>NZ_CP182474.1:0-4800000 GCF_051853065.1 Bradyrhizobium sp. SPXBL-02 | reverse complement strand
TTCGTTGAGCTCGGCGAGATCGGCGTCCTGCAGGGTGAACTCGAACTGCGTGCGCGTCGGCCGGCCGCCGAGCCGGACGTCCTGGGCCGCCTGCATATAGAGGCGCGCGCCCGGCACTTTCTCGAGCTTAGGTCGCAGCCGCGCGATGATCTGCTGAGCGGACGCCTCCCGCTCGTTGCGCGGCTTGAGCGTGATGAACATGTTGCCGTTGTTGCCGGCACGGCCGCTGCCGCCGATGTTCATGGCGATCGTGGCGACGTCGGGGTCGTCCATCACGATCTTGCCGAGCTCGACCTGGCGGCGCTGCATCTCCTTGAACGAAATGTCCTGCGAGGCTTCAGACGTGGCCGTGATCAGGCCGACGTCCTGCTGCGGGAAGAAGCCCTTGGGGATCAGCACGAACAGGTAGACCGACAGGCCGAGCGTGACGAAGAAAATCGCGAGCGTGGTGCGCCGCCAGGCCAGGGCGTGGTCGAGCACGTATTCGTAGCCGCGCAGCATGCCGTCGAAGGCGCGCTCGCTCCACTGATAGAGCTTGCCGTGGGTGACCTCGCCATGGGCGCGCAGGAAGCGCGAGGCCATCATCGGCGTCAGCGTCAGCGACACGAACATCGAGACGAAGATCGTCATCGCCAGCACGACGGCGAATTCGCGGAACAGGCGCCCGATGATGCCGCCCATCAACAGCAGGGGGATCAGCACCGCGACCAGCGAGATGCTGATGGAGACGATGGTGAAGCCGATTTCCTTGGAGCCTTTGAAGGCGGCCTCCATCGGCGAGTCGCCTTCCTCGATGTAGCGCGTGATGTTCTCGAGCATCACGATCGCGTCGTCGACGACGAAGCCGACCGCGATGGTGAGCGCCATCAGCGACAGATTGTCGAGCGAATAGCCGGCCACCCACATCAAGGCGCAGGCACCCAGCAGCGCCAATGGCACCGTGACCGTCGGTATGACCGTCGCCCAGAAGCTTCGCAGGAACATGAAGATGACCATGACCACGAGGGCGATGGTCAGCAGCAGCGTGAACTGGACGTCCTCGACCGCGGCGCGGATGGTGGTGGTTCGGTCGCTGATGAGCTCGATCTTGATCGCGGGCGGGATCGCCGCCACGAGGCGGGGCAGGGTTGCCTTGATCCGGTCCACGGTCTCGATGACGTTGGCGCCCGGCTGCTTGAAGATCACCAGGAACACGCCGCGCTTGCCGTTCGCCCAGGCCGCCTGCTTGGCGTCTTCGGCGGCGCTGACCGCCTGGCCGATGTCGCGAATCCGCAGCGGAGCGCCGTTGCGATAGGCGATGATGACGTCGTTCCAGTCCTTCGCGTGCGTGAGCTGGTCGTTGGCGTAGATCGTATAGGCGCGCTTCTCGCCGTCGATATTGCCCTTGGGGCTGTCGACCGTGGTGATCGCGATCTGGCTGCGGATGTCCTCCATCGACAGGCCCTTGGCGACCAGCTTTGCGGGATCGACCTGGATGCGGATGGAAGGTTTCTGCTGCCCGCCGATGAAGACCTGGGCGACCCCTGAGAGCTGGCTGATCTGCTGGGCGAGCTGGGCGTCGACCGAGTCGCTGACGGTCGTCAGCGGTAGCGTCTCCGATGTCGCCGACAGCAGCAGGATCGGCGCGTCGGCGGGGTTTACCTTGCGGTAGGTCGGGGGCGACGGCAGGTTTTTCGGCAACTGGCCGCTGGCCGCGTTGATGGCGCCCTGTACGTCGTTGGCGGCGCCGTCAATGTTGCGGTTGAGATCGAACTGGATGGTGATCGACGCCGTGCCCAGATAGCTCGTCGAGGTCATCTGCGCGATGCCCGGGATCTGGGCGAATTGCCGCTCGAGCGGCTGTGCCACGGACGAAGCCATCGTCTCAGGGCTGCCGCCGGGCAGGTTGGCGGTGATCTGGATGGTCGGAAAGTCCACCTGCGGCAGCGGCGCGACCGGAAGCAGGGGATAGGCGACCAGGCCGACGAAGAGAATGCCGGCCATCAGCAGCGAGGTGCCGATGGGATATCGGATGAACGGTGCCGAAATCCCGCCCTCGGTCATTGCTGTCGTACCTTGTTCTGGGCCGGATCCGAGCTTGCCACCGCAGTCGACACCAGGCTTCCGGGCTGGACCTTGAACTGACCGCCGACGATCACCTGTTGGCCGGGGCTCAAGCCTTCCTCGATGACCGAACGCCCGTCGATGCCATAGCTGACCTTGACCTTGTGCACCTCGGCCTTGTTGTCCTGATTGACCGTGTAGGCGTAGAGCCCGTTGGTGGAGTGCTGGACCGCGTCATCCGGAACGACGGTCGCATCCTTCAGCGTTCGCACCAGGAGCCGCGTCGAGACCGATTGGCCCGGCCACAGCGTGTTTTCCTTGTTGTCGAACACCGCCTTGAGCCGGATCGTGCCGCTGCTCGTGTCGACCTGGTTGTTGATCACAGCGAGCTTGCCCTCGGCCAGCGTCTTCTTGCCGTCGGTGGTGAGGGCGATCACCTTGAGCGCGCCGGCCTTCTGGCCCTCGCTGATATAGGGGAGCTGGTCTTCCGGCGCGGTGAAGATCACCGCGATCGGCTCGACCTGCGAGATCGTGACGATGGCGGTCTGCGAGGAGGCGTTGACGATGTTGCCGATGTCGACCTGACGCAGGCCGGCAACGCCGGTGATCGGTGCCTTGATCTGGGTGTAATCGAGCTGGGTCTGGGCGTTGGAGATCGCGGCATCATCGGCGGCGATCTGCGCGGTGAGCTGAGCCACGGTGGTGCGCTGGGTGTCGACGCGCTGGGCGGTGGCAAATTCGCCGAGCTTCGTGGCGCGCTGGAGCTCGAGATTGGCGTTGGCGAGACTGGCCTCGTCCTGCGCCTTCTTGGCCTTGGCCTGGTCAAGCGTGGCTTGATAGGGGCGGGGATCGATCGAGACCAGGAGATCGCCCTGCTTGACGATCTGGCCTTCCCTGAATTCGAGCTTGTCGATCTGGCCATCCACGCGGGTTCGGACCTGGACCGTGTTGAAGCCCTGAACCGTGCCGAGACCGGTCAAATAGACCGGAAAGTCGGTCTTCTGGACCGGTGCAACGCTGACGGGGACGGCGGAGGGGCGAGGCGGGCCTTTTTGAGCGGTTTGTGCGGTCTGGACTTTTCCAGCCTCGGACGAGCCGAATTTCTGCCAACTATAATAGCCCGCGGAGGCCACGGCCGCGATGATCAGAAGCCAAAGGATCGGCCGGGACTTTTTCATGTCGTCTCGTATCGGCTCGCATGCCCTCGGCTACGAATATCGGGGCAATCGTACGGTTCCATATGATGTATAATACACGCCAACTTCCAGTGTAAACAGCACTATCAGTTGAGAATCCTAAACAATTGGAAAGCTTTGCACCGTGTAGGCAGCTCGCTGGCGCGCCGGTGTGCAGGGCTGCATTTTCGCGCCGCGAGCGTTCGGCGTGCCATTCTTGCGCAGCACGCGCAGCGGTGTGCTCAGGGCCGATCGGCTTCGCGCCGGGCCGTGGTTCGGATCAACCGCAAGAACGGTTCTAAGTTGCGTCGTGGCCGTTTCGGTTGTCAGGGATTTCGGCATCGTCCATATCGGCGCCGCATCAACGGAGCGAAGCATGGACGAGCTGAACGGCAAGCTGATCGCGTGCCAGATTCTGATCACGGGATTGATCGCGCGTGTCGCCAACGAGCAGCGCGATCCCTTGCGCTTCCTCACCGACTTTCGCGACGAGATCAAAGCCGTCGTCAGCGGCGTCAACATCGCCGGCATGGACAGCACCGATCGCGTGCGCGCCGTTGCGCAGAAGACTGTCGACGAATTGTTCTCGCTGATGAAGCCGCCGAGCAGCGACTGAGAGCGATGCGCGATCGCCGCTGTTTAGAACGAGTCCAGTCTCGTCTTAGAACGATTTCAAACTGCAGTTTAGAATCGTTTTGATCTGGACCAATTCAAAGGTTCTCGCGAACGGCTCGCATTGACCCGCTATTTTGCGGCCGATACCAACAGCCCATCGCTCGTTCGAAGTGAATGAGCGAACAGGAAGATGGGGCGTTTGGTAATGGGGCAGGTGGTCGCACCGAAGTCGTTGCGTTCGGTCGTAGCGTTCGATCCGATGGATGAGAGGTCCGCGGGCGTTTCCGGCAAAAAAGTTTCAGCGGTCGCGAGCTTGATCGCGGTGGCGTCGGTGTCGAGCGGCGCGCAGGCGCAGCAGTCGAATCTGCCGCCGGTGACGGTCGATGCTCCGGTCGAGCGTCCGCGTCCGACGGCCTCGAAGCCTTCGCCCGAGCAGGTCCGTGCCCGCAACGCGCTTCGCCGTGCCGCGCAGCGCCAGCCGGTGCAGCAGGCGGCGCCCGCCACGCCGTCCGGCGCTCCCGACAGCAATCCGTACGCGGATCCGGCTGCGCCGTACAAGGTCGATCACGTCCAGGCTTCGGGCAAGTTTCCCGAGAAGATGCTGAACACGCCGAAGACCATTACCGTGCTCAGCAAGGAGGTGCTCGAGGACAAGAACGCCACGACGCTGAAGGAGATCGGGCGCTCGACCGCAGGCGTGACGCTCGGCACGGGCGAGGGCGGCAACGCGTTCGGCGACCGTTTCTTCATCCGCGGCTTCGACGCGCGCAACGACGTCTTCATCGACGGCATCCGCGATCCCGCCGTTTCCATCCGCGAGAACTTCTTCACCGAGCAGATCGAGATTCTGCGCGGACCGGCATCCTCCTATGCCGGCCGCGGCACTGCCGGCGGCGCCATCAACATCGTCACCAAGCAGGCCGGCGACGTCAACTTCAAGCGCATCGACAGCGAGTTTGGCACCGACATGACCAAGCGCGTCACGCTCGACGTCAACCAGGTCATTGATCCCACCTTCTCGGTGCGCGCCGGCGGCCTGTTCCAGGACGCCAACGTCGCCGGGCGCAACTACGTGACCGACAATCGCTGGGGCAGCTTCATCTCGACCAAGTACACCCCGACCAACGACATCAAGATCACGACGAACTACGTCCATACCGACCTCAGCGGCTATCCCGATTTCGGCGTGCCCTATTACAAGCAGGGCAACGTGCCGGTGACGTCGGCGGGCATTCCGCGTGGCAATTGGTACGGCTTCCTCAACCGCGACTTCCAGACCGCGCGGCAGGATTTCGGCACCGGTACCATCGAGTACAAGGTCAACGAGGCGATCACGCTGACCAGCAAGGTGCGCGGCGAGCACTCGCTGCTCAACTACATCGGCACGCTGCCGCAGAACCCGAATACGACAAGCCCCAACCCGCTGCTCTGGACCACGACGGCGAGCGCGCAGAGCCGTTACCAGAACGTCGACGTATGGGCCAACCAGAACGAGGCCACGTTCAAGCTCGACACCGGCGGGGTCAAGCACACGGCGGTGTTCGGCGTCGAATATTCGAACGAGAACATCTCGATCGATCGTTATGCCGGTCTCGCGTCCGAACTGGCCGGTTCGCCCTTCACCAGCACGGGCGCGGTGACGGGTGTCAATCTCTACTCCCCGCAATACACCAACATTCCCTTCGGCATTCCGTCACTCGTCGGCAATCCGACCCGCTACGGCGTCAACACCAGCAGCGTGTATGTTATGGACACCGCGAACTGGCAGGACACGATCATCGTCAACGGCGGTGTGCGCTACGACGGCTACAGCCAGAGCGCATCCAACAATTCGAGCTATGTGAAGCAGAACGCCGATCTGGTGAACTACAATGTCGGTGTGGTCTACAAGCCGATGTCGATCGGCAGCGTCTATGCAGCCTATGCGACTTCGGCCAATCCGTTCGGGTCGGAGCTGGACGCGACCGGCACCGACTACGGCGGTGTTCCTCCCAACTCGACCTTGTTGCTCGGGCCCGAGCGCAACAAGGCGATCGAGGTCGGCACCAAATGGGAGCTTGCGGATCGCCACCTGCTGGTGACCGGCGCGCTGTTCCAGACCACCAAGGACAACGCGCGCGAGACTGTCAACAACCTGCTCACATCGGGTGCAGCCTACAGGATCCAAGGCATCGACATCGAAGCGGAGGGCAGGATCACCGACCGCTGGAGCATCTTCGGCGGCCTGGTGCTGATGCAGTCGAAGGTCACGCAGAGCGGCGTTGCTTCGAATCTCGGGCTGCAACTCGCCAACATCGCGCACCAGTCGTTCAGCATGCTCACCAAGTACAAGTTCGACGGCGGTTGGGAGCTTGGCGGCCAGGCAGTGTATCGCTCCAAGGTCTATGGCGGCACGTTCGCGGCCAACACCAACGAGCTGCCGAGCTATTGGCGTTTCGACGCGTTCGTCGAGAAGAAGATCGACCAGAACTGGAGCATGAAGTTCTACGCGCAGAACCTGACCAACAAGCTCTATTACGACTCGTTCTATCGCAGCAACGTGCCGTTCGTTGCGGTCGCGCCGGGACGGGCGTTCTACGTCGTGACCACAGCGAAGTTCTGATCATGTTGACGTGCTTGCCTGGCGTTCTCAGCAAGGATGATGTGGCGGATTTCCGCCGCATCATGGACGCCAGCGAATGGGAGGACGGCCGCTCCACCGCCGGCGCGCAATCGGCGATGGTCAAGCGCAACGAACAGCTGCCACCGGACGGCGAGGTCGCGCGAAAACTCGGCAACCGCATCATCTCGGCGCTGACGTCCAATCCGCGCTTCATTGCGGCGGCGATCCCGCTGCAGATCTTCCCGCCGCTGTTCAACCGCTATGCGGCCGACAGCGGCCACCATTTCGGCCTGCACGTCGACAATGCGATCCGCGGCGACCGCCTGACCGGCCTTCGCATCCGCACGGACCTGTCGGTCACGCTGTTCCTCGCCGAGCCGGAGGATTACGACGGTGGCGAACTTGTGATCGAGGACACCTACGGCTCCCATGAAGTCAAGTTGCCAGCCGGGGACTGCGTGCTCTATCCCTCGACCAGCCTCCACCTCGTCACGCCGGTGACCAGGGGAACGCGGGTTGCGTCTTTCTTCTGGCTTCAGAGCATGATACGGGACGATCAAGCCCGGAGCATGATCTTTGACCTCGACACCGCGATACAGGCGCTGGTGGAACGGCTCGGGCGTGACGATCCCGAAACGGTCAAATTGACGGGTATCTATCACAACCTCATTCGCTACTGGGCCGAAGTATGAAGACCATGTCCTTCCAAGCAAGCCTTGCCGCAGCCTTGATGCTGGCGGCCGCCTGGTTCGCGTCCCCCGTTTCTGCCCAGACACAAAGCCCGCCGGCAACGGCCCAATCGGCGGCTCAGCCGTCCACGGCCGGAACCGTTCCGCCGGCAGCCGCGCCGGCTGCGCCTGCGGCCTCGACGGCTCCCGCCGTTGCCGGCGCCGCCCCCGTGGCCGGCAATCCCGCGAGTGCGAAGCCCGAGGCGGCGGCCATCGCGCCGGCCATGAAGGAATTGTCGCCCTGGGTGATGTTCATGTCGGCGGACGTCATCGTGAAGGCGGTGATGATCGGGCTCGCCTTCGCCTCGCTGATGACCTGGACCGTCTTCATCGCCAAGTCGATCGAGCTGTCGGTCGCCTCCGGCAAGCTGCGTTCGGCGTTGAAGAAGATCGCGGAGGCGCGCTCGCTCGCTGAAGCGCAGATGGCGCTCGGCACCAAGGAGGGCATCCTGCCGTCGTTCCTGGCGGCGGCGCTGCGCGAGGCGCGGATGTCGGCCGGCCTGTCCAGCGATACCGGCATCAAGGAGCGCGCCGCCTCCAGCTTTGCCGAGATCGTGCGGGCGGAGCAGCGGCGCATCCGGATCGGCATGGGCGTGCTCGCCACGATCGGCTCGACCTCGCCCTTCGTCGGCCTGTTCGGCACGGTCTGGGGCATCATGAACAGCTTCATCGGCATTTCGAAGTCGCAGACCACGAACCTTGCCGTGGTCGCGCCCGGTATCGCCGAGGCGCTGCTCGCCACCGCGATCGGCCTCGTGGCCGCCATTCCCGCCGTCATCATCTACAACCACTTCTCGCGCGTGACGAAGGGCTATCTCGAGCTCGTCAGCCGCGCCTCGGGCGCGGCAGGGCGGCTGCTCTCGCGCGATCTCGACCGCAGCCACGGCAGCGTGCATTCGCGCGCGGCGGAGTAGACCATGGCCGTTTCGCTCGCAGACAACGACGACGACGACGATTTCTCGGAAACGCATGACATCAACGTCACGCCGTTCATCGACGTCATCCTGGTGCTGCTGATCATCTTCATGGTCGCCGCGCCGCTGTCCACCGTCGACCTGCCGATCGATCTGCCGACGTCGAGTGCGACGCCGCAGAAGAAGCCGGACAAGCCGACCTATCTCAGCATCAAGCCCGACCTGACGCTCGCGATCGGAGAGAACGCTGTTCACCGGGCCGAGTTGATCGGGACCCTCGACGGCCTTTCCGACATGAGCAAGGACAAGTATGTTTTCCTGCGCGCCGATCGCTCGGTGCCATATGGCGAGTTGATGGGTGTGATGGAGCTGTTGCGCTCGGGCGGCTATACGCGGGTGAAGCTGGTCGCGCTGGAAGGCGCGCCGGGGGCGCCTGCGGCAGGCGTCGCTCAGCCTTAAGGGCCAGCCATGTCGGACGAACCGAGACCATCCCGAAAGCTCTGGATCGTGGCGGCGGTCGCCGCGCTCGCGCTCCATCTCGGTGGTGCTGCGCTCGCGCTGGCGCATTTGCGCGCCGACGACGACGGCGATGGCCTTGGTGCGGCCGGTGCGGAGTTCGCGGTCGAGATGGCTTCGCCCAAGGTGCCCGATACCGATCTGCCGCCTGGGCCTGACAGCGAAGCGATGCAGGAGCAGCAGGCGCTTCCCGAGCAGAAGGCCGAGACCAAGGAGACGGAGCTTCCGAAGGACCAGTCGCAGGAGGTCGAGGATCCTGATCGCGTCGTGACCGAGAACAACACGAAGAAGCCAACGGAAGACGATCCCAAGATTCAGGCGGTCGAAACGCCCGCGGCCGAGGCATCGCCGAAGTCGGTAGCAAGTGCGCGGCAGACGCTCGACGAGGACGCGCGCGAAGCCGAGAAGGCCCTGGCGCCGGTCCTGGGGCTTGGCAAGGACATCCTGAAGATCACGGCCGACTGGAACCGCAAGATCAGCGCGCATCTCGCGGCTCACAAGGTTAATCCGGAGGGCAAGCAGCCCAATAACCAGAAGGTCAAGGTGAGCTTTGCGATCAACCGAAAAGGCAACGTGCTGTCGGTCGAAGTCGCGGAATCGTCGGGAGATGCAGCCTACGATGCTGCGGCGCTGTCAATTGTCCGCAAGTCCGATCCGATCCCGCAGCCGCCTGCCGGACTGACCGACGACCGGTTCGAACGGACCGTGGACATCATCTTCACGCCGCCGGATGCGAAGAAGAAAAAGACGGCTCAGCGCCAGTAGAGCCGGATCCCGACATAGACCACGACCAGGCATGCGAAGATCAGCGCCACGGGGAGGGGCCGTTTCTGGGCCCCGCTGGCCGCGCCTGCCGCGAAGAAGCCAGCGCTCTTCGGCTTCGGCGCCGGGCGCCGGAAGGCGGTAACATTGTCCGCTGCCGGCTTGGCCTGGCGGGGACGGACGTCGGGCGGGGTTCCAGCACCGCCCATCTCGACGTAATAGGCCTTGTAGATCGCACCGATGGTGGCCTCGGTCGCTTCGCCCTCGCTCATCTGCGCCAGCAGGTTTTGATAGCTCGCCAGGAACTCCTGGGCCTCCGGAGGCAGCGCGGACGCCCCGTTGAGCTTGGCCATCATCTTCCAGGTGGCGAAATCGGCGCGGGCGCGGGTGTCGGCGCGTCGCGCGATCAGCATATCGGCAGCTTTGACCAAGTCGGCCTCTGGCCCTTCGGCATGGGTTCGGATCTCAGGTTCAACTACGCGTTGCCGGTCAGGAAGAGAACAGCCTTAATCACATAACCGGTCAACGTTCCCAGTATTGCTGAAATAACATCAAGATTTAGACCGAACTGCGAGCCCGCGAGCGGCAGCAGGATCAAGAGCCCGATCAGGATCAGCATACCGAACGGCTCGAGCCGGGCCAACGGCAAGGCGAGGGCCCGCGGCAGCAGGCCGACTGCAACGCGGCCGCCGTCGAGCGGCGGGATCGGCATCATGTTGAAGACCGCCAGGATCGCGTTGATGATGAGCGCATTCTTGAGATTGTCGGCAACCCACTTTGCCGAGCTTGCGGGCACCAGGGGCAGGGCATGGAAGGCGACGGCCGCGGCGAGCGCCAGCAGGATGTTTGTGACGGGCCCGGCCAGCGCCACCCAGACCATGTCGAGCCTGGGGTTGTTCAGCTTGCGGAAGTTCACCGGTACCGGCTTGGCATAGCCGAACAGGAACGGCGAATGCGCGAACAGCAGCATCGCCGGCAGGATCAGGGTGCCGAACGGGTCGATATGCCTCAGCGGGTTGAAGCTGACGCGGCCGAGCTGCGAGGCCGTGTTGTCCCCGAGCCGGTCCGCGACGAAGGCGTGCGCAGCCTCGTGGAAGGTGATGGCGAACACCAGGGGCAGCACCCAGACGGAGAGGTCATAAATGTTCAAAGCGCGTCCGCTCCGTCAGTCTTGTTCTTAGCCGAAATAGTGCGCCGGCGATGATCTGCCAAGAGCGCCGGACGCGAGTTGCGGAGCAGAAGAAAGGCGCAAACGGTGGTCGGGCAATGCCTCGACGCCGCGTTCACGTCTTCCTGCGGTAGAGAATGAAGCTGGCTGATTCTTCGGTGCGTTCAAACTCTGACGATAGGATTTGCTCCGTTATCGTCTTGAGCCAGTCATACTCGTATGTTGCGCCGCGCTCCAAAATGAAGTGATCGGACCCGGCAAAGCTGCGAGTGACATGTTCGGGGCTGAACGTATCCCGGAACGGAAGAAAGTAGCTCTTGGGCGCTCTGCCGGCGGTTGCGAGAACGAGCCAATCACGGTCTGACAGCAACAACAGGCGACCGTGGGGCGGCACGGCCTTGTTGATCAAGTCGATGTCGCTGCGATCGAGGTGCAAGTTGACCTTTCCCGCTCCGCGTCCCAACTTCAGGCTGGCGATGCTCGGATACTGCAGATAGGACGGCAGCCCGATCGTCACGTTCTGTTGACGATCCCTCGCATTGAAGAGCACGGCGAACGAGAGCAGGGCCGTTGCCGCCAGCGAAACGGCAGGGATGGTTTGCGACGTCTGGCGGCCGAGGACTGCGCGGAATGCCGCCCGGCACCACCACGCGCCAATGGCAAGAAAGGCAAAGGCGTTTTGCTGCCACACCGCGTCAAGCGACCGATTCATCCATTTGGCCATGAAGACCAGCGCAACGATCGAGAGGACGAGAAGATAGGCCCGTTCGATCGAGCGAGATCCTGCCCACGTTGCGGCAACGCTGATAGCCGTGCCGATAGCCATCGCCGGAAAGATCAACTGATAGAATGTCCCGAAGCCGGGCTCCCAGTTCATCGGCACGCCGACCCAGTTCGAGACGCTGTGCAGGGCGATCGGCGCAAGCAGGACGCGCAGGAAGTCCATCGTGAGAACGGCGGGACCGTAGGCCGCGCCGAACAACGCGAGCAACATTGCGGCAGACAGCCCGGTGAATGCCGCGACCTCCCAGGGCCAGCGTCTTTCGAGGATCCGCGCCGACAACACCGCGCACCCCACGACCCAGGTATAGATCCCGGTCTCGGTGTTCCAGAATATCGAGATCGCGCAGACGGCGGATAGCGCCGCCACCGACCAACCCGAAGGCTGGACCATGATGTGCGCGAGGATGCCCGTGGCGATGAACACGAACATGTACCTGATGGCCAGAGCGGATGGTCCGGAGAATCCTTCGGCCTCGCCGAACTGGCAGAGTGCAAGAAATACGGCCGTCAGCACGAAGGGCAGCGCCCTGCTCTGGAAGAAGTCGCGCAGCACCCAATAGGCCGACAGGTGATAGATTGCGATGCAGGCGGCAACGAAACCGACGTAACGCAAATATAGAACGTTTGGGTCGGGGGGCAGGAGCATTCCGAACAAATGGGACGGTCCGTATCCATAGAAGGACAGGAAGTCCCGGCCCGGCACCAGGCCATCGCTAAATTGATAGAGGGCCGGGCCGACGAGGAACGATACGGCATGAGGATTGGTTGCAGCCTGGCCGGCCAACCGTTGTACGCTCAAGGGCAGTGTCAGGGCCAGCAGTGCCGCGATCAGCGCAGCGTCGATCCGCTCAAATTCAAAAAAGGTGATCGGCCTGAGTTCTGGCGCACCCTCGATGCTTCCGTGGGGCCGGATTTGCTTCACGAAGGGTACGAAGATCGCGAGGACCGCGACGGCCAACGCCACAATGTGAAGTTCTTGCTGGAACGCGTCCCGGAGGAATGTCTCCAGGGACAGGACCATCGTCAGCATCGAAACGTAAAACAGAACGAGCGACCGCCCTTCGAACGGTCTCCGGAGCCTGAGTGCAGCGAAGGCCAAGACAGCGCCGAACACGTAGAACAGCAGATAGAAGATCTTCTCGGCACGCTTGATTGCCGCATCGCCCGTGACATGTGCCTCGATGACGGGAAAGTCCTGCGCGAGATTTACGCCCAGGCGCAACTTGGTGGCGTTCAAGATGAGATAGGCAACGATACCGGCCGCAACAGCGCCGATGCATGCCCCCCACATCGCCAAACTCTGAAACCGCCAAAGTCCAAGTTCTGATTCTGTTATCGGCTTAATGAGACGCAACAGCATTCCCCGCAGGCTATCCGGAAGGAACGTAAGGCAAACGAAATCTGCTGGCTAGCCGCGGAAGACGGAAAACCGGTCATCCCTAGATCGAGGCTTCACGCGACGACGCAACAGATCTGTCCTAGCAGCCGGCGCTTCTCGGAGTAGCTGGGGCATTGGCAGGATAGAGATTGCGATGACGAGGGGGTCTGCAGGTTCGGCCCCGAGCGCCTGACCTCACGCCGGAATCGTCGTCTCGTATTGAGTCAAGCCGTCGTCGAGCTTCACCCAGGCGAGCTTCTCGCTGACCCAGATGTGCTCGGTCGGGGCGAAGGCATTGCGATCGTCGAAAGTGGCCAGCGCCACGCCCGCCAGCGTGCCGTTGCGGCGCCAGGCAAACAGCCGCGTGCCGCACTGCTTGCAGAACACGCGGTCGATGCTTGCGGACGAGGCGTAGCGTGCGGTCTCGCCCTCGACGCTGAGCGCACGCTGGTCGAACTGCGCGCGCGCGAAGTAGGGCGAGCCCATCGCCTTCTGGCAGATGCGGCAATGGCAGATGCGGACGTTGAGCGGCTCGCCCTCCGCCTTGAACCGCACCGCGCCGCACAGGCATCCACCTTCCCGGATCATGATGTCCTCAATAGGTTGCGCGCCCGCCCGAGATGTCGAACACAGCGCCGGTCGAGAAGGCGCAATCCTCGGATGCGAGCCAGGCCACCATCGCGGCGAGTTCTTCCACGAGGACGAAGCGTGCCTTCGGGATCTTTGACAGCATGAAGTCGATATGCTGCTGCGTCATCTGGTCGAAGATCGCGGTCTTCGCCGCGGCCGGTGTCACCGCGTTGACGAGGATGTCGTGGGCGGCGAGCTCCTTGCCGAGCGACTTCGTCAGCGCGATCAGGCCGGCCTTGGAGGCCGAATAATGCGCGGCGTTCGGATTGCCTTCCTTGCCGGCGATCGAGGCGATGTTCACGATCCGCCCGTATTTCTGCTTGAGCATTTCGGGCACGATCGCCTTGCTGACGATGAAGGGGCCGTCGAGGTTGATGCGCAGCACCTTGCGCCATTCATCGAGGTCGGTCTCCCAGACCGGCTTATTGACCCCGGCGATGCCGGCATTGTTGACGAGGATGTCGATCTTGCCAAAGGCCTTGAGCGTCGCATCGCGTGCCTGCTCGACGGCGGCCGTGTCGGTGACGTCGACCTTGAAGACTTTTGTCTCGCCGCCGATCCCCTTTGCGGTCTTCTCCGCCAGCGCGGCGTCGAAGTCCCAGATCGCGACTTTGGCGCCGGAGGCGACGAAGCGCTCGGCAATGGCGCGGCCAAAGCCCTGCGCTCCGCCGGTGACGATGGCGATGCGGCCGTTGAGATCGATCTTGTTCATGCCGGCGGCCTTCTCGCGTCAGAGCATGTAGCCGCCGTCGACGACGAGGTCGACGCCGGTGGTGAAGGCGCTCTCGTCGCTGCCGAGATAGATCGCCATCGCCGCGATCTCCTCGGCGGTGCCGAGCCGGCCCATCTTCTGGCGGGAGATGAACATCTCCTTGCCCTGCGGTCCTTGCGCGGCGGCGCGGTCGAGCATCGAGGGCGTCTCGACGGTGCCGGGGCAGATCGAGTTGCAACGGATGCCCTTGGTGATGAAGTCGAGCGCGACCGCGCGGGACAGCAGCGACACTGCCGCCTTCGACGAGCTGTAGACGTAGCGGTTCGCCGGCGGCCGCAAGGCCGCGCAGGACGAGATGTTGACGATGCTGCCGCCGCCGCCCGCGATCATGTCGGGCAGGAAGGCCTTGATGGTCCGGTGCATCGACTTGACGTTTAGGTCGAACGAGAAATCGAAATCCTCCTCCGAGCAGTCCAGGATGGTGCCGTGATGCACGAAGCCGGCGGCGTTGAGCAGGATGTCGATCTTGCCGATGCGCTTGGCAAAGGCGTTGACGTCGGCGGTGTTGCGGACGTCGAGTTTTGCGACTTCGGCGATGCCTTCCTTGGTTAGGCTAGCGATGCCGGCCTCGTTGATGTCGGTGGCGATGACGGTTGCGCCTTCACGCGCGAATGCGATGGCGCAGGCGCGCCCGATGCCAGCGGCTGCAGCCGTGACGACGGCGCGCTTTCCTTTGAGGCGGTCTGCCATGTTGTTGTTCTCCTCACCAAGATCTGTTTGTTAGTTCGTCATTGCGAGGAGCTCTTGCGACGAAGCAATCCAGGGGCTCTCCGCGGAGGCAGACTGGATGCTTCGCTTCGCTCGCAATGACGGTGTGGCTGTCAGTGATTGTCCCGCGCCACACCGAACGTGCCGGCGACGTTCTGATAACGCGTCGCGAGCTCCATGCAGGCGCCGGTCGATTGCTGGCCGACGGTGTTGCGGTAGATCTCCTGCCACGGCGTCTGGTTCGGCGGATGCTTGAAGCCGCCGCTGGCCTTGAGCTCGGCGTGGCGCTTCTTCAGCTCCTCATCCGAGATCAGGATGTTGGCGCTGCCCTTGTTGAGGTCGATGCGCACCTTGTCGCCGGTCTTGAGGACGGCAAGCCCGCCATTGGCGGCGGCTTCCGGCGAGGCGTTGAGTATCGAGGGCGAGCCCGAGGTGCCGGACTGGCGGCCATCGCCGATGCAGGGCAGGGACAGGATGCCGCGTTTGATCAGCGCCGCCGGCGGCTGCATGTTCACGACCTCGGCGCCACCGGGGTAGCCGATCGGGCCGGTGCCGCGGATGAACAGCACGCAGCGCTCGTCGATGTCGAGCGAGGGATCGTCGATCCGCTCGTGGTAATCTTCCGGGCCTTCGAACACGATGGCGCGGCCCTCGAAAGCATTGAGGTCCTTCGGATTGCTGAGGTAGCGGTCGCGGAATTCCTTGGAGATCACGCTGGTCTTCATGATCGCGGAGTCGAACAGATTGCCCTTCAGCACCAGGAAGCCGGCGTCCTTCACCAGCGGCTTGTCGTAAGCCCAGATCACGTCGTTGTCGGGTGCGGGCGCGTTCTTGCAGTTCTCGCCGATGCCGCGGCCGTTGACAGTGATCGCGTCCTCATGGATGCGCTTGTGCTTCATCAGTTCGCGCACCACGGCAGGCACGCCGCCGGCGCGGTGGAATTCCTCGCCGAGATAGAAGCCGGCCGGCTGCATGTTGACCAGGAGCGGCACGTCGTGGCCGAACTTCTGCCAGTCGTCGATCGACAGCTCGACGCCGATATGGCGGGCGAGGGCGTTGATGTGGATCGGCGCGTTGGTCGAGCCGCCGATCGCCGAATTGATCACGATGCAATTCTCGAACGCCTTGCGGGTCAGGATGTCCGAGGGCTTCAGGTCCTCCCAGACCATCTCGACGATGCGTTTTCCGGTCTCGTAGGCGATCTGGCCGCGCTCGCGATAGGGGGCCGGGATCGCCGCGCAGCCCGGCAGCGAGAAGCCGAGCGCTTCGGCAAGCCCATTCATGGTCGAGGCCGTGCCCATGGTGTTGCAATGGCCGACCGAGGGCGCCGAGGAGGCCACGATCTCCATGAATTCTTCATAGTCGATCTCGCCGGCGGCGAGCCGCTCGCGCGATTTCCAGACGATGGTGCCGGAGCCGGTGCGCTCGCCATTGTGCCAGCCGTTCAGCATCGGGCCGCCCGACAGCACGATCGCGGGCAGGTTGACCGTCGCCGCCGCCATCATGCAGGCCGGCGTGGTCTTGTCGCAGCCGGTGGTCAGCACCACGCCGTCGAGTGGATAGCCGTAGAGGATCTCGACCAGGCCGAGATAAGCGAGGTTGCGGTCGAGCGCCGCAGTCGGGCGCTTGCCGGTCTCCTGGATCGGATGGGTGGGGAATTCCATCGCAATGCCGCCGGCCTCGCGGATGCCTTCGCGAACGCGGTGCGCGAGCTCGAGATGATGGCGGTTGCAGGGAGACAGGTCGTTGCCGGTCTGGGCGATGCCGATGATCGGCTTGCCGGATTGCAGCTCGGCGCGGGTGAGGCCGAAGTTCAAATAGCGCTCCATATAGAGCGCGGTCATGCCCGGATTGTGCGGGTTGTTGAACCATTCCTGCGAGCGAAGATGGCGGCGGGTACCGTTACTGCCGGCGGCGTGCCCGTTGGTTGGCTTCTTTGTCATTGGTTTCTCCTGCACTGCAAACGCACTGGCGTCCGTCTCATGGTGGCCGCATGTGCGGTGCCCAACGGCGCGCGCGATGGATCTGCCTTCCCGCTGGCGGGTCGTTTCCTCACGATTCCGATACTAGTCGTGGCTGCTTGGTAACGCTACCATTATGTTCGCCGCAGCCCCGCCTGATACGGGTGGCCTGCTGTCCGAACGCCGGGCCGACGAGCTTTGCCGCTCGATCACCTTGAAGCCGAGATCGAGCACCGGCTGCTCCGGGCGCCGGCCCTCGATCGCGTTGATCAGCATGGTGGCGGCCGTCTTCCCCATCTCGTAGCGATTGGTGCGGACGCTGGTGAGGGTGGGGACGGCGGAGGCCATGAACTCGAGGTCGTTGAAGCCGACGATGGCGATCTGCCCGGGCACTGCGATCTCCCGGCGCCGGCATTCGAACAGCACGCCGAGCGCGAGGTCGTCATTGGCGCAGAACACCGCGTCGATGTCGGGCTCGCGCGCCAGCAGATCGGTGAACAGGGCGCCGCCGAGCGTCACCGAGGTCGGTGTCGCCGTCGTGACCACCAGGCGCTGGTCGAACAATCCGGCGTCCTTCATGGCCGAGACATATCCGTCCAGCCGCCGCTGCACCCTGGGATCCATCCGCGCGCCGACGAAGCCGACCTTGCGGTGACCTTGCTCGAACAGGTGGGCGATCGCCGCGCGGGCCGCATCATAGTGTGAAAAGCCGATCATCATGTCGACGGGGTTCGGGCCGATCTCCATGATCTGCACGATCGGGCAGTCCGCGGCTTGAAGCATCGCGCGGGACTCCGTCGTCTGATCGATGCCGGTGACGATCAGCCCGGCCGGCTTCTGCGCCAGGAACAGACGCAGCAACTTCTCTTCCTGGAGAATGCTGTAGCGCGTGTTGGACAATTGGATCGAGTAGCGGCTGCCTTCGGAGGAGTCGTAGATGCCGCGCAGCACGTCCGAGAACACGTTATTGGTGAGCGATGGGATCAAGACACCGATGACCTCGGTGCGTTGCGAGGCGAGGGCGCGTGCGGCAAGATTGGGCACATAGCCGAGCTCCTTGGCGGCGCTCTCGACCCGTGTCCGCTTGGCGACCGACAGGGCCTCCGGATTGCGGAAAAAGCGCGACGCGGTAATCGGGCTGACGCCGGCGAGCTCGGCCACTTCGGCCAGCCGGATTTTGCCTGACTTGGTGCGTTTTCGACCCATTTGCTGCTCTTAACACAGTCAGTCCCGCAAACAAAGGAACGTTGACAGCGCTACCAGCAACGACTAACCAAAGACAAATTGCCAAAACCGCACAAACTACCGACAATGTCGCCCGCTAAGCTCGGGCTTCGTTCGGTGAAGTCCGAAAAACAAGACGGTCGCGGCGCGAGAGGCGCCGTGGACTTTCGAGGAGGGAGCTAGATGTCGTCTGTGCAAATCCGCGACGTGCGGAAATCGTTCGGCAATTTTGAAGTCCTGCACGGCGTCACGATCCCGATCGAGGACGGTCAGTTCGTCGTCCTGGTCGGCCCCTCCGGCTGCGGCAAGTCGACGCTTCTGCGCATGCTCGCAGGCCTCGAGAACATCACCTCCGGCACGATCTCGATCGGCGACCGCGTCGTCAACAATGTCCAGCCCAAGGAGCGGGACATTGCGATGGTCTTCCAGAACTACGCGCTCTATCCGCACATGACGGTCGCCGACAACATGGGCTTCTCGCTCAAGCTGCGGAATGCCGGCTCGGACGAGATCAACAAGCGCGTCAAGCGCGCCGCCGAGATCCTCGCACTGTCGCCGCTGCTCGACCGCTACCCGCGCCAGCTCTCCGGCGGCCAGCGCCAGCGCGTCGCCATGGGCCGCGCCATCGTGCGCGATCCGCAGGTCTTCCTGTTCGACGAGCCGTTGTCGAACCTGGACGCCAAGCTGCGCGTCGCCATGCGCACCGAAATCAAGGAGCTGCATCAGCGCCTGAAGACGACGACCGTCTATGTCACCCACGACCAGATCGAGGCCATGACCATGGCCGACAAGATCGTCGTCATGCATGACGGCATCGTCGAGCAGATGGGCACGCCGCTCGAGCTCTACGACAAGCCCGACAACCAGTTCGTCGCCGGCTTCATCGGCTCGCCCGCGATGAACTTCCTGAAAGGCCATGTGCGCGTCAACGGCGTTGCGACCTTCGAAGGGCCGAACGGCGTCAAGCTCCCGCTCAAGAGCGCGCCGGCCGGCTCCGACGGTCGTCCTGCGGTCTACGGCGTGCGGCCGGAGCACTTCACCATCGCCGATGACGGTGCCGAAGCCGAGATCATCGTCGTCGAGCCGACCGGCTCGGAAACGCAGGTGTTCGCCAAGGTCGGCGGCGAGCAGGTCGTCGCGGTCTTCCGCGAGCGTCACCAGTTCAATCCGGGCGACAAGGTGCGGCTGAAGCCCGATCCGTCGCTGGTCCATCTGTTCGACGATGCGACGGGCAAGCGCATGAACGCCTAGCGCATCAGACCACAAGGCATAAGACAACAAAAAGCATCACAGGGAGGACAACATGCAAGACTTTACCCGCCGGTCTCTGCTCCAAGGCGGCACCGCTCTGGCCGTAACCGGCATGCTGACGGGGCCGGCACTGTTCGACTTCGCCAGGGCCTGGGCGCAGAGCGCGCCCTGGAAGGCCGAGCCCGGCGCTAAGCTGACCGTGATGCGCTGGAAGCGCTTCGTGCCGGCGGAGGACGACGCGTTCAACGCGATGGTGGCGGCATTCAAGGCCGCGACCGGCACCGAGATGAACGTATTCAGCGAGTCCTTCGAGGACGTGCAGCCGAAGGCATCCGTTGCAGCCAACACGGGCTCCGGCCTCGACGTCGCCTGGGGTCTGCACACATTGCCGCAGCTGTTCCCGACCAAAGTCCTGAAAATGAACGATGTCGCCGACTATCTCGGCAAGAAATATGGCGGCTGGACGGACGCTGCAGCAAAGACCTGCAAGCTTGGCGAAGACTGGCTGGGCATCCCTGTCGCGACCAACGGCGGCTATATGACCTACCGGAAGTCGGCGACGGACAAAGCGGGCTTCAAGGAGTTCCCGAAAGATTTCCCAAGCTTCCTGGAGATGTGCAAAGCGCTCAAGGCGAACAACACTCCGGCCGGCTTTGCCCTCGGACATGCGAGCGGCGATGCCAACGGCTGGCTGCACTGGATCCTCTGGGGCCACAATGCGTGGACTGTCAATGAGAAGGATCAGGTCAGCATCAATTCGCCCGAGACCGCAAAGGCGCTAGAGTATTGCAAAGCGCTTTACGAGACTTTCATCCCAGGCACGCCTTCCTGGAACGACTCATCCAATAATAAGGCGTACCTGGCCGGTGAACTCTATTGCACCCTCAACGGCATTTCGATCTATGTTGCCGCCAAGACCGATCCTACCAAGAAGGAACTGGCGGAAGATACCTATCACGCGCTGCACCCGGTCGGACCGATCGGCAAGCCGACCGAGCTGCAGCTTACGCTGCCGATCCTCGCCTTCAACTTCACCAAATATCCGAACGCGGCGAAGGCCTTCGTCGCCTTCATGCTGGAGAAGGAGAACTACGAGAAGTGGCTGGATGGCGCGCAAGGCTATCTGCAGCAGACCTTGAACGCCTATGAATCGGCGTCGGTCTGGACGGCCGATCCCAAGAACGCCGTGTACTCGCAGGCCTCCAAGCGCACGCTGCCGGCGTCCGGCATCGGCACCGTCGGCGAGAAGGCGGCGACCGCGATCGCCGATTTCATCGTCGTCGACATGTTCGCCAATTACTGCACCGGCGCCAAGGATGCGAAGGGCGCGATGGCCGAAGCCGAGCGCCAGCTGAAGCGCATCTATCGCTGAACGGTCACGGGGCGGGCGGCTCTTGGGCCGCCCGCTCGTCAACATTTCGATCAGGGATATCGGGCATGGCTGATGTCGCAATTCCCCGGGCCAAGCCTCAGTTGAGCGAGGACAGCGCCTGGGTCCAGCTCAAACACAATCGCAACTGGCTCGGCTTCTGGTTCATGGTGCCGGCCATGGCCTTCCTGATCTTCTTCCTGGCCTATCCGCTCGGGCTCGGCATCTGGCTGTCCTTCACGGACACGCGTATCGGCAGGGTCGGGCACTTCGTGGCCACCGAGAACTATGAGTGGTTGTGGGACGATTCCATCTTCTGGCTGTCGGTGTTCAACACGCTGCTCTACACCTTCGTCGCCAGCGCCCTCAAATTCGCGATCGGCCTCTACCTCGCGCTGCTGCTGAACGAGAACATGCCGTTCAAGGCGATGCTGCGCGCGATGGTGCTGATTCCGTTCATCGTGCCGACGGTGCTCTCGGCGCTGGCGTTCTGGTGGATCTTCGACTCGCAATTCTCCATCATCTCCTGGTCGCTGAAGCATCTCGGCTTAATCAACCAGAACATCAACTTCCTCGGCGACACGACCTGGGCACGCATTTGCGTGATCTTCGCCAATATCTGGCGCGGCGTGCCCTTCGTGGCGATCACGCTGCTCGCGGGACTGCAGACCGTCTCGCCCTCGCTCTATGAAGCGGCGACGCTCGACGGCGCCACGCGCTGGCAGAATTTCCGCTTCATCACCTATCCGCTGCTGACGCCGATCATCGCTGTGGTGATGACCTTCTCCGTGCTCTTCACCTTCACCGATTTCCAGCTGATCTGGGCGATGACGCGTGGCGGCCCGGTCAACGCCACTCACCTGATGGCGACCCTGTCCTATCAGCGCGCGATCATCGCCGGGCAGCTCGGCGAGGGCGCCGCGATCTCCAGCGCGATGATTCCGTTCCTGCTCGCCGCCATCATGGTCTCGTGGTTCGGATTGCAGCGCCGGAAGTGGCAGCAGGGAGAGAGCAATGACTGACCTGCCCACCAGATCCATCGATCTCAAGAATGTGCTGTCGGGCTCGGCGCCTACGGCCGATCACAGCGAGGGCATGAGCTATCTGCAGTCGGTGCCGCGCAGGCTCGTGACGCTGTATCTGCCGCTCACGATCATCGTCGTCGTTCTGCTGTTCCCGTTCTACTGGATGGCGCTGACCTCGGTGAAGCCCGACGAGCAGCTGCTCGATCTCGACAAGTACAACCCGTTCTGGACCTGGAGCCCGACGTTCAAGCATTTCTACAAGCTGCTGTTCGAGAGCTATTATCCGCACTGGCTCTGGAACACGATGTACGTCGCGGTTTGCGCCACGATCCTGTCGATCATCGCATCGGTGCTCGCGGCCTACGCCATCGTGCGCTTGCGTTACAAGGGCGCCAATCTCGTCGGCGGGCTGATCTTCCTCGCCTATCTGGTGCCGCCGTCGATCCTGTTCATTCCGCTCGCCACCGTCGTTTTCCAGTACGGTCTGTTCGATTCGCCGCTGGCGCTGATCCTGACCTATCCGACCATCCTGATCCCGTTCTCGACCTGGCTGCTGATGGGCTATTTCAAGACCATCCCGTTCGAGCTCGAGGAATGCGCGCTGATCGACGGGGCGAGCCGCTGGCAGATCCTGATCAAGATCGTGCTGCCGCTCGCAATTCCCGGCCTGATCTCGGCCTTCATCTTCTGCTTCACGCTGTGCTGGAACGAGTTCATCTACGCCCTGACGTTCCTGCAATCGACCAGCAACAAGACCGTGCCGGTCGCGATCGTGAACGAGTTCGTGGACGGTGACATCTACCGCTGGGGCTCGCTGATGGCGGGCGCGCTGGCCGGCTCGCTGCCGCTCGTGATCCTTTACGCCTTCTTCGTGGAGCATTATGTGTCGGCGATGACCGGCGCCGTGAAGGAATGATCGCGGGGCCTGCCGGGGGCGCGCCAATGGTTTCAAGAGCGGCGCGCTCCGGCCAATAAGAAGGAGTTGAGCTCTTGCACATTCTGGTTCTCGGCGCCGCCGGCATGGTCGGCCGCAAACTCTGTGATCGGCTGCTGCGCGACGGCCGGCTCGGCAAGAGCGACATCACGAAATTGACCATGCACGACGTGGTCGAGCCGAAGAAGCCGGAGAAGGCCGGTTTCCCGGTCGAGACCGTGTCGGGCGATTTCGCCGTCCCGGGCGCCGCCGAGAAGCTGATCGCAGGCCGCCCCGACGTGATCTTCCATCTCGCCGCGATCGTCTCCGGCGAGGCCGAGCTCGATTTCGACAAGGGCTATCGCATCAATCTCGACGGCACGCGGATGCTGCTCGATGCGATCCGCCTAGCGGGCGGCGGCTACAAGCCGCGCGTGGTGTTCACGTCTTCGATCGCGGTGTTCGGCGCGCCGTTTCCCGATGCGATCGGCGACGAGTTCTTCCATACCCCGCTGCTCAGCTACGGCACCCAGAAGGCGATCGGAGAGTTGCTGCTCGCCGACTATTCCCGCCGCGGCTTCCTCGACGGCATCGGCATCCGCCTGCCGACCATCTGCATCCGGCCCGGCCTGCCCAACAAGGCGGCATCGGGCTTCTTCTCCAACATCCTGCGCGAGCCGCTGGCCGGCAAGGAAGCGGTCCTTCCCGTATCCGAGGACGTCCGCCACTGGCACGCCACGCCGCGCTCGGCCGTCGGCTTCCTGCTCCACGCCGGCACCATGGATCTCGCCACCGTCGGCCCGCGCCGCAACCTGACCATGCCCGGCCTGTCGGCGACGGTCGGCGAGCAGATCGCCGCCTTGAAGCGGGTTGCGGGCGAGAAAGTCGCCGCGCGCATCAGGCGAGAGCCCGATCCCTTCATCGTCGGCATCGTCGGCGGCTGGCCGCGCAATTTCGACGCCAGGCGGTCGCGCGAGCTCGGCTTCACCACCGCCGAGAAGACGTTCGACGATATCATCCGCATTCACATCGAAGACGAGCTCGGCGGCAATTTCGTCGCCTGATCTCCGACTGAGCGGGTCCTGATGATGGCGAGCGTTGCTTGCATCGGTGAATGCATGGTCGAGCTCCGGCAGGCCCAAGGCGGCGCGTCTGCCGGGCAGGGCGGCGGTCTCTACTCACGCGGCTTCGGCGGCGACACCCTCAACACGGCCGTGTATCTGGCCCGGCTGGACGTCAAGGTCGACTATCTCACCGCGCTTGGCGACGATGCCCTGAGCGATGAGATGGTCGCGGCCTGGAATGCGGAAGGCGTCGGCACGCGGCGTGTCGTGCGGCTCGCGGGCAAGCTGCCCGGCCTCTATATGATCCAGACGGATGGCAGGGGCGAGCGCCAGTTCTTCCACTGGCGCGACAGCGCGGCGGCGCGGCAGCTGATGAGCCTGCCGGAGACCGACGAGCTGCTCAACTCGCTGATGAGCTACGACATCGTCTATCTCTCCGCCATCACGCTCTCGATCTACGACGCGGCCGGGCGCGATCGCCTGTTCGGCGCGATCAAGCGCGCGCGCCTGCTCGGCACCCGCTTCGTGTTCGACACCAATTTCCGCGCGCGCGGCTGGCCGGACCGCGATATCGCGCGGGAGGTGTTTGCGACCGCCTTCGCGGCCGCCGACATCGTGCTGACCTCGACCGAGGACCTGCTCGCGCTGCACCCCGGAGAAAGTCAGGACCAGCTGATGGCGCGCATCCCGACCCCGGAGCTGGTGTTCCGTCTGCCCGAGCCGGTGAGCCTGTTGCGCTACCCCGGCGGCGCCAGCGAGGTCCGCGCCGAGCCGATGACCAAGCCCGTGGTCGATACCACCGCCGCCGGCGACAGCTTCGCCGCCGCCTATATCGCGGCCCGGCTCGCCGGCGCCGAGCCGGTCGAGGCGGCCGAGGCCGGACATCGCCTCGCCAGCCTCGTGATCTGCTATCCCGGCGCCATCATTCCGGGCTATGCCATGCCGCCGAAGAAGCGGCACCGGCCGGCGGCCTCCCGCCAGGCCAGCAAGTAAACAGCGACCAAATGAGTCGAGAGCTATGACCACGGCTGCCCAACAGAACCATCTCGTCGCGCTGTTCAAGGCTGCGACAGTCATTCCCGTCCTCACCATCGAGCGCATCCAGGACGCCGTGCCGCTGGCGCGCGCGCTGGTTGCCGGCGGTGTCCGCACGCTGGAGGTGACCTTGCGCACGCCCGTTGCGATCGAGGCGGCGCGCGCGGTGATGAACGAGGTCCCTGAGGCGGTCGTCGGCATCGGCACCATTCTCAATCCGGCCGACTTCAGCCGGGTCGAGAAGCTCGGCGTCGCATTCGGCATCAGCCCGGGCCTGACCCCCGATCTGCTCAAGGCCGCGACCGACAGCTCCTTGCCGTTCGCGCCGGGCATTGCAACGGCGTCCGAGCTGATGATGGCGCTGTCCTACGGTTTCGACGTCGCGAAGTTCTTCCCGGCGGAGCAGGCCGGCGGCATCAAGGGCCTGCGCTCCCTCGGTGGGCCGTTCCCGAACGTGCGGTTTTGCCCGACCGGCGGGGTGGGCGAGGCCAATGCCGCGACCTGGCTGGCCGAATCCAATGTCGTTGCGGTCGGCGGGTCCTGGCTGTGCCCGACAGGGGAGATCCGGGCCGGGAACTGGGCCGGCATAACTGCCATCTGCGAGCGGACCCTCAAGGCGCTGAAAGCCGCGTGAAGTCTTGTCATCCCTGGGCTAAGACTTAGCTCAGGACAAGACCTGCAGGGAGAGACGACCATGACCGCCAGCATCGTCGGATGGGCGCATACGCCGTTCGGCAAGTTCGACACTGAAACCGTCGAAAGCCTCGTCACCCGCGTCGCCAATGAGGCGCTCGCCGATGCCGGCATTTCGGCCTCCGACGTCGACGAGATCGTGCTCGGCCACTTCAACGCCGGCTTCTCGCCCCAGGATTTCACCGCCTCGCTGGTGCTGCAGGCCGACCCCAAGCTGCGCTTCAAGCCGGCGACCCGCGTCGAGAACGCCTGCGCCACGGGATCTGCCGCCGTGCACCAGGGCCTGCGCGCGATTGCCGCAGGGGCTGCCAAGATCGTGTTGGTCGTCGGCGTCGAGCAGATGACGCGCACGCCGGGCCCGGAGATCGGCAAGAACCTGCTCAAGGCGTCCTACCTGCCCGAAGACGGCGACACGGTCGGCGGCTTCGCCGGCGTGTTCGGCAAGATCGCCAGCTCCTATTTCCAGAAATATGGCGACCAGTCCGATGCGCTGGCGCTGATCGCGGCCAAGAACCACAAGAACGGCGTCGCCAATCCCTTCGCCCAGATGCGCAAGGACTTTGGCTTCGACTTCTGCCGCGCCGAGAGCGAGAAGAACCCTTACGTCGCCGGCCCCCTGAAGCGCACCGACTGCTCGCTGGTCTCCGACGGAGCCGCCGCCCTGGTGCTGGCCGATGCCGAGACAGCCAAGGGCATGACCAAGTCGATCGGCTTCCGCGCCACCGCGCATGCCCAGGACTTCCTGCCGATGTCCAAGCGCGACATCCTGCAGTTCGAGGGCTGCACGGTCGCCTGGCAGCGCGCGCTGGAGAAGGCCGGTGTCACGCTGTCCGATCTCTCTTTCGTCGAGACCCATGACTGCTTCACGGTTGCCGAGCTGATCGAGTACGAAGCCATGGGCCTGACGCCGAAGGGGCAGGGTGCCCGTGCCATCAAGGAAGGCTGGACGCTGAAGGACGGCAAGCTGCCGGTCAATCCGTCCGGCGGCCTGAAGGCCAAGGGCCATCCGATCGGCGCCACCGGCGTCTCCATGCATGTGATGACCGCGATGCAGCTCGCAGGCCAGGCGCCCGAGGGCATGCAGCTCAAGAACGCCAAGCTCGGCGGCATCTTCAACATGGGCGGGGCGGCCGTCGCCAACTACGTTTCGGTGCTCGAGCCGCTCAAGTAGGCTCTCGTAGGGTGGGCAAGGGCGCGAAAGCGCCATGCCCACCTTTTTCCTTGCGCTAGATCATGGTGGGCACGCTGCGCTTTGCCCACCCTACGGCTCCTGATTGAAAGACGAGACGCGCATCATGAGCAATGCCTACGAAGACTCTCTCTCCCTCGAAGCACTCAACGATCGTATCGCGATCCTCGAGGACAATATCCGCCAGCTCATCGAGCAGGCCGCTGCCGCTTCCGGCGAGCAGAACGAGTCGCGCATCGCCGACCGCATCAACCAGCAGAACGACGAGCTCGAGCGGCTCCTGAAGATCCGGGAATCCCGTCAGAAGAAATAGCGGCCGATGTCGCTCCGCGGCGCATGCCGCCATACGCCGGCCGCCCTTGCGCGCGCGACGCCACTGCCGTTAGCTGGACCGAAATCGCCGGGCATTTGAGCCCCGCGCAATCGGGAGCGAACGATGGGGCCGCTGAAGGGCGTCAAGGTCATCGACATGACCACCGTGCTGATGGGGCCTTATGCGACCCAGATGCTCGGTGATTACGGTGCCGACGTCATCAAGGTGGAGTCGCTGGATGGCGACGTCACCCGCCTGATCGGCCCGATGCGTCACGCCGGCATGGGTCCGGTGTTCCTCAACACCAACCGCAGCAAGCGCTCGATCTGCCTCGATCTGAAGAAGCCTGCGGGGCGCGAAGCCGTGCTGCGGCTTCTGAAGGACGCCGACGTCTTGGTCTACAACGTCCGCCCGCAGGCCATGGCGCGGCTGCAGCTCGGCTACGACGTCGTCTCCGCCATCAACCCGCGCCTCGTCTATGCCGGCGTGTTCGGCTTCGGCCAGGACGGCCCTTATGCTGCAAAACCCGCTTACGACGACCTGATCCAGGGCGCCACCGCGTTGCCGGCGCTGATGGCGCAGACCGGGGACGGCGTGCCGCGCTATGTGCCGAACGCGCTTGTGGACCGCATCGTTGGCATCACCGCGGTCGGCGCGATCTGCGCCAGCCTCGTGCACCGCGACCGCACCGGCCGCGGCCAGCGCGTCGACATTCCGATGTTCGAGACCATGGCCGGCTTCGTCATGGGCGATCACATGGGCGGGCTGACCTATGAGCCGCCGCTCGACAAGGGCGGCTATGCCCGCCATCTCTCGCGCGACCGCAGGCCGTACAAGACCTCTGACGGCTATCTCAGCGTCATCGTCTACAACGACAAGCAATGGGAGAATTTCTTCAAGGCCACAGGACGCGACGACCTGCGCGCCGATCCCAAATTTGCAACCTTTGCCGGCCGCGCCGCCAATATCGACATCGTCTATGCCGAGCTCGCCCGCATCTTCGAGACGCGTGCCACGGCGGAGTGGATCGATCTGCTGACGAAGGCCGACGTGCCCGTCATGCCGATGCACGATCTCGCCTCTATCCTGCACGACGAGCATCTGGAGGCCACCGGCTTCTTCCCGGTGGTCACTCATCCGACCGAAGGCCCGATCCGCAGCATGAAGGTGACGGCGACCTGGTCGGAGACAGAGGCAGAGCCGGTACGCCTGGCGCCGCGGCTCAACGAGCACGGCGCCGAGATCTTGCGCGAGATCGGATACTCGGCCGACGAGATCGCCGCCATGGTGCGCGACGGCGTTACGCGCGGAGCGCCGGAGTAGGGGGAAGGTATGGCGCGCAATCTCTCATCCGTCATTCCGGGGCGCGACGAAGTCGCGAGCTCTGGTGCGCAGTTGCGCACCTGAGAATCCATAACCACGATCGGGAGTATGGATTCTCAGGTGCGCAACTGCGCACCAGAGCTCGCGCCAAGGGGCGCGCCCCGGAATGACAGAGGAGAAAGCCCGCCATGAGCTTCATCACCGGCGTCGGCCTCACATCTTTCGGTAAGCACGAGGGCTCCTCCTCGCTGGACCTGATGAGCAAGGCCGCCCAACTTGCGCTCGACGATGCCGGCCTCAAGCGTACCGACATCGACGGCATCCTCTGCGGCTATTCCACCGTCTCTCCGCACATCATGCTCGCCACCGTCTTCGCCGAGCATTTTGGCATCCGCCCGTCCTACGCCCACGCCGTGCAGGTCGGTGGCGCCACCGGCCTCGCCATGACCATGCTCGCCCATCATCTCGTGGAAGCAGGCGTCGCAAAACACGTGCTCGTCGTCGCCGGCGAGAACCGGCTCACCGGGCAGAGCCGCGATGCCTCGATCCAGGCGCTGGCGCAGGTTGGTCATCCCGACTACGAGGTGCCGCTGGGACCGACCATCCCGGCCTATTACGGCCTGGTCGCCACGCGCTACATGCACGAATACGGCGTGACCGAAGAAGACCTCGCGGAGTTCGCGGTGCTGATGCGCGGGCACGCCTGCAGCCATCCCGGCGCGCAATTCCACGATCCCATCACGGTCGCCGACGTCATGGCCTCGAAACCGGTGGCGCTGCCGCTCAAGCTGCTCGATTGCTGCCCGGTCTCCGACGGCGGCGCGGCCTTCGTCGTCAGCCGCGAGCGGACGGGGGAAGCGGGCGTGCACATCCGCGGCTGCGCCCAGGCGCACACGCATCAGCATGTCACGGCAGCGCCCGTCCTCAGCGAGCTCGGCGCCGAGATCTCCATCGCCCGCGCGAAGCAGGCCACGGGTCTGGCGATTTCCGACGTGCGCTATGCCGCGATCTACGACAGCTTTACGATCACGCTCGCGATGCTGCTGGAAGACCTCGGGCTCGCCGGCCGCGGCGAGGCGGCCGCGCGCGTGCGCGCCGGCCATTTCGGCCGCGACGGCGCGATGCCGCTGAACACCCATGGCGGCCTGCTCAGTTACGGCCATTGTGGCGTCGGCGGCGCCATGGCGCACCTGGTCGAGGCGCATTTGCAGATGACGGGGCGGGCGGCGACCCGCCAGGTGCGCGATGCCTCGATCGCGCTGCTGCATGGCGACGGCGGCGTGCTGTCGTCTCACGTGAGCATGTTCCTGGAGCGGGTGCGATGAGCGAGCGTCTGGCGGACTGGACCACGGGCGAAGAGGCCATCACCTACCAGACCTGTAGCTCATGCGGGCATGTACAGTATTTCCACCGCGCCTTCTGCGCGGCTTGTGGCGAATCGGACCCGCGCGAGGCGCGCGCCAGCGGCAAGGGCAGGGTGTACGCGACCTCGCTGGTCTGCCGCGCGGCAACGCCGGAAATGCGCGCGCACGTGCCTTACAATATCCTGTTGGTCGATTGCGCCGAGGGTTTTCGCATGATGGCCCATGGCGAGAACGACCTCGCCATCGGCGATTCGGTCGTTGCGTGCTTCAAGCCCTTTGCCGGCAGGCTGGTGCCGTTCTTCGCCAAACAAAAATAGTGGGATTCGTCATTCGAGGGCGGTCATACGACCGAGCCTGGAACGGGTATTCTGGGCTTGGCTTGCTAGGGCCGCGCGTTGCGCGGTCCCGGGAGAGCCACCCCGGAATGACGAAAACTCTTAAAACGCGAACTAACGCCCGTAGAACAAGATGCTGGCGATGACGAGCATCGCCGTCACCGCCAGCATATGCGCGAGCGCTCCCGAGGCCGCCCCCTTGGTGGCTTCCTTCATGCCGTTTTCTCCCTAGACTTGGGCGTGACTCATCGTTGCGCGGTTAGCGCACACGACGGCCAATTGTTTTTACTCGGAACACCCCTTGCGAGTATCCGCCGCGATTTGTCCCCACGCGGCGAATATCGACTGTGTCAGGGTCGATCAGCAATGCGGCGGCAATTTGACTCGATGATGTTGCTCCTGCGTCCACCCGCGAATAGAGTCTGCGGAAACCTGCGCCGGTGGCGACAAGAAGCATCAAAAGATCAGGGAAAACTTCAGGAAAATCATGGCCCGCATTCAGTACAGCGACCCGTCCAAGGCATCCGACCGCACCCGCGAAATCCTCGACAAGAACCGTCATGCCAACATCTTCCGGATGATGGCGCATTCGCCGAGCTACTTTGAGCAATATTGCCGCCTCGGCGGCGCCATCCGCCACAAGGGCGAGCTCGATCCGATCGTGCGCGAGCTTGCGATCACCCGCACCGGCATCCTGTGCGAGGCACCCTATGAGATCGTCGCGCACAAGCGCATCGGCAAGAATGTCGGCGTCACCGACGAGCAGAACGAGGCGCTCGAGAACTGGCAGGCAGCATCCTGCTTCAACGAGGTGCAGCGCGCCGCGCTCGCCTTCACCGACGAGATCGTGAATCTGAAGAAACCGACGGATGCGACCTTCAGGGCGATCGCATCGAAGCTGACGCCAGCCGCGCTGGTCGAGCTCCAGCTCTCGGTCGGCTTCTACATCATGACGTCAAAGTTCCTGGAGACCTTCGAGATCGATCTTCAGCCCGTCACCGAAGTGGTGGGCTGAATCGACGCAAGCGGCGGGGAATGCCGATGACGATCGATGAATATGCGGCCTGGGCCGCAACCATTGCCAAAGTCGAAGAGCATCCGTCCAACGAGCGGCTGTCCTACCTCGGCCTCGGCCTTGCCGGTGAGGCGGGCGAAGTCGCCGAGCACATCAAGAAGCTCTTGCGTGACGATTGGCTCGACAAGGCGGGTCTCGTCGAAGAGCTCGGCGATGTCGTCTACTATTGGGCCTGCCTGTGCGCCGCCACCGGCCAGCAGCCATCGGCGCTGCTCGATGCCAGTGCCGCCAAGATCAAGCGACGTATCAGCGAAGCCGCGAGCCGGTAAGCGTGAGCTGGGAACTCCGGCGTCATGGCCGGGCTTGTCCCGGCCATCCACGTCTTGCCAAGCGGTACGAAGAACGTGGATGCCCGGGACAAGCCCGGGCATGACGACTTCTTGGGGAGCAACGTCGGCGTTCATTACGTCGAGGTCAGAATATCCACCTTGGCGTTGGCGACGATCAGGCGGTCGGCCAGGAGCTGGGCCAGGTTGCGCATGATACATTCGCTGGCGCGGGGGTGCTGCTTGCGGAAGCGCTCGAAATCCTTCAGCGGCACCTCGCATGCCGTCGCGGCCATGTCGGCGAACACGTCGGCGGAGCGGGTCTGCTCCAGCAGCGCCATCTCGCCGAACGCCATGCCGGCGGTGAGCGTCGCCAGCCTGACGCCGTCGGGCAGCGTGACATGCACGGCGCCGCTGCGCAGGAAGTAAAGGGCGTCGGCGGGTTCGCCGGCCGTGAGAATCTTCGCGCCGGATTGATAGGTCCTGATGGTGCAGAGCGAGGCGAGATCGGTCAGCTCTTCCTCGCTCAGCCCGCTCAACAGGGGCTGCTCGGCAAGCTCGGTGGTCTCGTGAAAATCGATCGAGCCGCCGTAGCGATAGACGATCTGGTCTTCGGCCCATTCGATCGCCGTGTCGAGCAAATAGAAGTCGCGGACGTTCTTCAGTTCGGCGGTCCATTCCCGCAAGCTGTTCCATTCCTTGGAGGCGCGCCGGACGCCTGACAGCACGACGGTCACGTTCAGTGCGGCAAGCTCCTCGAACGCTTCGGCCACCAGCCGTGCGCCGGCGCGTGTAGTTGAGGTCACGCGGTGAAGATCGAAGATCACGAATTGCGGCCGCGGTCGTCCGGCAAGCCGGCGCGAGACGTAATCGACCGCCGACAGCGACAGCGTGCCGACCAGCTCGATGATCCGGACCTCCTGCTCGTGGGCCGCCAGGATCTCGCGCTCCTGCGGGCGGCGCACGCGGCGAGAGGGGCTCCTGCCGATATCGTAGTCCGCGATGACGGCGTTGCGCGCGTCGTCGCTGCGGTTGAGCATGTGCAGGTCGTAATGCGAGGACAGCGCCTCGCAGACCTTGATGCCGCGCACGCTGTTGCCGTGCTTGTCGAGCTTTGGTGAATAGCTGCCGAGGCCGAGGCGGGCAGGGAGCGCAGCCAGGATGCCGCCGCCGACGCCGCTCTTGGCGGGGATGCCGATGCGGTAGATCCATTCGCCGGCATAGTCGTACATGCCCGAGGACGTCATCACGGAAAGGGTACGCGAGATCGCGTAAGCGCTCAGCACCTGCTCGCCGGTGACGGGATTGATGCCGCGATTGGCGAGCGTCGCCGCCATCACCGCGATGTCGCGCGCGGTCACCAGCACGGCGCATTGGCGGAAATAGACGTCGAGCACGCCCGCGACATTGTCCGAGATCACCGCGTTGGTCTTGAGCAGATAGCCGATGGCGCGGTTACGGTCGCCGGTCTGGCTTTCGGAAGCATAGACCGCTTCGTCGACAGAGAGATCGCGTCCCGCAAAACGGCTGAGCGCAAGGCGGATCTGCTCGAAAGCGTCGGTACCCTTGCTGTCGTAGATCAGCCCGGTGCAGGCGATCGCGCCGGCATTGACCATCGGATTGAACGGATGGTTCTCGGAATTCAGCCGGATCGAGTTGAAGGGATCGCCGGAGGGCTCGACGCCGATCGCGCCTTCGACCTTGCCGGCGCCGAGCAGGTCCAGCGCCAGCGCGAACACGAAGGGCTTCGACATCGACTGGATGGTGAAGGGCACCCGGCTGTCGCCGACTTCATAGACATGGCCGTCCAGCGTCGCCAGGCTGATGCCGAAATAGGCAGGATCGGCCTTGCTCAGTTGGGGGATGTAGTCGGCCACATGGCCTGACGTTTCAGCCGAAAATTCATTGAGGCATGTGTTCAGAAACCGCAGCAAAGGCGGTTTCGAGCGGGTCCAGGCGGAGGCTAGAGGCGATGTCATCGCCCCTCTTGTGCAACGCAATCAAGGTGCGCGCAACCCGTCCGGCACCATGGCCTGCCGGCGAACTAGCAGCAGGGCGACCAAAACCGTGGGCACGAGGATGGCAAGGCCGAGCAGCGTCACTTGCATCTGCGACAACGGCATGATGCCGCCGCCGGGGGTGGCGACCACGAAGCCGCCGATCACCAGCAGCACGCGGATCGGCCATTCCAGCATCCCGGCGCGGCGCAAGTCGCCGACGAAGGACTGGTAGCCTTGGATGCCGCCGCAGATGAAGAGGATGCCGAAACAGGCAAGTCCCGTGAGTCCAAGCGCCTCCAGATAAGGATTGCTGCCCTGGAGCAGCAGCGCCGGGTTGAGCACGAAGAAGAACGGGATGAAGTAGATGATGCTGCCCACCCACATGCTCTCCCAGCCCGTCTTCATCGCCGGCGCACCGGCGATGCCGGCCGCGGCGAAAGAGGCGATCGCCACCGGCGGGGTGATCGAGGACAGCATGCCCCAGTAGAAGATGAACATGTGCACCGCCATCTTGTTCAGCCCGAGCTTCTCCAGTGCGGGCGCGACCAGGATGGCGAGGAAGATGTAGCAGGAGGTCGTGGTCAGCCCGAGCCCGAGGATCAGGCTGGTGATTGCGCACATGATCAGCAGCAGGAAGGCATCGCCGCCCGCGATGCTGAGCAAATCGTTGGCAAGGCTCGAGATCACACCGGTCAGCGAGAAGGCGCCGATCAACAGGCCGCAGCCGGCGAGGATCGCGATCAGCTCGACGAACGTCTTGCCGTTGAGCTCGAGGAATTGCAACCAGCGCGCGCCGCCCCAATTCTTGCCGGGGAAGAATTCGTTCAGCGCCGCCAGCAGGCACATGCCCCACAGCGCAGCGTTGAGCACGCCATACCAGAACATTGCGGCCGTCGCCGCGATCGAGCCGGCGAGGACGAGCGTGTTTCCGAGCTTCCAGCGCGCCGGACCCGACCATTGGTGCAGGATCACCAGCAGCACGGAGGCATAGAACGGCGCATGGCTCTCGCGCTTGAAGTAGAGCAGCATCACCACGAGCACGACGATCACGAAGAGATAGTACCAGCCCTCCTTGAACGCATCCCAGAACCGCGGCAGCTCGGCGCGCGGCAGGCCCTTCAGCTTGTGGCGGGCGGCATAGGCGTCGACCTGCGCGAACAGGCCGACATAATAGAGGATCGAGGGAATGGTCGCGGCGAGCGCGACGTCGGCATAGCCTGTGTTCATGAACTGCGCCATGACGAAAGCCGTGGCGCCCAGCACCGGTGGCGCCAGCACCGCGCCGGTCGAGGCACAGGCCTCGATCGCGCCGGAATAGGACGGCGTGAAGCCGGTCTTCTTCATCGCGGGGATCGTCATCGTGCCGGCGGTCAGCACGTTGGAGACGATGCTGCCGCCGACGGTGCCGAGCAGGCCGGATGCGAACACACAGACCTTTGCCGCGCCGCCGCGGAAGGTGCCGCACATCGCGAACGCGATATTGATGAAGAATTTTCCGGCGCCCGTCATCATCAGCGCGGTGCCGAACACCAAAAAGCCGATCACGGTGTCGGCGAAGGCCTGAATGGGAATGCCGAGCAGGCTCTCGCCGGAGAGCATGTGATAGGAGGTCGTCTGCTGCAGCGTCGATTGCGTGCCGCGGAACGGCCCGAGCCAGCTCGAATCCGCAAACAGCGGATAGAGCGTGAAGGGCAGCACGCTGAGCAGCAGGCTCCAGCCGCCGGTGCGCCGCAGCGCCTCCATCAGCACGAACCACATCACGAGCCCGGCCGCGATGACGTTGGTGGGCGCGCCGTCGAACTCCCAGCCGAGCTGCGCCGCCTTGCGGATATTGAGCATCAGCCAGATCGCCGAGCCGAAGGTCGCCGCGAACAGCGCAAGGTCATGCCAGGGGATGCGGTCGAGCGGCGCCTTGTCCGACCCCGGAAAGATCAGGAAGGTGAACGGCAGCATCAACGCGATCAACAGATAGAAATATTCGGTGTTGAGCTGGGTGTAGTCGATGAAGAACCGCAGCGAGAATTGCTGGTTCACACACAACAGAATGGTGGCCGCCGTGGCCGCCATCAGCACCCAGCGCCACGCGCCCTTCAGGGTGCGCACGCGCGTGACCTCCGCCTCCTGCAAGTCAGCGGCGGCGCCGAGATGCGGATCTGCGAATTCGACGCGCCTGGCTTCGTCCTGGGGGCCACTGGAGATTGAAGCAGACATGATCGATCCCGGACGTGGGCTGCAAAGTCGCGACTAGGCGAACGATTGTTGGTTGAAGCGGTCGCGCCGCAGGCTCCTCAACCTCTCCCGCGTGCGGGAGAGGTTGGCGCGCAGCGCCGGGTGAGGGCTTTCTCCTCTGGAGGAATCCCACCGTGGAGACACCCTTTCCCCAACCCTCTCTCGCACGCGGGAGAAGGAGCGCACTTCTCGCGGGGCAGCGATCAAGCCCGACAGCATCTCGCTCTATTCCTCGAACCCATTCGGCATGCCGGCTTTCGCCAGCGCCGCGGCGCGGGCCTTCATCCAGCCGTCGAGGAACGCCTTGTCGTCCGACGGCGGATTGGACTTGCCGTATTCGGTCCAGGCTGCGCCGAGCACTTCCTGGCGCTTGATCAGCTGGTTGTTGTGCGCCTCCTGCGCATCGCTCCATTGTCCGGCTTCCTTCAGCGCTTTCACCGCACCGGGATGCACCGGCACCACCCAGTTCTTGGTCTGGCGGTCGGCCGCGAGCCCGCCGGCGCCGGGCGCGGAATCCTTGTAGGCGTCGTAGTTGACGATCATCGCCTTGGTGATGGCGTAGACCTGGTCGGCCGATTGCGAGGCATAGGCGACGAAGATCGGGTAGGGATAATTGCCAAGCTCGACCGGCTTCTCCGGCGAGATGCCGGCGCCGCAGGTGGCAAGCTGCGGGAAGAAGAACGAGCCGACCTTCTGCATCCGCGCCCAGCCTTCCTTGTCCTTGGCGGGCAGCGGCGGCCAGATCAGCCCGCGCGGCGAGGTCTCGGCCTCCTTGGCCGGACCGGTGATGGTGGTGCCGAAGGCGGCATCGACGTCGTTGTTGATCAGGCCCTTCCACATCGCCCCGTAGCTCGCGAACTCGACGGCCTTGACGTCGTTCTTGGTCAGCCCGGCGAAGGCGAGCACCGCGAGCGAGTTCTGGTTCAGCGCAGGCGAGCCGACCACGAAGCCGACGCGCTTGCCCTTGAGGTCCTTCAGCTCCTTCACGCCGGTGTCGGCGGCGACCGCGAGCGAGCCGCAATTGCAGTCGACGGACGAGAGCAGGATCTGCAGCGGCTGCGGCCCCCATTCCTTCGAGCCGAACTCGAACACGCCTTCCTGCGCGAAATAGGTGCCCGATCCCATCGCCGCGGAAGCCGCGCGCTTGGCGCGCAGCGGCGCGAGGCGAGCAACGTCGTTGCCTGCGGGCAGCACACGCACGTCGGTGCCGTATTTGTCCTTCATCATCTTGCCGACGCCGACCGCGATGTTGAAGCCGGCGGTGCCGGTGTCATAGGCGGTGAACGTCAATGTCGCCGGCAGCTTGGTGTCTTCGGCAAACGAATAGCGTGTAGACGCAAAAGAAATGCCCGCCACCAAGGCAGGTGCGAGCACGAGCAGCCCACGAAGCATGTTTCCCTCCAATGATCCTCGCTTTGGCGCGAGGATTTTCGTTCTTTGTTTGAAACAACGTTTTGTTTGAAACCGATCATGTCACCGCGATCAAGCGATGGCAACGCCGCACCGCGCACGCAGGAATGCGACTGACAGATTGTCGCGGAAACGAACGGACAACGTGTTTAACTCGCGACGATCGCGATCGCCTGTCCCTCGGCAACGACGTCGTCGACCTTGACCAGAAGCGATGTGATCGTTCCGTTCGCGGGCGAGGGCACCGGGATCTCCATCTTCATCGCTTCGACCACCACAACGTCATCGCCATCCGCGACGGTTCCTCCAACTTGCACGGGAGTTGCGCAGATGCGTCCCGCGACCTCCGTGACGATCTTAATTTCTGGCATGCCATCGCCTTTTTGTTGTCGTCGCAAAATGCCTGAGGTAGCGTCGTCTGCAAGTGGAATTTAATTCCGCAGAGCGGAACATAACGGTAGGGATCATGGGACGACGTTCGGAGCGGTTGAGCAGGCAAGGTGCGCTCGCTGGTGAAGCCGGTGAGGGTGATGTGATCCAGGTGGTGTCGCGCGCGTTCGACGTGTTGCGATGCTTCGAGGGCCACGAGGCGCGACTCGGCAATCTCGAGATTTCAAATCGCTGCGGTCTGCCGCGCTCGACGGTATCGCGGCTCACGCACACGCTGACCCGCATGGGTCAGCTCGTGTATCTCCCGCGCGATCAGAAGTATCGCATCGGCCCGAGCGCGGTGGCGATGAGCGCATCGATGATGAAGGGCGCGCAGCTGCGCAGCATGATTCGCCAGCGGCTGCAGGAAGTCGCCGAGCAGTTGCCGGGCACGGTCGGATTCGTCGTCCCCGACCGCTTCCATCTCGTCTATCTCCAATTCGCGCGTTCGCCGACCGCGCTCGGCTTGCACGAGGGTACCGGCAGCCGCATCTCGATGGCCTCGACCGCCGCAGGCGCGGCCTACACCGCGGCCCTGGCGCCGGAAGTCGGCGATGCCTTCGTCGCAGACATGGAGCGCGAAGCCCCCGAGGCTGCCAAGATTCTCAAGCCCCGCATCGAGGCCAACCGGCAGATGCTGCGCGAGCGCGGCTATGTCGTGGCCTGCGGCCTCTGGAGCCCGCACATCAACGGCCTCGCGGTGCCGATCTGGTCGCCGCAATACCAGACCTTCGTCGTCATCACGATCGGCCTTCTGTCGGCGATGTATGACGAGCAGCGTCTGCACGACGAAGTCGCGCCGCTGATGCTCCAGCTTGGCCGCTCGCTCGGCAGCCTGATGGAAGGGGCGGAAGGCGACGCCTTCAACAACCGTATCTCGCGTAAGCCGGTCGCCATGGCCGTGCACAACAATAACAAGCCGATCCATTCGGAGGGAGTGAATGAACTGGAAGCCGGAACTCGACGAGCTCGCCCGGCGCGAAGCCTTCGCGCGGGAGATGGGCGGCGTTGACAAGGTCAAGCGACAGCATGACCAGGGCCGGCTGACTGTTCGGGAGCGTATCGACAAGCTGATCGACAAAGGCAGCTTTCACGAGATCGGTGCCGTCTCCGGCATCGGCGAGTACGATTCCAGCGGCGATCTGAAGAAGCTCACGCCGGCCAATTGCGTGTTCGGCCGCGCGCGCGTCGACGGCCGCACGTTGGTCGTGGTCGGTGACGATTTCACCGTGCGCGGCGGCTCGGCGGATGCGTCGATCTCGGCCAAGCCGCTCATGGCGGAGGAGATGGCGCACGATTTCCGCCTGCCCATCGTCCGCATCATCGAGGGCTCCGGCGGCGGCGGCTCGGTCAAGACCATCGAGACCAAGGGCGCGGCCAATCTGCCTGGCGGCATTGGCGGCACGCGCTGGTATCGCTTCACGACGGAGAACCTCTCGCGCGTGCCGGTGGTCGCGCTCGGCCTCGGCTCGGTGGCGGGCTTGGGGGCCGCGCGTCTTGCCGCCAGCCACTATTCCATCATGACCCGGAAGTCCGCGATGTTCGTCGCAGGCCCGCCGGTGGTGAAGGCGCTGGGGCAGGATCTTACCAAGGAGGAGCTCGGCGGCGCCGACATCCAGACCCGCGCCGGCGCGGTCGATCACGCCGTCGACACGGAAGAAGAAGCGTTCGCCTGCGCGCGGCGCTTTCTTTCCTACCTGCCGTCTTCCGTCTACGAGCTGCCGCCGACCTTGCCCTGCACCGACAACCCCGAGCGTGGCAACGAAGCGCTGATGAACGCGGTGCCGCGCAATCGCAAGCAGGTCTACAAGATGCGGCCCATCATCGAGTCCGTCGTCGACAAGGGCTCGTTCTTCGAGGTCGCGAAGAATTTCGGCAAGCCAATCATCGTCGGTCTCGCGCGGCTCGAGGGCCGGGCGGTGCTGCTGCTCGCCAGCGACAGCTTTCACTATGGCGGCTCCTGGACCGCGGATGCCTGCCAGAAGGTGGTGCGCTGGGTCGACTTCGCCGAGACCTTCCACCTGCCGGTGGTCTATCTCATGGACTGCCCGGGCTTCATGATCGGTCTCGATGCCGAGAAGGCGGCCACCATCCGCCACGGCGTGCGCGCCATGGCGGCGGTGAACCAGACCACCGTGCCCTGGTGCACCGTGATCCTGCGCAACGCCTTCGGTGTCGCCGGTGTCGTGCATCAGCCGGCCGACCGCTTCTCGATCCGCTACGCCTGGCCGTCGGCCTATTGGGGCTCGCTCCCGCTCGAAGGCGGCATCGAAGCCGCCTACCGCGCCGACATCGACGCCGCCGAGGACAAGTCGGCCAAGCTGAAGGAGATCGAGGAGCGCCTCAACAAGCTCCGCTCGCCGTTCCGCTCGGCCGAAAAATTCTGGGTCGAGGAGATCATTGATCCCAGGAAGACGCGCTCGCTGTTGTGCGAGTTCGCCCGCCTCGCCGAGCCGCTACGCAAAGTGGGGCCGCCGGAGAACATGACGATCCGGCCGTAGCATTGATCCGAATTGGTTGCGTGCCGCGAGCTTGACGCGCCGATCGAGCATTCGTGCGCTGCGAGTTAATCATCTCCAGCGCTACGTGTAGGCTATGAAATCTTGCAGTTGTTGCGCGCAAGCGCAACCACTTTCAGCCGCTGTTTAGGCCCATTTCAGCCAAACTGTTATTGGTTTCTCGTTGCCCGGGGCAGGGTCTCTCATTTGGAGTCCTGCAATGTTCAAGCGAGTATTTTCTGCGTGCGTCTTCGTTGCCTTGGGTTCTGTCGCTTCGGAAGCGCGCCCTTACCGAACTCATCAAGCTCCTGAATGCAACGTCACCATGCCCTGCGACTTCTCGTTTTCGCAGACGCGACGCGAGCGGGCTTCCAGGCCCTCACTAGCTTCCAGATCTTCGCCGGTTTCCAGCCCCACGCTGCAAGCGTACCGCTCCGCACAACTGACAGTGACTGATGCTGGGGGCACGACCACGCCGGCGACGGTCTCCGGTGCTCACGGCGCTCGCGTCGTCGGCGGCCGTCCGGCCGGTTGCCCTTCCTCGTTCTGCGGCTGCGGCGCGGCTCTGCGCGTGTTCGGCCGCATCGTGCCGGAATTGAATCTTGCGTCCAACTGGCTCCGCTTTCCCAGGACATCACCCGCACCGGGAATGGTTGCTGCGCGACGAGGACACGTTTTCGTCCTTGAGCAGCACCTCGGAGGCGACGTCTGGATGGCCTATGACGCCAACTCGGGCGGGCGCACGACGCGAATCCACGCGCGCTCATTGCGAGGGTATACGGTTGTCAATCCGCGCGGCGGCTCGGTGGCTTGAGGACAGCGGATAGCATTCCAGGAATCGCGGGCGGGTCGCAACATCTTTGCGACCCGCCAACGCTGAACAAATTGTTGGCGCCGGGCTCGCAGTCGATCACAGCCGGAGCACCTTGCCGGGATTCATGATGTTCTCAGGATCGAGCGCGCGTTTGATGGTGCGCATGATGTCGAGCTCGGTCTTGGAGCGGTAGTGGCTGAGCTCGTCGAGCTTGTCGATCCCGATGCCGTGCTCCGCCGAGATCGAGCCGCCCATGGAGGTGACGAGATCGTTCACGGCCCGCGTGATGGCGGCCGTGTATTGGTTCAGCGTCTGCTGGTCCATGCCCTTCGGCCCCATGAACGAAAAGTGCAAATTGCCGTCGCCGATGTGCCCGAGCGGATAGGGCCGGATGGTCGGGAGAATGTCGAGCACGGCCCTGAGGCCCTTGTCGATGAACTCCGGAATCCTGGAGATCGCAACCGACACGTCGAAACTGATCCCCGGTCCTTCGGCGCGGGAGGCCTCCGCCATGGCTTCTCGGATGCGCCACATGTTGCGCGATTGAGCGAATGTGTGCGCGATCGTCGCATCCAGCACGCGGCCGGCTTCGAGTTGATCGGCGAGAAACTGCTCCATCTTGCCGGACATGCCCTCGGTTCCGTCCTGGCGCGGGCGCGCCGACGACCATTCCAGCAGCAGATACCAGGGCGTGTCCGCCTTCAGCGGATCCTGCGTGCCGGGAATGTGGCGCAGGGAAAGGTCAATGGCGGCCCGGCTGAGCAGCTCGCAGGAGCCGACATTGTCCTCGGATGCCGCGTGCGCCTCGGACAGGATTTCCAGCGCCGCGCGGGGATCGCGGACCGCCAGCCACGCCGTGCAGACGTCCTTGGGCGCCGGCCACAGCTTGAGCACGGCCTTGGTGATGACGCCCAGCGTTCCCTCGGCGCCCATGAACAGGTGCTTGAGGTCGTAGCCGGTGTTGTCCTTCTTGAGCGCGCGCAATCCGTCCCAGACCTCGCCGCTCGGCAGAACGACCTCGAGCCCCAGCACGAGATTGCGGGCATTGCCGTAGCGCAGCACCTGCACGCCGCCGGCGTTGGTGGAGAGATTGCCGCCGATCATGCAGGAGCCCTGAGCACCGAGGCTGAGCGGCAGGAAGCGGTCGTGCTGGCTTGCGGTCTCCTGAAGCGTCTGCAACACGCAACCGGCCTCGACCGTCATCGAATAGCCGACGGGATCGACCTCCAGCACGCGGTTCATGCGGCCGAGCGACAGCACGATGCCGGTGTGCGCAGGCCAGGGCGTCGCCCCGCCCATCAGGCCGGTGTTGCCGCCCTGCGGCACGATCGCGACGCCGTGCTCATGGCAGAGCCGGACCACTTTCGAGACCTCCTCGGTGCTCCCGGGACGAACGACGGCGCCGGCGCTGCCGACCAGCAATCCCCGCCAATCCGTCACGAACGGGTGCTTGCCGTGCTCGTCCTCGATCAGGCCCTTCTCGCCGACGATCGCGCGCACCGCATCGCGCATCTCGGCGGTCAAGGGGGCGGTTGGGATGGCGGGTGGGGACGACGGGAAGGCAGCCGGCATTTGTTTCCTCTGGCGCATCTTGGTGTGCACTGCGCACGGTGACGTGCAGAGGGCATTGTCCACGTTTGGCGCGAGGAGTCTAACGGGAATGTGGCCGAGCGCGTCTTGCGGATGGTGACGCCGCCGGGTCCGGCGTCACCATCACGATCGGGTCGTCAGCCGGCTTCAGGCCGTCGCCGGCTGCAGTTTCGGCTGCCGCGACAGCGCCAGCACGATCAAAGCCGCGAACACGCAGAGCGCACCGGCGATGAAGAAGGCGGGCAGGTAGCTCTGGTAGACCGTGCGCGAGAAGCCTGCGCCGAACGCCGCGGTGCCGGCGCCGAGCTGATGGCCGGCGAAGATCCAGCCGAACACCAGATTGGCGCGCTCGGGCCCGAACTTTTGCGCAGTGAGCCGCACCGTCGGCGGCACCGTTGCGATCCAGTCGAGACCATAGAACATTGCGAAGACCGAGAGGCCGTAGAACGAGAAATCGCTGAACGGCAGGAAGATCAGCGAGAGCCCGCGCAGGCCGTAGTACCAGAACAGGAGCCAGCGGTTGTCGTAACGGTCCGACAGCCAGCCCGACATGATCGTGCCGAAGAAATCGAAGATGCCCATCGCGGCGAGCAGGCTCGCCGCCTGCACCTGCGGGATGCCGAAATCGAGGCACATCGGGATCAGGTGCACTTGCACGAGGCCGTTGGTGGAGGCGCCGCAGACGAAGAAGGTCGCGAACAGGATCCAGAACGCCGTCGATGTCGAGGCGTCGCGCAACGTGCCGAGCGCAACGCCCGTAATCGAGCCGTGGCTGACCGGCGGCGCGGGCAGCGGCTCGGTGCCTTCGTCGCCGAACGGCCGCAGCCCGACGTCGCTGGGGCGGTCGCGCATCGCGAGCAGCACCGCCAGGGCGGAAACGCCGAGCATGATGCAGACGAAGCCGAGCGCGAGCCGCCAGCCGAAACGTTCGGTGAGGCTTGCGAGCAGCGGCAGGAACACGAGCTGGCCGGTCGCGACGCTCGCGGTCATGATGCCGACGACGAGGCCGCGCCTTGCCGCGAACCAGCGCGTGGCGATGGTCGCGCCGAGCACCAAGGCCGTCATGCCGGTGCCGATCCCGATCACCACGCCCCAGAGAGCAATGAGCTGCCAGACCTCGGTCATGCCGAGCGAGAGCACGAGCGCCGAGACCACGATCAGCTGGGCGGCCAGCGTGACGTTGCGCAGGCCATAGCGGTTGAGCAGGGCGGCCGCGAACGGCGCCATCAGCCCGAACAGGATGAAGCGGATCGACAACGCGGAGGAAATCTCCGCCGTGCTCCAGCCGAACTCCTTCTGCAGGGGCACGATGAACACGCCGGGCGCGCCCACCGTGCCGGCGCTGATCAGCGCGGCGAGAAATGTCACGCCGACCATCACCCAACCGTAATGGATGTTGCGGCGGGACAGTGCTGCCGCGAGCCAGTTCGAGATCATTGGGCCTCAATTTGGTTGGCGGGCCCCAGAGAGACCCGCATCATCGTTGCAATCTGGCACAGACAAGGAAAGTCTAAAATGCCAGACTTCCCTCAATTTCGGACATTGGCGGTCAGCGGGCCGAGCGTTCCACCGCAATGGCGGTCGCTTCGCCGCCGCCGATGCACAGTGCCGCAATGCCGCGCTTGAGGTTGTTGGCCTCGAGCGCATGCAGCAGCGTCACGATCAGCCGCGCCCCTGTGGCGCCGATCGGGTGGCCCAGCGCGCAGGCGCCGCCGTTGATGTTGAGCTTCTCGCGGGGAATGCCGAGATCGCGCTGCGCCGCCATCGCCACCACGGCGAAGGCCTCGTTGATCTCGAACAGGTCGACATCGGACGCAGCCCAGCCGACCTTGTCGAGCAGCTTGCGAATCGCCGGGATCGGCGCCGTGGTGAACCATTGCGGCTCCTGGCTGTGGGTGGCGTGGCCCTTGATTTCGGCGAGAACGGGCAGGCCGCCCCGATCGGCAAGCGAGCGCTTGGTCAGAACCAGCGCGGCGGCGCCGTCGGCATTGGCGGAGGAGGCGGCCGGCGTGATCGTGCCGTTGGCGCGGAATGCCGGTTTCAATCCGGGGATCTTGGCGGGGTCGACCTTCAGCGGATGCTCGTCGTTGGCGATCACGCGCGGTCCGGCCTTTTCGGTCAGCGTGATCGGCGCGATCTCGGCCTTGAATGCGCCGCCCTCGACGGCCTTGCGGGCGCGGCTCAGCGTCTCCATCGCATAGGCGTCCTGGTCCTTGCGAGTGAACTGGTAAGCCTCCGCCGTGGCCTCGCCGAAATCGCCCATGGACCGGCCGGTCTCGTAGGCGTCCTCCAGGCCGTCCATCATCATGTGGTCGATGATGCGGTCATGGCCGACGCGATAGCCGCCGCGCGCCTTGGCCAGCAGGTAGGGCGCATTGCTCATGCTCTCCATGCCGCCGGAGACGACGATGTCGGCCGAGCCGGCGCGGATGATGTCGTGCGCCAGCATCGTCGCTTTCATGCCGGAACCGCAGACCTTGTTGACGGTGGTGGCACCGGTGGCGTCCGGTAGTCCGGCGCTCCGTGCCGCCTGCCGCGCCGGCGCCTGGCCCTGACCGGCCGGCAGCACGCAGCCCATGAAGACCTCGTCGACCTTCTCGGGCGCAAGCCTGACGCGTTCCAGCGCCGCACCGATCACGTGTGAGCCGAGCTTGTGCGCGGGGAGCGGCGACAATTCGCCCATGAAGCGGCCGAGCGGGGTACGTGCGGCGGAGACGATGACGACGGGATCGGCGGCTTCGGCCATGATGGAGCTCCCTGGCAATATAGGTAAGATGACGGTCATCATATGATGCGGCGCAAAAATTGCAACCGCGGCAGGGATGAGAAAATGTCGTGGGCGGATGAGATTTGATCGTTCGATCGGGGAGGTACCAATCGACCGTACACTGTCATCACCCGCGAAGGCGGGTGATCCAGTATTCCAGAGACGACGCGGTTAGAACCGAGAAGGCGCGGCGTACTGGATGCCCCGCCTTCGCGGGGCATGACACCGGTATCGAAGCGTTTACCGCTTCCGGTTCACAAACGCGCCCATCAACCGCGTTGGCTCATCCGTCAGGAACGACTCGCCGAACACTTTCACGCTCAAATTCACCGACTCGGTCAGCGGCAGCTCTTCCCACTGCCGCAGCAGCGCCTTCTGCGACCGCAGCGCCTCGGGGCCGCATTCGAGCAAGGCCTTCACCAGGTGCTCGATCTCCGCATCCAGCCCGCCCTCCGGCGCGACCTTGTCGATCAGCCCCCAGGCGAGCGCAGTGGCTGCATCTATGTTCTCCGCCGTCATCACCAGCCAGCGCGCGCGGGCCCAGCCGATCAGGCGCGGCAACAGCGCGGCGTGAATCACCGAGGGGATGCCGACGCGCACCTCGGGCATGCCGAAATGGGCGTCGTGCGCGGCGATGCGGAAGTCGCAGGCCGCTGCCACTTCGAGCCCGCCGCCCAGGCACCACCCCGGCATGCGTGCGATGACCGGAGCCGGGAACTGGCGCACCGCCTCGCAGAGATCGCGCAGGCGGCTGATGAAGGCTTCCGCGGATCTCTGGTCGAGCCCGGCCATCTCCTTGATGTCGGCCCCCCCGATCAGGCTCTTCTCGCTCTGGCCGCGCAGCACCACGACGCGAATGCTGCGGTCGGAGCTTAGCTGCTGCAGGCCTTCGCGCACGGCGTCGGTCACCGGCGAGCCGAGAATGTTGAGCGGGCCGGCGTTGCAGATGGCGACGTGAACGACGCCGCGCGCATCGCGCGTCACGCCGCAGTGGTTGTTGAGCATTTCCATCGTGGAGTCTCGAGGTTTCGTGGACATGCGCAAGGTGCGCCGGTCGGGATCACTTCCGGGCCGAAACCCCCGGCTTGTCAAGCGGGCAGGGCAGCGGAGTTGCCAGCGTGAAGTCCGTGGCATAGTATGATGAATATCATCTAAAGAGGCTGCCATGACCGGTAATGATCGACTCGACCTGTTTTCGCCGGAGCAGCGGCGCGAACGCGTGGTGGACTGGCAGGTGCCTGCGCCGGTCGCCACGGTGGCCATGGGTCTGTCGGGCATGGAGGCCATGCTGGGCATCCGTGACGGCCGGCTGCCGCCGCCGCCCTTCGCAAAGCTGATCGGGTTCATCATGGCCGTGGTCGAGCCGGGCCGGATCGTCATGGAACTGGAGCCGCGCCAGGATCTCGAAAACACCATCGGTCTTCTGCATGGTGCGACCGCCGCGGCGCTGCTCGATACGGCCATGGGATGTGCCATCTCGACCCGACTCGAGGCCGGACAAAGCTCGGTGACCCTCGATCTGAAGCTGACCTATCTGCGCCCGCTGTCGGTTCGCTCGGGGCTGATCTCGGCCGAGGGCAAGATCATCAAGCTCGGGCGCCAGACCAGCTATACCGAAGGCTTCGTCCGGGACGGCAAGGGGGCCCTCGCGGTGCACGCAACTGCAACGTTCTCCATGATCGGAAGCAACTTAACATGAATTAATGCACCCATTTCGTCATTTGCATGTTATGAGATGATCTCCGACATCCAATGAGCTCCGCATGCGCTATTCCCGGGAACACAAGCAGGAAACCCACGACCGCATCGTGAAGAAGGCCTCGGTGCGGCTGCGGGAGAAGGGTGCCCATGGCATCGGCGTCGCCGACCTCATGAAGGAGGCGGGCCTGACCCACGGCGGCTTTTACGCGCATTTCGACTCCCGTGAGGCGCTGGTGATCGAAGCCTTTGCCTACGCCATGGACCGTTCGATGGAACACTGGCGCAAGCTCACCGGCGAGGCCTCGCCGGAGAAGCGGCTGGCGCTGATCGCCGAGGCCTATCTCTCGGCGCTGCACCGCGACAATCCCGGCCACGGCTGTTCGATCCCTTCGCTCGGCGCCGAGATCGCTCGTGAGAGCCCGAAGACCAGAAAGGCCTTCGCCGGCAAGCTCGACGAGATGATCGAGCTGATGACCGACTACATTCCGAACGCGCCGCGCAAGGCAGCCCGCAAGCAGGCGATCGCGACGCTGGCGACGATGGCCGGTACCATGCTGCTGGCGCGCATCGCCGGCTCGAGCGAATTGTCCGACGAGGTGCTGAAGGCGGGTCGGGACCACGCGCTCGAGGGAGCGAAGCGTGAGCCGAAGGGGGCGGCGGCGAAGAAGGCGAAGCAGAACTAGGCGAGGTGCCGTAGGGTGGGTTAGCCATGCGATTGCGCGAAGCGCATTCGCTTGGCGTAACCCACCACTGTGTCTGTCCGCGGAGACAGAAGAGGTGGGTTACGCCTTCGGCTAACCCACCCTACGGCAGCGGTGCTACCGCCCTGCAAACAACGCCCGCTCGCGCTCGACAATCTCCGAAATGTAATCCGCCACGGCCCTGATCCGCGCCAGGTCCTTGCTGTCGGCGTGCATCAGCATCCAAAACGTCCGCGTGATCGAAATCTCCTCGGGCAGCACGGCCACGAGCCGCGGATAATCGCTCGCCATGAAATGCGGCAGCACGGCGATGCCGAAGCCTGAGAGCGTGGCGTTGAGCTGCGCGATCAGATTGGCGCTGCGAAAGCGCGCCGAGATCCGCGGCGACACCTGCGGCAGATAATCGAGCTCCGGCGTGAACAAGAGTTCCTCGATATAGCCGACGAAGCGGTGCTGCGTCAGGTCCTGCCGCGAGGCGATTTTTGGGAAGCGGTCGAGATAGGCGGGGGCCGCATAGAGTCCAAGGCGATAGTCGAGCAGCTTGCGCCCGACGATGCGACCTTCCTTCGGCATGGTCAGGCTGATGGCGATATCGGCCTCGCGCTTGGAGAGGCTGAACAGCCGCGCGGTTGCCACAAGTTGCAGATCCAGATCGGGATAGCGGTCCGCGAACGGCGCCAGCCGCGGCGCCAGGAAGGCGGTGCCGAACCCGTCGGGTGCGCCGATCCGCACCGTTCCGGTCAGCCGCGCGACCGAGCCACCGACCTGCTCCTGGTTGGCGACGATGGTGGATTCCATGGCTTCGGCGCTGTCGGCGACGCGTTGGCCGGCCTCGGTGAGGAGGTAGCCGGTCTTGCGCCGGTCAAACAGCTTGGCCGAGAGGTGCTTCTCCAGCCGGTCGACGCGGCGGATCACCGTGGCATGGTCGACCCCCAGCTGTTTTGCCGCAGCCGACACCGAGCCGCCCCGCACGATGGCCAGCACGAAGCGAAAGTCGTCCCAGTCGATGGTACCTTGATCCAGCATTTTCGCACATCTATGGTGCATTATCTCAGACTTGAATCCCAATAAATGCAGGTCGATAGGATTTGTCAAAGCGTTCAAGCTCGACCTCAAGGAGATCATTCCATGCGTTCAGTCGGACATTTCATCGGTGGCAAGGAAGTTAAGGGCACCTCGGGCCGCACTGCCGACGTCTTCGAGCCGATGACCGGCGACGTACAGGCCAAGGTCGCGCTGGCGTCCAAGGCCGAGGTTCGCGCCGCCGTCGAGAACGCGCGCGCCGCGCAGCCGGAATGGGCCGCGACCAACCCGCAGCGCCGCGCCCGCGTCATGTCGAAGTTCGTCGAGCTGGTGCAGCGCGACTACGACAAGCTCGCCGAGCTGCTGGCGCGTGAGCATGGCAAGACCGTGCCGGACGCCAAGGGCGACATTCAGCGCGGCCTCGAAGTCGCGGAATTCGCCTGCGGCATTCCGCATCTGATGAAGGGCGAATACACCGAAGGCGCCGGTCCCGGCATCGACATCTATTCGATGCGCCAGCCGCTCGGCGTCGTTGCCGGCATCACGCCGTTCAACTTCCCGGCGATGATCCCGATGTGGAAGTTCGCCCCCGCGATCGCCTGCGGCAACGCCTTCATCCTGAAGCCGTCGGAGCGCGATCCCGGCGTGCCGATGCTGCTCGCCGAGCTGATGATCGAGGCGGGCCTGCCGGCCGGCATCCTCAATGTCGTCAATGGTGACAAGGAAGCGGTCGACGCCATCCTCGACGATCCCGATATCAAGGCCGTCGGCTTCGTCGGCTCCACGCCGATCGCGCAGTACATCTATGAGCGCGCGGCCCAGACCGGCAAGCGCTGCCAGTGCTTCGGCGGCGCCAAGAACCACGCCATCATCATGCCCGACGCCGACATGGACCAGGCCGTCGACGCGCTGATCGGCGCGGGCTACGGCTCGGCCGGCGAGCGCTGCATGGCCGTCTCCGTCGCGGTGCCCGTCGGCAAATCCACCGCCGACCGCCTGATGGAAAAGCTGATCCCGCGCGTCGAGTCCTTGAAGATCGGCACCTCGATCGATCCGTCGGCCGATTACGGCCCACTCGTCACGCGCGAGGCGGTCGAGAAGGTCAAGGGCTACATCGACATCGGCCTCAAGGAAGGTGCGACCCTCGCCGTCGACGGCCGCGGCTTCAAGATGCAGGGCTACGAGAAGGGTTTCTATCTCGGCGGTTCGCTGTTCGACAACGTCACCAAGGACATGCGGATCTACAAGGAAGAGATCTTCGGCCCGGTGCTCTCGGTCGTGCGCGCGCATGACTACAAGGAAGCGCTGGCGCTGCCGTCCGACCACGACTACGGCAACGGCGTTGCCATCTTCACCCGCGACGGCGATGCCGCGCGCGACTTCGCGGCCAAGGTCAATGTCGGCATGGTCGGCATCAACGTGCCGATCCCGGTGCCGATCGCCTATTACACCTTCGGCGGCTGGAAGAAGTCGGGCTTCGGCGATCTCAACCAGCACGGTCCGGATTCGGTCCGCTTCTACACCAAGACCAAGACGGTGACCTCGCGCTGGCCGTCCGGCGTCAAGGAGGGTGCGGAGTTCTCGATCCCGCTGATGAAGTAAGGCTGTAGCCCAGCCCGTCATTGCGAGCGCAGCGAAGCAATCCAGAATCTTTCCGCAGAGACAATCTGGATTGCTTCGTCGCTCTGCTCCTCGCAATGACGAGGAAGGTGAGGAGCCCAGCATGCAATTCGCTCTGAACGAGGATCAGGTCGTCCTTCGCGACATGGCGCTGGCGTTTGCGGCGGAGAAGATCGCGCCGCATGCGCTACGCTGGGACGAGGAAAAGCATTTCCCCGTCGACGTGATGCGCGAGGCGGCTACGCTCGGCATGGGCGGCATCTACATCCGCGAGGATGTCGGCGGCTCCGCCATGACGCGGTTCGACGCGGCGCTGATCTTCGAGGCGCTGGCGACGGGCTGCCCGACCACCTCGGCCTTCATCTCCATCCACAACATGGCGAGCTGGATGATCGATGCCTTCGGCAGCGACACCCAGCGCCATCAATGGCTGCCAAAGCTCTGCACCATGGAGCTGATCGCGAGCTACTGCCTGACCGAGCCGGGCGCCGGCTCGGACGCGGCAGCGCTGCGCACCCGCGCGGTACGCGACGGCGATCATTACGTCCTCAACGGCCAGAAGCAGTTCATCTCCGGCGCCGGCGGCACCGACGTTCTGGTCGCGATGGTGCGTACCGGCGGCGACGGACCGGGCGGCATCTCGACCCTCGTCATCGACGGCAAGACACCCGGCGTCTCCTTCGGCGCCAATGAGCGCAAGATGGGCTGGAACGCGCAGCCGACTAGGGCGGTGATATTCGAGAACGCCCGCGTGCCGGTTTCCAACCGCCTGAGCGAGGAGGGCACAGGGTTCAAGATCGCGATGGCCGGCCTCGACGGCGGCCGTCTCAACATTACGGCGTGCTCGCTCGGCGGCGCGCAGGCCGCGCTCGACAAGGCACGCGCCTACATGAAGGATCGCAAGGCGTTCGGAAAGCGGCTGGACGAATTCCAGGCATTGCAATTCCGTCTTGCCGACATGGCGATCGAGCTCGAGGCCGCGCGCACCTTCCTGTGGCGTGCTGCGGCGGCGCTCGATCGCAAGGACCCCGATGCCACCATGCTCTGCGCCATGGCGAAACGCTTCGGCACCGATGTCGGGTTCGAGGTCGCCAACCATGCGCTGCAGCTTCACGGCGGCTACGGTTACCTCAGCGAATACGGCATCGAGAAGATCGTGCGCGACTTACGCGTGCACCAGATTCTCGAAGGCACCAATGAAATCATGCGGCTCATCGTGGCGCGCAAATTGATCGAGGGCGCGCGATGACGGCAGCGGAAGAGGGCGATCTCGTCGCCCGCGTCGAGGGCGCCGCCGGCATCATCAGGCTCAACCGCCCCAAGGCGATCAACGCCGTCACGCTGGAGATGTTTCGCGACATCGACAAGGCGCTCGACCGCTTCGAGGCTGATCCTGCCGTTGCCGTGATCCTGCTTGAAGGCGCCGGCGAGCGCGGCCTCTGCGCCGGCGGCGACATCCGCACGCTCTGGGAAAGCTCGAAGGCTGGTGGCGATCTCGGCAAGATCCTGTGGCGGGAGGAGTACATCCTCAATGCCAGGATCAAGAAGTTTCCAAAACCCTATGTTGCCTTCATGGACGGCATTGTCATGGGCGGCGGCGTCGGGCTTTCCGCGCATGCCAGCCACCGCGTCGTCACCGATCGCACGAAGCTCGCGATGCCTGAAGTCGGCCTCGGCTTCTTCCCCGATGTCGGCGGCACCTATCTGCTGTCGCATGCGCCGGGCGAGATCGGCACCTATTTCGGGCTGACCGGCCAGACCATGAACGGGCCGGACGCGATCCATGCGAAGTTTGCCGATTGGGTCGTGCCGGCGGCGAGATTGCCGGAGCTGCGCGAGGCGCTGACGAAGCTGCGCCTTGGTGCGACCGCTGACGATGTCGGCAAGCTCATCAGCGGCTTTGCGACGGGCGAGACTGCGGGGCCGGTCGCCGCCAGGGAGCCGATCATCGATGCGTTGTTCGGCTTCGACCGCATGGAGGACATTTTCGCTGCGCTGAAGCGCGATGGTTCCGAGTTCGCGCTGGCCACGCTGAAGACGCTGAACGAAAAATCGCCGCGCGGCATGGTGGTGACGCTCAAACTGCTGCGGCTTGCGCGCGGATCGAGCCTGGAAGAGTGCCTGGTGCGCGAATACCGCGCCGCACTGGAAGTGTTTCGGAGCGATGATTTTCGCGAAGGCGTGCGCGCCGCCGTGATCGACAAGGATCGCAACCCGACCTGGTCGCCGCGAGCAATCGAGGATGTGACGCCTGAGATGCTGGCGCCCTATCTCGCCGAGATCGGCGCGGACGAATTGAAGTTCAATTAACAACGCTCAAGCGGAGGAAACGACAATGGCCACGATCGCATTCATCGGTCTCGGCAACATGGGCGGCCCGATGGCGGCCAACCTCGTCAAGGCCGGCCACAGGGTGGTGGCGTTCGACCTGGTCGAAGCCTCGCGGAATCAGGCCAGGGCCGATGGCGCCAGCATTGCCGACAGCGCGCCCGCGGCGGTGAAGGGCGCCGATATCGTGGTCACCATGCTCCCCGCAGGCAAGCACGTGCTCGGCGTCTGGAACGAGGTCGTGCCTGTCATGACCAAGGGGACGCTGATCATCGACAGCTCCACCATCGACGTCGAGAGCGCGCGGGCCGCGCATGCGCTCGCCGCCAAGCACGGCGTGCTCTCGGTCGATGCGCCGGTCTCCGGCGGCACGGGCGGCGCCAAGGGCGCGACGCTCACCTTCATGTGCGGCGGCGAGGAGAAGGCATTTGCCGCGGCAAAGCCCGTGCTCGAGAACATGGGCAAGAAGATCGTGCATTGCGGCGGGGCCGGTGCGGGCCAGGCCGCGAAAATCTGCAACAACATGATCCTCGGCATTTCCATGATCGCGGTGAGCGAAGCCTTTGCGCTCGGTGAGAAGCTCGGGCTCTCGCATCAGGCGCTGTTCGACGTCGCCTCGACCTCGTCCGGCCAGTGCTGGTCGCTGACGACCTATTGCCCGGTGCCCGGCCCGGTGCCGACCTCGCCGGCCAACAACGACTACAAACCGGGCTTTGCCTCGGCGCTGATGGTGAAGGACCTCACCCTGGCGCAGGATGCGGCGAAAGCTGCGGGCGCGGCGACGCCGCTCGGCAAGCATGCGCAGGAGATCTATCAGTCTTTCGACGCAGCCGGCCAGGGCGGGGTGGATTTTTCCGGAATTATCAAGCACGTTAGGAGTTTGGCCGGGAAAGCTTGATGACCACATTCCAGGAAGCCCGCGCGTTCCTTCTGCAACACCGCACGGATTACGAAGCAGCGGTCAAGGGTTTCCGCTGGCCTGATCCGGTTCCTTTCAACTGGGCGCTCGACTGGTTCGACGCTGAGCTCGCGGCCAATGCGGACAGCAAGGATCGGCCTGCGCTCTGGATCGTCGACGCCGCCCAGGACAAGCAGACAAAGCTGTCTTTCGCGGCGCTGTCGCGTCGCTCCAACCAGGTCGCGAACTTCCTTCGCGCGCAGGGTTTGAAGCGCGGCGATCATCTCCTGCTGCTGCTCGGCAATGTGGTACCGCTGTGGGAGACGATGCTCGCCGCGATGAAGCTCGGCGTGGTCGTCATTCCCGCCACGACGCTGCTGACCGCCGACGAGCTGCGCGACCGGCTCGATCGCGGCAAGGCGAGGGCGGTGATCGCGGCGCAGGACCAGGTCGCAAAATTCGCGAGCTTGGGCGCCGAGAATGTTGTCCGCATCGTCGTCGGCGCGGCCTCCGACGGTTGGCTTGCATTTGACGAGGCGGCCAAGGCTTCCGAAAGTTTTGCGCCTGATGGTCCGACCCATGCCGACGACCCGATGCTGCTCTATTTCACCTCGGGCACGACAGCAAAACCAAAGCTCGTCCGGCACAGCCAGCGCAGCTATCCCGTCGGCCATCTCTCGACGATGTACTGGATCGGGCTGAAGCCCGGCGACGTCCATCTCAACATCTCTTCGCCCGGCTGGGCCAAGCATGCCTGGAGCTGCTTCTTCGCGCCGTGGAATGCCGGTGCGACCGTGTTCGTGGTCAACCAGCCGCGCTTCGACGCCAAAGCGCTGCTCGCCACCATCGGCCGCTGCGGCGTCACCACGCTGTGCGCGCCGCCGACGGTGTGGCGGCTGTTCATCCAGGAGAACCTGGCTTCCTTCAAGGTGGCTCTTCGCGAAGTCTGCGGCGCCGGCGAGCCGCTCAACCCTGAAGTGATCGACCAGGTGCAGGCCGCTTGGGGCCTCACCATCCGCGACGGCTACGGCCAGACCGAGACCACGGCGCTCGCCGGCAACTCGCCGGGGCAGCCCATCAAGATCGGCTCGATGGGCCGGCCGCTGCCGGGCTATCGCGTGCAGATCAGCGATGCCGACGGCAATCCCGCAAGGGAGGGCGAGGTGACGTTGGTGCTGGACGCTGACCGCCCCGCGGGCCTGATGCAGGGCTATCAGGGTGACGACGGCAAATTGTCGGGGGCCGAAGGCGCGCTCTATCGCAGCGGCGACGTGGTGTTTGCGGATGAGGACGGCTATCTCACCTTCGTCGGCCGCTCCGACGACGTGTTCAAATCCTCGGACTACCGCATCAGCCCGTTCGAGCTGGAGAGCGTGCTGCTCGAGCACGAACTCGTCGCGGAAGCTGCGGTGGTGCCGAGCCCGGACCCGATCCGGCTTGCGATCCCCAAGGCCTTCGTGCTGCTGACCTCGGGCGCGGAGCGGACGCCGGAAACCGCGCTCTCCATCTTCAAGCACCTGCACGCGCGTCTGGCGCCGTTCAAGCGCATCCGCCGCCTCGAAATCGTCACCGAGCTCCCGAAGACGATCTCTGGAAAGATCCGCCGCGTCCAGCTACGACGGCTCGAACGCGACGATGATCGGAGCGATCCCTTGCGCGGCCGGGAATTCCGTGAGGAGGATTTTCCGGAGCTGGCGAAGACACGGAGTGAGACCTAAGTGAACGAAGTCTGGAAGAAGCCGCCTGTAACGCTCGAAGCCTATCAGGCCATGGTCGGCAAGGAGATCGGCGTGTCGTCATGGCATCTGATCGATCAGCCCCGCATCGACACCTATGCCGACGTGATCGAGGATCGCCAGTTCATCCACGTCGATCCGGAACGCGCGAAGAAGGAGACCGCCTTCGGCACCACCATCGCGCACGGCTTTCTCACGATGTCGCTGCTGTCGATCATGTCCTACGAGGTAATGCCTGTCATCGCCGGCACCACGATGGGCGTGAATTACGGCTTCGACAAGCTGCGCTTCATCTCGCCGGTGCGGTCAGGCAAGCGCGTGCGCGGCCGCTTCGTGCTGGCGGAAGCCAAGCTCCGCAAGCCGAACGAATTGCAGTCCCGCACCAACGTCACGGTGGAGATCGAGGGCGAGGACAAGCCGGCACTGGTCGCCGAGTGGCTCGGCCTGATCTATTTCGAATAGGCCCGTGCCGCCGTTGCCGGCCTTGACCCGGCAACCCATCGCTGCTCAAAAGCTGCATAATTCACGCTCGGTGCACCCTCTCCCCCTGCGGGAGAGGGTGGCTTCGCGGAACGCGAAGCCGGGTGAGGGGTATCTCTCCACGAACTCGGCTGCCGAGAGATACCCCTCATCCGGCGCGCGTTGCGCGCCACCTTCTCCCGCAAGGGGAGAAGGAAGAAAGGAAACGCACTCATGGCAATCAGGTTCGACGGACGCGTCGCCATCGTCACCGGCGCGGGCAATGGTCTCGGACGCGCGCATGCGCTGGGGCTGGCGAGCCGCGGCGCCAAGGTCGTCGTCAACGATTTCGGCGCCGCGCGCGACGGCACCGGCGGCTCGCTGTCGCCGGCCGAAGCGGTGGTCGAGGAGATCCGCAAAGCCGGCGGCACCGCGATGGCCGACGGCGCCGACGTCTCCAATTTCGAGCAGGTCACCGCCATGGTCGAGCGCGCCACCAAGGAGTGGGGCAGCGTCGATCTTCTGTGCGCCAATGCCGGCATCCTGCGCGACAAGTCGTTCGGCAAGATGGAGGTCGCCGATTTCCAGAAGGTGCTCGACGTGCATCTCGTCGGCACCTTCTATTGCTGCAAGGCGGCCTGGGCCGGCATGCGTGACCGCAATTACGGTCGCATCGTGCTGACGACGTCATCCTCCGGCCTCTACGGCAATTTCGGCCAGGCCAATTACGGCGCCGCCAAAACCGGCATGGTTGGCCTTATGAACGTGCTCGCCGAGGAAGGTCGCAAGAACGACATCCGCGTCAACATCGTCTCGCCGACGGCGGCGACCCGCATGACCGAAGAGCTGCTGCCGCCGCAGGCGCTGCAGCTGATGAAGCCGAACGCGATCACGCCCGCGGTCGAGTACATGCTGAGCGAGGATGCCCCGACCCGCACCATCATGGGCGCCGGTGCCGGCTCGTTTGCGGTGATCAAGATTTTGGAGAGCGAAGGCATCAACCTGCCGGAGAGCGAGTGGACGCCCGATGCGATTGCCGCGCATTTCGCCGAGATCAGCGACATGTCGAAGGCCAGAGCGCTGCAGGGCGCGTTCGAGCAGACGCAGAAATACGTCGCGCAGGCCGCGGCGCGGGCGGGGATCAAGCTCTGACGGCCGTCGCCGTCATCGGCGCAGGTCCCGCCGGCCTGATGGCGGCGGAGGTGCTGGCGTCAGGAGGCGCGCGCGTCACGGTCTACGACGCGATGCCGTCTGCGGGGCGCAAGTTCCTGATGGCGGGCCGCGGTGGGCTCAATCTCACCCACAGCGAACCGCTGCCGCAGTTCACGGCGCGCTACCGCGAGGCCGCACCGAAGCTGCAAGCGGCGATCGACGCGTTTTCACCCGATGCGCTCCGGGCCTGGTGCGGAGCGCTGGGCGAGCCGACCTTCGTCGGCAGCAGCGGACGCGTGTTTCCCAAGGCCTTCAAGGCTTCGCCCTTGCTGCGCGCCTGGCTGCGGCGGCTCGATGGCGGCGGTGTCGGCTTTGCTTTTCGCCATCGCTGGATCGGCTGGGACGGCGAGGGACGGCTGATCTTTCAGACGCCGAAAGGTGTCTCCGCCATCGAAGCGAACGCCACGCTGCTCGCCCTTGGCGGCGCAAGCTGGCCGCGGCTCGGATCGGATGGAAGCTGGGTCGACATCCTCGCCGCAAGAGGCGTTGCCGTCTCGAAGTTGCGGCCCGCCAATTCCGGCTTCACGGTCGCCTGGTCCGAAGTGTTCCGCGACCGTTTCGAGGGCCAGCCGCTCAAGGGCGTGGCGCTGACGATCGGCGCACACACGGTGCGCGGAGAAGCCATGATCACCCGCAGCGGAATCGAAGGCGGCGCGATCTATGCGCTCTCGTCAGAGCTGCGCGAGGCGGTGCTGAGTCTCGGGCAGGCGACGCTGATGATCGCGTTGCGGCCCGACCTCGACGCCGCGGCGCTGACCACGCGGCTGTCGGGCGTGCGCGGCAAGCAATCGCTGGCGAACTTCCTGCGCAAGGCCGCGCAATTGTCGCCGGCCGGCATCGGCCTGATGCAGGAAGCGGCCATCGCCTCTGGCCGGCCGCTGGCCGCGTTCTCGCCGGCCGAGCTGGCGCAGCTGGTCAACGCCATTGCGCTTCAGCTCACCGGCGTGGCTCCGATCGATCGGGCGATCTCGACGGCGGGCGGGATCACCTTCGACGAGCTCGACGCACACTTCATGCTGCGTAAGCTGCCCGGAGTGTTCGCCGCCGGCGAGATGCTCGATTGGGAAGCACCGACCGGCGGGTATCTGCTGCAGGCTTCGTTTGCGACCGGGGCCGCAGCGGGCAGGGGTGTGCTGGAGTGGCTCAGTCGCTAACCGCCGTCATTGCGAGCGCAGCGAAGCAATCCAGAATCCCTCCTCGGGCGTAGTCTGGATTGCTTCGTCGCAAGAGCTCCTCGCAATGACGGCCGTGGGAACGGCGCGAACCCTACCGCAGCTTCCCCCGCGCCGCGACCGGCAGCGTGCCGATGATCTCCTCGCCGCGGACCATTACGACCTCGTCCATCATGTTGACGACGACGCAGACGTGGTTCGGTACGATGCGGACGACGTCGCCGACATTCGGCCTTGTGTTGCTGCGGGAGAGATCGAGGAAGCCGTGCTCCTCGGCGAACTTGGCGATCTTCGCCTCGGGATGCTCCAGGATCAGGCCGTGACCGTCGAGCCCGCCGGTATCCGTGGTCAGCGTCTTCGAGCCGGCGTCCAAAATACCGCGCTCGGGCGCGGCGCGGCTCACCACCGTCGAATAGATGTGCAGCGCGCAATCGTCCCACGTGGCCGAGCCGGCCGCGACCTGCATGCGGTCGTTATAGATGTAGGTGCCGAAGCGATGCTCGGTGCCGCCTTTGAGCTTGCCAATGTTGACGAGGTTCGGCGTGCCGCCGGTCGAGACGATTTTTGCATCGAGCCCGTGCGCGCGCACGCCGGCCAGCGCCTCGTCGTAGAATTTCTGCGCGTCAGCCCAGCCGGTCTCGGTCGGGTAGAGCATGAAGCCGGCAAACTCCAATCCCTTGGACGCGGCGATCTCGCGCGCCAGCGCGATCGCCTCCGCGGGCGTCTCGACGCCCGCGCGCTTGCGCCCCGTGTCGCATTCGACCACGACCGAGAGCGGACGGCCCGAGGCCGCGGCGGCCTTCGGCAAGCCCGCGACGACTGTCGAGTTATCGGCCGCCACCGTCATCTTGGTCTTGGCATTTAGCGCGCCGAGCCGCGCCATCTTCTCTTCGCCCAAGAGATTGTAGCTGATCAGGATGTCGTCGATGCCGGCATTGGCCATGATCTCGGCCTCGCCGATCTTCTGGCAGGTGATGCCTTTCGCTCCAGCCGCGACCTGCATCTTGGCGATGGTCGGGTTCTTGTGCGTCTTGATGTGCGGACGATTGGCGATGCCGGCATCGTCGCAGGCTTTCTGGATCCGCGCGATATTGCGCTCGACCCTGTCCATGTCGATGACGGCGCAGGGCGTGCCGTATTCGCGGGCGATTTTGGCGGCGAGAGTTGTTGTCATAAGTTATGCCTGTTCAATCTCTTCACGGAGCATTTCGAGTTCGAGCCAGCGCTCTTCAGCGGCCGACAGTTCTTCATGCGCCTTGGCGATGGCGGCCGAGGTGTCGTCGAATTTTTTGCGATCCTTCGCATAGAGATTGGGATCGTCCAGCACGCGCTGCAATTTTGCAATATCGGCGTGCAACGTTTCCATCTTCTTCGGCAGCGTTTCCAGCGCGTGCTTCTCGTTGAAGCTCAGCTTCCGCTTGGGCGCCGACGCGGCCGGAGCAGCGGCGCGCTCCTCTTTCTTCTCCACTGGCGCTTGCGCCTTCGCCGTCTCGCGTTTGAGGTCTGCGCCGCGCTGCGCCAGCATGTCGCTGTAGCCGCCGGCATATTCGATCCATTTGCCGTTACCCTCGGGCGCGATCACGGAGGTGACGACGCGGTCGAGGAAGTCGCGGTCGTGGCTGATCAGGATGACAGTGCCCTCGTAGTCGCCCAGCATCTCCTCGAGCACGTCGAGCGTTTCGAGATCGAGATCGTTGGTCGGCTCGTCCAGCACCAAGAGGTTTGACGGCTTTGCCAGCGCGCGCGCCAGCATCAGGCGGCCACGCTCGCCGCCGGAGAGTACTTCCACGGGCGTGCCACGCTGCTCCTGGCCGAACAGGAAGTCCTTCATGTAGCCGACGACGTGCTTCGGCTTGCCGCCGACCATGATCTGATCGCCGCGGCCGCCGGTGAGGGCTTCTGCCAGCGTCGATTTGGGATCGAGGCTTTCGCGGTGCTGATCGAGCGTGGCCGTTTCCAGATTGGCACCCAGCCGTACGATGCCGGAATCGGGTTGCCCGCCGCCCGTGAGCAGATTGACCAGGGTGGTCTTGCCGGCGCCGTTCGGCCCGATGATGCCGAGCCGGTCGCCGCGCTGGATCCGGGTCGAGAAATTTTCGACGATCTTGCGCTCGCCGTAAGCTTTGGAGATGCCCTTGGCTTCGATCACCAGCTTGCCGGACTGCTCGGCCTCGCTAGCTGCGAGATTGGCGTTTCCAGCGGTGCCGCGGTAGTTGCGGCGCTGGGCTCGCAACGCATGCAGATTGGCAAGGCGTTTGACGTTGCGCTTGCGGCGGCCGGAGACGCCGTGGCGCAGCCAGTGCTCCTCGTCGACGATCTTGCGGTCGAGCTTGTGCTGGTCGCGTTCTTCCTCCGCCAGTACCTCGTCGCGCCAGCTCTCGAACGAGGCAAAGCCGCGGTCGATCTGCTTGATCTTGCCGCGGTCGAGCCAGGCGGTGGAGCGCGACAGATTGGTGAGGAAGCGGCGGTCATGGCTGATGATGACGAGCGCACTGCGGCGGCTGTCGAGCTCCTGTTCCAGCCATTCGATGGTGGCGAGATCGAGATGGTTGGTCGGCTCGTCCAGCAGCAGAATGTCGGGCGAGGGCGCCAGCACAAAGGCGAGCGCCGCGCGGCGCGCCTCGCCGCCGGAGAGGTTGTGCGGGTTCTCCTCGCCGGTGAGGCCGAGCTGCTCCAGGAGATAACGCGCCTGGTGCTGGTCGTCGCCGGGCGCGAGCCCGGATTCGACATAGGCGAGCGTGGTCTTGTGCGCGCCGAAGTCAGGCTCCTGCGGCAGGTAGCGCACCGTTGCGCCCGGCTGCACGAAGCGCGTGCCGGAGTCGGGCTCGACCAGGCCGGCCGCGATCTTCAGCAGCGTCGACTTGCCGGAGCCGTTGCGGCCGATCAGGCAGACCCGTTCGGATGGCGCGACATTGAGCTCGACCCCTGACAGCAGCGGCGTGCCGCCGAAGGTCAGCCGGATGTCTTTGAGTTGGATCAGCGGCGGCGCCATCGTCAGCCCTGACTCGTTGCGGCCGCATCAGTGCGACGCCGCGCGATCCGCCGCAGCGTCTGGTCGAGCGCGGACAGGAAGGCCGAGCGGTCGCGCGGCGCGAACGAGCGCGGGCCGCCGGTGACTTCGCCGGCCGAGCGCAGATCCGTCATCAGATTGCGCACCGCCAGCGTCATCCCGATCGACTCTTCGGTGAACGGCTTTCCGTTTGGTGCGATTACGTCGGCGCCCGCCTTCACACAGCGGCTCGCCAGCGGGATGTCCGAGGTCACGACCACATCGCCAGGCCTGGCGCGCTCGGCGATCCAGTCGTCGGCCGCATCCATGCCGCTACCTGCGGCAATGCGCTCGATCAGGGGATCCTGCGGCACGCGGATGAAATTGCCCGCGACCACGCTCACGGGCACGCCATGCCGGATCGCGACGCGGTAGATCTCGTCCTTCACAGGGCAGGCGTCGGCGTCGACATAGATGCGGGTGGGGGTGTCGGTCATTCCGCGCGTGGTACCCCATTCGGGCCGCAAAGGCGAGGGGATTGACCCTGGTTCCTCAGGCCCTACCATCGCTCCTGAAACAATAAGAATATGGGAAAGCCAAGCCATGCCGAACCGGCTCGAAACCTACCGCGTCGAGGCCTACAACACCGCCAAGCAATCCGAAAACAAGATGCACGACGACAATAACGCGCGCCGCTTCGGCTTTTCCGGCGGGCTGGTCCCGGGCGTCGACGTCTTCGCTTACATGATGCACGTGCCGATCGCGCGCTGGGGCCGCGATTTCCTTTCCCGTGGGCTGGTCGAGGCGCGCTTCATCAAGCCGGTCTATGACGGCGAGACTGCCGACGTCGACGCGACCGAGCACAACGGCCTGCTGACCATCGAGGTGTTCAGCCGCACCGAGCTGTGCGCCACGGGGACGGCGTCGCTGCCGGCGGAGGCGCCCGCGGTGTCGCTGAGCGACTATGTTGAAGTCCCCGCTGTCGCCGAGCGCAAGCCGGTCAGTCCTGCGACGTTCGAGCTGGGCAAGTGGCTGGGCACGACGCCGCGCCGCTGGGCCGGGCAGGACGCGGCCGACTATCTCACGGATGTCAGGGAGAAGGATCCGATCTTCGCGCGCGAGAGCCTCGGCCATCCCGGCCTGATCCAGCGGGTCATGAACCGCGTCCTCGTCGACAACACCATTCTGGGCCCCTGGATCCACGTCGGCAGCCGCATGCAGCTGCTGTCCGCCGCGCGCGCCGGTGAAGAGATCACGGCGCGGGCCAAGGTCACCGCGAACTACGAGAAGAAGGGCCACCGCTTCGTCGAGCTCGACGCGCTGGTCGTCGCCAACGGCACGATGCCGCTCGCCCACTGCCTGCACACCGCAATCTACCAGCCGCGCGAGCAGGCGGCGGCGTAGCGGAGGCAAGCCTGTCACCACAAACGCGGTGTCATGCCCCGGCTTGACCGGGGCATCCAGTACGCCGCGGCCCATCCGTGAATCACGATTGCCTCGGAGTACTGGATCGCCCGATCAAGTCGGGCGATGACAGCTGTGCGTGTGGACGCGGCGAATGACCTTCCGCGATAGAGCCTCTTACGCCGCCTTGGCCTTCGCCTCCTGGATCGCGCGCCACACCCGCTCCGGGGTCAGCGGCATGTCGATGTGCTTGATGCCGTAATCCGACAGCGCATCGAGCACCGCGTTCACCACCGTCGAGAGACTGCCGGCGCAGCCTGCTTCGCCGCAGCCCTTGCTGCCGAGCGGATTGGTGGTGGCGGGCACCGGATGATCGCCGACCGTCATGTTGGGGACGTCCTCGGCACGCGGCAGGGCGTAGTCCATCAGCGAGCCCGTGATCGGCTGGCCGCTCTCGTCGTAGCGGATGTGCTCCATCAGCGCCTGGCCGATGCCCTGGACCACGCCGCCATGGAGCTGGCCCGCGACCAGCATCGGGTTGATCACCGTGCCGAAATCGTTGACCGCGCTGTAGCGCACGATCTGCACCACGCCGGTGTCCGGGTCGATCTCGACCTCGGCGACGTGGCAGCCGTTCGGGAACGCCGAGGCGACCGGTTCGCTGGTGTGATCGACGTCGAGCGTATCAGGCACGCCCTCCGGCACCTTGCCGTCGTGCAGCTTCTTCGCGAGCTCCATGATGTCGATGCTGCGATCGGTGCCGGCGATCGTAAAGCTGCCGTCGGCGAACTCGATATCGGCCTCGGACGCTTCCAGCATATGCGCGGCGGCGCGCTTGCCCTTCTCGATGACGAGCTTTGCGGCCCCCACGATGGCTTGGCCGGTCGCAGTGATCGAGCGCGAGCCGCCGGTGCCGTTGCCGGTGTGGACGATGTCGCTGTCGCCCTGCACGAGCTTCACGCTCTCGAAGGGGACGCCGAGCTGCTCGGACAGCACCTGCGCGAACGGCGTGGCATGGCCCTGGCCGTAATCGAGCGTGCCGGTGATGAGCTGCACGGTGCCGTCAGCATCGAACACGATCTTGCCGAGCTCGGGGCTCGGCGGCGCCGTGACCTCGAGATAGGAGCCGACCGCGATGCCGCGCAGCTTGCCGGCCTTCTTGCTCTCCTTCTTGCGCTTGGCGAAGTTCTCGTGGTCGGAGATTTCGAGCGCCTTGTTGAACACGGCCTGGAAGTCGCCGCTGTCATAGGTGACGCCGGAGGAGGCCGCGAACGGGATCTGGTTCGGCTTGATGAAGTTGCGCTTGCGCAAGGTCAGCCGGTTGATGCCCATCTCGTCGGCGGCGCGGTCGATCAACCGCTCCATGTAATAGTTCGCCTCGGGCCGGCCGGCACCGCGATAGGCGCCCATCAGCGTGGTGTTGGTGAGCACCGTCTTGATGTCGACCGCCATCAACGGCGTGCGATAGACGCTGGAGAAGTTCTTGCCGGTGTTGAGCGAAAGCGGGCCCGGCGCGACGCCGGTGATGTAGGCGCCGAGATTGCCGTAGCCGGACAGCTTTGCCGCGAGGAAGTGGCCCTCTGCATCGAGCGCGAGCTCGGCATGGATCTTCTGCGCGCGGCCATGGCTGTCGGAGAGGAAGCTGGTGGAGCGCTCGTCCAGCCACTTCACCGGCCGCCCCAGTGCCTTCGCCGCGTACAGGATGCACATGTACTCGGGATAGTTGATGTTCTTCATGCCGAAGGAGCCGCCGACATTGGCGGTGAGAATGCGCACCTTCTCGTTCGGCACCTTCAGGTTCTTGGCGAGGTTGGCGCGGTTGCCGGCAACGCCCTGGGTCGGCACCTGAAGCGTGTAACGCTCGGTCTTCTTGTCGTAGGAGGCAAGCCCCACGCGCGGCTCCATCGAGACCACGGCGACGCGGGTGTTCTCGATGTCGAGCCTGGTCACATGAGCGGCGCTGGCGAAGGCCGCGTTGACCTTGTCCATGTCGCCATAGTGGTAGTCGAGCGCGACGTTGTTCGGGATGTGGTCATAGAGCTGCGGCGCGCCGGGCTTGGCGGCTTCCTCGGGATCCGTCACCGCCGGCAGCGGCTCGATGTCGAGCTCGACCGCCTCGGCCGCGTCGCGCGCCTGGGCCAGCGTCTCCGCCACCACGAAGGCGACGGGGTCGCCGACGAAGCGGACCTTGTCGGTCGCCAGCGGCTGGCGGTTGGTCTGGAGCAGGGGCGAGCCGTCACGGCTCTTCAGCGGCAGGCCGCAGGTGAAGGGGCCATAGCCGGCGGCATCGAGGTCCTTGCCGGTCCACACCCCCAGCACGCCCGGCATCGCCTTGGCGGCATCGAGGCCAATGCCACGGATCATGCCATGGGCATGGGTGGAACGGACGACCACGGCATAGGCCTGGCCGGGCAGGTTGAAATCGTCGGTGTAGCGGCCCTTGCCGCGCACCAGGGTGTCGTCCTCCTTGCGGCGGACCGGTTGCCCGACGCCATATTTTTGCAGTGCAATAGCGTTCTCGAGCGTGGACGATTTGGTGTGTTCTTGCATGGAATTGACCTGAAAAGCCGGCATTTGCGCATTTTCGCGGCAGCGGAGCACCGGACTCCCTTGAGATAACCCACCACCCCCGTTCACGACAACGCACGATTGGGCATGGTCCCATGTGATGCGTTGTTGCGCAGGCCTGCCGCGCTGCTAATGTTTCAGGCGAATAATCAATTCCAGACCGGCCCGACCGGCCGCGGAAAGACAGTTTGTATGAATGACCACACGCGGCTCCGCGACGGCCATGTTAGCCAACATGGGCCGCACGGTGAGCTGAATGGGTCGATGGCGGCGGTGGCGTTGGCCACCGATCCGGCCGTCGGCGCGCAAGCGCCGGGAACCGGCGTCTATGCGGCGCTGGACCTCGGCACCAACAATTGCAGGCTGCTGATCGCCTGTCCGACCCAGGACGGCTTTCGCGTGGTCGATTCCTTCTCGCGCATCATCCGGCTCGGGGAGGGCGTCTCGGCGACAGGTTGCATCAGCGACGCCGCGATCGAGCGTGCCATCGCCGCGCTCAGCATCTGCCGGGACAAGATCAACTTACGGAAGGCGCGGCGGCTGCGGCTGATCGCGACCGAAGCCTGCCGCGCGGCTTCGAACGCGGAAGGTTTTCGCAGCCGCGTTGCGGCCGAGACCGGCATCGAGCTCGAGGTGATCGACCGCGAGACCGAGGCCACGCTCGCCGTGCTCGGCTGCTCGCCGCTGGTCGACCCCAGGGGGCGCGGCGCGATCCTGTTCGACATCGGCGGCGGCTCGACCGAGCTGGTGCGGATCGAGCGCGACCCGGAAAACCCGGAGCCGCGCATAAAAGCCTGGATGTCGATCCCCTATGGCGTGGTCACGCTCGCCGAGCAGTTCGGCGGACGCGACGTCACGCCGGAGATCTACGCCGCGATGGAGCAGGAGGTCGCAAGCCACGTCGCGCCGTTTGCGGAAGAGCACGGCCGCGATCTCGCCGACATGCATCTGCTCGGCACGTCGGGCACGGTGACGACGCTGGCCGGGATCCATCTCAATCTGGCGCGCTATGACCGACGCCGCATCGATAGCATCTGGATGAACGATGCCGATATCACCGCGACCATCAACAAGCTGCTCGGCATGAGCTACGAGGAGCGCGCGAACAACAGCTGCATCAGCGTCGAGCGTGCCGATCTCGTGCTCGCCGGCTGTGCCATTCTCGATGCTATCCGCCGCGCCTTTCCGCTGCCGCGCCTGCGCGTCGCCGACCGGGGCCTGCGCGAAGGCATGCTGGTCGAGATGATGCGCGAGGACGGTGCGCTCAGGAGCTGGTGAGTATGGCCAAGGACACGACCGGCCGCTTGCACGTCCAGGTCAAGACCGGCGGCAAGCGCAAATTGTCGTCGAAGCTGTGGCTGGAGCGGCAGCTCAACGATCCCTATGTCGCGAAAGCCAAGGCTGCGGGCTATCGCTCGCGTGCCGCGTTCAAGCTCTTGGAGATGGACGACAAGTTCCGGCTCTTGAAGCCGGGCATGGCCGTGGTCGATCTCGGCGCGGCACCCGGTGGCTGGAGCCAGATCGCGGCCAAGCGCGTCGGCTCGACGGAAGGCAAGGGCAAGGTCGTCGCCATCGATCTGTTGGAGATGCCGGAGATTCCCGGCGTCGATTTCGCGCAGCTCGACTTCATGGACAACGACGCGCCCGAGAAGCTCACCGCGATGCTCGGCGGCAAGGCCGACGTTGTGATGTCCGACATGGCCGCCAACACCACCGGCCACCGCAAGACCGACCAGCTGCGCATCGTCGGCCTGGTCGAGACCGCCGCGGCGTTTGCCTGCGACGTGCTCAAACCCGGCGGCGCGTTTCTGGCCAAGACGTTCCAGAGCGGCGCCGATGCCGATCTGCTCGCCCAGCTCAAGCGCGACTTTGCCACCGTGCGTCACGTCAAGCCCGCCGCGAGCCGGCAGGATTCCTCGGAGCGCTACGTGCTCGCGACGGGATTTCGGGGCGGGGGAACGGCGTAGCCTCGCACCCCGTCATTGCGAGGAGCTCTTGCGACGAAGCAATCCAGGCTGTCTCCGCAGAGGCATTCTGGATTGCTTCGCTGCGCTCGCAATGACGAAAGACTACCCCAGCCGCTGATCCCGCACGTCCTGCGTATCCTCGGACGCTGCCTTGACCGCCGCCTTCTCCGCACCCTTGCCCGCGCCCTTGCGGCTCGCGATCTCCACCGCCTTGCGGCCGGAAATTTCGTGGCCGGCATCCGCGGGCATCTGCCAGAAGAACCAGCTCGAGGCCGCCGAGGTCAGCGCCACCACCACGAAGGCGGGCGCGAACACCGTGGCGTCGATCTCGCTGATATGGTGGAACCACATCGTCGTTTCCACGCAGGCCGCGCCGACGGCGACGCCGGCGGAGACCGCGAGCTGCTGGTTGACGCTGACGAGGGTGGTGGCGCGGCTCATTTGCGCGGTCTCGACGTCGGCATAGGCGACCGTGTTGATCGCGGTGAACTCCAGCGAGCGGAAGAAGCCGCCGACCACCAGGATGACCATGATGATGAGCAGCGGCGTCGTCACCGTGAACAGCGCGCAGACGGCGAGAAAGAACGCGCTGATGATCGCGTTCACCGTCATCAGGTTGCGGAAGCCGAAGGTGCGGATGATGCGCGCGGCCAGCGTCTTCATGCCCATGGCCCCGAGCGAGGAAGCAAAGGTGACGAGGCCGGAATGGAACGGCGACAGGCCGAAGCCGATCTGCATCAGGAGCGGCAGCAGGAACGGCAGCGCGCCGATGCCAAGCCGGAACAGGAAGCCGCCGAACACGGCTGCGCGCAGTGTCGGCAGCCTCAGGAGCGAGAAGTCCAGCACCGGCGATCCGGTCCGCCGCGCGTGGATGACGTAGAGGGTCATCGAGATCGCACCGCCCACGACCAGCGCGGCCACCGTGCTCCATGGCAGCAGGTTGAGCCCGGCGACTGAAAGGCCAAAGGCGATCCCGGCAAGGCCGATGCCGGCGAGCACCATGCCGTAGAGATCGAACGGCTCCTGCGCCTCGCTCTTGATGGGATCGATGAAGCGCAGCGCCATGAAGATGCCGAGCAGGCCGATCGGGATGTTGATCAGGAAGATCCAGTGCCAGGACGCGTACGTCGTGATGAAGCCGCCGAGCGGCGGGCCGATCACGGGGCCGATCAGGGCAGGGACCGTCACCCAGGCCATGGCGTTGACCAGCGCGCTCTTGTCGACCGAGCGCAGCAGCACGAGGCGTCCGACCGGCGTCATCATCGCACCGCCCATGCCTTGCAGGATGCGCGCGAATACGAAATCGGTGACCGAGGTCGAGAGCGCGCAGCCGACCGAGCCGACCATGAACACGCCGACCGCGATCGCGAATACCATCCGCGCGCCGAACCGGTCGGCGGTCCAGCCGCTCGCCGGGATGAACACCGCGAGCGACAGCAGGTAAGATGTGATCGCGAGCTTCAGCGTCAGCGGGCTGGTGCCGATGTCCGCCGCGATCGCCGGCAGCGAGGTGGCGATCACGGTCGAATCCATGTTCTCCATGAACAGAGCCGTGGCCACGATCAGCGGAATGACGCGTTGCTTGTCGACCATGAAATTCATGAAAGCTGAAGGAGGGGCGGAGTTGCGGCTTATCACCGCTGCCGGGCGGGGACCATTGCGGATCCACGCATGGCACCTAAGTCCCGCGTAACAACGGTGTGACCCTCTCTGTCATTCCGGGGCGCGCCCCTTGGCGCGAGCCCGGAATCTATTGGGCCACAGCGTTGCTGCGCGATGGATTCCGGGTTCGCGACTTCGTCGCGCCCCGGAATGACGCCGGAGGGGACGGCGGACGGAGCCGACCCCGCTGAATCGGCCCAAAAAAGCCTGTGCATGGCTGGCCAGCGGCCCGAATTGCTTTGATTCGTCACGCGACCGTGCTATCGACCCGCGTCAACCCCACCGATGGGCTCCGATTCTCAAGGCGTTGCCGCAAGGGACGCCGAGGGCGGCGCTCATCCATGAGCATTTGCGGCAAGGCCGCAGGAAGGAGTTGGCAGATGGCCACGGTGCAACTTCAGGGCATCCGCGAAGCCTTTACGTTTGACGACGTGCTGTTGAAGCCGGGCCTGTCGGACGTCATGCCGGGCGAGGTCGACATCCGCTCCCGCGTCACCCGCGCCATCCCGCTCAACATCCCGATCATGGCCTCGGCCATGGACACCGTCACCGAGGCCCGCATGGCGATCGCCATGGCGCAGGCCGGCGGCCTCGGCGTCATCCACCGCAATTTCGATCCCGAAGGGCAGGCCGCCCAGGTGCGGCAGGTCAAGCGCTACGAGTCCGGCATGGTGGTGAACCCGCTCACCATCAGCCCCGACGCCACGCTCGACGATGCGCTCAAGCTGATGAGCGATCACGGCATCTCCGGCATTCCCGTCGTCACCGGCGCCGGCAAGAACACGCCCGGCAAGCTGGTCGGTATCCTCACCAACCGCGACGTGCGCTTTGCCACCGACCGCCGGCAAAAAGTCTCCGAGCTGATGACGCATGAAGGGCTCGTCACGGTCCGTGAGAATGTCAGCCAGGACGAGGCGCGGCGGATGCTGCACCAGCACCGCATCGAGAAGCTGCTGGTGGTCGACGATCAATATCGCTGCGTCGGTCTCATCACCGTGAAGGACATGGAGAAGGCGGTCGCCCATCCGCTCGCCTGCAAGGATGGGCAGGGCCGCCTTCGCGTCGCTGCCGCCACCACGGTCGGCGACACCGGCTTCGAGCGCACCGAGCGGCTGATCGATGCCGGCGTCGACCTCGTCGTCGTCGACACCGCGCACGGTCATTCCCGTCACGTGCTGCAGGCGGTGAACCGCATCAAGCGCCTGTCCAATTCGGTGCAGGTCGTCGCCGGCAACGTCGCCACCACGGAAGGCGCGCAGGCGCTGATCGACGCGGGCGCGGATTGCATCAAGGTCGGCATCGGCCCGGGCTCGATCTGCACCACGCGCATCGTCGCCGGCGTCGGCGTGCCCCAGCTCACCGCGATCATGGATGCGGTCGACGCGGCGAAGAAGGCCGACGTCCCCGTCATCGCCGACGGCGGCATCAAATATTCCGGCGACCTTGCGAAAGCACTCGCGGCCGGCGCCGACATCGCCATGGTCGGCTCGCTGCTGGCCGGCACCGACGAGACGCCCGGCGAAGTGTTCCTGTGGCAGGGCCGCTCCTACAAGGCCTATCGCGGCATGGGCTCGGTCGGCGCGATGGCGCGGGGATCGGCCGACCGCTACTTCCAGCAGGACATCAAGGATACGCTCAAGCTCGTGCCTGAAGGCATCGAGGGCCAGGTGCCCTACAAGGGCCCGGTCGGCAACGTCATGCACCAGCTCGCCGGCGGCTTGCGCGCCGCGATGGGCTATGTCGGCGCGCGCGACATGAAGGAGCTGCACGACAAGGCCCAGTTCGTCCGCATCACCGGCGCGGGCCTGCGCGAAAGCCACGTCCACGACGTCACCATCACGCGCGAGAGCCCGAATTATCCGGGCGGGGGTTAGTCACTCGCTCGTGCCAAATGACGGTGTCATGCCCCGCGAAGGCGGGGCATCCAGTACGCCGCGGCCCTTCCACTCAATCACAACCGCCTTGGAGTACTGGATCGTCCGCCTTCGCGGACGATGACAGCGAGTGTGTGGTTGGCACCTGCCACAAGCTCGTCATTGCGAGCCAACGGGTCCGCGCGAAGCGCGGCCCGATGACAGGCTCCGCGAAGCAATCCAGTCCTTTTGTGTTGACGCGGCTGGATTGCTTCGCTTCGCTTGCAATGACAGAAAAGTGGAGGAAGCCATGGCCCAAGCCAAACGCATCGTTCTCGCCGCGCGTCCCGTCGGCGAACCCAAGCCGTCTGATTTTCACCTGGAGGAATTCGCCGTGCCGACGCCAGGGCAGGGAGAAGTCCTGCTGCGCACGATCTGGCTGTCGCTCGATCCCTATATGCGCGGGCGCATGAGCGAGGGGCCGTCCTACGCAGCTCCGGTGCCGGTCGGCGGCGTGATGGAAGGCGAGGCGGTCAGCGAGGTCGCGGCTTCCAACAATCCCGATTTCACGGTCGGCGAGATCGTGCGGGCCCGCACCGGCTGGCAGTCGCACGCGATCTCGAACGGCAAGGGCCTGATCAAGGTCGATCCCAAGCTCGGTCCGATCTCGACCTCGATCGGCGTGCTCGGCATGCCCGGCATGACCGCCTATACGGGCCTGCTCGACATCGGCAAGCCGCAGCCGGGCGAGACCGTCGTCGTTGCTGGTGCGTCCGGCGCGGTCGGCTCGGCGGTGGGGCAGATCGCGAAGCTCAAGGGCGCCCGTGCGGTCGGCATCGCTGGCGGCAAGGACAAGTGCGACTACGTGGTGAAGGAGCTCGGCTTCGATGCCTGCATCGATCACCGCGACCCCGATCTCGCCGCCAGGCTGAAGGACGCCTGCCCTGGGGGTATCGACGTCTATTTCGAAAATGTCGGCGGTGCCGTGTTCGAGGCGGTGTTCCCGCTGCTCAATCCGTTCGCGCGCGTTCCGGTCTGCGGCCTGATCGCCCATTACAACGACACCGAGGCCAAGCCGCCGAAATGGGCCGCGTCCCTGATGCGCGCAACCCTCACCAAGCGGCTGACCTTCCGCGGCTTCATCGTGTCAGACTTCGCCGCCCGCCATGGCGACTTCCTGCGCGACATGTCCGCCTGGGTTCGCGACGGCAAGGTCAAGTACAAGGAGTTCGTCACCGAGGGCCTGGAGAGTGCCCCCGGCGCCTTCATGGGCCTGCTGAAGGGGGCCAATTTCGGCAAGCAGCTGGTCCGGGTCGGGCCGGACAAGGCCTAGCGCGACAGGGAATGGGACTCACGTGGCCCCGCGGCCACACCCCGCGTGGGGATAGTTAAGAAAGAGTCACCAAATGGTCACACCTGCCCGCAAAAGCCGCAGGTGTGACCGCCTGTTCATTGACGGCCGGAGGAAGGCATTGAATCATCGCGCATATTTTAGGTGCTGCGATGTTAGAGATTGGTATTTTCTGCGTAATCCTCCTGGCCGCCGGCTATTGGGCGACCATGTTCATCATGGGCCGTCGCGACGACGTCATCCATGGCAAGTTCGTTCACGCCGAGGATGAGGGCGATTTCATGCCGGCCGCAAGGCCTGCTCCACCGCCATTCCCGAAGCGCCCGGTGAAAGCTGCGCAGCCCGCCTCTGTTCAGCCGGTCGGCACCGCGGCCAAGCCGGTGAACAGCGCCGCGCTGCAATCGCTGCTCGCTGCCATCCAGCAGGATCTCAAGAGCGTCGCGTAAGCCGCAACGCTCAGACGCTGCCGCGCTCGACCAGGAACAGATCGACCGCGAGCCGCTGCTCGGCGCGCGGCGTGCCTGAGAGCCGCGCCAAAAGCAGTTCGCCCGCGAGACGTCCCACGGCCGCCGCATCGAACGAGATGGTCGTGAGGCCGGGCGTGATCTGATCGGCGACGTCGTTGTCACCAAAGCCGAGCACGGCCAGATCGCGCGGCACCGACAGGCCGCGGGCGCGAGCCTCGATCAGCGCACCGGTCGCGAGCAGGTCGTTGGCGCAGAACACGGTGTCGACGTCGCCGCTGCGCTCGAGCAGGGCGGTGAAGGCGGCACGGCCGTCGACCAGCCCCGTCACCTCTCCAACGAGGATTTCGTGAACGATCGTGAGGCCGAGCTGTGCGGCGGCGGCGCGAAAGCCGTCGCGGCGGAGCGCGCCACGGCCGCTGCTGCGGCCGATGAAGGCGACGCGGCGATGTCCTGCCTGCGCCAGCCGGCGCGCCGCCATGGCGCCGGCATCCGCATTGGGCAGGCCGACCAGCATGTCGATGGGATCGCGCGGAAACGCCCAGGTCTCGATCACGGGAATGCCGAGCTCGGCCAGCGCCGTGCGGTTCTCCTCGAGCTCGATGACGCCGGTGAACATCACCGCCGCGGGGCGGATGCCGCGTAGCGACTGGACCATCGCGACCTCCTTGGCATAGGAGTAGGAGGTCTGGCCGACCAGCACCTCAAAACCCTCCGGCTCGAGCGTCGCGGCAAAGCTGCGCACCGCAAGGCCGAACTGCTGGCTGAGGATGTTGGAGACGAAGGCGACGACCACGTTCGAGCGGCCCGAGCGCAGCGCGCGGGCATGCGGGTTGGAAGCATAGCCCGTCGCCTCGATCACCTCGAGGATTCGCTCGCGGGTCTTGCGATTGACTTTCTCGGGGTGGCGCAGCACCCGCGACACCGTGATCGGCGCGACGCCGGCGCGCTCGGCGACTTCCTCGATGCGCGGCGGCCGTCCGGTCGCATTGCTGCGGCCGGGCGGCGCCGGAATGCGCACGACGTCGTCATAGCTCGGCTTGGCCGGATCGGTCATCGAATCCCTGAAGAGACGTCAGGTTAGAGCATCATGAGATCAGATCGTACTGCAACCGCATTGGCACTGCGCTCCCTCCCCCGCTTGCGGGGGAGGGTTGGGGAGAGGGTGTCTCCACGTCGGGATCGTCCAAGGTTACGGACGAAATCCCCAAGAGGAGAAAGCTCTCACCCGGATCGCTTTCGCGATCCGACCTCTCCCGCAAGCGGGAGAGGTGCAATGAGCATGCGGCCGAAGCTCACCGTCCCAAAACTTCCTCACACTTCAAGGCGCGGCCGACCTGCACCAGGCAGTCGCCGCTCTGGCTGTCGGTGTGCAGGCGCTGCGAGATCACGATGCCGTCGGCGGGGAAGCGCAGCACCTCTTCGGCAAGCTCGGGGCGCTCGAAGTCGTGATACCAGCCAGCGATGTCGCCCGCCTTCACGCGCGCACCGACGGTGACAGCGGGCTCGAACCAGCCACGGCGCGTCGCGAACACGGCCTGGGCATGGCTCTGCAGGGCCAGCAGTTCGGTCGCGCGCTCGACCGGCGCATGCGGCCCGAGCACGGGCGCCTGGACGAGGCCGAGCGCGAGCAGCAGCCGGTCGACCGCGCGCGCGGTGAACGCCATGGTCTGCGGCGTGACAGTGCCGCCGCCGCCGAATTCACCGGAGAGCCCGATCGCGCCGGCGCGCGCGGCCGCCGCCATCGAGGTCGGCGCCGTGGCGCCGTTCTCGGCGACAAAGGCGAAGGGCATCCCGAGCCCTTTCATCAGGCGCAGCGCGTGGCCGAACATTTCTGGCGGTCCCTGCCGCTCGATCAGCGCGCAGGGCACGTGCGCCATCGACGTGCCGCCGGAGTGGATGTCGAAGACGACGTCGTGGCGCGGAAACAGCTCGTGCTCGAGGAAATGCGCCAGGCGGAAGGTCGGCGTGCCCGCGGCATCGCCCGGGAAGGCGCGGTTGAGATTGCCCTCGTCGAGCGGCGAGCGGCGCCGTGCCGCCATCACGGCGGGCCAATTGGCGAAGGGCAGGATGGTGATCTCGCCCTTGATGGCGCGCGCATCGAGCCGGCGATACAGCCGCGTCAGCGTGATCTCGCCCTCATATTCGTCGCCGTGATTGCCGGCCATCAGGAGCAGCTTCGGTCCGGCGCCGTTCTTGATCCGGAAGATCGGGATCTTGAGCTGATAGTAAGGGGAGCGATCGATCGAGAAGGGAATGCCGAGATGGCCGGACCATTTCTGGTCCTTCTCGAAATCGATCTCGTGAAACAGTCCGGTATGCATGGCTTGCCTCGAGGCCGCGTCGCGCCGACGCCGGCCGAAGTTTGAAGAAGAGCGGCTTCGTTACAGCAACGCCACCGCGGTCATCTCGACGCGCAGATCGGGATCGGCGAGACGGGCTTCGACGCAGGCGCGCGCCGGCGGATTGGCCGGATCGATCCAGGAATCATAAACCGAGTTCATGGTGTCGAAGTCGGTGATATGCGGCAGGAAGACGTTGACCGCGATCAGCTTGGAGCGGTCGGAGCCGGCCTCCTTGAGCAGCGCGTCGATCTTGGCGAGCACCTGCTCCGTCTGCGACACGATGCCGGCCTTGCGGTCATCCGCAACCTGGCCTGCGATGTGCACCATGCCGCCGGCGGCGACGGCCTGGCTCATGCGCGATCCCACGACGTAACGTTTGATCATCTCAATTCTCCTCGTAAAGGTGGGCTCTCACATAATGCGAGAGCCCGTCCAAAACTCACAGCGTCGGCAACGACTGCTCTTCCTTGAACCATTTCAGCTGAAGTGCGCCGAGCTTGCCGTTGAGCTTGTTGAAGAAGATGTCGGTGTTGATCCAGTTGAGCAGGTTCTGCTCGCCCTGGCGGACGCCGACATGGGCCGGCGACTGGCGGATCAGGAATTTCAGCTCGACCTCCTTGGTCGGGTTCTGGTCCTGCACCTTCAGTGCGATGGCGCTGTTCTCCGCGAACGTGTCGGCCTGTCCGGCGAGATAGGCCGCAATCGCAGCCGGAGTGTCCTCGAAGCGCACCAGCTTCACCTTCGGCGCGTTGTCGGTGAGCCAGACGTCGAGCGTCGTACCTTTGGCGACGGCTACCGTGCGGCCCTCCAGATTGTCGGGCTTCTTGCCGGTGGCGGAGGGGAGCGACTTGGCGCCATAAACGCCGAGATTCACCACCGCATAGGGCTGCGAGAACATCACCTGCTGGGCGCGCTCCGGCGTGGCGCCGAGACCGGCGATCAAAATGTCGAGCTTGTCCGAGAGCAGGCTCGGGATGCGCGCGGCACCCGTCACCGGCACCAGTTCGAGCTTCACGCCCATGTCGGCGGCGATCAGTTTTGCAAGATCGGCATCGAGGCCGGCGATCTCGCCCTTGTCGTCCTTGAAGCCCCACGGCGCGGCATCAGTGAGAATGCCGACGCGAATCTTGCCGGCGCCGAGCACGTCCTGGAGCTTGTCGGCCTTGGCAAGGCCGGGTGCGGCGAGGACGGCGAGGGCCGCCGCTGCAATGGTGAAGAGGGACTTCAACTTTCTCATGACTCTCTCCTTGAAGGGGACGGTTTTCACTTGGCAGATGCGATGAAGCTTGCGAGCTCGGGTGTCTCAGGACTGGCGAACAGTTTTGCCGGTGGGCCCTGTTCCCAGACGCGGCCCTGATGCATGAAGACGATGCGGTCGGCGACGTTGCGGGCAAAGCCCATCTCGTGGGTGACCAGGATCATGGTCATGCCCTGTTCCGCCATCGCTTCCATGACCTTCAGGACTTCGCCGACGAGCTCGGGGTCGAGCGCCGAGGTCACTTCGTCGAACAGCATGAGGTGGGGCGCCATGGCGAGACAGCGGGCGATGGCGACGCGCTGCTGCTGGCCGCCGGAGAGTTGCTCGGGCCAGGCGTCGATCTTGTCGGCGAGCCCGACGCGGGTCAGCACGTCCTCGGCCAAGGCCCGCGCTTTCGTCCTCTCGATGCGGCCGGTGAGCAGCGGAGCGAGCGTGATGTTGCGCTCGACCTTCAGATGCGGAAACAAATTGAAGGCTTGGAACACGATGCCGACGCGCTGACGGAATTTCTTCAGGTCTGGCATTTTGGCGTGAACCTTCTGGCCCTCGACCCGGATCTCGCCGGAATCGACGCTCTCCAGCGCGTTGATGCAGCGGAGCAGCGTCGACTTGCCCGAGCCGGAGCGGCCGATGATGGTGACGATCTCGCCTTCCTCGACCTCGAGCGAGACGCCCTTGAGCACCTCGACCTTGCCGAATGTCTTGCGCACGTCGCGGATTTCAACGAGAGCCATCGAGGCGGGCCTCCAGGGAGCGGGACCAGAGCGTGAGCGGCAGGCACAGCGCGAAATAGATCGCGGCGACCAGGGCGTAGGTGAGCAGCGGCTGGAACGTCGCCGCGCTCACCACCTGTCCGGCGCGGGCGAGCTCGACGAAGCCGAGGATCGAGGCGAGCGAGGTGCCCTTGATGAGCTGCACCAGGAAGCCGACGGTCGGCGGCAGCGACAGCCGCAGCGCCTGCGGCGCGATGATGTGGCGGAATTGCTGCCAGGCGGAGAGGCCGAGACAGGCGCCGGCCTCCCATTGCGCCTGCTTTACGGCCTCCAGGCCACCGCGCCAGATCTCGCCGAGGAAGGCGGCGGTGTAGAGCGTGTAGGCGACGGTCACGGCGATGAGCGCCGGCACCTGGATGCCGAGGAAGACCGGCATGCCGAAATAGAAGAAGAACAACAGTCCGAGCAGCGGCACGCTCTGGATCACCTGGATGCACGCCGCCATCGCCCAGCGCAGCCCTGCGAACCGGCTGATGCGGCCGAGCGCAAGCCCGAGCGCCAGTGGCGCACCGAAGAGAAGCGCGAGCACGACGAGGGTGACGGTCCAGCGCAGCGCCGCGAACAGCGAGACGAAATCGATGAGGGAGAAGGATCGCATCGCTTCGCCCCTCAGCGCCGCCGCGGCCAGCGGAAGGCCGCCAGGCCGATCACGGCGAACAGCGCCTTGAACGCCATCGCCATCGCGAAATAGGCCGCGCAGATCACGGCATAGACCTCGAAGCTGCGATAGGTACGGCTCTCGATGAAGCCGGCGACGTGGAACAGCTCATCCGTGGCGACCTGCGAAGCGAGCGAGGTGCCGAGCAGCAAAAGCACGAACTGGCTGGTCACGGCGGGATAAGCATTGCGCAGCGCCGGCGGCAGGATGATGTGGCGAAACACCTGCCAGCCCGACAACCCCAAGCACTGGCCGGCCTCGACCTGGCTGCGCGGAATGGAATCGAGACCGGCGCGGATGATCTCGACGGAATAAGCGCCGAAATAGAGTGACAGCGCGACGGCCGCGGCCTCGAAGGCGGGCAGCTTCAGGCCGAAGTTCGGCAGCACGAAGAACACGATGAAGATCTGGATCAGCGACGGCGTGTTGCGGAACAGCTCGATGTAACCGCGCACCAGCCAGCGCAGCGACGTGATCCGCCCCTTCAGCGCGACCGCGCCGGCGATGCCGATCACGAGCCCGGCGAGCGCCGAGATCACCGTCAGCTCCAGCGTGACGATGGCGCCGTCGATGAGCTGGTTCTGATAGCGCCAGAGCGGCAGGAAGTTCATCGCGCCGCTCTCAGCCGAACTGGGTGGGGAGGGCGCGCGCCACGACGCCGTCGGCATCGAGGCCGAAGATCACGCGCCAGCGGTCGAGGCAGGTGCAGGGATGCGAGATGCCGAAGGCGATGATGTCGCCGACCGCAAGCGCAGCTTCGGATGCGACCGAGAGGAACGCGTGCTGGTCGTTGAGGCGGGTCACCGCGAGCGCCGCGGCAAGGCCTTGCTGCTCGACTCCGTCCCGGAACACGCGCAACGGCACGGGCAGTCCCTGGTCGAAGGAGGCATCGCGCATGCCGAAGCCGGCGATCGCAAGTCCGTCTTCGGGCCGCGACAGCACCTCGGCCCAGAGCGTCAGCGTGGGCCGAAAGCTCTCCACGGCCGAGTGGTGCAGGCCTTCGATGAGGAGGCCGCCGCGCCGGTCGACTTCCGCGAAAGCGCGCGCATAGATGCCGTGATCGGCGAAGAACAGTGCGCCCGAGCGCAGGATCACACTGGCGTTGCCGTCGGCCTGAGCCGCGGGCGCAAGCGTCCGCGCGACGACATCGAAATAGGCCGAGCCGCCGGCACTCAGGATCAACGGCCGCTTCGGGGCGGCCGCGCGCACCAACGCAAATGTCTCGATGGTGCGCTCCAGCAGCACCGCGATGGCGCGCATCGTCTCGTCGGTATCGGACGTTGCAGCGGCGCCTTCGTAAGTGGCGACGCCGCCGAGCACGAGCCGGTCGGCGGCGAGCACGGCTGCGATCGTTGCCTCGACCGCGGCGCGGTCGCGCGCGCCGGTGCGGCCGGCGCCGAGTTCGACCAGCACCGATAATTCACTGCGTCCCGCGATCCGCGCGGCCCCGGCGAGAGCTGCCACCGCAGCCGGTGAATCCGCAAAAGCGTGAAATTCGACGTCGGGATAGGCGCTGAGCAGCGTGCCAAGGCGGCGGCCGGCGGCAAGCCCGCCGATCTCGTTGGCCAGCAGCAGGCGTCGCTCGCCGCTCGCGAGCAGCACGGCGGCCTGCTGGACGTTGGCAACCGTCGTGCCCCAGGCGCCGGCGGCGCGCAGCGAGCGGGCGAGCTCCGGCGACATCGGCGTCTTGGCGTGGGGCGCGACGGCAACGCCTGAACTCGCGCACCATTTCAGGAAGAGATCGCGGTTGGCCGCGAAGGCGGCTTCATCCAGGGTGAGGACGGGCAGGGCGAGATCGCCGTGCGCAGGCGACCAGCCCTGGTTGCCGATGTCCGCAGTGGCAACGCCATCGACCATGGGAATGCCCCGCACGGTCGCCGAAAGGCGTTGGTTCTCCCACCGGGACAAGAACTGCATCATCGCTCCCTCAGCGGCCCTCGACCGCTGCCAGGAAACGATACGGCCATATGACAACGTTGTCATTAGAGGATTTTAGCCAATCTGAGGCCAAATTCGATGCAATGAGGTATCAAGGTAAGGTACGCTGCCCCTGGAGTAGGCTAATGCTCGCCGCCCATCTGGATGAGCAGCTCCTCGATGTCGACATCGACCTGGCCGGCGGCCCTAACGTGACGGACCTCCAGACTGTCGGGCTGGAAGCGGTATTCGACGAGGCCGACTTCCTTGATCGCGATCCGGTCCTGGCGCTGATCGTTGATGACGAAACCCGCTGAAGGCGCCCAGACGTGGCGTGTATGGCGAAAGGTGAAGTCGCGGCGCTGGTGCACGTGGCCGCTGGCGACAAGACGCAGGTCGACATTGCCGAACAACTCGATCAGCCGCGCCCGCGCTGGCTGCGGCACGTAGCGGATCGACGTCTCCGGCGTCTCGGCATCGTCGGGCAGGTTGAGAAACAGCGGCTTGTGCAGGAACAGCGCGACCGGCCTGCCGTTCGTGCGCGAGATTTCCTGAGACAGCCAGTCGAACTGCTCGGCCTCGAAGGCGAGGCCCGAATTCATCACCAGCGAATTGAGGCCGATGAAGCGCCAGCCCGCGGCTTCGAACGACCAATGGTCTTCGCCGATGATGTCGCAGAACTGCCGGCGCTGCGTCTCGCTGACCGGCGGCTTCGGCGCCGGCCCGATCGCGGTCGGATTGTCGCCGATGTCGTGATTGCCGGGGAGATAGCGGCAGGTGACGGGCAGCGCGTCGTGCAGGCCTTTGGCGAATTCGACGTCGTCGCGGCTCGTCGGCCCGTCGAACGAGACGTCGCCGGTGTTGACGACGAGATCCGGCCTGCCGGCGTCGATGTGCTCGCTGATGCGATGGAAGTTGGCGATCAGGCCGGGGAAGCGCCGGCCGAGATGGGTGTCGGAAATCTGCGTGAGACGAAATTCGGACATGCGATCATCTTACCGGTCGCCGCGCGTAGGAACGATGACAGGCCGGGCATGGATCGCACCGAACAAAGTTTAAAGCACGCGGTAGCGGATGGTGTAGCCGTCCTGCGGGGCGACGGCACCGGCGAGCGGGGAGGCGATGCGGTCGGCGAGGTGCCAGGGGCCGAACTCGACGGAACGATGCGGCTCGGCCGGCAGGCGGAGGCGGAACTCGAAGATGCCCTTGCCGGACAAGTTCACGACCAGAACACGATCGGCCGTGCGGTGGTTGAGCACCACTGCGCCGCGCAGCACCGCCCGGCCGTCCGCGAGATCGCGCACGCCGTCGACCAGCGCCAGCGTCTGATTGCGATCGGTGTGCAGCTCGATCTGGCTGTCGCTCACCGCCGTCAGCATCTCCCGGGGCATGCGGATCTCGAACTCGACGGCAGGCTTGGAGGGATTGAGGCCGAGATAGGCAAGCGCAGCGTGGCGCATGTCGTAGGCGGCGAAGGCGAACAGGGCGACCGCGGCCAAGGCAGCCAGCCCATGCCGGGCGACGTCGCGCCAGGTCCGATAACTCAGGCGGAAGTAGACCGTCATGGCCAGTGCGACCGCGAGCGCTGCCGCCATCCCTGATAGGGCCGACATCAGGATGCCGAGCTGGCCATCGGCGGATTCGGTGAAGAAGCTGGACAAGGAATTCATGGCGCTATCTCGCCTGGGGGCCCACGGGCCCGAAATCGCTTTAACAATCTGTGGTTGGTCGCAAGAGCGGGAACGCCGGTTCAACTCGCTGATTGTCAGCGTGAGAAGCCGCGGCTAATGACGTCTGCGGCGTTCCGCCTCCCGGGAAAGTTCCGATGTCCGTTCAAATGGTCTTGCTGCCGGTCTTCGTGCAGGTCGCTCTCACCTTCGCGCTGCTGATCGGCATGGTCCTGGCGCGCCGCAAGGCCCTGGTCGCCGGCGAGACCAAGATCCGCGACATTGCCCTGGGCGAGCCGAACTGGCCGAAGGGCGCCACACAAATCGCCAATTGCTACCGCAACCAGTTCGAGCTGCCGGTGCTGTTCTACGTCCTGATCGCGCTTGCATTGCCCTTGCGCCGGGCCGACATCTTCATCGTGCTGCTGTCCTGGGTGTTCGTGGTGACGCGCTTTGCCCATGCCGGCGTGTTCGTCTCCTCCAACGATCTCGGCCGCCGCTCCACGGTCTGGCTCGCCGGCGTGCTGGTGTTGCTCGCGATGTGGATCTACTTCGCGCTGAAGCTCTTGTTGCTGATCTGAGCCTGACGCGCCGGATCCCATCTGAAAGATTTGAAATGACCCCCGCTGCCCGGCTGTCCGCAGCCATCGAAGTCATCGACACCATCGAAAGGGACCGCGTGCCCGCGGCGAAGGCGCTGAAGGAGTGGGGCACCGCGCACCGCTTCGCCGGCTCGGGCGACCGCGCCGCCATCGCCGGCCTCGTCTGGGACGTGCTGCGCCGCTACGCCTCGAGCGCCTGGCTGATGGATTCCGATACCGCGCGGGCCCGGCTGATCGGCATGCTCCGCCTCGAGCGCAACATGGACATGGCAACCATGGGCGCCTTGTTCGACGGCAGCCGCTTTGCGCCGGCGCCGCTGACCGAGGCCGAGCAGGCCGCACTCGCCTCGCGGTCCCTCGCGGACGCACCTGCCGCGATCGCCGGCGACTACCCGGAATGGCTCGACCCGTACCTTGCCAAGGTGTTCGGGGAGACCCGCCCGGCGGAAGCCGCGGCGATGGCGAGCCGGGCGCCGCTGGACTTGCGCGTCAACACGCTAAAATCCAATCGCGACAAGGTGCTGAAGGCGCTTTCTCATCTTCATGCAAAACCAACGCCCTGGTCCGCAACCGGCCTGCGCATCGAGCTTTCCGCCGATGCGCGCAACCCCGGCATCCAGGCGGAAGAGGATTTCATCAAGGGCGCCATTGAAGTGCAGGATGAGGGATCGCAGCTTGCGGCCCAGCTCACCGCGGCAAAACCCGGCGAGCAGGTGATCGATCTCTGCGCCGGCGCCGGCGGCAAGACGCTGGCGCTCGCCGCCCTGATGCAGGGCAAGGGCCGGCTGATCGCGACCGACCGCGACAAGCGCCAGCTCGCCCCGATCCATGAGCGACTGTCACGCGCCGGCGTCCACAATGCCGATGTCCGCACGCCCAAGGGCGAGGCCGATCCGCTTGCCGACATCCGCAGCACCGCCGACCTCGTCGTGATCGACGCGCCCTGCACGGGAACCGGCACCTGGCGCCGCAACCCCGACGCCAAATGGCGCATGCGCCCCGGCGCGCTCGAGATCCGCCTGCGCGACCAGGCCGAGGTGCTGGAGCGTGCGGTTCCGCTGGTCAAGCCGGGTGGCCGCATCGCCTACATCACCTGCTCGGTGCTGGCGGAAGAGAACGGCGAGCAGGTGAGGGCCTTCATCGGCCGTCATGGCGAGTTCACGGTCGTCCCGCCCGAGCAGACCGCGAGCGTGCTCTGGGACAAGGCGGACGCTTTTGGCGAGGCCGCGCTGCAGTCCGCCGAGGGCTGGCTGATGACGCCGCGGCGCACCGGGACGGATGGTTTTTTCGTTTCGGTGCTGAGGAAATCGGGCTGATCTCTCTCCGCCGTCATTCCGGGGCGCCCGCAGGGCGAGCCCGGAATCCATCGGGCGGCAGGGTGTGCGGCACAATGGATTCCGGGCTCTCGCTTCGCGAGCCCCGGAATGACCGGGGCAAGCAAAAGCCCCGCAGACCGAACCCGGTCGCGGGGCTTTCGAGTTCCAACGTTCTGCCGGTACGTCCGCGGTCAGAACGGTGCGCCGGCGTTAGCCGACGCGGAGATTGTCAGCCGACGACTTGCCGCTGCGGCGGTCGGCGACGATGTCGAACGAGACCTTCTGACCCTCGTTGAGGGAGGAGAGGCCGGCGCGCTCGACGGCGCTGATGTGAACGAACACGTCCTTCTGGCCGTCATCCGGCTGGATGAAACCATAACCCTTTTGGGTGTTGAACCACTTCACGGTGCCCATAGCCATGGGAATTTCCTTGTTTAGTTAGAGAGGTACGCACGCAGACCGGTACGCAGCATTGCGCCCATGGTCCCTGATGAGTCGATGTTTGGAGAATTCATCTGAAGCGTGCGCGCCCGTCAGCAACGAAGCGAAGCGGCCCAGTCGTTCGGCCAAGTATCGATGATCACAATATAGCGAGAATTTGGGGCCACTTCAAGGCACCACCCGCGGCTCGGCACCTCGCGTGACTTTGCTATTTTGCGGTGCAAATTAACCGCGCCCTCGCGTGTTAGTCGACAATGAAAAGCGTCGCCCCCGTGGCCGTCGAGGACCGGTGCGCAGCGTCGCCGAAATCCGACACCTGGTAGCTCATCCCCGCGGTGAGCTTGAATTTGCGCCCGTCGCGCAGCTCGCTATCGAGCTCGCCCTGCAGCACGTACAGCACGTGGCCGCGATCGCACCAATGATCGGCCAGATAGCCCGGCGAGTAGTCCACAATACGCACTCGGAGCTCGCCGATGTTGAGTGTGCGCCACTTGGCCTCTCCGCTCTCGCCGGGATGCGTGGTCGGCTCGACCTTGCTCCAGTCGGTGACGGTGAAGGGGGAGGCGGGGAGTTTCATGGGGAATCCTGTCTTGGAGCCGGCGGGCGCAGTGTTAGCGCACGCTATCGCCGCAGTCTCCGTCATTGCGAGCGCAGCGAAGCAATCCAGTGATGCATCCGCGGCGGCAGTCTGGATTGCTTCGTCGCACCAGCGCAAAATTGCTTTGCAATTTTGTCGCGGGCTCCTCGCAATGACGGGGGATAGTCAATGCGCCAAATGGTTCGCCGAGCCCTGCACGATCAGCCCCGCCTCATTCACCCGCAGATATTCGCAGATCTTCTTGCCCCGCTCGTTCTCGTAGAACACCACGAGGCTGTCCGGGCTGACGAACAGATCGATCAGCGAGAAATGCAGGTTCGGCAGCAGGGGCAGCGCCTTGCCCCAATAGGCGCGCAGCGCATCCTTGCCGCGCACCGTGCCGCTGGGGTCGAACCCCAGCGCCGGGATGCGGTCCGAGGTCATCACGGCCGCCTCGTCGTAGAGCGCGAGCACGCGCGTGAGATCGCGCGCATTCCAGGCCTCGACCCAGGTCCGGCCGAGCGCGGCCAGCGTTGATGGCTGATGGTGCTGTGGCATGGCATTCTCCCTGATCGGCCCTCTATGTGAGGATGGGGCACAATAGGTCAATAATACTGACCTATATCAATTTGTCCATGCCCAAAGAAGAATGTGGGCGCGCGGCCAGCGCGGTTGCGGCCCGCGCGCCGCCAGCGTATTGGCTGGCCATGACAGCAGCACAGAACGACCGCTCCGCGTCGACGCCCTCGGTGGCCTCGGCGCACGACAAGATTCTCATCGTCGACTTCGGCAGCCAGGTGACGCAGCTGATCGCGCGTCGCGTGCGCGAGGACGGCGTCTATTGCGAGATCGTCCCGTTCAACAAGGCCGAAGCGGCGTTCGAGGAGATGAAGCCGAAAGCGGTGATCCTCTCCGGCGGCCCCGAATCGGTGCATGAAGCCGGCTCGCCCCGCGCCCCGCAGCTGATCTTCGCCTCCGGCGTGCCGGTGATGGGCATCTGCTACGGCCAGATGACCATGGCGGCCCAGCTCGGCGGTGAGGTCGAGGGCGGCCATCACCGCGAGTTCGGCCGCGCCGATGTCGAGGTCAAGGCCGACAGCCAGCTGTTCGCGGACGTCTGGTCGTCAGGCAGCAAGAACCAGGTGTGGATGAGCCATGGCGACCGCATCACCAAGATGCCGCCGGGCTTCTCCGTCGCCGGCACCTCGCCGAACGCGCCGTTCGCGATCATCCAGGACGAGAAACGCAAATATTACGGCCTGATGTTCCACCCAGAAGTGGTGCACACGCCCGACGGCGCAAAGCTCATCCGCAACTTCGTGCGCAAGATCGCCGGCCTCACCGGGGACTGGACCATGCGCGCCTTCCGCGAGGAGGAGATCGCAAAAATCCGCGCGCAGGTCGGCAAGGGCAGGGTGATCTGCGGCCTCTCCGGCGGCGTCGATTCGGCCGTGGCGGCCGTGCTGATCCACGAAGCCATCGGCGACCAGCTCACCTGCGTCTTCGTCGATCACGGATTGATGCGCCTCAACGAGGCCGAGCAGGTCGTCGACCTGTTCCGCCACCACTACAACATCCCGCTCGTGCACGTGGATGCCTCCAAGCAATTCCTCGGCGAGCTCAAAGGCGTCACCGACCCCGAAACCAAGCGCAAGACCATCGGCCGCCTCTTCATCGAGGTGTTTGAAGCTGAAGCCAAGAAGATCGGCGGCGCCGACTTCCTCGCGCAGGGCACGCTCTATCCTGACGTGATCGAGAGCGTCTCCTTCACCGGCGGCCCCTCGGTGACGATCAAGTCGCACCACAATGTCGGCGGCCTGCCCGAGCGCATGAACATGAAGCTCGTCGAGCCCTTGCGCGAGCTGTTCAAGGACGAGGTGCGCAAGCTCGGCCGTGAGCTCGGCCTGCCCGAAATCTTCGTCGGCCGCCACCCGTTCCCGGGCCCGGGTCTCGCCATCCGCTGCCCCGGCGAGATCACCCGCGACAAGCTCGACATCCTGCGCAAGGCGGATGCCGTCTACATCGACCAGATCAGGAAGCACGGCCTCTACGACGATATCTGGCAGGCTTTCGCCGTGCTGCTCCCGGTGAAGACCGTCGGCGTCATGGGCGACGGCCGCACGTATGACTATGTGGTTGGCCTGCGCGCCGTCACCTCCACCGACGGCATGACCGCGGACTTCTACCAATTCGACATGAAGTTCTTGGGCGAGACCGCCACGCGCATCATCAACGAGGTGAAGGGCGTGAACCGGGTGGTGTATGACGTGACGAGCAAGCCGCCTGGGACGATTGAGTGGGAGTAGGGTGTCGCTTATCTGAGACATTGACTAGCCTTGCGCGTCGAGGGCGACTTCTATTAAAGCGCAGTTGGTAGGATGGGTAGAGCGCAGCGAAACCCATCGCGTTTGCAAAACGAACTTGATGGGTATCGCTTCGCTCCACCCCTCCTACGATCTACTTGTTTAATATCTTCGCTTCGTCAGGGATCGTTCACTGAGGCAACGAAGCGGGCGCCGGGCTGGAAAGCACTCTGAGGCGGGTACGGCCAAGCCGTCTTGAAAATCGGGCAGTTTACCTATATGACTACTGTAGTCATATAGGTGTCCCATGCGCGAAATTCAGCTTCGTGATGCGAAGGCCAACCTGTCCGCAGTCGTCGATGAGGCGGTCGACGGCAAGCCTGCGGTGATCACGCGTCACGGCAAGAAGCAGGCAGTGGTCTTGGGCTACGAGGAGTGGCAACGGCTGTCGAAGGTCCCAAGCTTCGGGCGGCTCCTGATGGCGGCCCCCACGAGTGCCGGCGATTTGCCGGCCCGGAATCGATCTAAGCTGCGCAAGACCGATTTTTGAGACGTGTACCTCGTTGACACAAACATTATATCTGCGGTGTCGCCGAACCGGACAGTACCTGCGGCGCTGGTCGAATGGATGGATGCGCAATCCGGCATCCTCTATTTGTCGGTCGTGACGATTGCAGAAGTCGAGGATGGAATAGCAAAGCTGCGGCGCGAAAAGGCTACACGCAAGAGTAAGGACTTGGCGCAATGGCTTGACGCCGTGCTGCACCTCTACGGCGATCGTATCCTGCCGTTCGACATGCCGACCGCGCGGCTCGCGGGGCAGCTGTCGGATCGGGCTCGCGGGCTGGGGCATGCGCCTGGATTTGCCGACATCATCATTGCTGCGACGGCGCGCCAGCACGCGCTGATGATCCTGTCCCGCAACGTCAGGCATTTCGAGCCACTCGGCGTGCCCGTACTCGACCCCTTCACTAAATTGCCGCTCTCCTGATTGTTGCGCAGGTGATGCGCGCTTGCGTCGGGTGTGCGCTGTGGTGGTCCATGATACGACGTCTGCATCACCTTTCCGGAGCCAAGCTTGTGTCGATTGCGCCCGCCGCCACTCAGCCTGCCACCACCACCGACCTCGAGCCCCTCGGCTGGATGCGTGGCTTCCCGCCGTCGCCCGACCGCACCATCGCCTTCCATGACGGCTCGTTCCGCAGCTTCCCCGAGCTGCGCTGGGCCTGGAGCAACATCCGTCAGCTCGTTCCCACCGTGAATGTCTGGCGCGGAGCTGGACCTGCGTCGCCTCTGCCGCGCGCGGACCACGACATCGGCGCGGTCGCCTCGACCACGATGGACGGGCGGCCCATGACGTTCGACAAGATGCTGGAGGAGACCTACACCGACGGCATCGCGGTGCTGCATCGGGGCAGGCTGATCTATGAGCGCTATTTCGGCGCGTTGAAGCCGCACAAGCCGCATATCGCGATGTCAGTGACGAAGTCGTTCACCGGCGTGCTCGCAGGGATTCTGGCCGCCGAGGGCAGGATCGATCCGCAGGCGCCGGTGACGGACTATGTGCCGGAGCTGAAGCCAAGCGCGTTCGGCGATGCGCGCGTGCGCGAGGTCATGGATATGACCACGGGGCTGCTCTACACCGAGGTCTATACCGACAAGAATTCGGACGTGTGGGGCCTGCGGCGCGCCAACGGCATGGCGCCGATCCCTCAGGGTTATGACGGCCCGACCACCATCTTCGATTTCCTCATCGCGCAGAAGAAGCAGGGCGAGCACGGCAAGGCCTTTGCCTACAAGACCGTCAACACCGACGTGCTGGCGTGGATCATCAGGCGCGCCAGCGGCATGACGCTGTCCGATCTCTTGTCCGAGCGGATCTGGCAGCCGATGGGTGCGGAGGAGGACGCGTATTATCACGTCGACCGCATCGGCACCGAGAGCGGCGGCGGCGGTCTCTCCACGACGTTGCGCGATCTCGCCCGCTTCGGCGAGACCATGCGCAATCACGGCCGCTTCAACGGCCGCCTGATCGTGCCGTCACAGGTGGTCGAGGACATCGCGCGCGGCGGCGATCCCGAAAAGTTCAAGCCGGCCGGCTACACCACGCTGCCGGGCGCGTCCTACCGCAATCAATGGTGGGTCACGCACAACGAACATGGCGCCTACATGGCGCGCGGCGTCCACGGCCAGGGCATCTACATCGATCCCAAGGCCGAGATGGTGATCGCGCGCTACGCCTCGCATCCGATGGCGGGCAACGCCGCCAACGACCCCGTGACGCTGCCGGCCTACAGGGCGCTGGCGAAGGCGTTGATGGCGGGCGGGTAGGGTGGATTAGCCTGCGGCTGCGCGAAGCGCAGTCCGCCGGCGTAATCCACCATCTCTCGCCGCGCCGTGTTGCCAGATGGCGAATTACGCCTTCGGCTAATTCGCCCTACGAGCTGGCGAAGGCGCTGATGGCGGGCGGGTAGTGCATCGCGAGGCTCGCGCCTCACTCGCGCGCCTCCTGCCAATGCGGATAGGTGACATAGGCGGTGAGGGCGCCTTGCTCGTGCGAGCGGATCGTGACCGTCTCGCCCTTCGGCATGTAGACGATCTCGCCGGGACCGGCGGTGACGGTGCTGCTGTCGCTGGTGACCGAGAGCTTTCCTTCCAGGACGAGCATGACGTCGTCGACTGCAAGCGTCTCGTTCAGGCTCTGGTTCGGCGCGTAGCGGCCGAAGCCGATGGTGATCGGTCCGCCGTGACGCTGGTCGATCACATTGCCGGCGAAGATATCGCCGTCCTGTCCCGGCGAGCGTTCGAGCGAAGCATCGGCGATGGCGAATTTGCGAACTTTCATGAGTTCCTTCCGTTCTAGGCGGGGCTTGGTGGTGGGAACAGGGCACCGATAGACGCCTGGACAGGTGTTTGGTTCGCGTCGGCGTGCGAGGCGGTTTGACGCAGTAGCGTCACTGAATATAAGGATTGACTTATATTAGTGGTGGTCGATATTCATGACCTCACACGAAAGCGACAGGGAGAAGCGCCAATGGAATTCGACGTCGCCAGGGTCCTCGGGCTCGTCACACGTTCGGTGAGGAATTTCGCCAAGGATGGGAAACCGGCGAGCGTCGTGACCCTCACGCGGCTCTACGACACCGGCGTCGACGATCTCTGGGACGCCGTGACCAGCAGGGAGCGGATCCCGCGCTGGTTTGCGCCGGTCGAGGGCGACCTCCGGCTCGGCGGACGCTATCAGGTCAAAGGCAATGCGGGCGGCACCATCACGGCCTGTACGCCGCCGACCCATTTCGCCGCGACGTGGGAATTCGGCGGCTCGACGAGCTGGATCGACGTCAGCCTGACAGCCGAGCGAAGCCAGGCGCGCTTGACGCTTGAGCACACAGCGATCATCGAGGATCATTGGAATCAGTTCGGTCCGGGGGCGGTCGGTATCGGTTGGGACCTCGCGCTTGCGGGACTGGAGCGTTATCTTGCGACCGGGGCATCGGTCGATCATGAAACGGCGGAGGCCTGGATGGTCTCGCCCGAGGGCAAGGACTTCATGACGACGAGCGGCGAGCATTGGCGTGCGGCGCATGTCGCAAGCGGGGTCGATCCTGCCACGGCAAAAGAGCGCTCGGACCGCACCATCGCGTTCTACCGCGGCGAGATGCCGCCCGACATCGTTCATCCCGGCACCGGAAGCTGATGCACGCCTTCGAAGTCCTCGCCGATCCCGTGCGCCGCCGCATCCTCGAGCTACTGGCGCCCGGTGAGTTGGCATCCGGCGAGGTCGTCGAAATCATCGGTGCCGAGTTCGGCATCACCCAGGCGGCGGTCTCGCAGCACCTCAAGGTGCTGCGCGAGAGCGGCTTTGCAAGCGTCCGCGCCGAGGCGCAACGGCGTCTCTATTCGGTCGACGCGGCCGGGCTGCAAGCGGTCGACGCATGGGTCGGCCAGTTCAGGAATTTCTGGGAGCCGAAGCTGGACGCGCTCGCCACCGAGATCGCGCGCGGCAAACGCGAACGTCGCAACGCGCCGATCACCAAGCGGAGCGGGAAGCGGGCGTGAGGAGAGAGAACGCGTAGGGTGGATTAGCAGACCGCTGCGCAGAGCGCGGCGGGCGGCGTAATCCACCATCTCCCTCGTTTCGTCATGTTCAGATTGGTGGATTACGCTTCGCTAATCCACCCTGTACCCTTGTGGGGTTCGTGGCGGCCTTCGGATGTAGACTGGCCGTCCGGGCCGATCCGCCGGGAGCAGCCTTGTCCACCTGTGCCTCGAGCACCGACGTAGGAACCGCGCCCCGGCGGAGCGACCGCGATCGAGATCCGGTAGGAGGTCGCGCCAAGAGCGCCGGTACAGGGACTGATCAGGATCGTGGTGGCCCGCCTTGCGAGCAAGGAGGTCTCAACAATGATCGAAGATGTACGCTGGTTCGTCGGGATCGACTGGGCAACGCGGAGCCATAGCGTTTGCCTGCTGGATGCCGCGGGAAGACAGGTTGCGCAGCACGAGTTCGACCATGGCGGCGCCGGGCTGACGGAGTTGCGTGACTGGCTGCTGGAGAAGACCAAGGCCGCACCGGGACAGATCGCCGTGGCGATCGAGATGCCGCACGGCCCGGTGGTGGAGATGCTGCTCGAGCACGGGTTTGCGGTGTTTGCCATCAATCCCAAGCAACTGGATCGCTTCCGCGATCGCTTCACGGTGGCCGGTGCCAAGGACGACCGCCGCGATGCTCATGTGCTCGGCGCCTCGCTGCGCACTGACCGTGCTGCTTTCCGTCGGCTTGTGGCAGACGATGCGGCGATGATTGAGCTACGGGAGTGGTCGCGCCTGGCGGACGAACTGCAGCAGGAACGCACGCGGCTTGCCAACCGCTTGCGTCAGCAGTTGTGGCGATATTATCCCCAGGCCACCAAGTTGACCGACGATGTCGCCGACGAATGGTTCCTGGCGCTTTGGCAGAAGGTGCCGACCCCCGCCAGTGCGGTCAAGGCCAGCGAGAAGGCCATCGCAGGTGTTCTCAGGGACTATCGTATCCGCCGTCTCAATGCGGCGACGGTGCTCGGGACTTTGCGCGAGGCACCGCTGTTCGTAGCCCCCGGCACGACGGAGGCAGCCTGCGCTCACATCCGCAGCCTGGCGGCACGTCTGCACCTGGTCAATCGGCAGATCAAAGAGGCTCATCAGAACCTGGACCGGCTATGTGCCGAGTTCGAAGGAGAGGAGAAGCCGTCGGGGCAGAGCTCGGAGCAGTGCGACGTGACGATCCTACGCTCCTGGCCAGGAATCGGCAGGATCAATCTCGCCACACTGCTCGCCGAGGCCGCAGAGCCCCTGCGCAGACGAGATTACCATGCTCTGCGCGCCTTGGCAGGGGCTGCGCCGGTGACGCGGCAAAGCGGCAAACAACGCTTCGTGATCCGCCGCCTCGCCTGCAACAGGCGGCTACAGAGCGCCGTCCATCACTGGTCGCGTGTCGCCATCCAACACGACGCTGCCAGCAGGCGACGGTATGATGCCTTGCGCAGAAAAGGACACGGTCACGCGCGGGCTCTGCGCAGCGTGGGAGATCGCTTGCTTTTTGCCCTGTGCACGACGCTCAAGCGACAGACCCCATACGATGCGGACCATAACGGCACAAAGAACTCCGCGAACGGGTGAGCCCCATTCCTTTGTTCGGCCGGGCGACCATTCCTTCGTCCCGACCTGCCGAGCGCCAGAGCGCCGCCCGCAGATGCTGTCCAGGATGCCGAAGGCACCGGCAAAGCCGGCGCGCAGCGTCCTGGACTGCATCGAGCACGGCGCTACCATATTGCCCTATAAGGACGTTCCCCTTGACCAAGGGTAGGAGGTCCTACGAATTCCGAGCCATCTTCTCGTACTTTTTCACCAGCCGCTCCCGCTTCAGCCGCGACAGCCGCTGGATCCAGAATAGGCCGTCGAGCTGGTCGATCTCGTGCTGATGGCACACCGCGCGCAAACCATCCGATTCCTCGGTGCGCATGTTGCCGTCGAGATCAGAATAGCCGATCCGCACCCGCGCATGGCGCTGCACCTCGTCGTTGACCCCGGGCATCGAGACGCTGCCTTCGCGATGCATGATCATCTCCGGCGAGGCCCATGTGATCTCCGGATTGACGTAGGTCTGCGGGCCGTCCTTCGCGTCGAGCTCCAGCACCACGACGCGCAGGGGCACGCCGATATGCGGCGCAGTGATGCCGATGCCGGGCGCGGCGCGCATCGTGTCGAGCAGATCCTGCGCGAGCTCGCGCAAGGCATCGTCGAACACAGTGACGGGGCGGGCCGGCAGCGCAAGCCGGCGGTCGGGATAGCGCACGATCGGGCGAATGGTCATGCAGGCTCCTACCACTCGCTCACGGATCATTGAAGCATGTCTGCTTGACTGTCTACCTACTGGAAGGTAGCTAAGCGCCATGAGCACCGTTTCCTCGACTGCCGACGACATTCTTGCCTGCGCCCGCACGCTGATCATCGCCGGCGGCTACAACGGCTTCAGTTACGCCGACATCGCCGATGTCGTCGGCATCCGCAAGCCGAGCATCCACCACCATTTCGCCAGCAAGGTCGACCTGGTCCGCACCCTCGTGGCGCGCTATCGCGAGGAGGCCCAGGCGGGACTGTCGGCGCTCGAACGCAATGTCGCCGACCCCGCCGAGCAGCTCAAAAGCTACGTCGCCTATTGGGAGGCGTGCATCAAGGACGCGACGGCTCCGTTCTGCGTTTGCGCGCTCCTTGCCAGCGAGCTTCCGATCCTGCCCGAGGAAGTCGCGCTCGAAGTCCGCGCGCACTTCCGCTCGTTGTCGTCCTGGCTGGCTGCGGTGATGGAGCGCGGCAAGCGGCAAGGCCGGCTCCATCTCACCGGCACGGCGCGGGCCGAGGCGGAGGGATTCATGGCAACCGTCCACGGCGCGATGCTGTCGGCGCGCGCTTATGGCGATCCAAAAATCTTCGCGACCATCACCCGGCCGCTGCTGGAGCGGCTTTCCACCAGGCACTGACGTGATCGGCATAGGGCAGGGCGGTTCGAACCTTTCCGCATCCACTTAAACTACCAACTAGTAGGTAAGGAGCAGCAGCTATGAGAAACAGCGAGATGGCTTTGGGCGCCGATCAGGCGCAATGGCTGAAGCAGTACTACTTCATGCGTGCCGCGTTCTCGGCCGCCTGGGTTGTTGCGGCCTTCGCGCTCGCGCCCTCGTCGGCGGCGATCTCGGCGGCGTTGCTCGTCGCTTATCCCGCGTGGGACGCCGCGGCCAATTATCTCGACGCCCTAAACAGTGGCGGGCTGAACCACAACCGCACGCAAGGCCTCAACGTGCTGGTCAGCCTCGCGACCACCATTGCGGTCATCCTGGCCTTGCAGGTCAGCATGAACTGGGTGCTCGGAATCTTCGGGGCCTGGGCGATCCTGTCCGGATTGCTCCAGCTCGGCACGGCCGTGCGCCGCTGGAAGCGCTTCGGCGCGCAATGGGCCATGGTGCTCAGCGGCGGCCAGTCGGCCCTGGCGGGCGGTTTCTTCATCTTCCAGGCCACAATGCCGGCGGTGCCGTCGATTGCGAATGTCGCAGGCTATGCCGCGGTCGGCGCGATCTACTTCCTGGTCTCGGCGGTCTGGCTCACCGTCGGCAGCTGGCGCCGCAGCGCGGCCCTGTGAGCCGCGATGTCACTTACGGATAAGGCGTGCCGTCCTTGTGCAGAAAGCGGCCGTCGGATGCCGGGCTCATCATGTCGATGTCGGAGCAGGTGATGAGGTCGGCTGGCGAGCGCGAGCCGATCTCGAGGTAGACCGCGGTGGCGTCCGAGCGGTTGATCATGTGATGGCCGTTGCCGCTGGCCTTGGGGAAGGCGGCGCAATCGCCGGCGCGCAGCACGGTTTCGCCGCCATCCTCGATCAGCGTCACTTCGCCTTCGAGAATGTAGACGAACTCGTCCTCGTGCGAATGCCAATGCCGCTGGCTCGACCAGCCGCCCGGTGGCAGGCGCATCAGATTGACGCCGAAATCCGACAGGCCGCCGGCATCGCCGAGCCGTTTGCGAATGCGCTCGGCGCAAGGCGCGCTGAAGGACGCCGGATAGCCGGAGCCCTTGCGGGCCGGCACTTTGGCGACGTCGATCTTTGGCATGAGGGGGACTCCAATCGTCGGTTACCGAGGTCGGCGCATTCGCGAACATCTTGCGGTGTGTTACATAAGGGCGTATGTAAGTCAGCATCATGGCCCATATCAGCATCCGCGATCTACAGAAGATTTCCGGTGAAGCCATTGGTGCTTTGCCCGGCCCGACGGCGGTGAAATCGGGTGAGCGAACGGTCGGGCTGCTCATCCCGCTCAAGGCGACCGATCCGGAGCGCTTGGCTGCCGTGCTGGCGCGCGCGGAGCGGCTGGCCAAGGGACGCGACGCGGCCGCGGACGATGCCGCGCTGGCTGAATTCGGCGAGGTCGATCCGGTCGATTGGTCGATTGCTGCGGTGAAAGCCCTGACGCGCAAGCGGAAGACGTGAGACCACCGTCGGCAACAATCGTCATCGATCCGGCCATTCTGGTCGCCGCTGTTCGCGGTCGAAGTTCCGGGGCGCTTTTGGCCGCCGCGGAGAAGGTGGTCTTCGTGACAACGGACCGTGTCGTCCAGGAGGCACGCCGGCGCATCGCGCTCGGCATGCAGCGCCCCGAACTGCTCGATGTGCTCGACGAGCTCGCCGAGCTGTTGACGATCGTTCCCGTTGCGTCGCTGGAGCCGGTCATGGCCCGGTGCGAGGAGACCCTTCGCGATGCCGTGCCGAGCCGCAATGGATCGGTGCGCGATGCCCACGTGCTCGCGCTCGCGTGGAGCGTCGATGGCGATGTTTGGACCACCGATCGCGACTTCGCAGGAACCGGCGTGGCAACGTGGTCGACGCCCAATCTCGTGCGTGGTCTCGGCGAGATCTGAGCATCGAACCGCACAGCATGCGTGGCCCAGCGATGCTCTCGAATGGGGAATGATGCCATTTTGCCGGTGTTTTGCCCGACGGGTCAACCCGCGCCTCGATCTTGCAAATGGCCGTCCTCGTAAGTCATTGATCCCGCTGGCGCCGGCTACTGTGCATGGGGTTGTTTTTCGAGTTTTGTTGGCAGGTCACGAAAGCGTGCGGCAAATGCGACGTCGGCCTGTCGGCCGGCGCAGTTCCCATTCGTCTTCCACGCGAGACAGACCTGACGGGAGACTGAAATGACTTCTTCCAACTATCGCTGGGTGATCGTCGCCGCCGGCGGCGTGCTTGGCTGCGTCGCGATCGGCGGCATGTTTTCGCTGCCGGTGTTCCTGCAGCCGATCACCAAGGACACCGGCTGGTCGGTGACCGGCATCTCCAGCGCGATGACGATCGGCTTTCTGGCGATGGCCTTCACCAGCATGGCCTGGGGCACGCTGACGGACCGGTTCGGGCCCCTGCCGGTGGTGCTGACCGGATCGACCGTGCTGGCGCTCAGCCTGTTCGCGGCGAGCCTCGCCACCTCGCTGATCGTGTTCCAGATCGTGTTCGGCCTGTTGGTCGGCGCCGCCTGCGCGGCGATCTTCGCGCCGATGATGGCGACCGTCACCGGCTGGTTCGATACCAATCGCGGCCTCGCGGTGTCGCTGGTCTCGGCCGGCATGGGCATGGCGCCGATGACGATGTCGCCGCTGGCGGCCTGGCTCGTCTCCGGCCACGACTGGCGCACCTCGATGCAGATCATTGCGCTCGTGGTCGGCGCCATCATGATCCCGGTCTCGTTCCTGGTGCGCCGTCCGCCGGCGCTCGCGCAAGGCCCGGCCGCGCCCGTGGGCGAAGCCGCCGCCGGACAAAACGAGATGTCGATGGGTGAGGCGCTGCGTTCGCCGCAATTCCTGATCCTGCTCGCCACCAACTTCTTCTGCTGCGCGACGCATTCCGGCCCGATCATCCACACCGTCAGCTATGCCGTGAGCTGCGGCATCCCGCTGGTCGCGGCGGTGACGATCTACAGCATCGAGGGGTTTGCCGGCCTCGGCGGGCGCATCGCCTTCGGCCTGATGGGCGATCGCTTTGGCGCCAAGCGCGTGCTGGTCTCGGGCTTGCTGCTGCAGGCCTTCGGTGCGCTCGCCTATGTCTTCGCGCAACAGCTCACGACGTTCTATGCGGTCGGCGCGGTCTTCGGCTTCATCTATGCCGGCACCATGCCGCTCTATGCCGTGCTCATCCGCGAGAACTTCCCGCTCAAGATGATGGGCACGGTGATCGGCGGCACGGCGATGGCTGGCAGCCTCGGCATGGCGACCGGCCCGCTTGCCGGCGGCCTGATCTACGATGCCTTCTCCAGCTATGCCTGGCTCTACATCGCCTCCTGGGCGATGGGCCTAGGGGCCTTCCTGATGGCGATGACGTTCCGCCCGTTCGCAAAGCCGCAAGGCGAGGTGGCGCCGGCGGCGGCATGAATTCGCGATCGAGGCGCGGCGTCAGAGCTGCGCCTCGATCGCGGCCTTGTCGATGACCGACCAGACCTGCCGGATCTTTCCGTCTCGAAATTCGTAGAACACGTTCTCGCAGAAGGACACGCGCCGCCCGTTGACGGCAAGACCAAGGAACGGTCCAGCCGGCGTGCAGTCAAACTTCAATCGGGCGGCGATGCGGGGAGGATCGGAGATCAGCATCTCGATGTGGAACTGCAGGTCGGGTATCTGCCGAACATCCCGTTCCAGCATCGCGCGATAGCCCTCAAGCCCAAGCGGCCGCGCGTTGTGAGCGACCTCATCATGCACGAATTGTCCGAGTGCCGGCCAATCCCGCCGATTGAGGCAGGTGATGTAGGCGCGGTAGATGTCGGCGAGGTCGTCTCTCGTCATATCGAAGCTCCCACTTCGACCTAACGCGCGAGGATCGCGAACCGGTCCCGGCATCAGAGCCGTTTCTCGAAGAACAGGTCCGGGTAAGGATCGTCATTGAAGCGGGGAATCTCGCGCCAGCCGCTGGTGCGGTAGAGCTGGGCGGCCTCGGGCAGCGCGCTGTTGGTGTCGAGCCGCAGCAGCGTGATGCCGAGTTCGCGTGCTGCGGCCTCGGTCGCGTCCATCAGGCGCCGGCCGAGCCGCAGCCCGCGCGCGGCCGGGGCGACCCAGAGCCGCTTGATCTCGGCGTAGCCGTGATCGGTTCCCTTCAAGCCCACGCAGCCGATCGGCAGCGTGTCCGACATCGCGACGATGAAGGTGCCGCGCGGTCGGCGCATGTCCTTGGCGTCGGGATCGCGCGACAGCGAGACGTCAAAGCCTTGTTTGAAGCGGCGGCCGAGCTCGGCATAGTACTCGCCGAGGCAATAGCGTGCCGGTTCGGACTGAGGGTCGATCTCATCCAGCGAAACGCGCTCTCGCGTCAATGCGGATGCGATCAGGTCCATCGCCGCGAGCAAGGCCTCGGCTTGCGAATTCTGAGCGAGGAAGCCTTCGGCCTGCGCGTTCGAGAGCGCTTCGTAGGCTGCGAACTCGCGCCGGCCCGTGCGCGTCAGCCGCGCCACGCGGCGGCGGGCGTCGTCCGCATGCGCGGTGGTCTCGACCAATCCTTCGTCCTCGAGGCTGCGGAGCAGCCGGCTCATCAGCCCGGAATCGAGCCCGAGATAGTCGCGGATCTCGGCGACGTCCGAACGCCCGTGCCCGATCGCATTGAGCACCCGCGCCGCGCCGAGCGGCCGACCGCGCCCGAGAAACGACGTATCGAGTGCTCCGACGGCCGAGGTGACGGCGCGGTTGAAGCGGCGAACGCGGGAGACGGGGTCGAGCATGATGTCTGACTTTAGTCAGATATCATGCGTAGGTCAATCGAGGGAGCGCCGGCGTCACTTCGCCGGCGTCAGCAGCGGCCTGTCCTTGGCGACGATATAGGTGGCAAGTTCGCTGGCGGTCTCACCGCCTACGTTCTTCGCCGCATGCACCGTACCGGCAGGGATGAACAGCACGTCGCCGGCTCTCAGCGTGACCGGCGGCTTGCCCTCGACGTCGTATTCGATCGCGCCCGCCAGCACGTAGATGATCTCTTCGCCCGGATGGGTGTGCCGGCCGAACGCCACGCCCGGGGCAAGGTCGACGCGTACCTGCACCGCCTCGCGCCCGGGCGAGCTGAGATCGTGGCGCTGGAGGTCGGTGCGCGTGACGCCGGCCTGCGCCGCCGCGGCCGGCAGTGTGAACAGATTTGCCGCGAGCAGGACCGCGCTCGACAGCACGCGGAGGGTTCGCAGATGACGATGGCTCATGGTCGGATCCTTGTGGTCACGAGATTGTCCGCGCCGCGCGGGCCCGGCCGATGCCGACCGGTCCGCGGCGTGGCGATTCAGACGAGGGTGGTGGTCACCTCGATATTGCCGTGCACCGCCTTGGAGTAGGGGCAGATGCCGTGTGCGGCCTCGATCAGTTCCTGCGCCACCGCGCGATCGACGCCGGGAACGCTGACGTCGAGACGGGCACGCAGGAAGAAGGCGCCGCCGGCGTTGTTCAGGTCGATCGCGGTGTCGACCGACGGCTCGCTCGGCAGCTTGACCTTGCGCTGGGCAGCGGCGAGCCCGAGCGCGCCGAGATAGCAGGCCGACCAGGCGGCGGCGAACAGGTTTTCGGCCGCCGGGTGCGGCTGGGCCAGCTTGACGTTCAGGAATCCGTCACTGGAGTGCGCGGTGCCGTCGGCGCCCGAGGTGACGTGGGTCTTGCCGGTGAAGAGAACCTTTGCAGCGGAGGTCATGGTCGTATCCTTCGGTTGAATTATTGATCGTATCCGATCTAATCGGATGCGCATGGAAATATACTCGCCGCACCCACCGGTCAAGCTCTTCCGATTTAATCGGATACGATTTATATTGGTCGGCAGATCACGAATTGCGGAGGTTCCCGTGGCCCGTTCCCCCAAATCAGCCGGCAAAGACCGGAAATTGTCGAATTTCCTCTGTTTTGCGATCTATTCGGCCAATCTCGCTTTCGGCCGGGCCTATAAGCCCCTGCTGGACAAGGTCGGCTTGACCTATACCCAGTACATCGCCCTGGTGGCGCTGTCGGACGAGGATGAGCAGACCGTCAGCACACTGGGCGAGAAGCTGTTCCTGGAATCCAACACACTGACTCCGATCCTGAAGAAGCTCGAGCAGATGGGGCTGATCAAGCGCCACCGCGATCCTGCCGACGAGCGGCAGGTGCGCCTGAGCCTGACGCCCGCGGGGCGCAAGCTGATCGAGCAGGATCTCGGCGGGGCGCTGATTGAGGCGACAGGTCTTGGCGACGATTTTCCGGTGGTGCAGAAGACGGTGAGCAGATTGCGCGACAATCTGCTGCGTGCGACCAAGGCCGATGACTAGCACATCGAGACAGGACAGATCGGGAGTCCCCGCCGCGGCACGCCCGTCGCCGAGGCCGGGCCCCATTACGGGAGGACATCGTGAGCAACGCGAGTGAAGCGGCGGACCGGTTGATCGCAGCCCGAAGCAAAGGCGGATCGGTCGCCTGGCGCGCCATTCTCCCTTCGGATCGCCCCGGCGCCTACGCCATCCAGGATGCCACGCTTGCCCGGCTCGGTCCGCTCGGCGGCTGGAAGGTCGGGGCGTCGGGCCCGGATGCCGAGCCCGTCTGCGCGCCGCTGCCGGCATCCGGCCTGCTTGCCTCCGGCGCGCGGCTCGGTCCTGAATTCCGCCTGCGGGGTGTCGAAGTGGAGGTTGCGCTCCGGGTCGGGCGCGCGCTCACCGCTGAAGACGCCGCATTGCCCGATCGCGAGCTGGCACGCGCGTTCGACGCCGTCTATCCCGCCATCGAGGTGGTCGAGACGCGCCTCGAGGATTGGACGAACAGCGTGGCCCTGGCCCAGCTCGCGGATTTGCAGAGCCACGGCGCGTTGCTGATCGGAGCAGCCTCGACAGTCAGCCCTGCTGCCATCGATCTGAGGGCCGTCGAGGCGGATCTCTCGATCGGTGAAGACATCAGCCCTCGAACCACTGGCGGCAATCCGGCAGGAGACGTCTGGCGTCTGCTGCGCTGGCTCGTCCGTCATTGTGCGGACCGGGGTCTGCCTCTCTTGCCGGGCCAGATCGTCACGACCGGTTCGTGCATCGGCATGGTCTTCGCAGAAGCGGGGACCAGAGCCCGTGCACGCCTTGCGGGTTTCGGCGAAGTTACTGTCGATTTCTGAGCAACGAGGCTTGCTTCGCTTCGGCGAGCCGCGACGCGCTTTCCGCATCACGCTCAGCTTTGGGGGCGGATCAACTTGATGTCCTGATCGGCTGCCCACGCGGCGACATCCTCGCGCTTCAGCGCGGTCGCCATCAGATCCGGAAACTGATCCGGCGTGCAGGCGAAGACGGGGATGCCGAGACTTGCGACCTTTGCCGACAACGCAGGATCATAGGAGGGATGCCCTGTGTCGGTCAGTGCCAGCAGCACGATCACATTGACTCCGCGCGTTGCGAGCCGCGCCAGCCGGTCGACCAGCTCATTTGCATTGCCGCCCTCATAGAGGTCGGTGATCAGGACCAGATGCGCTTTCGACGGCCGTTCGATGCGCTCCTCGCAATAGGCGACGGCGCGGTTGATGTCGGTGCCACCGCCTAGCTGGACGCCGAACAGCACCTCGACGGGATCGGCGAGCTCCTCCGTCAGGTCGACGATCGCCGTGTCGAAACAGACGAGCTTGGTTGCGACCACCGGAAGCGAAGCCATCACCGCCGCGAAGATCGAGGCATAGACGACGGAGGTTGCCATCGACCCCGATTGGTCGACGCACAGGATGACCTCTTCGAGATCGACGATGCGGCGCTGCTGGCGCAGGAAACCGATCAGCCGTTCGGGCACGATCGTGCGATGCTCCGCCTGATAGTGGCGCAGATTGGCCTTGATGGTGCGCGGCCAGTCGATGTCGGCAAAGCGCGGGCGACTGGTGCGTAGCGAGCGGTTGAGGGCGCCGCGGACCGCATCAGCCGTACGCCGCTCCAGCCGCTCCATCAGCTCGGCCACCACCTTGGCGATCACAGTGCGGGCGGTGTCCTTGGTCTTCTCAGGCATCACGCCGCGCAGCGCGATCAGATCGGCGATGAGGCTGACATCGGCCTCGACGGTCGCGAGGAATTCGGGCTCAACCAGCATCTGGCGCAGGCCCTTGCGCTCGAAGGCATCCTTCTGGATCACCTGGACCACCGGCGCGGGGAAGAACTCCCTGATGTCCCCGAGCCATTTGGCGACGCGCGGTGCCGAGCCGCCGAGCCCGCCGCGGCCTTTCTTCGGGGCTCCGTCGCCGTCGCCGTAGAGCGCCGTCAACGCCTCGGACATGCGGCGATCGCTGGCGGACAGAGCAGGGCCGTTCTCGGCGCCTTCGGGGTCGACGCCGAGGGCGAGCGTCCAGCGGCGGCTGCGTTCATCGGCCTCGCTCATCGCGCCGCTCCCGCCTTGACAAGTTCGAGTACGCGGACCTGATGCGCCGGCCAGATCTCGTTTGCGCCGGCGATCAGCCGATAGCCTTTGGCGGCAGCGGTGCTTCGCGCGAAGAGCGCATCCATCAGCCGCCGGCGCTCGGTTCGGTCCAGGGCCGAGAAGACGCGGCGGAACAAGGGCAGGCTGGCGGTGAAGGCCTCCTCGTCCAGCGTCATCAACCAGGCATCGACCGCGCCCCGTAGCGCCGCATCGTGGATCAGCCGTTGGCCGGCGCCCTCGAAGAAGCCTTCGAAGAATCCCGCCGCTTCCGCGACCGGCGTTCCGGGCGAGAGCATTCGGGTCAGCAGGTCCGCGGCATGATCGGCTGTCAGCAGCTCGGCCTCGTAGAGCAGCCGCGCGGCGGTGCCGGCGATCAGGCGGGTCGCGTGATCGTCATTCATCAGTGCCCGCAGCGCATCGCGCCAGCCGGCCACGATGTCGGCCTCGATCTGGGCGAGCTGGATCGCGGCGTCGGCCGCAAGGAGCGCACCGCGCAGCTTGGCTGCCGCCGGCGCATCGAGATTGCGCGCAGCATAGGGCAAGGCAAGTGCCGCCTGCACCACGATACGCGGCATCAGCGCCGTCAGATGCTCGACCGTGCCGGTGCGCGCCTCGCCATAGCGCAGGATATCGGCCATCGGCGGCAGTGCGGCAAGGAGCGACGGGCCGTCGCTCGTCAGTGCCGCCTTCGTCTCCAGCGCGGCGATGCCGAACTCGGTGGCGCGCGCCAGGTCGGCGATCATGGCATTGCGCACCAGGCTCGCCAGCGGGCCAAGCTCGGCTTCCTTGCCCATCGCTTCCATCAGGCGCCCGCCCGCGGCTTCCGCGATGGTCGAACCGTAGAGCAGATTTTCCACCAGCCTGACCGCGAATTCTGGCTCCCAGCGCAATTGCCAGTTCTCGCGGAACGTCCCGCGGCTGCGCCCCGCATCCGTCAACCGTCCCCAGGGCACGTCGAGCGCGTTCAGCCGGTGCAGTAGCGTGGAACGCATCAAGCCGCTTTCGCTGCGCAGATCGATTGTGAGCGCCCGCTCCAGCGCCTCCGGCTTGAGGCGCGTCGCTTTCTGCTGACGCTGGAGATCTTCGAGCAGCGGCGCGAGCGGTGTCGATGCTGGGATTGCACCGACGCCCGCGCCGATCAGGAGTTCGGCCGAAATGTCGTCCCACATGGCGCGCTCGCCGTTGCAGAGGCAGGCGATCGCCGCCTCGCGCAGCTCTGCAAAGCCCGGCGCGGGCCGGTCGCGCAGCGCCGCGAGTGCCGTCCCCAGCCGCTGCGCCTCGATCACCGAGGCGGTGGATACGAAATGGCCGCGATCGCGCAGCGCGCGCGTCACCTTGGCAAGCCACTCGGCAGCGCGATCGCGGTCGCGCGTGTCCCAGACATGTGCGCACCATCCCGGCGCCACGACGCCCGCGCCATAGCCGCTGGCGCGCGCCAGCCGCGGCGCGGTCCATGGCGCCCAGGTCGCCTTGATCTTGGTCCTGGGCCGGCCCTTGAGCAATTCGCGATCCGCAGCAAGGCTGCGGCGCTCGGCGAGCGCCGGCACGTGCCAGGCGCCGCAGACGACCGCAACGGCGCCGTCGCATTCTTTGGCCGCCTTCGCGATCTCGATCCGCATATGGGCTTCGCGCGCGGCCTCGCGCGCCGACAGTGATTTTTCGTCCGCACGCAGCGCGGTCATCGCATCGGCAACGGCCGTGAAGATCGGGCCCGTTGCGGGATTCTCCTCGATGACGTCGGACCACCAGGATTCGCCATCGTCATAGCCTGCGGCAGTTGCGAGCGCGCCGATCGGATCGTGGCTGACCGGGTCGGCCTCGGCCCTTGCTGCGATCTCCTCCGCGATATCGCCATCGCTGGCACCCAGCCGGTCCGATGCCGGCAGGTCGATGAAGCGCAGGGTCGCGCCGTGACGCACCGCCCAGCGTGCGGCCTGGTATTCCGGCGAATAATCGGCAAAGGGAAAGAAGCTGGCATTCGCCGGATTGTCCTCGGCATAGGTGAGGAGGGCCACCGGCGTTACCATGTCGGGATCGGCGAGCATCGGCAGCAGCTCGGATGCATCCGCCGGGCCTTCGATCAGCACCGCCACCGGTTTCAGCGCGTCGAGCGCTTCCACCAGCCGCCGCGCAGAGCCGGGGCCGTGATGCCGGATGCCGAAGAGAGAGACCTGGCCCGCCATCGCTCGCGCCGCTCCGTCAGATCAAGTCGGTCAGCGACGCGTAATAGCCTTCGAAGCCGCGTCGCTTCTTCAGCACGGTCTCGAGATATTCGCCGAGTACGGCCGTGTCCTGCACCGGGTCCTTGACCACCGCGCCGATCATGTTGCTGGCGAGCGTTTCGGGCGTCAGCTTGCCGTCATTGAAGAAGGTCGCCTGGCTGATCCCGCCGATCATCACCGCGATTGCCTCGGCCGTTGACAAACCCCCCGAGGGCGACTTCAGCGCGACCTTGCCGTCCTCGGTCGAGCCCGAGCGCAGCTCGCGGAAGATCGACACCACCCGCGCCACCTCGTCGGCGACGTTCTTCGGCGCCGGCAGGTCGAGAGTCTGCGCCATCTCGCCGACGCGCTTGACGATGATCGCCACTTCCTCCTCGGCGCTGTCTGGCAAGGGCAGCACGACGACGTTGAAGCGGCGCTTGAGCGCCGAGGACAGTTCATTGACGCCCTTGTCGCGGTTGTTCGCGGTCGCGATGATGTTGAAGCCGCGCTGGGCGTACACGGCGGTGTTGAGCTCGGGGATTGGCATCATCTTTTCCGACAGCACCGTGATCAGCGTGTCCTGCACGTCGCTGCCCATTCGCGTCAGCTCTTCGAAACGGCAAAGCTTGCCGCTCTCCATCGCGCGCATCAGCGGAGTAGGCACCAGGGCTTCGCGGCGCGGACCGTGTGCGAGCAATTGAGCATAATTCCAGCCGTAGCGGATCTGGTTCTCGTCAGTGCCAGCCGTGCACTGGATCACCAGGGTGGAGTCGCCGGTGATGCCCGCGGCGAGGTGCTCGGAGACCCATGACTTCGCCGTGCCCGGTACGCCCAGCAGCAACAGCGCGCGATCGGTCGCGAGCGTCGCAACGGCGGTCTCGATCAGACGCCGATCTCCGACATACTTGGGCGTGATCACCGTGCCGTCAACCGCCTTGCCGCCCATCAGATAGGTAACGACCTGCCGCGGTGCGAGTGCCCAGCCCGGTGGGCGATGCTGATCGCCCGTCGCAAGCGCCTTCAGCTCCGCCGCATAGCTCTCCTCGGCGGGCAGGCGCAGTTTCTCGCTCATGGTTTTGCTCCCTTGTCGTCCAACGCGGCGTTGAGCCGCAGCATGTCGAGGCGCGGGTCGCCTTGCAGCAGGCCTGCACCGGCTAGACCATTCAGCGCGCCTCGCGCGCCCTCGCGTGAGGCAATCAGGCCGAGCGCATGAAATTCCTCAGCGTCGTCGGAGGGCCTCGCATCGTCCCGCTGGAGCGCCGCAAGCAGCGTCTTGCCCGCAGGTGCGGACAGTGGATCTCGGAGCCGCGCAGCCGTTCCCGCGATCAGTTGCGCCAGCTCGAAACGGATGCCGCGCGCGTTCAAGGCCGCCTCGGCGTGCCTTGCGCGCTCGGCGGGCGCAAGCCGGGCAGCCAGCGATATGATGAGGCCAGTCGCATCGTGTTCGCTGACCGCGTCGGCCGCTTGCGAGACTTGCGCATCGGCTCCCGTGGCCACGATCAGATCGACCAGCGCCGCATCGGCGGTCTGGTCTGTGTTCCAGTCCCAGGCCGCGATCAGCTCCTGCGGTGCAAGGCCCAGCGCGCCGGCGAACGATGTCAGGTCGGCGCCATCGAACAGCGCCTTTCGGCGCAGCGATTGTGCCGCCGTCTTGAGAGGCTCGGCCTGGACCACGCGCGAGCGGCGCAACAGGCCCTTGGTCTTTACTGCGAAAAATCCGGCGAGCTCCGCCGTGTCCTCGCCCGCAGCAGGGCCGCGGCCAAGGCGTGCGAGCAGCGAGGTCGCAAGCGCCTTGACCTTGGGGGCACGATCGTTCGCCGCGACGCCTTCGAGAAAGGCGAGATCCTCATCGGACAGCCGTTCCGACAGCAAAGACAACAGGCGCCACCGCGTGTCGGCCGTCTCACCGGCAAGCTTAGCTTCCAGCACTGCGCGCGCCGCAGAGGGATCGCGCCTCCTGAGCTCGGCCAAGGCGACCTTGCGCGCTGCCGGCCAGAAATCGTCCCAATTCTCGGCGCTGAGTCGGTCGTCCGTCTGCCGCCGTGTGGCGCTATCGGACGCTGCAATCGCCGCCCAGTCGCGCCACCCGGCGTAGAGATCGGGCACATCGTCATCATCGGCTTGGGGCATCCAGTCGGCAGGATGCATCGTCCAGCCGCGCGCCGCGAGGAAGTGGACGAGGTCGGTCTTGACCTTGCCCTGCTTCTTCGTGGTCAGGATCCGGCGCACCAGCGGACGCAAGGTCTCGGGCACAGTCGGCAATGCAAGCGCGGGAATGTCGGGCAGAATGCGAAGCGATGAGGAGGGCTCCATCGTCAACGCGGTGCCGAGAAACTGACCCGAAAGTGCAAGCAGCCGCAACTCGGCCTCGACCGCATCGTCGCCGAGCTCGGCACGCCAGAACGAGGCTGCTGGCGCGGCTGGTGATCCCATGGTCCAGCGCGTGAGCACCGCACCCATCGCGTCGTAGATCGTCTCGGCCTTGATGACATCACTCATCGCTGCCGATCCGTCCCCAGGAGGTCTGTGCGGCCAGGATCGTGAGCCGGTTGCCCGACCAGATCGCGGCTGTGCGCATCAGCGCTGTTCCGACCAGCAGGCCCTCCGTGTTGCCGGCGACGGGCAGCGTGGCGGTGCCGTCGGCGGCGCGCCACCAGGCACCCCCTGTCTCGTCGCGCGCGATCCGCCCCTGCGGCAGCAGCAGCGGCATTTCGATCACCCACGGCTCTGCGAGCAGGGGGCGTGTCAAGGCGTCGCCGAGCGCGGTGTCTGCAGCCGGCCATTCCAAGGCAGGTGTCTCTTCGCTCGCATCGCGCCGCACGAGCAGGGCGCGCAGCGGCTGCTGCGACGGATAGAGGACGAGCTCAGCCTGGAATCGGTCGCCGGGCGTGAAGACCGAGCCGCGTCGTCCGGCACTCGCCGGGAAGAAGTCGAGCAGCATCGCAAAGCGCGGACCGTTCGGAGCCAGATTGAGCAGCCAGGTCGTTTGCGACACCAATCCGTCGCGGCGCGTCTGCACTTGCTCGGCCAGGACCTCCCAGCGCGCATCGACCCGCAGCGCTTGCGGATCGCTCAGCACGGTCTCGCGCGTTTCCGATGCGGCGACGGCGCGCCTGATCTCGGCATCGCGCGGGGCGGCACGGAAGGCGCGCGCGAGCAGGACCAGCTTGCCGAGCTCGACCACGGCGGCACGTGGCCGGTCGCCTGCGGCAAGTGCGAGCAGGCGGGACGGCAGTTCGTCGATCCGGCCGGCGAGCACCGCGGCCTTGCCGTCGACCAGCCGTGCCGCGATCCGTCGGCATCGCGCGGTGGCATCGTCGATGAAGCCCGACAATCCCAGGCGCAATTGATCGCCGATCCATTGCTCGAGCGCATCCAGCGCGTCGAGAATGGCCCGCTCGGTCTCCTCGCTGCGTCTGGCGGCCTGGGCCTCGCGCCGCGCTATATCCTTTGGATCCTCGGCCACTTCGGGCTCGGCCGCGCGCGCGGCGCGCACATCCTTGTCGCCGGCGGGCGGCGCATTGCTCCCGGGCTTTGCCGCGGACGTGCCGCGCCGGCGGCCCAGCCAATCGCTGACCCAGGCCGGTGTTTCCGCGGGCACGAACGGCACGATCGCTTCTGCATTCAGCCACAACAGGCCGAGCACGTGCTTGCAGGGGAATTTGCGCGAAGGGCAGGTGCACTTGTTGCCGAGATCGCGCAAGTCGGCCATCACGCGGTACGGATTGGCGCCGGAGCCCGCGCATTCGCCCCAGATCAGCGCGCCATCCTGGCTTGCGCCGACGCCGGACCATTTGGCGGGCTTGGCGAGGCCAGCCGCCGCCTTGAGCGAGGATTGATCGGTAGCGAGTTGCTCGACCGCTTTCAGATCAATCGCCACGCCGCTGTCCCAAATCGAATCCAGGAGCGGCAGTATATCGGTACAGGATGAAAGCTCAATGTCGCCGCGAGCGATCCAGGTGCTGCACGCGGGGATGGTGGTGTCGCTCGGCTTCCGCCAAGTCGAGCTCAAGCTCATGGCGGACCTTCCGCGAGAGCTTTGCCGCGATCAGCGCATGCGCCTGCATGAGTTAGGTCGTGAGCTCGGCGTCCGGCAGGGTGCTGTTGCTCGCATGGCAACAGCGAAGTTGATGTGCTGCCGCTCTTTGTGAGTTGTGCCGGAGCCGCGGACCGCTACCATGCGCCGGCTCTACTGGAACTCGAGAGCCAAGCACAATGAGCGGAGGCGACATGAGCGGTCAGCAACGCAAAGCGAAGGGATCGGACCTGTTCGTCGCGGCACTGGAGAATGAAGGTGTCGACCGCATCTTCGGCATTCCCGGCGAAGAGAATCTCGATCTGGTCGAATCGCTGCGCGCCTCCAGGATCGAGCTGGTCCTGACCCGCCACGAGCAGGCCGCTGCCTTCATGGCCGCCACCCATGGGCGGCTGACCGGCAAGCCCGGCGTTTGTCTGTCGACGCTCGGCCCCGGTGCACTCAACCTGTCCACGGGCGCGGCCTATGCGCATCTCGGTGCCATGCCGATGATCCTGATCACCGGCCAGAAGCCGATCATGAGCAGCCGGCAGGCGCGCTTCCAGATCGTGGACGTGGTCGCGACCATGAAGCCGCTCACGAAACTGTCGCGGCAGATCGTCAGCGCCTCGAGCATCCCGACCGTGGTGCGCGATGCGTTCCGCGCGGCGATGGAGGAGCGTCCGGGTCCGGTGCATCTCGAGCTGCCCGAGGACATCGCCGGCGACGAGGTGCCTGATGTCCCGGTGATCCCCGTTCACCCGATCGAAATCCCGGTCGCCCATCGCGCCGCGCTCGACCGCGCCGCCGAGATGATCATGGCCGCAAGGCGCCCGCTGGTGATGATGGGCGCTGCGACCAGCCGGCCGCGTTCGACCCACGGCATCGCAAGCTTCGTGCGGCGGACCGGCATTCCGTTCTTCACCACGCAGATGGGGAAGGGGACCGTGCCCGGCGGCACCAATCTCTACATGGGCACTGCGGCGCTGTCGGAACGCGATTACGTTCACGACGCGATCGATGCCGCCGACTTGATTGTCGCGATCGGTCACGACCCGGTCGAGAAGCCGCCTTTCATCATGGGGCCTTCAGGGCCAAAGGTGATTCACGTCAGCTACACGCCGGCGAGCGTCGAGCAGGTCTATTTCCCCGATGCCGAGGTCGTCGGCGACGTCGGCCCGAGCCTGGAACTGCTGGCGGACCGGCTCGAAGGCAAGCTGCCGCAGGCCGCGGCGCTGCTCCCGCTGCGCGAAGAGATCCTGAAGCACATCGCCGACCGCGCCACCGAGGCGCGCTGGCCGCCGACGCCGCAGCGCATCGTGCACGACATCCGCCAGGTGATTCCCGAGAACGGCATCGTCGCGCTCGACAACGGCATGTACAAGATCTGGTTCGCGCGCAATTACCGCACCCGCGTCGCCAACACGCTGCTGCTCGACAATGCACTGGCGACCATGGGCGCCGGCCTGCCGTCGGCGATGATGGCTGCGATGCTCTATCCCGACCGCCGCGTGCTTGCGGTTGCCGGCGACGGCGGCTTCATGATGAACAGCCAGGAGATGGAGACGGCGGTCCGCCTCAAGCTCAACCTCGTCGTATTGGTGCTGGAGGACAACGCCTACGGCATGATCCGCTGGAAGCAGGCGGTGGATCATTTCGCCGATTACGGCATGACTTTTGGCAATCCCGACTTCGTCCTCTACGCGAAAGCCTATGGCGCCAAGGGTCATCGCATCGAGACGATCGACAGCTTCGGCCCGACGCTCGACGCCGCCTTCAGGGAAGGCGGCGTGCATCTGGTCTCGATCCCGGTCGACTATTCGGAGAACGTGCGGGTGCTCGTCGACGAGCTGCGGGCGCATGAGAAGGCGAAGGGGTGATTGATGAGGACAAAACTGTTTCCACATCGTCATTGCGAGCGCAGCGAAGCAATCCAGACTGTCTCCGCGGAAAGATTCTGGATTGCTTCGCTGCGCTCGCAATGACGGGCGCTATCGGCGGTATCTCCAGCCAACTGAGATCCGCACTTGTACTGCGGATACCGATCCCCGACACTCAATCATTCACCAACCACAGGACTATGAAATGACCCGCATTCGTTGTGTCACCGAGATGGGCATGGGCGTCGACGTCCACGGCCGGGACGCCACCAAGGCGGCGAAGAGGGCGGTGTCGGATGCCATCAGGCATTCCAGCCTCGGCTTCTTCCGGATGATCGGCAAGACCGCGAACGACATGTTCGTGGACGTCACGATCGGGGTTCCGAATCCAGAAGCCGTCGACAAGGAGGCTGTCGCCAAGGAGTTGCCTTACGGCACGGTGACCGTGACCGCGGTCAAGGGCGGGCTGGAGATTCCCTCGGCCACGGAAGTGGCCAACGATCCCATCCTCATTGCCAATGCCGCCGTCATCGTTAGCTTCGACAGGGACTAGGCCGATGTCGGCGAGCAATGAGGCGCTGCTGGATCGCCCGATCTGGAGCGCGTTGACGACGAGCCACAAGCATCTGGCGGAGGGCGGCCCGCAGGCTCTGCGCTATCCCGTGGACATGACGCCGTTTGCCGATATGCCAGATATGTCCGCCGCAAGCTTTGCGGCGCTCGGCGAACTCGTGTCGGGCTCGCAAGTCGCGGTGCTGTTCACGCCCGAGCCGGTCGAAATTCCCGCCGGCTTCAAGGTGCTGCTCGCCGAGACCGGCGAGCAGATGATCGGCTCGCCCGCCGACACGTCGCTGCGTGATGCCGAGATCGTCCGCCTGGGCGCGGCCGACGTTCCCGCCATGATGGCGCTGATCGAGCTGACCAAGCCCGGGCCGTTCGCGGCGCGGACACACGAGCTCGGCACCTTCCTCGGCATCCGCGCGCACGGCGAGCTGGTCGCCATGGCCGGCGAGCGGATGAAGCCCGGCAATTTCACCGAGATGACGGCGGTCTGCGTGCATCCCGATCATCGCGGTCGCGGTTACGCGCAGGCGTTGCTCGCCGCCATCGCGCGCCAGATCGAGGCGCGCGGGGAAATTCCGTTCCTGCACGTGTTCTCGAACAATACGTCGGCCATTGCGCTGTACCAGCGGCAGGGCATGCGGATTCGGCGGCGCCTGCACGTCACCGTGCTGATGAAGCGGGTCTGAGCTGCGCGGTGGGCTTCATATCCCGGCAAATCGCGCTATATCGATTCCAACCACAATTGGGGGGAGCACATGGACGCCAGAACGCCTGATTTTTCCGCCGTACGGACGGCGATGCAACGCTACGTCGATCAGGAGATCATTCCGGGCGTGTCCTGGGCCGTGCTGCGCGGCCGCGAGGTGGTCGATCAGCAATGCGTCGGCTTTGCCGACCGCGAGGCCAACACTGCGCTGCGGCCCGACCACATCTTCCGCGCGTTCTCCAACACCAAGATCTTCGTCACCTGCGCGATCATGCTGCTGGTCGAGCAAGGCCGCATCGGGCTCGATGACCCGGTCGAAAAATTCCTGCCGCAGCTCGGCAATCGCAAGGTGCTGAAGCAGGGCGCTTCAAGCCTCGCCGATGTCGAGCCGGCAAAGAGCCCGATCACGATCCGCCAGCTCCTGACCCACACCTCCGGCCTCAGCTACGGCATCTTCGATCCCGGCACGGTGCTGTTCAAAGGCTACAACGAAGCGCGCGTGCTCAATCCGCTGACGCCGCTCAGCGACATGATCGACAAGCTCGCCGACCTGCCGCTGTCCTATCACCCAGGTACGGCCTGGGAATATTCGGTGGCGACCGACGTGCTCGGCCGGATCGTCGAGGTCGTCTCCGGCCAGCCGCTCGATGCCTTCCTGAAGGCGCGCATCTTCGATTCCCTCGGCATGGCCGACACCGGCTTTTATGTCCCCGAGGCCCAGCAGGGCAGGCTGGTCGCGCTCTACAACGGCGCCGATGTGCTCGATCCCATGAAGCCCGGCCTGACGCGCGCGGACAATCTGCCGTTTCCACAAGCCTATCGACGGCCGTTCCCGCGGCTCTCGGGCGGCGGTGGTCTGGTCTCGACCCTGCCGGACATGCTCGCGCTGGTCCGAGCATTGTTGCCCGGGTCTGACGCGCTGCTCAAGCCGGAGACGCTGCGGCAGATGATGACCAACCAGCTCCCGGCAGGGCAAACCATCCGCTTCGCCAATCTCGGCCCGATCCCCGGCAAGGGCTTCGGCCTCGGCGGCGCCGTCACCTTCGCGCCGACGCCGTTCGATCCGCCGAGCTCGACCGGCGAATTTCAATGGGGCGGCTTGGCCGGCACCCATTGGTGGATCTGCCCGGAGGCCAATACGGCCGGCGTGCTGATGGCCCAGCGCTACATGGGCTTCTGGAATCCGTTCTTCTTCGAATTCAAGCGCCTGGCCTATCAGGCTGTCGGAAGCTGATCGCAAAGAATCTTCCGTCAGCGCGAATCCTTTTTGGCCGTCGCGTCCTCTTGATGGTCGAGGCAATCGGTCTCGGCCCATGTCGGAGGATGTGATGGGATTCTATCGAAAGAACATCGGCGGACTGCATCAGGCGGTGCGGGTCGTCCTGGGTATCGCGGTCGCGGTTGCGGCGTTCGTTTATCTTGCCGGTGCGGCGGCATGGCTGGTCGCGCTCGGTGGCGCCGGCTTCGCGCTGACCGGTCTCGTCGGTTATTGCCCGATGTGCGCGATGGCGGGCATCGGCAAGGGAGGGATGTCGTGAGCGCGGCGGCGATCTCGCCAAGTCTGTTCGAGGCCGCACGGCTCGGCGATATCAGGGCGATCGCGCGCCTGCTCGAGACGGCACAGCCGGACATCCGCCGCTACGCGCGCGCGACCTGCCGCAGCTCGGCGGACGCCGAGGATGCGACGCAGGAGGCGTTGTGGATTCTGTTCCGTCACGTCGGCACGATTCGTTCGCTGCTGGCATTGTCGGCCTGGTTGTTCAGCGTTGTCCGGCGCGAATGCCTGCGGCTTGCGCGTCGGGCCGGCCTTATGCCGGCTGTCGATGAGGGCGAGGCGGAGGCCGCACTGCTGTTGCGCCCTGAGGCCGACCTGCGGCTCGACGTCGCCGCGGCGTTCGAGGCGCTGCCGCCGCACTATCGGGATGTCGCGCTGATGCGCGACGTCAAGGAGATGACGATCGATGAGATTGCCGCCGCGCTGGGCGCGACCAGGCAGACCGTGAAGGCGCGGCTGCATCGCGCCCGCGCGTTGATGCGCGAATATCTGACGAGATGAGAGACGATCGAATTCAGAAAATTATGAAGTGACGTGGGCGGGAGACATCGCCTCCCGCCCACGGTTTCGCTTCAATCCTTCCACGGATCGAACTCGCCTTCGCCGGCCATGGCGACGGCGAACGGCCGCAGCGTGTGCAGCACCCGCACGGTGCCGGCGTGCTGGGCCAGCACGTCCGGCAGGCGGCGATAGGCCATCGGGCTCTCGTCGAGGTCGGCACCGATCAAGGTGACGCCGCGCTCGTTCAGCCAACGGTCCATCTCCTCGCGCGAGAAGCGCCGCTTCGCCTCACGTCGTCCGAACAGGCGGCCGGCGCCGTACACGGTCGAGTAGAGCGAAGCCTTGGCTTCCGGGCTGTCGACGCCCTCGAGGATGACGGCGTCGTCGCCCATCGAGCCGCCGACGAATCCCTTCTGGCCGGGAAACGCCGGGGTCGCGCCCTTGCGCACCACCCACAAATCCTTGCCGTCGTGGGTCTCACGCCAGGCATAATTGTGGTGGTTGTGCACGCTCTCGGTGACGCTGCCGCCGATGATCTGGCGGACACGCTCGACGACCCACTCACGGCCCGCATAGGCGTAACGCCCGGCGAGCTGCATCGCCGCGATGTAGCGGCGGCCGACCTCGCTGTCCTCGTCGACCACGGCGGGCGGGACGTTCATGCCGTCCTTGCCGCCGGCGGCCTTGAGGTAGCGCGTCGCGGAGGTGTGCCCGAGACCGCGGCTGCCGAAATGGACGCCGATCCAGACGAAGCCTTCCTCGTCGCGCATGAGGTCGACATAGTGGTTGCCCGATCCGACCGTGCCGAGCTGCTTCACCGCTTTCTGACGGTAGTCCTCCATGTCGCTTTCGCGCCAGGCGTCGCCGTCGTCGAACAGGTCGTGCTCGGCCCGTTCCGCGTTGGCACGTCCGATGCCGAACGAGATCACCTTGGCGACGTCGCGGATGATCGTGGGAGCGATCTCCGCAATGTCGTCGAAGCGGGTGTCGAGCCGAGCCGCCATGTTGCCGCAGCCGATGTCGAAGCCGACGCCGGAGATGCTGATCTGCTTCTCATAGGCGATGACCCCGCCGACCGGCTGGGCGTAACCGAGATGGCCGTCGGCGCAGATCACGCCGGAGACGACGTTGCCGATCGCCATGCAGTTGCGCATCTGCGCGATCGTCGCATCCTCGTGCGGGCCGAACACCTTCAGGGGCGCGTTCTGGAAGCGGGCGTCCTGCGTCCGGAACTCGGCGATCGAGCTCGCGGTCGCATTGGCCTCGCGGGCAAGATGCTCCTTGCGCGCGGCGTCCTTGTACAGGCACCAGGCCGGCTGGCCGCGTCCTTCGCCGACGCGCGAGTCGGGATCGACACCGGCGGCGAGGCAGAGCTCGCGGGCGCGTTCCATGTAGGGATCGGGTCGTCGCATGGTCCTAGGTCCTTGTCATTCCGCGCGCGCCATAACGGGGCGGGCGGATCATTTCAGAGATTTGCTGGCCCCGGGCGCGGCTCGCGTCCGGGGCCATTGTCGTTGCGCTCAGTTCAACGCCGTCTCCGACGCCGCGATCCACGCGACCACGGCCTCAGAGAAGCCGTTGACGCGGGTCCAGGCGCCGTGGCCGACACCGTGCTGATACGAGGCCACGTTCACCATCGTGCCGCGCGCTTTGGGCTCGGGCACCTGGTCATGGCTCTGCTCGTCGGTGAAGACGATCAGGCGATCGCCCTTGCGGTCGATCTCCGCCACCGCCTTGCCGAGCCAGGTTCCGCTATGCGGCTGCGAGTCGATGATCGCATCTCGAAGCGCGAAGCCGCGGCGGGGAGGGACCTTCACCACCCTGTCGGAGAAGGTGAAGATCTCGACCTCGTCGCAGATCTCGCGCGCGAGGATGGCAAGGCCACACGCCGCCTCCGCGCGCGTCATTTCCGACTGAGCGGAGAGCGTCGCGAACATCGAGCCCGACACGTCGATCAGGAGCCGGGTACGGCCCGGAAGCCGCACATGGTCCTTGACCGACTTGAGCATCGCTGCCTCGAGCTCGGGCTCGAAGTCCGGCGCATAGCGTGCCGCCGTGATGAAGCGGTAGGGAAGGATACGATCCGTCCGCATCGCCTCGATCGCGCCTGCGATGGTCTCGCGCGGGACCTGCGCAGTCTGCATCAGCCGCAGATTGCGCAGCAGCGCGAGGCCGCCGAGCTTTCGCTCGGCGATCAGCCGCTCGAAGGTCTCGCGCTTGTCCTTGCCGGCCGAGAGCGAAACTTCCCAGGTGTCGGGGGAGGCGAGCTCGCCGTCGACGAGCTGCTTCCACACCTTCGCCTGTTCGGCATCCCTGGGCTTGGCGTGCACGAGGAACAAGACGTCCCTGATCCGCACCGCACCGTCGCGGTCCCACTTGGCGAGCTGGTAGGCGTCGAACTTGGTCAGCGCCCGGGCAAGACCCTTCTTCACCTGCGCCGACACCGGCTGCCGCTTGCGCTGCTGCATTGGCCCCAGCGCATCCGCCCAGTAGATCGCGAGCAGCTCCGTCATCTCGTCGGGACGCTGGATCACCTGAGCGAGCGTGTCCGCGACGAGGCCGCGGTGCTTCTCGTTCCGCGCCATCTCGCGGATGACGAGGAGCGGTGCGTGCCGCAGCTTCATCACCTCGCGGGCCTCGATCGCGAGCTGCGCGACGCGCTCCGGCGCCACCTTGGGCACGAGGGCCTTGATGCGGTCGGCGATCGCAACGCCGTCCTCATAGAACTGGTCCTCCCACAGGAGGCAGTTCATCAGTGCCCGCTTCAGCTCCATCTCGGGCGTGAAGCGCCTTGCACGCGCGCCCTCCCGCGTGAAGGCGCGAACGATCTTGTTGAGCCTGACCATGACGGCCTCCTCTTGGGTTGACGGGGACATGAAACGGTGCCGGGGAACAGTCGAGGCTGTCCTGCCCACGAGGGGCTCCACATGCTCTACCGCTGAGCTACGGACTTTCGTCCGGAAGGAGTCGAACCTTCGACAGTGTGATCACGAAGTAACAGCACTCTTCACCACCGGCGGTGGCAGAACGGACACGATCCGGGAACAGGCGATTGCTGTACCCAGCGAGCCGAAGCTCGCCGGAAAGCGCTCTATCCTCTGAGCTACCGGTGCATGGAACACCGGGCGGGATTCGAACCCGCGACCTCTCGCGTTGCAGGCGAAGTAACAGAAATCTTCACCACGGACCGTGATGGGGTTAGCGGGGAACGATCGATGCTGTTGCTGCCCTTGCGGGCGATCCGCCTTTCGGCGCGCAGGGTTCGAACCTGCTCGGCGCTTTCGCGCCTTCACCACGAAGTAACAGACATCTTCACCACCGCCAGGCCGACGCCTTCGCGTCGGCCGTTGATAGGTACGCTGGGGAACGGGCGATATCGCCTTGTTGGGATGGCAACCAAGTGTCCTCCACCTGTGACAATCGCGCAGAGCGCGTAAGTCAGAGGCGAAGTTCGAGCCCGCTCTTCCATCGTGTGAAGTATTCGATATCCTCACCACCAGCGTCGGTTGAGCCGCGACCACTCGCGGCCAACCGATTTACAAAAATTCGATCGCGGCGCTGTCGACGCGCCGCACTTTGCGAACCCTGAAGGGTTCGCTCTGCCATCGGTGTCCGGCTCATCGCCTCGTTCCCTCCGGCAGGCCCCGCGCACTTGGACACGCGCCTTCTCAGCGCGAGCCCGGGATCCGGGTCTCCCGTTCCGGCCATCGCCGGTTGTTCGGTTGGGCCGCGCGGCGGGCAACAAAAAACCCTCCGGAGCGGCAGGCTCGGGAGGGTCCGTGAGAAGCGGACTGTCGATCTTGCGGTCAGGCAAGATCGCTCCCATCAGCCGGGCATGCGCAATCGAATAGCTTGTGGCTATTCGGCGTGCGGACAATTCTTTCGTAGCGGTACGACATCGCTCGGTTCATGGTGTCTGTCGCAAACGGAAGTGCTTGCGAGGGCGCGGGACATACGCCCGCAACTTGCGGATGTCAAGCGAGACGCGTGCGGAAACTGAAATTGACGGACGCATGACTTGCCAAAACTATTTGGGGCTCGACGGATTTCGTTTCGGCTGGGTCGCAGCGTGGATCGACGCGCGCGGCGATCACGGCTTCGATTATTCGCCTAGCCTGACGCGTCTGCTCGCATTGCCGCACGCCCGCGCGATGATCGACATGCCGATCGGACTGAACGTGAGCGGCTATCGTGCCTGCGATTTGCGCGCACGGGAGCTGATCGGCCCTGCCGTGTTTCTGGGCGCGCGCCGCGACCTCTGGACCTTTCCGGACCTGGCGGCGGCCAATCGCCATTACTGGAAGCACGAAGGCGAGGGCAGGGGCGTGTCGGCGCAGCTCTGGAATATCAGGGACAAGATCAGGGAAGTCGATGAGGCCATGACGCCGGCGCGGCAGGCGACGATCGGCGAAGCGCATCCGGAATTGATCTTCTGGAATCTGGCAGGGCGCGTGCGGCTCGAACCGAAGACCTCGCCGCGGGGGCGAAAGCAGCGTATCGCGTTGCTGGGAGACCGCGGCTTCACTGAGGTCGAGAGATGGCTCACGCTTCGCCACGGCACCGGGATCGGTCGCGACGACCTCATCGACGCCTGTGCCTGCGCCGTCGCAGCGCGCGACAGCGCGCAATCCGTTGGCGACGGCAGGACCGATCCGCGCGGATTGCGGATGGAGATCAACTTCTGACGGCGATCAGCCCTCGACTTCGCCTTCGAGCTGACCGCGGCTGTCGGGGTCTGGATATGAGCCGCCCTCGTCGTCCAGTCTCGTTGCTCGCGATTCGTACTCGTCGGCCATCGTCCGCAACCGTTGCGCGGCTTTGCTGTGCTCGAGATCGTTCGCGACGCGGCGACAGCGTTCAGCGTGGTCGAGCAGGGCGCGTTTCTCGATGTTCATCGAGCGACAACGCGCGAGGGGGCCATTGGTCCCTGCGCAAGCCGCCGGAACAGCACGATCGCTTCGCAGCGAGATCGGGAAAAAATAGCAATATTTAGTGCCGCCTGGAACGTGGCGCCTGAGCCGACGTTCTACGCCAGAGGCTGTCGAGGGACATAATACGATGTACGACGTGTGCCAATTGGCGACCGCGATGCTCGCGATCGCCTTTACGGCCCTGCTGTTGATCACGGGTCAACGGTTCATCGAATCTCGGCTGCAGCGTGAAGCAAAGCCCCCGATCGTAGCGATGGCGACGCTGCCGCCCTAAGCACAGCCGGAAGTCACTTGCGCACTGCGGTATCTTGCCTAGATTGAGCACGCCTCAGTCCATGCAAAGGTCCCGATGTCCGATCTGTCCGTCTTCCCCATCACCAAGCGTTGGCCAGCCAAGCATCCCGAACGACTCCAGCTCTATTCGTTGCCGACGCCGAACGGCGTCAAGGTCTCGATCATGCTGGAGGAGATCGGGCTTCCTTACGAAGTCCACCTCGTCGATTTCGGCAAGGACGATCAGAAGACGGCCGAATTCCTCTCGCTCAATCCGAACGGCAAGATCCCGGCGATCCTCGATCCGAACGGCCCCGGCGGCAGGCCGCTGCCGCTGTTCGAATCCGGGGCGATCCTGCAATACCTCGCCGAAAAGACCGGAAAGCTGCTGCCGCAGGATGCCGCGCGGCGTTACCAGACGCTTCAGTGGCTGCACTTCCAGATGGGCGGCGTCGGGCCGATGTTCGGCCAGGTCGGCTTCTTCCACAAATTCGCCGGCAAGGATTACGAGGACAAACGGCCCCGCGACCGCTACGTCGCCGAAGCCAAGCGCCTGCTCGGCGTGATGGATGTGCATCTCGCCGGCCGGCAATGGTTCATGGACGATGACTACACCATCGCCGACATCTCCATGCTCGGCTGGGTGCGCAATCTCATCGGCTTTTATGGCGCCGGCGATCTCGTCGAGTTCACCCAGTTCAGGGCGGTCGGTGCCTGGCTCGAGCGCGGGCTTGCGCGTCCGGCGGTGCAACGCGGATTGAACATTCCGCAGCGGCCGTAGGCCATCCCTAGAACAGCCGCCCGCCGTTCGGCACCGGCTTGCTCGGCTGCACCAGCACGACCTTGCCGTTGGCATCGGGGAAGCCGAGCGTCAGCACCTCGGAGACGACCGGGCCGATCTGGCGCGGCGGGAAATTGACGACGGCCGCGACCTGTTGCCCCAGGAGGGTTTCGAGCGGGTGGTTTTCAGTGATCTGGGCCGAGCTCTTGCGCACGCCGATGGCGGGGCCGAAATCGATCCACAGCCGCCAGGCCGGCTTGCGCGCTTCCGGAAACGGTTTTGCGTCGACGATGGTGCCGACACGGACGTCGACCGCGAGAAAAGAGTCGAAATCGATGATCGGTGCGGCGGCTGCGGCGGGATCGTGGGTGACGTGCATGGTGATGTCCGTTTAAAGAGTTGGCGCGTGCCGCAATATTGTCGCGCGACGCGGAGTTTCGTACAACGCCACGCACATCACCGATACGCCATGCGCGAGGACTGTCTTGCCCACCATCATCTACGGCATCAAGAACTGCGATACCATGAAGAAGGCCCGCGCCTGGCTCGATACCCATGGCGTGGCGTACGCGTTTCACGACTACAAGGCCGCGGGTGTGGAGAAGGACAGGCTCGAGCAGTGGACCGACAAGGTCGGTTGGGAGACCCTGCTCAATCGCGCCGGGACGACCTTCAAGAAGCTGCCCGATTCTGACAAGGAAGCCCTCACCGAGAAGAAGGCGCTGGCATTGATGCTAGCGCAACCATCGATGATCAAGCGGCCGGTGCTCGAAATCGGAAGCAAGCTGCTGGTCGGCTTCAAGCCGGATATCTATGCCAAGGAGGTCGGTGGCAAGGCGCGCTGACGGCTAGTTCAGCTCGATGATCTCGTTGGAAATAGCGGGGCCCGGCTGGTCCGCGAACTCGACCGTCTCGGCGGGTGCGATGCGGCCGGGGGCGCGATGAAACAGCTCGCGGTCGATCACGGCCCGCAGCTTCGGGCGCGGCAGCGCGTCATTTCCGCGCATCAGATTCTTGATCTCGAAGCCGCCGTCCTCGCAGAACGTCTTCACTGACGCGATGACGTGGCTGATCCTGCCGTCGGTCAGGAACGGCAGCAGCAGCCGCTCATACGCGACGATGCGGCCATAGGTGTCGTCGACCTCGGCAACGCTGTAGACCGGAAGGCCGCGCGCGACGCATTCGAGATAGACCGGCACCACGTAGGGTGCGAGCCGAGGTCCGACATAGTCATCGAGCGAAACGCCCTTGCCGGTATGCCCATAGGCGCGCGAGATGCGCGTGCCTTCGCTCTGGATGACGAGACGCGGCGTCGGCGTCGAAAGCTCCACCGTATAGTAGATCAGATCCGACAGCTCCTCCTCGAGCCGTGCGGGCTGATACTCCCAGATCGCCGGAACGATCTGCTGACGCGCATAAAGTCGCAGCCACGTGTTCAGGAGATCGCGCTGCCGGATCGACTTGACGACGGAGGGAGCCGCGCTTGCAAAATCCAAAGCAATATTCTCCGCACGTGAAAACCCGCGCATGATCGGGCTTGCGGGGAAATTATTGATGAAGGCTGGCGCGGGAGACGAAAGACCGTTAACGACGGCTTGATGGCCGGTGCCTTGCGAACCGGGAAGGCCGGGCAGGCACGACATCGACCTCTGCGACTAAGGGAGCATTTGTATCCCAGCCGAAGGCCTGACCTGCTCAGCTTTCCGCCTTGCCTAACCCCCGTCACCTCCGGCATATTCCGCGCCCGGAGGCGGCGCCCCGGTGGGCTGCAAGTCCTCCGGACAGCCGAAGCAACAAGGACAGCCACGCGCCGCGCGGGCAGGGGGAAAACTGTTTGGCCGATGAGTTCATTCTCGAAACGGAAGGCTTGACCAAGGAGTTCGCGGGCTTCTTCGCCGTCCGCGACGTTGCGCTCAAGGTTCGCCGTGGGAGCATTCATGCGTTGATCGGCCCGAACGGGGCCGGCAAGACGACCTGCTTCAATCTCTTGACCAAGTTCCTCAAGCCGTCGGCCGGGAAAATCCTGTACAAGGGGCAGGACATCACCGCGATGGCGCCGGCGGATGTGGCCCGCATGGGGCTGGTCCGTTCGTTCCAGATTTCGGCGGTGTTTCCCCATCTCACCGCGCTAGAGAACGTCCGCGTCGCGCTGCAGCGCCAGCATGGCTCCTCGTTCGACTTCTGGCGCTCCAAGTCGGTGCTCAACCGCTTCAATGATCGCGCGCGCGAGCTTTTGAGCGACGTCGGCCTCAGCGAGTTTGCCAATACGCCCGCGGTCGAGATGCCCTATGGGCGCAAGCGGGCGCTCGAGATCGCAACCACGCTCGCGCTCGACCCGGAAATGATGCTGCTCGACGAGCCGATGGCCGGCATGGGCCACGAGGACATCGACAAGATCGCGGCGCTGATCAAGCGCATCTCCGCGAAATACACCATCCTGATGGTCGAGCATAACTTGAGCGTCGTGGCCAACCTCTCCGACATCATCACCGTGCTGACGCGCGGGCAGGTGCTCGCGCAGGGCCATTACTCCGAGCTCACCAAGGACGAGCGCGTCAAGGAAGCTTACTTGGGAGCCGGTCATGCCTGACACTGCGATCGCCGAGGCTCCGGCCAAGGCTGCGACCGGCGGGAACATCCTGCAAGTCCGCAACCTCGAAGCCTGGTACGGCGAGTCCCACATCCTGCACGGGATCAACTTCGACGTGAATGCGGGCGAGGTCGTCACCCTGCTCGGGCGTAACGGCGCCGGCAAGACCACGACGCTGAAGTCGATCATGGGCATCATCGGCAAGCGTGCCGGTTCGGTGAAGTTCAACAACCAGGAGATCATCCGCGCGACCTCCGACAGGATCGCGCGCATGGGCATCGCCTTCTGCCCGGAAGAGCGGGGCATATTCTCCAGTCTCGACGTCCGCGAGAACTTGATGCTGCCGCCGGTGATCCGTGAAGGCGGATTGTCGCTCGAGCAGATCTTCGAGTTGTTCCCGAACCTGAAGGAGCGGCTGAACAGCCAGGGCACCAAGCTCTCGGGCGGCGAGCAGCAGATGCTCGCGATCGCGCGCATCCTGCGCACCGGCGCGAGCTTCCTGATGCTGGACGAGCCGACCGAGGGCCTCGCGCCCGTCATCATCCAGCAGATCGGCCACACCATTGCGCGGCTCAAGAAGGAGGGCTTCACGATCCTTCTGGTCGAGCAGAATTTCCGCTTCGCCTCCACCGTCGCCGACCGCTATTACGTGGTCGAGCACGGCAAGATCATTGACGGATTTTCCAATTCCGAGCTTGCCGCCAACATGGACAAGCTCCACACCTATCTCGGTGTGTAGCCGAGCAGGGCGGACGATCGAGAGTAACTATCAAAGGAATATTGGGAGGCTGATTATGAAGCACGGCATTTCGGCAATGTTGCTCGGGACGGCCCTGGCGCTCGGCGCGGCAGGTGGCGCAGTCGCGCAGGACAAGAACATCAAGATCGGCGTGCTGACCGACAATTCGGGACTCTATGCCGATCTCGGTGGCTCTGGCTCGACCGTCGCCGCACAGATGGCGATCGAGGATTCCGGGCTCGCTGCCAAGGGCTGGAAGCTCGACCTGATCTCCGCCGACCATCAGAACAAGCCCGACATCGGCTCCACGATTGCCCGGCAATGGATCGACGTCGAGAAGGTCGACATCTTCATGGATGTGCTGAACTCCGGCGTTGCGCTGGCGGTGAACAACATCGTCAAAGAGAAGAATTCCATCCTGATCAACACAGGTGCGGCGACGTCGGATCTCACCAACGCGCAATGCTCGCCGAACACGGTCCACTGGGTCTATGATACCTATATGCTGGCCAACAGCACCGGGCAGGCGCTGGTGAAGGCGGGCGGCGACACCTGGTATTTCCTCACCGCGGACTACGCCTTTGGCCATGCCCTCGAGCGCGACACCGCCGCGGTCGTGGTGAAGTCGGGCGGCAAGGTGATCGGCAATGTCAAGCATCCGCTGAATACTGCCGACTTCTCGTCGTTCCTGCTTCAGGCGCAGGCCTCCAAAGCCAAGATCATCGGCATGGCGAATGCCGGCGGCGACACCACCAACACCATCAAGCAGGCAGCGGAGTTCGGCATCGTCTCCGGCGGCCAGAAGCTTGCGGGCCTGCTGCTCTTCATCACCGACGTGCACTCGCTCGGTCTGAAGGTGGCGCAGGGCCTGAACTTCACCGAGACCTTCTATTGGGACATGAACGACGGTACGCGCGCGTTCTCCAAGCGCTTCTCCGAGCGCATGAAGAACAAGGCGATGCCCTCGATGGTGCAGGCCGGCGTCTACTCGGGTCTGCTGCATTATTTCAAGGCGCTGGAGGCGATGGGCGGCAACCCGCATGACGGGGCCAAGGTGGTCGCCAAGATGAAGGAGATGCCGACGGAGGATCCGCTGTTCGGCAAGGGAACGATCCGTGCGGACGGCCGCAAGCTACATCCCGCCTATCTGTTCGAGGTCAAAAAGCCCGAGGAATCCAAGGCGCCCTGGGACTATTACAAGCTGATCGGCACGACCCCCGGCGACCAGGCCTTCCGGCCGCTGTCGGAAAGCGCCTGTCCTCTGGTGAAGAAGTAACGGTGAACGATGCAGGCCGGTGCGCAACGGCGCCGGCCTGTTGTTGAGGAATAAAAGGGACCGGGTGCGGGATCGATGCAGGCTCTTTACGCTCAGCTACTGGTGGGACTGATCAACGGCTCGTTCTACGCGCTGCTCAGCCTCGGGCTTGCCGTCATCTTCGGCATGCTCAACATCATCAATTTCGCCCACGGCGCGCTCTACATGATGGGCGCCTTCGTCGCCTATTTCCTGTTGAACCTCGGCGGCATCAATTATTGGTGGGCGCTGCTGCTGGCGCCGATCATCGTCGGCATCTTCGGCATGATCCTGGAGCGGACCATGCTGCAATGGCTGACCGGGCTCGATCATCTCTACGGCCTGCTCCTGACCTTCGGCATCGCGCTGATCGTGCAGGGCGTGTTCCAGAACTATTTCGGCTCCTCGGGTCTGCCTTACGCCATTCCCGACCAGCTCAGGGGCGGCATGAATCTCGGCTTCATGTTCCTGCCGATCTACCGCGGCTGGGTCGTCGTGTTCTCGCTGGCGGTGTGCCTCGCGACCTGGTTCCTGATCGAGAAGACGCAGCTCGGCGCTTACTTGCGCGCCGCCACCGAAAATCCGACGCTGGTGCGCGCCTTTGGCATCAACGTGCCGCGCATGATCACGCTCACCTACGGTCTCGGCGTCGGCCTTGCCGCGCTCGCCGGCGTGCTCTCCGCGCCGATCAACCAAGTGCGGCCGCTGATGGGCGCCGACCTCATCATCGTCGTGTTCGCGGTGGTCGTGATCGGCGGAATGGGTTCGATCATGGGCTCCATCATCACCGGCTTCGCGCTCGGTGTGATCGAGGGCCTGACCAAGTATTTCTACCCCGAGGCCTCCAACACCGTCGTGTTCGTGCTGATGGTGCTGGTGCTCCTGGTGAAGCCAACGGGATTGACGGGAAGGGCGGCCTGAGATGACAACCCTGACGGACGACACGCTGCCGACAACCCCGCGCGCGATGCGCGACGAGATGACCGTGTTCGTGGCGATGGCGCTGCTGCTGGCAGCGGTGCCGTTCACGGGCCTCTACCCGTTCTTCGTGATGCAGGCGCTGTGCTTTGCGCTGCTTGCCTGCGCGTTCAACCTGCTGGTCGGCTATGGCGGCCTGCTGTCGTTCGGCCACGCCATGTTCTTGGGGACAGCCGGCTATTGCAGCGCGCATGCGCTGAAAGTGTGGGCGCTGCCGCCGGAGCTCGGCATTCTCGTCGGCGTGGCCGCGGCGTTCGTGCTCTCGATCATCACGGGCTACATCTCAATCCGCCGGCAGGGCATCTATTTCTCGATGATCACGCTGGCGCTGTCGCAGCTGTTGTACTTCATCTATCTCCAGGCCCCGTTCACCCATGGTGAGGACGGCATCCAGGGCATCCCGCAAGGACGCATGTTCGGCCTGCTCGATCTCTCCAAGCCGACGGTGCTGTACTATGTCGTGCTGGTTGGCTTCCTCGCCGGCTTCCTCCTGATCTTCCGCATCATCAACTCGCCGTTCGGCGAGGTGCTGAAGTCGATCCGCGAGAACGAGCAGCGCGCGATCTCGCTCGGCTACCGCACCGACCAGTACAAGTTCCTGGCCTTCGTCCTGTCGGGGACGCTCGCCGGCTTTGCCGGCGCGCTGAAGGTGTTCGTGGCGCAGAACGCCTCGCTCACCGACGTGCACTGGTCGATGTCGGGCGAGGTCGTGCTGATGACCCTGGTCGGGGGGCTCGGCACCATTTTCGGCCCCGTGGTCGGCGCCTTCGTGATCATCGCCATGCAGCAATATCTGGCGGGTTTCGGCCAGTGGGTGACGGTGATCCAGGGCGCGATCTTCGTGGTCTGCGTGCTCACCTTCCGCCGCGGCGTCATCGGCGAAATCGCGCATTACTTCCGGCGGTCGCTCTAAGCGGCTGATATTGCACCAATTTCATTGATGCAGGAAAGCGGTGGATGATCCGGCTCCGCGGGCGTGAGATGACGCGCGCGGATCGAAAATGGTCTATGACAGTTTTATGACAGCCCCTCGCGGGCCTGACCATTTTCAACCGGTAGCCAATCCCCATGATGCGATGGTTTCGTGCGTTCCTGCCCAAGGAAGAACGGTTCTTCGACCTGTTCGACCGACATGCCCAGACCGTGATCCAGGGCGCAATCGCCCTGCAGGGCATGCTCAATGGGGGTGAGGAGACGCCGGTCTATTGCCAGCGCGTCAACCAGTTCGAGAACGACGCGGATAACATCACCCGCGAGGTGCTGACGGCGGTGCGCCGCACCTTCATCACCCCGTTCGACCGCGGCGACATCAAGAACCTGATCACCTCTCTGGACGATGCCATCGACCAGATGCAGCAGACAGCCAAGGCCGTGATGCTGTTCGAGGTGCGCGCCTTCGAGCCGCCGATGCGCGAGATCGGCGGACTCCTGATCGAATGCGCCAATCTGGTGGGACGCGCGCTGCCTTTGATGCAGTCGATCGGTCCGAACGTCGCCATGCTGACCGCGATCACGGAAGAGCTCGGCAAGCTGGAGGGCCGGGTCGACGATCTCCACGATATCGGGCTGAAGGAGCTGTTCCTCAAGCATCGCGACGGCAATGCGATGGATTTCATCGTCGGGGTCGAGATCTACGACCATCTCGAGAAGGTGGCGGACCGCTTCGATGACGTTGCGAACGAAATCAACAGCATCGTCATCGAGCAGGTATAGGGCCTCGCCGTGGATGCCGCGTTGGGTCTTCCCGTCCTGGTCGGCTTGATCGCCGTCGCGCTGCTGTTCGACTTCCTGAACGGCCTGCACGACGCCGCCAATTCGATCGCGACCATCGTCTCGACCCGCGTTCTGCGGCCGCAATTCGCGGTGTTCTGGGCCGCCTTCTTCAATTTCATCGCCTTCCTGGTGTTCGGGCTGCACGTCGCCCAGACCATCGGCACCGGCATCATCGATCCCGCGGTCGTCGACGCCCAGGTGATCTTCGCAGCGCTCGTCGGCGCCATCGTCTGGAATCTCGTGACCTGGGCGCTCGGCATTCCGTCCTCGTCCTCGCACGCGCTGATCGGCGGGCTGGTCGGTGGCGGCATGGCCAAGGCCGGCATCTCGGCCGCGGTGTGGAGCGGCCTGTCCAAGACCGTGCTGGCGATTGTGCTGTCGCCGCTGGTCGGCTTCCTGCTCGCGATGTTACTGGTGGCGATCGTGTCCTGGGCCTCGGTGCGCTCGACGCCGTTCGCGGTCGACCGCGCCTTCCGCATCCTGCAATTCGCCTCCGCCTCACTCTATTCGCTCGGCCATGGCGGCAACGACGCGCAGAAGACCATGGGCATCATCGCGGTGCTGCTCTATTCGCAGGGCCATCTCGGCAGCGACTTCTCGGTGCCGTTCTGGGTGGTGCTGTCCTGCCAGGCGGCGATGGCGCTGGGGACGCTGATGGGCGGCTGGCGCATCGTCCGCACCATGGGCCTGCGCATCACCAAGTTGACGCCGATGCAGGGCTTTTGCGCCGAGACCGGGGGCGCGGCGACGCTGTTCATGGCGACCTATCTCGGGGTTCCCGTCTCGACCACCCACACCATCACAGGCGCCATCGTCGGCGTCGGCGCCGCCCGCCGCGTCTCGGCGGTGCGCTGGAACGTCGCCAGCTCGATCGTCTACGCCTGGGTGATCACGATCCCGGCCTCGGCCATCGTGGCCGCGCTGACCTGGTGGGTGGTCCAGCTCGTCAGGTAACGAGCTTCAGTCCGATGATGCCGGCGACGATCAGGCCGATGCTGGCGAGGCGGAAGGCCGTGGCCGGCTCGCCGAACAGGACAATGCCGAGCGTCGCCGTGCCGACCGCGCCGATGCCGGTCCAGACCGCATAGGCGGTTCCGACGGGCAGCGATTTGAGCGCAAGTCCGAGCAGGATGACGCTGCCGGCCATGGCCGCCAGCGTGACCGCGGACGGAACAAGCTTGCTGAAACCTTCGGTGTATTTCAGGCCGATCGCCCAGGTGATCTCGAGAAGACCGGCGACGAACAGGATGCTCCAGGCCATGACGACCCTCCATCAAGGCAGGGTCGTCCCCGCGGCTGAGGTGCTGATGGGCGGGGAAGGCCGTCCTCCCCCAAGACTGATATATCCACGCGTCGATATGGGGCTGGCCGGAAGTCCCCGCAATCACCAAATGAGGCTTGATCAGGCCCGTTTTCCCTGCCACACGCTCCCGCCATGTCCGACATCGCCACCACCACAGCCGAATCGCCGGCCCGTTCCCCGCTTGCCGCTGAGGTGGCGCGGCGGCGGACCTTTGCGATCATCTCCCACCCCGACGCCGGCAAGACCACGCTGACCGAGAAGCTGCTGCTGTTCGGCGGCGCCATCAACCTCGCCGGCCAGGTCAAGGCCAAGGGCGAGCGGCGCAACACGCGCTCGGACTGGATGAAGATCGAGCGCGAGCGCGGCATCTCGGTCGTGACCTCGGTAATGACCTTCGAGTTCGAGGGCCTCGTGTTCAACCTGCTGGACACGCCGGGCCACGAGGACTTTTCGGAAGACACCTATCGCACGCTGACGGCGGTCGATTCCGCCGTGATGGTGATCGACGCCGCCAAGGGCATCGAGGCGCGCACCCGAAAACTGTTCGAGGTGTGCCGGCTGCGCGACATCCCGATCATCACCTTCATCAACAAGATGGACCGCGAGAGCCGCGACGTGTTCGAGCTGCTCGACGAGATCGAGAAGACGCTGGCGCTCGACACCACGCCGATGACCTGGCCGGTCGGCCGTGGCCGCGACTTCCTCGGCACCTATGACGTCGTCAATGGCGGCGTGCGCCTGCTCGAAGGCGGCGGCGCCAAGACCGGCGCGGCGCAGCAGATCGCGATCGAGGAATTGGCCAAGCTCAACGCCAATCTCGACGTCTCCGCCGTGAAGGACGAGCTCGAGCTCGTCACCGCGGCGTCGAAGCCGTTCGAGCTGGAAGCGTTCCGCGAGGGCCATCTGACGCCGGTCTATTTCGGCAGTGCGCTGCGCAATTTCGGCGTCGGCGACCTCCTGGAAGGCCTCGGCAAGTTCGCGCCCGAGCCGCGCGCGCAGGACAGCGACCAGCGCAAGGTCGAGGCCACCGATCCCCGCATGAGCGCCTTCGTGTTCAAGATCCAGGCCAACATGGATCCCAACCACCGCGACCGCATCGCGTTCGCGCGCCTCTGCTCGGGCAAGCTCAGCCGCGGCATGAAGGCGAAGCTGGTGCGCACCGGCAAGAGCATGCCGCTGTCGAGCCCGCAATTCTTCTTCGCGCAGGATCGCTCGGTCGCGGACGAAGCCTTTGCCGGCGACGTCGTCGGCATTCCCAACCACGGCACGCTGCGCATCGGCGACACGCTGACGGAAGGCGAGGAATTCAACTTCGTCGGCGTGCCGAGCTTTGCGCCGGAAATCGTCCGCCGCGTCCGTCTCACCGACGCAATGAAGGCGAAGAAGCTGAAGGAAGCGCTGCAGCAGATGTCGGAAGAGGGCGTCGTGCAGGTGTTCCGCCCCCGCGATGGCGCCCCGGCGCTGGTCGGCGTGGTCGGCGCGCTGCAGCTCGACGTGCTCAAAGCGCGGCTCGAGGCGGAATATTCGCTGCCGGTCGAGTTCGAGGTCAGCGAGTTCCAGCTGGCGCGCTGGGTCTCCTCGGAGGACCGCAAGAAGCTCGACACCTTCATCGCCGCCAACACCTCGAGCATCGCCGACGACGTCGACGGCGATCCCGTCTATCTCGCCCGCAACGAGTTCTATCTCGGCTACACCCGGGAGCGGGCCGAGGGCATCGAGTTCAGCAATGTCAAGGACGTCAAGAAGAAGGGGTAGGGCGGCGCGCCCTCCACTGGGCGGCCACATACCCGCTGCGCAAGCACACCCTCCGCTGTCACGCAAGCACACCTTCCGCTGTCATGCCCCGGCTTGACCGGGGCATCCAGTACGCCGCGGCCTGTCGATTCAGCCACTACCGTCTCGGAGTACTGGGTCGCCCGGTCAAGCCGGGCGACGACAGCGTGCCTGAACGCGAGCATGTGAACGCGCGCGGACTTGACGCGTTCATGGACAGCGCCACTTTTCTCGTGACCTTGCGAGCTCACTCCATGTGGCGCGGCATTCTCGTTCTGATCCTGCTGACGATCTCAACGATCGTCGTCGACGCACGGCCGCGCCAGATCAATCCGATCCCGTTCGCGCACGAGCCTTGCAGCGTGCTCGACGGCGAGCCCTGCACGCCGTCCTATTGCAGCCCGCTCGAACCCGGGCCATGCATTCCCGAGATCGATTACCCTTACGGCCAGAACCTCCAACTCACCGTCGAAAGCGTGCCGGCGGAAGCTGATCGCGCCAAATATCAAAAGCCCGATCACGACCTCGATACGATCGGCGACCTCTTCGCCGCGCTGCGCAGCTGCTGGTCGCCGCCATCGGACCGTGCGCGCACGGGCATGCAGATGTCGGTGCGTTTCAGCTTCAACAAGGCCGGCGGCCTGATCGGCCCGCCGCGCCTCACATACGCGACTGCGGGTGTGCCGGCGGATATCCGAACCACCTATCTCAACGCGATCAATTCATCGCTGAAGGCCTGCCTGCCGCTGAAGTTCACGAGCGGTCTTGGCGGGGCGTTGGCCGGGCGACCCATCGCCATCCGTTATGTCGACAATCGGGAGCTCGGCAAGTAGCGCGAGTTGCGAGCGGCAGCCAATCGATGATACCTCAGAGCCGGGGGCTGCTTTGCGGGGAGGGTGTCGTGGGTCTGCTGATCATGATCCTGGGGCTGGTGCTGTTTTTTGCATCCCATGTTTTCACAACCAAACGAGAGGCACGCGCGCAGGCGATCGCGAGGCTGGGCGAGGGGACCTACAAGCTGCTCTATTCGGCGGTCTCGCTGGCAGGGCTGGCGCTGATCATCTGGGGCTATGCCCACTACCGCAGCTCCGGCTGGATCGACGTCTGGTATCCGCCGAAGGCGATGAAGCACATCACGCTGGCCTTGATGCTGCCTGCAGTCATCCTCGTGGTGGCGTCCTACATGCGTGGCCGCATCTACGCGACGCTGAAGCATCCAATGCTGGCCGGCATCAAGCTGTGGGCCGCGGCGCATCTTTTGGCCAATGGCGATCTCGGCTCCATCATCCTGTTCGGCTCGTTCCTGGGCTGGGCGGTCTATGACCGCATCTCGCTTAAAGCTCGCACCGACGCCGGCGGCCCGCCGATTCCGGTCGGCGGCGTCACCAACGATCTGATCGCGGTCGCGGTCGGCGTGGTCGCCTATCTGGCCCTGGCCTTCGCGTTCCATCCGGTGGTGATCGGTGTGCCCGTGATCGGGGTCTAGCGCATGATCCGGAAAAGTGTGCAACGGTTTTCCGATAAGATCATGCGCAAGAATTAAGTCAGCTGGTCAGCACAAGACGAAACCCGGATGTCCATGCGCGGAAGATAGCAAGAGCAACAAGCCGAGGGCATCCCGATGGACTGGTCGCAATCTCAGATCCCGCCGATGCGGCTCGTGGCGCGCTTTGGCGATCGAGTAGTGCCGTCGTTTTGCGATCGGCCATCGAGCCTCTGGGCGATGATCGCGGACGCCTGCGCCCGCAATGCCGAGGGCGAAGCGTTGATCTGCGGCAATGTCCGCCTGAGCTGGGGCCACGCGGTGGAGCAGGCCGCGCGGATCGCTGCGGGATTTCGCAAGCTTGGATTGCAGCGCGGCGATCGTGTTGCGATCCTGCTCGGCAATCGCATCGAATTTCCGCTGCTGCTGTTTGCCGCCGCGCATGAGGGGCTGGTCACCGTGCTGCTCAGCACACGCCAGCAGAAGCCGGAGATCGCCTATGTGCTCGCCGATTGTGGTGCCAAGATCCTGATCCACGAAGCCGCGCTCGCCGAGCGGCTGCCCGATGCGCATGAGGTGCCCGATGTGATCCATCGCATCGCCGTCGCCGATGATCCGGCTCTGTCGCGTTTCGCAGGGCTCGCCGACAACCCGCCGGCCGTGGCACCGATCGAGGTGGGCGAGGAGGACACCGCGATGATCCTCTACACCTCCGGCACCACGGGCAAGCCGAAGGGCGCGATGCTGGCCCATTGCAACATCGTCCATTCCTCCATGGTGTTCGTGTCCTGCCTGCAATTGACGGAGGCCGATCGCTCGATCGCAGCGGTGCCGCTCGGCCATGTCACGGGCGTCGTCGCCAACATCACCACCATGATCCGCTGCGGCGGGACGCTGATCATCATGCCCGAGTTCAAGGCCGCCGATTACCTCAAGCTCGCCGCGCGCGAGCGCGTGACCTACACGGTGATGGTGCCGGCGATGTACAATCTCTGCCTGCTCCAGCCCGATTTCGACGGCTACGATCTGTCGAGCTGGCGCATCGGCGGCTTCGGCGGCGCACCGATGCCGGTCGCCACCATCGAGAAGCTCAAGGCGAACATTCCCGGCCTGAAGCTGATGAACTGCTACGGCGCGACCGAGACGACCTCGCCCTCGACGATCATGCCGGGCGAGCTGACCGAGAGCCACATCGACAGCGTCGGCCTGCCGTGCCCCGGCGCGCGCATCGTGGTGATGGGCCCGGACGGACGCGAGCTGCCTCCCGGCGAGATCGGCGAGCTCTGGATCCAGAGCGCCTCCGTCATCAAGGGCTACTGGAATAATCCGAAGGCCACCGCCGAAAGCTTCACGGGCGGATTCTGGCATTCGGGCGACCTCGGCTCGGTCGATGCGGAAGGGTTCGTTCGCGTGTTCGACCGGCAGAAGGACATGATCAATCGCGGCGGCCTGAAGATCTATTCGGCCGAGGTCGAATCGGTGCTGGCCGGCCATCCCGCCGTGGTCGAGAGTGCGATCATCGCCAGGGCCTGCCCGGTGCTGGGCGAGCGCGTCCACGCCGTGGTGGTGACGCGACAGCCGGTGGCCGATACGGACCTGCGCGCCTGGTGCGCCGAGCGCCTGTCCGACTACAAGGTTCCCGAAACCATCGCGATCACGGCAGACCCGCTGCCGCGCAACGCCAACGGCAAGGTGCTGAAGCGGCAGCTGCGGGAGCTGCTGGGAGCTTGAGCCGGGCAGCGGCATCCGGGCTGTCCCGGGTGGTTAACGCCTTGATCGGGCTCGCTTTGCCTTGCCACCGCCATATCGTTAGGCTACCTCGCCGCCACGCGGGGACGGGATTCCTGACGCGAACGCCTTGGCGCGCGCACCCGGATGGGCATGGGATTAGCATAAGTGTCTGAATTCTTTAACGAAGTCGACGAGGAAGTACGTCGCGAACAGCTCAAGAAGCTGTGGGACAGGTATTCGATCTACTTCATCGCCCTGATGGTGCTGGTCGTGGCCGCCGTCGGCGGTTGGCGCGCCTATCAATATTTCGAGGCCAGGAAGGCCGCCGAGGCCGGCGCCGTCTTCGAGAAGGCCGTCGAGCTGTCCGAGCAGGGCAAGCACGAGGACGCCGAGAAGGCGTTCACCGAGCTCGCTGCCAAGGCACCGTCCGGCTATCGCACCTTGGCGCGGCTGCGCGCTGCGGCCGAGGCCGCGAGCCGCGATCCCAAGGCGGGCGCGAAGATGTATGACGACATTGCCGCCGACCGCAGCATTGGCGGTGAGTGGCAGGATCTGGCCAAGATCCGCGCCGCCGGCCTCGTGCTCGACAGCGCCAGCTACGCCGACATGCAGCAGCGGCTGGAAGCTTCCGCCGCGCCCAAATCGACCTTCCGCCACAGCGCCCGCGAGATGCTGGCGCTGTCGGCCTGGCGCAACAACGACATGACCGCAGCCCGCAAATGGCTCGAGGCGATTGACGGAGACGGCGAAACGCCGCCCGGCCTGCGCTCGCGCGCCGAGGCGCTCCAGGCTTTGTTGCCACCCGTCGCCAAAAGCTGACGACGGTTCTCTGACGTAACGAGACACCAAGATGCGCCGCACGCCCCGCTTGATCGCAGCCGCCGTCCTGATCGCCTTCACCGGCGCCCTGGGCGGCTGCTCCAGCTTCGATCCGAGCGACCTGCTCGACTTCCTCGATACCAAGAAGAAGTTGCCGGGCGACCGCAAGCCGGTCTTCCCCGAAGGCGTGCCGGGGCTCGAGCAGGGCGTGCCGAGGGATCTGTACAAGGGCGCGCAGCAGCAGCAACCCGACCCGAACGCACCTGCCGTGGCGGCATTGCCCGCGGAGCCGGAGCCGGCCAAGCCGGCGAAGGGGGCCAAGGCAAAGCATACCAAGCAGCCCGCCGCGGCGGCCGCGCCAGCCGCAGCACCCGCCGGCGAGGTCGATGGCGAGGCCCAGCCGGAGGCCGCGCCAGCGACGTCCGCTCCGCCGCCCAAGCACAAGATCGTCCGCAGGCGCACCACCGCGCCGGATCAGCCGGCCCAGCCGGCGCAACCCGCCCCGGCCACGCAGCAGCAATCGCAGAGCGCCTTCCCGGCGCCGCTGCCGAGCGGCAGCTTCTCGCGCTAGTAATTCCACCTGCATTGACAGGCGCAGCCCCGGCAGCGCACGAATGACCGATGTCCTTCACGATCGCCATCATCGGCCGGCCCAATGTCGGCAAATCGACGCTGTTCAACCGCCTGGTTGGGCAGAAGCTCGCGCTGGTCGATGATCTGCCCGGCGTCACCCGCGACCGCCGGGAAGGCGAGGCCAGGCTCGGTGATCTCCGCTTCACCATCATCGATACCGCCGGCCTCGACGAGGGCGCCAAGGGCTCGCTGACGGCGCGCATGCAGGAGCAGACCGAGACCGCGATCGCGCAGGCCGACGCGCTGTTCTTCGTCGTCGACGCCCGCATCGGCCTGACGCCGACCGATCGCGCCTTCGCCGATTTCGCCCGCAAGGCCAACAAGCCGGTGCTGCTCGTCGCCAACAAGAGCGAGGGCAAGCACGGTGATGCCGGTGCGATGGAAGCGTTCGCGCTCGGCCTCGGCGATCCCATCCAGATCTCGGCCGAGCACGGCGAGGGCATGGGCGAGCTCTACGACGCGCTCGCCGGGCTGATGCCGGAGCCCGTCGAGGAAGACGAGGATGAGGACGACGCGCCGCTCACCGAGGAAGAGGCCGCGACGCGCCCGATCCGGGTCGCCATCGTCGGCCGGCCCAATGCCGGCAAGTCGACGCTGATCAACCATCTGCTCGGCGAGGAGCGCCTGCTGACGAGCCCCGAGGCCGGCACCACGCGCGACTCCATCGCCGTCGAGATCAACTGGAAGGGCCGCGACTTTCGCGTGTTCGACACCGCGGGCCTGCGCCGGCGCTCGCGCATCGAGGAGAAGCTGGAGAAACTCTCGGTCGCCGACGCGCTGCGCGCGGTGCGCTTTGCCGAAGTGGTCGTGCTGATGATGGACACGCAGAACCGCTTCGAGGAGCAGGACCTGCGCATTGCCGACCTGATCGAGCGCGAGGGACGGGCGGTCGTGCTGGCCGTCAACAAATGGGATCTGATGGAGACCAAGGGCGGCGGCGCGATCTCGGGTCTGCGCCGCGATGCCGACCATTGGCTGCCGCAGCTCAAGGGCGTGCCCATCGTCGCCGTCTCGGGCCTGATGGGCGAGGGCATCGACCGCCTGATGCAGGCGATCCAGGACGCCTATGCGATCTGGAACCGGCGCGTGCCGACCTCAGCACTCAATCGCTGGTTCGAGCAGGCGATCCAGGCCAACCCGCCGCCCGCGGTCTCCGGCCGCAGGCTGAAGCTGAACTACATCACCCAGACCAAGGCGCGCCCGCCGAGCTTCGTGCTGTTCTGCTCGCGCGCGGACGCCGTGCCGCAATCCTACTTGCGCTATCTCACCAATTCGATGCGCGAGACCTTCGAGCTGCCGGGCACGCCGGTGCGCATCACGCTGCGCGAGAAGGCCAATCCCTTCGCGCACAAGCGCAAGCGGCCGTCGTGAGCGACGGCGCGGGCGAAGTGGTGGTGCACGGCGCAGCGCCGGCCAGGGGCGGCGCCGTCGCCTTCATCTTCGTCACCATCCTCCTCGACATGCTCGCGCTCGGCGTGATCATGCCGATCCTGCCGAAGCTGATCGAAAGTTTCGTCGACAACGACACCGCACATGCCGCGCGCATATTCGGCGTGTTCGGCACCGCCTGGGCCTTGATGCAGTTCGTGTTCTCGCCGGTGCTCGGGGCGCTGTCGGATCGTTTCGGACGGCGGCCGGTGGTGCTGCTGTCGAATTTCGGGCTCGCGGCCGATTACGTCTTGATGGCGCTGGCGCCGTCGCTTGCGTGGCTGTTCGTCGGCCGCGTCATCTCCGGCATCACCTCGGCGAGCATCTCGACCGCCTTCGCCTATATCGCCGACATCACGCCGCCGGAACGGCGTGCGGCGGTTTTCGGCCGGATTGGGGCGGCCTTCGGCGCCGGCTTCATCTTAGGGCCGGCGCTCGGCGGCCTGCTCGGCGATATCGATCCGCGCCTGCCGTTCTGGGCCTCGGCGGCCCTGAGCTTCGCCAACGCGCTCTATGGCCTGTTCGTGCTGCCGGAGTCGCTTGCACCCGACAAGCGCGCGCCGTTCCACTGGCGCAGCGCTAATCCGCTCGGGGCGCTGCAGCTGCTGCGCTCCAATGCGGCGCTGGCCGCCTTGTCGATCGTCAACTTCATCGCGCAGGTCGCCCACGTCGTGCTGCCCTCGACCTTCGTGCTCTATGCGACCTATCGCTATGGCTGGGATTCCAAGACGGTGGGCTTGACGCTCGCTATGGTCGGCATCTGCGCCATGGTGGTGCAGGGGTTTGCGATCGGCCCCATCGTGCGCGCGCTTGGCGAGCGGAACGCGCTGCTGCTCGGCCTCTGCTGTGGCGCGGTCGGCTTCTTGGTCCTCGGCGCTGCGCCGACCGGACCGCTGTCATGGCTCGGGATTCCCGTTCTGGCGCTGTGGGGCATCTCCGGTGCCGCCTCGCAAGCGCTGATGACGCGGCTCGTCGCGCCGGAGCAGCAGGGCCAGCTGCAGGGCGCGACCGCGAGCGTGCAGAGCGTGTCGCAGCTCGTCGGCCCGTTCCTGTTCACGCTGACGTTTTCCTACTTCATCGGCGCCAGCGCGCCGCTGCATCTGCCCGGCGCGCCGTTCCTGCTCGCAGCGGTGCTGATGGTGGTGTGCGTTGCGATCGCGGTGCGCTCGCTGGGCGTTACGAAGACGGTCTCGTAGGGTGGGCAAAGGCGCGTAAGCGCCGTGCCCACCATCTTTATGCGATATCGAGAAATGGAGGGCACGCTTCGCTTTGCCCACCCTACGGCAGTGCCGCTTGTCGCGCGAGATCCCGGGTCTGGTGCTGCGGGCCGCGCTTCGCGGTCCCGTGCGCACCATCCCGGGATGACCGCTACACGGTCACTTCTTCACCAGCGGGCAGTCGCTGTCCTTGAGCGGCTTGGCCGCATCCTCCGGCGCGATGGTGGCGACCAGCTTGTAATAGTCCCACGGTCCCTTCGACTCCTCGGGCTTCTTCACCTCGAACAGATAGGCGGGGATGAGGCGGCGTCCGTCCTGGCGCAGCGGGCCCTTGCCGAACAGCGGATCGTCGGTCGGCAGCTCCTTCATCTTGGCGACGACCTTGGCGCCGTCATGCGGATTGCTGCCGAGCGCTTCCATTGCCTTCAGGTAATGCAGGATCTCGGCGTAGAGCCCCGCAACCGTCATCGAGGGCATCGAGCCCTTGGGCGAGACCTTCTGGAAGCGCTTCGACCATTCGCGGGTCTGGTCGTTGAGGTCCCAGTAGAAGGATTCGGTGAAGGTCAGGCCCTGCGCCGTCTTCAGGCCGAGCGAGTGCACGTCGTTGATGAACAGTAGCAGCGCGGCGAGCTTCTGTCCGCCCTGGACGATGCCGAATTCGGCGGCCTGCTTGATCGCGTTGGTGGTGTCGCCGCCCGCGTTGGCAAGGCCGATGATCTTGGCCTTGGAGGACTGCGCCTGCAGCAGGAAGGAGGAGAAGTCCGCCGTGTTCAGCGGGTGCTTGACGCCGCCGAGCACCTTGCCGCCGGTCGCCGTGACGACCGCGCCGGTATCACGCTCCAGCGCATGGCCGAACGCGTAATCCGCGGTGAGGAAGAACCAGCTGTCGCCGCCCGCCTTGGTCAGCGCCTTGCCGGTGCCGTTGGCGAGCATGTAGGTGTCGTAGGTGAAGGACACGGTGTTGGGCGTGCAGGCCTTGCCGGTGAGGTCGGCGGTGGCCGCACCTGAATTGAGCAGCACCGCGTTCTTTTCCTTGACGAGATTGCTCACCGCGAGCGCCACGCCGGAGCTCGGCGTGTCGGCGATGGCGTCGACCTTGTCGGCGTCGATCCATTGCCGGGCGATGTTGACGCCGATGTCGGGCTTGTTCTGGTGATCGCCGGAGAGCACCTCGATGGTCCAGCCCTTCGCCTTCAGGCCGGAATCCTCGACCGCCATCTTCACTGCCGCGACCGAGTTCGGGCCGCCGATGTCGGCATAGAGGCTCGACATGTCGTTGAGCACGCCGATCTTGATGGTCTTGTCCTGCGCGAAGGCGGATGTGGCAAAGCCGAAAGCGGCACAGGCCAGAAGGGCCGCGGTGCGGCGTGCGGGCATCGTCATAAAAGGCTTCCTCCATTGTCAAATATGCGAACGGCTCTCTTTGGGAGCCTTGTTCCAAGTGATCGCTCTACCGTGTCCCACGGCCGACGGCAATGCACCTAAAGCCGGATGACGCTGCGTCCTAGCGTCATCCTTCGGTTAACTTTTGGGCAAAATGCGTTGAGACGCTATTTCAGCGCGTGCGATGTCAGCGTGAATTTCTGATTGCGCTTTCCGGCACCGACTTCGGCGGTATGGCCATGCCCCGGGCATGGCGTCCGAAGGCAATCAGGCCGGAGCGCGGAAGCTCATCAGGGTGCGGGTCTTGTAGTCGTAGAACTTGCCGGTCTCGGTCCAGTCGGGCGCGCACAGCGGCACGATGAATTCGGCAACCTGCTCGGGCGTGTCGAGCGTCGCCGGATCCTCGCCGGGCATCAGCGTTGCGCGCATGCGGGTGCGCACCGGGCCGGGATTGAACAGATTGACACGCAGCTTCGTGTTTGCGGTTTCCTGTGCCCAGGCGCGTGCCAGCGTCTCCAGTGCGGCCTTGGACGCCGCGTAGGGGCTGACGTAAGCGGTGGCCTTGTTGGCGGCACCCGAGGTGATGAACACGGCGCGGCCGGCATCGGACTGCTTCAGCAGCGGCTCCATGCAGCGGATCAGCTGGAAATTCGCGGAGACGTTCACCGCCATCACCTCGTTGAAGGTCTTCAGCTCGATATGGCCGATCGGCGAGGAAGGGCCGAGCACGCCGGCATTGCCGACGAGGATGTCGAGCTTGCCGTAGCGATCGTGCAGGCCGGCGCCGAGACGCGCGATGCCGTCGGAATCGGTGAGGTTGAGCGGCACCAGGGTGGCACTGCCACCCTCTTTCCGGATCTCGTCGTCGAGCTCTTCGAGCCCGCCTTGCGTACGCGCGGTGGCAACGATATGCGCCCCGGCTTTGGCCAGTGCGATAGCGGTGGCATAGCCGATGCCGCGCGAGGCGCCGGTGACGAGAGCGATACGGTCAGCGAAGGGCTTTGTCATGGCGGGGTTTTACAGCCGTGGACGGCCGGGACAAGCCCCCGCATGGTCGTCATTCCGGGGCGATGCGAAGCATCGAACCTGGAATCCAGAGGTTTGAGGCAACATGTCGAGATCCTCAGGTGCGCAATTGCGCACCATAGTTCGGTCCTTACGGACTGCCCCGCGATGACGCGTTCGCCGTCAGCTCGCCTCCGCCAGCAGCGACAGCTGCCGCGGCTGCGGCTCGGTCTGGGTCTGGTCGGTAAGATGGGTCGGATAGACGCCGGTGAAGCAGTGATCCGCGAACTTTGGATTGGCGGGATCGCGGCCGGGCTCGCCCATGGCGCGGTACATGCCGTCGATCGACAGGAAGGCGAGTGAGTCCGCACCGATGAGCTCGCGCATCTCCTCCAGCGAATGCGTCGCTGCCAGCAGGCCGCCGCGGTCGGGCAGGTCGATGCCGTAATAGTCAGGGTAGAGGATCGGTGGCGAGGCGAGACGGAAATGCACCTCCTTGGCGCCGGCATCGCGCATCATGCGCACGATCTTCTTCGAGGTGGTGCCGCGCACCAGGGAGTCGTCGATCAGGATGATGCGCTTGCCTTCGATCGCGGCGCGGTTGGCCGAGTGCTTCATGCGCACGCCGGATTCGCGGATCGCCTGCGTCGGCTGGATGAAGGTGCGGCCGACATAATGGTTGCGGATGATGCCGAGCTCGAACGGCACGCCCGAATGCTGGCTGTAGCCGACCGCCGCGGGCACGCCGGAATCCGGCACCGGCACAACGACGTCGACAGGCACATGGCTCTCGCGTGCGAGCTGCGCGCCGAAATTCTTGCGCACCTCGTAGACCGAGCGGCCGTGGACGATGGAATCCGGCCGCGAGAAGTAGATGTATTCGAAGATGCAGGGGCGCGGCGCCATCGGCGGGAACGGCTTGTGGATGTCCTGGCCGTTCTCGTCGAACACGATGACCTCGCCGGGCTCGATGTCGCGCACGAAGCGGGCGCCGATGATGTCGAGCGCGCAGGTCTCAGACGTCAGGATCGGGCAGCCGTCGAGCTCGCCGAGCACCAGCGGGCGGATGCCGCGTGGATCGCGCGCGCCGACCAGCTTCTTGTTGGTCAGCGAGACCAGTGCATAGGCGCCTTCGATCTCGCGCAGCGCGTCGATATAGCGCTCGATGAAGCGGCTGCGCCTCGAGCGCGCCACCAGATGCAGGATCACCTCGGTGTCGGAGGTCGACTGCATCATCGCGCCGTTCTTGACGAGTTCGCGGCGCAGCGTCAGGCCGTTGGAGAGGTTGCCGTTGTGGGCGACCGCAAGGCCACCGGCATTGAGCTCGGCGAACAGCGGCTGCACGTTGCGCAGGATGGTGGCGCCGGTCGTGGCGTAGCGGACATGGCCGACCGCGACACTGCCGGGCAGGCGGTCGATCACCTCGCGGCGGGAGAAGGTGTCGCCGACGAGGCCGAGGCGGCGTTCTGAATGAAAGCGGCTGCCGTCGTAGGAGACGATGCCGGCGGCCTCCTGGCCGCGGTGCTGCAGGGCGTGAAGGCCCAGCGCGGTGATGGCCGCCGCATCAGGGTGACCGTAGATGCCGAAGACGCCGCATTCCTCGCGCAGCGTATCGCCTTCCAGATCGTCCTGAAGCTCGAGTGCGGCCGGGCCTGGACCGGCGTTTCGATCGAGATCAAGCAGGGCGTCCTGGTCAGGGTGTCGCATCTCGTTCTCGCCTCTCTCTAGGGCTCTTTCAACGCGCCGCAGGTTTCTCGATCAGCTTTTTCATGCCGTCACGAGCCGATTTACTGTACCCGTCGCCACTGCCCGAAGGCTGCTGCTCGGATTCAGCTTGATCATCATCTGGTTTGTTTTTCTTGAATCTCTTCAAGATGGTGTTCTCGGGGTCGTCAGGCAAGAGGGCCATCAGCCAATCGCCGGTTCCCTGGAGCACGACGCGGGACTTGGCCCCGGTGACCCAGTCCGGCCGCTGCTTGTCCGGCACCAGCCAGGTGAAGAACAGGAAGGCAACCACCACGATCAAAAGCCCGCGAGCCAGCCCAAACAGGAAGCCGAGGGTGCGATCCAGCGCGCCGATCCGCGAATCCAGGATCATGTCGGAGATCCGGACCGTGATGACGGAGACCACGACCAGGGTGCCGACGAACACGCCCGCGACCACGACCACGCTCGCGACCGTGTCGTTGTTGAAATAGCTCTTGGCGGTCGGCAGCAGCTTCGAGAAGGAATACAGCGTCACGATCGCCGCCGCACCCCAGGCTGCGATCGACAGGATTTCGCGCATGAAGCCGCGGACCATGGCGAGCAGGCCCGAGATCAGCATCACACCGAGCAGGATCAGGTCGAGGAGTGTTACTGGCATCGGCTGGTCTGGTCCGCTCGTACTTCAAAGGTGCTCTAGCGAATCGGTGTTTGGCCGCTGCCCTAAAAGAAGGGCAGACGGCGTTCCCGGCAAGGCCGCAACCACGCAATCCCATGCTGCTTTTGTGACGGCTGTATAGCGGCGAGGGCCTCCGGCGTCACCTCCACCTAACCCTCTCCGCGGCGGAATCTTGCCGGTGTGGCATTTTTCTCTGGCTGCGCGCTGGATTCGCCCCGGCGGGAGCCCCGGGCTGCGATCTCGGCGACCAGTGTCGTCAGGCTGTTCACCGTGTTCAGGGACAGGCCGGCGTCGCCGCCCGCATCGCCCCGTGCCGATTCGGGCAGCACCGCGCGCTGAAAGCCGAGCTTTGCCGCCTCCTTCAGCCGGGCCGGGGTCTGCGCCACCGGGCGCACCACGCCCGACAGCGAGATTTCGCCGAAATAGACGGCATCGGTGGGTAACTGCGCATTAACCAGCGACGACACCAGGGCCGCGGCGGCGGCGAGATCGGCCGCGGGCTCGTGGATGCGCAGGCCGCCGGCAACGTTAAGATAGACGTCGTGGCCGGACAGCTTGACCCCGCAATGGGCCTCCAGCACGGCCAGCACCATCGAGAGCCGGCTCGGATCCCAGCCGACCACGGCCCGGCGCGGGGTGCCGAGCGAGGTTGGGGCCACCAGTGCCTGCAATTCGACCAGAACGGGCCTCGTGCCCTCGATGCCGGCGAAGACCGCCGTGCCGGGCGTGCCGAGATCGCGCTCGGACAGGAACAGCTCCGACGGGTTGGTGACCTCGCGCAGGCCAAGGCCGGTCATCTCGAACACGCCGATCTCGTCGGTCGGACCGAAGCGGTTCTTCACCGCGCGCAGGATGCGGAATTGCTGCGAGCCTTCGCCCTCGAACGACATCACCGCATCGACCATATGCTCGACCACGCGGGGGCCAGCGATCTGGCCGTCCTTGGTGACATGGCCGACCAGGATGATGGCGGCTCCGGTCTTCTTGGCGAAGCGGATCAGCGCCTGCGCCGAAGCGCGCACCTGCGTCACCGTGCCGGGCGCCGATTCCACCGTGTCGGTCCACATGGTCTGGATCGAGTCGATCACGATCAGCCGGGGCACTGCGCCCTCCGACAGCGTCGAGACGATGTCCTCGACCGAGGTCTCGGCCGCGAGCTGCACCGGCGCGTCCGACAGCCCGAGCCGCTCGGCACGCAGGCGCACCTGGGCGACTGCCTCTTCGCCGGAGATGTAGACGACGCGGTGGCCGGCACGCGCCAGGAGACTGGTCGCCTGCGTCAGCAGCGTCGACTTGCCGATGCCGGGATCGCCGCCGACCAGCAGCACCGAGCCGCGCACGAAGCCGCCGCCGGTGACACGGTCGAGCTCGGTCATCCCCGAGGACAGGCGCGGCGCGTCCGGGCTCTTGCCGGCAAGGCTCTCCAGCGCAAACGTTCGGCCCTTGCGTTTGGAGCGGATCGACACCGGCACGCTGCCGCTGGTGTCTTCTTCCGCGAGCGTATTCCACTCGCCGCAGGACTCGCACTTGCCCTGCCAGCGGTTATAGGCCGCGCCGCAGTTCTGGCAGACGAAGGACAGCGTGGATTTGGCCATGGGGACAGCGAGTCGCGGGTTTCGGATGTGCTGATAGCACGGAATGGCGGGCCGATCGCCGGAGCTTCGAATATCTCAATTTGGCACCGGAGATATACCCTTCGTTAGCTCTGTGCCGCCGTGCCCGGCTGGATTTTGCCAATTCTTAGCGGACGGGGGTCCAATCTCGGAACCAACGGGGGCGGCGAAGATGACGAGATTTCTGCGAATATTGCTCGCGGCGGGCGTGGCCTGCGGCGTTTTCGGGTCCGCTGGCCGCAGCCTTGCCAAGCCCCTCAACATCGTCTTCGTCAATCCCGGCAAGTCCGGCGAGGTCTATTGGGACATGGTCGCGCAGACCATGCAGGCCGCCGGCCGCAAGCTCGACGCGCATGTCGAGGTGCTGACCAGCGAGCGGAACTACCGCACCATGCAGGAGCTCGGCTTCGGCGTGGTGGCCCGTGCCGACAAGCCGGACTTCCTCATCCTGTCGAACGAGGAATCCGCCGCCGTTCCCATCCTGGAGGCCGCCGAAGCCGCGGGCGTCAAGACGCTGCTGCTTTCGAACACGCTGATCGGCGAGGACGCGGTGCGTCTTGGACCGCCGAGGCAAAAGCTCAAGACCTGGCTCGGCGACATCACGACCGATCTTCAGACCGCGGGCGCGCGGATGGCCGACGCGCTGATCACGGCCGCGCGTGCCGAGAAATGGCAGAGCGCGGACGGCAAGATCCACATTCTCGGCATCGGAGGCGACGAGACCACGCCCGCCTCGATCGCCCGCAACGCCGGTCTCAAGCTCGCGGTGGATACTGCGTCCGACGTCGTGGTGGACCGCATGTTGTTCGCCAACTGGACGCAGTCCGAGGCCGAGCGGGTTACGGCAAACTATCTGAGCTGGGCCGCACGCAAGGAAATCCGGCCTGCCGGGATCTGGGCTGGAAACGATCCGATGGCGCTCGGCGCGCTGCGTGCGGCAATCGCCGCGGGCCTCGTGCCCGGCCAGAACATCCAGGTGGTCGGCCTCAACTGGTCGGAGGATGCGATGCGCGAGATCAAGGCCGGCCGCATGCTGCTGACCGATGGCGGGCATTTCCTGCTCGGCGGCTGGTCCGTCGTTCTGCTGCGCGACTATGCCGACGGCTGCGATTTCGCCGCCGTTTCGCCCCGCGTCGAGGTCAAGACGTCGGCAATCACCCGCGACAATCTCGCGTCGGTCGGCGATCTCATCAGGACCCGGGCGTTTGACCGGATCGACTTCACGCGGTTCCGGGCGCAGGCCGGGCGCTGCGGTCAATATGACTTCTCCGTCGGTGCGCTCATCTCGTCGCTGCCGCTTGCCGAAGGCGTTGCGGATTGATGCGCAAGGATGAGGCGATGACCGATCCGGATCGCAACCAGCAGGAAGAGCCACCGCGCTTGCGCTCGGTCGTCCACGCGATGATCTGGGCCACCGTGCCCGTTCTGCTGCTGGTGCAATTGCTCGCCTCCGCCGGCGTCGAGGCATCGAGCTTCTGGTCGCGGCTGAGGCAGCTCGACGCCCGCATGGCCCGCGTCGCCGAGAGCCGCGCCGAGCTGATCGCCGAGCCGCTCTGGAAGATGCGCTACGACCAGGTCACGGCCGTGCTCAACGAGATCATGCACGACGAGACCATCGCGGCGGCGGCCGTCTATGACGATACCGGCGCCGCGATCGCCCGTGTGGTCGCGCGCTCGGAAGGCCAGTCGGTTGCTGAGGTCTCGCACCCGATCCGCTACAGCAACGGCAATATGGCCGTTCAGGCCGGCCGCATCGCCATCGCCTATTCGCGTACGGCGCTCTACGCGGATGCGGGCAGCCGCCTGATGCTGCTGCTCGTCGTCGGGCTGCTCGCAACCTTCGCGACCCTGATCGCCATGCGGATCTCCGCCAACATCTTCATCGGCAGGCCGCTCGCGGCCATGATGTCGGCGATCCAGCGCAGCAAGCAGGACGGCCGGGCCTATCCGGCTGATGTCACGTCCTCGAACGAATTTGGCCAGCTCGCGCGCGCCTTCAACGCCATGCAGCACACGACGTCAGGCGCGCTGGACCGGCTCGGGCACATGGCGACGCACGATCCGCTGACCGGGCTGCCGAACCGGCGCTCCCTGACCGAGCGCCTCGCCGTGACGAGCCAGAATGGAGGCGCGGCGGATACGCTGGTCGCGTTCTGCTTCATCGATCTCGACGATTTCAAGGGCATCAACGACACCTTCGGACACGAGGCGGGCGATGCGTTCCTGGTCCAGATCTCGCAGCGTCTTCGTCGCGCGGTCGAAGCCGAGGACTGGGTTGCCCGGCTCGGCGGCGACGAGTTCGTCGTCATTCGCCCCGAGGTGCGCGACGAACAGGCCGCGCACGCATTCGCTCAACGCGTGCTGGATGCCATTTCCGAGCCGATCCGCCTCCACGACAAGCAGGTGGTGCCGCGCGCCAGCATCGGACTTGCCGTGCGCCACGCCGACGATCCGGAGCTGTCGCATCTGCCGACGCTCGCCGACATCGCGCTCTATCATGCCAAGAGCAAGGCGCCCGGCACGGTCGCCGTGCTGGACGAAGCGCTCCAGCGCGACTATCGCCGCCGCAGGGATCTCGAGCTCGCCATTCCCACCGGCTTTGCCGAAGGCCAGTTCGAGGTCTGGTACCAGAGCCAGGTCGATCTCGGCAGCCATGAGGTGCTCGGCCTGGAAGCGCTGATCCGCTGGCGCCATCCCGAGCACGGCGTGATCGGCCCCGGCGAATTCTTGCCGCTGATCGAGCGCAGCGGCAACAATGCGCGGCTGACCCGGTACGTGCTGACCGATGCCTGCCAGGCCTTGCAGCAATTGGCGGCTGCGGGCAGGCCGCAGATCCGGATCGCGATCAATCTGCCGCCGTCCGAGCTTGCCGACCATTCGCTCGCCGCCGAGCTGCGCGCGACCTGCGCGCGCTTCGGTGTCGCGGCATCGATGCTCGAGCTCGAGATCACCGAGGGATCGCTGATCAACAACATCGCCAGCGCCTCCGAAACGCTGCATCGCCTGCGGCGCCTGGGCGCCACGATCGCGCTCGACGATTTCGGCACCGGCTACTCTTCGCTCGCCCATCTGCGCCGGTTTCCGCTCGACAAGGTGAAGATCGACAAGGCATTCATCAGCGAAATTCCTGGCAGCGCGGAGGACAAGGCGATCGTCGGCGTCATCGCATCGCTCGCCGCCACGTTGGGGCTGACATTGGTCGCCGAAGGCATCGAGCGCGCCGAGCAGGCCGCGGCCATGCGCGAGATGGGCGTGCGGCTCGGACAGGGATTCCTCTACCAGCGGCCGCAGCCGCTCGAGGCCGTGCTGCAATGGCTCGATGGCCAGCCGGCGGCGGCGAGCCGCGTCATCGCTGACAGCCCATCGATCACCCCGGAATTCGCTGCCTGAGCCGTGGCCGGGTTACGGCTGCGCTGCGTTCCAGAGCATCGAGAGCCCGGCGGCGATCATGATCGCGTCCATCACCAGGCGGAACACGTCCGGCTTCAGGTGCAGCACGAAGCGCTTGGCGATGAAGGCGCCCGACATCAGCGAGGAGCCCGCGATCAGTCCCTTGATGAAGACCTCGCCAGTCAGCGCGCCGAAACGTTCGAACGTCACTGACTTCGCGAAATAGAGGCCAAGCGAGGAGGCCGCCTCCGTGGCGAGAAAGGCGCCCTTGGACAGGCCGTAGAACAGGAACAGCGGCACGCTGAGCGGCCCGGTCGAGACCACGATGCCGGTGAGATAGCCGATCACCGCGCCGCCGATCGCAAGATGCCAGAGATTGGCCTTGAGGTCGTGCCGCGCCAGCCAGTGCCGCACCGGCACCATCGCGATCAGGAAGAGGCCGATGGCGAGATCGACGGCATGCGCGGGCAGTGCCAGCAACGTCCGCGCGCCGAGCGCCGCCGCCGGAATGCCCGTGACCGAATAGGCCGCACAGGCCCGCCAATCGACCTCGCGCCACCACGCCAGGATCCGGGAGAAGTTCGCCATCACGGAGGCCACCGCCATGATCGGCACGGCCTCCTTCGGCCCGTAGGCATAGACCAGCACCGGCATCAGCATGATCGACGAGCCGGTGCCGACGATGCCTGAGATGGTGCCGGCGGCGAGACCGACGGTGAGGACGAAGAGAAAGGCCAAGAGGAGCGCTCCGGGAATCGGAGCAGTCTAGCCGGAGGGACCGGAGAGGGCGAACATTGTCTCGAGTGCTGCCTCGTTCTCCTCGTTCCTGAATTGCGCGCGCCATTCTTTCGGGGGCGGCAACGTTCTGCTGCTCCGGCAGAAACAGCGCGATTGGAGCGGACCTTGCGGCACCCGTTCCGAGTTGGCATCATTCGTGCGAACCGCGATCATGGTGCCGTGACCATAACGTCTCTCCGAAGCAAGGTCCGCCGCCTTTACGAGGGCGCAACGCCCGACGGCGTGCGCTTCCGCTATGCGCTGCTCGTCTTCGATATCGTGACGGTGCTGTTCATCATTGCAACCTCGTTCCTGCAGCCCAGTGACATCGTCGAGACGCTCGATGTTCTGTTCGGCGCCATACTGCTTCTCGACTTCTCGGCTCGGCTCCTGGTCGATCGGCATCCGCTTCGGAAGTTCACCCAGCTCGCGACCTGGGCAGACATGGTCGCGATCGTGTCCTTCCTGGCGCCGCTTGCCGGCGAAGCGGGCGGCTTTCTCCGGATCCTGCGGACGTTGGGGCTGCTTCGCGACTACCAGATGCTGGTGAGGCTCCGCCTCGATTCTCCATTCTTTCGTCGCAATGAAGACGTCATCTTCGCCGTCACGAATCTGGCGGTCTTCATCTTCGTCATGACCGGCATCGTTTACGAGACCCAGAAGTTTCGGAACGATGAGATCCGGAACTATGCCGATGCCCTGTATTTCACCGTCACGGCACTGACGACGACCGGCTTCGGCGACATTACCCTGCCGGGCACGGTCGGCCGCTTGATCACCGTCGTGATCATGATTTTCGGCGTCACGCTGTTCTTCAATCTCGCCCGCGCACTGCTCAGTCCGCACAAGGTGCGATTTCCGTGCCCGACTTGCGGACTCCAGAGGCATGATGCCGACGCCGTCCATTGTAAGGCCTGCGGCAATGTTCTCAATATTCCCGATGAGGGGGCCACCTGAAGAGCCTCTCACGCCGGCGCGGTGCGCTGTGTGACCGGACTGAGGTCTCCTACTGTGCATGGGGTTGTTTTCACCTTTTTGTTTTGACCGTGCCGCTGCTGACAGCATGTTGGCAGCAGCGGCCGGCTACGACCGCGCTCCTGACAAAACGGGAGCGGATCATGCCGATCGAGGCAAGCTGTCATTGCGGTGAGACGGTGTTCGAGGTGACGGAGGCGCCTTCGAGCGTGACGCGCTGCACCTGCACGCTCTGCGCCAAGCGCGGCGCGCTGTGGGCCTATTACAAGCCTGCGCAATTTCGATTGCTGTCGCCGCCGGAGAACGTCGCGACCTATCTCTGGGGCAGCCGCACCGTCAAACACCATTTTTGCGCGACGTGCGGCTGCGGCACCTTTTCGGAGTCGCCGGACTGGTCGAGCGGCAAGCCCGATTTCGACAATCCCAAGGTCGCCGTCAATGCGCGCCTGTTCGACGATTTCGATCTGGAGGCCGTGCCGGTGAACGTGATCGACGGCAGGAATTTGTGGTGAGGGTCACCGCAACACCACCCACGCCGGCGCGTGGTCGCTTGCGCCATCCTCGCCGCGGATCTTCTTGTCGACGCCGGCTTTGGCGAGACGCGGGGCGAGGGCCGGGCTGAGCAGGAGATGGTCGAGCCGCAGGCCCGCATCGCGCGGCCAGCGGTTCCGCATGTAGTCCCAGAACGTGTAGATGCGCTTGTCAGGATGCAATTCGCGGATCGCGTCGCACCAGCCTTGCTCGACCAGCGCGGCAAAGGCCGCGCGGCTCTTCGGCTGGATCAGCGCATCCTTGTCCCATGAGCGCGTCGGATAGATGTCGATCTCCGTGGGCGCGACGTTGTAGTCGCCGGCCAGCACCACCGGCAGGTCCTGCTTGATGAAGGTCTTGGCGTGGCGCCGCAGCCGCGCGAACCAGTCGAGCTTGTAATCGAATTTCGGCCCCGGCTGCGGATTGCCGTTGGGCAGGTAGATGCTGGTGACGATGACGCCGCGCACGGCGGCCTCGATGTAGCGCGCTTCGAGATCGGCGGGCTTTCCCGGCAACCGGTCGCGCGTCAGCACAGGCTCGGCGTTGCGGGCGAGGATGGCAACGCCGTTCCATGTCTTTTGTCCACGCCACACCGCGCCATAGCCGGCCTTTTCGATGGCGGCCGCCGGAAATTCGCCATCACTTGCCTTCAACTCCTGAAGCGCGACGACATCGGGCTTCGCCGCGCGCAGCCATGCCAACAGATTGGGCAGGCGGCGGTTGATGTTGTTGATGTTGAATGTCGCGATCTTCATGTAGAGCTACCGGCTCCTGCCTTCCGTCCTCGGAGATACAATGTTCAAATTGAGCTTTGCCGCTACTGCCTTCGTCGTCGCGTTCTCCGGGGCCACGGCACAGTCAGCCGAAACGCGCGGCGCGTGCAAGGCGGACTATGACAAATTCTGCGCCGGCATCGCGCCGGGCGGCGGCATCGTCGCCTGTCTCAACGCCAAGCGCGACCAGCTCAGCGCCACCTGCAAGACAGCGCTGGACAGTAGAAAGAAGAAGTAGCCCTCGTGTCCCGGACGCGCGGAGCGCGAGCCGGGATCCAGAAGGCGACACGCTACGCTGTCGAGAGATAGGCCCCGGCTCTGCAGCGCATTACGCCGCGAAGTGCGGCGCACTGCGCTGCGTCCGGGGCACGCGCGCGTTTAACTCTGCAGCGGCGGCTGCTCGATTGGCGGCGGGACGGGCGGCTGCCCGGCGTTCGACGCGGGCTCCGGCTTCGTCAGCGGCTCCTCGACATTGCCGCCCTTGTAGACGCGGGCATAGCGGTGGCCGAGGCTGGTCAGCACCTCATAGCCGATCGTGCCGAAATGGTGCGCGAGCTCGTCGACGGTGATGCCTTCGCCGAGCAGCGTCACCATGTGGCCGCGCCGCACCGCGTTCGGCGCCAGATCGGTGATGTCGATCGCGATCAGGTCCATGGAGATGCGGCCCGCGATAGGGCAGCGCTTGCCGGCCACGATGACATCGGCGCCGCGGGTGCCGTCATTGGAGCTCGCAGCGCGGAAATAGCCGTCGGCGTAACCGACCGCGATGATCGCGAGTTTCGTCGGACGCCGCGCGGTCCAGGTGCCGCCATAGCCGACGGTCTCGCCGCGATCGATGGTGCGGATCTGCACGATGCGCGCCTTGAGGTCGACCACCTGCTGCATGGGATTGTCGGCCTCCGGCGTCGGGTTGACGCCGTAGAGCGCAGCTCCCGGCCGCACCAGGTCGAACTGGAACGGCGCGCCGAGGAAGATGCCGGAGGAGTTGGCGAGTGCCGCCGGCACGCCTGTGAACTCACTGGCGATGCTGCGGAAGGCCGCGAGCTGTCTGGCATTGATCGGGCTGTTGAGCTGCTCGGCCGAGACCAGATGGCTCATCACCAGCGTGATGCCGTGATCGCCGGCATTGATGCGGGGGATGATGGCCTGCGCTTCCGACAGCGTCAGCCCGAGCCGGTTCATGCCGGTGTCGATGTGAATGGCAGCGCCCCCGTTCCAGCCGGTGCGGCGGCAGAACACGTCCCATTCGGCGAGCTCGTTGAGATCGCCGATCACCGGACGGCAATTGATCTTGGCGTAGTGCTCGCCGGTGTTCTGGAAGTAGCCGCCGAGCACGTAGATCGTGGGCTCGGGAACGGCGGCGCGCACCTTGCGCGCTTCCTCGATGGTGGCGACGAAGAAGGTCTTGCAGCCGGCTTTGCTGAGGGCTCGCGACACCTGCTCGGCGCCGCAGCCATAGGCATCGGCCTTGATCACCGCCGAACATTCGGCCGGCACCGCCGTCTTCTCGAGCTTGCGCCAATTGGCGATGATCGCGTCGAGATCGACGGTCAGCACGCCGCCATAGGCCGCGAGCGCGGCGGCCTGGTTGGCCTCCGCGGAGAGTGGGCCGGATTGCGGGATCGATTTCGGGGCGGACGCCATTGTCATGGCGCCGTTTTACGCAAGAGGTAGGTCCGGTTCAAGGAACTCAGTAGTCGTTGTCGCTGCGAGCCGGCAGCTGACTGTCGGGTGCCAGGTCGCCGAACCGCGTGACCGAGGCTTCGAACGCCAAATCGACGGTGCCGGTCGGGCCGTGGCGCTGCTTGCCGATGATGACCTCGGCCTTTCCGTGCGCAAGACTCATGTCGAGCTGCCACTTCTCGTGTTCAGGCGTGCCGGGGCGGGGTTCCTTCATGGCGAGGTAATATTCCTCGCGGTAAACGAACAGCACAACGTCGGCGTCCTGTTCGATTGATCCGGATTCACGCAAGTCGGAGAGCTGCGGCCGTTTGTCGTCGCGGGACTCGACTTGGCGCGATAGCTGGGACAGCGCGATCACGGGAACGTTGAGCTCCTTGGCGAGCGCCTTGAGGCTGGTCGTGATCTCCGTGATTTCCTGCACGCGGCTGTCGCTGGCGCGCTTGCTCGAACCCGAGAGCAGCTGGATGTAGTCGATCACCAGGAGATCGAGACCCTTCTGGCGCTTCAGCCGGCGCGCGCGCGCCATCAGCTGCGCGATCGACAGGCCGCCGGTGGCGTCGACATAGAACGGCAGCGATTGCAGCTCGATCGAGACCTCCCGGATCTTCTCGAAATCGGCTTCCGAGATGCCGCCGCGGCGGATGTGGGAAGAGGGAACACCGGTGCGCTCGGCCACGATACGCGTGGCGAGCTGGTCGGCCGACATTTCGCAGGAGAAAAAGCCGATCACGCCGCCATTGGCGGCCTTCGTGGTGCCGTCGGCCTGGAGTTCCGGAACGTAGGCTCGGGCGACATTGTAGGCGATGTTGGTCGCGAGCGAGGTCTTGCCCATGCCGGGACGGCCCGCGACGATGATGAGGTCGGAGTGCTGCAGGCCGCCCATCTTGGTGTCGAGGTCGCGCATGCCCGTCGAGATGCCCGACAGTTTTCCGTCGCGCTGGAACGCCTTGGCCGCGAGATCGACCGCGACCGCCAGCGCCTGCGAGAACTTCTGGAAGCCGCCGTCATAGCGGCCGGATTCGGCTAGTTCGTACAGCTTTCGCTCGGCGTCCTCGATCTGTGCCCGCGGCTGGAAGTCGACCGGCGCGTCATAGGCGACGTTGACCATGTCCTCGCCGATGCCGATCAGGTCGCGGCGCAAGGACAGATCGTAGATGGTGCGGCCATAATCCTGGGCGTTGATGATGGTGGTCGCTTCGGCCGCAAGCCGCGCCAGATATTGGCCGATGGTCATGCCGCCGACGTCGGTATCGGCCGGCAGGAACGTCTTCAGCGTGACCGGGGTGGCGATCTTGCCCATCCGGATCAGGCTGCCGGCGGTCTCGAAGATGGTCTGGTGCAGCGGCTCGAAGAAGTGCTTCGCCTCGAGGAAGTCGGAGACGCGGTAGAAGGCGTCGTTGTTGACCAGGATCGCGCCCAGAAGGCTCTGTTCCGCCTCGATATTGTGCGGCGCGCTCCGATAGGCGGGAGTTCCGGCATCGGGCGCGAGTTTGAGAACGTTCGAATCAGTCAGTGCCATGGTCGGACGTGCTTAGCAATTTTCTTGGGCGGATGCGGGGCCGGGATAAAGCGCCGCCTCGGTGCAAAGCGGAAGCGAAAGCTGACCGCTATCAACCGCTCAGTTAAAATGGTGGATGATTAGCAGCCGCAGCATGCGCCGCGCTTGACTGGATTTTGGCGGAGCTCGCTCGTCCGAAAGGGGCCGCGGTCGCGCCTTGGAAAAATCCTGAAACCCATGAACCCTGTCGGCTGGCGCGCAGACCTATGGGGAGGCGCGCGAAATGACGCAGCGCAGCCGCATTCGGCTCGGCTTTAGACCAGCAGGAGGTAGACCAGCGCAACCAGGGCCGCCCCGACGCCGGTGACGATCAGGGCGTAATCGGTGCGGAGGTCGTCCTGCACGTCGAATGAGGTTTGGGTCTCTTTGCTCATGGCGACGGTCTAAGCCAGGCCCGACCAGACTTATGTGAAACAGATCACATCTCCCCGGATTCTTTCGGGGTCATGCCGGAACAGGCAGGCGGGCAGAGGATTATCTCATTCCCCGCCGACAGGGATACGAGGCGAGCGATGCAGCCAGAACGGCAGCACCAGAACTGGCGAAGCGAGGCAGGCAGCCGGCTTTGGCTGTCCGGTTTGATCGCCGCCATGAAGCATGCGGAGCGGCCCGAGGTGCGTCGCCAGCCGGTCGCCCCCGAAATCCTGCTGGAATTGCGGGCGCAATTGGCGTTAACGGCTTCTTTCCGGACATCCGGGACTTCGACGCTTCGTCACTAGGATCCGGACCTATTCGCCAGCCAGCTTGAGCCTTGGCGTGGCCGCGCCCTCCCGCGCCCGCAGCCGGGCTTCCTCCCGCGGGACGTAGTCGCGGGTCATCGGCACCACGCCCTGGCGACGGGTGATCTGGATCTGGAAGTTCATCATGGCTTGCTTGCGGAACGTCATCTCGCAGGCCGCCAGGTAGAATTCCCACATCAGGGCGAAGCGCTCGTCGTAGAGCTGCACGGCTTCCTCGCGCCGCGCCATGAAGCGCTCGCGCCAAGCCCTCAGCGTCTCGGCATAGTGCAGGCGCAGAATCTCGATGTCGCAGACAAGGAGGCCCGCACGCTCGATCGCCGGCAGCACCTCCGACAGCGCGGGGATGTAGCCGCCGGGGAAGATGTATTTGGCGATCCAGGGATTGGTCGAATCCGGGCCCTGCGAACGGCCGATCGAATGCAGCAGCATGACGCCGTCTTCCTTCAGCAGCTCGGCGCAGCGCTGGAAGTAGGCGTCGTAAAACCTTGCCCCGACATGCTCGAACATACCGACGGAGACGATGCGGTCGAACGTACCGTCGACGTCGCGATAATCCTGGAGCAGGAATCTGGCCGAGCCCGCCACGCCCTTTTCGGCGGCGCGCGCATTGGCGACCTGCAGCTGTTCGGTCGACAGCGTCACGCCGGTGACGTCGGCGCCTGCAATCTCGGCGAAATAGAGCCCGAGGCCGCCCCAGCCGGAGCCGATGTCGAGCACGCGCTGGCCGTCCCTGACGAGAAGCTTCGCGGCGATGTGCCTTTTTTTGGCAAGCTGCGCGTCGTCCAGCGACATCTCGGGCGTCTCGAAATAGGCGCAGCTATATTGCTTGTCGGCGTCGAGAAAGAGCGAATAGAGCCGGCCGTCGAGATCGTAGTGATGCGCGACGTTTTGACGGGAGCGGGGGCGGGGATTGAACTGCTTGAGGTGCCGCGTCAGGTAACGCAGGTGCCACCACGGCTTTGCCCACTGCGGCAATAGGTCGGGTTGATCGAGCAGGATCGCGAGGGCATCAGCTATGCTGCCACGCTCGACCACGAACTCGCCGTTCATGTAGGCCTCGCCAAGCCCCAGCTCGGGATTGATGAGGACCCTCCGCTCGGCGTCCGCGGTGACGAAGCGGACCGCGACCGGCTCGCCGGAGCCGTCGCCGACGGTGAACTTCGATCCGCTGGCGCCGGTCACCGTCAGCGAGCCGCGGCGGATGAATTGAGACAGGAATCGACGCAACAGACGGTCCATCGGCACTCCTCTCGAGCGAACCCGAAAGATGCGACTAACCCGGCCTTCATATCTGACGCCCAGGCGCCGCAGCGGTTCCTATGCGTTTGCATCTAAATCTAGCGAGCCGGTTCCGGCCGCGCTATTGCACTGTATTCAAAGTAGATATTCGAAAACCGCTTAACCACATCCTTGCGCGTGGACCTGCTTCCATTCGCGGCTCAATCGGTTAAAAGGTGACCGCCGCCGCACCGGATGCCGGCTGCTTCGCAGTAAAATTCAACGGAGATCATGGGAATGTCGAGCCGAGCGCTCAGCCTCGCGACGGTGATGCTTCTGATTGGCTTCGGTGCGGCCGATTCCGTCCTTGCGCAGGCGACGAACCTCGAGGCCGGCAAGTCCCCGTCCCAGCTGTTCGCGCAAACCTGCAATGCCTGCCACAAGAGCCCGCGCGGACTGCTGAAGTCCGTGTCGCCCGGCTCGCTGCCCGGTTTCCTGCGCCAGCACTACACCACGAGCTCGGACATGGCGGGCGTCCTCTCCGCCTATCTGGTCTCCAATGGGGCCACCGACACCCGCTACCAGGCCAAGGACGGCAAGAAGGACGGCGCTTCGCCGGAGCAGCAGGGCCGACGCCCGCGCGCGCAGGAGGCCGCCAGGCCCGAGGGCGAGGGCGCCACTCCGGCCGCCGAGGGCACGCGCCAGAAGCGTGCCGCACGGCCGGCCGATGACGGCGCGAAGCCCGAGGGACAGGCTGCGCCCGAGGGACGCAAGGGCAAGCGCCGCGCCAAGCCCGGGACCGAGGAAGCCCCGAAGGTCGATGCGGCCGCACCGGCGACTGACGACAAGAAGAGCGAGCCGAAGCCGGACGCCGTCAAGCCTGACAGTGCCAAGGTCGAGCCGGCATCCGAGAAGCCAGTCGAGGCCAAGCCTGATAGCGCTAAGCCTGATACCGCGAAGGTCGAGCCGCGCGGCGACGCTCCGGCCTCGCGACCCGACCCCGTCCCGCAGGTGACGCCGGCTGCACCTGTCGCCGCGAAGCCTGCCGAGCAGGCGGCGCCAAAGCCGGCCGAAGAGGCTGCTTCCAGGCCGGCCGCGCCCGCAGCCAGCTCCGAGCCGGCGGCCAGGCCGCAGCCGGCCCCGCCCGCGGCGCCGGCCGAGTCCTCCGGTCCGCCGGCACCGCCGATCTCGCGGTAAGTCTCTTACAGTCCTTAGACAGAGGAGCGGAGGCCGCCTTCATGGCGGCCTCCGCTTCGTATTGACCGGCTCTAGAGTATTACTCTAGAGTAATACTCCAGGAGGCGCGATGGCAGCGGGCGTGCGAGACGATCTGTTGGCGGCCGGGCTGATGGTGTTCGACCGCGTCGGCTTCGAGGCCGCGACGGTGACCGCGATCCGCAGCCGGGCGCGCGCCTCCAATGGCAGCTTCTTCCACGTCTTCGCCTCGAAGAAGGAGCTCGCCGGTGCGTTGTTTCTGGAGGTTCTGCGGCACTATCACGCCGCGGTGCTGGCCGCGCTCGATCCCGTGCCCGATGCCGAGCACGGCATCGATCGCCTGATCCGGGCGCATCTTGACTGGGTCGTCACCAGCCGGCGCGAGGCGCGCTACCTCTTCGAGATCTCGCGCAGCGAATGGGGCGAGGACGTGCGCGACGCCCAGCGGGCGCAGAATGCGCGGCTTGCCGAAGGCATCGAGCGCTGGCGCGCGCCGCTGGTCGCAAGCGGCGAGCTTCTGCCGATGACGCCGGCAATGTTCATAAGCCAGCTGATCGGTCCGGCGCAGATCTTCTGCCGCGCCTTCCTGTCGGGGCGCGACCGCACCGATCCGCGCATCGAGGCGGACACGCTGATCGCCTGCGCCAAGCGCGCGCTGAGGCCGTTCGATCGCATCAACAAGCAATAAGGGGAGACCGCATGCGGGCCGAAGCTGATCCGGAATTTGCGCCGATTGCCGAGCGCATCCACGCCAATGTCGGCCGACAGGGTTTCATGAACCTGGTCGGCGCCGAGCTCTCCGAATTGTCGCGCGGCACCTGCACCATCGCCGTGCAGCGACGGCCGGAGCTCTTGCAGCAGCACGGCTTCTTCCACGGCGGCGTCACCGCCTTCCTGGTCGACAACGCCACGACGATTGCGGCCGCCACCTCGCGCGGCCAGCCGGCGCTGACGGCGGAATACAAGCTCAATCTGTTGTCACCCGCGGTCGGCGAGAAGCTGATCTGCCGTGCCAGGGTCATCAAGCCCGGCCGCCAGGTCGCGGTGGTCGCGGCTGACGTGTTCTGCGTCAGCGACGGCGTCGAGAAGCATACGGCCACCGCGCTGGCATCGATCGCGATGCTGAGCGAGGACGTCGCTGCAAAAACGAAAAGCCCGGCCGCGTGACGCGACCGGGCTGATCCATATCTCGAGCTTCCGGGTCTGGTCCTTCGGACCATCCCGAAATGACGAGATCGGAGTTACTTCTCTTCCGCGGCCGGCGCCGGCGCGACGTCGTCGTGCTGGGCTTCCGGATCGAAGAACTCGCCGGCGGCGGCGATCGCTTCGGCGGCCGCATCGCGATCCTCGTTGCGGGTCGAGATGTCCTCGCCGCGGTTGATGCGCTCGGCCTCGTCCTGGCTGCGCGCGACCGTCACGGTGATCTCGACCTCGACCTCGGGATGAACGGCAACGGTGATCGAGTGCTTGCCGATGGTCTTGATCGGCGCGTCGAGCTGGATCTGCGGACGGGCGAGCGAAACGCCGTCGGCTTCGAACGCGATCACGATGTCGCGCACGTTGACCGAGCCGAACAGCTGGCCGGCTTCCGACGCCTGACGGATCACGATGATGTTCTTGCCCTCGATCTTCTCGGCGACCTTGGACGCCTCGGCCTTCGAGGCGAGATTGCGCGCTTCGAGCTCGGCCTTCATGCCGTCATACTTGGCCCGGTTGTCGGCGGTGGCGCGCAGCGCCTTGCCGCGCTTGAGCAGGAAATTGCGAGCGTAGCCGTCGCGAACCTTCACGACTTCGCCCATCTGGCCGAGCTTGTTGACGCGTTCCAGCAAAATGACTTCCATATTCGTTCTCCTTTTGAAGTGCTCTGTAGGGTTTCAGTTTCGGGGTTGAACTCAGGGGGTAGGCAGTGGTGGCGGCTGCCGGCTGCGCAGGAAGCGCTCGCGGAAGCCGAACACGGCGTCCGCAAGGCCGAGGATCACCATCGCGATCACGGGCCACCCGAACACGACGACGGCGGCGTAGGTCGAGCCGAGCCAGAACGTGCGGCCGTTCAGCGCGAGCGTCAGCGTATGCAGCACGGCGAAACCCGCCAGCGCATAGCTCATCATCAGCGCAGCGGTGGCGATCTGCGCCACGATGGCCAGCAGCCCACCGGTGAAGCAGAAGGCAAGCGAGATGCACAGCACAACCAGCGTCATCTGCGGCAGCTCGGTGGCCTTGAGATCCGGCCAGGGACGGCGCAGCCGGCCCGATGTCGCGGTCACCTTGGCGCTGAGCCAGAGGTTGAGAGTTAGCGTCATCGTCGCAGCGATGGTGGCGGCGGCCGGTGCGATGCGCACCAAGGCGTCGACGAACTGACTGGCTTCACCCGAAGTTTGCGGGTCGGTGGCGCGCAGGAGGCGCATCAGGCCACGGCGCAACGTGCCGGTGATGGTCTCCGCGTCGGTCCCAAGCGTGAGCAGAGCGGCCATCGTGGTCAGCGTGGCGAAGCCTGCAATCCAGAGCAGGATGCGGCCGACCGGGTACCACTCGATGTCCGGCTCCGCGGCGGGCGCCGTGCCGGTCGCAGGCGCTGTGCTTCCCACCTGACGCCCGAGCAGGACCAGATGGCCGAGCCACCACGCCGGCAACGCGACGGTGACGGCGAAGGCGATGCAGTAGGGCAGGCCGAACAGGGCGCCAAGGCCGATCGCGGCAGCGATGCCGCCGAGGCTCGCGCAAAGCGGGCCCCAGCCGATCGCGGCGACCATCAGAGGGAGCGGAGCGAGATAGAACAGGACGAGCGAGATCAGCGCGCCCGAAATGATCGAGGCGAACATCAGGGCCGACGCAGCGCCGGCGATCAGGGCTATCAGTCCAAAGGCCATCATCAGCTGTCCCGCTCCCTTCGAGCGGTTAGAGGCATCGTTTGCCCCAACCATCGGCGACCGGACGACCCGGAAGCCTTATGAGTTCGAAGTCGCGACCGGCGGCTGAGCGGCCGCCGGTCGAATTGGTCGTGTCAGCGAATGACGTAGGGCAAGAGGCCCAGGAAGCGCGCGCGCTTGATGGCGCGGGCGAGCTCACGCTGCTTCTTCGCGGACACCGCGGTGATGCGGCTCGGCACGATCTTGCCGCGCTCGGAGACGTAACGCATCAAGAGCTTGGAGTCCTTGTAGTCGATCTTCGGAGCATTGGCGCCCGTGAACGGGCAGCTCTTGCGACGACGGAAAAACGGGCGGCGTGCACCAGCTTCAGCCATGATTCTTACTCCCCATCCGTGGTTTCAGCTTCGTCACGCGGGCGGCGCGGCCCGCGATCGCCGCGGAAACCGCCCTCGCGGTCGCCACGGAAGCCGCCTTCGCGCTCACCGCGGAAGCCACCGCCACGGTCGTCACGCTCGCGGTCGCGATCGGCCTTGCGCATCATCGCGGACGGGCCTTCCTCGAGCTCCTCGACGCGGACGCTGAGATAGCGGATCACGTCCTCGCTGATGCGCTCCTGGCGCTCGATCTCGGCGATCGCCGCGGACGGCGCGTCGATGTTGAGCAGCACGAAGTGCGCCTTGCGGTTCTTGTTCATGCGGTAGGTGAGGGACCGCACGCCCCAATTCTCGGTCTTGGTGATCTTGCCGCCGAGACCCTCGACGATACCGGTCATCTGCGCAGTCAGCTCTTCGACCTGCTGCGGGCTCGCGTCCTGACGCGCGAGAAAAACATGCTCGTAAAGAGGCATGGTCGTCCTTTCCTCATGTTGGCGCATCGCCCGGCGTCAAACCCTTAAGAGGCCTTCGGAAAGGACTCTGGGATCAAGCTCAGAAGGCGGAAACACGGGACGACGGGCCGACTGGCCCTGCCACACCAAAATCACGAATGATTTGCTGAGACCGTCCGTTCAGCTCCCGGCCGGGGTCTGCGGATGGGCGCCTTATACGGATTTTGGCCGGCTTTGCAAGGTTGGAGGGGCCATTTCGAGCCGTGTTCTTCCTTCCCAGACCGGCAGGACCCCCATCCTCCAATACCAAGATTCGCTTGATCTATTTGTTTGTATGACATACAAATAAGCCAGCGGAGAGGATCCCATGGCGGAAACGTCGGCCGATGCGCCGCTCGAGGCGGCAGGCGCCCCCAAGCACGCCGCGCGCGCGACGCGCTCGGCCGGCCGCAAGATGCGGTCGCTGCTTCTGGATGCTGCGAGCCCGCTGTTTCGGGAGCGCGGGCTGTCCGGCACGGCGATCACCGACATTGCGGCCGCCGCGGACGCATTTCCGAGCCAGATCACCTATTACTTCCGCACCAAGGAGGCGCTGTTCGTCGAATGCGCCTGCCGCGATCTCCTGTACCTGGCGCGGGCCACCGAGCAGGCGGCGCTGAAGGCGAAGACGCCCCGGGAATACACCCGCGCACTGGCCGAGACCGTGACGGCGAGCGATTCGGTCGCCTTCTTTGCCGAAGCGCTGACGCTGACGCGGCGGCGCCAGGATCTCGCGCCATTGGTCGAGCGGACCATCGAGCGCCTGCACAGCGAGGGTGCGCGCGCTTATGCGGGACAGGTCGAGCGGCACGGCTGGCGCTCGCTGCGCGCGCCCGACGAAAGCTCGCGGCGCTTCTGGGCCGTCGCCATCGGCGTCATTCTCGAAGGCTATGCGATGGGCCGTTCGCCCGAGGCGCTCTGCGCCGAGATGCTGCGCGTGCTGGGCGAGCAGGCGAAATCCACTGAAGACACCGGGCGCCTGCGTCTCGTCGAGGCGCGTGAAGCATCCGACAATTCGAACGGAGAGGGCTAGGCCATGACCGCGCTTCGCATGCGTGCCCGCGATTTCCTGACCGATGATCAATTGGCCGAGGTGCGTCAGCGCGCGACGTGGAAAGGCGCTGCGCTGATCGCGCACGCCTGGGCCCTGATCATTGGAGCCATCGCGCTGGTGGCGTGGTGGCCCAATCCGCTCACCTATATCTTTGCCGTCGCCATCATCGGCTCACGCCAGCTCGGCCTTGCGATCCTGATGCATGACGGTGCGCATGGCTGCCTGTCCGCCGACGAGAAAACCAATCTGGCGCTGAGCCAGTGGTTCTGCGCCTATCCGCTGTTTGCGGAGACACGCAGCTACCGGCGCTACCACTTGCAGCACCACGCGCGCACGCAGCAGGAGGATGATCCCGATCTCGTGCTGTCGGCGCCGTTTCCGATCACGGGGCTGAGCTACCGCCGCAAGTTCATCCGCGACATCACCGGGCAGACCGGCTATCAGCAGCGCAAGGCGCAGCTGCTCAACGCGCTCGGGCCAAGGGACTGGTCATGGCGGCAGCGTGCGGCGCATTTCTGGGAGATGCTCGGCCCGCAATGTGTGGTCAACGGGATCATGTTGGCCGCGCTCGCGGCGGCCGGCGTGTGGTGGGCCTATCCGCTGCTCTGGCTGGTGCCGCTATTGACCTGGATGATGGTCATCACCCGCATCCGCAACATCGCTGAGCACGCCGTCGTCCCCGATAGCAGCGACCCCTTGCGCAACACGCGCACGACGCATGCCAATTGTCTCGAGCGCCTGTTCATCGCGCCGTATTATGTGAACTATCACCTCGAGCATCATCTCTTGTTCTACGTGCCTTGCTATAATTTACCGAAGGTACACCGCCTGCTGAGTGCCAGCCGCTACGCCGGCCGCATGGAGGTGCAGCCGAACTACGCTTCGGTGCTGCGGCTCGCCACCGCAAAGCCGAATCGCGAGGATCGGCCGGGGCAACTCGTCAACAGTGCGCGCCGCGCGCGGGCCGGGGCGGACGTCGATGCCAACCAGACCGCCGGCGGGTTTTGAGGGAGTTCATTCCCCGGCGAATGCTGCTCCAGGTTCCCGTCTCGGCTTGACAGTGCGACCCCGGACGGTGTCTACGGCCCCCTTTGGAGCATGATCCGGAACCATGGCCCAAGGAACCATGGCCAAGGAACCACGGACCAAGGCCGCGCGTAATCGGCTGCCGGTTCTCGAAAGGGATCATGCCTGACAAGCAGGGAGCGCCGATGACGGCTGCATTCACATTTCCTGGGCAGGGTTCCCAGGCGGTCGGCATGGGCAAGGCCCTGGCCGACGCCTTTCCGGTGGCGCGCGCGGTGTTCGACGAGGTCGATGCCGCGCTCGGCGAGAAGCTCACGGCCATCATCTGGGAAGGTCCGGCCGAAACCCTCCAGCTCACCGAGAATGCCCAGCCGGCGCTGATGGCGGTGTCTGTCGCGACCTTGCGCGTGCTCGAGGCTGAGGCTGGTTTTTCCGTGGGACGAGACGCGGCCTTCGTCGCCGGCCACTCGCTCGGTGAATATTCGGCGCTGGCGGCGGCCGGCAGCCTGACGGTGTCGGATACTGCGCGTCTGCTTCGCACCCGCGGTCTCGCAATGCAAAAGGCGGTCCCGGTCGGCGCCGGCGCGATGGCCGCGCTGCTCGGTCTCGACTACGAGGCCGCCATGGAGGTCGCGGGCGAGGCGGCGCAGGGGCAGGTCTGCCAGGCCGCCAACGACAATGGCGGCGGCCAGGTCGTCGTCTCCGGCGACAAGGCCGCGGTCGATCGCGCCGTCGAGATCGCCAAGGCCAAGGGCGCCAAGCGTGCGATGCTGCTGCCGGTGTCCGCCCCGTTCCATTGCAAGCTGATGCAGCCGGCTGCGGATGCCATGGCGGAGGCGCTCTCGAAGGTCACGATCAAGGCGCCGGCGGCACCGCTGGTCTCGAACGTGCTGGCAAGCGCCATCACCGATCCCGACGAGATCCGCCGCCGCCTGGTCGAGCAGGTCACCGGCACGGTGCGCTGGCGCGAGTCGGTGGCCTATATGGCAGGGCAGGGCGTCACCCGCTTCTTCGAGATCGGCGCCGGCAAGGTGCTGACCGGTCTCGTCAAGCGCATCGCGGACGGCGCGGTCGGCATTGCGGTCGGCGGCCCGAACGACATTGCCGCCGCCAAGGATGCATTGGCCGCTGCGAAGCAGGCTTAAGGGAGTCATCAATGTTCGATCTGACTGGCCGAAAGGCGCTCGTCACCGGCGCGACCGGCGGCATCGGCGGCGCGATCGCGCAGGCGTTGCACGCGCAGGGCGCCACCGTCGCCATATCAGGGACGCGCAAGGAGGTGCTGGACGAGCTGGCCGGCAAGCTCGGCGAGCGCGCCCATGTGCTGCCCTGCAATCTCTCCAAGGCCGATGAGGTCGAGGCGCTGGTGCCGGCTGCGGAAGCGGCGATGGGCCAGGTCGACATTCTCGTCGCCAATGCCGGCATCACGCGCGACAATCTCTTCGTGCAGCTTCGCGACGAGGACTGGGACGAGGTCATCAACGTCAATCTGACCGCGACCTTCCGCCTGGCGCGCGCCGCGACCAAGCTGATGATGCGCAAGCGCTTCGGCCGCATCGTCGCCATCACCTCGGTGGTCGGCGTCACCGGCAATCCCGGGCAGGGCAATTATACGGCGTCGAAGGCCGGCCTGATCGGCATGATCAAGACGTTGGGGGCCGAATACGCCAAGCGTGGCGTGACGGCGAACTGCATCGCGCCCGGCTTCATCAAGACGCCGATGACCGATGCGCTCAACGACAAGCAGCGCGAAACGATTCTGACCAAGGTTCCGGCCGCCCGCCTGGGAACGCCCGAGGACATCGCGGCGGCCGCCGTCTATCTGAGCTCGAACGAAGCAGCCTATGTCACCGGGCAGACCATCCACGTCAACGGCGGCATGGCCATGATCTGATGTCTCGTGCCGCAGCGCCCGTCAGGGCGGTGCGGCATGCGGCAAACGGCCGTTTCCGGAGCGAAATGAGGCTTGTAGTCAAGGCAATTGAAGTATGATAACCGGACCTTCAACGGATGGGCAAAGAACGCCATTGCAGGTTTTTGAAACCCTGTATATTGGCGATGCGGAGCCTTTGGCCGTCGTTCGCCGGGGCCTCCATCGGTTAGGATGGGCCAAATCAAGTTCGTAAGCGAAGGCAGTCAAACGACCACGACGGCTCGTATCGTCCCGGGGGGTCGGGTCTACAGGGAACAACACGAGGTTAAGCAATGAGTGACATTGGCGAGCGGGTTAAGAAGATCGTGGTCGAACACCTTGGTGTTGAACCCGAGAAGGTTGTCGACAACGCGAGCTTCATCGACGACCTCGGCGCCGACAGTCTGGATACCGTCGAGCTGGTGATGGCGTTCGAAGAGGAATTCGGTTGCGAGATTCCGGACGACGCTGCGGAAACGATTCTCACCGTCGGCGACGCCACGAAGTTTCTCGAGAAGAACGCGAAGAGCTAAGGCTCTTCATTTCGCGGGGACAGCATTGAAACCGGACGGGCCGCTTCGCAGCGGCCAGCCGGTTTCTTGTTATTGGCCGTGAATCTTTCGATGCGGAGTTTTCGGATATGAGGCGGGTTGTCGTCACGGGTCTCGGCATGGTCTCGCCACTCGGCTGTGGCGTCGAGCCGACCTGGAAGCGCATCCTCAACGGCGAAAGCGGTGCGCGCAGGATCGAGAGCTTCGATGTCTCCGATCTGCAGACCAAGATCGCCTGCACGGTCGTGCGCGGCGACGGGTCGAACGACAGCTTCAATCCGGACAAATGGATGGAGCCGAAGGACCAGCGCAAGGTCGATGACTTCATCATCTTCGGCATGGCCGCGGCCGGCCAGGCGCTCGACGACGCCAACTGGCATCCCGAGACCGAAGAGGACAAGTGTGCGACCGGCACCATGATCGGCTCCGGAATCGGCGGCCTCAACGGCATTGCCGACACCGCGATCCTGCTGAAGGAGCGCGGACCGCGCCGGGTGTCGCCGTTCTTCATTCCGGGCCGCCTGATCAATCTCGCCTCCGGCTACGTCTCGATCGCGCACGGGCTCAAGGGACCGAACCATTCGGTGGTCACCGCCTGCTCGACCGGCGCGCATGCGGTCGGCGATGCCGCCCGCCTGATCGCGCTGGGCGATGCCGACGTGATGGTCGCGGGCGGCGCCGAGTCGCCGATCAGCCGCATCGGCATTGCCGGCTTCAACGCCGCGCGCGCGCTTTCGACCGGTTTCAACGAGACGCCCGAGAAGGCCTCGCGTCCCTACGACAAGGACCGTGACGGCTTCGTGATGGGCGAGGGCGCCGGCGTCCTCGTGCTGGAAGAGCTGGAGCACGCCAGGCGCCGCGGCGCGAAGATCTATGCCGAGGTGATCGGCTACGGTCTTTCCGGCGATGCCTATCACATCACGTCGCCGTCGCCCGATGGCGATGGCGGCTTCCGCAGCATGTCGGCCGCGCTCAAGCGCGCCGGGCTGACGCCGTCCGATCTCGACTACATCAACGCGCACGGGACCTCGACGCCGCTCGGCGACGAGATCGAGCTCGGCGCGGTCGAGCGTCTGCTCGGCAACGCCGCCTCCAAGGTCGCGATGTCCTCGACCAAGTCGTCGACCGGCCATCTGCTCGGTGCGGCCGGTGCCATCGAAGCGATCTTCGCGATTCTGGCGATTCGCGATAATGTCGTGCCGCCGACGATCAATCTCGACGCTCCGTCGGTCGAGACTGCAATCGATCTCGTGCCGCATAAGGCAAAGCAGCGTGAGGTCAACGTCGCGTTGTCGAACTCTTTTGGTTTTGGCGGTACCAATGCGTCGGTGATCGTCCGGCGCCTTGTTAGTTAGTTTGTGTTTGAGACGAATCCACCGTTTTGCCGTATTCGGCGATAGTCATGGACGTGGGCGCGTGCGTTTTTGGCAGGGCAAGCGATTGTCGGGCCGCGATTGAACCGGCAGGATTCAGGTTGTTTCGATGAGTGAAAGGCCGCCCATTTCACCCCGGAGTCCGCGGGCCGCGCTCGAGCCCGAGCAACTTCCGCCGCCGCCCAAGCGGTCGGACCGTGCGCGCAATCCGTTCGTCATCGTCGGCAACGCCATCATCACCCTTCTGCTGATCGCTATGCTCGGCGCCGGCGGCGTCTATTATTACGGCCGCCAGGTGCTTGAGGCGCCCGGACCGCTGAAGGAGGACAAGATCGTCAACATCCCGCAGCGTGCGGGCAAGCGCGACATCGCCGAGACGCTGAACCGGGAAGGCGTGACCGACGTCAATCCCTGGGTGTTCATCGCCAGCGTCGCCGCGTTGAAGGCGAGCTCGGACCTCAAGCCAGGTGAGTATTCGTTCCAGAAGAACGCCTCGCTGCGCGACGTCATCGGCACCATCGTCGAGGGCAAGGTGGTGCAGCACGCCGTCACGATACCGGAAGGGTTGACCTCCGAGCAGATCGTGGCGCGGCTGTCCGACAACGACATTTTCACCGGCAGCGTGCGCGAGCTGCCGCGCGAAGGCACGCTACTTCCGGAGACCTACAAATTCCCGCGCGGCACGCCGCGCGAGCAGGTGGTCCAGCGCATGCAGCAGGCGCACAAGCGCGTGCTGACGGAGATCTGGGAACGCCGCAATCCCGACATTCCAGTCAAGACGCCGGAGCAGCTGGTCACGCTGGCGTCCATCATCGAGAAGGAAACCGGCAAGCCCGACGAGCGCAGCCGCGTCGCTGCGGTGTTCGTCAACCGGCTGAAGCAGCGGATCAAGCTGCAGTCCGATCCGACCATCATCTACGGCCTCGTCGGCGGCAAGGGCACGCTGGGCCGGCCGATCAAGCGCAGTGAGATCACGCAGCCCTCGCCCTACAACACCTATGTGATCGAGGGCCTGCCGCCGGGCCCGATCGCCAACCCCGGCCGCGCCTCGCTGGAAGCCGCCGCCAATCCGGCCCGCACCCGCGACCTGTTCTTCGTCGCGGACGGTACTGGCGGGCATGCCTTCACCGAGACCTACGACGCGCACCAGAAGAACGTCGCCAAGCTGCGCGCGATGGAGAAGCAGATCCAGAACGACACGGTCGAGCCGGCCGAGGACGCGCAGCCGCCGGCGGCTGCCGGGTCCGGCGCAGCCGACGCGCCGACCGCGACCACGCCGGCGCGGCCCAATCAGCAGAAGAAGCCGCCGGCGGCACGCCCGGCCGGCCCAGCCAATCCCGCACCGGCCCGACAGGGCGCAGTGCAGGGCTCGCCGCCGGTGGTCCAGCGCTAAAGCCCGCGCGCAGACCAGCTGCCGGGCATTGCTGATTCCACTTTCCGGCAAAATAGTCTTAAGATTCGCGTGGCTTGATGGCCTCGCGAATCCCGTGTTCCTGGAGAATCTGAACTGATGGCGCTGTCGTCCATGACCGGCTTTGCGAGATGCCACGGCGCGAGCGGGCCGTATACGTTCGAATGGGAGTTGAAGTCGGTCAACGCCAAGGGCTTCGACTTGCGCGTGCGGCTGCCGCAGGGCTTTGACGAGCTCGAGGCCCATGCCAAGAAGCGCGCCGGCGAGCTGCTCTCGCGCGGCACCGTCTACGCCAATCTCAACGTCAAGCGCACCAACGCCGCCGCCACGGTGCGCATCAACGAGGACGTGCTCAACGCCGTGCTGAAGGCCGCCGCGCTGATCTCGGGGAAGGTCGACGCTGTGGCGCCGAGCATCGACGGCCTGCTCGCCATCAAGGGCGTCGTCGAGGTCGCCGAGCCCGAGGGCGACGAGGAGGAGGACAAGGCGGCGCGCGCCGCGGCCGCCGAGGCCTTCGACAAGGCGCTCGACGAGCTCGTCGCGATGCGCAAGCGCGAGGGGACCTCGCTCGGGCAGATCCTGACCCAGCGCGTCGACGAGATCGAGCAGCTGGCGAAAAGAGCGGAAGCCGCGCCCGGCCGCAAGCCGGAGGCGATCAAGGCGAAGCTGGCTGAACAGATTGCAGCGCTGCTCGACACCTCCGACCGTTTCGATTCCGACCGCCTGATGCAGGAGGCGATCCTGATCGCCACCAAGGCCGATATCCGCGAGGAGCTCGACCGCATCGCCTCGCACGTCGCGCAGGCGCGCGAGTTGATCGGCAAGGGCGGCCCGATCGGCCGCAAGCTCGACTTCCTGGCGCAGGAGCTTCACCGCGAAGTCAACACCTGCTGCTCGAAGTCGAACGACATCGAGCTGACCAATACGGGCCTCGCCATGAAGAACGTGGTCGAGCAGTTCCGCGAGCAGGTCCAGAATCTGGAGTGATCGATGACGACGGGCGGTCACGGAACTGACGGTGTCGAACGGCGCGGATTGATGTTCGTGCTGTCCTCGCCATCAGGCGCGGGCAAGACGACGCTGTCGCGTCTTTTGATCGAGCGGATGCCGGGCCTGAAAATGTCGGTCTCGGCGACCACGCGGCCGATGCGCCCGGGCGAGGTCAACGGCAAGGATTACACGTTCGTCGACAAGGCGACGTTCGATGCGATGGTCAAGGCCGACGAACTGCTGGAATGGGCGACCGTGTTCGACAACAGCTACGGCACGCCGCGCGGCCCTGTCGAGGCGGCTCTGTCGGCAGGCCAGGATGTGCTGTTCGACATCGACTGGCAAGGGACTCAGCAGTTGAAGCAGAAGGCGCGCGCCGACGTCGTCAGCGTCTTCATCCTGCCGCCCTCGGCGGCCGACCTAGAGAAGCGCCTGCACTCGCGCGCGCAGGATTCCGACGAGGTGATCCGCAAGCGCATGAGTCGCGCTAGCGACGAGATGAGTCACTGGGCCGAGTACGACTACATCGTGATCAACCACGCGGTCGACGAGGCGTTCGCGGAGGTGCAGTCGATCCTGAAGGCCGAGCGCCTCAAGCGCGAGCGGCGGATCGGCCTCGTAGGCTTCGTTCGAAGTTTGCAAGGTCAGCTTCAAGGTTAGGCCGCGACAGTCGCGGCCCTTGCTTGGCCAGCTGTTCCAGCATCGTCGTGATGCCGTCGACGTCGACGGCATCGGCGTCACGACCTGTCGACGCGTCATCGTGATCCTTGCCGATCTCGCCAGCGGCGAGCTTGGGCGCTGCGGCGACGGGCTGGAATATCTTCTCGACCATCTCGACCTTGTTGCTTCTGGTCTCGACGGGTTGTGCGGCCGGAGCGGCGGCACGTTGTCTGCGCGCGTCAATCAGCTCGATCTCGCGGCCGATCGCGGCAAGCTTCGTCGCTTGTCTTGTCGGTTGCGGACGTGCCGCATCGAAGTCGATCGGGCGCGGCGGCTGGGCGGCGGCCGGCAGTGAATCGCGCCAGGGCGCACGGCTTCCCTCCTGGTTCTGCGCCTGCCAATCGTCCCAACGCCCGTGACGGTCCGCCGACCGGAGCCGGACGCGCGCGCCGGCGAAGCGGTAGATGAGGCTGGCCAGGATTCCAGCGAGCGCGAGCGCGCCGCCGATCACGAGCAGCAGCATCTGCAGCGAGCCGGTCGGCTTCTCAGTCGTGCTGTTGTCCGCCGCAGCGAGCGCCACGGGCGAGGAGGATTTCGACGGCTTTGCGCTCGGCTGCGCGGCGGCCGCGACAGCGGTCGGTGCCGGCGACGACGCGGGGGGAGCGGATGCAGTGGAGACATCGGGCCAGGGTGCGGCGCCAGCGGGTTGCTGCGCGTTGCCGTCAGCGGCCTGGTCCGCGGATTGTTGCACCGGCGCCGCCGCGGCGGCTTGCATCGGAACGTTCGCCGTCTTGGCAGCAGCAGTTCCGCGCGGCGTCGGATATTCGGCGCGCGCGTCCTGCACCGGGTTCTGCTGCGGCGCCGGCGCGTCCGCGGTCGATGGATCGCTCACGGCCGGGGCGGCCTGCGCGGTCCTCGCGCTCTCCTTCTCACCGGCGGCGCGCAGATACCAGCATTTCCGCTTCGTCGTGCGATCCAGGCGATAGTACCAGTGCTGGCCCTGCGGCGCGGCATCCTTCGGCGAAGCCAGGCAGGCGGGGGCCGCGTTGGCGGTGCTCGATGGTGCAGGCGCGTTCTGCGACACGGCGGCTAATGGCGCGCCGGCAAGGATGCTGCCAACCAGCGCGGATATGAACTTTGCGGTGCGGTTGCCCATCCTGGTCTCCCGGTTACGCATGACGCAACTCTTAACCACCCCTTTGTCATCAAAGACTTGGGTGGCAATGAGCCGCAAATCCGGAGAGGATGTGGCTTGAATCGGGCCTGCGCGGCGTTCGTTCCGCCGCCGGATGAGACTCTTCAACACCAGGATCAGAGTTCCACGCCGCAACCTCAGCCGGTTGACTGATAATTAGTTTCTACTAATCATTAGTAACAGCTTATTATAGGTCGAACAGGCGCGGCATCGGGCGGCGAGTTTCTATGGCTAAAGACAGCGCACAACTGGCTGCTCTCGGCGATCCGACCCGCAGGCGGATATTCGAGCTCGTGGGTGCACGGCCACGCACCGTCGCTGAGATCACGCGACAGCTGACCGTGTCCCAGTCGGCCGTCTCACAACATCTCAAGGTGCTGCGCGAATCTCGCTTGGTTCGTGCAGAGCCGAAGGGTGCCAGCAACGTCTATCACATCGATCCGGCAGGGCTCGGCCAGATGCGCGCGTGGCTCGACCGCTTCTGGAGCGACACGCTGGCAGCCTACAAATTGGCCGTCGAAAAACCATCGGAGGGATCCAAATGAACACACGTGTATCGGCTGCGCCCGTAAAGCATTCCATCGTCGTCGAGGCGCCGATCGAGCGCGCGTTCAAGGTCTTCACCGAAGACTTCGGCAGCTTCAAGCCGCGCGAGCACACTCTACTCGCCGTTCCCATTGCGGAGACTGTATTCGAGCCTCGCGTGGGCGGAAGCATCTATGATCGGGGGATCGACGGCAGCGAATGCCGCTGGGCACGCGTGTTGGCGTTCGAACCGCCCAATCGAGTCCTCTTGAGCTGGGACATCAGCCCGCGCTGGCAAATCGAAACAGATCCCGCCAAGACGAGTGAATGGGAGGTCCGGTTCATTGCGGAGACACCAAGCCGGACCCGCTTGGAGCTGGAGCACCGTCACCTCGATCGGCACGGCGAGGGCTGGGAAGGCGTCCGCAGCGGCGTTGACAGTGATCAGGGTTGGCCGCTCTATCTGCGGCAGTTTGCCGAGCTGATTGCCGGCAAGGGTTGACGCGCCTTTCCAACGCCGCGTCATGATGAGCTGGAGAGGCCCTATCGAGCCTTGCTCCCGATTGGGCCTGGAAACTTCTCACCTCCGCAGCCGTTATGTCGCGGCTGAGGAGATGTCATGCCGGTCAAGGATCAGATCAAGAATTTCGCCAAGAAGCTGGTGGAGGAGCAGCCCGATGCGGCGACCCTGCGGGCGCTGGTGCGGGCCCGCAAGCCGACCGCCATGCACTTTCGCGACGACGGCATCGTGCCGAACAATCCGCGCTTCCCGGCGCTGCTCTATCGCCGGGCGGTGAAGCTGAACGGCCGGCGCTTTCCGCCGGAGGTCGTCATCGACACGCTGTTCGACACGAACGGCTGGGGCCGGTCGTGGCGCGACACCGTGTACGACTACGTCCACTATCATTCGCAGATCCATGAAGTGATGGGGGTGGCGCGCGGTGCGGCGCGGATCGAGTGCGGCGGGATCAAGGGCCGCATCCTGAATGTGAAAGCCGGCGACGTTCTGGTCCTGCCCGCGGGCACCGGCCACCGGCTGATCGAGTCCAGCCGGGACTTTCTGGTTGTCGGAGCCTACCCGCAGGACGGCACCTATGACGAGTGCACCGACACGCGCCAGCGTCCTGACGCGGTCAAGCGCATCGCCAAGGTCCGCAAGCCGAAGACGGATCCCGTGCTGGGGAGCGACGGGCCGCTGCTCGCCGCGTGGCGGAGCGCTCAGCTCAGATAATCCGGCGTGAAATCCGCCAGTCTGCGCAACTCGTCGGGCTGCAGCAGCTCGATCTCGCTGCCTTCCCAGGCGATGAACCCGCGATGCCTCAGCTCCTGGATGGTGCGATTGACGTGGACGATCGACAGTCCGCAGGCGTCCGCGACGTGCCGTTGCGTCATCGGCATCTGGAAACCGTTCCCTTTGACGAGGCCGACGACCGCCAGCCTTGCGGCCAGCTCGCAGATGAGGTGCGCGACCTTGGGCAACGCCGCCTGCGCGCCGAGGCGGGCGATCCATTGCCGGGAGATCGCCGCGTCGACCAGCGTCTCGCGCCAGAAGGCGCGGGTCAGGTGGATCGAGCTGTCGAGTAGCTGGCGGAGCTGGCTGTGGGCGACGGTGCCGACGATGGTCGGGCCGAGCCCCACGAGGTCCGCGTCCGTCGGCGAGACCAGCAGCGTGTGCAGGCACGGCATGTCGCCGGGAACATGGAAGGCGAGGGTCTGGCTGCGATCGCCGACGATGCGCGACTGGTACAGGAAGCCGCTGACGACGAAGACGCAGCGGGTCGCGGCCTCGCCCTGGCGCAGCACGATCTCGCCATCCGAGACCTGGCGCAGCGTGGACGGCAAGCCCGCGATCTGTCGGCGCTCGTCCTCGGACAGGCCTTCGATCGCTTGCAGACGGGCGATGAACTTCGGATGCGGCATGGGCCTCGCGTGCCGCTTCAGCCGTCACGCGGCCCCGGCGCCTCGGCCAAGCGACGCGACAGTTTCGCAAGTGTCCCGTCGGAAACCGGCGCGGATCGGAACTCGAGGATGGCGCGGGCGAGCTCCTGATCCGACATCGGCCGGACCGGCTCCTTCAGCCTTCCCTTCAGCAAGGCATCGTTGATGCTGTCCAGATGCTCGCCCGCCTCGGATGCGAACAGGCGGCGGATGCGATCCAGCAGAGTGGTACTTTTCATGAGAAGGCCGGCTCGTCCGAAATCGGGGGGATTGGTGTGGCTGCGATCGGTGCGTCGCAAGCCGGTTAGCAACCTGTGCTTCCGATCTGCGTTCTAGTCCGCTGAACGCAAGCCGGACGTATCATTTGATAGAACCGGCGCGATTATTGGCGGCCCCATGGAAAAAGCTCACGACGTGCTGATACGGAACCTCGGCGAGCACACCGCGCTCGCAGATGAGGATATGGCCGAGATTCGCGCGCTGACCTTGTTGCTGCGCGATTTCGCGCCCAACGAGGATTTCATCCGCCAAGGCGACGAACCCGAGCATTCCGCTTTGGTCGTCTCCGGCATGGTCGCCCGCTACCACCTGCTCGGCAGCGGGCGGCGGCAATATCTGGCGTTCCATCTCACCGGCGATCTCCCGGACGCGCAGGGGCTGTTCATCGACCAGATGGATCACGGGCTCAGTGCGCTCGGGCCGGCGTCGGTCGCGTTCATCCCGCACCGCGAATTGTTCATCGCGTTCCGGCGGCGGCCGACCTTCAGCCTCGCCGTCTGGCGCGAGACTCTGCGCGATGCCGCGATCTTTCGCGAGGCCATCACCAACAACAGCGCCCGGCCGATGCAGGCGCGCATGGCGCACCTGTTTTGCGAGCTGTTCTACCGCGCCCGCGCGGCGCAGCTGGTGCGCGGCAATCGTTGCCGCGTGCCGATCAGCCTCGCGCAACTCGGCGAGACGCTCGGCATGGCGATCGCGACGGTGAACCGGACCCTCGGCGATCTCAGGCGCAGCGGAGCGATGGATCTTCGTGACGGCGAACTGGTCGTGCTGAAATGGCGCGAGCTGCAGCGGCTCGGCGATTTCAGTCCGGCCTATCTGCATCTGAAGCGGCAGTCGCCGCCGCTTGGGTGAGTCGGAGGCGTCAACCCTCCGCGGTTGCCGCTCCACCGCGCACCTCGTCAAAATGCTTCTTCACCCAATCGTTGCAGCAGCAGGCCCTTGCTTCGAGCGCTGCTGCATCGAGGATCAGGATGGCGCCGCGGCGGGTCGCGAGGATGCGCCGCGCCTTGAACATCTGGATGACGCGGCTGGCATAGCTGCGGGAGACGCCCAGCATGCCGGCGAGCTGCTCGTGCGTGAGGGGAATCTCGGCTCCGCCGATATGTTCATGCGCGGAGATGATCCACTTGGCGGCACGCTGCTCGATCGAATGCGCGGCGTTGCAGGCCGCGGTCTGCAGCAGCTGCGCGAACTGGCAGTCGGCATAGCGCGCGAAGGCTTCCTGGAGTGTCGCCGACCTCTGCTGCGCCTGCTCGAGCGCGCGCAGCGGCAGCCGCACCAGGGTGCCGCCAAGCTTCACGATCATGCGCGAATAGGCGAGCGAAGGGCTGCGGCCGGCGGCGATGCCCACCGCGCCCTCGCGCCCGACCAGCAGGCTTTCCACCTCGCGATCGTCCTCGACCGGCACGGCGAACGACACCAGCGCGGGCCCGCATGGAAAATGGACCGCGGCGACATCGTCGCCGGCGTGATGCAGGACGTGGCTCGCCTCGAGTTCGACCGGCTGGAGGTGAGGCGCGAGCAGCTCGAAATCCGGATCATTGAGCTGCCGGAGCAGATCGTTCTGGGGCCGACCGGTCACATCGTGTTCTCTTGGGCGGGCCGGGAATCGGCGCCAGCGGCAAACCTACGTTTCCGCGGCGGAACCGACGGTTCCAAAGTGCACACAACGGGCGGTCGGGCGTTGAAAACTACAGCACGACGTCGTGTGCTTCAGCTGGCTGGACGGCAGCGAGGATCGTCAGCCGCAGCGGACTTCGCGATCCCCCGCCAGTCGGCCTTGTGCCGCGGCCGCGCGGTAAGCGTCGATCGCCTTGTTGGCGAGCATCAATTGCCGGCGCTCACCGGTTCGAAGCTGGGCCTCGATGGCGTCGAGCAGGAAGTTCGCGGTCGCGTCCGGCGGCCCGAGCTCGCCGCTCTTCTCCAGGCAGCTCCAGGCGATGAAGAACGCGCTTTCGACGGTGCAACGGATCGACATGCGCAGCCAACGCGGCGCGGCCGCAGGCGTTCCGTGCGGCGGGCGAGACTTGCGTCGGACCCGCCCGCTCTGTTGTCAGTTCTTCAGCACGATGCGGCCGACGACCTTGCCGGCGCGCAATTCGTCGATCCATTTCTGCACGTCGCCCATCGGCTCCTCGCGCATCGGCGTCGGCTTGATCTTGCCGGCGCGGGCGAGCGCCATCAGCTCGTGGGCTTCGGCGAGCGTGCCGACCATGAAACCTTCGATGGTCATGCGCTTGTAGACCCATTGCACCATCGGCAGCGTGAACTGGCCGCCCATCAGGCCGGACACCACGATCTTGCCGCCGCGCGCGGCAACCGCGACGGCAAAGGCCATCGACTTCTCGTTGCCGGCGAAATCGACGATCTCGTCGAAGCCGCCCTCGGTCTCCTTCAGGATGCGCTTGATGACGTCGGGCTCGGCCGGATCGTAGGCCACCGCGGCACCGTTCTTGAGTGCGGTCTCGCGCGCGGCCGGCGAGAGGTCGGCGACCGTGATCGGCTGTTTGAACATCGCCTGCGCGAACGACAGGCCCATCATGCCGACGCCGCCGAGGCCGATCAGCAGCAAATTGCGTTGGCGTGGCCGGTCGACCAGGCGCTTGAGCGCGCCATAGGCGGTGACGCCGGAGCACATCAAGGTCGCGGCCTGGTTGACGGGCAGGGGATCGTAGTCGAGCAGGTACTTTGCGTCGGGGACCAGAACGTGGGTGGCGAAGCCGCCGTCGATGGAGACGCCGAGGAAGCGCTGCTTGACGCAGAGGTTCTCGTCGCCATTGGCGCAATCGCGGCACTGACCGCAGCCGATCCACGGAAACACCGCCTTCTTGGCGCCGACGAGGCTGGAGGGAACATCGGGGCCGATCTCGTCCACGACGCCGGCGATCTCGTGGCCGAGCGTGAAGGGCAGCGTCATGCCGCGCGTGGTGTCGAGCTTCCTGCCGCCGCCGAGATCGGCATAGCCGTCCTGGATGTGGAGATCGGAGTGGCAGAGGCCGCAGCGCTCGATGCGGACCAGAACCTCGGCGCCTTTCGGCTTCGGCGTGTCGACGATGGTCTCGCACAAGGGCGCATCGAACTTGACCAGGGACTGCCGACGCATCAACGCCATTTTCTTCCCTCCGGAATTCTTGGTTACTCGGCTTCGCTGCGTATATCCGCCAATTCACGGGCCATGGCAACAAAGCCGGAGATGGGAATGGTCTCGGCGCGCCGCGTCGCATCGACGCCGGCGGCCTGCGCAAGCCGTGCCGGATCGACGCCGAGCGATTTGAGGCTTTGCCGCAGCATCTTCCGGCGCTGGCCGAACGCGGCGGCGGCGACCTGCTCGAGCAGCCTGCGATCGCACGGCAGCGGCTCCGGCCGCGGCTTGAGGCGCACGACGGAGGAGGTGACCTTCGGCGGCGGCACGAAGGCCGACGGCGCAATGTCGAACAGGATCTTGGTCTCGCAGCGCCAATTGGCGAGCACGCCGAGCCGGCCATAGGCCTCCTCGTCCTCGCGCGCGACGATGCGCTCGCCGACCTCGCGCTGGAACATCAGCACCATCATCTCGTACCAGGGCGGCCAGGGCTCGGTAATGAGCCAGTTGATCAGAAGCTGTGTCGCGATGTTGTAGGGCAGGTTGGCGACGATCTTGGCGCGTTCGCCCGAGAGCAGCGGGCGCGGATCGAAGGTCATGGCATCGCCATGCACGATCTCGAGCCGGTCAGGATAGCGCGCGGCAATATCCTGCAAGGCAGGGATCGCGCGTTCGTCATGCTCGATGGCGATGACGCGCCTCGCGCCGAGCGCGAGCAGCGCGCGCGTCAGCCCGCCGGGACCCGGGCCGATCTCGACGATCGTGGAATCTTCCAGCGGTGCCGCCGCGCGCGCGATGCGGGCGGTCAGATTGAGGTCGAGCAGAAAATTCTGGCCGAGCGATTTGCGCGCCGACAGTGCGTGCTGGCGAATGACCTCGCGCAGTGGCGGGAGGTCGTCGATCGCGCTCATCAGCTTTGCGACGCCGCCATGCGGCTCGCAAGCTTGAGCGCGGCGATCAGGCTCGCCGGATTGGCCTTGCCGGTGCCGGCGATGTCGAAGGCGGTGCCGTGATCGGGCGAGGTGCGGATGAAGGGCAGTCCGAGCGTGACGTTGACGGCGTCGTCGAAGGCGACGGTCTTGATCGGGATCAGCGCCTGGTCGTGATACATGCAGACCGCGCAATCATAGGTTCGTCGCGCCGCCTCGTGGAACATGGTGTCGGCGGGCAGCGGACCCCTGGCCTCGATGCCGTCGTTGCGCAGCACTTTCAGCGCCGGGGCGATGACGGTCTGCTCCTCGTGGCCGAGCGACCCGTCCTCGCCGGCATGGGGATTGAGGCCGGAGATCGCGATGCGCGGCGTTGCGATGCCGAAGCGGGATTTCAGCTCGGCGGCGACGATGCGGACGGTCGAGACGATCAGCTCGCTGGTGAGCTCTCCCAGCGCATCGCGCAGCGAGACGTGGATGGTCACCGGCACGACGGCGAGCTGCGGCGACCACAGCATCATCACCGGCTGCGGCACGCGGCCGCTCTCCGCGGCGAGCTCGGCGAGGAATTCGGTGTGGCCGGGATGACGGAAGCCGGCGCGGTAGAGCACGCTCTTGGCGATCGGGTTGGTGACGACGGCGCCGGCACGGCCTGCGCGCACGTCGATGACCGCCTGCCGGATCGAGGCGAGTGCGGCCGACGCGCTGGATGAATCGGGCTTGCCGGGCTCGGCGGTGGCGCGCTCGCCGGTCGCGACCACGGGCAGGGCATCCTTGAAGGCGGACGTCGCCTCTCCGGGGCTCACCGCGGCAATCCTGATGTCGGTGCCGAGCGCCTTGGCGCGGCGCGCGATCAGCGCCTCGTCGCCGAGCAGATAGAAGGCGGGCAGGTTGAGCTCGGCCCGGCTGCGCCAGGCTGCGATCGTGATGTCGGGACCGATGCCGGCGGGCTCTCCCAGGGTGAGGGCAAGGGGCTTGGCTGCGGACCTGGTGGAGGGCTCTGGGTGGGGCTTGGCCATCAGCGGTTGCGATATTCGATCATCGCCGCCTTGCGGAGCTCGTCGAGATAGGCCTTCTGCGTCTTCTCGTACTTCTCCTGATACATCTTCTCGCGGACCTCACGCTTCTTCGGCGTGTCGATCATGGTCGGCTTGCGCGAGCACAGCACCACCATCTCGATGCCGTTCTTGGTCATCTCGGGCGCGGTCAGGTGGCCGATCGCGGTGTCGTCGAGCACCTTGCGCAGCGGCTCGGGCAGCTCGGCGGTGGTCTTGGTGACGGCGTCGCGGATGGTGGCGTTCGGGGTCGAGCGGAACAGCGAATTGGCCTCCTCGCAGCTCCCGACGCGGGCGCGATAGGACTCGGCTTCTTTCTTCCGGGTTTCCAGGAACGCCGCCGACGAGCCGCGCGGCACGATCAGCACGATCGGCTGCATCTTGTACTCGATGCCCTCGACCTGGAGCTTATCGCCGGTCTGCGCCTGCACGGCCTGCGCGACGTCGCGCTCGCCGACCAGCAGCTTCTCCTTGAAGCGGCCGCGCACGAGGCTGCCCCAGACCATCTCGGCCCTCATGCGGCTCTTCAGCGTCTCCGAGCGGACACCCTTGGTTTCGAGCGTCTTGGTGAGCTGGTCCGGTGTGATGCGCATGCGCTGCGCCATGCCGTCATAGGACTGGTTGATGTCGGACACGCCGGGATCGACGCCGTACTTCTTGCCTTCCTTGATCTTCACCTTGTCGTCGATCAGCTCGTTGATGACCTCCTGCCGGCTCGGGGTCTTCTGCGTCGTCAGCTGGTCGAGCTTGGTGCGCTGCTCGATGTCGAAATCGGTGATGGGATCGCCGTTGACCATCACGACGATGTTTTGCGCGCGCGACGGTGAGGGCAGGGCGGCCAACATCAGTCCGGCACCGATGGCGAGAAGGAGGCGGAAGATAGGCAATGGCGTCGTCATGATGTCGCTCGCATGTCGACCGCGTTGAGATAGGGCAAACGCGGCCGACACTTTAAACTGTTCACTGAAGGCCGGCGGAACTGCTGCTCGTCGACGAGTTCGCCAGCGTGCGCAGGCCGATTTGGAACATGAACGCGTGGCTCAGCGTGGGCGGTGCGGTGCCCGCGGAATAGCTATACGAAGTTACGTAATTCGCCGCCAGCACGAAGCAATCGTCGACATAGCCGGCACCGAGCACATATTGGTTGATCTTGTTGGCCTCGAGGTCCCAGCGCGCCGAGCCCGACACCACCCAGTTGGTCGCGACCTTCAGCGAGCCCGTCGTCAGGATGCCCTCGCGGCGGGTCAGATAGCCCAATTCCGGCTGGGCTGCGTAATTGCCGTACAGCACGCTGACCGACCAGCGATTGAAGTTGGCGCGGCCTTCCGCCTCGAAGCGCTGCACGTTCCAGGTTTGCTCGTCCATGCGGGAGCGGACGCTGAACGTGTAGGTGCTGTTCGGCGAGTAGCTGGCGCTGGTGACGTAATCGGACCGCGGCTTGTCGAGGCCGGAGTTCAGGCCGGTGTTGATGGCATCCTGGACCGCGAAGGAGTTCAGGCCGAACAGGTGGTAGGACTGGCCGAACAGCACCTTGACGGCGCCGCCCCTGTCGAACTGCGTGGTGGACTGCACGCCGACATTGGCGCGGCCGCCGCCCTCGACACGGTCGTAGCCGGAGAACTTGTCGACGTTGAACAGGTTCGCGGCGTCGAACACCAGGCTCTGGGCGTCCTCGTTCGGTAGCCTGCCGGCATAGGTCTCGTTCGGGCGGATGATGATCTGCGCGATCGGCTCGAGCGTGGTCGAGCCCCAGGGCTGAACGTTGATGAACGGATAGCGGTACTCGAGGCCCACGGTCGGCATCAGGCGGAACGCCTCGGTGTCGCCGACGGGCAGGTAGTTCGACACGCCGGGCTGGTTGGAGACCGAGGATTTGATCGCGTCTGCGCGCAGGCTCGCGAACGGCGTCCAGATCTGGCCGAACGGGTCGGTGAAGGACTTGCGCCACTGCGCTTCCGCCGAGAGGCGGGTGTAGGTGCCGGGGAAGCCGCGCAACAGGCACTGCGAGGGCATCCGCGCCAGCGGATCGGCCGATGCCGTGGTGCACAGGCCGTTGGTGTTGGCGAGCGTCGTGATCGGGTCGAACACCGCATCGTCGCGCGACAGGTTCACGAAATTGGTCTTGTAGCTGAACTCGCCGCCGAAGACGGGATAGTTGAGCACGTTGGAGTAGTCGATCACCGGGTAGACGATCGGCACCTGGCTCTGGTTGCCCGAATAGCTCAGCCAGTACATCGTGCGCGCATCGAAGAAGCTGCGGTTGCCGACGCCGGTCAGATAGAGCTGCGACAGCGCTTCCGTCGGCAGCAACAGGAACGAGCCGAGCGGATCGCGGTATTGATAGAGCCGATAGTCCGAGAAGAAATAATAGTCGGACATCAGGACGCCGTCCCAGCCCCAGACCCATTTGTCGTTCAGCGCGAACTGACCCTTGGTGTCGATGGCGCCGCGGAACTCGCGGTCGCCGGGCTGCCCGGCGAATGCTCCGGGATCGAGCTGGTAGATGCCGTAGGCGCGGATCTGGTAGGCGCCGTCGATCAGGCGCTGGCGGAATTCGCCCTGCAGCAGCGCGCCTTGCCGCGACAAGAAGCGCGGGGTGATGGTTGCGTCCATGTCGGGCGCGATCGCCCAGTAATAGGGAACCTCGACGCCATAGCCCGTGTTCGTCGTGCCGGAAATATAACCCGGCATCAGGAAGCCGGATTTACGCTTCACGGTGGGGTCGGGGGTCGAGAAATAGGGCATGTAGGCGAGCGGCACGCCGAAGAATTCGAGCTGCGCCGTCTCGAAATACAGCATCTTCTCCTGCTGATCGTGGATGATGCGGGCACCCTTGACCTGCCACAGCGGCGGCTTCTTCGGATCCTCCTTACACGGCGCGCAGGCCGTGTAGACGCCGTTCTCGAACACCGTGTAATTGCCGCTGGAGCGGTCGGCGCGGCTCGCGGCCATACGGGTTTGATCGGCCGTGTCCACGCGCAGCGAATCGACGAAACCGTCGCGGTAATCGTCGGAGAGATCCATGATCTCGGCATAGGTGATCTTGCCGTCGGCATCCGTCATGCGGATGTTGCCTTCGGCATGCAGCCGCTTGGTCTTCTGGTCGTAGATGACCCGGTCGGCCTCGACGCTCGTGCCGTTGTAGAACAGCTGCACGTTACCGACGGCGGAGACGCGCGAATTGTTGTAGTCGTAGTCGACCTCGGTGGCCTGAACCAGCATCTGGTTGTCGTTGGGGGCCCTCGGCGGCTTCGGACGCGGCGGCAGCGGATTGTAGGTGAAGCTCTGGGCCTTAGCCGGCGCCACGGCAGCGTCGATCAAGCCGCCCAGCGAGGCAGCCGCGACGACGGCAAGCAGGAGCCTGCGGACGGACAAGCCGCACCCGTTCGCGCGCACCAATGTGCGCCGCGTCAAACGAGACACGAGCCCTCGGCGGACGGCAGTCACTATCCGTCCTCCTGATAGAGCAAGGCCAAAAAGCCGGTGAGGCCGCCCACCACAACGGGCAACCACGCCGCAGCGATCGGATGCATCAACTCAGCCTTGCTCAAGTCCTCAGTTACTTTCGACAGAACGTAGAGCAGAAAGCCTGCGCCCACGCCACTCAAAACCATCTTCTGCACGCCGCCCATCCGGAAGAAGCGCAACGACACGGAGGCCGCGAGCATCACCATGGCTGCGAGCAAAAACGGCTGTGCCAGAAGCTTCTGATACTGGAGTCGGTATCCGGCTGTCGCGAAGCCCGAGCTCTCGGAGGAGCGGATGTAGCTCGGTAGTTGCCAAAAGGACACAGTCTCGGGGGTGGAAAAGCTGTTGCGGACCTGCGCCTCGGTCAGCGTAGTCGGTATCTCAAGAACGGGCTGGTCGATCGGCGGTCCGTCCAGCGAGAAGCGGCGGACGCTCTTGAACAGCCAGCGGCCCGACTCCAGCGTCGCCTCGCGCGCCTCGACCCGCTCCTTGAAGTGCTGGTCCTGGTCGAACCGGAACAGCGTCAGCCCGGTGAGCCGGATGCCCTGCTGCTCGCTGCGCGCCGCATTGATGATGGTCTGGCCGTCGTTGGTGAGCTGGTTGAGCCAGAAGCCGGAGGCGTCCTGAATGCCGCCGCCGGGCGCCGAGCCGAACAGCTCGGCCTCCATGCGCTTGGACCGCTCGCGCAAATTGGCCGACATCGGATTGTAGGCGACGGTGGCGATCACCCCGATCAGCAGCGCACTGCCGAGCGCCGGCGAGATGAACTGCCAGGCGGAAATGCCCGCCGCGCGCGCCACCACGAGCTCGAGCCGGCGGGAGAGGGCGAGATAGCAGGTCATGGCGCCGATCAGCATGCAGAACGGCGTCAGCTTCTCTAGCAGTTGTGGCACCCGGAACAGCGAGGTCTCGGCCACCATGATCGCGGAGGCGGAGGCGAGCCCTGAGGTCTTGCGTACCATCTCGATGTAATCGACCAGCACCAGCAGCAGGAAAATGCCGCCGAAGACGCCGAGCGCGGCGACCACGAAGCGGCCGGCGAAATAGCGCCCGAGTGTGTTGGTGAGCATGCTCATGCGGTGGCCGGACGTCCGAACAGCCGCGCGATCCGTGCGTTCGACCTGTTGATAGCCTCCATCAGGCCGGGAGGCGCTTCGACCACGACGCCGCCGATGATCATCCACAGCCCAGCGCCGATCGCGCCGAAGACCATCGCATATTGGACCAGCACCGGGCTCGGCGACTTCACCGCCATCACCGAGCAGGCAAAGCCGGCCATGCGCAGGCCGAACACCGCGACGATCGACGAGGCGATCGAGAAGTTGCGGCTCTGGCGGGTGGTGCGCGGCGCTCCGAGGAAGGCAAAGGTCAGCACCGCAAAGGCGAAGGGATAGACTGGCGCGAGCAGGCTGTCGTGCAGGGCCGCGCGGAACTGCCCGGGAATCTCCTTGTAGACGGGATCGGTCTCGGATGGCCAGAGCAGCTCCCAGAGATAGCGCTCGCGGATGCCGAGGGTGACGTCGCGGCCCTTCGAGAATTTCGACATGTCGAAGCCGTAGCGGCCGAAGGCCACCAGCGCCGGATCGCGCTTGCCCGCCTCGAAGCGCTGGAGATTGCCGGTCTCCAGCACCAGGAACGAGCCGGTCTCGTTCTTCACGACCTCGCCGCGCTCGGCGACGATCGAGACGCGCTCGTTCCGATCGCGCCGGTCGTCGATGAAGATGCCGGCAAGGATGCCGCCCGGCTGGCGTTCGCGAATCCGGATCGTGAGGTTCTCGTCGAGCCGGGCGAAGCGGCCGGGCTGCAGGATGTTGGTGAGCACGTCGGCGGTGATCTCGGCATCCCACTGCTTGATCCGCCGCATGCCGTCCGGGGCGAGATAGGCCGCGATGAAGGCGACCAGCAGGGCCACCACGCAGGTGGCGTAGAAGAACGGATAGAACAGCCGGAACGGCGAGAAGCCGGCGGCATTCATCACGATGATCTCGGAATCGGTCGCGAGCTTGTTCAGCGTGTGCGAGATCGCGATCATCAGCGCGATCGGCGAGATGATCAGGACCAGGGCCGGGATCACGAGGCTGGTGATGCCGAGGAAGGTGAGAATGGTCTGACCCTGGCTCGTCATCAGGTCGATGCCGCGCAACGCCTGCGTAATCCAGATCACGCCGGTGAGGCTGACCAGGACCAGCGCAAACGACGCCAGCGTCGTGCGGAAGATATACCTATCGATCGACCCCATGCGCTACCGCACGAACCCACCCAAGTCCCCAATGTCGACCAGAATTCCGGCGGTCCAACCAATCCCCGTCAGGGGATCCCCAAGGTCGGCCGACAGCTCTTCCGGCGGTTCATTCTCTCACTACCATCCCTTTGATCCGTCAACAAAATGGCTGCCCCGTGGCACCCTCATTATATGGTTAATATTTCGGGCGTTGTGGCCCCGCGGCCACGGCGGCGCTTGGCATCGGGCTGGCCGCTGGCCCATAGTGGGGGAAGCCTCAGTGAATCGCCGTTCAGCTCCGGCTTGTGCTCGGACCCCCGAACGACGAAAAACCCCATGTTTTGGAGGAGTTATCCATGTCCGATGCCATCAAGGTCGGCTTTGTCCCGTTGTCTGCCGCCCCCCGTGGCATCCTGGTCGTGTTTTGCGACGACGGCCTGAAGCTCGGCCCGGCGACGGCCAAGGCGCTGGGTGGCGCTGCCGACATCGTGAAGCGCGCGGCGGCCGCGGCCGCCTTCAAGGGCAAAAGCGGGGCCGCGTTGGACATTCTGGCACCGGAGGGGGTGAAGGCGACCCGGCTGATCGTGATCGGCGCCGGCAAGGCGACCGGCCTCAAGGCGAATGATTTCCTCAAGTTCGGCGGGGTGGCCGCCAGCAAGCTGCCCGTCGGCACCAGCGCCATGACCGTCCTCGCGGAACTGCCGGGTGGCGCCATGACGAGCGAGCAGGCGGTTGCGATCGCCTCGGGCCTGCGCTTACGCGCCTACAAGTTCGATCGCTACAAGACCAGGAAGAAGGACGGCGAGGAGGGCGGCGCGCGCGCCGACGTTTCGCTTGCGGTCGGCGATGCCGGTGCGGCGAAAAAGGCGTTCGCTGCGGCCGGCCACGTCGTCGACGGCGTGATCATCGCTCGCGACCTCGTCAACGAGCCGCCGAACGTGCTTTTCCCGGAGGAATTCGCCCGCAGAGCCGGTCAGCTGCGCAAGCTCGGGGTCAAGGTCGAGGTGCTCGACGTCAAGGCGATGCAGAAGCTCGGCATGGGCGCGCTGCTCGGCGTCGGCCAGGGCTCGGCGCGGCCGAGCCGCACCGTGGTCATGCGCTGGGACGGAGCCAAGAAGGGCGAGGCCCCGGTCGCCTTCGTCGGCAAGGGCGTCTGCTTCGACACCGGCGGCATCTCGATCAAGCCGGCCGGCAGCATGGAGGACATGAAGGGCGACATGGGCGGGGCGGCCTGCGTCGTCGGCCTGATGCATGCGCTCGCGGCGCGCAAGGCGAAGGTCAACGCGGTCGGCGCCATCGGCCTGGTCGAGAACATGCCCGACGGCAACGCGCAGCGGCCGGGCGACATCGTCACCTCGATGTCCGGCCAGACCATCGAGATCATCAACACCGATGCGGAGGGCCGCCTCGTGCTCGCCGACGTGCTCTGGTACGTCGCCAAGAAGGTGAAGCCTAAATTCATGGTGGATCTGGCGACGCTCACCGGCGCGATCATGGTGGCGCTCGGCACCGAGCATGCCGGCATGTTCTCCAACAACGACGAACTGGCCGACCGGCTGCTCACGGCCGGCATCGAGAGCGGGGAGAAGGTCTGGCGCATGCCGCTCGGCCCCGAATACGACAAGCTGATCGATTCCCAGTTTGCCGACATGAAGAACACCGGCGGCCGCCATGGCGGCTCGATAACCGCCGCGCAATTTCTGCAGCGCTTCGTCGACGGTGTGCCCTGGGCCCATCTCGACATCGCCGGCACCGCGATGGGCGCTCCGAAGACCGACATCAACCAGAGCTGGGGAAGCGGCTACGGCGTCCGCCTGCTCGACCGCCTGGTCGCCGACCATTACGAGCGCAAATGATCCGACATGACTGAAGTGCTGTTCTACCATCTGCAAAACATGACGGTGGAGAATGTGTTGCCGCCGTTGCTCGAGAAGTCGCTCGAGCGCGGCTGGCGCGTCGTGGTGCAGTCGACCTCGGAGGAGCGCGCCGACGCGCTCGACTCGCATTTGTGGACCTATCGCGACGATGCATTCCTGCCGCACGCGACATGGCGGGTGAACGATGTTGCCGACCAGCCGATCGTGCTGGCGATCGAGGGCGGCAATCCCAATGGGGCCAATGTCCGCTTCCTGGTCGACAACGCCGCGCTGCCGGAGGACGCACAGGGCTACGAGCGCATGGTCCTGCTGTTCAACGGCGACGATCCCGACGCGCTTGCGCTCGCTCGCACGGCCTGGACGGATTGCAAGGCGCGGGGATTTGATGTCACCTATTGGCAGGCCGACGACCGGGGCCGGTGGCAGAAACGCAATTAGCCGCAATTAATGATAATTTGCACTTTTCGGGCGATGCTGGCTTCGGCCACCTTCGTGCCGCAAAGGGATGTTGGGACAAACGCTTAGGGCTGGTCCTTCACGCGGGGAATTAGTTTATCGTGCGACATCAAAAGCTTCCCGGCTCGCTCATGATTGCGCTCGTTGCCGTAGCACCGCTGGTCGCGGGCTGCTCGGGCGGCACCGACCTGCTGTCGAAGGACGCCGAATGGTTCCAGAAGCCCGGCCGTCTCTTCATCAAGAACATCTCGATCGAATCGCCGCCGCTGACCCCGGACAAGCCGGTCGGAGCTGAGGATCTCGTCAGCGCCGACGGCGCCTGTCCCGGCATGGCGCCGCCGCCCGGACCCGCCGATGCCAATGCCTCGACGACCGCGCCGATGGGCGGCACGGTCGCGCTCGGCCACACCGAATGCGACGTGGTGCGCGGCATCGGCGCGCCCTCGAGCATCAATCTCTCCAACGATGCCGCCGGCCGCCGCGTCGCCGTGGTCACGTGGACGACTGGTCCGCGCGCGGGCGTCTACACGTTCACCGCTGGACGTCTGTCCTCGATCGAAGGCAATCCGGACCCGCAGCCGATGCCGAGGGCGGCCAAGCCGAAGAAGAAGCACGCGTAGTCGGGGATCGCCTGCGCCGCAGTGAAACGGAAGAGTCTCCGATCCAGGAGGTGAGCGGGGCGGACCCGATGCAAAGCCGGCTTGGCGGCGCGCTCAGAGGATCGGCTTGGTGTTGAAGCGATCGGGCTGGCGAGCGCGGAAACGGCCCTTCATCTTGAAGCCGTCGCGCATGTTGAGGCCGAGAAGGGCGATGTTCATCGCGCCGGCAAACAATTCGAGAGTCTGCACCGCGTAGAACGTGGTGTCGAACTCCGCGGCCTTCGCCTTGGAGGCAAGAAACAACGCGGCGGGAATCAGAACCAGGATGCCGTTGCCGGCGATGAACGGCATGCGCTTGATCTTCGCACCGATCAGGCCGGCGCGCCGCTGCTGTGCCAAGACGAATCCCGAACCTCCCGTCGCCGCGAGCATCGGAATGAGCAACAGGAAGCCCCACGGTATGGCGGTCTTCACCATGGCGATGGTCTGGTGTGACGCAAATAGCTCGGTGAGAGCCGTGGAAAGCCAGAAGGTCGCAATGGTCGTCAGTGCGACCGCTCCCGCGATTGGGTGGATGATCCTGGTCATCGGGTCTGCCGTTCTCGAAGCGGGCTACGCGACGCAAATGCCGGGCACCGCGACCTTCTCGAACAGGTGCGGGGAGGCGACGGCGGATGCGGGGTAGGCCGAGATCTTCGACCTGAACTCGGGGTGCGTGAACGCAGCCCGGAAGTCGGCGGTCGTCTGCCAAACCGCATAGTTCAGATACGTGGGGCTTTCGCCAATTGCTCGGTGAAGCTGGGTGGAGATGAAGCCCGGCTGCCGCTTCATGAAGGCGGCATCGTCTTGCCAGATTTGGAGAAAGCTTTGTTCATCGGCCTTGTCGAGCGTGAACAGATTCACCAGCACCACGGGGCCGGTGTCGATGCCGAGCTGGCGCTCGATGGGACAGTCAGGATCCAGTGGGCGTAGGCGCGCCATGACGAACTCCGTCGAGATGGTTTTATGATGTCAATGTGGTACTATGGATAATCTAGTAATTTGACATCATGATGTCAATAACTGTCTATGGTGACGGATGCGAAAATTCCAACGAACGCCGGCCGGCGATGCCCTGACCGACCTCATGCTTGACTTGTTCCGGCTGAACAGCCTGCTTTTGACCGCTGGCGACCGCTTGGTGGCCCGGCTCGGGCTCACCAGCGCCCGCTGGCAGATTCTCGGCGCCATCGTGCAGGCGGAGCGGCCCCAGCCGGTGGCCTGGCTCGCCCGCGATCTGGGCGGCAATCGTCAAAACGTGCAGCGGATCGTCAACGACCTCCATGCGGAAGGCCTCGTTGCTTTCGAGGCCAATCCGCACCACCGCCGAGCGCAGCTCGTCGTCCTGACCGACAAGGGGCGCCGTGCTTTCGATGCCGCCATGGCCCTGCAGATGCCGTGGGTCAACAGCCTTTCCGAAGGGCTGTCGGTCAAGGATCTGCAAACGGTTCATCGCGTCGTCGCGGCACTACGGGCGAAGCTCGAGAGCGAAGCCGAGGCGCAGACGTAGCGCTGGGCAAGCGCCAAGGTCACGCGCGGTCACACCGAAATGCGATGTGATCGGCATCGGTGTGCCCTCGACCGCTGCAATGTTCCTGCTGACGTCGCTATGGCCGCGCGCGCCTGAATGCGCTTTGATGGCGCAAACAACAATCCGGAGGAAACTATGCGGTACATTGCCCTCGTATCGGCGCTGCTTCTGCCGCTCAGTGCGGCATTCGCCCAGGACTATCCGACCAGGCCCATCACCATGCTGGTGCCATTCGCCGCGGGCGGGCCGACCGACACCATCGCCCGGCTGACCGCGGCGGGCATGGCGAAATCCCTGGGACAGCAGGTCATCGTCGAGAACGCGACCGGCGCCGGCGGCACCATCGGCACGACCCGGGCCGCGCGCGCCCAGCCGGACGGCTACACGCTGCTGATCCATCACGTCGGCATCTCGACCGCCGCGACGCTCTACCGCAATCTCAGCTACGACACCAAGACGGCCTTTGCGCCGATCGGGCTCGTCACCAACGCGCCGATGACCATCATCGCGCGCCCCGACTTCCCGGCCGATACGCTCAAGGACCTGGTCGCCTACGCCCAGCAGCAGGGCGACAAGCTGACCTATGCCAATGCCGGCTTGGGTGCGGCCTCGCATCTCTGCGGCATGCTGTTCATGACCGCGATCCAGAAGCAGCTCACCACGGTGCCTTACAAGGGTAACGGCCCGATCATGAACGATCTGCTCGGCAAGCAGATCGATCTCACCTGCGATCAGGCGACCAACACCACGGGGCCGATCACGGCCAAGCAGGTCAAGGCCTACGCGATCACCACCAAGGAACGGCTGAAGAGCCTGCCGGATCTGCCGACCGCCGACGAGGCCGGCCTCAAGGGTTTCGAGCTTGGTGTCTGGCACGGCATCTATGCGCCCAAGGGCACGCCGCCGGCGATCGTTCAGAAGCTGACCGCGGCGCTGCAGACCGCGCTTAAGGATCCCGCGCTGATCGCCCGGTTCAACGACATCAACACCGAGCCGGTGCCGCAGGACAAGGCGACGCCGGAGGCGTTAGGTGCGATGCTGACGAGTGAGATCGACCGCTGGGCCCCGATCATCAAGGCGGCCGGGCAATACGCCGATTGAGCTTTTGCGACCCGCGAGGCTTGCCGGGCCGAGCGGGTAAAAAGCAGCTTGTTCAAAGGCTAGTTCGCCGGTGCCATAATGCCGGTACTGTGCATGGGGTTGTTTTGCACGTTTGGTTGGCGCGCGGTGGAGGCGCTAACCCGCCGCCTCGTCGAATTGCGCGCTCGCCTCCAGCCATTGCTCCTCGGCGCGCGCCAGCGCGTCGGCCGCGTTCGCGCGCGCCTTCGACAGCTGCGCGGCCTGCTTGGGATCACGCGTGAAGATGTCGGGCAGGGCCAGCGCCGTGTCGATCTTGGCGATGATCTCGCTGACGCGCGCGATCTCGGCCTCGGCTTCGGCGATGCGCTTCTTCAGCGAGCCGCGATTGTCCACTCTTGGACGCAGCGGCTTCTCAGGCGGCGCGCTGCGCTCGCGCGGGGCTTCGGCGTTGCGCGTCGACAGCACCAGGCGGCGATACTCGTCGAGATCGCCGTCGTAATTGGTGACGGTGCGATCGGCGACGATCCAGAGCCGATCGGCGCAGGCCTCGATCAGATAGCGGTCGTGCGAGACCATGATCACCGCGCCGGGAAACTCGTTGATCGCTTCCGCAAGCGCGCCGCGGCTGTCGATGTCGAGATGGTTGGTCGGCTCGTCCAGGATGATCATGTTCGGTCCGAAGAAGGTCGCAAGCCCCAGGAGGAGGCGCGCCTTCTCGCCGCCTGACAATTTGCCGGCCTTGGTGTCGGCGGCCTTGCCGGAGAAGCCGATCGCGCCGGCGCGGGCGCGCACCTTGGCCTCGGGCGCATCGCCCATCAGCTTGCGGACGTGATCGTAGGCAGAGGCGTCTTCGTTCAGCTCATCGAGCTGATGCTGCGCGAAATAGGCGATCGACAGCTTGTCGGCGCGCGTCACTTTTCCCGAGAAAGGCGCGAGCCGTCCGGCGAGCAGTTTCACCAGCGTCGACTTGCCGTTGCCGTTGGCGCCCAGCAGCGCGATGCGGTCGTCATTGTCGATGCGCAAGGTGACGCGGCCCAGCACCGGGCTCGCCGGATCGTAGCCGACCGAGGCGTTGTCGACGGCAATGATCGGCGGCGACAAGATCTTCTCCGGCGCCGGGAAGCTGATCTCCCGCACGTCCTCGGTGACCAGCGCCGTGATCGGCTTCAGCCGCTCCAGCATTTTCACGCGAGACTGTGCCTGCCGGGCTTTCGATGCCTTGGCCTTGAAGCGGTCGACGAAGGCCTGGAGGCGGGCGCGCTCGGCCTCCTGGCGCTTGACCGCCTTGGCATCGAGCAGCTCGCGCGCGGCGCGCTGCTCCTCGAACGAGGAATAAGACCCCTTGTAGAGCGTGAGCTTGCCGCGCTCCAGATGCAGGATCTGGTCGACCGAGCTTTCCAGGAGGTCGCGGTCGTGGCTGATCACGATCACCGTGCGCGGATAATGCGCGAGGTGATCCTCCAGCCACAGCGTGCCTTCGAGGTCGAGATAGTTGGTGGGCTCGTCGAGCAGCAGAAGGTCGGGCGCCGCGAACAGCGTTGCGGCGAGCGCGACGCGCATGCGCCAGCCGCCGGAGAATTCGGCGCAGGGGCGGAGCTGATCGGCGGCGGAGAAGCCGAGGCCGGAGAGAATCGCGGCCGCGCGGCTCGGCGCCGAGTGGGCGTCGATGTCGACGAGGCGGGTCTGGATCTCGGCGATGCGGTGCGGATCGGTCGCGTGCTCGGCCTCGGTGAGCAGCGCGTCGCGTTCGAGGTCGGCCTTGAGCACGACCGAGATCAGGCTTTCGGGGCCGTTCGGCGCTTCCTGCGCCAGGCTGCCGATGCGCCAGCGCGGCGGCAGGGTCACCGAGCCGTGCTCGGCCGCAAGTTCGCCGCGGATCACCTTGAACAACGTCGACTTGCCGGTGCCGTTGCGTCCGACCAGGCCGACGCGCGATCCGGGCGTGATCTGCACGGAACTCTGGTCGATCAAAAGGCGTCCGGCGAGGCGGATGGAGAGGTCGTTGATGGCGAGCATGCGGCCTTGTCACCGCAAGGCGCGTCGAACGCAACCCGTTTTTCCGTCAGTGCGTCTCGCGTTCACGCCGCCGCAGCTCGTTCAGGAGCTGCTCGAGATGGGTCGGAAGGCGCGGCTCGGGCCGGAGGCTCTGCTGCAGCCGTTCGCCCACGGCATCGCAAATCGAGCGGCTGGTGCGCCGGTCGATCTGTTCGCTGTCACTGGCAAAAGGCCCAGCCATCGCAAGGTTCCGTGTTCTCGAAGTAAAGACACGGTACCAAGTCATTGCCGGCGAAATGGTTTCGCCGGCTGTAGGGAATGCCGGACATTCTCGTAAAAATTGTATGAGCTGCGCCTTGTCCGCTCAAAGGCAAAGCCCCGGCGAGGGGGCGCCGGGGCTTCTCTTGGCAGGTACCGTGGGGGGCTTAGGTACCCTTCGAAAGGTGCTGACGGGTTCAGTAGCAGCGGTTGATCAGCCGCCAGCGGGGTCCCCAGGGGGTCGGGACCAGCCGGCGCACATAGCAGCCGCCATAACCGTAGGAGACGGGAGCATAGTAGCGCGGACCGCCCCAGCGGTAGCCGCCGTGCCAGCCGCCACCGCCATGCCAGCCCGGGCCGCCGCCATGCCAATGAGCGGAGGCCGAGGTCGGCGCCAGCGCGGCACCGAGCGCAACCGCGGCGACAGCGGCAAGCGAAAGTTTCCTCAACATGGTGATCTCCTCAAAACTGCCCGGCGCGGGGGAATCCGCGTCGATGGAAAGGCCTCCGAAACGGTCCGCCTGACGATCAGGCTTTGGTTTCGATGGAGCCACCTTACGCTGGCGAAGCTGAACCGGACCCTCACGGCGGTTTCAGATTGGGTTCATCTGGGTGAAATTGTTGTCATCCAAGCCGAAATCGGACGCCGGCCGCCTGCGGCGAAGCGCCTGTGAGGCCGTTTCGGCGGTCGCTTGCCGTCCGGCAAAGGCGCCGATATAAGCCCCGCAACTCGACAACCACCCGCCTTCTTCCCCAAGGACAATATTATGGCCATCGAACGCACGTTCTCGATCATCAAGCCCGACGCGACCGAGCGTAACCTGACCGGCGCGGTCAACGCCGTGATCGAGAAGGCAGGCCTGCGCATCGTGGCGCAGAAGCGCATCCGCATGACCAAGGAGCAGGCCGAGACCTTCTACGCCGTCCACAAGGCGCGCCCCTTCTTCGGCGAGCTCGTGGCGTTCATGACCTCCGGCCCGGTCGTGGTTCAGGTCCTGGAAGGCGAGGGCGCGATCGCCAAGTACCGCGAGGTGATGGGCGCGACCGATCCGTCCAAGGCCGCCGAGGGCACCGTGCGCAAGCTCTACGCCAAGTCGATCGGCGAGAACTCGGTGCACGGTTCGGATGCGCCGGAGACCGCCGCGATCGAGATCGCGCAGTTCTTCTCGGGCAACGAGATCGTCGGCTGATCCAGCCGGCAGGTTAGAAACAACGGGCGAAAGGACTCATTGTGGACTGGCTCTGGCAGATCTTCGATCCCGCTACGATCGGGGCATTCTTCACCCAGTTCCGCAACGAGATGGCTGCGCCGACCTTCTGGATCGCGGTCGGCAAGATCATCTGGATCAACATCCTGCTCTCCGGCGACAATGCGCTGGTGATCGCGCTCGCGTGCCGCGGCCTGTCGCCGCGGCATCGGCTGTGGGGCATGATCTTCGGTGCCGGCGCAGCGGTGATGCTGCGGATCATCTTCACCGGTATCGTCGCCACACTGATGGAGTTGCCGTATCTCAAGCTGGTCGGCGGCCTTGCGCTGATCGTGATCGCGGCCAAGCTCCTGGTGCCGGAACACGATGACGATGACGACGTCGACGCTGCCGCGCATCTGTGGCAGGCGATCCAGATTGTCGTGGTCGCCGACATCGTCATGAGTCTCGACAACGTCATTGCGGTCGCCGCCGCGGCCAATGGCAGCGTGCCTCTGCTGATCCTCGGCCTTGCCATCAGCGTGCCGCTGATCGTCGCCGGCGCGGCGCTGATCATGGCGCTGCTGGAAAAGCTGCCGGTCCTGGTCTGGGCTGGCGCGGCATTGCTCGGCTGGATCTCGGGCGAGGTGATCGCGACCGATCCCGGCGTCGCGCCGCGACTGCACGCGCTGTTCGAGGGCCCGTTCGGCGCCTCGCTCGACGCCATGCTGGGGGTATTCCGCATCCCGCCGCAATTCGGCCATGGCGGGGCCGGCCCCGAATTTCTCTGCGCCGCACTCGGCGTCCTCGTCGTGCTGGTGGTCGGCACCATCTGGCGCCGGCGCAGGCTGACCGCCGTCGCGCTGGCATCCTCCGAGCAGCACGCCAAGGCTTCGGCGGAATAGAGTTTTCCGAGGATTGCTGTTCAGCTCTCCCGCAGGGAGAGGCGAGCACTCGCCGCCATTGTCAGCGCCGCACGATCGATCCCGAGCGGCCGATCAGGCGGGCGAGCTGACGGAAGCGGCTGCCGACGCGATCGGCGACGAGGTCGCCGAGCCGGTGCTCGAACACCAGCATCAATTTGCGGCCCTGGCTGCGGAAATGCGTGGCGGGCAGCACGCCGGGACGTGCGGCCGAGATCAGATGCGCGACGCGGAATGCAGCGCCCAGGAGGCGCGCGCGTTCGAGTTGCGCCGGCGTCAGCAGCTCCTGCATGGTGGCCGGCGGCTGGTTCTCCTCGCTGAGGCCGGCATAGCGATAGAACACCGACAGGCCGACGAAGGCGCGTTCGGTGTGGGTGATCGCGCCGAAATTGCCGTTGACGACGAGGCTGAGCGTCTGTTCGCCGCGATGATCGGGATGCACGCGCCAGCCGATGTCGGAGAGCAGGCAAGCGGTGTGGCGGAGGCGACGGTCCTCTTCCGTCTCGCGCAGCTTGACGACGCGCACCAGGCGGTCGGTCCAGGCGATCAGCTCCCGCGCGTGTTTGGCTGAACGCGACAGCAGCTGGTTCAGCTCCTCGGCCGCGCAGATCAGCCCGTCCTTGGTCCGTTCGGACTCCGACAGCTTCTCGTGCAGCAGGCCCTCGCGCACGCCGAAGGTCGAGAACACGATCGTCTTGGGTTTTGCGACCCGGATGATGTGCTCGAGCACCAGCGCCGCATAGGTGAGGAGAGGGCGCCGCGCATCGGCGACGATCTCGATGTCGGCAAGCATGTTGGCGGCGGCGAGGCGCCGCAGGCGGCGCGAGAAGTCGAGCGCTTCAGCAGCCGGGATGGAATAGCCGTGCATCACCTGGAGCGGATAGCCGCTCTGGATGATGTGGATGCGCGCGAGCGCGCGCCAGGTGCCGCCGACGGCGTAGAAGGTGCGGCCGCGGCCTGCAGTCAGCTGCGGCACCTCGTCGATCTCCTCGCGCACGATGCGATCGGCACGCTTGAGCGATTTGTGCGCGAGATCCTGGAGCGCGAGACCGCCGAGCGGCAACGTCACGCCGCTGCGCACCGCGTTCCTGCGCACGTCGATCAGCTCCAGCGAGCCGCCGCCGAGGTCGCCGACGATGCCGTCGGGGAGGTGGATGCCGGAGATCACGCCGAGCGCCGAGAGCCGCGCCTCCCGCGGGCCCGACAGGATCTCGATCTTCACCGCGCAGATGCGCTCGGCCTTGGCGATGAAATCAGGACCGTTGGAGGCGTCGCGGCACGCCGCGGTCGCGATCGCGAACACGCGTCCGACCTGCATCACCCGGCAGAGCGCGCGAAACCGTTTCAGCGAGGTCAGCGCCTTGTCGACGGCGTCGGGCGCAAGCAGGCCCGTGCTCTGCACCTCGCGTCCGAGGCCGCACAGCGTCTTCTCGTTGAAGATCGGGATGAGGCTGCGCGCCAGCGCCTCGTAGACGACGAGGCGGACCGAGTTGGAGCCGATGTCGATAACCGCGACGCTCGAGCCGCGCTTGCGCGGCCGCTTCACGTCGCAAATCCCCGATCAGGATTGATGGCGTTCGTTCCGGCGCGTGAGACGACGCGGCGAGGATTCCTTGAGCGACTTTCCACGGCCAGACAGACTCGGATTCGTCATGAAGTAGTTGTGGACGTTGAAAGGCTCCTCGCCCTTCGCGGTCTTCATACGCGTTGAAGACCCATCCGGCAACAACTGCCAGCTCTGCTCATTGTCCTTCAGGTTCGCGACCATAATCTGTTCGAGAACCTGCTGATGCACCGTCGGATTTTGCAGCGGACACAGCACCTCGACGCGGCGGTCGAGGTTTCGCGGCATCATGTCGGCAGAGGAGATATACACAGCCGCTTTCGCGCTCGGCAGGCCCTGGCCCATGCCGAAGCAGTAGATTCGGCCATGTTCCAGGAAGCGGCCGATGATCGACTTGACGCGGATGTTCTCCGACAGGCCGGGAATGCCGGGCCTGAGGCAGCAGATACCGCGCACCACGAGCTCGACCTGGACGCCGGCCTGGGACGCCTCGTAGAGCGCATCGATGATGTCGGGGTCGACCAGCGCATTCATCTTCATCCAGACCGCGCCCGGACGGCCGTGCCGCGCATGCGCGGTCTCGCCCTGGATGTGCTCGATGATGCGCTTGCGCAAGGTCAGCGGCGACACGGCCATCTTTTCCAGATCGCTCGGCGCGGCATAGCCGGTGATGAAATTGAACACGCGTGCGGCATCGCGGCCGATGGTCGGGTCCGAGGTGAAGTAGGAAAGGTCGGTGTAGATGCGCGCGGTGACCGGGTGATAGTTGCCGGTGCCGGTGTGGACGTAGGTCGTCAGGCTGCCGCCCTCGCGGCGCACCACCATCGAGAGCTTTGCGTGCGTCTTCAGTTCGAGGAAGCCGTAGACGACCTGCACGCCGGCGCGTTCGAGATCGCGCGCCCAGCGGATGTTGGCTTCCTCGTCGAACCGCGCTTTCAGCTCGATCAGTGCAGTGACGGATTTGCCGGCTTCAGCCGCTTCGGCGAGCGCGCGCACGATCGGTGAGTTGTTGGAGGTGCGGTAGAGGGTCTGCTTGATCGCGACGACATCGGGGTCGCGCGTGGCCTGCTGCAGGAACTGCACGACGACGTCGAACGACTCATAGGGATGATGGACGATCAGGTCCTTCTGCCGGATCGCGGCAAAGATGTCACCGCCATGCTCGCGCACGCGTTCGGGATGGCGCGGCACGTAAGGGGTGAATTCGAGGTCGGGGCGGTCGAGCCGGGTCAGCTGCGAGAGCTCGTTCATCGCCTGCACGCCGTCGACCAGGAACACCTCGTCGTCGGCGGCCGAGAGCGCGTGCTGCACGAAGCTGCGCAGCTCCTCCGGCATCTTGGCGTCGATCTCGAGCCGGATCACCGATCCGCGGCGGCGGCGCTTCAGCGCGGTCTCGAACAGGCGGACGAGGTCTTCGGCCTCTTCCTCGATTTCGAGCTCGGAGTCGCGAATGATCCGGAAGGCGCCATGGCCGTGCAGATTGTAGCCGGGGAACAGGCGATTGATGAACAGGGCGGTGGCCTGTTCCAGCGAGATCAGGCGCACCGTGCCCTCCGCCGGCAGGCGGATGAAGCGGTCGATCTTGCCGGGCATGCGGATCAGCGCGTTCATCTGCTTGCCGTCGGCGGCGCGCGTGAGGTGCAGCGCGATGGTGAAGCCGAGGCTCGGAATGAACGGGAAGGGGTGGGCCGGATCGATCGCCAGCGGCGTCAGCAGCGGGAACACGTTGTTGAGGAAGTAGTCCTCGATCCAGGTCCGTTCAGCCTTGGTGACGTCCTTGCCGTCGACCAGCACGATGCCGACATCGGCCAGCGTGCCGCGCAGGTCGCGCCAGATCGCCTGCTGGTCGGAGGCGAGCTGGGAGACGGTGCGGTTGATCAGCGCGAGCTGCTCGGACGGCGTCAGGCCGTCGGGGCTGCGTTCGGCAATGCCCTCGCGCACCTGGGCCTTGATGCCGGCAACGCGGACCATGAAGAACTCGTCGAGGTTATTCGCCGAAATCGACAGGAATCGCACCCGCTCCAGCACGGGGTGGCTGGGGTTGACCGATTCCTCCAGGACGCGGCGGTTGAAATGCAGCCAGGACAGCTCGCGGTTGATGAACCGCTCGGGGCTGGACGCGATTGCCGGGAGGCCCTCGGTTTCCGGGGCTTTCTCTTTGGTTTCAAGAGCTTGCGCAGAGTCCATCAGAAGTCGGTCCATCCAGTTCACCCAATTGCGACTTAAGCGCAAAATCGGCGGGAGCATGTGTTAGAGCGATGACGTTTCGATGACATTGATGTTCCGCCGCCGCCCCGCGTCAAGCGGGCTTCAGGGAGGCCTGCGAGCCGGTCAGGCGTCCCGGAGCAGCTCGGCGGCCAGTGCCCGGGTGACGGGACGGCCGAGCCGCAGGGCTTCGCTGTCGAGCAACTCGATGGCCCGCCGGGCGGCGGCCGAGGACCGTTCCAGGCGGTTGGCGAGGTAGCCGACCACGCTCTCGTCCACATTGAGCTGGCGGTCGGCGCAGAACTTGACGATGAGGCCGCGGAACAGCTGGTCGTCGGGCAGCAGCAGCGTGACCACCGGAACGGCCCGCAGGCGCGAGCGCAGGTCGCGAAGCTCGATCTGAAGCGCGGCCGGTGCCTCGCGCCCGGTGAAGAGGAGGTAGGCGCCGTCCTCGCGGCCGAGATTCATCAGGTGAAACAGGGCGCGCTCGTCGAAGTCCCCAGCCTTGAGATCCTCGACCACTAGCGCGCCGGTGGCGAGCGCGCCGGGCACGGCCGCCGCGGTCAGCGCATTGGCGGTGGTCGAACGGGCGCCAGCGTCCTCGGCCCAGATCGCGGCGAGATGGCTCTTGCCGCTGCCCTCCGGGCCCGCCAGCCACATGATCCGGTTCGGCCATTCCGGCCAGCTGTCGATCAGGCCGAGACCGGCCGCGTTGGCGGGGCCTTCGAGGAAGTTGTCCCGGCTGAGGCTCTCCGCATGCGGAAGTGCAAACGCCAATTGTCGGGGATGAACGCGGCCTGCCACGCTTGCTTTGCTCCATGCCGGCGCGCCGGCCGGTTCGAAGAGAATTCGATTTGATCGAGCGGAGATGGCCTTTACGAGGCCGCTTCCACTTTCATTTGGCCTCGATCGTGCTCATGTGCCGCAGCCACTCGACGAGATAGAGCGACACGGAGGAGAGCGTGAGGACCGTGACGAGACCCATCAGGATGATATCATAGGGCGCGGGCTTGAAGCCGAAGGCAAGCGCCGCCAGCACCAGGGCTGCGAACGCCACTTGCGCGACCGTGTTGAGCTTGGACACTTTCGACGGCTTCATCTCGACCGGCCGGTCGAACAGCCAGGACACGATCACGGCGGCGACGATCATGATGTCGCGCGAGACCACCAGGATCACGATCCAGCGCGGGATCGCGCCCCAGATGCCGAGCGCCATGTAGATCGAGACCAGCAGCGCCTTGTCGGCGAGCGGATCAAGCAGGGCGCCCAGCTCGCTCGTCATGTTGAAGCGCTTGGCCAAGAACCCGTCCACGGCATCGCTGATGCCGGCGATGAGGAAGACGGCGAACGCGACCTCCATTTGGCTCGATACGATGGCCCAGACGATGATCGGGACCAGCATGATGCGGCCCAGGGTAATGATGTTTGGAATACTCACGCAGCGCTTCCCGGCACCGGTTCTGACCTCAAATCCGGCCCGTTGCAGGCTGAACCGGTTGATATGTCTACATAGTATAGCGGGGAGCGCCATGCGAGCCATTGCGCGTCCCCGGAATTCGACGTAACCAGCCGCAAACCCACTGGAAATCGGGCATGACCGACCGCAAAAACGGCCTCACTTACGCCGATTCAGGCGTCGATATCGACGCGGGCAACCGCCTGGTCGACCTGATCAAGCCGATGGTGCGCGCCACCGCACGGCCGGGCGCCGATGCCGAGATCGGCGGCTTCGGCGGCCTGTTCGACCTCAAGGCGGCCGGCTTCAAGGATCCGGTCCTCGTGGCCGCGACCGACGGCGTCGGCACCAAGGTCAAGATCGCGATCGAGACCGGGCTGCATGGCGGCATCGGCATCGACCTCGTCGCCATGAGCGTCAACGACCTCGTGGTGCAGGGCGCCGAGCCGCTGTTTTTCCTGGACTATTTCGCCTGCGGCAAGCTCGACCCCGAGGCCACTGCGGCGATCGTCGCAGGCGTTGCAGAAGGATGCCGCGAATCCGGCTGCGCGCTGATCGGCGGGGAAACCGCCGAGATGCCCGGCCTCTACAAGGACGGCGACTACGACCTCGGCGGCTTTGCCGTCGGCGCCGCCGAGCGCGGTACGTTGTTGCCGCGAAAGGACATCGCCGCGGGCGATGCCGTGATCGGTCTCGCTTCGTCCGGCGTGCATTCCAACGGCTTCTCGCTGGTCCGCAAGATCGTCGAGCAGTCGGGCCTCAGCTTCGAGGCGCAGGCGCCGTTCGCGCCGGTGATGACGCTCGGCGGCGCGCTGCTGACGCCGACCAGGCTGTACGTCAAATCCTGCCTGCGCGTTATCCGGGAGACCGGCGCGGTGAAGGGGCTCGCCCACATTACCGGCGGCGGCTTCACCGACAACATCCCGCGCGTGCTGCCCAAGCACCTCGGCGTCGGCATCGATCTGGCACGCCTGCCGGTGCTGCCGGTGTTCAAATGGCTGGCCGCGCAGGCCGGCATTGCCGAGCTGGAAATGCTGCGCACCTTCAATTGCGGCATCGGCATGATCGCGATCGTCGAGCCCGACAAGGTCGACAAGGTGATCGAGGTCTTCACCGACGCCGGCGAGACCGTGGCGCAGCTCGGCACCGTGATTCCGGCCGAGGGCGAGCACCGCGTCGTCTATAACGGCCATCTCGACATGGCGCTGTGATGAAGCGCCGCGTCGCCATCCTGATTTCCGGGCGCGGCTCCAACATGGCCGCCTTGATCAGGGCAGCCGCTGCCGCCGATTTTCCGGCGGAGATATCGCTCGTCATCTCCAACAAGGCCGATGCGCTCGGCCTCGAACGTGCCCGGGCGGGCGGCGTGACCACGGAGGTGATCGAGAGCAAGCCGTTCGGCAAGGACCGCGCCGGCTTCGAGAAGGTGCTGCAGGCCGCGCTCGACAAGCACGGCATCGAGCTGATTTGTCTGGGCGGCTTCATGCGCCTGTTCACGGCCGAGTTCACAAAAGCCTGGTATGGGCGGATGCTCAACATCCATCCGTCGCTGCTGCCGTCGTTCCCCGGCCTCGACCCGCACGGCCAGGCCCTGCGCGCCGGCGTCAAGCTGTCCGGCGCGACGGTGCACTTCGTCATCCCCGAGACCGATGCCGGCCCGATCGTGATGCAGGGCGCGGTTCCCGTCAGCGACCACGACACTGCGGAAACGCTGTCCGAACGCATCCTCGAAGTCGAGCACCGCATCTATCCCGAGGCGCTGCGGCTGCTCGCGACCGGCAAGGTCCGGATCGAGGGCGATGTCTGCAAGACGGCGGGAAGCGCGGCGTCGGAGAATTTCTTGGTTGCGCCGGTGGTGCGCTGAAGAGCCGCCCCGTCCCGTCATTGCGAGGAGCTCTTGCGACGAAGCAATCCAGAATCGCTCCGCGGAAAGATTCTGGATTGCTTCGCTTCGCTCGCAATGACGGAATATGTGGCGCGTGCGAGCCGAACCATGAACCTACGCGCAACGGGCGAGCCCCCAAACAAGATCCCCCGGCAGAGCCGGGGGCAACGTCATGATCGCTCGCTTGCCGCGAGAGACATCAGGAAACCTTGAGGTTTTCCGCGGACGACTTGCCGCGGTTCTCCACGAGGTCGAATTCAACCACCTGGTTCTCGTTGAGGGTGGAGAGTCCGGCACGCTCGACCGCGGAGATGTGGACGAACACGTCCTTGTCGCCGCCGTTCGGCTTGATGAACCCATAGCCCTTGGTCGGGTTGAACCATTTGACGGTGCCCTTTTGCGGCATCGCTCGTCTCCTCCACTAGATATAAAAAAGACGCGGCCGCTTTTCGCGTGCCACGCCACAAACGGTCTTCCGGAAGTCTGTTCGAGTCTTGAGGCGCAATGTCGCGAAACGCACAGCCAAGCGGCCAATTCCGATTGTGACCGATATTGCAACATGAAAATCGTCGCCTAGCAAGCCGCGCGGGGATTTCAAGACCAGGCCAGCTGCCTTCAAGCGCAATTTGCGACCTGTGGCAGCAGAACCACAATCAGTGCAATAGCCTTGGCCGTCATGCGCCGACCGGTTGACCCCTCGTGGCAGTTCGGCACAAATCGCCGCTAGCGCCGCAGACCGTGTTGCATTTTTGCGCGCCGCCACTTCGCTACGGGATTCATGGTCATGCGCTGCGCCGCGCAGCTCTCCGGGACACGGCAGACGATCGGGCTGGACCGCGTCCGCCGGATCGCCGCTGCGCTTGCGATGGCGTTTGCGCTGGTCGTGACCATGGCGGCGGTGAGCCCCAGCTTCGCGCAAAGCCCGACGCCGACACCCACCCCGACACCCACCCCGACGCCGACGCCGATTCCGTCGCCGACCTCGACCAATCAGGATCGGTCAGCCGGCAACAGCGCGCTCAATCTCGGCTCGGGCTTTCTGGAGCGGCTCGGCAACCAGGCATCCGGCGGCGTCAACCGGGCGTTCCGCACCAATCCGGGCGGCGGCGGTGCCTCGGCGGGCACGGAAGATCCCCGCTACCGCACCTGGTTCGAGGGCTACGGCCTCTCGGTCCGGACTGATGCGCAAGGCGATTTCGTCGGCGACAAGCGCAAGACCTTTGGCGGCGTCGCCGGTTTCGGCGCGCGGCTCGCACCCGGCGTCAACATCGGATTCTCGGTCGACCACAGCCACACCGACATCGACGTGCCGCTGGCGCTGCAATCCGCAACGCTCGACCTGACCCAGCTCGGCTTCAGCGGCTCGGTCGACAAGGGCCCGTGGACCTGGGCCTTTGCGGTGGTGCACGGCTTCGGCAAGGTCCATTCCAGCCGCGACACCGGCCTTGGCCTTGCGACCGCGGGCTATCGCGCCGCCGTCGACGGCGCGCTGACCGAGATCAGCTATTACTGGACCAAGGACCAGATGCGCATCGTGCCGAAGGGCGCGCTGGAATATGTGCGCGCCACCAGCGCCTCGTTCAGTGAGTCCGGCGGGCTCGACCCGCTCAACGTCGGCGCGACGGCGCTCTCGCGCGCGCGCATCATGATCGGGGCGGAGATCGGCCGCTACTTCATTATCGACCAGAAGATCCTGGACCTCTCGGCCTACGGCAAGTTCGTCGACAATTTCCACCAGGACCTGGGATCCATCCAGGTCAGCCTGGGCGCCCAGAACATCATCGTTCCCGGCATCGGCGAGAGCCGTTACGGCGCGGATGCCGGTGCCTCGGCTTCGCTCAGCCTGACCAACGTGGCTCGGCTCTACGTCAATTACGACGGCAAGTTCCGCAACGAGCTCACCTCGCACCAGGGCACAATCGGCTTCGAATACAAATGGTGAGCTGACGCTCGCCTGCGTTCAGGTCGGCGCCGTCGCCACATATCCCGTCAAGCCAAAGCCCTCGCGCGCCGCCGTCATCATCGGCACCAGCGCGTTCGGATGGATGAACTCGTCGCGGAAGCAGGGATAGGTCCTGGGATCGAAAATCTTCTTCAGCCAGTCGACCACGATCTTGTGGCGCTCGGAGGTGCGAAACTCCTTGTGATAGGTGAGCCAGAGATCGGCGTGGTGGCTGACGCCGAGGTCGACGGCAACGAGCGGCGCGCCGAGCGCGATCGACACCGTCGGCAGGAAGCCGATGCCGGCGCCGCGCTCCACCGCATAGAGCACGCCCACCGACGAATTGGTCTTGATCCCGACGATGCCCTCGAGCGACTTCAGCCCGAGCACGCGGGCATAGGCGCCGTCGTCGACCTGCGGCGCGCTCTGCTTGATGATGCGGTGGTTGTTCAATTCGGCGAGCGTTGCCGGCACGCCGTAGAGGCTTTCATATTCCTTGGAGACGAAGGGATAGATGTGAAGGCGGCCGAGCTTGGCGACGATCAGATCCGGATTGGTCGGCGGTTCGAGCTGGATTGCGATGTCGGATTCGAGCCGCGCGACGTCGGCCTGCTCCATTGCGCAGCGCAGATCGACGGTGATCTTGCGGTAGGTCTTCTGGAAATCGATCAGCCGCGGCAGGATCCAGAAATTGCCGGGGCCTTCCGTCACGGCGACGCGCACGGTACCCGAGGTGTCGTTCGATGTCCGGGCGGCGCGGCGGAAGACGTTGAAGGCGTGACGCTCCATATGCGTGACGTCGGCGATCATCGCATTGCCTTCATCGCTGAGCGTCAGCCCGCTCTGGTCGCGCAGGAACAGCTTGCAGCCGATGCTCTCCTCGAGCCGGTCGACGCGGCGCATCAGCGTTGTGGAGGTGAGGCCGAGCTCTTCGGCGGCATTCCGAAAACTTTATATTTTGCGCACGCTAAAAACAGCTTCAAATCATCCCAGGACGTGCCCAGGGCTTCTTCACGGTGCTGCATCATCGCAGCACCCCGGTGCAATAACTGCTGCATACTCCTGATCCCCAACCGCTAAGCTCGTCGTCATAGCGGGGCATGAAAGCCTTGAACGATAGAGGCGTGATATGAGTATGGAAAGGGGCTCGTTTGCCGCAAGACACGATTTCGATGCCCTGCCTCTGAGCCCGGACATCGACGTCCGCTGTGCGCAATTTTCCGAAATTGGGGCGCTTTCGGAGATGGCGCACCGGCTGGTGCCGGGCGTGCAGATCGGGACGGCGGAGCTTGCCAAATATTACCTTTTCGATCCCCAGAGCATCCTGACATTCAGCCGCAAAGGCAAGCTCGTCGGCGGCATGGCGTTCCTGTTCCTCAATGATCGCGGACACGACGCGCTGCTGCTCGACGAGATTTGCCTCACTGCGCCCGAGACGCGCTATCTCGCATCGGCGGACGACGACGTCGCCGCCATCTACATCTGGGCGATCGCGGCGACGGGCCGCGGCATCGCCGGTCTCGGCAAGGCCGCGGCGCATCTGCGGCAGATAAGGTTTCGCAGTGCGGACTGCTATGCGCAGCCGTCAACGGTGGCTGGACGCGACATCATGAAGGCGACAGGCTTTGCACCTGTTCCGAGCTTTCAACCCGACCTTTGGTGCTACGAGCGGCCCTGGCATCGACGGCCGCTGCGCATGCCGGGTGCGATCATCCAATCAAGGAGCTTTGCAGATGCACGGTACTAGGATTCCTGTCGCCACGCCCTGTTCCCGCGCCATCACCATCCGCCTCGCGCGCGACCCAAGCGATCTCATGCTGGTGACCGCCATCCGCTCGGCGGTCTATCTCGCCGAGCAGGATTGTCCGTTCGAGGAGGAGTTCGACGGCAACGACATGGTCGCCGCGCATTTCATCGGCTTCGTCGGCAACGAGCCTGCGGGCTGCCTGCGGGTGCGCTTCTTCGGCGATTTCGCCAAGGTGGAGCGGCTTGCGGTGCGTCACCAATATCGGCGCTCCCGCGTCTCCTTCAAGCTGGTGCACGCCAGCGTCGATTATGTGAAGCGCAAGGGCTTTCGCAAGATCTACGGCCAGGCGCAGGACCGGCTGGTCGATTTCTGGGCCCATTTCGGCGCCAAGCCGCTCGGTCACAACCGCAAGATCACCTTCTCGGATTTCTCCTACACGGAGATGCTGCTGGAGGTCGAGCCGGGCCCGGACGCCATCACGCTCGACAGCGATCCCTATGTGATCATCCGTCCCGAGGGCGATTGGGACCGGCCTGGCGTGCTCGATGCGTCGGCCGGGCGGGCAGTGACCTCACCGCTGCGGGACCTCGCTCTCGCCGACCGCTGAAATAGGTGCAGCTGCGCGCAACACGATGCTGGTTTCCATGCACGATGATCCGCCGATCCTGGTCTGTGCGGATCTTCAGGTCGAGTACCTGACCCCCGGCCGCCGCCACGTCATCCGTGACGGCGATGCGACGATGGCGCGCTGCCTGGAACTTCTGACGCTGTGGCGCAGCAATCTGTGGCCGGTGATGCATCTGAAGCGCATCGCGCAGGCGGCCTGGTTCAATCCGTCATCCAGGCTGACCGATTGGATCGCAGAGGCCAGGCCACGGCCGGGCGAGATGACGTTCGAGCACCCGCTGCCGTCCGCCTACAGCTCGTCGCGGTTTGTCGGCCACATGTCCGCTATCGGCGCCATGCGCTGCATTCTGGTCGGCTTTTCCCTGGACGAGACCATCCTGGCCACCGCCGTCGAGGGGTTTCACCGCAGCCATCGCTACCATGTGATCGATGACGCCGTGGCTTGCCGGCAGCCGGGCACGGACGATGCCGCCGCCTACCGGCATGCGGTGGTGAATGTCATCGCGAATTTTGCTACAATCCAGTCCAGCGCCGAACTGATCAGAACCAGCGGCGCCGTCGCGGTGTAGGCGTCCGCGGCCGGTCGATGGGGTTGAGAATTGTCGCGGGGAGACGAGCTCAAGGAGCTGGTGAGCGATCTGTCGCATGCCGCCGAGAAGGCGCGCAGGCTGGGGCTGCCCACGACGGTCTACTTGCTCTCGATGGCGCTGGTGGAGGTGAGGGAAGCCGTTGCCGCCAGCGACGAAGGGGACGACGGCGGCGCGGCGTGAAAGCTGCCCGGCCCGGCTTCTGCGATCCGTGGTGCCGTCATGTGCGGCTTTGTGCATCCCTGCTGAGCGCTTGCCGCCGACGAATTGGCGTTGCAAGTTTCGCGTCGTGGCAATAGCCACGTACTTAAGACAAGCACTTGCCATCGAGTGATGACGCCGGCCGAGCCGGCGGCGTGACGCTTTCAAGGATCTTCGCAAATGTCCATGCTGCCCAATTCGCAAGAGGCCCGGGATGTAGCCTATCAGCTCCATCCCTACACCAATGCGCGCACCCATCAGCAGGCCGGTCCCCTGGTGATCGAGCGCGGCGAGGGGCCCTATGTCTTCGACGCGTCGGGCAAGCGCTATTTCGAAGCGATGGCGGGCCTGTGGAGCGTCGGGCTCGGCTTCAACGAGAAGCGGCTGGTCGAGGCGGCGTACAAGCAGATGCAGGCGCTGCCGTTCTACCACACCTTCTCCGCTAAATCGCACGGTCCCTCGATCGACCTCGCCGAGAAGCTGGTCGCGCTCGCGCCTGTACCGATGAGCAAGGTGTTCTTCACCAATTCCGGCTCGGAAGCGAACGACACGGTGTTGAAGCTGATCGCCTATCGCTCCAATGCGCTTGGCCAGCCCCAGCGCAAGAAGGTGATCAGCCGCCTGCGTGCCTATCACGGCGTCACCATCGCATCCGCCAGCCTGACGGGCCTGCCGAACAACCACCGCTCCTTCGACCTGCCGCTGCCGAACATCCTGCATACGGGCTCGCCGCATTTTTATAAGGACGGTGCCCCCGGCGAGAGCGAGGAAGCCTTCGCCACGCGCCGGGCCGAGGAGCTCGACGCGCTGATCCAGAAGGAGGGGCCGGATACGATCGCGGCCTTCTTCGGCGAGCCGGTGATGGGGGCGGGCGGCGTCGTCGTGCCGCCGGCGACCTACTGGGACAAGATCCAGAAGGTGCTGAAGAAGTACGACATTCTCCTGGTCGCCGACGAGGTAATCTGCGGCTTCGGCCGTACCGGCAAGATGTTCGGCTGCGAGACTTACGGCATCGAGCCGGACGCGATGGTGGTCTCCAAGCAGATCACCTCGAGCTATTTCCCGCTGTCGGCGATCATCCTGAACGACCGCATGTTCGAGCCGATCGCGGACGAGAGCAACAAGATCGGCGTGCTCGGCCACGGCTTCACCGCCGGCGGCCATCCGGTCGGCTCGGCGATTGCGCTGGAAAACCTCAAGATCATCGAGGAGCGCGGCCTTGTCGCGCACGCGGCCGAGCTCGGCGCCTATATGCAGGGCCGCTTGCGTGAGCTTACGAGCCACCCGCTGGTCGGCGAGGTCCGCGGCGTCGGCATGATCGCCGCGCTTGAGCTCGTGCTCGACAAGGGGCGCAAGACCGCCGCCAGCACGCCGGGCGCCGTCGGCGGCATCGCCAGCCGCATGCTCCAGGAGCGCGGCGTGATCTCGCGCAACATGCTCGATGCCATCGCCATCTGCCCGCCGCTGATCACGACCAAGGCTCAGATCGATGAGCTGGTCACCGCGATCTCAGGCGTGCTGAACGACATGAAGAGCGAAGTGGCGAAGCTGACGCCGGCGTAGGGGCTCTCTCCCCGTCATTGCGAGGAGCCCTTGCGACGAAGCAATCCAGACTGCCACTGCGGAAAGATTCTGGATTGCTTCGCTGCGCTCGCAATGACGCTGTGGAAACAGCGGCCGCCTACGCCCGCTGCACCCCGATCACGCGGCCCTTCTCGATCGCCAGCGCCAGCTCGCCGCGCTTGAGCTTCAAGGCGGCGTCGCCGAACAGCTCGCGGCGCCAGCCGCGCAAGGCGGGGACGTCGGCCTCATCGTCCGCCGCGATCTCTTCGAGATCGTCGACGGTCGCGATCACCTTGCTTGCGACTGCGTGGCGTTCGGCGGTCATCCGCAAGAGCACCTTCAAAAGCTCGACGATGGCCGCGCCGTTGGAATTGTTGCGCGGTTTCTCCAGCTTGGGCAGCTTCGTGAAGTCCCGCGCGAGCCCACGCTCGACCGCGGCGATGATGTCCGCGCCCCATTTGGACTTCTCGAACCCCTTCGGCACCGAGCGCAGATGCGCGAGCTTCTCCAGCGTGGTCGGCGCGTGGGTCGCGATGTCGGTGACGGCTTCGTCGCGCAGCACGCGGCCGCGCGGCACGTCGCGGCTCTGCGCCTCCTGCTCGCGCCACGCCGCGACCTCCATCAGCACCGCGAGGTCCTTGGGCTTGCGGACCCGCGTCTTCAGCCGTTCCCAGGCGCGCTCGGGGTGGAAGTCATAGGTGCGGGGCGAGGTCAGGACCTCCATCTCGATGGAGACCCATTCGCTGCGGCGGCGTTTCTTCAGGTCGGCGTCGAGCGCGGCGAAGACGTCGCGCAAATGGGTGACGTCGGACACCGCGTAATGCATCTGCTCCTTGGTCAGCGGCCGGCGCGACCAGTCGGTGAAGCGGTGGGTCTTGTCCGGGCGGTGGCCGGTGACCTTCTCGACCAGCGCGTCATAGGCGATGCTGTCGCCGTAGCCGAGCACCATCGCAGCGACCTGGGTGTCGAACACCGGGTGCGGGATGATGCCCGCCTGGTGCCAGATGATCTCGATGTCCTGGCGGGCGGCGTGAAACACCTTCAGCACGCCCTCGTTGCCCATCAGCTCGAAGAACGGCTTGAGATCGATCCCCTCGGCCAGGGCGTCGATAACCACGGCTTCCTCGGCGCTGGCCATCTGCACCACGCACAGCAGCGGGTAATAAGTGGTCTCGCGCAGGAACTCGGTATCGACTGTGATGACGGAGTGCTTGGCCAGCCGGCTGCAGGCAGCCGCGAGGTCAGCGGTGGTGGTAATCAAATCCATGAACGGCCCATGACACTGAATACAGCCGTTCTGCCGAAAGTGCTGTGATGTCAAGGGGCTCTAAGCGAATTCGAGCCTTGCATCGGGCCGGAATCGTCCCTTTCCGACCAAATTCCTATTCGTAACGGACCCGCTGCGAGGGTTTTCGCGCGCAGGGCAGCGCCACCACGATCACGCACATGGCGACCAGCGCCAGTCCCAGGAACTCGAAAACCAACAGATCCACGGCGAAATCTCCAGAAACATGGATAGATTTGTCGGGGCTGCGTTGAGGGTCTGTTAATTCTCGTGGTTACCGGCGGCAGGCCGGGCCGGATGGTGGATGGAGGGTTAATGGCGGCGCGCCGCAGCCATGGTCATGCCATCAGCTTCGGCAGGCCGGCCGCGAGCATGTCCACGGCCGCGCGCACCTTCGGCGGCAGCCGGGGCGAGCGCGGCCAGAGCGCGTGGCACTCGTAGAGGAATTGCGGCTGACTGCTGAAGAGACTGACGAGCGCACCAGTATCGAGGCGCTCGCGGACCAGCCAATAGGGTAGCCACGCGAGGCCCATGCCTTGCGCCGCGGCATCGGCAATCGCCTCCAGATCGTCGAACCTCAGCCGGCCCGATGGCATGATCTCGCGCGGAATGCCGCCCTCCTGCGCAAACAGCCACGGCCGGACACGCCCCGAGCCGCGATAGATGATCGCTTGATGGTTGGCGAGATCGTCGAGCGATTTCGGCTTGCCGCTCGTGCGCAAATACGACCGCGCACCACACACCACCATGCGCTGGCTTGCGATGCGCCGCGCGATCAGACCGGACTGGTCGTCGAGATCGCCGGTCCGGATTGCCAGATCGTAGCCGGCCTCGACAATGTCGGCGATCGGATCGCCGAACGAGAGGTCGAGCTCGAGATGCGAATGTTTCCGCGCCAGCCTCATCAACAAGGGCGCGATGCAGTGCCGTCCCAGCAGGGCCGGCATGGTCACACGCAGTCGGCCGCGCGGCTCGGACAACTGGTCGGCAACGACGCTATCTGCGGCTTCGGCCTCGCTCAGCACCGCGCGGCAGCGTTCGTAATAGGCCTGGCCGGCGTCGGTCAGGCTCTGGCGCCGCGTGGTGCGGTTGAGGAGCCGTGCACCGAGGCGTTCTTCGAGGAAACGGACGTGCTTGCCCACCATCGGCCCCGACATCTCCAGGGCGTCGGCCGCGGCCGCGAAAGAGCCGAGGTCGACGGCCCTGACGAACACGGCCATGCTGGTCAGGCGGTCCATGATTGAAAACTCCTGGTTTCGACTGTTCAGTTGTTTGAGCGATTTATTCCTTTCGCGCGGACCGGCATAGCTCCATTCGGTTCAACTGTTTTGGAGTGCATCCATGGCCCGCGCCGTTCGCTTTCATCACCATGGTGGTCCCGACGTGTTGCGCATCGAGACCGTCGATGTCCCGCCGCCGGCATCGGGCGAGGTGCAGATTAGGGTCAGGGCACTCGGCCTAAACCGCGCCGAGGCCCTGTTGCGAAGGGGGACCTATATCGAGCGCGCGACTTTTCCGTCGGGGCTGGGCCTGGAGGCGACAGGCATCGTCGAAGCGGTCGGGGATGATGTGACCAGCTTTGTGCCAGGAGATGTCGTGAGCATCGTGCCGCCTCTGTCGATGGTGCGATGGCCGGCCTATGCCGAGCTCGCGACGTTTCCGGCCGAACTCGTCGTGAAACATCCGCCGGCGCTCGGCTTCGAAACGGCGGCTGCCGTGTGGATGCAGTATCTGACGGCCTACGGCGCTTTGGTTGAAATCGCCCGACTTGGCCGAGGCGACGTCGTTGCCATCACCGCGGCATCCAGCAGCGTCGGAATCGCGGCCATTCAGATTGCGAACCGGGTCGGCGCGACGGCGGTCGCGCTGACACGGACCTCGGCCAAGAGTGGGCCTTTGCGCGATGCCGGCGCTGCCCATGTCGTCGCCTCGGACGAAGACGATATTCGGGCGCGGCTGGAGGCGATCGCCGGATCAAACGGGGTCCGCGTCGTCTTCGACGCCGTCGGCGGTCCCGCGTTCGAGCCGCTGACCGCGGCCATGTCGCCGGGCGGAATCCTGATCGAATACGGCGGATTGAGTCCCGAGCCGACGCCGTTTCCGCTTCTCAACGTGTTGACCAAGAGCCTGGTGTTGCGCGGCTACCTCGTACACGAGATCATCCGCGATCCCGTGCGCCTTGCGCAGGCAAAGGCGTTCATTCTCGACGGGCTGTCGGATCGCACGTTGCAGCCGGTCATCGCCAGGACGTTCCGGTTCGAGGACATCGTCGAAGCGCATCGCTTCCTGGAGTCGAACGATCAGTTCGGCAAGATCGTGGTGACGATCTGATGAGGGGACCGTAAGGGTGATTAGCCGAAGGCGTAATCCACCGCTGTCCATATCCGCAGACGCGGAAGAGGTGGGTTACGCTGCGCGAACTGCGCTTCGCGCTTTCGCGCAGCTAACCCACCCTACGACGATCAGGGCAGCTTCAGCGACGTCTCCGCGTTGTACGGCTTCAGCGTCTCGTCGGCGGCCTTCTGGGCGGCGGCGAGGGCTTCCTTCGGCTGCTTCTTGCCGTTGAGGACCAGCATCACCTCGTCCTCGAGGTTCTTGCGGACCGGCACGGTCTTGTAGGTCGCAAACCACGGCTTGGCGACGTCGAGCTGCTCGACGGCGGTCTTGGCGTCCGGGTTCTTGCCCAGGAATTCGACCATCTCCGGCGTCTTGTAGGCGGCCATGTTCGGCGCGAAATAGCCGGTGGCGCGGCTCCACCAGCCGCTCTTTTCCGGCGAGGTCATCCACTTGATCAGCGTCCAGGCGGCCTTCTGCTTGTCGGCCTCGAGGCCGGCCGGCATGATCAGGGAGGCGCCGCCGATCGGCACCGCGTTGCGGACGTTGCGCGGAATGAAGGCGACCTTGTAGGCGAACTTGGCGTTGTCGCGCACATAGGTCAGCGAGCCGGTCGACAGCATCATCATCGCGGCGTTACCGGAGATGAAGGAGGTGCTGACGGCGGGGCCGGGCGTGGCGCCGGGCGTATGCACCTTGTGCTTATAGATCAGGTCGTTCCACCAGGAGAGCGCGCCCAGCATCGAGGGCGTGTCGTAATAGACCTCGCCGCCGAACTCCTCGTTGTAGTAGCGCCCGCCATTGCTCATGGTGAGCGTTTCCATCATCCAGCCGCAATAGTCGTAGGCGCAGGGGATCGCGATGCCCCATTGGGTGACCTTGTCGCCCTCGCGCTTGGTCAGCTTCTTGGCCCAATCGGTGAGCTCGGCCCAGGTCTGCGGCGGCTTGCTCGGATCAAGGCCGGCTTCCTTGGCCTTGTCGGCGTTGATGTAGAGCAGCGGCGTCGAATTGTGGAAGGGCACGCCGTAGACCGAGCGGTTGATCACCGCGTTGCCCTGCAGCGCCGGGAAGAACTGGCCGAGGAACTGCTCTTTGGTGATGCCGTCCGCCTTGATCAGCGCATCGAGGTTGGTGAGCTCGTTCTCGATCTGCATGTCGAGCAGGAAGTTCGCCGACATGATCACGGCTGCCGGCGGCTTGCCGGCCTTGATCGCGGCGCGCGTCTTGATCAGCGTGTCGTCGTAGGAGCCGGTGTAGACCGCGGTCGCCTTGACGTCCGGATGGGTCTCGTTGAACTCCTTGATCAAGGTGCCCATGTCGCGGGCGAGCTTGCCGTCGACGGGGACGGGGAAGAACAGGTCGACCTCGGTCGGACCTTCGCCGGCGAGAGCCGGAAAGGCGAGGGCGCCTGCCATTGAGCCGGCCATGGCGAGGCCAAGCACGATCCTGCGGGAGAACAGCATCGGAAAATCTCCTATTTGATGCCTGAGGTGACGAAAGAGCTGATGAAGCGTTTCTGGAAGATCAGGAAGGCGACGAGCAGCGGCGCAATCACCATCAGCGCGCCCGCGGCGATGGTGCCCCAGGCCTGCGTGCCTTCGGCGGTCTTGGTGAAGACGGAGAGGCCGACCGTAAGCGGCCGCTTGTCCGGCGAATTGATCACCATCAGCGGCCACAGGAAGTCGTTCCAATGGCTGGTCACGGAGATGATGGCGAAGGCCGAGAAGCTCGGCATCGACAGCGGCACGTAGATGTGGCGGATGCGCTGGAACAGGCCGGCGCCGTCGATCAGGGCGGCGTCTTCCAGCTCGGTCGGAATGGCTTCGAACGCCTGGCGCATCAGGAAAGTGCCGAAGGCCGAGGCGAAGAACGGCATCATCACGCCGGTGAGCGTGTCATAGAGCCCGAGCTGCGCCACCAGCGACAGGTTCGGCACGATCAGCAGCACCGGCACCAGCATCAGCTGCATCAGGAACAAATAGAAGATCAGCGTCTTGCCGGCGAATTCCAGGCGCGCGAAGGCAAAGCCGGCCAGCGTGATCGTGACGAACTGCACCAAGAGGATGCCGGTGCAGATTATCGTGGTGTTGATCGTGTAGCGCGGGAAATCGCCGATCTCCCAGGCATCCCTGATATTGTCGAGCGTCGGCTTCAGGCTCGGCATCAGTTCGGCCATCGTGTTGATGCCGTCGGAGGCCGGGCGCAGCGTCGCAACGCCCATCCACAGGAACGGGATGAGCCAGACCATCGCGAGCAGCACTGTCAGCGCAAAGCCGAGCTTGGGCGTGATCTCGCCGCGGGTGGCGAGCGGAGCGTCCTTCCACAGCGTATCGATCAGCTTCATGGCCCGCCCTCGCGGTTGGCCATCGTGCGGAAGGAGAGCGCGGTGAGGCCCATCAGCGCGGCGAGCGTCAGCAGCGTTGCCGCCGAGGCCTTGCCGATGTCGTAATGCTCGACCGCCTGCTGGTAGATGTAGAACAGCACGAGGTTGGTCGCGTTGGACGGCCCGCCCTGGGTCATGACGAAGACGTGGTCGACCTGCGTCACCGCATTCAGCGTGGCGATGACGGTGACGAACAGGAAGGTGGGCTTGAGCTCCGGCAGGATGATGTGGCGCAGGCGCATGTAAGGCCCGGCGCCATCGAGATGCGCCGCCTCCATCACGTCCTCGGGCACGGCCTGGAGGCCGGCGAGGAAGAACAGCATGTAATAGCCGGCATTCTTCCAGATCGTGATGACCATGATGGCGTAGAGCGCGATGTCGGGGTCGCCGAGCCAGTTCGGCAGCACCGGAAGCAGCCGGCCGATGTAATAATCGAGCAGGCCGACATTGGGCAGGAAGATGAACAGGAACAGCGCGGAGGCCGCGACCATCGGGATCAGCACCGGCAGGAACAGCGCGGCGCGCAGTGCGCTGGTCACGGCGTGGGTGCGTGACAGCGCCAGCGCGAACAACAGCGCAAGCGCGATGCTCGGCACCGCCGTGCCGAGGGCGTAGATCAAATTGTTGACGACGGCGCCGGTGAAGGCGGGGTCGGCGAGCACGGCGCTGATATTGTCGAGGCCGACGAAACGCACCGGCGCCTTGGGCGTCGCGCGCTGATAGAGCGCGTCGATGAGGACGCGTCCCATCGCGCCATAGGTGAACAGCGCGAGGAAGACCAGCGAGGGCAACAGCAGCAGATAGGCCGGCAGCGAGGTCTTGAAGCGCTCCATGAACCGCTTCAGGACGTTGAGACGCGGTGCCGCCGACGTCGCGACCGGGAGAGCCGCGGGTTCAGCGAGGCTCATCTCATCGCGCCGGGAAATTGAGTGCATAGTCGCGGCCGTCCACTCCTGCCGGTGGTTCGAAGGGGAAGCGCAGACTTTCGTCGAGGAAATCGTGGCTGTGCACGACGAGGTTCTCGTCGTCGATCAGCACGACGCCATAGGCCGGCGGCTCGTGGCTGGCGAGATGCTCGCTGGCCGCAACGTCGAGCTCGAACCAGACCTGGTGGTTGGTGCCGCGCAACGTCGAGAACGGGATCTTGCCGTAGCTGCCGAAGATCGGCCGGTGCACATGGCCGAAGAAGAGATGGCGGATGCGCGCGCGATAGGGCGCTATCACCTCGGCGAATTCGGCGCTCTGCTTCAGCGCGATTTCGTCCATGGCGTGGACGCCGACCGGGAAGGGCGGATGGTGCATGAACACGACGAATTCTTGCTCGGCGGGGGCGGCCGCGAGCGTATTCGCCAGCCAGCCGAGGCGCTTTGCGCACATCTCGCCGGCATGGCTGGTCTCGTCCAGCGTGTCCAGGAAGACGAACAGGCCATGCTCGGTGGTGCGCGTGCCCTGCACGAAGCCGTTGGCATCGCGCGGCGCGGCCTTCAGCGCGTCGAGGCAGATGACGCGCTTGTCGTGATTGCCGACCATCGCGATGTAGGGAATCTTCAGCGCCGCCATCGCCTCGGCGAAGTTGGCGTAGGACTCAGCCTCGCCCCAATGGGTGAGGTCGCCGGTCACGACGGCGAACGCAGCGTCGGACTGGTGCTTGTTGATGTCGGCAATCGCCGCATCCAGCCGGGCGCGCGGATCGAGCCCGTAGAGCGTCAAGCCGGGGTTCGCGAGGTGCGTGTCGGTGAGGTGGATGAACTTGAAGGGCATGGCGCGCCTGAGTCGGGACGGTTGGAGGATGGCGCCTCCGGCAAGACGGCGCTGTCAGCCCGTTAGAGCGCGTGTGTTTCAGTTTGATGACAGCGGTTCCCGTGTCCACAAGCGCCCGTGTCGTAGGGTGGATTAGCCGAAGGCGTAATCCACCACTGTGAGCCAACCTCAAGTTGTGCTATCGATGGTTGATGCCTGACTATCGCCGCGCATTCATCCCCGGAGGACGCTGGTTCTTCACCGTGAACTTGCTTGATCGGCGGAAATCTCTTTTGACCGAGGAGATCGAGAGCTTGCGGGACGCAGTCGCCGCAACCCGCCGGAGCTATCCTTTCGAGATCGATGCTTTCGTGGTCCTGCCGGATCATCTCCACGCGATCTGGAAGCTGCCGCCGGGCGATGCCAATTTTTCTGTGCGTTGGCGATTGATCAAGGCACGGTTCGTCAAAGCACTCCCGGCGACCGAGCGTCGGAGCGCAGTCCGTGCCGCGCGCAACGAACGCGGTATCTGGCAACGCCGGTTCTGGGAGCATGTCATTCGCGATGAGGCCGACTTCGCTCGCCATGTCGAGTATTGCTACTACAATCCCGTCAAGCACGGGCACGTGTCGAAGGTTTGCGACTGGCCGTACTCGTCGTTTCATCGCGACGTGCGGGCGGGATTGTTTCCGGAGGATTGGGGCGGGGACGTCAGGATCGCAGGCGAGTTCGGTGAGAGGGCATGATCAGCGTCAGTCTGTAGGGTGGATTAGTGAAGCGTAATCCACCTCTTCACTTTCTGCTCGGTGGGAATGTGGTGGATTACGCCTTCGGCTAATCCACCCTGTACCCTTGTGGGGTTCGTGGCGGCCTTCGGATGTAGACTGGCCGTCCGGGCCGATCCGCCGGGAGCAGCCTTGTCCACCTGTGCCTCGAGCACCGACGTAGGAACCGCGCCCCGGCGGAGCGACCGCGATCGAGATCCGGTAGGAGGTCGCGCCAAGAGCGCCGGTACAGGGACTGATCAGGATCGTGGTGGCCCGCCTTGCGAGCAAGGAGGTCTCAACAATGATCGAAGATGTACGCTGGTTCGTCGGGATCGACTGGGCAACGCGGAGCCATAGCGTTTGCCTGCTGGATGCCGCGGGAAGACAGGTTGCGCAGCACGAGTTCGACGATGGCGGCGCCGGGCTGACGGAGTTGCGTGACTGGCTGCTGGAGAAGACCAAGGCCGCACCGGGACAGATCGCCGTGGCGATCGAGATGCCGCACGGCCCGGTGGTGGAGATGCTGCTCGAGCACGGGTTTGCGGTGTTTGCCATCAATCCCAAGCAACTGGATCGCTTCCGCGATCGCTTCACGGTGGCCGGTGCCAAGGACGACCGCCGCGATGCTCATGTGCTCGGCGCCTCGCTGCGCACTGACCGTGCTGCTTTCCGTCGGCTTGTGGCAGACGATGCGGCGATGATTGAGCTACGGGAGTGGTCGCGCCTGGCGGACGAACTGCAGCAGGAACGCACGCGGCTTGCCAACCGCTTGCGTCAGCAGTTGTGGCGATATTATCCCCAGGCCACCAAGTTGACCGACGATGTCGCCGACGAATGGTTCCTGGCGCTTTGGCAGAAGGTGCCGACCCCCGCCAGTGCGGTCAAGGCCAGCGAGAAGGCCATCGCAGGTGTTCTCAGGGACTATCGTATCCGCCGTCTCAATGCGGCGACGGTGCTCGGGACTTTGCGCGAGGCACCGCTGTTCGTGGCCCCCGGCACGACGGAGGCAGCCTGCGCTCACATCCGCAGCCTGGCGGCACGTCTGCACCTGGTCAATCGGCAGATCAAAGAGGCTCATCAGAACCTGGACCGGCTATGTGCCGAGTTCGAAGGAGAGGAGAAGCCGTCGGGGCAGAGCTCGGAGCAGTGCGACGTGACGATCCTACGCTCCTGGCCAGGAATCGGCAGGATCAATCTCGCCACACTGCTCGCCGAGGCCGCAGAGCCCCTGCGCAGACGAGATTACCATGCTCTGCGCGCCTTGGCAGGGGCTGCGCCGGTGACGCGGCAAAGCGGCAAACAACGCTTCGTGATCCGCCGCCTCGCCTGCAACAGGCGGCTACAGAGCGCCGTCCATCACTGGTCGCGTGTCGCCATCCAACACGACGCTGCCAGCAGGCGACGGTATGATGCCTTGCGCAGAAAAGGACACGGTCACGCGCGGGCTCTGCGCAGCGTGGGAGATCGCTTGCTTTTTGCCCTGTGCACGACGCTCAAGCGACAGACCCCATACGATGCGGACCATAACGGCACAAAGAACTCCGCGAACGGGTGAGCCCCATTCCTTTGTTCGGCCGGGCGACCATTCCTTCGTCCCGACCTGCCGAGCGCCAGAGCGCCGCCCGCAGATGCTGTCCAGGATGCCGAAGGCACCGGCAAAGCCGGCGCGCAGCGTCCTGGACTGCATCGAGCACGGCGCTACCATATTGCCCTATAAGGACGTTCCCCTTGACCAAGGGTAGGAGGTCCTACGCACCGAGTTTGTCGCTACGTCCCGCAGAACGTCTGCAGCACCCGCTGGTCCGGCAGCGGCGGATCGGCGTAGGCCGCATACTCTGGCTGATCCTCGTAGGGCCTCACCAGCACCTTCACCAATTCCTCGAACGGCGCGTAATCGTCGTCGTTCACGGCGGCCTGGATCACGGCCTCGACGCGGTGGTTGCGCGGGATGAACATGGGATTGACCGCGTGCATGGCCGCTTGCCGTTCGGCGGCGCCTTGCGGCTCCAGCGCGATGCGCGCGCGCCAGCGGCCGGCCCATTCGTCGAAGGCTGCGGGCTCCATGAACTGCGCGCGCACGTCCGCAGCCTCATCACTAGCGGCATCACCCAGCTTGCGGAAGGTGAGGGTGAAGTCGGCCTGGTTCTTCGCCATGGCATCCAGCAGGTCCTGGATCAGCGCTTCGTCGCCGTCACGCTCGGTGAACAGGCCGACCTTTTTGCGCAGGCCGGCCTGATAGGCGGCGCTGAACTGATCGGAGAACGCGCCGAGAATATCCTGCGCCTCGGCGACCGCCTTCTCCTGCTCGTCCGAAAACAGCGGCAGCAGGCATTCGGCGAGCCGGGTCAGATTCCACAAGCCGATGCGCGGCTGGTTGGCATAGGCGTAACGGCCCATCTCGTCGATCGACGAAAAGACCTGCGCGGGATTGTAGGCGTCCATGAAGGCGCAGGGGCCGTAGTCGATGGTCTCGCCCGAGATCGAGCTGTTGTCGGTGTTCATCACGCCATGGATGAAGCCGACCAGCAGCCAGCGCGCGATGAGCTCGGCCTGGCGCGCGACGACTGCGGCGAGCAGGTCGTGATAGGGCCGCTCCGCATGCAGCAGGTCCGGGTAGTGGCGCGTGATGACGTGATCGGCGAGCCGGCGGATCGCCTCGGTGTCGCGGCGGACGGCGAAGAACTGGAAGGTGCCGACGCGGATGTGGCTGGCGGCGACGCGGGTCAGCACCGCGCCGGGCAGCGCGGTCTCGCGGATGACGTGCTCGCCGGTGACGACGGCGGCGAGCGAGCGCGTGGTCGGGATGCCCAGCGCATACATGGCTTCGCTGACGATGTATTCGCGTAACACCGGCCCGAGCGCCGCACGGCCATCGCCGCGGCGGGAGAACGGGGTGGGGCCCGAGCCCTTGAGCTGGATATCGCGGCGGACGCCGTCCTTGTCGATGACCTCGCCGAGCAGGATGGCGCGGCCGTCGCCGAGCTGCGGCACGAACTGCCCGAACTGGTGGCCGGCATAGGCCATGGCGATGGGATCCGCTCCGGCGGGAACCGTCTTGCCGGCCAGGATCTCGGCACCATCCGAGGTCTCCAGCCGATCAGGATCCAGCCCGAGCTGGACCGCCAGCGGCCGGTTCAGCTTGATCAGCCGGGGCGCGGCGACCGGGGTCGGCGCGACGCGCGCGAAGAAGTTTTCCGGCAGCGCCGAATAGGAGTTCTGGAAGGGGAAATGCACCGTCATGACCTCAAGATAGGGCTGGAACGGGCATCGGCAAAGGCTCCGGGCCCGATAAGCCAAAAATGGGCCCCTGAGGTCCAAATCAGGGCGTTCCCTTGGTTGCCGCCCCCGTCCTCCCGGGGTAAACCCTGCCGCAACTTCGGACCGGCCATCACGGGCCGTCCGATTCGCTTCCTTCAGACATCGATTTTGGGACGACCATGCATCGCTACCGGTCACATACATGCGGCGCGCTCCGCGAGAGCAACATCGGCGAGACCATCCGCATCTCCGGCTGGGTCCATCGCGTCCGCGACCATGGCGGCGTGCTGTTCATCGATTTGCGCGACCATTACGGCCTGACCCAGTGCGTGGTCGATCCGGACTCGCCGGCGTTCTCGCTGGCGGAAAAGCTGCGCTCGGAATTCGTGGTCAAGATGGACGGCAAGGTCCGCCGCCGCCCCGAAGGCACCGACAACGATGATCTGCCGACCGGCAAGGTCGAGGTCTATGTCAGCGAGATCGAGGTGCTGGGACCGGCCGGCGACCTGCCGCTGCCTGTGTTCGGCGACCAGGAATATCCCGAAGACATCCGCCTGAAGTACCGCTTCCTCGACCTGCGTCGTGAGAAGCTGCACCAGAACATCATGACCCGCGTCGAGATCATCAAGTCGATGCGCCGGCGCATGGAGGGGCAGGGCTTCTTCGAGTTCAACACCCCGATCCTGACCGCGTCCTCGCCGGAGGGCGCACGCGACTTCCTCGTCCCGTCGCGCATCCATCCCGGCAAGTTCTACGCGCTGCCGCAGGCGCCGCAGCAGTACAAGCAGCTGCTGATGATGTCGGGCTTCGACCGCTATTTCCAGATCGCGCCCTGCTTCCGCGACGAGGACCCGCGCGCCGACCGTCTGCCCGGCGAGTTCTACCAGCTCGACGTCGAGATGAGCTTTGTCACCCAGGAAGACGTCTTTGCGGCGATGGAGCCGGTGATCACGGGCGTCTTTGAAGAGTTTGCCAAGGGCAAGCCCGTCACCAAGGGCTGGCGCCGCATTCCGTTCGCCGAGGCGCTGCGCAAGTACGGCAGCGACAAGCCGGACCTGCGCAACCCGATCGAGATGCAGGACGTCTCCGAGCATTTCCGCGGCTCCGGCTTCAAGGTCTTCGCGCGCATGCTCGAAGATCCCAAGAACCAGGTCTGGGCGATCCCGGCACCGGGCGGCGGCAGCCGCGCCTTCTGCGACCGCATGAACTCGTGGGCGCAAGGCGAGGGCCAGCCCGGCCTCGGCTACATCATGTGGCGCGAAGGCGGCGAGGGCGCCGGCCCGCTCGCGAACAATATCGGGCCCGAGCGCACCGCCGCGATCCGCGCGCAGCTCGGCGTCAAGGAAGGCGATGCCGCCTTCTTCGTCGCCGGCGATCCCGACAAGTTCTGGAAGTTCTCAGGCCTTGCCCGCAACAAGGTCGGCGAGGAGTTGAACCTCACTGACAAGGAGCGGTTCGAGCTCGCCTGGATCGTCGATTTCCCGATGTACGAGTACAACGAGGACGACAAAAAGGTCGACTTCTCGCACAACCCGTTCTCGATGCCGCAGGGCGGCCTGGAGGCGCTGAAGTCGCAGGATCCGCTGACCATCAAGGCGTTCCAGTACGACATCACCTGCAACGGCTACGAGATCGCCTCGGGCGGAATCCGCAACCATGTGCCCGAAGCCATGGTGAAGGCGTTCGAGATCGCAGGTTACGGCGAGCAGGAAGTGGTCGAGCGTTTCGGCGGCATGTACCGCGCCTTCCAGTACGGCGCGCCGCCACATGGCGGCATGGCCGCGGGCGTCGACCGCATCGTGATGCTGCTCTGCGGCACCACCAATCTGCGCGAGATCTCGCTGTTCCCGATGAACCAGCAGGCCATGGACCTCTTGATGGGCGCACCGTCGGAAGCGACGACGAAGCAGCTCCGCGAGCTGCACATCAGGGTGAACCTGCCGCAGAAGTGAAGCTCTTACCTCTTCCTGCTTGTCCCGCCGAAGCTTCAGCGAAGGCGGATGCAGGGAGAGGCCACGCCCTCTCCACATCGTCATTGCGAGCGCAGCGAAGCAATCCTGAATCTTTCCGCGGAGGGACTCTGGATTGCTTCGCTGCGCTCGCAATGACGGGGAGAGAGCTGCGCTTCTCTCCTACAGCCCCGTCGAGGCCTCGATCCTGAACTGCGCCAGCGCGATGATCGGTTCGTGGTCGAGGACATCGACCAGCTGAAGCACCGGTAGCGTGCCGAGCGGTGTCAGCCTGATGCTCAGTGTTTGCCCCGAGGTCTCGACGAAACCGGCGAGTGCATCGACCGCGACCTTGGCATCGAGATTGGAGGCCGCGATCTTCTCGCCCTGGGCCCGGATCATCGCGACGATGGCGCTGCGCGCGGCGTCGCGGCTGACATTCTGCATGCGCGCGAACTGGGCCACGACCAGATCGACCACGCCGCGATCGCGCAAGGAGAGCTCGATGGCGCCGGTCTCGACCTGCGCCAACTGCTCCATAGCCTCGGACGGGTCCGTCGTGGTGAAGAGGTCGCGCGGCACCTTGGCAAGGGCCACGCTCAGCTGCGCCCTGGCGAGGTTGCCGAGATCGAGCGTGGCGGGGGCGAGCGCGAACGCGCCCGACGATTCCGTCCAGGCCGCGCCGAGATCGAGGTCGATCGCGAGCTTGTCCACGCCTGCCACGATCAGCGGCTGCAGCGCCGGATTGGCGGGATCGGTCGGCGTGACCATTTTCACGACCAGGCTGGCCCTGCTCGGGATCGATCCGACCAGCTGGCCCCAGTTCATGCTGATCGTGTCGATGGTGATGGGCTGCCGCGCGTTGTTATGGGGCGCCACCACGCCCTTGATCTCGGCGCCTTCGAGCACCCGGAACAGGCCCAGCATCTGATCGGGCGAGGGCGGCTGACCGTGCTTGCTGAGGCCGGCCGCCCAGCGCATCAGGTTTGCCGCGCTGAACGATTTCAGCGCGAAGCGCTCCATCTTGAACTGCCCTTGCGGAGACGGCGTGTCGACGCCTTCGACTGCGAATTCGCCGTCGCTATATCTGACCGCCTTGATCCTGGCCGTTCCCTGTGGAAGGCCCATCGACGTCGCGCCGATCTCGATCCGACCAATGCGAAGACCCTCATAGAACCCGGCGAGCTTCTCCATCATCTCGCGCGATTGCGCGGCGGTCGCGACGACCGACCGGTCCGTCGGCACGAGTGCAACGATCTCGGCCGGCCGGAATTTGGAGGGCTGCACCGCGATGTCCTCGAAATTGATCCCGTCGATCTCCATCCGCAGGCCCTTGGTCGATTTGAGCACATAGCGGCCGGCCGAAATCTGCCGGTAGATGCGGTGATAGCTGTCGTCGCCGGCTTTCTGCGGGTCGAGCGCGGCGGCGACCGCGGTCGCGTCGAAATCGTTGATGATGATGCTGGAGAGGTCGCCGGTCAGCTTGTCCTGCTTGCCCGGCTGCGGCACGTCGATGGTGAAGACGGCGCGATCGGCCTTCATCGCCTCGACCTTGCCGCGCTTGAGAGTCTGGACCGCCAGCCCGGAATAGGTGATTTCGCCGCTTCCAGCGGCGCTGCCGCTCGCGTCGAAGGTCATCGTCAGCGTCGGAGCCGTGACGGACGATGCCGTGATGCTCGAATATTGTTCGAGCACATAGCGATAAATGTCGATCAGGGAGCGGTCCGTCGGCGGATTGCCGCCGCGAATGGGGCCGGCATAGTCCCGCAGAGTGAGCTGCGGGATCTTGTAGGATGCCTTCAGCTTCGCGGCGCCGACCTGGTCCAGGGCGACTTCGAAACCGCCGACCTCGATGATGTCGGCCGAGAAGCTGGTATCGTCGATCAGGCGAACGCCGGTACCCTTGATGCCAGTAATCTTGATCTGCGCTTGCGGCTGGCCGGCGGGGGTGATGGCGATGTCCTCGATCGTCAGCGTCCGGGTCGCGAGCTCGAAGGTGATCTTGCCATGGCTCGCCTTGCCGCCGCCCGAGCGGATCTGCTCGAACGCCGCCTCGACCTCGCTGGTCGCCCGATGCTGGACATAGAGGTTGAAGCCAAACCATCCGCCCGCGCCGAGCACGGCTGCCACGATCAGGCCGATCAGGATTCGCTTCATTCCCAGCTCCAGTTGCTCATTTTGCACCGCGCAACCTGCCATATTCAGAAAAAGTCGCGCGGTCCAGGGAAAGCTATGCTTTTCAAATATTTGACGGCGCGCCCTGTTGATGGGGGCGCAATCGGATGTTGCCACCGAGGCGCCCGGCGTGCTTCATCGCCCTTCCATGACCCGGAAATACGGTTCGCTTGGACAGCGGCCCCGGATCATGCATTTTGAGGCCGGTAACGCGAGGCGAGACACCGCATGTCGTCCTATTCTGATGATCTCCACCAGGCGGCGCTCGCCTACCATCGTCTGCCGCGCCCTGGAAAGCTCGAGATCCAGGCAAGCAAGCCGCTTGCCAACCAGCGCGACCTCGCGCTGGCCTATTCGCCGGGCGTCGCCGCGGCCTGCACCGAGATCGCCAAGAACCCGGCTGAAGCCGCGACGCTGACCACCCGCGCCAACCTTGTTGCCGTGGTTTCCAACGGCACCGCGGTGCTCGGCCTCGGCAATATCGGCCCGCTGGCCTCCAAGCCGGTGATGGAAGGCAAGGCGGTCCTGTTCAAGAAATTCGCCGGCATCGACGTGTTCGACATCGAGATCGCCGCCGACACCATCGATCGCGTGGTCGAGACCGTGGCCGCGCTCGAACCGACCTTCGGCGGCATCAATCTGGAGGACATCCGCGGACCGGAATGCTTCGAGATCGAAGCGCGCCTGAAGGAGCGCATGAAGATCCCGGTCTTCCACGACGACCAGCACGGCACGGCCATCATCGTCGCCGCCGCCATCACCAACGGTCTCCGCCTGAACGGCAAGAAGCTGTCCGACGTCAAGATCGTGGCCTCGGGGGCAGGGGCGGCCGCGATCGCGACGTTGAACCTGCTGGTCTCGATGGGCGCGCAGCGCAAGAACATCTGGGTCTGCGACATCGACGGCCTCGTGCATGAAGGGCGCAACACCTCGATGGACCGCTGGAAGGCGGTCTATGCGCAGAAGACAGACAAGCGCACGCTCGCCGACGTCATCGGCGGCGCCGACATCTTCATCGGGCTCTCGGCACCCGGCGTGCTCAAGCCGGAGATGGCCAAGGCGATGGGCGACAAGCCGCTGATCATGGCGCTCGCCAATCCGACACCGGAGATCATGCCGGAAGAGGCGCGCAAGGCGCGGCCCGACGCCATGATCTGCACCGGACGCTCGGACTACCCGAACCAGGTCAACAACGTCCTCTGCTTTCCTTTCATCTTCCGCGGGGCGCTCGACGTCGGCGCCACCGCGATCAACGAGGAGATGAAGCACGCCGCCGTCGAGGCCATCGCGCAGCTCGCGCGCGAAGCGCCGTCGGATGCCGTCGCGCAGGGCTTCGACACCGGCGAGACGCAGGGCTTCGGTCCGGGCTCGCTGATTCCGAGCCCGTTTGACCCGCGCCTGATCCTCCGCATCGCGCCGGCCGTGGCGAAGGCGGCGATGGAATCGGGCGTCGCGACGCGGCCCATCACCAATTTCGACGAGTACAGGGCGCTGCTCGAGCGCTTCGCCTTCCGCTCCGGCCTCGTCATGAAGCCGATGTTCGCCAAGGCCAAGACCCAGCCGGTGCGCGTGATCTATGCCGAAGGCGAGGACGAGCGCGTGCTGCGCGCCACGCAAGTCGTGCTGGAGGAGAAGCTGGCGCGGCCGATCCTGGTCGGCCGTCCTTCGGTCGTGGAGGCGCGCCTCAAACGCTTCGGCCTCTCGATCAGAGCGGGCAAGGATTTCGACCTGGTCAATCCCGAGGACGATCCGCGCTACCGGTCCTACGTGCAATCCTATGTCGAGGTCGCCGGCCGCCGTGGCGTGACGCCGGATGCGGCGCGCACGGTGGTCCGCACCAACAATACGGTCATCGCGGCGCTTGCGGTGACGCGAGGCGAGGCGGACGCGATGCTCTGCGGCGTCGAGGGCCGCTATATGAGCCATCTGCGCCACGTCCGCGAGATCGTCGGCTTCTCGCCGGGGATCAGCGACTACGCGGCGCTGGCGCTGCTGATCACCAGCAAGGGCGCCTTCTTCATCGCCGACACGCAGGTTCGCCCCAACCCGAGCGCGGAGGAGCTCGCCGAGATCGCCTCGCTCGCCGCGGTCCACGTGCAGCGCTTCACCATCAAGCCCAAGATCGCCTTCGTCTCGCATTCGGATTTCGGCAGCTACGACACCGAATCCTCGCGCAAGATGCGGCGGGCGACGCAGCTCTTGAGAGAGAAGCATCCGGAGATCGAAGCCGACGGCGAGATGCAGGGCGACACCGCGCTCTCCGCCACTGCGCGACGAATGGTGCTGCCGCACTCCAAGCTCGAGGGTGAGGCCAACATCCTGATCATGCCGACCCTGGATACCGCCAACGTCGCCTATCAGATGATCAAGTCGCTGGCGGACGCGCTGCCCGTCGGCCCGATCCTGGTCGGCCCGGCGCGCCCTGCGCACATCCTCACCCCCTCGGTAACGGCGCGCGGCATCCTCAACATGACCGCAGTTGCCGTGGTGGAAGCGCAGGAACGCGCCTCGCGGCAGCAGCCGACGTTGTTCACGTAAGGGCCGGGCTCTCACGGCGCTGGAGGTGCAATCCCTTCTCCCCTTGCGGGAGAAGGTGGCATAGGCGGCCTTCGGCCGCCGTTCTCAAGGATGCCGAAGCGAAGCTTCGGCTATGGCGCCGGATGAGGGGTTGTTTCCGCGAGTCCGGATCTCGCGAGTTTCCCCCATGCTGATAGATACCCCTCATCCGTCTCGCCGCTTCGCGGCGAGCCACCTTCTCCCGCAAGGGGAGAAGGGAAGAAACCGCCACCTTTGAATTCCTTTCAGCTCGCCATTTCCCCGTTTGAAAAGCCCAAACGGACTCTCCATAATCCCTTCAAGCGTTCCGTGCGGTAGCGCTTTGCCAAGAGGCCGATCATGCCAGCGTTCGTGACTTTCGGGCGAATCCTGTTCGCCGTGCTGTTCATCTACACGGGCGCGACCAAGCTCTTTGCCATGCAGGCGACCGCCGACGTCATCGCCGCCAAGCTCGTGGTGCCCGACATCATCGCGCCTTACGCCAAGCAGATCGAGACGGCGACCGCCATGACGACGCCGCAGCTTTTGGCGATCGCGATCGGCGGGCTCGAGATCATCGCAGGGCTGATGATCGCGCTGAATTTCGGCGCGCGTTTCTTTGCCATGCTGCTGATCGTCTACGTCGCCGTCGCGACCGTCCTGTTCTACGATTTCTGGAACATGGCGGCTCCCGACAACGCCAAGATGCTGGTCGACGCGCTCAAGAACCTGTCGATCATCGGCGCGCTCTGCATGATCATCGGCTACGGCCGCACCACGCGTCCGGCCGAAGCGGCCTACGGCGACGTCTAGCGGTCAAATCCGCTCTCGGCGGCGCGCGGCGCGGGTGTGGCGCTGCAGGCGGTCTCGATATGGTGGGGGGGCGGCTCGGCTGATTCCGCACAAGAAAGCAGCAAGGTACGCAATGGTATTCTATTGCCGGTACTGTGCATGGGGTTGTTTTGCCAGTTTGAATCGGAGCCTTCGGTGTGAGCGACGTCGGGTAATCCCGAGAGGCTAACCCGGCCGCCACGGAGTCACGGTCACCTCATGCGCCGCGTCGAGCAGGTACGGCGCGCCCGGCTTCATCCCGTGCGCAGCCAGCACGTCATGCGGCGTATGCTGGGGCACGCTGATGAAGCATCCTTCGCCGCCGGGCAGCCGCACATGCGGAGCCTCCGACAGCCAGAACGTGTCGTAGCGGTCCATGAACATGTCGAACACGACCGGGCCGCCGATGATGGCGACCATGCCGGAGGCGACGTCGGCGAAGGCGCAGGCCTGTTCGAAGCTCGCATGCGCCGGATTCCACAGCGTCGCGTTCGGCATCTCCGGATCGACGGTGAGGTCCCTGATCTTGCGGGTCAGGATCAGCCGCTTGCGCTTGGCCGAGTTCGGCTGTTGCTCGTGCGAGTTGCGGCCGTGCACGATCAGCGCGGCGCGATCCAGCGCCTGCTCGAAGAACAGCTTGTCGCCTTCGAACTTCAGGCTGTCGGGCATGACGCGACCGGCGTCGGCAAGCATGCCGTCCGCCGAGACGATGACGTAGCCTTCGAAGCGGAAAGACAATGGCCTTCTATTCGGAAACGGTCGTCACCACGGAATTGACCGGGCGCTGGCTCACCGTCGGCAGCTTGATGTCCTTGAGCAGCTCCTGGTCGTATTCCGGCAGCGTCGAGACCGGGAACTTGGCGCGCATCGCCACCACCTTGTAACCGCCGGCCTTCAGCCGCTTGAGCAGCTCGGGCAGCGCCTCCGCGGTGTGCTTCTGGAAATCGTGCATCAGGACGATGCCCTTGCCCCTGGTCTCGAGCTTCTTCATCACGGTCTCGACCACCTTCTCGGGCTTGGAGGCCTTGAAGTCGAACGAGTCGATGTCGCAGGAGAAGATGCCGACATTGCGGTTGCCGAGATAGGTGACCATCTCCGGCGGATGCTGCAGCGCCGGGAAGCGGAAGAACGGCGCAGGCGAGATGCCGCCGAGCGCCCACTTCACCGCCGCAAAACCCTTCTCGATCTCGTCCTTGCGCTGCGCGTCGTTGAGCTTCTTGTTGTTGAGGTTGGCGTGCGACCAGGTGTGGGCGCCGACGGTGTGCCCGGCTGCGTAGACCTGCTTCAGGATCTCCGGCTCATAGGTCGCGTGCTTGCCGATAGTGAAGAAGATTCCGGTGGTGCATTCGTCCGCGAGTGCCTTCAGCACGGCGGGCGTGTTCTTCGGCCAGGGGCCGTCGTCGAAGGTCAGCACCACCTCCTTGTCGCGCAGGAAGTCGAGCTCCTTGAAATGCTCGAAGCCGAAGCCGGGACCGCCCGTGGTGTCGATCTCGACGGTGCGGGCGACGCCGAGCGCACCCGGTGTGTTGCAGGCCGCGCGGGCCGGCTGCGGCGCCTGTTTCGGCGGGGGCGGATTGACGAAGCCCGCTGGCGCCGCAGCCGCTGCTGCGGGCGCTGGAGCTGCAGGGGAAGTTGCAGCTGGTGTTGCCGCCGGCGCGGCTTGCGCTGCGGCTGCGGGCTTCGCGGCCGGCGTCTGCGACCATGCGGCGCCGGTCATCGCCACCGACACCGCACCTGCTAAAATCAGTCCTGCCGCCACACGCATGGTGTTGTCCTCGAGATTGATCCCGTTGTTCCGCCGCGGCTTTTCGCCTGCGGCCAAAACCGTCCTGCCCCAAACTCATCCTAGCCTAGATGGTGGGCCATCGCCATTGCAACGGCTGTTTGATGTCCCACCGCAATTGTGCCCAACCGGATGGCGTGCACCTGCGTCACGTGTCGGCCAGGGTTCTGGCAATGGCAGTCTTGATCCGCGTGTCGGCCGGCTCGACGGCGGATGGAAACACCTCGGCGATATAGCCGTCGCGGCCGATCAGGTACTTGTGGAAGTTCCAGCGCGGAACTTCCTTTGGTCGAGCCTCGGCGGCCCATTTGTAAAAGGGGTGCGCTCTCGCACCGACCACCGCCGCCTTGGCCGTGATCGGGAAGGTAACACCATATTGGTGGTGCGCGGTCTGCGTGATTTCGCTGGTACCGCCGGGCTCCTGGCCACCGAAATCGTTGGAGGGCACGCCGATCACGGTCAGCCCCCGCCCGCGAAACTCGTTCCAGATCTCCTGCAAACCGGCATCGAGGCCGTGTTCACCACCAGCAGCGGTTTGCCGGTGAACGCTGCGAGGCGGATGTCGTCGCCTGACAAAGCGGGGAAGGAGAACGCGTAGGCCGAGACCCGGCTCATCCCGCCATCAGCGAGGGCGCGCGTGACAGGCGCGAATGCGCCTGCAAGCGTGACGCTCAGCACGGTCCTGCGATTCATCATGACGGCGTCCCCCGAGACGATCCGAGGGCAGATTACTCCGCCACTGCGACCTCACGCGTCAACACCGCGTTATCGAGCGCTGCGTGCGGGCTAGTACAGGCGGACGATGAAGTCGGTGCCTTCGCCGGTCTCGCCCTGGTTGATGCCCTGGTCGGAAACGATGATTGAGCCGCCTGACGTCAGCATCTCGTTGATCTTCGCCATCGTCTCGGTGGGGACCGAGATGCGGTCGAGGGCTTCAGCCGGGCTGTCCGGCGTCACCGCCGGTTTTGCGGCAACGGGGATCACGGCTGCGCCGCGCTGGCGGCGCGCTAAGCGGCTGTCGTCCTCGCGCGCCGCGGAACGGGCGGAGACGGGCAGTGACACCACCGACCAGCGCAGCGCGTTGGCATCGGCCTTGTCGAGTTCGGCGGTGAACACATGCGTGCCGAGCGGCCGGTCGCTCGCGGCAATCGTGACGGGCACCTCGAACAGCGGCGCAAAATTCTGCCGCACATAGAGCTTGGAATCCTTGCGGCTGATGAAGACGGCAATCTGGCCGGCCCGCTTGGGCGCGTCCGTCTTCGCCGCCGCCGCAGGATCGGCAACGCGGCCCTCGTCCTTCTTCGCATCGGGTGCGGCGGCGAGCGCCGGTGCATTGGCCTGATTGGGCGTCTTCGCGGAGTCCACCGCCTCGGTCTTGGCCGGCTCGGTCTTGACGGTCTCGACCTTGTCGGCGGACTTGTCGTTGCTCGCCGGCTTGGCCGCTTCTTCCGATTGGGGCTTGGCCGCTTCGGATGCTTCGGCCGTCTTGACCTCGGCGGCCGGTGCGGCGGCTTGCTCGTGCGCAGCCGCATTGCCGGTGGTCACGTCCGACAACACGGCGTGGCCGACGGAGGTGCGCAGCTCGAGCACGCTCTCGGCGCTGGCCGTCTTGGTCTCGACCGGCTCGGCTTCGGCCGTGCCTTTATCGGCCTTGTCGGCGACATTGGTCTGCGGCGCGAGGCTCGCGGCGGGCTGCGGCGGCACGCGCATGGAGGCGAGCAGGGGATGGGAGAAGCTTTGCGGCGACATCTGGCCGGGCGCCACGATCACGCGCGCGCCCATCCTGGTCCAGTTCCACATCTTCATCGCGAACGCCATGGGCATGCGGATGCAGCCATGCGAGGCCGGATATCCCGGCAGCACGCCGGCATGCATCGCGACGCCGGACCAGGTGATCCGCTGCATGTACGGCATCGGCGCGCCGCTATAGATGTTGGAATGATGGAATTTGTGCTTCTGGATGACGCTGAACACGCCCATCGGCGTCGAGTGGCCCTTCATGCCCGTCGACACCGGTGATTCCGCGAACACGCCGGTCTTGTCGTAGACCGTCACCTTCTGCCGCTCGATCGAGACGACGATGACGAGCGGGCCTTGCGGCTTGGTGCCGGCTTCCTTCTCGACGACTTCCTTCTTGCTTGCGGCGCCGCGCTTTTGCGGCTTCTGGCGCGGTATTTCGGGAAGTCGCTCCTGCCGGGCGTAGTAGGACCCGTCGGAATAGTCGGTCCAATAATAAAATGCTGCGTCTGCCTGGCTGGTCGCGCCGATCGCGCCCGCCGCCGTCAAAATGGCGACCTGCCACAGCCGTACCGGCTTGGCAGAAGAACCCGACCCGTTCACGCTGTTCATCCTCGAATCCATAATCCAAATCAGACGTTAGTCTTCGCAAAGGGGATACGCGTTCACCAGCAGCGCGGTTCTGCCATCAGCTACTTTTGTTCAAGGCGTAGCAAAAAAGCCTCACGGAGCGGTAAACGGCGGCCGCGTCCCCCCTCCGCCGCCTTCCTGACCGCCGTTTGCGTTCCTACATTGCGGGGACTTGTTACCGGAGACCTTCATGTCATCTCGTTTCCCCGGTCTTTCCAGCATCCGCTTGAAAGCCCTCGCTTTATTCCTCCTGGCTTTGATCGCGCCAACGGCGTCGGCATCCGCGGCCGATGAGCCCGATCTGATCTTCCGCCGCTCCACCGTGTTCAAATGGGTGAGCCCGAATGACAAGCTCGCGACCTATGGTCTCGACGATCCCGAGGTCGAGGGCGTCGCCTGTCATTTCACGGTGCCGGAGAAGGGCGGCTTCAAGGGCTGGCTCGGGCTCGCCGAGGAGGTCTCGGACATCTCGCTGGCCTGTCGCCAGATCGGTCCGATCAAGTTCAAGCACAAGATGGAGCAGGGCGACGACATGTTCCGCCAGCGCCGGTCGCTGTTCTTCAAGAAGATGCAGATCGTGCGCGGCTGCGACACCAAACGCAACGTGCTGGTCTACATGGTCTATTCGGACAAGCTGATCGAAGGCTCGCCCAAGAACTCGACCTCGACCGTGCCGATCATGCCTTGGGGACCGGCGGACGCAAACGTCCAGAAGTGCGGCGAGTTCTTCACGCAGTGACGCGCGTCGTTCACTCCTGTGACGCGGTCGCGTTCACCCGGTGGCGATCGCGCGGCGCAGCAAGCCGCGACCCGGTCAGCCGCACAAATGTCTGCGGCGCCGCCTCGAAGCCCCGGCTCGATTGCAGTGCCATTGCGCCGGCGCTGCCGCGAATGATTGGTTGATCTCCGCGATCCGTCGGTGGATTTTCATCGCGCGGCGTTGCGCGATTTCCCGCCATCATGGCCATCCCTCACGTGAATGCGCCCGATGATCCGGGCGTCTCGGTTTCGATGGCTTGGGTCGTCGTTGAACCAACCCCGGTTCAACAGGATCCAGCCTTCTTTTGCCCGTCCTTTCACCAGAAAAACGTAAAATGCGTGTGAAGCGCGCGCGGCGGCGACATGACGACAGCTGCGCGGGGCGCATATCCGTACCGGCATCGGAACTTAGCGGGCGACTTTGACCTGCCGTGAGACCTGTCTGAAATAACTGGCATTTTCCGAGAATTGTTTCGTCGCCGCGGCCGGGACGAAACAATTCTCACGAAGACGAAACCATTTTCAGCTTTTCGCGCATCACGCGCGAAACCGCCCCTGGTTATCAGGCTCATAACGACGACGTTGCACCGCCGGCCACCGAATTGGAACACACATCATGCGCGCGCTCAGCTTCATCCTTGCTTTCGGTCTCGTTCTCGCCGGCCCCTCATTGGCGGGTGCGCCCGATGGCAATCTCCCCGGTGTCGGCACCTTCCAGTACAGCGGCTCGCCCGTTGCGGTTCCGGCCGCTCAGCCGATCATGATCGCTGCGCGCTTCTGACCGCACACAACAACAGCCGGCATAGCCCATCATGTTGCTTCGTCTCTGCGCCGCAGCGTTCGTGTCCCTTCTGACGATCAGCTCCGTTCAGGCGCAGGTCCGCTCACCTTCCAGGCTACCCGATCCGCGCGGCGAATTCGTTCGCCAGTGCGCGCCGCGCATGCTCGGCCGCTGGGAGCATCCGGAGGAGGTTTGTGGCTGCCTGCACGATCACGCCGCCGCGGCCGTCGAGGATCGCGATCTGCGCGAAGCGCTGCTGCGGGGCATCAGCGAGACCGGCGTGCCCACCATCGAGACCGATTGGGTGCCGGCCTCCAAGCAGAGCGAGATCGGCCCGACCTTCACCAAGATCGCCAAACCGACCCTGCAATGCATGTTCGATCCGGCGAAATAGCTTCCCGGATCCTCACTTCGTTTTCGGTCCGTGCCGCGGCACGCAGGAGCTCGTGCGCGAGACTCCCTTATCGGTCATCTTCGCGCCGCGCACTTCCCTGACCTGGCCGGCGGGGCAGGTTCCGTCATCCACGAGCACACGCTGGCCGAGCTTGAGATCGCCGATGTCCTGCTCGCGTCCGATGGTGGCGGCGCTTGCGGTCGAGGCAAGCGCGATGGCGATCAGCAACGAAAGGCAGGTCGCGTGGCGCAGCGGCATGATGTGAGGTCCCGGATCGATGCCGCAATCTAGGGAGCGGCGGGCGATTCTGATAGTGAAGCTTCGTCACGCGCGGCGGGCCGATTTTCCCCTTGCGCCCAATGCCGCGCGCGATTCCCTTGCGAGACGTTCGGCGGAGGCCACGAGCTGTGGCATGGGATGTCCGGAAAATCCCAGCACGAAGCCGGGGAGGGGACGCCCGCGCGAATAGGTGTCGGCCAATAGCCAGCCTTCGGCGCCGGCCGCCTGCTTGGCATGCGCCGCAACCGCCGGATCGACGGCAGGATCGAACCGGGCGACAAGATGCAGGCCCTGTGAGGGTACCGGCACCGAAAGCGCGCCGTCGGATGCGACTTCCAGCGTCTCGGCGAGCACGTCGCGAGCCTCGCGATACAGTTTTCGCACGCGCTTCAGGTTCGCGGCGAAGGCGCCGGAATTGAGCATGTCCGCCACCGCGCCCTCCATCAGTGTGCCGGGAAAGCGGTCGAGCGCCGCGCGCGCTGCCGTCACGTCTGCGATCAGACGTTCGGGCAGGGCGCAATAGCCGATGCGCAGGCCCGGAAACAGCGTCTTGGCAAACGTGCCGAGATAGATCACGCGCTGGAGGCGATCGATGCCGGCGAGCGACATCAGCGGCGCGCCGTCATAGCGGAACTCGCTGTCGTAATCGTCCTCGAGCACGAATGCGCCGGCCTGCTTCGCCCAGTCCAGAAGCTCGAGCCGCCGCGGCATCGACATCTGCACGCCAAGCGGAAACTGGTGCGATGGCGTGACGTAGGCCGCACGTGCGGACGGCGCCGCGATCCGGCCTTTGGCGACGCGCATCCCGTGCTCGTCCACCTGGACAGGCACGGTGCGATAGCCGCAATGGGCGATGGTTTTTCGGGCGGCGGGATAGCCCGGGTCCTCGCACCAGACCTGGTCGCTGGATTTCAGGATCGCGCTCAGCACGATGCGCAGCGCGTGGAGCGTGCCAGAGGTCAACATGATCTGGTCGGGATCGCAACGCAATCCGCGCGCGGACAACAGATGGTCGGCGATCGCCACACGCAGCTCGCGGCTGCCGCGAGGGTCGCCATAATGCAGGTGCTCCGATCCGAATGCGCGCATGCGGCGGCCGACGAAAGCGCGAAAGCGCTGCACGGCGCGTTCGTCGATATGGGTACAGCCGAGCGCAAACGCGCCCTGCTTTGGCGCTTCGAGAACCACCTTCGGCTTGTTGGGCTCGGCGGCGCGCTTGGGGATACGGGCCGCGACGAACGTTCCGGAGCCGACCGTTGCGTCGGCAAAGCCGTCGGCGATCAGGCGCTCATAGGCGGTGACGACGGCGTTGCGGCGGAAGCCGGTCTGCCTGGCCAGCGTCCGCGACGGCGGCAGCGGCTCGCCCGGCTTGACCAGACCGGAGACGATCATCTCGCACAGCGCCTGATAGAGCCGGTGCGCGGCGGATGCGCCGGCCGTGACGTGAGGGCCGGCGAGGTCGAGCGGAAGCTCGGGCTTGGCTCGGGAGGATGAATTGGTCGGAATTTTTTGCATGGAATTGGAACTATCGCAGACCAAATGCGCCGCTACAACTGCTCCGGATTTTCTTCCATCCGAGCAGGAGCGGCCGTGAGCCAGACCGAGACCTCGACTTCCTATCCGACATCGGCACGCAACCAGGTGAAGCGCCGGCACGACCGCGGCTTCTATGATCACGACACGGTTCATCGCATCCTGGATTCCTCGATGCTGTGCCACGTCTCCTACGCGATCGACGGCCAGCCCTATTGCACGCCGACTTTCTTCTGGCGGCAGGGCACCAAGCTCTACTGGCACGGATCGAGCGCCAGCCGCATGCTGCGCAACCAGAGCAGGGGCGAGCGCGTCTGCCTGACGGTCGCCCATCTCGACAGCCTCGTGCTGGCGCGCTGCGGCTTCAACCATTCCGCCGACTACCGCGCCGTCATGGCGTTCGGCACGGCCTATCTCGTCACCGACCCCGATGAGAAGGAGCGGGCGGTGATCGCGATGGTCGATCGCTTCTTCCCGGATCGCACCGCCGGCCTGCGACAGAGCACCACACAGGAAATCAAGGCAACGTCGTTCATCGCAATGGAAATCGAGGAAGCTTCGGCCAAGATCCGGAGCAAGGGTGTCGCCGACGACGATGAGGACTATGCGTTGCCGATCTATGCGGAGCGCATTCCGGTCCGCACCGTGCTCGGCGCCCCGGAACCGTGTCCGCGCCTGCTCGATGGTGTGAGCCGGCCTGCGACGCTGAACGGCTATTCCGAAGGCCGGCTGCTCGAAGATGCATTGCGGGATGCATATTTTCTGGAGTACCCGAACGGCTGAAATCGGCTAGTTTGCGCGCTCCTTGGGACCATTGGAATGTCTGGAGTCGCCCGAATGAATGCCGAAACGCAGCAGAGGATTCTTGACGCCGTCGACAACGGCTTCGAAGCTCAGCTTGCAACTACAAGCGATTTCGTCGCGATCCCTTCGACCCGCGGGGCGGAGGGACCCTGCCAGGACATGATCGGCGATCTCCTGCGCGAACGCGGCTACGAGGTCGACGACTGGCATATCGATGTCGAGGATTTGAAAGATCTGCGCGGCTTCGGCCCGATCGAGCACGACTTTTCGAAGGCGCGATCCGTGGTGGGCACTTACCGCCCGCGAACCAATGGCGGCAAGTCGCTGATCCTGCAAGGGCACTGCGACGTGGTGCCGGCGGGTCCGCTCGAATTGTGGGATACGCCGCCATTCTCGCCGGTCATCAAGGACGGCAAGATGTTCGGCCGCGGTGCCTGCGACATGAAGTCCGGGACGATCGGTGCGCTCTATGCGCTGGACGCGATCAAGGCGGCTGGCTTCAGGCCGACGGCGCGGATCCATTTTCAATCGGTGATCGAGGAGGAGAGCACCGGCGTCGGCGCACTGTCCACCCTGCAGCGCGGCTATCGCGCGGACGCCTGCTTCATTCCGGAGCCGACCGGCGGCAAGATGGTGCGATCGCAGGTTGGCGTGATCTGGTTTCGCCTCCGCGTGAAGGGACACCCGACCCACGTTGCCTTCGCAGGCTCCGGCGCGAATGCCATCATGGCGGCGTATCACCTGATCCAGGCGCTGCAGAAGCTCGAGATCGCATGGAACGAGCGCGCCAAGGCCGACCGTCACTTCAAGACGATCGACCATCCCGTCAACTTCAACGCCGGCGTCATCAAGGGCGGCGACTGGGCCTCCAGCGTGCCGGCCTGGTGCGATGTCGACTGCCGGATTGCGGTGTTGCCGGGCTGGTCGATCGCCGATCACCAGAAGGAGATCATGGCCTGCGTCGCCGCCGCTTCGCGCAACCACCGCTTTCTCGCCAACAATCCGCCGCAGGTCGAGTGGTCCGGCTTCCTCTCGGAAGGCTATGAGCTGACCAACGCTAGGGAGCCTGAGGCTGCGTTCGGCAAGGCCTTCAACGGGGTCTATGGCGGCACGCCAGAGGATCTCGTCTTCACGGCACTGACCGACACGCGCTTCTACGGCCTCAACCACGGCATCCCGAGCCTCTGCTTTGGCGCCAGCGGAGGCGAGATGCACGGCTTCAACGAGTTCGTCGATCTGGATTCATTGAAGAAGGCGACCAAGGCGATGGCGCTGTTCATCGCGGAATGGTGCGGGCTGGAGAAGGCGTAGGCCTCTCCGCCGTCATTGCGAGCGCAGCGAAGCAATCCAGCATCTCTCGGCGGCGGCAGCCTGGATTGCTTCGTCGCTGCGCTCCTCGCAATGACGGAACGGCGGTTAGGTCCTCATCCTGAGGAGCTTGCGGAGCAAGCGTCTCGAAGGGTGAAGGCACGGCCGGTGGCCTCGCCCTTCGAGACGCCGCTTCGCGGCTCCTCAGGTGAGGAGAAACATCTTGCCGCCCTGTGCCCGAAACACGGGCTTCGCCAACTCCTTTAAGCTTAAAAGAAAGACTAGGATAGCGGGCGTCCCGGTGGCAGACTGGCGTCCGGTTCGTCGGACGAGTCCTCGGGAGCAACGATGCGCGATTGGGATGACGCTTACGCCAATTCGGCCCATATCCCGGGCTCGGACAAGATGCAGGCGCTGTGGGCGGAGCGGGCGGCGGCCTACCGCGCCGGGCTGAAGGAATTTCGTCCCGACATCGCCTACGGCGCCGGCGAGCGCCAGAAGCTCGACCTGATCCTGCCTGACGGCGACAGCAAGGGCCTCGTCGTCTTCGTCCATGGCGGCTACTGGATGCGCTTCGACAAGTCGGCCTGGACCGACCTCGCCGAAGGTGCGCGCCATCATGGCTGGACGGTGGCGCTGCCGAGCTACACGCTGGCGCCGGCTGCACGCATCTCCGATATCACCGCGGAAATCACCGCCGCGATCGCCAAAGCCGCATCGCTGGTCTCAGGGCCGATCCGGCTCGCCGGCCATTCCGCCGGCGGCCATCTCGTCACGCGCATGCTGTGCGACGACAGCCGGCTCGAGTCTGCTGTCTTCAACCGTATCGCCGGCACGCTCTCGATCAGCGGTCTGCATGATCTGCGTCCGCTGCTCAAGACGAAGATGAACGACACGCTGCGCATGACCATGGAGGAGGCGAGCCTCGAAAGCGCGGCGCTGCATCTGCCGCGGGGGCATTCGCCCGTAACGGCCTGGGTAGGCGGCAGCGAGCGTCCCGAATTCATCCGCCAGTCCGATCTGATGGCCAATATCTGGACCGGCTTCGACGTGCCGACGCACCTCGTCATCGATCCCGGTCTCAACCATTTTACCGTGATTGACGGGCTGAAGGAGCCGTCCTCGCCGATCACTGCCCGCCTGATCGGCCTCGACTGAGCAAAGCCGGGAAGATCGATCGAAAGGACCCGCCATGACGTCCCGCGATTACGATCCTGCAAGCGAAGGCGCCGAGACCGATTTCGCCCGGCGCATGTCCTATGGCGACTACCTTGCGCTGGATGCGATTCTTGGCGCGCAGCACCCGCTGTCGGAGGCGCATGACGAGATGCTGTTCATCATCCAGCATCAGACCACGGAGTTGTGGATGCGGCTCGCCATCCACGAGCTCAGCGCTGCGCGCCGCGCGATCGCCAAAGACGAGGTTGCCCCCGCGATGAAGATGCTGGCGCGGATGTCGCGCATCTTCGAGCAGCTCAACAACGCCTGGGACGTACTCCGGACCATGACGCCCAGCGAGTATACCCGCTTCCGCTCGCAGCTCGGTCAATCCTCGGGGTTCCAGTCACGCCAGTACCGGCTGATCGAATTCCTGCTCGGCAACCGCAACCACGCCATGCTGAAGCCGCACGCGCACGATGCCGAGACGGTCAAGCTGCTCGAAGCCGAGCTCGCGACGCCAAGCCTCTATGACGAGGTGCTGCGGCTCGCCGACCGCAACGGGCTCAAGATGCCTGCGGCGGTGCTGGCGCGCGACGTTCGCGAGACGCACAGCTTCAACGAAGGCGTGCTGCAGGCCTGGCGTATCGTCTACGAGGCGCCGGAGACGCACTGGATGCTCTACGAGCTGGCCGAGAAGCTGGTCGATTTCGAGGACTATTTCCGGCGCTGGCGCTTCAACCACGTCACCACGGTCGAGCGGGTCATCGGCTTCAAGCGCGGCACCGGCGGCACCGGCGGCGTGAGCTATCTGAAGCGCATGCTCGAGGTCGAGCTGTTTCCCGAGCTCTGGCGCGTGCGTACAATTCTGTAGGGATGTCCATGACCAGGCTTCGCGTCTACGACGACACCAAAGCGTTGTTCCATCTGCCTGACGGCCTGATCTATCTCGACGGCAATTCGCTCGGTGCGCTGCCGCTGGGCGTTGCCGAGCGCGTCAACCGCGTGATCACCGAGGAGTGGGGCAACGAGCTGATCCGCGCCTGGAACACCGCAGGCTGGTATGTCCAGCCGCGCCATGTCGGCGATCGCATCGCGCGGTTGATCGGTGCGGAGGCCGGCTCGGTGATGGTCGGAGACACGCTGTCCCTGAAGGTCTATCAGGCTCTCGCCGCCGCGCTCGACATGACCCCGTCCCGCAAGATCGTCCTGTCGGACACCGGCAACTTCCCGACCGACCTCTACATGGCCGAGGGCCTGATCGCGACGCTTGGGCGCGGCCATCAATTGCGTCTGGTGGCACCTGAGGAGATCGAGGGTGCGTTGTCCGACGAGATCGCCGTTCTGTACATCACCGAGGTCGACTACCGCACCGGCCGTCGCCACGACATGGCAAAGCTCACCGCGAGAGCGCACGCGCTTGGCATCGTCACCCTCTGGGATCTCGCCCATTCCGCCGGCGCGCTGCCGGTCGATCTCGCCGGGAGCGGCGCCGATTTCGCCGCGGGGTGTACCTACAAATATCTCAACGCGGGCCCCGGTGCGCCGGCCTTCCTCTATGTCGCGCCGCGTCATGCCGACAGCGCGCGCGCCGCTCTGTCGGGCTGGATGGGCCACGCAAAACCGTTTGCGTTCGAGCTTGCCTATGCGGCCGCGGGCGGCGTCGAACGCATGCGCGTCGGCACCCCTCCGGTGCTCGCCATGGCGGCGTTGGAGGCCTCGCTCGATATCTGGGACAAAGTCGATATCGCGGAGGTTCGTGCGCGTTCGCTGGCGCTGGGTGATCTCCTGATCAGTGAAGTCGAGCGCCATTGTCCGCAGCTCAAGCTCGTCACCCCGCGCGATCATGAGCGCCGCGGCTCGCAAGTCTCGTTCGCCTTCGACGGCGGCTACGCCGCGATGCAGGCCCTGATCGCCCGTGGTGTCATCGGCGATTTCCGCGCGCCTGACATCATGCGGTTCGGCCTGACGCCGCTCTATGTCGGAGAGAATGAGATCATCCGGGCGGCGGAGATCATCGAAGAGGTGATTTCAGGGGAAGTGTGGCGACGGCCGGAGTACCAGGTGGTGAACGCGGTGACGTGAGGCGGTCTCGTGCCCCGGACGCAGCGCAGCAACGCTTCGCGTTGCTGCGCGTCCGGGACACGAGAGTATGGCATTGCGTGAGGACGTCAGCACCGCCATTACCTCGGACGTCATTGCTTCGCCGCGCGGGGCAATTCACGCTGAACCAACAACCAATTGGGAGCAGTTCCGATGACGCCGCTCGAGAAACTTAAAGCGATGAAGATGCCGTTCGCCGAGCTCAAGGGCGTCGAGTTTGTCGAGGCGGAGAAGGACCGCGTAGTGGCGCGGATGACCGTCCGGGCCGATCTCTGCACGCTGCACCACACCATCCACGGCGGGGCCGTGATGGCGCTGGCCGATTCCGTCGGCGCGGCGGCGACCGTGATCAATCTGCCCGAGGACGCCAAGGGGACGACCACGCTGGAGAGCAAAACTAATTTCATCGGCGGGGCAAAGGAGGGGGCCACAATCATCGCTACTGCCACCCCGGTGCACCGGGGCCGGCGGACCCAGGTCTGGACCACCCGGCTGGAAACCGAGGACGGCAAGCTGGTTGCGGTGGTGACCCAGACGCAGCTGGTGCTGTGACTACAGCATTTTGATTCTATTAACGAATTAGTCGCGTTGGTGCCCGAATCTTGGGCAGGTTCCCGTCTTGAAAATCATGGTGCGATGCACAATATTGGGGGCCTAGGGATTCGAACGCCTCCTCGAGGGACACCAAGAGGAGTTTCTGACGTGGTACTTGAAGACACCGTCCGTACCGTTCCCGGCTATGTACGGACCTTGATCCAGCAGGAAGAATTGCCGCTCCTGCGCGATCACCTGCTGAGGCTCGATGCCGCCAGCCGGCACGACCGTTTCAACGGCTTTCTCGACGACAGCTTCATCGAGCGCTACGCCGCCCGCTGCGCCGAGGACGGCACCGTGATCGTTGCCTATATGGTCGACGGCGTGGTGCGCGGTGCGGCTGAGCTGCATCCCCCGGAGGACGATTCCTTGCCGGAGGTCGCTTTCAGCGTGGAAGCCTCCGCGCGCCGCCAGGGCGTCGGCACCGTGCTGTTCCGCCGCCTGATCGCGGAGGCGCGCTGGAAGGGCTACAAGCGGCTGCGCATCACGACGGGTGCCGAGAATCACGCGATGCGGGCGCTCGCCAGGAAGTTCGGGGCCCATCTGGCTTTCCGCCACGGCGAATCGACCGGCACGATCGACCTCGCCAAGACGCCCGAGGCCGAGCTTGCCGATCTGGCGGCCTCGCCGTTCACGGCCGGACGCGCTCTTCTCAGCTTCAACAGCACGTGCTGGAAGCTGATCTCGAGCATGTACGGCAATCGGGCTGCATAGCCCGGAAATTGCGCACAGGAATCACAAAGCGGACCGGCCAGGCCGGTCCGCTTTCGTGTTCCGTGCGATGAGATGAAATGGATGCTCAGCTGCGTGTGGCGGCGCCGAAGCGGCGGACAACGCGGCGTTCGACCACCACGGAGCGCTGCGCGCCCTGTTCGCCGGCGATCACGCGCGTCGCCGTGATGCGGCTGTTGGCGCGGGCCTGCTTCTTCACCTCGGCCTGGACGACGTCGAGCGGCATCCCCATCAAGGCTGCGGCGATCTCGGCCTGCTGCGCCTGGTCGTCGGTGATGCCGATCGCAGCGAAGATCGCCTCGTCGAGGGTCGGAGGATCGTGGCGCACGCGCCGTGTGCCATATTTGGTATTCCAGTCTGCGCTCATAACGGCCTCATTTCGATGCCGGATACCTAGTGCCGCCAATGTTGCATTGCAATATGGAATCGGTGTGGCATCTCAGCTATGCACCGGTCTGGTGTCACAGCGGTGACGCAGCACCTGCGCCGACCTCCACCCGTTGCTGGGGCCAACGCTTCAGGGCGGCGTGTCCGGCTTCGGTGAGCCGGTAGATTCCCCGCTCAGCGCGTTCGAACCAGCCATACACATTGTTAAGCAAGATCTTGCCGGCATCGGGGCAGCGTTCGCGCAGCGCGCGCACCTGTTTCGGCCCCTCGGCAAGCGCCGCCGCGCAGGCCAGCGCCTGCTGGCGATAGGCCGTCATGATCGGTGCGCGGGTGCTGCCGCCAAGCACGGGATCGCCCTGGCGGCGCTGATGCTCGGCAACCAGACGCGAGCGCACCTTCGGCTCGCGGCGCGGCGCCGCGGTCGGCGGCTTCACTAGCACTTCGACCTGGCCGCGATCGGTCACGCCAAGCATGCCGAAGCCGAGGCGGCGGCAGAGATTGCGATAGCGCGCATCGCTCTCGCGCCCCTTGCCGCGCGCGGACATCTTCGCTGCGATCCAGACCTCGTCGCCGGCCGGCGCGCGATCGACCGCCTGCAGGATCAGCTCGAGATTGAAGGCAAGCTTGAGCTCGCCGATCACCACGACGGGTGGATCGCCGGCGCTGAGGCCGACGAGATCGCAGCCGCCGATCTCGCCCTTGACCGTGAAGCCGAGCTCTTCGAGGAAGCGTTTGACGGGGAGGTAAAGCGCGGTTTCCAAGGGACGTCCGATCGGAGAATCAGTTGCAGACAGTCTAGAGCCTTCTCGGCCCCTATTGAATCGGAGCCGATGTCTCTAACTGTCGGATCGGAACGCGATTAGACCCGGCCGCCGACCGGGACCAGCGCGCCGGTGACGCCGCTGGCGGCATCGCTGGCGAGGAACAGGATAACTTCGGCGAGTTCCTGTGGCGTCACCCATTTGGAAAAGTCCGCCTTCGGCATGTCGGCGCGGTTGGCCGCGGTATCGATGATCGAGGGCAGGACGGCATTGACGGTAACCTTGCCCTTCCACTCGTTGGCGAGCGCCTCGGTCAGGCGATGCACGCCGGCTTTCGACGCAGCATAGGGGCCCATGCCGCTGCCGGCCTGCAGTGCGCCCATGGCGCCGATATTGACGATGCGGCCGGCCGGGGACTTGGCAAGGTGCGGCAGCGCCGCGCGCGAGGCGTTGAGCGCCGTCAGGACGTTCAGCGCGTGCATGCGCTGCCACGTCGCGATGTCGCCGTCGCCGACGGTCTCGAAGGCGAAGCCGCCGGCGATGTTGATCAGCGCGTCGAGCCGGCCGAAATGCTTCGCCGCCGCATCGACGGCATTCTTCGCTTGCCCCGCGTCGGACAGGTCGACACCGCCCATCACGATGCGTTGGGGCGTCTCTGATAATTGCGAGGGCGCATGATCGATCCCGGCAATCCGCGCGCCGCGGGACCGTGCCATCTCCGCGACGACTCTGCCGAGTGCGCCGAGCGCGCCAGTCACGACAACTACTTTCCCCTGCACGATTGCTCTCCATCGTTATCCTTCACTGACTATTGCGCGGGGTGGATTGCGCTTGCAATGGCGGCAACATCAAGACTGGGCTACAAATGCAACTTTAGATCGTTGAGGAGGTCATTGCATGTCTGACAATTTGCCAACCGTCGAATTTCCCGCTGCGATCGTCGACCTGACATATCCGCTGATGCGGCTCCGACAGGCGTTGGGAGACAAGGGACCAGTGCGCATCGTCGCCATGGGCTCGTCGTCAACAGCCGGACGAGCCGACGTCGTCCCGTATCCCTATAGGCTGGAGATGTATTTGCGGCAGTATTTCAAGGATGTGGTGCCGCGGCCGGACATCCGGATTGACGTCCTGAACCGGGGCAAGGGCGGCGAAGAGGCAACCGAAGAGCTTGGACGCTTCGATGTCGATATTTTTCGTGATGATCCGGCATTGGTCATCTGGCAGGTCGGAACCAACGCGGTCTTTCATAACGACAAGTATGACTTGGATATCGTTGCTGGGGACATCAGGAAGGGTCTGGCGCAATTACGCGCTCGCGGCTTCGAGGTTCTGGTGATCGATCCGCAATACGTGACGAAGATGCTTTGGGATGACCGCGCCGAGCTCGCTGACAAGATGGTCCGGCTGATCCGCGAAGCTGCCAATGAGGCAAGTGTGAATTTGTTTCGGCGTTGGTCGCTGATGCGGCACTGGCACGTGCAGAACAATGTCTCGTTCGATCAATTGATCGACACGAGTGATCCCGACAAGCTGCACCAGAACGATTGGAGCACCCAACAACTTTCCTTGGCGCTCAAGAATGCCATCATCAAAGCCCTCGGGCCGATGGCCTGAGGCTACCGCCGCGGGTCACGCCTGCAGATAACGCTCCTTCAGTGCGGTGCGCTCAGCCGTGCCGAGCTTGAGCCCGTCGCGCAAATAGGTTTCGAGATCGCCATATTCGCTGCCGACCGCTTCGAAAGCGGCCGCCAGGTAAGAGGCCTCGACGCTGCCGATCGCGTCGAGGACATCGGCGGGCAGATCGGAGGCGTTCGACGGGTCGCGCTTGTAGTGCCGGTTGGTCAAGAGGTAGTCCTCCGCAATGACATCGTCCGCCACGCCCAGCGCGTGCAGGATCAGCGCGCTGGCAAAACCGGTGCGGTCCTTGCCGGCGGTGCAGTGGATCACGAGCGGCGCGCGGTCTTCCAGCAGATGGCCGAACAGCGCGCGGTAGCTGTGGGTGTTGTGGCGGACATAGTTGCGGTAGGACTCGCGCATGAGCTCGAGCGCCACGGCCGCGATCAGCGTGCCCTTCGCGAGCTCGGCGCGCAGCGCGGCCACGACGGTCGGCTCGATCGGCAGCGAATGCACCGTGATCTCGTTCACGACGCAGATGCCGGCCGCGCGCTCCTCGACACCGCGGAAATCGAAGGCGCTGCGCACGCCGAGCGCGCGGACGATCTCGACGTCGGCCGCGGTGAGCTGGCCGAGATGGTTGGAGCGGAAAATGTGCCGCCAGCGCGTGGTGCGGCCATCGGCGGTCGGGTAGCCACCGAGGTCGCGGAAATTGCTGGCACCCTGGAGGGCGAGATGACGGGCAGGGGAGTCCTTGAGGGAGGAGTCTTGCATGGGATCAGCTTGGGTTATGGTTCCACCGGATGCACGTTCGGCATCTTGCGGTCTATTACAGGGGGCGATCATGGGCCGGCACAAGGCCATTGTTTTGACGGTCAGCATGCTGGCGGGCGGAATGCTCGGTGGGCGGCAGGCCGATGCGCAGACCTTCCAAACCTATCGCTGCGCCGATGGTACGCAGTTCATCGTCGGGTTTTATGACGGCGACAAGCGCGCCTTTCTCCAAATCGACGGCGAGCCGGTCGCGCTCGCCAAGCGGCTGGCGGTTTCGGGGGCGCGCTATTCGGGGGCGGGAGTTGCGCTGAGGATTCCCAAGACCGGCCCCGCTACGGTCAAGCATCTGAAACGGCCGGTTACCGCCTGCGCGGTGGTCGAAAAGTCCGGGATCTAGCCCGGGGGCGCCTGGAATCGAAAAGGGCCGAAACGCCGTTGTTTCGACCCTTGTTCAAACTGTCGCCGGCCGCTTGCGAGAGCCTGGCACTGTCGGACCAGCAGCTGGCATCAGCGTTCCCATTTGGGCTTGGCTTCGTCCACCGCGTCCTGGTGGTACCAGCTATCGCTGCAGATCGAGACGTTCGCTGGCAGCGAAGCCTGATCGGCGGGAAAGCGGGTCTCGCCATAGCGGCGTCCCGCGAGGGCCGCACGGCCGCCGACGGGGAATTGATAGATCTTTGCAGATCCGTGACTCAGACCATTGTTCATCATTGCGATTCTCCTTGGTCGAAGCGCCTTGGCCTCCATGGTGCGCCCGACTCGTTCGATTGTGGTTACTGGAATCCCCATATCGGCCCCTCGTCCCGGATTGGAAAGTGCTGAAAAGGAAATCAGTTTCCGCCCAATTTGTAGGCAGGCAGCCTTCTGCATCCTCCAAGGCACGCTGCCGCTGACCAACGCGTGGGCCATTCCGAAGGTTGCTGGGGAGGGGTGGGGGAGTTTGCGAAAGTTACCGGACGTTGATGCGCGTTTCATCGGCAGCGCGCGGGGCGGTGTCAGCTGCTTCTGAATCGGGCGTTTTCCGCGGGATTTTTGCAGTGCAGCTTCACGTCAAGGTGCGCGGCTATGACGCACGGTGCCGTGGAGGCCTCGCCCGCGGCGAGGAGGAGCCGGAAGCAGTGGAAAACAGCCCGTTCTGCGGCCTTTTGGCACGCTAAATGCTTGGGAAGGGCCGGCCGATGATGGCCGGGTACAAAACGTGCGGGGGCCGCCAGGCCCCCAACCTTTCGCATCATCTACAGAGAGGCTCAATGACCAAGTACAAGCTCGAGTACATCTGGCTCGACGGATATACGCCGACTCCGAATTTGCGCGGCAAAACTCAGATCAAGGAATTCGCGTCGTTCCCGACGCTCGAGCAGCTTCCGCTCTGGGGCTTCGACGGCTCCTCGACCCAGCAGGCCGAAGGCCACAGCTCCGATTGCGTGCTGAAGCCGGTCGCCGTGTTCCCGGACGGTGCGCGCACCAACGGCGTGCTGGTGATGTGCGAAGTCATGATGCCCGATGGCAAGACCCCGCACGCCTCCAACAAGCGCGCCACCATCCTCGACGACGCCGGCGCCTGGTTCGGCTTCGAGCAGGAATACTTCTTCTACAAGGACGGCCGTCCGCTCGGCTTCCCGACATCGGGCTATCCCGCGCCGCAGGGCCCGTACTACACCGGCGTCGGCTTCTCGAATGTGGGCGACGTCGCCCGCAAGATCGTCGAAGAGCATCTCGACCTCTGCTTGGCCGCCGGCATCAACCATGAAGGCATCAACGCGGAAGTCGCCAAGGGCCAGTGGGAATTCCAGATCTTCGGCAAGGGCTCCAAGACCGCTGCCGACCAGATGTGGATGGCCCGCTACCTGATGCTGCGCCTGACCGAGAAGTACGGCATCGACATCGAATTCCACTGCAAGCCGCTCGGCGATACCGACTGGAACGGCTCGGGCATGCACGCCAACTTCTCGACCGCCTATATGCGCGAAGTCGGCGGCAAGGAGTATTTCGAGGCGCTGATGGCCGCCTTCGAGAAGAACCTGATGGACCACATCGCCGTTTACGGCCCGGACAACGACAAGCGTCTGACCGGCAAGCACGAGACCGCGCCGTGGAACAAGTTCAGCTACGGCGTTGCCGATCGTGGCGCTTCGATCCGCGTTCCGCACTCCTTCGTCAACAACGGCTACAAGGGCTATCTGGAAGACCGCCGTCCGAACTCGCAAGGCGACCCCTACCAGATCGCTTCGCAGATCCTGAAGACGATCTCGTCCGTGCCGACCGACAAGAAGGCCGCGGCCTAAGATCCTCCCGGCCCGGGCTGGGGGGCTGGCCCGGGTTGGCATTCAATCCGCCGGAGCGACAAGCTCCGGCGGATTTTTGCATTGTGATGACAGCTGTTCCTCTGCGTGTCGGCCCCGGCGCCGCGAAACTTGTCCATCGCCGCCGAAAGCGGGATAGAGTGCGTCCGGATGCGCGCAGAGCCGGGGACACGGCTGGTGTTTGAAGGCTTCTACAAGGTGAAATTTCAGCTCGGCGATTCCATCGGCCGCAGCGTAATGCATGCCGGCAATGGCAAGATGCTCGGCGGCAATTCGGCTTTCGCCCATATCGGCAGCTACGAGAAGACCGACAGCGGCGTCGACGTCGTCATCAAGACCGTCCGCCACAATCCCGATCCGAGCTACCGCGCCATGGCCGGCACCGACGATGCGACCCTGATCGCGAAGGGCTGGGCCGACGGCGATCTCTATCGCTTCAAGGGCGAGCTCAAGGAGCTGCCGGGCGTGCCGTTCCAGTCGCTGATGACGCCGATCACCGAGGAGGAGGTGCCGATCGCGGGCGGCGTCGGCGAAGCCGGCATCAGCGACGGTCTTTACTCCATCCACCTGCGCATGCTCGACGGCCTCGACGGCGGGCTCACCGGGGTGATGCTGCTCAACCAGGGCCGCATCCTCGGCGGCGATGCGGCTTTCTACTATCTCGGCAGCTACACCGCCGCGAAGGGCCGCTGGAAGGGCCAGATCCTCAACCAGGAGCACACGCCGGCCAAGGACGATCCGATCTTCGGCGGCCACGAGGTCGGCATCGGCTTCTCCGGCAGCTACGACGCGGAGCAGGCGGTGCTGGAGGCAGCGGCGCTGGCCGGCAAGCGATCCTTGCGCCTGACCGCTGCGCTCAAGCTGATGCATCGCGCCTGATCGCGTCTGGAGCTATCAATGGAAAATGTCCGCATGCTCTCGACGCTCGGCCTGATGGGCGCGATGCGGAGCCTGTCCACCGCCTTCGAGGCCATCAGCGGCATCCATGTCGATGCCGATTTCGCGCCGACGCTGGCGCTGCTCAAGCGGTTGCGCGCGGGCGAGGCCGCCGACCTCGTCATCCTCACCCGCGAAGGGCTCGACGAGATGATCGGCGAAGACCAAGTGGTGGCCGCGAGCGCAGCGGATCTGGCGCGCTCCTTCGTCGGCATCGCGGTGCGGGCAGGGCAAGGACACCCCGACATCGCCAGCGAAGCCGCGCTACGCCAGGCGCTGCTCGCCGCGCGGTCCGTCGCCTATTCGCGGCTCGGCGCAAGCGGCGTGTACTTCGCCCAGCTGATCGAGCGGATGGGCATCGCGGCAGAGATCAACGCCAAGGCCAGCATCGTCGAGCAGGGATTTACCGCCGAGCGGCTCGTGACCGGTGAGGCTGACCTCGCCGTGCAGCAAATCAGCGAGCTGAAGCAGGTCGGCGGCATCGAGGTAGTCGGCCCGATCCCGCGCGAGCTGCAGACGCCGGCCGTGTTCTCCGCCGGCCGCATGGCGAATGCGAAACATGCCGGCGCCGCGGACCGCTTGCTGCGCTATCTGGCATCGCCTGAGGTCGCCCCCGTCCTGCGCCAATCGGGACTCGAGCCTTGAATTTGCCGAGCCACAGACGCAACGTGACGATCATGCGGACTTACCTCCTTGCCATGCTGCTGGCCTTCGCCGCGCCCCTGACGGCGCAGGCGCAATCGGCCGATCTCGTGTTGTGCGACCGACTCGCCGCCGATCCCAGCGATCCCGACAAGCCGGCCGACGTGAAGGGCGTCGCGGAGATCGCGTCCGCCGACATCGCAACCGCGGTCAAATTCTGCAGGCAGGCGGCCACCGCCTCTCGCCGCGCGATGTTCGAGCTCGGGCGCGCTTATGCGGCCAACCGGCAGACCGCAGAGGCGATCGCGGCCTGGCGCAAGGCGGCCGACAAGGGATCCAGCGCGGCCATGGTCGAGCTCGGCGTGCTCTACGGCACCGGCGCCGGTGTCGCCAAGGACGAGGCGCAGGCGCGAAAGCTGTTCGAGAAGGCGGCGCAGGCCGGCAACCCGCGCGGCGTCAGCAACCTTGCCGCGCTCGGCAGTGCAGGCGGCGCGGCGCCGGCCGACCCCGCCCAGGCTCGCGCGCTGCTCGGCAAGGCCGCCGAGACCAATGCGGAGGCGCAGTACCAGCTCGGCCTGATGCTGTCTGAAGGCGATGGCGGCGCAAAGGACGACGTCGCGGCGCGCGCGCTGTTCGAGAAGGCGGCGGCGCAAAACCATCCCGGCGCGCTGGAGCGGATGGGGGCCTTCGCGCAGGAAGGCCGCGGCGGTCCGAAGGACAAGGACGCCGCCAAGGCCTATTACGAGCGCGCCGCAGCGCTCGGCGACGAGGACGCCAAGAAGGCGCTGGAGCGCATTCGCTGTCCCTATGCGATCAAGGACAAGCAGGGCAAGCTCGTCACCACGCTGTGCTTCTGATTGATCGCGCTCCCTTCAAGAGCGGCCAGTCGCAATGGGCGCGCATCGGGCAGGTGAACATCGGCCCTCATCCGGGCCGCTAAAAACAAAACTCCGAAAACAACCCCATGCACAGTAGGGCCCCCGCTGAAATCACAGCGAAATTCGCGCTTGCGGATTTTACGAAGTTCGTTTGACCCGTCGGGCAAAACAGGGGTATAGTGGTATCATGGCCACCGACGTTTTCGAGCAGGGCCCCTGCGCGGAAAGGCCGGATGGAATCGGTGCGGCAGCGGTGCTAGGTAGCCCTCGATTCCATATTGATTTTGCGGGCGAATTGCATTGCTGGACGGGCTCTACAAGGTTGAATACGGCGTCAACGATGCGTTCGGCTGCAGCATCATGTGCTTGCATGACGGCAAGATGCTGGGCGGCAATTCGGGCTTTGCGCATCTCGGCACCTATGTCGAGCGCGACGGCGAGATCATCGCCCAGGTCATCACCGAGCGGCACAACCTGGACCCCAGCTACAAGCCGCTGATGGGTGCCGACGTCGCCTCGATCCGGGCGCGCGGCCGGCTCTACGGCAACCAGATCCGTCTCGAGGGCGGCGCCGACACCATGCCTGGTGCCAGGTTCTGGGCCAATCTCACGCGCCTCGACGACGAGGGCTTGCCGCCGAGCGGTGCGGTCGGACCGGGCGGCATCGCCAACGGGCTCTATGGCATGAAGCTGAGCGCCCTCGACGGCGTCGATGCCGGATTGTCCGGCGTGATGCTGCTGATCGACGGACGCATCCTCGGGGGCGATGCGTTCTTCTACTATCTCGGCTCCTATTCCTCGGCGGACGGCCGCTGGAAGGGCGAGATGCTGAACCAGGAGCACACGCCGGCGAAAGGCGAGAACCCCGTGTTCGGCGGCCTCGAGGTCGGCATCGGATTCTCCGGGACCTGCACGGAAGACAGCGGCGAGCTCGAAGGCATCGCGCTCGCGGGAAAGCGAAGCTTGCGACTTGCGGCGTCGCTCAAGCTGATGCGAAGGGCGTAGGGCGCACACTCATTGGCATCGGATGTCCGCTTCGTGAGCTGCATGCCTCGGGTTGGCTAGGTGCGGGTAGACCCATTCCTTCCGCCCGTATCGCAGCAAGCTGTCGGTATGCCTTGCCTGGCGTCCCAGATCAGCTGCTAGATCAGCTTTCAGAACGGCGTCGTTCTCAACGGCAGCAAGCCGATCGAAGGCAACTGCTCTTTCAAGGTCAAGGCTCCAGTGCAGTGGCAATTCCTTGCTCGACTGGCGATTAACCTGCATCAGCAACTCTTCAAGAATGGAAGGAAAGCAGCAGTTCGCAAGGAACGGCTCGGAATAAGCCTTGTTGCCCGACATCGATGACACATGTCCCTCCCTCGACTAACCCGGCCAGCACTGCTGACCGGGTTTTTCCTGCATGGAGAGACCACCGACCCCTGCGGCTCTGCTGTCGCGCGGACTTTCTCGGTTAAGGGCGCGCTTGGTATCACCATCCCGCCGTCCGTCCTTGTGAGCGCCGAAGCCATCAATTGACATCTCCCCTTGGCTGGTGGCTGACCTCCGCTCTGCTCGTCGCATTGTCCGCTTCCGAGGTGAGCAGTGGCGTCATGCACACCGCGAGGCATCCTTTGTCGTCGCCTCGCTGTCCAGCACGTCGTTTTTCGGGCTGCTCTTTGGTTTAATTCTCGCCCCAAAGCACTTCACGGGAAGAATTATTTATCCTAGATTTAATACACGTTAATTATTGGGAATATTAAATACGGTAAATCACGAGCATACCCGAGGAACTTTTGGCCAGGGCGTTGCGCTTGCAAGTGCCCTAGGGCCCAAACTCGTTCTATTCGTACGGAGCCGGCTGGCATGGATCGAGAATACCTTGACGCGTTGTCCATGGATGAATTGTGGGCGCTGCACACGCAGGTCGATCAGATCCTCGCGGCGAGACTCGTTGCAGAAAAGCGCGAGCTCGAACGGCGGCTCGATCAGCTCGGCCAAGGAGCAAACTCGAACGAACCGGCGAAGAACTCCCCGGCGAAGCACTAGGACGCGAAGCCGGTTTTTAGCGGGACTCGGGGGTTTGTTATATTTAGTGATTGAACTCGATTAACTTTATTTAATTTACTCAGATTGGCGGACGTGTTTAATTGCAAGAGTCATGAGGAGGCGCGATGTCCTCATACGAACACGACGACCGGCGCGAGTTTTTGAAGACCTGCGGAAAATTCGCCGCCGTAACTCCTCCTGCCGTGACCATGCTGATGTCGACATCAACTCGGTCGCAGCGTCTGGCGGGGAGGGCGCGGGGTCCCACGAACACCATCATCACAAACACGGTGAGATTAGCTGAGGGTCGCTCCGGGGCGCGGCTTGCCGCTCCATCTCTTCTCGCGACGAAATCAGTGGGGAACGTGCTCAGGGTCGAACCCTAGGTACGTCGCCACGCGGAGGACCCGGCCATGGGTGGTCTCCACCATATCCAGACTTCCTCGTCGGCCCCGCGGGCCGATCTCTTCAAATCGGCCAAGGTGCCTGCGGGCAATCCTTGGGCGGATGCTGCTGCCGCTGCTGCTCTTCTTCGTCACCGTTTCGAAGCGCTCGCTTCTCAGCTCGCCGAACGGGAAGCGCTTCGCGTACGAGTGCTTGAGGCTGAGCAGAAGCACGACCCGAAATTGATCTGATGAAAGGCTGGGCCGGGCATCAGTAAGCGCCGTTTAGCGCATAATGAACTCGGCCACTTTCAGCTTCTGGCGACCTATTGGCCTCTGAAGAGTGTTGCCGCGCCAAAGAGTAGGGCGCATTGGAGGCAGATATGCTCAGGTCGGTGATCAAGTCTACGGTCATAGCAACGTTGTTGATCACCCTGATTGGCCCGCCGGTCATCACCCAGGCCTTTGGCCACGGGAGCGGTGGTGGTGGTGGCGGCGGTGGTGCCGGGGGCGCCGGCGGTGGTGCTGGTGGCGCTGGAGCTGGCGGTGGTGCCGGTGGGGCTGGTGGCGCTGGTGGTGCTGGAGCTGGTGGCAGTGGTGGCGGTGGCGCTGGTGGTGCTGGAGCTGGGGGCAGTGGTGCCGGCGGCGCTGGGGGTGCTGGAGCTGGTGGCAGTGGTGCCGTCGGCGCTGGTGGTGCTGGAGCTGGCGGCGGTGGTGCCGGCGGCGCTGGTGGTGCTGGAGCTGGCGGCGGTAGTGCCGGTGGTGCTGGTGGCAGTTATGGCGGGGGCCATCATGATGCTGGTGCATCCAGCTTGCCCTATTCCAGCCGGCTCGGCACGAACATGCAGCTGATTCAAAGGAGCAAGGCCCGGTCTGGTGGTGGCTGGATTCGTGAGGATACTTTTTATCCCTTCCGCGGACCCGCGCCCCGGCTGCGGTGGGATATGTGGAGGCACGCGGCGCCCGTGTCTGACCTCCACAGGCTTCACAAGGCTCAGCGAACAAGGGTCGGGCCGCACGACATGCGGAAGATTCTGTCGGGCCAGAAATCTGTGCAATCGTTCGGGACGCGAACCTCATTGGACGCGCGTCGCGGGGAGGGCGATGCGACGGCTAGCCGCCGACCGGTAAATCGTTCACGAGTCGAAGTACAGGTAGCGCCGCCATCCTTGATCGAGCGTAAGGAAGAGCAAACGACTGGCGCGGCGCCGGTAGATGCGTCGGCGGATGTGGTCAAGATCACCCCGCCAGCCGCGATCGAGCGCGAAAGCGAGCAAACGATCGGCGCGGCATTCGTAGATGCCTCGGCGGATGTCGCTCAAGTCAACCCGCCCTCCGTTATTGAACAGTACGACGCGTCGACAACGCTGTCACTCGACGGGCTGGTAGCGATGATGATGGCACTCGTCGCACTTGGTATCCCATTGCTCCTTCACCATAAGGATGCCCGACGCGTGTTGGCCTATGCTGCGACGCGTCGCTCCGAAGCACGGCTCGACGATGCTCGCCCCGTCTACTTACTGTGTCCACCGCGGATCGAAGCCGATCCCGATCTTGAATCTAATTGGGAAGCGTCCGTGAGAAACGTTCTCAACACAATAAAAGAGGCTGAGGTCGAGATGGCTTCCTCACGACAGCTCCGAAAACCCGCGTGAAGCCCTCCCTGAGTTTGTTGACGCTGATCGTGCCTTTGAGGTTTTGGGAGACCTACCCGTCGCCTAAACAGGTGCGTCGATGCCGGATTGTCCGGCGTGATGCTGCTGATCGACGGGCGCATCCTGGGAGGCGATGCGTTCTTCCACTACCTCGGCTCCTATTCCTCGGCGGATGGCCGCTGGAAGGGCGAGATGCTGAACCAGGAGCACACGCCGGCGAAAGGCGAGAACCCCGTGTTCGGCGGCCTCGAGGTCGGCATCGGAGTCTCCAGGAGCTGCACGGAAGACAGCGGCGAGCTCGAAGGCATCGCGCTCGCAGGGAAGCGAAGCTTGCGGCTGGCAGCCTCGCTCAAGCTGATGCGACGGGCGTAGGGCAAGTGCTCACGAACATCGGATGCCGGCGTCGTGAGGTGAAGCAGGCCTGATGGGTCGCCCTCGCCAATGTCAGCAAGCGGCCCGATGCCAAGTTCGGCCAAATTGAGAGATCGACTGAGCTTAGGAGAGAAGGATGCTATTGAAAGCGAAAGTGGCCGCCCGCCTTCCAGCCAAGGATCTGGATCGGGCTCGGGCGTTTTATTCCGAAAAACTCGGCCTTGAACCGATCGAACAGCGCGAAGGCGGATTGCGCTATGTCTGCGCAAATGGCGAGTTTGCGATATTCGTCTCAGCTGGCACGCAATCCGGCACGCATACGCAAATGGGCTGGGAAGTCGAGGATATCGAAGCAACAGTGCGCGAGCTTCGCGCGCGGGGAGTCAAATTCGAGGAATATGATCTGCCTGGTCTGAAGACGGTCGAGGGGATTGCCCAAATAACCGGGAACTACCCCAGCAAGGGCACCGGTGAGCGAGGTGCGTGGTTCCGCGACAGCGAAGGCAATCTTCTTGGGATCGGTCAGCCAATACGTTCCTGACGGGCGGCTGGTGCGTAGTTGGCGCTCGAGGCGATCGGCAGCGCGAGCGCTGCCTTCAACGAAGGGCGCGATGGCCCTAACAAGCCTGGCCAATCTCGCGGTGGGTATTGATCCGAGCGTTCGCAGAACGCGTCGTTGGTGGCTGCGGCGGGCCGGAGATTGACGGGAGCGCAAGGACTTCGCGGTGAGCTCTTAGCTAGTGTTTCTGACCGCCTCAGCCAGAACGGCGTAAAGCTGCTGCCTGCTGAATTCCTTTGTCTGCTTCCTCTCTGCTGTATTCGATGACACCTTCTGCGCGATTGGACGGGCGCAGGCTGCCGACGACGGCCTCAGCTTCGGGGCCGGCCTTATCTGGGGCCGTGCTGTGGGCGGCTTGTGACCGCGCTTCAGGCCCAGACGATTCAGCATACCGCAAACCGCGTTACGACTGCAGCCGAGATGGCGCGCAATCTGCGCCGCGCTCTGTCCTGCGGACCAGAGCCTTTTCAGAAGCGCTATGTCTTTCGCATCCCATCCCATGAAACATATTATAACACCGACTGCCGGACCCGGGCCAGTCTAGTCTTCTTCCGGCTCGCGCACGACCGCCGGTTCATCATCATCGTCTTCCTCCTCGTCGTCCTCGTCTTCATCGTCTTCATCGGGATCCCGGGGCGGCATCACGATGTGCATCAGCGTGAGTAGTGTCCAGCCGATCGCTCTGGTGGAAACTGCTTCGGAGGTGTGTTGCTTCATGCCTTTGTGCTCCTCGACAAATACGTGCGCTCGCAAATTCTTGGCCGGCTCATTCAGGTGGCAGGGCTCGATCGCCGCAAGCGCGATGCAGATCAGGTTGATTGCACCATCAGCGGGCGTCAGGCTAACCGGCAGCGTTTTCGGCTACTTGATGCCCGAGGACCCATTGGGCTCTATGTTCACCAAAACCTCGCCGGCAGAGATTTCGGGAACTCCAAGATCGAGGTCGGGTAGACTGGCTTGAACAAATGCCAGTATCTTGGCGTTCGCTGCGTTGGCGCTTTCGCGGTCGTCAAATATCATGACGGCGATGCCGACACCGTCGCCCGCATCCAGCACATGGTAAGATCTGAATCCCGGCGATTGCCTCAGGATCTCACCAACGCCGCTCTTTGCGCGACGAGCGGCGTCCGCTACCGAACGAACCTTGCTGTACTTGCGAATGACCATGTACATGGGGCACCACGTGCCATACGCCCAATCGCATCAAAGCATTTCGGTCGCGCTCGGACTAGTGCCAACTTCCGCGATGGACCTCGCGTCCGGCCGGGCGGACCGCGCAACGCGCCTTGCCAATGAGCCATCCTCGGTGCTGAGGCTCAGGAGCCCTCGAACTTGAACGATACGTTGAGCTTGGCGCGATAGGCCTCGACCTTTCCCTTGTCATCCAGTTGCATATCGAGCTTGACGACCTCTGCAACGCGAAGATCCCGGAGAGATTTAGCAGCTTGCTCGACCGCATTGGCGGCCGCCTTCTCCCATGAGTCGGTGCTGGTACCGATCAGTTCAATGACCTTGTAGATGCTATCGGGCATGTTCGTCCTCCTAATCGGCAGGAGCAGGAAGTGTAGCATCAGGAAATCGACGCTGATACGCCCAACGGATGCCGCGGAAAAGGTCCGACTGCCTGTCACTTTCCTGTTCGACCCAAGGAAGAACTCGGGTTGTCCTGGCGGGGATTGCGTTCGCATTTCAGCTCGTAGGATGGGGTGAGCCCTTGCGAAACCCATCATGCTTCGTCGCATATGGTGGGAGCGATGGGTTGCGCCGGCGCTCCACCATTCTACGCGCCGGCCAGACCGGCAGTCAGCGGAGACCGCCGTTCATCCGCAAGGATCGCACGAAATCGATCACTGCCAGCGCCATGACGCTGACAACAATGATGATGAGCGGGATGGCCTTGATCCAGGCCACCAGGATTCCAAGAAACGCCAGGACAAGCGCAAGGCCGATGATCCCGGTGATCACATTGGTCATCGCATCTTCCTTTTCGCCGCACCGGGAGCCGATTTCGCCCCGGCGCTCGGGACTTTGCACCGAGTGCCACTAGCCCTGACAAGCCAGTGCGCCGTGCGCAAGAGGCGGGCATCGTTTCCGCGGCGGCCGACAAGCTGAACGCCCAGCGGAAGACCGGTTTCGGAGCTCATCAACGGCAGGCTGATGGCGGGCACGCCGAGATAGGTCCAGAGCGTGCAGAAAATCGGGTTGCCGGTCGTCTCAATTCCGGGCGCCGCGCCGGGGGCTGCGGGCGTCAGGATGGCGTCGTATTCGTCAAAGATATGGTCCAGCGCCTGATTGAGCGGCGCAATCCCGGACAGTGCGTTGCAATAATCCACCGCGAGATGCGTGCGACCGCGCTCGATCGCCTGGCGCAGCCGGGTGCTCAGTCTGTCGCCGCCCCGTTCGTAGTCGCGCCGCAGATTGTGCGCCATGTCGACTTCCATGATGATGCCATGCATATCGACGGCCTTGGCGAAGCGAGGGCCAAGCTCGACTTCGCTCGACGCGTCACCCAAAATCTCGATGAGCTCGGCAAAGGCATCCCGCGTCACCGGCTCGGCCTGATCCCAGACCGGAGAGTGAACGAAGGCAAATCGCGGCGGTAACGGCGGCTCGCTCGCCGCTACGGCGGTGAATGGCGGACACGCAACGGGCCGGGTGTCCGGATCCTCCTGGTCGAAGCCGACCAGGACCTCGGCGAGCAGGGCCACGTCCTCGACGCTGCGCCCAAACACGCCGACATGATCGAGCGTGCGCGACAATTCGAGCGCGCCGCTGCGCGGAATCAGGCCATGCGTGGGCTTGAAGCCGACCACGCCACAGAAGGCGGCAGGACGGATCACGGAGCCGTTGGTCTGCGAGCCGATGGCACCTGGTGCCATCAGCGCCGCAACGGCCGCGGCGGAGCCCGAGGACGATCCGCCGGGCGTGTGAGCCGTATTGTGCGGATTTCGCGTCTTGCCGGGATTGTAGTACGCGTACTCGGTGGTCACCGTCTTGCCGAGGATCACGGCTCCTGCCGCCCGCAGACGCGCCACGGCCGCCGCATCGCGACGCGGCGTGCGTCCGGCCCACAGGTCCGATCCGAATTCCGTCGGCATGTCGCCAGTGTCGAAGATATCCTTGATGCCCAAGGGCACGCCATGCAGCGGGCCTACGGCCTTGCCGTGCTTGCGATGATCGTCGGCTGCCTCGGCCTGCCGCATCGCGTGGTCGCGATCGAGGAACGCCCACGCATGGATGTCGTGATCAACCTCATCGATGCGCTTGAGGCAGTCGCCGACAAGTTCCACCGAGCTGAACCGGCCCTCGCGGATGCCGGCCGCAGCTTCGGTGAGACGCAGCGCGCAGAGACTCATCTCGCCTCGTCCTCAATTCTGCGAAAGCTCGTTCTCATAGCCGGGACCAGTAGTTCGGCAGCCAAAGCGCCATGCCCGGAAAGATATACATGAGCACCATGAACGCCACCACGATCCAGATGTAGGGCATCACGCCCGAGAAGATCTGGTTGATCGTCACATGCGATGGCGCGACACCCTTCAGGTAGAACGGTGCCATTGCCACCGGCGGCGACAGGAACGAAGTCTGCAGGTTCAACGCGACCATGACGCCGAAGAACAGCGGATCGATGCCGAACTGCTTCAGGAGCGGCAGGAAGATCGGCAAGAAGATGATGATGATCTCCGTCCATTCCAGTGGCCAGCCAAGCAAGAAGATGATCAGCTGGGCCACCAGCATGAACTGCCACGCCGAAAGGCCGAGGCCGACGACAAATTGCTCGATATAGGCCTGCCCTCCCAGCAACGCGAATGCCGAGGAGAAGATCGCCGAGCCGACGAACAGCCAGCAGACCATTGCCGTGGTGCGGGCGGTGAGGAAAACCGACTCCCGCAGTTTATCCATGGTAAACGCATTGTTCGGAAGCAGCGCGCACATGACGAGGATCGTCAGGCCCGCGGCGGCGATAGGGACTGCGTTCAAGCGCGGCAGGCCGAAGTAGCGAACGCCGATCAGCCAGACGACAACGGCCGTCATGATCACGGCGTAGCTGCGCAGGATGAGCAGGTTGTGGCGCTTGGAATAGTCCGCGCCATAGCCGATCGCGAGCAGCAGCGCGCCGAAGGCGCCGATCGCCGCCGATTCGGTAGGAGTGGCCAGTCCTGCAAAGATCACCGCGAGCACGACGAAAGTCAGGATCGTCAGCGGCATGAACGATACCAGCACTTCGTAAAGCACGGTGCCAAGCGGCGCGCTACGCTCCTCCTTCGGCAATTTCGGCGCGAGCTCCGGTTTCCACGTCGCAAGTGCCATGATGTAGACGAGGTAGGCGGCGGTCAGGCCGAAGCCGGGAATGAAGGCGGCAAGATAGAGCTTGATGGGAGAAATGCCTGCGGTTGCGGCATACAGGATCAGCATCACGCTCGGCGGAATCAGGATGCCCAGGGTGCCGCCGGCGCAGATGACGCCCGACGCCAGCTTGTTGTCATAGCCTGCGCGCAGCATTGCCGGCATCGCCAGCAGGCCCATCAACACGACCACCGCACCGACGATTCCGGAGGCAATGCCCCATAGGGCGCATACCACCATGGTCGCAAGGGCAAGCGAGCCGGGCAGGCCGCCGATCGCAAGCTGGAGGGCGCGGAACATGCGATCGAGAATATTCGCCCGATCAATGATGTAGCCCATGAAGGTGAAGACCGGGACCGAGATCAGGACGTCGTTCGACGAAACCTCGAAGGCCTTCTGCACCAGCAGCGTAAATACGCGATTGGACGTGAGCTCCTGGCCTGGCACGTAGTACGCGTAGAAACCGAAGCTGACGCCCATCGCCATCAGCGTAAAGGCGATCGGGAATCCCAGCACGATCAGAAAGATGAAGATGATCAGCATCGAAATGCCGAGTTGGGGATCGGTCATGCCGAGCCCCCTGTGCGGACGGACGGAGCCTGCCGGTCATGCTCGGCCAGATATTGCTGTTGGTGCAGGATGACCGTTTCCATTTCCTCGACGTCATGCAGTCGCTGAGGCCATTGGCCGTCGCGGATGCAAAGGATGCATCGGATGATCTCGGCGACGCCCTGGATCAGGAGCAGCGTGCCGGCGAGGGGGATCAGTGCCTTGAGCGGAAAGACCGGGATGCCGGCCGGACTGAAGACGCTCACTTCGCGAAAGCGTACCGACATCGAGGCGTAGTTGAAGCCAGCATAGACCAGAGCGAGAACGCCCGGAAGAAAGAACAGGACGAAAAGAACGAGGTCGATCGTCGCCTGGGTGCGTGGCGCCCACGTCCTGTAGATGAAATCGCAGCGCACGTGATTGTTGCGCGCCAGCGCATAGGCACCCGACATCAGGAAGAGGCCGCCATAGGTGATGTAGCTGAAATCGAAAGCCCATGTGGTGGGTGCGTTCAAGGCATAGCGGACGAAGACCTCGTAGGTTACCGACATGCTGAGAATGAGGATCAGCCAGGCGAATGCCTTGCCGACCCAGGTGCTGAGTTCGTCGATGAAGAAGAGGAAATTTCTCATGCGAGCTTGGCCCGCGGCGAGTAGCACATCCGGATGTCCCCCAACCAATTTGGTGCCCGGGCGGCGCTTGCACAGCGCCACCCGTCATCATGCAGCGTCAGTGCTGCGCCGCCGAGGTCGTCACGCCTTGAGGACCCCCGGGAAGTGATGCTCGAAGGCGCCGCGGTAGTCCGTCGCGTTGTTCATGTTGTAGTAGACCACGCGGCGCACCCATTCCTTCTGCGAGTCCATGACCTTCTTCATGAACGGATCCGAGCCGAGCTGGGCGATCAGACCGTCCCACGCCTTGATCTGGGCGTCGAACACCGACTTCGGTGTCCGCTGGACGTTGACCTTGTCTTTGTTGATCAGCTCCTGCAGGTCCTTCGAATAGTAATCCATGGCTTTCCATTCGTTGGCGGAGGACACGGCTTCGGCGGCGTATTGCAGGTTCGCCTGCTGTTCCTTCGGCAGCGCGTTGAATTTCGTCCGGTTGAACATGATCTCGAAATATTCGGTCGCCTGATGATGGCTGCCCATCATGTAGTTCTTGGCGACATCCTGCGCGCCGAAGCGCCGGTCGGAGGTCGGATTGTTGAACTCGAACCCGTCGATCACGCCGCGCTCCATCGCGGGCACGATCTCGCCACCGGGCAGCTGCGCGACGGATGCACCCATCGCCTGGAAGAGGTCGGCGGCCAGGCCCACCGTGCGATACTTCAAACCCTTGAGGTCATCGGCGCTGGTGATGGGCTTCTTGAACCAGCCGAGCGGCTGGGTCGGCATCGGCATGGCGAAGAAGCTCTTGATGTTGACGTTCATGATCTTGGTCTGGAGCTCCTCGAACAGCTCCTTGCCTCCGCCGTTGTGGATCCAGCCGAGGCCTTCGTTGGCGTTGAAGCCGAACACCGGGCCGGTACCGAACAGCGAGGCGGCCTTGTGCTTGCCGTACCAGTAGACAGTGACCGTGTGTGCAGCGTCGAGCTGGCCGCCATGAACGCCATCGAAGACCTGGAACGGGTGCACGACCGAACCGCCGACGAGATAGTCGATGCGCAGCCGACCTCCGGCCATCTCGTTGACGCGCTTCACATAATCCTCGGCCATCTCGTTGAAGACATCGGCCTTGCCCCACGAGCCCTGCATCTTCAGGGCCACCGTTTGCGCCCGACTGACTTGCGGCATGGCAATGGTGGCGGCGCCGGCCGCGCCGGCCGTCAGCAAGAATTTGCGACGAGTGGTTCTGGTCTTCTCAGCCTTTGAGCTCATGGACGTCCCTCCCTGGCGGCCTGGTTGTTCGAACGCGCTTCAGTGCGCTTGTCGTTGTTAACCGCTGGAGGTATGCCGCATTCCAGCGACTTTGATCACAGTTTGGACGCATGGCCGGCGTCCGACAAGCGCACCGGTGTCGCACAATTGGTCTTAGGCGACTCCATTTCATCTGTTGGCAGCCGATATCCTCGCGCTTGTCGCAGCGCAGCAAAGATGCAGCCGGACGTCCGCCATTGGCGCGACCGGCGAAAGGCGAGAACCCCCGCGTTCGGCGGCCTCGAGGTCGGCATCGGATTTTCAGGAACCTGCAATGAAGACAGCGGCGAGCCTCGAAGGCATCGCGCTCGCGGGGAAGCGAGGCTTGCGGCTGACAGCCTCGCTCACGGCAAATCAGGTCCAGCACGCGCTGGGCACGCTGGGCGCATCAAAGGCCGAAAGTCGATAGGCGACTTTCGGAGGCGCAAGGCTGAAGAAGCAGTACTTCTTTGCGCTAGCCGTTTTTCAGCGCACGAGACCGCGGCGCTAAATTCGTCTGCCGCCTTTGAGCGAAGACCGCTCGATCAAGAAATCGTCTAATTTCCGGCCGCATCGAAGCTGCGGTTGCAGCCAGCGAGGTGGCCTACCGCGACCCGACCACGTTTCTGCGGGGTTGTTCGGATTACGATACTTGGGCCGGACCGGCGGGTAGGGACGACGCTTACGATCGAACCGTATGGCCTCGTTGGCGAGTCCAATCTTGTGGAGCCGTTCCTCCAATCGTGCTTTTTGCACCAGGATTTTCTCAGTAAGGCTGGCCGTAACCTGCTGGTGAACTATCCAGAGCTCGTCAAGCGAGAGCGAGTTGAATTGCGCGGCATTCATGGCACAGATCCGGTTCTGGTGAGAAGGCCAGTCACACAAGCCGTAAAATGAAGGGACAGACAACCCGACATTTAAAAATTAGCCGTACAATCCACATTAAAGTGCGAGGTAGCAGGGAGAAAGGCGCGACGGCGGTTATATCGTGGCGGAACATTTAATTGGGTGAGGACAAGGACGCGGGCGACGCTCGGCGCTTGCGGGTGGCTCGATTTCTTCGCTTTTGCAGCCTGCTAGAGCTGGACCGACCTATTAATTTGGATAGCCGAGGGCAAAATTAATCATCGCATCGCCCAATTTAAGCCGCATGAGAGCCCATCTTGCCGCGAAGGCTTGTGCCGGATGGGGGCAACACCGGGAGTTTTCGATGTCCGGTCATTTGCGATTCTGCTTTGCCAGTTTGGTTCTTGTTGGAGCTGTTTCGGCGGCACCTGCGTCCGCCAATCCCATCACCGACCTGTTCAATACTGGTCCTCGCGAGCCCGCTGCAACGTCGCCGGTGCAGCCAGAATGCTTGCTGCGGCCCGGCAACTCGTCTGGCCCACGCCAGCGCTGGATGTATCGGCGGGACGGCCATCGCAAGTGCTGGTTCCTGGCCGAGGGCATCGCAGTCGTGCGAAAGTCGGTTCGTGATCGCGCGGCGAAAGGCGGCGCCAGTCCCGACAGGAATGAGGCTGGGCGGCACAGGCAAGGCCCGGTGATTGATGCGCGCGCGGAGTTACTGAGGTCGGCACCGGCCGAGGGGACTTCGGCGACGCCGCCGGCGCTCGAACTCAAAGTAGCTGATGCCGCTTCGGAGCTCAGTACGCGCGCCGCCCCGACCTGGGCGGCTTCCATCGCGGAGCTCGCTGCGCCCGAACATTCAGTGCCTGGCCAAGCCGATGTAAAGCAGCCTCTCGCGGCGAGGCCCATCGCTGACGCAGGGCCTTCGTCGGATCCGCCGGCTATCGCGATCAGCGTGGTCGAGGAGGAGCGGAGCTCGGCGCTGCCCTGGTTAGGCGTGCTGCTGATGGCGCTGGGGGGCCTGTCAGTCTTAAGCTCGAGCCGCATACTTCGGGACGCGGTGCGATTGCGCCCACCGAGAGTGCGATACGCCGGGCACGTTACCTGACGCGCCGCCACGAGATCCATGATTCAGGAGTTCGAAGTCGAACGGGAATCCGTGCGACCGCTCCATCCTGAATTGACGGCGGATCTCGCCGCCGAGTTAGCTTGCGGCCCTTGCTCCGCGACCTAGTCCGACACGCCGCCTTCTGAGTGTTCTGGCCTCTACGCGTCGGAGCTTGCTTCGAAGCTTTTCAACCTCTCTAAGCTCCGCCACGAGTGCGTGGAGTCGCTCGCTCAAAACAGCACAAGTATAAACTTGACGCATACTGGACATGGCACGCCTCGAGGCAGTTCATAAAAAGAGAAAAGACAAAATTCAGTGGCCGAAGTTCAGTGAGTCAGAGCAGTGGCCGCCAAATGTTCCCAATACTCCGCCTCTGCGAGCAGCTTCCAGCTTCTCTCGGGATAGCGCGCGGCACTCTGTCGGCAAAGCAACGCCATTGCGCGAAACCGGCGGGCAACTTCCATTCCAACCTCCCATTATATTTTGTTTTCAACATATTGTTTAATGTTGTGCTGGAGTCATCATCATTATCGGTCATAATCAAAATTATCGTTTAAGGGCAGTCAACTAGGGTTCCTCAGGCGAATTAACGGGCATTTGTTTCGGTTCGGAGTTCAGATCGGTTTCGAATGCGACGTGCGACGTGCTGCGTTCGCGTTGCCAGTTGAAGCGCCTCGCCACGCGATTGTGCGCTCGTCAGGAGCCTGTGGCGCAACAACACAATTGTGTTGATCAGACTATCGGTCGGGTCTGCGCGAGTTCTCAGACAGCGGCGAGGCGAGGAGAGTGGGACCTCAGGTCGGGCACCGGAACAAAGTACTCCAAATTAGCCGACCCTCGTCAGCTCAATGCCACGCCGCCAGAGCGGCCTCCCTGGCCAGAAGCCTCCCGAAAATCCCGAGTCCGAGGTTTGCGGAAGCGTTCCACTGCTCCATGGCCTGAAACCATTTGGACAGCGAAATCGGAGACTTTGACACGCGCGAGCCGTTTGACTTGGACCTGCGAGGGATCCAATCGCAAGCCCAACCTCACGAACGCATGGCGTCGATCGCATGGGCGATTAGGACCGCTGCACTGACGCCGATGAGAACGACGAGCAAAAGAGTGAATAACACGTTCGCCTCCAATGTCTGGAATTGAACGCGCTCATTCGTGCACAGTCAAAATCAACCGGCCGAGATTATTAATTTCGGCTTTGGGCTGAGGATTCACGGTAACGCTTGCGTCCGTTGTCGGCCCTATCGATGGAATGCCATGAACAGAAGAACCCCGACAACGCACGCCGCGAGTGAGAGCAAGTAAATACCCACGGCAATCCCCGACTCATCACAAATCAGCATTTTGATTGGAACTCGCATCATTGCGCGGGTCAAGTGCGAGCGGCTCAACAAATTATTTAATCAATTAAATAATGCCGAAGTCAGCCGGATGTGATTTAATTTCAGGTCCCGACGTCGCGCGAGAAAGCGCATTTTAGGTTGGCTTCTTCATTCGGAGTCTCGCCATGATCGAACGTCGTGCAATGAAGCGGATAGCGATCAACCGGGCGGCGCGGCTGTCATTCGGTGAAATCATTGGGACTCATCCCTGCATGGTGCGGGACATCAGCGCCTTGGGAGCCTGCATCTCCACGCCGTACTACATATTCGCGAACGAATTTGCGCTGTCGTTCGACAGTCACTCCGGGATATTCGTCTGTCGCGTTGTTTGGAGGAAGGAGACGCTTTGCGGGGTCCGCTTTCTTCTGCGACACTGCTCGCCGAACTTAGAGAATGATTCCAGCATCACTGCACTCGCAGCGCGACTTGGCCCCCGGATGGTGTGCGGCAATGGGCCCGTTTCCGCTCACCTTTAGCGTTGCGCTGCACAGCACGCCTCTTTCGGACTTGAGAAGGCTTAGTCTCGATCAATCGTCGCAAGGCGCCGCTCGTGACCACGGATATTCGGCTCCGAAAAAAACCGGCCAGCAGTGCTGACCGGGTAAGTCAACTTGGGAGGAGAGCAAGGATCGCCATCGATCTCCGACAATGAGGCGAATTCCTCGTCGTTCCTGTACGGTTGCGGGGTTTCCACCGCCCGTGAAGGCTCCCTGATGCAGGTTAAGCTCTCCTCGGCCCCAGTCGGAAGACACACTTCTGCGACTCTGTATCGCCGATTTCGACCCGAAGCAGACGAAGGCGTGGAAAGGTACCCGAGGGCCGAGCCCATCGAGGGGGGCCTTGGAATTGACGGGAGCGCAAGGACGTTCGTGGTGAGCTCTTAGCCAGTGTTTCTGACCGCCTCAGCCAGAATGGAGTAGAGCTGCTGCCTGAAGCGACGGCACCGCGCAAGCATCAGCAGTCGCGCTCAAACATTGGGTGCCGGTAGTGGACACCATTGGGTTATTTCGAAGCCGAAGACCTCGTTTCGTGCTCGACGTCACTTTCGATTTCCAGCCATGGCTAGTCCAGGGAAGCGGCTGTTCGACGCTGTAAATGCGTTTGATGGCGATAAGAAGAGGGGCTGCTGTTCATAGAGTAACATTCGCCTGCATGTCGCCTCGTGGTCCATGCCTGACCTCCGCCGGATCGACGAAATGACTAGGCCCCGGTGCGAGCGCTCGCTTAGTCGATGCTTGTCGAAGAAGGTTCATCTGAGGATAGAAAAATTTCGCAGCTCCTCAACGCGGGCGTGTGGTCATAGGATTGGATCACCCGGGCGACGAGGCCCGAGCTCCAACGGCATCCTTTTTGGTTTCGGACGCGGCGCCGGTCGCCGATCCGCGCGTCAAGGTTTGCCTTTACCAACAAAAGCACAGAGGGGGGACCATCATGCCTGCGTTGTCACGCCGCGATTTCCTGGCACTCTCGACATCAGCCGCAGCCGTCGGGCTCGCCGCGCCCGCGCGCGGGACGATGGGGCCGAACGACAAGTACGACCTGGTGATCCGCGGCGGCGAGGTGCTCGACCCCAGCCAGTCGCTGCGCGCCAGGCGCGATATCGGCATCCGCTGGGGCGTGATCGAGGCCGTCCAGGAGACGATCCCCGCCGAGCGCGCGTTGAAGAGCATCGACGCCTCGGGCAAGCTCGTGATGCCCGGCCTGATCGATCTGCATTGTCACGTCTATCCCTACGGCTCGGCCATCGGCATTCCCGCCGACGAGCTGGTCCAGTTCCAGGGCACGACGACCGTCGTGTCGGCGGGCGATGCCGGCGTCAACAATCTGGCGGCGTTGCGCCGTTTCATCGTGGCCCAGACGCGGGCTCGGATGTACGCCTTCGTCCACATCGCCAATAACGGCCTGTCCGCGTTCCCCGTCGCCGAGCTCTACAACATCGACACCGCGCAGACCGAAGCCTGCGCCATGGCGCTGGCCGAGAATTCGGACTTCCTCCTCGGGGTCAAAGTGCGCATGTCGGAAAACGTGATCTTCAAGCACGGGCTCGAGCCGCTCAAGCGCGGCATCCAGGCCTGCGAGATGTGCGGCTGGCCGGCGAAGATGATGGTGCATATCGGCGGCGTCGAGTCCAAGGAGCTGATGTCGCAGATCCTCGACTTGATGCGCCCGGGCGACGTGCTGACGCACGCCTATTCGGGCGCCCCGAACATGTCGAGCGTCTTCACGAATATCGTCCAGGACGGCAAGCTGCTGCCTGCGGCCCTGGCAGCCAAGCAGCGTGGCGTGCTGTTCGACGTCGGACATGGCGGCGGCAGCTTCGATTTCACCGTGGCGGAAGTGGCGATCCCCGGCGGATGCGCTCCTGATACCATCTCGTCCGATATCCACGTCTTCTCCGGCAATTCGCCGGGCATTCCCTTCCTGCCCAACGTGATGAGCAAGTTCATGCTGCTTGGCTTCACGCTGGAGCAGGTCGTCGCAATGGCGACGACGGCGCCGGCGAAGATCATCAATCGCGCGCCGAAGATCGGAACGCTGCAGGTCGGTGCGCCCGCCGACGTCGCGATCATGGAGCTGGTGGAGGGACCGGTCAGCTTCGTCGACACGCGCAACAACAGGAGGGAAGGGAAAGCCCAGCTCAAGCCGATCCAGACCGTCATCAACGGCGTGCCCTTCGGGCGGCCTTATCAGGCGCCGTTCTCGGTGAGATAGAGTCGGCGCCGGTCTCGAGCCGCTTCGGGAAATGTCTGCACGTCGAGAACGGCAAGCCGCCGCTCAGCGCGGCGCACTGTTCGCCGTCGGGCACGGCGGCGGCAGTGTCGATTTCGCCGGGGCGGAACTGCTGAGGCGGCCTTGAGCGATAGCCGACTTTGGCGTTGAGCCGATTTGTTCCGGGTGCTATGTTCGAGCGACATCATTGCCCTTAGGGCTGATGGGACGGGCGGGTTATCAGGCTTACGGACTGCCGCCTGCCAATTTGGAAACTGGAATATTCTAGCCATAGGCCCCGCCTCCGGACGCATTTCAAAGTCGGCCGGAGAATGTTGATTGACGTCATTTTCCTCCGTTCTTCCCATTGACTCGGAGGCGGGCTTTTTTGTCCAACTAGAAAAAGCCATCGCCATGTCTACTTTCAGAAGCCGAGCCCGGTGCGCGGCAGGTAGTGGCCGTTCAAGCGCAAGGCGAGTTTGCAGCTACTTTTTGGCGTGCATACTCCAAGCCGCCTGCGTCGTTCCTTTCGCGAGTACCGCGTCCGCGCAATGCGCAGCCCGCGATGTCTTGCAGAACCGGCTGAAGCCCAAGTCGCACTCGGCCCCAGCGTCCGAACAGCCTATCAGGTCCGCTCGTGACGTTGCGACCTGGAAGACGATCACGATAGGTACCTTCGCCAACTCACTTACCTTGCGCAACGAGCTCGCTAGCAAGGGCTGCAGTGTCGGTGGTCAGGCTGCAGAAATCCTTGCTCGGCCGGCGTTCACCGTTAGCTCTCAGAAGACAAATGTCGAGCTCGTCCATTTATCACCTGCGCAGCTTGGGTTTACCTTCGACACCGTGACCCTGGCTAACGTATACGCACGCGCCCAGCAGGTCGGCCTTAAGCTTGCTGCGGCCGAAGTCGGCCCGCAATTGCGCATCCAATATTTCGACCAACCTGTCGGCGAATTTCTAATCATCGGAATGGAGCCGATCAAGACATGGAGCGGCGAGCCGATTATTCTGAATGTGGCAAATGGCGGCGCCGGATTGATCCTAATCGGCCAGGATGGTCGAGCCGAAGCGGATATACCCGTGACCTCTCGTTTCATTTTCGTCCGATCCCATCAACCGGCAGCTAGCAGCGAAGTCGTCGGATCAGTCGCAGCATTTTTGCCGCCGTGAACGGATTGAGGCCGCCTTAGTGTCGAATGACGGCTTATGATCCGTTGGCGAGTTTCGATGCTCCTAAAAATGGCCAGCTTGTTAGGCATCATGGGATCTCTGCCTCCTAGAGCCCAGGCGTCACCCCGAAGCGGCCAAGCCCAGGCAGCTTGAGCGCCGGGCGTCGGATATCGAGACCGAGCACGGCGCCGAAGAAATTGATCTCCAAGCCTTCGACCCAGCCGACGGAAAAGCCAACATATCCGGCAAGCGAAGCATAGATACCCGTGCCGGACGCCGTCAGGCCGACCCACTTACCCGTGTACGGGAAGTCCTTGCCGATCGCGGTCGGCGGCAGCACGGCCCTGAGCTCGGGGACGGCATCGAGGGCCGCCTGCACGAAGGTGTTCGAGTTGGGACCGGGCCAGACGCTATAATCTCCATAGGACCGAAACTGGTAGTTTTCGATCACGTATCGGATTTTGGGGATCAGCACCTCGGCGCGCTCTCCGTTGACGGCCACAATGGTTTCTGGCGCAGCGCCGAACCACCGCCCGTCCGGAGCGAAGCCGTTGGTGCGGATTGGTTCGCCCCACGCCGTGTAGTCATAGCGGGTGTAGGTCGGGGCATTTTTCTCCTTGACGACGATCCAGGTGTGAACCGCGAAGATGCTGCGCCACCGCACCGTTCGCGCCCCGAACACCCGTATGACGGCTTCGGGATGATCGGCAGCGGGAAGCAGAAGACCTGCGCTCGACCGATCGGCGGTTTGCCAATTCTGGCGGCCATCGCCCAGCCAGAAATATCTCACCGCCGACGCGGCCAGCGGTGCCAAGACAAGGAACAGAAAGATCAGCAAGGGCTTCTTCAAGGGAGTGATGCGGCGGACGTTTGACAAACCATATAGTTCGCATGAATGCCGCCGCCAGAGCCGAAGGCGCTGAGATCAGGTGGTTGTTCCGCAACCGCAGCAGGATTGGAGCACGCGCATGGACATGAAGGAAGCTGCGGCGATGACGGAAGCCTCCGGCTTGGCAGCCAATCAGGACGGCTTGGAGCAGATCTCAAGCCCGCGGCCAGGTTCCGGAGCGGCCAAGCCACAACCCGGCTCGCCTTCGCTGGATTCCGCCAGGCGATGGGCTGACCGGTTGCGCGAGGTCACGATGAAAGCGCCTCTACGGTCGCTGTTTGTCGCTTTCCTGGCCGGAGTGTGGATCGCGCGCCGGCGGTAGGAGCTATTAGGATGGGTAGAGCGCCAGCGAAACCCGTCGCGCTCCCTCATATGCGACGAAGCGTGATGGGTTTCGCAAGGGCTCAACCCATCTACGGGTTATTGGAATCAAGGTGAATTGTGGTGCACGGGTGCAGCGCCGGCCCTGCATCATGAGCCGCAACTCATATCCGCAGGGCAGACAGACGTGCTGCTAGGAAGTCCATCGTGGCGCGAATGCGCCGCGGCAACGCGCCGGCGCTCGGCTTGATCCAGACGATCTGGAGCGGAATCGGCGGCGGCTCGTGACCGACCAGGATTTGCTCGACGACGCCTTGCTCGATGAGCCTGCGCACCTGCCAGAGCGGAGCGAGGCCGATGCCGAGCCCGGACGCGACGGCCGCGTTGCGTGCCGCGGCACTTTCCGACCGAAAGCGGCCCTGGACCTCGATGGGTCTTCTGTTGCTGCCAAAAGCCCATCTGTCATCTTCGCTTGTCAGCAACACGCATTCATGGTGGATCAGGTCGCGCGGATGCTCGGGACGGCCATGGGCCGAGAGATAGGCCGGCGAGGCGAAGACAGCCCAACTCAAGCCACCGAGCCGGCGCGCCCGCAGGTTCGAGTCCGGCAGCGTGCCGATGCGGATGGCAAAATCCAGCTTCTCGGCGACGAGGTCGACACGCTCGTCAGACAGCACGAGTTCGATCTCGACGTCCGGATGTCGCGTCAGGAACTGGCTCACGACGGGTGCGACATATTCGGGGCCGAACAGGCTCGATGTGCCGATGCGGATGATGCCGGCAAGCCGTTGGTCGCTGGCGAGCAGATCTTCACGCGCTGCGTCGATGGCGGTGAGTGCCAGGCGGATGCGGCCGGCAAATTCCAGGCCGGTCGTGGTCGGACGCAGGCGCCGCGTCGTTCGCGACACCAGCTCGACGCCGAGGTCGGCCTCGAGCCGCGCCAGCGATCGGCTCACGGATTGAAGCGATTTGCCGAGACGCGTGGCTGCGGAGGTCAGGCTGCCCTCGTCGATGATGCTCAGAAACGTCGCGTAATCCGCAAACGAGGTCACGGTCATTCTCCCGGAAAGTGAGAGAATATATCAATCGTTCCGGACATTATCACGGCGGCCATGATGTGTTGTGAGAGGGCACCCGATGACCAGGAGCTCCGCCATGACGACACCAAACGCCTCTTCCGCAGCAGCGCCCCTCGCAGCCCTGACGCCTCTCTATGGCGCCCCGATCACGCTCGACGAGGCGAGGCTCGTCGCCGATGCCGCGCGCGCGGAAGCGCAACGTCATGGCTGGCCGATGGTAATCGCCATCGCCGATAGCACCGGCGAACTCGCTCTCTTGTACCGTCTCGATCAGGCCCAGCACGGCAGCGTGCTCGTGGCGCAGCAGAAGGCGAAGACGGCGGTCGATTTCAGGCGGTCGACCGCGGCTTTCGAATCCGCGCTGGCCGATGGCGGTCTTCACCTGCGGCTGCTGGGCATGACCAATCTGACGCCGTTGGAAGGCGGCCTTCCGATCCTGCGTGACGGCAGGGTGATCGGTGCGATCGGCGTATCGGGCATGCAATCAACCCAGGACGCGCAAGTGGCCGCAGCCGGTCTTGCGGCCATGCAAGCCGTCGAGGTCTCCAGGTCTTAAGCTTGGGCCGGATTGCAGCCATGTCGCGCTGGCGGGGGAAGAAATCCGTACCCCGCCGGGCTTCCCTTGGGCGGGGTCATGCCCTATGACGCTGCAACGCAAAAATCCCCCAAAAGACACTCATGATCCGCCTCGACAATGTCAGCAAGCAAGCCGGCCACCAAATCCTGTTCATCGAAGCCTCCGCGGCCCTCAACAAGGGGGAGAAGATCGGTCTCGTCGGACCGAACGGCGCCGGCAAGAGCACGCTGTTCCGGATGATCGCCGGCGAGGAACTGCCCGACGAGGGGCAGGTCTCGACCGATCGCGGCATCACCATCGGCTATTTCAACCAGGACGTGGGCGAGATGTCCGGCCGCAGCGCGGTGGCCGAGGTGATGAACGGGGCTGGTCCCGTCAGCGAGGTCGCGGCCGAGCTGCGCGCGCTCGAGGCCGATATGGCCGACCCCGACAAGGCCGACCAGATGGACGAGATCATCGCCCGCTATGGCGAGGTGCAGCACCGGTTCGAGGAGCTGGACGGCTATGCGCTCGACGGCCGCGCGCGCGAAGCGCTCTCCGGCCTCGGCTTCAGCCAGGAGATGATGGACGGGGACGTCGGCAAACTCTCCGGCGGCTGGAAGATGCGCGTGGCGCTGGCGCGCATTCTCCTGATGCGCCCCGACGTCATGCTGCTCGACGAGCCGAGCAACCATCTCGACCTCGAAAGCCTGATCTGGCTGGAAAAATTCCTGCACGATTACGAAGGCACGCTGCTGATGACCTCGCACGACCGCGAGTTCATCAACCGCGTGATCTCCAAGGTGATCGAGATCGACAGCGGCTCGCTCACCACCTACACCGGCGATTACGAATTCTACGAGCAGCAGCGGGCGCAGAACGAGAAGCAGCAGCAGGCGCAGTTCGAGCGCCAGCAGGCCATGCTCGCCAAGGAGATAAAGTTCATCGAGCGCTTCAAGGCGCGCGCCTCGCATGCGGCGCAGGTGCAGAGCCGGGTCAAGAAGCTCGACAAGATCGAGCGCGTCGAGCCGCCGCGGCGCCGCCAGAGCGTCGCGTTCGACTTCCTGCCGGCGCCGCGCTCCGGCGAGGACGTCGTGGCGCTCAAGAACGTGCACAAGGGCTATGGCTCAAAGCGCATCTATGACGGGCTCGACTTCATGATCCGCCGTCGGGAGCGCTGGTGCGTGATGGGCGTCAACGGCGCCGGCAAGTCGACGCTGCTCAAGCTGGTGGCCGGCGCGAGCGAGCCGGACCAGGGCACGGTGGCGCTCGGAGGCAGCGTCAAGATGGGCTATTTCGCCCAGCATGCGATGGATCTGCTCGACGGCGAGCGCACCGTGTTCCAGTCGCTGGAGGACGCGTTTCCGACCGCGGGGCAGGGCTCCTTGCGTGCGCTCGCCGGCTGCTTCGGCTTCTCCGGCGACGATGTCGAGAAGCGCTGCCGCGTGCTCTCGGGCGGCGAGAAGGCGCGCCTCGTCATGGCCAAGATGCTGTTCGATCCGCCGAACTTCCTGGTGCTGGACGAGCCCACCAACCATCTCGACCTCGCCACCAAGGAAATGCTGATCAATGCGCTGTCGGATTTCGAGGGCACCATGCTGTTCGTCTCGCACGACCGGCATTTTTTGGCGACGCTGTCGAACCGCGTGCTGGAGCTGACGCCGGAGGGCATCCACCAATATGGCGGCGGCTACACCGAATATGTCGCGCGCACCGGGCAGGAGGCTCCGGGGTTGCGGAGCTAGTGAGGGGGCCGCGGACCTTGCAATGACGGAGCTCTGGTAGGGTGGGCAAAGGCGCAATTCGCGCCGTGCCCACCATCTCATTCTGAGCTGCGGCAGATCGTGGGCACGCTTCGCTTTGCCCACCCTACGAAATCCGACTGTGTAGCCCGGATTTCGCGATCGCCTACCGCAAGATCTCGCGCAGCACTTCGCCATCAACGCCGTGCGGTCTGTGATGACCGCCGCTTCAAGCGAGCGTAGCCGACGCACTAGTAGGCGTAGAACATCCGCTGAATGTCCTTGGTGTCGGTCGTCTTGGTCAACGCCAGCATCAGCAAAATGCGCGCCTTCTGAGGATTGAGCGTATCCGAGACGACGAAGTCGTGCTCATCGTCCTTGGCCTCGCCATTGCGCGCGACGATGCCGTTGCCGACACGGCTGCTGCGAACGATCACAACGCCCTTCTTGCGGGCTTCGTCCAGCGCCGGCTCGACCGCGGGGCGGGCCAGGCTGCCGTCACCCACGCCGGCATGCACGACCCCCTTGGCGCCGGCGGCGACAAAAGCGTCGATCGCAACCCGGTTCATGTTGGCGTAGCCGTAGACGATGTCGACCTGAGGCAGGACATCGAGGTTGGACACGTCAAATTCGGAATCCGCCGTGTGCCGGCGGGTTGATTGCCGATAGAAATACGGCTTGTTGCCCTGCATGTAGCCGAGAAAGCCGAGTTCAGGCGTGCGAAAGGTGTCTGCCGTGGACGTGTTGTTCTTGGTGACGTCGCGCGCGGCGTTGATCTGATCGTTGAGGGCGACGAGCACGCCCTTGCCGACGGCTTCTTCACTGCCTGCGAGGATCACCGCATTGAAGAGGTTGATCGGGCCGTCCGCGCTGATCGCTGTCGACGGCCGCATCGCGCCGACGACGACCACAGGCTTCTTGCTCTTGACGACCAGATTCAGGAAATAGCTGGTTTCCTCGATCGTATCGGTCCCGTGCGTGATCACGATCCCGTCCACGTCGTCCTGCGCGAGGAGCGTATTGACGCGCTTGGCGAGCTTCAGCCAATAATCATTGTTCATGTTCTCGCTGGCGATCTGGAAGACCTGCTCGCCCTTGACGTTGGCCACCGTTTTCAACTCGGGGACGGCGTTCAAGAGGGTCTCGATGCCCACCGTGGCTGCGGTATACCCGACGACGGTGGTGCTGCTCGCCCCGCTGCCGGCGATCGTGCCGCCGGTTGCGAGAACCATGACGTTGGGCAGGCCAGGGCCTCTGGCGTTGGCAACGTCAACAATCATGAGCAGCGCAAAGAGCACGCTCATTGTCGCCATCATGTGATCACGCACGCGGAACTGCAACATCTCGCCCATCCTTTGCTGGAAGCCTCGTCGATGCGCCCCGGTTCGCTCAGCGTTGCATCATCCGTCAGCCGCTGCGTTCTGTCTAGGGTCGCGAGGAGTTTGCTTTACGCGCACGGCGCGTGCCGGAAAACTGGCGGCGGGGAAGGCACAAGAAGCAAATGGCCGGGAGGTCTAAAGCGCGATGCGATCGGGATGAATCGTCATCGCGCTTTAGCTTATTGTTTGAGCATGATCTTTTCGGAAAACCGCTACGCACTTTTTCGGATCATGCTCTCGCGCGAAGACGCGCTTCTGCCCGGCCATGACGGCATTTCGTTTGTGATGGCTCGCTGAAAAAGCCGGGAACGGACTGCGCGCTTACGCGCTGGTCTCGCACTTCTTCATGAAGCTGTTCTTGGCGGCGCCGGCGAGCGGCTTACCGTCGGAGCCGACGGCCTTGGGGGCGCAGGCATCTTCCTTGCACTTCTTCAGGAACGAGGTCTTGGCGGCGCCGGCCAGCGGCTTGCCGTCCTTGCCGACAGCCTTGCTTTCGCAGGTTTCTTGCGCAAGGGCCGAGCCCGCTGCAAAGCTGGCAACGATCGCAGCGAGGAAAATCCGCTTCATCATGGGGGTCTCCTAAGCCAGAAATGGCCGGGAGATTGGAGCCGCAAATCGTGGCGCAATCAAGCAGGATGAGCACCGGCCGCCCGCTCGCCCCGCTGATTTTTGCGCTTCGAGCGCGGAAGATGTCGCCTCTGTTGCACTGCTCGCTGACCTCATCGGGTGATCCTGCTAGCGTCGGTCCCTCGAGATGGAGAGGAAGCATCGTGATGGACGCCGCGATCCCGCACGACCAGGGCGCCGCTGAGCGGCATTCGCACCTCGTTCGCCCCCAGGACATGGATTGGCAGAAGACACGCTTTCCGGGCTGCGAGGCCAAGACGCTGCTGTTCGATCGCGGCACGGGGCTGATGACCGCCTTGATGCGCTTTGCGCCGGGATCGGTGCTGCCCGATCACGAGCATGTCGGCATCGAGCAGAGCTGGGTCATCGAAGGTGCGCTCGTCGACAAGGAGGGCCCGGCCAAGGGCATTGCCTGCAAGGCCGGCGAATTCATCTGGCGCGAGGCGGGCAGCCGGCACGCCGCCTGGTGCCCGGAGGGCGCGTTGATCCTGGCGATCTTCCAGGTGCCGAACAAGTTCTTCGAGGCCGACGGCCGCGTGGTCGATGCCGCCGGCCAGGATTGGGACGAGGTCTGGGGGCACACCGCGGCGCAGCGGGCGCAGAGCGCCTGATCGCCTTCACACGCCGCGCACGAGCAGCGCCTTGAAGTCGGCCCGCGCGCGCTGGGCTTCGGCGCGCGCGGCGTCGGAGGCGTCGCCCATGCCGAAATAGCCGTGGATCAGGCCGGGGCCCTCATGATGCTTGACGCGGACGCCGGCCGCTTCCAGCGCCCGCGCATAGGCCGCGCCTTCGTCGCGCAGGGGATCGAACCAGGCGGTGGTCACGACCGCGGGCGCGACGCCGGCCAGCGATGCGGCCCGCAGCGGCGAGACGCGCCAGTCGCCGGCGTGCGCGGGATCGGCGAGATAGTGGCCGCAGAACCATTCCATGGTCGCGCGTGTGAGGAAGTAGCCCTCGGCATTCTCCGCCCGCGAGGGATAGCGCGCGTTCTCGCGCGCATCGGCATAAGCGCCGACGACGTCGGTGACCGGATAGACCAGGAGCTGCGCGGCGAGCTTGATGCCGGCATCGCGGCAGGCGATCGCGGTCGTCGCAGCGAGATTGCCGCCGGCGCTGTCGCCGGCAACGCCGAAGCGCTTTGCGTCACCGCCAAATTCCGCGATGCGGCCAAACAAGTCGCTCACCGCGGCGAAGGCATCCTCGAAGGCGCCGGGAAAGCGCGTCTCGGGCGGACGTCGATAGTCGACGGAGACGACGACCGCGCCGGTCTCGATCGCAAGGTTGCGCGCCTGCCGGTCGTGGGTTTCGAGATCGCCCGCAACCCAGCCGCCGCCATGGAAGAACACCACCGTCGGTGCCGGCGTGGCGCCGACCCGGTAGACCCGCGCAGGAAGCGGACCGGCGCCGCCTTTCACCTTGATATCCTCGACGCTATCGACGGGCGGCGGCGGAATGGCCGCGCGCGAGGCAGCGAGTGCGCGCAAGGAATCGCGGGCGCTCTGTGGCGTCATGACCGTGGGATCGCGCATCGGCATGAGCGGAATGATCTGGGCGATGACGGGATCGAGCGGTGCGGCCATGGACTTCCTCACAGGGTTCTTGGTCTTGCTTGGTCATTAGCATAGGTTTTGCGCGCCGCATCGGCAACCGGTGGTCTGTCGCAACGCCGGACGAGCGGGCAGGGAGGTTCACGAGGTGGAATTCGAGACGCTGGTCCAGTCGCGCCGCAACGTGCGTGGCTTCAAAAACACGCCGGCGCCGCGCGCGGTGATCGCACCCGGCAGGTCGACATCGCCATGCGCTCCGACATTGTGCGCGAGGTCGCCAAGATTCCGGAAGGACGAGGTCATCATGAGCGTCGCGATGGGCTATCCCGACGACAGCTTTGCCGCGAACGCAGTTCGCTCGGACCGCGAGCACAACCACGAGTTCGTGCGTCACGTGGGTTTTGCCGATTAGCGCGAGCAAGAGGAGATTATTCTCTGGCGGAAATTTTTTTGGTGCGGCGTCGCGAGTGGCCTCTTGCAATCTCGAAGTTGCGGGAGGAACAATATGCGGACTGAGAGGTTTGTTGCTGGCGCGAGGGAATTGACATGCGGCGGCTGGCTAGCCTGGTTCGGCGGTTCTTCGGTCCGCGATTGCGGCACAAGATCGATGATGATCCAAGTCTTCCTTTCACACCCGAAGAGTTCGGCCGACTGATTCGCAGCGGCCGGCACGAGGACATGAAGCTGCTGGCCGACGGGCTGGCCTGCCGCTCCATCCCGCGCCGCGCCAGCTATCGTGCGACGCATTAAGGCGGCGTTCGAGACGGGGTACAGCGCTCACCGTGTGAGCGCGACCTGCTTGAACGAGCGGACCAGCGCCTTTTCCAGCTTGCCATTCATCCCGCACAGAACGTCGTAGGCCTCCGCGCGCGGCATGGTCGGCTTGTAGTGCCGGTGCTCGATCAGCGCTGCGAAGATGTCCGAGATCGTTAGAATCCTGACGATATCGCCAATGCTCTCGCCGCAGAGCGCATCGGGATAGCCGCTCCCGTCCAGATACTCGTGATGGTGGCGAACGGCATCGAGGATCTCCCGCGAGATTCCGTCATGGTCCTTGAGAAAGTCGTAGCCGGCGGCCGGATGCGTTTCGATCAGCGCGCGTTCCGTGGCATCGAGGCGACCAGGCTTGTCGAGCACCGCGAGCGGAATCTGCGCCTTGCCGATGTCATGGAACATGGCCGCCGAGTAGAGACGTTCCAGGTCGGCCCTGCCGACGCCAAGGCTCAGTCCGAAGTCGATGGCGAGACCGGTCACCAGTAGGCAGTGCTGATAGGTTCCTTCGTGGTGGCGCCGCACCGTCATGAGCCACTCGGTCAGGCCCTGCCGGGTGATGCGCTCGGCGATCTGGCGACCGGCCTCCTTGGCACCATCGACATCGAGCGGCTGGCCCAAGGTGACAGCCGCGAACATCGATGCGATCGCGGTCGCTGCGGTCTCGACGGCGTTGTCGGATTGCAGCGTATCGCCTGACGAAGCGGACGGCCCGTCGGCCGGATCGGCCAGTGCCGCCAGCAGCTTGGTCCGGCCGACCGTGCTGGGAAGGACCAGCGTCGCCCCGAGCGCATAGGCCTGGGAAATGCAGACGTGGGAGGTGTGCTCGAGCAGGAAGATGCGCTTCCCGACCTTCGCCAACTTGGCAGCCCGCTGCTTGATGGCGGCGATATTGTCGACGTCGCGCAGCTCCGCGCGAATGACGATGGCGACCGGTGTCTGCGACAGCCTGGAATCGGCATCGAGCCGCTCGCCTGCAATGGCGAACCTCTCCTGGAGGATCGAGCAGATGCCCGAGAGCTTGTCGGACGTGTCGGCCAGCACGTGCAGGAGGGGACGAGCCGTTGCCGTCGTTCGGATGCCGGCGTCACCATTGACGGAGCCGGATCTGGTTCGCGCGTCTTGCACGGTCTGACCTGGATTGCGACTATCTGGATGTGAAAACTGCGGGTGGAACCTTCGAATTCTATTTGCCTCTATTTGACCTGGACCGCGTTCTGCCCGGGCGCTGGTGCGCCGGCAGATTTCTTCTTGCCGTCAACGGTAATGAAATGGACGCCGGCGGTGGTGCCGTCGATCCAGACCAGCTCGCAGCGCCGGTAGGCGAGGCCTGTCGACGACAGCACCATGAAGAATTCCTTGGCCTTGAGCACGTCGAGCGTGCCCTCGACCTCGACCTTCGCGCCCGTCTGCGATACGTCGAGCAGGACGCAGCTGCGCCGCCAGGTGCCGTCGGACCCCATGAGATTGACCGGCTGCCTGTGGTCCAGCTTCACGCGGGCGGCTTTTCGACCGTCGAACTTCATCAGCTAACCCCCATGTTCTTTGCGTCCCGATGACCCCGACCGCTCTCCTTGGCGTTTGCAGCAATTTCGCCCCAACGCACCGTCCACTGGCTGGTCGACAGCAGCAACGTCTCGAAAATGTGCTGTGCGCGTCCGCGCTCGGCGAAGGAAAGCCGCGTGCCGCAGCGGTTGCTCAGGATGGCGAGCGTGGTCTGCCAGTTCAGCCGCGAGGCGCGGCAGGCCATGACGAGACCCTCGCAATCCTCGTCGGTGATGACATGCTCGACGATCTCGATGGGAGTCCCCGACAGCACCGACAGCGCCGTAACGAGGTTGGCAGTCTCGCCGCGAATGGCGAAGCGGTTTACCGTGGAATCGTTGAGCTTGCCGGTGCGGTTGAGCGCGACGATTTCCGGCCGCGCGCGTGCATAAGCGGCGGCGCAGGGCAGCCTGGCGACGTTCGGCGCGGCCGTTGCGGTCTGATGCGAGCCGATGGCCTTCGGCCCTGTGCCAGATTGCGGCGCTGGCAAGGCCGACAGCAACTCCCGCATGACCCTATCGGGCGTGTCCGGCCTGAGCGCCAGAGCTTTGGTCAGTTCGTCATCCGACAGGCACTTCTCAATCAACGCAACGTAGGCGGCATCGGAGAATCTTGCCTCCCTGTTGCCGATCAGTGCGAGACAAGCACTGGGGGCGCCACACTTGATCAGCGTCTCGATCACCAGTGGATCGATCGGCGCGCGGCCGGCGATCGCACATTGTTGTCGTTCGCCGCTCGCGGCTGCGACCGACTTGAGATCGGCCGTGGACAGTGATTGCGAGCGGAGCAAGACAGGGCAGGCGACTTCCGGATCGTGGTGTGAGGCGAGACGTCGCACGGTCTTCGGCGGAGCCACCTTGAGCTCTGCGAGCGCCGCGCTGACATCAATCAGCGTGCTGGCCTCAACCCGCTCGACCAGCCGCAGCAGGACGCCGTCGGCCATGTCAGCGAGTAATTCCTGAGATCGGTCGCGGCTGCTTGTGAGTAGTTGCAATATGCCTGAGAGGATGCGAGCACACCGGTCCAGCGGACATGTTGCAACCGCGTTCTCCAGATCGACCAGACTATCAGCAGGCGAATTTGCCATCATGGCAGGAGCCTGAAATTAAATAAATTGAACGATCAAACGACGGTCATTCCGCCTCAAAGGCGTTAATTTGAATTTTAATCGTCGCAGGCTGGGGTATTGGCGCACCGGCTGCCTTGTAGGAAACGTTATCGAAATTCGGCGAGGCAGGGTTGTCCCGGATTGTTCTTTCAACCGACCTCTCTCCATTTAATCAGGACATAGTTAGGATCGATTCTGACGAAATAATCTAAGGAGGAAGCGAACCGGCACCCCGCGGCCGGACGCACATCCAGAGCGGCGCGGCATTTTTTCTTGTTCCATGAACAGCATTGACGATGTGCCGAGGTCGGCACTCAAAACATTTCGCTTTTCAGACGTCGACGAATTTCGAAACGCCATACGCGGGCTGAACTTCGAATTCACCCCTTTTGTGCGGAAGATTTCGGCTGAGCAGACAATCCTCGCCTTGCCCGGCTGCGACGTGAATTTGACGCGCGCGTTTCCGCGGGTGGTTGACGCACAACTCGTGGAGAATTGCACTGCGATCGGCTTCACGATGGACGATCTCAACGTGCCGATTCGCTTCAACGGCTCGCAACGTGCGCGACCGGTCGTGGTCATAGGCAACCGCGGAGCGGCCTACACCACCATCGAGGAGGTCCAGCGGCAAATCGCCTCGGTGATTTTCCGGCCCGAGGTGAGGGATCGTGGTTGGCCGCTCACGCTCTCGAGCTTCAAGATTTTTGAAATCTCCACGGTCGGCTTGCAGCGGTTGCGCGGCGTGGTTCGCGAAGTGCTGGCCGAGGCGTCCGGCCCGGTCGAGGCGCAGGAGCTCTTGTTGAAGGGCGCGGCGATGAAGGAGTCCCTGCTCGGAGCCGTCGACGAGGCCTTTGCAACGATCGTTTCGGCCCGCTGGACCCTGGGTCCCAACGACGGACGGAATTTCAAGATGTTCCAGGACATCCGCGCGCTGCTGTCTGAGGACCTGTCGGAGCCGATTTATAGCGATGAGATCGCGCGCAAGCTCGGGCTGTCCGTTCGCACCATGCACGACGTCGTTCGCCGCTATCGCGGCATGAGCCTGCACCGCTACTTGCGTCTGCACCGGCTGTGGCTGGTTCGCCGGCGCCTTATAGCCGGGGCCGACAGCGTCAAGGCGGTGGCGCTGGCGTATGGCTTCTGGCATCTCAGCGATTTCTCCAGAAGCTACCGCGACCAGTTCGGCGAGACGCCGTCGCAAACGCTGGACCGCGGTCGCAGAAGGTAGCGCGACAAATCGGGTAGGGCTGGGCGCCGGTTTCGTGCTACCGTTCGGCCATGAGCAATCGCATTCTCGTTCTCTACGGTTCCTACCGTTCCGACCGCATGGGCATCCGCCTTGCGAATTTCGTCATCAACCGGCTGCGCGGCCGCGGCGAGGACGTCGAGTTCATCGACGCCAAGGCGATCGGGCTGCCGATGCTGGACCGCATGTACAAGGAACATCCCAAGGGCTCGGCGCCGGAGGCGCTGGAGAAGCTGGCCGGGCAGATCCGCGACGCCGACGGATTCGTCTTCGTCACCGGCGAGTACAATTGGGGCATCCAGCCCGGCCTGAAGAACCTCACCGACCACTTCCTGGAGGAATGGTTCTGGCGCCCGGCCGCGATCGTGAGCTATTCGGCCGGCCGGCTGTCCGGCGCCCGCGCGGCGACGGCCTGGCACGGCACGCTCTCGGAGATGGGCATGGTGGTGGTGTCGAGCACCATCGGCGTCGGCCCGATCGCGCAGACGCTGTCGGAAGCCGGCGAGCCGATCGGCGACGGCGGCAAGGCCCTGGAGCGCGCGTTCCCGCGCTTCGCCGACGATCTGGCCTGGTGGATCGAGGCGGCGAAAGCACAACGGGCGCGCAAGGCACCGCCGTATTGACGTCGCGCTACGCCGCCCGGACCTCGCCGAGGAAACGCTCGAATTGGCCGGCGAGATCGCGCGACTGGGTCGAGAGCTGCTCGGCTGCGCCCAGCACCTCTCTTGCCGCGGCGCCGGTGTCGTCGGCGGCGCGCTGCACGCCGGAAATGTTGCTGTTGACCTCCTGCGTGCCGCGGGCGGCCTCCTGAACGCTGCGGGCGATCTCCTTGGTGGCCGAGCCCTGCTCCTCGATCGCCGCCGCGATCGCGGTGCCGATCTGGTCGATCTCGGCGATGACGTCGGCGACGTTGCGGATTGCCGCCACCGTCTCGTCGCTCGCGGACTGGATCGCGGTGATCTGCTCGGAGATCTCGGTCGTGGCCTTGGCGGTTTGGCCGGCCAGCGACTTGACTTCGGAGGCGACCACGGCAAAGCCGCGGCCGGCTTCGCCGGCACGGGCAGCCTCGATGGTCGCGTTCAGCGCAAGCAGGTTGGTCTGCTCGGCGATGCTCTGGATCAGCGTCACGACGTCGCCGATCTTCTGGGCGCCCTCGGCGAGCGTGCGCGCGGTGTCGCCGGTGCGGCGGGCATTGTCGACGGCACGGGCCGCGATCTCGGTGCTTTGCGCGACCTGACGCCCGATCTCCGCGATCGAGGAGGTCAGCTCTTCGGTGGCGCTCGCGACGGTCTGCACGTTGGTCGAGGTCTGCTCGGAGGCGGCGGCGACCACGGCGGCCTGGCTGTTGGTCTGCGCCGCCGTCGAGGTCATCGACTGCGCGGTGCTTTCCATCGCCGCCGAGGCTCGCGAGAGGCCGCCGACTAGCTCGGTGACCTTGGCCTCGAAGGCGCGGGTGAGATCGTCGAGCGCCTGGGCGCGGCGCATCTTGCCGTCGTTCTCGGCCTGCTTCTCGGCCGCGAGCCGGTCGGCCCGGATCATGTTGTCCTTGAACACCTGAACGGCCGCGGCCATCGCGCCAATCTCGTCGGAGCGCTCGGCGCCGGGAATCTCTTCCGCAACCTCACCGTCGGCGAGCCGCGACATCCGCGTCGTCAGGCCGACGATCGGCGCGCAGACGCGGCGGCGAACCGTCACGATGAGCCCGGCGCTGGCCATCAGCACGGCGACAAGGCCGACGAGGGCGATCGTGAAGCTGGTGCGCGCGGCGGAGGAAGCCCCGGCGAGGATCTGCTCCGCGTTGTCGTAGAAGGCATCGCGGACCTCGATGACGGTGGACAGGCCGCGCTGCGTGGCGGCGTAGTAGGTATCCACGTCGTGCTCGTACTTGCCGGTGACGGCGCCGTCCTTCGCCAGCTTGAGCTCGCGGCCGAACTCCTCGACATAGACCGAATTGAACTTCTCCAGCGCCGCGGCGACGTTGGCGGGCGTTGCCGGATTGCCGCGCAATTCCAGCAGCGCCATCACGAGCTGGTCGTTGCGGCCCTGCGAGCGGCTGATGTCGGCCTTCTCGGCATCGGTCGCCGGCTTCTTCCCACCAACGAGATTCTTGTGCAGGCTCGAGTTGAAGCCGCCGACGTCGCGCAGCGTCATCGCCATATTGGCGTAGCTGGCCTGCCGGTAAGCGTCACCGTTCAGGATCGCCATGCGGCGGACCTGCTCGTTGAGCAGCGCGGTCACGCCGCCGTTGAGCACGGCATTGTCTGCGACGATCTTCTTGGCCGCGTCCTTGCGCGCATCGGCGGGACCTGCCAGCGCCTTGTCGATGGCCTCGCGCAACGCGATGAACTTCGCGTTGATGCCGTCGATGTTGCTGCCGATCGTGGTGCCGTCGTCGAACGGGCCGGGCAGCTCCTTGCGCAGCGCGTTCATCTTGTCGCGGGCGCTGTCGGTCTGCTTGCGCAGCTTGTCCTGCTCGGCCAGCAGCGCGGGGTCGATGGCCGCAGGCCCGTACAGGATGTTGGTGGAATAGCCGCGCTCCGGATTGAGATAGCGCGGGATGTCGCTGACCGCACGGACGATCGCGAGCCGCCCCTGCGCCTCGGTGATCCGCTCCATCGTCTGGTATTTCGTCACGGCAACGTAGACGGCGAGGCCGCCCCCGACGGTCGAGAGCGAGACGATGGCGCTGGTCAGGAGCGTACCGATTTTCATGGTCAGTCCGGCAAATAACGGAGAATTATTTTGCCCGGACGATAGGGCGGCCATGTTAATCTGCGGTTTACGCTACCTGGCCGGCTCAGCCGGATGTCCGCTCGAGCCTGGCAAGGATCTCCAGCGTGGCGCCGTCGCGCTCGCCTGCGAAATATCGGGCGAGCGCCTGATCGAAGACGGGCTCGTCGGATACCGCGCCGAACAGCGTCATCGACGAGCGGAATTTGGCGTCATCCGGCGCGCCGAGGATCGCGTTGATGGTCCGGCCCTCGACCGCGAGCACCAGCCTGGTGCATTCGATCAGCCGCCCGCCCAGGATGGGGTGGGTGAGATAGGCCTCGGCTTCAGTGCGGGAGCCGATGGCGTAGCGCTGCGACATGGCGCTGACGCCGAGACCTGCGATCTGGGGGAAGATGAACCACATCCAGTGAGTCTGCTTCCGGCCCCGGGCTAGCTCGCCCTGGACGTCGCGAAAAACCGGGTTTTGGGCGTGGACGAACCGTTCTAGGTCGAAAGTATCGGTCATCGGATACCCCCGAAGGTGTCCTACCGGCCCCGATTATGCCTAACTTTTGGCTCCCAATGTGGTAGCTGGTATAGAGTCTCCGGGTGGGGTGGGTAAGCCCCCGGGGTCGATTTGGGGATCTGATGGTTTCCGACGCAGCACACGCCGAAAGGCTGTTGTCGCGCCGCCGTGTCGGGCGGGCTGAAAGGATTCTGCTGTCTCTGGCAGGGATCGCGCTGGCGCTTGGCGCCGCCGCGTGGGTCGCCGACATCAGCGATTCGACCCCGCTTGTCTCCGCCGCGTTGCCGCCGGCTAGTGCCCCCTCATTCGAGGACCGTTTCGCTTCGGCCTCCGCCGGCCCGTCGCCGCGCGAGCTCGGCCTGCGGGTGTTGGAGCGCTCGGCGGTGAATGCGGTCCAGCTCAAGCTGCGGGACGCCAAGGCGATGCTCGCCCAGAAGCTCCAGGGCGACGACTGGCGCTCGATGCTGACCGAGGACGACCGGTCCGCGGCCGAGGAGGCGAGGTCCTCGCAGCGCGCCGACGCCATCCCGATGCCGCGCGCGCGCCCGGTCCAGGCGGACTTCTCCGCCCAGATCGCCTCCAGCCAAGCCTATGCGGACACCAACCTCAGGGTCGACAACCGCAATTTCTTCGAAAAATTCACCGACAAGATCAAGCTGGCCTCGCTGACGCCCGGCGACGGCCTGTTCAGCAAGGCGCCGGATCTCGCCGCTCTCGGCTACGATTCGCGCACGGCGGTCTACGATATCTCGGCCAAGGCGGTTTACCTGCCGAGCGGCGTGGCGCTGGAAGCCCATTCCGGCCTGGGCGCGCTGATGGACGACCCTGAACATGTCGACCGGCGGATGGTCGGCGCGACGCCGCCGGCGACCTACGACCTCAAGCCGCGCGAAAAGCCATTCCACGGCGTCCGTGCGCTGCGCATGACCCCGGTCGAAGGTACCAGCGCGCTCGGCCGCGTCGGGCTGCTCACCCACAACTACTTGCTCGGGCCGCGCGGCGATTCCAACGGCTGCGTCTCGATCAAGGACTATGATCGGTTCATCAAGGCCTACGACAATGGCGAGTTCAACCGCCTGGTCGTGGTGCCAAACCTGCGCGGAGCGGCGACCGCCTCGCAGCGCGCGAGCACCGATTCCTGAAATTCGCCTGCGACGGCGGGGCTGCCGTTTCCCCTTCGTTAAGCCGTCCTCGTCCAGAAGCAGCCCATGAGTGATCCATCCAATTCCGAAACCCCGCTGCGCACGACGTTCAAGATCAAGCTGAACGGCGACACGTTGGCGATCGCGACCGTCGGCCAGGCCTATCAATTCCTCACCAACTTCAAGTCGGTCGAGTGGATGGAATTTCGCTCGCTGCACGAGGATGCCGTCGCGGCCCTGGAAGGCGCCGCCGGTAACGCCATGCTGGCGGTGCAGGCAACCAACGCCGTGCGCGCGCTGTTCGTCAGCGCCAAGCTGCTTTGAAGCGAGCTACAGGCCGTTCTGTCGCATCTTGAACTCCGCTTTGGGAACGGGCAAACGGTCCGCGAAGACCGTTGCCGCGCAGCCGCATGTTTGAAAATTACTTCAAGGGAGAGTCCTCATCATGAAACGCCGTACATTCTTGAAAGGCGGCGCGGTTGCCGGCGCGACGACGCTGGTTGCTGCACCTGCGATCGCGCAGAGCGCGCCCGAGATCAAATGGCGCCTTACCTCGAGCTTTCCGAAGTCGCTCGACACCATCTACGGCACGGCACAGACCTTTGCGAAATATGTTGCCGAGGCCACCGACAACAAATTCCAGATCCAGACTTTTGCCGCCGGCGAGATCGTCCCCGGCCTGCAGGCGCTGGATGCGGTCAGCACCGCCTCGGTGGAGTTGGCGCAGACGCCGCTCTATTTCTACATCGGCAAGGAGCCCGCGCTGGCCTATGCCACCGGTGCGCCGTTCGGCATGAACCATCGCCATCAGGAATCGTGGTGGCATTTCGGCGGCGGCGCCGATCTCACCAACGAGGCGCTCAAGCCGTTCAAGGCGCACGCCATCCTCTGCGGCAATTCCGGCACCCAGATGGGCGGCTGGTTCCGCAAGGAGATCAAGACCGTCGACGACCTCAAGGGTCTCAAATTCCGCATCGCAGGCTTGGGCGGCCACGTGCTGGCAAGGCTCGGCGTCGTGCCGCAGCAGATCGCCGGTGGCGACGTGTATTCGGCCCTCGAGAAGGGCACGATCGATGCCGCCGAATTCGTCGGTCCCTATGACGACGAGAAGCTCGGTTTCCACAAGGTCGCCAAGTACTATTACTTTCCCGGCTGGTGGGAAGGCGGTGCCATGCTGCACATGGTGGTCAACGACGAGAAGTGGGCCTCGCTGCCCAAGCACTATCAGGCGATCGTCAACCAGGCGGGCGCGGCGGCCGGGGCCTGGATGCTCGAAAAATACGACAGTGTGAATCCGGCGGCGCTCAAGCGCCTGCTCGCAGGCGGCGCGGAGCTGAAGGCGTTCCCGCAACCCGTGCTGGAGGCCTGCTACAACGCGACGCAGGACCATCTGAACGAGCTCGCCGCCAAGAGCGACCTGTTCAAGCGGACCAAGGAGAGCCACGACGCGTATATGAAGGAGCTGTTGTTCTACACGCAGATCGCGGAGAATTTTTACGACAATTATCTGCTGAGCAAGATGCGCAACAAGAGCTGAGCGTATAGCTCTCGTAGGGTGGGCAAAGGCGCACTTGCGCCGTGCCCACCATCTTTCCGGGAATCGGATAGAGGTGGTGGGCACGCTTCGCTTTGCCCACCCTACGGGACTACGAGATCTGAGCGAGCGGCCTACGCCGCCCCCAGTCCCAGCTTCGCATAGATCCGCCGTGCATAGGCGCCGAACGCGTCCGTGGTCTTCAGCGGAAGGTCGCGCGGGAAGGGCAGGTCGATCGCGAAATAGTCGGCCATCTTCGCCGGGCCCGAGGTCAGCACGGCGCAATGCGACGACAGGAACACCGCCTCCTGGATCGAATGCGTGACGAAGATGATGGTCTTGCCGCTCTCGCGCCAGATCCGCAGCATCTCCAGATTCATCTGCTCGCGCGTCAGCGCGTCCAGGGCGCCGAACGGCTCGTCCATCAGGATCAGTTTTGGATCGTGAATGAAGGCACGCGCGATCGCGGTGCGCTGCTGCATGCCGCCGGACAGCTGCTGCGGATATTTCTGCTCGGAGCCGGCGAGCCCGACCAAGTTGAGCAGATCGCGCGCCCGCTCGCGCGCGGCCTTCATCGGCAGGCCGACGATCTCGGCCGGCAGCAGCACGTTGTCCAGGATCGTCCGCCACTTCAGCAGCAGCGCCTGTTGGAACACCATGCCGATGTCACGCGTCGGATCGAACGGGCTGTTGGCATTGCCTATCCTGACGCTGCCGCCGTCGGCGCCATGCAGGCCGGCCAGGATCTTCATCACCGTGGTCTTGCCGCAGCCGGACGGGCCGACCAACGAGACGAGTTCACCCTCAGCCACGTCCATGGTGACGTCGGATACGGCGAGAAATTCGGCGCCGCCGCTCCGATAGACCTTGCGGACGCCTTGCAGGCTGATGAACGGGTCTGAGCTCATGCCAGCCATTTGTTCAAGTTGGCGGCGACGAACTGATCATCGCTGAGGTCGGCGTGCTCGCGCGTGACGCGGTCGATCTCCTCCTTCTGGCCTGGGCTGAGGCCCTCGTTCGGATCGAGGCACCACAGGCTCCGCATCAGGCCCTGGCGCCGCAAGACTTCGTGGCAGCCGGCGATGCAGCCGTGAAAATTGTTGGCTACATCGAAGAAGGCGCTGTTGCAATCGGTGACGCGGGCATCGAGCGCGAGCAGGTCGGCGGGTACGCTGTCCTTGTGCCGCGCCGCCTTGCAGCGCTCGAACTGCTTGATCGCTTCGGCCGTCCATACCGACCAATGGCCGAGCAGGCCGCCTTTGAAATAGGTGCGGGTGGTCACGCCTTTGTCGCGAAGATCGAACGGCAGCACCAGGTCGAGCAGGATGTGATCGTCATTGCCGGTGTAGAGCGCGACGCGGTCGAGCGCGCTCGCCGCCGCGACGCCGCGCAGGACATCGAGCGTGCGGTAGCGGTTGAACGGCGCGACCTTGATGGCAATGACATTGTCGATCGAAGCAAAGCGTTGCCAGAACCGGCTGGACAGGATGACGCCGCCCACCGCCGGCTGGAGGTAGAAGCCGACCAGCGGGATTTCTGCGGCAACGGCCGTGCAATGCGCGATGATCTCGTCCTCGGAGGCGCTCTTCATCGCGGCGAGGCTGAGCAGGCCGGCGTGGTAACCGATATCGCGCGCGGTGCGGGCCTCGCTGACCGCTTGCTTTGTCGGACCCGCGAGGCCGGCGACCATCGCCAGCGGCCGCGTGGTCCAGTTCGCGGCGGTCTCGGCGGCGAGCTCGAGCACGGGACGGTAGAGGCCGACATCGCGGATCGCGAATTGCGTGGTGTGCACGCCGACCGCAAGGCCACCGGAGCCGGCGTCGATGTAATAGCGCGTCAGCGCGCGCTGGTGCGTCTTGTCGAGCTGGCGCTCGGCGGTCAGCGCGAGGGGATGTGCCGGCAGCACGGTGCCTTCGGCGATCAGCTTGCGGATTTCGCCATTGATCTGGCTGTGGTGCATGATGTCCTATCCGAATTCGGGGCCGGCGACGGCGAACGGCGTTTCGTCCGCAGCGATGGTAGTGGGGCCGAACCGCATGCGCTGAAACGGGCGCTCGATGGTCCAGCCGGAGGCGGTCAAGCCGTCCAGCAACGCGGTTTGCGAGGCGACCGCATCGAGCAGCAGCGGGCCGGTCTCGGTGCGCATGATCGCCTCGACCAGAGCCAGAGCTGCTGCGGCATCGTCGGCCAATAGCGGGCCGATATGGCGGGCGGTGCGGCCGTCGCGGACCAGCGCAATGGCGCCATTCGCGGCGAGGATGCGCGAGCCAGGACGCTGGGCGAAGGCAGAAAGAAGGGCGGTTCGGTCGAAGCCGGTGGCCCGCCGGTCGCGCGCACAAAGCGCATCGAGTGTTGCGGATGACGATGGCGCCGCTTCGGCACGTCCGGGCCTCGCCAGCTTCAGGCGGCGCAATTGCAGCGTCGGCGTAAACCCGAGCGGTCCATAGACGGCGGCGCCGTCGGGCGTGGCATCGAGCCAGCTCGTCAGGCCGTTCTTGCGCGCGGTTTCCAGGCAGGCATCGACCAGGCGCGTTGCAAGGCCGCGGCGGCGGTGCGTGCCTGATACCAGCACCATGCTGACCCAGGCGTTGTTGCCGGAATAGGGCAGCAGTGCTGCGGTGGCGACCAATCGCGCGCCGTCGCGGATGCCGAACACGACACCATCACGCAGGAAGATGCGCCAGTCCTCTTCGGTCTGGTTCCACTGCGCTTCCGTCGAGAGCGCCAGAGCGGCGATCGCATCCTGGACGCCGAGCTTGAGGATGGGTGGAGCGTCAGTAGCGTCCATCGCGCACCTCGTATTTGGTGGGCTTGCCGAGGCTCGGCATGGCACGAGAGACCCAATCCGCGGTCCAGGCGATCAACTGCTCGGTATCGACGACGGGCAGGCCGAACAGCTCGACCGCCTTTGACGTGTCGGTCAGCCACGCCGTCGGCTCTTCCTTGCCCGTCAGCACCGGCGCGCAGCCGAACCTTGCCCCGAATTTCTCGGCGAGATCGCGTACCGCCAGGATCTCGTGACCGCTGACATTGATCGGCGAGGTCGGCGTCGTGCAATAAGCGAGACAGCGCAGCGCCTGTGAGGACGCATCGCCCTGCCAGATGAAGTTGACGTGGCCCAGGCTGACATCGATCGGCGTGCCGGTCAGCACTCTTGTGGCGATATCGTGCAGCACGCCGTAGCGCATGTCGATCGCGTAATTGAGGCGGAACAGGCGGCCCGGCGTGCCGAATTTGCGGGAGAAATGTTCGAACATGCGCTCGCGGCCGACGCAGGACTGGGCGTATTCGCCGGGCGGGTTCGGCGCCATGTCCTCGGTCGAGCCCTGGCCGTCGACGGGAACGAACGGATAGATGCAGCCGGTCGAGAACGCGACGATGCGCGAGGACGGGAACGCCTGCGCGACCAGCGCCGGCACATGCGCGTTCATCGCCCAGGTCAGCGACAGATCGCCCTCGGCGCCGAACTTGCGGCCTGCCATGAAGACGATGTTCGGCGCTTTCGGCAGCGCCGCGATCGCCTTCTCGTCCATCAGGTCGCAATTGATGGTTTCGACCCCGCGCGCCTGCAGCCAATCCTTGACGCTCGCGTCGCTAAAGCGGGCGACGCCGATGATGCGGCGATCCGGCACGGCGGCTTTCGCGAGCCCCGCCAGCGTCGGACCCATCTTGCCGGCGACGCCGAGGATCATGATGTCGCCCTCGACCTTGGCGAGGTCGTCGATCAGCGCCTGGCTCGGCCGGCACAGGAGATCGTCGAGGGCTGCGACGTCGGGGATGGTTTTCGGCAACGTCTGGCGGGTCAGGAGCATGGATTCGTCCTTGGTCTTCAGGTCTGTCTCGCATCGCCGACCACGAACATGCGTTCGAGGGCGAGCACGAGGCCGTAGAGAGCGACGCCGAGCAGCGTCAGCAGCACGACCGCCATCACCATCGCGGGCGTGTCGAGCGAGGACTGCACCTGGATCATGAGGTAGCCGAGCCCGCGCTCGGAGGCGATGAACTCGCCGACGATGGCGCCTGCGACCGCCAGGATGGCGCCGACCTTCATGCCGGAGAACACGTAAGGCAGCGATCCCGGCAGCTGGATCTTGCGGAACAGCGTCCAGCGCGAGCCGCGCAGCGATTTGACGAGGTCGAGCAGGTCAGGCTCGACCTCGCGCAGGCCGCGCGCGGTGGTGAGCAGGATCGGGAAAAAGCAGATGCTGAAGGCGATCAGGATGTTCGGCACAATGCCGTAGGAGAACCAGACGATGAAGAGCGGGCCGAGCGCGACCTTCGGAATCATGTTCAGCGTCACGAACAGCGGCAGCAGCACGAGGCTCAGCAACGGCGCCCAGCTGAAGATCACCGCGAGCGCCACGCCGACGAATGCACCCAGTGCGAAGCCGCCGAGGATCTCGATCGCCGTCACCAGCGTGTTGGCGCCCCAGGCATAGCCTGTGGTTCCCAATGTTTGGATCGTCGCGAGCGGGGAGGGCAGGATGAATTTGGGCACGTGGAAGGCGTCGACCGCGACCTGCCACAGCACGAGCACGGCGAGGTGCACGATCAGGATGATCGCAAAGCTGCGCGAGGCGCGTGCGCTGTCTCCTGCCACCGACTGCTCCCGTTGTCGGCAGTCACCCTGCCGCCGGCTGCAAGCCTAGCCGTCCTCCAGGGAAGTTTCAACCAGGCGGTTGATTATGGCCGGAGCGACTGCAGCACGAGATCCGCGACATGCCGTCGCCGGGCGCGCCGTGCGCTGCGGCTCGACAGGTCCTTGCCGAAGATCGCCGACAGCGTCGGCGTGTTGGAGAAGAAGAAATAGCTGAGGCCCGCTATCGAGATATAGAGCTGGATGGGGTCGATCCCCTTGCGGAACACGCCCACGCGGACCCCTTCGTGGAGGATGTGCGAAACACTCTTCACGAGCGGTGAGTGCATCGCCTCCAGCCGGGTCGAGCCGCGGACGTGGCGGGCGCCGCCGCGGTTCTCGTCGTTCAAAAGCACGATGAAATCAGGGTTCGCCGCCAGGTGATCGAACGAAGCTTCGATCAGCTTGCGGATCGCCTTCTCCGGCGCCAGACCCTCGAGATTGAGTCTGCGCTCCTGCGCGCGGATGTCCTCATAGACCCATTCGAGCACAGCGAGGTACAGAGCGTCCTTGTCGCCGAAATAATGATAGACGAGCTGCTTGTTGACGCCGGCGCGCTCGGCGATCTCGTCGACGCGGGCGCCCGCAAATCCGTGCCGGGCGAATTCCTGGCGCGCCGCGGTCAGCAGCTTCCTGCGGGTGGCGACGGGGTCGCGGCGCTGCGGCACGGTGTCGCCAGATCGTTTTGCGGGCATTTCCAACCAAACAGTTGACAAGTGAAGGGCGGGCTTGTTGCATTGGTATCCTCACAAGGGGAGAGCGACAAGCCGGGTCGCGGCAACGAGGAGAGATGCGATGAAGCGTTTGCAGGCGGCGGGCTCTGCCCTGATCTTGGCCTTGGGGCTCGGTGTGTCGGTCGCGCCCGCGCATGCGGGAGAAGCCGTCAATCTGATCCTGAACTGGACGCCGACGGCCGACCACTCGCCCTATTATTTTGCCAAGGCGCAGGGCTGGTACGAGAAGGCCGGCATCGACCTCACCATCGAGACCGGCAAGGGCTCCGGCGTCTCCGCCGCCAAGGTCGGTTCGGGCGGCTCGCCGTTCGGCGTCGCCGATCTCGCCACTATGCTGGTGGCCAAGAGCAAGGGCGCCGACGCCGTTGCGGTGATGAGCGTCTATGCCAATACCGGCCAGACCTTCTATTGGCTGAAGAGCTACGGCGTGAACGGCGTGAAGGATTTTGCCGGGCACAAGATCGGCAATCCGCCGGGCGATGCCTCGCGCGTGATGTGGCCGGCCTTCGCCAAGGCCGCAGGGCTTGCGCCTGATTCCGTCGGCTTCGTCAATGTCGGACCGACCGCGAAGATCGCAGCGCTGAAGAGCCACACCGTGGACATCATCAGCGACTTCTACAACGAGCACGACCTCAAGGTCATCGAGTTCGGCCAGGACCTCGGCTACGTCAACTGGAAGGACATCGGGCTCAACCCTTATGGCAATTCGCTGATCGTCAACGGCGCTTACTTGCAGAAGAACCCGAAGGTCGTCGAAGACTTCGTGCGCGTTACGCAGAAGGCCTTTGCAGCCTGTGTCGCCGACGTCGCGCCATGCCTGAAGGCGCTGCTCGATCAGGTCTCCGGTCTCGACAAGGAGAATCAGGAGCGCCAGTGGGAGCGCATCAAGTTCCTGATGACCGACGAGTTCACCACGAGCAAGGGGCTCGGCTGGATCGACGGCGAGCGGATGAAGAAGGACTATGAGCTGGTCCAGACCTATCTCGGCATGGAGAAGCCGTTCGACGTGACGACGGCGTTCACGACCAGGATGCTGGACCAGAGCATCAAGATGGACGCGAGCAAGGTGAAGAAGTAGGGGGCAGTAGTCACCCCATACTCCGTCACGGCGAGCGCAGCGAAGCAATCCAGAGTCTTTCCGCGAAGGCAGTCTGGATTGCTTCGCTGCGCTCGCAACGACGGTGTGGAGAGAGTGTGCCTCGCCCTCCGCTCTGCCCCGGACGCAGCGTAGCGTCCCTTCGACGGCGCGCTGCAGAGCCGGGGCCCATTTCGCCGAGAGCGTAACCCGGGGCGGTTGGGTGCCGGCTCTGCGCAGCAGCGTTGCACGCTGCAGCGCGTCCGGGACACGAGACCGGCGCCAACCGATCTCCGGCTCACCCCCGTCCACATAACCCCACGGGACATTAACCAGCCGTTAACCATATCCGCCGCATCGTTAACCATTCAATAATAGGGAACGAGTCGGCCGCCATGGAGGCTGCAGCAAAAGTCCAACGCCAAATGGTGCGCCTGCGCGGGCGGTCCTATGTGGCTTTCGTGTTCACACCGACGGTTCCGGTCCAGGACTGGCTTCACGAGATCGATGCCACGATTGCGCGCTCGCCGGGCTTCTTCGCCGGCCGGCCCGTGGTGATCGACCTGTCCTCGGTCGATCTCAGCCAAGCCGGCATCGGCCATCTGCTCACCAGTCTGCAGGACCGCAACATCCGCGTGCTCGGCATCGAGGGCGTAGAGGAGGCGAGGCTGACCCCGACGATGCCGCCGCTGCTGTCGGGCGGACGTAGCTGCGTGGTCGAGCCGAGCGCGCCGAAGAAGGCCGACGTGAAGGCCGAGACCAAGCCGACCTCCCTGCTGCTCGATAGCCCCGTGCGCTCGGGCCAGACCGTGATCTTCCCGGACGGCGACGTCACCATCCTCGGCTCGGTCGGCTCCGGTGCCGAGGTCGTCGCCGGCGGCTCCATCCACGTCTACGGCGCGCTGCGCGGCCGCGCCATGGCCGGCGTCAACGGACACACCAGCGCGCGCATCTACTGCCAGAAGATCGAGGCCGAACTGCTTGCAATCGACGGGTTTTACCAGACTGCGGACGACATCGACGCCGCCTTGCGCGGCAAGCCGGCGCAGGCCTGGCTGCAGGGGAATACCATGCGAATTACAGCACTGAACTGACCAGCAAAGGAGACATTTCAGATGAGTAAGGTACTGGTCGTGACATCAGGCAAGGGCGGGGTCGGCAAGACCACGACGACCGCCGCGCTGGGAGCTGCCTTGGCGCAGCGCGGCGACAAGGTGGTCGTCGTCGATTTCGACGTCGGCCTGCGCAACCTCGATCTCGTGATGGGGGCCGAACGCCGCGTCGTGTTCGATCTCATCAACGTCGTGCAGGGCGTCGCCAAACTCCCGCAGGCGCTGATCAAGGACAAGCGGCTGGAGAATTTATGGCTGCTGCCGGCTTCCCAAACCCGCGATAAGGACGCGCTGACGGAAGAGGGCGTCGGCAAGGTCATCGCCGAGTTGCGCAGCCGGTTCGACTGGGTGATCTGCGACAGCCCGGCCGGCATCGAGCGCGGCGCCTCCATGGCGATGCGCTTTGCCGACGAGGCCGTGATCGTCACCAATCCGGAAGTCTCCTCGGTGCGCGATTCCGACCGCATCATCGGCATGCTCGATTCCAAGACGGTGCGGGCCGAGAAGGGCGAGCGCGTCGAGAAGCACATCCTGATCACCCGCTACGATCCCTCGCGCGCCGCGCGCGGCGAGATGCTGACCATCGATGACATCCTGGAGATCCTTGCCACGCCCTTGCTCGGCATCATCCCCGAGAGCCAGGACGTGTTGAAGGCCTCCAACGTCGGCACGCCCGTGACTCTGTCGAATGCCGATGGAGCGCCGGCACGAGCCTATATGGACGCGGCCAAGCGCCTCTGCGGCGAGAACGTGACGATGCACGTTCCTGCCGAGCGCAGAGGATTTATGGACCGCCTGCTGCGACGGAGGGCTGCATGAGCATGGGTCTGCTTCGACTTCTCCGCGGCAAGAAGGCCTCGGCACCCGTCGCGCGCGAACGCCTGCAGATCCTGCTTGCCCATGAACGCGGAATGCGCGGCCAGCCCGATCTGCTCGGTGTGCTGCGTGAGGAAATTCTCGCCGTCGTGTCCAAGCATGTGACGCTGGACCCGACCAAGGTCATCGTCCGGCTCGAGCGCGGCGACGAGGTCTCGACCCTCGAGGTCGATATTGAGGTGCCCAACGACATCGAGCGGAAAAAGGTGGCGGTCGCGTAGGGACGCGGCCGCAGCCTCCCGTCTTGGGGTGGGTGAGAAGGCGGTCCGCCGGGCATGGCGGGCCGCCTTTGTCTTGCCGCTCACATCGATGGGACGGAACGCGCCCCGCGCCTCGACCGTTGTATCAACCCGCGGCAGCGTTGCACCGCGGCCGGTCAGAACGGGAGAGCGCCCATGATGTCCGAGGTCCAGGTCCATACCGTTGCCAGGCAGATGCTCGAAAAGCACGGCTTTGCTGCGATCGCGAAGGCCGCGGAGCAGGCCCAGGCCTGCGAGGGCCGCGGCGAGGCCGACGAGGCGAGGGAATGGCGTCACATCGTGGACGCCATGAAGATCATGCGCGGCCCGCATCAGAGCTGACATTCGCACGCGCGAACGTCTTCAACGCTCCTCGCGATCGGCGCCTTGCTGCGACGTGCGATTTTGTGTCTGTGGCTGCGCGCGCTCGCCCGATTCCCTGCAGGGCAGCGGTTCCCACGTGCCGTCCGGCGCCTGCTGATAGGCACTGCAGGACGGCGAGGTGGACTTTTCCGCGGCCCTCTGGGCGTCGGAATTCCTCGCCAGGGCGGGCGCAGTCAGCACCGCGGCGGCTGCAATCGCGCCGGCGAAAACGAAATGGATATTCCGCATGAGGACCTCCTGTTCGAATTCGGAAAGAGGCCGCATGCTTTCGAGCATTGTGACGTTTTTGGGCCGCGGCAGAGGTTCCGTCGCGGCGTGCTTAACGCGGCAACGCCGGGGCGCTAGCCGCCCTTGCTCCGGATCAGGCCGGCGAGATTGGTCTTCTGGGCTTCGCACCAGCCGGACATGCCGAGGCGGCGCTGGTCCATGTCGGTCGCCTGGGTCGCAACCGCGACTTCCGCCATCAGATCGTCGTCCTGCTTCTCGCCCATCTTGCCGCCGGTGTGCATCCAGGCGATCGCCTTGCGCACTTTCTCGGTGGTGCCGTCGGGCAGTTGCATCTGCTGCGCCCTCTGCACGAGGTCCTGATAGACGAGATCGGTGTTGGGGCACTCGACCTTGGCGGCGAAGGCCTGCAACACCATCGTCACATAGGTCGCCCGCGGCGGCGCCTCGCCCGCGAGGGCCGGCGCGGCCAACAGCAACAGGGCCGTCATCAGAAAACCGGTGCGCATCCTTGGGACCTCCTCCGTTTTCCCGAGAGGCTAGCGTCCGGCGCGCCGCTCCGCAATGGTGCGCGGTGCGATTGTCGTCCGTCGGGGCGGTGGGCTAACCTGCTGCTTCCCAGCATCGGAGCGCGACATGAGCCTGTTCAGCACGCCGTTCGATCCCGCACGCGACACCGCGCTCGTCACCGGCGCGGGCAATGGCATCGGCCGCGCGATCGCGCTCGGCCTGGTCGGCGAGGGCGTCCGCACCGTGTTCGCGGATGTGAGCGCGGAGCGGGTGCGCGCCGCGATCGGCGCGAGCGAGAGGCCTGGTCTCGCCGTGCCCTGGGTCGGCGATCTCGCCAGCCTCGAGGCCTGCGATGAGCTGCTGACGGCCGCACACGCCGCGCTCGGCGAGGTCACGCATTTCGTCCACAGCGCCTCGCCGCCGCGACGCGAGGCCGATCATGCGCTCGCGGTCGATCGCAAGACCTGGCAGGAGATGCATGCCGTCAATCTCGATGCCGGCTTTCACCTCGCTCGCGCGCTGGCAAAGCGGCTGATCGCGGCGAAGCGGCCGGGTTCGTTCCTGTTTCTGACGTCGCTGCATGCGGGCACGCCGCGCAACCTGCCGCATTATTCGACGGCAAAGGCCGCCATGGCGATGCTGGCGAAGGAGCTGGCCAAGACGCTCGGACGTTACGACATCCGCGTCAACGCACTGGTGCCCGGCGCGATCGCAGCCGGCGGGTTCGTCGCCGATCCCGCGCTGGCGCGGCACATTCCGCTCGGGCGGCTCGGCGAGGCCAATGACCTCGCACCGATGGCGCTCACGGTGCTGTCGAACAAGCTGTCCGCTTACGTCACCGGCGCAGCCTTCGTCGTCGACGGTGGATTGTCGCTGACGAACTGGTTCGAGGCGCCGGCGCTGGATTAGCCTAGCGCTGCCAAGCCGGCACCGGATCGAGCGGCGTGCGATACAGCTCGTTGTGATCGCGATCGGTGACGCGCACCGCGCAGCCCTTCTGCTGCAGCTCCGGCTTCACCTGCGACAGCTCGCAAGCCAATTGATCGGCGCGATCGGAGGCAACCTCGATGTCTTCGAGGATGATTCCACCCTGGTTCTTGAACTCTTCACCAACCACGAGATCGAAATAGTAGTAGGGCATCCGAATTCCCCGGTGTGACGATCTGAGCTTCAGTGCAAGTCTCAACGCATATCGGATGATACCACTGAGTCGATATCTATCGAACGAACAGAGCGCGCAATCTCTGAGCTTATGGCGCAGAAATGATGTGCAGTGTGCGGGGTCGTTAGGAATTTATTAAATATGCCTGCGCAATCATTAAGGCATGGAATTGCAGCAGAACCGGGCTCCGGGAACCGGGAGCTGCAAGAGAAGGCCGCCGGCATAGATCCCGACGGCCTTTTCTCTTGAGCGTGAGATCGCTTCCCGTAATTCCCCGGAGTTAACGCATCGCATCGACTCGGACAGCGTACGCGAGCGCACGACAGCGAGGCCGCGGCGTTGCTCTAAAGCGCGATGCGATGAATCGTCATCGCGCTTCAGGTTAGTGTTTGAGCATGATCTCTTCGGAAAACCGCTACGCGCTTTGCGCTAACGCGGCCCTTCGGGTCCGGATCATGCTCTAACGCAGCGGCATCGGCGGGCGCACGATCGGTCCGTCGTCATCGGCAACGGCTTGCGTCGTCGGCGCAGCTGACGGCGGCGCGGCAGCGGCCTGCGATGGCGGCGGCGGAGGTGCGAGCGGCGAGGGCGAAGAGGCCGGCATGTAGGTCCGCGTCACAGGCGGCTTGGGCTTGCGAACCGGCGGCGCGACAGGCTGCGGCGCGACAGGCTGCGGCGGGAGCGCGGCGGCGCGTGCGCGCGGATCGACCGGCGGCCGCGCTTCGGTGACCGGCTTCGGTGCAGGAGGCCTAGCCATCTCACGCGCCATCTGCTCCTGTCCGGCCTTCAACTCGGCGATGTTGGCCTTGAGCTGATCGATCTGCTGCGCCATCGCGGCGAGATCGCGTGTCATCGATTGCACCTGCGCTGCATCGACAGGCTGTGTCGCTGCAGGCGCGGCCGCAGCAAGCTGAGCCGCGGGCGGGGTCGCAGCTTGATCCGCCGTTTGGTTGGGTGTGGCTTCGGCTGCGGGCGGCGCAGCCTCGGCGGCGGCGACCGGCGCGCTTTGCTGCGGTGTCGCAGACAGCAACGAGGTCGTCGGGAGCAGCGAGGTCAGCGCCGGCGTCCATTCGGCCAGCAACTGCTTTGCCGTGTCGCCGTGCTTCTCCCAGGCGAGGCTGGCGGCCACGCTGGCGCCGGCAAGCAGGAACGTGACGAACGCGCCGCGCAGCCATTTGCGGACCGAGGATCGCTTCTTCATCACGGGACCATCGCTGGAGGTGACGCGGACAGCTGTATCGATCGAAGGGGCCGCGGCGGATTTTCCGTAGACGACGTTGATGGTGGGCTCGGGCGCGCGCGCGGGCTCCAGCGTGAATTTCGGCATGAGCTTGGGCTCCGGGGCAAACTTGGGCTCCGGACGCCGCGCGATCTCCGGCGCCAGCGCAGGCGATGCGCTGGTGGGACGCGAGGCCAGCACGATCTCGGGCGAGATCTGGACCGCGTCGTGCGGATCGTTGTCCTTGACCGTGTCCTTCACGATCTCATCAACGATTTGCTTGGCGTTCAGCGTCGCGAGCATCGCAGCTCCTTTGAAGCGCAGTGTTCGAGGTTTAAGTCATCCGCATTGGCGCGGGGCTGATCCGAGGTGAGCCCATGCCGGTCCCCATGACGCACGAGTCCAGCCGGGTTTGACCAAAGCAAGGCGAGGGGATGGAGATGATGCGACAGTCTTCCGCCCTTTGTGGTGATGGAACCCAATTTGCCGAACACGCGCATGTGTTCCCGCACCGCCTTGTTTTCAGCATGATTTTGGCAATATCTGGCGCTGCTGGGGGCGCTGTTGTTCCGCTATTGGGGGGGCCGGCGGTGCCAAGATCTCTACTCGTTTTGTTCGTCGCAGCCCTGTTGCCGCTGGGCGGCTGCATGCAGACGACACTTTCGCCATCGACGGATGCGAGCATGACGCCGCGCGACCGTCAGTTGCTCGCGCACGCGCCTTACGCGAAGGCGAACGTGCCCGAGCAATATCTGCGTCACATCGTCGATTACCACCGCAAGGAGCAGCCGGGCACGATCCTGGTCGATACCGACGCGCGCTATCTCTATTACGTGCTGCCCGAGGGCAAGGCGATCCGCTACGGCGTTGCCGTCGGCGAGGAAGCCATGGCGTTCTCCGGCGTGGCGCGGGTCGGTCGCCTCGCGGAATGGCCTGACTGGGTTCCGACCGCGGATATCCAGGCGCGACTCGGCCCGTATCCGGCGCGCGTTCCCGGCGGTCCCGCCAATCCGCTGGGCGCGCGGGGCATCTATCTCTTTGTCGGCAACAAGGACACGCTCTATCGCATCCACGGCACCAACCAGCCCGAATATATCGGGCAGGCGATCTCGTCCGGCTGCATCCGGATGCGCAATGAGGACGTCATCGATCTCTACGACCGGGTGAAGCTCAATTCGATGGTCGTGGTGCTGCCGCCGGGGCAGAGCGCGCAGGCCGAGGCGGGCGGACGCTGGCGGGGGTAAGGCCGCGCGACCCGCTGCTCGCGTTCTCGGGGATTGTTTGTGCGCGGCTACTCAGGCCGGGCGACCCGCCATTGCAGCGTCGTGGCATTGCCGTTGGCGTCGCCCGGCGCCTTGTCGGCGGGCGAAGTATAGAGCGGGCGATAGCGATACGCCCACATCTTGCTGCCGTCGTTGCGGCTGATCACGGTGAAATCGCCGACGGCCTTGGCGTCTGCGGTCGCTGGCAGCGGGACCCAGCTCTCGGTGCACTTGCCGTTGCAGTTCGACGTCTTTCCGGTGGTGTCGTGCTCGTAATAGTAGAGCGTCATACCCTTGAGATTGACGAGCTTGGGACCTTGCTTGGTCAGGACCACCTTCGCCGGCGCAGTCGTCGCCTCGGGCTTCGGTGGCGGGGCATCGCCGCCGCCATGGCCGTTGGCGAGCGCGTGACCGGTCGAGAGCGCGATGGCCGCGGCTACAACGAGGAACCTGAACATCCGAAACTCCGCCCCGCAAAGTTAATCGCGCGTTAAGCGCCCAATGCGCGCCGACGTTAGCAGCCGAAGGTTAGTTCCTGGTTTCGTGCGCTGCGACAATTACGGACATGGTCCGAGATCAGAGCTGCGCATCGCGCAGCGGCGCGCGGCTGAGCTCGTTGCCGGCGGCGATGGCCTTGCGCAGCAGCCGCATCAGCTCCTCGCCCTCTTTCGCGCTGAGGCCTCGCAGCATGATACGCTGCGCAGATTCAACGGCCGGGGTGATCTTGCGCAGCGTGCGCCGGCCCTCGTCGGTGATCTCGAGCTCGCGCGCGCGGCGGTCGCGGCTGGACGGACGACGCTCCACGAGGCCCTTCTGGACGAGGCGATCGATCACGCCGGTGATGGTGGTGCGATCGTAGGCGATCAATCCGGCGAGCGTCACCTGGTCGAGCCCCGGATTGGCCTTGATGGTCGCAAGCGCAGCGTACTGCACCGGCGTAAGATCGAATCCGGCGTCCCCGACCTCGGCCAGGAACACCGCGACCGCGATCTGCTGAAAGCGGCGCGCCAGATGGCCGGGCATGTCGTTGTTGTCTTTCACCGAAATCTCCTCTGCGGGCAGGGGCGCCGCGGGTCGTTGACAAGCATACTGATAGTCAGCATACTGAGCAATATTCAAGCAGAAACTGGCGGGAGAGGTGCTCATGCAATTCCATCTCAATGGATTTCAGCCGGGCGACCCTGAAATCGCCGATCCTGCCGCGCGCGTTCAGGCATCGGGGGCGGCGGGCGCCGTGCCTGGCGAGGTCGATGTCCTCATCGTCGGCTGCGGGCCGGCGGGCCTGACGCTCGCCGCCCAGCTCGCGCAATTCGCTGACGTCAAGACCTGCATCGTCGAGCAGAAGCCGGACCGCCTGCTGGTCGGCCAGGCCGACGGCATTGCCTGCCGCACCATGGAGATGTTCCACGCCTATGGCTTCGGCGAGCGCGTGCTGAAGGAGGCCTATTGGGTCAACGAGACGACGTTCTGGAAGCCCGATGAAGGGACGCCGGAGAACATCGTCCGCAGCGGCCGGGTGCAGGACGTCGAGGACGGGCTGTCGGAATTCCCGCACCTCATCCTGAACCAGGCGCGCGTTCATGACTGCTTTCTCGACGTCATGCGCAAATCGCCGGGCAAGCTCGCGCCGTATTACAGCCGACGTGTGCTTGATCTGAATGTCGATCCGGCCGCCGCTGCCGACGATCATGCCGTGACCGTGCGCCTCGAACGCGTCGATGCCGCAAACGAGGGCAATGTCGAGACGATCAAGGCCCGCTACGTCGTCGGCTGCGACGGCGCCCGCAGCACGGTGCGCAAATCGATCGGTCGCGAGCTGCACGGGGATTCCGCCAACCACGCCTGGGGCGTGATGGACGTGCTGGCCGTGACCGATTTTCCGGACATCCGCTTCAAGTCGCTGATCCAGTCGGCGAAGGACGGCAGCCTGCTGATCATTCCGCGCGAAGGCGGCTACATGGTCCGCATCTATGTCGAGCTCGCCAAGCTCGATGCCGGCGAACGCGTTGCCAATCGCAACATCACGGCCGACGACGTGATCGCGAAAGCGCAGCGGATCCTGAAGCCGCATCGGCTCGAGGTGAAGGAAATCGCCTGGTGGTCGGTCTACGAGATCGGCCAGCGCCTCACCGACAAGTTCGACGACGTACCGGAAGGCGAGGTCGCTGCGCGCCTGCCGCGCATCTTCATCGCCGGCGATGCCTGCCACACCCACAGCCCGAAGGCGGGGCAGGGCATGAACGTCTCGATGCAGGATGCCTTCAATCTCGGCTGGAAGCTCGCGGCCGTACTGCGGAGACAGTGTGCGCCGAGCCTCTTGCATTCCTACTCGGCCGAGCGCCAGGCGGTCGCGAAAGAGCTGATCGATTTCGATCGCGAGTGGGCGGGGATCCTCGCCTCCGCCGCCAAGGCCGGCGGCGCCGATGCCGCCAAGACGCAGGACTATTTCGTCCGGCACGGACGCTACACGGCGGGTACGGCAACGCATTACAGGCCCTCGGTGCTGACAGGCGCGGCCACGCATCAGCATCTCGCGCAGGGCTTTATCGTCGGCAAGCGCTTCCATTCCGCGCCGGTGATCCGGCTGGCGGACGCCAAGCCGGTGCATCTCGGCCACGCGGCGCAGGCCGACGGACGCTTCCGCATCTACGCATTCTCGCCCGCTGAGAACCCGGTTGCGTCGGGCTCGGCCACTCGCGCCTTGTGCAATTTCCTCGCGGAGTCCCGGAAATCACCGATCCGTCGGTATACTCCTGTTGGAGCCGACATCGACAGCGTGATCGATTTGCGCTCGGTGTTTCAGCAGGACCATCGCGAGCTTGCCATCGAGGCGATGCCGGCGATGTTGCTCCCGAGCAAAGGCCGTTACGGCTTGCACGATTACGAGAAGATGTTCTGCCCTGACCTCAAGAGCGGCCACGACGTTTTCACGATGCGCGGCATCGATCGGACGGCCGGCTGCATGGTCGTGGTGCGGCCCGACCAGTATGTCGCAACCGTGCTGCGGCTCGACGATTTTGCCGGGCTCGCTTCCTTCTTCGACGCCTTCATGCTGCCGGTGGAGTGACGCCGAAAGCGCCGTGCCGATGAACGATGGATGAATATTGAACTTCGCGCGTTCGCGCGTTCTCAATCTTTCTGCTGATGCGATGATGACGGGCGGAACGCTCGTTCCGCCTGCGCGTTCCGTCGAAAGAGGAGGAACACGCCATGAAATTCAGAAGCGTTCTGGTTGCCGCATTGCTACTCGTCCCGACAGCCGCGCTGGCCGCGCCGGGCATAGTGACCATCTCGACCGGCTTGCGGGCCGGGCCGGGCACGGGCTTTCCCCTGGTCGATCGCATCCCCGGAGGCGCCCGCGTCAACATCCATGGCTGCCTGCGCGGCAAGGCCTGGTGCGACGTCAGCTTCTCCGACGATCGCGGCTGGGTGTCGTCGCAATATCTCGAATATCTCTACCGCAATCGCTACGTCTATCTCCCCGACTATGTCGACGAGATCGACGTGCCCGTCGTGCCGTTCGTGCTGACCTCGTACTGGTCGAGCTACTATGCGGGACGGCCCTGGTACCGCCGCCACGCTTATTGGAATAATTACTGGAGCTCGCACGAGCGCTTTGCGACGCGGCTGACGCTCGATCCGCGCGCAGCCCGCATCGGTCGCGCGGCGACGCGCGATGCGGCGGTCGCACTCGAGCGCAGCGGCGTGCGCGGCAAGGGCGAGGCCGCCATCTCCGGACGTGACGCCGTCACCGCGCGGCCGGACGCTGCGATCGCAAAACGCGATGCTGCGATCGGAAAGCGCGACGGCGCGATCGCAAGGCGCGACGCTGCGATCGGAAAGCCCGACGCTGCGATCGCCAAGCGCGACGCTGGAGTAGCAACCGACCGGACGCGCGCCGGCAGCAGCGAGCGCATCGCGCACGAGCGGGTCAATGCGCAGAGCCGCAATCCGCGCGATGCACAGGCGCGCATGATGCACGAGCAGGCTGCAGGCCGTGCTGCCGTCCGCACCCAGCCGATGCCGCGCGCGCATGAAGCACCGCGCGTGTCGGCCGCGCCGGCCGCGCGGCCCTCGATGCCGCATGCGGCGCAGCCGAGCGTCAGCCATGGTTCGCCGATGAACGCGCATGCGCAGACGCCGGCGCCGCGTGCCGCTGCGCCTGCCATGCCGCACGGCGGTGGCGGCGCTCCGCGCGTCAATGCCGCGCCGCATGGCGGCGGTGCACCGGCGGGCGGGCCCGGCGCGCACCAGAAGCGCTAGCTCCCACGAAAGCCCGGCCCTCGTGCCGGGCTCTCCGCTTGCGCGCCCTCCGGTTCCGTGCGCGTACAATTTAAGAAAGTTCTTCGCGGGCAGATTTCATCGATCGTAAGATGTCTATCCAAAGCTGTAAGCATCCACTCGGGGCAGCGGGGCACCGGAGGATGACGATGAGACAGAACCAAGCGGAGACGCGCCGTCAGCAAAATGTCGCGAAGCGGTCGATGACCAAGGAGGCCAAGCAGCTGGCCGGCTTGATTGCCGGACTGCGCGAATCCCTCGAGGAGATCCACAAGGAGCGGGCGGGTGCCAAGCTCTCGGGCGCAGAAATGGGACTACTCGATGAGCGTCGCAACAATCTGCTGCTCACCATCGCAGCCCTCAATGACCGCCTCTCGGCGGTGCAGGGCCTGATCAATCTCGGCCGCCCTCATATTATCCGCGTGCACTAGCGCCGATCCGAGGTCACGAGATCGGCTCTGTTGCGACGGCACGGGGCCGGCCACAGGCCTCGTGGACGGCACCAAATTGCCACGCTCCCGGCGAATTGCCGCCAAAGCCCGCTGCCACGAGAAGGCCGGGTGCAGGGCGACGCAAGGGGATGCGAATTGGCCTACAAGATGGTCGCAGAACGCGACAACGAGAAGTACAGTTTCGCCCGCGAAAGCCGGTTGCTCATCGTGGCGAAGGCGAAAGTGTGGGCGAGCGAAGGATGGCGGGTGGTCATCACCGACCAGGATGGCAAGGCCTACGCGCCGCCCGAATTCGATCAGCTGTCCGCAGCGTGATGGTGAGGCGGGGCCTGACTGCGCCTCTGCTCATTCTAACGGCCGCCATGCTGCCGGCGACGGCCGCCGTCGCGCAAAATCTGGATGCCGGCAAGTCGCCCGCGAAGCTGTTCGCCGAAGGCTGCGCGACCTGCCACCGCAGCCCGCGCGGCCTGGCCAAGGGACGCTTCAGCCTGACGCTGTCCTGGTTTCTGAGGGATCATTACGTGACCAGCTCCGATTCGGCGAAAGCGCTCGCCGCTTACCTGGCATCGGTTGATGAGCCGCCGCCCCGGGGGGCGGCCAAGCCCGGTGCCAAGGCGCCCCGGTCCGCCCCGCGTCCGCCCACGCCCGCTCAGAGCCGGTAACCGCGCGCGTCAACGCAACGTGGTCTCCGAGAACAGGTTGATGATCACGACTCCTGAGACGATCAGCGCAATGCCGACGAAGGCTGCGGCGTCCAGGATCTGACGGAACAGCACGAAGGAAACGGTGGCGGTCAGGATGATGCCGACCCCGCCCCAGATCGCATAGGCGATGCTCAACGGGATCACCCGGATCGCCACCGAGAGCGCGTAGAACGAGGCGACGTAGAACAGCACCATCGCCAGCGTGGGCCAGGGACGGGTGAACTGGGCGGATTGCTGCAGGAACGCCGACGCGGTGACCTCGAACACGATGGCGAGGGCGAGAGCCGTATAGGCGTTGAAGGCGGAGGTCATGAGCCTCTCGGCGTGAGGAAGATACCGCGCGGCTGTCGCGAATATCACGTGGGAATGACGAACCTGCGACATGGCCGACGGGCTGACGGGAGGCCGCCGCGCGACGATCGTGCGGCGGCTCGAGATGGCTCGATTCTTCGACCCGGCCCTAACTGATCCGCACCGAGAGCTCGACGTCTTCGGCAAAGGGAGTGGACATATAGCCGCTGCCGGGCGCGCGCACCCGTGCCAGATAGTCAGGGCTGTCGTCGGCATTGTCGGCGACGATGATCGCCCCCGGCCGCAGACGCCCTTCGACCAGATCCAGGATCTCGGGGTAGAGCGCCTTGGCACCGTCGAGCAGTACGAGATCGATCGTTTCGGGCAGGCCGGTGCTGAGCGTCTTCAGCGCGTCGCCTTCGCGGATGTCGACGAGATCGATCAAGCCGCCGGCCGAGAGGTTGTCTCGCGCCCGGGCAACCTTGGACGGCTCGAACTCGCTGGTGATGAGGCGCCCCCCGCCATTGTCGCGCAGGCCTGCGGCAAGGTGCAGTGTCGAGATGCCGAACGAGGTGCCGAACTCGACGATGGACCGGGCGCGGGAGCCGCGTGTCAGGATGTAGAGCAGCGCTCCGGTCTCGCGCGAGACCGGAAGCGGTGCGTCCTTCAGGCGTCCATAGAGATTGCGATATTCGGTTTTGCTCCGCATCATCCGCTCCCGCTCTGCGTCGGACAGGTCTGCGACTGCGGCTTCCGTTGCCTCGCTTGCTGCCTCGGCTTCGCCGAACAGGCGATCCAGCAGCGGCGCAAGCGAAGCGATGGTCGGGATGGTCATCGAAGTCTCCAGAGTTTGGCGAAAGAAGCGCGTGCTTGCGCGCCGATTGAAATACGACTAATTCGTCGCGTTTCCTATTCGCATTGCCCGAGCGAGCCATGGCCGACCGTCGAAGCCGTTCAATTTCTTCACGAAAACAGCCGCAGCAAGCTCGCTCGACGGAGCTGGTGGCGGCCATTCTGGATGCGGCTGTTCAGGTTCTCGCGAAGGAGGGCGCGCAGCGTTTCACCACGGCGCGGGTGGCGGAGCGGGCCGGGGTGAGCGTCGGGTCGCTCTATCAATATTTTCCAAACAAGGCCGCGATCCTGTTTCGTCTCCAGAGCGACGAGTGGCGGCATACGAGCGAGCTGCTGCGCGGTATCCTCGCGGATCGCGCCAAGCCGCCACCGGCGCGGTTGCGCGCGCTGGTCCATGCCTTCATCCGCTCCGAGTGCGAGGAGGCTGCGATGCGCACGGCCCTCAACGACGCCGCGCCGCTCTATCGTGACGCGCCCGAAGCGCGCGAGGCCCGGGCGGCCAGCAGGGGCATCGTCGATGTCTTCATGCGAGAGGCGCTGCCCAAAGCTTCCAATGCGACGCGCGGCCTCGCCGGCGAGCTGATCACGACCACGCTCAGCGAGGCCGGCAAGCGATTTTCGGAGACCCGGCGCAGCGAGGCCGAGATTGCGCGTCATGCCGACGGGCTGGCCGACATGTTCTGCGCCTATCTCGGGGAATTGGCCCGACGCTGAAGCGCGAGATCCGGGCGACACTTGCATCGCCCCGCGTTTGTCCGTACGGACCTCCTTCATGCTCGTCATCTCGATCCAGAGCCAGGTGGTCCACGGCCATGTCGGCAACAGCGCGGCCGCGTATGCCATGCAGGCGGAGGGCGTGAACGTTGCGGCGGTGCCGACGACGCTGCTGTCCAACCATCCGCGCTATCCGAGCCTGCGCGGACGGGTGCTGGAGACCGAGCTGGTCGCCGATCTCCTGAAAGGTGTCGAGGAGCGCGGCCTGGTCGACGAGGCCGCGGTGCTCGTCACCGGCTATCTCGGCTCGCCCGGCAATGCCAGCGTGATCGCCGATTTCGTCGAGCGGGCGCACACGCGGAATGCGAAGCTGGTCTATCTCTGCGACCCCGTGATCGGTGACGACGGCCGCGTCTATGTCGCGGACGGCATTTTGGACGTGGTCCGGCACCGGCTGCTGCCGGCGGCGAACCTGACGACGCCGAACCAGTTCGAGCTCGAGCTGCTCTCTGGAGCGACGATTGCAGATGCCGAGGGCCTGAGTGCGGCGTGTGCGATGCTGGCAGGGACGGGCCGCACCGACGTCGTCGCCACCGGCTGCACCCTCGCTGACACGGCGGCCGGGCAGGTGGAGACGATCCTGTGCAGCGACGGGCGATTGTCGCGCTTTGCGACGCCGCGCCTGCCGATCCGCCCCTACGGCACCGGCGATCTCCTCACAGGGCTGATCGCGGCGCATCTGGCCAAGGGCGAAGCGATGGGCTCGGCCGTGCGGCGCGCGGTCGACACGGTCTTTGCGGTGCTGGTGCGCACGCAGGACGCCGGCTCGGCCGAGATGCGGCTGGTGCCGCTGCCGACGGCGGAGCGCAAGCCGTAAACCGTCAGGTCGCGCGCTTGACGGCCGATTGCGCCGATTTCTGCGGCTTGGCCGGGCTCTTCTGCTCGCGCGCGGCGTGGGCCTTCGGCGGCTTGGCGTTGGCGATGGCGCGCGGCTTCTTCGGCTTGGCGCTGGCAACGTCCTTGCGATCGGAGGTGCCGCGCTTCGAGATATATTCCTTGCCGTCGATCGGGCCGACATGCGGCGGATCGCGGCCGAGATAGGGCCTGCCGATGCCGAACGCCTTGCCGTTGGCATCGACCCACTTCCACAGAATTTCGGTCGAGACCCAGCGCTGCGCCCGGTTATTGCCTTGCGTGCTGACGATGTCGGCGGCCATGCCGTGGCCATACCCGCCGCGCGTGCTGCCGCCGTGATAGGAGCGGTTGGACGCGGCCTTCAGGCCGCTTGCGATCGACTGGCGATAATCGTCGCGGAACGCGCTGGTGATGCCCGGCGACAGGCCGGCGGCTTCGGCCGCGAGCATCATGCGGAACAGCTTCTGCTTGAAGCTCTTGTCCATGCCGCCGATGACGTAGTCCATCATCGACATGCCGGCGCGATCGGCCGCGTTCGGATCCTTCCAGGTGAAGTCCTGATCGACCAGCTTGGTGAAGCTGCGCATCACCGTGACGGTCTTGCCCTTGCGCTTGATGGTGACCGCGCGCCGCTCCTGAACCTTGATCGTGTCTTCCTTGGCGGTGCGCTGATAGAGCGCCCAGAGATAGCGGTCGATGCAGGTATCCATGACGAAGCATTCGTCGAGCACGGCGACGGTGTCGGCGGGCGGAGACGCCTTGCTCGCAGGCGCGACAGGACCGCTCGCGATCGCCGCGGGCGACAATGCGTCCGTCGTCACGATCTCGGTGGGATCGGCGGATGCGAGCTTGACGGGGTCGGGCAGAGGGGCGGGGGCAATCTCGCTGACGATCGGCTCCGGTTCGGGGGAGATCTGCGGCGCGGGAGCAGGTTCCGCCGGCAGGATCAGCACCGGGTCGGCCGAGGCAAGCTTGACGGTGGAGGCGGGCTGCTCGGGCGTCACCTCTGCTGGCGCGGCAGGGGCCGCAGCGACGGCGGCAGCGATGTCGGCGGTCAAGACGAGGCCATCCTCGATGGTCGCAGCGCGCGGCACGTCGGCGAGGTCGATGCGGCCGTGATCCTTGGCGTGATCCTTGGCGCGCGAGATGGCGGCTGCATTGGCACCGCTGTTCTCGATCAGCGCAGGCGCATAGGCCGAGAGAGACAATGCGAGCCAGCCGGCGAGAACGGCCGAGGGACACGACACCGCCACCAGAAGAGACCGCCGATCGTTCATGATCCCTGCCTCCAAACGGTCTGTTCGAAGCATCTGGCTCGAACAGTGGTGATGCAAACAGTCTGACGAAACAGTCTTGCACGGAAAGGCACGCAGCACGCCCATTGTTCGGGCCACGTTGTGGCGGCGCAATGGCGCAAATCGGCGGTTGCGGGCTTTTCGAGGCAGGTGTTGCCGAGGTGCAACGCCCGGTTCCATGCGGCATTGCCGCAACTTTGTTGCTGCTGGTGCGTTGGAGGCGCCATGACGCATCCCTCGCTTCGTCCCATGGACGCCTTCGACCCCACCGAGCCCGCCATCCTGCACGATCGTCTCTCCGACACGATCATTACCTGGACCGCCGATCAGGCCGACGACTACCGCAGCGCCAGCCGGCCCGGCGCGGATGGGACTGTGGCCTGGAAGACCTATCTGTTCGATGGCTGGGGCAACGTGCTCGGTGGCTGAGCGCCGCCCCTGGAGCGCGAGCTAGGCCTTCCTCACGAACTCCGACTTCAGATTCATCGCGCCGATGCCGTCGATCTTGCAGGCGATGTTGTGGCCGTCGCTGGCGTCCTGCAGGCGGATGTTGCGCACCTTGGTGCCGCCCTTGACCACCGAGGACGAGCCCTTGATCTTGAGATCCTTGATCACGATGACACTGTCGCCGTCGGCAAGCACATTGCCGTTGGCATCGCGCACGCCCGCATCCTGCGCCGTGTCTGCAGCCGCTTCCGCTGCGCCGCTCCATTCATGGCCGCATTCCGGGCAGACCCAGAGATCGCGGTCCTGATAGGCGTGCTCGGAATTGCAGGTCGGGCATTTCATCGTGTCGGTCATGACGGGTCTTGTCTCGCGGGTTCGTTCGCGGCGCGACCGTAGAGGCGGGAACCGGGAAAGCAAGGAAAAGCTGCCAACGGCGTGGGCCGAGCGTTACCTGCCGGTGCGATATCACCGAGAAACGCGCGACGAACATGGCGAGTGAGGGCGCGGCCAAGCAAGAAGTTTTTCGAAAAACAACCCCATGCACAGTAGACATGCCTTTGGAATCCTGGGGCTTTGTTTATATTCGGTAATCCCGAACGAAACATTTGACCCGTCGGGCAAAACAATGGCATGATGCCATGGTGGCGTTCGTCCGTTGCGGGGGGATTCATCACGGCCGTCGGGTGCGGCACCATCCCGGATTACGCTTGCGCTCCATCCGGGCTAGGCTCGCTTCGCAATCTGCGACGAGCCCCTCATGAGCTTCCTTCTCAACATCGATGTTCCCGACGTGGCGAAAGCCACGACGTTCTACACCGAAGCCTTTGGCCTCACGGTCGGCCGCCGCTTCGGCGCCGACTTCGTCGAGCTCAACGGCTGGCCGGCGCCGGTGTATCTCCTGACCAAGCAGGCCGGCACGGTCGGCGCCGGCGGCGATCGTCGCCGCTATGAGCGGCACTGGACGCCGGTGCATATCGACGTCGTCGTCGACGATGTCGACGCAGCCGTCGCGCGTGCGCTCGCTGCGGGTGCGATCCTCGAGGTGGGCGCGCGCGATGCGCCCTATGGGCGGATCGCGATGCTGGCCGATCCGTTCGGGCACGGCTTCTGTCTGCTGGCGTTCAGCGCGCAAGGCTATGATGCGCTGCTTGGAAGCTCGTAGTGCGGGCTACATCGCTGGCGAGCGGCGAGCTACGATCGGGGCGAGATGGCAAAACAGCTGAAAAGAAAACTGAAGACCTACCAGACCTCGCTCGGCTTCTACGATCAGGCGATCGCCGCGCCCTCCATGAAGGCGGCGCTTGCCGCCTGGGGCGCCAGCTCCAATCTGTTCCATCAAGGCGTTGCCAAGGAGACGGACGACCCCGACATCGTCGCCGCGACCATGGCAAAGCCGGGTGTCGTGCTCAGGCGCCCGGTCGGCTCGGATGGCCCGTTCACCGAAAGCGCGGAGCTTCCGACCGATCTCGGCGAGGGCGAGACGAGGCCCAGGAGAAAGTCGAAGATCAAATCGGGATCGCAGAAGGGTCCTGCCAAGGCGGCCCGGACAGCATCGCGCGCGATCGATGATGCGGCGGCCCGCAAGGCCGCGGCGGCGTTCGAGAAGGAGGAGCGACGGCGCGAGGCAGAGCGTGCCAAGGAAGAGGCCGCCCGCGCCAGGGAGCGCGCACGCCGCGACAAGGCGGTTACTGCTGCGGAAGCCGCGCTCGACAAGGCAAGGCGCGAGCATGACGTTAAGGCCGAGGCGATCGAAGCCGAGCGCGCCGCGCTCGATGCGCGCGCCGAGGCCGAGCAGGAGCGCTGGGACAAGCAGAGGAAGAAGCTGGGAGAGGCCCTGCGACGCGCGCGCGAGTGACTTTCGCAGGTGGGGAGGAATTTCTTTACCATGCCGTCCGGTCCCCGCCGTTTCGCCCGACGTTTAGGAGTTGAGCCAAAATTCCGCGCTATCTTCGCCCCGATAAGAATTGCGCTTCGGGAGCCGTCATGAGCGATCATCGCGCCGCAGTCAGGCATCACACGCTGAGGACCGGTATCGTCGAATTCGACAATGGCAGCGGCAGCACCGTCACCGTGCCCTGCACGATCCGCGACGTCTCCGGCACGGGCGCGCGGCTGGAGCTCAACGCGTCGCTGTGGGTCGCCGAGCAGTTCACGCTGATCTTCAGGAGCGGCCTGCGCAAGGGCTGCCGCGTCGCCTGGCGCAAGGGCCGGCTGATCGGCAGCGCGTTCGCGGACGGCTATGCGAGCGCGGACGAGCAGGCGGTGATGATGACGACGGACGAGCAGGCCCGGCACCGCCGCGGCATCGGCGCGCGCGTCAAGGCTACGCGCGAGGCCCGCGGCTACACCACGGCCCAGCTCGCCGAACACCTCAGTGTCACGCCGGCCTTCGTGGCGTCGGCCGAGCAGGGCGAGGCGGACATTCCGCTGTATCAGCTGATGCACATCGCCGATCTCTTGATGGTCGGCCTCGACCGGCTGGTGGCGGGGGCGGCGGAGGAGATGGATGCGGCGTAGGGTTTCGTAGCGGCATCGGTCGCCGTCTGCACTACGCTCGCCGCTCTATTCCCGTCATTGCGAGCGAAGCGAAGCAATCCAGACTGTCTCCGCGGAGGGACTCTGGATTGCTTCGCTGCGCTCGCAATGACGGGGAGAGGTCGGAGCGCCAAAGCCGACAGCCATGATGTCCGCACCTCGCGCGAAATTTGCTTGCCTTGCGTGGCATCCTTTTGCACTCTTTGAGCGAAGGAGACCAACGCATGACAAAGATGACCGCCGCCTTTGCGCTCGGAACGGCGCTCGTGCTGAGCAGCCTTGCAACATCGGGTGCGGAAGCGAGGGCGCGGAAAGCCGTCGTCGTTCGCGCCCCACAAGAGCGGCTCATCGTCACGGCGCCCGTGCTGAGGCCGACGCCGTGGGATTACAACATCGTCCCGCGCTATCGCTATCGCCCCGAGGACGACAAGGTCGATCCCTACGGCCCGCCCTTCGTGCCGTCCTACGTGCGCTATGAGGGATGGCGCTGGCCGTATTGGTGGTAGGCGACAATTCGCAGGGTGGGCAAAGCGACTTGTCCGCCGTAGCTCGAAGAGCGAAGGCGGAAGCGTGCCACGCGTCTGGGGCCGGATCGGAAGATCGTGGGCTCGGCGCGAGGGCGCCTTTGCCCACCCTTACGGCACAACGTCATTTGGTACACGGGAAAATTGAAGTTTGATGCCTGCCCATCTCTGCGTGCAGAGTTTGCGATTGGGCAAAAATGGCAAAGTGGAGACTGTCAAGAATACATAGAGGTAGAACGGCACTTATCCCCGTAATAAACCCAATGCTGCTTGGGGTTCTGGGCGCGTATTGGGAGAACAGTCATGGCAAGTGTCGAACAATTGCACAGACGGGACGGAGTGAACTTGGTCCAACTCGAAGCCGATATCAGTTCGATCCGGTCGGGAAGCTCCATTACTTCAATTAATCTGCCTGATTACGTTGAGCACACCGCGGGCGTGTCGCGCGTCGGTGCGCTCAGTGCCGAAGCGGTCATTCGCGACTATGAGTCCGCTGCGAAAGAGATCGAGGCCATGGGCACCGAGTTGATCGACGCCGCGCAAAAGTGCGAGGCGCTGACGGCCCAGGTTCATGATGCGATCGCCTTCATGCGGGAAACGGCGGCAGGTTATCGGGAAGAAGGACGGAAGATCTTCAAGCGTATCGAAGAATGCGCGCTGTTCACCGAAGACGTTCGCAAGACCTGCGAACAGGTCAAACGCAGAATGACTGACGTCTCGTTCGGCCCATCTTCCGATGAGGAGCTGGCGCCGCAAGAGCCCGAGCTGACGGGGATCGCGGCCAAGGTGACGATGAGCGAAGTCCGGTGAGGGGAGCGTAGGTCCGTAAGGGTGGGTTAGCCCTGTGATTGCGCGAAGCGCAATCACAGGGCGTAACCCACCATATCTGCCTCCGCGGAAATCGCGGGTTACGCCAGCGGACTGCGCTTCGCGCCGCCGCAGGCTAACCACCCTACGGCACTTCAAATCCAATCGCGCCCTTCGCGAAACGGGCTCACCAATCCGGATCGCCGTAATAGGGGCCGGCCATATAGGGCGGCGGCATCCAGGGGCCTCGCGGCGGCCTGGCGCGCCGTGGCGGGGCGTCTGGTACGTGCGCCCGGGCACGCGCATCGTTGTTCACGACGCTGCGCACGACGGGCTTGGCGGCCGCAGAGGCGGATGAGGCCGATGTTGCGCTCAGTTGCGTTTGCAGCGCCTGGACCTGGGCGGCGAGGCGCGCATTGTCCGCCGCATCCTTCTCCTGCGCGCCCCTGAGCTGCTCGATGGTGGCGGCTTGGTCGCGCAGGGTCTGCTCGCTGCGGCTCTTCAGCTGCTCGAGCTTGCCGCTGATGTTCGCAAGCTCGCTCGTGATGGTCTTGAGCGATTGCGCGAGCTCGGACGATGACGGCTCGGCCGCCGCGGCGGCAGGCCTGGAAGCGCTTTCCGCGTCCTTGGGCGCCGGCGGCGCAGGCACCGGGCTCGGCTCATCCGCGGCCGCCAGCAGCACCGTCGCCGGCTGCGCCGGATTGTCCGCCGCGGACGCCTGTGGGGGTGTGCTCGCGGCCGGCGGAGCCCATCGCGCCATGATCGACTTGCCGATCGATGTCGCCTCGTCGCTGTATTGCGAGGCGACGGCGGCACCGAGCAGGCCGATCGCCAGCACGAGAATGACCAAAGCGCGCATCATGGCCTTGTCTCCCCTCAGGCCCTGATCGCGAGGCTTGGTGCTTAGAGGCTTGGTGTTGAGAGGCTTGGCATCAGGCCCCGCCGCCTTGTTTGCGGACGTGGCGGCTGCGGTGGCGGCGGCGCTTGCGTGCGAGGTCCGCGGGGCTTCGCTGCTGCGTTCCATTCCGGAAACCAGCCGGTCCAACCGCGCAAGATCTTCTTCGGCGCTCTTGATCCGGTCGTAGGCCCGAGTCAGCCCGCTGTCGGCACGTGCCTCGTCCGGCTTGGCGGTTTCAAGCTTGGCGTCATCGGTCTTGCCGGTCTCGGGTTTGGGGTCGTTCGTGTCAGGCATCGATGCGCTCTCCATCCGGTCGGGCGTCAATGGGAGGCAGTCCGATCAAGGATAGGTCTCGCCGCTGTCCGACACAACGCGTGTGCAAAGGAGAAATTATGGCGGGCCCGGCACATGATGCGCGACAGGGCGGTGTCGTGCGATCGCCTTGCTGGTCTCACCATGAGCGTTCGCTGAGAGGAACGGGCGCTGGTCCATTCCGTTTCCTTTGAGGGGGCTTGTTCGAGGAGGACAACATGAAAGCAAGGATCATCGCGCTTTCGGCTGCCGTTGTCATGGCTACAGCCCCAGCCGTGTTTGCTCAGGGTGTATCGAGCAAGACGCCAGGTCAGGAGATGCAGCAAATGGGTTCCCAGAAGGGCGAGCCAGGCGCTTCCAGCTACGCTCCTGGGCATAAGAAGAAGCATCAGGCGAAGGCCTCGAAGAGCACCAAACCCGGCGCGTCGAGCTACGCTCCAGGACAAACCACAGGTCAAACCACCGGCGCGAGCACGAGGCCGACCACCGGCACGAAGTCAGGGTACTGAACTCCAGGCGGTCCTCAAGCGGGTAGGGTGGGTTAGCTCCGCGACGGCGCAAAGCGCAGTCGCGTAGCGTAACCCACCTCTTTCGTCTCGGCGCGCGGAGAGCCGGAGGGTTACGCCGGCGCCGCAATACGCAGCTACCGTTAGTGGCGTAGCGCGCGGATTTCGAGCGTCGTCTGGGTGAGCTTGGCCACGAACCCCTCAAGATGCATGACCCTTTGTCTGGTCAATTGTTCATGCAACTCGGTGATCTTCTGGGATTCGGCGACAAACGAGTCGCACGCCTGCTTCGCGTACGCCATCTGAATCTCAAACGCCTCGACGGGTGAGCGCGCCGTCGCGAGCTTTCCCAGGAAGCTCCAGGCTTGCTCGAGTGACGTCCTGAGGTAGTCGCTATAGGCGTCGGCAATCGCCTGCGTGCTGGCCTCCAAGGGTTCGACCGGTGCGACGGGCGGGCTTGCAGCGATCTCCATCCCGGAAGCCTCGTCCGGCAAGGCTGCAGCCGACGGTATCTCCGCACTGATCTGTCGGCGCGGCTCTTGCTCGGTCTTTTGCTCGGTCTCTTGCCTGTTCTCCGCCGAGGTATCCGGCAATTGATGCGCTGCACTTGCGCGTTGCTCGCCGGCCCCGGTCCGATGTCCCGACTTCTTCTTGCCGCCGCGCCGGCCGGATTTTCCGGTTGGCTTGTTTCCCACCGCACTCAACATTGCAAATGGCTCCCGAATATCGATGAAGCCGCGAGCCTCCGTCGCGTTTGCGCTGAAATCGCGATTGTGGGCTGTCGCCCGCGTGGCGGCCATGTGGTGAGATTTTGCCGCTGCATCTTCGATGCATCCGGCAAAGAGTCGCCGATCGCGATACCTGCGGATGGCCGCCTTTGTTGCCACATCCCACGAGCTCTTTTGCCGAACGCGTAATCCACCATTCTTGCTTCTGCGGAGGCGGGCTACGCCGAGCAGACGCGCTTCGCGCGTCTGCTCGGCGAAATCCAACCTGCGCGCTCAGATGAGGAAGTCGGTCGCGTGCAGGCTCGCAGCGTGGACGCCGTCGAGGGTGATGGTGTCGTTCGCCGAGAGGTGAACCACGGCATCGCCGGCGGCATTGTCCTTGATCTGGCTCGACAGCGCCGTCCAGTCAGCAAAGCCGTAATCGTGCACGTCGATCAAATCGTGCTCGGTCGCGGTGCTGCCCATCGCCTTGTTGCCTTGGTCGAAGTCGTTGAGCGTGTCGTTGCCGGAACCTTTGTTGAAGACGAAGATGTCGCCGTTTCCTCCGCCCCAAAGCTGGTCGTCGCCGGCGCCGCCGTTCAGCGTATCGTTGCCGCCGGTGATCGAGCCTGGTGATGCAGGCGTGTAGATCCGCGCATCGCCATACATGAAGTCCCGGCCGGCGCTGCCGTTGAGAATATCGTTGCCGCCGTGGGCGTGACCCGCCATGATCGGCGCGTCGCCGAACACCGACGAGCTCGCATCCGCGTACTGGCCGGCCATCTTGACGGTCAAGATATCGTCGCCGCCTTGGGTCAGATCCATCAGTGAGGTCGACGAATCCCCCGATAGGCTGGCGCCGGATATCGGGCTGTCGCCGTCCAGGGTGGCGGTCAGATTGTCGTTGCCGCCTTGCGCAAGGCCGCGCATGGCGCCGATCGCGTCGCCGCTGACGGTTGCTCCGCCATCGATGGTGAGAACGCTGACATCGATCGTGTCATTGCCGCCGTGCGAGGTGTCGATCATGGAACCGCCGGCATCGCCCGCGAACAAATTGGCGCCGCCACGCCACCCGATCGAGCCGGTGATGTCGTCATTGCCGCCCCGCGCGTTGCCCGACATGTCGCCCGCGACGTCGCCGAAGGCCGAAACGGTGGTGTAGACGGTGCCATAGGCATCCGCGACGGTGGTGTCGTGGCCGCCTTTGGCGTCGTCGATCATCGATTGGGTGTCGCCCACCACGAGCGCGGTGTTCCAGCCACCGCCGATGTCGGCAATGAGCGTGTCGTTTCCGCCTTGCGAGTGACCAAGCAGCGTCGTGTGGTCGTCGCCGAAAACAGTGAGTTGCGTATTGCGCTCGGTGACGGTGGCCGTCACGGTGTCGTTGCCGCCGACGACGTCCGTGCTTGAAGGAAAGCCGGGGTCTCCGTACACGGTCGCGATTTGACCAAACTGGTCGAGGGTGACGTCGAAGGTGTCGTTCGGCAGATGCTGCATGGCGTAACTCCCAGTTCCATTGTCGGAAGCGGGCCCGCGTGCAGATTTTCTTGCAAGTCGCGTTGTTGACCACGCTTCACCGGCAGCATTCTACCTTTGGTCGATGGCAGAGATTTGTAGGAATTCGGGAGAGAGTTTGATCGTGAGGCTGGAACTGCGGGCGCGAGCGTGGAGATGGTGCGTAGAGCCTGTGAGCCAATTCGTTTTGTTTCGGCTTCGGCATCAAGGGGTGGTATCGCCCCTTGATGGGGGAAGCCGGCGGCGTCAGGCTGTTGGTTATCTATGCTTTTGCGAGACGATGCCCTTGCAGGATGTTGTTGGTGAGGGCGTACCAGAGCACGACGGCACGGACCTTCTCGATGCCGCGCACGGTCAGTTGCCTGAGGTCCCAGTTGCGCCAGCGGGCATGGATGCATTCGCAGATGGTACGGGCCTGGTACTGTGCCTTGCCGGCTTCGCTGGCCATGCGAGCACGCCAGGCCGCTATGCCAGGACCGTCGCTGCTCCGGGGTAAGAAGGGATCGACACCGCTCCTGGATTGGGGCGGTGGACAGTAAACCTCGATGCCCTCGCCATGCGCCCATTCGATGTCGTCGCCAGTGCAGAACCCGCCATCGGCGAGGTAGCGGCGTGGCAAGCGCTTCAGCCGAGCGCGCGTTCGCTCCAGCATCGGGCGCATCAAGCCACGATCTGAGCCGCTGTTGTCGACATCGATCGCGACCACGATCAGTTCGCCAGCCGCGCTAGCCACCTGCACATTATAGGCCGGACGGAAGCCGGCATCGGCCATCTTCATCACCCTGGCCTGCGGGTCGGTGGTGGAGGCCCGAGGCTCCTTCGGCTTCTTGCCATTGCCGCCCTTGTCGTCGAGCTGTTTTCGCTTGCGCTTGATCTCGGCCAGCGCGGCCTGCGCGGCTTGCACCCGCTCGCTGCGTTCGCGCGCCGCCCGCTCTTTGGCGGCCCGGATCCGCCGATTGCTGGCTTCCGGGTCCGCATCGACCTCGCGCTTGAGCTCTTCCACAATGGCCTCGGCCTGCGCCATCTGCCGATCCAGCGTCGCCTCCCGCCGGAACGATCCGGTCCCGGCATTCGCTCGTATCCGCACCCCGTCCTGGGTCAGCTTCTCCAGATCGACCAGCCCTGCCTCGTTCAGGGCCACCAGATGTTCAACCAGCAAACGGTCGAGCAAGTCGGCACAGCCGACCCGGAAGTCCGACAGCCCGTGATGGTTCAACGACACGCCACCGCAGAGCCAGCGGTAGACGTCGTGGCTGTCGCAGAGCCGGTCCAGCGCCCGCGCGCTGCCAACGGCATCGCTCGCGGCGTACAGCCAAAGCGCCAGCAACAACCGTGGCGATGGCGCCGGATGGCCCGGCCTGTTTTCCCGTGCCTTGACGCGATCTTCCAGCTCGCTCAGGTCCAGCCCTTCGACATAAGCCCAGATCACCCGCGCTGGATGATCCTGCCCGATCAGGCTGTCGATATCGACCGCTCGCAATTCGACCTGATTGCGCACAGGCTCGCGCAGCCGAGGTGCGCCTTGCGGCACCGCTTCGGTTCGTGCCGACTGCTCCGGCAATTCACCAAAAAGTCCGTCGTCAGCCATCATCCTCTCCAGCAGATCAGTCTGCCCAGAGAATCACATTCGTCTGACGCGCGGTACAAAAGATTCACAGTCTCGTAGGGTGGGTTAGCCCCGCGACTGCGCGAAGCGCAGTTCGCGCGGCGTAACCCACCGCTTCTGTCTCTGCGGATACGAACAGAGGTGGGTTACGCTGCGCTAACCCACCCTACAAGCTACGAGCTATCACCAGAGATTCTGGCGACGACAATCAATAACGCCCGCCGCTGCTCTTCTGCTGCGTGATCCAGTCCGACAATGATTTCGGTGTCGATTTCGCCGTCCGGTCCGCTGATGCCTTCGGATTGTCGCGAGCGCCTTTCGCCGAACGGCTGCGCGGCGCTTGCGTTGCGCCGACGCCCTTCAAGGCAGCCATCGAAGCCTCGGCGGCTTCCTTCTCCAGGCGCAGCTGCTTCAATCGCGCCATCTTGATGCGCTCTGCCTCGACTTCGGGGCGTTCGGCTAGCTGCGGCTTGTGTTGAGCAAGCTCGGCCGGGACCAGGACGCCGAGAATGGTCGTCTCGCCGAGCGCCTTGCAGGCCTCTAACCGATGCAGCCCCTCGACCAGAACCAGGCGGTCTCCGTCGCGCCAAACGGAAATGGGGGCCTGTTGTCCGATCTCCAGAATACTTTCCGCGATCTCCGCGACGGTCTCGGGGTTGATGGTCTTCTTCTGCTTCGTGGGAACGAAGATCTTTTCGATCGGGAAGCTTTCCGGTTTGGGCATAAGTTGACTCCGCTTCTACCGGGCCCGTCGGAACTCATGCCGGCGGTGGAGGTAGTTTAGGAGGGAAGTGCTCGGCCGCAAAGGCAATTTCGGCGGTGGGTATTGATGAGCAGCGCCGATCTCCGATGCGAAGACAACTCATAGGATGGGTAGAGTGAAGCGAACTCATCGCCATACGCGCGGACAGATGATGGGTTTCGCACGGGCTCTACCCATTCTACGGGCTACTCGGTCGCCTGGGCGATTTCACCTAAGAAAAGGTAGGTGTGGATCACAGCTAGGCGAGCTTCTTCCTCGGTCACGGTTACGTGGACCCCCTTCGACACCTTGCTATTCACTGCGTCTAAGCGGGCGGCCAGGTGTTCCAGACCGGATTCGATTAGTGCTCGTGAGCCTGCGCTTGCTGCGCTTTGTTCGAGATAGGCTAAGAGGCGATTTTTGTAACTTTCGTAGCCCACGTCACGTGATTTTCCTCTCCCATCGATATACGGCTCGGACCGAGCGGGATATATCGCGTCAGCGATTGTGAGCAGGAGTCGTCGACAAGTCGTGAGGGCATGGGAAAAGGCCTCAGCTGAATCGTCTGCCATTCGCTCGTTTACGGCTATGATCTGTTCTGCGGCCTTCGGAGCGTAGGATCTGATAAAGTTGTCAACCCGATTCCTCGCTTGCTCAAAAATGTCCTGGGCTGCGTCACCTAACTCGATGGATATATAAACGTCCGTAGCGTAGCTGTGAACCGAGTCTCGAAGGGCCACCACTAGAGCGTGGTGGTCGTTGTATAGTTTTCGAGCGGCAATCTGTTGCTTGGCACGATTTGCAAGGAAATCTTCGGTCGCCTTTTTTGCCAGAAAATCCTCTATCACCACAGACTTATCAGCAGGCTTATTGAAGGCGTCAGCCCGCTCTTTGTATCCTTCCCCAATCGCTTCGAGTTGAGGCAGGCTTGGCACGTAGTATTTGCCTCCGGAATCGACTCGTCCCGATTTGGTTGCGTATTTCTCGCACGTGCCCAAGCTGGAAGTTTTGAAGGAGTCTTTTGGGTAGCCCGAGGTCTCCAACTCCAGCCAATATTGCGCATCCGAGTCGCGCATTAGACGTGCCAATCGTTTGGCCTTCATCAGAATTCCTTCGGTTCTGACCGTGACCGTTTCAAGGTCGTCTAGGAGCGTTCGTACTGTCTGCCGTGCTTCGTCGAGCCGATTTGACACTGCTTCAATCCTCGAAGTGTGGGCCCTTATCAATATCTTGCGCTAATAACTTGCGAAGCTACCAGTTTCGTTCGTCTATGGGCGATGGGTATCGCTTCGCTCCCATCCCAGCTTTTCAAAAAGCTAAAGCATGCGGAGTATGTCGCTCCATCTCGGGTACCGCGTCCTCTGATTAGATCATGTCTTCAAATGCTCACCAAATCGAGCGTCGCATCTGAAGATATAGACGTAAGGAGCGTAGCAGCGGTGGCGGCAATCGAATGGACGCCTGACCACTACTTCGAGCGTGCCTTAGTACAGCCAGCACTTCGGCGTTCTCGTAATGCAATAGTCCCTTCGCGGAGATGTCTGAGAAGTCGTTGCTATCGAGATAAGTCGTCTTCATTGCAGAAATGGGCGGCTTAATAGCCGCCCATGCCTTTTACGTTGCCCTAAGAAAGTTGTACCTCAGGAACACCCCGTCGTACTTCCGCACGTATCGCACTTCATACACGTCCCATTCCGCACCAGCGTGAAGTTGCCGCACTCGCTGCACATCTCGCCCTCGTAGCCCTTCGCCTTCGCCTCGGCGCGGCGCTCGGCCTTGGTGGGGGCTGCGGTCGCGGCGGTGCCGGCCTTGCTCCATTGCAGCTGCTCGAGCTTCTCCGTCGGCGACAGGTCGTGCTGGGCTTCCTGCTTCAGGGCGACGGCGCCTTCGATGGTGTCACTGAGGCGGGACGAGGTGCCGTGGGCGGCCAGCGCCGTGACGCGGCTGCCGCCTGAGGGTGCGCTGTCGTTGCCTTGGCTGACCGCGGTCGAGCCGCCGCGCATCACGACGAGGTTGTCCGTGCGCGAGCGGGTGAGGCCGCGCGAGACCAGCTTGGTCGCGTGGTGGCCGCCGTCCTCGTCCGGCTCCTTGCCTTCCTCGACGCCCTTGCCGAGCGCGTCAAAGCCCGTCTCGTTGGGATCGACGTGGGCGAGGTCGAAGCGCGAGAGATAGCTCACCGCGAGCTCGCGGAAGACGTAGTCGAGGATCGAGGTCGCGTACTTGATGCTGTCGTTGCCCTGCACGGGGCCCGCCGGCTCGAAGCGGGTGAAGGTGAAGGCGTCGACATATTCGTCGAGCGGCACGCCGTATTGCAGGCCGAGCGACACCGCGATGGCGAAGTTGTTGATGAAGGAGCGCAGCGCCGCGCCTTCCTTGTGCATGTCGATGAAGATCTCACCGAGACGGCCGTCATCGTATTCGCCGGTGCGCAGGTAGACCTTGTGGCCGCCGACGACCGCCTTCTGGGTGTAGCCCTTGCGGCGATCCGGCATCTTCTCGCGCTCGCGCATCACGACGATGCGCTCGACCAGCTTCTCGACGACCTTTTCGGCCACATGCGCGGCGCGCGCCGCCATCGGCTTCTCGTGCAGCAACTCGACCGCATCGTCCTCGTCCTCATCGTCGCTGATGAGCTGCGAGTTGAGCGGCTGGGAGAGTTTGGAGCCGTCGCGATAGAGCGCGTTGGCTTTCAACGCCAGCTTCCACGACAGCATGTAGGCGGACTTGCAGTCCTCCACCGTGGCGTCGTTCGGCATGTTGATGGTCTTGGAGATCGCACCCGAGATGAAGGGCTGCGCCGCCGCCATCATGCGGATGTGGCTCTCGACCGAGAGGTAACGCTTGCCGATCTTGCCGCACGGGTTGGCGCAGTCGAACACCGGATAGTGCTCGGCCTTGAGGTGCGGGGCACCTTCCACCGTCATCGCGCCGCAGATGTGGACGTTGGCCGCCTCGATCTCGCGCTTGGTGAAGCCGACGGCCTGGAGCAGATCGAAGCCCGGAGCCGCAATGGCTTCAGCGCCGATGCCGAGCTGGTCGCGGATGAAGTCTTCGCCAAACGTCCACTTGTTGAAGGCGAACTTGATGTCGAAGGCGGTCGGCAGGGCCTTCTCGACCTTGGCGATGGCTTCATCGGTGAAGCCCTTTGCCTTGAGGGTCGAGGCGTTGATGCCGGGGGCGTTGGAGAGCGAGCCGTGGCCGACGGCATAGGCTTCGATCTCCGCGATCTCGCTCTCGCGATAGCCGAGCGCGCGCAGCGCGGCCGGCACCGCGCGGTTGATGATCTTGAAGTAGCCTCCGCCGGCGAGCTTCTTGAACTTGACCAGCGCGAAGTCCGGTTCGATGCCGGTGGTGTCGCAATCCATGACGAGGCCGATCGTGCCGGTCGGCGCGATCACCGTGGTCTGGGCGTTGCGATAGCCGTGCTTCTCGCCGAGCTCGAGCGCCGCATCCCAGGCCGCCTGGGCATGGCCCACGAGATCTCCTTGCGGGCAGGAGACGAGGTCGAGCGGCACCGGGTTGACGCTGAGCGCTTCATAACCGGAGGCCTCGCCGTGCGCGGCGCGGCGGTGGTTGCGGATCACGCGCAGCATGTGCGCGGCGTTCTTCTTGTAGCCGGGGAAGGTGCCGAGCTCGGCGGCGATCTCGGCCGAGGTCTTGTAGGTGATGCCGGTCATGACGGCGGTCAGCGCGCCGCAGAGCGCGCGGCCTTCCTTGCTGTCGTAGGGCAGGCCCATGGTCATCAGCAGGCCGCCGATATTGGCATAGCCGAGGCCGAGCGTGCGGAACTCGTAGGAGAGCTCGGCGATCGCCTTCGACGGGAACTGCGCCATCATGACGGAGATTTCCAGCACGATGGTCCAGAGCCGGCAGAGGTGCTCATAGCCCTCGACGTCGAAGTGCTTGGTGTCGGTGTTGTAGAACGTCAGCAGGTTGGCCGAGGCGAGGTTGCACGCCGTGTCGTCCAGGAACATGTATTCCGAGCACGGATTGGACGCGCGGATGTCGCCGGACGCCTTGCAGGTGTGCCAGTCGTTCATCGTGGTGTTGAAGTGCAGGCCCGGATCGGCCGAGGCCCAGGCGGCGTAGCCGATCTTCTCCCAGAGGTCGCGCGCCTTCAGCGTCTTCGTCACTTTCTTCGAGGTGCGGGCGTTGAGATTCCAGTCGCCGTCGGTTTCCACCGCGCGCAGGAAGTCGTCCCTCAGCGAGACCGAGTTGTTGGAGTTCTGCCCCGAGACGGTGAGGTAGGCTTCGCTATCCCAGTCGGTGTCGTAGGTGTCGAACTGGATGTCCTTGTAGCCTTGCTTGGCGAACTGGATGACGCGCTTGATGTAATTGTCGGGCACGAGGCTGCGGCGCGCGAGCTTGATCTCGCGGCGGAGCGCCGGGTTCTTCTCGGGGTCGAAGCAATCGTCGCCCGAGCCTTCGCAGTTGACGCAGGCCTTCAGCACCGCCTTGAGGTGCTTCTGGTTGATCTTGGAGCCCGTGACGAGGGCGGCGACCTTCTGCTCCTCCTTCACCTTCCAGTCGATATAGGTCTCGATGTCGGGGTGATCGACGTCGACGACGACCATCTTGGCGGCTCTACGCGTCGTGCCGCCCGACTTGATCGCGCCGGCAGCGCGGTCGCCGATCTTGAGGAAGCTCATCAGGCCGGACGAGCGGCCGCCGCCGGAGAGCTTTTCGCCTTCGCCGCGCAGACGCGAGAAGTTGGAGCCGGTGCCGGAGCCGTACTTGAACAGGCGCGCCTCGCGGACCCAGAGGTCCATGATGCCGCCCTCGTTGACGAGGTCGTCACCGACGCCCTGGATGAAGCAGGCATGCGGCTGCGGATGCTCGTAGGCCGACTTGGACTTGGTCAGCTTAGCCGTGAAGGGGTCGACGTAATAATGGCCCTGGCCGGGGCCGTCGATGCCATAGGCCCAATGCAGGCCGGTGTTGAACCATTGCGGCGAGTTCGGCGCGACCATCTGCATGGCGAGCATGTAGCGGAGCTCGTCATAGAAGGCCTGGGCGTCGTCGTCGCTCGTGAAATAGCCGCCCTTCCAGCCCCAATAGGTCCAGCAGCCGGCGAGGCGGTCGAACACCTGCTTGGCCGAGAGCTCGCTGACATAGCGCTCCTTCTCGGGCAGCGCATTGAGCGCGTCGGTGTCGGGCACGGAGCGCCACAGGAAGGAGGGGACGGATTCCTCCTCGACCTTCTTCAGGCGCGCGGCAACGCCGGCTTTGCGGAAATATTTCTGGGCCAGCACGTCGGAGGCGACCTGCGACCACTCGCTCGGCACCTCGACATTGTCGAGCTTGAACACGACCGAGCCGTCGGGATTGCGAATCTCCGACGTGGTCAGGCGGAAGTCGATTCCCGCATAAGGTGACTGTCCTTGGGTGGTGTGGCGCCGCTCAATCCGCATTGTCTTGCCCCGTCCTTTTCTTTGACCGGTCCCGCCCCTCGTTGTGGGCGTGCCGGGTCGTCATTGCATCTCGCGGGCGCCTTCAGCCGTTCGGCCTTGGGGCACCGCAGTTCAGCCGGTGGATCCGGCCCTGTTTTTTCCCGGCACGACCCCGATGCGTCGCATCGATCATCTTGCCGGCATGTCCACACCCATCCGCCCCCAAGGGGATGCGTGCGACATGCGTTCAACGCCCCACAACGTCACTTCGTCTTCGATGCCATCCGAGCCTGTTGCCGGCCCGTTCTGGCGCCCGAAGAGCCTGCATTCCGAGGGCAGACAAGCCCTCATCCGCAGCCTTTGGCCGGCTGGCGGAGCGGAGATTTGCGAGACCCTTTGGGGGAGTGCCGGCGGGACGCAAACTCACTCGCGCCGAACGGACCGAAAGCTAGGACTCTCCGTTGCGCCCGTCAAGAACTAGTGCGAGTTCCTGAATCAAATACTAAATATGGTGGATTGTGGGGGATAACAGGGGTCAGCGCCGCGCCTGTTGTGGACCCAAGTATCAGTGAGTCCTCAGGGATTCCCAACCGAAAAAATTTGCATCCCGTGATGATGCGGAAGCTTCATCCCGCTGTTCACAGGGCAGCTATATTTTTGAGCAATGGGATTGCGTCAGCAGGACTCACGTAGCCCTACGGAAGGTGAGGGCAGGCATGCCCGCCGAAGTGGTGGTGGGACCTGCGAATCCGGGCCAAGCTGACCGTCGATTTTGCCGGACTACCTGACATGCTTGATTCGACGACGCCGGGCGTGCGGCCGCGCATCGCCCCGGCCGGCCTGATGTTCCTTGCGATCACCTCGGTCGGCTGGGGCTTCAACTGGCCGGTGACGAAATTCCTGCTCGCCGAGCTGCCGCCTTTGACGCTGCGCGGGGTCACCGGCGTGCTCGGCGCGCTGCTGCTGGCGCTGCTTGCGGTGATCCGCCGGCAAAGCCTGCAGGTGGAGGGCGCGATCTGGCCGCGCCTCCTCACCTCGGCCGTGCTCAACGTCACCGGCTGGATGGTGCTGATGGGGCTGGCGCTACTCTGGCTGCCGGCGAGCGAGGCGGCGCTGATCGCCTACACCATGCCGGTCTGGGCTTCGGTCATCGCCTGGCCGGTGCTCGGCGAGCAGCCGACGCTGTTGCGCACGCTGGGGCTGCTGCTGGCCTTCGCCGGCCTTGCCACGATCATGGGCGGCAACGGCTTTGCCGCCAGCGTCGAGAAGCTGCCGGGCATCGTCATGGCGCTCGTCGGCGCATTCGGCTTTGCCGTCGGCACGGTGTTCTCGAAGAAGTACCCGATCCGCCTGCCGCCGCTCACCGCCGCAGCCTGGCAGATCGGGATCGGCTGCCTGCCGGTCTCGATCGTCGGCCTCCTGGTCGAGACCACGCATCTGTCGCAGGTGACGCCGCTCGGCTGGTGGCTCCTGGTCTATTCGGTCGTCGGGCAGTTCTGCATCGCCTATGTCAGCTGGTTCGCAGCGCTCGCGCGCCTGCCGGCCTCGGTCGCGGCGATCGGCACCATGGCGGTGCCGGTGATCGGCGTCGTGACCTCGGCGGTGGCGCTGGGCGAGCCGCTCGGGGCAGGGCAGATCGCCGCGCTGCTGCTCACGCTGGCCGCCGTGGTGATGGCGACGCGTTAGCCGTCCGGACGCCGGGGTATCAGTGGTCCTGAAGCTCTTTCTCTCGCCGGCGTTGTGCCGAGCCCGGCGGTTTCAACGGCAGGTCAGCAGGTGCGACAGCAAAGACTTCGAGAGCCTGGTCGTAGCCTTTGATGCTCCGCTGTCCGAGCGAGGCCAACGGAACGCTGTCCCTTACCCTTCCGGCGATCGTGGGATCGGCCAGGATCTGCGCGTCCTTCGCGAGATTGCAGAGCCGCGACGCCAGATTCACCACGGCTCCCATCGCCGTGTAGTCCAGCCGACCGTTATAGCCAACCGTTCCTACCGTTGCCGGACCCATGGCAACGCCCACACCAAAGCCGATCGCGTGGCCGGCGTCACACCATTTGCCGGCAAGGGACTGCACCGTCATTTGCAGGTCGATCGCGAGCCGGACCGCTTGCGTTGCCGGCTGTTCGCATGCGATCGGGGCATTGACCAGGAGCATGACTCCGTCGCCATCAAAGCCGATGAGCGTTGCCTCGTGACGAGTCGTCACGGCGCCGACGGCCTCGTAGTACTCTCGCATCACGGCCATGATGACATCGGGTTCATTTCGCGTGGAGAACGCCGTGAAGCCGCGCAAGTCGCCAAAAATGACAGCCACTTCGCGTCGCTGCCCTTCGAGCAGTTCATGAGAATGCTCGACCAATTCGGCGACCTGTGACGGCAGGAACTGCTTCAGCCGTTCGATCCGCGCAGATTTCTGCTGCGAGATCGCCAGTTCAGAAGCCATTTCGTTGAAGCGCAACGCCAGTTGCTGCAACTCGTCACCGCTGAAGATCTTGATGCGATGCTCGAATTGTCCGGTTCTGATCCGCTCCACGCCCTCCTCCAGTTGCTTGATCGGACCGGACATTCTGTGCGCGCGCCAATAGGCGAGCGCCAGCGCGATAAGAACACCAAACGCAATGAGAATTGACGAGCGCCACAACGCCGCGCGAATTGATGCAAAGGCTTCCGAGGTCGGCTGCATCGCGATCACCGTCCATCCCACATCGGCGGCCTGAACGGATAGCGCCACCACCGGGTTGCCTCGTTCCCCGGTTATCACCGCCGCTCCGCTCGTCGCGCCAACGAGATGCTTGATCGGGCCAAAACTGCCGGAGCTGGCGCGGCCGCGCAGAACCCGACTGATATCGGGATGTGCGATCAGATGACCGGAATCATCGACAACTATGGCGTAGCCGGTCTCGCCAATTCTAATGGCTGCGATGACATCCCAGATCAGCTTCAGATTGACCTCGGCGATCGCAACCCCCGCGGCCGGCAGGCTCCCGGCAACCGCGATCCTCATATAGGGCTCTGAATCTCGCCGGTACTGAACCGGTCCGTACCAGACTTCGTTGGCGCGTGCGCCCAGAACAGCGGGATCCGTCGACATATCAATGCCGCGCCCGGTCCTGTTCAGAAGCAGCCTGGAAACAAAGACCCGTTCGGTGCCGGTCTCATCAAGAAGCGAAACCGAGACGATTGCAGGGACCTGCTGCAGGAGGCGCAAGGCATCGATCTTATGTTGCGCATCGCCTCCGGCAGACCAGGGAAGCTGCACCACCCAACCCAGCTGATCTCGGATGCCATCGGTGAACGCCTCGATCCTGTCGGACGCAGCGCGAGCATCGGCCTGCAGCACCGCGCTGATCTGGCGGCGCTGGTCCCGGTACCCGAAAGAAGCCTCGACGGCCGCGCCGAGTATCAGAGGCACGACCGCAGCGACAAACAACGTCGCGAAGTACTTGCAGAACAGCGAGCGACGCGGAGGCATCGTGCACGAAGAGGACTGCGCAGCACCGTCCGTCATGACTACTCTCAGGAGATCACCTTGCTGGCGCGAAACAGGATCGACGACACATCCAGCTCGATACCCAGAAGCCTGGCTGTCTTCAGATTGACTGCAAGTTCAAACTTGTCGGGACGCATGACCGGAAGATCTGACGGATCTTCACCGCGCAGGATGCGATCGGCATAAGTGGCAAGCCGAAAATAGGTCGTGCGCTGGTTTGCGCCGTAACTCAAGAGGCCTCCAGCGTCACAATATTCAGACCAGCCAAACATCGAAGGCAGCCGGTGCGCGATTGCAAGCTCCGCAATCTTCGCACGATGCACCAGCGTCACAGCGTCGGGAAACACGAGGAGAGCATCCGCGTCCACCTTGCCGGCAGCCATCAACCCATTCTCGATTTCGCGAGCGCCGGAGAACGGAACGTAGGCTGCCTCAATGCCAAGATTTCGGCACGACTCCAAAGTCGCGCGCCATTCCAGTGGCTCTCCCGGGTGATCCGTGTTCGAGAACACCGCCAGTTTTCGCAGCTTTGGATAAATGTCCTTGAGCAGCTCAACGCGCTTTCCTGCCAGCTCGAGCGACAGGAATGTGCTGCCGGTGAAATTGGTGCCGGGGTGAGCAAGGCTCTTCACCACACCCAAAGCGACGGGGTCACCGCTCAATGCAAACAGCACGGGGACTTCGGTCACCGCAGTCATGACGCGCGTCGCCGGACCGCTCGAGACCACAAGGTCGACATCCCCTCGTTGCAACTCGGAGACGATCTTGCGCAGTGCCTGCGGGTTTTCAGGGGCATAATGCGTCTCGATTGTTACGGTCCTGCCCTCGACGTATCCCAGCGCGCGCATTCCCTCGCGAAAGCCGTCCAGGAAGGGATCCGGTCCGGACTGAGTCGAGACCCAGAAGATACGATGCAGCTTGGCTCCGCCCTGCGCCCGTGCGATCGCAGGCCAGGCCAGCCCCCCGCCAATCAACAAGATGAACTCTCGTCTTTTCATGCGAGCACCTGTCGAAGCTGCGCCGTCAATTCCGGCCGCAGACCAAGATCCTAGCTGTGCATCTGATGACTGCGCTCGGTACTGCGCTCCGCAAGCGGACTGTCGCGACACCGGCTCCTACATTTGTCGCCGAGAGCATGCTCAGAGACTGGTCTGGCGAGACGATTTGTCCTTGAGGTGCGCTTGATTTTTGCTTGAGACCGACCCGATGACGATCAAAACGGCCTTACGCGGTGCATAGCGCGGTGTCAGATTACCTCCGGGGCGGATCCGGGCGAGCCTACGGCGTCTCAAGAGGACAATTGGAACTCACATCCTGAGGCAGTGCCCTCGGCCTCATCTATGGTGTGACTGCAGCGCGCCTTCGGCAGTTCACGCACTAGCTCGCCGCCATCCCGCTGCCGTTCAGCGCCTTGCGTATCATCTCGGCGAGCTGGTTGCGGCGGTAGGGCTTGGTCAGCAGCAGCACGCCGTCATCCAGCTTGCCGTGATGGACGATGGCGTTGTCGGTGTAGCCGGAGGTGTAGAGCACCTTCACGCCCGGCCGACGCCTCGCCACCTCCTCGGCGAGCTCGCGGCCGCTCATGCCGCCGGGGATGACGACGTCGGTGAACAGCAGGTCGAAGCTCTGGCCGGCCTCGATCAAGTCGAGCGCAGCCTTGCCGTCGGACGCGGCCACCGTCTTGTAGCCGAGGCTCTGCAGCTGCGCGGTGACGAAGTTGCGCACCAGCGGATCGTCCTCGACCACGAAAATGGTCTCGGCGCCGCCTTCGGCCTGCGGCGTGACGCCAGCTGCGACGTCCGCGCCGCCTTCGCCCGGCGGCAGATAGAGCTTGATCGTGGTGCCGTGGCCTTCCTCGCTGTAGATCTTGATGTGGCCGCCCGACTGCTTGACGAAGCCGTAGACCATGGAGAGGCCGAGGCCGGATCCCTTGCCGACCTCCTTGGTGGTGAAGAAGGGCTCGAACGCCTTCTGCTGGATCTCCACGGACATGCCGGTGCCGGTGTCGCTGACCGCGAGCATGACATAGGGTCCGGGTGTCACGTCGGCATTGGCCTGCGCATAGGCCTCGTCGAGCGCGACGCGGTGGGTCTCCAGCAGCAGCTTGCCGCCGTTCGGCATGGCGTCGCGGGCGTTGATCGCCATGTTGAGCACGGCGTTGGTGAGCCTCGACGGATCGATATGCGTCGTCATCGGCCCCTGTTCCAGCACGGTCTCGATCTGGATCTGCTCGCCGAGGGTGGGGCGCAGAAGCTTTGCGATGTCGGAGATCGCGGCGTTGATGTCGACGTTGCGCGGCTCGAGCGGCTGCCGGCGCGCGAACGCCAGCAGATGCTGGATCAGCTCGGCGCAGCGCTCGGCGGCATCGTCGATCAGCCGCGCCGTGCGCTGCAGCTCGGGCTGGTCCTTCAGGCTCTCGACCAGCGTCTCGGTGTTGCCGGAGATGACGGTGAGCATGTTGTTGAAGTCGTGCGCGACGCCGCCGGTCAGCTTGCCGATCGCATCCAGCTTCTGCGACTGGTGCAGCTGCCGCTCGGTTTCGCGCGAGGTCGTCGCATCGTGATAGACCAGGACCGCCCCGGAGACGTTGCCTTGCCCGTCCCGCATCGGCCGGCCGCTGACCATGAGTTGGCGTGGCGGGTTGCCGCTGTGCGGGCGGACGATCATCTCCAGCTCTTCGAACTGCTCGCCGCGCAGCACGCGCGTCGACGGCAGCTCGTCGGCCAGAAGCGGCGTGACGCCGTCGCCGTGAAACACGTCCGACAGCGCGCGCAGATTGCCGACGTTCATGCCGGTACGATGCAGCAGCATGCGCTCGGCGGCCGGATTGGACAGCAGCACCATGCCCTCGGCGTCGATGACCAGCACCGCCTCCGCCATGCTGCGGAACGTGCTCTGGAGCACGTTGACCGACAGGCGCAGCTCGTCATGGGCGGCGACGAGGTGCTCGGTGCGCTCGGCCACCGCCGCCTCGAGAGCGGTCTTGGCGGCCTGGGTCTGCTCGAGCGAGCTCTGGAGCTCACCCGTCGTGCGGCGACTTTCGCGCATCACCAAAGCGACCAGGAGCAGGATCAGCACGGCGCCGGCGACGTCGATGCCGAGCAGCACGATTCCGGTGCGGCGCGAATCCTGGGAGCGGGCGGCGAGCAGGCGTTCTTCCTCCGCGCTCAGACGGTCGAGATTGCCCATGACCGTGTCCATCAGCCCTCGGCCCTCGGCCTTGCTGTTGAGCGCGGCAATGCCGGCCTGGTCGTTGGCGGCGCGCAGGCGCATCGCGGTGGCGGCGATCTCGATCCGGCGCAGCGCCAGCGGCTCGGTGCCCTCCAGCAGCGCGACCTGATCGGGACTGTCGTGCACGTCGCGCTTGAGCTCGGCGAGGGCCGGCGCGATCTTGGCGTGCACCGCCTGGAATTCGTCGCTGAAGCCCTGGCTGCGATAGAGCTCGTAGCCGCGCGCGGCGCTCTCGGCCCGGCGCAGCAGCACGCGCAGATCGGAGATCTTCCTTTGCACCTGGACGGTGTGGTTTAGCCGCGCCGCGTCGGACCGCGACTTGACGTCGAGGGCGATCGAAGCCGCGGTGATGATCAGGAGGATGGCGAGTCCAACACCGAGAATGACGCGTTGCGTTGGAATCAAGGGGCTTCTTTCTGGTCCTTCGGCGGCGCGCTCGCGCCGGCGAGGCATTCCCGGATCGTGGTCAGCAGCGCTTCGGGCGTGAACGGCTTGCGCAGGCAGCGCGTTGCGCCGAGTTCCAGCGCCATGCGGAGAAAATCGGGAGAGGGCGAGGCAGACGAGGCGAAGGCGTAGCCCGACATCGCGATCAGCGGCGTGGCCGGGGCGCGCTCGTGAAAGATGCGGATGGATTCGAAGCCGCGCATATGCGGCATGAAGATGTCGACCAGCATCACGTCGAAGGCGTGCGATTCCAGCGCAGCCAGTCCTGTTTCGCCGCCGTCGGTGAGCGTGACGTCGAAGCCCTGACGTTGGAGGAGGACCTCGATGGTCGCGCCGACCATCGGATCGTCATCAACCACGAGAATACGCGGCATGACACTTCCCAGTAGATCGAAGTCCCCACTGTGGTTTGTGATATCCGCGAATCGTGGGTCGGGTCAATTTGGGATTGGATCGCGAAGGATATGCACGGTTCGGTGCATAAAGGTCCATTTGCATCGATTTGTATTTATCCTTGCACGTGCGAGCCGGTGAGGAAGACGCCGATTGCGAAAAAGGCGCCGCATCGCTGCGACGCCTTCTGCCTCACGCTTAGGCGATCCGATTACGGGCAGGGATGCCGCAGGCCGTCGTAACCGAGATAAGTGCCCGAGGCCGGGTCGTACGATTTGTAGCGCTGCGCGCAATAGGCAGCGGAGTCGCCGCCGCTATCGGGCACCACCGCAACCGTCGGCTCGTCATAATAGCTGTCGTAGTAGTAGGGATCGTCATAGTAGCCGTACCCGCCGCCGTAATAGGCGTAGGAGCCGAGGCCACCGATCGCGGCGCCGGCCGCAAAGCCCGGCCAGAAACCGCCGCCGCGACGATGGTGATGGTGGCGCCAGCCGCCGCTCCAGGTGCCGCCGCTGCCGCTCCACGTGCCCGGCGAGGCGGTCGCGACGCTGCGCGTGCCGCTGAAGGTGGGCGAGATGCCGGGGCGGGCCGCCACGCCGCCTACAAAGCTGCCGCCGCTCGGACGGACCGCAGGGGCGGCCGCGAAACTGCCTCCGCTCGGACGCATCGCGGCGCCGCCTCCGAAACTGCCGCCGCTTGGGCGCATAGCGCCGCCGCCCGCCGCGAAATTGCCGCCGCCGCCATGGAAGGCCGCGCCGCCGCCACCCATGCGCGCGCCGCCACCGAAGCCGCCGCCGCCGATGTGAGCACCGCCGCCACCGCCGCCGACATGGGCGCCACCGCCCGCTCCGACCGCGGCGGCACGACTCTGTGCAAAGCTCGGGCTCGCCAAGGGAAGAACCAACGCCGCTGCTGCGGCAGCACTCAACAATTTCAGACTGTTCATGGTCAAACTCCTTTCCCGGAAAGCAAACCCTATGAATGCATTGGGGTTCCTGGGATCACGCCGGTTTGCGCGCGAATGGAGCCTCAGGCCCTGCTGCTGTACGGGGCATGAATGAATCGCGTCCGCTTTGCGGCAGGGGCGTGCGCGGTAGGCGGATTTGCGGGGGCGCCGGCGCGCCTGCCGAACTGGACATTTCGCCCCCCGGATGGCATCAGGACCCGACGAAGCAGGGCCCTTGCCGCATGAAACAATTCTTCCTCAAGTTCTTCACCTGGTGGAGTGGCCAGACGTTTGGCACCCAGCTCTGGACCAAGCGGTATGGCGAGCTGGTTGGGGAGGACGAGCAGGGCAACCGTTACTACCGCACGCGGGGCGGGGCGATCGATCCGACGCTCGGCTTCGAACGGCGCTGGGTGATCTATAACGGCTACGCCGAAGCGAGCCGGATTCCGCCGGAATGGCACGGCTGGATCCACCACGTCGTCGACAAGCCGCCGACCGAGATCGACTACCAGCCGCGCGAGTGGGAAAAGCCGCACCAGCCGAATCTCACCGGCACGGCCATGGCCTATCGTCCCTCCGGCTCGACGCTCGCCAGCGGCAGGCGCCCCAAGGCGACCGGCGACTATCAGCCCTGGACGCCCGGCTAGCCTTTTCGGCGCACCCACGAACCACCATCGTCCAAAGCGGATGCACCTGCATCCGCGCCGCGCCGCTGTGGACAACGGGAACAGCGGGGACGCTGCTTGCGCAGGCGTTGCCTCGAGGCGGGCGATGCGGCTCAATGATCCCATCTTACGGAGATGGGAGACCATCGCGTTCGGTTCGGGCAACAGTTCGCGACTGTCCCGAGATGCAGCGGCCGCCGAGGAAGGACTCGATCGGGAGATAGGCCCCCGGTCTGGAAGCTCCGACATCGCCCGATGTGAATGTGCAGCCACCGTGAGACAGGAAAGGCCGCTCGGGAAACCGAGCGGCCTTTTTCTGTTGGGGCCCATTCTGCTGCGTGCTGTGTGGCTCCCTGGGTCCCGGCTCTGCGCCGCATCGCTGCGCGCTGCAGCGCGTCCGGGACACGAGAGTGGAGTCTAGTTCACCCGCTCAGCCGCGCGCTGCACCGCTTCGAGACGCCGCGCCTGGTTCTGCGCGCCGCGCTCCCTCAGCAGCGCCAGCACCTCGGCGGGCGCGGTGTCGGGCGAGCCCGCATTGAACGGCGGGGCTGGATTGTATTCCATCTGGAGCTGGATCGCTTCGGCCGTGGTGCGATTGACCATGATCGAGACCAGCGTCAGCGCGAAATCGATCCCGGCGGTGACGCCGCCGCCGGTGATGCGGTTGCGATCGACGCAGACGCGTGTCTTCGTCGGCGTTGCGCCGAACTGTGCGAGCATCTCCATTGCGCTCCAATGGGTGGCGGCGCTGTAGCCCTTCAAGAGGCCGGCGGCGCCGAGGGCCAGCGATCCCGTGCACACCGAGGTGACGTACTTGGCGCCTGCCGCCTGCTTGCGCAGGAATTCCAGCACGTCCTCGTCGTTGAGAAGGTCGTTGGTGCCCTGGCCGCCGGGCACGCAGATAACATCGAGCTGGGGGCAATCCGCGAACGTCGTGGTCGGCGTCAGCGTCAGCACGGAATCGCTCGGCACCGGCTCGATCCGCTTCCAGATCAGGTGCAGTTTTGCGTCCGGGACCATGGCGAATACCTGCAAGGGGCCGGTGAAATCGAGCTGGGTGACGCGTGGAAACACCAGGATTCCGAACTGGAGCGGTGACGACATGGGAGCCTCCGACAATGCGCTTGACGGCGGCAGAATGGCATGGTGCCCTGCTGTCAGAAATGGCATAATTCCCTCGCTTTCGGACATACCTGCGGCCTGGCCCATGATCGGCATCCTGATCTTCCCGGACTTCCAGCTGCTCGATGCGGCAGGCCCGATCTCGGCATTCGAGATCGCAGCGCGCTGCATCGGCAAGGCGCCGGCCATCCGCGTGCTGGCGGCCAAGCCGGGGCTGGTGCGCAGCTCGTCGGGCGTCGAGATGATGGCGCGTGACTTCAAGACGGCGAACGCGATCACGACGCTGCTCGTGGCCGGCGGCAGCGGCGTCGCGGAGGCCGCGCGCTGCGAGATCACGCGGGCCTTCGTGCAGCGGCTGGCAAGGCGCGGCGTGCGGGTCGCGAGCGTCTGCTCGGGCGCCTTCGTGCTCGCCGAGGCGGGACTTCTCGACGGCCGCCGGGCCACCACGCATTGGGGGCGGACGCGCGAGTTCGTCGCATGCTTTCCCAAGGTCAAGTTCGAGCCGGACCAGATCTTCACCCGCGACGGCAATGTCTGGACCTCGGCCGGCATCTCCGCCGGCATCGACCTCGCGCTCGCGATGGTCACCGAGGACCATGGCGAGGAGATCGCGCAGGCGACCGCACGCCAGCTCGTGCTCTATCACCGCCGCAGCGGCGGGCAGTCGCAATTCTCGTCGCTGTTGGAGCTGAAGGCGCCGAACGGGCGCTTCGGCGCACTGTTATCCTGGGCACGCGAAAATCTCGACGCGCCGCTGACGGTGGAGGATCTCGCCGACCGCGCCGGCATGAGCGCCCGGCATTTTGCTCGCGCGTTTGCCGCCGAGACCGGCACGACGCCCTCCAAGGCGATCGAGCGGCTCAGGCTCGAAGTCGCGCGCGAGCGCGTGCAGTCCTCGCGGGAGGCGATCGAGCGCGTGGCGGAAACGACTGGCTTCCGCGATCCCGAGCGCATGCGGCGCGCCTTCATCCGCGCGTATGGCCAGCCGCCGCAGGCGCTGCGGCGGGCGGCGCGGGCGGGGTAGGGCGCCCGGCACAAGCCTCCACTTGAAGGGGCTCTGCCGGGCTTTCGGGGTGAACGTCAGCTTGCGCGGTCAGCCGAATTCCTTGCCGACCTCTCGTCCGACGGAGGCAATCACCTCGTTTTGCGCGCTCATGGCGACAGAGGCGCCCGTGAGATAGACTGCGACGATGAGCGCCGAGCGCTGAGGTGGCCATACGATCGCAACGTCGTTGTTGGTGCCGCGGCCGCCCGCTCCAGTCTTGTCGCCCACGCGCCAGCCCTGCGGCAGACCGGCGCGCAATCGGCTGTCGCCTGTCTTGTTTGCGATCATCCATTTGGACAGCTGCTCCCGACCTGCCGGCGGAAGCATGTTGCCCAGCACCAGACGCCTGTAATTCTCAGCCATCGCGTTCGGGCTTGTCGTGTCGCGAGGATCGCCTGGCGCAGCTTCGTTCAATTCGGTCTCGATGCGGTCCAATCGGGTCACGTCGTCACCGAGGCTGCGCGCAAAGGCGGTCAAGCCGGCGGGGCCTCCTATTTCCCTGAGAAGCAGGTTGCCGGCCGCGTTGTCGCTCCTCGTAACGGCGGCCTCGCAGAGTTCCCGCAGCGACATGCCGTCCGGTCCCACATGCTCACGGGTGACCGGCGAATATTCGACAATGTCGGATTGATCGAAGCGAACGCGTCGATCGAGGCCGTCCAGCTTCTCTCCTACCTGTTTCAATATTGCTGCGGACGCGAGCACCTTGAAGGTGCTGCACATCGGAAATCGTTCGTCTCCCCTATGTTGAATCGACGCTCCGGTTTGCGTGTCGAGCACGGTGACGCCGAGCCGACCGCCGCTTTTGCTTTCAAGTTGCCTGATGGCCTCCAACAGCCGTGTTGTTTCAAGTGTCGAAGCACCCGAGACTTTCGAGAGGAAGAGCTGTGCTGAAAGGACAAGTGTGGATGATCCGAACTGACGTCGCGTTAGCATCGTGAACTCCGATTGAACGTGCGCTTTTTTGCTGCGTGCTGCCGCGATTGACAAACGATGCTTCGTAAGGCCATCCATAAGTAAAACTTGGATCAGACGTGGCCCGCCGACCTCCCAACGTTTCCAGTCTTCCGCTGAACGCGCTCCGCGCGTTCGAGGCGGCAGCGCGTCACCTCAGCTTCACCAAGGCCGGCCTGGAACTCCGGGTGTCGCAGGCCGCCGTGAGCCAGCAGGTGCGAACTCTGGAGCGAAGCCTGCGTGCGGATTTGTTCAGGCGGCTCACGCGCGGGCTTGCCCTGACAGAGGAAGGCGAGGCGCTGTTGCCTGCGATTTCGGATGCTTTCGGTCGGATCAACCAGGTGCTGGACCGTTTCGAAAACGGCCGCATGCGGGAGACGCTGATGATCGGCGTCGTCGGAACGTTCGCGGCAGGCTGGCTCGTTCCTCGCCTCAAGAGTTTCACCTCGATCCACCCGCAGGTCGATATCAAGGTTTTTGCCAACAACAATCGTGTCGACCTCGGCGCCGAGGGCTTGGACTACGCCATTCGATTTGGCGACGGCGCCTGGCACGGTACCAACGCAGAGCGTTTGGTCGATGCTTTCTTCACCCCGATGTCCACGCCAACGATAGCGAAGCGCCTCAAAGACCCGATAGATCTCCATCAACAGGTGCTGCTGCGTTCCTACCGATCCGGCGAGTGGACACAGTGGTTCGAGGCGGCGAAATGCCGGCAGCCTCGCATGACGGGCCCGACGTTTGATTCATCGGTCTCCTTGGCGCACGCTGCAGCTCAAGGAGGCGGGGTCGCACTTTTGCCGGTCGTCTTGTTCTCGGAGGATGTAGCCCGGAAACGCCTGGCCTGTCCTTACGACACCCGCGTCCATCTTGGATCGTACTGGCTCACGTCCCTGAAATCAAAGCGGCACACGCACGCGATGCAGGCATTCCGGCAGTGGATATTGGCTGAATGCAAGAAGATGAAAGTTGAATGAGCATGGCGCATCGAGATGGCCTTGCTCAAAGGCATCGCGGCGCGGCGAGCGCTGGCTAGGTGATGTGGCCCGTGGCTGCCCCGCCTGACGTATCGGCGCGCACTCTCAGCCGCCGCGCGATCGGCATCAGCATGTACGGCGCGAGGTGAATCGGAAACTGCGTCAGCGCGAAATAGAGCCAGGTGGTGGGCGGCAATGCGCCGGCGGTGGCCGCCAGCATCAGGCCCAGATTGCGCTGTGACACCATCAGGCCGATCGCAAAGGCGCGCTCGCTGCCGGCGCGGCGAAAGATGAATGTCGTGACGGCGAGCAGGGTGAAATAGACCGCGAAGGCAAGCAGTGCGACGCCGGTCGCAAACAGCGGATCGGCGAGGAAATCGTGCACCACGTCGCCCATGACGGCGGATGCGAACACCAGCAGGATGAGGATGTTGAAGCCGTCGATCGGCCGCCTGTGGCGCTGGATCGCGTCGGTGCCGAACAGGCGACGGATGACGGTCGCGGCCAGCAGCGATGCGGCGAGGATGCCGAGCAGCTTCAGGCCGAGCGCGAGCGGCGAGATGCTGAGCATGCCGCCGAGAAAGAGGCTCGCGAACAGCGAGGCGGTCAAGGGCACGAGCGCGGTCGCGGTGACCAGCGTGACCAGCGGCAGCGTGGCGTCGAGGCCGATCAGCGCGGCGAGCGCGGGTGCTGCCATCATCGGCGAAGCCATGCCCTGGAGCATCAGCGCAAGGAAGAGACCGGGTGAGCTTCTGTCGAGCCCGCTTCCATGGGCGATGAGGCCGACGATCAGCGGCACACCGATCGTGGTCCAGGCCGTGGCGGCCCCGACCAGCGCCGGCCGGCGCAGATGTCCGTACAGCGCGACGAGATCGACGCGCATGAAGGAGATGCAGAGCAGAAGGAAGATCGCTTCGGTGACATAGGGGCGCAGCAGCGCGCCGAGCGGCGGCACCGCGACCGCGATGAAGGCGATCGCCGCCACCGCGCGCGTGCCCTGGCCGCCGAGCCAGCTCAGGGCACGCAGGGGAAGGGCGAGGGCGGCTTCGAGGAGGGAGGGCATCTCTGTCGGGATTGTCCGGTTCGGGGGCATTCCCGCTTTCGGCCCCGGGGAGGGGCTCACGACTATCCCATCCGGGAGCTGGCCTTGCCAGACCGCGCCGGGAAGGGCTGGGTTGCCGCCCTTCCCCCGCCGTATTCGGCGTGTTAACCGGAGAGCCTGCGAGCGGCGGTATCCCCTGTAGAATGTCCAACGAGCCCGATTCGCTGTTGAAGCCGCGCGAAATGTTCAAAATCTTTTCCCTGACCGGTCTTGCGGCGCTTTTGGCCGCCACCGCACTGACGGCTGCGACGCCGGCAAGTGCGCAGATCGGCACGATCTTCTCCGATCCGCCGCCGCTGCGGCCGCCCGGCAGCATTCCGCGCGGCCAGCCCCAGCCGCAGCCGATGCCCGAGGACGACGAAGAGGTGCCGGAGCTGCCGCCGCAGGGCCGGGTGCTGCCGTCGCGCCCGATGCCGCCGCCGGGCCGGCAGGGCAACGTGATGCCGGGGCCGGTCGAGACTCAGCCTCTGGCGCCGCCGCCGGGCTCGACCCTCGCGCCGCCAAACCAGCCGCCCTCCGCCGCGATCGCTCCGCCGGGGCCGCAAGGCGCGCCGGGTGCGCCCGGTCAGCGCCAGCCCCAGCAGAAGGGCGGGCCGGGCGGCGCCGTGCCACAGACCCCGGCCAGCCTGCAGCCGGGCGACGAGGTCGTGACCGAGCCGCCGGCCCAGAAGATCGTGAACAAGAAGGCGACCTTCTCCGGCCTCGACAAGATCACCGGGCGCATCATCAATTTCGACGAGGAGATCGGCGAGACCGTCCAGTTCGGTGCGCTCCGCGTCAAAACCAACGCCTGCTACACGCGTCCGGCGACTGAAGCGGCCAACACCGACGCCTTCGTCGAGGTCGACGAGATCACCTTGCAGGGCGAGGTGAAGCGGATCTTCTCGGGCTGGATGTACGCGGCAAGCCCTGGCCTGCACGGCGTCGAGCATCCGATCTACGATATCTGGCTGACCGACTGCAAAGAGCCGCAGCAGACCGTCGCCACGGCGGCACCGGATCCGGCCGCGGCAAAGCCGCCGCCACCGCCGCCTGCACAGAAAAAGGCCGCCCCCAAGCAGGTGCAGCAGCGCCCGCCGCAGCCGCTGCCGCCGATCCAGCAGCAGCAGCAGCAGCAACAGCCGGCACCGCCACCGCCGCCCCCACCGGAGCAGCGCCCAGGCCTGTTCGGCATTCCCGGATTCGGCCGCTAACGAGCTGTTCGTTATTGCCGCGAAGCGATGATCTCCAGGGCGCGTGCGCCCGGGATCGCTTCGCCGGCGGAGAGCTTCAGGAAATCGCCGGCATCGCCCGCCAGCGCCTTGTCAAGCAGCGCGGTGTAGCGTCGCCGCGAGATCTCGACTGCGCCGAAGCTCTTCAGGTGCTCGGTGACATATTGGGTGTCGAGCAGCTCGAAGCCGCCGTGAATGAGCCGCGCGACCAGATGCACCAGCGCGACCTTCGAGGCATCGCGCACATTGTGGAACATGCTCTCGCCGAAGAAGGCCCGCCCCAGGCTGACGCCGTAGAGACCGCCGACGAGATCGTCGCCCTGCCAGGCTTCGACGCTGTGGCAATGGCCGAGCTCGAAGAGCCCGCCATAGAGGTCGCGGATGCGCTTGTTGATCCAGGTGTCCTCGCGTCCCACTTGCGGCGCAGCGCAGCCGGCGATCGTCGCCTTGAACGCGGTGTTGACGGTGACGCGAAACTGATCCGAGCGCACCGTGCGCGCGAGGCGCGAGGCGACGCGGAAGCCGTCGAGCGGGATGACGCCGCGCAGCTCCGGCTCGACCCAGAACAAGGTCGGATCGTCGGCGCTTTCCGCCATCGGAAAGATGCCGCAGGCATAGGCGCGCAGCAACACGGCCGGCGTGATTTCAGACGGGGCGGAGTCGCGCGAAGTCATGGCTTGCCATCATAGCAGGATCGCAACGCAGTTGCGATGGGTGGCGGCCGGACCGCTCAGCTCGCCGCAGCGGTGCTGGTCTTGGCGACGCTTGCGGGCAGACGGCCGAACTTCAGCACGACCCGGGTTCCGGAATGCGTGGGATCACGCTCCACCGTGGCGTCGAGCTTGGTGGCCATGGCTGCGACGATGCGCTGGCCCATGCCGGTGGAGCGCGGATCGGCCTTGACGTTGTCGCCGACGCCGTCGTCGGTGATCGAGAGCAGGAGATCGTCGCCTTGCGAGATCAGCTCGACATGGATCGGGCCGGCGCCGTCCGGATAGGCGTATTTCACCGCGTTCATCACCAGCTCGTTGACGATGATGCCGACGGCGACCGCACGGTCCGGATCGATCTCGATCGGCTCGGCCTTCAGCGTCAGGCGCGACATCCGGTTGCCTTCGGCGGACCGCCTGAGATCCTCGAGCAGCGAGTCCAGATACTGATTGAGGACCACGCTCTTGAGGTCCTGCGAGGTGTAGAGGCGGCGGTGCACCTGCGCCACCGCGGCGACGCGGCCCATCGCATTGGTCAGCGCCGCCTTGACCTCGTCCTGCGCTGCGGAGCTCGCCTGCAGGTGCAGCAGCGAGGCGATGATCTGGAGCGAGTTGCCGACGCGGTGGTTGACCTCGCGCAGCAGGAGCTCGCGTTCGGCGGCGAGCGCCGCGTAGCGGTCGCGCGAAGCGTGGATCTCGGCCTCGGCTTCCTCGCGCGCCCGCTGCAGCTCGGCCTGGCGCAGCGCGCCCTCGGCGGCGACGTGGAGGAGCGGGATGAAGTCGCCCTGGACGTCCTTGACCAGATAGTCGGCCGCTCCCGCCTTGAGCGCGGTCACCGCGATGCTGGAATCCTGCGAGGCGGTGACGAACACGACCGGCGGCGCGTCCGGGATCGCCATGATCTGCTCGAGCGTCTCGAGCCCGTCGAGGCCCGGCATGTACTGATCGAGCGCGACGACGTCGATGCCGCCTTCGGCGCTGTTCAGGGCGGCGGCGCGGCGGATGCGCTCGAGGCCTTCCTCGCCGCTTGCGGCATGGACGACCCGGAAGCCGCGCCGCGTCAGGCCGCGATCGACCAGGCGCGCCAGCGCCTCGTCGTCGTCGATGTAGAGCAGTGTCGGCGTGCGCTGGTTCATGTGGCGGCGGGCGGGACCTGGATGACCGAGAAGAACAGCCCGAGCTGCCGGATGGCGTTGGCGAAATTCTCGTAGTTGACGGGCTTGGTGATGTAGACGTTGCAGCCGAGCTCGTAGCAGCGCTTGATCTCCTGGGAATCGTCGGTGGTGGTCAGCACCACCACGGGCGAGGCCTTAAGATACTTGTTCTCCTTGATCTGCCTCAGGATGTCGATCCCGGTCATGTCGGGCAGGTTGAGGTCGAGCAGGATCAGGAGCGCGTTGCCCTTCTGCACGAGCCCGGAGCCGTCGGCGCCGAACAGGTGCCGCATGGCCTCGGTGCCGGTGGCGAAGGAGACGATCTCGTTGTTGACGCCCGAGCGGCGGATGTTGCGCTCGATCAGGCGGGCATGGCCCTCGTCGTCCTCGATCATGATGATGGTGACAGGCTGGGTCATCGATCTCGGTTCCGGTTGCTCACGTTCCAGGCGATCGGCAGCGTGATCGTGAAGGTGCTGCCCGCATTAAGTTCCGATGATACCGACATGGTGCCGCCGAGGCGACGCACAAGTGCACGCACATGCGCAAGGCCGATACCCTGGCCAGGCTTATCCTGGGTTCCCGCGCGGCGGAACAGGTCGAATATCCGCTGGTGGTCCTTCGGATCGATGCCGCGGCCGTTGTCGCTGACCTCGAAGATAGCGTAGCCGAGCTTGGTCCGCCCGCGGATTCTGATCTCGCCGGGCACGCCGGGCTTGAGATATTTGATCGCGTTGTCGATCAGGTTGGAGAAGATCTGCTCGAGGGCGAGGCGGTCGCTCACGAGGTCCGGCAGGGGCTCGAGATGGATCTCGGCCTGCGCCTCGGCCGCCTGGTGCGCCAGCGTCGTCGCGATGGCCTCGATCAGCTCGCGCGTGTCAACCTTCACCGGCTGGAATTCACGCCGGCCCTCGCGGGTGAGGTTGAGGATGGCCGAGATCAGCCGGTCCATCTTGGCGATCGACGATTTGATGAAGCCGAGCGCTTCGGAGAAATCCTCCGAGAGCTGCTTGTCGGCGCCTTCGAGCGCGATCTCGCCCGGCGCGGCAGGCGCGAGCGGCGCTGCCCCCGCGGGGACATGCGCGAGGCTGCCGATGCGGCGGAAGATGTCGCCGCCGAGCTCTTCGAGCTCGCTCGTGAAGCCCATGATGTTGACGAGCGGCGAGCGCAGATCGTGGCTGACGATATAGGCAAAGCGCTGGATTTCGTCGTTGGCTTCGCGCAGATCCGCCGTGCGTTCGTCGACGACGGCTTCCAGATTGAGGTTGGCATCGCGCAGGCGCGCCTCGGCCTCGTCGCGCACGCGTGCCGAGCGCCGCACCAGCCAGATCGAGATCAGCGCCAGCACCACCACGAGGCCGGAGCCGATACCAGTCATCGAGGCGGCCAGGGTCTGGCTGTGGTCGGAGTTGGTCGTGCGGAGGCGGAACAGGCGCTCCTCCTCCTGGATCATCGCGTTCGCGACGCTGGTGATCCTGGTTGTGGTGTCCTGCGCCGCGGCCTCGCGAACCAACGCGGTGGCCCTGTCCGGCTGGCCCTGCTGCATAAAGATCATTTCCTGCGCAAACTGACCGAGACGGATTTCGATCGCCGCGCTCAGCTTCTCGACATTCGCGCGTTGCTGCGGATTGTCGGCGCTGAAGCGCGTGAGCTTGTCGAGGGCCGGAATGATCGCCGAAACGGCCTTTTCATGGTCGACCCTGAAGTTGTCCCCCTGGGTCAGCAGAAAGCCTCGGGCGCCGCTCTCGGCGCGCCGGATCTCCAGCAGCAGGGCATTGATCTGGTTCTCCACCTCGATGGTGTGAAGCACCCATTTGCTGTCCTCGCGCGCCTTGTTGACGAGGTAGACGGAGCCGGCGCTGATCACGGTCAGCACCAAAATGCCCGCCGCGAACAGCAGGACCTGCCAGAATGCCCGCCGTCGCTGGCCTTCAGCCGTCACGACGGTTCACCTGTCTGCGTGCGATGGAGTTCAAAACGCCCCCTTGGAATTGGCCCCAACCCTCCAGAACGCGATCGGGGCCAAAGGGTTCCAAGGGGACGAGGTTATCGCGGGGCGGGTTCCGCCTTGCCGGCCAGGTACTGCTCCAGCCAGTGGATGTGGTAGTCGCCATTGATGATGTCGGCCTCGCGCACCAGCGCACGGAACAGCGGCAGCGTGGTCTCGATGCCCTCGACCACCATCTCGTCCAGCGCCCGCCGCAGCCGCATCAGGCATTCGGCCCGGGTCTTGCCGTGCACGATCAGCTTGCCGACGAGGGAGTCGTAATAGGGCGGGATCGTATAGCCTTGGTAGACGGCGGAATCGATCCGCACCCCAAGGCCGCCGGGCGGATGATATTGCAGGATCCGGCCCGGCGAGGGGCGGAAGGTCTGCGGATTCTCGGCGTTGATGCGGCACTCGATCGCGTGGCCGATGACCTGGACCTCGTCCTGCCTGGCCGGCAGGTCGCCGCCGGCGGCGATGCGGATCTGCTCCAGCACGAGGTCGATGTCGGTGATGCTTTCGGTGACGGGATGCTCCACCTGGATGCGGGTGTTCATCTCGATGAAGTAGAACTCGCCGTCCTCGAACAGGAACTCGATGGTGCCGACGCCGAGATATTTCATCTCGCGCATGGCTTTGGCGCAGGTCTCGCCGATCTTGGCCCGTGCGGCGGCAGCGAGGACGGGCGAGGGGCCTTCCTCCCAGACCTTCTGGTGGCGGCGCTGCAGCGAGCAGTCGCGCTCGCCGAGATGGATCGCGCCGCCGCGGCCGTCGCCGAGGATCTGGATCTCGATGTGGCGCGGCTTCTGCAGATATTTTTCCAGATAGACGGAGGCATCGCCGAAGGCGGATTTGGCCTCGTTCGCTGCCGTCGACAGCGCCACCTGCAGGTCCGCCTCGCTGTGCGCGACCTTCATGCCGCGGCCGCCGCCGCCGGCCGCCGCCTTGACCAGCACCGGGAAGCCGATCTTCCTGGCGATCGCCAATGCATCGTCGTCAGGACCGACGGCGCCGTCCGAGCCGGGCACCACGGGGATGCCGAGCCGCTTGGCGGTCTTCTTGGCCTCGATCTTGTCGCCCATCAGGCGGATGTGCTCGGCCTTCGGACCGATGAAGTGCAGATTGTGCTCGGCGAGGATTTCCGCAAAGCGCGCGTTCTCGGAGAGGAAGCCGTAACCGGGATGCACGGCATCGGCGCCGGTGATCTCGCAGGCCGCGAGCAGGGCGGGCACGTTGAGATAGCTGTCCTTGGACGCCGGCGGTCCGATGCAGACGCTCTCGTCCGACAGCCGCACATGCATGGCATCGGCGTCCGCGGTGGAGTGCACGGCGACGGTCGCGATCCCGAGCTCCTTGCAGGCCCTGAGGATGCGAAGGGCGATCTCGCCGCGATTGGCTATGAGGATCTTGTCGAACATGTTGTCCTGCAGCGAATGGCGAAGTGGCGAATGGCGAGTAGGGAAGGCTGACGCCATTCGCTATTCGCTATTTCCCCATTCGCGTCACTCAATGATCACCAGCGGCTCGCCGTACTCGACCGGCTGGCCGTCCTCGACCAGGATCTGTGTCACCGTGCCGGCGCGCGGCGAGGGGATCTGGTTCATCGTCTTCATGGCTTCGATGATCAGCAGCGTCTGGCCGACCGAGACCTTGGTGCCGACATCGATGAACGGCTTTGCGCCCGGCTCCGGCGCCCAATAGGCGGTGCCGACCATCGGCGAGGTCACGGCGCCGGGATGCTTCGACAGATCGGGCGCGGCAGGGGTTGCGGGGCTTGCCGCCAGCGGCAGGGCGGCGGGAGGAGCCGTCACCTGCATCGGCATGGTCGCGGCAACGCTGATGTTGCGGGCGACGCGCAGGCGCAGGCCCGCCCGCTCGATCTCGATCTCGGTGAGGCTGGTCTCATCGAGCAGAAGTGCCAGCTCGCGGACGAGCGCGGAATCCTCGCTGGAAAACTTTGCGGCTGCTTTGTCGTCTGGCTGGCGCGCCATGTTGTTTGATCCGAATGTTCTGATTGAAGGGGGCGTCAGGCGTTGGGCTTGATGCCGAGCTTGGCGGCAAGGCCCTGGATGGCGAGGCGGTAGCCCTCGATGCCGAAACCGCAGAGCGAGGCGAAGGCCGCGCGTGCGGTGTAGGAATGGTGACGAAAACTCTCGCGGGCGTGGATGTTGGTCACATGCACCTCGACCGTCGGAATCTGCACGGCGAGCAGCGCATCGTGCAGTGCGATCGAGGTGTGGGAATAGCCGCCGGCATTGATGATGATGCCCTTCATCTTGCGCCGATGCGCCTCGTGGATGAAGTCGATCAGCTCGCCTTCGCGGTTGGACTGCCGGCAGTCCGCCTTCAGGCCGAACGTCGCGGCCGTCTCCCGGCACAGCGCCTCGACGTCGGCCAGCGTCGCCTGGCCGTACTTGTCGGGCTCGCGGGTCCCCAGCATGTTGAGGTTCGGCCCGTTCAGGACGAGGATCGTGTCGGTTGCAGGTTCGGCCATTCCAATCCCGGGAGAGGTGTTTCGGCGTGGCGGGGGTTATAGGTAACAAAGCGCTTGAGGGGAAGCCTTGAAGGGCCTCGAGGGCAGCTTCAAGCACCTCATCCAGTGCGCAAAAACCTGTGCGGAAAGTACGGAAATTGCTTGTTAACCAGGCCGAAGCATGGCTGCCGGGCGCATGCAAAGGGGCGGGCATCGCTGCCCGCCCCCGATTGCCGTGGTTCTGCGTCAGACGTTCAGGACGGCCACGATCTCGTAGGTGTCCGGATTGATGATGACGATCTCATCGCGGACCAGTACGTACTTGTAGGTCCGCCACTCCGGATAGATGGTCACGACCCGGGACGGCAGGGCGTGCAGGGTAATGCCCTCGCGCGGGATGCGGGTGCCGACCGAGATCGAGAAGTTCACGTTCGTCACGGGGGCGACGCGCTCCTCGCGGATCACGGACGTGATCTGTGTCCGCTGCTCGGTCGAAAGCTTGGCAGCGGCGCCGGCCTGGCCAACCGTGGTCGAGCTCTGGCCCTGCACGTTCTGGGTCGAGCTGGTGCCGGTCTGACCCTGCGCGTTCTGGTTCGTGGTGCCAGTCTGGCCCTGAGCATTCTGGTTGGTGCTGGTGCCGGTGCCCTTCTGGGTCTCGGCGTTGTTGGTCGAGGTGCCGCTCTTGCTGCCCTCAGCCTTCATGTCCTTCTGGTCCTTGCTGCCGGACTTGCTGGTGTCCTGGCTCATGCTCTTGGACTTGTCCTGCTGGGACTTGTCCATCTGACCCTGCGCGCGCTCGTCGGTGCGCTGGCCCTTGGTGGCGCCGGCCTTGTCTTCGGCCGCGTTCTTGTGCATCGCGCCGCCCGAGCGGTCGTCCTTCATCGCGCCGGACTTGTCTTCGGACTTGGTCGCGCTGGAGCCGCCGGCCTGGCCGACAGTGCCCTTATCGTGGCTCATGGAATCGCGACCCATCGCGCCGCCGCGCTCGGCGCCGCCGCCGGAGGGCTGGGAATGCTGCATCTGCTGCGAGCCAGCGCCAGTGTCGCGGCCCTTGTCTTGTGCGTTCGCCAGACCGGTGCCCGCGACGAGTGCGACTGCGGCAACCGAAATCATAAAGCGGTTCAACATCGAAATTCTCCTCACGTGTTCATTCGCGTCATTGCCCGCGCCGACAACGAAAGGAGATTTGAGTTGTTCCGGAACTTCGACTGTTCCACGGCATTTGTTTGTTGAATGCCAGATGAATGACTTGGCACGAAGGCGCCAACGTTCCGCGCAACAAAAAAGGCCGGCAGATCCGCCGGCCTTTGCTGTTCTCGCTAGCGTCAACGTGTGATCAGCAAGTCGCCTTGCCGCAACGGGCAATGCCGATCTTTTCCTTCAGGCTTTCGACGCCGACGGCGCCGATCACGATCTGCTTGCCGATCACATAGCTCGGCGTGCCGTTCATGCCCATCGCTTCGGCGAGCTTGAAATTCTCCTCGATGGTGGCGCGCACCTCGGGGCTGGCGATGTCCTTCTCGATGCGAGCCGTGTCGAGACCGGCTTCCTTGGCGGCCTGCATCGCGCGGGCCTTGTCGGCGGCGCCGCGACCGCCGAGCAGCTTCTGGTGGAAGTCGAGATATTTCTTGCCGGAGGGATCCTGCATGCGCACGGCGACCGCGACCTGCGCCGCTTCGACCGAGCCCTGGCTCAGCACCGGAAACTCCTTCAGCACGACCTTCAGCTTCGGATCGCCCTTCATGATGGTCAGCATGTCGTCCATCGCGCGTTTGCAATAGCCGCAATTGTAGTCGAAGAACTCGACGAAGGTGACGTCGCCGTCCCGGTTGCCGAGCACGACCTGGCGCGGCGAGTTGAAGATCGCCTCGGCGTTCTGCGCGATACTGGCTTCGTGCTTCTGCGTTTCGGCCGCGGCCTGCCGCTTGCTGAGCTCGGCCATGGCCTCCTCGAGCACCTCGGGATGGCTGACGAGATAGTTCTTGATGATCTTCTCGATGTCGGTGCGCTGGCTGTCGGAGAAACTGTCGGCGGAGGCGGGCACGGCCGCGCCGAACATGGCGAGCGCGAACAATGCGGGAGCGAGCAGGCGCAGCGAAGGCATAGTCAAATCCTCTTATCCAAAGCAGGTTTCGAGAAACGTCCCGGCGGATTCAAGCCCGGTGTCGTGACGTCGTGGTCGGCCGTCGTTCGAGTTGCGTCAATTGCGCGGCGGCTTCGCCGCAACGATGTCGTCGGCCTTGACCCATCCGGGCGTGCCGACAGCGAAACGGGTTTTCGCGCGCGTCGCAAGCTCGCGGGCGGTCTTGTTGTCGCCGCGCAAATAGGCGGCCTGGGCCGAGGCGAGATCTGCCTCCGCATAATCTCCCTTCCGGCCATAGGCCATCGCGAGCTGGGTGTAGCCGAGCGCCGCCTCGGGCTCCCGGGCCACCGCGGCGCGGAGAATCCGAACGGCCTCGTCGGTGTAGGCCTTATTATCGGTTCCGACCAGAGCCTGCCCAAGTAACATCTCGATGAGGGGGGCGTTGTTGGAGAGGGCGACGGCCTTGCGCAAGGGAGCGATCGCTTCGGCCGCCTTGCCGCTTTCCAGGAGCGCCTGGCCGCGCACCTCGTAGAAATACGGGTTGTTCGGCTGCACCTGGATCAGCGCGTCGATCTGGGCGAGCGCGCTGCGTAGATCGCCGTGGAGGTAGGTGCTGATGGCGCGGGCATAGCGCGCCGGCAGGCTGTCGTTGGTCTGGGGATAGCGGCGGTACACCGTCTCCGGCCGCTCCATGAAGGCGGAGATCTTGGCACGGACCATGTCGTGCCGAAGCTGGAGCGCGGGATCGTCTTTCTTGTTCCAGTACGGGCTGGAGCCTGCGAACTCCTGCAGCGCGGCGACGCGCTCGGCCGGCATCGGATGCGACTGCAGGTAGGGATCGGCACCGCGCGCGGCGAACAGGCTCTCGCTGGTGAAGCGCTTGAACGTCTCGTACATGCCCTTTGGCGATTGTTGGGTCTCCGTCAGGAATTTCACGCCGGCACGGTCGGCGTTCTCCTCCTGCTGGCGCTGATAGGACAGTAGCGTCCGGCGGATCACCTCCTGCGGCGCGGCAATCGCGGCGGCGCCGGCATTGGCGAGCCCGTTGTTGCCTGCGCTGCTGCGCTGGGTGCTGCCGGCCGCAATCGCGCCGGCGCCGAGCAGCATCGCGATGATCATCTGGGTCTGGGCGGCGGCGAGCTGCTCGCGCAGCTTGGACAGATGGCCGCCGGCCAGATGTCCGGTCTCGTGCGCGAGCACGCCGATGATCTGGTTCGGCGTCTCCGATTGCAGGATGGCGCCCCAATTGACGAAGATGCGGCGGCCGTCCGCGACGAAGGCGTTGAACGAGCCGTCGTTGATGATCACCATCTGGATGTTCTGCTTCTCCAGACCGGCAACGCGCAGGATCGGGCGCGTGTATTCGCGCAGCAGTTGCTCGGTCTCGGTGTCGCGCAGGACCGGCGGCCCCTTGGCCTGCGCGTGCGCGGCCGAGAACGGCGTCAGCGCGATCGCCGTGGCCGTGACGAGGGCGGTGAGGGCGGAGGCCTTCTTGCGCAATGCGATCTGGAGCGACATCAAGCGGTCTTGGTCAAACGGGCTCGGTCAAGTGTTCTTGGTCAAGCAGTTTCGTGATTGGTTTTGGTGATTGGCGGCGGACCGGATACGCGATATGCCCTTGTGAGCGTTGCCCTTATTGAGCCGTACAATGCGGCCAGTCTGGGGCGCAAGCGCCTCGTTTTCGGACCGGACGGACCGGTTCGCCAGCCAATAGCAGAAATCGATGCACGATGCGACATTGAGGAACCGGTTGGGGCAGTGGCTCGAGCCCTCCCGCCGCAGCGATGTTCCCCCGTTCATGGTGATGGACGTCATGGCCGCGGCGGCCCGAATCGAGGCCGCCGGTGGTCATGTCATCCACATGGAGGTCGGCCAGCCCGCGGCCGGCGCGCCCAGGACCGCGATCGCGGCCGCCCATGCGGCGCTCGAGGCTGGACGGATCGACTATACCTCGGCGCTCGGCATCCCCTCCTTGCGCGCGCGCATTGCGCGCCATTATCGCGACACCTATGGCAGCGACGTGAGCCCCGATCGGATCGTCGTGACGACGGGCTCGTCGGGCGGCTTCATCTTGGCGTTCCTGTCGATGTTCGAGCCCGGTGATCGCGTCGCCGTGACGGTGCCGGGCTATCCGCCGTATCGACACATCCTGACCGCGCTCGGCTGCGAGCCTGTGCTGATCGAGACCACGAACGAGACTCGGCACGCGCTGACCGGCGAGGCGCTGCTCGCGGCCCATCGCAAGGCGCCGCTGAAGGGCGTTCTGGTCGGCAGCCCCGCCAATCCGACGGGCACGATGATGTCCCGCGACGCGCTCGCCGGCCTGATCGCGGCGGCGGAAGACGCCGGCATCCGCTTCATCTCGGATGAGATCTATCACGGGCTCGATTACGCGTTTCCAGCCGTGACGGCGGCGGCGCTGTCCGAGCATGCGCTCGTGATCAACTCGTTCTCGAAGTATTTTTGCATGACGGGCTGGCGCGTCGGCTGGATGGTGGTGCCCGAGATCTTGGTGCGGCCGATCGAGCGGCTGCAGCAGAACCTCTCGATCTCGGTGCCCTCGCTGTCGCAGATCGCGGCGGAGGCTGCATTCGACGGCACGGCCGAGATGGAGGCGATCAAGCACGGCTATCAGGAAAACCGGCGTGTCCTGATCGATGGTTTGCCCAAGGCCGGATTGACGAGATTCCTGCCGGCTGACGGCGCCTTCTATCTCTATGCCGATGTCTCGGACTTCACCTCGGACAGTTTCGAGTTCGCCAAGCAGATGCTGGAGCAGGCGGGCGTGGCGGCAACGCCCGGCCTCGATTTCGATCCCATCCATGGCCGTTGCTTCATCCGCTTTTCCTATGCCCGCTCGCTCGATGAGATGCGGGAGGCAGTTGACCGGATCGCTCACTGGCTTAAATAGCCGCCAGTTTTAGACAGCCTTCCGGAGTTCGACGTGCCTGACCGTTCCGCCCCGTCCGCCGCTACGCCACATTCTTCTCTCGCCGCATTGATGTGGCCGACCCGACCGGGCGAAGCCGTCGGCACGCTGCGGGCCGTCGTGCTGATTGCGCTCGGCACCGCGTTGATGGCGCTGTCAGCCAAGGTGAATCTGCCGCTGCCCTACGTGCCGATGACGCTGCAGACGCTGGTGGTGCTGATGATCGGCGCCGCCTATGGCTGGCGCCTTGGCAGCGCAACCATGATCGCTTACCTCGCCGAGGGCGCGATCGGGCTGCCGGTGTTCGCCGGTCCCGTGGGTGGCATCGCACCGCTCGTCGGCCCGACCGCGGGCTATCTGTTCGGCTTCGTATTGGCTGCGTTCGTGACCGGCTGGCTCGCCGAGCGCGGCTGGGATCGCAGCGTGACGCTGCTGTTTGCGGCGATGGCTGCGGGCCACATCGTCATTCTCGCGACCGGGTTCGGCTGGTTGGCATTCGGCCTTGGTCTCGGCGCCGCCAAGGCCTGGCAGGTCGGCATCGTGCCGTTCATCGCGGCCTCACTGGTCAAGAATGCGCTCGGCGCGACCCTGATGCCGGCGGCGCGCCGGCTCGTCGAGCGCCGCGGGTAAAACGCGCCAACACGAGCAGTTCCAATTGACAGGGCCGGCCAAGTTGATCTTGGCTGGCCCAATGTTGTGAGGGGAGTGAAACTGATGACGACGACAACGATGGCGGGGGCGCCGGTCGCGCCGCCCGTTGCCAAGCCGTGGTACAAAGTCCTCTACGTCCAGGTGCTGATCGCCATCGTGCTCGGCGCCATCGTCGGATGGCTGTGGCCGACCGTCGCCACCAACGAATGGATCAAGGCGCTCGGCGACGGCTTCATCAAGCTGATCAAGATGGTGATCGCCCCGATCATCTTCTGCACCGTGGTCTCCGGCATCGCCCACATCCAGGACGCCAAGAAGGTCGGTCGTATCGGCGTCAAGGCGCTGGTCTATTTCGAGGTCGTCTCGACCTTCGCGCTGGTGATCGGTCTCGTTGTCGGTAATCTCGTCAAGCCGGGCTCCGGCTTCGGCAATGCGGCGGCAAACGAGGCAGCCGTTGCCAACTACGCCAAGCAGGCGGCCGGCCAGAAGTCCGTCGACTTCGTGCTGCACATCATTCCGGACACCGTGGTCGGCGCCTTCGCGCAAGGCGAGATTCTCCAGGTGCTGCTGTTCGCAGTGTTGTTCGGCTTCGCCTTGATGAGCCTCGGCGAGCGCGGCCACACCATCCGCAGCTTCATCGACGATGCCGCGCACGCGGTGTTCGGCGTCATCTCGATCGTGATGCGCGCGGCGCCGATCGGCGCGTTCGGTGCGATGGCCTATACGATCGGCAAGTTCGGCACCGGCGCGATCCTGAATCTGGTCGGCTTGATCGCGACGTTCTACGTCACGGCTGCGCTGTTCGTGTTCGTCGTGCTCGGCCTCATCGCGCGCATGGCGGGGTTCTCGATCTTCAGGTTCCTCGGCTACATCAAGGACGAGCTGCTGATCGTGCTCGGCACCTCGTCCTCGGAAAGCGCGCTGCCGTCCTTGATGGAGAAGCTGGAGCGACTCGGCTGCTCCAAGTCGGTGGTCGGCCTCGTCGTGCCCACCGGTTACTCGTTCAACCTCGACGGCACCAACATCTACATGACGCTGGCGACGCTGTTCATCGCGCAGGCGCTCGGCGTCGAGCTCTCCTTCGGCCAGCAGATCACCATCCTCGTCGTGGCGATGCTGACCTCGAAGGGCGCCTCCGGCATCACCGGCGCGGGTTTCATCACACTGGCGGCGACGCTCGCCGTGGTCGATCCGCGGCTCGTGCCGGGCATGGCAATCGTGCTCGGCATCGACAAGTTCATGAGCGAGTGCCGCGCGCTGACCAATCTGTGCGGCAACGGCGTCGCCTGCGTGATCGTCGCCTGGTGGGAAGGCGAGCTCGACCGCGACAAGCTCAAAGCCAACCTCGCCAAGGAGATCGATCCGACCGACATGGAGACGGCGATCACGACGGACTGATCCTTGCAGCGCGAGCTGCGCTGTCAGAGCTCGAAGTAATAGGGCTGGTCGAGATCCTCGATCAGCCCTTTTTCCTTGAGGCTAGAACCGCTCCGGCCGATACGGCGTAGGATCGACCGCCGGAGTTTCGCCGCTCATCATCTCCGCGAGCAGGCGTCCGGTCGCCGGTCCCAGCGTGAAGCCCTGATGGCCGTGGCCGAAATTCATCCAGAGGCCGGGGTGGCGCGGGGCGGGGCCGAGCACCGGCAGCATGTCGGGCGTGCAAGGCCGCGTGCCGAACCACGGATCCGGCTCGGCCCGCTTGCCGAGGTCGATCAGCTCGCGCGCGGAGGCTTCGGCGCTGGCCAGCTGCACCGGCGTTGCCAATGCGTCCGCGCCCGTCAATTCCGCGCCGGTGGTGATGCGGATGCCCTTGGCCATCGGCCCCATGGCGTAGCCGCCGCTTTTGTCGATGAGGGGCAGGTCGAGCGAAGCGCCGCCGCTGTAATGCATGTGGTAGCCGCGCTTGCGCACCAGCGGGATGCGATAGCCGAACTTGTACAACAAATCGGGCGACCACGGCCCGAGCGTCACGACGGCGTGGGCCGCGTCGATGCGCCCCTCGTCGGTGTCGACCGACCAGCCGGTCGCGGTCTGCCGCAAGCTCTGCGCGTCACCGAGCACGATCCTGCCGCCGAGGCGCGCGAACAGCTCGGCATAGGCCGTGACCAGCGCGCCGGGGTCGGACACGGTCCAGGTGTCGAGCCAGTGGATCGCGCCCGGAAGATCGTCGCGCAAGATCGGCTCGGCCCTGGCAAGCTCGCTGCCCGACAGCACGCGATAGTTCACGCCGAATTCGCGCTGATCTTCCTCGGCGGCCTTGATCGACAGATCCAACGAAGCGCGATCGCGAAACAGCGCTCGGTAGCCGGCGCGGCGGATGAGATTGTCGGCATGCGCCTCGCGGATCAGGATGTCGTGCTCGGAAGTTGCGTAGGCGATCAGCCGTGCCCACGCCTCGATCGCCTCGCGATGCCGCTTCGGCGCCGAATGCCACCAATAGCGGAGCAGGGGCTCGATGTGCAGATGAAGCGAGGAGAGGCTGTAGCGCACGTCGTTGGTGCGGCCGGTCGCGATCTTCAGGAGCGAGGCGAGGTCGCGCGGCATCGGATAGGGGCGCACCGCTTCGGCCTGGATCATCCCGGCATTGCCGTAGCTGGTCTCGCGGCCCGGCTCGCGGCGATCGACCAGCGTCACCGACCAGCCGCGCTGCTGCAGATGCAGCGCGGCGCCCACGCCCACCATGCCGCCGCCGAGAATGATCGCGCTTTGCATTGCTGCTGACCTCATCAAAATCAAAACCGCCCGGTTTGGCCGGGCGGTTTCAACTCTTTTGTCCCTTTACTCGCCGCCGCCGAAACGGCGTGACCACCAGCCAGCCCGGCGCGGAGCGGTCGGGCTTTCGCTTGCCGCCTCCGGTGCGGGCTCAGCTGCCGGCGCGGGCGCAGCGACCGGCTCGGTCGCCTCCGCTGCCGGCGTTGCGGGCTCCGGCTGGCTGTTCAGCAGGAAGCTGACCTTTTCGCGCACGGTGGAGCGGCGCCGCGCGGCCCTGTCGCCGGCAGGCTCTTCGTCCGGCGTTGCGGCCGTCGTGGCGGGAGCCGGCTCCGGCTGCTGGGCCGGCGCCTCGGTCTGCATCTCCGCGCGCGGCTCGGGCTGCGCAACTTGCGGCTCGGTGCTGGGCTCGGCTTGCGCGATCGAGGGCGAAGCCTGGCCGCCGAAACCGTCGAAATCGGCGACTGCGTCGACAGCTTCCGGCGGCTGGCCGGTGCCGAGCTCGTCGCTGATGGAGCCGGCAAGACCTTCCTCGCCGCCACCGCGACGGCGGCGTCCGCCGCGGCGACCACGCCGGCGCCGGCGATCACTGCTGCCCTGCTGTTCGCCGCGGGCCGCCTGTTCCTCGCCTTCCTCACCGTCCTGCTCGGACTCGGTCTCGTCCTCGCCTTCGGCGGCGACCATCGCGGGCTCGGGCAGGGTCGGCGCCGTATCCTCGCGCAACTCACCCTCGCGCTGGCCACCGCGACCACGCCGACGGCGACGGCGCTTGCGGCGCTGGCCGTCCTGCTCGGAGGCTGCCTCACCGCCGGCTTGCTCGTCAGCAAGACCTTCGGTCTCGTCGGTCTCGACCTCGGATTCAGTCTCCAGGTCGAAGCCGTCCTCGTCGTCGTAGACTTCTTCGGCCAGCGGCGGCGGGCTCGCCGCGGCTTGGGCTGCAAGCAGCGCCTTGGCGGCTTCGAGCGTATGCACCTGCTCGCCGCGGTCGATCACATAGGCCTGCGGGCCGCTGACGCTAGCGTCGGCGATCACCGACAGCGTGACCTTGAAGCCGTTCTCGAGGTCGCGCAGATGGCCGCGCTTGTGGTTCAGCACATAGAGCGCGACGTCGGTGCGGGTGCGGACCACGAGATTGTGGGTCGCGCCCTTCATCAGGATCTCTTCGAGGCCGCGCAAGAGCTGCAGCGCCACCGAAGACACCGAGCGGACATGGCCGGTACCGCCGCAATGCGGGCACGGATCGGTCGAGCTCTCGAGCACGCTGGCGCGGATGCGCTGGCGCGACATCTCGAGCAGGCCGAAATGCGAGATGCGGCCGACCTGGATGCGCGCGCGATCCTGCCTGAGGCAGTCGGACAGCTTACGCTCGACCGCGCGGTTGTTGCGCTTCTCGTCCATGTCGATGAAATCGATGACGATCAGGCCGGCGAGGTCGCGCAGGCGAAGCTGGCGGGCGACCTCTTCGGCCGCTTCCAGATTGGTCTTGAGCGCGGTGTCCTCGATATGGTGCTCGCGGGTCGAGCGGCCGGAGTTGACGTCGATCGAGACCAGCGCCTCGGTCTGGTTGATCACGATATAGCCGCCGGAGCGCAGCTGCACGGTCGGCGAGAACATCGCGTCGAGCTGGCTCTCGACGCCCATGCGCGAGAACAGCGGCTGGCCGTCGCGATACTGCTTCACCGCGCTGACATTGGCGGGCATCAGCATCTTCATGAAGTCGCGGGCTTCGCGGTAGCCGGCTTCGCCGGCGACCTGGATCTCGTCGATCTCCTTGTTGTAGAGGTCGCGCAGCGAGCGCTTGATCAGCGAGCCTTCCTCGTAGACGAGGGTCGGGGCCTGCGACTTCAGCGTCAGGTCACGCACCGTCTCCCACATCCGGATCAGATATTCGAAGTCGCGCTTGATCTCGGGTTTGGTGCGGGAGGCGCCTGCGGTGCGCAGGATGATGCCCATGCCCTCGGGCACGTCGAGATCCTGCACCACTTCCTTCAAACGAGAACGGTCCTGCGCGCTGGTGATCTTGCGGCTGATGCCGCCGCCGCGTGCGGTGTTCGGCATCAGCACGGCATAGCGGCCGGCGAGCGAGAGGTAGGTCGTCAGCGCCGCGCCCTTGTTGCCGCGCTCTTCCTTGACCACCTGCACCAGCATTACCTGGCGGCGCTTGATGACTTCCTGGATCTTGTACTGGCGGCGCGGACGGAAGGTGCGCTCCGGCACTTCCTCCAGCACGTCGTCGCCGCCGACGGATTCGACGACTTCCTCTTCGGCATCCTCGCCGTCTTCCTCATCCTCGTCGTCGTCCTCACCGGCTTGTTCTTCACCGGCTTGGGTGGCCTCGGCATGCGGCGCTTCAGTGCTTTCGCCGGCGGCGTAAACGGCATCGGCCGGCTCGGCGGCCGACGTCACGGCTTCGGCCAGAGGCTCTGCCTGCGCTTCGGCGGCTGGAGCTTCGGAAGCGGGAACGTCGAAGGTCGGGGCCGGCTGCGGCTCGGCAATTGTCTCGACCGCGGGCTCGGCGCCGACCGCCGCGACAGGCGCGGGCGTCTCGCCGGCGCGATCATGGTCATGATGATCGCGCGCGTCCTCATGGCCGTGGGCGTCATCGTGAGCGTGATGGTGCTCGTGATCATGATGATGATCGTCATGATCATGGTCATGGTCGCCGTGATCGTGATCGTGGCCCTCGTGCTCGCCGTGATGCTCCGTAGCGGCGTGCAGATGCTCGCCCTCGGCATGCTCCGGCAGTGCGGCACCTTCGACCGGCTGGGCGGCGGGATCGGCGCCGGCCTCGAGGCCCTCGACGATGTCGCTGCGCACGCGCTCGCCATGACCGCGTCGGCGGGCGTTGCGGTGGCGCGAGCGGCGGCGCCCGTGCGAGCGATTCTCGCTCTCTTCCTCGGCCTCGCGATGGGCCTGTTCCTCGGCTTCGATCAGCGCCTGCCGGTCGGCGACCGGGATCTGGTAGTAATCGGGATGGATTTCGCTAAAGGCGAGGAAGCCGTGGCGGTTGCCGCCATATTCGACGAAGGCGGCCTGGAGCGAGGGTTCGACCCTTGTGACCTTGGCGAGGTAGATATTCCCGCGCAGTTGCTTGCGTTGCGCGGTCTCGAAATCAAACTCTTCGACGCGATTGCCGCGGACCACGACGACCCGGGTCTCTTCCGGGTGGGTGGCATCGATCAACATCTTGTTGGGCATGTCTTAACTCTTGGCGGCGGCGGGCGCGATAAGCCGTGGGCGCGTATCGCGCCGCCGGGTGACGCGACGGTCCACCTGATTCGGGGGTGAGGGGAAGGCCGAAACGCCGTCTCTCGCGCCTTGCCGAACCGGAAGCTTCAGGACCATTGCGACGCGCGGGATTGTCACTCCGCAGCGTCGCGAATGCTCCTTCAGATTTCGTCGGCACAGTCTGGCGCATCAAGCGTCGGCCCGTATGAAACACTGGGCGGCGAGGCCGCCCTTCAATCAGTTGCTGCTGGCCAGGCACGGCGCGAGCGCGCTCGCCTTGGGGATCACGAACCGCCCCCTTGGGATCAAGGGACCGGGTAATGGGTTACGCCGCTGTCAGAACCGTCCCGGTAACATGAGTGGTAACCCGAGACCGTCCGCCGCCGGGGCTTGACCCGCTCCACCTCGCTGCCGCGCACCGCGCTGGTCTTAGAGGGAAACGGAAAACGCTGGAATTCCCAAACCTTGAGATTTCCGGCGCTGCACCGGGAGGCTGAATGCGACACAACCGGAAATATCGGCCGTCAGCATTCCGTACATACGAGGAATGAGCCATCGGTGCAAGGGAGCGTCGCACGGCGGTCACAGTCGGAGAGTTTCGCGTTTCCGTCATTAAGGATCGATTAACCCTGTGGTTTTATTGCGTTAAGAGAGCTGCTCGGAGGCACGGAATTGGTGGCGAGCCGCACAAATCGACGGATTCTGCTGGGGGGCGTGTTGCTGTGCATCGCGGCATTGCCGTGTGCCGATTCCTCGCGCCTGATCGCCGCCGAAAGCCGGCCGCAACCCGCTGCCGTCGCAGCGAATTTTCCGGTCGCCTCGGCCGCTCGGCTGGCCGGCGACGGCAAGCAGACCCGCTTCATCCTCGACCTCGACCAGACCGTTACCTTCCGCGCCGTCACGCTGGCCGACCCCTATCGCGTGGTGGTGGACGTGCCGCAGATGAATTTTCAGCTGCCCGCCGGGATCGGAAGCGGGGGGCGGGGGCTGGTGAAGGCCTTCCGCTACGGGCTCGTCATGCCCGGCGGCTCGCGAATCGTATTCGACCTGACCGGGCCGGCGAAGATCGCCAATTCCTACGTGCTGGAGGCGGCCAACGGTCAACCAGCCCGGCTCGTGCTCGAGCTGGAGGAGGTCGACCGCACCGCCTTCGTGTCGTCGCTGCCGGTCGAAAACCGTCCTGAGCTGCGGCCCGCGATCGCCGAAGCGCCGCCTGCCACGGTTCCGAGCGCGCCGGCCCCGGATGGCACGCAGCAGAAGCCCGACGGTCGCCCGGTGGTGGTGATCGATCCCGGCCATGGCGGCATCGACAACGGGACCCAATCGAGCGGCGAGAGCGAAAAGAACCTGGTGCTGGCCTTTGGCCTCGCGCTCCGCGACAAGCTGGAGAAGGCCGGCAAGTACCGCGTGGTGATGACGCGGGACGACGACACCTTCATTCCGCTCAATGACCGCACCAAGATCGCCCGCAATCTCAAGGCGGCCTTGTTCGTTTCGATCCACGCCGATGCGCTGCCGCGGGCCGAGGGCGATGCGCAGGGCGCGACCATCTATACGCTCTCCGACAAGGCGTCCGACGCCGAGGCCCAACGGCTGGCCGATGCGGAGAACCGCGCCGATGCGATCGCCGGCTTCAACCTCGCGGAGGAGCCGACCGATGTCGCCGACATCCTGATCGACCTCACGCAGCGCGAAACCCGCACCTTTTCAAACCGTTTTGCCCGCCTTTTGATGAGCGAAATGAAGCAGACGGTGCGGATGCACAAGCATCCCCTGAAGTCTGCCGGCTTCCGGGTCCTGAAGGCGCCCGACGTGCCCTCGGTGCTGGTCGAGATCGGCTACGTCTCCAACAAGGCGGATCTCGGGCACCTTGTCTCCGAGGGCTGGCGGTCTCGTGCCGTGGGCTCGATGGCCCAGGCGATCGACGGATTTTTGACCAAGCGGATGGCCACGGCCGGATCGTCAAATTGACGACCGCCGGATCGTCAAATTGACGACCGGGGGGACGTCGAACTGAGCCGGCTTGTTCCTCCTGAGCCAAAGGCCCTAGTTTGGCCACAGCGGACGCTTTATAGAAAACCCGTAGAGGGTTCCGGAATCGGCGAGAATCCTGTTCGGCAAGCGTCTTAAGTCCGGCCTTGATGTGATTGCGTAAGCCGGTGAATTCGCGATGTGAGGTTGGCGCCAGTTTTGGGGTGCCAGTTTTTAGGTCCCATGGGCTGAATACTGGGCTGATCCAGAGTTTGAACGGATAAACAGATAATGCGCTTGCTGGTGCGGTTCATGGGCTTCCTGTTCGCCGCGGGAACAGTGGTGTTCCTTGTCGGTGTCGGGGCCGTGGCAGGCCTGATCTGGCATTTCTCCAAGGACTTGCCGGACTACTCTCAGCTTCAGGATTACGAGCCGCCGGTGATGACGCGTGTGCACGCGGTCGACGGTTCGCTGGTCGGCGAATACGCCAAGGAGCGACGGCTGTATCTACCGATCCAGGCAGTGCCAAAGCTCGTCATCAACGCGTTCCTCGCGGCCGAGGACAAGAATTTCTACGAGCATGGCGGCATCGACTACACCGGCATGGCACGCGCAGGCCTGCTCTATCTCCAGAATTACGGCTCCAACCGGCGTCCGCAGGGTGCGTCCACGATCACCCAGCAGGTCGCCAAGAACTTCCTGCTCACCAACGAGGTCTCCTTCGCCCGCAAGATCAAGGAAGCCTTGCTGGCGATGCGCATCGAGAAGACCTATTCGAAGGACAAGATCCTCGAATTGTATCTCAACGAGATCTATCTCGGCCTCGGCGCCTACGGCATCGCGGCGGCCTCGCTGGTCTATTTCGACAAGTCGGTGAACGAGCTGACGGTGGCGGAAGCGTCCTATCTGGCGGCGCTGCCGAAGATGCCGGCGACGCTGCATCCGGTCCGCAACCGCGACCGCGCCATCGAGCGCCGCAATTACGTGATCGACCGTCTGGTGGAGAACGGCTGGATCAAGCAGGCAGACGCCGACAAGGCGCGCAAGGAGCCGCTCGCCGTCACCAGCCGCTCCAACGGCGCCCACACCTTCGCCGGCGAATATTTCGCCGAGGAAGTCCGCCGCGACATTTTCGAGCGCTACGGCGAGAAGAAGCTCTACGAGGGCGGCCTGTCGGTTCGCACCACGCTCAATCCGAAGATCCAGGTCATGGCGCGCAAGGCCATGGTCACCGGTCTCGTCAACTATGACGAGCAGCAGGGTTATCGCGGCGCCATCAGCAAGCTCGACATTTCGGGCGACTGGGGCGTGAAGCTCGCCGAGATCAAGTCGCTGTCCGACATCTCACCGTGGCGCATGGCGGTGGTGCTGGAGACCAGCGACCAGTCGGCGCGCATCGGCTTCCAGCCGAGCCGGGAGCTTGGCGGCGCCGTCAGCAAGCAGCGCGAGACCGGCATCGTCACGCTCGACGGCGTGCGTTGGGCGAGGGCCGCGCAAGGCAACGCCAAGGGCAAGACGCCGACCTCGGTCGCGCAGGTGCTTGCGCCCGGCGACGTGATCTATGCCGATCCGCTCTATTCCAAGGAGGGGCAGCCGGTCGAGGGCCAGTACCGTCTTCGCCAGATCCCGGAAGTCTCGGGCGCGATGGTGGTGATGGATCCCTGGACCGGCCGCGTGCTCGCGATGGTCGGCGGTTTCTCGTTCGACCAGAGCCAGTTCAATCGCGCCACGCAGGCCTATCGGCAGCCGGGTTCGTCGTTCAAGCCGATCGTCTATTCGGCCGCGCTCGACAACGGCTATACGCCCTCGACCGTCGTGCTCGACGCGCCCATCGAAATCGACCAGGGCCAGGGTGCCGGCGTGTGGCGGCCTGAAAACTTCTCCTCCGGCAAATTCCAGGGACCGGTGACGCTGCGCAATGCGTTGCGGCAGTCGCTCAACACGGTGACGGTGCGCCTCGCGCAGGACATCGGCATGCCGCTGATCGGCGAATATGCCCGCCGCTTCGGCGTCTATGACGAGCTGCCGAACTATCTCTCCTACGCGCTGGGCGCCGGCGAGACGACGGCGATGCGCATGGTCACGGCTTACTCGATGCTCGCCAATGGCGGCCGTCGCGTGAAGCCGACGCTGATCGACCGTATCCAGGACCGCTACGGGCGCACCATCTTCAAGCACGACCAGCGCGAATGCCGCGGCTGCGACGCGCCCGGCGGCTGGAAGAACCAGTCAGAGCCGCAGCTGATCGACCGCCGCGAGCAGGTGCTGGATTCCATGACCGCCTATCAGATCACCGAGCTGATGGAAGGCGTAGTCCAGGCCGGCACCGCGACCGTGATCAAGGAAGTCGGCAAGCCCGTCGCCGGCAAGACCGGTACCACCAACGAGGCCAAGGACGCCTGGTTCGTCGGGTTCTCGCCCGACGTCGCGGTCGCCATCTACATGGGCTACGACAAGCCGCGTCCGCTCGGCAAAGGCAACGCCGCAACCGGTGGCCATCTGGCCGCTCCGATCGCGCGCGATTTCCTCAAGCTCGCGCTCGCCGACAAGCCCGCCGTTCCGTTCAAGGTGCCGGCCGGCATCAAGCTCGTCCGCGTCGTCGCCAAGACCGGCATGCGTGCCGGCCCCGGCGAGACCGGCGGAATCATCCTCGAAGCCTTCAAGCCGGGCACGGCGCCGCCGGATAATTACTCCGTCATCGGCGTTGCGGATGCCGACGGGCGCGGCGGCATGCCGGCTTCGCAACAGCAGCCGGATTCCGGTTTCCTCATGCGGCCGGGCACCGGCGGGCTGTGGTAGCGGATAACGCCGGATACGGACGAGGGGGGCGGTTGCGCTTTCGCGCCGCCGCCGTTACATCCCCAGCGCGGTGAGATGAACTGCATCGCGTCAGATTTTTGTTTGCGCATGATGCTTTCGGGAAAGCGCTGCACACTTTCCCGGAGCATGCGCTAGACCAGAGAACAACATGCGCGCCGAAATCGAACGGTTGGTAGAAGAGATCAAGCAGTCAGTCGGGCTGCTGAGGAGGCATCTTTGACGTCGAGAAATCGACGGCGCGCCTCGCCGAGCTGAACAAGCTCGCAGAAGATCCCAATCTCTGGAACGACCCGCAGAAAGCCCAGAAGCTGATGCAGGAGCGCACCTCGCTGGAGGATGCGCTGTCGGGCATCGGCAAGGTCGAGCAGGAGCTCGAAGACGACATCGGCATGATCGAGCTCGGCGAGGCCGAGGGCGATGACGGTGTCGTTGCCGAAGCCGAAGCTGCGCTGAAGAACCTCAAGAAGGAAGTGGCGCGGCGCGAGCTCGAGGCGCTGCTGTCGGGCGAAGCCGACCGCTTCGATTCCTATCTCGAAGTCCATGCCGGCGCCGGCGGCACCGAGAGCCAGGACTGGGCGCAGATGCTCCTGCGCATGTACACGCGCTGGGCCGAAACGCATGGCTTCAAGGTCGAGTACCTCGAAGAGTCCGAGGGCGAAGAGGCCGGCATCAAGTCGGCGACCATCCAGGTTTCCGGGCACAACGCCTATGGCTGGCTGAAGACCGAAGCCGGCGTGCACCGCCTCGTGCGCATCTCGCCGTTCGATTCCAACGCACGGCGGCACACCTCGTTCTCGAGTGTGCAGGTGTTCCCCGTCATCGACGACAGCATCAAGATCGACATCAAGGAATCCGACGTCCGCGTCGACACCATGCGCTCGGGCGGTGCCGGCGGCCAGCACGTCAACAAGACCGAATCCGCGGTGCGCCTGACGCATATCCCGACCGGCGTCGCCGTGGTCTGCCAGGCCGGCCGCTCCCAGCACAAGAACCGGGCGCAGGCCTGGGACATGCTGCGCGCGCGTCTCTACGAGATCGAGCTGAAGAAGCGCGAGGAGAAGGCTGCCGCCGACCAGGCCGCCAAGACCGATATCGGCTGGGGCCACCAGATCCGCTCCTACGTGCTGCAGCCCTATCAGATGGTGAAGGATTTGCGCACGGGCGTGCAGACCTCCGACACTTCGGGCGTGCTCAACGGCGAGCTCGACGAGTTCATGGCCGCGACGCTGGCGCAGCGCGCCTTCGGCACCACGAGCGGCGACATCGAGGACGTGGACTAGCCATGCCCCGCGTCGCCTTCATCGGGCTTGGGCGGATGGGCCACGGCATGGCCGGCCGCTATCTCGATGCCGGCTTCACGGTGACGGTCTGGAATCGCAGCAAGGCAAAGGCCGAGGACCTGATCGCGCGCGGCGCGATCTGGGCGACCTCGCCGGAAGATGCCGCGATCGATGCCGACGCGGTCGTGACCATGGTCGCCGACGACGAGGCTTCGCGCGCGGTCTGGCTCGGGCCGCAAGGAGCGGCCAAGACGGCGAAGGCCGGCACCATCGCGATCGAATGCTCCACCGTCTCCTATGACCATGCCCGCGAGATGGGCCGCGAGCTCAACGCGCGCGGGCTGATCTATATCGATTGCCCCGTGACCGGATTGCCGGACGCGGCGGCGGCCGGGAAGCTGACGCTTCTGGTCGGCGCCGATGCGGCCGATCTCGAGCGCGCGCGGCCCTATCTCGAACCGATCGGCTCGACCATCCGCCATTTCGGCGCGGTCGGCTCCGGCACGGTCTACAAGCTCATCAACAATCTCATGGGCGCGATCCAGATCGCCGGCCTCGCCGAGGGCCTTGCGATGGCCGAGCAGGCTGGGCTCGACATGAACCTGGTGCTGGAATCGATCCAGGCCGGCGTCGCCGCAAGCCCGCAGGTAGCGCGTCATTCCAAGCGCATGGTCGCCCGCGATTTTTCCGGCGCGACCTTTACGGCGGCGCTGCGGCACAAGGACGCCGCCTATGCCGTGAAGCTCGCCGAGAGCCTGCTCGCGGGCAAGCCGCGGGTCGCGCGCGCTGCGGTCGAGGCCTATGCGCAGGCGAAGGCGGTGATGGCTGATGAGGATGAAGGCAAGATGATCGAGCTGGTGTCGCGGCCGAAGAAGCCGGCCTAGGACGTGTATTCATCAACTTCAGCTTGGCAACCCAAAGCGGAAGTCTTCGAGCATGAAAGCTGTTCGGCTTCTGGACCCGAAGCGGACTCCCCGTCGAGGTCGGGCCGCGTCGCGAACAGAGCATCAATTTCGCTGCAAGCAAGTGTTACTTTGAATGCCATCGGCCCGTGCCGGTCTCAGAGCAAGGGCCGGCCGTAGTCCTAATCGCGCCGGGATTTGGCGAGGCGTATAGCTCCTTTCGCCCCCGCCACTCCACCTATTCCGAAGCACGCCAGCGTTCCGAAAAACACGACCAAGGCCCAATCGCTGTGAATACCCCCATCTGTGCGGGCGAGAAACGACATCCCGATCAACAGCGCCGCGAATGCAAGTATAGCTCCTCCAGCGGTTTGGACCGCCGATTTTGACCCGAAGCGGACCTTGCTGTCCCAGCACGTTTTCCGCAAGATCAGTGATCAATCCAAATTCGCAGCCTCGGCAGTCCTGGGCGGGTTCATCAGAACGGTATCGATGGTCGCTTCGTATTTGGACCATTCCCTTCCCGAGTTCTCGATGCTGATCTTCGGAATATCCAGCTCTGTGTAAAGCCGGTCAGTGAGCTTGCGATAATGACGGTACAGCTCGATGAGCCCGTCAAGGCCAACGAGGTCATGCCTGACGGCATAGGGCGAGGTCAGTTTCCAGTCGACCTGATATTTCACCCATGCATCGCCACGCTCGGCAGCAACCGTTCTGATCGCCCGGTCGACGTCATCCTGATTAAAGTAGATCAGCAAGGGACGTAGTGGCTTGATGCAGCCACCACCTCATGAATGTAGCCACGAATCAGGGCTGTGTCGGCATCAAGCAGGAACAGTGACGTCAGATTGCCATGGAAAAGTTGTCCATCGACAACCGTGATGCGCTCTGCCATCTGCGCCGAATTGGCGTAGGCCCGCCATCGTGCGGCGGCTGATTTCGCCACTTGCGTTGCCGGCATGTCCGCCCACGGCAAATCCCAATCGAAGCGGATCGGATGTGGACTGACGCCTTCGGTGATGCCGAGGGCGGCGATGCCGGATCGGTTCAATCGATCGGCGATTCGCCGTACGCTCGTCGACTTGCCGGATCCCATGATCCCTTCGACGATCACAAGTCCAGAGCGGATGCTGCAAACAGACCGGGTCATACCCAGGCAACGATAGCCTGTCCCATGCTCCTCCACCAGCGAAGCTTCTTCTGCTTCTGGACCCGAAGCGGACATGTCAGGCGGCCCGTTGGTCATTGATTGTCGCCAGTTTCAGCTTGCGTGGCCGCTACCAGCATGCGCTCTACAAGGCCGTCGAATTCGTACTTCCCGATTGAATCGGTCGCAGCAAGTTCATCGTAAGACTTGCTGTATTTGCTCGGCCAACCATGACGTAGTGCTTCATGAAGGACGCGCGCAGCAGCTTCGACCGCTTTTGCCGTCGGCGCTTCGATCAACGCAACCGCGGATTTACCGGCGCGCTCTCTCGTTAGCTGACTGTTTGCAGGAAGTGCGAGTTCTAATAGATGCTCCCTTAGGGCGGCGTCTGAATTGTAGTCGATGTCGTTGCGAGACACGATCAAATTAGCCCAGCGTTCGACGTCATGACGGCTCAAATCGCCGTCGCAATAACGACGAAGGATCGATGCCACATGCCTTCGTTGTAGGAGAACTAGAGGGAAGCTATCCCGTTCCAAACGGTCGAGAGTGAGCAGGATCTCCTCCAGCGGCTTTTTAAGCTCAAGCAGCTCGTGCAGCGCTGATTTTCTTTCCATGTACAAAAGCCCGGCTTCGGGTCAATGATCCAGTTGTAGCAGCCAAGGTTATCAATGTCAGCTTCTGGCCCGTTGCTGCCATGCTGGGTTGCCGGTTGGATGTCCGGGGTTGGCGGTGAACCAGACGTAACCAGCCGTAACCAGCCGTCGGTTCAAGGTCTCAGTTCGACCCTTAGCGGTCATGGCGCAACGCAGAATAGAGGGTTGCCGCGCTCGACTGCGCCTCCAACACCCGGGACTCCCATGCCGCGATGTGGTAATGCTTCGACCTTGGATTTAGCGTGGTCCTGAGCCTCTTTGGAGGGCTGCATGAGACGGCGCGATTTCATCAGTCTTTTTGGCGGTGCGGCGGTGGCATGGCCGCTCGCTGCGGCGGCACAGCAGAACACCAATAAGAAACGTCTTGCCATCTTCAGCCCATCAGAGCCAAGCGCGGACTTGTATGAGAATAGCGAAAGCAAATTTTCTCGAACCTTATTCGCCGAGCTTCGGCGGTTGGGGCAGATCGAGGGAAAAAACGTCAAGGTCGAGCGTTACGGCCGGGAGCAAAACACGTCCGGCCCCGAAGCCTTGGCGACAGAAATCGTTCGAAGCGACCCGGACGTCATCTGGGTTGTTGGCCCGGGCGCTGTCATCTTCAAAAAGCTAACATCGCGTATTCCCATCGTAGCGATAACTGGTGACCCCGTTAAGCAAGGGATCGCCGACAGTCTGGCTCACCCGGGCGGCAATTTCACGGGAGTTAGCGTCGACGCCGGTCCATCCCTTTATGGAAAACGGATCGCACTGCTGCGCGAGATGTTTCCAACGATGTCGAAACTTGGCTGTCTCATTCTTGGATTGCAATGGAATGGACCAATTACAGGTCCCGCAATCCGCGCGGCGGCCGAAACGACAGGCCTCCCTCTCGCGGTGTCTTTGCTAGAAATCGGTACCAGCGAAGCAGGCTATCGGGTGGCGGTCGAAAGCATCTCCCGCGAAGGTGCAGATGCGGTCATGGTCGTCGAGTCGCCTGAGCTCTTTCAAAACGCCGCTCTGATCGCCAAGTTGGTCGGCGAGGCGAAGCTTCCGACGATTTTTACACATCCTGAAGCCGTCGAAGCTGGGGGCTTAATGGCCTACTCCTTCGACCTGATCGAATTGTATAAGCGCGCCGCCAACACTATCGACGCAATTCTCCGAGGAGCAAACCCCGGCGACATCCCGATCTACCAAGTAACCAAACACGAGTTGTCCATCAACCTCAAGACAGCCAAGCAGCTGGGGCTTTCCGTACCTCCTGCGCTCCTCGCGAGCGCCGATAAGGTAATTGAGTGAACAAGCAAACGTCCGCTTCTGGCCCTTCTCGGACCTCACGCATTGTCTGCTTTCGCGCCGCTATCGGGAGGTAAGCGGACATAGCGGATCTTGTAAGTAGATTCGCTGACCATCGTTTGACACGTCGGGCAAAACACCGGCAGAATGGTATCATCTGGCGCTAGGCGATCACGTCTTCCTTTTCAGCCCCTCGCGCCACGATTTTCAATATGTTGTCTCCAAGCGGCCGCTGCAACGCCTTGGCTTCATCCCAAGGGGCCCGCAGCCACACGTCCCATTCCTCCGCGCGCGTCAGGATCACCGGCATCGCCTTGGGATGGATCGGTTCGACGACTGCGTTCGGGCTCGTCGTGAGAAACCCGTAGACCTGATGTTGTCCCGGAACGGGTTTGGACTTCGTGCCGCGCTCGCCGTTGAACGTCGTCCAGATGCCGGCGAAGGCGTACAGCGGTCGCGCGTCCTCCAGCGCAAACCAAACGATATCCTTTTTCTTGGTTTCGGGGTTCGGCTCGGGCGCGTACTCGGCGAAGCTATTGGCCGGCACAAGGCAGCGGTGCTCGGGCTTGAGCCAGGCGCGCCAAATGCGGCGACGAGGTGTTGCGGATGTTCGTGACCGGCGGCCCGCCAGTGCGGGGCGGCGGCGGCATGCCCCAGCGCATCATCACCAGCTCGCGCTCGCCGCCGGCATCGCGAATGACAGGGGCGGGGTAATCCGGAAAGACGCCGGGCATCGGCGGCAAGTTGCCTTCGTAGCGACGGACGACACAGAAGAGATCAGCGATGGCCGCCTGATTGGTCGTGATCGAATACAGATTGCACATGGGTGAGATTGTCTCTTATCGCTCGCCGGGCCACCAGGTTGTGGGCGGTTGGCTGGCTGAAATCTTTGTCGGCCGCAGTGCCACAAGCTCGCTGCGCTTGTAGGGACGCCCCCGCAGCTGCGAGCAATCCTTGCAGCGCATGTAGCGTTCGAGTTCGTGGATCGGAGTCGTTTTTGGCCGCCGAATGATCTCGAGCGCTATCGTCTGATTGGTATCGCAGCCATGACAGCGGACCTCGAGGTATGGATATCCTCCGTTGATCGCATCGCCGATCGTCGGCGAGGGCTGCGCCGGTCCCTTGTAACCGAGCATGCGGCTGTTCCAGGCCACGCAGGCGAGCTTGTCAGCTTCCTTGCGCGCCTCCCTGGCGCGCTCGGCTGACATCTTGATCTGAGTGCCGAAGAGATATTGGCGCGACTTCGTGGACATGCGGTCATCAAAGGCATGAGCCGGCAGGGTTTGGCAAATTATCGATTCCTAGTAGGCGAGGAAGCCGGCGAGCTACTGCCTCTCGTGGCTGTGGACAAAAAGGCTGTCAGATGCTCACCAACTGTCGGCCGGTGCCTTTATGGACATTCGGTTGCCGGCTAGCCTCAGCCCGTCCAATCCACTGGTAGAGCAAGAAGTCGCTTGCAGGAGCCGATTGGCATTGACCCGTCGGGCAAAACACTGGCAGAATAGCATCATCGAGACGAGTTTGTTTGCACCCGCGCCGGTTCTCCCGCCGCGGGTTTTTTGCGTCTCGATCCAAGATGATCGGAGTAAATTTCAGACGGATTTTCCAAATGACTGAAGTGGTGAACTACAACCTTCTTTCCCAGAATGCTCTCGCGAGGGCGGCGGCCCGCCGCGCTCTAAAGCAGCGCACGCTAACCGAGATCAAATCCCTGGCGCGAACTCACACGAATGTCGCCATCAAGACCCTCGTGCAGATCGTGCGCAACAAGGACGCTCCCGCCCATGCCCGTGTGATGGCCGCCAACGCCATTCTCGATCGGGGATGGGGCAAGCCGTTGCAGCCGATTGCGAGCGAAGACGAGAACCCCATCAGGTTCGTGCACCGCATTGAACGGGTGATCGTGCATCCCGGCGACGACGTGACGATGGAGGCACATATCGAGGAGAGCGTGCGAGCACCGATCAGTGTGCTTGGCAGCCTCGGCGGGGTGCGCGATGAGGATGCCGATTATGAAGAGCTTTGGCTGGAGTCGCAGGAGCAGGCATGAGCGATATACTTCAACAGTTGCTTCAAACGCGGGTTGAGCCAGGGCCGAAACCCGAATGGCCGCGATGGATCGCCGACGCACTTGCTTACAAGCCTGAGAGTGCGGCGCTGGTGGACGCCTCGCCAACCAAGCCGGTCTCATTGCGAACCGAGGAGCGGCGCAATATTCGGGTATTGACCCGCGTATCGAACTCTTGAAGCTCAAGCCCGCGGGATACCGCGGGCTTTAGACAGCCGATGTCGGCTGCTGGGGTTCGAGTGGACATGTTCTAAGGGCCAGAGCATTTCGGCTTCTGGACCCGTAGCGGACTTGAAAGACCCCAATACGCCGCAGTCACGAACCGCTGCGGTAGGGCTCGACGGCGTGCAATCGAAGACTATCGCATCAAGTGGAAATCATGACGGACTGGCGCCAACGGCGGCCTCAGAAGTGCGCGAACGATGAGCGGGATACCAACCGCCAAAGGTATCAGCCAGTACATGAAATGAGGCAGCTCCTTCCAAAGCGGCAACTGCTTTCCATTGTCGACGTAAAAGGCAACCAGCATTAGGACATACGACAGGCCCATCCCCGCGATATGAAGCCTGACCCAGTTCCGCCATCGATGCCGGAGCGCTGAGCGCCCGAGCCAGGCGCAAGCGAACGACAACGCCCCGAGAATGAACAAGTGATAGTTTTCGTCCCAGCGCATAAGCGACAGGAACGTCGCGGAAGCGCTGAGCGCCAGCAGGCACCAGAAATAGTTCGTTCCGAACTTCGAATGGCGTCCGCGACGCTTCTCGCTCAGCATTGCGATCGCTCCGATCGCAACACAGGCGATACCCAATGGGATATGCACTCCGAGAACCACCGCGAGAAACACGGGATCGGTCGATGGAATTTCAATGCCCGCCACAATGGTCGTTTCACCGCCGGTCATGGCGCCAGTTCCAGCTTGCAATTGACCATCGACTTCGCTGACGAGGACGGGCGTTTGACAGCAGATGCTGCGGCGGCGCACACGACGCAAAGCACACAGCAGCCAGCGAGGACGGCGGCATAGCTCCCCGTCCAATCGACGCTTGCCGCGAAAGGCAGCGGCCCGAATGCGGCGCCGGAAATGCCGAAGACGAACGACACTCCCCTGATCGCGCCAAGATGGTCGCGCCCGAAATACTGCGCGTAGCCGGCGGCGTTGATAGCTTGCTGCGAGCCGTACGCTCCGCCCAGACTCAGCGCATACAGCACGCTGACGGCGATTCCACTTCCAAACGCCGGGAGAGCTGACGCCAGCGCAAGCATGAACATCGCAAGCGGGACCAGGTGCCGGGGTTCATACCGATCCACCAGAAATCCGGTGCCGAGCGTAGCAACGGCCTGAACGCCGGCAAGCAGCGATAGCAACAGCAATGCGTCGCCGTATGCGATCCCGGCCGTCTCCATGATTGAAAAGTGATTGAGCAAGAGCGCGGTGCCGATGGCGTTGGTCAGAAAGCCTGTAGCGCAGAGCAGCCAGAAGACGCCGGTACGTAGCGCTTGCTCGCGTGTAAACGATGGCTCCTCCCGTAGCTCTTTTGCGGCAGGCGCCAACCCGGCGTCCGTGCTGAGGCCGAACTTTTCCGGCCGATCACGAAACAGCGCGGCAGCGACCGGCAGAATGGTGAGGGCGACAAGACCGGCAACGGCAAGATAGGCGCCCCGCCAGCCGTAGTGCGAGATGAATCCATCGAACAGCTTCGGGAAGATCAAAGAACCGGCCGCGAGCCCGAGACTTGCCGCCGCAGCGGCAATCCCCCGCCGACGCACAAACCACAGATTGACGACCTGCTGGCTGACAAGGCTAAGGCCGCCGATCGCGGTGCCACGCAACAGCGCGAAGCCCACGAGCAGCATCATTGCGGATTGAACGGTCGCCATGAAAACGCAGGCCAGGGCGAGGCCACCGGCGATTATGGTCGCCGTCAGGCGAGGCCCACGCCGGTCGATCCAGCGGCCGATCACGGGTGCCGGCAGGATTCCCGCGAGCGTTCCAACTGCATAAGCAATCGAGGCCGCTGTGCGTGAGATGCCAAGATCGGCAGTGATGGGGTCGAAGAAAACTGAAACCCCTGCCGTTTGACCGGGCAGCGTCATGAATGAGCCGAAGGTGCCGGCCCCCAATACGATCCAGCCATAATGGAAAGCCGACGTTCGGGGGCTCACCATTCGCAAGTGATCAACTCGCCCGGCGCGTGGCGCCTGCCGCCAAATCACCCTCAAATCCCTCGCAGCAATGTTCGCGCAAGAACTCGATGACTCCGTCCATACGATCGTATTGAGCGCGGCAGATAACCGTGCGCCCATTTCTTTCCTGGGCAACCAGGCCCGCGCCGACCAGCCCGCGTAGATGGAAGGCAAGCGTGGAGGCCGGTACGTCGAGACGGGTCTGGATATCGGTGATGTTAAGGCCGGGCGGCCCGGCCCGAACCAGCAGCCGATAAATGTCCAGGCGGGTCAAGTTGCCCAATTCGGCCAAGCAGCGCGCAGCGATCTTGCGGTTCATGCTTCCACATACCGCAACCTCAAAAACATTACAACTATAATCCTAGTTTTATGGTTTTCTGAGTCTCATCGAGTATTCAAGGGTAACAACCACCACTTCCCCGGCGATGGCAGTTAAGAGCAAATCGATGTCGGCTGTTGGCCCATCGCTGCCGCGTCCCGCAGCCGAGGATATGTCGGCTATCAAGGGCAGACCCGACTATCTCAAACGGCATCACCGGCGAGGTCGGCCACGAGCGCAGCCAGTGATCGTCAGCGCTGCCCGCGCTAGCCCGCGCTGAGCCGCACGCCGGCGCGCAGGAATTTTTGCGGATCCACCGCTTCACCTTCGATGCGGGTCTCGTAGTGCAGGTGCGGGCCGGTGGAGCGGCCGGTCGAACCGACGAGGCCGATGACCTGGCCGATCTTCACGACCTCGCCGACCTTGACGTTGATCTCGGAGAGATGGCCGTAGCGGGTCGAAAGCCCGTTGCCGTGATCGACCTCGACCATGCGGCCATAGCCGCCGGACCAGCCGGCGGAAACCACCTTGCCGTAGGCGGTGACGCGGACGGGGTCACCGCTGGCGGCGCGGAAATCGAGGCCGGTGTGCATCGCGGGCCGACCCAGGAAGGGATCGCTGCGCACGCCGAAGCCGGACGTGAACTCGACCTCGCCGATGACGGGCTTGCGGTACGGCACCAGCGCCAGCGTGCGGTTGAGACGGTCCATCTCGGCGCGCGTGGTGTGGATGCGATAGAGCTGCTTCTCGAACGGTCCGGCATTCGCCGTCAGCTTGACGGGGACGAACGGTCCGCCCATCGCACTGCGCGGCACGGCGGCTTCGAGATGGGAAAGGTTCAGGCCGAGATCGCTGACCACGCTGCGCATCCGGCGCATGCGCGAATCCATGCTCTCTTCGACAGCGCTGAGCGTCGCCATCTGGCGCCGCTCGACCTGATCAAGCGAGGTCGTGAGCCGGACCAGCACGTTGTCGAAACCCTGGTTCTTGGCGAATTGGCTGGTCGGCGCTGCCACAACGCTCGGCGCGCGCGATTCCAGGCGCGCTTCGCGATCCGGCGGCGCCACGAAGATCACGGTGTCGCTGATCGGCGACGGTTTGGGCGTGCTCGGGCTTGAATCGCTCCGCTGCGGGGCGGCGCGGGGTATAGAGCCGGTCACGTCGGGCATGGCGCCGAGCGCCGTGGCCCGGGACTCCAGCGCCGTCTGGCGCTTCATGATCTGGTCGAGCTTCTGGTCGAACTGTTCCTGGTCGAGCAACTGGCGGCTGGTGGTGCGGTCGACCTTGGCGCGCAGCTCGGCGATGCGGTCCTCATAGGCGTATTGCATCTCGGCCTGGCGGGCGATCAGCCGGGTCAGGACGTCGTCACGGAACGCGAAATAGGTGGCAGTGGCTGCCGACCACAGCCCGAGCAGCACCACGGTGCCGACCACGATCCAGAACACCACAGGCCCGAATCGGACCTGCTTGCCGGCATGGACGATGGTGTAGGCATCATCGGTGGCGGGCAGGGGAATCGCGGTTGCCGGCGCCGGGACACCCAGGCGACGCTGGAAGGCCCGTCCGTGGTCGTGGGGATGATGTTGGGGGTACTGCGAATATTGGGCAGAACTTTTCGACATCGGCACTCCCGCGCCGGTCGGATGGGTTCCTTGCGGCTCAATTGCCGCAGCAATCTGGGCCGGTCATGGTTAATTTTCCGCAAATGGGAACGCGCGAATTTAAAGGATTGGTTAAAGGCTCCTTGCCGCTTCGAGCACCTGGTCGGCATGGCCGTCGACCCGGACGTTGCGCCAGATCCGCGCGACCTTGCCGTCGGTCCCGACCAGGATCGTGGTGCGAAGAATCCCAAGGAAGCTCTTGCCATACATGGACTTTTCGCCCCAGGCGCCATAGGTCTCCAGCATCTCATGCGTCTCGTCCGAGATGAGGGGAATGCCGAGCTTGTGCTTGTCGCGGAACTTCTCCTGGGCCTTTAACGGATCGGCGGAGATGCCGAGCACCGCAGTGCCGGCGGCGGCGAAGGCGTCGGCCAGGCGGGTGAAGTCGATCGCTTCTCTGGTGCAGCCGGGCGTGTCGGCCCGCGGGTAGAAGAACAGGACCAGCTTTTGGCCGGCATAATCCGCCAGCGTGACCACGTCGCCGCCATCCCGCGGCAGGCTGAAGGCGGGGGCCTTCTGGCCCTCGGCCAAGCCGGACTTCAAGCCGGACTTCGCCGCAGCCGGAGAGGCGAATTTGGAGGATTTTAACTGTTTCGATGCGGCCTTATGTGATGCTGCTTTTGCTATGGTCGCGGCTGATTTGCGTGCCGGTGTCCGCTGCGTTTTCGCGGACCTTGTTTGAAGAGATGCCCGCGTTTTTGCGGTCTTCTTTTTGGCGGTCGGACTGCCGGAGGGCGTTTTGGACGATTTCTTTCGGGATTTCTTGGACATACGCCTTCCTTTCGACGCTTTCGGCAGGTCAACCGAAGCGGTATTGCAGCTCTTGTCTGGCGAGCCGGAATCGCGCCCTTGGCTGGGCAAGTCTGACGACGCCGGAGTATGGTTACAAGGAATTCCACGCACCACCCCACTGCTCGTTGAACGCGCTCCCGGGGCGAAATGACGAACAGCAGGAATATTCGAGGTATGGCGGCAGTGCCGGCGCAGGGAGCGTCACTTCCCGCGAACGGCTGCGGTCCCGGCGGCGCTCAATCCTATGACGGGCGCCTGTATCGAGAAGCAATGGCAAGGAATACGTCGCCCCAGGACTACAACCGGGATCTTGATCGGCGCGGCGGCCAAGTTGAGCCGCAGGAATGGGACGACGCCGACTGGGATCCGGATCAGGAAGCGGCGGCGCGCCATCGCGCGCGCCGGCTGCTGGCGCGTTCCGGTTCGGGCTTCCTCCGCATCGGTGACGGATTCGGCGCGTTGCGCCGCCGGGCAGGTGGGGGGCGCTGGCTGAAGCGCACGGCCGTGGTTGTTGCCACCATCATCGTCATTTTCGTCGGCTGTTTCGGTGCGCTGTGGTGGCGGCTCGGCGCCGGTCCCATCAATCTGGACATCGCAACGCCCTGGCTCGCAGCCGCGATCGAGGACAATATCGGCCACGGCAACACGGTCGAGGTCGGCGGCACGCAGATCGAGCGTGCCGGGCGGGTTCGCATCGCCGTGCGCATCCGAGACATCATCGTTCGCGACCGCGATCATGCCGTCGTCGCCAGCGCGCCGAAGGCCGAGGTGAAGCTGTCGGGTGCGGCCCTCCTGATGGGGCACCTGCGGGCCGAGAGCCTCAACCTGGTCGATGCCGAGCTCGCCATCCGCATTGCGCCAGACGGCACCGTCACCGTGTCCGCCGGCGACACCGCAAAGCCGCTGGCGACCGGTGTCGCGTCCAAGAAGGACGCGGGCCTGCCGCCGACATTCCCGCGCAGCGGCGTCCCTCCGCCGCCATTCGCGACCGCGCCTGCGAACCCGGACGCCTCGCAGGCCGCACCGCAGGCGACCGCGCAGAGCGGCATCCTTCAGGGCCTCGACTGGCTCGACAGCCTGAGCATGACGGGCCTCGACGGCCAGAACCTCAACGAGATCGGTCTGAAGAACGGCGTCCTGATCGTCGACGATCAGCAGCGCGGCAGCAAATGGTCGTTCGAGAACATCACGCTCAGCCTGCGCCGGCCGAGCCGCGGCGGCGTCGCGCTCAGCCTCGGCGAGGAGGGCGCGCGCCCGTGGATGCTGCGCGCCACGATCGGCCCGGCCGAGAACGGCGTGCGCTCGGTCGACATCAAGGCCGACAAGGTCTCGACCTCCAACATCCTGCTGGCGCTGCGGGTCAAGGATCTCACCTATACCGCCGACCTGCCGCTGACGGGCGAGCTCAAGGGCGAGCTCGGCCGCGACGGCGTGCCGACCTTCTTCCGCGGCAAGATCGCGGTCGGCGCCGGCAACATCATCGATACCGACACGCCCGACTACCCGATGGCGATCGACTCGGCCGAGATCAATGTCGAGTGGGATGCGAACCGGCGGGTGCTGGTCGCGCCGTTCAAGATTCTCTCCGGCGCGAACCGCCTGACGCTGCTGGCGCACCTGGAGCCGCCCAACGGCACCACCAATGACTGGCAGCTCGGCTTCAGCGGCGGTTCGATCCTGCTCGGCGGCATCGACAACGAGCCGCCACTCGTCTTCAACCGCATTGCGATCGGCTTCCGCTTCGACACCGACCACAAGCGCATCCTGCTGACGCAGGCCGACGTCTCCAACGGCGAGATCGGCGTCGCCGGCACCGGCGCGCTCGATTATTCGGGCGAGCCGCGGCTGACCCTCGGTTTTGCGGGCACGCCGATGTCGGCCTCCGCCCTGAAGCGGATGTGGCCGACGCTGATCGTCCCCGAATTGCGTGAATGGGTGATCGAGAGGATCGAGCGCGGAACGCTTCAGCGCATCGAGATCGGCGTCAACTCGCCGACCAGGAACCTGCCTCGCAAGGGCCCACCCATTCCGGACGACGGCCTGTCGGTCAATATCGTGGCGAGCGGCGTTGCGGTCCGGCCCGTGGATGGCATGCCGGTGGTGCGCGATGCGGATCTGAAGGCGCGCGTGACCGGGCGCACCGCGACCGTCAACATCGGGCAGGGCATTGCCGATACGCCCGCGGGCCGCAAGGTCACCATCTCCGACTTCGTGTTCGAAGTGCCCGACATGGCGCCCAAGCCGTCGCCGTCGCGGAGCAGATTCCGTGTCGAGGGCCCGGTGCCTGCGGCCGCCGAAATGCTCGCCAATGATCGGCTGAGCGACCTGTCGGCGACCGTTGTCGATCCCAACACCAGCAAGGGAACGTTCGCGGCGAACATCCAGCTCGGCATGCCGGTCAAGGGCGAATTGACCAAGGCCGACACGACCTATGCCGTCACCGCCGATCTCAACGGCTTTGCCGCCGACAAGCTGGTGATGAACCAGAAGCTGGAAGCCAACAACCTCAAGATATCAGCCAACAACCAGGGCTACCAGGTCAAGGGCGACGTCAAGATCAACGGTCAGGCGGCCTCGCTCGATTATCGCAAGCCGGCCGAGGGCGACGCGGACGTCAGGTTGCAGGCGACGCTGGACGATGCCAGCCGCTCGCGGCTCGGCTTCGATCTCAGCCCCGCCGTCAGCGGATCGTTGCCGATCAAGCTGTCGGGCAAGATCGCGAGCGGCGCGGATCAGACGACGAAGCTCGGCGTCGAGGCCGACCTGACCTCGGTCCGGCTCGACAATATCCTGCCCGGCTGGGTCAAGCTGCCGGGCAAGTCCGGCAAGGCCAGCTTCAAGGTGGTGCCGACGGCGCAATCGACGCGTTTCGAGGACATCGTCATCGAAGGTGGCGGCGCTTCGATCAAGGGCTCGCTCGAGCTCGACGCGAACGGCGATCTCGTGAACGCGAACTTCCCGACCTACGCGCCGTCCGACGGCGACAAGGCGTCGTTGAGGGTCGAGCGCAGCCAGGACGGTGTGGTGCGCGGCACCATGCGTGGCGACGTCTTCGACGGCCGCGGCTTCCTGAAATCGGCGATCTCAGGCAATTCCAAGGACGACAAGAACAAGTTGAAGAATCTCGATTTCGACATCGACGTGAAGCTCGGTGCCGTCGCGGGCTTCAACGGCGAGGCCATGCGCAGCGTCGACGCCAAGATGTCGAAGCGCAACGGGGCCATCAAGGCGCTCACGCTGAGCGGCAAGATCGGCCGTGACACGCCTGTCGCGGCAGATCTGCGCGGTGGCCGCGCCCAGGGCAACCGCGAGGTGATCTACCTGCAGACCAATGACGCGGGCGCGCTGCTGCGCTTCACCGACACCTACACCAAAGCGGTCGGCGGCCAGATGGTGGTGGCGATGGAGCCGCCGTCTTCCGAGCCGAACACGGCGCGCGAGGGACTCATCAACGTGCGCGACTTCACCGTGAAGGGCGAGGCGCAGCTCGAGCGCGTGGCCGCCGGCGCCCCCAACGGCACCGGGAATGGCGTCTCCTTCAGCGCGCTGCGCGCCGAGTTCACCCGGCAGAACGGCGCGCTGACGATCCGCGACGGTGTGGTCAAGGGGCCGATGATCGGCGCCACCATCGAGGGCTCGATCGACTATCCCGGCAACCAGGTGTGCATGAGCGGCACCTTCGTGCCGATGTATGGCGTCAACAACATCTTCGGCCAGATCCCGCTGTTCGGCATCTTCCTCGGCGGCGGCAACAATGAGGGGCTGATCGGCGTGACCTACGAGGTCGTCGGCACGCCGGCCGCGCCCGTGATGCGCGTCAATCCGATCTCGGCGATGGCGCCGGGCCTGTTCCGCAAGATCTTCGAGTTCAACACCGGCAAGCAGAACTCGCCGTTCGAGGAATTCCCGTCGCAGTCCAACGACGGCTCGACCGGATCGACGCGCCAGCTGTCGAGCGGCTGCACCGTCGCGCGGCGGTAACCACCTACATTCCCAAGTGCTCGTCATTCGTGCGGCGCGGCCAAAAACGTGGATGGCCGGGACGAGCCCGGCCATGACGAATGTGGCGACGCTTTTGCGCCGATCGTCTCGACTCTCAAGCGGCGTGTTACGCCGCGCGCACGCCCTTCAGGAACGTTCCGACTTCGCCGGAGAGCTGCTCGGCCTGCTTGGACAGGTTGCTGGCTGCCGTGAGCACCATGCCGGCGGCGTTGCCGGTCTCGTTCGCCGCCGTAGAGACGCCTCCGATATTGGTGGTGACCTCCTTGGTTGCCTCCGCGGTCTGCGAGACGCTGCGGGCGATCTCGGCGGTGGCGGCGCCTTGCTCCTCGATGGCAGCTCCAATCGAGGTGGCGATGCGGCTGACCTCCTCGATGGTAGCGGTGATGCCGCCAATCGCATCGACCGCTTCCTTGGTCGCGCCCTGGATCTGGGCGATCTTGTCGCCGATCTCGCGGGTGGCTTCCGCGGTCTGGCTCGCCAGCGACTTCACCTCGGAGGCGACGACGGCAAAGCCGCGGCCGGCTTCGCCGGCACGCGCGGCCTCGATGGTGGCGTTGAGCGCGAGCAGGTTGGTTTGCGCCGCGATGTTGGAGATCAGCTCGGCGACGTGCTCGATCTGCTGGGCACCGTCGGACAGCGCGCGCACGATGGTGTCGGTGCGGCGGGCGCTGTCCACCGCGCGGCCGGTGACTTCGGCGGATTGCGCGACCTGCCGGCTGATCTCGGTGATCGAGGAGGAGAGCTCCTCGGCGGCGGAGGCGACGGTCTGGACGCGCTGGCTGGCCTCGTTGGCGGCCGAGCCGACCAATGCGGCGCGGCGGTTGGTGCCTTCGGCGGTCGACGACATCGACTTGGCGGTGGTCTCCAATTCACCGGAGCCGGAGGCCATCAGGCCGACGAGCTGGCCGACGGAGGCATCGAAGCGGTCGGCAAGAGCGATCAGGGCCTCGCGCTTCTCCTGCTCGCTGCGAGCCTTGGCCGCGACCTGCTCGGCCTCGAGCGTGCGGGCCGTGAGCGCGGTCTGCCTGAGGACTTCGAGCGTCTCGGCCATGCGGCCGATCTCGTCGCCGCGGTCGGTCTCCTCGACCGGCTTGTCGATGGCGCCTTCGGAAATCGCCTGCATGCGGTTCTTCTGACGGTCGAGCGCGCCGAGCACGTCGCGCGCGATCAGCCAGGACAGCGCCGCCATCAGCAGCATCAGGCCGACGCCGACCGCAGCGAGCTCCAGTGTCAAGGCGCGCACGTCGGCGTCGATGTCGTCGACATAGAGGCCGTAGCTGATGGTCACGTTCCAGGGCGCGAATTTGCGCGCGAACACGGTTTTGCGGAGCGGCTCGGTCTGGCCCGGACGGGGATAGAGATAGGAGGTGACGCCACCCTGCGCGGTCTCGTTGCCGGCCTTGATGATGGCGTCGGCGATCAGCACGCCGTTGGAATCCTTGGCGCCGGTGATCTTGCCTTCGAGCTGCTGATTGGCGCCGTTCACGACGAGCGAGCCGTCCTGATTGTACACCACCGGATAGCCCTGGTTGCCGTTGAAGTTCATGCGACGGCCGCGCTGGTGAAACAGGCTCTTGGCCTCGGCCTGCGTCAGCTTGCCGGCGGCCACCTCGTCCTGGAGCGCCTGGGCGTAGTTGTAGAGGAGCTCGACGGCGGTCCGCATCTGCTGGACGCGGTCCTCCATCATGCGGCTCTTGCTGAGCACGGCCGATACGCCGATGATGGCTGTGACGGTGAGCGCCGCAAGGCAGACCATGCTGGCAAGCTTGGTGCGGATCTTCAGATGGCTCAGCAGCTTCATCACAGCCCCTACGGAATGGTTGTTATTGCTCGCACCGGTAGCATGAAGTTCTTACCAATCATGAATGGAGGCGTGCGACGGCCTGCCGCGCGGACAGCGTTCGCAGGCGCGTGCGCAATGGTGCAGGCAAATTGCTCTGCCAGCGGGCTCCAGCCCATCTGAGGAAGGGAATCGATCTTGGATTTTGGTGGCTATGGAGTGGAGCCGGACGCGCAATGAATCGATTCGTTCATCGCATCATCATGTCCGTGCTGCTCGTCGTGGCCCTGGTTCTCATGTGGAACGTGCTGGGGACGCGTTGAAACGGCACCGGCGGGCCCGCCGGTGCCGTCCTGCTTGCGAAGTGATCCGGAGGCGCCTCAGCGCCGCGCGAACGCGCCGCCGGCTGCGCCGCTCTCCTTGCCCATCGCGGCATCGACGCTGATCGGACCGCCGCCGGCGGCCGACAGGTAGAGGCAGGCGAAGCAGAACAGGATCGCTGCGGTACCGCCATTGAGCAGCGGCAGGAACACCGGCGCATCGCCCCTGAACATGTGCCCCATGAAGTAGGCGAAGGCCATTTCACCCGAGAGGATGAAAGCGGAGAGGCGCGTGAACAGGCCGATCATCAACAGCCCGCCAACCACCAGTTCGATCGTGCCGGCCGCGCCGTAGAGCGACATCAGTTCGACCTTCGCGAACATCGGCACAGCCGGGAACTTGAACAGCTTGGCAATGCCGTACTGGAACAGCAAGAGGCCGGTGATGAAGCGAAACAGGCTCAGCAGAACCGGTTGAAAGCGAGAGAGAAAAGAAAAGTCCATTTTGGTTTGCCCTCCATCCAGCGACTTGGACCGCATTCGGTTCCTCCTCGCAAGCCACCCAAGATTGATTCTGCGCTGACATTTTCGTCATGTCGGACATAACACCGCAGGCCGGGGTTTCGGCCGCGTGTGATCCGCATTTTTTGCGCGTATTCGTGCCGGTCCCACCCGTAATTTTCCGGTGACACGAATGCGATCAGGTTACCCCTGAGATACCTAGCGCCGCAAGGCGGGCACGATCAGGAATGGAATCATTCCGAGGATCACGCTCGCAAGTGCGAAGGCGAGCAGGGCGTTGTAGCCGTGCGTCGCGTCATGGATCAGGCCGCCGCTCCAGGAGCCGAACGCCGAGCCGAGGCCGCTGCCGATCGAGATCGTGCCGTAGATGGTGCCCACGCGCTTGCCCTGGAAGATCCGCATCGCGGTCGCGCTGATCAGCGGGCCGCGCGAGCCCATCATGCTGCCGAAGCAGACGATGAAACCGGTGAGCAGCAGCATGTTCGGGGAATATTGCAGCAGCCAGAGCAGGGCGATGCCGAGGATCGAGATCGCGTAGCTCAAGAGCACGGACGGCCTTCGCCCGATCAGGCCGTCGAGCGCAGACACACCGAGCATGCCGAACACCAGCACGACGCCGGAAAAACCCCAGGCGGTCGCGGCCTGGAGCGGGGGGAAGCCGGCATCGATCAGATACGCCACGATCTGCGCGGCGATCGCGTACATGCCGACGGCGGTGAAGAAGAACGTCGAGAACAGCGCCCAGAAGGCGTGGTGACGCATCGCGCGGAGCAGCGTCCAGCCGTTGTCGACGAAATCAGGATCGGTCTTCTTCACGACATGCGGCGAGCCCGCGGCGAACAGCCGCCACGGCAGCAGCAGTAGCGGGACCAGGAGGCCCAAGGCGGCGAAGCCGAACAGCTGGTAGGTGCCGCGCCAGCCGATGTGATCGATCAGCAGCTGCGAGGCCGGCAGCAGCACCAGCACGCCGCCGCCCATCGCCGAATACACCACCGACATCGCGGTCGGCAGGCGCGGCCCGAACCAGCGGCCGAGCAGGATCGAGTTCGGCACGATGCCGATGAAGGCGATACCGACGCCGACGCAGAGGCCGATCGAGAGCTGGAACTGCCACAGGCGCTGCGCGTGCGCCGCGATCAGGAAGGCGGCGCCGAGCAGCAAAAGGCCGAGCGCATAGACAATGCGCGGTCCGGAATGATCGAACAGGCGTCCGACGAAGGGGGCGGTAAGGCCGCTCGCAAGCCAGGTGAGTGAATAGACCGAGACGATCTGCGCGCGGTCCCAGCCAAAGCTTTCCGAGATAGGCTTCAGGAATACGGTAAAACTGTCGCCGAGCCCGCGGCCCAGCACGGCCAGCGTGAAGCAGAGTGCGAGCACGGTGAGCGCGACGCGCGCGACGCCTTGCGGTGTCGCCGCGACGCCGTCACGGTGCGTATCCTTGCTCGCTTGCCTGGGCGTGTATTGTTTCATTGCCGTCAGGGAGCGCGCATCTGTGCGCCCTGACAAGCAGTGAAAAGCTCATACGCCTATGCAGGCTTGATGAGCACGTGCTTCTTCTTGCCGAAGGACAGCTTGATCACGCCTTCCGGCGTCAGATTGCCTGCTGACAGCGCCATCTTCTCGTCGGTGACGGGCGCATCATTGACGCGCAGGCCGCCACCTTTGATCTGGCGCCGCGCTTCGCCGTTTGAGCCGACGAGGCCTGCCTTGACGAAGGCGTTGAGCACGCCCAGGCCGGCGTCGAGCTCGCCGCGCGGAATTTCCACGGTCGGCAGGCTTTCGGCGAGCGCACCTTCCTCGAAGGTGCGGCGCGCGGTCTCCGCGGCTTCGCGCGCGGCGTCGCGGCCGTGCAGCAGCGCGGTCGCTTCGGTCGCGAGCACCTTCTTCGCCTCGTTGATCTCCGAGCCGCCGAGCGCCTCGAGCTTCTTGATCTCGGCCATCGGCAGCGTCGTGAACAGTTTCAGGAACTTGCCGACGTCGGCGTCCTCGGTGTTGCGCCAGTACTGCCAGAAGTCGTACGGGCTGAACTGGTCGGCGTTGAGCCACACCGCGCCTTGCGCGGTCTTGCCCATCTTCGCGCCCGAGGCGGTCGTCAGCAGCGGCGTCGTCAGCGCGAACAGCTGGTGCGTGCCCATGCGGCGGCCGAGATCGACGCCCATGATGATGTTGCCCCATTGGTCCGAGCCGCCCATTTGGAGGCGGCAGCCGGTGCGCTTGGCCAGCTCGACGAAGTCGTAGGCCTGGCAGACCATGTAGTTGAACTCGATGAAGCTCATCTCCTGCTCGCGCTCGAGGCGCAGCCGCACGGAATCCATGGTCAGCATGCGGTTGACCGAGAAGTGTCGGCCGACGTCACGCAGCATCTCGATCCAGTTCAGCTTGGTCAGCCATTCCGCATTGTCGAGCATGACGGCGTCGCTCTTGCCTTCGCCGTAGCGCAGCACCTTGGCGAACACGCCGCGGATCGATTCCTTGTTGGCCTCGATCTCGGCAATGGTGCGGATCGCGCGCGTCTCGTCCTTGCCGGAGGGATCACCCACCATGGTGGTGCCGCCGCCCATCAGCGTGATCGGCTTGTTGCCGGACTGCTGCAACCAGTACAGCATCATCATGGTCAGATAGTTGCCGATGTGCAGCGAGCGGGCGGTGCAATCGTAGCCGACATAGGCCGTGGCCTCACCCTTGGCGGCGAGCGCGTCCAGCCCCTCGAAATCGGAGCACTGGTGGATGAATCCACGTTCCTGCAGGGTGTTGAGGAAATCCGATTTAAATGCAGTCATCTGTCGGCGTACCTGACAATTCTTGGTTTACCGTTTTGGGGGCAATTTAAGGGTCTTCCGCGGGAACCCGATTGGCCGCCCGCCACTTGGCGCGTTGGCATTATAAGATGTGTCCCTCTGGCACAAGATCGGCATGCCAGGGCGGGTTTCTTGAGGACGCTGGTCCATGATGTTGACGGCACTCGGTTTGATGAGCGGCACCTCGCTGGACGGGGTGGATGTCGCGCTGATCGAAACCGACGGAAAGCAGGTGAAGGCATTCGGGCCATCCGGTTACCGGCCCTACGGCCCGGCCGAGCGCAACCTGCTGCGCCAGGCGTTGAGCGAGGCCGTGCATCTGCAGCAACGCGAGGCCCGCCCGGGCATTCTGGGCGATGCCGAGCGTGCGGTGACGCAGGCCCATGCCGAGGCGGTTGCGGCCTTCCTCGCCCAGAACCGGATGAGGGCGGAGGACATCGACATTGTCGGCTTCCACGGCCAGACCGTGCTGCACCGGCCCGAAAGACGGCTGACGGTTCAGATTGGCGACGCGCCGGCGCTGGCAAGGACCATCCATATTCCGGTGATGCACGACTTCCGCGCCGCCGACGTCGAGGCCGGCGGGCAGGGCGCGCCGCTCGTGCCGGTCTACCACCGCGCGCTCGCCCATTCGCTGGAGCGCGAAGGGCCGATCGTCGTGGTCAATGTCGGCGGCGTCTCCAACATCACCTATATCGACGGCAACGATACGCTGATCGCCTGCGACACCGGCCCCGGGAACGCGTTGCTGGACGATTTCATGTACCGCACCATGAACCAGGCGTTCGATGCGGAAGGAAAGTTCGCCGCGCTCGGCAAGGTGGATGAAGCCTGGATCGCGCGGGCGCTGGAGCTGCCGTTCTTCGCAAGCCCCCCGCCGAAATCGCTCGACCGCAATGATTTTGCTGCCCTGCGGCTCGGCGAGGTGGCGCCGGCCGACGGCGCGGCGACGCTGACCGCCTTCACCGCCGCCGCGATCGCCCGTGTCATTCCGCTGTTGCCGCGCCGGCCGCGGAGCTGGATCGTCTGCGGCGGCGGCGCCCGCAACCTCACCATGCTGCGGATGCTGCGGGAGCGGGTGGGCTCGGCGACGGTCGAGGCGGCCGAAACGCTCGGCTGGGCCTCCGACGCCATCGAAGCGCAGGCCTTCGGCTTTCTCGCCGTCCGCGGCATGAAAGGCCTGCCACTGTCCTATCCCGCCACCACGGGCGTGCCGATGCCGATGACGGGCGGGGTGATTGCCAGGCCCTGAAGATTACTGCCTGACGATCACGCCCGGTTGATGCAAATGCATTGACCTTGACGGGTAGATGCAGCTGCATTTATATTTGATGCAGTTGCATCTAACCGCCGGGATCGTTGCCATGACCGCTTCACTGAAACTGATCAGCCACAAGCTTTGTCCCTATGTGCAGCGCGCGGTGATCGCGCTGAAGGAGAAGGGCGTGCCGTTCGAGCGGATCGACATCGATCTCGCCAACAAGCCGGACTGGTTCTTGAAGCTCTCGCCGCTCGGCAAGGTGCCGGTGCTGGTGGTGACGACCGAGAGGGGCGAGGTCGCGCTGTTCGAGAGCAACGTGATCTGCGAGTACATCGAGGAGACGCAAGCAGGCAGCAGGCTGCATCCGGCGGATCCGTTGCAGCGGGCCGAGCACCGTGCCTGGATGGAGTTCGGCTCGGCGATCCTCGGCGACCTCTGGGGCCTGGAAACGACGACCGACGCGGCGACGTTCGAAAGCAAGCGCCAGGCGCTGGTCGCAAAGTTCGCGCGTGTCGAGGCCGCGCTCGGCGCGGGGCCGTTCTTTGCCGGTGACGCCTTTAGTCTCGTCGATGCCGTGTTCGCGCCGGTCTTCCGCTATTTCGATCTGTTCGACGAATTGACCGAGCACGGCATTTTCCGCGACGTGCCGAAGGTGCGCGCCTGGCGCGCCGAGCTCGCAAAGCGTCCGAGCGTGCGCGGCGCGGTTGGCGTGGACTATCCGCAACTCTTGCGCGCCTTCCTCGTTCGCCACGACGCGCATCTGCTCAAGCTCGCGGCCTGAGCGCATGTCGCAATCCCTGGCCTGGCTGTTGCTGGTGATCGCCGGCGCGCTCGATGTCGGCTGGGCGATCTCGATGAAGTACGCGGAAGGCTACACGCGGACAGGCTGGAGCGTTGTTTCGCTCGTGCTGCTCGCTGCTTTCGTATTCCTGCTCGGACGCGCCTTGAAGGTGCTCGAGGTCGGCGTCGCCTATTCGGTGTGGACCGGCATCGGTGCGGCCGGCACCTTCATCATGGGCGTCGTATTGTTCGGCGAGACCTTGAGCGCGATGAAGCTTGCCGGCATCGCGCTCGTCTTGATGGGGATCGTCGCGCTCAAGCTCGCTTGAGCCGCAGCCTTCACCGCACGTTGGCGAGGCGCATGTCGAGATAGGCCGTGATGGTTTCCATCAGCGGCTCGAGCTTGGAGTCGAAGAAGTGGTTGGCGCCGGGGATGATCTGCTGGTCGATCACGATGCCCTTCTGCGTCTTCAGCTTCTCGACCAGCGTGTTGACGTCCTTGGGCGGCACCACCGCGTCCTTCTCGCCGTGAACGATCAGGCCTGAGGACGGGCAAGGCGCGAGGAACGAGAAGTCGTAGAGGTTGGCCGGCGGCGCGATCGAGATGAAGCCCTCGACCTCGGGGCGGCGCATCAGGAGCTGCATGCCGATCCAGGCGCCGAAGGAGAAGCCGGCGACCCAGCAGGCGCGCGCCTCGGGATTGATGGTCTGCGCCCAGTCGAGCGCGGCGGCTGCATCCGACAATTCGCCGGTGCCATGGTCGAACGAGCCCTGGCTGCGGCCGACGCCGCGGAAATTGAAGCGCAGCACCGAGAATCCGCGATGCGCGAAGGCGTAGTAGCACTGGTACACGATCTGATGGTTCATCGTGCCGTGGAACTGCGGATGCGGATGCAGGATCATCGCGATCGGCGCGTTCTTCTGCTTGGCCGGGTGATAGCGGCCCTCGAGGCGGCCGGCAGGGCCGGTGAAAATGACTTCAGGCATCGATGATCTCTGATTTAAGTCCCTTGGAGGTGATCCCTGCGCAATCGTCGATTGTGGCTGTCGCAGCGTTGCCGCCGACGAGAGCACGGATGAAAGGTGGAGAGGCGCGCCCTCGGATGATGCGCGAGTGGCGCGCGGGTGAACTGACGCGCGCTTCTAACACGAGGCCAGGGTCAAAAAGCAAGCTTCTTCGACATCTCTCAATCAGCTCAACAGCTTAGCCGGTCATTGTGCTGTCATCTCCGGCCCGCCTCCCAGGATCAGGGACCTGCCTGAATCAACCGGAGCCGGCAGGGGTTGCCCGCTGCGCCGGAGGGCAGCGCTCAACCGATTGGAATCACGATTGTTTATTGATCGCCGGTGGCGCTTCCCGCCGGGGCGGTTCGGCTTCCGAGCGCGGCGACGGTCGACCGGTAACGCCGGCTGCCGCCGAGGGTCTGGCCGTTGTCGAAGGCAAGCTCGAAATCTCCTGACGGCTTGAGGTCCACGCCGCGCACCCGGTCGAGATTGGCAAGCTTGGTCCGATGAACGCGAACGATGGAAAAGCGCGCCAGCTCGCTTTCCGCCGCCGCCAGCGTGCCCCGGATGAGATGCTGGGTGCCGTCGGCGAGGCTGTATTCGATGTAGTTGCCGGCGGACGCCACCCAGAGGATGTCGCGCGGCACCACGCGAATGCGGCTGGTGCCGTCACGCAGCCAGATCAGATCGGGAGACGGGGGCTGCGGGGCGGGCGGCGCTGACGAAGCGATCGCGGCCCTCTTCAGCTCACGCCGGCTTTCGAGCAGCCAGATCGTGGCGCCGATCAGGACAACGGCCACGGCGTCTTTCCGGAATTCGTACAGGACGGTCGCGAGCGAGAAACGGAAATCGTAGGCGCCGCCGGCGAGCCATAGCGCGAGCTTTCGCACCCAGACCATGCCGGTGATGTGGAGGGTGGAGAAGCCGAGCAGGGCGATCGCCCCGATTGCCGCCTGTGCAGCGAGGCCCGGTGTCCGGCGCATGCGGCGGACCGCCAAGATCAGGATCGGCAGCAACAGCAGGATGACGGCGATGCTCGACATCTCCCAGAACAGCCGACGGCCGATGTCGTAGCTGTCGCCACGCCAGGCCGCGTCCTGCGCGCCGGAAAACGCATTGACGATTCCGATCGCGAGCGCGACGGCCGCAATCGCTGCGAACATCATCCGGTCGCCGCCGCTGATCCCAAAAGACCCGCGACTCGTCCCAGCTGCCGGCGGCTCATCCCCTCGCGTCCGATTCTGATCCCAAACCGGCTCGACGCGCGCCGCAGGCGGAGCATTTTCGGTGTCAGCCATTTTCGATGTCAGCCCTGGCCCCAAAACCGCGTTCGTCGTCCCGTCAAGGAGCAGAAAACCATGACAACACCACAGCAATTCCAAAGCTCGGAAAGACGTATCGACCTGGACTGGGTGCGGATTTTAGCCTTCGGGCTCTTGATCTTCTACCACGTCGGCATGCTCTACGTGTCCTGGGGATTCCACATCAAGAGCGCGCACCGGCTAACCTGGCTGGAACCGGTGATGCTATTCCTCAACCCCTGGCGGCTGTCGCTGCTGTTCCTGGTGTCCGGGGTTGCCACCCGCTTCATGCTCGGCAAGTCCAGCCTGGCCTCGCTCGCGGCTGCGCGATCGGCGCGGCTCCTGATCCCGCTGATCTTCGGGATGCTCGTGATCGTGCCGCCGCAGGCCTATCTCCAGATCGTCGAAAGCCTCGGCTATCCCGCCGGCTTCCTCGATTTCTACACCAGGCACTACTTTGCCTTCGGCCCGCAGTTCTGTCCGAACCCGTGCATCGTGTTGCCGACCTGGAACCATCTCTGGTTCGTGGTTTATCTCTGGGTCTACACGATGGCCTTGATCGGCGTGCTCGCGCTGTGGCCGGCGGGAGCTGACTGGATTGGCCGTAAGCTTGCTGGCATGCTCGCCGGGCCATGGCTGCTGATCGGGCCCTGCCTGCTGTTTGCGGCCTGGCGCCTGGTGCTGTTCCCGGCTTTCCCGTCGACGCACGCGCTGTTCGGCGACTGGTATAACCACGCGGATCACGCGACGGCCTTCCTGATCGGTTTCCTGCTGGCCCGGCAGGAGGGAATCTGGCGCGAACTGGAGCGTCAGCGCTTCGTGGCCCTGCTGGCGGCCGTCGCCTGCTTCTCTGCCTTCATCCTGGTACGCGCGGGCCTGTTTGCGCCGTCGCCTGCGCTGAAGTGGGCCGCGGCCTCGGCCTATGGTTGCTATCAATGGCTCGCGATCGCCGCCGTGCTGGGCTTAGCGCGGCGCCATCTCACCGCCGACAGCCCGGCGCGGCGCTATCTCACCGACGCGATCTTCCCGTATTACATCGTGCACCAGACCGCGATCATCGTGATCGCGCACCAATTGCACGACAGCGGTCTGCCGGCCGGGACCGAAGCGCTGATTGTCATCGCTGGGACCGCGCTCACATGTGTGGCGACCTATGAGATTGTCCGGCGCGTTGCCTGGCTGCGGCCGCTGTTTGGATTGCGGGCGGTGCCGCGAACGGTGCGAAGGGTGGAACGGCAGCCGGCCTGACGAGTGCCCACCCTCCGATTGGCCGGACGACAAAAGGTGCTAAGAGGGCGAGATGCCGAACCGTGTCTATCTCGACTGGAATGCGACCACGCCGCTGCGCGCCGAGGCGCGGGCGGCGATGGTTGCGGCCTTCGACCTGGTCGGCAATCCCTCCTCGGTCCATGCCGAGGGGCGGGAGGCGCGGCGGCTGGTCGAAGAAGCTCGCGCGACGCTTGCGGCCGCGGTGGGGGCGCAGCCGCGCAACGTCGTCTTCACCTCAGCTGGAACCGAGGCCAATGCGCTGGCGCTCTCGCCGGGCTTGCGGGGTCCGTCCGGCGGACCTGTCGCGCGGCTGCTGGTCTCGGCGGTTGAGCACGCCTCGGTGCTGGCCGGCGGCCGGTTCCCGGCGGACAAGATCGGCCTGATCCAGGTCACGCGCTCCGGCGTGGTCGACCTCGATCAGTTGAAGCGGGAGCTGAAGGACGGCCCGCCAGCCCTGGTCTCGATCATGGCCGCCAACAACGAGACGGGCGCCGTTCAGCCCGTCACGGAGGCTGCGAGCATCGTCCACGAGGCCGGCGGCCTCCTGCATGTCGATGCGATCCAGGCGCTGGGAAAAATGCCCTTCAATATCAATTCGGTAGGCGCCGACCTTGCCACCTTTTCTGCGCACAAGATCGGCGGTCCCAAGGGGGTCGGCGCCCTGGCGCTGACCGAGGGGATAAGCGGCCTTGAGCCGGTGCTGCGGGGCGGCGGGCAGGAGCTCAACCGTCGGGCCGGAACCGAGAACATTGCCGGGATCGCCGGCTTCGGGGCCGCGGTAAAGGCTGCGCTTCAGGCTCTGCCGGAGGATGTGAAGCGCATGGCAAGCCTCAGAGATCGTTTGGAAAATGGCCTTCGTGACGTACCCGGGACGACCGTCTTTGCGACAGAGGTGGCGCGGTTGCCAAATACCGCCCTTTTCACCGCGCCGGGCTTGAAGGCCGAAACCGCCGTGATCGGGTTCGATCTGGAGGGAATCGCGGTGTCCTCCGGCTCCGCCTGCTCCTCCGGAAAGGTCCAGCCGTCTCACGTCCTGTCGGCGATGGGCTATGATCCCGCGGTGGCCCAGGGAGCGGTGCGTCTCAGTCTGGGCTGGTCCACGGAACCGGAGGACATCAATCGGGCGTTAGAGGCTTGGCGAAAGCTTGGTAATACCCTACTTAAGAGATGAGCGACGAAACACGGCTTGAACGGTTCTAAGCCCGTGCTTTCCGCGGAGAAATATCGTAATACTCGTCCAAGTTTGATCCACCGCGGTCCTTGAAACCGCGAGCGGAGGATGGAATGCCAGCCGTACAAGAGACGGTCGAGCGCGTGAAGCGCATCGACGTCGACCAGTATCGTTATGGGTTTGAGACCCTGATCGACACCGAGAAGGCCCCGAAGGGGCTGTCGGAAGAGATCGTAAAATTCATCTCGCAGAAAAAGAACGAACCCGCCTGGATGCTGCAGTGGCGGCTGGAGGCCTATCGGCGCTGGCTGACCATGACCGAGCCGACCTGGGCCCGCGTCGACTATCCCAAGATCGACTTCCAGGACCTCTATTACTACGCGGCGCCGAAGCCGAAGAAGACGGTCTCCTCACTGGACGAGATCGATCCGGAGATCCTGAAGACCTACGAGAAGCTCGGCATCCCCTTGCGGGAAGTCGCCATGCTCGAAGGCGTCGAACCCAAGCCCGGCGAGGAAGACCCGGCCCGCCGCAAGATCGCGGTCGACGCCGTGTTCGACTCGGTCTCGGTTGCGACCACGTTCAAGGCCGAGCTGAAGAAGGCCGGCGTGATCTTCATGCCGATCTCCGAGGCGATCCGCGAGCATCCTGAGCTGGTGCAGAAATATCTGGGTTCGGTGGTTCCGACCTCGGACAATTTCTATGCGACGCTGAACTCGGCGGTGTTCTCCGACGGCTCGTTCGTCTACGTGCCGCCGGGCGTGCGCTGCCCGATGGAGCTGTCGACCTATTTCCGCATCAACGAGCGCAACACCGGCCAGTTCGAGCGTACGCTGATCATCGCCGACAAGGGCTCCTACGTCTCCTATCTCGAGGGCTGCACCGCGCCGCAGCGCGACGAGAACCAGCTGCATGCCGCGGTGGTCGAACTCGTCGCGCTCGACGATGCCGAGATCAAATATTCGACGGTGCAGAACTGGTACCCCGGAAATTCGGAAGGCAAGGGCGGCATCTACAATTTCGTCACCAAGCGTGGCGACTGCCGCGGCGCCAATTCCAAGATTTCCTGGACCCAGGTCGAGACCGGCTCTGCGATCACCTGGAAATATCCAAGCTGCATTCTCCGCGGCGACAACTCCCGCGGCGAGTTCTACTCGATCGCGATCTCGAACGGCTTCCAGCAGGTCGATTCGGGCACCAAGATGATCCATCTCGGCAAGAACACGTCGAGCCGCATCATCTCCAAGGGCATTGCCGCCGGCAAGTCGCAGAACACCTATCGCGGTCTCGTCACGGCGCATCGGAAAGCGACCGGGGCGCGCAACTTCACCGCCTGCGATTCGCTGCTGATCGGCGACAAATGCGGCGCGCACACCGTGCCGTACATCGAGGCCAAGAACTCCTCGGCGACGTTCGAGCACGAGGCGACGACCTCGAAGATCTCCGAGGACGTGCTGTTCTACTGCATCCAGCGCGGGCTCAGCCAGGAAGAAGCGGTCGGCCTCGTCGTCAACGGCTTCGTCAAGGACGTGCTGCAGCAGCTGCCGATGGAATTCGCGGTGGAAGCGCAGAAGCTGATCTCGATCTCGCTCGAAGGGTCGGTCGGCTAATCGCCGATCCTCGCGGCGCGCGCCTCGCGCACCAACATCAATTGAATTGAATAGACTGGATACCAAGATGGCTTTGCTTGAAGTGAAAGACCTCAAGGTTCGTGTCGAGGAGCGTGAGATCCTCCACGGCCTGACGCTGACCGTGAACGAGGGCGAGGTGCACGCGATCATGGGGCCGAACGGCTCCGGTAAGTCGACGCTTTCGCACGTCATCGCCGGCAAGCCCGGCTACGAGGTCACCGACGGCCAGATCCTGTTCAGGGGCGAGGACCTCTTGGAGATGGATCCGGACGAGCGCGCCGCCAAGGGCGTGTTCCTGGCGTTCCAATATCCGGTCGAGATTCCCGGCGTCACCACCATGAATTTCCTGCGCACTGCGCTCAATGCGCAGCGCAAGGCGCGCGGCGAGAGCGAGCTGATGGTGCCGGACTTCCTGAAGAAGGTCCGCGAAGTCTCGAAGTCGCTGAACATCCCGCAGGACATGCTCAAGCGCGGCGTCAATGTCGGCTTCTCCGGTGGCGAGAAGAAGCGCAACGAGGTGCTGCAGATGGCGCTGTTCGAGCCGAGCCTGTGTATCCTCGACGAGATGGATTCCGGTCTCGACATCGATGCGCTGCGGATCGCGGCCGACGGCGTCAATGCGCTGCGCTCGCCGGGGCGTGCGATGGTCGTCATCACCCACTATCAGCGGCTGCTCAACTACATCGTGCCTGATTTCGTGCACGTGATGTCGAGGGGCCGCGTCGTGAAGAGCGGCGGCAAGGATCTGGCGCTGGAGCTGGAAGCCTCCGGCTACGCCCAGTTCGAGGATGCCGCGTAAGGAATTTTCAAGATGAACGTTGCTGTGGCAAAGACCGGGAGCGGCCGCGCGGTGAGCGATCTCTTCGCCAGCGCCGAGGGCCGCTTGCCGGGTTCGCCTGATGTGGCAGCAGTGCGCCGCGAGGCGTTCGAGACCTATGAGCGTCTCGGCCTGCCGCACCGCCGGATCGAGGAATGGAAATACACCGACCTGCGCGCGCTGGTCGGCGAGATGCTGCCGCTGGCAGCCGCGCCCGATTCCGCCGCGCTGAAGCGCGCCGCGGACGCGGTCAAGGCGCATGCCATCGCGGGCGCCCGCAAGCTGGTGCTGGTCGACGGCGTGTTCGCAGCCGAGCTTTCCGACGTGAAGGCGCTCGTCGCCGAGGCGGGCTTTGAGACTTCGCATGAGGCGCTGGAGAAGGACGCTAGCCTCCTGAAGACCGCATCCACTGATGCGGTGATCGCGCTGAACGCAGCAATGGCGACCGACGGCGTCGTGTTGTCGATTGCGGATGGCGCCCAGCTGTCCGCGCCGATCCAGATCATCCACATCGCGACCGCCGCGTCGACCTCGGCGTTCACCCGCTCACAGATCGCAGTCGGGAAGGGCGCTCGCGTCACCATCGTCGAGACTTTTGTTGCGGCGGAAGCCAAGGCCTACCAGGTCAACGACGCCGTCATCGTCTCGGTCGGCGACAACGCCGACGTCGCACATATCCGCCTGATGGACGACGCGCCCGACGCGGTGAACGTCACCTCGCAGTTCGTCACCATCGGCGCCAATGTGAAGTTCAATTTCTTCAACATGACCACGGGCGCCGCGGTGAGCCGTCTTCAGGGCTTCATCACGCTGGCCGGCGAGGGCAGTGAGCTCTCGGCCAACGGTGTCAACTTGTTGAAGAAAACCGAGCACGGTGACACCACGCTGGTGGTCGACCATGCCGTGCCGAATTGCGTCAGCCGCGAGATCTTCCGCGCCGTGATCGACGACCGCGCCCATTCGGTGTTCCAGGGCCGCATCATCGTCCGCCCCGACGCGCAGAAGACCGACGGCAAGATGATGACCCGGGCGCTGCTGCTGTCGGACGAGGCCGAAGCGGACAACAAGCCCGAGCTGGAAATCTTTGCCGACGACGTCTCGTGTGGCCACGGCGCGACCGCCGGCGCGCTGGACGAGAGCCTGCTGTTCTATCTGAAGGCCCGCGGCCTGCCGGAGAAGCAGGCCCAGGCGCTGCTGATCCAGGCCTTCGTCGGCGAGGCGATCGAGCAGATCGCCGATGATACCTTGCGCGAGCACGTGATCGGCATCGCCGAGCGCTGGCTGGAGCGGCGGTCATGAGCACGCATCCGGCGGTCAAGAACGGGGCCTATGACGTTGCGCGCGTGCGCCAGGATTTTCCGGCGCTCGCCATGCAGGTCTACGGCAAACCGCTCGTGTATCTCGACAACGCCGCCTCGGCGCAGAAGCCGAGCGCCGTGCTGGACCGCATGACGCAGGCCTATACGTCCGAATACGCCAATGTGCATCGCGGCCTGCACTACCTCGCCAATGCCGCGACAGAGGCCTATGAAGGCGGCCGCGCCAAGGTGGCGCAGTTCATCAACGCTGCGCGCACCGAGGAAGTGATCTTCACCCGCAATGCGACCGAGGCGATCAACCTGGTCGCGTCCTCCTGGGGTGGCCCCAATATCGGGGAAGGCGACGAGATCGTCATTTCCATCATGGAGCACCACTCCAACATCGTACCCTGGCACTTCCTGAGGGAACGCCAGGGTGCGGTGATCAAGTGGGCGCCGGTCGACGACGAGGGCAATTTCCTCATCGACGAGTTCGAGAAGCTCTTGAGCCCGAAGACCAAGCTGGTCGCGATCACGCAGATGTCGAACGCGCTCGGCACCATCGTGCCGGTCAAGGACGTCGTCAGGATCGCCCATGCCCGCGGCATTCCGGTGCTGGTCGACGGCAGCCAGGGCGCGGTGCATCTGCCGGTCGACGTCCAGGACATCGGCTGCGACTTCTACGTCTTCACCGGCCACAAGGTCTATGGCCCGACCGGCATCGGCGTGCTCTGGGCCAAGTACGACCACCTCGTCGCGATGCGTCCCTTCAATGGCGGCGGCGAGATGATCCGCGAGGTCTCGCGCGAGGTCGTCACCTATGGCGATCCCCCGCACAAGTTCGAGGCCGGCACGCCGGCGATCGTCGAGGCCGTCGGCCTTGGCGCCGCCATCGACTACGTCAATTCGATCGGCAAGGAGCGCATCGCCGCCCACGAGGCCGATCTCACCGCCTACGCCCAGGAGAAGCTGCGCGAGATCAACTCGCTGCGGCTGATCGGCACGGCGCGGGGCAAGGGCCCGGTGATCTCCTTCGAGCTCAAGGGCGCGCATGCCCACGACGTCGCCACCGTGATCGACCGCCAGGGCATCGCGGTGCGCGCCGGCACCCATTGCGTCATGCCGCTTTTAGAGCGGTTCAACGTCACGGCCACCTGCCGGGCCTCGTTCGGCATGTATAATACGCGGGAAGAAGTCGATCATCTGGCACAGGCGCTGCTGAAGGCGCGGGATTTGTTCGCATGAGTGACACGGCCGAAATCAAAGCCAATCCGATGGAGACTCATTCGGCGCTGCCGCCGGAGGAGACCGAGCGTCTCACCACCGAGATCATCGCCGGGCTCAAGACCGTGTTCGATCCGGAAATTCCGGCCGACATCTACGAGCTCGGCCTGATCTACAAGGTCGAGATCAAGGACGACCGCTCGGTCGACGTCCAGATGACGCTGACGACGCCGAACTGCCCGGCCGCCGGCGAGCTGCCGACCATGGTCGAGAACGCGGTCGCCAGCGTCCCCGGCGTCGGCGTGGTCGACGTCAAGGTCGTCTGGGAGCCGCCGTGGTCGCCCGAGCGCATGAGCGACGAGGCGCGCCTCGTGCTGAACATGTGGTGACGGCCTCGGCCCGCATTGAATTCGCTCCGCAACGGGACCACATAGACAACATGACCCAGGCGACATCAGCATCCTCCACTCCGAAGCCGCGGCGGCCGCGCCCGCAGGTGATGCGGCTGACGGACGCTGCTGCCCAGCGCATCACCGAGCTGACCCAGCGCGCCGATTCCGAGATCGTGGGCCTGCGCGTCGGCGTCAAGAACGGCGGCTGCGCCGGCCAGTCCTACACGGTCGAATACGCCCACGAGATCCGCCCGACCGACGAGGTCGTCGAGGACAAGGGCGTCAAGATCCTGGTCGATCCCAAGGCCGTGCTGTTCCTGCTCGGCACCGAGATGGACTACAAGGCCGACAAGATGCAGGCCCAGTTCGTCTTCAACAATCCCAACCAGATCTCCGCGTGCGGCTGCGGCGAATCGGTCGAGCTGCGGCCGGCCAAGATCGACGGGTAATCTCTCCACCGTCATTGCGAGGAGCCCGCGACAAAATTGCGAAGCAATTTTGCGCTGGCGACGAAGCAATCCAGACTGCCTCCGCGGCGGAAGTCTGGATTGCTTCGCTTCGCTCGCAATGACGGAAATGCTATGAAGGCTCACTTGCTTGCGCAGGGTAGCCTCCGATGGACCGCGAATTCCTGATCGACCTGTTCGCCGATTTCGGCCCGGTCACCATCCGAAAAATGTTCTCGGGCTTCGGCATCTCCGCCGACGGCGTCAATTTCGCGCTGTCACTGCGCGCCGGCCTGTTCTTCCGCGCCGACGAGACGACCATTCCCGATTTCGAAGCCGAAGGCTCGAAGCCGTTCCAGTATTCGACCCGCGCCAAGACCGTGGTGGTGAATTCCTACTGGGAGCTGCCGGCGCGCCTGTTCGATGATTCCGCAGAGCTGGCGCAATGGGCGAGGGCGGCGCTCGCCGCGGCGCAGCGCGCCAAGGTGAAGAAACGACCGAAGGCGAAGAAGCCGGCGGCGAAGAAGGTTGCGCCGAAGAAGCGTCTGGCGAAGAAGGTTGCCAAGAAGGCGCTGCGTAGGGTGGGTTAGCGCAGCGTAACCCACCACTTCATCCATCTTGATAGACAAGAGGTGGGTTACGCTGCGCTAACCCACCCTACAAATGCGAGGATGAACGTCACGCCACCCGGCTGTGGCTCTCGATCGCAAATTCCGGATCGGCTTCGCAGATCACGCGGTTGCGGCCGTTGCGCTTGGCGGCGTAGAGGCAGGCGTCCGCACGCTCGATCAGCGCGTCGGTGTCGTCACCATCCCTCAGCATGGAAACGCCGACGGAGATGGTGACGCGGCCGAGGATCTCGCCGGTCGATTTCTTCTTCAATTCCTTCGCCATCACGGCGCGGCGGATGTGATCGGCCACCGTGAGCGCCTGGCGCATCGCGGTGTTGGGCAGCACCACCGCAAATTCCTCGCCGCCGTAGCGCGCGGTGATGTCCTGGCCCTTGATGGTCTGCTTGAGCGAAAGGCCGACGAGCCGCAGCACCTGGTCGCCGGTGAGATGGCCGTAGGAATCGTTGAACGACTTGAAGTGATCGATGTCGAACAGCAGCAGCGACAGCGGCTCGCCCGAGGCGAGCGCGCTCTGCACGGCCATGCCGATCATGCGGTCGAAATATTTGCGATTTCCCAGGCCCGTGAGCGGATCGGTCAGGCTCTCGGCGCGGATCGCCTCCAGGCTCTGCTGGAGATTGCTGATCTCGTTCTTCGACAGCGTCAGACGGTCTTCCAGCGCCTTGTTGGCCTCGCGCATCTCGCTGGTCGAGCGCAGCAGGGTCTCGACGATCGCCTTGATCTGGTCGCGGCTCTCGGCCGACGACAGTTTCTCGGTCGCACCCGAGAGGCTGGTATCGTAGGCCCCGGTCATGCCGAGCGCCTCGCCGAGCACCTTCACCACGTCGTCGATCTCGCCGACGACGCGCGCGCCGACCTTGTCGATGCGGTCGGTGGTCTTGATGTGGGAGAGATAGGTCTCGTAGATCTGCTCGAGATCGGCTTCGGTCAGCTTGCCGCTGCGCGCCAGCGTCTCATTGATGATCTTGTTGAGCGGTGCGTTGTAGCCGGTCGCGTAGACGTACCAAATCTCGTAATTGCGGGGAATGGCGGTCTGTCGCAGCGATCGGATCTGGCCGAGCGCCACCTCGGCGAACGCCATCGTGCGTTCGTGTTCGTCGAGCACCTTGATCACGGAACATCCCCACAGCGGCCGACGCGCCATCGACCGCAGCAATGCTTAAATTATGTTCGTAGGCTAACGGACGATTGTGAACACCCCGTAAATATACGTTCACGGGCGCATCCAGATAATTGCAAAGCGAGGATTTTCAACCGAAGTCAGGTAGTACCGGCGCGCGTCAGGCGCCGGCGGGGGAGCGGACCGGCCGTAGCAGAAAAGCCGGCAGATGCGAGTGATCGCCCGGCTCGGTATCGACCTCGCGCTGGCGGCGCGGCTCGGGACGGCCGATCGAGGGCACATGCGACGAATTCGCTTGCGGGCGCGCACCATTGCGCGGCTCGGATGGTTGCCTGGCTTCGCGCGAAGGCCGTGCCTCGTGTGCGGGCCTCGCCTCGGGAGCCGGCCGGGCCTCGCCACGTGCCTCGCGCGGCTCGTGGCCGCGTTCGCGGTCATGACCGCGCCGCTCGCCGCGCTGCGGCTTGCCGCGTCCGCCGCGTGAACGCTCGCGGCCGCGCTGTTCGCGCGGACGCTCGCCTTGTTCGCCCGCTTCGGCGAGGACGTCATAGTCGCCTTCGGCGCGCGGAATGCTCTGGCCGATCAGCTTCTCGATCGCCGCCATCGATTTCTGGTCGAGCGGTGTCACGATCGAGATCGCGGTGCCGGTTCGGCCGGCGCGGCCGGTGCGGCCGATGCGGTGGACGTAGTCGTCGGCGTGGTGGGGAACGTCGAAATTGAAGACATGGCTGACCTCGGGAATATCGAGGCCGCGGGCGGCGACGTCGGAGGCGACGAGGAGGGGCAGCTCACCCTTGCGGAACTGGTCGAGTGCCGCCATGCGGGCCGGCTGGTCCATGTCGCCGTGCAGGGCGCCGACGCTGAAGCCGTGCTTCTGCAGCGATTTGTGAACGATCGCGACCTCGCGCTTGCGATTGCAGAAGATGATCGCGTTCTTGAGGTCTTTCGCCTCGCGCAGCAGGCGGCGGAGCAATTCGCGCTTCTCGTGCGCCTCGCGGCCGGCGGGCACTTGGGCCTGCGTCACGGTGACGGCGGTCGTGGCGGGCCTGGAGACCTCGACCTTCTGCGGATTGTGCAGGAAGGCCTCGGTGATGCGCCGGATTTCCGGCGGCATGGTCGCGGTGAAGAACAGGGTCTGCCGGGTGAAGGGGACGAGCTTGCAGATGCGCTCGATGTCGGGGATGAAGCCCATGTCCAGCATGCGGTCGGCTTCGTCGATGACGAGCAATTCGACGCCGGTGAGCAGGAGGCCGCCGCGCTCGGTATGGTCGAGCAGGCGGCCCGGGGTGGCGATCAGCACGTCGACGCCGCGCATCAGCTTGGCATCCTGGTCGCCGAACGAGACGCCGCCGATCAGGAGGGCGACGTTGAGTTTCTGGCCGGCGCCGTAGCGGTCGAAGTTTTCCTTCACCTGGGCCGCCAGCTCGCGGGTCGGCTCGAGGATCAGCGTGCGCGGCATGCGCGCCCGGGCGCGGCCCTTTTCGAGGATGGTGAGCATCGGCAGCACGAATGCCGCGGTCTTGCCGGTGCCGGTCTGGGCGATGCCAAGCACGTCCTTGCGTGCGAGGACGTGGGGGATCGCCTGTTCCTGAATGGGGGTGGGGGTGGTGTAACCGGTGGCCGCCACTGCGGCGAGGACTTTTTCGGACAGTCCGAGATCTGAAAAGGACATTGAGCCTCTGGTCGAAACCGCCGTTCGGAATCGAGGGTAATAAGGCTGTCGCGTTCCACCCCGAAACGGCGCGCTCTCAAAGAAGCTGGGGGTGCTGACTCACGCGGACAAAGCGCAAGGCTCAGGAATCGCTCTTCGATCTGAGCCGCGTCGCCCCGGAACATAGGCGGGAATTGGCCAAAGTCAATGGAGCGGGCGCGGGAAGAGCCTAAAAAACCTGAGGTTTTTGCCCAAATCACGGGCGCGGCTCGGGTTTTCCCCCGAGGACCTCAGCCCGCCCGCCCGCGCCCAAGACGGCAGCTAACGCCCGTCCGTGCCCTTGTCAGTCCCCTTGGCCCGGAAGTCGCCAGGAGCCATGCCATAGGCGGCGTTGAACACCCGGTAATAGGTCGCGAGGCTTTCGAAGCCGCACGAGGCCGCGATGTCGGCGATCAGCCGCTCCGGCGCCTCGCGCAGGAGGCGGCGGCTCTGATTCAGGCGCTCGTCGGTCACCGTCTGGGAAAAGCTCTTCTCCGCCATCTCGAACAGCATGTGCAGGTGACGCACGGAGACGCCGAGCTGGTCGGCCACCATGGCCGGCGCCAGATTGGGGTCCTCAAGGTGGCGCACGATCAGCCGCCGGGCTTGCGAGAGGCGGGCGGTCCGCAGTGCCTCCTGTCCCCGGCGGCTGCCGGGCCGCACGACGCCGCGCTCGATCAGCGCCAGATGGGCCAAAGCCTGGACCAAGGAGGTCTGGACGGCAGAGGCCGCATCGTCCGCGGCGATCTCGCCCAGATCGGCAAAGCAGGCCGCGAGCAGGGATGCCAGGGCCGGATCGTTGAAGGTCCTGGGCGCAAGCTCGCGCATGCGCTTGTCCTGCACCGGAATGCTGCTCACGGGGATCTTGAGGATCCGCAGGTGGAACCCCCCGGTGCCCAGCGGCGCGGTGCGGTAGGGCAGGTCGGTATGGCTGGTGGCGAAGCTGCCATTGGCAATCGCAAAATCGCTCGTGCGCATGCCGCCGAACCAGCCACCGCTGCCGAGCTGCTGGTAGACGCAGATCGCCTCGCCCGGGGCGTAGGCGATGTCCGACGCGCTGCGCTCGACCGCGTAGGGCGAGGCTTTCAGCTCGACGAGGCCGGCGCCGCCCAGCCGACGCAGCGAGAATTCGCCGAAAAAGTCCGCGCGCCGTTCGCGCGCGAGTTCGGCGGTGACGCCGAACAATCCCCTGGCGCGCACCTCGCGCCAATAGTCGAACCGATCCTTCGGGTCGACCTCGTCCGTACACCAGTGCAACACGGCAGTCCCTCGCTTGCGGCGAAATTATCCAAAAAGAAACAGATTCCAGCGAAATCGGCCATAGCCGGATCGCGCAACCGGTGCCCCAGGTCCCTTGAACCGTGGTCTGGTCTCGGCCGACTATCACACAGCGGCGGGGGGTCCCATGAACTGCCGTTCGAAGATCGGCGGCAGGGCCGGTTCTACAGCAGGAATTTTGCGATGACGCGTCGGCTTTTCAGAATTCTGGCGGCCCTTGGCCTCGCAGCAAGCCTGAGCGGCTTCGCCGCGCCCGCCTGTGCCGAGAAGCGCGTCGCGCTCGTCGTCGGCAACAACGACTACAAGAACGTGCCGAAGCTGCTCAAGGCCGTCAACGATGCCCGCACCATGGGCGACACGCTGAAGCAGCTCGGCTTCTCGGTGATGGTCGCCGAGAACCAGAGCCGGCAGCAATTCTCCGAGACGCTGCTCGCCTTCGACAAGGCGATCGAGCCCGGCGACACCGCGTTCTTCTTCTATGCCGGCCACGGCTTCGAGATCGCCGGCCAGAACTATCTGCTGCCGACCGACGTGCCGGCGGCGACCGAAGGGCAGGAAGAGCTGGTGCGCGACGCCTCGATCCTGGCCGACCGCATCGTCGAGCGGCTTCAGAACAAGAAGGCACGGACCTCGATCCTGGTGTTCGATGCCTGCCGCAACAATCCGTTCGAGCGCAAGGGCACCCGCGCGGTCGCCGGCGGCGGCGGGCTCGCGCCGATGACGCAGCTGCCCGAGGGCGTGTTCTCGGTGTTCTCCGCGGGTCCCCGCCAGACCGCGCTCGATCGGCTCTCCAATGACGACGCCAATCCGAATTCGGTGTTCACGCGAACTTTCGCCAAGGAGCTGCTCAAGCCCGGCGAGAACCTGGTGCAGGTGGCGCAGCGGACCCGCCGTGCCGTCAGCGAGATGGCCGATACCGTGAAGCACAGGCAGGTGCCTGTGTATTTCGACCAGATGGTCGACGATGTCTTCCTCAGCGGCCTTGCCAAGGACGCCGTCGCGCGTTCGGACGATCCGCCGCCGCAGAAGCTCGCGGCGCTGCCGCCGGTGTCGGTGCCGAAGATGCCCAAGGAGGAGACCCTCAACGCGCCGATCGCGAGCTTCTCGCGGCACAATGGCGGCTGGAGCGTGACGTTCTCTTTCGCCGATCCGACGCTCGGCATTTCCTGGCGCATGGCCGGCGCGGGCGATTTCCGCGAGACCGGCTTCATCGACACGCTCGATCCGCGCACGCGTAAGCGGATGCCGAACCCGTCGATCGAGCTGCCGCCGGATGCGCAGGCCGGCACCATTGAGGTCCGCTACGTCGACCAGTCCGGCGACATGCAGGGCCCATTCCCGATCAGGTTCGATCCCGAGGCCGCACTGATCCGCGACCAGCGCAAGATCCTCGACATGACCTCGACGAGCTGGCTGTCGTTCCGCGAGTTCAACGGACTGCTCGTCTATTACACCCATCTCGTCTCCTATCGCTGCGCCATCCGCGAGGTGCGCATCGGCATCGACACCGCCGTGCCCAACCAGGTGCTGAAGATGCCGCCCTGCGACATGCGCGACCCCAGCGCGGTCAGCGCCGGCATGCCGCTCTACATGAAGCTCGCGCCAAGCACGAAATCCGTCTCGGTCGAGCTGACCTATCGCGACGGCAGCGTCTCGGAGATCAAGAGCTTCAGGAGCGCGAACCGGAGCAACAATTGATGCGCTGTTCGGCCGGCGGATTGTGACAGGATCACCTTACGGCGTGAACGAAGTTAAATCGGACAGGTCAAGGTGAAAGTGCTAGAGCCGGGGATGACAAAATTCATCATCGCAGCGTTCCTTACGACGCTTCCGGTTCTGGCCCAAACGACTGCGACCCCCGGCGCGCCGCCACTCACCGACCGCGAACGCGTCCAAGCGGATCGTGCGAAAGCCGCTGAAGAAGAGAGGGTCGCTCCGATCACCCGACCCTGGGATCGCGACGCTGACGGCAAGCGCCCGTGGGAACGGAAGTCGCAAAAGCCCTGAGGCAAGCGAACGTCGTTTCTCTCGGAAGGAACTACTCCTGCTGACTCGGATTGTCTGCCAAACCAGGGAGACGATCCATGATCCGCAAATCCATTCTCGTGATGATCGCTTGTGCTGCAGTCTCGACGACCGCCCTTGCTCAAGGCGGAGGTGGCGGCGGTGGTGCGGGCGGTGCCAGTGGTGCCAGCGCGGGATCTGCGGCAAGCTCAGGTGCCGGAACGGGCACGTCGTCCAGCAGCGCCAATTCGGGACCGTCGGCTCCGTCCGGAATGGGGACCCAGGGAACCACCACCGGAGCGAACGTCAAGACCAACAACAGCCCGAACAATCCGAATGTTCAGCCACCGACCGCGAACGGTAAGTCGCCTGCTGCCGCCCAGGCCGAGCGAAACTCCGGCGTCGGTCATGCGCCCAATGGCATGCCGATCGGCAGTCCGGGGTCCGGGACCAGCAACGAAGACCAGAAATAGTCATCCCCGCATCAAGCAAAGGCCCGCGCTCCTGCGGGCCTTGTATGCTGCGAACGGCCCGCGCGGGCTGTCGCTGCAAATTGAGACCGTCTCGCCGTGAATCGCGCTAGTATCGTCAGGTATTTCTTTATCGATAGCTAGATCGCGGCGGCAATGACATCCGATCAACAGGCAAAGCGGACCATGAAAGTCCGCTGCTGCATCGTCGGCGGCGGACCTGCCGGCATGATGCTCGGCTATCTCCTGGGCCGCGCCGGCATCGACGTCGTGGTGCTGGAGAAGCATGCGGATTTCTTCCGCGACTTCCGCGGCGACACCGTGCATCCCTCGACGCTTCAGGTGATGGACGAACTCGGCCTGATCGACGACTTCCTGAAGCTGCCGCACCAGCGCCTGCAGAAGATGGACGGCCTGTTCGGCGGCACGCCGGTGCGCATTGCCGATCTCAGCCGGCTCAATACCAAATACCCCTTCATCGCCTTCATGCCGCAATGGGACTTCTTGAATTTTCTGCGCGAGGCCGGCCGGCGCTTTGCTTCCCTCGAGGTGATGATGAGCACGGAGGCGATCGATCTGATCCGCCGTGGCGAGACGATCGCCGGCGTGCGGGCGAAGACGCCCGACGGCATCATCGACATCGAAGCCGATCTCACCATCGCCTGCGACGGCCGGCATTCGACGGTGCGTGAGCGCGCTGGGCTTGAGATCGAGGAGATCGGCGCGCCGATGGATGTGCTCTGGTTCCGGGCCGGCCGCAGGCCCGACGAGACCGAGAACGTGTTCGCGCGGGTCGAGCCCGGCAAGATGATGATCACCTTCGACCGCGGCGATTACTGGCAATGCGCCTATGTCATCGCCAAGGGGCAGTACGAGGCGGTGAAGGCGAGGGGGCTGCCGGCGCTGCTCGACGACGTCGTGCGGATGGCGCCGATCCTCCGCTCCGGCATCGCCGAGGTGAAGAGATTCGACGACGTCAAGCTGCTCACCGTCGCGATCAACCGTCTGGCGCGTTGGACGCAGCCTGGCCTTTTGTGCATTGGCGACGCCGCGCATGCGATGTCGCCAGTCGGCGGCGTCGGCGTCAATCTGGCCGTGCAGGATGCGGTTGCGACCGCGAACATCCTGGCGGACAAGCTGCAGCATGGCTGCCCGTCCGAGCACGAGCTCGATGCCATCAGGCGCCGTCGCGAGTTCCCGGTGAAGATGACGCAGCGCATGCAGGTGGTCGTGCAGAACAACATCATCAGCGGCGCGTTGCAGGGCGGCGGCGGCCCGCTGAAGGTGCCGCTGGTCGTGCGCCTCATCACCGCGCTGCCATGGCTGCAGGGCATTCCGGCGCGCCTGATCGCGCTCGGCGTGCGGCCGGAGCACGTGCAATCGCGGGCCGCACCGGTATTTTAGCGTAGGACTTCGGTAGGGATAACGTTGCGTGAAATCGCGCGCGGCGCGTTGCGCGCCTGCAACAGCGCTACCGGATTGACGCCACGGTGCACGTTCAACCGCCACGTTAACCGTGTTGATTTCAATTTTAGTAAGGGCCGTCTGTGACCGTGCGCCCATCAAGGACACGGGGTGTACCATGCGTAATAAATTGATTGCCGCCTTCGCCTGCACGACCGCTCTGGTTTCGACGGGTGCTGCTTCCGCCGCCGATCTCGGTGCGCGCTACACGAAGGCGCCCGCTTACGTCGAGCCGCTGTTCAACTGGACCGGCTTCTATGTCGGCGGCCACATCGGTGGCGCATGGACCAACGAACAGTTCATCAACAGCGGCAACACGACGGCGTTCGGCGATCTCGCTCCGGGCCAGGGCTATCGGCAGCGTGGTTCTGGCCTCATGGGCGGCGCCCAGATCGGCTACAACTGGCAGGCCAACAACTATGTGTTCGGCGTGGAAGGCACGATCTCCGGCCTCGACAACAAGGGCTCGTTCACGAACACCGCGTTTGGTGCCGGGGATGACGTGTTCTCCTGGCGCGCCAACGTGCTCGCGACCGTCGTGGGCCGTGCGGGCTTCGCCGTGCAGAACAACCTCTTCTACATCAAGGGCGGCTATGCCGGTGTGAACAACCGCCTCTCGGTCGCCGACACGGTCGCTCCGGCGACGGGCTCCGGCGGTCAGACCCACTGGGCCAACGGCTGGACCGTCGGCGCTGGATGGGAATACGGCGTCACCCGCAACTGGATCGTCGGCCTCGAATACAATTACGCGGCCTTCGGCAGCCAGACCTATCAGCTCGGCGGCACCGGCGGCAGCTACACCTTCGATGCCAAGCCGCGGGACATTCAGTGGGCCGTCGTGCGCGCGAGCTACAAGTTCGATGCCCCCACCATCGCCCGCTACTGAGCACGTCGACGCAACGCGACCAACGATCAAGAAAAGCACTGCCTCAATTAAAAGCCCCGGCCTTGTCCGGGGCTTCTTTTTTTGCGCTCTCGGCGGGCGGGCGGGCGGGCCTCAGGCCATCACCGAAAATCCGCCGTCGACCGGGATCGCCGTGCCCGTGACGAAATTCGACGCGGGCGATGCCAGGAACACGGCGATGCCGGCGAAGTCGTCGATGTCGCCCCAGCGGCCCGCGGGCGTGCGCGCCAGCACGCGCTCGTGCAGCCCCGAGACCTGCTGCCGTGCGCCGCGGGTGAGATCGGTGTCGATCCAGCCCGGCAGGATGGCGTTGACCTGGATGTTGTCGGGCGCCCAGGCATTGGCGCAGGCGCGGGTGTACTGCACGATGCCGCCCTTGCTGGCCGCATAGGCGGTCGCGAAGCTCGCGCCGAAGATAGACATCATCGAGCCGATGTTGATCACCTTGCCGTTGCCGGACGCCTTCAGCGCGGGATAGGCCAGCTTCGAGCACACGAAGGCGCTGGTGAGGTTGGTGTCGATCACCTTGTTCCACTCGTCGAGCTCGAGCTCGTGCGGCGGTTTGCGGATGCTCATGCCGGCATTGTTGACGAGGACGTCGATGCGGCCGAGCTCCTTGACGACGCGCTCGATCATGGAGGCGACCGCCGCCTTGTCGGTGACGTCGGTGGCGACGGCGATCGCCTTCACGCCGCGCTGCCTGAGATCGGCCACGGCGGCCGCGGACTTGGTCTCGTTGCGTCCGACCACGGCGATATCGGCGCCGGCATCGGCAAGGCCCCGCGCCATGCCGAGCCCGATGCCGCCATTGCCTCCCGTGACGATCGCGACCTTGCCGCGGAGATCGAACCGGCTGGATGTCATGCTTGTATTCCCTGGTTTCTTTATTGGTTGCTCTGCCAGATCAGCACCAGACCGAACCCGGCCATGGCTGCGCCATAGCCGGCCCATTGCAGCTGGTCGACCATGAAGCTCGATCGGGGCCACGGAACCGTGCCGGTGCCCTGTCCGATCCAGAGCAGCCCGAGAGCGGTGGCAAACAGGCCTGCCACCAGCAGAAATCTGCGCATGCCTTCCTCCCATCGGTCCGCTTCTGTCGCGGTCCACGGCATTCAATGAATGCCGCAGCCACGAAAACTTGGCGCCAGACTAGCCGTAGCTCTGGTGCGGATACAATGGGCGGTGGCCGCAAGGCCGCGCGGAGGACGCATGTCGATGCGCAAGATCGTCCAGGGGGCGCCCGGCTCGCCGGCGCATATGAAGCGCTCAACAGTGTCGGACGATAGAACCTCAAACGAAAAAGCCCCGGCGATGCCGGGGCTTTGACGCTTGATCGTGAGATCAGATCAGTACTTCGCGACGACCGGACCGGTCCAGTTGAAGCGGTAGACCAGCGAGGTCGAGATCGTCTGGTTCCAGCTGTTGGCGCGGATGCTGTTGCCGACCGGAAGGTTGCTGACGTCGAACAGTTCGTCCTGAGTCTTGGCATTGTAGAAGGCCGAACGATACTCGGTCTTCATGAACCAGCCGGGCGACGTGATGCCGAAGATGTTCAGGCTGTTCTCGACGCCGCCACCCACGAACCAGCCATGCCGATCGTAGCTGCTGAGATGGACGCCCACGGGAGTGCCGCCCAGCGTCGTGAAGTTGGTCTGGCCGAAATGAGCGCCGGAGTAACCGCCGTTGACGTAGGACAAAACGTTCGGGGCGACCAGCCAACCGAGGCGAACACCCGCAGCCCAGGAGGTTTCCAGCTTCTGGTTGCCAGTGATGCCGAGGGTCGGATCCTGGATGGTGGCGCGGATGCTGCCGAACTGACCGTCGGCGAACACACCAGCGACCCAAGTGCCGCTGAACTGCCAGTCGTAGCCGGCGCCAACCGTGCCGAACCAGCCCGAGCCGCCCTGGCGCTGAGTGATCGTCAGCGGGGTACCCGTGCCGGTATCGACAACGCTCTGGTCAGCATTCGAGAGACCGCCGCCGCCGCCGCCGAAGACGTAGAAGCCGGTCCAGTTGGCGACGGGCGCCGGCATCGGGGCCTTCGCGTAGGGACGGGCAGCCAAGTCGGCAGCCGAGGCCGAACCGGTCATCGCCGCGACCGCGGTCAGAGCGAGCAAAATCTTCTTCATGTTAAAATCCCCAAACCTTGTCGGCGCGAGCGCACTGAAGTCCGTGTCATCTGATGCCCGAACTATAGACGGTTCTCGCCGAAATGCTGTTGCAGGGCAGGCACAGTCGCCGGAAAACGCCGGTGCGGAGGTATTTGCGGCGTTGTCGCGGGAATCTGTAATATCGATTGCATTTCAATAACTTGAGCGAATTCCGGCGTTTCGATTTTGGTAACGTCTCGTTAGCAAATTCGGCTTTGTCCGAAATGGAGGCAAACATGCCTCGGTCGCGGCATCCGTTGAGTCGCTGGCCGAGTCGCCTTGAGACGATCCGGGAATCAACGAAATACCGGCAGTCCACCCGGAAAGCCGGCCGGATCGGGCACCCGCTCCTCAAACGACACAGCCCCGGCTTAGGACCGGGGCTGTGATTGGCGTATGGCCGGTTGGGTTGCCGCCTCAGACGTCCAGCAGCTCGTCGCTGGCAAACTCGGCCTTGTCCGAGATGAAGGCAAAGCGCGCCTCGGCCTTGGTGCCCATCAGCCGCTCGACCGAATCCGCCGTGGTGTCGCGGTCGTCGGCCAGCAGCACCACCTTGAGCAGCGTCCGCTTGGCCGGGTCCATGGTGGTCTCCTTGAGCTGCGCCGGCATCATCTCGCCGAGACCTTTGAAGCGGTTCACCTCGACCTTGGCGTTGGCGTTGAACGCGCTCTTGAGCAGCGCCTCCTTGTGGGCGTCGTCGCGGGCGTAGACCGACTTCGAGCCGTGGGTCAGCTTGTAGAGCGGCGGCACTGCGAGGAAGAGGTGGCCTTCGTCGATCAGGCGCGGCATCTGGCGGTAGAAGAAGGTGATCAGGAGCGAGGCGATGTGGGCGCCATCGACGTCGGCGTCGGTCATGATGATGATGCGCTGATAGCGCAGATCCTCTTCGCGATATTGCGCGAGCGTACCGCAGCCGATCGCCTGCACGAGATCCGAGAGCTGCGCGTTCGCCGTCAGCTTGTCCTTGCCGGCGGAAGCGACGTTGAGGATCTTGCCGCGCAGCGGCAGCACCGCTTGCGTCTTGCGGTCGCGCGCCTGCTTGGCGCTGCCGCCTGCCGAGTCGCCCTCGACGATGAAGAGCTCGGAGCCGTCGGTGCCGGCATCGGTGCAGTCGGCGAGCTTGCCGGGCAGGCGCAGCTTCTTGCCGGCGGTTTTCCGCGCGGTCTCTTTCTCCTGCCGCCGCCGCAGGCGCTCCTCGGCGCGGTCGATGACGAAATCGAGCAGCCGGTTGGCCATGTTCGGATTGCCCGACAGCCAATGGTCGAACGGATCCTTCATCGCCTGCTCGACGATGCGCTGCGCTTCGGCGGTGGCGAGGCGATCCTTGGTCTGGCCCTGGAATTCGGGCTCGCGCACGAACACCGAGAGCATCACGGCGGCGCCCACCATCACGTCTTCCGAGGTGACGGAGGCCGCGCGCTTGCCTTGGCCGACGCGCTCGGCGTGATCCTTCAGGCCGCGCAGCAGCGCGCTGCGCAGGCCGGATTCGTGCGTGCCGCCGTCGGGCGTCGGCACGGTGTTGGTGTAGGACGAGAGGAAGCCGTCGGCATCAGCGGTCCAGGCCACCGCCCATTCGCAGGCGCCGTGCGCGCCGTTGCGCCCCGACTTGCCGGAGAAGATGTCGGGATGCACCAGCGTGTCGGCGTGGATCGCGGCCGCGAGATAATCCTTGAGGCCGCCGGGGAAGTGGAAGGTCGCCTCCGCCGGCACGTCCTCGACGCCCTTGAGCAGCTCCGGCGCGCAGTTCCAGCGGATCTCGACGCCGCCGAACAGATAGGCCTTCGAGCGCGTCATCTTGAACAGCCGCTGCGGCTTGAACGCGGCCTTGGCACCGAAGATGTCGGTGTCGGGCTTGAAGCGCACGCGCGTGCCGCGGCGGTTGTTGATCTTGCCGAGATCCTCGAGCTTGCCCTTGGGGTGACCGCGCTCGAACGTCATGCGGTACAGCTTCTGGCTGCGCGCGACCTCGACCTCGAGACGGGAGGAGAGGGCGTTCACCACCGAGATGCCGACGCCGTGCAGGCCGCCCGAGGTCTCGTAGACCTTGCTGTCGAACTTGCCGCCCGAATGCAGCGTGCACATGATGACTTCGAGCGCCGACTTCTTTGGGAATTTCGGATGCGGGTCGACCGGGATGCCGCGGCCGTTGTCGGTCACGGTCAGGAACCCGTCTGCGCTGAGCTCGACTCCGATGAAGGTTGCGTGTCCGGCCAGCGCCTCGTCCATCGAGTTGTCGATGACCTCGGCGAACAAGTGATGCAGCGCCTTCTCGTCGGTGCCGCCGATATACATGCCGGGCCGGCGCCGCACCGGTTCCAGCCCTTCGAGCACTTCGATGTCGGCTGCCGTGTAATCGGCTTCCCCGCCGCTTCCGCGCGGCGCCGCCTTGGCGGCGCGGGGCTTCGGCTCGTCACCGCCGAAAAAGTCATCTTTTGCTTTGGGCTTCAATTGCTTGGACATGAATCTTGATACGTTTTGAGGGCCGCGGAAGCGGCGAATCGGTTAGGCCGACTATGCCACTTCTCTCCTGGAAAGGTTACCGGAGGGCGGGCCGCGCGCTGTGGGTTGGGAGCCAATCCCGGCGATTTTACGCCGCCGGCCCGCCATTTCCCGGCAATTTGACGTTCCCGCCTTAGTCATGTCGGGTTTTGTGACTTGATGTCACACAAGTCCTTGGCTTACCAGTCCTTTTCATCGAGCAGCACCTTGAGACGGGGCGGGAAGGCTTTTTTGGATGGAGCAATTTGCGCACGCCCTGGCTGACTTCGTGCGCGTTCACCAGGCCTGGGCGGCGCCAATCGTGTTCCTGCTGGCGTTCGGCGAGTCGCTCGCGTTCATCTCGCTTCTGGTCCCGGCCTGGGGTGCGCTGGTGGCCATCGGTGCACTGATCGGGGCGAGCGGCATCAGCTTCTACCCGATCTGGATCGCCGGCGGCCTCGGCGCGGCGCTGGGCGACTGGGTCTCCTACTGGTTCGGCTACCGCTACAAGGAGAGGGTTGCCCAGATGTGGCCGCTCTCGCGCTATCCGGAACTCCTGCCCCGAGGTGAGGCCTTCGTGCGCAGCTGGGGCATCCCCAGCATCTTCATCGGCCGCTTCTTCGGCCCCTTGCGCGCCTCCGTGCCGCTCGCGGCCGGCATTTTCGAGATGCCCTATTGGAGCTTTCAGGCCGCCAATTTCGTCTCGGCCCTGATCTGGTCGGCCGTGCTGCTGCTGTTCGGCGACGTGCTCGCCAAGATCATGGAATGGATCTGGCGGGTGATCTGACCGGGCAACCGGGCCGCCCGGTCAGGGCGTCAGGCCAAGCCTACAGCGTTGCGTTCCAGATCGCGGGGATCCAGCGATAGCCGGAGCCGTCCTTTTCCTTCTCGACCCGGACGAGACCGGGGAAGGCGGCGTGGAAGGCCTGGATCGGCATCTTCTCGGCAATCGCCATGTCGTAGAGCTTGCGCCGCGTCTGCTGTGCCAGCGGTTTGTCGACATCGGATGCGATGTTCCATTCGGGATGCTTCACGAACAGGAACGCTGCGCCCGCGGTGATATCCACCTGTACAAGCACCTTCTCGGCGCCGGAGGCGACGACAAAGGAATTGTGGCCCGGCGTGTGGCCGGGGCTAGCCACCGAGGTGATACCGGGCGCGACCTCCTTGCCGGCCTCGTATTGCGTCACCTTGCGACCGAGCGCATCGAACACGCGGCGGATGTTCTTGAAATTGTTCTCGAGGATCGGATTGCCCATTCCCTTGCTCATCTCGCCGTCGTCCATCCAGAACTTCCATTCCGCCGCCGGCACCATGATCTCGGCATTGGGGAAGGCGGGCTTGTTCTCGGCTGCCAGCAGGCCGTTGATGTGGTCGCCATGGAAGTGGGAGATGATGACGGTGTCGATCGCCGCGCGGTCGATGCTTGCGGCTGCCAGGTTGTTGTGGAACTGGCCGACCTTGCCCTTGGTCTGCGCGAACTGGTCGGGCCCAAGACCGGTGTCGATGACGACGAGCTTCGGTCCGGTGTTGACGACCACGGGGTTGAATGTGTGGGTGACCTTGTCGGTCGGCAGGTGATGTTCGGCGAAGACCTTGTTGATGTCGTCCTTGCTGGCACCGGCCGCGTAATTGTCGGTCAAATTGACGGTGGCAACGCCGTCGCAGACCACCGTGACCTGATGGGTGCCGACATTGTAGCGATAAAAGCTCGCATTCTGCTTTTCGGCCGGGGGCGCGGCGGCGCTCGCGGGAGAGGTCTTCACGAAGGGCAGGAGCGCCGAGGCGGCGGCACCGGCCAGCGTAGCGCGACGTGTGATCTCGGTCATGACGATGTCCTGAGGCTGGGTTGCGAAAGGGAGGACCCGGCGAGGTTGTGGCCCGCCGGTCATTCTCGGGAACACCCACGCTTAAGGGAAATTCCGCTGCAAGCCGATGACATCCGTGCGGCAACGTGCCGTCCCGTCCCCCAGTGCGGCAACGTGCCGTCACCAGTGCGGCATTGTGGCGGTCGACCCCGGCATCCCGCGAGATTTGGACTTGACCCTGGAACCCGCAGGCCTTATAGCCGCGCGCCATGATCAACGCCGCGACCATCATGTTCGCTCGCCGCCGCCGCCGCAGCTTAGCGGTTTGGGCGGTCGATCGCGTTTGAGATCATCGTCTTTGCCGCTGGACCCGATCCGCGGCATCCTCTCTCCTGTCAGCGCGATCTGATCCGGCGGCTCCCCCGAGGAGGCCCAGCAGGAGACCACGATGTACACGCCACCCTTTTTCAAGCAGGACCGCGCCGCGAGTTTGAAATTCGCCGAGGAGCGCGGCTTCGGCACCATGTGCGCGTTCGACGGCAGGAAGCCGATCGCCTCGCCATTGCCGTTCTATTTGACCTATGCCGCAGACGGCACGCCGCAGGCCGCGTTTCATCTCGCCCGTCACAATGCGCTGCTAAAGCAGGCGGGCGGCGATGCGTCGTGGCTGCTCGCGGTCAACGGCCCCGATGCCTATGTATCGCCGGACTGGTACGTCTCGCCGGATCAGGTTCCGACCTGGCTCTACCAATCGGTGCATCTGAGCGGTCCAGTACGGCCGTTGTCGGATGAGGAGCTCGCGGTGCAGGTCGACACGCTCAGCGACAAGTTCGAGAATTGGCTGCTGCCGAAGAAGCCATGGACCTCGGACAAGATGACGGCGGGCCGGCTGGAAGCGATGAAGAAGGGAATCGTGGGTCTGGTCATGACGGTTGAAGAGGTCGAGGGCAGCTTCAAGCTCAACCAGCACAAGTCCGACGCCGACTATACGGCGATCGCCAATGCGCTCGGCGCGCAGCCCGCGGCCGACGCCAGGAAAATCGCGCAACTGATGCAGGACGTGAGGCCGGAAGCCTTTGCGGCCGAGACCAACGAGCTCGAAAGGAGCGTTCCATGAGCCTCACCGAAACCACGAAAGCCCCGATCACCGGCGCGGCCAAGAAGCCCGCCACCGTCTTCGTCGACGGCGGCTCCGGCACCACCGGGCTCGGCATCAACGAGCGGTTGAAGCTCCAGAGCGACGTTGCGGTCAAGACCATCGCCGACGACAAGCGCAAGGATCCGGCCGCCAAGAAGGCACTGATGGAGGAGGTGGATCTCGTCATCCTCTGCCTGCCCGACGACGCCGCCAAGGAAACCGTTGCCCTGGTCGACAGCATGGGCACTCAAGGGCCGAAGGTGCTGGATGCCTCGACCGCCTACCGGGTCGCGCCGGACTGGGCTTACGGCTTTCCGGAGCTGACGCCGGACCAGGCCGGCAAGATCAAGGCCGCCAAGAAGGTCTCCAATCCCGGCTGCTATCCGACCGGCGCGATCGCGCTGTTGCGGCCGATCGTCGATGCTGGCCTGCTGCCATCGGATTATCCCGTCACCGTCAACGCGGTGAGCGGCTATTCCGGCGGCGGCAAGTCGATGATCGCAAGCTTCGAGGATGGCAGCGCGCCGTCCTTCGAGCTCTACGGCCTCGGCTTCGAGCACAAGCATCTGCCGGAGATGCAGCTCTATTCGAACCTGACGCGGCGGCCGATCTTCATCCCCTCGGTCGGCAACTATCGACAGGGCATGCTGGTCTCGGTGCCGCTCCAGCTCGACACGCTGCCGGGCAAGCCTGGCGGCGCCGACCTGCAGGCGGCGCTGGCAAAGCGTTACGCCGGCTCGAAATACGTCAAGGTGATGCCGCTGCAGAGCGAGGCGAGCAAGGGCGGCCGGCTCGAGCCGGAGGCGCTCAACGAGACCAACATGCTCGAGCTCTACGTCTTCGCCAGCGACAAATATCACCAGGCGCTACTGGTCGCCCGGCTCGACAATCTCGGCAAGGGCGCATCCGGTGCAGCCGTGCAGAACATGCGGCTGATGCTGGGACTGCCGGAGGAGTAGGGCAGTCTCGTGTCCCGGACGCGGTGCAGCGCTTAGCGCTGCTCCGCAGAGCCGGGACCCATAACACGACAAGCTCAGTACTTCGCGACGAGCGGCCCGCCGAACCGGTAGTTGATGCGGGCGGTGATCAGATCGACGTCCTGACCGATCCGATCGGTGCGCGAGAACGTGCCGGCAGGCGCCAGCGCGCCGGTGGAGGTCAGCGTGACGTCGCGCCGGCCCATGAACAGATGGTCGTATTCGAGGCCGACCGACCAGTTCGGGGCAAAGCCGTACTCGAAGCCGACGCCGACCGCGGCGCCCCAACGAGTCTCGTTGGCACGGTCGAACTCGGCTCCGGCCAGACCGCCCGTGCCGGCGCCCCGGTAGCGATCGCTGGTGACGGCGGCGCCGCCCTTCACATAGAGCAGCGCGCTGTTCCAGGCGTAGCCGACCTGGCCGGTGAACAGGCCGAAAGCCTCGATCCGGGTGCGGTTCTCGACCCCGAGAATGGCGCTGGCATTCCGGCCATAGAGATCGGCCCAGTCGCCCTGCGCTTCGAGACCAAACACGAAGGCACTGCTCTGCCAGCGATAGCCCACCTGGCCGCCGGCCACCGCGCCGGTCGCATCATGGCACCCTTCGGCAACGCCTGGGCCGAAGCCGGCGATCTGGTCCCAGCACTTGCGCGACGTACCGTATCCGCCATTGGCGCCGATGTAGAAGCCGCTCCAGTCATAGATCGCGGCGATCATCGGCGGCGCCTTGGTGTAGGGGCGGGCGGCGAGATCGGCGGCACCGGCCTGCGTCGTGATGGCTGCGAGCGAGAGCGCGCCGAGCGCGGATGCAATCTTCCAATTCATGTCTGCCCCGAATCAATTAATTGCGATGGGTAAATATAGCTGTGGAAGAACGAGCCAGTGCATTGGCAGAGCGGGCCGTTGCCGATTCTTCCGGACTGTCATCCTTCGGCAACAGTCTATCGGTCATCCAACCGCTGGTTGCGGCTGCGAAAGCGTGACTTCGGCGCAAGCCTGCCGCTTCAAACCAATCCGAAGATCGCCAGCGCCAGCACGGCCTGGGCGAGGAAGCCGACGGTGAAGGCGAGGGTACGGAACACCGGAATTCCGAGCGCATAGACGATGGTGTGCGCGACGCGCGACCAGAAATAGACGGCGCAGGCGAGCACCGTCCATTTCGTGGAATAGTCGATCGCGTTCAGGATCAGCACCAGCGGGGCGAAGATAATGAGGTTCTCGACCGCGTTGTCATGCGCGAACATCAGCCGGTTCGCCCATTCCGCCTGCGGCTTGTCGCCCCGCGAGGGGTTGGCCATGGCACCGCTCAACCCGCGAACCTGGCAGCGGTTGATGATGTAGGGAATCCACAAAACCCCCGTCAGGATCACCGTCAGTGTCAGCCAGAACAATTCGCGTGTCATAGTGCCGGTCCCCTGTGTCGTCGCTGGATTGAGGAAAAGTCTATACGAAAGCGCGCCGGATTCCGCTACGCGCGAACTCTGACATAGCTGCCGGGCGCGTCCTCGATCGGCGGGAAAGCTTCGCTGCCGACCGCGCGCGCCGGGACCTCCTCGGGATCGAGCTCGCCCAGCCATTGGCGCCAGTCCGGCCACCACGAGCCCTTGTGCTCCACGGCGCCCTTCATCCACTGCGCGACGTTGACGTTCTTGATGTTGTCGTTGGTCCAATATTGGTACTTGTTCGCGGCAGGCGGATTGACCACGCCCGCGATGTGGCCCGAGCCGGACAGCACGTATTTCACGGGGCCGCCGAAGAACTGCGAGCCGTACAGCACCGATTCAGCGGGCGCGATGTGGTCCTCGCGGGTGGCGAGGTTGTAGACGGGCACCTTGACCTTGGAGAGATCGAGCAGGGTGTTCTCGAGCACCATCGTGCCGGTGGAGAGCCGGTTCTCGAGGTAGCAATTGCGCAGGTAATAGGAATGGTTGGCCTGGGTCATCCGTGTCGCATCGGAGTTCCAGTGCAACAGGTCGAACGCGCTCGGCTGCTGGCCCTTCAGATAATTGCTGACCACATAGGACCAGATCAGGTCGTTGGAGCGCAGCATGTTGAAGGCCATCGCCATCTTCGAGCCTTCGAGCACGCCGGCCGTCTTCATGTCGTGCTCGAGCGCTGCGATCTGCTCCTCGTCGACGAACACGAGGAGGTCACCCGCATGGGTGAAGTCGACTTGCGCCGCGAAGAACGTCGCCGAACTCACGCGCTGGCGGCGCTTCTCGGCAAGCCAGGCCAGCGTGGTCGCGAGCATCGTGCCGCCGACGCAATAGCCGGCGGTGTGGACCTTCATCTCGCCGGTGACCTTCTCGATCACGTCCATCGCCGTGAGCGGGCCTTCCTTCATGTAGTCTTCCCAGCCCTTGGTGCCGAGCCGCTTGTCGGGATTGACCCACGAGACCACGAACACGGTGATGCCCTGGTCGACGCACCACTTGATGTAGGATTTCTCCGGCTTGAGATCGAGGATGTAGAATTTGTTGATCCAGGGCGGCACGATCAGGAGCGGGGTGCGCAGCACCTTCTCCGTCGTCGGCGAATACTGGATCAGCTGCATCATCTCGTTCTGGTAGATCACCTTGCCCGGCGTCGTCGCCATGTTGACGCCGACGACGAGATTGTCCGGGTTGGACTGGCGGATCTTCAGCATGCCCTTGCCGGCGGCGATGTCCTCGGCCAGCATCTTCAGGCCGCGCGCGAGGTTCTCGCCGCTGGACGCCACCGTCTCGCGCAGCACCTCGGGATTGGTCAGCACGAAGTTCGATGGCGAGAGCGCGTTGGTGACCTGCTGGACGTAGAAGTCGGCCTTGCGGCGCGTGTTCGGATCGAGCCCTTCGGCGTCGCGCACCAGCTCCTGCGCCCATTTGGTCGTGAGCAGATAGAGCTGCATGACGAAGTCGAAGAACTGGTTCGACTTCCACTCCGGATCGGCGAAGCGCTTGTCGCGCGGCGAAGGAGCGATCGCGGGCTCGGCATCCTGGCCGGCCAGGCGGCGCGCCGCCGAGCCCCAGAGGTCGAGATAGTCCTTGGCGAGCTTGGTCTGCAGATCGGACGAGCGCGAGGAGTCCGACAGCCAGTATTCGGCGACCGCGGTGAAGGTCTTGACCATCTCCGTGAGCTCGGGCGGCGGGCGGTCCTGCACCTCGCCGCTCTCGCGCGGCTTGAGGTAGGCGGCGAGCGCCTTGCCGCCGCTCTCCATCGCCCGCGCGACGTTCATCGCGAAGGCTTCGGCATCGAACTTCGTCTCGGGTTTCGGCGTATCGGTCGTGGCCATACTCATGAGCAGAACAGTAACGATTCATTCCGTATTCGTCACCGCGAAGCTCGCATGTTTGACGTTAAACACTCTCGAAGATGTGTTGCACTGCGACAAATCTTCTTGGTTCCGTCACAATCGGGCCGCACGTCTCGGTTTGTTGGGCATCGGCTGTTTTCTCGCTCCTACCATTTTGGGCAGCAATGGTTTGAGCTTGGGCGCGGTCTTGGGTAAGCTTGCCCGGGGCCGTGCTTTGGGACGAGTAGGGGATTTCCCAAGTGTTGGCGGTATGGGACCTGCAAAAGACGCTGCCGATTTGCGGCGCGGTGCTGATCGCGGCGCTCGCCTTGGGCGGGTGTTCGAGCCAGTTCGCGGATCTGGCGCCTGCGGATGCGCCGCCGCGTGCCAGGGAGCCCGGGACCTATCTGCCGGTGCACGATCTGCCGCCGGATCGCGATCAGGCGATCATCCCGCTGGAGCAGCGCGCCAAGATCGAAGCCGAGCTCGCCGCCGCGCGCGACCGCCAGGCCGCTGCCGCCAAGGACGGCAAATAGGCCCGTGACAGCGAGACCGGCAAGGTAATCGCTGGCGCGTCCGTGTTGCCGTGCTAAAAGACCTCGGTTCAGCCAAGAGTCAGGGCGAACGACTTCAGTCTTCGTCGCCGACGATTGCTCTAAGTATTTGATTTTGAGTAATTTTCGCGATGAGACCTGAGGGCTTTTGGAATGGCCCTCGCGGCCTGTCGATTCTGTCCTGACCGGTTGCCCGGAGCCCAGAGAGCCATGGAAGAATTTTACCGCATTCGCCGCCTTCCGCCGTACGTGTTCGAGCAGGTCAACCGGGCCAAGGCGGCTGCGCGGAATGCCGGCGCCGACATCATCGACCTCGGCATGGGCAATCCGGACCTGCCGGCGCCGGCGCACGTGCTGGAGAAGCTGAAGGAGACGCTGGGCAAGCCGCGCACCGACCGCTACTCCGCCTCGCGCGGCATCCCCGGACTGCGCCGGGCCCAGGCCGCCTATTACGCCCGCCGCTTCGGCGTGAAGCTGAACCCCGACACCCAGGTGGTGGCGACGCTGGGTTCGAAGGAAGGTTTTGCCAACGTGGCGCAGGCGATCACCGCGCCCGGCGACGTCATCCTCTGTCCGAACCCGAGCTATCCGATTCACGCCTTCGGCTTCTTGATGGCGGGCGGCGTGATCCGCTCGGTGCCGTCGGAGCCGACGCCGCAATTCTTCGAGGCGGCGGAGCGCGCGATCGTGCATTCGATCCCCAAGCCGCTCGCGCTCGTCGTCTGCTATCCCTCGAACCCGACCGCCTATGTCGCGAGCCTGGACTTCTACAAGGACCTCGTCGCCTTCGCCAAGAAGCATGAGATCCTGATCCTGTCCGATCTCGCTTATGCCGAGGTCTATTTCGACGAGAGCAACCCGCCGCCCTCGGTGCTGCAGGTGCCGGGCGCGATGGACTGCACCGTCGAGTTCACCTCGATGTCGAAGACCTATTCGATGGCCGGCTGGCGCATGGGCTTTGCGGTCGGCAATGAACGCGTGATCGCTGCGCTCGCCCGCGTCAAATCCTACCTCGATTACGGCGCGTTCACGCCGGTGCAGGTCGCGGCGACCGCGGCGCTGAACGGCCCGGACGATTGCATCAAGGAGATGCGCGACACCTACCGCAAGCGTCGCGACGCGCTGGTGGAATCGTTCGGCCGCGCCGGCTGGGACATCCCGCCGCCGGAAGCCTCGATGTTCGCCTGGGTGCCGCTGCCGGAAGCCTTCCGCAGCATCGGCAGCATGCAGTTCGCCACCCTGATGGTGGAGAAATCCGGAGTCGCGGTGTCGCCCGGCGTCGGCTTCGGCGAGCATGGTGAAGGATATGTCCGCATCGCCATGGTGGAAAACGAGCAACGGATCAGGCAGGCCGCGCGCGGCGTGCGCCGCTTCCTTGAAAGCGGGATCGAAACGTTGCACAACGTCGTTCCGCTCGCCAATCGGCGTTAATTCTCTTCTGCAGGTTTTCTGAAGTATCATGGTCGCACCCCTGAAAGTGGGCATAGCGGGGCTCGGCACCGTGGGTGCCGAAGTTGTCCGCTTGATCGAAACGCAAGCGCGCGTGCTGGCGGGCCGCAGCGGCCGCGGCATCCGCGTCGTCGCCGTCACCGCGCGTTCGAAGGCGAAGAAGCGCGGCATCGACCTGCGCGGCGTCGACTGGGCCAAGGATCCGATGGCGCTCGCCACGCATCCGGAGGTCGATTGCTTCGTCGAGCTGATGGGCGGCGCCGGCGATCCGGCGCTGTCGGCGGTGGACGCTGCGCTCAGTGCCGGCAAGTCGGTCGTCACAGCCAACAAGGCGCTGCTCGCCAAGCACGGCCTCAAGCTCGCCAAGGCGGCTGAAAAGCACGGCGGTGCGCTGAATTTCGAGGCAGCCGTCGGCGCCGCGATCCCCGTCATCAAGACGTTGCGCGAAGGTCTTGCCGGAACCGGCGTCAACCGCGTCTACGGCATCCTCAACGGCACCTGCAATTACATCCTGACCCGGATGGAGCAGGAGGGCCTGTCCTTCGCCGAATGCCTCAAGGACGCGCAGCGGCTCGGCTATGCCGAGGCCAACCCGTCCTTCGATGTCGACGGCCACGATACCGCGCAGAAGCTCGCCATTCTCGCCAGCCTCGCTTTCGGCACGAAAGTTGCTCAAAGCGCCGTGTATGTCGAAGGCATCTCATCCATCGCGCCGGAAGATCTTCGCGCCGCCGCCGATCTCGGTTACCGCGTCAAGCTGCTCGGCGTTGCCGTTCGCACCGCCAAGGGCATCGAGCAGCGCGTGCATCCGACCATGGTGCCGAAATCCTCCTCGATCGCGCAGGTGATGGGTGTCACCAATGCGGTCACGATCGATGGCGAGGGCATTCCGCCGATCACGCTGGTCGGCCCCGGCGCCGGCGGTGCCGCGACCGCATCCGCCGTCGTCGCCGACATCGCCGACGTCGCGCGCGGCATCCGCGCCAATCCGTTCGGCCGGCCGATCGCGCAGCTGCGCGACACCAAGAAGGCGCCGATGGAGCGCCACGAGGGCGGCTATTACATCCGCCTGCTCGCGCGCGATTTCCCCGGCACTGCGGCCGCGATCGCGACGCGGCTCGCGGAGCAGAAGATTTCGATCGAGTCGATCGTGCAGCGTCATCCCAATGGCGGCGCAGCACCCGCTGACGGCAAGGCGGTCCCCGTGCCCGTCATCCTGATCACTTATGCGACGCATGAGGACGCCGTGCGCCGTGCGCTCGCTGCCGTGCAGAAGGACAAGGTGATCAGCGGGCGTCCGCAGGTCATCAGGATTGAGAAGAACTGAGCATGCTCCGGAAAAGTGTGACGCGGTTTTCCGGCAAGAGCATGCTCAAACCATAGAGCACGGTTCGAACGAACTGTGGGTGTTGCGAGTTGATGCGGACGGAGATTTCCGTCCCAAACGTTTCGAAGGAGTGAGCCGATGTCGACCCATATTGAAGTCCCCCCGCACGCCTTGCTCGAGCGCATTCTGACGCTGGAGATCGTGCGGGTGACGGAGCGGGCGGCGGTGTCGTCGGCGCGGTTGCGCGGCCACGGCAACGAGAAAGCGGCCGACCAGGCTGCGGTCGACGCCATGCGGCGCGAGCTCAACAAGCTGCCGATTCAGGGCACCATCGTGATCGGCGAGGGCGAGCGCGACGAGGCGCCGATGCTGTACATCGGCGAGCAGGTCGGCCTCAAGGCAGGTCCCGAGGTCGATATCGCGGTCGACCCGCTCGAAGGCACCACGCTGTGCGCCAAGAACATGCCGGGCTCGATCGCCACCATGGCGATGGCCGACGGCGGCACGCTGCTGCATGCGCCCGACGTCTACATGCAGAAGCTCGCGATCGGCCCCGGTTACGACAAGGGCGTCGTCGATCTCGATGCCTCGCCGGCCGATAACGTCCGCCGCCTCGCCAAGGCCAAGGGCGTCAAGCCTGAAGGCATCACGGTCCTGGTGCTCGACCGTCCGCGCCACGCCGACATCATTTCGAGCGTGCGCTCGACCGGCGCTGCCGTGCGCCTGATCACCGACGGCGACGTCGCCGGCGTCATCCACTGCGCCGACCCCGACAACACCGGCGTCGACATGTATCTCGGCACCGGCGGTGCACCGGAAGGCGTGCTCGCCGCCGTGGCGCTGCGCTGCATCGGCGGCCAGATGCAGTGCCGCCTGATCCTCGACTCCGACGAGAAGCGCGAGCGCGCCGCCAAGATGGGCGTCAACGATCCCAAGATGATCTACGGCATCGAGGACATGGCACGCGGCGACTGCCTGTTCGCCGCCACCGGCGTCACCACGGGCTCGCTGCTGTCGGGCGTCAAATTCCGCAAGGACGGCGTGATCGAGACCGAGACGGTCGTGATGCGCTCCGTCACCGGCACGGTGCGCTACATCAAGGCCGAGCATCGCGAGCTGGCCAAGTTCCATCTGGACTGAGGTCGCGGTCATCCGCGCCCGCTTGTTCGGCGCTTTGGTCGCTGCCGAATCCGTGCTCTGCCTGCTATGGGCTGCGATGCGGTGCCGGGGCGAACATGTGCAGGTCGCGCAACATCAGAGCGAGCATGACGGCCCCCTGGAGCTGCCCAACCTCATCGGCCCAGGGCTGAAGAACGGACTTCGCCGTCGCCGTGTCTCCGCGCGCGAGCGCGCTGCGCGCGCTTATGTCGGCCTCGGCATAGGCGTCAGTTGCGATCATACGGGACAGCGCCTGCGTGAGGCCTTCATCGAAGCTCTCCAGGCGTACTTCGGAGAGGTAGTGATCAGGCTTGAGACCGATTTTGTTTCTTGGATGCGCCGAATCGAAATGCCCAACCTTTGCCAGCATGATCAGCAGGGGATGATTTGCGGCGATGGAAGGGGGAATGATCGGATAGGTCTTGTTTCTCCCCGCTCGATCATCAAGAGATGAGAAGGAGATGACCGGCCCAAGGTTGAAGCGCGACTTGCGATGGAGCACAGCGACGCGATGGTCGATCTCGGAGTCCGGTTTGAACACTTCACCGTTCTTGAAACTGGTGTCGGGATCGGCAGCGATGAGAAATGCCGAGAGCTGGGCAACCCGGCCGGTGACGGTGCGTTCGTCAAGCCCGTCCACCTCAAACTCGATCTCTCGTCCAGCGAACGCGGACAATCCGAGCGTATAAGCCCCCACGGTCTCGCCGGAACGGAAGGGAACGATGTCCATCCACAATCCGAACGGCTGATCTGGATACGCCTCGAACGCACGGCTTGACTGCTCCAGCCACATCTCGGGGGAACGGCCGACCTTTCCGCCCCAGATGACGGCGACGACACCGGGCATCGCCGCGAGCACTGCGCCTACAAAGGCGGTCGTGAGGGGCGTGCGCTCGGCAAATCCCAGCGCTTTCGTTTCAGCATTGCTTTTGGCCGGGTCCATTGCCGCGACGACGAGGTGCGCGCGATGGCGTCCGGCGGCGTGAAAAGCTTCCGGCCATAGTGACGAGGCCCGCTCCCAAAGCCGCTGATCAAAAGGCACCGGCTCCGGTATCAGGAAGATCGTCATGACGTGATCTCCGATGCCGATGAGCATCGGACGGGCCGCGCTGTCGCTTGGTGCGACAGTGCTGCGACTGCACCGCAAGTCGGGATGACGAACCCGTATTGACTGGATTAGAGCTTCCTCATCCGGGAGACGGGCATCTTCGAGCAATATGAAAGCGATAGGAATGTTTGTCATGGAAGATGCGATTGCAAGCAATAGGCAGGCTGATCACGCCGCTCGCGCTGGGCGAGCCTGATGCGGCGGGCAACCGCTATTGTTGCATGGAACGGATCATGCTTTAAAGCCCCCAATCTCGGCCGGAGCTAGCCGGGCCAAAACATAATGAGCGGAGCGAAGCATGACCACACCATCCGATCTCTCCGCCGTCAAAGCCCTCGTCTTCGACGTCTTCGGCACGGTCGTGGACTGGCGCACCAGCCTGATCACCGACTTCATGTGGTGGAGCAAGCAGCGCGGCATCAGCGCCGATTGGACCGCGCTCGTCGACGGCTGGCGCGGCATGTACATGGCCTCCATGGACGACGTGCGCAAACATCCCGAGCGCGGCTATGTCATGCTCGATGATCTTCACCGCCACTCGCTGGAGCAGCTCGTCGAGAAATTCGCGATCAAGGGCCTCACCGAGGCCGATCTCGATTACCTCACCAAGGGCTGGCATCGGCTCCATCCCTGGCCCGACAGCGTCGCCGGCCTGACGCGGCTGAAATCAAAATTCGTGATCTCGCCGCTGTCGAACGGCAACGTCGCGCTGCTCACCAACATGGCGAAGTTCGCCGGCCTGCCGTGGGACCTGATCCTGTCGGCCGAGCTGTTCGAGCATTACAAGCCCGATCCGGAAACCTATCTCGGCGCCGCGCGCCTGCTCTGCCTCAAGCCGGAAGAGGTGATGATGGTCGCCGCCCACAATGGCGATCTCGCGGCCGCGCAGAAGAACGGATTGAAGACCGCCTTCGTCGCGCGACCGACGGAGTACGGGCCGCTCCAGAAGGTCGATTTCGAAGCAACCGGCAATTGGGACATCGTCGCGAAGGATTTTGGCGGCATCGCCGACAAGCTCGGCTGCTAGGATGGGCAAGCAGATCCCCGAACGACATCGAGATCTGCGAACCTTCGCGTTCGGCGACAGCCCTGCGCTGGCGGACGAATTGGTCGAGCTCGTCGTCAACGGCATCAAGACCGCGACGTGCAGCACCGAGGACGAGCCGAACACCTCTACGCCCGGTGAGCGCTGGGTCGTGCTCGACGGGCGCGGAGAGCCGCGCTGCGTCATCGAAACCATCGAGGTGACATACCGGCGCTTCAATGAGGTCGATGCAGCCTTTGCACACGACGAGGGAGAGGGCGACCGGAGCCTGGCTGATTGGCGCCGTGCCCATCAATCCTATTTCGGCAGGCTCGGTCGCTACGGCGACGACATGATGCTGATGTGCGAGCGATTTCGCCTGGTCGAGGTCTTCGGCGATGCCGGTATGGATCCATAGGGGACGAGGAGATCCTAACTCTGGATCGCTCGTACGAGACCGGCTTGTGGGGCGCCTCGCGCCGCGAGAAACAGTCCGGGCGGCCCGCGCCGCCCGGACCTGAACTGATAGCTACAACGTCATCTTCATCGGCTCCGGATAGTAGCGGAAGCCATCTCCGGCCTTGGCGACGTGGCCATAGCCAGGCCAGGCGAAGTGATAGGACATCACCGGGATCTTGTTCGCCGCCAGCATCGTCAGCAGCTTGACGCGCGACTCGGCCGCCTGCTTCGGGTCGGAGTCATAGGAGAACTCCATCCGTGGTTTCTCCAGCAGCAGCACCGAATGGTGCGAGAGATCGCCGAGGAAGGCGAATGACTTGCCTGCCGACGAGACCATGAAGATGGTGTGGCCGACGGTGTGGCCGGGCGCCGCGATCGCCTGCACGCCGGGCAGGAATTCCTCGCCATCCCTGAAGAACTTGATTCGCTCGCGGACCGGCAGCAGGTTCTTGCGGGCGTGGACGACGAAGTCCTTCGCCGCGCTGCCGAGCTTGCCTTCGTCGGTACAGAAGTCGAAATCGCTCTGGGCAATGTAGACTTGCGCGTTGGGGAACAGCGGCTTGCCGCCCTCGTCGACGATGCCACCGATATGATCGATATGGGCATGCGAGCACACGACGGCATCGATGTCCTCCGGCTTGATGCCGGCCTCCGTCATGCTCTTCTGCTGACGTCCGGTGCTGGCGCCGAACATCTTCGATGAGCCCATGCCGGTGTCGAACAGGATGAGCTTGTCGCCGGTGTTGACGATCGGAGAATTCTGTTCGAGCACGACATTGTCCGGCGACAGGAAATTGTCGGACAGCATCTTCTTGACCTCTTCCTTGGGAACGCCGGTGAAGGTCCCGGAGGGATCGCCGAGCGGAAGCGGTCCGTCGGATACGACGGTCACCTCGGCATCGCCGAGAACGAAGCGGTGCCAGTAGGGCGTCTGGGTGCCGAGCTTGGGCGCCCGCGCCATCGCGCTGCTGCCGAGCAGGGCGCTGGCGCCGAGGCCGGCTCCGAGTGCGAGTAGGGATCGACGCGAGACGTCAAGTGTCATTCGTATCCTCCATTTTCTGTTTTGATCCGCGCGATTGTTCGCGCGTGATGTGCGGCCTTGGGCCGGCAGCGGGATGCTGCGCCGGTTCAGACAGGCTCGCAAGAGGAAACGGATTGATGATCGCGTGGCGCGCAAGCATCAATCAATGATTGTGTCGCGATTGTGTTCGCTGGATCGTCGCTGCAGAAATCTCACGCGATACGGAGCGAGGGCTCACTTGCATCCGTCTCGGCAAAGCCCGCCTGCAGCACCTCTTCGCGCTTGTGACGAAGATGCGCCCGCAGGATGTGGGCGAGGCCGATTCCGTCGCGGCGCTGAAGTGCGTTGAGGATCGCCTCGTGCTCCTTCACGGCGAGCGCCCAGCGCTGCGGCGTCATCGGCGTGACGTAGCGCGCGCGCCGGATGCGCGCGGTCACCGAGGCGTAAAGCCCTGCGAGCACGGGATTTCCTGCTGCGGTCACGATGCCTTCGTGGATGGCGCGGTTGCCGCGATAGTACTGGATCAAATCGCGGTCGCGATAATGCTGCACCATCTCGTCATGCGCGGCGGCGATCGCGTCGATCTCGGCATCGCCAATGCGCTCGCAGGCGAGTTCGCCGGCGAGGGCCTCCAAGCCCTGGCAGACCTCGAACAGGTCGCGCATGTCCTTGTCGGTCAGTTTTGCTGCGCGCGAGCCGCGATGCGGCAGCAGCTGCACGAGCCCTTCCGCGGCCAGCACCTTGAGCGCCTCGCGCAGCGGCGTGCGCGAGATTTCGAGCCGCTCGCACAGCTCGCGCTCGGGAATCCGCGCGCCCGGCGGAATTTCGCCGTCGAGCAGGATGGCGCGGATGCGGCCGACAACCTCCTCGTGAAGCATGGAAGCGCTCCGTTTTGAATGCAAAAGCGGGATTATATGGCGATATTCGGAAGTTCCCGCTTGCTAATCGCAAATTTTGCATTCAAAAATGTAAAAAACAAGAGGACATGAGGAAATGGACCTGGCTACGGAGGCGGACGACCTCGTTTTTGAATGCAACGATGGCATCGGGCGGATCACCTTCAACCGCCCGCAAGCCCGTAACGCCTTCACCTTCGCCATGTACGAGCGGCTTGCCGCGATCTGCGAGCAGGCCAACCGCGACCATGCGATCAAGGTGCTGGTGCTGCGCGGTGCGGGCGACAAGGCCTTCGCGTCCGGCACCGACATCAACCAGTTCCGCGAATTCAGGACGCCGCAGGACGCCATCGATTACGAGAACCGCATCGATCGCGTGCTGACCACGCTGGAGCAGTGCCGGGTGCCGACCATCGCGGCGATCAACGGGTTCTGCACCGGCGGCGGCGCCGGCATTGCCGCGGCATGCGATCTCCGCATCGGCACGAAAAGCGCAAAGATCGGATTTCCCATCGCCAGGACGCTCGGCAATTGCCTGTCGATGTCCAATGTCGGCCGTCTCACCGCCCTGATCGGCGCGGCGCGCGTCAAGGATCTCATCTTCACCGCGCGCCTCGTCGATGCCGCGGAGGCCGCAAGCGTCGGACTGCTCGGCGAGGTCGTCGAGGATCTTGCCGCCCTTGAAGGACGCGCGGACGAGGTCGCCCGGCTCGTTGCGAGCCATGCGCCGCTGACGCTGAATGCAACCAAGCAGGCTGTCGGCCGCCTGCAACGGCGGCTGACGCAGGACGAGGGCGAAGACCTCATCCTGATGTGCTACACGAGCCAGGATTTTCGCGAAGGGCTCGATGCTTTCCTCAACAAGCGCGCGCCGCAATGGCGCGGCCAGTAGGACGAGCCGATGCAAAGTTCACAATCCACCTCTCGCCGTTCGGGGCCGCTGGCCGGCCTCAAGGTCATTGACCTTACCCACGTCATGGCCGGACCGACCTGCACCTTGATGCTCGCCGACATGGGCGCCGACGTCATCAAGATCGAGAAATGGCCGAACGGCGACGACACCCGCCATTCGGTGCCGCCGAAGATCGGCGACGAGGCGGCGTCCTTCCTGATGATGAACCGCAACAAGCGCGGCATCGTGCTGGATCTCAAGACCGACGGCGGCAAGGAGGTGTTGCGCCGGTTGATCGCGGATGCCGACGTGCTGGTCGAGAACTTTGCGCCTGGCGCGATGGAGCGCCTCGGCTTCGGCTATGAGGCGCTGCACGCGGAATTCCCGGCACTGATCTATTGCTCGCTGTCGGGCTTCGGCCGTACCGGCCCCTACAAGCATCGCAGGGGATTCGACCTCGTCGCGCAGGCCATGAGCGGCATCATGAGCTTTACCGGCGAGCGGCCCGACGGCCCGCCGGTCAAGTGCGGGCCGCCGCTGTCCGACATCACGGCCGGCCTGCTCGCGACCATGGGCATCCTTGCGGCCTACACCCATCGCCTCAAGACGGGCGAGGGGCAGTGGGTCGAGACCTCGCTGTATGAAGCCGCCTTGGTGCAGACCTATTGGCAGTCGACCATCGCGCTCGCCGCGGGCACCGCGCCGCGCGCGATGGGCTCGGCGCATCCGCTCAACGCGCCGTATCAGGCCTTCGAAGCCTCGGACGGCTGGCTCGTGGTCGGCGGCGCCAACAAGAAGCACTGGCTGTTGATGCTGGAAGCGCTCGGCGCAAGCGAACTCGCCGACGATCCGCGCTTCGTCACCGGCGCCGATCGCATGGCCAATCTGAAGGAGCTCGAAGCCGTCCTCAGCGAGCGCTTCCGCACCCAAACGCGGGCGCATTGGCTGGCGGCGCTGGACGAGAAGGGCGTGCCGTGCGGCCCCGTGCACGACATGCTGGAGGCGCTGAGCGATCCGCAGACGCTGGCGCGGGAGATGGTTGTCGAGGTCGAGCACTCCACGCTCGGTCCCGTCAAGACGATCGGGCTTCCCATCAAGTTTTCGGAGACCCCGGGCAAAGTGCGATCAGGCGCACCGGTCTATGGTGAACACACGCGAGAGGTTCTGGCCGAGCACGGGTTCGACCAGTCACGAATCGAAGCGCTCGAAAAAGAAGGCGCAATCGTTTCCGCCCAGGAAAAGCGCGAGGAACGCGTCGCCTGAACGGACGTCGATACGACAACAATAAAAGACAAAAAAATCAGCTGGAGGAAATCATGGGTCGGACGTCAACATTTCTGCTCTCCGCAGCCGCAGTCGTGCTCGCCGGCACCATGCCGGCGCTCGCCGCCTGGCAGCCGCAAAAGCCGATCGAGTTCATTGCCACCGCCGGCCCCGGCGGCGGCACCGACAATCTCGCGCGCGCGGTGCAGAACATCATCACCAAGCACAAGCTGACGGACCAGCCGATCGTCGTCGTCAACAAGGGCGGCGGCAGCGGCGCCGAGGGCTATGTCTACGGCAAGGCCTCCGCGGGCGATCCCTACAAGGTGATCTTCGGCACGTCGAATGCCTGGCAGCAGCCGCTCGTCTCCAAGGTCGCCTTCAACTACACCGATCTCACGCCGATCGCGGCGATGGCGCAGGACGAGTTCCTGCTCTGGGTCAAGCAGGACGCGTCGTACAAGACCGCGGGCGACTATCTGAAGGCGGCCGCATCGGGCGAATTCAAGATGGGCGGCGCGCAGTCCAAGGACACCGACGAGGTGCTGACCCGCATGATCGAGAAGGCCGGCAAGGTCAAGCTGACCTACATCCCCTTCAAGAGCGGCGCCGAGACCGCCGTGCAGCTCGCCGGCGGCCATCTCGACTCCCACGTCAACAACCCCAGCGAGAGCCTCGGGCAATGGCGCGGCGGCACGCAGCGACCGCTTTGCGTGTTCAGCCCGAAGCGGCTGCCGCAGGGCCCGAAGGTCACCGCGACCGAAGGCTGGGGCGACGTTCCGACCTGCGTCGAGCAGGGCCTCGACATCAAGCAATACGAGCAGCCGCGCACCGTGTGGCTGCCCGGCAAGGTCACGCCGGAGCAGGCCGCGTTCTATGTCGACCTCATGAAGAAGGTGCAGGCAACGCCGGAGTGGAAGGACTACATCGAGAAGACCTCCCAGGTCGACACGTTCCTGACCGGTGCCGAGCTTGACAAGTTCATCAAGGAGGACCTCGAGCACGTCAAACAGGTCGCAGGCGAGCAGGGCTGGCTGGTCAAGTGAGGCCGAGGATGGCCTTCGATCGCGCAGCCGACGACAGCCCTGGTCCTCATCCTGAGGAGCCCGCCGGAGGCGGGCGTCTCGAAGGATGGCCCTGGATGCGATCTCGCCTGGAGCCGTCCTTCGAGACGCGCGCCAAAGCGCGCTCCTCAGGACGAGGACTGTTTCGCCGGAGCTGCCCATGATCTCACGCCGCACGCTTGAGCTTGCGACCGCCGTGCTCACCGGCAGCTTCGGCGTGGCTGTCGTCGTCTCCAGCCTCGACAACGGCATTGGCTGGTCGAGCGCAGGCGTCGATGCCGGCACGTTCCCGTTCCTGACCGGGATCATCGTCGTGCTCGGCAGCCTCTACAATCTGGGACGAGGCCTGCTGCCGGCCGCGACGCTCGCAAACGTACCGATCGCGATCACGTCCATCGAGCTGCGGCGGCTCGCGGGCCTGTTCGTGCCGGCTGCGATCTTCGTCGCCGCGATCCCGCTCGCCGGGATGTACGTCGCCTCGGCTCTTTACGTCTTCGCGGTGCTCGCGATCCCGCGGCACCAATCCGTGCCGCGCGCGCTCGCCATGGCAGGAGCCACGGCGCTCGCGCTCTATCTCGTGTTCGAGCGCATGTTCCAGGTCAGCCTGCCGCACGGCGCGCTCGCCGCCGCCTTCGGGTTCTGACGGAGGGCCCGATGGACAATCTCGCAGAGCTCCTGCACGGCTTCACCATCGCGGTCACGGCGCCGCATCTGGTTCTGATGGTGGTCGGCGTGCTGCTCGGCATTCTCGTCGGCGTGCTGCCGGGGCTGGGCGCGCCGAACGGGGTGTCGCTGCTCCTGCCGCTCACCTTCGGCATGCAGCCGGTCTCGGCGATCATCCTGCTCTCCAGCATGTATTGGGGCGCACTGTTCGGCGGCTCGGTAACCTCGATCCTGTTCAACATTCCGGGCGAGCCGTCGTCGGTGGCGACCACCTTCGACGGCTATCCGATGGCGCGCGACGGCCGGCCGACCACGGCGCTCGCGACCGCCTTCGGCTCGGCGGCGTTCGGCGCGCTGATCGGCGTCATCCTGATCACGTTCCTCGCCTCCTGGGTGGCGCAGGTCGCGCTCGCCTTCGGACCGGCCGAGTATTTTGCGGTGTATTTCCTGGCCTTCGCCAGCTTCGTCGGCATGGGTGGCGCGGCACCGATCAAGACCGTCGTGGCACTCGCAATCGGCTTTGCGATCGCCGCCATCGGCATCGACACGGTGTCCGGCAGCGTGCGTCTCACCATGGGAGTGGACGAGCTCGTCAAGGGTGTGAGCTTTGTCGTCGCGGTGATGGGCCTGTTCGGCATTGGCGAGCTGCTGGTCGCCGTCGAGGAGGAGTTTCACGCCCGCGCGGTTTCCTCGAAGATCGATTGGCGCGAGGTGTTCCGCGCCGTCGGCCGCCTGCCGCGGCACGGCGTGGCATTGCTGCGCAGCGCCGCGATCGGCTGCTGGATGGGGATCACGCCGGGCGGCCCGACCGCGGCCTCCTTCATGAGCTACGGGATTGCGCGCCGCTTCTCGCGCCGCGGCCGATATTTCGGCACCGGCGAGGTCGAAGGCATCATCTCTCCGGAGACGGCCGATCATGCTGCCGGGACCAGTGCGCTGCTGCCGATGCTCTCGCTCGGCATTCCCGGCTCGGCGACCGCGGCCGTGATGATGGGCGGGCTGATGATCTGGGGCCTCAATCCCGGGCCCATGCTGTTCGTCGACAGCAAGGATTTCGTCTGGGGCCTGATCGCCTCGATGTATGTCGGCAACATCGTCGCCGTGGTGCTGGTGCTGCTGACGGTCCCGGTGTTCGCCGCCTTGATGCGGATACCCTTCGTGGTGATCGCGCCGCTGATCGTGATCATCTGCGTCGTCGGCGCCTATTCGGTGTCGAACTCCTATCTCGACGTCGTCATGATGCTCGGCTTCGGGGTCGTCGGCTATCTCTTCAAGAAGCTGTTCTATCCCTTAGCGCCACTCGTGCTCGCAATCGTCATCGGCGACAAGGCCGAGGACGCGTTCCGGCAGTCGATGCTGATCTCCAAGGGCTCGCTGGGCATCTTCTTCGCGAACAAGCTGGTGACGTGCCTGATCGTGGGCGGCATCGCGCTGCTGCTGCTTCCGCTTGTGCTGCAGCTGGCGCGGCTTCGGCGCAAACCCGCGTCGCCCGCGACCGATACGCCAGTCCAGGAAAAGGTGATCATATGACTGCAAAGCCGCTGATTGCGCTGGCCATGGGCGATCCCGCCGGCATCAGTCCGGAGCTGACGGCGAAGCTCGTGGCGCAGGACGACATTCGCGCGAGCTGCCGGCTCGTCGTCATCGGCGACCGCCGCATCTTCGACGAGGGGGCGCGCGTCGCCGGCGTCAGGCCGGACTTGTCCACGGTGGAGCAGGGGACCGAGCTTCGCGCGGCGGGGGAGGATGCACTGTTCATCGATCTCCGCCACCTCGACCCCAGGGAGGTCGAGCCGAAGACGGCGACCCTTGCCGGCGGAAAATTCGCGCTGGCCAATTACAGACATGCGCTCGAGCTCGGCCGCGACGGCCATGTCGACGCGGTCTGTTTCACCCCCTTCAACAAGCAGGCGATGCGTCTTGCCCGTGCCGAGTACGACGACGAGATCGCGTTCTCGGCCGAGGTCGTCGGTCTCAAAACGCCGGCAAGCGAATTCAACGTGCTCGACCGGCTCTGGAACGCACGGGTCACTTCCCACATCCCGCTCAAGGACGTCGCTGCGAAGCTGTCCGGCGAACGCATCCATCGCGCGCTCAAGCTGACCGATTCCTGCATGCGCAACGCCGGCTTTGCGCGGCCGCGGATCGCGGTCGCAGGCCTCAATCCCCATGCCGGCGACGGTGGCAATTTCGGCCGCGAGGAGATCGATGTGATTGCGCCGGTGGTCGCAGCAAGCCAGCGCGAGGGCATTGCTGCGGAGGGACCCTTTCCCGCCGACACCGTGTTCCTGCGCGCCAAGGCCGGCGCCTTCGATGCCGTGCTGACGATGTATCACGACCAGGGCCAGATCGCGATGAAGCTGATGGGTTTCGATCGCGGCGTGACCTTGCTCGGCGGCTTCCCGTTCCCGATCTGCACGCCCGCGCACGGCACCGCCTACGACATTGCGGGGCAAGGCATCGCCTCGATTGGCGCCAGCCGCGCGGCACTGCTGCTCGCAGCGGAGATGGCTCGGCGCACCCGCTAATGAATCAGGGATATTCAGGCCGTCGCGAGCCACTTGGCGAGCGGCGTCGTCCCGAGCCGCGCCTCGCCGAGCGGGTTCAGCGATTGGTCGTCGATGAGAGCGCCGTAATAGGGCGCCTTCGGATCTCCGACCACAGGCCGGGCGTCGCCGGATGCCCTCAGACGCCGCGCGATGAATTCGTTGAAGGGCGCCTTCTCGGGTCCGGCGATATCGATCGTCCCGTTGAGCGGCTGCTCCGTTGCGACTTCGGCGAGGCGGTCGGCGACGTCGGCTGCCGCGATCGGCTGAAACAATGCGGAGGGAACGACGATCTTCCCCTCGCGCACGCTGGTCTCGGCGATGGCGCCGAGGAACTCGAAGAACTGGGTGGCGCGCACGATCGAGTAGGGGACCGAGCCGGACTTGATGACGGTTTCCTGCGCCAGCTTGGCACGGAAATAGGCGTTGTCGGGCGAGCGGTCGGTGCCGACGATCGAGAGCGCCACGTGATGTCTCACGCCTGCTGCGGCCTCGGCCGCGACGAGATTCTCGCTCGATCGCTGGAAGAACGCGAGCACCGCGGCCGGCTCCCAGGACGGCGCGTTGGCGACGTCGACGACCACATCCGCGCCCGAAAGCGCTGCGGCAAGGCCTTCCCCGGTGACGGCGTTCACGCCGGATTTCGGCGAGGCAGCCACCGCATCGTGGCCGTGCAGCTTGAGCTTCGCCACGAGCCTGGACCCAATCAATCCGGTTCCGCCGATCACGACGATCTTCATGGCATGTCTCCTTGCGATTGCGGAGCGCGAGATGATCGAAGCCAATCGAAAGTCGCGCCTCCCACGTCACCCATATGGTGCGAAGTGACTCTAGCCGATCCACGGCGCAGGCTCTTGCCTGTAACAGGCATACCTTGGCGGAAAATGCTGCCCGCATTTTGCCCGACGTTTCAAAACGTCCTGATGAACGCAAGGTGGCGCAGGCCCCTAAAAAAGGCCAATCAAAACAACCCTCAGGCTACTGTGCATGGGGTTGTTTTCGCACTTTTGGATTGGACGGCCGACCGCGTCCGATGTCGGGAGGGCGGCCGCTGGTCGCCTTATGCCCCGCAGACGATCACGCCGTACCAGCCGAGCCCGCGATAGGTCTCGTAGCCCGGGGTGGCATGGAAAGCGACCAGCGTGCCCGTGCGGTCGTGGTAGAAGCCGGAGCGCTGGCCGTTCAGCGACAGCGAGATGCGTTCGCTGAGGATGCCCTGGCCGTCGGAGGCCGCGATCACGCGGAAATTCGAATCGACCAGCAGCACGCGGGCCTTGTCGCTGTCGCCGACGCGCACGCCCTGTACGATGGCGCGGGCCTGCGGCTCCCAGTCGAAATGGATGGCGAGCACTCCGATCGGCGCGCCGTTGGCCTGGCCGCCGGCGCGGACGCTGGCGCAATAGGTCGCGACCTGGGCATTGCCGAGCAGCGGCTGGTTCTCGACGTCGCCGGCGACATAATCGTCGCCGGAGCGCAAGGACCGCGCGTCGCGAAACCATTTGGTATGGGCGACGTTCTGGCCGACGACGCGGAAGCGGTCGGCGCGGCCGTTGGCGATGACGTTGCCGTCGAGGTCGCAGAGCCAGAGATCGAGATAGACGGTGTAGGCCCCGAGGATCACGCCGAGGCGCTGCGAGGCATGGGAGACGGCCGCAGCACTGGGCGAGGCCGCGCAATCGACCACGGCGGAATCGGTCGCCCACCAGCGCACGTCGCAGGTGCGTTCATAGAGATTGCGGTCGATCAGCTCGATCGCGTTGAGCGACAGGTCGACCATCCGCTCGCCGCGGGAGCGCTGGCTCATGCGGTCGATCGAGGCGACGAGATCGCCGGTGCGTTTGGTTAGCTGGGTCTCGAGCTCGCGGGCGATGGTCTCGACCTGCTGGCCGACGCCGCGCACCTCCTGAGCCACGACCGCAAAGCCCGCGCCTTGCGCGCCGGCGCGCGAGCTTTCGATCAGCGCGTTCAGCGCCAGCATCTTCATCTGGTTGGTGATCTGCTGGATCGACTTGGTCTTGTCGACCGCGATCTGGTTGACCTCCGCGGTGAGGCGGTTGATCAGCGCGGAGATGTCGGAATCATCGTCCGCAGCCTCGGTGGCGATCGGCTTGGCTTTCAGACCCAGCGCAGCTGACATCGGGAACTTCCCTTGGCAATGAGGTCTGATCTGCAATGAACCCGGAACAACAACTTACAGATCGAATACGATTCTTTTTCGAGGATTCCGCCTAACGCCTGCTTAATTTGCTGTTTGCCGGAATGCCTAAATGATAGTCACTCCGGCCCGCCGACCTGCCATCCACCGCTTTGTGCGCCCCAGCCGTTGCAAATCGCCGGGGTTTCCCAGCCAATCCTTTCAAGCCAGTCCCGGCCGCGAGCGTGATCGCCCGGACCCGAGTTCCCAATCGATAGCCCTCGCCATGACGCCTCCCGCATCCGCACTGCCCGTCGAAGCGCCCCAGGCGTTCCTGGGCGTGGCACGCTCGCTCACCGACAAGCTGTGGCGCGACCGGCTCGATGCCCGCGGCGCGGCCCAGGCGCTCGCCATGGTGCAGCGGCACCAATTGCCGGAGCTGCTGGCGCGGGCGCTGGCGGGGCGCGGGGTCGATATCGACGCCGTCACCGATTTCCTCGATCCGACCATCCGTAAGCTGCTGCCGGACCCCTTCACGGTGACGGAAATGGAGGCCGCCTCCAAGCGCGTCGCGGATGCCGCGACCAATGTCGAGAAGGTCGCGATCTTCGGCGACTACGACGTCGACGGCGCCACCTCGGCGGCGCTGCTGGCCTGGCACCTGCGCCATTGCGGGCTCGATCCGCTGATCCACATTCCCGACCGGATTTTCGAGGGCTACGGCCCGAACGTCGAAGCCGTGCGCGGGCTCGCCGCAAAGGGCGCGACGCTGCTCGTCACCGTCGATTGCGGCACCACCAGCATCGAGCCGCTCGCCGAGGCCAAACGCCTCGGCATGTCCGTGGTGGTGATCGACCACCACCAATGCGGCCTCGATCTCCCCGAGGTCGATGCGCTGGTCAATCCGAACCGTTCCGATGATCTCTCGGGCCTTGGCCATCTCGCCGCCGTCGGCCTCGTGCTGGTGACGCTGGTCGCGGTCAATCGCGAGCTGCGCCAGCGCGGTTTCTGGACGAGCGAGATGCCGGAGCCCGATCTCCTGGGCATGCTGCACCACGTCGCGCTCGGTACCGTCGCCGACGTCGCGCCGCTGATCGGGCTCAACCGCGCCTTCGTGGCGAAGGGGCTGATCGCGATGCGTCGGCGCGACCATGTCGGCCACACTGCGCTGATGGACGTGGCACGGCTCAACGGCCCGCCGGAAGCCTGGCATCTCGGTTTCATGCTGGGGCCGCGCGTCAATGCCGGCGGCCGTATCGGCCGCGCCGATCTCGGCGTGCGGCTGCTGCTCGAAGGCGACAGCATCGAGGCGGCGCGGATCGCGGCCGAGCTCGACCGTCTCAACAGCGAACGCCGCGTCATCGAGCAGGCGGCGGAAGCCCAGGCCGAAGCCGAGGCGCTGGCCTCGATCGGGTTGGAGGACAAGCTCGCCGTGATCGTCACGGCCTCGGAAGGCTGGCATCCGGGCGTGGTCGGCCTCGTCGCCTCGCGCCTGAAGGAAAAGTTTTCGCGGCCTGCCTTTGCCATTGCGCTGGAGCCCGGCGGCATCGGCACCGGCTCGGGCCGCTCGGCCGCGGGCGTGGATCTCGGCAAGGCGGTACGGCAGGCGGTCGCCGACGGCATTCTGCTCAAGGGGGGCGGCCACGCCATGGCCGCGGGCGTGACGCTGCGCAAGGAGAAGCTCGCCGAATTCCGCGCCTATCTCGAGAACGCGCTGGCGCGCGACGTCGCCGAGGCGCGCCACGTCAACGAGCTCTATATCGACGGCGCGGTCTCGGCGCGCGCGGTGACGCCGGAGCTAGCGACGACGCTCAACCGCGCCGGTCCCTTCGGCAGCGGCAATCCGGAGCCGGTGCTGGCACTACCGGCGCATCAACTCGTCTTCGCCGACGAGGTCGGGCAGGCACATCTGCGCCTGCGCTTCAAGGCGGGTGATGGCGCCATCGTCAACGGCATCGCGTTCCGTTCGATCGGCCAGAAGCTCGGCAATGCGCTGCTCGCCAATCGCGGCCAGCAGATGCATGTCGCGGGCTCGTTGTCGGTGGACCGCTACCAGGGCGCGGAGCGCGTGCAATTCCGCGTCGTCGACGTCGCGCTACCGGACCAGGGGCCATCCGTGATTAGATGACGCATGATCGACGAGATCATGCGTCAGAAGCAGGTTGCTCAAACAACAAAAAAGGGAGTGAACATGGCAGGGCAGGTTGAGGGCAAGGTCGCGCTGGTGACGGGCGGCGCCTCCGGCATTGGCGAGGCTATCGTCGAGCTGTTCGCGCGCGAAGGCGCGACCGTTATCATCACCGACATCGACGAGCTGCGCGGGCCCGACCTCGCCAAGCGCGTGACGAATGCCGGCGGCAAGGCGATCTTCCTGGAGCAGGACGTCACCAGCGAGGAGCGCTGGATCGAGATCGTCGCCGAGATCGCAAGGCGCTTCGGCCGGCTCGACGTGCTCGTCTCCAATGCCGGCATCGGAATTTCCGTGCCATCGATCGTCGACATGACTCTCGCTGACTGGCGCAAGCAGAATGCGATCAATCTCGATGGCGTGTTTCTGTCGGTCAAGCATTGCCTTCCCCTGATGCGTAAGACCGGCGGCGGCTCGATCGTCATGATGTCCTCGCTGGCCGGCCTGCGCGGCTCGCCTGGATTGTCGGCCTATTCAGCGACAAAGGGCGGCGTGCGGCTGTTCGCCAAGTCGATCGCGATGGAGTGCGCGGCGGCAGGCGACGGCATCCGCGTCAACTCGGTTCATCCCGGCATCATCGATACCCCGATCTGGGGCAAGATCCCGACGGGGGCGGCCGGCTCTGGCCAGAACGCCCCGATCGATCCGGAGGAGCGCGCCCGTGTCGTCACGCCGCTTGGCCGTGCCGGCCAGGCCGCGGAGATCGCCTCGGGCGTGCTGTATCTCGCCTCCGATGCCTCGCGCTATGTCACCGGCAGCGAGCTCGTCATCGATGGCGGCATGAACGCCGGCGGGGTGCCGCGGCGCGCTTGATCGACGCAGGGCAGGGTGGCGACCGCAGGGGCTGACGCGAAGGCGCCAGCCCTGTACAACACGGGCCAGCTCCCCAACCGACAGAGGTGTCCTTCGCCATGGCGCACAGCCTTCACGCGTCCTCACCCGCGCCCGCGACCTTCCGCTCCAATCGGCCGGATCTCGCCACCGACGCGATCCGCACCGCACGCGAGGATCTCGCCGCCTGCTTCCGCATGGCCGCGCGCAACGGCTTTGAGGAGGGCATCTGCAATCACTTCTCGGCGGTCGTGCCGGGCCATGACGACCTCTTCCTCGTCAACCCCTACGGCTACGCCTTCCGCGAACTGACGGCGTCAAAGCTCCTGATCTGCGATTTCCACGGCAACGTGCTCGACGGCGAGGGCGTGCCCGAGGCGACCGCCTTCTACATCCATGCCGAGATGCACAGGCTGCTGCCGCGCGCCAAGGTCGCCTTCCATACGCACATGCCCTATGCCACGGCGCTGTCGATGACCGAGGGCGAGCCCCTGATCTGGGCCGGCCAGACCGCGCTGAAATTCTACGGCCGCACCGCGGTCGACCGCGACTATAACGGCCTCGCGCTCGACAACCGCGAAGGCGCGCGTATCGCCTCCGCCGTTGGCGATGCCGACATCGTCTTCATGAAGCATCACGGCGTGATGGTGCTGGCGCCGACCATCGCGGAGGCCTGGGACGATCTCTATTATCTCGAGCGCGCCGCCGAGGTGCAGGTGCTGGCGATGTCGACCGGACGGAAGGTGCTGCCGGTCGATCCCGCGATTGCGGCCGAGACCTACAGGCAGATGCGCGAGGGCGATTCCGAATCCGCCCGGCTGCATCTCGCTGCGATCCGCAGACAGCTCGATGCGGAAGAGCCGCAATACAGGCACTGAGAAAGGGAGCACCAGCCACGGTGTCATTCCGGGGCGCGCCACTTGGCGCGAACCCGGAATCCATTTTTCCGCGCGCTTGCTGCCCGATGGATTCCGGGCTCGCGCTTCGCGCGCCCCGGAATGACGAGCGCGACTATCCACCCTGCCGCAGCTTGGCCAGCACCTTCAGTCCACCATAGCCGTCCGCCGGCGTGATGCCGGCGCGCTGCTGGAAATCCTTGACCGCCTTCATGGTGTCGTTGCCGACGCGGCCGTCGGTGCCGCCGGTGTCGAAGCCGGCCTTGGTGAGGCGCGTTTGCATCTCCTGCACCTCGGCGAGCGTCAATGCACGCTCGGAGCCCGGGAAAGGCTGGATGAAGGGCGGAGCTCCCAGGCAGCGATCCCCGAGATGGCAGATCGCCAGCGCGTAGTTCATGGAAGGGTTATAGCTCTTCACCGAATAGAAGTTCGGTCCGAGCAGGAAGGTCGGCCCGCCCGCAACCGGCGTCCACATCTGTGCGGATGCGTTGGGCTGCGGAAACGGTTGGCCGTCGGCGCGGCTGACGCCGGCCGCCTGCCAGGCTGCATAAGTACGGTTGCCGCTCATGTTGCCGGACGCGCGCACCTCGTAGCCCCAATGCTCGCCGCGATGCCACTTGCCGCGATTGACAAGGTATTTTGCAGTCGAGCCCAGCGCGTCGTCGGGCTTGCCGAACGGCGAGACCTTGCCGTCGCCGTCATAGTCGATGCCGACATTGAGCCAGACTTCCGGCATCCATTGCGAATGCCCCATCGCGCCGGCCCAGGAGCCCTTCATCTCCTCGGGCGTGGACCAGCCCTTGTCGACGATGCGCAGTGCGTTGATCAGCTCGGTCTCCCAATAGGCCTTGCGGCGCGGCTCGTTCCAGGCGAGCGCGGCGAGCGAGGGAAACACCGGCCTCATGTGGTTCTGCTGCACCAGGGGATCGCCATAGGCGGACTCGACGCCCCACAGCGCCAGCAGCGTGCCGCGCTCGACCCCGAAATCGCGCTCGACGCGGGCGAGCAGCGCCTCGTTGTTCTTCAGCGCGACCTTGCCGTTGATGATGCGCCAGTCCGAGACGCGACGGTTGATGTACTGCCAGACCTGCTCGTGGAATTCGGGCTGGTTGCGCATCTGCGCGAACACGCTCATGTCCGGTTCGACCCGTCCCATAGCGCGCTGCCATGTCGCGGCGGAAATACCATTTGCCATCGCGCGTGCGCGAAAGCTCTCACGCCATTCGTCGAAGCCGGGAGGCGCGGCGAGAGCGCGGGTGGGAAGCGCGAGCAAAGCGGCTGCACCAAGCGTCGACTGGAGCAGGGCGCGGCGGGTGTGACGGGGCGAGGAATCAGCGTGCTTCATGGGCACATTCTAGCCGGAAACATGGCCCGTGTGAGTCGGTTCCAGAAACGGCAGCGTGCTGAAGTCCTGCCTGGGCGGGTCAGCTGTTCCCACCGGAACAAGTGTCGCTCTTCCCGCATTCCCTCCACACCCGGAAGGAGGAGAAGACGGGGCCGTGGGCCTGCCTTCCGTATGTCTGTTCATCGAAACATCGGGGTCCAATGAAGATACGCACGCATGCGGAAAGCCATGTCGTCGAGCTCGACGACGGATCGCAATGGAAGATCTTTCCCGGCGACCTCGCGACGACGCTGAGCTGGAAGCCCGAAACCGATTTGCGTCTCGAGCCGAGCGGTGAGCGGGTGAATTCGCACGTGCTGGTCAATACCGCCGACCAGACCCGCGTGCGGGTGATCGCGGCGGACGAGACCTGGCCCGACGGCGCAGTCAAGAACGCCTTGAAAGGCGGGTAGAACTGCGGCCGCGACAGCTGCGATGCCGGTCGCCTAGTCCTCCTGCAGGTCAGCCGCAATTCCGGCAAGCCAGCGCCGGATCGTGGTTTCCGCCTTTGAATCCAGATTTCGAGCGAGGCGCTTCTCCAATTCGAGCACACGCTGCCGGCACGTCTTCAAAAGTGTCGCGCCGCGCGGCGTCAGCGTCCATTGCTGGATGCGGCCGTGGACGGGATGAGGCGTCATGACAATGGCACCGTCGCGTTCGAGGTTGCGAATGATGACGCCGACGGTCTGGGGGGTCAGGAAGGTGAGGCGGGCGACATCGGCCCCCGACAAGCCCGGATAGGCGTTGAGCATCGTCAGCACCGCGAATTGCGGCGACGTCACGCCGAGATCGGCCAGGGTGCGCTCCATCGTCAGACGAACCGCGGCGTGGGCCTGGCGCAGCAGATAGCCGAGGTAGCCCTGCTCGCCGCGCTTGCCTTCGCCCGGCGCGGGAACATGCACGGCGCCGCCTTCAACTGCCTTTCGTCCCGATTGCGATCTCGTGACGTCATTGGTCTTGCGTGGCATATAAGAGCTCTTATAAGATATCCGAGCTCTTATAATAGGCCGAGGTGAATGGCAATGTCACACGCCCGCAGCGAATATGAAGATTTCAAACGGATCGCGCCCGATGCGTATGATCTGGTGCTGGCGCTGGGCCAGCTTGCGGCCAAGGCCGGCCTCGACAAGCAACTGCTCGAACTGGTCAAGCTGCGCGCCTCGCAAATCAACGGCTGCGCCTTCTGCGTGCAGCACCACGTCCTGCTGTCGGAACGGATCGGCGTTCCCGTCGACAAGCTCCATCTGGTCGCGGTCTGGCGCGAGGCGCCGATCTTTTCGCCGCGCGAGCGGGCTGCGCTCGCCTGGGCCGAGGCGCTGACCTGTCTGCCCGACGGCGTCGGCGACGAGGTCTATGCGGAAGCGTCCGGCGAATTCTCCGAGACTGAATTGACGTACCTGACCTCGGCCGTCGCCTCGATCAACGTCTGGAACCGCTTCGGCGCGGCGTTTCGCTGGACGCCTGCAAAGCGGCCGGTCGCAACGGCCGCCGCTGCGTCCTGACGGAGGCAAGGGGAGATCACGATGACAGCCATGAGCTTTTCTGCCGTGCAGTGGCCGGCGCCGTCGCGTTCGACGACGCTCGCCGTCGTCGCAGGGGTCGCCTGCGCGCTCGCGATCGGCAAGACGCTGCCGGTGACGATGGACACCGTCGCAGGCGTACTGACCCCGCTCTGCGCCACGGCCGCGGAGGGCTCGCCGCTCGACAAGGTCGAGCCGATCGGCTCCTACGCGCTGCCGAACGTCCCGGGCAAGCGCGTCACCATCGTGCGCGTGTTCTATGGTCCGGGCGGGTTTTCGCGGCCGCATCGCCACGCGGGATCCGTTACCGCCTACATCACCAAGGGCGAGATCCGCTCGCAACTCGGCGGCGGCCCGGTCGAGACGTTCGGCGTCGGCCAGTCCTTCTTCGAACCACCGGGCTCGACGCACCTGGTCTCGGCCAATGCCAGTATGACGGAGCCGGCGGAGTTGATTGCGGTGTTCGTGGCCGATGAAGGCGCGCAGCTGACGACTTTCCTGGAGTAGCCTACACGGGGCATTCGCGACGGCCGTGCTCAGGCCGATCGCGATCGCCTCAGCCGTTTCCATGCCGGTGCGAGTCCGTATTCGACGACCGGAATGGCAACCGCGCCGATGAGCAGTCCAAGCGCGCCCGAGATGGCTGCCTCGACCGACCATTCGACGATGCCGGCAACGGATGGAAGGAGATGTGCGGCAGCCTCGGTTGCGGCATGGACCGTGTCACCAATTGCGGGCGGGCCGTACTTTTCGATGCCGTGCAGGATGATGCCGCCGCCGACCCAGATCATGGCGGCGGTGCCGATCGCGCTCAGCACCGCCAGGAAGGCGGGCATGCCGCGGACGAGCGCGCGTCCAAGCAAGCGGATCGCGCGACCAACGAGTGAAGTGCCGCCGTAGCGCGCAAGGGCGATGCCGACATCGTCCGCCTTCACGATCAAGGCGACCACGCCATAGACCCCAACGGTGATAAAGACGCCGACCAGCGCCAGCACCAGCGCCTGCGTCCAGATGCTGCCCGCAGGGATAGCCGCCAGCGTGATCGCCATGATCTCAGCCGACAGGATGAAATCCGTCTTGATGGCGCTTGCGACCTTCTCGTCCTCGACCGATCGCGTATTCAACGCAATCGGCTGCAGCTGAGCTTCGTGCTGGTGCGCATGATGCGGCAGCACGGCTTCGAGCACCTTTTCGGCGCCCTCATAGCAGAGAAAGGCGCCGCCCAGCATCAGCAGCGGCGTGACCGCGGCGGGAAGGAAATAGCCGAGCAACAGGGCAACGGGCAGCAGAATCAGCAGCTTGTTGCGCAGCGATCCGATCGCGATCTTCCCGACGATCGGCAGTTCGCGTTTCGATGCAAAACCGATGACGTAGTTCGGCGTGACCGCCGCATCATCGATGACCACGCCGGCCGCCTTTGTGCCCGCCTTGGCAGCCTGGGCCGCGACATCGTCAAGCGAGGCTGCAGCCACCTTTGCGATCCCCGCGATGTCGTCGAGAAGACCGATCAGTCCGACACTCATCAACCTGTCCTTCTTCGTTCGAGCCGGCGAGATGCGCGACCAGATGCACGCTCCGGCAACGAACGAGTACGCTCTCAGTTCTCCTCGCCGCCCGCCCCCTCGCGCAAGTCGGGCTTGAGCACGTCCTGCGGCAGCGCATGGGCCACCGGTTGCGACGTGATTGCGATCTCCGGGCCGATCTCGCGGCCGCGCGCGCGGATCAGCCGCTCATAGGCCGAGACCAGCGTGACGTAGGGATTGACCCAGATCCAGCCGTCGCGGGTGAATACCTGGACGTCGAAATGCAGGTGCAGCGACGTTCCGGCGGGACGGTCGAGATAGTTCGAGACCACGCCGATCTTCTCGCCTTCGCTGACGAGGCGGCCGTTGACGAGGCCGTCGGCGTTCATCGCGTGCGGATTCATGTGCATGTAGCGGAAACGGATGTGCTCGGTGCGGCTATTGACCTGAAGCGTCGCCGCCTGGTCCTTGACACCGCGGATGACGATTGCATCACGCACGGCGACGACGCCGCGCTGCTTGGGATCGCAGGGCTCGCGGCCTTCGCCGGGCGGCGGACAGTCGGCGGCGCGGATGTCCTCGCCCTGATGGCCGTAGCCTCCGCCGCATTGCCACACTTCGAAACTGCGCGACTCGCAGAAATTGTCGCGCCAGGGAAAGGCGGTCGGGCCTTCGCTCTTGTCACGTTTGCCGTAGGATTGCGAGCGCACGAAGGCGGGCGCCTTCTCCAGCGGAAAGCGGATCTGGGCGTAGGCCATAGCGTCGGGATGGCCGCCCTGCTTGCGGTAGCCGGTGTTCGGGATGATGTCGCCGCTCGGCCGGTAGCTGAAATCCGGTGAACGCACCGCGGGGCGCGCGATGATGTTGGAGGCAACGTCCGTCAGTGGCCGCATGCGCTGGCCGCCAGCGATGCGCAGCGCCTTCAGGAAACGCTCGGCGACCGGATAGGCCTCCTTGCAGGCGAGCCGCCGCGGCCTCGCGACGCTGTCGAGGCACTGGATCGACACCACATAGGCGGCGCCGAAGCGGGTGAAGGCGTAGCGCACATAGCCTTCCCGGATGAACCTGCGCAGATCCGGATAGGCTACTGCGAGCGGCTTGACTGGCTCGCCCTTGCCCCCGGCGGGATCGGCGATGTCGTAGACGAGCGCCGAGCCCGTGATCTGCACCTCGACAGGCCTTGCGTACACCCGGCTTGGCATGCCCTCACCGGCGCCTGGATCGAGCGAGAAGGTCGCGCTGTAGCCGGCGGGCCCGGCATCGAACATGTCGACAGGATTGAAATCGGCCTGGTAGCGCGACAGCGCGAGCGTAGCCGGCGCGCCGCTGCGCTGCGCATCGAGATACGCGGCGGCGTCGAACGGCAGCAGCACGGGGACGGGACTTCGGGTAATGCCGGTGAAGAAGCGCGAGGAGATCGCGTTGAGCTGCACCAGTGCGGGCATCGCGCGCGGGTCGTAGCGCGGCACTGTACGGCGGGGTGCGAAGATGAAGTCGCCCGCAATCTGGGGACGGCTGTTGATCTCGCTGCGAAGCTGGTCGAGCGCCGCGCGCCAGTCGACGCGCAGGGCCGTCAGCGAGGGGCTGCGGAATTCATCCGCAGCGAGGGGAGTGGCAAGGAGGAGCGAAAGCAGCGCCAGATGCAGCGAGACGAAGCGGAAACCCTTCCCGACCACTGCCTCGCCCCCCGGCGGTACCTGTTGCGATCGCTCGGTTCCCCGTCAGTCCTTGGCGCGCTCGGAGTAGGAGCCGTCTTCGGTCATCACCACGATACGGGTGCCGACCGAGATGTGCGGCGGCACGGTGGTGCGCACGCCGTTGGAGAGCACCGCCGGCTTGTAGGACGAGGAGGCGGTCTGCCCCTTGGTCACGGGCTCGGTTTCGACCACTTCGAGCGTCACGCGCTGCGGCAGCGCCATCGACACCACATTGACGTCGTGGGTCGACAGCTTGACGGTCATGTCTGGCTGAAGATAGGCGGCCGCGTCGCCGACCACGTCCTTGGAGACCTGGACCTGGTCGTAGGTCTCGGGGTTCATGAAGTGGAAGCCGTCGCCGTCTTCGTACAGGAAGGTGTAGTTGCGCTCTTCGATCGTGGCCTTTTCGACCTGGTCGGTGGTCTTGTAGCGCTCGGAGATCTTTACCCCGTCCGAGATTCGGCGCATTTCGATCTGGCTGACCGGGGTACCCTTGCCGGGATGGATGTTCTCGGCGCTCACGACGACGTAGAGCTTGCCGTCTTGCTCGATCACGTTGCCCTTGCGAATAGAACTGGCGATGACTCTCAAAGCTGTATTTCCTGCTTGCTTGGCCCGGCACCAGCCAGGACGTGGTCGAATTGATGTGGGACTTGGGGCCTCAAATCGGACCTCGGCGCCCGTTTCGGGCCGCAACATACTGATTTTGCCGTTGGATGCCAGCACTTTGCTGCCGGTCGGGGCGGTCGGTTGATGGCTGGGGACAAGCCGATGTCGCCGTTTTGGTCGCCCTCGCGGCACCTCGACCGGCGGCCGTTCCTCCAGGCCAGGGCCGCCGTGACCGGAGCCTTGCGGGGGTTTTTCGCCGAACAAGGGTTTGTGGAGGTCGAAACCTCCGTTCTCCAGGTCTCTCCGGGCAACGAGACCCATCTGCACGCCCCCCGGACCGAGATCATGCGGCCGGACGGCAGCCGGGCCAGCCGATACCTGCGGACCTCGCCTGAATTCGCCTGCAAGAAGCTGCTGGCGGCGGGCGAGACGCGGATTTTCGAGTTCGCACGGGTGTTCCGGGACCGCGAGCGCGGCGACCTGCATCTGCCGGAGTTCACCATGCTGGAATGGTACCGGGCAGGCGCCCCCTATGATGCCATCATGGCTGATTGCGTCGTGGTGATCGCCCGTGCGGCGCAGGCGACCGGGATCGGGACCTTCTCCTTCCGCGGCCGGACCGCCGATCCCTTCGCCGAGCCGGAGCTCCTGACGGTCGCGGGCGCCTTCGAGCACTTTGCCGGCATCGACCTGCTGTCGACAATTTCGGGCGGCGAGGGTAACCGTGCGGCGCTGGCCGCGGCGGCAGCCGGAAAGGTCTGTGTCGCCGAGGACGACACCTGGTCGGACATCTTCAGCAAGGTCCTGGTCGAGCATGTCGAGCCGCAGCTGGGGCAGGGGCGTTTGACCATCCTGTTCGAATACCCATCTCCAGAGGCGGCGCTGGCGCGGGTGAAGACGGTCGATCCGAGGGTCGCCGAACGTTTCGAGGTCTATGCCTGCGGCGTCGAGCTCGCCAACGGCTTTGGAGAGCTGACCGATGCCGAGGAGCAGCGCAAACGCTTCACGGAATCGATGACGGAGAAGCAGCGCCGCTACGGCGAAACCTATCCGCTCGACGAGGATTTTCTGACGGCGGTTGCCGCAATGCCGGAGGCAAGTGGTGTCGCGCTCGGCTTCGATCGGCTGGTGATGCTGGCGAGCGGCGCAATACGAATTGATCAGGTGGTATGGACACCCCCTGCGGATGAGAGATGACAAAGACCAACCTTGCACGCACTCTGCGCGAACCTGCCGAGCTGGTGGCCGAGGGGCTGGCGCCCGCAGCGGCGCTGCCGGCGCTCGAACGCGTTGCCGCGCGCTATGCCGTGGCGATCACGCCTGATCTGGCCGGATTGATCGACCCGACGGATCCCGACGATCCCATCGCGCGGCAGTTCGTTCCGACCTCGGCCGAGCTCGAGGCGCGGCCGGGCGAGAATGCCGATCCGATCGGCGATCACCCGTATTCGCCGGTCGCCGGAATTGTGCACCGCTATCCCGACCGCGTGCTGTTCAAGCTCGTTCATGTCTGCGCGGTCTACTGCCGCTTCTGCTTCCGCCGCGAGATGGTCGGCCCCGGCAAGGACAATGCGTTGTCGGAGAGTGCCTATCGCGCCGCGATCGACTACATCCGGGCGGATGGCGAGATTTGGGAAGTGATCCTGACCGGCGGCGATCCCCTGATGCTGTCGCCCCGGCGGATGAGCGAGATCATGGCCGATCTTGCGGCCATCGATCACGTCAAGATCATCCGTCTTCATACCCGCGTTCCCGTGGCCGAACCTGCACGCGTCAGCGCGGAGATGGTTGCGGCGCTGAAGGTCGCGGGCGCGGCCACCTGGGTCGCGGTACACGCCAACCACGCGCGGGAACTGACGGGGCCCGCGCGCGCCGCCTGTGCGCGGCTCGTCGATGCTGGTATACCGCTTGTGAGCCAGTCCGTGCTGTTGCGCGGCGTCAACGATGACATCGCCGCGCTGTCGGATTTGATGCGAGCTTTCGTCGAATGCCGGATCAAGCCCTATTACCTGCATCACGGCGATCTCGCGCCGGGCACGGCGCATCTGCGAACGACGCTGGCGCAAGGCCAGGACTTGATGCGGCAGTTGCGCGGACGGGTGTCGGGCCTGTGTCAACCGGACTATGTCATCGACATTCCCGGCGGCGCCGGCAAGTCGCCGGTAGGGCCGAATTACGTGTTGGCGGTGCAAAATACCGCGGACGAGGCGCGTGAAGCGGAATCGGAAACGCGCTATCGTATCGTCGACTATTGCGGCGACGTTCATCTCTATCCGCCCGAGACATGAGGGGCGATGGCATGGACGCTGATTTGAGAATGGAGAAACGGACATGAAGAAGATCATGCTGGCAACATCGCTCGTGGTCTTGCTTGGCGGCGCGGCTGTTGCGCAGACCGGCGGCTCCAAGGGATCGACATCAAGCGGCGCATCGTCCGGATCGGTGTTGCCGGCGCCGGTCGGTCATCGCCAGCCGCGTGCCGGGGATGTGCCGAGCGAGAAGAATCTGAGCGATGCGAACGATCCGCTCAGCAAGGAAAACCAGGCGCTCGACAAGAAGATCAAAAGCATCTGCCGCGGCTGCTGAGACTTTCACCTCTCCCCGTCGGGGAGAGGTGAGGAACGAGCCATCTAACCCAGTGATCCGTCAGGCTGACCTCTCGTGCAGTCCCGCGCGCTGGGTGTTGCGGCGGATCTCGACGGCGTCGGCGAGCTGCTCGAGCGTCTTCGACGTCGTTGCCCAGTCGATGCAACCGTCAGTGATGCTCTGCCCATAGGTGAGCGGCTTGCCCGGCACGACATCCTGGCGGCCGGCGACGAGATTGCTCTCGATCATCACGCCCATGACGCGGCTCTCGCCGCCCGAGATCTGGCGGGCGATATCGGCCATCACCAGCGGCTGGTTCTCCGGCTTCTTGCTCGAATTGGCATGGCTGGCATCGACCATCACCAGCGGGGCAACGCCGGATTTGGTCAATTCATTGCAGGCGGCTGCAACACTTGCCGCGTCGTAGTTCGGCTCAGCTCCGCCGCGCAGGATGATGTGGCAGTCCTCGTTGCCGGCGGTCGAGGCGATCGCCGAGCGGCCGAGCTTCGTGACGGCCATGAAATGATGGGGATGCGAGGCTGATTTCACCGCGTCGGCCGCGATCCGCACATTGCCGTCGGTGCCGTTCTTGAAGCCGACCGGGCAGGACAGCCCCGATGCCAGCTCGCGATGGATCTGGCTCTCGGTCGTGCGCGCGCCGATCGCAGCCCAGGAGACGAGGTCGGCGATGTATTGCGGCGTGGTCATGTCCAGGAACTCGGTGCCGGCGGGCAGGCCGAGATTGTTCACGGCCGCGAGCACGTTGCGCGCGAGCCGCAAGCCCTTGTTGATGTCGAAGCTGCCGTCGAGGTCGGGATCGTTGATCAGGCCCTTCCAGCCGACCGTCGTGCGCGGCTTCTCGAAATAGACCCGCATCACGATCTCGAGCTGATCGGCGAGATCCTCGCGCAGTTTCGCCAGGCGCTCGGCGTAGTCGAGCGCGGCCTTGGGATCATGCACCGAGCATGGGCCGACGACGACCAGAAGGCGGTCGTCCTGATTGCTCAGGATGGCGTGGATGGCGTTGCGCGCGGCCATCACCACACGCGTTGCGGTGAGCGTACGGGGGACTTCCCGCATCACCTCTTCAGGCGTGCTCAGCTCTTTCAGTTCGCGGATACGAAGATCGTCGGTCGTGCTCAGCACGGCGGGCTCCTGTCTGTTCTAGAACCTGCCGGCCAATAAAAAAGCCGCCAGGTCTGGCGGCTGTTCGGACGTTTGCTGCAATGTTTTAGATTGAGCGCGATCCTCCCGCCGCCAGCGAGCTGTCGTAGCTAAAGTACCAAAAATAGCTGGTGGCGACGGTGATCATGGGAAGGCCATATAGCGTGCCGCTGGCGCCTTGTCACCCCCCAAGACGGCACAAGACGCAACGCGCGTTTCAGGTGTTGTTTTTGCGTGCCGCCAGCGCCATGCCGATCAGGGTGGCACCGCCGAACAGCAGGTTGATACCGACGAGGACGCCGATCGCCCACTCCGCCGAGCTTGGCAGTCCCGTGATCACCATGAACGAGATCGCGATGTCGACGAGGCCCGAGATCAGGAGCCACGACCAGCGGCCGCTGAGCTCGCGGCGGTGCTCCAGCGCGTACATGATGGTGGCGACGCCCTCGGCGAGGAAATAGGCGCCGAGCACGATGGTCAGCGTCAGCACGGCCTGCATCGGCCGGGCCAACAGCAGCATGCCGGTGAGCACGGCCAGCGCAGCCGAGATCAGCGACCACCAGAAACCCGGCGTGCTGCGCGCCCAATAGGTCGCGATCAGTCCGCCGATGCCGCCGATCAGGAACATCCAGCCGAGGAAGATCGCGGTCGCAAGACTGGCGAGCGGCGGCAGGACAAGCGCGGCAATGCCGAGGACGGCAAGCAGGATGCCTTCGAACAGAAAAGCCTTCCAATGCGTCTTGACCGCCTGGTTCATCTCGGATTGGAGGCGACCAAATTCCTCGGGCGATGTCATCGTCGGGCTCCGGAACGAGAGGATTACCCCAATCTAGTAGGCCGATGGCGCGTTCGCCATGCGGTGGATCAAGTACCGCCGGGCGCCGAGGAGAAGCCCTCCGCGCTGGTGCGGATGCGGTTGCGGCCGAGAATGTAGATCGCCGATGTGACAATCAGAAGCGCAAGGCCGAGCAGGATCGAGACGAAACCGATCGGGATCAGCGCCAGCGTCAGGTTACGCTCGGGGTTGATCAGCCAGTGATGGATCGAGGTCAGGACGAAGGCGAGCCCGACAAATCCGATGCCGCCGCCGGCGAGCAGCAGCGCCCACATCCGGCGCAGCTGGCTGAGCCGCTCGCGTGCGACATCGGTCCGCGGCGCATGGTGGCGAGCGACGCGCCGGACCAGGCGGATGGCAAAGGCGATCGAGCCGAAGCCGATCAACAGGCTCGCCGCGCCCAGCCACATGCGCAAGCTGGGATCGAGATCGGGCATGCGCTGGAGCGTCAGCAACGGGAAGTCGAAGGCCGAATGCAGCGCGAGCGGGCCGGCGAAGATCAGCAGGCGGCTGGAGAGACGGGCCCAATCGCGATGATGGCGGTTCGCGCCCAGCGCCGTGCCGGCGCGCGCAATGGTCAGGTAGGCGCCCGCGATGATGCCGAGCGCACCGTGGAAGGGCACGGTCAGGACGCTGCGCAGCGCGGCTAGCGAGCGCCACATGTCGGCGTGCTGGACCAGGTAGGCGAGGTTCTCGTAGGCGGCGAAGCCGAGGCCGACCGCGGCGCCGTAGACCACGGTGTCCATCGGATTGGCAAAGGTCCGCCGCTTGGTGGAAGAGACCAGCACGATGGCGATCACCTTGACGGCCTCCTCGGGCAGCGCGACGCCGAAGATCGAATGCATGGCCAGCGCCGCCCAGGGGTCGTCCGGGGCGGCGACCATCTTGGCGAAGGGGGCGCGCGCGAGACCCAGGAGTGAAATGCTGGCCGCCCCCAGCAGGAATGCGGTCCAGACCTGGGCCGGCGGGCCGGGACGCTCTTCGGCGGCGATGACGAGCCAGAGCATCAGCAGCGCCGGGGCGATGGCGGCAGTTCCAATGACGGTGGGGAGCGCTTCGATCAGGTACATTGGCGCCGAAAATAGGTTCCCTTGATCCGCTTATCTACGTTCACCGATGCGACCATGTGTCATGCGCCGGCTGTCGGGTCGCTTAACACGCGCGACAGCTGCCGTTCATGCGCTCCTCTCCCGTTACGAGGTGGAATACAAGCGCAATCAATTGCATGACAAAAGATGCTCGTCATCCATGGCAACGAGTGCGCGGCGGGCGCGGGATTGAGATTTGCAAGCCAGATCAAGGCAATGCGTTGGTTTCTTCGATTCTCGGCGCACATGGCCCGGCGGCGGCCGGTCCTAGTCTCGCTTCGCTATGCGCCCGTGGCGCGGGGCGTCGATCCGGCGTGCGCGCAACCGCTCCAGCTCCCAGAACGCGCGGACGAGGCACGTGCCGAGGCAGAGGACGATGAGCAGCAACAGAAAGGCCTGATCGACGGCAGGGATGTGTATCATGGCGATGATAAAGCAACGCCCATGCCAGGCGTTCCCGCGACGGTCCGCGCTTTTTCCAGCTCAGTGCGTGGTGATCGCAGGCGGCGCGTCGGGTGCGACGTCGAAGGCGCCGAGATGGAATTCCTCGCCGGTGGAGTCGGGCGATTCGGAACTCTGCGCCAGCAGCGTGAACGCGGCCTGCGGGTATCGCTTCCAGATCTCGAGATCGCCGGCGGTGATGGTGAGCCAGCCGAACGTGTACATGTAGCGTCCGGGCTCGGTTACCCGGCCGACCCTGTCCCAGGTGATCTTACCAACCTTGATCTTTTCAGCCGTGATCTTGTCGACTGCCATTCGGTCCCCCGATCGCAAGTCTGCAAAATGACGTCCGGCCCGAGGCACAGACCTGCAAAAGCTGATCCGGCATTGGGGCCGCTATAGGGCGGCGTGGCGGAGGGTCAGGCCGACTTCAGCAAGGGCGCGCGCACGATCAGGCGGCCGAGGTCGTCCCGGTCCTGCTTTTCGGCGAATTTGACCGCAAAGCCGTGGTCGAACTTGCGGATCACCCGCCCGACGCAGCCGCCGACAGCAAGCGGGGTTCCGATCGCCGGATCGTATTCGGAGGACACCGCGACGCCGGCCGTCGAGACGTCGATGATGAAGCAGGAATGGCTGCTGCCGTCCGCGAGGGTCAGGACGGTGTGCGAGATCTGCGGAACGAAACGCGCGTCACGCCGCAGCTCCCGAACGCTGGCATCCTTCTGCTTCTTCTCCAGCCAGGTCAGCTTTTCCGACATCCAGGCGCGCCGCGCCCGCGTCATCTCGAGCTCCATCAGGAAGCCTGCCTTCAATGTCGCACTGATGGTGCCCTGGAATTCGCCGAAATCCTGGAAGTAAGAGGTCAAGCGCTCGCCGACCTTGCCGACCACAGGCACGTCCACGATCATCCGGAAGGGTGAGACGCGCTTGGTCCGGCAGGCGAAGCTGCGGAGCTTGCCCTCGCAATCGTACCAGCGGGGCAGCGAGTAGCTGCCGCTGACCGCAACATCCACTGCTCGCTGCCTCAGGAATTCTGCGACGGACATGAGCGCCAATCTGCTTTGGATGACTTCCGTACTTTCACGGTAACTGCGAAACTCTAAGCAAATGATACTGAAGCCCAAGAGCAGGGGTAAATTTTCAGTAAATGCGCGGCTCGGCGGCACAGTAGGGCGCGCGGCATAAAGCCCCGTTGTGCTACAGGCAATCGCACAGCGTTGTCCACTCAGGGTGCAGCGAAGACACGGCGCTCCGCGGCGGCCCCTAGAGGAGTCCGAACAGCACCAGAATAGTCAGCGCGGCAGCGGCCACGGCGAACTGGATCGTCCTCCACGTCGGGCCGTCCGGGCGGATCTCCCATCCTAAACGCGGCAATGCGCGCCGCAATGCGAGCGGCGTCAATGCCTCGACGACGGCGAGCAGAAGGGCAATGCCTGCCAGGGAAGGCCATGACTCGGTCGGAGGCATCCATGGTGCGAGCCACACGGGGACGGAGCCTTTCAAAGCGCCGAGCAACGCGAACCATCCGAACCAGAATACAGAGCGCTTGACGAGGTCTGGGCCGATCGTTTCGGGCTCGAGGCGGATACCGATGCTTGCCAGTGCGCGTTCAATGCGCTCGCCGTCGGTCAGGAACAGAAACGCGCCGAAATAGAGAGGAACGTGCGACTGGAAGAGTAGCCCGCCGACACCGAACAGGACGACGTAGGCGATGACATCGCTAACAACGTCCTTGGCGCTGCTGCCAGACGGCACGGGTGCGGCCGGCGCAAAATCGGCCTGGGGCCGCGGCGCCGACCGGGCGCGCGCCATGTGCTCGAGCATTTTGGCGCGTCGCTCCGGCGAATATGGCGCGGTGCGGCGCATCCATGCCAGTGGCGTGGTCGTCGTGGAGGGGAGGCCGGACTGGCCTTCCAAGGTCGGCTTGCCCTGCTCCATGAGTCGAACCAGATCCTTCAATGCGCGGCGCCGCCGCGGCGGTGGTTTCCTTCAGACATTGGTTGCGGGTGAGGGCTGGGGAGTTCATGCCGGGTAACGGATTTTGCCGCTCATCGTCGCCGGCCGAGGACGAATGGATGGCGGCATATCCGGCGATCCACGTCGATGATTCTTCCTGTTGATCTCGCTCTCCAGTTGCGCTTGAGTACGATTAGGTCTGGGGGACCATATTGATGTCTAATTTGGTGGCTGCGGCGTCCTGCGCCGCGGCGTTGAATTTTGCGGTCCGTTTCAGTTCGAGCAGGCTCAATGAAACCTGCGTCTTGCCATGGACATGACAGTCGTCTCCGACTGCCTGTCCCCGCGGAAGGCAGGAATTCTAGATCACGCCGACCGGATCGCCGCGGATCGCGTGGCGTGGCGTGAGAGGAACCGCTTTTTTCACGACGAGGATGAGCGCTATCTCCGGTTTCTGATCCCGCCGGGAAGCCGCGTCCTCGACATTGGTTGCGGCATCGGCGATACACTCGCGAGTCTTGCGCCATCACATGGCGTCGGGGTCGATCTCTGTCGCAAGCAAATCACGATCGCGCGGCAGCGCCACCCCGATCTCACCTTCATCGAAGGCGATGCCGAAGACCCCGCGACGCTCGATGGGCTGCAAGGTCCGTTCGACTATATCCTCGTCCTCGATACGATCGGTTCGGTGGAGGATTGTCAGAGGTTCATCGCCCAGCTGCATCCGTTCTGTACGCGGAATACGCGCCTGGTGATCGGCTACTTCTCGCATCTCTGGTATCCCCTGCTGAAATTCGCCGAATTCGTCGGCCTGCGGATGCCGCAACCGGACCAGAACGTGCTGTCGCCGACCGACCTGCGCAGCCTTGCCAGGCTTGCGGATTTCGATCCGGTGAAGTCGGAGCAACGCGTGCTCTCTCCGGTCGGGATGTTCGGGGTCGGCCGTTTTCTCAATCGTTTCGTCAGCGTGCTCCCGGGGATCCGCCAACTGGCGCTTCGACATTATCTGGTCGCTCGCTCCGGCCGCAGCGCGAGGGAAGAATTCGCTTCGGCCACCGTCGTCGTCCCGGCGCGCAACGAACGCGGCAATATCGAGCCTGCGGTCCTGCGAATTCCCGACTTCTGCAGCGACATCGAGATCATCTTCATCGAAGGTCACAGCCAGGACGGTACGTTCGAGGAGATGGAGCGGGTCAAGCAGGCGCATCCATCCAAGGACATCAAGGTGATGCGGCAGCCGGGCAAGGGCAAAGCCGACGCCGTCTTCACCGCCTTCGACGCGGCGCGCGGCGACGTGCTGATCATTCTCGACGCCGACCTGACGATGCCGCCGGAGCAGATTCCGAAATTCGTCGAGGCGCTGCAGGCGGGCAAGGGCGAATTCGTCAACGGATCGCGCCTGGTCTATCCCATGGACGATGGCGCGATGCGCTTCCTCAACCTGATCGCCAACAAGATCTTCTCCTATCTGTTCTCCTGGCTGCTCAATCAGCGCTATACCGACACGCTGTGCGGCACCAAGGTTCTGCGCCGCAGCGACTATCAGCGCCTGAAGGCCGGCAAGGCCTATTTCGGTGATTTCGATCCGTTCGGCGACTTCGACCTGATCTTCGGCGCATCGAAGCTCAACCTGAAGACCGTGGATCTCCCGATCCGCTACGCCGCGCGCACGTACGGCGAGACTCAGATCTCCAGGTTTCGCCATGGCTGGATGTTGCTGAAGATGGTGGCTTTCGCCTTCTTCAAGATCAAGGCGATCTAGGCCGCGGAAGCCACGGTTCGAGTATGTCAGACGATTGCTATCCCGACGCACGGTTGAGCGGAAGGATCAGAACGCTGCTGATCCTCATCGTGCCGTCGCTGTATCTGGCGGCGACGTTGCTCTATTCGGCCTACCAGGCCGTTTGGGGCGTCCAGGTCGATCCGGAATCGGCCTACACGATGAACGGGCTGGCGATGGCGGCGGGATACGGCTCGCTGAAATTCGATCACCCGGGTACGACGACGACGCTGCTCGTCGCGTTGATCGTCAGGGGCTGGGCTCTGGTCGCCGGGGCCGGGGATGTCGTCGCGTTCGGGCTCGAACACTACGATGCCATCACATGGGCAGGCCGAACCGGAGAGGCGCTGGCGCTCACTGGCGCGTTGCTGGCCGGCGGACTCATCGTCGGTCGGACGACCCAGAGCGCGATCGCTGCGATGCTGTTTCAGGCCGGTGCGTTCGTGCACTCCGACTCGTTTCACTTCCAGACCGTGCTTGCGCCGGAAAGCCTGATGGCCGCCTTCGCGCTGTTCGGCATGGCGATCGTGATCAAGGCCGCGCTCGATGCGCGCCCGCCGGGGACGGGGCTCGGCGTCGTTTCCGGGGTCATCTTCGCCGTCGGATTTTCGACCAAATATCTCTACCTGCCGCAGGCGCTGTTCGCCGTGTGCCTGCTCAGAAACAGGCGCGCGTTCGTCGCCGCTGCGATCGCGGGGGCGATCGGCTTCGTTGGCTTCAGCCTGATCTTCAATCCGGGAACGATCACGCGCGGATTCGGATGGCTTGCGCAAATCGCCACCCACAAGGGAAATTACGGCGAGGGCGAGCCAGGGTTCATTGATTTCGGAATATTCTGGTCGAACATGGCCGCGATCGTCAAAGCCGCGCCGCTCGTGCTTGGCGTGTACGTCGTCGCCGCGGCCGTGGCGGTGGCCTGGTGTGTCAAGAGCCGGAGCTGGCGGGATCCGGTCAGCCTGACGCTCGGTGCCGCCGTCCTCATCTATGCCGCGCACCTCGTGGCAACGTCGAAGCATTACGCGGTCCATTACATGCTGCTGCCGTGGGTGCTGACGGGTGGCGTACTGGTCCTTGTCGTGGTGCAGGTCAGACGGCTCGTCCCGGCGATCCCGTCGGCCGCGCTGAGCCTGCTCGCTGGCAGCCTGTGCGTGGCGATCAGCGCGGGGACGCTGATCGAAGCCCGCGGCGCAGCGCTGCACTCGTATCGCTTGAACGCGATCGGAGCCAGGCTCTCGAAGGCCGTGGTCGCGGCAGGCCCCGCCTGCGCCAACGTCTCCAGCATGTTCGTGCGCGCGCCGGAGAACGACATGAACCACGGCTGGGACATGACGGTGCAGCTCTGGGGCGACAAGGCGATGCGGGACAGGTTCTCTGCGGCCTATGCGAGCGTCTTCAGGATCCCGCTGCTGGACCACAACGGCTACACGCGCGTGCTCAAGAACAACTTTCGTCCGGACAGCTACGCGAAGCTCGCGGCGGATTATCCCTGCATCGTCGTCCGCGCACCGGAGGCGCTCGATGCCGAAAGCTCGATCGGGCTGCTGGGCCTCAATCCCGACCATTGCCTGATCGAGGGGATCCACGTCTATACCGTCGGGCTTGCCTGCGCGAAGGTCGGCAGTAGCTTCCTGGAGCAGCGGTGAGGGGGATTGCGGACTGGCTGGCGCTCCCTAGCGGAATCGAACCGCTCTCTCCACCGTGAAAGGGTGGCGTCCTAACCGATAGACGAAGGGAGCAAACACAGGGCCCTGCCGATTGTCCCGGCACGGCCGCTGGCCGGCCGAACAGGGTCCGGCGGCTTGCAGCGGGCGAACGTATAGTGGCCTTTGCGCTCCCGGGCAAGCCGTTCGGGAACGGTCTTTTGGCTCCGGTGGATAGCCCCAAGCCCGGGATCATTCGGAGGCGATTTCAACGGTTTGTTAGGGTTCCCTGCGTAGCGCTGGATGGGGAGATTTTGCTGATGCCACCGCCGAAGAAGCGCGCAGCCCGCAAGCTGCTGTCGCAGCACGCCTGGATTACGCTGGACGGCGGATTCGCCGCGCGGCATTGCCTGGTTCAGGACATTTCGGATTCGGGTGCCAAGATCACCCTCGACGAGGACGCAAGCCAGCTTCCCGGCGTGATCCGGATGGCCTTCGCGCGCGATGCGCGCACCGGGCGGAGCTGCCAGGTGATCTGGCGCCGCGGCAAGTCGGCCGGCGTCAGGTTCCTCTGATCGCGGACCGCCCGATGGCGCGCGCGGCCGGTCCGGGCTACAAGGCGGCGATGCGCACACCGCTCCTCATCCTGCTCTGTCTGCTGGCCACGTCCGCGACCGCGGCCGAGAGCCTGCGCCTGCCGCCTGCCGAGCCGCCACAGGCGGGCAAGGCGCTGCCGCTGGCCGGCAGCACGGCCGGGAAGGCGAAGGCAGGCTCCTGCGCAGCGTACGGCCCGCGCTTCGTGATGGTCGAGGGCACCGGGACCTGCGTCCAGCTCGGCGGCGCGATCAGCGTCGACACCATCCGGCGCTGAAGGCCATGCCTGCGGATCTGGTGCGGCTCGACATCATCGTTCCCGTGCTGATGTATTGCGCGCTGCTGTGGTGGGTCGGCCGCGGCCTCAGCTGGACCGCGCGCCTTGCGACCGCCGCGGTGACGCTGTTGCTGATCATCGCCGTGCTGCTGGTCGAGCGCGGCTGGCGCTAGCGCACGTCAAAAGTTGAGAAAACAACCCCATGCACAGTAGCCGTCAAGCGCGGCCGTGACGCCGCGGGGCGCGCGCCGGAACGAGGATTCCCCGCGCGATCGCCGCAGCTTGACCCGCGCGAGGTGCTCACGACATCGGCGGTGCGACGAATTGCGCAAACCCCGGCCGTTTGCCGAGCTCGGCGAGCCAGCGCGTGAGGTGCGGCTGTGCCGGCCGGCTGATGCCCTCGACCCCGAGCCAGCGCCGCGCATAGGATCCGACCGCGATATCGGCCAGCGTGAACGTATCGCCCTCGATGAAGCGGCGCGTGGCGAGCAGGCGGTCGGCGATCGCCCAGACCTCGGCAGCGGCATCGGCATCGCGCTGCACCTGGATCATGTCGCGCTCGGCGGGCGCGGTGCGCACGATGCCCCAGAACACCGGGCGGTCGACCGGCTGCACCGTCGCCAGCGTCCAGTCGAGCCAGCGGTCGACCGAGGCGCGCTGCTTCGGCGCCTCGGGGTAGATCGGCGTGCCGCGCCCATGCGCCATGCAGAGATAACGCATGATCGAATTGGATTCCCACAGCACGAAGTCGCCCTCGACCAGCGTCGGAATCCGCGCATTGGGATTCATCGACAGATATTCGGCCTCGCGCGTCTTGCCGTATTGCATGCCGGCATCGATGCGCTCGTAAGCGAGGCCGAGCTCGGTGCAGCACCACAGCACCTTCTGCACGTTGACCGAGTTGGCGCGGCCCCAGATCGTCAGCTTGGTGTCAGGCATGAAGCGTCTCCCCGCATTGTCGCTTGCTGCGGGTGATAGCGGAATTCGGCGCACTGAGCGATGCGCGATTGCATCGTGCCCCTCATGCAAAAAGCTCCGCACGCGGCGGAGCTTTCATTGCAAAGTTCAAGCCTTTCACTCAGCGGCCGAAGAACAGCCACAACAGAATGATCACCGGGATCGGCACGCCAAGCATCCACAGCAACAGCCCTCTCGCCATCGCATCCTCCTCCAATCGCATCGCTTGGAGGGTGAACGCGGGCAGTGGGCGCTTGTTCCTGCGCGAAAGGGCCTACCAATGGCCGGTATTGGGCATCGACGCCCAGGGCTCCTGCGGCGGCTTCGGATCGCCCTTCTGCAGCAGCTCGATCGAGTGCAGGTCCGGCGAGCGGACGAAGGCCATGTTGCCGTCGCGCGGGGGACGGTTGATGGTGACGCCCGCCTTCATCAGCTTCTCGCAGGTGGCGTAGATGTCGTCGACCTCATAGGCGAGATGGCCGAAGAAGCGATCCTCGCCATACTTCTCCTCGTCCCAATTGTAGGTGAGCTCGACCAGCGGCGCCCCGCGGGTCGGCGGCTGCTTCTTCAAGGCTTCGAGATCGTCCGCCGAGCACAGGAACACCAGCGTGAACCGCCCCTTCTCGTTCTCGATCCGCCGCACCTCCTTCAAGCCGAAAGCATCAACATAGAATTTCAGCGCGACATCGAGATTGCGCACGCGCAGCATGGTGTGGAGGTATCGCATGGTTGTTGCTCCCTGGAACGGACGGAGGGTTTTGTCTTGGGCCGGGACGGCGGGGTAGGAAATAGCAGGAAACGGGGAGGAGGGGCAGGGGGAAGGCTCGCGCGAAGCCGAAGCGTCAGCGAAGATTCCCAGCCGGACACACGATGCTGACGGCACCCGATGAGTCCCTTTCCGACGGCAGCTGCAGTGATCTTCCACGAGGTGTCTCGACTTTGGATTGTTCACGTGAAAAGATGCACGTGTTCTCGTTGAGGGAACGCGACCCCCTGCATATTGCGCAGGGACAAAATTGGGGGATCTCCGTGCGCGAATTTGAAGAAGGCGCCGTATTGCACGTGCGCGCAATTGCTGGACTGCACGTCGTTACGCTGGCTTGGGACTTCGCACCGGGCCAGGAAGCCAAGAAGACCGGACTATTGGGCTTTGCCATCGAGCGCACCGAGTTCGACAGGAACGACAATATCCACGAGCGCTACTTCATTAGAGGGATCAAGCGCTTCAAGCACAAGGACGAGGGACTGGCTCCTGGAACTCCGGTGCCGACGTCGGAGCATCCGATTCAGACATTTCAATGGGGCGACTACACCGCCAAGCCCGAGACAACCTACGAATTTCGCGTCATCCCGGTCTACGGCAAGCCAAAACTCCTCGAGCTCGATGTTGCATCGGCAACCAAAATTCGTGTGAGCACGGAGGCAGAAGAGGGTGGAAACAAGCCGGGAGAAATCACTCACGACATCTATTTCAACCGCGGTGCCGCCGGTTCTCAGGCGTTCGCACGCAAGTTCGGCAAGACCGAGCTCGATGAAAACGATCCCAGCTCGGATGCGATGAAATGGCTTTCCCGTGGCCTGTTCGAGGCACTCGTCAAGTTCATCGAATATCCCTCGACGCTGCAAAACCCCGGTGACTACGCCTTGCGGGCGATGCTTTACGAGTTTCGTTACAAGCCCGTCGGCCTGGCGTTCAAGAAAGCGAAGAATGCCGGCGTCGACGTCGATATCCGCTACGAGGCACAAAGCTATGTGGACGAAAACGAGGAGATGATAGCTGCGGCCAGGATCAAGAGCATCTGCACGCCGCAGAAGTCGCGCGCCGGAATTAGGCACAATAAGTTCATCGTTCTGCTCCACAACGACGTGCCGATCGCCGTCTGGACGGGGTCGACGAACATTTCCTCGGGCGGCATCTTCGGCCATTCCAATGTCGGCCATGTCATATGGGATGGTGAGATTGCACAGAGCTTCCTCGATTATTGGGAGCGCCTGGCTGCACCGGACGTCACGCTTGCTCCCCTGAAGAAAGCAAATCTCGCTGTCGATGCGACGCCTGCGCGCCATACTTTGCCGCCGAAGAATCGCATCTTGCAGCTGTACTCGCCGCGCGACGACAAGACGAAGCCGACGACACTGGAATGGTATGCGGATCTCATCGCCGACGCCAAGCGGATGGCCTGCATCACGTTCGCCTTCAACCTGGACGACTTCCTCTACAAGGCGCTGGCAAAAGACGATGATACTCTCCGCTACTCGCTGTTCGACAAGGATCCGGGAGACGAGTTTGCCGACGAAATCAAAGTCACGGGCAACAGCGTCATGGCGCCCGGAGCCAAGCTTTCAAAGGGCGATCTCGAATTCTTCCTCGGCGAGAAGCTGACCGGTTTCAACCGCAACTTCTATGTTCACGACAAGTTTCTGCTAGTCGATCCGCTGGGAGGCGACCCGGTCGTCGTCACCGGCACTGCAAATTTCAGCCAGCCGTCACAGAACGCCAACGACGAGAATATGCTGGTCATCCGCGGTAACACGAGAGTCGCCGACATCTATTTCGGCGAGTTCATGCGCGTGTTCGACCACTTCTACTCGCGCTATGTCGTCAAGAAGATCAAGGAGGCGGGCAAGGGCGACCCGGACGCCGGTTTCCTGAAGGAGAATTGGAAGGAATGGGTGCCCGGTCATTTCAAAGCGGGGCAAAAGCAGTTGCGGCGCGAGATCTTCATGAAGCAGGATTGATTGGAAGCTGTTGGGATTAACGTCGCCCGAAGAGGCGGCTTCGACTTAGGGTGACGTGCACCAGACTCCCGGAGTGTGGGGCGGGACGCCGGACACTGACTTGGTTCGTAGGATGGGTAGAGCACTTGCGAAACCCATCATGCTTCGTCACGCAACAAGGCTCTCGATGGGTTCGCTTCGCTCTACCCATCTACGAGCTTACGTTGCTGGCGACGGAGAGCGTCGATCGAGAAGGTTTCGCAAGGGCTCAACCCATCCTACGAGCTGCATCACGTTCGAAGCAGTGCCGCCATCTCTTTCCAATGATAGATTCGCACCTTCTCCGTTTGATGCCGCGCGGCTTTGGCGATGGCGTGCGCGATGTCGTTGCCGGCGAGCCCGCGATATCGGTCGGCCGGGCCAAGGAGCAGCGGATTGAGCACGCCCCATATCGCGATGATGAGGCGCTCACGCGGGCGGTCTTCGTCGCGCGCGCCGAGGATCATCGACGGGCGGAAAATATGCGTGTGCTCGAAATCGAGCGAGAGAATGTCGCGCTCCACCTCGCCCTTGGTCCTGAGATAGAACACGCCGGAGCCGGCGTTGGCGCCAACGGCCGTGACCAGAAACACAGACCGCGCGCCGTTCGCTTTTGCGATCTCGGCCGCCAACAGCGGATAATCATGATCGATCTTGTAGTACTCGGCCTCGTCAGGGGTGTGCTTGCGCGTCGTCCCCAGCGCAATGAAGATCTCGTCCGCAACCAATTGCGGCTTGAGTGCGGGCAGGGAAGCGAGATCGCCGATCAGCACCGTGAGCTTCGGATCGCTCACCGCCAGCGGCTTGCGGGCCACGGCCACAATCCGCGAATAATCGGGACTGTCCAACAGGTCGTGCAGCAAATGCGAGCCGATGAAGCCGGTTGCGCCGAAGACAAGTGCGGTTTTCATTCAAGCCACCGTTTTGCGTTGAGAGCCCAAAGGCCAGGTTGATGAGTGCAGATCAGGAGACCCAAGGCAAATCTGGGTTAGCTCGTAGGATGGGTAGAGCACTTGCGAAACCCATCCTGTTTCGTCACGCAGCAAGGCCCTCGATGGATTTCGCTTCGCTCTACCCATCCTACGAGCTGATCGGTTGTTGAAAGTCAGGGGGAGTGGCGGCCGTAGGTCGTGCAGGATGCGCAACATCCGGATCGAGCCTTCCGCTACGGTATAGGCCGCGACATGGCGTGCCGACAATGACGAACTCGCCTGTGCCGGCCATTTGGCCGATCGTGACACCGCGATGACCGGCCCAATGAACCCCGCCAGCGGTCGCGCCGACCAAACGCCATGGCCGCATTGCTTGCAGAACTCCTGTTCGATCTCGTCAGAGCCGTCGTGGGCAGCTGGCTGAGAGAGGCTGCGTTCGCTATCGGTGCGTGGCTCGATACCAAGATTCACAGCCGCACGGCACGCCTTGTCGTCGGCCTCGTACTCGGGGCCGCCGCCTTTTTCCTCATTCCTGCTATCTCCGGCCTGCTGGGTCTTTGATGCTCTCCGTGAGGACACACCTCGTCATCGCATTGGCCGTCGGGGCGCTCGTCTCGACGGTGCTCCTCGTCCTGGAGCCGCTGACCGACTTCGCGTTTCTTTGGCTGGAGTGGCCGGGCATCACCGCAGCGTATTTCTTCTGGGGAGCGGTTGGAGGGTCGACCTTCGCCGGCATCGCCATTTCCTGGGTCGTGAATGCGCTGACCTACGGTCTCGGTGCTTTCGTCATTCTCAGCGCCTTCAAGGTGCTGAGGGAAGCATGATCCTCACGCCGTCTCGTCGTCACCCTTGGCGACGATCTCGACTTCGAAATAGCCCATGTCGCGGAGCTCGGCGGCCTTCTTCTCGGCCGCTTCCCTTGTGTCTCTCTTCAGGATGATCTGGCCCGCTCCGTCGCGGGCGCAAACGAAATAAGGCATTCTCGATTCCCAATTTCGTTTGCATACGCACGGAGCCGGGTTCCCGCAATCGGACGGCTCACCCCTCCAGCTCGGCCTTTTGCCGCATCTTGTCGATCAGCTCCGAGGCCTCGGCCTTGGTCAGCTCCTGCTCAGGCAGGTCCTGGTGAGCCTGCTCGGCCAAGGTCTTGAGGTAGGATTCCTGGGCTCCGGTCATCGGATCGTCGCCGGAAACCCAATCCTTCGGGTCCTTCTGGGTGTTGTCGGCCATCACACATCTCCCATTCCGCTTTCCGTAGAACGTCGGACTCGACTCTTCGTTCCGTTTTTGTTCTCATGGGTCACATCTAGAATTCGCGAGGCGGAACAATGCCGGACCTGGACTTTCTCAGGCGGGAGATCGAACGGATGCGCAGCCAGATCGGCAGGCAGAGGAAGGAGATCCTCCAGCTCCAGCGGGCGGGTATCGGCACCGCCTCGGCCGAAGCGCTGCTGTCGCGGATGGAGGCGAAGGTCGAGAGCCTGTGCGCCGAACGCGACGCGCTGAAGGCGGCAGAGCCGCGCCAGACCAAAGGCCGGGTGCTCGGCGGGAGGACATGGTGAGCAGGCGATGGTTCGACGACGAGAGAGACCTGTCGCCCTTCCTGACCGCGCTCGAGGACGTTCGCCGCAGAGCGACGCGGGAAGGGTGGTGCTATGCCCACGTCCAGGCCATCATCGTCGCCATTGATCAATACGCCGAAGCTGCGACAGGTAACCGCGAGTATTTCCTGAACAAGCCGGTTTCGATCGGAGACAATCGGAAGGCGGCGGACATTCCGTGAGCGTTCCAGCGGCTCTCTGCCGCCGAGGTCCGGCAAAGCCGTCGGATGCAAATGAGCCCGCGCACGAGTCTCCAAGGTGAGAAGGGCCGGGTCCGCGGATTCGCGAACGATGCGTCATGTAAGCTTGCGCCGCTTCGGTTATGTCGCGAGCGCGCAAGCATCCCCAGGCATGCGCGCTTGTCGCTGCCGCCGATTAGCGCGGTGAGTCGGAGGAGAGAGTCGACCTGGTGCGCCCGGGCGAGGCAGTCTTGCTTCGCGGCGAAGCAGTGCTCTTGCCGGACTTCGGATGAGCTTTTGCTGTGATCCCGTTCTGCTCATCGAACTGCTTCAGCCAGGCCGCGATATATCGCGGGTCCTCGGGACAAAGCCGCTCGAGCAAACGAAGGTTCTGCGCTCTGAATTCCACAAGGGTTTTCGGCATCACGGCTCCTCAAAACCCTGCCCGTCGCAAAAATGGGTCTGGAGGGCTGCCGGGTCAACGGCAAAGAGCGCTTGAAATCCCGGGCGAACTGATGCAGCGCCAAAAGCGAAAACCCCGCCCTTGGGAAGCGGGGTTCTCTGTCGAGGTGAAGCTTAGGGACGCTTCAACTGTAAGACGCGCAAACGGCAAGAAAGTTCAAATGAGGACGCGGATGCACTCGCGCCGGGCAATTACAAATCCGTAAGTCGGTTGAAAATCGACGCCCAAAAACTATCTCTGCGTCAGGCGGCAGCGTAACAAGCCGCCCTTCAACTGACACCCAGCCGCCGCGCTCAGAACAGGCGAAGCTGGGTCCTTTGACATTCTCCCGCTTAAGGTCCCGCCTCATTGGCCTCAGAGGCAAACGTCCATGGCTGCCCGCACCTACAATCACGAACGCTGGTCGGAAGACGACGACCGGCTGCTTCGATCCATGTGTGAAAGCGGCAAGAGCCTCACGCTGATGATCGTGAAGCTGAAGCGGCCCATTGCATCGATCAGGTCGCGCGCGATCGAGCTTGGCATCAATCTCCCGGGCACGCGCATCGGCCTGCGACGGAAGCGGCGAACCGCTTGAGCCCGCGCGTCGGACAAAACTGCTGAGCGACCTGCCTCCATCGCTGAAAGCCGGTGCGCACTTTCACGCCCTTGCGGCCGGGCTAGGCCGCGATCCGGTGTTCGACCGGCGTCGTCAGGAACTTGAGCGCTTCGGCATGTGCGAGATCCGGAACCGCGATCGCCGTGTGGCTGTACATCGCGTGTGTCCGCGACGCCGCGATCTTGTCCAGGATATCCTTGCCCTTGATGACGTGGAGGCCCATGCCGTCATCGACGGGGAAGATCGCCAGCACCACGTCGTAAGCCGCGATGACCGCTCTGAGCGCCTCTGCCTTGTCTTCGGCGACATCGACAAAAACACGAACATCAGCTGCGAGTTCACGCAGCTCGTTAAAATCCAGCACTGTCAGGATACTCCAACGCAACCAACCTGATCGAAGCTTGGTCGCGTTAGGTTACTGAAGCGTCAACAATGGGCGCCGAGCCACAAGTTTCACGACGAGGTGACTTCGCTTTAGCGCTTGGCTTCGTTGTTGCGAAGCCTGGCCTCCGCGGCCTCGTCGACGAGGTTCAAGGTGGCGCCGTCATAGCTCAGCTTGAGCCCGCGGCCGACGATCCAAGTCCAGCCTTCGCGGTCCTTGATGGCCGGTGCGTTGAACTGCTCGGAGATCGATTTGACGGCGGTGTCCTGCGATCCGGGATTGTTCAGCGTCGCATCGACGCGCCAGATCGGATGCCTGGCGTCGGCTTCAACGCCGTGGGCTGTGACCTTGGCGCCGTTGATCTCGCATTCGAGGGTGTACGGACCTCGGCTCTGCCGGCAGAGATAGTGGCGTTGACTGACGAGCTTGCTCGCCTCATCGAATGTCATCCCCGGCGAGAAGCCGAAGATGTCGGACTTTTTCACGAGCGCAAGCGACGCAGGCTTCAAGAAGCCTGGCTGGATCGCGACGAGGGCTGCGACAGCGAACACGATCAAACCTGCAATGACGATAGCGACCTTCATCAGCACCCCATCGGAAAACTTGCGACCTTATAGCAGGCGCGGTGCTCTGGCAGGTTCAAGAAAATTGCAGGTCTTACAACATCTTGCACAGGAAGTCCGGAACCCCGCAGAGCCCATGCTTGCGTTTTCGGCCTCGATAGGGTCTAAGCCCGATCACTTCATGACTTCTGGCATGAATCAGCAGCGCGCATTCGCGGGTCCGGCCGCGTCCCCAGCAGCAGATTGCTCCGCGCACCCATTCAAAGGAATTCAGACCATGGCAAAGATGACGAAGACCCAATTGATCGATGCAATTGCCGAGGGCACGCAGCTTTCGAAGAACGACGTGAAGTCCGTGATCGAGTACATGGCGACCGTCGGCTACAAGGAGCTCAACGAGTCCGGCGAGTTCGTCATTCCCGGCTTCGTGAAGATGTCGGTCGTGAACAAGCCGGCGACCGAAGCCCGCATGGGCGTCAATCCCTTCACCAAGGAGCCGATGCAGTTCGCGGCGAAGCCCGCCAGCAAGTCGGTCAAAGCCTCGCCGCTGAAGGTGGCCAAGGACGCCGTCTGACGTGCCGGCGATGTCGTTGCGGCGCGCTCATTGGCGCGACGCCGCAGCGATCAACCGCTGAAGACCAGGTGGGCTCGGCCATGGCGATGCCGAACATCACCAGACCATCACGACAAGCCGTAGCGCGCGGTGCTCGCGCCATCGGGAACGGCAAGCCCCGTTCCGTCACCATCCTCACTCGCTTTCACAAGAAAAAGCCCCGCGCTTTCGCGCGAGGCTCTTTTGGCTGACGGCGTTGGGATTTCAGCGCCTGGCCGACAGCCAAGGCTCCTAACCTAAAGTTGAAATTGCAAAAAGCAACAGCGCCGCCGTGACGGAATATGTTCGTCAGGCGGCGCTGCCGTGTAACTGGGCGCTGAAATCCCCAGCTTCAATGAGTGCTTGCTGCGCCGCAAAGGTTCAACACCGCCCCAGGAAATTTCGCCGGTGGGGGCTGGACTTTTTGTTCTCATTTTGTTCTAGTATGAGCCGCCCAGGTGGACCGTTGGAGGTTGCTCATGACCGTCGAAAAACAGCGCGAAGTGATCAGGCTCTGGAACGAGCTCAGGAAGCTCGAGGGCCCTGCCGCGGAAGAGCTCCGCATCCAGATCCTCGAATGCTTCTCGAAGGAGAAGGCGAAGCGGGCGGCCTGACCTAGCATCGACGCAACGCGGCGACGCGCGAGCGCGATCCGCTCTGAGGGGAGCGCGCTTGATCTGTCGCCGCGTTGCCTGCCGGCGAACTCTTGCTGGCGAACTCTTGTCGCGGAGTTTTGTCGGAGAAGGTCTTGTTGCAGAAGGGTCTTGTTGCAGGGTCTTGCCGCCGAAGAGTCCTGCCGCGGCGAACGTGTGAGCGTGCGCGCTTTCATCGATCGTTAGGAATTGCTCTGCGCTGATTCTTGCGACTCCGATTCGTTCTTCGCGAACGAAATGGAGTCGAAGCTGGAACAAAGCGCGCCGCGGAGCTGCCGGCTGCGGTCTGGCTAACGATAGCTTACGCGGATGCCGATAACCCTATTCGGTTAGGTTAAAAGCCCAATCGCGTTGCGCTTGCTGCGCCTTGGGGTAGGTGTTCGGCAAAGACAAGCAAGAAACGACGTTGCCAAAGAACGATTTGCCCAAGAAGCAATTTGCCATGATGCCTTTTTCAGAGCCGTCCTTTTTTCAAGGCGACCGGCACACCTACCGGCGCGTTGCCGTCGTCGGCGCGCTGTTCTGTCTTGCTTTCGTCGTGATCAGCTTCTCGCTGCGGCCGCAGGCCGAGGACACGCGCGTTGCGGTCAAGGCCGACCGGCTGGTCCGCACGGCCGGCCAGGCACCGCGCGCCAATTAACGCTCGTCGCCACCTCGTTGGTCGTCGGCCCGTGCCTGCGGGCATGCGGCACCGCGCGAGGCGAGCGCCACGAAGCCAGCATAGCCGGACAGGTTGAGCAAGATTTCGAGCCAGGCAGGCATATCGGCCTCCTTCCCTCCGCTCAGCGTGAGGAAAGATTCAACGTCCGCGCGTAATCCCGGTTCCGTACTCCCGCAGAGAAATTCAAAGCGGAGAGGAGGGGTCGAGCCTTCGGCCGAGGGTCGCGACGGATTCGCTCGACGGCTGCTCCTTCAGGAACTCGGCGATGGCCTGCGCCAGCTCGCGGTCGCTCATCGGCGTCGGCGGTGGGCGCAGCGTGCCGACACCGAAGCTGCGGACGATCTCGTCGTAGTGCTCATCGTCGGATCTGGGAACCATTTTGCGGATACGGGCCAGCAAAGCGGATAACGGCAAGCTTTCCTCCTCGATCGTCGTCCCTGCTGGCAACCGTCATGGTCTGCTGCCATCTGCTCCCGTGAAACTGAAAACCCCGCCAGCATCGCGGAGATGCTGACGGGGTCTTCGTGCTGTCGCCTCAACCCGGATGGCGGAGGCGCCCGCACTTGGAACGTCAATCCGCCACAGGCGATTTCGTTCCCGCTGCATCGACATTTTTTGACCGCGATCGGTTCCCTGCGTTCCGCGCAACCATCGCAGGCGCTCGCGGTTACCCCCTGCAGCGAAGGAGGAGAGCATGAAGAAGACACTGGCAGTTCTGGCCACCGTCGCAGCCGTTGGCGTGACCGCGGTCGCGGCCCCTGCGCCCGCCGAGGCAGGTCACCGCGGCATCGGGCCGGGCCTGGCGTTCGGCCTTGCCGCCGGCGCCATCACCGCGGGCGCGGTCGCAGCCTCCCATCCCTATGGCTATTACGGCCCCCGCTACGGCTATTATGACGGCCCGAGCTATTATTACGGACCGGGTCCGTATGCCTATTACGGCGGGCCGTACTACCGACGCCACCACCACTGGCGCCATTGGTAAGTCCGGCAATTGAGTGATCGCCGATAGCGAAAAGCCCGGAGCGCTGCTCCGGGCTTTTTTTCATTCGCATGTCGTCGCGCCCTGCCGGCGCGACCGATTACGGCCAGAGCGAGGGCCGCTCGACCTTGCGGGCATTCTCCAGCGTCGACACGAAGTATTCCTCGCGCTCGCGCTTGAACTTTTCCTGAGTGGCACGGAAGGCGGCGACACGGGCGGCGATCTCTTCGCGTTCGCGCTCTTTGCGCTGTTCGTCCTCGGTCATGTCAAATCTCCCCTCTACACCTTGAGTATGTGCACATCTGAACTCAAGCACTGCCGCCGCAATCACGTTGAGTCGCGTCAACACATCCATTGGCACTTCCGAATGGGGCGTCAATGGGGAGGAGGCATTGCAGGATTGTGATATGCGAAGGTCGGAAGAAATTGCCGAGCGCGTTGCGTTGGCGCTTGATAAGAGCGTCAACGATCTTGCCGCTTGCGCATGTTGCTGTCAGGCCAAACGGAGTCGGGAGGCGCGATTGATCGCATCGGATCTTCAGAGCGGTATCGAGCGGCTCGGCGACATGATCGCCGATGCCAGGACCATCGTGCCGTTCACCGGTGCCGGCATCTCGACCGAATGCGGCATTCCCGACTTCCGCTCGCCGGGCGGAATTTGGACGCGCAACCGTCCGATCCCGTTCGACGAGTTCGTCGCGAGCCAGGAGGCGCGGGACGAATCCTGGCGCCGGCGCTTTGCGATGGAGGCGGTCTTTGCCGCAGCGAAGCCCGGCCGCGGCCATCGGGCGCTGGCATCGCTCTACCGCGCCGGCAAGGTTCCCGCCGTCATCACCCAGAACATCGACAACCTGCACCAGGCCTCGGGCTTCGCGCCGGAGCACGTGGTTGAACTTCACGGAAATACCACTTATGCGCGCTGCATCGGTTGTGGGCAGGCCTATCCGCTCGACTGGGTGAGGCGCCGTTTCGACAACGATGGCGCGGCGCCCAACTGCACCGCTTGCGACGAGCCGGTGAAAACCGCCACGATTTCCTTCGGCCAGATGATGCCGGAGGACGAGATGCAGCGCGCGACAGCGCTGTCGCAGGCTTGCGATCTCTTCATCGCGGTCGGTTCCTCACTGGTGGTCTGGCCGGCCGCCGGTTTTCCGATGATGGCCAAGCGCGCCGGTGCACGTCTCGTGATCATCAATCGCGAGCCGACCGAGCAGGACGACATCGCCGACCTCGTCATCCACCACGACATCGGCGAGACTCTCGGGCCCTTTGTCGCAAATTGAGGCGTCAATTTGATTCGCGGCTGTGCAAGCTGTTCATAGGTTCCGGCGAATCTCTTTTTTGTCTATGCGTCGCAACCGGGAGTGTTATCTTTTGAGTCGAAAGATTCGCGTCGCGTCGAATTGAGAACATTCTCTTAAGACGCGTGATTCGAGCGCCGCCAATGTGGCGGGTTGCATGGCAGTGTGGGGTCCGGGGTTATGGGGTCGTCGGACGGATTTGAGTCCAAGAAGCTTGGAGTTCCCGGACAGGGCACCTCGCCGGGGCGCTTGACGCCGAGCGAGCATGGCAGCGCCGGCCGCGACACCGCACTCAGTCCCTTCACCGGATTGGGCGAAGCCAGCGCCAACCTCGTCGAGGTCACCGGCGTCATCAAATGGTTCGACGCCTCCAAAGGCTACGGCTTCATCGTTCCCGACAATGGTTGGCCCGACGTCCTGCTGCACGTTACCGTGCTTAGGCGCGACGGCTTCCAGACGGCTTATGAAGGCGCCCGCATCGTCGTCGAGTGCATCCAGCGCGCCAAGGGCTACCAGGCTTTCCGCGTCGTCTCGATGGACGAATCGACCGCGATCCATCCGGCGCAGATGCTGCCGCCGCGCACCCATGTCACGGTCACCCCGACCAGCGGGCTGGAACGGGCCCAGGTCAAATGGTTCAACCGGCTGCGCGGCTTCGGCTTCCTGACCTGCGGCGAGGGCACCCCCGATATCTTCGTGCATATGGAGACGCTGCGCCGCTTCGGCATGACCGAGCTCAGGCCGGGCCAGTATGTGCTGGTCCGCTTCGGGCCCGGCTCCAAGGGCATGATGGCGGCCGAGATCCATCCCGAGACCGGATCGCCGGGATTGCAGTCGCACTAAGAATTCCCGCAATCGTGAGCAGAGGCGCGCTGCGAGTCCGGCGCGCCTCTTCCTTTTCGGGCGGTCGCCGCGTAAGGACTGACTTTAAGTCCCACGCCGCGAGAGCCCCCATGAATTCTGATCGAAAGGCCGTCTGGTCCGCTCTGAAGGGCTGGCTGGCCGCCATCCTCGTCATCGCCTTCTGGGCCGTCGCCGGCGCGCCGGTCGGCGCCGCCAGCTTCCAGCCGCTCGAGATCGTCACCAAGAACGGCGTGCAGGTGTTCTCGGTCGAGATGGCAACGACCGCGGAGGAGAAGGAGACCGGCCTGATGTACCGCAAGGAATTGGCCGACGGCAAAGGCATGCTGTTCGACTTCAATCCCGAGCAGGAAATCTCGATGTGGATGAAGAACACTTATGTTTCGCTCGACATGATCTTCATCCGCGCCGATGGCCGCATTTTGCGCATCGCCGAGAATACCGAGCCGTTGTCGACGAAGATCATCTCCTCCCGGGGGCCCGCCCGGGCCGTGCTGGAGGTGGTGGCGGGAACGGCGCAGAAGTACGGCATCCGTCCCGGTGACCGCGTTGGTCACCCCCTGTTCGGCGGCAAATAGGGCGGGCAGGGCTATTGCCGCCCCGGCCGGCGGCTTTTGGAAGCTTGCTGGCGCACCGGGAAGCGTGTATCGACGGGGCTCGCCGGACATTCGGGGTATAGCGCAGCCTGGTAGCGCGGCAGTTTTGGGTACTGCAGGTCGTTGGTTCGAATCCAGCTGCCCCGACCAGTCCCGGGCGGCGCTGGCCTAGAGGTCAGCATCCAACCGGCAATGGCCACATCCACGCGTCCGGCCTCCGCATCGCGCGGAAATCAGCAAGACCTCATCGAACCTTCGCCCGTCGCCATCGACAAATCCGTGTTGGGGATTTCAGCGCCCAATGTCTAAACGGACGCCGCCAAGCGATGAATATTCCGCTTGTGCGGCGTTGCGCTTTTCGGGCCGCGCTCGTCAGTTCGACGCGCACCAGCCGGGCGGAAATGGGACGTACGACCAGGCCATCTGGTTGTCGTTGGCGGCTTGCGGTGGCTCTTGCGAGGCCGTGCTCACGATTGACGCGGGCCGCGCCACGCGGAGCGCGAGGCGCAGACGTGCCCATTGCAATTTCATCATTGTCGTCCCCCCGCAATCTACTTGCTTCCAAACGTCCGATCGTCTGCAAAGTTCAGTGTAGAAATCACTGTGCGCCGAAACGGCGCGCTCGCCCTCAAATCACGGACATTCTAGAAAAACCGGCGCCGACTTTCAACCGATCGCGCCGCCCCATCCCAAGAAGTAAGGTTGATCGGCAAGGTTAAAGGCGAGCGGCTGTTGCGGTCGTCTGCGTGGCTGTTATCACGTCGGTCCCGGCTCGCGATGGGCTGCTTTCACTCTGTGCGACCACAGATGACGGTTCGTCGCGGCGCGCGCATCTTTTGAGTTCTGCGCCAGCGAGTTCTGCCCCATGTCTCTTGATCCCAACATCAGGACCGTCGGTCCGCAATCGAACTGGACCGAGATCTGGCACCTCTGGACGGTGATCGTACCGCGCCGCTCCATCAACGGGCAGTTCGTGCTCGGCAAGGTCTGGCGTCGCCACGACGGCCGCGACTGGATCTACAAGAAGTTCACCGAGTTCGACGGCGAAGAGGCGGCTTAGCCGCCTCTCTCAGGCCGCCTTCGCTTCGGCAGCCGGCTTGGCCGGCGGCGGCTTCAGCGGCTTGTCCTGCTTCTTCGACCACGAGATGTAATAGGCCACGGTCGTCATGATCGCGATGCCGGCGACACTGACGAAGATCTGCGCGAGCAGCGAGCCCGAGCTCATCGACAGCTCGAAATGACCGACGAAGGACAGGAACACGCCGACGCAGAACACGGCGAGCGACTGCTGGCCGCAGACGATCAAGGGGTCGAACACCTTCCACTCCAGCCCCGGCCACTCCTTCGGCACGAAGCGGATCACCAGGATCACGATCACCACGAAATGGAGGAAGCGGTACGGCGCGAGGTTGGTCTTGTCATTGGGGTTGAAGGCCGAGAACAGCCATTCCGGGAACATGCCGCCGAAGGCGGGGAAACGGCCGGCCATGGTCATGACCAGCGCGAACAGGAGATAACCGAGGCAGACCCACAGCGTAACAGGCGAATTGATCAGCGCGATCGAGCGGCGCGCGCCGCCCATGGAGCACCAGGCGCCGAACACGAACAGCACCTGCCAGCAATACGGATTGAAGTACCACTGGCCGGCCGGATAGGCGGTGAGATTCCAGCCGAAATGGCGCGCGGCGAGCCACAGCACGATCGACAGGATCATCGTCAAATCGGGCTTGCGCAGCATGAACCACAGCACCGGCGGGAACAGGCCCATCAGCACGATGTAGAGCGGCAGCACGTCGAGGTTGAGCGGCTTGAAGCGCAGGAACAGGCCCTGGCGCAGCGTCTCGGTGGCGTTGTCGACGAGGCCGGCGACATTGAACTCGTTGATCATCTCGGAATCGCCGAAGCGCAGCGCGAGATAGCTGATCGAAGCAATGTAGATCACGAACAGGATGATGTGGGCGACATAGAGCTGCCAGACCCGCTTGGTCAGCCGCGTCGCGCCGACGATGAAGCCGCGGTCCAGCATCATCCGTGCATAGACGAAGGAGGCGGTGTAGCCGGAGATGAACACGAACAGGTCGGCCGCGTCGGAAAAGCCGTAGTTGCGGGTCGTGATCCAGTTCACGACGTTGTCGGGGATGTGGTCGAGAAAGATCGCCCAGTTCGCGACACCGCGAAACAGGTCGAGCCTGAGGTCACGGCCCTTTTCGGGCAGCGTGGCGTTGATGTTCAGGAAGGCCATGCGACAGAAGCTCTCGAAGAGGACGGATCTGCTGGTATCGACGAGACGGCGTCGGGCGGGATCCCGGCGCGGAAGGCGGGTACGCAATTGTCACGGTGCAGCATAGTGACTATACCGTTGGCGAGGGTGCCGGGGCCGGAATCACGATCAGTTCCCAACCGGTTTCTCTATACTATCCCCGAGATTTCCACCAACTGCCACCGTGACGCATCGAAATCGAACGAAAAGACGAAGAGGCCCCGGACCAGTCATGACCGCACGCATTTTCAAGCCTGCCAAGAACGCGATGCAATCCGGCCGGTCCAAGACCAAGGAATGGCAGCTCGACTACGAGCCGGAGCAGCCGCGGTCGGTTGAGCCGCTGATGGGCTGGACTTCGTCGGCCGACATGAAGCAGCAAATTACGCTGCGCTTCCACAGCAAGGAAGAGGCGATCGCCTATTGCGAGCGCAAGGGCATCGCCTATCAGGTGATCGAGCCCAAGGAGTCGATCCGCCGGCCGGTTGCCTATGCCGACAATTTCTCGTTCCGTCGCGGCGAGCCCTGGACGCATTGAGGGGCCATTCTCATCCGAAGCATCCAAAGTGCCGTCATGCCCGGGCTTGTCCCGCCTGCGCGGCCGAAGCCGCTTCGGCGAGGCGAAGGCCCGGGCATCCACGTTTTTGTAGATGAAGAACGTGGATGGCAGGGACGAGCCCGGCCATGACGAAGGGAGCGGCTGGTCGCCCGAGCCCAAGAACCCTTGCCCAAGAACCCTTGCCCAAGAACCCTTGCCCAAGAACCCTTGCCCAAGAACCCTTGGCAGCCATTTCCCGCCGTGCTTCGCTGCCTCGCATGACACGACCATGGCGGGGCGGGGTATGGCGGGGCGTGACCAGCTCGACGGCGTCGATCTGAAAATCCTATCCGAGCTGCAGCAGGACGGGCGGGTTCGCAACAACGAGCTGGCACTGCGGGTCGGTGTGTCCGCGCCGAACTGCCTGCGGCGGCTGAAGTCGCTGTTCAGCCGCGGCGTGATCCGGGCAGTGCGCGCCGTGATCGACGAGCGGCTGCTCGGCTACGAGGTGGTGTCGTTCGTCTCGATCCAGCTCGGCAGCCAGGCCCAGCCGGTGCTGGAGGCGTTCGAGAGCTCGATCGCCGCGATCCCGCGCATCCAGCAATGCTGGCGGATTTCCGGCGATACTGACTATCTCCTCAAATGCGTGGCGCCGAGTGTCGAGAGCATGCGCCAACAGCTCCTGCATTTCGCCGCGATGCCAAACGTCAAGAACGTCCGCAGCTTCCCCGTGCTCGGGGTTGCCAAGGACGTGCCGCTGCCTTTGCAGGAGGTCGCGGTGGCGGAGGCGGCTGGGTAGCGCTTCGAATATCCCCCCATCAAATCTGAAGTTCAGAGGCGCGTCTCAGCGATACCGCCCCCGAAACTCGCGCGGGCTGGCACCGGTCCAGGTGCGGAAAGCGCGCGAGAAGCTCTTCTCGTTGCGGAATCCGGCAATCTCCGCGATGCGCTTGATCGGCGTGCGGCCGCGCATCAGCTCCTGTTTGGCGAGCTCGAATTTCGCCTCCTCCTTGAGATCGCGCAGCGAGGTGGACTCCTCGCGCAGGCGGCGATGCATCGTGCGGGTGGAGAGCGCAAGCTCGCTGGCGACGTCCTCGGCCCCGAGGACGCGTCCGCGCGCATTGCGCAGCACGCGGCGGACGCGCTCGACCAGCAGGCGGTCGCGCCGGTAGGGCAGCACGGTGAGCCGGAGCGCGCCCTTGAGCATGTTGTCGAGATCGGCCGCGCTGCGCGTCAGCGGCAGCGACAGATAGTGCTTGTCGAAGATGATGGCCGCGCGGTCCGCATCGAAGCGGACGGTCCGGCAAAAGATGGTCGGATAGACCGAGACGTGGCCGGGCTTGGGATAAGGGAACTCAGCCGCCCGGAGTGCGATCTGGGAGTCGACAGCCCAGCAGGAGAAGCCGAGCACATAGCGGAGCAGGGTGACCAGGCAGAATTCGCGCAAAGCCCCGAGGTCACGCTGCTCCCGGATTGCCACGACCGCAGTCTCCTCGCCGATTTCGAGTTCGAGCAGCACGTCCTCGGTGAGCAGGCGGTGATGCCGGCACCAGCGCTTGAGCGCGACCTCCAGCGTCGGCGCGGTGATCGAGGCGCGGCACAGCATGCCGTAGGAGCCCCACGGCAGCCGGCGCGAGAACCAGCCGAGCGCCTCGTCATCGAGCTCGCGCATGGCGTGGCCGGCGAGGGCCTCGAACTGGGCGGCGGTGACCCGCCCATCCGGAGAATTGACCAGGTCCGGCGCAACCTGACCCCGGCTCAACGCCTCCGCGGGATCGCGGCCGTAACGCTCGTAGGCTGCGACCACGCCGCGGACGAAGGCGGCAGGGGTGACGGCGCGACGCGGGATCGCGGTTGCGGCTTGAAAAGGCATCGGAATTCCCTCCGGAAAATCCTCGCCAAGTTTGGCGGAAAATGCAACCTTTTCGACCGGAGAAGGTCCCGGACCTCGCTAGGTTCGGACCCAAATTACGGAGGAATCGCCTTGAACATCCCGAGCATCGATTTCGATCTGGGCGAAGACATCAGCCTGCTGCGCGACACGCTCCGCGCCTTCGTGGAGGCGGAGATCACGCCGCGCGCGGCCGAGATCGAGAAGGCCAACCTGTTCCCGGCAGACCTGTGGAAGCGCCTTGGCGACCTCGGCCTGCTCGGCATGACCGCGCCGGAGCAATATGGCGGCTCCAACATGGGCTATCTCGCCCATATCGTCGCCATGGAGGAAATCTCGCGCGGCTCGGCGGCCGTGGGGCTGTCCTACGGCGCCCATTCCAACCTCTGCGTCAACCAGATCCGCCGCAACGGCAATGACGCGCAGCGGCAGCGCTATCTGCCGAAGCTGATCTCAGGCGAATATGTCGGTGCGCTCGCGATGTCCGAGCCCGGCGCCGGCTCCGACGTCGTCTCGATGAAGCTGCGCGCCGACAAGCGCGGCGACCGCTACGTGCTCAACGGCTCCAAGATGTGGATCACCAATGGCGGCGATGCCGACGTGCTGGTGGTCTATGCCAAGACCGATCCGGAGGCCGGTCCGCGCGGCATGACCGCCTTCCTCATCGAGAAAGGCTTCAAGGGCTTCACCCACGGCCAGCATCTCGACAAGCTCGGCATGCGCGGCTCCAACACCTATCCGCTGTTCTTCGACGATTGCGAGGTGCCGGAGGAGAACGTGATGGGCAAGGTGGGCGAGGGCGTCAAGGTGCTGATGTCCGGCCTCGACTATGAGCGCGCGGTGCTCTCGGGCGGCCCGCTCGGCATCATGGCGGCCTGCATGGACGCGGTGGTGCCCTACATGCACGAGCGCAAGCAGTTCGGTCAGCCGATTGGCGATTTCCAGCTGATGCAGGGCAAGCTCGCCGACATGTACGCGACCTGGCAGGCCACGCGCGCCTATGTCTACGCGGTGGGGCGCGCCTGCGACCGCGCCGACCATGCGCGCAGCCTGCGCAAGGACGCTGCTGCTGCGATCCTCTATTCCGCGGAGAAGGCGACCTGGATGGCGGGCGAGGCGATCCAGGCGCTCGGCGGGGTCGGCTATACCTCCGAATTCCCGGTCGGCCGCCTGTGGCGCGACGCAAAACTCTACGAGATCGGCGCCGGCACCTCCGAAGTTCGGCGCATGCTGATCGGCCGCGAGCTGATGGCCGAGACGGCTTAAGTCCCTTACTCCATTGGAATCACCATGCCGCTCCATTCCAGCATCGATCCGTCTTCATCAGATTTTGCGCGCAATTCCGAGGCCATGCGCGGCCTCGTCGCCGACTTGCGCGAAAAGCTTGCCCAAGTCGCCGGCGGCGGCGGCGAGGCCTCGCGCCAGCGCCACACCGCGCGCGGCAAGATGCTGGCGCGTGAGCGCGTCGACCTGTTGGTCGATCCCGGCACCTCGTTCCTGGAGCTGTCGCCGCTCGCGGCCTACGGCCTCTATGGCGGCGACGTGCATTCGGCCAGTGTCGTCACCGGGGTCGGCCGCATCTCGGGGCGTGAATGCGTGATCGTCGCCAACGACGCCACCATCAAGGGCGGCACCTACTACCCGATGACGGTGAAGAAGCATCTGCGGGCGCAGGACATCGCGCGGCAGAACAATCTGCCCTGCGTCTACTTGGTGGATTCCGGCGGCGCCTTCCTGCCGCTGCAGGACGAGATCTTTCCGGACGAGCGGCACTTCGGCCGCATCTTCTACAATCAGGCGCAGATGTCGTCGCAGGGCATTCCGCAGATCGCGATCGTGATGGGCTCCTGCACCGCCGGTGGCGCCTATGTGCCGGCGATGTCGGACGAGAGCATCATCGTGCGCAACCAAGGCACCATCTTCCTCGGCGGCCCGCCGCTGGTGAAGGCCGCGACCGGCGAGGTCGTCAGCGCGGAGGAGCTCGGCGGCGCCGATGTTCATTCGCGGCAGTCCGGCGTGACCGATCACTACGCCCAGAACGATGCGCATGCGATCGGCATCGCCCGGCGCATCGTCGGCACGCTGAAGCCGTCCGCGCGGCCCAACCTCAACATGCATAAGCCGCGCGATCCGCTGTTCGCGGCGGAGGAGATTTACGGCGTGGTGCCGGTCGACGGCCGCAAGCCGTTCGACGTGCGCGACATCATCGCGCGCATCGTCGACGGCTCGGAGTTCGACGAGTTCAAGAAGCTCTATGGCACGACCCTGGTGTGCGGATTCGCCCATATCTGGGGCTATCCGGTCGGCATCATTGCCAACAACGGCATTTTGTTCAGCGAGAGCTCGCTGAAGGGCGCGCATTTCATCGAGCTGTGCTGCCAGCGCGGCATTCCGCTGGTGTTCCTGCAGAACATCACCGGCTTCATGGTCGGCAAGAAATACGAGGCCGGCGGCATCGCCCGCGACGGCGCCAAGCTGGTGACGGCGGTCGCGACGGCGTCGGTGCCGAAATTTACGGTCGTGATCGGCGGCTCCTATGGCGCCGGCAATTACGGCATGTGCGGCCGCGCCTACGCGCCGCGCTTCCTTTGGATGTGGCCGAACGCGCGCATCTCGGTGATGGGCGGCGAGCAGGCTTCGATGGTGCTGAGCCAGGTCCGCCGCGACAATATCGAGGCCAAGGGCGACAGCTGGTCCAGGGAAGAGGAAGATAAATTCCGCGAGCCCATTCGCGCGCAATATGAGAGCCAGGGCCACCCATATTACGCAACCGCACGGCTGTGGGACGACGGCGTGATCGACCCCGCCGACACGCGCCTCGTGCTCGGCCTCGGCCTCTCGGCGGCGTCGAATGCGCCGATCGAGCCGACGAAATTCGGCCTGTTCAGGATGTGATGCGATGGACCGCTCAAAGCTCTACCGGCGTTTTCGCACGCTCCTGATCGCCAACCGCGGCGAGATCGCCTGCCGCGTCATCCGCACCGCGCGGGCCATGGGCCTGCGCACGGTCGCGGTCTATTCCGAAGCCGATCGCGATGCGATGCACGTCGCGCTCGCGGACGCGGCCGTGTTGCTCGGGCCCGCCCGGGCCCGCGACAGCTATCTCAATATCGAGCGGCTGATCGAGGCCGCGCGGAAGACCGGCGCCGAGGCCGTGCATCCCGGCTACGGCTTCCTGTCGGAAAATGCCGAGTTTGCGCGAGCCTGCTTCGACGCCGGGCTGGTGTTCGTCGGCCCGACCGCCGGGATGATGACGGCGATGGGCTCGAAATCCGGCTCGAAAGAGCTGATGGAGCAGGCCGGCGTGCCGCTGGTGCCCGGCTATCACGGCGATGCGCAGGACGACGCGACGCTGGCGAAGGCGGCCGAGAAGGTCGGCTTTCCCGTGCTGGTGAAGGCCTCGGCCGGCGGCGGCGGTCGCGGCATGCGCATCGTGCGCTCGGCTGATGAGCTTGCGCCTGCGATCGTCAGCGCCAAGCGCGAGGCCAAGGCCGCCTTCGGCGACGACCGCATGCTGATTGAAAAGTACGTCGACAATCCCAGGCATATCGAAGTGCAGATCATCGGCGACAGCCATGGCAATCTGCTCTCGCTGTTCGAGCGCGAATGCACGTTGCAGCGCCGGCACCAGAAGGTGATCGAGGAGGCGCCATCGCCAACGCTCAATGCCGCGCAGCGCGAGACAGTTTGTGCTGCCGCGCGAAAGGCAGCGGGCGCCGTGAACTATGTCGGTGCCGGCACCATCGAGTTCGTCTCCGACGGCAAGGATGTGTTCTTCATCGAGATGAACACGCGCCTGCAAGTTGAGCATCCCGTAACCGAGCTGATCACCGGGATTGATCTCGTCGAGTGGCAGCTGCGCGTCGCCTTCGGCGAGGCGCTGCCCTTGAAGCAGGACGAGATCAAGCTCAACGGCCATGCCATCGAGGCGCGCGTCTACGCCGAGAACCCGACCAAGAACTTCATGCCGTCGGTCGGCAGAATCTCGACCTGGCGCATGCCGGCGGAAACCGGCGGCCTGCGCATCGACGCCGGCTATCGCGAGGGCGATAGCGTCTCGCCCTACTACGATGCGATGTTGGCAAAAACGGTTGCATGGGCGCCCACGCGGGACGTTGCGATCGACCGCCTGAACCGCGGCCTGGAGGAGTCCGATGTCCGCGGCATCGTCACCAACATCCCGTTCCTGTCCGCGCTGATCACGCACCCGAAGGTGCGCGCGAACGCGATCGACACCGGCTTCATCGAGCGCGAGCTGGCGGTACTGACGTCGGCGGCGCCGGCGCCTGGAGAGCTCGAGCTCTGCGCCGCAGTCGGTGCAATCGTCAACGAGGAGCGGCAGACGGCGCAGGCGGAAGCGAATTCGCCCTGGCAGACCTTTGGCTGGCAGCCGGTCGGCCGCCGCCAGCGCAGCTTTGCCTTCCGCGTCGGCCATGGTCCGGAGCAGAAGATCACGCTGAACTACGGCAGCGGGCCGGCGACGCTGGTGATCGGCGAGCGCGAGCTGGCGTTCACGATCGCGGCCAAGGACGGCGGATTCGATCTCACGCTTGACGGCGTCAAATCGTCGGTTGCGGCTGTGATCGACGGCCACGAACTGTACCTGCGCACCCGCAACGGCCGCTTCGACCTGCACTGGGTCGATCCATTCGGCGGCGAGAGCGAGGAGCATGTCGGCGAGGACAAGATCGCAGCGCCGCTGCCGGGAACCGTCGTCGCCGTGCTGGCCGAGGAGGGTGCCAAGCTGGAGAAGGGTGCGCCGATCCTCACGCTCGAAGTGATGAAGATGGAGCAGACGCTGCGCGCGCCCTATGCCGGTGTGCTGAAATCCATCAAGTGCAAGGTCGGGGACATCGTGCAGGAGGGCGTCGAGCTCGCCGTGGTCGAGCCTGCAGGAGAGTGACATGAGCGACCAGGTCCGCATCATCGAAATGGGGCCGCGCGACGGCCTCCAGAACGAGAAGACGCCTGTCAGCGTCGAGGCGCGCATCGCGTTTGTCGAGGCGCTGGTCGCGGCCGGGCTACATACGGTCGAGGTCGGCGCCTTCGTCTCGCCCAAGGCCATCCCGCAGATGGCAAGCTCGGACGCCGTGCTGCGCGGCGTCGCGCATGTGAAGGACGCCGAATTCCACGTGCTGGTACCGAACGAGAAGGGCTATGACGCCGCGCGCGCTGCGGGCGCCAAAGTGGTCTCCGTGTTCGCGGCGGCCTCCGAAGGATTTTCGCGGGCGAACATCAACTGCACGGTTGCGGAGTCCATCGAGCGCTTCAAGCCGGTGCTGGCGCGCGCTAGGGACGATGGCGTCAAGGTGCGCGGCTATATCTCCTGCGTGCTCGGCTGTCCGTTCGATGGCGAGATCAAGCCGAAGGCGGTGGCCGATCTTGCGAGCACGCTGTGGGATCTCGGATGCTATGAGATCTCGCTCGGCGACACCATCGGCGTCGGCACGCCTGATAGGGCGAAGGACATGTTACGCGCGGTCAGCGCCAACATCCCGCCAGCAAAACTCGCGATGCATTTCCACGACACCTATGGTCAGGCGCTCGCCAACCTCTATGCGGGCCTGGAAGAGGGCGTTCGCGTCATCGACGCCGCCGCCGGTGGGCTCGGCGGCTGTCCCTATGCGCCGGGCGCGACCGGCAATGTCGCGACCGAGGATGTCGTCTACATGCTCGAGGGCATGGGTATCAGGACCGGCGTCGATATGGACAAGCTGCTGGCAGCGACGAATGAGATGAGCGTCGTGTTGGGCAAGCCGCCCGTGAGCCGCGTGGCCTCCGCGCTGAACGCGAAGAAGAAGCAGGTGGGTTCGTAAGTCTCCGTCATTGCGAGCGCAGCGAAGCAATCCAGAGTCTTTCCGTTGAGGCGGTCTGGATTGCTTCGTCGCTTCGCTCCTCGCAATGACAAGTGAGAGAGCCTTCGTAGGGTGGGCAAAGGCGCGAAGCGCCGTGCCCACCATCTTTCACAATCGTTGGCGGAAGGTGGGCACGCTTTCGCTTTGCCCACCCTACGAGACCTGCCATCAAGCCGCCTTCAGGCCGACATCGGGCAGCTGCGGCCGGTTCTTCAACGCACGGGCCATCATGGCCTCGACCTCGGCCTTCTCGTGCGGCAGCAGTGCGAGGCGGGGCGGGCGGGTCAGGGCGGTGCCGCGGCCCATGATGTGCTCGCACAGCTTGATGCACTGGACGAGGTCCGGGCGGGCATCGAGATGCAAGAGCGGCATGAACCATTCGTAGAGCGGCATCGCTTCGGCCAAGCGTCCGGCCTTGGCGAGGCGGAACAGCGTTTCGCCTTCGCGCGGGAAGGCGTTGGACATGCCGGAGACCCAGCCGACGGCACCCATGGCGACGCTCTCGACGATGACGTCGTCGAGACCTGCGAACAGCACGAAGCGGTCACCGACCATGTTCCTGGTGTCGATGAATCGTCGCGTGTCGCCGGAGGAATCCTTGAAGCAGACCACGGTCTCGACGTCGGCGAGCGAGGTCAGGATGTCGGGTGTGACGTCGTTCTTGTAGATCGGCGGATTGTTGTAGAGCATCACCGGCAGGTCGGTCGCAGAGGCGACGGCGCGGAAATGCGCGGCGGTCTCGTGCGGCTTGGAGGAATAGACCAGCGCCGGCATCACCATGACGCCGTCGATGCCGATGCGTGCGGCTTCCTTCGCGGTCTCCACCGCAAAGGCGGTGGTGAACTCGGCGATGCCGCACAGCACGGGCACGCGGCCCTTCGCGACCGCCTTCGCGGTCTCCATGATCGCGACCTTCTCCTTGCGCTCCAGCGAGGTGTTCTCGCCGACCGAGCCGCAGACGATCAGGCCGGAGACGCCGTCGCGGATCAATCCGTCCATCACCTTGGCGGTCGCGTCGATGTCGAGCGAGAGATCGTCGTGGAATTGAGTGGTGACGGCCGGGAAGACGCCTTCCCAGGCAACGCGGCGGCTCATTGTTTTGACTCCAGGTAAATATGCCGGCGGGGGGCTGGAGCCGCCGGCTTTTGTGAAAGGGATGGGGAACCGGATCAGAGCGTCGCGCCGACCTTGCGTAGCTCGGCGAGGACGGGGGCCTTGGGCAGCCAGATCTTGTCGAACTCGGCGATCACGGCCTCGGTGTCCTTGGCATCGACCTGGCGGATCGGGATCGGCGCTTTCTTGAAGTTCTCGATCAGCGTGGGCTCGTTGCCGGCGAGCTCGTCGATCTGCGCGTCCAGCGTCGACTTGATCGTCTTGGTGATCAGCTCGCGGTCGGCGGCGGGCAGCGACTGCCAGACCCGGCCGGAGACCACCGCGGCCATCGGCATGAAGACGGCGTTCATTTGCAGGATCACCTTCGACACCTTGTCGAAGCGCTGGTTCCAGGAGAATTCGAGATCGGCTTCGAGGCCGTCGACCTGGCCGTTGGCCATGGCATCGAACACCTGCGGCGTCGGAATCGGCGTCGGCGCTGCGCCGAGCGATGAATAGAAATCGCGATAGACCGGTGTCGGGTTGATGCGCAGCTTCATGCCCTTGATGTCGGCCAGCGAGTTCAGGTCCTTGGAGGAGAACACCGCGCGCATGCCGGTGATGCCCCAGCCGAGCCCGATCGTGCCGGTCTCCTGCGGCAGCACCTCGAACAGCTTCACCGCCGCCGGATGCAGCACGAACTTCGCCACCGCCGGCGTCGAGCGCACGATATAGGGCGCGTTGATCGCGGCGATGTGCGGCACGCGCGAGCCGAGCTCGGCGGCCTGGATGAAGCCCATGTCGAGCGCGCCGGATTGCAATTGCTGCATCATCGCGGTCTCGTTGCCGAGCTGGCCGGAGTGAAACACGGTCAAGGTCAGGCGGCCGTTGGTGGCAGCCTTGAGCTCGTCGCCGAATTTGAGCGCGGCCTTGTTCCAGGAATGGCCGTTCGGCGTGATCAGGCCGAGACGGAATTCCTTGGCCTGGGCGAGCGCCAGCGACGGCGCGAACACCGAGGCGGCGGCACTGGCGGCGAGAAAGTGGCGGCGTGAAAGCGGCATGGTCGGGCTCCTTTCGGATGGGCCTATTTGACGAGGATCAGCGAGAGCGAGGGATAGAGCGAGAGCAGCACCAGGAGGACGCAGGAGATGACGAAGAAGGGCAGCGTCACCATGAACATCCTGCCGGGCTTGGCGCCGGTGACGGCGGCCGCGACGAAGAAGCAAAGCCCGACCGGCGGCGACAAAAGGCCGAGCACGAGGTTGATCACCACGACGACGCCGAACTGCCGGGGGTCGATGTGATAGATCTCGGTTGCGACCGGCAGCAGGATCGGCACCGTCATGATCAGGCCGGGAATGCCGTCGATTACAGTGCCGATCACCAGCAGGATGGCGTTGCAGATCAGCATGAAGCTGACGGGATCCTTGGCGGCGGTCTGGATCCAGGCCGCGGTCTCCTGCGGCACCTTGCCGAAGATCAGGACCCAGGAGAACACGGCGGCGGCCGCGACCAGAAACAGCACGATCGCCGAATAGATGGCGCTGCGCAGCATCATCTGCGGCAGCTGCGAGAACTCGAACTCCCTGGTCCAGAACTTTCCGACCAGCGCGGCGGCCACGGCGCCGACGGCGGCGGATTCCGTGGCGTTGGCGAGGCCGCCGAGAATGGTGCCGACGATGACGATCGGGATCAGCAGCGTCGGCGAGGTCCGCAGGATCGTCATGACGCGCTGGCGCGGCGTCTGATAGTCGGCGCGGGGATAGTTGTAGATGTAGCCCATCAGCGCGATGACGAGGCAGAACATCACGGTGAGGATGACGCCGGGCACGATGCCGGCGATCAGCATGTCGCTGACCGAGACCTGCGCCAGCACGCTGTAGACCACGAACATCACCGAGGGCGGGATGATCGGGCCGAGCATGCCGCCATAGGCGGTGAGACCCGCCGCAAACGTCTTGTCGTAGCCTTCTTCTCCATCTCCGGCACCATGATCTGGGCCATGATCGCGACCTGCGCGGTTGCCGATCCCAGGATGGAGGAGATGAACATGTTGGCGAGGATGTTGACGTAGGCGAGCCCGCCCTTGAGCGAGCCGACGAAGGCCATCGCCATGTCGACGATGCGCCGCGTGATGCCGCCGCCGTTCATGATCTCGCCGATCAGGATGAACAGCGGGATCGCGATCAGGCCGTAGCTGTCGACGCCGCCGAACAGCTGAAGCGGATAGGACTGGAACAGCACCGGGTTGCCGGACGCCGCGATATAGACGAGCCCGGCGAGGCAGAGGCAGAGGCCGATTGGCACGCCGACCAGCATGAACGCGACGAAGGCGGCGGACGTGATCATCAATTGACCCCGTCGAGCTCGGAGAGCTGGAAGCCTGTCAGCGGCGTGCGCGGGACCAGCCCGAGATCTTCCAGCAGATTGGCGAGGCCGTGGATGGTCATCGACACCGCGAAGATCGGCAACGTGAGATAGAGCACCCAGGTCGGCCAGTTCAGCGTCTGGGTGCGCTCGGTATAGAGGAAGTTGAAGGTCTCGGCCGCGAGCTTGCGCCCGTCGAAGCCGACGATCGCCAATCCGATCGGGTCCATCCAGAGCACGCAGGTGACGGTCAGGGCAACGCCGAACACGACGACCATGCCCGTCGAGATCACTTTTGCGATCTTCTGGCGCCGCGGCGACAGCCGCTCCGTCAGCATGGACACCGCAAAATCGAGCCGCAGCCGCGTCATCGCGGACGCCCCGATGAAGGTCAGCCAGACCACGCAATAAACGGCGGATTCGTCGATCCAGTAGATCGGGAAGTGCGAGTAGCGGGTGACGACGTTCACCAGGATCAGGCCGGTGAGCAGATACATCAGGCCCATCAACGCCAGCCGCTCAAACGCGAGCAGGGCGCTCGACATCCGGACGATCGTACGTCGGAGGCTGAGCGCGCGCGTGGCCGGCATCGTCTGCTCGATCATGAAAGAGGCCCCAACCCCCGAAGATTTGTCGTGCGATTGCCAAATGTATAATTTATACATTTTGGGAGTCAAACGGAGATTGCGGTCAATTCGGCGGCAGGACGCGCTTTTGCTGGGCACCGGCTTTTGCGGGACACGTCAACATGCAAGAGAGGGACCGCTTCGGCCGGACGAGTCGGAAAGCAGGACGGAAAGTCAGATGAAACAGCCTCTGAAGCATCGCACCCTGTCGGCTGCGATCGTCGACCAGCTCCGCCAGGCAATCCTCGACGGCACCTATCCGGCCGGATCGCAACTGCGCCAGGACGCGCTCGGCGAGGCCTATGGCGTCAGCCGCATTCCCGTGCGCGAGGCGTTATTCCAGCTCGAGGCGGAAGGCCTGGTGCGGATCGTTCCGCAGAAGGGCGCCATCGTATCCGAGCTGTCGCTGGACGAGATCAACGACGTTTTCGACCTGCGCCGCATCCTGGAGCCGCGATTGCTGGCGCAGTCGGCGCCGCGTTTCACGACTGAGGATTTCGACGGGCTCGATAACATCCACAGGAGTTTCGAGAAGGCGATCAAGGCGCGCAACGTCAGTGAGTGGGGCCAGCTCAACGCCGACTTCCACATGGCGCTCTACGTTCACGCGCCGCAGCCGCGCACCCGCGCGATCGTACTGTCGCTGCTGCAGACCAGCGATCGCTACACGCGCCTACAGCTCTCCAACACCAAGGCGATGGGCATTGCCGAGAAGGAGCACGCCCAGCTGATCGCGCTCTGCCGTGCGGAGAAAGTGGACGAGGCCTGCCGGTTTCTGGAGCTGCACATCGAAGCCGTGCGCAAGGACCTGCTGCAGGTGGTGGCGAATGCGCCGAAGTCGCGGCGGAAAGAGAATTCGTAGGGTGGGCAAAGGCGCGCAGCGCCGTGCCCACCATCTCTTCGTGATCGCCGACAGGTGGTGGGCACGCTTCGCTTTGCCCACCCTACGATAGCGACCGCAGCGTCACCTGCTGCCGTCCGGCCCCATCACGAGGTCCGGGAGCCAGGTCGAAATCCCCGGCACGAAGCAGAGCAGCAGCACCGCGAGCATCATCAAGAGCACGAAGGGCAGCGTGCCCCAGATCACCTCGCGCAGGGGAATATCAGGCGCGACGTTGCGGATGACGAAGATGTTGAGGCCGACGGGTGGATGGATCAACCCCATCTCCATCACGATGGTCATGACCACGCCGAACCAGATGATGTCGAAGTTGGCGGCGCGGAGCGGCGGCAGGATGATCGGCGCCGTCATCAGGATGATCGAGACCGGCGGCAGGAAGAAGCCGAGCACGACGACCATGACGAGGATCGCGAACAGCAGCTCCCAGCGCGGCAAATGCATCGCGACGATGGCTTCGGCCACCGATTGCGAGATGTGCAGATAGCTCATCACGTAGGAATAGAGCAGCGACATGCCGATGATCATCATCAGCATGGTCGATTCCCGGATCGTCGACTTCATGATCGGGGCGAGGTCGCTCGGCCGCCACACGCTGTAGATTGCCGCGATCAGCGCCAGCGCCAGGAGGCCGCCGAGGCCCGCGGTTTCCGACGGCGTGGCGTAGCCGCCATAGAGCGCGACCATGACACCGGTGAGCAGCAGCACGAAGGGGATCACGCGCGGCAGCACGCTGAAGCGCTCGGCGAGCGTATATTCGTCGCGGGTGAGGATCGCAGCCTCCGGCCCGCCGTTCTTGTAGACCGCTTCGGCCGCCCTGTATTCCTGGCGGAAGCGGATCACGGCATAGGCGCCGAACAGCGTGACCAGCAGCAGGCCCGGTCCGATGCCGGCGAGGAACAACCGCCCGAGCGACTTTTCGGCGGCGACCGCGAACAGGATCATGGTGATCGAGGGCGGAAGCAGGATGCCGAGCGTGCCGCCGGCGGCGATGATCCCAGCTGCAAAGCCGCCGGAATAGCCGCGCTTGCGCATCTCGGGGATGCCGGCCGAGCCGATCGCCGAGCAGGTCGCGGGCGAGGAGCCGGCCATCGCCGCGAACAATGCGCAGGCGAACACGTTGGCGACGCCGAGGCCGCCGGGCACGCGATGCAGCCAGGCGTGCAACGCCGAATAGAGATCCTGGCCCGCGCGCGACTTGCCGATCGCCGCGCCCTTCAGGATGAAGAGCGGGATCGACAGCAGCGTGATCGAGGCCATCTCCTCGTAGACGTTCTGCGTCACCGTATCGAGCGAGGCCGAGGGCATGTAGATGCCCATGAACACGACCGCGACCGCGCCGAGCGCGAACGCAATCGGCATGCCCGAGAACATCACCAGCAGCGTCGCAATGCCGTAGGCAAGGCCAATGCCGAAAACGCTCATGGCCGCTTGGCTCCGGTGAAGGGCAGCGCAAGCTGCACGAGGATCTGGAGGCAGAGCAGGCTCATCCCGAGTGCCATCAGCGAGTAGGGGATCGCGAGCGGCGGCGACCACATCGAGTTGGAGACCTGGCCGTCGACATAGGCCTCATGGGCCAGTGTCCAGGACTTCCAGGTGAAGAAGGCGCAGAACAGGAATGTGGCGGCATCGACCAGCCAGAGGCGAACCTGGTTCGCGAATGGCGACAGCAGGCCGACGAAGGCCTCGATGCCGATATGACCGCGATTCTGCTGCACATAGGCCGCCGTCATGAAGGTGGCGCCGACCAGGAGGAACACGGCGGCCTCGTCCTGCCAGTAATTGGCGGCCTTGAACAGCGCGCGGCTGAGCACGCTGTAGCTCAGGATGGTGCAGGCGGCGACCAGCGCAATCGCGGCGAACACGACGATGATGCTGTTGAGGACGGCGAGACCGCGATCGATCGCCGCCGCAGGGCCGGTCCCTGCGGCAACGCTCGCCTGGTCGTCACGATCCGGAAGCGGACCGTGGCTCATGCCGCGACGTCGATGGCGAGCTTGAGCAGGTTTGCGGCGGTCGCGGTCTTGGCGCTGTAATCCTTCCACGCGGTGTCGCGCGCGATGTCGCGCCATTTGCCGACGGTCGCGGCATCCAGAACCGAGACCTTGGCGCCGGCCTTCTCATAGACCTTGGCGACCTCGACGTCGTCGTCCTGCGCGCCCTTGCGGCCGAAGGCTTCGAGCTCGGTGCCGACCGCGAGCAGGATGTCCTGATGGTTCTTCGGCAGCTTGTCGAAGATCGCTTTCGACATCATCAGCGGCTCGAGCATGAACCAGTAGGAGGCGCCTGCCCCTGATGTCAGCGACTTCGCGACCTCTTCCAGGCGGAACGAGATCAGGCTGGTCGAGGAGGTGATGCCGGCATCGCAGGCGCCGGTCTGCATCGCCGCGTAGATTTCGTTGGAAGGCACCGACAGCACCGAGGCGCCGGCGGTCTGCAGCACCATGTCCATCTCGCGCGAGCCGCCGCGCACCTTCAGGCCCTTGGCGTCTTCCGGCGCGACGATCGGCTTGGAGCGGCTGGCGACGCCGCCGGCCTGCCAGACCCAGGTGAGCAGGATGATGCCCTTGTCGGCGAGGAAGTCGGTCAGCGCCTTGCCGACGGGCTCCTTCTTCCAGCGCAGGCCCTGGTCGTAGGTGGTCACCAGGCCCGGCATCAGGCCGATATTGGTTTCCGGCACCTCGCCGCCGGCATAGGGCATCGGATAGAGGCTGATATCGAGCGCGCCCTTGCGCATGGCGGAGAACTGCGCGTTGGTCTTGATCAGCGAGGAGTTCGGATAGATCTCGGCGGCAATGTCGCCGTTGCTGCGCTTGGCAACTTCAGCGGCGAACATGCGGCAGAGCCGGTCGCGGAAATCGCCCTTGTCGATGGTGCCGCCCGGAAATTGATGTGAGATCTTCAGCGTGGTCGCGGCCTGCGCGGTGCCAGTGCCGAAGCGCAGAATGGCGGGTGCCGCGACGGCGGTCGCGATCAGATGTCGGCGCGTAATCATGGTGTGATCCCTTTGATCGTTTCTTTGGACTGTTCTTGTTGGTGTGATTTGGGTCGGGTCTTGTCAGACCGGCGTTCGGGCCCATCCTAGCCGGTCTTCCACCCGATATTCTCTCATCTGATAGTTCGAGACCGAATGCCCCGGCAAGTGCCGGCCGTGCTGCGCTGCACACTTGCGATCCCGGTTGTGAGCGCGAAGCACGTCGTACAGCGGCCAGCGGATGGCTCGCCAAAATTTATAGGCAGCGGCGTAACAACGCCGACTGGCGATCCGTCGATATTGAATAGCGGCGTCCGTCGCTGACAAACACCATCTCGAAGGAAAGATGAACCATGACCATTCGCACCCGCATCGTGCTCGGCGTCTCGGCTGCCGCTCTCTCGCTAGGCCTCGCGTTTGCGCCGGCCGCTTTTGCTCAGGACAAAATGGGCAAGGACGACGGCATGATGAAAAAGGACACGATGTCCAAGGACGGCATGATGAAGAAGGATACCATGTCCAAGGACGACGGCATGAAGAAGGACCACATGTCGAAGGACGGCATGAAGAAAGACGACGGGATGATGAAGAAGAACTGATCCAGGGCCGTCATCGCGCAACGCCCTTTGGCGGGTCGCGCCCTCTCGAATTCCGGCGGCGGCCTTTGAGGCCGCCTCCGGAATGATTGTTCAGTTCAAGTTCAATTGAACGTGACCGGCGAGTCTTACTTGCGCTTCGCTTTGCGGGCGGCGTAGCGCGCATCGCGCTTGGCCTTCTGCTCGGCCTCGAGCGCAGCCAGCCTCTCGGCGGCTTCCTCGGCCTCCCGCGCGATCCGCGCAGCTTCCGCCGCCTTGGCCTCTTCCTCGAGGCGCTTCTGTTCGGCCTTTTCGGCCTCGCGCGCGGCCTTTGCCTCGGCGCGCTTGGCCGCGAGGGCCTCGCGTTCAGCGCGGCGCGCAATCACCGCCGGATCATCGGGGCCCGGCTGCGACTTGAACTTGTTCAAAAGATTTTTGCGAGCGTCCTGCGCCGCCTTTTGCCGGTCTGCAAAGCCGGGTTCCCTGAATCCACTCATCGACGAGCCTTGTCTTCCTCGCTTTCGATCCTACATCGGTGCCTGTTGGTACGTCGGCTGGGCATAGCAGGCGCCACGCGACGCAGAAGCGTGTACATCGGCGCGCGTCGCGAAGCCACCCATAATCGCAGCCGATCAGGTCAACGAAAAATCGCCCCCCCGACGATCTCTCGTAGCCCGGAAAAACTGCTGAATTGTGATGTCCCTCATAAACGGGGCACACGGGCGACGCCTAGCGTCCGCCCCGTACGAGACGGAGCACGGGCATGACGATCTCAAGACCAAGCCTGAAAGCGCTGGCGATTGCCTTCGCCGTGGCCGGCGCCGCGCTGCTGCTCGCACGTCCGCAGCCCATCGAAAGTGCGGTGCTGGGAGCGGATTGGGAATGCACCCGGACTGCATTCGTGCTCACGAGCTGCGCACCGCGCGTTCAGGAGGCAATTCCGGCGGTCGAAACCTTGCGCAAGGATGCGATCCGGCAGACCCGGGGCTGAATTGGGCCGGGTGATCGGGATGTGACGCGACGCCGCAGAGGTGGTAAAGCCAGCGCGCCAGCGTGACCAGGCGGCCATGTCGAAACCAGAGTCCAGATCCGAACGGGGCGAGGAGCCCAATCTTCGACCGAAACGTCAGCCCAAGCGTCCGTCCGGCGGCGACCGCCGCGGCGCGCTCGCAGGATTGATCATCGCGGTCGTGATCCTCGGCGTCGGCTGGTGGCTGGCCCGGGATCTGACGGCAGCCAGCAAGATGCAGGATTGCCTGATGTCCGGGCGAAGCAATTGCAACGTGATCGAGCCGGCGCGGTAGGCGCGATCCCGCACGACCCGCAGGGCTGAAAAAAGGCCCTGATCTTAATCATTTGTAACGGGACTTAGCCGATCAAGCAGGGCAGTGATTTCGGCCGGCATCAGCCCGGCGCGTGGCGATTCGTCGATCGCGCCCGGAAATCATGGCCATGGAAAGAGCAGGGGGCTAGCACGCATGAGTGCGTCCAAACGCATCAAGATCATCCTTCCCGTGGTCTCCGCCATTTCGTTGCTCGCGCTGTCGGCGCAGGCCCAGGAGGCCAGGCCACCGAAAGACGCCAGCCCACCGCCGGCCGGGCCGGCCGCAGGCGCGCCGCCACAGGCCAATCCGACCATGCGCAAGGGCCCTCCACCCCAGCAGGCGACCCGCCCTGCGCAGCCCGGCGGTCAGCCCCATGCAGGTCACAATGCCGGCGGCCCGCCGCCCGGACGTCATGTTGCGCGCGGTCCTGCTCCGGCACGGGACTGGGGCGGACACAGCTATCGCGGCAATCTCGCCTGGGAGGGCGGACGCTGGCGCCACGAAGTCCGCCATGGCCGGTCCGGCTGGTGGTGGGACGTTGGCGGCGTCTGGTACTATTATCCGCAGCGCATGGCTGGCCCGCCGGCCTACATCTCAGAGGACTATATCGACGACGTGCCGGTAGCCTACGCCCCGCCTCCGGTGGCCTATGCGCCGCCACCTCCGCCGCCGCCACCGGCTGATCCCGGCGCAAGCGCGCTTGGCGGCGCGATCGTCGGCGGCCTGCTGGGCGGGCTGATCTCAGGCAATGCAACAGGGGCTGCCGCTGGCGCGGTCCTCGGCGGTGCAACGGGCGCAATCGCCGGTGCGACCGCTGCAGCCCAGCCCGGCTATTACTGGGCGCAGGGTGCCTGCTACTACCGTTATCCGAACGGCCAATATGTGCAGGCCGACCCCCGCGCCTGCTATTGAGTTTTCTATTGAGTTTTCCTGGCCGGATCGGACCATTGAGGCGGGCTCGGGCCCGCCTCATCTTCTTGCACACCGGCGGTTGCTTCGAATTGGCTCTGGCGCTCGCCGCCGCTCCACGCAAATCTCAAAGAAAAATGACGGGATGATTCGCGGGGATGTGGGACATGCTGGATGCCATCCAGATCAGCCTGGCGCTCTGGGCCATGATCGTTTGCGGCGGAATTAAACTCGCGCAGGTGCTGCCCAGCCTAATCTAAGGCAGGATCAGCGGGTAGACCGACCACGTCGCGCGTCAGGACACGAGCCAGTTGAAGAACGCGATCGAGGCCCAGACCAGGCCGGCGATCCAGGCCACCATGACGACGCCGATGGTACCGAGATAGGCGATGCCGAGCAGGTCCGCGCGATGTCGCTGCGTCGGCACGATGACTTCGGTTGCTGCTTTGCGTGTCATGATCGGACATCACCCATGAAGCCTTGGCAGCTTGTTTAGCGGAGATGTCGCGGACAGGCTGTGACGTGGTTCACAGATCGGTCCACGCGGCTGGCGGGGGACCCCGCAATCATACGGAACGAAATTGCCACGCGCTTGTCCAGATGGCCGGCTAGAGTCTGTCTCATGTACACCGAGTACGATCCGCAACATGAGGCCGAGGCCGCAATGAAGCGCGCCGCGGAGGCCGAGGGTGTCGACCGGCAACGGCTGATCCAACTGGCCCTGGCATGGCACGAACTCGCCCGCGATCTGCGCGATGAGCAAGCCGGCGCCTCGCATGCGGCCGGACACAGACCGCCGGCCCGATAGCACTGACATGAGAAAAACCCCGTGCTCGGGGGACAAGCACGGGGTCCTTCAAAGCCGACCGGGGCTGGCGGGTCGGCACCACTCTGTTCGGTTGTCAAACGCGCTGATCGCGCATTCGTTCCCGATCGATCCGCAGTGATAAAGGCCATCGAATTGCAGCGATCTTCCACCGCAGCAAGCTATCGTTAACGAATGCGCCGCGCCATCGAATTGCGGTTGCGATTCGTGCTTGCGAACGAAGCGGAGTCGGACCGTGAACAAACAAAAGCCCCGCGGGGGCTCAGTGTTTTACGCCGCTTCCGTCTTCGGAACGGCATCGGCATTCACCGACAGCTTGACGACGTCGCCTTCGACGGCACCGACATATTTCGTGTCGATATAGTGGTGATGGTCCTTGTGACCTTCCGGGCTGTCCTTGCGCGTCAGCTTGATGCGGTTGCCCTCGAGCCGATCGACGGTGCCGACATGTGCGCCGTCCTTGCCGATGATTTTCATGTGCTCTCTGATGTCAGCCATGCTGTCCTCCTTGCATGGATTCAACTGCGAAGGTGCCTGTTCGTTGCAGCGGGCGCGTTGGACCCGCTGGGTTTTCCAGACGTTGACGCCTGACTGGATCTGTCAAGAAGCGCAATGGAGACCATTCGAGCCTATCTGGAGCGCAAGCACGCGGAACTCAGGCTGTTGAACGGCAGCCTGAGAAACCCGCTCGACTTGGCGCCGCCGTGTTCCGTCGACGACGTCGTCCGATCCAAATTCCAGATCACTGCGGCGCTCAGGGCGGAGCACGAATTGCACGAGTGGAAGGCGACCGAGACAGCCTGGTCGCACACGGCCGATCCCGCCAGCGGGCCGTTCGAGTTCAGTTACGATTACCAGCGGGCCGATCTCACGGTACGCGGGCCGTCGTTCTACGCGCTCGACGGCGGCTGCACGAGCACGGCGATCTACACCGCCTCGGGAATGGCGGCGATCTCCGCGGTGCTGCTTGCCTCCGCGCGGATCGTTGCGAAGGCCGACATCCTGGTGCTGCCAGGCTCCTACGGCGAGTCGCTGGAGCTGATCCGAAGCTTCATCCCGCATTTGCGGATCGAGGCCTTGACGCTGCCGCTCGGCGATGCGTTGGCACGGGTGGGCTCGCCGCGGATCCTCCTGCTGGATTCCTGCTCCGTCGCCGGCGCCATCGAAGCGGTGCTGCGCCGTGACGGCTCGGGACTCGATCTCCTGATTTTCGATACGACGTGCTTCGCCGGCAGGTCCGGTCGCATCAGGCGGGTCTCGAGGTGGGCCAGGTGGCACGGAATTCCGCTGGTGCTGGTGCGAAGCCACAACAAGCTCGACTCGCTCGGAGCGGAATATGGCAGGCTCGGCTCAGCCGTCTTCGTGCACGGGCATGAGCGTTCGCCGCGGGCAGGGGACATTGAATGGACACGTCTCGCGTCCGAAACGCGCAATGCGGTGCGGCTGCTCGGCGGTGCGGCATTGCCGGCCCACTTCCCGCCCTTCGCAGGCAGCGCGGCGTACTGGGCGCTGACGAAGCGGCGCGTGGCGGCGATCTTGCGTAACGGCCGAAGCTCGGCGCGATACTTTGCCGCCGAGATCCCGGCGCTCTCGGCTCAGCTTCGCTTCACCCACGGTCTCTACGTGACCCTTCGCGGACAGCGCGCGCTCGACGAGGCGGCAGCGCGGCAGGCTGCCGAGGACATGAGCTGCGAATTGCGCCGCGAGGGCTTTCCCATCCGCCACGCCGGCAGCTTCGGGTTCGACTTCGCCGCGACCGAATGGTTTCACGATGCGACGACGGATCAGTACAGTGTCCGGGTGGCGGTTCCGGATCTGCCGACCGAGGTGTGGGGCGATCTCACCGCTGCCATTGCGCGGTGGTGGCGCGGTCATCAGCCGGCAGGCGGTGACGTGTCTGTCGACGGCCCGGCGGAGGGCGCGTCGATCAGTCGACCGCCAGGCAATATTCCAGTTGCGGCTTCTCGCGGTCGCGGCGCGCCCATTCCTGAAGGGTAAATGCAGGCTGACGTTGTCCCGTTGCGGCGCCAAGGATCGAGGCCTGCGCCAGCTTGATGGGCCGCGTGACCACATTGGTGTTCACCACGCCTGCGTCGACTGCCAGATACGATATCGCAACGACCGCGACCGCAGATGCGATCGCCATTCTCGTCAGCTCGGATTGCTGCATTCAAAACCTATCGGACGCATCTCGTCCGGCGGTTACATAGGGCTGATCTGCGCAGTTCAAAGGCCGGCATATGGTTACCCACGCCTTCGTGATGGGCGCCGGCTTTGCAAATGGTGAATGGCGATCCCGGCAGGACTCGAACCTGCAACCCGCGGAGTAGAAACAAGCTGGGCACAGAGCCAAAATCCGCCACTCAGCAAAGGCTTAGCGGCCGTCCACGCCGCGATCCGGGGTTCTCTCCGGGACTTTGTCGCCGTAACGCGCTTGGTACAGCGCTTCGAGTCGCAGCTGCGCCGCCAGAGCACCTCCGCCAGTGCCAGCGCCGCCTCAGGCGCAAGGCGCGTGTCCAGGCCAAGCTGTGCATTCATCCTGAACGCCTCTGCCTGGCGGGCCAGCGCGCCGACAAGGGCGCCACGGGTCGCAGGCGGGGCACGCTGGTGCGTTACGGCCATAGGGCTGCCAGACTGCGGGCGGGGTTTGCTGCGGGCACGGACAGGCTTCCTAGCTGGTTTGGCGTCTTGTTGCGGTGCCGTGCTGCCAATCCAGGCAGCACGGCCAGCCCAGTTCAGCTCAGCAGCAGGCGCTCCATCGGCGAGAGCGCCGGAGGAGGCACCACCGGCCCATCGAACAGATCGAACCGGGTGTTGCCGATCGCCGTCTGCACCGACGCGGTGAACAGATCGTCCGCGTGGTTAGTGACGCACTCGGCGAGTCGTCCATGGTAAACCCCATAGAGACCCTTCGTGAGATGCCGGTCCTTGCGGCCGATGATCCCGAATGCAAGCCCATCCTCTACGATGAATGGACGCATCCACGCCATATGGCGAAATTGGTTTGGCGTATGGGTGAAGTCGCCGTTGCCGTCGTAAGTCCACGTTTCAATGTGGTTCTGGTCGATACACCAGCGAAGTCGCTCGAGCAGCGTTTTTGGTTTGTTCGTGCTGAAGAGAATGCTCATAGTTCCATTGGTCTTTCATTAAATGGCGACCATGGGGAACGTAGCCACTTGACAACCGTTGTCCGAAATACAAATGGTGTGCATGTGATCACATCTTCCTTAGCCGCCAGGTTGAGGATAGGGCCCGGCCGGTGCGCTAACACCGGACCGGGCCGTTCTGTGTTTGACAAAGCAAACGCTCCAGAGATGGTTATCTCGATGGCTTCGTGCAAGCGTCGGGAGCTATTTTTTTGTGTTTGTAAACCATTTATTCGTCATTGACGGCAGGCGAATCGGTTGCCGCTCTGCGGCCCTGGGCGTGCTGGTGACGGCCCTCGTGGCAGCCTTGTCACATCGCCTAAGACAAAATTTACGCAACTGGAAAACGCTAGCGCCGTTGTCAGACCAAATGTATGACTTGATTCTGGAAGTGCGGGAGAGCTTGCCATGACTGAAGAACTCAAGACGTTAATCGAAGTGGCCAAGCGGGTTACACCGAGCCCAGCGGAACGTGAGGAGCAGCGTCGTAGCTTCGCCTATGGGAATACGGCTTTCGAAAACAGCCTGATCACGCGTGAAATGATCGATCGCCAAGCGGACAAGCTGGCGGCTGATGAGCGATGAACCTCGCAAAGAACGGCACAGCCACGCGCTCGAACCTGAGATCATTACCGATCCGCAGCTAAAAGCCGAAGCGGAGGCCGCAAACGGCCTCCGCCAGTATGACTTCGCAGAGAAAAGCGTCTATCAAGCGCTTGAGCGAACGCCTTTCAAGCTACGGCCTTCACTGATCTATGCGTTCCAGCGAGAAGCTCTGCGCGGGATTAGCGCTTATGCGGGAATGCAACGGCCGGGCGATGTGGAAATCGTAAACAGCAAGCATGAGCCTGTCGGGGCGCATCTTGTTCAAGAGCTCATTGAAGAGCTCTGCGACTACGTGAATGACAATTGGGAAAAGCCGGCCATTCATCTGGCCGCCTACGTGATGTGGCGTCTCAACTGGATTCATCCCTTCGCGGATGGAAACGGGCGTACCTCCAGAGTTCTGTCTTTCTTTGTCTTGTCCGTACGGCTCGGCTTCGTGCTTCCGGGCTCGCCCACGCTGCCTGAGCTGGTTATTGCTCATCGCAAAGACTACGAAGATGCTTTGGATGATGCTGACGCGGCGTACAAGAACGGACGAGAGATCAACGTTTCAAAAATGGAGCATCTGATAGAGTCGTTGCTGGCGAAGCAGCTGCACCGTGTCTATGAGGTTGCATCCGGTAAAGTGGCCGTCCCCGATTCCTAAAGGTCATTTTGCTCCGTCCAATTGGGGCATCAAGAAGAAACCGGCCAGTTGCGGCCGAGCTCTCTACTGAAAGCGGTCTGGCTGCGTGTGCCCGTCGCCGGCCGATCGAATCCCGCCGCACGTCGGCGCCGCGATGACCGCATTTGCTGCAGGTCAATTGCGGCTCGATGTCCGACAGGCGCATATCGTCGGGCCAGCGGTCGACCTCGGCAGGCCCCAGTCATTCGCCCTTTTCGATCAGCCGCGGCGCTGGCGTCGCGTCGCGCGCGCCGTGCGTCTCCTCCATCGCCTGGCGGACATCGTCGACCGTTGCGGCCGTGTAAAAGCTCGACGTCGTCTTGATGTCGGTATGGCCGAGCAGCTCTTGCACCACGCGCAGGTTGCGCGTCTTGCGGAGCGTTCGCATGCCGGTGGTGTGGCGCAGGTCGTGGATGCGCGCCTTCACGCCGGCCTTGGCCCACGCGCGGTCCTTGTGCGAGCCGAAACCCTCATAGGTGATGGGGTGGCGCTCGCCTTTCATGCGGCGATCTTTCGGGTTGCGCCAGTTTTTCCAGTTGCGCTGCGCCTTGGTGGTGAAGACGAATTCGGCATGGTGGCCGCGCCGGCTCCAGAGCATCGCATAAGCTTCGCGCGTCAGCGGAATGGTGCGCCAGCCGCCCCCCTTGACCTGCACCTGGATGGTGGCGTTCTCGAAGTCGACTTGCGGCCAGGTGATCAGCATCTCACGCCGGCGCAATCCGGTGATGATGGCGAAGCGCCGCAGCTCGGCATAGTCAAAATTCTCGGCCGCATCCAGCGCCTGTTCCTCTGCTGCGGAGATCTCGCGCACCGGGCGCCTGGTTTCTTTAAGCCGATGCTTTTTCCAGGTCGGCTCATTTAGCAGGTAGGCGTTCCAGTTTTCCTTGGCCCGGCGCATCACCCGGCGCAGCAGGTCGATGGTGCGATTGACGGTCGTCGCGGTGATCGGCCGGCGCATGATCTTGGTGCGGCCGCGCTCGATTACGGTAGAGTGCCGCCGGGTATCCTTGCGGCGCTCGGCGACCAGGCGCGAGACCGAGTCATCGATGATGTCATGCAGCTGGGTCTTTGCGCCAAGGATCTCGACGATGCGGTCGAGCGCGCTTTTGATCTTGTGATCGGCCAGATGTTGGCCGTGCTCGCCCCACCAGCGCTCGCAGGCGCGCTGCAGCGTTAAGGGGGCGCGCTGCTCGGCTCGCTCGCGTTCGAGCTGCGCGAGGGCCTCACGTCGCTTTTCTTTTTCGACCTCGCGGGCCTCGAGTTCATTGTCCCGTTGCGTGGATCCGTAAAACCGACGACGTTGTATCTGGAATTCGTATTGGAAGAATTGCGAGCGCTTGTCGCGATAGACGGACATGGCCCTCGGTCCCCTGTCAAAAGTGCCTCGATGTCCGCGCGGGTAAAGCAGCGGCGCGGCTTGTCCCGGCCCAAGCCCTTGCTCCGGTCGGGCAGGCGGCCGGCGTCAATATGGCGCTTGATGGTTTTCCGGTCCATTGGGAACAGCCGAGACAGCTGTGGAACGTCGATGGTCACGAAGTCCCGGAAGTGCGACTCGAGGGCGGGGGAGAGCGAGGCGCTGCTCATACCGTGTCCTCTTCCTCGGAGGGATTGAGGATCAGCGCGCCGGCGTCCTCAAGGCCCTGCCGGCGGCCCCGCGCATAGGCCCGGCGGTACGCGGCGACCGCGATTGCGGACGCGAGCGCTACGATGGCGACAGCGACGGCAATGCATGTCATCCCGGCTCTCCCGTCACCTGCGGGGCGCGCTGGAGCCAGCGCCCATCATCGCCAACGATCTCCGCTAGGCCGCTGGCGATCAGCTGCGTGACGACCCGATCGCTGATCCGCCGCGTACCGAACCGCCAGCCGCCGCGCGCGCGCCGCTCGAATTGGCCGAGTTCAAGCAGGCGGAGGTAGTAGGACCGTGACGAGAAGTGTGCGCTCATCCGCGTCGCTCCGCAACCAGAACGGGTGTACGCGACAGCGGCGCGTCCATGGCAACGGCAATGCGGCACTGTACAGCGAGCAGCTCGCGCCAGTGCGAGGCGCGGGCGGATTGGAGGCGGCTGCCGCTTCCTGTGCGGGTTTCGGGCAGCGGCAGTGGCAATTCCCTGTCCACGCACACCCTGCAGTCGGGACAGCTGCAAGCGAGGACAAGGTCGGGGAAGTAGACGCACATCAGCAGGCAGCCCCGTTCTGCCGGGAATAGGCCAGCGTGCGGGCGGCGTCGGCGTGCTCGAACAGCTGGCTCTTGCGCCAGCCCATCCGCATCAGGTCGGGCAGGGCGGCGCCTTCGTTGCGGGTGGTGATGGTGATGAAGTCGTCGGCGAGCTGGGCGATGGCGGCGGCGCCCGCCAGGCTGGCGCGGGCGGCGGGCAGGGCGGTGGGGGCGATCGTCTCGGCGATGCGCTCACGTTCGATCTGGGCCGCCTCGGCGGCTGCGGCGGCGTCCTGGTGCGCCTTGCGGGCCACGAGCAGGGCCTCGAGCGTGGCCTGCCGGTCGATGCGCCGCCCGCGCATAACCGGCTCGGTGCGCGGCATGCCCTTGATGCGGACGTCGGCGAAGCGGTTCTCGGAGCGGACTTGAAAAAAGCCGTGCAGCTTCAGCTGCGCCTCGAAATCTTTGGCAGACAGAACGGTGATGCGAGACACGGCGGCGAGTCTCCCGGAAATGTTTCACGGGAAACATTCGTAATGCAAAACGCATTCTTAAGTCAATGCAAATAGCATTATCAATCCAGCAAAGCTCGTTTGGCTGAATTCACCTGGCAGGAGGCCTTGCGCTCTGGCTATGAATGAAGCCTACGTTGACCTCCTTGAGGTCTTTTCGATCGAGTTCACTTGGGCACCAAATTCTTGACGGCGGCGGCCCAGTCAATTTTGACGTCCAGAATTGGCGGTTCGGTCTGAGAGAGGAGATGAAACAGCCCGCGTGCTTTGCTACGCTGGACTTTCTTGATCAGGATACGGCCATCGTCCAAGCCGACGACGCAAAGGCGATTGATGAGGTCCGCCGTAACGGGGCGGCGGACGTCGTCGTAAAATACAAGCCATCGATCAAAGAACGATCCCAAGCTCTCGCCGCGGATCTCAACCGCAACCGTCGAGTCGGTCGTGCCGTTCGGCGCGGGCACCTCATCAAGCGGGGCATCGTTTGCAAAGAAGTGCGTTTGTGCGCCCGCGCCGACATACCCGACGAGCGGCACATAGCGCATTTCATCGGCTGACTGCCGTCTCGCGCGGCGTTCTTTGGGACCTTTTCCGGTCAGGAGCCATTCCAGCGAAACGTGAAACTTCCGTGCATACTGGTCTGCTGCGTCTCTTTTGAAGCCGCGTCGCCCGTTCTCATGTTGGACATAGGTGACCTCACTAACGCCCAGCGCGTCAGCGGCAGCCCTTGCGGTTGCAAAACCAGCTTCTTTCCGGGCCGCGGCCAGCCTATCGTGCATCTCAGCCATAAATGCATTTTGCATTGGTTTAGGATGCAAAAGGCATTGACGATCATAATGCAAAAAGCATTGTTGCGTCATGAACGGGGCATTGATTCGTGAAGCGAGGGAGATGGTCGGCGAGAGCCAGGCCGCCTTCGGCGAACGTTTCGGGGTCGACCAAAGCACCATTCACCGTTGGGAGGCGAATGGTCCTCCGTCCCGAGGGCCGGCGCGCCGCGCATTGGAGCGGGAGATTCGTTCGATCGAGCAGTCGAGGTCTGTTCCATGACCAGGAACATGGCCTCTCGACGACACGATGATCGAGGCCGGGCCCCCGCCGAGACCACCAATTTTTTGGCTTGTGGACAACCGGGTCCGCGTCACCGCTCGGCCCGCTGTGGACGCGTGGGGAAAACGCGTTTCGGGCCCGCATTTCAAGGGATTTTCGCAAGGAGAGGGGCCAATGTCAGACGTCGCCACGCGCATCGCGGATCCTGACGATCTGCGCGTTCTCGTCATGCTGGCCGCGGTCCTGGTGCTCGGGCTTGGCTTGGCCGTCGCGGCCGGCGCGCAGCCGTTCCTGCATCGCGTCGACCGAGGCTTCGGCTTCTGGTGGGTCAAGCGCCAGTGAAGGCCGCCCGCGCCATCCTGTTCGGGAGCGATCGGCGGGTGATCGTCGGTGCCGTGCGCGTCGTCATCGCCGACGAAGCTCCGAGAGTTATCTTGCTCGGTCACCGGACTTTTCTGCCGATGCCGGCGCCGCCGAGCTGGGACGCAAAGTCCGTTCTTGCTTACGGGGAAGAGACTCCCTTCCGCGCCGATGAGGGCCTGCTCGAATGATGCAGGCCCCCCTCAACCTCCTTGGTGTGCGCGCGGTCGCGTTCGAGGCCGATCTCGTCGACCTGTCCTGGACGCCGTGGCGCCGCATCTGGCTGTCCTCGCGCAGGCCGGTCTGGACGCTGGTCGACGCCGAGGATTTTGACTGGCTGATGCAGTGGCAGTGGAATGTCTGGCACGGCGGCCAGGGCAAGGAATGGCAGCTCTACGCCAAGCGAAACATCGGTGAGCGGCGCGACACGGTGCGGATGCATCGCGAGCTGCAGATCCGCAACGACCCGCGTGATGCCGACTTCGTCGCATCCCATGTCGTCGACCACATCAACGGCCAGCCGCTCGATAACCGCCGCGCCAACCGGCGCTGGCTGACTCAGCGGGACAACATCATCAACCGCCGCACCCGCGGCGAGGCGCCGAGCCTCGACAGCATCCTGGCCGGGCTGCTCGCCGGCCTGCCATCGCGCGAACAGCTCGAGGAGATCCCGTTTTGACCGGGCTGGTCCGATACGAGGCGGCGCGCCGCGCCCTGGCCGAGGCGGTCGCGGTCGATGAGGTCCTGCAGGTCCGGGACGAATGGGAGGCCATTCGCCTTGCCGGGCAGGTGGCGCGGGACATGGAGCTGCAGATCCACGCCGCCAAGATCCGCTTCCGAGCTGAACGCCGGCTTGGGGAGCTGGTCCGCGAGCAGAAAAAGTCGGTTGGGCTCGCCAAGGGCGGCCAACCCTACCAGTCCGAGCGGGAACAGGTAGACCGCCCGGCCACGCTGGCCGAGGCGGGTATCGATCGCAAGCTCTCCGCGCGCGCTCAGCGCATCGCCGACATGGCGCCGGCCGATTTCGAGCGGGCCATCGAGCACCACGAGGCCGTGATGCGCTCGCTCAAAGGGCGCGTTTCGATGGACCTCACGCGCATCGTGGCGGATGAGCAGGGAGCGGAGCACCGCCGCAACCTGGCGCAGACGCTGTCTGACGCTTCGGCGCAGCTCGCGCCGTCGGGCCGGAAGTATCCGGTCATCTATGCCGACCCGGCTTGGCGCCGGCACCAGGGCGTGACCGACCGCTCTTACGAAAACCACTACCCCACGATGACGTGGGACGAGATCTGCGCGCTGCCGGTAGAGCAGATGGTACTGCCCGACGCCTGGCTGTTCCTCTGGATTCCCCGCGCGCACGCCTTCGCTCTGCATGAGATCGAGACCGAGGTCGAGGTCGTCGGCACCGGCGAGATCGTCCGCGCACGGGTCGCGATGCCGCTTGGCTACGCCGTGGCAAAATCCTGGGGCTTTGACAGCTATTCGACGCTGGCAGTCTGGACCAAGACCGACGCGGACCATCCCGACGTCGCCGGCACTGGCAAAATCTTCCGGGACCAGGACGAGCTGCTGCTGCTGTTCAAGCGGGGACAGGGCCTGCCGATGCCGGAGAAAAAGTTCGGCTCCAATCATCGCGAGCGGCCGCGCGAGCACTCGCGCAAGCCGGATTTCTACCGCGAGGTGATCGCCTCGATGACCGGCGGGCTGCCAGTCCTCGAGCTGTTCGCCCGCGTCGACGCCGAGCACCCGCTGCCGGAAGGCTGGGGCGCGTGGGGCAATCAGGCCGTCGTCGCGCCGGAAGGCGCGATCGGCAACCCGTCCGACGCGAGCGATAGCTCGTCGCCGACGGGCGACGATCTCCCGGAGCCCTCCGGTGAGACCGAGGCGGCCGCAGCGGAAGCAATATCGAACGGGGCCAGCGCCGCTGCGGCCGTCGACGTCGATCGCGCGCCATACGACGACGCCGACGTCATCACCATCGACCAGCTCGCCGGCTCCGATTGGCTGACGCCGGCCGAAGTGGATGCGCTGGAATTGCCGGAGCGAGAGCAACTCAAGATCCTTTCCGATTTCTGCCATCCCAAGCGCGCGCTCTGCGGCGTGCTCGGCCCGCACTGGCTGGCGCGCGAGATGGCTTATCAGGCCTCCGGTCAATGGGCGCTGCGCGGCAAGGGCTGGGACCGGCTGCGCGAGCTGGAGGCGGCCGAGGCCAAGCCGCCGGCGGCCGCGGTTGAGATGACCGAGCCTTACCTCGCGCCGCAAATGTCGTTCTTTGACGTCGCGCGCCAGATCGACGACGCGCCGCCGCCGGAGGTAGTCGACGGCGCGCTGCAGACGCGGCTGCCGGTTGACGACGACGAGCTTGCCGAGCAGGTCGCGCTGCTCGCGATCGACGCCGGCGGCGCGATCGAGCCGCAGATGCTGCGCCATCTCGTCGGCAAGGGCTTTGCGCATTGCGGGCTGACGAAGATCTTCGTCACCGACGACGGCCGCGCCTTCCTGGCGCAGCTGGTAGGTCCGGCGTCCGTTCAACAGCATCAGGGGGGCAGAGGCGTGAAGCAAAGCAAGATCATGTCGCTCGTCGAGAGCGTCATCAATATCGCGATCGGGTTTGGGATCAGCCTTGCGGCGCAGATGTATTTTCTGCCGCTGCTCGGCGTAACAATCTCGTTCGGGCAGAACCTGCTGTTCGCGGTGATCATGACCGTGATCTCGATTGCGCGGTCTTACCTGCTGCGGCGCGTGTTCGAGGCGCTGCATATTCGCCGTCCGCTGTCGCCGTTCATGCAGGCGGTCATTGCCGAGCGCTTTCGGCAGGTCGAGGTCGAGGGTTGGTCGACCGAGCACGATAACGCGCATCCTGTCGGCGAGCTGGCTGCTGCGGGGTCGAGCTACGCGATCATGCCGACGTGGCGCCGGCGGGCTGGCGTGGATTTTGGGCCAGAGCCGCCGATAGCATGGCCATGGTCGCTCGACTGGTGGAAGCCCCAAGACAATCGAAGGGACCTGGTGCGCGCCGCTGCGCTGGTCGTGGCCGAGGGCGAAAAGCTCGACCGCAATCGGGGGCGCAAATGATCCGCGGACAGATCCTGATCGGCGGCGGCTTCGTCGTGTTCTTTGCCGGTTTTATGGTCGGCTACACCATCGCTTGGTGGCAGCGCGGCCGCATCGCCGCGCGCACTGTGGCCGACGTCTCCGGTCCTGAGACCACGATCGTGCTCAGGGACCTCGAGTCGCGCGTGCGGAGGTCGCAGGCGTGAGGCGCAAGATCCTGGTTGCTGATCTATTCTGCGGTGCCGGCGGCTCCTCAACGGGCGCCGAGCGGGCGTTGGCGCGGCTTGGCCTTGAGATGGAGCTGGTTTGCGTCAATCATTGGGGCACGGCGCTGGAAACGCACCAAGCCAACCATCCGCATGCGCGGCACTATTGCGCCGACATCAGCCAGGTGCGCCCGCACCAGGTGGTGCCGGAGGGCTATCTCGACCTGCTCATGGCCTCGCCGACTTGTACGCATCACTCGATCGCGCGCGGCGGCAAGCCGACGTCGGATCAGCAGCGCTCCGATCCCTGGCACGTCATCACCTGGCTGACCGAGCTGCGCGTCAAGCGCATGCTGATCGAGAACGTCTGGGAATTCACCAAATGGGGGCCGGTCGACCCGACGACCCGCCGCCCGATCAAGGACAAGGAAGGCGAATATTTTCGCCTCTGGATCGACACCATCCGCCGCTTGGGCGCGACCTCGATCGAGTGGCGCAAACTCAACGCCGCCGACGTCGGCGGCGCCACCACGCGGCAACGCTTTTTCGGCTTCTTCCGCTTCGATGATCGGCCGCTGCTGCTGCCCGTGGCGACGCATGCACGCCGCGACGTCGCGCCCGACAAGGGCCTCATGCCGTATCGGCCGGCGAGGGAGATCATCGACTGGTCGATCCAGGGCCGGTCGATCTTCAAGCGCAAGAGGCCGCTCGCCGAGAAGACGCTGCGCCGGATCTATGCCGGCATCGTCAAGTTCGGCTGGCCGGAGCCCTTCATCGTGGTGCTGCGCCAGCACATGGCCGCGCAGGGCATCGACGTGCCGCTGCCGGCGCTCACCGCGCGCGGAACGCACGTCGCCCTGATGCAGCCCGTCACGCTGTCCAGCGGCGCCGGCGCAGCCCGCGGCGTCGATGCGCCGCTTTCCACCATCACGACCGGCGGCGCCGGCGCCGATCGCCAGGGCTGCGCGCGGCCGATGCTGGTCGAGCCGCTCATCCTCAACCGCGCCAGCGACGGCCACGGCGAGACGCGTGCTCATTCGCTCGATGTGCCGATGCCTACTGCGACGACGTCGGGCGCCGGCTACCTGGTCGAGCCCTTCGTGCTCTCGCGCCACGGCGACGGCGCGCCGCGCGGGGTCGACGATCCCACGCCGACGCAGGTTGCAAAGCACTCGCATTGCCTGATCTCGCCCTATTACGGCTCCGGCTCCGGCGAGACGCTGACCAGCGGCGAGGACCCGCTGCCGACCGCGACCGTCAAGGCGCGGTTCGGCCTGGTGGTGCCGATCACGCACAGCGACACCGCAAACCGCGCCCGCGACGTCGCCGCAGATCCGCTGCCGACGCTGACCACGGCCAACCGGGGCGAGCTGGCGTTCATCGCTGCGCAATTCGGCGAGCGTCCAGGGCAGGCGCCGCGCGTGCATGATCTCGAGGAGCCGGCGCCGACCGTGTGCGCTGGCGGGCACGTCAACCTGGTCGAGCCCGGACTCGAGTACGACATCCTGTTCCGCATGCTCGAGCCGCACGAGCTCGCCGCGGCCATGGGCTTCGAACGAGCCTACCACTTCGCCGGCACCAAGACCGACCAGGTCAAGCAGATCGGCAACGCCGTCTCCGTCGAGCAAATGGAGGCAAACGTCTACGCCATCATGCAGGACGAGGTCGCCTCGCCTGAATTCCTGGAGGCGGCCGAGTGAAGCACAAATGGAGCGACAAGACCCGCGCGCCGAATGGCGACAGCCGCAAGGTCTGCACGCACGAGGGCTGCGAGATCGTCTGTGTGTCCTGCCATCGTATCGACGATCACGGCCGAAAGTACCACCACAAGGAATGGTGGCGCGGCAGCCAGAAAATCCAGGTCGGTGGTAGCACGCCGGCATGTGAAGCGGCCGAGGTGTCCCCGTTATGAGCAATGACGAGCACTCGCGATCTCTAGTCTTCCCAGGCTTCTCTCGAGTCCGAGCGGTGCGAATGCGCTCTGGGATAGCGGAAGCCGCGTGTCCGGGCTGCTTCGATGGAAACTTTCAGATCTTTCCTGATATGCCAACAGAGCAAGCTGATCCTCGCTATGTCAGCCCTCATTTCCTCAAGCGTCGAACTCGGGCTGTCCTCATCGTACGCAAAGACGGTGTCGCCCAAGCGCTGTATTTTCTCGCTCAGTGTAGGAAGCCGGTCGCGCAGCTCTGCAAGGTCGTAAATCGTTGCCTCGGAGAACAAGTCAAGGCGAGACCAAGCTTCGGCGATTTCCGGTGGGGCGGGGGGCAGCTTGAGACGGTCCGCGCGGACCATCGGGCCGTGATCAACTTCATCTTCAGACGGATCTTGCACTCTCTTGATATCCGCTTGTGCTTTCTCAGCCTTTTGTTTGATAGGCATGAGTGCAGCTCGGAGGCGTTGGAACAATGCGAGCTCCTCCGCTGCTCGCTTCCGTTCTGCCTCTCTACTGTCGAAGCGAACCTTTGCCATTGCGGCAACAAACGCCAGGCCCGCCGCGGAAAATGCGACAAGAGCAGCCACGGTGGGCTGAAAGTCTTTCAGAGTGTCGTAAAGGGTGTGCGCCGCATTGGCGGCCGTTCCATCCGGCACTTTGGATCCCTTCCTGCGGTACTGAAATGTTCGCATCTTGCAGGCCCTCCGAGTGGTGTTCAAGTGCAAGCGCGGGGGACGTCTTATGCCTGACACCGGCCTCATCGTCTCGACGATCGCCGCTGGCGGAGATGTCGGTCTCAAGCTGGCCGATGTCATCGCCGCGCTGATCTGCAAGGTGGCCGACCGCGAGATCGACGGACTCGACAAGTACCAGGTCGTGAGTTTCGGCCGCACGGTTAACGGCGCGCGCTTTCCGGATCGATGGTGGCCGCGCCTGGCTAGGGCGCTCGAAACGGGCGCTTTCGATCGCATGTCGGCGGAGGCGATCGTCGATGTCATGGTCGAGCACGACAGGCCCTAGGCAGCGCAAGTTCTCTTCTTTGTTCTGTTGCTTACCGCGTCCAGTTGACTCGAAATCTCAAGGCCTCACGTGTCCAATCCTCGTCTGTCGATCATCCCCGCGGGGGCGGTGACTGATCGCTCGCTCGAGCCGCGCGACCTGCAAACGCTGTGTCTGCTCGGCCGGCACATCGATCGCGCCGGCTGGTGCACGCGCAGCCAAGTCCGCATGGCCGCCGAGCTGGGCTGTGGCCGCGCCACGCTGCAGCGCTCGCTCGACCGGCTCTATGAAGCCGGCTGGGTGGAGAAGAAGCGCCGCGACGTCTGGCGCCCGGAAGATTCCGCGCCGTCGTCGAGCTATGCGTATCGCGTGAAGCTCGACCGCGACGATTTCGATCTGAAAAGCCTCGCGCGCGAGGCTGATGATGGCGACGACGAGAGCCATGCAGAAAACGCGGAAGTACCGGAAAACGGGGAGGGGGTGCCCGCTGGTGGGCAGGGGTGCCCGCCCATGGGCAGGGGTGCCCATCCTAGCGCGGGCACGGGTGCCCACGCATACGCGGGCACCAATAACGACCCCTTAGAACGACCCCTCAAAACGATTGAGAGAGACGCGGGCGCGCGCGCGCGGGATCGCAAGGAACGCTTCAAGGCCGAGTTCCGCAAGCGCTGCCCGACTGCGGCTGCCGATGATCGCAACCGAACCGACTACGCGGCCGATGCGCTGACGGCCGAGGAGGAGAAGGCGGCGCTCGACGGCATCGCGCCGTTCCTCGAGGAGCTGAAGCGCGTCGGTCGCAAGGTCGTCCCGGCCGGCTGGCGCTACCTCGAGGAAGAACGCTGGACGCTCTTGCGCCAGGTCGGTGGCTCGGCGGATGGCGCTGCGTCATCGGTAGCGATCGACGAGGTCTCGGAAGCCGGTCGAGCGGTAACTGTGCTCTACGCGGTCGCGAAAACGCGGCCTTTCGTCAGTCATGGGCGGCTGATTTATCCCAGCGCCGTCACGCCGCAGATCCTGGCGTTCGCGGCCGTGGCCGACAAGTCGTCTTGGCGGTGGATCACCGATCGACAGCAGATCGCGGCGTGGCAGGCCTTCCTTGCCGCGCATGTGCTCAAGGGAAGGCCCGAGTTGCTCGAAAAACGCGGCGAAGAAACGGGCTTATACGCGCCCGGCCCATGGCCGCCGCGCAAGGATGGCGGCTGGCCGGAAACGGAAACCACTCAAACCGTCACCAACGACGCATCACGCGCAGGGGAAAAACTATGACCACGGTCTACAAAATCGGGGACTTCGTCGAGTATGTCCCGCTTGTTGAAAATGCGGTTGCCGTGCCGCTCGAGCCGAAGTGCTGGTATTTATTGCTGACCTATCCGCACAAGGAGCGGAAAGTCATGCACACGTTCCGTGAGCGCGGCGTGAGCGCTTATCTGCCGATGATCCGCAAGCGGACGGTTTATCGCGGCCGGCTCTGCGACGTCGCGGCGCCGCTTTTCGCGCAGGCGATCTTTATCCCGGATTTCCAGGCTTCGCTCGGAGGGGTTAGGGTCGATGGCGTGGATGGTTATTTCAGGATGGGCGACTGCTATCCGTACCTGAAGCCCAGCGACATGGCGAACGTGCGCGCACTGGAGGCGATGGGATCAATCCCTGTGTCCCGTCGTAAGCGCCTCTGGAGTGTTGGCCAGCTGGTGCGCATCACCAGCGGTCCGTTCGCGTTATTCCAGGGCACAATCGATCGGCTTGACTCGAAAGGCCGACTCAATGTCCTTGTCGACATCTTCAAGCGCATGACCCCGGTCGAATTCGACGAAGGTCAGATCGAGCCAGCCTAGGTGTTGCGACCGCGCACTGAATGGCTCGAACGGAGCAGCTCCCTCCGGCGCCTCCATCTTCGCTAGCGGCGAAGTGGAAGTTGAGGGGATTCCAACGGACAGCGGCAAACACCGGTAACAGTCTAAGGCTGCCTCTCGGGCGGCCTTCTGCTCTGAGCGATACTTATTAGACATACACGAAGCCCGCCCACGGAGCTGGTAATTGCGCTGCTAGTAAGTGAGGTCGAAAGCAAGGCTGTCATCTTCGGAGGTGTTACGGAGGCGAACCTGCCGCAGGATCTTAAAAACTCGCGCCGATCGTCTTCTTCTGAAGAGGACATTGCGACTCCTATGATTTTTTGAAATATTTATTAGGCGATTGGAGAGCTAAGCAGCTCAATCCATAAATGTAACTATATCCGGTGTTGTATCGGAGACCCGCAGCCGCGGGCATTGAAATCTTCCCGCGGTCCGGTGCGGGTCAAAACGCGAAGAACTCAGGTCGAGTAGATCTCGTCCGCTCTGGCTCATCGAGCGGACTTCGGACCGTCGCGGCGCAACGTCGCCGATGGGCCATCAGCGGTCATTCCTGGCTCCTCACCAGCGGCCGCGGCAGAGTAATGATGAATTCGGTGAATTCGCCGGGCTTAGTTTCGACGTCGATTCTGCCGCCATGTTGCTTGACAATGATATCGTGAGTCATCGAGAGGCCCAGCCCCGTCCCTTCCCCCGTTGGTTTGGTGGTGAAAAAGGGATTGAACATCTTCTCTTTCACCTCCTGCGGGATGCCGATGCCGTTGTCGCGAATTCGAATTTCGACTGTCTTGCCACGGTTCCTAGTGGCCGCGCTGACGACAGGCTCAAAAGCCACATCGCCTGCCTCGACCTTGCGCTTGGCTGCTGCATAAAATCCGTTGGAAATCAGATTTAGGAGCGCCCGGCTCATCTCCTGTGGATAGAGGTCGAGCGCGCCGGCATCAGGGTCGAGGTCGTGCGTGAGGGCAATGCTGCCGGCTTTCTCCGCCCGGACGCCGTGATAGGCGAGATTGAGGCTGTCCTCGACCAGCGCGTTGATGTCGGTAGCCCGCCGTTCGCCAGAACCCTCGCGCGAGTGCAGCAGCATGTTCTTCACGATGGAATCGGCGCGCCTGCCGTGCTGCACTATTTTTTGGAGGTTCTCCTTCAGTAGCCTCGTCAAATCGCCCACCTCTTCTCGAGTCTTATCGGTCAGCGCGGCGACCTTGAGCGTGTCGTTCAGTTCGTCCGTCAGTTCCGCTGATAGAGCCGAGAAGTTGTTGACGAAGTTGAGCGGGTTTTTGATCTCGTGCGCGATGCCAGCGGTGAGTTGGCCCAGCGAGGCGAGCTTCTCGGTCTGTACCAGACGATCCTGCGCGGCGCGGAGGTCGTCGAGGGACTGCGACAGCTCCCGGGTGCGTTCCTGAACCTCATTGAATAGCGCGACATTCGAAATGGCGATCACTGCCTGGTCAGCGAACGTCTTCAGCAGCTCGACATAATGACTCGGGAACGAGCCAGGTTGAACGCGCGTTACGCTGATCATGCCGATGGTTTTTTGATCGCGCAACAGCGGAACGAGCAGTAGGCTGCGCCACCCCCGCAATCTCGCTAACTCCTTCGCCGCGGGCGGGACGGCTGCATCATCCTCGGTGTCGAGAACGCGGACGATCTCGCCCTTGCGAATGGGTTCGCCCCAGTTGAACGCCGACAACGGCTGCGGATAGAATGTTTCGAGGGCGGCATCGGCAGAAACACTAGTCCTAGTGTACGCCATCAGGTGCAGGACATCATCCCTTAGCCTGAGCACCGCCGTCGAAAGGCCGTCAATCAGTCGCTTGGAGTGCTCTGCAATCGCCTCGAACACCGGTTGCACGTCATTAGGTGAACTGGCGATCACCTTCAATATCTCCGCCGTCGCTGCCTGCTGCTCGCGGGCCTCCCTCAACTCTTTGGTCAGATTGGAGATGGTCAAACGCTTAGTTCGGTTGGCGGTTGGTTGAATGCGGCGCTTGGTCTTGGTGGACTTGCGGCCCTCTGCTGGGCTTGCCTTGCGGGTTTCCGCTGCGCTCGTCTTGCCGCCCGTCCTTGATTGCCGCGCCATTTTCCCTCCAGGGTCAGGAATGGCATCTTATCGGGTCGAAGCACAATTCTGGAAGAGCCGAAATAGCCAACTACGGGTCACAAGCTGCCCATGCCACGGCCTCCGCCACAGGCCCGCTATTGAGGCAGAAGCGGCCCCATGCGCTTCCTAGGGTGTGCGGCCACGCTGGTTGGGCTTGTCGCTGCCCTCCTTGGCTGTCTCCTTCTCAAAAACTTTCGCTACATCCAGCGGGCCGATCGCTTCATCGCGGTCGGCCTTCTTTTGTTTCACGGGTCCCTCTGGCTTCCCGAGCGACCGCGGGTAATTCGGACCCCGGCGTTTCGGTAGTCTTGGCCATCCCAAACTTAGGTTGACACGGTTGACATGGTTGACAGGTGGCGGTTGACGCCGCCCGGTTGACCGCAAGGGCTCCGGCTCCAATGGACGGCATGACGCAGGCGGAATATGCGCGACATCGCGGCGTTTCCCGCCAGGCCATCTCCAAACTGATCAGCAGCGGCAAGATCCCGGCTTCGGCGTTCGTTCCGGGCGAGGGCGGCGCGCGCTTGATCAACGCCGCCGCGGCCGACCACGCTCTCGGCGAGGGTCGAGAGCGCGTGCTGCTCGACCAGCCCGAGCCGGACGATCTCCTGGCTTCGCTCGACAGCGAGGTCGTGGCGCCGCGGGTGACACCGGCGCCGGTCCGCCCGGAACAGCACGAACACATCGCCGCGCTGACCAAGGCGCGGACCGAAACAGAGACCTACCGTGCCGAGCGGGCCCGGATCGAGCTGGAGGAGAAGCGCGGCAAGCTGCTGAAGGTCGAGGACGTCGTCGCTTCGATGGAGAAGTGCGCCGCCGTGATCGTCCGCGAGCTGGAGGCCTTGCCGAATTTCGCCGACGAGATCGCCGCGGCAATCGCAAAGGACGGCGCCGGCGGGGCACGCTCGGTGCTCAAGCGCGTCGCTCGCGAGGTCCGCACGCAGCTCGAGCAGAACATGCGCCTGGCCGCGGCTGCGGATCGCGACGTCGAGGGCGAACCGCAGTGACCGGTTTCCCGCGCGCGCTTCCGCTGATCGCCGGGCTGTTCGCCGGCATCTTCGCGCCGCCGGCGCCGATGCCGCCGTCGGCCTGGGCCGGTCAGCATTTCTTCCTGCCGGATGGCGAGCGCAAAGCGCAGCTGATCGACCTCGCCCGAACGCCGCACCTGATCGAGCCGATGGACGCGCTCGGCCCCGACGCGCCGGACAATGAGCTGGCAGTGATGAAATCGGCGCAGTCGGCGTTCACCACCTGCCTGCAGGTCGTGGCGCTGCATTCGATCGACCGCGATCCGTGCGACATGATGATCGTGCAGCCGACCGACTCGGCGTTGACCGATTTTAACTCGCAGAAGCTTGGCCGGGCGATCGAGCTGTCGCCGCTGATGCGCCGCAAGGTCAAACCCCAAACGTCGCGCTCCGGCCAGTCGTCGACCACCTATGAGAAAAAATTCGACCCCGACTGCTCGCTGATCCTGTCGCTGGCGACGTCGACCGCAGACCTGCGCTCCAAGACGATCAAGAAAGCGCTGTGCGACGAGATCGACGAATATCCCGACGATCTCAACGATCAGGGCGATCCGCTCGACATGATCCGGGCGCGCCAGATTTCGTTCCTGCGCTCCGGCACGTGGAAGCGCGCCTATTTCTCGACGCCGACGATCAAGGGCACGTCCAAGATCGAGCAGAAGTATGAGGCTGGCGACAAGCGTCGCTGGACCATGACCTGCCCGCACTGCGGCGACGACAATCTGCGCTTCGAGTGGGGCGAAAGCTTCAAGTTCGATCGCGAGCCGCCCTTTGCCGCGCACTATATCCCGCCGTGCTGCGGTACCGTGATCGAGGGCTGGCAGAAATTTGCCGTCTACGAAACCGGCCGCTGGATGCCGACAGCGCCAGGCCCCGGCAAGTTCAAATCCTACCACTTCGATGCGCTGTCCTCACCGTTCGTACCTTGGGACGAAATCGCCAAAGAGTACGTTCAGGCTGGCGACAATCCGACCAAGCTCAAGACGTTCTGGAATCTGACGCTCGGCCTGCCGTTCGAATTGAAGGGCGATGCGCCGGATTATGAGCGGCTGCTCGAGCGTCGTGAGGATTATGCCGCCGGCGTGGTGCCGGCGCGCGGCTTGCTCCTGGTCGCGGGGGCCGACGTGCAGCATTCCGGGATCTGGGTCGAGGCCGTCGCCTTCGCTGACAACGGCGAGTCCTGGTCGATCCACCACGAATTTTTCGAAGGCGAGACGACCGATCACAAGGCCGGCGCGTTCGCCAAGCTCGCCACGTTCTATGAGCGGCAGTTTCCCGACGCGTTCGGCGGGCACCGCATCCTCGACTGCATGGCGATCGATGCCGGCGACGGCGGCCGCTCCAACCAGGTTTACGCGTTCTGCCGCTCGCGGCCGCGGGCCTATGCGACCAAGGGCGTGTCGGGCTGGACCGCGCCGGCGATCGGCACGCCGGTGCAGGTCGACGTCAAGCTCTCCGGCAAGAAGGTCAAGAAGGGCGCGACGCTCTGGCCGGTCGGCACCTGGTCGCTCAAAGCGACGTTCTACACCAACCTGCAGAAGGATGGCCGGAAAGCGGGCGCCGAGTGCGATCCGGACGGCTATTGCCACCATCATCAAGGCTGCGACGAGCGTTATTTCAAGCAGCAGACGGCCGAATATCTCAAGACCACGACGGTGCGCGGCCGCACGGTGAAGGTCTGGCAGGAAACCGGGCCGAACCATCTGCTCGACTGCCGCATCTACGCGATGGCGATGGCCGAGTATCTCGGTCTGTCGCGGCTCTCGCCGGAGCAGTGGGCGGTCCTGGCGCGGGAGCGCGGCGTGCCGCCCGTTCTCGCCGAGCCGGATTTGTTCGCGCCGGAGCCGGTCAAGATCGCTGCCAAGCCCGCCCTGGTCGGGCGATCGAAGCCGGCACGAGGCCGGCGTGTTCTCTCAAGGGGACTTTAAGATACGAAGTGACACTCTCAGTATAGCGGTTCGCTCCTGACCCGAGGCGGGCTTGGCCTTAGTTTCGAGGCGGCTGTAGTTCGCTGTGGATGAGATTCTGGATGTCCTCCCGATCTATCGGGTCTTCTTCTTCCGTCAAAAACGGTTCTTGCGTCTTGCGGCCTAAAAACGTGTCCGGAGCAGGTTCTTTCAGAAGCTCACGCGATTTCTGCGCGACCTTGCGCATCTGTTTCGCCTGATCGGAATCGATCGGAAAAGGACGATAAACCGGCATAGCGGCGCTCCCTGTTATGCAGGCGGGAGCGCAATCGGTCTCTCAGCCACCGGCGCCTACGGGCAGGGCCTCGGTCGGTGATGGAGTGACAATAACCTTTTTTGCGAAAGGTTGCTATTTATTCGGCCTCAACCTTTCCCGCATTCGCGTGGCGTTCCGCTCCCTCAAGGCCGCGAGTTCACACCGGTTAGGGCTGCTCAGAGCGCAATGGACCAGAGGGCGAGCAACCCGGCGGCAGCAAGAGCCCAAACCAGCGCATGCTCTATCCACGGTTTCTCGTGCGTCATGGGGACGTCCGCCCGGTCTGTCCGCTACTCGACACCGCAGCGTGTTTGGATCCTTGATCCAAATCAACGGATTTCGGTCCGCTATCTCAGGGCTCTGCATGCGGTGGCGGTTCGAACCGCTCGATCCTCTGGTTACCTTGCCATAGCTCTACCGAATGATCGTCAGCAAGCTGCTTGGCGCGCTGGCGCGCATCGTCTTCATTTTTGCAAAGAAGATCGATCCTGCCCGTGATGTGGCCGTCGTGATCGACAATATATGCTCTGTATTCTTGCACCTTGCGCCCTTGTCTATGCTGCCATCGCGACGGACGTTTTCAAGTTTGAAGGCAAAGCCGCCCGATCATCAGTGAAGCCGGGTCCGCTTCTTACGCTTCCGCGCGCGCAAATGGAGGATCTCGGCATACTGGGCCGTCAGGTCAAGACCGAGGAGCTGCTGCGAGATCGTCGTTTTGAGTTGCCTGCGCTTTTTCATACTTGGCTTCAGCGGCCGCAGTCGCTGCGGCTGATCTCGCTGGCCTTGTTGCTGAGGGCAAAGGGTCGAGCTGCAGCGATCGGGTCAGTCCTACCTACTTGCTGAACCAAGTAATTAAGGTCGGGCTGATGAACGTAGTGTGAATTCCGATCGGTGTGCGCGGTTAACAGTCGTTAGTGCACACGTCCGCAGGCGCGGTCCGCGGCTGCGCTCCTCATGACTTGCTTCTTGAAGTAGCTGCCCAGCGCCGGGCAATGGACGGGCGCTGGGCTCGGGCAGTGCTAAGGCGTCGACTTAGGCGCCTTTAGCCTCCCCAACGATCAAAACAACAGATCTAGTGTACGACACGAAGAAAATAGTAGCCGACGCCACCGATCACGAGGACGGTGGGCACCGCCCAAAGCAGTACGACTGGCATGGTTTCCTCCTCCATTCTTCTGCCCACTAACAAGAACTGGCGAAGCAAGGCCTAAGTTCCAGGGTTCCAGTCCCTCAGGGGCCGTGAACGCGCCCGTCCCGCGTAAGCAGAACAATCCCCGTTATCGCAGGAGCCCACCATGGCAGGCATCACGCTCGCCCAGGCGCAGGCGCAGCTCGCCCTCTGGATCGCTGCCTCGGCGGCGGTCGCCGGCAGTCAGAGCTACGAGATTGAAACGGGCAACGGCCGTCGCAAGCTTCAGCGAGCAGATGCTGCCGAGATCCGGCAGCAGATCGAATTCTGGGACGCGAAAGTGAAGGCGTTGACGCCGGCGGCGTCTGGCGGCCGCCGTCGCACGCGCTACGTGGTGCCGTTCGGATGAGCGATTTCCGGCAGAATTTCATCGATCGCGTCGTATCGGCATTCTCGCCGGCGGCCGGGCTTGCCCGCATGCACGCGCGCGCGCGGCTCGATGCTTCCTTCGGGGGCGGCGGCTACAACGGCGGCCGTCGCGATCGGCGTTCGCTGAAGGCTTGGTTTCCGGGGCAGGGCAGCGCGGACGCGGATTCGCTGCTCGATCTGCCGCAGCTCCGCGGCCGCTCGCGGGATCTCGGCCGCAACGCGCCGCTTGCTGCCGGGGCGGTGTCGACCACGGCTATTGGTGTTGTCGGCGACGGCCTGAAGCTGGAGGCGTCGATCGACAGCAAGGCGCTGGGCCTCACGCCGGAGCAGGCCGATGCTTACGAGGCCGAGCAGGAGCGCGAATGGGAGGTCTTTTGCGCGACAGCAGACTTCACGCGCGTGCAATGCATGGACGAGATGCAGCAGCTGTCGCTGCGTTCGGCCCTCGAGTCGGGCGACGTGTTCGCCATCCGTCGCTTTCGGAAGGATCCTGGCGACGTCTACGGCACCAAGGTGCAGCTGCTCGAGGCCGACCGGGTCTCAAACCCCAATTGGGCGCTGGATAGCGATCGGCTCTCTGGTGGGGTCGAGTTCAACGCCGACGGCGTGCCGGTGGCCTATCACGTCTCCAACCGACATCCCGGCGCGCGCCGGATGGCCGGGTTGAAGTGGGAGCGGGTGCCGGCCTGGAGCGATGCCGGGCTCAAGACCGTGCTGCATGTTTACGAGCGGCTGCGTCCTGAACAGTCGCGTGGCATTCCCTATCTCGCCGTCGTCGTCGAGCACCTGCAGCAGCTGTCGACCTACAGCACGGCAGAGGTCGACGCCGCCGTCGTGTCCTCGTTCATCACCGGCATCATCCAGGCGCCCGCCGATGACGAAGCGAGCGGTCCGATCGTCGGCGAAAAGGATGCAGGCCTTGCCGAGAACGAGGTGAAGCTCGGCGCCGGCGCTATCATCTCGACCGGGCCGGGCGAGACGTTCACGTCCTTCAATCCGCAGCGGCCGAACGCCAACTACGATGCATTCGTCAAGGCCTTTTGCCGCGAGATCGGCGTGGCGCTGGAGCTGCCCGTCGAGCTGCTGCTCAAGAGCTTCACGGCGTCCTATTCGGCCTCGCGCGCCGCGCTGGAGATGGCCTGGCAAGCCTTCCGCCGGCGCCGTTCGTGGTTCGCGGGTCGTTTCTGCCAGCCGCTCTATGAGTGGATGATGGAGGAGGCGGTCGCATCCGGTCGTCTCAACCGTCCCGGTTTCTTCAGCGACCCCGTCATCCGCGCTGCCTGGTGCGGCGCGCAGTGGGTTGGCCCGCAACGCCAGAGCCTCAATCCCTATCAGGAGGCACAGGCCGACGCGCTCGATATCCAGACCGGCGTCAAGAGCCGCGAGCAGGTGTGCATGGAGCGCACGGGCGGCGATTTCGACAAGAAGAACGAGCAGCTCGGGAAAGAGCAGGCGGCGCGGAACGCGGCCGGCCTGGGTGCTCCCGCGCCGGCGCAGCAGGGGCAGCAGGACCAGGGCAGGGGCGCCGCGCAAAACCAGGACGAACAAGACGCCGGCGATGCCGAAAACGAAACCCAGCCGCAGGGGAGTGCTGCCGAATGACCCTTCTGATGCCTCACATCGCGAGCCGCCTGTTCGATTCCGAGCTGATGGTCGAGCCGGGGAAGCTGCAGGCCTTTCTGATGGGGCTCGGCGCACGCATCGTCGAGGGCGGACTGTCGCTGCCGGGTATCTTCCCGATTCAGCACACGGCGTTCGCCAGCGGCCGTCCGTCCGAGCAGATGGGGCTGCTCGGAGATCCCATGGGCCGAGCGATGGAGGACCGCGGCCGCGGCGCCGCGCTGGTGCAGCGGGTCGGGAATGTCGGCGTGATCGGCATCGAGGGCACCCTGGTGCACAAGGGCAAGTTCATCGGCCAGTCCTCCGGCGAAACCTCCTATGAAGGCTTGCGGACGCAGGTCGCTCGCGCGACCCGCGACCCATCGATCAAGGGCGTGGTGTTCGAGGTCGATAGCTTTGGCGGCGAAGTTAACGGCGCGTTCGAGACTGCCGCGATGATCGCAAGGCTTTCGGCGACAAAGCCGACCCTCGCGATCATGACCGACCATGCCTTGTCGGCCGGCTACCTTCTGGCATCGCAAGCGCGCGCGATTGTGATGTCCGATCGCGGCGCCGCCGGCTCGATTGGCGTGCTGACCATGCACGCCGATATGTCGAAGAAGCTCGAGCAGGACGGCATCCGTGTCACGCTGATCACGTCGGGGGCGCACAAGGCGGAGGGAACGCCGACCGCGCCGCTGCCGGACGATGTCCGCGCCGGCATTCAGGCGCGAGTCGATCTGCGCCGCCAGCAATTCGCCGCAGCCGTCGGGCTAGGCCGCGGCGCGCGCCTCACTGCCGCGGGCGCAATGGCGACGGAAGCGCGCACCTATTACGGCCAGGAAGCCGTGACCGCAGGTCTCGTCGACGGGATCATCGATCCCCAGGCGGCCTTCGACGAATTCGTGAAGAGCGTCAACTAGGCCAACCCGGCCATCACAAGGAGAAGACCATGAGTGGTTCTGGACTGGCGGCCGTGCATCTCGCTGCGGCCGCGACGACGACTGCCCTGCAGGCTCCGCCTGCGCCTCCGCCGGCGCCGGCGCAGACGGCAGCAACGACAGCTGCGGCGCCCGCTACCACGGTCGCTGATCTTGCGGCGGCCTATCCCGATCTCTGCACGCAGCTGCGCGCCGAGGGCGCCACCGCCGAGCGCAACCGCATTCTCGCGATCGAGGCCGCGGCTCTGCCGGGGCACGAGTCGCTTGTCGAGTCGATGAAGGCCGACCCGACCGTGACCGCGGACATGGCGGCAGGCCGTTTGCTCAACGCCGAGAAGCAGCTCCGCGCCGGTCAGCTGCAGGCGATCAAGGATGTTGAGGGCGCCACCGGCAAGGTTGCGGCAGCGCCAGCGGGCACTGCGACGGCGAAGACTGAAGACCCCCCGAAGGAAAGCGCCCATCAGCTCGCTGCGCGTGCGCGGAAGTACCAGGACGAGCAGGCCAAGCTCGGCATCAAGATCTCGGTCGCGCAGGCCGTCGCTCACGTCGAAAAGAACAGCTGACGCCGCGCGAGTCAGTCGTCCCGCAACTTGAATCCAAACATCTCAGGAGCAAGCCATGGCCAACAACGGCCTCACAAAGTCCTACACCGCCGAGGGTGCGATCTCGGCAAACGCCATCGTCAAGGTCGGCGCCAACGATTACGGCATTCTGCAGGGCGCCGCCGCTACCGACAAACTGATCGGGATCACCACCGAGGTTGCTGCAGTGCTCGGTGAGCAGGCCGACGTCGTGCTCGAAGGCATCGCCGATCTGAAGCTCGGCGGCGCTGTCGCGCGCGGCGATCTTCTGACCTCGGACGCGGCGGGGCTGGGCGTCACGGCGGCGCCGGCGGCCGGTAGCAACAATCGCATCATCGCGATGGCTCTCATCTCCGGCGTGGCCGGCGACCTCATCCCGGTCAAAGTCCTGCCCGGCTCGCTGCAGGGCTGATCTCCGAAGTCCACATCTGCAATTTCTTCAAACCTCCCAGAGGAGAACAGGTTAGATGTCTCAAGCTCCCTTCGTCATCCAGCAGCGCCTCATGGCGATCACGCTGGCCTATCGTAACCAGGCGTTCATCTCCGACTTGGTGCTGCCCCGCGTGCCGGTCGACTCGTCGGCGTTCAAATGGTCCAAGTATGCCATCGCCGACGGCTTCACCATCCCGGACACCCGCGTCGGCCGCAAGTCCGCGCCGAACGAGATCGATTGGTCGGCGACCGAGCAGACCGACTCCACGATCGACTACGGTCTCGACGATCGCATTCCGCAGTCGGACATCGCCAATGCTCAGGCCGCGCAGGCCGTCCAGGGCGTGATGCCGATCGACCCCGAGGCGCGCTCGACCGAGCTGCTGACCGACCTGGTTGCCCTCGATCGCGAGAACCGCGTCGCCTCGACGTTGTTTGCGCTCGGCACGTACCCCGCGGCGCAGCGGACCACGCTGGCCGGCACCACGCAATGGTCGGATTTCACCAACTCTGATCCGGTGCAGGCGATCATCACGGCGCTCGACACCTGCGTCATCCGTCCGAACGTTGCCGTCTTCGGCCAAGCGACCTGGTCGAAGCTGCGCACGCACCCGAAGGTGACGGCCGCGATCTATCCGAACGGCGGCAATGCCACGGGCGGCGGCACGCCGGTGTCGCGCCAGGCGGTGGCTGATCTGTTCGAGCTCGAGGAGGTCCTGGTCGGGTCGTCCTGGTACAATTCGGCCAAGCCCGGCCAGGCCGCGTCCCTGACCCGCCTGTGGGGCAAGCATGCATCGTTCATCTACCGCGCGCCGCAGGTGGTCTCGCCGACCGGCACGGTGACGTTCGGCTTCACCGCGCAGTGGGGCGAGCGCATCGCCGGCACGATCGGGCAGGACGCCAGCGTCGGCCTGCGCGGCGGCTCGCGCGTCCGCGTTGGTGAGTCCGTGAAGGAAGTCATCGCGGCCAACGACGCAGCGTACTTCTTCCAGAACGCGGTCGCGTAGCCCGCACTCGCGCTCGGCCCGCCATTGGCGGGCCGCCATCCATCCACACAGAAGGACAGTCTGAAATGGCCAAAAAGCCAAAGCTCGGTGACCAGATCGCCATGGGTCGGATCGAACACGGCGAGATCGTCGACGGCAAGAATGTGGTCCGAACGTTTGAGCCCGGCGATGTCGTCGACCTCGGGCCAAAAGTGCTCGAGGGCCTTAGCGCGTGCGGCGCAGTCAATCCGTTCGAGATGTCGGCGGAAGCGCGGGTGAGGGCGGCGGCCGACGCCAGGGCCGAGGCCGAGACCAAGGCAAAGTTGCAGGATGAGGCGCGCACCAACTGGGCTGCGACGCCGGATATGCAGAAGCAGTTCCCGCAGGTGGAGGCCTATCTCGCCTCGCTGGACCTAGCCTGATCCATGCCGATCGAGACCGCCGCCGATCGCGCCACGTTCCTCAACGTCGATGAATTCGGCGCTCAGGGCTCCTATGCGCCCGTGGCCGGCGGCGGCGCGGTGGCGCTTCCCGGCATCTTCGATCGGCCGACGATTGCGACCGCGCTCAACGATGCGGCCTCGCTTGATGCGCGGCCGACCTTTCTCTGCCGCCAGGCCGATCTGCCGGCTACCGCCGACGGAGATGCCGGCGATCAGCTGGCCGTCACCGGCGTCGGCGCCTTCGAGGTGACCTCGATCGAGCCGGACGGGCAGGGCATGGCGCTGCTGCGGTTGGGGGCGATCGTCTGATGCCGGTCGGCGTGCACTACCGCATCGAGGTCGAGGATGTCAGGCGCGCGCTCCGCACTCTCGCGGAGCGTGACGCGCCGTTCGTCACGGCCTATGCGCTGACGCAGACCGCCAAGGACATCAAGGCGGCCGAGGTCGAGACGATGCAAAGCGTGTTCGACCGGCCGACGCGGTTCACGCTCAACGCGCTCTATGTCAAGCCGGCGACGAAGCAGGACCTGGTCGCCGAGGTTTACTTCAAGGACGGTTTTGGATCGGTGCCGGCATGGCGCTATCTCGGGCCGCAGGTCGAGGGCGGGGCGCGCGTCCACAAGGCATTTGAGCGGCGGCTGATCCGGGCCGGGCTGATGCAGCCGGACGAATTCGCGGTGCCTGGCAGCGGCGTCAAGCTCGACTCCTCCGGCAATATTGCCGGCTCGACCATCGAGCGGATCCTCTCGCAGCTCGGCGCGGCCGAGCAAAAGGCCGGAGCGCAGGCCAACCAGACCAGGAAGTCGCGCGCCCGGGCGAAGAAGAAGGGCATCGGCCGGTATTTCGTGCTGCGGCCGGGCGGTCCAGGCAACGCCGATCGCAACGTCGCGGCCGGGATCTACTACCGCGCCGACCTGCAGGCGATGATGCCCGTCATCATGTTCGTGCGGGCGCCGCGCTATCGGAAGCGCTTCCCGTTCTATGAGCGAGCGGCCGCCGTGTTCGATCAGAAGCTCGTCGCCAATGCGCGGCTCGGCTTCGAAAAATTCGTACTCTCCAAGCTGCCGAAGGCTGCCTGATGGCTGACCATGTTCGCAAGCAGATCCGCGACGCCGTGGTGCAGGCCCTGACCGGGCTGCCGACGACGGCCGGCCGCGTCTATGTCGGCCGCACGCGGCCGCTGTCGCCGGCGCATGAGCCGACGCTGCTCGTCTATATGCGGTCGGAGACTGCTGTGCGTGGCGCGGGTGGCCGCGTGCCGAAGCTCGATCGCGTCGCCATCCTCGATATCGAGGGCCGGGTGTCGTCGCCCGATGTGCCGGACGATACGCTCGACCAGATCGCAGCCCAGGTCGAGGCGACCATGTGGGGCCTGGTCGATCAGCTCGGCTCGTTCCTCAACGGCCTCGCGCGAGACATCAAGCTGGTCTCGACCGAGATGATCGCCGAGGCCTCGGGCGAGCGGCACATCGGTGGCGTGCGCCTCGAGTACCTCGTGACCTATCGCACGTCCGAAGGCGCGCCGGCCACGGCCGTCTAGTTGTTTTCGTGCTCATCCTCAACACTGCCAAAGGAGACTTGAAATGGTCGATCTCGTGATTACCGCATCTGCTGTGCTCGCCAACACCGGCGCGCGTACCGAGCAGGGCGCCGCCGGCGAAGCGATCACCGCGGGCCAGCTCGTCTATCGTGACGCGACCTCCGGCCAGTACTTCAAGTCGGATTCCAATGCGCCGACCGCCGCGGCGCGCGTCGTGCGCGGCATGGCGCTCAACGGTGCGTCGGCAGGTCAGCCGCTGCAGATCGCGCGGCCCAATAGCGACATCACCATGAACGCGGTGTTCACTGCCGGCGTGACCTATTACCTCTCGGATACGCCGGGCGGCATCTGTCCGCTCGCCGACGTCGGCAGCGGCGAATATTTCACCCCGATCGGCGTCGCCAAGTCGACCACCATCCTTGCGTTCAATCCGACCATGTCGGGTGTCCCTGGCTAAGCAAGCGCGCGAGTCGTTATCCGCTTCACTTTGCTGCGTCGTTCCTGGCGCGGCGCTTAAAGGCATCAACAGGAGATTTGCCGCATGTCTACCGATGCAACGCTCGGCTGGAGCACGCTATTCCAGACCGGCAACGGCGCAACGCCGGAAGTGTTCGCGACTTTCGCCGAGGTGACCGGCATCACGCCGCCGGCGCTGTCGCGCGATACGGTCGAGGCCACGCACGAGCTGTCGCCGGAGGCCTGGCGCGAATTCATCGCCGGGCTCAAGGACGGCGGCGAGGTGTCGTTCGACATGAACTTCGTCCCCGACAGTGTCGAGGCGGCGAGCCTGATGGCCGAGCTGGATTCGCAGGGCCGCTTCGCGGTGAAGAACCGCAAGATTATCTTCCCGGATGGCTCCTACTTCACCTTCGCCGCGATCCTGACCGGCTACGAGCCCGATGCGCCGATCGACGACAAGATGGCGGCCGCCGTCACCCTAAAGGTGACCGGCAAGCCGATCCTGGTTCAGGTCTAGCGGGAGCGCCGGTTATGGGAGGCAATCCATTGAAGGGCGAGGTGTCGTTCGTCGGGTCGGATGGCGAACGGCGTAAGCTCTCGTTTTCGGCCGAGGCGCTGTTCCGGCTCGAGGAGCAGCTCGGCAAGAAGACGGGCGAGATCGAGGCGGACATGCGTAACCCCGAAAAGTTCGGGTTCGGCGTGATCCGCACCATGTTCTGGGCGGGGCTGCTCGACACGCATCCCGACCTCGAGCTGAAAGGTGTCGGCTGTCACTTCTCAAAGGTCGACCCGGTCGAGGCGTGCGGTCTGGTCGTGCGCGCCTTCAACGGCGCGTTCGGCACGTTGACGGAAGGCGCGCCGGCGAACCCTCCGGAGCCGGGTCAGACCCCGTAGATTGGGACTGGCTCGGCCTCCTCGAGCAGTGGATCTCGCTCGGGCTCGATGACGATGCGTTCTGGCGCAAGACCCCGCGCCAGATCGTCGTGGTCATGTCGGGGCACCAGCGTCGGCTGATCCGCGAACACAACGAGCGCGCCTGGTCGGTGTGGACCGCCGAGGCGCTACGCAGAAGCAAGAAGCCGCCGCCGCTGCGGCGGCTGCAGGCCCGCGTGCCGCGCGAGCCGCGCAAGCGGCAGAGCTGGCAGGACATGAAGGCTGTCGCAAAGCTGCTCACGCAGGCTTTTGGCGGCCAGGTCATTGCGAAGCAGGATGTGTCCTAGATGTCGGTGATCGGACAGCTCCGCGTCATTCTCGGCGGCGATACGTCGAGCCTCGACAAGAGCCTTTCGGAATCGCAGAGCAAGCTTGCCGGCTTCGGCAGCAAGCTTGCGCTCGGCTTTGCGGCCGCGGCGGCCGCAGCGACGGCGGCAGCGGTTGCGGTCACCTCGCAGGTTCATTCCGCGATCGAGGCCGCCGACCAGCTCAACAAAATGTCGCAGTCGACCGGGCTGTCGACCGAGGAGCTGTCCAAGCTCAAATATGCCGCGGATCTCTCCGACGTCTCGACCGAGGCGCTCGGCAAGTCCATGGGCAAGCTGTCCAAGGCAATGGTTGCGGCAGCGACCGAGGGCGCGAGCCCGGCTGCGAACGCCTTCAATGCCATGGGCGTGTCGGTCAAGAACAACGACGGCACGCTGCGCAGCTCCTCCGACGTCATCAAGGACGTTGCCGACAAGTTTGCCTTCTACAGGGACGGCGCGGAAAAGACCAATCTCGCCATCCAGATTTTCGGCAAGTCCGGCGCCGCGCTGATCCCGCTGCTCAACCAGGGCCGGGATGGACTCGAGCAGGCCGGCGAGGAGGCGGCGAAGTTCGGCCTGGTGCTCGACAAAAAAACCACCATGGCCGCGGAGGCCTTCAACGACAATCTGAAGCGGATGGACTCCATCAAGCAGGGCATCGTGATGACGGTGACTGCAAAGATGCTGCCCTCGTTCGAGCAATTGTCGGAGGTGATGCTCGAGACCCGCAAGAACACCGAGCTGTGGAATTCCGTCGGCAATGCGCTCGCCAACACCATGAAGGCGCTGGTGACGGTCGGCGTGACGCTGGTCACGACCTGGCAGCAGATCTTCGCGACCGCCTCCAATCTCAAGGAAGCGTTCGGCCTGCTCGCGTCCGGCGAGGTCTCGGCGGCGTTCGAGAAGATGAAGGCCGGCGCGGCGCAAACCGGCGAGGCCTTTACCGGGCTCAAGCAGACGGTGTCGTCGCTGTGGTCTGACATCCCGACCTTCTCCTGGGAAAGCCAGGCACTCGGCATCAAGCAGCTCAACCGCGAGGTGATGGAATACGGCAAGGCGTGGGCCTTGACCGCGGCGCCGATCGTCAGTGCGGCCGACACCTCGACCAATGCGGTTGAGAAATTTCTGGCGACGCAGGCCAAGGCGACAGCCGGGCACGAGGCGGAGGCTCTGGCCATCGGCAAGACGATCGGCGAGCAGGAAAAGCTCAAGATCCTGATGCAGGCCGACGCCATCGCCAAGTCCCAGAACGTGATCGTGACCGAGGCCTTGCGCGCCAAGATCGAGGCCGCCGGCGATGCCGCCGCCATGGCGGCGATGAAGGTGGCCGGCGCGCAGGCGACGGTGATGGCGCTTAATCCCGTGCAGCAATTCGATATGCAGATGACGCAGCTCAACCAGCTCTATGCCGCCGGCGTCATCTCGCTCGAGACCTATGGCGAGCGTCAGAAGCAGATCGCGGAGGCCGCGCAGGCGACCTGGGGGCAGGCGGGCGCCTCGATCGCCGGCAGCTTCGCCACCATCGCCGGCGCGTTCGGCAAGGAAAGTGCCGGCATGGCGAAGGCGGCGCAGGTGTTCGGCGCCATTCAGGCGACCATCTCGATGTTCACCGGCGCCGCCAAGGCGCTCGAGCTGCCGTTCCCGGCGAACCTTGCCGCCATGGCCGCCGTGCTGGCGCAGGGCGCGCGCCTGGTGGCGCAGATCAAGAGCCAGAGCGTCCCGACCGGCTTCAAGACCGGTGGCTCGTTCACGGTCGGCGGCAGCGGCGGCGCGGATTCGCAATTCGTGCCGATCATGGCGACGCCGGGCGAGCAGGTCGATATCTGGCGGCCGGGTGAGGGCGGCGCCGATCCACGCCGCGGCGCCGGGTCTCAGCCGACAGTGGTCAACCTGGCGATGGGTGCGGGTGCGACGCGCGAATGGCTGCGCGAGACGATGGACGGCCTCAACGACATGCTCGCGGACGGCTATGTCCTGAAGGTGAGGCCGGCCTGATGTCGCTCGTCATCTCGCAAAACTTCGTCCTCACCGACGCGACGCCGGAGTTTCCGGTCACGCTCGATCATCCGGTGATCGGATGGCACAACATCGTGACGCCGACCAACATTTCCGCGACGTTCGCCGACCCCGATCATCCTGCGTCGAATGTTGCCAATCCGGCTACGCATCTGGAATGGAGGTCGATCGGCGATGGCGGGCAATATCTCACCGTGACGGTCGACACCGTCGATGCGCTCGACTATGTCGGCATCGCAGGTCACAATTTTGGCAGCGAGCAGATCCCGGTCAGCATCCAGGATAGTTTGGGCAATACGCTGCTTGGCGACGTGTTGCTGCCCGACGACAGCCCGGCGCTGTTCCGTTTCACGGCTCAGTCATTCAGTCAGATCAAACTGTATATGCAGGCTCCCGCCGGCGTGCTGCCGCGGGTGGCGGTCATGTATGTCGGCAAGCTTCTGGTGCTGGAGCGAAAGATCTATGTCGGGCATACGCCCCTAACGCAGGCGCGCCGTGTCAACGTCCAGAGCGGCCGCAGCGAGAGCGGCAAATTCCTTGGCCGCATCGTGCTGGGCGCCTGGCGCGAGACGGTCATTCCGCTCTCGCTGCTGTCGCCGGAATGGTATCGCGACCACGGCGGTGATGAATTCCTCGCTGTCGCCGCTGAGACGCCGTTTTTCTTCGGCTGGAGGCCGCAAAGCTATCCCTATGAGATCGGTTATTGCTGGACGATCGAGGACCCGATGCCGGTTCCGACCGGGCCATCGAACCGCATCGCGTTTGATCTCAAGGTGAGCGGGATCGTCTGATGACGCAGTCCTTGACCTATGTCGAGATCGATCTTGCGATCTGCTCGCTCACCTATGGCATCGCGCCGTGCACGGCATCGATCCCGACCACGGGCGATGCAAAGTGCTTCAACTCGGTCAAGACCTGCCAGGATCGCGCGCACTTCTCGGCATCGGAGGTGACGCTTCGCTTTGCCAAGCCGGCCGAGTACCTGCCGCGGGAGATCGAGTGCATTCCATCGATCCTGTCCGTCGAGTTCTCGCCGGCGACGGTCTCGCTCGGCAAGAACCTTGGCCAGCGTGCGTCGCTGACGATCACGTTTCGCGACCATCCGCACTCCGACACGGGGCAGGGTTACGACAAGTATCGCACCGAGCGTGCTTATGATCCCTATTCGCAAGGGACCTATTGGGGCAAATTCCGCGCCCGCCAGCCGTTCTTGCGCGGCCGCAGCCTGCGCTGGAAGATCGGCGTCGTCGGTCAAAATCTTCCGGACATGGAAACGCGGCATTTCGTCATCGACAGCTTCGATGGACCGACGCCGGACGGGAAGTACACGATCATTGCAAAGGACGTGCTGAAGTTCGCCGATGGCGATCGGGCACAGGCACCGGCGCTCTCCAATGGTTATCTGTCGGCTGACATCACGGCCGCGGCAACCTCTGCGACTTTGCTCGGCCGGCGTCGGCAATGCCGAATATCCGGCATCCGGCTATCTCAACATCGGCGGCAACGAGGTGGCATCGTTCACGCGGTCCGGCAATACTCTGACGCTGGTGCGTGGGCAGCTTGGTACCACGGCGAGCGCGCACAAGGCGCAGGATCGGTGCCAGCTGGTGCTGCGCTATGTGGGGCAGGACGTCGCCAACATCGCCTATGATCTCATAGTGAACTACGCCGGCGTGCCGGCGAGCTACATCAACCTCCCGGAATGGCAGGCCGAAACCGCAGCCTATCTCGGCACGGTCTACACAGCGACGATTTGCGAGCCGACCTCCGTGGCGACGCTGCTGTCCGAATTGGCCGAGCAGGCGGGGCTCGCCATCTGGGATGACAATGTCGCGCAGAAGGTCCGTCTGAAGGTTCTGCACGGCGTTCTCACCGATGCGAACACTTTCACGCCGGACAATACGCTCGAGAAGTCGTTGACGCTCAAGGAGCAGCCCGACCAGAGGCTGTCGCGCGTGCAGGTCTATTTCGGCCAGAAGGATCCGACCAAGCCGCTTTCGAACCTCGACAACTACCGTTCCACCTCGCTCACCATCGACGACGATGCGGAGGCGGATTATGGACCGCCGGCGATCAGGGTCATCTATTCGCGGTGGATTCCTGAAGCCGGCAGGACTGTTGCCGATCGGCTCGGCGAGATCCTCATCGGCCGCTTTCGCGACCCACCGCGCCGGGTGAGCTTTGCAACCGCGCGTTACGGCGGGACGGATGTCGAGCTCGGCCAGGGCTACCGCGTCGAATCCGTTTGCGTGCAGGACGCGACGGGGGCGCAGAGCAACATTCCAATCCAGACGACGCGGGTGAACCCGGGGCCGGACAGGTTCACGGTCGAGGCGGAGGAGATGCTGTGGAGCGCGCCTGACCAGGACCTGTCGAACCGCCAGATCGTCTTCGATGCCAACACCTTCAACGTCAATCTGAGGACCGCCCACGATTCGATCTACCCGGCGCCGCAAGCTGGCGACGTCGTCACCGCGACGATCAATGCCGGCGTCATCATCGGGGCGACGTCGACGGCATTGCCGGCCTTCAATGTCGGTTCTTGGCCGGCCGGCGTGACGATCAATATCGTGCTGGACGGCCTGATGCAGGGCATGGGCGGCACTGGCGGTAGGGGCGGCGATGGCGCCGCAAATCCCAACAATCCCACGGCTGGTGCAAATGGCAGCGCTGGTGGCCCAGCCCTCTACACGCGCCAGGCGGTGACGCTCAATGCGTCAAGCGGTGGGAAGATCTGGAGCGGCGGCGGCGGCGGTGGTGGCGGCGGCGGTGGCGGCGGCGGTGGTGGTGGTGGTGTCGCGCTTCACGGCGGCGGCGGCGGTGGCGGTGGCGGCGGCGCCGGCACGAACGGCGGCTCCGGGGGCGTTGGTGGAAGTAATGCCGGCCTTGCCACGCCCGGCGGCCCCGGCTCTCCCGGGACCTCTGCAAGCGGCGGCGCGGCTGGCCCTGGTGGGTCGCTCTCGGGCAACCTGGCCGGCAGCCCTGGCGGCAGCGGCGGCGCTCCTGGCCTGGCGGGCAATGGCGGATCCGGCGGCGGCTTGGCCGGAGCTGGTGGAGCCGGGGGCACCGCCATCGATGGCATCAGCTTCATCACGCTGACTCTCGGCGCCGGCGATATCCGCGGCCCGCAGATCAATTGAGGGTTTGGCCTGATGACAATGGCGCGTTACGACATCACCGTCACGGACACGCAAGGCAAGGTGGTGCCTGGCGCGACCGTGGAGGTCAGGCTAGAGATTCCGGGCCAGCCGCTCGCCGTTCTCTACAGCGACCGCGCCGGCACGTCGCCGATCGGCAACCCGCTGACGACGGATGGCAATGGTGACGCTGGATTCTTCTGCGTGGGCGGCTTCTACCAGATCGCCGTGACCTTGGGGATCTACGCCAAGACGAGGCGCTATGTCGGGATCGGTCTGGCGCAGGGGTCGGACGATGTCGTCACGGGTCTCGTCGAGCGCACCTTCGTTGGCCCCGGAGATGTGACCATTACAAGCAGCGATGCCGACGTCATTTTGATCAATAAAACGGTTGGAGCGCCGACGCGCGCCATCTATCCACTGTCCTCGAGCACAACGACCAAGAAGCGCGTCGCCGATCGCAAGTACGATGCCGCGACCAACAACATCACCGTGGTGCCGTCGCGGCCGGATCCGGTGACGGTGACGATCGCTTCGCCGGCAGTGTTCTCCAAGACCGCGCATGGCTTGCCCTTGAACGCTCCGGTGAGCTTGGAAACGTCGGGCGCGCTACCGACCGGCATTGCGCCGGACACGCTGTACTACATCAAGACCACGCCGACTCCTGATACCTTCACTGTGTCGGCGACACCGGGCGGCGCGGCCATCAACACCAGCGGCAGCCAATCCGGCACGCACAGGATGGGCACGGACACCATCATGGGCGGCGCTGCCTACGTCATCGATTCCAACGGCGGCTCGATCGAGCTGAAGCCGCTCGCCGACGGCACCGGCTGGATCTGATCGTCTCACCACAACCCACGGACTGAAACATGAAGCTTCGCGGCATCATCGCCTTGGCGCTCGCTCTGTCGTGCGCGCCTGCCTTCGCGCAAACCAACCAGGGCACGTCGCCTTTGTCGATCGCCAAGGGTGGCACCGGCGCGAGCACGGCGCCGGCGGCGCGTGCCTCGCTTGGCCTGACGATCGGCTCCGCGGTGCAGGCGTGGGATGCCGATCTCGACGCGCTCGCGGCCTTGTCCGGCACGAACACGATCTATTACCGCTCGGCGGCGAATACGTGGGCGCCCGTGACGATCGGCGGGATGCTCTCGTTTGTCGCGGGAACGTTGAATGTCGGCGATGCCGAGCTGACGGCCCTGGCTGGCCTGACCAGTGCGGCCGACAAGGTGCCGTATTTCACGGGATCGGGCACCGCAGCCGTCGCTGATTTCTCGTCCTTGGCGCGGACGCTGGTCGGCAACACCACCAACACGCAGATGCGCTCGACGCTCGGCGTTGTTATTGGGACGGATGTTCAGGCCTACGATGCTGATCTCGCGGCGCTGGCGGCGAATTCGACCGCGGGCTTTTGGGCCTATACCGGCGCCGGCACAGGCGCCGCGCGCACGCTGACTGCGCCCGCAGCTGGCTTCACGATCAACAATCCGTCGGGCACGGCCGGCAATCCGACCTTTGTTCTGGCTAACGACCTCGCCGCGCTCGAGGGATTGAACTCGACGGGCCTCGCGGTCCGGACCGCGGCCGACACGTGGGCGCAGCGCAGCCTGGTAGCGCCGGCGGCGGGCTTCACCATCACCAACCCGGCTGGCGTTGCCGGCGATCCGACGTTTGCGCTTGCCAACGACCTCGGCGCCCTGGAGGGGCTGTCCTGCACCGGCGTTGCCATCCGAAGCGCGACTGACACCTGGCTGTGCCGCACCATCGGTGGCACCGCGAACGAGATCGCGGTTGCGAACGGTGACGGCGTGTCTGGTGCTCCGACGATATCATTGCCGGCCGCGCTGACGTTCACGGGAAAGCCAACTTCACCGGCGCGCGCCGGGACTCGACGCAGTCGACGCCGGCACAAATCACGGCCGACCAGAACGACTACAATCCGTCCTCTGTCGTTTGCGCGACCACCTCGACGCTGATCGTCAATTCGGACGCGGCTCGCAACATCACCGGCATCGCCGGCGGCGTCGCCGGCTGCGATCTGTTCCTGTTCAACAACGGAGCTTTTGCAATCACGCTCAAGGACGGCAGCGCGTCCTCGACTGCGGCTAACCGTTTTGACCTTGGCGCCGATTTCATTCTCGCATCGAAAGCCGCCGCGCATCTGAAATACGACGGCAGCGCCTCGCGCTGGCGCAATACCACCGGCTCCGGCTCCGGCGGCGGGGGCGGCGGCACGGTCACGCAGATCAACACCGACGGCTTCACGACCACCGGCGGACCGATCACAACGTCCGGCACTGTCGCGATAGCCGACACCTACCGCCGCGACGGGCTGATCGACCGCATTCAGCAATCCAAGGCGCTGGCGACCTATCGGCGGGGGCTCTATTCCTTTGCCGATGGTTACAAGGCCTCGGACGGTGTCAATACGGGCAGCTCCTCGAACTATTCGGTGAATACCTCCTCGGGCTTTGTGGCGCCGGCGCAGCCGTTTGTTGCGCAATCGCCGACCGCCGTCGACACCACGTTCACGTTCGCGGGCAGCGGCGCTGCGCAAGCCCAGCTCTACGACGGCAACGATTCGACGCCGGCTGCCGATCCGGGCGGCATCACCGCCTCGCTCCGTGCCGCCTATGATCTTGGATCTGCCAAGGACATTCGCCGCGTTCGCATGATCACGGCGTCGACCAACGGTTTTGGTAATTCTGTCGTTTTCGCCATCCAATGGAGCGACACCAGTCTCACGGCCGGCTTCACGACCGCTGACACCTTCACCCTGCCGGCGGGCACGTCTCAAGTGGCGGTCAAGGATCTCGCCGTCAGCGCGGGGGCGCACCGCTACTGGCGCGTCATTTATTCCAGCGGCACGGCGAGCGGAAATGCCTGGGCCGGCGAGCTCACGTTCTACATTCCTTCGACCAGCAACATGACCCTCGTTACGACGTCGCAGACTGCGGACTCGAGCGTGTCGTTCGGCCGCGTGCTGCTCGACTATGACCCTGCCGCCGCTCCGACGCTCAACGCCGACCTGACCGCCGAGGTGACCTGCAACGGCGGCACAAACTGGTCGTCGGCGACGCTGTCCACCGTATCAACCAACGGACAGGGCGGCCGCACCATCGCCGAAACCGCCGATACGTCCTGCGCATCGGGCACGTCCTTTGCGGCACGCGTCAAGACCTTCAACCTCAAGATAATTCCGATCTACGGGTTGTCGGTAGCGGCGCACTAGGCCCGGAGCGGCCTGCTTAAAACGAAGGAAGAGGACTATGACGATCGCAGCTCTTGTGGCCGCGGCACCCTTGCGCATGGGCGCGAGCGGCGACGCGGTGAAGCAGATCCAGCTCGCGCTGAAGGCGCGCGGGTATCCCCTCACTGGCACGGGCTATTTCGGCCAGCAAACCGACGCTACGGTCGAGGAATATCAGCGACGCGCCGGGCTCCCGGTCACCGGTGTCGTCGATGCCGCGACCGCGGAGCTGCTCGATCGGCCGGTTGTGTCGGCGCCGCCAGCGACCCCGCTATGGCTTGCGGTCTCGCTCGCGCATCTCGGGTTGAAGGAGGGCGAGAGAAACGCCGATAATCCAGAGCTCGTCGCCGACATTCAGTCCGTCGCTCGGGACTACCAGCACGACGCGACGCCGTGGTGCGCGGGCTGGGTGTCATTCTGCCTGTCCAGGGCCGGCGAGAAACCCTCGAGCCGGCCGCTGTGGGCGCTGTCCTACGCCGACACCAAGGCCGAGCCTGTCGTGCGCCTTTCAGGTCCCGCGCTCGGCGCCATCGCAGTGAAGGTGCGCAACGGCGGCGGCCACGTCACCTTCGTTGCCGGCCGCACCCGGGGCGGCGCGCTGGCGTGCTGCGGCGGCAACCAGAACGACGAGGTCAATGTCTCGCCGTACCGTCCAGATGTCTTTCTCGGCTTCTTCTGGCCGAAGGGCGCGCCGCTGCCGGCGACAGTCGGGATCACCCCGCTGCCGATCGTCAACGCGGCCGGCAAGCCGGTCAGCAGCGAGGCTTGAACCATGGGCGAGTTCATCATCTGGGCGATCATCGGAGTGGTCGTGCTCGCGCTGATATTCGGGCCGGGTCTCGAGGCCTTGGGCAAATTCATGCAGCGGATGTTCCGCTCTTGACCTGATCGCCGCGCGTGGGCGGCGCTTCCTTCCTGCGCAATCCCAACACACAGAGGTGGAATCATGAGGCGTTGTTTCAGCGCGGCATCAGTCGCGTCCGTTCTGTTGTTCTCCGCATTGTCGATCGTGCCGGCGCAGGCTGCCGCGATCGACGTGGGCCAGGCCTTCACGGGCGGCCTGGTCGATGCCATCAACGGTGCGATTTCCGCCGGCATCACGGCCCTGGTCGGCTGGGTCGCGTGGACGGTCAAGACCAAGTTCAATGTCGAGATCGAGGCCAAGCATCGCGATGCGCTGACGGCGTTCCTCAACCGGCAGGCCTCGAGCCTGGTCGCCAAGGGCGCGGTGAAGGTGCAGGGCCTCAAGATCGAGGTTGGCAACGATGCGCTCGCGGTCGCCGCCAACACGGCGCTGCACGCCATCCCGGACGCGCTGAAGTTCTTCGGCCTGACGCCCGAGGTGATTCAGAAGCGCATCCTCGACCTCTTACCGCAGCAGCCGGCGGTGGCGCAGGCGCAGGCGATTGCGCTCGACGTCGCCAACCCGGCCACCCCCAGCGGTGTGCCGGCGCGGGCGGCCTAACGATGGGCGCTGCAGTCGCCGCGTGGCTCGCGAAGGAGGGCGTCGGGCTTTTGCTCGGCGCTCTTGCAAAATTCCTGCTCGATCTCTGGAACGACCACCAGGCCGACCAGGCGCTCAAGCAAGAGGGCCGCGCCGAGGTCGCGGCAGAGGTCAATGCCGAAACCGTGGAGATAATCGATGCGATGGACCAGGTGCGCCGCCGTTCCGATGATAATGTTGCTGACAGCCTGCGATCCCGGCAGTTCTGAGGTCGTCGTCAAGTTCATCTGCCCACGCATCAACGAATACGACGCGGCGACGCAGGACAGGGCGCTCCGCGAGTTGCAGGCGTTGCCGAAAGATTCGGCGCTCCGGTTGTTCGTCGGCGATTACAAGCATCTACGCGATCAGATCCGAGTGTGCCGGGAGCGGGCCGGCGCGGCGTCGGCGGATCCGCGCCGATGAGTGATGACATCCAGGCGGCATTACGCGAGATGGCGCGCTCGATCGGCGCGCTCGAGTCGCAAGTCAGCGGCTTCGCCAGCCAATGGCGCGACCAGGACCAGAAGGCGTCGTTTGGTCGTCGCGACCTGCACCAGAAGATCGATGCCCTGCGCAGTGATATGCAAACCCTTGAGGGGCAGGTTAGGGCTGCGATCTCCGACATCGCGTTAATGAAGCCGATAGTTGAAGCGGTCGAGGCCGCCAAGCTGCAGGCGGAGGGCGCGGTGACCGCCGTGCGCTGGACTTCGCGCGCCGGCTACTGGCTGGCGGTCGCGGTGACGCTCGGCGCCGGCTGGGTGCTGTCCAACTGGCTCAACATCAAGGTGTCGTTGCGGTAATGAAACTGATTGCGACCGGTCTATTGATGGTTTGGGACGAGTCTGGGCGCTGCTGGGCCTGCGTGGGACGTTCTGCGGGGCAGCTGCATATCAGGTCTTTTTGTAAGCGTGTTCAGCCTCGACGGCGCGCAGCAGGGCGGCAAGGCTGGGATATTCCAAGCCATTGCGGACGTAGCAGTTGAGGTGCTCGACATAGCGGGCCGATCCATCGGGCTTGCCCCGCCAGCTGAACAGCAGCACGGCATTGTTGTGTTGGCGCAATACGTGGCCAGCGCCACTACCGAAATACTTGCTCATGGCGTGGCGCTTCATGGCCGCGCCTCCAGCTTCGCCAGGTCCGGCTCGTCCATTTCCGGAAAGCATCTCGAACGGAGATGTTCCTATTAGCGAGGAGATCTTCGCCGGGGCGAGCAGCTTCACCTAAGTTCCGCTTTCGTGAAGCACAAGACATTCTTCTCTCATTGACATTGAAGCCGGGGCCCTCATGCAAGTGGCCGGTCACTGTGCTGCCGAAGAGTGACCTAAGCTGATGGCTTCCGTGATCATATGAACCGAGCGTGGTTCCAGTCAGCGCCACATGGATGGTCTCTTCGTAGCAAATGCCGTCTGCCGAGAGAGCAGAGCCTCTGCATGTTGGGTGCTTACGAGGGCGCACTCATCGCACCTAAACAGCCGGGACCCGCCATGCTCTCCCAAAAACTTCATTGGCTCCAGGCAGAGTTCGCACGGGCGAAACGGCGTAGCCAAAGCAGCTTTGAAATTAGATTTCATCCTGGTATCCGACCATCTGCTCTTCCTCCGGCCGAACCCGTGCAGCAGGGCTCGGTTCGCAAGAGGATCTGTGACGTCCGCAATGTCGCTTGCGCAATTTCTCGATAGCGCTGAGATCGTCTCCGCTCAGTATTGAATCGATCTCACACTGAACAGCAGCCTAGAACCCGCGGAGGCAAGCATCTGTACCCGCCGGGACACGCCGCGGAGCTAAACGTCTTTTTTCCCCAGAGAGGGCTGAATTTTCCACACAGTCAGGGCCACAAAATCGGTGTCCCCTCCATGCAAGAAAAACCCGGTCAGCAGTGCTGGCCGGGTGAGTCAACGGAGGAGGGACAATGTGTCATTGATGTCGGGCAACGAGGCGTACCTTGAACCGTTCCTGCAGAATCGGTCCTTTCCATACCACTTTCCGCTAAAACTCCGGTTCCATGGTACTGTGCGCCTAATAGGCGTGCTGGAGGGCGAGACATGGCCATCTACCTGCATTTGCAAACCGACGGTATGGCACCGAAGGAGATTGCCTGTATTACAAAGGCTTACGAGCAAACGTTGCGCACCCTTTGCGTTCAGGATCGCGACGATCCGCTCACGGAATTGGTGGCGAAGACAATCATCAAAATCGCTCAAACCGGGATCAAAGACCCTGCGAAGATATCAGCGCAAGCAATCAGCCAACTCGAAATCCGCTAGGCGATCTCGGTCCAAGTCCCCTTGGAACTGAAACACTCCTGCGATCGGGGAGTTGGAATAGTGGGCTTCGGGGCTTCGCAACGTGCGAGGCGCGCCATGACCCCTCTGCCGGTGGGCGATGTGTTTCTTACTGTGACAATAATGGCCGTGACCTTCGTGGTCGAGATTGGCCTTTTCGCCTTCATCGGAATGTTCTGAATGGATGTTCGGCCGCCGGCCTAATCGACCTGGCCGGCCCATATGCAGCGGCCAATTGGGGCCATCGCCGTTGCCTACCGCAATGCGGGAGTTGTTCGGGGCCAGAAGTCCGCAGAATCATAAGGAGCCGAAGTGGTCGGGGGCATAGACTTCCGCTTTGCTCTCACGCGCCGACCTTGGATATCAAGCCTAAGGGCTGCCCATGGCATCCAGCACCCGCGAGATCGCCGGATGCGTTCGGTTCTTCACCTTGATCCAATCCTTCGATCGACCGGCAGCATAACGCCGGTCGCGTCGTTTCGAGACCAGGCCCTCGAGGCCCATGCGACAGGCGGCGCGAAACAGATCGGGCCCCATCTCTCCGGCCTCGAACGGCGCCACGAACATCCCGTCCGGCCGGCCACGGAGTAGGCGCGCGAGGTTGGTCTTGCGCATCGAGAGCGGCAGCGGCCGGAGATCCTCGCCACCGAGCGCGAGCACGTCGAATGCGTAGAGCTGCACCTCCTCGTCGTGCCGGCGCGAGTGCAGGGCGTTGAAGTCTGAGACGCCGTCGTCGCCGAGAACCACGGCCTCTCCATCAATGACGAATTGTTTTTGACGGTTCTTCAACGCCGCCTCAGCGATCCAGGGATAGCGCTTCGTCCAATCCGTGCCGTTTCGGGAGAAGAGCCGCACGCGTTCGTTCTCCCGGATAACCAGCATCCGATAGCCGTCATGCTTTACTTCGTGAATCCAGTCGGGCCCTGAGGGGACTAGCTTGGCAGCGGTAGCCAAGCAGAGCTCGTACGCCATACGCATGGGCCTGAAGATAGGGCTTTCAGATGGCTTTACGAGTCAGGAACAAGTGGCAATTCGGCGAATTGGTTTTCTGCTCCGGCGTCCCCAAAAGCCCCCCTGAAGCCGGAGCAGACCCCAACGGCCTCAGCCGCCCAGCTGAGGCCGTCCTGTCGTAAGCTACATGTCAGCGGGCGTTCTTCAGCCAGAACAATTTGCGATATAATGGGTCGCGCTTTGTTCTGAGAGCGTGTATTTATAAGCGGAACACCCACAAGTGGGGCTCTCGGAATCGGAGTCCTAAATCCTCGGCTGCCGTACAAATGGCCCCAGCTCACAGGGCGGTGGAGCTGGGGCCACGTCACTTGGGGGTGCCCTTTTGGGGAAGGGCACTGGGAAAACCTGGCAAGCGGTGAATGGTTCCGACCGCGCCGGTCTTTCGGTCAGCGGTCCTTGTCAGGTTTGCCGTTGGGGCTGCCGTCGCCGCCGCCATTGCCATACCCGTTGTTCCCACGGGGGCCGTGCTGCACCAGCCCTCCGCCGGAGTGCGCGATAGCGTTGCTGGTGAGGGAGGTGGACAGCAATGCTGTGATCGTGGGAGGCGTCACGACGGCGAACTTGCCGCAGGTCTTCAGAAATTCCCGACGGTCGTCCTCTTCTCGATTGGTCATGCACACCCCTTGGACATTAAACCGCATTAAACGATAGATATATATATTTAATAATTAAACATGTTAATTGTTCGATCACGAAGTGTGACAAAGGGCCTCACTGGTAAGTCCGCAGTTCAGATTCAGTGTCCTAAGTGAAGATACCCAGGGTCTTAATTTGCTCGAACCAGGGCTGTGCCAGGTGACTTGAGTAGCAGCCTCACGTCTCGACAACGTGACGCTGACACAGAAGGCCTCAGCTCGGTGTCAGCCCCGGAGCTGAGGCTTTCTTTTCGCTCCTGTACATTTTTGCACCAGCATCGGAACGGCAGTAAGGCGTCAGTTGTCGCTCGGTCAGTGCTGCAACCTTTTCCCGTTTAGATAGCTCTGCTTAGATATCCCCCTCCAGTAGCGGGGGAGTACAATGAGAAATGATCGGATCGTGGCGGCCGCCATCATTGCAATTGGCGCCGTCAACACGGTGCTCCTAGCAATAGCTCTCTTGTCCTTCTGAGCAACCGCAGATTTCTCGTTTGCGGCCCGCAAATTGCGGTGGCCTGCCGCTTTCGAAATCGGGCCTCACATCGGCTCCCGGTTGCCACAGCCGGCGCAGATGAAGCGCGGTTCGATATCGGATAGGCGCATCTCATCAGGCCAGCGATCAGCCCTCAAAGCGACGTGGTGGCCGCAGTGGCAGTAGACCAGGATGCCGCGCAAGCCCATCGCGCGCATCTCGCCGAAGGTGATCTTCATCGGCCGGCCGTCGGCGTGTGTCGGCGTATGGCGTACAGAGCGTGGCATCTCGCCATCGAAGCGGGATGCGGGCGAGAGTCAAATTATCAATCCCTTGGGCATCGGAACGCGCGAGAGCTACTGCGCCTCGTGGGTGTGGAAAGCTAAACGCAAAGCGCGACCGGCAGAGGCTGATGACGCACCGCCGAAGGCTGAGGCGGTAAAGACGAGAACCCGCCGGTTTACGCTGTCGGCCGTCTTTTATTTACATTCGAGGCCGCAAGCGAACGTAGCATCTGTTCAGCTCGCTCCTTCGTCAAATTGGTCGCCATGTAATCCCCCATCAATGCGGGGCCCTTGCGCTCTCGATCGTAAATCATCCAACCCTTGCCCCCCATTCGCACAAAAAATCGGCTCTGCGGCGGAATGTCGTTAATCAACGAAGTGGCTCCCGGTTTGCTCCAGCGACAGCACAGGAGAGCATCAGCTTGGTGGATTCATTCGCATATGTGAATGCCAGCTGGTTTTTGACGCAAAGCAAAACGGCCTCAAGCAGGCTCCGGGGCTGGCTCGGATGCTGAGGCCATGCGCAGCCTAAAAAATAGGCGCGCGTAAAAAGATTAAATGAATACGCGGCCCACCGGGTCTGAAATCCCGTGCGGAGAACTCGCCTGGGGCGACTAGACGGAACTAGAACTCTTAACCTGAGTTAAGTTCCCGGCTTGACCGGAGGCGCTTCATGGCTACTGGCGACTTGGAATGGCTTGCCGAACAGATCGAAATCAAGTTGGAGCGGATACGCGCCAAGATCGAGAGTGAACACGAAATGATTCAGCGGTCGTCCGAACTAATCGCCAAGGCCAAAGAGCTGCTTAGCGAGCCCGTCCCGAAGTTCTGGCCGTCGATCCGCAAGTAAGGCCGCCTCAGTTGGAGGCTTCTACCTCATCCGCGAGGGGATAACCGCATTCGCCTTGGACAACGCCGCGAAGGGCAGGGCGAGCTGCAGGGCAAAGCGCCGCGTCGCGTTGGCGTTGATGAAATCCTGCAGCGCGGGCGTGATCTCGGCGTCGGTGTTGGCGGCGCGCTCGGCCAGGGCGTCGGCGACGTCGCCGGTGGCATCGCGCGACCAGCCCTCGACCGGATTGAAGCAAACGATCCGAAGGGGATAGGCGTATTGGCCGGAGATGATGTCCTGCAGCACGGTCTCGAGATCCGTGTCGGCCTCGTCGGTCTCGCGCCAGGCGCAGCCGGCACGCGCGCCGAAATCCTCGAGCACCAGGTAAATGTCGCGGTCGAGCCGATCGGCCGGCACGATCGAGGGCGAGAAACGCATACGCTTACTCCGAAACGACGGACATCAACTGCGCGGCGGAAATGAATGTTCCGTCCAACGGCTTTCGCTGTGCGAAATCGCTCCGGGGATTTCTCCGGGGATTTGGTGCCCCACATGGCCCCAATTGGCCCCTTTTGTCCGCACTTGTTCTGCAATGAGAACGCGCAACGGCTCGGCGGCGGAAGCGGGCAAGGGCTGGTTTTGCTTGAGTATTTTGCTTGTCGTGAATGGCGATCCCGGCAGGACTCGAACCTGCAACCCGCGGAGTAGAAATCCGCTACTCTATCCAGTTGAGCTACGGGACCGTCTTGAGCCGGCCGGTTGGGGCCGCCCGGATTGGGCGGCTGGCCGTTCATGTAGCATGCCAATATGAAAAATTGGGTGTTTCGCCAAGCCTGAACCGAACCGTTTTCCTCCGTGCTGCGACAAAGCGGAACGGTGGGGTGTCAGGGTGCCGGGTTGAGCGGCAGCGGATTGGACGATGGATCACATCGCCGGGAACGCTGAACAGCTTCCGGGACACGGCCGCCGGTCGACTGGCTAGGTGTTGCTGCGCCATCAGGACGGCGTGCGCGGCGGTATCTCGGCTGGTCTCCCTGGGCTTGCCTTGTCATGGCGAATGCGACGATTTGCACCTTACGGTTCCATCGCCTTGAGTCGGTCACCTTTCCGCGCATTTCATTTGCCGCCGCGGCGTTCGTCCGCGCTTTCCGGGAGTCCTCCATGATCGGTCTTGTTCGCGCCGTCACAATCTGCGCCGCGCTGGCGCTCGGCCTTGTCGCTGCACAGGCCGCCGACAAGGCGTTCAAGCGCGACGACCTCGCCGATTCCGCAATCAAGCTCGAGGCCCAGATCAAGAGCGAGGCGGGGCCGGTCGCCAAGACCAACGCGACGCTGAAGACGGACGCCGACGCCGCCTTCCGGCGCAATGATAATCGCACCGGACTTTCGGTGCTCGGCCAGATCGCCGCAACCACGCCCGAGGATGCCGGCAACTGGCTGCGGCTCGCCAAGGTCATCTTCCAGATCTCGCCGAAGAGCTCGAGCGAGCAGACCTTCCTGCTGGAGCGCGCCTCGACCGCGGCCTATATCGCCTATCAGCGCGCCGGCAATCCGGGCGAGGAGGCCGACGCGCTCGCCGTGCTCGGCAAGGCGCTGGCTGAACGCAAGCTGTGGCGGCCGGCGCTGGATGCGCTGCGGCTGTCGCTCGACATGCGCGAGGTCGCCGACGTTCGCGGCCAATATGAGAGGATGCGCGACGAGCACGGCTTCCGCCTGCTCGACTACACCGTCGACTCGGATTCGGCGAGCCCGCGCGCCTGCTTCCAATTCTCCGAGGAATTGGCCAAGCGCACCGATTTCGCGCCCTTCCTTGCGCTGGCGGGCCAGGACAAGCCAGCGCTGTCGGCCGAAGCCAAGCAGCTCTGCGTCGACGGGCTCAAGCACGGCGAGCGCTACAACATCAATCTACGCGCCGGCCTGCCGTCCACGGTGAAGGAGGGGCTGCCGAAATCGGCCGAGTTCAACATCTATGTGCGCGACCGCAAGCCCTTCGTGCGCTTCACCAGCCGGGCCTATGTGCTGCCGCGGACCGGCCAGCGCGGCATTCCCGTCGTCAGCGTCAACACGCCCGCGGTCAACATCAACGTTTACAGGATCGGCGACCGCAACCTGATCAACACGGTGGTCGACAGCGATTTCCAGAAGACGCTGTCCAAGTATCAGCTCTCAGATCTCGGCGACGAGCGCGGCGTCAAGGTCTGGTCGGGTGAGCTTGCGACCGCGATGACGCTAAATCAGGACGTCACCACGGCATTCCCGGTCGATCAGGCGCTCGGCGAACTGCAGCCCGGTGTCTACGTCATGACGGCAGCGGCCAAGGGCCCAGGCTCGGACGACGACTACCAACTCGCCACGCAATGGTTCATCGTCTCCGACCTCGGCATCTCCGCTTACTCCGGCAATGACGGCATCCATGTCTTCGTCAATTCGCTGGCGTCGACCGATCCGGTCGGCAAGGCCGAGGTGCGCCTGGTCGCCCGCAACAACGAGATCCTGGCGACGCGCAAGACCGACGAGACCGGTCACGTGCTGTTCGAGGCGGGCCTTGCGCGCGGCGAGGGCGGATTGTCGCCGGCGATGCTCACGGTCACCGGCGAGAAGGCCGACTATGCCTTCCTGAGCCTGAAGACGTCGGCCTTCGACCTGTCCGACCGCGGCGTCTCGGGCCGCGCGGCGCCCGCCGGCGCCGATGCCTTCGTCTATGCCGAGCGTGGCGTGTACCGCTCCAGCGAGACCGTCTTCCTCACCGCGCTGCTCCGCGACGGGCAGGGCAATGCTGTGACCGGCGGTCCGATGATGCTGGTGGTCGAGCGCCCCGACGGCGTCGAATATCGTCGCGCCGTGCTGGCGGATCAGGGCGCCGGCGGCCGCACGCTGTCCGTGCCGCTCAACTCGGCTGTTCCCACCGGAACGTGGCGGGTGCGCGCCTTCACCGATCCGAAGGGGGCTTCGGTCGGCGAAACCACCTTCATGGTCGAGGATTACGTGCCCGATCGGATCGAATTCGACTTGTCCGCCAAGGACAAGCTGATCAAAGCCAACGCTCCAGTGGAGCTTAAGGCCGATGGTCATTTCCTCTATGGCGCACCGGCCTCAGGCCTTCAGCTCGAAGGCGACATGCTGATCGCGCCTGCGGCCGAGCGGCCCGGCTTTGCCGGCTACAAGTTCGGCGTCGACGACGAGGAAACCACCTCGAACGAGCGCACGCCGCTGGAGAGCCTGCCCGAGGCCGACGCCAATGGTGTTGCCACCTTCCCGGTGACGCTGGACAAGCAGCCGGCCTCGACGCGTCCGCAGGAGGCGCAGATATTCGTCCGCATGGTCGAGACCGGCGGCCGCGCCGTCGAGCGCAAGATCGTGCTGCCCGTCGCGCCCGCGACGGCGCAGATCGGCATCAAGCCGCTGTTCGGCGACAAGAACGTCGCCGAGGGCGACAAGGCCGAGTTCGACGTCGTGTTCGTCTCGCCGGAAGGCGAGAAGCTGCGCCGCGACGGCCTGCGCTACGAGCTCCTGAAGATGGAATCGCGCTACCAGTGGTACCGCCAGAACAACTATTGGGAGTACGAGCCGGTCAAGTCGACCTCGCGCGTCGCCGACGGCGACGTCACGATCGCGGCCGACAAGCCGGCGCGGATCTCGCTCACGCCGCAGCCCGGCCGCTACCGGCTCGACGTCAAGTCGAACGACGCTGACGGCCCGGTGACGTCGGTGCAGTTCGACGTCGGCTGGTACTCCGACGGCAGCGCCGACACGCCGGACCTGCTGGAGACCTCGGTCGACAAGCCGCAATATGCCTCCGGCGACACCATGACGGTCTCGGTCAACGTCCGCAGCGCCGGCAAGCTCACCGTCAACGTGCTCGGCGACCGCCTGCTGACGACGCAGACCATCGACGTCAAGGAAGGCACCGCGCAGGTGAAGCTCCCGATCGGCAAGGACTGGGGCACCGGTGCTTATGTGGTGGCGACGCTGCGCCGTCCGCTCGATGCGGCTGCCCAGCGCATGCCGGGCCGGGCGATCGGGCTGAAATGGTTCGGCATCGACAAGCAGACCCGCACCTTGCAGGTGAAGCTGTCGCCGCCCTCGCTGATCCGGCCGAACTCCACGCTGAAGATCCCGGTCAAGCTCGACGGCCTCAATCCGGGCGAGGACGCCAAGGTCGTCATCGCCGCCGTCGATGTCGGCATCCTCAACCTCACCAATTACAAGCCGCCGGCGCCGGACGATTACTATCTCGGCCAGCGCCGCCTCAGCGCCGAGATCCGCGATCTCTACGGGCAGCTGATCGATGGGATGTCCGGCACGCGCGGCCAGATCAAGTCCGGCGGCGATGCCGGTGCGGGTGAGCTCCAGGGCTCGCCGCCCACGCAGAAGCCGCTCGCGCTCTATTCCGGCATCGTCACGGTCGCTGCCGACGGCACCGCGGACGTGAGCTTCGACATTCCGGAGTTCGCCGGCACCGCGCGCGTGATGGCGGTGGCGTGGACCGCGACCAAGCTCGGCCGCGCCAACACCGACGTCGTGATCCGCGATCCCGTCGTGCTGACCACGACGCTGCCGCGCTTCCTGCTCAACGGCGACCACGGCACGGTCAACCTGGAGATCGACAATGTCGAGGGCCAGGCCGGCGACTACGTCATCAATGTGAAGGCGGGCGGTCCGGTGAAGATATCAGGCAATCCCGCAACCACGGTGAAGCTCGCCGCCAAGCAGCGCAATTCGTTCTCGCTCGCGCTCGATGCGACCGCGGCGGGGCAGGCGACGCTCGATGTCGACATCAAGGGGCCGAGCGGCCTTTCGCTCGCGCGGCACTATGCGTTCGACGTCAAGGCGGCGACGCAGGTGCTGGCGCGGCGCTCGATCCGGACGCTGGCGAAGGGCGAAAGCCTGACGCTGACCTCGGACATGTTCTCCGACCTCGTGCCGGGCACCGGCAGTGTCTCGGTCTCGGCCAGCCTGTCGACCGCGCTCGATGCGGCAACGATCCTGAAAGCGCTCGACCGCTATCCCTATGGCTGCTCGGAGCAGATCACGAGCCGGGCCATGCCGCTGCTCTATGTCAACGAGCTCGCGGCGGGTGCGCACCTCGCCATGGATACCGAGGTCGACCAGCGCATCCGCGACGCCATCGAGCGGCTGTTGGCGCGCCAGGGCTCGAACGGCTCGTTCGGCCTGTGGTCGGCGGGCGGCGACGATGCCTGGCTCGATGCCTATGTGACGGACTTCCTTACCCGCGCCCGCGAGAAGGGCTTTGCGGTGCCTGATGTCCTGTTCAAGAACGCGCTCGACCGCATCCGCAACTCCGTCGTCAATGGCAACGAGCCGGAGAAGGACGGTGGGCGCGATCTCGCCTACGGCCTCTACGTGCTCGCCCGTAACGGCGCAGCTCCGATCGGCGATCTCCGCTATCTCGCCGACACCAAGCTGAACAACCTCGCGACCCCGATCGCGAAGTCGCAGCTCGCGGCGGCGCTCGCTCTCGTCGGCGACCGCAACCGTGCCGAGCGGGTCTATGGCGCGGCGCTGGACAGCCTCGCGCCCAAACCCGCGCTGGAATTCGGCCGCACCGATTATGGCTCGCAGCTTCGCGATGCCGCAGCATTGGTGTCGCTCGCCAGCGAAGGCAACGCGCCGAGGGCGACGCTGACGCAGGCCGTGTCCCGGGTCGAGACTGCCCGCGGTCTGACGCCCTACACCTCGACGCAGGAGAATGCGTGGCTGGTGCTGGCGGCGCGAGCGCTCGCCAAGGAGAACCTCTCGATCGAGGTCGACGGCCAACCGGTCAAGACCGCCCTGTATCGCAGCTACAAGGCCGACACGCTGGGCGGCAAGCCGCTGAAGATCACCAACACCGGCGATGCGCCGGTGCAGGCGGTCGTCTCGGTATCGGGCTCGCCGGTGACACCGGAGCCGGCGGCGTCCAACGGCTTCAAGATCGAGCGCAGCTACCACACGCTCGACGGCAAGCCCGCGGACATCAGCAAGGTCAAGCAGAACCAGCGCTTTGCGGTGGTGCTGAAGATCACCGAGGCCAAACCCGAGTACGGCCACATCATGGTGTCCGACTATCTGCCGGCGGGCCTGGAGATCGACAATCCGAAGCTGGTCTCGTCGGGCGACAGCGGGACGCTGGACTGGATCGAGGACGGCGAGGAGCCTGAAGACACCGAGTTCCGCGACGACCGCTTCACCGCGGCCGTCGACCGGGTCTCGGACTCCAAGTCGGTCTTCACCGTCGCCTATGTGGTCCGCGCGGTCTCGCCCGGCAAATACGTATTGCCGCAGGCCTATGTCGAGGACATGTACAATCCCTCGCGCTATGGCCGGACCAGCACGGGGACCGTCGAGGTGCGGGCGGCGAAGTGAGTGCTTGGAATGACTGACGCTCCGAAGGGGCCACAAACACCGTCGTCATGCCCGGGCTTGGCCCGGGCATCCACGGACTTTGGCGCCGCGGCTCAGAACGTGGATGGCCGGGACAAGCCCGGCCATGACGGGTGGAGAGGGCGGTTTGCCTTCCGCTTTCTCTCGACAGCCGCGCTCTCCTTCATCCTCACCATCATCGGCTTCGTCGCCTGGGTCTACTCCCTCGGCCCGCTCCCGCTCGACGAAGCCCGCCAGGTCTCCACCACCATCGTCGATCGCAACGGCAAGCTGCTGCGCGCCTATGCCATGGCGGATGGGCGCTGGCGGTTGCCGGTCGATGCCAGGACCAACGTCGATCCGACTTACCTGAAACTGCTGTTCGCCTATGAGGACCAGCGCTTCTACGCCCATGACGGCATCGATCCGCTGGCGCTGGGGCGCGCCGCCTTGCAGCTGGGAACGCGCGGCCACATCGTTTCGGGCGGCTCGACCATCACGATGCAGCTCGCTCGCCTGATCGAGCCGCGGCGGCAGCGTTCGCTCTATGCAAAGCTGCGGCAGATCGTGCGTGCGATCGAGATCGAGCGCAGCATGAGCAAGGAAGAGATCCTCGATCTCTATCTGGCGCTCGCGCCTTACGGCGGCAACCTCGAAGGCATCCGCGCGGCGTCGATCGCCTATCTCGGCAAGGAGCCGAAGCGGCTGTCGCTGGCGGAGGCCGCGCTGCTGGTCGCGCTGCCGCAGTCGCCGGAGACGCGCCGGCTGGACCGCTATCCGGAGGCGGCGCGCAAGGCGCGCGACCGCGTGCTCGACCGCATGGTCGAGGAGCACGTGGTTAGTGCCGACGACGCGGCGCAGGCCAAGGCTGTGGCGGTGCCGAACCTGCGCAAGCCGATGCCGATCCTGGCGCCGCATGCCTCCGACTCTGCGATGTCGACGGTCAAGGACACGCCGATCATCAAGCTGACGCTCGATGCGAACCTGCAGAAGATGCTGGAGCCGCTGGCGCGCGACCGCGCCATCGCGCTGGGTCCGAACATCTCGGTTGGCATCATCGTGATCGACAATGAGAGCGGCGACGTGCTCGCGCGCGTCGGCTCGGCCGATTATTTCGACGAGAGCCGGGCAGGGCAGGTCGACATGACCCGCGCAGTCCGCTCGCCCGGCTCGACACTGAAGCCTTTCATCTACGGACTCGCCTTCGAGGACGGCTTCGTCCATCCCGACAGCCTGATCGACGACCGGCCGGTCCGCTTCGGCTCCTATGCGCCGGAAAATTTCGACATGACCTTCCAGGGCACGGTGCCGGTGAGGAAGGCGCTGCAATTGTCGTTGAACGTGCCGGCCATCGTGCTGCTCGACCGCGTCGGCTCGAGCCGGCTCGCCTCGCGGCTGCGGCAGGCCGGCGGCAACCTCATCCTGCCCAAGGACGAAGCGCCCGGCCTTGCCATGGGCCTCGGCGGCGTCGGCGTGACGCTCCAGGACCTCGCCCAGCTCTATGCCGGCTTCGCCCGGCTCGGAACCACCAAGCCGCTCCGCGAGATCGTGACGGCCAAGGACGATCGCGAGCCGCTCCGGCTGCTGGATCAGGTCGCAGCCTGGCAGGTCGGCAACGTCCTGCTCGGCACGCCCCCGCCGGAGAACGCCGCCCACAACCGCATCGCCTTCAAGACCGGCACCTCCTATGGCTATCGCGATGCCTGGTCGGTCGGCTTCGACGGCCGCATGACCATCGGCGTCTGGGTCGGCCGTCCGGATGGGGCGCCGGTTCCCGGCCTGATCGGACGCGTCGCGGCTGCGCCCATCCTGTTCGACGCCTTCGCTCGCAGCGGCAAGACGCTGACCCCCTTGCCGAAGCCCCCCAAGGGAACCCTGGTCGCAAGCAACGCGAAGCTGCCGCTGCCCTTGAAGCGGTTCCGGCCGGTCGGGGAACTGGTGCGAAGCGGGGGCGAGCAGGCGCTGCACATCCAGTTTCCCCTGAACGGCTCGCGGATCGACGTCGATCGATCAGGTGGCCGGGAGAGCGCAGCCATGCCGGTCAAGGTCGCCGGCGGCGTGCTGCCCATGACGGTCATGGTTAACGGCACCGCGCTCGGCGAGATCGACGGCCGCCGGCAACGGCTGATCGATCCGCCCGGCCCGGGCTTTGCACGGCTCACCGTGATCGACGCCACGGGCGCCGCGGACACAGTCGTCATTCGAATTCAATGACCCTGCCTTAAGCGGTTGTGGCCATGGCGGTTTCAGCGTAAGCGGAACCAAATGGCCGAGACCTACCCAAGCCCCCGTTTTGGAGCCCCCCGCGAGTCGAAATCGCCCGCAAATCCGGGCAGCGGGCTCGTGCGCATGCTCGACATCGTCACCGCCAGCCACGCGCGCGCGGTCGGCTTCCTGGTGCTGTGCGCGCTGCTGCTGTTCCTGCCGGGCTTCTTCACCATTCCGCCGATCGATCGCGATGAGGCACGGTTTGCCCAGGCCACCAAGCAGATGGTCGAGAGCGGCGACTATGTCGATATCCGCTTTCAGGAGGACGTCCGCTACAAGAAGCCGGTCGGCATCTACTGGTTGCAATCGGCGACCGTCGAAGCCGCCGCGATGCTCAAGCTGCCGAAGGCCGAATTGCGCATCTGGGTCTATCGGCTGCCGTCGCTGATGGGCGCGATCGGCGCCGTGCTCATGACCTATTGGGCCGCGCTCGGCTTCGTCACGCGGCGCGCCGCGGTGCTGGCGGCGCTGATGATGTGCGCCTCCGTGCTGCTCGGTGTCGAAGCGCGCCTGGCGAAGACCGATGCGATGCTGCTGCTTTGCGTCGTCTCCGCGATGGGCGCGATGGCGCGGGCCTATTTGTCCTGGCAGCGCGCCGAGGACGAGACGCATCCGCCGTGGAGCTGGCCCGCGATTTTCTGGACCGCGCTCGCAGTGGGCATCCTGATCAAGGGCCCGCTGATCCTGATGTTTGCAGGCCTGACCATCGTCGCGCTCGCGATCCAGGACCGCGACGCCTCCTGGCTGTGGAAGCTGCGGCCGGTCTGGGGCCTGATGTGGATGCTGGTGCTGGTGCTGCCGTGGTTCGTCGCGATCTTCTGGCGGGCGGGCGAAACCTTCTTCGCCGATTCCGTCGGCGGTGACATGCTGAGCAAGATCGGGGCCCAGGAATCCCACGGCGCGCCGCCCGGACTGTACCTGGCGCTGTTCTGGATCACGTTCTGGCCGGGCGCGCCGCTGGCGGCGATGGCGGCGCCTGCGGTCTGGCGGGCCCGGCGCGAGCCCGGCGCGCAGTTCCTGCTGGCCTGGCTGATCCCGTCCTGGATCGTGTTCGAGGCCGTGCTGACCAAGCTGCCGCATTACGTGCTGCCGCTGTATCCCGCGATCGCGATCCTCACCGCCGGCGCGGTGGAGCGGCGCGTGCTGTCGCGCTCCTGGCTCATGCGCGGCTCGGCCTGGTGGTTCGCGATCCCCGCCGCCGCCTCGATCATTGCGGTGGTCGGGGCGGTGATGCTGACGCGGCAGCCCGCCTTCGTGGCCTGGCCGTTCATTGCGGCCGCGCTGATCTTCGGCCTGTTCGCCTGGTGGCTGTTCGATACCAACCGCGCCGAGCGCTCACTGCTAAACGCGCTGGTCGCAGCCCTGATGCTCGCCGTGACAATTTACGGCATCGTCCTGCCGTCGCTGACGCCGCTATTTCCCAGCATCGAGATCGCGCGCGCGCTTCGCAACGTCACCTGCGTCGGACCAAAGGCGGCTGCGGCCGGTTATCACGAGCCGAGCCTCGTCTTCCTGGCGGGCACCCGGACCTTGCTCACCGACGGCTCCGGCGCGGCGGACTTCCTGCGGCAGGGCAGCTGCCGCTTCGCGCTGATCGAGCAGCGCTCGGAGCGCAGCTTCGTGCAGCGCGCCGAGGCGATCGGGCTGCGCTACAAGGTCGGCGCGCGCATCGACGGTTATAATTTCTCGCAAGGACGAGCCATCTCGATCTCGATCTTCCGCTCGGAAGGTACCGAATAGGATGCAGGCGCCGACCGATATTGCGCCGCATGCCGGTTACCCCGCGCAATTGCTCGCCGTGTCCTGGCGCGCGCTGGCGCAGCTCGTGCGGTCGCCCTCGCATTCGTGCCGCGCCGAGGCCGCCCGGAAGCTGGCGCGGCATTCACTATGGCTTGCCATGGCGGGTGCAGCCCTGGTCATCGTGCTGATGGTCGCGTTCGATCAGACCGAGATCCTGCTGATGCCGCCGCGCGGCACGCCGAGCCTGTGGCCGATCCGGATCCTGACCGATTTCGGCAAGGACGAGTATATCCTCTCGGTGCTTGGGGCTGCGCTGGTGGTGCTGGCGCTCGTCGCGGCCGGGCTGCGCGGGAGCCGCCGCGCGCTGCTGCTGGGCTTCGGCACACGGCTGCAATTCATGTTTCTGTCGGTTGCCGTGTCTGCCTTCGTCGCCGAGATCCTGAAATATCTCATCGGCCGCGGACGCCCCTTCGTCGGGGGCACGGCCAATCCGTTCAACTTCGTTCCGTTCGAGGGGACGGGAGCTTATGCCAGCCTGCCGTCGGGCCATGCCGTGGCTGCGTTCGCCCTGGCGTTTGCCGTGTCCGCATTGTGGCCGCGCCTGCGCGTCTTCATGTTCACTTACGCAATCGTGATCCTGCTGACGCGCCTCGTGCTGCTGGCGCATCACCCGAGCGACGTCGTGGCCGGCGCTCTGGTCGGAACGGTCGGCGCCCTGGCCGTCCGCTACTGGTTCGCGGCTCGAAAACTCGGCTTTGCCATCCGCGCCGACGGCACCATCGTGCCGCTTTCAGGGACGGTTTCCGACCGCCTCAAAAGGGTTGCCCACCGGGCATCCGCCCCATAAAAGCGGCTGCCTGCCGGGATCACCGGTTCCCTTGGGCAGGTCAATTCCAACCACGAGCCTCGATTTGTCGACGTCCCAGCCATCGGTTTCCATCGTCGTTCCCGTGCGCAACGAAGCCGACAACATCGCGCCACTGATCGCGGAGATCGGCGCGGCGCTCGATGGCCGCTGGCCCTATGAGATCATCTACGTCAACGATGGCTCCACCGACGCCACCGGCGAGCGGCTTGCCGCCATCATGAAACAACGGAGCAATCTGCGTCAGCTTCGCCATGCAAGATCGGGCGGCCAGTCCGCGGCCGTGCGCAGCGGCGTGCGCGCGGCGCGCGGAGAGATCGTGGCGACGCTCGACGGCGACGGCCAGAACAATCCGGCCTTCCTGCCCGACCTGATCGCGGCGGTCGAGAAGGGAGCAGGGCGCGTCGGGCTCGCTGCCGGCCAGCGCGTCGGGCGCAAGGACACCGGTTTCAAGAAATTCCAGTCGCGCGTGGCCAATGGGGTTCGCAATGCCATCCTGAAGGACGGCACGCGCGACACCGGCTGCGGGCTGAAGGCGTTTCGCCGCGACGTCTTCCTGATGCTGCCCTATTTCGACGGGCTGCATCGCTTCCTCCCCGCGTTGGTCCGCCGCGAAGGCTACGACATCGCCTATGTCGACGTGATCGACCGGCCGCGCCATTCCGGCGTGTCCAACTATGGCTTCTTCGATCGGCTGTGGATCGGCATCATGGATCTCGCAGGCGTGTGGTGGCTGATCCGCCGCAAGAAGCCGACGCCAGAAGTGACCGAGGTGAACGCATGATCATTCAATACGGTCAGGCGCTGAGCAATTATCTCTATGACGTCTTCGTCGCCAAGTTCGATTTCTGGCTGGCGTTCGGCCTCGTCGCGCAATTGTTCTTCACCGCGCGCTTCCTGGTGCAGTGGATCGCGAGCGAGCGCGCCGGCAACAGCGTGGTGCCGATGGCGTTCTGGTTCTGCTCGATGGGCGGCGGGCTGATGACGCTGGTCTATGGCGTCGTGAAGCGCGAGCCCGTGATCATCCTCGGACAGTCGCTGGCGACGATCATCTATATCCGCAACATCATGCTGATCTGGAAGAACCGCGGCACCGCCTCGAAGACGCTGGACCGCTGATACGACGTGTTTATCGCGGCAGCGCCGACGCCGCGCCTGAGGCGGGCAGGGTGGCCGTCTCCGTCTCGGTTCTGCGGTAGGGCTCGCCGGCGGCATCGAGCACGGGATACGCGACCGAGCAGATATGCGAATGGATGCGCCTGAGGTCGCGCAGCACGTCGAGATGCAGCGAGGTCGTTTCGATGGTCTCGGAGCGGCCCTCGCGCAGGCGGTCGAGATGACGCTCGACGGCGGCAAGCTCGGCGTTCTTCAGCATGGTCTTTTCAACCAGCAGCTTGCGCGCCTCGTTGGCGTCGCCCGACATGAAGACGCCGAAGGCGATGCGCAGCGAATCCATCGTGCGCTTGTGGAAGGCGGCGAGCTCCTCGGCCCCCTCGGCCGAGAACTGGAAGCGGCGCTTGATCTTCTTGGTGGCGAGCTCGCTCAGGCTCTTGTCGATGATGTCGCCGATATGCTCGAGGTTGATGGCGAAGGAGATGATCTCCATCGCGCGCCGCCCTTCGCTCTCGTCGAGGCTGCCGCGCATCAATTTCGTCACGTAGAGCTTGATGGCCTCGTCCAGACCGTCGACGAGATTGTCCATCTTGGAGACCTGGTCGACCAGCGCACGGTCGCCGGTCATCATCGCGGCCATCACCTTGCGCAGCATCACCTCGACGAAGTCGCCCATGCGCAAGGTCTCGCGGGCGGCGTCGGCGAGCGCAAGCGAGGGCGTCTCCAGCGCGGTCTCGTCGAGATAGCGCGGCCGGGCCGGGTCGGCCTCCTGCACCCGATCGGGCAGCAGCCACGTGAGCAGGCGCGACAAGGTGTCGAGCAGGCCGATGAAGAGGACGGCCGTGCCGACGTTGAAGGCGATGTGGAAGGCCGCCGTCATCTTCGCGAGATCCGGCTGCCAGGCATGCATGTGCCCGGCGATGACGCCGAGGAAGGGCAGCACGAGCGCGATCCCGATCACGCGGTTGACGAGATTGCCGACCGGCAGGCGATAGCTCGCGGGATCGTCGCGCCTGGCGCCTTCGAACACCGGATTGATGGCGCTGCCGAGATTGGCACCCAGCACCAGCGCCAGCGCCGCTTCCGGCGTGATGAACTGCGAATAGGCCAGCGACATGATCAGAAGCACGCTGGCGACGCTCGAATGTACCGCCCAGGTGACGAGCGCGGCGATGACGATGCAGAGCACGGGATCGCCGGTGACGGCCGACATCACGAGGCGCATGCCGGGTGCGTTCTCCGCCGGCGCCATCGTGTCGAGCAGGATGTGCAGCGACAGCAGCATCAGGCCGAGGCCGATGCAGACGCGGCCAATGTCCTTGATCCGGGAGCGCGGTCCCGAGCGGAAGGCGACGAGGCCGAGCACGAACAGCACCGGCGCGACGGCTGCGATGTTGAATGACAGCACCTGCACGATCAGCGTCGTGCCGACATTGGCTCCCAGCATGATGGCAAGCGCTGCGGCGAGACCGACGAGGCCCTCGGCCGCGAACGACGAGGTGATCAGCGCCGTCGCCGTGCTGCTCTGGAGCAGCGCCGTGAGCGAGAGCCCGGCCGCGAAGGCGCTGGCGCGGTTGCTCAGCGCCTTGCCGAGCAGGCGCCTGAGGTCGGGGCCGAAGGCGCGCAAGATCCCGCTGTGGACCATGTGCAGGCCCCACAGCAACAGCGCAACGCCGCCCATGAGATCGAGCAGAACCAACGTTCCCATGCTCCGTGTCCGGATTGGAAGTCGATTGATGAGGCTAGCGCCAAATGCTTGAGGATCAAACCATTTGTTGGCGCATCGGCGTTAACGTTTGCCGTGGCTGCACGTTCCCGCGGCGCGCATTGGCGCGTCCGCAGGCGCGATGCCTTGCGCGCAGGCTCACATTGCCGCTTTGAGGGCAGCGAAGCCGCGATCGAGATCGGCCTTGAGATCGTCGGTGCTCTCGAGCCCGATGTGGAGACGCAGCGTCGGGCCGCCGGGCGCCCATTTGGTCGCGGTCCGATAGGCGTCGCAATCAAAGGGAATCGCGAGGCTTTCGAATCCGCCCCAGGAGAAGCCCATGCCGAACAGCTTGAGCGTGTTGAGCATGGTGTCGACCGCCTTCTGCGGCGCCGGCTTCAGCACGATGCTGAACAGGCCCGAGGCGCCGCTGAAGTCGCGCTTCCAGATCGCATGACCGGGATCGGTCTCAAGCCCGGGATGCAGCACGCGCGCGACCTCAGGCCTCGCCGCCAGCCAGCGCGCCATATCGAGCCCGGAGCGATGATGTTGCGCGAGCCGCACCGACAGGGTGCGCAGGCCGCGCAGCGCCAGGAAGACGTCGTCGGGGCCGGCGCAGACGCCGAGCAGGCGGATGCCTTCGGCGATCATCGGCCAGGCCTTGGCGTTGGCCGAGATGGTGCCGAACATGATGTCGGAATGGCCGCCGATATATTTGGTGGCGGCCTGCATGCTGATGTCGACGCCCTGTTCCAGCGAGCGGTGATAGAGCGGCGTCGCCCAGGTGTTGTCGTCGATGACGAGCGCGCCGCGCCCATGCGCGACGTCGGCGATGACGCGGATGTCGGGCATCTCGAACGACTGCGAGCCCGGCGCCTCCACCAGAACGGCCCGGGTGTTGGGCTTGAACAGCTTGTCGATGCCGGCGCCGATCAGCGGATCGAAATAGGTGGTCTCGACGCCGTAGCGGGTCAGCATGCCGTTGCAGAAATTGCGCGTGGGCCGATAGACGTTGTCGACCACCAGGATGTGGTCGCCGGCCTTCAGCACCGAGAGCAGGGTGGTGGAGATCGCCGACAGCCCCGACGGCACGATGCCGACGCCGGCGCATTGCGGACCCTCCAGCGCCATCAGCGTCTCCTGGAACGCCTTGGTGGTCGGGGAACCGTGACGGCCATAGGTGAACTCGCCGCGATGGGCGTGCAGGTCCTCGGCGGTCGGATAGAGCACGGTCGAGCCGTGGAAGACCGGCGGATTGACGAACCCCTTCTGCGCCTTGGTGTCGCGGCCGGAGGTGACCAGCCGGGTTTCGGCGTGCTGCTCTTGGGGGTGCGAAGAATCCATGCGTCTGCTTTCAAAACCGCGTTTTCCACCGGACGCATCGCGCCCCTGGGCCGGCCGGAAGGCCGCGGTCGTTAATAACAGAACACAGAAGAGTCCCGTCAACCCCTTGACCCGGCTCGCCAGTCGTTCTGTGATGCGCAGGTGCTATTCAGTCGCCGCATGTTGAGGGGCCTGCCGCGACCTTCGATCCATTGCCTGACCGGACTTCGCGTCACAGCCAACGAGATGGCGGGCGCCAGCGGCGGGGATGAAGGTATGGCCTCCCGAGATCGGCGAGTGTTCGGCAGGGTTTTCCAGCATGACTCTTGCAAGGCCAGTTAGAAGACCTGGCCTGGCAGAGACGAACCTAACGACAACATTCCTGACCTTGAGACGACCTTGAAAGGCCCAAAGCCCATGAAACGCGTAACCCTGGCTCTCACCCTTGCTCTCGCCGCCGGCCTCACCGCCCAAGCCGCCGATGCGCAAACGCTCAAGACCGTCAAGGACCGGGGCATGGTATCCTGCGGCGTCAGCCAGGGCCTGCCGGGCTTCTCGTCGCCCGACGACAAGGGCAACTGGACCGGCATCGACGTCGACGTCTGCCGCGCCATTGCCGGCGCGATCTTCAACGATCCGACCAAGGTCAAGTTCGTGCCGCTGTCCGCCAAGGACCGCTTCACCGCGCTGCAATCCGGCGAGATCGACGTGCTCTCGCGCAACACCACCTGGACCATCTCGCGCGACACCTCGCTCGGCGCCAATTTCACCGGAGTGACCTATTACGACGGGCAGGGCTTCATGGTGAAGAAGTCGCTGAAGGTGAATTCGGCGCTCGAGCTCAACAGTGCGTCGGTCTGCGTGCAGACCGGCACCACCACCGAGCAGAATCTCGCCGACTACTTCAAGGCCAACAACATGAAGTACGAGGTGATCGCGTTCGCCACCAACGACGAAACCGTCAAGGCCTATGAAGCCGGCCGCTGCGACGTCTTCACCACCGACCAGTCGGGCCTGTACGCCAATCGCCTCAAGCTCGCCAATCCCAACGAGCATATGGTGCTGCCCGAGATCATCTCGAAGGAGCCGCTCGGCCCGATGGTGCGCCACGGCGACGACCAGTGGTTCGACATCGTGAAATGGACGCTGTTTGCGATGCTCACCGCCGAAGAGCTCGGCGTCAGCTCGAAGAACGTCGACGAGAAGGCGAAGCTGGAAAATCCCGAGCTGAAGCGCGTGCTGGGCAGCGACGGCAATTTCGGCGAACAGCTCGGCCTGACCAAGGATTGGGTGGTGCGGATCGTGAAGACCGTCGGCAATTACGGCGAGGTGTTCGATCGCAACGTCGGTGCCGGCTCGCCGCTCGGCATCAATCGCGGCGTCAACAATCTCTGGAACAAGGGCGGTCTTCAGTACGCGCCGCCGATCCGCTGATCAGCCCCGATCGGCCGGCAGCGGCATGAGCACCGAGGCTCGAAAACCGCCGCCCCAGATCGCGCTGAAGATCCGGCGCATTCTGGGCGGCAAGGCAGGCTGGAACGGCGTTGCCGTCCAGTTTGCCTTCGCGGCGATCCTGGGCTGGATCGGCTACGAGATCGTCTCCAATGCGCGGGCCAATCTCGAGAACCAGCACATCGCCGCCGGCTTCGGCTTCCTCAGGAACAATGCCGGCTTCGACGTCAACCAGACCCTGATCTCCTATACCGGCTCGGACACGTTCCTGCGCGTGTTCGTGGTCGGGCTGTTGAACACGCTCGTGGTCTCCGTGGTGGGCATCTTCTTCGCCACGGTGATCGGCTTCATCGTCGCGCTGTGCCGGCTGTCGCCCAATTGGCTGCTGTCGCGCGTCGGCGAGATCTATGTCGAGGTCATCCGCAACCTGCCGCTGCTGTTCCAGATCCTGTTCTGGTATCTGGCGGTGCTCGCGGCCTTGCCCAATCCGCGGCAGAGCATTTCCCTGCTCGGCGTCGCCTTCATCAGCAATCGCGGCCTCGTCATTCCGAGCCCGATCGGCCAGGGCGGTCTCGAGCCGTTCCTGGCGGTGCTCGCGCTCGGCATCGTCGCCTCGCTGGCGCTGCGCTTCTACGCCAGGCGAGCGCTGTTTCAGCGCGGGCAGGTGATCCACATCTGGCCCTACGTGCTGTCCCTGCTGTTCGGGCTTCCGCTGGCCACGATGCTGGTATTCGGTCTGCCCTTCACCTTCGAGCTGCCGCAGCTGAAGGGGTTCAACTTCGCCGGCGGCTCACGCATCATCCCGGAATTCGTGGCGCTGACGGTGGCGCTGTCGACCTATACCGCCGCCTTCATCGCCGAGATCGTGCGCGCCGGCATCCTGTCCGTTCACAAGGGGCAGATGGAGGCGGGATCTTCGCTCGGCCTCAGCCGCGGCGCCACGCTCCGCCTCATCGTGGTGCCGCAGGCCATGCGCGTCATCGTGCCGCCGCTGACCAACCAGTACCTCAATCTCACCAAGAACTCGTCGCTGGCGGTCGCGATCGGCTATCCTGACCTGGTGTCGGTGTTCGCCGGCACGTCGCTGAGCCAGACCGGGCAGGCGATCGAGATCATCGCCATGACGATGGGTGTTTATCTCCTGATCTCGCTCCTCACCAGCGCGATCATGAGCGTCTACGGTTGGCGCGTCAGCCGGAGCCTCGGCGCATGAGCGATGTCATGTCATCCAACTTCGTCCGCCAGGACCTGCTCGCCGAGCGTCCGGCGCCGGTGAAGACGACGGGCTTCATCGGCCTGATGCGCACGCGCCTGTTCAACTCGCCGACCAACATCCTGCTGACGATCCTGGGCGCCTTGCTGCTCTGGTTCACCATCATTCCCTCCGTCAAGTTCCTGATGGTCGATGCGGTCTGGAGCGGCAAGGACCGCGCCGCGTGCCTCGCCGAGAACGCCGGCTTCGCGGTCGGCGCCTGCTGGCCCTACATCCAGGCGAAGCTCCCGCAACTGATCTACGGCTTCTATCCCGAGGCCGAGCGCTGGCGGGTGAACCTGACGCTGTTGCTCGCAGCCGTCCTGCTGTTGCCGCTGCTCGTTCCGCGGCTGCCGGCGAAGAGCCTGAATGCCGGCCTGTTCTTCGTCGCCTTTCCGGTGGTGGCCTTCTTCCTGCTGCACGGCGGCGGCATCAAGGGCTTTGGGCTGAGCTGGACGGCTGGCCTGCTGCAATTGTTCGACGAGAGCATCGTCGGTGCCGGACAGGCGCTGCTCACCTCGAGCAGGACCTCTGCGGTCGGCCCGCTGCTCTGGGCCGTCGGCAGCCTCATCGTCCTGCTCGGCACGGTGATCCATTGGCTGATCTTTCCGCTCACCTGGCTGCGCGATTATATCCAGGGCACGGGCCAGTCGGTCTGGACGGATTTCGCCATCACAGCCGCGATCGTCTGCCTGATCGCCTTCGTTCTCGGCGGCGGTGTTCGCACCGGCGGGCGGGCTCTGGCATCGAGCATCGCCACCTTCATTGCCATCGCCATCGTGATCAAGCTGATGGATCTCGACCACGGCGGATTGCCGGTCGTGACGACGAACCTGTGGGGCGGCCTCCTGGTGACGCTGGTGGTCTCCGTCACCGGCATCGTCACCTCGCTGCCGATCGGCATTGCGCTCGCGCTCGGCCGCCGCTCGACGATTCCCCTGATCCGGATCTTCTCGATCGCCTTCATCGAGTTCTGGCGCGGCGTGCCGCTGATCACCGTGCTGTTCTTCGCAACCTACATGCTGCCCCTGTTCCTGCCCGGAAATTTCACCGTCGATGGCCTGGTGCGTGCGCTGATCGGCATCGCGCTGTTCACCGGTGCCTATCAGGCCGAGAACGTCCGCGGCGGGCTCGCGGCGATCCCGCGCGGTCAAAGCGAGGCGGCCGCCGCCCTCGGGCTGTCCTGGTGGAAGACGACCTCGCTGATCGTGCTGCCGCAGGCGCTGCGGCACGTCATTCCGAACCTCGTCAACAGCTTCATCTCGCTGTTCAAGGACACCTCGCTGGTCTCGATCGTGGCGCTGTTCGATCTGCTCGGCTCGCTGCGCGCCTCGTTCGCGGATCCGAAATGGTCGACGCCGTCGACGGCGTTCACCGGCTTCGCCTTCGCCGGGATCATCTACTTCATGTTCTGCTTTGGAATGTCGCGCTATTCGTTGTTTGTCGAGCGGCGCCTCAACGCCCACCGCCGCAACTGATCGAGGCCACCATGTCCGTCCCCATCGTCAAGATTTCGGGCCTGAACAAATGGTACGGCGATTTCCACGTCCTGCGCGACGTCGACCTTGCGGTGCAGAAGGGCGAGCGCATCGTGATCTGCGGCCCCTCGGGCTCGGGCAAGTCCACGCTGATCCGCTGCATCAATGCGCTGGAGGAATTCCAGGAGGGCGAGATCGTCGTCGACGGCATCGAGCTCGGGCCGAACCTCAAGCATATCGATGCGGTTCGCCGTGAAGTCGGCATGGTGTTCCAAAGCTTCAATCTGTTCCCGCATCTGACCGTGCTCGACAATTGCACGTTGGCGCCGATCTGGGTCCGCAACATCCCCAAGAAGGACGCCGAGGCGACTGCGATGAAGTTCCTGGAGCGGGTCAAGATCCCGCACCAGGCCAACAAGTTTCCGGGCCAGATGTCCGGCGGCCAGCAGCAGCGTGTCGCGATTGCCCGGGCCCTGACCATGAACCCGAAGGTGATGCTGTTCGACGAGCCGACTTCGGCGCTCGACCCCGAGATGGTCAAGGAGGTGCTCGACACCATGGTCGACCTCGCTGAAGAAGGCATGACCATGCTGGTCGTCACCCACGAGATGGGCTTTGCCCGCGAGGTTGCCAATCGCGTCGTGTTCATGGACGCCGGGCAGATCATCGAGGCCAACACCCCGAACGAGTTCTTCGCCGCCCCGCAGCACGCCCGCACGAAGCTGTTCCTGAGCCAGATACTGCGCTGAGCCACGGCGCCGGCGGCCTCGCCGGCCTGACCGCAAGCCTGGCACCATCCGAATCGGCTTGCCTCTCTTCGGACCCATCCTCCGGAGAGAGACCTTGCAGAGCAGTGCCGGCGCGCGCGCATACCAGAATGCGCGACTGGAAAAGAAGCTGAAGAAGCAGGCGGACGCCGTCATGGCCTTCGCGATCGAGGCGCTCGGGCAGGGCAGGCTTGCCGAGGCCGAGATGCTCTGCCGCGAGATCTTGAAGGAAGTGCCCGATCATTTCCATGCCACGCACCTGCTCGGCCTGCGCGCGTTCGACGGCGGGCGGCTCGAGGAAGCGGAATTCCTGCTCGAGCGTGCGATTGCGCTCGATCCGCGCTCGCCCGACGCGCACGGCAATCTCGGGGCCGTCTATTTCGCGCTGGAGAAATTCAACGGGGCCCGCGCATGCCAAGAGAAGGCCATCGCGCTGAAGCCGAATTGTCCGATCACCCTGACCAATCTCGGCAATACGTTGCTGCACATCGGCCTTGGTGATGAGGCGATCGGGCTGCACGAGCGGGCGATCAGGCTGAAGCCGGATTATGCCGATGCGTTCTGCAACCGCGGCATGGCGGAATTGATGACCGGCCAGTTCGCGCGCGCCAAGGCGAGCTTCGAACGCGCCCTGTCGTTTCAGCCATCTCACGCCGAGGCGATCGCGGGCGGGGGCATGGTCAGCCTCGAGCTCCGGCACTTCGCGGTGGCGGCTGCCGCCTTCGACGCAGCGCTCGCGATCAAGCCGGGGTCGCCGCGGATTCTGCTGCAGCGTGGACGGCTCAACCTCAGTCTGTCCCGGCTGGAGCAGGCGGCCGCGGATCTCGACGCGGCGCTGGCGCAATCGCCACGGCTTGAGCTAGCGCTGTGCTGGCGGGCGCAGATCGACATTCTCGCGGGAAACACCGCGCGGGCGATGGCGGGCGTCAAGACACTGCTCGAGGTCAATCCGCGATCCGAGATGGGGTTGGCGCTTCTGGCGGCCTGCCACGTGAACCAGGGAGACATCGGGACGGCGCTCGCACACCTCGACGCTGCGCTCGAGATCGCACCGGACTTCCCGGAGGCGATCGGATACAAGATCTTCGTGTTGGACTACCTGCCGGAGGCCGATTTCGTCGCGCAGCAGGCCGCGCGAAGATACTGGTGGGATGCGATCGGTGCCAAGCTTCCGCAAAGGACGCTGGCGCCCCGGTCGCTCGATCCGGACCGGCGGATCGTGATCGGATACGTCGCGTCCGAATTCAGGAACCACTCGGCGGCGTACTCGCTGTTGCCGGTGCTGCGCCATCATGATCACGCCAGGTTCAAGATCGTCTGCTATTCCTGCTGGCCCATGCAGGACGACATGACGGAGAGGTTCAAGCCTCTCGCGGATGTCTTTGTCGACGCCGCACAATTGTCCGATGACGAGCTGGCCGACCGCATCCAGGCCGATGGGATCGACATTCTGATCGACGTGTCCGGGCACACGACCGGCAGCAGGCTTCATGTCTTTGCCCGCAAGCCGGCGCCGATCCAGGTCACGGGCTTCGGGCACGCTACGGGGACAGGCCTTCGAACCATGGACTACGTGCTCGCGGACCCGATCTTCATTCCGCAATCGGTGCGCCACCTCCTGGCCGAGAAGGTCCATGACCTGCCGTGCCTGATCACGATCGATCCGATCCTGCACGTGCCGCCTTCGGAGCCTCCCATGCTCCGCAACGGCTACGTCACTTTTGGCGTGTTCAACCGCATCTTCAAGATTTCGGACGAGGCCATCCGGGTGTGGGCGAAAGTCATGCATGCGGTGAGGGGATCGAAGATCATCGTCAAGAACGGGCTGCTTGACGATCCATTGCTGCGCGATCGGCTGATCGCGCGGTTCACGGCGCAGGGCATCGCCGAAGAGAACGTCATCTGCATGGGCTCGACCTCGCGCCCCGAGCATCTGCGGGCCTTTGCGATGGTCGACATTTCCCTCGATACGTTCCCGCAGAATGGCGGCATCAGCACCTGGGAATCCCTCTATGCGGGCGTTCCGGTGGTCGCCAAGCTCGGCAGCGGCGCCTCCTCGCGCGCCGGCGGCTCCATCGTCGCGGCCGTCGGCCTCGATGACTGGGTGGCCGAGGATGACGAGGGCTATGCCGCGATCGCGTGCAAATATGCGGCGCAGCCGGCCCATCTGGCAAAGTTGCGGGCGGACCTGCCGGCTCGGATCGCTGCCTCGCCCGCCGGCGACGTCGGACTTTACACGCGTGAGGTCGAGGCGGCCTATCGCCGGTTCTGGCGCGATCATTGTGCCGCCGCCTCGGAGCTGGTGTAGCAAGATCTTGCGCCGGGCCCCGTGAAATCCCGGAGGCGATGGAGCTCGGGTGACCGGCCGGCCAGGCTCGCGAATCAGTTAGACTCTGCCCAGGGCATCCTCCGGAGAGACACCTTGCAGAAGAGCGGCGGCGGCGCGCGCGCGTTCCAGAATGCGCGATTGCAGAAGAAATTGATGAAGCAGGCCGACGCCGTGATTGCCGCCGCGGCGAACGCCTATGGCCAGGGCCGATATGCCGAGACCGAGGCGCTGTGCCGCGAGATCCTGAAAGCCCTTCCGGATCATGTCGATGCCCTTCACCTGCTCGGCATGTGCGCCCATGACGGCCGGCGCCTCGAGGAGGCGAGAGAACTGCTGGAGCGCGTGATTGCGCTCGATCCGCGCCTGCACGATGCCCATAACAACCTCGCGACCGTGCATTTCGACCTCGGCAATTACGAGGAGGCGCGGCGGTGCCAGGAGAGGGCGATCGCGCTGAAGCCGAATTTCGCGGTGGCGCTGACCAATCTCGGCAACACGCTGATGCATCTGGGGCAGTACGTACAGGCGCTCGAGCTGCACGAGCGCGCGATCAAGATCAAACCGGATTATGCCGATGCGTTCTGCAATCGCGGCATGGTCGAGATCGTGCTTGGGCAGATCATGCGTGCCAAGGAGAGCTTCGATCGCGCTTTGCTGTTTCAGCCGCGTCACGCCGAGGCCATCGTCGGCAGCGGCATGGTCAGCATGGAGCTGCGGCATCACGAGGAGGCGGCAGCCAAGTTTGCCACGGCGCTCGCGATCAAGCCCGGCGCGCCGAGGATCCTAGCCCAGCGCGGGCGGCTCAGCTACGAGCTGCAGCGCCTGGAGCCCGCGCTTGCGGATTTCGAAGCGGCGCTTGCGATCTCGCCCAAGCTCGAACTGGCGCTGCGCGGCAAGGCACAAGCCTGCCTCGTGATGGGAAAGACCGCGCAGGCGATGGCGGCCGCAGCGGCGTTGATCGAGCAAAATCCGCGCTCCGAGATGGGGCAGGCCCTGATGGGCTTCGCTTATTCGAACCAGGGAGACATGGACGCTGCGATCCACTATCTCGATCGCGCGCTTGCTCTCCGGCCGGAATACGGAGATGCGATCAGGGGCAAGATCTTCTTGCTGGACTACCTCGCGGAGGCCGATTTCTCGGTCCAGCAGGCTGTACGGAAGTCCTGGTGGGACGCGATCGGCTCGAAGATGCCGCAAAGGACGCTGCCAAAGCGGCCGCTCGATCCGGACAAGCGGATCGTGGTCGGCTATGTCGCGGCCGAATTCCGGCAGCACTCGGCGGGCCTCACCTTGCTGCCGGTGCTGCGCAACCACGATCACACCAAGTTCGAGATCGTCTGCTACTATTCCTGGCCGGGCGCGGACGAGTACACCGCCATGTTCAAATCATTGGCGGACGTCTGGGTGGATGCCTGGGGGCTTTCTGACGACGAGCTCGCCGATCGCATTCAGGCCGATAATGTCGACATCCTGATCGACGTGTCCGGCCACACGACCGGCAACAGGCTGCAGGTTTTCGCGCGGAAGCCGGCCCCGATCCAGGCCACCGGCTTCGGACACGCGACGGGCACAGGCATGCAGACCATGGATTATGTGCTCGCCGATCCCATCTTCATTCCGCCCTCGGCCCGGCACCTGTTTCCCGAGAAGATCCACGATCTGCCGTGCCTGATCACGATGGAGCCGGTCACCAATCTGCAGCCTTCCGAGCTGCCGATGCTCCGCAACGGCTACGTCACCTTCGGCGTGTTCAACCGCATCTACAAGATCTCGGATGATGCGATCCGTGTGTGGTCGCGCATCATGCGCGAGGTGCCGGGATCGAAGATCATCCTCAAGCACGGGCTGCTCGACGATACTCTGCTGCGCGATAGCCTGGTCGCACGCTTCATTGCGCAGGGCATTGCGGAGGAGGACATCACCTGCCTCGGCACCACCTCGCGCGACGATCACCTGATGGCCTTCGACAAGATCGATATCTCCCTCGACACGTTCCCGCAGAATGGCGGCATCAGCACCTGGGAGTCCCTCTACAAGGGCGTCCCGGTCGTGGCCAAGCTCGGCATTGGGGCCTCCTCGCGTGCCGGCGCCTCCATCGTGGCGGCCGTCGGCCTCGGCGAATGGGTCGCGGAGGACGACGACGGCTATGTCGAGATCGCCCGCAAGTTTGCCTCGCAGCCCGAATATCTGGCGAAGTTGCGCGCGGGCTTGCCGGCCCAGATCGCAGCCTCGCCCGCCGGCAATGTCGAGATCTACACGCGTGAGCTCGAAGCGGGGTACCGCAAGTTCTGGCGCGACTATTGTGCCGCTGCCGGCGAGCGCGGCGACGCCGCGGTCAGCGAGGCGGACGCACCTGGCGGCTCCTGAGCCGCATCCTGCAGGCGAACCCCGGGATCTCCCGGACGGATTTCTGGTCCGGCAGTTCGGCCGGGCCGGGACGCGAATCAGTTAGACTCGGCCCTGGGCCATCTTCCGGAGAGACACCTTGCAGAGCAGCGCCGGCGCGCGCGCATTCCAGAATGCGCGATTGCAGAAGAAATTGAAGAAGCAGGCCGACGCCATCATTCCCGCCGCGGCGAACGCCTATGGCCAGGGCAGGTATGCGGAGTGCGAGGTGCTCTGCCGCCAGATCGTGCAAGCCGTTCCGGATCATTTCGACGCCACGCACCTGCTCGGGCTGAGTGTGCAGCAGGGCGGACGCCTGGAGGAGGCGCAACAGCTGCTCGAGCGTGCGATCGCGATCGATCCGCGTTCGCACGAGGCGCAGAGCAATCTCGCGACCGTCTACGTCGTCCTTCAGAAATTGGAGGCGGCCCGCGCCTGTCAGGAGAGGGCGATCGCGCTGAAGCCGAATTTTACGCCGGCCCTTGTCGGCCTCGGCAACACCTTGCTCCAGATGAACCTGCCGGGACAGGCTATCGATATCTACGATCGCGCCATCAAGCTGAAGCCCGACTACGCCGACGCGCTTTGCAATCGTGGCGTGGCGGAGCTGGCACTGTACCGTTTTGACCGCGCCAGGGAGAGCTTTGATCGCGCGCTGTTGTTTCAGCCGCGCCACGTCGAAGCGCTCATCGGCAAGGGCATGGTCAGCATCGAGCTCAAGCGCTACGATGAGGCGGAAGCTGCGCTCGCGGCGGCGTTCGCGATCAAGCCCGATTCTGCGAAGATTCTGGCGCAGCGCGGACGCCTCAACTCGGCACTGTCGCGGCTGGAACAGGCTGCCGCGGACTTCGATGCGGCACTTGCACTTTCGCCGCGGTTCGAACTTGCCTTGCGGGGAAAGGCGGAGGTCTCGCTCAGCCTGGGGAATACCGCACAGGCGATCCTGGCCTGCACGACTTTGCTCGAGCAAAATCCACGTTCCACGATCGCATTGGCCTTGCTGAGCTCCTGCCTTGCAAATCAGGGAGAAATCGCCTCCGCGATCGAACATCTCGACGCGGCGCTGGCGATCTCGCCGGATCCAGACTTGATGGCGCGGAAGATCTACTTTCTGGACTTTCTTCCCGACGCAGATTTCACGATCCAGCAGGCGACACGAAGGTCCTGGGGCGAAGCGATCGGCGCCCGCGTGCCGCAAAGGACGCTCGCCTCTCGGCAGCTCGATCCCGACAGGCGGATCGTGATCGGCTATGTTTCTGCCGAATTCTGGTATCACTCGGCGGCGTTCGGCCTGCTGCCGGTGCTGCGCCACCATGATCATGCGAGCTTCGAGGTCGTCTGTTATTCGTGTTCGCCGACGAAAGATGCGATCACGGCCGAATTCAGGTCGGCGGCGGACGTCTGGGTCGATGCCTGGCAGATGTTCGACGACGAATTGGCCGATCGTATCGAGGCCGACAAGGTCGATATCCTGATCGACGTCTCCGGGCATTCGTCGGGCAACAGGCTCCAGGTCTTCGCCCGCAAGCCGGCGCCCATCCAGGTCACGGGCTTCGGACACGCGACCGGTACGGGCCTTCGGACGATGGACTACGTGCTCGCGGACCCCGTCTTCATTCCGCAATCGGCACGGCATCTGCTGACCGAAAAGGTCTATGACCTGCCGTGCCTGATCACGATCGATCCCATCCTGGATGTGCCGCCGTCGGAGCTTCCCATGCTCCGCAACGGCTACGTCACCTTCGGCGTGTTCAACCGCGTCAACAAGATTTCGGACGAGGCCATCCGCGTCTGGTCGAACGTGATGCGGGAGGTGGCCGGATCGAAGATCATCATCAAGCATACGCTGCTCGACGATGCCCTGGTGCGCGACGGTCTCCTCGCGCGGTTTGTCGCTCACGGGATTGCCGAAGAGAGGATCACTTGCCTCGGCTCGTCCGAGCGCGCCGATCATCTGCGAGCCTTCGCCTTGGTCGATATTTCGCTCGATCCATTTCCGCAGAACGGTGGCGTCAGCACCTGGGAATCCCTCTATGCGGGCGTTCCGGTCGTCGCCAAGCTCGGCCACGGCGCATCGTCGCGCGCCGGCGGATCCATCGTGGCGGCCGTCGGTCTCGATGACTGGGTGGCCGAGGATGACGCGGGCTACGCCGCGATTGCATGCCAATTTGCTGCCCAGCCCGCGCTTCTGGCAAAGTTGCGCGCGGAATTGCCGGCCCGGATCGCAGCTTCAGCCGCGGGCAATGTCGAAACCTACACCCGCAGGGTCGAGGAGGGCTACCGCAAGTTCTGGCGCGACTATTGCGCCGCAGCCTTGGAAAGCGGGGAGATCGCTTAGAGCCGAACTGCGCAGTGCTTGTGGACGTGCGCCCTCGGCCCGAGGACGCGCGTAACGATCACACGAACGGCGGCTTGATGTTGCTGCGCTTCTCCAGCCATTCCGGCACCGGCAGGTTCTTGGCGCGCATGAAGTCCGCGTTGAACAGCTTCGACAGATAGCGGCTGCCGGAATCGCACAGCACGGTGACGATCGTCTTGCCGGGCCCGAGCTGCTTCGCAAGTCGCATCGCGCCGACGACATTGATGCCCGTCGAGCCGCCGAGGCACAGACCTTCGTGCTGGAGCAGCTCGTAGATCGCGCTGACGGCGTCAGTGTCGGGAATGAGATAGGCCTCGTCGACCTTGGCGGTCTCGACGATCGCCGTGGCGCGGTTGAGGCCGATGCCCTCGGTGATCGAGCCGCCGGGCGTCGCCTTGGAATCCCCGGTCCTGAAATATTCGTACATGCCGGCGCCGTGCGGATCGGCGCAAGCGATGCGGATGTCCTTGTTCTTCTCCTTCAGATAGCGGCTGACGCCGGCCAGCGTGCCGCCGCTGCCGACCGAGCAGACGAAGCCGTCGACCTTGCCGCCGGTCTGCTCCCAGATCTCGGGCCCCGTGGATTCGTAATGTGCCTTGGCGTTGTCGAGGTTGTTCCACTGGTCGGCGAACAGCACGCCATTGGGCTCGGTCTTGCGCAGCTCGTCGGCGAGCCGCCGGCCGACATGTTGGTAGTTGTTGGGGTTGGCGTAGGGAAGGGCCGGCACCTCGATCAGCTCGGCACCGCATAGCTTCAGGAAGTCCTTCTTCTCCTGGCTCTGCGTCTCCGGAATCACGATCAGGGTGCGGTAGCCACGCGCGCTCGCAACGACGGCAAGGCCGATGCCCGTGTTGCCGGCGGTCGCTTCCACCACGAGCCCGCCGGGCTTCAGCTCGCCGCGCTTCTCGGCCTCCAGGATCATCCATTTGCCGGCGCGGTCCTTCACCGACTGACCGGGATTCATGAACTCGGCCTTGCCCAGGATGGTGCAGCCGGTCAATTCCGAAGCCCGCTTGAGCTTGATGAGGGGGGTGTTGCCGATGGCTTCGACAACGTCGTTGCGAATGGTCATGTCAGGGGAAATCACTACCAAGGGGTTGATCGGCTTTGGCCCGAACCTAGTGCTTGGCAGGCCAAAGGGGAAGGCTTTTGCGCTGCGGCGAACCCGAGCGAAACGCCCACGGAAACAGTGATATGCCCGAGAAGAGACCGGCGCTGATGCGCGGGGCCATGAGGCGGGATATGAGTAGGAGGAAACAGCCGAACCCCGGCCAGGGCAAGAAACGATTGCGCTCCCGATGAGCGCTGTCGCGACCAATTCTTGCCACTGGCGAGACGGGCTGCGACAGGACGCGTGGACTGCGGTGACAGCCCAGGAGAATATCGGCGCGTTGGACGGCTTCGTTTTCGGCAAGATTGACGGTGTTGCGCGCCGCGCAGAGGATGGGACTGAGCTGAAGGCGCGTTGGGCGGTCCAAATGAAGAGCGAAGCTAAGGGTGTGGCCGCGATATCACATGAAATCTTGGTAAGCTTGCTTACGTTTCCCAATGTTTCTCAGTAAAAGAAGTTACTGCGAGACAGGTACTTTTCGTATTTTCTTCAGCGCGCGCCCAGCGCATTGGCCCGGGCATCTCGCAACTGCGGCACTGTCCCGCCGTTCCGCGCCCGGCTAGTATGCATCGCAGGTTCCGTAGAAAGCATCACCGCTGTGAACGCGTTGTCCAAGGCCACCCGACTGTCCCGCCGCGAATCGGTTAATCCGGCGGCGTTGCGGCGGCTTGATCTGCCCGGCGGGGGGTGGACGTGACACACCAAGTTCCAGCGATCGCCTCGCGGCGATCTCTCGGTTCTGCATTCAGGATGCGGCCCGCGGCCCGATGGATGGCGGTGCTGTGTCTCGCCGCCGCCTCGGGGGCCTGCGTGCTGACCCAGGATCTCCCCGATCCCGCGCTCGACGTTCCCGCGCATTACAAATATGCCGGCAAGGGCGATGCGCCGCCGTCGCTGGATTGGTGGCGCGGTTTCCGCTCTGCGGAGCTGACGCAGCTGATGGAGGAAGCGCAGACCGTCAATCTCGACATCGCTGCCGCCGTGGCGCGTATCGTCCAGGCTGACGCCCAGGCGCGGCAGGCCGGCGCGGCGTTGCTGCCGAGTCTGTCTGGCACCGGCCAGGAGACCTATTCGCGCACCTCCGGCTCTTCGGCCTCGGGGCTCACCAATGGCGGCCGTGAGGTCGTCAACTATCAGGCTTCGCTCAGCGCGAGCTACCAGCTCGACTTCTGGGGCCAGAACCGCGATGCACTGCAGACGGCCGAGGAGACGGCGAACGCCAACCGCTTCGATCGCGACACGGTCGCGCTGACCACGCTCGCCGCCGTCGCCAACGCCTATTTCCAGGTGCTGGCCTCGCAGGATCGCATCAGGACCTCTCAGCGCAACATCGCGAGCGCGCAGCGCATCCTCGATGCGGTGAGGGACCGCCGCAAGGCCGGCACCGGCACCGATCTCGACGTCGCCCAGCAGGAGAGCGTGCTGGCGAACCAGAAGGCCCTGGTGCCGCCGCTGCGCCAGACACTCGATCAGAACGTCAACGCGCTCGCCGTGCTGGTGTCGCGCCCGCCGGAGAGCGTGCGCGTGCACGGCGGCTCCCTGGATCGCATCGCGATCCCGCGCGTGACGCCCGGCCTGCCGTCGGAGCTGCTGACGCAGCGGCCGGACATCCGCCGGCAGGAGGCGCAGCTCGCCTCGGCCACCGCCAACATCGGCAATGCCCGTGCGCAGTTCTTTCCGACCATCCAGCTCACCGGCAATGGCGGCTATCAGAGCGCGGCGCTGGTCTCGCTGTTCCAGCCGCATGCGGCCTTCTTCCAGCTCGTCGGCAGCGCGACGCAGCCGATCTTCGACGGCGGCAAGATCCTCGGCAATTTCGAATTGGCCAAGGCGCGGCAGGACGAGCTGCTGCAGACCTACCGCAAGACCATCGTCCAGGCCTTTGCCGACGTCGACAATGCGCTGTTCTCGATCAAGCAGACGACGATCAAGCTGCAATTGCAGCGCGACGTCGTCGCCGCCTCGCGTCGCGCTTTCGATCTCTCCGAGCAGCAATTGCGCGCCGGCACCGCCGACATCGTCACCGTGCTCAACACCCAACTGACCCTGTTCCAGGCGGAAGACGCGCTGTCGCAGGCCCAACTCGCACGGCTTCTGGCCATCGTCAGCCTGTACCAGGCGCTCGGCGGCGGCTGGGAGCCGCGAATGGAGAAACCGGTCAATGCTCTTTAAGCCCGACACCAAGCAGGGCGCGGGAGCGGGGACGGCGACGAGATCGCGCGGCCGCGGCTTCGTCATGACCCTGATCACGCTCGCGATCCTCGGCGGTCTGGGCTATGTCGGCTGGATCGTCATGCACCAGCAGCAGACGAACAACCGCAACCAGCGTCCCGATCTGCCTGTGCCGGTGCTGGCAGCGAGCCCGCGCATCCAGGACGTGCCGGTCTATCTCGACGGCGTCGGCGCGATCCGCGCGCTGAACACCGTGACCGTGCGCTCGCAGGTCGACGGCAAGCTGATCGCGGTCAACTTCACGGAGGGCCAGGACGTCAAGAAGGGCGACGTGCTCGGCGAGATCGATCCGGCCATCTATCAGGCGCAGTACGACCAGGCGGTCGCCAAGAAGGCGCAGGATCAGGCCCAGCTCGCAAACCAGCGCATCGACCTGACACGCTACGAGCAGCTCGCCGCCTCCAACGCCGGCTCCAAGCAGCAGGCCGACACCCAGCGCGCGCTGGTCGCGCAGACCGAGGCGCTGGTCAAGGCCGATCAGGCCGCGATCGACAACGCTGCGGCGACGCTGAGCTACACCAAGATCGTGGCGCCGATCTCGGGTCGTGCCGGCCTGCGCCAGGTCGACCAGGGCAACATCATTCATGCCTCCGACACCACCGGCCTCGTGGTGATCACGCAATTGCAGCCGATCGCGGTGTGGTTCAGCCTGCCGCAGCAACAGATCATGCGGGTCAATGCGGCCGCGGCGAAGGGTACGCTCGCGGTCGACGTGTTCGGCAATGACGGCATTACGGTGATCGATACCGGCAAGCTTACCGGCATCGACAACCAGGTCGACCAGACCACCGGCACGCTCAGGCTCAAGGCCGAATTTCCCAATGCCAATTACCAGCTCTGGCCGGGCCAGTTCGTCAACGTCCGCCTCAAGGTCGAGACCTTGACGCAGGCGCTGGTGGTGCCGACCTCGGCGGTGCAGCGCGGCCCGATCGGCACTTTCAGCTACGTCATCGGCGAGGGCAACATCGTCTCGGCCAAGCCCGTGACGGTGACCCAGCAGAACGAGCATGATGCCGTGATCGCCAGCGGCCTGTCGGCGGGCGACAGGGTCGTCACCACGGGCTTTGCCAATCTGTCCGACGGCTCCAAGGTGATCGTCGGCCGCGACGACCAGACGCCGTCGGCCGATCTCGCCCCGCGCAAGCGCTCGCGCGCACCGGACGCGCAGAGGCAGGACGGTGCCAAAGAAGGCCAGAAGGACGGGCAGGGCAAGGACGGCGAGTTACGCGCCAAGCGCAAGAGCAGCGAAGGCGACCAGAAGGGGCAGACAGGACCGGCACCGGGGCCGGGGGCATCGGAAAGTGGAGCCAAGCAGCCATGATCCGACAACGGCCGCTTGCAGCGGCAGGCACAGCCCATGGGTGTCTCTGAACCCTTCATCCGCCGGCCGATCGCGACCTCGCTGCTCGGCATTGCGCTACTGATCGGCGGGCTGCTGGGCTATTTCGCGCTGCCGGTCTCGGCGTTGCCGCAAGTCGATTTCCCGACCGTGCAGGTGACGACGCAGCTGCCTGGCGCGAGCCCCGACGTGATCGCCTCGCTGATCACCGCGCCGCTGGAGCGGCAGCTCGGGCAGATCCCGTCGCTCTCGGCGATGAACTCGACGAGCTCGTTCGGCGTCAGCCAGATCTCGCTGCAGTTCGATCTCAACCGCGACATCGACGGGGCAACGCAGGACGTGCAGGCCGCGATCAATGCCGCGGCCGGCGTGCTGCCCAAGACGCTGCCTTACCCGCCGACCTACGCGAAGGTGAATCCGGCGGATGCGCCGGTGATGACGCTCGCGCTGCGCTCGGACACGATCTCGCTGCGCGCAATGAGCGACATCGCCGACACCATTCTGGCGCAACGTTTGAGCCAGATCTCCGGCGTCGGGCGCGTTTCCGTGCTGGGCGGGTTGAAACCGGCCGTGCGTATCCAGGCCGATCTTGCGCGCCTTGCAGCCTATGGCATCGCGATGGAAGACCTGCGCACGGCGATCGCCAATGCCAATGTCTCGGGCCCGAAGGGCTCGCTCGACGGCGCACAGCAATCCTACGTCATCGCCGCCAACGACCAGATCGCCGTCGCCGAGGCCTACAAGCCCGTCATCATCGCCTACCGCAACGGCTCTCCGGTGACCATTGCCGACGTCGCCCAGATCGTCGACGGTCTCGAGAACGACCGCACCGGTGGCTGGTACCAGGGCACGCCGGCGGTGATCATCGACATCCAGCGCCAGCCCGGTGCCAACGTCATCGACGTCGTCAGCCAGATCCGCGCCGAAATTCCCAAGGTCCAGCGCGCGATCCCGGCCGGCGTGAACCTCACCATCGTCTCCGACCGCACCGTCACCATCCGCGCCTCGGTGCGCGACGTGCAGTTCACGCTGGTCCTTGCCGTCGTGCTGGTGACGCTGGTCGTGCTGTTGTTCCTGCGTTCGTTGCGCGCGACCGTGATCGCCGGCGTCGCGCTGCCGTTGTCGCTGATCACGAGCTTCGGCATCATGTATTTTGCCGGCTTCAGCCTCGACAATCTGTCGCTGATGGCGCTGACGATCGGCACCGGATTCGTCGTCGACGACGCCATCGTCATGATCGAGAACATCGTGCGCCACATGGAGAATGGCGATGGCGCGATGGAAGCCTCGCTCAAGGGCGCCAGCGAGATCGGCTTCACCGTGATATCGCTGACGGTCTCGCTGATCGCGGTGTTCATCCCGCTCCTGTTCATGTCGGGCCTGGTCGGGCGCATGTTCCGCGAGTTCGCGCTGACCCTGACCATCGCGGTCGTGACCTCGGCAGTGGTCTCGCTGACCCTGACGCCGATGATGTGCTCGCGGCTGCTCAAGCACGCCCACGAGGAGCTGGCCGTGCCGGGACTGGCCGCGATCAGCCGCTTCATCGACCGCACGGTCCATGCCTATCACCGATCGCTGTTGTGGGTGCTGGAGCGCCAGCGCGCCACACTGGTCGTGACCTTCGCCACGCTGATCGCGACCCTGGTGCTCTATGTCGTCGCGCCCAAGGGCTTCCTGCCGCTGCAGGACACCGCCTCGATCACGGCGGTGACGGAGGCGGGGCCCGACGTGTCGTTTGCGGAGATGAAGAGGCGGCAGGCCGAGGCGGCGGACGCCATCAGGGCTGATCCTGATGTGGTCGGCGTGGTCTCGGTGATCGGTGCGGGCTCCGTCAACCCGACCACCAATGTCGGCCGCCTCGTCATGAGCTTGCGGCCGCGCGGCGAGCGCCGTGACGATGTCAGCGTGGTCGTGACCCGGCTGAAGGAGAGGGTCTCCGGCATCCCCGGCATGACCGTCTATTTCCAGCCGGTGCAGGACGTGCAGATCTCGACCCAGTCGAGCCGCTCGCAATACCAGTACACGTTGACCGGCACCGATGCGACGCTGGTCTCGGAATGGGCGCGCAAGCTGGTTGCGGAGATGCGGCGCGATCCCCTGTTCCGCGACGTCTCCTCGGAGGCGCAGGAGGGCGGCCTGCGGGCGCAGCTCGACGTCGACCGCACCCGGGCCGGCCAGCTCGGCGTGAGCCTGCAAGGAATCACCGACACGCTGAACGATGCCTTCGCACAGCGGCAGATCTCGACGATCTACGGCCAGGCCAACCAGTACCGCGTGGTGCTCGAGGCGCTGCCGATGTACCAGCGCGATCCCTCGATCCTCTCAAAGCTCTATCTGCCGGGCGCGGCGAGCGCCACCGCCGGCGCGCCCAATGCCCAGGTGCCGCTGTCCGCCGTGGCGACGCTGAAGCGGACCACGGCGCCGCTGGCGATCTCGCACCAGGCACAATTCCCGTCGGTGTCGCTCAGCTTCAACCTCGCGCCGGGCGCGGCGCTCGGCGATGCCGTCGAAGCCGTGAAGGTGATCGAGACCCGCATCGAAATGCCGGGCAGCATCGTCGGCATCTATGCCGGCGATGCCGCCGAGTTCGCCAAGGCGCTGGCCGGCCAGCCCTGGCTGCTGCTCGCCGCCGTGATCACGATCTACATCGTGTTAGGGGTGCTCTACGAGAGCTACATCCACCCGATCACGATTCTTTCGACGCTACCCTCGGCCGGCGTCGGCGCCATCCTGGCGCTGATGTTGTGCGGGCAGGACCTCTCGGTGATCGGCCTGATCGGCATCATCCTCCTGATGGGCATCGTCAAGAAGAACGCGATCATGATGATCGACTTTGCGCTCGAGGCCGAGCGCGGGCAGGGCATGTCGCCCCATGAAGCGATCGTGCAGGCGTGTCTCTTGCGCTTCCGCCCGATCATGATGACCACGCTGGCGGCGCTGTTCGGGGCGTTGCCGCTGGCGATCGAGAGCGGCACCGGCGCCGAGCTGCGCTTCCCGCTCGGCATCTCCATCATCGGCGGCCTTCTGCTCAGCCAGCTACTGACACTTTACACGACGCCCGTGATCTATCTCGCGCTCGATCGCATCAACCGCCGTCTCGAGCGGGCGTTGCCGCCGACCGAATCCGGCGGCCCGCCGGTCGCCGGCGCGACCGAGGGGATGCAGTGATGGCGTCGATCTCGGAGCCCTTCATCCGCCGTCCGGTCGCGACCACGCTGCTGTCGATCGGGCTGTTCCTGCTGGGTGTCGTCGCCTACGAGTTCCTGCCCGTCGCCTCAGTCCCGAACGTCGACTTCCCCGCCATCTTCGTCTCCGCCAGCCGGCCCGGCGCCGATCCATCCGTGATGGCGGCGACGGTGGCTTCACCCTTGGAGCGGCGTCTCGGCGAGATCGCCGGAATTAATCAGATCACCTCGACCTCGAGCCTCGGCACGACCAGCATCCAACTCCAGTTCGATATCGGCCGCAACATCGACAAGGCCGCGCGCGACGTGCAGGCGGCCATCAACGCCGCGATGGTCGACCTGCCGAGCGACCTGCCGACGTTGCCGCGTTTCCGCAAGGCGAACACGGCCGGCGCACCCATCTTCGTGCTGGCGCTGACCTCCAAGACGATCTCTCCGTCGGCGATCTACGACGTCGCCGACAGCGTGCTGGCGCAACGCATCTCACAGGTACCGGGCGTCGGCAACGTGTCGATCTCCGGCGCCGACCAGCCGGCCGTGCGCGTGCAGCTCAACCCAGTCGCACTGTCCAATGCTGGAATAGCGACCGACGACGTGCGCACCGCGATCATCGGCGCCAACGCGCTCGGCCCCGTCGGCATCTTCGAGGGCGAACGTCAAAGCGAGACGCTGTCGCTGAACAAGCAGATGCGCACGGCGAAGGAGTTCCGCGACATCGTCATCAAGAGCTCGGGCAGCAATTTCGTGCGTCTGTCCGATGTCGCCGACATCGAGGATTCCGTCCGCAACGTCCGCTCGATCGCCTGGTTCAACAGGCAACCGGCGGTTCTGATCCAGATCACCAAGCAGGGCGATGCCAACGTCATCGACACTGTCGACCGGGTCAAGGCGCTGATCCCCGAGCTGAAGCAGTGGATTCCCGCCGGAGTCGAAATCTCCACCCTGGTCGATCGGACCGGCACGATCCGCGCCAGCGTGCTGGATATGCAATGGACGCTACTGGCGACGGCTGTCCTGGTGATGGTCGTCGTATTCCTGTTCCTGCGGCGGATCACACCGACCATCGCGGCCGGCATCTCGGTGCCGCTGGCACTCGCCGGGACCTGCGCCGGCATGTGGGTCGCGGGCTTCTCCATCGACAATCTGTCGCTGATGGCGCTCGCCATCTCCGTCGGCTTCGTCGTCGACGATGCCATCGTCATGATCGAGAACATGTTCCGCAATCTCGAGCACGGCATGCCCCCGTTCCGGGCGGCGCAGGAGGGCGCCAAGCAGATCGGCTTCACCGTGGTTTCGATCAGCCTGTCGCTGATCGCGGCCTTCACGCCGCTGATCTTCATGGACGGCGTCGTCGGCCGGCTCTTACGCGAATTCTCCCTGACGCTGACCTTCGCCATCCTGGTCTCGACGCTGGTGTCGCTGACGGTCACGCCGATGATCTGCGCCCATTACATCCGGCAGACCACCTCCGGCACGGCAACGCTGTTCGACCGCATCATCGAAGGCACGCTGTCGCGCACCATCGGGTTCTACGCTCGCAGCCTTCGCACAGTGCTGGAATTCCCGCTGCTGACGCTGCTGGTGTTCTTCGCCACCATCGCGCTCACGGTGACGCTCTACGTCAAGGTCCCCAAAGGCTACTTCCCGACGGACGATTCCGGCTTGATCATCGGCGCGACGCGCGCCTCGGCCGATATCTCGTTCCAGTCGATGCTCGGCCTGCAGCAGCGGCTCGCCGAGATCGTGATGAAGGATCCGGCCGTGGCCGGCATCGGATCGACCGTCGGCAGCGGAGGCGGGGGCCCGGGGCCGGCGACCTCGAACCGCGGCACCATGTTCATCAGCCTGAAACCGCCGGAGGAGCGCGCGCACGTGTCGACGGAGGTCGTGATCGACCGGCTCAGGCGGGCGCTGTATCCCGTGCCCGGCATCCGCCTCTTCATGTTCGCCGCCCAGGACGTGCGCGCCGGCGGGCGGCAGAGCGATTCCGATTACCAATATACGCTCACCAGCACCGATCTCGGCCTGCTGCAGACATGGGCGCCGATCGTGGCCAAGCGCATGGAGAGCGTGGAGGGCATCACCGACATCTCCAGCGATCGCGACCCCGGCGGACTGCAGCTGACGCTCTCGATCGACCGCCAGAAGGCGTCCGCGCTCGGCGTCAGGGTTCAGGACATCGACAACGCGCTGAACAACGCGTTCGCACAGCGGCAGATCTCCATCATCTACACCCAGCGCAACCAGTACATGACCGTGCTGGAGATCGACCCGAAGTTCCAGGTCGACCCCTCCAATCTCGATCGCATCTACGTCGCCGGCGCCGGAGATGCGCAGGTGCCACTGTCGGCCGTGGTGCGCGCGACGCGCGGACTCGCTGCGCTCGCCGTCTATCATTCGCAGTCGTTCCCATCGACTACGGTGTCCTTCAACCTGATGCCGGACGTGCCGCTTCAGGCGGCGACGCAGAACATCCAGCGCGCGGTCGATGAGTTGCACATGCCGGAAGGCATTCGCGGCAGCTTCGACGGCAATGCCGGCGACTTCGCCAGGACGAGCGGCCGCCAGCCGCTCTTGATCCTCGGCGCGTTGGTTGCGATGTATATCGTGCTCGGGGTGCTCTATGAGAGCCTCGCCCATCCGCTCACGATCATCTCGACGCTGCCCTCGGCCGGCTTAGGTGCGCTGCTCGCCTTGCAGCTCACCAACACGCCGCTGACGGTAATTGCCTTCGTCGGCATCATCCTCTTGATCGGCATCGTCAAGAAGAACGGGATCATGATGGTGGACTTCGCGCTCGAAGCCGAGCGCCAGCGCGGCCTGTCCTCGGCCGAGGCGATCTTCGAGGCCTGCCAGGCGCGTTTCCGCCCGATCCTGATGACGACCATGGCGGCGCTGTTTGCCGGCATTCCGCTGGTGATCGCGACCGGCCCCGGCACGGAGCTGCGCCGCCCGCTCGGAATCACCATCATCGGCGGCCTGTTCGTCTCGCAGATCCTGACGCTGTACACGACGCCCGTGATCTACCTGCTGATCGACCGCATGCGGCGCCGCTCCGTGCCGCGGCCGCTGGCGGCACCGGCGGAATAGGTTGTTGACGCGCCGCTTCAAGCGTATAGCGGCGCCATGTCCAACCCGCCCGACACCGTCGCCGCGCCGGCCGAACCGATCCCTGAATGCCCGCATTGCCAGAAGCCGATGCCGCTCTGCATTTGCGACAGCGTCACGCCGATCGAGAACCGGCTCTCGCTCCTGATCCTCCAGCATCCGCAGGAGCAGGACAGAGCGCTCGGCACGGCGCGGCTGCTGGCCAGGCACTTCGCCGATGCCACCGTGCGGGTCGGCCTGTCCTGGCCAAGCCTGTCCAAGGCGCTGGGACGGCCGGTCGAGATTGCCTCGCACTGGGCCGTGCTCTATCTCGGCTCGGCACGCGCGGCCGATCTCGATGCTGAAGGCGAGATCGTCGCGCTCAACCGCAAGGGCGAGGTCGCGGAGAACCAGCGCGCGCTCCTCGGCAAGCTCGAAGGCGTGGTGCTGCTCGACGGCACCTGGAGCCAGGCCAAGGCGCTGTGGTGGCGCAATCCCTGGATGCTGAAATGCCAGCGCGTGATCCTCAATCCGTCACGCCCCTCGCGCTACGGACGCCTGCGCAAGGAGCCGCGCCGCGACGGTCTCTCGACCATCGAAGCGGCGGCGACGATTCTGGCCGGCCTCGAGCGGCGTTCCGACATCGCCGAGACATTGCTTACCAGTTTCGAACGGATGCTGGCGCGCTACCGCGAGGTCCAGGCAGAGATGCCGGAACTCGCGCCCAAACCCGCGCCGAAGAGCCGTCGGCGCGACTTCCGGCGCGGCAAGCGCGCCTGACTTTGGTCCACATTGGAAAAGGCTAGTGCCGTCAAAGTCGGACGAAGGCGGTTGCCTCGGCCATTGATCCCCTATATTGCTCCGCCCCTACGGGGCCACGTGGCGGAGTGGTTACGCAACGGTCTGCAAAACCGTGTACACCAGTTCAATTCTGGTCGTGGCCTCCATTACAAGCTCCTGATTTTTCAGCAAAAGTGCGAACTCGCCGCGGCTTTCACGGCAGTGCCGGCAAGGCCTGCATTGCCGCGCCCACCGGGTTTGTCCGGGGCTTGGCGGAAACCCGCGATTGTCCCATGGCACAGACTTCGCATGTGCGAAGCGATGCATGTTCCCATCAACTGAGCGCTGGAGAGCACGTGGGCGAAATCGTCCGATTTGTCTCGAAATCCGAGCTGGAGCGGGCTCGTCTCATTCGTGAGGCGCGCGCGATCTATGACAGCATCTTCCCACCGGCCGTACCCGAGCGGGCGCCGCAGGACGGCGACGAGCGCGCCAAGAATTGATCGTCGTGACGCTGGGCGTGGGGGCTCGGTGGTGGGCCGCCCGCAAGGCGAGCCGCATCCGCTGACGTGAAGTCGGCCTCAGCAGGCCGCGTACCAGCCGTCGGGAAAGGGCAAGAGGGGCCAGGCGCCCTCGTTGTCATTGGCAGCCTTGGGCGTCGCGTCGAAGCTCCACGAGCGGGGCACGAATTCCTCCACCGGCACGGGCGCGAAATCTTCAAAGACCATGGCGTCCCGGACAGCATCCAGCAGCAAATTGAATTCGGCTTCGCTCATCACACCCTCGCAGAACGCGGATGGCGCAATGTCGCAAAGTCGGTTTGTTTCCGGATTGACCCGATCGTTCGCATTTTAACGATGCGGCGATCGGGATCCGAATGGTTAGCGATTCCTGAAAATCCCCATGGAACCCTAAGCGCCGCCGCCTCGCGGCGGGTGTGAAAGAGATCACATTCTCAGCGGTTTATTTCTCCTACCCCTTTGCACCATGCCGGCCAATGCAGGCCGGAGCGGGCAGGGTAGAGCGGGAGACTGGTCATGAAGGCGAGATTCTTGCGGTTTGCGGGCGTGAAGAGCCGGGCGCGGGGCGCCTCGACGGTCGGGCTGTTCCTGACGCTGTTTGCCTCCGCCGCCCATGCGCAGGGAACAGCGGAGCAGCGGCGGGCCTGTACCCCCGACGTCTACCGGCTGTGCGCCGGCGAGATCCCCAACGTCCGCGCCATCACCACCTGCCTGCGCCGCAACCGCGCCAGCCTCAGCGAGGCCTGCCGATCCGTGTTCGACCAGGCGGGTGGCTGAACGGCCCCGCTTGTGGGTTTGTGCGCAGCAAGGGCATCGCACGGGCTCGCGAATCCGCCACAGTCACCCTGTGGATATGCTGTGGATTTGCTGCGGATACCGGACGTGGATGCTTCGCTCTCTCGTCGCATCCTGGTCGGCAATCGTCATAGCTCTGTCAAAATTAGCTCACCGAATGATTCGTAAACGCGAAGAAGTTGCGGCGCCGGCCGATATCAGTTGGTTTCCAGCATTCGAAGCCCCATTGATGAACCACGGCCTGCCGAACCGTCCCCGCATTTCGCCTCAAATTGCAACCGACGCGTGCAAGAAGTCTTGATCGGCCGTGAGCTAGGGGTGATCAGGCCGCCTTGAACGCGGGCCCGGAGCGCCGCGACTAACCGACAGAGTGCATAGGGATCAGCGGAACGTGATCGAGCTTCCTCTTTCGAAAGCACCAAAATGGTGCTTTAGTGCTTTCCATGAGCCAATCGCCCCGACACGCGCCGTCTGCGCTGCGTTACAGGCTTGCCCCTGACCCGGCCGCCAAGGCCGCCATCGAGGCGACGTTTCAGGCCTATGACCGCATGATGGAGATCCTCGACGAGGTGGCGCGGGCTCACAATGTGGGTTCCAACGTGGTCCTGATCCACGCCCATGCCTACGAGCCGATCCGCAAACAGACCGCGCTGCCCTCGCGGCTGGTGACGCTCGGCCTGCGCGACCGCACGGAGTATCGCGCCGCCCAAGGACGCCGCCTGCCGCTCGACGACAAGCTCGCCAAGATCAAAGGGCCCGCCACCATTTCGATCGCGACCGTGCAGGGGCGCTTCAGCGTGCCCTTCGACTACGCCGGCTATGCCGAGGGCTGGGGGCAGAGCGTGCCGGCGCGCCTCATCCGCACCGACGACGGTTTCGAAGTTCACTACGGCGTCACGCCGAACAGCCTGCCAGAGGAGGAGAACGCCATGGATACCATCGCTGCCGCTCCCGACAACTTCCTGTCCCGTGTCGGGCGCCTGATCGCCGGGATCGCGTACGATGCGATCGAGCAGGCGGAAGGCAAGAACAAGCTCAAGGTGGTCGGACAGGCCATCCGCGAGATCGAGCGCGCCGAGAGCGAAGCGCGAGATGCGCTCGCCGCCGCGCGGGCCGAGGAATACCGCCTCAACGCGCGCCGTAGCGAAATCGAGCGCGCGATGACCGATCTGACCGCCAAGATCGAGGGCGCGATCGCCGATGGCCGCGACGATCTCGCTCGCGCCGGCATCGCGCGGCAGATGGATCTGGAGGCGCAGTTCGAGGTGCTCTCGCGGGCCATCGACGAGAACAACGAGAAGATAGAGCAATGCGTCACCTCGCTGCGCGCGGTGCTGTCGGCGCTCCAGGATGCCGAGCAGCGCCGCGCCGATCTCGAAAAGAGCGAGGCACATGCCAGCCCACAGGCATCAACGTCGTCGCGGAAATCCGGCGGCACCTCCGCTGCCGCGAAGGCGTTGCGCGCGGGCAGGGCGGTGGCGCGGGCCACCGGCGTGCCTCCGGGCATCCCTTATTCGAGCGACATCGACGAGCTCAGCACGTTGCATCGCGACAAGGAAATTGCAGCGCGGCTGGCCCGGTTGAAGTCGGGCTCCTGAGTGCCGTGTCATGAGCGCTCTGCTCGAACACGTCATGTCGCCGGAAGTCAGGCCGTTCGCTATCGCGGCGGCCATGATCGTCATCGTCGGCTCGATCGAGGTGGTCTCCATGCTGGTGGGGGCCTCGCTCAGCGAGATGCTCGGCACCAACATCGATTTCGCCCATCCCAGCGACAACGGCGTGCTCAATGCCATCTCCTGGGTCAATGTCGGTGGCGTGCCGCTCTTGATCTTCCTGTTGTTGCTGCTCGGCGCCTTTTCCATTACCGGCTTCCTGATCCAGGACATCGCCCGGTTTGTTGCAGGTCCCTTGCCGGCGACGGTCGCCTCTGCCGCCGCCGTCGTGGTGTCGGTTCCGCTGGTCCGCTCCGCCAGCCGGGCTATCGCGCGGATCATTCCCAAGGACGAAAGCTACGTCGTCGGCTTGGGCGATCTCGTCGGCCGCATCGGGGAGGTCGTCGTCGGCCCGCTCGACCAGGGGCCGCCGGGCCGCGTCAGCGTCGCCGACGTCCACGGCAACCGTCATTTCGTCTCGGCGGTCGCGGCGCCGTCATCGGGGCCTTTGCCGCAGGGAACCATGGTCCTGCTGGTCGACCGCGATGGCACCCGTTTCGTCGCGGTGAAGGCCGACGATGAACTCAAGCCGTCCAAGCCCACTCTAAGCAGTTAGCAAGTCCTACAGCGGAGAAAGCCATGTTCGACATCGCAGTCCCGGCCGTGATTGGCGTCGCGCTGATCGTCGTCCTGGGGATCGTCTTTACCATTCTCTACAAGCGCGCCACCCGCGACGAGGCCTTCGTGCGCACCGGGCTCGGCGGCAAGAAGGTGGTGCTCGACGGCGGCGCCATGATCCTGCCGATCTTCCACTCCTACGCCAGCGTCAATCTGAAGACGCTGCGGCTCACCGTCGAGCGCAAGGAGCGGGAATCCCTCATCACCAAGGACCGCCTGCGCGTCGACATCGTGGCCGAGTTCTATGTGCGCGTCCGCCCGGACGAGGAAAGCATCGCGCTCGCGAGCCAGACGCTGGGCGCGTTGACCAACGACGCCGAAGCGTTACGCAACCAGGTCGAAGCGAAATTCGTCGACGGTCTGCGCTCGGTCGCGGCGACCATGAGCATCCTGGAGCTTCAGGAGAAGCGCTCGGACTTCGTCAAGCACGTGCAATCGACGGTCGAGTCCGACGTGAAATCGAACGGGCTCGAACTGGAATCGGTGTCGCTGACCAAGCTCGACCAGACCGACGTCAAGTTCTTCAACCCGGAGAATTTCTTCGACGCCGAAGGTCTCACCCAGTTGAAGACGGTCACCGAGACCCGCCGCCGCGATCGCAACGCCATCGTGCGCGACAACGAGGTGGCGATCGCGCAAAAGGACCTCGAGGCGCGGCAGCAGACCCTCGGGATCGAGCGGACCAAGAAGGAAGCCGAGCTCTCCCAGGAGCGAGACATCGCCAACAAGACCGCGAGCACCCGCGCCGAGGTCGCAACCGCGACGCAGACCGCGCGCCTGACCGAGGAGAATGCCCGCATCGACACCGACAGGGCGGTTGCCGAGAAGGAGGCCGGCGCCAAGCAGGTCAAGGAAACCGCGGTCATCGAGTCGGACCTCGCAATCAACAAGCGCAAGACCGACGCCCAGCGCGAGATCCAGATCGCGACGCAGGAAAACGAGATCCAGATCGCAGCGAAGAGCAAGCAGACCTCGGAAGCCGTTGCCGAGGCCAAGGCCGCCGAAGCGCTCGCCGTCTCGGCCGAAGAAAAGGTCGTGACTGCACGCGCGGTCGAGGTCGCCGATCGCGCCCGTCTCACCCAGGTGCTCGCCGCCCGGACCGAGGCCGAGCGCAAGTCGACCGAGTTGATCGTTGCGGCCGAAGCCGAGAAGAAGGCCTCGCTCGACCGTGCCGAGGCCGTCAAGACGCTGGCCACGGCGGAAGCCGAATCCAACAAGATCAAGGCGGTCGGCGTGCGCAACATCGGCGAGGCGGAAGCTGCCGTCATCACCATGAAGAACGAGGCGCAGAACAAGCTCGGCAGCAACGTCATCGATTTCGAGATCGCCAAGAAGCGGATCGAGACCATGCCCTCGGCCCTGGCCGAGATGGTGAAGCCGATCGCGAACCTCAAGGACGTCCGCATCCTGCACACCGGCGGCGCTTTCGGCGGCAACGGCGCCGGCGGAGGCAATGTGGGCTTCGGCGAAGGCCTTGCCGGCGAGCTGCTCAAGGTGCACGCGCTGCGCCCGATGATCGACGAGATCCTGCGCCAGAGCGGCTTTGCGCCGGGCGACGATCCGGTGAAGGCGCTGGTCGGCGCCGTGACGGGAAAGAGCAACGGCGCGGCCGTGCCGGCGCCTGTGCCGGAGAAAACAAGCCCTGCCGAACTATGAATGCCCGTTCATTGCTGCGGAGAATTCCAACCGATAAACAGGCTGGGCGCGTCTCGCGTCGCGCAAACGTTCGGAAGTGCAGACCGATCGTCTCTTGAATCGTTCGATCTCGCTCCGGACTTGTCTTGAGGCAACGTTTTGTTTGCCGCAGCGCCTGCGTCGATCGACGTCGGGCGCTGAGACCTGTTTCGATCGGAGAATTTCACATGAAGCAATTTCTGTCTGGACTGATGGCCGTCAGTCTTTCGATCGCCGCTGCGCCGTCGCTTGCGGCCGATGCCCGCAACGTCACGGTCGTCAACGAGACCGGCTATGCCATCAAGTTCCTCGGCTTCAACGCGCCGGATGACGGGCTGGACGAATGGGAGAACGAACTCGACAAGGTGTTGCAGAACCAGGCCAGCACCTATGTCGAGTTCGACGACGACGACGAGGGCTGCGTCTGGAACATTCGCGTCGATTGGCAGAACTATGACGAGTCGGTGCTGTGGAAGAACGTCAATCTCTGCAAGTTCACCGCGCTCCGCTTGCGTTACGACCCCGGCACCAAGACCACCTCGTTCCTCGCCGAATAGTCTTTGCCCGGCAGGGCCGGAGGAGAGGCCATTCCAGGCCCCTCCCGAGCGCGTTGCGGATGATGACGAATTCGTCCTTTGCAAGCGCAAGCGGCTTTGTTATACGCAGCCGCGCGCGAACGAATGGTTCGCCTTTTCCTCGGTAGCTCAGCGGTAGAGCATCCGACTGTTAATCGGATGGTCGCTGGTTCGAATCCAGCCCGGGGAGCCAAATCTTTCAGATATTTCAATGATTTGTGTTCGCCTCCTAACGCGGCGCGCGATCTGCTTTCCCTGATCTTTGAACATTGCACCCGTGGTCCGGCGCGGAATCGGGGTCAAACAGATGTGTTTGCGTCGGTCGTCGTCTCGCCATTGGGACGACTCAATTCACGTCGAGCGTGGATTTGCCGGACATTTGCGGAGCTGATTCCCATGCCAGAGATCCAGGTCGACCGTTCGGATATCGCCCCCTCGATTCTGCCGGCCGGCATTCCCGAGCTCAGCGACGATCAATGCCTCGCTTGTCTCGCGCGCGCAGTCGAGGCGCCGGATTCGGCGAGGCTGGACAAGGTCGCTGCCCTGATCGGCCGCCTGGCCGTCGCCATCGAATAGGGCTCGTCGCGCCCCCATCAGGAGGGTTGCGGAGCGCGGTGCGCCACCGCCAACGGCCATGTTGCGTTTTGACCGAGCATGCTCCAAAGATGCCGCGATTTTTCTCCGCGGCATCGTCCGCATTGCAGGGTCCGCAAATGTCCGGTTTTTCGACCGCGCGCCAAAAAATGGTCGATGGCCAGGTGCGCACCAATGACGTCACCGACCGTCGTGTTCTCGATGCCATGCTCACGGTGCCGCGCGAAGCCTTTGTGCCGGCCGGCAGGCAGGCGCTGGCTTACCTCGATCTCGATCTCGACGTGAGCGAAGGCACCGCCAAGCGGTTTTTGATCAAGCCGGCGCTGACCGGCAAGCTGCTTCAGGCCGCCGAAATCGGCGAGGGTGACAACGTGCTGGTCGTCGGCTGCGCCACCGGCTATCTCGCCGCACTGGCCGCCAAGCTGGCGCGGCAGGTCACGGCGACCGAGTGCGATTCGGCTTTGGCCGCCAAGGCCGGGGACGCCTTCACCGCCCAGGGGCTGGCCAATGTCGCCTGCAAGGCGGCGGCCTGTACCGACGGGGATCCCGCTGCCGCCCCCTATGACGTGATTGTCCTCAACGGGGCGGCCGAAGTGCTGCCCGAAGCTCTGCTCGGGCAGCTGAAGGAGGGTGGGCGCCTGGTGGGGGTGTCGGCCGAATCGAGGCCGCCGCGCGCCATGATTGTGACCCGTACCCACGGCGAATTCGGCCACCGGGCGCTGTTCGACGCCGCCGCCCCGGTCCTTCCCGGGCTGGAGCGCGCGGCTGCGTTTGTCTTCTGACGGCCCCAAAGCCGCCCCAAATCCCGTTCTGAATCAGAAGTGTGGCCGGGATGCTGCACGTGAAGAGTTTCCACTGAGAACTACCCTCGGGTAGTTCCGTCGCGCTTGGCCGCGTCCTATGTTGCGGCGGGGCAACGACTCCACTGATACGGTAACCCAGCTCGCGGGCACGAGTCGGGCGTTAGAATGAACGGAATTTCACGGATGCATGGGGTGAAGCTCTTCACCGGAGCTGCGGTTTCGGTCCTGCTGCTGGCGCTTGCCGGGCCGACGCCTGCCTTGGCGGATACGATCGATGGCGCGCTGGTGCGCGCCTATCAGAACAATCCGCAGCTCAACGCGCAGCGTGCCCAGGTGCGCTCGACCGACGAAAACGTGCCGCAGGCCTTGTCTGGCTATCGTCCTCGGGTGTCGATGACTGCGAGCGGTGGCTATCAATACCAGGATCTGCAGAGCGGCGTCGGCACCAACTCAATCCACGGAACCACCTTACCTCGCAGCGCTGGAATTACCGCTTCGCAGACACTCTACAATGGCAATCAGACCGCCAACAGAACGCGGGCGGCGGAGAGCCAAGTGTCCGGTGCTCGCGAAGCGCTGCGCAGCCTCGATCAAAGTGTGCTGCTTCAGGCCGCGACGACCTACATGGACTATCTACGCGATGCGGCCACGCTTGAAGTCCAGCGCAGTAACGTGCGCGTGCTCGAGCAGACGTTGAAGCAAACCCGCGATCGCTTCAACGTCGGCGAAGTGACTCGCACAGACGTTGCGCAATCGGAAGCACAGCTGGCCGCCGGCAGGACGCAGGCCCTTACCGCGGAAGCAAATCTCACCACCACGCGCGCAAACTTCCGCCGCATCATCGGCAACGAGCCGGCAAATCTTGCACCCGGATCACCTGTCGATCGTTTCCTCCCCTCAACGCTTGCCGCAGCGATCGAGCTTGGCCTGATCGAGCATCCCAACGTCACGGCTGCGATGTTCGGCATCGACGTCAATTACCTGCAGGTCAAGGTCGCCGAAGGTGCGTTGCTGCCCACGATGACGATCCAGGCATCGGCCACACAGGCCAACGAACAGTCCTTGATTTCGTTGCGCTCGTTCAACGCATCCGCGATCGCGCAGCTCTCGGTGCCGATCTATCAGGGCGGCAGTGAATACGCGCTGATCCGCCAGTCCAAGGAAAACCTGGCGCAGCAGCGACTCAACCTCGAAACGACCCGCGACCAGACCCGTGCGACGGTTGTGCAATGGTGGGGCTCGCTGCAGGCCACCAAGGCGCAGGTCCAGTCGGCCCAGGCGCAGGTGGCGGCATCCGAGATCGCCCTGAACGGCGTACGTGAGGAGGCCAAGGCCGGCCAGCGAACCACGCTGGACGTGCTCAACGCGCAGCAGGCGCTGGTGAATGCGCGCGTTGCGTTGGTGACCGCGCAGCACGATCGCGTCGTTGCATCCTATAACGTCCTCGCTGCGGTCGGGCGTCTCTCGCCGCAAGTCCTCGGCCTTGCGACCACGGTCTACGACCCCAGCGTTCACTACCATCAGGTCCGCGACAGCTGGGCCGGCGTGCGCACACCTGACGGGCGCTGATTCCCGCAATCATCCGGTCGATCTCGCCAACAGCCGAGGTCGACCGGTGCTTTGCTTGCAATCATCAAAATCCCTGACATAGCCTTGCCAAGATGATGCGGGTCGATTCGCCCCGCGTTGATGTCGTGTGCGTAACGCTTCGGTGCCGGGGGCAGGGCACGCCGCTGCACGTTGAGCCGTGATCTGGGGACAAGTCGGGCTGCGGCGACGAAAATGACGGGCCTGTCGTTGCGGAACCGGCCAATCCTGCCGTGCTTGGTGTAAAACAACGCATGCGAGGGCGTTGATGATGTGGAGTCGGAGATGACGCAGCCTGCAAAGGTCACAGAACCCTCCATGGAGGAGATTCTGGCCTCGATCCGGCGCATCATTGCCGACGATGAGGCAAAGCCCCCGCCGGCCGAGGCCGCCAAGCCCGAGAAGGCGGCGGCGCCAGCCGCGCCGGCGAAGCCGCAGGCGATGAACGACATTCCGCCATCCAAGGTCGCTCCACCCAAACCGGCTGCTGAGAAGCCTGCTGCACCGCCGCCGGCCGCAAAGCCGGCGCCGCCACCGGCGCCCGCGGCGGACGCATCCAACAGCCAGGACGATATCGACGCGTTGCTGGCTGGCCTCGATGCGGCCACACCTGCGCCCGAGGTCCGCGCGCCCGAACCAGAGCCAGAGCCCGAGCCGGACGTGCTCGAGCTGACCGACGACATGGCGATGGACCCGACGCCGCCTCCGCCGCCGCCGAGCTTCCGCAAGGTCGAGCCGCGCGACGATCTCGAATTCGCCGAACCGCCGCGGCCCGCTCCGCCGCCGTCCTACGCGCCGGTGGACTTCGACGCGCCGCCGCTGCCCCCGCAGCAGCCGATCCTCGCGCAATCGACGGTCTCCGCGGTCGAATCCGCCTTCAACTCCCTGGCCCATACGGTGCTCAGCAGCAACGCGCGCACGCTGGAGGACCTCGTCAAGGAGATGCTGCGGCCGATGCTGAAGTCCTGGCTCGACGACAACCTGCCCGGCCTCGTTGAACGCATCGTGAAGGCCGAAATCGAGCGGGTCTCGCGCGGCGGCCGCTGAGGGCGGCCGACAGGCCCTCATAAAGCCCGGCTTGGGTGTCATATCCGCGCCCCGACCGGGCCGGAAAGCGCCGTTGCCGCCTCGTTTTTCCCTGACCTTTTCGTTGACTTGGCCCCCTCCCGCGGCTTTCTAGCAGCCCCATGATCGAGAAAAATTACCAGCCCGCCGATATCGAAACCCGCATGTCCGTGGTGTGGGAGGACAGCCTTGCGTTCAAGGCTGGCCGGCCCGACCGCCGTGATGCCGTGCCCTTCACCATCGTGATCCCGCCGCCGAACGTGACGGGCTCGCTGCACATGGGCCACGCCCTCAACAACACGCTGCAGGACATCCTGTGCCGGTTCGAGCGCATGCGCGGCCGCGACGTGCTCTGGCAGCCCGGCACCGACCATGCCGGCATCGCCACCCAAATGGTGGTCGAGCGGCAGCTGATGGAGCGTCAGCAGCCCGGTCGCCGCGAGATGGGCCGCGAGAAGTTTCTGGAGCGGGTCTGGCAGTGGAAGGCCGAGAGCGGCGACACCATCATCAACCAGCTCAAGCGGCTCGGTGCGTCCTGCGACTGGTCGCGCGAGCGCTTCACGATGGACGAGGGCCTGTCGAAGGCCGTCATCAAGGTGTTCGTCGAACTGCACCGTGAGGGCCTGATCTACAAGGACAAGCGGCTGGTGAATTGGGATACCAAGCTGCTCACTGCGATCTCGGATCTCGAGGTGCAGCAGACCGAGGTCAAGGGCAGCCTCTGGTATCTGCGCTACCCGATCGAGGGCAAGACCTTCAGCCCGGAGGATCCCTCGAGCTTCATCGTCGTCGCCACCACGCGCCCCGAGACCATGCTCGGCGATACCGGCGTGGCCGTGCATCCGGAGGACGAGCGCTATCAGAAGCTGATCGGCAAGAACGTCGTCCTGCCGCTGGTCGGCCGCAAGATCCAGATCGTCGCCGACGAGTATTCCGATCCTGAGAAGGGATCTGGTGCGGTCAAGGTGACGCCGGCGCACGACTTCAACGATTTCGAGGTCGGCAATCGCCACGGCCTGCGTCGCATCAGCGTGCTCGACAGGGAAGGCTGCCTCGATCTCCTCGACAATGAGGACTATCTGCGCGACCTGCCCGAAGGCGCCGCGCAATTCGCCGAGGAGTTCCACAAGGTCGACCGCTTCGCCGCGCGCAAGCGCATCGTCGAGCGGCTGGAATCGTTCGGCTTCGTCGAGCGGATCGAGCCCCACACCCACATGGTGCCGCACGGCGATCGCTCTGGCAGCGTGATCGAGCCCTACCTGACCGACCAGTGGTACGTCGACGCCAAGACGCTGGCGAGACCTGCGATCGCCGCGGTGCGTTCGGGCGAAACGACGTTCGTGCCGAAGAACTGGGAAAAGACCTATTTCGACTGGATGGAGAACATCCAGCCCTGGTGCATCTCGCGCCAGCTCTGGTGGGGCCACCAGATCCCGGCCTGGTACGGGCCGGACGGCAAGGTGTTCGTCGCCGAGACCGAGGAGGAGGCCGTCAGCCACGCGCTCGGCTATTACGTCGAGCAGGAGGTCATCACGGCCGAGCAGGGCCGCGAGATGGCGCTCGACCGCAACAAGCGCGAAGGCTTCATCACGCGCGACGAGGACGTGCTCGACACCTGGTTCTCCTCGGCGCTGTGGCCGTTCTCGACGCTCGGCTGGCCCGACGACACGCCCGAGGTAGAGCGCTACTACCCGACCAATGCGCTGGTGACCGGCTTCGACATCATCTTCTTCTGGGTCGCCCGCATGATGATGATGGGCCTGCACTTCATGAAGGAGGTGCCGTTCTCGACCGTCTACATCCACGCCCTCGTCCGCGACGAGAAGGGCGCCAAGATGTCGAAGTCGAAGGGCAACGTCATCGATCCCCTCCACCTGATCGACGAATACGGCGCGGACGCGCTGCGCTTCACGCTGGCGGCGATGGCAGCGCAGGGCCGCGACATCAAGCTCGCCACCAGCCGCGTCGAAGGCTATCGCAATTTCGCGACCAAGCTCTGGAACGCGTGCCGCTTCGCGGAGATGAACCACTGCGCCGTGCCGGAAGGCTTCGAGCCGGCGAAGGCAAAGGAGACGCTGAACCGCTGGATCGCGCATGAGACCGCCCACACCACGCGCGAGGTGACCGAGGCGATCGAGGCCTATCGCTTCAACGATGCCGCCGGCAGCATCTACCGCTTCGTCTGGAACGTCTATTGCGACTGGTATGTCGAACTCGCCAAGCCCGTGCTGCTCGGTCCGGACAGCCCTGCCAAGGACGAGACCCGCGCCATGGTCGCCTGGGCGCGCGACGAGATCCTGAAGCTGCTGCATCCCTTCATGCCCTTCATCACCGAAGAGCTGTGGGAGGTGACGGCCAAGCGCGACGGCCTGCTCGCGCTGGCACCGTGGCCGCTGAGGCCGGTCGAGCCGACGCCGGAGCAGCTCGCGATGCTCGCGGTGACCACGGGACCGACCGATGCGCTCGTCTCGCCGGCCTGGGTGCTGCCGATCTTCGATCATGCCGACTTTGCCGATCCCAAGGCCGAGGCCGAGATCGGCTGGGTCATCGACCTCGTCACGCAGATCCGCTCGGTGCGCGCCGAGATGAACATCGCGCCGGCAACGCTGACGGCGCTGGTGCTTGCCGGCGCCTCCGCCGAGACGAAGGAGCGCGCGCCGCGCTGGACCGATGTCATCAAGCGCCTGGCGCGGCTGTCGGATATCTCGTTCGCCGACCGCGCGCCTGACGGCGCTGTCCAGCTGCTGGTGCGCGGTGAGGTCGCCGCGCTGCCGCTCAAGGGCGTGATCGACGTGGCCGCCGAGCGCACGCGTCTCGACAAGGAGATCGCCAAGGCCGAGGCCGACATCAAGCGTGCCGAGTCCAAGCTGGCCAACGAAAAGTTCGTCGCCAACGCGGCCGAGGAGGTCGTCGAGGAGGAGCGCGAAAAGCGCGAGGCGGCGCTGGCCCGCAAGGCCAAGCTGCTGGAGGCGCTGGAGCGGCTGAAGCAGGCGTCTTAGGGCTACTTCGGAAACGGCTTGCTCAGAAACTTCGAGCCCCTGACGCCGTAGCGCCAGGGCAGCTCGACCGCCTTGGTGATGCCGATGCGGATGCCGGTTGCGACCTCCATCTCCTCCGTCCGCGCATGCAGCGAGATCGGCGGCCGATCCAGCGGCAGGGCGTTGTGCGCGATGGTGATGCCGAGTGCCTCGGTCAGCTTGCCCGGGCCAGAGCACAGCGCATGCACGTCCTGCATGTGCCGGCGTCGGCGCATCGCAGCCAGGCCATGCGTCGGCTCCAGCGCACGGATCAGCACGGCGCTGGCCGAGCCTTCCTCCTCGCAAACGAAGTTCACGCACCAATGGATGCCGTAGGAGCGGTAGACATAGGCAAAGCCGGGCGGGCCAAACATGACCTGGTTCCGCGGCGTCGCCCCGCGGTAGGAGTGCGCAGCCGGGTCGGTATGATGATAGGCCTCGACCTCGACGATGATGCCGCCGACACCGTCGACCAGCATGGTGGCACCGATCAGGTCGGGTGCGACCTCGTGCACGCTGCGCCCGAAGAAGGCGCGCTTCAGGGGCTTGCCGAGCCGCGGTGGAGAAGTCTTCGAGATTGGAGCCATTCGAGGTGAGAATCGCCTGAGAACAGAGCAGGATATTGCCCATATCTGCCATGTTCCCTGAAGCGGGGCGAGCCGGGTTGCGATGCCGGGCCAGACCGACTAGGTAGGACCTGAACAGACCGGACACCCCATGGTCGTTATTGTCGATACCATCGCGAACCCGCTGCGCCCACGCCACCCCGAAAAGGTGAACCGCCCCGATTCCGCTTCGCCGCCGAAGCCGGACTGGATCCGCGTGCGCGCACCCAACACCCGCGGCTACGCCGACACCCGCAATATCGTGCGCGCGAACGGCCTGCATACGGTGTGCGAGGAGGCGGGCTGCCCGAATATCGGCGAGTGCTGGGACAAAAAGCACGCGACCTTCATGATCATGGGTGACACCTGCACCCGGGCCTGCGCTTTCTGCAACGTCAAGACCGGGCTGCCGAATGCACTGGATGCGGCCGAGCCGCAGAACGTTGCCGAGGCCGTGGCCAAGCTCGGCCTCGCCCACGTCGTCATCACCTCGGTCGACCGTGACGACCTCTCCGATGGCGGCGCCGAGCACTTTGCCCAGACCATCCGCGCCATCCGCGCCGCGTGCCCCTCGACCACGATCGAGATCCTGACGCCCGACTTCCTGCGCAAGGAGGGGGCACTCGAAATCGTCGTTGCGGCGAAGCCTGACGTGTTCAACCACAATCTCGAGACGGTGCCGTCGCGCTATCTCACGGTGCGGCCCGGCGCGCGCTATTTCCACTCGATCCGGCTGCTGCAGCGGGTCAAGGAGCTCGATCCCACCATCTTCACCAAGTCCGGCATCATGGTCGGCCTCGGCGAGGAGCGCCACGAGGTGCAGCAGGTGATGGACGATCTGCGTTCGGCCGACGTCGATTTCCTGACCATCGGGCAATATTTGCAACCGACCCGCAAGCATCACGCGGTGATGCGCTACGTGCCGCCGGACGAGTTCTCGTCCTACGAAAAGATCGCCTACACCAAGGGCTTCTTGATGGTGTCGGCGAGCCCGCTCACCCGCTCGTCGCATCATGCCGGCGAGGATTTCGCGAGACTGAAGGCTGCGCGGGCAGCTCACGCCAGCTGACGTACCATGCATCGAGTTTCGAGCAAGCACCGTGTCAACCACAGCGCGTCCGAGATGTTCGATCTGGTCGCCGATGTCGAGCGCTACCCGGAATTCGTGCCGCTGTGCAGCGCGCTGAAGGTGCGCCAGCGCATGGCGAAGCCCGACGGCACCGAGGTGCTGGTCGCCGACATGACGGTGTCGTTCAAGCTGGTCAAGGAATCCTTCACCAGCCGCGTGACGCTCGACCGCGCCAATCTGAAAATCCTCGTCGAATACCTGCAAGGTCCGTTCAGGAATCTGGAAAATCGTTGGACGTTCGAGCCCAAGGGAGAGGGCGTCTGCGACGTCGGGTTCTTCCTCGCCTACGAATTCAAGAGCCGCATGCTGGCGATGCTGATGGGCTCGATGTTCGACGCCGCCTTCGCGCGGTTCTCGACGGCGTTCGAGAAACGGGCAGACGCGATCTACGGTCGGCCGAAGGTGGCATCGACGTAGGCACACTCTTTCCGCCGTCATTGCGAGGAGCCCTTGCGACGAAGCAATCCAGAATCCCTCCGCGGAAAGAGTCTGGATTGCTTCGCTTCGCTCGCAATGACAGTGAGGCTCAATCCACCGCCTTCACCACATCCGGCGGCTGCGAGGCGTAATACGCCGCCGCCTGCTCGATATCCTGCGGCGTCATCGCGCGCGCGATGTTGCGCATCTGCTGGCTGATGTCGTTGCGGCGCTCGCCTGACGCGAAGGCCTGAAGCTGCGCCTTCATGTACGTCTCCGATTGTCCTTCGAGCCATGGGCTGCCGGTCTTGTTGTCGAGGCTGCCATGGCAGGAGCCGCAGGGCGCGATCCCGCGCATCGGCGCGCCATAGATGACGATGTTGGGCTTCGGCAGTTGCGGCGTCGGATGATAGGCCGGCAGCCGCGGCAGATAGGCATAATAGTGAGAGAGATCGGCGATCTCCTGGTCGGTCAGATTGACCGCAAACGGCGACATCACGGCATTGGTGCGCGCGCCCGAGCGGAAGTCGTGCAGCTGCTTGTAGATGACCGCGGCATACTGGCCCGCAAGGTTGGGGGAGTCCGCGCGACTGATGCCGGTCGGGCCGTGACAGATGGCGCAACGCTGTGCCAGCGTCGCGCCGCGGCCGATCGCCTCCTGGCTCGGCCGTGAGAGCGTATTCGAGGTAAGCACGACGTCGGACAGACGCTTGGTCTGCTCGGGCGCCGTGACGGTTGCCGCGCGCTGTGGCAGGCCGGCGGCACTACAGATCGCATCCCAGACATTGGCGAACTGGACCCAGGGCTGCGCGAACGGCAGCACGATGAAGCCGCCGATCGCGGTCACGATGAGGATCGCGGCGGTGACGCCGACAGCCGTCGTAAAATGCGGGTTACGGAAGCTGAAGAGGTCGCGCGCGCTCATCACTGCGCTCCCACATAGACGGCCGGCACCGAGGTGCCTTCGTTCAGCGCCAGCGTCAGGATCGGGTAGCCGTAATTGGTGAGGGTGAGCGCGATCATCAGCCCGACCCACAGGGCGTAGGTGTTGAGCGCGACCGGCACGGTCGCCGGCTGGTGCACGGCCAGCGCAAACCGATAGGGCCCGGCGTCAGCCTGCGGCGCGCGCATGCCGCGCGCAAGAATGACCAGGAACAGAACCCCCGAGGCCAACAGGATGAATCCGCCGATCGCCGAAAGGGTCACGGACAGCGCCTGCGGCGAGATCGCTGGATCGGCGAAGTCGAAATAGGCCATGCGGCGCGGCATGCCCAGAATGCCGACCCAGTGCCACGGGAAGGTGGTGACCATCATGCCGACGAACCAGAGCCAGAGCTGGGTCCGGATCAGGCGGAGATCGATCAGCGAGCGGCCGGTCAGATGCGGCCACAGATCATAGGCGATCGCGAAATACATGATCACGATGGCGCCGCCGAAGATCAGGTGGAAATGGCCGGTGATCCACTGCGTGTTGTGGATGGACGCATCGAGCTGATAGCTCATGTTGATCAGGCCGCCGGCGCCGCCGAAGCCGAGCATGACGAACGAGAAGGCCAGCGCCAGCATCATCGGATTGTCCCAGGGCAGGGCCCTGATCCAGCCGAACAGGCCGCGCCCGCCGCGCAGCCGCGCAGCGATCTCGACCGAGGCGCAGATCGTGAACACGGTCAGCAGCGTCGGCAGCGCGACCAACGCGGTGAAAGCCGAATGGATGAACTTGAAGCCGGCGCCGACCTGCGGATCGGCAAAGGTATGGTGCATGCCGATCGGCATCGCGACCACCAGGAACAGGATGAAGGAGATGCGCGCCATGGTGTCGGAATAGACCCGCCCGCCGATCGCGCGCGGCACGATGGTGTAATAGGCAATGTAGGTTGGCATCAGCCAGAAATAGACGATGGCGTGCAGCGTCCAGGAGAAGAACACGCGGGCAAGGCCGGCATCGATTGTGCTCTTCAGGCCCGCCGCGACGGGAATGATCTGGAGCAACAGCTCGAGCGCGGCGCCGACTGCGGTCCAGGCCCATAAATAGGAGCCTGCGACATTGGCGAACATGGCGAGCGGCACCGGCGCGCCGGGATGGGCCTTGCGCCAGACGCGCAAATTGATCGACATCAGCGCGACCCAGACCCACGAGCCAACCACGACCAGCACGACGCCGAGATAGTAGAACACGTTGCCGATCAGCGGCGGATAGAAGGTGTAGAGCACCGAGGCGCGGCCGAGCGCGATCGGGATCACCGCCATGATGCTGCCGGCGACGATCAGCCAGAACCCGGTCCAGGCCCAGCGCACCCCGACCAGGCGCTGCTCCAGCGCGGACTCGGCTATGGCATAGCCAAAACCCATCGCGACCAACGTCGGGAAAACGTAGCCCATCACCGTGCCATGCGCGGTCAGCGAGCGGTAGTACAGTTCGGGATTGGACAGCCAGGTGCCGATCGGGCTGCGGATGAACATCTGCCAGGCGCCGAGCGCGAGCGCGATGCCGAACACGGCAAAAGCGAGCCAGAAATGAGCTAGGATGAGCTTCCTATTGGCCAACACAGCTCAGCCTCCCGCCACCCTTCGCACGACCGGCGAATTCGGCCTTTTCGATCACCTTGACCTTGCCCCACATGCCTTCGTGGCCGAAGCTGCAAAACTCCTGGCAGGGCATCAGATAATCGCCGGTCTTCGTGAAACGCATGAGCTGTTCGGAGATGTAGCCCGGCACCAGCATGGCGTTGACGTTGGTGCCCTGGATCAGGATGCCGTGCACGACGTCGGCGCTGGTGGCGCGCAAGGTGATCGGCGTGTCCGCAGGAACCAGGATGCAGGCCGGTGTGAAGGAATATTGCTGGCCGATCGCGCGCACGGTCACATTGCCGTTCGCCTCGAGCACGCTGCCGAGATTGCTCTCGACAAATTCGCCTGAGAGATGCAGCCGGGATGGATCGGTCGTTTCGACGCGCGGCTGCGGCATGGTCGCGCGATGGATACCGGCGAATGCCGCGAGCAGCGCCATCATCACGATGATGATCACGGCAATGGTCGCCCAGCGCCGCTCGACGCGGGCCGCGACCTCGGCGCTGGCGCTGGCGTGAGTGTCCTGGGCGCTCATTGCAGCGGTCCGCGCGGCAGGAAGACGAACAGATAGAAGGCAAACCACATTGCGACGACGCAGGCCGTGGCGATGCCGGCAAGCACGATCGCCCCGGACGGGCCTTGGGCGACGACCTCGTCGATCGCCTGGTCGGCGGCGGCTGGGCTGGTCGGCGGGTCGGAATTGATCATGACGGATCTCTGGGTCTCAGTTCAGCGGTGCGGAGCGCAGCTCGTTGGCCTCGCGCGCCGAGACCGGCGTGCCGCGATTGCCCCAGGCGGTGCGGATGTAGGAGACGACGGCAGCGATCTCGTTATCGGACAGAAGCCCCGCAAACGGCGGCATGCCGTAGGGCATCGGGTTGCCCTTGGTGCCCGGCGGATAGCCGCCATTGAGCACCATGCGGATCGGATTGACCGCCGACTGCATCTCGATCGACTGGTTGTTGGCGAGCGGCGGCCAGTGCGGCGGCTTGCCTTCGCCCTGAACGCCGTGACAGCTCGCGCAGTGCTTGTCGTAAACGGTCTTGCCGAGGCTGATCAAGAGGCTGCTCTCGCTGGTCGGCAGTGTCGAGCTTGCCGGCGGCGACGGCGAGGGCTCCGCAATGCTCTTGAGGTACACCGCCATTGCCCTGGTGTCCTCGTCGTTCAGATATTGCAGGCTGTTGTGCACGACCTCGGCCATCGGGCCGTAGACCACGCCGCGCATGGAAACACCGGTCTGGAGCAGGTCGGTGATGTCCTTGATGCTCCAGTCGCCGAGCCCCGCTTCGCGGTTTGAGGTGAGGGACGGCGCGTACCAGTTCTGCATCGGGATCAGGCCGCCCTTGAAGGCATCCGATTGCGAGGTGCCGCCAAGGGCGTTGATGGGCGAATGGCACATGCCGCAATGGCCGAGGCCCTCGACCAGGTAGGCGCCGCGATTCCATTCCGCCGATTTCTTCGGATCGGGCTTGAACTCGCCCTCGGTGAAGAACAGCGTGCGCCAGCCCAGGATGAGCTGGCGATTGTCGTAGGGGAAGCGCAGCTCGTGCGGCTTGTTCTTCTGGTTCACAGGCTGAATCGAGCGCAGATAGGCGTAGATCGCGTCGCTGTCGGCGCGCGTGACCTTGGTGTAGGAGGCGAACGGCATCGCCGGATAGATCAGCCCGCCATCGGGGAAGCGGCCGCTGTGCATGGTCTTGTAGAAATCGTCGGCGCTCCATTTGCCGATCCCGGTGTCGGGATCCGGCGTGATGTTGGAGGTGTAGAGCGTGCCGAACGGGGTCGGCATGGCGCGGCCGCCGGCGAAGAGGCGGCCTTCCGGCGCCGTATGGCACGCCGTGCAATCTCCGGCGCGGGCGAGATATTCGCCGCGCGCGATGATGTCGCTGGTCTTGTCCTGCGCCTGCGCAGCCGTGGTGAACGCGGCGAGTGCAATCAGTGCGATCGACAGTTTCGAGCCCATCATCCGCCTCGTCAGTTGGGCTGGCTGCCGCAGCCGAAGGGCAGGGCGTAGGTGCCTTTCGGGACGGGGGCCGGGTTGGCGGGCGCAGGCCGCGTCGCGAGCCAGGCCGCGACCGCCGTGACATCGGCCTCGGTGAGATGGCCGGCGACGAGCTGCATGCAGTCCGGCGACTTCGCCGTACGGGTGCCGTAGCGCCAGGCGCCGAGCTGGGCGCTGACATAGGCGGCGCGCAGGCCCAACAGGCCGGGGATGCCTGGCTGCATGCCGGTCAGGCCGGGGCCGTGGCAGCTCACGCATGCCGGAATGTTGCGATTGGCATCGCCGCTGGTGGCGAGCCGTTCGCCCTGTGCGAGGACGTCCTTGCTGACCTCGTTCGGCGCCGGCTGCGGCAGTGGCGGATGCTCGTTGGCAAAATACTCGGCCATCGCTTCGAGATATGGATCGGGCAGAAATTCCAGCAGATAGTTCATCGGTGGATATTTGCGCCGGCCGCTGCGGAAGGCGAGAAGCTGGTTGTAGAGATAGCCGGCCGGCTTGCCCGCGAGGCGCGGGAAATAGACGTCGCTGGTGCCTTCGCCCTTGTTGCCATGGCAGGGCGTGCACGCCTCCACCCGCGCTGCCATCGTGTCCGGCGGCTGGTTGGCCATTTGCGCGGACGCACCATCAATGGCGGCCAAAGTGATGATCACGGCGGCCGAGGCCGCGACGCGAGCGAACAATTGCGTCGCCCTCCACGATGCTGGTCCGGTTGATTCCGGAGCACAACCTAAGTCGGCATTATTGCGCCAATATTTTTCCGTGCAAGATCGGACACCAGCGATGAGGTTGGGTCGCGCCGTTCGCATGGGCGTTCCGATCGGAATCGACGAATTTGCATGCTTTCTGAAAACGGAACATAACGCTGCAGCCTCGCGACAGTTCCTGCCCGAGCTTTGCGTTGTCATGACGCCCTCAAATGTCAGAAGGCGCAGGGAAGGCCGGGTGCCGGCCGGGCACCCACGGTCCACTGTGCGAAGGTTGCGCTACAAGAGGCTGCACAGCGGCATACAGGTGAAGCCCAACAACCGGCCTTCCCTGCGCAGTGGTTTGACGGCTTATGCCGAGTTCTCCCCGGGGAGCGATGCACTATTGCCCCCGTCGCCTTGCCGATAGCTGACGCGCGCGTCCGGTTGGACCGCCACATCACCGCAAGACTTGACGCACAGACCCCGGGCGTCAGGACGACACGGTTTTGCCGTACGCAAATCACACCGGTCGTGTGCGCGACGGTTTTCGCTCACGGTTGCCCGCCCTGCGAACCCTTCGCGCCGATGTGACATGCGTCCACCGCAGCTCACCCCGCGTTCGTGACGATCGCGATACGCCCCTCTGACAAGGGATGAGGTGCGACGAGAATGCGACAAAGCCGAAATTCTGTAAAGGCGAATATTTCCGCGAGGGTGGATTGACCGCTCGCTTGAGTGTTTTGCCCGTCGGGCAGCGCAAGATCTCGTAGGGTGGATGTGCCGAAGGCGTAATCCACCATGTCTGCCGCCGCGGGACAGACGAGGTGGATTGCGCCGACCAGATGCGCGTGGCGCATCTGGTCGGCTAATCCGCCCTACCAAGAGTTTCCTCCCGTGTTCCGCCTCAGCCGTCGCGGGGATCATTTCGCATTGCGGCGCGTTCTCAACCGACGAGTCCGGGTTGGAGCCGCCATGACCATCAATTTCGACACGCTGAAAGCGTCGCTCGTCCTGTACGGGCTGAACGCGATCTACGCGATCCTGTTGCTCGCGGTCGGCTGGTATCTGTCCGGCGCGATGCAGCGCTTCGTCACGCGCGTCCTCAGCGTCACGCACCGCGTCGACCCGTTGGTGACGCTGTTCGTGGGCAGCCTTGCGCGCTATGGCGTGCTCGCGGTCGTCGGCATCGCCGTGCTGCAGCTCTTCGGCATCCAGACGGCGAGCCTCGTCGCCGTGCTGGGCGCGACCTCGCTCGCCATTGGTCTCGCCTTGCAGGGCACGTTGTCCAATCTCGCCGCCGGCGTGATGCTGCTCTTGTTCCGGCCCTTTCACATCGGCGACGATGTCGAGGTCGCCGGCAAGGCGGGGAAGGTGAGGTCGCTGTCGCTGTTCATGACCGAGCTGGTCGCGCCCGACAACACGCAGATCCTGTTGCCGAATGGACAGGTCTGGGGCGCGGCCATCATCAACCATAGCGCCTATCCCGGCACGGGCGAGGTCAAGGTGACGTTTCCGGTCCCCGCCGGCGCGGCCAATACGCTGGCCGATCGCATCCTGAAGGAATTGCGCAATGACTCCCGCATGGACGAGCAGGCTGCGCCTGCCGTCTCCGTCACCAAGGTTCTCGATGTCGCCAATCCCGCGGCACCGATCCTGGAGTTGACGGTTCGCGCAAAGGCGAAGCCGTCTGAAGCCGACGCGGTCAAGCAGTGCGTGCTCGATCATGCGAGCGCGTTGCTTGCGGCGGCGGCCTGAGGCGTTTTATCCCCGCGGCGAACGAGGCGGCCGGCGCTTCACCACATGTCGGCGCGGCGAGCGGGTCACGCGGGGGCGCAGGCGGCTTGCCGCGGCTCGTTGCGGCTTGGCCGCGACTTGCGGGCCGCGGGCCAGATCCATCAGCATGCGCAGCGCCTCGACGACCGAGCGGGCGCGCACCGCGCTGCGGCCGATGGCACCGAAGCGGTGCTCGCGGTGGATGATGCGGCCGTCGCGCGCGGCAGCGGCGAAGTGCACCAGACCGACCGGCTTGCCGGGCGTGGCGCCGCCCGGGCCGGCGATGCCGGTGATGGCGACGGCGAGATCGACATCGGCGCGCTCCAGCGCACCGATCGCCATCGCGGTCGCGGTCTCCTTGCTCACCGCACCGAAATTCGCAAGCGTGCTCGCCTCGACGCCAAGCATCGCGCGCTTGGCCTCGTTGGAATAGGTGACGAAGCCGCGGTCGATGACATCGGACGAGCCGGGGATGTCGGTCAGCGCGCCCGCAACGAGACCGCCGGTGCAGGATTCGGCGGTCGCGATCGTCAGCTTGCGCATCCGACACAGATCCAGCAGCGAGCGGGAGAGGGCGCGTGCGTCGCTGCCGCCCATGGCCTTACACGCCCCAGGGCAGGCGGATGGTGGCGCTCGCGGTGGCCGCGATGCCTTCCTCACGGCCGGTGAAGCCGAGCCGCTCGCTGGTGGTCGCCTTTACCGCGACGCGCGAGATGTCGACGCCGGAGATCTCGGCGATGCGCGCGCGCATGGTGTCGCGCAAGGGGCCGATCTTCGGCCGCTCGCAGATCAGCGTCACCTCGAGATTGGCGACGCGGCCGCCGCGCGCTGCGACGCGCTCGATGGCATATTTCAGGAACTGGTCGGAGGAGGCGCCCTTCCACTTCGCATCGCTCGGCGGAAAGTGCGAGCCGATGTCGCCGTCGGCGAGCGCGCCGAGAATGGCGTCGACCAGCGCATGCAGGCCGACGTCGCCGTCGGAATGAGCCAAAAAACCCTTGGTGTGCGGCACGCGCACGCCGCAGATCATGACATGGTCGCCTTCGCCGAAGGCGTGCACGTCGTAGCCGGTGCCGATCCTGATGTCGCCAAGCTGGGCGGCCAGGCGCGCTTCCTCGCGCACGAAATCCTCGGGAGTGGTGAGCTTCATGTTGGCAACATCGCCTTCAAAGGTTGCGACCGTCAATCCCGCCCATTCGGCAATCGCGGCATCGTCGGTGAAATCCGAGCGTGCATCCCTTGCCGCGCGACGATGCGCCTCGAGGATGACGTCGAAACGAAAGGATTGCGGCGTCTGTGCGATTCGCAAGGAAGCGCGGTCCGGCGTGGCCTCGACGTTGCCGCTCTCGCCGGTGACCTTGATGGTGTCGGTGACGGGAACAACGGGGATCGCAGCACCGGTGCGGCTCGCCGCCTCGATCGCGCGCGAGATTACGCCTTCCGAAACGAAGGGCCGCGCGGCGTCGTGGATCAGCACGATATCCGGCTTGTGCTTGGCCAGCGCTTCGAGGCCGGCGAGCACCGAAGCCTGCCGCGTCGCGCCGCCATTGGCCGGCGGCTCGTGCCTCAGCCCTGCGACCGCTGCCGTGAACATGGCATTGTCGTCGGGGTTCACCACCGGCTGCACCGCGAACACATCAGCGTGGCGGCTGAAGGCCTCCATGGCGCGGTGGATCACGGGCAGGCCGCCGATCTCGCGATATTGCTTCGGCCCGCCGGCGCCGGCGCGCAATCCACGCCCGGCTGCGACGAGGACGACCGCGGTGCGCTGTGATTTCGCCATAGGACTCAAATACTCAGTTGCCAATGAAAGAGCAGGGGTGATTTGCCGGCATGCCTCTAGCACGGCAGGCCCGCAAAAAAAGGGGTTTCCCCGGATTGTGGGAAACAGCATTTTGCTGCACTGCACTTGAAAGATCTACAGAACTGTCTAAACTGTAGGCATGACGCTTGACTGCACAAGAATTGTGCGCAAGATAGATCATGGCAGGCGCGATGAGGCCCTGCCCAGTCAACGAGACCCCCGTGACCGGCTCGGCAGTATCAGGCTCTAAGCCGTTGAAAATAGGCGATATTGAAGTCGCCGCCCCGGTCTTCCTGGCACCGATGTCGGGTGTGACTGACTCGCCCGTCCGCCGGCTGGCTGCCGAGCTTGGAGCCGGTCTCGTCGTGTCCGAAATGACTGCGAGCGATGAGCTCGCCAACGGCCACCGGATGTCCCGGTTGCGCTGCGAAGCCACCGGCATCGGCCCGCACGTGGTCCAGCTCGCCGGCTGCGAGACGCACTGGGTGGCCGAAGGCGCCCGGATCGCCGAAGCGGAAGGCGCCGATATCATCGACATCAACATGGGTTGTCCCGCCCGCCACGTTACCGGCGGCCAGTCCGGCTCGGCCTTGATGCGCGACCTCGACCATGCCGTCAGCCTGATCGAGGCGACGATCGCGGCGGTGAAGGTGCCGGTGACGCTGAAGATGCGGCTCGGCTGGGACGACCGCAGCCGCAACGCGCCGGAGCTGGCGCGGCGCGCGCAGGCCGCCGGGGTCAAGCTCGTCACCGTGCACGGCCGCACCCGCTGCCAGTTCTACAAGGGCGAGGCCGATTGGGATGCGATCCGCGCCGTGCGCGAGGCCGTCTCCATTCCGCTCGTCGTCAACGGCGACATCACCTCCTACGAGAAGGCGCTCGCGGCATTGGACGCCTCGGGCGCCGACGCCGTGATGATTGGCCGCGGCGCGCAGGGCCAGCCCTGGCTGCCGGGCCAGATCGGCCGCCGCCTGAAGGGCGGGGCCGAGGAAGCCGCGCCCTCGCTCGAAACGCAGCTGCATTATGTCCGCACGCTCTATGAAGGCGTGTGTGCGCTCTATGGTCTGCGCATCGGGCTGAGGCACGCCCGCAAGCATCTGGGCTGGGCGCTCGACGTCGCCGCGCAGGCGAGCCGCGCGCCGGCCGAGAAGCTGAAATCCTGGCGGCAGAAAATCCTGGTCTCGGAGGATCCGCGCCTCGTTCACGATTCACTGCAAGACGCCTTCGACGACTTCGCATGGAGCGCTGCTGCATGAGCTCAGCCGCTGAACATCGTCGGCCGCTTCAGTCCGACAGCGACGCCATCCTGGATGCCTTGCCCAACCCCGTGCTCATGATCGGGCCGGACGGCAAGATCGTCGCCGCCAACATCGCCACCGAAGCCTTCTTCGAGATCTCGACGCAATTCCTGAAGCGGCAGTCGTTGAAGGAGCTGGTGCCGTTCGGAAGTCCGTTGCTGGCGCTGATCGACCAGGTGCGCTCGTCGAACTCGCCGGTCAACGAATACAAGGTCGATCTCGGTACGCCGCGCATGGGCGGCGACCGCCAGGTCGACCTGCATGTCGCGCCGCTCACCGAGCGGCCCGGCCATATCGTGGTGATGCTGCAGGAGCGCACCATCGCCGACAAGATGGATCGGCAGCTCACCCACCGCAGCGCAGCGCGCTCGGTGATAGCGCTAGCAGCGATGCTCGCGCATGAAATCAAGAATCCGCTGTCGGGCATTCGCGGCGCCGCACAGCTGCTCGAGCAGCAGGCCTCGTCCGAGGACCGCATGCTGACGCGGCTGATCTGCGACGAGGCCGACCGCATCGTGACGCTGGTCGATCGCATGGAGGTGTTCGGCGACGAGCGCCCCGTGGTGCGCGGCCCCGTCAACATCCATTCGGTGCTCGATCACGTGAAGCGGCTGGCGCAGTCGGGCTTTGCCCGCAACATCCGCTTCATCGAGGACTACGATCCGTCGCTGCCGCCGGTGCTGGCGAACCAGGACCAGCTGATCCAGGTGTTCCTCAATCTCGTGAAGAACGCCGCCGAAGCGTTGATCGACGTGCCCGACGCCGAGATCCAGCTCACCACCGCGTTCCGTCCCGGTGTGCGCCTGTCAGTCCCCGGTCAAAAATCCCGGGTATCCCTTCCGCTCGAATTCTGCGTGAAGGACAACGGACCCGGCGTGCCCGACGATCTTCTGCCCAACCTGTTCGACCCCTTCGTGACCACCAAGCAGACCGGCTCGGGTCTCGGCCTGGCGCTGGTTGCCAAGATCGTCGGCGATCACGGGGGCATCATCGAATGCGAATCTCAGCCGCGCAAGACCACCTTCCGCGTGCTGATGCCGATGTATTCCACATCGGTGAAACACGCCGATCAAAGCAGTCGCGACGGCTCTGCCGGGAAGTCGTCGCCTGCGTCACAGGGGGCAAAATGAGGATTAACAATGCCCGCAGGTAGCATTCTCGTAGCCGATGACGATACCGCCATCCGCACCGTTCTCAATCAGGCACTGTCCCGCGCCGGTTACGAAGTGCGGCTGACCGGCAATGCCGCGACGCTGTGGCGCTGGGTCAGCCAGGGCGAGGGCGATCTCGTCATCACCGACGTGGTGATGCCGGACGAAAACGCCTTCGACCTGTTGCCGCGGATCAAGAAGATGCGGCCGAACCTCCCCGTCATCGTCATGAGCGCGCAGAACACCTTCATGACGGCGATCCGCGCCTCCGAGCGCGGCGCTTATGAATATCTGCCGAAGCCGTTCGATCTGAAGGAGCTGATCGCCATCGTCGGCCGCGCGCTGGCCGAGCCAAAGGAGCGGACCTCGACGCCGGACGAGGACGCCGAGATGGAGGCGATCCCGCTGGTCGGCCGCTCGCCGGCGATGCAGGAAATCTACCGCGTGCTGGCGCGCCTGATGCAGACCGACCTCACCGTGATGATCACGGGCGAGTCCGGCACCGGCAAGGAGCTGGTGGCGCGCGCGCTGCACGATTACGGCAAGCGCCGCAACGGCCCGTTCGTCGCCGTCAACATGGCAGCGATCCCGCGCGATCTCATCGAGTCCGAATTGTTCGGCCACGAGCGCGGTGCCTTCACCGGCGCCAACACCCGCGCCTCCGGCCGCTTCGAGCAGGCCGAAGGCGGCACGCTGTTCCTGGACGAGATCGGCGACATGCCGATGGAGGCGCAGACCCGCCTGCTGCGCGTGTTGCAGCAGGGCGAATACACCACCGTCGGCGGCCGTACCCCGATCAAGACCGACGTGCGCATCGTCGCGGCCTCCAACAAGGATTTGCGCGTCCTAATCCAGCAGGGCCTGTTCCGCGAAGACCTGTTCTTCCGCCTCAACGTCGTTCCGCTGCGGCTGCCGCCGTTGCGCGAGCGCATCGAGGACCTGCCGGATCTCGTGCGGCACTTCTTCACGCTGGCCGAGAAGGACGGGTTGCCGCCGAAGAAACTGGATACGCTGGCGCTGGAGCGGCTGAAGCAGCACCGCTGGCCCGGCAACGTGCGCGAGCTAGAAAACCTCGCCCGACGCCTCGCCGCGCTCTATCCGCAGGACGTGATCACGTCCTCCGTCATCGATGGCGAGCTCGCACCGCCCTCGGTCAGCCCGGGCGCCGCGGTCCAGCAGGGCGTCGACAATCTCGGCGGCGCCGTGGAGGCGTATCTGTCCTCGCACTTCCAGGGCTTCCCGAACGGCGTGCCGCCGCCGGGCCTCTATCACCGCATCCTCAAGGAGATCGAGGTGCCGTTGCTGACGGCGGCGCTCGCCGCCACCCGCGGCAACCAGATCCGCGCCGCGGACCTGCTCGGTCTCAACCGCAACACGCTGCGGAAGAAGATCCGGGACCTCGACATCCAGGTGTATCGGAGCGGGGGGTAATCTTTCGAGGCGGCCGGTGGCTCAGCTCCCCCTACCAAGGCAGAGCTGAGCCTGTCCGGATCGCGCTGGCCGTTGTGGCTGACGCGGTGAGCAGAAGTCCGCGCTGGGCCCAAATGTTCCGGTCGTCCATTTAAATTTGTTAGGCCGCAGCGCGCGGCATCACATCTATCTGACCAGCCGCCCAGATGCCGGCATCACGCTGGCGAGAGTCACCGGGTCCTGCTTATGGCCGAGGCCGTTGACCAGGAGGTCGGAGGCCACGATCAGCAGCAGAACGGCCGAAACCATCGTCGCGAGACAGATCTTATCCATGCTGATCAAGCCGGAATGGCGGGAATCCGTTCCCGTCCCTCCGCATGTGCCTGTGAATTGCGCGGGGCGGCCGCGGCCAAGGCGCCGCGGAATTGTCGCAATTCGGCAACAATGTGGTACGAATACATCAGTATCCGCGCGTCCGCGGACCCGTTTTCAGCACCGCCATTGCCGGAATGACCAGCGCAGAGACCTCGGCCGCACACTTTGACACGGCCCCAGCGGAAGAGCCCCGGCGTTGGTCGGTGCGACGCTGGCTGGCGCCCTTTGCCGTCGCGCTGGCGCTGCTGTCGGCCTTCCTGACCTTCCTGGTCCTGACCGGTCTGAGCACGATCGAGCCGACCCCCGGGGTGGTCCGCACATTCTATCTGATCAATGCCGCCACGATCCTGCTGCTGGTCGGGATCATCATCCGGGAACTCTGGCAGCTGATCCTGGCGCGGCGGCGGGGCAGGGCGGCGGCGCGTCTTCACGTCCAGATCGTCAGCCTGTTCTCGATCGTCGCGGTGCTGCCGGCGGTGCTGGTCGCCGTCGTCGCCAATGTCACCATCGAGCGCGGCCTCGACCGGCTGTTCTCCGGGCCGACCAAGCAGGTCATCCAGAACTCGCTGACGATCGCGCGGGCCTATATGCAGGACCATGCGCAGCTGATCCGCGGCGACATTCTCGGCATGGCCAACGACATCGCCCATGCCCGGCCGCTCTATGACCAGGACCGCCGCACGTTTCGCGAGATGCTGACGGCGAGCGCCGCGTCCCGCAACCTGCCGGGCGCGATGATCATCGACAAGAACACCAACATTCTGGAATCCGCCGACACCGGCATGCGGCTCGCTTATTCGCCGCCCGCGCCCGACTTTCTCAGCAACGTCAACGAGGCCGAGCCCGAGATCGCGGTGCTCCCCGATGCGAGCTTCGTCGCCGCGGTGATCCGCCTGCGTGCCTTCAACGACACCTTCCTCTATGTCGCCCGGCCGCTTGATCCGAATGTCGTCAATCAGCTCAAGCAGACCGAGGTCAGCGTCGCCGAATACGCCCAGATCGAATCGCGCCGGCTCGGTATCCAGGTCGCCTTCGCGCTGATGTTCGCGGTGATCGCGCTGACCATCTTGATGGCTTCGGTGCTGATCGGTCTCAATTTCGCCAACTCGCTGGTCTCGCCGATCCGGCGGCTGATGAATGCGGCCCACACGGTCTCGACCGGCGACCTGCACGTCCAGGTGCCCGTGCACCAGTCGGAAGGCGACCTCGCCCAGCTCGGCGAGACCTTCAACAAGATGACGCAGGAATTGCGCAGCCAGCGCGACGAGCTCGTGAGCGCCAGCGACCTCATCGACAGCCGCCGCCGCTTCATCGAAGCGGTGCTGTCATCGGCGAGCGCCGGCATCATCGGCGTCGACGCGTCCGGCAGCGTCGGCATCCTCAACCGCTCCGCCGAGAAGCTGATCGGGCATTCCGAAGCCGAGACGCTCGGCCACCCGCTCTCCGACGTGCTGCCCGAGCTGGACGAGATGATGAAGACCGCGCGGGAAGGGACCCAGCGCCTGGTGCAGGGCCAGATCACGATCACCCGCGACGGCACCGAGCGCAACCTGTCTGTCCGCGTCAGCGCCGAGAAGAACCAGCCGCACGACAGCTACATCATCACGCTCGACGACATCACCGAGCTGGTCTCGGCGCAGCGCACCTCGGCCTGGGGCGACGTGGCGCGCCGCATCGCCCACGAGATCAAGAACCCGCTGACCCCGATCCAGCTCTCGGCCGAGCGCATCCGCCGCAAGTTCGGCAAGACCATCACCGAGGACAAGGACAAGCAGATCTTCGATCAGTGCACCGACACCATCGTGCGCCAGGTCGACGACATCAGGCGCATGGTCGACGAGTTCTCGCGCTTTGCGCGGATGCCCAAGCCCGTGATGGAGGGTGAGGACGTCGCCGACACCGTGCGCCAGGCGGTGTTCCTGATGAAGGTCGCCCATCCCGAGATCGACATCGAGGCTGAGTTCAAGCAGGATCCGCTGCGCGCCCAGTTCGACCGGCGCCTGATCTCGCAGGCGGTCACCAACATCGTCAAGAACGCCACCGAGGCGATCGAGCAGGTCCCGCCCGAGGAGCTCGGCAAGGACGGTGGCAAGGGCCGGATCGACGTAGTCGTGTCGCGTGAAGGCGACGACGTGCTGATCGACGTCATCGACAACGGCATCGGCCTGCCCAAAGTCGCGCGCTCGCGCCTGCTCGAGCCGTACGTCACCACGCGCGCCAAGGGCACCGGGCTCGGGCTCGCCATCGTCGGCCGCGTGCTGGAAGACCATGGCGGGCGGATCGAGCTGAAGGATGCCTCCGACTTCCGTGCAGGCCAGCGCGGCGCCTGGATGCGCATGCGCTTTGCCGTCTCAGGGCAACCCGCGAAAACGGAGCACGTGCCGGCGGCCAACGCCGCGACCGAGACGACCTCCAAAGCCGACATCACGCAAACGGTGACGGAATCCGTCGAGAACCGGGAAACAAAAGAGCCGGCCGCCGGAACCAAAGAGCCGGCTGAAAAGACCAATGATTCAACCAAAATCGAAGCCTCAACAGGCAGCTGACAAGACAGGCGCGATCCATGGCAAGTGAAATTCTGATTGTCGATGATGAGGCCGATATTCGGGATCTCGTTGCGGGCATTCTCGAAGACGAGGGATTCGTCACAAGGACCGCACGCGACAGCGACTCGGCGCTCGCCGAGATCGCCAATCGTCGGCCGCACCTGGTATTCCTCGATATCTGGCTGCAGGGCTCCAAGCTCGACGGCCTGCAGCTCCTGGAGCAGGTCAAGAAGGACAATGCCGATCTGCCCGTCGTGATGATCTCCGGCCACGGCAACATCGAGACCGCGGTCGCCGCGATCAAGCGCGGCGCCTACGATTTCATCGAGAAGCCGTTCAAGGCCGACCGCCTCATCCTGGTCGCGACCAGGGCGCTGGAGAACTCGCGGCTCAAGCGCGAGGTCAAGGAGCTGAAGCAGCTCGCGCCGAGCGCCAGCCAGCTGGTCGGCCGCTCGCCCAGCATGAACCAGCTGCGCCAGACCATCGAGCGGGCGGCCAAGGCCAACAGCCGCATCCTGATCGTCGGCCCCGCCGGCGCCGGCAAGGAGCTGACCGCGCGCACGCTGCATGCCGCCTCGGGCCGCGCCGACGGCCCCTTCGTCGTCATCAACGCCGCCGCGATCACGCCGGAGCGGATGGAGCATGAGCTGTTCGGCGTCGAGCAGTCCAACGGCGAGCAGCCGCGCAAGCCTGGCGCGCTCGAAGAAGCGCATGGCGGCACGCTGTTCATCGACGAGATCGCGGACATGCCGCGCGAGACCCAGAACAAGATCCTGCGCGTGCTGGTGGAGCAGTCGTTCCAGCGCGTCGGCGGTACCGCCAAGGTGCAGGTCGACGTGCGCATCATCTCATCGACCGCCCGCAATCTCGAAGAGGAGATCACGGCCGGCCGCTTCCGCGAGGATCTCTACCACCGGCTCTCGGTGGTGCCGATCCGCGTGCCTGCACTGTCGGAGCGGCGCGAGGACATTCCGGAATTGATCGACTATTTCATGGAGCAGATCTCGGCGGGCAGCGGCCTGCCCAGGCGCCAGATCGGTCAGGACGCGATGGCGGTGCTGCAATCGCATGTCTGGCCCGGCAATGTGCGTCAGCTCCGCAATAATGTTGAAAGAGTCATGATTCTGGCCGCCGGTGGGCCGGAGGTCATCATCACCGCCGACATGCTGCCGCAGGATGTCGGCTCGATGGTGCCGGCGATGCCGACCAGCAACAATGGCGAGCACATCATGGGCCTGCCGCTGCGCGAGGCACGCGAAGTGTTCGAGCGCGACTATTTGATTGCACAGATCAGCCGTTTCTCAGGAAATATTTCCCGAACGGCCGAGTTCGTTGGCATGGAACGTTCGGCCTTGCACCGGAAGTTGAAAGCGCTCGGCGTCGGCTAAGGCCGCGACGCCGCGGCGGCATCTCGACAATAGGCGAAGAAATCATCGATTTCCGTAATTTTTCGGGGCAATAGGGCCGGGCCTGCCGCTTGAAGCGGCTTGCCTAATATCCCGACCTGTCCTCTAATCGAACCGCTGTTCCTTCCGAGGGGGATCTCATGAGGGACGGCAACCGGAGGAGGCCCCGAACTCCACAAAGAGGGCCGCATCCGGCGCAATAAAAAGAAACTCAAAGCGAGAAAAAAACAATGGCGGCAGACCGCGCACAAAACCTACAGGACACCTTCCTAAATCACGTTCGCAAAACCAAGACGCCACTGACGATCTTTCTGGTCAACGGAGTGAAGCTCCAGGGCATCGTGACCTGGTTCGACAATTTCTGTTTGCTGCTTCGGCGCGACGGTCATTCGCAGCTCGTCTACAAGCATGCGATCTCGACCATCATGCCGGGCGCTCCGATTCAGCTGTTCGAAGGCGGCGAGGACCAGCCGGCTTGAGAGTGATCTGATTGGAACCCCGGAATTTCGACGGGGATGCCGACCGTCCACGGTCGGCAGGGGCTACGCAGACGGGGCGGGTGCTTGTCATCGGTCCCTACTTGCGCGTGCGCGCGGGCAGTGCCGACGCGCAATCGGAGACTCATGCCTTGCGAGACACCGAGGCCCGGCTCGATGAAGCCGCGGGCCTTGCGCGCGCGATCGATCTCGTCATTGCCGACGCCATCGTCGCCCCGGTCAGCCAGATCCGGCCCGCGACCTATATCGGCAAGGGCAAGGTCGAGGAGATCGCCGGGCTGATCAAGACCCTCGAGGTCGAGCTCGTGGTGATGGATTGCGCGCTGTCGCCGATCCAGCAGCGCAACCTCGAGAAGGAATGGCACGCCAAGGTGCTCGACCGAACCGGGCTCATCCTCGAAATCTTCGGCCGTCGCGCCAAGACCAGGGAAGGCTCGCTGCAGGTCGAGCTTGCGCATCTCAACTACCAGCGCTCGCGCCTGGTGCGCTCCTGGACCCATCTCGAACGCCAGCGCGGCGGTTTCGGCTTCATGGGCGGTCCCGGCGAGACCCAGATCGAGGCCGACCGCCGCCTGATCCAGGAGCGCATCTCCAAGCTGGAGAGCGAGCTGAAAAAGGTGCAGGCGACGCGGCGGCTGCATCGCGCCGGCCGCCAACGCGTGCCGTATCGCGTGGTCGCGCTGGTTGGTTACACCAATGCCGGCAAGTCGACGCTGTTCAATCGCCTGACCCGCGCCGACGTGCAGGCGGCCGACATGCTGTTTGCGACGCTCGATCCCACCTTGCGGGCGCTCAACCTGCCGCATGGCGGCAAGGCGATGCTGTCGGACACCGTCGGCTTCATCTCCAACCTGCCGACGCAGCTCGTCGCCGCCTTCCGCGCCACGCTGGAGGAGGTGCTGGAGGCCGACGTCATCCTGCATGTCCGCGACATCTCGCATGAAGACGCCGAGGCGCAGCAGAGCGACGTTGACGCGGTGCTGCGCCAGCTCGGCATCAACCCGGACGATTCCGGCCGCATCATCGAGGTCTGGAACAAGATTGACCGTTTCGCCCCCGAGCAACGCGAAGAGCTGCTCAACATCGCCGCGCGCAGGCCGGAGGATCATCCGGCGATGCTGGTCTCAGCCGTGTCGGGCGAGGGCATCGATGCTCTGCTCGCCGCGATCGAGCAACGCCTGGCCGCCAAGCGCACCACGCTCGATCTCTCCATCGACGCCGCCGACGGCGCCGGCATCAGCTGGCTGCACCGCAATGCCGAGGTGCTGTCGAAGGAGCTGCACGACGGCCGCTTCGACATGACAGTGCGGGTGGACGAGACCAAGCGGGACATCGTGGTGAACAGGTTCGACGCTGTGCCGCATCACGCCACATAACGGCGCGATGGCATTGGTGCGCGGCATCGATCGCGTGGTTCCAGCGAGAGATTACACGCGGCATGGATCGGTACACCCTCGTGCGCGCTACGCACGGGGCACGAACGACAGCTGACCTGGCGGCGTGCTGACGCTCGTCGGTTGCGAACTTGATCAGCACATCAGAACGGAATTGTCAGGCCCGGATGTTTGGCTTGCGCCCTGGTATAGGCGACGCCGTGAACCTTGATACCACGCGTGTCCAGCAGCGAGATAATGCCGCCCTGGTTCGACAATTCCATCGGCTTCTCCACGACGACGGCGAGCGTTCCTCCGGCTGCGATCTTCCCCGACAGCGTCATCTTCTTCTTCTGCTTGTCGGCCAGCTTCCAGCCCGTGAGATCGATGTCGCGATCGGCCGTGTTGAGCAGTGTGACGACTTCGCGCTCCGGCGTCTTCACGGCGTTGACGAGTGCCGCAATGATCCGCACGAGCCCATCCGGCATTTCCTCCGTCGGAGGGGCCGTCGGATCCAGCGGCGCTGTCGGCGTGCCGCCGCCGAGATCAATCGGATGACCGGTCTCGTCGTCAGTGTGCCAGGCCTGCGTCTGGAATTTGAGAAGGACTGCCGTCCATAAATTTTGCTCCGGGAATTCGAACACGAGCCCGCCGTCCTGCCACGGCCCGTTGTCGCCCGAGAACCTTCCGATGGGATTTCCCTGGTTCATATGGATGTCGTGAATGCCGCGTCCCGGCCTGAAGCCGAAATAATTGTCCGCCTTGGTCTCGGGGCCCCATGTCTCGCCGAACGCGTAGACCATCGCGCTTTCGTCCGAGAGTGCGCGCTGGACGAACTGGTCGAGCTTCTCGTTGAGGTCGTTGTCCGGCCCAGGCACGGACAGCGGCAGCGGCACCATCTCCTGGGGCTGCATCAGATTACCGCGGATGAAGTCCAGCGCGATGCTGTTGGGCTGGGGGGCCTGCGGGTGCAGCCCCTCCGGGAGTGCCGCGAGTCGTTCGGTGATCGGATGGACGAAACGAGATCGCACCAGGAATTCGACCTCGCTTCCGTCGGCCGACTGCACGTTGACGGCAATGCGGAAATCTTCACCGCCGGCGACGATATGGACTTGATAGTGCGGCGACCTGCCGGTGCCGAAACGCATCGCAATCGGGCGTCCCTTGAGGACTGAATAATGTTTCAATGGCATCGCGCTTCACCTGCCGTAGGGGGGTGGCTGCGTCAGAACTATACAACTTTAGACTGTCTGCGGTGACAATTTCATGGCGGCGGCTTGACGCATCTTTCCGTGCGAGCCGCTGGGAGCGGTCAATCGGGGTACATTGCTGACCGATCGGCGATGGATGGTGTTGCCGGATCTCTCTGCTACCGCACCCGGCTAAGTGGCGGTCTTGGCCGCATTCCACAGCGCGTCCATCTCCGCCAGCGAGGCCTGCTCGAGCGTCCGGCCCTGCGCCGCCAGCGCCCGCTCGATATAGGCAAAGCGCCGCTCGAATTTGGCGTTGGTCGCGCGCAGCGCGGCTTCCGGATCGGCGTCGACGTGGCGGGCGAGATTGACGAGGGCGAACATCAGGTCGCCGGTCTCTTCCGCCAGGCCCGCGCGGTCGTTGCGGTCCAGCGCGGCTTCGATCTCGTCGGCTTCCTCGCGGATCTTCTGCAGGACCGCGCGCGGGTCGTTCCAGTCGAAGCCGACGGTGGAGGCCTTGCGCTGCAGCTCCATCGCGCGCGTCAACGCCGGCTGGCCGGCCTTCACGCCCGACAGCAACGACTTGTGCGTCGGCGTCGCTTCCGGCGGCCGGCGCGCGGCGCGTTCGGCCTTTTCCTCGGCCTTGATGCGGTCCCAGACCTCCTTGACGTGGTGCGGGGCGAGATTGCCGTCCTTGTCGGCGAAGACGTGGGGATGGCGGCGGATCATTTTTCGCGTGATGGCTTCGACCACGTCGCCGAAAGCAAAGGCGTTCTGCTCTGAGGCCATCTGCGCGTGGAACACCACCTGAAGCAGGAGATCGCCGAGCTCCTCTCTGAGATCGTCGAGATCGCCGCGGGTGATGGCGTCGACCACCTCATAGGCTTCCTCGATCGTGTAGGGCGCAATCGTCGCAAAGTTCTGCTCGAGGTCCCAGGGGCAGCCGCTCACCGGGGTGCGCAGTGCCGCCATGATTTCGATCAGGCGGGAGATATCGCGGGAAGGGGTCATTGCCGGGCAGTCTCCTGGGGTCCAGAGCCTTATGCCAAAAGCGGACCCCCGATCCCAGCGCAAGGCGGCGGAACAGGCCGATTTCCACCGATTGGCGAGCAAGCCGCGCAATGCTAAAGCGCGGGCCATGAGCGACGCATTTTCTTCCGAAACCGCGCTGGTGCTGTTCTCCGGCGGCCAGGATTCCACCACCTGCCTCGCCTGGGCTTTGAGCCGCTTCGCCCGCGTGGAGACGCTGGGGTTCGAGTACGGCCAGCGCCACGCCATCGAGCTTGACTGCCGCGACCGCCTGCTCGACGGCATCAAGGGCCTGCGCGCCGATTGGGCCGCAAAGCTGGGCGAGAGCCACACGCTGTCGATCCCGACGCTGGCGGCCGTCTCCGAGACGGCGCTAACCCGCGACGTCGCGATCGCGATGGGCGCCGACGGCCTGCCCAACACCTTCGTGCCGGGCCGCAACCTCGTGTTCCTGACCTTCGCCGCAGCGCTGGCCTACCGGCGCGGCATCCGCCACATCGTCGGCGGCATGTGCGAGACCGACTATTCCGGCTATCCCGATTGCCGCGACGAGACCATCCGCGCCATGCAGGCCGCGCTCTCGCTCGGCATGGCGAGGCCCTTCGAGCTGCACACGCCATTGATGTGGATCGACAAGGCCGCGACCTGGGAGCTGGCGCACGATCTCGGCGGCGAGGGGCTGGTCGATCTCATCCGCGAGCAGTCGCACACCTGCTACCTCGGCGAACGCGGCGCGCGGCACGAATGGGGTTATGGCTGCGGCGAGTGCCCGGCGTGCAGTTTGCGGGCGAAGGGGTGGCGAGAGTTCGTGGCCGGGAAGTAGGCTCGTTCTGCCGTCATTGCGAGGAGCTCGCGACAAAATTGCGCAGCAATTTTGCGCTGATGCGACGAAGCAATCCAGACTGCCGCCGTGGAGGGATTCTGGATTGCTTCGCTGCGCTCGCAGTGACGAACTCAGCGATCAACTACTGAAAATCCTCCTCCCGCAACTCGATCGGCTTGCCGTGCGGCGTGCGATCCGCGGCGTGGTCCCAGGCGTCGCGATAGCGGTGCAGCGTTTCCATCGACGCGACGCCCTTGCGCGCGACGAGGCCCTCCAGCGTGGCGAGCCAGTGCAGATAGTAGGTTTCGCCGGTGTCAGGATCGCCCGCGGCCTGGGCGCGCTTGATCTCGTCGGCGAGTGCTGCGGCCCATTCCGGCCAGGTGAAAACGCCGCGCTCGTGCAGGCTCAAGGCCATCGCGAACGCATGCGCCTCCCAAGGCGCGCGGAACACCGGGCCGTCGTCGTCGCGCGGAATGCTCGGGATCGCTGCCGTCGCCGCGGCCGCAAGTGCGCCGCTCATCACGCCGGATCCAGATAGGGCTCGAACGCGTCGATCGAGACCTTCAGCGTGGGATCGCCGTCCTCGCCCCAGAGATCGCGGCCCTCGAACACCACGGTATAGAGCCATTGCGGGTTCTCGCCGCGCTCCATCGCCGCCGTATCCGGAAACACGTGACAGCCGTGATTCAGCTCGACGACACCGACATGGCCGCGGACATAGCGAGGCAGCCGCGTGTGGGTCGCGGGATGGATGTTCTTCGCCCGCACGCGATCGCCGATCTTGAATTTCGCCGGAGCCGGGGCAGGGCGGTCGAACTTGCCGCGCACCATCACGCGCTCGACGTTGGCGCGGTCGAACGTGCCGTGCTTGAGCGCCTTTGCGGGCTGCATCGCATGGCCGGCAGCGACCTCCTCGCGGGTGAGATAGCCCTTGTCGATCAGCATCTCCTCGAGCCCGAGAAACCATTTCTTGTAATAGGAGCTCGACAGATAGACCTGCGGCGGCAAGGTCTCGCGATAGAAGCGCGAGGTGTCGATGTTGAAGGCGCCGGCCGCGCCCATCGCGCGCACCATGGCCAGCACGCGCGATTCCCATTCCCAGTGAAACATCGGCTCGTTCGGCTCGGGCTCGACCTTGCCGAACCCGTCCATGCCGCCCATGTCGTGCACGCCGTTCACGACGGGGCTCCCGGCGTCTTGGGAAAACCGGTGCCGATCATGGAATCGCGCGTCACGAGCTCGGCGAGCTGCTCCTCGCTCCAGCCTTCCGTGCCGGCGGGGCGCATCGGCAGCACCAGGAAGCGCGTCTCGGCGGTGGAATCCCACACCCGGATCTCCGTGTCCTTCGACAGCGCGACTCCGAAATCGGCGAGCACGCCGCGCGGATCCTTCACCGCACGCGAGCGGTAGGGCGCGGCCTTGTACCAGACCGGCGGCAGCCCGAGCATTTCCCAGGGATAGCAGGAGCACAGCGTGCACACGACCATGTTGTGCCGCTCGGGCGTGTTCTCGACCACGACGAGATGATCGCCGACGCGGCTGACATGGCCGAGCGTGCCGATGGCCTTGGAGCCATCCTCCAGCAGCGCCTTCTTGAACGCCGGATCGGTCCAGGCCTTGGCGACGACGCGCGCGCCATTGTGCGGGCCGATCTTGGTCTCATAGGCCTGGATGATGGCATCGAGCGCAGCCGGCTCGACATAGCCCTTCTCGGTCAGGATCGTCTCGAGTGCGCGCACGCGCAGCTCGGTCTCGGACAGCTCGGAATGGTCGTGATCGTGGTGATGGTCGTGATCGTGGCTCATGGCGCGAAGATAGGCGCAAGGGTCCGTTTCTGTCGAGCGTTCGTTGCAGCCCAATCCGGCCACGTGTTCGTGACGCTGTTGTGCGCTGACATTGCTGTCGGCAACCTGGCGAAGCCATCGCAAAAGATGGTCCAGACGGCCATTGATTGCACCGAGGACAATCCGTATACGCGGCGCAAAGACAAAAGGGCTCCGTCAGGCCGGAACGACGCGACGACAATCGAGGGATCTACTTCGCATGCCACCGCAGTGCTGCCGGTGGGTGCTGGCGGTCGGCTCGGGCATCGCCGACCTACCAGTCACGACGCTGGCCATGCTTTACATGTATTCGCTCGGCCTGATGGCGTGATCTCGCTTCTTACGCACCGGACCTGCGCCGATGTATTTCGGCAGCGGCTATATCCGGAAGGGCAGTTCTGGGCCTTCGGACTGCTCTATTTCGCGGGCACCTGCTGATCGTGCTGCCCTGGCTGAGGGTCTACCGAGCCAGTGTGGAGGCTGATGCGGCGGAGGAATTTTCTGCTTCAGGGAGTGATCGGGAAATCTTCGTCCAACTCCTGCCAAATATCTGAAATTGCAAGAAAGACTGGAAAAGGCGATGGTGCGTGCTGCGGTGCAGCGCGCTCGTTCCGGATCCTCACCGCTGTCTCTCTCCCGTCGCGCGATGCGACTTGGTTCCCGAGCGCGCAACCGGGAACGCGAACTATTGTGCATGAAGGCTGCCTCCATGAATGCCCACCAATCGCTCGCGATCGGACGACCGATCGAAACGCTTGAAGCGATTTCACCCGCGCCGGCGGAGCCCGACGCGATGGTCCGTTTCGCCAATATCTCGAAGACCTATCCAGCCTATCGCGGCAAGCCCGGCGTCAACGCGCTGCAAGACATCGACTTCGCGATACCGCGCGGTTCCATCACAGGCGTGATCGGCCGCTCCGGCGCCGGCAAATCGAGCCTGGTCCGGCTCATCAACGGGCTGGAGAAGCCGACCACGGGCCGCGTGATCGTGGACAACAGGGATATCTCGGCGCTCGCCGGCCGCGAGCTGCGGCTGGCGCAGCGCTCGATCGGCATGATCTTCCAGCATTTCAATCTGCTGTCCTCGCGCACTGCGGCCGACAACATCGCGCTGCCGCTGGAGATCGCCGGCTGGGCCAAGGCCGACATCAAGACCCGCGTCGCCGAGCTGCTCGCACTGGTCGGTATCGCCGACAAGCACGATCGCTATCCTTCCGAACTGTCCGGTGGCCAGAAGCAGCGCGTCGGCATCGCCCGCGCGCTGGCGACGCGGCCGAGCGTGCTGTTGTCGGATGAAGCGACCTCGGCGCTCGATCCGCAGACCACGCGGGCGATCCTCGATCTGCTTGCGAGCATCAACCGCGAGCTCGGGGTGACCATCGTGCTGATCACGCATGAGATGTCCGTGGTGCGCCAGCTCGCCAAGAAGGTGGTGGTGTTAGACGCCGGCCGCGTCGTCGAGAGCGGCCACGTCGCCGACATCTTCACGCATCCCAAACATCCGATTACGCAGTCCTTCCTGGCCGAGGTGATCGGCGACAGCCTGCCGGTGTCGCTGGCGAGCCGGATCGTTTCGGAGCAGCCTGCCGGCGGGCACGCCGTGATCCGGGTCCAGGTGCGCGGGGCAGGGGCCGGCGACACATTGGTGGCCCGGCTCGCGCGCGAGCTTGGGCTCGACGTCGCGCTGCTGTCGGCGCGCATCGACGAGATCGGCGGCCAGCATGTGGGCTCGCTCACGCTCGGACTTCCCGGCGGCGAGGACGCGGTGACGCGGACGCTCGCCTGGCTCTCTCAATATCAATTCTCGGCGGAGCGTCTCGGCTATGTCGCCTGAACTCATCAACCTGATCATCCAGGCCACCTTCGAAAGCCTGTACATGGTCGGCATCGCCGCACTGCTCGGCACCGCCTTCGGCCTGCCGCTCGGCGTGTTCCTGGCCACCAGCCGCAAAGGCGAGCTGTTCGCGGCACCCATCGTCAATCGCGTGCTCGGCATCGTCGTCAATGCGACGCGCTCGACGCCCTTCATCATCCTGGTCGTTGCCATCATCCCGTTCACCCGCCTCGTTGCCGGCACCTCGATCGGCTCGACGGCGGCGATCGTGCCGCTGACGATTGCCTCGACGCCTTTCATCGCGCGCCTCGTCGAGGCTGCGATCCGCGAGGTCGACGGCGGCCTGATCGAGACCGCGTCCTCGTTCGGCGCCTCGCCGCTCCAGATCGTGTTCAAGGTGCTGATCCCGGAGGCGCTGCCGGGACTGCTGCTGGCGCTGACGCTCGCCGTCGTCAGCCTGCTCGGCTACTCCGCGATGGTCGGCGCGGTGGGCGGCGGGGGCCTTGGCGATCTCGGCATCCGCTACGGCTATCAGCGCTTCATGCCGGAGATGATGCTGGCCGTCGTGGTCGTGCTGATCGCCCTGGTGCAGATCGTCCAGAGCGCGGGCGATTACCTGGCACGCCGGGTCAATCGCCGGCTGCGGCATCGCTGAAACATTTCCCGATGTTTCAGACAGGGCGATTCTGCTTCTGCCTGGAAACATTCCAAACTGCGAAGCGCGCCTGAGCGCATTCGTCGCAGGTGCGGCGCACACGTCTGGAGAAATTCTAACGCGGTTCCTATCGCACTCGAAAACCGGCTGAGCTAGGGCGGGGCATCAAAAACGGTACCGGCGAAGCCGGCAGTGCGTGGGGCCTCGAAAGACGTGAGCGACTTTCAATTTTCTTCGCGTGGCGACACGCGTCGTCGACAGATTCAGGTGCTTTTCCTCGGGGCGGTCAGCACATTCTCTCTCGTCATTCCCTTCGCTACCGTGGAGGCGCAGACGCAAATTCCCGCGGTCACCGTCGAAGCGCCGGCGCAGCGCGCCCGTCCTGCGGCCATTGCGTCCTCGCGACGGGCGGCGGCGGCGCGAACCGCACGCGCCAATCGCAGCGGCCCGGCGCAGCAGGCTGCGCCAACGCAGTCGGCGTCATCGAATGGCGCCACAGGCGAACGCGCCAATGGTCCGGTACGCGGTTTTGTCGCCACGCGCAGCGGTACCGCGACCAAGACCGACACACCCCTGATCGAAACGCCGCAGTCGGTGTCCGTCATCACCACCGACCAGGTCAGGAACCAGGGCGCGGTCTCGATCGGCGAGGCCCTACGCTACACCGCCGGCGTCAGCGGCGACGTCAATGGCGGCTCCGACACCCGCTTCGGCGGCCTCCAGATCCGCGGCTTCGACATGACCATGCCGGGCCTCTACGTCGACGGCTTGCGGATTCCCTCCAGCAATTACGTGCATTTCAACGGCCTCGATCCCTATGGGGCCGAGCGGCTCGAGGTGCTCAAGGGCCCGTCCTCCGCGATGTATGGCGGCAGCGGCACCGGCGGCATCCTCAATTACGTGACCAAGCTGCCGACCGCGCAGCAGTTCGGCGAGGTCTCGATCTCCGGCGGCAGCTTCAACCGCTATCAGGGCCAGTTCGACATGGGCGGCCCCGCCAACAAGGAAGGCACCGTGCTGTGGCGCCTGACCGGCGTCGTGCGCGACGGCGAAACCCAGGTCGACTTCAGCAAGGACAATCGCGTCTTCATCGCGCCCGCCGTCACCTTCAAGCCGAACGAGGACACCACCATCACCTTGCTCGCCAACTACCAGAGGGATCGGGCAGGGTGGGGCCTCCAGTTCCTGCCGGCCTCGGGCACGGTGTGGCCGAACAACGGCCGCACCATCCCGGTCTCGTTCTTCGCGGGCGTGCCGAGCTTCGACGCGTTCAACACCGAGATCGCAACAATCGGCTACCAGCTCTCGCACGATTTCACCGACTACCTCACGTTCCGTCAGAACCTGCGCTACGCCTATCAGCACAACGAGGAAAAGGTGTTCTACGGCGGCGGCTATGCCGATGAAGCCGCGGGGCAGCTCGCGCGCTATGGCAGCTACAGCAACTCCTACATCAATTCCTTCGCCGTCGATAATCAGCTCCAGGGCAAGTTCACCACCGGCATTCTCAGCCACACCACGCTGGTCGGCGTCGACTACCGCAACACGTCCTTCCGCGACACCGCCTATGGCGTGACGACCTCGTCTCCGACGATCGACGTCTTCAATCCGGTGTACAGCTACGACTATGCCGTGGACGGCCTGCCGAGCGACAAGACCGGCGTCAAGCAGTCGCAGGTGGGAGTTTACGCGCAGGATCAGATCAAGCTCGGCCGGCTCTCGTTCCAGCTCGGCGGCCGCCAGGATTTCGTGACGACGCAGGTCGACAACGGCATCTTCAACACCACGGTCGCGAAGGACGCCTCGGCCTTCACCGGCCGCGCCGCCGTGATGTACAATTTCGACAACGGCATCGCGCCCTATTTCAGCTACTCGGAATCGTTTTTGCCGCTGCTCGCGACCGGATTTGGCGGACAGATGCTCAGTCCCGAGACCGGCGTCCAATACGAGGTCGGCGTCAAGTACCAGCCGATCGGCTGGAACGCGCTGTTCACCTTCGCCGCCTTCGACCTGACGCGTGACAACCTCGCTGTGTACGTGCCTGCAGCCACCTTTTACGAACAGATCGGCCAGGTGAAGTCGCGCGGCATCGAGCTCGAAGGCACGATGTCGCTCGCCGACGGCTGGAACCTGCGCGCGGCCTATGCCTATGTCGACGCCATGGTCACGCAGGATCCGGTCAACGTCGGCAAGGCGCCGGTCACCGTGCCGCTCAACCGCGCTTCGCTGTGGAGCGACTACACGCTGCAGAACGGACCGCTCGCGGGCCTGCAGTTCGGCGGCGGCATCCGCTATGTCGGCGCGACCTGGGGCGACGACGCCAACACCTTCAAGGTGGGCGCCTCGACCGTGCTGGACGCGCTGCTGGCCTACACCCATGACAATTGGCGCCTGTCGCTGAACGTGACCAACCTGGCCGACACGCGCTACGTCGCTGCGTGCTACAGCCTGGCGGGCTGCTTCTATGCCGAGGGACGCAAGGCGATCGGCAAGCTGACTTATCGCTGGTGAAATCAAAGACGGTCCGGCACCCGGGGGCCGGAGCCGCTGGATGAGAGTGGAAGACGATGAGAGCGATATTCGGCAGGCTGCATCGCTGGGCTGGACTGCTCACGGCCGGATTCCTGTTCTTCTCCGGCATCACCGGCGCGATCATCTCCTGGGATCACGAGATCGACGACGTCCTGAACAGCCATCTGTTCGATGTCTCGACGAAGGGGCCGGCCATTCCCTCGCTCGAGCTCGCCAAGATGATCGAGCAGCGTGATCCCCGCGCGCGCGTCGTCTACCTCTTCATGACGCCGGAGCAGGGCCACTCGCTGTGGTTCTTCGTCATGCCGCGGATCGATCCCGCGACGGGCAAGCGTTACCCGCTCGACTACAATCAGGTCTTCCTCGATCCCAACACCGGCGCGGAGCTTGGCCGGCGCTATTGGGGGGCGGTGTGGCCCGTCACGCGGGAAAACTTCGTCTCGTTTCTCTACAAGCTGCACTACACGATGCACATTCCGGAATTCTGGGGCAGCGACCGCTGGGGCATGCGCGTGCTCGGCATCATCGCCATCATCTGGACCATCGATTGCTTCGTCGGCTTCTACCTGACGCTGCCCTCGCGCCGGCGCGCCAAGGCGGCGCGGGCGCCCGAGGTCGCGCGCCGGCTCGAGCGCGGCTTCTGGGCGCGCTGGGCGCCGGCCTGGACCATCAAGACCTCAGGGAGCGCCTACCGGATCAACTTCGACATTCACCGCGCTTTCAGCCTGTGGACCTGGGGTGTGCTGTTCATCATCGCCTTCACGGCGTTCTCGCTGAACCTCTATTTCGAGGTGTTCTCGCCGCTGATGAAGATGGTGTCGAACTACACGCCGACGCCCTATGAGCAGCGGCCGTACCGCGATCTCGACGATCCCATCGAGCCCAAGGTCACCTTCGCCGACATCGCCGCGCGCGCCGCGGCCGACGGCAAGGCGCGCGGGTGGACCGTCCCGGTCGGGTCGATCAATTACGGCCCGGCCCATGGCGTCTATGCCGCCGCCTTCTTCCACCCCGGCGACGATCACGGCGCCGGCGGCGTCGGCCCGGCGCAGCTCTATTACGACAGCGAGGACGGCCGTCCCATCGGCGAGCGACTGCCCTGGGTCGGCACCGCCGCCGACATCTTCGTGCAGGCGCAGTTTCCGCTGCATTCGGGCCGCATCGTCGGATTGTTCGGGCGCATCCTGATCTCGGTGATGGGCCTCGTGGTCGCCGCGCTCTCGGTCACCGGCGTCGTGATCTGGTGGCGCAAGCGCCGCGCCCGGGTTCGCGTGCGCGAGACCGCGGCCCTGCGGCTGAACCGGCAGCAACTCACGCCGGCAGAGTAGGGCACCCGCGTTCTGCCAGCGGATGAACCTTCGCACCCGGCGTCGGCACAAAGATGGGAGATCGCTCTCCAGTCTTCCGGAATTGCAATGAGATTGCCTGCCTTGCTCTGCCTGCTCGTCCTGGCCGCGCCTGCCCGTGCTGCCGCGCCCGAGCAGCACTATCTCGACCTGCGCGACCGCTACATCGCAAAATTTTCCAGCGCCACGGAGAGCGACGAGATCTACAAGCAGCATGATGCGGCCCTGAAGGAGCTGGCCGGCGTGCTGCGCGGCCTGGTCGGTCCGGTCGCGATCAAGGGGCTCCCGGCCGAGGGCAAGTCCAACGTCGATACGCTGTTCAAGAGCGACATCGGCTTCGGCCATCTCGACGGGCTGAGCTTCGCTTCCGAAGGCGACAAGATGCAGGCCGTGGTGACCACGACCGGGCTGCTCAGGCACTGGCTGGGCGAGCATCGCGAGGACGGCATGCCGCTGGAGAGCGGCGCAGCGTTGAAATCCGACCGCTTCTATTATTATGCGATCCAGGACGCCGCCTTCGCGATCTATGCGGAGCTGCCGATCACCAAGCCGGCAAGGGCGAGCGTCGCAGCCGCTGTGCTCGGCGTGCGCGGCAATGGCGACCTCAAGGGTCCCCCGGACGAAATCGACGTCGTCGCGATCCAGGGCGACAAGGTCTATTTCCTCGCGGCAACGGAGGCCGTGAAGACCGCCCCGATCCCGGCCTGCGAGAAGGTCTGGAAGCAGATGATGGCAAAGCCCGTCGACAAGAAGGATCCGCGCGGCGAGATGACCCGCGAAGACAAGGCGATGACCGCCTTCACTTCGTGCTTCGCCAAGGAAGCCCCGAGCCAGAGCTGGTATGCGGCCGCCGTCAAGAAGGCGCAGAGCCAGTTGGAGCGGCTGCCGCTTCCCTAGAACGCCAGCTCAAGATCCTCCACCTTGATACTCCGCCTTGGCCTGTGCCGGCGAGGCGGCCGACGCGCCGTCCGGCAAAGGGCAAGACATGAGATTTTTGAGCAAGTTAGACCGATAAGCGCCGTGTTCGGCGGATGCAATCCGCGAGCTTCCACTTGCGGGTTAGGCGAGATACTATGGCCTTTTGTCATACTTGCTGCATCCGGTCTGGCACCAGCTGGGGACCGTTCTTGCGGTTCGTCAACGATTTGGCTGCGATTGACGATGAGTACGCAAACCCGCGATCCAAAAGGCGAACGTCATCGATTGACGGTGCTGTTCTCTGACCTTGTGGGGTCCACGGCCCTGGGCAGAGATGTCGAGTCCGAGCACCTTTCCGAGCTCCTCAGCCAATTGCGGCAGATCTGGCATCGCGCGGTGGCGAAGCACGGCGGTCACATCATCAGAACACAGGGAGACGGTGCCCTCGCTATTTTCGGCCATCCCCAGTCGGGCGAGGACGACGGTCGTCGTGCTGCGGAAGCAGCGCTCGATATTCACCAATGGGTCGGGCAGCTGCGCCACGATGGCGTGTCGCCGGCGCTGATGCCGCTGCGAATGCATTCGGGTATCCATGCCGGCACCGTGCTCCTGACCCAAGGCGACATCGAGTCCGGCCGGTATGACCTGATCGGCGATGTCGTAAACACGGCGGCGCACCTGTCGCGTCACGCCGGTCCGGATCAGATCCTCGCCAGCCTCGATGCCCTTGGGCCGCACGCCAACTTCTTCGAGCTCGGTGCCCACCTCCCATCGGGAGGGATTTCCGGAATGCCGCAGGCGAGGCTGGTGCTGAGACGAAGCACGGCGACCCGACGCTTCGAGGCAACCGCGCGCCGCGGCTTGACACCCTTCATCGGTCGCAACGAGGTATTCGGCTTCCTGACACGCTTTCTGAGCGAGGCACCTCCGCCCGCGCAACGCTGCACGGTCGTCGTGGGCGGCCCCGGCCTCGGCAAGACACGCCTTCTGGAAGAAGTGCTGGAGCACGTCGGCACCGAGCGCTTCAGGCTGCTGCGGGGCAGTTGCGAGAGTTATGTCGGTGCCGAGGTTCTGCAACCGTTCCTGCAAATGCTGCGCTCCGCTCTCGGAATAGGCCCGGATGCTTCCATCGTTGAGGCCAAGGAGACCGCGCGCACGGCTCTGGAGCCATGGGCCGCCCAGCTCGGCCCGCATGCAGAATCGATCCTCGCTCTGGCGTCGGCCGGCGCCGATGCGCGCGGCGGCCGCATCACCGTCGACGGCGTCGTCGGCGATCTCCTCGCGTTCTTCACCGGCCTGTCGGCGCAGGGCCCGCTGGTGCTGGTGATCGACGATTGGCAATGGTCCGACGATGCAAGCCGCCAATTGCTCCAGGCCTTGCTGGAATTGCCCAACGGACCTCGTGTCATCCTCGCCAGCCGGCCACGCGAGGACGGCACCGAATGGATTTCAGGCGCGCCGCACCTGCTCCTCGAACCGTTTCAGGGGCCCGAAACCGACCTTGCCGTACGCCGCTGGGTGCCGCAGGCCGATCCGTTCCTCGTCGCGCGCATCCACGCCTACGCGGGCGGGGTGCCGTTGTTCATCGAAGAGCTCTGCCATTCCATCGCCGCCAACGATCCTGCTTCATTCGAAGCGCGCAGCAAACAGGGCTGGATCGCAACACTGGTCGCCTCGCGCCTGGCACGCCTGCCGTCCGATGAGGCGAAGGTGGTCCGCGCCGCGGCCGTCATCGGCAACACCGTGCCGCACGGGTTGCTGGTTTCGGCCTGCGGCAGCGAACCCGACCCGGCCATCGTGCGGGCATTGGCCGATGCGGACTTTCTCTATGCCGATCCAGGGGGCGACGTCCTGCGCTTCAAGCACGGCATCACGCGCGACGCGGTCTACGACAGCATTGGCTTGCACGAGCGTCAGGCATTGCACAAGCGGATCGAAGCCACCTTGCTGGCGCGGTCCGAGCAGGCTGATCGCGAGGACGCGATGGAAGCTCTGGCCTATCATTCGCGCGGCGCAGGTCATTGGGAAAGCGCCGCCCGCTATGCCGAACGCGCCGGCGACAAGGCCATGGCTGCATTCGCGCTCGATCGTGCCAGTGCGCAGTACCAGGTCGCCATGCAAGCGCTGGATCGCGTGCCGGATCGCTCCCGCGAGCAATCGCTGCGCTGGTGCTTGCTGGCCAATAAGCTTGGTATGGCCAACATCTTCGACCCGCTGTCGCTGACCGACGATACGTCCGTGTTCGAACGCGCGGTTGCGATCGCGTCCTCCCTCGGCGAGACCGCCGCGATGGCGAGCGCCTATGAATGGCTCGGCTACATGTGCTACGGGTTCGGCCGCTTCCGGGACGCTGTGACACACACGCGGACGGCACTGGAATTGGCGCGCAAGCTCGGTGATCATCGCCTGATCGCCCAGATCGAAGCAACGCTCGGGCAAATTCTGGCCGCAAGCTGTCAGTACGACGAAGCCATCGCCCTGATCGACGCTGCCATTTCGACCAAGCAGCAGCGCACCCGGCGGCATGGCGCGATATCCTTCGGAGCGGCCTACGCGCTGTCGTGCAAGGGCGGCATCCTCGCCGATCGCGGCGATTTCGACGGTGCCCACGCATGTTTCCGCGAAGCCATGGCCCTGGTCGAAGGCTCGACCCATCCGGTCGTCAATTCCGTACGCAACTGGATTGCGGTCGCGCTGAACTGGCAGGGCCGCTGGCGCGAGGCGGAGCAGCTTGCCGTCGAAGGGGCGCGCATCGCCGAGAACACCCGCAGTCTGCTGCTGCTGGCGGATTGCCGGGCCGCCTCGGGATTTGCCCGCTGGTCGGCGACCGCCGACGCCGATGGCTTGCTGCAGCTGCGCAACGCCGCGGAATGGATGGAGCGGCGCAATTTTCAATTCTACACGTCGGTTCAATATAGCTGGCTCGTCGAGGCGGCGACGGCCGAAGGCGACGTCGAGACGGCACGGCGATATGCCGCCCATGTCCTGCGCCGCGCGCGCGAAGGCGAGCGGCTGGGCGAGGCGGCAGCGTGCCGCTCGCTGGCGAGGCTCGCAGCCCGGCGCCAGGATCTTAGCCTCAGCGAACGCTGGTTGCAGCGGGCCGAGGCTTCCGCAGGCTGGCGCGGTTCGCTGCGCGATGCGGCCCTGAACCTGGCCCTGCGCGGCGAGCTTCTCGCGGGGCAGGGCCAGGGCGAGGCGGCCCGCCAGACCATGATGGAAGCCGCCGAGAAACTCAAGGCGCTCGGCATGCACTGGCATGCGGAGCAGGCGATCCGGCTCTTCATCGGCACACCCGTCGTCTACGCCAACGATCAACTCGGTCGTGCTCAGCCTTGTGCCGTCTAGTCGCTGCGCCGCCTGTCTTGAACGGCTCTAAATTTAGCGCAGAGCTGGACTCGGCGGCGCGGGAACCCTTCCGTCCATCGTCAGGCTCATTGGAATGGGGCCGGCCCGCAAGGGTAGCGGCGTCTCCACCAATGCGCTGAAGAAACCCAGCATCACTGCCAATGCCGGATCTGCTCCGGGACATGAATGCGTGGGATGCCCCGCGACCCTGCGGTTGCCGCCGAAAGCGTGATAGAGGTCCTGACGACCTTCGGCGAGATTTTGCTGGGTGGCGGAGACCGCGCCGGCGACGATGACGTCCCCCGGCCTGACCTCGACACCTCCGATGGTTTGCGAAACGACGGCTGTCCGCCAGATCAGTTCGGGCACCGCGCGAAGCTGCATCGCGGGGATGAAGTCGTCTCTCAGGCGGTTGAGGGCGTCCATGTAGTTCTTTGCCTCCGTGCCGGCATAGCGAGCGCGCAACGCCCATAGCGTTCCTTCGCGCAGCCATTCGTTCAATATCCTGCGCAGGTTGCCGTCGACGGTCGGAATGAAGCCCATCATGGCGCCGGCGATGGTACGAGCCACGAACGGAATGTCGCCGGTGCCTCGCGGCGAATTGTAAACCGCCTTCGTCACGGGTCCGCTCGTCGGCCCGAACTGCGTCAGGAAACTCTCCATGGCGCGGCGCGCAGCGTCGCCATGTGCCGCGCCGATCGCCTCCACCGTCGTGTTCGGGTGGGGCTGGAAGATGTAGCGCGAAGGGGAGAGGAAATGGCCGGGATAACCGGGCGGCTCGCCTGGCTTCCAATCCCAGCGGTAGCCGATGCGGCGGAAATGCCCCCCGTCTTCGCTCAACCCGAACCACGCTTCGCAGAAGGCGGCGAGCAGCGGATCCACCAATTCGTGCACGTCGACGGTCAGTTCCCAGCTCGCTTCGCCGTCGCTAGCGGCATAGTCAATCATCTGCTTGACCATGAAGCCCAGCACCTTCTGTGTGACTGTGCGCGCCAGCTCGAATGCGGCGGGTTGGTCAAGGGCCATGATCGCAGCGTTGCAGGCTGCGGATTCCTGCTCATAGACCTGGTCAGGCTGTCCGGCGTCGCGGCCAAGATAGAGGATGCCGAACGACCGCAGCATGCGGGGAAGGTAGCCGGTGATGGTCAGCTTGGTGTCGGAATCGGCAAAGACCTGGTAGACCATCTCGCGGTCGGCGACCAAGACACCGAAGGGCGTGCGGAGCGCGCCGCCGTGGCGCTCGCGGATCGCAGCCCAGATCGACGCGTTGACGAAATGCGAGGCCGAATCCGGATCTTCGAGCGCCGTCTTCCATGCGGCCATCGCCGCGGCTTCGCCCTGCCGGCTCTCGATCAGGCGTAGACGCGCGATCTCCTTTTCCCCCTGATCGACGCTCCACGTCACCGCCGGTTTGTGCCCCTGGCTCGCCGCCCATTGCTGCAGGTCGGCAAGCGCCTTCTTGGATGGCGCGAAGAAATACGCTCCCCATTCCAGACGCACGAAGGGACGGGGTTCGTCGTGGAGGCGGTCCGAGCCGTCCAGCGCCACGCGAATGGTTTGGCCTCCATGCTCGAAACGGAAATGTCGGAGCCGGCCAGGCTCGGCGAGGCCGAGGAAAGGATCGCTTACCCCCGAGGACGACCCCGAGCTGTTGCCGCCGGCCAGCCAGCTCTGCACCACCTCGAACTGCTCGCCGAGGCTGGCATTGTAGGCCATGAAAACCAGGCCGCGTTCTGGTTGCGGAGCGGATTTGGCGGCTTGCGCGTCGACGGGCGGACCGTAGGACATGCCGCGCCTGACGATCCGTGGGGGCCTGGCGCCGGCATCCGCCTTGGTGATCGAGAGGCGCGGATTGGCGCGCCGTATGTGCGCGTGAAACGGGCACAGTTGGGCCTGCGGATCGGCGTCGTAGTTGAAGTCGTTGTAGCCTTTGTCAGGGGGCGGAGTAGGGGTCAGGGGTTGGCCGGCCTGGGGATGGCCCGTCGGCCAGCGTCCCATCATCTTGGCCATCAACATCTCGCGCGTCAGGGCAGGTGCGTCCGGTCCGGCCGTCTCGGTCGCCTGTCGCGTCGCGCGGCACAGGACGTCCTCGAGCTGCTCGACATCCTGTCGCAGCTTGCGCAGCGCCATGAAGCTGCCGTCGCGGAGCATTGCGTGAGCACGATTGGTCGCGTCGCCGAGCGGCGCTGTCTCGTCGGCGAGGTTGGGGTAGCCGCACAGAATCTCGCCAAGATGCACCCGATTGGAATAGACCTCGCCGGCCTCGCTCGCGTCCAGCACCGGGTTCGAACTGCCATCGGCGAAACCAAAATGGTCCTTCATGTTCTCAGAGGACCCAACACGTTGCCGCTGCATCCACTGAATCGACAGCGGCCTGACGCCTGGATCCACCTCGACCAGGCGGTTCATTTCGGCCATCAACGGTTTTCTCGCGTCCGCCGCCGTCTGCGGGTCCTTGTTCGGGTCCTTGGTCAGCAGGCGAAGCTGAAGGACGGCATGGACGGAGCTCATGCTGATGCGCGGCGCCGGGGCGCCTTCGGGCAGGTCCGGCGCGTTGATCCCGAGCGCCCAGTTGCTGGCCGGAAGGCGCCATCGCTGGGGGTGATTCCAGCGCACGTCGCCGAGCAGGCCGGCGCGTCTTTCCATGCCCTGCACAAACTCTTCCGGCAGTGTGCGAACCTCTTCGTCCGACAGGCCGGCCTGACGCAGCCCCTCGACTGTGAATGCGATGTTGCTGACGATCTGCCCCGGTGTCAGAACGTCGGCCGCGGACGTCACCTGCAGGACGTCGAGAAATGCCGCCAGCGCGGCCGGATTGGCGAACTGCAATAGCAGCAGGCAGCCGTGATCCGAAGCGGGGTAGGCGGAGAGAATCCCGCCCTGCACGTTGCGGCGATCCTGCAACGGCGATTGGGGCGGCAGGGCGAGCGGCAGCTTCTGTCGCACCGGCGCCATGTCGGGCGGGGTCATCAACCAGTGCAGGGCTTCTTCATAGCGCCGGCTGGCGCGTTTGACGCCTTCCGCATAGGCGGGGGTGTTGATCATGGTGACGAATTCCGGCAGCAGCTCATGGGCGGCCCGATGCAGAACCACTCCGTCATGCGTCCCCGGCGGATAGAAGTCGGCCAGACGGTAGAGCCCCGCCAGCGCAAGGATGCCGTGGCGAAAGGCAGGCCGGCCGGCCGCTTCGGGGGTGAGCGGTTCGCTGAAGCCGGCATTGGTCGGATCGACGCCCTGGAATACCGAGCGTCGCGCAATCTCTTCCGGCGACGGAATCCTCATCTGCGTGACGATCTGATCGGCGCCTGCGCCCGAGGCGCGCCGATAGACCCGCTCCTCCATGCGCAGGAAGCGCGTGTCGTCCACGGTCAGGTCGGGTGTGGCATACAGGAAATAGGCTTCGGTCTGCCTGCTCTTGAGCCAGATACCCCAGTTCTCGTAGGTGTTCTCGTGCCCGAGCACGTAGCCATCGGTATTGCAGAAGATGAGGTCGAGCAGCCGGGCGGCCTTCTGCCAGATGACGCGGACATAGGCTTCCCAGGAGCCGTCGAACGTCGCGGTCAGCAGCACGTAGTCCACGGCATCGACGGAATCGTCCTCGGGTTCGAGCACGGCGATGCCGACCGAATGGATCCGTCCGACGCGATCCACGGAATCGGTCAGCACGCGGGCGAGCTCGTATTCATACGCATTGGCGCGACCGCTATTCAGCGCCCGCAATACATATTTGACGCGGGTCTTGTACGTGGTCGCATCCAGGGAGGGCACGAACCCCTTCTTGATCGGAGCCATCACCCTGAAATCGGACGTGCCGGCCATGCTGCCGGTCTTGATGGTCAAATCACGACGCATATCTCTGGCTCCCCCGGGTCGCACGCGGGCTGGAGGCGCCTTCGCGCCTGGGCCCGGCAACCGAAACGTGTTTCGTTATGCAACGCTATTTGAGAATAGTGCGGCTCTCGGCCGTTCAATTGTATGAACTGGCCCACACTCTCCGAACTTTCGGGCGCGGCGCGCAGGCGGAAGTTTCGCCGGAGCAATGCAATCAGGTAGCCTGCGAGAGCGGCATAGGTTTGAGCCCGGGAAGGGGCCGCAATCGGGCTCGCGCGCGAGCTGGCGGTGCAGCTCACAGGCCGTGCAGACAGCGGTCGGCATCCATATTCCTGATTCGCATAAGGTATATTATGGAATATCTTTATCTACAATCAGATCAATAGTTTAGCCAAAACTCCTCCAACGGTATCTCCACTTGAGCGCTGGTTGCGGCCTGCGCCTCGACCGTCGCCTGAGCTCGTGTCGGCTACTGTGCATGGGGTTGTTTTTGCAGATTTGAAATCGGGTCTCCTGTGCCGAAAGCCGATATTGCCGTGACCTTGTCCGGCTGCAATAAGCGAGGCTTCCGCGAGATCGCAGATGACCTTAAGGCGACCGTCCGTATAGGTTTGCATCTCAGAACAACAACAAACCTTCCGAGGAAGCAGACCCATGGTCTTTTCGACGCGCTTTTCCCGACGCACGCTTCTCAAGGCCTCCGCCGCGACCGCGGTCCTGGGCGGCATCGGTGCGCCCCATGTGGCCCGTGCCCAGAGCGCCGAGTTCACCTACAAGTACGCCAATAACCTGCCCGACACCCATCCGCTCAACGTCCGCGCCAAGGAGATGGCGGCGGCGATCAAGACCGAGACAGGCGGCAAGTTCGACCTGCAGATCTTCCCGAACAACCAGCTCGGCTCGGACACCGACATGCTGAGCCAGATCCGCTCCGGCGGCGTCGAGTTCTTCACGCTGTCGGGCCTGATCCTGTCGACCCTGGTGCCGGCAGCGTCGATCAACGGCATCGGCTTCGCGTTCCCGGACTACGATACGGTCTGGAAGGCCATGGACGGCGATCTCGGCGCCCATGTCCGCGGCGAGATCAAGAAGGCCGGTCTCGAGGTCATGGACAAGATCTGGGACAACGGCTTCCGCCAGACCACGTCCTCGACCAAGCCGATCACCGGGCCTGACGACCTCAAGGGCTTCAAGATCCGCGTGCCGGTGTCGCCGCTGTGGACGTCGATGTTCAAGGCGTTCGATGCCGCGCCGGCCTCGATCAATTTCAGCGAAGTCTATTCGGCGCTGCAGACCAAGATCGTCGAGGGCCAGGAGAACCCGCTGGCGATCATCTCGACCGCCAAGCTCTACGAGGTGCAGAAATACTGCTCGCTGACCAACCACATGTGGGACGGCTTCTGGTTCCTGGCCAACCGCAGAGCCTGGGAAAAGCTGCCGCAGGACGTGCGCACCGTGGTCGCCAAGAACATCAATGCCGCTGCCGTCAAGGAACGTGAGGATACCGCCAAGCTCAACGCCAACCTGCAGCAGGAGCTCGCGGGCAAGGGCCTGACCTTCAACCAGCCGGCCGTGGCGCCGTTCCGCGACAAGCTGCGCTCTGCCGGCTTCTATGCCGAATGGAAAGGCAAGTATGGCGATCAGGCCTGGGAGCTCCTGGAGAAGGCCGTCGGCAAGCTGTCGTAACGCGTTGGGTCCGTTATGGCTCACGTCGAGATCGAGGTGACCGAAGTGGTGGGCGAGGTGACGTTGCAGTCCCCTCGCCGACCTTCGCTGCTGACTTCGCTCGAGCGCGTGCTCGGTCTCGTCGTCGAAATCCCGGCGGCGACCCTGGTCGTCGCCGAGATCGTGATCCTGTTTGCCGGTGTGGTCGCACGCTACGGCCTGCACCGGCCGCTGATCTGGTCGGACGAGCTCGCCTCGATCCTGTTCCTGTGGCTTGCCATGCTCGGCGCGGCGGTCGCATTCCGCCGCTCCGAGCATATGCGCATGACCGCGATCGTCGCCAGCGCCAGGCCGGCAATGCGAGCCTATCTCGATCTGGTCGCGACCTCGGCCGCGCTGGCATTCCTGGCGCTGATCGTCTGGCCGTCCTGCGACTATGCCTACGAAGAGAGCTACATCACCACGCCGGCGCTGCAGATCTCCAATATGTGGCGGGCGGCCGCGCTGCCGGCCGGCATCGGCCTGATGGCGGCCTTTGCCTTGCTGCGGCTGCTACGCGCCGCCGACCACCGTGTGGTGGCAGCCGCCGTGCTGTCGGTTGCGATCGTGATCGGCCTGTTCTGGCTAGCGGAGCCGCTCCTGCGGCCGCTCGGCAATCTCAACCTCGTCATCTTCTTCGTCGGCGTTGCCGGCTTCTGTGTCTTTGCCGGCGTTCCCATTGCGTTCGGCTTTGGCCTCGCCATCTTCGGCTATCTCGCGCTGACCACGCGCACGCCGGTCATGGTCCTGGTCGGGCGCATGGACGAGGGCATGAGCCACCTCATCCTGCTTTCCGTGCCGCTGTTCGTGTTCCTGGGCCTGCTGATCGAGATGACCGGCATGGCGCGGGCCATGGTGGCGTTCCTGGCGAGCCTGCTCGGCCACATCAGGGGCGGCCTGCATTACGTGCTGGTCGGCGCGATGTACCTCGTCTCCGGCATTTCCGGCGCCAAGGCCGCCGACATGGCCGCTGTCGCGCCCGTGCTGTTTCCCGAGATGAAGCAGCGCGGCGCCAAGCCCGGCGACCTCGTCGCGCTGCTGGCGGCAACAGGCGCCCAGACCGAGACCATTCCGCCGAGCCTGGTGCTGATCACGATCGGCTCGGTGACGGGCGTCTCGATCGCCGCCCTCTTCACCGGAGGCCTGCTGCCCGGCGTCGTGCTCGCGGTCACGCTCTGCATGCTGGTGTGGTGGCGCTACCGCCACGAGGACATGAGCCATGTCCGCCGCGCCACCGCTTCCGAGATCGGCAAGACCTTCGTCATTGCCCTGCCCGCGCTCGCGCTGCCCTTCGTGATCCGCTATGCCGTGGTCGAGGGCATCGCGACCGCCACCGAGGTTTCCACAATCGGCATCGTCTATGGCGCGCTCGTCGGCCTCCTGGTCTATCGCCGCTTCGACTGGCGGCGGCTGTTTCCGATGCTGGTCGAGACCGCCGCGCTGTCGGGCGCGATCCTGCTGATCATCGGCACCGCCACCGGCATGGCCTGGGGCCTGACACAGTCCGGCTTCTCGCGCTCGCTGGCCGCTGCCATGACCGGATTGCCAGGGGGAGCTGCGACCTTCATTGCCGTGTCCATCCTGGCCTTCACCGTCCTCGGCAGCGTGCTGGAGGGCATTCCGGCCATCGTGCTGTTCGGGCCGCTGTTGTTCCCGATCGCCCGCGCCGTCGGCGTGCACGAGGTGCACTATGCCATGGTGATCATTCTGGCCATGGGTATCGGGCTATTCGCCCCGCCGTTCGGTGTCGGCTATTATGCCGCCTGCGCCATCGGACGCGTCGATCCGGCCGAAGGCATCAAGCCGATCTGGGGCTATCTGCTGGCGCTGCTGGTGGGATTGATCATCGTCGCGATCTTCCCCTGGATCTCGATCGGATTTCTTTGACGCGGTTTAAGGAGGGTGTCGATGAGTGAGCGACCGAACCCGTACAATATCGGCCTCGACAAGACGCAAGCCAATTATGTGCCGCTGAGCCCGCTCAGCTTCCTCGCGCGCAGCGCCGCCGTCTATCCCGATCACGTCAGCACGGTCTATGAAGGCCGCAGCTTCACCTGGGCGCAGACCTATGAGCGCTGCCGGCGCTTTGCGTCCTGGCTCGCAGGCAAGGGCATCGGCGTCGGCGACACGGTCGCGGCGATGCTGCCGAACATTCCCGCGATGAACGAGGCGCACTTCGCCGTGCCCATGACGGGCGCGGCGCTCAACGCGCTCAACATCCGCCTCGATGCGCCTTCGATCGCGTTCCAGCTCGACCATGGCGGCGCGAAAATCATCCTGGTCGATCCCGAGTTTTCAGGCGTCATCAGCGACGCGCTGGCGAAGATGACCGGCCCCAAGCCGTTGGTGATCGACGTCGACGATGCATCGTTCAAGGGCGGCAAGCGCATCGGCGAGATCGAATATGAGACGGCGGTCGCCGAAGGCGATCCCGGCTTCGCGCCGATCACGCCACGCGATGAATGGGACGCGATCGCACTGAGCTACACCTCGGGCACGACCGGCAATCCCAAGGGCGTCGTCACCCACCATCGCGGCGCCTATCTGAACGCCGTCAGCAACATCCTCGCAGGCAATCTCGGCCAGCATCCGGTCTATCTCTGGACCCTGCCGATGTTCCACTGCAACGGCTGGTGCTTTCCGTGGACCATCGCGGCCGCCGCCGGCATCAATGTCTGCCTGCGCAAGGTCGAGCCGACAAAGATATTCGAGCTGATCAAGAGCCAGGGCGTGACCCATATGTGCGGCGCGCCGATCGTCTACAACACGCTGATCAACGCCCCCGATGCGCCCAAAGGCAATGCCGCCCGCCGCGTCGTCGGCCTGATCGCGGGCGCTGCGCCGCCGGTCGCCGTGCTGGAAGGCGCCGAAAGCATCGGCATCAAGCTGACGCATGTCTACGGCCTGACCGAGGTCTACGGCCCCGCCTCCGTCTGCGCCGAGCAGCCGGGCTGGGACGAGCTTCCGCCTGCCGAACGCGCGCGCATGAAGCGCCGGCAGGGCGTGCCCTACCCGCTCGAGGAAGCCGTCACTGTGATCAATCCGCAGACCATGCTGGAGGTGCCGCGCGACGGCGAGACCATCGGCGAGGTCATGTTCCGCGGCAACATCGTGATGAAGGGTTACCTCAAGAACGAGAAGGCGACCAAGGAAGCGTTCGAAGGCGGCTGGTTTCACACCGGCGATCTCGGCGTGCTCGACGAGCACGGCTACGTCATCATCAAGGACCGCTCCAAGGACATCATCATCTCCGGCGGCGAGAACATTTCCTCCGTCGAGGTCGAGGACGTCCTCTACAAGCACCCGGCAGTGCTGTTCGCCGCCGTGGTGGCAAAGCCCGATCCGAAATGGGGTGAGGTACCTTGCGCCTTCGTCGAGCTGAAGGACGGCGCGAGCGCAACCGAGGCCGAGATCATTGCGTTCTGCCGAACGCACATGAGCGGCTTCAAGACGCCGAAGGCGGTCGTGTTTGGGCCGATCCCGAAGACGTCCACCGGCAAGATCCAGAAATTCCTGCTGCGTAACCAGGTGGACTCCGCGAAGGCGATCTCAGCGTGAGCTTCTCGCGGCCTCACAAAAGGATCTGAAAGTCTCCGCCCGCGCGATGATTGTGCGCAGGACACGTCGGAGACGCATTCCCGCCGCAGCCCGGGGCAGGCTTCGACGGCCTCCGGTAGCATCCTTATCGACAGCCACACCAGGGCTCCCGCTTGCACGTGAGCCTGACGACTGAAACGCGTGTAGCGGAGGAACCTCCCGCATGCGGGACCATTGGTGTTCGACCTTTCCCGAACCACGCTCGGAATGCACGTTGCCAAAGGCTGAGAACGACGGCGAACAATCTGAAGCTCCCTCCCGAAACCCGAAGCGGCGTGGTCTCGCGCGCTCGCTCGGGCTAGGTGTGGTCACCGGAGCCGCTGACGACGATTGCTCGGCCATAGGAACCTATGCGAGCGCCGGAGCGCAATTTGGAACATCGCTGTTGTGGACTGCCCCCATCACGTTTCCAATGATGTTCGCGGTCGTCTACCTCTCCTCCAAGCTCGGGCAGGTCAGCGGCAAGGGGCTGTTTCACGTCATCAAAGATCACTATTCAAGTTGGGTCCTCTGGCCGACGCTGATAGGCGTGCTGGTTGGGAACACCATCGAAGCGGCCGCGGATCTCGGCGGCATGGCAGCAGCGCTCGGACTGTTCGTTCCGTTGCCTGCTCCGGTCATCGTGTCCGGCGTCGCCCTCGCGATTCTCGCGCTTCAGGTTTGGGGTTCGTACGAGACCATCCGCAACATTTTCAGATGGCTCGCCCTGGTGCTGTTTGCCTATGTCGGTTCGGCCCTTCTCGCCAAGCCGGACCCGTGGGAGGTGCTGCGCGGCACCTTGGTTCCGACCGTGCAATTCTCAGGCGAATTTCTCTCGATCCTCGTTGCGATTATCGGCACGAGCCTGTCGGCGTACCTCTACACCTGGCAATCCAATGTCGAGGTCGAGGAGAAGATTCAGCAGGGACGCACCACGCTGGAGGAGCGGCGCGGAACGACGCAGGGCGATTTGCGCCGATCGCGCAATGATATCCTGATTGGAATGCTGTTCTCCAACATCATCATGTATTTCATCATCCTTTCGACCGGCGCCACCCTTCACAAGGCGGGCCAAACCAATATCGACACGGCGGCACAGGCCGCCGAAGCCTTGCGCCCGATCGCCGGGGACACAGCAGGCATCCTGTTCGCGGTCGGAATTATCGCAGTCGGCTTCCTCGCTGTGCCGATCATGACCACCGGCGCGGCCTACGATCTCTGTCAGGTGATAGGCTGGAAGAGCAGCCTGCACGCGCGTCCCAAGGAGGCCAAGAAATTCTATGCAGTGATCGCCGGCTTTACGCTGGTTGCGGTTGTCCTGAATTTTCTTGGCTTCAATCCCATGCGCGCGCTGGTCTATTCCGGGATCGTACAGGGCTTTTCGACCCCACCGCTGCTGTTGTTCATCCTGTTGATGACAAACAACCGCAAGATCATGGGTGATAAAGTCAACACCCTGCCGCTCAACATCCTCTCGTGGATCACGGTGGGCGCAATCTTCGCGGCGACGGCGGGCCTCGTCGCTTCCTGGTTCATCTAGTCTGGGCTAAGCGCGATCGGATCGGGATGGATCCTTACCGCGCCTTACCTCATGGCTCGCGCATGGTCGTTTCGTAAATCGCTGCACCCTTGCCCGGATCATGCTTTAACGTTTCACTGACCAGAATTCTTGCTCGCCTCAGTGCGTCTCCAGCCGCAGCCCGTCATAGGCCGGCACCACGCCAGGGGGCAGCGACTGCCGGATGACCTCGTAGTCGACATCGGCGGTCATGTTGGTGATGACCGCGCGCTTCGGCTTGAAGCGCTCGATCCAGGACAGCGCATCGTTGATGCTGAAATGGCTGACATGGCTGGTATAGCGCAGGCCGTCGACGATCCAGAGATCGAGATTCTCCAGCGCGCCCCAGCTCTCGCGCGGGATATCATTGAGATCCGGCGTATAGGCCGCATTCCCGATGCGGTAGCCGAGCGCGGGAATGTTGCCGTGCTGCACCAGAAACGCAGTCATCGTCACGGCGCCGCCCTTCCCCAGAATGGTCTGGCTTTCGCCCGCCTCGATCGAATGCCGGGTCAGGATCGGCGGATAATCGCTGCCCTCGGGCGAGATGAAGCAATACGAGAACCGCGACAGGATGTCCTTGGCGGTCGACTGGTTGAAATAGGTCGGAATGCGCCGGCGCATGTGCATGACGACCGACCGCAGATCATCCATGCCGTGAGTCTGGTCGGCATGCTCGTGCGTCAGGAACACCGCATCGATGTGGTCGACATTGGTCGAGAGCAATTGCTCGCGCAGGTCCGGTGAGGTGTCGATCACGATGCGTGTCGTACCGTGCTCGGACGTCCGTTCGACCAGCAGCGAGCAGCGGCGACGGCGGTTCTTGGGATTGTTGGGATCACAGGCGCCCCAGCCGAGCGCCGGGCGCGGCACGCCGGCGGAGGAGCCGCAGCCCAGGATCGTCAGCGTCAGCGTCAGCGTCATGCGGCTCCCAGTCTCAAGCTTTCACCTTCGAGAACAGGCGGAAGAAATTTTCGCTGGTCTGGCGCGCAACCTCGTCAAGCGACACGCCGCGCGTCTCGGCGAGTACTTTTGCGACCTCGACCACGTAGGCCGGCTCATTGCGCTTGCCCCGAAACTTGCCGGGCGCAAGATAGGGCGAGTCTGTTTCAACCAGAATACGGTCGGGCGGCAGTTCGGCTGCGAGCGCGCGCAATGCCTCCGATTTCTTGAAGGTCAGGATTCCCGTGAAACCGATATAGAGCCCGAGCGACACCGCCTTCAGCGCCAGCTCGCGCCCGCCCGTGTAACAATGCAGCACGGCGCGAAACGATCCCTTTGCCGCCTCCTCTTCCAGGATGCGCGCGCAGTCCTCGTCGGCCTCGCGGGTATGGATCACCAGCGGCAGGCCGGTGGCACGGGCGGCGGCGATGTGGGCGCGAAAGCCCCTCGCCTGCGCTTCCGGCGAGCCGTTGTCGTAGAAATAATCGAGCCCGGCTTCACCGAGCGCGACGACCTTGGGATGCTGGGTCAACGCAATCAGCTCGTCCGGCGCGATGCCGTCCTCCTCGTCCGCATGATGCGGATGGGTGCCGACCGAGCAATAGACGTCGTCATAGCGCTCGGCGATGGCGAGCAAGTCCTTTAGCCGCCGCACCCGCGTCGAGATCGTGACCATGCGTGCGATGCCGGCGGCTCGCGCCCGCGACACGATCCCGTCGAGATCTTCCGCAAAGTCCGGAAAATCCAGATGGCAATGACTGTCGACCAGCATCGTGCGAGCGCCTTCAGGCCGCCGGCTCAATGTAGCGCGGAAACGCCGGCGTCGGCGCCGGCAGCGTCGAATCGGGCGCGATGCGCTTTGCGCCGCCGAGCATGGCGAAGTTGCGCTCGGCTTCGGGGATACCGAGGCTGTCGAGCAGCTTGCCGGAGGCGGTCGGCATCGCTGGCTGAGCCAGGATCGCGATCTGGCGCACGACTTCGGCGGTGACGTAGAGCACCGTCTTCTGCCTGGCGGGATCGGTCTTGGCGAGCGCCCACGGCGCCTCGCCCGCAAAATAGCGGTTGGCCTCCGCGACCACGGCCCAGACGGCGTTGAGCCATTGATGGATCTGCTGCGTCGCCATGGCCTCGCGCGACGCTGCAATCATGCCGTCGGCCATCGAAAGGATCGCCTTGTCGTTGTCGCTGAACTCGCCGGGCTCAGGCAGCACGCCGCCCAGTTGCTTGGCGATCATCGAGAGCGAACGCTGCGCGAGATTGCCGAGATCGTTGGCGAGATCGGCATTGATGCGCGCCACGATGGCCTCGTGATTGTAGTTGCCGTCCTGGCCGAACGGCACCTCGCGCAGGAAGAAGTAGCGCATCTGGTCGACGCCGTACTGCTCGGCCAGGTTGAAGGGATCGACGACGTTGCCGACCGACTTCGACATCTTCTCGCCCCTGTTGAACAGGAAGCCGTGGGCATAGACCCGCTTCGGCAGCGGAATGCCGGCCGAGAGCAGGAAGGCGGGCCAGTACACCGCATGGAAGCGGATGATGTCCTTGCCGATGATGTGCACATCGGCCGGCCAGTAGCGCCAGTTCTTGTCGCTCTCGTCGGGGAAGCCGACGCCGGTGATGTAGTTGGTCAGCGCGTCGACCCAGACATACATCACATGCTCTTCGTCGCCGGGCACCTTCACGCCCCAATCGAACGTGGTGCGCGAGATCGAGAGATCGCGCAGGCCGCCCTTGACGAAGCTCACCACCTCGTTCTTGCGGGAATCCGGCCCGATGAAATCGGGGTGGTCCGCATAGAGCTTGAGCAGCTTGTCCTGGTAGGCCGACAGGCGGAAGAAATAGCTCTTCTCCTCCACCCATTCCACCGGCGTGCCCTGTGGTCCGAGCCGCACGCCGTCGTCGTTCACGCGCGTCTCGTCCTCGGCGTAATAGGCCTCGTCGCGGACCGAGTACCAGCCCGAATAGGTGTCGGCGTAGATGTCGCCGCTCGCTTCCATGCGCCGCCAGATCTCCTGGCTGGAGCGATGGTGCTGCTCCTCGGTGGTGCGGATGAAGCGGTCGAACGACACGTCCAGGCGCTCGTCCATCTCCTTGAAGCGGCCGGCATTACGCGTCGCGAGCGCGGCAGCGGACATGCCTTCGTTCGCCGCCGTCTGGATCATCTTCTGACCGTGCTCGTCGGTGCCGGTCAGGAAGAACACATCCTTGCCGTCGAGGCGCGCAAAGCGCGCCAGCGTGTCGGTCGCAATCGCCTCATAGGCATGGCCGATATGCGGGCTGCCGTTGGGATAGGCGATCGCGGTTGTGATGTAGAAGACGTTGTCGCGCGCGACCGCGGGCGCGGCAACTTGCGGCGAAGTGACGGGCTTTGGCGCACGCGGGGCCTTTGGCTTCGTCGGCTTTGGCTTCACAGGCGTGATGACGGGAGCCGGCGCGGCGGCCACGGCAGGCGCAGTCGCCTCTTTCGCGACCTTCTTCGCCGGAGCCTTGGCCGGCCGCTTGGCAGCCTTCTTTACCGCCTTCTTGGCGACGACCTGCTTCTTCGCGGCCTTCTTGCCCGCCTTCTTTGCTGCGCCCTTCTTCACGCTCTTCTTGACGGCACCCTTCTTGGTCTTTTTGACCTTCTTGGCGGCTTTGCTCGCGCGCGCCTTCACGGCCTTTTTCGCGGCTTTCTTGACGGCCTTCTTCGCAGACTTCTTGCCGCTCTTGCGTTTGACGGATTTCTTAGCTCGCGTTGCCACCACGAATTCCTTTACCGGCTTCTCGAATTTTGGAAACGGCTCGGCGCTTAGCGCGTTGCGTCCGCCAGCCAGCCAAACACCGAGAAAACCAAGGGCTTGCGCTCCAGATTGTAGGTTTCGGTGTCGCGCGCGGCGCGGACGATCTTTTCCCATACCTCAGCTAGCCGCGCAAGGCGCGGCAGGTTCTGGTTGGCATTGGCCTCATCCGCATGCAGGCGCTCCGCAATCCAGCGGTCGATGCCGTCGATGAAGGCCGCAAGCGCCACGCGGTCGCTGGTGCCAAGCGAATCGCCGAGCGTGTGCAATTCGCGCGGGTCGACCTGCGGCAGGCGCGCGAGCAGCGCCGCCGTGCGCTGCTGAAGTTTCAGGGCGTCGCCACCGAGCAACGTCAGCGCCCGTGCGACGCTGCCCTCGGAGGCCTCGGCCGCCTCGCGCAGCGCGGCATCGTTCGGATCGAGCCCGGCCGCTGAAGCCGCAGCGTCGATCACCTCGTTCGTGGCGAGCGGCCGCAGGCGCAGCTTGCGGCAGCGCGACTGAATCGTGGCGAGCACCCGCGCGGGCGCGTGGCTGACCAGCAGGAACAGTGATTGCTGCGGCGGCTCCTCGAGAATTTTCAGAAGCGCGTTGGCCGCGTTTGGATTGAGTTCGTCGACGGTGTCGACGATGCAAACGCGCCAGCCTTCGGCCGCCGCGGTCGAGCCGAAGAACGCGATCGTCTCGCGCGTCTCGTCCACGGTGATCACGGTGCGCATCACGCCGCGCTCGTTGGCGGTGCGCTCGAGCGTCAGCAGGCCACCATGTGAGCCGGCCGCCACCTGCCGCGCCACGGCGTCGTCGGGACCGATCGCAAGGCTCTTGGCGCGCTGCACGGCCGGCGCCAACGGCTGCGCATGGGCGAGCACGAACCCCGCCATCCGATAGGCCAGCGTGGCCTTGCCGATCCCCTGCGATCCGCCGATCAGCCAGGCATGGGGAATGCGCCCGCTGCGATAGGCATCGAGCAGCGCAGCCTCCGCCTCGCGATGGCCGAACAGCTGCGACGTCTCGCGCGGATGCGGTACGGCGGTTTCCCGCTCGGCCTGACGCGGACTCATATCGACACCACTGACGCAGGCGTGGGCAGCAGACGCTCGCGCAGCGCGGTCCAAACGCGCGCGGCAACCGTGTCCGGATCGGAATTGGCGTCGATCAGCACGCAGCGCGCCGGATCCTCCGCCGCGATCCTGCGATAGGCCTCGCGCAAGCCCTCGTGGAAGCTGAGCTTCTCGGCCTCGAACCGGTCAGGCGTACTGCTGCCGCGGCGCGCGGCGGCGCGTTGCAAGCCAATCTCGACCGGCAAGTCGAGGATGATGGTGAGGTCCGGCTTGAGATCGCCGATGGTAACCCGCTGCATGGCGTTGATCAGGCCCTCAGGTACGCGGCCCAGGCTGCCCTGATAGGCCCGCGTCGAGTCGGCGAAGCGGTCGCACAGCACCCAGACGCCCTGGCTCAATGCCGGCTGAATCACGGTGTGGACATGATCATCGCGCGCGGCGGCAAACAGCAGCGTCTCGGCTTCGGGACCGAGCAGCTTGCCCATGCCCGACAGCACCAGATGGCGCATGATCTCGGCGCCCGGCGAGCCGCCCGGCTCACGCGTGACCCGGATGCGAAGCTTGGCCGCCGTGAGGCGATCGGCGAGCTTCTTGATCTGGGTCGACTTGCCCGTGCCCTCGCCACCTTCAAAGGTGACGAAGCGTCCCCGTCCGGACGGCCGCTGTGCAGCGCTCTCACTCATGATCAGAGCTTCTCGGCACCTGCGCGGAACATGCCGATCACGAGCTCGCTGGCGCCGTCGATCGCGCGGCGCATGGTCGAGCCGGTGCTGATCGCCTCGGCGGCATAGACCGGCGTCTCGACCGCGATGTTGCCGCTGCGCCAGACCCTGACCACGCCGACCCGCTGGCCGGCCTCGACCGGCGCGCGCACCGGGCCGCTGTAGACGATGCGCGCAATCAGCTTGTCGCTGCCGTTCTTGTGCACCATCACCTTCACCGGCGTCTTGGCGACGAGCTTGACCGACCGGCTCTCGCCGCCGAACACCTTGGCGTAGCCGACGGGCTGCTCGGCCGCGATCAGGGTGCGGGTCTCGAAATTGCGAAAACCCCATTCCAGCATCTTCTTGGCTTCCGTGGCGCGGTCCTCGGGATCTTCGAGTCCGTTGACGACGACGATCAGCCGCGTGCCGTTCTGCACGGCAGAGCCGACCATGCCGTAGCCGCCTTCCTTGGTGTAGCCGGTCTTCAGACCGTCAGCGCCTTCCATCGAATTGAGCAGCGGATTGCGGTTGGGCTGGCGGATCTTGTTCCAGGTGAACTCCTTCTCGCCGAACAGTTTGTAGAATTCCGGGAAGTCCAGGATGATGTGCCGGGCGAGCATGCCGAGCTCGCGCACCGTCATCTTGTTGCCGGGATCGGGCAGACCGTTGGAATTGGCGAAGGTCGACTTGGTCATGCCAAGCTCGCGGGCGCGCTTGGTCATGAAGTCGGCGGCAAAGATCCGCTCGTTGCCCGCCATGGCTTCGGCAAGCGCGATGCAGGCGTCGTTGCCGCTTTGGATGATCGCGCCGCGCAGGAGATCGTCGACCGAGACCTTGCTGTTGATGGCGGCGAACATGGTCGAGCCGCCCGAGGGGGCGCCGCCTCTGCGCCAGGCGTTCTCGCTGATCCGGTACTCGTCGGTCAGCTTGATGTCACCCTTCTTGACCGCGTTGAAAACGACCTCCGCCGTCATCAGCTTCATCATGCTCGAAGGCGCGCGCAGCTCGTCGGCGTTCTTCTCGAACAGCACGCTGCCTGAGGAGGCTTCGATCAGGATCGCGGTCGGGGCATCGCCATCGAAGCCGGCATCTTCCGCTTTCTTGGCACCCTGGACGCTCTGGTTGGCCGCATAGAGCGCCCCACCCCAGCCGATGCCAGCCACCAAAACCGTCGCGATCAGCCCGCGCGCCAGCGTTCCGGCGGTGAGCCAGTTGCGACGAAGCAAAGGAAGACGAAGTGCCATGGCGAAGCCCTGAGGAAGGCGTTCTAACAGCTGGAACAGATGCGAACAACACGCGGTTGGACGCTGTCCCTGAGATTGCACGATTCTCGCCGCGCCCCTATCGTGGCGCCTCATGTTTTTCGACCAAACCCCTGAAACAAGGCGGAAAAGCGAATGTCCTCAACCCGCATGATCAAGACCAACGGGGTCGAGCTGTTCGTCCGCGAAGCCGGCCAGGGACCGCTGGTGGTGCTGTGCCATGGCTGGCCGGAACTGTCGTACTCCTGGCGCCACCAGATCCCCGCACTTGCCGCAGCCGGGTTTCACGTCGTCGCCCCTGATATGCGCGGATACGGCCAGAGCGCGGCGCCGCTCGATGTGAACGCCTACTCGATCTTCGATACGGTCGGGGACGTGGTCGGCCTCGTCCAGGCGCTCGGCGAGAGCAAGGCGATGGTGGTCGGCCACGATTGGGGCGCACCGGTCGCCTGGCACGCAGCGCTGTTCCGGCCCGATATCTTCACGGCCGTCGCGGGGCTGAGCGTGCCGCCGCCGTTCCGCGGCCGCGGCAAGCCGCTCGACCTGTTGCGCCAGGGCGGCGTCACCAATTTCTACTGGCAGTATTTCCAGACGCCCGGCGTCGCCGAGGCCGAACTCGAGCGAGACGTCGCACGCACCATGCGCATCGTCCTCGGCGGACGTGGCCTCGCCGATCCCACCGCGGCCATGTTCGTGCAGGAGGGCAAGGGCTTTCTCGGCCATGCGACCGCCGAGGAGCCGCTGCCTGGCTGGCTCAGCGAGGCCGACCTCGCCTATTTCACCGAAAGCTTCCGCAAGTCCGGCTTCCGCGGCGGGCTGAACTGGTACCGGAATATCGACCGCAATTGGGAGCTGACCGCGCCCTGGCAGGACGCGCAGATCCGCCAGCCTTCCCTCTTCATCGCAGGCTCGAAAGACGCGGTGATCACCGGCCTGATCGGGGCCAAGCGCGTCAACGAGCTCGAGCGCGTGCTGCCCAATCTGACGCGCAAGCTGATCCTCGATGGCGCTGGCCATTGGGTGCAGCAGGAGCGGCACGACGAGGTGAACGCGGCCCTCGTCACGTTCTTGAAGGAGAGCACGGCTCAGTAGAGGCCGCGGCCGCTCAGGATGCTGCGGGCCTCGGCGGCGCCGTCCGTCGCGCTCTCGCTCGCGTAGCGGCCGTCCTGGTCATAGGACACCGCGCGGGCGTTCTGGAGCGTCCGGCCCCGGCTGCGGCTCGAGGCCGACATTTCCGAGGTGGCATTGAGCGAGGCCATGTCGGCCGAGCTGCTGCCGAGATTGTACGGTCGTCCCTCCGGCATCGGGACCTCGCCGCGAAGGGCGCCGCGGGTCGAGGACGGCAGCTCCGGCACGAACGGCTTGGCCGAGGCGACGCGGACCATCGAGGGCGATGGCGCCGGAACGCCGGTGCGCAGCGTCGCGAGAAGCTGACGGTCGTCGGAGCCTTCGAGCGGCGCCCGGCCGACATATTCGACCCGGACCTTGGCGACGCCATTGCCTTTGAATTCAAGGAGTTCGGCCGCCCTGTTCGAGACATCGATGAGGCGGTTGCCGTGATAGGGCCCACGGTCATTGACGCGCACGATCAGCGACTTGCCGTTGGAGACGTTGGTGACCCGGGCGTAGGACGGCATCGGCAGGGTCGGATGCGCCGCGGTCAGCGAGGTCATGTCGAACACCTCGCCATTGGCCGTCAGGCGGCCGTGGAAATCATCGCCGTACCAGGACGCCATGCCCTCGGCGCGGTAGTTGACGTCCTCCTCCGGCACGTAGGTCTTGCCCGCCACGACATAGGGCTTGCCGACGCGGTAGGTGCCGCCGCCCTTCGGGACCGGATCGCCCCAGGCCACGACGCGCGGGCTCGAGGATACGCCGTATTTCGGATCGACGCGGCTGGCGAACTTGTTCGAGGAGGCGCAATTGGCGAGCGCAAGGCAGGTCGCGACCGCCGCAACACCGCGCGCGGCCCGCAAAACCGAATCTGACCGACGGATCCCCATGCGCCCCAAATACCACTTCGCCGGAGGCGTACCCAACCCGCTTTGGTGACGGGGAGCGCTGTCCGGTCCTTCAACTTCCGAGGCGGCCCACCACCGCATCGGACGTGGTAAGGATAACGCAACCCGAACGCGGCGGAAATGGGGAGCCCACGGCGATCACGCCGGGATGGTAAACGGGACGTTCGCATTTTTCCGTTGTTCTACGGGACGATGGCGCCCGGGCTGTGCCAGTGCTGGACATTCTGTTGCGCCAAATCCTCACTCCACCCCCATTGTCGCGCCGCTCACCGAAATTCTTTTGACTGTGCAAGGCCGCACGCGTTCTCTCGGACGCAAGGGCGGGATTTGGAATTTAACGATGATCGAGACGGTTTCGGCACTGATGGGTCTGGTAAGCGCGGGGATCTTCCTGGCCCATGCGTTCGAAGGTTACCGCACGAGGGCCTGAAGGCACGCGCGCGGACGGCAAGCATCACCTCTTTCAATGCAGCGCGTTCGGACGGTCTTAGTCGATCCGGTCGCGCATCGAACACGAGAGCGGCAGGTGTCCCATGCGTAACCATGACCTCGTATCCGATGGCTTCCTGGCCTTGACCGCCGGCGGCTTGGTGCTGCTCTGCTCGAGTCTCGTCGCGCTGGCGTTTGCCTGAGGCGCACGTCCTCCCTTCCAATCCGCTCGTTTCCGACGCGGCTCTATTGCGGCGCAGCAAGCAGGCCCGTGCTCCGCTCCCATTCAGTTGATTGAATTATTGCGTGCGGCGCCTCGACCTATTGCAAGAGGCCATCACCAACGAGGGTGACGCAAATGCTTGCCGAGAAATTCTTCCTGGTCCTGGAATCCCTGATCCGCGGCGACCGCACCTATCCGGATGGAAGTCCCCGGGTCATCAGCACCTCCCCGCACGTGCCGGTCAGGCCGACACCGCCGAAATAGCCGACGCGTCCGCCAGCCGGCCACACGCGCCGCTCAGCGCAGACCCAACAGCGAGCGGCGGTAGAAGCTGCCGCGGGCCTCGTTCTGGCAGACGAAGCTGCCATCGAAGCCCTGGCCGTAACGCTTCTGCCCCTTGCGGTAGTAGACGCCCTTCCTGAAGTCGAGCCAGACCACCTTGTCGCGCGGGCAATGACGCTGGGCCTGCGCCTCATAGCGAAACGGCGTCAGCGGCGTCGCCGAGACCTCGGCGCCGCCTGCACCGACCAGCATGGCGCCAGCGCATGCGATTGCGCCGGACCATTTGCCAAAGCCGCTCCGAGACACCCCCACCTCCCGCTCGCCGCCGTCCCCCGACGGCCGGTCGGCACGGTAGCACGAAACGGTCCAGCCTGCGGAAGCGGAAGCGCGCGTCACGTCTTCCGCCAGCCATCTTGTCGGGGTACATGACGGCAAGATCGTCTCGATGCGAGGGTGCTGCCCGAATGTCGGTTGAGCCTGAGACAACAACTGGTCCCCGCCGGCCCTCGCCGCAGCTCGGCCTGTTGCCGATGATCATCTTCGGCTCGCGCTGGCTGCAGCTGCCGCTCTATCTCGGACTGATCGTGGCGCAGTGCGTCTACATCGCGCTGTTCGTCAAGGAGCTCTGGCACCTCTCCTGGCACGCCCTCGACCTCACCGAGCAGCAGATCATGATGAGCGTGCTGGCGCTGATCGACGTCGTGATGATCTCCAATCTGCTCGTGATGGTGATCGTCGGCGGTTACGAGACGTTCGTCTCGCGGCTCGATCTCCAGGGCCATCCCGACGAGCCGGAATGGCTCGGCCACGTCAATGCGAGCGTCCTGAAGATCAAGCTCGCCATGGCCATCATCGGCATCTCCTCCATCGCGCTGCTGCGCACCTTCATCGAGGCCGGCAATCTCGGCTCCAACCGCGCCGGCTTCACCGAGACCGGCGTGATGTGGCAGGTGCTGATCCACATCACGTTCATCGTCTCGGCGCTCGGCATCGCCTATGTTGACAAGCTCAGCGAGTCCGGAATGCGCAAGCGCGCCGAATGAAGCGCTGCTGCAGGTTCAGGGCCGGTCCGCTTCCAGCTGCGCCAATGCCTGATGCAGACATTCCTGAAGCCTCGCGGCGACCTGCTCGCGCGCGATCCCCTTGCCGGCGAGATCGCCCGAAACCTTGCCGACCACATCGTCCATCGTCCGGCTCTCCAGATGGTCCGTCACCAGCGCCGCTGCGTAGCTTGCCGCGGCATCGCCACTGAGCCCGAGCTGGCCTGCGGCCCACAGCCCGAGCAGCTTGTTGGACCGCGCCGTGGCCTTGAACATGAATTCCTCGTCGTGGGCGAATTTGGCTTCAAAGCCCTGCTCGCGCTTGTCGAACGTGGTCATGGTCAGCTCCATTCTGATTCGCTGATGAGGATCGGACTTGCTGGGAGCGAACGTCTCCGTGGTTCAGGTCAGTTTAGGATCATTTGAAGCTTCCTCCCGGAAGCCGAACGGCGTCAAGCCTGCCGAAGCGCCCGCCAGGCCGGTGCACAGGCGGCGCGAGCCCCGCGCCAGCCAGCTCGGCCAAGCTGAGAATGTTTACCATTCGTTAAGCAGACTCAGCGTCGGATGACGACAGAGACATCGAGAGCTGACGCATGAACAGAGAGCTGCGGGAGTTTCGGCGGCTTGAACGGGTCTGCCTGGAGCAGGCCGCCCTCTCCCCCATGGACCTGACGCGAAGCGGACTGCTGAAGGTCGCCGACGATTGTCGGATCGCGGCCGAAGCGATCGAGGCCCAATTGCCTCGCGGGGTCTTTGCGGACGCCGTCCAGGCGTTCAAGCTGGCCTTGAGCGCAAAGGCCAAGCGGCACTAAGTCGGCCGCCGCGGGAGAAGCGATTTGCGAGCTTGGGCGGCGAAGCGCGTTCGCTCAGCCTTTCGCCGCCGCCGCTTCACGCGCCAGCCGCTCGGCCTTCAGCCGTTCCTTGTTGGCGTAGAACGCCTTCTGCGCCGCTTCGTGGTCGCGCATGGCCTTTTCGGCCTCGATCCGGCGCGCCGCATCGCGGGCGTGGCGTTGTTCGGGGGTCAGGGGTTTGCGTCGGAAGGAAAGGTCTTCAGTCATGCCAAGTGAACGTGGCTGCCAGGAAAAAGTTCCGGCCGAGACGGTCGGCCGGTCATGACGTTCCGCGAAAACAACCCCATGCACAGTAGTTAAGCCCCTCTTCTGCAACGCTTTTTTCTAAACGACTCAAGCGTCCACTTGCCGACTGGCAAACAGCGGCATCTGTGAGCCGCAAGCGACGTGATCCGCTCGCAGGAACCATCAGATCGCGATGTCCGCAATCACGGGCAAATGGTCCGAATAGGCGCGCGCTTCCTCGTCGGTCCAGACTTTCCCGAACCGGCTGTCCCGCGTTGCATAGATGCGGTCGAGCCGAAGCAACGGCAGATGCGCCGGAAAGGTGCGCAGTCGCGTCCGGTTCGGGCAGACCTGCGCGAGCACGCGCCGCACCGATTTCACCCAGAACCAGTCGTTGAAATCGCCGAGCACGACGGTTCTTTCGGGCTTCACCAGGCTCACCAGGGCCTGAGCCTGCTCGTAACGCTCGTGGATGCTCAGGCCGAGATGCGTGGCGACCACGCGAAATTCGCCGAAAGGCGTCTGCAATCCCGTGGCAATCGCCCTGCGCGGCTCTCGCTCCCGATAGGACACGTCGACGATCTCGGGCACGCCGGAGAACGGAAAGCGGCTCATGAGCATCTGCCCGTAGTCACCGTCCTCCGTGACGATCGACTTGGCATGAACGCGATGATCGCCGACGACCCGCGCCAGCTTCGCAAACGGATCGTCCGACCGCGATCGGGAATCCACCTCCTGAAGCGCGACGACGTCCGGCGACCATTTGCGAATGATCGAGCAAACCCCCTCCAGATCGAACGTCGGATTGAGATTGAAGGTGCCGTGCACATTCCACGTCATGAAACGCACCGGCATCAACGTCTCCCGGCAAGCCAGGTCGCGACGAACTGTGCGCCCGCGCAGATCCCGAGCCATCCCAGGAACGCCAGTGCCAGCAGCGCGATGTTGCTCAAGGACGCATTCCTGGCCAGATCTGCGATCTGCGCTCCCAGAACGGCCATGGCGAGAATTCCGGGCATCATGCCCAGCAGCGTTCCAACCATGAAATCACGAAGCGGCAGCGTGCTCGCGCCAGCCGCGACGTTCACCAGCGAGAATGGTGCGATCGGAATCATCCGGATGACCACGACGGCCAAAATTCCCTTGCCGACAACCCGTTCCTGGATGCGCGCGGCACGGCGTCCCAGCAAGCGCTGAAGACGTTCTCGGCCCAGGAACCGTCCGATCGCAAAAAGCATGAGCGCGCTGAGCAAGACGCCCGCCATGGCGGTGACGAAACCCAGCCATGGCCCAAGTGCGGCAGCAGTCGCAGCGATGAGCACGAGAACCGGAAAGATCACCAGCCCGCCGAGGACGAAGGCCGCGATCGCGAATGGCGGTCCCCAGCCGGACTGCGCATAGGCAGACAGGAACGACGAGAGATGGCCCGCATCGGCGTAATCGCTCAAGGACGTGTACGACCAGGCCAACGCCAGTCCAAGAAGCGCCAGCGCGATCGAGGCGATCCCGATGATCGTCTTCGTGCTCCACATGCGAGATGCCGCGCGTTCCAGATGAAGCGGCAGCTCAGGGTCCGCCACCGGCTGAACCAAGGTGGCCAGCGTGCTGGTCAGGACCGAGGACTCCACTTTTCGCAGCGTCTTCGCCCCACCCGTTTTCGACACCTGGTCCAGCACAGCGAATAGCCCATGCTCGTTTTGCGTGACGGAGTGTTCGTCGAGACCGCAGAAATGAGCGATGAGACGACGGCGGACGGAGGCGATGAAATCCCGATGCTCCTCGGATTCAGCTTCAAAAATCAGGTCGCATTCGCTGTCGGCGCCCATGGAACGATTGTTCAAATTGGCCGAGCCGATCCGCAGGATCCTGTCATCGACGACCATGAGCTTGCTGTGCACCATCACGGCGGCTTCCTTGTTCCCGCTGCGGGAAACCGGATAGACGAAGCGGATGCGATCGGCGATGCCAGCCGCGCTGAAACAGTCGATGAAGGCGCCACGGCCGTTCTGCATGGCCTGGGATTCCAGCCACGAGGAATGCAGTTTCGGCGCGACGACCAGAACCCGAAGCGACGGCACGCGACGCATCTGCTCCGCCAACTCGCTCGCCATCCTGGTCGCGCTGGTGAACTGATTTTCGATGTACACGAAGCTCGTTGCCGACCGGATCGCCGCAATGAAGGAGCGTTCGACCTCCCTGATGGTCGAGCCTGCCGGACAGACCACCTCGGTCCTGGCAATCCCGACCGGCAAATGCTCGGCCTCGACAGGCACGCTCGCCGGCCAGCGACCATTCCTCAGCGCGCGCCGTTCATCGACCTGTTGGCCTGCCGCACGCCAGCGTTGCTCCGCAAGGGCGAACAGCTGCTCAGCGGCCTCGCCGTCGACGAGGCACTGAACATCGTGAAACGGCGGATACGGCTTGCGCTGAGGGTCGCAGCGCATGGCGTTGTCGGCGCGGTGGTCACTCGTGTCCCAGCGCCTGATCGTCAGATCGAGCCCGCCGACGAACGCCAGTGATCCGTCGACACAGACGATCTTCTGGTGTTGCGCCGAACCGAACGGAAGCGTGGCGTCCAGATGAAACCGGACTCGGCCGTCGGTGTCGGCGATGAATTTCGCCGCGGAATTCCACTCCCTCTCGGAGGCGTAAAACGAGACGAAGTCCCAGACGAGAATATTGATGCGCAAGGCGGGCCGGCGCTGCACCAGGGCGCGCAGGAAGGGACCAAGCTCCTCAGGCAGGCCATCATCCGCACGTCCCGCGGCTCCGACCAGGCGCGTCCTGCTATGGATATCCCATCCGATGATGTAGACGAGATCCTGCGCCTCCAGCAGGGCCTCCCGCAGGGCTGCGAAATAGGCAGCGGCATCGTTCAGAACCGCCACGCGCCGCGCCCTGCACCGTCGCCAGACGGTGTCGCCGGGAGTCAGTGTCGATGCGCTCTGAAGCAGGTGGACCTCGCAATTCGCGTTTGCGTCTAAACGCGCTGGAGGCTCAAGGGGTTCCACGCCGTCAACGGCTGCGGTTCGATGCAAATGCCCGACGTCCGGCGCTCACCGGGCCCATCGCACAATTCGTCATTTGGTGCGGACAAACTTCGCACCGGCGCTCCTCAACACTTCCACAATTTTCTCAGGGGCGTCGCCGTGAAAATCGACGGAAACCTCGATCAGGCCTTCCAGCTTCTGCCGCCCCTCCGGCGCGGGCGCAGTCTTGACGTCGGGACCTGCCGGGCGTGTTCCCACCGTATTCGCATCGCCGACGGGCTGGACGAAGACGTCGCCTCGCGGCACGCCGCATTCCTGCACGACATGCTCAACCGCAAGCTCGGCGCCGCGGCGCGTGTCGAATTCTCCAATGATGGTGCTTTCCAAGGCTGCTCTCCGTGTGGTCTCGCGTGCGGACAACAGGCGAACTGGGGTCAGGTTCCTGAAGCTTGAGCGAGCGGCATCTCAAGGGCAGTGGCGTTCCTGACGCGTCGCGCGTCGTTTGGCTCGAGCAGGCAGCGCTTTTCGCGCGTCATTGAGACAGGTCAATACCAGCAAGCCGAAGCTCTGGAAAACTGACTTCAACAAGTCAACGGAGCCCGCCATGTCACAGCAGAGCAGCATGCATTTCTATCTCAACTGGGCCAAGGAGCGGATCGACGAAATGGATGCCGCATTGGCCTCGTTCGAGATCAAGGCAGGCCAGGCCAAGGCCGAGTCCAAGGTCAAGACCGATCAGCTCCTGTCCGATCTGACCAAGCGCCGCGACGAGTTTCAGGCGCTGCTCAAGGCCAAGGCGCAGGCGGGTGAAGCGGCGTGGGTGGATGCCAAGGCCGAGTTGGAACGGCAATGGGCTGGTTTCGAAGCCCAGATGAAGACCTACTTCGAAGGCGCAGGCAAACAGCTCGAGCAGCAGCAGGCCACGTTCAGAGATCTTGCGGCTGCGCAGGCCAAGGCCTGGGGCGAAGCCGCAGAGAAATTCCGCGAGGCCGCAGGCAAGGTCACTGCTGCCCGCACCGTCGACATCGACGCCGCGCTCAAGCAGATGAAGTCCGACGCCTCCGAAGCCGAAGCGCGCCTGCAGAAGCTGAAGCAGGCGGGCAGCGAGTCCTGGTCGGTGATGAGCGCCGCCCTCGCCGAATCCCGCAAGGCATTCGATCAAGCGAACAAGGCGGCGTGGGACGCGCTGAAGGGCGGTGATGCGAAGAGGTGAAGGTGGGCTTCAGTTGATGCCCCGGCCTTTCCAGCGCAGGCTAGTGCAACACCCGTCCGGCTTCGGCGCGCCGGACCCTTTCTCGCAGCTCCTCGAGCTCTTCGATCGAGTCCAACAGTCTCACCAGCTCGCGGGCAATATGTGTCAAACCGGACTTGGATTGCTTTAAGATACGAACTCGCTGTGCCATCGGTGCACGCCTCCATGCTTGGGCAAGTCCAATTGGCAAGGAGCGTGCCACCCCATGAAGGGAACTTATGATTTATGGCGGAAGCAAGGGGAGACTCGCAGGGGGGCGCCGTCATTGCGGCACGGTCTACGCGCCTCCCTGCCAAGACTTCTTGATCAGAGCAGCGATCTTCGTGAAAAGCTCCGCATTCCGCTCGATCATTTCCTTGTCCACGGTCACTTTTATGGACTTAGTTTTGCGGACATAGGTGATGTTATTTCCATCAAGAAGTCCCGCTGCTTCGTCTTGCAGTGATGGAGCCATACGAAACGTTAGCAGGGACTTGTCCGACGTGCGCTTGTGGAGCCACATGTAATTGTTACCGTCGACAGTGATTGCGACGTAAGCTCCGACGTAGTTAAGGCTTGGCTGCCCAAGGACGCTACTTGTGATGCTCACCAGCGCATCTGCGGCATCGAGCGTCCATTTTGCCTTCCTGCTCCAATCTTCACGAGTGACTCTATACGTCCATTGCCACCCAAAGGGTCTAGCGGTGGAGAAGTTCGCCCTAGAGTTCGCGCTGGATACCGTGACCAAGAAAGCGGTCAACGCCGGAATGTCCGAGGTTACGGCGGTTGGAGCAGTCAGGGCATCACCATTCAGGAAGCGCTGAGCAGCGGCGCAGTTCAAACCATGACGATAGCGAATGATGCTTCATCGGTTCACAGGCGACATACGATGATCGGGAGGAAGCTGACACCATCGCAGTACTACGGGACCTGCAAATGAAAAGGACTTTCTTCTCAGCTTTGCCATTCGGCCTTTTGTTGCTAGCAGCGTCCCCCGCAATTGCAGAATTTGATGACGGCAACACCCTCTTGAAAATGTGCAACAGCGAAAAGGGGTCGTTCGGGCGAGGCGTCTGTTACGGATTGATCACCGGATATTTCGAGGGCATGCAAATGTCCTACACTTGCTCCAAATTTGCTCCCAACATCAAACGGGGGCAAATCATAGATGTCGTCGCAAAATTCTTGAAGGACAATCCTGCGGATCGCCATCTACCGGCATCGTTGTTGTCATACCGCGCTTTCTACGTGGCATTTGATTGCAAGGAAAAGACTAACTAGCTTGAGTGCGACAGCCTTTTGGGCCGAAGGTTCGCGTGAGCTCTTTGCGAACTTGGGCTGACCTAGAGGCTACGTCCTCCGCTCGTGGGACGATCCCGAGCGATTTTCCTGACCGGAGCTCCGTGCCGGGTCCGGTCCAAAAATACCATCTAAATCGTTGATATTGCACATGATATGGCGGAAGGGGTGGGATTCGAACCCACGGTACCCTTGCGGGCACGCCGGTTTTCAAGACCGGTGCCTTAAACCACTCGGCCACCCTTCCTGAGCCTGGAATGGCTGTCGCTTAACCCAGTCGCCCGCCCAAGGCAACGCGAAGTTGGCCTGCCCTCGCCTCCGGCCTGTTGTCAGGCAAGCGTCAGCCTGTTCGCTTGGGCTGTACCTTCGGCAAATCCGCGGACACCGGCGACATCTCCCAGGGCGTCGCTGGTTGCGAGGCCCGGCCGGATTGGTCTCCATACCCGGGCCTCGTTTTGCGCTTCGCCAAAAGCAAACGGCGCCCCGTGGGAAGCGCCGCTCGAAGACGGTTCTCTTGCGCGGGCGTCAGTAGCCGCACGATGCGCAGTTCATCTGCACCGGGGCGTAATAGGAATAGCCGGGCGAGACCATCTCGACGCGCTGGCGGGTGGCGTATTGCGGCGGGATGCGCTCGTACTGGACGCCCGGCGGCGCCACCATCACGGTCTGCGGCACCATCACGGTGCGATACTGCGCCGGCGTGCGATGCGCGACGACGGAGCCAGGCGAGACCATCACGGTCTCGTCGACGGTGCGGTATTGCGGCGGCACGTATTGCTGCTGGTAGCAGGTCGTGCACGGCGGCGGCGTGTAGCAATTGTAGCAACCGGCGGAGGCTGCGCCCGTCATGGAAATCGCGGCGACGGCCGTGGAGAAGACAACGGCGAGAGTACGAGACATTGCGGTGGTGCCCCAGTTGCCCGAAATGTATTTGCGAAGGTGGCCACGAGTATACGCCGCAAAATCCAGGGCTGCTGAAGTTCATCAAGGCATCCTTAATGCGAATGGCACGCTTTCGCCGGACGTTCAGAACTCATTGACCATCGCGCGAAGGACAGACGACGCGGCGCCTTCAGAACGCGCAACTCGGATCGGCATCGCGGCGCGCGCGCCGACCGCATCGGGCCGAATGACGGGCCGCCCGTCCGCGTGGCTCTGGGATCACACCCGCCGAAAATCCGTCAATCCTCGCGGTTGATGACCGCAACTTGTGCATCTATCTCGCCCAGGTTGCGGCTCACCCTGCTGACCCGCGTGGCCGGATCTGACATGATCCGTCGCAAAGAATCGTCGGCCAGCACCTTAGGATTGCTGAGCTGTCGGCAGGGGTTGGCGGATGCATCTTTGGTCAGTGTCGCGGCGCGACCGGTGCGCCTTGGGCGGCAAGCTCTCATCTGGTAACAAGTCTGCCCTGCTTGCGGTCTTCGCGGCCGCATCCATCGCAATCGTCGCCGCGCATCCCGGCAGCGCCCTCGCCGCCTGCGTCGTGACGGCTGGTCCCAACACGGTCACCTGCAACAGCACGGTCACGACGAACACGGTCAATACGAACGCGGCAAGCGCCTCATCGACCGACCGGACCCAGGCGTTCAGCACGGGTTCGGTGAGCGCCACAATCAATGCCGGCCAGACGGTCAGTGGCTATGGGCTCGCCATCGCCGCGAGCGGGGGCGACGTCAACGTCGTCAACAACGGCGCCCTGACCACCAATCAGCCGGCGAGTGCGCTGGCCGTCAGCACCAGCGCCGGCAGCATCACCTATTCCGGCAACGGCAGCGCCAGCAACCTGGCTGGCAATTCGCCCGGTCTCACCTTCCTCGCCTCCGGCAGCATCACCATCGGGACTAGCGGGACGCCCGTGACACCGAATTTCCAGGGGTCGACCGCCATTGTCGCGTCCGCGTCGAACGCGATCAACCTGGCCCTGAACGGCGGGTCGCTGACGACGCTGTGGCCGGGCGGCGGCGGCGCGCTGCTCAGCGGCGGTGACGTGTCCGTGGCATGGACCGGCAACGGCGCCATCATCAACGCGAGCGGCGCCACCGCCAACAGAGGCCTCGACATCTTCGGGACCGGAGCCCTGACCGTCAGTTCGAATGCCACGATCGGCGGCGCCAGCGCCGCCACGTCGTTCCAGACCGGCATCCTGGCGTCCGCCTTCGGTGCCACGGGCAATGGGGACGTCAACGTCAACCAGACCGGCGGCACAATCTTCGCGACCAACCGGGGCATCATCGCAAGCATCGGCCCGGCGGGATCAGGGACTGTCGCGGTCAACACGGCATCCACCAGCGCGATCACGCTCACCGACCCGGCAGCCTACGGCATCCAGGCCGACACGAGCGGCACCGGAGCCGTGACCGTGCAGCAGGCGGGTGCGATCACCGGAGGTGACATCGGCATCAATGCGGTGATCTCCAATGCCGCAAATTCCCGCGATATCACCATCACCAGCAGCGGCACTATCGATGTCGCATCGACGGGCATCAACGCAGCCACGGCCGGAAGCGGCAACATCAACATCACCACGTCCGGCAACATCCAAGGACCCTTCGGCGGCGGTATCATCGCCAATGCCGTCGATGGCCGCATCACCGTCAACGTGAATGCCGGCACCGTCCTCGGCAGCGCCGGCGGCTTCACCACCCCGGGCATCGGCGCGACTGCATCCGGCAGCGGCGGCGCGACCATCAACATCGCCGCGGGCGCGACCGTCGCCGCATCCCAGTTCATCGGCATCACGGTCAACGGCACGAACAACATCATCAACAATTTCGGCACCATCAGCGGGGACGGAGGTGTCCGTACCTTCGGCGCCACGACCATCGTCAATGCCGGCACGATCGCGGCGTTTTTCGAGGCGGTGCGGTTCGACAACGCCGGAAGCACGCTGGAGATGCAGGGCCCCGGCGCCACGCTCACCGGCCTGGTCGTCGGCAGCGGCGCCGATACGATCCGCTTCTCCGGCACGGGGGCGAACACGTTCAATGCAAGCCAGATCGACACCGGCTGGGGGCTGATCGATAAGACAGGCTCCTCGAACTGGGCGCTCACGGGAACGTCGACGACGACCGCATTCGTGACGATCAATGGCGGTACCTTGTCGGTGAACGGCGACATGACCTCGACCGGCGGCTTCACGGTGAATGCCGGCGGCACGCTCGGCGGCACCGGCATGGTGTCGTCGACCATCATCAACGCCGGCGGCTCGCTCGCGCCCGGCAACTCGATCGGCACGATGACGGTGAGTGGCAATCTCACCTTCACCGGTGGCAGCAATTACGTCGTCGAGGTCTCGCCGGCCACGGCGGACCGCACCAATGTGACCGGTAACGCGACCCTCGCCGGCACGCTGCGCGCCATCGGCACCGGCGGGGCCTATACGGCGGGCACGCATTACACCGTGCTCAACGCCGCGGGCACACTCGGCGGGACCTTCGGAGCGCTGACCGTTTCGGGCAATTTCGGCGCCACGCGCCCGCATATCGAGTACGACGCGAATAACGTCTATCTCGTGCTCGACCAGGCGCTCGTCTCGCCGTTTTTGGTCAACGGCACCCGCAACCAGATCGCGACCGCAGGCGCGGTCGATTCCGCCTTTCTCGGCGGCAGCAGCGCATTCTCAGCGCTGATCGGATTGACTTCGCCGCAGCTCAACGCCGCGCTGGATCAATTGTCGGGCGAGGTGCACGCCTCCACGGTCGGGACTCTGGCGAACGACAGCCTGGCAATGCGCGGCGCGATCCTCGGCCGCTTGCGGCAGGCCTCGTATGGCGGTGACATGGACTCCATGGGCGCGTTCTCGCTTGGCGGCCCCCAGACCGCGTTCGCCGCCTACGCCATGGAGACCGCCCTCGCCTACGGCAAATCGCCTGTGGCGACCAAAGCGCCGATGGCGCCGCCGCGGCCGATCTCCGACACCGTGTTCTGGGCTCAGGGCCTGGGCGCCTGGGGCACGTTCAGCGGCGACGGCAATGCAACCGGCGTGCGGCGTGATCTCGCCGGCTTCATCACTGGCTTCGATACGCGCGTCGGCGGCGCCGGCCGTCTCGGCCTGGCCGCAGGCTATACCGGCACCAAGAACTTGCTCGACGGTCGCGGCTCTTCGAACTTCGATACCGCCCACATCGCCGGCTATGGCGGCTGGCGCTTCGGCAACATCAATCTGCGGGCGGGCGGCGCCTATGCATTCCACAAGATCGATACCGATCGGATGGTGAACATCGTCGGCTTGGCCGATCGCCTGACCTCGCGGACTGACGGCAGCACCGGGCAGATCTTCGGCGAGCTCGGCTACGGCGTCGCATTCGGCAAGGTGGCGTTTGAGCCCTTCGCTGGGGCCGCTTGGGTGCGCGTGCATATCGATGCGACCGCCGAGCTCGGCGGTCCGGCGGCACTGAACGTTGCGGCGCAGACCTTCGAAACCGGCTACGCGACGCTCGGCGCGCGCGCCGCCACTTTCGTGCCGCTGGCGCCCGACATGACGCTGATCCCGAGGGCGACCGTCGCCTGGCAGCATGCCTTCAACAACGTGACCCCGGCCGCCGTGATGGCGTTCCAGGTCGCGCCGGCAACGTTCACGATCGCCGGCGCGCCGATCGCGCGCGACTCGCTGCTCACCGAAGCGGGCTTCGATCTTTCGTTCGGCCGACACATCACGGTCGGCCTCTCCTATGTGGGCCAGATCGGCAACACCGTCACCGATCACGCTGCCAAGGGCAAATTCTCCTGGGCGTTCTAGCTTACTTCGCGCGCCGCTGGTGCTGAGCGCGGCCTGGCCTGCAGCGCCGTCGCGACGGCCCTCGACAATCGAGCTTCAACGCCTCGCTGCTCTTTCCAGGAACTCCAGCAACGAGGGATCGGTCTCCTCGAGCTCGACAAAGCGGCGGCGCAGCTCATCGGCGATTTCGGCGGTGGCATCCCGCGACCATCCCTCCGCGGTATTGAAGGCCACGATCCGTGTGGGATGGAGATACTGCCCCTCGGCGAGATGCCTGAGCAGGGTCGCGCGATTGGCGTCCTCCTCGGCCGTCTCACACCAGGCCCGGCCCAGCCGGCGGCCGAAGTCATCGAGCACGAGATAGACGTCCCGGTCTGTCGTGATTTGCGGCACGAGTGAGGGAGAATGACTCATGGCTAACTCCGCTACTGGAAATCCGGACTTGTGCGGACGGATCTCGATACGGCGACCGCCTCGGCCGAATTCGGAAAAAGGGATTTCGACGATTTTTCACAATGGCACAATTAAATAACAAATAAAAATAAAATTAATAGAAATTAAATAGCGAAATGTGGACAAATGCACTAAGTTGACGGTGCCTGGCGGGCGAGCCCGCACGTCGGGTGCCCACTGCGCAAACGGCTCCCGCTCCCCACCCAACCAGCCCACGCCCCCCGGGGAGGCGGGAGCCGTTCTTTCCGAATCTCCGCTTCGGCTTCGCGTTTCCTGCAACGGCGCATGCGCGTGCTCGCGCGGAGCCGCGCGTCGTTCCGAAGATCTTCGATCCAGCCTTTTGGTGCCGATCAGGCGCTTACTTGCCGCGCCGCTTCACCTCGCGCACCGCGCCGCGCGCGGCGCTGGTAGTGAGCGCGGCGTAAGCCTGCAGCGCGGTGGAGACGTTGCGCTTGCGGTTGGCCGGCTGCCAAGCGGCATCGCCCTTCGCCTCCTCCGCAGCGCGGCGCTTGGCGAGCTCCTCGTCGGAGACCTCGAGGCTGATGCTGCGGTTCGGGATGTCGATGGCGATGCGGTCGCCGTCGCGCACGAGGCCGATGTTGCCGCCTTCGGCGGCTTCCGGCGACAGATGGCCGATGGACAGGCCGGACGAGCCGCCGGAGAAGCGACCGTCGGTGACGAGCGCGCAAGCCTTGCCGAGGCCCATCGATTTCAGATAGCTGGTCGGATACAGCATCTCCTGCATGCCGGGGCCGCCGCGCGGGCCTTCATAGATGATGACCACGACCTCGCCGGCGACGACCTTGCCGCCCAGAATGCCTTCGACCGCCGCGTCCTGGCTTTCGAACACGCGCGCGGGGCCGGAGAATTTCAGGATCGAGGCATCGACACCGGCGGTCTTCACGATGCAGCCGTCCTGCGCGAGGTTGCCGTAGAGCACGGCGAGACCGCCGTCCTTGCTGAAGGCGTGTTCGAGGTCGCGCACGACGCCCTTCTCGCGATCGGCATCGAGCTCGTCGTAGCGTCGCTCCTGGCTGAAGGCGACTTGCGTCGGGATGCCGCCGGGCGAGGCGCGATAGAAGGTGCGCACCGTCTCGCTCTTGGTGCGCTTGATGTCCCAGCGCTCCAGCGCCTCGTTCATGGTCGGCGCGTGCACGGTCGTAACAGAGGTGTCGATCAGCCCGGCGCGATCGAGCTCGCCGAGAATGCCCATGATGCCGCCGGCGCGGTGCACGTCCTCGACATGCACGTCGGCGACCGACGGGGCGACCTTGCAGAGCACGGGCACGCGGCGCGACAGCCGGTCGATGTCGCGCATGGTGAACTCGACCTGCCCTTCATGGGCGGCGGCGAGCAGATGCAGCACGGTGTTGGTGGAGCCGCCCATGGCGATGTCGAGCGTCATCGCATTCTCGAACGCCCTAGAGTTGGCGATGTTGCGCGGGAGCACGGATGCATCGTCCTGCTCGTAATAGCGGCGGACCAGATCGACGATGGTGTGGCCGGCCTCGACGAACAGGCGCTTGCGGTCGGCATGGGTTGCGACCACCGAGCCATTGCCGGGCAGCGCGAGGCCGAGCGCCTCGGTCAGGCAGTTCATGGAATTGGCGGTGAACATGCCCGAGCAGGAGCCGCAGGTCGGGCATGCCGAGCGCTCGATCACCTTGACGTCGTCGTCGCTGACCTTGCTATCGGCCGCCGCCACCATGGCGTCGATGAGGTCGACGGCCTTGGTCTTGCCGGCCAGCTTGACCTTGCCAGCCTCCATCGGCCCGCCCGAGACGAACACGGCGGGGATGTTGAGCCTGAGCGCTGCCATCAGCATGCCGGGCGTGATCTTGTCGCAATTGGAAATGCAGACGAGGCCGTCGGCGCAGTGCGCGTTGGCCATGTACTCGACGCTGTCGGCGATCAGTTCGCGCGACGGCAGGCTGTAGAGCATTCCGTCATGGCCCATCGCGATGCCGTCATCGACGGCGATGGTGTTGAACTCCTTGGCTACGCCGCCGGCCTGCTCGATCTCGCGGGCGACCAGCTGGCCGAGATCCTTGAGGTGGACGTGGCCGGGCACGAATTGGGTGAAGGAATTGACCACCGCGATGATCGGCTTGCCGAAATCGGCGTCCTTCATGCCGGTCGCGCGCCAGAGGCCGCGGGCACCCGCCATGTTGCGGCCGTGGGTGGTGGTGCGGGAGCGATAGGCTGGCATGGCGGTTTCCGTCCTCGGGTTTGCGGGCCGGGCGGGAAAATGTGGAGCCGCCTCAGGCCTTTCCGGCCGGATAGCGCACGGACCCGGCGGGCGCAACGGGAACTTGGGCTGGACAGGGCTCCTCTGCTCCCGGCGCGGGCTTTTTGTCGCCCGTCTTGCTCTCCGTCATTCCGGGGCGATGCGCAGCATCGAACCCGGAATCCATCGGGCGGCAGCACCCGCGGGACGATGGATTCCGGGTTCGCGCCTTTCGGCGCGCCCCGGAATGACGGTGGGGGCGTCGGCGCCTTACTGCAGCGTCGGATCCAGCCGGTCGCGCAGCCAGTCGCCGATGACGGAGACGGCCAGCGTGGTCACGACGATGGTGGTCGCCGGCGCCAGCATGATCCAGGGCGCGCGGGTCAGATATTCGCGGCCGTAGCCGACCATGTTGCCGAGGCTGGTCATCGGCGGCTGCACGCCGAGGCCGAGGAAGGACAGGCCGGATTCCATCAGGATCACCTCGGGGAAGACCAGGGTCGTCGAGACGATCAGGGTCGAGGCGATGTTGGGCAGGATGTGTCGGAGGTAGATCCGCGACGGCGTCGCGCCTAACTGGCGGACGGCGGCGGCGTAGCCTTGCGCATTGGCCGAGATGGCAAGGCCGCGTGCGATGCGGGCATAGCGTTCCCAGCCGAACAGGCCCATCAGGCCGATCAAGAGCGGCAGCGAATTGCCAAAGAAGGCGAGCACGGCCAGCGCCATGATCAGGAACGGCATGCTGGCCTGGAAGTCGGACAGCATCAGCACGAGCTGCTCGACGGCCCCACGAAAATGCGCGGCGAGGAAGCCCAGCGTGGTGCCTGCTACGGCCGAGATCGCGGTGGCGCCGAAGGCGATCAGCAGCGAGATGCGGATGGAAACGAGCAGCCGCGACAGCACGTCCCGGCCGAGCTCGTCGGTACCGAGCCAGTGCGCGGCGTTGCCGGGCGCAGCGAGTCGGTTGCGCAGGTCGAGCTGGGTGAAGCCGTAAGGCGCGATCTTCTCCGCGAAGGCCGCGATCAGGAGCATCGCGACGATCCAGCTGACCGCCAGCGCAACCGAGACCGGAATGGCCGGCAGGCTGATGCAGCGGCGGACAGACGTATCCTTCAGCGTCGCGTCGGTCATGCTTGGGCTCCCTTGCTGCGCAGGCGCGGATCGAGGAAGCCGTAGAGGAAGTCGACGATCAGGTTGGACGTCACCATGGTCATCGCAACCAGCAGCAGGATGCATTGCACGACCGCGAGATCGCGGTTGGCGACGGCGACGACGAGCAGGCGCCCTACTCCCGGCCAGGCGAACACGTTCTCGACCACGACGGCACCGGCGATCAGCGTGCCCACCATGAAGCCGAGAATGGTCACGGTCGGGATCGCCGCGTTCGGCAACGCATGCGAGGTCACCACCTTGCGCCACGGCACGCCTTTTGCGGAGGCGGTGCGGATATAGGGCTGGCCCAGCACCTCCAGCATGGCGCTCCGGGTGAAGCGCGCCAGCACCGCCGCGCCGCCGAGGCTGAGCGTTGCGATCGGCAGGATGGCGTGGCGCCAGCTGTCCTGTCCGCCCGAAGGCAGCCAGCCGAGCTGCACGGCGAAGACGAGCACCAGCAGCAGCGCCAGTACAAAGCTTGGGACGGTGAAGCCGGCGACCGCCGTCATCATCACGGCGCGGTCGATCCCCGAGCCCCGATGCAGCGCCGCGTAGATCCCGGCGGGAATGCCGAGTGCGACCTTGAAAAAGAACGCCGGCAGCGTCAGCGCCAGCGTCGCCGGGATGCGTTCGAGCACCAGCTCGATCGCGGGCCGGCCATCGCGCATGGAGCGGCCGAGCTCACCTTTGGCGATGGCGCCGAAATAGTCGAAATATTGGGCCCAGATCGGATCATCGAGGCCCCAGGCCTTGCGAAACGCCGCGAGCACCTCAGGCGGCGCCTCCGGCCCCAGGATCATCAGCGCGGGATCGCCCGACAGCCGCAACACGATGAAGGCGAAGGTGACGACGAGCACGATCGTGAGCGCGGCGCGTCCGATCCGAATGGCGAAATAACGTCCCATCACGCGGCGTCCCGTGTCGCAGCGCCGGTGACGAGATGGCAGGCGACCTGCCTGTCGCCGCCGACGGCGGACAGCGCCGGCACCTCGCTCGCACAGCGTGCGATCGCCCGCGGGCAGCGCGGATGGAAGGCGCAGCCGGTGGGGCGCGCGGCCGGGTTCGGCGGATCGCCTGCCAGAACGATGCGGCCCGCGCTGCGGCGGCCCGGCGCGGGCGAGGCCGAGACCAGCGCCTGGGTGTAGGGATGCTCGGGCCGCGCGAACAGATCGTCGGCGCTGCCGATCTCGACGATGCGGCCGAGATACATCACGGCGACGACATTGCTGATCTGCCGGACGACGCGCAGATCGTGGCTGATGAACAGCAGCGTCAGCGACAGCTGCGCCTGGAGATCGCAGAGCAGGTTCACCACCTGCGCCTGGATCGAGACGTCGAGCGCGCTGACCGGCTCGTCGCAAACCAGGAAATCCGGCTTCGTGGCGAGCGCCCGGGCCAGCACGATGCGCTGCCGCTGGCCGCCGGAGAGCGCGCCGGGATAACGCGCGCCATGCGCCGGCGTGAGCTCGACGGCGCGCAGCAGCTCGCGGACGCGCTCCTCGCGCATCGGGGGCGTGCCGAGGCCGTGAATGTCGAGCGGCTCGCGGATCTGCGTTGCGACCGGCAGCCGCCGGTCGAGCGCGCCGAGCGGATCCTGGAAGATCATCTGCACCCGCGCGCGCTGCGCGCGCCACGCCGTCGTCCCAGGCGCGGCCATCGGCTTGCCGTCGAACCGCACCTCGCCGCTGTCGGGCGGCTCGAGGCCGAGCACGATGCGCCCCGTGGTGGATTTTCCTGAACCGGATTCGCCGACGAGACCTAGCGTTTGGCCTCTGGCAATCCTCAGCGACACGCCGTCGACGGCATGCACGGCCGCAGCTCGCCCGAACATTCCGGACCGCATCGCATAAGTGCGCGAGATCGCGGAGACCTCGACGAGTGGGGGGCTCATTCGGCGGCAATCCCGAGCAGCGCGCGGCGCGAGGCCTCGGCGCGGATGCAGGCGACGCTGCGATCATCGGCGATCGGCGCCAGGCTCGGCGCCGCAAGGCCGCATGATTCCGCGACCAGCGCGCAACGCGGCGCGAAGGCGCAACCGCCGGGCATGTGCGCGGGATCAGGCACGGTACCGGGGATGGCGGTGAGGCGCCGCCGCGGACCATCGAGCGGCGGCAGCGCGCCGATCAACCCTTGCGCATAGGGATGCAGGGGATCGGCGAACAGCTGGTTGCTCGGGGCCTGCTCGACGATGCGGCCGGCATACATCACGGCGACACGGTCGCAATTCTCCGCGACGACGCCGAGGTCGTGGCTGATCAGCACCATCGTCATGCCGAGCTCGCGGCGGACCGTGGAGAGCAGCTCCAGGATCTGCGCCTGAATGGTGGCATCGAGCGCGGTGGTCGGCTCGTCCGCGATCAGGAGATCGGGATTGCCGGCCAGCGCCATCGCAATCATGATGCGCTGGACCTGGCCGCCCGAGAATTCGTGCGGATAGGCCTCCAGCCGCCGGCCCGCGTCGGGAATGCCGACGAGGTCGAGCAGCCGCCGCGCTTCCGCCTTCACGGCGTTGCCGGAGAGATTGCGATGAAGCGCCAGCGCTTCGCAGAGCTGCTTGCGGATGGTCAGCACCGGGTTGAGCGCGCTCGCCGGATCCTGGAAGATCATGGCGATGCGCCCGCCCCTGACCTGGTCGAGCTCGGCGGCCGGAGCGCCGAGAATCTGGCGCCCGTCGAGCCGCACCGAGCCCGAGACTTGCGCATGCCTCGGCAACAGGCCGAGTGCGGCCAGCCACGTCACCGACTTGCCGGAGCCGGACTCGCCGACGAGGCCGATGGCCTCGCCCTTTTGCAAGGTAATATCGACGCCGCGCAGGACCGGCACGCCATTGAAGGCGACGCGCAAGTCCTCGATGCTGACCAGCGGGGGCACCTTCAGACCTCGAAATTGCCGGCGCGGAAATCCATCGCGAAGGCGGGCGCCGCCTTCCACTTGATCGATTTCGGCTTGGCCGTGAAGGTCGCGTTCTGGTGCAGCACCGTGTAGGCGGGATCTTCGCGCTCGGCGATCTCCAGCATGCGGCGGAACGCCTTCTTGCGCGCCGCGCGGTCGGTCGAGGTCTCCAGGAATTCGGAGAGCGTATTCAGCTCGGCGTTGGTCCATTCGCCGATCTGCTGCTGCTGGCCGTTCGGGCCGTGCTGGGCGACCAGCGACGACACCGGATCGTTGAACGCGGCCGAGTTCGACCAGTCGCGCACGGCGCGGGTCGGCGCGCGCTCCATGATCTGCGACCAGTTCTCCTTGGTCTCGATCTGCACATTGAGGCCGACCGACTTCCACATCTCGACCAGGATCTGCGCGGTGGCGACCTGGTTGGTGTAGTAATTGTTGAGCAGGCGGTACGGGATCGGGTCGCCCTTGTAATTGGCCTGCTTGAGCAGATCCTGCGCCAGCTTGGGATCATAGGCCGGCACGCTCCAGTCGGCGTTGAACATGTCGCCGTAGAATTCCCATTGCAGGCCCTTCGGCACGCGGGTGCGGCCGGCCCACAGGCTGTCGACAATCGCCTGGCGGTCGATCGCATGGGTGAAGGCGCGCCTGACGAGTGGATTGGCGAGCACGGCATGGTTCTTGTCGAACACGGTGAGGCGGTGATTCTGAATCGTGCCGCCCTGCACTTCGAAGGAGGAATTCTTCTCGATGCCGGCGATCTGGTCCGGCGGGATGTCGCAGGCGAACTGATATTCGCCCGACAAGAGGCCGTTGATGCGGCTGGCGACTTCGGGCACTTCGAGGAAGCGGATGCGCTTGAGCGGCGGCCGGCCGCCCCAATACTCATCATGGGCTTCGAGCGTCAGCGAGACGTCGGGCTTGAGCTCCACGACCTTGTAGGGGCCGGTCGTCACCGGCTTGCGGGCCCAGTCGAGATAGCTCGCCGCCTCTTCCCAGGCGCGGCGGTTCATAATGTCCGAGCCGTAGCGCGACAGCCGGCCCTCGATGGTGACGTCGGGCGTCGCGTTGTAGAAGCGCACCGTGTACTTGTCGACGGCATCGACGCGCACCAGGTCCGGCCAGATGCGGCGGGCGACCGCGGGGACGTCCGGCGGCAACTCCTTGCCCGGGCGCGGCGTCGGGATCTTCTCGAACGCCTTGATGGTGGAGCGGTTCTTGGCCTCGGTCTCGCCGAACATGCGCTCGCGGCTGAAGGTGAACACAACGTCTTCCGCCGTCAACTCGTCGCCGTTGTGGAACTTGACGCCCTGGCGCAGCTTCACCTCGACCGTCTGGTCGTCGATGCGGCGCCATTCGGTGGCAAGGCCTGGCACTGCTTCGAGGCTGCCGCGCCAGTTCTTCGAGATCAGGCCTTCCCAGATCGAGGAGAAGAACACGCGCTCGCCGACATTGGACTGCTCGCGCAGCACGTCGAGCACGTTCGCATTGGTGACCTTCTGCACCGCGATCGTCACTGATGGACGGTTGTCTGCTTGCGCGATCGCAAAGCGCGGCAGCAGCAAGGTGCTTGCGGCGGCGCCGCCGGACTTCAGGATGGTGCGACGGGTGAGCTTGCTCATGAGGAGGACCCCTGCCCTTTGGTGATATCTGTTATTCGGCGAGACCGAGCGCGGCGAGATGCGCCGCGCCCTTGCGGACGTCGTCGTGATTGCGGAGTTCGAGGATCAGCCGTGGATTTGAAGTCAGCCGGCCAAGTGCGCGGAACACGGCGACCCAGGGAATGTTGCCTTCGCCCGGCGCCCAGTGCCGGTCGGCAAAGCCGTCGGTGTCCTGCAGGTGCACATGCGTCAGCATGTCGCCGGCGGTCTCGACGTAATAATCGACTGGCGGCGCGCCGGTGGAGATGTGGGCATAGTTGGCGTGTCCGGTGTCGAGCGAGACCCGGACCTTGCTGCTTTCCAGAGCCTTGGCGAGCCGCACGCGGTCGCGCGGGTCCTTGTCCTCGATGTTCTCGATGACGATCTCGCAGCCGATCGTCTCGGCACGCGCGATCACCTCGGCCAGCGTCGCCTTGACGCGCTCGACGATATTGGCGCGGTTGTCCGGATAGAGATCGAGATTGTTGTGGTCCCAGGTCGTGAACGGCGAGTGGATCACCATCTGCGTGGCGCCGAGGAACTCGGCGGCCTCCAGCCCCTGGAGCAGACGCTTGGTCACGGCCTGGCGGATCATCGGATCGTGGCTGTCGATCTTGAAGCCCCAGAACGGGCCGTGGATGCCGAGCCGGCCGGTGTGACCGGAAAGCATCTGCTTGATCTCGCCGGCGGTTGCGCGCCAGTCGCTATCGAGCAGATCGGCGCGGAAGAAGTCCTGGATTTCCAGATCGCGCTGCTTTTCGAGAAGCCAGTCGCGATGCGCAGGGATCGATTTGATGGACAATGCGGCGCCCAGCACCGGCTTCGACATGGCATGCTCCTTCGTCGTCAGCGATGACGGAGAGCAGCGCTAGACCAGTTCAATGACAGGCCGGTGAAATCCGTCTTCGGCAGCGCGGACGAGATGTGGACATCTCCTGCCCGCGCGCGTTGGCGAGTGAGGCAGCGGCGATCGCTGCGAGAGATGCCGAACGGGCACATGGCAAGCGCTATCGTGTCCGTAGTGATCCGGAATGGAATCCTAGCCGACCTTCGCGTACATCGCGGGACATCGATCGGCGGCCACTTCCACAGGCATCACCCTCTGATCGCGCTACATGGGGTTGGGGGACCACATGGGGCGGGGGATTGAAGGCTGGGGCAAGGTGACGAGGTCCGGACTCCTAGGCACTCCGGACCTCGAAACTTTTTAGATTGAACGCAGCAACGCGCCGTCCGGTGGGGCATCCGGGCGGCGCGTTGTCGTTTCAGCGCCTCTTTTGTTTCGGCGCTTAGCGCGTCTGCGGCTCGATCGTCACCGTGCAGTCGCCCTGCCCTTGCGTCGCGACCACGATATTCCCCGCGGCAGTGCCGAGCGCAATCGGCGCGGACGTGCCGCCGCCGGGCATCTGAACCGTCACGCTCAGGGAATCCGTGCGCGCGGTCGAGCCAACGGTCGAAGGTTCCGCCTGGGCGACATTGCCCGAGGCATCACGCCGCATGATCTGGCAGTTCACATTGCTTCCGCCGGCTGCCGCCATGCTCGACGACGCGCTGCCGCCCATCTGCGCGCGGGCGCGCGACGGATCGCGCGGCACCTGGCTGACGATGCGATGGGTGCGCGGCTCCACGATGACGACGTCGTCCTCCGTGGCAAAGTACTCGTAGTCCCGATATTGCGGCTCGATCGAGATGATCTCGGGCGGAAGCCGATGGAGACGCACGCGCGAGGGAATGGTCTCGCCGACCCGGATCGAGATGTTCAGATTGCGCTCCGGCTGCGCGAGGCGCGCGCGGCTCACGGTTTCGGAGATCCGCACCTGCCTCTCGGTCGTCATCTGGGCCTGCTGATTGACCTGCGTGTTGGTCTGCGTGGTCTGGTTGGCCTGATTGGTTTGCGTGCCCGTGGAGCCGGGCGCGGTCTGTGCATTGTTGGTCGGAGCCGTGCGGCTGGTATCCGTCGCGGTGGCCGGCCGGTTGTTCTGTTGTGCCGGCGGCTGTTGCTCGGCGGCATTGCGCGGCGGCTGGCTCTGGTTGCGCTCGTTCTGGTTGGCCGTTGCTCCCGCCCGCTCGTTCTGCTGGCCAGCCGCGCCCGCCGGCCCCGTCTTGGATTTCTCGGACTCTGCGGTTGATTTCTGCGGCGCAGACTTGTCCTGCCTGGTATCGGCGCTGCTCTTGCTGTCGCGTCCCGGCTTGGTGCTCTCCGCCTCCCGGTTGCGATCACGCGAAGGTTCGCGAGATTCTTGTGCCTGATCCTTCCCCTTCGGCTGATTGCGCTCGGCAGAACTGGCCGGCTGGCGCTTGTCGTCGTTCGCCTCCTGCTTGGCAGCGCCGCCCTTCTCTTCGCGGCCCGCGCCCTGCAGTCGTTCTTGAGCGCCCTGCGCGCGCTCCTGAACACGTTCCTGGGCTCCGCCGCGCTGCGGCGCAGCGCCCTTGGCCGGTTCCTCGGTCCGTCTTGGTTCGTCCCTGCGCTCAGCCGGCGCCTGGGCGTAGGCAAGGCCGGACGCAAGCATGAGTCCGACGGCCGCAGTCGATAACATCAAATGTTGACGCATGGTCCCTCTCCTCGACAATTCGCAACGACAAACGCGAACGTTCTGTCCGTGCGAAGGTTCCTGAGCAGGAACGCAGTCGTGGAAGTGAACCAATCAAGTCGCCATCACATCGCATCCTTCAGCGTCAGTCGCGCCGTGAATGTCACCGTGGTTTTGCCGACCAGCGCCATGCCTTCGACTTCCGCCCCCCCGGGAAAATAGACGCCGGAAAAGCCGCAGGTGACCTCCCGGCCGCCGAATGCGAGCGTCCTGCCGACCGCCTCGGTGTGCTGGTTGACGATCATGTCGCCCCGCCACTTGCCGTTACGGAAGGTGTAGCTGCCGGTGTAGTAGAAGTAGCTGTCGCCGCCCATGATGCGGCCGTCGCAGAGCATGACCACGCCCCTGGCCTGCCCACGCTTGCCGTCCCGCATCTCGATGTCGAAGATGTAGAGGCCGTTGACGACCCTGGCCTCCTCACCCGCTTCCGCCTCATCGCCAGCCGACATCCGATCATCCCCACCCGATCCGCTGCTCCGATCAGTTCGGTACGTTCCGCTCGAGATCCTCGAGCCATGCCGCCGCGCTCGAATCCGAGGGCGCGCGCCAGTCGCCGCGTGGCGACAGCGAGCCGCCGGCCGAGACCTTCGGTCCGTTCGGCATGGCCGAGCGCTTGAACTGGCTGAAGGCGAAGAAACGGCGCAGGAACACGTCCAGCCAGCGGCGGATCTCCGGCAGATCATAGGCCTTGCGCCGGTCGCTCGGGAATGCCGGCGGCCATTCCCCCTTCGCAACGTCCTTCCACGCCTGGAGCGCTATGAAGGCGATCTTGGACGGCCGCATGCCGAAGCGCAGCGTATAGAACAGGTTGAAATCCTGCAGCTCGTAAGGTCCGACGGACGCTTCCGTGCTCTGCGGCTTCTGGCCGGCCTCGACCGGCACGAGCTCGGGCGAGATTTCGGCCGCCAGGATCGATCCGAGCGTCCGGTTGACGTCGTCGCTGAATTGTTTCGAGGAGATCACCCAGCGGATCAGATGCTGGATCAGCGTCTTCGGCACGCCGGCGTTGACGTTGTAGTGCGCCATCTGGTCGCCGACACCATAGGTGCACCAGCCGAGCGCAAGCTCGGAGAGATCGCCGGTCCCGATCACGATGCCGCCGTGATGGTTGGCGAGCCGGAACAGATAGTCCGTGCGCAGGCCCGCCTGCACGTTCTCGAAGGTGACGTCGTAGACCTTCTCGCCCTTGCCGAAGGGATGGCCGATATCCTTCAGCATCTGCGTCGCCGTGGTGCGGATGTCGAGCTCCTGCCAGCTCGTCTGCAGCGCCTTCATCAGCGCGAGCGCGTTGGTCTTGCTCTCGCTGCCGGTCGCAAAGCCCGGCATGGTGTAGGCCAGGATGTTCTCACGCGGCAGACCGAGCAGGTCGACCGCCTTGGCGGCGACGATCAGGGCATGGGTGGAATCGAGGCCGCCCGACACGCCGATCACGACGCGCTTGGTGCCGGTGGCGCGCATGCGCTGCACCAGCCCGGCGACCTGGATGTTGTAGGCCTCGTAGCAGTCCTGCTCGAGCAGGCTCTCATCGCTCGGCACGAACGGAAAGCGCTCGACCTTGCGCAGGAAGCCGATATCAGCCGCCGGCGGCTTCAGGGCAAATGTCACCTTGCGGAAAAATGCCTCGCGCTGCCGCCTGTTGTCGTCGAACGTTCCCATCAGCGCGCGTTCCTGCCTGAGCAGGTCGAGATCGACGTCGGCCAGCGTGATCTGGCCGCCCTGGCGGAACCGCTCGCCCTCAGCCAGCAGCACGCCGTTCTCGTAGATCGAGGTCTGGCCGTCCCAGGCGAGATCGGTGGTGGATTCCCCGGCCCCGGCTGCGGAATAGACGTAAGCTGCGAGGCAGCGCGCCGAGGTCGATTGGCACAGCAGCGCGCGCGAGCGCGCCCGGCCGATCGTGATCGGACTGCCCGAGAGGTTGATCAGCACGCTCGCGCCCGCAAGCGCGAGCTCCGAGGCCGGCGTCACCGGGATCCACATGTCCTCGCAGATCTCGACGCCGATGGTGAGGCCTGGAACGTCCTCGGCCGCGAACAGGAGATCCACGCCGAACGGCGCGTGCATGCCGCCAAAGGCGATGGTCTCGCCGGCGATGCCGGCACCGGAGGCGAAATGCCGTCCCTCGTAGAACTCGCGATAGGTCGGCAAGTAAGATTTCGGCACGACGCCGAGGACGTTGCCGCGATGAATGACGACGGCGCAGTTGTAGATGCGATTGCCAAAGCGCAGCGGCGCCCCGACGATCAGGACCGTCATCAGCCCCGCGGAGGCCTCAACGATCCCTGCGAGCCCGCGCTCGACCGCATCGAGCAGCGGATCCTGCTTCACCAGGTCCTCGATGGCATAACCGGACAGGCATAGCTCGGGAAACACGGCAACCGCGACCGACTGCTCATGGCAGGCATTGGCCGCCGCCAGGACGGCTTTCGCGTTGGCCGTGGGATCGGCGACGTGGGAGGTGGTCACGCAGGCCGCCACACGCGCAAATCCATGGACGTAAATCGAGTGGAAAGTCATCGAGCGCAGTACCCTTCTTGCCGGCGGCCGCCGCCGTCAGCTCCGGTCATATGTAGCCCATCGATCTGGCCCCGTGCAGGCCATCCGGCATCATGCATAACGGATTTGCGCCTCGGCCGGTCCTATGCCCGCGAGCTCAGGCGCTGCGGGCCAGCACGCCGGGCAGATCGCTGCGCAGCCACCCGGCGATCCGGGGCCAGGCGTGCGCATGGGTGCGCGCGCCCATGAACAGGCCGAGATGGTTGCTGGGCTCGGACGCTGCCGCGATGAAGGCTGGTGGCGTGCCGACGAGGCCGGCCGTGGCGAGCGCTTGCGTCGCCGGCACCACATCGTCGTCGAGCCCGGCGAGCAGGAAGATCGGCGCCCTGACGTCCTTCAGGTCGATCGGGCGGCCGAGCGCGACGAAACTGCCCTCAGCGATCCGGTTCTTCCGGAAAATCGCGTTGACGATCTCGAGATAATAAGTGCCCGGCAGGTTGAGCGTCTCGGCGTTCCAATGGTCGAACCGCGCCAGCAGCTCAGTGCCCTGCTCGTCCGAGAGTTCCCGCTGCAATGCCGCCACGATAGCGTCGTGGTCAGGCGCTTTGGACCAGAAGCGCAGCATCTCCTCGCCGCTGACATTGCCGCCGCCGCGCGCGACGAGCTGGTCATAGAAGAGCTCGGGTGCGTTACGGGCGAGCCGGGACAGCGAGGACTCGATCGACAGGTCCACGGGAGCACCGACGAGAACCAGCCGCCGCACCTTGGCTGGAAAGCGCGCGGCATAGAGCAGCGACAGCCATCCACCCTGGCACAGTCCGACGAGATCGACCGGCGCGCCGATCTCGTCGATAGCGACGTTGAGGTCGCCGAGATAGCTGTCGATCGAGAGATAGCGCATGTCCGGTGTCGCCGACCGCCAGTCGGTGAGATAGACCCGGTCGATGCCGCCATTCTGCAGCGACTGCACCACGCTGTGTCCTGGGGCGAAATCGGCGATCAGGGCCCGGTGCAGCGCATAGGGCGCGCAGACCAGCGCCGGCTGGCCGGACCGGGTCTGCGAGCAATCGCGCAAGCGCATCGTTGCGAGCTCCAGCGCAACGCGGCTCGGCGTCGTCCATGGCAGGCTGCTGTCACCCTGTTTCTCGGGTGCCCGCTCCAGCCACCAGAAGCAGGCATCCATGGCGAACTGCGCCGCGGCAAACGGCCAGAGCCGCGGATCATCGGGGGCCTGCCCTGGCCCGCGTGGCGGTTTGGCGGTCTTGTCCACCATGGCTACCTCGACATCCTCACAAAAACGCCTCGAGGCTCACGACAGCAATGCCGAGGTCCCGAAAACTCCGATGGGTCGCCGCGACCGAGCCGTCGAGATCGATACCGCGACAGGCATCCTCGATGACGGCGACCTCCAGGCCCGCCTTGCGCGCATCTTCCGCCGAGAAGCGGACGCAGAAGTCCAGCGCCAGGCCGGCGACAAAGACGGTCTTCAGCTCGCGTTCGCGCAAATAACCCAGCAGCCCGGTCGGTGTCCGATGGTCGTTCTCGAACAACGCCGAATAGGAATCGATGCCGCGGCGAAAGCCCTTGCGCACGACGAGGCTCGCCCGCGTCACGTCGAGATCGCGATGAAATTCCGCGCCGGCCGTGCCCTGCACGCAATGCGTCGGCCAGAGCACCTGCGGTCCGTAGTCGAGCTCGATGGTCTGGAACGGCTGCTTGCCGGCATGGTTCGGCGCGAACGAGGCGTGGTCGCTCGGATGCCAGTCCTGCGTCAGCACCACATTGGCGAATTTTTGGGCGATCCTGTTGATGGCGGGGACGACCTTCTCGCCACCGGGAACGGCGAGCGCCCCACCGGTGCAGAAGTCGTTCTGTACGTCGATCACCAGCAGCACGTCGCGGTCGGAAATCTTCATCGCCGTCCCATTCGATCTGCCGGGCGCGAGGGCACCGGGCGAGCCAGCTCAGTGTCGGCCTTCCCGCGCTGCTTCGCAACCACTGGCGCGCGCGGCAGCTGCGCGAATTGGTCAGTGCAAGCCGCCACGATGCAACGGTTTGACCTCGTCCGTGTTGACTAGGCGCACCCAAGGGCAGATTCTCGCACCGCCCGCGCCAGGCGGATCGGGTCGAAGGAGCGGAGGACAGGGCTGCCAGGGCCTGAAGGTCGTGGCGGCGATGAGGCCATGAATATCGGCAAGACCGGAAAAATTCTTCTCGCCGATATCGGCGGCACCAATGCGCGCTTCGCGCTGAGCCCGAGCGGTCAGACCGGACCGATCGACTATGTCAAGGTCGCGGATTTCCCGACCGTCCGCGAAGCCATCGCGGACGTGCTGGCGCGCCGGTCGAACGGCGAGCAGCCCCATCGCGCGGTGCTGGCCGTGGCAGGTCCCGTCACCAACAATCGCTGCGTCATGACCAACAGCCCCTGGGTCATCGACGGCAACGAGCTGCAGGGCGCGCTCGGCTTCGACAGCGTCCATGTGCTGAACGATTTCGAGGTGGTGGCCTGGTCCCTGCCCGCCTTGGAGTCTTCCGACCTGGTCCCGCTCGGCGGCGGCGACGGCTTGCCCGGAGAGCCGTTGCTGGTCGTGGGGCCCGGAACCGGATTTGGTGTCTCCTGCCTGGTCGACCGCCATGGTTCGCGACTGGCCGTCGTCACTGAGGCCGGACATGCGACCCTGCCGGCCGAGAACGAGCGCGAGGAGCGCGTGATCGCCTGCTTGCGCCGGCGCCTCGGCCATGTCTCCATCGAGCGCGGCGCCCTCTCGGGTTCCGGGCTGCAGAACCTCTACGAGGCGCTGGCCGAGATTGACGGCGTTCAGGTGCCGCATCGCGATGCCGCCGCGATCACCAAGGCTGCGCTGGAGAACAGCTGTCCGGTCAGCCGCGCGACGCTGGAGATGTTTTGCGCCGTCCTCGGCTCGGTCGCCGGCAATCTCGCGGTGACTTTCGGCGCCCGCGGCGGCGTCTATATTGCCGGCGGAATCGTGCCGCGCTTCCGCGAGTTCCTCGCCGCCTCCGCGTTCCGGGCGCGCTTTGAAGCCAAGGGACGGTTTCAGGACTATTTGCGCAATATCCCGACCAGGCTCGTGATCAAGCCCGATGCGAGCTTCCTCGGCCTGACGATGTTTGCCGAGCACAATCCCGGCTGAGGGCGACCTCCGCCCGGCGAGTTCGCGTCATGCACAGCTGATTCAGCCTACCGGCGGTTCCACGCAGGTTCGTGCTTGCCTGCGTGTTCCCGATGAGAAACAATCTCCCCGTGTGTGGCGTAGTTGCGGGGGCGTGACATGCGTAAGCAGGATCCGGGTTTCGACTATCATCGCTATCACCGCCTGTTGCGCGAAGCGGACAGCGAAGACAAGCGGCTGGCGCTCATCGAGCTCCTGATCGAGGAAAAGGCCCGCGACCAGCTGGCTGCCCAGCGCGCTTCGGACCGCGCGGCCATGACGGCTCACACCATTGCCAGGGTGCTGAGGAACGGCCGCACCCCTGCCGGTTGAGCCCCTCTCCGGCCATGCGCCAAAGGCGCGATCGGTCAGCTCGGGATTTTGGCTGACGGCTCGGGAAACATGGAATCGATCATTGCCTTGAGCTGATCCATCGCGATCGGCTTGCGCAGGATCGGCCTGCGCCGAAGCAAGGACGGCAGTAGCTCCGGACCGTAGCCTGTGGCGAACAGAAACGGCTTTCCGCGACGTTCGATCAGGTCGGCGACGGGATCGACATAGACGCCCATCAGATTGATGTCGAGGATGGCCAGATCGTACTGCGCGGTCATGGCAAAGGCGCTGGCGTCGCGCACATTGTCTGCCTCCGCAACGACGTGGTGGCCGAGCTCCTCCACCATGTCGGCGATCATCATCCGGATCAACGCCTCGTCTTCGACCAGGAAAACGGAGAGTCCGTCCGCCATATCAACCCCGCAATCAGCCTTGCGAAGCTAAGCATAACCGAATTGCGCTGTGGATACACGAATTCGTGGCGGGCGCCGTTAATTCAGACGCGCCCGAACCGATTCAACTTGATCAATCCAGCCCACGCTCGTGGCTGAGGTGCACCATCTCCTGGATGAACACCTGCTTCTGCTTGTCGTCGAGGCTCGAAAAGAGCGGCTCGGCGGCGTCGGCGACGTTGCGCTGATCGGCGGCGCGATCGATCAGGAACTGGGCCTCGTTGCGCATCTGCTCGATGATGTCGTCGGGCGGATCGCGCTTGGCGCGCGCAATCCGCAGGTTGAGCCGCTCTGCGCCATTATGCCCGAGGTAGTGCATCGCGCTCGAGAATCCGTACCAGTGCTTTTCCTGATCCGGCGTGAGGTTCAGCTGGCTCTTGATCCGCTCGATGTAGGAATCGCTGTTGGCGACGATCTGCTCGGCGGTCAGCTGCGGCGCGCCGGGCTGAGTCAGAACCGTGACTTCCTTGTTGTCCTTGCCCTTGTTGTCCTGCGGCGCGTTCTTCGCCTCCTTGCTCGCCTTGGCGCCCTTGCCCTTGGCGCTCTTGGCGTCCTTGTCCTTGGCCCCGCCCGGCTGCTTGGAATCCTTGGCCGTGTCCTTGCCGGCCTCCTTGGGCGGCGGCGCCTGATTGCTATTGTTGCCGACGCCGAGCACGCCGGTGAACACGCCGACCACGCCGCCGATGGCGCCACCGAGCACGCCGCCGACCGGACCTGCCGCCTTGTTTCCGGCCGCCGCGCCTTCCTGAACGCCCTTGACGAGACCTTGAGCATTCGCCACCGCTGCTGCCCCGAGCAACAGCGCGAGCACGGACCCCAGCGCCAGGCATCGCCGCAGGTGAAGCCGCGCGAGTGGCGCCGGTTTGATCATTCTCATCTCCATCATCAATCTCGTCTATCAGCGGGAGTCAGCCGCCAGGCGCAACTCTATCGTTTCCGCCGCTTCGAGGTCCAGACGCGGCCGATTGCTGTCCACGCCCGAAAAGTCTTTCACGCGAAGCGTTTATCCAAACTGCGGCGTAAATGCGCACGACAGCGTTTGAGACCGTTTGGCGCGAAGTGTGCGTCGCAAAAAAAACACCGTGCGCCGCGCCTGCAGCCGCGTCGCTCGCCACGCATTGCGACGTTTCCGGGCACACCATTAGTTTTAGACGCGAAGCCATCGGCTTTCTCGACAGATGCGATCAATCATGATCTGATCGCGCTACCAATTTGCCGCGACCTGCGTGAATTGCCTCACGCCTGCCGACGGCACCAACAAGAAAATCGAGCAACAAGAACTCAAGAAAGAAGTCTCAGAGGAAACTCCAACAACAACACCCAAGCGAGGAAACGAGATGTCACGCAAGACACTGACGCGACGTCAATTTGTGGCTGCCACTGCAATGTCCTCCGCGGCGCTGATCTCGGCGCCCTATGTCCGGGGCGCTTACGCCGCCGGCAAGCTATCGATCGGCTTCTGGGACCATTGGGTGCCGAATGCCAACGACGCCTCCACCGCCATGGTCAAAGCATGGGGCGAAAAGGAGAAGGTCGACGTCTCGATCGACTACATCACCAGCAACAACAACAAGATCCAGCTCACGGTCGCTGCCGAGGCACAGGCGAAATCCGGCCACGACATCCTGCAGATGCCGACCTGGTGGCCGCACGCCTACTCTGAAAATCTAGAGCCGGTGAACGACGTCATGGAGCCGCTCATCAAGCAGAACGGCGAGGTCAACGGCACCGTCAAATATCTCGGCCAGGCCGGCGGCAAGTGGCTCGCCGTTCCCGCAATCCCGGGAAGCCAGATCAAGGGGCCCTGCTCACGCATCGATCTGATGAAGAAGCATGCCGGCATCGACGTGCAGGAATTGTACCCCGCCGGCGCCCCCGCAAAGGCGGACAATTGGACGTTGGAGACCTTCCTGAAGGCGGCCGAGGCCTGCCACAAGGGCGGCGTGCCGTTCGGGATCGGCCTCGGCGAAACCACCGACAGCGTCGACACGGCAGGCGCGATCTTCCAGTCGTTCGGTGCCGAGCTCGTCAACGCCAAGGGCGACGTCACGGTGAAGACCGATGCCGTTCGTCAGGCGCTCGAATATTACAAGAAGCTGATCGCCTTCCTGCCGCCGGACGCTCCGTCCTGGGACGATGCCTCCAACAACAAATGGCTGATCTCGGGCCGCGGCGCGATGATCCTGAATCCGCCGAGCGCCTGGGCGGTCGCCAGGCGCGACGCGCCGCAGATCGCCGAGCAGTGCTGGACCCACGGCATGCCGTCCGGGCCCAAGGGCCGCTTCGCACCCTACCTGCCGTACTTCTGGGGTCTCTGGAGCTTCAGCAAGAACAAGGAAGCGGCCAAGAGCCTCCTCACCTACCTGTCGCAGCCGTCCTCGATCGAAAAATTTGTCGCGGCGAGCGGCGGCTACGATCTGCCCGCCTACGCCAACATGACGACGCTGAAGACCTGGGCCGAGGAAGCGCCGCCGAAGGGGACGCTGTATCACTATCCGAATCCCAACAATCATCAGACGCTGTCGATCGCGGCGTCTCCGGCGCCGCCCAAGATCGCGCAGCAGATCTACTTCCAGGCGACGTTGACCAAGATGGCGCTGCGCTATGCGCAGGGCGAAAAGATGGAGGCCACGCTCGCCTGGGCCGAAGGCGAGTGCGAGGGCTTCATGCGGAGTTGATGCCGGGCGTGTGCCAGGCGGTTCACGCTCGAGGCGTGAGCCGCCACGCATCGCGTGCCGCCAATCGAGGAAGCCGGCCGACCGGGCCGGCTTCGCCAGTCGACAATTTCCGAGAAAGCTACGCCATGGCCGATGTCGTCGTTGAGCAAGGTCAAGCGGTCCGTGCGGCGCGCGCGCGCAAGCCGGCCAGCCTTCGCAATGTCCTGGGACGAAAATCGACGGTCGCGTTCTTCCTGACGCTGCCGCTGATCCTGCTGATAGCGCTTCTGGTGCTCTATCCCGCCGTCTACTCCGTCCATCTCGCGACGCTGAACAAGTCGATGCAGAAGTTCGTCGGTTTCGGCAACTTCCTGTTCCTGTTCAAGCGCGACACCTTCTGGATGGTGGTGAAGCAATCCTGCATCTTTGCCGTCACGGCCGTGTTCTTCAAGGCGCTGATCGGATTCATCGTCGCCCATTTCGTGCACAACATTCCGGCCAAGGGGCAGCGGAAATGGCGCGGCATGCTGCTGGTGCCCTGGGTGATCCCGCCGGCGATGAGCACGCTGGCCTGGCTGTGGCTGTTCGACCCCTCCTACAGCGCCTTCAACTACACGCTCTCGTTCTTCGGCATCGGCCCGATCAACTGGCTCGGCGACAATGTGTGGGCGCGCTTTTCCGTCATCCTCGTCAACATCTGGTACGGCGCGCCGTTCTTCATGATCATGTATCTGGCCGCGCTGAAATCGGTGCCGGACCAGCTCTACGAGGCCGCGGCGATCGACGGCGCCAATTGGTGGCAGAAGATCTGGTACATCACGCTGCCGATGATGCGGAACATCATCGCGATCACGGCGCTGTTCTCGCTGATCGTGACCTTCGCCAATTTCGACATCGTTCGCATCCTGACCTCGGGCGGCCCGCTCGACCAGACGCATATCTTCGCCACCTGGGCCTTCAAGGTCGGCATCGAAGGCAGCGACATTCCGCTCGGCGCCAGCGTCTCGCTGTTCATGGTGCCGATCCTCGCCATCGCAGCGATTTTCATCCTGCGCGATGTCTCCAAACGCGGGAATGAAGCCTGATGAGCACGCTTGCAATCGACAAGGCCGGACCGTCGCGCAAGGTCAAGTATGGCAGCATGAGCCGGGACCGCGCCTGGGCGCTGCGCTGGTCCTATTTCTTCCTGGTGCTGTTCGCGATCTTCTTCCTGACGCCGCCGATCTACATGCTGATCACCTCGCTCAAGAGCAGCGCGGAGATATCGGCGGCGACCAATCCCTGGTGGGTGTTTCACCCCACCTTGTCGAACTATGTCGAGCTCCTGACCTCCAACCAGTTCCTGCGCTTCTTCTGGAATTCGTCGATCGTCTCGCTCGCCGTCGTCCTCGTGACCATGCTGATCAGCGTTCCCGCGGCATTCGCGCTGGCACGCATGAAGTTCTGGGGCTCGACGACGCTGGCAACCGGCGTCTTCCTCACCTACCTCATCCCGGACAGCCTGTTGTTCATCCCGCTGTTCAAGATGCTGGCGTTGGTCCAGGACTACACCGGCATCACGCTGCTCAACAGATGGTACGTGCTGCTGTTCATCTATCCGACCCTGACGGTGCCGTTCTGCACCTGGATCATGATCGGCTATTTCGCCTCGATCCCGAAGGAGCTCGATGAAGCCGCGCTGATCGACGGCGCCTCCTGGCTGCAGACGCTGACACGGATCTTTATCCCGGTGGCGCTGCCCGGGCTGATCGCCGCGACCATCTTCGCCTTCACGGTGTCCTGGGCGCAGTTCCTCTATCCCCTGGTGTTCACGACGTCGGTCGACCAGCTCGTGCTGCCGGTGGGCATCACCACCACCCTGATCAAGGGCGACGTCTTCAACTGGGGACAGATCATGACCGGCGCGCTGCTCGGCGCCGCGCCGCCGCTGATCATCTACGCATTCCTGATGGACTACTACATTGCCGGCCTGACCGCCGGCGCGACAAAGGGTTGATGACGAGGAGCTGAAGTTCGATGGCTGACGTTGCTTTGCGGAAGGTTGTCAAGCGTTACGACGATGTCGAAGCCGTGCGCGGCATCGACCTCGACATCGCCGACCATGAGTTCATCGTGCTGGTCGGCCCCTCCGGCTGCGGCAAGTCGACCACGCTGCGCATGATCGCGGGCCTCGAGGACATCAGCGATGGCGACATCATGATCGGCGGCGACGTCGTCAATGACGTGCCGCCGAAGGACCGCGACATCGCCATGGTATTCCAGAACTACGCGCTGTATCCGCACATGACGGTCGCCGAGAACATGTCTTTCGGGCTGCGCCTCAAGCACTACCCCAAGGCCGAGATCAAGGCCCGGGTGACCGAAGCCGCCCGGCTTCTCGACATCACCGACCTGATCGACCGCAAGCCGAAGCAGCTCTCCGGCGGCCAGCGCCAGCGCGTCGCCATGGGCCGCGCCATCGTGCGCAATCCCAAGGTCTTCCTGTTCGACGAGCCGCTGTCCAACCTCGACGCCAAGCTGCGCGTTCAGATGCGGATCGAGATCAAGAAGGTGCACCAGAAGGTGCGCACCACCACGGTCTACGTCACCCACGACCAGGTCGAGGCGATGACGCTGGCCGATCGCGTCGTCGTCATGAACAAGGGCAAGATCGAGCAGATCGGCACGCCGAACGAGCTCTATCACAAGCCGGCGACGCGCTTCGTGGCGGGCTTCATCGGCTCGCCCGCGATGAACTTCATTCCGTGCCGGCTCGAGGATGTCGCCGGCACGCTTCAGCTGCGCCTCACCGACCGCATCGCCTTCGCGCTGCCGCCGGCCCGCGCCGCGCGCTACAACGCACTGCCGCGCACCGACAAGCTGCTGCTCGGCATCCGGCCCGAGCATCTCACGGAGTCGCACGCGCATCTGGGCCCAGGGGTCGAGACCTTCGACACCGTGCTCGACGTTACCGAACCGATGGGCATGGAGACGCTGGTCTATTTCGGGCTCGACGGCACGCCGGTCTGCGGCCGTGTCGATCCCAATGCCGGCGCCAAGGACGGGGCACCCATGCGCCTGGCGATGGACCTCAACAACATGCACCTGCTAAATGAGGAGACCGGCGTCGTGCTGTGACGCCGCCTCAAAAAGCGCAGGCAGGGGGCGATGGCGACCAACAAGAAGAAGATTTTCGTTACACAAACCTTATCGCAAGGGGCACGTGCCCTCCTCACCCAGCGGGATGATATCGAGCTCATCGAGTTTCCGAACCTGATCTCGGCGAGGGATTTCGAGGCCTTGCTAAAGAGCCATGCGCCGGTTCATGGCGTGGCACTCGGCGCCACCGCCTTCGGCGAGACCGAGCTCGAGGCCGCCCGCGACATGAAGGTGGTGACCCGCATCGGCGTCGGCTACGACGCCGTCGACGTGCCCGCCCTCTCCCGCCGCAAGGTGCCGCTGATGGTCGCCGGCAGCGCCAACTCGCCCTCGGTTGCGGAGGCGGCGCTGTTCATGATGCTGACGCTGGCCAAGCGCGCACAGGAGCTGCATTCCTGCGTCAAGGAGGGCACCTGGGCTGATCGCCTCGGCATGCTGCCGTTCGACCTCTACGGCAAGACCGTGCTGATCATCGGCTTCGGCCGCATCGGCAGCCGCACCGCCAAGCGCTGCCTGGCGTTCGAGATGAAGGTGCAGGTCTACGATCCCTACAAGGCAGCCGCCGACATCAAGGCCGCCGCATGCGAGCCGGTCACCGACCTCGACGCCGCACTGCCACACGCCGATTTCGTCACCATCCACTGCCCGAAGACGCCGGAGACCGTCGGCCTGTTCGATGCCGACAGGATCGGCCGCATGAAGCATAGATCCTACCTCATCAATACCGCGCGCGGCGGCATCGTGAAGGAAAAGGCGCTCTATGACGCACTGAAATCCGGAAAGCTCGCCGGCGCCGGAATCGACGTGTTCGAGGTGGAGCCGCCGCCGGTCAGCAACGCGCTGTTCGCGTTGCCCAACGTCATCATGGCCCCGCACGTCGCCGGCGTCACGGTCGAAGCGGTGAGCCGCATGAGCGAGCAGACCGCGCGCAATATCCTGAGCGTGCTGGACGGCGATCCTATCAGGCAGAACGTCATCAACCAGGATGTGCTGGGCTGACGTCGCGATGGCGGGCGGCTCATCCGCCCGCCTTCGGAACGCCAGAAAGCGTCCCATTTTGGTGCAGATCGAGCCCCAACTCAGCCTTAATCAAACGCGCGTAATGGGCTTGAAACGCGGCGGCGGTGGGACAGACTGGCCGGCGCGGCGAGCTGGAGGATGGACCCTTGTCAGAGATCGACCCGACCGACCACGCGTTGGCGACCATCGCCAGCATTCTGGAGAACCCCGAGCCCGTTCTCGTCATTCGCCAGACCGAGACCGAAATCGTGGTCGCCGGAGAGCGTGAGCACGTCGCCTCTGACGAGCCGCCGATCGTGGACGAGCATCCGGTGATCGACGAGCATCCCGTGGTCGAAGAGCAGCCGCTGGTGCCGGAGCACACCGATGCCGACGGCTACAGCAAGGTCGGTCCGGGGCCCATGGTCGCGATCCGTCTGAAGTGGACGGTCCATCGCGGCGATGACGGGCAGTACTACGTCCACGAGACCATCGGCGAGCAGTCCGCGCCCGTGGTCAGCGGTCCCATGACAAGCGAGGCCGCGGTGCGTTTCGTCGACACCCAGGAAGACGAGGCGCAGCGGCGCTTCGAAGAGCTGCGCAGCGAGATCGCCGGCCGCAGCTCGCTTGCCGACTACGAGCGCAAGGGCGAAGCGTAGCTGCACCTAGAAGACCTTAAGCATTTGCCTCTTGTGAGGAGCGCTCCTGAGATAACGTGGGCGCACGTGATCCATCTGCAATGCGCACAGTCGCCTCGTTGCCGAAAGCCCCTTCGGGACGGCACCCGACCACGGGGACGTCAAATGAGGCTTCCAAATATGGCTCGGTCCTCTATGGCGAAACTTGGGATGTCCCAGTCTCCAAGCGCTGACGCGATATGAGAGACGGCCTCCAACGGATCGTCCCTAGTCCACCTGTGAAACGACGAGACAGCTTCGAGCTTGCAATCGACGGATACACAGAGACTCGCGGCAGCGGCATCGGCTAACAAACGCAAATCTCCACCTAGCAGGGGCAGAAACCCGTCAACGGCCATGAGTTTGCGAACCTGAGCACTCTTAGCATCCGACACACAAGGTAGCCCACGCTCCCCATATATTCCTTCCACTAATCGTTCGAGTTCGCGGTACGCATGAGTTCGCTCAATTGTAAGCCGCTCGTCTTCCATCGCCCGTGCAAGCATGGCTTGCGATGACTGCATAAGGTGCGCTCTGGATTTGGCGTGTACACGCGAAGTACGCAGTCGATCCGGAACCTCCGTACTGCTAAGCTGCCAGGAATCGAGCAAGTCGCCTCCCGAGCTTACAAAGCCAAACATACCGTACTCGGCCGTATCAACCATCAGATCAACTTCGAGCTGGCCCTTCCACCCATCCTCAAGCTGCTCCGGCGCTTTCGTGCTGAACAGCCGCCTCCCATTCTCTTGAAAATTGAGCCGGCGCTCCACGACTTCGCCATCGACGCTCACGTGGCCCAGATTGATTGTCGACCAGAATTGCAGGGTCTCAAGGTCCATCCTGACCAGAGCTCGCTCCATTTCGTCCTCGGGCCAGTCGTTGAAGAGCTCTCCGTATAGGGTTTGGAGCATTTCTCGCCCCTTCGCCGCCTCCGTCGACGTATCGTCAAATTCATCATAGTGGAACTGAAGATCCCCAAGTGAAGCACTGCACCTTATCAGTTGCTTACCTGCCAAGCCGCGGCGCTCAAACTCTTCAGCCTGTTGTTGCCGTCGTCCGTCTGTCGCAAATGAGATCAGCCTCAATTGGATCTGCTCCGAAATCGGTCCAAGCGCACCAACTCCGTGCCAATCTCGATCTAGCAGTCGAGCTACAAGCACCCAATCATCATAAAAGTAGGAACGCACGAACTGAAGATAGAAGTCGGTGTCCGCGAAGTGGCTACAGTTCAATTGCAGGGAGTTCTGTAGCCACAAGTTCTTGATGAGCAGGTAACCAGGCAAATATCCGCCGTCGGCGGTCGAAAATGGCTGCATCAGGAGGTCAGCCTTACGCCTGATCTGAGATGTTGTGAGCCGCGCTCCGGAAAGCACGAGAGGGAGTTTTCCCCACACAGGCTCGCTACGCACCGCCAGTCCGCGGGCGAACAATGTACCCGTTAGCATCATCGGCTCGGAGATGATCTCCGTGAAACCCGTGCAGGCGTCATGCTCAGCGAACAGGGCAATACCCTCCGCCAGAGGACGCATCATCCCTTGGGCGAAATCATACCGGATGACAGCGTCCAACACATCGTAGAGTTTGTCGCCACCTCCTTGCCCCTTCTTGAGAAAATGGCGCATCGCCTCGCGGCGAGCCCGAAAAAATAACAGCAACGATGCAAAACCAACGGGCGAGGTAAAGCACCAATGATGAGTGGCCTCGTGGAGGAACGTCGGCAAGCAGGCGAGCGGGATAGTGGAAGAACTCAAAAAAGCTTCGCATTACGCCCCAGATAATCCTTCTTCACCAGCTCAACGCCGGCGTGCCGCAAAAGGTCATAGGCCGTGGTGACGTGGAAGAAGAATTGCGGGACGCTGAACGTCAGCAGCAGCGCCCGCCCGGTGAAGGGCAGCTCGGTGCCGTTCTTCAATCTGAAAAAGACATTCCGTTCCGCCGCCGCATCGATCTCCGCGCGCGGCAGGCTCTCGATGAACTCGATCGACGTTGCGATGCGCGCCTGCAGCCCGGCCATGTCGTGCTCCAGCGCCGGCAGCGCCACCGGCTCGCACTGCGCCAGCAGAGCCGGCGCGACCGTGGCATGGCGGCAGGCCTCGCCGACCTGCTGCGCCAGATCGTACATGTTGGGCGCAAGGCGCATGCCGAGCAGAATCGCCGGATCGAACTTGCGGGCCTGGGCATAAGCGACGCCCTTGTCGAGCAGTGCCGACAGGTTGCGCAAATTGGGCACGAACAGGCCGACGGAGACCTCGTACATCGAAATCGTCACCTCAAGGATTCCCTTCGATTTCTGCCTCGCCAGCGACGGGCATCTGGTCTAAATCCACGTCCGAACGGCTGTACAATGACAGCTCGCGCAGGGGTGGAAAAGAGATGATGGTCCGAATATCCGTTCGAGTCTTGGCGGCCTTGGCCGTGATGTTGCTGGCGAGCCTTTCGGCCCAAGCGCAGCAGGCGCCCTCGCGTCTCGACGAGATCGTCAAGCGCGGCAGCTTGCGCGTCGGCATGACCGGCGACTACAAGCCGTTCACCTATCTGGACAAGACCACGCAGCGTTTCTCCGGCTTCGACGTCGACATGGCGGAAGCGCTCGGTAAGGCGCTCGGGGTCAAGGTCGAATTCGTGCCGACGGCCTGGCCGAAGCTGATGAAGGATTTCGAATCCGACCAGTTCGACATCGCCATGGGCGGCGTGTCGGTGACGCTCGATCGCCAGAAGAAAGGCCTCTTCTCCACACCGATCATGCGCGAGGGCAAGACGCCGATCGCGCGCTGCGCCGATGTCGGCAAGTACCAGACGCTGCCCGACATCGACAAGAAGGGCACCCGCATCATCGTCAATCCCGGCGGCACCAACGAACGCTTCGCCCGCGCCAACATCAAGGAGGCCGAGATCACCGTCTTCCCAGACAATACCGTGATCTTCGACGAGATCGCCAAGGGCAATGCCGATCTGATGATGACGGACGCCTCCGAGACACGCTACCAGCAGAAGCAGCACGCCGGCGTGCTCTGCGCGGTGCATCCGGAAAAGCCGTTCGATTTTTCGGAGAAGGCCTATTGGATCCAGCGCGACATGGCGCTCAAGGCCTTCGTCGACCAGTGGCTGCACATTGCGATGGAAGACGGCACCTACAAGAAGATCTACGCGGCCTGGTTCGATTAGGCGCGTCCTCCTGTCGCTTGCCCGGCCAAACTTTGGACCCGCTCCGGGCCTATTGAACCCGGAACCGCCGGAAGACGACTCACAGCAACGACAGTGATCTAGATCACTTTTTGCAAGCGAGCCGGCGCGTAAGCGTCGGTGCGGGACCACCTGTTCAGGAGACGGAAATGAGGAAGCTGTTGGCCACGGCCGCATTCCTTTTGGCGAGCACCGCCGCGCAGGCACAGTACACGTTCGAATATGGCGGGCACACCATCCGCATCGATCCCGATCGCGGCACGGTGCAGATCCCCGGCGTCTACGACAACACCGGCCAGAGCAAGCCCAAGAAGGCCAAGAAGAACGAGACGGCGCCGCAGCAGGCCACGGTCGACCCGCAAGCGCCGGCTGCTCCGGCACCAGCTCCCGCTCCTGCTGCGCCGCCCGCAGCCGTACAGGCGCCCGCTTCTGCCGCCGTCGCACCGCCTCCTGCCCCGCCGGCTCCCCCGCCGGCCACGACCGCCGCCACCACGCCGGCCCAAACCGCCGTTGCGCCGCCGCCTGTCCCGCCTCCGGCCCCTGCTCCGGCCGAGCAGCAGGCCGCGCCCGCCGTGGCCCCGCCGCCCGCCCCGACCGTGGCTGCCGCTCCGCCGGCGCCGCCTCCGCCGCCCGCCGCGGCGCCTGCCCCCGCTCCCGTTCAGGCTGCCGTCGCGCCCCCTGCTCCGGCGGCTGCGCCGACGCGCGACCTCAATTCGCCGGTCGGCATGTGGCTTACCGAGGAGAAGGAAGGCAAGGTCCGCATCGAGCAATGCGGCACCAACCTCTGCGGCTATTCGGTCGACAGCAAGTCGAACCAGAACGGCGAGCAGGTGCTGATCAACATGAAGCCCGGCAAGGACCAGAAATGGTCCGGCCGCATCCTCGATCCCAACTCGGGCTCGACCTACGATTCGACGATTGCCATGAAGGGCACCGACCGGCTACGCGTTCAGGGCTGCGCCTTCGGCGGCATGTTCTGCGGCGGCCAGACCTGGACGCGGGTGAACTGAGTTCGGCTCCGGCGCGCTGACCAAAAAAGGGGCCCGCGATCCGGGCCCCTTTGCTTTGTCCGCGGCGACGTGCGCTATCTCACAGAGCCTGCTGCTCGCGTGACAGCCCTCACATCGCCGGTTCCTCGTCGATGTCACGATCCCCGCATCATCAATCGCAGGGGCGTGTCATGACGGGATTTCGCAAGGGCCTTCTCGCTACCATTGTCGCCATCGTCTTCCCGCTCACACAGGCAGGCGCTGCGACGAGCAGCTTCGACGGCGCATGGAATGTCCGCATTGTCTCATCGAGCCAGGCTTGCGGCAACGGCGCGACGGTCGCGATCGGGATCAACAACGGTCAGATCGCATCGAGCAATGGCGCAGTGACAGCGTCGGGCCGCGTTGCCGCGGCCGGCAGCATCAACGTCACCTTGAGCACCGGCATCAAGCGTGCCGTCGGCTTCGGCCGGCTCAGCGGCGCGTCCGGCTCGGGCACCTGGCGCGGCGCGATGTGCACGGGCACCTGGACGGCGGAGCGCATGTAGGTGCCGTGTCCCGGACGCGGTGCAGCGTGTAACGCTGCGCCGCTGAGCCGGGACCCAGCATCTCAGTCGCTGGAAGACTCTGGGTCCCGGCTCGGCGACGCATCACCTTGCGCGATGCGTCTTGTCCGGGACACGAGAGCGTCAGCCGATAGCCGCGCCGTACTCCGCGTCCGTGACCGGCTCCAGCCAGGTCGAATAGACGCCGTCGAGCGCTTCCTGCATGGCAATGTGGCACATGCCGTTGGTCGGCGAGGCACCGTGCCAGTGCACTTCACCCGGCGGAATCCAGACGGTGTCGCCGGGACGGATTTCCTGGACCGGGCCGCCCTTGGTCTGAACGCGGCCGACGCCCGAGATGACGTAGAGCGTCTGCCCGAGCGGATGGTGGTGCCAGTTGGTGCGTGCGCCCGGCTCGAATGCGACGCGCGAGACGTTCAGCCGCGCAGGCGCCGGGGCCATGTTGATGGGGTCCTGCCACACGGTGCCGGTGAAGTTTTCCTTGGGCGCGCGGCGGGTCGGCCGCGTGCCGGCGAGCGTGATGTCCATGAGGGTCCTCGTTTCCTTGTCCGTTACTTCTTGCTGGCGGCGTAGCGCGCCTTGGTTTCGGCGTTCATGGGATAGAGGCCGGGCAGCACCGCGCCGTTGTTCACCTCATTCACGATCCAGGCTTCCATCCGCTCCTGCTCGACGCCCTCATTGAGGACGTGTTCGAGCATCGCCTGCGGGATCAGCACGCAGCCGTCCTGGTCGGCGACCACGATGTCGTTCGGGAAAACGGCAACGCCGCCGCAGCCGATCGGCTCGCCCCAGCCGACGAAGGTCAGGCCCGCAACCGAAGGTGGCGCTGCATAGCCGTCGCACCACACCGGCAAATTGGTGCCGAGTACGCCCTCGACGTCGCGCACCACGCCGTCGGTGACGAGCGCGGTGACGCCGCGCTTGACCATGCGGGCGCAGAGAATGTCGCCGAAGATGCCGGCGTCGGTGATGCCCATGGCATCGACCACGGCGATGCAGCCTTCCGGCATCGCCTCGATCGCGGTGCGGGTCGAGATCGGCGACGACCAGGATTCCGGCGTCGCCAGATCCTCGCGCGCCGGCACGAAGCGCAGCGTGAAGGCCGGTCCCACCAGCCGCGGCAAACCGGGGCGCAGCGGACGCGCGCCGCGCATCCACACATTGCGCAGGCCCTTCTTCAGCAGGACCGTGGTGATGGTGGCGGTGGTGATGCCGGCGAGGGTCTTGCGGGCTTCGGGGGACAGCGACATGGACGAGAACGAGCTCCGAGGTGCGGGAAAGAACGCGCGCATCTTGCGAGCCGCGAGCTTTGCGTCAAGGGCCAAGAGGCTGGCAATTACGCAAGGCGCGCCGAGCTGTTATGCGACGCGATAACAAGGGTTTATCGCGCGCCCTTGGATTAATTTATTGGACTTGCGGGCACATTTACGCGAAGCAGGGACAAGCGGAACTCAAGGTCGAGCCCGCGTTCCTGAGAAGCCCGATACCGACAGCGCACTGACAGCTCAATGGCCGCGACGCTTCCCCCGCCCCGCCTTCTGCCCAGTGGCGACAGTGCCGTCACGGTCGAGTTCAGCCGCACCATCGACGACGATGCCAACCAGCGCGTCCTGGCGCTCGACAAGGCCCTGCTAGCTGCGCCCATCGACGGCATCACCGAGACCGTGCCGACTTACCGCTCGCTGCTGGTCCACTACGATCCCGGCAAGATCGGCTTCGATGCGCTTGGCGAAAAGATCCTCCCCATCGCCACCCGGCCGCTGCCGCCGGTCACCAAAGCGCGCCGCTGGCGCGTGCCCGTCGCCTATGGCGGCGAGCACGGCATCGACCTCGAGGACGTCGCCAAGACGCTGGGCACCACGCCGGATGACATCGTCATCAGGCATTCGGGCGGCGATTACAAGGTTGCCATGATCGGCTTCACGCCGGGCTGGTCCTATCTCAGCGGCCTCGACAAATTCCTGCACATGTCGCGGCGGCAGTCGCCGCGGCTGCTGACGCCGGCCGGCACGATCTCGATCGGCGGCATCCAGGCCGGCATCCAGTGCCTCGCCGCCCCGAGCGGCTGGCACCTGCTCGGCCGCACCCCGGTCCGAACCTATCAGCTCCACCGCGATCCGACCTTCCTCACCGAGCCCGGTGACCGCGTCACGTTCTACGCCATCGACCACAAGACGTTCGAGGACATGGACCGCGCCGCGGAAGCCGGCGAGATCGTCGCCGAGCAGGTGGACGCATGAGCCGGCTCGTCGTTGCCAGCATCGGCCCTGCCAGCTCGGTCCAGGACGGCGGTCGCCACGGCGCGCAGCGCTATGGCTTGACGGTGAGCGGGGCGATGGACCGGTTGTCGCTTGCGGCGGCGAACACGCTGGTCGGCAACGAGCCGTTCGCGGCCGCCATCGAGATCGGCCCGTTCGGCGCCTCCTTCACCGCCCGCGACGGCGCCGTGCGCGTGGCGATATCGGGCGCGCCGCGCAATGCGGACGTCGCCGGCAGCCCGGTCGCGATGGACACCTCGGTGACACTGAAGGACGGCCAGACGCTGACGCTCGGCTTCGCCCGCGGCGGCGCCTTCACCTATCTGGCGATCGAAGGCGCCATCAGAGGCGAGAAGGTGTTCGGCAGTCTCGCGGTGAACGCCCGCGCCGGCCTCGGCAGCCCCTACCCGCGCCCACTCCAGGCCGGTGACGAGTTCACTGTCGATGCCGCGAGCGGTGCACCGGAGCTGCGCATCGAGCTGCCGCAGCCGGCGGCAGGTCCGATCCGCGTGCTGCTGGGTCCTCAGGACGACGAGTTCGACGACGCCAACAAGGCGCTGTTCTTAAGTAGCGAGTGGAAGATCTCGGCGACCTCAGACCGCATGGGCTACCGGCTCGAGGGCCCCGCGATCAAGCATCTGCACGGCCACAACATCGTCTCCGACGGCACGGTGAACGGCAGCATCCAGGTGCCCGGCAACGGCGCGCCGATCGCGCTGATGATGGATCGCGGCACCTCCGGCGGCTATCCGAAGATCGCCACCGTGATCACGGCCGACATCGGCCGCCTCGCCCAGACCTCGGCAGGAACCGCGTTCCGCTTCAAGGCGGTCAGCATGGCCGAAGCGCAGGACGAAGCGCGCAAGTTCGCGCAAGCGATCCGCAGCCTGCCCGATCGCCTGCGCTCTTCCGACACCGTTGCGCTCAACATTGAGGCGCTCAGCGATGCTAACGTGGCCGGCTATGCGGTCAGCGCGGTCGATGCCGGGACGTGGCAGGTCACGGCGGAGCCGTAAGCGACAACAAGAGCAGAGGCGGAGAGCAACCCATGAAAACAGTCGATCTGAATTGCGACCTCGGCGAAGGGTTTGGCGCCTGGGAGATGGGCAACGACGCCGCCATGATCGAGCTCGCAAGCTCGGTCAACGTTGCCTGCGGCTTCCATGCCGGCGACCCCGACATCATGCGCCGGACGGTGGAACTGGCGAAGGCGCGCGGCGTCTCGGTCGGCGCGCATCCCGGCTATCGCGACCTGCACGGCTTCGGCCGGCATCCGATCGCAGGGCTCAAGGCCGCCGAGATCGAGAACCTCGTCGCCTACCAGATCGGCGCGCTGCAGGCGATCGCGACCGTGGCCGGCCACAAGGTCACCCACGTGAAGGCGCACGGCGCGCTCTCCAACGTCGCCTGCGAGGACGACATGACGGCGAAGGCGATCGCCGCCGGCATCAAGGCGGTGGATCCCAGCCTGATCTTCGTCGTGCTCGCCAATTCGAAGCTGGTGAAGGCCGGCGAAGAGGCCAACCTGCCGATGGTGCACGAGGTGTTCGCCGATCGCGCCTATGAGGACGACGGCAACCTGGTCTCGCGCAAGAAGCCCGGCGCGGTGCTGCACGACGCCAAGGCGATCGCCGACCGCGTGGTGCGCATGGTGCAGGACGGCGCGGTGGTGTCGGTGTCCGGCAAGGTCATCAAGATGCGCACGGACACGGTCTGCATCCACGGCGATACGCCCGGCGCGGTCGAGATCGCGCGCGGTGTGCGTCAGGCGTTGAAGGCTGCGGGGATTGAGGTGGCGCCGTTCAAGCGCGGGGCGTGAGCGGGCTCGGTGTTGTAGGGTGGATTAGCGAAGCGTAATCCACCTCTTCTGCTGCAGCCATACAAGTGGTGGGTTACGCCTTCGGCTAACCCACCCTACGCAGACACGTTAAAACGGATGCACCGAGAGCGTCCCGAACACGATCGCCGCGATCACTGCAAACGCGCTGTACATCGCAACGTGGTGCATGCTCGCCCCGGTCCGGCGCGAGAGCGAGCGCGCGTAGAAGTGCAGCCTGGCTTCCGCCGATAGTTCGCGCATGGTCGATCTCCAACGCCCCATTTGCGGGAGTATGAAGGATCAACCAGGGCGGGAGGCAAGATGGCGGCGGAAATAGCGATGCGCCTTCTCTGATGGCGCCACATCGCAGATGCAAATTCTCTTTGGGTGCTGGTTCCGAGAATCCTATTCGTTCAAATCCGAGCCAGTTGGAACCGGCTCGGATGACGCCGGGATGACAGCTCTCGTAGCAACCATTGAAGCGGCGCCCGATTGCCTTGAGCATGACGCCGCGCTTGCGACCGTCAAGGCGTGGCCTGGCGGCAGCGGATGTGAGGCGAGATTTGAGCGACGGCCAGCCTTGACGGCCGCCGCGCGCGGCGTCGTTGTGGCGGCAGGTCGGGACGAAGAAACGGTCGCCTGATCGAACAAAGAAACGCGGTCAGACGGCGGGCAGCTAGGCGCGTGAGGCACCTCGGCCACCCAGGGAGTTCCGCGGGCGACGACGGCGTTGATGGTGACGAGCAGCTTTCTGGCGCAGGCGATGCGCGCGCATTTGTGGCGTTTGCCGGCTGCGATCAGGCGGGCGTACAGAGCCTTGAGCTGCGGATTCCAGCGGAAGGATGCCGCGAGAGCCGCGTTGTAGAGCGCCCGGCGCAGGCGTTCGCGGCCACCCTCGATGTGACGGGCGCCGGTGTGATTGCCGCTGTCGTCGTCATAAGGCGCCAGCCCGCCGAGAGCTGCAGCGGGCCCGCGCGTGATGTTGCCGACCTCGGGCATCCTGACCAGGACGGCAACGGCGGTCGGCAGGCCGCAGCCGGCGACGCTATAGATCAGATCGAGCCGTGCGGCCAGATCAGGGTGCTGGCGGATCGCCGCCAGCAGCGCTTTGAGTTCGGCTCGTTTGGACTTGGCCAGGAGCGCGATCTGCGCCTTCCAAATCCCTTGAATCCGCGTGTCGCGGCAACTCTCGAGCCGGTTCTTCAGTCTTGCGATGTCCTCCGTGATCTGGTCGATCATCGTCAGATGCTCGGCAAAGGGCTGCAGGCGCGGATCCGGAGCGGGATGGATCGTCTTGACCGCAGCAGTGCACATCGCGATCAGCGCCGCGTCGATCTTGTCGTTCTTGGCCAGCAGCTGATGGAACGTGGCATAGGCACAGACCTGCTTCGGCTGAAACAGGATGACGACGAACCGCTTGCGCCGCAGCTCGGCGACCACCGCCTGCTCGTAGCCTCCACTGGCCTCGATCCCTATCCGCTTGACCTTGCGGCGCTTCAGCCACTCCACCAGCGCCTGGTGGCCTTCTACCGTGTTGTCGACCTGCCATTGCTCCGAGCTGCCGTCGACCGCCACGTCGAGCTTAGCTTTGCCGGTATCGATCCCGGCACAGATCGTGATACGCTTGGCCATCTTCCTCGACCCTCCCTTGTGAATGCGAACCTGAAGTTCGTTCAACCATGCGGGTCCCGATGAAGTGCCGACCGCGATCTTGCTACGAAACGCAGCCCTTCAAGGCTTCGGTGGGCATCGATCCGATCGATCGGCGGCCCAGCTCGGGCGGCCACCCGGGCTGGGCCATCCCTCACGGAACGGGGCCATCCTAACCCGGCGCGCTAATACAAGGGTGGGCAAAGCGAAGCGTGCCCACCATGGGACTGTGGGCACGGCGCGCGTAGGGCGCGCCTTTGCCCACCCTACAGAACCGAGCAAAATCGAAACGAATTTCCTCGTCCTGATCGAGCTGAAGCTCAGTACACGTCAGCCTGGAAGCGGCCGGTCTTCTTGAGCTCGGCGACGAAGCTGACGGCCTCATCGGTCGACCGGGCCCCGAACTGCGCGACGATGTCGACCAGCGCGCGCTCGACGTCCTTGGCCATGCGCTTGGCATCGCCGCAGATATAGAGATGTGCGCCTTCGGCGAGCCAGGTCCACAATTCGCGGCCGACTTCGCGCATGCGGTCCTGCACGTAGAACTTCTTCTCGCCGTCGCGCGACCAGGCCAGCGACAGTCGCGTCAGCAGACCCGAGGTCTTCATGGCGTTGAGCTCGTCCTGGTAGAAGAAGTCGCAATCGCTGCGCTGATGGCCGAAGAACAGCCAGTTCTTGCCGGGCGCGCCGGTCGCCTTGCGGTCGAACAGGAAGGCGCGGAACGGCGCGATGCCGGTGCCGGGACCGACCATGATGATCGGCGTCTTCGGATCCTGCGGCAGGCCGAAATTGTGCGCCTTCTGCACATAGACCTTGAGCTTCTCGCCCTCGTTGATCCGCTCGCCGAGGAAGGTCGAGGCGACGCCGAGCCGCTTGCGCTTGCCGATGACGTAGCGCACCGAGTCCACCGTGAGTGACAGCTTTCCCGGCGTCGCATTGTGCGAGGACGAGATCGAGTAGAGCCGCGGCTGCAGCGGCTCCAGCGCCTCGACGAAGGCCTCGGGATGCGGCCGCGTGCCGGAAAACTTCTGCAGCGCCGCCATCACGTCGAGGGTCGCGGAATCGCCATCGGGATCCTCGCCTTGCGCCAGCGCCCGCGCCTTCTCGCGGGCCGCGCCGCCGGTGATGAAGGAGATCAGCTCGAACAGCGTGTCGGGCGCCGGCGACAGCGAGACGTCGTCGATCAGCACCTCGCGCAGCGTCTTGCCATTGACTTTGGTCGTGTGGGAGGCACCGAGCAGCGCGATGACCTGGTCGACGAGGCCGACGTCGTTGCGCGGGAAGACGCCGAAGCTGTCACCAACGACATAGTCGAGCTTGCTCTCGGAGAGATCGAACTCGATGTGATAGGTTTCCTTCTCCGACTTGCCCTTGTTGAGAAGACGGCGCGACAGGAAGGTCGCCTGGATCGGATTGTCGCGCGAGCGGCCGGGCTCTGCGATCGTCACGGTCACGGCCGGCGCCGGAGCATCGGGCTTGTCGGCGGTTTTGGCGGCAGGCGCCTTGTCGAGCTCCTCGTACAGCGACTTCAGCATCCGCGCGGTTTCCTTGCCGCCGGGGACGCAGAGATTGAGCCGCGCTTCGCTGCGGCTCGCGATCGCCTCGGAATAGTCGTGGCAATTGTAGCCGCACTGGCCGCAATCCTGCTGTGCCATCGCCGCCATCATCTTGCGGCGCAGGGGACGGCCTTCCGCAAGCTTCATCCGCTCGGCGATCGGCATGGTCTGGTCGTGCCACGGCGCTTCGCCGTCGTCGCCGTCGCCGGCCGGCATGACGGCGGCGCCCTGCTCTGCTGACAGCGGCGTCGCGACATCAGGCGAGAGCAGTCCGGCAAAGAAGCCGTTGAGCCAGGAGCGCTGCGCGTCGGAGAACGGCGCGCTGGCGGGAATGATGTCGAGTTTCGGCGGAGGCGTGATCTGGTTCATGCGGACACCTGTGCATCGGCAAGCTTGCGCAGCGTTTCGCCGTCGTGGCGGCGCGCGAAGGCGAGGAAGGCTTCATCGGGCGAGGCGCGATGGGCGAGATAGGCCTTGAGCAGCGCCTCGACCGTCTTCGGCGCGTCCTCGGCCTTGAGGTCGTGATAGACCTCCTGCCCGACATCTGCGTCAGGGCCGAACCCGCCGCCGGTGAAGAGGTGATAGCCCTCGACCGTGTCCTCCTCGTTCACGGGCACGCGTGCGCCGATCAGGCCGATGTCGCTGATGTAATGCTGCGCGCAGGAATGATGGCAGCCGGTCAAATGGATGTTGACCGGCTTGTCCATGGCGACGCGCGGTTCGCACCAGTCACCGATCTCGGCGGCATTGCGCTTGGTGTTGGACGCCGCGAAACGGCACCCGGCATTGCCGGTACACGCAATCAGGCCGGCGCGGATATGCGAGGCCTCGACCGCGAGCCCGATCTGCTTGATCGCGGCAATGGCGAGCTCGACATTCTCGTCGCGCACGCCTGATATCAAGAGGTTCTGCCAGACCGTGAGCCGGATCTCGCCGTCACCGAGATCCTGCGCGACCTTGGCGAGGCCCCGCATCTGATCGGAGGTGAGCTTGCCGAGCGTCAGCGATACGCCGATCCAGTTGAGGCCGTCCTGCTTCTGCTTGTGCACGCCGATATGGGCCATGCGGTCCGCGGCAGGGCGCGGCGCGAAAGCCTCTTCCGGCACGCGCGTGAATGGCGTCTTCAACCGCTCCTCGACCAGTTTGAGGAAGCCGTCATGGCCCATCGCGTCGAGCACGTATTTCAGCCGTGCCTTGTTGCGGTTGGTGCGGTCGCCATGCTCGATGAACACGCGCACGATGGCGTCGGCAATTGCGGTCGCCTGCTCCGGCCTGACGATGATGCCGGAATATTTCGCAAAATCCTTGTGGCCGGTGATGCCGCCGAGGCCGAGCCGAAACCAGACGCCCGGCTCGACGCCGAAGCCGTCCTTCACCTCATAGGCCGTGAAGGCGATATCGTTGGTCTCTTCCAGCACCGCAATCCTGCCGGCGCCGTCGAAGGCGACGTTGAACTTGCGCGGCAAGCCGTAGAGCGAGCGATCGTTGAGGATGTGGTAGTGCCACTCGCGGGCATAGGGCCGCGTGTCGATGATCTCCTGCGGATCGATGCCGGCGGTCGGCGTTCCCGTCACGTTGCGGATGTTGTCGGCGCCGGAGCCGCGCGAGCACAGGCCGAGCTCCTGGATGCCCTCGATCATTCTGATCGCGTGCTTCGGCGGAATCTCGCGCAGCTGGAGATTGGCGCGCGTCGTGACGTGGCTGTAGGGGCCGCAGAGCTCGTCGGCGAGATCGGCAAGGCCCGACAGCTGCCAATGCTTCATGATGCCGTTCGGGATGCGCAGGCGGCACATGTAGGAGTCCTGCGTCGGGGCAACGTAGAAGATGCCGTAATAGCGCCAGCGGAAATTGTCCGCCGGGCTCGGCGGGGTGTTGTCGAGGGCCTGCTGGCGCAGCCGCGGATAGGCATCGAAGGGATGCTCGTCGCGCTTGAACTTCTCCTGGTCGGCGAGCTTCTTGCCCGACGCGATGACCTTGTCCTGCGCCTTGAGGTGCGCGGCATCGGGACCAACAGGCTCGGCATTCGCCTTGCTGCTGCTGCCACCAAGGCCGCGGCCGACGCGGCTGATCTGCAGGCCGGTCGTGAAGCCTTCGAGATAGCGTTTCTGCTCGTCGGTAAAGTCGACTGAGAGCGTATCGATTTTCATGGTCGGTAACGAAGCTCCTGCGGCCACCTTCGGTGGCTTCGACGGATTGCGCGACCCGCGAGGAACATCAGGCTGGCTCAGGAGCCGGCTTCGTCACCCACGGTCCGATCAGCTTCGTTGCTGCGGGACTTGGCTCAGCAGGCACCTATGACAAGCTGGCCGCAGTGCAACATTCAAGTTGCGTGCCAGCTTGGCGGAAATCGAAAATCATGAATTTTCAGATGGTTATAACGAGGGACGGCAAATGCCGGCGCGGGAACTCACCCGAAATTCGAGCACTCAGCTCAAACATTAGCCAACCAACTCACATGCTCAAAACCGAAGCAATTCGAATCAGGCTTTCCAGCGTCCGACCCCGAAGGCCTCGAGATGTCCGCGGATATCGGCCGGGTCGAAAGTCGGCCCGGCGAAGGCGCCGAACGCTGCGGGAGCCTCGGCCGGCGCCTTGTTGCCGAGCGCCGCGTCGTAGAGATCGGGCCTGAACACCGCCATCGCCGTCTTGACGCCGTCGGGGGTGAGCGCCGTCTGGCCCCAGCGCACCATCTGCGCATAGAGCCAGGCGGCCTGGACCGGATCGGGCCGCCCTGCCCCTTCGCGTCCGACCAGCAGGTAGCGGCTGCTTTCGCGGAAGGTGCCATCGGGCGAGATCTTCAGGCGCCCGGTGAGAGTGCGCTGGATGACCTCGGCGTCGACGCCGATCCGTTCCGGCTGCGCCAGGATTTGCGCCGCCTCGGTCCGGTTCTCGGGATGCTCGATGAACTCGGCGGCCTTCACGGCGGCCCGCACCAACGCTGCGACCACATCCGGGTTCTTGTCGGCCCAGGTCTGGCGGACCGCCAGCACCTTCTCCGCTGCCCGGACCAGGATGTCGGAGACGAAGTGCAGGATGTGGCCGATGCCGAGATCGACCGCGACCGAGTTCCAGGGCGCGCCGACGCAGAACGCATCGACATGGCCGTTCTTGAGACTGTCGACCATATAGGGCGGCGGCAGCACCACGAGGCGCACATCCTCGTCGGGATCGACGCCCGCCGCAGCCATCCAGAACCGCAATTGATAATTGTGGGTGGAGAACGGGAAGGTCATGCCGAAGGTCAGCGGCTCCGCACCGGCCTTCCGGCGCTTGGCAACGACCTTCGCCAGCGCTTTCGCCGTCGCCATCGGATCGAAGCGATCGCCGTCGATCTCCTCCATCAGCGCGGCATGAAGCGCAGGCGACACCGTGATGGCGTTGCCGTTGATGCCGAGATTGAAGGGTGCGGCGATCGGCACCTTGACGTGACCGAGCCCGAGCGAGGACGCGATCGCGACCGGCGCCAGCAGATGCGCCGCATCGAACAGGCCGATATTGAGCTTGTCGCGGACGTTCGACCAGGAGACCTCGCGCACCAGCTCGACATCGAGCCCTTCAGTGGCGGCAAAGCCCTTGTCGACGGCGACGATCAGCGCGGCAGCATCGACCAGCGGAATGAACCCGATGCGGAGGGTAGCAGTCATTTCAGCATCTCCGACGCGGTGATGATCGACTGCGCGATCTCGCCGATTTTCTTCTTCTCGCGCATCGCGGTGGAACGCAGCAGCACATAGGCCTCGTCCTCGGTCAGGCCCTTCACCTTCATCAGGATGCCCTTGGCGCGTTCAATGATCTTGCGGTCCTCGAGTTGCGATTTGGTGCGCTCCAGCTCCTCCTGGAGCTTGGCGAAGGCGTTGAAGCGGGATACGCAGAGGTCGAGGATCGGCTTGATGCGCTCCTTCTTCAGCCCGTCGACGATATAGGCCGACACCCCCGCCTCGACCGAGGCCTGGATCGAGGCTGAATCGCTCTGGTCGACGAACATCGCGACCGGCCGCTTCACCGCGCGGCTGACCTGGAACATCGCCTCCAGCACGTCGCGGCTGGGGTTTTCGAGATCGATCACGATGATGTCGGGGTCCGCCGCATAAATACGGGCCAAGAGGCTCTGCATCTCGCTGATATGGACGACCTGGGTGAATCCGGCTTCGCGCAACCCCTCCTCCAGGATCGCGGCCCGGATCGGGCTTTCGTCGACGATCACGATTTTGGGCGACTGTTCGGCGCTCATGGCTCACTCACGGCAGGTGATTCATCCATAGCACGCCCGCGAACCATGCAAAGGGTTGTAATTATGGGCAATTGGAACTAGCACAGGCCGGTCCATCAGGCAGATCAGATAGGATCAGACGGCTGCGCCCAAGGTCAGCTTCGTGTCACTCGGGTGCGCGTGAGGCAACGAATGCAAACTTTCGAGGCCGCCGACTCCCGCCCGACGGCAGCTGCCATCTCCGCTTACGCTCTCACGGAATCTTCGCGCCAGCGATCATCTTTTCGATAAGTGGCACGGCGGCCAGCACCGCCGTCTCGTTGCGGCCGGAGACCGCTAGCCGCACGACGTAGGAATTGCCGTCCTGGTCGAGATCGGCGTAATGCGCGATCACTTCAACCGGCTGGTCCTTCAGGGACGGATTGTCGTAGCGGTTGATGATGACCTTGGGGTTGACCGAGGGAAGCGTGGCGATCTTGGCATTCTTGCCGGATGTCGTCGCCCAATCCTTATCGCTCGTTGCGACCCATTGAACCAATTCGGTCTGCTCCTTGTTGTAGCGGCCTTCGGCATAGATGATCACTTCGGCCTTGCCGAAAGTCTTCCCGTTGGGCACGAACATCGAGGCGCCGTACTTGAGGCTCGCGGCCTCGTCCCTCCTCCACCCATCGGGGACCTTCACGCGTGGCCTGAATTCCGGGCACAATCGTTCTTGCCGATCGCAGACATGGATGATCTTGTCGACTTCAGCTCGCGCCGGGAACATCGCACAATAGGAAACGGTAACGAATGCCATGCCGAGGATGAAAAGACGCATCGCGGTTAAGCTCCGTGAAATCAAGCAAGAAAGAGAATAACAACCAAAACGGGCACGTTCGAGCAATTCACCTCGGATCCCTCCACGCGGCTCGATCTCAATGAGCTTCCAGCCTAGGAACCCTTGGTCAGTCCATACCTTCCCTGGTGACTGGCCGATCACGCCAAATACGCGCGAGGACCTGCTTTAGCAGCGCGCCGCATACGTTAGTTATTGAATTTCGCCATCGGTTCAATTACTTGGATCGCAAATCCAGACAATTCAGATAGGCTCCAGGCGATTACATGGACAGAGCGCCGCGCATTTCATTCACGTCACTCGGCTGCCCCAAGGCCTTGGTGGATTCCGAGCGCATCATTACGCGCCTGCGCGCGGAGGGCTACGAGCTCGCCCGCAAGCATGACGGGGCGGACATCGTCATCGTCAACACCTGCGGCTTCCTCGACAGCGCCAAGCACGAATCCCTCTCGGCGATCGGCGAGGCCATGGCCGAGAACGGCAGGGTGATCGTGACAGGTTGCATGGGCGCGGAACCGCAAGCGATCGAGCAGGCCTATCCGGGGGTGCTCTCCATCACCGGCCCGCAGCAATATGAGAGCGTGCTCGATGCCGTGCACCGCGCGCTGCCGCCGGCGCACAATCCGCATCTGGACTTGGTGCCGCCGCAGGGCATCAAGCTGACGCCGCGCCACTACGCGTACCTGAAGATCTCCGAGGGCTGCAACAACCGCTGCACCTTCTGCATCATCCCGAAGCTGCGCGGCGACCTGGTCTCGCGCCCCGCCAACGACGTGCTGCGCGAGGCCGAGCGGCTGGTCGGCGCCGGCGTCAAGGAGCTGCTGGTGATCTCGCAGGACACCTCGGCCTACGGCGTCGATCTGAAATACGCCGAGAGCCCATGGAAGGACCGCCAGGTCCGCGCCAAATTTCTCGACCTCGCGCGCGAGCTCGGCGAGTTGGGAGCCTGGGTCCGGCTGCAATATGTTTATCCCTACCCGCATGTCGACGAGGTCATCGCGCTGATGAACGAGGGCAAGGTGCTGCCCTATCTCGACATCCCGTTCCAGCATGCGAGCCCCGAGGTGCTGAAGGCGATGAAGCGTCCGGCCGCGCAGGACAAGACGCTGGCGCGGATCAAGCGCTGGCGCGAGGAATGTCCCGATCTCGCCTTGCGCTCGACCTTCATCGTCGGCTTCCCCGGCGAGACCGATGCCGACTTCACCTATCTGCTGGACTGGCTCGATGAGGCCGAGATCGACCGCGTTGGCTGCTTCAAATACGAGCCGGTCGCCGGCGCCACCTCGAACGCGATCGAGAACCCGGTACCGGAAGAGGTCAAGCAGGAGCGCTACAACGCGCTGATGGCCCGGCAGCAGAAGATCTCGGCGCGCCGGCTGAAGCGCAAGGTCGGCACGCGCCAGCAGATCATCATCGACGAGGTTGGTCCGACCGTAGCGAAGGGCCGCTCCAAGGCCGATGCGCCCGAGATCGACGGTGCCGTCTATCTCTCCAGCCGCCGCCCGCTCCGTGTCGGCGAGATCGTCACCGCGAAAATCGAGCGGGCGGATCAGTACGACCTGCACGGCAGCGTCGCGGGGTTCTGACTCTTCCGTCATTGCGAGCGCAGCGAAGCAATCCAGAATCCCTCCGCGGAGACAGTCTGGATTGCTTCGCTACGCTCGCAATGACGATAGGGATGCAGTCAGGCCTCACGCGCGGAAAACACCTCCTTGGCTGCGAACAGCCCGTTCACAGCCGCCGGGAAGCCCGCATAGACGGCCATCTGCATGATGATCTCCACGATCTCGTCGCGAGACAGCCCGACGTTCAGGCCCGCCTCGATGTGCACTTTGAGCTGAGGCGCGGCATTTCCGAGCGCCGTCAGCGCGGCGATCGTTGCGATCTCCCGATCGCGCAGCCCGAGGTCCGGGCGGCTGTAAATGTCGCCGAAGGGAAACTCGATCACGTATCGTGCGAAATCCGGAGCGATGTCGGCGAGTGAGGCGACCACCTTCTCGCCGGCTCTGCCGTCAATGCGCGACAGGGCCCGCTGGCCTCGATCGAAGCGGCTTTCGGCCTGTGTTTGGGCGTGCGTCATTTTTCTTCGTCCTCTGTTCATCGCTGGCATAGCCGGCGATCTTGGTATCAAGGACGAGCAGGCATTCCCTGAGTTCGGCAAGCTGCGTGCGAACCCGTTCCCGGTGGATTTCCAGCATCTGCCGTCGGGCTGCCCCGGTGGCTTCGCCTTCATCACGAAGCGCCGCATAGCGCAACATGTCCCGGATCGGCATTCCCGTGGTCTTGAGCCGACCGATGAATGAGATCCATGTGAGGATCGATGCGTCAAAGTCACGCTGGCCCGAACGATCCCGGTCTGCGTATGGCAGCAGCCCGATGCGCTCGTAATAGCGCAACGTGTGAGCCGACAGGCCGGTTCGCTTTGCGAGATCGCCGATCTTCATGTGTGCCCGTTCTCGTACTGACGCACGTACAGATACCCCTTCGAGCGCACTCTAAGTCAAGGGGGATCGCAATCGAGATCGAAAGGTGCCATTCCTGCGAGGTCGGCATGGCACGACAGGAGAAGATTTCGGGGCGCCGGCTGGGCACAATAACACTCGGATCCCGAGCTTCAGGATTCCGTCAGCCATTTCGGCACCCAGCGCTCCGGGCGCGGAGCGCGGGCGAGATCGGCCTGAGCCTCGGACAATTTCGCAGGTTCGCCGGCGACTGTCGGGCGCGCATCGTATTCGAAGCTCGGCATGACGCGACCATCGGCGTAGAGTCCGAACCTCATCGCATACCATAACCCGAGCTCAGGCTGAGCCTTCCACATCTGTTCGCGCAGCTCGCGCAGCAGAGATTCGATCGATGTGGCTTCCTCGAACGGCTGCGCCCCCTGCTTGAGGATTCGCGCCTGGTATTGCTTGCCGACGATCGCGACCTCGAAACGCGTATTATCCCAGGCATTCTTGCCCTTGGGCAGATGGGCAGCCAGCCGCCAGCCGAGTTCGGCCATCATGCGATGGTTAGCCCAATAGTCCTCGCGGTCCCGGCTCCATTTTTCCATGAAGCCGCGGAAGTCGGGCAGCTCCGATGCATCCTCGTCCGGCGCAGCCGCCTCGCCCGTCGGCCGTTCGGCGAGCCATTGCGCCAGCTCGACGGTCTGGCACTCGACCTCGTCGTGCGGCTTGAGATCGCGCCAGGCCTTGTCGAAAGCTTGCGACGTCAGCTTGGCAAGCAGCCCGTCGAGGCTTGGCGCCAGCAATTCGTAATCGCCCTCGGATCCCAGTCCGACGATCGGCGGGTTGTCACGGTCAAGGCCGGCGCCATACCAGCCGCCGACGGCCGAGCCGTCCGGCAGCCGCATGAACAGCGAAAACCTTTCGCGCAAGGGACTGCCGTCGACGATCGGCGCGGAATCCGAGAATTGGCCCTGCAGCGAGAAGCAGCCGACGCTGCCCCAGGGACGCCCCTTGAGCCAGGCCGCAAAGTCGACCAGCAGCGGCGGCGCCTCGATGCCAGGCGGAAACGCGCCGCGGATGCTGTCGAGGTCGATCGGATAGGGCGTATCGGACAAGGCTTTGAGCTATCTGGTTGGTCCCGCCTTCTTGGTCTGGGCGGTGGTGCATTCGGTTCGAACCAAGTCGCGTCCTTCGATCACAAACACGCTAGAGGCGCAATGGTTTCGACGCAGGAAACAATGAAACACGATGAAACGTCAGGGATTTTCCTCAAGCTGTCCGCAATCGTCCTGACGATGGCCCTGCTCGCGCTGCCGGCCCCCGCCAACGCGCGATCGCCATCGCCCGCGCAGGCCCGCCAGTGGTGCTTCGCCGACGATGGCGGAGGCAGCGACGAGCGGCGCTTCGCCGGCTGCTCGGCCCTGCTCAAGGCCAATCCAGACGATGTGCATGCGCTCGCCAATCGCGGCGAAATGTTTCGGCGACGTGGCGAGGCCGAGCGCGCCGTGGCCGACTTCAGCCGCGCCATCGACCTCGATGCCAGGGATCCCGACCTCCTGTACAATCGCGGCATCGCCTTCAGCAACCACGGCGACGATGCGAGAGCACTTGCGGACTTCGATCTGTCGATCAAGTTCGACCCGAACTACGGGCCAGCCTACGGCAACCGCGCCCGCATCTATCGCGACCGCGGCGACCGCCCCCGAGCGCTGGCCGATTTCGCCAGATCGATCGATCTCAGTCCGAACAACGACCGCGACTTCTATGCGCGCGCGAACATGTATTTCGATACGCACGATTATGCGCTGGCGCTCGACGATTACGACCGCTCAATCAGAGCGAATGCGAACCGTGCGGACGTGTTCAATTCGCGCTGCTTCACCCGCGCGATCGTCGGCCGCCTGCAAGAGGCGCTGGCCGATTGCGAACAGTCGCTGAAGATGGCTCCCAACGATGCCGAGACGCTGGACAGCCGCGCCCTCGCCCATCTCAAGCTCGGCAACATCGACGCGGCGATTGCCGACTACGACGCCGCGCTGAGCATCAAGCCGGGACTCGATGGCTCGCTCTACGGCCGCGGGCTGGCGAAGCGCAAGAAGGGTGACAGTGACGGCGCCGAGCGCGACATCGCGGCCGCCAAGGCAATCAACGCCGGCATCGCCGATGTGTTCTCGCATTACGGCGTCGAGTAATCGTCACGCAGGGATGTGGCACTTTAATCCATTCACGCAGGGGTCACCGCGATTGCGGATGCGGATTGGGGCGACGACGAGGCCGAGGAAGCCGCGCACCCGACCTGAGCGATGCACGCTCGGCGAGCATCTTGCAAAAGCCTGCTTGACAAGTCCTGCCGTTCGGCTGTACGGACGCGCCCCATGATCAACGCCCGGACCAACCAGCGCACCGAAATGCTCCGCCGTCGCTCCCGCGACGACGAGAGGGTGCGCCATGTCCGAGGACGCCGCTGAACCACTGAATTCAGCCAGTTTTCGAGAAAGGCCGCACCCGCAAGGTGCGGCCTTTCTGCTTTTTGCGCCCCTTTTTCCACCCGCCTCCAGAGGAGTACGACATGACCACGCATCCGTATGACGCGCTGATGGACATCACCGCACGGCCCAAGGCCGTGTTCGTCCGCGGCGCCGGCTCCTACCTCTGGGACGACGGCCGCAAGCGCTATCTCGATTTCGTGCAGGGCTGGGCCGTGAACTGCCTCGGCCACTCCCCGCCCACGATCGCCGATGCGCTCGCCGCTCAAGCCAAGCGGCTGCTGACGCCGAGCCCGGCCTTCTACAACGAGCCGAGCCTCAAGCTTGCGCAGGCGCTGGTCGAGAACAGTGCCTTCGATCAAGTGTTCTTCGCCAATTCCGGCGCGGAAGCCAATGAGGGTGCGATCAAGCTCGCGCGCAAATATGGCAGCCTGCACAAAGGCGGCGCGTTCGAGATCATCAGCTTCGAAGGCGGCTTCCACGGAAGAACGTTGGCGACGATGTCGGCCTCGGGCAAGAAGGCGTTCGAGCCGCTGTTCGAGCCGAAAGTATCAGGCTTCAAGAAGGCGAAGCTGAACGACATCGCCTCGGTGGAAAGGCTGATCAACGCCAACACCGTCGCCGTGATGCTCGAGCCGATCCAGGGGGAATCCGGCGTATGGCCCGCGACCGATCGGTTCCTGCAGCAGCTGCGCGCGTTGACCGAGGCGCATGGCCTCTTGCTCATCTTCGACGAGATCCAGACCGGCATGGGCCGGACCGGAAAGCTCTTCCACTACGAGCATACAGGCATCGCGCCCGACATCATGACGCTCGGCAAGGGCATCGGCGGCGGCGTGCCGCTCGCGGCCCTGCTCGCGACCGAACGCGCCTCCTGCTTCGAGCACGGCGACCAGGGCGGCACGTTCAACGGCAACCCGATCATGAGCGCGGCGGGACTTGCGGTGCTCGAGGAGGTCAATAAGCCCGACTTCCTGAAGGCGGTCACCGAGACCGGCCTCCTGCTCGAAAGCGAGCTGCAGAAGGTCTCGGCCCGGCATGGGCTCGGCGGCGTCCGGGGACGCGGCCTGTTGCTCGCGCTCGATCTCAAGCTGCCGATCGCACCGGGCATCGTCGCGCAGGCGTTCGAGGCCGGCGTGCTGCTCAACGCCCCGCAAGTCGACAGCTTGCGCTTCATGCCGGCGCTGAACGTCACGAAGAGCGAGATCGCCGAGATGATCGAATGTCTCGACGCGATCTTGACCAAGGCCGGCGCGGCAAGACGGGTGGCGTAGGTGCCGCAGGGTGGGCAAAGCGAAGCGTGCCCACCATTTCTCACCGCAAAGAAAAATGGTGGGCACGGCGCTCCGCGCCTTTGCCCACCCTACGAAACCGTCGATTCCGGAAGAGTTACGGCTTCAAGATCGAAGCCCCCGTGGTCTTGCGGCTTTCGAGATCGATATGCGCCTTGGCGGCGTCCTTGAGCGCGTAGGCGTGGTTGATCGGCACGTGCAGCTTGCCGTTGATGACCGCGGCGAACAGCGTGTCGGCACCTTCGAGCAGTTCCTTGCGCGTGCCGACATAATCGTTGAGCTTCGGCCGCGTCGCGAACAGCGAGCCGTGATTGTTGAGCTCGGCGATCGCGAACGGCGGCACGGGGCCCGAGGCATTGCCGAACGAGACGAACATGCCGCGCGGCTTCAGGCAGGAGAGCGAGCCCGGGAACGTCGCCTTGCCGACGCCGTCATAGACGACGTCGCAGCCCTCGTTGCGGCTGATCTGCTTCACGCGCGCGACGAAATCCTCCTCGTTGTAGAGGATGACGTGATCGCAGCCATTGGCCTCCGCAAGCTCGGCCTTCTCGCGCGAGCCGACCGTGCCGATGACATGCGCGCCGAGCGCCCTCGCCCATTGGCAGGCGAGCAGGCCGATGCCGCCGGCGGCGGCATGGACCAGCACGCGATGATGCGGCTCGACCTTGAAGGTCTTGTGCAGCAGGTACCAGACCGTCAGCCCCTTCAACATCAGCACGGCGCCCTGCTCGTAGGTGATGTGATCGGGCAGCTTGACCAGCTTCTCCCAGGGCAGGTTGCGCTCGCCGGTATAGGCCCCGAGATTGTGGTAGTAGGCAACGCGGTCGCCGGGATGAAAATGCGTAACGCCAGGCCCGACCGCGACAACCTCGCCCGAAGCCTCGTTGCCGGCGATGAAGGGCAATCCCGGCGCCTTGTAGAGGCCGGTGCGGTAATAGACGTCGATGAAGTTGAGGCCCACCGCATGCTGGCGGATGCGCACCTCGCCCGGCCCGGGCGCCGGCACATCGACGCTCTCATAGACCAGGGCTTCGGGGCCTCCGACCTTGTGCACACGGATGGCTTTGGTCATCACCTGACCTCCTCTTCTTGCGGCTGAGCGAAAGCCATCGCGCCCGCGTTGTCAACTCGACGCCCGCAGGACCGGCTAGGCCGACGGCTTGCTCGCCTTCTTGCGGTTGCGCTTGGCCAGCACGTTGAAGAACTCCACCGCCGCCGAGAACGCAATTGCGAAATAGATGTAGCCGCGCGGAATGTGGAAGTGGAATCCGTCCGCGACCAGCGCGACGCCGATCAGCACCAGGAAGGCCAGTGCCAGCATCTTGGTGGTCGGATGCTCCGCGACGAATCGCGACACCGGCCCCGACGAAATGTACATGATCAGGCAGGCGATCACGACTGCCGCGACCATGATCTCGATGTCCTGGGCCATGCCGATCGCGGTGATGATCGAGTCCAGCGAGAACACGATGTCGATGATCACGATCTGGACGATCACCCAGAAGAAGGCGTTGCCCGCGGACCTCTCCTCGCCCTCGCCCTCATCGGCTTCGACCTCGCCGTGAATCTCGTGCGTCGCCTTGGCGATCAGGAACAGTCCACCGCCGATCAGGATCAGGTCGCGCCAGGAGAAGTCGAACCCCGCAAACGAAAACACCGGTGCGGTCAGGCCGATCAGCCAGACCAGCACGCTGAGCAGGATGATGCGGAAGACCAGCGCCAGCGCCAGCCCGATCTGGCGGGCGCGATGCGCCTGCTGCTTGGGGATGCGTGCGACGATCACCGAGATGAAGATGACGTTGTCGATCCCGAGCACGATCTCGAGCGCCGTCAAGGTGAGCAGCGCGGCCCAGGCTTCCGGGCTGGTCAACAGGTGCATCACACCAAGGATCTCGCCAGGGATCTTGCCAGGCGGATCAAGGCGTCGCTGAAGCTGATCCAGAGCGCGATGGCGCAGAGCACGAGGGTCACCCCGGCGCCGACGCGAAAATCCATCTGCAGCGTGTAGAAGGCGAGCACCGCCCAGATCGCGATCAGCGACATCGTCAGCCAGCGCAGCCGGACGACGCGGACCGGATGCAGCACATGGAACGGCACGAACGTCAGCACGACCAGCGCGGCGACCAGCAGCGTCGCCCACAGCGGCGGCCAATGCAGCAGGAACAGATAGAACGCGGCCGCATTCCACAGCGCCGGGAAGCCGCGGAAATGATTGTCGTCGGCCTTCATGCGCTGGTCGGCGAAATACAACGCGCTGGTGACGATGATGGCAATGCCCAGCAAGGGAGCCGCGACCGGCAGCAACATGCCGCTGGCGACGATCGCATAGGCCGGCACGAACACATAGGTGACGAAGTCGACCACGAGATCGAGCACGTCACCCGACCAGTTGGGCTGCACGTTCTTGACGTCGAGCCGGCGCGCGATCGGCCCGTCGACCGCATCGATGATCAGCGCGACGCCCAGCCATTGAAACATCGCCGCCCAGTGCTCGCGCACGGCCTCCAGCATCGCCAGGAGCGCGATCGCCGCGCCGAACGCGGTGAAGATGTGCACGGAGAAGGCCGCGGCGCGGATCGCCGGTCTCGGCTTCAGGGAATCCTGCTGAATATCCATGGCTTCTGCTATCAGAATGCGACCGGTTTGCACATCCGCCATTGCGGCGCACGATCGCACAATTCGCCATAAAATCAGGGAAATATAGGTGGGCTTGAATTTGCCGCCCGGCGTGTCAAATGTCGCTCCATGACAGATGCATCGACACTCCATGACGCGGCCGTGGTCGGCGGTGGACCGGCCGGACTTGCCGCGGCGATCGCCCTGGCGCAGGCGGGTGCCCGGACCGCACTGGTGGCGCGCCGCGTTCCCTATGCCGACAATCGCACCACCGCATTGCTCGGTGCCTCCATCGATCTATTGGAAAGCCTCGACGTCTGGTCGCGCTGCCGGGACAAGGCTGCTGCGCTGGAAGTCATGCGCCTCGTCGACGACACCGGCCGGCTGTTCCGCGCGCCGGAGGTGCGCTTCTCCTGTCACGAAATCGGCCTCGACGCGTTCGGCTACAACATCGACAACCGCTCGCTGATGCTGGCGCTGGAAGCGCGCGCGGCCGAGCTGCCCAATCTGGTCCGCTTCGACGACGAGGCCGAAAGCGTGGTCATCGAAGCCGACGACGTCGCATTGCGCACGGCGTCCGGACAGTTTCTCTCGGCTCGCCTCGTGGTCGGCGCCGACGGCCGGCACTCGCTGTGCCGCGAGGCCGCCGGCATCGAGGTGACGCGGCGCGAGCTGAGCCAGACCGCGCTGACCTTCAACGTCGGTCATAGCAGGCCCCACCGCAATGTCTCGACCGAGTTCCACACGCCGCACGGGCCTTGCGTGTTCGTGCCTCTGCCCGGCGACCGTTCGAGCATCGTCTGGGTTTCGGCGCCAGCAGAGGCCGAACGGCTGCGCGGCCTGAGCGACGAGGAGCTGTCGGCGGAGATCGAGAAGCAGTCGCATTCGATCCTGGGACGCACGAATGTCGAGCCCGGGCGCAACCTGTTCCCGCTCGCGATCGAGCGTCCGAAATCCTTCGGTCGCGACCGTATCGCGCTGGTCGGCGAAGCCGCCCATGTGGTGCCGCCGATCGGCGCGCAGGGCCTCAATCTCGGCCTGCGCGATGCCGCGGATATCGCCCGGCTCGCGGGCGATGCCATCGCCGCGGGACGGGATCCCGGCGCGGACGACGTGCTCAAGCGCTATGATCGCGCCCGCCGGCCGGACATCTTGAGCCGCACCTTTGCGATCGACATCGCCAACCGCTCCTTGCTCAACGACTTCCTGCCGCTCCAGCCCGTCCGCGCAGTCGGCATGCACCTCCTCGGCGCCATCGGCCCGCTCCGGCGCTTTGCGATGCGCGAAGGCCTGACGCCGACCTGGCGGCGGTAGGATTGGCGGCGGCCAAGCCCGCTTACGGAAACGCCAGCCGTCCCGTCTGGATCGCCCACATCACGCTGGTCAGCGTGACCACCGACGCGAAGGTGCCAAGCAGCACTGCGACGGAGGCGGATTCGATCCAGGCATCGTTCTGCCGGGCGATGACGAACACGTTGAGCGCCGGCGGCAGCGAGGCCATCAGCACGGCGGTGGCGGCCCAGGGCTGCGCGAACGGGCCGAACGCCAGCATCAGGGCGAACGCCGCGAGCGGATGGATCAGCAACTTGACCGCGATCACGCCCGGCACCTCCCACGGCACCCGATCGAACGGACGGAGCGCCACGGTCACGCCGAGCACGAACAGCGCGGTCGGCGCGGCCGCGTTCTGCAGGAATGTGATGGTGCGGTCGAGCGCGACCGGCAGCTCGATATGCAATGCGGCCACCGCCGCGCCGAAGCACGCTGACATGATCAGCGGATTGAGCACGATCTGCTTGAGCACGACGCCGAAGGCGTGGACGAACGAGGGATGGTCGCGGTCGGACAGCTCGATCAAGAGCGGCACGATCGTGAACAGGAAGATGCTGTCGCAGCAGAAGATCAGCGCGGTCGGCGCGGCCGCCTTCGGCCCGAGCACCGCGAGCGCGAGGCCCGGGCCCATGTAGCCGATATTGCCGTAGCCGCCGGAGAGGCCCGCAAGCGTCGCTTCGCGCAGCGTCAGCCGTCCGAAGAGCTTGCCGACAACCAGCGCCAGCGTGAATGCCGCAACCGTCGACAGCGTCGTCGCCACCAGGAACGGCGGATTGTTCAATTCCGAAAACGGCGTCTTCGACATGATCGCAAACAGCAGCGCCGGCAGCGACACGTAGAGCAGGAAGAAGTTCATCCAGGCGAGCCCCGATTCCGGGATGGACTTGACCTTGCCGCAGGCGAAACCGACGAAGATCAAGCCGAAATAAGGTAGCGCCAGATTGAGGATATCGACCATTGCTGAAGTTTTTTCTGAAGGCTTGGGGGCTATCCGTCCCGGAAACGAAGGTTAATTCCGGCTAAGGGCACTAGCATCGGCCACAATCCTGGTCTATCGACGGGGAATGATTAAAGCGCGGACCGCCAAATTCCAGATCGGACAGGTCGTTCGCCACCGGATCTTCTCGTTCCGGGGGGTGATCTTCGACATCGATCCGGAATTCAACAACACCGAGGAGTGGTGGCTGTCGATTCCCGAGGAGGTGCGGCCCCACAAGGACCAGCCGTTCTACCACCTGCTCGCGGAGAACGCTGAATCCGAATACGTCGCCTATGTCTCTGAGCAGAACCTGTTGCCGGATGATTCCGGCGAGCCGGTCCGGCATTCCCAGGTTGCGGAGATCTTCATCAAGGACAAGGCCGGCGGCTATCGTCCGCGCAATCCGTCGCTGAACTGATCGTCGCCGATCGGCGGCCAGCAAAAAAGGCGCTCGAACCGAGCGCCTTTTTCACGTCCGGGATTTGCTCCCGATTACTTCTGACCAGTCGGAGCCGCGCCGGGCGCGCCACCACCCTGCTGCTCGAGCTTCTTGCGCTGCTCGTCGGCCTTCTTCTGAAGCTCTTCCTGGAGCTTCTTCTGGGTTTCCTCGAACACCTTCGGATCGGTCGGCGGACCGTCATAGGCCTTCTGGAATTCGCCGGTGAGCGGCAGCGGCAAGGTCAGCGGCGCGCCGTTGGCGTTGATCGCCTGGACAACGAGATTCTGACCCTTCTTCATGTTGTTGATGAGCTCGGGCGTGGCCTCATAGTCGGACATGCAGCCGTTCTGGAAGCAGATCACATAGGGCTGCTGCAGCGGCGCGTTGCTGTCGACGATGATGCGGGTGCCGTGGACGAGCTGCATGCCGAGCGGCAGCGTCACGCGCAGGATCTTCTTCGGCTCGCCTTCCGGCTCGATGATCACGGCCGCGATGACCGGCTGGCCCGATTCGATGCGGCCGTCCTTGCCGGTGAAGCAGACCTGCTTGGCATTGGCGTCCTGGCCCTTGAGGCAGAACTTGGTCCAGGGCGCATAGATCAGCTGGATCTGCTGATCGGCGGGCTGGGCTGCGCCCTGCTGCGGGGCGCCTTGCTGCGCGGGAGCCTGCGGGGATGCTGCGGGCGCCGGAGCCTTGGGAGCTGCCTTGGGAGCCGCCTTCGGAGCCGGGGCCGGGGAGGCCTTGGGCGCAACGGGTGCGCCGGGGGCCGGCGCAGGGGTCTGGGCCTCGGCGGCAAACGGAACGGCCAACGCCGTCGCCGTCAACAGGGCGAGAAGCCGCCCGCGCGGCCGGACGGACGCGGCCAAGTAACGGAAATTCATTGCGGAAAACCCTTTCTGAACGGGAAGTGCCCGAACCGCTCCGAAGCGCCGAACCTGGCCGCCTTGGGCGCGGCTCTCTTCCCGTCAATTGAGGCGGATAAGTGACGGGCTCGACGCTCTTGCGCGATTGGGTGCCTTCTTAACGTGGCCGACGAAAAGATCAATGCCGACAAGCGTCTTTGGCCGGTCTGGTGCAAAAGCCCCATCAAATTCCCTGTGATAAGATTCGGGCCCGCCGGTCCTCGAATCACCGTGTGCCGATGTTCATGTTCCAGCGCCTCTTCGAGGGCCCCGGCCTCCGCCTCTGTGCGCTTGCCCTTGCGCTTGGCGGGGTGCTGTCGGCCGGCGCCGCCGCGGCCGAGGAGGCCCATGCGATCGCCATGCACGGCAAGCCGGCGAAGCCTGCCGATTTCAGCCACATGCCCTATGCCAACCCCGATGCCCCCAGGGGCGGCCGCCTGACCTGGGGTATTCTCGGCACCTTCGACAGCCTCAATCCCTTCATCGTCAGGGGATTGGCGGTGCAGCCGGTCCGCAACTACGTGGTCGAGAGCCTGCTGGCGCGCGGGCAGGACGAGCCGTTCACGCTTTACGGCCTGCTCGCCAGGACGGTCGAAACCAATGACGAGCGAAGCTTCGTCACCTTCCGTCTCGATCCCCGCGCCCGCTTCTCCGACGGCAAGCCGGTCACCGCCGAGGACGTGCTGTTCTCCTGGCTGCTGCTGCGCGACCGCGGCCGTCCCAATCACCGGCAGTATTACAGCAAGGTTGCGAAGGCGGAAGCGCCCGATCCTCTCACCGTCCGATTCGACTTAACCGGCGCCAACGACCGCGAGCTGCCGCTGATTCTCGGCCTGATGCCGATCCTGCCCAAGCACGCGATCGACGTCGCGACCTTCGAGGAAACGACGCTGACGGCGCCGCTCGGCTCGGGCCCCTATCGGGTCACGGCGGTGAAGCCGGGCGCCAGCGTGACGCTCACGCGCAATCCCGATTATTGGGGCCGCGACCTCGCCATCAATCGCGGGCTCTACAATTTCGACGAGATCAGGCTCGACTATTTTCGCGAGGCGAACGGCCAGTTCGAGGCATTCAAACGCGGCCTCTACGATTTCCGCGTCGAGCACGAGCCCTTGCGCTGGCACGACGGCTATGACTTTCCGGCCGCCAGAAGCGGCGAGGTGATCCGCGACACCGTCAAGCCCGGCATGCCGCAGCCGTCCGAATTCCTGGTGTTCAACACCCGCCGTCCGATCTTCGCCGACATCCGCGTGCGGCAGGCCCTGACGCTGCTGTTCGATTTCGAGCTGGTCAACCGCAGCTATTTCTTCGGGCTCTATTCGCGCGAGGCCGGCTATTTCGCCGGCTCGGAGTTGTCGGCCTATGGCAGGCCTGCCGATGCGCGCGAGCGCGAGCTGCTCAAACCGTTCGCGGCGCAGATCCCGCCCGACATCCTCGAGGGCAGCTACCGCCTGCCGGTCACCGACGGATCAGGCCGCGACCGCACCACGCTGCGCGCCGCGCTGAAGCTGCTGTCTGAGGCCGGCTACGATCTCGACGGCACCGCGCTGCGCAACCGCGCGACCAAGGCCCCCTTCACCTTCGAGATCATGGTCACGACGCGCGACCAGGAGCGCATCGCGCTCGCCTTCCAGCGCGACCTCAGGCGCGCCGGCATCGAGGCCAGCGTGCGCTCGGTCGATCCCGTGCAATTTGACCAGCGCCGGCTCGCCTTTGAGTTCGACATGATCCAGAACCGCTGGGACCAGTCGCTGTCGCCCGGCAACGAGCAGTATTTCTATTGGGGCAGCGCGGCCGCGGACAATCCGGGCACCCGCAACTACATGGGCGCCAGGGATCCTGCCGTCGATGCCATGATCGCCGCCCTGCTCGAGGCCCGTGAACATACGGATTTCGTTTCGGCGGTGCGCGCGCTCGACCGCGTCCTGATCGCGGGCGTCTACACAATCCCGCTGTTTAACGTATCGGAGCAATGGATCGCGCGCTGGAATCGGATAGAACGGCCCAAGACCACCTCGCTCTCGGGCTATTTGCCGGAGACCTGGTGGTCGAAGGGGCAGCCGCAAGCTCATCAAGCGAAGTGACGCCGTGAACCAGCCAGCCGTATCGCCGACGCTCGACACATTGTTTCAGCGCACGCTGACGCGGCAGCCGCGGGCGACCGCCCTGCTCGATCCGCTCAACAAGGCGCGCATCACCGGGCACCAGCCGCGGCGGATGACCTATGCCGAGGCCGATACCGCCATCGAGGCGCTGTCGGCGCATTTCGTCGAATCGGGCCTGCCCGCCAATTCCGTCATCGCGATCCAGTTGCCCAACACGGTCGAGTTCGTGCTGACCGTGCTCGCCGCCCATCGCGCCGGCCTCGTCGTCGCGGTGCTGCCGCTGCTGTGGCGCCATGCGGAACTGACCGCCGCGCTCAACCGCACCGCCGCGCGGGCCATCGTCACCATGAGCACGGTCGATGGCGTCAGCTATGCCGATCTCGCCATGCACGCCGCGGCCGAGGCGTTCTCGATCCGGCACGTCTACGGCTTCGGAAGCGACCTGCCCGAAGGCATGGCTTCGCTCGACGACGTCCTGGCCCGCCCGCCCGGCACCACGCGCGCCGTGATCCAGGACGGCCGCAAGGCGGCCATGATCTCCTTCGATGTCACGGCTGAGGGCTTCCGGCCGGTGCCGCGCCCGCATTTCAGCCTGATCGCGGGCGGCCTTGCGATGTCGCTCGAAGCCGACATCAAGCAGGGCGCGACGGTGATGGCGGCGTTCACGCCGATGTCGTTCGCAGGGCTCGCCTCCTCGCTCGCGGTGTGGCTGCTCTCGGGCGGCACCCTGGCGCTGCATCATCCGTTCGAGAACGATGTGCTGGAGCAGCAGATCAACGAGCACGAATGCGAGGTGCTGATCGCGCCGGCGCAGCTCGCGCTGCGGCTCGGCGATGCCGACCTCGCGGCGCGGATGCCCACTTTGCGCAACGTCATCGGCCTGTGGCGCGCGCCCGAGCAGGTGGCGGCGAGCGATGCCTGGATCGCGCCGCACGCGCCGCTGACCGACGTCTATCTGTTCGGCGAGGCCGGTTTGTTCGGCGCCCGCCGCGGCGAGGACGGCATGCCGGTGCCGGTGATGCCGGGGCCGCACGGCGCCCCGCGCGAGCAGTCCGGCTCCTCCATCGCCGGCGAGATCCTGCTGACGCCGAAGGGCACGCTCGGCCTGCGCGGCGCGATGGTGCCGATCGCAGCCTACGCCCCGCCGCAGCCGGTCGGCGAGACGCTGACGGCGCAGCCGCCGCGCGACTATGTCGACACCGGCTATGCCGCGCGGCTCGACCGCCCGAGCGGCGCGATCTGCATCACCGCGCCGCCCTCCGGCATCATGGCCGTCGGCGGCTATCGCTTCCTGTCCAACGACCTGCAGGAATGGGCGCGCCGGCTCGGCCAGGGTGCCCTGCTCACGGCGCTGCCCGACCGGCTCTCGGGCCACCGGCTCGCCGGGCGCGCCCAGGACAATGCCCGCGCCCGCGAGGCGCTCAGCGAGCTCGGGCTTAACCCCCTGATGGTCGAGGCTTTTCGGGACCGCTCCGGGGCGGCCTAGGCGCGGTTTCAGCGCTTGCGTTGACGCAGCATTAAGGCGGCCAAACTAGATTGCGCGGCATCTGTTGCGTGATCTTGAGTGACTCGATGTCCCAGGCGGGCCCGATCCTGTTTGTGTCCGATGCCGAACGTCCCGCCTTCGTGGCGGCGCTGGACGAGGCCCGGCTCTTTCCCGTCGTCGACACCGACTGGACCAGCGCATCGCGCGCGGTCGACGAGGTGCAGCCGGCCGCGGTTCTCGCTGCGGTCCATGCCGGACACGAGCCGCATGTAACGCGGCTTGCTAAGAAGATCGCCGATCAATCGCCTTACCTGCCCTTCGTGGCCCTGGATGCGGCGGGCACGCTGCCGCTCAACGCGCTGCCCTTCTCCTCGCGCGGCGGCAATCCTGACCGGCTGATCGCGCGGCTCCGGGCTGCGCTGCGCGTGCGTACATTGCACGCAACGGTTCTGCGCCGGCTGCCCGAAGTGAAGTTCGCGCTGCCGCAAGGCGATCCCGCACGCGACGCCACCGTGCTCCTGATCGGCCGCGGCGCGGCCTATCCCGCGCTCTCCGTCGCGCTCGGCGAACGCATCGGCGTGGTCGGGGCGCTCTCGATCGAGGCCGCCGCAAAACACCTCAACACCCGCGACCTCGACGGCGTCGTGCTCGCCGAAGGTTTTACCGCGCGCGTGACCGATGCCTTCCTCACGGTGCTTACGGAGGACGCTCGATTTCGCAACCTGCCTGTGGTCGTCACCGCCCACCAGCTCACCCAAAGCTACGACCTGCCCAATCTCGAGCTGATCGCGGGCGAGCCGGCGAGGATCGCGGCTAACGCGCTGCCCCTGATCCACCAGCACGCCATGGAAGCGCAGCTGAGCCGCACCTTGCGCTCGATCGATGCCGGCGGCTGGCTCGATCCGCGCAGCGGCCTGCTCACGGTGGAAGCCTTCGCCCGTGATTTCGCCAAGGCAGTGGAGCAGACGCTCGCCCGCGGCGGCGGCCTCTCCGTCGCCCGCTTCGCCTTCGACCCCAACAATTCCCGCGCCCAGCTCGACGCCGCGCGCATTTTGAGCCGCCTGATGCGGCAGATGGATTTTGGCGCGGCGCAGAAGGACGGCTCGGTGATCGTGGTGTTCGCCGAGACCGACTTCCGCACCGCGCATCTGATCGCCCGCCGCTTGTCGGCGGTGATGCGGCACACCTCGAACGGCAAGCACGAGATGCGCAGCGATCCCGTGGTCAGCGTGGACTCGCTGTCGCCGTCGGATACGGCAAGGTCCTTGCTGGCGCGGCTGTCGGCGGACGCGTCACGGGCGGCGTCGTAGTTTTTCGCGAGCTGCCAGCAACAACCACCGTCATTGCGAGCGCAGCGAAGCAATCCAGACTCTCTCCGCGGAGAGACTCTGGATTGCTTCGTCGCAAGGGCTCCTCGCAATGACGTGGTGAGAGCCGGGCCTACGCCGCCTTCTTGCTCTCGGCGAGCTGCGCCAGCTGCCGCATGATCTCGGTCGTGCCGGCGAGGCGCTCTTCCGGCGTTTCCCAGTCCTGCAGGAACACCACCTTCATGTCGGGCCGCACTTTGGCGGCCTGGCCGTGGCTGCGGATGAAGGTGACGAGGCGATCGGGATGGGCGAAGGAATTGTCGCGGAAGACGATGACGGCGCCCTTCGGGCCGGCGTCGATCTTCTCGACATTGGCCCGGCGGCAGAACGCCTTGATCGCGGCGACCTTGAACAGGTAGCGGACTTCGTCCGGCAGCACACCGAAGCGGTCGCGCATCTCGGCGCCGAAATTCTCGATCTCCTCCTCGGTGTCGAGATCGGCGAGGCGCCGGTACAGCGACAACCGCACCGAGAGGTCGCTGACATAGTCCTCCGGGATGAGCACGGGCATGCCGATGGTGATCGACGGCGACCAGCGGTCCGCGGCGGGCTCGGAGACGCCGGCCTTGAGATTGACGATCGCCTCCTCCAGCATCGATTGATAGAGCTCGAAGCCGACCTCCTTGATGTGGCCGGACTGCTCCTCGCCCAAGAGATTGCCGGCGCCGCGAATGTCGAGGTCGTGCGAGGCGAGCTGGAAGCCGGCGCCCAGCGTCTCCAGCGATTGCAGCACGGTGAGCCGGCGCTCGGCCTGCGCCGTGATCTTCTGCTGCGCCGGCAGCGTGAACAGCGCGTAGGCCCGCAGCTTGGAGCGGCCGACGCGGCCACGCAGCTGGTAGAGCTGGGCAAGGCCGAACATGTCGGCGCGATGCACGATCAGCGTGTTGGCGTTGGGGATGTCGAGGCCGGACTCGACGATCGTGGTCGACAAGAGAATGTCGAACTTGCCGTCGTAGAACGCGGTCATGATGTCCTCGATCACCGCAGGGGGCATCTGCCCGTGCGCGACCGCAACCTTCATCTCGGGCACGTTCTTGTCGAGGAAGTCCTTGACCTCGGCGAGATCGTCGATGCGCGGCACCACGTAGAACGCTTGGCCGCCGCGATAACGCTCGCGCAAGAGCGCCTCGCGGATCATCAAGGGATCGTGCGGGGCGACGAAGGTGCGCACCGCCAGGCGATCCACCGGGGGCGAGGCAATGATCGAGAGCTCGCGGACGCCGGTCAGTGCCAATTGCAGCGTGCGCGGGATCGGGGTTGCCGACAGCGTCAGCACATGCACCTCGGCACGGAGCGCCTTCAACCGCTCCTTGTGGCTGACGCCGAAATGCTGCTCTTCGTCGACGATGAGCAGGCCAAGGTCGCGGAACTTGATCGTCTTGCCGAGCAGCGCATGGGTGCCGACGACGATGTCGACCGAGCCGTCGGCGATACCCTTCTTGACCTCGTTGAGCTGCTTGGTCGGGATCAGGCGCGAGGCTTGCGCGACGTTGACAGGGAAGCCTTTGAAGCGCTCGGTGAAGGTCCGGTAATGCTGGCGCGCCAAGAGCGTGGTCGGCACCACGACCGCGACCTGCTTGCCGTCGAGCGCGACGGCAAAGGCGGCGCGTAGCGCTACCTCGGTCTTGCCGAAGCCAACGTCGCCGCAGATCAGGCGATCCATCGGGCGGCCCTTTTCGAGATCCTTCAGCGTGGACTCGATGGCGCCGAGCTGGTCCTCGGTCTCGTCATAGGGGAAGCGTGCGCAGAACTCGTCGTAGACGCCCTGCTGCACCGGCAGCTTCGGCGCCTCGTGCAGCATGCGTTCGGCCGCGATCTTGATCAGCTCGCCCGCGATCTCGCGGATGCGGTTCTTGAGCTTCGCCTTGCGTGTCTGCCACCCCGAGCCACCGAGCTTATCCAGCTCGACCGTGGTTTGATCAGAGCCGTAACGCGACAGCAGCTCGATGTTCTCGACCGGAAGGAACAGCTTGGTCTCGGCCGCATAGTGCAGCTCGAGACAGTCATGCGGCGCGCCGGCAACGTCCAGCGTCTGCAGGCCGATGAACCGGCCGATGCCGTGATCGACGTGGACGACGATGTCGCCAGCGGTGAGGCTCGTCACCTCCGAGATGAAATTGTCGAGCTTGCGGCTGGCCTTGCGCGGCCGCACCAGGCGGTCGCCGAGAATATCCTGCTCGCTGATGACGGCGATCTCGTCGGTCTCGAAGCCGCTTTCGAGGCCGAGCACGGCGAGCATGGTCTCGTTGCGCGGCGTCGCCTGCACCGTCCGCCAGGAGTCGACGCTGGTGGTATGGGCGAGCTTGTGGTCGCGCAGCATCGAATTCATGCGGTCGCGCGAGCCCTCCGTCCACAGCGCGATCACGACCTTCTTGCGCTGCGCCTGCAGCGCCATGACGTGGCTGACGACGGACTCGAACACGTTGACATTGCTGTCGTTGCGCTCCGGCGCAAAGTCGCGGCCCTTGCGCGCGCCGGCATCGACGACTCCGGTACCGTCGGTCGGCACCGAGAACGGCGTCAGCCGCGCCAGCGGGATCTCGCCGAGGCGCTTGCCCCATTCCTCCTCGGTCAGATACAGCCGGTCAGGCGGCAGCGGCTTGTAGATCGCGCCGCCGCCGGGATGCTCCATCGCCTCGCGCCTGGCCTCGTAATAATCGAGGATCTGCTTGAAGCGCTCGCGCACGGCGTCCTCGGCCTGCGGCTCGATCGCGACGGATGCGCCTTGCAGGTAGTCGAACAGCGTATCCATCCGGTCCTGGAACAGCGGCAGCCAGTGCTCCATGCCGGGATGGCGACGGCCCTCGCTGACCGCTTCATACAGCGCATCGTCGCGCTCGGGCGCGCCGAACTCGGCGACATAGCCCATGCGGAATCTGCGGATGGTGTCGGTGACGAGCTGGAACTCCGAGACCGGCACGAGGTCGAGCGAGCGCATGTCGAGCAGCGTGCGCTGGGTCTCAGCATCGAAAGAGCGGATCGATTCCAGGCTGTCGCCGAAAAAGTCGAAGCGCACCGGCTGCTCGAGGCCGGCCGGAAACAGGTCCAGAATGCCGCCGCGCACGGCGTATTCGCCGGGCTCGCGCACGGTGGAGGAACGGTTGTAGCCGTTGTGCTCGAGCCAGGCCACGACGGTGTCCATCGGCACGACGTTGCCCGGCGCGACCGAGAGCGCCTGCGCCGCGACGAGCTCGCGCGCGGGCACGCGCTGCACCACCGCGTTCACCGTGGTCAGCACGATCAGCGGCTTGTCGCTACCGGTGAGCGAGGCCAGCCGCGCCAGCGTGGTCAGGCGCTGCGCGAGAATGCCGCCATGTGGCGAGACACGGTCATAGGGTTGGCAATCCCAGGCCGGGAAGGTCAGCACCGGCAGATCGGGCGCGAAGAACCGCAGGGCCCGCTCGAGCGACTGCATGCGCCCGCCGTCGCGGCAGATGACCGCAAGGCTGACGGCCGGCTTCTTCGGCCGCGCCGCGATGGCACGGGCGAGATCGGAGACGACGAGGCCTTCGGCACCTTCCGCGACATTGGCAAGCGTCAGCGCGCGGCCGGGCGCGAGCAGCTCGGCCGGAGATTTCATCCCCTGCTTCATGCGTTGCCGTCCGCGATCGGAAACCCCTTGATGCGGGCAAACAGCGCGCCGGTGACGTCGGCCGGCAGCACCTTGTCGCCGGTGATGGCGGCGTAGAGATCGGGATCGTTGACCTCGAGCAGGCGCTCGAGCTCGCCGAGCTCGGCGTCGGACAAATTGCCGATCTCGGCATCCGCGAAGCGGCCGAGGATCAGGTCCATCTCGCGCGTGCCGCGATGCCAGCAGCGGAACAGAAGCCGCTTGCGGCGGTCATCCAGCCCGCTGCTCGATCGTGTCGTTCCCGTCATGTCTCAAATCCAGTCAAACGCAGAAAGCCCGGACGTGCCGGGCGGGGGTGATATAGGCCCTGCCCCCTGGAAAGTCAGCAGTTTTCCCCGCGAGGATCCGTGCAAAAATGCCGGGTGTGGCCTGCAGGTCCGATCGCCGGACCCACTCGCAACGGAAGGGCCGCGCCACCGCCACGCAGCAACTGTGACTTGCGGCCTTGCAATTTCGCCGCTATGTGTCTCGCCCGATCCGGCGCCCTTCTGGCGCGATCATCTCTGGGAGAAGGCTCGATGACGATCATGTCTCGCCGCCCCGTCGAGGGCATCGCCTAAACTGCGCGTGCGTTGGCCGCGCCGTTAGGGAAACCACGCGCGTCTCGCGCGTGTCGACGATCCCTATCTCCTGAAAGCTTTCAATGGGCACTTTTCCCAACGTGGACGGCCGCGCGCCGATCCACCTCTTCGCCTCGTCCAAATCGTGGATCGAAGGCAACGCCACACTGCAACTGGAACAGGTCGCAGGTCTGCCCGGAGTCCGCGCGGTCGCGGCCATGCCCGATCTGCATCCCGGCAAGTATGGCCCCGTCGGCTGCGCCATTCTGTCCGAGCGTATCCACCCGCAACTGGTCGGCTCCGACATCGGCTGCGGCATGGGCCTGTTCGAGCTCGACGTCGCAGCGCGCAAACTGCGGCTCGATCATCTTGCCGAGCGCATGCACGCGCTCGACCAGCCCTGGGACGGCGGCGTCGAGACCGCGCTTGCCGACGCTGAGCTCGGCGCCACCGCCTTCGATGCCGCGCTCGGCAGCATCGGCGGCGGCAATCATTTCTGCGAGCTCCAGGCCCTCGATGAGATCCTGGCGCCGGACGCCGCTGCACGCGCCGGCCTCGACCGGAACCTGGCCTATGTCCTGGTTCACTCGGGCTCGCGGGGTCTCGGTTTCTCGATCCTGGAGCGGGCCTTGCAGGGCGGACAGGGGTCGCTGTCCATTGGCAGCGACGCGGCAAATGCCTATCTGGCGGACCACGATCACGCGGTGCGATGGGCGAAGCTCAATCGCCGCATCATTGCAGAGCGGACCGGAGTTGCCGCGCGGGCCAGTCTGCGTCCGGTGAGCGACCTCGCGCACAACATGGTCGAGTGCCGGCATGACGCCGCCGGTGACGTTCTGGCGCTGCATCGCAAGGGAGCGGCGGCCGCCGATCGCGGACTGGTGCCGGTGCCGGGGTCGCGCGGAACGCTGTCGTATCTGGTCGAGCCTTTGGCGGACATGCAGGCCGAGGCGCTTGCATCGCTCGCGCACGGGGCGGGGCGCAAATACGACCGCGCGTCCATGCATGGCCGCGTCCGGGTCAAGAAGTCGGACGTCGCAAAGTTGGAACGCAACCCGTTCGGCGGCATCGTCGTCTGCGGCGATCGCGGCCTGCTCGCGGAGGAAGCGCCGGACGCCTACAAGAGCATCGAGCGCGTCATCGCCGATCTCGTGGAGTTCGGTCTCGTGCGCGTGGTGGCCACGTTCCGGCCGCTGCTGACCTTCAAGAAGGGCCAGTCCACCGCCGCGGCGAGCGGCAAGCGCGACAGGAGCTGGAAGGAGGATCGCCGATGATCCGGCTCCTGTTCACCAGCGGACGCGGTCCGGCGGAATGCCGGATCGCGGTCGCGAACGCCGTTGCAGCGCTCATCACCGAAGCGACCGCGCTCGGCTTCGATACCGACCATCTCGAAGGCCCCAGCCCCGACAAGCACGGTCCGGCATCGGCGGTCGTTGTCGTCCATGGCGATGGCGCGGCTGCCTTTGCGCGGCCGTGGATCGGCGCGATCCAATGGACGGCGCAGAGCCCGCTGAGGCCGCATCACAAGCGCAAGAACTGGTTCATCGGAATTGTCGAGCTTCCTGCGCTGCCGGACGCGCCGAAGGCGATCAGCGCCGGGGACGTTCGCTTTGAAGCTTTCCGTGCCGGCGGCCCGGGCGGCCAGCACCAGAACAAGACCGAAAGCGCCGTGCGGGCCGTCCACCTTCCGAGCGGGCTTGCGGTCGTGGCGCGCGAAGAACGTTCGCAGCATCGGAACAAGGCGCTGGCACTGGACCGGTTGGCGGCCTTGCTCGGGCTGCAAGGCGAGCTGGCCGCGATCGCCGCCCGGACCGAGGCGCACGCGGCACACGACCAGCTCGAGCGCGGCCGGCCGGTCAAGCGGTTCAAAGGCGCGGCGTTTCGCGCCGCGTAGCATGATCGCGCCTGGACCGGCAGCATTCCGCCGGTCCAGGCAGGCCCGTCATGGCCAGGCCGGAATAAAGCCGTGGACGTCCCGCACAAAACTGGCCATCACGACAGCGAACGGTTCTAGATTCCACAAATGCGCCCCAGCCTGCTCAATCCGCTGTTTGCTCCCGTGACCAGCCTGCCCGGCGTCGGTCCGAAGCAGGACAAGCTGTTGCAGTACCTGCTCAGCCGCAGCGAGACGCCGCGGCTGGTCGATCTGCTCTTGCATCTGCCGAGCCAGGTCATCGACCGCCGCGCCCGGCCGAAGATCCGAGACGCGGCCGTTGGAACCATGGTGACGCTGGAGGTCACCGTCGATCGCCACCGCCCGCCACCGCCGCGCAACGCGCGCGCGCCGTATCTGGTCTATGCCAGCGACGATACCGGCGACGTGGTGCTGACCTTCTTCCGCGCCAAGCCGGGCTATGTCGAGAAGCTGCTGCCGATGGGCGCGAAGCGCTACGTCTCCGGCACGCTGCAGATGTATGACGGCATCCCGCAGATCGTGCATCCCGACCGCGTGCTCGACGAGGAGGCGATCTCGAAGCTGTCGGGGATCGACCCGGTCTATCCGCTGACGGAAGGGCTCGCGCTGGGCTCGCTCCGCCGCGCGATCGCGCAGGCGCTGCAAAAGCTTCCCGCTTTGCCGGAATGGATCAGCCCGGAGGTGCTGCGCCGCTGCGACTTCCCGCCGATCGCGGAAGCGCTCAATCGCGTGCACCAGCCGGTCGAGCTGACCGACATCTTGCCCGACCGGCCGTTCTGGTCGCGCCTCGCCTTCGACGAGCTCTTGGCCGGCCAGCTCGCGCTTGCCCTGATCCGCGCGCAGCTGCGCCGCCCCGCCGGCGTGCGCAATGCCGGCGACGGGCATCTGCGCAACAAGATCATCGACGCCCTGCCTTACGCGCTGACACCCTCCCAGCGCAGCGCTGCGGCGGCGATCGCCGAAGACCTGAAGCAGCCGGTGCGCATGCTGCGCCTGCTGCAGGGTGACGTCGGCTCCGGCAAGACCGTGGTGGCGCTGCTCGCTGCCGCCGCGGTCGCCGAGGTCGGCAAGCAGGCCGCGCTGATGGCCCCGACCGAAATCCTGGCGCGCCAGCACATCAAGACCATCGCCCCACTCGCGGAGCGCGCGGGATTGCGCGTTGCCATTCTCACCGGCCGCGAGAAGGGCAAGGAACGGCGCGAGATCATCACTGAGCTCGCCGCGGGCGAGATCGACCTGCTCGTCGGCACCCATGCGCTGATCCAGGACGATGTCGTCTTCAGGGATCTCGCGCTCGCCATCGTCGACGAACAGCACCGTTTCGGCGTGCGCGAGCGCCTTGCGCTGACATCCAAGGGCGAGGCCGTCGACGTGCTGGTGCTGAGCGCAACCCCGATCCCGCGCACGCTGGTGCTGACCTATTTCGGCGACATGGACATTTCCGAGCTGCGTGAAAAGCCGGCCGGCCGCCAGCCGATCGATACCCGCGCCGTGCCGATGAGCCGGATCAGCGAGGTCATGGAAGGCGTCGGCCGCGCGCTCGAAGCCGGCAAGCTGGTCTACTGGATCTGCCCGCTGGTCGAGGAATCCGAGGCCGAGGGCACCGAGCATCTCACCAACGCGACCAAGCGGTTCGAGACCCTGCAAAAGCGTTTCCGCGACCGCGTCGGTCTCGTCCACGGCCAGATGAAGGGCACGGAGAAGGACCGCGTCATGAGCCAGTTCGCCGCGCACGAGATCGGCCTCCTGGTCGCGACCACCGTGGTCGAGGTCGGCGTCGACGTCCCGGCCGCGACCATCATGGTGATCGAGAACGCCGAGCGTTTCGGCCTTGCCCAGCTGCACCAGCTCCGCGGCCGCATCGGACGCGGCTCGGAGGCGTCAACTTGCATCCTGCTCTATGGCGAGCCGCTCGGCGAAATGTCGAAGGCGCGCCTGAAAGTGATCCGCGAGACCACCGACGGCTTCCGCATCGCCGAGGAAGATTTGAAGCTGCGCGGCGAAGGCGACGTGCTGGGCGTGCGCCAGAGCGGCCTGCCCGGCTACCGCATCGCGCGCCCGGAGGTGCACGGCCAGCTGATCGCCCAAGCCAGAGACGAGGCGCTTCGGATCCTCAAAGAGGATCCGAAGCTGAAAGGCGAGCGCGGCGAGGCGCTGCGCTGCCTGCTGTATCTGTACGAACGGGACGAAGCGATCCCGTTGATCGGGGCGGGTTAGGCCACGAAGCCTTGGGCCCGGCCGACGCGCACATGCCCGGCCGAGGCGACGGCGATCCAGCTCCGCGGGCTCATGCGGCCTCCGGCGCGAATACGCGCAAGCGGTGACCATCCGGATCGAGCGCGACGAAGGTCGTGCCGAAGTCCATCCGGGTCGGCGCCTGGGCGATCGCAAGTCCGCCCCTTTTCCAGGCCGTGTGTGTTTCCTCCACGGCGGCCGCGTCGCTGACCGTAAACGCCACCTCGCTGCTGCCGGGCTGTCCCGCGGTGTTCGGTACGACGGTGGCGCGCGACCACAATCCGAGCATCACGCCGTCACGCAACGGCAGCATGGCGAATGTCGGCGACTGCTCGATGATGGGGATATTCAGCAGCTCGTTATAGAACCTGGCGCTTGCCGCCGGGCTTTCGACATGGAGCAACAGGAAGCTGAAGTCTGGCATGTGAGGTCTCCTCGTTCGGCGCTCGGTGACGGGAGCGCGACGAAGAGACCTATAGCTCGGCATGCTGTCAGTTTATGTCAGCAGCGTCGAGGCCATCACTGCTCCGGCACGCCCTCCAGAGCGCGCCATTCCTTCAACAGCGCGGCGCGCCGTCGTGGATAGCGTTTGGCCGTCGACTTCAGCGCCGTGATGCGGTCCGTCCGGAAGTGCCGGTAGCCGTCACGAAGCTCGCACCAGGCGACGACGACGCGCACGCGATCGAAAAAGGCCAGAGCGAACGGCCAGATCGTGCGCCGCGATGGACTTCCCTTGCCGTCGGCATAGGCGATCTGCATCTTGCGCTCGGCACGGATCGCATCGCGGATCGATGCGAGTTCGGTATCACCGGCCGCGAGCGCTTCACCCGGGCCGATCAGCAAGCTCGACGCATCGAGGCCAGCGCGCAAGTCGTCCGGAAGCACCGCTCCGATCTTGGCGAGCGCGTTGCGGGCGGCGTCGCCGAGTGGCTGATCGGCGCGTTCCGCCACCCATCGTGAGCCGAGCACCAGCGCCTCGATCTCCTCCTCGCTGAACATCAGCGGCGGCAGCATGAAGCCGGGCCGCAGCACGTAGCCGACCCCGGCCTCGCCGTCGATGTGCGCGCCTTGCGCCTTCAAGGTCTCGATGTCGCGGTAGAGCGTGCGGAGCGACACGCCGACCTCGTCGGCGAGCGCGGCGCCCGCGACCGGCCGTCGATGCCGGCGCAGCACCTGAATCAGATCGAGCAGTCGTTGCGAGCGGGACATCGGCGAGCCTCGGGCGAGGCATACTACGTCGTGCTGCCAGGACATGGCAGCATGAGAGTACGCGCCCTAAGTGTTCTTCCGCGCGATGCTCGCCGCGAAGGCCTTCATCAACGCGGCGTCCGCCGCCTCCCCCTTCTCATCCTCCGCGAGGTGCTCGAACCACCTCGCAAAGCCCTCGTAGACCTGGCTGGCCGGATGATCGGGCCCGAGGAATCCGGAAATCTCCCGCATCTCGGCAACCCAGCGGTAGGCCTTCGGGATCATGTCGGGCAGCGCGACTTCGAGCCGCGCCAAAATGGCCGGCTGGCTCAGCGCAAGCTCGTCGCGCAGCGCATCAGCCGCACCCGCTTTTGTCGCCGCGATGACCATCGCCGAGCCGATGCCGGCAAGACCCTTGACGATGCCGGCATAGGACATTTTCAACGGGACGCCGCACCGACCGGGCCTTCGACGATCCGCACGTCGAGACCGAGATCCCCAAGCACGGCGATATCCTTGGCGTGCTCGCCGGACATGTAGAAGGCCGGGCTCTTGCCCCCTCGCTGCGGCGGAAACCCGATGATGCCGGCATCGACGAACGGCGCCTGCGCCGAGCCGATGATCTCCTCGATTCTTTGCACGGTATCGACATTGACGGCATTGCAATCGACCACGATCGGCTTCTTCTCGCGCCTGACGATCAGCGCGGCCAGCCGTTCGGCCAGCGCCACGGCTTCGCCCGGCGGCACGATCGAGAGGATGATGTCGGCATCCGCGATCGCGTCGTCCTCGGCGCCGATCATGCCAGCATCCGCCGCGCGTTTCAGCGTCGCCTCGCTCCGCCCCTTCAAGGACGTCAGCACGCGCGCACCGTTGTCGCTGAGGCGGCGGGCCACGGCGCTGCCCATGGCGCCGGGGGCGAGGATCGCAATGGTTTTGGACATCATGCACTCCAGCTCGAACGCCGAGCGGCACGCCCGGTCGACCTGAGACTAGCAGAGGACGAATGCGCCGACGTGAACGCGACCATCCCGCGGCGGAATGGCCCTACTCCGCCTTCGCAGGCTCGGGCCGGAGCGTGGAGGCATTGGCGATCCGCGCGGCATTCGCCATGCCCGCAAGCGCGGCCGCCTTCTTCGGATCGGGCGCCGAGCCCGGCTGCACCACGCCGGCCGACATGATCAGCGTCGCGGCGTCTTCGGCGGTGAGATCGACCTCGATGATCTTGCTCTTGGGGACATAGAAGAAGAAGCCGGTGGTCGGGTTCGGCGAGCACGGCAGGAATACCGAGACATGCTCCTCCTGCCCCGGCAGGCTGCGCGAGATGTCCTCGTTCGGCGATTGCGAGATCAGCACGATCGACCACATGCCCGGCGAAGGAAACTCGACAAGGCCGACTTTCCGGAAGCTCGAGCCCTTGCCCGAGAACAGCGTCTCGAACACCTGCTTCAGGCCGCGATAGATCGCGCGCACCGCCGGGATCCGGCCGAGAAAGGTCTCGCCGACATCGACCAGCGTGCGGCCGATCAGATTGGCCGCGAGGAAGCCGACCAGCGTCAGCGTGAAGAATGCGACAATCAGTCCCCAGCCGGGAACGACGTAAGGGAGATAGGTTTCCGGGCGATAGGCCAGCGGCACGAACGGCCGCACCACGCCGTCGACCCAGGTGACGAACCACCAGACCAGATAGAGGGTGATCGCAATCGGCCCCGTCACCACGAGGCCGGTCAGGAAATAATTGCGGAAGCGGCCCATCAGGCCGGTATGCGGTTCCGGGAGGGGATCAAGAGGCGCAGGCGCGTCGTCGCGGGGGGTCATTCGGGTTCCAGGTCGGTCGCTACCAACAAGCTAGGGTCTTCTAGCAGGTTTTGGAAGACTGCGGCCGACCGATATCCCGATTGCCTATTCGACAGTCACTGATTTCGCGAGATTGCGCGGCTGATCGACATCGGTCCCCATCACGACAGCCGTGTGATAGGCGAGCAGCTGCACCGGGACGGCATAGACCATCGGCGTGAAGGCTGCCGCCATGTCGGGCATGACGATGGTGACGAGCGATTCGACGGTCGCCTCCGCCGCGCCCTTGGCGTCGGTCATCAGGATGATGTTGCCGCCGCGCGCGGCGACCTCCTGCATGTTGGAGACGGTCTTCTCGAACACGCGGTCGTGGGGTGCGATGACGACGACCGGCATGGTCTCGTCGATCAGCGCGATCGGCCCGTGCTTGAGCTCGCCGGCGGCATAGCCCTCGGCGTGGATGTAGGAGATCTCCTTCAGCTTCAGCGCGCCTTCGAGCGCCAGCGGGAAGCTGGTGCCGCGGCCGAGATAGAGCACGTCGCGCGACTTGGCGATCCGGTACGCCAGCTTCTCGATCTGGAGTTCGGTGGTGAGCGCGTCCGCCATCAATCGCGGGACCTCGACGAGCCCGTGGACGAGCTTGGTCTCGTCCTCATCCGACAATTCGCCGCGCGCCTTGCCCGCCGCGATCGCAAGGTTTGCCAGCACCATGAGCTGGCACGTGAAGGCCTTGGTCGACGCGACGCCGATCTCGGGTCCCGCCAGCGTCTGCAGCACGGTCTCGCTCTCGCGCGCGATCGTCGAGGTCGGCACGTTGACGACGGCGATCGTGTGCACACCCTCGGCCTTGGCATAGCGCAGCGCCGCCAGCGTGTCGGCAGTCTCGCCGGACTGCGAGATGAAGATGGCGAGATCGCCCTTGCGCAAGGGTGCCTCGCGGTAGCGGAATTCGGAGGCGACATCGACCTCGACCGGCACGCGCGCAAAGCGCTCGAACCAGTATTTTGCGACGAAGCCGGCATAGCTCGCGGTGCCGCAGGCGGTGATGTTGATGCGCTGGATGTTCTTGAAATCGAACGGCAGCTTGACCGGCAGCGCGACGCGCTCGGTCGCCATATCGACGTAGCGCGCCAGGGTGTGGCCGACCACCTCCGGCTGCTCGTGAATCTCCTTGGCCATGAAGTGGCGGTAATTGGCCTTGTCGACCAGCGAGGTCGAGGCGGCGTGCCTGATCTTGTCGCGCTGGACGGCATGGCCGTCCTTGTCGAAGATCGTTGCACTCTTGCGGGTCAGCACCGCCCAGTCGCCGTCCTCGAGATAGCTGATCGTGTCGGTGAACGGGCCGAGCGCGATGGCGTCCGAGCCGAGATACATCTCGCCGTCGCCATAGCCGATCGCCAGCGGCGGGCCGTTGCGGGCGCCGATCATGAGGTCGTTGTCGCCGGCGAAGATGAAGCCGAGCGCGAAGGCGCCGCGCAGGCGCGCCAGCGTCAGCTTCACCGCTTCCACGGGTTTGTTGCCGCGCGTGAGCAAATCGTCGACGAGATGCAGCACGATCTCGGTGTCGGTCTCGGTGTGGAACACCGTGCCCTTCTTTTCGAGCTCCTCGCGCAGCTCGCGGAAATTCTCGATGATGCCGTTGTGGACCACGGCGACGCGCTCGGTCGCGTGCGGATGGGCGTTGTTGACGGTCGGCTTGCCGTGGGTGGCCCAGCGGGTGTGACCGATGCCGGTGGTGCCCTTGAGCGGCTCGGCCTCCAGCCGCTTCTCCAGGTTCTTCAGCTTGCCCTCGGCGCGGCGGCGCTCGAGGTGCTTGCCTTCGAGCGTGGCGACGCCCGCGGAATCGTAGCCGCGATATTCGAGACGTTTGAGCGAATCCACCAATTGCTCTGCAACCGGCTCGCGCCCGAGAATGCCGACAATCCCGCACATGCGGACCACTATCCCCCAAATCGTCGAAAAATCGCCTAAACGACGCGCTCGGTTTTTAGCGAAAATCCCAGGGAACCAGATACTCAATAATTATTGCTGATTGAGACAGCACTGGCCCGCGACCTCTGCTTTCGCCTGCGTCGAATTGGCCGGCCTTAAACCGCGCAGATTAACCTCTTGTCAACGAATTTGGCCAACGATTTCCGTCCAGGAGAGTAAAAGTCATGAAGGGCTCGTCCGACCGCAAAGGTTTGTCGTCGACGTATCTGCGCGCCAGCGAGACCACGGGCACGCACCTTGCGCATTGGCCGCCGCCGCTGCGCGGCAAAGAGAACAAGCCCCTTTTCATCAAGCATCCCGAAGGCGAGCCGGCGAAGCGCGCCAAGCCGCGCGGCTGGCGCCTGACCCGCGCGATCTTCTCCGAATTCGCCGACGACGAATAGCCTCTCGCAGCGTCCCGTGCATCGCCTGCTTGATCACCGTCCAACGGTGATGACGACTTTGCCAAACGGGCCCTGGGCGAAAACATCGAGGGCTGAGAGGAAGTCGGCGAACTCGAACTCGGCTTCGATCACCGGCTTCAGGCCGATCCGGTCAACCGCGCGCACCAAGTCCTGGAGCCCGCGCCGATGTCCCACGTAAATGGCCTGGATCGTCGCCTGCGCCAAGATGGCGGGCACTGAGGGAAAGCTGGAGTTGAAGCTGTCAATCACGCCAATCAAGGAGATGCGGCCTCCCGGCGCGATGGCCCTCACCGAATTTGCGAGGTTGTCGCCGCCAGCCATCTCCAGAATATGGTCGGCGCCCCGTCCGCCTGTGAGCTCCAACACTGCCGCGGCCCAGTCCGGACTCGTGGTTCGGTTTATTCCGTGCCGCGCCCCAAGTGCCTTGGCCCGCGCGAGCTTGGCGTCGCTGCTCGAGGTGACGATCACCTCTGCACCGGCGGCTGCGGCGAGTTGGATCGCGAAGATCGACATGCCACCCGTACCCTGAACCACCACGATCTCGCCAGGCCGTATTCGCCCAAGCTCCACAAGGCTGGTCCATGCGGTGAGCCCGCAGCACGGCAGGGTGCTCGCCTCTGCGTACGACAAGCTCTCGGGCGCCTTGACCAGCCAAGCCTCGGGGACGACCACGTACTCAGCCAGCACACCCGGCACCGGTCCCCCGAAGCTCGCCACCACGCCGGCGATGCGCGGGGGCGGACCGTCCATCCAGTCCGTGTTGAAATTGTTGATCACCCGCTCGCCCATGGTGAAGCGCGACACGCCAGCGCCCAAGGCCTCGATTTCTCCGGCAAGATCGGAGCAAGGCGTGAACGGCAGGCCGTGGCTCGCATAGCCGTTGTTGTCGATCGAGAGGCGATCTCGATAATTGAGTGACACAGCGTGCACGCGCACCAACACCTCGCCAGTACCGGGCGACGGCCTGGGGATCTCTGCAAGCTTCAGACAATCGCGTCCAGGCCCTCGAACCTGCCAAGTCTTCATCGCGCTCTCCAACCTGTCGCACGCTCCGAAGGTGATCTATATTGGGGTTCAGACGTCCGCATTGGCGGTCATTTGTCCGTTCAATGGCGATAGATCTTCTCCTGAGGCAGCCATGGTCGATCGTTTGAGCGGAATTTCCGTTTTCGTGCAGGTCGCGGATTCCGGCAGTTTCGCGCGCGCCTCTGAACAACTCGGTCTCACCAGATCAGCGGTCGGCAAGACGATCGCCCGCCTGGAGGAGCGGCTGGGCGTCCGCCTCTTCAACCGTACAACCCGCGCGCAAAGCCTGACCGACGAGGGCCAGAGCTTCTATGAGCGCTGCCAACGCATTCTGGCCGATATCCAAGCGGCCGAAGCGGCGTTGGGTGGCAGTGATCGCTCGCCAACAGGGGTGCTCCGCGTTAGCGCTCCAGTCTTGCTGGGTCGGCTCTGCGTCGCGCCCATCCTGGTCGGGCTGACCCGTCGGCACCCCTCCATGGAGCTTGATCTCCGGTTCGCCGACCATCTTGTCGATCTCGTCGAAGAACGGATCGATTTGGCCGTGCGGATCGGGCCTTTGCCCGACCGTGCCGGACTGATCGCGCGCAGCCTCGACGCATTCGACATGGCGGTGTGCGCAGCGCCGACCTACCTCGCGACGCGGGGCTGCCCATCCGATCTAAGCGAGCTCCCAAGCCACGATTGTCTACCCTATGCCCGTCGTGGCGGGCGCGCCGAGCCCTGGCGGTTCGCGACGAAGGACGGTGCCGTGATCGAATTTGCCGTCGGCGGCCGTATTCGGCTGGACGACCTGGAGGCCGTGGCCGAGGCTGCGGTGGATGGCGCTGGGATCGCTTGCCTTCCGACCTGGTTGGTCGACAGCCGTCTCCAATCAGGTCAACTCGTTAGGGTTCTCAATGACCACCGAGCTCTCGGCAACTCTGTCTACGCCGTGTGGTCCCAGGCGGCACATACGCCTTCAAGAGTCCGCGTGGCGGTGAACGAGCTGAGACAGTGCATGCCGGCCAGGCTAGCTCGGCCGGATGCAGCGCACTGAGCAGATCAAGCGCTCCTTGCAGTTCCGTGATCCAGCCCGCATTCCCTTAGTTAGAACTCCGTCTTGACGAGGATCACTTCTCCGGCTTCTTGCCGCCGGTCTTCAGCTCGCGATAGCGCGCCGCGCCGCCTTCGCGGATGGTCTGCTGGTTGCGCTCCAGCGCCATCGCGTCGTCGGGTACGTCCTTCGTGATCACCGAGCCCGAGCCGATATAGGCGCCCTTGCCGATCGTCACCGGAGCGACCAGCGAGGAGTTGGTGCCGACGAAGGCGCCCTGCCCGATCACCGTCTTGTGCTTCTTGAAGCCGTCGTAGTTGCAGGTGATGGTGCCGGCACCGATGTTGGAATTGGCGCCGACGGTGGCGTCGCCGATATAGGAGAGATGGTTGACCTTGACGCCGGCCTCCAGCGTCGCCGCCTTGGTCTCCACGAAATTGCCGATGCGCGCGCCGTCGCCGAGCGAGGTGCCGGGCCGCAATCGTGCATAGGGACCGATCGAGACCTTCTTGCCGAGCGTGGTCTCGACGATATGCGAGAACGAATGGATCACCGTGCCGTCCGCGATCGACACGCCGGGACCGATCACGACGAACGGCTCGATGGTGACGTCCTTGCCGAACACGGTGTCAGTGGACAGATACACCGTCTCGGGTGCGATCAGCGTGACGCCGGCCTCCATCGCCGCCTTGCGCAAGCGCGCCTGCATCACGCTTTCCGCTTCCGCGAGCTGCGCCTTGGTGTTGATGCCGCGCACTTCGTCCTCGCTGGTCTCGATCACCACGGCCTCCCATCCCTGCCTGCGGACGATTTCGACCGCATCCGTCAGATAATATTCGCCCTTGGAATTCGCATTGCCGATCTGCCCGAGAATGTCGAGCGCACGGCGGCCGTCGATCGCCATCACGCCGGCATTGCACAAATCGATCTTGCGCTCGTCCGCGCTGGCGTCGGCCTGCTCGCGGATCGCAACCAGGCGGTCGCCCTCGACGATGAAGCGGCCGTAGCCGGTCGGATCGGCGGCGCGAAAGCCGAGCGCGGCGATCGCGGCGCCGCGGGCGAGCGGCGCGCGCAGCCGCGCAAAGGTCTCGGCCGAGATCAGCGGCGTGTCGCCGAACGCGATCAGGAGATCGTCGACGCCGCGCCCGATCGCCTCGCGCGCCGCCAGCACCGCATGCGCGGTGCCGAGCCGCTCGGCTTGCACGAAGGTCAGCGCGTCGGGGCGGATACGCTTGGCCTCGTCGGCGACTGCCTGATGATCGGGGCCGATCACGACCGCGAGCGAGGTGCCGGTTCCCTTGGGTGCGGCGGCGAGCACATGGGCGAGCAAACTCTGGTGAGCGACCGGATGCAGCACCTTCGGCAGGCTCGATCGCATGCGCGTGCCTTCGCCGGCGGCGAGCACGATCGTAAGGCTGGAACGGGCGGTCATTGAAATCCTGACAGCTATGGCCGAATCAAAATTGGTGCGGACGGGCGGCGAGGCCCTCGGAAGCTATCGCCTAGCTACCCCCGCAAACGCCCGGAATTCAAGTGCGGCGCGCTTTTCCTGTTAATGTTCCCTGATTGATTCGGGGAAGCCGGACAGGGCTGGGCGCTTAACATTCATGGCAAAGGATTCCGACCCACTGGCGGATGCCTTCTCCACCAAGGAGACCGGCGGGCTGTTCTCCGGACTTTTGGCAGAGGAAAGCGCCTTCGACCGGCGCCTGATGTGGCGGCTGGGCTCGTGGGGCGTGGCGGCCGTCGGCGCCGTCGTCGTTGCCGTGATGGCCAACCAGGCCCAGCTCGGCTGGCGGCGCGACCAGGTTGCGTCCGCCGATCTCGTGCGCCAGGCCGACCGGCTGCAGCTGCTGACCAAGGAAAGCCAGAACGAAGCGCGCCGGCTCGCCGCCGCCATCGAAACGCTGAACAGCGACCGCGACCGGCTGTATTCGCGCGTCACGGTGCTGGAGCAAGGGCTCGATTCCGTCACCGGCGCCATTGCCAAACAGGCCGCCACACCGCCGGGCGCGAAGCCGCAGGACGCAGCACCAGCGCCCAGCATCGCGCCGGTCGCCTCGACGCCGGCGCCGGCGGGCGAGAAGCCGCGCACCGAAGCCGCCAAGGATGCTCAGAAGGATTCTCAGAAGGACACTCCGAAGGAAGCGTTGAAGGAGCCGCCGAGCATGCCGCCGCAGACCGCGGCCGCTGCCTCGCTCGTGCAGCAGAATCCAGTCACGAATTCGGCGCTGCCGACCATTCCGCTGGTGCCCGCCAAGTCGCTCATGGCCCCGCCGGATCAGGCCGCATCGAAACTGATTCAACCCGAGCCGGCTGAGAAGGCCGCCGAGAAGAAGACCGAGCCGGCACCCGCCGCGGCCGAAATCGTCGTGGCAACAACGAAAGCGCCGGACGCAGCCGAGACCGAAGCCCCTGCCATCGCGGTTCAGCAGACGCGCTTTGCGATCGATCTCGGCGGCGCCAATTCGATCGACGGCCTGCGCGCGCTCTGGCGCGGCGTGACCAAGTCCAACCCGGAAATCGCAGCGCTGCGGCCGATCATCATGATCAAGGAAGGCACCACCGGCCTCGGCATGCAGCTCCGCCTCGGTGCCGGCCCTCTGGTCAACGCCGCCGCCGCCGCAAAATTCTGCGCGAGCCTCGCCGAGAGCAGCGACCGTCACTGCGAGACCACCGTGTTCGACGGCCAGCGCCTGTCGATGCGCGGCTCGGAGAAGACGCCGGACAAGGGACCAGAGAAATCCCAAGATAGGGTTCAGGACAAGAGCTCCGAGAAGAACCAGGACGCCGCTCCGCAAGCCGAAACCGCGCCGGCGCCGAGTGCAAAGCCCGAGAAGCCGGACAAGCGCCGCCGCAGCTATTCGTCAAAGCGCTCCTCGAAGCGCGAGGAGCCCGCGCCCCCACCCGCGGCGCAGCCGGCGCCGGCCAAGCCGGAGACCGCGTCGGCGACATCGACGCTGTCGTCGTTCTTCAGGCGCTAGAACGCCCTGTCCGCGACGAAAGCCGCTTGCATGCGGCGATCGGACGCTGGCCTTTTGCAACGGGTTTGCGTTCTTTCACGGCGCCCCGCCTTTCCTAGCTTTGCGGAATTCGATGAACGAACTTGATGATGTGCTGAGGCTGCTCGTCGCCGCAGGTACGGGCCTCCTGATCGGCATCGACCGTGACATGAACGACAAGCCGGTGGGAATGCGAACCCTCGCGCTGGTCGCTCTCAGCTCCGCCCTGGTGTCGATCTCCGTGATCGAGTTCCAGAATTTGCGCGACCACCCGGATGCGATCTCCAGGGTCATCCAGGGCGTCGTTGCCGGCGTATTGACCGGTGTCGGCTTCATCGGCGCAGGCGTCATCCTGCACGACAGCAAGGCGAAGACGGTTCACGGCCTCACCACGGCCGCAACCGTGTGGATTGCGGCCGGCCTCGGCATCGCCTGCGCACTCGGCGCGTGGCTGCTGGTCGGCGCCGCGATCGCGGTGACGCTGCTCGTGCTGTTCGCTCTCGGCTGGGTCGAGCGCCGGCTGGGCTTGAAATAGGGCGCCAGGGACATGCCGGAACATACCAAATGATACGGAGGAGGTTCGCGTAAGAAGGCACTATCCGCGGCGAATTCGATTCGGAGCGGAGATGACGGACGCGAACTTTCTGCGGGAGCAACTCGCGTTGATCCGCGAACTGGCCGACCGCGCCGACCCCCACATCCGGAAGCGACTGCTCGCATTGGCTGAAAAATACGAGCGCCGGCTGGCGGAGCAGAGCCGGAACACGCAAGATCGCAGCTGATTGCGCTTGATCGCTTTGGCGCAGGCGATGACCTATTCCATCCGCGCCTTTTCCTTCAGATCGCGGATGCGCATCTCCGCCTCGTCCTTGGACTGGACGATTTCCGACCAATCCTCCACCCGCGCCTCCTTGCTGAGCCTCTTGAGCTCGCTCAGCTGCTGCTGCGTCGGCTTGTCCATGCCTCACTCCTCGACGGCAATTGCGTTGGGCGACACCATGTTCAGAACCGGCGGGATGCTCGCGTGTTCCTGGACGATGCGCGGGCCCGCCGGATCAACAGAAACATCGCCTGCCCTGTTGCCTGCCCGCGCCTTCCCGACCATATTGCCGCCATGACAAAGAAGCCCTTCCGCCTCACGCCCTACCAGGTGCAGTTCCTGCTCGTGGTCGGATTCGTCACCGTCGGCTGTGCGCTCTACGTGCGCTATCTCGCGATCGAGCTTTCGCAGGTCGCGCTCGCCTGCGACGCCGGGCTGCAGACGCTGGTCTGCAAGTCGCGGGCGGTCTCGACCGTTCTGTTCAAGAATTCGGTGTTCGGCATCGTCGCGCTGGTGGTCGCAACGCTGAACCTGATGCGGCCCTCGATCGTGCTGCTCACGGTCGGCCTCATCGCGGCCGGCCTTGGCATCGTGCTCTACAATGTCGTGCTGTCGGGCCTTGCGATTGGCCTGCTCATTCTTGGCTTTGCTCGGCCCGCGCCCGCCACAGCGTGAGGGCGAACAACAGATAGATCGCGCAGGTCCACAGCGACTGCCAATTGTCGCGGCCTTCGTTGAACAGCACGTACACGGCCGACAGCGCCAGCACCCCCGCGAACACCGCTTCGGCGATCGGACGCTGGCCGATCTGCGGCCGGTTCAACATCAAAAGCGCGAACGGCACCACCGCCATCGTCAGCGCGGCGTAGGGAAAATCCTTGTAGCGCGGGTCGAACACGAAGCCGAGCGCGGTCGCGGCCGCGATCACCGCCGTCACCGCCAGCGTCAGGCCGAGCACGGCGGTGAGCTTCGACCATTTCCGGCCCTCGCGCGGGCCGAGCAGGTCGAGGAAGGTCGGCAGGCTGCGGCCGATCACCATCGCCTGCGCGCAGAAGATCGGTGACAGGATGCCGGCCAGCAGCAGCGCGCCCCAGAGCAGCCAGCCGCCGATCCCGTAGCTCTCGTAATACATCTTGTCGGCGCCGATCCCGAGCAGGCTCCCCGCCGTCGTCGCCGAGATGCCGACGCCGAGCCAGGCCGGGAAGCGCGGCGTCCACGGCCGCCGGCGCAGCGTGATCACCGCGACCGCGAACACCAGCACGGAAAGGCCCATGCCCGCGCCCATGTACCATTTCCAGTACGGGAAATTGCTGATCGGCTCGCCCGGCGGATATTTCAGGCTGCGGCGCACCGAGTCATACAGGCCCCAATAGCCGCCGACGGTGCCTTCCAGCCTGCGCTTCCACGGCTGGTCGTAGGACTCGATCAGGTTGACGCGGAACTTCTGTGCCTTCGCAAGGCTCAGGATTTCCGAGACGACACGCGCCTGGTTGGCGCGCGAGGGCAGCGCGCCGTCGCGCATGCGCCCCGCGCTCGGCCAGCCGGTTTCGCCGATCAGGATCTCCTTGCCGGGAAACGCCACCGCCATGCGCTCGCGGATCGCCTCGACATGGGCGGAGGCGAACTTCGCCTTGATGGGGAAGTCCTCCCAATAAGGCAGGATGTGGATCGTGACGAAATCGACCGCGTCATAGACCTCGCGGTTCTTCAGCCAATATTCCCAGACATCGGCATAGGTGACGGGCACGCTGACCTGGGTCTTGACCAGGCGGATGAGGGAGACGAGGTCTGCCGTCGTCATCTCACCGCGCAGCAGCACCTCGTTGCCGACGATGACGGCGGTGATGATTTCGGGGAATTGCTTGATGAGGCGGATGGCGAGCCCGGCCTGCTCGAAATTCTTGGTGCGGTTGCTGGAGAGCCAGATGCCCTGCAACACTTTCAGCCCGCCGACCTTGGCGGCGATCGCCGGCACCTGGTCGAGCCCGTTCTCCATCGAATAGGTGCGGACGCAGTCGGTGATCTCTTTGAGCTGGCGCAGGTCCTGCTCGATCTGGTCAGCCTCGATATGGGTCCATGCGTCCAGCGGCGACTGCTCGCCGCGGAACGGCGCGTAGGAGACGCATTGAACCTTGTCGGCGGGGTCGATCGGGGCGCGCGCGAGCGTGATCGGCGTGGCAAGCCACCACCACACGGCAGCGATCGCACCCAGTGAGACGAGCAGAAGCGCCAGTGGCGTACGAAGAGAAATCGGTTCCGTCCTCCGCGAAGGGCCGTCGATTACCTTCTCGCACGCCGTCTGCCAAGGGGGCACCCCCGGTGGACCCCTTCGCGCCCCCAAAGGAATTTACCTGCGGCCGTTCGACCGTGATCTAGGATCGTGACTTTGCTGGACAAAATTCGAAATACAGGTCATGGACTCCGAAAGACTTTTCCGCCGCATTGGAGACCCATTTGGACGCCATCAGCTGGCGCGTCCGCGGGGCTCCTGACGCGGACGGCCAGCGGATACATTGGGGAATTCATGCGGCAACGGGTGTTCGAGTCACGAAATGCGGTCCTGCGGCAGTTCGCCGCCACCTTGGCCGTATCCTGCCTGCTCGTTCTGATCGGTGTTGGCGGCGCCTCGGCCCAGAGCGGCACGCCGGCCCCCGACCAGGGCAAGGCGGCCGCCCAGCCCGCCGACGCCGCCAAGGACGCCGCCCAGAATCAGCGCCGCACCGACGAGTTCGCGGAAGCCGCCCAGGTCATCAACGGCCCGGCCGGCAATCCCGAATGCGTCTGGCTCGGCCGGCGCGTGGTGCGGCTGATGTGGCGGGATGACCTCGATACCGCGTTTCGCCATCTCGACCTCTACGACCGCTTCGGCTGTCCCGGCGGCCACATCCAGGCCGCGTTCCGCTGCCTGACCCGCTTCGGCGGCCAGATCGATCCCAAGGTGGCCGAGACCCTGGACAGCCGCGTGCACGCGTGCTGGATCAACCCGGCCGCCCAGCCGCAGCAGGCGGCGGCCGCGGCCTCTCAGCCGGCAGCGCCAGCCGCCAATGCGCAGCCGCAGCCGGCGGCGAGCCCCTCGCCTGCGGCCAGCCCGTCCCCGGCGCCGGCGAAATAGCCCGAGCTCTTAAATAGCTCTGGTCGTTTCAGCTGCCGTTCAGGAACGATCGGCCATAGACACGGTTGGCACTGCCGCGCGTCGTTCGAAAAGGCATGCCCTCATAAGGACATGAGGCCATGACAGTTGTGAAACCGCGCGGCAGAGGTATGCTTCCTTTGCCGCGGACACGGTCGGATCTCGGGGTCAGATCCGCTTCCCTGCCACCTCAGCCCCTATTGGTTTAGCCGCGATGCGCGTTGTCGCCGCCGTTCTGTTGCTCGTGTCTGCGCTCCATGCAGGCGTATGGGGAGTCCTGCGCGACAGGGAACCTGCACCTGATTTCAAAGGCCTGTTGCCCAGCGTCTCCTACGCGCCGTTCGAAGGCTCGGCCCACCCCGACATCGACAACATCCCGACGGTCGAGAAAATCCGCGCCGACCTGAAGACGCTGTCGACCATGACGCGCGCGATCCGCCTCTATTCGTCCACGGGCGGCGTCGAGCTGGTGCCGCCGATCGCGGCGGAGTTCGGCCTCAAGGTCACCGTCGGCGCCTGGATCGACAAGGACAAGGATCGCAACGAGCGCGAGATCAAGGCCGCCATCGAGCTCGCCCGCAAGAACAGCAACGTCGTCGGCGTCGTCGTCGGCAACGAGGTGATCTACCGCGGCGAGCAGAAGGTCGAAGACCTCATCGACATGATCAAGAAGGTGAAGGGCTCGGTCCGCGTGCCCGTCACCACCGGCGAGATCTGGAACATCTGGCGCGACAATCCCGAGCTCGCCTCCAGTGTCGATTTCATCGCCGCGCACGTGCTGCCCTACTGGGAAAACTTCCGCTCGGACCAGGCGGTCGACCAGGCCGTCGACCGCTACAACCTGCTGCGCAACCTGTTCCCCGGCAAGCGCATCGTGATCGCCGAGTTCGGCTGGCCGAGCCAGGGCTACAATCTGCGCAACGCCGATCCCGGCCCGTTCCAGCAGGCGCTGGTGCTGCGCAACTTCGTCAGCCGCGCCGAAGCCATCGGCATGGAATACAACATCGTCGAAGCCATCGATCAGCCCTGGAAATTCTTCGAAGGCGGCGTCGGTCCGTATTGGGGCGTCCTCAATGCCAGCCGCGAGCCGAAATTCGCCTGGACCGGCCCAGTGGAGAATCCCGACTATTGGAAGCTGATGGGCATCGCGCTGTTGGTCGGCGTGCTGCTGTCGCTGCCGATCCTGCGGATCGAGAAAGCGACCGCCAGGCAGGCCTTCCTGCTGTCGGCGACCGCCAATGGCGTCGGCGCCTGGGCCGCGACCGTGTTCGCGTTCTGGAACAGCCACTACTTCATCTTCGGCTCGGCCTTCGCGCTGACGCTCGGCATGATCCTCCTTGTTCCGCTCGTCCTCATCGCGATGGCGCGCATCGACGAGATCGCCGCGGTCGCCTTCGGCCGGCCGCCGCAGCGGCTGATCACGAAGGACAAGCCGGTCGAGAACGTGCCCGAGAATTACTGCCCCAAGGTCTCGATCCATATCCCGGCCTATTTCGAGCCGGTCGAGATGCTGAAGCAGACGCTGGATGCGCTGTCGCGGCTGAACTATCCGAACTACGAATGCGTGGTCATCATCAACAACACGCCGGATCCCGCCTTCTGGCAGCCGATCCAGGACCATTGCCGCGCGCTCGGTGAACGCTTCAAATTCATCAACGCCGAGAAGGTGCAAGGCTTCAAGGCCGGCGCACTGCGCATCGCGATGGACCGCACCGCGGCCGATGCCGAGATCATCGGCATCCTCGATGCCGATTACGTCGTCGAGCCCGACTGGCTGAAGGACCTCGTGCCCGCCTTCGCCGACCCGCGCGTCGGCCTGGTGCAGGCGCCGCAGGAGCATCGCGACGGCGATCTGTCGATCATGCACTACATCATGAACGGCGAATATGCCGGCTTCTTCGACATCGGCATGGTCCAGCGCAACGAGCTCAACGCCGTCATCGTGCACGGCACGATGTGCCTGATCCGCCGCGCCGCGATGGACATGGCCGGCGGCTGGTCGAGCGACACGATCTGCGAGGATAGCGATCTCGGCCTTGCGATCCAGGAGCTCGGCTGGACCACCCACTACACCAACACCCGCTACGGCGCGGGCCTCTTGCCCGACACCTACGAGGCCTTCAAGAAGCAGCGGCACCGCTGGGCCTATGGCGGCCTGCAGATCGTCAAGAAGCACTGGCGCCGCTTCCTGCCCGGTGCGAGCCGGCTGACGCCCGACCAGAAGCGCGAATATGGCCTGGGTTGGCTGAACTGGCTGGGCGCCGAAAGCCTCGGCGTGGTCGTGGCGCTGCTCAACCTCGTCTGGGTGCCGATAGTCGCCTTCGCCGACATCGCCATCCCCGACAAGATCCTGACGCTGCCGATCATCGGCGCCTTCGTCGTCTCGCTGGTGCATTTCCTGTCGATGTACCGCGCCCGCGTCGCCATCAAGCCCGGCCAGATGCTGGGTGCCATGATCGCGGCGATGAGCGTGCAATGGACGGTGTCGCGCGCGGTGGCGCAGGGCCTGATCACCGAGCACATCGCCTTCGCCCGCACCTCCAAGGGCGGCCTTAGCAGGATGTCGATCGAGTTCCAGGCCTTCTGGGAGGCCGTGATCGGCATCCTGCTCATCGTTGGCGCCGGCGTCCTGGTCGCTTCCAACAGCTTCCGCCAGATCACCGAGATCTACATCTTCGCCGGCGTCCTGGTGCTGCAGAGCCTGCCGTTCCTGGCCGCCGTCGCGATCGCCATCCTCGAGCTCAGCCGCATCAACTCGTTCCAGTTCTGGCGCGATAGCGCGATCCGCACCGCCGAGCTGATCGGCCTGCGCCCGGTCGCGCTGCCCCACCCGACCGGCACGCCGCAGCCTGTGCCGAGCGAGGTACGGCGGGAGACGAACTGATCCGGCTCCACGCCGGTCTTCGGACCTCGTGCTTAGAAGTCACATGGTCTTCGGCGTGGATGACCGGCCGCCAATTGAGGTGAGAATTTTGGCCTAAGCGACGGATAGCCCAAGCAAATCCCAGCTCCTGCCGCGATCTTCGGCAGCCACCCGCACTATTGACCTCCGCTGCCACTCCCCCTACACAGCCCGTGCCGAAGGCATGATCCGGAAACAACCGGTTTTCCCCGCAACGCGATTTTCAGCGAAGCGGCAAGACATGCCTCTCGAATGTCCGAACACGATGGCGATCTCTTATCTTAGCCATCAGCGGCCATGGGAGCGCGTAGCTCAGCCGGTAGAGCACGTGACTTTTAATCACGGGGTCCTGGGTTCGAGCCCCAGCGCGCTCACCAAACTTAGCCGCAATTTAAAGCTTGTCGCGTTCGCTGGTCAGGTCGCCGTCGCCGCCGTGTTGTTCGTTGTCATCTGCTGGAGCGCGCGCGTGAAGCGACGCCGTTCGCAATCAAAGGAAGAAGGGCCGTCGTTGTGACGGCACTTCTTCACAGCCACGACGGCAAGTAGCGCGAGGTGGGATTGCGCCGTGTGCTGGTCTACTGGCTTCTGGTTCAGCGCATTCACGGCCGCGTGTACGAAGCCATTTTAGGCGCCCAACGAAGCGAAACTGAAACAATGCAATCCGATGCTGTGATCGTAACGCCCGTTGAAGGGAGAGTGGAATGCGTAGCCTGATTATCGGTGCGGCACTCCTCGCGCTAGCAACCATCGGATGTTCCACGTTTATCTCGGCCGCCCTTTCCGCAGCACGGGATGCAAAGGCCGCAACATTCTCGGAACGGTTCGCGCCGGCAGTGACGGTTCTCCCGAGCGGCTAGCCGCCAGCGTGAACCGGCGAGCCGATTGCGACGGCCTCAATGGGGAGCTTTGCCTTCGCGGTTAAGGAGCTGCAGTCGTCGTTCTAGCTCTTGCTTCTTCGCCGCAAGCCTCTCAGCCAGAACATCATTGACCAGGGTGTGCAGTCGCCACAGCTCTTCGAGACACATGCTCTCAATGGGCTTCCGATCCATGAATCCCCCGACTCACGTATCGCGCAAGGTTAGCGCCAAGAAAGAGACGGTGCCACTTTTTCCCGAAACGATTCACATATGCGATTGAAGCTACAAAGATGAATGCCGCTCCCTGTGAGTGCTGGGCAAACCGGGAGCATGCTTCATTGACTGACGAGGTTCCGTCGCAAAGCCGATTTTTCATTCGAATGGGAGGCAAAGGTTGGATGGTCTACGATCGAGAACGCAAGGGCCCAGCACTGATCGGGACCGACATGGCGGCCAATCTGACCAAGGAGCGAGCTGAGCAATTGCTACGTCTGCTGATGCCCTCGCGCGTCGAGAGGCCACCTGCGACGAATGACAGTGGCCCGCCAGCGTGAGCCGGCGGTCCCAATGGTTGCGGTCTCCTTTCTCGCCAGCCGCAATCGAACGTGTTCACCGGCCGTCGTTCGCGTTGCCGCACCTGAGGCCCTCCTGGATTCATCCCGGTTCTTCGCATTCGAGTTGGGGCTGGTTCTGTACCCCTAGGAAATTTAATTTCTGGTCGGTATCTTTTGAGACACCCCGCTCGAATGTTTGAGCAGACGATATCCCTGGCGTGCCAGACTGAATGGTGCGTCGGGCGGCCCCGGTGTGTCCGCAGCCAGCCCCGCGACGCTCGGGGCCGTTCCTTTGGATTCACATTTGTTGATGCAGGAACATCCTCCAGGACGAACCATGTCGTTACCGGGGCTGGCAAATTTTATCTCGGATCTATTGTAACCCGGTAGGGCCGCTGTTCCAGAGCAGCGGCCCTTGTTCTTGAAGCGTGAACCGGGGGCCGCGCCTAGCGCCTCTTCGGTCGATCGGTTTCTGCTGATCGCGATTTAGGTTTGGCACTCTTGCGAATCGTCGGGGGCGGCTTGCCCTCGGGACTTTGCCTCTCTTGCTTTTGCTCGGCCGCGAATACGCGCGAGCGCAGATCTTGCAATTCGGAAAGCCCGGAAGCGAGCTCGTCGAAACGCTGTTTCAGAACAGCGGTGCGATCGTAAGTGCTCATAGTACGCCCCCTCCGTCACCCCGAGCCGACCGAGATAACAGGGAAAACCATGCAATCGAAAAATGCACTCGCGAGCAGCCAGTTCCAGTGGAAAGTGTTGCGCGGTTGTCGCAGGTCGCGCGATGCGAATTGCTTGGAGACACGGGCTTTGCGCGTGGGATCGTAGATCGGGCGTAGCGCCCCATGACGGCCCCGACCGTGGGGGCTTTTGGGGTGTGGAGGCCGGGGCCGCTGGAGGTGCTTGACCTTTTTGGGGAAGGCCAAAGCCAGCGAAGACTAGGAAAGTTTGGCAATCACGTCTGTTCGCTTTCGAACATTGGCTGTACGTTCCGTTTGCGCAGAACGGAGCGAATTGCCGATGAAGGATTATCTGGCGCAGATCGAGAAACTCCGCAAAGATGCGGCCGAATGCGCCCTGATCCGCGACTTGGCTACCGATCCAGCCAAGCGCGAAGTGTTCGACCGGCTTGCGCGCCACCTCACGGTCCTTGCTGACCAGGTTGAAATGGCGCTGCTTGAGCGGAAGACCGGGACTAACCCGTCTTCACCTTAGAGGCGCGCGCCGCTGATCCCGTGCCAGACTGGCGCAGTCATGGCCAAGTGATTCATGGCCAAGAGATTTATGGCCAAGAGATTTATGGCCAAGTGATTTGGTGCCTCCAGCCTTCGGAGTTGCAGTTGCAGTCGGCATGCTGAGCTAAGCTCCAAACGTTGCCATTGCACCGCTGATCCAGCTGAGCATAGGAACGTTTCGACCGGCGGTGAGTCCTACAAGCGCAATCCATCCCGTTTCCTCGTGGATCGAACGATGGAAAAAGCACTCGCCTATGCCATCTCGGCGGCCCTCGTGGGCTTCGGTCTCTTGATCTTTTTCGCCGGTCTATCTTCCAGTTCGCCCGCTTTATGGACAATCGTCGCGCTGGTCCCGATCACGATCGGGATCGTGAGCGCCTTTGGTCCTGTGTGACTGGATGTGGAAATCGGTCGTTTAGGTCAGCGCGTCTGTATTTTCCGAATCGGCAACTCGTGTTCGCTCTCTCGTAGTTCCCAACCGCTGGTGACGCGCGTGAGCCATTTCGTCTCGATGCTTCTGCTTGCGACGGCCCTGATCTTGACGTTGTGCTTCGGAGTGGCAGCCTGGCGCCTCTCGGCAGACAAAGAGGCCGACATCACCGCCACGATTTCGCATCAGGAATACGGCTGGAGGCCAAGGCCCAGCAACTGAAACTTCGATTGCGACGACAGTCCACCAATCCAATCGCGCTCACCGTTGTTACCTGGCTGCGCGCGTCCACCTCGGCGCTATAAGCCCGTCAGCGTGAACTTCGGATCAAGTTACCGCGCTACCTCCCAACTGCTTTGCTTGACGTGCCTTCAGCTTTCCGGCGCCGCCACCACGGCCGGCATGCTCAACGGCACCCCTCCGACCGAAACCGGCCCCAGAGACTTCAGCTCCCGCATCTAGGGATTCATCCAAACCTCATCGCGCTTTAGGCTGCTGCAGAGCCACAAATCCGGCCGTCGCCGTGGCAGCACTCATTCCGAGGGTGCTTCAACGACGATAAAATCGGTCTTCCCAAAATATCTGGCGACGCATCCCTTGTTCACCATCACGTCGGCTATCAGCAAGAGGGTCGGTTTCCATCTGTGCTGAGCCACGATCACGACCGAGTCAGGTGTCGTGGAGAGGCGTTTGTGGCGCGCGACCGTCTCACGCCAGTAGGGATAGAGGCTCGATGCCTCGGCATACACCAGACGGCCCGTCCTGCCGAGCAGGAGCGAGGCCGCCACGACGACGGCCAGGGCAAGCGGCAACGCCGTCGAATTGAGCGGTAGAAGCATGCCCCTCTTGGAAAGCAATTGCTCGAGCTCTTGGCGATAGGTCCGGACCAGCAGTGAAACGCTCAGTCCCGAACCGAAGAGCAGCAGAATCAGCGCCTGATTTTGCGCTCGCTCGACAAGGCGAATACCTGTCGAGTAGTAGTGAACAAAATACTCGAAATAGCAGCATCCAAGGCAGAGGATCATCAGGCCGGGCGCCAGCAGCCGCGCGCGGGGATGATCGGGCCGGTCCGGTAGGGGGGCAGCAAGCGTCAATGCGCCGACGGCAACCAGCCAGGCGATCACCCCGGGGTCGCGCAGGAATCGCCCCAGCTGCGCAAGACCAAAGCGGAACGCCTCGAGCAGCGAATGGCCGAACAGGCCGGCATTTGTCATCTGCGACATGCGGGAGCCATTGCCGCTTGCCGTCACGACAATTGTCCAACCTGCCAAGGCGGCGACAGCGATGAGCAGATGGCAACCGATCTGCATTCTCCGCTCCAACATGCGACGCGCGAACGCGGAGCCGATGAGAATGGCGACGATCCACGGGGTCGTAAACTCGTTGCACAATCCCGCAATGAAGGCCCCGACAGCCATCCAGATAATCGCAGACGCCGAAAAATCGGCCTCGTTGTCCAGTGCGCGAACGCATTCCCCGAGGATCAGGATGCAGATGATCGCCGGCGGAACGTAACACGCGACCCCCGGAAGCCAGTAGAGCAGTTCGCTTACACTCGGCGAAGCACCGATGATTGCGGCGGCGAAGGCGATGCCGAGAAATAGCGAGGGCAACCCGCGAAGTCGCGGCCACGCGCGCCAAATGGCGATCATGCAGCCGATGACGAACAGGATCACGCCTGTCATCATTGTCAGGGAGTATGCAAAAAGGAGGCTTACGCCCGTCGCCTGCGCGATGATCGCGGGCACTTCGATGAGAACATAGGGGAGGACGCGTCCGCCCAACTCCCCGTATAATCGCATCAGCGAAACGTACAGCCCTTCTTCAAGATACCGGTATGAGAAACAGAAGTCGTCGTGTTGCGGGTCCGCAAATGCGCCCAACGCTATGAAAAAGAGCACGAAAAGCATGGGGACGACGCCGGCAACGACCCATGGCCAACGAACCCGATCACGTAGCCGCCCCATAATCGCTCCCAAGTTCGACCCAAATTTACCGAAGAATTGCAGTCATCGCTAGATGCAACGTCCTGGGTGAGCAAGCGGCTTTCATGACCGCGGCCTCAGCACGTGGGATGGGTTGAGCCCTTTGCGAAACCCATCGCTCGTGACTGCTGGGCGTTTCTGCGAGATTGAGACCAGATGGGCGAGCGTGCGCACTACAAGATCATCATCGAGCCGCTGTCGGAGGAAGACGGCGGCGGCATTGTTGCGACCGTGCCCGACCTTCCCGGCTGCATGTCCGACGGTGCCAACCGAATTCGAAGCGGTGCAGAACGTGCAGGATGCAATCGCGTGTTGGATTGAAGCTGCCGAGGAAGATCATCGCCCGATCCCCGTCCCTTCACATTTGCGACGCGCGGCGGCCGGTTAGTTCCTATGAAAAACGCATCTGCGGGAAGCTGCGCCCTGCCAGTACGAGCCTCACAAAACCCGCTGACAACCCGCCGGAAACGTGTACGCTCCCCAAAACCGGAGGAACGGCATGTTTGAAATCAACGGTTTCGACACGGCGGGAGTCGTCAGTCTCAAGCGGTCGTCACTCGCCGCCGCGCTCAAGAAGGCCAGGGAGCTGGTCGAGGACGGGTGCTGGGACGTTCAGGTCGTCGATCCCACAGGCCTGGTCTACACCTCGTTCGAGGAGCATGCCGCCTAGCGCGACCAGTCCTCAGCTCTCCGGAGCCGCCACCGCAGCCGGCACGCTCAACGGCGCCCCTCCGATCGACACCGGCCCCAGAGGCTTCGGCTCCCGCACCATCCGTTTGCGCATCGCGGCGGAGAGTCCGTAGCGCGCATTCGCTCGTCGAATGGACGACGTGACGTCCGACATCATCACATTCTGCAGGGAGTCGACCTTGGCGATCAGCGTCGACAGCTGCGACGAGATCTTCTTCACGTCGACCCGCTCGTCCGTGATGCTCTGCCGCAGCGACAGCAGCATCAGTGAATCCTGCTGCAACAAGGCCGCATTCTGCTGCAGGGCCTGGTTGTTCTCCTGCAGCGAAGCCGTGTGCTGCTGCTGCGCCGACTGAATCTCTCTCAAGGCGGCAACGACCGGATCCGGCTTCGGCGCCGGCGCCTCCTTCCGCGGCAGCAGTTCAGCCAGGCTGGCAACATTCAGTGACGGCAGGCCGGAGGGCGACGTATAGATCGCCGCTGCGCCGTTGATGGCCAGGGCACATACCGCCAGCGGCAGGACCGTTTTGCGGCGGGGCCTGATCGGCGGCGTTGGCGCTTCCGGGCCTGCTTGTTCATGCGCGCCTGCTGCGGCTGCAAGGGCGACGGCGTCGAGCTCTTCGGCGAAGCTTGGCGTTTCGAAGGACGTGGTCACGTTCTTGACCTCAATGAGCGAGCGACAGGAAGCCGTCGCCGGAACGTCCTCGCGACGCCTCCCTTACGCAGCACCCATCGACACAACTGTCTAAAATTGTGAGCTTTTCGGATTAATTCCACGTTAGCGGCCCGGCCGGCAGACGGCCCGGCGCCCCGGCCGATTACGGATCTATGCACGGTGCCCGTACGACCACCGCCCATCGCCAATCGAGCAGGAGCAACGCGGCGGCCAGACCGTACAACGGATTTTCCGAAGTTGGCGTAATACCACTGTTTTGCCCGACGGGTCAAACGGAGGCACGTCGTCGAGACACGCGGCGTGACGTAGAGCCGCCCCACTGGTCGCGTTCCGCCGATGCAGAGCCGAGCCTTATGGTAGAAGCACTTAGCTACTGTGCATGGGGTTGTTTTCGCATTTTGAGGCGCTCTCCGCCTCGTCCAGCCCTCCGAACAGCTCCTCCATCCGCCGAACGGCGCTTCGCGCACCGGGCTTGTGATCGGGCGCGATGCGCCGAGCCTGTCTGTTCGCCCTTCGCTCGCAGATTACAAACCTGGCCCTGTCGGGCTCGTAACGCGTTTGGGCGACACGGTCGTTCGTCGCTCGACCCGGGCCTTGGCATCCAGCACCTTGTCTCCAGCCCGTGCGGCTCGCGGCCGACTGACCTGGTCCGAAAGGCTCGAGCCTCTCCCTGACAGACCAACTGCATTGGCGCTTCCTTGAGCCTGTGTTGCCGGCCGGAATCTGTTTTGGGACAACGCCGAACCAGTGGCCTTTTGATCCTCATTGCTCGTGCCGCTCCCGATCGCGCCGATCGGCAGGCCATTTTGAGCGTGACCAGCCCCGGCATTTCTCGCGGCCTGAGCTGCCGCCCGCGACTTCGCGGGCGTTGCTGGCTGAACGTTCGGATTGGCCGGCTCGCTGTTGGTGCCCAGATCTCCGGGCGCGGTGTCCTTCGTCCCCATCCCTGGAGGCGCTGAGGGACCGGCATTGCCCGCACTCGTCCCCATTCCAGAAGGTGCCGAGCCGCCAGCGCTACCTGGTCCCGTTCCCATGCCCGCTCCTGCGGGCCCGGCATTTGCGCCGCCCGCTTGCGCCAGAGCCAACAGACATGAGCTTGCGACAATCGCGACAATGACCGGAGGAATGGCATGTGACATCGGACAATCTCCTTCGCCACGCCCAAATTAACTATAATGGTGGAACAGGGCTTCCGCTACGAATTCGCAGCTGTCCGCGCTGACGAACGCGCGAGCCCCTCACCCCTCGTCCAGCAGCTCGAACAGCTCCTCCACCCGCTCGAACGGCGCGTCCTGCGTTTTGGCGTGATAAACGACGCGGTCGCCATCCCGCTGCAGCGACTTGCCCCGCGACTTCCGCAAGCGTCCTGGCAGGAACGTCGCGGCCGCAGCTTCTGGGCCGACGTCGAGGCGGATGATGCCGCGTCGCTTGCATTCGATCCTGAGCTTCGCCGCGGCGAAGAAGTCGCGAGCCACTTTCGGCAAAGGTCCGAAGCGGCGTGAGGTCTCCTCCTCGAGGTCGTCGAGATCGTCCTCGTCGTTGCATCGTGCGGCGCGGGCATAGAGCTCGAGCCGCACCGGCTCGGACTGCACATAGCTCTCGGGCAGCATGTCCCCGACCGGCAGGTTGAGGTCGGGCACCCACAGTGCAGCCTGCTGCTCGTCGGTCTTCTCCGAAGCCATTTTCAGGAGGTGGCTGTAGAGCACCGGCCCGAATACCTGGACGTGGCCGGATTGCTGTTCAGAGAACAGGTCGCCCGCGCCTCGCAGATCGAGGTCGCGCTCGCTGATGGCAAAGCCCGCGCCCGGCCGGCTGAACTCCTCGAGCACGGCGAGGCGCTTCTCGGATTGTCCGGACTCCGTCTCGGTCAACAGATGCGCGAAAGCGCGGATGCCGCCACGGCCGACGCGTCCGCGCAGCTGGTGCAGCTGGGCAAGGCCGAACTTTTCCGGCCAGCACACCACGATGGTGTTGGCGCGGGGAATGTCGAGGCCGCTCTCGACGATGTTGGTCGCGAGCAGGACGTCGGCATGGCCTTCGACGAAGCTCATCATGCGGTCGTCGATCTCGTCGGCCGCCAGCCTGCCATGCAGGCAGACGATGCGAAGGTCCGGTGCGACGGCCCGCACCCGCGCCAGCATGGGATCGAGATCCTGGATGCGCGGGCAGATCAGGAAGCTTTGGCCGTGGCGGCGTTGCTCGCGCAGCAGCGCCGAGGCGATGGCCGCATCCGACAGCGGCGCGATCCGGGTCGCCACCGGAAGCCGGTGCACCGGAGGCGAGGCGATCACGCTGAGATCGCGGAAGCCGGCAAGACCGGCGGCCAGCGTCCGCGGGATCGGCGTCGCGCTCATCATCAGCACGTGGACGTTCTTGGCGAGCCCTGCGAGCTTGGCCTTCTCCGCTGCGCCAAAATGCTGCTCCTCGTCGACGATGACGAGGCCGAGATCGTCGAACCTGACGTCCTTGCCGGTGAGCGCCTGCGTGCCGATCACGACCTTGATCCGGCCGCTGCGCAGGCCCTCCTTGGTCTCCCGCAGCGCCGCGCCCGAGGTCGCGCGCGACAGGTTGCCGACCTCGATGCCGAACGGCGCAAAGCGCTTCTGGAACGTTGCGACGTGCTGGCGGGCCAGCACCGTCGTCGGCACCGCGACCGCCACCTGCTTGCCCGACAGCACCACGGCGGCCGCGGCGCGCAGCGCGACCTCGGTCTTGCCGAAGCCGACGTCGCCGCAGATCACCCGGTCCATCGGATGGCCGGACGCGAGATCGTCCAGCACGTCCCGGATCGCCTGGGCCTGGTCGATGGTCGTGAAGTAAGGGAAACGCGCGACGAACTTCTCGTAGGCCGATCCCGGCGGCACTAGCTTTTCGCCGCGCCGCCGCCGGCGCTGGCTGATGTGCTTGGCGAGCGCCTTACCCGCGATCTGGATCTCGCGCTCGGCCTCGCTGCGGCGCGCCCACCATGTGCTGCCGTCCGCCTTGTCGAGCGAAAGCCTGCCGAGCTCGGCCGCGTAGGGCCACATCAAGGCGAGATCGGGCGGCGGCACCAGCACCGCATTGTCACCGGCGAACTTCAGGCGGATCATCTCGCGCATGGCGCCGCCGCCGGTGTTGACCGTCTGCAGGCCGTCGAGCACGGCAAGGCCGCGCTGGAGATGAACGACCACCGTGCCCTGCTCCGGCGCATCGGCATGGTCGAAGGCCGCGCTCCAGGCGCGCGCCATCGGCTGCGGATGATGCGCGCGGCTGCCGAGCACGTCGGACGCCGTCACCACGACCAGAGGCTTCTTCCCCGGCACGACGAAGCCGGCATCGAGATCAGCGAGCAGCGCCGCCTCGCCGCCCCGCCCGCGCGCCGCCTCCTCCCAGTCTTCGCAGCGCTCCGCCTTGACGCCGCTCATCCGCTCCATCACGCGCAGATCGTCCTCGTGCGCAGCGATCAGGATCAGCCGCGACCCGGCCCGGCGCGTCTCCTCGACGAAGCCGCGCAACGCCTTCCGGGAGGATGTCAGCTTCGAAAACTCCGGGATGGCCTGGAACGGCGCCGTCCGCGGCAGCACCTTCATCCCCTTGGAGAGCCGTTTCCAATCGCTCCGCCCGAGATATTCGCGCTGCCGCTCGCTGCGGGGCGCGGCCTCCTCGATCGTATCGAGCCATCCGTCGGCGTGCGAGGGGACGCTTGCATCGGCGATCCATTTGGCGCCCGCGCAATAATCGAACAGGCTCGCGCGCTTGCCGCCCTTGCCGGCAAGGCCGAGCCGCTCCGACATGGGATCGACGAGCAGCTCCCTGGTCTCGAAGATGATCCTGTGCTCATGCGGGTCGAACGCCACGATCCGTTTGATCGTGTGCTGGGAATGCTCGATCCGGAACGGCCCCAGCGCGCCCGCCGGAAATATCTCGAAGGTCTGGCCGTGGAACAGCGCCCCGCCCGGATAGTCCGGCTCATCGTCGAGATCGTAACCGAGGGATTCGAGGCGGGACTCGAGGTCGTGCTCGGAGAAGGTGCCGCCCACCTTCAAGCTCAGGCTCAGGCGCGACAGGCTGGCCGGCGGCGGCATGCGCTCCATCACCGCTTCCGCCGTCGATACGAGAAACACCGGCTTCTTGGATTTCGCGAGGCGCCTGAGCACGGAGGCTCTGCGCCCCGCAAGCTCATGCGACGGCTCCAGCTGATCGAACGGCAACGTGTTCAGGCGCGGAAACACCAGCACCTCGCAGGAGGGCTCGAGTGCGTGAATGACGCTGCCGAGCCGCTCCGCCCTGTTCTCGCTCTCGGCGAGAAAGACGATGCCGCTGCGTCCGGACTGCTTCCATTGCGCAAGCAGATGAAGGGCCATCATGCCGAGAGGCGACGAAGACGAGATCGTGGCGCGCTGCGATCCTTTGCTCCTCTTCGGCGGCTTCTTGGTCACGCCTGCCTTCTTGGAAAGCCTCACTTGATCCCGCTTCTGCTCTTGAATCGCCGCAAACTGAACGCGAGCCGCCTTGATCCTCGAATCGGCAGCTCGCCGCCATGCATATGGGATTTGCCCTGCGAGCGCACCCCTCCCCGGCAACGTTCGAGGCGGCGGCCCGATCCCGACGATCTGGCCCTGGTCGCGAGAATGGAGGCACGAAAAAGCCCCAGCGCTTGGAGCCACGCTGGGGCGTTTCGTTCAAAATGAATCGGTTAAGCAATGACGTCTTCATAGCAGCGGTTTCGCCGCGCGCTTGTGAACTGGTTCACACGCCCATGAGAGTTCCAAGACCGGCCGATCAGACCACTCCGACCTTCCGGAACGGGCTACCGCGTCGCCCGGTTTGAGCGCGCGCCCGCCGCGCGCTAGGATGTCCGCTTTGACGGAGGCTCATTTGAGACCATTCATTTTCATCAGCGCCGTCGCGCTGCTCGCGACGGTCCCCGCCCACGCACAGCCGCTGGTCGATCCGAACAAGGTCGCTCCCGAATACCGCGAGGCGGCCGAGAAGCGCCGGGCCGAGCAGCTGCGTCAGCGCGAATGCGCGTTGAAGGCCGATCTCGAGAAGGTGCTGCCGAGGGATCGCACCGCCTTTCTCAACCATTGCCTGGAGACGATGGCGGCCAAGCAATAACGGCTGGCCAACTGTTCCAACCGGCGTCGTCCGCGACGGGCAAATGGCGCGGCAGCGCGATGTCTGCCGGCAGCCTGCCACGACGGCATTCAAGCTTTCTTCAGACATTTCGGATCAGCTGACGATCCATCTTCAAAGTGATTGTCATCCGCGCATGAGTTCAGTCCAGATTCAGTGCACGCGGTGCAAGAACGTGTTTCGCGATCGCGCCGGGCGGTTGCAGGACGGCTATTCCAGGCAATGTCCGAGCTGCGAAGTCGTACTGTTCTTCGCCGAGGACTCTCAACATCCCTTCATCAAGCGGGCGATGCGCAGTGCGCGCCAGGTCCGCAAGGAGATGCGGGAGCTCCAGGCCGCGAAGCTGACGGCCCCCGAGCCGCAGGTGGCGCAGTCGCGGAGATTTGCCGGACGGATGCGATCGGCGACGCGCGAGGACTAGCAGCTCAGCTTCGCCGCCGCTTGCGGGGAAACAGGCGGTCGCGGATGTAGCGCGAGGTCGCCGTCAGACGGATGCCGCGGGGCTTCTGCCAGGCGGCGCGGTCGATCTCCTTCTTGTCGCCGATCGCCAGCCTGCCCTTGGCGGACTTGGCGATGAAGATCGCGTCGCTCATCTTGCGGCCGGAGCGCTTGTTCCTCGTCTTCACTTCCTTCCAGAGGCTGATCCTGCCGAGCTTCAGCTTGGGCAGCTCCTCCTTGATCTCCCGCCGCAGGCAGTCCTTCTCCGACTCGCGCGCTCGCTTGCGGCCGCCCGGAAACATCCACAGGCCGTCCGACCGGCGTCTGACCAACAATACCTTGCCGCGCCTGGCGGCGACCAGCTTGGAAGACTTCGCCATTGCTGCCGTTGTCGAAAACAGAATCGACCCAATGGTAACTTGTCTAGTCGAACAGACAAGTTAGCGGCGCGCCTTGATCACAGGCCGCGAGCTATCCTGCGGGGCGAGATCAACCCTTCCCCGGCTCCGCCCGGTCCTCGGTCCTGATCCAGGCCATCATCATTTCCCATGCCACGGACAGGATGATCGGTCCGATGAACAGTCCGACGATGCCGTGGGCCAGCGTGCCGCCGATGACGCCGACGAAGATCACGATGGTCGGGGTGGTCAGGCCACGGCCCATCACGAGCGGCTTCAGCATGGTGTCGATGAAGCCGACCAGCACGAAGAACACGGTGAGCAGCAGCGCCGTGGTGACGTCCTTGGCGGTCCAGATCCAGATGATGACAGGCAGCAGCACCAGGAAAGCACCGATCTGCACGATCGAGAGCAGCAGCACGATGAAGGCAAGAAGGCCTGCGCTCGGCACCGAGGCGAGCTTGAAGCCGATGCCGGCGAGCAGCGCCTGCACGATCGCGACGCCGATCACGCCCTGCGCCACGGCGCGGATGGTCGCACCGGCCAGCGAGAGGAAATGCTCGCTCTGCTCCGGCACGATCCGAAACAGGAAGCCGCGGCCGGCGGCGACCAGGCGCGGCCCATGCGGAAACAGGAAGCCCGCCACGAACACCGAGACGAGAAACTGGAGCGTGCCGACGCCGGCATCGCCCGCGAGCGAGAGCAGCGGGCCGGCCAGCGGCTGGAGATACGGCGCCACCTCGCGCACCACCGCCCGAACGTTGTTGTAGGCTTGGTCCCAGAGCTCGTAGAGCCAGGGGCCAACCAGCGGCCAGGACTTGAGCTGCTCCGGGGCCGATTGGAGTACGAGGTCGCCGGTGCCGAGCTGGTGCGCCAGCTCACGCACGCCGTCCACCGCGCTGATGCCGAGCCAGGTCGCCGGACCGATGACGATGCCCAGCGTGATCAGGGTCAGGATCGCGGCTGCGGTCTTGGGCCGGCCGCCCAGGATCTTGGCAACCCAGCTGAACGCCGGATAGAACGCGACCGCCAGCACGCCGCTCCAGGCCAAAATCGGCACGAACGGGCGGATGATCAGGAAGGTCCAGATGATCAGCAGGGCCAGCAGGCCGAGCCGGATCACGAGCTGGATGACGTCCTCTCCCGTCAGCAGCTGACGGAGGCTTTTCACGGGCACAGCTTTCCTTGCGGCATGAACGCAACTTCCGCGGTTGCGGGCTCAGCCGTTATTGCCAGCAACGCATCTGGCGTCAAGACGACCGGCTGCCGGATACCGCATCGGCCGCACTCCAACCCGCCTTGGCTAACGCCCATTAACCGGATTTCCCGGCGCCGGTTTACGCCGCTGAAAACGCTCGTGACTACCTTCCATTCGCAGTCACCGAAACGCATTCCGGACCATGGCCAACAGCATCTGGACGATCGAAGAATTCACCTGTGCGAGTTGCGGCATGAACTACACCGCGACCAAAGAGGAGCATAGTGAGGCCCACAGCGGCAGCTTCAAATGCGGCATCTGCAACGGCGTCGTGCACGCCTGGTCCGGCAAGCATCATTTCTTCGGCTGGCAGGCCGTGAAGACGAAGCCGCCCGTGTTCGGGAGGCGCTGGGCCGGCATCGAGTGGTAAGCCGCCCGCGGTGAGCTGGATCGGCCGAATTGCACCGGCGCCGTTTGGACTCCGTTCACCGATCGCGGCTAGATCAGGACGGACCCCTCCGCTTCGGACACCATGGCCGACCTCAACGCCGTCCTGACCAGGCTCAACGACCGTCTGCTCCGCCTCGAGGGCGAGCTGTTCGTGCTGCGCTCGCTCGCGCGCGCGACGTTGACCGCGGGCGACGACCATGCGGCACGCATGCGCAAGCTGGTCGAGGCCGCAAAAGTCGCGCTCGACGACGAGGCCAAGCGCCCTCTCGACAAGCCCACGCGCAAATATGTCGATGCGGCGACCGCACTGGTGGAGGAGCTATTGGTCGAGCCGACGCCGGCGCGGCCGCTGTTCACGGTCATCGATGGTGGCCGGCGCGACTAAGCTCGCCCCTTACCAGGGCGATGGATTATCGGCCGTACAAGCCAGGCGCGTGGGCGTTGTTCGGGAAGCATTGTCCGCGCGAATAGTTGTAATCGAAGCCGGGCGGGCAAAGTTCGCCGCGTCGTCCGTAGTGTTCGGGAGCGCCATAAGCACCGGGCGCATGCGCCCCGTTTGGATAGCAATGGCCGTTCGTGTAATTGTAATCGTAGCCGCGCGGACAGAGCTCGCCGCCGTAACGGGGCCCGGGATCGCGGGTATAGACACCCGGCGCGTGATGCTCGTTGGGATAGCAGCGGCCGTTCGAGTGGTTGAAATCATAGCCGCGCGGACATTGTCCGCCGGGACCGCCTCTGAATTGAACTTGCTCCACCGTGGGCACCGTCGATGCCGCAGGCACGGTTGCGAATGCAAGCAGGCCGGCCAGCGCAAGCTCGATCATGACGATTCCTCCAAATCACTGGGACAAGCCTCTCAGGTTCGCGTCCCACGAAACGACTTGGCCATTGAGACTTGGCCGGCCTGAACCCTGCATGAACCGGGCTCGGGCTGCGACAATGCGTCAGCGCCGAATCCAGTGCACGATGCAGACTTTCTAGCTCGTGGAATTCTCCGCCTTGAGCCGGCTGAGCCCCGCCTCGATGATCGCGATTTCCTCGTTGATCTGGCCGATCGGCAGGCTGAAATCATAGCCGGACCGGCTCTTCAGATCGACTGCGAGCCGCTGCCTGTGCATCATCAGCTCGTCGAGTCCACGGCGGTTCTTCAGACGCACATAGGCGTCGACGATCTGCTCGATCGCGTTCGGCATGAAATCTGTCCCGGCGAAACGGCCCGGCGGCGCGCCCACGCCGGCGGACGATTTCAGTGTCGCGGTACGCAATACAAATCCGCGACGGATTCGTCGATACGCCAAGCTGGTTGAGATCGTGTTACCGTTCGATGATTTCGTGATGCGTAGCATGAAAAGGCCGCCGGCGGTGACGCCAGCGGCCAAAGCCGGGTTCGAAAACGGATGCGGGTTGAAATGTCGCCAGCCCCGGTTGGCGCACTCTATCAGCCAATCCGAGATATCTCTGTTAAGAACGAAACACAGGAACCCGTCACGTGCTCTCGTCGATGACGCAGAAATAGGTGCGCGGCAATTTTCGATAGGCCCGGTAACGATAGTACGGCCGGTAGGCGTAGCCGCGATAGAGCGCAGGCGGCTCCTCGCCGTAATAGGCGCCATGATAGAAATTGATCACTGGACCCTGCGCGCAACGGTAGGCGTCCCAAGCCGGCCCTATTGATGGCGCGGGCGGGACCGCCGGGTAAGGCCCGCCAGCTTCGGCCGAAGTTGCCGCCATCAGTGTCGCGACGACGAAAAAACCGATGCTGCGCATGCGCTCGCTCCCGAGCCGGTGTCATGCCCGGATGGAAGCACCGGACAGCTCGACCGCGCAATCCCAGAGTTCACGCAACCGGCGCCTGGCGCATTGTTGATAACCCTCGCAAACGTTGCGCGGGTGGTGACAGGGCGTGCGGACGTGTTATCGGGGGATGTACGCAGTTGCGAGACGGATCGGACACCCATGCGCATTACCCTTGTCGGCTCCCGCCATTTCGGCGTGACCACCCTGAACATGCTCCGGGAGCACAGCGTCTCGGTCGTCCGGGTCGTGGTGGCCGACGCCGACGACCGCCTCGCCGCGGCAGCCAAGGCGGCGGGCATCGAGGTGGAGGTGCAAGCCAATCCCAAGCTGGTGGTCGCCTCCGAGATCGCCCCGGACACCGATCTGATCATCACCGCACACAGCCATGCCAGGATCGGCAAGGATGCGCTCGCCGCCGCCAGGTTCGGCGGGATCGGCTATCATCCCTCGCTGCTGCCGCGCCACCGCGGCAAGGCCGCGGTGGAATGGACCATCAAGGAAGGCGACCCGATCGCCGGCGGCACGATCTACCATCTCGCCGACCGCATGGATGCCGGTGCGATCGCCGCCCAGGACTGGTGCTTCGTCAAGAAGGGTGAGACCGCACGGGAGCTTTGGGAGCGCGCGCTGGCGCCGCTCGGGCTCAAGCTGCTGGCCGACGTGATCGACTACGCCAAGGTTCACAAAGCGCTGCCCGCCAAAGCCCAGGACGAGCAGTTCGCGACCTCCGCGCCGAGCCTCTCCTAGGCCAAGCTCCCTGAGTCAGGTTTTCCCGAGTCGTCCTGACGTTTACCCTTAACGTGAGGGGCCTTTGATTCCACTTCGGAAATCGAAGCCAAAAGGGCAAATAAACCATTGTTCCCACAGGAACAATTTTCGTTTTGGCATCGCAACAAATTTCCGTCACATTTCGTCCGAATAAGCGTCAGTATCTCAGACACGTTCAAGGACGAATTCATGCGTTTTGGTCGCATTGCGGTGTTCTGTGCCGCCTCAGTTTTCGCCGGCACCCTCGCCGCCCCCGCCTTCGCCCAGAATCCCTATGACGGCAATTGGCAGGTCACCATCGTGACCAAGAGCGGTTCGTGCGAGCCGACCGCAAGCTCCATGTTGACGGTTGCCGACGGCAAGATCACAGCGCCCGGCGCTAACGTTTCCGGCACCATCGGCAGTGGGGGACTTGTGAAAGTTTCGATCAATGGTGCATATGCCAACGGTCAACTCAGCGGCAACGCCGGATCGGGGAAGTGGAATGGAGCATCTGCAGGCATACCGTGCAGCGGGCGGTGGGAAGCATCGCGCCAATAAGTCAATTGAGGCTCGCGCCCGGAACCGGCGGCTGCTGATCGCGGCCGCCGTTTTGTTTGCGGCAGGGATCGCCAATACCCAAAGCGAGGCCCAGTCCGGCCCGTTCGCCCCGCTGGCGGGCAGCTGGAGCGGCGCTGGTACGGTCACGTTGGATGACGGCTCCACCGAGCGGATCCGCTGCCGGGCCAAATACGCCCCGATCGGACCGACCATGGAGATGTCGCTGACCTGCGCCAGCGATGCCTACAAGTTCAATCTCGGCGCCAACGTGAAGGCCGAAGGCGGCGCCATTGCAGGCAGTTGGTCCGAGACCAGCCGCAACATCTCCGGTTCGCTCCAGGGGCGCGGCGCCGGCGGGAACTACGAGCTGGTGGCCTCCACCGCCGGCTTCAACGCCAACATCTCTCTGAAGACGTCCGGCAACAAGCAGAACGTCACGATGCGCGCGGACAGCCAGTTCCGCGGGGCCAGCATCTCGATGTCTAAATAAGACGCCGGGTGATGCGACGATCGATCCGGCGACCCCGCCGGGTCGAAATTTATGTGCCGGGCACGAACGCCGCGACCTCGATCTCGACCTTGGCACGCTCGTCCACGAGGCCTCCGATATAGAGCAGCGTCGAGGGCGGAAAATTGCGCCCGAGCGTTTCCTTCCAAGCCGCGCCGATGCCGGCACCTGCCGCTTCGTACTCGGCGCGGCTGGTCAGGTACCAGGTCAGGCGGACGATGTGCTCGGGGCCGGCGCCGGCCTCGCCCAGCAGCTTGACGATCCGCTTCAGTGCAGTCGCGACCTGAGCCGCCATGTCGGGCGCGTAATTGCCCGCCTCGTCGCCGCCGGTTTGGCCGGCCAGAACCACCCACCGGCCCGGCCCTTCCACCACGACGCCATGGGAAAAGCCGCGCGGTTTTTTCCACTCGGCCGGCTGCAGGATGCGCATGGGCAATCTCTCCCGATGTTCTCGTTGTTCGGCTGATGCCTTAACACGCCGCCCTGCATCGCTGCATCCGCAGATTTGGCCGTTGCAAACGGCGGCAATGTCGCCGATACCGGCCGCCCCTTCGTATTCCACCCGCCGCAAATGAGCACCACACCGTCGAAAATGATGGCTGCACTGTGGATGGCCGGTTGGCTGTCACTGATGCTGGTCATGGCTGTGGCCGGGCGCGAGACCACGCGCGAGCTGAATGTTTTTCAGATCATGGAAGTGAGGTCGCTGGCCGGCTTCGTGTTGCTCTCACCGATCATCTACCGCGCCGGCGGCTTGAAGGTGCTCAAGACGTCGCGCCTGCCGCAGCATGTCGCCCGCAATCTGGTGCACTATGTTGCGCAGCTCGCCTGGTTCTTCGCACTGACGCTGATCCCGATCGGCCAAGTGGTGGCCATCGAGTTCACCATGCCGATCTGGACGGCCCTCCTCGCGGCAAGCTTCCTGTCCGAGCGGATGACACCGTGGAAGATCGCCGCCATCGTGCTCGGCCTCGTCGGCGTCATCGTCATTGTCCGACCGGTGGCCGGGGAGATCAATCCGGGCCAGCTCATCGCGCTCGGCGCGGCCATGGGATTCGGCGTCTCGATGGCGCAGGTCAAATCGCTGACCCGCACCGAAAGCGCGCTCTCGATCCTGTTCTGGATGCTGGTGGTGCAGGCGGTCGCAGGCTTCGTTCCGACGCTTTTCGTCTGGACCTGGCCATCGCTCTATGTCTGGGCCTGGGTCGGCGTGATCGCCGTCTGCGGCACGTTCTCACATTATTGCCTCGCAAGCGCGATGCGCTACGCCGACGCGACGATCGTGGTTCCCATGGACTTCCTACGGGTTCCACTCACCGCAACCGCCGGCTGGCTGCTGTATTCTGAACGGCTCGATGCCTGGACCGTGCTCGGCGCCGCGCTGATCCTGTTTGGCAATCTCCTCAATTTGAAGCCCGCTTCGCCGGTTCCCGCCCGCGCACCGTGAACCTCGCGCCGCCCCGCGCGACAAAACCAAGTGGCCGTGTGATTTGGATCACGCTGGAGCGACACTCCATCGTGCACATTCGGCCACACAGCAGCGGGTTGCCGCAACGGACTGCCGTTTTGGTGGCGCGAAGTCGGGCACTTCGTGTAGGTTCGTTCCCAATTTGTTGCTGCCTGCAATTCGATTCTGGGGATTTCAGAATGCGCTATCTCACCTTCCTCGCTACGCTGATGTGCGTGGCACTGTCGGTCAGTGCCGCCAAGGCCGACCGCCGCGTCGCCTTCGTGGTCGGCAACGGCTCCTACAAGAACGTCGCGCAATTGCCGAACCCGCCGATCGACGCCAAGGCGATGGCTTCGACGCTGCGCAATGTCGGCTTCGAGGTGATCGAAGGCTCCAATCTCAGCCGCGACCAGATGACGGAGAAGCTGCTCGATTTCGGCCGCAAGGCGCAGGGCTCCGACATAGCGCTGTTCTACTATGCCGGTCACGGCATCGCTGTCAGCGGCACCAACTACCTGCTGCCCGTCGACGCCGACATCAAGTCGGAGATGGACGTCAAGTTGGGCGCCGCCATCAACATCGACCTGACGCTCGAGCAGACCATGGGCGATGCCAAGGTCAAGCTCGTCTTCCTCGATGCCTGCCGCGACAATCCGTTCGCCGCCAAGATCAAGTCGAATTCGGCGACCCGCAGCGTCAACGTCCAGAGCGGCCTTGCCGAGATGAAGTCCGGCGAAGGCACGCTGATCGCGTTCGCAACCGGCCCGGGCCAGACCGCGCTCGACGGCCAGGAGGGCAATAACAGCCCGTTCACGCGTGCGCTGATCGACAACATCACCAAGCCCGGCGTCGAGATCCAGCAGGCGATGACGTCGGTGCGCGCTCAGGTCAATGAGGAGACGCGCAAGGGCCAGCTGCCCTGGGGCCACACCAACCTGACCGGCTCCGTCTACCTCAATCAGGCCCCGACCACCCAGGTTGCCGCTGCGGCCCCGACCGCGACCGGCATCGTGCCGGCGGCGACCGGAGGCTCGGACGGCGTCGAGCTGGAATATTGGCGCTCGGTCAAGGAGTCCAACAAGCCCGAGGAGCTCAACGCCTACCTCACCGCCTACCCGAACGGCCAATTCAAGGCGCTGGCGCTGGCTCGGCTTGCGGCGATCAAGAGCGGCCCCTCGACCGCGACCCGCACGCTCAACGCCGGCGTCGACCCTGCGACCTTCACCGACGAGGCCACCCAAGTCACCGAGGACCAGATCGGCCTCGACAAGAACAAGCGCCGCGACGTGCAGCGTCGGCTCACGGCGCTCGGCTTCGACATCAACCAGACCGGCACATTCAACGACGAGACCCGGTCGGTGCTCAAGCGTTGGCAGACGGCGCGCGGCTATCCCTCATCGGGTTACCTCAACAAGCTTCAGCATAAAGCTCTGCTCTCGGAAGTCGTGGCTGCCCCGGCGACGGCGAGCGACACCAGCCAGAAGGCCGCTCGCCGCGCCGCTACCGCCCCGGCTCAGAGCAGCGCGCCCGCACCGGCTCCCCAGCCACGCAGCAATCCCGGCGATGCGGCCGGCGCGGCCTTCGTCGGCGGCGTCGTCGGCGGCATGATGGGCGGCATGTTCCGCCGCTGAGACGGACGCCGATCTCAGAAGACAAAAGCCCGGCTCGCGCCGGGCTTTTTCGTTGGTATGGACGGTGTTGCAGCATATTCCGTCATTGCGAGCGCAGCGAAGCAATCCAGAATCTTTCCGCGGAACAAGTCTGGATTGCTTCGTCGCAAGAGCTCCTCGCAATGACGAGGATAGGGATGCGCGCCAAGCGGATGTCACAGTCCGCGGAGAGACGCCGCTGGTCCGACATGCCGGGTCGGAGCCTATTTCCCCGCCGCCTTGCGCAGCGCCTCGTTGATGCGGTCCTGCCAGCCGGGACCGCCCTCCTGGAAGAACTCCAACACGTCCTGGTCGATCCGCAGCGTGACCTGCTCCTTGATGCCGGGAACGGCGTTTTGCTTGGGCGGCGGCGCGGCGACCTTCGCCGTCACCTTCTTGAACGCCGCCTCGGCTTCCGTTCTGGCATCGCCAAGCGTGCGCGGCCGCCTCGGTTGATCTGCCATGTCTCAGATCCCCTCAAACAGAGCCGTTGAAAGATACCGCTCGGAGAAGGACGGCACGATGGCGAGGATGGTTTTTCCTGCAGCTTCCGGCCGCTTGCCGATCTCGAGCGCGGCGGCGATCGCGGCGCCCGAGGAGATACCGCCCGGAATGCCCTCATGCCGCGCCAGCGCGCGCGAGGTCTCGATGGCCGTGGTCGAGTTGATCTTCACGATCTCGTCGATCACGGCGCGGTCGAGGATGTCGGGGACGAAGCCGGCGCCGATGCCCTGGATCTTGTGCGGGGTATGCTGTCCTCCCGACAGAATCGGGCTCTCCTCCGGCTCGACCGCGACAACACGCAAGCCGGGCTTGCGCGGCTTGAGCACCTGGCCGACGCCGGTGATCGTGCCGCCGGTGCCGACGCCGGCCACGAAGAAGTCGATGCTGCCGCCGGTGTCGTTCCAGATCTCCTCCGCGGTGGTACGGCGGTGCACCTCGGGATTGGCGAGGTTCTTGAACTGCTGCGGCATCACCGAGTTCGGCGTCGTCCTCAAGAGCTCCTCGGCCGCCGCGATCGCTCCCTTCATGCCTTGCGCCGCCGGCGTCAGCACCAGCTCGGCGCCGAGAAAGGCCAGCATCTTGCGTCGCTCGATCGACATCGATTCCGGCATCACCAGCTTGAGCCGGTAGCCGCGCGAGGCCGCCACGAAGGCGAGCGCAATGCCGGTATTGCCGGAGGTCGGCTCGATCAGCACGGTGTCGGGCTTGACGATGCCCGCCTTCTCCATCGCGATGATCATGGCCGCACCGATGCGGTCCTTCACGCTCGCGGCAGGATTGAAATATTCAAGTTTTGCCAAAATAGTCGCGTTCACGCCGTGCATGCCGGGCAGCCGGCGCAAGCGCACGATCGGCGTGTTGCCGAAGGCATCGACGATCGAGTCGTAGATCCGGCCACGGCCGGGTTGGTGCGCTGCACCCGTGTTGGACGATGCGTCCATGATGAACTCCCTGAGGCGACGATCTGCACGTCTGTCGCGGCCTTGCGCAGTTACGGACAGCTTGCGGCGACACGCAAGCGGCAATGCAGCACATGTTAAATACGCTGCATCGCAAAATCACGTGAGCTCTAATTAGCAGAAAACCAACGCATTTGTGTTGCGACCTCGTCAACTGATTCTGCTTATGTTAGACTTAGGTCTTAAAACAGGGAGGTCAGCACGATGTCAGCAGTTGCTGAAGTGATGTCGACCGTAACGCTAAGGCGTGATCCGCGTTGCAGTGAGTTGCCGACCTGTCCCGTCTGCGCCGACTCCATGGTCGCCGCTGAAGCATCTGCCTACGTCTCGGACCACATGATCAGCTATCTCTGGACTTGCGACAATTGCGGCTACGGCTTCGTGACCAAGCATGCCGTGAAGCGGCGGATCGTGTGCAACTGAGTTTGGACCGTTGATCTAGCGCGGGGCGATATCGCCCCTCGCCCAGTCCGTGCGCGTGCGCTGATAGAACTCCTCGAAATTTCCGCGTGCGATCGCGTCCCTGATGCCCTGCATCAGGAACTGGTAGTATGCGACATTGATCTCGGACAGCAGCATCGCCCCCAGCGTCTCGCCCGCCTTGACGAGATGATGGAGATAGGCGCGCGCGCAGTTGCGCGTCGACGGCCATGAGCTCTCTTCATCGAGCGGGCGCGGATCGTCGGCATGGCGCGCATTGCGCAAATTCACCTGGCCGTAGCGCGTGAACGCGACGCCGTGCCGGCCATTGCGCGTCGGCATCACGCAATCGAACATGTCGATGCCGCGCTTCACCGCTTCGAGGATGTCGTCGGGCGTGCCGACGCCCATCAGATAGCGCGGCCGCTCCTTCGGCAGCAGCGGCGCGGTCTCGTCGATCATCGCCAGCATCACCGCCTGCGGCTCGCCGACGGCAAGCCCGCCGATCGCATAGCCATGGAAGCCAATCCCGACCAGGCCTCTCGCGCTCGCATGACGAAGCTCGGGCACGTCGCCGCCCTGCACGATGCCGAACAGCATGTAGCCGTCCGGGGCGGTCTCGAAGGCGCGCTTGCTTCTCTCGGCCCAGCGCAGCGACAATTGCATCGCGCGCTCGATATCGGCGCGCTCGGCGGGCAGCCGCACGCATTCATCCATCTGCATGGCGATGTCGGAGCCGAGCAAACGCTGCACCTCGATCGAGCGCTCCGGCGACAGCTCGACCTTGGCGCCATCGATATGCGAGCGGAAGGTGACGGCGTGCTCGCTGACCTTGCGCAAATCCGCCAGCGACATCACCTGGAAGCCGCCGGAATCCGTCAGCATCGGTCCGTTCCAACCGGTGAACTTCTGCAGGCCCCCGAGCGCCGCGATCCGCTCGGCGCTCGGACGCAGCATCAGATGATAGGTGTTGCCGAGCACGATGTCGGCGCCGGCATCGCGCACCTCGCGCCAGTGCATGCCCTTCATGGCACCGGCGGTGCCGACCGGCATGAAGGCCGGGGTGCGCACCACGCCATGCGGAGTAGTCAGCCGCCCGGTGCGTGCGGCCCCGTCGGTGGCGAGCAACTCAAAGTGATTGGGAAGGTCATTGTCGGGATTCATGGCGGTGCTTATTGCGTGTCGGAGGAAGCCGATCAACCCGCCAAGCGGCGCTAAAGCACGGTTGGTGCTTCAGACTGGGACACCGTCCAACGCACGGACCGTGTTCCGCATACTTGTCAAACAAAACGATACAGTGTAGTTTTGTCCTTGGGGGCTGGACGAGATGCCGCGGCGTAACTTGCCGGCGGCGGTAGATGCGTGATCGCCAGCCACCGACAATGCCGTACCCTTCGTGTTCGACCGACGCATCCGCCTCCTCGCGCGACCGGATCAGGCAGATTGGCCTCGGCCTGATCGGATTGGTGGTCCTGAGCTGCAGCCTGGCGCTCGGCGCCTGCACCTCCCTGCCCCGCACGCCCTACACGGCCGCTCAGGCCAGGGTCTCGCGCGTGCTGGATATCGACGGGCTCAGGCGCTACGCCGACGAGCCGGTTACCAGGTTCAGCTTCGAGAAGGACTACAGCACCGCGACGAGAACCTATCTCGCCCTCTCCGGCGGCGGCGCTGACGGCGCCTATGGCGTCGGCGTGCTCAACGGCTGGACCGCAGCGAGAACCCGCCCCACCTTCTCGGTCGTCTCGGGCGTCAGCACCGGCGGCCTGATCGCGCCGTTTGCGTTTCTCGGACCGCAATATGACGACACGCTGAAGGAGGTCTACACCAGCGGCATCGCAGAGAGCCTCCTGAACGATCCCAGCATCGTGCGCGTGCTGTTCGGATCCGGCCTGTTCGGCAACACCAGGCTGCGCGAGCTCGTCGCGCGCTACGTGGGGCCCGAGATCATGGCGCAGGTCGCGCGCGAGCACGCCAAAGGCCGCAAGCTGCTCGTGGTGACGACCGACCTCGATACGCAGCGCACCGCGATCTGGGACATGGGCAAGATCGCCGCGGTCGGAACGCCCGAGGCGCTCAAGCTGTTTCGCGACGTGATGGCGGCCTCCGCCAGCATTCCCCTGGTGTTTCCGCCCATCATGATCGATGCCGAAGGCCAGGGCCGCAAGTTTCAGGAGATGCATGTCGACGGCGGCGTGACGGCGCCGGTGCTGACCCTGCCGGAAGCTCTGCTGTTCCAGAGCGGCCGCCTGCCGGGCAATGCGAAGATGGACATCTACATCCTCGTCAACAAGAAGATCGAACGCAATTTCGAGCTGGTGTCCAACGGCACCATCGACGTCGCCTCACGCAGCCTGTCGGCGATCACCCAATCGCAGACCCGCTCGATCATCTTCTCGACCTACGATTTCGCCAAGCGCAACCGCCTCGGCTTCCATCTCTCCTATATCGCGCGCGACTATCCCGCCCCGCCGTCGGAAGGGTTCGATACCGCCTATATGCGGGCGCTGTATCAGTACGGATACGAGAAGGCTGCAACCGGCCAGGCCTGGACCTCGACGCTGCCGTAGGCCGGCACGAAGGAACGAGGCCCTATCGAGACCGTTGACGATACGGCCATTTCGGCCAGATTCGCGATGACGCCCCGGTTGCTGCGCGTTATAGAGCAAAGACGACCGTCAGAAACGCGCAGGAATCATTGGGCATGGGATTGACTGCGACTAAGGCAAGACCGGCAGCGCCACGGCGCGAGGTGCCGAAATCGCGCGGCGGCCGGCCGACCAAGACCGCCGCGATCGAGCGCGATCAGCGGCTGATCGAGGTCGCCACCCGCCTGTTCCTGGACCGCGGCTTCGATGCGACCTCGCTCGATGCGGTCGCGGAAGCGGCGCGGGTCAGCAAGCCCACCGTCTATTCCCGCTATGGCGACAAGCGCGGCCTGTTCGCCGCCGTGCTGAGGCGCGAGATCGAGCGCTGGCTTGCGCCGCTGTCGGCAGCGGCGGAGACGCAGCTCTCCAGCGCCTCGAACATTCCGGTCGAGCAGCGGCTGGTCGAGATCGGGCGCGAGATGCTGACCTTCACCTGCGGCCCCGATGCCGTCGCCTTCAGCCGCATGATGACGGCGCAGGCCATCAACTTTCCCGACGTCGCCAAGCTCGGCAAGGAGGAAGGCTGGCTCAAGGCCGTCGCCACCACGGCGCGCTTCTTCGACCATCTGGTGGCGCAAGGCGCGCTCGATGTCGAGGACACCACCATCGCAGCCGAGGTGTTCCTCGACGTCGTCGTCGGCCACACCCACCGCATGGCGACGTTCGGAACGGCGCTCGAGATGAAGTCCGCCGAGAAGCGCATGCGCGCGGCGATCAAGCTGTTCCTGGCGGGCGCGCTGGGACCTGCCGACCGCGTCCAGGGCGGCCCGAAACTCACGCCGCGGCGCCGCTCCGCCCGCTGACAATTCCGTGAGCTTGCGGACTTTCCCCGAGGCGGATGGCGTGGCGTCATTGACCGAAACAAAACGATACGGTATGGTTTAATTATAAGTCGGTACGGGCCGCTTTTTCACCAGCCCCAAAGAGGTCCGGACCGCTTCGATCGCCATTGCGGGTACAGTACAGCCTGCCGCGGCGCTCGGCGGCCGGCCGATGCCCAAGGCCGGCCGCGAATTCTTTACGATCATCCGGCACACTCGCTGGCCGAGGGTTTCGAGCATGACCACTGCCAAACGATGGACCTCGTACCTGCTTGCGGTCGCAATGCCCGCGCTGCTCTTCGCCGCGCCGGTACAGGCCGTCGTGACCGCGAGCACGCCGACCGCGCTTCACAGCGACACAGATGGTGATGCCGAAGCGGACCGCCAGGCAGTCAGCCGCGAAATAGAGCGATTCCGCGGCTCGTCGATCACGATCAGCCAGGCCATGGCGATTGCCGAAGCCCGCCATGCCGGCGCCACCACCGCCGATGTGAGCTTCGACGGCGGCTCGGGCGTGCCGGTCTACCGGGTAAAGACCCTGCACAACGACCGGATCTGGCGCCACACCATCAATGCCGCGACGGGCGAATTCGTCGGCGGGGAAGCCGCCCTCCCCCTTACCGAGCTCGACCGCGAGGACCGCAGCAACCTCGCAGCGCTAGGTGCGATCAGGCACCGCCTCTCCGATGCCGTGCGCGTCGCCGAGCGCGCCGCTGCGGGCAAGGCGATCAGCGGCGGGCTGGTCCGCGAACGCGGCCGGCTGAACTTCTCGATCGTCGTCGTCAGCGGCGACGATCTCAAGGAGGTCACCCTGGAGCCGCCGGGAGCCAAGGCGAAATAGCGGGTGCTAAATAGCGGGTGCCGAATAGCGGCACGCCGCCCGCGGCATCGATCGGGCCGAAAAGCCATTGACGGGGGCAAGACTCTCCCGCATAAGTCGCCGCCATGTTCACGACCACCAAACGCACGACCAAAACCACCACGGCCGAAGGGGCCCGGGGAGGCGTGCGCGCGTAGGTCGTCGACTTAAACGCATCAGCTCTACGGCAAGCCCCGCCCTCGATGGTCCGGGGCTTTTTTGTTGTCTAAAACGCAATGGAGGACAAAGTGAGTAACGATCCCGTCGTCGCGATTGTCGGCGTCACCGGTGCGGTGGGCGCCGAATTCATCGCCACCATGGACAAGCGTGGTTTCCGCGTCGGCAAGCTCAAGGCACTGGCGAGCGCACGCTCGGCCGGCAAGACGGTGTCGTTCCGCGGGCACAGTGTGGTCATCGAGGAGTTGACCGAGCGTTCTTTCGACGGCGTCGACATCGCGCTGTTCTCCGCCGGCGGCAGCATCTCCAGGAAGTATGCGCCGATCGCGGTCAAGGCCGGTGCCGTCGTGGTCGACAACTCCTCCGCCTTCCGCATGGACCCCAACGTGCCGCTGGTGATCCCCGAGATCAACGCCAGCCGCATCCGTGACCACAAGGGCATCATTGCCAACCCGAACTGCGCCGCGATCACCGCCCTGGTGCCGCTCTGGCCGATCCACCAGAAGAACCGCATCAAGCGCGTGATCATCTCGACGTATCAGGCGGCTAGCGGCGCCGGCGCCGCGGCGATGGAGGAGCTCGTCGAATCCACCCGCGCCAATCTCAACGGGCAGGTCTATACGCCCAAGGTGATGCCGCACCCCTACGCCTTCAACCTGTTCAACCACAACACCGCCATCGACCCCGAGACCGGCTACAACGACGAAGAGACCAAGGTCATCAAGGAGACCCGCAAGATCTTCGAGGACGAGAGCATCGCCGTCGGCGTCACCTGCGTGCGCGTGCCGGTGCTGCGCGCCCATTGCGAAGCCATCACCTTCGAATGCGAGAAGCCGATCACCGAGGACCAGGTCCGTGCCATCATGGCGCAGGCCCCCGGCGTCAAGGTAGTCGACGACCGCGCCAAGAACTACTTCCCGATGCCGATCGACGCTTCGGGCCAGGACGACGTGCTGGTGGGTCGCATCCGCAAGGATCTCAGCGACGCTAGCGGCCATTCGATCTCGATGTTCGTGGCGGCGGATCAGCTGCTCAAGGGCGCCGCGCTCAATGCCGTGCAGATCGCGGAGCTCTTGCCGCAGCGGGTGATGGCGTAACCGAAGGTGCGTAGGGTGGATTAGCCGAAGGCGTAATCCACCTCTTGTGCTTGCGCGGAAGAGCAGTGGTGGGTTACGCCTTGCGGCTAACCCACCCTACCGCTCTGCCCTGAACAGCAAACACGCATCGCCATACGAATAGAACCGGTACCCGCTCCCGATTGCGTGCGCATAGGCCTGCTTCATCGTCTCCAGCCCCGAAAACGCCGACACCAGCATGAACAGCGTCGACTTCGGCAGATGGAAATTCGTCATCAGGACATCGACCGCGCGGAAGCGATAGCCGGGCGTGATGAAGATCGACGTCTTGGCGGCGAATGGCTGGATCGTGCCGTCCTCGCTCGCGGCGCTTTCCAGCAGCCGCAATGACGTGGTGCCGACCGCAACGATGCGGCCGCCGCTCTTCCGCGCAGCGTTGAGGCGCTCCGCCGTCTCGGCCGAGATCGTGCCCCATTCGGCATGCATCTTGTGGGCTTCGGTGTCGTCGACCTTCACCGGCAGGAACGTCCCCGCCCCGACATGCAGCGTCACGCGGTTGATGCCGACGTCGCGGTCGCGCAGCGCTTGCTCAAGCGCCGGCGTGAAATGCAACCCCGCGGTGGGAGCCGCAACAGCGCCTTCATTGGCCGCGAACATGGTCTGGTAATCCGCGAGATCCTGATCGTCGGGCGTGCGCTTGGAGGCGATGTAGGGCGGCAGCGGCGGGCTGCCGAGATCGGTGATGGCCTGGTCCAGCGCCGGACCGTGGAACGAGAACGACAGCGTCACCTCGCCCTCGGTGCCCTTGGCCTCCACCTCTGCGTCGAGATGGCCGAGCAGGCAGACCTTACCCTCGTTGCCGAAGCGGATGCGATCGCCGGGGACGAGCTTCTTCGCCGGCTTAACCAGCGCCTGCCAGCGCGAGCCGTCGAGCCGCTTGATCAGCGTCGCCTCGATCTTCGGCTCGGTCTCGCGGCCAATGCGGCGGCCCTTCAATTGCGCCGCAATCACCTTGGTGTCGTTGACGACGAGCTGGTCGCCGGGCCTCAGCCATTGCGGCAGGTCGGCGATGGTCTGATCGCGCAGCGCGCCGTTCTCGACGACCAGCATCTTCGCGGAATCGCGCGGGCTCGCCGGGCGCAAGGCGATACGCTCGGCGGGCAGGTCGAAATCGAAGAGATCGGTGCGCATGAGCGAGCTTGGTCGGTGTCATGCCCCGCGAAGGCGGGGCATCCAGTAACCGCCAGTGGTAGTTACGACAACGATCGTGAGTACTGGATCGCCCGCCTGCGCGGGCGATGACAGGACCGCGCTTACTCCTTGTCCGCGGCCATCCGCGCCTTGACGATCTTGTCGGGGTTCTGCACCGGCTCGCCGCGCTTGATCTTGTCGACGTTCTCCATGCCCTCGGTGACCTTGCCCCACACCGTGTACTGGTTGTCGAGGAAGCGGGCGTCGTCGAAGCAGATGAAGAACTGGCTGTCGCCGGAATCGGGATTGGCGGCGCGGGCCATCGAGGCGGTGCCGCGCACATGCGGCTCCTTGTTGAACTCGGCCTTCAGCTTCTTGCCCGAGCCGCCGGTGCCGGTGCCGTGCGGGCAGCCGGTCTGCGCCATGAAGCCCTCGATCACGCGGTGGAACACGATGCCGTCGTAAAAACCCTCGCGGACCAGCTCCTTGATGCGCGCGACGTGGCCCGGCGCGAGGTCGGGCCGCATCTCGATGGTGACGGGGCCCTGCGTGGTCTCGAGGATCAGGGTGTTTTCGGTGACGCTCATGCTCGTCTCTCTTGCGTTGGGGGTGAAGTCTTGTCGGGTGACGTTTTGCGGCTGCGGAACTGGATCGCGAATGGTCGCCCCGCGGCGGCACCGGCCATTGCATCGGTAAATGGCACCGGCGTGCAGCGTTGCAACGCCTCCATCACCGCGATCCGGTATTGCAGCCGGTCATTGTCGGAGGCCTCCGCGGATTCATAGGTAATCCTCGGATGGCCCAGAATGTTTCCGGCCCGGTTAAAGCTCACGACGACGGTGATGTCGAGGGGGCGCGCCCTGGCCGGCGACGGCGGTCTCCAGCAGGTGCGCAGGTGCCGGAAGATGTCCTGGATCGTGTCGACCCGGGCGGCCTCCGCGGCGGCACGGGAGGTGCCGAGCAGCAGCATCGCGGCAATCAGCAGGAGCCTGCCACCGCGGCGCGCCATGGCCGCGCCTATTTGACGTCGGAGGCGACCTGCACCTTCACCATCTTGTCGGGATCGGTGACGGAGCCGCCGGGCGAGCCGGGGGGCGCCTTCTTCAGCTTGTCGACGACGTCCATGCCCTGCACGACCTCGCCGATCACGGTGTACTGGCCGTCGAGGCTGCCGCCGTCGGCGAACATGATGAAGAATTGCGAGTTGGCGCTGTCGACGCTGTCGCCGCGCCGGGCCATGCCGACAATGCCGCGGGCAAAATGCACCTTGGAGAATTCCTGCTTCAGGTTCGCATATTTCGAGCCGCCGGTGCCGTTGCCGTTCTGGCCATCGCCCGTCTGCGCCATGAAGCCATCCATGACGCGGTGGAACGGCACGTTGTTGTAGAAGCCTTCGCGCGCGAGCTGCTTGATGCGTTCGGCATGCTGGGGCGCGATGTCGGTCCTGAGCTTGATGACGATGCGGCCCTTGGTGCTGTCGATGACGATGGCATTGGCCTTGTCGAGATTTGCCGGCAATTGCTGTGCCGCCGCCGGCACCGCGAACAGAAGCGCGGCAAGAACTGCGAGAATTCGGATCATGACAACTCCGGATCAGAAAGAGAAGGAAGCGCGCCGTTATCCGGCGAATTTGGCCTTGAGCTGTGCCGCGACCTGCGGCGGGACGAAGGCCGAGACGTCCCCGCCCATGCCGGCGATCTGGCGCACCAAAGTGGCGGTGATCGGGCGGACCATGGGAGAGGCCGGCAGGAAGACCGTATGCACCTCGGGCGCCATGGCCTCGTTCATGCCGGCGAGCTGCATTTCGTAGTCGAGGTCGCTGCCGTCGCGCAGGCCCCGGATCATGATGGTCGCGCCATGCTTGCGCGCCGCGGTGACCGACAGATCGTCAAACGTCGTCGCCTCGAGCACGCAGCCGGCCTGGGCCGCGATCGGGCCGCAGACGTCCTCGAGCATCTTCAACCGCTCCTCGGTCGAGAACAGCGGCTTCTTGCCGGGGTGCACCCCGATTGCGACCACAAGCCTGTCGCACAAGGAAACGCTGTGCCGGACCACGTCCAGATGGCCGTTGGTGATGGGGTCGAAGGAACCTGGGTAGAAGGCAATGCGCGGCATGGCCCCGTCCTACCGCGCCCGGCCCGGGCCGGCAAGCCGGGCAGGTTCCTTGTCCGTTTCCGGTCCAGTCACACGTAGATGTCTCCCCAGACGTCGGCAACGGCCGGTTTGTTTCGTCCTGCGGGTAGCCACGAAACAAAACGGACCGCGAACGAAACCATTTCCGGCGCCCGCGAAGACGTCCGGAAACTGGCCATGGTTACTAATCCGGCCAACGAACGACGGGTCGCATGCTGGGCGCAGGCGGCCGCATCACAGGGGACTGTCAATGATCAAGGCTCTTTCAGCGATCGCTCTGTCTGCGTGTGTTGCCGCGGCCCTCACCCTCCTGCCCGGCTTTGCCCCGACGGTCGAAGCCAGCGTGCCGCAGCCGCTGGCCAAGAGCGACCGGCTCGATATCCGCACCGTCGGCCGTGACTGCTCGCAGCAGGCCTGGCCGAATTTCGAGGCGTCCTGCCTGCGCCGCGCCGGCAGCAAGGCCAATGTCCGGGAGGCGCGCCTCGTGACCGCCGACCGCACGCCGTAGTCGGATCTGTCAGTTTCGCGTCAGGAAGGTCCCTCAAGATAAACCCCAAGATAAATCCCATGGCTATTTGCGACGTCTCGTCGCAGACTGCGTCATGCTCGCGCCCGTCGGAATGGCCCGCCGGGCGCGATTCCATTGGGGGATTTGCCGTTGTCCAGCACACCTGCAGTTGCCTCCGGCCACCACCCTGATGCACTGCCGGTTGCCATGACCATGGGCGCCCTCGGCGTGGTCTACGGCGATATCGGCACCAGTCCCCTCTACGCCCTGAAGGAAGCCGCCAAGGCGGCTGCCCATGGCGGTACACTCACTCACGACGCTGTCCTGGGGGTTGCCTCGCTGATCCTGTGGGCGCTGCTCCTGATCATCTCGCTGAAATATGCACTGCTGATCCTGCGCGCGGACAACCGCGGCGAAGGCGGCATCGTCGCCCTCCTGGCTCTGCTCCACGCGCGTAACGCGCAAGCCGGCACCTGGCGTGCGCATCTCCTCGTCGTCGGTCTCGTCGGCGCGGCCCTGCTCTATGGCGACGGCGCGATCACACCGGCGATCTCCGTGCTCAGCGCCATCGAGGGCCTCAAGGTCGATGCCCCCTCGCTCGCACCGGTGGTCGTGCCCGTCACCGTCGCCATCCTGATCGGGCTGTTCATGATGCAGAAGCAGGGCACCGGCTTCATCGGCCGCATCTTCGGCCCGGTGATGCTGGCCTGGTTCGTCGTGCTCGCCGCGCTCGGCATCCACGGCATCGTCAAGGCGCCGGCGGTGCTGGCCGCGCTCAGCCCGTTTTATGCGTTCAATTTCCTGATCCACCAGGATTTTCACGTCTCCTTCGCCATTCTCGGCGCCGCCTTTCTCGCGGTGACCGGGGGCGAGGCCATGTATGCCGACATGGGCCATTTCGGCCGCTTGCCGATCCGGCTCGCCTGGTTCGCGATCTGCCTGCCCGCGCTGGTGCTGAACTATTTCGGCCAGGCCGCGCTCTTGATCACCGATCCCACCATGATCGAGAATCCGTTCTTCCAGCTTTGCCCGGACGCCCTGCACTATCCGCTGGTCGCCTTCTCGGCGGTCGCGACCGTGATCGCCTCGCAGGCGATCATCTCCGGCGTGTTCTCGCTGACCCAGCAGTCGATCCAGCTCGGCTTCCTGCCGCGCATGCAGATCCGCCACACCACCAGCGACGCGATTGGCCAGATCTACGTGCCGCTGGTGAACTGGCTGCTCGCTGCGGCAACCCTCGGGGCGGTGCTGAGCTTCGGCACCTCGGACGCGCTCGCCGGCGCCTATGGCATCGCCGTGTCGCTGCTGATGGCCATCACGACGCTGCTCGCCGCGCTGGTGGCGATCCAGTGGGGCTATTCGCCCTGGCTGGTGGCCGGCGTGAACGGGGCATTCTTCGTCATCGACCTGATCTTCTTCTCGGCCAATTCGATCAAGCTGTTCGAGGGCGGCTGGTTTCCATTGCTGCTCGCCGGCCTCGTCGCCTTCCTGATGCTGACCTGGCGCGCCGGCGTGAGGCTGGTCGAAGCCGCGCGCGGCCAGCTGCGCCAGCCCGAGGAGGATCTGATCGAGACCGCGGTCAACAGGTGCCATGCGAGGCTGCCCGGGACCGCCGTGTTCCTGGCCTCGGCGCCGCGCGGCGTGCCGCTCGCGCTCACCCAGTTCGTCAAGCACAACCGCGTGCTGCACGAGCGCGTGCTGCTGGTCACCGTGCTGATCGAGGAATCCCCGCACATTCCCGACGACGAACGCGCCGAGGTGATCGAGATCATTCCCGGCATCACCCGCGCGATCCTGCACTACGGCTTCATGCAGAACCCGACGATCTACGAAGGCCTGAAGCTCGTTTGCCAGCAGGGCAAGCTGCCCGGCATCGACCTCTCCGAGATCACCTATTACGTCGGCCGCGAAACCATCATCCCGCGCGAGGACGTCCCGGGCATGTGGGTCTGGCGCGAAGGCGTGTTCGCCTTCCTGCAGCGCAACGCCGAACGCTCGGCCGCGTTCTTCGGCGTGCCGACCAAGCAGGTGGTGGAGTTCGGGACGGAGCTGGAGATTTAGGGAAGCTCGCCAGGCTGCATGAGACAGGTGCGAAATGTTCAACGAGCCGCCTCTGCAGCTGAAGCCTCGGCTGACGATCTCGGTCGATCAGGTGCAGTCAATCGTCCGTCGGATGTCTCCGAACGCGTCGGTGCTGGACGTCACCGAACTGCATGGCGGCGAGATCGGTACTGTCCTTGAGGTCGCGCTGGCGGATTCGCCAGCCTGCATCCTCAAGGCCTACCCTGCATCGCTGCAGTGGAAGATGGCAAAGGAAGTCTACGTTCTTGGGCTTTTCCGTGACCTTGACATAACCGTTCCCAGCGTACTGTTCGCCGACAACACGCGATCGGTGATCGACCTCAACTACGTCCTGATGACCAAGCTTGACGGCACGGTGCTCGGCCGGCGAGAGGCGGTGCTGACAGACGCACAGCTGTTCGAAATCTACGCCGAGATGGGCGCGGCGCTCCGCAGGATCAATGACATTGCCCTCGACAGTTTTGGCTATATCGGCCCCGACGGGGTGTGGACGGCATATCCGAGCAATCATGCCTACATGTCCGCGCAACTCGAAAGGAAGCTGAAAGAGTTCTGCGTGCGGGGCGGTGATCCCGCACTTGCCGAGCGGCTCCGGGATAGCGTTGTGGCTCGCCAGCATCTGTTGAAGGCGGCAGTTGTCCCTCGCCTGTGCCATTACGACTTCCACGCCGGAAATATCCTGGTGACGTCGCAGGGCGATCCGCACCTGTCCGGCATCGTCGATTTCGAGAATGCGACGTCCGGTGATCCGCTGATGGATATCGCGAAGGCGATCTATTATTTCACAGCGAAGGACGCGCCGAAGCGAGAAGGATTGCTCGCGGGCTATGGCAAGATCGAGCGCCCTGACTGGCAGGAGACGCCCGATCTCTACCGCATGTACTGCACGCTGGAGCTATGGTGCTGGATGGCACAGATCGGCAAGCACGAGGCGCTTGCCGATCTTACCAAGGAGCTCGCGAGCGCTGCATAGAACAGGGCATCACGCCCCGTTGCCGTTCTCGCCGTTGCCGCTCTCGGCCTCTTCCGTGATGTGCTCGACCGAGACGACGTGCTCGTCCTCGGCAGTGTCGAACACGATCACGCCTTGGGTCGAGCGGCCGGCGATGCGGATGCCTTCGACCGGGCAGCGGATCAGCTGGCCCTTGTCGGTGACCAGCATGATCTGATCCGCCTCCTCCACCGGAAACGAGGCGACGAGATTGCCGTTGCGGTTGTTGACGCTCATGGCGACGATACCTTTGCCGCCGCGGCCGGTGGTGCGGTACTCGTAGGACGAGGTCCGCTTGCCGTAGCCGTTGACGGAGACGGTCAGCACGACCTGCTCCTGCGCCGACATCTCGACATAGCGCTCCTGCGGGAGCTGGAAGCTGCCCGAGGTCTCCTCGGCCTCGGCATCGGCCGGCGCCTCGTCCGCGGCGGCTTCGCCCGCGACCGCGCGGCGCATCTTCAAATAGGCCGAGCGCTCGTCCGAGGTGGTGTCGACGTGGCGCAGGATCGCCAGCGAAATCACCTTGTCGCCTTCGCCGAGCGCGATGCCGCGCACGCCCATCGAGGTGCGCCCGGTGAACACGCGCACGTCGGTGACGGGGAAGCGGATGCACTGGCCGCCGGCCGCGGTCAGCAGCACGTCGTCGCGCTCGGTGCAGATCTGCACGTCGACGATCGCCTCGTTGTCGTCGAGCTTCATCGCGATGATGCCGGAGCGGCGCACGTCGACGAAGTCGGACAGCTTGTTGCGCCGGACGTTGCCGCCCGTGGTCGCGAACATCACGTCGAGCTGGCCCCAGGTCGATTCATCCTCGGGCAGCGGCATGATGGTGGTGATGCGCTCGCCCTGCTCCAGCGGCAGGATGTTGATCATGGCCTTGCCGCGCGCGTTCGGCGCGGCCATCGGCAGCCGCCAGACTTTTTCCTTGTAGACCTGGCCGCGCGAGGAGAAGAACAGCACCGGAGTATGCGTCGAGGCGACAAAGAGCCGGCTGACGAAGTCCTCGTCGCGGGTCTGCATGCCGGAGCGGCCCTTGCCGCCGCGGCGCTGGGCCCGGTAGGCCGACAGCGGCACGCGCTTGACGTAGCCGGCATGCGAGACCGTGACGACCATGTCCTCGCGCTGGATCAGATCCTCGTCCTCGACCTCGCCCTCCTGCTCCATGATCACGGTGCGGCGCGGCGTTGCGAACTCCGCCTTCACCTCGGCAAGCTCGGTCTTGATGATGTCGAGGATGCGCGCGCGCGAGCGCAGGATGTCGAGATAATCGCTGATCTCGCCGGCGAGCTTGGACAGCTCCTCGCCGATCTCGTCGCGGCCGAGCGCCGTGAGGCGCGCCAGGCGCAGCTCGAGGATCGCCCTCGCCTGCTCCAGCGAGAGGCGGATCGTCCCGTCTTCGTTGATGCGGTGACGGGGATCGTCGATCAGCGTGATGATGTCCTCGACGTCGCGCGCGGCCCAGTCGCGCGTCATCAGGGTCTCGCGCGCCGCAGCCGGCGTCGGCGAGTGCCGGATCACCTTGATGATCTCGTCGATGTTGGCGACCGCGATGGCCAGGCCGACCTGCTCGTGCGCGCGCTCGCGCGCCTTGCGCAGCTTGTATTTCGTCCGGCGGGTGACGACCTGCTCGCGGAAGCCGACGAAGATCGTCAGCATGTCCTTCAGGTTCATGGTCTGCGGACGGCCGCTATCGAGCGCGACGGCGTTGACGCCGAAGCTCGTCTGCAGCGGCGTGAACTTGTAGAGCTGGTTCAGCACGACGTCGGGCACGGCATCGCGCTTGAGCTCGACGACGACGCGGTAGCCGTCGCGGTCGGACTCGTCGCGCAGGTCGGAGATGCCCTCGATCTTCTTTTCCTTGTAGAGCTCGGCGATGCGCTCGACCATCGTCGCCTTGTTCACCTGATACGGGATCTCGGTGATGACGATCGCCTCGCGCTCTTTCCGGATCGTCTCGAAGGTGACCTTGCCGCGCATCACGATGGAGCCGCGGCCGAGATGATAGGCGCTGCGGATGCCCTGGCGTCCGAGGATGATGCCGCCGGTCGGGAAATCCGGGCCCGGGATGATGGCGTTGAGCTCGTCGATCGTCAGCGCCGGATTGTCGATCAGCGCGACACAGGCATCGATCACCTCGCCGAGATTGTGCGGCGGGATGTTGGTGGCCATGCCGACCGCGATGCCGCCGGCGCCGTTGACGAGCAGGTTCGGGAACCGCGCCGGCAGAACCACCGGCTCTCTTTCGGAGCCGTCGTAATTGTCCTGGAAGTCGACGGTGTCGTCGTCGATGTCCTCGAGCAGCTTCAGCGCGATCTTGGTCAGGCGCGACTCGGTGTAGCGCATGGCCGCCGGCGGATCGCCGTCGACCGAGCCGAAATTGCCCTGGCCGTCGATCAAGGGCGCGCGCATCGAGAAGTCCTGCGCCATGCGCACCAAGGCGTCGTAGATCGCCTGGTCGCCATGGGGGTGGTACTTACCCATGACCTCGCCGACGGCACCGGCGGACTTCTTGTGCTTCTTGTCCGGGGTGTCGCCGCGATTGTTCATCGCGAACAGGATGCGGCGGTGCACCGGCTTCAACCCGTCGCGCGCATCGGGCAGCGCACGCGCCACGATCACGCTCATGGCGTAATCGAGGTAGGACTTCTTCATCTCCTCGTAGATGGAAACGGGGCGAATGTCCGAGGGGTGCGCCGGCTGGTCGCCGGGCTTGTTGTCGTCGTCAGCCAAGGGGGAATCCGGTGAGGTTTTGTCTGGGAATCATATAGCGCATCCGGGGTCGGATAACCACCCTGGCAGCCGCTCGGAAAGCGCTTTTTCCGCTTATTTTTCCAATAACTTACGGCCTCAGAGCCGCGCCCTGGACGGCCACGGAATCGACCCTCCAGAACCACCCGCAACGCCGGCCTGAACACCAGGGAAGCGGCGCCCCGTCAGCCAGCTTTCCGCTGCGCAACGGACCTCACCCCAAACATGAAGCGGGCCCGGAAAATCCGAGCCCGCCCAGCCAATTAGTAAGGTTTGCTGACCCGATGCGGGAAGCGCGATCGAAATCGCCGCCTCACCGGGCCGAGCGGTCCGCCCGCTCAGAACGGGATGTCGTCGTCCATGTCGCTGTTGCGACCGCCGCCAGCGGCAACCGGACGGCGCGGCGCGCTGCTCACGGGTCCGGAGGAGCCGAAATCGCCGCCCGGCTCGTCGGCGAAGCTGCCGCCTCCGCCGCCGCCACCGCGGCCGTCCAGCATCGTCAGCGTCGAGTTGAAGCCCTGGAGCACGACCTCCGTCGAGTACTTCTCGACGCCGCTCTGGTCGGTCCATTTGCGGGTCTGCAGCGCACCCTCGATGTAAACCTTCGCGCCCTTCTTCAGATACTGTTCGACGACCTTGCAAAGCGGCTCAGAGAAGATCACGACGCGATGCCACTCGGTCTTCTCCTTGCGCTCGCCGGTGTTCTTGTCGCGCCAGGTCTCCGACGTCGCGATGCTCAAATTCGCGATCGGCCGCCCGTCCTGGGTGCGGCGGATTTCAGGATCCTTGCCGAGATTTCCAACCAGAATGACCTTGTTGACGCTTCCCGCCATCGCCGCTCTCCACTCCGAATGCCACTGAATTTCAAAAGGGGCCAATCCCGCTGCCCGCGTTTCTCTGCGCCCGTCGAGGCGACCCTATACGCTTGCGGGCACCGCTCAGCCTGCCACCCCCAGGGTTATCCCCACATATAGCATCGCGCTCAGATCTGTTCCAGATTTGTTCTTTATAGCGGTAGAGCAAACATTCGGCCGGCCGCCAACGAAAAGAGCAGCACTCCGATGGAACTTTTTTGGGTTCCCGTGAACGACGAAAACCGCTTAACATTCATCAAGTTGTTCCACCTCAGTTGAGCCGCGAGTGTGGCATTCCGGAGACGGACTCTGCCCTTTCCTTAGGCTACCTTTGCCTCGGAATTGGTTCATATGGGCGTCGCGCCTGATCAGCCGCTTCGGGGACTTTCGTGAAGCGGACGTAACTGGGGAGACTGCAATGAATAAGGTTCTATTTGGCGCAATCAGTGTACTGGCATTGGGGCTGTCGGCTCCGGCAGGCGCGGCAGATCTTGCCGCGCGGCCCTACACCAAGGCTCCCGCTCCGGCGGTCGCTGCGATTTACGACTGGAGCGGCTTCTACATCGGCATCAACGGCGGCGGCGGCACGAGCCACAAGTGCTGGGACTTCCTCGACACCACCGGCGTCGTCACCGGCGTTCCCGGTACCTTCGTCGGTGAAGGATGCCACAACGCGACCGGTGGCACGGTCGGTGGCCAGATCGGCTATCGCTGGCAGTCGGCCAGTTGGGTGTTCGGCGTCGAAGGCCAGGGTAACTGGGCTGACTTCTCGGGCGACAACGTCAGCACGGTCTTCCCTGGAAGCGCTTTGGTCACCGGTGACCGCAACCGCTCGCGCATCGATGCTTTCGGCCTGATCACCGGCCAGGTCGGTTACGCCTGGAACAACGTCTTGTTCTACGTCAAGGGCGGCGGCGCCGTGGTCGGGGACAAGTACGACGTTTATGCCGCGGCCGGCACGCCGGGCGCCGGCACGCTGCTGGCGTCGGCTCGCGAGACCCGCTGGGGCGGCACCGTTGGCGCCGGCCTGGAATTCGGATTTGCTCCGAACTGGACGCTCGGCGTCGAGTACAACCACATCTTCCTCGGCGACCGCACAATCGGTTTCACGACGCCTGCGGGCGCCGTGTTCGGGAGCGATCGCATCAGCCAGGATGTCGATATCGGCCTGGTCCGGTTGAATTATCGCTTCGGCGGCCCGCTGATCGCGAGGTACTGATATCCCTCTGATTTTGTGAGTGAATGCAAGGGCCGGCCCGCTGCGCCGGCCCTTCTTTTTTGCTTTTTTGCGGCACGATGCCTGGACGTAAATGAGTCAGCAACCATCACCTTTTCGACTGTTGTGGCTTTTCGGAGACACAACTTGCGGCTTTGGTGGTGTAAAGACGGCGTCAGTTGGGCCGTTGAGTCCGATGCCCTTCCGCGACGGAAGGCAACAACAGAAACTGGGACTGGGATTAAGTTGAAAATGAAAAAGGTTTTGTTGGCTTCGGCCTGTGTGTTCGCTCTTGCGGCCCCCGCTTCGGCTGCTGATCTGGCAGCCCGCCCCTACACCAAGGCTCCGGTGGCTGTGGCCTCGGTCTACAACTGGACCGGCTTCTACCTCGGTATCGTCGGCGGCGGCGCTTGGGAGAACGGTTCCGGCGACCCGCGGATGAAGGGTGGCTTCGTCGGCGGCACCGGCGGCTATAACTGGCAGACCGGCAACGTCGTGTTCGGCGTGGAAGCCGACGGCTCGTGGGCTGATGTCAATGCTTCGGTGACCACCCCTGTTCTCTTTGGCGGCGCTATCGTTCCCGTGACCACGAGCTCGCGCATTGATGCGCTCGGCACTGTGCGCGGCCGTATCGGTTGGGCCGTCAACAACGTGCTGTTCTACGCTACGGGCGGCTACGCCTGGATCGACAACAAGATCACCGTCAGCTCGCCCTTCGCAAGCGTCTCGGACAGCAAGTGGCATTCCGGTTGGACGGTCGGCGCTGGCGTCGAGGCATTCTTCGCGCCGCAGTGGTCGGTCAAGGGCGAGTATCTCTATCGCAGCCTGGGCGGCGAGACCTACTTCTCGGGTATCGGCGCTCCGGTGAACACCGGCACGCTCAACCTTCACACCGTGCAGGTCGGCGTGAACTATCACTTCGGTGGCCCGGTCGTCGCGAAGTACTAAGCTTCGTCTCTGACGCACCCGCGTTACGAAAGGCCGGCCTCGCGCCGGCCTTTTTGTATTTGTTGCGGCCGCCCCGTTCGTTCGCGTTTTAGGACGGATGTGGCGGCCGGGTGACACAACTTTTGGCTTCAATGGTGTAAAGCAATGACGTTACTTGAGTCATGAGGTCCGCTGCTCTTCCGCTCTCCGGAAGACCGGAATGAGAAACGGAAGTGGGGAATGGATATGAAGAAGCTTTTGCTGGCTTCGGCCAGTTTGTTCGCACTCAGCGCGTTGGCACCGGCCTCGGCGGCCGATTTGGCGGCCCGCCCCTACGCCAAGGCTCCGGTGGCGCCGATCGCGGTGTACAACTGGAGCGGTTTCTACCTCGGCATCAACGGCGGCGGTGCATCGAGCCGCAATTGCTGGGATCTCAATGCCGTGCTCGGTGTGGCAATCCCGGTCGTGTCCGAAGGCTGTCACAACGCGACCGGCGGTCTCGTCGGCGGCCAGGTCGGTTATCGTTGGCAGTCGGCTAACTGGGTGTTCGGCCTTGAAGCCCAAGGCGACTGGGCCAACCTGAAGGGATCGAACGCGAGCCCGCTCGCCGCTTTCGCACCCGTGGTCAATCAGACCAGAATCGATGCCCTCGGCCTGTTCACCGGCCAGGTCGGCTACGCCTGGAATAACGTGCTCTGGTACGTGAGGGGTGGCGCCGCGGTCACGCACGCCAAGTATGACGGCCTTCTCGGCGGCGTGGTCTTCGATAGCGCGAGCGAGACGCGCTGGGGCGGCGCAGTCGGCACCGGCATCGAATTCGGTTTCGCACCGAACTGGTCCGTTGCGATCGAATACGACCACTTGTTCATGGGCGGCCGCAACGTCAATTTCACGGTGCTTGGCATCAACGACCGGACCGACCGCATCAAGCAGGATGTCGACATGGGCACCGTTCGCCTCAACTACACCTTCGGCGGCCCGGTCGTCGCGAAGTACTGATCTTCCAAGTCACATCGTCACGAAAGGCCGGCCTCGCGCCGGCCTTTTGCTTTGGGCGGGCTGTTCCGACAGGGGTTCCGCAGCGCTCCTGCTGCCAGATGCCGCCAGGGCGCCAACAATCCGTTGACGATTCGCAAGTCCCACTGGAAATCCGCCGCCGTTCTTCCTACGTTCGCTGCCATACCCATCGGCGCCGATCCCGGTTCCGGGCGAAGCGCGCCTTTTGCATTGGCGCGATCGCGCGTCTTTGGATTCCTCGAGGACCTCTGGGATGGACGAAGTGATCAGGGCGAAGCGCCAACAACAGAACGCGGGCTCGAGCCTGCGCGCAATTACGATCCGCGGCGCGCGCGAGCACAACCTCAAGAATATCGACGTCGAGATTCCCCGCGACAAGCTGGTGGTGTTCACCGGCCTATCCGGCTCCGGCAAATCCTCGCTCGCCTTCGACACCATCTATGCCGAGGGCCAGCGCCGCTACGTCGAATCGCTGTCGGCCTATGCCCGCCAGTTCCTGGAGATGATGCAGAAGCCCGACGTCGACCAGATCGACGGCCTGTCACCGGCGATCTCGATCGAGCAGAAGACGACGTCGAAGAACCCGCGTTCCACCGTCGGCACCGTCACCGAGATCTACGACTACATGCGCCTGCTCTGGGCGCGCGTCGGCGTGCCCTATTCGCCGGCCACGGGCCTGCCGATCGAGAGCCAGACCGTCTCGCAGATGGTCGACCGCGTGCTGGCGCTCCCCGAGGGCACCCGCCTCTATCTGCTCGCCCCCGTCGTGCGCGGCCGCAAGGGCGAGTACCGGAAAGAGCTCGCCGAATGGCTCAAGAAGGGCTTCCAGCGCGTCAAGATCGACGGCACCTTCTATGAGCTGGCGGAAGCCCCGAGCCTCGACAAGAAGTTCCCGCACGACATCGACGTCGTGGTCGACCGCATCGTGGTGCGCGCCGATATCGGCCAACGCCTCGCCGAGAGTTTCGAGACCGCGTTGAAGCTCGCCGAAGGCCTCGCCGTCGTCGAGTTCGCCGATGCGCCCGCGGCGGCTGCCCCTGCGGAGGAGAAGAAGAAGACCGCAAAGATCCACGACAAGAGCGGCCCCGAGCGCATCCTGTTCTCGGAAAAATTCGCCTGCCCGGTCTCCGGCTTCACCATCCCCGAGATCGAGCCGCGCCTGTTCTCCTTCAACAATCCCTACGGCGCCTGCCCCGCCTGCGGCGGCCTCGGCGTCGAGCAGCATGTCGACGAGGACCTCGTCATCCCCGAGAAGGATCTGACGCTGCGCAAGGGCGCGATCGCGCCCTGGGCCAAATCGTCATCGCCCTATTACGTGCAGACGCTGACCGCGCTCGGCAAGCACTACAAGTTCACACTCGACACCAAGTGGAAGGACCTGCCGAAGAAGACGCAAAACGCGATCCTCTACGGCTCGGGCGAGGACGAGATCAAGTTCTCCTACGAGGACGGGGTGCGCTCCTACGACACCAAGAAGCCGTTCGAGGGCGTCATCACCAACATCAACCGCCGCTACCGCGAGACCGAGAGCGAGTGGGCGCGCGAGGAGCTCGCGAAATATTTCCACGACGTGCCCTGCGAGGGCTGCAAGGGTTTTCGGCTCAAGCCTGAGGCGCTCTGCGTCAAGATCGGCGGCAAGCATATCGGCGAAATCTCGGAGCTGTCCGTGAAGGGCGCCGGCGCATGGTTCGAGACCGTGCCGGAGGCGCTGAACGCGCAGCAGAACGAGATTGCCGGCCGCATCCTCAAGGAAATCCGCGAGCGCCTCACCTTCCTGCTCGACGTCGGCCTCAATTATCTGACGCTGTCGCGCTCCTCCGGCACGCTGTCCGGCGGCGAGAGCCAGCGCATCCGCCTGGCCTCGCAGATCGGCTCGGGGCTCACGGGCGTGCTCTACGTGCTCGACGAGCCCTCGATCGGCCTGCACCAGCGCGACAACGCGCGCCTGCTCGATACGCTGAAGCGGCTGCGCGACCTCGGCAACACCGTGGTCGTGGTCGAGCATGACGAGGACGCCATTCGGCTCGCCGACTACGTGCTCGACATCGGCCCCGGCGCCGGCATGCATGGCGGCAACATCGTCGCCGAAGGCACGCCCGCCGAGATCATGCGCAACCCGAAATCGCTGACCGGCAAGTACCTCACCGGCGAGCTCGAGGTCGAGGTGCCGGAGCGGCGCCCGCCGAACCACCGCCGCACCATCAAGGTGGTGAACGCGCGCGGCAATAACCTCAAGAACGTCACGGCGGAGATTCCGCTCGGCCTGTTCACCTGCGTCACCGGCGTCTCCGGCGGCGGCAAATCGACGCTGCTGATCGATACGCTCTACCGCGCCATCGCCCGCAAGCTCAACAATGCCAGCGAGGGCGCCGCCCCGCACGATCGCATCGAGGGCCTCGAGCACATCGACAAGATCATCGACATCGACCAGTCGCCGATCGGCCGCACCCCGCGCTCGAATCCTGCGACCTACACCGGCGCCTTCACGCCGATCCGCGAATGGTTCGCCGGCCTGCCGGAAGCGAAGGCGCGCGGCTACGAGCCCGGCCGCTTCTCCTTCAACGTCAAGGGCGGCCGCTGCGAAGCCTGCCAGGGCGACGGCGTCATCAAGATCGAGATGCACTTCCTGCCCGACGTCTACGTCACCTGCGACGTCTGCAAGGGCAAGCGCTACAACCGCGAGACGCTGGAGGTGCTGTTCAAGGGCAAGAGCATCGCCGACGTGCTCGACATGACCGTCGAGGAAGCCGCCGAGTTCTTCAAGGCGGTGCCGCGCGTCCGGGAGACTTTTCAGACCTTGCACCGCGTCGGGCTCGATTACATCCATGTCGGCCAGCAGGCGACGACCCTCTCGGGCGGTGAAGCGCAACGCGTCAAGCTGGCAAAGGAATTGTCAAAACGCGCCACCGGCCGCACGCTTTACATCCTGGACGAGCCCACCACCGGCCTGCACTTCCACGACGTCAAGAAGCTCCTGGAAGTGCTGCACGAGCTGGTCGCCCAGGGCAACACCGTCGTCGTCATCGAGCACAATCTCGAAGTCATCAAGACCGCCGACTGGGTCATCGACTTGGGCCCCGAAGGCGGCGACGGCGGCGGCGAGATCGTCGCCTGGGGTCCGCCGGAAGACATCGTCAAGGCGCCACGGAGCTATACGGGGAAATTCCTGGCCCCGGTGCTGGAGAAGGCGCGAAAGCCGAAGCGGAGGCGGGCGGCGAGCGAGGCGGCGGAGTAGGTTGCGCGTCCGGAATGTGACGACGCACATGTCTGAGGGAGAATGAACTTTGCCTGCCGGACTTGTGCAAACCTTTCGCGCGTTCGCTCATAACAATGCCTGGGCAAACCATCGGCTGCTCACGGCTTGCGCTGCTCTGTCTCAGGTTGAGTTCGAGGCCGAGCGAACCGGGTTCTTTCCAAGTCTTCAGCGCACGCTAAACCACATCCATGTCATTGATCTCTTCTATGTCGATGCGCTGGAGGGCGGTTGGTTGGGCCCGGCGGCCTGGGAGAACGAGGTGCCGTACCCTTCCCTCGTCACGCTCAAGCCGGCGCAAGCCGCAGTCGACGAGCGCTTGATTGCTGTCTGCGATGCACTGACGCCCGAGAGTCTCAATACCGTTGTGAGTATCAACCGCGACACGACCGTGCAGACCGAACGCCGCGACCGGCTGCTCATGCATCTCTTCCAGCATCAAATTCATCATCGCGGACAGGCGCATGCCATGCTGTCCGAAACAAGCGTCGCACCGCCTCAGCTTGACGAGTTCTTTGCAGAGGGAGAAGCATCGCTCCGCGCCAGCGAATTCGCCGAACTTGGTTGGACCGAAAGCACTGTGTGGAAATCCTAGTTCAATAACTGGATGATCGAACGGCATCCCTTTCACGTGCCCTATTCCCTCGCCATCTTCGACCTCGACGGCACGCTCGCCGACAGCTTCCCCTGGTTCCTGCGCACCATCAACGATGTCGCCGACCGCTTCGACTTTCGCCGCGTAAAGGACGAGGATGTCGAGGAGCTGCGGCATGCATCGAGCCGCGAGATCCTCGCCCGGCTCGAAGTACCCTTGTGGAAGCTGCCGGCGATCGCGCGGCATGCGCGGCGGCTGAAGGCGGAGGCCGCTTCCGAGATCTCGCTGTTTTCGGGCGTCGAGACGATGCTGCGGACGCTGACCGAGAACGGCGTGCAATTGGCGCTGGTGACTTCCGACAGCGAGGCCAATGCCCGCGAGAAGCTTGGGCCTGCCGCGGCGTTGTTCGCGCATTTCGACTGCTCTGCATCGCTGTTCGGCAAGGCTGCGAAATTCCGCCGCGTCATCCGCCGTGCGGGTGTCGAGCCCAGCAAGGTGATTTCGATCGGCGACGAGGTTCGCGACATCGAGGCGGCGCGCGCCGTGGGAATTGCCTGCGGCGCCGTGTGCTGGGGCTATGCGGCACCGGCGGCATTGCGGGCGCTGGGGCCGGATCATGTGTTCGACCGGATGGATGAGATTGCGGATGTGTTGTGCCGGATCCGTAGGGTGGGTTAGCCTTGCGGACTGCGCGAAGCGCAGACCGCTTGGCGTAACCCACCACTTCGGTCACCGCGGACACCAAAGAGGTGGGTTACGCTGACGCTAACCCACCCTACGCGACCACACCTACTCCGTCCTGCGCAAGAACGCCCCGAACGCGCGCGGGCCGTCGCCGGTCCTGATCTCGCCGATCACCTTCAGCTCGGCCGCATCGATGATGCTTAAGGTGTTGCTCTCCCAGCAGGCGACGATGACGCGCTTGCCGTCGGCTGTTGCCGCGATGCCTTCGGGATAATCGCCGACATTGATGCGCTTGAACGGCTTGAGGCTCGCCAGATCGAACACGCTGACGGTGCCGCCATATTGGTCGCTGACGAAACCGCGCCCTGGCGTCAGCGCCACCGCATACGGGCGCATGCCGGCCGGCACGCGGCCGATCTCTCGAGCCTCTGCGATATCGATCACGGAGACATCGTCGGAGCCGACATTTGCCGTGTAAGCGCGCTTGCCCTCGGCATCGATGGTGACGCCGAACGGGCGGGTGCCGACCTTGATCACCGCCTTGCGCTGGCGCGTCGCCGTGTCCACCACGGAGACGCTGTCGTCGTCGCGGTCGGCCGAGAGCAGCAGCTTTCCGTCGGGCGTCACCGCAAGACCCGACGGCGAGGCGCCGACCGCGATGCTGGCGACAACGCTGCGCGAGGCCGTATCGATCACCCGCACCGCGGCGGCGTACCAATCGGCGACATAGACCGTCTTGCCGTCGGGCGCGACCGCAATGCCGAGCGGCCCGCCGCCGACCTCGACGCGGCCGGCGACCTGCCGCGTCGCCGCGTCGACCACCGTGACCGCCTTGGCATCCGGGCTCGTGACATAGGCAAAGCGCCCGTCCGCGCTGACGGCGATACCTGCCGGCTTGCCGCCGATCGGGATGGTCGCGACGCTGCGCGCGCCAGCGAGGTCCACGACCATCAGATCGTCGCTGAGCTGGTTGGTGACGAACGCCTCCTCGGCAGCTGCGCCGCCGAACCCGGCATGACAAAAGCTGGCGGCGAGCGCCGCCAGAACCAGCGCCCTCACGATCAGCTGCCGCTCTCGATCTTCTTCTTGAGCGCCTCGAGCCCGGCCTTGTACAGCCCGCTCACGGCCTTGATCGCGGCCTCGTCGCTCAACTCCGGCGGCGGGTCGTTGTTGGGATAGCCGCGATAGAACGCGGCGGCCCATTCCAGCTTCGCCTTGCCGTCCGGCGCGGGCGAGACCGTCAGGGTCGAGGAATAATTGGTCACCGGCAGCACCTTCACGTCCACCCTGGTGATCCGATAGGAATAGCTCTGCATGTCGGGCTCGTATTTGTAGAGCTCCTCCTCGACCGTGGCGCCGCCCGTCAAGGTGAGTTTCCGCGTCGCGCCGATCTCGTTGCCCTTCTCGCCTTCGGTCTTGGTGACCGGCTGAAGCCAGCTCATGTCCTGGAAATTGCCGATCATCGCCCACACCTTGGCCGGGGCCGCGTTGATCTCGATGGATTCCCGCACCTTCTGCCGCGTCGGCCCGTGGGCCCGGGCCGGCTCGAAAGCGGTGATCAGAGCCATTCCCGCTACCCCCAGCGCCGCCACCCCGGCGAGCGCCGCTCCGCTTCTCATCCTCATGTCGTTTCCTCGTTTCTCAACCTGCGCGACTTGGAACGCGCGCTGAATTCATCGTAGCGCATTTTTGGACCGTGGGGAGACCTGTTCGTGGCGCGGCTGTGGCAGGCGCAACGCACACCATTGATTGGGTGGCCGGACGGGCAAAACACCAGACCGGGGTCAACATGGCCACGCCGAAATAATTCGCTTTACTCGAATTCGGAATTGTCGCATGTTGGCCCCACCTCAACCCGGGCCGAGGGGCGCATCGCGATCGTCACGAACGCGGGATGGGAGGCGGTGGACGCAGGCAGCGTCGCGCGCAGGTGGTTTGCAGGGCGGGTCACTCCGTGAGCAGGCGATGCGCGCACACGACGGGCGCAGTCTGCGTACGGCAAAATCGTGTGGTCCTGGCGCCCGGGGTCTGTGCGCCAAGGTTTGCGGTGACGTTGCGGCCCGACCGGGCTCGCACCGTCAGTCATCCGCAAGGCGACGGGGGCAATAGTGCATCGCTCCCCGGGGAGAGCACGACATAAGCCGTCAACCCACTGCGCAGGGAAGGCCGGATGTTTGGCTTCACCTGTATGCCGCTGTGCAGCTTTTTCAAGCACACGCTTCGCACAGTGGACCGCGGGTGCCAGCCGGCACCCGGCCTTCCCTGCGCCCTCGGCACTTTCGAGGGTGGTGAATGCAGCAAAGCTCGGGCGGAATCTGCCGCGAGGATGCGGGCCTGTGTCCGGTATTAAGACGATTTTTAGTTCGATGCAGGCCCCTCCTCTCCGTCATTGCGAGCGTAGCGAAGCAATCCAGACTCATTACGCGGAAAGACTCTGGATTGCTTCGTCGCAAGAGCTCCTCGCAATGACGATGGAGAGAGCGCAGGCCCTTTCAACTACTCTCCCAGCGTCGCCTCCACGAACCCGCGCGGATCATCGCAAAACTCCCGCATCACCCGGTAATGATCGGTCTGCTCCACCGTAACAGGCTCAAGGCCGTACTTCCCGAGCCGCAGCAGCTGCGCATTCGGATAGGCCATCAGCAACGGCGCGTGGGTCGCCATGATCACCTGGCAACGACCGGAGAGATCCATGCGATGCAGGAGCTTGAGGAAGTCCATCTGCCGTGCCGGCGACAGCGCGGATTCCGGCTCGTCGAAGATGTAGATGCCCTGCTTCTGGCAGCGCTCCTCGAAGAAGACCAGAAAGCCCTCACCGTGGGAAAAGGAAAGATAGTCCGGCGCTTCCTGGACGCTCGCACCAAACACGCCTTCCATGGCGTGCGCAGCGTCCACCGCCGAGCGGTCCAGATAGCGCGCGATGGAAAAGAACGTCTCGGCACGAAAGAACCAGCCGTCGGTCACCTTCGGCACCCAGGCTGCCCGCAATGCAGAGGACAGTTCATCACCGCTGACCTCGATGCCGCCGCCGTCGATTTCCTGAAAACCCTTGCGGCCGCCGGTGCTGGCGAAGCCGGCCAGCCCCGCAATGCCCTCGAGAATGGTCGATTTGCCGGTCCCGTTCTCGCCGACGATGATCGTGACCGCGGCGTCGAAGCTCTGGTCGAACTCGTCCCTGAACACGGGAAGACAGAACGGATAAGCCTCCCAGTCCTCGACCCGCGTACGGTCGAGCCAGACGCGCCTGAGATAAGGCGCAGCCAACGTGGTCTGACGGCGTCGTGTCCGGCTCATTTCCCCCACCTACCTCAGCTGGAGCCGCTCGGAACATATCAGGAACACAATGCTCGCGAAAGCTGCATTTGAGAAACATGCAGAAATATGCCCGGCACGCGTTCCTCTGCTCGCACTTCGATATCTCAGGTTGTGGAGCAGAATCGCCCTTGAGGATGCGTTGCCGAGACAGTCTGCTGACATGAGGCCAGCACCCACCTCGCGCCCCCCGCAATGATTGACGGAGGTCCGGGACCGCCAAGCCGCGAGGAATGCGCGATGATATCAACGTATTTCAGCTACAACTACATTTCGCGCCATCTCAAGCAGTCCCTGACGCGGGTCGAACAGCAACCCGACGTCTCGCGAGAGGCAGCCTATTACAAAGCCAATATCGGCAAGGTGAAGACCGTCGACGATCTCATGAATGATTATCGCCTGTATCACTTTGCAATGAAGGCTTACGGCCTGGAAGACATGGCCTATGCCAAGGCGTTCATGAGAAAGGTCCTGGAGAGCGACCTCTCCGACACGAAGAGTTTTGTCAACAAGCTGGTCGATAAGCGTTACCGGGAGTTTGCCGCGGCATTCTCCTTCAACGGCAGCACAACGCCTGTTGCGCAATCGGCGGACCAGACCGACGAGATGATCGGCCTGTACACGGCGACCAAGAAGAGCCAGGTCGACGCACTTGCCGACGACACCAATTACTACAGCGCCCAAATCGGCAACATCACCAGTGCAGACCAGCTCCTGAACAACGACCGGCTTCGCAACTACGTCTATTCTGCATTCGGGATCGATCAAAGCAAGTGGCCGCGCGACACCATAAGCCAGGTCCTGCGCAGCGATCCATCCGATCCAAACAGCTACGTCAACACCACCTTCGCGTCTCAGTTGACCGGCCTGAACAGCCAGCTCGCGCAAGCCAAATCGGACGTGAGCGCCGCCAATGCAAGGATCGCCGACTACACGGCTCAACTCTCGCAACCAGGCGCTGACGTGACCCAGTTGAAGGTCCAGATCCTGGTCGAAAAATATCACCTGGAGTCGTACACGAAGAGCATTTCCAGCCTCAATGACCAGATAGGCACGATCGGCGAATTTATAGATTTGGCCGGCGCATTCGAGTTTGCGCCTGACGGGTCGCTTCCGGCGGGCGTGCCTGCGCAGACTGCTGCAAACGTCGCGCTCACGAAACAGCGGTTCGACGACAGCAAGGCCGCCATCTATTCGGCGGCAAGCCCGCTGAACGAAGCTTTCGCTATCAGGCAGTTCAGAACGGCCATCCTCACCATCGATTCGATCCAGACATTCGTATCGACACCGGCCGTGTATGATTTTGCTCTCGGCGCCGTCGGCCTCGATTCCAAGGAAGTCTCGCAGGACACCGTCAAATCCGTCCTCGAAAGCGATCTAAACGACCCCAAGAGCTTCGTGTATACCCTCAAGGACGATCGATATGTTCAGCTCGCGCGCGCCTTCAACTTCGATGCAAAGGGCAATCTGACCACGCCCCTGGTGGCCCAGGACCCGAGCGAGGTCCTCCAGATTGCGAAGGACTACGTCACCGCGATGATCAGACAGACGAGCCCTCAGGAGCAAGCTGCGGTTCGGGCCCAAGCCGCGAAAGACGCGACATCTTATCGGGAAGCCATCGCAGACATCGAGAGCGTTTCCGATTTGCTCGCAAACAGGAAAATGGTCGATTTCATTCTCGTCGCCAAGGGTCTGGAGCCAGGGAAAGTCAGCACCGAATATCTCAAGAAGATATTCAATTCCGATCTGAGCAATCCAAAGAGCTTCGCGAACACGGAGAGCGATCCGCGCTTTGCTGACATCGCGGCGTCGTTCAATTTCGACAGCAAGGGCAACGTCGCGCGCCTGCCGACGATGGGGCCTCAGAAACGAGATCAGTTTCGGGAAACCCAGGCAAACTATCTCCGGCAAAGCCTGGAACAGCAGCAAGGCGACATGAACCCCGGCGTGCGCCTGGCCCTCTATTTCCAGCGCAAGGCCGGGGAAATCACGTCCGCATACGACATCCTTGCCGACAAGGCGCTTTCGGAGGTGTTCAGGACCACGTTCAACCTGCCTGATTCGATGGCTGCGATGCCGATCGATCAGCAAGCCAAGTTCGTGGACCGCTTCATGAAGATCAAGGATCTCTCCGATCCCGCGAAGGTTGAAAAGCTGCTGGGCCGTTTCTCCGCCATGTATGACGTCAAGAACAGCCAGAGCACCGGTCAGGCTCAATCCCCCTTGCTCGACCTGTTTCAAGGATCGAGCTCAGGGATAAGCCAATCGACCTTCCTGGCCATTGCCAAGCTGCGCGCTCATTGAGCGCTCGCCGCGACTAGCCCAGCACCTCCAGCACCAGCTCCATCGTCATCAGCACGGGATTGTCGCCACGGATCAGACGGCCTTCTGCAACGCCGCCAGTGTAGTCGATCAGCGCGACATCGAGCGCAGCTTCCAGCGCGCCGGACGTGCCGGGCGCGATTGTTCCTGCTGTGATCGCCAGCTCCGTCGCAAACGGCTCGGTCACGCCGCCATGGGTGAAGCGCGCGCCGATGGTCGAGCCGACGCCGCCATGAATCTTCGCGCGGGCAATGCCGTGCGCGCGGCAGAACACTTCGACGCACCCAGCAAAATCCTGGTTCGGGCGCAGGCGGAGCGCGAAGGCGCGGCTCGTCGTGCGCGCGCCGTTGCTCGCAGCCGCGACCGGCCCGAACAGCTTGAAATTGGTCTCGGGATCAGGCTCGGCGGTGAATATCGCCCCGTCGATGCCGAAGGCCTCGACCTCGAACGCCTCAGCAACGACGGTCTCGTCCGGCAGCATGTGGCCCCCGCTGGTCTTGCCGTCGGCCTCGGTCCACAGCCCGTGGCAATGAAAGAACGGCGCACCGTCGCGCGTGCCGAGCGTCATGCTGCCGAGCCTTGGGCGCGTCACGCCGTCGGGCCGGAACGTGTCGCTGTAGAACGCCGCGTTTTCGCCGGTCTTCGACAGCGCCGGCATGACATAGGCGAACGGCCCCAACGCGCCGCGGCGAAAGTTCAGCACGCCGCCGGCAAAGCTCTCCGCGGCAAAGCCGCGCCGCGCGGCCTCCAGCAGCGGCAGACCGGCTTCAAGCGTGAAGGCAAAGGCGCGCCCCCTCGCCTCCACCCATTGGATGCGTTCCGGAGGTGGCGGGCCCGGCTGCTTGATGCTCCGCATCTGATGCGCTCAGCCCGTCTTCTTGTCGAGGTCGAGCAGCCCGCGCACCTCGAGCTCGTCGCGCACCATGCGCTTCGGCACCTTGCCGTAGCCGGATTTCGGCAGCGCATCCCAGAAGAAGAAGCGCTTCGGCATCTTGTAGCGCGGCACTTTCGGCGACAGGAACGCCGCCATCTCCGCTTCGCTCACCGCCTTCGCGCCTTCACGAACGACGCAGACAGCGACACCGACCTCGCCCCAGGTCGCGTCGGGCACGCCGAGCACGGCCACTTCGCCCACCGCGGGATGGGTCAGGATCTTCTCCTCGATCTCACGCGGATAGATATTGGAGCCGCCGGAGATGTACATGTCGGAGGCACGTCCCGTGATGTACACAAAGCCCTCCTCGTCCATGTGGCCGAGGTCGCCGGTGCGGAACCAGCCGTTGCGGAACGCCTTCGCATTGGCTTCGGGGTTGTCGTAATAGCCGGCGAACACCGCAGGCCCGATCACGCAGATCTCGCCGCTCTGGTTGGCCTTGAGCTCGCGGCCCTCGTCGTCCTGAATCGAGACCTGCATGCCGGTGCGCTCGAAGCCGCAGCTGCCGATCTTGGCGTGCGGGCCGTCCTCCGGATCGTGCAACGCCGCCGGCAGCACGGTGATGTTGCCGGTGACTTCGCCAAGGCCAAAATACTGCACGATGACCTTGCCGAGCTTCTTCAGCGCCGCCTTCTGGTCCTCGCGATACATCGGCGCGCCCGCATAGATGACGTAGCGCAGCGAGGAATGGTCGTATTTATCGGCGGCGGGATGCTCGACCATCATCTTCAGGATGGTGGGCACGGTGAAGAGATTGCTGACACGATGCGCCTCGATCAGGCGGAACGCCTCGTTGATGTCGAATTTCTCGGTCGGCAGCAGCACAGTGCGCGCGCCGCGCGCGGTCTGCATCAATTGGTGCACGCCGGCGCCGTGCGACAACGGCGCCACCACCAGCGAGGCATCCTGCTCGGTCGTCCCGGGCGTCAGATCGGCGAGGTGATTGGGGACGACGAAGCCCATCTGGCCGTGGGTCAGCACCGCCGCCTTGGAGCGTCCGGTGGTGCCGGAGGTGAAAAAGAACCAGCAGGGATCGTCGTGCTCGACCGCGACATTCGCGACGTTCGCGCCGGCCTGCGAGGCGATGGCATCGGCGACCGAGCGCTCGCCGAACGCGGCCTTGCCGTCGATGCTCCAGGTGAATTCGATTGCGCCGCCCTTCACGGCCGCGGCGTGCTCGGGGAAATCGACGTGACACAGAAACGCCTTTGCGCCGGAGGCTTGCGCGAGATAACTGACCTCATCCGGCATCAGACGGAAATTGGTGGGCACCCAGACCGCACCGAGCCGGAACGCGGCGAACATCGAAAAGAACATCTCGTCGCCATTCTTGGAATGGACGAGGATGCGGTCCCCCTTGGCAATGCCTCGCGCGGCGAGCGCCGTGGCCAGGGCCGAGACCTGCGCATCGATCTCGCGCCAGGTCCAGGATTTTTCACCCCAGACGAAACCAGGACGCGCACCATGCCGCCGCGCATTCTGGGTCAGCATATAGGCGAGATTCATGACGCGGCGGGACATGCGCAGGGGCTGCATCGGGCTTCCTCTTCGGCGACGGGCGGCACGCGAGCCGTCCGTTCATTGCAGCCCATTTATCGCCAACGCCGGCGGCCCTGCAAGGCCGGCTGCCGCGGACCTGCCCTACGGCTGCTTGAATGCAAATGGCGTCGCCGTGATGGTCCTGGTCTTCCAGCAGGCCTGCGCACCAAAGCCGCCGCAGAAGCTGCCATGCAGATCGAAGCGGATGGTGCGCGCGGCGCCGCGCTTTACCGGTGGGGCCATGACCTTGTAGCGGAGGACGTAGCCGTCGAACACCTCGCGCACGCTGCCGTCCGGCAGCGTCACCAGGATCTTCATGATGCAGCCACCGGTTCCGCAATAGGTCGTCTCGCGATCGCCGCATTTAGTGTCCTGGAAATCGACGATGTAGTCCTCGCGACCATCGCCGGTCAGGTCGATCTTGCGCACGGTGTTCGGCGCGAAGGTCACCGCGCCACCCTCCTGGCTCTCGCATTCCTCATTGGCGTAGCGCAGCGCCTTCTGCACACCTGGCGGATAGTCGGCCGGATTGAACGGCTTTGCGTCGTCGGCGCGCGCAGCCGAGGCGAACAGAGCGAGCATGAGGATGAGATAGCGCATGCGCGTTTGTCGCCAGCGGAGCAATTATCGTTCAGGGAATTTTAAACATGATCGGCGCAACGTTCATCGATTGTCGCGTACAGAGTGCCCCATCATGGTCAAAGCGCCCGCCCTCCTCCTGTTGTCGCTGGCGCTCGCCGGATGTGCCGCTTCTCCGCAAGCGCATCTTGCGTCCGATCCCGCCTTCAAGCCTGCGCGCTATGCCTGGGATGGCGCCGGCAAGGATCCCAATCGGCCGCTCGCCGCCTCACAGCCAACCCGGACTGCCGCCCGCTCCGAGCGCAACAGGGCGCAAGTCGAGGCGCAGGACGGCATCGATGCCGAACAGGACGCCAGGGTGAACCGATCCCTGGTCATCTGCCAGGGCTGCCTTCGCCCGCCGCCACAGGCCGAAGAGTCCAGGCTGGCCAAAGCGACCGATTGAACCGAACGGCTTCGGATCGGAAACCGCCGGCCGGACCGCGCGTTACGATCTCGTGCGCGGGGGCCGGCAGCTGCAAGGCAACGATATGAGCGACGTCATCAACAACAAGGACCATCACCGCTATGAGCTCGAGGTGGAGGGTCACCTTGCGACCGAGCACTACAGGCTCGACGGCGATGTCATCACCTTCGAGCATACCGACGTGCCGAAGGAGCTTGGCGGCAAGGGCATCGGCTCGAAGCTGGTGCAAGGCGCGCTCGACCAGGTCCGAGCGAACGGATTGAAGCTGATCCCGCAATGCCCGTTCGTGAAGGCATGGATCGACAAGCACCCGGACTATGCGGATCTCGTGACACGGTGAGTGCACAGGCCCGCCGCCAGTGGCTGGCGGGCCCGTCGTTGACTTACGGCCCTATTGTCCGTGCTTGAGCAAGTCCTGGTCGTTCATGTCCCAGTCCTGCCACAGCTGGAGAACGCCGAGCAGCACCACCACCGCACCAAGGCTCGTGTGATAGATGCGGAGGAAGCCCTCGCCTGAATAGCCGAGCGCGTATGGCGAGGCGATGAGCCACAGTCCGACCAGGATCGTCGTCACCTCTTGCCAGCGCTGCAAAGCGACGTATTCGAGCTGGCTGATGCCAAACACGACCAGGCCGATCGCAACCGTGTTCAGGATCGCCGTCTGGTGACCGGCGATCGCCTGATCCTGGATCGGAAACCACGGCGAGGCCACGATCACCGCACCCAGCAGCATCCCGCACCAGTCTTCCCACGTTCGATGAGTATTAAAGAAACCAGAGTCCGACATCGTACCCTCCCTGCAAAAGAGGCATACGTCTGCGGCTGGCGATCATGACACTCCGAATGTCTAGCGACCCTGCCGGCCGCATTCGGGCGTATGTCCTTTCCAGGACGTGGGAACCGAAGTGCGGCTTGCAAGAGCGGCATCAGGGATTTTTTTTGCGGGTCGCGGGACCGTGCTCGCGGCGCGCCAAGTCCATACTGCAATGCGGTGACGGCGGCGCGCATTTGCAGATATCTCCTCTGCGCCGATCTCCCTTGGTCTCATCTTGGCAAGGGCCGTGTCAGGCTCCTAGATCAGGAAGCAATCTGCAGCTTGGAAGGATCCCGCATGGCGGCTTCGGTACGCGACAACAAGGACAGGAGGCGCTTCGAGCTCGATGTCGGCAACGACATGGCCTTCGCCAATTACCGGCTGACGCCATCGGCCGTGATCATCACCCACACCGAAACGCCGCGCGCGCTGCGCGGGCGCGGCATCGGCTCCGAGCTGGTCAAGGGCGCGCTCGAGCTGATCCGGCGCGACGGCAAGAAGGTGATCGCCGGCTGCGGCTTCGTCGTCGACTATCTCGACCGGCATCCGGAGGATGCGGATCTGGTCGCCTGAACGCAAAAGGGCCCGCGCGATCGCGGGCCCTTACGGCACGACCGACGCCGGGTCAGTGCTTGATCTCAGGCGGCAGCTTGCCGCCATTGGCGGCAAGCTTGGACATCACCTGCTTGTGCAGCCAGACGTTCATGCTGGCGGAGTCGTTCATGTCCCCGCTATAGCCGAGCTCCTTGGCGAGGTCCTTGCGCGCGGCCAGGCTGGAATCGATGTCGAGTGCCTTCATGAGGTCGACGATCGAGGTACGCCATTCCAGCTTCTCGCCCTTGTGCGCGGCGACGGCCTTGTCGACGATGGCAGCGACGTCGACGGCCGCCATGGGCGCTGATGCCGGCGCCGATGCGCCCGGCGCGGTCCCAGCGGGGGCACTGCCCGGCGCTGCGCCACCGGCCGGCGCGGCGGAAGCCGGCTGGCTGCCGAAGATCGCGCTCATGATTTTCCCGAAAATGCTCATGTCTGCTTCCCCGAAAAGGATCCATTGGAAGGGCCTTGAGTGGCCCCTTATAGACGAAGTCACTGCGTTGCGCCCGCGGAGTTCTGCGAACCACCAGGCAGCATGAGCTTATCTGCGGCGAAATGACGACCGAATGACATCATCGAGGTTGCACTGCGGCATCGAATTTCACCCAGGCGTGAGGGACAGGACTCGGAATTGGGAGTAGCCTTTACATTCAACTCGCGATCCCGTCCGGAATTCGCGTCTGGTTGGAATCGCGAAACTCAGAGAAGAGCGGCCGCTTGCGCCGTTTGCCGGCGCCGAGTGCGGCTGCCCGGCAAGGGAGCTAGCGACCATGGCGACACTCTATCAGGGCAATGTACCCACGATGGCCCAGCCCGCGGATGCGGCTGGACCTGTGATCCGAACCATCCAACTGTCTGATCTGCACGAGGCGCTCCGGCGCGGCTGGGAGGATTTCAAGGCGGTTCCGAGCCACGCCATCATCCTTTGCGTCATCTATCCCGTGCTGGGCCTCGTGCTCGCCCGCGTGGTGATGGGCTATTCCATATTGCCGCTGCTGTTTCCGCTGGCCGCGGGCTTCGCCCTGATCGGCCCGTTCGCAGCCCTCGGCCTCTACGAACTCTCCAGCCGACGTGAACGCTACGAGGAGGCCAGCGCCTGGGATGCCATGGAGGTGCTGCGCTCGCCTTCGTTCGGTGCGATGCTCGGTCTCGGCACGTTGCTGCTCGCCCTGTTCGTCACCTGGGTGGCAACCGCACAAGCGATTTACGTCGCGGCGTTCGGCTACGAGGGCGTCACCGGATTCTCGGATTTCATCAGGCGCGTGCTGACGACGCAGCAAGGCTGGTGGCTGATCGTGGTGGGCTGCGGCACCGGCTTCCTGTTCGCGCTCGCCGCACTCTGTCTCAGTGCCGTGTCGTTCCCCTTGATGCTGGACCGCCATGCCGGTGCGTTCGAGGCGATGAGCACTTCGCTGCGCGTGGTCGCGAGAAACCCGGTGCCGATGGCGGCCTGGGGCCTGATCGTGGCGGTGCTGCTCGCGCTCGGCACGATCCCGGCCTTCCTCGGCCTTGCCGTTGTGGTCCCCCTGCTTGGGCACGCCACGTGGCACCTCTATCGCAAGGTGATCGTGTCGGATCCGGGCGCACGCCCTGTGCCGCCTCCGCCGCATCGGCCGCGCAAGCCGGCCGCCGACTTCCCGGCAAACCTCTTCCCGTGGCGGAATCGGACGGACGCCTGACAATCTCGTGACGTGCGGCCCTGCCCCGTTTCGGACAGGGCCGCACGCCTTGCTTTGGCCGCGGTTACAGCCGAGATTATGCTGCCGGTCAGATCAATTCACGGAAATCCATTTCATCTGATGACTCCGACGATTTCTCGTCTTGCTCTCGCAGCCTTCATCGTCTCCGCGTCCCTTCTCTCAGTCCGGCCAGCGCCCGCCGCGGTTGCCTGCGGCTCGGGCAATTTCGACGCCTGGCTGGCTGATTTCAAAACCGACGCTGCGGCGAAAGGCATCTCGCAGCAGGCCATCACCGCCGGGCTTGCCGGCGTCACGCTCGATCCGAGCGTGGTCAACCGCGACCGCTCGCAAAAGGTCTTCACCCAGACCTTCGAGGAGTTCTCCGGCCGCATGGTGCCGCCGCGCTTGGAGCGCGGCGCCAACAGGATGAAGCAATACGGCTCGGTGCTGTCGCGCATCGAGCAGGCCTATGGCGTGCCCGGCGAGGTCCTGGTCGCGATCTGGGGTCTGGAGACCGATTTCGGCGTCAACACGGGCAAGTTCGCAACGATCCGCTCGCTTGCAACGCTCGCTTACGATTGCCGTCGCTCCGAGCAGTTTCGCGCCGAGCTGCTGGATGCGCTGCGCATCGTCCAGCGCGGCGATCTTGCGCCTGCCGACATGAAAGGCGCCTGGGCCGGCGAGCTCGGCCAGACCCAGTTCATGCCGTCATCCTGGATGAAATATGCCGTCGACTTCGACGGCAACGGCAAGCGCGATCTGCTGCATAACGCGCCCGACGTGCTCGCCTCCACCGCCAATTATCTGGCCGGCTATGGCTGGCAGAAGGGCAAGGATTGGCAGCCGGGCAGTCCGAACTTTGAGGTGCTCAAGCAGTGGAACAAGAGCGAGGTCTACTCCAAGACCGTCGCCTATTTTGCCGCCCAGCTCGCACGCGCTCCCTGAAACAACACGCGACAAAATGCATGGGCCGATCGCGAGCGACCGGCCCTCGCTTGGGTGCGTTTACTTGCCCATGGTGGCGAGCATTGCCTTGTTCAGATGCGCGCCGCACGCACCCATCTTGCCGTTGAGCAGGGAGTCCTGAGCCGCAGCGATCTCCTTCTGCGCGACAAATTTGCTGTCACCGTCGGCCATGTTTTCGATCGCCGTCTCAGTTTTCTCCAGATTGGCCCCGCTGCAGCCGCCCATGGCGTGCTTGGCGGCCTGGGCCGGCGCGACGGCGAGTGCAACAGCGGCGACTGCGATAACCCCGAGTAACTTCGTCATGATGTTACTTTCCTTCTCTTGTTCTTGGGCCAGAACCGGCGACATTGCCGGAATCTGCGACATGACTTTCCTCCGGTTGCGGCAACTTGCCGCAATAAATTCCCCGCGAGATTTGCGTGATGCTGCGCGCCGCGCAGAGCCGCATGCGAAATTTCTGATTTTCATTACAACTTCGTAATGGAGGCCCTAACGCATCGCGTGTGTACACGGCACCAACTGCGCAACAGAGAGCCTCAGGATCAATGGCGATCCAATTTCGGCCTCTCGACACATGAATATAGATTCACTTTTTCTCCGAGCAGATCATGCGATTCGCGCATGCGAGACTTGGGCCCAGACGCTATCCCATCCTGTTGCGGATCACTGGAACGCGACATACTTCGACCCCCGTCGGCACCGCAAATCCAAACATAAGCCCGTGATTTCACGGACGTTTGCTGCGAAAACCGATCGCTGCCGCCCAGCTGTTGGGCGGGAGTGCCAAGAGGTTAATCGCTTCTTACCGGTGCTATGCGCTCTTCGCTTAGCTGCATCGCAACATCGGAACTTTCGCACTGCACCACTCTCACCTATATTCATTTCAACGATGAGGCTCGAAGCAAGAGCTGAATCGAACTACAGGAGACTACCAATGCTGCTCTCGCTCATCCGCATGATCCAGGCCTTCCGGGACTATCAGCGTAATGTTGCCGAGTTGTCCCAGCTCAGCGACCGCGAACTGGCCGACATCGGCCTCGATCGCTCGGACATCCCGCGCGTTGCCGCCGGTCAGTACCAGGGCTGATATCGTTCAGCCCTTCACCGGAACGGACCGATAGCGCCCGCCTCGTGCGGGCGTTGTCGTTTCTGATGGCAGAAAACTCGATCTCGGCGATTCCACTCTCCGCCGAAAAGCGCTACCTGTCCGCCCCATGACAGGACCCCAATCCAACATCGTGCACGTGATCGGTGCCGGCCTCGCCGGTTCCGAAGCCGCCTGGCAGGTTGCGAAGTCCGGCGTGCCCGTGGCGCTGCACGAGATGCGGCCGACCCGCATGACCGAGGCGCACCGCACCGACGGGCTCGCCGAGCTCGTCTGCTCCAACTCGTTTCGCTCGGATGACGCCGCCAACAACGCCGTCGGCTTGCTGCATGCGGAAATGCGGCGGCTCGACTCGCTGATCATGCGCGCCGCCGATGCCAACCAGGTGCCCGCCGGCGGCGCACTCGCAGTCGATCGCGACGGCTTCTCCGCTGCCGTCACCAAGGCGCTCAACGACCATCCCCTGATCGAGATCGCCCGTGGCGAGGTTTCAGGCCTGCCGCCGGCCGAGTGGAGCAATGTCATCGTTGCCACCGGCCCCCTCACCTCCGCGCCACTGGCTGATGCCATCCGCGAGCTCACGGATGAGAGCGCGCTAGCCTTCTTCGACGCGATCGCGCCGATCGTGCACCGCGAATCCATCGACATGTCGGTGGCCTGGTTCCAGTCGCGCTACGACAAGGTCGGCCCCGGCGGCAACGGCGCCGACTACATCAACTGCCCGATGACCAAGGAGCAGTATGACGGCTTCGTCGCCGCGCTCATCGCCGGCGAGAAGACCGAGTTCAAGGAGTGGGAGACCAACACGCCCTATTTCGACGGCTGCCTGCCGATCGAGGTGATGGCGGAGCGCGGCCCCGAGACGCTGCGCCACGGTCCGATGAAGCCGGTCGGCCTCACCAATCCGCACGATCCCACGACCAAGGCCTACGCAATCGTGCAGCTGCGCCAGGACAACAAGCTCGGCACGCTCTACAACATCGTCGGGTTCCAGACGAAGCTGAAATACGGCGAGCAACAACGCATCTTCCGCACCATTCCGGGGCTGGAGAACGCCGAATTCGCCCGCCTCGGCGGCCTGCATCGCAACACCTTCCTGAACTCGCCAAAGCTGCTCGACGGCCAGTTGCGCCTGCGTGCGCAGCCGCGGCTGCGTTTCGCCGGCCAGATGACCGGCTGCGAGGGCTATGTGGAATCCGCCAGCGTCGGCTTGATCGCCGGTCTCTACGCAGCCGCGGACGCACGTGGCGAGGCGCTTGTCAGCCCGCCGGGCACGACCGCGCTCGGGTCACTGCTCGGCCACATCACTGGCGGCCATATCGAGACCATCGAGCCGGGCACGCGCTCGTTCCAGCCGATGAACATCAATTTCGGCCTATTCCCGCCGCTCGCGACCGTGCCGACCAAGAAGCCCGACGGCACACGGCTGCGCGGCAACGAGAAGACGGTGGCCAAGAAGCAGGCGCTGAGCGCACGGGCGCTCGCCGATCTCGATCGCTGGATCGCCGATCACCTGCGCATTGCCGCCGCCGCGTGAGTTTGCGATGAGCCTGCCCAAAGACGACGCCGCAGAGCTGTCGGCGCGCTGGACCGAAGGCGTGCTGCTCAAGCGCGACGTGTTCTCGACCGTCGAGCGCGGCCGCTTCCGCAGCGAGAGCGGCGAGATCGATGCGGTATTGCGCCGGCTGGACGAGGTGCCCTGGTGGTCGTTCCTGCTGGCACGCCACCTGTTCGCCCGCGAGAAGCATGCCCTGGTGCGCGCCAAAGGCCTCGACGTCGGTCCCGAACTGCTATGGGCAGGGCGCCGCGCTCTGGTGCGCGGCTTCGTCGACGGCGTCGCGCTGCATCTGGCAAAGCCCCATGGCGATCTCGCCTATTTCCGCTCGGCCAAGGCCGCACTGCGCCGGCTGCGCCGCGCCGGCATCTGCCACAACGATCTCGCCAAGGAGCAGAACTGGCTGGTCGGCCGCGACGGCCGCGCCTATGTGACCGACTTCCAGCTCGCCGCGTGCTTCAAGCGCCGCGGCCGGCTCTATCGCATCCTCGCCTATGAAGATCTCCGGCATCTGCTCAAGCACAAGCGCTCCTACGCGCCGGAGGCGCTGACGCCGCGCGAGCGAAAGATCCTGGCGAGGAAGTCGTTCGCCGCGAGCCTGTGGCTCGCCACCGGCAAGAAGGTCTATCGCGCCATCACCCGCGGCCTGTTCAATTTCACCGACCGCGAGGGCGGCGGCCGCCGGCTCGTCAACGACGCGCCGGTGCTGGCCGAGCTGATCCGCCGCAATCCCGCCGTGCGCGACGCCGCCATCGTCGCCTTTGCCGACCGCCGCTCCGGCGTCGGACTTTACGCCTTCGTCGAGGCCGATCACGCCGCGCTCGAAGGCCAGCTCCGCAGCGAGCTTGCCGCCGCCAAGGGGCCGAAGCCGCCCGAGCACATCCAGGTCGTGCACGCCCTGCCACGCAACAGCAGCGGCAAGCCGCGCACCGAGGTCTTGCAGCTGGTCGCCATGAACCAGCTCGACCTGATCGAGCCGATGATGAAGAACGAGCAGGACCGCGCCTTCCTCAAGGACATCCTGGAGCAGCGCAAGAACCTGCGCGACCGCTTCAATTTCGAAGCGAAGCTCCCAACGAGCTAAGCGGAATCTGCGCCTTGAAGCCTCCACAATGGCGACCGAGAAGCGCTTGGATCACGCAGGGCTCGCAGAGATCATGGGCGGTCGGGGGACGATGATGCATCGTGTGGTTGGCGGGATCATCGCTGGTCTTGTGCTGCTGGCGGGCGCGCCCGCGCTGGCGGACTCTCCGGCCGAGCTGATCTCCAGCTTCCGTCTCAAGCATGGTGAGGCCCGCGTCGTCCGCGACGCCACCCTCGATCGCATCGCCATGGATCAGGCCCGCGCGATGGCAGCGAAGGACGACCTCAGCCACGACGCGCTCGGCCCGTTCAATCGCCGGGTCGCACCGGCCGGTGCGGGCCGCGCCGCCGAGAACATCGCCTACGGCTACGACAATTTCGAGAAGACGCTGGGCCAGTGGATCGACTCGTCCGGGCACCGCAAGAACCTGTTGCTGCACAACGCCTCCCGCGTCGGCATTGCCAGCGCCAAGAATGCGAGTGGCAAGCGCATCTATTGGGCCATGGTCATCGCCGGCGATTACGAGCCGAAGGGCAAAGGCAAGAAAAAGGACAAGGAGCCCGTCGTTGCCGTGAAGCGCGAGGTCGCTCCGGCCAGCAAGCCAAAGCCCAGCAATTGTCACGTCAAGCTGCTCGGCCTCTGCATCTGAGGCGCGCCAGCCCATCTTGCTCGCGCGCGGCAACGCGCCTAATTCATGGGATCGCAAGAAGCGGAGGGCGTGAGTGATCGACCTCGACCGAATACGTGCCGATACCCCAGCCACCAGCCGGCTCGCCTATCTCCACAACGCCGGCGCGGCGCTCATGCCGACCCCCGTTGTCGCCGCAATGAAGCAGCATATCAACCTCGAAAGCGAGATCGGAGGCTATGCCGCCGCTGACCGCGAAGCCCCGCGGTTAGATGCGGTCTACGGCTCGGTCGCACGCCTGCTGAATGCCGCACCCGACGAGATCGCGCTCGTGGAGAATGCGACGGTTGCGTGGCAGATGGCGTTCTATTCGCTTCCGTTTCGGAAGGGCGACCGGATCCTGACCGCCGAAGCGGAATACGCGGCGAATTATGTCGCCTTCCTTCAGGTCGCCAAGCGAACCGGCGCGGTCATCGACGTGGTGCCGAGCGATGCCAGCGGTGAGCTCGACCTCCACGCGCTCGAACGGATGATCGAAAAGCGGGTGAAACTGATCGCCATCACCTGGGTTCCGACCAATGGCGGGCTGGTCAATCCGGCAGAGGCAATCGGCAGGATCGCGCGGGCGCATGGCATTCCCTATCTGCTCGACGCCTGCCAGGCGGTCGGGCAGATGACAGTTGATGTCGAAGCTATCGGCTGCGACATGTTGTCGGCCACGGGCCGCAAATTCCTGCGCGGCCCCCGCGGCACTGGCTTTCTCTACATCCGCCGCGCGCTGCTGCAGCAGCTCGAGCCGCCGATGATCGACCATTTTGCAGCGCCCTGGGTCTCGCGCGATGAATATCGGCTCCGCGACGATGCCCGCCGTTTCGAGACATGGGAGAATAATTACGCGGCCCGGCTTGGGCTGGGCGCGGCTGTCGATTATGCCCTCGAGATCGGCATCGATCGGATCGAGCAGCGCTGCCGCCCGCTCGCCGACCGCCTGCGCGGCGGCCTCGCCGCCCTTCCTGGCATCACCATTCGCGACCTCGGGCGTGCGCCGGGTGCGATCGTCAGCTTCACGATGGACGGGCACGAGGCGGAAGACATTGTCGCCAGCGCCGCTGCAGCCGGCATCACGATCGGTGCTTCGGACCCATCGAGCACGCGCATCGATGCCGAGCTTCGCTCGCTGCCGCATCTCGTGCGGGCGTCACCGCATTACTACAACACGGAAGCCGAGGTCGATCGGCTGCTCGCGCATCTGGCGGACCTGACACGATAGCAAGAGGAGGCGGCGCGACCGGGCCAACCGTGAGGTCGCTCCACCATCGCGCCGGCCTGACATCAAGCTCTTGTCGTCAAGCTCTTGTCGTCAATGCCGAGAGTTGGTCGGTATCGAAGCGGGCGCGTAAGGCGCTGATGGCTTTCGCATCCGGCGGCCCACTCGCCGTCAGCTTGGCCAGCTCCTCGAAATAATGCTCGTGTCCCGGTGGGGAGACGGTCATGACCACGCGCGCGGGCTTCTCGCTCACATTTGTGATGTTGTGAGCTACGCCCGGAGGAATGAAGAGAAAGGTCCCGGGGGTTGCGCGGACGACCTCATCCCCAACGTGCCATTCACACTCGCCTTCGAGCATGTAGAACGTCTCTTCCTGAACACGATGCACGTGCCGGCCGGTGGCGAATCCTGCCGGAACTGTCCAGTCGAACATACTGGTGTGCCTGGTGTCCTCGCCGGTCACCAGGAAGCCCATCGGTTGGCCGCGCAGCACGACCCCTTCGGTCTCGCCGGGCCTGCGGATCACGTGTTTCGCGGTCATGTATCCCTCCATCGCTTGTTGCAGCGCTCCTCACGGCTGGAGCGATAGTGATCCAGGCGAGCCCGAAAGTGGTGAAGCCGTTCGGAAAACGTTGCAAAAAACCTGCGAAATGTGCCCTTCTTCGGCATGGCCGCGATCCTTGAATTTGGTCCCTTTCGGCTCGATGTCGAGGCGGGGATCCTGTTCCACGGTGCCGAGCCGACCGGACTCGGCCGGCGCGCCGTGCTGCTCCTCGCCCTCCTCGTCCGGAAAGCTGGAGCGCCGGTTTCGAAAGATGCCTTGATCGAGGCGGCCTGGCCCGCCCAGGCCGTTGAGGACAGCAATCTGACCGTCCAGATCGCGGCGGTGCGGCGCACGCTGGCAGACATTTCCGGCGAGACGCATTGGATCGAAACGCTGCCGCGCCGCGGCTATCGCTATGTCGGCCCCACCGTGACGCCGTCCGATCCGGATCACGCTCAGGCGACGCCGCAAGCGCCGCCGCTGGCATTGCCCGACAGGCCGTCGATCGCAGTGTTGCCTTTCACGAACTTGAGCGGTGATGCGGACGAGGACTATTTTGCCGATGGGATGGTCGATGACATCATCACCGGGCTCTCACGCATCAACTGGCTGTTCGTGATCGCGCGGAATTCCACGTTCGCCTACAAGGGCCGCGCGGTGGACGTGAAGCAGGTCGGCCGCGAGCTTGGTGTACGCTACGTCCTGGAAGGCAGCGTCCGCAGAACAGGCACACTGGTCCGCATCACCGGCCAGTTGATCGATGCGGCGAGCGGAATGCACGTATGGGCCGAGCGATTTGACCGCCGGTCCGAAGACGTCTTCGCGCTCCAAGATGACATCGCTTTGTCGACCGTCGGTGCCATCGCACCCAGCCTGCGGCGTGCCGAGATCAACAGGGTCAAGCGCAAGCGGCCGGACAGCCTGGATGCCTATGATCTCGTCCTGCGCGCCCAGCCGGACGTCGATTCCGGCATGCCCGCCCAGGTGACCCAGGCGCTCGTGCTGCTCGAACGTGCGATCGCGCTCGAACCTGCGTATGCGCTCGCGCATGGCAATGCGGCGATGTGCCATCATTGCTTGTTTCTCCGGGCCGGCTTGCAGGAAGCCAATCGCGAGGCTTCGATCCACCACGCGCGCTCGGCCATCGCCCAGGGCCAGGATGACGCGCTTGCGCTCACGCTCGCGGGTTTTTCGATCGGCATGGACGGGCATGATCGCTCCGCGGCCTTCACCGCGTTCGAGGCCGCGCTCGCCATCAGCCCATCATCGGCGCTGACCTACATTCTCGGCAGTGTCGTGCTCGGCTGGGGCGGAGATTCCGACCGCGCCATCGAGTGGAGCGAGCAAGGCCTGCGGCTCAGCCCGTTCGATTCCTGGGCTTTCGCGGCATTCGACGCCCAGGCGCTTGGGCACTTCCATCGCGGCCGATATGAGGAGGCGTGCCGCGCCGCTTACCGCTCGGTTCAGGCCAACCCTCGCCACAGCATCACCTACGTACAATTGGCCGCAGCGCTGGCAAAGCTGGGACGATTGCAGGAGGCGAAAGCCGCGGCCGCGCGGGTGCTGGAGCTACACCCGACCTTCCGCTATGGCCGTCAATTTCAGGGCGTCAACTGCGCGCCGGCGCTGGCCTCTTCGCTGGGCGACGCCCTCCGCGCTGCAGGCCTTCCCGAGTAGCGCTCGGCTCGGCCTCGCGTGGCGCTCACGTGCAGCGCGCGCTCAGCCCGGATGCGCTGAGCCTGGCCATGACCTCGTCGAGATGCGCGGCATCGCGGGTCTCGATGACGAGCTGCAGCAGCGTCGCCTTGGCCGGCAGATCGGAAAAGGTCCGCTGGTGCGAGACCTCGATGATGTTGGCACCGGCCTCGGCCAGCAGCCCCGCCACCGCGGCGAGCTGCCCCGGCCTGTCGGGGATATCGAGCGACAATTGCGTCAGCCGCCCCTCGCGCGCCAGCTCGCGGGTGAGCACGGAAGCGATCAGCCGCGTGTCGATATTGCCTCCGCTCAGCACGAGGCCGACCTTCTCGCCGGCAAAGCGAGACGGATCGGACATCAGGGCGGCGAGGCCGGCGGCGCCGGCGCCCTCGACCACGGTCTTCTCGATCGAGATCAGGGTCGCGACCGCACGCTCCAGCTCGGCTTCGTTGACGAGGGCAATGTCGTCGACGAGGCGTCGGACGATTTCGGTGGTGATCCTGCCCGGTGATTTCACCGCAATGCCCTCGGCGAGCGTATCGCCGCGCGCCGGCAGATTGCCGTCATGGATGGCGTTGTACATCGAGGGATACAGCCAGGCCTCGACGCCCAATATCCGCAGCGACGGCTTGATCGATTTCGCGGCAATGGCAATCCCGCTGATCAGACCGCCGCCGCCGATCGGGACGACGAGCGTGTCGAGCTCCGGGACCGCCTTCAGCACTTCCAGTCCGATCGTGCCCTGCCCGGCGATGACGAGCGGATCGTCGTAAGGATGGACGAAGACCATGCCGTGCGCTTCACCGTGGCTTCGCGCAAAAGCGGCCGCCTCTTCCAGCGTCGCGCCCGTGACCACCACTTCGGCGCCGTGATGCCTGGTGTTCTCGATCTTCACCATGGGCGTGCCGATCGGCATCACGATGGTGGCGGGAATGCCGAGCCGCTTGGCGTGGTAGGCAACGCCTTGCGCGTGGTTGCCCGCGGACATCGCGATCACGCCCCGCACGCGCTCTTCCGGCGTCAGCGCGGTGAGCCGGTTGAGCGCGCCGCGCTCCTTGAACGAGGAGGTGAACTGGAGGTTCTCGAATTTCAGCCAGATGTCGCAGCCGCAGATGCTGCTCAGCGTGCGGCTGTAGCTGCAGGGCGTCTCGACGACGGCGCCTTGGATGGTCTTGGCGGCGGCGTGAATGTCTTTCGGTGCGACCGGAAGGCCGCTGAGATCGGACGAGTTTTGCGACATGTCAGCCATAGGACAGCATAGAGCATTTGGCCCGGCCAGGCGATAAGCCGGCGTCTATTTGGTAAATTCACGCGATCGCGAGGCGCGCCACAGCGTCCAGAGCGTGCGCAACCGCGAGGTCGGCTGCAATGTAAACGGATTGCGTCCCGGGCGCGACAGGCGCGCGAGATCGGCCTGCGCCTGCCGCAGCAGCAGAAATGCCGGCCGCACCGGCGGCGCCAGCTGCGCCAGCAGCGATGAAGCCGCGGTCATATGCTGCCGGGCTTCACCCGCGAGTTGCTCCAGCGCCGCATGGAGATTGGGTGTCTCCTTGCCGGCGAACACATCCTCCATGCTGCAATTGTGCCTCTCCAGTACCTGCTGCGGCACGAACAATTGCCGGTGCGCGGCATCGCGCGGCAGGTTGGCGATGACCTGCACGATTCCCTGCGCCAGCCCGGCATGGCGGGCGAGATGCTCGGCCGCCTCCGACGGCGGTCCCAACACCTGCGCTGCCAGGGCGAACAGCGCCGATGAGGTCGCCGCCAGGTAACCTTCCAGCGCGGCCATGGTCGGCATCGGGTCGTTGTAGAGATCGAACTGGTGTTCCTCCGCAAGCAGCGACAGCGGCTCGACCGGCAGGTCGAAATCGCGGATCGCGCGGAGCAGCTCGGCCGCCACCGGATTGCCCTCGGCGCTGCCGTGGACTTGGCCCGACAGCATGTCGGTCCACCATTGCAGGCGGATCTCGCCGGGCAAGGGCTGGCTCACCTGGTCGCGAACGCGGACGATCTCGACGTTGAAGGCGTAGAGTGCCAGCAACGCGCGGCGCTCGGCGGCTGGCGCGAACAGGGTCGCAGCGTAGCGCGGAAAGTCATGGCTGCGCACGAGATCGGCGCAAAAGACAACTGAGTCGGGCGGCGGCGGGGGGGTGCTCATGGCACGGCGATCAGCGCGGCGGCAACCCGCCGCCGTTCACCGATCATGATGTTGTAGGTGCGCACGGCCGGGCCGGTCTGCATCGTGTCCAGCACCACCCTCACCGCCTTGAGCGCCTGACGCAGCTCGGGCGGCGGCAGCCACAGCCCGGTTCCGGTGCCGACCAGCAGCGTGTCGATGCTGTTGGCCACCACGAACACCCGATCCAGCGAATAGCGGTCGATCTTCGCGGGGTCGGTCACGTCCCAGGCCCAGATTGCGTCGGGGAGGCAGAGCAGCGAGCCCCGATGCGACATGCCGGCAAAGGCGAAGCCGCCCTTGCCATAGGCATCGATCGGCGCCGAGCGCGGGAAATGCGGAGCGTTGGGATCGCCGGCCATGAGCTTCGTCCGAATGGGCTTACTGCCCTCGCAAACGCCAGCGAGGGCATGAGGTTCGGATCATGCCTTGCTTTTCTTCGCCGGCGTCGCCGTATCGGGCGCATCTTCGCGATGCTCGCCGACGCCGAGATAGATCAGGATCGGCGCCGCAATGAAGATCGATGTGTAGGTGCCGACCAGCACCACGCCGAACATCATCACCGCGGTGAAGCTGTGGATGGCATGGCCGCCGAACAGCAGCAGCGCGAGCAGTGCCAGCGTCACCGTGACGTGGGTGATGATCGATCGCGACAGCGTCGAGTTGATGGACTCGTTGAGCAGCTGCGGCATCGGCATCTTCTTGTAGCGCCGCAGCATTTCACGGATGCGGTCGTAGATGACGACGGTATCGTTGAGCGAATAGCCGAGAATCGTCAGCAGCGCCGCGATGCTGGTCAGGTCGAAATCGACCTGGCTGATCGACATGAAGCCGATCGTCAGAACGATGTCGTGCACGTTGGCGATCATGGCGCCCAGCGCGAACTGCCATTCGAAGCGGAACCAGAGATAGATCAGGATCGCGATGATCGCGAGCATCAGGCCGAGCATGCCGTAGGCCAGGAGCTCGCCGGCGACGCGAGGACCGAGCACCTCGGTGCGCTGAATGTCGACGCTGTTGCCGAGCGCGCCGCGAAGCTTCTGCAAGGCTGCCTGCTGGGCGGCGTCGCCGCCCGGCTGCTCCGCAACCCGGATCAGCACGTTCTCGGGACCGCCGAACTGCTGCAGCTGGACCTCGCCGAGGCCCAGGGCGTCGAGCGAGGTGCGCATCGCCGCGATGTCGGCGGTGCCGGACTTCGCCTTCACCTCCAGCAGCGTGCCGCCCTTGAAGTCGATACCGAGGTTCAGGCCGTGGGTGAAGAACAGCGTGATCGCGACGATCGACAGCACGGCCGAGATCGGGAAACTGATGCGGCGGAACCGCGTGAAGTCGAAATGCGTCTCGTCCGGAACGATGCGCAGCGACGGCAACAGGCCGAGGGCCGCGACCACGGTGAGGATGGCAATGAGGACGCCGAGCCCGATGAGAACGGTGTAAGTCACGATCAGGCTCCTAGATCGGCACGCTCTGCGGCCGCTTCCACCGCACCCACCATGCCACGATCAGTCGAGTCAGGGTGAAGGCGGTGAACACCGTGGTGATGATGCCGATGCCGAGCGTCACGGCGAAGCCGCGCACCGGGCCGGTGCCGATGTAGAACAGCACCGCGGCGGCAATGAAGGTGGTGATGTTGGAATCGAGGATGGTCGCGAGCGCCCGCTTGAACCCGGCATCGATCGCCGAGATCGCGTTGCGGCCGCCGCGCAGCTCCTCGCGGATGCGCTCGTAGATCAGCACGTTGGAGTCGACCGCGATGCCGACGGTGAGCACAATGCCGGCGATGCCGGGCAGCGTCAGCGTGGCATTGAGCAGCGACAGCAGGCCGAAGATCATGGCGACGTTGATGGCCACCGCGATGTTGGCGAACACGCCGAACAGCCGGTAGGTCACGAGCATGAAGATGATAACGAGGATCGAGCCGACATAGGCGGCGAGCTCGCCCTTCTCGATCGAGTCCTGGCCGAGGCCCGGGCCGACGGTGCGCTCCTCGACGACCGTGAGCGGCGCCGGTAGCGCGCCGGCGCGCAGGAGAATCGCGAGATCGTTGGCCGATTGCACGGTGAAATTGCCGGAGATCTGGCCCTGGCCGCCGGTGATGGGCTCGCGAATGACCGGCGCCGAGATCACCTTGTTGTCGAGCACGATCGCAAACGGCAGTCCGACGTTCTCGGTGGTAGCCTGCGAGAACTTGCGGGCGCCCGACGTGTTGAACTTGAAGCTGACGACCGGTTCGCCCGTGCGCTGGTCGAAGCTCGCCTGGGCGTCGGTCAGGTCGCCGCCGGCGACCAGCACCTGCTTCTTGACCACATAGGGCGTGGGCGGCGGCGATGCGCTCGTCAGCAGCTCGGATTCCGGCGGCAACCTGCCCGCTTGCGCCTGATCCGGCGGCACCGAGGTGTCGACCATGCGGAATTCCATCTTCGCGGTCTTGCCCAGCAGCTCCTTCAGGCGGGTGGGATCCTGGAGACCGGGGACCTGCACCAGGATGCGGTCGTTGCCCTGGCGCTGGATCACGGGCTCGACGGTGCCGAGCTCGTTGACGCGGCGTTCGACGATCTGGATCGACTGCTCGATGGTCTTGCGCATGCGGTCGAGCATCGCGGCCTGCGGGACGCTGAGGCGGATCACACCGCCGCCGGCATCAGCCACCTCGAGGTCGCGCTGACCGCTGGATCCCATGAGGCCGCCCAGCGGCTGGGACAGCTCGCGCAGCTTGGCGAGTGCCGGCTGCACGTCGGTTTCCTTGGTGATGCGGACCTCGACCGCGTCGTTGCGCACCGTGACGCCGCCGGTAAAGCCGATCTTGGCGTCGCGCAGCGTCCGGCGAACGTCGTCGCGGATCTGGTCCAGCCGCTCCTTCTTCACGTAGTTGGAATCGACCTCGAGCAGGAGATAAGAGCCGCCCTGGAGGTCGAGGCCGAGCACAAGCCGGCGCTGCGCCCAGGCCGGCCACGTCTTGACCTGCGCCTCGGGGAAGAAGTTCGGGACCGCGCAGAGGCACACGATCAGCGCCGTCAGGATGATCCCGAGCGCCTTCCACCGCGTGAAATACAACATCGACTGGACCTGTCAGATCAGGAGACTTGAGATGCTCGCGGAAGCGCTCACTTCGACGCGGCGTCGTCCTTGGCGCTTTCCTTCGAGCTTTCTTTCGCCGGCTCGCCCTTGGCGCGAACGCCCGAGATCATCTGGCGCATCTGCCGCACGCGCACGCCGTCGGAAATCTCGAACTCGATCTGGTCGTCGTCGACCACCTTGGTGACCTTGCCGACGAGGCCGCCCGAGGTCACGACGGTGTCGCCGCGGCGGATGTTCTTCACGAGCTCGGCGTGGTCGCGGACCTTCTTCTGCTGCGGGCGCAGAATCAGGAAGTACATGATCACGAAGATCAGGGCGAACGGCAGCAGCGACATCAACATGCTGTTGGTGTCGCCGGCGCCCGCGGCCTGGGCATACGCAGGGGTAATCAGCATTCGGACGATCCTCGTGAGAACGGGGGAAAGCCGGTCGGGCCCTCAAGGGCGACCGGTTCGGTCAAATTCGCGCGGACTATAGCGGCCATTGCCCCAATTGCAACGCTGGCAGACCGCCCTTTTGGGCCACCTTGCGGCGGCCCCTGAGGCCCGATAAGGCTGCGTTCTCAGGAACTTCGGACATGCCCAAGAAACCAGACAAAAGCCCGGCCGGCAAAGGCCCCCGCACCCCTGCCAACAAGCCCGCCCGCGTCGCGGCAAAACGCCCCACGGCGGCGATCGCCGAGACAGGCCCCAACCTTGCCCAGGAGCGCATCGTCCGCGCCCTGGAGACCATTGCGGCGCACCTTTCCGCCCGGGGCACGCCGGCCGTCGAGCCCGAGTCGTTCAAGCGGGCCGATGCCTATGTCTGGCACCCTGACGGACGCCTCTCGGCGGTGCCGCGGGTCAGTCGCGTCGAGCTGTTCCTGCTCAAGGGCGTCGACCGGATGCGCGACATCCTGATGGAGAACACCGAGCGCTTCGCCAACGGCCTGCCGGCCAACAACGCCCTGCTCTGGGGCGCACGCGGCATGGGCAAGTCGTCGCTGGTGAAGGCGACGCATGCCAGCATCAACGCGGAGCGCAAACCGGTCGACAAGCTCAAGCTGATCGAGATCCACCGTGAGGACATCGAGACCCTGCCGGCCCTGATGGAGCAGCTGCGCGCCTCCGCCTTCCGCTTCATCGTGTTCTGCGACGACCTCTCCTTCGACGGCAACGATGCCTCCTACAAGTCGCTCAAGGCGGTGCTCGAAGGGGGGATCGAAGGCCGGCCCGAGAACGTCATCCTCTATGCCACCTCCAACCGCCGCCATCTGCTGGCACGCGACATGATCGAGAACGAGCGCTCGACCGCGATCAATCCGGGCGAAGCGGTCGAGGAGAAGGTGTCGCTGTCGGATCGTTTCGGCCTCTGGCTCGGCTTTCACCGCTGCAGCCAGGACGAATATCTCGCCATGGTACGCGGCTATTGCAGCCATTTCGGCATCAAGATCGACGACGAGGCGCTGGAGCGCGAAGCGCTGGAATGGTCGACGACGCGCGGCTCCCGCTCGGGCCGCGTCGCCTGGCAGTTCGTGCAGGAGCTGGCGGGACGGCTCGGTGTGAAGCTGACGGCGCAGTAGCGAACAGCGTCGCCTCACCCACAACTGTCATTCCCCGCGCAGGCGGGGAATCCAGTACGCCGCAGCTAATCGGCTCAACAATAACTGTCTCTGGAATACTGGATCGCCCGGTCAAGCCGGGCGACGACAGTGTGCTTGTGGTGATCGCGTGCCCTGCTCCGGGCCCGCGCCTCACGCCCCGTTCAGGAATTGAAGCGGGTCAACCGGGCTCGACCCCTTGCGGATCTCGAAGTGGAGCTGCGGCGACGCCACTTCCCCGGATTGACCCGACTTGGCAATGACCTGGCCGCGCTTGATGGTATCGCCGCGCTTCACCAACAGCTCACTCGCATGGGCATATGCGGTGACGTAGCCGTTGGAGTGCCGAACCAGAACCAGATTGCCGTAACCCTTCAGCTCGTTGCCGGAATAGGCGACGACGCCGTCTTCGGCTGCCTTGACCGGCGTCCCCTCGGGCACCGCGAGATTGATGCCGTCATTGGATTTGCCATTGGTCTTGGCGCCATAGGTCGTGACCACCTTGCCGCGGACGGGCCAGCGGAAGGTCGGCAGCGCGCCGGTGGCCTCCGCAGCCTTCGCCGGCGTCTCAGCGGGCTTCTCTTCGACATTGCTCGTGGCCTGGGCGAGACGCGCGCTCTGCACGGGCGCGGCGGCAGTGGCCATTTTGGTCGTGGGCGCCGGAGCTGCCGCGACGGGCTGGAGCGTTCCGGCCACCGGTGTGGCCGCGACCGGAGCCGCAGCAACCGGCGCCGCAACGGCGGCGGTCTTGGCGCCGGGCACGGTCAGCTTGGTGCCGAGCTTGAGCTTTGCCGACGGATCGAGGCCGTTGGCACGGGCGAGCTCTGCCGCCGAGACGTGGTTCTTGCGCGCGATGCTGGCCAGCGTGTCGCCGCGGTTGACGAAGTGCGTGCTCGGCGGTGCGGCGACGACCGCAACCGGCTTCGCAGCAGGCGCAGCCGCAACCGGAGCCATCGTGGGCGCCGGTGCAACTGTCGTCGCCGCAGACGGAATGATCAGCTGCTGGCCGGGCGAGAGCGCCCGCGGCCCCTTGTAGCCGTTGGCGGCCAGGATGGCCTGCGGCGTGACGTGATAGCGCTTGGCGAGCACGTCGAGCGTATCGCTGGTGCCGACGATGATCTTGGTCCCGCCGACCGGCTGGGCGGCCGCGACCGACCGCGGCGGCACGGTAGCCGTGGTCTCCAGGTGCGGTTGCGCCGGAGGCGCATATGAACTGACGCCGCGTCCGCCGCCGGATACGCCGCTGCCGGAGGCAACGGGATAGGATTGCGGGGCGGACACCGCGGGCGGAGGCAAAGCCTGCGACTGGTAGTAACCGGGCTGCGTTTGCGGCCGCGCGTATTGCGGCAGCTCACGCTGCGGCGGCGGTGGCTGCTGCACCGAACCGGTCTGCTCGGAGGCGAAGGGATTGGAGAAGTTCGACTGGGACAGCCGCGACGACATGTCGGCGCTGCACCCTGCAAAGCTGAAGGAGATCAGCGCCAGCACCGCGACCTGCGGCACGCGGCGCGAGTAAAGCAACTCGGCGACAGCGGACATGGTTACTCACTCGTACGCAACAGAACTGGTGTTTTAAGTAAACACGCGCCGAGTAAATAACGGCTTAACCCTCACAATAAGATGTTGGCGGCACTGCCGATCCGGGATTCTACAGCTCCCGCGCCACACCGGGCAGGGCCGGCACGAAGCGGACTTCGACGAGTTCCTTGCGCTCGATCCCGGTTTCGTTCCGGGCCAGGCGGGTCAGCGTCTGCACGCCCTGATGCGGGCCGACGGGGGCGATCAGGATGCCCCCGACCTCCAGCCGCTCGACCAGGTTCTCCGGAATCTGCTCCATCGCGGCGGTGACGATGATGCGGTCGAACGGGCCGATGTTGGGAGGCAGATTGAGACCGTCCCCGAGCATCACCTCGACATTGTGACAATCGAGCTTCTCAAGCCGGGCGCGTGCCGCCTCGGCCAGCTTGCGATAGCGCTCGACGGTTAGCACCTGGCCGGCGAGCCGCGACAGCACGGCGGCCTGGTAGCCCGAGCCAGTGCCGATTTCCAGCACCCGGTGCTGCTTCTGGAGCTGGAGCTGCTCGGTCATGTAGGCAACGACGAAGGGCTGGCTGATGGTCTGCCCGCAGGCGATCGGCAGCGCGCTGTCGCGATAGGCGCCGTCGCGATCGGCCTCGTCGACGAAATGCTCGCGCGGCACCTCTTCCATGGTCCGCAGCACGGCCTGATCGCTGATGCCACGACGCCTCAGCGTGAGCTGAAACATCATCTTTTCCGGCGGCTGCTGGTCGGGCGTCATTGCTGCTATTGCTCATCACGTCTGGCGGATCGCCGTACTGCACCGCAAGAACCCGAGACGAGAATCTTGTTCCGGCTCAGGAACTCATGATAGCCTTTCGGCGCAGCATTTGACCACAACAGGCATTCAAAGCGCTAAGCCATTTGTGGGGTTTGCGTTCGCCGAAACGCGCATTGCGTCGCCTATCGTTATCTGCGAACGTTTACGAGAATGGGCAAGGACTCAACCATGACTGCGACAGGGCTTTCGGGCCGCTCTGTTTTCCTCGTCGAGGACGAGGTCATGATCAGAATGATGGTCGCGGATATGCTGGAGGAGCTCGGCTACAAGGTAGCCGCCGAGGCGGGTGACATCACCGAGGCCATGCGGCTTGCGCAATCCACCGATTTCGACCTCGCCATTCTGGACGTCAACGTCAACGGCAAGGTCATCTCGCCGGTCGCAGATGTCATCATGGCCAAGGGCTGCCCGTTCATCTTCGCCACCGGCTACGGCTCCTCCGGCCTGCCCGAACAGTACCGCGACCGGCCGGCGCTGCAGAAGCCGTTTCAGCTCGACGCGCTCGGCAAGACCATCGAGGCCGCGCTTCGCGGCGGCTAGCCTTTATTTCAGGGTGAGGCCCAGCTGCTCCGAAAACGCTTCGTCGGTGCGGTCGAGCCTGAGCGGGGTGACCGAGACGTAGCGCTCGCGCAGCGCCGCGAGATCAGTGCCGTCGGCGGGCGTGTCGAGCATCGCGGTGCGCTCGAAGCCGATCCAGAAATAGGGATTGCCGCGGCCGTCCCTGCGCTCGTCGATCCTGAGGAAGCCGAGATTGCGCTTGCCTTGCCGCGTGACGCGGATGCCCAGCACATCCTCCGGCGCGCAGGACGGGAAGTTGATGTTGATAACGGTGTCCTTCGGAACGCCGGCGGCGATCACCTTGCGCAGGATATCCGGTCCGAATTTGCGCGCCGTATCCCAAGGCGGCCGTTCGCGCGTCTCGACGCTGAACTCCTGCGACAGCGCGAACGATGGCAATCCCAGGATGGTGCCTTCCAACGCGCCGGCAATGGTGCCGGAATAGACGACATCCTCGGCGACGTTGCGGCCCTTGTTGACCCCGGACAGCACGACATCGGGCAGCTTGGCACCCAGGATATGGCGGGCCCCCATGATGACGCAGTCCGTCGGCGTGCCGCGCACGGCGAAGTGCCGCGGGCCGACCTCGCGCAGACGCAAGGGATCGTTCAGCGACAGCGAATGCGACACGCCGGACTGGTCGAGCTCGGGCGCCACCACCCAGACATCATCGGACAAGGCGCGCGCGATCTCCTCCACGACCTTGAGGCCGGGAGCGTGGATGCCGTCGTCATTGGTGCAGAGAATGCGCATGCGGAAGGTTCGATTCCTGAAAGCGGGTCTGAGCCGTCTTATCCGGCCAGGGCCGATCAGGCAAACCGGACGATTGCGGTCCGGCGGCTGGTTCCCTGGCTGGTCCCGCTAGCGGCGAATGCGCCATTGCGGCAGGAAGCGCGCGAGCCGGCCTTCCGCACGCAGTTGCATCGCGGGCACGACCTGGTTCACGACGGAAGCCTCAATGACGCCGAGCGCCTTCAGCTGCGCCACGAACGGGTCAGACGTCGGCTCCTGCGGAAAGCGTTCGCGTGCCACGGTCAGCGCCTTGTCGAAATCCGCTGCATTGACCCCGGGCTTGGCCCGCCGGCTCTGCACGAGATCGTCGTCCCAGAGCCGCGCGATCTCGATGTCGAGAACGCCGCGGAGGCGCTGATCGACGGCCTGGATCCCGGCCCCTGTCACCGCCCATTGTCGGCCGACCCAGAAGATGTCGCGGTGCAAGGCCATGAACGGAGGGGTTCGCGTGGACGGGCCGGCAGGATAGCCGGCCGCCCGATCTTCGCAACGCGATTCTCGTCATGCCCGCGTTTTCGGACGCGAACCGGTGCCCACTTCGCGGGAAAACGCTTTAGTCGCGTGCGATCACCTTCAGCCCGCCCATATAGGGCTGGAGCACGTCAGGGACCGCGATCGAGCCGTCCTCCTGCTGATAGGTTTCCATCACGGCGATCAGCGCGCGGCCGAGCGCGGTGCCGGAGCCGTTCAGCGTGTGCACGAAGCGCGGCTTGCCGTCGGGCCCGCGCGAGCGCGCATCCATGCGGCGGGCCTGGAAGTCGCCGCAGACCGAGCAGCTCGAGATCTCGCGGAACGCCCCGCCCTCGCCCTGCCCGGGCATCCAGACCTCGATGTCGTAGGTTTTTTGCGACGAAAAACCCATATCTCCGGTGCACAGCGTCATGACGCGGTAGTGCAAGCCGAGCCGCCGCAGCACCTCCTCGGCACAGGCGAGCATACGTTCGTGCTCATCCTTGCTGGTCTCCGGCGTCGTGATCGACACCAGCTCGACCTTGGTGAACTGGTGCTGGCGAATCATCCCGCGCGTGTCCCGCCCTGCCGCACCCGCCTCGGCGCGGAAGCACGGCGTCAGCGCCGTGAGACGCATCGGCAGCTGCTTCTCGTCAACGATGGATTCGCGCACCAGGTTGGTAAGCGCTACCTCCGCTGTCGGAATGATGCCGAGACGTTCAGTCTGCAGCCGCTCATATTCGGGCGCGGCGAGCAACTCGCCCTTGATCGCCCAGAACTGGTCGTCCTCGAATTTCGGCAACTGTCCGGTACCGAACATGATCTCGTTGCGCACCAGCAGCGGCGGGTTAATCTCGGTATAGCCATGCTCGTCGACATGCAGGTTCAGCATGAACTGACCGAGCGCGCGTTCGAGCCGCGCAAGCCCCTTCTTCAGCACGACGAAGCGCGCGCCGGAGAGCTTTGCCGCCGTCTCGAAATCCATGTCACCGAGCGCGCCGCCGAGATCGTCGTGGGGTTTGGGCGCGAACGCGTAGTTGCGCCTGTTGCCGAAGACATGGCGCTGCACGTTGCCATGCTCGTCGGCGCCATCGGGTACCTCGCCGAGCGGCAGATTGGGGATTGCCGACAGCTCCCTGGCGAGCTCATCGTCAGCGGCTTTCGCGGCCGCTTCGAGGTCCGGCATCGTGGTCTTGAGCTCGGCGACTTCGGCCATCAGCTTGGCCGCACGCGCCTCGTCCTTGGCCTTCTTGGCGTCGCCGATCTCCTTCGAGGCCGCGTTGCGCCGCGCCTGCGCCTGCTCGGAGGCCAGGATCGCCGTACGCCGCTTCTCGTCGATCGCAAGCAGAGAGGCCGACATCGGCTTCAGGCCACGCCGGGTGAGGCCGGCGTCGAAGGCTTGCGGATTGTCGCGGATCGCTTTGATGTCGTGCATGGCCGTGGTCCTGGATCAGCGCGTAAACATACAACGGCAAATGTTGTAAGTTTGCATTGGCGCTTCCCCTAGCACAGGTGTCATCATCCGCGAAGGCGGATGATCCAGTATTCCAGAGACGGCCGTGATTCCTCGATAGGCTGCAGCGTACTGGATTCCCCGCTTTCGCGGGGAATGACAGTAGAGCCAGCCGCCCCTACTCCGCCGGCTTGGCCGGCGTCGACACGTCGGTGCCGGTGGCTTGCGACGAGGCCGCCGCCTTCTTCTCCACCATCGCCACCGCGATGATCGAGCCCTCGTAGAGCGCCATCAGGGGGATCGCGAGCGAGCACTGGCTGAGCACGTCGGGTGGCGTCAGCACGGCCGCGATCACGAAGGCCATCACGATGAAATAGCGCCGCTTCTCGCGCAGCATCTTCGAGCTCACGATGCCGATCCGTCCGAGCAGCGTCAGGATCACCGGCAGCTGGAAGGCGATGCCGAAGGCGAAGATCAGCGACATCATCAGCGACAGATATTCGCCGACCTTGGGCAACAGCTGAATCTGCGCGGTCTCGTCGCCGCCGGCCTGCTGCATGCCGAGCGAGAAGCGCACCAGCATCGGCAGCACGACGAAATAGACCAGCGCCGCGCCGAGCACAAAGAAGAACGGGGTCGCGACCAGATACGGCAGGAAGGCCTGCTTCTCGTGCTTGTAGAGTCCGGGCGCGACGAATTTGTAGATCTGCGTCGCCACGATCGGGAACGAGATGAAGCCTGCGCCGAACAGGGCGAGCTTGAGTTGGGTGATGAAATATTCCAGCAGCGCCGTGTAGATGAATTTCGAATTCTCGGGACCTGCGATCCACACGAACGGCCAGACCAGCACGTTGTAGATCTGCTTGGCGAAGAAGAAGCAGAAGATGAAGGCCACGCCAAAGCCGAGCAACGCCTTGATCAGCCGCGAGCGCAGCTCGATCAGGTGGTCCATCAGCGGGGCTTTGCTGGCCTCGATATCGGCGTCGGTCATGACGCTTTGGCGTCCTTGATCGCTTCGGATGGCGCGGTGTCCTGCGCAACCGTCGCCTGTTCGACCTCACGGGTGATCGCGAGCGGCTCGTTCGCGGCCGCATGCGCTTCGGCTTCCATGAAGGTCGAAGGCGTTGGGCTCTCCGGTGTCGTGGGCGTGACGGGCGGATCGACGGCCGTGGCGGCCGACGGCTCGGCCGGCTTGTCCAGCGCATCGACGCGAAGCGCGTCGCTCACGTCCTTCTGGAGCGAGGTCAGCGGATTAAATCCCGTGGCGGCTTCCTTGACCTCGTCGAAGCTCTTCTTGAGGTCGGCGATCTCGGCCTCGCGCATCGCCTCCTGGAATTGGCCCTGGAATTCGGCGGCCATCTTGCGCGCCTTGCCCATCCACTGCCCGACCATGCGCAGCACGCCCGGCAGCTCTTTCGGGCCGATGGCGATCAGGGCCACGACCCCGATGAGGACCAGTTCACTCCACCCGATGTCGAACATGAGGTCTTCCGTTCACGCGAAGCCGGAGCCGGCCCAATCCCTTGCGCGCAGGATCGGGGCCGCTACCCGCGTCTCGCGTGCTGCTTCCGGCTCAGACGGCCTTGCTGCCGACGTCGGACCGTGCCGCGGTCGGCGCCGCATTGTGCTCGATCGACTTGGCCGGCTCGGGCTTCTCGGCAGGCTTGTCGTCGTCCTGCATGCCCTTCTTGAACGCCTTGATGCCCTGCGCCACGTCGCCCATCAGATCCGAAATCTTGCCGCGGCCGAACAGCAGCAGGACCACTGCGATCACCAAGATCCAGTGCCAAATGCTGAGTGAACCCATCCTGCAACCCTCCAAACGCGCATGGCCGGGGACCCGGCCGATCTTCACCGAAACCTAGGCTTGGCAGGTCTCAAAAACAAGGACCAAGGCGGCGCCAATTCGCTGTCGGCGCTACGCAATCTTGCTAGTGTTAACTGTCGCAGGGGCCCGTATTTCGCCGGGGCGTCACTCTTCGGTGCCGCCCTCGCCGCCCCCCTCATTGCCGCCATCCGGCGGGCTCTCGGGCTCGACCGCAGGCGCGAGCGCGAGATCGAGGTCATCGCCCGGTTCCAGCGGATCCTCGTCCTCACGCAGGGCCGGATCATCCGACGGCGTCGGCACGCTGAAGCCGGTCGGGAGGCGCGAATCCAGGAGGCCAGTGCCCTTGAGCTCTTCCAGGCCCGGGAGGTCGCCGAGCTGCTCCAGGGTGAACTGCGACAGGAACTCCTCCGTGGTTCCGAAGGTGAGCGGACGGCCGGGCGTCTTGCGACGGCCGCGCGGCTTGATCCAGCCGGTCTCCAGCAGCACGTCGAGCGTGCCCTTCGACGTGACGACGCCGCGGATCTCCTCGATCTCGGCCCGCGTCACCGGCTGGTGATAGGCGATGATCGCCAGCACCTCGATCGCGGCACGCGACAGGCGCCGGGTCTCGGTGCTCTCGCGCGTCATCAGCCAGGCCAGATCGCCGGCGGTGCGGAACGTCCATTTGTTTGCGACGCGGACGAGGTTGACGCCGCGCGAGGCATAATCGGCCTGCAATTGCTCGAGGGCCGCCTTGACGTCGACGCCTTCGGGCATGCGCTTGGCCAGCGTCGCGGTGTCCAGCGGTTCACTCGAGGCGAACAGCAGCGCCTCCAGCAGCCGCAATTCTTCGGGGCGCGCCTGGGATTCGTTCTCCATCGGCTCGGCCTCTTCTACCCGCACTTCAGCCAGGCTTGCCATGGTAGATTCTCCTTCTTGCACTTAAGCGACCGGCGCATCAGGCGCAGGAGCTGCGTCCGGGACCGGTTTTGGGCGCCCCTTCCGGAAATAGATCGGCGCAAACGCCTCTTTCTGATTCAACTCGAGCTGACCTTCGCGCACCAATTCGAGCGCGGCGGCAAAGCTCGAGGCGAACACCGTTGCGCGCTGAGTCGGGTCGGCGACATGCCGGATCAGGAAGTCGTCGAGAACACCCCAATCGTCCTGCTCGGTGATGCTGCCAACCAGCCGCTCCAGCGTGGCGCGTGCCTCGGCGAGCGACCACACCGTGCGCTTGGCCAGATGCACGCTCGCCAGCACACGCGACTGGCGCTGCGCGGCATAGGCGGTGAGCAGGTCGTAGAGCGTGGCCGTGTATTTCGGATGCTTGATCTCGGCGATGTGCTCGGGCTCGCCGCGCGGGAAGATGTCGCGCTGCAATTGCGGCCTGTTCATGAGCCGGTTGGCGGCTTCGCGAATGGCTTCCAGCCGGCGCAGGCGGTTGGCGAGCGCCGTCGCCATCTGCTCGGCGCTCGGGCCTTCCGCGCTCGGCGGCTCCGGCAGCAGCAGACGCGACTTCAGGAAGGCGAGCCATGCGGCCATCACCAGATAGTCCGCGGCGAGCTCCAGCCGGATCTTTCGCGCGGCTTCGATGAAATGGAGGTACTGGTCGGCGAGCGCCAGGATCGAGATCTTGGCGAGGTCGACCTTCTGCTGTCGCGCCAGCGCGAGCAACAAATCGAGTGGGCCCTCATAGCCCTCGACGTCCACCACCAACGCCGGCTCACCCTCGGCGAGCTCTGCGGGCCGCCCGGTTTCGAACGATAGGATTTCTGCGGTCATGCCGATGCCGTGTTTGCCCGTGCGATCAATGCGTCCAGCTCAGTGCGTGCGGCCACGCGGTCGAACGGCTGCGGCGGCTTGCGTGCGGCGAGCGCGGCTTTCGCCCGCTCCAACGCCCGGCCGGCCAGTTCAGGAGTCTGACTGGCGACGTCGCGCATCTCCTCGATGCTGCCGTTGCAATGCAGGGCCACGTCGCAGCCGGCCGCGAAGATCGCGCGGGTCCGCTCGGCGATATTCCCCGACAGCGCGTTCATCGACACGTCATCACTCATTAACAAACCCTGGAACCCGATTGCGCCGCGAATCACGTCAGCAATCATTGTCGCAGATGTCGTCGCCGGATGGGCGGGGTCGAAGGCGCTAAACACAACATGTGCAGTCATGGCCATCGGCAGATCAGCCAGCGGCTTGAACGCGGCGAAATCGGTCCGCTCCAGCTCGTCCCGGGGCGTGTCGACGGTTGGCAGCTTGAAATGGGTGTCGGCGGTGGCGCGGCCATGCCCGGGAATGTGCTTGAGCACCGGGAGCACGCCGCCCTGCTCCAGGCCCTCGGTGACTGCGCGGGCAATCGCCGCGACTTTGCCCGGCTCCGTGCCGTAGGCGCGGTTGCCGATGACCGCGTCAGCGCCCGGCACCGGCACGTCCGCCAGCGGCAGGCAATCCACGGTGATGCCGAGATCAACGAGATCGGCTGCGATCAGGCGCGCACTGAGGCGCGCCGCAGCGAGCCCGAGGGCCGAATCAGTGTCGTACAAATTCGCGAAAACGGCTCCCGGCGGATAAACCGGCCAGTGCGGCGGCCCTAGCCGCTGCACCCGTCCACCCTCCTGGTCGATCAGAACCGGCGCCTCGGGGGCATTCGCGACCGAACGTAATTCCGCAACCAACGCAGCAACTTGCGCCGGTGTCGCGACATTGCGCTTGAACAAGATGAAGCCCCATGGGCGTTCGGCACGGATAAACTCCCGCTCGGCGGCGGTCAGTTCCGTTCCGGATACGCCGGTAATGAAGGCCCGCGTGCTCATAACGGCCGATTAACCCTGCCCCGTCAGGGGGTCAAGGAAACCGCCGCTAATTCCTCTGGACGAAGCAGTCGGACAGCCCTGCGGCCTTCAGATTGTTGCAAGCCTGCGTCGCTTCCTGGACCGAGCCATAGGGTCCGGCGAAGGCGCGGTAGACGATCCCCTTGCCCTTATCGGTCAGATCGACCCGCTTGATCACCGGCGAGCGGGATCCGAGCACGCTGCCGTACTTGCCCTGAAGCACCCGGTAGGACGCGGCGGCGCTGTCCTCGCTCTGCTGCGAGGAGACTTGCACGATGTAGCCGCCGCCGCTGCTGGTGGGCGCAATCTGCGTCGGGTTGGTGGCCGCCATCCGCTGCGGCGGCTCGGCCGCCGGTGCCGATTGCGGCGCGAGCGACATCGGCTGGTTGGCACTGGCATTGGCCGAGGTCGGCGGATTGCGCGGCGCGGCGGGCGCAACTGGCGCGGCAACAGGCTTCGGCGCGGCGGCCGTCGGCTTGGCGGCAGCCGATTGCGGCACGGCGCTATCGGTCTGGTCACCCTTCACCGCCACGGTCCTGATCGGGCGCGGCGAATTGTTCGGCATGGTGCCGTTGCTTGGAGTCGGGCCCGCGCTCGGCGGCGGCACGGTGGACGGCGACACGCTCGCCACCGACGGCGGGTTCGCATTCTGGTTCAGCGGCGGGAACACCACGCGCGGCCCGCCCGCCTTGGCGTTGACGTCGACGGGCGCCTCCTCGCGCGGCACGATCTTTTCAGTGCCGTCACCGCTGACCATGCGGTCCGGCACCTTGGCCGCGGAGTCCGTCGGCGCCGGCACGATCTTGGTCGGCGTGTTGTCGGCCTTGATGATCGGCGGCTCGCCGCTGCGGGGCGAGCCGATATAGGTCTTGTAGGCAAACGCGGCGCCGGTGCCGACCACGGCAAGCGCCAGGATCGCCGCAACCGTCATCATGCCGCCGCGCTGCTTCTTCGGCTCCTCGACCTCGTCCTCGGGAAAGTCGCTTTGGTAGGCATAAGGGTCGTCGGGATAGGCCGGCTCGCGCTGAAAGTCCTGCTCGCCCGTCTCCAGCCGACCATAGAGCGCGTCGTCGTAGCGCGACGGATCGGGCTGCGCATACGGCTCCTGATACGACTGCTCCTGGTGGGCCTGACCGTGCTGCTGATAGGCCTGCTCCTGATAAGTCTGATCTTGATAGGAGTGGTCCTGGTAGGCCTGAGGCTGATGAACGACAGGCTCGGGCGCGGCAGGCTTGGCCGTGTAGCGATGCAGCGGGTGAACCGGGCTTACCGAAACGGGATAGTCAGGCTCCGGCGCCGGTGCCGGCTGCGGTTGCACGTTGGCGCGCCGCATCCATGAGGGCGGCCCGGGCGGCGGCACCTGCTCGGCGTAATCCTGCTGATCATCGACTTGGCGGTAATCGTCGTCCTGATAGCTCTGAGAGGGCGCTGCCGGCGGACGTGCCGTCGGCCGCGACTGCGCGGCGAACGGATCGGTCTGCCCGATCAGACGGGCGAGCTCGGCCAAGGGATCGCTTTCCGCCTTCCCATGCTGATCGCGACCGCGACCATAGTCATCGGAAGGAAACGGTCTGTCCTGATATCGTTCGGCCATCGTGATGATGCGTCCCTTCGGGAAAGCCGCGCGCCCCTCGACCAAGGCACGGCTTTCGACCCACAAGGCTTTCAACCAAGTCTAAGCGATCCGGCTTCTGCCGGTTACCCCCGAATTCCCCTTAAGTAGTTCGCCCCAAACTACCGCATCTCGTCCGGGGCATGGACGCCGAGGATGGCGAGGCCCGATGCCAGGACCGAGACGACGCCCTGGACCATTGCCAATCGCGCCTTTGTAAGATCTGCATCATTATTGATAATGAAGCGTAAATAGGGCAAATCGCGCCCTTTCGTCCAAAGTGCGTGAAATTCGCTCGCTAAGTCATAGAGATAGAAGGCAATTCGGTGCGGCTCATGGGCCGCGGCGGCAGCCTCGAGCATGCGCGGATAAATTGCGAGGCGCTTAAGAAGATCGAGTTCGACCGGGTCCGACAGCCGCTCCACCGCCGACTCAGCAAGCCATGCGATCCGCGCGCCGGCATCCTCCGGGAGTTCCGGGAACACCTCGGCGCGGGCGTTGCGGAAGATCGAGTGGCCGCGGGCGTGGCCGTATTGGACGTAGAACACCGGGTTGTCGCGCGACTGTTCCATGACCTTGGCGAGGTCGAAATCGAGCACCGCGTCGTTCTTCCGGTACAGCATCATGAAGCGGACGGCGTCCTGGCCGACTTCATCCACCACCTCACGCAAGGTGACGAAGTCCCCGCTCCGCTTGGACATCTTCACCGGCTCGCCGTTGCGCAAGAGCTTCACGAGCTGGACGATCTTGACGTCGAGTGATCCCTTGCCTGAGGTCGTCGCTTTCACGGCGGCCTGCATGCGCTTGATGTAGCCGCCATGATCGGCGCCCCAGACGTCGATCATCTCGGCAAAGCCGCGGTCGAACTTGTTCTTGTGATAGGCAATGTCGGAGGCGAAGTAGGTGTAGGAATTGTCCGATTTGATCAGCGGGCGATCGACGTCGTCGCCGTAGGCGGTCGCCCTGAACAGCAGCTGCTCGCGGTCTTCCCAATCCTCGACCGGCGCGCCCTTCGGCGGCGGCAGGCGTCCCTCATAGATGTCGCCCTTGGCGCGCAGGAAGTCGATGGTCTCGGCAACCCTGTTGTTGCCGGTCTCGATCAGCGAGCGCTCGGAGAAGAACACGTCGTGGCGGATGTTGAGCGCGGCGAGATCGTCCTTGATCTCGTCCATCATCATCGCGATCGCCTTGGCGCGCACGATCGGCAGCCACTCGGCCTCACTTCTGGCGAGCAGCTTGTCGCCGTGCTCTTTCGCCAGCGCCTCGCCGACCGGCTTCAGATAGTCGCCGGGATAGAGCCCTTCCGGAATGGCCCCGATGTCCTCGCCGAGCGCCTCGCGATACCTCAGGAAGGCCGAGCGCGCGAGCACGTCGACCTGGGCGCCGGCATCGTTGATGTAATATTCGCGCGTGACGTCGTGGCCGGCGAACTGGAGCAGGCTCGCCAGCGCGTCGCCGAACACGGCGCCGCGGCAATGGCCGACATGCATCGGTCCGGTCGGATTGGCCGAGACGTATTCGACATTGACCTTGGAGCCGCCGTGGATGCGGCCGTAATCGGCACCTTCGCGCAGCACGGTACGCAGCGCCTCGGCCCAGGCAGCCGGCTTCAGCGTCAGATTGATGAAGCCGGGACCGGCGACATCGACCTTGGCGATCAGCGCGTCGGAACGCAGCCGTTCGGCAATCTGCTCGGCGAGATCGCGCGGCTTTGCCTTTGCCTCTTTCGCAAGCACCATGGCGGCATTGGTCGCCATGTCGCCATGGGAGGCATCGCGCGGCGGCTCGACCACGACGCGGGAGAAATCGATGCCCTCGGGCCAGTTGGCGTCTGCCGCAAGCGCGCGGCAGGCAGCGTGCACGCGTGCGAGCACGTCGGCGAACAGATGCAGCGATGAGGATGTCTGGGGCATTGCCGCCGCCTAACGCAAATCCGGGGTCGAGTCAAAGAGCCGCTGGTGCTCGGTCAGGGCGAAGCGATCGGTCATTCCGGCAATGAAATTGCCGATCCGGCGGGCCCGGTCGCCCTCGTCGTCCGCCTCCGACCCCAGCAGCCATTCCGGCGGCAGCTCGCTGGGGGACTTCAGGTATTTCGCGAACAGATCGAACAGTATCTGCTCGGCCTCCCCCATCACTCGCATCACCCGCTCGTGGCGGTACATGTGCTGGTACAGGAAGGCCTTGATGGCGGCCTCTTCCTCCGCCACGTCGGCTGGAAACGCGACCAGCGCCTGGCTTTGCCGGCGGACGTCCTGGGCCGATTGCGGCTTCACGGCAGCGAGTTTCTTCCCTGTCTCCGCGAACACCGCGCCGATCAGGTGCGAGATCAGCTCGCGCACCAGTTCAGCACCGCGGCGGACGTCTTCAAGATCGGGATAATGTGCCGCAGTCTCGGCGATGATCTCCGCCGTCAGCGGCATCACCTTGAGATCGTCGAGGTGGAACAGGCCGGCGCGCAGGCCGTCATCGATGTCGTGGGCGTCATAGGCGATGTCATCGGCGATCGCGGCGACCTGCGCCTCCAGCGAGGCAAAGCTCCACAATTCGAGATCGTAGGTCTTGATGTACTCGGCAATCCCGACGGGAACGCCATGCTCGCGGTAGCGCCCGACCGGGGCGCCGCTGCGGTCGGTCAGCGGACCGTTGTGCTTGACGATGCCTTCCAGCGATTCCCAGGTCAGGTTGAGCCCGTCGAATTCGGGATAGCGGTGCTCGAGCGAAGCCACGACGCGCAGCGTCTGGGCATTGTGGTCGAAGCCCCCGAACTCCTTCAGGCACGCGGCCAGGGCCCGTTCCCCGGCATGCCCGAACGGCGGATGACCGAGGTCGTGCGCCAAGGCCAATGTCTCGGTGAGATCCTCGTCGAGCCCGAGTTGCCGGGCCAATGCGCGGGCGATCTGGGCCACCTCCAGCGAATGAGTCAGCCGGGTGCGGTAGTGGTCGCCCTCGTGGAACACGAACACCTGGGTCTTGTACTTCAGGCGACGGAACGCGGTGGAATGGATCACCCGGTCGCAATCTCGCCGGAACGGGCTGCGGGTCCGGCTCGGGGGCTCGGTGACCAGCCGGCCGCGGCTGCGGTCGGGGTCGCAGGCATAGGGCGCGCGGGGGGCTGCCATTCCGACGGACACGGCGAATTTAGTCCCTATCCATTTGATTCTGCGTATGGTGGCACTTAACTATGTCGGACGCGCGATACCAAATGAATTGGGTATGAGCGCGGGACTATCGGAGACCAGCAATGACGAGTGCCGTGACCATCAGCGACCGCGCCGCACGCCGGATTGGGGAGATCCTCAAGGGCGAAGGGTCGGGCGCGATGCTGCGCATCTCGGTCGAGGGCGGCGGCTGCTCGGGCTTCCAATACAAGTTCGACATCGACCGCGCCCGTACCGACGACGATCTCGTGATCGAGCAGGACAATGCGGTGGTGCTGGTCGACTCCGCCTCGCAGCCGTTCCTGGCGGGATCACAGGTCGATTTCGTCGATGACCTGATCGGCGCCTCGTTCCGCGTCAACAATCCGAATGCCACGGCGTCTTGCGGCTGCGGGACGAGCTTCTCGGTGTAGCGCGCTTACGCACCTGTTATCTGCCTTTCCTCGTCCGTCCACGCCACCTCGGTCGGCATCAAGTCCGGCTGGAGCGGTGCGTCCTCCGACATGACGTGGCCGTCTAGCGCCCGCAGGAGCGCTCCGATCAGCGCCGGCTTGCGCAGCGGCTTGGCCAGGAAGTCCGACATACCGGCTTCGCGGCAGATCTTGATGTCCTCGGGGAAGGCATTGGCGGTCAGCGCGATGATCGGCAAGGCTTCGAAGCGCCCGCCTTGCGCGCGGATCGCGCGGGTGGCGGCGAGCCCGTCCATGTCGGGCATGCGCACGTCCATCAGCACGACATCGTAATTGCCTTCGCAGGCTGCCGCTACGGCTTCGGTCCCGTCCGTGACGACCCGCAGCTCGACGTCGAAAGCCCCCAGCATCTTGCTCACGACCATGCGGTTGACCGCATCGTCTTCCGCGACCAGCACCTTCAGCGGCCGGTCGAGGCCGGCGATCCGGGCCTTGAGCTCGTCGGCTTCGTCGCGCCCGCCAGCCTGATCGGAGGCCTGCGCCTGGCTCCAGGGCAGCACCAGCGTGAAGCGGAAGGTCGAGCCCTCGCCCGGCGTCGAGGTGACGCCGATCGTGCCGCCCATTTGCTCGATGATCCGCCTGCTGATCGCAAGGCCGAGGCCAGTGCCGCCGAAGCGGCGGCTGATCGAGGCATCGGCCTGGGCGAAGTCGCTGAACAGCAGGCCGAGCTTGTCGGGTGCGATGCCGATCCCGCTGTCGGTCACCGTCCATTCGACGGTCGCGAGCAGGTCGCGCCGCGCCTGGCAGGTCGCCGATATCGTCACCTCCCCCTCGTCGGTGAACTTCACCGCGTTGGAGGCGAGGTTGAGCAGCACCTGGCGGATGCGCGCGACGTCGCCACGGAGTGTCGGCGGCAGGTTCGGATCGAGCTCGACCCTGATCGTGAGCCCCTTGCTCTTGGCGCCGGCGCGCACCACGGTCGCGACCGTCTCGGCCAGCGCCTGCGGCGCGAAGTCGATCGCCTCGAACTGAAAGCGGCCGGCTTCCAGCTTGGAGAGGTCGAGAATGTCGTTGAGGATGCGCTGGAGATTGTCGCCGGACTCGCGGATCGTGGTGACGGCCTCGCGCTGCTCCGGATCGAGTTTTGTCTCCAGCAGCATGCTGGCGAGCCCGAGCACGCCGTTCATGGGCGTTCGGATCTCGTGGCTCATCACCGCCAGGAAGTCGGACTTGGCGCGGCTCTCGGCCTCGGCCTTCTCGGCGCGCCAGCGCTCGGTGACGTCGCGGCCGAAGCCGCGATAGCCGAGGAAATGACCGTCACGGTCATGGGCGGGCTTCGCCGTCAGCGACCACAGCCGCGCCTCGCCGCCCGCGACGACCTTGAGGTTCATCTCGTGCAGCGGCTCGGCCTGCTCCATCAGGCCGACGATGTTGTAGGCGGCGCTCTTGTCCTCTGGGCAGAGCATGTCGAGCACGTCGGCGAATTGCGAGCCTTTCAGGAGCGGAAGCGGCAGTTGCGCGACGTCGGCGAAGCGTTGCGGCACGTCGACGAGGCGTCCCTCGGCATCGGTCTGCCAGAGCCAGTCGCTGGCGTTCTCCTGAAAGTCCTTCAGCAGCAGCGAGATGATCTCGGTCTGGCGCTCGAGCTCGAGTTGGGCCTTGAGATTGCCGAGGAAAAGGTTGCCCTGCGAGACGATGTTGCGCGCCATGAAGAACGCGAACAGCAGCAGGAACACCGCGGTCACCAGATAGGGTCCGGTGCCGCACAAAAGCAGCGCGCCGGCGCAGGCGATCGTCATGGTGGCGAGATAGACGAGGCCCGCGCGCGGGAAGGTCGAGAGCGTGAAGGCGCCGCCGGACATCATGCCGACCATCAGGCAGGCCAGGATCAATTGACTGGTCGGCTCGATGCGACTGAACAGAGCGAGCGGCAGCGCGCCCCAGATCGCGGCGAGAAAAAACGCCTGCCGCAGCGTCTGCTGCGCCGCGCGCGGCGATGCCTCCTGCGGCGGGTTCTGACGCGACTTGCGCCATGCGCGCACCGCGAGCGAGGCGGTGGCGGCGAGCGTCAGGCCCCAGATCGCAAGGAAGTCGTTCCAGCCCCTGCCCCAGAACAGGATCAGCACGATGGCGACGTTCAGCATCGTCACGGCCATCGTCACGGGGATCAGCTGGGTCACCGCGTCGATCTGCTTGGCGCGGATGCGGCGGATCTCGCGCTCGCTGAGATCGGCCGTCAGACCGTCCTCGATTTCGAAGCCGCCGAGCCAATACAGGAACGCGCCGAGCAGGCCGTCACGCGGCTGAGTTCGCTTCATCGCCTTGTCCGGCCATCCATCCGAGGAACCTCTTGATGATCAATGGCCTGCGGCCTGCTTAAGCCGGGTTAATTTTGTGGGAGATTTTGCGGCCGTCTTGACGGGCACGTTTGCATTTTGTTCTAACCAAGCCCCCTGCCCGGAGCCCTCCCAATGCCTATCAGAGTAGCCACCTGGAACGTGAACTCGGTCCGGCAGCGGATCGATCTGCTCCTGACCTGGCTGAAAGAGTGCCAGCCGGACATCGTCTGCCTGCAGGAGATCAAATGTGTCGACGAGGCCTTCCCGCGGCTGGAGATCGAGGCGCTCGGCTACAACGTGGTGACGCACGGGCAGAAGACGTTCAACGGCGTCGCCCTGCTATCCAAGCTCCGTTTCGACGAGACCAAGTCGGGCCTCGCCGGCGACGACGAGGATACCCATGCCCGCTTCCTAGAGGGCGTGGTGACGCTCAAGTCCGGCGTGCTGCGCATCGCCTGCCTCTACCTGCCCAATGGCAATCCGGTCGGGACCGACAAATATCCCTACAAGCTCAAATGGATGTCGCGGCTTCTTGATTATTCGAAGGAGCGACTCAAGGAGGAGGTCCCGCTGATCCTGGCCGGCGACTTCAACGTCATCCCGCATGCCCGCGACGTGCATAATCCGGCTGCCTGGACCGAGGACGCGCTGTTCAAGACCGAGACGCGCGAGAGCTTCCAGTCCCTGCTCGGCCTCGGCCTCACCGACGCCTTGCGCGCCGTCAGCGACGAGGGCGGGCTCTACACCTTCTGGGACTACCAGGCCGGGGCCTGGCAGAAGAACCAGGGGCTGCGGATCGATCATCTGCTGCTGTCGCCGCAGGCCAGCGACAGGCTCGCCAATTTCGGCATCGACAGCTACGTGCGCGGTTGGGAGAAGCCCTCGGACCACGTGCCGGTGTGGGCGGATCTGGATCTGGAGGCGGCGTAGGCCTTCGCAGAGTCGGTGGGAGCGAGCGGCAGTCGCAACTGCCGGTAGGGTGGGCTAAGCGAAGCGTGCCCACCATTCGCAATGGCGGAGAGAGATCGTGGGCACGGCGCCGAGGCGCCTTTGCCCACCCTACGAGACCGTGCTTACTCCCGACGCCCCTGCACCCACTGCTCCAGCATTTGCAGGGCCATGGCGCGGTCGTCGTCGGAGGCCTTCGCGAAGGCGCGGTTGTAGCTTTCCTTGATCCAGACCTCGTCGGCGCCGGCGCTGTCGCGCGCCAGCGTCAGCCACATCAGGCCGCGCGCGGCCTGCCGCGGCAGGCGGTCGCCGTTGAACAGCATCTGGCCGAGCAGCGCCTGGGCCTGGTGCTGGCCCTTCTGCGCGGCGAGGCCAAGCCAGCGCGCGCCATAGCGGTAGTCCTCGCGCGAGGCGTCCGGGGTCTTCAGGTACAGACGAGCGAGGTCGTACTGCGCGTCCGCATTGCCGAAATAGGATGCGGCATAGGAAAACATCTCCCGGGCGCGGTCCGGATCGGCCTTGACCTTCGAATTCGGGATGCCGGCCAGATAGTACCGGCCGAGCGCAACGAAGGCGTTGGCCACGATCTGCGCCTGCGGCGCCGACGGGCTGTCCTCGGCATGCGCGTTGGCGATCCGGCTGAAATATTCGAAGGCACGCAGATCGTCCTGGGCGACCCCGTCGCCGTTGGCGTACATGCGGCCGAGCTTCCACTGCGCGATCGGGTGGCCGCCCTCGGCAGCATATTGCAAGGCGCTGAGCGAGGTTTCCTGGGTCGCGACCGCAGGCGGAACCTTGGTGCGCACCGCACCCGCAGCGCCGGGCAAGGTCGTCACGACCGGGATGGTGGCGTCCTTCGGGTTGACCGGCGCACCGTCGAAGGCGAACGCCGGCGCGGCCAGCGCAGCCGCCCCCAACACAAACGCAACTGTGGCACGCCTAAATGTCCGCATAGCACTGTTTCTCGTGCGCGCCGCCCGGATGGGTCACTGCCCCTCCGATCGCCGGTCCAACCTGCTGAGCATATTTCCAGAGCGCACCCGACGTGTGGTTAGTCGCGCGGGCGCTCCATTTGGTTCTGCGCTGGGCGAGCTCGGCGTCGCTCAATTTTACGTCAAGGGTCCCATTGACCGCGTCGATCTCGATGATGTCGCCGTCCTCGAGCAGCCCGATCGGGCCGCCGACCGCCGCCTCCGGGCCGACATGGCCGATGCAGAAGCCGCGGGTGGCACCGGAGAAGCGGCCGTCGGTGATGAGCGCGATCTTGCCGCCCATGCCCTGGCCGGTCAGCGCTGCCGTGGTCTGGAGCATTTCCCGCATGCCGGGACCGCCCTTCGGCCCCTCGTAGCGGATCACGATGACTTCGCCTTCGCGATAGGTGCGGTTCTGGACCGCCTCGAACGCGTCCTCCTCACGGTCGAAGCACCTGGCCGGACCAGTAAACCTGAGGTTGGACATTCCCGCGACTTTCACGATCGCACCTTCTGGCGCCAAATTGCCCTTCAGACCGACCACACCGCCTGTCACGGTGATGGGCTTGTCCGCCGGATGCACCACGTCCTGGTGCGGATTCCATTTCACGCTCTTGAGGTTTTCAGCGATCGTGCGGCCCGTGACGGTAAGGCAATCACCGTGCAGGAAGCCGTTGTCGAGCAGCGTCTTCATCAGAAGCGGGATGCCACCTACTTCAAACATGTCTTTGGCGACATAACGGCCGCCCGGCTTCAAATCCGCGACATATGGTGTCTTTTTGAAGATTTCGGCGACGTCGAACAGGTCGAACTTGATGCCGACCTCGTGCGCGATCGCCGGCAGGTGCAGCGCAGCATTGGTCGAGCCGCCGGACGCCGCGACCACGGCGGCGGCATTCTCCAGCGCCTTGCGGGTGACGATGTCGCGCGGCCGGATGTTCTGGGCAATCAGGTCCATCACCTTCTCGCCCGCGGTCATGCAGAAGGCGTCGCGGATCTCGTACGGCGCCGGGGCACCGGCCGAGTACGGCAGCGCCAGCCCGATCGCCTCAGAGACGGTCGCCATGGTGTTGGCAGTGAACTGCGCGCCACAGGCACCGGCCGAGGGGCAAGCGACGCGCTCGATCTCGTCGAGGTCCTCGTCCGACATGGCCCCGACCGAGTGCTTGCCGACAGCCTCGAACATGTCCTGCACGGTGACCTGCTGCCCGCGGAAATTGCCGGGCAGGATCGAGCCGCCATAGATGAAGATCGAGGGCACGTTGAGGCGGACCATCGCCATCATCATGCCCGGCAGCGACTTGTCGCAGCCGGCGAGCCCGACCAGGGCGTCATAGGCGTGGCCGCGCACGGTCAGCTCGACCGAATCGGCAATGCACTCGCGCGACGGCAACGAGGAGCGCATGCCGTCGTGACCCATGGCGATGCCGTCGGTCACGGTGATGGTGCAGAATTCACGAGGTGTACCGCCGGCCGATGCCACGCCCTTCTTCACCGCCTGTGCCTGGCGCATCAGGGCGATGTTGCAGGGAGCGGCTTCATTCCAGCACGAGGCGACGCCGACGAAGGGCTGGTGGATCTGCTCGGTGGTCAGACCCATCGCGTAGAAATAGGACCGATGCGGCGCGCGCGCAGGGCCTTCCGTCACGTGACGGCTCGGCAGCCTCTGCTTGTCGATCTTCGCGCCCATCGCAACCAGTTTCCCTGGCCAACCCTTTCAGACCCGAAAAATCAGAGCCAAGATTTGAATCGACCTTGGGATTTTCTCGTCGCCTTCGAAGACCGCCGTTGCCGTTAGAAATTTAGAGCGATTTTATTCATGGTCGGGTGTGGCCAAAAAGCGGCGGCGATGCGAACCGCCGGTTATGAGGGTTAAATCCGGGATGGGTGTTGCACAGGCAGCACAATCGTTACCGGGAAGACACGGGTATGCTTACCATGATACTCTCGTCCAGACGGCAAGCTACAACCTCTAATTTCGCAATGCGTGGTGCGCGCCTATGCTCCGGCTCGGCGATGACATGCGCGCAAGTGAGTCGTCTCCTCTGCCCCCTCTCGCGTCCGCGCCGGAGCGCTTCTGCCGTACGAGGCGAGCCGCTCAGGCCGACATCGCGCCTCTGCGCCCGAACGGATCGAACAGACGGACGATCTCGCAGGCGGCAACGAGCCCGGCGAGCCAGGCGGCGCTGGTCAGCCCGAGACGGGCAACGACGGCGGCGGTGAACGCGTCCTCGCCACCGAGGAACGGCGTTGCCGCCAGCAGCGCGATCTCATAGGCCGCGTAGGCGGCGATGAGCGTGACCGCAAGCATCAGGGGCGTGCGGCGCCGCGGCAGCATGCGGAGCACCGCGGACGCTGCCGCGGTGGACAGGAGCGCTGCGGCGCCGATCACGAGGCCCCAGGCGATGGTGTTGCCGTCAACGGGATAGTGCAAGGCTCCGAAACCGATGCCCTGGTTCACGAGCCAGGCACCGGCGATGACGAGCTGCGCGTTGCGCAATGGCAGCATCCCGGCCGCGACGACTGCAAACGCCGCGAACGGCGTTGCGCAGGCGAGCGCGAAGCTTGCAAGCGCGCATGACAAGGTCAGCAGCGCAAAGCAGAACACCGGCGCAAGGCGTGGTGCCACCGGATCAAGCCGCAGATGGTCCGCGTGAGGCGGCACGATGCTGAGCGCCATGGATGATCTCCTTCCCATCAATTCTAGTTCGTTTGCGGGCTTGTGACAGCCCCATCGGCATCAAAACGTGGCCCGGCTCTGACGGGTAGCTGCGACCGGGCGGCGGAACGTTCGGTGCGTGGAAGTGCTTGCGACGGCCGCAGCTATCGCCGCCAGCCGGCAACCGACGACTCGACGATCGCAATCATCAGGTCCGTCCGCGCAAGCGTTGCGCCTGGGCCCAGGCGACTGCGACGTCGCGTGGCGGAACATCGACGCGCTTGATGGGCGTCAATTCGCCGGAGGCCGAAACGATCGCCGTCTCTTCGCGTCGGCAGCGCGTGCAGACGAAGCGGACCTCGTGCGGGGACGCCGACCAGGTCGACCGCTTCACATTGGCCGCCATCGGCCAGGCATCGCAATGCGAGCACGACACCAGAAAACGACCGGGATCGAGCATACCCATTCCATCGGACTCCGAATCCTGCCGCTTCCTTCAATGATTAATCCATGTGAATCGTTCCGGTGTCCAAGCACCGCCGGCCTTGCCTCGGGCCGCTACCGGTTCCGCGCAACCGCAGAGCGTCGGATGGCGGATTGCGTTGCGAAGCTCACCGGTGGCGTCGCGGGATTGCGATCCCCTGCAAGTGCCCCGCTCAGCGAGCCCCCTTGAGGGTGCAGGAGGTCGTGCAGGTCACTGTCGTGCCGCGGTCGCACGTTTTGCAGGCGCTGACACACTGGTTCATATCGCGGGGATTGTAGCTGTAGTTGCGCAACGGACAGGCCGGCGTCGTCGAGCCGGTGATGTCCTGCTCCTGATCGCAGGCCGCCGTCATGAGCGCGAACATGATCACTGCAGCGAGGCGCATGGGATTGCCCTGTCAAGCATGGCAAATCACACTCACGGGACGCGCTGCATTGCAGCGAACCCCGGCCTTCCCACCACGAGCGTCGCCGATCAGCGATACTCGCTTGCTGCAAGGATGCGCGCCAAACGTTAAGAACGGATTTCAGCCCGGCTCAGGCCGCAGCCGTCGTTGCGATCGCCTGCCGGATATCGACGGCCAGCTGACGGTACTGCTCCCCGAGCTTCAAATAGAACTCGCGCTTGCTGCTTTCGGTGGCGAGCTTGGCGATCAGCTCGCATTCGGCGGTGAGCGTCTCGAACCGTTCCAGCCTGTCCTCAAGATGTGTCATCGGCGTGTCCCCATCAGACGCCTCAGGGACATCCAACCTAAGCCCGGGAAATAGGTCACGGCGAACATCGTTATGGAGTAGCATCTTTTTTTCCGGCGCGGCGTGCCGGACGCAAGGCACCGCTATTTCTGCTCCAGCCGCCACACGCCGTCCCAATTGGGATCCGGCGGATTGGCCGCAAACTGCGCGATGCGGATGAGCATCGTGCGCGAGGGGCCGTCGCCTGGGACCGCCTCGAGCGCCGCATTGAAGGCGGCGCGCGCCTCGTCGAAGCGCCGGCCGCGATAGGCGGCGAGACCATCAGCATAATGCGTGCGCAACGTCACTTGCGCCTCGGTGAATGCGCCCGCTCTCGCCATCACCTCGAAGATCGCCTGCGGCGCGCTTTGACCCGCGACCGCCAGACGATCGATCTCGCGCAATTCCAGCCGCGATCCGATCCCGTCCGCGGTCGCCTGCGAGATCAGGATGCGGGTGCCGTAGACCTTGTTGACGGCCTCCAGCCGCGAGGCGAGGTTCACGGCATCGCCCATCACGGTGAAGCTCATCATCAGCTCGGACCCGATGCTGCCGGTCAGGACCTCGCCAGTGGCGATGCCGATGCGCAGATCGCACGGCGCCGGCATGGCGCGGATGCCGAGCAGATCCGGCAGCTGCTTCTGCAGCGCAGGCACCTGATCGGCCATCTCGACGGCGGCAAGCCCGGCGAGCAGGCCCTGCTCATCCTCCTCGATGAAGGGAGGTCCCCAATAGGACATGATGGCGTCGCCGATATATTTGTCGATGATGCCGCGATTGTTTCTGATCGGAGCGGACATCACGGTGAAGTAGTGGTTCATCACCTTGACGAGGCCGCGCGGGGTCATGCCCTCGCTCATCGAGGTGAAGCCGCTCATGTCGGAGAACATGATGGTCATCACCCGGCGCTCGCCGTCGATGGCGACCTCCGGCCGGTCGATCAGGCCCTGCACCACTTTCGGGTCGATGTAACGGCCGAAGGTCTCGCGAATGCGCTCGTTGTGCCTGAGCTGCTCGATCATGCGGTTGAAGGCGGCAGCAAGCTCGCCGATCTCGTCCTGCGTCGAGACGGTGATGGGCTTGTCGAACCGGCCCGCCTCGACCTCGCGGGCGCCGGCCAGCAGCAGGCGCACCGGGCGCGTGATGCCACTGCTCACCAGCAGCGCAAAGGCAAACCCGACGATCGCCGCGAGCAAGGTCACGACCCCCGAAACAATGATCGTCTGATGCTGGCGGCTGATCACCTGCGACGTCGAGAAATAGACCTGCGTCAGCATGTCGGCGCGGATCGCATCGACCTTCCGATTGAACACATCGCGCAGGGTGTCGAGGTGCTCCAGCGTGTCCCGGGCCGCGGTCATATCCTTGGCCTCGACCTGCTTGAGCAGTTTCGCATTGCCCTCGTCCAGATCGCGCCGCAGCTCGGTGACGGCGCTTTCGATCCGGACGTCGAGCCGTGCCAGCGCGGCATTGTCGGAATACGTCCTGACGTCGTCGATGATGGCATTGATGAGCTTGCGTGCAGCCTCGGCCTCCTCCTCGAACTTGCGGTCCAACGCCTCGAAGTCGCGAAGCCGCGCCGCGTAGGCCTGCTCGTCCGATGGCGCCTCCATCCTGCTCATCACCATCCGCCGCAGTGCTAGGGCCCGCTCCAGCGAGCGGATGTTCGCACGCGCCAGATGGCTATAGGCGGGGATGTAGCGGTTGGTCAGCTCGTCGAGCAAAATGCCGACCTGGCTGGACATCACCATCGACAGGATCGAGGTGACCAGCATCAGGACGATCAATCCGAGAGCGATGCCGACGATCTTGCGCCGGATCGACTGGTTGAAAATCGGCATAGGTACAGGGCAAACGCTGAAAGGATGAAGCGAGGGAACTCATACACCGGATTTGGCCGAGGGAACACGCGCAATCTGGCTGCTGTGACGTCCTGCGCCGTGCGTAATCGTCGCGCGAGCCCCAATCGTTAACAAAGGTTAAAACCGCTGCCGCTTACGCCATTTCGGAAGTTCCCGAGTTCCAATCCGTATTTTGCCGCATTGTTGCGACAGCTTGAGGGTGCGACACGATGCCGGCGCATCGTTCGATGCTTTGATTCGCAAGCCGCATGTGCGGACCTTGGTTTGTAGTGGTTTTCGCAGGGGGGACCATCGAATGAACCAGTGCCTACGCTCGCTCGCGTGTGTCGTTGCCGTGGCCGCAATGGCCCTCCTTCCCACCGAGCTGGCGGCGAAGAGCAATCACAAATCATCCGCACTGAAGAAGACGCACGAGGCCAAAGCCGGCAAGCACCGCCACGCCGCCGCCGGCAAAGCGCGTCATGGCAAGCACGCCGAAGCCAAGCGCAAATCGAAGACGGTCGACGAGCCCGCGGACAAGCCGGCGCCGCCGCCGCTGACCGGCGATCTCGCCGCGCTGAAGAACGCCATCGATCTGACGCGCAAGGGCAAGACCGAGGATGCGAGCGCCGCGCGCGACCGCATTTCCGATCCCGCGGGACAGAAGCTCGCCGACTGGTTCATGCTGCGCCATTCCGAGAGCACCGCGAACTTCAAGCGCTACGCCGCCTTCCTCGCGGCCAATCCCGATTGGCCGAGCAGCGCCCTGCTCCGCCGCCGCGCCGAGGCGCGGCTGTGGCAGGAGAAGGCCGACGCGGCCATCGTGCACAAATTCACGATGGATCGGCCGACCAGCGCCAAGGGCAAGTTTGCGCTCGCGCGCGTGCTGCTCGCCGAAGGCGAGACCGACAGGGCCGCGCGGCTGGTCCGGGATACCTGGCGCGCGGAGGAATTGTCCGAGCGCAGCGAAGAGGATTCTTACGAAGCCTTCCGTGATCTGCTCACGGCGGACGATCATCGTGCCCGCATGGACAAGCGTCTCGGCGCCAAGGATTATGTAGGCGCGCGGCGCGCGGCCAAGCGGCTCGGCGAGGATGCGCTCGCGATCGTCAAGGCATGCGCCGGCGTCACCGGCAAGGCCAACAAGGCGAAGGACTATCTCGAGGACGTCCCGGCCGAAGCACGCCGCGATCTCGGCTACGTGCTGTGCCGCGCCCAATGGCACCTGCAGAAGGACCGCATCGACGATGCCGCCGAGGTGATCCTCGCCGCCGCGCCGGACACCATGGCGGCCCAGGACACCGACGCGTGGTGGCGCGAGCGCCGCCTGCTCGCGCGCAAGCTGCTCGACCAGGGCAAGTCCAGGACCGCCTATGATGTCGTGCGTATGGCCGCGGTGCCGGAGAAGGAAGTCTATCGCATCGACTATCACTTCATGTGCGGCTGGATCGCGCTGCGCTTTCTGAACGATCCCAGGACGGCGATGATGCACTTCGTCGCGATCGACGAAGGCTCCGCCAATCCGATCGCGCTGTCCCGGGCCCATTACTGGCGCGGCCGCGCCGCCGAAGCCATGGGCGCGACGGCCGATGCGCGCATGAACTATCGGGCTGCGGCGCGCTATCAGACCGCCTATTACGGCCAGCTCGCCCGCGCCAAGCTCGGCCTTGATGAAATCGAGCTGCGTCCGCCCTCGCCCGTGCTGGCTTCGGCCGAGACGCAGCTAGCGGACGAGCGCGTGCGCGCCGCCGACATGCTCTACGGCATCGGCGAGCGCGACATGGTGTTCTACTACGCCGAGGATTTCGCCAAGGAGAGCACCGATGTCACCGCGCTCGAAGCGCTCGCCGAGCTCGCCGGCCGGCGCAACGATGCGCGCGTGATGCTGGAGGTCGGCAAGACCGCGCTGGCGCGCGGGCTCGCGCTCGACCATTACGCCTTCCCGACCATCGGCATTCCCGAGCACAAGCAGGTTGCGCCTGCGATCGAGACCAGCGTGATCTATTCGGTGGCGCGCACCGAGAGCTCGTTCGATCAGCGCGACAAGTCGCCGGCCAACGCGGTCGGGCTGATGCAGGTGACGCCGGAAGCCGGCCGCGACACCGCCAAGCGCTTCGGCCTGACCTATGACTGGGACAGGATGGTGTCCGATCCCGTCTACAACACCCAGATGGGCGCGGCCGAGCTCAGCGCGCTGCTGTCGGAATATCGCGGCAACCAGATCATGACCTTCGCCGGCTACAATGCCGGCCGCGGCCGCGTGCGCGAGTGGGTGCAGGCGCGCGGCGATCCACGCGATCCCAATGTCGATCCGGTCGACTGGGTCGAGCGCATCCCGCTGTCGGAGACACGCAACTACGTCCAGCGCGTGATGGAGAACGTGCTGGTCTACCGCGCAAGATTCGAAGGCAGCGGCATGATCGCCGGCAAGAGCGACCAGCGCGTGGTGACGCACGAGGCCGGCGCAGCGGCGCCAGTGGCGACCGCAGCACCCGCTCCCTGATCGACGCCGCCGGGGCTGGACGCGACGCCTGCAAGGATACGGTGCTGCGGCTCCCACGCGAGTGCAGTCGCGCAGCTAGGTGTCACCTCCTTCCATCGTGATCAGATCGCAACTGTCCAAACATGCGCCGGTCAAGGCTCTCGCGACGGTCCAGGCGCTGATCGTGCAGCTCCAGCACCAGACGGCACTCATGACCGTCAGTATCTCGATCATGCTGCCAGCGGCGAGCTCGACCTTCCCTAGGGCCGGTTCTGTCCGCCCAGGCACCGGCCATTGCATGAACAGCGTGGAGAATTCGCCGCGCCGATAACAATTGTCGTCGCAGTAACGGCGCTGCATCCGCGCATGGCGGACATAGCCGGAGCGCAAGGGACGCGAGCATGTGCTGCACGTGGCCGCGTGCAACGGCGGCTCGTGATTGACCACCACGAATTTCATGAAGCGGCTCTCACACCATCTTTCGCCAGCGTCTCGCAGAACAGCGCGTAGCACTGATGATCGCAGTAAGGCAGACGGGTCGCGATCTCGCGCAGATAGCTGCCGCTGATCGGCTCGCAGCACTGCATGCACCAGGTCTGCCGGAACGGGGTCCGGCCGTTGACCAGCACGAACGCGAATCTCATGTGGCACCTCCCAAAGCGAAGCAGTAAACGCTGTCGAGCGGAGACAGTGCTGGCGGTGGAGCGCACAGATGGTTTCGGCCGTCCGGATTATCCCTGTTTCGCTCCACCTTTTGCGGTGGGATCAGGATGTATCTCCCGTCCTCCCGGCGCCGCGCATAGATCTGGCCCTCGATGTACTTGATGTCGGTCGGATAACAATCGGCGCTGTTGCAACAACTGACGCTCGGGTTGTCCGGCATGTGCCAGGTGGAATAGAATTTTTCGTGCAGCGCCTGGTCCTGAGGTGGGTGCTGGCGATGGACGGCACCGTGTCCCGTCTCCTGTGCCTGGAGGGCCGCGATGGGGGTGATGAGAACGATCCAGCAGAAGAGCTTGCATGAGCGGTTCAACGACACAGCCTCCCGGATCAGCTCTCCAATGCAGCCTTATGCGACCTGAGCCCGAAACAACCACTGCCGGTCGCGTTCGCTTCGCGTGCGGAAACGATCAACGCACTTCTTTGAGCAGAGCGCCGTGCGCCAGGAGTAGTAGCGGATCAGGCCAAACTTGCCGCCGCAAACTGCACATCCGCTGAGCGAGGAGCAACTTTCGGACTCCGATCGGTGACGCTCAGGAAGTACCGACATATCGCACATTGTTGTCTCCCTCTGTTGCTTGCGCTTTTCTCAGTTGTTCCCTTCGACACTCTCGATGGTCGAGAGGCTAGTCCGCCGGGCACGAAGCGCTCAATTGTACGGAGGTAAAATGGCCGACATGACTAGGAATGGAGGAGCTATACCTAGGTTTGCCCCGTATTCGACCGGGGGGCCCACGCGGCTCGAGTTCAACGAGACGGCGCACGACGCTTCGGCTGCACGGTCACCGTGAAAACTTGGCCGGCACGGTGTCCTTGATGCGCCACAATGGACCCGGCGGCGAGCGGACGGTCCAAAGGCGAATGTCATGACCGCCGATCCGACTTTGGCTGGAATTGCTCCTCTCGCCGCAACGTGCTCTACTCATCTTCACGCAGAGAGTGCCGGGAGCGTCTGCGATGAAGCCTGGCCGGGCAGCGACGTTCGGGAAGTCAGCCGCGCAATTCCTCGTCGGCTGCCTGAGGCAAACTGTTCCCGCCAAGCCGCGCACCGATTCCAATGCCGCCGACTTGCTCGAGGCGGTCAAGCAGTGGCAGCAGGTCTTCGAGCACACGCCGGTCATGTACTTCATGGTCGATCCGGCCGGTACCGTGATCAACGTGAACACGTTCGGCGCCGAGCAGCTGGGCTACACGCCGGCCGAGTTGATCGGCCGATCCGTGCTGGACGTCTTCCTCGCGGAAGATCGCGCCACTGTCCGCGCCTGTCTCGCGTTGTGCCTCAAGACCCTTGATCAGTCACACACCTGGGAAATCCGGAAAGTTCGCAAGGACGGCTCGATGTTATGGGTCCGCGAGAACGCCAAGGCCATGCTGCGGGCCAATCGCGGACCAATCGTGCTTGTCGCCTGCGAGAACATCACCGAGCGCAAGGAGGCAGAGAACGCGCTGCGACAGAGCGAGGCTTACCTCGCCCAGGCGCAGGAATTGAGCCACACCGGTAGTTTCGGCTGGAAGGCCGCAACCCGCGAGATCACCTGGTCCAAGGAGACCTATCGCATCTTCGAATGCGAAGAGGGGACGAAGCCCGCGATCCCATTCATGCTTCAGCGGATCCATCCGGAGGACCGGCTCGCTGTGAAGCAGACGACGGGCCAGGCGGCGCGCGAAGGGAAAGACTATGATCACGAATACCGGCTGGTGATGCCCGACGGTTCCATCAAATATGTTAGAGCGGTGGCACGAGCAACGCGAGATTCCAACGGTTGCGTGGAGTTCGTCGGATCGGTGACCGACATCACGGCGACCAAAGAGGCGGAGCGTAGGCTTCGTGACAGCGAGCAGCGCTTTCGAGATTATGCCGAAACCGCGTCTGACTGGTTCTGGGAAACCGGCCCAGACCATCGCGTCACCCAGATATCGGAACACTCCGATACCAACACCGTCCCCGCGGGCCTGATCGGGCTCACACGCTGGGACATTGCTCCTGATGCTGCTCTCGAGCCCGAAAAATGGCGGCAACATCGAGCGGCGCTCGACGCCCACGTCCCGTTCCGCGACTTGGTGTATCGCAGCAGAGACCGCGATGGACGGCCAATCTACGTCCGGACCAGCGGCAAGCCGTTCTTCGACGCCGACGGCGCTTTCCTGGGCTACCGTGGCGTTTGCTCCGACGTGACCGCGGCCATCCGGGCCAATCAAGCCGAAGACGCGCTGCGCAAGGCCCAGGCCGAACTCGCCCATGTGACACGTGTCACGACACTGGGTGAGCTGACCGCTTCGATTGCCCACGAAATCAATCAGCCGCTCGCCGCGGTGATCGCAAACGCCGACGCCTGCCTCGCCTGGCTGCAGCGCAGTCCGCCGGATATCAAAGCGGCCCGCCGCTCCGTGGAATGGATCATCGAGGATGGCAGGCGTGCCGGCGACGTGATCCGTCACGTTCGGGCGCTCGCCAAGGGGTCTGACATCGAGATGGTTCCGCTCGATGCCAATGCGGTCGTGCGGGAGGCCGTTGCACTCGTTCAGCGCGAAATGGCCAGCCACGCCGTGTCCGTCCGCATGGAGCTGTCGTCGGCGCTGCCGAGGATCTTTGGCGATCGCATTCAATTGCAGCAGGTCCTGATCAACCTCATCATGAACGGGATCGAGGCCATGGGAGACGTCCACGATCGCCCGCGCGAGCTGGCGATCCGTTCAGAGGCGAGCGGCGATGGCGCGATGCAAATGAGCGTTTCCGACCGCGGAGTCGGCATCAGCGAACAGGCGATGGACCGCCTGTTCACGCCGTTCTTTACCACGAAGTCCTCCGGCATGGGCATGGGTCTGTCGATCTGTCGATCGATCATCGAGGCCCATGGCGGACGACTTTACGCCGTGCCAAATCAGGAGCGCGGCGCGACTTTTCAGATTACCTTGCCCCTCCATCGAGAGGAAGCATCGTGACCGAGCGCGCGGACTCTTCGCCGCCACAGAAGGACGGCGATCAGCCCATTGTCCTCATCGTCGACGACGACGCGTCCATGCGCCGTGCGCTCACCAATCTGTTCGAGTCGGTCGGTCTCAAGGTCGAAGCATTCGGCTCGGCGCCGCAGCTCCTCCAGGCCAAGCCGCCAGACGTCCCAAGCTGCCTGGTGCTCGACATCCGCCTGCCCGGAACGAGCGGCCTCGAGCTGCAGACCGATCTTGCCAAGGCAAATATCCACACGCCTATCATCTTCATTACCGGTCACGGCGATATTCCCATGACGGTTCGGGCCATGAAGAGCGGGGCGATCGACTTCTTGACCAAGCCGGTCCGCGATCAGGACATTCTCGACGCAGTCCAGGCCGCGATCGAGCGAGACCGCAAGCGCCGCGACCTCAACAGGACGGTCTCGACCGTCAGATCACGCTTCGAGTCACTGTCCTCGCGGGAGCGAGACGTATTGTCACTGGTGACGTCCGGCCTGATGAACAAGCAGGTGGCCGCCCAGCTCGGATTGGCCGAAATCACCGTTAAAATCTACCGCGGCCAGATCATGCGGAAAATGGGCGCGAAGTCGCTGGCCGACCTGGTGAGAATGAGCGAGGCGCTCGGGATTGGCCCGAACAAGTCCGATGCACAAACCTAAGTATGAGTTTCCAATCGTGACCGGCAGGTCCACCTTACGCCTTTATGTTGTAGCCGTGGGCGACGGCAAGCGTAATTCCCGGCGAGGAGCGGACGTCTTGTCAGTGGCTTCGGTCATCTCGGTGCTTGACGACGACCCCTACGTTCGGGCCGCGATCAACAATCTCTTGGAATCGCGCGGATACAACGTCCACACATTCGCCTCGGCGGAAGAGTTCTTGAGCTCGACCGATTCGAGCGACACCTCGTGCGTGATCGCCGACGTGCAGATGCCGCTGATGAGCGGAATCGATCTGTTGACGCAGATGCGGGCGCAGGGTTCGGCCACGCCGTTCATATTCATCACAGCTTTCCCGGATGACGGCGTGCGTGTGCGGGCACTCAATGCGGGCGCAATCTGTTTTCTCGGTAAGCCGTTCGCTGCCTCGGATCTGATGCAATGCCTGGACCGTGCGCTGGCACTCGATCACCAAACCACGTCGTGAGCGCCCGCGGCCCACAAACGCGGCAGTGACCGAGATGGCCGGGCTGGCGGCCTACTCAGAAAATTCGCGGAACCTCGCCACACCGCGAGGCCTGCGCCGACCGCCTCAATCCACCTTGATGTTCGCCGCCTTGATGATCGGCCACCATTTCGCGATCTCGGCCTTTTGCCGCGTGGCGAGCGCTTCGGGCGTGAGCTGATCCTTGGGCGTCATCTCCAGGCCCTGGCTTTCGAGCTGCTTCCTCACCGCAGGATCGTTCAGTGCTTCCACGGCCGCGGCATTGAGCTTTGCGACGATCTCCTTCGGCGTGCCCTTCGGCACCCACATGCCCGACCACAGCGTCATGTTGAAGCCCTTCAGGCCCGCCTCCTCCGCGGTCGGGATCTCGGGCGCCGAGGCGAGGCGCTTGTCGTCGGTGACGGCGTAGGCGCGGATGGTGCCGGCGCGGACCTGGCTGATGGAGTTGGAGGTCTGGTCGACGATGATGTCGATCTGGCCGGCGATCAGGTCGTTCAATGCGGGCGCCGTGCCGCGATACGGCACGTATTGCAGCTTGATGCCGGAGACGCTCTCGAAATAGACGCCGGCGATGTGGCTGCCGGAGCCTGCGCCGGCCGTGCCGGCGGTCGGCGGCGACGGCCGCGACTTCAGCCAGTCCAATAGCTCCTTCAGCGAGGTCGCGGGCGCCGCGTTCTTGCTGACCACGATCATCGGATTGCTCGGCAGCAGCACCACCGGCTCGAGGTCGGCGACGAGGTCGTATTTGAGCTTGTAGACGGCGCCGTTGGCGACGTGGGTGCCGAGATGGCCGAACGAGATGGTGTAGCCGTCGGGCGGCGATTGCACGGCACGGCCGACCCCGATCGAGCCGCCTGCTCCGGTCACGTTCTCGACCACCAGGGGCTGGCCGAGCGAGACGCGCATCCGCTCGGCAAGCACGCGCGCCATCGCATCCGACGGCCCGCCGGCCGCGAACGGCACGATGATGGTGATGGGACGGGAGGGATAATCGTCGACGCGCGCGACGCCTGCGACAGCGAGAACAGCAATCAGCGCAGCCCAGACCGCCTTCGTCATTGTCTTCTCCCCAGCGATGTCGATATTGTTCTTGCTCTTCCCGCGTACGGGAAGAGGGATCATTCGTGGCGTATTGCCGCGCTAGAACTGGGAATAGTCGATCGGCTTGTGACGATCGAGCGTGCGGGTGACCGGCGGCAGCGGGTATTTCAGGCCGGTCGCGCAGTTGAACAGCATGACGCGGTCGGTCTTGCTGACGCGGCCGTCGGCGAGGCTCTCCTTGTAGGCGGCGTAGGTTGCGGCGCCCTCGGGACAGAGCAGCAGCCCCTCCTCGCGCGCGACCTCGTTCAGCGCCGCCGAGATCTTGTCGTCGTCGACCGCAATGGCAAAGCCCTTGCTCTCGCGCACCGCGCGCAGAATGAGAAAATCGCCGATCGCCTGCGGCACGCGGATGCCCGAGGCGATGGTGTGGGCGTCCTCCCAGCGCGTCGCGTGCTCGGTGCCGGCCTCATAGGCCCGCACCATCGGCGCGCAGCCCGAGGCCTGCACCGCAACCATGCGCGGGCGCTTTGATCCGATGAAGCCGATCTTCTCCAGCTCGTCGAAGGCCTTCCACATGCCGATCAGGCCGGTGCCGCCGCCGGTCGGATAGAAGATCACGTCGGGCACGTCCCAGCCGAGCTGCTCGGCGAGCTCCAGGCCCATCGTCTTCTTGCCTTCGATGCGGTACGGCTCCTTCAAGGTCGAGGTGTCGAACCAGCCGACCTTGGCCTTGCCCTCGCCGACGATCTTGCCGCAATCGTCGATATAGCCGTTGACGCGGTAGACGGTCGCGCCCTGGAGCTCGATCTCGCTGACGTTCACTTCAGGCGTATCCGCCGGGCAGAAGATCGTGGTCTTGATGCCGCAGGAGGTCGCATAGGCCGCCAGCGCCGCGCCGGCATTGCCGTTGGTCGGCATCGCCATGTGCTTGATGCCGAGCGCCTTGCCCATCGACACCGCCATCACGAGACCGCGCGCCTTGAACGAGCCGGTCGGCAGCCGTCCCTCGTCCTTGACGATGATCTCGCCGCCGCCAAGCTTCTTGCCGAGCTTGGGCAGCCGGATCAGAGGCGTCGTGACTTCACCGAGCGAGACGATGTCCTTGCATTTGCGAACCGGCAGCAGCTCGCGATAGCGCCACATGTCGCCGGGGCGTTGGGCGAGTGCGTCCTTGGTCAGCGCCTTCTTCACGCCCGCGAGATCGTAGCGCACCAGAAGCGGCTTGCCGACCTTGGAGAGGTTGTGGACCTGGTCGGCGGCGTAATGGTCGCCTTCCATGGCACATTCGAGATGGGTGACGAAGGTCGGGCGCTCGATGGTGAGGTTGTCATTGTCGTGCATGGGATGATTTCCTTCTTGTTCTGCAAACGGCTCTCTCTGCTCGTCATTGCGAGCGAAGCGAAGCAATCCAGAGTCTTTCCGCAGAGGCGGTCTGGATTGCTTCGCTGCGCTCGCAATGACGGCGGTGGGCGGCGATGCCAGCCATCAAATATTCAACACCCGTCCATACGCATCCAGCACGGCTTCCTTCATCATCTCCGACAGCGTCGGATGCGGGAACACCGTGTGCATCAACTCTTCTTCCGTGGTCTCCAGGTTCATGGCGACGACGTAGCCCTGGATCAGCTCGGTGACCTCGGCGCCGACCATGTGGGCCCCTAACAGCTGGCCGGTCTTCTTGTCGAAGATCACCTTGACCAGGCCCTGATCCTCGCCGAGGGCGATCGCCTTGCCGTTGCCGACGAAGGGGAAGCGGCCGACGCGGACCTCGCGGCCGTTCTCCTTGGCCTTGGCTTCGGTCAAACCGACGGAGGCCACCTGCGGATGGCAATAGGTGCAGCCCGGGATCATGTTCTTGTCCATGGGATGCGGGTGCAGGCCCTTGATCGCCTCGACGCAGATCACGCCCTCATGTTCGGCCTTGTGCGCAAGCATCGGAGGACCGGAGACGTCGCCGATGGCATAGATGCCGGGAACGTTGGTCTTGCCGTAGCCGTCGACCACGATGATGCCGCGATCGGTTTTGACACCGACTTTTTCCAGGCCGAGATTCTCGATATTGCCGACGACGCCGACCGCCGAGATTACGCGCTCGAACTCGGTCGCGACGGGCTTGCCCTTGCCGTCGTCGATGGTGGCGACGACGCTGTCGGCCTTCTTCTCCACCTTTGTCACCTTGGTGGAGGACATGATCTTGATGCCCTGCTTCTCCAGCCGCTTGCGGGCGAAGCCTGCGATCTCGGCGTCCTCGACGGGCAGGATCTGCGGCAGGACTTCCACCACGGTCACGTCGGAGCCCATGGTGTGGAAGAACGAGGCGAACTCGATGCCGATCGCGCCGGAGCCGACCACCAGCAGCGACTTCGGCATCCGCTCCGGCACCATTGCTTCAAAGTAGGTCCAGATCAGCTTCTTGTCGGGCTCGAGGCCGGGCAGCACGCGCGGCCGTGCGCCGGTCGCGACGATGATGTGCTTGGCCTGATAAGTCCCCTCGCCCAGCGCGCCCTTCGGGCCCTCGACGTCGGACTTCTTCACGGTGACCTTGCCGGGCGCATCGATCGAGGCGGCGCCCCAGATCACGCTCACCTTGTTCTTCTTCATCAGGAAGCCGACGCCGTCGTTCAGCCGCTTGGAGACGCCGCGCGAGCGCTGCACCACGGCCTTCGGATCGAACGAGACCTTCTCCGCCGACAGGCCGTAGTCTTTGGCGTGCTGCATGTAGTGATAAATCTCGGCCGAGCGTAAGAGCGCCTTGGTCGGGATGCAGCCCCAGTTCAGGCAGATGCCGCCGAGATAGGACTTTTCGACGATCGCGGTCTTGAGGCCGAGCTGCGCGGCGCGGATTGCGGTGACATAGCCGCCGGGGCCGGAGCCGATGATGATGACGTCGAAGGATGTATCGGCCATAGCGGCTCCCGTTCAACTCAAGAAGCGCCGCGGGCGCGGCGCTTGACCAGAAAAGACCTCACCAGCCATTCGAGCACCACCGCCAGGACTATGATGGCCAGCGCGGTGAGCACGATGGGCTGGGCGATGTTCCGTGCCAGCTGCTCGCCGGCAAAGAACGCAGAGTGAAGAAAATCGAGCCCGATCGGGTTGAGCGCGACGATGGCTCCGAGTAGCAGCGATATCCATGGCCAGCGGGTCCGGACATGCAAGGTTGCCCCCTCTGCCGCCGCGTCAGACCATCATCATCACAGGGTTTTCGATCAGCTGCTTGAACGCGCCGATCAGCTCGGCGCCGAGGGCGCCGTCGATGGCACGGTGATCGCAGGACAGGGTCACGCTCATCATGTGCGCGATCTCGATCTTGCCGCCGCGCACCACGGGACGCTCCTCGCTGGTGCCGACCGCGAGAATCGTCGCATGCGGCGGGTTGATCACGGCGGTGAAGTGGCTGATGCCATACATTCCGAGGTTGGAGACGGCGGTGGTGCCGCCCTGATACTCCTCGGGCTTCAATTTGCGGGAACGTGCGCGCGCCGCAAAGTCCTTCATCTCGTTGGAGATAGTCGAGAGCGTCTTGGTCTCGGCCTTGCGGATGATCGGCGTGATCAGGCCGCCGGGCATCGCAACGGCAACGCCGACGTCGGAATGATGGTGCTTGACCATGCCGCTTTCGGTCCAGCTCACGTTGCAGTTCGGGATCTTCTGCAGCGCCACCGCCATCGCCTTGATGACGAAGTCGTTGACCGAGATCTTGTAGAGCGGCTTCTTCTCCTTGTCCTTGGGTGCAGCCGCATTGATCTCCTCGCGCGCGGCGAGCAGCTTGCCGATGTCGCAGTCGATGGTGAGATAGAAATGCGGGACGTTCTGGATCGACGCAGTCAGGCGCTGCGCGATGGTGCGGCGCATGCCGTCATGCGGGACAATGTCGTACGAGCCCGGCTCGAACAGCGACAGGATCTGCTTGTCCGACATGGTCGGCGCGATCGCCGGCGCGCCTGACGGCGCCGCGGCGGGTGCCTTGAGGCCCTTGCCGGATTTGGCCTGCTCGACGTCACGGGCGACCACGCGGCCGTGCGGGCCGGTGCCGGTGACCATGCCGACATCGATGCCGGCTTCCTTGGCGAGGCGCCGCGCCAGCGGCGATGAGAACACGCGACCGCCATGGCCATTGGCCTGGGCGGCCGGAGCTGCGGGCTGCGGCGCGGGTGCTGCGGGCGGCGGCGCGGCCTTGGGCGCAGCGGGCGCTGGCGCGGCAGCCGGTGCGGCCGCTGGGGCTTCGGCGGCCTTCGGCGGCGCGGCCGAAGCGCTGGGCTTGGCGCTCCCTGCGGCTTTCACGTCCTCGCCCTCACCGGCGAGCACGGCGATCACGTCGTTGACCGGAACGTCCTGCGTGCCCTCGGGCACCAGGATCTTGGCGATCGTGCCCTCGTCGATCGCCTCGACCTCCATGGTCGCCTTGTCGGTCTCGATCTCGGCAATGACGTCGCCGGATTTGACCTTGTCGCCTTCCTTCTTCAGCCACTTGGCGAGGTTGCCCTTCTCCATCGTCGGCGAGAGAGCGGGCATCAGGATGTTGATGGGCATGCTGACCTCAAGAAGAACTTTGCAAAACGTCGTCTCCGACAGCGGCGACGAACAGACCAGGTTTAGTTGCCGATGTCGCCCTGCCACAGGCGCTCATTGGCAGGGATGGAACGCCAATTCTTCATCATGGTGATGGAGCGATCGTCGGCAAGGTCGATCCAGGGGATGCCGAACTTGTCGAGGATATCCTTGGAGCCGGGGAACGTGATGGACTCTCCGATCACCACCATCTTGACCTTGAACAGCGCGAGCGCGCCGGCGCACATCGAGCAGGGCGACAGCGTCGTGTACATGACGGTATCGTGGAACGAGATCGCGCCGGCCTCGCGCAGGCAGCTCATCTCGCCGTGCAGGATCGGATTGTTCTCCTGCACGCGATTGTTGTGGCCGCGGGCGATGATCTTGTTGTCGCGCGTCAGCACCGCCCCGATCGGCAGGCCGCCCTGCGCGATTGAGGCTTCCGCCTCGCGGATCGCCTCCAGCATGAAATCGTAATGATAGGATTCGATTGCCATGGTCAGTGCCCCTTGCCGCGCGGCGTCGTGGTGCCGGTGTCGGTGGGACGCTCGATCTCGGCCTGGAACATGTCGAGGATCCGGTTCAGCGCGTCCTCCTCGGTGTATTCGCTCTCGCGCGCGTAGGCGCGCGCGGCGTGGCGGGCGAGATCGACGAGCAATAGCCCCCACATGTCGGGCTCCTCGAAGGCGCGCTGGAACGCCATCGACAGCCCGCCATCCAGCACGAAGACGCGCAGGATCTCGACCGCGTCGTCGCGGGTCATGACGTCGGGCGGCAGTGGCTGCTCCTTGGGGCCGCTCATTGCGACGAACTCGATGCGTCCTGGAGGACAAGAACCTTCCCGTCAAACTCTACTCCAATCGCTCGCTTCAGCATGGACCGGAGCGCAAGGAAACCAACGGCGAAAAACAAACCAGCCAAAACGACCGGCTGGAAGATCATCGCGTTGACGACGGTCGTGGCAGTGGCCGCAAATTCCGGATAGCCCAGCATGCGCGACAGGATCGCCACCAAAAGCATCACCGGAAACTCAACGACCATGACCACGAGCGGAATAGCCGCCGTAAAAGCCAGAGCTGCCAATATCCAGCGCCAGTAGATATGCCAGGTTAGCTTATACATGGTTGCCTATTCTACCTGTAGCAGACGGCTTTGGCGGCCTCGACCACCTCCGCCGCCGAGGGCAGCGCGAGCTTCTCCAGGTTCGCGGCATAGGGCATCGGCACGTCCTTGCCGGACACGCGCGTCACCGGCGCGTCGAGATAGTCGAAGGCGTTCTCCATGATGCGCGCGGCGATCTCGGCGCCGACGCCGCTCTGGGCCCAACCCTCTTCCACCGTCACGGCGCGGCCCGTCTTCTTGACCGAGTTGACGATGGTCTCGGTGTCCATCGGCCGCAACGTGCGCAGATCGATCACCTCGGCCTCGATGCCGTCCTTGGCAAGCTCGTCGGCGGCCTTCAGCGCATAGGTCATGCCGTTCGACCAAGAGATGATGGTGACGTGGCTGCCGGCGCGGACGATGCGCGCCTTGCCGATCGGGATGATGAAATCATCGAGCTTCGGCACTTCGCCGGTGTGGCCGTACAGCACCTCGTTCTCGAGGAAGATCACCGGATTGGGATCGCGGATCGCAGCCTTGAGCAGGCCCTTGGCATCGGCCGCCGAATACGGGGCGACGACCTTGAGGCCCGGAACGTGCGAGTACCAGGCCGAGTAGTCCTGGCTGTGCTGGGCGGCGACGCGCGCAGCCGCACCGTTCGGTCCGCGGAACACGATCGAGCATCCCATCTGGCCGCCGGACATGTAGAGCGTCTTGGCCGCGGAGTTGATGATCTGGTCGATCGCCTGCATGGCGAAGTTGAAGGTCATGAACTCGACGATCGGCTTGAGGCCGGTCATCGCCGCACCGACGCCGACGCCGGCAAAGCCATGCTCGGTGATCGGCGTGTCGATCACGCGCTTGGCGCCGAACTCCTGGAGCAGGCCCTGGGTCACCTTGTAGGCGCCCTGATATTCGGCCACCTCTTCGCCCATCACGAACACGTCCGCATCGCGGCGCATCTCTTCGGCCATGGCGTCGCGCAGCGCTTCGCGGATGGTCTGCGTCACCATCTCGGTGCCGGCAGGCACCTCGGGATCGGGCTCGGCAACGGCCTGCGGAGCTGGCGCAGCCTTCGGCGCGGGCGCCTCGGCCTTTGCTGCGGCTGGCGGCGCGGACTCCGCAGCCTTCGCGGCCGCTGCAGGTGCTTTCGCCAGATCAGCCGCGCTCTCACCATCGGCGAGAATGGTCGCGATCGGTGTGTTTACCGCGACATCAGCGGTGCCTTCGGGGATCAGGATCTTGCCGAGCGTGCCCTCGTCGGTCGCCTCGACCTCCATGGTCGCCTTGTCGGTCTCGATCTCGGCGATCACGTCGCCGGACTTGATCGTCTCGCCCTCTTTCTTCAGCCATTTGGCGAGGTTGCCCTTCTCCATCGTGGGCGACAACGCGGGCATCAGCACTTGAATTGGCATATCGACTCCAAAGAAAGCTAGCGCGCGTTCAGCGGTAAACGTCGGTCCAGAGCTCGGCGGCATCCGGCTCGGGATCATGCTGGGCGAAATCGGCGGACGCGTTGACGATGTCCCGCACCTCGGCGTCGATCGCCTTCAGATCGGCCTCGCTGACCTTGGCGGCGAGCAGGCGGTTGCGCACCTGCTCGATCGGGTCCTGGTCGTGGCGAACCTTCTCGACCTCCTCGCGCGTGCGATATTTTGCAGGATCGGACATCGAATGGCCGCGATAGCGGTAGGTCTGCATCTCCAGAATGAAGGGACCCTTGCCGGCGCGGCACCAGGCCGCCGCCTCCTCGCCCGCCGCCTTCACGGCGCGGACGTCCATGCCGTCGACCTGCTTGCCGGGAATGTTGAAGGACGCGCCGCGCTTGGAAAAATCCTGCTGCGCCGAGGCGCGTGAGACCGAGGTGCCCATGGCGTAGCGGTTGTTCTCGATGACAAAGATCACCGGCAGCTTCCAGAGCTCCGCCATGTTGAAGCTCTCATAGACCTGGCCCTGGTTAGCCGCGCCGTCGCCGAAATAGGTGACGCTGACGTTACCGTTGCCGCGATAGTGATTGGCGAAGGCGAGGCCTGTGCCGAGCGAGACCTGCGCGCCGACGATGCCGTGACCGCCGTAAAAGTGCTTCTCCTTGCTGAACATATGCATGGAGCCGCCCTTGCCCTTGGAATAGCCGCCGCGGCGTCCTGTCAGCTCGGCCATCACGCCGTTGGCGTCCATGCCGGTCGCAAGCATGTGACCGTGGTCGCGATAGCCGGTGATGACCTGATCGCCCTCTTTCAGCGCCATCTGCATGCCGACCACCACGGCCTCCTGGCCGATATAGAGGTGGCAGAAGCCGCCGATGGCGCCCATGCCGTAGAGCTGGCCGGCCTTTTCCTCGAACCGCCGGATCAGGAGCATGTCGCGGAGCGCCTTGAGCTCCTGCTCCCTGGTGAATTCCGGGGGCGAACCGCCGTCGGTCTTGTCCTGTGGAGCGCTTGCGGCGGCTTTCTTGGGTGCGGCCATGGGAATTCCGGGTCAGAGAAAACTTTCGCCCTCTCTAACCCAAGTCAAACGCCCTTGGAAAGCACCGCGGCGGCATGGCACGACTTTCATTATGCCGCACTGCAGCGTGATCGAAATATTGGAAAATCTTTGGCGCTGATCAGGCAACAAATCTATGCACGCCATGGCGTGCGCAGATTCGTGACCGGATCAAGAACGGTGCGTGCGCCAATCCCGACATTCGGAGCGGGCGGCGCCGAAGCGGCGCCGCCCTTCCGACCCGATCAGAAGAAGCCGAGCTTCTTCGGGCTGTAGCTGACCAGGAGGTTCTTGGTCTGTTGGTAGTGATCGAGCATCATCTTGTGGGTCTCGCGCCCGACACCCGACTGCTTGTAGCCGCCGAACGCCGCATGGGCGGGATAGGCGTGGTAGCAGTTGGTCCAGACCCGGCCGGCCTGGATCTCCCGGCCGAAGCGGTAGCAGCGATTGGCGTCGCGGCTCCAGACACCGGCACCCAAGCCGTAGAGCGTGTCGTTGGCGATCGCGAGCGCCTCTTCGTCGGTCTTGAAGGTCGTGACCGAGACGACGGGGCCGAAAATCTCCTCCTGGAAGATTCGCATCTTGTTGTGGCCCTCGAACACGGTCGGCTGGACGTAGAAGCCGCCGGTGAGATCGCCGCCGAGATCGGCGCGTCCGCCGCCGGCCAGCACCTTGGCGCCCTCCTGCTTGCCGATGTCGATATAGGAGAGGATCTTGCTGAGCTGCTCGCTGGAGGCCTGCGCGCCGATCATGGTGGCGGCATCACGCGGATCGCCCTGCTTGATCGCGGCGACGCGCTTGAGCGCCCGCTCCATGAAACGGTCGTAGATGTCGGCGTGGACCAGCGCCCGGCTCGGACAGGTGCAGACCTCGCCCTGGTTCAGCGCGAACATGACGAAGCCCTCGATCGCCTTGTCGAAGAAATCGTCGTCCTCGGCGGTGACGTCCTTGAAGAAGATGTTCGGCGACTTGCCGCCGAGTTCCAGCGTCACCGGGATGAGATTCTGGCTGGCATATTGCATGATGAGCCGGCCCGTCGTGGTCTCGCCGGTGAAGGCGATCTTGGCGATGCGCGGGCTCGACGCCAGCGGCTTGCCGGCCTCGAGGCCAAAGCCGTTGACGATGTTGAGCACGCCCGGCGGCAGCAGGTCGGCGATGATCTCGGCCCAGACCATGATCGAGGCCGGGGTCTGCTCGGCGGGCTTGAGCACCACGCAATTGCCGGCGGCGAGCGCCGGCGCGAGCTTCCAGCAGGCCATCAGAAGCGGGAAGTTCCAGGGAATGATCTGGCCGACCACGCCGAGCGGCTCGTGGAAATGGTAGGCGATGGTGTCGTGGTCGATCTCGCCGATCGAGCCTTCCTGGGCACGCACCACGCCGGCGAAATAGCGGAAATGGTCGATCGCGAGCGGCAGGTCGGCGGCGCGCGTCTCGCGGATCGGCTTGCCGTTGTCCCAGGTCTCGGCAATCGCCAGGCGCTCGAGGTTTTCTTCCATGCGGTCGGCGATCCGGTTCAGGATCGCGGCGCGCTCGGCGACGCTGGTGCGGCCCCAGGCGGCCTTGGCGGCATGCGCCGCATCGAGTGCCGCCTCGACGTCCTGCGCGTCGGACCGCGCGATCTTGCAGACGACCTGGCCGGTCAGGGGCGAGGCATTATCGAAATATTTCCCGGAGATCGGCGCGACGAACTTGCCGCCGATGAAATTGTCGTAGCGTTCGGCAAAGGGAACTTTGGTGACGCTGAGGAATTCCACCTTGTTCATTGATCACTCCCGATGTTGCTGTTTGCGCTTGTCGTCGCCTGTTCGCGACTTGCGCAGACGATGATGCGGGAGGCGTTTTCTGTCAGCCCGGGCGGACGCGATCGCGGAGCGGACCTGTCGCAGTTCTGCGACAGTTGTACTCGCCCGTCAGAAGCAAGGAGCAATTGGCGCACCAGCGGCTTCCACCGTCATTGCGAGCTGCGACGCAATGACGATTGAGGAATAGCGCGGCCTAGTGGTTCAGCTCGAACCGCTTGAGCTTCCGGTGCAGCGTGGCGCGGCTGACGCCGAGGGCCTTGGCGGCGGCGGAAACGTTGCCGCCGGCGCGCAGCAGCGCGCGTTGCAGCACCGCACGCTGGCCTCCGGCAAGATGATCGTGCGCGGCATCACCGCCGAGAAGATCGGCCGCGGGCATCGGCCGCAACGCACCGCCGGTCGCGATGCCGAGCGCCAGCCGGGCGGAGCGCGTTGCGCCGATCACCAGATCGTCCGCATCGACCGCAACGAGGCCGCCGCAGCTTCCGTCCGCCGCCTGCGTCAGCACGATGCGGGCATGGGCGAAGACCTTGCGAAACAGGTCGGCTTCGATCCGCTTGGCCGCCTCGCCCGCCGCGAGCGCGATCAGGCTGGCGAAGGCGTCGGTGCGGTCGGCGCGGCAGGAGGAGACGTCGAGCACGCCCGCGAGCGCCGCCTCGTGGTCGTAGATCGGAACGGCGGTGCAGCTCAGAAGCGTGTTGCGGGCAAAGAAGTGCTGGTCGCGATCGATGGTCAGCGGACGCTGCTCGACGAGGCAGGTGCCGATGCCGTTGGTGCCCTCATGCTCCTCGCTCCAGAGCGCGCCCGTCCACAGGCCCCAGGACTGAAACGTCGCATCGTCCGCCGCCGTGCCGCGGCGATCGACCGGCACGCCCTCGCGATCGGCGAGCAGCACACAGCAGCCCGCAGCGCCGACGGCCTGATATAGCCGGTCCATCGCGCCCTGCGCGGCCGCCAGAAGCGGCGCGATGCGCTCTCGCGCCTGCTGCAGCTCGGCTTCGGTCAGCCGCATCGGCGCGGCGCGACCGCTGGGATCAAGGTGATGCAATCGGGAGGAACGACGCCACGAGGCCACGAGCGCGGAGCGAGCCGCCTGGCCTGACGCGATGGCGGCCTCGACACGGGCCGCGTGATGCCGGGGCATTGTCCCATTCATCACAGTTTCCTCCGGATAGCAGTGTAGGACGTACCGGTGCTGTCCGGTTGATCTGCGTCAACTTCAGCGAGCGCCACCAAAGGCATGAGCCCGCCGCGGCGCCGCCGTCAAGGCAACCGCGCGGTTCCGGGGTTACGACCTTCGCAGGAGGCAAAAGGATAGAGCGGTCGGATTTCAGCAGCGAACTTTCGCTGCGACTTTCAGAAGCTGCTGATGGCTAGTTCGCCGGGATCATCCGAACGAGATCGCGCGGATGGACATAGTCGAGCTGGAAGCGCGCGCGCTCGTCCAGCATGTCCGGGTCGAGCTTCTCCGACCGCAGCAGCGACACCCGTTGCTCGCTCCTGGCCCGCTCGCGCTTGAGCTGAGCCAGCTCGCTCGTCAACGCGATGATCTCCTGATCCAGTTCCTGGCGGGCGTTGAGACCGTATTTGCCGGTATAGGCGTTGACGCCGAAATAGCCGACGATCGCCGCCGCCATCGCATAGAGGGCAAGGCCGGTCAGGATCGACTTCAGGCGCGCGCGTGAGACCATCTTCGGAAGATGGGACAGGTTGGTTAAGGGAGTGCTAATTGCCTCTCTCAATACGCCAATCGTCATGCCCCGGCTTGTCCCGGGCATCCACGTTCTTCAGTGAGGTCGGCAAAGACGTGGATGGCCGGGACAAGGCCCGGCCATGACGGAGAGAGCGAGAACTCAGCCCTGATTCTTCGCCACATGCGCGGCGAAGGCCTCGATGTATTGCTGCAGCACCGTCTTGAGGGAGTCCTTGGTCAGGTTGCCCTCCGCATCGAAGGCATCGCCGACGCCATTGAGATAGATTTCCGGCTGCTGAAGGATCGGACCGGAAATGCCAGGCAGGATGGTCTGCAGATGCTTGGCCGCACTGACGCCGCCGAGCGGACCCGGCGAGTTGGAGATGATGCCGACCGGCTTGCCGAGGAACGAACTCTTGCCATAGGGCCGCGAGGCGACGTCGATGGCGTTCTTCAGGACGCCCGGGATCGAGCGGTTGTATTCGGGCGTGACGAACAGGACGCCGTTCGAACTCTTGAGCTTCTCGCGGAAGGCGAGCCAGTCCGCGGGCGGCGCGCCCTCGAGGTCCTGGTTGAAGAACGAGATGCCCGCCGGCGTGATCACCTCGAGCTTGAGCGAGGCAGGCGCGAGCTTGGCGAGCGCATTGGCGATCTTGAGCGAGAAGCCGTCCTTGCGCAGGCTGCCAGCGATCGTGACGATGTTGTAGGCCATTGGGTGTCCTTGAAGGTGAGCGGGAATGCCGGGACGGCACTTAAGCCATCCGGGCCGATAGATGCAAGTGCATGAACTGGTCCGATTTGGAAACGCTGCGTTTCCGGAAATGGGTCCGCTTGCGCTCCACCCGGGCCACAATCAAAAGCAATCAGGCCGCCAAGCGGCGGCCTGATGTTTACCGGTAACGGACCGAAGCGATCACTTGTTCGGGTTGATGAGGAATTTTTCGCCGGTGGCGCGCTTGGCATAGACCCCGATATTGGCGAGATCGAGCGCCTCGGCGAGCGACACCACCTTGGTGTAATGGCTGGCGAAGGTGGTCTTGAGCTCGGATGCCACGCGCTGGCGCAGGCGGCCGATCTCGGCCGGGCCGATGTTCTGAAGGAATGGCGTAAGCAGCCAGCCGCCGACGCCCCAGCTGAGGCCGAACGAGCGGTTTAGCTCCGTCGGCCGCGTGTCGAGGCTGCCATAGATGTAGACCTGCTTGTACACGTTGGAGCCGTAGCGGCTGTATTCCTTCGCGGTCTTGTTGGCCGCGATCTCCATCGCGGTCAGGATCTGGCTCGCCAGCTTGCCGCCGCCGATGGCGTCGAAGGCGATGGTGGCGCCGGTCTCGACCAGCGCGTTGGTGAGATCGTCCATGAAGCTCGGTACGCTGGAATCCACGACGTATTTGGCGCCGATCTTGTGCAGGATGTCGGCCTGCTCCTTGTTCCTGACGATGTTGACGAGGCCGATGCCGTCCTTGATGCAGATCTTGTTGAGCATCTGGCCGAGATTGGAGGCGGCCGCCGTGTGCACGAGCGCCTTGTGGCCCTCCCGCCGCATCGTCTCGGTCATGCCGAGTGCGGTCAGCGGATTGACGAACCAGGAGGCGCCGTCCGCCGCCGTGGTGCCCGGCGGCAGCTCCATGACGTCGCGGACCTTCAGCACGCGGTACTGCGTGTACATCGCGCCGCCGATCATCGACACCGTCTTGCCCATCAGGGCCTTCGCTGCGTCCGACGATCCAGTCCGGATCACCGTGCCGGCGCCCTCATTGCCGACCGGCAGCGACTGATCGAATCTCGCCGCCATCATCCGCATCGCCGCCTCCGGCATCGTCGCGGTGATGACCGGCATCTCCTTGGTGCCGGAGGCCTTGGCGGCCGACATGTCGGCCGCCCCGATCAGCAGCCCGAGGTCTGACGGGTTGATCGGGGTCGCCTCGACGCGAACCACGACCTCATCGTCGGCCGGCTCCGGCGTCGGGACCGTCACGAGAGACAATTCCAGCTCGCCGCTTTTCTTGAGCAGCGAACGCAATTCCAGTCCGGTCTTGCCGTCACTCATGTCGATCCTCCCCTGTCCTTCTCTTCGCGCGGATCGAGACGCCGGCTTATGCCAGCGCCTTCAGTGCCGCCTTGCCGCCATAAAGCGCCTGCTTGCCGAGCTGCTGCTCGATGCGCAGGAGCTGATTGTATTTGGCGGTGCGGTCGGACCGCGCAAGGGAGCCGGTCTTGATCTGACCGCAATTGGTGGCGACCGCGAGGTCGGCGATGGTGGAATCCTCGGTCTCGCCGGAGCGGTGCGACATCACCGAGGTGTAGCCGGCCTTGTGCGCCATTTCGACGGCGGCGAGCGTCTCGGTCAGCGTGCCGATCTGGTTGACCTTGATCAGGATCGAGTTGGCGCGGCCGGTCTTGATGCCTTCGGCGAGGCGCTTGACGTTGGTGACGAAGAGGTCGTCGCCGACCAGCTGGCACTTCTTGCCGATCAGGTCGGTGAGCTCCTTCCAGCCGTCCATGTCGTCTTCCGACATGCCATCCTCGATCGTCACGATCGGATAGCGCGAGACGAGGTCTGCAAGATATTTCGCCTGCTCGGAGATCGAGCGGGTCTTGCCCTCGCCTTCGTAGACGTATTTGCCGTCCTTGAAGAACTCGGTCGAGGCGCAGTCGAGGCCGATCATGATGTCGGTGCCCGCCTTGAAGCCGGCCTTGCCGATCGCGTTCATGACGAAGTCGAGCGCGGCGTCGGCCGACGGCAGGTTCGGGGCGAAGCCGCCCTCGTCGCCGACATTGGTGTTGTGGCCGGCCTTCTTCAATTCGGACTTCAGCGTGTGGAAGACTTCCGCGCCGTAGCGCAAACCTTCGGCGAACGAGGATGCGCCGACCGGCAGGATCATGAATTCCTGGAAGTCGATCGGGTTGTCGGCGTGCACGCCGCCATTGATGATGTTCATCATCGGCACCGGCAGCAGGCGCGCCGAGGTGCCGCCGACATAGCGGTAGAGCGGCATGTCGAGCGAGTTCGCGGCCGCCTTGGCGCATGCCAGCGAGACGCCGAGAATGGCGTTGGCCCCGAGCCGGCTTTTGTTCGGCGTGCCGTCGAGGTCGATCATGATCTGGTCGATCTGGGCCTGTTGCTCGACGTCGAGGCCGCTGAGGGCCTCGAAGATCTCGCCGTTGACGGCGCCGACCGCCTTGGTCACGCCCTTGCCGAGATAGCGGGTCTTGTCGCCGTCGCGCAGTTCCACGGCCTCATGGGCGCCGGTGGAGGCGCCGGACGGAACCGCGGCGCGGCCGAGCGCGCCGTCCTCCAGCACGACATCGACCTCGACGGTGGGATTGCCCCGGCTATCGAGAATTTCGCGGCCGATGATGTCGATGATGGCGGTCATGATGTCCACTTCCGTTCGTTAGGGCTGATCGGTGCCGCGGGTCTTACACGGGCCGCAAGCAAATGTGAACGCTTGGACGCACTGCTCTGACTGACGCGTGAGGTGCCTCAGACTATGCTCCGCGGCACCTGGTCCGCGTGCCCAACCTCAATCTCAAACAGTCGGGGTAACGCCATGAATCGCCGCCAGTTTCTTGCTTCGAGCGCCGCGCTGCTTGCCGCCCACCCAGGTTTTGCGCAGGAAGGCCCGTTCCGGACGAGATACTATCCCATCAGCCCGGGCATCGGCCTGCATGATCTCACCCCCGCCCCCGACGGCACCATCTGGTTCACGGCGCAGGGCAAGGGCCTGCTCGGCAGACTCGATCCCCGCGATGGCCGTTTCAAGACGGTCAGCCTCGGCCAGGGCGCGGCCCCACACGGCGTGACGATCGGCCCCGACGGCGCGCCCTGGATCACCGAGGGCGGCCAGAACGCGATCGCGCGGGTCAACCCTTCCGATCTCAACGTCACGCTGTTCCGCCTGCCGGAAAGGTTCGCCTCAGCCAATCTCAACACCGGCGTGTTCGACAAGGACGGCACCTATTGGTTCACCGGGCAATCCGGCTATTACGGCCGGCTGTCTCCGAAGACCGGCGAGATGAATGTGTTCAAGGCGCCGAAGGGGGTCGGCCCCTACGGCATCACGGTAACCCCCAAGGGTGATGTCTGGTACGCCTCCCTCGCCGGCAGCCATATCGCGAAGATCGACCGCGCGGGCGGCAATGCGATTGTGGTCGAGCCGCCGACCCCGAACCAGGGCTCGCGGCGCGTCTGGTCGGATTCGAGGGGCCGGATCTGGGTCAGCGAGTGGAACAGCGGCCACGTCTCGGTGCATGATCCCGCCGACAGCTCGTGGAAGACCTGGAAGCTGCCGGGCGAACGTCCCCGCGCCTATGCCGTGTACGTCGATGACAAGGACAAGGTCTGGCTGACCGATTTCTCCGCCAACGCCATCGTCCGGTTCGATCCCGCTACCGAGAAGTTCAACGTCTTCGCCAGCGACAAGGCCAACGCCAATGTCCGCCAGCTCGACGGCCGTCCGGGCGAGCTGTGGGGCTGCGAGTCCGGCAACGACCGCATCGTCATGATCCAGACGATCGCCGCCGGTTGACGGCAGCGGCATTTGCGTCCATCCCGGCATCCGTAAAAGGATGTGACGACGATGGCGAAAAAATCCCTCCAACTCGGCCGCGCGGTCGAGTGGCCGCACACGCCGGAAGAAGCCCAGCTCGATCGCGTACCCAATCCGCAGAAGGGCACGGACTATCTGGTCCGCTTCACCGTGCCGGAATTCACCTCGCTCTGCCCGGTCACGGGCCAGCCGGATTTTGCGCATCTGATGATCGACTACGCGCCGGGGGCGTGGCTGCTGGAATCGAAATCGCTGAAACTCTACATCGCGAGCTTCCGCAATCACGGCGCCTTCCACGAGGACTGCACCGTGATGATCGGCAAGCGCATCGCTTCCGAGATCAAGCCGAAATTCTTGCGCATCGGCGGCTATTGGTATCCGCGTGGCGGCATCCCGATCGACGTGTTCTGGCAGACCGGCCGCGTGCCGAAGGGCCTGTGGGTGCCTGAGCAAGGCGTTGCGCCCTATCGCGGACGGGGCTAGTTGGAGACGACGACGATGACATCAATCTCCGCAACATTCCGTAACTTTGCGCTAGGCGTCCTCGGCGTCCTCTTGCTGACCGGCACATCGGATGCCGCTGAGGTGCGGGTGATGATCTCCGGCGGACTGACGGCCGCCTACAAGGCGCTCGTGCCGGAATTCGAGAAGGCCACGGGCAACAAGGTGCTCACGGAATACGGGCCGTCGATGGGAACGACCGCCAACGCGATTCCCGTCCGGCTCGAGCGCGGCGAGCCGGCCGACGTCCTGATCATGGTGGGCTATGCCCTGAGCGACCTCGCGAGCAAAGGCAAGTCGTCGCCGGCAGCCAGGTCGATCTCACGAGGTCACCGATCGGAATCGCGGTGAAATCGGGCGCGCCGAAGCCGGACATCAGCTCGGCCGATGCCGTCAAGCGCGCGCTGCTGGCGGCGAAGACGATCGCCTATTCCGACAGCGCCAGCGGCGTCTACGTCTCGACCGAGATGTTCGACAAGCTCGGCATTGCCGACGTCATGAAGGACAAGGCCCGCAAGATTCCGGCAACGCCGGTCGGCGAGATCGTCGCGCATGGCGAGGCCGAGCTCGGCTTTCAGCAGATCAGCGAATTGAAGCCCGTCAAGGGCATCGACATCGTCGGACCGCTGCCGGACGAATTGCAGAAGATTACGATCTTCTCGGCTGGGATTGCGACGGGCGCAAAGGAGCCGGAGGCTGGCCGCGCCTTGATAAACTTCCTCGCCTCCCCCGCCGCACGCGACGCGATCATCGCGAGCGGGATGGAGCCTATCGCGGCAGCTGACGGGGCGAAGTGAGACAACCCGGCCCGTGTCCGGACGCGGTGCAGCGTGAAACGCTGCGCCGCTGGCGCGGACCCGGCGCGACGAATTTCTGGACCCCATAGCAGATCGACGTTGCGCGCGTGGCTTACCTCTGCGAGTCAGTATATCTAGCCCAATCTAGGAACGCTTAGCTATGCTCACCGTCTATGGCGAAGGTCGTGGCTTCCGTGTTGTTTGGCTGCTTGAGGAATTGGGGTTGGCTTATCGGCTGCGCCCGGTCGATCTGCTGGCAGCCGAGGTTGATCGCGATTTCCTCGCGATCAACCCCGCCGGCTTCATTCCCGCACTGCAGGACGGCGAGACGATCATGGTCGAGTCGATCGCGATTCTTGAGTACCTGCTTGCCCGCCACGGCTCAGGTTCGCTTGCCGTCGCCCCGGACGATCCCGCGTTCGCTTCCTATCTGCAATTTCTCCACTTGGGCGAGGCCGGGCTCGCCGGACCGATGAACGCCGTCTTGGTCGGTCGCCAACTGGCACCCGAAGCCGAGCGAAATGCCCGAGTTACCTGCTGGGCGCTCGAGACCTTCGAGAGCCGCCTGGGGTTGGTGATCCGCCGCCTCGCGGAGTGCCCCTATCTCGCTGGCGACCGATTCACTGCTGCCGATATCTCGGTGAGCTACGCCCTCCTGCTCGGCCTGCGAACTGGCAACTATGTCCCCGGTTCTACCGAGCGGGACTATCTCGCTCGCACGACGGCACGCCCTGCCTACGCCCGAGCGATGGAAAGCTGCCAGGCCACCAAGGCTTGGGCGGCGAGATCACCGGGATTGTAGTGCTCGAGCCCGCTCCTGCCCAACAAGCTTACGAGTTGACGGCCTAGTACGCGCTCAGGAGATCGACCTTCGCATTCGCCAGCACCAGGCGCCGCGCCAGGATCGCGGCGAGATTGCGCATGATCTTCAACGACGTTTCCGGGTGCAGCCGGCGGTAATCGGCAAAGCTGTCGAGCGGCAGTTCGAGGCAGGTGACGGGCGTGTCGGCCAAGACGTCGGCGCTGCGGCTTTGCTCCAGGATCGCCATCTCGCCGAATTCCATGCCGGGGCCGAGGGAAGCGAGCCGAACGCCGCTGCGCAGCTTCACGCTGACCATGCCGCTCTGGAGAAAGAACAGCGAATTGGCGGGCTCGCCTGCCGCGATGATGCGCTGGCCGGCCGCGTAATGCCGCGTGGTCGACAGCTTGATGATCGCGGCGATCTCCTCGGCGTCGAGCTCGGCCAGCAGCGCCTGCTCGCCGAGATGCGCGCTCTCCTTGAGATCGGTGAAGCCGCCGAAGCGGTAGATCACCTGGTCTTCGGCCCATTCGATGGCATCGTCGAGCAGTGCGAAGCGGCGCAGCCGGCGCGGCTCGGCGGTGCGCGCGGCGATCGCGCTCCACACCGCGGAGTTGGTCTCGAAGCCGGACAGGATGGCGGTGACGCCGGCATTGCCGAGCGCGGCCAGCGTCTCGCCAAGCAGCGCAGCGCCGGCCGCGGTGATGTCGGGGACGCGGCGGAAATCGATGATCAGCAGCGGTGCGTTCGGCGGCTCGCTGGTGAGCCGTCGGGTGACGTAGTCGATGGTGGCGAAATTCATCGCACCGACCAGCTCGAGCACGCGGATGTCGCTGTGTCGTTCGTCGAGGATCTGCTGCTCGTGTGGCTGGCGGCTGCGGCGCGAGGAGATGCCGTAGACGTCGTAATCCGCCATGATGCTGGTGCGGACGTCGGCGTTGCGATTGAGCATGTGCAGGTCGAACCGCGCCGACAGCGCCTCGCAGACCTTCAGGCCGCGCACGCTGTTGAAATGGTTGTCGAGCAGCGGCGAGAACGTGCCGAGCCCGAGCTGCGAGGGCAGCGCCGCGACGATGCCGCCGCCGACGCCGCTCTTGGCGGGAATGCCGACGCGATAGGTCCACTCACCGGCATAGTCGTACATGCCTGAGCTCGTCATCACCGAGAGCGTGCGCGCGACGATATGCGGCGTGATCACCTGCACGCCCGTCACCGGATTGATGCCCCGATTGGCGAGCGTTGCCGCCATCACCGCGAGGTCGCGCGCGGTGACCAGGATCGCGCATTGGCGGAAATAGACGTCGAGCACGGCATCGACGTCGTCGGGCAGCACCGCGTAATTCCGCAGCAGCCACGCAATTGCCCGATTGCGATTGCCGGTCGCGGTCTCCGACGCGTGTACGACCTCGTCGACGCTGAGCTCGCGGCCGGCGAACGCGCTGAGCTTGGCGCGGACGCGCTCGAAGGCGCCCTTCCCTTCGACCTCATAGATAAGGCCCGAGCAGGCGATCGCGCCGGCATTGACCATGGGGTTGAAGGGACGGTTGTCGTTGGTGAGCCGGATTGAGTTGAAGGCCTCGCCGCTCGGCTCGACACCGATCGTGGCCGAGACGCGCGCCTCGCCGACCATCTCCAGCGCCAGCGCGAAGACGAAGGCTTTGGACACCGACTGGATCGTGAACGGCACCTCGCTGTCGCCGACCTCGTAGACATGGCCGTCGATGGTGACGAGCGCGATGCCGAAATGATCGGGATTGGCGCGCTTCAGCTCGGGAATGTAGTCGGCAAGCTCGCCGGAATTGTCGGTCCGGAATTCGGCGTGGCAATCGGTGAGGAAACGCCGCAGCGGCGGCTTGGTGGGATATCCGGTCGAGCGGGCTGGACCGGCTGCGCTGGCCGAATGACTGGTCTGGACGTCCACGGTCTCACACCTCGATTTGCCCAGAATCGAAGCAATTCGTGTGCCATGTATACCGGGCCGATGGTGTCGTGGTGGGGAGCAATGCCCCTTGGCGTCGCACCCTTCGCGGGCGGGCGTTATTGGGCGGCGTTTCGCGTGGCGGGCGGGGAGGTCCCGCCCACCACGCTTTTTATCCGCGTCAGGTGATCGCGATCGGACAGCCATTGCTGCCGGTAGCGCCTTTGATCGGCGATGGCGTGAAGCAGTAGACGAACTGGTACTTCTTGTCGGCAATCAACTCGTCAAAGATCAGGTTCTCGTGGTTGAGGATGCCGTGCTTGGTCTGCAATTCGGCGTGAACCACGAAGGCGAGCGACTTGTCCGGATTGGGCACCACTTCGACCGCCCAGGTGTCAGCCGCAGTCAGCGCGAGATCCTTCTCGATGATCCACTTCGCGGCATCGAGGCCGATTCCAGGCTCGCCGCTATTGTAGCGATCATTGTTCTTCATCCACAGGGAGCCCCAGCCGGTGTGGAACATGATCGCATCGCCTGGCTTGATGTCGCTCTCCGCGATGCTTTGCTTCGCAAGCGCCGCCTTGATATCGGCCGAGGTGATCTCTTGGCCCGCGTCCATCATGCCGCCCTTCAGCGCGACCATATCGATCAGGTGGGCGCGTGTGAACAGCGGCTTGAGCTTCTCGGCGCCAAGCTTCTTCAGGCCGTAGGCGTCGCCAATCTCTGCGGCGCTGAAGCCGTTGTAGAAGCGCATCTCGCTCTTGTCGCCGTCCTTGCCCAGCTGGATACCGATATGGCCGAGCCCGTCGAATTGTGTACCGGTCTGGCCGATTTCGGTGGCGAGAAACTCGTCGTGATAGACGAGCTTGTTGTCGCCGAACGGGCCGCCAGTCGGCCCGCCGGGAATGCGCAATGAGAATGCGCGGGCGCCGAACAACGGCATGCCTTGCTCGTAGACGCGGCCGATCTTGTAGATCTTGCCATCCTTGATCCACTTCACGGCATCGAGAACCTTCGCCGGGGTGATGTGGTTCGACGCGCCCGCCTCGTCGTCTTTGCCCCATTTTGAGGGCCACCAAGGCTTGTCCACGCCCTTTGGCATCGCCGCGGTTTGAGCCTGCGCCGCGGTAATCGGTGCGAGTGAGAACTTGCCGTGCATCGCACCTGCGAATGCCGCCCCAGCCGCACCGGCAATGCCTGCCGTGCGGAGCAAGGTCCGCCGATCGGTCGCGGCACCGCCCTTCTCTTCATCGCCTTTGGTATCGTCCATCGTTTCCTCCCGGGGTTTGCCCGCTGAGATCGGGCTTAAGATCCTGTTTTCGGAATGCTCGTCCTCCATTAGGCTGTTGTCCAGCGACAAAAATAAGACCAGGGTTGAGGATCGCCGATGAGCCTGTTCGAGAGCGACAAATCCGCCGAGCGGACTCCGGTGTCACTGATCACCGGCTTTCTTGGCAGCGGCAAGACGACACTGCTCAACCGCCTGCTGCGCCATGACGCGATGAAGGACAGCGCCGTCGTCATCAACGAATATGGCGAGGTCAGCCTCGACCACCTCCTCGTGGAACGCGTCGACGGCGAAGTCGCCGTGCTTGCGAGTGGTTGTATTTGCTGCACTATTCGCAGCGATCTGGAAGACACCCTGCGCGCGCTGCTGGTGCGCCGCGATCGTGGCGAGGTACCGCCGTTCCGCAGGATTTTGGTCGAGACAACGGGGTTGGCTGACCCCGCTCCCATTGCTCAGCTGCTGCTGAACAACCCTTTGGTCTCGCATTTTCTGCGGCTAGACACCGTGGTGACGACCGTCGACGCAGTCAATGCAGCGCGGCAGCTCGACCGCCAATACGAGGCGGTGAAGCAGGTCGCGCTCGCCGACCGGCTGCTGATCACCAAACGCGATTTGGTCAAGGACACTGACACATTGGACTTGCGGCTTCGTCGGCTCAATCCTGGCGCCAGGATCGAGAGCGTGGTGCATGGCGAGGTCGATCCGGCCCAACTGTTCGGCGCTGCCCTCATTGACCCCGAAAAGAAGACAGCCGATATCGAGCGCTGGCTCAACGAACAGGCGTTCGCCGACGTCGCCAAGGCGGCGCATGAGCGCGCCCATCATCACGGTGACGGTCATGCCCATCACGAGCATCACAGCCACGATGCATCGATCCTTAGCTTCATGATCGCATTCGACGATCCCCTTGACTGGATGGCCGTATCGCGCTGGCTCGCGCATCTGCGCGCCACCCGGGGAGAGGACCTCTTGCGGGTCAAGGGCATCTTGAATCTTCGCGATGAAGCGACACCGATCGCGGTCCATGGCGTCCACCACGTCTTCCATCCGCCGGTGGCGCTTGCAAAATGGCCCGATGCCGACCGCCGTTCGCGCATCGTGTTCATCACCCGTGGCATTACGCGCCACGAGGTGCTTGACCTCTGGCAGGAGGCCCACGCGGGCGCCTGAGTTCCGCAAAGACCGCTCGCGAAGCTTTTTGAAGGGGCGACGCTTCTCCCGGACGCGCCTCAGACGCGGGCGTCTGACGGGGCCCGCTGCCGCAGCATGCGGGCACAGACGAGGCCCAGCACCACCATGATCGCGGCGCTTGCGAGCAACGTCGGCACCTTGCCGCCATGCTGGAGCCCGAAGCCATAGGCGAGCGGTCCCACCGTCTGCCCCATGAAGAAGAAGAACGAATGCAGCGACATCGCTGTCGCGCGCGCACCGATCGACAGCTCGCTGGCGAACACCTGCAGGCAGCCATGGATCATGTAGAAGCCCCAGCCCATCGCCAGCATGCTGACGAATTGCAGCTTCCAGCCGGGACCGAAGGCGAGCGCGCCGAGCTGCAACGCCACGAGGCTCGCGCCCGCGATCATCATGCCCTTGACGCCGAGCCGCGGCAGCATGCGCGAGACGGTGAGCGTGTAGAGCAACCCGCCGACCGCAAATCCCGCGATCACGATGCCCGCGATCGAGAGGGATTTCTCGCCGAGCTCGAACAGGAACGCGGCGATGAAGGGAAACAAGCCGAACACGCAGCAGCCTTCGACGAACACGGCCGAATAGCTGTAGCGCGTGTTGGGATTGGAGAAGATCGTGCGGTAGCCCTGCCGCAACGTCCTGAAATCCGTCTTCGGCGGCGCCGTCAGCGCGGCCCCGCGAAATCCTGCCGCAACCGCCACGGCCGCGATCAGCCCGAGCGCGCCGAGGATCACCAGCACGCCGCGCCAGCCGATGAAATCGCCGATGATTCCGCTGGCGGACGAGCCGAGCAGATTGCCGGTCATCGAGCCCGCCATCGTGCGCCCGATCGCAACCTGCCGCTTGGCCGGCGCAACGAGATCGGCGGTGAGGCCGAGCGCGACAGGAAACACGCCGCCTGCGGCGATGCCGGCCAGGATGCGGCTTGCGAACAATCCGGAGAAGGAGGTGGCGAGCGCGCCGAGGATGCAGGCAACGCCCAGCAGCGCCAGGCACGCCGTCATCAATCGCGCCTTGCCGAACAGATCGGCCGCCGCTCCGATCGCCGGCTGAACCAGCGCGTAGATCAAGGCAAAGCCGGCCGCGATGCTGGCGGCCGTCGTGATGCTGATCGCGAAATCATCCGCGACATGCGGCAGGACGGGATCGAGCGCGCGCGTCGACAGTGCGGCCGAGAAGCCGGCGAGCGCAATGATGTTGATCGCGGGCGGAAATTTCTGGTCGGACGACGGCCTGGTCACAGGCTGGTGCATCAGCGCATGGTGCTCTTTGACGTCGTCTTGGCCAGCGCATCGAACGCCATCAATCGCGCGACCAGCCCTCGAACTCGCGCAGCGGCACCATGTTGGGGCCGTCCGATGGCGCGCGATCGGGATCAGGATGGGTCTCGATGAAGACGCCGGCAACGCCGACCGCGACAGCTGCACGCGCCAGCACCGGCACGAATTCGCGCTCACCGCCCGAGGACGTCCCCTTCCCGCCTGGCTGCTGCACCGAATGGGTGGCGTCGAAGATGACGGGCGCGCCGGTGCTGCGCGCAAGGATCGGCAGCGCGCGCATGTCGGACACGAGCGTGTTGTAGCCGAATGAGGCGCCGCGCTCGGTGACGAGCACGTTCGGATTGTTCGCGCTGGTGATCTTGGTCACGACGTTGGCCATGTCCCAGGGCGCCAGGAACTGGCCCTTCTTGACATTGACGACCTTGCCGGTCGCAGCCGCCGCCAGCAGCAGATCGGTCTGCCGGCACAGGAAGGCCGGAATTTGCAGGATGTCCACCGCCTGCGCCACCTCGGCGCATTGCGTGGCGTCGTGCACGTCGGTCAGCACGGGCAAGCCGAGCGAGGATCGGATCTCCGCGAAGATCGGCAGCGACTGCGCAAGACCCAGCCCGCGCGCCGCCGCCGCGCTGGTGCGGTTGGCCTTGTCGAACGAGGTCTTGTAGACGAGGCCGATGTTCAGCCGCGCCGCGATCTCCTTCAGCGCGGAGGCGACCTCCAGCGCATGCTCGCGGCTCTCCAGCTGGCAGGGCCCAGCAATGACCGAGATCGGCAGATCATTGCCGAATTTGACCCTGCCGACGGTGACGACCGGCGCTGCTGACGTCGAAGAGCTCAAGGCAAATCCCTCGTTTCGGCGCGACCATAGCCGCCATGAGGGTCGGATCAACCCCTCTTCCGCCCGGGCGGTCCGAATATCAGGGTTGCGCCAGGGTCCCCCCAGCCGCGCTGGCGTTGGCTATTTCACCGCCGAGAAAGCGGTCGGCGCCAGGATCTGGCTGACGATATTGGCAACGATCTGCCCGTCGGATTCGCTCTCGGCGCGGGCCTTCATCCAGTCCGGATCGGTCATGAACGCGGCCCACTTCTTCTCGCGCTCGGCGAGGGAGTCCCAAGCGAGGAAATAGGTCAGCTCCTGGTTGGATTCACCGATCACGGTCGTGAAGAACCCCGCCTGCTTGATGCCGTGCTTCTCCCAGATCTTCAGCGTGGCAGCCTCGAACCGCTTGAGCAATGCCGGCAGGCGGCCGGGCAGGCAGCGATAGACGCGCATTTCGTAGATCATTCATGGTCCTCCCTGACAGGAGCGGCGGTTATACCCGCTGGCCACAACTCTGTCTTGAGCCTCGCCCGGGCGCCCCTCATGGCGTTTCGTGCATAGCTCGATAGCAGGGGGCCGACGCTCTTGATAATGTACGCTCGGTCCTGGCGTATCAGCCGCCGACGGCCCGAGAGCAATCGGCGAAACGACCGAAGCGATCAAAGGAGGCAGAGGCAATGACCTATTTTGATCTCGGACCGTACAGCCGCAAAATCACCACGACTTCGCCTGATGCGCAGCTCTGGTTTGACCGAGGGCTCAATTGGGTGTTCGGATTCAACCACGGCGAGGCGATCAAATGTTTTCGCAAGGCGCTCGAGTTCGATAACAGCGGCGCCATGGCGCACTGGGGCATCGGCTACGCCGCGGGTCCCAACTACAACCTGCCCTGGGTCCGCTATGACGCACAAGGCCGTCAATTGGCGCTCGCTGCATCATACGATGCGACGCAGGACGCGCTCGCGCAGGCGGACAAGGCGAGCCCGGTCGAGCAAGCCCTGATCCGCGCCCTGTCTGCGCGCTATCCGCAGCGTGAAGCGATCGAGGACATGGCGCCGTGGGACAAGGCCTTCACGCGAGAGATGCGAAAGGTCTTCGCCACGTATCCCGACGATCTCGAGGTCCGAGCCATCTTTGCCGAATCGATCATGAACGAGACGCCGTGGCTGATGTGGGACCTTGAGTCTGGAGAACCCACCAAGGGCGCCGGCACCGAGGAATGCAGGGCCGTGCTCGAACAAGCTTTCGATCGATGGCCGGCTGCGTGGAATCATCCGGGACTGCTTCATCTCTACGTCCATCTCATGGAGATGTCGCCCTTCCCGCAACGGGCGATGCGGGCTAGCGACCGGCTGCGCGCGATCGTCCCCGATAGCGGCCATCTGATCCACATGCCGACGCATCTCGACGTGCTGTGCGGGCAATACAACGACGTCCTGCTCTACAATCAGAAGGCGCTGACGACCGACCGCAGGTTCCTCGCTTATTCGGACGATCCGGGTGTCTACCTGGTCTATGTCATCCACAACTTCCACTTTGCCATCTACGGCGCGATGTTCCTGGGTCAATACGCCCCCGCTATCGCAGCGGCCGAGGAACTCATTGCCACCGTGCCCGAGCCAGTGCTGCGCATTCAATCGCCCCCCATGGCGGACTTCCTGGAAGGCTATTTGACGATGAAGCAGCACGTTCTCGTGCGTTTCGGCAAATGGCACGACATCATTGCCCAACAGCTGCCGGAGGATCGCGAGCTATACTGCTCGGTGACGGCGATGATCCACTACGCCAAGGCGGTGGCTCATTCGGCGCTTGGCCACGTCGCCGACGCCGAAACTGAGAAAGCGTTGTTCGCACAGGCGAAGACGCGCGTGCCGGAGAGCCGGCTCGTGCACAACAACAATGTCGTCGCCCTGCTCGGCGTGGCCGAAGCCATGTTGAATGGCGAACTGGAATATCGCAAAGCCAACTACGACTTTGCATTCGCTGAGCTGCGTAGATCCGTCGCGCTCAGCGACGCCCTGCCCTATGACGAGCCGTGGGGATGGATGCAGCCACCGCGTCACGCACTCGGCGCGCTGCTCCTGGAACAGGGACGGATCGAGGAAGCCGAGGCGGTGTACCGTTCCGATCTCGGCCTCGATGGAAAGCTGAGCCGAGCCTGCCAGCATCCCGACAATCTGTGGTCGCTTCACGGCTTGCACGAATGTCTCATGCGGCGTGGCGACAAGACCGAAAGGCCGCTGATCAAGCAGCGACTTGACCTCGCCCAGTCGCGGGCGGAGGTGCCGATCAAGGCATCTTGCTTCTGCCGCAGGATGGACATCGCGGCCGCGTAGCCGGACGTGCGAGCAAGACTTCGTCAGGGAAGACCGAGCCGGCTACACCAGCCGGCTCTGCACCATCGCCGCCTGAATGAACGAGGCGAACAGCGGATGCGGCTCGAACGGCCGCGACTTCAGCTCGGGGTGGAACTGGACGCCGATGAACCAGGGATGATCCTCGTATTCGACGATTTCAGGCAGCACGCCGTCGGGCGAGAGCCCTGAGAATTTCAGGCCGTGCTGCTCGAGGCGGTCCTTGTAGGCGGTGTTGACCTCGTAGCGATGGCGGTGACGCTCGGAGATTTCGGTCGCGCCGCCATAGACCTGCGAGACGCGGCTGCCGCGGTTGAGCGCTGCCGGATAGGCGCCAAGCCGCATCGTGCCGCCGAGGTCGCCCGCCTGCGAGCGCTTCTCGAGCTCGTTGCCGCGCAGCCACTCCGTCATCAGGCCGACCAGGGGCTCCTTGGTCGGGCCGAACTCGGTGGAGTTGGCGTCCTCGATGCCGACCAGGTTTCGCGCGGCCTCGATCACCGCCATCTGCATGCCGAAGCAGATGCCGAAATACGGCACGTCGCGCTCGCGCGCGAACTGCGCCGCCTTGATCTTGCCTTCGGCGCCGCGCTGGCCGAAGCCGCCGGGCACCAGGATGCCGTTGACGTGCTCGAGGAACGGCGCCGGATCTTCCTTCTCGAAGATCTCGCTCTCGATCCAGTCGAGATTGACCTTCACCTTGTTGGCGATGCCGCCATGCGAGAGCGCCTCGATCAGCGACTTATATGCATCCTTCATGCCGGTATACTTGCCGACGATGGCGATGGTGACGTTGCCTTCGGGGTTGCGGATGCGCTCGTTGATCTGCTGCCAGCTGCGCAGCTCCGGCGGAATCCGCGAGGCGATGCCGAAGGCGGCGAGCACTTCGTCGTCGAGGCCCGCATTGTGATAGGCCTCGGGGACCGCATAGATGTTGTCGACGTCGCGCGCCTCGATCACGGCGCTTTCGCGCACGTTGCAGAACAGCCCGAGCTTGCGCCGCTCCTCCTTCGGGATCTCGCGGTCGGTGCGGCAGAGCAGGATGTCCGGCTGGATGCCGATGGAGCGCAGCTCCTTCACCGAGTGCTGCGTCGGCTTCGTCTTCAATTCGCCGGCGCTCGGAATATAGGGCAGCAGCGTCAGATGGATGTAGACGGCATGGTCGCGCGGCAGCTCGTTCTTGAGCTGGCGGATCGCCTCGAAGAACGGCAGGCCCTCGATGTCGCCGACGGTGCCGCCGATCTCGACCAGCACGAAGTCGTAATCGTCATTGCCGTCGAGAACGAATTCCTTGATGGCGTTGGTGACGTGCGGAACCACCTGGATGGTCGCGCCGAGATAATCGCCGCGGCGCTCCTTCGAGATGATGTCCTGGTAGATGCGTCCCGTGGTGATGTTGTCGGCCTTGGTCGCCGGCCGGCCGGTGAAGCGCTCGTAGTGACCGAGATCGAGATCGGTCTCCGCGCCGTCATCGGTCACGAACACTTCGCCGTGCTGATACGGCGACATCGTTCCGGGATCGAGGTTGAGGTAGGGGTCGAGCTTGCGGAGGCGGACCTTGTAGCCCCGGGCCTGCAGCAGGGCACCCAGTGCCGCCGAAGCCAAACCCTTGCCGAGCGAAGAAACCACGCCGCCGGTGATGAATATGTACCGCGCCATGGGACTTAACCTCTAATCCCTCGAATTCGATTCGCCAAAGCGATTCGTATTCCGCCCCAAAGATTTTGCGGGCCTGTGGGTGATCCAGAACTGAGAGTGGTGACAGTGCCTTGATGGGGATTGTTGATGCAGGACGGTAGCCATCGCCCTGCATGGCCCCCCTGCTTTATTGCGAGCGTGGCACCTGAGGACCGGTCGGAGCCGGTGCTTGCTGCTGCTCGTCGGCCTTCTTCAGCGAATCCAGGATGCCGCCCGAGGTCGGCGGCGCGATCGGCGATCCGCCGGCCGGCTGGGTCTGCGCGGGCTGGCCGATGATCGATGACGGCTTGCGGTCGTAACCGGCATACCAGGACAGGAACAGGCTGGTGAGAAAGAAGCCGACGGCGAGGATCGCCGTGGTCCGAGTCAGCAGGTTCGCCGTGCCGCGGCTGGACATGAAGCCCGCGCCGCCGCCCATGCCGAGCCCGCCGCCTTCCGACTTCTGGAGCAGGACGGCACCGATCATGACGGCGACGATCATGAGGTGGATGACGATGACAACGGTCTGCATGATATCCTTCCGTCACAAGCGGGCGGCGCCTGACGGCGGCCGATCGCGCTTCGCGGGTTTTCCTGAAGTTGCGCGGTGTTACACGATCGGACGTGGCAATGCCACCCCCGATCGGGCCCGGACCCACGGTTCGGGTTGGCAGCGCTTAGTTAGGACAGCCCTTGGCAATGGCAAGGAAATCGGCCGCTTTCAGGCTGGCGCCGCCGACCAGGGCACCGTTGACGTTTTTCACCGCCATCAGCTCGGCTGCGTTCGAGGGCTTGACCGAGCCGCCATAGAGAATCCGCATCCTGGCCCCCTCGCCCTTGAACCTGGAGATCAGGAACTCCCGGATAAAGCCATGAATCTGCTCGACATCCTGGGCCGTGGGGGTCAGGCCCGTGCCGATCGCCCAGACCGGCTCATAGGCCACGACCAGATTGGCCGCCGTCGAGCCATCCGGCAGCGAGGCGTCGAGCTGCCCGCGCAGGACGTCGAGGGTCTGGCCCGCATCGCGTTGGCCCTGCGTTTCGCCGATGCAGACGATCGCAATGGCCCCGGCGCGCCAGGCCGCCTCGGCCTTCTGCCGGATCAGCGCATCGCCCTCGCCGTGGTCGGCGCGGCGCTCGGAATGCCCGACAATAACGGCCGTTGCGCCTGCATCCACGAGCATTTCGGCAGCGATATCGCCGGTATGGGCGCCGGAGGCCTTGGGATGGCAGTCCTGGGCCCCGACCGCAACCTTCTTGCCGCGCGCCTTCTCGGCAAACGCCACAATCAGGGTCGCCGGCGGGCAGACCAGCAGGTCGGCCTTGCCAGCCACGTCTGCCGCGCCGTTGAGCATGGCGTCGAATTCGACAGCCTGGGCCTTCAGGCCGTTCATTTTCCAGTTGCCGGCGATCAGCGGTCGGATGGCGTCGGTCATGTCAGTTTCCAGCGATACGGGGTTTGTCCATGCGCTAGCAGAGGACCTGCCGCAGTTCCAGATTCTTGTTTTGACGCGTTTTCGTGGCGCGAACCGGGCTCCGCTTCGCTTGAAAACGCTTTGGGACTCTTAACCGCAGCTTCTCGCCGTCGCATGAGGCGAGGTTGCGGGGGGAAAGCCGCCACTTTATGATGATCTATCAATTTGGTGACGCGCTTTTGCGGAATCTGCATTAAGACGCGCTCCGTTCCCCTCCTGACCAAACAAGTTGGACCAAATGCTCCGAGGAATGCGTAAGGCCTCATCGAACTGGCTCGGCAAGACCATTATGGCCGTGGTGATGGGCGTGTTGATCGTCAGTTTCGGCATTTGGGGCATCGCCGACATCTTCAAGGGCTTCGGGCAGTCCACGGTGGCCAAGATCGGCCGCACCGAGATTTCGCTCAACGAGTTCCGTCAGATCTACACCGACCGCCTGCAGCAGATCAGCCGCCAGTTCGGCCGTCCGCTGACGCCCGACCAGGCGCGCGCCTTCGGCCTGGATCGCCAAGTGTTGCAGCAGACCATTGCCGAGGCCGCCCTCGACGAAGAGGCGCGCCGGCTCGGACTTGGCCAGTCCGACGAGCAGATCCGCCAGCTCATCATGAACGATCCCAACTTCAAGGGCGTCGGCGGCAATTTCGACGCGAACCGCTTCCAGGCCTTGATCCGCAACTTCGGCTACACCGAACAGCGCTATGTCGCCGAGCAGCGCAAGGTGTCGCTGCGCCGGCAGATCACCGGCACGGTCGGTGCCGGCCTCGAGCCGCCCAAGGCCATGATCGACGTGCTGACGCGGTTCCAGAACGAGCAGCGCGCCATTGAATTCGCCAAGCTCGATGCTGCGCAGGCCGGCACCATCGAGGCGCCCTCGCCCGAAGCCCTCGCGACCTATTTCGAGGACCACAAGGTCCAGTTCCGCGCGCCCGAATATCGCAAGATCGCCTTCGTCGTGATCTCGCCGGAAGAAATCGGCAAATGGACCGAGGTCTCCGATGAGGATGCCAAGAAGATGTTCGAGCAGCGCAAGGACCGGCTCGGCACGCCGGAGAAGCGCCAGATCCACCACATCGTGTTTCCCAACGAGGCCGAGGCCAAGGCGGCACGCGAGCGCCTCGCCGGCGGCATGTCGTTCGAGGACCTCGGCAAGGAGCGCGGGCTGAGCGCTTCCGACGTCGATCTTGGACTGGTGGCCAAGTCGGCGCTCGATCCTGCGGTCGGGACTGCTGCCTTCGCGCTTCCGGCCGGTGAGATCAGCCAGCCGATTCAGGGCGCCCTCGGCACCTCGATCGTCAAGGTCGACAAGATCGAGCCGGGCGTGGAAGCCGATTACGCCAAGCTCGCCGGCGACATCAAGCGCGAGATCGCGACTGAGCGCGCGCGGCTCAAGGTCGCCGATCTCCGCGACAAGATGGAAGACGAGCGCGGCGGCGGCTCCAGCGTCATCGACGCGGCGCAGAAGCTCGGCCTCACTGCCGTGACCATCGAAGCCGTCGACCGCTCCGGCCGCGCCCCGAACGGCCAGCCGATCGCCAACATCCCGCAAGGCCTCGACGTGGTGTCGCAGGCCTTCAACACCGACGTCGGCGTCGACAACGACGCGATCTCGTTCAAGGGTGGTTATGTCTGGTACGACGTGCTCGCCATCACGCCCTCGCGCGACCGCAATCTCGACGAGGTCCGCGACCAGGTCGAGGCGCGCTGGCGCCAGGACCAGATCGCGACCAAGCTGAAGGCCAAGGCGACCGAGATGGTGCAGAAGCTCGAATCGGGCGGCAAGCTCGCCGACGAGGCGGCCGCGGTTGGCACCAAGGTCGAGACCGCGACCGGCTTCAAGCGCGACGACTCGCCCGCCGGCGTGCCCGGCACCGTCGTGGCGGCGGCCTTCCGCACCGCCAAGGATGGCATCGGACAGACGGCCGTGAGCGGCGGCAGCGAGATGATCGTCTTTCGCGTCACCGAGATCATCGATCCCGCGGTCGACTTTGCCTCGGACGCGGTCAAGAAGCTGAAGGAGAGCCTCGAGCGCGCCCAGACCGAGGAGCAGGTCGCTTCCTACGTCAACAAGCTTGAAACCGACATCGGGACCACCATTAATCAGGCCGCCTTCGCGCAGGTGACCGGCGCGAACCAGTGAGTTGAAAGCACGCGATGGACGACCTGAAATCTATCATTGGAAAAGTGGCGACCGGCGCCAGCCTGTCGCGTGACGAAGCCGCTTCCGCCTTCGATGCCATGATGAGCGGCGAGGCCACGCCCTCGCAGATGGGCGGGCTTCTGATGGCGCTACGGGTGCGCGGCGAGACCGTGGACGAGATCACCGGCGCGGTCGCGGCGATGCGCTCGAAGATGCTGACCGTGCAGGCGCCGCCCGAGGCGGTCGACATCGTCGGCACAGGCGGCGACGGCTCCGGCTCGGTCAACGTCTCGACCTGCGCGTCCTTCATCGTCTCGGGCGCCGGCGTGCCGGTGGCCAAGCACGGCAACCGCGCGCTGTCGTCGCGCTCGGGCGCCGCCGACGTGCTGGCCTCGCTCGGGGTGAAGATCGATCTCAAGCCGGGGCAGGTCGGCCGCTGCGTGCGCGAATGCGGCATCGGCTTCATGTTCGCCCCCGCCCACCATCCCGCCATGAAGAACGTCGGCCCGACCCGCGTCGAGCTTGCCACGCGTACGATCTTCAACCTGCTCGGCCCCCTGTCCAACCCGGCCGGCGTGAAGCGGCAGATGGTCGGCGTGTTCTCACGGCAATGGGTGCAGCCGCTGGCGCAGGTGCTCAAGAACCTCGGCTCCGACTCCGCCTGGGTGGTGCACGGCTCCGACGGTCTCGACGAGATCACCCTCACCGGCCCGACCTTCGTCTCCGCGCTCCACAACGGCGAAATCCGGAATTTCGAGGTGACGCCGGAGGAAGCCGGGCTTCCGCGTTGCGAGGCCGGTGCGCTCAAAGGCGGTGACGCCGACGCCAATGCGATCGCGTTGCAGAGCGTGCTCGACGGCAAGCAGAGCCCCTATCGCGACGTGGCGCTGATCAACGCCGCCGCCGCGCTGGTCGTGGCCGGCCGCGCCAAGGACCTCAAGGAAGGCGTCGCGATCGGCGTCCGCTCGATCGACAGCGGCGCGGCCAACGCGAAGCTGAAGCACCTGGTCGCGGTCTCCAACAGCTGAACTCCCGCATGTCTGACATCCTGACCAAGATCGAGACCTACAAGCGCGAGGAGATCGCGGCGGCGAAGCGCGCGCGTCCGCTCTCCACGGTCGAGGCGCAAGCCAAGGCCGCCTCCGAGCCGCGCGGTTTCCTGCGCGCGATCAAGGCCAAGCACGCCAAGGGCGGCTACGCGCTGATCGCCGAGATCAAGAAGGCCTCGCCCTCCAAGGGACTCATTCGCGCCGATTTCGACCCGCCGGCACTCGCAAAGGCCTACGAGGCGGGCGGCGCAGCCTGCCTGTCGGTGTTGACCGACACGCCCTCGTTCCAGGGCCATCTCGACTTCATGGTGGCCGCGCGCGAAGCAACCTCGCTCCCCGTGCTGCGCAAGGATTTCTTGTTCGATCCCTACCAGGTGGTCGAGGCGCGCGCACACGGCGCCGACTGCATCCTGATCATCATGGCGGCGCTCGATGACGCCGCCGCCAGGGAGCTCGAGGACGCCGCCATCGCCCATGGCATGGACGTCTTGATCGAGATCCACGACCGTACCGAGCTCGACCGGGCGCTGAAGTTGCGGTCGCCGATGATCGGGGTCAACAACCGCAATTTGCGTACCTTCGAGACCACGCTGGCGACCAGCGAGGCGCTGGCGCCGCTGATCCCCGCGGATCGGCTGATGGTCGGCGAGAGCGGCATCTTCACGCAAGAAGACCTCGCCCGGCTGGAGCGCGTCGGCATGTCGACCTTCCTGGTCGGCGAAAGCCTGATGCGGCAGGCCGACGTCACGGCGGCAACACGCGCGCTGCTCGCGCGCGAGGCGACGGCGCGCGCGGCGGGCACGCGCTGAGATGGCGCGCAAGCCAGCAAAGACCAGGTCAGCCAAGACGAAGCAGGCCAAAGCCAAGGCCGGCCCCGCCCTCACCCATATCGGCGCCTCCGGCGAGGCGCGGATGGTCGACGTCTCGGACAAGCCCGCGACGGAGCGGCTTGCGGTCGCCGAGGGACGCGTCGTCATGACCAAGACGACGCTCGATCTGATCGTGTCCGGCAACGCCAAGAAAGGCGACGTGCTCGGCACCGCGCGCATCGCCGGCATCATGGCCGCCAAGCGCACCTCGGAGCTGATCCCGCTCTGTCATCCGCTCGCGCTGTCGAAGGTCATTGTCGACATTGAGCCTGACGCAAAGCTGCCGGGCTGCGTGGTGCGGGCCAGCGTGAAGGTGACGGGACCGACCGGCGTCGAGATGGAGGCGCTCACGGCGGTATCGGTCGCCTGCCTCACCATCTACGACATGATCAAGGCAGTCGAGCGCGGCGTTCGCATCGAGGGCATCCATCTCGTCGAGAAGCTCGGCGGCAAATCCGGCCATTACCGCGTCTGAAGCGGGCTTGCGTTGACGCGCCGCTTTCGCGCCGCGCGCATGGATTGCTTTTGCGCGCGACCGTTCACGTTTCGTTAACCGCGCTTCCTAACTTAACCTCCACACCGTCCCCGTAAACCAACGGGTGTTCTCAGGCTCATGAATTGATCCTGACGTGTGCGCGGCAACGATCCAGCATGAAGATGAAATTCGGCAGTCGTCTCTTTGACCAGGTCTTCGTGCGCAGCGGACCGATCCGCTGGCTGGTGGTGGGCGGCACGCTGCTGATCGCGGCCATCGCCATAGGCTCGGTGCTGATGGCGCAGAACTTCCGCGAGCGGGCGCTGCGCAATTCCAGCCGCGAGCTGGAAAACACCGTGCTGCTGCTCGCTCATCATTTCGATCAGCAATTGCAGGACTTCGCGGTCATCCAGAAGGATTTCGTCGATCACGTCCGCACCACCGGAATTGCGACCGGAGAGGACTATCGCAAGCGCCTCTCCGGCGAGGACGTGCACCGGATGCTGCGGTCGAAGATCGAGGCGCTGCCTTATATGGGCGGCGTCAACATCATCGATGCCGAAGGCAATCTGATCAATTCGTCGACGGCATGGCCGGCCCCAAAGGTGAATGTTGCCGATCGCGCCTACTTCCGCACCTTCAAGTACGATCCCTATGCGCCTGATGTCCTGATCGAGCCGCTGCACAGCCGCATCTCCGGCGCATGGACCATTCTGGTGGCGCGGAGGGTCGTCGGACCACGCGGCGAGTTCCTCGGTATGGTCGGACGCGGCATCGAGCCCGCCAATTTCGAAAAATTCTTCGCCTCCGTCGTGCTCGGCGAAGGCGCGACGATCTCGATGCTGCATCGCGACGGCACGCTGCTCGCCCGTTATCCGCATTCCGGCGAATTGATGGGACGAAACTTCAAGACCGGTCTTTTCGAGCATCAGAGGGTGTTCGGCCTCGATCATTTCGCCGGCCGCGTCAACAGCCCCATCGATGGTGAGGACCGGCTGATCTCCTCCCATGCGCTGCCCCACTTCCCGATCCTGATGATGGCCACCACCACGCGCGCGGCGGCCCTGGCGGATTGGCGCGAGCAGATCGGCATTCTGATCTCGGTCGCGGCCTCTTCCGCGCTCGCGATTGCAGGCGTGCTGATTGCCGTCGTGCGCAAGCTGCTGGAGCAGCACCGCCTTTCGCGCGAACGGCTGACGCTGGAAAAGCAGCGGCTGGACCGCGCCGTCAACAACATGACGCAGGGCCTCCTGCTGTTCGACGCCGGGCAGCGGCTCATCGTCTGCAACCAGCGCTACATCGAGATGTACGGTTTGTCGGCCGAGGTCGTGAAGCCCGGCTCAAGCTTCCGCGACATCATCGCCCATCGCAAGGCAACCGGCTCGTTCACCGGCGACGTCGACGCCTACGTCGCGCGCGTCCTGAAGGACATCCATCTCCGCAACTCCATGGTGGTCGATACCGCCGATGGCCGCTCGATCCACATCCTCAACGAACCGCTCGCGGATGGCGGCTGGGTGGTGACCCATGAGGACGTCACGGAGCGCCGTCGCATCGAGGAGCGCATCACCCACCTCGCCCATTACGACGCGCTGACGGACCTGCCCAACCGCGCCATGTTCCACGAGCATCTGCGGCAAGAGCTGGCCGCGGTCGGCGACGGCGAGCAGATCGCGGTCCATTACATCGACATCGACGAGTTCAAGGGCGTCAACGACGCGCTCGGCCATCTCGTCGGCGACGAGCTGTTGAAATCGATCGCGGCGAACCTCCGCCGCTGTGCGGGTCCGGAGGACTTCGTGGCACGACTCGGCGGCGACGAATTTGCCATCGTGCAGGGCGCGGTGACGTCGTTGGATCAGGTCAACGAGCTCGTCGCGCGCGTCTTCGACACCATCCGCACACCTTTCGACTGCATGGGCCATCATCTCACCAGCGACGCCAGCATCGGTATCGCGCTCGCGCCGGAGCACGGCACGGCGCTCGACCAGATCCTGAAGAATGCGGACATGGCCATGTACGCGGCCAAGTCCGCCGGACGCCACACCTACCGCTTCTTCGAGCCGGACATGGACGCCAAGGTCCGCGAACGCCGCCAGCTCGAGGGCGACCTTCGCCACGCCATCGCGCAAGCAGGTCGCGAAGGCGGGCTCGAGGTCTATTACCAGCCCTGCCTCGGCCTGAAGGACGACCGCATCACCGGCTGCGAGGCGTTGGTGCGCTGGCGCCATCCCGAGCGCGGCTGGGTCTCGCCGGCCGATTTCATCCCGATCGCCGAAGACACCGGCCTGATCAACGAGATCGGCGAATGGGTGCTGGCGACCGCCTGCCGGGATGCGGCAAGCTGGCCCGACGACATCCGCCTCGCCGTCAACGTCTCGCCGGTGCAGTTCAAGAGCGGCACGCTGGCGCTGAAGATCATGGCGGCGCTCGCCGCGTCGAACCTGCCGGCGAGCCGGCTCGAGCTCGAGATCACCGAGGCGGTCCTGATCCGCGACGACGATGCCGCGCTCGCGATCCTGCACCAGCTCCGCGCCATCGGCATACGCATCGCACTCGACGATTTCGGCACCGGCTACTCGTCGCTGAGCTATCTGCACCGCTTCCCGTTCGACAAGATCAAGATCGACCGCTGCTTCGTCGACGACATCGCCCGCCCCGACGGCTCCGCCAGCATCGTTCAGGCTGTCGTCAACCTGGCGACCGCCCGCCGCATGACCACGACGGCCGAGGGCGTCGAGACCGAGGAGCAGCAGCGTCTGCTGCGCACGCTCGGCTGCTCCGAGATGCAGGGCTACCTGTTCAGCGCCGCCAAGCCCGCCGGCAAGATGCTGGAGCTGTTCGCGCTGCACCGTAGCCGGCTCGCCCAGCGCGACGGCAGCGAGAGCCGCCGCCGCGAGGTCGGCTAGGTCGGACCTCGGTTGTCGGCGCAACGGCACTCCCAGAAGCTTTCCTCCAGGCAGACGACGCAGGTTTGCTCGAGGCGCTCCTTCAGCGCTTGTCGTGCCCTGTGAAGCCGAACGGTCAGGTTGTTCATGGTCACGCCGAGGTCGGCGGCAACGGATTCCCGCGGCTCGCCGCCGAGATCGATCCTTCGAATGACTTCGGCGTGCTCTGGCTTCAACAAGGACAGATGAACGTGGAGGCACTCGCAGACTGCGGCATTCGCCGCGGCGTCCTGCTCGGCCGGCAGCCGATCGTTGAGCTCATGCGGGAACGGCATCTCCCTCGTCCTGCTCCTTGATGCCTGGCGGTGGAAGTCGGCGATGGTCGTCGCCAGAACCCGGCTCAGCCAGCCTCGAACCGAGTCCGCGTCGCGAATGTCGCCGGACCGCTCCAATGCGCGCAACATGAATAGCTGGAGCACCTCTTCCGCTTCGGCCCGACCGCCAAAGCGTCGCTGCAGATAGCCGCGCAGGCGATCGTAGCTGCCGACGAGCGCGGCACGAACGACCGTGTCCTGCACGTCCGGGGAGCCGGCCGCCTGTACCGGCAGAGTCTCGTTACGCGATTTCATGACCCATCGTCCTTGCATGCCATTGGAGAGATCGCTTCGTTGCAGCGAAATTCGTCAGATCGCGCGCAAGCGCGGTCCGCCGAGGCAGCAGCTCCCGAGAGAGTCGTGAACGATCGTCGTCGTGATTGCGCGTCGGCCTCGCTATGGCGCGAGCCAATGATCGCCCCGTCCACGTTCTTCTGCTCAACGCGCAGCGTCACGCGAGTGCCTGGCGCATCGCCATCATCCGCCGGGTACGGCACCCGTCACAGACGTGTCCATCCGCGCTCGGACCTGGAGCGACGCAGTACGATCTTCGGGAGCTAGCTCAGGCGATGGGGGGCCGATAGTGGCGGCGGAACGCGCCTTCCTCGCCGATCACGTCCGGGTGCGCCTCGCAGCGCGAATGCGGCGACACGAACTCCGCGATCCCAGGTGCTTGAGGCGACACTGCGCTGAAGCACAATACCGAGCCACAGCAGGCCGCATGCCGGTCGCCGGGCTCGTCCCGCTCGTTGTCACAATCTCCGTCTTTCGCAACGTCGTGCGAATGCACCGCCGATCCGGCACTGCTTGGATCGTGCGCATGCGCGGGCTGCTCGCAGGGTATCGAAGTGAGTGGAGCGACCGAGATGGCGAGCGACGGTGTCATCGACGCAAGCAGATAGGCCATGGCGACAAGCCATCCCCACCACCTTCGCCTCGGCTTTCTCGAGCCAATCATTCCTGCACCGCTGCTTGCCCTCGAAAATATAACTCTGGTTGTATCGCCGGCCAACAGAAAACGGCGCGCATGCCGAGCCAGCCATGCGGGACGGACCTTGCGCCACACGGAATTTGTCGGCTTCGGCAAGACATCTACCTCAAGCAGCCCATGAAATATTTTTCGCGGATCCCGTAATGTTGGAAGCCCACCGGCGTCGCGTTCAACCATCAATGGTGCTTCATCCAGCCGACGCTCTTAATGTTATTGAATGAGTCCGTCGTGTGGCACAAAAAGCATTGGTCCACCGATGCATGCTCCTGTCCCGCAATCATCCGATCCATCATGAAATGGTCCATATAGTGGCTCGGCGGCGCCTTATGACATTCGGCGCAGTCTTTCGAGGTTGGCGACGGATGCAGGGAGCCCGTGATTTTCCAGGACGCCAGCGCATGGCAATCGGCGCATTCCCGTCCAAACAATCCGCGGTGCGGCTCCCGGTTGCTGTGGCAGTTGGCGCAATCGAGCGCGGCCCTTTCGGGCCAGTCGGACTTTGGCAGTCCGAGAAACTCCGTCAGATCGGCTCTCAGTTGATCGACCGCGCTCCACTCGAACCCCCTCTTACCGGAGGCCGCCATCGTGACTTGCAGCAATGACGCATGGTTCATCCGGATCGGACGCGAGTCGCCCGCGTGCTCGCGATGGCAGCCGGAACACTGACCGCCGATGACGGCATGAAACGCCGTCGATTGCTTGGCGAGATCCGCGGCCGAAGGCGCATGACAGGTAATGCAGGCGGCTGCCTCGACGCCTTTGACCGGCGAATGGCAGCTCTCGCATCTGTCGGCCAGAAATGCGTGCTTGGCGGACAGCGGCCCGGGACTGACGAGCCTTGTCCAACCCGGCACGAGTCCCGGGCTGCCCCGGTACAGGGCAATCGATGCGACCGCCGCGCTCGCGACCGCAAGGGTCGCGACCACGACATAGAGCACGCCCCTGACAGTCACGCGAGCCACCGCAGCCCATAATAGACCTCGGTGGCCACGTGCACCGCGAGCAGCGCGTACATGACGATCGCCGCCAGGACGTGGAGCCCGATCCACTGCATGAAGATCGCCTTGACCGCCTCGCTCGATCCGATCGCCGTTTCGAGATCGGAAATGCCGTCGACGAGCTGCAGCAGCGGCACGTCCTGCAACGCCAGTGCATGCATCCCGCCCCCGTCTCGCGGATCCCGATCGGGGGACATCGCCGCTGCGCAGCGCTCATAGGCCGACCTCAAGGTCGCCAGGTGCGACTGCTGCTGGCGCAGCTCCATCGCGGTCTGCGGCAGGTAATAGCGGCCGACGAATCCGGTGACAACCACAATCAGCATGCTGGTCAGAAGGGCGATCCCGAGCGGACTCTGGAGCTTGTGCCCGGTATGCAGCAGCGCGAGGAATGCAGCGACGATCCCGGCATAGGCGTGAAACGCCAGGAGCGTCGGCATCGACACGCATCGCGTGACGAGGGCCTTGAGCCTCGTGCTGTATTTGGTCATGGGATAGGCGAGAAGCAGGATCATCAGCGCGGCCGCGAACGCGCCGAGGATGAAGCCGGCGAGGCTTCCGGCAAAGCGGCTGTCTGAGTGAAGCACGAAAGCCGGCGCCAGCAGCAGCAGGGCCGCCAGCACGGCGTCGGCGATCAGGCGCTCTCTCCCGGTCAACATCTCAGACCTCGACGACCAGATCCCCGACCGATCTCGCCTGGCAGGCCAGGATGAGACCGTTCGCCTTGTCCTCCGCGGTCAGGGCGTCCTGGACCTCCATCGTCACGTTGCCTTGCAACAGATGCGTCTTGCAGACGCCGCAGACCCCTGCCCTGCAGGAATAGTCGATCGCAACGCCAGCGCTCTCGGCAACCTCCAGCACGCTCTTGTCCGGCGGCAGCGCCGCCATCTTGCCGGATTTGGCGAAGCGAATGGTCGCCGTTGCCGGACCGACTGCTGCGGCCCCTCGGTTGCCCGCTTCTCCTTCCGCCATTTGCGCTTCGCTGGCGGCCTTGCCGGCCGGTGGAACGGCGCCGCGGGCCGGCCCGAAGGCTTCGGTCTTGATCTGCTCGCCAGGCACGCCGAGGCCGATCAGGGTTTTGCGGAGCGCATCCATCATTCCGGGCGGACCGCACAGATGAACGCGCCGCTTCGCAAGATCCGGCACCGCCTGTATCAGGAATTCGGCCGTGATCTGCCCCTCGCGTCCCATCCAGGACGTGCCTGAGGCCCGCATCATCGTGGCCGCGACGTGCAGGTTGTCCATCCTGCGCTGCAGGTATTCCAATTCGTCCCGGAAGATGAACTGCTCGGTCGTCTGTGCGCCGTAGATGAGGTAAATCTGGCCGGGCCAGGCGATGTCCGAGAGATAGCGGATCGCCGCCATCAACGGCGTGATGCCGACCCCGCCACCGATCAGGACGACGCTGTCGGCCTCCGTGCCCGTGAACGTAAAGGCGCCGGACGGGCCCGTGACATCGACGAGGTCCCCCTCCTTCAGCTGGCCGTGCATGTAGTCGGACAGCAGCCCGCCTTCCTGGCGCTTGATCGTGGTCTCGACATAGGCGGTCTGCGCCGCGGACGAGGCGATCGTGTAGGAACGCCTGACCGTCTGTCCGTCAACCTCGATGGCATAGGTCAGGAACTGCCCGGGCAGGAACGCAAACGGAATCGTACCACCCTCCGCCGCCTGCAGTCGGAAGGTCTTCACGTCAGGCGTCTCCCGATAAATCGCGCAGACCCTCAGCTTGCCCTTCCAGGGGCTACTCGCCGCACCGCGCGGCGGTCGGCGGTCTGTATCCCCGGAAGTCGTCGTTCCGCCGATGTCGTTCAGCGGACTGGCGGCTGGCGTGGTTACAGTGGTTATGATTGGCGTGACCGCAGCCGGAGCGACTGCCACGCGCGTCAGCCGGTCGACGAGCGCGTTCGCCCGGCGCATGCGCGCGATGTAAACGGCGAGCATCCCCACCGAAAACAGCGCCAGCAGCGCCATGGTGGTGACGTGAAACCAGGAGATCCCGGTCGCGCCGTCATCGGCATCCACAGTGCTTCGGGCAGACGGCAGGTTCATTTGCGACTTGAACCAGGCCTGCGCGATCTGCTGTGGCGGTTTGCCTTCGTGAAGCGAACGCAGCGCGACCACGCCGCTCTGGACCGCGTTCAGGGACTCGCGAAGCCGGCGCGAGGCCTGATCGGCGGCGGCGATGTCGCCGCCGGCGATGGCGTGCCGCAGGTTCGTTTCGGCATCCGCCAGGCGATCGGTCTCGGCGCCGATCCGCGCGTGCGCCTCGCTCTCCAGGCTGCTCCTCTGCTCGGCAGACAGCGCCGGCATCTCCATCAATGCCGGATAGAACGCCTTGCGCGGCCGGCCCATCATGCCGTCCATTCCGCCCATCATTCCGGCGGACGAAGCGGCGGGCGACCCGCCAGCCGCTTGTCCATCGCTCGGACCGGCCGATCCCTCCGGCTCCGGCCTCGCCTCGCCGCCGGCCCCGGCGGGATGGTGCGCCGCGTGATCGCCCTCAGCCTCCGCGACCTTCCAAGGCTGCGCGAACCTTTCGGCGGCAGCTGTTACGCCGCGGCCGACGTCGGATGCCGGCGCGGCCATCGCGGTGAGCTGGCTCGCCAGGATGCCCAGCGCAAGCAGGCCGAAGCGACGTCGAAGGATCGGACCGGACATGATCTTGCGCGTTCACATCGGCGGTCAGAACGATGCGATCAGAGGCAGCAGGATCGTATCGGCGGTCTGCTTCTGACTTTCGTTCAGCGACGCGTAGAGCCGCGTGAAGGCCGAGCGAGCCGACTTGATCGCCTCCAGACGCTCGGACAGATGCCGCTCGTAGTGCTCCAGACGATCCGCACCGCCGAGCTTGTCGTCCATGACGAGCATCTTGCGCGCTTCCAGGAGGTGCTGCCGGCTCGACCGCAATGCGTCCGCGACGTTATTCCAGTCCGCACTCTGCTTGTCGCTGATCTGCAGCTCCGCCTTCAGGAAAGCGATCCGCCCTTCGAGCCGCTCGGTCACGTCCGCCGGACCGCTCATTCCACCGCTGCCGCCGGATGGGCTCATCTGGCCGCGCATCATCTTCTCCATCATCTGCATCATCATCGGCATCATCTGCATCATGCCGGAGTTCTCCTGACAGCCCGCACCCTGGCAGTCCCGCATCTGGCCTTGCGGCGACATCTTCATCTTGTCGTCGTTCATCCGGCCGCCGCCCATGCTCTGAGATTGCCCTGCCGGCTGGCCCATGTTCATCTTGCTGCCGGAATCCGAGGGATCGGGCCTCTTCATCTTGTCGTCATCCATCATCGCGATCCGAGCAGGATCGGCGGAGTATGCCGGCGACAGCACAACCGCCCCCAGGACGAGCACGGCGAACGTGGCTGCGCTCATGACGACATTTCTCGAGTTCATGTTCATTCTCCAGGTTTGGTTCAGTTGGTCATCTGACCGTCGAGGTGGGCGATCAGACGACGAGGCGCGCGGCAGTCAGGCCTTATGGACGCGAAGCTTCTCCGGCTCTTACGCACGGACGTGCCACGCGGCTTGATGGTCTCTTCCGCGAGATCAGCCCGGACGTCATCATCCGCCCGTCTCCTGGGCCGAGCGGCTCCTGTCGACATCCTTCGACCACGTCCGGTAATAGGCGATGATCGTCATGATCCACAGACCCGCTGCACCGACGATCAGCTGCGTCCATATTCCCTCGGAGCCCGACTCGATCACGAAATGCGCGACGAAGGACAGAAACAGGCCGACGCAGAACACCGACAACGATTGCTGGCCGCATCTGATCAAGGGCTGCAGCAGCGGCGACTTGAGGCCCGGCCAGTCGATCGGGATGAGCCGGACGACGATGAGCATCAGGCTCGCCAGATGGATGAGACGATAGGGACCGAGATTGGTCTTGTCGTTCGGAATGAAGATCGCGGCGAGCCCTTCAGGGACGGAATCGCGCAGTCCCGGGATTCGTTCGGCCAGCGTCACGACCAGCGCAAAGAGCAGGACGGCACAGCTGAAGGCGAACGCCGTGCGGGACGACAGCAGCCAGCGGCTCGCGGCCGCCCCTCCCAAGGCCAGCCAGGCGCCGAAGACGAACAGCAATTGCCAGGCGAACGGATTGAAGTACCAGACTCCAGCCGGATAGGACGGCAAATTCCATCCGCAATGGCGGGCCGCCAGATACAGACCGAGCGAGCCGATCATCACCGCGTTGCGCCAGCGCAGCATGACCCACTGCACGGCGGGAAACGCGGCCATCAGCACGATGTAGAGAGGCAGCACGTCGAGATTGAGCGGCTTGAACTTGAGGATCAGGCCCTGTGCGAGCGTCTCGACCGGAAAATTCATCAGCGGCGCGACGTTGAACTGATCCATCAAATGCAGATCGTCGTACCTGTGCGCGATGTAGTGCACGGCCGTGAGATAGACGAAGAACAACAGAAGGTGAGCGACATAGAGCTGCCACACCCGCCGCAGCAGCCGGGTTGCTCCGATGACGAAGCCACGCTCCATCATCATCGCGCCGAACACGAAGGTCGCGGTGTAGCCGGAGATCAGCACGAACAGATCGGCGCCGTCGCTGAAGCCGTAATTGCGTGTCGTGAACCAGACCAGCGCGGAATCCGGAATGTGCCCGAGAAAGATCAGCCAGTTGGCGAGGCCGCGAAAAAGATCGAGACGCAGATCGCGCCGCGGCACGACCAGCACGGATCTGATCGTGATCGTCTCCCACAGCCGACGACGCAACAGAAGCATAACTTGCAGGGGCTGCGCGGGGTCGTTAACCGTCTCTTCAGTCAACCGCACGTTCTCCATCATTACGATCGCCATTTCGGATCGCAACCTCGTCGTCGCTCGTTCGAGCCGGCACGCTAGGTTGCGTCGTTGTTGCCCGCTTGACGGACATCAAAGCCGGTCGACGCACCAGCAAATTCTTTTTGTGGTTCAATCGCGTAATAAATCGAGATGGATCTCGTCCTCCATCGGCAGTTCACCTGCCGATGACTACATGCCCCCCGAGCGACATGCTTGAGGGCATTGCACGAGGTTACGATTTCGCGCGTCGGCTTAAGATTTTTTTCTGTAAGAAGATCGCCGCTTCGCGTCGCCTGCAGCAACTCGACGAGTCTTCACATCTCAGCACTCGGCATGCGCATCGGCATGTTGATCTTGCTCAACCCGGACGATCGCACTCCGGGTTTGGTTGCGGCTCGATCAAGCCACCGGGACTTGATTGGCACCACTTGATGAATTCGAACAGGAGAAACCAAATGAGTCACCGCAAGCTGATCATCGCGGCCGCGATCATGTCCTTCGTTGCGCTGCCCGCGATGGCGCAGAAGAGCGCGACCGACGAGAAGAACGGCCATCACTATTCGGGCGGACCGAAGACCGAGGTCCCCCATCACATGGGCAAGAAGGAGAGCGACGGCGGAACGACCAGCGGTTCCGGGGGCAGCCACCATTATGGTGGCGGGCCGAAGACGGAAGTCCCGCACCATACCGGCGCGAAGAAGCCGCAATGACCAAGGCTTGCCGTGCCGCGATCCCGAACTGGGACGGCGCTGCAAACGAAATCGCCCGGAAGCGGCCATCCGCTCCCGGGCGATCCATTATCTGTAGAGCTCGTAAGGTCTAGTTCGGCACTGCAGCCTTGGTCGCAGGCTTGGCGGCGACGGCATTTGCGGTGACGCCATGGAGGAAATCGTAGGCCGCGTGCAGGGCCTTGTCGTCCTTCTCTTCCGGCGGAACGTAGGACTGCGACCCGGTCTGCTCGCTGCCGTCGGCGGCCGACAGATGGCCGCGCATCTGGGACTCCGCCATGGTGTCCATCCGCCCCTTCAGCTCGGGCGGGACGTCCTGGAGGATCTCGATGTCGGGCGCGATGCCCTGGGCCTGGATCGAGCGGCCCGACGGCGTGTAGTAGCGTGCCGTGGTCAGCGCCAGCGCGCCGTGGTCGGCGCCGAGCGGAATGATGGTCTGCACCGAGCCCTTGCCGAACGAGCGCGTGCCAATGATCGTCGCGCGCTTGTGATCATGCAGTGCGCCGGCGACGATCTCGGAGGCTGAGGCCGAGCCGCCGTTGACCAGCACCACCAGCGGCTTGCCCTTGGTGAGGTCGCCGCCATGGGCGGTGAAGCGCTGCGTCTCTTCCGGAGAGCGGCCGCGGGTCGAGACGACCTCGCCGCGCTGCAGGAAGGCGCTCGACACCGACACGGCCTGGTCGAGCAGGCCGCCAGGATTGTTGCGCAGGTCCACCACATAGCCGGCGAGCTTCTCCTGCGGGACCTGCTTGGAGACCGAGGCGATCGCCTTCTTCAGGCCGTCGGTGGTCTGCTCGTTGAAAGAGGTGATGCGGATATAGCCGATGTCGCCGTTCTCGACGTGGAAGCGCACGGGGCGCACATGGATGATCTCACGCGTGATCGCGACGTCGAGCGGCGCATCCGCGCCCTTGCGGATGATGGTGAGCTTGGTCTTGGTGTCGACCGGCCCCTTCATCTTGTTGACCGCCTGCTCGAGCGTCATGCCCTGCACGGCCTCGCCGTCGATCTTGCTGATGAGGTCGCCGGACATGATGCCGGCCTTCGAAGCCGGCGTGTCGTCGATCGGCGAGACGACCTTGACGAGGCCATCCTCCATCGTGACCTCGATACCAAGGCCGCCGAACTCGCCGGAGGTGGTCTCCTGCATCTCGGTCCAGGCCTTGGCATTCATGTAGCGCGAATGCGGGTCGAGCGAGGTCACCATGCCGGTGATCGCACCCTCGATCAGCTTGGCATTGTCGGGCTTCTCGACATAGCTGGCCTTGACCCGCTCGAACACCGCGCCGAACAGATTGAGTTGGGCATAGGCATCATCCGCGCTCACTGCCGCCCGCGCCGCCCATACGCCGCCCTGCGGGCTGGCTACCAGAAGGGTCAGACACGCTCCGGTGAGCGCGCCCAGGGGGAACAGCAGGGATTTCCGCATGGATGAGGGTGCCTTTTGCTGGGCGGTTCTCTTGAGGCTGGGACGCGCCATGCAAATGGCGATCCAGCCCATCTCTCACAATACCATTCTGGTTTCTTCAAGGCCGGGACGCCACACAGGCGGGTCGACCGAAGAAATCCCTTCGCCTTGGCCTAAACTTTTGGCAACGTTCCGAAACTGTTTCGACGCAAGACGACAGCGGTCGGGCCGCCCACGCCTCGCAGCTATGCGATTTTAGGATGGTTTTGGAGGGCCGGACGCGATAGGCGATGGCGATAAGACTTCAAATTCTCGGGAGGACAACAATGAATGAAGCGCCCCGCATCCGGCCGGAACGGAACGTCGAGCTCGGTGCCAGCGACGAGCCGTTCCAGAACCTGCACGAGTTCGTCCGGAAGGCGCGCGCCAACCTCAACCAGAATGCCTGGGACTACATCGTCGGCGCCGCCGAGACCGAGACCACGATGCGGCGCAACCGCATGGCGCTCGACGAGATCGCCTTCCGCCCGCGCGTGCTGCGCGACGTGCGCAAGGTCGATGGCAGCGTCGAGCAGTTCGGCCGCAAGGTGCGGCTGCCGGTGGTGCTGGCTCCCGTCGGCGCACTCGAGATCTTCGATCCGGACGGCGCGGCGAGCGTCGCGCGCGCTGCAGGCACGTTCGGCGCGGCGCACATGCTGAGCTCGGTGTCCGAGCCCGGTCTCGAGAAGACCGCCGAGGCTGCCCCTGATGCACTGCGTCTCTATCAGCTCTATGTCCGCGGCGACGATGCCTTCGTCGCCGACGTCGTCAGCCGGGCCGAGAAGAACGCTTATGCCGCCTTCTGCCTGACCGTCGACACCGCCCATTACAGCCGTCGTGAACGTGACATCGCCAAGCGCTACGTTCGCGAGAGCCGCCTGCGCGCCACCGGCGGCGATTTCCAGAAGGGCCTGGAGTGGCGGACCGTGAAGATGATCAAGGACAAGTTCAAAATTCCGCTGATCCTCAAGGGCATCGCCACCGCCGAGGACGCACAGATCGCGCTCGATCACGGCGTCGAATGGATCTACGTCTCCAATCATGGCGGCCGCCAGCTCGACCACGGCCGCGGTGCCATGCACGTCCTGCCGGAGATCGTCGACGCCGTGAAGGGCCGCGCGAAGATCATGGTCGACGGCGGCTTCTGCCGGGGCACCGACATCGTCAAGGCGATCGCGGCGGGCGCCGACCTCGTCGGCATCGGCCGGCTGCAATGCTGGGCGCTGGCCGCAGCTGGCGAAGCCGGTGTCGCGCGGATGCTGGATCTGCTCGAAGACGAGGTGCTGCGCTGCCTCGGCCTCCTGGGCGCCACCTCATTCGCCGAGATCGACAAGTCCTGCCTGCATCCGGCGACCGCCACCAACGCGCCCAGCGTGTTCAGCGCGTTCCCGCTGTTCGACCACGATCCCTATCGTTACTGAGCATACTGAAGTGAAAAGGACGCAATGACATCGCTCTCTCCCGGCAGCGCGGATGCGCTGCTGTTCGACCTCGGGCGCGTGGTGCTCGACATCGACTTCTCGAAGGCGATCGCCTGCTGGGCGGGACATGCCGGCTGCCAGCCCGAGGCCATCATCGCGCGCTATGTGCGCGACGAGGCCTACCGCCTGCACGAGATGGGCAAGATCAGCGACGCGGACTATTTCGCCTCGCTCCGATCCTCGCTCGGGATCGGTATCTCGGATGCGCAGTTCCTGGAAGGCTGGAACGCGATCTTCGCCGGTGAGATGCCCGATATCGCCGAACTGTTGCCGCGCGCGGCGAAGCGGATGCCGCTCTACGCCTTCTCCAACACCAATCGGCCGCACGTCGACTATTTCTCGAAGGAATATGCCGGTCTGCTCGGCCATTTCCGCGAGCTGTATCTGTCCTCCAGCATCGGCCTGCGCAAGCCGGATGCCGAGGCCTTCGACCATGTCGTCGCGGCGATCGGCGCGCCGGCCGAGCGCATCGTCTTCTTCGATGACCTCGCCGAGAACATCGAAGGAGCGCGGGCACGCGGCTTGACCGCCGTGCATGTCACCTCGCCGCGCGACGTCGGGAACGCATTGAAAGCGCTGGGGATCTGAGCCACAGGAAGCCCGGACCGTGCTCAGTTCCAGGGGCTAAATTTGGTGGAGATGAGGAACCCAATCACTTTGTGCATTTTTATACAGAGTTCCGGGAACGGAATCCTGCCCTTCGGACTCATGAGTCCGTTGGGCCTTCTACATTGGACTGATCGACGTGCTGGGCAAGACCTATCTCACCAAGCAGGCTTCTCTCCTGCTCGAATTCGCCAGAACCACCTCGGATTCTGACCTCTCCGCCAAACTGATCAGCAAGGCCGCCGACCTGAAATCCCAGGCCGATCCGCTGCCCGACAAGGATCAGGGCCCCAAGGCGCCCGACGTCGCGGATTTCAGTCCGGGCGATCCGACGGAGCGTTGACCGATGTTGGCCGTGGCGCTCGTCATTCTCGTCCTTGCCATGGCTATCCTCGTTCCGGTCTGCCTCGCCTTCCGCATCATGCCGCGGCGGAGTTGAGCCAGCTCAACCATCCGAGTGCTCGCGTTCCTGCGTGGGATGCTTGATCGCGAGAATGACGATTTCGCCAGCCTCTACTTCCAGCCGGTATTAGACCAGATAAGGGTACCGCCGCGTTACCAGCTTGCGTACGCCCTCGACCTTCTGCGGTCTTCCAAGCCGTGGAAAGCGAACGAGATTTTGAAGCGATTCAAGAATCGCAGCGCGCACGCGCAATGCACCTTGCGGGCTGTGCTCCCTGACATAGTCGGCAATCTCAATCAGATCCTTGGCCGCGCGTCGTAAATCTGAGCCTCATCGCTCGAAGCGGCGAAAGGCTGCTTCGATCTCGGCGTCAGACGCAAATTGCCGGAGGTTCGCTTGTGTGAGCCCCTCGAGGACCGCCGCAAGGTGGCCGGGATCCATTTCCTCAGCCTCCTCTCCGCCGTCGCTCAAAGCCAACATGGCGCGCGCGATCTCGTCCTGGCTATCCGCAGGAAGCTGCCGCACGGCCTTGAGCGCCTTTTCGAGCAGTTTTGTCATGGACAGAAGATAAGCCGACCCGAGACCGAAAGGAAGTGTGGCTTCTTGCTGGCCAGGGAGGCCTTTTTGCTTCAGTCCCTCCGCTCAGCTAGAACTTGCCGACCGAGTCCTGATTTGTTGCGGAGTTCGCCCGTGGCCCTGATGCCGGTTTCTGACGCGCTCGCCGCGGTGCTGACCGGCGCCGAGCCGCTGGCCGAAGAGATGGTTCGCCTCGACGAGGCCCACCATCGTGTGCTCGCGCACGATGTCGCGGCGCGGCGCACGCAGCCGCCGGAGGCGATGTCGGCGATGGACGGCTATGCCGTGCGCGCGTCCGACGCGGCCATCGAGTCCAGGCTGACCGTCGTCGGTGAGGTCGCGGCGGGTCGGCCGTTCGCGGGAAGGGTCGGCCCCGGCGAAGCCGTGCGGATCTTCACCGGCGGCGTCGTTCCCGACGGCGCCGATGCCGTCGTGATCCAGGAGGACACAATTGCCGACGGCAAGCATGTCACGATCAAGGAAGCCGCAATTTGTGGCCGGCACATCCGCCCTGCGGGCGTCGACTTCCGCGAAGGCGACGTGCTGCTGCGCAAGGGAATCCGTCTCACCGAGCGCGATCTCGCCCTCGCCGCCGGAATGAATCATCCTTATCTCGGCGTTATCCGCCGCCCGAGGGTCGCGATTCTCGCCACCGGCGACGAGCTGGTCATGCCGGGCACCGCGCCTGGTCCCGGTCAGATCGTCTATTCCAATGGCTATGCCCTGCACGCCCTTGCCCGCAGCGAGGGCGCCGAGACCATCGACCTCGGAATTGCCGCCGATACGCTGGAGTCCACGTCCGCCGGCATCCGCCGCGCGCGCGAGAGCGGTGCCGACATCCTGGTCACGACCGGCGGTGCGTCGGTCGGCGACCACGATCTGGTCCAGCAGGCGCTCAAGGGCGAAGGCATCGAGATGGCGTTCTGGAAGATCGCGATCCGGCCCGGCAAGCCGATGATGCATGGTCGCCTCGGCGCGATGCGCGTGATCGGCCTGCCCGGCAATCCCGTGTCGTCATACGTGTGCGCCTTCCTGTTCATGGTGCCCTTGATTCGGGCCCTGTCGGGCGGTTCAGTGATTCATCATCAGCGCGAGCGCGCCGTGCTGGGCCGCGACCTCGGCGCCAACGATCAGCGCGAGGATTATCTGCGTGCGCGGCTGGAGGTGCGCGACGACGGCACGCGCGTCGCCCTTCCCGTCAGCCATCAGGACTCCTCCCTGCTTGCGAATCTCTCTGCGGCACAGGTACTTCTCGTGCGCGCACCGTTCGCGCCGAAGGCCGAGGCCGGCACACCTTGCGAGGTGCTGCGGCTGCCCGTCTGAGCTGCTGAGCCACACGCATTCCGCGAGTTCAGCCGCGTTCACCATAAATTAAGCAGTTGCGGAACACATATCGAACATATAGTGTCCGTTCATGATTTGTTTCGAGGATGTAGCGGCTTATTGCCGACTTCATCGTCTCGGAATCGAACGACATCAACCGGGGGACTTTGGTCGAGATGTTGACGCGCAAACAATACGAGCTTCTGCGGTTCATCAGCGAACGTCTGAAGGAAAGCGGCGTGCCGCCGTCCTTCGACGAGATGAAGGATGCGCTCGACCTGCGCTCGAAGTCAGGCATTCATCGCCTGATCACTGCGCTTGAGGAGCGCGGCTTCATTCGCCGCCTGCCCAACCGCGCCCGTGCCATCGAGGTGATCAAGCTGCCCGAGCTCCAGGCCGCAGCCGGCAATCGCCGCGGCTTCACCCCGAGCGTCATCGAGGGCAATCTCGGCAAGGTGCGCGCGAGCTCCAGCCCGCCCGCGGATGAGGGCGAGCGCCCCGTCGCGGTGCCCGTGATGGGCCGCATCGCGGCCGGCACGCCGATCGAGGCGCTGCAGACCCGCAGCCACACCATCAGCGTCCCGCCGGACATGCTCGGCTCCGGCGAGCACTACGCGCTCGAGGTGCGCGGCGATTCGATGGTCGAGGCCGGCATCCTCGACGGCGACATGGCGCTGATCCAGCGCAACGAGACCGCCAATACCGGCGACATTGTGGTGGCGCTGATCGACGACGAGGAGGCCACGCTCAAGCGCTTCCGCCGCCGCGGCGCCTCGATCGCGCTCGAGCCCGCCAATGCCGCCTACGAGGTCCGCATTCTTCCGCCGAACCGCGTGAAGATCCAGGGCAAGCTGATCGGGCTTTACCGGAAGTACTGATACCGGAAGTAAGCGCTACGCGCGCTTCGATCGTCGATCCAAGATTGGAGCGGATACTTGTCCGCTCCGGCTGGATGGTCTTTCTGGTTCTGCGCTGACTGTTCGGCGCCTCTTCCCGCGCGACACTCGCCCATGCGGACACGCGGCCATTTCGCTCCGCCGGTAGAGTTGTGCCGACAGCGCCGATAGTGCGGGCCAAATGCAAGGACGCGAGGTTTGTTCCTATCGAATCCGGGAAAGATAATGTGATCGCGTGCTGCGGATGCGAGCCGCAGATTTGCCCATAACCGAGCAGAGCGTTGGAGGCTTCCACTCTGATAGAGGCCTGCGCCTCGAAAGAGACGCGGGTCGCTATCCCAGTATGAGGAGCACCCGATGTGTGACTATAGCCTGCATGCCGTCGCGACGCGCCCCGCCGAAGTTGGCGAGACGATCGTCACGACAACCTTCCGCGGCACCTCGACGCGCGGCTTCGCCTCCGAAGCCGATCTCTCCGTCGCGGTCTGTCTGCTGCCGGGAACGGAGCTCGCTTTCGCCGATAACGTCCGCTACGACAACCGCTGGATCTGGACGCGCACCGTCAACTCCCGCGTCGGCAAGTTCGGCAAGATCGACCCGCACATTCCCGATCGCCATCATGACGCGATCGAATTTCCGGACGGCAAGTACGTGCTGGTGACGCAGCTCGTCGAAGGCCAGCGCGCGACCGTGCTGCAATTGCCGGTGACGCAGCAAGCCATCGAGCGCGAGCACAAGCCGCAGATCGTCGCCGACACGCGGCCCACGATCACGCGCCTGCCGATCGGCTGACGCGGTCGGCCCCGACCGAAAAGTCGAGGGCCAAATTCAAATGCCATCGCCGGCCGCGGCCGGCGAGATGGTATGGTTTGCGTCCTGCGGGATCCCGTCGGACCGGTTTTTCCCCGCATTGATCTTCAATCGTCGGCCTGCAAGTCGGCCTCCGATGGCGTTGCGTCCCGGTTGCGAGGCACGGCCGTCTTCGGCACGAGGCTGCCGTCGAAATCCCCCTCGCCGGCGCCGGCCGGCAGCCAAGGACGGCTTGCCCCTCTCGCCCTCACCGCCTGCACCGAAAAACCCTCTGCGCTTCGCGTCAGAGCCAGCGCGCCCTGACTGGCAAGACGCGCCCGATCGACCACCATCGCCGCGCAATCGGGCGGCGCGGGCCGCGCCGTCACCACCAACGCGGCGCGGCTGCAATCATCGGCCAGCGCGTCGATGCGCGTCGCCAACGCGATCAGCCGTCCGTCCGCGAGCGGCGCCACGCAACCGGACTCGTCACATGACACGCTGCTCGCCAACGAGGCGTTGCCGGCATCACGCGGATCGGCATCTGCGGCCAGCCACTCCTTCAGCAGGAAGCTGTCCTTGCTGGCGCGGATCACTTGCAAGCGCTCATCCCCGCCCCGGACCGCGACGCTCGCGCCATCCCCGGCAATCAGGACATCAGGCTGGCGCACCGACAGCCCCCAGAGGATCGCCGCCAGCAGCACCAGGGCGCCGGACCAGCGCAAGGGCGTGCGCAACAGGCCCATCACGATGAGCCCGAGGCTCGCCGCGATCAGCGGCGCGATCCCGAACGCCGGAATGCGGCCGACGGCGCCCGGCAGGGCCGCCACCCAGCGCGCGACCAGGACCATCCACTCGATGCCGATCCCCATCAACCACCAGAACACGCCGTCGAGCCCGAAAGGCGCTGCGAGCAGTCCCAACAGCCCGGCCGGCATCACCAGCGCCGAGACCACCGGCATGGCGCCGAGATTGGCGAGCACGCCGTATGGCGTCACGCGATGGAAGTGGAAGGCGGCGTAGGGCGTGGTCGCGAGCCCCGCGATCAGCGAGGCCAGGAACAGCATCGCGATCTCGCGGCCGCCCCACAGCGCGATCCGCGCCGTCGCGGAATGATCGGGTGAGGCGAGCAGGTTCGGCATGCCGATCTGCACCAGCGCCACCAGCCCGAGCGTTGCCGCAAATGACATCTGGAAGCTCGGATGCACCAGCGCCTCGGGCGCGACCGCGAGCACGATCAGCGCCGCCACCGCCAGCGTGCGGAAGGTGATGGCGCGGCGGTCGACCATGACGGCGATCAGCACCACCGCCGTCATGAAAAACGATCGTTGCGTCGCGACCTCCGCGCCCGACAGCAGCAGGTAGAACGCCGCCGCGACCAGCGCGGCGGCCGCCGACCATTTCTTGATGGCAAAGCCGGCCGCCAGCCCCGGGATCAAGGCCAGCAGCGCGCGCACCGCGAAGAAGACGACGCCGGCGACGACCGCCATGTGGTAGCCGGAGATCGACAGCGCATGGCCGAGCCCCGAGACGAACATGGCATCGTTGACCGGCGCGGTAATCGCATCGCGCCGCCCCGTGAGCAGCGCCGTTGCGATCGCCCGGTTGTCGCCTTCGAGCGTTGCGCGGATGCGCGCATCGATCGCATCGCGCAGGCCCTGCATGAAGGCGGCGTAGCGCAGCCGCAGGCCGCCGGCATCCGGCGGCCTGGACGCCGTGATCGCGCCCATCACGAAGCCGGAGGCACCGATGCTCTGGAAGAACATGTCGCGCGAGAAATCATAGCTGCCGGGCCGCACCGGCGAGATCGGCGGCAGCAGCCGCGCCTTCAATTGCACGAAGCTGCCGACTTCGGGCGCCGTGCCCTTGCGCACCGAGAGGCGGACGCGCTCGAGCTTGACGTCGCCGCGCTGCGCCTCCATCGCGCTGACGCGCAGCACGAAGCGATCGGTACGCTCGCGAATGTCGCGCGCTTCCACGAAGCCCGACAGCGACACCGAATAAAGCGGCTTGGCGAGCACGGGATGGGCGACGCGCGCCGTCTTCCAGGTCGCCATGGCAAATCCGGCGGCGACCGCCGCGATCATGATGGCAGGAGCAAACAGCCGGCTCCGCCGGAGCAACACCGCGCCGAGCATCAGCGCGATGGCCGTCGCGGCAACCACCCACAGCACCGGCTCATGATCGGCGGCGAAATAAAGCGCGATGCCGCCGCCAAAGGCGACGGGCACCCACGGCAACAGCCGGCCTGGCCCGGCCTCGGCGCGCGCCCACTGGCGCAGCATTTCGACGATGGCCGGCCAGATGCCAAACCCCGCCGGCGCAAAGCCGCCGGCCGGGGCGGCGCGGCCGACCGGCCACGTCCCGGCAACTCCCTGGGAGCGTCCTGGCCGCCCCGGCTCCGCCATTCCCTGCACCTTGCGATACGCGACGGGTGCGGAGGCTACCGGACCGTGCGGCTGCGCGAATAGCGGTACAGATCGGGAACGGGCGACGGAGCGCCCTACTTTTCCTCTTCCATCGTCACGGCGACGTCCGCCTTGGCGGACAGCCGCACCTTGTTGCCTTCAACATCGGCAACGAGGCCCTTGTCGATGAAATGATGGTGGCCCTTGTGGCTGCCCTCGCCGCTGTCCTTCCTGGTCAGCTTGATGCGGTTGCCCTCTACCCTGTCGACGGTGCCGACATGGACACCGTCGGCGCCGATGACTTCCATATGCTCTGCGATGTTCTGCATGGCGGGATCCTTGGTTGGATCGCAGCCAACGCGGCAGGCGCGCGTTCGTTTCAATCGTATTCCGGGGCGCGACGAAGTCGCGAGCTATGATGCGCAATTGCGCATCATAGCTCGCGCCAAGTGGCGCGCCCCGGAATGACGACACTGATGGAACGACCGCTAAATCAGCGGCGCCTGCGACGAGGCGTGGTGATTGACGATCTTCCAGTCGCCTTCCTCGCGGATGATGACCCAGCTCATCTTGACGACGAGATCGTCCCGCTCGCCGGCGAGATCGAACGTGATGATCGCGGCCATGTTGATCAGGTCAGGGCCGGCCTGCGCGGCGTACACGTCGGAGAAGGTCGCGCTCGGCCTGCGCCAGCGCGGCAGGCCGTTGAAATAATCGGCAACGCCGTCCCTGCCCCGATAGAGTTTTGGGTTCGAGCCGAAGAAGAACGCGTTCCTCGCATAGAGCGAGGACAGCGCGGCCGCATCGAGCGTCGCGAAGCCGGCGCACCATTTCGCGATGATGGCGGAAACGATGGCGTCGGCTTCGCTGCTCATGCCCTCGCCTCAGCCCTTCGCGACTTCCTTGGCGAACGTATCGCGCAAGCCGATCGTACGCGAGAACACCGGCTTGCCCGGCGTCGAGTCCTTGTCGCGGACGAAATAGCCCTGGCGCTCGAACTGCATCGGCTCGGTCGAATTGCTCTCGGCAACTGACGCCTCGACCCGCGCATCGGCGAGGATCTCGAGCGAGTTCGGGTTGAGATCGGCCGCGAAATTCGAGGCGTCCGGACTCGGATTGGCGAACAGCTGGTTGTAGATGCGGATCTCCGCCGGCTTGGACGTCGCCGCCGGCAGCCAGTGCATGGTCGCCTTGACCTTGCGGCCGTCGGGCGCGTTGCCGCCCTTGGTCGCGGGATCATAGGTGCAGCGCAGCTCCACCACCTCGCCCTGGTCGTTCTTGATCACGCCGGTGCACTTGACGAAATAGGCGTAACGCAGCCGCACCTCGTTGCCCGGCGACAGGCGGAAGAACTTCTTCGGCGGGTTCTCCATGAAATCGTCCTGCTCGATATAGAGCTCGCGGCCGAACGTGATCTTCCGCGTGCCGGCGCTAGGGTCGTCCGGATGATTGATCGCCTCGAGCTCCTCGGTCTGTCCTTCCGGATAATTCTCGATCACGACCTTGAGCGGCCTCAAGACTGCCATGCGCCGCTGCGCCGTGCGGTTCAGCTCCTCGCGGATGCAGAACTCCAGCATGCCGACATCGACGACGCTGTTTGCCTTGGCGACGCCGATGCGCTTGACGAATTCGCGCAATGCGGCCGGCGGCACGCCGCGGCGGCGCATGCCCGCCATGGTCGGCATGCGCGGATCGTCCCAGCCGGCGACATGACCCTCGCGGACGAGCTGCGTCAGCACGCGCTTGGACAGCAGCGTGTAGGTCAGGTTGAGGCGCGCAAACTCGTACTGGTGCGGCTTGGACGGCACCGGCAGCTTCTCGATGAACCAGTCGTAGAGCGGCCGGTGGTCCTCGAACTCCAGCGTGCAGATCGAATGCGTGATGCCTTCAATCGCGTCCGACTGGCCGTGGGCATAGTCGTAGCTCGGATAAATGCACCATGCGTTGCCGGTGCGCGGATGGTGCGCATGCAGGATGCGGTACAGCACGGGGTCGCGCAGGTTGATGTTGCCCGCGGCCATGTCGATCTTGGCCCGCAGCACACGCGCGCCGTTGGGGAATTCGCCGGCCTTCATGCGGCGGAACAGGTCGAGATTCTCCTCCACCGAGCGGTCGCGGAACGGCGAGTTCTTGCCGGGCTCGGTCAGCGTGCCGCGCGAGAGGCGGATCTCCTCCTGGGTCTGGTCATCGACATAAGCGAGGCCGTCGCGGATCAGCTGCTCCGCCCATTCATACAGGCGGTCGAAATAGTCCGAGGCGAAAAACAGGTTCTTGCCCCAGTCGAAGCCGAGCCAGCGCACGTCGGCCTGGATGGAATCGATATATTCCTGCTCTTCCTTGACCGGATTGGTGTCGTCGAAGCGCAGGTGGCAGCGGCCCGGAAACTCCTGGGCGATGCCGAAGTTGAGTGCGATCGACTTGGCGTGGCCGATGTGCAAATAGCCGTTCGGCTCCGGCGGGAACCGGGTCACGATCTCCTTGTATTTGCCCTGGTCGAGGTCGGCCTGGATGATGTCACGAATGAAATCGCGCCCAACCTCAGCTGCCACCGGTTCTGTCATTACGAAAATCCTGTAGGGAAATCAGCGGTTCTTCTGCCAAATTCGCGTGGCCGCGCCAAGAGCTTAAGCAAGGCCTGTCAGGTCCGCCGCCGCCCTTTAGTTATGTCCCGTTCCTGCTATACACCACCGCCTCCAATGCATAGGCCCTGCCAAGAATGTCCGATTCCGTCGTCACGCGCTTCGCTCCCTCGCCGACCGGCTTCCTCCATATCGGGGGCGCCCGCACGGCGCTGTTCAACTGGCTCTTTGCCAAGAAGCACGGCGGCAAGATGCTGCTGCGGATCGAGGACACCGACCGCGAACGCTCCACGGAGGCGGCAATCGGCGCCATTCTCGACGGGCTGAAGTGGCTCGAGCTCGGCTGGGACGGCGAGGTCATCTACCAGTTCGCCCGCGCCGCCCGGCACCGCGAGGTCGCCGAGCAGCTGCTGGCCGACGGCAAGGCCTACCGCTGCTACGCCACCGCCGAGGAGCTCGCCGCCATGCGCGAGAAGGCGCGGGCGGAAGGCCGCACCCGCCTCTATGACGGCATGTGGCGCGACCGCGACCCCGCGGCGGCTCCCAGCGACGTCAAGCCCACCATCCGTCTGCGCGCGCCGCAGACCGGCGAGACCGTGATCGAGGACCAGGTCCAGGGCCGCGTGGTCTGGCAGAACGAGAACCTCGACGATCTCGTCCTGCTGCGCGGCGACGGCAACCCGACCTATATGCTCGCGGTGGTGGTCGACGACCACGACATGGGCGTCACCCACGTGATCCGCGGCGACGACCACCTGATCAACGCCGCCCGGCAGAAGCAGATCTACGATGCGATGGGCTGGGCGCTGCCGAGCATGTCCCACATCCCCCTGATCCACGGCCCGGACGGCTCGAAACTGTCCAAGCGGCACGGCGCGCTCGGCGTCGATGCCTACCGCGCCATGGGCTACCTGCCGGCTGCGCTGTGCAACTACCTCGTCCGGCTCGGCTGGAGCCACGGCGACCAGGAGATTTTCTCGACCGAGGAGATGATCGAAGCGTTCGATCTCGCCAGCGTCGGCCGCGCCGCCGCCCGCTTCGATTTCGCCAAGCTGGAAAACCTCAACGGCCATTACATCCGTCACGCCGACGATCAATCACTCGTGAAGATGTTCGAGGACGTGCTCGACCACATCGTGCCGAGCCGCGACGAGATTAAGGCCAAATTAAACGACACCACGCGCGCGCAGCTGCTCAAGGCCATGCCGGCCCTCAAGGAGCGTGCCAAGACGTTGATCGAGCTGATCGACGGCGCCCATTTCATCTTCGCCGACCGGCCGCTGGCGCTCGATCCCAAGGCGGAGGCGCTGCTGACGCCGGAGAACCGCAAGCTGATCGGCCAGCTTCATTCCGCGCTGGAGAAAGTCGAGACGTGGAGCGGCGCCACCACCGAGGCCGCGCTACGCGCCTTTGCGGAGGAAAATAGTCTCAAGCTCGGCGCGGTCGCCCAGCCGCTCAGGGCGGCGCTCACCGGACGGACGACGTCGCCCGGCATATTTGAGGTTTTGGACGTGCTGGGCCGCCAGGAAAGCCTCGCCCGGCTCAAGGATCAGGCTACGACGTAAGTCGACCATGCGTGCGGCGATCTTGCAGCGCACATAGCAATAATATACCCATCTCCCCCACATTCTGGAACATCCGGCCTGCCCCCATGGTCGCCCTGGGGGCCTCCGGCTCCGGCCCGTTTCACCACACATCGGGGACCTCTGATGGACGCAAAACCAAGCCCAAAGACCGCGACGCTGACGGTCGGAAACAACAATTTCGATCTCCCGATCCTCAGCGGCAGCGTCGGGCCTGACGTCATCGATATTGGCAAGCTTTACGGCCAGTCCGGCCTGTTCACCTACGATCCGGGCTTCACCTCGACCGCGAGCTGCCAGTCCAAGATCACCTATATCGACGGCGACGCGGGCGTGCTGGAATACCGCGGCTACCCGATCGAGCAGCTCGCCGAGCACGGCGACTTCCTGGAGACCTGCTACCTCCTGCTCTACGGGAACCTGCCGACCGCCGCGCAGAAGAAGGATTTCGACTACCGCGTGACCCATCACACGATGGTGCACGAGCAGATGGCCCGTTTCTTCCAGGGCTTCCGCCGCGATGCCCATCCGATGGCGATCATGGTTGCGGCCGTCGGCGCCCTCGCCGCGTTCTATCACGACTCCACCGACATCAATGATCCGAAGCAGCGCATGATCGCCTCCATGCGCATGATCGCGAAGATCCCGACGCTGGCCGCGATGGCCTACAAGTACACCGTCGGCCAGCCCTTCGTTTATCCGAAGAACTCGCTAGGTTTCGCCGAAAACTTCCTGAACATGTGCTTCGCGGTGCCCTGCGAAGACTACAAGGTCAGCCCGGTGCTCGCGGATGCGCTGGAGAAGATCTTCATCCTGCACGCCGATCACGAGCAGAACGCCTCGACCTCGACGGTGCGCATCGCCGGCTCCTCGGGCGCAAACCCGTTCGCCTGCATCGCGGCCGGCATCGCCTGCCTCTGGGGCCCGGCCCATGGCGGCGCCAACGAGGCCGCGCTGAACATGCTCTATCAGATCGGCACGGTCGACAAGATCCCCGAGTTCATCGCCAAGGTGAAGGACAAGAACTCCGAAGTCCGCCTGATGGGCTTCGGCCACCGGGTCTACAAGAACTACGATCCGCGCGCCAAGATCATGCAGAAGATGTGTCATGCCGTGCTCAAGGAGACCGGCCATGGCGACGATCCGATGCTGAAGGTGGCGATGGAGCTCGAGAAGATCGCGCTCAGCGACCAGTACTTCATCGACCGCAAGCTCTACCCGAACGTCGACTTCTATTCGGGCATCACGCTGAAGGCGATGGGCTTCCCGGTCTCGATGTTCACCGTGCTGTTCGCGGTCGCCCGCACCGTCGGCTGGATCAGCCAGTGGAGCGAGATGATCGAGGATCCCCAGCAGAAGATCGGCCGCCCGCGCCAGCTCTACACCGGCGTCGCCAAGCGCGATTACGTTCCGATCGACAAGCGGTAACAATCGGCCATCACGCCTTTTCGAAACGGCGCCATCGCAGGATGGCGCCGTTTTTTCGTTTGCGAGACAGCCTTGTAGGGTGGGCAAAGCGCAGCGTGCCCACCACCTCTCGCGACTGATAGGAAGTTGCCCACCCTACGAAACCGGTTGCTGCCGCGCACAACAACAAGTCGGATCATCGCGCCAGCCAGCGCTTGACAGCCGAAACGCTTCGCGCGCAAATTCTTACACTAAGTAAGAATGACGACAGGGATGGAAATGCCGGAGCAGCCGAGAAGTCGGCGGCAGACGCGCGCTGCCATTTTGACTCATCTGCTTCAGTCGGGCGGCTCGTTTCGTCCGCCACTGGCCAAGGCCGTGCGCCTGTCGGAAGCGAGCCTGTCGCGCATCCTGCTTGACTTGAAGGCCGAAGGCCTGATCGAGGAAGTGCGGCGCCCTGCCCCTTACGTTGGTGGCCCGACCGGCCTCGTGTCGCTCGACGGCGCGGTGGCGCTTGGGGCTCTGGAGCTGACTGGCCAATGGCTCGGCGTCGGCGTTGGCAGTCTTTCCGGCGAACTGCATTACACCGAGCGCGTGCCGCTGCCGAAGAAGCCGACGGTCGACTCCGTTGGCGATGTCTTTCGCGAGGCACTGGCCTTGCTGCACGACTGGACACGGCGGCGCCGCATCAGGCTAGCACAGATCGGCGCGACCGTTCCGGGCCTCGGCCGTCTCAGCGTATCAGGCAATCCGATCATTCCCTGTGACGTCGAACGTATCAGCAGCATGTTCGGCGAGATGTTCGCGGGCGTGCCTGTTGCCTTCACCAATTCGGTGGTGGCGCACGCCGCCTTTCATCGTTGCCGTAACGAGGACTATCCCTTTAGCGATCCACATCTGTTCGTGTTCGTCGGCCAGGGCGTCGCCGGCGCCTGGGTGGATGATCCTAGCGAAGATGACGCGCTCGACCCGGTCGAGCTCGGCCACATGGTGTTCGGCACCGACGGCCCCCGCTGCCGCTGCGGTCATCATGGCTGCGTCGAAGCCTATACGTCGCTGCCGGCGCTGGCCGAGCTGCTGCATATGACGGAAGCAGAATTGCTACAGCTCGGCCATGATTGGGTGACCGCGATTCCTCTCACGTCCAGGGTGCGCCAGGAATTGCGCCAGCGGCTGTTCCGGCTTGGTCTCGCCATCGGCAACACATTGAACGTCAAACCATGCCGCGGCGTAGTCGTCAGCGGCTGGCCATCGCTGCTCGCCGAGAAGGAGCGAAAGGCCGTGATCGACGGGATCGACGCCTGCCTGCTCGGCGGACGCAAATTGGCGCAGGTCTCCGTCGCCTTCGTGCCGCCGTCGACCGGCAACGATCCGCAGGCTGCGCTCGCCTTCGCCGCGTTTTGCCTGGCGAGATCTGGCGGCATGCCGTCCGCATCGACGGAGGCCGCCTGAATGACTTAAGCCGCGTGCGGCTCGCGCACGCCAACAACAGCGCCAAAAATGGCGTAAGCAACTTCACACCGGGAGGAACTGCCATGCCGATCACAACAACAAGGCGTCGTCTGCTCGCGGGATCTGCTGCCGCGCTCGCATTTCCGCACCTTGCCCGCGCGCAAGGCGCAGTCAAGCCGCGCCTCACCGCAATCTCGCAATGGTCCGCCGGCAGCGACGGCGCCGCCATCACCGCGCTCGGCAAGAAGTTCGAGGAGAAAGGCGGCGTCTGGCAGCACTCGCCCGTCCCCGGCTTCACCACGGACATGATGAACAAGTTGCGTGCGCAGATCATTGCCGGCGATCCGCCGGCCTGTTCGCAACTCAAGGGCCCCGAGATCGCGGCCTGGTCGAAGATCGCGCCGACCGTCGACCTCGACGCCGTGGTCGCGGCTGCCGGCTACGAGAAGGTCGTTGCGCCGGACCTTGCAAAGCTGCACAAGCCGACCGGCAAGTGGATTGCACTGCCGCTACAGATCTACAGCACAAACATGCTGTTTCTCTCCAAGCGCGGAATGGATAAGGCCAAGGCCGACAAGATCCCGGTCACCTGGGCTGACTTCAATGACCTTGCCGAGAAAATGAAGTCGGCCGGCATGGCCTACCCCATCGCCAACGGCGGCACCCGCGCCGACGACGGGCAGAAATTCGAGGCGTCCCTGGCCGGCATCAGCCCGACGGCATACCGCGCCGCCTGCATGAATCTCGACAAGAAGGCGCTGGAGGGCCCTGAGATGAAGGCAGCCTTCGCGCAGACGCGCAAGATCTCCAACTGGTGTGATCCCAATGTCGGCGTCCAGCCCTATGCCACCAATTTGAAGCGCTTCGTCGACGGCGACATGGGCATGCTGATCATGGGCGGCTGGGCCCAGGGCGTATTGAAAAACGCCGGCTTCAAGTTTGACGACTACGTCATCACCCCCGGCCCCAGTGACAACGGCAAGCCTGTCTTCCTGTTGAATGCCGATGCCTTCATCTTCTGGCAGCGCAAGGAGGCCGATCTCCAGGCCGGCCAGATGTTGATGGCCCAGCTCGTGATGGATCCGGCGATCCAGACCATGTATTCGCAAATCACGGGATCGATCCCCGTGCGTACCGATGTCGACCTGTCCGGCGAGGGCTGGTCGGATGGTCAACGGACAACCGCGGCCGCATTGAAGAATGCCATGGGCAACAATCAGGCCGTCCTGAGCCTCGCGCACAACATGGCCCAGGAAAACGGCCTGACCGCGGCGATGATCGACGTCATCACTGAATATGTGAAGAACAAGACGATCAAGCCGGAGGAGGCCGTCAGCCGCCTCGCCGACGCCGTCGAGGGCGCACGTTGACCGACGTCGTCTCGACAGCAAGACGGCCGGGCCGGGCGGCGCCCCCGGAGATGGTGCGCCGGCTGCCCGAATTTCTGATGATCTGGGTGCCGCTGCTGTTATCCGCAGCGCACCTCATCTCCTTTTCGATATGGACCATTTGGATTTCGTTTACGCCCTCCACCCTTGTTCCCGTTACGGGCTGGGTTGGTTTGCGCAACTACAATTCGGTCCTGGCGTCGCGAAATTGGCAGATTGCCTTCGACAATCTACTGCTGTTCGGCAGTGCTTTCGTGCTGCTCAGCTTGATTACCGGTCTCTTGCTCGCGATCCTGCTCGATCAGCGCATTCGCGGCGAGAACGTGCTGCGATCCATCTTCCTCTATCCCATGGCCGTGTCGTTCGTCGTCACAGGCACGGTGTGGAGCTGGCTGCTCAATCCCGGCATCGGGATCGAGAAGCTCGTCCATGATCTCGGCTGGATGGCCTTCAAGTTCGATTGGCTGGTCAACCGCGACATGGCCATCTGGACCATTGTCATCGCCGCGATCTGGCAATCCTCGGGCTTTGCCATGGCCCTCTTCCTGGCCGGCCTCCGCTCCGTCGATTCCGAGATTCTCAAGGCGGCACAGATCGACGGTGCCGGGCCAATCCGAACCTATTGGCGCGTCATTCTGCCGACGCTTTGGCCGATCACCGTCACGGTCATCGTTGTCCAGTTGCAGTTTGCGATCTCGGCCTTCGACCTCGTCCGCGCCCTCACCAACGGGGGGCCAGGAATCGCGACCCAGCTGCCGGCGCTTGTTGTCTATGATTTGATGTTCCAACGCAGCCAGCTCGGCCGGGGCGCGGCTGCGGCGGTGCTGATGCTGCTCATTCTGCTAGCGGTGCTGCTCCCTTATGCGGCGTGGCGCTATGTCCGGCAACGGCGCGCGGCCCATGCGTGACCGAAGCTTCGCCCCAAGCCGCGCTCTGATCTATCTGATCGTAACCTTGTTCGCGGCCGCCTACCTCGCGCCGCTGGTCGTCGTCATTCTGAACTCGCTCCGGACCAATGAGGAGATCGCGCAGAGCTCGATGATCGGCTGGCCGCAACACTGGGCGTTTGGCAATTATGCCCTGGCCTGGAGCGGCTTTTGCGTCGCCGAGACCTGCGCCGGCATCCGGCCCTATATGATCAACTCCGCGCTCGTCACGATTCCTGCGACGATCATCTCGACCCTGCTCGGCGCTATTGCAGGGTACGCCATATCACTCTGGCGCTTTCGGGGCGATAACTGGATCTACGGCATCGTCACCCTTGGCCTCTTCCTGCCCCAGCAGATGCGCCTCTTGCCCTGGACGATCGTGTTGCGGGACATCGGGCTGATCAACACGCTGACGGGCCTCGTGCTGATCCACACCATCCAGGGGCTGTCCTTCACGGTGCTGTTCTGCCGCAACTACTATATCGCCATTCCGCACGAGCTGATCCGGGCCGCACGCATCGATGGCGCCGGCTTCTTCCGCATCTTCTGGCGCATCATCCTGCCGCTCTCGGCACCCATCCTGATCGTCACGGTGATCTGGCAGTTCACCCATATCTGGAACGAATTCCTCTATGGCGTGACCTTCACGACCGGCCAGCAGCAGCCCGTGACGGCCGCGCTCATCGCACTGTCTACCCCAGTCGCAGATATCCCCAAGCAAGGTGTGCAGAGCGCCGCGGTGATCATCGCAGCCCTGCCGACTTTGCTGATCTATCTGTTCGGCGGCAAGTACTTCGTCCGCGGCCTGACTGCCGGGGCCGTGAAATGATGGAGTTGTCATGGCAGCACTGAGCATTCGCGCCCTCTCCAAGCGTTACGCCAATCTGGAAGTGCTGAAGGACATCGCGCTCGACATCGAGAGCGGCGAGTTCACCGTGCTGGTTGGCCCGTCCGGCTGCGGCAAGTCCACCCTGCTCAACATCGTTGCCGGGCTCGACCGCCCGAGCGCGGGAACGATCGAAATCGGCGGCCGCGTCGTCAACGACGTCGCGCCGAAGGACCGCGACATCGCCATGGTGTTCCAGTCCTACGCGCTCTATCCCTCCATGACCGTGCGCCAGAACATCACCTTCGGCATGGAATGCCGTCACGTTCCCAAGGCCGAGCAGGACGCTGCGGTCGCGAATGTCGCAAAACTGCTCCAGATCGAGCCGCTGCTCGGCCGCAAGCCTTCGCAATTGTCCGGCGGCCAGCGCCAGCGCGTGGCGATGGGGCGCGCGCTGGTGCGCAATCCCCTGCTCTTCCTGTTCGACGAACCGCTCTCCAATCTCGACGCCAAGCTGCGCGTCGAGATGCGGATGGAGATCAAGCGCCTGCACCAGCGCATCGGCGCCACCATCGTCTATGTCACCCACGACCAGATCGAGGCGATGACGATGGCGACGCGGATCGCCGTGATGCATCAGGGCAGCGTGCAGCAATTCGCCGATCCCGACACCGTGTACCGCTACCCCGCCAATCTGTTCGTCGCGCGCTTCATGGGCTCGCCGCCGATGAACACCATGCCGGCCCGGCTGGAGGCCGAAAATGACGGGCCGGTCGTCGTGATCGGCGCGGGGCGGCCGGACGAGCTTCGTCTGCGCCTGACGGGATATGACGCCGCAGCCCCCTTTGTCGGACGCAAGGTGGTGTTCGGAATCAGGCCGGAATGCATTGCCGAGGGCAGCCGCACGTTTTCCAGCGAAGCGCCAGTCCTCGTCGAGGCGCCGGTGGAGCTGGTCGAGCCGACAGGTGCCGAGACCATGGTGTTGCTGCGGCTCGGGGGCGAGCCCGCGATGGCGCGGGTCTCGCCGGATATCCGCCCCGCGCCCGGCACGTCCGCCGCCTTCGCGCTCGACACCCGCCGCATTTGCCTGTTCGACCCCGAGACGGAGCGCCTGATCGCATGACGAAGACGACCTATTCAAGCCTTGCCGGCCGCGTGGTGTTGATCACCGGGGGCGCCAGCGGCATCGGCGCCGCCTTCGTTCGCGCCTTTGCGACCCAGGGCGCCCGGATCGCCTTCTTCGACATCGATAGGGACGCGGGCGAAGCCCTGGGGCGGGAGATAGCGGCCTCGTCCGGGACTGCGCCGCTGTTCGTGCCCTGCGATCTCCTCGACATCGATTCCCTGCGCAGCGCGATGGCGGAGGCGCACCGTTCGCTTGGCGACGCCGCCGTTCTCGTCAACAACGCCGCCAACGATCAGCGCCAGGTTCTCGCCGAGGTGACGCCGGCCGAGTTCGACTGGATGATCGGCGTCAATCTCAAGCACGTCTTCTTCGCAGCGCAAGCGGTGGTGCCGCAGATGCAGGCGCGCGGCGGCGGCTCGATCATCAACATGTCGTCGATCGCCTGGATGCGCGGCGCGCCGGCGCTGCCGGTCTATGCCGCGGCGAAAGCGGCGATCGTCGGCATCACGAACTCGCTGGCGCGGTCGGTCGGTCCCGACCGCATTCGGGTCAACGCGATCGCGCCGGGCATGGTGATCACCGAACGCCAGCGCCGGCTGTGGTATCCGGACGATCGGGTCATCGCCGAGATCCGCTCGCGCCAGGCCGTTCCGGATGCGGTGACGCCCGAGGACATCGCCAACATGGCGCTATTCCTCGCCTCCGACGAAAGCCAGCGCATCACCAGCCAGTGTTTTCGGGTCGACGGCGGACTTGCCTAGGGCGTGTGCTCATAAAAATCGTTTCGGGTCCGCATTGCTGTCCGAGTGAGACGTCAAACACACACGTCAATGCATGCCGCTGGGCCAATCGGCGCCTTGAGCGCAGCCCACCTGATCGCAAGATGTGATTTTCGACAATGCGATTGGAGAGCTAGGAAACCTTGGGGAGTTCGCGCGTTTAGGGGCCGGAGCAAGCGATGGAGGAGAACCATGCGAACAGCAATTCTCGCATTGATTGTAGTTGCCGGGAGCGCAATTGCCTTCCAAGCAACGGCCCAACAGCAAAAGGCTGCACCCAGTGAGCAAACCAAGGAGGAGATGAACCGCGATGTAGACCAAGGGCTCAAGGCTGGCCAGCCCAACGAGCAGATGCAGCGCGATGCCGACAAAGGGATCAAGACCCGCAACTCCGGAGAGTCCGGATACGTTGCCGATCAAGACAAGCCGGCCGCTTCTGCGCATCCTCCGGGCCGACCGGGAAGTGAGCAGACCACGGGTTCGGGTGGCCAGACCAGCACTCCGAAATAGACTTAGAATACCTGGTGATGGCGAGTGGCGGCCGGAAATGGCCATCTCACCATTCGCATTCGGGTCCTGGACCTAGCGTGTCGATCGGCCGCCGACCAAATCGCCTTCCGGGTCACCAGCGGCGGTCCGCCGCTCGACGCGTCAGGTCCGGTTCTCCCCAGGGAGCGGCCCCTTTCCACTGCTCAAGGCAGTTCGGTTGGGGCCATCAATAGCAAATTATTCGATCACCTCGTCGGCGCGGGCCAGCAGCGCCGGGGGAAGGGTCATGGCGAATGCTTTTGCCGTCTTCAGATTGATTAGAAGTTCAAATCTGGTCGCCTGATAAATCGGAATGTCACCCGGTTTGGCTCCTTTCAGGACTTTGTGCACGTCATCGGCCAACTGCCTGAACAGCTCCGCGAGATTGAGAGCATAACCCATCAGTACGCCGGCTTCGACGTAATCGCGGTACGGACATATCGTCGGCAGGCGTTTTTTCATGGCGAGCTCGGCGATGAGCTGGCGGTTGGCGTAAAGATCACCCTCTCCGCTCACCAGCACGGCATCCGGCCGTTGCTCCGATATCGCATCGAAGACACGCTCAATCTCCGACGGCTTCCCCTCCTGCGGGAAGACAAAAGCCAGTGAGATTCCCAGACGCGCGGAGGCATTTCGCAAGACTTGGCCGACAGACCCTTCCCATCCGCCGCGCATCCCCAGAAATACGGCCTTCTGCATCGAAGGAATGGCTTCTTTCAAGAACTCCAGCCGCTTGCCCCAGATCTCGATGCCGGCATCAAGCGTGATGCCGGTGAGGTTGCCGCCGGGTCGCTGCAGATTGGTCACCAGCCCCGCCTGCAGCGGGTCCAGCATGAAAGCAACAATCGGTATCGTACTGGTTGCCGCCTTGAACATGGTTACGACGGGATTCGTTCCGGTGACGATGACATGCGGATTGCGAGCCACGATTTCACGGACCACGTCGGCATAACGGTCGTGGCGCCCCTCGGCCCAGTAGCGCTCGATGATCAGATTTTGTCCTTCTACGTAACCCAAACGGCGCAACTCACCGAAAAAGGCACGCCATGCGCTGCCCCCGCCCGTTTCAGTCAGAAGCGTCGGGGGGATTGCCGGATGGAACATCGCCAGCAGCGGCGGTCTCGCCGCTTGCTGCGCGCGCGCCGCCAGCGGCGAGACCGCCGCGCCGCACAGCAGAGTAATGAGCTCGCGTCGCCTCACTGCCATGCCTCCGCACGCTGACCAAAATGATAGCACACCTCGACAAGGCGGGAGACTGCTGCGCTGCGGAATTCCGGCCCCAGCTTAGGCCTGGACTGGTTACAAGCGCCCTTCGGCGAGCGCCGTCCCGCGTCACATCGCTATACAGAAGCCCTGTATACGGGAGTATAGTCGCCAAAGGCATGTTCCTGATCAATCTTGGGCAACTCTGGGACGGGACGCAATCCGGTCCGACAATCGGTCGATTAATTCATCACGCGTGAGCAAGAGATGATCATGCAACATGCGATTCAAGCGCCGCCGGTCGCGCTCGATGTCGAGTGAGCGCAAGCGCCCCGAGGAGGCACTGCGCGAGAGCGAGGAGCGCTTTCGCACGCTGGTGCAATTCTCCTTTGATGTGTACTGGGAAACGGACGCGCAGCATCGCTTCATCCGCCAGGAGTTCGCCGAGACGCTTCCCGAGCCGCCGGTCTCCGAGATCGGCAGGACACGATGGGAGGTCCCGTATCTCGAACCTGACGCAGATGGCTGGCGCAAACACCGGAAGATACTCGACGCTCACCTCCCGTTTCGCGATTTCGAGCTCGCGCGGCCGACGCCCGACGGCGGCAAGCGCTATATTTCCGTCTCTGGGCTGCCCATCTTCGACGAGACAGGGAACTTCGTGGGTTACCGCGGTGTGGGGCGCCACATCACGGAGCGCAAGCGCGCCGAACAGGCGCTGATCGAGAGCGAGGCCCGTTTCCGTACCTTCGTGGACCACGCGACCGATACGTTCATGCTGCACAGTGAAGATGGTCGCGTTCTCGACGTAAATCGGAATGCCTGCGAAAGTCTCGGCTACAGCCGGACCGAACTGGTTGGGGCAAGTGCGGCCTTGTTCGATCTTGAGATGGATGAAACGATTTGGCGTCGCAACCGCGAGCGTCTCAAGACCGGCGGCATCGCTACGCTCGAGAGGCGCTATTTCCGAAGGGACGGCACTGTGTTTCCCGTCGAAGTTCGTATGCGGGAATTCTGCGTAGGCGGACAGTCCCGAATCATTTGCCTGAGCCGCGACATCACCGAACGCAAGCGAACCGCCGAGGCGTTGCGCGAGATGCAGGCTGAACTGACACACGCCAATCGCGCCGCGGCAATGGGCCAGGTCACGGCTTCGGTGACACACGAATTAAGCCAACCAATCACCGCGGTGCTCTGCGACGCAGAAGCCGCACTGAACTGGCTGGGAACACAATCTCCGAATTTCGAAAAGGCACAGCAGGCGCTCATATCCATTGTTGCAGAAGCCAAGCGAGGCGGCGAGATCATCAGTTGGATCCGTTCCTTGATCAAGAAAGCTCCGGCGCCGAAGGAGAGCGTCGATGTCAATGGTGCAATCCTGGACGTGATCACCATAGCCCGTAGCGAGCTGATCAAACATGATGTCTCGATTCAGACCGACCTCGCTTCGGGCTTGCCGCTCGTGAAGGGCTATCGCGTTCAGCTGCAACAGGTGGTTCTCAATTTGATCCTCAACGCGATCGAGGCAATGAACTGCGTCGACGTTGGCGGACGAGAGCTGCGGATCAGCACGGCCGCAAATGCATCAAATCTCGTCGTTGTCGGCATACGGGATACCGGACCTGGACTTGACGTCGCAATCGTTGACCGCGTGTTCGAGCCCTTCTACACCACCAAGCCGGACGGGACCGGCATGGGCTTGTCGATTTGCCGATCGATCATCGAGGCGCACGGAGGTCGACTTTGGACCGGTGCGAATGAACCAAGGGGGGCCGTGTTTCACTTTAGTCTGCCTTCGGAACAGGGGTGATCCACGCCGCTTCAACGTAACTCACGGCTTCGCTGTTGCGTTTCTTGGCGTCTGGTCTTTGGAGGGCAGCTCACGCGAAAGCTGCTGAGAAAGCGCCACCCGCCCTGGCGCATCGTTGCGAGCACGATGTCGGCGGCGAGCACGCTCCGCGATGTGTTGCCGGTCGACATGATCTGACCGAGCCTGGCAAAGGCCTCGACCTGCTCTCGGCGGCGCGGCGCATCCGTCAGCAGCGCACAGAGCGCCGGCGCCAGCTTCTCCGGCGTGCACGCAGGGCTCTCACCCACATCTGCCGAGAGGAGCCGGATTGGCATCGACCGTACCGTGACTTACGCGCCATAGGCCGGTGCCGTTTTTGCCGACATACACGGGATCTGCCTCGACCGTTGTTCACGGGCTGGTTGCGAAAACGAGGATTGATCCAGTTGCGCGAAACAACCGCGGCTTGTGAAACCTGGAAAAACAGGCTTAGCTAAGGGAACAGCGTCCAAGCGGCGGCACGGACCCACGCATCAGAGTGACCACGGATACACCATGGCCTTCCCCCGTGAACCCGATGCCAGCCCAAGACCCGACCCGCTTGTAGGGCCGGACGTCTCGCGAGAGGTTATTCCTGGTCAGCGCAAGCTGGTGGCCGTGCTCGCGGCCGACATCGTGGGTTACAGCCGATTAATGGAAGCGGACGAGGAAGATACCCACAAGCGGGTCCTCTTGCTGCGCGCAACCACTATCGACCCGACGATCGCGAAGTACAGGGGCCAGGTGATCAAGAACACCGGAGACGGTTTTCTTGCGGTTTTTGACAGCGCAAATGACGCCTCCCAATGTGCGCTTGCAATTCAGCACGGCGCCAATGCGATGTCGGCGGAAGAACCGGAACATCGGTTCATCAGTCTCCGGATGGGGATTAACGTTGCCGACGCGATCTTTGAACGCGAAGATATTTATGGCGATGGGGTGAACATCGCCGCTCGGCTTCAGACCTACTCCGAGCCCGGCGGCATCGTCGTCTCAGGTGCCGTCGCGGATCAGATCAGTGAGCAGGCCGGCGTCTCCGTCGTCGACTTCGGCGATCTGCATCTGCGAAATCTGTCGCGCCCCGTCAAAGCGTTCGGGCTGCGCATCGATCGTTCACCTCATCCGGTGGCAGATAGTCCGGTCAGAGCGCAGGGACGTCCATCGATTGTCGTTCTGCCATTCCGCAATCTTGCCAGTCAGGATGATGCCTATTTTGCCGAAGGGATTGTCGACGAAATCATTCACGCGCTCTCCGCGCTGAAGGAGCTGTTCGTGATATCGCGCGGGTCGACGCTGGGTTATGGCAGCGAGATCATCGATGTCCGCGCCATCGGTCGCGAGCTGGGCGTGCGCTATGTGCTCTACGGCAGCGTTCGCCGCTCCGGCGGGCGGCTGCGTATCAATACCGAGCTCAATGACACCGAGTCGGGCAACATCATCTACTCCGATCGTCATGAAGGCGAGCTCAGCGAGCTGTTCGCACTGCAGGAGCAAATCTCGACGCGCGTGGTCACGACCATCGCTCCACATGTTCGCGAGTGGGAGCGTGCACGGGCTCTGCGCAAGCATCCGCAGAATTTGACGGCCTACGATCTGGTTCTCCAGGCGTTGAGCTATCTATACCGTATGGACTACGACTCGTTCTCGCGGGCGCGCGGATTGCTACAGCAGGCCGTCACGCATGACCCCAACTATGCGCCGGCCTATTCATACCTCGCGTACTGGTACATGTTCAGGGTCGGCCAGGGCTGGTCCACCGACGCCGCTGCCGATAGCATGGAGGCGTCGCGCAATGCGTCCAAGGCAATCGAGCGCGATGGCAACGATGCGCTCGCTCTGGCAATCGACGGTCACGTGCATTCGTATCTGTTCAAGGATTTCGAGACAGCAACCCGCCTGTTGGACCGGGCGATCACGGTCGGTCCCAATTCGGCCATGGCGTGGACGATGAGCAGTGCGACCTGCGGCTATCTCGGCGAGGGCCCAACCGCGGTCTTGCGCGCCGAACACGGCCTGCGCTTGTCGCCCCTGGATTCACACGTGTTCTGGCACGAGCACCTGCTTTCCCAGGCGCACTACATCAACGGCAATTTCGATGAAGCGGCCGCCTGCGGTTGGCGAGCGGCGAAGCATAATGAGCGTTTCACCTCGAACTTCCGCATCCTCGCAGCCAGCCTGGTGGCCATCGGAAAGTTTGTGGAGGCGCGCCAGATCGCGGAACGCCATATGCTGATCGATCCGAATTTCCATTTACAGGCCTGGGCGGACCGCACGCCGCTCAACGCGGCCACCCGCGACAATCTTCGACAGCGGCTCAAGGCGGCAGGATTTCCAGACTGAGTTTTAAGCAAGCGATAGGCGGCAAATCATTGGGAGGCTGCGATGGCAGGCAACGCCGGAAATGCGGGAAACGCAGGTAACGCTGGGAATGCGGGAAACGTCGCCAATGCAGGCTCGGGCGGCGGCGGTTGGATCTTTCCGGATCGCGTGGACCTGCCGTTCATTACGGAAACGGGCGTCAGCACCAACCGCACCACGGTCACCGAGTTTCCGGACCGGAGCTGGACCCCGGACTGGTACGCTTGGCGGCTGCTGGCCGAATTCGCCATTCACGGCGGGTGGAGCACGATCACGGTTGCCCAACCAAACTATGCGAACACCGGAGCTGAGATCGACGCGCTCGTGACGATGGCCAAAGACGAGCGGGCGGATGCGCTCGGCGAGATTTTTGCGCAGAACGAGGAGTTTCTGAGCTACTTCATGGCGCTTCTCAACGTCACGCCGAACTCGCATCCAAACACCTGCCGCGTGATCACGACGGCAAGTCTGATCGCGCTCCAGGTCGCGATGCATTGGAAAGCCTACTACAAGCGGCCACGACCCTCGCAAATCTGCCCCGCGCTGTTGCCGCCGATTCAGGTTCCCGGCCACGCCTCCTATCCGAGCGGGCACGCGACTCAGGCGCATTTGGTCGCGCTCTGCCTCGAGCCGGTGTTACCTGTGTCGGTGAAGCCGATGGCGAATGATCTCACCATTCTTGCCCGTCGTATCGCGCGAAACCGCCAGATCGCCGGTCTCCATTACCAGAATGACACGGACGCCGGCGTCCAATTGGCCAGTGATCTCTTCCAAATTATGGACAACAAAACCTCCGTGCCAAGTTATGATGACTTGGTCGCAGCTGCTCAGGGGGAGTGGCCATGAGCGCGCGCGCGAGCGGTGTCGAGCAACACACGCTTCCGTCGCGGGACGATTTGAACGCGGGTCTGCGTCGGCAGATATTGCTGCCACCGCCGCCACCGCCCAAGGACTTCGACGCGCTGAATGCCGATGCGCGGGAGCTCGAATTCTTCCGGCTTCCGCCCAGGCCGCCCCTGGTCGCGGGACGCCGGGCCGAGACGTTGTGGGCCAGGCTTCTTTCCAAGCCTATCGAAGTTCTGCCCATGATCTACCCGGGCTCCGCGACCGACTTTCGTGTCAACCGCGGCCGTTTGGGCTCAGGCCATCCCGGCCGACACGAAACCAGCTTCAATTGGTCGGGCGCATGTATTGCGGCGATGGAGGGCACCCAGTTCACACAGGTGTGGGGGGCCTGGGAGGTCCCTACGCCCAGTGCTCACTCGTTTCCGCCGGGCGATTATCGCTGCTCGACCTGGATCGGGATCGATGGCCATCGGCGATTCGATACTTCGCTGCCGCAGATCGGGACGACGCAAAAGATCGTGGTCGCCAACGACGGCAGCGTCGGGACGCCGACCGCGGAAGCATGGGTTCAATGGTGGTTTCGCGGTGACCGCGATACGGGTCCGTGGACACTTCCCAACTTTCCGGTGGAACCGGGGGACCACGTCAGATGTGTTCTGACCGTCATGGCGCAGGACCACGTCCGTTTTTTCATCAAGAATGAATCGAAAAATGGAAAGTCGCTTTCGGTCGATCTCCTTGCGCCGACGATTCCACTTCCCGGCCCGATCGGAATTCCGATCGAATTTCCGGCGCGGGGCCGTACGGCGGAGTGGGTCACGGAGCGCCCCACCGTCTTGCATGCGACGGACCTCTATCGCTTGCCCAAGTATGGCGTGACGAAGTTCGTGGATTGCTTCGCGCTCGCGGGCACCGGCGGGATCGGCTTTCAGCCTCAAGATCTGGAGAATGCCAGGCTGATCAAGATGATCGAGATCCGCGACAATCCGCATCGGACCGCGCCATTGTCAAAACCGGAAAAACTGGACCAGCAAACCGTACAAACCAGGTTTGTGGGCTGAGGATTTTTTAGCTCGTTCGCCGGCCCTGGCGCATCGTCGCGAGCACGATGTCGGCGGCGAGCACGCTCGGCGATGTGTTGCCGGTCGACATGATCTGATCGAGCTTGGCGAAGGCCTCGACCTGCACGCGGCGGAGCGGCGAATCCGTCAGCAGCGCGGCGAGCGCAGGCGCCAGCTGCTCCGGCGTGCACGCCTCCTGCAAATATTCCGGAATGACATCCTTGCCGATCACAAGATTGGCGAGGATCACCGAGGAGACGCGGATCGCGCGGCGCAGGATGAAGGCCTCGATCGCGCCGACGCGATAGGCAGTCACCATCGGAATGCCTGACAGCGCGAGCTCGAGCGTCACCGTGCCGGACTTCGCCAGCGCGGCGTGGGCGATGCGGAAGGCAGCTCGCCTCTCGTTCTCGCCGATTACGATTTGCGGCTTGACCGGCCAGTTCGCGACGCCCTCGCGGATGGTGGCTTCGAGATGCGGCATGGTCGGCAGCATCAATTCGAACGCGCAGCCCTCACCCCTTAAGCGGCCGAGCGTTGCGCCGAACACGCCGAGATGATGCCTGACCTCGCTGCGGCGGCTGCCGGGCAGCACCAGCAGCACCGGCGGCTTACCCTCGCGACGCTTCTGCTCCTCCGCGCTCGGACGCAGCGAGCTCAATTGCTCGATCAGGGGATGGCCGACATAGCTGCAGGGCGGCCCGCCGAGCTTGCGGTATTCCTCCGGCTCGAACGGCAGCAGGCCGAGCACATGGTCGACATAGCCGAGCATGGTCCGCGCCCGCCCCGGCCGCCATGCCCAGAGCTGCGGCGAGACGTAATCGACGATCGGGATCGCCGGACTGCGCGAGCGCACCTGGCGGGCGACGCGATGCGTAAAGTCCGGGCTGTCGATGATGACGAGCACGTCGGGCGCGGCCGCGGTCACGGCATCGGCCGTCTCGCGGATCAGCCGCAGGATCTTCGGCAATTGCTGCACCACCGCGGCAAATCCGACGATCGACAGCTCCTCGATGGGAAACAGCGATTCCAGGCCCTCGCGCGCCATGGTGCGGCCGCCGACCCCGACGAACTGCACGCCGTCGCCGAGGCGCTGGCGCAGCACCTTCATCAAGGCGCTGCCGAGCCGGTCGCCGGATTCCTCCGTCGCGATCAGGAAGATTTTGCGCTTGGGATCACGCGACATCACGCGGGCAAGCCGATGACGAAGAGATATTTGGCATCGGCAAGCGCGATCATCGCCTGCGGCTCGGCGGCGATGGTGTTGCCCGCGATGACGGCGATGCCGGCAAGGCCGGCGGCCGCGACGCCCTCGATGGTGCGCGGACCGATCGTCGGCAGGTCGAAGCGCAGATCCTGGCCGCTCTTCGGCGCCTTCACCAGCACGCCGCGTCCGGTGGCGGCGCGGATGCGGCCCTCCTCGCGCAGCCGCGCGACGCGTGCGAGCAGCGCGTCGGTGCCCTCGATGTCCTCGACCGCCACCACATGCCCGTCGATCACGACCGCAGCCTGGCCGATGTCGAACGGACCGAGCGCGGTCAGCACCGCCCGACCGCGCGCGATGTCGGTCTTGCTGGCCTCGCTCGGCCAGGCGCGGCCGATGCAGCCCTCGGGCATCAAGAGATCCGGTGCGACGTCCTTGATGCCGACCATGCGGAAGCCGTCCTGCTCGAGGATGCGCCCGACACCCGACAGCAGATGATCGTCGCCGCCGCGGAAGGCGCGGATGACGTTGCCGAGCAGGCGCAGCGTCTTGATGTCGAACCGGATCTCGGACAGCGACGGCCGCACCAATGTGCCGATGAAGATCAGGTCGCGGCAGCCTTCCTCGCGGAACAGCCGCATCGCGCGGCCGAGCTGGCCGACCGAGATCCAGCGATGGCGGAACTTCTCCACGCGCTGGGGATCGCAGGCCCCGCGCAGCGGGAACAGCACCGGCGTGATGCCGTGCGCGGCGAGCGACTCGGCGACCGCGAACGGCATGGCGCCGCCGCCGGCGACGATGCCGACCGGTGACGAAACCTGCAAAGCCGCCGATGTCGTGCCCGCGGCCATCCCAAGATCACTCCAAGATCACTTCGCGATGGCGGGAAGACAGAGCGGGCGCTTGCCCTTGCCGATGAAGTCGAGGATTTCGGCGATCGCGGGGTCCTCGCCCGCGAGCGGCCGCGCCGCCTCCAGCCGCTCGGCGAAGGTGCCGGGGCCATGGAAGAGCTTCTGGTAGAACGCGCGCACGGTGGCGAGCCGCTGCTTGGTGAACTTGCGACGCTTCATGCCGATCAGATTGAGGCCTTCGAGAGCGGCATATTGGCCGTTGACGAGACCGAACGGAATGATGTCGTCGCGCACGCCGCACACACCGCCGACCATGACCTGCGCCCCGATGCGGGTGAACTGATGCACGGCGGACAGCCCGCCGATAAACACGAAGTCGCCGATCTCGCAATGGCCGCCGAGCGTTGCCGAGGTCGCGAAGATCACGTCGTTGCCGACATGGCAGTCGTGGCCGACGTGGCTGCAGTTCATGAAATAGCCGCGGTCGCCAACCGAGGTGACGCCCCCGCCGACAACGGTCCCCGCGTTCATGGTCACGGATTCGCGGATGGTGCAGCCGGAGCCGATCCTGAGCTGCGTCAGCTCGCCACGATAGCTGAGCGACTGCGGCGGCGTGCCCAGCGAAGCGAACGGATAGATGGTGCAGCCGTCGCCGATCGTGGTCTGCGCCGTGACGTGCACATGCCCGATCAGCTTGCAGTTCGCGCCGATGACGACGTTCGGGCCGATGATGCAATAAGGTCCGATCTCGGTGCCCGCGCCGATCACGGCGCCGTCCGCGATCCGTGCGGTGGGATCAATCTTGCTCATCAAGCCAATCTTACTCGTCAAGAAGGTCTGGTTATATATTGAAGTCGCTCGGTTTTCGGCTGGTTAGCGCGACTATGCCCGATCTGTCCAGTGACGTATCATCTCGCCGTGTTTCAAGTGCCGGATGAGGCAGCGTTGCCGTCCCGTCGCCAGGTTCATGCGGAGCTTCAACGATCGTGGTCAGGACCCTGATCCTTCTACTGGCACAGCTCGCGAGCACACCGATCGTGTCCGAGGCGGTCGAGACCGGCGAACACCGCCTGGTCGATCTCCAGACTTTCGAGTGCCGGGACATCACCCGCAGCACGGTGCTTCAGCGGGTCTGTTACGATCGTGCGCAGCAGGACCTGATCGTCGCGAGCAACGGCGCCTATCACCGCTATTGCGGCGTGACGGCCGACACGGTGGAGCGCCTCCTCGGCGCGCCGTCCATGGGCCAGTTCTTCAACCGGAATATCAGGCGCGAGATGGCCGGCAGCCGCTACGATTGCACCTGAGGCGGACGCCCGGCTCCGCTCAATCGGTCAGCATGGCGCCGACGTCGGCTTCGGCGACGACCTGCCCGTTGACCTTGGCGTCGCCGTGAAACCACCACATGGCCTTGCGGCGGCCGAGCGAGCGCATGTGATACTCGATCGTGTCGCCCGGCAGCACGGGCTTGCGAAACTTGCACTTGTCGATGGTGAGGAAATAGACCGCCCGCGGCTTCTCGGTGCCCTCGACCGACTTGATGCCGATCACGCCCGCGGTCTGCGCCATCGCCTCGATCATCATGACGCCGGGATAGACCGGACGCTCGGGGAAATGCCCCTGGAACGCCGGCTCGTTGAAGGTGACGTTCTTGATGCCGATGCCGCTGTAATCGGCGCGGATGTTGATCACGCGGTCGATCAGCAGCATCGGAAAGCGGTGCGGCAGCGTCTGGAGGATCGCATTGATGTCCACCAGCTCGAACTTAACAGGTGATTCCGCCGTCATTCCCGTCCCTCGTCCTTCGGATCGGCCTTGCTGTCGCGCACCAGGCGCTCCACCGCGATGATCTCCTTGAACCATTGCTTGGTCGGCTTGGCAAAGAGGCCACCCCAACGGCCATTCGGCGGGATGTCGTCCTTGACCCCGCTCATCGCGGTAACCTGGGCGCCATCACCGATCTTGAGGTGATTGTTGATGCCAACCTTTGCTCCCAGCGCCACGTTGTCGCCGATCGTCAGGCTGCCCGCGAGGCCGATCTGAGCCGCCAGCAGGCAATTCCGGCCGATCGTCACATTGTGGCCGATCTGGACCTGATTGTCGATTTTGGTGCCCTCCCCGATCACGGTGTCGCGCAGGGAGCCGCGGTCGATGGTGGTGCCGGCGCCGACCTCCACATTGTTCTGGATCAGCACGCGGCCGGTCTGGGGGACCTTCAGATGCCCCTCGGGGCCGAAGAAGATGAATCCGTAGCCGTCCTGGCCGATCGAGCAGCCGGGATGGATCAGCACGTCGTTGCCGATCAGGGCGCATTGGATGGCCGTGCGGGCGCCGACATTGCAGTCCCGGCCGATCTTGACGCCGGGGCCGATGACCGCGCCGGCGCCGATCACCGTGCCGCTCCCGATCTCGACGTCCGGGCCGATGACCGCCAGGGGCTCGACGATGACGTCGTCCTCGAGCCGGGCCGAGGGATCGATGATGGCGGACGGTGCAATACCCTCGATGCCGAACCAGGATTGCGGCCGCAGCGCATCGGCGTGCCATTCCCGCGCGATCCGGACGAAGGCGCGGAACGGCTGCGCCACCCGCAGCACGGCCACGTGGGCAGGCACCTGGGCCTCGAAGCGTGGGCTTACCAGGCATGCCCCGGCGCGGGTCGCTTTGAGTTCCTCGAGATATTTGAGGTTGTCGAAAAAGGCCAAATGCATCGGGCCCGCTTCATCGAGCGAAGCAAGGCCCGTGATGACGTGGCCGCCCCTCGCCGGGTCGACCAGCTGCGCCTTGGTCAGCGTGGCGATGTCGGCCAACGCTGCGGCAGGCGGCTTTGTGAAGAAGGTCGGCTGCGCCATTCCACCCCGTCGCGGTCCGGCTTCGGCATGAAGCGGTCAGGCCGCATCATGCCTCATGTCTTTGATCGGCACGATCCCTTTCGGAAACCGGCTCCGGCGATCCGGATCGTGCCGTGCTGATCGAACTAGAACGTGGTGCCGCCGCCGAACCGGAACTCCTGCGTGCGGTCGTACTTGCCCTTGCTGAGCGGCACTGCGTAGTCGAAGCGCAGCGGTCCGAACGGCGACTGCCAGATCACGCCGACACCGACCGACGAGCGAACGACCTTGCTGTCGTCATATACGAGACCGGTGCAGGTCCCGGTGCTGTTCGGATTGATGGTCGACGGGATACAGCCCGGCACGTTGACCTCGTTGGTGGCGGTCCAGCTCGTCGGTCCCTTGTAGTCGTAGAGGCCGCCGGCGTCGGCATAGACCGCGCCCTTCAGACCCACTTCCTTGGGCAGGAACCAGAACGGCATCTGCAATTCGAGCGAAGCACCCCAATACTTGGTGCCGCCGAGCGCATCCTGCGTGCCGAAGGGGTTCAAGTCGCGCGGACCGATGCCGTTCGGGGCAAAGCCACGAACGAGGTTCGGGCCCATCTGGAAGTGGTCGAGCATGCGCAGATCGTTGCCGATCTTGTTCAGCATGCCGCCTTGCAGGCGGACGAGGCCGACGATGTCGGAGACGAGCGGCGTGTAGTACTTCGCGTCGACCACCGACTTCAGATAGGAGACGTCGCCGCCGACGCCGGCGAAGTCCTGCCGGAAGTCGACGAGCAGACCATCGGTCGGGTTCTTGTTGTTGTCCAGCGTGTTGTAGGTCAGCGTGTAGCCGAGCGCCGAGGTCAGAGTCTTGCCGTTGGCCAGCTCCTTGCGGACCGGCAGCGAGGCTTCGCCATCGTTGTAGCAGCCGAGGCCGTTGGTGGATGCAGCCAAGGGCGTACCCGTCGCCGCCGAGTAGGCCGGACTGGGGTTGAATGCCGATGACAGCGGGTCGTTGTTACAGTTGGCCAAGTAGCTCGGCAGCGTGATCTCTTGCCGATAGATCGAGTAGCGCACCTGGAGCGAGAGATCTTCACGCAAGGAGAAGCCGAGTCGCGGCGAGAAGCCGAGCGTCCTGGTGCCGTAAGAGATGTAGCTGTTGGACTTCTGCTCACGCTGATAGAGGTCGAGGCCGAGCGCGACGCGGTAGTCGAGCAGATATGGCTCGACGAACGACAGCGAGTAGCCGCGGGCATACTGGCCATAGGTCACCGACGCCTTGGCGAACAGGCCGCGACCGAGCAGGTTGCGCTCCGAGATCGAGACTTCGGCCAGCGCGCCGTCGGTGGTTGAGTAACCGCCCGAGACCGAGAAGTCGCCGGTCGATTTCTCTTCCATGTCGACGATCAGGATGACGCGGTCGCTGGACGAGCCCGGCTCGGTCGTGATCTTCACGGTCTTGAAATAGTCGAGGTTCTTCAGGCGCCGCTCGGCACGGTCGACCAGCGCGCGGTTGTAGGCGTCGCCTTCCGAGATGTCGAACTCGCGGCGGATCACGTAGTCGCGCGTGCGGGTGTTGCCGCGCAGGTTGATGCGCTCGATATAGGTGCGCGGGCCCTCGTCGACGTTGAACACGACGGACACGGTGTGCGCTTCGAAGTTGCGGTCGCCGCCGGGCCGGACCACGGCGAAGGCATAGCCGCGCCGGGAGGCCTCGATCTGCATCTCCTCGACCGACTTCTCGACCAATTCGACGTTGTAGAGCGAGCCGACATTGATGCGCGAATAGCCGCGCATCGAGCTCGGATCGAAGTTCGGAATGCTGGTGCGGAAATCGACCGAGCCGACGCGGTATTGCTGACCTTCCTCGATCTTGAAGGTGACGTTGAAGCCCTTCTTCTCCGGATCGTACTCGGTGAGGGCCGCGACGACCTGCACGTCGGCGAAGCCGTTCTTGAGATAGAATCGGCGGATCAGATCGCGATCGGCTTCGACGCGATCGGGATCATAGACGTCACCGCTGCCGAGAAAGCTCAGCAGATTCGTTTCGCGCGTCTTGATCACGTCGCGAAGGCGGTAGGACGAGAAGGCATTGTTGCCGACGAACTCGATCGACCGGACGCCGGTCTTGACGCCCTCCTCGACCGTGAAGATCAGGTCGACGCGATTGTTCGGCTGCTCGATGATCTCGGGCGTGACGCGCACGTCGTAGCGGCCGGAGCGGCGATAGATTTCGGCGATTCGGAGCGTGTCCGACTGCACCATGGCGCGGGAGAAGGTGCCGCGTGCCTTGGACTGGACTTCAGCGGTGAGCTGCTCGTCCTTGATCTTCTTGTTGCCCTCGAAGGCGATGCGGCCGATCACCGGGTTTTCCACCACGGAGACGATCAGCTGGCCGCCGGAACCGCGGTTGATCCTGACGTCCTGGAACAGGCCGGTCTCGATTAACGCCTTGAGGCCGTCGTCGATGGCGGCCTGATCCAGCCGGCCGCCCGGGCCCGGCTTGAAATAGGAGCGGATCGTCTCCACCTCGACGCGGCGATTCCCTTCGACGGAAATCGACTGAACGGTCTGAGCGAGCGCAGACGAAGACACGAAAACAGCCCCAACCGGGGCAACCACCGGCGCGCCGAACAAGATCAGGGTCGCGATCAAGCCCCCCCGGAGTCGCAGTCCAAACTTCATCGCGCAACGCGCCCTTATCATTCCGTGCCAGACCCAACCCCAACGCCGGTCCGGAGATTCCCCAAGTTCAGGCCGCTTGTAGCCAATTTCGCCGACGCCGCAAACGGCCGAAAGCGCCGTAATTTCAATTTCATTCCAAGACGTTGCTCAACAGCAACGCCACAAAAAAGCCCCTATCAGGAAGCCGCCATCCGCAGGATGTCGTTGTAGGTCGCGAACACCATCAACATCAGCACGAGGCCAAGGCCGATTCGGAACCCCATTTCCTGGGTCCGCTCGGACAGGGGCCGACCCCGAACCACCTCGGCCGCATAGAACATCAGGTGGCCGCCATCGAGCAGCGGGATCGGGAACAGGTTCAAAAGGCCGATCGAGACCGACAGCACCGCGCAGAGATTGATCACGAACTGGAACCCGGCGCTGGCCGCCTGGCCGGACATTTTCGCGATTCCCAGGACTCCGCTGACCTCGTTCGGATTGCCCTGGCCGACGAACAGGGAGCCCAGGAACTTGAAGGTGCTGGTGATGATGAACCAGACCTGCTCGACGCCGATCTTTAGCGCCTCACCGACGCCGACCGGGGTGGTCGACGCCTCCCCGGCCTGCGACTTGTGCTCGACGCCGAGAACGCCGAGACGGTGGCTGTTGCCGAACGGGTCCTTGCGCTCCAGCAGCGCCGGGGTCGCGGTCAGCGAGACGATGGCACCGTCGCGCTTCACCTGGAAGGTAAGCGCCGAACCGGCGTTCATCGCAACGATTCGCTGCATGTCGGCAAAGCTCTCGATCGGCTTGCCGTCGATCTGGATGACGACGTCGCCGACCTTGAAGCCGGCCGCAGCCGCCGCGCCGTCGGCGACGACACCGTCGACCCGGGCGATCGTGCTCGGCTTGCCGTAATAGAGGGCCATTCCGGCGAAGATCAGCGCGCCCAGGATGAAATTGGCGATCGGCCCGGCCGCAACGATCGCCGCGCGGGGGCCGACCTTCTTGTGGTGGAAGCTGCCGGCGCGCTCCTCGGCCGTCATGGCCGCCAGCGTCTGGGCCGACGGGGTCGAGGCCTCGCTCTCGTCGCCGAAGAACTTGACGTAGCCGCCGAGCGGGATCGCCGAAATCTTCCAGCGGGTGCCATGACGGTCGTTGAAGCCGACCAGCTCGGGGCCAAAGCCGAGCGAAAAGGTTAACACGCGCACGCCGGCCCAGCGCGCGACCAGGAAATGGCCGAGCTCGTGGAAGAACACGACGATGGTCAGGACGAACAGGAAGGGAACCGCGTAGCCGAGGAGCCCATGGCTCAACGTATTGAAACTATGGACGAAAAAGTCGATCATCGAATTCCCTCACCCAGCGCCGCAAGGCCCTGGTCCCGAACCAACTAGGATGCCTTTAAGGCAATTTGAGGCAATAGGGCGGCGGCCCTATTTCGCGCAACATGGTCAACAGAGATTGCATCGTCCGCCGACATCAGGGGCGCCTGGTTGCCGCCCTTGATCCAATCCTCGAGCGTCGCCTCGACCAGCCGGGCAATCGCGCCGAACCGGATCTTGCCGGCAATGAAGGCGGCGACCGCAACCTCGTTGGCGGCGTTGTGACGGTTGTCGCGCCCTTCCCGGTCCGGAGCGATTCGTAGGCCAGCCGCAATCCGGGGAAGCGCTCGAAGTCCGGCGCCTCGAAGGTCAGCTGGCCGATCTTGGCAAGGTCGAGCTTGGCGGCCGGGCCCTTGATGCGATCGGGCCAGCCGAGGCAATGGGCGATCGGCGTCCTCATGTCGGGCGCGCCGAGCTGGGCCACGACCGAGCAGTCGGAAAACTCGACCATGCCGTGGATGATCGACTGCGGATGAACCAGCACATCGATCTCGTCCGGCGAGAGCGCAAACAAATAGGACGCCTCGATCACTTCAAGGCCCTTGTTCATCATCGAGGCCGAATCGATCGTGATCTTCTGGCCCATGCTCCAGTTCGGATGCTTCAGGGCCTGCTCGAGCGTCGCCTGCTCGATGTCCGCAGGCTTCCAGGTCCGGAACGGACCGCCGGAGGCCGTGATGATGACGCGGACGAGTTCGTCGCGATTGCCTGAGCTCAGTGCCTGGAACAGCGCGTTGTGCTCGGAATCGGCCGGCAGGATGCAGGCGCCCGCTTTTGCCGCGCGCTGCATGAAGAAGTCGCCGGCGCAGACCAGGCACTCCTTGTTGGCGAGCGCGACATGCGCGCCGCGATCGACCGCGGCAAGCGCCGGCTTCAGCCCGGCAGCGCCGCTCACCGCCGCCATCACCCAGTCCGCCGGGCGCGCGCCGGCCTCGATCACCGCACTTTCGCCGGCGCCGCATTCGGTGCTGGTGCCCGCCAGCGCGTCCTTGAGCTCGGCGAGCTTGGAGGTGTCGGCAATCGCGACATAGCGCGCGTTGAATTCCTTGGCGAGCTTGGCCAGCGCTGCGACATTGCCGTTCGCCGTCAGCGCCTCGACACGGTAGCGCTCGGGCGAGGCGCGCAAGAGGTCCATCGTGCTGTCGCCGATCGAGCCGGTGGCACCGAGGACTGTGATGCTGCGAATGTCAGACGCAGCAAGCCTGTTGTTACGCAAGGGAACGGCGCTCATATCCTCACCAAACCATAAGACCGCTTCCGGCGCTATGCACACCATGGCGGAGAAAGCCGATAATCCATGCCGCCAGGATGGCGGCGATAAAACCGTCCAGGCGGTCCAGTAGTCCGCCATGGCCGGGAATTAAGTGACTGGAATCCTTGACACCGAAGCGCCGCTTCACGGCGGACTCGAAGAGATCGCCGAGCTGCGACACCACCGACAGGACGGCGCCGACGAGCAGCAATGGAACCGCTTTTCCGATCCCGCAGGCGGCAAAGCCGGCGGCGACCGCAAGGCTCGCCGCAAAACCGCCGAGCGCGCCGGCCCAGGTCTTTTTCGGGCTCACGCGCGGCCATAATTTCGGACCGCCAATGCTGCGTCCGGCGAAATAGCCGCCGATGTCGGTCGCCCAGACCACCAGCAGCACGAACATCAGCGCGGAGAAGCCGTTGACGAGATCCTTCCGCACCAGGATCGAGGCCAGCAGCGCCGCCGCCGCATAGGCAAATCCGCTGGCCGCCCACAAGAACTTGCCCCGCGCGATCAGCGTCACGAGCGCGCCGCCGATCAGGCCGGTGACGACGGAAGTCTTGAGCGCGCCGAAAGCGACGGAGGCTCCCATCATGGCGATCACGACCGTCCCCGCCCCGGTCAGTGCGGCCGATCCTGCGCCCACCACCATCAGCCATTCGGCAAACAGCCCGATCGAGACCAGGGTGACGAAAAGCGCCCACAGCCAGCCGCCGGCATAGGCGATCGCAATGGCCAGCGGCGCCAGCACCAGCGCCGCGAGGACCCGCATCACCAGATTGCTCGGGGCAGGCTTGGCGCCCACCGGTGCAGAATCGGGTTCGTTCACGAGGCGGTCTTCGCAACCAGGCCGCCGAAACGGCGCTCGCGCCTGGCAAATTCGGCAATCGCGCTTTCCAGCGCCGCCTTGTCGAAGTCGGGCCAATGGATCGGCGCGAACACGAGCTCGCTATAGGCGGCCTGCCACATCAGGAAGTTCGACAGGCGCTGCTCGCCGCTCGTGCGGATGATGAGATCGGGATCGGGGATGTCGGGCGCGTCGAGATGCGCGCCAAGCGTCTCGGCGTCGATCGTGGCAGGATCCCGCCTGCCCTCCGCGACCTCGCGGGCGAGCTTCCGCGCCGCCTTCGCGATCTCCTGCCGCGAGCCGTAATTGAAGGCGACGACGAGCGTCAGTCGCGTATTGTCGCGCGTCAGCTCCTCGGCCTCGTTCAGCAAAGCGCAGATGTCGCTCTCGAGCCCCTCGCGCTCGCCGATGATGCGGACCTTGACGCCGTCGCGATGCAGGCTCGCCAGATCGTTGCGGATGAAGCGCCGCAGCAGGCCGAACAGGTCGCCGATCTCGCTCGCCGGACGCGACCAGTTCTCCGAAGAGAACGAGAAGATGGTGAGATAGCGGATGCCGAGCTCGTGCGAGGCGCGCACCACACGGCGCAATGCGTCCACGCCGCGACGATGCCCTTCCGCGCGCGGCAGACGCGCGCGGCCGCCCAACGCCCGTTGCCGTCCATGATGATGGCGACATGCGCGGGCGCCTCGGACCGGTCGGGTCCTTCCGTTGCGGGCGCGGCGGCGTTGGACATGAAGGCGATGCCTTAAACGGTGAGGATTTCTTTTTCCTTGGCGGCCAGCAACTGGTCGATCTCGGCGATGGTGCCGTCTGTCGCTTTCTGCACCTCGTCGGCGTGACGCTTCTGATCGTCCTCCGACATCTCGTGATTCTTCTCGAGCTTCTTGAGCACGTCGAGACCGTCGCGGCGGACATGGCGCGCGGCGACCTTGGCGGCTTCGGCATATTTGTGCGCGACCTTCACCAGCTCCTTGCGGCGCTCCTCGTTAAGCTCGGGAATGCGCAGGCGCAGCACCTGGCCCTCGGTCGCCGGCGACAGGCCGAGATTGGAATCGACGATCGCCTTCTCGACGGCCTTGACCATCGACTTGTCCCAGACCTGAACCGAGATCAGTCGCGGCTCCGGCACGCTGACGGTGGCGAGCTGATTGAGCGGCATGTGGCTGCCATAGGCCTCGACCTGCACCGGATCGAGCATCGAGGCAGAGGCGCGTCCCGTGCGCAGGCCGCCGAGCTCGTGCTTGAGCGAGGCGACGGCGCCCTGCATGCGGCGCTTCACTTCGTTGAGGTCGAAATTACCCGTGGCCATCATGTTTTCTCCTTCAAAATCCCGGCGACCGCTCCGCGCCGTTCCCTTTCGGGCGCGCCAGTTGAGCCGTCAGCCGGCGACGATGGTTCCGTGGCCGACGCCACGCAGAATCGCGCCGATCGAGCCCGGCTCCGCGATCGAGAATACGATGATAGGCAGCGATGTCTCGCGGGCAAGCGCGAAGGCGGTCGCATCCATCACCTTGTAGCCGCCCTCGATCGCCTGCGAATGCGTCAGGCGGTCGAACCGCGTGGCGGTCGGATCCTTCTTCGGATCGGCCGAGTAGACCCCGTCGACATTGGTGGCCTTCAGGACCGCCTGCGCGCCGATCTCGGCGGCCCGCAGCACCGCCGTCGTGTCGGTGGTGAAGAACGGATTGCCGGTCCCGCCGCCGAGCAGCACGATGCGGCCCTCGGCCAGGTATCTGTGTGCCGCGGCGCGGGTGAACAGCTCGGAAATCTCGGGCATGACGAAGGCCGACAGCGTCCGAGCCGGCGTGCCCTTGCGCTCGATCGCCGCTTCCAGCGCGAGGCAGTTCATCATGGTGGCGAGCATGCCCATGGTGTCGCCGGTGGTGCGCGACACCCCGCGGGATGAGACCTCGACGCCGCGGACCATGTTGCCGCCGCCGATTACGACCGCGACCTCGGTGCCGAGATGGCGGGCCGCGATCAGATCGTCCGCAACCCGGTCGACGGTCGGCTGATCGATGCCAAAGCCTTGCTGTCCCGCGAGATATTCGCCGGACAGCTTGATCACGACGCGACGATAGACCGGATCAGTCATGAGCACTTTCCTTGTCCGGGCGCCGCTTCCGGCGGCACGCCGGAAGGAACGTTCCGGCGCTTACTTCTTGCCGCTGGCCGCGGCGACCTCGGCCGCGAAGTCGCTTTCCTGCTTCTCGATTCCCTCGCCGAGAGCATAGCGCACAAAGCCGGCGATCTTCACAGCGCCGCCGACCTTGCCCTCGGCCTCCTTCACCGCCTGCGCCACCGACTTGCCGGTGTCGTGGATGAAGGCCTGCTCGAGCAGGCAGACTTCCTTGTAGTAGGTCTTGAGGCCGGACTCGACGATCTTCTCGATCACGTTCTCCGGCTTGCCCTGCTGACGGTACTTGTCGGCCAGCACGTCCTTCTCGCGCTTGACCACGGCCGGATCGAGGCCGGAGGGATCGAGCGCCAGGGGGTTGGCAGCGGCGACGTGCATCGCGATCTGACGGCCGAGCGCTGCGAGCTCGTCAGCCTTGCCCGGCGATTCCAGCGCCACGATCACGCCCATCTTGCCGGCGCCCTCGATGACGGCCCCGTGAACATAGTGCGAGACCACGCCCTGGCTCACCTCGAGCTGGGCGGCGCGGCGCAGCGTCATGTTCTCGCCGATGGTGGCGATCGCATCATTGATGGCGGTTTCGATCGTGACGTCGCCGACCTTGGCGGCCTTGATCTTCTCGACGTCGGCGCCGACGTCGAACGCGACCTGCGCGATCATCTTGACCAGGCCCTGGAACTGGCCGTTGCGGGCGACGAAGTCGGTCTCTGAATTGACCTCGACCACGACGCCCTTGGTGCCCTTGGTGAGTGCGCCGATCAGGCCCTCGGCCGCGACGCGGCCCGACTTCTTGGCGGCCTTGGACAGACCCTTCTTGCGCAGCCAGTCCTGCGCAGCTTCCATGTTGCCGTCGTTTTCGGTGAGCGCTGCCTTGCAGTCCATCATGCCTGCGCCGGTCGATTCGCGCAGGTCCTTGACCATCGCAGCTGTGATCGTTGCCATCGTTGAAAATCCTTTGTGCCTGCTGGTTTGCCGCGGCGCGGCATCAAATCGCCCCGCCGCGGTCCATCTCAGGAAGTCGCGTCAACTGAAATGGTGGCCGGATCCTATCCGGCCAACCCATCGCTCTTTTTGACTATTCCGCTTCCGCGGTCAGCGCCTTGGCCTTGGCCACCCAGGCATCCGCGCGGCTCGGCAGACCGACTTCTTCGCCGATCGTGTGCGCGGTGTCGTGGTCGAGCTCGGCGAGCTGCCAGTAGTGGAAGATGCCGAGATCGTTGAACTTCTTCTCGATCGCACCCGACACGCCCGGGAGCTTCTTGAGGTCGTCGGCGGTGCCGCGGGGACCCGCAAGGCCCTGGAAACCGCTCGAGGACGCTGCCGGCAGCTCTTCGGCGAGCGGCTTGGCCGACGCTCCGATGTCGACGCCCGAATCGCCCTGCGCACGCGAGATGCCGTCGATCGCCGCACGCGCGATCAGATCGCAGTACAGCGAGATGGCACGGCCGGCGTCGTCATTGCCCGGCACCACATAGGTGATGCCCTTGGGGTCCGAATTGGTGTCGACGATCGCGGCGACCGGGATGTTGAGCCGCTGGGCCTCCTGGATCGCGATGTCTTCCTTGTTGGTGTCGATCACGAAGATCAGGTCGGGCAGACCGCCCATGTCCTTGATGCCGCCGAGCGAGCGGTCGAGCTTGTCGCGCTCGCGCTGCAGCGTCAGGCGCTCCTTCTTCGTGTAGGAATTGGCTTCGCCGCCCGAGAGCACGTCGTCGAGGTGACGCAGGCGCTTGATCGAGGCCGAGATCGTCTTCCAGTTGGTCAGCGTGCCGCCGAGCCAGCGCGAATTGACGAAATACTGCGCGCAGCGCTTGGCCGCGTCGGCAACGCCGTCCTGGGCCTGGCGCTTGGTGCCGACGAACAGGATGCGGCCGCCCTTGGCCACCGTGTCGCTGACGGCCTGGAGGGCCTGGTGCAGCATCGGCACGGTCTGGGCGAGGTCGACGATGTGGATGTTGTTGCGGGTGCCGAAAATGAACGGAGCCATTTTCGGATTCCAGCGGTGAGATTGGTGACCAAAGTGCACGCCAGCTTCCAGCAGCTGACGCATAGTGAAATCGGGTAGTGCCATCGTTCTAGTTCTCCGGTTGGTTCCTCCGGAAACGTGTGAGCAAAACGGAGCGTTCTCGCCCCGGCTGCCACCGGACGGCCTTGTGAGCCATGTTTCCGTGTGAGATGGCGCGCTATATAGCGCCATTTCGGCCAGAAGCAAGGAAATAACGGGCCTTTGGGGACGCCTCTAGGCTGCGCTCGCTTCCGAGCGTCCCCTGCCCCTTGAGCCTCCTAACACTTTGGCTGGCCCGGCGGGCAGCTCTTCGGTGGCGGGCCGGCCGGCCGCGGAGGCGGATGCGGCGCTGCGGCCATCGGCGGCGGCGCCGGTCGGGCGACCGGAGGTGGTGGCGGCGGCGGCGCTGGCCGTGCGACAGGCGGCGGAGGTGGTGCCGGCCGCGCCATCGCGGGCGGAGGCGGCGCCGGCCGGGCAACAGGTGGCGGCGGTGGCGCCGGCCGCGCCACGGCGACGGGCGGAGGCGCGGCCCGCGGCGGCGGGGGTGGCGCAACCCGCGGCGGAGGCGGCGGCGCCGGCCTTGCCAGAGCCTGAGGATGCGGAGGCGCAGCGGCGGGCCTGCCGGCCTGCGGCGGCGGTGGTGCGGGCCGACGATCCTGAACTCCGGACGGTGTCCGCGCCGCCAAGGGTGGCGGCGGAGGTGTCACGGGTTTGGCCGCAGTCGGGGCGGCGGGCTTGCCGGTGGCCGCGCTCGGCGGCGGCAAAGCGCCCGGCGGAGGCCCGCCCGGCCTGCCGCGCAGGTCTGGCACAGGCGGGGTCGTTGTCCCCGGCCTGGGCAGGGCCGCGGACGGATTCGTCGCGTTTCCGGAAGCCGGTGGGTGATTGGGCGTCGTAGCCGCGTTCGGCTGCGGCGGTGGGACGTTGCCGCTCGGCGCCGTGGCGGTCGCGGCGGGCTTGCCTGGGGATGGGACAGTCCCGGGCGCGGCCCCCGCTCCAGCCGGCGGCGGCCCGCCGGGGGTGCCGGGCACGGGCAGCGTATTGGCCTGCGGCAGCTTGGTCGGCGCCAGCGCTTGCGGGGGTGTAGCGGCGCTGCCGGCGGGCGCGGTCGCGGTCGGACTGGGTGTGCCGCCCGGCGTCCCCGTCCCGGGCGCCGCTCCGGCCGGCGGGCTGCCGGGCGCTCCCGGCGCCGGCACCGTATTGGCCTGCGGCAGCTTGGCGCCTGCGGGCGGCGGCGCCGTCGTGCCAGGCGCAACATTGGCCGGAGCCGGTGCCGCGAGACCCGGCTTCGCCGTCGGCTGGATCGTCGCGCTCGGCGGCATCGGCGCCTTGCCCTGCTGGATCAGAGCGGCGCGCTGGACCACCGCCTGCGGCACGGCCGGACCTGCCGGCGTGGCGCGGCCGGCAACCGCCGGCGCCAGATTGCCCGGTCCGGGCGCCGGCCCCGCGGCCGGCGGCGGTGCCGGCGGGCGGTTGATCACGGTGTTGATGACCGTCGTGTTGTGGATGTTCTGATAGATGATGTTGTTCGGCGGCGGCGCGACATAGACCGGCGGCCTGACGAATACCGGGATCGGCACGAACACCGGCTGCGGCAGCACGAACAGGCCGACCACGGGCAGTGGCGGCGGCAGCACGACGAAATCCGGCGGCGGCGGCGGCAGGTAATAGACCGGCGGCGGCGGTGGCGGCGCGAAGCCGAAATCGGGATCGCTGAAATACAGCACGGGACGGTCGACATAGACCACCTCCTCCGGCGGCGGTGGCGGCACGTCGTAGTCGATCATCGCGAAGCTCGGCGGCGGCTCGGGCGGCGCGGTGAGGATCGCAAGGCGGCGCCGTGCGTCTGCCGCATGCGGCCCGCGCGGATAGCGGCGCAGATACGACCAATAGGCCTCCGGCGTGTCGGTGCGGTAGGTCCGCCGCCAGGTGATGGCTTCGCGGCGCGCGGCAACGATCGCCATCACGCGCTTGGCGAGCGGGTCGTTCGGATAGGCCGCGAGAAACTCCTCATAGGCCGGCAGCGTGTCGCGCTCGAGCGCGGCGGCGTAGGCATCCTGCACGCCGAGATCGCGGATCGGCTTGCTCCGGATCGCGGCGACCTGGTCGGGCGCAGCCGCCGGCGGCGGCGCATCGGGCGCGCGCTCGAAGAACGAGAATGGCGCCGAGATCTTCTGCTCGTTCCAGGGCACCTGCGCGCCCTTGGAGGCCTCGTTGACGCGCAGGCGGACGCGGTCGAACACCTCGGGCAGCGGCAGGCCGCCGGTGCGGATCATCTCGGCGAGCGACTGCGCATAGATGCCGTAGGGCCCCGGCTCCTCCGGCGCCACCGTGCCGGGCGCGGCGTTGAAAGCGATCAGCATGTTCGGCTCCGGCTCGACCAGCGCCAAACCGCTCGCGATCGGCTGTCCGCCCTCGATGAAGGGCTGCGCCCGGGCCGCGTCGAGCACCACGATATTGGCCTTGAGCGGAATCGAGGCGAGCTGGCGCGCATAGTCACTGATGCGCAGGGCCTCGGTCGGTATGTCGGTGTCGCGGCTGATGTTGGAATCGACCGGGATGAAATAGTTCTCGCCGGCCAGCTGCACGCCGTAGCCGGCAAGATAGATCATCGCGACGGTGCCCGGCCCCGACGCCTGGGCCTTCTGGATGAAATCGCGCAGGCTCTTGCGCAGCGTGTCGCCGTCGAGATCGCGCGCGCCGACCACGTCGAAGCCCGCCGCCTGCAGCGTTTGTGCGATCAGGCCGGCGTCGTTCGCGGTGGTCGCCAGCGGCGATTTGGCATAGGCGCCGTTGCCGACCACGAGCGCGATGCGCTTTTCCTGCTGCTGGGCACGCGCCTGTTGCGGCAAGCCCACGGCAAGGACCGCCAGGAGAAGGCAGAGGAAGACTTTGAGCGTCCCGCGCATGGCTGTGCCCGCTTTTGTTGTTGAGGTGGCCACCGCGTATCAGGCGCGCGGCCAGCTGAATGGCACTTGAACGAGATGCCCGGATTGGGGCGGTGGCATGGCGCCGCCACCCAAGTCAACTCCACGTCGAACCTGCACGTCGGGCGCAAGCCTCGCGACCGCACTGCGGCGCGAGGCTCCCCGGCCCGTTCAGCCCTGGGCGATCAGATCGACCGTGCCCGTCGTTAGCCGGTAGATGCCGCCGACGACCTTCACCTTGCCCTGCTCCACGGCGGCATTGAGGATGGGCGCGGCCGTCTTCAGCTTGGCGATGTTGTCGACCACGTTCTGCCGGATCGCCTTGTTGAGCACGTCCCCGCCCTGCTGCATCGCCGCCTTTGCGGCGGGCGCGATCGCATCGACCAGCGAGGGAATGTGCCCCGGCGGCGACGTATTGTCCTTGATCGCCTTCAGCGTCGCATCCACCGCGCCGCAGGCATCATGGCCGAGCACGAGGATCAGCGGCGTGTTCAGCACCGCCACCGCATATTCCATGCTTGCGATGGTCTCGGTGCCGGCAAAGTTTCCGGCGACGCGACAGACGAACAGGTCGCCGCGACCCGTGTCGAAAGCGTATTCCGGCGCGATGCGCGAGTCGGCGCAGCTCAGCACGGCCGCGAACGGGTTCTGCCCGCCGGCCAGCGCCTCGCGCTCGTGCTTGAAATCGTGGCGCCGCGACACGCCGGCGACGTAGCGCCCATTGCCCTCCATCAGCCGCTTCAGCGACGCGTCGGGCGACAGCACATTCTGCGGCTTCGGCGGCTGCTTGGCGTCCTTGGCCAAGGCGCCACTGGCGAAAGCTCCACCCGCGAAAGCCATGCCGAACGCGGCGGCGCCAAACAGCATCGCCGATCGCCGCGACGGCGCGATGTCTTGAGGCAGAGGTTTGTGATGCAGAGAGGCAGAGCACTTGTCGCACATGTGACATCTCCTCGGGGTCAGTGGACGAATGAAGCGTATCGCGAAGATCGGTGCGCCGAAATGAAGAAATAACTAATGTTAATTGATGCAATCGATGATTGCTGCACCGCGTGCTATGCTGCAAGCCGAAACGCGTGGCCCATCGTGCGCCCGACGATTGCACCGACCTGCGTCCGCCTGCAGGCATTCGAGATCAGCCCGCCAAAGAGTGATCCGAAAAAATTGCGACAATTCCTTTTCTCGACGAATGCGGCACGCATTCACGCGCAGATCGTGCTCAAGCAACGATCCAGATCACGGCGATGCTTCGTCAAGATCTCTTCGCGCTCCAGAGCTGCCCCGCGTCCACAAGCCCCGTGCCCGGCGCGATCAGAGGCACGTCATCGTACCGCGCGCCCTACTCGACGGCTTCCAGCTCCGCGAGTTTCGTGCGCGCGGTTGCCTCATCCAGAGCAACGATCTCGCCCGGCCCGAGATTAGCCTCGCCCGCCGTCGCGACGGACACGACCGCAAGTCCGGCCAAACCGCCGAGCACGGCGCCACCCATGGCGGCATCGTGCCTGGCGCTGCTCTTGATCAGGTAGAAATGCGTCCGGCCTGCCTCCATGACGATCTCGCGCTTGGTCTCGCCCGGAAACATCAGTTCAGTGACCAGCACGTCGTGACGTCCGGCAGGCCGGTCGGCATAGGCATATTTCCCAGCCACGATTTTTCCGAGCGGAGCACCGTCGAGTTTCACCTCGCAGGCGCAAATAGCCATGCTCAGGCCGTTCCTCTTGTCCTGCAGGAACACCACACGCGCGTGCCCCGCGCGCGGAGGACCGACCTTCTTAGACACCGACGCAAAGTCCGTTCCGACCTGATTGCTGACGCACCCCGTCAGCATGGCACAAACGGCCAACAACAACGCACCCTGTCGCAGCATCACACGCCCCATTCCATTCCCCGGGGCACATGCTAGTCGGAATCAGCGCTGGGTTGCAACCGATGCAGTACGACTACTTTGTAAAAACCGGAACGCGCGGCGGAGAAGCTAAAGCTGTTGCACGTCCACCACGCCCGCGACCGCCTTGATCGCGCCGGCGATCTGCGGCGAGACCTTGAAGCGCCCGGGCAGCTTCATCTCCACCTCGGTCTCGAGGTCGAGCATCATCACCAGCGAGACCTCCCCGTCGCCGCTTCCGCGCGGTGCGATGCCGGGACTGCCGACCTTCGGCGCGCCGCCGTTGGTAGCCGCCATATCGGGCCCGGCGAGACGCTTGGCGATCGAGTCCAGCGGTTTGGTGTCGCGCAGGAAGATGCGCAGGCCCTTCTGCGTCTTGGCCGCGGCGTCATCGAGCGGCTCGGCATGCAGCACGCGGGCGCGGACGTCCTCGCCCTGGAGCTCGGCGCCTAACTGCAGCAGCACGGCCGCGCCGGGCTCCAGCACGTCGCGATATTGCGCGAGGCCTTCCGAGAACAGCACCGCCTCGAAATGGCCGGTGGGATCGGACAGGCCCATGATGCCCATCTTGTTGCCGGTCTTGGTGCGCCGCTCCATGCGCGAGACAACGGTCGCGGCGACCTTGCCGGCGGTGGCGCCGGTCTTCACCGCGCGTGAGAACTCGGCCCAGCTCTGCACCCGCAGCCGCTTCAGCACGGTCGCGTAATCGTCGAGCGGATGTCCCGACAGGAAGAAGCCGATCGCGTCGTATTCGCGGCGCAGCCGCTCGGCCGGCAGCCACGGCTCGACCTGCGGCAGCATGATGGTCGGCGCATCCGCCGACATGCCGAACATGTCGTTCTGGCCGATGGTCGCAGCTTCATGCGCCCGCTGGCAGGCGGCGAGGATCGCGTCCGCACCGGCAAAGACGCGCGCCCGGTTCGGCTCCAGCGTGTCGAAGGCGCCGGCAGCGGCGAGGCTTTCGATGATGCGCTTGTTGATCGCGCGCGGCGAGACGCGCGCGGCGAAATCGGCGAGCGAGGTGAACAGGCCGCCTCGGGTGCGCTCCGCGATGATCTGCTCGATCGCCTGGATGCCGACGCCCTTGAGCGCGGCGAGCGCGTAGTAGATCGTGTTCTCGCCGACCTCGAAGGTCGCGCCCGAGCGGTTGATGTTCGGCGGCTCGACCTTGATGCCGAGGCGCTGCGCCTCGGAGCGAAATTCGGAGAGCTTGTCGGTGTTGTTCAGATCGAGCGTCATGGACGCTGCGATGAACTCCACCGGATAATGCGCCTTCATGTAGGCGGTGTGGTAGGACACCAGTGCATAGGCCGCCGCGTGGCTCTTGTTGAAGCCGTAGTCGGCGAATTTTGCGAGCAGCTCGAAGATGGTCTCGGCCTGCCCCTTCGGCACGCCATTCTTAACCGCGCCCGCAACGAAGATGTCGCGCTGCTTGTCCATCTCGGCGCGGATCTTCTTGCCCATAGCGCGGCGCAGCAGGTCGGCATCGCCGAGCGAATAGCCCGACATCACCTGCGCGATCTGCATCACCTGCTCCTGGTAGATGATGACGCCGAAGGTCTCCTTCAGGATCGGCTCCAGCACGGGGTGCAGATATTCCGGCTCCTCGTCGCCGTGCTTGCGCGCGCAATAGGTCGGGATGTTCGCCATCGGGCCCGGCCGATACAGCGCGACCAGCGCGATGATGTCCTCGAAACGGTCCGGCCGCATGTCGATCAGCGCCCGCCGCATGCCCTGGCTTTCAACCTGGAACACGCCGACCACGTCGCCGCGCGCCAGCATCTGGTAGCTCTCGGCATCGTCGATCGGCAGCGTGGCGAGATCGACATCGATGCCGCGCGGCTTCAGCAGCTTGCAGGCGACGTCGAGCACGGTGAGCGTCTTCAGGCCGAGGAAGTCGAACTTCACGAGCCCCGCGGGCTCGACCCACTTCATGTTGAACTGGGTCACAGGCATGTCGGATTTGGGATCGCGGTAGAGCGGCACGAGCTCGCTCAGAGGACGATCGCCGATCACGATGCCGGCCGCGTGGGTCGAGGCGTGGCGGGTCAGGCCTTCGAGACGCTGGGCGATGTCGAAGGCGCGCGCCACCACCGGGTCTTCGTCGCGGAACGCCTGCAGCTTGGGCTCGCTCTCGATCGCGGCGGCCAGCGTCACCGGCGCCGCCGGATTCTGCGGCACCAGTTTGGTCAGCTTGTCGACCTGGCCATAGGGCATCTGCAGCACGCGGCCGACGTCGCGCAGCACGCCGCGCGCCTGCAGCGTACCGAAGGTGATGATCTGCGCGACCTGATCGCGGCCGTAGCGCTGCTGCACGTAACTGATCACCTCGCCGCGGCGGTCCTGGCAGAAGTCGATGTCGAAGTCCGGCATCGAGACGCGTTCCGGATTGAGGAAGCGCTCGAACAGCAGGCCGAACCTGATCGGATCGAGGTCGGTGATGGTGAGCGCCCACGCCACCAGCGAGCCCGCGCCGGAGCCGCGGCCCGGCCCGACCGGAATGCCTTGGCTCTTCGCCCATTTGATGAAGTCGGACACGATCAGGAAGTAGCCCGCGTATTTCATGCGGGTGATGACGTCGAGCTCGAAGGCGAGCCGCTTGGCGTAGGTCTCCTCCGTCGTGCCCTGCGACAGGCCGTGGACGCTCAGGCGCTTGGCCAGCCCCTCCTCCGCCTGGCGCTTCAATTCGGCGGCCTCGACTGCGGCGGCATCCGAGCTCTGCGCCGCACCCACGGTGAAGAACGGCAGGATTGGCTTGCGCGTCATCGGCCGGAACGAGCAGCGCTCGGCGATCTCCACCGTCGAGGCCAGCGCCTCCGGAATGTCGGCGAACAGCACCGCCATCTCGGCGCGCGTCTTGAAGCGATGATCCGGCGTCAGCTGCATGCGGTCGGTCTCGGCGATCAGCCGGCCACCGGCAATGCAGAGCAGCGCATCATGCGCTTCGTAATCGTCGGTGGTCGCGAAATACGGCTCGTTGGTTGCAACCAGCGGCAGCCCCTTGGCGTAGGCGATGTCGATCAAGCCGCCTTCGACGCGCCGTTCCTTCTCGGCGTTGTGGCGCTGCAATTCGATGTAGAGGCGGTCGCCGAACAGAGCAGCGAGACGCTCGCACCGCACGCCGGCGAGCTCGGCCATGCCACCGGCGAGCGCCAGCGAGATCGGGCCGTCCGGCCCGCCCGTCAGCGCGATCAGGCCCTCGGTCTCGTCCTCGAGCCAGTCGAGCTTGACGAACGGAGCATGGCTGTCCGGCGATTCCAGGAACGCGCGCGAGTTCAGCCGCATCAGGCTGCGATAGCCGCGCTCCTGCGCGGCCAGCAGCACCACGCGCGACGGCCCCATCGCGTTGCGCGCGTTGGGATCCTGATCGCCGAAATCGATGGCCAGTTCGCAGCCGACGATCGGCTGGATGCCGGAGCCCGCCATCTTGTCGGAGAACTCCAGCGCGCCGAACAGATTGTCGGTGTCGGTCAGCGCCAGCGCCGGCTGGTGGTCCTTCTTGGCAAGCTCGGCGAGCTTGGCGATCTTGATCGAGCCCTTGAGCAGCGAATAGGCCGAGTGAACGTGAAGGTGGACAAATCCGGCGCTCGGCATGGTCGCGTGACGGCCTCTTGCAGATGAGATGGGGCGGTCGCCGGCTCCTCAAGGCATCATGCACTCGCGCTGCCGACTCGGCATCGCAATGGTGGGGTCTCGCGCCGCCAGAGTCCACGCCGGAGCGGCCGCTTCGCCGCGTCGTCCCGCTTTTCCCCAACCGGGCCTGCCCCGGAGCTGCGGGGACAAAGCTGCGGGATGCTCAAAGCTGCGGGATGACCTGGGCCCAGATCGCGATCATCCCGACGAACAGCGTGATGGACGCCAGCGCAGCCGCCTCTTCCACGAAAATCCTGAACATGGTCTCGCTCCCTCGCTAGAACGTATGAAGAACATTGTTCTCATTTCGTTCTCAGGAGTCAAGCCTAACCCGAGATGTCGCAGCGCGATGGTTAACTCGCTGAATTCACGCAATAAAAAAGCCCCGGCCGAGGCCGGGGCTTTCGTCGGCCGCTCGCGTGGAGCGGGTCGGTTTTAGTAGCGACCCAACATCGGGCCGCCGAACTTGTAGTTCAGGCGGACGAGGCCCATGTCGACGTCCTGACGGATGCGCTCCGTACCGGCAAAGCCGGCGAAGGTGACGTCCTTGTCGGCCAGGAAGATGTGGTTGTACTCGACGCCAACCGACCAGTTCGGCGCAAAGCCGTACTCGAGGCCGGCACCGACAGTGCCGCCCCAACGGGTGTCGCTGGTCGACGCCAGCAGCGGACCACCGAGGCCGTAGATCTCGTACTTGTCGCTGACCACAGCCGCACCACCCTTCACGTAGAGCAGCACGTTGTTCCAGGCATAGCCGACCTGGCCAGTGATCAGACCGAACGCGTCGATCTTGGTGCGGTTGCGGGTGGCAAACAGCGCGCTGACGTTGTCGCCCGAGAAGTCAGCCCAGTTGCCCTGGCCTTCCAGGCCGAACACGAACTGTCCAGACTGCCAGCGATAGCCGACTTGGCCACCGACCGTGGCGCCGGTCGCGTCGTGCGAACCTTCACGACCGAGACCAACGAAGTCCCAGGTCGCGTGCGACGAACCACCGCCTCCGTTGATACCGATGTAGAAGCCGCTCCAGTCGTAAACAGCAGCGATCGCCGCCGGCGGCGCCTTGGTGTAGGGCCGTGCCGCGAGATCGGCAGCCAGCGCCGGCGCAGCCGCGCTGAGCGCGACAAGGCTGACAGCGGCGAGCAACAACTTCTTCTTCATTTGATTCCCGTTCCAGTTTCTTCAGAGGCCCCCGGGCCGTGGCGTGGTCATAACAGCGATCGACGGAATTGCTGTAACCGCGACGCCACAGTGCAATCCAAAGGACGCTGCTCATTAACGAATGTTAATCGCAGGTGCGCGAAACCCTTTGAAACAAGGGGTTTTCAGCAGTTCCAACGTCGAGAGACGAGATCAACTGCATGCGGGCGTAACATCGTCGCGCGCACATTCGCGTGATGGGAGAGTCGAAAATCGCGGTGGAGTTACTCATCCCATTGTCGCCATATTTTCGCTCGCATTCATCACATTCGCACTCGCACCAATCGCGAGTTCGCTCGTGCACGTTCGGCAAGGATCATTCCTTCTGTCTCACGGCGATGAATGGCCGAGACTGAGCAATTGCAGGTTCGAGATCCGGCGCGCTGAGCTCGCCGCGCCGCACTCCTGCTCGCCCTCACGGCATGCTCCCGCCAAGCGGAGCTGCGCGCGCGCAAACTTTTAATCCGCGCAATCCGATCTGCACCGCCGCCCGGGCCGCGCTGCGGCGAGCGGCGGATGATCGAGTTCGCCGCGGCGACGTGCGAACCGCGAGGCGCCGGAACGTCTCGCACACATTTGCCGGATGTCTGTCCGAAATGAATGCGCACGGCGCAGGCGGCCGCAAGTTGTGACCGCGCCAGTCATCGTATAGCGTCCGTCCAGCTGTCCTTCGCGCAGTCGATCCTGCCATGCTCGCCCGTATCCTGCTCCTCCTGGCCTCGCTCTTGCTCCCGGGCACTTTGCGTGCCGAAGCAGCGCCGACCGAGAAAGCCGGATTTGCCTCCAGGCTGACGATCTATCTCGCCAAGGGGCCACCCGATGCATGCGGCCCGGGCTGCGATCGCTGGATCGCCATCGAAGGCGAGATCGATCGGGAGGCTGCGCTGCGCATTCGCCGCTTCCTCGCCGCGGTCAAAGACCTGCAGCGTCCGATCTACCTGCATTCGCCCGGCGGCAACGTCGAGCAGTCCTATGCGATCGGGCGGTTGCTACGCAGCCGCAAGGCGATTGCCAGGGTCGGCCGGACGATCGCGACCGCCTGCGCTGCGGGCACGCAGGTGGACGCCGCGTGCCTGAAGCTCAAGAACGCAAACGGCGAGGTCGAGGCCGAGCTCACCACGTACCGTGCCATGTGCAACTCGGCCTGCGGATACGTGTTTCTCGGTGCGACGTCGCGCGAGGTCGCCCCCGATGCCGCAATGGCGGTGCATAATTCGAGGCTGGTGCTCGCCTTTGACGGACGGCCCGATCCGGCGGCCGTCGCGGAATACAGGCGCCGCCGGCTGTTGGCGGCCGATCGTGATCGCGCCGCGTTCATCGCAGCGATGGGAATTAGCCGCGATCTCGATTCGCTCATCCGGACGGTAAAGTTCGAAAGCCTGCACGTGCTGACGCGATCCGAGCTCTACGGTTTCGGCATCGACACGCGATCGCTTGCCGAAACGAACTGGACGCTGGAGAAAGAGGCCCGGCCGTTCGTCCGCAAGATCGCGACCGCAAAGAAGGAGAGCGCCGCCACGTTCCGAACGATGGAGCTGCGCCTGTCTTGCGAAAGCAGCAAGGGCGCGCCGCTGACGTTTGCGGCCGAGGTCGACGAAACGGCCGCCGGCAAGAGCACGATCCTGATCACGGCGGATGCCGCCAAGGACAAGGCGGCCGGAGGATCTCCGCTACGGACCGGCAAGTACGAGGTCTGGCGCGGCAATATCGACGCCGACATGGTCAAGGCAATAATGGCCTCCCGCTCCCTGCAGGTCCGCGAAACCACGCCGATAGCGGACGACAAGACGGACATCACGAGGTTCGAGCTCGACCTGGCGGGCCTGCCGTCACAGTGGGCCCGGCTCAAGGCATCCTGCGCGTTGCCGACGACGGGCCCGACAAGCTCCTGGCCGACGACGCCTGGGCAAGCGGCTCCCTGGCAGGCAGCTCCTTGGCCCGAGAGCCCGTGGACGCCTGCGCCTCAACCGGCCGTCAGCACAAACTCTCCGCGCGCTCTGGCGCCTTGAAAGGCCGTCGGCCATCGCCCCGGGGCGATTCAACTCGTAACATCATTCAACCTTCGTCGAGCAGGTAGCGGACCTTGGCGGCCAAGTCTTCGATCGCAAAGGGCTTGGACAGCAAATGCTTGCCGGCATCGAGCACGCCATTATGGACGATCGCGTTGCGCGTGTAGCCGGTCGTGAACAGCACTTTCAGGTCCGGGTATCGTCTTGACAGTTCGGCCGCGAGTTCGGCACCGGTCATATCTGGCATGACAACATCGGTGAACAGCAGATCTGGAATGAAACCGCTTTCGATTTTCCCGATCGCCTCCCTGGCGTTCGCGGCCTCGACAACGGTGTAGCCAAGCTCGCGCAGGCTTTCGGATGAGATGCTGCGGACCCGCTCGTCGTCCTCGACGACGAGGATGGTCTCGCTCTGCAGGCTTGCACCGGGATGTGGCACCCCTTGAGACGGCGTTGTGATAGTCTCCTCGCCCGCGAAGCGTGGAAGATAGATCTTCACGGTCGTGCCGACGTCCACCTCCGAATAGATTTTGACATGGCCGCCCGACTGCCGCACGAAGCCGTAGACCTGGCTGAGGCCAAGTCCAGTCCCCTTGCCCACGACCTTGGTCGTGAAGAACGGATCGAAGACCTTTCCCAGCACGTCCGCCGCAATGCCCGTGCCATTGTCCGTCACCGCAATGAGAACGTACTGCCCCGGCTGCAGCGCGTATTCACGGGCATATTTTCGATCTATCGAGGCATTGGCCGTTTCGATCGTCAGCCTGCCACCCTTCGGCATGGCATCGCGTGCATTGACTGCCAGATTGATGAGAGCGCTTTCGAGCTGGGCAGGGTCTGCCTTGACGCGCCATAGGTCAGCCGCCAGGACCGTCTCGAGACGGACGAGCTCGCCGAGCGAGCGCTCGAGCAGCTCACTCATCTCACCGACCATCCTGTTGATGTCCATGACCTCAGGCGCAAGAGGCTGCTGTCGCGAGAACGCCAACAATCTTTGCGTCAACGTCGCGGCACGGTTTGCACCATCCATGGCGCTCTCAAGGAAGCGGTCAATGTTGGGCTCTCCCTTGCCGAGCCGCCGTTTGGCGAGATTCAGGCTGCCGAGGATCACGGCCAGCATGTTGTTGAAGTCGTGGGCGATCCCTCCGGTCAATTGCCCGACGGCTTCCATCTTCTGCGATTGCCGCAATTGCTCCTCGGCTTTCATGCGCTCGGCGATCTCGTCGGAGACACGTTGCTCGAGTTCGGCATTGAGCGCTTCGAGCCTGGTCAGCAGCCGGGCGTTGTCGATTGCCGTCGCGGCGTGGCCGGCAATGCCGAGCAATGCGGCCTCATGCTCTTTGTGGAATCGACCGACCTCCGCATGACCGAAGAAAAGCCCACCGAGCACTTCGCCGCTTCGCGAGATCACCGGAACTGCCAGGTAGGACCGGACCGGAAGATGGCCCTCGGGCATGCCTTTCCCCGGCGCATTCTTGCCATAGCGCGGATCTTGCAGGATGTCGTCCGACCTCACCACGCCCGTGCCCTTGAAGGTCGGCTCGAACACGGCGGTGTTGCGTGGCATTGGGAAGTTTTCGAAAGCGGATCGCGGCACGCCGGACAGCGAATACAGCATGTAGCTGCCGCCGTCCGCGGCCACGACGTTATAAAAGAAGGCTCCGAACTGCGCGCCCGTCAGCTCGACGCCGGCATCCGTCACGATCTGGACGATCCTGTCGAGATCGCGTTCGCGGGCAACGGATGCTCCCGTGTCGTTGAGGATCCTCAGATGACGTTCGGTCTTCTTTTGCGCGGAGATATCCAGCACGGTCCCGATAAATCGGGTAGCCTGGCCATCGGAAAAGATCGTATGACCCGTTGCGGCGATCCAGCGCTCGAGGCCATCCTCGATGCCGACGGTCCGGTATTCGATGTTGTAACTTCTCGGAGAATGGGGCTGTAACGCGGCCGAGACGGCCTCATGGGTGCGCTGCTTATCGTCGGGATGGATGCCCTTCAGGAATGAGCCCTCATAGCTGACCTCGGCATCCGGTGAGAGACCGAACACCTCCTTGCAGCGGCTATCCCATCGAAGAATATCGTTGACCGGATCGTAGTCCCAGGTGCCGATTCCGGCAGCCTTGTTGGCGAGGACCAGCCGCTCGGCTGCTTCGCGCGCCGCCTGCTCCGATCGGACGCGCTCGATATGCGCCCATGATCGCTCCGTCACCTCGGTAAGCAAGGCAAGTTCGCGCGCCGTCCAAAGATGCGGCCCGCGATGATGAATGGCCATCAAGGCGGTAAGTCGCCCTTCCTTCACCAAGGGCATGCAGATCGTCGAACCTATCCCAATACGCTGGAAAGTGGCGGCTTCGTTGGGGGCGATCTCCTTCAGATTGTCGTTGATGATGAGGGGCCGGCCGGCGCCCAGCTCTCGCACCGCCTTTTCGCCGAAGTCGGCAAGGCTGTAGTGCCCCAATATGTGCGTCGCACCGGGGGCGGCCCAGTCCCCGCGGATGGTGAAGCCGTCCTGATCAGGATCCATGTCGGCATAGGCGCAGTTGGAGACGCCGAGATACTCACCGACCATTCTCGTCGTCACCGCCATGACGCCGTCCGCATCGCGCGTCTTGGCCGTTTCCTTGTTGAGAGCGTCCAGAAAGAGGAGCCGCGCTTCGTTCTCGCGCACCGCGCTCTCGGCACGGCGACGTTCGACGGCGGTGCGGGTGCGTTCGGCAACCTCGCGGATGAGCTCCAGCTCCGCGGGGCTCCATTCGCGCGGTGTGGCATTGTTGAGGTACAGCAGCGCAACAACCCCGTCGGGCTCGGAGATTGGCATGTTGACCAATGCGCGGGCCGAGATTGCCTCGAGAGCTCGGGCGCGGTCGCCGACGCGAGGGTCCTTTTCGGCATCGGCGCAGATGACCGTCTCCCCCCGTTTCAAGTCCTCGATATAACTGCCGTAGTCGCGAAATCGCAGCACGCCGGCCAGGCTCGAGATCCCAGGCGCATTCCAGTCGCGCGCGATGGTGATGGTCTCGGCTGAGGTATCGACGGTGCCGTAACCTGCCCGGCTGACATTGAGGCTGCGGCCCAGCAGCTCCGCCGCCGCATAGGCGAGATCGTCAGGGTTGCCGATCTCTCGAATAAGATCGCCGAGGGTGGCAAGGACGGCGTTGCGATCGGCCGAGCGTCTCCCGGTCGCTGTCGTCATCGGTCAACCCCGAACACGTCCCTCGCTCCACCTGCACACCGATGAAACAGTAACCGTAGGGGGAGCCTTAGGTTCCCGGCGCGGGGGCGGCTAGGCATCAAGACGCCTGCTGCCAAGGCGAGTGATGATCAAGTCGCTTCAACAACGACCGGCTTACACCGGCGTATAGATCACGAGCTTCAACGCGGGATCGTCGTTGGCCTGGAAGCTGGTGTGCTCGAAGTGCAGCACGCCCTTGGTCGGATGGTTCATGGTCTTGCGCCCCGAGATGGTGCTGCGGATGTCGTGTGCCTCCCACCATTCGACGAATTCCGGACTGCCCTCGCGCAGTCGCGTCAGCAGCTCCGTGAAGGCGGGATCGCCGGCCCAGACGTCGTGATTGGCGCGAAACATCGCCACCATGGCCTTGGCGACGTTCTCCCAACCGGCGCCGTAGGATTTTCGCGCCTGCTTGTTGGTCATCATCAGGAGCAGCGTGTTGCGATCCTGCTCCGGCAATCGCCCGAAGCCGAAGATCTCTTCGGCCGCATCGTTCCAGGCCAGCACGTCCCAGCGCCGGCCGGTGATGTAGGCCGGCTGGTGCAGGCTCTCGATCATCCGCCGAATGGGCGGTGGCACGATTTCGCGCGTGAACGGGCTTCTTGCGCGCTCGCGCGCCAGCGCCTTGAGGTGCGCGTGCTCGGCCTTGCTGAGACGGAGGGCCCGGGCCAGCGCATCCACGGTGGTGACGGACGGGCTCACCGTGCGGCCCTGTTCGAGGCGGATGTACCAGTCGACGCCGATGCCGGCGAGCTGCGCGACCTCCTCGCGGCGCAGCCCCGCGGTGCGACGCCGGCTACCCGCGGGCAGCCCGACCGTTTTCGGCGACAGCTTTTCGCGACGGGACCTCAGGAAGTCGCCGAATTCGACGCGGCGGGGGTCGGCCATGGACGTGCTCCGTGGGGAGGGACAAGGCAATACTAGGATAATACCAGGCCTTCTTGCCGCGCGACAGTCCTCGCATATTCCGTGCACCTCACAATGAGGTGCGAACGAAGGTCGACATCATGAAGGCTGCTGTACTCAAATCTTTCGGATCCCCGCTCGTCATCGAGGACGTCCCCGAACCCGTGCTCGGCACCGGCGAAGTGATCGTGGATGTCGTCGCCACCCGCGTGCTGTCCTATTCCAATGAAGTGTTCAGCGGTGAACGCAAGTACGCGTTGGACTTGCCCGTCATTCCCGGAGCCGGCGGGGTCGGCCGTGTGCGCGCGATCGGCCCGGACGCAACAAAATTGTCCGTGGGCGACTGGGTGCTCTGCGATCCGACAGTGCGCTCGCGCGACGACGCGATCGCTCCGGACATTCACCTGCAGGGTGTGAGCGCGCGCGGCGAAGGCGGCATGCAGCTACAGAAATATTTTCACCACGGCTCCTTCGCCGAGCGGATGAGGGTGCCGACGGAGAACGTGACGCGGCTCGGCGAACTCAGCGAAGCGGAGGCCGCGAGATGGAGCGTGCTCGGCACCATGCTCGTGCCCTATGGCGGCTTCCTTGCCGCAAGGCTGCAGCCCGGCGAGACCGTGCTCGTGAGCGGCGCGACCGGCAATTTCGGCAGCGCCGCCGTGGCCGTGGCGCTCGCAATGGGAGCGGCCTGGGTCGTGGCGCCGGGCCGCAACGAGAAGATGCTCGCCGAACTCGTGCGTCGCTATGGCGCGCGCGTCAGGCCGGTGAAGCTGACCGGCAACGAGAATGACGACCGTGAGCTGATGAAGCGCGCAGTGCCTGCCCCGATCGATTGCGCGTTCGATATCATGCCGCCCTCCGTCGCCACGACGGTGGTGCGCGCCGCGATCATGACGGTGCGGCCCAATGGCCGCGTCGTGCTGATGGGCGGCGTCAACATGCAGGGCGGTCCAGGCCTGGAGCTGCCCTACAACTGGATCATGCGCGAATGCATCACGATCCATGGCGTCTGGATGTATCCGCGCGATTCCGCGGCTCGCCTGATCGCGCTGGTGCGCGCGGGACTGCTCAAGCTGGAGGAGTACGAGACCACGGCCTTCGATCTCGACCACGCCAATGAAGCCGTGGCGCATGCCGCGGCCAATGGCGGGCCGTTCAAAATTACGGTGATCAGGCCCTGAGCCTGAGGCGGCGGGGGGAGCGCCGTCGTCGATTGATTTTGGAAGCCCCACCAAGCACTTGGCTACTGTGCATGGGGTTGTTTTCGAAGGTTCTTAGTCGAGTTCGACCACCTGGCCGTGCGACAGCGACACTCGCCGGTCCATGCGGCCGGCGAGTTCCATGTTGTGGGTCGCGATCAGCATCGACACGTGCGTCGCCTTGACCAGCTGCATCAGGGCCTGGAACACGTGCTCGGCGGTCCCAGGATCGAGATTGCCGGTCGGCTCGTCCGCAAACAGCACGCGCGGCGCATTGGCCACTGCACGGGCGATCGCAACACGCTGCTGCTCGCCGCCGGACAACTCGGCGGGGCGGTGGGTGATGCGGTCGCCGAGCCCGAGATAGCCGAGGATCTCCTTGGCGCGCTTGACGCTCTCGGACTTCTTCAGGCCGCGGATCATCTGCGGCAGCATGACGTTCTCGAGGGCCGAGAACTCCGGCAGCAGCCGGTGCGACTGATAGACGAAGCCGATATCGGTGCGGCGCAGCTGCGTGCGCTCGATGTCGGGCAGCTGCGAGGTCGGCGCGCCCGAGACATAGACCTCGCCGGAATCGGGTGCTTCCAGAAGGCCCGCGATGTGCAGCAGCGTCGACTTGCCCGAGCCCGACGGCGCCACCAGCGCGACCGATTGGCCAGCCCACAGCGCCAGCTTGGCGCCGTCGAGGATCGTCAGCGGCACCTCGCCCTGCAAGTACTGCCGCTTTATCTCGTGGAGATAAATGACCGGTACATCTTCCGCCCCCTGCTGTTGCTCCATCAGCCCCTCACTCGTACCGGAGCGCTTCGACGGGATCGAGGCGCGCGGCGCGCCACGACGGATAGAGCGTCGCCAGGAACGACAGCGTCAGCGCCATGATGACGACGGCCGTGGTCTCGCCGACGTCGATCTCGGCGGGCAGTTTTGACAGGAAGTAGAGCTCCGGCGAGAACAGCTCGGTCGAGGTCAGCCAGGACAGGAATTGCCGGATCGATTCGATGTTGAGGCAGATCACGAGGCCGACGCAGAAGCCGACCAGCGTGCCGACCACGCCGATCGAAGCGCCCGTGATCAGGAAGATCCGCATGATCGATCCCTGCGAGGCGCCCATGGTGCGCAGGATCGCGATGTCGCTGCCCTTGTCCTTCACCAGCATGATCAGGCCGGAGACGATGTTGAGCGCCGCGACCAGCACGATCATGGTCAGGATCAGGAACATCACGTTGCGCTCGACCTGGAGCGCATTGAAGAAGGTCGAGTTGCGCTGCCGCCAATCGACCAGGAAGATCGGCCGGCCCGCCGCCTCCGTCACCGCCTTGCGGAAGGCGTCGATCCTGTCGGGGTTGGTGGTGAACACCTCGATCGAGGTAACGTCGTTGCTGCGGTTGAAATAGGCCTGCGCTTCGGCGAGCGGCATGAACACGAAGCCGAGATCGTATTCGGACATGCCGATCTCGAACACCGCGACGATCTTGTACGGCTTGATCCGCGGCGTCGTGCCCATCGGCGTCACCGCGCCTTTCGGCGCCACCAGCGTGATGCTGTCACCGGCATGCAGCGAAAGCTGGTCGGCGAGGCGGCGGCCGATCGCGACCCCCTGCCCTTCGTCAAACCCTTCGAGCGAGCCCTGCTTGATGTTCTTGGCGATCGAGGTGAGGTTGTTGAGATCGTCGGAGCGGATGCCCCGCACGAGGACGCCGGAGGCGTTCCATGGCGATGACGCCAGCGCCTGACCGTCCACCACGGGCGCGGCAAGACGAATGCCCCCGACCTGGCTGACGCGCTCGGCGACGTCCTTCCAGTCGGTCAGCGGCGATTCCAGGGGCTGGACCAGGATGTGGCCGTTGAGGCCCAGGATCTTGTCGAGCAGCTCTTTGCGGAAGCCGTTCATCACGGCCATGACGATGATCAGCGTCGCGACGCCGAGCATGATGCCGAGAAAGGAGAACCCGGCAATGACCGAGATGAATCCTTCCTTGCGGCGCGCCCGCAAATAGCGCGCCGACAGCATCCACTCGAATGGCGCGAAAGGCGCGGTTTGCACGGTTTCGGTCATGGTCTCATCCATCGCTCGATAATCCCATGATTCGGGGTCAATTGTGGCCGGATTGGCGGCCGCGATATCGCGCGATGAACAATATTCAGCCGACCAGCCTTATCAGCCCACAAGTCTTGCGACCGCGTCGGCAGGCGACATGGTCTCGCGCGCGCCGTCGCTGCGCCGCTTGATCTCGACCTTGCCGTCGGCGAGCCCCTTCGGCCCGATCATGATCTGCCAGGGGATCCCGATCAGGTCGGCAGCGGCGAATTTGGCGCCGGCACGCTGGTCGGTGTCGTCGTAGAGCACGTCGACGCCCTTGGCGGTGAGCTCGGCATAGAGCTTCTCGCAGGCCGCATCGACCGCGGCATCGCCCTGCTTCAGGTTGAGGATCGACACGCGGAACGGCGCCACCGCCTCCGGCCATTTGATGCCGGCATCGTCATGGCAGGCTTCGATGATGGCACCAAGCAGGCGCGAGACGCCGACGCCGTACGAGCCGCCATGGATCGGCACGTCGACACCGTCAGGCCCCGCCACCAGCGCCTTCATCGGCTCGGAATATTTGGTGCCGAAATAGAAGATCTGGCCGACCTCGATGCCGCGGGTGTTCACCCGCTTGTCCCCGGGCACCTCCTGCTCGAAGCGCGCGGCGTCGTGGACGTCCTCGGTCGCTGCGTAGAGCGAGGTCCACTGCTTGATGATCGGCGTCAGGTCGCTCTCATAATCGACGTCCTCGCCCGGCACCGGCAGGTCCAGCACGTCGCGATTGATGAACACGCCGGATTCGCCGGTCTCGGCAAGCACGATGAATTCGTGGCTGAGATCGCCGCCGATCGGACCGGTCTCGGCGCGCATCGGGATTGCCTTCAGTCCCATCCGTGCGAAGGTGCGCAAGTACGCAACGAACATCTTGTTGTAGGCGACGCGCGCCGCGGCCTCGTTGAGATCGAACGAATAGGCGTCCTTCATCAGGAACTCGCGGCCGCGCATCACGCCGAAACGCGGACGCTGCTCGTCGCGGAATTTCCATTGGATATGATAGAGATTCAGCGGCAGGTTCTTGTAGGATTTCACATAGGCGCGGAAGATCTCGGTGATCATTTCCTCGTTGGTCGGCCCGTACAGCAGCTCGCGCTTGTGGCGGTCGGCGATGCGCAGCATCTCCGGACCATAGGCATCGTAGCGGCCGCTCTCGCGCCAGAGGTCGGCGAGCTGGAGCGTCGGCATCAAGACCTCGATCGCGCCGGAGCGGTTCTGCTCCTCGCGCACGATCTGCTCGATTTTCTTCAGCACGCGGAAGCCGAGCGGCAGCCAGGCATAGATGCCGGCCGCCTCCTGCCGGATCATGCCGGCGCGCAGCATGAGCCGATGCGAGACGATCTCCGCCTCTTTCGGATTTTCCTTCAGGATGGGCAGAAAGAACCGCGACAACCGCATGGTAATACTCTGGGAATCAGTGATCGCCTGCAGTGAAACCGGATTGGAAGCGAAAACACAAGGCCGGGAATGAGGAAAAGCCGCTAACGCGACGAAATTCCTGTCATTTTTCCGTTGCCTTCAGGTTTGACTCGAACAGCAGCATGTTCTGCAAAGCCGGCGAGCCTAGGGCGGCGGCACATCGAGTTCATCCGCGAGCGTGATCTTCTCGAAATCGCTCACGAGCGCCTCGATCCGGACGCGCCAGCGGCCGGCGAAGGGCAACTCGACCTTGCGCACATGCCAGTAGCCGTCCGGCCCGAGCGAGGCGCCCCGGTCCATCGGCTCGATCCCGCGCTCGGGCAGGCTGAGCGTCAACGTCACCTCTTTGGCTGCCAGGGGCGTCCCCTCGCCGGTCATGAGCTGGAGCACGAAATCGTCCTTGCCGACCTTTCCAGGAGACACCAGCACCTGGAACATCGCCTTGTCGCTGTGGATGTGGATTGCCAAAGGCGTCTCCGGAACAATCGTTCGCGGCGGCGGGGTGAAGCGCCAGCCGGCGACGACGGCGAAGATGGCGAGGGCGACAGCACATTCGAGAAGGATCGAGCGCTTGAGGATGGACCGGGCCCCGCGATCACGCGCGAGTGGCGGGGTGAAGCGGAAGCGGTTGAGCGCCGCAAGTGCGAGCAGCATGAGGACCAGCGCGAGCTTGATCGAGAGGATGAGCCCGTAGCGGGTCTCGACCAACGCCGACGCCTTTTCGAGCTGAACAATGGCAAGGGCAAGCCCCGTCAATGCCAGCACGCCGACGGCCGGCACGGCGATGGCCGAGAAGCGGTTCACGACGGCAAATGTTGCTGGCGTCGGCTTCGACAGTAAAGCCGCCAGCGGAGCAAGAGCGCCGATCCACAGCGCAACGCACAGGCCATGAAGAAACATCGCCGGGCGCATCATCATCTGAGGCGGCGCCGTTGCGGCGTGCCCGCTCATGGCGAGCGACAAGCCCACACCGACCACCGCCATCATCGCAAGAGCCCGCGAAGGCCATGCGCTGCGCAGCGCCAGCAGAGCGAACAGCATCGCGGCGGTGGCAAAAAGAAGCGCGCGGCCGGCACTGGTCGCGAACGCGACCTTCCAAGGCGCGGCCGTCGCGAGCGCCGCCGGCGGCAGGCCGAGGAGATCGAGACCAAGCGCACCGAGGGATACCACGGCGCTCGGAAGGCCGACCGCGAGCGCAACGCGCGGCACGGTCATGCCAGTCAACGTCCGTGATATCCAGCGCGCGAACCACACACCACCGACACCAACGAACAGTCCGAGGTAGAGGCCAACGCGCGCCAGCCAGATCAGCGCGCCCAACCCGTTGCCCGCACTCGCCGGCGGCTTCGTGTCCGACGGCGTGCCGACTGAAAACATCACTGATCCGACCACCGGATGGCCATCCTGCGAGATCACGCGATAGCTGACGACCGCGGTTCCCTCAGGTAGATCCGCCGGCATCGCCACGGAAATCGTCTCGCCCGACGCACTGACACGCGAATCGTCCCGCGCCCTGCCCGCCCCGTCGATCAGCCGGATCGCGCCCGGCGTCACCGGCTCGTTGAACCGCAGCTCCACCACCTTGGGCGCGGTCGCGAGCGTGCTGCCGCTCGCCGGCTCCACCGAGATCAGCGCCGCATGCGCGAGCGCACAGCTCGCAAAGCCCGCAGCGAAGAGCAGCGTCGCGAGCGCGGCGAGGAGGCGCATCAGGGTTTGGGCAGGAGCTTCACGCCAGGCGCCGGCGACTTGCCCTCATGAGAATGCCCTGCCCCCTCGGTTGGGATTTCGATCCAGCGGCTGACGCCGGTCTCGCATTCCTGAACCACGGGGAAGTACAAGGTCGTGTTGGCCTTGAGCTTGTCGGTGAGCACCGTGTGCATGATGAACTCGTCATAGTTCTTGTCCAGCAGCTTGCCGCCGGACCACGCCACCTCCTTGACGCCGGACGAGAGCTTATTGCCGTGATAGTCGTATTCCCCGGCATATTTGCCCTCGACGACATCGATGGTCCAGCCGGCCTTCGGCATCGGCTTCACCGCAATCACCCCTTCCGGAATCTGCACGCGGATCTTCACCGTCGGCGAGCCCGCGCAGCCATGCGGAACGGTGAAGACCGCCTTGTAGGATGCGCCGATGGTGGCCTGCTTGGTCTCCAGCGAGACATGCGCGCTTGCGGGCACGGCTGCCAACAGGCATGCAGCCGTCGTGGTGGCGTAAATCGAACCTATTCGCATTGGAGCCTCACTTGTTCATAGATGCATTGCGGCACCGGCCGCCTTTGCTGCAGATTCTGCTTCGCGAATAAGGTCCTGCCGCCGCTTCAAGACATCGCCCACCAGCGCAGGACCGGCACGCTCGGGTGATCCGGAATCGAACGGCGGCTTTGGATCGTACTCGATCACGAGCTGAATTCGTCGTGCAACCTCTTCGCCCGCCAACCGAGCGGCGATCGCGAGCGCAAAATCGATGCCGGCCGTCACGCCGCCACCCGTCACTCGGTTGCGATCCTCGACGACGCGATCGGTCCGCACCACCGCACCCATCTGCGCGAGCAGATCGCGAACATACCAGTGCGACGTGGCCTGATAGCCCCTCAGCAGCCCGGCGGCGCCAAGCAAGAGCGAACCGGTACAAACGCTAGTGACGAGGCGCGCCGATCCACCCTGCTGCTTGAGGAATTCGATAGTTTCACGGTCCTGCATCGCAGCGACCGTTCCCTTCAGACCTCCAGGCACGAACAACACATCGAACATCTGTGGGGCGCTCTGGAAGGTCGCCGTCGGCGTAACCGGCAAGCGGACGTCGGTTATGACCGGCTGCTCTGTTTTGGCTATCAGGTGGACGTCAGCCTGCATAATGCTGAACACGGTGAGCGGACCGGCCAAATCAAGCAGGATCATGTCCGAATGGATCAACAGGCCCACGCGCGGTCGTGTCGGCGACGCCGGCTGCGCAAGTGCAGGCGGCGCGACGAAGTTGAGTAAGGATACGGCGGCAAGCGTCGCGTTGAACTCTCTTCGATCCATGCTGTTGCTCCACCAGTTATGAGCAGATCATGCCCATCACTTCTTCATTCCCGAATGATCCGGCATTTTCTTCATGTCCATGTGACCCGAGTGCCCGCCATCGCCCGGGGCCTGCGCGCCGACGCCCTGGACGTCGAGGGCAACAGTGATCTTTCCGGCCTTCTCGAACTGAAGCGTCACCGGCACCTTGTCGCCCTGCTTGAACGGCCCCTTCAGCTCCTGAAGCATCAAATGATTGCCGCCGGGCGCGAGCTTCACGGTCTTGCCTGGATCGATCGCCAGTCCCTTGTCGAGCGCGCGCATCTTCATCACGCCGTTGTCCATCGCCATCTCGTGAATCTCGGCCTTGCCTGCGATGTCGGCGGACACGCTGACCAGCCTGTCGGCCGCGTTGCCCTTGTTTTCGATCGTCAGATAGCCGCCGGCGACCTTGGCGCCGCCCGGCGTTGCCCGGCTCCAGGCCTGCGAGATGACGAGATCGCCGGCCTTGACGTCCTCGGCTGCGAACGCCGCGCTGGTGCCGAGCAGCATGGCGACGGCGAGAATTGAAAGCTTGATCCTGTTCATTTGGTTCCCTCGGTTTTGATCTGATCGAGCACGGTCGGTCGTGGTGGTCGCGGCAGCCTCAGTGCGCTTACCATCGATACCTTATTCCGGTGTAGACCGCCCGGCCGGCTCCTGGCTCGAACAACGCTGACGTCGCGGTGGCGCGATCGATGATACTGGCGCTTGCAATGTAGGTCTTGCTGGTTAGGTTTCGACCCTCGATATAGGCGGAGAACGGCCCGCCATTGTCGAAGCCCGCTTTCAATCCGAGCAGTGCATACGGCTCCGTCGTCAACGTGTTCATACTGTCGACAAAATAGGCTTGCGGCACCCATTCGACGTTCGGACCGGCATAGAACCCGGTCGGATGCTTGTAGAGCAATTCGGCGCGCAAATAGTGACGCGGCGCACCGGGCAGCTGGTTGTTGCCGAACGTCGGGTCGCTATCGAAGCGAAAATCGTTATAAGTATAGGCAAGGTTGAGCCAAACTTTGTCGGGCGCTCCTCCTTTCACGAAGATGTCGCGGAAGATTGCTGCCCCTGCCCCAGCCTCCACGCCCTGATGGAAGGTTCGGTCGGCATTGGTCACGTTGCAATTGCCGAAGGCGCTGTAGAGGCACAGCAGCTCATCGCGGATATTGGCGCGATAGGCGGTCAACTCCCACGAATAGTCGGGCCGTCGCATGCGCGTCCCGATCTCGTAGGTGGTCGCAATCTGCGGACGGATACTGGTGAACGGAATCGTCGGAATGCCAGGACCGCGCGCGCTCTCGCCGAAGCTCGGCACTTCGGCGCTCCGCGAAACGTTGGCGAAGGCCTGCCACGTCGGGTCGATCTGCCACAGCAGACCCGACTTCGGCGACCAAAGATCAAAACGGGTTGCTCCCGACTGGTCGCCGTCGCTAAAAAACCGGTCCCGCCGACTGCGCGTCGCATGCAGAAATTGCGTGCCGGCAATCGCAGCGACGTTCGGCAGAAAGTAGAAGCTGTCCTCTACGTAAATCGAGGTGTTCTCCGAGCGATCGACCGACGACGACAGCAATGCCCCCTTCTGTCCGGCAATGTTAGCGAATTGCTGATTGTCGATGCTGCCATTCAACAGGTTGACGCCCGCGACAAGCCTGTTGCGGTAACCGCCGATAATGCGGTCGTCCGTAACTTTCGCGAAGCCGCCGTAATCCTTGTAGCGATAATCGAGCCACTGGAAGATCGGATGCATGAGGTGCCGGTCGACGCCGAAGGCACCGAACTCGAACCTGGTGTCGTCGAATCGGATCGTCGTTTTGTTTGCCAGCCTGACCGTGTCGATGTTGCGCTGCTGGTCCATGGCAACGTTCGCCGGAGCCGCGGCCTCCGGATTGGTCAAGGCAGACACCTTGGTGACGGTTCCTGGAATGCGTTGCCGCACCTCGTTGGCGTTGAGATAGAATCGCGTCTCGAAATCCGGCGAGAACTGGTAGCCGACATTGCCGCTCACGCGGTTGCCCGAGCCGAAGCTGTGATCGCGGAAGCCGTCCGTGACCTGCGTCGATGCGGTGACGAAACCATCCCATGGCCCGTTGGCGCCCCCTGCATTGGCCTGCAGTCGCCTGAAGCCGAAGGCTCCCACGTCGAGCGAGACGCCATTCGGAAATCGGTCGCGTCCCGATGCCGTCACGAAGTTGACGGCGCCTCCCAGCGAATTGGCTCCGAACTGCAGCGCATTCCCGCCCTTGTACACCTCGACGTATTTGTAGGCGGTCGGGTCGATCTCCTGGAAATCGCCGTAGCCGTCGGCCGTGTTGATCGGGATGCCGTCCATGTAAAGCTGCACGCCACGCAGATGGAAATTGCGCGACAGGCCGGATCCGCGAATCGAAAGCCGGGTATCGTCGCCCCATTTCGGCTGCGCAAACACGCCGGGCACGTAGTCCAGGATATCCTTGATCGTGTTGGCGGGAGTCGAATTCCGGTAGGCCTCCGCTGTGACCAGCGCTACGCCGCCCGGCGTCTGGTTGATCTCGCTCAGCGCCTGCTGGGCGGTGAGAACCGTCAGGGCACCGGGGCCGGGGCCCCCTTCGGAAGCTGCCGTCGGTTGTGCAGGCGCAGTTGCAGGCGCGCGGGCCCGCGTTGATCGCGCGGCAGCTCGCTGTGCGCGGGCTGGTGAGGCCCGTTTCTCCCGCGGCGCGTCGACCGTGACGGGAGGAAGCTCGCCTCGGTTTTCCTCCGCAATCGCATTGGACGGCACAACGAGGGCAGAAGCTGAGGCAAGCAGAATTCCTGGTGCGGAAAGCAGTCGAAAGAAGCCTGAACGAGGCATGCGGTCATTCCTGATGCCGGCAGAGAGCCGGTGCATTGCGATCCCGGCACGGCCGAAGCCGGCTCGGAGCTGAAGGTTTCGCGGATCAGGAAATGCGAGGGGGAGCGCGTGCCCGGGCGCTCGAACCGTCGACGGCGGCGAGGACGGGCGCGTTCGCCACATGCCAGACGATGCGGGCGATGGGGCGGACGGGAGTTGAGAACGCCGCATGGGGCGGCGCGTCAAGCGAGGCGCCAGCGTGCGCGAGGCAGCAAAGCGCACATGCGCCGGCTTTTGCGGCCGGCGTCCCGGTCTGGTCTACCGGGCCGCCCTGCTCAGTTGCACCATGGCAGATGATGGCGGCAGAGAGCGGATCGGCAACGGCCTGGCCCGCCGCGAGACAGGCGGCGATCGGCGCCAGCACCTGCATCACCAGGGCGAGCAGGACCAGAGGCAGGAATTTTTGCAGGCGTGCGCGCATCCGGCGAACCATTCGTTCGTGCGCTAACTAAACACCGCGCCGGCCCCCGAGTCGAGGTCGGTTCCGCCGGCTACTTGGCACACCGCAAATTTCGCTAAAAACTGGGGCCGGAGCCCCCTCCTGCGGCTGGCGTCCGGCAATTGAGGCAGCTGCCCCGCCCCCGCCCATCCACAGATTTCTTATATTTGTCATGTGCTTAGATGGCTAAAAGCCCGATCATTTCGTCAGCTGCTGTTATTTTGAACATTCGTTGCTGAAAATGATGACAAGTGAGAAAAGTTGATCTAGCATCCCTCTTGCTCAGGCGCTGACCGCGAGGTCGAGGCCTGGTGGTCCAAGTCTCGGGAGGAGCCCCTGGCGCGCAAAACGCAGCGTCGCCCCGTCAATCAAGATCAAATCTTAAGATCGGGGATAATAGGGTCGACACAATTTTTGAGCGGGGCCAGGGCCCCGCTCTTTTTTTGCCCGCGCGGCTGACCTGTCGATGAACGCGGCCTCTCATCCCATCGAAGACAGCTTCGAACGCGCCGCCTCCCGCTGCGCCGATCTCACGCCCCTGGTCTACCAACGTCTGTTCGATCAGCATCCGGAAACGCAGGCGATGTTCCGCTCGGACGGCGGTGACCTCGTGAAGGGGTCGATGCTCGCGCTGACGATCGAGGCAATTCTCGATTTCGCCGACGAGCGCCGCGGACATTTCCGGCTGATCGCCTGCGAGCTCGCCTCGCACGATGCCTATGGCACGCCGCGCGAGCTGTTCGTCGCGTTCTTCGCCGTCATCAGGGATGCGCTCCGCGCTCTGCTCGGCGATGAATGGGCGCCGGAGATCGCGCAGGCCTGGGATACATTGCTCGCCGAGATCGATGCATTCGCCGCCGCGCCCACTTGACGCTTTGCGCTGCACCAACACGCGGGCCGCGACGACGCTGCGGCTGATTGCGGATTGAGTGCGAACAACTCTTGTGAGAGACTTTCGGACATCGGTAGCGCTACCAATGACGCGCCGACGACAAGTATATATGGGAGCGAGCGATGTCCGGGACGAAAGATTTCTCGACGACGAGGCGCGATCTTCTTCAGGCGGCTGCGACCGCCGGCGCCGGGGCTGCCCTGTTCGGCAGCATGGGCATAAACCCTGCACTGGCCGCCGAGGTCGGACGCAGCGAAAAGCCGCTGAAGGCGGCCTTCTCCAATGCCGGTCTTCAGGCGACCTGGTGCGCGCAAGGCAAGCAGGCCGCGGAATTCTGGGGCAAGCTGTTCAATGTCGAGGTCACCTGGTTCGACGGCCAGCTCGATGCAGTGAAGCAGCGCGCGGCGATCGACAACATGGCCTCGCAGAAATGGGACTTCGTGGCGATCCAAGCCTTCGGCATCGGCACCCTCACCCAGCCGGTGCAGAAGATGATCGACGCCGGCACGCCCGTGATCGACATGGACACGCTGATCGCGCCACTCGACCAGATCAACGTCCACTCCTTCCTCGCCCCCGACAACGAGTTCATGGGCGCATCGGTGACGCAGGCGCTGTGCAACGCCATGGGCGGCAAGGGCAAGATCATCATGACGCAGGGCGCGCTCGGCCATACCGGCGCGCAAGGACGGGCGAAGGGCTTCAACTCGGTCGTCAAGCAATTCCCGGGGATCGAGGTGCTCGACACCCAACCGGCCGATTGGGACGTGTCGAAGACCGCACGTCTCTGGGAGACCTATCTGACCAAATACCCGCAGATCGACGCGGCGTTCTTCCACAATGACGACATGGCGCTGGCCGCCGCCAATATCATGAAGGCACGCAATCGCACCAACATCCTGATCGGCGGGGTCGACGCCATGCCTCCGGCGATCCAGGCGGTCAGCGAAGGCCGCATGTTCGCCACCGTCCGCAATCCCTCGTGCCGCATCCATGGCGGCGCCATCATCGCGGGCGTCTCGGCCGTGGTCGGCGGCGAGAAGAGCGGACAGGGCATTCCGAAGAACGTCGTGACTGACGGCCCGGTCGTGACCAAGGCGAATGCGGCCGGGATGCAGTGGATGCAGGATCACTTCCTGATCTGAGCCTCAGATCTGAACTTTCATGATCGTGGGACAACAGCCCATCCTGGAACTGCAGGGCATCACGAAGAGCTTCGGCGGCGTCGAAGCGCTTCGTGGTGTCGACTTCGCGCTCTATCCCGGCGAGATCCATGGTCTCGTCGGCGAGAACGGCGCCGGCAAAAGCACGCTGATGAAGATCATCGCCGGCGTGCACACCGAGTTCTCAGGCCGCTTCCTGGTCGACGGCCGGGAGATGCATTTTCGCTCGGCGCGCGATGCGCACGCCGCCGGCATCGCCATGGTGCACCAGGAGCTCAGCGTCGCGCCCGACTTGACGGTGGCGGAGAACGTCTTCCTCGGCAATCAGCCGACCAACGCCCTCGGCCTCGTGCAATGGCGGCGGATGGCGCGCGAGGCGGGCGAGCAGCTCGCCCGCTTCGGCATCGACGTCGACCCGATGGCTCGGCTCGGGGATCTCCCGATCGGGCTGCAGCAGCTGATCGAGATCGCGCGCGTGCTGTTCTCCGGCGCGCGCATCGTCATCCTGGACGAGCCGACCTCCGCCCTCTCCCCACCCGAGGTCGAGCGGCTGTTCACAACGCTGCGGCGGCTGCGCGAGGAAGGCACCGCCATCGTCTTCATCTCGCATTTCATCGAGGACATCCTGCTGGTGTCCGACACGGTGACCGTGTTCCGCAACGGCCGGAAGGTCGCGGAGACGGCGAGCGCGGCGACCAGCAAGGGCGCGCTGATCGAGGCGATGATCGGCCGCGGCGGCGAGGCGCTCGAGCATAGCTACACCGACGACCTGATGCTGCCGCAGCCGAGCGACCGCAAGGTCGTTCTCAAGGCCGACCAGCTGTCGCTGTCCCGCAGCCTTCAAGACGTATCGTTCGAGGCCCGCGCCGGCGAGGTGCTCGGCATCTACGGCTTCATGGGCTGCGGCCAGCAGGAGCTGTCGCGCATCCTGTTCGGCAAGCTGAAGCCGGACAGCGGCACGCTTGTAGTCGAAGGCGTGCCGAAAACTTTCGCCAGCACGGCTGCGGCGCGCCGCGCCGGCGTGGCGCTGGTGCCGGAGAGCCGGCGCGACATGCTGTTTCACCAGGAGCCGGTCTACAAGAACATCTCGATCAGCATCCTCGACCGCATCTCCTCGCTGCTGCTCAAGCCGGCGCAGGAGCGCGACATCGCGAGGCGCCAGGTCGAGCAGCTGCAGATCAGGCCGCCGGTGGTCGGCCTCGACCTCGGCATGCTCTCGGGCGGCAACCAGCAGAAGGTCGCGCTGGCGAAATGGCTGACCTACCCGCCCAAGCTGCTGGTGCTGTGCGAGCCGACCCGCGGCATGGATGTCGGCGCCAAGAACGACGTCATCAACATCGTCCGCGACCTCAGAACAAAGGGGCTCGCGATCATCGTGCTGTCGACCGAGCCGGAAACGGTGCTGTCGCTGGCCGACCGCATCCTCGTGCTCAAGCGCGGCGCATTGGTGCGTGAATTCAAGAACGAGCCGGTCAGCAAGGACCGCCTGCTGGAAGCGGCGTGACGGAGAAGCACATGAGCAGCGAGACGGCTTTGGCGACAGGACAACGGGCGCGGGGCCTTGCGCCCTTCCTGCGCTCGCAGATGCGCAACATCGCCCCGTTCCTGACGCTGATCTTCCTCACCGCCTTCTTCGCCTTCGCCAGCCCCTCCTTCGCGACGCTCGACAATCTCGGCAACATCCTGACGCAGGTGTCGGTGACGAGCATCATCGCCGTCGGCCTCACCTTCGTGATCCTCTGCGCCGAGATCGACCTGTCGATCGCCAGCATTGCCAACGTCACGGGCATTGCGGTCGCCTACTTCACGCTGCAGGAATCCTACGTCAACATCGCCAACATTCCCCTGCCCGGCGCGGTCGCAATCATCCTGTCGCTCCTGCTCTGCGCCCTGCTCGGCCTCGTCAACGCGCTCGGGCTGACCGTGATCGGCATCCCCTCCTTCATCATGACGCTTGCGATGATGCAGATCGCCGCCGGCATCTCGGCGCTCCTGGTGCGCGGCCAGATCGCCTACAAGGTGCCGAGCCTGATCACGACGCTCGGCTCCGGCTCAATCGGCGGCATCCCCTGGATCGTCATCGTTGCCGCCATCATGCTGCTCGGCGGCCATCTGGTGCTGACCTACACGCGCTTCGGCCGCTACGTCTACATGGTCGGCGGCAATCGCGAGGCGGCCGAATATTCGGGTCTGAACGTCAAGCTGATCCTCGGCGCGGTCATGGTGATCTCGGCGGTGTGCTCTGGTATCGGCGGCATGCTCGGCGTCGCCCATTTCGGCAGCGCGCAGCAGAACGAGTTCGACACCTACCTGCTCGATTCCATCGCCGCCGTCGTGGTCGGCGGCACCAGCCTGTTCGGCGGCCGCGGCGGCATCGGCAACACCATCGTCGGGCTGTTCGTCCTCGGCGTGCTCAACAACGGTCTCGACCACGTCAACATCGACAGCTTCCTGAAGATCCTGATCCGCGGCCTGATCCTGTTGGCGGCGCTGGTCATCAACGTCTATGCGCAGCGCTTGAGGGAGAAAGCGGCGGAGTAGACGGCCGGCAAAACAAAAAGTGCGAAAACAACCCCATGCACAGTAGCCGGGGCCAGCGGAATCAATGACTTGCCGGCGGGTGTCGTGAACTTGCGGATTTTACGAAGCCGATTTGCTCCGTCGGGCAAAACAGGGGTATGATGTCATCATCGGCAGCCGCCTCGAAGACCCGTGGCTTACCCCGTCATTGCGAGCGCAGCGAAGCAATCCAGAGTCTTTCTGCGGAGGGATTCTGGATTGCTTCGCTGCGCTCGCAATGACGAGGTTGCGGCAGAACGGCGATCCAGGATCTACCTCTATCGCGCGGTCAGCGGGTGCGGTCTAATCGCGAGAAGCGGAAATTGCAGTGGCTGGCGCCGCCCGCCAGCGTCTGGGTCCGTTCCAGGCGGATGCCTCGCGTGGCGTAGGCGTCGAAGTCGAGGCCGCAGATGTTCGGGAGGATCTCCTTGTCGCCATGACGCGCCGCGAGCTTGCAGAAGCCGCAGGCCTTGTAGTCGATGCCGAACTCAAAGCTGTCTTGCGGGCCCGGCTCGACGAAATCGTAGACGAAATCTTCCGGAAACTCCGCTTGATGAGCTTTTGTAACGCTTCTTGCCGCCTGTTCGCGCATCAAGGCCTGGTTCTCCGGTGACATGAATTGATGCCCCGCGGCGAGACGCTCGGCTTCGGGAATCGTCAGCAGCTGCGCCTTGTAGGTTTCCCGCTCGATCTCGCCGATCACGGGCACCGGCACGCCGTGGCGCCGCAGCACCCGACTGATGGCCATGAAGCCGGTCAGGCGCATGAAGAAATCGCTCATGCGGCTTGCCGCGCCACCGACATAGGGCATCTGGGTGAGGACGATCGCGAATTCGTCCATCACGTCCTGCCTGACTCCATCGATATCGGAGAGATGCGCGCGCTCGCGAAGCATCGCTTCGGCAAGGTCTAGTCGCTCGCGCATGGCGGCTTCCATCGCATGGCGGTGCGTCTGGTAGAACGGATGGATCTCAGCCATTGGACACCTGATATGATTGGCTCATTGCAAATCGACGCCGCCGCCTCATTCCGCGGCGATCGCCTCGATCTCCAACAGCCATTTGCTGTCGACGGTCTCGACGACCACGACGGTCAGCGCCGGCTGGTGTTCCCCGAGCATGTCGCGGCGAATGGCGCGGTTGGTGACGACCTGACTGCGGTCGGTCAGGAACGTGGTGACCTTGACCAGGTGCTCGACGCCAAGGCCTGCCGCGGCGAGCACTTCCCTGACATTGCGCCAGGCCTGCTCGCATTGCGCCTCGAAGCCGTCGGGCACGGTGCCGTCGGACCTTTCTGGCACCTGGCCGCTGATGAACAGCAGGCGGCGATGCTGCTTCAGCTCCAGGCCCATGCTGTAGCCGCCGGCGGGCGGGTGAACCGTTGCTGGATTGTGGCTGACGATGTGAGCTGGCGACATGGCCTTTCTCCGGATTTGCGCGTCAAGCGTATCCGGCGGCACCACGCTAGCGCAAAGCATCATTGCTGCGGTTCAGCGCAAGAAAATCTATTGCAGGGACGCGGCCCATCGGTGTCAAAGTGCAGTTGCGATGACATACGCCCTGCCCCCACTCAACGCGCTCCGCGCCTTCGAGGCCGCCGCGCGCCATCTCAGCTTCAAGCTGGCCGCGCACGAACTGCACGTCACGCCCGCGGCCGTCGGGCAGCAGGTGAAAGCGCTGGAGGCGCGCCTCGGCGTGCAGCTGTTCGAGCGGCTGCACAAGCAGCTCATCCTCACGGAGGCCGGCCAGGCCTATCTGCCCGGGATCTCCGAAGGCTTCCGCCACATTGCCGAGGCGACCACGCAATTGAAGCCGTCAGGCACCGTGCTGCTGCAAGTGGGGGTCCACGGCAGCTACGACCTGCGCCGCCTCGAACTTGCGGAGTTTCGCAGCGCACATGCGGAGATCGGTTTGCGCGTGCTGCAGCCCGCCGGCCTGCACGAGCTCGTCGAGGGCAAGGTAGACGTGCTGATCGCCCGCGGCGTGAGCCACCATCCCGGCTATCGCTGCGAGCGGATGGATGAGGGATCGGGCCCGGGTGATTGGCTGGTTGCGCCAGAAGGCACGGCGGACTGTCCGGAGATCGTGAGTTTTCGCGCGTGGCTACGTGCGCTGCCCGCGGCGAAGCCGCTGGCAAATCGCCGCCCGCGTCTGGTCGGCGGCGTCGGGAGTTGACCGGGCTAAAGGTTGCGGGCCGAGGCCCAGGCTTCCGTTCAACTCAACGCACCCTTACCCGTATAGAGAAAAATCGCGGTGGCCGTCTAGCGCGCGTCGTCATAAACCCGCGCCGCAGTTGGAACGCGGATAAGGTCCGCTGTGCTCCTGATAGCCGCCCAGAAGCCGGCGTCACCAGACGTCAGAGTTGGGCCAACGGCGATCATGGCGCCCGACCGCATGGCAGGCTAGTTGTTATAGAGTCCTCGCCTTAGGGGCAGCTTGGAGAATTGCACGTTGACACGATCCAGAAGGTCGATCGTCGCTTTAGGAATCTTTCTGGCGTCGGTGGGCGCCGTGGTGCTCGGGCGTATGGCCTATGTCGAGGCGTTCGGCAGCGATGAGATGGATTACCGCGGCGAGAAGATCCGGCTGTCAAAGAAGTATGTCGATTACGACGACTACAAGAACGATCCCGCCAACCTTGCAGCATCGGAAATTCCGCGCGTCGAGAAGCTGATGACAGATGCGAAGGTTGGCCCGCTTTTCGCGGACTGGCACGACGTCGCGCGTCAGCTCAGCAATATCAAGGTTCCGGGCTACGGCATGGGAAGCGCTGACGACGTGGTCGCCGTTGGACGAGAGTTTGCCGTCCGCTTTATGGAAATCCCGCAAGTCGCCAAGGAACGCTATTTCGTTCTGGAAAAGCTGGAAGGGGGGAGGTTTCGTCTGGCTGATGATTTTGTGGCGCCGCGCGACCCTGGGTCGGCCTTTGCGCGGATATCCTCCATTCGCCTCGCTGACGACAGACTGATCTATGCCGACCGCAATGGCAGGGTTGTCCGCGAGACGCCCGTGGCACGCTAAGGCGCCGACTTTCATTCCATCTGCCGCTCACCAGGACTAGAGTCCGCTTAGGGTCAATCGCGAGGTTTTGGCCCGGTTTACGTTAGGTCCGATCTACCCCTTACAGCCGACATATCCTCGCCGTGGGGATGCGGCAGCGATGGGCCAACAGCCGACATCGCGCCGGTGTCGGAATTACGAAAGAGGCCGCCCGATTGAGGTGGCCTTTTTTATGCTTCGGCGTTCGTTTTTACTTCTTGCGCGGATCGTCGGCTGGATCGATGAACACGATGCCCCCCGGCCCGGTGAATACAATTTGGACCATCGTTTCTTCGTTTGTCGTCCATACATAATGGGGGTGCTTTGCCGGCAGCGCGAAGACGGAGCCCGGCTTCAATATCTCGCCTTTCGAGGGATCAAACCTTTCCCCCATGGCGTTCCCAAAGCTGCCACTCATCACGGTGACGACCTCGGCATAGGGATGAGTATGCGGCGGAACTTTATAATTCGGCGGGAATTTCACCCGCTGGACTATCGTCTCGGCCTTTGTTGGGTCACCGATCAAGATGGCGGTTTGCACGCCCCTGAAGACCGGATGCTCTATCCACGTCACCCCATCGGGCTTGACCACCTTCATCGCATCTTGAGCCATCGCAGAACTTGCCAACGCGATCAAAGTGGCAGCGACAAAGGACTTGTTCATCCTAACCTCCTCCCAATATTGCGGAGCTGGAAGGCCCAATAGGATACAGCAAAAATACTCAGACTGAACCGCATAAAATTCATTTTTGCATGGGCTTGAATCGTCCATCGCAAACCAAGTCCGAATTGGGTCACAAGCAGCGGTCATGGCGGGCACGGCCCTGCGACCGGTCTGCCGCCGATAGCCAACGCGGCAAAGGCCCGCCACTTTGCTCGGAACGCGCCAGAAGCTGAAGCCGCGTCCTCGCGCAATTTGGTTAGTTGGATCATGATTAGTTTAGTATGCAGGACCTCAAAAGGTCGCGCCGATCGCAGGCTCCGTACTCAGAACCGTAAACCGGGAAGAAATTGCTCATTTCCATGCTGAGCTCGGTCTGAGCGCGAACGAGCATCAACACGGGCGCGCATTCGCGCTCTTTCCATGTCCCAGACAAACCTCGGTCAGTCCGGCTGACGGGTTTCAATTTAGCGGCAACGAATGTTAGAGCTCAGTTTGGCGCTGCGGTCTGATCCATTGTAGAATATGGTGGGTTGGTGGGCCGTGGTGCGGCATGGTGCACGAGCGGGTCCGAGTCGAGCGTAGATTATCGGCGATCTTGGCCGCCGATGTGGCTGGCTATTCTCGGCTCATGCATAATGACGAAGAGGCGACCCACGCCAAGCTGACAGCACTCTTCGCCGGAGGTGTTGAGCCCGCAATTGCGGAGCACGGCGGCCGCATCGTGAAGAACACCGGCGACGGGTTTTTGGCGGAGTTTCCAAGTGCGGTCGAAGCGGTGCGGGCTGCCATGCAGTTCCAGTCCCGCATCAACGAACTTACCAGCGACGATGCAGAGGACAGGCGCATTCTCTTCCGTGTGGGGCTCAATATCGGCGACATCATCGTCGAATCCCATGACATCTTTGGGGACGGCGTCAACATCGCGGCACGGCTCGAGAGCATCGCCGAACCCGGCGGCATCTGCATCTCTCAGACGGTCTTCAATCACGCGCGCGACAAGGTGTCTTTCGACGTCGAGGAAGCGGGCGAGAAAACTCTCAAGAACATCGCCCGGCCCGTCCACGTTTACCGCATCATCATCGACCCAGGCCCGCGGACCGCAACGCTCAAACGCGGGGTTCCGGCGCTCGCGTTGCCTGACAAACCCTCTGTCGCCGTGCTGCCGCTGACCAATATGAGCGGCGACCCCGAACAGGAATTCGTTTCCGACGGTATTGCCGAAGATGTGATCACGGCGCTATCGCGCTATCCCTCGTTGTTCGTCATCGCTCGGAACTCGTCGTTCACTTACAAAGGGCGAGCGGTTGATGTGAGACAGGTCGGGCGCGAGCTTGGCGTCCGCTACGTGCTCGAAGGTAGTGTGCGCAAGGCCGGCAGCCGGATCCGCGTGACCGCGCAGCTCATAGAGGCGGCGACCAGCAATCATGTCTGGGCCGAGCGCTACGACCGCGATCTCGCTGATGTTTTCGCCGTGCAGGATGAGCTTACCGAAGCGGTGACGACTGCGATCGCCCCCGCCATTGCGGACGCCGAACTCCGACGCGCCATGCGCAGGCCGCCGGGGAGCCTTGATGCCTGGGCAGCCTATCAGCGCGGCCTGTGGCATCTGAGCAAAGCGACCGCAGACGACGATGAGATCGCGGAGAACTTCTTCAGACAGGCGATCGATCTCGACCCGACCTTCGGCGGCAGCTACAGCGCGCTCGGTCTCTACCAGCTGCAAGCGGCCGCGCTTTACCAGAAGATGGAACTGCGGGATGCGCAACGCTCGGCGGAGGCCTTGGCCCGCCGGGCGGTCGCGCTGGATGGCGCCGATGCGGAGGCCCGTTCGTGCCTTGGCTGGGCCTTGCAAGCCCGCGGCGAGGCTGAAGATGCGTTGGCGGAGATCGAGCGAGCTCTCTCCATGAGTCCAAATCTCGCGATAGCGCATGGCCATCGAGGCGCGACATTGATCTTTGCCGGCCGGCCCAAGGAGGGGGTCATGGCTCTCAACGCGTGTATCAGGCTCGATCCCCGCGACCCCTATCTGGCAGTCCGCTTGTTGCACATTGCATGCGGTTTATATTTCTGCGGCGAATACGAGGCTTCGATTGAGGCAGCAAAACGTCTGATCCGGTCGTATCCCGATTTTCCGATGATCTACCGCTGGACCGCGGCGGCGCTGGGCCAGCTTGGCCGCGCGGCGGAAGCGAAGGAAGAACTGGAAAAGGCCATCTCGCGTGCACCGGGAGCATTCGACATGTATGTCCGCAACAGAGCTCCGTGGTTTCGGCCAGAAGACCACGCGCATCTCGTCGACGGTTTGCGTAAGGCCGGCTGGAGGCAATGGGAGAACAAGGGACGATGAATGTCGCCTCGGGGTCACGAGCGCTAGTCTGGACCTGAGCCGACGACTTCCGGTTCAGCCCTGTCTCCGGACGTGCCCCATGCCGCGCAAACCGTCGCGAACGGCCACAAACCGAACCCAAGTCGATAACATGCGGCCACCGCTTTCACGACAGTAATCTATTCATAACTGGGGCAGGCGCCCGGCAGGGGACGAACAATTGCGACATGGGGCCAACCGAGACTCGTCACTTAATCGTGTTGGCGCGAGTGCTGTACGTAATCCGACCTTCGGCGTCGGCTGGAAGGCGACTCCGCAACCGCGCCTTGACTATTTCGATGCTGTCCGCTGACAGCAGCAGGCCTAAGCAGCGTCGAGGTTAGGTGATCACACAGCCTGGGCCCTGCCAACTTGGTGGCGTGAATTTGTGATGTTCGCTATTCCGGCTGTCACGACCACAGGAATTTTAGCTGTCCTGTGACGAGCGAACGCCCCAAAACTCCAATTGCAATGGCGTTCGCTGCCTCTTACCCTTGTCAAGAAAACAACCGGGGAGGATACACCATGGAAATCCAGGCCTTCGGTTATCTCGGCGTCGGCGCGTCGAACCTCGATGATTGGGCCGCATTCGCCGCATCAAACATTGGCATGCAGGCGGTGGACCGCGCCAGCTCGATGCGTGCCTTCCGTATGGACGACCGCAAACAGCGCCTGTTCATCGACCGAACCATTGAGCCGGGCGCTCAGGTCTTCGGCTGGGAAGTCGCCAATGCCGCGACTCTCGACTCACTCGCTGCCCGCCTCGAAACCGCTGGCGTCGCCGTGAAGCGCGAACCCGCAGGGCTGGCGGACCAGCGCTGTGTGACGGAGCTGATCTCCTTTGCTGATCCCGCCGGCAATCGTTTGGAAGCTTTCCACGGCGCCCAGGTAGCTGACACAGTCTTTAAGCCTGGCCGCGACGTCTCCGGCTTCCGTACGGGCCCACTAGGCATGGGCCACACCCTTCTGACATTCCCAGACATCGATGTCGCCCTGGCCTTCTACAAGGACCTGCTGGGGTTTCGCATTAGCGACTTCATGGTTGCCCCGCTGAAGGCTTACTTCATGCATGTCAACGCACGCCACCACAGCGTGGCTCTCGTGGCCGCGCCAGTGCGCAGCATGCATCACCTGCTTGTCGAGTATTATCTGCTCGACGACGTCGGTCAGGGGTATGACCTGCTACAGGGCAGCCCGCAGAAAGTTGTCGCCACTCTCGGCCGCCACCCGAATGATCTCATGACGTCGTATTACATGCGCACTCCGTCAGAGATCTACGTGGAGTGCGGCTGGGGCGGCAAGGAGGTCGATGACACAACGCCGCCGGTGGAGATGACCAGCGTGGGTAGCTTCTGGGGCCACAAGGGCCTATTTGAAGATATTGGCGCGCCTCCCTCGGCCGCGCCGGAGATCGGTCCACGTCGCGCCCCTGTTCAGGTGATGGAAGGCAACTACGAACGCATGGCGGGCACCTGTCCGTGGTGGGATGCGATACGCGGGAAGACCCGCTAATTTCGTGCCCGGTGTTGAAAGCATTGCGGACCTCGATGTCTCAGTCGGGTCAAAATGCGAAGAACTCAGGTCAGCAAATCTGGTCCGCTCTGGGTCAACGAGCGGACTACCGACCGCCAAGGCGCAACTTCGCCGATGGGCCACAAGGACATTCGAAAGGATGAGGGTCTCTAGCTGATGCGGCGTTACTCGTGAAGCTACGCCGATCTGACCGTCCTTTCGCCAAACAATTATGGCAGCGCATAGCTGCCGCGCCGAGCGGACCTTCGACAGACGCGACGCAACTTCGAAGATGCGCCCGAAGCTATCGTCAACTACAGGACTTTACTTCTGCAATCGCTTCAAGCAATCGCTCCGCTTCCGCGACGCTCTCCAGCTGCGCCGCCGTCCGGAGATAAGTGCGAGCGATGATGGTCAGTGTTTGGCGACGGGCCGCCGTCACCGCGAGTTCAGCCAGTTGTTCTGCCTCGGCAGCCTTGTCGCGGTATCGCTTTGCTTCGGCAATGCATTGATCCGATCGTCCTGCCGAAGCAAGTTCGCCGGTTATTAGGCATACACGACCCCGGCCTTCGGAGGTGGTAATTGCGCTGCTAGCAAGTGAGGTCGAAAGCAAGGCTGTGATCTTCGGAGGTGTTACGGAAGCGAACCTGCCGCAGGAACTTAAAAACTCGCGCCGATCGTCTTCTTCTGGAGAGGACATTGCGGCTCCTATGATTTTTTTTGAAATATTTATTGGTCGATTAGAGAGTTAAGCAGCTCAATCAAGAAATGTAACTATATCCCATGTCGTATCGGAGACCCGCCGCCGCGGGCATTGAAATTTTGACGAGGTCCGGTGCGAGTCATAAGCGGTGGTCGAAATGAGCACGGCGGCGCGTCCGGTTTCCCCCGGACAGCGGCCAACAGTGGGCATGCTAAATTTCTTCGACGACCTTGGCATCGAATTGCCTACCGCCACAGCAAACCGTTATCACGTCGCCCATGACGGCCGCAGCACCTGGGAAATAGTTTGCATCCCGACCAAGTTCTTTCGGTCACGATCTCCCCTGATTTGAGGAGAATTCGCTTGACCCAATATGGCAACTGGCAGTCCTCGCTTACGGCATCTATTGAGAGACCGAACAGACGAATACGCAAGATCAGCTTCGGGTCACGCCCCGGTCGAGACTAACCCCGTCCACCCCGCAATCTCCTCGCTCCGCCAGCATCGCACCGCATGCCCATCGGGTCGCGTCTCCAGCGTTGGCCCTGGCTCGCTCCGGCACACCGCCTCCGCGTAGCGGCAGCGCGGGCTGAAGGCGCAGCCGTTCGGCGGGTTGAGCGGATTTGGCAGGTCGCCGCCCGTCGTTGCCAGCGGGGCGTGGCGCAGCGGATCGGGGATGGCCGCGATCAGGGCCTGCGTGTAGGGGTGCGCGGGACGTTCGAAGATCTCGCGCCAGTGGCCGTTCTCGACGATGCGGCCGAGATACATCACGGCGACGCGGTCGCTCATGTGCTCGACGACGCCGAGGTCATGGCTGATCATGATGTAGGACAGGCCGAGCGTGTCCTTCAGCTCCAGCAGCAAATTGATGATCTGGGCGCGGATCGAGACGTCGAGCGCCGAAACCGGCTCGTCGCAGATGACGATCTTGGGATTGAGGATCAGGGCGCGCGCGATGCCGATGCGCTGGCGCTGGCCGCCGGAGAATTCATGCGGATAGCGGTCGGCCTGCTCGGGGCGCAGGCCAACGTGCTTCAGCATCGTCGCGACGCGGTCCTCGATCTCGCTTTTCGCTGTCACGCCGTGCACACGCAGGGGATCTTCGAGGGTGCGGCGAACGGTCTGGCGCGGATTGAGCGAGGCGTAGGGATCCTGGAACACGATCTGCACGATGCGGGCGAGCGCCTTCCGGTCGCCGGATTGCCGGTTCGTGACGACCTGCCCGTCCAGCACGATGCGGCCGCGCGTCGGCGCCAGCAGGCCCAGGATCGACAATGCGACCGTCGACTTGCCCGAGCCGGACTCGCCGACGAGGCCGAGGCATTCGCCGCGCTTCAGCCTGAGGTCGACGCCGTCGACGGCGCGGAGCAGCCGACGGCCGCGGCCCAGCAGGCCGCCGCCGAGCGGGAAATGAACGGCGAGATCCTCCACGCTGAGGATCACATCGTCATCCGCTCTCCCCCGCGGTTCATGCATGGTGGTGACACCGGACGAAACCGCCCGCCTCCAGCCCATCCGTCTGCGGCGCGGTGGTTCGGCAAATTTCCGTCGCCTGCGCGCAACGCGGATTGAACCGGCAGCCATCCGGGAAACGCGTGATCGCCGGCACGACGCCCGCGATCTCCTTCAGGCGGCTGCGGCCGAGCGCTGCGCGGCTGCCAAGCCGCGGCAGCGAGTCGACCAGGCCCTGCGTATAGGGATGGGACGGCGCGCGGAAGATGTCGGCCGAACCGCGCTCCTCGACGATGCGGCCGGCATACATGACGGCGACGCGGCGGCAGACATTGGCGACGAGGCCGAGATCGTGGCTTATCATCAGGATCGCCGTGCCGCGCTCGGCGCACAGATTGCGCATCAGCTCGATGATCTCCGCCTGCACGGTGACGTCGAGCGCGGTGGTCGGCTCGTCAGCGATCAAGAGGTCCGGACCGCAGGCGAGCGCAATCGCGATCATCACGCGCTGGCGCATCCCGCCGGACAGCTGATGCGGATAGTCCTTCACGCGCCGCTCGGGTGCGGGGACGCGGACGCTCGCGAGCGCCTCGACCGCCAGCTGGTTGGCCTCCCGCCAGCTCTTGCCCTTGTGCAGCACGAACATCTCGGCGATCTGCCGTCCCACCGGCGAGACCGGATTCAGCGCCGTCATCGGCTCCTGGAAGATCATGGCGATGCGATCGCCGCGCAGCTGCCGTTGCCTCGCCGCGGACAGGTGCTGGATTTCCCGTCCCTCGAACCGGATGACGCCGCCGCCGATCGACAAGGGCGGCCGCAGCAAGCCGATCAAGGCAAGCGCGGTAATGCTCTTGCCGCAGCCGGACTCGCCGACGAGGCCGAACGTCTCGCCGCGGTCGATGCGGAATGAAACGCCTTCGGCCGCCGCAACGCGCCTCGATCCGTCATCGAGATCGATGCGGAGATTCTCGACCTCGAGCAGCGGGCTGCCTGTCATGTGCGCCGGCTCCGCGATTGGGGATCGAGGATGTCGCGCAGGCCATCGCCGAGCAGATTGAGACCGAGCACGGTCAGGAAGATCGCAAGGCCGGGGAAAATCGAAAGCCACGGCGCCGTCGTGATCTGCTCGCGGGCTTCCGACAGCATGCTGCCCCAGCTCGGAAACGGCGGGCGGACGCCGAGGCCCAGGAACGACAAGGCAGCTTCCGACAGCACCGCGCTACCCATGCCCAGCGTGCCGATGACGACGATGGGGCCCAGCATGTTCGGCAGGAGCTGCGTGATCATGATGCGCACATCTCCGTAGCCGAGCACGGTGGCCGCCTGCACATAGCCCTGGCTCCGCAGCGACAGCGCCGAAGCCCGTGCGAGCCGGCAGGTGAACGACCAGTTGGTCAGCCCGAGCGCGATCAGGAGGCTGGTCAGGCCGGGACCGAGCACCGCCATGATGGCGAGCGCGAAAATCAGCGAGGGGATCGCGAGCATGAGATTGGTCAGGCCGTTGACGACATCGTCCCACCAGCCTCCGAAATAGCCGGCGCTGAGGCCGAGCGCCACGCCGATGACGCTGTTGATGAGCTGGGAGACGATGCCGACCGTCAGCGAGACGCGCGCGCCGTAGAGGACGCGGGAATAGATGTCGCGGCCCTGCGCGTCGGTGCCGAACCACCAGGTCCAGCTCGGGGGCTCCTCCGCATTCATGAGGTTGGCGTCCATGACCGGATCGGTGTGCGCCAGCCACGGCGCGAGCAGGCCGACGACGATCGCCAGCGCGAACAACGCTCCCCCGATGACGAGATTGGCGCGGAGCTTCATGCGTATCTGATCCTGGGATCGATCACGCCGTAGAGCACGTCGATCAAGAGATTGATCGCCAGAAAGAACAGCACCACGACCAGGATGGAGCCCTGGACGGCGGGAATGTCGCGCTGCAGCACGCTGTCGACCAGCAGCGAGCCGATGCCCGGCCAGGAGAACAGTTTCTCGACCACGACCGCCTGCCCCATCAGCGCGCCGAATTGCAGGCCCATGGTCGTGAGGATGAGAACGAGCGCGTTGCGCATCACGTGCCACTTGACGACCCTGGTCTCGCTCATGCCCTTGGACCGCGCGGTGCGGACGAAGTCGGCGGTCATGATCTCGAGCACCGCCGCGCGCGTCGTCCGCGCCAGCAACGCCATCGGCGAGACGCCGAGGGCCAGTGCCGGCAGGACCAGATATTTCAAGCCCCCATCACCATAGCCGAAGCTTGGCAGCCAGCCGAGCTTCAACGCGAAAAGATACATGAGCATCAGTCCGAGCCAGAACTTGGCGATCGAAAGGCCCGACACCGCGACGATCATTGCCAGCGTGTCGACGAGGCCGCCGGGCCGCAGAGCCGCGACGAAGCCGAGCGGCACGCCGACCACGACCGCAAACGCCATGGATGCGAAGATCAGCTGCAGCGTCGGCCATGCCCGCTTGGCGATCATGGTCGTGACAGGCTCGCGCGTCCGGAACGAGGTTCCGAAATCGCCGGTCGCGAGCTGGGCGATGTAAGTGCCGAAACGCATATAGACGGGCTGATCGAGACCGAGCTGCTTCTTCAGGCGCAGCTCGATCTGCGGATCGCTGTCGTCGCTCATGGTCGAGACGATGCTGCCGGGAACGACGCTGAACAGCACGAACACCAGCAGCACGACGGCGAGCACGGTCGGAATGGTCTGCAGGACGCGGCGGATCAGGAACGAGAGCATCTCAACTTTTCTCCGCTCCCGCCCTCGCCCGTCGCGCTGGAGGGAGCGCGCGTGTCACTTCGCGGGCGAGGTCTCGTCGACCCAGAGGTCCTCGACGTTCTGGTGGGTCAGCTCCGTCGCGTTCAGCTGAATGCCCTTCAGCCACGGCTGCACCGCCATGACCGCCTTGTTGTAGTTGAAGAACCAGACCGGCGCCTCCTCGTAGAGCAGCGCATTGGCCTTCTGCAGCAGCTGGACGCGCTTTGCGGGATCGTCGGCCTGGCCGGCCTCGTCGATGATCTTGTCGAGGTCGGCATTCTTGAAGGTCGTGTAGTTACAGGCCGACTGCGGCGTCGCCGAATGGAAGCATTTCAGCGCGGCTTGCGGATCCGGGCCGCTTGCCTGGGAATAGATGAAAGCCTGGTAATCGCCGGTGCGAACCACCTCCGCCAGCACCGCGGTCTCGACCTGCTTGACCTTGGCCTTGATGCCGACCTTGTCCAGCATCGGGATGACGGCCGAGACGATCGGCAGGCCCCAGCTCTCATTCTGGCTGGTGGTCCATTCGAACTCGAAGCCGGATGCGTAGCCGGCCTCTGTGAGCAGCTGCTTGGCCTTGGCGGGATCGTAGGGGTAAGGCTTCATCGCCTTGTCGTAGCCCGGCGCAGTCAGCGGCAGCCAGCTGGTGGCGCGATAGGCCTTGCCCTTGACCAGCTTGTGATGATCAGATCGGTGTCGATCGCGTAGTTGATCGCCTGCCTCACGCGCTTGTCGGCGAACGGCTTGAAATTGGGATTCATGCCCATGTAGCGCGTGAATACCTCGGCGACCTCGACGATGGTGCCCTTCAGGTCGGCGTCGGACTGGTAGGCCACGTATTGCGCAGGTCCCAGTACCGAGGTGTCGATCTCCTTGTTGCGGAAGGCGACGTCGCGCGCCGCGGCCTCGCCCATGACCGACACGACGATCTTGTCGGCATAGGGCTTGCCCGGCTTGTAGAACCGGTCCCAGCGCTCCAGGACGATGCGCGATCCCGGCACGTGCTCGACGAACTTGAAGGGCCCGAGACCGATCGGCTTCTGGATGAAGCTTTCCTTGGCGGCCTCGTCGGCGGGATAGATCGAGGTCAGCGCGGTGAAGAAATAGAAGCCCGGATCCACCTTCTCGGTCAGCTTCATCTCGATGGTGAAGTCGTCGATCTTCTTCAGGCCGGAGATCTCCTTGGCCTGCCCCTTCTCGACTGCGGCCGCCCCCTCGATGACACGGACGTAACGCGCGCCGGGATAGGCTTTGCTGCCATCCATGATGCGGTTGTAGGACCAGATGACGTCGTCGGCCGTCATCTTGCGCCCGCTGTGGAAATAGGCGTCGTCGCGCAGCTTGAAGGTGTGAACGAGGCCTCCGCCCGACACCACGTCCTCCTTGGCGAGCTCCAGCACCGGCTTGCCTTCCGCCGAATTCCAGATGTAGAGCGAACGGTGCAGGGCCTTGGCGTAGATCTCGTCCTGGGCACGCTGCGTGGTGTGAATGTCGAGGCTGGTGAAGCTGGAGCCGTAGGGCGCCGTCATGCGGATGGTTCCGCCCTTGCGCGGCGTCTGCGCCTCCGCCGTGGTGCTGAGCGCCAGTCCCAAACCGGCAACGATCGCGATGGTCTTGAACATCATGTGTCCCCCCGGCAACGCAGGCGTATTCCGACACCAGATTTGATCACTCGTCGGCTACCGAAGGCAAGCTTCGTTTTGACGGCAAAAGATGCCGGTTCCTGAGGCAGTCCTTCGGCGGGGCATTGACGCGGTGCGTCATCGGGCGACCGGGATCGATGAACATCTTTCGTGATCGACGCGACCAAGCTCAGGATCATTATCCGAGCCCGAGGGATCGCGGAAAAAATGAATCGCCGAACGCTAGGTGCCCTGCTCGCCACCGGTCTGGTCGCCGCGACGGCCGTGCTGGCGCGTCCGGTCGCGGCCAGCCTCGGTGGAGAGAGCGCGACAGACACTATCCAGTTCGGCTGGAGTCGCACCTCCGGCTTGAACGACAATAACGATCAAACGTGGTGGGCGGTCCGGAGCCATTGGGCCCCCGACAATTTCGCCGAGCGGTTGCTCTGCATTCCAGTTGCGGTCCTGGCACGGAGCGCAGCCGCGGGTTTCGAGGCCAAGCTCTCCGAGAATACCGGCCTGCCACTGCCCGAGGGCTGGGCCCTCGCGACGGCAAAACATTCGCCGCAGATCCAGTCGATCTACGCCGAGACGCCGAGCGATCTCGCTTCTGTGCTCGGCTTCTATCGCGACGCACTCGGCAAGCGCGGCTGGACGGAGAAAGACGGTGCGGTGGCAGAGCCGGACCGGGCCGTGATCACATTCCTGACGAGAGAGGGACCGGTCCTGGTCCGGCTCTCACGTCAGGACGACAGGACAATTGCCGAGCTGTCGCGGCGCAAATCCGCCCCGGCGACCATCGGCCTCCTGCCGAAGCCGGGGCAAGTGAGGCTGATGCTCGGCAACAAGACGGATGAAGCGGCGGTGATCACCGTCGCCGACCAGGCCATCAAACTGGCGGCGCACGCCGGCGAAGAACTGGCGCACTCCGACGGTGCCGCAGGCGAATTGCCGGACAGCCAGAAGCTCGATCTGCCGCCCGGCAGGTACCAGGTCACCCTGAAGGTGGACGGCAGTGCGGCAGTGACCCGTGAGTTCGAGGTCGCGGCCAACGAGACCTGGGGTCTGCTGGCCGGCGCGGACGGCACCCTGCTGCCGATGCGGCTTTATTGAGGCCGCCACTTCGTCATTGCGAGCGCAGCGAAGCAATCCAGACTGCCTCGGCGGAAAGATTTTGGATTGCTTCGCTGCGCTCGCAATGACGGAGCGTGGGGCGGGCTCCTTAACATGTGGCTCATTCAGCCGGACAATTCCGGCATCCAATCCCGTAGTTTTCGCGCGGCGCCGATGACGTCGGCGATCGAAGGGAACGCCCCCGTCTCCAACATCATCGCCCTCGCCAGCCGCACGGCGCGGGCCTCGCTGACCGCCCGCCGCTTGGATGGCTCGATCAGCTCGAAATCGATGTTGTGGGCGAGGCCGAAGATGCGGCGGATGATTTTTGCGGCGGCGAACCCGACCACATCGGTGAACAGGCGCTGCATGTAGGCCTCCCGCTCGGCCTCCAGCCGCGCGGCGCCCTTCTCGCCCGGAAAGAGCGACGGCGGATAGGCATCACCGGCCGCGCCGGCGCGCCAGAGGTCGAGGAACTTTCGGGCAAACTGGTTCCAGACCTGCTCGACCGTCTCCAGCACCCAGGCCTCGAATGCCGCCCGTTCGCCCGGCGCGCGCTCGTGGCCGGCAGAAGCGAAAAAGGCCATCAGCAGATTGGCCAGCACGGCGCCGACGTCGAAGCCCATGGGACCGTAGAATGCGAATTCCGGGTCGATCACCCGGGTCTGGCTGTCCGTGACCATGATCGAGCCGGTGTGGAGGTCGCCATGGATCAGCGCTTCCGGGCTCGCCATGAATTTCAACTTCAGCCGGGAGACGGCGACGTGCAGGTCCATGTCGTCGCGCAAGCTCGCGGCGAGGCCGTCGAGATAGGGCGCGGTCCAGCGGTTCTGCTCGGCGATGCGGTAGGGATCGGTGAAGATCAGGTCCTCGGTGATCTTGCACAGGGCGTGGTTGCCGGCAAACGCCGCGATGGCCTCCTTCTTCTCGGCCGCCGTGAGCGCGAGGTCCGAGGTGAAGAACAGCGTCCGCGCCATGAAGGTCGTGATGTCGTCCACGAAACGCGGATAGCGCGTTCCCGCGACCAGCCCCTTGCGCATGATGATGTGGGGCTCGAGCAGCTCCATCGCAGTCAGCGCCAGGGCGTCGTTGTGATGCAGCACGGCCGGCACGAGGCCGGGCGCGAGCTGGGCCTGGCGGGACAGCGCGAGATATTCGTAATGGGCCCGCGACAGCGGCAGCGGCCAGCTCTCCCCGACGAGGCGGACGTAAGGCAGCGCCTGCTTCACGGCGATGCCGCCGCGCGCGCCCTTGACGATGAAGACGAGGTTGAGGTTGCCGTCACCGACTTCGGTGATCGCCCACGAGGCCGGCTCGCCGCCGAGCAGCTCCTTCAGGTCCGGCAGGCCCGCGAGATAGGCCCGCAAATCGGCCTCATGCAGAATCCGGTAGTCCCCCTGCCCCTGCGCCATGACGATCCACCCATCTCTGTGGGCCGGACCGTTACTCCCGCTCCAGGAAGCTCGAGCCGATCTCGGCCTTTCTTTTGATGGGATCGTAATCACAATAGACGCTGTCCGCCACCAGCGTGTAGCTGGCGCTGACGGTGTATTTGTCCAGCTTGACCGAGTTCAGGCCGATCACGGAGGTGCTCTTGCCGCCGTTCCATTTGAACGGCGTCGAGCTCTTGGCCTGCTCGCAGGCCATGACGGCTTCGTTGAAGACGTAGCCCTCGACGAAGGCCTTCATCGTGCGGGCCTGAACGGCGATCTTCCATTCGAAATAGCCGATGGCACCGAGACCGGCGACGATCAGCACCAGAAGCGCAATGACGATACGCTGAAAAGTCATTCATTTCCCCCGACCTTGTTTGAATATGCAAACTATCTCCGGCGTCATTGCGAGCGGAGCGAAGCAATCCAGAGCCTTTCCGCGGAGGGATACTGGATTGCTTCGCTTCGCTCGCAATGACGAGCTTGGTCAATATCCTTCGTCTCTTACGCTCTAAAACGGCATTCCCATCATTTTGGACAGGCGCTCGATCGAGAGATAGCCGGCGTGATAGGCCGCGATGCCGACGCCGTAGATCACCGCCGAGATGATCGTGGTCCAGATCAGCTTGCGGCCCATCCGCGTCAGGATCGGCGCGCCGGGGTCGGTGCCGGGGGCGCCGACACCGTCCTCGTGCTGGCTGCGCACGCCGAACGGCAGCGTCAGGAACAGCGCGACCCACCAGATGACGAAGTAGATCGCGATCGCGGTCGAGATCTGGATGGCCATGGGGGACGGCCTTATGCCTGCTCGATCTCGACCAGGGCGCCGGAAAAATCCTTGGGGTGCAGGAACAGCACCGGCTTGCCGTGGGCACCGATCTTGGGCACGCCGTCGCCGAGCACCCTTGCGCCCTCCTTCACCAGCGTGTCGCGCGAGGCGATGATGTCGACGACCTCGTAGCAGACGTGATGGATGCCGCCGTCCGGGTTACGTTCGACGAATTTTGCGATCGGCGAGGCCTCGCCGAGCGGCTCGATGAACTCGATCTTGGTGTTGGGCAGGGTCGCGAACACGGTGATGACGCCGTGCTCGGGCAGCGGCACGGCCTCCGAGATCTGGGCGCCGAACGCGGTGCCGTAGATCTTCGCGGCCTTGACGGCGTCCTTGGTCGCGATCGCGACATGGTTGAGCCGGCCCAGCATGTTTCTTCTCCCTCAAAGCGTGATCCGGAGACCACGCCTAATCTACACCGTCAGGACATGTACCAGACAGGGGGGCTTTTTGCCCCAATGTTCGTTGATCACGGCCCGGACAGCGCGTCGCACCGACTCGGCCAGAGCGTCCGGATCACGGCGGCGCGCCCTCGGCAGGCCCTCGATGGTCGACATCACGGCATCAAAGACGATGTCGTCGAAGGTCTCGCCGGCCCTGTTCTTCTCGGGGATGCCGACCAGATCGACCTCGGGTTCGTCGACCAGCTCCCCCTGGGCGGTCATGGCGATGGCGACGAAGGCGCAGCCGGAGAACGCCATGCGCCGGCGCTCGATCACGGCGCGCGACTTGGAATCCTCCAGGATCGTGCCGTCCTTGTAGAGACGGCCCGATGGCACCTCGCCGACGATGCCGGGATCGCCGGGTCCGAGCTTGACGAGGTCGCCGTTGCGGCAGACCAGCACGCGCGGCACGCCGGCGGCGCGGGCGAGCTTGGCGTGCTCGTGCAGGTGCAGGGCCTCGCCGTGGACGGGGATCAGGAGCTGCGGCTTCACCCAGGAGATCAAATCGCGCAGCTCGTCGCGGCGGGGATGGCCGGAGACGTGGACCAGCGCATCGCGGTCGGTGATGACCTCGACACCCTGCAGCACCAGATTGTTGATGATCGAGCCGACCGCCTTCTCGTTGCCGGGAATGGTCCGCGAGGAGAAAATGACGCTGTCGCCGCGGTTCAGCGTGATTTCGGGATGGTCGTCATTGGCGATGCGCGCCAGCGCGGCGCGCGGCTCGCCCTGGCTTCCGGTGCACAGCGCCAGCACCTTGTCCTGCGGCAGATGGCCGTAGACCTCGGGCGAGCGGAAGTTCTGCACGCCGTCGAGATAGCCGGTCTCGCGCGCGACCTGCACCACGCGCTCCATGGCCCGGCCGACCACGACCACCTCGCGGTCCGCGGCTTTCGCCGCGTCAGCCACCGCTTTGACGCGGGCGACGTTGGAGGCGAACGTCGTCACCGCGACGCGGCCCTTGGCGGATTTCACGAGGTCGATGATGGTTCTGGCGACCTCGGCCTCCGAGGGCGAACGGCCGTCGCGCACCGCATTGGTGGAATCGCCGATCAAAGCGAGCACGCCCTGCTCGCCCAATTCGCGCAGCCGCTTCTCGTCGGTCGGGGCTCCCAGCGTCGGGGTCGGGTCGATCTTCCAGTCGCCGGTGTGCAGCACGATGCCGGCGTCGGTGTGGATCGCGAGCGCATGCGCTTCCGGAATCGAATGCGCGACGGGAATGAACTCGACGTTGAACGGCCCGATATCGACGCGGCCGCCCGACGGCACCACAGTGACCGGAATCTCGGGCGCATTGCGCTCGGCGGCGCATTTGGCCTCGAACAGCGCGGCGCTGAACCTGGTGGCGTAGATCGGGCATTTCAGCTTCGGCCAGAGGTCGATGATGGCGCCGAAATGGTCCTCATGGGCGTGCGTCAGAACCAGGCCCATCAGGTTCTTGCGCTCCTTCTCCAGGAAGGAGATGTCGGGCATGATCAGGTCGATGCCCGGCAGATGCTCCTCGTCGCCGAAGGAGACGCCGAGATCGACCGCGAGCCAGGCGCGCTGGTGACGGTTGCCGAGGCCGTAGATCGACAGGTTCATGCCGATCTCGCCGACGCCGCCGAGCGGCGCAAACACCAATTCGTCGGGCCTTGCCATCACGCAGCTCCCACCGAGGCGACGGGGCCGAAGAACACCTCGCCCGCCGCCACCGGCACAAGGCGGCCCTCCGCGGTGCGGACGATCAGGCAGCCGGTGTCGTCGATGGTGTCAAAAACACCTTCCAGCGTCGTGGTTCCCGTGTGGATCGCAACCTTCTCGCCGAGGCCGGCGGCGCGCTCCAGCCAGAGCTTGCGGATCTCGGCAAAGCCGCGGCCATTGTCCCAGATGCCGCGAAACTCGACCCAGGCGTCGGAGAGGGCCGCGAACAGCTCCTCGGCGCTGATCTGGACGCCGAGGCCCGCCAGCGACACGGCGGGCGTCGGGGTGCCCTCGGGCGCGGCGACCACATTGGTGCCGATGCCGACGACGACGGCGAGGCCGCTACCGACGGCCTCGGCCTCGAGGCCAATGCCGACCAGCTTCTTGCCGCCGGCGAGCACGTCATTCGGCCATTTCAGCGCGTAGCGGGGCCGGCCTTCGCCGAGACGGAGCGCCGCCTCGAGGCTCACCTTCTGCAGGGCGGCCTCCTCGGCCAGCCCTGCGGCAAAGCCGAGCGTGGCGGCGACGGCCGGGGCGACGTCCATGACTTCGAGGATGCTGGCGGCGAGATTGCCGCGCGGCGCGATCCAGGCGCGCTGGCGCCGGCCGCGGCCGGCGGTCTGCTCGGAGGTCACGAACCACATCGGGCCGCGTTCGCCGGCGCGGGCGTGCTCGATCGCCTCGGTGTTGGTCGAGCCGGTCCGCTCGAACGCCGCGAGCTTGTAGCCCGCGGCCGATGCGCGAGGACCGAGCGCGAAGGCCATCCTAGAACAGCGACTTTGCCGCGGCGGAGGCGACGCTCACCACGGGTCCCGCGAACAGGGCAAACAGCAGGTTGAACAGACCCGCGACCGCCAGCACCGTCCGCACCTCGATGCGCACCGGATCGACCTGGCCGGCCGGCTCGTCGAAATACATCGTCTTGACGATGGCGAGATAATAGTAGGCGCCGACGACGCTGGTCAGCACGCCGATCACGGCAAGCGTGAACAGGTTCGCCTTGATCGCGGCGACGAAGACGTACCATTTGGCGAAGAAGCCGGCGAGCGGCGGGATGCCGGCGAGCGAGAACAGCAGCATCGCGAACATGAAGGCGAGCAGCGGATTGGTGCGCGACAGGCCGGCGAAATCGCTGATCTGCTCGACGGCCTGGCCGTTGCGCTTCATGGCGAGGATGATGGAGAACGAGCCGAGCGTCATCGCGACATAGATCACGATGTACATCAAGACGCCCTGCGCGCCCTCGACCGTGCCGGAGGCAAGACCGACCAGCGCAAAACCCATGTGGCCGATCGAGGAATAGGCCATCAGGCGCTTGATGTTGCTCTGGCCGATCGCGGCAAAGGAGCCGAGCGCCATCGAGGCGATCGACACGAACACCAGGATCTGCTGCCACTGCGAGACGATGCCGGGGAATGCGGTCAGCGTGACGCGGGTGAACACGGCGAGCGCGGCGACCTTCGGCGCCGAGGCGAAGAAGGCGGTGACCGGCGTCGGCGCGCCCTCGTAGACATCAGGCGTCCACATATGGAACGGCACGGCCGAAACCTTGAAGCAGAGGCCGACGAGCAGGAAGACGAGGCCGAACACCAGGCCGACATTCGAGACCGTCGCGGCCGCGGCGATGCCGGTGAAGCTCACGGTGCCGGTAAAGCCATAGACCAGCGATGCCCCGTACAGCAGCATGCCCGAGGACAGCGCGCCGAGCACGAAGTACTTCAGGCCGGCCTCGGTCGACTTGGCGTTGTCGCGGTTCGAAGCCGCAACGACATAGAGCGCCAGCGACATCAGTTCGAGACCGAGATAGAGCGAGATCAAGTCGCCGGCCGAGATCAGCACCATCATGCCGAGCGTCGAGAGCAGCACGAGGATGGCGTATTCGAAGATGCGGCGCGACGGGTCGGACAGGAACTCGGTCGACAGGATCAGCGTCACGGCCGAGCCGATCAGGGCCAGGATCTTCATGAAGCGGGCGAAGTCGTCGACGATGAAGCTGCCGCCGAACGTCACCTGCTTGCCCGCGGGCTGCATGTAGACGAGCGCACCCACCACGACCAGGAGCACCACCGCCAGCGACGTGACGGTCCTGGTCGTCTCCTGCCCGCGATAGGCCCCGAGCATCAGAAGCGCCATGGCGCCGACCGCGAGCACGAGCTCGGGCAGCACCGGCGCCAGTTGATAACCTGCAGTCGAAAAGCTCATGGCGATATCCTGACCTGCCCGATCACTGGAGCAGTGCGGCGGCCTTCACGGCCGTCACGGCGGTATTGTAATTGTTGACGAGTTGCTGGACCGAGGCGGCCGACATGTCGAGCACCGGCTTCGGATAGACGCCGAACAGGATCGTCAGCGCGATCATCGGGAATAGAACGACGCACTCCCGCAAGGTGAGGTCCTTCATGCTCGCCAGCGACGGCTTGGTCAGCGCCCCGAACACGACCTTGCGGTAGAGCCACAGCGCGTAGCCTGCCGAGAGGATCACGCCGAAGGTGGCGAAGAACGCGGTCGGGATCGAGACCTTGAACGTGCCGAGCAGCGTCATGAACTCGCCGACGAAGCCGCTGGTGCCAGGCAGACCGACATTGGCCATGGTGAACACCATGAAGGTCATCGCATAGAGCGGCATCCGGTTGACGAGGCCGCCATAGGCCGCGATCTCGCGGGTGTGCAGGCGGTCGTAGACGACGCCGACGCAGAGGAACAGCGCGCCGGAGACGATGCCGTGCGAGATCATCTGGAACACGCCGCCGGCAACGCCCTGCATGGTGCCGGCGAAGATGCCCATGGTGACGAAGCCCATATGCGCGACCGAGGAGTACGCGATCAGCTTCTTCATGTCCTCCTGCATCAGGGCCACCAGCGAGGTGTAGATGATGGCGATGGCCGAGAGCGTGAAGATCAGCGGCGCGAAGTCGTGCGAGGCCAGCGGGAACATCGGCAGCGAGAAGCGCAGGAAGCCGTAGCCGCCCATCTTCAGGAGGATCGCGGCGAGGACCACCGAGCCCGCCGTCGGCGCCTCGACGTGCGCGTCGGGCAGCCAGGTGTGCACCGGCCACATCGGCATCTTCACCGCGAAGGAGGCGAAGAAGGCCAGCCACGCCCAGGTCTGCAACGACCGCGGCACGGCGGTGTGCATCAGGGTCGGAATGTCCGTGGTGCCGCCGTTCCAGTACAGCGCCATGATGGCGAGCAGCATCAGGACCGAGCCGAGCAGCGTGTAGAGGAAGAACTTGAACGAGGCATAGACCCGGCGCGGACCGCCCCAGACGCCGATGATCAGGAACATCGGGATCAGGCCGCCCTCGAAGAACAGGTAGAACAGCACGAGATCGAGCGCCGAGAAGGTGCCGATCATCAGCGTTTCCAGGATCAGGAACGCCATCATGTATTCGCGGACGCGACTCGTGATCGCCTTCCAGCTCGCGATGATGCAGAACGGCATCACGGCGGTGGTCAGGATCACCAGCGGCAGCGAGATGCCGTCGACGCCCATGTGGTAGGTGATGCCGGTGGCGAGCCAGTTCGCCTTCTCGACGAACTGGAAGTCGGGATTGGCGGGGTCGAAGCGCATGACCAGGATCACCGACACCGCGAAGGTGATCAGCGTGGTCCAGAGCGCGATCCAGCGCGAATTGCGCCGCGCCGCCTCGTCATCACCGCGGCTCAAATAGACGATCAGCGCGCCGACCAGCGGCAGGAACGTCGTGACCGAAAGAATGGGCCAGGTTGTCATTTACTGGCCTCCAAAGCCGAACATGAACCAGGTGATCAGGCCGGCGGCGCCGATCAGCATGGCGAATGCGTAGTGATAGAGATAGCCGGTCTGGATTTTCACGACGTTGCGGGTGACGTCCAGCACGCGGGCGGAGACGCCGTCAGGACCGAAGCCGTCGATGATGAAGCCGTCGCCCTTCTTCCAGAGCTGGTAGCCGATCCACTTCGCCGGACGGACGAAGATGAGGTCATAGAGCTCGTCGAAGTACCATTTGTTGAGCAGGAACTGGTACAGCATCGGCTGCTCTTGAGCCAGCCGAACCGGGATGTAGGGCCGCCGGATGTAGAACAGGTACGAGACGAGGAAGCCCAGCACCATCATCACCGTCGGCAGGAAGGCGATGGTCTGCGGGATGTGGTGCATCTCCTCGATGATGTGCGGGTTCATCTTCACGGACTCGCGGAAGAATTCCTCGACGCCGTGGCCGGCGAACAGCTCCTTGAACGGCAGGCCCGCGACGAACGAGCCGACCGCGAGCACGCCGATCGGGATCAGGATCCAGAGCGGAGCCTCATGCGCGGCCTCGTAATGATGCTCGTCATGCGGCTCGCCGTGGAAGGTCTTGAAGATCAGGCGCCAAGAGTAGAACGAGGTCAGGCCGGCGGCGATCACCGTCATCAGGAAGCCGTACACCCCGAACGGATTGTGCGAGGCGTAGGCGGACTCGATGATCGCGTCCTTGGAGAAATAGCCGGCGGTGAGCGGGAAGCCGGTCAGCGCCAGCGTGCCGACCACCATCACCGCGTAGGTGTAGGGGATCTTCTTCCAGAGGCCGCCCATGTTCCGGATGTCCTGCTCGTGGTGCATCGCGTAGATCACCGAGCCGGAGCCCAGGAACAGCAGCGCCTTGAAGAAGGCGTGGGTGAACAGGTGGAACATGCCGACCGAATAGGCCCCCGCCCCCATCGCCACGAACATGTAGCCGAGCTGCGAACAGGTCGAGTAGGCGACGATGCGCTTGATGTCGTTCTGGACGAGACCGATCGTGGCGGCGAAGAACGCCGTGGTCGCGCCGAAGAACATCACGACGGCCTGGGCGGTCGGCGCGAGCTCGAACAGCGGCGACAGGCGCGCCACCATGAAGACGCCGGCGGTGACCATGGTCGCGGCGTGGATCAGCGCCGACACCGGGGTCGGACCTTCCATCGCGTCCGGCAACCAGGTGTGCAGCAGGAACTGCGCCGACTTGCCCATCGCGCCCATGAACAGCAACAGGCAGGTCAGGGTCAGGGCGTCGGCGTGCCAGCCGAGGAAGTTGATGGTCTTGCCGGTGAGGCCGGGCGCGGCGTGGAAGATGGTCTCGAAATCGGTCGAGCCGACCAGCATGAAGATCGCGAAAATGCCGAGGGCAAAACCGAAGTCGCCGACGCGGTTGACCACGAAGGCCTTGATGGCGGCGGCGTTCGCCGAGGGCTTCTGGTACCAGAAGCCGATCAGCAGATAGCTGGCCAGACCCACACCCTCCCAGCCGAAGAACAGCTGCACCAAATTGTCCGCGGTCACCAGCATCAGCATGGCGAAGGTGAACAGCGAGAGATAGCCGAAGAAGCGCGGCCGGTACGGGTCCTCGTCCATGTAGCCGATGGAATAGAGGTGCACGAGCGAGGACACGGTCGTCACCACCACCAGCATCACCGCCGTGAGCGTGTCGACGCGCAGCGTCCACCAGACCTGGAGGTCGCCGGAGAAGATGAAAGGCAGCAGCTGGATCCGGTAGTCGTGATGCATGAAGCCGACATCGACCAGCGTCATCCAGGACAGCGCGGCCGAGACGAACAGCAGCCCGGTGGTGATCAGCTCGGCAGCGCGCGAGCCCGCCGCAGGCGGCTCGGTCGGTCCGTGGCCGTGATCGTCGTGGCCGTCGCCGGGCTCGTGATGGGTCTCGTGGATGACGGAGGCGTCCTCGTTGATCGTGGCGGACGCATGAGCGTGCGCGTGACCATGGTCGCCGTGATGCTCGACCTCGTCGCCCGAGGGGTTGCGGGCATGCGCGCCCACAAGCGCGATCAGGCCGGCCAGAATGGCGCCCAGCAGAGGCAGGAAAACGATCGCCTGAACCATTTGAGAGCTCAGCCCTTCATCAGATTGACGTCCTCAACCGCGATCGAGCCACGGTTGCGGAAATAGACCACCAGGATGGCGAGACCGATCGCAGCTTCCGCAGCCGCGACCGTCAGCACCAGCAGCGCGAAGACCTGCCCGACGATGTCGCCGAGGAAGGTCGAGAACGCCACGAGGTTGATGTTGACCGACAGCAGGATCAGCTCGATCGACATCAGGATGACGATGATGTTCTTGCGGTTCAGGAAGATGCCGAGGATGCCGAGCGTGAACAGGATCGCGCCGACCGCCAGATAATGTCCGAGCCCGATCGTCATTTCACCCACTCCGCGGCATCCGCGTCCGAGAGCCCCTGCCCCGGCGCCACCTTGCGCATCGCCATCGCCATGTCGGGCGTGCGTGCGTTCTGAACGTTGATGTCCTGCCGCTTGACCTTCGCCTTATGGCGCAGCGTCAGCACGATGGCGCCGATCATCGCAACCAGCAGCACCATGCCGGCGAGCTGGAAGTAGTGGATGTACTTCGTATAGAGCACGAGCCCGAGCGCCTCGGTGTTGGAGACGTTGGCCGGGATCGCCGCCGTGATCGTCTTGGAGACGCCGGGGTTGATGACCCAGAAGCCGACGGTGAGCAACAGCTCGAACAGGAAGATGCCGCCGATCACGAGGCCCACCGGCAGGTACTCGATGAAGCCCTCGCGCAGCTCGAGGAAGTCGACGTCGAGCATCATGATCACGAACAGGAACAGCACCGCGACCGCGCCGACATAGACGACGATCAGCATCATGCCGAGGAACTCGGCGCCCATCAGCACGAACAGGCCGGAAGCGTTGACGAAGGCCAGGATCAAGTACAGCACGGAGTGCACGGGATTGCGCGAGACAATCACCATCACCGCCGAGGCGACGCAGATGCCGGCGAACAGATAGAAGAACAGCGCGGGAAGGATCATGCCCTCACCTCACCGGTACGGCGCGTCGAGCTCGATCGCCTTCGCGATCTCGCGTTCCCAGCGGTCGCCGTTGGCGAGCAGCTTTGCCTTGTCATAATAGAGTTCCTCGCGGGTCTCGGTCGCGAACTCGAAGTTCGGGCCTTCGACGATGGCATCGACCGGACAGGCCTCCTGGCACAGGCCACAATAGATGCACTTCACCATGTCGATGTCGTAGCGCACGGTGCGGCGGGTGCCGTCGTTGCGGCGCGGGCCGGCCTCGATGGTGATGGCCTGCGCCGGGCAGATCGCTTCGCACAGCTTGCAGGCGATGCAGCGTTCTTCGCCGTTCGGATAGCGGCGCAATGCGTGCTCGCCGCGGAAGCGGGGCGAGATCGGGCCCTTCTCGAACGGATAGTTCAGGGTCGGCTTCGGCTGGAAGAAATAGCGCATGGCGAGAAAGAACGCCGAGACGAATTCCGACAGCAGAAGCGAGCGTGCAGTGGCGTTGACGTTGATACCCATGACGGCCCTCACTTCGGCGCGATGCCGGCGAAATGCAGCACGCCGGCCACCACGATCACCATCGCCAGCGACAGCGGCAGGAACACCTTCCAGCCGAGACGCATCAATTGATCGTAGCGGTAGCGCGGCACGATCGCCTTCGCCATCGCGAACAGGAAGAACATGAAGAACAGTTTCAGCGAGAACCAGATGATCCCCGGCACCCAGTTGAAGGGCGGCAGGTCCACCGGCGGCAGCCAGCCTCCGAGGAACAGGATCGTGGCCAACGCGCACATCGTGACGATCGCGACATACTCGCCGAGCATGAACAAGAGGTATGGCGTCGAGCCGTACTCGACCATGAAGCCGGCGACGAGCTCGGACTCCGCTTCGACGAGGTCGAAGGGCGGACGGTTGGTTTCCGCCAGCGCCGAGACGTAGAACACCACGAACATCGGGAACAGCGGCCAGACGTACCAGTTCAGGATGGTCAGCTGCGGCAGCCCGATCAGGCTGGCAAGGCCGCGGGCATGCTGGGCCTCGACCACGGCCGAGAGGTTCAGCGTGCCGGCGCAGAGCAGCACGGTGATGATGACGAAGCCGATCGAGACTTCGTAGGAGACCATCTGCGCCGCCGAGCGCAGCGCGGCCAGGAACGGGTACTTCGAGTTCGACGACCAGCCGGCCATGATGATGCCGTAGATCGACAGCGACGAGATCGCGAAGATGAAGAGGACGCCGACATTGATGTCGGAGATCACCCAGCCGAGATTGGTCGGGATCACCGCCCAGGCCGCGAGCGCGAGCACGCACGACACCAGCGGCGCCAGCAGGAACACGCCCTTGTTGGCGCCGGCCGGAATGATCGGCTCCTTCAGCACGAACTTGAGCAGGTCGGCGAAGGATTGCAGCAGGCCCCAGGGACCGACCACGTTCGGGCCACGGCGGATCTGCACCGCCGCCCAGATCTTGCGGTCGGCGAGCAGGATGTAGGCGATCGCCACCAAGAGGACGACGAGCACCAGGACGCTCTGGGCGACCATGATGATCAGCGGCCAGAGGAACCCGGTCCAGAATGCGCTTTCGAAGAATTCCATCAGATCACGCTCACTCTGCTGCGGTCAGCATGTGCCCGGAGGCGAGGCGCGAGCATTCCGCCATCACGGCGGACGCACGCGCGATTGGGTTGGTCAAATAGAAGTCCTCGACCAGGGGCTTGAACGGCGCCTTCTCGGGCGAGCCGCCCTTCCCCGCCAGCTTCTTGATCTGCTCGGCGGAGCCGGCCTCGATCTGGTCGAGACGGATCAGATGCGGCACGGCCTTGAACACCGCCTGGCGCAGCGCCGAGAGCGAGTCATAGCCGAGCTTCTTGCCGAGCGCTTCCGACAGCGCGCGGACGATCGCCCAGTCCTCGCGGGCTTCGCCCGGCGGGAACGCGGCGCGACCGGTCATCTGCACCCGGCCTTCGGTGTTGACGTAGATCGCGGACTTCTCGGTGTAGGCGGCCGCCGGCAGGATGACGTCGGCGCGGTGCGCGCCGCGGTCGCCATGGGTGCCGATATAGACGACGAAGGTGCCATCCGGCGCCTTGATCTCGTCGGCCCCGAGCAGGAACAGCAAGTCCAGCGTGCCGAAGGTCGTCATCTGCGCGGCATTCAGGCCGCCTGAGGTTGCGGCGAAGCCGATGTCGAGCGCGCCGACGCGCGAGGCGGTCTCGTGCAGCACGCCAAAGCCGTTCCAGCCGTCCTTCACCGCGCCGACGTCGAGCGCGAGCTTGGCGGCGGCTGCGAGGATGGCGGCGCCGTCGTGACGGGCGGCCGCGCCCGCACCGACCAGGATGATCGGGTGCTTGGCGTTCTTCAGCACGTCCATGAAGGAGTGCTTGCCGGCCGCGAGCTCACCCAGCGTCTCTGTGCCGGCACCGAGGTGGTCGTAATCATAGGTCAGGTCGGGCTTGGCACCGATCACGCCGACCTTGAAGCCACCGGCGCGCCAGCGTTTGCGGATGCGGGCGTTGAACACGGCCGCCTCTTTCCGCGGGTTCGCGCCGATGATGAGCAGCGCGTCGGCCTGCTCGACGCCGGCGAGCGTCGGATTGAAGATGTAGGAGCCGCGGCCGAGCGCGGGGTCGAAGGCATCGCCGCCCTGCACCGCCAGATTGCTCGAGCCGTACTTGGCGAGCAGGTCCTTCAGCGCGAACATCTCCTCGACGCCGGCGAGATCGCCGGCGATCGCACCGATGCGCTTGCCGTCGGTGCGCGCCGCCTTGGCGGCGATCGCGGCGAAGGCCTCGGTCCAGCTTGCCGCGCGCAGCTTGCCCGCCTCGCGGATATAGGGCCGGTCGAGGCGCTGGGTACGCAGGCCGTCGACGACGTGGCGGGTCTTGTCCGAGATCCACTCCTCGTTCACGGCCTCGTTGATGCGCGGCAGGATCCGCATCACCTCACGGCCGCGGGTGTCGACGCGGATCGCAGAACCAAGACCGTCCATGACGTCGATCGACTGGGTCTTGCCGAGCTCCCACGGGCGCGCCGCGAAGGCATAGGGCTTCGAGGTCAGCGCGCCGACCGGGCAGATGTCGACGAGGTTGCCCTGCAGTTCCGACGTCAGGGCGTGCTCGAGATAGGTCGTGATCTCCATGTCCTCACCGCGGCCGGTGGCGCCCATCTCGGGCGCGCCGGCAACTTCCGCCGAGAAGCGGACGCAGCGCGTGCACTGGATGCAGCGGTTCATCGAGGTCTTGACCAGCGCGCCCAGATATTTGTCCTCGACCGCGCGCTTGTTCTCGGCGAAGCGGCTGGTGTCGACACCATAGCCCATTGCCTGATCCTGCAGGTCGCACTCGCCGCCCTGGTCGCAGATCGGACAATCCAAGGGATGGTTGATGAGAAGGAATTCCATCACGCCTTCGCGCGCCTTCTTCACCATCGGCGAACGCGTGGAAATCTCCGGCGGCTCGCCCTTGGGGCCTGGACGGCAGTCGCGCACGCCCCAGGCGCAGCTCGCGACCGGCTTCGGGCCGCCCTTCACCTCGACGAGGCACATCCGGCAATTGCCGGCGATCGACAGCCGCTCGTGGTAGCAGAAGCGCGGAATCTCGGCGCCGGCCGCCTCGCACGCCTGAAGCAGCGTGTACTCGGCGGGGACATCGATCTCTTTGCCGTCGATGATGAGCTTGGTCATGTCTCTTACTCCGCCGCGACCATGTTCACGGGATCGCGGACGCCGATGTCATCGACATCTGCCTTGTGCGAATACTGGTCGATGCGCGCTTCGATCTCGTGACGGAAGTGCGTGATCAGGCCCTGGATCGGCCAGGCCGCCGCGTCGCCGAGCGCGCAGATGGTGTGGCCTTCGACCTGCTTCGTCACCTCGAGCAGCATGTCGATCTCGCGCTTGTGGGCGCGGCCTTCGGCCATGCGGGTGAGGACGCGCCACATCCAGCCCGTGCCCTCGCGGCACGGCGTGCACTGGCCGCAGCTCTCATGCTTGTAGAAATAGGAGATGCGGGCAATCGCACGGATCAGGTCGGTCGACTTGTCCATCACGATCACGGCGGCGGTGCCGAGGCCCGAGCGCAGCTTGCTTAAGGAGTCGAAATCCATCGGCGTGTCGATGATCTGCTCGGCGGGCACCATGCGCACCGACGAGCCGCCGGGGATCACGGCCTTGAGGTTGTCCCAGCCGCCGCGAATGCCGCCGCAATGCTTGTCGATCAGCTCACGGAACGGGATGCCCATGGCCTCTTCGACGTTGCAGGGCCGCTCGACATGGCCGGAGATGCAGAACAGCTTGGTGCCGACGTTGTTCGGGCGGCCGATGCCGGCGAACCACGCCGCGCCGCGGCGCAGGATGTCGGGTGCAACGGCGATGGACTCGACGTTGTTGACCGTGGTCGGGCAGCCGAACAGACCGACGTTGGCCGGGAACGGCGGCTTCAGGCGCGGCTGGCCCTTCTTGCCTTCGAGGCTTTCGAGCAGCGCGGTCTCCTCGCCGCAGATATAGGCGCCGGCGCCGTGGGCGACGTAGATGTCGAACGGCCAGCCGTTGACGTTGTCCTTGCCGACCAGCTTGGCCTCATAGGCCTGGTCGATCGCGGCCTGCAGATGCTCGCGCTCGCGGATGAACTCGCCGCGGACATAGATGTAGCAGGCATGCGCGTTCATCGCGCAGCTCGCGATCAGGCAGCCTTCGATCAAGAGATGCGGATCGTGCCGCATGATCTCGCGGTCCTTGCAGGTGCCGGGCTCGGACTCATCGGCGTTGACGACGAGATAGCTCGGCCGGCCGTCGGTCGATTCCTTCGGCATGAAGGACCATTTCAGACCGGTCGGGAAGCCGGCGCCGCCGCGGCCGCGCAGGCCCGACGCCTTCATCTCGTTGATGATCCAGTCGCGGCCCTTGTCGATGATATTCTTGGTGCCATCCCAGGCGCCGCGGCGCCGCGCACCCTCGAGCCCCCAATCGTGGAGGCCGTAGAGGTTCTTGAAGATGCGGTCCTTGTCCTCGAGCATATCAGTGCTTTCCGATCAACGATTGGACTGCTTGTAGGCAAGTCCGGCGGCGCAGATGCCAAACGTCAGCGCCCAGAGCGAAGCCGATTCCAGCGATGCGTTCAGGCCGAAGCGCTGCAGCAGGAAGATGAAGGCGGCCGCCACCACGGCGTGCATCGCGATGAAGCCCCACTTCTTCATGCCAACGCTCCCCTGCGCTATCGACGAAGCGAGATCACGCATCAGGTGATCTCCTTCAGCGTGGTCGGCCCGGTGATCGGCGCCGAGAACTGGCGGCCGTTCTGCGGACCGGGCTTCGGCGGATTGCCCGAAGCGAAGCCGTCGAGCACCTTGCCGAAGGTTTCCTTGGTCAGGTCCTCATAGGTGTCCTTGCCGATCAGCACCATCGGCGCGTTCACGCAGGCGCCCAGGCACTCCACCTCTTCCCAGCTGAAATTGCCGTCCTTGGAGAGATGGAAGGGCTCGTGATGGATGCGGTGCTCGCAGACGTGGATCAGATCCTCGGCGCCGCGCAGCCGGCACGGCGTGGTGCCGCAGACCTGGACGTGAGCCTTCTTGCCGACGGGGGCGAGCTGGAACATGGTGTAGAAGGTCGCGACCTCCAGCACGCGGATATAGGGCATGTCGAGCATGTCGGCGATGACGCGGATCGCAGCTTCCGACACCCAGCCCTCGTTCTGCTCCTGCGCGCGCCAGAGGATGGCGATGACAGCGGAGGCCTGACGTCCGGCCGGATACTTCGCGATCTGCTGCCGGGCGAATGCGAGGTTCTCCTCCGTGAACGCAAAGCTCGCGGGCTGGACTTCCTTCGGTGCTAATCGGCGAACGGACATAGCTCAATCTCTCACTGCATGCGGCGCGCGGATTTCGCATTCAGGTTCTTGGCGTTCAGGGCTTCGATCCTGTCCTGCCAGAATGCGCTTGCGGTGCCGAAAACGTTGTAGCCGACGTGGGTCGAGACCTTGATGCGGTCGAGGATCGACAGCTCGGTCACGGTCTCCATGCGGTTGCTGCGCGGATCGAACACGATCAGCTTCAGCGGGGTCTGTTCGAGGATGAAGCGCGACACGGCGTGGGAGCGGTCGCTGCCGTGCTCCTCGCACATGATGACGCTGTCGGCCTCAAGCAGGCGGACGCCGCCCTTGATCGCCTCGATCTCGACGCCCTCGACGTCGAGCTTGATCAGATACTTGCCGCTCGCAGCGATCTTGCCGTCGTCGATCAGGTTGTCGAGCGCGATCACCGGCACCTCCTCCCCGTCCGCCGACTGATCGCCGGCGATGCTGAAGGCCTCGTGCTTGGTGCCCGATAGACGCGCGGTGCCGCGCGCCGCGCCGATCGCGCACTTCATCGTCTCGAAGCGGCCCGCGTTGACGCGCGCATTGTTGGCGAGCTTCGGGTAGTTCTGGCCCGACGGCTCGATCGCGATCGCCTTGTGCGCGCCGAACGGCTTGCTCGACACCAGCACCGACCAATAGCCGTAATTGGCGCCGCAATCGAGCAGTGTGTAGTCGACGTCGATTGAATCGGCGAACAGCAGCTCGAGCTCGTCTTCATAGTTGTACGAGCGATTGAGCAGCTTGCTCCAATAGCCGTCGCCGTAGGGGAATTCGAACACCGCGTCGGAATTGAGCCTGATCGCGATGTTGCGCTCGGGCAGCGTCTTGCGCAGCAAATTCGCGCAGGCGATGTAGCCCATGTGCGAGAAGTGCGAGGAGATCTTCGATCCCGTCACCAGCGCCAAGGCAGCCGTCCGCTCCCACAGGTTGGCCCCTTCAAGGGCCCCCGAGGCGCGGTCAAACTGGATTGGCGCCTGCGCCATCACCGATCGACCTCTCCGAACACGATGTCGAGCGAGCCCAGGATCGCCGAGACGTCGGCGAGCAGATGGCCGCGGCAGATGTGGTCCATGGCCTGCAGATGCGCAAAGCCCGGCGCGCGGATCTTGCACTTGTAGGGCTTGTTGGTGCCGTCGGCGACGAGATAGACGCCGAACTCGCCCTTGGGCGCCTCGACCGCGGCATAGATCTCGCCGGCCGGCACGTGGACGCCTTCGGTGTAGAGCTTGAAGTGGTGGATCAGCGCTTCCATCGAGCGCTTCATCTCGCCGCGGCGCGGCGGCGCGACCTTGTTGTCGGCGACGACGACCGGGCCCTTGCCGTCCGGCGCGTTCAGCTTCTGGATGCACTGCTTCATGATGCGCACGGACTGGCGCATCTCTTCCATGCGGATCAGATAGCGGTCGTAGCAGTCGCCGTTCTTGCCGATCGGGATGTCGAAATCCATCTCGGCGTAGCACTCGTAAGGCTGTGACTTGCGCAGGTCCCAGGCCGCGCCCGAGCCGCGCACCATCACGCCCGAGAAACCCCACTCCCAGGCTTCCTTCAGCGGCACCACGCCGATGTCGACGTTGCGCTGCTTGAAGATGCGGTTGGCGGTGAGCAGGCGATCGAGATCGTCCACCACCTTGAGGAACGGATCGCACCAGGCCTCGATGTCGTCGACCAGCTTCTGCGGCAGATCCTGGTGCACGCCGCCGATCCGGAAGTAAGCCGCATGCATGCGGCTGCCCGAGGCGCGCTCGTAGAACACCATCAGCTTCTCGCGCTCTTCGAAGCCCCACAGCGGCGGGGTCAGCGCGCCGACGTCCATCGCCTGCGTGGTGACGTTGAGCAGATGCGACAGGATGCGGCCGATCTCGCAATAGAGCACGCGGATCAGCTGGCCGCGGCGCGGCACCTCGATGCCGAGCAGCTTTTCGGCGGCCATGCAGAAGGCGTGCTCCTGGTTCATCGGCGCGACGTAGTCGAGCCGGTCGAAATAGGGGATCGCCTGCAGATAGGTTTTCTGCTCGATCAGCTTCTCGGTGCCGCGGTGAAGCAGGCCGATATGGGGATCGACGCGCTCGACCACTTCGCCGTCGAGCTCCAGCACGAGGCGCAACACGCCGTGCGCCGCCGGATGCTGCGGTCCGAAATTGATCGTAAAGTTGCGAAGCTGTTCAGATTGCTCGTTCATGATCAGACCTTCGGCCCCGCTTTTTCATCGCCCGGAAGCACCGGATAGTCGGCACCTTCCCAAGGAGACAAAAAGTCGAACTTGCGGAATTCCTGGTTGAGCCGGACCGGCTCGTACACCACCCGCTTCTCCTGGTCGTCGTAGCGGACCTCGACGAAGCCGGTGAGCGGGAAATCCTTGCGCAGCGGATGGCCCTCGAAGCCGTAGTCTGTGAGGATGCGGCGCATGTCGGGATGGCCGACGAAGAACACGCCGTAGAGGTCGTAGGCTTCGCGCTCGAACCAGTCGGCGCCGGGGAAGATGTCGATCAACGACGGCACCTGCGTGGTCTCGTCGGCTTGCGCCTTGAGCCGGATGCGGGCGTTCAGCGTTGGCGACAGGAAATGATAGATCACGTCGAAGCGCTTCTCGCGATCCGGGTAGTCCACCGCCGTGATGTCGGTGATGTTGACGAAACGGCAGCTCGGGTCGTCGCGGAGGTATTTGACCACCTCGACGATCCTGGCGGCCTCGACGTCCACGGTGAGCTGGTTGAAGGCCACCGAGTGACCGGTCGCGGCGCCCGGAAGCGCGCTAACGATCGTCTGCCCCAGGGCGTCGAGCTTGGCGTCGTCCATGACGTAAAACCTTAGCGTTCGATGGTGCCGGTGCGCCGGATCTTCTTCTGCAGCAGCAGCACGCCGTAGAGCAGCGCTTCCGCCGTGGGCGGGCAGCCCGGCACGTAGATGTCGATCGGCACGATGCGGTCGCAGCCGCGCACGACCGAATAGGAATAGTGATAGTAGCCGCCGCCATTGGCGCACGAGCCCATCGAGATGACGTAGCGCGGCTCGGGCATCTGGTCGTAGACCTTGCGCAGCGCCGGCGCCATCTTGTTGGTCAGCGTTCCCGCAACGATCATCACGTCGGACTGGCGCGGCGAGGCACGCGGCGCGAAGCCGAAGCGCTCGACGTCGTAGCGCGGCATCGAGACCTGCATCATCTCGACCGCGCAGCAGGCAAGACCGAAGGTCATCCACATCAAGGAGCCGGTGCGCGCCCAAGTGATGAGGTCGTCGGTCGCGGCCACGAAGAAGCCCTTGTCGGACAGCTCGGAATTGACCTCGAGGAAGAACGGATCATTGGCCCCGACCGGCTTGCCGGTGGACGGGTCCAGAATGCCCTTCGGGGCCGGCGCGATCACCGGACCTGCGGACTGCGTAGCTGGGTTCAATCCCATTCGAGGGCTCCTTTCTTCCATTCATAGGCGAACCCGACCGTCAGCACGGCGAGGAACACCACCATGGACCAGAAGCCGGTCGCGCCAAGCTTGCCGAACGCCACCGCCCAGGGAAACAGAAACGCCACCTCGAGGTCGAAGATGATGAAGAGGATGGCGACCAGATAGAAGCGAACGTCGAACTTCATGCGGGCGTCGTCGAACGCGTTGAAACCGCACTCGTAGGCCGACAGCTTTTCCGGGTCCGGCTGCTGGAAGGCCACGATGAAGGGCGCGATCAGCAGCACGAGGCCGATGAGGCCCGCTACCCCTATGAAGACGACAAGTGGAAGATAGTTCTGCAGAATGCCGCTCATTGGCGAGCCCTTTTTCCCGCAGCCTCGGGACAGCCACGGATTCGTCCGATTTGGAATTATTCTGAGCCTTAGCGCAGTGCACCAATGGGCGCAAGACACGCTCTTTTCAGGCCCTTTGCCGCCCCCAGAACCGTGAAAATCCCGGAATCACCCCGCGGCTGGTATGGAGCAGATCGCCATGGCCAGCAAGGGCTGCCACGGCCTCGCAGGTCAGCCGTTCGGAGATTGCGGCGCTCGGGCCGAGCCAGTTATTTGCTGTGCGATGACCGACCAAAATGCTCAGGTTTTTGGTGCGGCAGCGCACTCAGCCCCGGCAATCGCCGCCGCGGGGGCACCCCCGTCGTTCCGGCGACCCATTTTGCCGGTGGCCAGCGCGGCCAGGACGGCAATGATGATGCCGCCGCATCAGGTGCAGGAAAGACACCTTTCCACAGCCGTGAGTGATCAAAACAGCCATGCCGCACGACGGGACCGCTGGTCTGACGAATGCGCCGGCGGTCGGCTTCAAGCCGACCGCGAGCGCGGCGGCGGCGACCTCCTGGTCGCGCGCGCCGCGCTCGGATGAGCTTCGGGCCGGGGGGCATGGCCCGCGGGCTCATCGTGACGGCGGATCAGCGGTCGTCCGGGCGGAGGCGAACGAACATCACGATCAATTGCTCCAAGCCCCGGAGCCTTCCGGCCCTGCCCTCGCCCGTCCTCACCATTTGTAGGAGACGCTGGCGGTGACGCGGCGACGGTCGCCGTAGAAGCAGGACGTCGGGAACGAACAGCTCGCGACGTAGATCTTGTCGGTTACGTTGATCACATTCAGTGCCGTGCGCCAGTTCTGCCATTCGTAATGAAGGGCGAGATCGCCAAGGACGACCGCGGGAACCTCGAGCGTGTTGGCGGGGTCAGCCCAGGAGGAGCCGACGTAACGTACGCCGCCGCCGAAACCAAAACCTTCGAGCGGACCATCCTTGAAGGTGTAATCCGCCCATCCCGAGACCAGAAGCTGAGGCGTGTTGGTCGGCGTCTTGCCCACCAGCGACGGATCGAGATCCCTGCTGTTGAAGAGCTGATAGGCGGTGAAGGCGCCGATCAGCTTCAGTTCCTTGGTGGCATTGGCAACCGCTTCGAGCTCGATGCCGCGAGAGGTCACCTCGCCGGTCTGGTTCAACAAGATCGGCGTGCCTGCGGTCGTAGCCACGTTCTGACGCTTCAGGTCGAACACCGAAGCCATGAAGTAGCCGTCGAACCCCTTCGGCGCGACCTTCACGCCAATCTCGGTCTGCTGCCCGGTCTCCGGCAGGAAAAGCTGGTTGCTGGCGTTGAGGCCGATGACTGGATTGTAGCTGGTCGCGTAGGAAATATAGGGCGCGATGCCGTTGTCGAAATTGTAGATCAGCCCGGCCCGCCCGCTGAACTTGCTGTCGTTACGGCTGGCGACCGCGGCCCCGGTGTCGCGCGCGTCCTGGGACGTCTCGACCCAGTCGTTGCGGCCGCTCAGCACCAGCGTGAAATTGCCGAGCTTCATCTGATCCTGAAGATAGGTGCCCGCCTGCTTCTGCGTGATCAGGAAGTTGCGGAACGGAGCGCCCGTCAGCGGAATGCTGACACCATAGACGGGATTGAAGACATTGATCGAAGGGACGGTGCCGAAATTGAAGTTCTGGTAGTCGTCGATCTGGTAACCTTTCAAGTCGACCCCGAACAGCATGGTGTGCCGCACCGGCCCGGTGTTGAAGCGATACTCCAGCTGGTTGTCGAGATTGGCTTGGTTGGCGGTATTCTTCGCGTACCAGTTATATCGCCCCATCGTGGCCGTATTGATGTTATCCCAACCGTTGCCGATGTAACCGCGATAAGTCAGGTCGATATGCGCAAACCGCGCGTTCTGCCGGAACGTCACATCGTCAGCGAGATGGCGCTCGAACTGATAGCCGAGCATCTCCTGCTCGCGCGTGAACTTGTCGACGCTGGGATCGCCGACGAAGAAGCTGGTCGGAATCTTGCCGAACGGCGCGTTGGTCACCGTGCCTTGGTAGGGCAGGAAGTTGATGCCGCGGGTGTCGGTCTTCGACGCCGATGCGAGAACCGTAAAGGTCGTGTCGGCATCAGGCTTCCAGGTGAACGACGGTGCGATGAAATAGTTATTATCAGGCGTAAAGTCGACCTGCGTGCCACCGTTCCTGACCTCGCCGACGACTCGGTAGAACAGCTTTCCGTCCTGGGGCTGCGTCGCGACCGGCCCGCCGAAGTCGAAGCCGACATAGGCATTGCCGAAATTGTTGACGCCGGTCTCGATGTAGCGGATCGGCTCTGCCGGCGGCATCTTGCTGATGACGTTGACGATGCCGCTCGGGCTCGATCCGCCATAGAGCACCGCGGACGGACCGCGCAGCACCTCGACGCGTTCCATGTTGGACGGCGGCAGACGCCAGCTCGCATAGGAGGTGTAGAACAGCTGCATGCCGTCGAGAAACAGTCCGATGTCGTCGGACTTGAAGCCGCGGATCAGCCACCAATCGTTGCGCGTGTCCGCACCGAAGGTCCCTGCGCGCACACCGGCGGTGTAGCGCAAGACCTCGTCGAGCTTGTTCGGCTTCTGGTCGCGGATCTGCTCGGCACCGATGACGGACACCGCCTGAGGTGTCTCCATGATCGGCGTGTTGGTCTTGGTGCCCGATGAGCTGCGACCGGCGACATAGCCGTTCACCGGCCCGCGCGGCGTCTCCACGAAGCCGACTTCGCGCCGTGGCTGCGGCTTGTTTCGCTCGGCGGTCTGCACCGACGATCGCATCGCGCGGCGCTGTGGGGCCGCGGCAGCACGCTTCCGTGTTTCCGGCGCGGTGACGGTGACCGAGGGCAGATTTTGCGCGCCACTCTGCGCGGAAGATTGTGCAAGCGATGCCTGCGGCATCAAGACCCAAGCGGATGCGGTCGCCAACACGGCCGACCGCAGCATTCCAAGACTGTTCAACGCGCCACCCCAAAGCTGCATGTTCGATGCGTCATGCCGCCTGTCCCGGAACGGCATGCGCTTGGGGTGACGCTTATGTGAGGGCGCGCGATTTCCCTAATTGAAAGCTTCTTAGAACGAGTCTTAGAAGCGATCCACAAATCGGCAGGTGCGAATGAGCTTAGCTTCCTCCGGTCGCATTCGGATTTCCCGAGCTTGCGACACTGGTCGTCGCAATGGCCCCTGCCGGCTCACCGGGCTCCGCGCCAATCCGGATCGACATCCTCGTCTTGGAAAGGCCGGCCGCCTCCACTCCCTCCAAAGGGGAGATGAAACCATTTTGCGGAACCCGCGAAACCATCCGGAAACAGATGGCCCCTAGAAGATGAGCCCATAGACGGCGGCAAAGCCCGCCCGGAGGCTCAGATGAACCACTCAATTCATTCTGCTGATCGTGCGACCCACCTGAAGATCGTGGTGGTGGCGCTGGTGGCCGGCATTGCCGTGGCCGGCTTCGGAATCGCGGCCCGCACCAATGCCGATTACAGCCAGACCGCCCAGTCCACCCATGTGATCAAGGCCGGCAAGCCGGTGGTGGTGACCAGCGCGGGCACGTCCGAGATTCGCTGATATCTGCTCTTTTGGGCTGACCATAGGCCGCCGCCGGGCGGCCTTTTCGTTTTCCAGAGCAATGCTTAGCGGGGACGCCCGGGGGAAGCGCAACGTCCTTGACTTCACCATGTCCCCCCTTTAAGTCCCCCCTCGTTCCGCGCGCGTTCAGCGAACCACGCGGGAGTAGCTCAGTTGGTTAGAGCGCCGGCCTGTCACGCCGGAGGTCGCGGGTTCGAGCCCCGTCTCTCGCGCCATTTTTGGCAATCCCCTCATAAGCTTAGCCCGAACTTCTCGACGCTTTTCGCGGCTCTGCGCGCAATTTCAGGCGGCTGTTGGGAACTCTCGGCATAGTCAGCCCGCGTCCGAATCGTCTACGCCTAGAAGGGCTTAGAGGGACCCCACATATTCTCGGCTTTTTTCGGGACTCCCTGTCATTGGACGATGAGGAGGCCAGACATGGCTAAGAAGGATCCGGCTAAGAGGGATTCGGCGAAGAAGACAGCCGCGCCCGCCACGATCACGCTCAAGCACCTCGCTGCCGACATTGCCGACCGCCAGGATGTCTCCAAAAAGCACGCCGAGGCGGTCCTGACCGACATGGTCGATCTGATCGCCAAGCACCTCAAGAAGGGCGACCGGGTCCGCATCGTCGGCCTTGGCATCCTCCAGGTCCGCAAGCGCGCCGCCCGCACCGGCCGCAATCCTACCACCGGCGAAGCGATCCACATCAAGGCCAGCAGGAAGGTCGCGTTCCGCCCGGTAAAGGAACTGAAGGAGGCGATCTGAGGCCACTTTTCGTTAAGCCTGGTCGTTAGGCCTGGCCCGAGCCCGTTCCGGCCGCTTCACGGCCCGCTTTTCTGATATACCGCCTGCTTCCCGAACTCGGCGGTTTGACCAGAAATGTCCTCCCTCTCCTTTTCGCATACCGTGACCGAGCGCTTCCTGCGCTACGTCACCATCGACACCCAGTCCGATCCGGCATCGCCTCACTCGCCCTCGACCGAGAAGCAGAAGGATCTCGGCCGCGTGCTCGCTGCCGAGCTGAAGGCCATGGGCGTTGCGGACGCGCATCTCGACGAATACGGCTACGTCTACGCAACGATCCCGGCCAACACCGACAAGAAGGTGCCGGTGATCTGCTTCTGCTCGCACATGGACACCTCGCCCGACGTCACCGGCAAGGGCGTCAAGCCGCAAGTCGTGAAGAACTATCGCGGCGGCGACATCATCCTGCCCGGCGACACCAGCCAGGTGATCCGCTTCAATGAGCATCCCGCGCTGAAGAACCAGATCGGCAACGACATCATCACCACCGACGGCACCACGCTGTTGGGGGCCGACAACAAGGCCGGCGTTGCCGAGATCATGGATGCCGCGCATTTCTTCCTCAACAACCCCGACGTGAAGCACGGTACCATCAAGATCCTGTTCACGCCGGACGAGGAGATCGGCCGCGGCGTCGACAATGTCGACCTGAAGAAGCTGGGGGCCGATTTCGGCTACACCATGGACGGCGAGAGCGCCGGCTGTGTCGAGGACGAGACCTTCTCGGCCGATGGTGCCACCATCACCATCAACGGCGTCAGCGCCCATCCCGGCTACGCCAAGGGCAAGATGGAGCACGCGATCAAGATCGCCGCCGCCATCGTCGAGCGTCTGCCGAAGGAGGGCTGCTCGCCCGAGACCACCTCGGGCAAGCAGGGCTTTCTGCATCCGATCGGCATCGAGGGCGCGCTGGAGCAGGCGACGCTCTCCTTCATCGTCCGCGACTTCACCGAGGACGGGCTGAAGGAGAAGGAGGCGCTGCTCGAGGACATCGTCAAGGACGTGATGAAGGACTATCCGCGCTCGACCTACACGTTCGAGGTCAAGGAGCAGTATCGCAACATGAAGCAGGTGATCGATCGTCACCCGCACGTGCTCGAATACGCCATCGAGGCGATCCGCCGCGCCGGCCTGCGGCCGATGCGCACCGCGATCCGCGGCGGCACCGACGGCTCGCGCCTGTCCTTCATGGGCCTGCCCTGCCCCAACATCTTCGCCGGCGAGCACGCGTTTCATTCGCGGCTCGAATGGGTCAGCCGGCAGGATATGGAAAAGGCGGTGGAGACCATCGTGCATCTGGCGATGATCTGGGAAGAGAAGGCCTGAGCCTTCCTGCAGACGTCGACGATGGCCGGGCTTGCGCCCGGCCATTTGTTTTGGCCTACGGCACCGGCATTGCGCGCGGATTGCGATGGAAGCGGTTGGCGCTCGCCATCCAGCTCGGCAACGGTGCGCCGTCACGATGCCGGCCGCCGGCAACGGCTGCAGCCCAGGCCACTGCGGCGCCGATCAGGGTCGCGGCTGCGACCGAGAACGCCACGATGATCGAGTTACGCCGCGCGCGGTTGATGGCCGTCTTCGAGTCTGCGATCAGCGCATCGACCCGCCGCTCGGATTCGGGGGCCGCCAGTCCCGTCACCGCGGCGACCAGTTGCACGAGGTAGGTCCGGTCATCGGTGCTGACGCCGCTGTGGCTGGACGAGGTCATCAGGATACGTCCGGCTTCGGCGCGCGCTTCCCTGAGGTCGGTGTTCGGCGCGCGGCGCGGCGCGCGGAACAGCTTGTCGAGCTCATAGCTCAACAAGGGCTCGGCCGCCGAGGTGTTGCTCGCCGAGCTGCGCATCGGCGAACGGTCGATCGCGGCAGCGCCGAGGAGCGCGAGCAGAGCTGCGCCGGCCAGGACCGCCAGCGCCCAGGCGGTCAGGCCATGGAGTCCATCCCGCCGCTCGCCGTCATCCTCGATCGTTGCAAGCGCGGGCTCGGACCGGGTCGTCCGGCCGGCGATGTAGCCGCCGAAGCCGAAGCTGACGATCGCCTGGATGATCAGATAGAGCCCGGAGAGTAGCGCCAGCGCTGCCGAGGCATCGCGCCAGGTCGGCGAGGCCGAACTCACACCGAGGCCGACCGCGACACCAAAACCGATCAGGATGAACGACATTGCGCTCGCAGCAAGCGCGCCCGCGAACACCGAGCTCCACTGGATCGTTCGAGGCGCCTCGACTGCCAGGCCGCTTTCCATGACCTCTTCCCGCATGAGAGTTTCTACGGTCATTGCCGCGCTCTCAGCGCAGGCCGAAGAACGACAGGATCGCCATGATGACGACGATCAAGCCGATCAGATAAATCAATCCGTCCATTGTCCGTCCTCCTCAGTTCTTCTCACCGCTAATCGCGAGGTATGAGGAACGTTCCTAATTGGACAGATCGGATGGAACGAACGTGGAAGATGCGGGTTGTCTGTCCAAGTCCTAGGGATAGAGATTGTGAGCACATGAGGCCTCAGCCGGTTCGTCCGGCTGGGGCCTTTCCGCGTTGCGGCCGGCGCGTCTCCTCCTGTCGTATGTTAACGACGCCGGGGCCGGGATCATCAATGATGCGATCCGGGCGGAACCTGCAGATCAGGAGAGGCGCGTGGACCGCAGAACGGCGTGCCTGCATCAGGCGAATGCATTCCGGGAGAAAGCCCTCGCCGATCCCGAGCACCACGACCAATGGATCGACGAGGCCATCAAGTGGCTGGAACGGGCGATGGAAGCGAGCTGTCGGGCCGCCGTCTCCATGGAAGATGACAACGGCAGCGGAGCTCCGGCCCCCACGATCGAAGCCATGGTGCCACTTCGGCGCGCCATCGTTCGCCAGTGAGAGGCGCTGGCACCGCATGCGCTGCTGCGGCAATTGTTCCAGGGACGTAACAATGTTGCGGGTCGACACTGTTCCCGTGCCCATGCTAGGCCGAGCACAGACCGCAACCAGAGTGACGTCGTGCTCGCAAACCGCCAGCCCTCACGATCCTGCCGCTCGCGCGCCCGGCGCGGGCTGCTGTCCGTGCTGATCGCGGCTGTCTATCTGCTCGCGGGCGTGCTGCACGGCGCACACGATATCGACGTCACCACGCCCCGCGGCGGCTCGGAGATCGCCGCGGTCCTCGATGGCGCCGGCGGCCATAGCGACCACAAGGCCATCGGCGGACATCATTGCCACGGCTGCTTCTCGCTGACCGTGGCACAGCCGATGCCATCGACGGCAGCGACCGCGCTTGCGTCGGCGCCGAGCCCGCAGCGGGCCCCCCGGCTCGCCGGAATTGTTCCCGATACCGACTCTCCCCCTCCCAGACTCATTGCCTGAACGGATTGGTCGGGCGCCCCGCGCCCATTAGCTTCATCCTTCACAGGTCGGTTTCATGTTTCGCAGGGGAATGGCCGCGCGCCTGGCGTGCGCGGCGGCGTGTCTGATTGCAGCATCGGCGCTTGCACCATCGCACGCCCAGACTTTGACGATGCGGAGCGCCCTGGCGCGCGCGCTGGCGGCGAGCCCGCGGCTGACGGCGGCGGAGCGCGACGTCGGCATCGCCACGGGCCAGCGCATCCAGGCGGGCGCCCTGCTCAATCCGGAGCTGTCCTATGAACAGGACGATTCATTCGGCTCCGGCAGATATCGCGGAACGCGCTCGGCCGAGACCACGCTGCAGATCAGCCAGGCCTTCGAGCTGTTCGGCAAGCGCGAGGCGCGGATTGCCGCAGGCGCGGCCGGCATCGAGGTCGCCGCGATCCAGCGCAAGGCTATCAGGCTGGAGGTGCTGTCGGAGACCGCGATCGCCTTTCTCAGCGTGCTCGGCGCCCAGCGGCGCATCCAGATCCTCGACGAGCAGATTGCCGCGATCGACCGGCTGACGCCGCTCCTGCGTCGCCGGGTCGAAGCCGGCGCCTCGTCGCCGGCCGAGACCGGCCGCGCCGAGGTCGCCTCCGCTCTGGTGAAGGCCGACCGCGAGCGCTTCAAGGCGACCTTGGCGAGCGCCCGGCGCGAGCTTGCAGTGCTGATGGGCGATGCGTCCGCAAAATTCGGCGAGGTCTCCGGCCGGCTCGAGACCACCGGACGCCCGCCGACGTTCCAGGCGGTTGTCGCCGCCATCGACGCCAATCCGCAGCTGGTGCGCTGGACCGCGATCTATGCCCAGCGCAATGCCGAGCTCTTGCTGGCGCGGCTCAAGCCCTATCCGGACGTGCGGATCGCGGCCGGATGGCGTCACTATAGCGAGACCAATGACGACGCGTTGCGTCTGTCCGTCTCGGTGCCGATCCCCGTGTTCGACCAGAACCAGGGCAACATCCTTTCGGCCCAGGAAAGCCTCGCCAAGACCAGAGCCGAGCGCGAGGCCAACCGCAACGCGCTGATCGTGATCGCCGGACGCGCCTATGATTCGCTCCAGGGCTCGCTGCGCGAGCTCGCGGTGCTGCGCGAGACCGCGATCCCCAAGGCCGTCGAAGCGTCCGAGGCGATCTCGCAAGGCTACGGCCAGGGCCGCTTCACCCTGCTCGAAGTGCTGGACGCCCAGGCCAGCGTGACCCAGGCGCGGCTGCACGAGCAGGAGGCGCTGCAGAATTTCCACGCGGGCGTCGCGACCATCGAAGGACTCGTCGGCAATCCCTTCACGCTGGCGCGGGAGAGCGCACGATGAAAACGTCCTCGACCATCCTGATAGCCATCGTTGCCGCCGCGCTCGGCGCTTACGGCTATTCCCTGCTCGCCCCCGGCAAGGTCGCGCCCGCCGAGCACGCTGCGCATTCCGAGCCGAAGAAGCCGAACGACCATGTCGAGCAGGACGAGCACGGCGCCGACCGCATCCGCATCTCCGACGTGAAGCTGGCCGCCGCGGGCGTCACCCTGGCGGAAGCCGCGAGCGCCACACTGACCGACACGCTCGCCTTCAACGGCATCCTGCGCGCCAACCAGGAAACCGTGGTGCAGGTGACGCCGCGCTTTCCGGGCCTCGCCAAATCCATCCAGAAGCGGATCGGCGACAAGGTCGGCAAGGACGATCTGCTCGCCGCGATCGAAAGCAACCAGAGCCTCACCGTCTATGAACTGAAGGCGCCGATTGCCGGCACCATCATCGAGCGGCAGATCTCGCTCGGCGAATACGCCTCCGAGCAGAAGCCGGCCTTCGTCGTCGCCGATCTCTCCACCATCTGGGTCGACCTGTCGATCTACCGCCAGGACTTAAGGCGCGTCCGCATCAATGACGAGGTGCTGATCGATCCCGACGACGGCCGCGGCGAGATCAAGGGCACGATCTCCTACATGGCGCCGATCGGCAGTAGCGAGACCCAGACCGCGCTGGCGCGCGTGGTGCTGCCCAATCCGGACGGGCGCCTGCGGCCCGGCCTGTTCGTCACGGCACGGCTGATCCTCGCGGCGCGCAATGTCGCGGTCGCGGTGCGCCGGAGCGCGATCCAGACGCTGGAGAACAGGACCATCGTGTTCGTGCGCGAGGACGGCGACAAGATCGAAGCCCGCCCGGTCGAGCTTGGCGATTCCGATCCGCGCCACGTCGAGATCAAGGCGGGCCTTTCGCCCGGCGAGCATTACGTGGCCGAGAACAGCTTCGTCGTGAAGGCGGAGATGGGCAAGGGCGAGGCCGAGCATGATTGAGCGCCTCATCGCCGTCTCGCTTGCCCAGCGCTGGCTGGTCCTCCTGCTCGCACTCGGCGCCGTCGCCTTCGGGGTTTGGAATTTCCAGCGCCTGCCGATCGACGCGGTGCCTGACATCACCAACGTCCAGGTCCAGATCAACACCCGCGCGCCCGGCTATTCGCCGCTCGAGACCGAGCAGCGCATCACCTTCCCGGTCGAGACCGCGATGGGCGGCCTGCCCAAGCTCGACTACACCCGCTCGCTGTCGCGTTACGGCCTCAGCCAGGTGACAATCGTGTTCAAGGATGGCACCGACATCTACTTCGCCCGGCAGCTCGTCGGGGAACGCATCCAGCAGGTGAAGGACCAGCTGCCGGCGGGCGTCGAGGTCGCGATGGGTCCGGTCTCGACCGGCCTCGGCGAGATCTTCATGTACACCGTGGAGACCAAGGCAGGCGCAAAGACGCAGGGCGGCCGCGACTATTCGCTGACCGATCTACGCACGGTGCAGGACTGGATCATCCGGCCGCAGCTTCGCAACGTGCCTGGTGTGATCGAGGTCAACACCATCGGCGGCTTCGAGCGGCAATTCCACGTGCTGCCCGACCCCGGCAAGCTGATGGCCTACCGGCTCGGCTTTCGCGACGTGATGACGGCGCTCGCCGCCAACAACGCCAATGTCGGGGCCGGCTATATCGAACGCAACGGCGAGCAATATCTGGTTCGCTCGCCGGGCCAGGTCGGCAATATCGGCGAGATCCAGGACATCGTGATCGGCTCGCGCGGCGGCAATCCCGTCAGGATCAGGGATGTCGCGACCGTTACCGAGGGTCGCGATCTGCGCACTGGAGCCGCGACACGCAACGGCGAGGAGACCGTGCTCGGCACCGCCATGCTGCTGATCGGCGAGAACAGCCGCAGCGTCGCCCGCCGCGTCGGGGCCCGTCTCGAGGAGATCGCAAAATCGCTGCCCGAGGGCGTCGTGACGCGGACCGTCTACGACCGCACCGACCTGGTCGAAGCCACCATCGGCACCGTCAAGAACAACCTGCTTGAAGGCGCGGCGCTGGTGGTGGCCGTGCTGTTCCTGATCCTCGGCAACATCCGCGCCGCGCTGGTCACGGCCTGCGTCATTCCGCTGTCGATGGCGATGACGATCACCGGCATGGTCGAGACCAAGGTCAGCGGCAACCTGATGTCACTGGGTGCGATCGACTTCGGCATCATCGTCGATGGTGCCGTCATCATCGTCGAAAATTGCCTGCGCATGCTGGCGGCGGCCCAGCGCGAGAAAGGCGGCCTGCTCACGACCGCCGAACGGCTGCGCGCGATTCTGCGCGGGTCGAGCGAGGTCATCAAGCCGAGCCTGTTCGGAACGCTGATCATCGCCGTGGTCTACCTGCCCGTGCTGACGCTGACCGGCGTCGAGGGCAAGATGTTCACGCCGATGGCGCTGACGGTGCTGATGGCGCTCGGCGCGGCCGTGCTGTTCTCCATCACCTTCGTGCCGGCAGCCGTTGCCATCTTCGTCACCGGCAAGGTGTCCGAACATGAGAACCTGTTCATGCGGGCGGCAAAGCGCGGCTATCTCCCCCTGCTCCGTTTTGCCATCGACAATCGGGCCGCGGTCGCGATCATGGCCGTGGTCATCGTGGTCGCGAGCGGCATCGCCGCTTCGCGGATGGGTGGCGAGTTCATTCCGAGCCTCGACGAAGGCGACGTCGCGCTGGCTTCGATCCGGATTCCCGGCACCAGCCTCACCCAGTCGCTGGACCTTCAGAAGGCGCTGGAAAAACGCATCAAGCAGGTTCCGGAGGTGAAGGAGTTCTTCACCCGCATCGGCACGGCGGAGATCGCCACCGATCCAATGTCGCCGGCGCAGACCGATGGCTACGTCATGCTGAAGCCGCGTGCCGAATGGCCCGACCCGGGCAAGTCGAAATCGGAGGTGGTCGAGGCCATCGAGCACGCTGCCGACGAGATTCCCGGCAGCGCCTATGAAATCTCCCAGCCGATCCAGTTCCGCGTCAACGAGCTGATCTCCGGCGTGCGCACCGACGTCGGCGTCAAGATCTTCGGCGACGATCTCGACATCTTACAAGGCACCGCCAGGCAGGTGGAGGCCGCGATCCGCGGCATCCGCGGCGCCAGCGACGTCAAGATCGAGCAGGTCGCGGGCCTGCCGATCCTCACCGTCCGCCTCGATCGCCAGGCGCTCGCCCGCTATGGCCTCAGCGTCGCCGAAGTGCAGGGCATCGTCGAGATCGCAGTCGGCGGCAAGTCGGCGGGCAAGCTGTTCGAAGGCGATCGGCGCTTCGACATCGTGGTGCGCCTGCCCGAGCATTTGCGCGGCAATCTCGAGGCGATCCGCGCGATCCCGATTCCGCTGCCGCCCGCCGAGGACGCCGGCTCCGGCACGGCCGTTCGTACCGCGCTGGCCAGCTCTTCCCTCGCCCAGATGCGCTACGTGCCGCTCTCGTCGGTTGCCACCGTCGATGCGACGCCGGGGCCGAACCAGATCAGCCGCGAGAACGGCAAGCGGCGGATCGTCGTCACCGCCAATGTCCGCGCGCGCGACCTCGGCTCCTTCGTGGCCGAGGCCGAGGCGGCAGTGGCGGAGAAGGTCAAGCTGCCGGCGGGTTACTTCATCGGCTGGGGCGGCCAGTTCGAGCAGCTTGTCTCGGCCACCAAGCGGCTGACGATCGTGGTGCCGGTAGCGCTGCTGCTGGTGTTCCTGCTGCTGTTCATGGGCATGGGATCGGCGGCCGATGCGGCGCTGGTGTTTTCGGGCGTGCCGCTGGCGCTGACCGGTGGCGTCGCCGCGCTGCTGCTGCGCGACATTCCCTTGTCGATCAGCGCCGGCGTCGGCTTCATCGCACTGTCGGGCGTCGCCGTTCTCAATGGCCTCGTCATCATCGCCTTCATCGAGCGTCTGCGCAGCGAGGGGCGCTCGGTCGCGGAGGCCGTGCGCGAAGGTGCGCTGACGCGGCTGCGCCCGGTGCTGATGACCGCGCTCGTCGCCTCGCTCGGCTTCGTGCCGATGGCGCTCGCCACCGGCGCCGGCGCCGAGGTGCAGCGGCCGCTCGCGACCGTGGTGATCGGGGGCATCATCTCCTCGACCATCCTGACGCTGCTGGTGCTGCCGGCGCTCTACGTGCTGTTCCGCCGTGACGTGGCAAATGAAAGGCCTACAATGGCGTCTGATTTGGCGGCGTAGGCGGAGCGCTAGAATTGGGCAGCCACGACCACCACGGTCATCACCACCATGATCATGCGGGCCACTCGCATGCGCATGGCCACGATCACGGTCACGGGCACGGCCATGTCCATGCGCCGGCCAATTTCGGCAAGGCGTTCGCGCTCGGCATTACGCTCAACACCGCGCTCGTCGTGGCTGAGGCGATTTACGGCTATGTCGGCAACTCCACCGCCCTGCTCGCCGATGCCGGCCATAACCTGTCCGACGTGCTCGGCCTCGTCATTGCCTGGGGCGCCTCGATCGCAGCCCGCCGCGCGCCCAGCGGCCGCTTCACCTACGGTTTTCGCGCCTCCACCATCCTGGCGGCGCTGGCCAATGCGGTGTTCCTGCTGGTCGCAACCGGCGCCATCGGCTGGGAGGCGATCCTGCGCCTGCGCGAGCCGGAGCCGGTCGCAGGTCTCACCGTGATGGTGGTTGCGGGCATCGGCATCCTCATCAACGGTTTTACCGCCCTGCTGTTCGCGAGCGGCCGCAAGGACGACATCAACATCGAAGGCGCCTATCTGCACATGGTCGCCGACGCCGCGGTCTCGCTCGGCGTCGTCGTCTCGGCGGCGCTGATCATCTGGACCGGCTGGCTCTGGCTCGACCCCATCACCAGCCTCGTCATCTGCGCCACCATCCTCTGGAGCACGACCAGCCTCTTGCGCGGCTCCATCGACATGTCGATGGCGGCCGCGCCCAAGGGAACCGACCTCGCCGCAATCAGGGCGTTCCTGCTGGCGCGGCCGGGCGTCTCAGGGATTCACGATCTCCACGTCTGGCCGATCTCGACCACCGAGACGGCGCTGACCTGCCATCTCGTGATGCCGGCCGGCAGCGACGACGCATTCCTGATGCAGACGACGCAGCTGCTCAAGACATCCTTCCGCATCGGCCACACCACGCTTCAGGTCGAGACGCATCCCGACAATGGCTGCGCGCTCGCGCCGGATGATGTGGTGTAGGAGTCCCCCGCACCATCCGCGTCATTGCGAGCGCAGCGAAGCAATCCAGACTTCCTCCGCAGAGACAGTCTGGATTGCTTCGTCGCCAGCGCAAAATTGCTTCGCAATTTTGTCGCGGGCTCCTCGCAATGAGGGCGGAGGAACGGCGCCTACGCAGCCTTCGCCGTCACGATCCAGATCGCGCCCTGCAACTTCACGCTCTGTCCCTTCAAGAACGGCGCGAGCATTTCGCGGATCGAGGCCTTGGCGGCCTCGTAGGTCTCCGGCGGATGGCCCTGCAGCGCGCGGCTGGCCGGGCCGATCTGCAGCGCGCCGTCCACGGCTGCATCGAGCCCGCCGCCGATCGCGATATCCATCGCAAGATTGTGCGGCTGCATTGCCACATCGACGAAGCCCGCGCCTTTCAGGATGCGCGTCACGCGCTCTTCCGAAGCGAAGGCGAACGGGCCCGGCTCTTCGGGACCAACCGGCGGCATTTTCGGCACGTACTTGTAGACCGCCATCAGCGGCGCCATCATCCACGGGTTTTCCTTCGGCTCGCGCCAGCAGGTGAAGGCGAGCCGGCCGGTCGGCTTCAGCGCGCGCCGCAGATTGGCGAAGGACGCGATCGGGTCGGCGAAGAACATCACGCCGAAGCGCGAGGCCAAGAGATCGAAGCTCGCCTGCTCGAGCGGATAAATGGTCGCATCCGCCAGCACGAAATCGAGCGGCAGCCCCTGCGGCGCGAGCGCGCGCGCCTGCGACAGCATCGGCTCGGAGACGTCGAGGCCGAGCGCAAAGCCATCAGGCGCCACCGCCTTCGCGAAGGCGAACGTCGTCGCGCCGGAGCCGCAGCCGACATCGAGGACGCGCTCGCCCGGTCGGGGCTTGACACGCTCGATCAGCACGTCGGCGATGGGGCCGAGCAGTTTCTCCTGCGCCGCGTGACGATCGGCCCAGCGCTGCCCGCTCGGCCCGTTCCAATAGGCGATCTGGTCGGCGTTTTGCTCGTGCCCAGGCTGTTGCATCACATTTTCCTTCCGACCTCGCCGACTGTCCCCCCCAGCGAAGACGCTTATCCGCATGCAGCTCCCGGACACAAGAGCGATTCAGGCGAGACCATCTGACGGCAGTCGCAGTCGCGCATCAGTCGCAAGCAGAATCGCACAGCATCGACGTGCGCAAGGGGCTCCAGAGTTGACACAATGGGAAGCCACTGTTCTAACTCCAGAAACGCGAGGAAACGTTTTGAAATCCGAACGATCAGTCGGTATCGATTGCCTGCGCGCCATCTCCATCATCTGGGTGCTGCTGTACCACTTCGTCCCGCTTCAGGCTTTCAACCGGGGCACGTTCGGCGTCCTGCTGTTTTTCATCATCAGCGGCTATTGTATCGCATTCAGTGCCGAGACGTCGCAAACCGCCTGGCACTTCTATGCCAAGCGGCTCGGCCGCCTGCTTCCCGCCCTGATCGTCTGCGGCTTCCTGACCACGCTGTTCAAGATTCTCGCGCCCGAATTGGTCGAGCCTGGCCGCGGGCTGAAATGGGTCCACTACGTCTATACGCTGTTCGCGCTTCCGACGCTCAACGTCCTGCAGGTGAACTATAACCTGCCCGACGGTGCCTATTGGTCGTTACAGATCGAGTTTCAATTCTACGTCTTCTGCTTCCTGACGATGGTGCTGGGCCTCAAGCAACGGCTGCTGGCATTGCTGTGCGCCGTGACCATCTTCCGGACGGTGACCACGAGCACGGATTATTACACCTCCAACGATTTCTTTCCGTTCTTCATCGCCGGCATGAGCGTGGCTTCCCTCGTCAGGGGGCGCACCAGGGAGGCGATCGTCGGAATCATCGTCGCGTTCTCCGTCGAGCTCTATCATCTGAAGATGGGCGTCAAGCAGCCCTCGGTCCCGATCGAGATGTACCGGTCGCTGCTGCTGTGGTTTGGCACGGCGGCCGTCTATCTTGCCGCGCGGTATGACCACCTCCTGCCGCGCTGGTCGAGCGCCCTCGCCTTCATCGGCGTCATCAGCTATCCGCTCTATTTGATTCATCAGGACGTCGGCATGATGATCCTGCACTGGGCCCATGTGGGGCGTGACTCGGCGGGCGACATGCTGATCCGCGCATTCGTCCTTCCCGCATTCCTTGGTGCCGTCGCCTGGCTGGTCTACGTCCTGGTCGAAAAACCCACCATCAAGCCGCTGACCGGCTTTTTGGCCAATCCGCTCGCCTGGCTAGGGCAGCGGCAGCCGGCAATGGCGCGACGCGAGTACCCCGCCACCGAGCGCAGTGGCGACGTCGCACGCCAGGACTTGCCGATTGGGTGACCCGACGCGCCAGGTGCAGGCTGGTGGGCGGTCACGGATTCGAACCGCGGACCCTCTCGGTGTAAACGAGATGCTCTAACCAGCTGAGCTAACCGCCCTCGCCGCCTCTTTAGCCCTACGGGCCCCGGACGGGCAAGACCCCAGCCTAACGACTTCGACCGACTTGGACCGACTTGGGCCTCAATCCTGCGGCCGCCCCGGCAGCAGCGGCACGGCGTCGATCCACACCGCCGCCGACTGGCACCAGATCTGTCGCGTGGGCCTCAGCGCATCGCGCTGGCGGATCGAACCCCAGCGGATGCCCCAATCGTCGGCCTGGTCGCCCTCGCCGCTGGTGAACAGCGGGGAACCGCAGTCGGCGCAGAAATGCTGGAAACGCATCCGGCCGTTGTCGCCGCGCTTGCCGTAGATTTTGGGCGTACCGAGGGTCAGGCGGACATCAGCCTTGGTGCAGATGGCTGTCACACGGAACGGCGAGCCTGTCAGCGACTGGCAATCGGTGCAGTGACAGACCGAGATTGCCTCAGGATCGATCTCGGCCTCGAAGGTGATCGCCCCGCAATGGCATTGCCCATCGATGTGCATTGCCTCCTCCCTATCCCCCCAAACAAAAACGGCGCCCGAAGGCGCCGTTTTATCATCATTCCGAGCCGCACACTCAGTGAGCGGTCAGGCCGCCGGCGGCTTCGTCGCCGTCCGGCTTTACCGTCACCTTGGTGTCCTCTTCCCAGACGATCGGCACCGGCTTCTTCACCAACGCCTTGGCGACGACGTCGTCGAGGCGGGAAACCGGGATGATCTCCATGCCGCCCTTGATCGCATCGGAAATCTCCGTGAGATCCTTGGCGTTGTCCTCGGGGATCAGCACCGTCTTGATGCCGCCGCGGGCCGCAGCCAGCAGCTTCTCCTTCAGGCCGCCGATCGGCAGCACGCGGCCGCGTAGCGTGATCTCGCCGGTCATCGCGACATCATGGCGGACCGGAATGCCGGTCATGACCGAGATGATCGCGGTGGCCATGGCAACGCCTGCGGACGGACCATCCTTCGGCGTCGCGCCCTCCGGCACGTGCACGTGGATGTCGCGCTTGTCGAACAGCGGCGGCTCGACGCCGTAGTTGATCGCGCGCGAGCGGACGTAGGACGCCGCCGCGGAGATCGACTCCTTCATGACGTCGCGCAGATTGCCCGTGACCGTCATCTTGCCCTTGCCGGGCATCATGACGCCTTCGATCGTCAGCAGCTCGCCGCCGACATCGGTCCAGGCAAGGCCGGTGACGATGCCGACCTGCGGCTCGCTCTCGATCTCGCCGAAGCGGTACTTCGGCACGCCGAGCAGCTCTTCCAGAGTCTTCTCGGTGACCTTGACCGACTTCTTCTTGGAGATCATCAGCTCCTTCACTGCCTTGCGGGCAAGTGTAGAGAGCTCACGCTCCAAATTGCGCACGCCGGCTTCGCGGGTGTAGCGGCGGATCAGAAGCAGCAGCGCCTCGTCGTCGATCGAGAACTCCTTGGAGTCCAGGCCGTGCTTGGACACCGCGTTCGGGATCAGGTGCTTGCGCGAAATCTCGACCTTCTCGTTCTCGGTGTAGCCTGCGATCCGGATGATCTCCATGCGGTCCATCAACGGCCCCGGAATATTGAGCGTATTCGCGGTGGTGATGAACATCACGTTGGACAGATCGTAGTCGACCTCGAGATAGTGGTCGTTGAAGGTCCCGTTCTGCTCGGGGTCGAGCACCTCGAGCAAGGCCGAGGACGGATCGCCGCGGAAATCGGCGCCCATCTTGTCGATCTCGTCCAGGAGGAACAGCGGATTGGACGACTTGGCCTTGCGCATCGACTGGATGATCTTGCCGGGCATCGAGCCGATATAGGTGCGGCGGTGACCGCGGATCTCGGCCTCGTCGCGCACGCCGCCCAGCGAGACGCGCACGAATTCGCGCCCCGTCGCCTTCGCGATCGACTTGCCGAGCGAGGTCTTGCCGACGCCGGGAGGCCCGACGAGGCACAGGATCGGCCCGGTCAGCTTGTTGGCGCGCGACTGCACCGCGAGGTACTCGACGATGCGTTCCTTGACCTTCTCAAGCCCATAGTGATCGGAGTCCAGGATGGCTTGCGCCTGCTCCAGGTCCTTCTTCACCTTGGACTTCTTGTTCCACGGGATCGACAGCAGCCAATCCAGATAGTTGCGCACGACGGTCGCTTCCGCGGACATCGGCGACATCTGGCGCAGCTTCTTCAATTCATGCTGCGCCTTCTCGCGCGCTTCCTTGGAGAGCTTGGTCTTGGAGATCTTCTCTTCGAGGTCGGCGAGCTCGTCGCGACCATCGTCGTCGCCGAGTTCCTTCTGGATCGCCTTCATCTGCTCGTTGAGGTAATACTCGCGCTGGGTCTTCTCCATCTGGCGCTTGACGCGCGAGCGGATGCGCTTCTCGACCTGCAGCACCGAGATCTCGCTCTCCATCAGGCCCAGCACCTTCTCCAGGCGCGTGGTGACGGACAGCGTCTCCAGGATACCCTGGCGATCGGCGATCTTGACTGCGAGATGCGAAGCAACGGTGTCGGCGAGCTTGGCGAAATCGGTTATCGCCTGCACGACGCCGACGACCTCGGCCGAGATCTTCTTGTTGAGCTTCACATAGCTCTCGAAGTCGGACACGACCGAGCGCGCCAGGGCTTCCGCCTCGACCGATTTCGCATCGGTGTCGGCGAGCGCGACGGCGGTCGCCTCGTAATAGTCGGCGCGATCGGTGTACTTCGCCACGCGCGCACGCTCGAGCCCTTCGACCAGCACCTTCACGGTGCCGTCGGGGAGCTTCAAGAGCTGGAGCACGCTGGCGAGCGTCCCGGTCTCGTAAATGGCATCGGGCGCCGGATCATCGTCGGACGCGTTCTTCTGCGTCGCGAGCATGATCAGCGCGTCGTTCTTCATCACCTCTTCGAGCGCGCGGATCGACTTCTCGCGACCGACGAAGAGCGGAACGATCATGTGCGGGAAGACGACGATGTCGCGCAGCGGCAGCACGGGATAAGCGTGCGCTTCGCCATGGACGATGGTTGGCCGGGGTTTGGGATTGGTCATGGCCTTTTCCTTTTGCTTTGCCCCCTTGCACGCAGCCCGCTGATCATGCGCAACCGCCACAAGGTGCCGAGGTGATCCGCAGAACCGGTCGGTCCTCTACAAGGTGGACCGGCTCGCCGGAACGGAACAGAGGCGAATCTTGAAGAGAATTTTCGCTCGCCGCCGACATTAGGTGGCTATCGACCCGGGGGGTGTCAAGTCATTGAAAGACGCGCGCCATCAGGCGCTTACGCACGCAATAAGCGACGCAACACCGGCTGCGGAAATATCAGTTCCGCAGCCCACTTTGAGAAGACGATTGGAGCGTTCCAGCGCCGTCAGATCAGGCGCTGGCGTTCTCGACGGCGCGATCAGACCGATCAGCGTAGATGTAGAGCGGACGCGCCGTTCCTTCCACGACCTCGCGGGAAATCACGACCTCTTCCACACCTTCCAGACCCGGCAGGTCGAACATGGTCTCGAGCAGGATCGCCTCGAGGATCGAACGCAGGCCCCGCGCGCCGGTCTTGCGCTCGATCGCCTTGCGGGCGACCGCGCCAAGCGCCTCGTCGGCGAAGGTCAGCTCGATGTTCTCCATCTCGAACAGCCGCTGGTACTGTTTCACCAGCGCGTTCTTCGGCTCGGTCAGGATCTTCTTCAGCGAGGTCTCGTCGAGGTCCTCGAGCGTCGCCACGACCGGCAGACGGCCGACGAACTCGGGGATGAGGCCGTACTTCAGGAGGTCCTCAGGCTCGACGTGACGGAAGATCTCGCCGGTCCGGCGATCCTCCGGCGCGAGCACCTGGGCGCCGAAGCCGATCGAGGTCGACCGACCGCGTGCCGAGATGATCTTCTCGAGGCCGGCGAACGCGCCGCCGCAGATGAACAGGATGTTGGTGGTATCCACCTGCAGGAACTCTTGCTGCGGATGCTTGCGGCCGCCCTGCGGCGGGACCGAAGCCACCGTGCCTTCCATGATCTTGAGCAGCGCCTGCTGCACGCCCTCACCCGACACATCACGCGTGATCGAGGGGTTGTCGGACTTGCGGCTGATCTTGTCGATTTCGTCGATGTAGACGATGCCGCGCTGGGCGCGCTCGACGTTGTAATCGGCGGCCTGGAGCAGCTTCAGGATGATGTTCTCGACGTCCTCACCGACATAGCCGGCTTCGGTCAGCGTCGTTGCATCGGCCATCGTGAACGGCACGTCCAGAATGCGGGCGAGCGTCTGCGCGAGCAGCGTCTTGCCCGAGCCGGTCGGACCGATCAGCAGGATGTTCGACTTCGCGAGCTCGACGTCGTTGTGCTTGGTCTGATGGTTGAGGCGCTTGTAGTGATTGTGCACCGCGACCGACAGGACCTTCTTCGCATGGCTCTGGCCGATGACGTAATCGTCCAGCACCTTGCAGATTTCCTTCGGCGTCGGAATACCGTCGCGCGACTTGACCAGCGAGGACTTGTTCTCCTCGCGGATGATGTCCATGCAGAGCTCGACGCACTCGTCGCAGATGAAGACCGTGGGACCCGCGATCAGTTTGCGGACTTCGTGCTGGCTCTTGCCGCAGAACGAGCAATATAGCGTGTTCTTGGAGTCGCTCGTGCCGACCTTACTCATTCATGTCTCCGTCCGCGGTTCGATCCCGTTCCGCTCGATCGCTCCATTCCGACACGGTGGTCGGTATGAAGCTTAAGTAGAGCAAATTCCGTACCAAAAAAGACCCTACGCTTTACTACATCCCGTGCGAATCACGGTCACTCGATTCCCCCGCGATCATAGCCGATCAATCGTAGCCAACCATGCTGTCACCCGACTATCAAGAATTCGCTAATCGGGGGTCGCCGGCTACCCGTGACAATACCGTGATTTCCGGTCTTGGCACGAGCGAAGTGATCGAAAACACCCCGGCGTTGCTGGATTGCCACGAAAAACAAGCACGAAAGCGGAACTTTCTGCTTGCCGCAGGGCGCAAAACCGCGTTTTGCGCCGCGCGCACGCGCACCTAACGTGAACGCCGCCCTGACGGGTCCACGGCAAACTGAGGGTTCGTCTTGACGCCCCAGTAGTGCTACGGGGCCTTCGCCGGCGCCGGCTCCTCGGCGCGCTTGTCGATCACCTTGTCGACCAGGCCGAACTCCTTGGCGTCGTTCGCGGTCAGGAACTTGTCGCGTTCCAACGCATCCTCGATCGACTTGTAGGTCTGGCCGGTGTGCTTGACGTAGATCTCGTTGAGCCGCTTCTTCAGGTTCAGGATTTCCTGGGCGTGCAGCATGATGTCGGTGGCCTGGCCCTGGAAGCCGCCGGAGGGCTGGTGCACCATGATGCGTGCGTTCGGCAGCGAGAAGCGCATGTCCTTCTCGCCGGCGGCGAGCAGCAGCGAGCCCATCGAAGCCGCCTGGCCGGTGCACAGTGTCGACACCGGCGGGCGGATGAACTGCATGGTGTCGTAGATCGCAAGGCCCGACGTCACCACGCCGCCCGGCGAGTTGATGTACATCGAGATTTCCTTCTTCGGATTTTCCGCCTCGAGGAACAACAGCTGCGCGACGATCAGCGTTGACATGCCGTCCTCGACCGGGCCGGTCACGAAGATGATGCGCTCCTTCAAGAGGCGCGAGAAAATGTCGTAGGCGCGCTCGCCACGGTTGGTCTGCTCGACCACCATGGGCACGAGGTTCATGTAGGTTTCAACCGGATCGCGCATGAGTCACCTAGTGTTTCGGAGACGGACATCGCCGGGCAGGCTTGCCAGTTTGGCTGGATTTGCCGGGAGGCGAATGGACGTCCTGTGATGCAGGAACTTGGGTAAGAAGTAGAGGGCGTAGCGACAGATATAGCCCAATTCGCTTCTGACAAGTGCGGAGCGCATTAAGGCTTAACCCGAGGGGCAGTTGAAGCTGATTCGCGCAAAGAGGCCCAGCCGGCCATCTGGCTAGCTGGGCCTCTTCGCTGATCATCATTAATAGATGGCTGCCTCAAACCCTTCAGGCTGCGGTCTTTTCCGCCTCGTCGTCCTTGTAGAGGTCCTCGCGCGAGACCTTCTTCTCGGTCACGTTGGCGAGCTCGAGGATGAAGTCGACCACCTTGTCCTCATAGATCGGCGCACGAAGCTGGGCCAACGCCTGGGCATTGTTGCGGTAAAAGTCCCAGACCTCCTTCTCGCGGCCAGGCATCGAGCGCGCGCGCTCGATCACGGCACGGCCGACCTCGTCGTCGGTCACGGTGATCTTGTTCTTCTCGCCGATCTCGGAGAGCACGAGGCCGAGCCGCACGCGGCGATCGGCGATCTTGCGATACTCCTCCTTCGCCTTGTCCTCGGTGGTGTCCTCGTCGGCAAAGGTCTTGCCGGCGGAGTCCATCTCGGCCTTGACCGAGTTCCACATCAGGCTGAACTCCTCGTCCACCAGCGAGGGCGGCGCCTCGAAGCGATGCGCCTCGTCGAGGCGGTCGAGCAGCGCACGCTTGACGCGCTGGCGCGTGGCGGTGGCGAACTCGGCGGTCAGCCGCTCGCGTGCGGCCTCCTTCAGCTTGTCCAGCGATTCCAGGCCGAGCGACTTGGCGAACTCGTCGTCGATCGCGAGGTCCTGCGGCGCCTCGATCAGCGTCGCAGTGGTCTCGAACTCCGCCGGCTGGCCGGCGAGCTTGTCGTTCATGTAGTTCTTCGGGAACGACACTTTCAGCGTGCGCGTCTCACCCGCGCCGATGCCGATCAGCTGCTCCTCGAAGCCCGGGATGAAGGTGTTGGAGCCGATGACGACCTGGATGCCCTCGCCGGTGCCGCCCTCGAAGACTTCGCCGTTGATGGTGCCCTTGAAGTTGATGGTGACGCGGTCGCCCGACTCCGCCTTGGTGCCCTCGCCCTTGGCGGCATAGGTGCGGTTGGAATCGGCGATGCGCTTGATCGCCTCGTCGACGTCGGCGTCGGTGACCTCGGCAACGGGCTTCTCGACCTGGAAGGTCTTGAAGTCGGCGAGCGCGATCGCCGGCACCACCTCGATCGCGACCGTGTAGGTCAGATCCGTCTTGCCGCTCAGCAGCTCCTCGACGTCCTTCTGCTCCGTCGGCATGGTGATCTTCGGCTCGGTCGCCAGACGGAAGCCGCGCTCGGAGAACAGCTGCGTGTTGGTGTCTCGGATGGTCTGGTCGATGGTTTCGGCCATGACCGAGCGGCCATAGACCTTCTTCAGGTGCGAGACCGGCACCTTGCCCGGACGGAAGCCGTTGATGCGGACCTTGTCCTTGAGGTCGACGAGCTTGGCACCGGCCTTGGCGTCAAGATCAGACGCGGGAACGCTGATCTTGAACTCGTGCTTCAAACCTTCCGAGAGGGTTTCTGTGACCTGCATGGCGTCCAATCTTCTTTTCGTTCGGCCCCGGCACGTCGCGCGTCGGGACGCTGTCGTTAATCGATCCGGCGCGAGGCAAACGCCTCCACGCCGGTGGTTCATCGGACCCGTTCCAGGCGGATGATCATCCGCTTGGAAGCAGGCCTCGTAATCCGTGCAAACGCGATAAGCGCTTGGTGCGGGCGGAGGGACTCGAACCCCCACAACTTTCGTCACTGGAACCTAAATCCAGCGCGTCTACCAGTTCCGCCACGCCCGCGTGAATTTGCATCAAGACCGGCCGCGATGCCGCGGGCGGCCGGGCTTATAGCATGCGCCTGACTGTTCGCAGCAAAAAAATGGCCTGATGGAGGCAGGCTTCAAATAGGCACGACGGCTGGACTTATCCAGCACGGCGTGGTCCGGATCGTGCCATGACAATGCGGATTTCTGACCCTACTCGGCGCGAGGTTTTGGCAGGCCTCGGAGCCTCGGCAGCCGGGCTGATCGTAGGGGGTGCGGGCCCGTCCGTGACGGCCCAGCTCGCGCTGCAGGCGCGGCTGGCAACGCTGGCTCTGAGATCGGGTCAGCCGGCTACACCGATCTGGGAGCTGGCCGCCGTAAGCCACCTCGGGGACGTCCGTCTCAAGCGCTTTGACCGCTGCGAGGTGGTCTTCCGCAACGACCTGCCTGTGCCGCTTGCACCCGTCTGGTACGGCCTCCATGGCCCGGCCACTTCCGACCCGCTCCGAGGGCGCGCGCCGGCAGCGCCAGCTACGACAGAAATATCAAATATTTCAATGCCAAGCGCGGGAATCCTGCTGGCGGACTTCCGCCTCTTCGAGGGCAGCCTGAAGCAGCCCGCGCGCCCGCTTCCGATTATTGCGGCCGAGACCAGCCACGTTGCCGTCGACCGTGACGAGATCCTGTTGATCGAGGAATGGCGCCTGTGGCCGGATGGCACCGCGGTCCCTGCGGGCCAGGACCCGAAGGACACGACGCCGCTCTACACCGTCAACGGCAAGACTTCATTCGAACTCTCAGCCGCAGCTCGTGAGCGGCTGCGGCTGCGCTTCATCAACGGCTCCCAACGTACTGTTCTGGCAATCAAATTGGAGAGCCACGAGGTCCGTGTGATGGCCCTGGACGGCCAACCGGCCGAGCCGTTCCCCGCCCGCAACGGCGCATTGGTGCTGGCGCCCGGCGCACGGGCCGACGCCTTCGTGGATGCGGCCGCCTCGGCCCCATTCCTGCTCCATGACGGCAAGGAGGCGCGCCAGGTCGGAAATCTGACCATCTCCGGGAAGCTGGAGCGCGCCCCGCTGTCGCCTCCCCAACCGCTCCCGTCGAACGATCTCCCCGAGAAGCTCGATCTGAGAGGCGCCCTGCGGTTCGATGTCGCGCTCGGCGCTGCCGATTCCGGCTGGGCACGGCCCGCAACCTTTTCCACCGCCTCCGCGCCCGCCTTCCGCGCCAAGACCGGCCGCACCGTGGTGCTGGCCCTGCAGAACCCCGCCCCGGTCACCACGGTGTTTCACCTGCACGGCCACCCGTTCCGCCTGCTCGACAAGCTCGACGACGGCTGGAAGCCCTATTGGCTCGACACGCTCGCGATCGAGCCCGGCCAGACCCAGCGCATCGCCTTCGCCGCCACCTCGCCCGGACGCTGGCTGATCGAATCCGTCGTGACCGACTGGGCCGCGCCGCGCCTGGTGCGCTGGTATGGGGTGGAGTGAGATTTTGTAGGTTGGGTGGAGCGCAGCGAAACCCATCGCCATCGCGCTCAGGCTTGAGATGATGGGTTTCGCTGCGCTCTACCCATCCTACCCCCGTAGCGAACAGCTCAAAACTCCACGCCGAGCGCATCGTAGATCCGCCGGTGCACGGCCGGCAGCGTCTCGGTCAGGTCTTCCGCGATCAGGCCCGGCCCGGCTTCGCTTGCCGCCTCGCCATGCATCCAGACGCCGATGCTGGCGGCCTCGAACGCCGGCACGCCTTGCGCGAGAAGACCGGCGATGATGCCGGACAGCACGTCGCCGGCACCCGCCGTGGCGAGCCAGGGCGGCGCGTTGGCAGCGATGGTGGCGCGGCCATCGGGCGCGGCGATTGTGGTGTCCGGGCCCTTCAGCAGCACGACGGCGCCGGAGCGCTCGGCGGCGGCACGGACGCGCTCGAGCTTGGAGCGGCCGGGATGCTTGTTGCTGAGGTCGGAGAACAGGCGCGGAAACTCGCCTTCATGCGGGGTCAGCACCACCGCATTGTCCTGCGAGGACTTGATCGACTCGAACAGGCGCTCCGGGGTTGCGGCAAAGCTGGTCAGCGCATCCGCATCGAGCACCAGATGCCGCTGCGCGGCAAGCGCGCTATGGACGAAATCGCAAGTGCGTTCCCCGATGCCGGCACCGGGGCCGATGATGCAGGTGTTATAGCGCTTGTCGCCGAGCAGCTCGCCGAACTCGATCGCGCTGTCGACGGGGCGCACCATGACCGCGGTGAGCGCGCTCGCATTGATCGCGAGCGCATCGCGCGGGCTCGCCAGCGTCACGAGGCCCGCGCCGGCGCGCAGCGCGCCGCGCGCCGCGAGCCGTGCCGCGCCGGTCGCGGCCGCATCGCCCGAGACCGCGAGCACGTGCCCTCGCGCATATTTGTGGCCATCGATGCGCGGCACCGGAAACGCTGCGCCCCAGACATCGGGATCGTTTTCGAAAATCTGCGGCGCGATCTCGTCCAGCACCTGCGCATCGATGCCGATGTCGGCAACGCGGACGCGGCCACAATGCACACGTCCCGGCAGCAGCAGGTGCGCCGGTTTCTTGCGGAAGAAGGTGACGGTCTCGGTGGCGTTCACCGCCACGCCCATCACGGCCGCGCTGGTGCCGTTGATGCCGCTCGGCAGGTCGACCGCGAGCACCGGGGCGCCGTTGGCGTTGATCGCCTCGATCATCTCCCGCGCCTCGCCGTCCACGGTGCGGCTGAGGCCCGCACCGAACAGCGCATCGATGATCAGCGCAGGTCTGCCGATCGCCTGCGGGTTGAACGGCAGCACCGGATGCTTCCAGCCGCGCGCGGCGGAGGCGGCATCGCCCTGGAGCTGGTCGCGCTCGCACATCAGGATCACCGAGACCTCGCGCCCCTGTGCGGCGAGCTCGGCGGCGGCGACGAAACCGTCCCCGCCATTATTGCCGGGGCCGGCCACGATCAGGATCGGCCCCTCCTCTGCCAATCCCTGGGCGGCCTCGGCGACCGCCTGGCCGGCGCTGAGCATCAGCTTGAAACCGGGCGTGCCGGCCGCGATGGCGAGCTGGTCGGCGCGCTGCATTTCGGCGTTGGTCAGAACTTCCATGCCACTTCCTAGTACAATCGCCTCTTGAACAGGCATCTTTGGCGCCGATCCGGCGGCGGGAACGTCGATCTGCACACATATTGAACCGTTTGCCTATTTCGTAGTCTTCGGTATTTTGTGCAGGTCGGCACACCACTCAGAGATGCTCGTTAAAAGGCTGATAACGCTCCGATAATCAGGGCATTTGCAACTTGGCATAGACCCTGCTTTCGAGGAAGCCGCTTCGGTTCGTCGTGCTCACTGGCGTCTTCAAGGGTGTGGCTGGCCGTGGTTGCCGGACCGGTCAGGGATCCCGGCATAGAGAAGACAAGATCGTGCGTTGAGAAATGCGCGCCCTGACGAAGACGTTGCTATTGGATCGAAAGGCCGGGAGTCGCGCAGTGAAGAAAATCGAAGCCATCATCAAGCCATTCAAGCTCGACGAGGTGAAGGAAGCGCTTCAGGAAGTCGGTCTGCAGGGCATCACCGTCACCGAGGCCAAGGGCTTTGGCCGGCAGAAGGGTCACGCCGAGCTTTACCGCGGCGCAGAATACATCGTCGACTTCCTGCCGAAGGTCAAAATCGAGATCGTGATCGGCGACGATCTGGTCGAGCGCGCCATCGACGCGATCCGCCGCGCCGCGCAGACCGGCCGCATCGGCGACGGCAAGATTTTCGTCTCCAACATCGAAGAGGCGATCCGCATCCGAACCGGCGAATCCGGGCTGGACGCTATCTGAGCCGGGTGCTATCCCGCATTTTGCGACACTCTGACAAGAAATAAGGCTGCTTCGGCGGCCTGATTTCGTTTGTGCGGTCGCGCGCGAACTCGCCAAAAGCGAGAACAATCTTGCTCACCTGGAAACCGACCCGCAGAGCCATAAGGGGTATGCATGAAGACCGCCAAAGACGTCCTGAAATCGATCAAGGACAACGACGTGAAGTACGTCGACCTGCGCTTCACCGATCCGCGCGGCAAGTGGCAGCACGTCACGTTCGACGTCAGCATGATCGATGAAGACATCTTCGCCGAAGGGACGATGTTCGACGGCTCCTCGATCGCCGGCTGGAAGGCGATCAACGAGTCCGACATGTGCCTGATGCCCGATCCGGTGACCGCGACGATCGATCCGTTCTTCGCCGAGACCACCATGGTCATCACCTGCGACGTGCTCGAGCCGACCACCGGCGAGCCCTACAATCGCGACCCCCGCGGCATCGCCAAGAAGGCCGAGGCGATGGTGAAGTCGATGGGCGTGGGCGACGCCGTGTTCGTCGGCCCCGAAGCCGAGTTCTTCGTGTTCGACGACGTGCGCTTCTCCTCCTCCCCCTACAACACCGGCTTCCGCCTCGACTCCTCGGAACTGCCGACCAACACCGACACGGAATATGAAGGCGGCAACCTCGGCCACCGCATCCGCACCAAGGCCGGCTACTTCCCCGTCCCGCCGCAGGACTCCGTGCAGGACATGCGCTCCGAGATGTTAGGGGCCATGGCCAAGATGGGCGTCAAGGTCGAGAAGCATCACCACGAGGTCGCTTCCGCCCAGCACGAGCTCGGCATGAAGTTCGACACGCTGACGCTGATGGCCGACCACCTGCAGATCTACAAATACTGCATCCATCAGGTCGCCCACATCTACGGCAAGACCGCCACCTTCATGCCGAAGCCGGTCTACGGCGACAACGGCTCGGGCATGCACGTGCACCAGTCGATCTGGAAGGACGGCAAGCCGGTGTTCGCCGGCAACAAGTATGCCGACCTGTCGGAGACCTGCCTCCACTATATCGGCGGCATCATCAAGCACGCCAAGGCGATCAACGCCTTCACCAACCCGTCGACCAATTCGTACAAGCGTCTGGTCCCGGGCTATGAGGCCCCCGTGCTGCTCGCCTATTCCGCGCGCAACCGCTCGGCCTCCTGCCGCATCCCCTACACCGCTTCGCCCAAGGCCAAGCGCGTCGAGGTGCGCTTCCCCGATCCGCTCGCCAATCCCTATCTCGGCTTCGCCGCGATGCTGATGGCCGGCCTCGACGGCATCAAGAACAAGATCGATCCGGGTCCGGCGATGGACAAGGACCTCTACGATCTGCCGAAGGAAGAGCTGAAGCAGATCCCGACGGTGTGCGGCTCGCTTCGCGAGGCGCTCGAAAACCTCGACAAGGACCGCGCCTTCCTCAAGGCCGGCGGCGTGTTCGACGACGACTTCATCGACGCCTATATCGAGCTGAAGATGACCGAGGTCGAGCGCTTCGAGATGACCCCGCACCCGATCGAGTTCGACATGTACTATTCGGGCTGATCGGCCTGAACCGTCTGCGACAAGCTAAAGGCGCTTCCGGAAGGAGGCGCCTTTTCGTTTGCAACTGTAAGGTCGTCCGCCCGCCTGCGGCTCACTTGCGCATGCGAATATCGGACGGGGACGCACCGTAAGCACGCCGAAAGCTGCGGTTGAAGTACGAGATGTCGTTGAATCCTGACTGGTGTGCGATTTCGCTGATCGAGCGGCCTGCGAGGCTTGGATCCGTCAGCATCTTGTAGGCAGAGGCCAGGCGCTGGTTGAGGACGAACTCCGTAAAGCTCGTGCCTTCGGCTTCGAAGAGCCTGCGGACGTAGGACTTCGAGATGCCCTGCTTGGCTGCGACGGAATCCAGGCTCAAGCCAGGATTACCGAACTGGGCGCGAATGTGGGTCTTGATGCTCCGCATTCGGGCGGCTGCAACGCCGCGCATGTTCGCCAGCTCGACGGCATCCGGAGTCGCGCCCAGGACCAGGGCGCCGAGATCGATCATGTGGTTCACAACCGCCCGCCGCATGGCGGCGTTCGCAAGCGTCTGTCTCTCATTGACGATGCCGAGATAATCCAGAAACAGCGAAAGCGCGGGATTGCCTCTGTCGAGTGGTCTGCCGATCGCGTCGTCGAAATTCCTGACCAAGGGCGCAATCAAGGCGCGGCTGATCCGCCAGGTGACGACACGCCTCGTCGTGGGATTGGTTGCCGTCCCCGGCAATCCATTCGTTGTCAAAACCGCCTCCCCGGGGCCGAGGCACGTCTCGTGACCATTTTGATTGTGGATCGCCGTACCATCGAGGTTGAACACGAGCACGGGATCGTCGTTGTCGATCATCGCTTCGGTGTGCCGACAGAAAATCGGAGAAGCGGTCGCGGCCGCGACGGACATTCCAGGCAACGCACGCAGCTTCATGTCGATCTGAAGCGCCGTATCGGGCAACGGCTCGATTTCCAGCTTGAGAATTTCGCGGCCGTAGATCTGGTGAAATGCTTCGGTCCTCTCGCGATCGGCAAATTCCGAGCTGGACAGCTCCAGTGCAATCAATTCGTCGCCAGTATCCAACACACCTCTCCATAAAAGTGAGATTGCCCGGCGCTCTTTTGTCGCAGGAAACTGGCGGCGTTCAAAGGCCTTTCATTGCAAGGTCCAACTCGGATCACACGCCACTTCAACTGCGGCTCGATACGACGTTGGCGCTGGACCAGCGCGCCGGCTGATGTGGCAATGCGATCACAGGTGATGGCAATCGCCAGATTTGTGGTGATCCGTCCAAGTAGGTGTGGCGCGTGCCCCAAGCCGAAGCAGCGCCGCTCCCAGTATAGCTACCTGACGTCGCTTTCGAATACGCGCGCCGGTTGCAGGGGGCTCAATGGCAATCACGGGAAGATTTCTTTCGACCGCTGCGTTCGGTCTTGCACTGACGCAGGCGGCCTCAGCCGCGGATCTGCCCGTCAAGGCAGTTGCGCTTGCGCCTGCCGCTGTCGACTGGAGCGGCGTCTATGTCGGCGTGCATGCCGGCTATGGTGGCGGCATGAAGGACTGGTGGGTCGGTAACGTGTTTGGACCGAACAATGATTATGCCGCGAGCGGCTTCCTCGCGGGCGGACAGATCGGCATCAACAAGCAGATCGCAAGTCTGGTTTTCGGTCTTGAGCTGGACGGGTCATGGGCCAATATCCGCGGCTCTCAGAACATGCGCGTTGAAGAGCCGTTCTTCATCGATACGACCGCCACGGTCACATCGAGGATCGAGGCATTGGCAACGGCGGCGGGCCGCGTCGGCTTGGCGGCCGACCGCTGGCTGGTGTTCGCAAAGGGTGGCATCGCCGGCGCGTGGGAAAAGCACAGTAGCAATGCAGCGAGCAACGACTTCTTCGCCGGCACCTCGTCATCGAGCTTCAGCGGGAATGAATACCGTTGGGCACCGATGATCGGCCTTGGCGCCGAATATGCATTGGAGGGGAATTGGTCGGTCAAAGCCGAATACGACTACTTGCATTTCGGCACGCGGTCGGTGCGGATGAGCGGTAGCTCCACAGCTCTCCCGACTCCTTTCTCGGTTGATGTACCGATCACGCAGGATTCCATCCACCTGATCAAGGTGGGCGCGAACTACCGAATTGCTGATCCTGCGGTCGATCCCAAATATCCGCCCGTCAGGGCGGTGCCCGGCACGAACTGGACCGGCGGCTTTGTCGGCGTGCAGGGTGGCTATGGCTTTGGTCGCGAGTGGCGGAGCCAAGCTCCCGCACCCCTGCCGGGCAGTGGCAGTTTTGATGTCAGCGGATGGCTTGGAGGCTTTGACGGCGGCGTCAACGTTCAGTCCGGCGTGTTTGTGCTCGGCGTGGAAGGCGAATGGATGTGGACGGGTATCAAGGGCAGCCGATCCTCCACGTTCCCGTTGGGCGGATCGATGGTAACGTCCGGTCTGAACACCTCGACCGACTGGCTTGCGATCGCCAGCGGCCGCGCCGGCTTTGTCGTCGGCGATCGCCTGCTTGTCTATGGCAAGGCTGGTCTTGCGCTCGCCAATGAAAACCACGCAATGAATGGCGTAGAAGTCTTTGGAGCCCTCAGCGAATCTCTCGCAGCCAGCGGCAAGGCCCTACACTCAGGCGCCGTGATCGGAACCGGGCTTGAATATGCATTGGCGGGCAATTGGTCGGTCAAAGGCGAGTACAACTACATCCGCATGTTCAACCAGCAGACGAGTCAGAGCGGCACTTACAGTCAGCCCCTGTGGGCCCCGGCAGCGGCCGCTGTCAACAGCGCGATCACGCAGGATCTGCAGCTGTTCAAGCTAGGCGTGAACTATCACTTCAATCCGCTGCCCGGAGCCATCACCGCACGCTACTGATCCGATGACCGGGCTTCGATGCGCCCGTCAGCTTTCGTTCCGCATCTGACTCCAGTTCGTTCTCGAAGAACAAATCAGAGCCGCAAAAATCGCATCGGAGCAATTCCTACCGATTGGTTTATTCGGATCGAGATTTGGAATGCGCACGTCACTTGTCCGGAAAGTTGACGCCGATCTCGGTCACCATGGGCGCCCATTTCACCAGCGTCGCGTTGTCGGAGGCGATCTTCAGGCCGTCACGCGACCTCGGCGCTCCGGCCTTCTTGCCGAAGCGGATGGTCACGGTGCAGCCGTCCCGCAAAGGCCGGCCTCGACGCGCTCGCGATCAGCACCTCGCGGCCTTCTGTTACGGGTTGTTAGGTCGCGGCATCAAATGGTCGAGCAGGCCGGTGGGGAGCGGAAACACCACCGTCGACGAGCGTTCACCGGCGATGTCGTGCAGAGCCGCGAAGTAACGAAGCTGCATTGCCTGAGGCTCCTGCGCCAGTATCCGGCCGGCTTCGACGAGCTTTTCGGCGGCCTGCTGCTCGCCCATCGCATTGATCACCTTGGCCCGCCGCAGGCGCTCCGCCTCGGCCTGTTTGGCAATCGCGCGAACCATGGTTTCGTTGATATCGACGTCCTTGATCTCTATGCCGGTGACCTTGATGCCCCAGACGTCGGTCTGCTTGTCGAGGATCTCCTGGATATCGGCGTTCAACCTGTCGCGCTCGGCAAGCATCTCGTCGAGCTCGTGCTTGCCGAGCACCGAACGCAACGTGGTCTGGGCGAGCTGGCTGGTCGCCGCCATGTAGTCACCGACCTTGATGATGGCGCGCTCGGGGTCGACGATGCGGAAGTACAGGACGGCGTTGACCTTGACGGAGACGTTGTCGCGCGAAATTACGTCCTGCGGCGGCACCACCTGCACCATCACCCGCAGATCGACCTTGACGAGTTGCTGCACGATCGGGACGAGCAGGATGAGGCCCGGGCCCTTCACACCGGTAAAGCGGCCGAGCGTGAAGACGACGCCGCGCTCGTACTCGCGCAGGATTCGAATAGCCTGGGATAGAAACACGATGACAAGCAGCGCAAGCGCCGCATACGTCAGATATTCCAGCATCATGATGGACCTCCCTCGCCTGTCCGGGCGGGTGTGCGGCGTATCAGCAGCGTCAGGTCGACGACATTGGCGACCTCCACCGTCTCTCCGGGCTTGAAGGTTTCGGCGCCGCGCGCCTGCCAGCGCTCACCATGGGCGAAGACATGGCCTTCGTTCCCGTTCCAGTCGAGAACCTCGGCGGGCAAGCCGCGCATGGCCTGCGCGCCGACCAGCGCAGGAGCTTTGCGGACGCGCCGCAGCGAACCAAGCACGACCAGAGCAAAGCCGCTGAACACGACCGCAGTGACACCGATCACCCACCACGACAATTGGTATCCAGGCGCCTCGCTCCTGAAGAGCATCATTGCTCCGAGCACGAAGGCGATGATCCCGCCGAAGCCGACCACCACGGTCGGGTTGAAGGCTTCGATGGTGAGAAGCACGAGTCCCACCAGCATCAGGGCGAGGCCGGCATAGTTGATCGGCAGCAAATTGAGCGCATAGAGGCCGATCAGCAGGCAGATCGCGCCGACGACTCCCGGGGCGACGGCTCCGGGAGACATGAACTCGAAGATCAGGCCGTAGATGCCGACCATCAGCAGAATGAACGCCACGTTGGGGTCGGTGATGACCGCCAGGAACCGGGATATCCGTCCGGGCTCGACCGCTTCGACGACAGCATCCTTTGTTGCGAGGCGTTGCGTCCTGCCGCCTGCGAGCTCCACCACGCGGCCATCAACCTGCCGCAGCAATTCAGCCTGATCGCGCGCGACGAGATCAATGGCATGTGCCTCCAGCGCGCCGTTGGCAGAGAGTGTTGCAGCCTCGCGGACCGCCTTCTCTGCCCAGTCCACATTGCGGTTGCGCAGCTCGGCGAGGCTTCGGATGAAGGCGACGGCATCGTTCGTGGCCTTCGCCGTCATCGCGTCCTTCGGCTCATGCTTCTTGTCTTTGCCATCCTTGTCGGGTGTGCCGCTCGGCAGGCCCGGAAGCGGCCCGCCAATCTGGACCGGCGTCGCCGCACCGATGTTGGTGCCTGGTGCCATCGCCGCGATGTGGGTCGCATAAAGGATATAGGTCCCCGCACTCGCCGCGTGGGCGCCGGAGGGAGCGACGTAGCCAATGACAGGGACAGGCGAGGCGAGCACATCCGCGATGATCTCGCGCATGCTGGAATTGAGCCCGCCGGGCGTGTTCATCCTCAGAAGCACGACCTCGGCGCGCCGTTCGCTCGCGCTGGCCAAGGCCTCCCGCACGTAGCTGGCTGACGCCGGGCCAATCGCCCCGTCGATCGAGACAACGAGGGCTACGCGCTTGCTCTCCTCCGCTGAGCTGGGAAGGAGGCAGCAGATCAAAGCCACGACGGTGATCGCCGCAACGAGGGCCGCCTTCATGGTCTGCACGGCACGGGCTCCCTTGCAGAGCATATGGTATTCTTCTCATGAAACCTCAATGCTGCGCATGGAGATCAACGTCCCGATTGTGCAACGCAATGGGAATGCCCATGCAGGATTGCCGACGCGCTCGCGGCGCGGCTCTATCCACTTTCTGCCTGGCCTAGCAGCGGCTTCAACCATTCGCGCGTCAGGCCAATGTCGTCTTCCGTGATCGAATGCCCCGTCGGCAGCACGTGATGCGCTACGTCGGCGCCCATGTGCGCCAGCCGTTGTGCCAGGCGAGCCCCGTCGCCGCGCAGCCGCCGCTCGTCATTGTCACCATCGACCAGGAGAGCCGGGACGCGCGAGAGGCGCGTGTCTGGAGCGACCGCGAACGGCGACAGCGGCCTGAAAAGAACGGCACCGGAGAGACAGCGAGGATAGAGCATGAGCAGCGCAGCGGCCATGATGGCGCCGTTCGATAAGCCGATCGCGACCGGCGGCCTCGGGAAGCGATAGTTCTTCCCGATCCGGACCACCTCGCCGGCCAGCACATCGGCTCGGGCAAGTAGATCGCGTTCATCGATCGAGCGATCCTCGAACCGGCGAAAGAAAGCGAAGCCGGCCTCCCAGGGCACGGCGCCTCGAAGCGCGACGGCCATCGAGCCCGGGGCGAGCCGCCCAGCCAGCGGCACCATGTGCAGCTCCGTGCCGCTCGAACCGTGAAGCATCAGCAACGGGGTGTGATCCGGAGCGGCACCCTTGATGAAACAATGGTCATGAGCCGACAATGGCAATTCCTCACCTTCAACCGCGCAACTAAGATGGGATCTACCTCCACTATACCACGTCGCCGTGAAAGCCTTCTGCAGCTCGCAAGGCTTTCCGCAAGCCGATACTGATGTCAGCTTTCGTTCTGCATCTGACTCCAGTTCGTTCTCAAAGAACAAATCAGAGCCGCGATTATCGCGGCGGACCAATTCCTACTGATTGGTTTATCGCGGGCGGAATTTCGAACGAACCATGATTGCATAACGCGGGTCGCGAGCACGCAACGTCAGGCCTCGGGCAAAAGCCGCCGGGAGATCGTCAACGCGTGCTTGCAAGTTGAGCTGAGAACTGGAGAATACCGGCAATGCCGCGTATTCCGTCATTGCGAGCGCAGCGAAGCAATCCAGACTGCCTCCGCTGGAAGATCCTGGATTGCTTCGTCGCAAGGGCTCCTCGCAATGACGAGGACAGAGCGAGACTCGCGCCCGCGTGGCCTACGCCGCCGCCTTCTGCCGTGTCACCAGCGCTTCGCCGAAGGCCTCGAACAGCTTGCGGTTGATCGGATTGTGCTGCGGGTCGTACTCCGCGTGCCATTGCACGCCGAGAGCAAAGCTCGGGGCCTCGGCGATGCGGATCGCCTCGATGGTGCCGTCCTCGGCGATGCCTTCGATCAGCACGCGCTTGCCGGGATCGAGGATGCCCTGCCCGTGCAGCGAATTGACCCGGATCTTCTCGCAGCCGAGAATCGTCGCGAAGGCGCCGCCAGGCGTCAGGTCGACGTCGTGACGGTCGGCGAACACCACGGTCGGATCGGGATGGATCTCGCCGTTCTCGAGCCTGGGCATGCGGTGGTTCATGCGGCCGGGGATCTCGCGGATCTCGGGATGCAGCGAGCCGCCGAAGGCGACGTTCATCTCCTGCAGGCCGCGGCAAATGCCGAACAGCGGAATGCCGCGGGCGACGCAGGCGACCGAAAGGGCCAGCGCGACCTCGTCGCGGTGGATGTCGTAAGGCTCGTGCTTCTCGCAGGGATCGACGTTGAAGCGGGTCGGGTGAACGTTGGCCCGGGCGCCGGTCAGGATGATGCCGTCCACGGTATCGAGCAGCGCCGGGATATCAGTGATGTCGGGCGAGCCCGCGAACATCAGCGGCAAGCCGCCGGAGACTTCGGCCACGGCGCGCAGGTTTCGCTCGCCAACCATCTGGACCTGAAATCGATTTTCGACGCGATAGGAATTCCCGATCACGCCGACGACCGGCTTTCTCATCTGTCGTTCCGCGCCTCCCGATAAGAAGATTCCCCAAACATGCCCCTCAGATGAAACAAATTCAACAGAAGGGATCGCGGGACGGCAATGCAATTTTCGCGCAAATGCCTCCCGGGCTTCCATCCCGCCGGCCACGGGGAGACCTGCCGCCTTCAGCGCAATTGCCGCTGTCTCGCCCGGCGCGTCCAGCCAGGGAAGCTTGGCCTCGATTCCGCGCGTCACGGGCTCTCCGAGCGCGCCCCCGAAGTCGATCGGCCAGAACCCGTTGGGCACCACCTCGGCGGAGAAGCCGCGGATCGCGTAGCCGTCGCCCAGGATTGCCTCTGCATGGCCGCTGTCGACAAGGCGCGCGGTCTTGGGATCCCTAGGATCGCCGAAGCTCACGAGCACGGGAATGAGCTCCCCTTGCACCGGGACAACGCCGGTCTGCCGGCTCATGTCCTTGAACGACACCCGGCTGCCGCGCGCAATGCCATAGGCGCGGAGCGCCACATAGTTGATGTCGTCGAGGTCGAGCTTGGCGCCCTGCTGATGCGCCAGCAAGACCACGATGTTCTTGCCTTGGCCGAGATCGACGAACACAGCCTCCCCACGCATCGTGGTGCGGCCACTGCGGTTATAGTTGCGATCGGGCACGACAGCCAGAATGCCCGAGGCGGTCTTGATCCCAGCTGGCGTCGTCACCTCGACCGTCAGGCGGAATTTATGGTCCGGCCGGTTGATCCGGATCTGGTCGCCACCGACGAGCAAAGCCAAGAGCCCGAGCAGACCGGCCCACTTGCTGATAGTGCCCAAGCGCCCCTCACTTCTGTTTCCTCACCGCTCTGCACCTTTCGCGCGGGGGCGTCAAACGGGCGCGTTGCCGCTCTTGATCGGAGGCGCGTTTGTCGAAAGAGTGCCCCGATTGCAGCTACCAAAGACAGGATACGATGTGACCTTTCCCGCAGATGAACGACCCCGCGCCCGTGCCGACCTCGCGCGGGATCAGGCCTGGGCGATCGCGGTCGGCGGCATCGGCATGGTGCTGTTCACCGCGCTGCTCGCCTTCACCTGGTTTTTTGCGACCACCGTGCTGCTGATCTTCACCGGCATGCTGCTCGGCCTCGGTCTCAACGCGCTGGTCAATGCGCTCGGTCGGCGGGTCCACCTGCCTCACACGATGCGGCTTGCAATCGTCTGCGTCGCGCTCGCTCTGCTGCTTGCGGGCGTCGCCTATCTCGGCGGCGCCACCATTGCCGAACAGGCCTCGCTCCTGAGCAAGACCATCAAGTCGCAGATCACCAATGTCAGGTCCTTGCTCGAGAACCACGGCATCGACACCAGCTTCTTCGATCTCGGCAACGCTGCGCCGGACTCCGCGACCAACGCGTCTTCGGAGACGACGCCCGCGCCGGCAACGCCCTCGCGCGCTCCCCTGCCTAGCGCCGGCGCGCTCGCCTCCAGCGGCGGCGCGATCGTGAGCCAGACCCTCAAGCTGCTGCTCGGCACCATTCACGGCGTGGGCAACATCTTCATCGTTCTGTTCCTGGGCCTTGCCTTCGCCGCCCAGCCCAAAGTCTATCATGACGGCCTGCTGTTCCTGGCACCGGCGCGGCACCGTACCCGTGTCGCCATCGTCATCGACCATATCGCGGAGACGCTGGAGCGCTGGCTGATCGCCCAGATCATCGTCATGATCGCGGTCGGTGCCGTGACCTGGATCGGACTTGCCGTCATCGGCATCCCCGGCGCGTTCATCTTAGGGATTCAGGCGGGCCTGCTCGCCTTCATCCCCACGGTGGGAGCCATCATCGCCGGCGTCATCGTGGTGCTGGCGAGCCTCGCCTCGGGATGGATTCCCGCCTTGTCGGCGTTTCTGCTCTTCATGGGCGTGCACGCCATGGAAAGCTACGTGCTGACGCCGATCCTGCAGCGCCAGGCGCTCGACATCCCGCCGGCCACGCTGTTCGCGTTCCAGATCCTGCTCGGCGTCGTCTTCGGTATCTGGGGCCTCGCGCTGGCGCTCCCGCTGGTCGCCATCGCCAAGGTCATGATCGACCATGTCAAGACGTATGAGGCGCCGCCTCTGGCGGAGGCGGCCTGACACTCATTCCGTGGTCAGCACGGTCTCGGTGTGCTCGACCTCGCGGGGCGCGGCAAAATACTGGCCGACCAGGCCGCGCCATTCCGCGAAATTCTCCGAGCCGCGGAAGTCCACGGTGTGGTTCTCCAGCGTCGCCCATTTCACCATCAGCCGGTAACGCTGCGGCTTCTCGATCGACTTGTGCAGCTCGAAGCCGTGAAAGCCCTTGGAGCGGCCGAAAGCGGCCTTGGCCTTGGCGACGGCCGCCTCGAAATCCTTCTCGCTGCCCGGCTTGACGTCGATTTGCGCGATCTCGGTGATCATCGGCTTTCCACCCTGTTTGTTCGATGGCCGTGTCTAGCGCAGCCGGAGCCAAAGAAAAAGGCGCCGGAACGGCGCCCTGCCCCAGCCCAATTGCGGGTGCGTCAGGCGAACAGCAGAACGGTGCCGGTCACGATCAGCGCACACCCCGCGAACAGCACGAACGGCCAGTAGCTACGATGCTGCGTGTAGCGTCCTTGCGCGCGGCGCTCGGTGATCAGCGCGCTCTCGTATTCGTCCGCGGTCGAGAACAGACAGGCGAAGCCGCCGCGGGCCGAGGCGGCCTCGGCTTCGAGCGACATCAGGGCGGCTTGCGGATTCTGTCGGCGGATCGATTCCATGGCCACGATGGTAGGGATCGAATGGTAAACAGAGATTTACCGCAAGCCCGCCCTGCATTCTCACGCGGTGGCCGGACGCGCCTGCGATGCGCCGATCCGCGCCGCGCTCTGACGCCGCCAGTTCTCCAGCGACAGCGGCAGCTCCTCGGCCGCCTCGACGCGGTTGCGGCCGCCGCGCTTGGCCTGGTAGAGCGCGGTGTCGGCCGAGGCCAGCAGCACCTCGAGCTCGGTGCCGGCCGGACCGCCGGCGACGCCGATGCTGACGGTGGTGTCGACCGGACCTTCGTCGACCACGACGCCGGAGGTCTCGAACGCCTCGCGCACGCGCTCGGCGACCAGCACGCCCTCCTCCAGCGCGCACGGCAACAGCGCGGCGAACTCCTCGCCGCCGATGCGGCCCGAAAGGTCGGAGATGCGCAAATTGCTGACCACGACGGTGGAGAACAGTTTGAGCATCTCGTCGCCGGCGGGATGGCCGAAACGGTCATTGATCGACTTGAAGTGGTCGATGTCGAAGATCATCACGGTCACGGGCCGCCCGGCCTTTGCCTCGCGCTCGATCACGCGCGCACAGGCCTCCGAGAAGCCGCGGCGGTTGAGCATGCCGGTCAAAGGATCGGTCGATGCCGCAGTCCGGTGCGCGGTGACGGTGCGTTCCGACACCAGCATGAAGATCACGAACACCGTACCGACGGCATAGAGGATGAGCTCGACCGCGAACACCGTAACCCAGATGCTCGAGGAGAAGCCGGCATCATGCGGACGCAGGACGCTGCCGATCACGATCGGCAGCATCAACACGCAGCCGTGCATCACCGGCATCACGAGGGCCGGCCACCGCCGTTGCACGCTCTTGCGCCGTTCGGTCCAGAGCTCGCTCGCAGTCAGCGCCGCGTACACCGAGACGATGCCGGCACCGACGAGCATGCGCAGCATCGATGCCGTGGGATCGAGCAGCGTCGCAGCCGCGACCCAGGCGAGCGCGCCGAGCACGAGCCCGGGCCAGTTCGGCTTGCGTCCGTGGAAGACGCGCGCCGCGTTCCATACCATGCCGCAGGCGACGAAACCGACGGCGTTCAGCGCGAGGTACAAGTGCGGCCCCAGCCTGTCGCCCGCCGCGGTCCATAACGCGACGGAGGCGGCACCGAGCAGATAGGCGGTGCCCCACCATTTCAGCGCCGGGCTGTTCTCCTGCTTGCCGAAAAACACCATCATGGCGCCGAGCAGTGCGGCGACCATGGTGGCGACCAAATAGAGCGTGATGCTATCGAGCGACATCATGTCGGCCCCCTTTAGAAAATAGCAGTTACGCGATCGGCCCAGCCGATTTGCGCGCCCTTCCGAAGGCGACGCTAGGTCGCGCGGGTTCCATTCAGGTTTTCGCGGATCCCTAAGTTTTCGGGAAACACGCCATCAATTTGCATACAAACGAACAACAAAAAGGGCGCTGAAATCAGCGCCCTTTTGCATCTCATTGAAGCCGCTTTCGCGGCGAATGCGACCGAAGCGATTAACGCTTCGAGAACTGGAAGGAGCGGCGGGCCTTGGCCTTGCCGTACTTCTTGCGCTCGACCACGCGCGAGTCGCGGGTGAGGAAGCCGCCCTTCTTGAGCACAGAGCGCAGCTCCGGCTCGAAATAGGTGAGCGCCTTGGAGATACCGTGACGGACCGCACCGGCCTGGCCGGACAGACCGCCGCCGGCGACGGTGCAGATCACGTCGTACTGGCCCGAACGCTGGGCCACCGAGAACGGCTGCTCGATCATCATGCGCAGCACGGGACGGGCGAAATAGACCTCGACCTCGCGCGAGTTGACGGTGACCTTGCCGGCGCCCGGCTTGATCCAGACGCGGGCGACCGCATCCTTGCGCTTGCCGGTCGCATAGGCGCGGTTGAACTTGTCGACCTTCTTCTCGTGCTTGGGCGCCTCAGGCGCGGCCGCCGTCTTGAGCTGCGAGAGCTGGTCGAGCGACTGAATGGATTCGGCCATGTTATGCGGCCCTCGTGTTCTTGCGGTTCAACTTGGCGATGTCGATCTTCTCGGGCTGCTGCGCCTCGTGCGGATGATCAGCCCCGCCGTAGACGCGGAGGTTGCCCATCTGGACGCGACCGAGCGGACCACGCGGGATCATGCGCTCGACGGCCTTCTCGAGCACGCGCTCAGGATGACGGCCCTCGAGGATCTGGCGCGCGGTGCGCTCCTTGACGTGGCCGACATAGCCGGTGTGCTTGTAGTAGGTCTTCTGCTCGCGCTTGCGACCGGTGAGTACCGCATGCTGCGCATTGATGATGATGACGTTGTCGCCGCAATCGACGTGCGGGGTGTAGGTCGGGAGGTGCTTGCCGCGCAGGCGCATGGCGACGATGGTGGCGAGACGGCCGACGACCAGACCCTTGGCGTCGATCAGCACCCACTTCTTCGTCACCTCAGCCGGCTTTGCCGAAAAGGTTTTCATGTCGGAGTTTCCGTGGACGGGAGATATCGGCGCGAACACCGCGCCGGACTGCGCGGGTTCTAGAGAAGAGCGGCGCAACGGTCAATGCCCCAGAGCGCAGATTAGCAACATAAAATCAATGACTTAAAAATATGGTGTGATATTACCTGCAAAAAGCTCAAACATTTGGAATGGAATAGGTCGAGGTGACGTGGGCGATCGGATCGGGTGAGGTCCCGGACAGGAGGTTCACCTCCCCCACGGCAAGGCGCTTGCCAAGCTTGAGCAGCCGCGCCTCGGCCAGCACGTCCTGCCCGGGCTGGCCCTTGCGCAGGAAGTTGATGTTGAGATTGGTGGTAACGGCGAGCCCGATCGGCCCGATCGCGGACAGCAGCACCACGTACATCGCGAAATCCGCGAGCGCCATCAGGGTCGGGCCCGACACGGTTCCGCCCGGCCGCAGCATCCGTTCGCTGTAGCGCTGGCGCAAGAGGCTGGTCTGGCCGTCCGCGCTCTCGATCGTGATGTCGTCACCGCTGAAGGCCTGGGGAAACTCGTCACGGAGGAACTGCTCCAGCTCCGCCACGCTCATTTTCGCTAACGCCATGCCGTCCCCACCCTCGCTTCGCCTGCCCTGTTACATTAAGTTATCGGTGTCATCCAATTGCAATCATTTAGGGGAAATCGCGTCAATGTCCTCCCAGGCCGCCCGCGCCCCCGCCCCGCAACCGCCGATCCTGCTGCGCGAGATCGTCGGCAGCGTCGCCGTGCTCACGCTGAACCGACCAGCTGCGCGCAACAGCCTGTCGGAGGCAATGATCGGACAGCTGCATGCGAGCCTCAATGCGATCGCGGAACACAAGCACATCCGTGCGGTCGTGATCGCAGCCAACGGCCCGGCTTTTTCCGCCGGCCACGACCTGAAGGAACTGACCGCGCGCCGCACCGATCCGGATCACGGCCGGGCTTATTTTGCGCAGATCATGACGGCATGCAGTGCCATGATGCAGGCGATCGTGCGCCTGCCCAGGCCCGTGGTCGCTGCCGTCCAAGGCATCGCCACCGCGGCGGGCTGCCAGCTGGTGGCAAGCTGCGATCTGGCGATCGCCTCGGAGGCGGCGAAGTTCGCCACGCCCGGCGTCGACATCGGCCTGTTCTGCTCGACGCCGATGGTGGCGCTGTCGCGCAACGTGACGCGCAAGCAGGCCATGGAGATGCTGCTGACGGGCGAGCCTGTCACGGCCGACCGCGCCCGCGAGATCGGTCTCGTCAACCGCGTGGTGCCTGCCGGCACCGAGCTCGGCGCCGCGATCGAGCTCGCGCAACAGGTCGCGCTGAAATCCGCCTACACGATCAAGCTCGGCAAGGAGGCGTTCTACCGCCAGGCCGAGATGAGCCTTGCGGATGCCTATCGCTATGCCGCAGAGGTGATGACCGAGAACATGATGGCGCGCGACGCCGAGGAAGGCATCGGCGCCTTCATCGAGAAGCGCGCGCCGACATGGCGGGATGAGTGAAATTCGTCATTGCGAGCGAAGCGAAGCAATCCAGGAATCCCTCCGGGGAAACAGCCTGAATTGCTTCGTCGCTTCGCTCCTCGCAATGACAAGAAAGAAGAACGACAAATGAACCACGACGCCTATCCCGACAATTACATCCGCGGCATCCTCAACGGCGTGAAGTCGATCGCGATGGTCGGCGCGTCGCCGGTCAATGTGCGGCCGAGCTATTTCGCGTTCAAATACCTGATGCAGCGCGGCTACGACATGATCCCGATCAATCCCGGCCATGTCGGCAAGGAGCTGCTCGGCAAGCCGTTCGTCGCGTCACTTTCGGACATCGGCCGTCCCGTCGACATGATCGACATCTTTCGCAACTCCAGCCACATCATGCCCGTCGTCGAGGAGGCGCTCACGCTCGACCCGCTGCCGAAGGTGATCTGGATGCAGCTCGGCGCGCGCGACGATGCCGCTGCGGCGAAAGCGGAATCAGTCGGTATCAAGGTGGTCATGAACCGCTGCCCGAAGATCGAATATGGCCGCCTGTCGTCCGAAATCTCCTGGATGGGCGTGAATTCGCGCACGCTCAGCTCCAAGCGCGCGCCGGCGCCGACGCAGGGCATGCGGCTATCCCTCAATCGGATGAGCGTCGGCGGTGGCAACACCGCCGCATCGGATCGTGCTGCGAAGAACAAGAGCGAGCAAAGCTGACGCACTTGCGAAGGCTTCGTTTCGCGAACGCGACAATGCGTAGCACGATCATTCCCAAAATGATCCTGAGGTGAAGCCGCGCCTTGACGTGGAACGCGGCGCCGATCAGCATGCCGCGCGATTTTCAGGCCACAAGAACAGGACGCCCTCAATGAGCGATCGCCTTCCGGGATTTTCAACGCTTGCCGTGCATGCCGGTGCACAGCCCGACCCCACCACCGGCGCGCGCGCAACTCCGATTTATCAAACGACCTCTTTCGTCTTCAACGATGCCGACCACGCCGCCTCGCTGTTCGGCCTGCAGGCATTCGGCAACATCTATACCCGCATCGGCAACCCCACCAACGCCGTGCTGGAAGAACGCGTCGCCGCGCTCGAAGGCGGCACGGCCGCGCTCGCGGTGGCCTCCGGCCATGCCGCGCAGGTGGTGGTGCTGCAGCAGCTGCTTCAACCTGGCGACGAGTTCATCGCCGCGCGAAAACTCTATGGCGGCTCGATCAACCAGTTCACGCACGCCTTCAAGAGCTTTGGCTGGAACGTGGTGTGGGCCGATCCCGACGACATCGCAAGCTTCGAGCGCGCGGTGACGCCGCGCACCAAGGCGATCTTCATCGAGTCCATCGCCAACCCCGGCGGCAGCATCACCGACATCGAGGCGATCTCGACCGTGGCACGCAAGGCGGGCGTTCCGCTGATCGTCGACAACACGCTGGCCTCGCCCTATTTGATCCGTCCGATCGATCACGGCGCCGACATCGTCGTGCACTCGTTGACGAAATTTTTGGGCGGCCACGGCAACTCGCTCGGCGGCATCATCGTCGATGCCGGCACCTTCGACTGGTCGACCGGCGGCAAATATCCGATGCTGTCGGAGCCGCGCCCCGAATATCACGGCATCCGCCTGCAGGAGACCTTCGGCAATTTCGCCTTCGCGATCGCCTGCCGCGTGCTCGGCCTGCGCGATCTCGGCCCGGCGCTGTCGCCGTTCAACGCCTTCATGATCCTGACCGGCATCGAGACGCTGCCGCTGCGCATGCAGAAGCACTGCGACAATGCCAAGGCCATTGCCGAATACCTCGCGGGACATCCTGCGGTGGCCTCGGTGAGCTATGCTGGCCTGCCGAACGATAAGTACAACCAGCTCGCGCGCAAATACGCACCAAGGGGCGCCGGCGCGGTGTTCACCTTCAGCCTGAAGGGCGGCTATGATGCCGGCGTCAGCCTGGTGTCGAAGCTGCAGCTGTTCTCGCACCTCGCCAATGTCGGCGACACCCGCTCGCTGGTGATCCATCCGGCCTCGACCACGCACAGCCAACTCGACGACGCCGCCAAGGTGAAATCCGGCGCCGGCCCCGACGTGGTCCGGCTCTCGATCGGCATCGAGGACAAGGAAGACCTGATCGCGGATCTGGAACAGGCGCTGGGCGCGTAGCGCCTGGGAACGACGGCGGCCCTTTCGGCCGCCGCCGGTTAACCCTCATTAACCATACCTGCCCCATACATCGTCCTTGGATCGCCCCTTTGATTCGGAGCCGACGATGCTGCGCTGGATGGTGCCTGCCCTGGCAGTGATGCTGACGGCGTCGGCTGCAATTGCCGCCGATCTGCCGGCGACGCCGAAGCGGCGCGCCGCCGTGCCGCAGGACCCGCCTCAGGTCTATGTCGAGACCGATCCGGATGCGCTGATCTCGCCGGCCTATGGCATCGGCAGCTATATCCGCAACCTGCCGGGCACGCCGCTGCTGCCGGGCTCGCACACGCTGCCCGGCTATTACGGCCGCCCGTGGAGCTACGATTATCAGGGCTCGTATTACGGCGGGAAGCAGGTCGATTATTTCTGGCGCCTGCCCTACGCGTGCGGCGTCTACGGCTATTGCTGATCAGCCGGGCTGGCTCACGGGAACTACGCGCGGCTGCGCTTGCGCGGACTGTCGTGAGGCGAGCCGCTCGACCTGCATCACTGCCAGCGTCAACACCACGATCGCTACGGCCTGGTGCGAAAGCGCAAGGTCGATCGGCACCTGGTTGAGCAGCGTGAGGATGCCGAGCACCGCCTGCACGCTCACCGCCGCGAACAGCCACAACGCGCCGCTGGCTGCCGCCCCTGCCCGCAAACGCACCGCGTCGATCGCATGCAGCAGCGCGAGCACGAACAGCGCATAGGCGGTCATGCGGTGCTCGAACTGTACCGTCAGCACATTGTCGAACATGTTGCGCCACCACGGCGTCTCGAACCACAACCGCTCCGCCGACGGGATGAACGCGCCATCGATCTCAGGCCAGGTGTTGTAGGCCCGCCCGGCGCGCAGGCCCGCGACCAGTGCGCCGAAATAGATCTGCACGAACGTCACCACGAGCAGCAGCGCGCTCGTGAACCGCAGCCGCGCGGACACGGCGATCTGCGGCCGCTCCTTGAGCCGCCGCACCGTCCAGACGATGCCGGCGAAGATCAGGAGCGCGAGTAGCAGATGCGTCGCCAGCCGATATTGCGACACCTCGACCCGCTCCGTGAGGCCCGAGGCCACCATCCACCAGCCGACCGCCCCCTGCAGCCCGCCGAGCGCGAACAGCAGCCACAGCCTGCGCTTCAGCTCACCGGGCAACCCGCCGCGCCAGAGGAAGAACAGGAACGGCAAGAGATAGGCGACGCCGATGAAGCGGCCGAGCAGCCGGTGGCTCCATTCCCACCAGAAGATCTCCTTGAACTCGGACAGGCTCATGCCTGAATTGAGCTCGCGATATTGCGGGATCTTCTTGTAGGCCTCGAACGCCTCGGCCCACGCCGCCTCCGATAGCGGCGGAACACTGCCCGTGACCGGCTTCCATTCGACGATCGAAAGGCCGGATTCCGTCAGCCGTGTCGCACCACCGACCAGCACCATCAGCGCGATCAGCGCGGCCACGCAGATCAGCCACCAGCGCACGGCGCGATGCGGCTCGGATGGGGCGGAAATCGTCGTCATTTCAGAGACAAAACCAAGCCTGTGGCTAAGAGACTTGAACCGGATTGCGTGCCCCTTATAGTCCCCCGCTCCCGCAGCGCAAGTTACGCGAAAGCCTTAAAGTCCCCGCCATGACGATCCGCACCCGCAAGTTCCTCGGCGCCATCCTGCTCCTGGTGCTGGCCACCGTCTGGGCCCTGCTCGGCATGGCGGCGGCGCAGATGCCGTGGATCGCCGAATCCGGCTGGCGGCAGGCGATCTACTATGTGGTGGTCGGCATGGGCTGGGTGCTGCCGGCGATGCCGATCGTGAGCTGGATGCAGCGGCCCGACCGCGTCAAGTCTGGCTCGTAGCGCTCCCGGTCGGCCTCACCGGCGCAAAGGCGACGCCCGAGACCAGCACGCGCAGCATCCGCAGCGAGCGCACGCGCCCGTCCCAGGGGATCCGCGGCAGCGCGCGCAAGTTTGTGCGTCCCTCCGCCTCAACGATGCCCGGGATCGTCGAGGCGGCGCTGGCGAAGCCCGCCTCCTCCGCCATCACGACGTGGCCGCGCCGGAACGAAGCGCGGTCGCCGAACGGAAAGGCGAAATGCCTGATCTCGCGCTGGAAGGCCGATTCCGCCACGGCCTTGCCCATCGTCATCTCGCGCAGCGCGGCTGCGTCCTTCAGGTTGGCCAGGACCGGATAGTTCACCGTTGCGCTGCCGATCGTCACGAGCGGGTCGGCGGCGAGCCTGGCAAGGTCTTCCCAATCCATCGACGCCTCGCGGGAGAGCGCGGCGAGGTCGATCCGGTAGCGCGTGCAGAGATCGGCGATCGCGACCGACAGATCCGCCGGCGGCAGCGAGCGCAACCAGCTCTCCAGATACGAAAACAGCGCCTGTTTCCCCGCCTTGTCGGCGACGGTGAAGCGCTGCTCCTTCTCGCCCATCATCAGGCTGATGCGGCTCTCGCGTGCGATCACCTGCTCCAGCCCGAGCCACCAGGCCTCGCCGACGCCGTCGGGAAAAGCGGTCGGCACATAGACCGTGAATGGCACGGCGTGACGCGCCAGCACAGGATAGGCGAAGGTGATGAGATCCTTGGGCGCGCCATCGAAGGTCAGCGCCACGAAGCGCCGCTTCTCCGGCAGCGTCACCGCGCGCCGGCAGACCTCGTCCATGCCGAGGAAATCGTACTTCCACCGCTTCAGCGCGCGGATGGCGCGATCGAGGAATTGCGGCGTGATCTCGTGCTCGCGCAGCGGCTGAAATCCGCGCCGCCGCGGCCGCACGTGCTGGAAGCGCAGGATGGCGCCGGCACCGCGACTGCGCAGCATGGCCTGGCTGGTGAACCAGGCCAGCTCGAGGCGCAGCCGTTCCAGCCATCTGTCGTCGGAAGCCAAAATCCCACCCTTCGCGCGCGCCGGCGGTCCGTTCCCTCTGCCATTGTCATTACCCTTTGTTGACCTTTGTTTGCAAAGGTCGGCCACAGGCCGAAATACGTATTTTCGATTTCTCGACAGGTTTCGCGAATGACCATGGCTGCGGCGATGCAAAGCCGGACGGCAGAAGCGCCAGCGCGGTCGAAAGCGAGCCGTATTGCGCAGGTCGATATCGTCACCGATCTCGCCGAGGCCGAGCCGGTCTGGCGTGCCTTCGAGGAACACGGCCATCTCTTCACGCCCTACCAGCGCTTCGACCTGCTCAGTCCGTGGCAGCGACTGGTCGGCGCCCACGAAGGTGCGCGGCCGTTCATCGTGATCGCCCGCGACGCCGAGCGCCGGCCGCTGCTGCTGCTGCCGCTCTCGCTGCGCGAGCGCCACGGCATTCGCACCGCCTGCTTCATTGGCGGCAAGCACACGACCTTCAATATGGGCCTGTGGAACGCCGAGTTCGCGGCAGAGGCCGCCGGCGCCGATCTCGATGCACTGCTTGCGCCGCTGGGTGAGCACGTCGACGTGCTCGCGCTGACGCAGCAGCCCGAGCGCTGGCACGACCAGCAGAACCCGTTTGCAGCCCTGCCGCGGCAGCGCGCGATCAACGCCTGTCCGCGGCTGGTGATGGAGCCGGGCGGTCCGCCGGCATCGCGGATCAGCAATTCCCTCCGCCGCCGCCTCAAGAGCAAGGAAAAGAAGCTTCAGTCCCTCGCCGGCTATCGCTATCACCTGGCCACGTCAGACGCAGACATCACCCGCCTGCTCGACTGGTTCTTCCGCGTCAAGCCGGCGCGGATGGCGGAGCAGAAGCTCCCGAACGTCTTTGCCGAACCCGGCGTCGAGCAGTTCGTCCGCAGCGCCTGCCTTGCACCGCGCGGTGAAGGTCATGTCATCGACATCCATGCGCTGGAATGCGACGAGGAAGTGATCGCGATCTTCGCCGGCGTCGCCGACGGGACGCGCTTCTCGATGATGTTCAACACCTACACGATGACCGAGCACGCCCGCTACAGCCCCGGCCTGATCCTGATGCGCTACATCATCGACCGCTACGGCGAGCGCGGCTACCGCTCGCTCGACCTCGGCATCGGTTCGGACGATTACAAGCGGATGTTCTGCAAGGACGACGATGCGATTTTCGACAGCTTCGTCCCCCTGACCTCGCGCGGCAAGCTCGCGGCGATGGCGATGTCCTCGCTCAGCCACGGCAAGCGGCTGGTGAAGCAGAACCAGATGCTGTTCGACATGGCCCGCCGGCTGCGGCAGGCGTTCGGGTAAGATCTCTCCACAAACGTCAATATCGTAGGGTGGGCAAAGCGACTTGTCCGCCGTAGCTCGAAGAGCGAAGGCGGAAGCGTGCCCACGTCTTCCGTTACCGCATTGGACAGGCGGTGGGCACGGCGCAAGGGCGCCCTTGTCCACCCTACGAGTTCTGTCTTCCCTTCTCCCCTTGTGGGAGAAGGTGGCGCGAAGCGCCGGATGAGGGGTTCTCTGGACTCGCCGGATTGTTCGTGAGGATAGAGACCCCTCACCCGGCTTCGCTACGCGAAGCCACCCTCTCCCACAAGGGGAGAGGGTAAGAAGGCCTACGCCGCCACGACGCGCGGCGTCTCGGCGGCATCGGACGGCTGCACCGGCTTGCTCAGCATCGTCACCGCGCTGAAGCCGACGGCTCTCAGCTGCTCGCACATCTGCGTGCGCGCATCCGGGGCCATCGCGGCGTCAGGCACCACGACGGCGCGGGCATGCGCCGTCAACAGCTCGGCCGGAAGGTCGGAGGCGCTGCCGGCGTCGATCAGCACGTGATCGTAGGCCCGCAGCAGCGCGTCGATCGCGAGCGCCACGCGCGGCGATTGCAGCAGGCTGCGGTCGAAGCCGGGACGGCCGGCCATGACCAGATGCAGCCGCGACAGCTTGTCCCGGGTGATGACTTGCGCGAACGAGGCCTCGCCCTGCATCAGCTCGGCAAGGCCCGGCGACTGCGCATCGGCGCAGACTGCGGCAATCGTCGGCGAGGATGCGGCGAGATCGACCACGACGACGCGGGCATCGCGCGCCAGGTTCCGCGCCAGCGTCAGCGTCGACAGCGTGATGGCTTCGCCCGGCGCGGTGCCGAGCACCGTCACCTTCTTGGCCGCGGCGCCCGCGGCACGCAGATCGTCGGCCAGACGTTCGATCTCGGTGAATTCGCCGGTGTCCAAATCGGCCGTCATCTCCGGCTGCAGCGGCGCGGGCTCCGCCAACACCGGATCCAATATTGGTTCGCCGGCCCTGTCGACCGCGGGCTCGATGGCCCGCTGAACGACCAGCCGCTCCTCACGCACCGGCGCCCGCACCGAGCCCAAAGCCGCGCGCGGCGCGGTCTGGCGCAGCAGCTCGCCGGTGACGACGACGCCGGACGAGAGCAGCAGCGTGGCGATCGTCGCGATCAGCACGATCGGCAGCTTCTTCGGATAGGCCGGCGTGTTCGAGACGATGGCGCGCGAGATGATGCGGCCATCGGTCGGCGCGGTGTCGATGGTCTCGCGGGTGTTGGCCTCGCGATACTTGGCAAGATAAGTCTCGAGCAGATCGCGCTGCGCCTTGGCTTCGCGCTCGAGCGCGCGGAGCTGGACGTCCTGGCCGTTGGTGGAGGCCGCCTGCTTCTTGAGCTGCTCGAGGCTCACGGTCAGGCCATCGACCCGGCCGCTGGCGATCCGGGCATCGTTCTCGAGCGAACGCGAGATCTTGGCGGCTTCGTCGCGAATCTGATTGTCGAGGTCGCCGAGCTGCGCCTTCAGCTCCTTGATCCGGGGATGATTGCCGAGCAGCGTCGAGGATTGTTCGGCGAGTTGCGCCCGCAGCGTCACCCTCTGCTCCGACAGCCGGCGCATCAATTCGGAGTTCACGACCTCGGATGCCTCGATCGGCTTGCCGCTCTGGAGCATCTCCTTGATCAGCCGTGCCTTGGATTCCGCATCCGCCTTCATCGAGCGCGCGTTGTTGAGCTGGGTGTTGACCTCGCCCATCTGCTGGTTCGACAGCGTGGTGTTGTTGGTGCCGACGAACAGGCTGGACTTGGAACGGAAGTCCTCGACCCTGGCTTCGGCCTCCGAGACCTTCTTGCGCAAACTCTCGATCTCGCCGGCCAGCCATTGGCTGGCGTTCTTGGCCTGCTCCTGGCGTGCCGCCTGCTGCAGCACGAGATAGCCGTCGGCGATCGAGTTGGCGACGCGCGCGGCAAGCTCGGGATCGGCGGACTGGAATTCGACCACGATCACGCGCGACTTGTCGACGGCGTAGGCCTGAAGGCGTTCATAATAGGAATCGAGCACGCGCTCTTCCGGCGTCATTGCGAAAGGATCGCGGCCGATGCCGATGAGCGCGGCAAGCGACTTCAGCGGCGAGATGCCCTGCAGGACGGGATCGAATTCGGGGCGCTCGGCGAGCTTGTTCTTCTTGATGATCTCGCGCGCGAGATCGCGCGACAGCACCAGCTGCACCTGGCTGGTGACGGCCTCGGCATCGAGCGCCTGCCGCTCCTCGGTGCGGTCGCTGTTCGGACGCAGGAACACGTTCTCGCGGCCGTCGATCAGGATGCGGGTTTCGGACTTGTAGCGCGGCGTGACGAGATTGACGATGGCGAGGGACGCAACGAGCGCCAGCACTGTCGGCACGATGACCCAGCCGCGCTTGCGCGCCAGGGCGGCACCGAGCGCATGCAGGTCGATATCGCCGGATTCGACTTGCCCCGGCTTCGCGCTGACGGACGCAGGCTTCGCTTCGATCTTGGCGTCGATCTTTTCGATGGTGGCTTCGATCTTGGGCGCAGCCTCGCCCTTGGACTTCGCGACGGCCCGCTCGATTACAGCCTTGTCCTTGCCGGCACGCCAGAACGCTAAACGCATCGAACACTCCCGCAGGGCAACGCTGCGACTCTACCTCAACCGGGGCGATTACACTCCATTAAGGTTGCCGCTGGGTTAATCGCGACAGTACGCGCCTGACGCGCGCGCGCCCGTCACCGTTTGTTAACCACGAGGCCCCTTAATCCATCGCGATTATTTCGTGACAATTGTTCGGCAGTCGCCGTCGAGCTGGTTTTGATCATGCCCCCCTCTCCCGACCGGCCGCTTCGCATCCTTCACGCCGTGCGCGCTCCGGTCGGCGGCATCTTCCGTCACATCCTGGACGTCGCCAACGGCCAGGTCGACCGCGGCCATCATGTCGGCATCCTCGCCGACAGCCTCACCGGCGGCGAGCGCGCCGACAAGGCGCTGACCGAGCTCGCGCCGCGCTTGAAGCTCGGCGTGCACCGTATGGCGATCCGCCGCGAACCGTCGCCGGACGACGTCCTGGTATGGCTCCGCATGCGGCGGCTCATCGCCGCACTCAAGCCCGACGTGATGCACGGCCACGGTGCCAAGGCAGGCGCCTTCATCCGCATGCGGCGACGCTCGGACAAGACGATCCGCATCTACACCCCGCACGGCGGCTCGCTGCACTACCCGCTCAACACCTTCAAGGGCGAGTTCTACGCGCGGCTCGAGCGTGCGCTGATGGATTCGACGGACCTGTTCCTGTTCGAGAGTGCCTTTGCGCGCGACACCTATCAGCGCATCGTCGGCACGCCCAAGGGCGTAGTGCATTGCGTCTTCAACGGCGTGACGCCGGAGGAATTCGAGCCGGTCATTACCGGCGAGGATACGACCGACCTCTGCTATGTCGGCGAGTTCAGGCACATCAAAGGCGCCGACCTGCTGGTCGACGCCGTGGCGCGTCTGCACGAGGGCGGCAAGAAGGTCACGCTCACGCTCGGCGGTGACGGCGAGGAGACGGCCGCGCTGAAGGCACAGGTCGAGCGGCTCGGCCTCGGGAGCGCCATCCGCTTCATTGGTCACGTCAAGGCGCGCTACGGCTTCTCCAAGGGGCGGCTGCTCGTCGTCCCCTCGCGCGGCGATTCCATGCCTTACGTGGTGATCGAGGCCGGCGCCGCGGGCATTCCGATGATCGCATCCAAGATCGGCGGCATCCCCGAGATCCTGGGCGCCGACAGTCCGGCGCTGTTCGCGCCCAGCGATCCCGAAGCCATGGCAGAGGCGATCGCCGCAGCACTCGATGATCCGCACACCACCGCGCAACGCGCGGTCTCCTTGCGCGAGCGCATCTCGGCGCATTTCTCGCAGGCCGCGATGGTCGAGGGCGTGCTCGCCGGCTATCGCGACGCATTTGCCAATCATTAACCACCCTTAAGTCCGGCTTTAGAGAATCTTCCGATTTGTCCGATAATCGAAGCGCCAGGGGATGCTTGCCCGGGCGCGCAAGGCCGTGCCGCGGGTTTTGGAATGGACGTGGACGCCCGTGGAACCGCTCAACGCACGCTCGATGTTCGATGCCGCGGCCAGCGCTGCGGCAAAGCCTGCTGACCAGCCCTTCGTGGAGCGCCGTCGCCGGCTCTCGCCTGCGGCGCTCGACGTCGTCAACCAGAAGGTCGCGCGTGCCTATTCGCCGATCGTGATCGCCGGTTTCGTGCGCCTTGCCGATTTCGCGCTGCTGAGCCTCGTCGGTATCGCGGTCTATCTCGGCTATGTCATGCCGCTCGCGGGGGCGTTCAGCTGGGTCTATCCAGCCGAGGTCATCGCCGTCGCCATCGCCGCCGTGGTCTGCTTCCAGGCCGCCGACATCTACCAGGTGCAGCTGTTCCGTGGTCAGCTCCGGCAGATGACGCGGATGATCTCGTCCTGGTCGTTCGTCTTCCTGCTCTTCATCGGCATTTCCTTCTTCGCCAAGTTCGGCAGCGAGGTCTCGCGGCTGTGGTTGGCGGCCTTCTACTTCCTCGGGCTCGCGGCCCTGATGGCCGAGCGTCTGGTGCTGCGCTCGCTGGTCCGCGCCTGGGCGCGAGAGGGCCGGCTCGACCGCCGCACCATCATCGTCGGCTCCGACAGCAACGGCGAGCAGCTGGTCGAGGCGCTGAAGGCGCAGGAAGATTCCGACATCCACGTGCTCGGCGTGTTCGACGACCGCAACGACAGCCGCGCGCTCGACACCTGCGCCGGCGCGCGCAAGCTCGGCAAGGTCGACGACATCGTCGAGTTCGCCCGCCGCACCCGCGTCGATCTCGTGCTGTTCGCGCTGCCGATCTCGGCGGAGACGCGCATCCTGGAGATGCTGAAGAAGCTCTGGGTGCTGCCGGTCGACATCCGCCTCTCCGCGCACACCAACAAGCTGCGCTTCCGGCCCCGCTCTTATTCCTACCTAGGCGAGGTGCCGACGCTCGACGTGTTCGAGGCGCCGATCACCGATTGGGACCTGGTGATGAAATGGCTGTTCGACCGCATCGTCGGCAGCCTCGCGCTGCTCGCCGCCCTGCCGGTGATGGGATTGGTTGCGCTGGCCGTCAAGCTCGACAGCCCCGGCCCGGTGCTGTTCCGCCAGAAGCGCTTCGGCTTCAACAACGAGCGCATCGACGTCTACAAGTTCCGCTCGATGTACCACCATCAGGCCGATCCGACCGCCTCCAAGGTCGTGACCAAGAACGATCCGCGCGTCACCCGCGTCGGTCGCTTCATCCGCAAGACCAGCCTGGACGAGCTGCCGCAGCTCTTCAACGTGGTGTTTTCAGGCAATCTCTCGCTGGTCGGCCCGCGCCCGCATGCGGTGCAGGGCAAGCTCCAGAGCCGCCTATTCGACGAAGCCGTGGACGGCTATTTCGCCCGCCACCGCGTCAAGCCGGGCATCACCGGCTGGGCCCAGATCAACGGCTGGCGCGGCGAGATCGACAACGAAGAGAAGATCCAGAAGCGCGTCGAGTTCGACCTCTATTACATCGAGAACTGGTCGGTGCTGTTCGACCTCGTCATTCTCCTGAAGACGCCGATCTCGCTGCTGACCAAGAACGAGAACGCGTATTGAGTTGAGTTTCTCTGTCATGCCCCGGCTTGACCGGGGCATCCAGTACGCCGCAGCGGCAGCTGTTTTGGGCAATGACCGCCGCGGAGTACTGGATCGCCCGGTCGAGCCGGGCGATGACAGGTGTGTTTGTGGCGTATGAGTTGCGTAAGCGTATGAGCGTGTGATGGCGTATGCGGCGACAGCCGGTGAAATGAACGTAGCTGCGCCCGGCGTGCTGGCGCTGCAGCGCGCGATGGTGTGGCTGGTCGGCGCCTGTGGCGCCATCGTCTTCATCGAGCCGAGCCCCTACGAGATCGCGACGCTGCTCGCCACCGTCACCTTTTTCGCCACCGGGCTGCGGCTGAAGCTCGTGCTGATGCCGCTGGTGCTGCTGCTGGTCCTGCTCAATGTCGGTTACACCATCAGCGCGATTCCGCTGTTCGACAAGTCAGAGGTGGTGAGCTGGATCGCGACCTCCTGGTACATGGCGGTGACGGTGGTGTTCTTCGCGATGGTCGTCTCGGAGGACACGACGGCGCGGCTCGACATGCTGCGCCGAGGCCTCGTGGTCGGCGCGATGATCGCCTCGCTTTTGGCAGTCGCCGGCTACTTCCACCTGATCCCCGGGGGAAACGACCTGCTCACGCTCTACGGCCGCGCGCGCGGCACGTTCAAGGACCCGAACGTGCTCGGCGCCTTCCTGATCCTGCCGGCGCTGTTCGCGCTCCAGAGCGTGGTCTCCGACAAATTGGCCAAGGCCTTCCGCAACGTCATCGCCTTCGGCATCATGTCGCTGGCGATCCTGCTCGCCTTCTCGCGCGCCGCCTGGGGCGGCCTGGTGCTGACCTCCGCCTTCATGCTGGCGCTGATGGTGCTGACCAGCCGCACCAACGCGCAGCGCTCGCGCATCGTCATCATGGCGATCGTCGCCGCGGTGCTCGGCCTCGCGCTGATCGCCGTGCTGCTGTCGCTTGATGCCACCGCGGAGATGTTCAAGCAGCGCGCGAGCTTCGACCAGAGTTATGACGAAGGCCGCTTCGGCCGCTTCGGCCGCCACATCCTCGGCGCGGAGATGGCGCTCGACCTGCCGTTCGGCATCGGCCCGTTGCAATTCCACCGCTACTTCCCCGAAGACACTCACAACTCCTACCTCAACGCCTTCATGTCCGGCGGCTGGCTGTCCGGCGTGTGCTATCCCGCGCTGGTCTTCACCACCGTCATCATGGGCTTCCGCCACGTCTTCATCCCTGTGCCGTGGCAGCGCGCATACCTCGCGGTGTTTTCCGCCTTCCTCGGCACCGTCGGCGAAAGCTTCGTGATCGACACCGACCACTGGCGGCACTTCTGGATGATGCTGGGCGCGGTGTGGGGCATGATCGCCGCCGCGCAGGCCTACAAGACTAGGACTGGCGAGGACGCTTCTTCAGCTTGAGCTCGGGCCGCTTCTCCGGCGGCGTGTCGAGCAGCCCCTTCAGCGCCTCGGTTGCCGTCAGCACACCCTTGTGAGCCTCATTGGCAAAGCGCAGCAGCAAGCGCAGCTCCTCGTCGGAATAGGCGCCAAAGACCTTCTCCATCGCCTGCTGCATCGGCACGTAGAATTGGCTGAGCCTTGCGATCGCCTCGGGCACGACCGCGATGAAAACCTTGCGGCGGTCCTTCTCGTCGCGCTCGCGGCGCACGAGGCCCGCCTTCTCGAGCCGGTCGACCACGCCGGTGATCGCGCCGGTGGTCAGGCCGGTGACCTCCGCGAGCCGGCCCGCGGTGACGCGGCCCTCGAGATACAGGATGTCCATGCATTCGAGGTCGGAATTGGCAATTCCGGCAACGTTGGCGACGGTCTGGCCATAGAGCACGCCTTGCGCCGACGACCTGCGCATCGCCTCTTCGAGCTCCAGCAACAGCGCCGCGCGCGCCTTCGTCCTTGACAAGACCGGCCTCTTATCTTAGCTGATATATATCTTAGTCGCTAAGATATTTAGCGACCGTATTTTCTCCTAGCACCACGCAAACGTCGGGAGCAAGCCATGGCCCACCGTCCCCGCAAGGCGCTGATCATCGGCGCCGGCATCGCCGGACCCGTCGCCGCAATCCTGCTGCGCCGCGCCGGCATCGAATCCGCGATCTACGAGGCGTGGCCCTATTCGAAAGGTATCGGCGGCGGCCTGCAGATCGCGCCGAACGGCATGCATGTCCTGGACGAGATCGGGCTTGCGAAGGAGCTGATCAGTCGCGGCTCGGTCGCGGAAGCCTTCGACTTCTATTCGCAGCGCGGCGAGAAGCTCGGCTCGATCAATCGCGACATGGCGCGGCGCTTCGGCCAGCCGGCCGTCAACATCGCCCGCGCCGCGTTGAACGAGATCCTGATCGACAAGGCTTGGTGCGCCTGCGTCTCGCTCAATTTCGAGAAGCGCCTGATCAAGATCGAGGACCGCGGCGACCAGCCGATCGTCGCCTACTTCGCCGACGGCACCACCGCCGAAGGCGACTTCCTGATCGGCGCCGACGGCGTCCACTCGGTCGTGCGCCGCCAGGTCGTACCGGATGGCCCGCAGCCGTTCGACACCGGCCTGATCGGCTTCGGCGGCTTCGTGCCGCACGCCGTGCTCGACGGCAGATCCATCGGCCAGCACGTCGAAACGACATTCGGCCAAAGCGGCTTCTTCGGCTACGGCTATTGCGGCCCCGATCCGATGGACGGCGTGATGTGGTGGAGCACGCAGCCGGCACACGGCATGGACGCGGCGATGTTCCGCGCGCTTGACCCTGCGACGCTGAAGCAGCATCTGCGCGGCTTCCATCGCGGCTGGCATGATCCGATTCCCGCCATCATCGAAGCGGCCGAGAGCATCGTCGTCACCGACACGCTCGATGTCGCGACCCTGCCGACCTGGTCGCGCAAGCGTTCGCTCTTGATCGGCGATGCCGCGCACGCAACCAGCCCCCATGCCGGCCAGGGGGCCTCGCTCGCGCTGGAGGACGCGATGCGGCTCGCTCGTCTGATGCAGGAGGGCCAGGAGCTCGGCGCCACCTTCCAGGCTTTCGAGGCCGAGCGCCGCCCGCGCACCGAGAAGATCGTTGCCATGGCCCGTCGCAACGGCAACAGCAAGCGCGAGTTCAGCGCCACCGGCGCCTGGGTCCGCAATCAGATGCTGAAATGGCTGCTGCCGCTCGGCGCCAAAGGCATGGACTTCATGTACGCGTATGACGCGCGGGCGGCGTAGGACTCCGCTGCTGTAGGGTGGGCAAAGGCGCACTTGCGCCGTGCCCACCATCTCTCCGCAATCGCAATAGAAGCGGTGGGCACGCTCCGCTTTGCCCACCCTACGATACCGAACTAGCTCTCCACCTTGAACGTCAGCCCCGCGTTGTCCTGCAGCCGCTTGATCAGCTTGTGCTGCATCGCCGCGCCCGGCGTCCAGAAGCCGGCGGGAACGTCCCTCGCATCACGCAGCAGGCAGATCGCGCATTCGGAGATCATCTTGGAGGTCGAGCCGTAGCCGGGATCGCGATCACCGGTGACGCCGGCGCGGACCATGCGGCCGTCGGGGGCGATCGCGACATAGAGCAGGTTGAACAGGCCGTTCTCCCGCTCCTCCTTCGACGGTCCCTCGCCCGGCTTCGGCGCGTTCGGCCCGGTCTTCTCGGCATTGGCCGCCATGACGCGCTTGGCGTTGGCCTCGCCCTTCTCGCCGGCGCCGGTCAGGACCATCTCGTCGTAGACAAAGTCCCGGCCGTAGGGAAAGCCCATCAGCATGTTGGAGCGGTGGACGTTGCGCGTGTTGATCAGCGCCATCATGAACGGCGCGGCCCAGGACTGCAGGTCCTCCTCAAAGACGGCCCTGTTGCCCTTCGGCTGCTTCGGGCCGGTGAAGCCGGGCGTCAGCGCGAAATGGTCGTTGAGGATGGCGACGAGGCTGAGGTCCTTGGCGACGGCATCGAAGGTCGCCTTCGCGCTCGCCGCGGTGCCGCCTGACAGCGTGCCGCGCATGTCGCGCACGCGGCCCTTCACGCGCGGTGCCGGCGCGCCGAACACGCGCTTTGCCTCCTCCTGCACGAAGAAGGTACCGAGCTCGAACGGCACAGAATCATAGCCGCAGGAGAACACGATGCGCGCGCCGCTCGCCTTGGCCGCCGCGTCGTACTTGTCGATCATCTGCCGCATCCACACCGGCTCGCCACAGAGATCGAAATAATCCGCCCCCGCAGCGACGCAGGCAGCTAACAGATCCTCGCCGTAGAACTGGTACGGACCGACCGTCGTGATCACCGACTTGGTCTGCGCCACCATCGCCTTCAGCGACGCCGCGTCCGACGCGTCCGCGACGATCAGCGGCGTGTCGGCCGGCGCGCCGATCGTATCGCGCACCGATTTCAGCTTGTCGAGGCTGCGGCCCGCCATCGCCCATTTGAGCGCCTTGTCGTCCTTGTAATGCGCCGCCAGATATTCGGCGACGAGTTGGCCGGTGAAACCGGTCGCGCCGTAGACGACGATGTCGAATTTCGCAGAGCTCATGATCGGCCTTTACTTCTTCGCATAACTCACGCCCATGCCGGCACGGACGTCGCTTTGAATGCCATAGGGCGGGATCGGATAGCGCAGGCCGTTCTTCGCCAGCGCCTTCATGCCTTCAATTGCCTTGGCGAGATGCGAGGGCTTCAGCGCCATCAGCATCTCCTCGTCCGGCACGCCGCCATAGCGCCGTTCGGCATAGCATGGCAAGGACAGGCTGGGCTCCCCGGTCTTGAGCGCCCGCCCCCAGGAATCCGCACAGGCGGTCTCGCCGACCACACCCCATTCGAACTTCTTGTAGCCGGTATATTGCAGCCCGTTGATCAGGATGATCATCTGCCCGGGCGTTGCATAGACGAGGCAGATGTCGGGCGGATCGAGCCGGCCGCTCGCCAGCGGACTGACGACGAGCGCCTGATAGTGTCCGAACGGAACCACGTCCAGCGCCTCCTGGCGCTTGCGCGCGTCTTCCGCGGTGCCGTGCCAGACCCCGACATAGTTTTCGCCGGCGAGCCATTTCTCGTCCTGGGGGCTGAGACCGATCACCGCGCGGCATTGCGCGCCTACGAGATCGTCGGCGGTGATACCGACGGTCCAGCCCAGGCGCGCGGCCATGCTGACGATCTGGTCGGTGGTGTGAATTGCGTTCGGGCGGCGGATCTTCGGAATCGCCTCCATCTCCGCGACGCTCGCGAACAGCTTCATGCCGATCACATTCGTCTTCAGCCGCAAGAGGCTGTTGAGATCGGCGACGAGGCCGGCGAGATCGATCCTGTCCGCACTCTGCTGTTGCATGGCTTCCTCCGCGCCGGCGATCGCGCGCCGTGGCCTCGTTCTAGTCCTTGCCCGGTCCCGGAAGCAACTCGCCGGTCCTGCCCATCAGGCGGTAGGCCACGAGACCAATCCACTCGCGGATGGCGACTTCCGTTCGGCCGAGCCCGTCCGCGCCCATATTGGTGAAGGAGAACAGATCGTCGCGTCCTCCCATCCGCCAGTCCACCGGATAGGCCTCGACGTCAAATCCGGCCTTGCGGAAGATTCCCATCGAGCGCGGCATGTGGAAGGCCGACGTCACCAGGAGCCAGCGCTCGCCGGGCTTTGGCGCGACCAATTGCTTGGTGAAGATCGCATTCTCCCAGGTGTTGCGGGAGTGACGTTCGAGGATCAGGCGGTCCTTCGCAATGCCGAGATTCTCCAGGATCGGCGCGGAATAGTCGGCCTCCCTGGCCTCGGTCGACATCAGGTTCGCGGTGCCTCCGGTGAAGACGATGCGCGCATGGGGATAGCGGCGCGCAAGCTCGGCCGGCGCAAACAGGCGATCGGCCCCGCGCGCGACGACCGGCGTGCGATGCGCCGCCGATAGATCGGTGTCGACCGAGCCGCCGAGCACGATAATGCCGTCGGGCGCGCCGCGCGCGGCGTCCCAGGGCGGGAAGCGCGACTCCAGCGGATAGAGCAGGAGATTGCCGAGCGGCGAGAACGCCGCGAGCGCCAGCAGTACCAGCGTCGTTATCGCAAGCCTGCGGCCAAATGCGGCAAAGCGTGTCCCCATCAACACCACAGCCACAATTCCGAGCTCGACCAGGAGATTGATCGGCAGCAGCGCGGTGCCCAAGGTCTTGGAAAGAACGAAAAACAGGGGAGCCTCGCTGAAAATCACCTGGTCTGAATGACCGGCCTGAATTGACCTGGCCGGTCTGTGCGGGGCTTGACCGGCCCCGCCATCTTCAGAAATCTTCTTGAAAGAGGATCGATCGCCGGGTCAAGCCCGCGCTGATGAAACCGAGCGGACGCGGCACATGACCCATCATCACCTGCATTCCAACCCCCAAACCTGCCATTGGGGCTTCTTCGAAGCCGCACTCAAGCCGGTCCTCACCGTGGCCAGCGGCGACGAGGTGACGGTCGACACCATCAGCGGCGGGCCTGATGTGCTGCCTGATCGGGACAAGTTTCACATTCCGCCCGAAATGCACGAGGTTCATGCCACAAGCGAGCGCATGCTGCCGGGCCACATCCTCACCGGTCCGATCGCGGTCGAAGGGGCCGAGCCCGGCGACGTGCTTGCGGTCGAGATCCTCGACGTGCAGCTCCGGCAGGATTGGGGCTGGAACTTGATCAAGCCGCTGTCCGGCACCCTGCCCGACGATTTTCACGAGACGCGGATCCTGAACATCCCGCTCGACCGGACGCGGATGGTCGGCCGCATGCCGTGGGGCCTCGACCTGCCGCTGAAGCCGTTCTTCGGCGTGATGGGCGTGTCGCCGCCGCCGGCCTGGGGCCGCATCTCATCACTGATCCCGCGCGCCATGGGCGGCAATCTCGACAACAAGGAGCTGGGCGCCGGTGCGACGCTGTACCTGCCGGTATTCGTGCCGGGGGCGATGTTCTCCTGCGGCGACGGCCATGGCGTGCAGGGCGACGGCGAGGTCTGCGTCACCGCGATCGAGACCGCGCTTAAGGGCCGCTTCCGCCTGACGCTGCGCAAGGACCTGAAGCTCGAGTACCCGCGCGCCGAGACACCGACGCACTACATGACCATGGCGATGGACCCCGATCTCGACCAATGCGTGGTGCGCGCGCTGCGCGACATGATCGCGCTGCTCGGCGAGACGCGAAATCTGTCACGCGAGGACGCCTACACGCTGTGCAGCCTGGCCGCCGATCTCCGGGTGACCCAGACCGTCAACGGCGCCAAAGGCATCCATTGCATGATCGAAAAGGCGATCGTGCACGGCTGAGCCGGGCCGCCCTTCCCCGACCGCTTGACGCCCCCGCCGCCCGGTCTGCCGCGCGGCGCGCTAAGTCGTGGGTAATTTCCCGTGCGATTCCAACATGCTGAGCGTCACGCACAGGCCGCATTTGACTTCCACCCCTGAACCTAAATAGAGTCTTAATCGTTACTTTTATGTACCTGAGTATGAGGTTAGCGTTCGGGCCATGGCCACCGAAAAAGCCGAGACTGACCGCATTCCCGTAACCCTGGCGCTCTCGACCATCGCGTATCTGGAGAAGCTGGTGAGACAGGGCACCCACGGCACCAGCGTTCCCGGCGTCGCACGGACATTGATCGAGGAAGGCATCCGTCTCGCCATCAAGGACGGTCTTCTGTCGATCCGCGACAATGGCAGGACGTGAGCGCGCTTGGGGCGTGAGGCGGACGGATCTCGAGAAGCGGATGGCCGACATCTGCAACCTGGGATCGTCTACAAATGCCTGTTCTCTCACCCACCTGGACCGACGAACGAATTGAACTCCTGAAGCAGCACTTCGAGGCCGGCCTCTCCTGCCGCGAGATCGCCGCCGACATCGGCGTCAGCCGCAACGCGGTGATCGGCAAATTGTCGCGGCTGAATCTGACGCGCGGCCGGACGGTCGACGACCGCAAGGTTCAGGACAGAGGCCAGGCGCCGGCGCGGCTGCGCAAGGCCGTGCCGCGGCTCCAATACGAGATGCTCGCCACGATCTATGGCGAGACCGATGCGCCGGTACTCGCAGGCCCGATCGACGAGGCCAACCGCTGCTCGCTGCTGGAGCTGTCCGAGAATCGCTGCCGCTGGCCTATCTCGACGCCGGGCGCAGACGATTTCTGCTTCTGCGGCAACGCGGCGCCGGACGGCCAGCCCTATTGCGCCGGCCACAGCCGCCTCGCCTACCGGCCGCCTGTGCGCGGGCGCGCGATACGCGGCTGACGTTGCGCGCATCTCGACAACAAAAAACCTCCGGCGGGGCATCGCCGGAGGTTTCTGGAGGCTTAGCATGAAGCTAAGAGCCGCAACTTTCGTATCTGGCTGAGAGCTATATAGCTTAGTAGCTCAAGTAAGTAAATAAATTTGAGGCGATCGAATCGCATGGCTCGCCTTCGTGTTCCGCAACGCCATTCGATTTTTCAGAAGACCAAATGCCCATAAAAAACCCCGGCGGTTTCCCGCCGGGGTTCTCCGATCGATTTGCGCGATCGATGATCAGAAGTTGCGCTGAGCGCGCAGCATCATGCTGACCGAGTTCTGGTCCTTCAGCTCGTACACGGCCGCCGGCTTCGCAGCCGAGGCAATGCCCGGGCTCGCGATGGACCCAGAGTACTTCTGGTCCAGACGCGACCAGCTCAAGTCGGCCGTGAACGCCAGGTTCTTGACGGGGGTCCACACGGTGTTGACACCGATCACCGCGAAGTTGAAGTCCGGATTACAGGTCGCCCCGGCCACGGCGATGGCAGCGAAGTTGGTGCAGATCAGGCCTTTGCCCGTCGTGCCGTACCTCAGCTGGGCGTAACCACCGTACACTGCGCTCGCCCAGTTCGGGCTCCAGTTGTGGGTGTAGCCACCACGGACGCCCCAGGTCTTGACGGTATCGATGCCGGTAGCCGTTCCGAACACGCCGTCAGCCAGACCGGCGAACCCGGTGCTCTGATACGCGCCATTGCTGCTGCCGCTGAACATGAAGAAGCTCTGCGGGAACAGGCTCTGGAAGTTGTAGCGCGTCGCACCGTCCGTGTAGACCGCCTGCAGGTTGATGACGTCACCCGCGCCGGTCGGGATGTTCTTGATCGACAAAGCGCCCTGCACGGCCCAGCCCCACTTGTCGGAGGGATGACCGGAGACTTCAGTCGCGCCGTAATAGGCTGCATGCAGCTCATGCGCGGCAACCGACAGCTGAGCCATGCCCCAGGCCTGATCGACACGAACCTGACCGATGATTTCGGGCGAACGCGTGCCGCCCCAGGCGCTGGCGCCGTAGACGCCGGTCACGAACTGAGCAGCCGTGCCCGAGGACACGTTCCAGAGGTTCGACTGACCATTGTTCGCCGAGGTCTCGTCCTGCAGCGCAAACGAAGCAGTGATGCCCTGGCCGAAGTCAGCCGTGTAGGCAACCTGGTTCACGCCGTTGACGTGGTTGGAGCCGCCCGGAATGGTATCGGGGCCGCCAGCCGGATAGCTCTGCCAAGGAGCGTCGAAGATCGAGACCGTGCGGCCGAAGGTGAAGCCCGCGAACTGAATGAACGCATGGTAGAGGCCGAGCGAAGCCGAACTGGCCGAGAACGCCGAGGGATTGCTGCCGGTGACGTTCGTAGAGTCGTAGCTGAAGACCGCGTCGGCGTAGGTGCGAACGACGCCGTATTCGGTCGCCGTGCGCGTGTCGACGTTGAAGTCGAAACGAGCGCGGCTGAAATAGTAGTTGGTCAGACGGTTGTTGGACCCGCCGTTGACAGTGCTCGAGCTGTTCCTGAAGCCATAGTCGCCGCCGCCGCCGAGAAGCATGTCAGCGCGGACGTAACCACCCAGCTTGATGCAGGTGTCGGTGCCCGGGATGTAGTAGAAACCTGCGCCGTACAGCGAGCAGATCTTCACGTATTCGACCGCCTTGGCCTTGACCGGAAGATCAGCCGCCTGAGCTCCACCGACGGCGATCAGGGTCGCCGCAGTGCCGAGCAAAAGGCTCTTCACCATTTTCATTTAAAACCTCCAAGTTGCTCATTTGACGGAGACCGGACCATGCGGCCCCCCAGATCCCCGTCTCTTCATCAAATCCGCTCGGCCGCTTCGCGTTTTCGGACGTACCCGCATTCGCGAGGGACGTGAGCGAACCACCTGCAACGGGACGATCGAGAACCCCCCACCGTCACGGATCAATATGCCCGCACAGTTCCGTTAATCAAAATAGTTTATTAGATCAGCTTTGTGGTTTCACTAACCCTGTGTCTGCGGCGCAACACCGGTGCTGAGCGAAAAAGACTGACTGGGTCATATTTGTAGTTTTCGTGACACGATTACCCTGCTCTGCACTTGCATCAGAGCAGAGTTGCGTGGACTATGCCCACCCCATATGAGCCGTGGGAAAGAGAATCAGCTTGCGGGAGTGACGCTGTGTCCGCGACGAGGAAGGAAGGCGCGCGCCTGCGCACCATCGGCAACCTGGATATCATCAGGCGCTTCACCTGGGAGATATCGTCGATCAACATGTATCTTGAGGAGCTGCGTCAGTTCTGGGCGAGGACGCTCGGCATCAGCGGGCCGCAATGGCTGATCCTGATGGCGATTTCCGACCTCGACAAGGACGACGGCATTCCGGTCAACGTCGTGTCCAAGCTCCTTCACGTCGATCCCTCCTTCGTCACCACCCAGTCCAAGCTGCTGGAAAAGAAGGGCCTGCTGCGCCGCCGCCCCTCGCCGACCGACGCGCGCGTGGTCCGGCTCTCCCTGACCGAGAAGACGCAGAAGCACCTGGCGAGCCTCAACGAGCAGTACAAGACCATCAAGGAATTCGTCTTCCAGGAGTTCGACGAGGCCGAGCTCACCGAATTCACCACCAAGCTCGCGACGTTGAAGACCCGCCTGGAAAAGGCCTGCGTCCGCCTCACCCTGGACTTCTGACGGTCGCGCCGCCGCTAGATTCGCAGGCCGCCGCCGAGCCGCGATTCCAGCCAGTCGAAGATGAATTCGTTGGCAAGACTCGGATTGTCGGCATGGGCCTGCGCCGCGCCGGTCTCCGCCGCGGTGAACACTTTCAGCATCACATCCGAGCTGCCGAGCCGGGAGTCCCGGACGAGCTGACGCGCCCGGTCCGCCTTGAGCCAGCCGTCCTCGCCGAGCGTGATCAGCACCGGACAGTCGGCGCTGGAGGCCATCAGCGGCGCATGCGGCACCGGGACGATGCTGACGTCGCTCATCGCGAATCGGCTGGCGAAGAAGGCCCGCTCGTGCAGGTCCCACAGGCCGCCGTCGCAGACGGCGGCGGCAAGCCGCGGCTCCTGCAGCACCGCACGTGCGACGAAGGACGAGCCCCAGCCATCGGCGATGATCCCGACGCGGGCGAAGTCGACGTCCTGCCGAGTTTCCAGATAGTCCATGACGCCGGGAATCGCGCTCTCGAGATCCTGGCGCCGCAGCAGCGCATCGAGAAAATCGTCGCGCTGGTCGCCGAACAGGTCGAGCGCCAGCATCGAGAAGCCGCGCTCGCGCGCATGCGGCACGAGCTTGAACAGAAATTCTTCCTTGCGGTGGCCGGGCTCACCGATGCAGATCACGGTCGGAGCCGGCTCCTTCCCCGATGACGCAGGAAGGAAATAGCCCTGCAGCGAATGCCCGTCGAGCCAGGGTATCGTCACCACCTCGCCGGCGGGGCTGCGCGCGGCGAGATAGCGGCGCGCGCATTCCTGCATCGCCAGCACCGCGACCCAGCGGCGCTCATCGGAGGGGTCGAGCGGCATCGCCGCGGCACCATAATAGTTCATCGCGCGCAGCCAATTGCGCTGCGCGCTGGCCAGGTGTCCTTCCGCGAACGCGGTCTCCGCGCGCTGCCGATTGGTCTGCGCCAGCTTCTTCCACTCGCGATACCATGAATGGTCGTCGGCGCCTTTCAGCCGCCGCGCGATCATCAGGCATTCCGCGATCGTGGCGCCGCCTTCTTGGGCTGCGGTGAGGAGCCGCGTGAACTCAGCCGAGATGTCCTCTCGTTCCGGGCAAAGGGTCCAGTCTTCGGAGAGGCATGCGGGGATCATCGGGAGCTACGTTCTATGTCGCCTTACACAGAACTGACTAAACCATTTCAGATCGCCGACCAAGCCGCCGCGCGCGCCATTACAGGCATTTGAGATCAACATCGCTTGAACATCGTCATGATGCATGCGTGACCTCCCCCACAGCTCATCGAGTGGGGCGAACGTTGGCAGGAGCTGGCACACAAAATTGTTCGAGCCTCTCTTGCCATGACGATCATCATACCCATATTGGCGCGCCCCCAAGGGCGGCCTCAACCAAGCCGCCAGCCGACCTCCTGCGTCAAACTTTCGTAGAAGGCGCGGTTGTAAGCCTGCTCCGGCGTGGCGCGCACGCGCTCGTCGAGGCGCTTGGCATCCTCGCCGACGAGGATGCGCCACCGCTCCGCCTTGACGCCGTCGAGAATGATCGTCGCCGCCTGCGCGGCCGTGGTCGGCGCGTCCTCCAGGAAGCTGCGGGCGCGCTCGGCGAACGCCGCCTGGATGTTCTCGTCCGACATCTTGTCGGTATCCGGCACGCCGGCCGCAGCCATGCGCTTGCGGGTCAGCGCCACCTCGTCGGCATTGAGCTTCTCCGAACCGTCGCCGCTCTGCACCTTGCGCGAATTGGAGACGATCGACGTGCCGATGTGGCCAGGCATCACTACCGAGCATTTGACGTGCGGGGCATGCAGGCGAAGATCGTTGATCAGCGCTTCGGTAAATCCCTTCACCGCGAACTTGGCTGCGCTGTAGGCGGTGTGCGCCTGGTTCATGCCGATCGAGGCCCAGAAGCCGTTGACGCTCGCGGTGTTGACGATGTGGGCCTCGTCCGCGGCGACCAGCATCGGCAGGAACGTGCGCACCCCGAGATAGACGCCGCCCCAGCAGATGTTGAAGGTGCGCTCCCATTGCTCGCGGGTGTTGGTGAACAGGCTGCCGCCGCCGCCGATGCCGGCATTGTTGAACAACAGATGGATCCTGTCCGTCTTCTGCTGCTCGGCGAGCTCGTCGCGAAAGCGCTTCAGGTGATCCTCGATCGCGACGTCGGCGACGTGCGTCGTGACGCGCAGGCCCTGCGGCAGCTTCTCGACTTCGCAGAGCCGCTTGGTCTCGGCCATGGCCGCTTCCGAGACGTCGCACATCGCGACGTTGCAGCCTTCGGCGACGAGCTGCCGCGCGAGCTCGCGCCCCATTCCCGTGCCGCCGCCGGTGATGACTGCGATCTTTCCAGCAAAATCCTTCATGGGACTTCGGTCCCTCCCCTTGTCGGTGTGTTTCTTGGTCACGGCGCCGCTGACCGCGGCGCGCGCAAAACTGTAGCAGCGCGACATCCACGGGTAAAAGCGTGCGCTGCCATCCTCGCCTTCGGTTATTTCGGCAGGCGGACTACGGGCGACGCTGTGCGGGCCTTGTGAAGTGGCTCATAGGCAACGCGGCCCGGACAATCGATCATTCCCGGGTATTTTCCTGCAGGTTCCCCGTATTTGTCCGGCTTCGGGTTAATAGCATTTTTTTTACAATCCGAATCGTCAAATGGGGGTGGACGCTGGGTTGAGTCGACTGGGCCAGCGTGTTGTTTGCGTGTCACAGGCTCTGGCACTCCGCTTGCATCCTCTTCGTGGTCAGAAACAACCGACGAGGTGATAGGAATGTTCGTGACCGTCGTTGCCGTGCTTTGCCGGCTTGGCGCAGCCAGCTCAGGCAGTTGCGTCGAGGAAATCGTGACCGACAGCAACATGACGCCCGAGATTTCGCTGATGCAGTGCGCGATCGGCGCACAAGCGCCTCTTGCGAAGTGGATGGGCGAGCATCCGATCTATCACTCGAACTGGCGCCTCGAGCGCTACAAATGCGTGCCGGGTCACTATGAGATCAAGGGCCACGCCTAAGGCCCCGCAAAACTACTGGTGCCAAAGACCACGGATACCAGGACGACTGAGCCAAGAGGAAACGCCCCGGGGGCCGCTTATCCCTCCGTGCGGACAGTGCCAGCGCCAGACCGATCGCGGCAGGCGCTCTGTGACAATGATCACGCCCTCCTTCTAAGCCACCTCACGCACGATGATCGCACGCGCCCGCCGCCCTTCCGGGGTCGGCATCAGCGCGAAGTTGTGCGGTTGCTCGCGCAGGAGATGCAGCTCGACCGGCACGCCCACCGCCCTCGCCCTCGCGGCAAGATCGACGCTGTCGGGATACAGAAGATCGCGCGTGCCCGAAAAGATCGTCATCGGCGCCAGCGCGCGGAAGGAGCCGTTGAGCGGGCTGACGAAGGGATGGCCGACATCGAGCTCGCCGGCATAAAGACGTGCCGCCTCGACGATGCCCGGAATGTCCTGGATCGGATCGAGCGCCGCGATCGCAACCTGCTCCGGACGGCTGATAGAGGCATCGGCCGCAGGCGAGATCAGCAGCATCCGGCTCGGCTGCCGATGACCGCGATCGCGCAGCCATTGGCAGGCGGCGAGGGCAAGGCCAGCGCCCGCCGAATTGCCGACGACCGTCACCTTCGCCTCGCCCGCGTCTTCCAGCAGCATGCGCAGCAGCTCGGCCGTCGCCGGCACGACGTCCTTGGCGGTCGCCCGCGGCGCCAGCGGATAGATCGGCACGACGCAGCAGACGCGCGCCTTGCGCGTCATCTCGCCGACGAAGCGCCAATGCGCCGGCACGATCTCGTTGATGTAGCCGCCGCCATGCAGGAACATGACGTGGTTGCAGCCCTCGTGGCCTGACGCCGGCGCGGTGTAATAGACCGGCCAGCCGCCCATCTTGGTCAGGGTCACCTCGACGCCGCCGCCAAGTCCCGTCGGCTCGAACGAGGCCGGATCCAATGCGAGCTTCTGCACGTGTGCCTGCACGACCTCGGCTGATGCCAGCTGCTTCTTGAACGGCAGCAGCCGCAGCAGCAGGTTGAAGGCCCGGCTTTGCAGGCTTGGTGCTGGATCGCGCGGCGCCCGCGCGCCGAATACGCAGCCGCCCGGACAGAATTGAAGGGCCGATACAAGTCTCGCAACGCTCATCGCCACATCCCCATCCGGCTGTTTCGACCCGGCGACAAAGAGGCTTGCCGACCCGCCGCCACTTGCCGATATAATGCGAGCATTCGCTCGCTTTTCCTACTCGCATTCAGATCACAAGACCGTGGCCCGCAAACCGCCCACAAAACCCCGGAAAAACGCCTCGCAGGAGCGATCCCGCGCCACCGTCGACGCGCTGGTCGAGGCAACTGCTCGCATTCTGGTCAAGGAAGGCTTCGAGAAGGCCAGCACCAACCGCATCGCCGAGATCGCCGGGGTCAGCGTCGGCTCGCTCTATCAATATTTTCCAAGCAAGGAAGCCCTCGTCGCCGCCGTGATCGACCGCCACAACGATGCGATCATGACGGTCGTGCGCGCCGCCTTCGCGGAGGTCGCCGACCTGCCGATCGAGAAGGCCGTGCGCCGCCTCGTCACGGTCGCGATCGAGGCCCATCACATCGATCCGAACCTGCACCGCGTCCTCGCCGAGCAGATCCCCCGCTCCGGCCACCTCGCGGAGGTCGAAGCCTACAGCCACGAGATCCACGCCCTCGTGCGCACCTATCTCGAACGCCACCGCAAGGAGATGCGCAAGATCGATCCCGCGCTCGCAGCGTTCATGTGCGTGAGCACGATCGAAGCCATCGCGCACAACACGGTGCTGAACGGCGCCGAGATGCTGTCGGAGAAGATGGTGAAGGTGCTGGTGGACGAGACGACCCGGATGGTGGTGGGGTATTTGAGGTAGGTGGGCGCCGAGCCAGGGCACTTGCAATCTAGCTACGCACGACGCTTCTAGCTTCGCACCTGGCCTGATGAAGATCGCTCTCCCTGCCTCCGAAGCTGATCGTATCGCGCGCCCCACCTCCGCCCGGACGCGACCACCTCGTTGATTTAAATATTTAAATATATTTAATTCCGGAAAATAAATGCCTTATTATTTGAGGTTGGAGAGCGGGACCGCGGTCAATCTCAGTCAGGTGCTCCGCGGTGTCGGTATGCCATCACCGTTCTGCGCTTGTTAGGAACGCGACCTCGGGAGCTTGCATTGTCGGCTTGATCTTCAATCGTTCATGAGGTCGACAATGCATCTTCTCATCAGAATGGCGGCGATTGCGACATTCCCTGCTTGGATCGGATTGAACGCGAACGGCGCTGCGGCACAGGATTTCAAGGACCGATGGTCCATCATTCCGAGCGCGCAGGCAGAGCCGGCGCCTGCTGGAGTCGAACAGACGAAGAAGGATCAGATTGAGGCGCCACCTCCAACCGCACAAGAGCCATCGGCTGATCGCTCGGGCATGCGATCGTTCAATCGAGTCTTTTCGGGAAAGGCCTCCTATTATTCGTATTCCAAAGGCAAGACAGCGAGCGGTTCGTCATTCAATCGGAATCACCTCACGGCAGCGCATCGCAGCCTGCCATTCGGCACCAAGGTCCGCGTGACCCATGGAGAAAGCAGCGTCATCGTCACCATCAATGACAGAGGCCCGTTCATTCGTGGCCGCGTCCTCGATCTCTCGCTCGCTGCCGCGCGCAGCTTGGGGATTACGAATCGCGGCGTAGCTCAGATTCGTGCCGAGGTGTTGTAGCGGATGACATTTGAAGGGCGGTGACATTAAATAACCCGACGCGCTCGTGGATATAACCCTTCCAGTACTCGCCGCCTTCATCGGCGTCAGCGCGATAAAGGCGGTCGCGCACAATACCGTGCTGGCGTGATGGCCACGGAGATTGATGCGGACGCTGGTGGACGAGACGACGCGGGTATTTGAGGTAGGTGGCCCTTACAGATAGAACGATGTGGTGACTGGAAAACATTCCGGCGAGGCTTGCGCGACCGATTGCCGGAGGTCCCCATCATTCCGAGGGCACGATCTGCTCCAAAGGTCAAAAATGATAGTTCACGCCGACTCGGGCGACGTGGAAATCCGCCCGGCCGAAATTTGCGGTGTATCTGGACAGGTTCGGACCGATGCCCGTTGCGAGTGCGTTGACTGCCACCGACGATTTGCCGAGGTCAACGTAGAGATATTCGGCCTTGAAGCTCCAACGAGGCGCAAAGCGCCATTCGCCGCCTCCACCGACCGTCCAGCCAGTCTGAATGCGGGAATCGGTCCCCGTGAAGCAAGTCGATCCGATCGTACAGTTGAATGAAGTGCCGGCGACGGAGATATCGAAAGCGCCACCCGGTCCGTTCGCGATGTAGTCGTCAAATGTCGCTACTCGACCAAAAGCAAAGCCGCCGGTGCCATACAAAAGAACGCTGGGCGTGACCAGCGCCCCCAGACGCCCACGAATGCTCCCCCACCAGTCAATCTTTTGCTCAGCCGAGATGGTCTGTGCGAAAGCTGGGGGTAGAAGCGGCGTTGTTTCACGACCGCCGCCGCGCAAGCTGGATGCGCTCAAGTCACCTTCTACGCCGACCAGCCATTTGCCATCGAGTTGCCAATTGTAGCCCGCTTGCAGCCCTCCCGTTACACCACTCATCGAAAAATCGTGAGGGCTGGGAGCAACCTGCCCCGCAAACGGAGGCAAAAGCGGGACTCCAGGATTGAAGATGAAAGCGGAGGCCGCGTCACTCGTGAAATTCACCGACCGGTCTGCCCATGCGCCGCCAACGTTGCCGCCAGCGTAAAATCCCGTCCAGCTTGGGTTGGAGTCAGCCGGGCGCGCCTTCGTCAAAAGTGCAGGGCTTTGGTCAGCAGCTTCCGCCCCCGACGCGACGCTCGCCAAGACTGCTATAGCAGCCAGTCCTCTTCTCACGGGACGCCCCCTCCGCGATTCCAAAGTGCCCGAAATTCATAAATCATGTTGACGCTGGACGCTGTGACGCGAGGGCAACACCTGCGGGACGTTGCAAAATCAACCGCAAACGGCCGGCCCGCGGTAAACCGACGGCCGGAAAGGAATTCGATTCTTGAAGAATTTGGTCGGAGCGAGAGGATTTGAACCTCCGACCCCTAGTCTCCCAGACTAGTGCGCTAACCGGGCTGCGCCACGCTCCGAATGTCGTTCCATTAGCTAGGATCGCCGCTTTGCGCAAGGCGAGGCCGCAGCATTTTGGTGTATCCGCCCAAGCGGGCCGGAACTGCCCCGGAAAGCCGGCCGGCCCGCCCCTAGCCGTCCTTGAGGGCCTGGTCCAGCATGTCCCTGCAGGCGACGAGGTCGCCGAGCACCCGCTCCAGCCGCTCCCGGTCGAGCGCGCTGGGGCCGGCGGGCGCGGCGGCGGCACCGCCCTTGCGGAAGGTGGTGAGAATCTCCTCGTCGTCGATCTCGGTGAAGCGGAAGTCGATGCCTTCCTCCTCATCGCCCTGATAGTCGTCATCGTCGGTGTCGGTGACGCCCTTGATGGGCGCCTCCTCGTCCTCGGGCTCCATCAGGCTCGCGCCGATGGCGTCCTCGATGGCGCCGAACGAGACCGCGGCCGCGCTGTCGGCGAGGCCCTGCACCGATTTGACGCCGTGCTCTTTGAGGATCCGCTGCACCCCGCGGATGGTGTAGCCCTCGCCGTAGAGCAGCCGGCGGATGCCCTTGAGCAGGTCGACGTCGTCGGGGCGGTAATAGCGGCGGCCGCCGCTGCGCTTCATCGGCTTGATCTGGGAGAAGCGGGTCTCCCAGAACCGCAGCACGTGCTGCGGAATGTCGAGTTCCTGCGCTACTTCGCTGATGGTTCGGAACGCATCCGGCGCCTTATCCAAATGCCAGTCCTTTCCGAAAGGCGGTTACGCCTCTTCCTGAGCCTGGGTGGCGTCGCCGTTGGTGCGGTGCTGGGCGTTGATCCGCTGCTTCAGGATCGCCGAGGGCTTGAACACCATGACGCGGCGCGGCGAGATCGGCACCTCGGTGCCGGTCTTCGGGTTGCGGCCGATGCGCTGGCCCTTCTTGCGCACCATAAAGGAGCCGAACGAGGACAATTTCACCGTCTCGCCCTTCTCCAGGCAGTCGGTGATCTCCTTCAGCACGAGTTCCACGAAGGCGGACGATTCCGTGCGCGACAGGCCCACCTTCTGGTAGACGGCTTCGCACAGATCGACACGCGTTACGGTTTTGCTGGTCTCGCTCATCGCCCTGCCCCACCTCACGGCGAACAATTCTCGTCTGAAATTATGAGCTTACGATACGGCGGTCAACACCGCACATCAATGCAGACCTAGCGATAATCGGCGTGGATTCCGGCAAAATTTTATCGGTGTGGCTTACCAGCGCACCAGCGCGGAGCCCCAGGTGAAGCCGCCGCCCATGGCCTCCAGAAGGACCATGTCGCCCTTCTTGATGCGGCCGTCCCTGCGCGCCACGGAGAGCGCCAGCGGGATCGAGGCCGCGGAGGTGTTGCCGTGGCGGTCCACCGTCAGCACCACCTTCTCGGGCGCGATGTGCAGCTTGTGCGCGGAAGCGTCGATGATTCGCTTGTTGGCCTGGTGCGGCACGAACCAGTCGATGCCGTCGGCATTGAGCCCGGTCGCCTTGAAGGCATCGACGATCACGTCGGTGATCATGCCGACCGCATGCTTGAAGACCTCGCGGCCCTCCATGCGCAGATGACCGACGGTCTGGGTCGAGGACGGCCCGCCGTCCACGAACAGCTTGGCCTTGTGGCGGCCATCGGAGCGCAGATGCGTGGTCACGATGCCGCGGTCGGTCGCGGCATTGCCGGGCTGCTCCTGCGCCTCCAGCACCACGGCGCCGGCGCCGTCACCGAACAGCACGCAGGTGCCGCGATCATTCCAATCGAGGATGCGCGAGAAGGTCTCCGCGCCGATCACCAGCGCGCGCTTGTAGGCGCCGGTGCGCAGGAAATTGTCGGCGGTGGCCAGCGCAAACACGAAGCCCGAGCACACCGCCTGGAGATCGAAGGCCGCGCCATGATTGATGCCGAGCCCGTGCTGCACGGCGACGGCCGTCGCAGGGAAGGTGTTGTCGGGCGTCGAGGTCGCCAGCACGATCAGCTCGATCGACTGCGCGTCCACGCCGGCGTCGCGGAGCGCCGCCTGTGCCGCCTTGATGGCGAGGTGCGAGGTGAACTCGCCCTCGGCCGCGATGTGCCGCTCGCGAATGCCGGTGCGCTGCACGATCCACTCGTCGGAGGTGTCGATGCGCGCCGCCAATTGGGCGTTGGTCACCACCTGCTCCGGCAGATAAGAGCCGCAGCCGAGCACGACCGAACGAATCTGAGTCACGAAACATCCTCCGGCGCGGGCTGCACGGATTTGAGTGCACCACCCTCGCGGTTGAGCATCTGATTGATCTTGTTCAGGAGATCGTAGTGAGCCATCTCATAGCCAACATCGATCGCATAGGCAAAGCCTTCGGCGTTGGTTCCGCCGTGGCTCTTGACCACTACCCCGTTCAGTCCCAGCAGCACGCCACCATTGGACTTGTTGGGGTCCATCTTGTTACGCAGGGCCTGAAAGGCGCTGCGGGCGAAGAGATAGCCGAGCTTGGACGTCCAGCTCCGCTGCATCTCGTTACGGAGCAATTCCGCCATCTGCCGTGCGGTTCCCTCGGCCGCCTTCAGCGCGATGTTGCCGCTGAAGCCTTCGGTGACGATCACGTCGGCCAGGCCCTTGCCGATGCCGTCGCCCTCGACGAAGCCGACATAGTCGAGCTCCGGCAGGTTCCGCGCCCGCAGGATCTCGCTGGCCTCGCGGATCTCCTCGTGCCCCTTGATCTCCTCGGCGCCGATATTGAGCAGCCCGACCGTGGGCCGGGTCTTGTTGAACAGCACGCTCGCCTTGGCCGCGCCCATCACCGCCATCGAGACCAGGTGGTGGGCATCGCCGCCGAGGGTGGCGCCGAGGTCGAGCACGACGGACTCCCCGCGCAGGGTCGGCCAGATCGCCGAGATCGCGGGGCGGTCGATGCCCGGCAGGGTGCGCAGGTGGAAGCGGGCCATCGCCATCAGCGCGCCGGTATTGCCGGCGGAGATCGCGACATCCGCCTCGCCTTTCTTGACCGCATCGATCGCGAGCCACATCGAGGAGGTCTTGCGGCCGCGCCGCAGCGCCTGGCTCGGCTTGTCCTCCATGCTGACGGCGACGTCGGTATGGACGATTCTGGAGGCGGCTTTCAGCTTCGGGTGCTTGTCGAGCTCGGGCTCGATCCGGGCGCGGTCGCCGACCAGCAGGAACTCGGTGTCGCGATGCCGGCCAAGCGAGATGGCGGCGCCCGGAATGACCACGGCGGGGCCGACATCGCCCCCCATGGCGTCCAGCGCGATGCGAACCTTGCTTGGCATGAAAGTCCTGGAAACCTGGTCTGGTGCAGTCTGAGCTAGCGGGGCCGCAAAATGGGTTTGCCACCGAGATGGCGACCGGCCAAGCGCCACGCCGCACCCGAACCGGGGCGCGACAATAGCGTTTTGTGCCCCCGAAACAACCTCTTGCCCCCAGCCTTTTGCATCTGAGGCGATCCGGCCGCCGGCCGCGGATTTCGCAGGAAATACATTGAAATCAGACGGATAAACGGCTGTCTCAAACCATCGAGGCAAATGGCTCGCGTGCCCTGGCAAGGCGGCCGCGAGCGGAAAATGCCCCTCACTGTTCCTTCTTCTTGTCCTGCAATGCCTTCAGCACGGCGAAGGGATGGTCCTCGGGGTCGGGAGCGGTGACCTCCGCCTCGAACACGGCCCCCTCCTTGCGCGGATAGGGATCGATCGCCAGGAACAGAACGTCGGTGGCGAGCCGGCCGAGATCGATGATGCCGCCCGTGATCGGCTCGGGCGGGTCGACGACCTCGGGCGGCGCCTCATCGTCCTGCCCCTCCTCGATCAGATCGGCCAGGCGGCGCGCCTCGGCCTCCGGGGCGAACATCAGGTCCACCTCCTCCTCAATCTCGGTCTCGATCGGGTCGAGCGTGACGACGCAGGTCTGGCCGACGCGGCCGCGGACGAGGCCTGTGACCTGGACCCGTCCGCCGCTTTTCGGCACGACATCGAAGCTGGCATGAGCGGACAGGATCTCGCGCAGGCCCGCGACCTCCGCCATCGCCTGCCGCTCGGCCACTGATGCTTCGAGCTCGCGATGCAGCCCGGCGTCCGGGATCTGGGCAACGATAACGGGCGCCCGCCACGGATCGGGTGCGGTATCTGGTCGGCTCATGGCGTGACACCCTCTGGCAACGCCGGGGGAAACGTGAAGGACGCGCGCAGCAGCGCGGCCTCTTCGGCCCGGCCGAGATCGGCCTCGCTGGCCCGCGCATAGGCCGCGAGCCGCTTGGCCTGGTCGAAACCGGTCCCATTCAAGATATTCTTGCAGATCGCCGATGCCAGAGCCTCGCCGCCGGCTTCCATCGCCTGGTCATAGGCCTGGACGCGGCCGTAGAAGGCCTCGCCGAAGGCCCGCATCCGCTTCGGCACGGTCTGGTCGCCCACCCCCATCTCGCGCAGATTGTCGTCCATGTCCTCGCAGAAGCGATCGAACAGCGCCTGGGACAGCTCCGTGGCGCCCTGAACCGCGCGCAGGCGGCGCAGCAGCAGCCACAGATGCAGCAGCAACAGGTCGAAACGCCCGTTAACCGTATCGGGCACGCCCAAGTCCCGGTAAAATATGGGTTCTCGCGCCTGCGTCACGATCATGCCATAGATGGCTTCAATGGTGCCTGGCGGGGTTCGCCGGGGTTTCCTGAAGTGATTGAACGGCCAAAGCATTGTGGTTTCCGCAAGCGGGCGCGCGCGAGTTGCATTCAGACGCCCAGCCCGGTACTTCAGCGCCTCGCGCGACGCAAGGGGACGGAATCAGTTCCGCTATGACGACAACGAACCAGATCAGCCCGCGCGCGGACGTGCGGCGCGGCCTTCATGCCTGCTGGCGCGGCTTGCGCATGCTCGCGGCGACCGCAATGGTCGGCGTGGCCCTTGCGGCCTGCACCGGCGAGCAGTTCCAGAAGGGCTACATCCTGCCGCCCGGCGCGCTCGAGCAGATTCCGATCGGTGCGAGCCAGGACCAGGTGCTGATCGTGATGGGTACGCCCTCGACGGTCGCGACCCTCGACGGTGAAGTGTTCTACTACATCTCGCAGCGCTCGGAGCGCCCGGTCGCCTTCATGAACCAGAAGGTGGTCGATCAGCGCGTCATCGCGGTCTATTTCGACAAGAACCGGCGCGTGCGCAGGCTTGCGAATTACGGTCTCCAGGATGGCAAGATCTTCGACTTCATCAGCCGCACCACGCCGACGTCGGGTCAGGAGATGAGCTACCTCACACCGCTGTTCAAGCTGCTGAGCTTCAACTGAAGCCGCCGAAGGTTTCGATCGAAGCGCTTGTCGCTTCGCATCGAACCAGCCTTCGGAGCCGGCTAATTCCATCGGAAGGTAAATGGCTTCGCGCCTGCGTCGTCGTGCCGCCCTCTGCGCGGCACTTGTCGTCGCGCGCGACTTGCGGTCGCACGTAGCGTTCCCTACGCTTCCTGCAAAGCAAGAAGCAGGAGTGGATTCGTGCCCAAGAAATTTCAAAACACTTTATTGTCGCGCCGTCGCGTGCTCGCCGGTGCTGCCGGCCTTTCGGCCGCAGCTTTTCTGCCGCGATCGAGCCTTGCCGACTGGAAGCCCACAGAGAACGTTCGGCTCATCGTGCCGGCCGCGGCCGGCGGTTCGACCGACGTGATGGGCCGGCTCCTGGCTGCGCATCTGCAAGCCGCCTGGGGCCAGTCGGCCGTGGTGGAAAACCGCTCCGGCGGCGGCGGCACCATCGGCACGGCCGAGGCCGTGCGCGCCAAGCCGGATGGTCACACCATCCTGGTCGGCAATCCGGGCCCGAACGCGATCGCCTACAGCATCTTCAAGAACCTCAGCTACAAGCCGGAGCAGCTTCAGCCGGTCTCGAACATGATCCGGATTCCGAACATCGTCTCGGCGCATCCGAAGACCGGCATCAAGTCGATTCCCGAGCTGATCGCGTTCCTGAAGGCCAATCCGGACAAGCTCAGCTACGCCTCTTCAGGCGTCGGCCAGAGCCCTCACCTCACCGGCGCCTGGTTCCTCCAGCTCACCGGCCTGAAGATGACGCACATCCCGTTCCGTGGGGCCGGACCCGCGTTGCAGGCGGCGCTCGCCGGCGACATTCAGATCCTGTTCGACAACCTCTATCCGAGCCTGCCGCAGGTGCAGAACGGCACGCTCAACGGCCTGTGCGTCACCACGCCCGAGCGCAGCGAGCTCGCGAAAGACCTGCCGACGATGCGCGAGAGCGCACCGGAGCTCGCGAACTTCGACATCTCCTCCTGGTTCTCCGTGTTCCTGCCGAAGGGCGTCTCGCCCGAGGTGCTCAATGCGCTCAATCTCCAGGTCAAGGCGATGCTGGAGCGCGACGACGTCAAGAAGCAGATCGCCGCCATGGGCGCCCGTGCCGACTACGGCACGCCGGAGCAGTTCGCCGCCTTCGTGGACGCCGAGACGAAGAAGTTCGCCGGCATCATCCAGAAGGAAGGCCTGCAGATGGACGTGCAGTAGGTCTCTCCCTCGTCATTGCGAGCGAAGCGAAGCAATCCAGAATCTCTCCGTGGAAAGACCCTGGATTGCTTCGTCGCAAGAGCTCCTCGCAATGACGTGGTGAGTGCGGCGGATCAATAAAACAAAAACCCCGCGGTTTGCACCGCGGGGTTTTGTCTTTCACCACCGCCGCTCAGTGCGCCAGGATCGCCAGCAGCAGCAGGGCCACGATGTTGGTGATCTTGATCATCGGGTTCACCGCAGGTCCCGCCGTGTCCTTGTAGGGATCGCCGACGGTGTCGCCGGTCACCGCGGACTTGTGGGCATCAGAGCCCTTGCCGCCGAAATGACCGTCCTCGATGTACTTCTTGGCGTTGTCCCAGGCGCCGCCGCCCGAGGTCATGGAGATCGCGACGAACAGACCCGTCACGATCACACCGAGCAGCATCGCGCCGACGGCCGAGAACGCCGCCGACTTGCCGGCCGCGCCGCCGCCCGCGATCGCATAAATCAGGAAGTAGACGACGATCGGCGAGAGCACCGGCAGCAGCGAGGGGATGATCATCTCCTTGATCGCCGCGCGGGTCAGCAGGTCGACCGCCTTGCCATAGTCAGGCTTGTCGGTGCCCTGCATGATGCCCGGCTTCTCGCGGAACTGGCGACGAACCTCCTCGACGATCGCGCCGGCCGCACGGCCGACCGCGGTCATGCCCATCGCGCCGAACAGGTACGGCAGGAGGCCACCGAACAGCAGGCCCACCACCACGTAGGGATTGTTCAGCGAGAAGTCCGGATTGACGCCGGCGAAGTAGGGATGCTGCGCGGAGCGGGCCACGAAGAACTTGAGGTCCTCGTTGTAGGCCGCGAATAGCACCAGTGCACCCAGACCGGCCGAGCCGATCGCGTAGCCTTTGGTGACCGCCTTGGTGGTGTTGCCGACCGCATCGAGCGCGTCGGTCGACTTGCGCACCTCCTTCGGCAGCCCCGCCATTTCGGCAATGCCGCCGGCATTGTCGGTGACGGGGCCGAAGGCGTCGAGGGCGACGATCATGCCGGCCAGCGCCAGCATGGTGGCGGTCGCGATCGCGATGCCGAACAGCCCGGCGAGGCTGTAGGTGACCAGGATGCCGGCGATGATCACGATCGCAGGCAACGCGGTCGCTTCCATCGAGATGGCGAGGCCCTGGATCACGTTGGTGCCGTGGCCGGTGACCGAGGACTGGGCGATCGACTTCACCGGACGATAGTCGGTCCCGGTATAGTATTCGGTGATCCAGATGATCAGCGCGGTGACGACGAGACCGACCACGCCGCACTCGAACAGCGCCATGCCGGTGTAGTTGACGCCGTCGAGCTTGCCGAAGCCGATCAGGTAGTAGATCACCAGGGCGATGCCGATCAGCGACAGGATGCCGGTCGCGATCAGGCCCTTGTAGAGCGCGCCCATGATCGACTGGCTCGGCCCGAGCTTGACGAAGAAGGTGCCGATGATCGAGGTGATGATGCAGATGCCGCCGATCGCGAGCGGCAGCGTCATCATGTTGGCGAGGATCGGCGTCTTGGCGAAGAAGATCGCCGCCAGGACCATGGTGGCGACCGCGGTCACCGCATAGGTCTCGAACAGGTCGGCGGCCATGCCGGCGCAGTCGCCCACGTTGTCACCGACGTTGTCTGCGATGGTCGCGGGGTTGCGCGGATCGTCCTCGGGAATGCCGGCCTCGACCTTGCCGACGAGGTCGCCGCCGACGTCCGCACCCTTGGTGAAGATGCCGCCGCCGAGACGGGCGAAGATCGAGATCAGCGAGGCGCCAAAGCCGAGCGCCACCAGGGCGTCGACGACGACACGGCTATCGGGCGCGAGCTTCAGCGAGTGGACCAGGAAGCCGAAATAGAGGGTCACACCCAGCAGCGCGAGACCGGCCACCAGAAGTCCGGTGATGGCGCCCGCCTTGAAGGCGAGCTCCAGGCCGCCGGCGAGCGACGTCGTCGCAGCCTGGGCGGTGCGCACATTGGCGCGCACCGAGACGTTCATGCCGATGAAGCCCGCAGCGCCGGACAGGATCGCGCCGATGGCGAAACCAATCGCGACATAGAGCCCGAGGAAATAGGCAAGCAGCACGAAGATGACGATGCCGACGATACCAATCGTGGTGTACTGGCGCCGGAGATACGCCTGTGCGCCTTCGCGCACGGCACCTGCGATCTCCTGCATGCGCGGCGACCCCGCATCCGCGCCCAACACCGAAGACGTCGCCCAAATCGCGTAGGCGACGGAAAGCGCTCCGCAGAGCACTATCAACCATAATGCTGTCATGTGATTTTTGCCTCAGATTCCTTGATGTACCCCCGGCGCCTTTTGTGTTCCGTCGTGCGGTGCGGCGCCTTGATTTTGAACAAAGCCGCCCCCTTGCCCTTAAGGGGCGGCTCCAGTCGGCCGCGAGCTTGCCAAAATCAAATTGAGGGTGCAACGCCGGATAAGGCCGAAAAGGCCGATCTCGGCAGGTATTTAGGACCAAGTGCTGAGAACTAAGATGCCGGGTTGGAGCAATTGCTAGAAGTGGCTGTAGGACAGCCGCGTCAAAAGCAGGTCCTGGCCCTGACCATCCAGGAAGCGCGGCGGCTTCTGCCCTTCCGTGATCGTACCGATCGCGGTCACGGCAACGCCCAGGGCCCGCCCCGCGGCAATCAGCGCGTCACACTGTGCCGGCGGAGCGGTGCACAGCACCTCGTAGTCATCGCCTCCGGCAAGCAGCGTCTCGACAGACACGACGCTGCGGGCGCGCAGGCCGGCCGCCGCGGCCGAGAGGGGCACGCTCGTCACGTCGACCGAGGCCGAGACCCCGGACGCGGCGCAGAGCTTGGTCAGATCGCCGGCGAGGCCATCGGAGACGTCCATCGCTGCGGTGGCATGGTCGCGCACCGCCCGCGCCAGCACGTTGCGCGGCTGCGGCACCCGATAGCGCGAGACCAAAAAATCCCGTGCCGCGGGATCGGATGCCAGCGCGGCGGCCACAGCGCCGTCTTTGAGCACGTCGAGGCCGAGCGCGGCATCGCCGATCGTCCCCGTCACCAGGATGCGGTCGCCCGGCGTTGCGCCGGTCCGGCCGACCATCCGTCCCCGAGGCACACGGCCAAAGGCAGTGATCGAGATCATCTGCGGGCCCGGCGTCGACACCGTGTCGCCGCCGAGCAGAGGACAAGCGAAGGTCTTGGCGTCCTCGCCCAGCGCGTCCGCAAAGGGGCGCAGCCAGGCGTCATCCTTGCTGCGCAGCGCCAGCGTCAGCACGAAGCCTGCTGGCGTTGCTCCCTTCGCCGCGAGATCGGACAGGTTCACCCGCAGCGCCTTGCGCGCGATGGTGTCAGGCGGATCACCGGCAAGATAATGCACGCCCTCGACGATAGCGTCGGTGGTGACGACGACGTCCTCGCCGGACGAGGACAGGACCGCAGCGTCGTCGACCAGCCCGAACGCGCCGGGATCGGTCGCCAGCGGCTTGAAATAGCGCGCGATGAGGGAGTCTTCGCCGGAGGGATCCTGTGCGTTCGTCATCGGCGCCAACTCCACCCTCCGCTGTCATCGCCCGGCTTGACCGGGCGATCCAGTACGCCGAGAAGCCGATCTCAATAACCGCTGCCGCGGCGTACTGGATCACCCGCTTACGCGGGTGATGACAGCGGAATGTGTGACTACCCCCGCCCGAACTCGTCGCCACGAAACTGCCGGCCGATCTGGTCGAGCACGGCGTTGACCATGCCGGTCTCCTCGCGATCGACGAAGGCGTTGGCGACGTCGACATATTCGGAGACCACCACCCTGCCGGGCACGTCCTTGCGGTGCTGGAGCTCATAGGCCCCGGCCCGCAGCACCGCCCGCAGGATCGCCTCGATCCGCTTGAGCGGCCAGCCCTTCGACAGCGCCTCGTCGATCAGGGGATCGAGCTTCTTCTGGTCGCGTACGACGCCCGAGACGACGTCGCGGAAAAAGGCAGCTTCCGCCGGCAGATAGGTGTCGCCCTCGACCTCGTTGCCGAGCCAATGGCTTTCGAACTCGGCAAAGATATCGTTGATGCCCGCACCGGCGATGTCCATCTGGTAGAGCGCCTGGACGGCCGCGAGCCGCGCCGCACCGCGCCGGTTCGCCTTCTTCTCCGGAACGCCCGCCGGTTTCTTGATCTCAGCCATGGCTTCAGGCCTGCGCCAGGCGGCGTTTGATGCGCAGCATCGCAAGCGCGGCGCGCGCGGCATCGCCGCCCTTGTTGAGCTCGCTGGCGCGCGCCCGCGCCCAGGCCTGCGCCTCGGTGTTGACGGTGAGGATGCCGTTGCCGAGCGGCAGCTTTCGCGCCACCGCGAGGTCCATCAGCGCGCGCGAGGATTCCTGCGAGACGATCTCGAAATGGATGGTGTCGCCGCGGATCACGCAGCCGAGCGCGATCACCGCGTCATACGGCTTGCCGTTCGCCGCGGCGGCATCGACCGCGATGGCCACTGCCGCTGGGATCTCCAGCGCACCGGGAACCGTGATGACGTCATGCGTCAGGCCGGCTGCCTTCAGCTCGGCGACTGCGCCGTCCAGCAGCGCATCCTGGAGATCGTCATAGAACCTTGCCTCGACTACAAGCGCGCGCGCGCCGGAAATGTCGGTCTGGTCCTTCAGGGGTGCGCGCCGCGCGTCTGCCATCGTTCAATCCGTTTCGAATGGGGTCGGCGCTATGTAGTCGCCGGCAGCATGTAAGCCAAGTTCTAAGAGACCGTCATTTCCGTCAGCCGCGCCGCATAACGGGCCATCAGATCGACCTCGATATTGACCTCGGAGCCCGCCTTCCAGCTGCCGATCGTCGTGACATCAAGCGTGTGCGGAATGATGAGCACCGAAAAGGTCACGTCTGCAACCGTATTGATCGTCAGCGAGACGCCGTCGAGCGTGATCGAGCCCTTGGTGGCGATGAATCGTGCCAGCTCCCGCGTCGTCGAGAGCACGAACCGCGCCATATCCGGCAAGTCCTCCCGGCTGACGATGGTTGCAATGCCGTCGGCGTGGCCGGCGACGATATGGCCGCCGAGCTCATCGCCGATCTTCAGCGCGCGCTCGAGGTTGAGCTTCGTCCCGACCTTCCAGTGCTTGGCCGTCGTCAGCGCCAGCGTCTCGGCCGCGGTATCGACCTCGAACCAGGTCCTTTGCTTAGAGTCCCTGCCGTCCGCAACGCCCGAGGCGACCACGGTCAGGCAGACGCCGTTGCAGGCGATCGAGGCGCCGTCCGCAATCGTGCTCTGATCGTAGCGGCAGGCGATGCGGAGCCGGTGCAGCTGGCCCTGCGCCGTTGGCGTGAAGCTGACGATCTCGCCGATATCGGTGACAATGCCGGTGAACATTACGCGCGCTCGTAGATGGTGAGAGTATCCTTGCCGTAGGTCTCGCTAGCATGAACCTTGTAGGCCGGCGACTGCGTGATTTTCGACAGGGGCAATGCATCGAGCGCATCGACGCCGCCGTCGCCGACCGCTTCCGCGCCGCGGAACAGCCATATCTCGTCGACGAGATCGGCCGCGACGAAGGACGCCGCAACGCGGCTGCCGCCCTCGACCATCAGCCGCGTGATGCCCTTCTCTCCCAGCGCCTGCAGCACGATCGCCAGATCGAGCCCGGATGCACTCCCCGGAGGCATGCGCATGATTTGCGCACCGGCCGCGCCAAGGCGTGTCGCGGCGGCCGCTTCCGCAAGCTCGGACGCGATCACCCAAAGCGGCGTCTCGCGCGCGGATCGAACCAGCTGGCTCGATGCGGGTATGCGCAGGCTGCGGTCGAGCACCACACGCACCGGCGAGCGCTCCGCCATGCCCGGCAGGCGGCAGTTGAGCTGCGGATCATCCGCCAGCACCGTGCCGATGCCGACCAGGATGGCGTCGCTTTGCGCGCGGAGCAGATGCACGCGATTGCGTGCCGCCTCGCCCGTGATCGCAAGCGGCTTGCCGCCGGCCGCACCGATCTTGCCGTCGGGCGAGACCGCGAGCTTCAGGATCACATGCGGACGCTTGTCCCGGATGCGGCGGAAATGGCCGGCATGGTCGAACGCGGCCTCCGCCGCGCAAAGACCGACATCCACCGTGATGCCGGCAGCGCGCAAGCGCGCATGGCCCTGCCCCGCCACTTCCGGATTGGGGTCCTCGATCGCCGCCACCACCCGCTTGATGCCGGCGGCGATCACCGCATCGGCGCAAGGCGGCGACTTGCCGAAATGCGAGCACGGCTCCAGCGTGACATAGAGCGTGGCGCCCCGCGCAGCCTCGCCGGCGCGCCGCAACGCTTCGGGCTCGCCATGTGGCCGTCCGCCCGGCTGCGTCCAGCCGCGGCCGACGATGACGCCATCCTTGACGATGACGGCGCCCACGGCCGGATTGGGCCAGGTCCGCCCCTGCCCGCGCCTGCCCAGCGCGAGCGCCAGCTCCATGAAACGGCGATCAGCATCCTTGGCCTCGCGGGCCTTCTGCGCGAACTGGTCTTCCAGGATGCGGAAGATCATTTGCGGATCGCGGCGAGCCGCGCTTCCTCCTCACCGGAGAGCTCGCCGAGCACGTCGGCGAAATCCTTGGCCTCGCGGAAATTGCGGTAGACCGAGGCAAAGCGAACATAGGCGACGTCATCGAGCGTGCGCAGATGCTCCATCACGGTCTCGCCGATCACCTCCGAGGAGATCTCGGCCTCGCCTCCGGTCTCTAGCTCGCGCACGATGGTGGAGACCATCTTCTCGACCCGCTCCGGCTCGACCTGCCGCTTGCGAAGTGAGATCTGGACCGAGCGCATCAGCTTGTCGCGGTCGAACGGCACGCGGCGGCCGTTGCGCTTGATCACCGTGAGCTCACGCAGCTGCACGCGCTCGAAGGTGGTGAAGCGGAAATTGCAGGCGACGCACACGCGCCGCCTGCGGATCACGGACGAGTCCTCGGTCGGACGCGAGTCCTTTACCTGCGTATCGAGACTGTTGCAGTTCGGGCAGCGCATCCGTGTACCTTGAAAGGTTTTCTTGGACCTTACTGATAGATCGGGAACCGGTCGGTGAGCGCCTTGACCCGTTCCTTGATCGCAGCCTCCACCAGCGGCGCCTTGCCGTCGGAGGATTGCGCGATCGCGTTGAGGACCTCGGCGATCATGCCGCCGACCTGCTGGAATTCGGCGACGCCGAACCCGCGGCTGGTCGCAGCCGGCGTGCCGAGCCGAATGCCCGAGGTGACGAAGGGCGATTCCGGATCGAACGGAATGCCGTTCTTGTTGCAGGTGATGGCCGCGCGGACCAGCGCCTTCTCCGAGACGTTGCCCTTCAGGCCCTTCGGCCTGAGATCGACCAGCATCAGATGATTGTCGGTGCCGCCGGAGACGATGTCGAGACCATGACCCTTCAGGGTCTCGGCCAAGGCCTTGGCGTTCTCGACGATGTTCTTGGCGTAGACCTTGAAGTCCGGACGCAGCGCCTCGCCGAAGGCGACCGCCTTCGCCGCGATCACGTGCATCAGGGGACCGCCCTGCAGGCCCGGGAAGATCGCCGAGTTGAGCTTCTTGGTCAGCGTCTCGTCATTCCACAGCATGAGGCCGCCGCGCGGACCGCGCAGCGACTTGTGCGTCGTGGTGGTGGTGACGTGCGCATACGGCACGGGCGAAGCATGCACGCCGCCGGCGACGAGCCCGGCGAAATGCGCCATGTCGACCAGGAGGTAGGCGCCGACGCTGTCGGCGATCTCGCGGAAGCGCTTGAAATCCCAGGCGCGCGAATAGGCGGAGCCGCCGGCGATGATCAGCTTCGGCTTGACCTGCTCGGCCTGCTTGGCCACTGCGTCCATGTCGATGATCTGGTCCTCGCGGCGCACCGTGTAGTGCGCGGCCTTGAACCATTTGCCGCTCATGTTGACGGGCGAGCCATGGGTGAGATGGCCGCCGGCGGCGAGATCGAGACCCATGAAGGTGTCGCCGGGCTGCAGCAGCGCCAGGAACACCGCCTGGTTCATCTGGCTGCCGGAGTTCGGCTGCACGTTGGCGAAATTGGCGCCGAACAGCTTCTTGGCGCGATCGATCGCAAGGTTCTCGGCGACGTCGACCCACTCACAACCGCCGTAGTAGCGCGCCCCCGGATAACCTTCCGCGTATTTGTTGGTCATGACCGAACCCTGCGCTTCCAGCACGGCCCGACTGACGATGTTCTCGGAGGCGATCAACTCGACCTCGTGGCGCTGCCGGCCGAGCTCGCCCTTGATGGCGGCGGCGATTTCCGGATCGGCCTGCTCGAGCGAGGCGGTGAAAAACGAATCGGGCGCGGAGGCGGTTTTTGCGAGGGTCATCTTGCGAATATCTCCACCGCCGCAGCCTTTTGGCGGGCTACGGGCGGGTCTGGTGTGGCGGTCGGAAGCACGCGCGATCTACCACATCGCCCGCAACAGGCCAAGCATTTGCGGGTCGGGCCTGATATTTATGCAAGATATGGTGGGATTGGGGGGTCAGCCCGGGAGCGGTTTTGCAAGACCCCTGCCCATCAATATCCGGGTGGGGCCGCTTTGGGCCTCATCTTTGCCAGCTGCCATCGGGCGCAGCCGGCGCCCCTCCTCACAGCCCCGTATACCCCGCTTTCACCGGGTCGACGCTGCCGTCGAGCTGGCGCAGATAGGTCAGGCCGCAGACGGTCAACCTGTGGGTGTCGGTCTCGCCGGCCTCCATCAGGATATTGAGGTAGTTCGTGACCTTTTCACGCGCCTCGGCGCTGGCCGCCGCGGTGCGGTTGGCGAGCAGGTCATAGGTCTGCATGATGCGGTCGATGGCGGCTTCCATGGCATCCTCTGGTTCGGCGGGATCTTGGGGGTTTTGATCAGGCAACCGCTCTGGCCTCGGTCTGCGCCTGGAACCGGGCGATGGCCTTGTTGGCCAGCCTGATCTTGTTGAATTCGCCCTGTTGAAGCAGCTTGACGATCAGGCCGAGCAGGCGTTCATCGGTGACGAAAGTGTCCGGGATCGCCCCGGAGCGGCGAAGGTAGTTCGCGGCGATAGCATAGGCCTCGCTGACGAGTTCCACGTTCATCACCTGAAGCCCGCGCTCGACCAGCATCGACGTTTCTCCGATCCGAAGGAGATAAGCGCCGAGCCGGGAACTGGTTCCTGGCAGCCAGGGATTTTTTCGCAGGTGCAAAAACATCAACGCACCGGCCCGGGGGCAACTCCGGACCGGCGCGCTTGGGGAAGTCAGGCACGTTCGGGAGGGCTGCCGGTCTTGTTGCGGGCCGGCTTCGCCCTGATCCCATTAAAACTCAGAGGCGATAGAGGATCTGGTCGGTCCAGAACCGCTCGAGACGGTGCAGCGACTTGTTGAGGGTCGCGAACTCGTCGCCGGAGATGCCGCCGACCTGCTCCACCGTCTTGACGTGCTTCTGGTAGAGCGCATCGACGATGCGGCGGACTTCCTGGCCCTGCGGGGTCAGGCGGATGCGCACCGAGCGGCGGTCGACGCGCGAGCGCTGATGATCGAGGAAGCCGAGCTCGACGAGCTTCTTCAGATTGTAGGAGACGTTGGAGCCGAGATAGTAACCGCGCGTGCGCAATTCGCCCGCGGTCAGCTCCTTGTCGCCGATGTTGTAGAGCAAGAGCGCCTGGACCGAGTTGATGTCCGCACGGCCGCGGCGATCGAATTCGTCCTTGATCACGTCGAGGAGCCGGCGATGCAGCCGCTCCACCAGAGTCAAAGCTTCCAGATAGAGCGACTGCACCGAACCCTGCTGGCCGGAGACGCGCTCTGCGGTATCTGCCGCAGTTGCGACGGCTTTCATCATGACACTTCCCCTGTTGTCGTTTTTATCGACACTTATTCGACGAAACTTGTGTCCCGTCTGATAGCTGCAACTTAAGGGGCGCGTTTGAAGATCGGCTTAAATAAGAGAATAAAGAGATCATGAATTTAAGACAGTGAATTGCGCATTAAGCCTGTGCCACAAGCACTTTTCGAAAGCCTCTGTTGACCTTCGCAAGGTCCTGTTCACCCTCCGTCCGCCCCTGTTGTCGCATTCCAGAACAACCCCGCCCTGTTTCGAAACGCATGCGTAAGAGCTGTGGCGGAACCGGCTGGTCAATGAAAACTTACCGCGAATTTTAGGCAACCAGCGGTCAACCAAACGCGCACAACTCCGCTCGTGTCCCGGACGAGCGAAGCGAAGATCCGGGACCCAGAAGCCACAAACGAGATGTCGGAGAGATGGGCCCCGGCTCTGCAACGCATCACGCCGCAAGCGCAGCGCGCTGCGCTGCTTCCGGGGCACGAGAGCATCTATCCAAGCCGTTGCCGCGCTACGGCGGCCGCTCGCGCGCGGCCATCCAGGCGAGCGCGAGATATGCGGCGAGCATGAAGACCTCGACGCCGACCACGACGAGGCTGCCGCCGTAGATCCCCGGGAACATCAGCTCGATCACGGCCATTGACACCACGGTCGTCAGCCACACCACCGCGCCCCATGGCGTTGCCAGCCAGAGGCCGACGGCGGCGACGAGCTCGATCACGGCGAAGTAGACGGTCGCGGCCTGCCAGGCCATCGACTGGTTCTCGAACGCCTCATCCTCGCCGCCGACGAAGCCCGTGACCTGCGCCCAGTGATAGAGGCCTTTGAGGATCGAGAGCAGCGCCATCACCCGCAGGAAAAGCACCAGCCGGCGGGTCCAGACATTGTCGTCGGACTCCGAGCGCTCCGAGGAGATCGCCGCCACCGAGAGCGCGCTCTCTCGGGCAGTGTCTCGGGCAGCGTCCCTGGCATTGACGCCGCCCTGGGCCGTATCGCGGGTGGAGATCTCGGACATGGCCCCTTCTGGCTGCTTCGGCCCGCAAAATCAATCGCCTGCCATCCCTTGCGGCAGGTCAAGCCGCGGTGACGGGAACCGTGCGAGCTGGTATAAGAATAGTTCCAGCCGGAGGAAGAGTAATGGCGATCAAATACGGACGTCCGATCGAATTGCGCGACGTTTCGCGCCGGGACAGCACGGCAGTGCCGCATGCCCTCGATCTGACCGTTCGTCCGCGCCGCAACCGCAAGGCCGAGTGGGCCCGGCGAATGGTGCGCGAGAACGTCCTCACCACCGACGATCTGATCTGGCCGCTGTTCCTGATCGACGGCACCAACAAGCGCGAGCAGGTCGCCTCGATGCCCGGCGTCGACCGTCTCAGCGTCGACCAGGCCGTGCGCGAGGCCGAGCGCGCCATGAAGCTGACCATTCCCTGCATCGCGCTGTTTCCCTACACCGATCCCTCCCTGCGCGACGAGGAAGGCTCCGAAGCCACCAACCCGAACAACCTGGTCTGCCAGGCCGTGCGCGCGATCAAGAAGGAGTTTCCGGAGATCGGAATCCTCTGCGACGTCGCGCTCGATCCCTTCACCAGCCACGGCCATGACGGCCTGATCTCCGACGGCAAGATTTTGAACGACGAGACGGTTGCCGTGCTGGTGCGCCAGGCCCTGGTGCAGGCCGAAGCCGGCTGCGACATCATCGCGCCCTCCGACATGATGGACGGCCGCGTCGCCGCGATCCGCGAGGGGCTGGATCGCGCCGGCCTGCTCGACGTGCAGATCATGGCCTATGCGGCCAAATACGCCTCCGCCTTTTATGGCCCGTTCCGTGACGCCATCGGCTCGGCCAAGACGCTCACCGGCGACAAGCGCACCTATCAGATGGACAGCGCCAACACCGATGAAGCGCTGCGCGAGGTCGAGCTCGACATCGCCGAGGGCGCCGACATGGTGATGGTGAAGCCCGGCATGCCTTATCTCGACGTGGTCCGCCGCGTGAAGGACACGTTCGCGATGCCGACCTTCGCCTATCAGGTCTCCGGCGAATACGCGATGATCGCCGCGGCCGCGAACAACGGCTGGCTCGACGGCGACCGCGCCATGATGGAAAGCCTGCTCGCCTTCAAGCGCGCCGGCGCCGACGGCGTGCTGAGCTATTTTGCGCCGAAGGCCGCGGAGAAGCTGCGGGCCCAGGCTTGATCCCACTTGCGGGCGTCCGGGTCCCGGCTCTGCGCGGCGCTTGTCGGGACGCGAGGGCAGAGTTACCCGCACCTTACCGCTGCAACACTCAACCCGCCGCTTGCGCGTTCGGCTGAGGCCCGCACAACGGACGCAGTGCCTCGCGCTGCTCGCGCGACAGCACGGTGATTGGATAGATCGGCTCGCGCGTCGCCCGCTTGAAGAACGGATGCGGCGATGCCTTCCCCCGCAGCTTCCATGCCAGCACCTTGCCGATGGCGCGCAGGATGAGAGAAAGATTAAGTCCCGTCGCGCCCGCTGGTGGCTCGCCGACCGCGTACTTGCCGAGAATGGCGCCGATCGGCGCTCCCGCGACTTCGTCGACCGCCGGCGTGCCACCCTCGAACGCCTGCGCGATGATGCCGACGAAGGGAATGCTCGGCGAAAGGGTGTTGCCGACCGGTGTGTTGCAGCAGCTTGCATACCATCGATAAAGGCCTTTCGGGGTCAGCCGCACCCCCGCGATCCGGTCCTGCCCCTGCACGAATGTAAGCGTCGATGGCGCGACCTGGACAATGTCGCTGCCGCCTTTCGCATTCAACAGATCGGCGCGACCGAGCTGGTGTGCAAAGGCCTGGCAGTCGTCGCAGTAGCAGACCACGCGATTGACGGTCTGCCGCGACACGCCCGTGACGACGGCGCAGACCCCGCCACAGCGGCAACGCAATTCGATCTGACGATCCATTGAAAATCGTTCCTGTGAGGGATCACCCCGCCCCAGCATGGTGCAAATCACGGACCGCGCAAGCGGCCACGGCCGCCGAATCGCCGGAATATTTTGCGGTGGTACTGGGCCGACAGCCTTGGCGTGCGGCCTGGCTGTTCCCATGTGCTGCGGTGAGATATCCAAAAGCGGAAGGGGAAGCTCGTGTCATATTCTGGTTCGCCAAATGACGGCGGCGCCTGGCGCAATGACGGCGCCATGCAACCGCACGCCTACGACCCCGACCTGCATCCGGACCTGTTCCGGGGCGTCGCGACGCGGCGGGTGTTCGCCTTCCTGATCGACATGGTCGTGATCTCGGTCCCGGTGATCCTCGGCTACATCTTCATCGCCTTGTTCGGCGTGGTCACCCTCGGCATCGGCTGGGCGCTGTTCTGGATCGCCTGGCCGGCCTCCGTGATCTGGGCCATCGTCTATTACGGCGCCAGCATCGGCGGTCCGTCCTCCGCCACGGTCGGCATGCGCCTGATGGACCTGGAGCTGCGTACCTGGTACGGCGCGCCTGGCTATTTCGTGCTCGGCGCCACCCATGCCGTGCTGTTCTGGGTGACGGTCTCGTTCCTGTCGCCATTCGTGGTGCTGGTCGGCCTGTTCAACGGCCGCCGTCGCCTGCTGCACGACTTCGTGCTGGGAACGGTCGTAATCAACAATTCGGTTCGCATACCCGCACCCCAGGCGGCGCGGACGTGGTGAGCTAATCGATTGACCGGGGGCTTCTGGAGCGCGATGCTGATGCCTGTTTTGGAGGCCCACGACGTCCCTTGACCCAGCACTCGCGCGACACCCCACAATTTTACCTCACGGCGCCCTCCCCCTGCCCGTATTTGCCGGGCCGGCATGAGCGCAAGGTGTTCACGCACCTCGTGGGGGACCGCGCCGGTGATCTCAACGACCTGCTGACCCATGGCGGCTTCCGCCGCAGCCAGTCGATCGCCTACCGGCCGGCCTGCGACCAGTGCCGGGCCTGCGTCTCGGTCCGGGTCATCGCCAACGAGTTCCGCCCCTCGCGCAACTTCCGCAAGGTGATGGCCCGCAACGCCGACATCATCGGCGAGCAGCGCAGCGCAGTGCCGACCTCCGAGCAATATTCGGTGTTCCGCGCCTATCTCGACGCCCGCCACCGCCACGGCGGCATGGCCGACATGACCGTGCTCGACTACGCCATGATGGTCGAGGACAGCCATGTCGAGACCCGCATCATCGAATACCGCAAGCGCGGTCCCGACAGCGGCATCACCGGCCGCGGCGAGGAGCTGATCGCGGTAGCCCTCACGGACGTCCTCAGCGACGGCCTGTCGATGGTCTATTCGTTCTTCGATCCTGGCCAGGTCAGCCGCTCGATGGGCACCTTCATGATCCTCGACCACATCGCGCGCGCGCGACGTCAGGGCCTGCCTTACGTCTATCTCGGCTACTGGATCGAGGGCTCCAAGAAGATGGACTACAAGGCCCGCTTCCTGCCGCAGCAGCGCCTTGCCCCGTCAGGCTGGCTTCGGGTCGATGCTCAGGGCGATACGGCATCCGAGCCGCAGGACTAAGCTCAGCTAACGCGCACTCGCTCTCCGTCATGCCCCGCGAAGGCGGGGCATCCAGCACGCCGCAGCTTCTCGGTTCTATCGCAGGCCTCACGGAGTACTGGATCGCCCGCCTTCGCGGGCGATGACAGCAACGTGGCGGCGCCACTCAGCCGAACAGCGTATCGGCCAGCAGCTTCACGTTCAAAATCACGATAACGCCGGCGACGATCCAGGCGACCGCGGCGACCGATGTCGGTATCGCAAACTGGCCCATCTTGCGGCGGTCGGAGACGAAGCGGACCAGCGGGATCACCGCAAAAGGCAGCTGCATTGACAGCACGACCTGGCTGAACACCAGCAAATCCGCCGTGCCGCGCTCGCCATAGATCGCCGTGACGATGATCACGGGGACAATGGCAATGCCGCGCGTGAGCAGGCGGCGCGCCCAGCTGGGCAGGCGCAGGTTGAGAAAGCCCTCCATCACGATCTGGCCGGCGAGCGTCGCGGTGACCGTCGAATTGAGGCCCGAGGCGAGCAGCGCCACCGCGAACAGCGTCGAGGCGATGCCGAGCCCCAGCAACGGCGACAACAGCTCGAAGGCCTGTCCAATCTCGGCGACGTCGGAATGACCGCTTTTGTGGAAGGTCGCGGCGGCCACGACGAGGATCGCTGCGTTGATGAACAGCGCCAGCATCAGTGCGATGGTCGAGTCCGTCGTCGCCCATTTGATCGCTTCGCGCCGGCCGGTGTCGTTGCGTTCATAGGCGCGCGTCTGCACGATCGAGGAGTGCAGGTAGAGGTTATGCGGCATCACGGTGGCGCCGATGATGCCGATCGCGATGTAGAGCATGTCGGAATTGGTGAAGATCTCGCTCTTCGGCACGAAGCCGCGCAAGACCTCCGCCACCGGCGGAGCCGCCGCCGCGATCTGAACCACGAAGCAGACCGCGATCACCGCCAGCAGCGCGATGACGAAAGCCTCCAGGAAGCGGAAACCACGGTTCATCAGGATCAGAAGCAGGAACGCATCGAGCGCGGCGAGCAATGCGCCGCCGATCAGCGGAATGCCGAACAGCAGCTTCAGCGCGATCGCCGTGCCGATCACCTCGGCGAGATCGCAGGCGATGATCGCCGCCTCGCAGGCGAGCCAGAGCAGGAAGTTCACCGCCGGCGAATAGGTGGCGCGGCAGGCCTGGGCGAGATCGCGGTCGGTGACAATGCCGAGCCGCGCCGCCAGCGACTGGAGCAGGATCGCCATCAAATTCGAGAGCAGGATGACGGAGAGCAGCGTGTAGCCGAACTTCGACCCGCCGGCGAGGTCGGTCGCCCAATTTCCGGGGTCCATGTAGCCGACCGAGACGAGGTATCCCGGCCCGACGAAGGCCAGCAGCCGCCGCCACCAGCGGCCCGCGGCGGGAATGGCGACTGTGGAATTAACCTCAGCGAGGCTCTTGGTGGTGGGCGCATCAGCGCGCCAGCCGGCGAGGTCAGGCGTCATGTGGGGTGATCGGGCATCCATATCGGCAGAATACCCAACTTCGTTCTTATTGCAACTCATTTGCAACTGCATCTAGCGGCAAGTGTTCCCGCCGCGGAGCATGGGGAAATCGCCTCTTGTCGGGAAGCGGGTGGGTTTGGTGGTCGTCGGGGGCCAACATTGGCGCAAATTCGCCTTCGCAGGATATGCGCCATGTCAACGCCGCCTCGCCTCCCTGACACCTTCAACCGCCTTGCCTGGTCCAATCTCGCGGCGCAGTCGGCCGAGCAGATTGCGCTCGCGGCGGCGCCCATCGTGGCCGTGCTGACGCTGGGAGTAGCCGAAGGGCAGACCGGTCTGCTCCAGACCGCGCTCACCCTGCCCTTCGTCCTGTTCGCCATCCCCGCCGGCGTGCTCGCCGACCGCATCTCCCGCCGCAGGCTGATGGCGAGCGCCGAGGCGCTGCGGGCCGTGGCGCTCGCGGCCGTCGTGGTCCTGCTCGCGCTGGGGGCGCTCAATCTGCCGCTGCTGGCCCTGCTCGGCTTCGCCGCGGTGTGCGGCACCGTCGTCTACAGCGTGGCGGCGCCGGCGCTGGTGCCGGCGCTGGTGAGCTCCGACCTGCTGCCGGCAGCGAATGCGCGCATCGAGCTGGCGCGCACCATCGCCTTCGCCAGCGGCCCCGCACTCGGCGGTGCGCTGGTGGGATGGTGGGGCGCGAGCCCGGCGTTCGGCTTCGCCGCGGCGCTGTCGGCCATTGCCGTTGTGCTGCTGTCCGGCATCTACGAGCCCGCGCGCGCGCCGGCGCCGCGGCGGCATCCGCTCCAGGACATCCGCGAAGGCGCGGCCTTCGTGTTCCACCATCCGCTGCTGCGACCGGTGTTCATCACCCAGTTCATCTTCAACACCGGCTGGTTCCTGCAGATCGCGGTGTTCGTGCCCTACGCCGTGCGCCATCTCGGCCTGAGCGCTGCCGGTGTCGGCACGGTGCTGACGATGTACGGCGTCGGCATGGTGATCGGCGCGCTCCTTGCCACGCGCGTGATGCAGCGCATCGCCTTTGGCACCGTGGTGGGGCTCGGGCCCGTCACCGGCTTCGTCGCCTCCCTGGTGATGGCATCGACGGTGCTGTTCCCCTCGCCCTGGCTTGCCGGCTTGAGCTTCTTCCTGCTCGGCGTCGGCCCGATCCTGTGGGTGATCTCGACCACGACGCTGCGCCAGTCCGTGACGCCGCCGCGCCTGCTCGGCCGCGTCTCCGCCATCAACATCATGAGCTACGGCGCCCGCCCGCTCGGCTCGGCGCTGGGCGCGATCGTCGGCGGCCTCTGGAGCGCGGAAGCGTGCCTCTATCTCGCTGCGGCCATGTTCGGCGTGCAGGCGTTGGTGATCCTGCTGTCACCGGCGGTGGGACTGGACCGGCAGCCGGACATGGTGGGAGATGCAGCGGCGGCGCGGTGCTAGCCACAGCCGTCATTGCGAGGAGCGTAGCGACGAAGCAATCCAGGGTCGTCCGTCGGACGAATCTGGATTGCTTCGCTGCGCTCGGAATGACGGCGTATGTTGAGACCGCGGAGACTAACCCGCCAGATAGCGCTCGTAGCTTCCCTTTACCGGCTCGCTCGCATCGACTTCCGGATCAAGCGTATAGAGATCCTGCGCACGGCCGATGCCGCGCAGCGCGTAGCGGCCGGTGGAGACGAGGTAGCGGCGACCGGCGGCGTCGAGGCCCTTGTAGAACTCCGACGAAGCCAGCAGCTCGCGATCGACAGAGCGGCTCATCGAAGCGATGCGGCTGACCTCGTTGACGGTCGGGCCGACCACGGTGAAATCAAGCCGGTCCTCGCTGCCGATATTGCCGTAGAAGACCTCGCCGACATGCAGGCCGATATAGGCCGACGTGGTCGGACGGCCCTCCGCCGCCCGCCGCTCGTTCAGCGCGGCGACGTTCTTGCGGAACAGGTGCTCGGCGCGGAGCGCCGCACGCCGCGCATCCGCCATGTCCTCGCCCCAGAACATCGCGAGCACGCCGTCGCCGATCAGCTTCAGCACGTCGCCGCCGGCTTCGTGGATCGGATCGATCACGGCCTGCGCATAGTCGTTGAGGAATGGAATGATCTCGTCGGGACCGATGCTCTCGCTGATCCCCGTCGAGCCGCGCAAATCCGAATACCACAGCACGGCGTTGATGCGCTCGGTGACGCCGCGCGAGATGCGCCCGCGCAGCACCTGCTCGGAGGCGTCACGGCCGAGATAGACCCGGCCGAGCGTGCGCGCGATGTCGACCTGCTGCGCCGACTTGATCGCAAGCCCCAGCACCGGAACCAGATCGCGCAGCGCTTCCAGCTCCAGTCCGGAGAAACCGCTCTCGCGGCGGGTGGTCCAGCAGGAATAGAGGCAATCCATCAGGCCGAGCGCGCCGTTCTCGCCGAAGCGGTGGACGAAGGCGAGATAGTGCTTGTGGCCCTTCTCGGCGAGCTCGCCGATCTGCGAGAAATCCATCGACGGCGCATCGGCGAGATCGATCACCATCTCGTCGTCGCCATTCTCGAGCATGTGGAAGAACACCGAGCGGCGCCAGCTCTTGGCGGCGTCGCCGTCTGCGGTCGAGCCGTATTCGAAGGCATCGCTCTCGTTGCTGGGACGATCGCTCCAGCGGAAGCCGCGGCCCTCATAGATCGGATGCAGCGTGTCGATGACGACGAGGCCACGCGACAGTTCCAGCCCCTCGGCGCAGCAGCGCTCGCAGAAGCCGCGGAGCAGTTCATTTTCAGGCAGGCCCGTGAGCCCCTGGCCGGTCAGCCAGTTCATCAGCGAAAGGCGCGAGGTCAATTGCATGCGCCATTATGGCGTGCATTCGTGACGGGCGAAAGGCGCAAGCCACGCGTAAGCCGAGCGCGAGGTTCCCCCTCCCGCGCAGGTCGAATATGCCGCAGCCCCGGTTGACGCACTCGCCGCGCGGGCGGCAAATGCTCATGATGATGACGTTGCCGGCCAGAATCGGAAGCATGCGCAGATGAGCCAGCGCCAGCTTCCGATCATCCTGGCGCTCGGCACCACGCAGACCCTGGCCTGGGCCTCCAGCTATTATCTGCCGGCGCTGCTCGCCGACCCCATGGGGCGCGATCTCGGTGTCTCCTCCAACTGGATCTTCGGCGCGTTCTCGGCCGCGCTGGTGATCTCGGCAATGCTCGGCCCGCGCATCGGACGGCAGATCGATCTCGTCGGCGGCCGTCAGGTGCTGTCGGCCTCCAACCTGACCATTGCCGCCGGCCTCGTGCTGCTCGGCCTCTCGCAGTCCGTGACGGTGATGGCGATCGCCTGGCTCGTGCTCGGCATCGGCATGGCGATGGGACTCTACGATGCCGCCTTCGCCGCTCTGGGGCGCATCTACGGCACCGAGGCGCGCCGGCCGATTACCGGCATCACGCTGATGGCGGGGTTCGCCTCCACCGTCGGCTGGCCGCTCACCGCCTGGGGCCTCGCCCATATCGGCTGGCGCGAGACCTGTTTTGCCTGGGCCGCTGCCAACATTCTTATCGGCCTGCCGCTCAACTTCTTCATGCTGCCGGCCATCAAGGGCGCCAAGCAGGCGGCGGCCACGGCCGAGAAGCCGCATGTGCCGCTCGACCGCACCATGATCTTGCTTGCCTTCATCTTCGCGGCGGTCTGGACCGTCACCGGCGCGATGGCCGCGCATTTCCCGCGCATCCTGGAGACGACGGGGGCCACGCCGGCCGAGGCGATCGCGGCCGGCGCATTGATCGGCCCGGCGCAAGTCGGTGCCCGCATGCTGGAAGCCGGCTTTCTCAGCCGCTTCCATCCGCTGTGGTCGACGCGGCTCGCCTGCCTCACCCACCCGGTCGGTGCCGTGATCGTCGCTATCTTCGGCGGCGCTGCGGCGAGCGCGTTCGCGTTGTTCCATGGCTCCGGCAACGGCGTTCTGACCATCGCGCGCGGCACGCTGCCGCTGTCGATCTTCGGCCCGAAGGATTTCGGCTACCGCCTCGGCATCATCGGCGCGCCGGCACGGATGGCGCAGGCGGTGGCGCCGCTCGCCTTCGGCCTGCTCATCGACCTCATGGGCGCCAAGGTGCTGATCGTCTCATCCGCGCTCAGCCTCTCGGCACTGGCCGCGCTGTTCCTGATCCGCGCCGGGCGGCGGCCGGATTGACCAGACCTGAGCTTTCGCGCACAAGCGGTCCATGAGCGACGACAACAGCCCGCCACGCACGTTCAAAGGCCTCTTGCGCTGGGCGACCACGCCGCCACAGGCCTGGGGCGTCTATCTTCTCGCCGTCCTGCTGGTCTGGCTGCTCTCGTTCTACGCCGGCACGCTGAAGCCGAAGAAGACGCCGGAGACGAGCCCGCCGATGGCGACCGCGCCGAAGAGCTAGGCCGGCTTCGCTTCGCTGGTCGCAATCCAGATCCCCGCGAACACCGCAACCAGCCCGATCAAAAGGTTTGCCGTGATCGGCTCGCCGATCAGCAGCGCGGCCAGCACTGTGGCGGCGATCGGATTGACCGTCATGGTGTTGGCGACCCGGGTCGGCGTCGCCCGCGCCAGCGCCATGACCCAGAGGATGAAGGCGAGCGCGCCGCCGCCGGCGCCGAGATAGATGCCGGCGATCCACTGCCCCGTGGTGAAATGATCGAGCGCCGCAAAGCTGCCCGTCACGAAACCCGCTAGCACCAGCACCGCAGCGCCCGAGCCCATGCCGACCGTGAGGAAGCCGAGCGCGCTGGAACGCTGCATCAAAGGGCGCGACAGTACATTGTAGAACGCCATGCAGAACACGGCCGCGGTCATGATCAGCTCGCCGCGCCACGCGCCCGGCGGACTTTGCGCGAGGCCCGCGGCGAGCGCCGCCGCGACGCCGAGCACGGCGATGCCCACGCCCGTCATCTTCCGCACCGTCAATTGCTCCACGCCGAGGATTGCGCCAACCACCATGGTGTGGAGCGGCAGCGTCGCCAGCGCGAGACTTGCGCGCGCCGCCGTCGTGTAGGACACCGCGATATTGTAGAGGATGAAGAACAGGCCGAAGAAGCAGATGCCGAGCAGCACGACTGCCGGCCAGTCGGATCGCTGCGGCCAGCGCACGCGAAGCAGCAGCGCGCATGGTAGCAGGCAGAGGAAGCCGATCCCCCAGCGCAGGATCGCCAGCAGAACCGGATCGGCCCCGCCGACGAGATAGCGGGTGATCGCCGCCGCGGTGCCCCCTAAGCTGCTCGAGACAAGCGCGATCGCAACCCCGAGCCACTCCCCCACGCATCGTCTCCCATTCCGGAGCTTTTGCGGGCAGTTAACACACACCCCTGCTGCCGCCGGTGTGGCAACAGCGAGCTAGGGTGCACTAGTCGTAAAACTCCGGCGCCATCTTCTGGCTGTCGCGCTGGGCCTTGTCGTGGTTGATCCAGAGCTGCGCCTTCTCCTTGGCCAGCGTGTCGGCGATCTTCTGCATCGAGGCCGCGCTCTGGTCCTTGTCGACGTTCATGCTGGGCACGCGGCGGTTGTCCCAATTATCCCTGAAATGCACCGCATCGCCCGACAGCACCACCGCGCCGGTCTTCGGCAATTTCACCAATAGCGACTGGTGTCCGGGGGTGTGGCCGGGCGTCGACAGGATGGTCACGCTGCCGTCGCCAAAGACATCCTTGTCGCCCGTGAGCAGCTCGGCCGGGTGCGAGGGCTTGAAGCGCGGCGTGTTGTTGGCGCCGGGCCAATCATATTCCGCCTTCTGTACGTAGAGCACAGCCTGCGGGAACAGCTCGACATTGCCGGTATGGTCCGGATGCGTGTGCGAGACCGCCATGGCCTTGACGTCGTCGGGCTTGATGCCGAGCTGCTCGAGCTGGGCTGCAAGGGTCTTCGGCCGGCGCCAGGTGACGGCCTTGGGATCGGCCGGTACCAAGCCGTTCGGCATGGCCGCGACGGCATCGGCGATGCCGGTGTCCCACAGGAACCAGCCCTTGGCGTGCTTGATCAGATAGCAGGTGTCGACGAAGTCCATCGCCTTGCCTTCGTTCAGGCCGGGCGTCCAGCGCGAGATGTCACCCGCGGTGCCCTCCCCGCAATTGAGCACGTAGAGTTTCTCGACGCCGGTCTTGTCCGATTGCGCCAGCGCCGCAGGGTTTGATAGCGCCAGTGCAGCCATGGCAAGAGCGAGCCTGGTCATGCGCATCATCGGTCCTCCCATACTGCCATGCTGGCTGCGATCGAGTATCAACCCCGGCTGCGCAGCAGAATTCCGGCCCCTGTCAATGCGGACAGGTCTCGACCTCGACCGTGACGTGGCTGAGGCCCTTCAACCCCGCCAGCCGCCGCTTGTAGATGGCCGGCTGCTTCGGCTTGTCCGACACGACCGAGAGCAGCACGGCGCAGTGGCCGGGTCCGACCTGCCAGAGATGCAGGTCGGTGACGCGATCCTCGCCGACCTCCATGCGGGCGCGGATCACCCGCTCCAGCTTCTCGTCGGCGCGCACGTCGAGCAGCACCGCACCGGATGACTTGATCAGGCCGAATGCCCAGCTTCCAATCACAATGCTGCCGATCAGGCCCACCGCCGGATCGGCCCAGACCCAGCCCGAATACATGGCGACGGCAAGCGCCGCGATCGCCAGCACGGACGTTGCGGCATCCGTCATGACATGGACGTAAGCCGCGCGGAGATTGTTGTCGTGGTGATGATGATGGTGGTGATCATGGTCGTGGCCATGATCGTCGTGGTCATCATGCGCATGGCCATGACCGTGATGGTGATGATCGTGGCTGTCGCGCAGCAGCCAAACACTGGCGAGGTTGACGCACAGCCCGAGAGCGGCCACCGCGATCGCCTCACCATAGACGATCGGCACCGGGTTGATCAGCCGCAGCACGCTCTCGTAGGCGATCTCGACTGCGATCAGGCCCAGGATGATCGCACTGGCGAAGGCGGCAAGATCGCCGAACTTGCCGGTGCCGAAGGTGAAATGCGCATTGCCCAGATGCCGCCGCGCGAAGCGATAGGCGAAGGCGGCAATGCCGAGCGCCGCCGCATGCGTGCCCATGTGCCAGCCGTCGGCGAGCAGCGCCATCGAACCGAACAGCGAGCCGGCGACGATCTCGCCGACCATCATGACCAACGTCAGCACCACCACGAACCAGGTGCGCCGCTCGTTCTCGTCGTGCTTCTCGCCCAGGAAGGCGTGGTCATGGGTCCATTGTTCGATGGAATGGGAATGCATCGAATTCTCCAGAAAATTCAGGTCCGTTGGCCTGCAATATAGACGGCAGGCAGCAATTTTCTAAGGTCCAATCGTCCCGCGGATTGACAGTGCTTCTTAGTTTCGCTGTAATCTGTGCCATGGGGATTTGAGCGATCTCCCCACGAGGCGACAGGCCCAAGCATCGCGTCCCGTTTAGTTCTTGCGAGGACGCATCATGTCTACATTCACGACCATATCATCCGACAAAATGGCACGCCTGATCGGCACGGCGAACGCGCCTGTTCTGATCGATGTGCGCACCGAGCAGGATTTCGCCGCCGACCGGCGGCTGATTCCCGGCTCCCTCAAGCTCAGCCACGACAACGTGACGGACTGGGGCGGCGCCTTCGCCGGCCGCCGCGCCGTGGTCTCCTGCCTCCGCGGCGAGAAGCTCGCGCAAGGCACCGCGGCCTGGTTGCGCCAGCTCGGCGCGCAGGCCGAGACGCTGGAGGGCGGCTTCGAGGGCTGGAAGGCCGCCAAGCTGCCGCTGGTCGACGCCCGCAAGCTGCCGCCGCGCGATGCCAAGGGACGCACCGTCTGGGTGACGCGGGCGCGGCCGAAGGTCGACCGCATCGCCTGCCCGTGGCTGATCCGCCGCTTCGTCGATCCGGGCGCAGTGTTCCTCTATGTCGCGCCGTCCGAGGTGGTCGCCGTCGGCGAGCGCTTTGGCGCAGCGCCCTTCGACATCGAGAACGTGTTCTGGAGCCACCGCGGCGAGCTCTGCACCTTCGACGTGATGATCGAGGAGTTCGGCATCGCGACGGCGCCCCTGCTGCGCCTCGCGACGCTGGTGCGCGGCGCCGACACCGCGCGACCGGACCTGGCGCCAGAGGCGCCCGGCCTGCTCGCAGCCTCGCTCGGGCTGTCGCGCATGTATGACGACGACCTCGAGCAGCTCGAGGCCGGCATGCTGCTCTATGATGCCTTCTACCGCTGGTGCCGCGACGCCACCACCGAGACGCACAACTGGCCGACCAACAAGGTGAAGGCGTAATGGACGTTCGCGCCGATCAAACGGGAGCTGATGCCGGTCACGGCATCAGCTTCAACGAAGCGTTCCGCGTCTGGCTCCGTGTCGCCTGCCTGAGCTTTGGCGGGCCCGCGGGCCAGATCGCGGTGATGCACCGCATCCTGGTCGAGGAGAAGAAATGGATTTCCGAGGGCAGGTTCCTGCACGCGCTGAACTACTGCATGCTGCTGCCGGGACCTGAGGCACAGCAGCTCGCGACCTATGTCGGCTGGCTGATGCATCGCACCGCCGGCGGGCTGATGGCGGGCGGACTGTTCATCCTGCCCGGCATCATCGCCATCATGGGCCTCAGCTACATCTATGCCGCCTTCGGCAATGTCAGCTTCGTCGAGGCGCTGTTCTTCGGTCTCAAGGCCGCCGTGCTCGCCGTCGTGGTCGAGGCCGTGGTCCGCGTCGGCAAGCGCGCGCTGAAGAACCGCATCATGGTCGCGCTCGCGGCCGCGGCCTTCGTCGCGATCTTCTTCTTCGCGGTGCCCTTCCCGATCATCATCATCGCCGCAGGCCTCATCGGCTATGCCGGCGCCCGAAGCGGCCGGCCGGAATTCGCGCCGGCCGGTCACGGTCATGGCGGCAGCGGCGCCGCGATCGACAGCATGCTCGGCGAGGCCGCGCCCGATCACATCCGCCCCAACACCGCGCGCACGATCCGCGTCGGTGCAGTATGGCTGGCGCTTTGGCTGGTGCCGGTTATCGCGCTGCTCGTCGCCTTCGGCCAGGCCAACGTGTTCAGCCAGATCGCGCTGTTCTTCTCGAAAATGGCGCTGGTGACGTTCGGCGGCGCCTACGCGGTGCTGGCCTATGTCGCCCAGCAGGCGGTCGAGCATTATCATTGGCTGAAGCCGCACGAGATGCTCGACGGTCTCGGCATGGCCGAGACCACCCCCGGCCCGCTGATCATGGTGCTGCAATTCGTGGGCTTCATGGCGGCCTATCGCGACCCGGGCGGACTGTCGCCGATGCTGGCGGCAACCTACGGCGGCCTGCTCGCGACCTGGGTCACCTTCACGCCCTGCTTCCTCTGGATCTTCGTCGGCGCGCCCTATATCGAGCGCCTGCGTGGCAACACCGGCCTCGCCGGCGCGCTCAGCGCGATTACAGCTGCCGTGGTCGGCGTGATCCTCAACCTCTCGATCTGGTTCGCGCTGCACACCCTGTTCCGCGAGACCGTGCCGGTACATGCGTTTCCGCTGAACTTCGACATGCCGGTGCTGAGAAGCGTCGATGTGCCGGCGCTAGTGCTGGCGATTGCGGCGGCCACCGCGATCTTCCGCTTCAAGCTCGGCATGCTGACGGTGCTCGCGGGCAGCTGCGCGGCGGGCGTGGCGCTGCGGCTAGCGGGAGTCATCTGATGCCAGGGATGTGACCAATCGTGAGGCCAGAATGGGTTGGAACGCCGCGGCCGAACGCCAGCTAAGCAGGCGGGGCGTTTGGAGACACAGCGATGCGTTTCATTCTGGCTTTAAGTCTTCTGATCACCTTGGGTGGCGTTGCCGACGCGGCACAGGTGCATCACACACACCGGCGGCACGTGACTGTCCATTCCGGTCAGGGCATGATCCCGCCAGGTGCCGCTTCAGGTTTTGCCTACGCGCCGCCTCCATCGGCGCCCCACGGCGCCACTGAGCCGTATTTTGGCGCCTCTCAAGGTTACGCGCCCGGCGAAAAGGAGCGGTTTCTCCACAGCGTGTTCAGTCCATAAAGAGGCCGTACCACCTTGGGCGGGCCCGTTGTGCGACGGACGCCGTGGGAAAGCTGCTGAGTTGAACCCGCAGCTTCCCGTTCTTGAAGTCACACGGCGAGGATGTTGTTACTTTCGGGTTGGATCGTTGGAGCCGCCGGGACGGATGGTCTGAGGGCCGCCCTGGCCGGTACCCGCGCCATTGCCACTGCTGGTACCTGCGCTGGATCCCGTCCCAGTGCCGGCGCCAACACTGCCCGCCCCTGTTCCACCCGCCGCGCCGCTCGTTCCGCTCCCCGAGCCGCCGCTGGTTCCTCCAGCTCCGGCGCTGGCGCCCGCACCTGCGCCGCCCGCTCCACCTGCGCCTCCCGCGCCTCCTCCTGCCTGCGCATGAGCGAACCCGATCGACGCGCCGGCAAGCAACGCACACATGGCCACTGAGAAGATTGTCTTTCGCATTGTTCAAAACTCCGATTGACGATGACATGCCAATCAAAGCGGCGCGCAAACGTTCCTGAGGACCTTCGTCCCAAGCTTTCGACATTCGTAGGAACGATGTTGCGCAACGTTGAATTAATTCCAGTCCCGCGGCCACTCCACGCACCCTTCCGCGAAGCGCGCGTGACTCATCCCAATGCGGCTTGAATTCTGACCGCCGACTACCGCATCATCATCCGCGCGATTGCTTCCCCGATCACCACCGTGGTGAAGTGCGTGTTGGCGCGGCAATCGGACGGCATGATCGAGGCATCGGCGACGCGCAGGCCGCTGATTCCCTTCACGTTGCCGTCGGGGTTGACCACGCCATCCGCGTCGCCCACGCCGCTCATGCGGCAGCTGCCGGCAGCATGCTGGATGTCGCCGGTCTCACGGCGCAGCACGGCGTCGAGCTCGTGATCGGGCAGGCCGGCGGCCTGCAGCAGCGTCAAATCCGTGTCGGCGAGCCTGATCCAGTCGGCAATCCCTGACAGGGCCGGCTGCGAGGTGATGACGGCGAGGCGTTTCACCGCATCCATCATGCGCAGCATGTCGCGGGGATCGGCCAGCATGTTCTCCTCGACGACGGGATCGATTGCAGGATCGGTCGAGGCCAGCTTGAGCGTTCCACGCGAATAGGCGTTGAACAGCCCGGCGCCGATCGCGCCGGGCACGCCGATGCCGCGATGATTGAACGCAATCAGAATCATGTCGCGCTTGCCGCCATTGGCGAGGCCCGAGGAATAGGTCACGCAGCAATTGGTGTGGCGCGTATCTGCATCGGTGGGACGAATCTCCTCCCGCAGCTGGATCGTGGCACGAAACAGCGGATGGTCGAAGAAATGGCGGCCGACCGGCAGCTCGCGTTCGACCTTAATCCCCATCGCCTTCAATTCCTCGGCCGGGCCGATGCCCGAGCGCAGCAGGATCGCCGGACTGTGGATGGCGCCGGCGCACAGCACGATCTGGCGTGCGCTGATCTCGTGGGTGCCCTGCCCCTCGATATGAACGCGGACGCCGGTCGCCCGTCCGTCGCTGATCAGCACGCGATCGACCAGCGCATGCCCGCGGATCTCCAGATTGGCGCGCCCGCGCGCCGGCTCGAGATAGCCCTCGTTGGTGGTGATGCGGCGCAAGTTGCGGCTGTTGATGGGATAGCACGCAACGCCCTCGCCATCCGGACCATTGACGTCGGCGCACCAGGGATAGCCGCTCGCCAGCGCCGCATCGCGCAAGCCCCGGTCGATCGGGCCCCATGTCTCCGGCGGCGCGCGATAGACCGGCAACGGCCCGCCGCGTCCGTGTCCCTCGGCGTCACCGAACTGCAGATCGTCCTCGATCACCGAGAACAGCGGCATCACCTCTTTCGCCGACCAGCCGGTGCAGCCATTGGCCGCCCATTCGTCGAAGGCATCGGCAACACCGCGGATCGCGATCTGGCCGTTCATCATCGACGAACCGCCGAGCCCCTTGCCGCGCCAGTAGAAGCGCGGCTCCTGCCCCGCGACGCGGCGCGTCAGCAGATCGGGCCACTGCCATTTCTCCTGGTACTCGCGCTTGTGGATGATCGGGATCGGATTCGGCGTCCTCACCTCCCAGGGCGCCTCGTCAGCGCGCCAGTCGCGCCCCGCCTCTAGCAGCAGCACGTGCCGTGCCGGATCCTCGGAGAGCCGCGCGGCAACGGCGGCGCCAGCGGAGCCACCGCCGACAACAATGACATCGTACATCGCCTTACTTCTCAACGTTCCAGAACACCGGGATGGCGGACGGTATCAGACCGCGCAAAGTCGCGCGATAGGCGGCCGGCTGGGCGAACTGCCCCCACGGGATTCCGGGCGCCTGGTCGTACATGACGGCCTGGATCTCGCCCGCGATCTTCTTCCGGTCCTCCTCGGCCGGCGCCTTGGCGAAGGCTTCCATCAGCGGCGTGATGCGCGCGTCGCATTGCCAGCCGGTGAAGTCGGCACAGTTGAAGGCGACCATGACATTGGTCAGCGGCGAGCCCAGATCGAAGCCGCCGGCGTGGACGCCATAGACGCTCCAGCCCTCCTTCTTGGCGCGGCGCGCCAGCACGCTCGCCCAGTCCATCACCTGCAGATCGACGTTGAAGCCGGCAGCCTTCAGCCGCTCGGCGAGCACCTGCGCCGAAACGCGCGGGGCTTCGAGGTCGTTGGCCTGCATCACGACGACGGGCTCGCCGGCATATTTGGTCGCCTTCAGCGCAGCCTTCGCTGCTTCGATCGAGGGCTTGGCCGCCGCTTCCGTGCCGGCCTTGCTCTCGTAGGTGGTGCCGCAGGTGAAGTAAGTCGCGCAAGGCGTGGCGTACTTGGCGTCGAGCCCGAGCGCATCCAGCACTTCGCGCTGGTCGACCAGCTTCCACAGCACGCGGCGGATTTCCGGATCATCGAACGGCTTCGAGGCGGCGTTGAGACGATAGGCACCGGCGAACATGTTGCCGCCGGTGAAGTTGACGAGCTTGACGCGCGTGTTCTTCTCAAGCTGCGGCAACAGATCGAACGGCGCGTACTGCATGAAATCGACTTCGCCGGCCTGCAGCGCAGAGGCGGCGGTCGCACCATCGGGAATGACGCGGATCTCCAGCGTGTCGACATTGACGCGCTTGCCGCCGGCCAGGAAGTCCGCGGGCTCGGAGCGCGGCACATAGTCGCCGAACTTCTTCAGGATCATGCGGTCGCCGGTGCGGTGTTCGGCCTTGCTGTAGACGAACGGTCCGGAGCCGATGATCTCGGCGATACGCTGGTCGCCCGGCGTCTTCGCGATGCGCTCGGGCATCATGAACGCGACCGGGCTGACGGGATTACCGAGTGCGTCGATGACGAGGCCGGACGGCTCCTTCAGCGTCAGCACGAAGGTTGTCGCATCGGTCGGCTCGAGGGAGGTCGTGATCGCAAAGATGCGGCGGCCGAGCGCGCTGCGCGTGCCCCAGCGACGCAGCGAGGCCACGCAATCGGCTGATGTGACCGGCTGGCCGTCATGCCATTTCAGGCCGTCGCGCAGCGTGAACGTATAGGTCAACCCGTCGGGCGAGACCTTCCAGTCCTGCACCATTTGCGGCTTGATGTCGCCCTTGGAATCCTTCGCAAACAGCGTGTCGAACACCATGTAGCCGAACGTGCGCGAAATATAGGCCGTGGAGAAATGCGGATCGAGCGTGACGATCTCCGCCTCGAGCACCGCGACGAGATTGCCCGCCGCATGCGCAGGCGCCGCCACCAGCGCGAGGCCGAACAGCGCCGGAATGAAAGCCTTCAGTTTGAGCATTGGGATGTTTTTGCCTTTCGACCAGCCGTTTGCAGTCGCCAGGAAAAAGCAATGTTCGTGCCCGCACGTATGCGCTCGCGGCTAGCTGCCACGCGTTTGCGGGGTACTCAATGTCAGTTGGAGAACAGCGCTATCGCCTCTCGTCATTGCGAGCGCAGCGAAGCAATCCAGAGTCTTTCCGCGGTGGGATTCTGGATTGCTTCGCTGCGCTCGCAATGACGATGTGGGGACAGATGCGCGCCACACCCTCGTGCCCGGGACCAGCGCAGCGTCACTTCGACGGTGCGCTGCTGAGCCGGGGCCCATGTCTCCCAGAAATCCGTGCAGCGTGGGTCCCGGCTCTGCGCAGCAACGCAAGATGCGTTGCAGCGCGTCCGGGACACCAGATCGCCCTACCCGATCACCCGGCCGAACTTGTTCGACTTCGGAAAACCCTTGGGCGGCAGGCGGCCGGCGTCGGCGCGGGTGCCTTGCCACTCCGCGAGCTCCTTCATGGTCGCGGAGAATTCGCGTCCTGCGGAGTCCTTCCAGGTCAGGCCCGCCTTGGAGTCGAATACCGCAACGTCGGACAGACCGCCGTCCTTGTACTTCTGCAGCCGCACGCCGCGGCCGCGCGCCATTTCCGGCACCTGGTCGAGCGGGAAGACCAGCATCTTGCGGTTCTCGCCGATGACGGCGACGGTGTCGCCCGTCACCTCGGTGATCGCGCGCGCCTCGTTCGGCATGTCGACGTTGAGGACCTGCTTGCCCTTCTTGGTGGTGCCGACGCAATCGTCCTCATTGACCACAAAGCCCTGGCCCTCGTGGCTCGCGACCAGGAATTTGCGGCCACCCTTGTTGACGAACAGCGCGACGGGCGCGGCCTCCTGCTCCAGATCGATGAACAGTCGGATCGGCTCGCCATGGCCGCGGCCGCCCGGCAGCTTCGCAACGTCGAGCGAGTAGAACTTGCCGTTGGTGGCGAACAGCAGCAGCTTCGAGGTCGTCTCGGCAAAGAACGCGAAGCCGAGCTTGTCATCCTGCTTGAAGGCGAGGCCCGAGAGATCCTCGACATGGCCCTTCATGGTGCGGATCCAGCCCTTGTCGGAGACGACGACGGTGACCGGCTCGCGCTCGACGAAGGCCTCCTCGATCGCGGCGAGGTCGTGCTCCGGCGCATCCGCAAAGGTGGTGCGGCGCTTGCCGAGCGGCGTCTTCGGCCCGAACATGTCGCGGACCTTGCCGACCTGCTCGCCGACCTTCTTCCACTGCTCGGTCTCGGAGGCCAGCAGGGCCTGGATGCCCTTCAGCTCCTTGCGCAGATCCTTGTCCTCGGTGCGGATGTCCATTTCCTCGAGCTTGCGCAGATTGCGCAGCCGCATGTTGAGAATGGAGTCGGCCTGCAGGTCGGTGAGCTTGAACGCCTTCATCAAGGCCGGCTTCGGCTCGTCCTCGTTGCGGATGATCCGGATCACCTCGTCGATGTTGAGATAGGCGATCAGCAGACCGCCGAGGATTTCGAGCCGGTGCTCGATCTCGCCCTTGCGGTAATTGGTGCGGCGGATCAGGACGTCGCGCAGATGATCGAGCCATTCGCGCAAGCACTCCGCGAGCCCCACGACCTTGGGAATGCGGCCCTTGATCAGCACGTTGAGGTTCAGCGGAATCTTGTTTTCGAGCTCGGTGAGCCGGAACAGCGATTCCATCATCAGCGCCGGATCGACGTTCTTCGACTTCGGCTCGATCACGATGCGGACGTCTTCGGCCGATTCGTCCCTGATGTCGCCGACCAGCGGCAGCTTCTTCTGGTCCAGCAGCTCGGCGACCTTCTCGATCAGGCGCGACTTCTGCACCAGGAACGGAATCTCGGTGACGACGACGACCCAGGTGCCGCGCGCACCCTCCTCCTGCGTCCACCGCGCACGGACGCGAAACGAGCCGCGGCCGGTGGTGTAGGCCTCCGCAATCGCCTGCTTGGAATCGACGATGATGCCGCCGGTCGGAAAATCCGGGCCCTTCACCCACTTCAAGAGCGCCTTCGACTTCGCGTCGGGCTTCTCGATCAGATGCAGCGCGGCATCGCACAGCTCGGCGGCATTGTGCGGCGGGATCGAGGTCGCCATGCCGACGGCGATGCCCTGTGCGCCGTTGGCGAGCAGGTTCGGGAAACCGCCCGGCAGCACGACGGGTTCTTTCGACTGGCCGTCGTAATTGGCGCGGAACTCGACGCCGTCCTCGTCGATGCCCTCGAGCAGAAGCCGCGCGACGTCGGTCATGCGCGCTTCGGTGTAGCGGTAGGCGGCGGGGTTATCGCCGTCGATATTGCCGAAATTGCCTTGGCCGTCGACCAGCGGATAGCGCGAGGAGAAATCCTGCGCGAGACGGACCATGGCGTCGTAGATCGCCTGGTCGCCATGCGGATGGAACGAGCCCATCACGTCGCCGACGATCTTGGCCGACTTCTTGAAGGGCGTGCCGGGGTCGAGCCTGAGCAGGCGCATGCCGTAGAGGATGCGCCGGTGCACCGGCTTCAGGCCGTCGCGCGCGTCCGGCAGCGCACGGTGCATGATGGTGGAGAGGGCATAAGCGAGATAGCGCTCTTCCAGCGCCTCACGCAGCGGCACCTCGTGGATTTCAGCCGGTTCTTCCGGCGGAACGATTCGTTTTCCCATGCCGCCCGGTTAAACCGTGGAAGCGAATCGGGCAAGGATCGAATGGTTCCCTGTGGGCGGCCTACTGGCCCGCCCAGCCGGCGGTGACGGTCTGGGTTTTGGCCGCACCCGGCGCTTGAGCGGGCGCCGGCACATTGACCAGGCAACGGCGGGCGGCCTCGATCTCGGCCTCGGTGGCGCCGTGGGACCGCGCCCATGTCTCTGCCGCGGCAGCGGAATATTTCGCGACGTAGTATCGCACCACCGTGCACGAGGCCCGGCGAAATACCCCGGGCTGCGGCTCGCCGGCCATGGCGTCGGGCGCGAAGGCAAGCAGCGTCGCGGACAAGGCGAATCCCTTGATCAACATTTGGGCTGTCCCCCGATGTGGAACCTCGGGCCCAATTCAGCTCGGGCCGATTTCGTTCCATGGAACCGCATGCCAATGCGCAAAGCTGGGCAGCCGTTGCGTCATGGCGCGGGGATGGCCGCCCTCGCCTGCTGCCGCATCAAGGCGTTGATAAAGCCGGCCCGCGCATCTGAATGGCCCTGGCCGCGCGGCTCCAGCACGTGGCGGAGCAGAAACAGGCCCGTGAGTCGGAAGCCGTCCTGGAGATCCTGCTCGGTAAGATCGCTCGCGGTTTCACCCTGGCGCAGGAACGGCGGCAGGCGCAACAGCCGGTCGCGCCACGGCTCGCCCGCGCCGCGCGATACCGCGCCGCCGGATTTCGGCGAGACATAGATCAGGTCCGTGGTCTCGCCGGTCACCGTACAATTGTCCAGCGCCAGACCGAAACCCAGCTCGGCGAGCATCGCCAGCTCGAAATGGATCAGGTGCACGGCCGCGCTGCCGATGTCGTCGAAGTCGTCGAGCGAATGTTCGAGCAGCGCAAAGATGTCTTCATGCGGATCGCGCTCCGGCAAGAGCCGCGCGATCGAGGCGAGATGGGTGACGCCATAGACGCCATAGGATGACCCCAGCAGCGTCGCCGCGCGCAGCTTCAATCCCTCGATCGTATAAGTGCCCAGATGCTCGTCGAGCCGCGCCCGCCACACCGCACTGACGCTATTCCCCGGCTGCAGCAGCGGCCGCATCCGCGCGCCGGCGCCGCCGCGGACCAGCCCGAGATGCCGGCCATGCGCGCGCGTCAAGAGTTCGACGATGGCGCTAGACTCGCCATGCCGCCGCACCCCCAGCACGATGCCTTCATCGGACCATTCCATGGGGGAGATCTTATCGCATTTCGAGCTGTCGTAGAGCCTGTGAGCCAATTCGTTTTGTTTCGGCTTCGGCATCAAGGGGTGGTATCGCCCCTTGATGGGGGAAGCCGGCGGCGTCAGGCTGTTGGTTATCTATGCTTTTGCGAGACGATGCCCTTGCAGGATGTTGTTGGTGAGGGCGTACCAGAGCACGACGGCACGGACCTTCTCGATGCCGCGCACGGTCAGTTGCCTGAGGTCCCAGTTGCGCCAGCGGGCATGGATGCATTCGCAGATGGTACGGGCCTGGTACTGTGCCTTGCCGGCTTCGCTGGCCATGCGAGCACGCCAGGCCGCTATGCCAGGACCGTCGCTGCTCCGGGGTAAGAAGGGATCGACACCGCTCCTGGATTGGGGCGGTGGACAGTAAACCTCGATGCCCTCGCCATGCGCCCATTCGATGTCGTCGCCAGTGCAGAACCCGCCATCGGCGAGGTAGCGGCGTGGCAAGCGCTTCAGCCGAGCGCGCGTTCGCTCCAGCATCGGGCGCATCAAGCCACGATCTGAGCCGCTGTTGTCGACATCGATCGCGACCACGATCAGTTCGCCAGCCGCGCTAGCCACCTGCACATTATAGGCCGGACGGAAGCCGGCATCGGCCATCTTCATCACCCTGGCCTGCGGGTCGGTGGTGGAGGCCCGAGGCTCCTTCGGCTTCTTGCCATTGCCGCCCTTGTCGTCGAGCTGTTTTCGCTTGCGCTTGATCTCGGCCAGCGCGGCCTGCGCGGCTTGCACCCGCTCGCTGCGTTCGCGCGCCGCCCGCTCTTTGGCGGCCCGGATCCGCCGATTGCTGGCTTCCGGGTCCGCATCGACCTCGCGCTTGAGCTCTTCCACAATGGCCTCGGCCTGCGCCATCTGCCGATCCAGCGTCGCCTCCCGCCGGAACGATCCGGTCCCGGCATTCGCTCGTATCCGCACCCCGTCCTGGGTCAGCTTCTCCAGATCGACCAGCCCTGCCTCGTTCAGGGCCACCAGATGTTCAACCAGCAAACGGTCGAGCAAGTCGGCACAGCCGACCCGGAAGTCCGACAGCCCGTGATGGTTCAACGACACGCCACCGCAGAGCCAGCGGTAGACGTCGTGGCTGTCGCAGAGCCGGTCCAGCGCCCGCGCGCTGCCAACGGCATCGCTCGCGGCGTACAGCCAAAGCGCCAGCAACAACCGTGGCGATGGCGCCGGATGGCCCGGCCTGTTTTCCCGTGCCTTGACGCGATCTTCCAGCTCGCTCAGGTCCAGCCCTTCGACATAAGCCCAGATCACCCGCGCTGGATGATCCTGCCCGATCAGGCTGTCGATATCGACCGCTCGCAATTCGACCTGATTGCGCACAGGCTCGCGCAGCCGAGGTGCGCCTTGCGGCACCGCTTCGGTTCGTGCCGACTGCTCCGGCAATTCACCAAAAAGTCCGTCGTCAGCCATCATCCTCTCCAGCAGATCAGTCTGCCCAGAGAATCACATTCGTCTGACGCGCGGTACAAAAGATTCACAGTCTCGTAGGGTGGGCAAAGCGAAGCGTGCCCACGCAATTTTTGCGACCAGGATGAGATGGTGGGCACGGCGCGCAAGGCGCGCCTTTGCCCACCCTACAGCACCGCACAAAATCTCACGCGTTGAACCAGCCCTGCGCGTCGCCGCTGAAGGAGAAATAGAGGCCGATCGTCGTCAGCGCGCAGGAGACGATCTCGATGGCGCTGTCGAGCTCCAGTCCCTTCGCGCCGATGATCTGGCCGAGCGAGATCACCGACAGCACGAGGGCCGCCGCCAGCACCCAGCGCGGCCAGTTCTTGCGATGATGCGCAGCCAGCCGGACGAAATAGAGCAGCAGGAGGATCATGCCCCCGGCGAGCAACGTCCCGGTCATGATCATCTGCTCGGTCACCTCGGCACTAGGCGTGCGGTCCTGCACGGCCACCGAGACGGCATCCAGCATCAACGATGCATAGAGCAGCGCTTCGAAGCGCTGGACGTTGACGGGTAGGCTCATCGAATGCCGATCTTTTCTTGGTTATTCTTTCGGGAAGTCCAGACCCATCTCGCGGTAGCGATCGGGATCGTCGCCCCAGTTCTCGCGCACCTTGACGAACAGGAACAGGTGCACCGGCACGTCCAGGATCTGCATCAGCTCCTTGCGCGAGTCGGCGCCGATCGACTTGATGGTGGCGCCGCCCTTGCCGAGCACGATCTTGCGCTGGCTTTCGCGCTCGACATAGATCGTCTGCTCGATCCGCACCGACTTGTCCTTGCGCTCCTCCCACTTGTCGGTCTCTACCGTGGACTGGTACGGCAATTCCTGGTGCAGCTTCTGATAGATCTTCTCGCGCGTGATCTCCGCTGCCAGCTGCCGCATCGGCGCGTCCGACATCTGGTCCTCAGGATAGAGGAACGGGCCCGGCGGCACCATGTCCGCGAGCGTCTTGCGGATGTCGTCCACGCCGTCGCCCGAGATCGCCGAGATCATGAACGTCCGCACGAAGCTCATGCGCTCGTTCGCGGCCTGCGCCAGGGCCAACAGCTTCTCGCGCTGGACCAGATCGACCTTGTTGATGACGAGGATCTTGTCGTGATTGACGCTGGCCGCCTTGGCGAGGATCGCCTCCGCCTCCTCGTCGATCCCGGTCTTGGCATCGAGCAGCACGCAGACGAGATCGGCATCGTGGGCCCCGCTCCAGGCGGTCGAGACCATGGCGCGGTCGAGCCGGCGCTTGGGCGAGAAGATGCCGGGCGTGTCGACCAGGATGATTTGCGCGTTGTTCTCGATGACGATGCCGCGGATCAGCGCGCGCGTGGTCTGCACCTTGCGCGAGACGATCGTGACCTTGGCGCCGACCAGCGCGTTGACGAGCGTGGACTTGCCGACATTCGGCGCGCCGATCAGCGCGACGAAACCGCAGCGCGTCGCGCTGGGTGCCTCGCCGCTTGCTTCAACCATCATTGCCGCCGCCGACGCCTTCGCGTTCGATCATCACTGAGGCTGCCACCTTCTCTGCCGCGCGCTTGCTGCCGCCGATGCCCTCGGCCGGCGCGAGGCCCGGCAGATCGACGGCGACGCGGAACTGCGGATCGTGATGCGGGCCGGTACGCTCGACCTCGCGATAAACCGGCGTCGGCAGTCCCTTGCCTTGCGCCCATTCCTGCAGCACGGTCTTGGGATCGCGCAACGGACGGCGCGGCTTGTGCATACGCTCGGTCCAGTTACGCTTGACGAATTCGGCTGCCGCCGCATGGCCGCCGTCGAGATAGACGGCGCCGATCACGGCCTCGCAGATGTCGCCGAGAATGGATTTGCGCAGGCGGGCATCGGCACTGGAGCCGACCGAGCCCAGCTTGATGTCGTCGACGAGACCGAGCGACTTGGCGACGTCCGCGCAGCTCTCCTTGCGCACGAGCTCGGCAAGACGCTTCGACAGCTCGCCTTCGTCGGCGTTCGGGAAGGCGTGATAGAGCATGTCCGAGACGACGAGGCCGAGCACGTGGTCGCCGAGGAATTCCAGCCGCTGATAACTGTCGCCGCGCTTGCGCCCGGACTTCAGGGCCGAGACATGCGTGATCGCCTGCATCAAGAGGTTCGGGTCAGTGAAGCTGTGGCCGATGCGCGCTTCGACCGCCGCATTCGCGTCCGTGCCTTTGGCCTTGCTGCTCCGCGCCCGCTTCTTCTTCGCAGGCGCCTTGTCTGCAGATGCCTTGTCGGCCGGTGTTTTGTTTGCGGGCGACTTGGTCGCGGCTTCCCCTTCGGGGCCCGCCTGCGCCTCGATTGGTTGGGTCGCGATGTCCTTTGCTTCGTCTTTCATCGGACGATTTTGAAGAAGCGATTCCAGCGCACCGCCCACGGCCAGCGCCAGAACATCCAGGCATGCTCGCCTTCAGCGATCGAGAAGAAGATCATCTGGGCGCGGCCGATCAAGTTCTCCTGCGGGACGTAGCCGACCTGGCCGAGAAAGCGGCTATCGGTGGAATTGTCGCGATTGTCACCCATCATGAAGAAGCGGCCGGCCGGCACGGTGTAGACGTTGGTGTTGTCCATGTAGCCGTTGTCGGCGCAGTCCAGCGTCTCATAGGACACGCCGTTCGGCAGCGTCTCCTTCCAGCGCTTCACCCGGGAGATGCCGCCGCCCTCCGAGCCGCAAGGGTCCTCGCCGACATATTCGCTCATGCGCTGCCGCTCGACAGGCACATCGTTGATGTAGAGCAGCCCGTCCCGCATCTGGATGCGGTCGCCGGGAAGCCCGATCACGCGCTTGATGTAGTCGGTGGAATCGTCCTTCGGCAGGCGGAACACGACGATGTCGCCGCGGGCCGGGTCCGAGCCCCAGATCCGTCCCGAGAACAGCGGCGGCGAGAACGGAATCGAAAAATGGCTGTAGCCGTAGGAATATTTCGAGACGAACAGATAGTCGCCGACCAGCAACGTCGCCTTCATCGAGCCGGACGGGATGTTGAAGGGCTGAAACAGGAAGGTGCGGATCACGAGCGCGATCAGGAGAGCATGAATGACGACCCGGATCGTTTCGCCGACGCCGCTCTCAGTTTTCGTTCCTGAAGTCACGCTCATTGCTCTCTCAATTCCGGCCGGCGGTCACAGAGCGCCCTCCTGGCGCGAACAGCCCATCGCTTCGCGGCCCATGGAGATTGTCCTGATTCTGATAGTGGGGGCCAATTCCGGCGTAAAGCCGAATTCGCCCAAGCTGGTTTGGGTCGGCGGACTTTTAGACGGTTGTCGGAGGCCACGCAATCAAGGATCGCATCAAAACTGAATAAGGCATTGATTCCAAATACGAATTATAAAATCGACCGGATCGCGTCAGGGCTTCACCAAGGGCACGGCCGAAATGATGACGAAAGCCTGAGCCAGCGGCCAGTCGTCTGTGATCGAAAGGTCGATCCGCGCCTCGAATCCCTCCGGCGTCAGGGCCTGGAGCCGGGCCAGGGCGCCGCCGGTCAGCTGCATGGTCGGCCGCCCGCTGGGCAGGTTGACCACCCCCATGTCGCGCCACCAGACGCCGCGCCTGATGCCGGTGCCGAGCGCCTTGGAGCAGGCCTCCTTGGCGGCGAAACGCTTGGCGTAGGTCGCCACCACCATCTTCTCGTTCTTGGCCCGCCGCTCCGCCTTGGCCCGCTCGGCAGCGGTGAAAATGCGGTCGAGGAACCGCTCACCATGGCGCTCGATCACCCTGGCCACGCGGGTGATGTCGATCAAGTCGGAGCCGATGCCGATGATCATGCCCGGCTCCGGCCACGGTCCATCGCCGCGCGCATGCTGCGCACGGTCTCGGCCAGCCCCACGAACAGCGCCTCGCCGATCATGTAATAGCCGATGTTCAGCTCCATGATTTCCCGCAAGCCGGCGATCTTCTCCGCCGTCGCATAGTCCAGCCCGTGACCGGCGTGAACCTCAAGCCCCGCGTCCTTGGCCAGCTTCGCTCCCGCCACGATCCGCCGCCATTCGGCCTCGGCCTTGTCGCTGTGGCCGTCGGTGACGGCATCGCACCAGGCGCCGGTGTGGATCTCGATCACGGGCGCGCGTAGCCGCGCCGCCATCTCGATCTGGGCGGGGTCGGCCGCAATGAACAGCGACACGCGGATGCCGGCCTCGTTCAGCCGCGCGATATAGGGCGCGAGCGCGTCGCGCTGGCCGACCACATCCAACCCGCCTTCGGTCGTCACCTCCTGGCGCCGCTCCGGCACGAGGCACACCGCGTGCGGCTTGGTGGCGAGCGAGATCCGCATCATGTCGTCCGTTGCGGCCATCTCGAAATTGAGCGGCTTGGAGATCTCCGCCTTCAGGCGCGCCATGTCCTCGTCGCGGATGTGCCGGCGGTCCTCGCGCAAATGTGCGGTGATGCCGTCGGCGCCGGCCTCGATCGCGAGCAGCGCCGCGCGCACCGGATCGGGATGGCGGCCGCCGCGCGCGTTGCGCACGGTTGCAACGTGATCGATGTTGACGCCGAGGCGGAGCTTCGAAGCGGGCATTTCAGGACTCGCGAAATCAGAGGGAACGGCGCATGCGAGATGCGCCTATCCATTAACACGTTCGACTTTGGCGACCACCGCCTTCGCGCGCAGCTGGGCCAGGATCGCGCTCAGGTGCTTCAAATCGTAGACTTCGAGATCGATCGTCGTCTCCGTGAAATCGGGCGAGCGGCGCTGCATGCTGATGTTGTCGATGTTGCCGTCGTGCTCGGCGATCACGGTCGCGATCTGCGCCAGCGCGCCGGGCTCGTTGACGTTCTCGACCTTGATGCGGGCGGGGAAGCGCTGCGGCGCGGAGTCCTCGATGTCCCAGCGGACGTCGAGCCAGCGCTCCGGCTCCTCCTCGAAATCCTTCAGGGCCGGTGCCTGGATCGGATAGATCGTGATGCCCTCGCCCGGGGTGACGATGCCGACGATGCGATCGCCGGGGACCGCGCCGCCGTTCGGCGCGAACTTCACCGGAAGGTCGGAATTGATGCCGCGGATGGGGATCGCAACCGGGCTGCGCGCCGGTTCGGAGACCCCCTTCTCCTTGAGCTTGGCGGCAAGCCCCTTCTTGACGCCGTAGCGCGCGATGCGCTCCTCCTTGTAATCGGGGTACATCGCACGTGCGACATGGGAGGCCTTGATCTCCCCTCGCCCCACCGCCGCCATGACGTCCTCGATCGAAGTGCGCGCGAGCCGCGGCAGCGCGCCTTTGAGCTTGTCGTCGGCGTATTCGATCTTGGCGCGCTCGAACAGGCGCTCGACGATGCGCCGGCCGAGCCCGACATATTGATAGCGCACCGCGGTACGGGTGGCGCGGCGGATCGCGGCGCGCGCCTTGCCGGTGACGGCCAGCGTCTCCCAGGCCGAGGGCGGCGCCGACTGCGCCTCCGAGGTCAGCACCTCGACCTCGTCGCCGTTCTGAAGCTCCGAGGACAGCGGCGCGAACTTGCCGTTGATCTTGCAGCCGACCGCGCTGTTGCCGACGTCGGTATGCACGGCATAGGCAAAGTCGATCACGTTGGCATGGCGCGGCAGCGCGATCAGCTTGCCCTTGGGGGTGAAGCAGAACACCTGGTCGTGGAACAGCTCGAGCTTGGTGTGCTCGAGGAATTCCTCCGGGTTCGCGCTTTCCGAGAGGATGCCGATGGTGTGGCGCAGCCAGGCGAAGGCGTTGGACTCGCGCTTGAGGAATTCGGTCGGCGAACCCACACCCTCCTTGTAGAAGACGTGCGCGGCGATGCCGCGCTCGGCGATCTGGTCCATCGCCTCGGTGCGGATCTGGAGCTCGACGCGCTGATTGCCGGGGCCGATCACGGTGGTGTGGATCGAGCGATAGTCGTTCTGCTTCGGCGTCGAGATGTAGTCCTTGAAGCGCCCCGGCACGACCGGCCAGGTGGTGTGGACGATCCCGAGCGCGCGATAGCAGGCCTCGATGTCGCTGACGACGAGGCGGAAGCCGAAGATGTCGGACAATTGCTCGAAGCCGACCGACTTGCGCTCCATCTTGGTCCAGATCGAGAACGGCTTCTTGCGCCGGCCATAGACCCGCGCCCCCAGACCCCGATGGCGCAGATTGTTGGAGAGCTGGTCCTCGATCTCGCCGATCAGGTTGCGGTTGCGCTCGGCGAGCGCATCGAGCCGCTGCATCACCACCGAATAGGCTTCGGGATCGAGGGTGCGGAAGGACAGGTCCTCCAGCTCCTCGCGCATCTCCTGCATGCCCATGCGGCCCGCCAGCGGCGCGTAGATGTCGAGCGTCTCCTCGGCGATGCGCCGGCGCGATTCCGTGGGCACGAAATCCAGCGTGCGCATGTTGTGCAGGCGGTCGGCGAGCTTGACCAGAAGCACGCGGACATCGTCGGCAATGGCCAGCAACAATTTGCGCAGGTTCTCGGCCTGCTTGGCTTCGCGCGAGACCAGCTCGAGCCGCTTCAGCTTGGTCAGGCCCTCGACCAGCGCCCCGATTTCGGATCCGAAGATCTGGTCGATCTCGGCCCGCGTCGCCTCGGTGTCCTCGATCGTGTCGTGCAGCAGCGCGGCCACGATGGTGGCGTCGTCGAGCTTGAGGTCGGTGAGAATCGCCGCCACTTCGAGCGGGTGCGAGAAATACGGATCGCCCGAGGCGCGGGTCTGCGAGCCGTGCGCCTTCATGGCGTAGACGTAGGCCCGGTTCAGCAGGTCTTCGTTGGTGTTGGGATTGTAGGACCTGACGCGCTCGACGAGGTCATATTGACGCATCATGCGGGCGCGGGGCCTGGCCGGGCGCGCGACCGGCGCAGTCGGGGCCACGGCAACCGATTCGGTTGCGGCCTGCATCTGCGTGGATCTGCGGCGCCGATATACCATGCCGTCCTGCCTTCAAACGGGCTCGAACCGGCCCGCTGCATACATCCTAACTCCGATCGCGCTCGTGTCCGATCAATTCAGTGACAGGGCAAAGCGCCAACCGCAGCGCTATGGTAACCACGAAAAGGTCAACAAAAGCAAAGGCCCGAACAGCGGTTCGGGCCTTTGATATGATCACAAGAAGAAGATGATCGCGATGGAGGAATTACTCGTCTTCCTCGGGCTGCTCCTCGGGGGGCGCGAGGCCTTCCAGGCCCTTCAGCAGCTCCTCTTCGGTCATGCGCTCCACCGCGACCTCGGTGTCGTCGGCATCGACGCTTGCGCCCGCGGAACCGATCAGCGGCACCGTATCCGGCTCGGGCTCATCCACCTCGACGAACTTCTGGAGCGAGTGGACCAGCTCCTCGCGGAGGTCCTCCGGCGAGATCGTCGTCTCGGCAATTTCACGCAAAGACACAACAGGGTTCTTGTCGTTATCGCGGTCAACCGTTAGTTGTGAACCGGACGAGATCATGCGGGCACGGTGGGCGGCCAGCAGGACCAAGTCAAACCGGTTGTCGACCTTGTCGATACAATCTTCTACGGTGACGCGAGCCATGGACTGTCGCTCCGTTGTGGGTGGGACGAAATATGTGGATGATTGGGGCTAGTTATAGGGGCCGGGACGGTTTCGCAAGGCCATTTTGTGATTTGGCCTCGCCAAACCGCTCTGCTACCCCCACATTGGGGCTGGGACGGGTGGTTTTCCGGGCTGCCGTTGGGGGCGGCGCCGGGTGCATGCAAGTCCGCCATAACTATACCTTGATTGCCCCGACTTCTCCGGATTTGCGGTTTCGACGGATCTCTGCGGCACTCTAGAACTGCGCGGCCCACTGTCGCCGCGCCAACAAAAAACGATCAATCACGAACGCTACGCGAGCAAACTGAATGTCACCTTCTCCTACCAACAAGATCGCGCTCTTCATCGACGGGGCCAATCTCTACGCGACGGCGAAAACCCTCGGCTTCGACATCGACTACAAGCGCCTGCTGAAGGAGTTTCAGAGCCGCGGTACGTTGTTGCGGGCGTTCTATTACACCGCCATCATCGAAGACCAGGAATACTCCTCGATCCGCCCGCTGATCGACTGGCTGGACTACAACGGCTACACCGTCGTCACCAAGGCGACCAAGGAATTCATCGACGCCTCCGGCCGCCGCAAGGTGAAGGGCAACATGGACATCGAGCTCGCCGTGGACGCCATGGAGCTCGCCGAGCACATCGACCAGATGGTGCTGTTCTCGGGTGACGGCGACTTCCGCTCGCTGGTCGAGGCCGTCCAGCGCCGCGGCGTGCGGGTCACGGTGGTCTCCACCATTGCCAGCCAGCCGCCGATGATCGCCGACGAGCTGCGCCGCCAGGCCGACGTCTTCACCGATCTCGTCGAGCTGCAATCCAAGCTCGGCCGCGATCCGTCCGAGCGCCCCGCCCCGCGTGACCGCGGCGAGCGTGGCGAACGTCATCACGCCCCGCAATTCCTCCAGCGCGCGACCACGATGGCGCCGAGGGGCGATGACGACTTCGAGGAGTGAGGCGGCACGGTCAAGCCGCCAGCCTCTCACCGTCGTTCCCGACCGCGACTGCCCGCTCTGTCCGCGCCTGGTCGCCTTTCGCGAGGCGAACCGCGCGCGCGAGCCATCGTGGCACAATGCGCCTGTTTTACCCTTCGGCGACATCAAGGCCCGCCTCCTGATCGTGGGCCTCGCGCCGGGAATGCAGGGCGCCAACCGCACGGGGCGGCCGTTCACCGGCGACTATGCCGGCGACCTGCTCTACGCCACGCTGATCGAATACGGCTTTGCCAGGGGCACCTATCAGGCGCGCCCGGACGACGGCCTGAAACTCGTCGATTGCCGGATCGCCAATGCCGTGCATTGCGTGCCGCCGCAGAACAAGCCGCTGCCGGTCGAGATCAACACCTGCCGCCAGTTCCTCGTGGCCAATCTGGCGACGATGCCGAACCTGCGCGCGATCGTCGCGCTCGGGCGGATTGCGCACGACAGCGTGCTCAAGCCGCTGAACCTGAAGGCCTCACAAGCTCCCTTCGGCCATGGCGCGGTGCATCAGGCCGGCGCGTTCAGGCTCTACGACAGCTATCACTGCTCCCGCTACAACACGAACACCGGCGTGCTGACCCCGGACATGTTCAGATCGGTGTTCGCGAAGGTGAAGGCGGATCTCGACTAGCTATTGGCGGGATTCGCCTTGAGCCAGGCCAGCACGTCGCCGGCGTTCCGATCGGGCGGAAACACGGGATAGAACACGTGTGTGATCCTGGCGTCGTCGATAACAAGCGCGAGGCGCTTGATCAGCGTCAGGCCCGCGACCTCCATGGTCGGCAAGTTCAAGGCGCGCGTCAGCGCCAGCTTCTCGTCCGAGAGCACCGGGAACGGCAGATGCAGGCGCGAAGCCATCTCGATCTGGTAGTCGTTGCTCTGGGTCGAGAGGCCGAACACGTGCGAGGCGCCGGCGGCTTTCAGCTCGGCGTAGAGATCGCGGAATGCGCAGGTCTGGGGCGTGCAGCCGCGCGCTCCCGGGATCATGTCCCAATCGTCGACCAGCGCGATCTTGCCGGGCTCTCCGGTGCGGGGATAGGCGAACACCACGGTTCGGCCGCGCAGCGCCGACAGGGTGACCGACGTATCGTCGGTCGCAAGCAGGCCGATCGGCGGCAATGTCATGCCCTCGAGATGGGCAGCGGCGCCGTCGTCGGAAGGCGCGGGAATCTGGCTCCAGTCGACCTCGAGCAGGTTCCGTTGATTCATCTCGTCATCCCCTCGCCCGCAGCAGCCGGCCCTTCTCCCGGCTCCAGTCGCGCTTCTTCTCGGATTCGCGCTTGTCGTGCAGCTTCTTGCCCTTCGCAACCGCCAGCTGCAGCTTGGCCCGGCCGCGCTCGTTGAAGTAAAGCTTGAGCGGGATCAGCGTCATGCCCTCGCGGTCGACCGCCCCGATCAGCTTGTTGATCTGGCGGCGGTGGAGCAGCAGCTTTCGCGGCCGTTTCGGCTCGTGGTTGAAGCGGTTGCCTTGCAGATATTCGGGAATGGTGGCGTTGATCAGCCAGATCTCGCCGTTCTTGGAATCGGCATAGGATTCCGCGATCGTGCTCTTGCCGTTGCGGATCGACTTGACCTCGGTGCCGGTCAGCGCAATGCCCGCCTCGATCGTGTCCTCGATGGCGTAGTTGAAACGCGCCTTGCGATTTTCCGCCATCACCTTGATCGGACGTTCGTTCTTATCGGCCATGACCTACAAAACCTGACGGGCAAACCTGATCGAGATGCGCTCGGATTCTAACAGTTCGGATGAAGTGGGCGCGTCACTTCTTGAGGAGATCGCGGATCTCGGTCAGCAGCTCGACTTCGGCCGACGGCTTTGGCGGAGCGGCGGGCGCCGCCTCCTCCTTGCGCTTCAAGGTGTTCATGGCGCGGATCACCAGGAACAGCACGAAGGCGACGATGATGAAGTTGATCGTCAGCGTCAGGAAGCTGCCGTAAGCAAGGACGGCGCCTTGCTTTTTCGCATCCGCTAAGTTGGTGGCGGTGACCGCCTTCGACAAGGGGATGAAGTAGTTCGAGAAGTCGAGGCCGCCTGTCGCAGCGCCGATGATCGGCATGATGACGTCACCGACCAGCGAGGTGACGATGGCGCCGAAGGCCGCGCCGATGATGACGCCGACCGCGAGGTCGACGACGTTGCCCTTCATGGCGAACTCACGGAACTCCTTGAGCATACGCGCGCCCTTTTCGTCACGCTCATGAAAGGCCCCCCGAACGGCTATTGCGTCAGTTGATCAGGCCGGCGTGAACCATCGCGCTTTTCACGGCAACGCGGGTCGGCTCGGACACCGGAACCATCGGCAGCCGCAACGTCTCGTCCAGCTTGCCGAGCAGCGACATCGCGTACTTGATCGGCGCCGGGTTGCTCTCGATGAAGAGGTTGTTGTGCAGCGGCATCAGCTTGTCGTGGATCGCGAGCGCCGTCTTGGTGTCGCCCTTCTGCCAGGCGGCGTGGAACTCCGAGCACAGGCGCGGCGCGACGTTCGAGGTCACCGAGATGCAGCCATGGCCGCCATGGGCCATGTAACCGATGATGGTGGCGTCCTCGCCGGAGAGTTGGTTGAAATCCTCACCCATTGCCGCGCGCTGCTGCGACACACGGACCATGCTGGCGGTGGCATCCTTGACGCCGGCGATGTTCTTCAGCTCCCACAGCCGCTTCATGGTGTCGACCGACATGTCGATCACCGAGCGCGGCGGGATGTTGTAGATGATGATCGGAATCCCGATCGCATCGTTGATCGCCTTGAAGTGCTGGTACATCCCTTCCTGGGTCGGCTTGTTGTAATAGGGCGTGACGATCAGCACGGCGTCCGCGCCCGCCTTTTCGGCGTGCTGCGAGAGCTCGATCGCCTCCTTGGTCGAGTTGGAGCCGGCCCCCGCGATGACGGGCACGCGGCCCTTGGCTTCAGCGATGCACCATTCCACGACCTTCTTGTGCTCGTCATGGCTGAGCGTCGGGCTCTCGCCGGTGGTGCCGACCGGAACGAGGCCACTGGTGCCCTCGGAGATCTGCCAGTTGACCAGGGAGCGAAACGCCGCCTCGTCCAGCGCGCCGTTCTTGAACGGGGTGACCAAGGCGGTGAACGACCCTCGGAATTTCGTCTTGGCTGCCATGGACTTCCTCCGTACGCGGCTTTCTTGAGCAAGCTCCCTTCATATCGGGTCTATCCGGCCGGTAAAAGGCCCGCGGTCTGTGCGCGGCTGGGTTTAGGCCGCGATTTTGCCGCGGTGCTGGTGCAAATCGGCCCGAGGTAAGCGGCTGTTGGTATTTTCTCCGCATATTCAAGCAAATTCAGCTAGGTCTTGAGCCACTTCACTGATTCGGGGCGACGAAACGCCGTGACCTCCTTTGCTTCTGCCGCATGGCGATCCCTGGGTATGGCCGTGTGCCTGATGGCAGGGCTGTCGATGGGCTGCGCCGCCCTCGCCAAGTCCAACGAGACGGCCGCGGAAACCAAGGATCCCGCCAAGCCGGCCGCCAAGGACGCGGCGAAGGGCGCGACCAAGGGATCGACCCAGGGATCGACCAAGGAAACAGCGAAGGACACAGCCAAGGGAACCGGCAAGGACGCCGCGAAAGCCGCGAGCAAGGGTGCGCCTGGCACCCCCGCCAAGGACGCCGCGAAGAAGCCCGACGCCGGCAAGAACGCCAGCAAGGAACCGGCGAAGGACAAGCCCAACGACAAACCCAAGCCTGCGGCCGCAACCCCTGCAGCCGCGCCAAAGGCGGCGCCGACTGTGAGCGGCGCGCCGCCCAAGGCAGCCCCCGCCCCGGCCGTGACGGCCACGATCAAACCGGCTGCGCCAGCCCCCGCGAGGCCGGCCGCAGCTCCCATGCTGGCGCCTGCAACCCGCCAGCATGCAACGCCGCGCAAGCCGGTCATCCCGGCTGCCGTCGCGGCGACATCGTCGACGTCGCAGTCCGACAAGGACACGCTGGAGAGCGTCATCGAGCTCGTGCGCAAGCGCAAGGCCGGCGACGCCACCAATGCCGCGGCCGGTATCTCCGATCCGGTCGCGCGAAAGCTCGCCGAATGGATCATCCTGCGCAGCGACGACAATGGCGCGACCGTGGAACGCTATCGCGCCTTCCTCTCCGCCAATCCGAGCTGGCCGTCGCAGACCTTCCTGCGCCGGCGCCTCGAGGCCGCGATGTGGGACGACAGGCGCGACGAGACGGTCGCGTGGTCGTGGTTCGAGAACGAGTCGCCGATTTCCGCCAAGGGCCGCTTCACGCTCGCCAAGGCGATGCTCGCTCGCGGCGACCGCGCCAATGCCGAGCGGCTGGTGCGCGAGGCCTGGCGCGGCGACCCGATGTCGGAAGATACCGAGAACAACGCGCTGGACCAGTTCGGCGCCCTGCTCACGCCGGGCGACCAGAAAGCGCGGATGGACAACCTGCTCTACGGCAGCGAGAACGAGGCGGCGCTGCGCGCCGCCAAGCGCCTCGGCGCCGGCTATGTCGCGCTCGCCAAGGCCCGCATCGCCGCGGTCAAGAAGGCGCCGAACGCGCGGGCACTGCTCGATGCGGTGCCGCGCGAGCTGCACAGCGATCCCGGCTTCGTCTTCAGCAAGATCCAGCTCCTGCGTCGCGAGGAGAAGTTCACTGAAGCCGCCCAGCTGATGCTGTCCGCGCCGAAGGATCCGGGTCGCCTCCACAATCTCGACGAATGGTGGATCGAGCGGCGCCTCTTAGCGCGCAAGATGATCGACACCGAGGAATTCCGCAGCGCCTATCTGATTGCGCGCGACGCCGCCCTGCCCTCGCGCGACATCTACAAGACCGAGCAGGAGTTCACCGCCGGGTGGATCGCGCTGCGCTTCCTCAACGACCCCACGACAGCCGCCCAGCACTTCGCCCGCATCGGCGTCGGCAGCGTCAATCCGACCACGCTGGCGCGTGCCGGCTATTGGCAGGGCCGCGCTGCCGAGGCGATGGGCCGCCAGCAGGAGGCGCGCAACGCCTATGCGCGGGCGGCCGAGCAATCGACCAGCTATTACGGCCAGCTCGCGCGCGCAAAGCTCGGCCTGCCGCAGATCGAGCTCAACAACCAGCCGCGCGGGCGCGGCGCCGAGCGGCTCGAGATCGTGCGCGCGGCGCAACTGCTCTACGAGCTCGATGAGCGCGAGCTCGCGGTGCCCATGCTCGCCGACATGGGCGAGAACGGCGATCCCGAGGCGCTTGCCGGCCTCGGCGAGCTGACGCAGCGCTATAGCGATGCGCGCGGCATGCTGCTGCTCGGCAAGGCCGCACTCAACCGCGGCCTGCCGTTCGATTTCTATGCCTACCCCGTCAACGGCATTCCTCAGTTCACGCCGATCGGCCCCGAGGTCGAGCGCAGCATCGTCTATGCGATCGCGCGGCAGGAAAGCGCATTCAACCCGTCGGTGGTGTCGCCGGCGCAGGCCTACGGGCTGATGCAGGTGACGCCCGACGCCGCCCGCTACGTCTGCAAGCGCCATGGCGCAACCTATGACCTGGGACGGCTGAAGAACGATTCGGTCTACAACGCCACGCTCGGCTCGGCGGAGCTGGGCGGACTGCTCGAGGATTATCGCGGCTCCTACATCATGACCTTCGCCGCTTACAATGCCGGCCGCGGCAGCGTGAAGAAGTGGGTCGAGCGTTACGGCGATCCGCGCGACCCCAAGGTCGACGCCGTCGACTGGGTCGAGCTGATTCCGTTCTCCGAGACGCGCAACTACGTGCAGCGAATCATGGAGAACCTTCAGGTCTACCGCGCCCGCTTCGGCGGCGGCACCCGCTTGCAGATCGAAGCCGATCTGCGCCGCGGCGCCGGAAGCGTGGAATAGCCGCGCTTCCTGCGGCTTGAACCCAACCTACACCTTCCAGGAGTGGAAGGGTCCGAGATGGTAGTCTCGCCCGTTCTCGTGCGGTTATCTCTGCTGCCGGAAGATCCGAAGCCGGCCCCGGGCACACGCGGGCAACGCTTTTCACCACGTCCTGGTCATCGGGGCGGAGCGGCCTGCGGGGCGCCGGAGGGACCGGATTGGCCCGGCTGCGACCAATATGGATTAGCCAGGCACATCGCAGATAGTCCCATAGCCGCGGCCCTGCAGTCTTCCCAAGACAGGAAGCTACAGTAAGTCCTGCTGCTGCCACCCCACTCCCATTTCTGGAGGCAGACCGGGTAACGGGGATCGAGGGGTTCGGCAGCTGCAGGCGCAACAAGTGCGATGACCGTCGCAATCATCGATGCCGCTGTCATGGCCAACATCCGTCCGGTCAAAACCTTCACGCGCTGAAGCTCCAATACGATGCACCCCCACCGCACCTTCTAGATCACTCCAGAACCCACGCAAAGAAAAACCCCGGCAGTTTCCTGCCGGGGTTCGCTGATCAATTCGAAGATCGATCTTAGAAGGTGCGCTGAGCGCGAAGCAGAAGCTGCAGGTTGCCCTGATCCTTCAGCTCGTAGGTGGCTGCCGGCTTCGCAACCGCGGCGTTCGCCGTGGCAGCGCCCGCGATCGTGCCCGAGTACTTCTGGTCGAGCCAGACATAGCTCAGGTCCGCGGTGAAGGCGAGGTTCTTGACCGGGGTCCAGACCACGTTACCGCCGATAACCGCGAGGTTGAAGTCGGGGTTACACGTGGCAGTGGCGGCACCGTAGGCTGCGACGAAGTTCGCGCAGATCAGAGCCTTGCCCGTGTTGCCGTAGCGAAGCGATGCATAGGCACCGTAGATGGCCGACACCCAGTTCGGCGACCAGTTGTGGGTGTAACCACCGCGGAAGCCCCAGGTCTTGACCGTGTCGATCCCGGTACCGGTGCCGAACACGCCATCAGCAATACCAGCAAAGCCGAGGCTCTGATAGGCACCGATGCCACTGCCGCCGTAGATGTAGATGTTCTGCGGGAACAGGCTCTGGAAGTTGTAGCGCGATGCACCATCGGTGTAGACCGCCTGCAAGTTGATCGAGTCACCCGCACCGGTCGGGATGTTCTTGATCGACAAGGCGCCCTGCACGGCCCAGCCCCACTTGTCGTCGGGATGGCCAGTGGGTTCCGTCGTGCCGTAGTAGGCCGTGTGGAGTTCGTGCGCCGCTACCGAGAACTGGGCGAGACCCCAAGCCTGGTCGACACGAACCGCACCGACGATGTCGGGCATACGCGTGCCACCCCAATCGTTGGTGCCGTAGATGCCCTGGATGAAGGCAGCGCCGGCGGCCGAAGCCGAAGTGAAGCCACTGAGACCACCAGCAGTGATGCTGGCGTTATAGAGGTTGGTCTGGCCACCTGCGGCGGTCGTCAGGTCCTGCAACGCCACCGAAGCGGTGATGCCCTGGCCGAAATCAGCCGTATAAGCGATCTGGTTCACACCGGTGACGTTGTTGGAGCCGCCCGGAAGGAAGTCGGGACCGCCAGCCGGATAGCTCTGCCACGGCGTGTCGAAGATCGAGACCGTGCGGCCGAAGGTGAAACCAGCGAACTGAATGAACGCATGGTAGAGGCCGAGCGAAGCCGAACCGGTCGAGAACGCCGACGGGTTGCTGCCGGTGACCGCGGTCGTATCCCAGGAGAAAATCGTATCGGCGTAGGTGCGGACCACGCCATACTCGGTCGCCGTGCGGGTATCGACGTTGAAGTCGAAACGAGCGCGGGTCTGATAGTAGTTGTCCAGACGGTTGTTAGCGCCGCCGGGAGCACCCTGACCGATGCCGTAGTCGCTGTTGGTGTTGGCCAGCACGTCGGCGCGAACATAGCCGCCGAGCTTGATGCAGGTGTCGGTACCCGGAATATAGTAGAATCCGGCACCGTACAGGGAGCAGATCTTCACGTATTCGACCGCCTTGGCCTTCACGGGAAGATCGGCTGCCTGAGCTCCGCCAACGGCGAGCAGACCCGCCGCCGAACCGAGCAAAAGGCTCTTAAACTTCATGTTAAACCTCCAAGTTTGCTCTATAGGGAAGGTTCCGGATCCGCTGGGTGACGACACCCTAAGGTTGGTTCCCTTGTCCCTTGTAACCACCGCTTAGCCGCTTCGCGTTTTCGGACACACCCGCTGAAACGCGAGGGACTTAAGCGAACCACCTAGAACGGGACGACCTCGGGATGCCCCCCTCCGTCGCTCAGTCACAATTACTGAAGGTCCTTGCACACACAACAAAAGAACGCTTCGGACCGGGCCTCAAACGCTTGTTTTCCGATGGGTGTTGCACAAATAACACGCAGTTGTGATCAAAGCGCCCGAGCAAGCACTTGAAAACTCAGAGGAATTTTTTGGGGTTCCGTTTGCCTTGAAAAATCCCCGGTTCGAACAACGCAGCCCCTCGGCGTCCCTACAACGTCGACTCGCTCCGAACCGGGCGCGCGAATCTTTCGAATCTGGTCCGCGCTCGGTGGGTTGGGGACAATCGGCTGGTCAGTCCGCCGCTGACTTATTCGCTGATAAAGAGCGCGGAACCTGCCGCGGGAACTTCTATGTGACCCGGCGCCAATCCGGCGCGGTACCGCCGGACCATGGCTTCGAAAGCTTCTTCGAGGCTTCGGGTAAGCAAAGGCGTATTGAAGAGCGGCGACGTGAGACGACGCTCTTCCAGAGTTTCTCGAATGCCGCGGAGCCGCTCATGATCGCGAGCCAATTCGATCGCGCGCCCCTCATATTCATCACGAGAATGCGTGATCAGCTCGGGAAGATCGAGGGCATGCAGCAAGCTGGCCGCGACCCGTCCCGCGAAGGCGTCTCCGGCCAGCGTCAGCAGCGGCAGTCCGGCCCAGAGCGCGTCGCTTGCGGTGGTATGGGCGTTATAGGGCACCGTGTCCAAAAACAGATCCGCCAGGCGGTGTCTCGCCAGATGGTCCGCAGTGGAGGCGACGCGCGTTGCAAAGACCAGGCGCTGGGGATCGACGCCGCTCGCCTCGGCCTCTCTTCGCAAATTGGATCTTGCGACATCCTGGAGATCGGAAAGCCAGACGACGGAGCCATCCACCTCCTTCAGGATTCGCATCCAGCTCTGAAACGTCGGCGGATTCAGTTTGTAGGCGTTGTTGAAGCCGCAGAAGACGAAGCCCTCGGCCGGCAATCCCTGCTCTCGCCTGTCGAGCCCGACACGCGAGATTTCACGCCCCTTGGCATCGTGGGGCATGAAGCAGTGCGGCAGCCAGACGACCTTCTCCGAAAAGTGCTTGCGATGCTCGGCAGGGATGCTGCTCTCGTCGGCGATCACATAGTCCAGTAACGCCCCGCCGACGGTGCCGGCGAAGCCGAGATAGCCCGCAAGAACGGGGGCGGGCCGCTGCGCGAGAACACCGAGCCGCGCCCCGAGCGTATGCCCCATCAGATCCACGAGGATGTCGATGTTGGCCGCCTTGATGCAGCCGACAATGTCATCATCGCTCCGCCCGTGGAGATCGACGAATTGATCGAAACTTCGCTCCAATCTTGCGCGCAGCTCGCTGTCCTCGGCCGGGCCGATCGAGAAAGCGTGCGTTTCAAACCTGGTGCGATCGTGGGCCTCGAAAAGACCTGCGGCCAGATAGCTCACCGGGTGGCTCCGAAAATCCGCCGACAAGTAACCGACGCGGATCTTGTCAGCCTGCACCGGGACGGCGTCGACGGCCTTGCGCCCGGCAAGGTTAAGCAGTCTTTCGACCCAGAAATCGGCGCTTCGTCGCTGGTCCTCGGCCAATGCCGCAATCGACAGCAGCGCGAACGGCTGGCAGCCCCCCTTGCCCGCACGAATGGATTCGATAAGGCGCGTTGTCTCAGCCTCTATTTCTGTCCAGTCGCAGCAATTCAGCTTCGAATAGAGCCTCGCGCCCTCTACTCCGGGCAGGTCGCGGTCGAGCGTCAGCGCTCGGTCGAACGCCGCGAACGCCTCGTCATGGCGCCGAAGGTCGGCGAAGATATTCCCTCGCCCGAACCAGGCCTCCGCCAGGTCGGACCTGATGGATAGCGCCGTGTCGTAGGCCTCGAGCGCTTCCGCGTGGCGCTTGACGTCTCCGAACACGTTCCCCCGACCGAGCCAAGCTTCGGCCAGGTCCGGCGCAATGGAGAGCGCCTTATCGAAGGCGGCGAGCGCCTCGTCGCGACGCCGCAGATCCAGAAAGACACTGCCGCGGCCGAGCCAGGCTTCGGCCGAATTGGGCTTGATCGAAAGCGCCGCGTCATAAAGCGCCAGAGCATCATCGCGGCGCTTAAGGCCCGCGAAGACGTTGCCGCGACCAATCATGGCTTCAATCGAATCCGGCTTGATCGTGAGTGCCTTGTCGTAGGCTGCAAGCGCTTCGTCATAGCGCTTGAGATCAGCGTACGCATTGCCCCTGCCAAGCCAGGCGGCGGCGGCCTGCGGCGCGATATCGAGCGCGCGATCGTAGGATGCGAAGGCATCCGCGTGACGCCTCAGTCCGTACAGGACATTGCCCCGGCCTATCCAGGCCTCCGCCAGATCTGCCCTGATGGAGAGCGCTTTGTCATAGGCATCAAGAGCCTCATCGCGGCGGCTGGATCGAGCCAGTGCCGTGCCGCGGCCGAGCCAGGCTTCCGCCAGGTCGGGCCTGACCGACAGCGCCCGGTCGTAGGAGGTCAACGCCTCGGCGTGCCGTCCGATCTCGAGCAGCGACTTGCCCTTGTTCGCATGGGCGTCGGCGTAGTTCGGGTCCAGGGCAATCGCTCTGTCGAAGTCGGATATCGCCGCCTCGTATTGCTCGAGCACGTTGCAAACCGCGCCGCGGTTGTTCCAGCTCTCTCTCACGTTGGGATTGAGACGCAGGGCTCTGGTGAATTGCTCGTGCGCCAGCGCTGGCTTGCCGAGCTGCTTGGCGATCAGCCCGTAATTATAGAAGGAGACATCTGATCCTTGATTGAGCTTGACGGCGCGCGCAATGAACGGCTCGGCCTCGGCAAACCGGTTTGTGTTCATGAGAACGATGGTCAGCAGGTTGAGCGCTGGAACATGCGACGGCTCGAACTTGATGACGCGTCTGAAGCCCTCTTCGGCCTTCCTGAGATCGCGCCCATTCAGGGCCGCGAGAGCCTCATTGAAGATTGCTGCGATGTTCCTCATCGACGGAATAGACCCTTTCGCGACGCCCCTCACACCGATGGACCGGCGCCGCGTTCAGCATCGAACCGTGCACATTGCCAATCCTGCGGAAGGACGGTGTGACGTACTCCACGCCGGCCGGGTTGAACATATGCTCGGCAGCATGATTTCAGCGGGAGGACTCGGATAGGCCCCTCTTCCGGGGTTTGCCACAATCGAGAACAGCGGATTCGAGCTTGTGAAGAGGCTTCCTTGTGTCGATTCGCCAGGCTGCGAGACCGGTTGCCATGGACCATTGTGTAGCGGCGCGATGATCGGCCTGCTTTCGGCGGCCCTCCGACCCCGAAGCGAGCGCCTCACACTGGAAAATACCTGCTATTTCAATGGGATAGACCTGGCGGAGACGGAGGGATTCGAACCCTCGATAGGCCTTTACAAGCCTATAACGGTTTAGCAAACCGCCGCCTTCAGCCACTCGGCCACGTCTCCAATACGCCGGGTATGCCCGACACGGAGGCGGGCCGCAAGCGGCAGAATTGGGGCGAGCGGGTTTCTTTGCACATGAAACGCTTTGAGAGCGACAGATATAAGGGACGGATCGGGAATGCGACGTCCGAGGCGCGTCACGCCATCGTCCCGCCTGCACTGTATTTCCACCAGCTGGCGTGCATCCTCGCACGCCAATCTGGCAACAAGCTGATCGTTACCTACCCTGAAACAGCGAGCCGTTGTTCTCTCCGACAAAGGCGATTAGTGTTTTTTGAACCTCTTCGCCAGAGCACGGACCCGACATCGGGGTCGAGATACCCAATCACATGCCACAACAAGGCCGCAACAAGGGAGCTTCGGCCCCCTCCTCACTCCATCCGTCCACTATTCTGGACCAGGCAATTGCAGCGCACCGCTCGGGCAATCTGCCGGATGCGGAACGGGCCTACACGACCATCCTGAAGGCGAGCAGAACGCATGCCGTCGCGCTCCACATGCTGGGGCTGTTGCACGCCCAGCGCGGCCAATTTGCGGACGCCGAGCCTTTGCTGAAGAAGGCTGCACGCGTCGACCCCGGCAATCCCGACGTTCTTTTCAACTTTGCCAACGTGCTGCGTGCGCTGAACAAGCCGGATGATGCGCTCGCCTGGCTTGCGAAAGTGATCGCCCTGTCCCCGAACTTCGCGGACGCGCATCTCAATCGCGGAGCGATTCTCATTGCACGGCAGCAGCTTCGCGACGCCATAGCCGAGTTTGATCGCGCCATAGTGATCGCACCGTCGAGCGCCGCGTTCGCCAACCGAGGCAGCGCGTTGCAGCAGCTTGGTCGACTCGAGGAAGCGCGTGACAGCTACGGCCGCGCCATCGAGCTTGCACCGGGCGACCCCCAGAACCATTTCGCGTTGTCTGAGGTTCTTGGCCAGCTGGGGCGCGACGACGAAGCGATCGCGGCGCTGGAACGAACGGTCGCACTTGATAAGACGTTCCCGTTTGCGCTGAGCAACCTCGTTGCCTGCAGGCGCAAGCGCGCCGACTGGAGCAGTTTCGAACGTGAACAGGCCGCCATGGACGAGGCTGTCGAGGCGGACGTGCCGATCGACCCCTTCACCCTCTTTCATGTCTCCTCATCGCCTGCACGCCAATTGACCTGTGCAAAGACCTATGTCGCCAAGGTGGCCCCCGACGGACGCGCCGCCAGGCCAGGAACGCCGAGCCCGGCGTCCCGGCTCCGGGTCGCATACATGTCGGCCGATTTTCGCAATCATGCCACCGCGTATTTGATGGCCGGAGTCTTCGAGGCGCACGACCGTGAGCGCTTCGACATCACCGCCATCTCCTACGGGCCCGACGACGATAGCCAGATGCGCAACCGCCTGAAGGCCGCATTCGAACGCTTTGAAGATGTCAGCCATCTCGCCGACGAGGACGTCGTCAAGCTGATCCGCCAGCTCGAGATCGAGGTTCTCGTCGATCTCGGCGGCTTCACCGCCGGTGCGCGTCCGAACATCATTGCGCGCCGGCCGGCTCCTATCCAGGTCAGCTATCTCGGCTTTCCCGGCACGATGGGTGCCCCCTATGTCGACTACCTCATGGCCGACCGGATCGTCATCCCCGAAACGGAGCAGCTTTATTACGCCGAGAAGGTGATCTATCTTCCGAATAGCTACCAGGCGACCGACGCGAAGCGAGCGCTCCCGTCAAATCCACCAAGCCGCACCGAGCTCGGATTGGCGGACGATGCGTTGGTCTACTGCGCGTTCAACAGAAACCCCAAGATCAACCCCCCGCTGTTCGGCGTCTGGATGCGGCTGCTCGACAGGACCCCCGGAAGCGTCCTTTGGCTGCTGGATGGAGACCCGGTCGCCACGGAGAATCTGAAGCGTGAAGCCGTTGCGCGGGGGATTGCCGCCGAGAGAATCGTGTTCGCTCCGCGCGTCCCTGCTGACGAGCATCTGGCGCGCCACCAGGTCGCCGATCTGTTCCTGGACACATTGCCTTACAACGCCCACACCGGGGCCAGCGACGCCCTTTGGGCTGGCTTGCCGGTTCTGACGTGCCTTGGCACCACCTTTGCCGGACGCGTTGCAGCCAGTCTCCTGAACGCCGTCGGCCTTCCCGAGCTGGTGACGCGATCGCTGGACGAATACGAGGCCTTGGCACTGCGGATCGCCCACGATCCCGAGCTTCGGGTCGCGCTCAGGAGCAAGCTGGCGACGCGCCGGACCACTTGGCCGCTTTTCGATACTGTCCGCATGACGCGACATATCGAAGAGGCATTGAGCGAAATCTGGCGCAGGCATTGCGCCGGCGAAGCGCCGGCCTCGTTTGCCGTGCAAACCTTACCATGAGGCCCGCCTCGGCGCGATGGTGCCGGCCGGTCGAGGTCGGTTCCCAAGCGAAGTGAACCGCTCAGTGCGCACAGACCCAGGCCCTCGCCTCGCGCTGCGCGACCGAGATCTCGGCGTCCGACATCTGCCCGGCGACTTCCTGGCGCAGCGCCACGGCGTCCTTGCGGCCCTTCAGCGCCGCGAGATTGAACCATTTGTGCGCGGCGACGAGATCGACGATCCCGGAGCGGCCGCTCGCCCAATAGATCCCGCGCTCGAACAGCACGTCCGACAGCGCGCTCGCATCGACCGGCGTTGCCGTCTCCAGATCGAATGTACCCTGAAACATCACGCATCCCCTTTGTTCTTATGCCGCCTCGTCCCCCGAGCGCGGCTCCCGTCCAATTCTGATGTGCATGACCCTTCCCGGGATCGTGCACTGTTCAACTCTTCCCCATCGCCGTTTGCCGGCTTGTTGGAGGCGATGATGGCGGGCAAATTTGAATGGCAGTTTAAGTATCGCGATGAAGCAGACGTAAACGGGGCGCGCGGCGCGTGCGCGGAGGATTCAAGAAGTCCCTGATTTGCAGGCACTTCTACGATTCGTCAGACTCTGTTTACCCCGGGATTTTGGGAGAACGATAACCATCACGCGCGGTGGCTCGTGGCCGTGTGGCTAGAATGTGAAAGGCGGATCACTGTCGTTGCCGCACACCGTGCCGTCATTCCCCGCGCAGGCGGGGAATCCAGTATCCCGCAGCTTGTCGATTCAATCGCTGCCGTCTCGGAGTACTGGATCGCCCGGTCCCGGCTCCGCCAAGGCTACGCCGAGGCTTACACGGGTGCTCGGCGCGCCGAAGCTTCAGCGAAGGCGGCAAGCCGGGCGATGACACCGCGAACGGAGAAGCGGCGTGCGAACAGCGTGCATCAGGCCGCAGCCCGGGCGTGCCCCAAGGCAGTTCGAGCAAGGGCGCGATGACGTCGCGCGTTTCAGATCAGCAATGTCGGGGGAAAAGGAATGCCGGCAATGCCCCGGCTTCAAGGGAACGAGGGCGTCGGCGAACACGTCAGGACCAGATTCCACTTTGGCCCGAAGGCCTGTCGTGAAATTGCGGAGCCCGTTTGAGGAGAACCGCACCGAACGAAGAAAACTCGTTTCTTCTGCCGGACCGCGAAAGAGAACGGTCCGACCGTTGACCTGATGTCTCGCCGACACCCTCTATCGTCGACCAGAACCTCTAGGAGGCGCTGATGACGTGCCGGCTATCTGGAGCCGGCAACTTCAGAAGCGAAGTTACTTCTTCTTCTTCGCGACCTTGCGGGTCTTCTTCGCAGTCTTCTTCACTGCGCTCTTCGCCTTCTTCGCCTTCTTCGCTTTCTTGGCCATGTTGCCCTCCGATGTGTGAGATGGCTTTAATCGCTGCGTGCACTCGGGGATCGAATGCACTCACCCCGAATACACCAACACGAAGAAAAAAACAGCTTCTCGCTTAAAGAAGTGTTGACGCAGCAAGGCGCGTGCGCTTGGCGGGCGCGACGCAGGCGCTTCGTTCGACGTGCACTTGCGATCATGCAGAGCGCTCGCATCATCGACGTTCGCGAACGATGCGATTGCACGAAAACACTATGCAGCAAGTATTTTTTCGCACGCGTGCATCGCGCGCGATCAACGCCACGATGCGCATCGGCAATCGCGCGATCGCCTCGCGAAGGCGTTTCGCGGACTCTGAGTCGCGATTTTTGGCAACGAAAATATTTTCATGCTTAACGGCGCGGGCGCTCGCCGGAGCGCGTTCAAGCCGCCGTTTCGGGCGAATCGCGCGGCGGCGATTCGGCCGCCGCATCGCCGTCGATCGGGATGGAGTTTGCCGTTCGCGGATGCGCGCGAGCGTCGCAGCGAGAACCGAAAGCGAGGTGACGACGCGTCTCCGTCACCTCGTTCGAACGTGAGGCTCAGACGCCGAGCTTGGACTTGAGCAGGTCGTTGACGCTCTGCGGGTTGGCCTTGCCGCCGGACGCCTTCATCACCTGGCCGACGAACCAGCCGAGCGATTGCGGCTTGTCCTTCACCTGCGCCGCCTTGTCGGGATTGGCCGCGATGATGTCGTCGACCACCTTTTCGATCGCGGAAAGATCCGTGACCTGCTTCATGCCGCGGCTTTCGACCAGCGCGCGGGGATCGCCGCCCTCCTGCCAGACGATCTCGAACAGATCCTTGGCGATCTTGCCCGAGATCGTGCCGTCGCCGATCAGGTCGATGATCGCAGCCAGCTGCGCGGCATTGACGGGCGAGGCCGTAATATCCCGGCCTTCCTTGTTGAGACGGCCGAACAGCTCGTTGATCACCCAGTTCGCCGCCATCTTGCCGTCGCGGGCACGGCTGGCGAGCTTGTCGAGCACCGTCTCGTAGAACACCGCGCTCTCGCGCTCGGCGACCAGCACGCTCGCATCATAGGCCGAGAGGCCGAAATCGGCGACGAAGCGCGCCTTCTTCTGGTCCGGCAGCTCCGGCAGCTCCGCCTTCAGCTCGTCGACGAATTCCTGGCTGAACTCCAGCGGCAACAGGTCGGGGTCGGGGAAGTAGCGATAGTCGTGCGCCTCTTCCTTCGACCGCATCGAGCGCGTCTCGCCCCTGTTGGGATCGAACCGGCGCGTCTCCTGCTCGATCTCGCCCCCGTCCTCGAGGATCTCGATCTGGCGCCGCGCTTCATACTCGATCGCCTGGCCGATGAAGGCGATGGAGTTCATGTTCTTGATCTCGCAGCGGGTGCCGAGCGGCGCGCCGGGCCTGCGCACGGAGACGTTGACGTCGGCGCGCAAGGATCCCTTCTCCATGTCGCCGTCGCAGGTGCCGAGATAGCGCATGATCGAGCGCAGCTTGGTCACATAGGCCTTGGCCTGCTCGGCGTCGCGGATATCCGGCTTCGAGACGATCTCCATCAGCGCCACGCCAGAACGATTGAAATCGATGTAGGAGAGCGACGGCGACCGGTCGTGCAGCATCTTGCCGGGATCCTGCTCCAGATGCAGCCGCTCGATACCGATGGCGGCGGTCTTGCCGCCGTCGAGATCGATGATCACCTCGCCCTCGCCGACGACGGGCGATTTGTACTGGCTGATCTGGTAGCCCTGCGGCAGGTCGGGATAGAAATAGTTCTTGCGGTCGAACACCGAGCGCAGGTTGATCTGCGCGTTGAGGCCGAGCCCGGTCCGGACAGCCTGCCTGACGCATTCCTCGTTGATCACGGGAAGCATGCCCGGCATCGCGACGTCGACCAGCGAGACGTGGCTGTTCGGCTCGCCGCCGAACGCGGTGGACGCGCCCGAGAACAGTTTGGCGTTCGAGGTCACCTGGGCATGGATCTCCATGCCGATGACCATCTCCCACTCACCGGTTGAACCCTTAAGAAGCTTGTGAGGTGTCGCGTCAGCGTTCATGGAGAAGATGTCGTTCTGCGTTGGAGGTTAAGCCCCGATCAGGCCGCGATCGTGCGAGGGAGCTGCTGCGATCGACTAATTAAGCCGATGCTGGAGGCGATGCAACCTCGCCACCGTCTCTAGCCCCGGCGGAATTGGGCGTGAAATCGCACCCGAACCGTGTCATGACAAGGCGCAAGGGATCAAATGCCAGAGGGAAGATGGGCGAGCTCACGCTTCGGATGGTCGATGGGACGCAGATCGTCGTGACGGCCTCCCTCGAGGCCATCACCACCTACGTCATCCTCGAGCAGGAGACGTGGTTCGAGAAGGAGACGGCATTCCTCGCAAGCTGGCTGAAGCCGGGCATGTCCGCGCTCGACATCGGGGCCAATCTCGGCGTCTACAGCCTGCCAATGGCGCGGCGGCTCGCCCCTCATGGGCAGGTGTTCGCCTATGAACCGGCCAGCGAGCCACGACGGCTACTCGCGCTCGGAAAGGCGAAGAACGAGGCCGCCAACCTGCATATCATCGCCGCGGCGCTGTCGGATGGCGAGCGCGAGGGCCGTCTGGTGCTGGGCGCCTCCAGCGAGCTCAACTCGCTGCAAGGCAGCGGTCCCACCGAAAGCATTCAGATCACCTCGCTCGATGCCGAACAGAGATCCAGGCATTGGGGCCCGATCGACTTCGTCAAGATGGACGCGGAAGGCGAGGAGGAGCGAATCCTGGCCGGCGCGAAGGGCTTTCTCTCCGAGCGCTCCCCCCTCGTCATGTTCGAGATAAAAGCCGGTGACAAACAGAACGATCGTCTGCCGGCCGCTTTCGCCAGCATGGGCTTCGACATCTATCGGCTGATCGGCGGAGCGCCGGTTCTGGTGCCGGTGAAGCTCGGCGAGCCGCTCGATCCCTATGAGCTGAACCTCTTCGCAGCCAAGCGCGATCGCGCCAGAGCGCTCGCCCAAGAGGGCTTCTTGATCGAGACCATCCCGTCATGGGAGCCTGACGACACGGTGCGGGACTGGGCACTCACCCAGTTCGAAGCCCAACCCTTCGCGCACATTTTCGCGGCCCTGTCGGGCGGCGCCGCGGCGCAGGACCCGGTTTACCGCGACGCCCTCGCCGCCTATGCGACCTGGCGCTCCGAGGAACTCGCCTTGCCCAGGCGTTATGCGGCGCTGAAATTCGCCTGCGATACACTCGGCTCGCTGTGTCAGAACCAGGCCTCGCTGTCGCGCCTTTCAACGCTTGCCCGCATCGCCTCGGATATCGGCAGCCGCGCCATCGCCGTCAACGCATTGCGGTACGTGGCGGATGTACTCAAGGGCGGCAAAGGCCGAATCCTGGAGCCATTCTGGCCCGCAAGCCCGAGATTCGACCATCTCGAGCCCGGGACCAATCCCGTCGGCTGGTTCGTGGTCGCAGCACTCGAGCGGCTCGAGCAGATGGCATCGTTCTCCTCCTGCTTTGCTCCCTCCCTCGTCGATCTCGACTGGCTTGCCGGCCAGCCGCTGGTTGGTGCCGAGATCGAACGCCGGCGCATTCTTCAGCGGGCGCGCGCGGGCCAACGGGTCGAGGTCCCACCGCGCCTGCGCGTGACGGCACCCGACCACGTTAATGACGCGATTTGGCGTGCCGGCGCAGTTCCCAACACGCGCGTGTGAGCGGGCCGGCCCCGTCAAGCCCCGAGCAGCGTGGCAGCGATCCGCTCCCACTCCGCTTCCAATGAATCCCTTGCCGCGGGCTGGCCGGCCTGGCGATACCAATAGCCGGCATTGCCGAGATCGCCTTCGACACGGTGCAAATAGGCATGCACCCAGGCAGCCTCACGGCTGCTCTCGTCCTGAACGATCGTGTGCGCGCGGTCCCAGTCGCCCTTCGCCGCCCACCAGAGGCCGGCGAGCGGCGCGCTCAAGTCCGGCGCGGGCGCCGCGCCGCCGAGGCTCGCGATGAAATCGGCGACATTCACCACCACCTCGCGGGCGTGAAGCGGCCGGCGGCCTGCTCGATCACCTCGCCGAGCGAGAACAGCGTCTCCTCATCGAACGGACGGCCGATCAGTTGCAGGCCGAGCGGCAGCCCCTGCGCATCCTTGCCGGCTGGCACCGCGATTCCGGGCAGGCCCGCCATGTTCACGGTCACCGTGAAGATGTCGTTGAGATACATCTCGACCGGGTCGGCGCCGCCCTTCTCGCCGATGCCGAAGGCCGCCGACGGCGTCGCAGGCGTCAGGATCGCGTCGACGCCCCTCGCGAAGCAATCCTCGAAGTCCTTCTTGATCAGCGTGCGCACCTTCTGCGCGCGCAAATAATAAGCGTCGTAATAGCCGGCCGAGAGCACGTAGGTGCCGATCATGACACGGCGGCGCACCTCTGCGCCAAACCCGGCCGCGCGGGTGTTCTCGTAGAGCTCGATGATGTTCTTGCCCTGCTCGCGCAGGCCGTAGCGCACGCCGTCATAGCGCGCGAGGTTGGACGAGGCCTCCGCTGGCGCCACGATGTAATAGGCCGGTAGGGCGTATTTGGTGTGCGGCAGCGACACCTCGACGAGCTCGGCGCCGGCGCTCCTGAGCCACTTGGCGCCCTCGCTCCAGAGCTTCTCGATCTCGGCCGGCATTCCGTCGAGACGATACTCCTTGGGAATGCCGATCTTCATGCCCTTCACGGACTTGCCGATCGCTGCCTCGTAATCCGGCACAGGGATATCGACCGACGTCGTGTCCTTGGGATCGTGTCCGGCCATCGAGCGCAGCAGCATCGCGGCGTCGCGTACGTTGCGCGCGATCGGACCTGCCTGGTCGAGCGAGGACGCAAAGGCGACGATGCCCCAGCGCGAGCAGCGGCCATAGGTCGGCTTGATGCCGACGGTCGCGGTGAACGCGGCCGGCTGGCGGATCGAGCCACCGGTGTCGGTCGCAGTCGCGCCCATGCACAGCAGCGCCGCCACCGCCGAGGCCGAGCCGCCGGACGAGCCGCCCGGCACCAGCGTCGTGTTGCTGCCCTCGCGCCGCCAGGGATTGCCGACGGGACCGAAGCACGAGGTCTCGTTGGCCGAGCCCATCGCGAACTCGTCATTGTTGAGCTTGCCGAGCATCACCGCGCCGTCGCGCCAGAGCTGCGAGGTCACTGTGGACTCGTACGTCGGCACGAAATTGCCGAGGATCTTCGAGCAGGCCGTGGTCCGCACGCCCTTGGTCGCGAACAGGTCCTTGATGCCGAGCGGGATGCCCGCGAGCGGGCCGCCTTCGCCCTTGGCGATCTTCGCGTCCACGGCCTTCGCCATGTCGCGCGCGCGATCGGGCGTCTCCATCACGAAGGCGTTGAGCACGCGCGCGGCTTCGATCGCGGAAAGATGCGCGTCGGTCAGCTCGAGCGACGTGAAAGTCTTGTCGGCGAGACCCTTCCGGGCCTCGGCGAGCGTCAGCGATGTCAAATCGGTCATTTATTGATCGGGCTGCAGAAGAACGGAGACAGGGTCTTGTCGTTGGCCGGGTCGTCTTTTTTGGCGGCGGCTTTCGCGGCCGCCTCGATCTCGTCGAGCACGGCATTGACGGCGACGTTGGGATCGGCAGCCTTGCCCTGCCGCTCCATCTTGTCGAGGTAATTCATGTAGGCCTGATAGGCCTTCTCATCGTCGCAAAGCAGGCACATCGGACCTAACCTGTTTATTCAACGACCTTCGGCACCAGGAAGAAGTGACCTTCAGTCGCGGGCGCGTTGGCAACGATATCGTCGGCGATCTCGCCGTCATCGACCACGTCCTGCCGCTTCTTCATCTGCATCGGGGTGACCGAGGTCATCGGCTCCACGCCCTCGACATTGACCTCCGAGAGCTGCTCGACGAAGGCGAGCATGGCGTTGAGCTCGCCCTGCAGATGCGGAACCTCGTCCTCGGAAACCGCAATACGCGCCAGATGCGCGATGCGGCGGACGGTAGCGGCGTCAACAGACATTATATAGGGCCTCTCACGGCAAAACCTATGTGCCGTATAGCAGAGGCCGCTTTTGCGCCGCAACCGGCGCTTCCCCCTATCCGGCGAGGGCCTTCAGGCGCCCGAGCGCCGATTTGGCGAGATCCCGGGTCAATTCGGCGGCGGGGACCTCGCGGCCCAGCGCAACGGCCTGCCCTGCCCAGAGATTGGTGAAATCGACCCTGCCCTGCTTTTCGGCAGCCGCCTTCAGCGGCCCCAGCGCGGTCGCGGCGTGGGGAAACGGCGGCGCATCCGGCGAGATCGGGCCAGCCTCGCGCATCAGCCGGTTCTGCACCCCGCGCGCAGGCCGGCCGGTCATGACATTGGTGATGACGGTGGAATCGTCCCGCGCCTCGGCGAGCGCCTTGCGGCCGCCCGCGCTGAGCTTGGATTCCGGGCAGCGCAGATAGGCGCTGCCGATCTGCACGCCCGAGGCGCCGAGCGCGAAGGCTGCGGCAATGCCGCGTCCGTCCGCGATGCCGCCCGCCGCGATCACCGGCACCTTCACGGCGTCGACGACCTGCGGCACCAGCGCGAAGGTCCCGGGCTGCTCGGCGGCCTTGTCGGTCAGGAACATGCCGCGATGGCCGCCGGCCTCGGCCCCTTGCGCGATCACGGCATCGACGCCGCGTTCTTCCAGCCAGACCGCCTCCTTCACCGTCGTCGCGGACGAGATGACGAGGCAACCCGCCGCCTTCACGCGCCTCAGCAGCGCTTGCTCCGGCAGGCCGAAATGGAAGCTGACGATCTCCGGCTTCAGCTCCTCGACCACCTCGCAGAACGCCGCATCGAACGGCGCGCGGTTCGCAGCCGCGATCGGCGCTGAGGGATCGAGACCGTGCTCGGCGTAGTAGCCCGCGAGCCGCTGCTTCCACCGCGCCTCCGCTTCGCGCGTCAGCTCGACCGGCGTATGGCAGAAGAAGTTCATGTTGACCGGGGCCTTGACGCGCTGGCGGATCAGACCGACCTGCTCGCGCGCCTTCTCCGGCGAGATCATCGCACTTGGCAGCGAGCCGAGCCCACCGCCCTGCGCCACGGCAATCACCAGCTCCGCATCCATCACGCCCGCCATCGGCGCCAGCACGATCGGGAATTCGGTCTTGAACAGGTCGATCAGTCGACGGTCAGGCCACATGGTTGTTCTCTCTCGTTCTTTCTTACCCTCCCCTGGAGGGGGAGGGTCGGTTCGCATGTCGCGAAGCGAAATGCGAAGCGGGGTGGGGTGATCTCTCAACACGGGCACCGCCTCAATGGAGAGACTGTCACCCCACCCCGCTCGCGCTTCGCGCGATCGACCCTCCCCCTCCAGGGGAGGGTAGGAAGTCTACGCCGCTGTCAGCGAGTTTCTCCGCCCGGCGATCAACTGCTCCGCCTCCACTGCAATCCGCTCGACGATCTCCGCCGCCGGTGGAATATCATGGATTAGCCCGACCGCCTCGCCGGCGATCACCGCGGCGATGTCGAAATTGCCCGCCGCCCTTGCTGCCGCATAATCGGCCGCGACTGCGGCAACATTCTGCATCAGCTCGACCTCGCGGCCGATCCAGCGCTTCGCATGATCGTTGACCAGGCACCGCCCGGTAAACGGCGCCGGCCAGACATTGTTGCGGGAGAGATCGAAGATGATGCCGCGCACGGTCGAACCCGAGTTCGCCGCGCAGATGCGTCGTTTGGCCTCCTCCGCGCCGTCGGCCTCCTGGCTGGCATAGAAGCGCGTGCCGAGCAGCACGCCGCTCGCGCCGAGCATCAGCATGGCAGCGAGGCCGCGCCCATCCGCGATGCCGCCGGCCGCCACCACGGGAACGCGCCCCGCGGCGAGATCGACGACAGCAGGCACGAGATCGACGGTGGTGCGCGACGCGCCATGACCGCCCGCCTCCGTTCCCTGCGCAATCAGGATGTCGGCACCGGCATCGAGCGCCTGCTGTGCCATCGCTTCATCCTGCACCTGGCAGATCAGGCGCGCGCCGGCGGACTTGATCCTGGACGCGAACGGCGCGGGGTCGCCGAACGACAACATGATCGCAGCTGGTTTTGCAGCGAGCGCGACATCGAGAAGCTCGGGCCGCTTGGCAAGGCTCCAGGTGATGAAGCCAATCCCGAACGGTGCACTGAGGTCGGCGAGCTTCGCCGTCTCCTGCTCCAGCCACGCCCGCTCGCCATAGCCGCCGCCAAGAATGCCGAACCCGCCGGCGCGGCTCACCGCCGCGACCAGACGGCTGCCGGCGATGACATCCATCGGCGCCAGCAGGATGGGATGCTTGATCCTAAGCAGCGTGGTCAGCGGCGGCGTCATCGGCATGGCTCCTCCCCCGGTCTGGACAGCGAGAGTAGGCGCGACTAGCATTCTCGAAAAATGAATTGTTGCGAACGCTGCAATCTCAAAAGCGAAACGGCGCCATGGAACTCAGCGATATCAAGACCTTCGCCGCGGTCGCCCGCACCGGCGGCATCACCCGCGCCGCCGAAGAGCTCAACACCGTGCAGTCGAACGTCACCCAGCGCGTGAAGGCACTGGAGGCGGAGATCGGCACGCCGCTGTTCGAGCGGCACTCACGCGGCATGACGCTGACGGGTGCCGGCAAGCGCCTTCTGCCCTACGCGCAAAAGATGGCGGCGCTCTCGCGCGAAGCCTTGCTCGCCGCGCGCGACGATGGCGAGCCGAAGGGTCCGCTCGCGATCGGCTCGATGGAGACCACGGCCGCGGTGCGGCTGCCGCCGCTGCTCGCCGATTTCCACCGCCGCTTCCCGGCTGTGCGCCTTTCCTTGCGCACCGCGCCGACCGCCGACCTCGTCGCCAGCGTGCTCGACGGCACGCTCGACGGCGCCTTCGTCGCAGGGCCCATCACCCATGACGATCTCGCCGCGACGAGCGCATTCCGCGAAGAGCTGGTACTCGTCAGCGCGCGGCGCTGGGCTTCGCTCACCGAGCTGCGCGCCGGCACGCCGGAGTCGGGCCCGACCGCGCTGGTGTTCCGCACCGGCTGCACCTATCGCCAGCGGCTCGAACAGATCTTCGTCGAGTTCGGCTGGCCGTCGGCGGCGCGCTTCGAGCTCGGCACGCTCGACGGCATGATCGGCTGCGTTGCCGCCGACATGGGTGTGACGCTGCTGCCACGCGCCGTCGTGGAACGCAGCGCGATGAATGGCGCGGTCGCCATCCACACGCTGAGCACGTCACACGCACGTGTCGAGACACTCTTCATCCGGCGCAGCACCGGACATCAGTACAGCGCGCTGCAAGGTTTCATCGCCTGCCTGACCAAGAATGACGACGTCATCGCGGCCTGATCGACCACCGTCGCAGCGCTACGACGGCCCAGATGGCTTCGACGAGACCGAACGGCCAGGCGCCCTGAAGGAAGCCGTAGGCCGAGCCGAGGGCGCAGGACACCGCAAACAGCAGCACGAACCAATGGCTGCGGGCTTCCAAGGCGTAAGTGACCAGCATCGCCGTGACGGCGAACAGGCCGAATAATGTCAGCGCATCCACGTTCCGGGTTCACTCTGCAGCGCGACGCATGATATGCGCTAAATCCATGCCGGCTCTTATCCTCACCTTGGTCGATGCTGCAACCCACTGGCCCGAACGCGGCGCGCTGGTCGGGCTCGACTTGGGCACCAAGACCATCGGCGTTGCCGTGTCCGACCCCGACCGCCGCTTGGCCACTGGCGTCGAAACGATCCAGCGCAAGCAGTTCAAGCAGGACGCCGCCAGGCTGCTTGCCATCGCCGCCGAGCGCAAGGCGGTCGGCTTCGTGCTCGGCCTGCCCATCAACATGGACGGCAGCGAGGGACCGCGCGCGCAATCGACCCGCGCCTTCGCGCGCAATCTGGCCGGACTGACCGCCCTGCCCATCGGTCTCTGGGACGAGCGCCTCTCGACCGCGGCAGTCGAACGCGAGCTGATCGGGATGGACGTGAGCCGCGCCAAGCGCGCCGAGGTCATCGACGAGCACGCCGCGATCTTCATCCTGCAAGGCGCGCTCGATCGCCTGGCAAACCTGCGCAAGGGACCCGGCTGATCCCATGGCGGTCGTCGTCGCGGCGCTGCTGCCGGTCTTCATCCTCATCGTGCTCGGCGTCGTGCTGAAGCGCAGCCTGATGCGGCTGGACACGCAATGGCACGGGCTGGAGCGGCTGACCTATTTCGTGCTGTTTCCGATGCTGCTGATCCAGACGCTGGTGAAGGCGGACCTCACGAAGGTTCCGGTCGCCGGCGTCGGCGGCGCGCTGCTGCTGTCTGCGCTGGCGATGTCGCTGCTCTGCCTCGCATTGCGCCCGGCCCTGTCCCGGCTCGACATCGACGGCCCCGCCTTCACCTCGATCTTTCAGGGCGCGACGCGCTGGCAGACCTTCGTCGGGCTGTCGGTCGCCGCCAACATGTTCGGCGACCTCGGGCTGGCCCTCGCTTCCGTGGCGATGGTCGCGATCATTCCCCTGGTCAACGTGTTCAGCGTCGCCGTGCTCGCGCACTATGCTTCGCCCGAAAAGAAGTCCGCCCGCACGATCGTCATAACGGTGATCCGCAATCCGCTGATCTGGGCTTGCGCTATCGGCCTCTTGATCAACGTCACTCACCTGCCGCTGCCAAAGCTCTGGCATGAGGTTGCCGACGCGCTCAGTCGATCCTCGCTCGCCATCGGCCTGCTCGTCACCGGCGCGGGACTGCATCTGGAAGGCCTGCTGCGCCCGAGCGCTGCCGCGGCGATCGGCGTCGGTTTCAAGCTAGTGCTGATGCCTGCACTCGCGCTCGCGCTTGCCGTCTGGTTCGGACTAACCGGCGACAGCCTGGCGATCGTTGCGATCTGCTCGGCGGTCCCGACCTCGTCGAGCGCCTATGTGCTGGCCCGCCAGATGGGCGGCGACGCGCCGCTGCTCGCACAGATCATCACGCTGCAGACGATTTTGGCGGCGATCACGATGCCGATCGCCATCGCGCTGGTGGCCTAGCATGCGTCATTAAGAGCGCAACTCTCTCCGCCGTCATTGCGAGCGCAGCGAAGCAATCCAGAATCCCTCCGCGGAGACACTCTGGATTGCTTCGTCGCAAGGGCTCCTCGCAATGACGGAGTATGAAGCCTCAGCCCCCCAGCCACATCGTCAGCACCACCGCAGTCAGATTATTCAGCGCGTGCAGCGCGATGGTGAGCCACAGCGAGCCGGAGCGGTAGCGCATGTAGCCGAACCACAGGCCGATGCAGAAAACCTCGGCGAGGAAATAGAAATCGTATTGCAGGTGGACCACCGTCCAGACCAGCGACGACAGCAGGATCGCACCGGGGACGCGCAGAAAGCTCGCCGACCAGCCGCGGTAGAGGAAGCCGCGCGCCAGCACCTCTTCCGACATCGGCGCCGCCACTGCGAATGCGGCGAGCAGCAGCAGCGCCGCGCCCTTGTCGCGGCCCGATTTCAACAGATCGGTCATGAAGCCCGGCGTCGCCTCGCGGCCGAGCGCGCGCGACATCGTTTCCCAGAGCAGTACGATCAGGATGAGGCCGATCGCGCCGAACAGCAGCTGCTTCCATGACGGCCAATGCAGCGCGAGATAGTCGACGAAGGAGGCCTTCTTGATGCGAATGGCGAGCCAGACCGCAAGCAGCGTCGCCGGCAGCCCCATGATCACCGAGAGCGCGAGCGTCTGGGGCTCATGGCCGACAAGCTGAAGCGAGGCGAGGTCCCTGGGAAGACCACGCAGCGCTGCCAGCGCAACGACGGCACCGATCTGCCCGACGAACATCGCGACGAAGATGAAGAGGCCCCACAGCGCCGTGCCCCAGAACTTCCAGACGCGCGGCGTCGCTGGCGTCTCGGTCAGCGGCGGATGATCGGGATTGAGGGAGTCCATCGGAAGGCTTTCGTTTTGGAGACTCACGGCAGCGCCCGCTCCAGCAGCGCGCGCACGTCGGCGCTGTCGAGTTCCACCGCGCCATACATGCTGGCATGGTTCGTCGCGAGGCGCGTCGCGGCGAACAATTCGGCCTGGCGCGGTGATATGCCGTTGAGCGCCGCGGCCGCGGCCAGCAATGCCAGCTTCTCGACCGCAAGCCGCGCGACGCGCTCGCCGTCGGCGCGCCGAAACGTCTTGCCGATGAAGGTAACGGCCTCGCCTGCCCCAGGCAGCCCCCTGGTCTCGGCCGCCAGCGCTTGCAGCACCGCCATCGCCACCTCGCCCTCGCGCGAGAGCGCGCGGAGCACGTCGAGGCACATCACGTTGCCCGAACCTTCCCAGATCGCGTTGACCGGCGACTCGCGATAATGGCGCGCCAAAATGCCGTCCTCGACATAGCCGTTGCCGCCGAGGCACTCCATCGCCTCAAAGAGGAACGGCGGCGCGCTCTTGCAGGTCCAGTATTTGATCGCCGGCGTGAGCAGCCGCATATAGGCCGCCTCCGCCGCATCGTGCGGCGTGCGGTCGAAGGCGCGGCAGAGCCGCATCACCAGCGCCGTGCTCGCTTCCACATGCAGCGCCATGTCCGACAGCACGGCCTGCATCAATGGCTGGTCGGCTAGATGCTTCTGGAACACGCTGCGGTGGCGGGCGTGGTGCAGCGCATGCGCAAGCCCCGAGCGCATCAGGCCGACGGAGGCGATCGCGCAATCCTGTCGCGTCAGCTGCACCATCTGGATGATGGTGCGGATGCCCTTGCCCTCCTCGCCGACCCTTTCGGCGTAGGCGCCGACGAACTCGACCTCGGACGAGGCATTGGAGCGGTTGCCAAGCTTGTCCTTCAGCCGCTGGAACTGGATGGCGTTGACCGAACCATCCGGCGCGAAGCGCGGCATGAAGAAACAGGTCAGCCCGCCCTCGGCCTGCGCCAGCACGAGGAACGCATCGCACATCGGCGCCGACATGAACCATTTGTGGCCGGTGATGCGATAGCCGTCCCCGTCGCGCACCGCGCGCGTCATGTTGGCGCGCACGTCCGTGCCGCCCTGCTTCTCGGTCATGCCCATGCCGAGCGTCATGCCGCGCTTGCCCCACCACGGTGCAAAGCCCGGGTCGTAGCTCTTCGTCGACAGCACGGGCATTACCCCCGCGAGCAAGTCGGGCTGCATCGCCAGGGCACCGACGGAAGCGCGCGTCATCGTGATCGGGCAGAGGTGGCCGGTCTCGACCTGGGCTGCCATGTAGAACTTTGCGGCGCGAATGACCTCGGCGCCAGCGCCCGCCGGCTTACCATCCGCGGTCCAGGTGGAATTGTGCACGCCGGCATGCGCACTGTGCGCCATCAGCTCGTGATAGGCGGGATGAAACTCGACCTGGTCGCGGCGGTTGCCCTTGGCATCGAAGCTGCGCAGCTTCGGCGTATTCTCGTTCGCCACGCGCCCGCGATCGGCCATCGCAGCCGAGCCCCAATGCCGGCCGAACTCGGAGAGCTCACGCTCCGCCGCCGCGCCGCCATTGGCCCTGACCGCCTCGACCAGCGGCCGGTCCACGGCGAAAAGATCAACGTCCTCGAATGGCGGCGACTGGTTGAAGACCTCGTGGGTCGCAAATGCGGGCTGGGTCATTGTGCTTCCATCGAATCTATCTCGGCTCGGGCAGTGCCACCTCTCCCGGCGGGAGAGGTCGCGCCGCAGGCGCGGGTGAGGGGTTACGGTCTACCGAGGGAGCTGATCCCCTCACCCGGCGCTTCGCGCCGACCTCTCCGCTTGGGAGAGGTAACCCGACTCGCGGCTGCATCCGCTTCAATCAAACTCTACCTTCTTCGCGGCTCGATCGGGAAATCATAGGCCGCCCCGCCCGCCCCCGGCAGTGAAAAATGCCACCACTCCTTCGAATAGTTCACAAAGCCTTGCCTTGCCATCGCAGCCACCAGCCGCTTGCGCCAGGTACGCTGCTCCGCATTGATCGGGGTTGCGGCGGTATGCCCCTTCGCGTCGGTACAGTCGTAGCCTGTGCCCATGTCGACGCTGCCCTCCGGCGCCCGCGCCTCGACCGGCGCGGTGCAATCGGCATAGGCCTTTGCTGGATCAAACTTGGCGGAATTGTCCGCCTTGAGATCGACCAGCGTGAGATCGAGCGCCGCACCGGTCGAATGCTGGGAGCGGCTCGCAATGTAGCCGAGACGGAACAGCTCGGTCTTCGGGATCTTCGGGTTGTAGCGCCGCTCCGCAGCGGTCTCGTGGCCGTTCTGCGACCACTTCACCATGTCGAGCGAGGCCCGCGCCGGCCGGTAGCAGTCGAACATCTTGAGCGAGAGATTTTGCGCCGACAGTTCCTGCTGCACCGCCTTCAACCGCACCCCCACCTCGCGCTTCACCACGCATTCGCCGGCATTGTAGCCGGCGAGCGGACGCCCGACGAAATTGTTCGACGTGGCGTAGCGGATGTCCTGGATGATGCTGGGATCGATGTCGCGCAGAAAGACGAAGTCGCCGGGCAAGGTCTGCGCCCGCACGGGGGCGAGAAACGATAGTGTGAGCAGCGCGACAAGCGCTGCGCGCGCCGCGGTTCCGGTCCTCGCGATCATTGCACCGGATCCGAGCTGACCAGAAGCTTCGTGATGGCGGTGTCCGTATATTTGTTGCCGGCCCAGACGTCGTCGATGATGAATTGCATCCAATAGGCTGCGATCGGCGTCCGCAATGTCAGCAATTGCGCCGACAGCTCATCGTTGAGGATGAATATCCGCGACTCGCCGCCCGAGAACAGCACGCGGAGCTGGCGGACCCTGTTGTTCTTGGCGAAGATGTCGGGGCTTTTCTGGTAGCCGTTCTGCACGTGGATCGACTTGACCCGCCGCACGGTTTCGAACTCGATGGTGATCCATTCGCCGATGCCGTTGCCCGAGGCGCCCTCGACCCAGGCCGTCCCTGTCGAGGCGTCGAACAAATTCGCTGCGCCGTATGAATTGCCGAATTGCGGCTTCAGCATCGAGCTGACGCAATAAGTCTCGAAGCCGCTGCGGGCGCAGCTTTCGCCTGCCGCGGAGGGACGCGGCGGACGCATGGTGGCGCGCTCCGCGACCGCAGGCTTTGCCGGCGGCTTCACCAGCATGCCCGCCACTTTCGGCGTCCCGTTCGACGCTCCCCCATTCCAGAGAAAGATGCGCCCGCCGAGCGTCTGGTCGTAATAGGCGGGCGTCTGCTCGTGCGGTGCCGGCTGTCCGCCGGCATCCGTCGCGGTCAGGGCCAGCGCCGCCACGCGCTCGCGCACCTCGACCGCGAGATCGCCGAGATGCAACTCCGGCCGCTTGAGCTGCTCGACGAAGATCCGCGTGAACACCGAGTTGTGCGCCGTATCGTTGCTGCTGAGCTGGTCGAGCGCGGTCTGGCCGATGCCTGCGGAATAGAGCGTGAAGATCCCGCGTGCGGGCCGGGCGTCGGCGAGCCCGCGCGTGTTCCCGATCGAACGCCCTGCGGCGCGCGGAAACGGATTGTCACGGCAGGCATCGATGACGACGAAGGCGACCCGCACCGCCTTGGCCTGAAGCTCCGCAATCACGTCGGGCTCGGCGATCGAGGCGCCGCGCACCCGCGCTTCGGCGCCCTCATTGACGGTGGGAACGTCGCTCGGCACGAGGTAGTTCACCCCCGCGATCGCAACGCCATGTCCGGCATAGAACACGGCGGCGGTATCGCCCGGCTCGAGCCGCGCCGTGAAGTCCGCGAGCCGGTCGATCATGCCCTGGCGACCAAGATTGGTCCCGAGCACGATGTCGAACCCCAGCGACCTCAGCGCGTCGGCCACGGTCGTCGCGTCATTGCCGGCCTTCTTCAATTGCCGGTCGGCCGGCAGGTTCGGATAGAGATCGTTGCCGATCACGAGTGCGACGCGTTTTTCGGCCCAAGCCGGTGTCGCTAGGCCCGCCATGCACGCGGTCGCGAGCGCAGCAACATTGCGCGCCAGTCGATTAAAATACCGCATGCTCGTCATGATCCAGCCCGTGACGCAACGAACGGCACGAGTCTAGCGCAAAGCGGCTGCCCCGAACACAGGCGGGGCGCCCGTCCCGGCGGCAAAGCGCCGTGGATAAGTCCGGCGGCGGGATTTGAAGCTTGCTCCCCCCGCCGTCCGCCCCTATAGCTCTGCTTTTAATGACATCGAAATCGACCTTCGTCCTCGGCCACCGGCATTTGCTGGGCATCGAGGGCCTTTCCGCGGCCGACATCAGCGGCCTCCTCGACCTGTCCGAAGAATACGTCGAGCTCAACCGCCAGGTTGACAAGAAGCGCACCGTCCTGCGCGGACGGACGCAGGTGAACCTCTTCTTCGAGGCCTCCACCCGGACCCAATCCTCGTTCGAGCTCGCCGGCAAGCGGCTGGGTGCCGACGTCATGAACATGTCGGTCGCCTCCTCGTCCATCAAGAAGGGCGAGACGCTGATCGACACCGCGATGACGCTCAATGCGATGCACCCGGACATCCTGGTGATGCGCCATCACGCCTCCGGCGCGGTGGAGCTGCTGGCGCGCAAGGTCGACGGTTCCGTGATCAATGCCGGCGACGGCGCGCATGAGCATCCGACCCAGGCGCTGCTCGACGCACTCACCATCCGGCGCAACAAGGGCCGGATCGAGGGCCTCGTGGTCGCGATCTGCGGCGACGTGCTGCATTCGCGCGTCGCCCGCTCCAACATCATCCTGCTCAACACGATGGGCGCGCGCGTTCGCGTCGTCGGTCCGTCCACGCTCTTGCCGCCCGGCATCGAACGGATGGGCGTCGAGGTCGCGCGCGACATGCGCGAGGGTCTCAACGGCGCCGACATCGTCATGATGCTGCGGCTGCAGCGCGAGCGCATGAACGGCTCCTTCGTGCCCTCGTCGAGCGAATACTTCCACTATTTCGGGCTCGACCAGAAGAAGCTCGCCTACGCCAAGCCGGACGCGCTCGTGATGCATCCCGGCCCCATGAACCGCGGCGTCGAAATCGACACCGCGGTCGCCGACGGTGCGCAATCCCTGATCCGCGAGCAGGTGGAGATGGGCGTGGCCGTGCGCATGGCGGTGCTGGAAGCGCTCGCCCGTAACCTGCCGAACGCGTGATGCCGATGTTGACCGATCGCCGCCCCATCCTGCTCGCCAATGCCCGCGTCGTCGATCCCTCCAGGGATTTCGACGGGGTCGGCGACGTCCTGATCGCCGACGGCACCATCCGCGAGACCCGCCGCGGCATTGGCGCTGCCGGCGTCCCCGAGGGCACCGACATCGTCAACTGCGCCGGGAAGATCGTCGCACCCGGCCTGATCGACATGCGCGCCTTTGTCGGCGAGCCCGGCTTCAGCCACCGCGAGACCTTCGCCTCGGCGAGCCAGGCGGCCGCAACCGGCGGCATCACCACCATCATCTGCCAGCCCGACACCTCGCCGGTGATCGACAATTCGGCGACGGTCGATTTCGTGATGCGCCGCGCCCGCGACACCGCGATCGTCAACATCCAGCCGATGGCCGCCCTCACCAAGGGCATGCACGGCCAGGAGATGACCGAGTTCGGCCTGCTCAAGGCCGCGGGCGCCGTCGCCTTCAGCGATGGCGCCAGAAGCGTGATCAATGCGCAGGTGATGCGCCGCGCGCTGACCTATGCGCGCGATTTCGACGCGCTGATCGTGCATTACACCGAGGACCCCGATCTGGTCGGCGAGGGCGTCATGAACGAGGGCGAGTTCGCCTCGCGGCTCGGCCTGATGGGCATCCCGAATGCCGCCGAAGCCGTGATGCTGGAGCGCGATCTGCGCCTCGTCGCCCTCACGGGCGGCCGCTATCACGCGGCGTCGCTGACCTGCATCGATTCCCTCGACATCCTCCAGCGCGCCCGCGATGCCGGGCTCGCCGTCAGCGCCTCGGTCTCGATCAACCATCTGGCACTGAACGAGAACGACATCGGTCCTTACCGTTCGTTCCTGAAGCTGTCGCCGCCGCTGCGCACCGAGGACGACCGCCGCGCCCTGGTGGCGGCGATCGGCTCCGGCCTGCTCGACGTCATCATGTCCGACCACAATCCGCAGGACGTCGAGGGCAAGCGCCTGCCGTTCGCGGAAGCCGCGCCCGGCGCCATCGGGCTCGAGACCATGCTGCCGGCCGGCCTGCGGCTGGTGCATAATGGCGAGATCGAGCTGAAGACGCTGATCCGCGCGATGTCGACCCGCCCCGCCGAGCTGCTCGGCCTGTCGGGCGGAACCCTGCGTGCCGGCAGCCCGGCCGACGTCATCGTGATCGACCCCGACGTGCCCTGGGTGGTCGATCCCGCCGACCTCAAGTCGCCCTGCAAGAACACCCCGTTCGACGAGGCCCGCTTTACAGGCCGGGTGGTGCGCACCATTGTTGGCGGACGAACGGTGTATGAGCATGTCTGAGCAGTGGATTCGTTCGACGTGGATGGGCCTTTGGAGATGCCGCCATGGCGCTTGAACCGTTTCTGCCGGTGGCTTTCGTCATCGGCTATCTCCTCGGCTCGATTCCGTTCGGGCTGATCCTGACCAGGCTCGCGGGCACCCAGGATATCCGCTCGATCGGCTCCGGCAGCATCGGCGCCACCAACGTGCTGCGCACCGGACGCAAGAGCCTTGCCGCGGGCACCCTGCTGTTCGACGCGCTCAAGGGCACCGTGGCGGTGGTGATCGCCGGCTACATCGCAGGCCCCAATGCCGCGATGGTGGCGGGGCTCGGCGCGTTCCTCGGCCATCTCTTCCCGGTCTGGCTCAAGTTCAAAGGCGGCAAGGGCGTGGCGGTCTATATCGGCATCCTGCTCGGGCTGTTCTGGCCGGGCGCCGTCGTGTTCTGCCTGCTCTGGCTGGCGACCGCCTTCACCACCCGCTATTCCTCGCTGTCGGCGCTGGTGGCGGCATTCATCACGCCGATATTCCTGTGGTGGTTCGGTCACCTCGCATTGTCGGCGCTGGCAGCGGTGCTGACGCTGCTGTTGTTCTACGCGCATCGCGAGAACATCAAGCGGTTGCAAGCAGGCAAGGAAAGCCGGATCGGCGAGAAGGCCTAGCGTTTTCGAGCGAAGTGGATGCCGGTTCGCGTCAAGAGAACGCGTCAAACGAGAATCTGAAGCCGGAAAAAGTACGGATACCGCCGCACCTCTTCCGCATTATATGCGAAATCCTGTTCGCAATTGTCCTGCGAGTCACGGCAGGCTGTAGCGAACGGGTTCCATGCCTGTCATCCTGACACGGGAAACGGCATTAGGCGGTTGCTCAGAATGAGCGAGAAGATTGTCGGCGCGAATGACGGGATCGGTTCGCTCGGTGCTTCCGGCACTGCGGCAAGCCGGCTGCTCTCGGCGACCAATATCTGGTCCGACGCGCCCACCCCTGTCCCTACTTCACGGCCAGCGCCGCAGCCGGAGCCCGCCGTTGAACCCCACGCTCCGCTCGACATCGTCGTCACCCAGGCTGCACCGGTCGCGCCCACGCAGGCGCGCTCCGACCAATGGCCGCCGCGAAGACTCTCGCTGGCGCTGCAGGGCGGCGGCACCTTTGCCGCCTTCACCTGGGGCGTGCTGGAGCGGCTGCTCGAAGAGACGTCCATCGAGATCGACACCATCAGCGGCGCCAGCGCCGGCGCCATCAACGCGCTGCTGCTTGCTTGCGGCCTGGCCGAAGGCGGCCGCGAAGGCGCCCGGTCGCGACTGAGCCGGTTCTGGGTCCGGCTGATGCACGAGGCCTCGTTCCGCTCGCTGATGCTGATCGGCGGCTTCTCGCCGGCGGGAAGCTCGGTCGCATTCGGCCCGACCCTGCGCTCCGGCCAGTTCGATCCGTTCGATCTCGATCCACTGCGGCAGGCGGTCTCCCGCGACATCAACTTTTCCGTCCTGCGCGATGCCCGCTGCCCGAAGCTGCTGATCGCGGCGACGCGGATCCGCGACGGGCAGCAGCAGATTTTCGGCAACGAGGCCATCACCGCCGACATCGCGCTGGCCTCGACCTGCCCGCCGCTGGTCCATTGTGCGGTCGAGATCGACGGCGAAGCCTATTGGGACGGCGGCTTTGGCGGCAATCCGCCGCTGCTGCGGCTGGTGCAGGACACGGCGGCAACGGATCTGCTGCTGGTCCAGGTCACGCCGACGCGCGACAGCTACGTGCCGATCACGCTCGCCGCGATCGACCGCCGGCTCGACCAGATCGCGGCCAACGCCGCGCTCAATGCCGAGATCGCCGCGATCGAATGGGCGCAGGCCCATGCCGCGCCGTCGCTGCGGCTCTCCAGGATCGCGGCGGAAGACTCCGTTGACGGCCTGGCGCAACGCTCATCCACCGATCTCGGCCGCGGCTTCATTCGCCTCTTGCACCGAAGCGGCCGCGAAGCCGCCGAGCGCTGGCTCGGGCAAGGTGCAAGAGCCGGCGCAGCGCCCTCAGCGCCCGCTCAGGCCCCTGCTCGTTCCGAACCCGCGCTAGCCTGATTTCGCCAACGCGTCTTCCAGGAACCAGGCAGATGTCAACGCGACAGGATCATTGCCGAACCGCGCGATCACCTGCACGCCAACAGGCAGGCCGCCAACCTTCAGCACCGGCACATTGACGCAAGGATTGCCCATCAGCGTCCACAGCCGGTTGTAACGGGGCGAGCCGGTCGAGGCGAGCTCCTTGGCCGGCGCCGTGCCCGGCGCCGAATAGGTCAGCAGCACGTCGAACCCTTCGAACAGCTCGCTGAGCTCGCGACGGCCACGGCGGGCGATGCGGCGCGCATCGTCGTATTCCTTCGGTGTCAGTCCGACCGTCTCATCGAGGCTGGCGCGCAGCAGCGGCGCGATCTCGTCGTGACGCTCGGAAAACTCCCAGGCCAGCGCGCGATGCGCCTCGAAGTTCTGGATGACGGGGTGGATGCGCCAGGCTTCCTTGACCGCCTCGGGCAGATCGATGGTCTGCACCCGGGCGCCGGCCTTCTCGGCCGCCTTGATCGCAGCCTGCAAGCCCTCCTCTGCCGCCGGCTCCACGGCTTCGGCAAACTCCTGCCTGACCACGCCGATGCGCGGTGCCTTGGCTGGACCGATGCCGTCGAATTCAGTGCGGCCGGTGATCGCCAGCAATCCGCGCGCGAGATCTTCCGCACGGCTGCCGAACAGGCCGACCGTGTCGAGTGCCCACGAATAACACTTCACGCCGATCGTCGGCAGCATCCGGAACGACGGTTTGATCGCGGCAGCGCCGCAATAGGCCGCCGGCCGGATCACCGAGCCGCCGGTCTGGGTGCCCAGCGCCAGCGGGATCATGCCGGCGCCGACGGCCGCCGCCGAACCCGAGGACGAGCCGCCGGGCGTGTGGCCGGGATTGTGCGGATTGAGCGTCGGGGTCGGATCGCTCGAGGCGAACGCAGTCGTGGTGGTCTTGCCGATGATGGTGGCCCCGGCCCGCTTCAGCATCATCACGACCGGTGCATCAGCGCGCGGCTGCCAGCCGCGATAGATCTCCGAGCCCATCTCGGTCGGCATATCGGCGGTGTCGATGATGTCCTTGATCCCGACGGCAATGCCGCGCAGCGGGCCCGAGGCTTGCGCCCTCGCGGATCTATCATGCCGGACGAAGGCGCGGACGTCCTTCTCCCTGGCCTCGATCGCCGCATGCGACTGGGCGATGGCGTCATCGGGCGAAAGCTCCCCCGCTTCGATGCGGCGCTGGAGGTCGGCAAGTGAGAGCATGGCAACATCCTTCTTATTGCGACCGCTTTTAGCATCGCAGCGAGGTCGTGCAAGCGCACGTCACTGTTGCGCAACGCCCTCAGGTTGTTCCATGCTGCGCCCACAAGGAGACGCCGTGGACGCCATCAATCCGAGCATAGAGCTGACCGAGACTGAGCGGATCGACCGCCTGCGGCTGATCCGTTCCGACAATGTCGGGCCGCGCACCTTCCGCTCGCTGGTCGATCATTTCGGCAGCCCGCGCGCCGCGCTGGAACGGCTGCCTGATCTCGCCCGCCGCGGCGGCGCGGCGCGATCGGCGCGCATCTGCAGTACGGATGAAGCGAAGGCCGAGCTCGCCGCGAGCCGCAAATTCGGCATCGCCTGGCGTGCGCCCGGCGAGGACGGCTATCCGGCACGGCTGGCGATGATCGACGATGCGCCGCCACTGCTCGCGGTGCGCGGCGAGACCAAAACCCTGACGCGGCCGATGATCGCGATCGTCGGCTCGCGCAACGCTTCCGGCGCCGGCCTGAAATTCGCCGGCCAGCTCGCGCGCGAGCTCGGCGAAGCCGGCTTCGTCGTCATCTCCGGGCTCGCCCGCGGCGTCGACCAGGCCGCGCATCGCACCAGCATCGAGAGCGGCACGATCGCCGTGCTCGCCGGCGGCCATGACTGCATCTATCCGCCCGAGCATGGCGACCTGCTCGCCGCGATCCTCGACCACCAGGGCGCAGCGATCTCCGAGATGCCGCTCGGCCACGAGCCGCGCGCCCGCGACTTTCCCCGTCGCAACCGGCTGATCTCGGGCGCTTCGCTCGGCGTCGTCGTGGTCGAGGCGGCGCACCGCTCGGGCTCGCTGATCACAGCACGCATGGCGGCCGAACAGGGACGCGAGGTGTTCGCCGTTCCGGGCTCGCCGCTCGATCCGCGCGCCGCCGGCACCAACGACCTGATCAAGCAGGGCGCAACGCTCGTCACCGAGGCCGCCGACATCGTCAACGCGGTTCAGCCGATCATGGAGCGGCCGCTGATGCATCCCGCGGGCGAGCCCGACAGCGAGCCGTTCGAAAGCGATCCGCAAAGCCATGATCGCGACCAGATCACCGGCCTGCTCGGCCCGGCCCCGATCTCGATCGACGACCTCGTACGGATGTCCGGCGCCTCGCCTGCGATCGTGCGCACCGTGCTGCTGGAGCTCGAGCTCGCCGGCAAGCTCGAACGTCACGGCGGCGGATTGGTGTCGCTGCTTTAGAGCATGATCCGAAAAAGTGTGCAGCGGTTTTTCGAAAAGATCATGCTCAAAAAAAGAGGCCAAAGCGCGATTTAATATCGCGCTTTAGCCCTCGTTGCGCTGGTCGAATTTCGTGCGCGCGGCCTCGATCCGATCCAGATGGTCCTTCGCCCATTTGCCGAGCGCCTCGACGGGGCGCGACAGGCCGTGGCCAAGCTCGGTCAGCTCATAGTCCACCCGTGGCGGGATGGTCGGAAAGATCGTGCGCGTGACGAGGCCGTCGCGCTCGAGGCCGCGCAGCGTCAGGGTCAACATCCGCTGCGAGATGCCGTTGATCATGCGCTTGAGCTCGTTGAAGCGCTTTGGCCCGTCGCTCAGCATCATGATGACGAACACGCTCCATTTGTCGCCGACGCGCGACAGCACGGAGGCGACCCCACGGCAGTCCGCATGGTTGGGATCCGGCATGGGCCTTGGATCCGGCCTTGGATCCGGCCTCGGATTTGGCCGCGGCGGAGCAGGCATTTCGATGTTCGCAGGTTTCAATGATGTGCCCATGGCTCAAAAAAGTGCGTTCTTGCGGAGATTTCGACAGTCACTCATGTAGCGCTGGTTACAAACTTATACCAGGGTGACCCCACATGAAACTCCTCCACATCGACTCCAGCGTGCTCGGCCCCCACTCCGTCAGCCGGCAGGTTTCCGCCGCCATCGTCGACCGTCTCCGGCAGGCCACGCCCTCGCTCGAGATCGTCTACCGCGACCTGACCCAGACGCCGCTAGCCCACCTTTCCGGCTCGCATCTCGCCGCCGCGCAAGGCGCGCCTGCGCCGGCGGAACTCGGACCGGACCTTGCCGCAAGCGCGGCCGCGCTGGACGAGTTCCTGGCTGCCGACATCGTCGTGATCGGCGCGCCCATGTACAATTTCACCATCCCGAGCCAGCTCAAGGCCTGGATCGACCGCATCCTTGTAGCGGGGAAGACCTTTAAGTATGGCGCGGCCGGGCCGGAGGGGCTCGCCGGCGGCAAGCGCGTGATCGTCGCGATCTCGCGCGGCGGCTATTACGGCGCGGGCTCACCCGCCGCAGCGCTGGAGCACCTCGAAAGCTATCTGCGCGGTGTGTTCGGCTTCATGGGCATCCACAATGCCGAGTTCATCATCGCCGACGGCATCCAGGTCGGACCGGATCACCGCGAGAAAGCACTTGCGGGCGCGCTTCAGGCAGCCACCAGCCTGCACGCGGCCTGACGACGTGCCGAAATCGGCCGCCGCCGGATGGCGCGGCGGCTGACGGCGGCACGATCCGCAACGCTAAGACCAGACGCCCTGCATGCCCAGGATCACGGCAACGAGCGAAACGAACAGGCCGATCCCGGAGAACAACGCGATGGCCACGAACTCGGCCGTGTCGGAACGCTTGGCCGGAACGGCGGGTCGTTCGGTGAAGACGCGCGGTGATGAAATCGACGCGAAAATGCGGGCCGCTTTTGTCATGATCGACCCTCCTTAGATAGCGAGTCTGTCCCCTGCCCGTAAAAAGTCTTTGCAGCTTGCGCGAAGGTTCAACGCCTCGTCAATGCATCTCAAGACGTAGGAACCGGCAGGCGCAGCCGCACTGCGCCGGCCGATTCAATTTGCGCTTGGTTTGATCAGCCGCGATAGATCGGCGCGCCGCTCGGCGAGGCCACCGCGCCGCCGTCGACGAAGATTTCCTGTCCCTGCACATGCGCGGCATCATCGGAGGCGAGGAACAGCACCGTCTTCGCAACGTGATCGGTTTCACCGATGCGGCCGAGCGGCGTCGACAGCGCAATCCGCTTCTCGAACGCCTTCTCGGCTTCGGGCGTCGCGGTCGCGGGCCCCCAGATCGGCGTGCGGATCGCGCCGGGCGCAACGACATTGACGCGGATGCCGCGCGGCGACAGTTCCGAAGCCATGATCCGCGCCATCGCGCGCACGCCGGCCTTCGCCGCGCCATAGGCCGAATAGCCGGGAATGCCGAGCACTGAGATCACCGAGCCGTTGAGGATGATCGAGGCGTTGTCGTTGAGATGGGGCAACGCGGATTGAACGGTGAAGAACACGCCGGTCAGATTGGTGCTGATCACCTTCTCGAACACCTCTGGTGTCGCCGATCCCAGCGGCGTGCCGCCGGCGATGCCGGCATTGGCGAACACGATGTCGAACTTGCCGAATTTCTCCGCGCCCTGCTTGATCGCAGCTTCCGTCGCCGCGATGTCCGTCGCGTCGGCTGGCAGCGCGAGCGCGTTCGGCCCAAGCTCCTTCGCTGCCGCCGCCAGCGTCTCCTTGTTGCGCCCGGTGATCACCACCTTGGCGCCCTCGGCCACGAACAGTTTTGCCGTTGCCAGCCCGATGCCGCTATTGCCGCCGGTGATCAGGGCCGTCTTCTCCTTCAGTCTCACGCTCGCCTCCAGTAGTTGCATTATGAAACTACATTGCCATCTAGGGCATTCGGTTTTATAATGCAACCACACAAGCGCGTGATCCGCGCTGGCGCCGTGCGAACGCGACAGGACGGACGAAATGGTGAAACGGACGAGCTTTGCCGGCGATGCCTGCCCGATCGCGCGGTCGCTGGATGCGCTCGGCGACTGGTGGTCGCTCTTGATCATCCGCGAGGCGCTGTTCGGCGTCCGCCGCTTCGGCGAGTTTCAGAACAAGCTCGGCATGGCCAAGAACATCCTGGCGACGCGGCTGCGGTCGCTGGTCGATCACGGCATTCTGGAAACCGCCCCCGCCTCCGACGGCAGCGCCTATCAGGAATATGTGCTGACGCCGAAGGGCCGCGGCACCTTCCCGATCCTGGTCGCGCTGCGGCAATGGAGCGAGGAGTTCGATGACCGCCCTGAGGAGATCGCGACCATCCTGGTCGATCGCGAGAAGGGCCGCCCGGTGAAGAAGCTCGAAATGCACGCCGAGGACGGCCGCCTGCTCAACCCTGCCGACACCACGCTGAAGCCGCGGCCGGCGCCGCGACGAAGGTCGGCGTGATCGTCCCAAGCGGTCCCACCCCGTCATTGCGAGCGCAGCGAAGCAATCCAGACTGCCTCCCGCGGCAAGACTCTGGATTGCTTCGCTACGCTCGCAATGACGACGTCGTGCGACTTGTACAAAGCATAAAGGGCGTCGAAGATGGCTAAATTCCCGAAAGTGGCCGCCATGCCCCTGCTCGCCATCATTTATTTCTCCATCACCGGTACCACTGAGAAGCTGGCGCATGCGGTGGCGCGCGGAGCGGATGGCATAGCGGACGTCGCGCGTTGCCGCATTACGGGCAACGACATCATGTCAGGCCGCTTCCAGAACGAGAGCTTCCTGGAAACGATCGACCACGCCAGCGCGGTCGCGTTTGGCAGTCCGACCTACATGGGCGGACCAGCGGCGCAATTCAAAGCCTTCGCAGACGCTTCAAGTGACCGATGGAGTCAGCAGCGATGGGCCAACAAGATCGCGGCCGGATTCACCACGGGCGCCTGTGCGAGCGGCGATCAGCTCCACACGCTGACCTACTTTACCATCCTGGCTGCTCAGCACGGCATGCTCTGGTGCGGTCTGGACGTCCCGGGAGGAGAGGACCCGACCGGCCGCAATCGTCTGGGCAGCCAGCTTGGACTGGCAACAAACATCATCGACGGTGCATTGCCCCACAGCGACTTGACCACCGCCGAATATCTCGGCCAGCGATTGGCCAAGCTGGCAAAGCGCAACGGCTAACCACACCGTCATTGCGAGCGCAGTTAAGCAATCCAGAGTCTTGCCGAGGTGGGATTCTGGATTGCTTCGCTGCGCTCGCAATGACTGGGTTAGAGCAGCGCGCTCGATACTATCACCGTCACCCTGAGGTGGCCGTTCTTCAGCGGCCCTCGAAGGGCGACGGCCCGGCTGCATCAGTGGGGCCGCTCATCCTTCGAGGCTCGGCTTGCGATGCATTCGCATCTCAAGCCTCACACCTCAGGATGACGGGAACGAAGGCCCCACCCTCACGACAGCTTGCGCCTGGTCCGTAGCCGCAGATGCTCGTCGGCCTCGAGCTGAGTCATGCCTAAGAGATAATGCAGCACGTCCAGCTTGTGGCGCTCGGCCAACTTGCGCAGGGCGCCGGTCTGCTCGGCGATGAAGGCCACGGCTTCGTCCGCGCCGCCCTCCCCCGGTTCCTCGTTGCGCGAGCCCCCCGGCGCGCCTGATCCAGCGCGCGCCCGTTTCTTTCCTGGCCTAGTCACCAGACCCCACCCGAATCCATGCCCGACAGGACATTACGCCCACATCAACCGCAACTCCAAGGTGGTATTTTGCAACTTTCTCGATATGAAACTTTTCCCATCGCGGCGGCTTTCAACACCCCACGATTTGACAGCGACCGCCTCACCACCCATGTTCGGGTCGAAACGGCCGACCCGAATCCTTTCGTTTTCGGCCCAAGATTTTCCCGTAAGTTACTGGAACTACATGAATATCGTTATCGTGGAGTCGCCGGCGAAAGCCAAGACGATCAACAAGTATTTGGGCTCGTCCTACGAGGTTCTGGCCTCGTTCGGCCATGTCCGCGATCTCCCGGCGAAGAACGGTTCCGTCGATCCCGACGCCAATTTCAAGATGATCTGGGAGGTCGACCCCAAGGCGGCCGGCCGGCTCAATGATATCGCCAAGTCGCTGAAGGGCGCCGACCGCCTGATTCTCGCGACCGACCCCGATCGCGAGGGCGAAGCCATCTCCTGGCACGTGCTGGAGGTGATGAAGGAGAAGCGCGCGCTGAAGGATCAGAAGATCGAGCGCGTGGTGTTCAACGCCATCACCAAGCAGGCGGTCTCCGAGGCGATGAAGCACCCGCGCGAGATCGACGGCGCGCTGGTCGACGCCTATATGGCGCGCCGCGCCCTCGATTACCTCGTCGGCTTCACCCTCTCCCCCGTGTTGTGGCGCAAGCTGCCCGGCGCCCGCTCGGCTGGCCGCGTGCAGTCGGTGGCGCTGCGTCTCGTCTGCGACCGCGAGCTCGAGATCGAGAAGTTCGTGCCGCGCGAATATTGGTCGCTGATCGCGACCCTGCTCACCCCGCGGGGCGATGCCTTCGAGGCACGCCTCGTCGGCGCCGACGGCAAGAAGATCCAGCGCCTCGACATCGGCACCGGCGCGGAAGCCGAAGACTTCAAGAAGGCGCTGGAAGCAGCGACCTACGCCGTCACCGCGGTCGATGCCAAGCCGGCCCGGCGCAATCCGCAGGCGCCCTTCACCACCTCGACGCTGCAGCAGGAAGCCAGCCGCAAATACGGCTTTGCGCCGGCGCACACCATGCGCATCGCCCAGCGTCTTTATGAGGGCATCGACATCGGCGGCGAGACCACCGGACTCATTACTTATATGCGTACCGACGGCGTGCAGATCGCCCCCGAAGCGATCACCCAGGCGCGCAAGGTGATCGGCGAGGATTACGGCAACGCCTATGTGCCGGATACCCCGCGTCAGTACCAGGCCAAGGCCAAGAACGCCCAGGAAGCGCACGAAGCGATCCGCCCGACCGACCTCTCCCGCCGCCCCGACAGCATGAGCCGCAAGCTCGATGCCGATCAGGCGAAGCTCTATGAGTTGATCTGGAAGCGCACCATCGCGAGCCAGATGGAATCCGCCGAGCTCGAGCGCACCACCGTCGACATCGCGGCGAAGGCAGGTGGCCGCACGCTGGAGCTGCGTGCCACCGGCCAGGTCGTGAAGTTCGACGGCTTCCTCGCGCTCTACCAGGAAGGCCGCGACGACGAAGAGGACGAGGATTCCCGCCGCCTGCCCGCGATGAGCCAAGGCGAGGCCGTGAAGCGGCAGAGCCTGTCGGTCACCCAGCACTTCACCGAGCCGCCGCCGCGCTTCTCCGAGGCTTCGCTGGTCAAGCGCATGGAAGAGCTCGGCATCGGCCGTCCCTCGACCTACGCCTCGATCCTGCAGGTCCTGAAGGACCGCGGCTACGTCAAGCTGGAGAAGAAGCGCCTGCACGGCGAGGACAAGGGCCGCGTCGTGGTCGCGTTCCTGGAAAGCTTCTTTGCCCGCTACGTCGAATACGATTTCACGGCCAGCCTCGAAGAGCAGCTCGACCGCATCTCAAACAACGAGATCTCCTGGCAGCAGGTGCTGAAGGATTTCTGGACCGGCTTTATCGGCGCCGTCGACGACATCAAGGATCTGCGCGTCGCGCAGGTGCTCGACGTACTCGACGACATGCTGGGCCAGCACATCTATCCGCCTCGCGCCGATGGCGGCGATATCAGGCAATGCCCGAATTGCGGCACCGGCCGGCTGAACCTGAAGGCCGGCAAGTTCGGCGCCTTCGTCGGCTGCTCGAACTATCCGGAATGCCGCTACACCCGTCAGCTCGCCGCCGACGGCGAAACGACCGCGGACCGCTCGCTCGGTCAGGATCCCGAAACGGGTCGCGATGTCTGGGTCAAGGCCGGCCGCTTCGGCCCCTATATCCAGCTCGGCGAGCAGAAGGATTACGAGGAAGGCGAGAAGCCCAAGCGCGCGGGCATCCCCAAGGGCACATCGCCCAGCGACGTCGACCTCGAGCTTGCGCTGAAACTCTTGTCGCTGCCGCGCGAGATCGGCAAGCATCCGGAAACCGGCCAGCCGATCATCGCCGGCCTCGGCCGCTTCGGACCGTTCGTGAAGCACGAGAAGACCTATGCGAGCTTAGAGGCCGGCGACGAGGTGTTCGACATCGGCCTCAACCGCGCGGTGACGCTGATCGCCGAGAAGGTCGCCAAGGGCCCGAGCCGCCGCTTCGGCGCCGATCCCGGCAAGGCGCTCGGCGATCATCCGACGCTCGGCACCGTCACCGTGAAGAGCGGCCGCTACGGCGCCTATGTTACGGCCGGCGGCGTCAACGCGACCATTCCGGCCGAGTTCGAGAAGGACACGATCACGCTGCCGCAGGCGATCGCGCTGATCGACGAGCGCGCGGCCAAAGGTGGCGGCAAGGCCAAGAAGGCTGCAAAGCCCGCCAAGACCAAGAAGGCTGCGGACGGCGAGGACGCCGCACCGAAGCCGAAGAAGCCGGCTGCGAAAAAAGCCGCGGCCAAATCCAAATCCGAATCCACCAGCAAGGCGCGCGCTCCCGTGCCGTCGACCGCCAAGACTTCTGCTACAAAGACGTCGCCGACCAAGGCAGCCGCCACCAAGGCTCCGGCCAAGAAGAGTGCCGGCAAGAATTAGAGGTTAAGTGAAACCAAAGAAAGACCGTGGCTTTCCCGACAGGCAAGCCATCGTCGCCTTCATCAAGGCAAATCCAGGAAAGGTCGGGACTCGCGAAATTGCGCGCGAGTTCGGCCTGAAGAACGCCGATCGCGCCGAGCTCAGGCGCATGCTGCGCGAGCTCGCCGACGACGGCATCATCAAGAAGAAGCGCCACAAGGTCTCCGAGCCGGACGCGCTGCCGCCGACGCTGCTGGCCGACATCACCGGCCGAGACTCCGATGGCGAGCTGATCGCCTCCCCCGCCGAATGGGACGAGGTCGAGAACGGCGAGCCGCCAAAGATCCTCATCGAGATGCCGCGTCGGCCCAAGCCCGGCACCGCCGCCGGCGTCGGCGACCGCGCGCTGCTGCGCGTCGAGCGCAGCGATGATGACGAAGGCCCCGCCTATCGCGGCCGCATCATCAAGGTGATCGACAAGGCCAAGAGCCGCATTCTCGGCGTGTTCCGCAGCCTGCCCGAGGGCGGCGGGCGGCTGGTCCCGGTCGACAAGAAGTTCGCCGACCGCGAGCTGAACATCGCCAGGACCGACACCGGCGGCGCCGAGGATGGCGACCTCGTCAGCGTCGACATCGTCCGCACCCGCGGCTTCGGCCTCGCCTCCGGCCGGGTCAAAGAGAAGCTCGGCTCGGTCAAGTCCGAGAAGGCGATCAGCCTGATCGCGATCTACGCCCACGACATTCCCTTGCAGTTCTCCTCCGCTGCGGAGCGCGAGGCGGAAGCTGCAGAGCCCGCCAACCTGAAGGGCCGCGAGGACTGGCGCGACGTCCCGCTCGTCACCATCGATCCGCCCGACGCCAAGGATCATGACGACGCGGTGCATGCCGAGCCGGATCCTGATCCCAACAACAAGGGCGGCTTCATCGTCAACGTCGCCATCGCCGACGTCAGCTTCTACGTGCGCCCTGGCACGGCACTCGACCGCGACGCGCTCGACCGCGGCAATTCGGTCTATTTCCCCGACCGCGTCGTGCCGATGCTGCCCGAGCGCATCTCCAACAATCTCTGCTCGCTGGTGCCGGGCGAGCCGCGCGGCGCGCTGGCGGTGCGCATGGTGCTCGGCCCCGACGGTCGCAAGCGCTCGCACAGTTTTCATCGCATCCTGATGCGCTCGGCGGCAAAGCTCGCTTACGCGCAGGCGCAGGCCGCGATCGACGGCCGGCCTGATGACACCACCGGCCCCCTGCTCGATCCGATCCTGAGGCCGCTCTATGCGGCTTACGCCTGCGCCAAGCGCGCGCGCGACGAGCGCGATCCGCTCAACCTCGACCTGCCCGAGCGCAAGATCCTCTTGAAGAGCGACGGCACGGTCGATCGCGTCGTGGTCCCCGAGCGTCTCGATGCGCACAAGCTGATCGAGGAGTTCATGATCCTCGCCAATGTCGCCGCGGCGGAGACATTGGAGAAGAAATCGCTCCCGCTGATCTACCGCGTGCACGACGAGCCGACATTGGAAAAGGTCCACGCGCTCGCGGAATTCCTGGAGACGCTGGACGTTCCCTTCGCCAAATCGGGCGCGCTCCGCCCCACCACGTTCAACCGCGTGCTGGCTCAGCTCGAAGGCCATGACTACTATCCGCTGGTGAGCGAAGTCGTGCTGCGCGCCCAGGCGCAGGCCGAGTACTCATCCGAGAACTACGGCCATTTCGGCCTGAACCTGCGCCGCTATGCGCATTTCACCTCGCCGATCCGCCGCTATGCCGACCTCGTCGTGCACCGCGCGCTGGTCCGTGCGCTCGGGCTCGGCGAAGGCGCCCTGCCCGACAGCGAGACGCCGGAAAGCTTGAGCGAAGTCGCCGCGCAAATCTCGCTGACCGAGCGGCGCGCGATGAAGGCGGAGCGCGAGACCGTCGACCGCCTGATCGCCCATCACCTCGCCGACCGCATCGGCGCCAGCTTCCAGGGCCGCGTCTCCGGCGTCACCCGCGCCGGCCTGTTCGTGAAGCTCTCCGAGACGGGCGCCGACGGCTTGATCCCGATCCGATCCCTCGGCACGGAATATTTCAACTATGACGAGGGCCGCCATGCGCTGGTCGGCACACGCAGCGGCACCATGTACCAGCTCGGCGACGTCGTCGACGTCCGCCTGATCGAGGCCGCTCCGATCGCGGGCGCGCTGCGCTTCGAGCTGCTGTCGTCGGAGAGCGACAGCGGCACGCGCCAGCGCAGGCCGTTGCGTCCGCAGCGCAAGTCGTCCAAAGCGCATCCCGGACGCAGCCCGGAGAGAAAACGCAAGCCGGAGAAGCAAAAGTCCGGCAAGGGGAAGAAGGCCAAAGCAAAGAACAAGGGTAAGGGCAAGAAGGGCAAGGCGTGGTGACGATGAGGACGGCCCCAAAGATCTGGACGCGCGAGAGCGGGCTCGTCGAGAAGCGCGATGTCATGACGGCAATGAAGCGCGGCTTTCGCGGCCGCTGCCCGCGCTGCGGGCAAGGCAAGCTGTTCCGCGCCTTCCTGAAGACCGCCGATCATTGCGGCAAATGCGGCCTCGACTTCACCCCGCATCGCGCCGACGATCTGCCGGCCTATCTCGTCATCGTCATTGTCGGTCACATCGTCGTGCCGGCCGTTTTGTGGATCGAGACCAATTACACCACGCCGGTCTGGATCAGCTTCGCCGCCTATCTGCCCTTCACCTTCGTCGCCTCGCTCGCGCTCTTGCAGCCGGTGAAGGGAGCTGTGGTCGGCTTGCAATGGGCTCTGCGCATGCACGGGTTTGACGACAACCCTCCGGATGGTATTCCGCCGGTATAGGCAAAATAAGCAAGAAGAGTTCGGGTGAGGACATGACGGATATTGCGCAGGTTGCGGAAAAGGCAAAGGTCCACGAGGAAAAGGAAGCCGACCACCATCCCTATTTCCGTCCCCGGGATGCGGCGACGCTGATCCTCGTCGACCGCAGCGGCGCCATTCCGAAAGTGCTGGTCGGCAAGCGCCACGACAAGGTGGTGTTCATGCCCGGGAAATTCGTCTTCCCCGGCGGGCGCGTCGACAAGGCCGATTATCGCGTGCCCTGCGCTGCGCCCATCACTGCGGAGCTGGAAGCCAATCTCGCCAAGGGCAGCCCGAAGACGCCGGCCTCGCGCGCGAAATCGCTCGCCATTGCCGCGATCCGCGAAGCCTGCGAGGAGACCGGCCTCTGTCTCGGCCGCAAGGCCGAAGGCAAGGTGCCGAAGCTCGACGGCCCCTGGAAGCCGTTCGCGGATGCCGGCCTGCTGCCCGATCCCTCCGGCCTGTTCCTGATCGCCCGCGCGATCACCCCGCCCGGCCGCGTCAAGCGCTTCGACACGCGCTTCTTCACCGCCGATGCCTCCGCGATCACCCACCGCGTCGAGGGCGTGATCCATGCCGATGCCGAGCTGGTCGAGCTGGTCTGGGTCGAGCTCGGCTCGAAGCCGCTCGCCGATCTGCATCCGATGACGCGTAACGTGCTCAACGAGCTCGACACCCGTCTTGCCACCGGCCCGCTCCGCCACGACGCGCCGGTGCCGTTTTTCCATTTCTACGGCGGCAAGATGCAGAAGGATGTCTTGAGCTAGTTGGCGCGCTGCGTCGTAGTTCGAAGTCCGAGTTCTATCCTCCGTCATTCCGGGGCGCGCGAAGCGCGAACCCGGAATCCATCGCTCGGCAGTCTTTGCGGCCCAATGGATTCCGGGTTCGCCGCTTTGCGGCGCCCCAGAATGACGTGCTGAAAGATCTGCAAAAAACAAAAAATTCTTCCCGCCTCCCCCAATGGCGGAGTTCCCGCCCGCACCTATGTCTTTCCGAACGACAATGAAGAAGGACAGCGGGCGATGGCACAACGGCAACTCAAGCTTGGCGCGTTCATGCGCCCGATCAGCATCCACACCGGCGCCTGGCGCTATCCCGGGGCCTGGCCCGACGCCAATTTCAACTTCGGCCACATCAAGACGCTGATCCAAAAGCTCGAGGCCGGCAAGTTCGACGCCTTCTTCATGGCCGATCACTTGGCCGTGCTGAACATGCCGATCAACGCGCTCAAGCGCAGCCACACCGTGACCTCGTTCGAGCCGTTCACGCTGCTGTCGGCGCTCTCGGCGGTGACCGAGCGCATCGGCCTGATCGCGACCGGCTCGACCACGTTCGACGAGCCCTATCACGTCGCGCGCCGCTTCGCCTCGCTCGACCATCTCAGCGGCGGCCGTGCGGGGTGGAATATCGTCACCACCTCGAACCCGGATGCGGCGCTGAATTTCGGCCTCGACGACCATATGGAGCACGCCGAGCGCTACAAGCGTGCCCGCGAATTCTACGATGTCGTCACCGGCCTCTGGGATTCCTTCGCCGACGATGCCTTCGTGCGCGACGTCGAGAGCGGCCTGTTCTTCGATCCCGCCCGGATGCACACGCTCGACCACAAGGGCAAATACTTCAAAGTGCGTGGCCCCCTCAACATCGCCCGCCCCGTGCAGGGCTGGCCGTTGATCGTGCAGGCCGGCGCCTCCGAAGACGGCAAGCAGCTCGCCGCCGAGACTGCGGAAGCCGTGTTCACCGGCGGCGGCAGCCTCGCCGACGGCCAAAAACTCTATGCCGACATCAAGGGCCGCATGGAGAAGATCGGCCGCGACCCCGAGCACCTGAAGATCCTCCCCGGCGCATTCGTCGTCGTGGGCGACAGCGTCGATGAAGCCAAGGAGAAGCGCGCTCTGCTCGACAGCCGCGTGCATTACGACAGCGCCATCGCCTCGCTCTCCGTCATCCTCGGCACCGACGCTTCCGGCTTCGATCCCGATGGCCCCCTGCCCGAGATCCCCGAGACCAATGCCAGCAAGAGCGGCCGGCAGCGCCTGGTCGACCTCGCCGCCCGCGAGAAGCTCACCGTGCGCCAGCTCGCCCAGCGCGTCGGCGGCTATGGCGGCCTGTCCTTCGTCGGCACGGCCAAGACCATCGCCGACCAGATGGAGGAATGGCTGGTCGGGCGCGGCTCCGACGGCTTCAACATCATGTTCCCGTTCCTGCCCGCCGGCCTCGACGATTTCGTCGACAAGGTGGTCCCGGAGCTGCAGCGGCGCGGGATTTTCCGCAAAGACTATGAAGGGCCCACCTTGAGGGAGAATCTGGGCCTGCCCCGGCCGAAAAACCGGTTCTTCGAGGCCTGATGGGCCCGATTTGAGCGGTTTCTGTCCCCTGAAACCTTGACTTCCCGCCGTTTCTGGCTAGGTTGCCGGCCAACGCGGGCCGTTTGGCCGGCTCCAGATTCCCCCTGATATTCTGAGGTTCAGAACATGGCCAAAGCGGTCACCATCAAGGTCAAGCTCGTGTCCTCGGCCGACACCGGCTTCTACTACGTCGCCAAGAAGAATTCGCGCACCATGACCGACAAGCTGGTCAAGAAGAAGTACGACCCGGTCGCACGCAAGCACGTCGAATTCCGCGAAGCCAAGATCAAGTAAGATCGGCGCAGCGCCAAGGATTTTTACGGGGCCCTTTCGGGCCCCGTTGCTGTTTTGGCGCGCGTGTTCGCGTGTCCCTGGGCCAGCTACCAAGCCCTGCGGACGTTCCTAAGCACCGGCGACAAGCCGTCGAACGTTGGCAGGAACGATGCAGTGCGACACGGAATTGTTGCCTGCCCCTCTAACCAGCTTAGGCCATTATTCTTGAGCCACGATCATCAAGCGGCTATTTTTCGAAGGCGAACCTCTGGCGTTGCCGCTCAGTTGACATGATGGAGATCGCATGCGCATCGCCCTACTGATTGTCGTCATGGTCATCGGATTTTCTTCCGCAGCAAACGCTGAGCGCGCCTATCCCTGGTGCGTGGTCGGCGGACACCTCGGCTTTCCCGGCGAATGCATGTATTCGACGCGAGAACAATGCCTGGCGTCGGCGTCCGGGCGATGGAACACCTATTGCGACGTGAACCCGCGCGTGAGGTTCAAGCAGCCGCCTCCGCCCCGGCCGCGCTGATCATGATGCGCGCGCCTGCCTGTCTCCTCTTTGTCTTGATCACCATGTCCGCGCCCAGCCCAGCCGCAGCACAGCGGTTCGGCGGCAACTATCCGGTATGCATGCAGAGATGGGAATGGGGCGGCGTCACCTGGATTTCCTGCCAGTATCGTTCATGGGACGAGTGTAGAGCGAGCGCTGCGGGCCTTTCGGCCATGTGCATGGATAACCCTTATGCGCAACGGCCGCTCCATCCAGAGCGCAGCCCGCGGTCCCGATAAGGCTAGAGCATGACCCGGCCCGGAACGAGCGGCGATCCAGCCATCATTCCGTAGCCTTCCTGCCTGCCCCGCGACGCCAGCCTTCTCGGTTGAATCCCCTACATGAAACCCGGATTTCGCGGGAGGTAGCTGCCCCAATCTCCGAACGGTCTGTTCGACATCAGCAGCATCGGGAACGTCAGACGCATCCCGTGGTCGGTCGCAGCCTTGAGCGCTGGCTCGCTCGCGCCCGGCACAAAGGCCGAAATGGTTGGACAATCGGTCTGTGCCGCGAACGACAACGCAGTGGCAAAAGCGGCGTCAACGAGATCTGGCCTGCGGACTGCAAGCGGACCAATGTGTCCAGCCGAAATATAGACATACCCGACGCACTCATTGCCGGCGTGGATGGTGAATCCGCGCGTCGTGCTGTCGCCCAGGAGAAATCGATGGTGCTTCTCCCTGGAAACGCCGACAGCACTGACATCGATCGCCGCCAGCTCGTCGTATGCGATTGCGTCGGCCATGAGAGATTCAAGACGGAGCCGCGACGCAGCCAATCGTGGCGCCAGGCGGTCGCGAGGGACGCTGACCATGTAGATCGGAAAGCGCGGGAACAGTCCGTGGCGGATGTAGAGGCCTTGAGATACGTTGTTGAACGTGAAGGTGATCAGTGCCCTGATGGGTGCTCCGCGCATGTCTGCATGCGCGAACGCCTTGTTGATGAGTTGATTGCCAATGCCATCGCTCTGACGATCCGGCGCGACGAACAATTGAGCCAGGAACCAAAGCTCGCCACAGACCCAACTCCACGCGAAGCCGACAATTTCTCCGTCATCATCGGCCACCCATAAGCCTTCGGGATCATCCGCCAGCGAGAAGGCCTGAAAATTCGGCGGGCGAGAGGATGCCATCTTCCCGAACCCCCGCCGTTCAGTGAGCTCGTTGATGCTGGCGACGACGAGGTCATCGGCCTGCTTCAAGTCGTCGATGCGAGCGGGCCTGCACACGACCGCCATTGTCAAGTCCCTCCCGGACATCAGCTCGGCCCACCCACTTTGGATCAGGTCGCGGCTTGGTTTCTACTCACATCCTGACGAGAGCGAGGAATCATCAGCCGGCAATCAAGCAAGCGGCCGGATGTTCTGGTTCATCCGGAAGAAGTTCGTAGGGTCGTATTTCGCTTTGATCTGCTGCAGGCGGCGGTAATTCCGCCCATAGGCAGCGGCAACGGGATCGCCTGTCTCGTCATCATCGAGATAATTGACATAGCGTCCGGACGCAAAGAAGGGCCGCATCCTTTCATAGGTTGCGCGTGCCCACGCGATGCTGCGGCTGGTATCGCTGGCCTGCGTCCATTGCGCGAGGATCAGGAAATTGTAGCCCTCCTGCCGATGCACGAACGCCGTATCCCCGGCATCCACGCGGGCCGCGGCACCGTGGATATGCTCGAGCAGCAGCTGCCCCATGGGAGTCGGGCAGCGGGCGAAACATTCGATCATCGTCGCAATCGCCCCATCGCTCAGCTCCACGAGGAAGTTCGACTTCCAATAGTTGAAGGCGCCTTTCGGATAGTTGGCGTCGAGCATCCGGTTGAGGTCGCAATAGGTCATCGGTCCGACTGCATCCAGAATCGGAGTTCCGAACTGTTTCAGCGGCTGCATCGCTCGTTCGGCCTCGGCAACTTCACCGCAGTGGCTGGTGACCAGGGCCGCGACCTCCCTGCCGGACCCGTCGGGGGCATGGGTCAGGGATGCGAACAGCATGTGCTCGTCCGTGAGCGATCGCGTGCTGGTCCGGAAAAATTCCAGCACGTCGCGGAAGCGCTCGATTGGGTGGACGATCGGGCCGCCGGTGATGACCGGCCCTACCTTATGGAGGTCGTATTCGAGGCTGGTGGCAATCCCGAAGTTTCCGCCGCCGCCGCGCACGGCCCAAAACAGATCGGGCTGCTCTTGCTTGCTGGCCCGCAGAACCTTGCCATCGGCCGTGACGAGTTCGACAGCCCGCAGATTGTCCAATGCGAGGCCGTACTTGCCCATCAGCCAGCCCAGCCCTCCGCCGAGCGTCAGACCCGCGATGCCGGTGGTCGAGACCACGCCGCCGGTCACCGCAAGTCCGTGAAGCTGCGTTTCTCGATTGAGCTCGCCCCAGGTGACCCCGCCCTGCGCCCATACGGTCTTGCCGATGGCGTCGACCCGAATCCCCTTCATGGGTGAGAGGTCGATCATGATCCCGCCGTCGATGGTTGCGCGCCCCGCCACATTGTGGCCGCCGCCGCGAACCGCGACCTCGAGGCCGAGCTTGGTCGCAAGTGTCACCGCGTCCACGACATCGGCCGCACTGCGGCACCTGGCAATCAATGCTGGCCGTTTGTCGACCAGCCCGTTGTGGACCTTGCGCGCCTCGTCGTAGCCCTCGTCTGCTGGCTTGAGCAGTTCTCCTCCGAAGGAGGCGCCAAGTTCGGCGGCAGCGCTGGCAATAGATGCGATGGACATGACATGGGCTCCTCAGCTTGACCCGCCATATCCTCGATCCTGGGCTGTCTCAGAGCAAATCCGAAGAATTCAGGTGACGATGAACTGATTTCACCTAGACTGACCGCGCATGCACAAGCTGCCTCCCCTGATCGAGCTCCGCGCTTTCGAAGCTGCCGCCCGTCATCTGAGCTTCAAGAAAGCCGCGGCAGAACTCGGCGTCACGCCAACCGCGATCAGCCACCAGATCGGCTTGCTCGAGCAGTATTGCGGCCGCGCCTTGTTCCGGCGCAGACCACGTCCGCTTTCGTTGACCGAGGCCGGCGCGCGGCTGTTTCCGGCCATTCGCGGCGGGCTCGAGACGTTTGCCGCTACCATTGCGTCCGTCAAGGAGGAAGGTGACCAGCAGCCGCTCCGGGTGACGACGACCAACGCCTTCGCCAGCCGCTGGCTCGTGCCCCGCCTGCCCCTGTGGCGGAAGTTGCATCCCGACGTGCCGCTGGAAGTGATCGGCACTGACACGGTGCTCGATCTGCAGGCCGGAGATAGTGACGTTGCCATTCGCTATGCGACCAGCCGCGTACCGCCGACAGACGGGATCGTCGATGAGCTCTTCAGCGATACGTTCTGGCCGGTCTGCAGTCCGGATTTGCTTTCAACGGGACGCCTGAAGAGACCAGTCGACCTCGCAAAGCATGTTCTGATCCACTCCTATTGGTCGCCGGCCGATCGCGAGCCACCGACGTGGCAGAGATGGCTTGGTGCGGCCCAGCGCCGGTGGCGCGAGGTGCCCCCATACAAGGACCTGCAGCACTTGAGTTTCCGGGAAGAACTGCACGCCATCGAGGCGGTGATCAGCGGACAGGGCGTCGGGATCTTCAGTGATGTGCTCGTGGCGCACGACCTCGCCACCGGCACGCTCGTGAAGGCATTCTCGTTGAGCCTGCCCGGCTATGGCTTCTATGTGGTCAGCAGGCCAAGCCATCCGCGCGCGCGGACCATTCGGGTCTTTTCGCAGTGGTTGCGGTCGAGTACCTGATCCGGGTTCGGAAGGGATGCGGATGGCAGGGCAAGCTCTCGCGATGGCCGACCCTCAGGGCTTGAATGCCGTCGCCCTCATTGGCAAGACCTCGCCCGGCACGGCCGGCCAATGGCGCTAAGGCTGCCGAGGCGTGCTACCGAGTGACGATGCACCGGTCGTGATCTTTAGCCGGTCATCCCTGGTGGTATTGCCGAAGGCGTGGGTGAACGGCACGAAACCTCACGGCTCCTGCCGTGGACAGCCGTATTGCCGTTGAACATTCCGGCGTTTGCCTTCCTCGTCGGCAGCACAGGGAGTCGCCAAACCCGAGAACGCTTCGGAGCTCCAATGGAGCGCGCTGACGATAAGTTCCACGTGTCACACTCAGAGTTCTTCCAGCAGCGCCTTGCTTTCCTTCAAGTCGCGGGTATCGAAGCCCTCGTCGAACCAACCGTAGACCGGCGCGAGAAGACCGCGTGCTTCATCACCCCTGTCCTGATCACGCCAGAGCCGGGCGAGACTGACGGCGGAGCGAAGTTCCCAGAGTTTCGCCTCCTGCTGGTGAGCAATCGCAATGGCGTGGCGAAACTCGGTCTCCGCATCGGCCTCGGCGCCTGGCCGAGCCCTCAGCATCAACTCGCCTCGGCGCCGATGCAGCTCGGCCTCGAACCACCGCACCCCCGATTTCTGGGTGAGTGCCAAGGCGTCGGAGAGTTGGCCGAGCCCGGTTTCAAATCGTGCTGCCTTTGCCTCGGCTGCTGCGAGCTGCGCGAGGTAGAACGGAAGAGTCCATGCTGCGCCGGACGCCTGGAATCCCTCGATGCCGCGCCGCAGCAAGTCCACCCCGGCCTCGGGGTCGCCGGCTTCGGCCAGCGTCCAGCCGCGATATGCCGTCCCCATCGCGAGAAAGAAGGCAAAGCGCTGCTCGGTGGTGAGCGCAACCAGCTCGTCCGCCCGTCGCCCAACCATGCCCGCGTCTTCGAGCACGAAATGCAATCGGCAGGCAACGCTCAGCGCGAATGCGAGGCTGATCGGGTGCGACGAATCGCGGGCCTCTGCCAGGGCGTCACTGCTCTGCACGCGCGCCTGATCGGCGAAGCCAAGAAGGCCACATGTCAGCGAGAGGAACGAAAGCATCGCCACGCGGGCGTTTTCTGCGAACAGGGCCGTCAGAGAGCGCTGCTGCGCCGGATCGTAAAGGGCGAGCCCCCGCTCGAGATGGCTGCGCGCCAAGGCCAATTGTCCACGATGAAGCCAGCTATCGCCGACTGCCCGATGACCGGCGACAAGAATGGCCGCATCGTTCTGTCGTCCGGCCAAATCAAGCAGATTCTCGGCGATGCGATGCGATCGGTCCGTGTCACCACGGACGTGATAATGCACGAACTCGCCCCAGAGTGCCTTGAGCAGGTTCGGCGTGTCGTTGAGTGCCTCGCAGAGGCAACGCGCCCGGGCGTAGGCCCTGCCGGTCTCTTCGGCCGCGTGGCCCTTCGCGGCGATCAGTGCACCGCCAAGCGCGAGCTGAAGGTCGGTTTCGGTGCGCTGGCGCGCGGGAGTATCCGGCAGTTGGGATAGCAGATCGAGCGCCTTTCGCATCTGCGCGATTGCTTCTGTCATTGCCGATCGAGCCTTTGAACGCTCACCAGCCTCCTGCCAATAGGAAACCGCCTTTTCGGCCAGGCCCGCATGTCCGCAGTGGTGGGCGAGGATTTCCGGCTGCTCTTGGATGCCCCTGGCAAGCCTCTCCTCCAGTGCGCCAGCGATCCGCGCGTGCAGCTCGCGGCGTTGGCCGCGCAACATTGTGCCGTATGCCGCATCCTGGACCAGTGCATGTTTGAACAAGAAATTGGCGTCGGGCGGCTCGACACTCCCAAACACGAGGCCGGTGTTGATCAGCCGGTCGAGCGCCGCCCGCAACTCGTTGTCGCACCGCTGTGCGACCGAGGCCAGTAGATCGTAGGAGAACTCGCGGCCGATAGCCGCGCCGATTTGTGCCACCTCCTTGGCGATCGGGCCAATCCGGTCGAGCCGCGCCATCAACGAAGCATGTAGCGTGGCCGGTACGGCAAGTCCGGGCAGCGGCGCGAAGGAGATCGCTCGCGCGATACCCTCGGGGCTCGTTTCGAGCACCGCTTTGGTCAACTCCTCAACGAACAGCGGCACGCCATCCGTTCGTTCGGCAATTTCATTGACGATTTCGGTCGGCAGCGTCTGGCCACCTGCCACGCTCCGGATCAGCGCAGCGCCCGCTTTCTGGTCAAGCCGGTTCAGCACGAGCGAGCTGACATGCGGCTTTCCGGTCCATACCAACTGGAACTCGGGGCGGTAGGTGATCAAGACCAAAACCGGTAGGCTTGCTACGCGATCGACGGTTCGGTCCAGCAGCTCGCGCGAGCTTGGATCGATCCATTGCATGTCCTCGAACACGATCATGATTGGACATTTTTGCGCGAGAGCTTCAAGCTGGCGAACCAGAGCGGCGAAGCTTCTCTCCTTCTTTTGTTGCGGCGTACTCGTAACCGGCAAGTATAGATTATCGTTCGGGATCGACAGCAACTCGGCCAGGATCGCCACGTCCTCGTCGGGCGGCAATGCAGGCGATAGGAGCGCTCGAAGTTTGTCGAGCTTGGTCGTCGGTGTGTCCTCACGATCAAAGCCTGCCGCCCGCTGGAGTTGTGCGGTGAAGGGGTAAAGCGCGCTTTCCTGATGATGAGGCGAGCAGAAGTAGCGCAAGCAGGTGTGCGGCTCCCGCTCGATACGCTCCTGAAGAGCCGCAACGAGGCGCGACTTGCCGATCCCCGCCTCGCCGACGAGCAGCATGACTTGACCGGTGCCCGCCCGCGCATGGCTCCAGCTCCGCTCCAACCGCGCGAGTTCTTCCTCACGCCCAACCAGCGGGGCGAGGACCGAAGGGTGCAATGCCTCGAAGCGGCTTTCCGCTGTTCCCTCATGAAGCACCCGCCAGGCTTGCACCGGTGCGGCGAAACCCTTCAGCGTCACGGCGCCGAGATTCTCGTAGTCAAAGAGCCCGCCGATGAGCCGCCGCGTGTCCTCAGCGATGACGACCCCATCCGGTTCGGCGAGCGCTTGCAGTCGAGCGGCAAGGTTCGGCGTCTCGCCAAGGACTGCCTGCGCCTCCGCCGCTTCGCTGCCGATAAGGTCACCTACGACGACGAGGCCAGTCGCGAGCCCAAGACGAACGCGCAGCTCGAGCTCGGGTGGGGCTCCCGGCGCGTGCCTGGTCGCGGCGATCTCAAGCGCAGCGCGCACTGCGCGTTCGGCATCGTCCTCATGCGCTGAAGGATGACCGAACAGGATGAGCATGCCATCGCCGATGTAACGGCTGACGGTGCCACCGTACTTGCGGACGACCGCAGCTACGCTATCGCGGTACTCAGCAATGATGTCCCGTAGATCTTCCGGGTCGAGCTTTGTCGCCAGTGCCGTCGAGCCGACGAGATCGCAGAACATCACTGTGAGCTGACGACGCTCGGCGGAAGAACTTGGTGCGGCTAACAAGCCTGCGCGCTCCGTGACCGGTGCCACGATGGACGTCGATGCGCCGGCCCCTGTCATCACGTTTGGCGGTACGGTCGGCGTGAGCGCGGCACCGCAGTCGCCACAGAAGTTCTTGCCCGTCGGATTGTCGCCCCCGCACGCAGGGCAGCGAACGAACAGCGGCGCGCCGCAATCGCCGCAGACCTTCGTTCCCTCCGGATTGACTCTGCCGCAATTCGCGCAATCCATGGCCGCACCCGATCGAATTCCGACCGACATGAGTTCGCGTCGGTCTATGGGCGAATCTTCAGAGCGCGCTCTTTCAAGATTCTCTTCGTCAGCCGCCTACCAAGCGCCAAGCATGATCAAACTCACAATGGCCAGGAAGCAGACACAGGCGATAGTCGCAGGGAAAATGAGCCAGCCGGGTGTCATCGTTGCCTCCCGAGCGGTTGTCTCGAAAAGCTTAAGCTGGCCGGCGCGATTAGGATTATGAACTGGCTAACACTCTGCAACTCAAGCCCATTTTCAATCTGAGAAGGCCGACCACAGCCTGACACGACCCAAACGCGAAATTTGGCAGCCCACCGTTGGGATCGATCGCGACTTCGTCGATCGAAAGGGCGATGGCGTTGCTGCTAACGGGCAAGCGTATCTTTGTAGATAATTCCATCTTTCATGATGATCTTGAAATTGTTGGCGGGGTCGGCAAGAAGGCCGATATTGTCCAGGGGATTTCCGTCGACGAGCAGCAAATCCGCGAGTGCGCCCTGTTCCACGACGCCAAGTTTGCCGGGATAGGGATTCCGCTTGCCCGATAGCGCCAGCAGTTCGGCATTCGTCGATGTCGCCATGGTCAGCGCTTCGGCGGGCGTGTACCAGCGAGCGAGTGAGGCCAGGATGGCCCCCTGTTGGCGCGCGAGCGCTGCAGAGAACAGGACGTCGGTGCCCCACGCCGTCTTGATCTTGTACTTCCTCGCCAACTCGTAGGATCTGGCTATGCCGGGCCAGACCTCATCCGCCTTGGCTCGCTGGATGGAGCCTACAGGAAAGCCCAGCCTCAAATCCTCGGGGAGAGGCTGCATACTCAGCCAAACACCCTTCTCTGCCATCAGCTTCGCTGTTGCGTCGTCCATCAGCAAGCCGTGTTCGATACACTTCACCCCAGCCGCAATGGCTCCCCGAATTGCAGCAGCCGTAAAGGCATGCGCAGCGACGTACGTGCCCCAGTTCTCAGCCGCTTCGACGGCCGCGCGTATTTCGGGTTCGGTGAACGTGGTCACGTCGATTGGACTGAAAGGTGACGACACTCCGCCGCCAGCCGTCAACTTGACTTGGGAGGCGCCTTGCATGAGCTGTTCGCGGACACGGACGCGGACCTCGTCGGGACTGTCCGCAACCATTGCCCCGCCGGTCTGCTCCATGCGGGTGAGCATGCCGCCGATCGTCCGCGGCAGGTCGGTAAGCTGGCGGAAGTCCCCATGCCCACTCGTGACAGTAATGACCGCGCCGGACGGATAAATGCGCGGACCCTTGATGATACCTTCGTCGATGGCGCTTTTGAGCCCGAACACCGGCCCGCCCACATCTCGAACGCTAGTAAAACCGCGCATCAGAGTGTGCGTGGCCTCGTCGCCAGCGACAAGATTGACGTAGCCGACGTCGCCGAGCGACTGTGCCGGCGTGACTCGGATCAGCATCGCATGCCAATGGTTGTCGATGAGGCCGGGCATCAATGTGCGTCCGCCGCCTTCGACAATGCGAATCTCCGCCGGGCTATCCACCGCTATCGGCTGTAGCGAGATTGATTCAATCTTGTTGCCGCGCACCAAGACGTTGGAGGAGGCAGACAGCGTGGCGCTCTTGCCATCGAAGATGCGGACGTTCTGAAAGAGCGTGGCCGCGCCACCTGTCTGAAGCGCTTGCTGCGCCAGGCTCGCTCCACCGGGCCCGGCCGAGAGCACCACCGCGATCGACAGCGAACGAAATGTTACGCTCATCGACGGTCGGATCCGCCGCGCGCTGTACAACGCATTCAACAGAGTTCCTGTCATCACTGCGCACGGCCCTTCTCGTTGCGTGTCAGCTGCGTCCGGTTGAAGCGGCCGGACCTTTGCGATTACGATGCTGTGCATGGCTCTCGCAGCGACGATCTTGCGACCTCGGTCAGAGCGGACCGCCCTGGTTGCGCCTGATGATCTTGAGCGCCAGAAAGATCGCGCCGGCAACAAGGAAGGCAACACCGATCGCGGCGAATCCGCTGGACTCGTTACTCAAGCCGAGCGCCGTGAATAGCAAACCGAAAAGCAGGAGAAGCATACCCGCGAACTTCTTGATCAGGAGGATTGGTCTTTCAACTGCGATCGCCATCAGCGCACTCCCCATTCACTATTTATCGATTCATTCCGTTATGCCGTTCTCGCCGCCGGCCGCCACGCATAGTCAGCCAGGCTATGCCGCGGGAGATCAGATCGACGCCGAGCACAAATCCGAGCAAAGGACCTGTCATCGGAAATCCCGCGAGCATGGCGAGGCCAGGGAGAATTCCGAATGCGCCGGACAGCAGCATCACCCGGCCCGCATCCTTCCAGTGGCGGAGGCCCGGAAAGAGTCGAACCGACGGACATCGGCAGCAACACGCGCGCCACGAAGGTGATGTCGCGCAGCCCCTTGAACGCGCTGTAAAAACGAGGCCATCGCTTCTCGTTCGCGAAAAGCTACTGTAGCGTGTAGCCGCTCACAATGAAACGACAGGTGATCTGACACAACGCAGCTGTCGAAGGGCATGGCCGCAGCTTCGCGGCAGGAGCAGCCAGGTGACTTCAGTGCGCAAATTCGTATCAATGTTGGTCATGTGGCCGAGAAAGCCGATTGGCCTTCTCATTCGGGTCCTGCTCGTCACATGGGCCGTACTGGCCATCTACTACTCGAACTTGCCTTGGTCCTGGCTGCGTACGATTGCGGCCGGAGCGTTTGCGGGCTTTGCGATTTGGGCGCTCTGGCGTTCGCGCCAACCGCGCATGTCCGCTCTCTTCCTCGTCATGTTTTTCGGTGTCGTCGTATGGTGGATCTCAATCCCTCCATCACACGATCGGGATTGGCGACCGGAAGTCGCGGTGATGCCGCGGGCGGCCATCGACGGCGACCGCGTGCGCCTGACCGGCGTCCGTAACTTCGACTACCGAAGTCGAAGCGACTTCACGGTGCGCTACGAGGAGCGCGAGCTGTCGCTGTCGCACTTGATAGCCCTCGATTTCTACGTTTCCTATTTCACCGAGGGGCTAGTCGGGCACACGTTTGTGAGTTTTGTCTTCGACAATGCGCCACCACTGGCCATCTCCATCGAGACGCGTCCTGAGGTCGGCGAAGGCTTTGCGCCCGTCGCCTCCCTGTTCAAGCAATTCGAGCTCATCTACGTGGTCGGTGAAGAGCGTGATGTTGTGGGCGTGCGCACCAACCATCGCCACGAGCCGGTGTACCTGTATCGCCTCAATACATCGGTTGACGACGCGCGCCGGCTGCTGATGATCTATTTGACGCGCATCAACGAGCTAGCCGATCGGCCGGAGTTCTACCATCTGTTGACCAACAGCTGTACGATCAACATCGTGCGCTATGCAAATGCGGCGGGCCGACGGGGGCGCTTCGACATTCGACATCTGTTCAACGGACTGATCGATAGCTATCTCTACCACTCCGGCCGGATAGATGCGACGCTGCCGTTTGATGAATTGAGGCGGGGGTCCTTGATCAACGAAGCCGCACAGGCGGCCGATGGCGCAGCCGATTTCTCACAGCGGATCCGCTTGTCCTTGCCGACAATGGTGCGACCCTGACCCCTATTGGGCTCACAAGGCCCGTGAGGAGCCGCCGCCGATCCGCCGGGTTCTCCTCTCCTGCCCATGTCCATCTCGGGTCCTGCTTGTCTACGGCAGTTGGCCATGATCGGAGGCGGCAAGCCGTCTCTGCCCGGCTTGAACGGTTGTAGTCTGCGCTGGTTTACAATCGGCCCATGACGGCTAAACAGCGCGGCGTCCGCGGTAAGCTCCCAAGCTGACGAAAGCGACCAGTTGCCCCTGCTAGGCCGTCCGCAACACCGGCGCTGGCGGCTGCGATGGGCGGATCAGCGCGAATGCGACCTGCACGATGCCGCCGGCAAGGCCGAGCGCGACGCCGATGCGCCAGGCCATGGTGTAGGAGCCGAGTGCGTCGTAGAGCAGCCCTCCTCCGTAGGCGCCGAGGAAGCTGCCGATCTGGTGGCTCATGAAGGCGAGGCCCTGGATCATCGCCTGCCAGCGCAGGCCGAACATCTCGGCGACCGCGCCTGCGACCAGCGGGCCTACGCCCATCCACAGGAAGCCCATGATCGCGCCGAACAGCAGCGTGGAGAACGATGTTGCCGGCAGCATGAAGTACCAGGCGAGCGCCAGCGAGCGCAGGATGTAGATCCCGCCCAAGAGCGCCAGCTTGTTCCAGCGCTGGCCCGCCCAGCCGAAGAACAGCGAGCCCAGCACGTTGAAGCCGCCGATCATGCCGAGCGTCTGCGCGCTCAGCATCGGATCGAGGCCGCAGATTGCAAGGTACGACGGCAGGTGCGTGGTGAGGAACACGAGCTGCATGCCGCAGACGAGATAGGCGCAGGTCATTACCACGAAGGACGCATTGCCGAACGCGGTCCTTGCAGCCGTCGCGGCCGTGGCATCGTCGATGTCGTCGGCGGCGGGCTTGGGCAGCGGGATCTTGTCGACGCGCCCGGCAAACCAGGCCGCCGGGATCATCAGCACCGACATGATGACGAAGCCGGCAAGCCCGATGCGCCAGCCAAAGCCCTCGTTGAGCATCTGGCCGATCGGCGCCGACAACAGCGCCCCGAGCGAGCCCGCGCCGGAGACGATGCCGAGCACCGTCGAGCGCACCGTTTCGGGCACCGCGCGCGCCGCCACCGACATCGCGATCGCCGCCGCGGTGCAGGCGAGCGAGGTCCCGATCAGCACGCCGGCGCCGATCATGATGCTGAGAAGCCCGTTCGCCGTCGCCATCAGCGCGAGGCCCGCGATGTACATCAGCGCGCCCACGATCATGATCGGGCGAAAGCCGTAGCGCACGGTGAGAGCGCCGGCGGGCGGCTGCAGGAAGCCCCAGGCGAGGTTCTGCACGGCCAGCGCCAGCGTGAAATCCGAGATCGAAATGTGGATGTCGTGCGTCAGCGGCTGCATGAAGATGCCGAGCGACTGCCGTAGCCCCATGCTCAACGTCAGCATGATCGAGGCGCCGATCAGGATCGGCAAGGTCGGGCGCAGGACCTGCAGCAGGGGCATTCTTCTTCTCCCTTTTGGGCGCGGCACGGGTGCCGTCGTCTGCTTTTGCCGATGTTTTTTGGTACACAGACCTGTGTACTTAGGCTATAGATATCCGCTGCTGTCAAGCGAACAGGATGCTTAGCTCCGCATGGCTCCCCCGCCTGCCCCACAGACGATGAAAGAGCGGATCCTTCAGACCGCCGACAAGCTGTTCTATCTGCAAGGCATTCGCGCCATCGGCGTCGACACCATCGCGGCCGAGGTCGGCATCTCCAAGCGCACGCTCTACAACCACTTCCCGTCCAAGGACGCGCTGATCGCGGCCTATCTCGAGCGCCGCTTCGTCCACGCACGCCCCTCCGACAAGCTGCCCGCCGAGCAGATCCTCGCCACCTTCGATTCGCTGGAGCGACGCTTTGCGGCCAAGGACTTTCGCGGCTGCCCGTTCGTCAACGCGGTCGCCGAGCTCGGCCCTCAAGACCGCGCCGTGAAGAAGATCGCGATCGCCTTCAAGGAAAGCCGCCGCCTCTGGTTTCGCGACCGCCTGACCGAGCTCGGCGTTGCCGACGCTGAGGCGCTCGCAACGCAGCTCGTGCTGCTGGTCGACGGCTCGATTGCGCAGGACTTGGTGCGCGACGATCCGGCGATGGCAAGGGCGGCGAAGGAAGCGGCGACGGTGCTGCTACGGAATGCGGGGGTGGATGTGGGCGGTGATGCGGAGAAGAGACGCAAGCGCGCGAAATAGCCGCTGTCGTCGTATCGTCAGGTGTCATCACCCGCGAAGGCGGGTGATCCAGTATTCCAGAGGCGGTTGTGATTGAACCAGAGAGGCCGCGGCGTACTGGATTCCCCGCTCCAGTGCGCGATTGCGCACAAGGCGGGGAATGACAGCGGAGTTTCGAGGACCGCCGCCACCCTACCAATATGCTCCTGTTTTGCCCGACGGGTCAAATGACGCCGCTGCCGGCGCGAGCCATCTCGCCACCCCGCATAACCCATTGATCCGGCTCGCGCCGGCTACTGTGCATGGGGTTGTTTTCGCAACTTTGTGCGGGCGGCCCTCACGCCGCCTGCGACACCACGCGATTGCGCCCGTCGTGCTTGGCGCGGTAGAGCGCGGTGTCGGCGCGCTTGAGGACGTCGGCAACCGCCTCGCCCTTGTGCTCCAGCGTGGTGAGGCCGATCGAGATCGTGACCTCGATGCGCTTCGCCCCCTTGTGAATCGCGAACGGCTCGCCCGCGATCGAGCGGCGCAGGCGCTCGGCGACCATGCCGGCGACGTGAAGATCGGTCTCCGGCATCACGATGACGAATTCCTCGCCGCCGTAGCGGCAGGCGAGATCAATGCCGCGGATCGATTTGCGCACCCGCACCGCGAACTCGCGCAGCACGTCGTCGCCGGCATCGTGGCCGTAATTGTCGTTGATCGACTTGAAGTAGTCGATGTCCAGGATCATCAGCGCCAGCGGCTTGCCGCGGGTCGCGGCCTGCTCGGCGAGCGTCGCCAGATGGCTCTCCATGTAGCGGCGATTGTGCAGGCCGGTGAGCGCGTCGGTGATCGCCATCTCGATCGAGTTCTGCACGTTGTCGCGCAGATGGTCGGTGTAGCGGCGGCGGCGGATCTGGGTGCGGGCGCGCGCCAAGAGCTCGGTCTTGTCGATCGGGCGCAGCAGATAGTCGTTGACGCCGATCTCGAGGCCGCGCAGCAGCCGCGTCGAGTTCTCGGGCTCGGCGATGGCCAGGATCGGCACATGGCGCGTGCGCTCCAGCGAGCGCGCCTGGCTGCACAGGCGCAGGCCGTCGAAATTGTTGAGGTCGAGCGAGACGATCAGCAGGTCGTAATTGCCCTCGGCGGCGTGGAACAGCGCCTCCGTCGGGTTCGGCTCGACGTCGATGGTGTGCTCGGCGGCGAGGATCGTCGCCAGCCGCTCGTAGGAGGACTGGCGGTCGTCGACCAGGAGGATGCGGCCACCCTTGCCGGTGTCGGCGATCGCACTGCGCTCGGGCGCCTGCATGCCGATCTCGAGCGAGGTGATGGCGCGCATGCGCAGCTCATCGGTCATCATCTTCAGCCGCGTCAGCGAGCGCACCCGCGCGATCAGCACGACATCGGAGACGGGTTTGGTCAGGAAGTCATCAGCGCCGGCCTCGAGCCCGCGATTGCGGTCGGCGGGGCTGTCGAGCGCGGTGACCATCACGACAGGAATGTGGTGCGTGGCCGGATCGGTCTTGAGGCGGCGGCAGACCTCGAAGCCGTCCATGTCGGGCATCATCACGTCGAGCAGGATGATGTCGCATTCGGCACGCCTCGAGATCGCGAGCGCCTCGGCGCCATTCGCGGCGGTCATCACGTCGAAATATTCGGCGGACAGGCGGGCTTCGAGCAGCTTGACGTTGGCGGGAACGTCATCGACGACCAGGATACGCGCGGACACTGTGAACTCACTTCCTATCCGATAAAACGCCGGACCGTCTCAATGAATTTGCCGACCGAGATCGGCTTGGACAAATAGGCTTCGCAGCCGCCCTCGCGGATGCGCTCTTCGTCGCCCTTCATCGCGAACGCCGTGACCGCGACGACGGGAATGGCACGCAGTTCCGGATCGTCCTTGATCCAGCGCGTCACCTCGAGGCCGGAGACCTGCGGCAGCTGGATGTCCATCAGCACGAGGTCGGGCCGCATCTTGCGCACGAGGTCGAGCGCCTCGTAGCCGTTGCTGGTGCCGGAGGTCTGGTATCCGTGCGCCTCCAACAGGTCGCGGAAGAGCTTCATGTTGAGCTCGTTGTCTTCCACGATCAGGACGGTCTTAGCCATCCCGCCCTCCTGATTGGTCCGAAGGACCGGTCCATGTGACGCCTCAGACGCCGCTTCCCGGCGTTTCGAAAACTGGATTCAAACTAGCCGCAGATTCGCTTGAGTTTCGTTAAACCCGACGGCCCACTTTCTGCGATGTGGTTTCCAGTTGCTTGTCGGGGCCGGAAGACTTGAGGACGAGACTCGGGCATGATGATTCCAAATTAGAGACCGAAAGTTAACGGAAAGGCAAACCGTCCCCGTGAAAAAGCCTGTTCACAACCCCCGCGAAGTCGCTGAAATCGTTGCGATTCAGGCCCTGTCCTTCGTCGCGGGCGAGCCTGAGCGGCTGGGCCTGTTCCTGGCCGAGACGGGGGTCGGTCCGGAGACCCTGCGCAATGCCGCCGCGGACCCGAATTTCCTGCTCAGCGTGCTCGATTTCGTGATGCGGGACGATGCCACGGTGAAGGCCTTTGCCGAGGCCGCGGAACTGCATCCGACCAACGTTGCCGCAGCGCGGCAGGTCCTCGGCGATGCGCTCGGCGACCCCTCCTGGGAGCGCGACGTGCCGTGACCACCCCTGAGGCGGCCGTGCCCCGCTGCTTCTGCCGGGATTGTCTGGCCGGCCTCGACATGGGCGTACAGAACTTGGGCGTGCGGCGCTGCTCGGCTTGCGGTTCCCCCCGCCTCGTCCGCCACCGCGCGCTCGCCAGCCTGACCATCGCCCATATCGACTGCGACGCCTTCTACGCAACGGTCGAGAAGCGGGACAACCCTGAGATCGCCGACAAGCCCGTCATCATCGGCGGCGGCAAGCGCGGCGTGGTGTCGGCCGCCTGTTACATCGCGCGCACCTATGGTGTTCGCTCGGCGATGCCGATGTTCAAAGCATTGGAAGCCTGCCCGCATGCGACCGTGATCCGCCCCGACATGGCGAAATATGTCCGGGTCGGCCGCGAGGTCCGCCAGGCCATGCAGGCGCTGACGCCGCTGGTCGAGCCGCTCTCGATCGACGAGGCCTTCCTCGATCTCTCCGGCACCGAGCGCGTGCACGGCATGATCCCGGCCAAGGTGCTGGCGCGCTTTGCCCGCGACGTCGAGCGCGACATCGGCATCACCGTCTCGGTCGGCCTGTCCTGCAACAAGTTCCTGGCCAAGATCGCCTCCGACCTCGACAAGCCCAGAGGCTTTGCCGCGCTCGACCAGGAGGAAGCGCGCGCGATGCTGGCGGAAAAGCCGGTCGGCTTCATCTTCGGCGTCGGCCCCGCCACGCAGGAGCGCCTGGTGCAGCGCGGCTTTCGCATCATCGCCGACCTGCAGAAAGCCGACGAGATCGAGATGATGCGGCAGTTTCCGAGCGACGGCCGCCGGCTGTGGCGGCTCGCGCGCGGCATCGACGACCGCCGCGTCGAGCCCGACCGCGGCGCCAAGACGATTTCCAGCGAGACCACGTTCGAGACCGACATCCGCGATTTCGCGACGCTGGAAAGAATCCTGTGGCGGCTCTGCGAAAAGACGTCGACGCGCCTGAAGAGCAGCGAGCTCGCCGGCTCGACCGTGACGCTGAAGCTGAAGACCGCCGATTTCCGCCAGCGCACGCGCTCGCAGTCGATCGCCGCCCCGACGCAACTCGCGGCGAAGATCTTCTCGATCTGCCGGGAGATGCTGGCCAAGGAAATCGACGGCACCGCCTTTCGCCTGATGGGCGCCGGCGTCAGCGCGCTGCGCGAGGGCTCGGCGATCGACGACACCGACATGCTCGACCGCCGCGCCGCCCACGCCGAACGCGCGGTGGACAGCCTGCGCAAGAAGTTCGGCAGCGCCGCGGTGATCCGCGGCATCGCCTATGAGGGCCCGGAGAAGGCGCAGGAGTGATCTATTCCTGCTCAACTCAGTCGCGTTCGAAGATTCGTGCACCCGGATAAGCACGCCTGGCATACTGAACGACCAACTGCCGGTCCTGAGTTTCCAGGAACGGCGTTCGGATCTGACAAGACCCGACGATGAGGTGCCACAAGCCGTTGAGCTTTCGAATGACGACGTTCATTTGAGCCTCTTCACAGTGACCCGAGTGGACTCAAATGTAAGAATCTCCCGCCGTCGCTCAATTGTACCAGTGTAAGGTCAGCGCATGAGAAGGATTGGAGGAGATATACAAAGGTATGTTGACGATGGCTCCAACAGCCGCTGGCGCCGATAGCTTCGCAGGGGCTCAACCGATCTTACCGGTTCGGGGACTGGCACGGTGACAGGCGAACGCGATCTCGACGCGCTGCTGAGTAACATGAAGCCGGAGATCATGGACGGCATCTTCGCGTTTTGCACGCTTGCGCCGAGCGCGAGCATTCCGGCTACCATCAGCCCCATCCTGACGTTCCGCGAACGCGAAGGGACCACGCTGGTGGTGCTGCAGGAGGAGGCCGAACGTGCCGGGCTACGCCATGAATGTCCCTCGCGCCTCATCACCTTGACGGTTCATTCCGCCCTCGATGCGGTGGGCTTTCTGGCAGCCATCACGGCACGTCTGGCCCAAGCCGGCATTAGCGTGAATGCCGTGTCGGCTTTTCACCACGATCATCTCTTTGTGCCTGTCGACCAGGCCGATGAGGCGATGGCTCTCCTGCTTGACAGGTTCAAGCCGCAACAGGGCTGATTGCGCTTGATCTAGAGCATGCTCTAGCCTGTAGAGAGATGGCTGGCCTCGATTCAAGGAGACAGCCTATGACAGTGATCGACAACAAGGCGCTCATTCAGGACATCATGGATGCGCGCGCACGTCGCGACCCCGGCCCGTTCATCGCCGCGATGGCCGATGATTTCGTCTGGCGCATCACCGGCTCGACGGCCTGGTCCGGCGACTATGTCGGCAAGGCCGACGTGCTGGAACGGCTGATGAAGCCTCTCAGCGGACAATTCACTGCTCCCAACAGCCTCACGCTATCCCGCATCATCTGCGAAGGCGATTACGTCGTCGCCGAGTGCCGGGGCAATGCAACGACGCTTGCCGGCGAGCTCTACGCCAACACCTACTGCTTCGTCATTCGCATGACGGACGGGAAACTGCGCGAGTTGACCGAATACATGGACACCACATTGGTCGGGCGGGTGCTAAGGCCGCCCGGCAACCAATGAGGCCGGCGCGGCCTTGAGGCGTCCATGCGGCGACACGGCGGGTCTCGCCCCGCTGGCGATCCACTCCTCATAGAATTCGACCTTGGCTTCGATGAGTGCCAAAGCCTGCGACCAGCGGTGGATATTGTCCTGCACCCGCTGCTGGTGCGCTGCGAGCAGCGCGTGACGCTCGGTCAGCGCTGCTTCGCCTCGTTTCGCAAGCGCCGCATATTCGCGCATCTGCTTGACCGACATGCCGGTGCCGCGCAGGCGTTCCATCAGATCTAGCCAACCGACGTGAAAATCGCTGTAGACGCGCCGGCCGCCGCGGTCCCTGACGACGCCGGGGATCAGGCCCTGAGCCTCATACCAACGGATGGTGTGAATGCTGCGGCCCGTTCGGCCGGCGACCTCTCCGATGCGAAGCCCTCGCGACATGGCCTTTCCTTTCTTCGAAACCGCCTCACAAGGCTCAATCTACCCTGCGAGGTCTCCTCAGTCCGCGACCGCCACCGCCTCGATCTCGATCAGCCATTCCGGCGCGGCGAGTGCGGTGACACCGACCAGCGTCGAGGCCGGCGGCTCCATGCCTTCGAAGAAAGCCGAGCGGGCCTTGCCGATGATGGGGCGCAGCTCCGGCTTGTAGTTCACGACGAAGGTCGTGATTTTCACGATGTTGGAATAGCTCGCACCGGCCGCCTTCAGCGCGTGCCCAAGATTCTGCATCACCTGCGTGGTCTGCGCGGCGATATCGCCCTCGCCGACGATCCGCCCCTCCTCGTCGGTGGAGACCTGCCCGGAGATGTAGATGGTCCGAGCGCCCGAGGCGGTGACGACGTGAGAATAAGCCGGATTGTGATGCAGGCCGCTGGGGCGGAGATGGTCGAGCTTGGGCATGGGCTGGCTCCCCGAGTTTGTGGTTGGGAAGGAGCGTAGCTGGAGAGTATGACGAGAGCTAGCCCCGTCATTGCGAGGAGCTCTTGCGACGAAGCAATCCAGACTGCTTCCGCGGAGGGATTCTGGATTGCTTCGCTACGCTCGCAATGACGGAGAAGCCCTCAATTGCAGGGCTTGCTGTCCTTGACGTCGAACTTGCCCATCGCGCCGGAGATGACGAAATCATTGTAGTCGAGCACGAGCTGGCGCGAGACGCCGTTCTCGTAGAGCTCGAACGCCATCGCGTAGACTGGGGTCTGCTCGCCTTCCTTCTGCTGGGCCTCGCGGTCGAAATAGCTGACGGTGACCGGCCAGCGCTTCAGCGACTTCATGTGCTCGTCCGACGTCGACGGATCGGTCGAGGTGGCACGGTCGGGGGCGACCGGCTGGCCGATCACAGTCAGCGTGTTGTAGACCTTCTGACCGTCATCGGAGCCGTCATAGACCGAGAGCTCCAGCAGCGACTTGCCGTCCTTGGCGGCGGCGATGATGCGCTGGATCTGCTCGGTCGGGAACACGATCTTGCCGTCGAGCTTGAACGTCTTCGGCGCCGGCAGCTTCAGCTTGACGTTGATGTGGTCGCCGTCGCGCTCGGCTGAGCCGTCGACCCGGCCGGCATCCGTCTGGTTCATGCGCGTCTCGATCTTGAAACGGTAGCTCTTGCCGGAGGCGTCCTCCCACGAATTGGAGCGGAGGTCGCTGAGCGTGACCTTGCCCTCGCCGCTGTCGAGCTCGGAGACCTGGCGGAATTCCGAGGTATAGCCCTCGCAGGCGTTCCCCGTGAAATTGTAGAGGATCCGGCCGCGGGCGCTGTTCACCGAATTGCTGCGCGATTTGACCAGGCTGAGGTCATAGAGCGCCTGATGCGCGAGAAACGGACCGTTGGCGGCTTGAGCCCCGCCGCCAAGGCCGACACTGGCCGCGGCGAGCGCCATCACACCGAGCGAAGTCCGGAAAAGGTGCACCATGTCTGTTCCCTGAGGAAAGCGCAGATTCGACATTTTAATGACCGTTCCATTGCGCCGCAACTGAGGCCGTTTCACTAAAAGTTTGCCCCTCACGTTGAACCTGCTGGCCTGCCTCAACAAAATGCAGCCCCTCCGGTTGCTTGCATGTGGCGGCACGATGGGCGAAACAGGGCGCGCCCGGCCGGCAGTCGCGCCGGAGCGAAGGATTTTTGGACAACGAGGTCGGACATGGCGGGCACGGTCGAGCAGAAACTGGCGGAGCAGGGTATCAAGCTGCACGAGGCCCCCACCCCCGTCGCCAATTACGTGCCCTTCGTGCGCACTGGCAACCTCCTGTTCGTCTCCGGCCAGGTCTGCTTCGACCCCGCCGGCAAGCTGATTGCCAAGGGCAAGCTGGGCGCCGGCGTCTCGATCGAGGACGGCGCCGCAGCCGCGCGCGGCTGCGCGGTCAACCTGCTGGCCCAGGTCAAGGCGGCGCTCGGCGATCTCGACAAGGTCGTACGCGTGGTGCGGCTCGGCGGCTTCATCAACTCGGCCCCGGATTTCCTGGACGGGCCCAAGGTGCTGAATGGCGCCTCCGACCTGATGGTCGCCGCCTTCGGCGACAAGGGCCGCCACGCCCGTACCACCGTCGGCGTCGCCTCGCTGCCCGCGGATGCGGCGGTCGAGGTCGAAGGCGTGTTCGAGGTCGCCTGACGCCAAATGCGCGCTCCGGATTGGCTGACAGCCCGGCCGGTCGCCCATCGCGGCCTGCACGACATTTCGCGCGGCATCGTCGAGAACATGCCGGGCGCGGTGCAGGCTGCAATTGCCGGCAATTTCGCGATCGAGGTCGATATCCAGCTCTCGGCCGACGGCGAGGCCATGGTCCATCACGACCATGCCCTGGGCCGACTCACCGAGGCCACCGGCGATGTGGTCGCAAAGACCGCGGCCGAGCTCAAGGCCGTCAGGTTCAAGGACACCGATGAGCGGATGATGTCGCTCGCAGACCTCTGCGCCCTGGTCGCCGGACGTGTGCCCCTGGTGATCGAGGTGAAGAGCCATTTCGGCGGCGACCGCAAGCTGGTGAAGCGGATGGCCGAGGTGCTGGCGTCCTATGATGGCCCCGCCGTCGGCATGTCCTTCGATCCCGACCAGGTTCTGGCACTACGTGAATTGCTCCCCTCTCGCCCCCGCGGCGTCGTCGCGCAGCGGAGCTATGAGGACGAGTACTGGGCCAAGCTCACCCAAGAGCAGCGCGACAGCATGCTGTACCTGCGCCATGGCTTCCAGACCCAGCCGCATTTCGTTGCCTTCAAGGTCGACCACCTCCCGGCCCCCGCCCCCTGGATCGCCCGCAACCTGTTCGGCTGCGCCCTGCTCGGCTGGACCGTCCGCACGGCGGAGCAGCGGACGCGGGTCGGGCGCTATGCGGACCAGATGATCTTCGAGGGCTTCGTGCCGTAGGGCTTGCCCGTGTCCCGGACAAGCAGCAACGCATCAGCGTTGCTGCGCAGAGCGGACCCAATCTCTCCAGGAATCCGGTGCAACTTGGACCCCGGCTCTGCAGCGCAGCGCTGAAGAAGCGCTGCGCTTCGTCCGGGGCACGAGGGCGAGCCTTCCCCACCCCTTGAAGTCGCTGCTGCAATGCACGATCTTGGGCACGATGGCATCATCGGAAATCACGCTCGAGGCCGTACCTTCGATTGGCGACGTGTCACCGGAGGATTGGGACGCCTGCGCCAATCCCGGCGGATTGTGCAATGGGGCTGGCGCGGGAACCTCATCCGTCCTTCCAGGCGATTCCCTCGGCCTCTCAAGACCTGCCTATAACCCGTTCGTCTCCCACGCCTTTCTCTCAGCAGCCGAGAAATCGGGTTCGGCCACGATCCGCACCGGCTGGGCGCCGCGGCACCTGGTCGCCAAGCTCGATGGCCGCGTTGCCGGAATCGTACCCTGCTATCTGAAATCGCACAGCCAGGGCGAATACGTTTTCGACCGCGGCTGGGCGGATGCCTATGAGCGCGCCGGCGGGCGGTATTACCCGAAGCTCCAGGTCTCGGTTCCCTTCACGCCGGCGACCGGACCGCGGCTGCTGGTGCGCGACGGCGTCGATCGCGAGCGCATCACCGAGGCGCTGGCGAGTGGCCTCATAGCGCTGTGCGGCGTCAGCAAGGCCTCCTCCGTCCACGTCACCTTCGCGCGGGAGTCAGAATGGAAGCTGCTCGCCGAGCACGGCTTTCTCCAGCGCACCGACCAGCAGTTCCACTGGCACAATGAGGGCTTTGCGAGCTTCGACGACTTCCTGGCGACGCTGAACTCACGCCACCGCAAATCGATCAAGCGCGAGCGGCGCGATGCGCTGGCGTCCGGGATCACGATCCATTGGCTCACCGGCAAGGACATCACCGAGGATGCGTGGGACGCCTTCTTCACATTCTACATGGAGACCGGCTCGCGCAAATGGGGGCGGCCGTATCTGACGCGCGAGTTCTTCTCGCTGATCGGCGAGACCATGAGCGAGGACGTGCTGCTGGTGATGGCCCGCCGCAACAATCGCTGGATTGCGGGCGCGATCAACTTCATCGGCTCGGACACGCTGTTCGGCCGCAACTGGGGCGCGGTCGAGCATCACCCCTTCCTGCATTTCGAGGTCTGCTACTACCAGGCGATCGATTTCGCGATCAAACGCGGCCTCAAGCACGTCGAGGCCGGCGCGCAGGGCGAGCACAAGATCGCGCGCGGCTACCTGCCGCGCACCACCCATTCCGCTCACTTTATCGCCGATCCCGGCCTGCGCCGCGCCATCGACGATTACCTCAAGCGCGAGCGCGCCTATGTTTCGGAAGCGGGACGAGAGCTCGCCGAGCTCGGCCCGTTCCGCAAAGGGGCTGACGAGGCGCCTTGACGCCTCGCAATTGCTGGTGACAGTAAGCGCAAATCGTTCGAGGAGCCGCCGCCATGACCGCCTACGACAGCAACAACATCTTCGCAAAAATCCTGCGCGGCGAGCTGCCCTGCTACAAAGTGTACGAGGACGAGCACGTCTTCGCCTTCCTCGACATCATGCCGCGCGTGCCCGGTCACACGCTGGTGATCCCGAAGGTCCCTGCCCGCAACATCCTCGATATCAAGCCCGACGACTACGCCCATGTCGCCCGCGGCGCGCACAAGATCGCAGCCGCCGCAATGAAGGCGTTTGACGCCGATGGCATCACCGTGCAGCAATTCAACGAGCCTGCCGGCGGACAGGTGGTGTTTCACCTGCACATGCACGTGATGCCGCGCCATGACGGCGTCGCCATGCTGCCGCCGGCGAGCCGCAAGGAGGACGACAAGGTGCTGCAAGAGCACGCGGCGAAGCTGATGGCGGCGTTGAAGGCGGGCTAGGTCTCTCCACTCGTCATTGCGAGCGAAGCAAAGCAATCCAGACTGCCTCCGCAGAAACAGTCTGGATTGCTTCGTCGCAAGAGCTCCTCGCAATGACGGCGGAGCGCCCCTCACTCGGTCTCGAAATCGCCCTTCTGCGGCGCGGCCAGCGGCGTGAACTCGCAGCGGTCGGGCTTGATGTCGATCAGCGGCGTGTTGTCGATGCAGTCGAGGCCGCGCACCAGGATGGCATTGCCCTCGATGCCGACCAGCTTCACGATCGATGTGCCGATCGGGTTGGGCCGCACCGGCGAGCGCAGCGAGAAGGTGCCGCGGGTCTTCTCGTTGTTCTTCGGGCTCTGCAGGATGATGTCGCGGCGCGACCGGTCGAGCCAGTAGAGCACCTCGAGATTGCTGTAGAAGTCGACTCCTTTGATCGCCGGCACGAAGGGCTCGAAGATCTCGAGGCGGCAGATCGGGCCGTCCTGACGTCCCTGCCGCGGCGTCTCCAGCCGGGATGACCAGGGCGTGCGGATACGGCCGATGAAGACGAGGCCGGCATCTTGCGTCGGCGGCAGCTCGATGGCGACCTCGCCCTCGCGGAGCTCCTGTTCGCGAACCATTTTCCTGTTCCCTGGCTGTTCGTCGGCGGTTTTAGCCCAACCACCACTTGCCGGCCAGCATGAAGACTTCGCCCGTGACCACGCCCGCGAAGATCGAACGGCGGGTCAGCAGGAAGGCGACGAGCCCGGCGCCGACCGCGCCATAGCGCAGCACATCGGGCACGCTGGCCAGCGCGCCCGGTGGCTGGACCACGATCTGGGCGATGACGCCGGCCAGGATCGCGGTGGCGACCGCCCTCACCCAGACCAGCAGCTCTGAGCCCTCGTCGATGCCGCCGCCGAACCACAGGCCCAGCATGCGCCAGATCTGGTTGGGAACGACCCCGGCAATGAACAGCACCGCCAGCGCGTGCCAGTCGCCGATCGCTTGCGCAAAGCTCATGCGCGCACCTCCCGCCACCAATGCACGCCATAAGCGATCGTCCCGGCGACCACGCCGCTGACGAGGATATCGAGACCGGAGTTCATCTTCGCCGCCAGCGGATAGAGCACGATGCCCAGCACGAGCGCGACGACGTCGGCAACCTCGCGGCTGTTGCGTGCCGTCGAGAACAGGAACGACAGCGGCGTCAGCAGCAGGATCGCCGCGCCAAGGGTCTGCGTCAGGTTGGCGGCGAGGAAATAGCCGACTGTGTTGGCGACGAGGCACACCGAGACGAGCCCGCAGCCACCCGTGGACGAAGGCGATCCGCCGTTCGCGCGGCACCTGCGGCAGGAAGCGGTGGCATTCGACCCACAGCGTCACTGCGGTAAGATGCGCGGCGAAAATCAGCTCGCGCCGCTTGGTCTTCGGTGTGCGCATCAGCGGCAGTACCGAGACCACCATCGGAAACAGGCGGATGGCGCTGACGGTCACCGCGATCGCCGACTGGATGATGGTGGCGCCCGAGCCGAGCGTGGTGATCAGGATGATCTGCGCCGGACCTGCCCAGACGAACAGCGTCGAGCACAGCGCCCAGAGCAGGCTGAAATGGGTGTCGTGGGCGAGCGCACCGATGCCGAGATAGGTCACGAACAGCACGATGGTGAGGATCGTCTGCGTGATCGAGCGCAGTCCCCAAGCGAAGGCACGCCAGGGACTTTGCCATTGTGGTGAATCGAGCGGAGGAAGCGCCACGGGAGCTTTGGCTGGTGAGGAATCGTGGCTGCATAACGGGCGAGACAGCGGCGCGCGTCAAGGAAGGGCGCGGCGGGGCTGGCATGCGCGAGGCCCAGACCCACCGTCGTCATTCCGGGGCGCGCCACTTGGCGCGAACCCGGAATCCATCAGGCCACAGAAATCGCTGCACGATGGATTCCGGGTTCGCGACTTCGTCGCGCCCCGGAATGACAGCTGATCCTACCCCGCCACACCCCTGTTCTTCAGCACGAAGCAGGCGCCGCCCGCCTTGCGGATGCGGTTGCACAGATCATCGGCCTCGGCGCGCGTGTCCGCGCCGACGCGGACCTGGTAGAACGCGCGTGTGCCGCGGCTGCGCATCACCGAGCTTAGCAGGCTCGGATCACGCTCGCCGATCACGGTGCTCAGTTTCGTGACGGCTCGGGAATACATCGCCAGCGCCTTGTTGCGGTCGAAGCCGGCCGCGAGCTGGACGCCCCAGATCTTTGCCGCGGCAAGCTCGACATGCTGCTCGAGCTCGGCGACGAACGGGTTGGGAGCACGCTTGAGCAACGCCATCAGGTCACGGCAGCTCGTCGGCGGCGAGCTCGGCGGCCCCTTGCCGGTGCTCCCCGCCTTGGCCCAGGCATCGACGCTGGTGCCGGTGATCGCATAGACGTAGTTGCGGGTCTGCTCCGGCATCGGCCCGGTGCCGGCGAGCCATTCCTGTACGCGCCGGGGGCCGGCATTGTAGGCGGCCGCGGCAAGGCCGAGATTGCCAAACTGGTTGCGCAGCTCTTTGAGGAATTCGGCCGACTTCGGCAAGGCCTGCACCGGATTGAAGGGATCGAGCAGCCCGCGCTCGCTGGCGGTGCCCGGCATGAACTGCGCGATCCCTCGCGCATGATCGCCGCTGCGCGTCATGGGCCCGACCGCATCGGCCTGGAAGCGGCTCTCCTGCCAGATCACCCGCGCGAAGAATTCCAGCGGCAGGTCATTGTCGCGCGCAGCCGCCTCCACGATCAGGCAGATCGACTCCCGCGTGTCGCTCTCGCGGGCCTCTTTCGCCTTCTCCGCCGGCGTCGCGGGTTCCTCGGCCTTCGCAGGCGCATCGGGGGGCGGCGCCTCCTCCGCGAGCGCCGGCGACAGCAGGAGGGCCTGGCACAAGACAGCGATGACCCGAGCTATTCGCATGGTATTGACGCCATCGGACAAATCGGACCTTGACTTGGAACCAGAGCCAACTAGCAACGGACGGCATTATCAACACGGGTCGAGCCTGATGGTGACAATCTTTTTTGATCTCGACGGCACGCTGACAAACCCGAAGCCCGGGATCACCCGCTCGATCCAATATGCGCTGGAACGACTCGGCGTTCCGGTGCCGAGCGAGGACGAGCTGACCTGGTGCATCGGCCCACCGCTGCTTGCCAGTCTTCGAAAGCTCACCGGAGCCGATGAGCTCGCCGACCGCGCACTGCTGCTCTATCGCGAGCGCTTCAGCGATATCGGCCTGTTCGAGAACGAGGCTTACGGCGGGATTGCGGATACGTTGTCGTCGCTCGCAGCGACACGTCAGCGCATGTTCGTGGCGACCAGCAAGCCCGCCGTCTACGCCACCCGCATCGTCGATCATTTCGGCCTGAACCCGTATTTCGAACGCGTGTTCGGCTCCGAGCTCGACGGCACGCGCGTCGACAAGCGCGACCTGCTCCGCTATGCGCTCGACGAGGCCAAGGTCGATGCCAACAGCGCGATCATGATCGGCGACCGCAGCCACGACGTGGTCGGCGCCCGCACCAACGGCATGACCGCCATCGGCGTGCTCTACGGCTATGGCAGCGAAGCCGAGCTACGCGATGCCGGCGCGCACCACATCTGCGCGGCGCATCCCGAGTTGCTCGGCCATTGCACGACCTAGTCGATCAGGCTCCGACGGTCTCCACCGCTGTCAGCATGCCTGTCTTTGGATGACAGTTCAGATATTCGAAGAACTGCTCGTCGGCGGCTGCCACCGTCACCTCGTGATAGAGCCGCAGCTTGGCTGACGGCCCGAGCGTCGAGAGATATTTCATAGCCGCGCCGAAGATCTTGACGTGGGTCGGATGCGACTCCGCCCAGCGTTCGAGCGAGGCGAGGCTCTTCCACCAGCTCTGGCCGTAGGACTTCTCGCTGACGCTGCCGTCGGCCGCAAGCACCTGCATGTACCGGTTGGCGTAGCAGCCGATGGTAAGGCCATCATCGCGCAGAAAGTCCATGCCCTCGCGCAGCACCGGTTCGACGTCGTCGAGATAGAGCTTGCGCTCGGACGCTGCGGTATCGCTCCAGTCCTGCCCGGAGCGGATCAGACAGAGATTGTCATGAGCCACGACGCGCAGCCGCGCGCCGTCGTGGATCAGCTCAGGCGCGCCACCAGGCGCCATCGCATCCGTCTGTGACAGCGGGAGACGATCGCGCATGCCGCCCCAGTAAGCGTGCTCCTGCACCTCGCCGCTCATGCCTTCCGCGGCGACGGCGATACCTTCGGGCCGATCGGGTGATGAGAACAGCGTCTCGTGACGGGCGACACTGGGACGCAGCACCTCGATGAAGGTACCGACGCCTTCGCGCTGCCGGCCGGTCCACATCTCGCGCGCCCGAGCGAACCAGGCATCAAAGCGTGCGAGATCGTCCCAATAAGCGACCGTGACAACATTTTCGCAGGCGCACTGATCGACATAACGCGCCCGGTCCCAATGCGACGGACCGTCATCCACTGCGAACAGTCCTGCGATTTCCTTCAACGCGTCCATTGCTGCCGCCGGTGCCGCACCGCCATACTGGACACCGAAATAAGCCATCACGACGCGGCTTACCGCAGGCTTGTAGCGTGCGACGAAGGATGGATATGGCGGCTGATAATCGTCGGGCACGCGCTTGTGGCGCGTGCGCGGAGTTTCGAGATGCGCAGGGATTGCGGATTCCATGAAGCCCTCCCCTCGTAGCGATCAGCTGGCCGCCGCCGCAATGTCCATGGGCTCGACAGCATCGACCGGCAGCGCGAACTGCTCGACCCGCTGGTACCGCTTCTTGTTGAGCAGCAGCCGTGTGACGTCAGGCCGCGAATAATGTCCGGCGGGATCGGCGGCATTCTTGGCAACGCCAATGGCGCCGAGATCGATCTCTGCGATCAGCAGGCCCTCCTGATCGGGCGCCAGCTTCTCCCCGATCTGGCTGCCGTCGGGGCCGTAGATCGCGGCGAACCCGCCGCCCACATGTAGCAGCGCATTCTTGTCGGGCCGGTCGCAGAGCTCATCGATCATGGCTTGCGAAACGATGGCGCAAGGCGCGAGCACGAAGCAGGAGCCTTCCACGGCATAGACGCGCGACGCCGCGTTGTTGACCTCGGCGCCAAGCGCCGGCGCGAAGGGATCATAGAGCGAGAAGCTCGGCCAGGCCGCGACATGGACCTGCTCGTTCTGGGCGTACATCGCGTATTTCGACAGCGGCTGAAGATGCTCCCAACAGCACAGCGCGCCGAGCCGGCCGATGTCGGGCCGCGCATGCACGGCGAGATCGCTACCGTCGCCCTCGCCATAGACCGTGCGCTCGGCATGGGTCGGCCGCAGCTTGCGGCGCTTTGCGATGGTCTCGCCATCGGGGCCAATCAACCATTGCGCGAGGTAAAGGCTGCCGCCGTCGCGCTCGGACAGGCCGACCACGGCGGTGAGCTTTGCCTTGCGCACGGCCTCGCGCAGGCGCTCGGCCTGCGGGCGGTCATAGGATAGCGAATTGTCGAAATAGCGCTGCACGAAGCCCCGCCCGATCGCCCAGGCAGGGGAGTCCAGCCAGATATGCCAGGGGTAACCGGGGATGAAAGCTTCCGGAAAGGCGATCAGCTTGGCGCCCTTTTCCGCGGCCTCCCCGATCAGCGCGATCGACTTGTCGATCGAGGCGTCGAGGTCGAGCCAGGCCGGCGCCGCCTGAACGACCGCAACCTTGTATTTCGGATGCTCGATGCCCATTCCTGCCTCCATTGCCGGTTGATCCCAAGCCACGTCCGATGCAGTCTATTTGGCCAAGCCGGGCAGCCGGCCGCTCGACCGCGGCGGAACAAAAACTCGACTGGACGCGCTACCGACCGGTACGGGATTTGCCTCCGGTCAGACTGGCTCCCCAGGGCGATTTTGCAGGATGTGAAAGGGAGGCTGTTCAGATGCCAATCCAGTTCACGACGGACGGCAGTCCCGCCTATCGGCGGCTCGCTCTCTGGCAGGACATCGTCTGCGACGTCTTCGTCGGACTCGACTGCAAGTCGGACCTCGGCAGCGCCTTTCGCGGATCGGTCACCCAGGCTTCGCTCGGCAAAGCGGTCTGCTCCGAAGTCTGCTCGGACCGCCAGCACGTATTCCGCACGCCGTCGCGCATCGCGCGTTCACACCAGGATTTCGTTCTCGTAGCCCTCGGAAATCGCGGCAACGGTGGCGTCGTGCAGGACGGCCGCGAGACCGTGATCCACCCCGGCGAGTTTGCGCTCTACGACACCACGCGCCCGTACGAGCTGAAGTTCGACGACAGTTTCACGCAGACCATTTTCAAGGTACCGCGCGAGATGCTGCAGCGGCGGCTCGGCGGCACCGAGACGCTGACTGCAATGTCATTTGGCGCCGCCGCACCGCTCGAGCGGCTCGCCTATGATTTCATTGTCCGGCTCTGCCAGAATGCGGATGGTTTGGCTCCGGATACCGCCACAGCGCTGTCGGAGCAGGCAGTTGATCTGCTTGCGATGGCCTTGAGCGAGCGGCTCGGCAAGTCATCGCTGCCGTCCTCGACCCACCGCTCGGCCCTGCTCTACCGATTGAAGGCGCACATCCGCGCGCACCTCGCCGATCCCGATCTCTCGCTCGCTGAAACCGCGGCCGCGCTCGGCATCTCGCCGCGCTATGTCAACGATCTTCTCGCGGACGAGGACACCTCCTTCCAGCGCCATGTCCTCGCCGAGCGCCTCGCCCGATGTCGGCGGGATCTCGCCTCGCCACTGCTCGCCCATCGCCACATCAGCGAGATCGCCTTCGCCTGGGGCTTCAACGACCTCTCGCATTTCGGCCGCGTCTTTCGCGAGCATTTTGGCGCGTCGCCCCGCGACTTCCGGCACAGCCAGTTGCGGCATTGAGCCCCTAGGGCGCGAGCGCATCGCTCGGAGAGGCGACACGGGCCTTCATCGCCGCACTCATCGGAAGCCGGAGGTTCTGTCCCTTCGGCGGAATCGGCGCCTCGAACCATTTGGCATAGAGCTTGTCGAACGCGCCGGAGGCCATGTTCTCCTTGATCACGGTGTCGACCAGGGCCTTAAACTCAGGATCTTCCCGACGGGTCATCAATCCGTAATAGGACGGCGCATAGGTCGCGCCCAGCATCCGGAAGGCCGTCGGATCGGTCGCGTTCGCGACGAGCCCGGCGATCAGAATGTCGTCCTCGAACCAGGCGGCGGCGCGGCCCGTTCCCAGCATCAGCAACGACTCGGCATGGTCCTTGGCCTGAACGATCGTCACGTTCAGCTTCTGCTCGCCGAGGACCTGCTTTGCGACCGCAAAATTCAGCGAGCCCTGTGTGATGACGACCGTCCGCCCATCGAGCCCCTTCGGCTCCGTCACCCCCGAGGCGACGGACACGAGCCAGCGCGGCGACGCCACATAGGTCGCGACGGAGAACGAAACCTGCTTCTGACGTTCCGCGGTGTTGGTCGTGCTGCCGCACTCGACGTCGATCGTGCCGTTCTGGAGCAGCGGAATGCGATTGGACGCATTCACCGGGACGTAGTCGATCCCCAGCTCCGGCCGGCGCAGCACGATCCTGATCTTGTCGGCCACCGCGGAGCAGAGATCGAGCGAAAGTCCGGTCGGCTTCTGATCCGATCCAAGATAGGCGAACGGGATGGAAGCTTCCCGATAGCCGAGGGTGATCTTGCCGACCTCTCTGATCTTGTCGAGGGTTGGGCTGGCCGCTTGCGCTGTTGGAACGTCCAACAGCGCAAGCGAAAGTGCGGCAATGGCAAGCGTCGGCGCGTGTCTGAGGATCATGTCGGCCTCCGGACTGTTGATCAAGCGGCGGGATTTCGCGACAATTCGTCGAGGCTCTCCCTCAAGGAGCGGTCCAGGATCTCGACGGCGCGGTCGATCTCCTCGGTCGACACGGTGAGCGGCGGCGCGATGCGCCACACCGATCCGCGCTCGGGGCGACGGCGGATGTTCATGCTCAGCCCATGTTCAAAGCACTTCTTCGTCGTCAGGCCGCCGAGCTGGTGGGCCGCGCGCCGACTGTTGCGGTCGGTGACCAGCTCGACGCCGAGCAGAAGCCCCATGCCCCTGATGTCGCCGATCTGCTCGTATTTCTGCTGAAGTCCCTCGAACCGGCCGCGCAGGTACGCGCCCATGACATTGGCGCGCTCGACCAGCTTCTCCTCCGCGATCACACGCAGCACCGCGAGCCCGACCTCGGCCAGCAGCGGATCGGAGACGTGGCTGGTGTAATAGGTGAAGTGATCCTCGTGCAGCTTGCTCTCGATCGCTTCGGTGGTCGAGACCGCCGCGAGCGGAAGGCCCCCACCGAGCGTCTTCGACATGGTCATGATGTCGGGGACGACGCCGAAATATTCCGATCCCGTCTTCTTGCCGACGCGCCCGAACGCCGTCTGGGCCTCGTCGAAGATCAGCAGCATACCGCGCTCGTCGGCGGCCTTGCGCAGCGCCTCCATGAAGGCCTTCGGCGGCACAAGCACGCCGCCGGCGCTGATCACGGGCTCGGCGATGATCGCCGCGCCCCGCCCGCTCGACTGCATGTCGAACATTTTCAGCGCCAGCTCGAGATTGGCGAGCGCGGATGCTTCCTCACTCCCCTTGTCGATGTAGGGACGATAGGCATTCGGCTCGGGGATGACGAACACGCCGGGCGGCGGCACGCCATAGCCCTTGCGGTCGCTCGCCATCGAGACCGAGGCGGCGCCCCCGGTGATGCCGTGCCAGGAGCCGCCGAGGACAAGCACCTCATAGCCGCCGGTGTACATCTTGGCCATCCGGAGCGCGACTTCGGTCGCCTCCGAGCCGGTGTTGATGAAGATCGAGCGCTTGAGATAGCCGGGCAGCCAATCCGTCGCCAGCACCTGGGCGAGCTCGGCCACCACTTCGGGAATCATCCCGCTGAAGAGATGGAACGCCTTCTTCCCGGCCCGCTCCACCGCCGCGACAATGGCAGGGTGGTTGTGGCCGATCGTCGCGCACATCTGCCCCGAGGTGAAATCGAGATAGTCGCGCCCGTCGCTGTCGGTGACGATGGTCCCCTTCGCTGTCGTGAAAAGGTTCGGGAACACGTCTCCGCCGTACCGCACCAGAAATTCGTCGGCGGCTTGTTTCAGCGCTGAAGTCATGGCGTCTCCTTAAGCAAGCGGCATCTGCCGCGCGCGGGGCACGGCGCGGCGATGCGGAGTCCGCTCACCGGTCTCGGGTCAGGTTGTGGGCACGAAGCTGTTGCGTCTGGGCGTTCGCGGTACGAAACTTGCCAGTGCAACGGAGAAATTCGTAACCGGGCAGACATGATGGGCGCCAGTTCAAAAAACTCAGCAGCCGATGAAGCAAGCTCAACGGGGCGGCCGCGCATGCCGCCGCTGAAGGCGCTGTCGGCGTTCGAAGCCGCTTCCCGCCACGGCAGCTTCAGCCGCGCTGCCGAGGAGCTCGGGGTCACGCCTTCCGCGATCAGCCATCACATCCAGAACCTCGAGGATTTTCTCGGCGTGCGCGTGTTCTCGCGGCACGCCGGCCGTGCTGTGCTCACCAATGCCGGCCGCCTCTATGCCGGCGAGATCGAGCGCGCGTTCGGCACGATCATGGGTGCGACGCGGCTGGTGGCGCCGCAATCGCAGCGCGATCATTTGTTCATCGCCAGCGGACCAAGCTTTGCCGCCAAATGGCTACAACCGCGGATCGGCAATTTCATCGGCCAGCATCCGGAGATCGGGATCAGGCTGTCGACCATCGCCGATCTGCGCGATCTCGAAACCATCCGCTTCGACCTCGCGATCGCCTATGGGCGCCCACCGGTCGTGAACGACAGGCAGATTGAGCCGCTCCTCGCCGAGCGCCTGCGCCCACTCTGCAGCCCGCGGCTGATCGAGCAGCTCGACCTGCGCGAGCCCGGCGATCTCGCCCGCGCCACGCTGATCCATTCCTCGAACGCGCTGACCTGGACCGATTATCTGCGCAAGGTCACAGGCGCGAGCATCAAGGCGCGTCACGAATTGTGGTTCGACCGCTCCACCATGGCGATCGATGCAGCCGTCGAGGGTCTTGGCGTCGTGCTGGAGAGCGAAATCCTCGCCGCCGAGGAGCTGGACAAGGGCACGCTCGTCGTACCGTTCCGCCAACCCGAATTCGAAGTGGAGACGGTCTCCTACTATCTGGTGCGCTCGGCTGAGGCGAAAGGACGTAGCCATGTCAGCGCGTTCGAGGCTTGGCTGCGCGCGAAGATCTCGGCTGCAAACTTGCAGACCACGAGCGTGGCCTAGCAAAATGCGGACTATCCAAGCAGAGCCGCCATGTGAGCGCGTGATAGGACAAGGCACCCGCTTGCGCTAAACTCGGCACCAAGGCCGCACCGATCAACGAGCGGCCAGCCGAGGAGCAGATCGATGGAATACCGACGCTTGGGCCGGTCCGGCCTGATGGTGCCTGCTTTAAGCCTGGGAACGGGCACGTTCGGCGGCGTCGGCCGCCTTGCGGCGTGGGGCACGACGGATGCGACTGAAGCGCGGCGTCTTCTGGACATCTGCCTCGAGGCCGGCGTGTCGATGTTCGATACCGCGAATGTCTATTCGCTCGGCGAATCCGAGCGGGTGCTCGGGCAAGCCATCAAGGGGCGCCGCGACAAGGTCCTGATCTCGACCAAGGCGACGTTCCGCTTCGGCGACGGCCCGAACGACATCGGCTCATCGCGCCAGAATCTGCTTGCGGCGATCGACGGTTCGCTGAGCCGGCTCGGCACCGATTATATCGACCTTTTCCAGCTCCACGGCTTCGACGCCTTCACTCCGCCCGAAGAGGTGCTATCGACTCTCGACGTGCTCGTGCGCGCGGGCAAGATCCGCTATGTCGGCGTCTCGAATTTCTCGGGCTGGCACCTGATGAAGTCGCTCGGCGTCGCCGACACACACGGCTTTCCGCGTTACGTCGCCAACCAGACCTACTATTCACTGATCGGGCGCGACTACGAATGGGAGTTGATGCCGCTCGGCCTCGACCAGGGGCTGGGCGCCGTGGTCTGGTCGCCACTCGGATGGGGGCGCCTCACCGGAAAGATCCGCCGCGGTCAGCCGAAACCGGAAGTCAGCCGCCTGCCCAAGACGGCCGAGTTCGGACCGCCCGTGTCGGACGAGCATGTCTACCGCGTCGTCGATGCGATCGACGAGATCGCGAAGGAGACCGGCAAGAGCGTCTCGCAGATCGCGCTGAACTGGCTGCTGCAGCGTCCGACGGTCTCGACGCTGATCATCGGTGCACGCAACGAGACCCAGCTGCGCGAGAATCTCGGCGCGGTCGGCTGGTCCTTGACCAAGGACCAGGTCGCAAAGCTCGACGCCGCGAGCACGGTGACGCTGCCCTACCCCTATTGGCACCAGCGCGTGACCTTCAGCGACCGCAATCCGCCGGCGGTGTAGGACAGCCGCATCAAGCACGCTCGGCAAGGTGACGGCGCGCTGCCAGCGCGGTTCCGGAACCATCGCGGCCCTGCCCTGTTGGCGCAATACTCGGCCCGTGGCCGAGTCCGATTCGCCAACGATAAGCCGCTCACGATGTCGACAGTCACCATCGAGCATGCCGACGGCCTGCCGCAGCCGCAACGCAACCAGGCGGTGCTGACCATTGCGCTCGGCATCGTCATGGCGGTGGTCGACAGCGCCATCGCCAATGTGGCGCTGCCGACGATCGCAGCCGACCTCGATGCGAGCCCGGCCTTCTCGATCTGGATCGTCAACGGCTACCAGCTCGCGATCACGATCTCGCTGCTGCCGCTGGCTTCGCTCGGCGAGATCGTCGGCTATCGCCGCGTCTACCTGGTCGGGCTGGCGCTGTTCACGGTGGCCTCCGCGTTCTGCGCGCTGGCCCACACGCTGCCGCAGCTGACGATCGCGCGCATCCTCCAGGGCTTTGGCGCGGCCGGCATCATGAGCGTCAACGCGGCGCTGGTACGTTTCACCTATCCGCGCAGCCTGCTCGGCCGTGGCATCGGCCTCAACGCTCTCGTCGTCGCCTTCTCGGCCGCGATCGGCCCGACGCTCGCCGCCGGCATCCTCGCGGTCGGAAGCTGGCCCTGGCTGTTCGCGATCAACGTGCCGCTCGGCGCGGTGACGCTGGTGCTGGGCCTGCGCAGCCTGCCGCACACCAAGCCCGCGAGCCGCTCGTTCGACTGGCAAAGTGCGGGTCTGTCGGCGATCACCTTCGGCGTCGGCATCGCTGCGGTGGACAGTGTCGGTCATGGCGAGGCCGCGATCACCTGCCTCGTGCAGTTCGCCGTCGCGATCGTTGCCGGTGCGCTGCTGATCTATCGCGAGACTCACATGACCTCGCCGCTCTTGCCGATCGACCTGCTGCGCATCCCCGTGTTCGCGCTGTCGATTGCGACCTCGATCGCATCGTTCTGCGGGCAGATGCTGGCCTTCGTCGCGATCCCCTTCTATCTCCAGAGCCGCTTCGGCTATTCGGCCGTCCATATGGGCCTGTTGATCACGCCATGGCCGATCGCGCTGGCGTTTGCAGCCCCCCTCGCAGGCCGCCTGGTCGAGTATTATCCGGCCGGCCTGCTCGGCGGTATTGGGCTCACGCTGTTTGCCTGCGGCCTTGCCGCGCTGGCCTTCCTGCCGGCGACGCCAACGCCGCTCGACGTGATCTGGCGGATGGCGCTCGCCGGCGCCGGCTTCGGTCTGTTCCAGACCCCCAATAACCGCACCATGATCGCAGCCGCGCCGCGCGAGCGCGCCGGCGGCGCCAGCGGCATGCTGGGGACGGCGCGCCTCCTCGGCCAGACCACCGGAGCGGCGCTGGTGGCGCTGTTGCTCGGCCGCTATCCACTCGACGGAACCAGGCTGGCACTGCTCGCGGGCGTCGGTTTTGCGCTCTGCGGTGCGATGCTGAGCATGCTGCGGCTTTCCCCGGCCGGCGCGCGCGGTGGCGAGCAGGTCCGCGTGCAGGACGATCAGCGCCTGCGCGGGGATTAGCACCCGGGTTCGCGCATTGTCGTGCACAACCTTTGCGTGGCTTAACTATTCAGCGCAATAGCCTATTGCCCTCCCGCTCCGGTTGCGCATAGTGGCGGTGGGACAAGGGGCATTTCATGCGTTCATTGGGAACTGTGGCGCTCAGCGTCATGCTGGGCGGCTGCGCGTCGGTCACGCGCGGCACGACGGAGAATATCAGCATTTCATCAACACCTTCAGGCGTGGAAGCCGTCGTCAGCGGAATGGACGTTCCGACCACCTGCACGACGCCTTGCTCGGTGGTCGTCAAGCGGAACGCCGACATCTCGATCACCTTCCAGAAGGAAGGCTATGAGCCGCAAATCGTTCCGCTCAGCCGGGACGTCCAGACGGGCGGCGCCGCGGGTTTCGCCGGCAATCTCCTGCTGGGCGGTGTCATCGGCATGGGCGTCGACGCAGCGACCGGAGCCGCGACCGATCACAAGCCGAACCCGGTCATCGTGACGATGCAGCCGGCGGCCCCTCCCCGCAGCGCACGGCCGCCCGCGCCCCGGAAGCCGCGAGCACCTGCGCCGCCTCCGCCCGACACCGGCACCTAAAGAGCGATGCGATTGGGATCAATCGTCATCGTGCTTCAGGTTATTGTTCGAGCATGATCTTTTCGGAAAACCGCTACACACTTTTCCGGATCATGCTCTAACCCGGTAACTACCAAGCAGCAAAAAGGCCGGCTTCGCAGCCGGCCTTTTCGATTTCATCAGTGCCGATCAGACCTTGACCAGCGGGCCCTTCGAGGTCGGCCCCTTCGAGCCGCCGGGGCCGCCCGGCTTGGACTTGCCCGGCGGACGCTTGCGGGCGCCGGGCAGCTTCTCCTGCTTCGGCGTGACCGGACCCTCGACGAACTCGAAGCCGATCTTCTCCTTGGTCTCGTCGGTCTCGTCCTTGACGAGCACGACGCGAACGTGGCCGCCGCCCTTCAGCTTGCCGAACAGCACTTCGTCGGCCAGCGGCTTCTTGATGTGCTCCTGGATCACGCGAGCCATGGGACGCGCGCCCATCTGCTCGTCGTAGCCATGCTGGACCAGCCAGGCCTTGGCCGGCTCAGACAGCTCGATGGTGACGTCGCGGTCGCCGAGCTGCGCCTCGAGCTGAAGCACGAACTTCTCGACCACGGTGCCGATCACCTCGACGCTGAGATGGCCGAACGAGACGATGGCATCGAGACGGTTGCGGAATTCCGGCGCGAACTGGCGGTTGATCGCCTCGTGATCGTCGCCTTCCCGCTTCGAGCGCGTGAAGCCGAACGCCTGCTTGGCGAGATCCGAAGCGCCTGCGTTCGTGGTCATGATCAGGATCACGTTACGGAAGTTGACCTGCTTGCCGTTGTGGTCGGTGAGCCGGCCGTGATCCATGATCTGGAGCAGCACGTTGTAGAGGTCGGGATGCGCCTTCTCGATTTCGTCGAGCAGCACCACGCAATGCGGATGCTGGTCGACGCCGTCGGTGAGCAGGCCGCCCTGGTCGAAGCCGACATAGCCGGGAGGCGCGCCGATCAGGCGCGACACGGTGTGCCGCTCCATGTATTCGGACATGTCGAAGCGCAACAGCTCGACGCCGAGCGACGCCGCGAGCTGCTTGGCAACTTCGGTCTTGCCGACGCCGGTCGGCCCCGAGAACAGGTAGCAGCCGATCGGCTTCTCCGGCTCGCGCAGGCCCGCACGTGCGAGCTTGATCGAGGCGGCAAGCGATTCAATCGCCTTGTCCTGGCCGAACACCGTGCGCTTCAGGGTCTGCTCGAGATGCTTGAGCACCTCGGCATCGTCCTTCGACACGCTCTTCGGCGGGATCCGCGCCATCGAGGCGATCGTGGTCTCGATCTCCTTGATGCCGATGGTCTTCTTGCGCTTGTTCTCGGCGACCAGCATCTGCGCCGCGCCGGACTCGTCGATCACGTCGATCGCCTTGTCGGGCAGCTTGCGGTCGTGGATGTAGCGCGAGGAGAGCTGCACCGCAGCCTCGATCGCCTCATTGGTGTACTTCAGCCGGTGGTAGTCCTCGAAATACGGCTTGAGGCCCTTGAGGATCGCGATGGCATCCTCGACGGTCGGCTCGTTGATGTCGATCTTCTGGAAGCGCCGCACCAGCGCGCGGTCCTTCTCGAAGTGCTGGCGGTATTCCTTGTAGGTGGTCGAGCCCATGCAGCGGATCGTGCCCGAGGCGAGCGCAGGCTTGAGCAGGTTCGAGGCATCCATCGCCCCGCCCGACGTCGCGCCCGCACCGATCACGGTGTGGATCTCGTCGATGAACAGGATGGCGTTGGGATGCGCCTCGAGCTCCTTGAGCACCTGCTTCAGGCGCTCCTCGAAGTCGCCACGATAGCGCGTGCCGGCCAGCAGCGTGCCCATGTCCAGCGAGAACACGGTCGCGGCCGCCAGCACCTCCGGCACCTCGCTGTCGACGATGCGCTTGGCGAGGCCTTCTGCGATCGCAGTCTTGCCGACGCCGGCTTCACCGACGAACAGCGGATTGTTCTTCTGCCGGCGGCACAGCACCTGGATCGCGCGGTTGATTTCGGAATTGCGTCCGATCACCGGGTCGATCTTGCCGTCGCGCGCCTTCTTGTTGAGGTTGACGCAATAGGTCTCGAGCGCCTCGCCCTTCTTCTTGGCGTCCTCGTTGCCCTTGGTCTCGGTCTCCTCGTCGACGCCGCGCACGGGCCGCGCCTCGGAGACGCCCGGCCGCTTGGCAATGCCGTGGCTGATGTAGTTGACCGCGTCGTAGCGCGTCATGTCCTGCTCCTGCAGGAAATAGGCGGCATGACTCTCGCGTTCGGCGAAGATCGCGATCAGCACGTTGGCACCGGTCACCTCTTCGCGACCGGACGACTGGACGTGGATCACCGCGCGCTGAATCACGCGCTGGAAACCGGCGGTCGGCTTGGCATCGTCGGCGCCATCCGTCACCAGGTTTTCGAATTCGGTCTCAAGGTAGTTGACGAGGCTCGTACGGAGCTTGTCGAGATCGACGCTACAGGCGCGCATGACGGCGGCTGCATCGGAGTCGTCGATCAAGGAGAGCAAGAGATGCTCGAGCGTCGCGTATTGGTGATGACGCTCGTTTGCGATCGCCAGCGCACGATGCAGGGATTGTTCAAGGCTTTGGGAAAAAGTCGGCATTCGCGTCCTCTATGGCCCCCACCATCATGATCGCCATCGCCCGGTCAGGCAACAACAACCTTTGTCACATATAGTTATACAAGATCGCGGCGAAAGACCGGTTCCGCGACTCGGCAGCTAGCCACCTGGGCTATTTTCAATGCAAAACCCGTTCCGATTTGGGCGGGATCGGCGCCAGCGCAGAATTCCGTAGTTTTGCCAGCTGCGACCGCCATCGCGCGCAGCCGTCACGCGACAATCACACCGCGGGTTGCAGGAGCCCCGCCTTCAAACGCGCCGCAGGCCGGGCTTACTTCTTTTCCATCACGCATTGCAGCGGGTGCTGGTGCTTGCGGGCGAAATCCATCACCTGCGTCACCTTGGTCTCGGCGATCTCGTAGGTGAACACGCCGCACTCCCCGATGCCATGATGATGGACGTGCAGCATGATCTTGGTTGCGGCTTCGACGTCCTTGTTGAAGAACTTCTCCAGCACGTGAACGACGAACTCCATCGGCGTGTAGTCGTCGTTCAGGATCAGCACGCGGTACAGGTTCGGCCGCTTGGTCTTCGGCTTGACCTTGGTGATGACCGACGTGCTCGGACCCGAGGGAGTGCCCGGACGGTTGTCGTCATTGCTCATACGAGGCGCGTCGGCGGCGGCTGGCGCGGACAGATCAAGGCTGGAAGTCAATTGCAGCATGGCACAGGCGTTCAAATTCCCCACGGAAGCGAATGGCGGTCACTGCGCGACCCCTCCTTCGGAGCCTGGCGCAGGCGCGCCGCCTTGGATCGCCGCTCCCGACAAATCCGGTTCAGGCCGGATCGCTCGCCAGCAATATGGCCCTGCCCCCGGCCCGCCGCAAGCACGCGGGGGTCCGGCCCATGCGGTCGCAGCAGTCCCGATTCCCAGTCCGGGCGATCCTGATGAGGTTAATCAATCCGGAGCGATTTGACAAAAATTTCCGCCCGGCACGCTTAGAACATGTTGACCAGGAACCCGGCCGTTAGCCCGCACGGGACGGTTTTCGGCAGAAGGCTCCGGTTTTCTACGGTCCAATTTACCTGCCATTCAATGACGTAGCGCGAAATCGGGCAAAACACCGATTTCGGGGATCGTCATGTCTGGTCTGCCCCTCGTCAGCCGCCTTGGTCGACAACTCGCCCGTTTCGCAGCGGCCGAGCAAGGCAATATCGCTGTGATCTTCGCCATTGCGCTCGTTCCGGTGCTGAGCTTTGTCGGCGCGGCGATCGACTATAGCCGCGCGGCCCAGGCGCGCACCGCGATGCAGTCAGCCCTCGATTCCACCGCGCTGATGCTTTCCAGGGATCTGTCGGCCGGCACCATCACGACGTCACAGATATCCACCAAAGCGCAAACCTATTTCAACGCCCTGTTCACGGACACCAAGACCCTGCCGTCGGTTAGCGTCGGCGCCACCTATAACTCGAGCACCAGCATCGGCTCGACGATCCAGCTGACCGGAACCGGCACCTACACGACCAGCTTCATGAAGATCGCCGGCTTCCCGACGCTCGACGTCGGCACCTCATCCACCAGCGCCTGGGGCCTGACGCGCATGCGCGTGGCCTTGGTGCTCGACGTCACGGGATCGATGGCGTCCGACGGCAAGATGCCGGCGATGCAGACGGCCGCGAAGAACCTGGTCGATCAACTCAGCGCGCTCGCGAAGACCAACGGCGACGTCTACATCTCGATCGTGCCGTTTTCCAAGGACGTCAACGTCGGCAGCAGCAACTATGACAAGTCCTGGATCGACTGGAGCGACTGGGAAGCGGTGAATGGCAGCTGCAGCGACAATTCGTACAAACAACAGTCAAGCTGCGTGAGTGCCGGCAAGACCTGGACGCCGAAGAACCACAACAAGTGGACCGGCTGCATCACTGACCGCGACCAGGACTACGATACCAAGAACACGACTCCGGTGAGCAGCAATTCCGCGACGCTTTTCCCGGCCGAGCAATATTCCTACTGCAACTCCAGCAATTCGGCATACATCCAGCCCGTCATGCCGCTCAGCTACGATTGGACCGCGCTCAAGTCTCTGATCGACAATCTGGTTCCGACCGGCAACACCAACCAGGGCATCGGCCTTGCCTGGGGCTGGATGACACTGTCGACGGGCGAGCCCATGAATGCTCCGGCCAAAGACACGAACTACACCTACAAGGACGCGATCGTCCTGCTCTCCGACGGTCTCAACACACAAAACCGCTGGTACAGCGGCGCTTCGCAGATCGACGACCGACAGAAGCTGCTCTGCGACAACGCCAAAGCCCAGCCCAACAACATCACGATCTACACGGTGCAGGTGAACACCGGCAGCGATCCGACCTCGAGCGTGCTGCAATATTGCGCCAGCAGCAGCGACAAGTTCTATCTGGTCACCTCGGCAAGCCAGACCGTATCGGTGTTCAAGGATATCGGCACGTCACTGTCGAAGCTGCGCGTCGCACGCTGACGGGTCCCATCGCTCACAATAAAAAGCCCGGCTGTTCAGCCGGGCTTTTCGATTCCAGGATGTCTCGAGACGTTACTGGGCGGCCGGGGTGAACTTCGACACCATGGTCTCGACCGGCTTGAACGCCTGCTTGGCGAGGTCGCTGTAGAGGCCGGCGATCTTCTGCGATTCCGCAACGAAGGTTTCGTAGGCGGAACGGGCAAAATCGGTCTGCGCTTCCATCGCCTTGTCCAGCGACTTCACGCCGGAAAGCTTCTCGACGAAGGACTTGGTGTCTTCGAACGACTTCTTCGTGTAGTCGCCATAGGCGCTGGCGATCGCCTGGATGCCATGCTGCACCGAGGTCGCGGAGGCAACGCACTGCTCGAACTGCTCTTTCCCGTAGTTCTGGAAGTCTTCAACCTTGAACATTTCGGATCCTTTTCCCTGGCTCGCGTCGGGAAGCCCCGGCTCCCTGACTCCGCCCAAAATTAGTGCAACGCACAAAAAAGTCAAGAATCTTGTGCGTCGCACAAACCGGGGGCAAATTGCAGAGAATTCCCGGGGTTTCCCGCAAGGGTTCCTTAAGCTTTTGGAAACCGGCCCACCCTACTTTGATTCCCTGGACGTGTTCACTTCCGCGAGCGGCCAAAGCCGTTTGAGAACATCACCTTAGCCAGAACAGCGGCTCGGGTCCAACGTCCCCCGCGGCGAACACCAGCGGAGGGACAGCCTGAGCAGGTAATGATCCCGGGTCCGTTGGGCACAATTTCGCCTCACGAGCCGGTGATCAAGTCAGAAACGGGGACGGGGTTCCATGCTTCGTAAAAACTTGTCTTCCTCGCGCTTGGCGCGGGTTGGCGTTTTCGGGCTTCTTACGGTCACCACCGCAGTCATCTTCACCACCGACGCAGCCGAGGCGCGGCGCCATCGTCGACACTATGCGCACCACCGGGTGCAGCGCGATGTGTCCGAGAGCTCCAGCCCGAAATTCGCGTCCATCATCGTCGACGGCAATTCCGGCGCGGTGCTCCAGGCGACAAGCCCTGACGGAATCCGCCATCCGGCGTCGCTGACCAAGATCATGACGCTCTATCTGCTGTTCGAGCGTCTCGAATCCGGCAGGATGAAGCTCGACACCGAGATGCCGGTGTCCAAGCACGCCGCCGACCAGGATCCGACCAAGCTTAATCTGCGTGCCGGCCAGACCATTCGCGTCGAAGACGCAATCAAGGGCCTCGTCACCCGCTCTGCCAACGACGCAGCCGTGGTAATCGCGGAAGCGATCGCCGGAGATGAAGACGACTTCGCCCAGATGATGACGCGGAAGGCGCGCTCGCTCGGCATGTCCAAGACGGTCTACCGCAACGCCAACGGCCTCCCCAACGACGAGCAGGTCACGACCGCGCGCGACCAGGCCACGCTGGGTCGCGCCATTCAGGAGCGCTTCCCCCGCTACTATCGCTATTTCGCGACCTCGACGTTCAATTGGCGCGGACAGTCGATCCGCAACCACAATCACCTGCTCGGCAGCGTCGAGGGCGTGGACGGCATCAAGACCGGCTACACCCGCGCCTCCGGCTTCAACCTCGTCAGCTCGATGCGGCGCGGCAACCGCCACCTGATCGGCGTGGTGCTCGGCGGCCGCAGCGGCGGCTCGCGCGACGCCATCATGCGCAACCTGCTCGCGGAGAACCTCGAAAAGGGCGCGACCGTCCGCACCGTCGTCGCAGTCACGGAGCGCAACGGCGCTGAAGCCAACACCGATGTCGCCGATGCCTCGGACATGCCGGCACGTCCCGCCCCGCAGGTCCAGGCCCCTGCTCCCGAAGCTGCCCCCTCGCGCCTCGCCGCGCGCCTGTCGACGCTGGCCGCAGCGACTGCGGCGATGCCGCCCGCTCAGCCCAAACCCGAAGTTCGGCCGACGGAGTCCAAGGTGGAGCCGGCGCCGCTCACCAATGGCGTGATCTCGAGCCAGCCGCTCTCCATCATCCCCGGCTCGTCCGAGCCGATGAAGCCGGTTCGGGTCAAGACGGTTCAGGTCAAGGCCGGCGCCGTGAAGGTCGCCTCCGCGGCTCCGGCTCAGGTCGTTGCGCCGCCGGTCACCAGCACCGTCCCGCCCCGTTCCGACGTCGCGGAAACCTCCGGCGCCGTCGTCGCCAGGGCAGATCTCATCAACAAGCCGGAGGCGGTGAGCCAGCCGGAAGCGCCGAAGGCCGAGATGGCCCGCACCGAACTGCCGCGTCAGCCGGCCGGCTTCGGCACCGGTAACGGCATCCTCGGCGTGCTCCCGGCCGCAACCGCTGCCGCGCCCGCTCCCGCCGCTCCGAAGCTCGCGTCCGCCGACCCGGCGCCGCAGCCGATGCAGATGAGCGCGACCACGAAGCCCGCCGTCACCCACAGCGGCTGGATCGTCCAGGTCGGCGCGCTCGAGAGCGAGAACGAAGCTCAGCAGCGCATCGACGCGGCCCGCAACTCGGCCCGCGGCCTGCTCAGCAAGGCTGACCCGTTCACCGAGCCCGTCGTCGCCAAGGACAATCGCAAGCTCTACCGCGCCCGCTTCGCCGGGCTCGAGCGCGACCAGGCCGAAGCCGTCTGCCGCACCTTGAAGCGCGCCGAGATCTCCTGCATCACCGTTCGCAACTGATCTCCTTCTCCGCTCCAAATCAAAAATGCCCGCGCCTTGCGCGGGCATTTTCGTTTTGGTGAGGCGGTAACGCCGAGGCTGTTCAGGACGAGGCTGTTCCACGACAACCTCTCGTCAAGGATTTACGGTTAAAACTTTGCTCAAGGGATCGACCACGCCGACAAGGGCGGGCGACGTCAGACAGAGCAAACGGAGCTCACGCGGTACGGGCGTTTGTAGCGTAGTGCCGGAGTTAGCCGTTATGCGTGCGAAGCAGAGTATCCTTGGCCTCGTTTACCCGGGCAGCGAGATACGTCGAGCCCCCCTGGTCGGGATGGAGTTTCTTCATCAGGGACTTGTGGGCCCGGCTGATGTCGTCGCGCCCCGCTCCCGGCTGCAAGCCAAGGATCTGATAGGCTTCCTCCGCCGTCATTTTGCCGCTCGCCGCCGTGCGGCGCTGCCGCCCTGCCGCATCGCCCTGCGCGTTCTGACGCCAAGCGGGAAACCGGCGGTCCAGATAGCTTTCAAGTAAGGCCACGCTCTCGGCGTCAAACGTCGGGACTATTGCGAGCAAGCCGGCGAGATCGAACTCATCGAGACTGCGCCCGGCGTAAGGCCCCGCGACGATCTGGCCGGAAAGCTGGCCGGAATCGTGGTCCAGCCGCATGTCCAGGAATTGCGAGCGCACCCGCGACGCCTGCCCGGACGGGCGCGTCGCACCGCCGCCGAACAGCCCGCCGACATTGCCGAAGCCGGCATTCGCCAATGGCGTCCAGCCGAGCAGCCCGGCGCCGAAAATTCCGAGCGGGATCGCAACCGCCAGCTCACCCCGCAAGCCGGTGAAGGCTGCAACCGCCAGCGCCAGCACGCCGCCGCCGAATTTAATTGTGCGCGCCAGCACCGCCGGATTGGCGGAGCGGAACGTCTGGAGCAGCAGGTAAAGCGTGATAACGGCGACAGCGCCGGCGATCAGGGTCATGGCCGGAATATAGTCGTCCTCTTGTCAAAAAGCATGGCGTCCACCGCCGCATGCCGCGCCGCGCCGACCGCTACTTCATCTGGCTGATCAGCTTCGCCGCGCCGCTCACGCTTCCAGCCAGTTTCAGCAGCGCCTCGCGTCCGCCGGCGGCATAGGCCGCAGCGGCCCGCAACAGCTCGCGCAGCTGCGCCGCCGCACCCGGATCGAACCGGCACCAGGCACCGCCCGTCAGGCGCGCGATCTCGCGGAAGGCCTGTTCGGCGACCGCGTCATGGCCCTCCTGAAACACGAATACGGGCACCTTGAGCATGCCGAGCTCGCCGGCCTTGGCGGAGAGCTCGTCGATGTCTTCCTCCATGGCATCGCCGACGAAGACCACGGCCCGCACGCCGGATGCGACTGCCTCGCGCCTGGCCTCGCTCAGCACCTTGCCGATCTGGGTATCGCCGCCGCGGCAATCGATCTTGCCCATCAGTGTCGCCAGCCTGGCGCTGTCGGAAATCCAACCCGTGGCACGGCACTCGTTGAAGCCGCGATAGTAGACCAGCCGGATGTCGAGACTGCCGAGCGCCGCGGTCTCGCGAAACATGTCGGCCTGGAGCGCGCACGCCATGTCCCAGGTCGGCTGCCGGCTCATCGTCGCATCCAGTGCGAAGATCAGCCGTCCCCTCGCGCCCGGCGCATGCGGCGAGAGCGCCCGCGCCTTGGCGACGAACGCGGCGATGTCTTCCGAGGTTGAGGTTTTCGCTTGCGGCAATGCGCCGTCTGCTTGCGCCGAGACGGCATCGCGGCCGCGCGGTTTGATGGGTTCGCCCGACATCGCAGCTACACCTTGCGTCAGCAGCTAATGTGGTCAGCACATGCGGCCCGGTCAATGCGCAAAGCCTCCGCGGGCGGGCGCCGGCGGAGGCTTCGACGATTGGTGCAACCGAGCTGACGTCAGCTCGGTCAGCTCTTGTGGCCTAGCTGCTGTCGGTCAGCTGCTGTCAGTCAGCTTTTGGCGGGTGCCATCAGAGCGACAGGGCCCGGCTCGAGGATCTTGGGCGGGGCCGATTGCGTGTCGACCGGCGCGATCTCGCTGTCCGTCGTGCTCAGGAACTTGTCGAGCATGCTCTGGATCGAGCTTTTCGCCACATCCGGACCGGTATCGCGCATATCGTTGTGCTGGAATTCGGTCTTCACGACCTGAATGCCCGCCTTCTCGCATTCCTCGTCGGTGGGAATCACACCGGCGTCGGCCTTGAACTGCGGATCCTGGGAGCGGAACGACAGGATCTTGAACTTGCCGGCAGTGACGAAGGGCACGCGCAGATTGTCGAGCGTGACGACCTTCTTGACCTCGTCCGGATATTGCTTGGCGAAGTACATGGTGATGTCGCCGCCCATGGAATGGCCGACCATCGTCACCTTGTCGTAGTCGGCGTTGGCCTGAACCTTCTTCATCTCCTGCATGGCGAGATGGATGTTGGCGACGCCACGCAGAATTTGCGGCAGCCGGCCGACATAGAGCTCGCCGGGCTTCGTGACCATCGGAGGATCAGTCGGCAGATCGTGCTGCGGGCTTACGACCATGTAGCCGCGCGCAGCGAAGGCGTTGGCGAGGAAGCCGTACTCGGTGTTCTTGACGGTGTTGCCGTGATTGATCACTGCGACGGGCAGCTTGATCATGCCGGCATTGGCCTGCATTTCCTTGTCGCGCCGCACCGCGATGGAGACGGGCACCGGACGGTTGTCGCGAGAGGCGTCGTAGAATGTGATGGTCTCGTGCTTGATCGCCCACTTGCTCGCCGTGAAATAGGCGATGCCGCAGAGGGCACTGACCGAAACCAGAACGGCAATTCCACGCTTCATTTTCGTCCTCAGCCTCAGGCCTAAGCGGCCTGAATCCCTGTTGAAAATCGTGTTCTTCCGGGGCTCTTCGTCCCCTTGTCGCCTATTCCCTAATATATGTCACAGCAGCGTGACAGGAAGGCTAAATGTTGTGAACCGGCAGCCCTTTCATTGTGCGTCGCACTCGTTTCGTAAGCACCCCATTCTCATACCGCTACGTCAGCGTGCAGGTCCCTATTCGACGCAACCGGTCCCGATCGGGTTCGACTTCGCAGTAAATGCAGGGTGAAAACGCGCGCGGCGCCGCCCGGGTTCCCGCGCCAGCCGACAGACTCGGATCGGTCGGGAGTAACGATATACCGCGACGTCAGGCGCCGAGGATATCGTGGACCTCGAGCGGCTTGTCGACCTGGCTGAACCACTCGGCCCGGTTGGCGGCGCGGCGGCGGCCGCGCTCGTCGAGCGGGAGCTTGAGCTGGCGGAGCAGGCTCATCACCTCCTCCCGCGCTGTGAGATGGCCGAGATTGGGCCGCATGCCGAGCGTGGCCTCGTCGATCTCGTCCAGGGCGGTCAGGCCGCGCGGGAAGAATTCGCGGTAGACGACGCGTTCGGCGAAGCCGTCGACGTAGCGGAAGCCGAGCCGCAGCGACAGATCCTTCAGGCCCTCGGCGACGAGTTGCTTGTTGCGCGAGCCGAGCATGGACAGGCGGTTGCGCACGACGATCCAGTCGGTGGTGGCGCCGTCGAGCTGGCGTCGCTTGCGCCTGACATCACGCACCATCTCGGCATAGTGGCTCTCGCCCGTCACCGCGTAAGTCGCGGGATCGACCGTGCCGAGCACGTCGAAATCGAGGAAGCTGTCGTTGATCGGCGTGACCAGGGTATCGGCCATCGAATGCGCGAGCCGCATCAGATAGCTGTCGGTGCCGGGCGTATCGATGACGATGAAGTCGAAGCTGCTCTCGACCGCCGAGACGGCTTCCATGAACTGCTGGAACTCGGAATTCTCATTCTCGGCAATCTGCATGGTCTCGCCGAGCTTGATGCAGCGATGCACCGGAAGCTCGAGATCGAGCTTGGTACGCTGGGCCCAGGCAGACCGGTTGCCGATGTAGCGCGTGAAGCTCTGTTGGCGGCAGTCGAGGTCGATGGTGGCGACGCGCTGACCAGCCTTCAGGAGTGCAACGGCGATGTGCAAGGCGGTGGTCGATTTGCCGGAGCCGCCCTTCTCGTTGCCGAGCACGACCACATGCGCCGAGCCGGATTGGCCTTGGCTAGCCTGCACAAGCATGGTGATCCTCAACGCCCCTGGCGAATATCTTCGAGTTGACCGCGTCAGCGGTCAAGTGAAATGCGTGACAGGTAATGCAAATTGCAATGCGCCGTTCTCACGATGTATCGCGGCGCCGTCTTTCGTCTGTGATCCAGCCCACAATGTCGCGACGTTTTGCGCGGCCTTGCGCGGGATGCTGTGCCGCATCCGGATGCATAGCGTCCACGATCTCCGCTTGTTAAGGTTAGCTGGCCGGGCGCGAGGCCCGCACCTGCGCCGCTTTCCAATCCGTCGAGTCCCGATGTCAGCACGCCCATTGATCGCTCGCACGGTCCCTGCCCTGCGACGCGCCGTCGACGATCTCCGCAAGCGAAAGGCCACGATCGCGCTGGTCCCGACCATGGGGGCGCTCCATGACGGGCATGTGTCGCTGGTTCGCCTCGCCAGGCGGCGCGCCAGCCGCGTCGTGGTGTCGATCTTCGTCAACCCGACCCAGTTCGCCCCGACCGAGGATTTCGGCGCCTATCCGCGCACCTGGAAGGCCGACATCGCCAAGCTCGCGGCCGAGGACGTCGATATCGTCTGGCATCCCGGCGTCGCGGCCATGTATCCCAAGGGCTTTGCCACCCGCATCGTGCCGGAGGGGCCGGCGCTCGCCGGACTCGAGGACCGCTTCCGTCCGCACTTCTTCGGCGGCGTTGCCACCGTCGTCGGCAAGCTGTTCACGCAGTGCCGGCCGGATGTCGCGATCTTCGGCGAAAAGGATTTCCAGCAATTGCGGGTGGTGACGCAGATGGCGCGCGACCTCGACCTCGGCGTCAAGGTGATCGGCTCCCGCACCGTGCGCGAGCGCGACGGACTCGCGATGTCCTCGCGCAACGTCTACCTCTCGCCCGAGGAGCGCCAGGCCGCCACCGTCCTCTACCGCGCCATGAAAGAGAGCGCCGGGCGCATCCGTGCCGGCGATGCGATTGCGCCGGCGATGGCGGGCGGCGCCACGATGATCAAGTCGGCCGGCCTTGCGCTCGACTATTTCGAGCTGCGCCACGCCGAGACGTTGGCAAAGGTTACCTCGCGCAAGGACGGCCCGTTGCGGATCCTGCTCGCGGCCAAGCTCGGCACCACCCGGCTGATCGACAATATCGCGGTTTAGAGCAGCCCGAGGTCACGCAGCTCGCGCCGCATCGGCTCCGGCATCGCCGCAATCGAGCCGGCCGTGGACTTGCCGAGATCGGACGGTACCGAATCATCAGTCAGATAACGCCAGCCCTGGAACGGGCGCATCGGCCGCGGCGACACCGAGATCACCTTCGGCTGCATCACGATGCGGCAGCGCCCGATGCCATCCTTGTCGCGGAACGGCTCGATGGCGATGATCTTTTCGCGCGCGGCGATCTCGCCCTTGATCACCCAGTAGAGCGAACCGCCGGCGAGGATCTCGGCGTCGCGCTTGGGGACCATGCGGGTGATGTGGATGTGATGTTGCGGCAGACCCTTCTTCTTGGCGGTCTGCATCCGTTCGGCCACCCACTCCTTCAATTCCTTGACGGAGTCGCAGCCGACGGCGAGCTTGATCAGATGGAGTGGCATGCCCAAGCATTAGCCGGGCAGCCGCGCATTTGGAATGCCGATCTACTCGTTATCCGCAGGCGCGGGAGCAGCCGTCGAGGCCGGCGGCGGCGCGAGCGGAACCGGCGTGGCAGGCGCACGTGCAGCCTTTTGGGCCGGCGGTTTTTTCGCAGCCGGCGGGCTTGATGCCGCAGGCGCGGCGGCCTGTGCGGAGGCTGCGGCCGGCGCACGCGGTGCAGCCGCCGCATTCGCGGCCGGCGCGGCCTGGCGCGTCGCCGCCGTGGGCTCCGGATTCATGATGCTGACCGGCGGCGTCGAGGACGCGCTCGGGAACTCGGCATTGGTCGGCTTGCCCGTCGGCACCGACGGCGGCAGTCCGGCGAGCGCGGCGTTGGCCGCCATCGCCGGCGCTGCAGCGGGCGCGTTCCAGGTCGGCGCATAGCGCGCCACCAGCGTGTCGTAGAGATGGGAGTCCATGTTGGCGGCGACCTGCTGCTGGTCGGTCAGCGAGCGGAACGCGGCACAATCGAACTGCGTGCAGCCATCGCGTGCCACCAGCACATGCGCAACGAGGCCGTAGCGATCGCGCTCGAGCGATTTGCGCAGCGCCTTCATGTCGAGTGTCAGGCTCTTCTCGGCCGTGGCGGCGTCGCCGAGCGCGGTCAGCCGATCGATCCTGGCCGCCGTGGAGGAGACCGCCGCAGCCGCAGCATCAGGCGCGCCGAACAGCGCCTTCTCGCAGCCCGCGGCGACGACATCGCCAGCGAGATCGTCGAGACAGGACAGCGCAGGCATGCTCGCCGTCACCGCAGCTTGCGCGCGCGCCTCGGCCGGAGCGGACGGCGCCTCCGGTCCATAGAGACGCATCGTGGCTGCACCGGCGATCACGATGGATAGCAGGGTGATGACGGTCAGCGCCCCGTTGGCGACGGATCTGTCGGCGCGCAGCAGCGTAATCAGGAGGATCAATCCGAAGAATCCGGCAGCCGCCAGCGTCATCCACATCGGGAAGGCCGGCGAACGCCAGATTTGGTCGAGCGAAGTGGCCCATGCCCAGTTCATGCGCGACGGTTCCTCACGCGAGCAAAGAGCGGATGGTCAAGCGAGCACCGCGAGTCGGCGACTGCCCCCGGCCCACCTTGTGAAGGCGAAGCGGGCCTTTTGACGGCGGCAGAATACAATCCCCGGGAGGCGCCTATGCGCTGACGGCGTCGGCGTTCAGGAGAGCGCGAGCTGGCTTTCCTTGGCAACGCGCTCGAAGGCTTCGGTCGAGCTTTTGATCCGGTACTGGCAGTCGTCGCCGTCGGTCGGAAGCAGACGGATGACCTCATACGCGCCGCTCGCAGCCGGACGCGCGACATTGCTGGCCGTGAACAGGACGCGCGTTCCCACGGGGAATTTGTGCTTCAACACCCTCTCCATCACTCAAACAGCGCCGCCTCGCCCAGTGTCCCACTGCGATGGCGGCCGGAAACCCGGGCCGCTGTATAGCACGCGTCGCGCCGTTTTGGCCAGCGCCATGCCGGCATGGCACGCGCTCGGATTTTGCAGTCATTTCAGAATGATAGGAGACAGCCGGCGGGCCGATGGTACCGCCGGAGAGGCTCATTCCCCCCGGCATGTCGCAGGCGGTGTCGCAGCCCCCGATCCCACGGCCCTCGCCCATTGCAACCCCGAGAGGCGGCCGGACGGCACGCGGCCGGCCGCCGCCGTCAGACCTTCCGGTCAGGCGTCCTCGAACTTGGCGATGACCAGCGTTTCGGCCAGCCCGTCGCGCGTCCATTCCTGGAACGCCGGCAGCGCCATCATCGTCTCCATGTAGGCCTTGGTGTCCGGCGCCACCTCGATCGCATAGGTGCGGAAGCGATGCACGACCGGGGCGTACATGGCGTCCGCGGCACCGAAGCGGCCGAACAGGAACGGCCCCTTCGCGCCATAGCGGGTCCGGCACTCGCGCCAGAGCTCCTCAATGCGCGCGATGTTGGCCTTGGCGTCCGCCGACAGCGCCACGGGACCAATCGGCCGATGCAGGTTCATGCCGCATTCGTTGCGCAGCGGCACGAATCCGGAATGCATCTCGGCGCACACCGAACGGGCATGCGCGCGCGCCGCGACATCGTCGGGCCACAGCTTCTTTTCCGGGTAACGCTCAGCGATGTATTCGATGATGGCGAGCGAATCCCACACCGTGACGTCGCCGTCGACCAGCACCGGCACCTTTCCGGCGCGGCTGAAGGACAGGATCTGCTCCTTGTCGGCGGGATCGTCGGTGTAGAGCGGGATCAGCGTCTCCTCGAACGGGATGTCGTTGGCGCGGAGCGCGAGCCAGGGCCGCATCGACCATGACGAGTAGTTCTTGTTGCCGATCGCGAGCTTTAGCGCAGTCATGTCACTGGTCCTTCATTAGTCCTGCGGTTGCAGCCGCTTTTAACGCCATCGCCTGCCGCCAATCAATCGTTGCTGCGTCCCGTCATGCGTGGCAATCGTTGCGATCCTTGCCAGGAGACGGACATGAGCAGGCATTGGGTCGACATTACCGCCGTCGGCTTCTTCATCATCGAATGGCTGGCCTATGCCCTCACGCTGGAGCACTCGGCCTATGCCCGCAACAGCCTGTCGGCGCGCATGAACCGCTATCGCGAGGTTTGGGTGCGCCGGCTGCTCGACCGCGACACGCGGATGGTCGACATGCAGATCATGGCCTCGCTGCAGAACGGCACGGCCTTCTTCGCCTCCACCAGCCTGTTCGCGCTCGGCGGCGCGCTGGCGCTGCTGCACGCCACCAACGACGCCATCACGATCCTGAGCAAGCTGCCGATGGACCTCAGCACCTCGCCGGCGATGTGGGAGCTGAAATGCGTCGGCCTCGTGCTGATCTGCGTCTACGCCTTCTTCAAATTCGCCTGGGCCTATCGCCTGTTCAACTATGTCGCGATCCTGTTCGGCGGCATGCCGCCGGCCTCGCAGCGCGACACGCCCGAGGCCGAAGCCCACGTCATCCGCACCTCGCGCCTGTTCGAATCCGCCGGCCGGCACTTCAACCGCGGCCAGCGCGCCTTCTTCTTCGCGCTCGGCTATCTCGGCTGGTTCGTCAGTCCCTGGGTGCTGTTCGTGACCACGGCAGCCGTGGTGGTCGTGACCTGGCGACGGCAGTTCGCGTCCAGCGCCTGGGCCGCGATGGCACCGGAGGTGGTGGTGAATGGTGACGAGGGAATGAAGCGCGGGCATTGATCTCTCTTGTCCCGGACGCAATGCAGCGCGAAGCGCTGCTTCGCAGAGCCGGGACCCAGCGCCGCACGGATTGCTCGGAGGCAACTACGAGACTACGCGCTATCCGCCAAAATCCCGCGGGCTGAACGGCAGGTCCAGCACCTTCCATTCCTCGTACAAATTGGCCGGCAGCATCTTGTAGGGCTGGCAGTTCTGCAGCGCGCTCGTCGCGGACTTGACGATGGCCACGCCCTTCGCGGACGGCGGCGCCGCGATCAGGATGGGCTCGCGCGCCAGCGTGCCGTCGGTGGCGAACACCGTGCGCAGCTTGACACGGACGTTGTCGGTCGGTGCGACCCCGGCCGGCAGCTTGGCGCAGGTACGCAAATGACGGCGAAGCTCCGCGATGACCTCGGACGGAAGCTTTGCAGCGATTGAATCGTTGGCATCGCCGCCGTCGTCCCTGGCGCCTTTCGGCTCGACCGGCAATTCGGGCGGCAGGCCCAGCATGACCCCGTACTTGATGGTGACGTCCGGCTGCGGGGCCTGATAGGCCGGCTGCGGCGCGGTCTGCGGTGGCGGCTGCGTGTTGGCTTCACGCTGCTTCGCGGCCTGAGAGGGTTCCGGCTGCTTCTGCTGCGGCTCGGGCGAGGCCTGCTGTGATGGTGCTGCCGCCTGCGGCTTGGCCGCGGGCTTCGATGCCTCGGCCTTGTCGGTGACGTCCGGCTTCGGCAGCTTCAGATCGGGAAGCGACTCCGGCGGCTTCGCCTCGTCCTTCTTCTCCTCGGCCTTGGCTTCCTCATGCTTCACCTGCTCCGGCGTGACGATGTCGACCGTGACAGTCTCGGGCGGCCGGCTCTGAAACGGTCGGACCTCGCTGATCACGATGATCAGCGCCACCAGCGTCAGATGGGCGATTGCCGACGCCGCAATGTCCGTCCGTATGATCTTCCGCAGTTCCATGGACCGATCTTGGGTTGCCGCCGCGGTCCTAGCATACCCCGGGTCCCTCTCAATCCCATTTCGGGGCGAAGCCGAAATCGGTCAGGCGTCCCCTCGGATGGGCGAGCGCGGCGATCCGGCTCATCTCGTCTTCCGACAGCTCGAAATCGAAGATCTCGAGGTTTTCCGACAGGCGCTCGATGCGCGAGGTGCGCGGGATCGCAGCGACATTCTGTTGCACCAGCCAGCGCAGGCAGACCTGCGCCGGCGTCTTGCGGCGGACGCGGCCGATCTCGGCCAGCGTCTGATCGGACTTGACGCGGCCCTTGGCGATCGGGCTGTAGGCGACGAGGGCAAGGCCATGCCGGTCGCAGGCCGCCCTCACCTTCGCCTGGTCGAGATAGGGGTGATATTCGACCTGGTTGCAGACGAGCGGCTCCGCCGACAGCGCGACCGCCTGCTCGATCAACGCCACGGTGAAATTGGAGACGCCGATGTGGCGGGTCAGGCCCATCGTCTTCGCATGCGACAGCGCGCCCAGCGTCTCCGCCAGCGGCACGTGGGGATTGGGCCAGTGCAACAGCAACAGATCGACCGAGGGAAGCCGCAGGCGGGCGAGGCTCTCCTTGACCGAGCGCTCGAGATCATAGGGCGCGAAATGGTTGGTCCAGACCTTGGTCGTGAGGAAGATGTCGTCGCGGCGCACGCCGGAGGCGCGCAAGCCGTCGCCGACCTCGCGCTCATTGTCGTAGACCTGCGCGGTGTCGATATGACGATAGCCGAGCCGTAGCGCCTGCTCGACCACGCGCGCGCAGGTGCGCCCTTCCAGCTCCCAGGTCCCGAGCCCGATCGCCGGGATCCTTGCGCCATTGGCCTCAACGAACAGCATGAGGAATCCTCTTCCGTTGCGGCAGCCCCGGTCGACATTATGGACCTCGTCCGTGTTGGTTGCCAACGGACGTCAGTGCTATCGGGACGGATATTCAGGGCAATGCTAACAGGAGGTTCGCACGAGGCTTCACGCCTTGATGTCACGCCTTGGCGAGCGCCTGGAACACGGTGTCGGGCGCATGCGCGATCACCGCCAGCAGCGCGCGGGCCGGGCCGCGCGGGGCGCGCTTGCCCTGCTCCCAGTTGCGGATGGTCTCGACGGGAACGCCGAGCTTGGCGGCGAACTCCATCTGGGTCAGGCAGGCGCGCCGGCGCAGATCGCGCACTGCGAGCGGGCCGGTATCAGCCGGCGCCGCATGGGCCTTCGGCTCGACCGAACGCGGCTGGACCGGAAATTCCTGCCCATCCCGCAATTCGACGATCCGTCCGTCCGCCTTCAGCCGCAACCGCATGCCCATTCCCCCAAGCAGAGGCGATGATGCGGCAGGTCGCTTAAAGTCGGATTAAAAGCGCAGCGCACTCGGGGCACGAGGGTTGGGGTGCCCCCCGCCGCCTCCCCCGTCATTGCGAGGAGCTCTTGCGACGAGGCAATCCAGGATCTTTCCGCGGAGGGAATCTGGATTGCTTCGCTACGCTCGCAATGACGTGGAGAGAGCGTGCGCCGTCGCTACTTCAACCCGAACCAGAGCGTGGCAATTCCGAGGAAGGAGAAGAAGCCGACGACGTCGGTCACAGTGGTGACGAAGGTGCCCGACGCCACCGCCGGGTCGGCCCGCACGCGATCCAGCGCCATCGGGATCAGGATGCCGCCGAGCGCGCCGGCGACGAGGTTGCAGATGATGGCGAGCCCGATGACGATGCCGAGGCCCGGGATCTTGAACCAGGCCACCGCCGCGATGCCCGTGATCACGGCGAAGGCGAGGCCGTTGACGAGGCCGACCAGGGCCTCGCGCATCACCACGCGCCAGGCGTTGGAGGAGCCGAGTTCGCGCGTCGCCAGCGCCCGCACCGCCACCGTCATGGTCTGGGTGGCGGCATTGCCGCCCTGGCTCGCCACGATCGGCGCCAGCACCGCGAGCGCGACCATCTTCTCCAGCTGCCCCTCGAACAGGCCGAGCACGGAGGACGCCAGAAACGCGGTGGCGAGGTTCACCAGCAGCCAGTTGAAACGGCCGCGGGCGATGGTGAGGAAGGTATCCGACAACTCTTCGTCGCTGGTGACGCCACCGAGCGCCTTGAGGTCCTCGTCGGCCTCTTCCTCGATGACGTCGACGACGTCGTCGACGGTGATGACACCGACGAGGCGGTCCTGGGTGTCGAGCACGGGTGCGGCGACGAGATTGTACTTGCCGAACATGCGCGCCACCTCCTCCTGGTCCTCCAGGACGGAGACGCGGCGGCGGTCCTCGTCGGTGAGTTCGGTCAGCGCCACCGGCCGGCGCGTGCGCAGGAGCACGTCGAGCGGCACCGCGCCCTGCCAGTGCTGCTCCTTGTCGACGACGTAGATCTCGTAGAAGCGGTCGGGCAGATCCGGCGTCTCGCGCATGTAGTCGATCGCCTGGCCCACGGTGAAATCCTGGGGCACGGCGATGAACTCGGTTTGCATGCGGCGGCCGGCGGAGTTTTCCGGATACAGCAGGCTGCGCTCGAGCGCGACGCGCTCCTTGAGCGGCAGCTTCTCCAGGATCTCCTCCTGCTCCTCGGCGTCGAGGGTTTCCAAGAGCTCGACCGCATCGTCGGATTCGAGCTCGCGGACGCCCTCGGCGACCGTCTCCGGCGGCAGCTCCTCGAGGATCTCCTCGCGCACGGTCTCATCGACCTCGTTCAGCGCCGAGAAGTCGAAATCGCGGCCGGTGAGCTCGACCAGGCGGACGCGATCGTCGGGCTCGAGGGCGCCGATCAGATCGCCGAGATCGGCCTCGTGCAGCTCCGCGACGCAGGCACGCAGCGCAGCACTGTCGCCGGCCTCGATCGCACGGGCAATTTCCTCGACGAATTCGTGACGAATTTCGCCGTCTTCATTGCGCATCGGCACGTGGTCGAGTACCGAATCCGCAGCGGATGGGGCAACGTCCATATGTTCATCCATGGCGCGCCTCGCCGTTTGACAGGTTGGAACGGGTGGTATGAGCTGAGGGTTCAGGCAATACCCACAACGCAAAGCCGAGCGCAATGACAAAGATGCTGCGACTGAGGTGGACCTCGACCATGACGGGCGCGCTCGCCGCGACCGTCATCGGCACTGCCGCGACAAAGGCCGCCGAATGCCCGCGCAAGGACGCACTCGGCACCTCGCGCGTCCTCAGGGTCGATCCCAAGACCTACCCGCGCGTTGGCGTGAAGAGCTTTCCGCAGACGCTGCCGCTGGCCGATCGCGAGGTCGTGCTGACCTTCGACGACGGGCCGAACCCGCCGACCACGTCGAAGGTGCTGGCGGCGCTGGAACGGGAATGCGTGCGCGCGACCTTTTTCCTGATCGGCCAGCACGCCTCCGAGCATCCCGACATGGTCAAGCGCATCGCCCGCGAGGGCCACACCGTCGGCCATCACTCCTTCTCGCATCCGTTCATGGGGCATATTCCGTTCGAGAAGGCCATGGCCGACATCGACCGGGGCATTGCCGCGGACGAAATGGCGCTGCACGGAACCTCGACGACGACACCTTCGACGCCGTTCTTCCGCTTCCCCTATTTCGAGTCGACACAAGCACAGCTCGACCTGCTCCAGTCGCGGGGCATCATTGTGTTCGGGGCCGATCTATGGGCCAGCGACTGGGAGGAGATGACGCCGGAGCAGCAATTGAAGCTCGTCACCGATCGCCTCGCCGCGAGCGGCAAGGGCATCATCCTCTTCCACGACAACAAGGCGCGCACGGCCGCAATGATGCCGGCGTTTCTGCGGTATCTAAGGGAGAACGGCTATCGGGTGGTCCACATCGTACCGGCTGGCGCATCACAGAAAAGCGCCGAAACGCGCTGATGCCGGAATGTCACGCCGGGGCAAAATGGGGTGATTTGGGGGCAATTAACACTCTGTTCATGCTACGGCGTGCAAAGATGAGGGCGGCTACGGCTGAACCGTTTTGAGCCATCTCCGACCTATCTAGGCGCCAATTGCATGGGGGCAGACGAGGTTCATGATCGGAAGTAGCGTTGTTTTGCGGACGCGATCGTGGATCGTCCTTTGTCTGGGAATGCTCACCGTCGGTTCGCCGGCTGCGCTTGCGGCCGACTGTCCCGGCCACCCCGACGCCCTCGGCACCTCCCGCACCCTCGTTGTCGATCCGCGCGAGCATCCGCTGATCGGCACCATGCAGTACCGCGAGACGCTGCCGCTGAAGGACCATGAGGTCGTCCTGACCTTCGACGACGGTCCGATCCCGAAATATTCCAACCAGGTGCTCAAGATCCTCGCCGACGAATGCATCAAGGCGACCTTCTTCATCGTCGGCAACCAGGCCAAGGCCAATCCGGACGGCGTGCGCAAGCTGGTGGCGGCGGGCCACACCGTCGGTACGCACAGCATGGACCATCCCCTGACCTTCGACCGGATGCCGATCGAGAAGGCCGAGGCGGAGATCAATGGCGGCATCGAATGGACCGCAGCCGCGATGACCGATCCCTCGCAGCTCGCCCCGTTCTTCCGCATTCCCGGCCTGATGCGCGCCGAGGGCGTCGAGAACCATCTGATCTCGCGGGGCATCCAGGTCTGGAGCGCCGACTTCCCGGCGGATGACTGGCGGCACGTGTCGTCCGACCGCGTCTACCAGCTCGCGATCCAGCGGCTGGAGGCCAAGGGTAAGGGCATCCTGCTGCTGCATGACATTCAGGCCCGCACGGTGGCGGCGCTGCCCAGGATCATCCGCGACCTCAAGGCGCGCGGCTATCGCATCGTGCATGTGGTGCCCGCCACCGCCGAGCGGCCGGCGACGCCGACCACTCAGGTCGAATGGCTGCTGCATCCGCCATCGGAGACGACGCCGATCGCGCGCTGGCCGCGCGTGCCGAACTTCGTGTTCACGCAGACCAAGACGCTGCCGGCGCCCGCGCTCGCCGACCTCAATGCGCAGGCCGAGCACCAGTCGCTGCTGCCGCGCCGGAGCAAGGGCCAGATGGACCTCGCATCCACCCTGCCCGTGCCCGGCCGCGATCTGTTCGCGATTCCGGAAGGCTCGGTCGAGGTGCTGATGTCGACGACCTTGTCGCGGCGCGCCGCGACCCGGCTTGCCATGGCGGCGGAGAGGCCCCACCCGGCCAAGGACAAGGCAGCACAGGGCAGAGCTGCGAAGGGCAAGACGGCCAAGCTGCACGGGCGGAGGACCGCCCAAGCGGCGCCGGCGGCAGAGGATCATGCCGCGCAGCCCGTCGACATCGTACCCAAGAACACCGCATCCAAGGGCGCCGCTTCCAAGGGTGCCGCTTCCAAGAGCGCAGCGCCCCGTCCGACCCGCGTCGCCAGCCTGAAAAAACGCGCTTAGGGCCGCTATTGCCGCATGATGGCGGCGACGCAGAGCAGCACGATCAGCGCCAGGAAGAACAAGTCCATGTAGGACTTGAGCTCGCCGTCGCGCCGCAGCCGCGCGACGTCGGCGATCACCTGCTTGCGCGCGCTGGTGCCGCCCGAACCGTCGTTGATCGGAGCCTGAAGGCGCTTGGTCTCGGCCTCCAGCTTCTCGATCTTCTGGAAGAAGTAGAACGCCCGCAGCGTCGAGGCCGCGCGCATGGCGGCATAGACCAGCACCAGGATCGCCAGGATCGCCCGGTTCGGATACTTCTCCATGAAGTTCAGGCTGAAATAGACCACAGCCATGAAGGCGAAATTGGTGAGGAAGCGATAGACGAAGCTGAGAAAGACCATGCTGGCTCGAACCTTGAGGGGGTCGCAACTCTACGATGTTGCAAAGTGCGGGATCGGGACCCAGACCGGAACGGCGAGCCTGGATACGGCCCGTCTACGCCAAGTTTGTTTCAACAAAGATACTGCCGCCCCCGCAACTAGCCGCCTTTTAGCCTGACGCGGCCATAAGGCAAGCCGGGGCTTGGCCCTGGCCTCGCGCGCGCGAAGGGCCCGCAACGGCTCAATAGCGATTTGGCCGAAGGCGCGGTAAACTGCGACCGCCGCCAGATGTGGGGTTCTTCCGATGCCGAAGAAGGGAATCACGGGCCACGACGACTGGGTTCTGACCGAGGCTCTCGCGACCGCCCTGGTCGCGCTGGAGCAGCTCGAGCCGAAGCACCAGCCGAACGCGCATATGGACGACATCCGCAAGCTGCTCGCCAACGGCAAGGAGCCGGCAGCGGTGAGCCTGCACCTCGCGCAGGCCAAATGCCGCCTGTTTCCCGAGCTCGACCCGTTGGAGATCTACCGGGAATACGGTATCGGCGATGAGTATGGCTGAGGCGGCGCGTCAGGGCAGCACAAGCCCTGCGCGGCGCAGCGGGTTAGTTTTGCGAGGTCTTCAGCAGCGGGCATTCGCTTTGGCTCAGCGGAAGATAGGCTTCCTCGGCAGGGATCGTCTCGACCACGCTGTAGTAGTCCCAGGGGGCTTTCACGTCCGCAGGCTTCTTGACCTCGACGAGATAGAAATCGTGCACCAGCTTGTTGTCGGCGCGCAGCCGCGCGCCCGGTGCATAGAAATCGTCTACCGGCATTGACCGCATCTTCTCCAGGACGGCATTGGTTTCATCTGTGCCCGCGACAGCCGCGGCCCTCAGATATTGCAGGACGGCCGAATAGACGGCGGCTTGTGGCGCGGTCGGCATGGCGTTGTGAAGCTTGTAGAACCTCTGGGCGAACGCCCGCGTCGCTTCGTTGAGAGCCCAGTACCAAGCGGTGACCGTGGTAAGGCCCTTGGCGGTTTCGGGACCCATGGCGTGAACATCGGTCAGGAACATGAGTTCGGCGACCGCCTTCTGAGGCCCCGTATTCATGCCGAATTCGTTCCATTGCTTCATCGAGGTCACGAGCTGTTCGCCGGCATTGGCGAACGCGATCACCTTGGCCTTTGAGGCCTGGGCCTGGAGCAAGAACGAGCTGTAATCGGCATTTCCCAGCGGATGAAAGACTGCGCCGAGCGACTTGGCGCCGCTCGCCGCGAGCACGCGCTGTGACACTTCGACCATGTTGCGTCCGAACGCGTAGTCGGACGCGATGAAGAACCAGCTGTTATATCCTTGCGACACCAGCCTGCGGACCGAGCCGGCGACCAGATTGTAATTGTCGTGCAACCACATCAGGCCGGTGGGCGAACATTGCCTGCCACCGATTTCGGTGGTTCCGACCGCAGAGTAGATAACGATCCTGTTCTTGTCGCGTGCGATCGACTGGATGGCGAGCGCAACGGCAGAATTTCCGACATCGGCCACCATGTCGATGCCGTCCACGTCGAACCATTTGCGGACGATCTGGGCACCGATGTCCGGCTTGTTCTGATGATCGGCGACGACAATGTTGACCTTGAGCCCAGGCGTGGCCTTCTGAAAATCCTCGACCGCCATCTTCGCGGCGACAACAGAGCCTGGTCCGGCAAGGTCCGACAAGGGTCCCGCCTGGTCGTTGATGATGCCGATGCGGATCACATCGCCGGAAAAATCGCCGGCCTGACTCCGTTCGGCGCATGCGACCGCCCCGAGCGTCAGGATGAGGCCGAAGGCCGACCGGCAAACCCGGATAGGCCATGACTTCGACGCGCCTGCGCGATCCACCATCTTCCCCTCCACTCTGCCCGCGAGGACTGCCGGCGATGACTGCCCTGAAATCGCCGGTGCTACCCCTCCTGGTGAACAACTTTCCTGACGAATTCCAGTCGACGCGCCTGCGCCGGCGCAACCCGCTCCTTCATGGCGGCCAGGATCGCCGCCGGTGCCGTATCCGGCGAGCCGGCATTGAATGGGGGTGCGGGATTGTATTCCATGCGGAGCTGGACCATTTCCGCTGCCGCGCGGCCTCTCAACATCGAGACCAGCGTGAGTGCAAAGTCGATGCCGGCGGTTATGCCGCCGCCGGTCATGCGGTTGCGGTCGATGCACACCCTCTCCCGCGACACCTCCGCTCCGAAAAACGGCAAGGCATCGGTCGCCGTCCAATGCGTGGCCGCGCGATAGCCTTTCAGGAGACCGGCTGCGCCGAGTACGAGCGAACCGGTGCAGACCGACGTGACGTATTTCGCGCCGCGCGCCTGCCGACGCAGAAAGGCAAGCACCTCCTCGTCCAGCATCAGCTCGTCGGTGCCATAGCCGCCGGGGACACAGATCACGTCGAGTTGCGGGCAATCAGCGAATGTGATGGTCGGCGTCAACGCGATCACGGAATCGCTCGGTACGGGCTCGATGCATTTCCAGATCAAATGCACCATGACGTCAGGCAGGCTGGAGAAGACCTGGGCAGGACCGGTGAGATCGAGCTGTGTAACGCGGGGAAACACCAGAAGGCCGATCTGCAACGGACCCGACATATCCAACCTCGACATCGCGCTTGACGACGTCAGCGTGCCATGTTGGCCTTGTGGTCGGAAACGGCGTAATTCCCTCATTTTTGGACGCGTCCATGATCGGCTTCCTGATCTTTCCCGAATTCCAGCTGCTGGATGCGGCCGGGCCGATCTCGGTGTTCGAGATCGCAAGACGTCACACGCCGAATGCACCGCGCGTGATCAACGTTGCGGCGAAGGCCGGGGCGGTGCGCAGTTCGTCTGGCACCGAGATGCTGGCGCGCAGCCTGCGATCGGCGAGCTCCGTTACGACTCTTTTCGTGGCTGGTGGAGAGGGCGTCGAAGCTGCGGCGCGTTGCAACACCACGATCTCCTTCATTCAAAGACTGGCGCGCCGTGGCGTGCGCATGGCCAGCGTTTGCTCCGGCGCCTATCTGCTCGCCGAGGCCGGCGTCCTCGATGGCCGCTGCGCAACCACGCATTGGTCCTGTACCCGCGACTTCATCGGGCGCTATCCGAAGGTCAGGCTCGAACCGGACCAGATCTTCACACGCGATGGCGGCGTATGGACTTCGGCGGGAATCACGGCCGGGATCGATCTGGCGCTCGCCATGATCGCGGAGGACCATGGCGAGGAGATTTCGCAGGCAACCGCCCGCCAGCTCGTGCTCTACCATCGCCGCAGCGGCGGCCAATCGCAGTTCTCGAGTCTTCTCGAGCTGAAGACGCCGAACGGGCGCTTCGGCAGCCTGTTGTCGTGGGTGCGCGAGAATCTGGATGCGTCTCTCACGGTCGAGGCGCTTGCCGAGCGCGCAGGGCTGAGCTCAAGGCATTTCGTCCGCTCCTTCATCGCCGAAACCGGATCTACGCCGACAAAGGCGGTCGAACGCTTGCGCGTCGAGGTGGCGCGGGAGCGGGTGCAGTCCTCCGGCGAGACGATCGAGCGCGTCGCGCGAACCACCGGCTTTCGCGACCCCGAGCGGATGCGAAGGGCCTTCATCCGGGCCTTCGGTCAGCCGCCACAGTCGGTGCGACGCTCCGCCCGGATCGCGAGAGCTCCGGAAGACCGGGTTTAAGGCCCGCCGGCGACCGATCCCGCAATCACCATGACCAGCGCGCCGAGGTCGATCTTGCCGTTGACGGTCAGCTCCTCCGAGCCCTTCGCGTCTGCCGCGCCCTGGACCTTCAGCGATTGCGGCCGGTCGGCGGCCTGGCGCTGCAACTCGCCGACGATCGCTTCCTTGAGCTTCTCTTCCAGCATGGGCTCTTCCTTCGCGGGTCCGTCCAGTCAAGACGGCAGCCCGCGCTTCGTTCCCGTCACGCAAACCGCGGCGGCAGGCTGTTGTGGATCGTGCAGGCGGCGATGGCGGCATGGCCGAACGCGACCGATATCTGGTGCAGGTCGGTGACGACGTCGCCGATGCCGTAGAGCCCGGTGATCGACGTGCGCTGATGATCGTCGACCTCTAGATAACCCTCCCCGGTATGGTCGGCGCCAAGCGCCATCGCGAGCTGCGAGCGCACCTGCGCACCCATGGCGGGATAGACCATCTCGAACTGCGCCGTATGGCCGTCGGCGAAGACGGCTTCGACGCCCTCGCCTCTTCGCCGCAAACGTAGATCGGGCGCGAAGACGACCTCGACGCCCGCCTCGGCCAGCCGTGACGTTGCCGACCGATCGTCATCCGGTCCGGTCGCGAGCAGCGTCACGTCGCGCGAATAGCCGCGCAGGAACAGCGCCTTGCCCGCGGCACGCGCGAGTGGGCCGATGACGCCGATGCGGCGGCCTGTCGCCTCGAAGGCGTCGCAGACCGGGCAGTAGCGCAACAGGCCGTCGGCGACGGCGGCGCGCCAATCGTCGAACGGCGGATGCGTGTCGACGATCCCGCAGGCGAGAATGACGGTGGCGGCCGCATGCGTGCGGCCATTCCAGCTCGCTTCAAAGCCATGTTCGTGACGCTGCAACGCGTTGACCTCGGCCTTTACGCGCGTGACGGCGAGATCGTGCAGCTGGGCCGACATCCGCTCGACCAGCTCGGTGCCGGACAGGCCGTGGACGAAGCCCGGGACATTGTGGCTGCGCGGGATCAGCGCCGCCCGGCTCGCGCCGGCGTCCACGACGCAGACGCGGCGGCGAAAGCGCGCCAGATAGATCGCAGCCATCAGTCCGGCCGGGCCGCCTCCGACGATCAGGCATTCAAGCTGCGCGCCGGTCATTTCGGGTTCGGGTCCGCAAGAGCGGCGCCGGGCTCCTCGAGGTGCCCGCTCCGCGCCAGCCGGACCGCGTTGCCGAGTGCGCGCGCCGCATTCTGCACCCCCTGCTGGAATTCGTGGTCCTCGTCGAGCTCGCGATGCGATGTGGCGTATGGCTCCCCGTAGCCGACATAGCCGTCGAGTTCGGCGTAGCGGCCCGCCGAGATCAGCTGCATGTCGGTCAGCCAATCGGACAAGGTCCGGCGCACGCCCTCGGCGCCGACCGCGTCGCCGTGAACGACGACGCCGAAATGGCGGCCGGCGAGATGGCGCGGATAAGGCCAACCCTTCAGCTCGATGGCCTTGGCTTCCGCGGCGTTCTTGCCGTGGGTCGAGGTCGGATCGGGATTGCCGCCGTCGGCGCAGACCATGCGGTCCATCATCGCCTTGAGCCCGGCGGGCACGTGATACCAGTTCACGGGGGTCACGATCAGAATGCCATGCGCCGCAACCCAGAGCGGATAGATCTCGTTCATCCAGTCCTGGGTCTGGCCCAGCGAATAGTTCGGATAGCAGCTGCACGGCCAGTGGCACAGCGGCATGGCGGTGCCGACGCAGGACTTGCAAGGATGAATGGTCTTGCCGAATTCCGAGGCGAGGCGCGACAGATCGAGGATGTCGACGGCAAATCCCATCTCGATGAAGACGGGCTCGGCCAGCTCGACCAGCCGCCAGGTCTTGGACATCTCGCCGGGGCAGGTGTGCTCGCTGCGGGCCGAGCCGTTGATGATCAGGATGCGAGGCGTCACGTCGGCATCGTCATGGCGCCGCTGCGCCTCCAGGATTTTTGCGCGCGCATCCAGCCAGTCGACGGCGAGATCGTAGTCGGGGTCGGCGAAGCCTGCGCCGGCCTTCCGCGTCAATGGTGCCTTGCGCGAATGGCTGTAGGCGTCCCAGGCCGCCGCGATGATGGCATCGAGCTCACGGCCGAGCGGAGCAAAGACGGGATCGACGAACTGACGCCTGTAGCGCCGCTCGAACTCCTCGCGCGACAGCTTGACGGGCGGCATCCCGTTGCGAATGTCGGCATCCGTCATGCTGGCTCCTGGCGAAGTCGGTGTCCTCCGACCAACCCGGCGCCCAGCGTGCGGTTCCCAACACTCTACCGGCGAGCAAGCTCCTGCGGCGCATCGAATTTGGCGATCCGTTGATCGAGCCGCCACAGCTCGATGCGATGCACCAGGACGAGCGAGGCGGCTTCGCGCTTGGCCTGCTCGTCGTCGTCGCAGACCAGGTTGATGCATCCGAACACGTGCCCGTCCGGATCGATCTGGAACGCGCGGTAATGCTTGATGCTTGCCACTATGATTGTCCTCGCCTTGGAGCGACGGGTGCGCTCAGCCAATCCGTGAGGTTCAAGGTCACTTCGTTCTGCTTGGCGCGGCGCAGCAGCATCTCGCGTTCCCGGCCGGGCGGCAGGCTGAGCGCGCGCTCGCGCGCGCTTTCGGCAAAGGCGGCCAGCCGCTCCTGAAGCGTTTGGGTCTGTTTCCTGCGGTTTCGTTTGGCGGTCATTTCACTTTCGCGGAAAATTCGGTTGTGGGGAAATAGGCCCCGGCGGGGGATCGGGCGCCGGGGCCCGAGTTCTCTTGTCACTCAAGTCGCTTGCCGGTTGAGGCGGCTCAGCCCGGCAACGATTGTAGCTTCCGTCGCAACGGCCGGTTCCAGCATTTCAATAAGTTAACGCTGCGCGATTTTGCGCAAAGCACAACGCAGGACCGATCGATCCGGACTGCGCCGGAACCGAAATGCTGATTCGTATGTTCAAGGACGACTTGAAGGAGGATCATCATGGCAAAAGCAGCATGGAAACGACCGGGCTCGCCGATCGGCCGCAAAGGCCCGCGCAAGGCAAATCCCGCCTACAAGCGCCGCGCGCGCGAGCCTTGGACAGCGGCGGATGTGAGCAAGCTTAAGCAGCTTGCCAAGGGCAACACGCCGACCGGCGTGATGAGCATCAAGCTGCGGCGCCCCGTCGCGGCGATCCGCAGCAAGGCGCAACGCGAAGGGATTTCGCTGCGGCCGGTCAACCGCTCGCCCTACAACCGGCGAAGCAAGGCCGCGAAGCGGCGCTGACGACAGGCACCGCCAGGCGCCGTCGACCTAGCTCGGCGGCTGCAGGCCCGGCGACCTCAGCCACTCGCTCATCTGAGACCCCGTTTCCGCCTGGCGCGCCTTGCGCAAGATCTCGTCGCGCGCCGCGCCGGGCGGAAGCAAGCTGGCCTGTTCGCGTAGCCGCTCCGCCTCAGCGGCGAGCCGCGCTTCCAGGGTGTCGATTTGCTTGAACCGATGTCGCGTCCTCATCAGGCGTCCTCCTGGTGCATGAGGTCGAGCGCGCCGTTGCGTTCCGACGGGGTTGGTGGCTTCCCGGCTGCATAGCGGGGCCGATGATCTAACGTTCCAGAAACGGAACGGTTGCAGTTTCTGCGAAAACACCGCAGTTACGATTCCTCGTTGTCGCGGCGCGCCTTGATCTCGGAGCGAAGCATGGCGCTGTCCATGACGGCCAAACGCAAATCGTTCACCGCATCGCCGTAGCGCCCCGCAACTCGTCTGTGCTGCTCCCGGAGGGCGCGGCTCTCTTCGATAGCGCGAGTGGCGCGGGCAAACAGGGCGTCAGGCATCCGTTACGATGCCACAACGCTCGAGCGCGCGCGCTTGCATAGGTTACTCAAATCGCGCCAACGGCTCAAAAAGCGCCGGCGATTAACCTGGATTAAGCCGTCACAACCCCGCCGGGACCGTTCTCGACCGCGCGCCCGGTGGCCCTGAAGGGGATTTACGGGCAGATCCCCGATTTGCTTAGCTGAAACGCCGCAGCGGGTGTACGGTGACATTATCACTGGCTGAGGCTCTGCCCGTAGGCGCCGGTGGCTGAGAGACCGATGGTGCTCCCGCCTGCGTGATCCAGGGGAGCGCTTGATGGCCAAGCAGATTCACCGTCTGTTGCAGTCGGACGAGAAGCACGTCGAGGAAGTTCGCAAGACAATCCGCAAGGCACGAGCAGCGCTGGAGCTGCCCCTGCCGGATACGTTTCTCGGCCGGCAAACTCAAGAGCCCTTTCCAAGTGAACACGATGTGCGGGACGGGCATCGGCATAAACCGGCCTGATTGCGAGCATGACGCCTGCGCCGGCCGATGTCAGTGAAGAGACTCGTCCGCGCCGCGCCGGAACGGCGTCACCGGACCGCTTCGGTCGTCCGGTACAGCCGCAGATAGCTCGGCGAATACAGCGCCGCGTTCTTGAGCGCATCGAGGTCCGGGATGGTCAACGTTCGCTCCCGCAGCACGATCAGCCCCGCCGCGCGCAGCTCCTGGAGCGTCCGATTGAGGTGGACGACGGAAAGTCCCGTAGCATCGGCGAGATCCATTTGCGTCACGGGCATGAGGCAGGATTTGCCGTCGACCATCCCCACCGGGCGCAGCCGCTCCATGATTTCGCAGAAAAGATGCGCGACGCGCTCCAGCGCGACGCGACGGCCGAGATTGATCGCCCATTCGCGCTGGATCGCGCTGTTGAGCAGCGTCTCGCACCAGAACGCTTCCGACAGCGTGGGGTTGTTGGCGAGGAGGTTCTCGAAGCGGGCGCGCTTGATCTCGGCATAGACCACGGGCGTCAGCGCCACGATCGAATGGTCCATTTCCGAAAGCAGGTAAGCGTGCGCATCGCAGCTCTCGCCCGGGAAGATGAAATTCACGATCTGTCGCCGGCCGTCCTCCAGCGTCTTGTAGCGGCCGAGCCAGCCCGACAACAGGATTCGGACGCCATCGACGGGATCACCCTCGGTGATCAGATCCTCGCCGGATCCGGCACGCTGAAGGCCCTCGAGCATGGCGTATTCCAGCGATGCGCGTGCCTCGCTCGACAACGGCCGCAACGCGCTCAGCCGGCGAACGACCGGCTCCAGGACGGTGCGATCGGCTGTCGACAACGGCATCAGGCGGCCACCACCGGTGTGTGGAAGGCACGCTTGGTCAGGGGAATGGTGATGGTGCATTGCAACCCGGCCGGGTTGAATGTCATCGTGGTCTGCCCCTTCAGCTCGAACGCCAGCGTGCGCTCCAGAAGCTCGGTCCCAAACCCTTTTCGCGGCCTTGCCGTCACGACCGGTCCGCCACGCTCGCGCCATTCGAACACCAGCTCCGCCAGATCGGTGCTCTCATCGACGCGCCAGGTCACCTCGATGCGCCCGCTCGGCTGACTCAAGGCGCCGTATTTGAGCGCGTTGGTCGCGAGCTCGTGGATGGCGAGTGCGAAGGTTTCGGCGGCCTTGGGCTGGAAGCGGACCTTGGGGCCCGAGACGCGCATCTGCTCGCCTTCCCTGGCATTGTAGGCGAGCAGCTCCTCGACCACGAGATATTCGAGATCGACGCCGCCTTCGGGATCGCGCGTCACCAACGCCTGGGTGCGGGCGAAAGCATTGAGACGGCCGTCGAGATGGGAGGCGTATTCCTCCACGGTCGAGCTCGTTTCCGCTGAGCGGCGGGCAATCGAGCGCACCACGCCGAGCGTGTTGCGAACCCGGTGCTGGAGCTCGGCCAGCAGCAGGCGCTGCCGTTCCTCGGCACGGGTGATTGCGGTCACGTCGATGAAGGTGACGACGACGCCTGCGATGAAGTTGTCGACGCTACGATATGGCAGGATGCGCACGATGTAACGCGTGCCGCTGTCCGGCGCGCTCAGCTCGCGCTCGACGCTGGCGAGCGTGCGCAGAACGCGGCGGACGTCGTCGTAGAGCTCCTCGATCGGGATGCGCGCCTTGATATGGCTGATCGGCCGGCCCGTGTCGGTCTCGACCAGATGCAGGAGCTGCGTGATGGCGGGCGTGAAGTTCATCACGCGCAGATCGTTGTCGAGGAAGACCGTGGCGATCTGCGTGCTCTCGAGGAAGTTCTTGAGGTCGCTGGTGGCGCGCGTCAGCTCCTGAACGCGGTGCGCCAGCTCGCCGTTCACGGTGGTCAGCTCCTCGTTGACCGACTGCAGCTCCTCGCGCGAGGTCTCGAGCTCCTCGTTGGCCGACTGCAGCTCCTCGTTCAGCGATTGATATTCCTCGTTCGAGGATTTCAGCTCCTCATTGGTGCTCTCGAGCTCCTCGATGGTCGCCTGGAGGCGTTCGCGCGTGGCGCGCAGATCATTCTCGAGGCGCTCGACGTGCTCGGTGCGCACCAGCGCGTTCGGATTGCCCTGGTCGGATTCGATCGCCCGCGCCGGGCCGTCCTTGAACAGAACGACGAAACTACGGTGGCCGCCCACGCCGTCCTGGATCGGCTCGACGGTGATGTCGACGAGGACGCGGTGACCGTTCACGCCAAGCTGCACCTGCTCGGCATGAACCGGCTCGTTGGTGTCGGCGGCGCGGCTGAGCGTGGTGCGCAATTCCAGCCTGAGATCGCGGTGCACGAGCTGCAGCAGGTCGAGCGTGGCGGCGCCCGCCGTCGGCTCGATGTAACGGCCGGTGCGCCCGGAGAAATGCAGGACCTGGAAGTTCTCGTCGGTGATGACATAGGCCGGCGCATAGCGCTCCGCGATGCGATGCGCGCGCCGCTCCAGGCCGACGTCGGGGCCGAACGAGCGCATCGTCGGCACCTCGACCGGCACCCTGCCCGCCGCAGTCGTGATCGGAAATTCCGGCGGCAGCCGCGTTCCGGTCTCGAGCTTCTTGAAGATTCGGGCGCGGCGATCGACCGGAGAGAACAGCTTCGGATGCCGGGTCACGTTCTCGGAATTGCCGAGGAACAGATAGCGCTCCGATAGCAGCGCGAAGTGGAACAGCGGAATCACGCGATTCTGCAGCTCGGCGTTGAGATAGATCAGCAAATTGCGGCAGGAGACGAGGTCGAGCTTGGAGAACGGCGCATCCTTGATGACGTTGTGCTGTGAGAAGATGCACATTTCGCGCAGCTCCTTCACCACGCAATAGGTATCGCCCTCGCGCACGAACCAGCGCGCCAGGCGCTCGCTGGTCATATCCGCCTCGACATTGGTGCGATAGCGGCCGACGCGGGCGGTCGCGAGCGCCCGTCCATCGATGTCGGTGGCGAAGATCTGGACCTGCGGCACGGAATCCATCCGCGCCATGTGCTCGCGCAGGAGGATGCCGATCGAATAGGCCTCCTCGCCGGTGGCGCAGCCGAGCACCCAGACGCGGACCTGCTGGCCTGCCGCCTTGCCCTCGAAGATCTTCGGAATGATCTGCGTCTCCAGCACCTCGAACTCGCGCTTGTCGCGGAAGAATTCGGTGACGCCGATCAGGAGGTCGTTGAAGAGGTACTGCGCCTCGTCCTTGTCGCTGCGAAGGTAATCCACATAAGCGGCGATGTCGTCGATCCGGACCACCTGCATGCGCCGCTGCACGCGGCGCAGGAAGGTGTTCTGCTTGTAGCCGTGGAAATCGTTGCCGGTCTTGTTTCGCAGGATGTCGGCGATGCGCGACAGCGAGCTGGCGGCCGCGGCGAGGACCTCGTCGAAGCCCTGCTTCTCCTCCAGACGCCTGAGATGACGGGCATAGACCTGGATGTGCTCGGGGATATCCTCGGGCGGCAGCACATAATCGGCAATCGCAGCGGGCGTGTTGCCGTCGAGATGCCCGGTCTCGTCCGCGTTTGCGATCTTCTCGGCGATCGCGAGGCCGCCGTGATCCTTCAGCGTCGCCGTGCCCAGCGTACCGTCGCCGCCGGTGCCCGCGAGGATGACACCGATCGACTGCTCGGCGCGCTCCTCGGCCAGCGAGACCAGGAAGCTGTCGATCGTGGCGCGTTCACCGGGCGCCTGCTCGGCCTTGCGGATCGCGAAGCGATCGCCCTGGATGGTGGTGATCATGGCCGGTGGACACAGATAGATCGTGCCGCCTTCGATCGGGTGGCCGTCGGCGATATCGGCGATCTTGCTGCCATTGGAATTCTGCACGACGTCGCGCAGCTGCGGCTCGTCGAACGCCTCGTGGTGCTGAAGCGCCAGCACGATTGCTTGATCGTCCCCGACGGTCAGCTTGGCGAAGAAGCGTTCGATGCTGTCCCGCGCGCCCGGCGAGGCGCCGACCCCTATGATCAGCGGGGTCTTGCTCTGGTGCTGTGCGTCGACCGGCTGGTCGCCGTTTTCGGTCATGGCTCTGGTCGCTCACTGGCTGGCGGGAACCCGATGGGCGCCCCGCCCTGCAAATAGCAGAATCCGATATTATCCCAACACATCAAAGGCAGAAATGTCCCGGGCGTCTATTTGCTCCAGCTAGCCCGATTCAGGGGACGAGCGCGAGTGGGCCGCCTGCTGCTGCGCTGCGTCGAGCGGCGCAGTTCGGGAGATCGGCGTCAGGCGCCTTACGCTTCCGAATTGACCTCGCGCTGGAGATAGGCCACGCGCTGCTCGATCAGGATGCGGTGGCGCTCCCATTCGACCAGCGTCTGCTTGAGCAGATCGACCAGCCGCTCCGCCTGACACGTGTCGTGACCGCCTGCCATGAGCTCGAGCAGCCGGTCCTCCTGATCTCGAACCCGCAGCCAGCCGCTCTCGATGTCGTGCTCCGCCTTCACCAGCAGGCGCTGCTCAGCATCGAGCTGCGCGGTGCGTTCGGCAAGGGAGATGGCCATGGCCGCGCCCTCACGCCTCCCGTTTGCCCACGGAAGGATCGAGCGACTTTAGCACGACGCGCCGGATCATGTCGGCATATTCGCGGTATTCGAGCGCCCGAGCCTCGTACATTTCGGCGACCGCAGCCCGGCCGCTGCGCCGGCCATCGGCGGCCATGCGCTGCACCAGCTCCGCCCGCTCCTCGATGATCCGCAATGCCACGCGCAAGGCTTCGTCGACGCGCCCCTCCTGCTCCTTGGCGAGCGCATCGGCGGTGAAACCGTGGCCGACCTGGCAGCGGAAACGCATCGGGCGGGCGTTCTGGACCTCCGAGAGCACCCCGCCGCAGGCTGGACAGGTCAGGGCGACAGGGTCAGCCATAGAAACGAGACTGTCACTTCCGATCCGCTCGCCGGCCGCGATCTCGACCTCGAGCCTGATCTCGGGCGGGATTGGCAGCGCGGCGCCGGCCTGCTCCCTGACGAGCTCGGACAGCACGTCACCCATTGTGGCGCCCGGAACGCAGAGGTCGACCGTGGTCGCCTCCATGGCGCGCCGCGGCATCTCGTCGGAGATCGCATCTGCGGGGTCCTGCACCATGGCCAAGCCGCCGCAGCGCTTGATGGCGTTGAGGCCGGCCGCACCGTCGGACAACAGGCCGCTCAGGAGCACGCCGATGACGCGCGGCCCGTGATAGAGCGCGGCCGAGCGGAACAACGCATCGATCGCCGGCCGCACCATGTTCTCGCGCGGGCCGCGGCCGAGGAAGATGCGGTCCTCCGTGAGGAGAAGGTGATGGTCAGGGGCCCCCAGGTAGATCTGGCCGGGCTCGATCTTCATGCCGTTCTCGGCCTGCCGTACCGGGAGCGGCCCGGCACTGCCGGCGACCGTGGAGAGGATGCCGATGCCCTGCGCCGGAATGTGCAGGACGACGAAGACGGCTGCCGGCAAATCCGCGGGAAAACGGCCCAGAATCTGCTTCAATGGAGCGGTCGCCCCGGCCGAGCCCCCGATGACAATGATGTCGCGGTTGGCCATGGAACCCGCCTCCAATTGCATCGTTTGCTGTTTGCACCAAGGCGGATCGCCGGCCTATGTTCCTATGCGTTTGGAGGCCGAAACAGCATGGCGACGTCGCATCAGCGCGCAGAGCTCAAGGGGCGCCGCATTTTCGTGGTCGAGGACGAGTATTTTCTCGCCGATGACATCGGCAAGACATTCCGCGCGCTGGGTGCGGAGATCGCCGGTCCCGTCGGCCACCTCGAAGACGCGCTCAAGATCCTGCACGACGGCAGCGTCCTGGACGCCGCCGTGCTCGACGTGAACATCCGCAGCGAGATGATCTTTCCGATCGCGCGCGAGCTGAGAGCGCGGAACGTGCCGTTCCTGTTCACGACCGGATACGACAAGATCACGCTCGGTCCGGAGTTCCAGGACGTGCCGCTATTGGAAAAGCCGATCGATCTTGCGGCGATGGCACGGAAGCTGGCCGGGCTCATCGCCGAGCAGCCGATCCAGTGAACAGCGGTTGAACGGGTGCAACCGAGCGACGATCAAAATAAATGCGCGATGGCAAGCCAGGCGGTCACCGCCAGGCACAGGACAACTGCGGCGTAAGGTAGCGCGACGCGCAAGACGGCAAGCTCCCCCACTTCAGCTCATCATCATCCAGACGATTGCCACCATCATTACGAGAAAACCCGTAACCGCAGTCGCGACAAAGGCCTGTTCGATACGATCCATTGCCATCGCAGCCCCCGCTTGTTTCAGCCCGTGCAATTTGACGGTTTGAAGGCCGCGGCGCATTAGGCTATGTGAATCGAAGGTCTCCTTATCTCCGCAAGACGGTTCGCGCCGCTCCGCAGCATTGCGCGCGCGTCGCTTACGATCTTGCGGTACCCGGCTCCGCCATCTTGCGGTGCTGCTTGGCCAGCATCTCGTTCGGCGTGACGTTCGCAACCGTGGTCTGGATCTTGTTCTTCAGCCCGGTGACGATATCGGCCTCCCCGCGCAGCATCGCATCGAAACCCGCCTTGGCGACATCGTAGGCGCCGTCCTTCTTGTCGGTGCCGACCTTGGTGTCCATCATGTCGGCGCGGCGGAAGAACTCGGTCTCGGTCGCACCCGGCATCAGGCAGGTCACTGTGACGCCGCTGTCGCGCAGCTCCTCACGCAGCGCAAACGAGAATGAATCGAGGAACGCCTTGCTGGCGTTGTAGGCGGCCTGGAAACTGCCGGGCATGAAGCCGGCGATCGAGCCGGTGATCAGGATGCGGCCGGCATTGCGGCGGAGCATCTCATTGCCGACGCGGTGGATCAGATACAGCGTGCCGGTGATGTTGGTGTCGATGAGGTGCTTCACCCTGGCAAAGTCCTGGTCGAGGAAAGCCTTGCCGAGGCCGATGCCGGCATTGGCGAGCAGCGCGTCGATCGGCCGGTCGCCGATCGCCGCGCACAGCTTATCGACGCCCTCGGTGGTGGCGAGATCAGTCTCGACCGGCTCCACGCTGACGCCGTGCCGGCGCAGATCGACGGCCACCCGCTCGATCTGAGGCTCGTCCGCGGCGATGACGAGGTTGAACCCGGCCTGCGCGCAGCACCTGGCGAGTTCCAGACCGATACCGGTTGAGGCGCCTGTGACGACGGCGAGATGATTGGCGGGCATGCGGGAAATCCTTGCGATTGAGTCCTTGGAATCGAGGTGATCACGCTCAATCGCCGCCCTGCTCTCTCGTTCCAATTGCGTCGTCGTTCCTATTTGCGCAGGGCGAAGAATTTGCAGGCAGGCGATAGCAACCATCGTTCGTGCCTGGACTTAGATGGCACGTGGCTCAACCGGGAGGACGGACGATGAAGGCGCTGGTCTGGCACGGCAAGGAGGACATCCGGTGCGACACCGTCACTGACCCGGAGATTCAGGATCCACGCGACGCCATCATCAAGGTGACGAGCTGCGCCATCTGCGGCTCCGACTTGCACCTCTTCCACAATTTCATTCCGGGCATGCTGCCCGGTGACATCATGGGCCACGAGACCATGGGCGAAGTGGTCGAGGTCGGCTCGGGCGTCAACGGCAAGCTCAAGATGGGCGACCGCGTCGTCGTGCCGTTCACGATCATTTGCGGTGAATGCGACCAGTGCAAGCGCGGAAATTTCTCGGTCTGTGAGACCACCAACCGCAAGCGTCATCTGGCCGACAAGGTGTTCGGGCACGCGACGGCAGGCCTGTTCGGCTACACCCATCTGACCGGCGGCTATCCCGGCGGCCAGGCCGAATATCTCCGCGTGCCCTTTGCCGACGCCACTCACATCAAGGTGCCGGCGGGCATTCCCGACGAGCAATTGCTGTTCCTCAGCGACATCTTCCCGACCGGCTGGCAGGCCGCCGCGCAATGCGACATCGAGCCGACCGACACGGTCGCGATCTGGGGCTGTGGCCCGGTCGGACAGATGGCGATCCGCAGCGCCATCCTGCTCGGCGCCAATCAGGTGATCGCGATCGACTGCCTGCCGGAGCGGCTCAGCATGGCCGAGGCCGGCGGCGCCACCACGATCAACTTCGAGACCGAGAGCGTGGTGGAGCGGCTCCAGGAGCTGACCGACGGCAAGGGCCCGGAAAAATGCATCGATTGCGTCGGCATGGAGGCGCATGTGATGCCATCTCTGCCCGACACCCTGCTCGACCGCGCCAAGCAGATGGTGATGGCCGAGAGTGACAGGCCCCACGTGCTGCGCGAGATGATCTATGTCTGCCGTCCCGGCGGCATCATCTCGGTGCCAGGCGTGTACAGCGGCCTGTCCGACATGCTCCCGATGGGCGCCTTCATGAACAAGGGCCTGACGATGCGAACCGGCCAGACCCACGTCAACCGCTGGACCGACGACCTGCTCCGCCGCATCGAAGAAGGCGAGATCGACCCGTCCTTCGTCATCACCCACACCGTCCCGCTCGCCCAGGGACCGGAGATGTACCAGGTGTTTCGCGACAAGCGCGATTCCTGCGTCAAGGTCGTGCTGAAGCCCTGAGGAGCAAGCCATGTTTCACTTCTCCAACATCGTGCGTACCAAGGGCGACCCCAAGATCGTCGCGGGCGGACCGAGCCTGAAGCAGCCGGCGGACCAGCTCGCGCGCGCACTCGGCTGGTTCAGCATCGGCCTCGGCGTCGTCGAGCTCTTCGCACCGAGGCGCGTCACGCACACGCTGGGCATGGAAGGCCGTGAGACGCTGGTCCGCGCCTTCGGCGTGCGCGAGATCCTTGCCGGGATCATGTCGCTCTCGGTCGACAAGAACGCCGGCCTATGGGCCCGTGTCGGCGGCGACGGCCTCGATGCCGCCGCGCTGATGTCCGGGCTGACGTCGGACAATCCCAAGAAGGGCAACATCGCCCTGGCTCTGCTGATGGTCGGCGGCATCGCCGTGCTCGACTACCGCGCTGCGCAGGACACCAAGCCGCGCCGCCCGCCGCGCGATGCACGGCGCAAGCTCTATCCGAACCGCAGCGGATTCCCGAAGGGTATCGAGAGTGTCCGAACTGCGGCAAGGCAGATCGCGGGGCATGTTGGGCGCAACGAGGTGAAGCAAGGTGATGAGCGTCGAGTCCCGTGACGAAGCTGCGTGGTGGGAATCCGCCGTCATCTACGAGATCGCGCTGATCTCATTTCAGGACTCCAACGGTGACGGCAAGGGCGACCTTGCCGGACTGTTGTCGCGCATCGACTATTTGAAATGGCTCGGCGTCGATGCGGTGTGGCTGACGCCGATCCACAAGAGCCCCTTCCGCGACCTCGGCTACGACATCTCCGACTATTGCTCGATCGATCCCGCCTTCGGCAGCCTTGAGGAGTTCGATCGCCTGCTCGAGGCGCTGCACGGTGCGGGCATCCGGCTCATTCTCGACCTCGTCCCCAATCACACCGCGCACGATCATGCATGGTTCGTCGAGAGCGCAAGCTCGCGCAACAGCGCGAAGGCGGATTGGTACATCTGGGCTGATCCCGCCGAGAACGGCGGGCCGCCCAACAACTGGCTGAGCCGGTTCGGCGGCAGCGGCTGGGAATGGTGCGAGGCGCGCCGGCAATATTACTATCATTCCTTCCTGGTCGAGCAGCCCGACCTCAACTGGCGCAACCCACAAGTGCGCGCCGCGATCGCCGAGACCATGCGGTTCTGGCTCGACCGCGGCGTCGACGGCTTTCGCGTCGACGCCAGCGCGGTTCTGATCAAGGACCGGCTCTTGCGCGACAACCCGCCGAACCCCGAGGCCGAGGGCAAGCCGCCGCCGCAGCGGAACACGACGGTGTTTACCGACGACCGGCCCGAGACGATGGATTGCATCGAGTTCATCCGGGAGGTGATCGATGCCTATCCCGGGCGGATGCTGTGCGGCGAGGTCCAGGGCAAGACCGACCGCATCGGCCACTTCTACGGCAACGGCCGGCCGCGCCTGCATCTGCCGCTCAACTTCGCCCTGCTCGATTCCAAATGGGACGCCCTCTCGCTGCAGGCCACGATCGACGCCTATCTCAACGCCATCCCGGACGATGGCTGGCCGGTCTGGGTCATCGGCGGCCACGACAAGCAGCGGGTCGCGAGCAAGATCGGCGAGGCGCAGATGCGCGTGCTGGCGATGCTGCTGATGACGCTGCGGGGAACGCCGTTCTTCTTCATGGGCGACGAGATCGGCCGCAAGCGCGTGCCGATCCCGCCGGGCCGCGTTCACGATCCCTTCGAGAAGCTCGTGCCCGGCTATGGCCTGTGCCGCGATCCCGAACGCGCACCGATGCGATGGGACGACAGTCCCGACGGCGGCTTCACCACGGGCCGTCCATGGCTGCCGCTCGAGCCGCCCGATGGTGCGGCCAACGTCGCCGGACAGCAGCGCGACAAGCGTTCGATCCTGGCGCTGTTTCGCGCGCTGATGGCGCTGCGGCGCGAGCATATTGGTTTGCAACGGGGCGAATACGAACCGCTGCGGTCGCAGAACGATGTCCTGGCCTACAAGCGGCTGGATGGCCGTAACGAGATTCTGGTCGCGCTCAATATCGCGGCCGAACCGCGGAAATTCCACTGGCAAGGCCGCGGCCGTCTCTTGATGTCGACGCATCTGGATCGACAGGCCGAGCCGGTGCCGGATGCGTCCATCCTGCTCCGCGGCAACGAAGGCGTGATCATCACGCTCGAACCTCGGTGATATCAGCAGGAACCATCCGCGTTTCGAAGAGTCTCATCAATGCTTTCCGGCGTCTCCCCCCGCCGCCGGAGGCAGTTTGCAAGACCGCAGCCCCGGCGCCCACGCCCCCTTCAGGCGCCGGGGTAGCGGCGTGAGCCCGTCGGCAGGACATATCGGAGGCAGCTCATGGGCAAGACCAAAGGTCTGCAGCAACGGATCGCCGGCAAGGCCAAGCAGGCCGTCGGCGAAATCATCGGCGACCAGGATCTGCACGATGACGGCAAGGCGCAAGCCGAGCGCGGGCGCGCCGAACAAGACAAGCCGAGCGAACTCAATCCGCTGAAGAAGCTCAAGCAGCTGACGTGAACGCAGAGCCGCGACCAGCGCTCGCGAGTGGGGCGCGGCGCAGCATCGGCGAGCGGCGGCGTTCGCGCTGGATTGCCGCGGCCGCCCTCGGCCTGATCAGCAGCACGTTCTCGACCATCGTCAGCCAACTCTTCGCCGCCCGCATCGGCCGCGATGCCGCCGTCGACTGGATGACGGTCGCCGCAATTCCTGCGCGCGATTGGGCGATCAGCTCCGAGCCATCCTGGAGCGCAATCCTGACCGGGATCGCCTTTCACCAATGGGCCGATTTTTCCTGGGCGTTGGTTTTCTTTGGCGTGCTCGGACGCTGGACGGCCGACTTGCGGCCGATGACGATCCTGCTGCTGGCGCTGCCCTGGGCCGTGTTCTCTTCAGGCATGGAATGGTTCGTGCTGGTGCCGCTGTTTCCGTTTTGGCAGCCGCTGTTCACGCTGCAACAACCCTACTGGATCGGCCTGCTGGTCCACGGCTCCTCGGCCGTGATGTATCCTCTGTTCGCGCGCCTGCGCTGGAAGCGCGGGACTGCGCCTGACAGCGACGTGCGGTTCACCAATATGTGGATGACCGGCGCGCTGGCCGCGATTGCGGTGCTCGGTGCGGTCGCAATGTTCGGCGGTCACGGTTACGAGCCGCCGTGGATGGGCCGCGACAGGGATCACGACCAGGCCTACATCCGTCACATGACCACGCATCATGCCCAGGGCATCGAGCTGGCACGGACGGCGGCCGAGCGCGCGCAGGATCCACATCTGCGGAAGCTCGCGATGCTGATGGTCGCGAGCCAGACGGGCGAGAACCAGATCTTCGAGAATTGGTGGCTGAGCTGGTTCGACACGGAGATGCCCGATTGCAGCACCGAGGAGCGTGCGGCGATGCCGGGCTTCCTGACACCGGCCGAGATGCGCCAGGTCAAGACCGCGCCGCCGGACCAGTTCGACGCGCTGTTCGTCGAGGCGATGAGCAGGCACCACCGCGGTGCGGTCAGGATGGCCGACCGGATGTGGCACAGCCGCGGCGACCCTCGCCTGCGCATCATGGCGCACGCCATCCGCCACGCGCAGCAGGGCGAGATCGCACTGATGCACGGCACGAGCGGCGTCGCCGCCGTGACCACAGGCGTACGCAACATGCTCGGCGACAACGTCAATTGAGTGCGAGGAACCTTGATCGGCGAGCGGCTTGCTGCCTCCGCGATACCCCAAGCGAACGTATCAAACGTTAATGCTTTCCGCCGTCGTTCTCGGCCACACTTGGAGCCGATGGGGGATCGGAGATCAAATGCAGGCAGGATTTGCATTCTCGAAACTCGCCGACCGCCTGACGAGCCTCGTCGAACTGACCCCGGACCATCTCGATCTGCTCGCGGACATGCCGAGCAGCATCGCGCATTTCGGCGCGCATCAGACCATCCTGCGCCACGGCGATGAGGCAACGCAATGCTGCCTGGTGCTCCAGGGATATCTGTCCTGGCAAAATGACGAAAGCGCAGATGGCCAGATCACCGCGATCTGCGTGCCCGGCGACATCGCCAACCTGCAAAGCCTGTATCGCCCGCGCATCGAGGGCAACCTGACCGCACTCGGCCCCGCAATCGTCGCGCTCGTGCCGCACCGCTTCTTTCGCGAGCTCGCGGTGCGTTCTCCGGCGATGTCGCATGCCCTGCTGTTGATTCTGCTTGCCGATCACGCCATCCAGCGCAACTGGACGGTGAACCTCGGCAGCCGGGACGCATTGACGCGCGTGGCGCATCTGCTTTGCGAGATCACCGTTCGGCTGCAAGCCGTCGGGCTCGCCAGAGACTTCAGATTGTCCTCGCCGTTCACCCAGTCCGATGTCGCCGCGGCCTGCAGCATCTCCCCGGTCCATGCCAACCGCACCATCCAGGAGCTGCGCCGCTGCAATCTGCTGCAATGGCAGGGCAAGACCTTGACCATCACGGACTGGCCGGGCCTGGTCCGGCTTGCCGGTTTCGACCCGGCCTATCTGAACATGCGATCCGGCGCGGACGTTGCAATGCCGGCACATGTGAGACCGGTGACGGCCGACGTCGCCGTCGCTTGAGGAGCTTGCGCGGCTCGACGAGACCGCATCGTAGCTCCCTATTCTCGCCACACCTCGGCCAGCTCTTCTGCCGTCACCAGGTCGACCTGGCCGTGAAAGCGGGTGCGATACATCGTCATCAGCGCGTCGTGGCCGACGTCGGACGAGCTGCACAGCGCGTCCTCGATGATGACGATCCTGAAGCCGAGATCGACGGCGCTCAGGACTGTCGAGAGCACGCAGACGTCCGTTTCCGCGCCCGATATCACGACGGTGCCGACGTTCTTCTCGACCAGCAGGCTCGCAAGACCGGGATTGCTGAACGCGGAATAGGCCGGCTTGTCGATCACAGCGGCCGGCGGAACGAACCGGGCCAAGGCCGGCACGAGCTCCAGAGCCGATGATGGCAGATGCCTGCGCGTCGCCTGGCGCCAGCGGCGGAAATAGGCCTGCCACTGCCCAGGGCGATCCTCCGGATCCTGCGGGGTGATGAAGCGTGTGAAGATCGTTCTCTCCGCGTGGCGCGAAACGACCGAGACGATTGTCGGCAGGACGCGCTCCATCCACGGCGTCGCCCAAAGGCCGTCCGGAGCAAAAATGTTCTGCATGTCGATGCACAGGTGAACGGCGCCGCGGACCTCGGCAACATCGGACGTAGCGTCCCTCATCAGCCTCCACCTTCAAGCGCATTCGGCGACCAGTTGCGAATGCAAGGCGAGGGCTTTGGTTCCGAAGCGCCGCCATGCGGCGCGAACCTGGGCGAAAACCCGCCCAGAAAAGCTATAAAAATGAAGGTGGTGCGCTCGGAGGGACTCGAACCCCCACGGTGTTACCCACTGCCACCTCAAGGCAGCGCGTCTACCAGTTCCGCCACGAGCGCTAGGAGATGCCGGCCTGAGGTCGTTCGGGTGGCCGGATCAGCGGCCGCGGATCTAACAAATCCATCAGGGGGATACAAGCCTGCAAAGACCCTGAATTCCACAAGCTTGGCAGGAATTCTCACCTGCCCGGATCGGCCCTATCAAGGCCCTGGCCCTACCGGGTCCCCGGCGAGCGCGGCAGCATCTGCTTGACCTCGACCGCGATTCGGTTGCGGTCGACCAGCACGACGCCGGAGGCGACCGGCAGGTTATTGGCGAGCACCTTGACCTCGTCGGCCTCGGTTGCGTCCAGCTCGATGATGGCGCCGCGGGAAAGACGTAATACCTGATGGATCGGCATGGTGGTCGTCCCGAGGACGACCATGAGATCCACGGTGACTTTGTCGAGAGTGGGCACTGTCAGGACCGCCGCAACTTGGGACTTACGCCAAAGGACTTGGCATTTGCTCCTGATCATCACCACGTTATGGTTAGCCAATGGTTAATTCGCCCCAAAACCCCGGCCAAGAACGGCGTCAGGACCAGCGTCAACACCTCGATTTGACGTCGTTTTCCGCCGCGGGCGGCGAAGTCGTCGAATGGCGGATTTCGGACGCTCCGGTGCCCTATCCGGAGGCGATGGCGACCATGGAGGCGCGCGTCGCGGCGATTGCCGCGGGCGAGGCGCCGGAATTGGTCTGGCTGCTCGAGCACCCCCCGCTCTACACGTCGGGCACATCGGGCAAGGAGAGCGACCTGCTCGAAGCCCGATTCCCGACCTTCGCGACGGGGCGCGGCGGGCAGCTCACCTATCACGGGCCCGGCCAGCGCGTGGCCTACATCATGCTCGACCTCAAGCGCCGCCGGCCGGACGTGCGCGCCTATGTCGCGAGCCTGGAGGAGCTGATCCTGAAGACGCTGGCCGCCTTCAACGTCCGCGGCGAACGGCGCGAGGACCGGGTCGGCGTCTGGGTCAGACGCCCCGACAAGGGGCCCGAGCACGAAGACAAGATCGCGGCGATCGGCGTCCGCCTGAAGCGCTGGGTCTCGTTTCACGGCATCGCGATCAATGTCGAGCCGGAGCTGTCGCATTTCGCCGGCATCGTGCCCTGCGGCGTCGTCGACCCCCGCTACGGCGTCACCTCGCTGGTCGATCTCGGCCAGCTCGTGACCATGGCCGATGTCGATATCGCGCTTCGGCAGGCGTTCGAAGAGCTGTTCGGACCGACCCGCGCGCTGCTGCCGGAAACGGCCGTCTAATACTTTTTTCTGTTTGAGCTGACCGCGCACGCTCTCCGCCCCTGGCGGAATCAGCTACGCTTCATTCCGGTGTCGCCCACGCCTCCCCCCTCCGCCGGGAAAGCAGACCTCATGCCGGGCGAGTTGATCATCGGCCGACTGTTCGAGCGCCAGGCATAAGGAGGGGTTGCGATCCATGCTCGCACTGGGAGGTTTTGACGATGAAACTGTCTGCACCGATCTACCATCTGAAGCGCACGGCCAAGCGCCTGTCCCGCGATGCCGGCATTCCGCTCCACGACGCGCTTGACCGCGTCGCTGCGACGGAAGGGTTTTCCGCCTGGAGCATGCTTGCGGCCAAAGCAGCCGCACGGACTCCGGCGAGCAAACTGTTCGCGCAATTCCGTCCGGGCGATCTGGTGCTGGTCGGGGCGCGTCCCGGCCAGGGCAAGACGCTGATGAGCCTCGAACTTGCCGTCGAGGCCATGAAGTCCGGCCATCCCGCCGCGTTCTTCTCGCTCGAATATACCGAGAAGGATGTGCTGGATCGTCTGCGGGTGATCGGCGTGGAGCCCGCGCAGTTCGACAAGCTGTTCGAGGTCGATTGCTCGGACGTCATCAGCGCCGACTATGTCGTGAAACAAATGGCATCGGCGCCGCGCGGAACGCTCGTCGTGATCGACTACCTGCAACTGCTCGACCAAAGGCGGGAAAATCCCGATCTGACGGTGCAGGTGCGCGCGCTGAAATCGTTTGCGCGCGACATGGGGCTGATCGTCGTCTTCATCTCGCAAATCGACCGGTCCTACGATCCCGCGGTCAAGCCCTGCCCCGATCTCGGCGATGTACGCTTGCCGAACCCGCTGGACCTGAAGCTGTTCGACAAGACGTGCTTCATCAACGACGCCGAAGTGCAGTTCCGCGCCGCGAGCTGATGGCTTCAGGCCGCGGGTGAGATCGTTCACCCGCGGCCTCCGGCATCACGCCGCCTGCAGCGAAACCTCGAGCTTGCCGGCGATGTAGCGCCGTTCCTGGGTCAGGCCGCCGAAGCCGTAGGCGTCGCCCTTGACCTCGTCGACATGCAGGTAGGTCTCCGGATGCAGCGGACCCAGGATCTCGGCCATGCGCTTGAACATGGCGGCGAGATAGGCCGCCTTCTCGTCCTTGGTGTTGGTGCCCTCGGTGACGTGGATGTCGATCCAGTAGCTGGCGAGCTTCTGCTCGGCGAGCGACTTGCCGCCGGCGAACCAGTCGCCGGCATCGACCGACTTCACGATGATGGCGGTGACCTTCGGGTCCTTGTGCAGGATTTTTGCGGTGAGCTCGGACACGGCATTGGCGATGTCGGCCTTCAGCGACGGCGACTGGCGGGACGAGGTGTAGGACACGGTGATCAGCGGCATGGTGGTTCTCCCTAAGATGCCACGCGACCTGCGCGGCGTTGGTGAGAAGCTAGACCTGCGGGCGTCATTTTGGTATCTTATCTCTACTGATATCAATGATAACGATCTGTAATGACAGCCACGCTCGACATCGCCACCGTCCAGGCCTTCCTGCTGGTCGCCGACCTCCAGAGCTTTACCCGTGCCGCCGAAGCGCTCGGCACGACGCAGGCGGCGGTCAGCCTGAAGCTGCAGCGGCTGGAGACGCTGCTGGCAAAGCGGCTCGTGGAGCGCTCGCCACGCGCGGTCCGGCTCACCTCCGACGGCGCGGCCTTCCTCGATCGCGCCCGCGCGCTGATGGCGGCGCATGATCGCGCGCTGTCGGGCGACGCGTCAGCCGCGCAGTCGCTCACACTCGGCATCTCCGATCACGCCGCGGGACCCGAACTGGTGCCGCTGCTCGAACGGTTGCATGCGATGTCGTCGAACCTCACCCTCGCCGTCACCATCGGCTTCTCGCGCGAGATGCAGGATGCCTATGATGCGGGCGAGCTCGATGCAGTGATCGTGCGCCAGGAAGGCAGCCGCCGCGGCGGCGAGAAGCTGGCCGAGGACGAGTTTGGCTGGTTCGCGTCACGCCGCTTCACCCTGCCGAAGGGTGAGCCGCTGCCGCTCGCAACACTCGCCCCACCCTGCGGTGTCCGCGCCGTCGCCGTGCGCGCGCTCGACAAGGCCGGCCTTGTCTGGCGCGAGCGCTTCGTCGGCGGCGGCGTCACGGCAGTGGTCGCAGCAGCCCTTGCCGGGCTTGCGATCGCGCCGCTGGCGCGGCGGATCGCGCCGGCAGGGTTGGTCGACATCGGTCCTGCGCAAAAGCTGCCGAAACTCGGCAGCTCCAAGGTGATGCTGCATTCGAAGGTCAGCGATCCCGCCAAGCTGGCGGCGCTGCGTGCGGTGGCGGCGACGTTTCGGAGCGTGGCGACCGCCTAGCGAAACCACTGACCTTCCTCCCCGGCGTATCTGCCAGCGACGAACCAATAGACAAGTCCCGCGGAACCGCCGGCGAGAACAAACGCGGCGCCGAACGAGCCGGCGACCTGGAACAGCAGCGCGCAAAACAGCGATCCAATCGCGGCGCCCGAAGCCGCGTAGAACAATAGGGATCGGATGCGCAGCCGTTCGGCGAGCCAGATCACCGCGCCAGCCGGAAGCCCCGTTAACGTGCAGACGACAAGCAGCGTCAGCGGGAGCACGAAGATGAGCATCAAGGCGATGCCCACCAGTTGTCCAGCGCTATTCATGGCTCCAATGAAGATGGCCAGTATGATGGAATGCAGGACCGCAGATGCGGCCACGCATCCGCGGAACCAACCGTTCACAGCGCGAGGACATTCATCGCAGGACATGATACAACCTCACAAGATCGCCTCGAACGCACTGCGCAGCGTCTCGTGGCGGAACACGAAGCCGCGGCTCAGCGCCTTGTTCGGCAGCACGCGCTGGCCGCCGAGCAGCAGCTCGTCGGCAAAGCCGCCGCCGATCCGGCGGAGCAGGCCGCCGGGGATACGGAACACCGCAGGCCGGTGCAGGCGGCGGCCGAGTTCTTCCGTGAATTTTGCATTGGTGACCGGGATCGGCGCGGTGGCATTGACGGGACCCGCCAGATCCGGCGTCGCGATCACATAGGCGATCAGGCGGATCAGATCGTCGCGTTCGATCCAGGACATCCACTGCCGCCCGGTGCCGAGCGGGCCGCCGAGGCCGAACTCGAACGGCGTCAGCACGCGCGTGATGAAGCCGCCTTCGGTGCCGAGCACGAGGCCGATGCGCAAATACACCACGCGCACGCCAAGCTCCTCCGCCGGCCGCGCCGCTCCCTCCCAGGCCGCGCACAGCTCGTGGCTGAAGCAGGCGTGAGATTTGGCCGACTCGGTCAGCACCTGGTCCGCCCAAAGGCCGTACCAGCCGATCGCCGAGCCGCTGATCAGTACCTCTGGCTTGCGCGCGAGCCGCGCGATCAGTTTGACGATATCGCCGGTCATGTCGATGCGCGAGCCGATGATCTTGGCGCGCTTCGCTTCGGTCCACAGGCCGTTGCCGATCGGCTCACCGGCGAGGTTGACGATGGCATCGATCTGCGTGTCCGAGGCGAGCTGATCGAGGCTCGTGATCAGCGTCACCGGCGGCGGCAGCATCTCGGCTTTCGCGGGATTGCGGATCAGCGCGATGACGTGGTGCCCTGCCCCGCTGAGGCTTGCCGCAAGCCGGCTGCCGATGAAGCCGGTGGCGCCTGATATCAGCACGGTCTTGCGGCTGGGTAGCTTTTCAACAAGCCCGGCCGCCGGCACGCTTCGCATGCGGGCGAGCCGGTGCATCGCGGCAAAATCCCTGACGCCGCACAGCGCAGCGCCGAGTGCGCAGGCGATCGCGGCGATGCTGAGCAGACCCTGATAGACGACGGTCACGCCGACGGGCTGCATCGCCCAGGCGATCAGCACGGGCAGCAGCAGCACCAGGATGGCGCCGTAATTGATCGCAAGCAGCGTATGATTGATGCGCTCGCTCGGCGGCAGCTTGCGGCTCAGATCCTCCTCGACGAAATCCATCAAGGTGATGACGATCTCGGCGACCAGCACCGCGACGATCAAGACCGCCAGCACGCCGTGAACCTCGAGCCAGCCGAGCACCAGCAACAGCAGCGCATAGAGCATGTTGCGGATGCCGTGCAGCTTCAGCTCGAAGCGCTGCGACGGCCGCCAGGCCAGGCGCTCGGTGAATTCGTGGTGATAGAAGGTGTCGAACACTCCCATCACGATCTGGATGGCGATGAGTGTCCACAACAGCGGCGTCATGATACGGCCTCCTTGAACAGGACGGACTGATGGATCAGCGCGCCGTGACGCGGGTGAGTGACGTCGAGGGTGAAGCGGAAAGCGCCCTCGCCGAGATCTCGATGCGTCACGATCAGCTCGCCCGGCGTCAGCCAGCGCGGCAGCGGAAGCCACAGGCGTCCAAGCTGAAGGCCGTAGCCGGCGCTGCGAAAGATCAGCACCTGATCCTCGACCGCGATGCGCAGCGCCATCGATACGCCGAAGCCGACATATTCCTCGAGCCCCGTCGGACCGGCAAAACGCTTGGCGGAATGGATCACCTGCGGAAAGCCGCGCTTGCGCGCGCAGATGCGCGTCCAGGTCTGACCGCCGGTCGCGCCGTCCTCGGTGACCGTGACGATCATGGGCACACCGATGTCGCGGCCGGTGGGCAATGGTCCGCCGATCAGGCGCGCGGCCTGCGCGAACCACCAGCCGAAATCGCTGAAGGCGAGCTCGTCGACCACGCCGACATAGACGACACTGTCGCCGTCGGCGACGCGTTTCGAGAAGCGCCGCCAGGTCGCGAGCGGCAAGCGGCCCCAATCCTCGTCCGACAGCAGCGCGCGGAAACGACGGTCGTCGAGCAGTCTCGTGTGAGCGGAGGTCGATGCGTTGGAGCCTGATAGTCTTGCCGACGTCATCACACCCTCCTCGACACTATTTGACCTTGCCCAGCGGCAGCAGGTTGGCGATCTTCTCGCCAAGCCGCATCAAGGCGACCAGCCGCGGCCGCGGCACTTTCAGCATCTGCATGAACCAGTGGTCGGCGAGCTCGGTGAACGCGAGCATCTCCTTCAGGCGCTTGGCCGCGACGGGACTGATGCCGGGATCGTCCGTGGCATCGGATACGCAGGCGCGCAGCGCTGCGATCGCCGGGTCGATCTCCCGCTCCTTGCGCCGCGCCGCGATCCTCGCGGCGATCTCCCAGATGTCGGTCTCCGCCTCGTAATGGTCGCGGCGGTCGCCCAGGATCGGCACCCGCCGGATCAGGTTCCAGGCGAGCAGCTCCTTCAGCGAGTTGGAGACGTTGGAGCGTGCCATGCCGAGCGTGTCGGCGATGTCCTCGGCGGTCATCGGCGCCTCGGCGAGATAAAGCAGCCCATGAATCTGGCTCACCGAGCGATTCACTCCCCACTCGTCGCCCATATCGCCCCAATGCAGGATGAAGCGCTCGACGGCGGCGGGAAGTTTCTTCTTTCCGGTTATTTCTGTCATGACAGAAACATCTGACGAACCCGATTTCTTGTCAAGAAGAAGCCTTGCATACGGCCCCCCAGGCCTGCCTAAAAATGTCCCAGATGGCGGGAACCATCCCGACCTCTTCGGCGTTTGTTCCCGTCGAGGCGGGGTCCGGAATGGCCGAAAAGTTCAGTCAACAGAGAGACCTGTTCGAGAGCGAGCGCAGTTTTCGGCTGTTGGTTGAGGGTGTCGCCGACTACGCCCTCTATATGCTTGACCCAAACGGGACCATCACCAGCTGGAACATCGGCGGCGAACGCATCAAGGGTTACCCCCCCGAAGAAATCCTCGGCCAGCATTTTTCCCGTTTCTACACCGAGACCGACCGGGCCAATGGCAAGCCGGCGCGGGCGCTCGGAATCGCGCGCGAAAAGGGCCGATACGAGGAGGAAGGCTGGCGCGTCCGCAAGGACGGCACGTTCTTCTGGGCGAGCGTCGTAATCGACCCGATCTACGAGGACGGCAGGCTGATCGGCTTCGCCAAGATCACACGCGACATCACAGAGCGCCGCAATGCCCAGCTCAAGCTCGAGGCGATGCAGAAGCAGCTGGCCGAGTCGCAGAAATTCGATGCGCTCGGACAGCTCACCGGCGGGGTGGCCCACGACTTCAACAATCTTCTGATGATCATCAGCGGCAGCCTTCACATCCTGAAGAAGAACGCCGCCGACGACCCCAAGCTCGAGCGCGCCATTTCGGCGATCGACACCGCGACCAAGCGCGGCGCAGCGCTGACCAACCAGCTTCTCACCTTCGCCCGGCGGCAGAGCGTCAACCCGCAGGCGATCGATTTTGCCGAACGCGTCGCGGCCATCCGCGAGGTGCTCGACGCGGGCGTCGGCAGCTCCGTGCGTATCGCCTTCGACATTCACTCCGACACCTGGCCGATCAAGGCCGACGTCTCCGAGCTCGAGACCGCGCTGCTCAACCTCGTCATCAATGCCCGCGACGCGATGCCGGACGGCGGCACGGTGACGATCGCGGCACGCAACGTCGTGCTGAATGAGGCGCCCCTCGTCGGCGATTTCATCGCGATCGACGTCCGCGATACCGGGCTTGGAATTCCCTCCGACGTCCTCGACAAGATCTTCGAGCCGTTCTTCACGACCAAGGCGATCGGAAAAGGCACGGGCCTCGGCCTTTCGCAGGTCCACGGCTTCGCCCACCAGGCCGGCGGCACGGTGAAGGTGGCAAGCGAGCTCGGCAAGGGCACGACATTCACCATCGTCCTGCCGCGCGGCACGGATGTGCCGTCGCGGGAGACGGCGGGAACGGCGTTCCGCGGCAGCGGCACGGTGCTGCTGGTCGAGGACAATCCCGATGTCGCGCTGGTCAGTATCGGTCTTCTGGAGCAGCTCGGCTATCAGGTGCGCCGTGTCGCCGATGCCGAAGCGGCATTGCGCGAGATCGAGAGCGACGGCGTCGATTTCGTGTTCTCGGACATCGTCATGCCCGGCAAGATGGACGGCCTCAGCCTCGCCCATCACCTCCGCCAGATCCGTCCCGGCCTGCCGATCCTGCTCGCCACCGGTTACAGCGAGGTCGCCGCCGGCGTGCGCGGCGATTTCCCGATCCTGCGCAAGCCCTACGAGATCCACGAGCTGAGCGAGGCGATCTCGAAACTGCCAAGGTGAATGTTTCTTCTTCACCTCTCCCCGCTTGCGGGGAGAGGTCGAATTCGATCGCAGATCGAATTCGGGTGAGGGGGTACAGGTCTTTCTACGACCGCTCGCGTTGAGAGAAGCCCCTCACCCTAACCCTCTCCCCGTAAGAACGGGGCGAGGGAACGCACCGCCTGCGGGGAAAGAACACCTACACCGTCGGCAGTACGGAAAACGCTTCCCCTGCCCTGCGCAAATTCAGCTCATCCACGCTTGCGGTTTCACTGGTGACACTGTCGACGCGCGAGAGCGGCGGGCCGTGGCGGCACAGCGCGACCATGTCGGCAACGTGCGTCGGCGCACCCGCGAACAGCGCTTCCACGCTGCCGTCACGGCGGTTGCGGACCCAGCCTTCGAGGCCACACGCGGCGGCCTGGAACTCCACCCAGGCCCGATAACCGACGCCTTGCACGCGGCCGCGGATCATGACCTGGAGAATCACCCGGCTCATGGCTTCGATCCGAGCCAATCGGCGCTACGCGTCTTGACCGCGGCCTCGCGCGCAACGCGGGCCATCAGCTCCGACGATGCCACGCCCTTGAGGCTCTTTGGCGCCGTGCCCTCGCGCAACGCCTTCTGCGTCTCGTACACAGCTTGCGTCGCCGCGGCGATCGGCGCATGGCCCTGCAGCGCGATGCGGACGCGCTGACCCCCGAGATAATCGAGCCCGCTCAATTCCTCCGACGCGCCGCCGAGCACGATCGGCAGGCGCGTGGCGGCGGCGATGGCTTCGAGCTCGGCACGCGACTTGACGCCGGTGAAAAACAGCGCGTCGACGCCGGCCGCCTCGTAAGCCTGGGCGCGGCGAACCGCATCATCGATCGAGGTGATCGCGGCTGCGCCCGTGCGGCCCATGATGACCAGCGAGGGATCGCTGCGGCCGGCGAGCGCCGCCTTCATCTTGCCGACGCCCTCTTCGAGGGAGATCAGCTGCGCCTTCGTCTCACCAAATGCCGCCGGCAGCAGCGTGTCCTCGATGGTGAGGCCGGCCGCGCCGGCCGTCTCCAGCTCCTGCACCGTGCGGCGCACGTTGAGCGCATTGCCGTAGCCGTGATCGGCATCGACGAGCACCGGCAGCGCGGAGGCGCGGGACATCCGCCGCATCTGCTCGGCGAGCTCGGTGAGCGTGATCAGCGTGACATCGGGGTCGCCGAGCACGGCGAGAGAGGCCACCGATCCGCCGAACATGCCGAGCGGAAAGCCGAGATCCTCGGCAATTCGGATCGAGATCGCGTCATAGACCGAGCCGGGATGGACGCAAATTGGGCCCGACAGGGTGGAGCGCAGTTTCTCGCGGCGGGAACGAAAGGCCATGGTGCCCTCTCAATTGTTGCGACGCAGCCGCAACATACTCCGTCATTGCGAGCGCAGCGAAGCAATCCAGAATCTTTCCGCGGAGGCAGTCTGGATTGCTTCGCTGCGCTCGCAATGACGGTGTTGATGGGGCCCGACGAGAGCCCCACTCACACGCTTACGCAAACTCCAGGATCAGCGCGTCGACCGCAAGTGTCGCGCCGGCGCTGGCGTGAATCTTCTTCACCGTGCCGTCCTGCTCGGCGCGCAGCACGTTCTGCATCTTCATGGCTTCGACCACGGCGAGCGTCTCGCCGGCCTTGACCTCCTGCCCCTCGTTCACCGCGATCGAGACGACGAGGCCCGGCATCGGGCAGAGCAGCTTCTTGCCGCTGTCGGAGGCCGTCGTCACCGGCATCAGCCGTGCGGAGGTCGCCTCGGCCTCGGTCCAGACATAGACCGGGACCTCGACGCCCTGATGCGCGAGACGGATGCCGTTCGGAATCGGCCGCGCCTGCACGGCGACGAACTGCCCGTCGATGGTGCCCTGCCAGACCGGATCGCCCGGCTTCCACGGCGACTGCAACAGATGCGCAGTGCCGGCCTTGCCGTCGGCATCGATGAAGCGGATCGCGATCGCCTCGCCTTCGCGCGCGACCTCGAGCAGGATCTCCTGGCGGTCGAGCCAGACTGCGCGACGGCGCTCGCGCTGCACGACGCGGCCGCCCATCTGGCCGGAGATCTGCCGCTTGCGCGCCCCCAGCACATGATCGATCGCGGCGCCGACCGCGGCGATGCGCCGCGCGACCTCGCCTTCAGGCACCCGCACCGCAAAGCCCTTGGGGAATTCCTCGGCGATGAAGCCGGTCGAGAGCCGGCCCTCGCGCCAGCGCGGATGATGCATCAGCGCCGACAGGAACGGGATGTTGTGGCGGATGCCATCGACATAGAACGAGTCCAGCGCGGTGGCCTGCGCCTCGATCGCAGCCGCGCGCGAAGGCGCATGGGTGACGAGCTTGGCGATCATCGGATCGTAATGGATCGAGATCTCGCCGCCCTCCTGCACGCCGGTATCGTTGCGGATGGTGATGCCGTCCTTGCTGGCCTCCGCCGGCGGACGATATTTCACGAGCCGCCCGATCGAGGGCAGGAAGTTGCGGAACGGATCTTCGGCATAGAGGCGCGATTCCACCGCCCAGCCCGTCAGCGTGACGTCCTTCTGCGCGATGGCGAGCTTCTCGCCGGCGGCGACGCGGATCATCTGCTCGACGAGGTCGACGCCGGTGACGAGCTCGGTGACGGGATGCTCGACCTGGAGGCGCGTGTTCATCTCCAGGAAGTAGAAGCTCTTGTCCTGGCCTGCGACGAACTCGACCGTGCCGGCGGAATCATAGTTCACGGCCTTGGCGAGCGCGACCGCCTGCTCGCCCATCTTGCGGCGGGTCGCCTCGTCCAGCAGCGGCGACGGCGCTTCCTCGATGACCTTCTGGTTGCGGCGCTGAATCGAGCATTCGCGCTCGCCCAGATAGATCACGTTGCCATGCTTGTCGCCCAGCACCTGGATCTCGATGTGGCGGGGATCGACGATGAACTTCTCGACGAAGACGCGGTCGTCGCCGAACGAGGCCTTCGCCTCCGCCTTGGCGAGGTTGAAGCCCTCGGCGACCTCGGCCTTGGAATGGGCGATGCGCATGCCCTTGCCGCCGCCGCCGGCGGAGGCCTTGATCATGACGGGGTAGCCGATCTCGTCGGCGATGCGGACCGCGTGCTTGTCGTCCTCGATGACGCCGAGATAGCCCGGCACGGTCGAGACTTTTGCTTTTGCGGCGGCCTTCTTGGACTCGATCTTGTCGCCCATTGCCGCGATCGCGCCGGGGTTCGGGCCGATGAAGACGATGCCGGCGGCTTCCAGCGCGCGCGGAAACGCCTCGCGCTCGGACAGGAAGCCATAGCCGGGATGCACGGCCTCGGCGCCCGTCTTGCGACAGGCCTCGACGATCTTCTCGATCACCAGATAGCTCTCTGCCGCGGCCGGCGGGCCGATCAGCACCGCCTCATCGGCCATCTCGACATGAAGGGCATCGCGGTCGGCCTCGGAATAGACCGCAACCGTTTGAATTCCCATCTTGCGGGCAGTCTTGATGACCCGGCAGGCGATTTCGCCGCGATTGGCGATCAGAATGCGTTTGAACATGCTTTTCTTGAGTCTCGACCTTGGGCGGGACCCCTTCTCTGGCCGTTCGAGCCTATGGGAGGGGCCGTGTGGCTCCCGTGGTACATCAAAATGGGCCGGAGGCAACGGTCTAAATCCGGGGACTCTGGCGTACCAGCGCAAGACCGAAATGGGCCACCCGGCGCGCCCTGGGCACGCCGTGCGGCATCCTTAGGGCTTCCCAGGCTTGGCCACGTCCCGGACCAGGTCATGGATGAAGCCCAGCTTGCCGACCACCGCGGACGACAGGATAAAGGGATAGAGGTCGCGCAGGCCCATGGCGCGGTTGACGCTGTTCATGGCGAAGGTGAAGGGCAGCCATGCGTTCACCAGCGCCTCGACATCCCTCGCTTCGTAGGGGTTGAAGCGGATGCGCGCGGTCAACTCCCCGCCGCGGTCGATCTTGGGACGCACCTCCATGCCGAACTCGGCGGCCATTTCCAGGGTGTCGACGATGTGGAGGTAATGCGCCCAGGTCTCGGCAAAATCCTCCCAGGGGTGGGTCGTGGCATAGGCCGAGACGTAGTTCTGCTGCCAGTCCGGCGGCGGCCCTTCGGCGTAGTGACGCTGCAACGCCTGGCCGTAATCGACGGAATCATCGCCGAAGACGGCGCGGCACTGGTCGAGCTTGCCGCCATCGCGCACCAGCACGTCCCAGAAATAGTGCCCGACCTCGTGGCGGAAATGCCCGAGCAGCGTCCGGTACGGCTCGCCCATCTCGAGCCGGCGCCGCTCGCGCTCGATGTCGTCGGCCTCGGTCAGTGCGATCGTGATCAGGCCGTTGTCGTGGCCGGTCATGACCTTCTCGCCGCTGTGCGGATCATCGGCGAGAAAATTAAAGATCAGGCCATGCTCGGGATTGTCCTGGCGGGTCTGGAGCGGCAGCTTCCAGCGGATCAGGGAATAGAATAGACGGTGTTTTGCCACCTCCAGCTCGCGCCAGCCGGCGAGCTGCGCCGGATCCGAGAGGTTTGGCACCGTCCCATTGTGACGGCAGGCGCGGCAATAGCCAGTGGTATCGGCGGCGTCGGTCAGCCAGTTGCAGGCGTCGTACTCGGCATTCCGGCACAGCATCCGGCTTTCGCCCTTGTCGGCGAGGATTCTCCATGCCGCCCCGTCGGCCTCGATCGCCGACATCGTCTCCTTCTCCGGCAGGAAGGCGATCCGATGGCCGCAGCGTTCGCAGGCGCGGTTCTCGAAATAGAGGACGTTGCCGCAGGCCTGGCAGACAAAGAGCTTCAAGATTTAGCCTCGTGGGAAAGGAAAGCTTGTAAGAGAGCTGGCGCCTCGCGACGACGCATCAATCAGCCGATCGTTCCAGTATTCGGAACAAATTGCCAGACCGGACGTTGCCACCGCGTACTTCTCCACGTTCAGGCTCGCGCCACCATTTCCGGGCACCACCTGCCCTCTAAACAATGGCCATCACGCCCCGTCTGTGTGAATATCGGTCCGGCACGCGCGCACCTAGATGACAACGGCCGATGCCTTGAACGATCCCTTGCCCGAAACCATCGCCGCCGAAAGGCTGCGCCAGCACCTCGAAGACGTCGCGCGCGAGCGCGACAACGCTTATCGCGCGCTGCAGGAGCGCGAGGCCGAGCTGGCGCGCATCCAGCGCATCGGCAAGGTCGGCGGCGTCGAGGTCGATTTCCGCGAAGGCTTCAAGAACCGTCGCTCGCCCGAATATCTGATGATCCACGGCCTTCCGCCGGAAGCCGCCGAGGAGTCGCACGAGGATTGGGTCAACCGCATCCATCCCGACGACCGCGACGCCACCGTCAAGCATTTCTTCGACGCACTCGCCGGAGCGAGCGAAGACTATAGCGCCGAATACCGCATCATTCGCCCCAGCGACGGCGAGACCCGCTGGATCCGGGTGGTCGCCAAGATCGAGCGCGACAAGGACGGCCGCGCCATCCGGCTCGTCGGCGCCCATATCGATATGACCGACCAGGCGCTGGCGCGCGAGACACTGCGCGAAAGCGAGGAGCGCTTCCGGCTGATCGCCGACAGCGCGCCGGTGCCGATCTGGGTCACCAAGCTCGACCGCAAGCGGTCCTTCGCCAACCAGGCCTATGTCGATTTCGTCGGCCTGCCCTACGATCAGGCCATCGATTTTGACTGGCGCAAGGTGCTGCACCCCGACGACCTGCCGCACGTGCTGCAGCAATCCGTCCAGGGTGAAGCGTCCCTCAAGCCCTTCGTGCTGGAAGCGCGTTACAAGAACGCCAGCGGCGAATGGCGCTGGCTGCGCTCGGAATCGCAGCCGCGCTGGGATGCGACCGGCAAGCATATCGGCTTCATCGGCGTCGCCCACGACGTCACCGTCGCCAAGCAGGCCGAGATCGAGCTCAGGCGGCTGAACGAGACGCTGGAAGAGCGCATCGCCGAGCGCACCGCCGAGCTCGAAGCCAACCAGGCGCGGCTGCGCGCGATCCTGGAGACCAGCAATCAGTATCAGGGCCTGGTCAATCTCGAGGGCGAACTGGTCTACGCCAACAAGACCGCGCTCGCCGGCATCAAGGCGAATTCCGCCGACGTGATCGGAAAGCCGTTCTGGGACACGCCCTGGTTCACCGGCACCGACGGTATGAGTTGCGCCGTGCGCGAGGCCTTCGAGACGGTGCTCAAAGGCGAACCCGTGCGGCTGGAGATGCGCCTGCGCCTTCCCGTCGGCGAGCGCGATTTCGACTTCGGCATGCGCCCCGTACTCGACCGCCACGGCGCCATCACCGGCGCCGTGCCCGAGGCGGTCGACATCACCGAGCGGCGTCGCGGCGAGGAAGCGCTGCGGCAGTCGCAGAAGATGGAGGCGATCGGTCAGCTCACCGGCGGCGTCGCGCACGACTTCAACAATCTCCTCACCATCATCCGCTCGGCGACCGATTTCCTGCGCCGACGCGAGCTGCCGGAGGAGCGCCGCCGCCGCTACGTCGATGCCATCTCCGAGACGGTCGAGCGCGCCTCCAAGCTGACCGCGCAGCTTCTGGCCTTCGCGCGCCGCCAGCCGCTCAAGCCGCAGATCTTCAACGTCGGCAGTCAGGTCGAGGGCGTGGCGCAGCTGGTCCGCCCGCTGGTCGGCGGCCGCATCGAGATCGCCGTGGAGATTCAGGACGCCGATTGCTTCACGGTGGCCGACATCGCCCAGTTCGAGGCGGCGCTGATCAACCTCGCCATCAACGCCCGTGATGCCATGGACGGCGAAGGCCGCCTCACCATCGCCGTGCGCAAGGTCTCGGGAATCCCGAGCCTGCGCGCACAATCGGCGCGCGGCGGCGACTATGTCGCGATCTCCGTCAGCGACACCGGCAGCGGCATCGCGCCGGAACATCTCGACTCGATCTTCGAGCCGTTCTTCACCACCAAGGAGGTCGGCAAGGGCACTGGCCTCGGTCTCAGTCAGGCCTTCGGCTTCGCGAAGCAGTCCGAGGGTGACATTGCGGTGACGAGCACGCCGGGCAAGGGCGCGACCTTCACCATCTATCTGCCGCGGGCGCAAAGCCCGGCGACGGACAAGGAAGCCGCGGCGCTGAGCCACGAGGCGGCCACGACCGGGCGTGGCTATCGCGTGCTCGTGGTCGAGGACGATGACGAGGTCGGCCGCTTCTCCACCGAGCTCTTGGAGGATCTCGGCTATGTCGTCCGCCGCGCTGCCAATGCGAACGCGGCGCTGGCGATCCTCGGCGAAAACGAATTTGCCGTCGACCTCGTGTTCTCCGACGTCATCATGCCCGGAATGAACGGCGTCGAGCTCGCCGGCATCATCCGCGAGCGCTATCCGGGCCTGCCCGTGGTGCTCACCTCCGGCTACAGCAACGTGCTCGCCGAGAACGCCCACCGCGGTTTCGAGCTGATCCAGAAGCCGTATTCGGTGGAATCGCTCTCGCGCATCCTGCGCAAGGCGATCACGGAGAAGCTATCGGTGGCAAGGTGAGTGTGACATTCGCTAGAAGCAGCCACAAATTCCGTCATTGCGAGCGCAGCGAAGCAATCCAGACTGTTCCTGCGGCAAGACTCTGGGGGAAGACAGCCGTTCCGACATCGGTTATCGATGCCGAATGACTGACCGAACCTCAAGGACTGACCGTGCCGTCTAACGCCATCTGGGCCTGGAGCATCACCGCCGTCGCGACCGCAGGCGTCATCATCCGGCCCCTATCCCTGCCCGAGGCGATCTGGGCCGTGATCGGCGCGAGCGCGCTGGTGCTGCTCGGCTTGCTGCCGTGGCAGGACGCCCTTGTCGGCATCGAGAAAGGTGTCGACGTCTATCTCTTCCTGATCGGCATGATGCTGATCGCCGAACTGGCGCGGCTTGAAGGCCTGTTCGATTATCTCGCCGCGCTTGCGGTGGAATATGCACGTGGCTCGCCGCAGCGGTTGTTCCTGCTGATCTACCTCGTCGGCACGCTGGTGACGGTGCTGCTCTCCAATGATGCCACCGCGATCGTGCTGACGCCGGCCGTCTATGCAGCGACGCGCGCGGCCGGCGCGAAGCCGCTGCCCTATCTGTTTGTCTGCGCCTTCATCGCCAATGCCGCGAGTTTCGTGCTGCCGATCTCCAACCCCGCCAATCTCGTCGTGTTCGGCGCGCACATGCCGCACCTGACGGAATGGCTGCGCCTGTTCGCCCTGCCCTCGGCGGCGTCGATCCTGCTGACCTACATCGTGCTGCGCCTGACCCAGCACCGCGCGCTGAAGGAAGAGACGATCGCGCGCAGCGTACCGCATCCAAAGCTCGGACGCGGCGGCAAGCTCACCGCAATAGGCATCGTCGCGATCGGCATCGTGCTGGTCACGGCGTCGGCGCTGGACAGGCAATTGGGTCTGCCGACCTTCGTCTGCGGCGTGGCGACGGCCGCCATCGTGCTGCTGATCAACCGGCAATCGCCCTTGCCCGTGCTGCGCGGCGTGTCCTGGAGCGTGCTGCCGCTGGTCGGCGGGCTCTTTGTCATGGTCGAAGCGCTGGTGAAGACCGGCGTGATCGCGCAGCTCAGCGCGCTGCTGCATCAGGCGGTGGCGCAGTCCGTGACGAAAGCCGCCTGGAGTGTCGGTATTGCCACCGCGCTCGCCGACAACATCGCCAACAACCTCCCGGTCGGCCTCGTCGCCGGCTCGGTCGCCGCCAGCGATCATCTGCCCGCGCCGGTGGTCAGCGCCATTCTGATCGGCGTCGATCTCGGCCCCAATCTGTCGATCACCGGCTCGCTCGCCACGATCCTCTGGCTGGTCGCGCTCCGGCGCGAGAAGATCGAGGTCGGCGCCTGGCCATTCCTCAAGCTCGGCCTGCTGGTGACGCCGCCGGCCCTGATCGCGGCGTTAGCCGCCGCGATCAGATAGCACTCGTCTTCAGTCGTTCTCGTAGCCGTAGACTTCCGGCAGGATGAAGATTGCCGCGAGCAATCCGATCAGCGGGAAGATCGCGACCATCAGCGTGGCATTCGCCTGCCCGATCGCGGCAAACACCGTCGGGAACAGGAAGATCGCCAGGAACGACGGCAGCTTCACGAACATGTAGGCGAAGCCGCTTGCGGTGCCGCGATATTGCGGACGGGCGACCATGGTCGGGATGGTCATGCAGTTCGAGGCGTCCCAATAGTGGCCCCACAGCATGCCGGCCGCGGCGAACGGCAGCAGCATCTTGTTGTCGGTGTAGAGCGCGAACGCGGCGACCAGCAGCGATACCAGCACGATGGAGAAGCCCGCGATGGAGATGCCGCGATGGCCGATTTTCGGCGTCAGCAGCGGCCCGACCCATCCCGACAGCGCTGCGAAGGAAAACAGCGCCATTGTCACCAGGTTGATGCCGAGCACGCTCGACACGCCGACCATCACGAACAGCACCGGCAGGTAGAACGCGAAGGTCGAGAACTCGCTGGCCTGCGCGAAGCAGGCGATCCAGCCATACAACGTGGCGCGCCAACGAATCGGATCTTTCTTGAGGTCGGCGAGGAACGCGCGGGTGCTGGTTTTGGGAACCACGACGTCCCGATCCGGCAGCATGTCGAGATTGTCGTTGAACATCTCGCGCGCGACCTGCTTGGCTTCCCGATAGCGGCCCTTCTGCACCAGCCACACCGCCGTCTCCGGCACGTCGTGACGCATGATGAGGATGATCAGCGCCGGCACCGCGCCGAGGCCGAGCGTCACGCGCCACAGCATCTCGTGGTTCATGTCGACCAGAAGGAAGATTACGATGACGCCGATGGTGAGGACCTCACCGACGGCGAACATGAACTGCCAGCGGTTGCCCATGACCTCGCGCTCGCCCTTGGCCATGGATTCCATGATGTAGGTGTAGCCGGTCGAGATGTCCGAGCCGAGCGGAATGCCGAGCAGGAAGCGGATCACGACGAGCCAGCCGACGCTGGGCACGAAGGCTTGCGCCAGCGCCAGCACAATGAACAGCACCATCGTGACCAGGAACATCACGCGGCGGCCGATCTTGTCCGACAGCCAGCCGCCGAGCAGCGCACCGATCAGCGCCCCACCTTGCGTGCCCGCGGCGGCAAGGCCGAGCATCAGCGGATCGGGATTGTACTGCTCCTTGATGAAGATCAGCACGAAGGCGATCGAATAGAGGTCCCAGGCCTCGACCAGGATGGAGGCCATCATCAGCCAGCCGACCTTGTTGCCCTTGGGACTGTAGTTCGTGATGAGGTAGCGGACGGCGGCTTCGCTCGCGGTCGCTTGTGGCATCGCCATCGTTGACATTCTTCTTCCTTTCTTCAGAACTCTCTAAAGCGCGATGAGATCAGGATCTCATCGCGCTTTAGCTTGTTGTGTTGTGCATGATCGCTTCGGAAAACCGCTGCACACTTTGCGCGAGCGCGGCCCTTCGGGTCCGGACCATGCTCTACGCACCGAGCAGCGGCTCGATGCTGCAATCGAGCAGGCGCGGATCGATCCCGGCCTCCATCCCTGAGAACATCTCGCCCATGTAGTCGATCAACGCATCGCTCGCCTTCACCGCGTCCTCGACGCGGCGGTTGGCGACGGCTGCAAGAATGGCGAGATGATGATCGATCGTGCCTGACAGGTCCGCCTGCCCCGGCATGAAGCGGTGGTGGATGTAGCCGATGCGGCGATACAGCGTGTGCAGCGGCCGAAGCGTGTGCACCAGGAACGGCTCGCCGGCGGCCTCCAGCACCAGCGCGTCGATGCGGCGGTCGAGGCTGTTGAACTCGTCGAGTGTCAAAGTGGCGCGACGTTCGCGCAGCAAACGCTCGATGTGCAAGGCCTGGTTGCGGTGGGAAAGACTGGCGCGATCCGCCGCGAGGCGAATGACAAAACGCTCCATGTCGCGTCGCAGGCCGAGCAGCATGCGTTCGCGCGCCAGATCGATCGGCGCGATGTTGAGGCCATGACGGGGCCGGATGATGATGAGGGTGTCGGCGGAGAGACGATTGACGGCGTGATGCACCGGCGTGCGGCCAAAACCGGTGATTTGCTGCAATTCCAGCATGGTCATGAACTGGCCGGGCTTGAGCTCGCAATGAACCAGGAGCTCTTCGATCCTTTGATAGGCCAACTCGAAAAAGTTGAGACGATTGCTGCGGGAGCGCCGGCCTCCGCCGTCATCCTCGTCTTTCACCACTTCGAGCGCGCGCTTGCGCCGTGCCATGTCGTCCTCCCGTCAGCCCGCGCTCTCGTTGCAGGATGGCGCCCTGGTTGTGGCACCCTTAAAACATGTTGTGATATATTACAAGCAGGCGTAAGACGTCGGCATGGCCTGCAACATGTTGCAGCGCAAAATGAGACGTCGGGTGCGAAGCGCCTTTCGATGGGAGGATAGTTGCCGTGAAGATCACGTCGATCGAGACACTGCGCACCGAGGAATTTTCCAACGTCATCTGGGTCCGCGTCCACACCGACACCGGCATGATCGGCCTCGGCGAGACCTTCTACGGCGCGGGCGCGGTCGAGGCGCAGATCCACGACACCTTTGCCGGCCGCCTGCTCGGCCGCAATCCACTGCACATCGAAGCGATCCATCGCGACATGCTCAACCTGCCGATGGCGCAGTCCTCCACCGGCGTCGAATACCGCGCGGCCTCCGCGATCGACATCGCGCTGTGGGATCTGTTCGGCAAGGTCTGCGGCCAGCCGGTGCACCAGATGCTCGGCGGCCTCTGCCGCGACAAGCAGCGCATCTACAACACCTGCGCCGGCACCCAATATGTGCGCTCGACCAATATCAGCCCGGTGGCCAATTGGAATCTCGGCGCCTCCAAGGGGCCCTATGAAGATCTCGACGGCTTCATGAACCATGCCGATGCGCTGGCCGAAAGCCTGCTCGAAAGCGGCATCTCGGCGATGAAGATCTGGCCGTTCGATCCGGCGGCGCAGGAGAACAAGGGCCTCTACATCACCGCATCGCAGATGAAGCAGGCGATCGAGCCGTTCGAGAAGATCCGCAAAGCGGTCGGCGACAGGATGGAGATCATGGTCGAGCTGCACTCGCTGTGGAATTTGCCGACTGCCAAGCAGATCGCCCGTGCGCTCGAGCCGTACAAGCCGACCTGGTACGAAGACCCGATCCGGATGAACTCGCCGCAGGCGCTGGCCGAATATGCCCGCTCGACCGACGTCTGGGTCTGCGCCAGCGAGACGCTGGGCTCGCGCTTCCCCTACAAGGACATGCTCGACCGCGATGCCATGCATGTGGTGATGGCCGATCTGTGCTGGACCGGCGGTCTCACCGAAGGCCGCAAGATCGCGGCGATGGCCGAGACCTATCACCGGCCCTTCGCACCGCACGATTGCATCGGCCCGATCGGCTTCATCGCCGCCATCCACATGTCCTTCAGCCAGCCCAACACCCTGATCCAGGAATCCGTGCGCGCCTTCTACAAGGGCTGGTACAATGAGCTCGTCACCACGATGCCCACCATCAAGGACGGCTATGTCTTCCCGATGGAAGGTCCCGGCCTGGGCGTCGACCTTCTGCCAGCCGTCTTCGCGCGCACCGATCTCATCGTGCGCCGCTCCAACGCTTGAGGATCTATTGAGATGAGCACCGCCCTCTTCGACCTTTCCGGCCGTACCGCGCTCGTAACCGGCTCCTCCCGCGGCCTCGGCCGCGCCATTGCCGAGGGCATGGCCAAGGCCGGCGCCAAGTTGATCATCAACGGCGTCGATCCCAAGCGTGTCGAGCAGGCCGTCGCCGAGTTTCGCGCCGCCGGCCATCAGGCCGAAGGCGCCGCCTTCAACGTCACCGATGAGGCCGCAATCGTGGCGGCGTTCAACGACTTCGACAAGAAGGGGATCGCCGTCGATATCCTCATCAACAATGCCGGCATCCAGCACCGCAAGCCGCTGGTCGAGTTCACCACCGACGAATGGCGCAAGGTGATCGAGACCAACCTTACCAGCGCCTTCGTGATCGGGCGCGAGGCGGCCAAGCGCATGATCCCGCGCAAGCGCGGCAAGATCATCAATATCGGCTCGCTCGGCAGCGAGCTGGCGCGCCCCACCATCGCGCCCTACACCGCCGCCAAGGGCGGCATCAAGAATCTCACGCGCTCGATGGCGGTGGAATGGGCCCAGCACGGCATCCAGGCCAATGCGATCGGACCGGGCTACATGCTGACCGACATGAACGAGGCGCTGGTCAACAACGCCGACTTCAACAACTGGCTGATGGGCCGCATCCCCTCCAAGCGCTGGGGCAAGCCGGATGAGCTGGTGGGCGCCGCGATCTTCCTCGCCTCGGACGCGTCGACCTACGTCAACGGCCAGATCATCTATGTCGATGGCGGCATGATCGCCGCGATGTGACCGCCAAGACAGCGAAGGAGCAAGCCATGCGCGCCGTCGTCATCCACGCCCCGAAGGACCTGCGGATCGACAATTATGCCGATCCGGCCCCCGGCCCTGGCGAGGTCCGCGTCAAGATCGCCAATGGCGGCATCTGCGGCTCGGATCTGCACTACTACCATCACGGCGGTTTCGGCGTCGTGCGGATCCAGCAGCCGATGGCGCTCGGTCACGAGATCGCCGGCGTCGTTGCGGATGTCGGTGACGGCGTCACCAGCGTCAAGCCGGGCACGCGCATCGCGGTCAACCCGAGCAAGCCGTGCGGGGCGTGCCTGCATTGCCAGGAGGGCCTACGCAACCAGTGCCTCGACATGCGCTTCCTCGGCAGTGCGATGCGCTTTCCCCATGTGCAGGGCGGCTTTCGCGAGTTCATCACGGTCGACGCGACGCAGGCCGTGCCGATCGCGGACAAGCTGTCGTTGGCGGAAGCTGCGGTCGCCGAACCGCTCGCGGTGTGCCTGCATGCCGGCAAGCAGGCCGGTCCCCTGCTCGGCAAGCGCGTGCTGATTACCGGCTGCGGTCCGATCGGCGCGCTGATGATTTTGGTCTCGCGTTTCGGCGGTGCATCCGAGATCGTTGTCACCGATGTCGCCGACGCCCCGCTCGCGGTCGCGAAAAAGCTCGGCGCCACGCATGCCATCAACGTCGCGACCAATGCCGCCGCGCTCGATCCCTGGCGCGCCGGCAAGGGCGTGTTCGACACGCTGTTCGAAGCCTCCGGCAACCAGGCCGCGCTCCGCACCGCGCTCGACGTGCTCAGGCCCGGTGCGACGCTGGTGCAGCTCGGCCTCGGCGGCGAGATGACGCTGCCGATCAATTCGATCGTCGCCAAGGAATTGCAGCTCCGCGGCACCTTCCGCTTCGATCCCGAATTCGAGCTCGCGGTGCGCCTGATGGGCGACGGCCTGATCGACGTCAAGCCGCTGATCACGGCCACCATGCCGTTCGAGAACGCCGTCGCCGCCTTCGAGCTCGCCAGCGACCGCTCGCAGTCGATGAAGGTGCAGCTTACCTTCTAGGTGCGTCGTTGGCCTGCTGGCTGTCGATCAGCCGGTCGCTGATCAGCCGCACCGCCCCGCGCTTCCAGGAATAGTCGGCGCCCATGCGCAGGCCACTGTCGCCGCGCGCCAACACCGCGCCGGTTCTGGCGTCGCGAACCTGGAAGCCTAGCGTGTATTCGGTGCGGCTGACGCGGCGCACCACGCCGATCAGCGATTGGTCCGCACCGAGCTTGCGTGCAATGGAAGCCTCGCAGCCGCCGCAATCCCGCAAAGCGCCGGTTTTCCCCGCCTCTCCGCTAACGTCGACGATCCGGTAACGGCCGGAATGCCCGAGCGCCTCGCGCACACCGCCAGTGACCTCCGCGAGATATGACGCATCTGACGCAGCGGACGCGCCCGCTGAAGCGGCCGTCATGTCCTCGAGCTCGAAATCGAACACGGCAAGCTCGACCGGCGCAGGCGTGCCGAGCGCAGCCATGACCTCGCGAGACACAAAGATCTCGGCGCGCTCCCATGCTTCATCATTGTCGCCGCGGAAGCTGTAGAGCTTGTCCAGCACGAGCGTCTTGGCGCCGACGTTGATCACGGCGACCTTGGCCCATTGCACCAGCGTGCTCGTCTTCTGAATGCCGCCGACCACCTTGAACGCCGCGCCGTCCTGGGCCGAGGGCACCAGCCGATAGCGCCCACCCTCGCCGATGTCTCGTCTGAGTGCGGCCATGAACGCCGCCAGCCGCCGCTCGTGGGCGGCGGTCTGGTTGGTCGGCTCGGCCGAGGTGTCGGTGTAGCTGAAATCGTCCATGGCAACCCCGATGGCGGACTGCGCAGCGACGGGCGAGCAGGAGAGGAGGAAGAGGAGGAAGAGGAGACAGGCAGAGAGAACCGGCCGGGAGCGGTGCATGAACGGACCTCGTGGATGGAACGCAAATCTGCGCGGGCCACCTCACGCCCCGCAGCCGTCGCCGTCCCGACCAACGCCGGGAAAATTTCACGACGTTGCACTGCGGCAAGTCGGGAACGCTTCCCGCCGCTGGCGTTCTGCCCTTTAATGAGGCGCGACAAGCCCGTTCGCACCAGGTGCAAGCCGATGTGGAATCGCCCGAGGTTCGATCTCAAGGTCCGTCTGACGCTGCGCGTCGCCGCAATATCGGCCGCCTGCTTCGCCGCGATCTCCACCTATTTCCTTGTCACGGCTGACCGCGCCGCGCATGCGCGCATCGACGGCATCGCCGCCATCGTGGCGAAGACCCTGGAGCTGCAGCAAGGCAAGGTGCAGTGGGCGGCAAGCCCTCGCTCGGACTTTCCGAACCTCGACCCGGTGTCGGCCCATGTCATGACGCCCGGCCTGTGTCTTGGATTCCGTGGGCCGAGCGGCGAGATGCTGCAGCGTTTCTGCAGCGGCGCGCCTGCCCCGGCCAGCCCGCCGCCGCAAGCCTTCGCCGCCTTCTATCGCGGCCTGTTCGACCCCGGCCGCGAGGCGGCGCGGCCCGTGATCGTGCGCGGAACCAAGCTCGGCGAGACCGTGGTCTCGCTCGACCCGGCGGTGCAGACGGCGGACGCCTGGCACGAGGCCGGCCGCCTGATGATCGCGCTTGCGATCGCGCTGCCGCTGCTCTGCGCGCTGGTCTATGCCGCACTGGCCCGCGCGCTGCACCCCACCCGCATGATCGGCAGCGGCCTCGAACGCATCGCCGCCGGCGACCTCACCGCCCGGCTGCCGCCATTCGACCTCGCCGAGCTCTCCGCCATCCGCGACGTCTTCAACCATCTCGCCGAAAGCCTCGACACCGCGCTCGCCGAGCGGAGCGAACTGACGCGGAAGCTGATCGCGCTCCAGGACGAGGAGCGCCGCCATCTCGCCCGTGAGCTGCATGACGAATTCGGCCAGTCGCTCGCCGCGATCCGCGCGCTGGCCGCATCCGCCCGCCAGACTGCGGCGCAGGACTGTCCCGGCTTGCTCGGCGAATGCGACAGCATTGCCCGCACCGCGACCGGCATGATGGAGACGCTGCGCGGCGCGCTGTTCCGGCTGCGGCCGCCCGATGTCGACGAGCTTGGCCTCGTCGCCAGCCTCGAAGGCCTGGTCTCGGGATGGAACGGCCGCAGCCGCGGCCAGCCCCGCTTCGAGATCCGGTTCGACGGCGCTTTCGAAGGCGTACCCGCCGCCGTCAGTGCCAACCTGTATCGCATCGTGCAGGAGGCGCTCACCAACGCCACCAAGCATGCCGGCGCAACGAAGGTCAGCCTGCATCTGACCATGGCCGACAGCGAGATCGCGCTCGCGATCGAGGACGATGGCCGGCCGAACGAAGCTGCCGCCAAGTCCGGTATGGGCCTGCTTGGCATGCGCGAGCGCGTCGCTGCGCTTCGCGGCCGGCTCAGCTTTGAGACCGGCCCTCACGGCTCGGCGCTGCGCGTAATCATTCCGCTCGCGGCTGCCGCGTCTGAGGCCCTGGAGCATGCGGCATGAGCGCAGTTGAAGCGACGATCCTGCTGGTCGACGACCATTCCGTCGTCCGCGAGGGCTATCGCTCGGTGCTCCAGAAACAGCCGGGCCTGCGCGTCGTCGCCGAGGCGGCCGACGGTGCGGAAGCCTATCGCCTGTACAAATCCGAGACGCCCGACCTCGTCATTATGGACCTCAGCATGCCGGGCATCGGCGGCATCGAGGCGGTCAGGCGGATCAGGCAGTGGGACAAGACTGCGCGGATTCTCGTTTTCACCATGCACGAGAACGCCGGCTTTGCCGTGCAGGCGATCCGCGCCGGTGCACGGGGTTACGTCACCAAGACCAGTCCGCCCGAGACCTTGGTGCGCGCGGTCAAGGACGTGCTCGCCGGCAAGATCGCCATCAGCCCCGACATCGACCACGAGCTTGCGCTGAGCCGCATCAGCGGCGAGACCTTGGCCGCCGACGTGCTGACGCCGCGCGAGTTCGAGGTGCTGCGGCTGCTCCTCGCCGAGAACACGACGGAGGAGATCGCCGAGACGCTCCACGTCAGCCCGAAGACGGTGGCGAACCTGCATTCCCTGATCAAGGACAAGCTCGGCGTCGGCTCCGACATCGAGCTGGTCCGGCTGGCGCTGCGCCAGGGCATCTTGACCGAGGTCGATCTCGGCGAGGCCTGATCGCGGCGTGGCCGCAGATCACTCACGCGCGACCACCGAGTCCAGCCACGCGCAGTTGAGCGGCGGCACGCGCGGATCGGCGACGCGCACGCCGCGGGCAGCGGCGTCGAGCCGCATCTCGCGCATCCGCTTGCGCTGCTCTTCGGGCATATGCAGCCGTTCGTGACCCCACAGGGAGGGCCCATCAAAGGTCTCGTGCGGCTGCCAGGTCTCGGGATCGATGACGCGTCCGCCCCAGCCGTACTCGATGAAGAAGCCGGACGGCGTATTCACATAGAACGAGGTCATGTGGTCATTGGTGTGCCGGCCCAGCGTGTAGGCGATGCGTCCCTCGTCCATTTGCGCGAGGTCGTAGCCCTGCCCGACATCGTCGAGGCAGCCGAGCTCGACCATGAAGTGATGCATCGCCTTTCGCCCCGAGCCGACCATCGCAAAGGAGTGGTGGCGGCCGTTGACGTGGAAGAAATAGAGCCCGTAAGGCTTCAGCCCGAAATCGGAGACGTGAAAGCCGAGCACGTCGCGATAGAACGGCAACAGCGGCTCGACGTCCTCGACGTTGAGCACGACATGCCCCATGCCGAGCGCCCCGGTGCGGAAGCCCGAGATCGGGCGGCCCGGCCTGAACGGCTCGCTCGCAAGCTCCGGCTTGCAAAAAGCCTCCAGCCGGTTGCCGGCGGGATCGGCAAACGCGATCAGCTCGGCGACATGCCTCTCGTCAGCGAGCGCGCGCGAGCCTCGGACCACCTTGATGCCATGGCTTTCCAGCCGTCCAGCCAACTTGTCCAGTTCGGCCGTCGAAGGAACTTCCCATCCCATCACCGCAAGGCCGGCATCGCTGCCGCCGTCGACGATCAGCCGCTGCTTGCGGTCGTCCATGCGGAAGGCCCGCATCTTGCCGCCGCGATCGACCTGCTGCATGCCGAGCAGCCCGGTCGCCATCCGGCTCCACTGGTCGAGCTGGGACGAACTGATTCCGACATAGCCGAGCGCTGCGATTTCCATCGAATTCCTCCCGAAGGCATCGCGGCCGCCGTATTGCGGCGAGCTTGATACCAGCCGCGCGCGATCCTACGGTGGCGTTCCGCAATCGCCTCGCGTTCGCAACGACAATAAGCGCGCCGCGATATGCCACAAGGGAGGAAGTACGAAGTGTCCAAGGAGCGGACGCGGAACGGCCAGCCTCGGCAGTCTGAGGGCGTCCGCGCCTTCAAGCGCGGGCTCGACGTGCTGCAGGAGGTCAACCGCTCCGGCGGCATCCGCGCCGGCGACGTTGCCCGCGCGCTCGACTTGCCCCGACCCACCGTCTATCGCCTGCTCGAAACCCTGGAGGAGCTCGGCTATATCGCCCGCAGCGCCAGCGACGATCGTTTTCGCGTCACCCGGCGCGCGTTGAGCCTCGGCGACGGCTACGATCCCGGCGTGGTGATCTGCCAGGCAGCGGCGCCTTATCTCGCCGATCTCAGCAAGAAGCTGGTCTGGCCGGTCGATCTCTCGACTTACGAGAACGCGGCCATGGTGGTGCAGGAGACCACGCATTCTCGCAGCCCGCTCTCGATCGACCGCGGCATGATCGGCAAGCGGCTGCCGATGCTGCGCACGTCTGCGGGCCGCGCCTATCTCGCCGCCTGCCCCGCGCGCGAACGTGATCTCATCATCAATCATCTCCGCCGCATCGACGAGGTGGACGACCGCCCCTTCCTCGACCAGGGCCGGCTCGACCGCATGATCGCCGAAACCGCCGCGCGAGGTTACGCCATCCGAAGCGAGGGCGAATACAATCCCAAGACGGCATCGATTGCCGTTGCCATCGTGCGGGACGGCGCCGTATTCGGCTGCATCTCGATCATATGGATCCGCTCGGCGCTGGGGATCGACGAAGCGGTGGCGCAGTTCGCGAACCAACTGCTGGACACGGCGTCGGCCATTCCTGTCGCGGGTTAGAGATCGTCCGCTGGGCGGACACTTGGCACGCCGGCGTTGAAGGGCCGGCCTTGCCTGGGGAAAAGATACCCCATGCAAGATAAATCCACCCCAAAAGAGTTTGACGTCGTGATCGTCGGCCGCGGGCCGGTGGGTGCCACGCTCGCCAACCTGCTCGGCCTGTGCGGCGTGCGGACGCTGGTGCTGGAGCGCGAAGCGCGGACCTATCATCTGCCGCGCGCGGTGCATTTCGACGATGAATGCATGCGCGTGTTCCAGACCATCGCTCTTGGCGACGCGATCCTGCCGCATGTCATTCTCAGTCCCGGCATGCTCTTTCTCGATGCCGCCGGCCGCATGCTGCTGGATTGGTCCCGTCCGCAGACGTTGACGCCGATGGGCTGGCATCTCAGCTACCGCTTCCACCAGCCGGATCTGGAGGACGTGTTGATCGGCGGCCTCGCCCGCTGGCCACACGTCACCTTGCAGAGCCGCTGCGATGTGTTCGCGCTCGATCAGGACGAGCACGGCGTGCGCGTCCGCTACGAAGACCTCTCCAACGGAAGGCTCAGCGAGGTCCGCGCCGGATATGTGATCGGCTGCGACGGCGCCCGCTCCCTGGTGCGCCGCTTCATCGGCTCGGGCATGGACGACCTCGGCTTCCACGAGCGCTGGCTGGTCATCGACGTTCTGCTCAAGCGCACGCGCGACGACCTCGGCGACTACAGCCTCCAGCATTGCGATCCCAGTCGGCCCGCAACTTACGTGCGCGGCACCGGCACGCGGCGGCGGTGGGAGATCACGGTTCTGCCCGACGAGGACTCGCAGGAGGTCGCACAACCCGCGAAGGTCTGGGAGCTGCTGTCGCGCTGGATCACGCCCGACGATGCCGAGATCGAGCGCGCCGCGGTCTACACGTTCCATTCGGTCATCGCGCAGCAATGGCGGAACGGGCGATTGCTGCTCGCGGGCGATTCCGCGCACCAGACCCCGCCCTTTCTCGGCCAGGGCATGTGCGCCGGCATTCGTGATGCCGCGAACCTCGCCTGGAAGCTAGCGAGCGTGATCCGCGACGGCGCCGCACCAGATCTGCTCGACACCTATCAGAGCGAACGCCTGCCGCATGTGCGCGAGTTCATCGAGCTCGCCATTCGCCTCGGCGGTGTCATCAACACCAAGGCGATCGAGGCCGGCCTTGCCGCCGGCGAGGCGCGCGAGAACGCGCCGGTCAAGCTGGAAGTGAAGAAGCCCCTGCTCGGCCCCGGACTAGGGTTCGGCGACCTGCCGCTCGCCGGACATCTCGCACCGCAATTCATGCTGAGCGACGGACGCCGCAGCGACGACCGGACCGGCTATCATCATGTGCTGCTCATCGAGACGGCGGCCGCGCTGCCGTCGCGCCTCGCGCTGTCGCAGACCGGGATCGAGATCCTCGCCGGCGACGAGGCCGAAGGTGTCCGAGACTGGCTGCGCGAGCACGGCATCATCGCCGCACTGGTTCGTCCCGACCGGTACATCCGCGGCACCGCCTGCAACGAGGCCGAGCTCGACCGCCTCATCGCCGCCATCGCGCCTTCAATCCAAATTCCTTCAGCCCAAGCGCCCTCCGCGGCCTGACTGAACCTTCTCGAGGACCTTTCATGAAGCTGCTCTCATTCAGTGTGGACGGACGCTCCTCCTTCGGCGCCGTCAAGGACAACGGCGTCGTCGATCTCGGCGCGCGGATGGCGGGCTGCACCACGTTGCGGCAGCTGCTCGAAGCCGGTCGCCTCGCCGAGGCGGCAAGACTGGCCGCCTCCACGGCCCCCGATCATGCGCTCGACAAGGTCAGCTTCGCGCCCGTGATCCCTGATCCCGGCAAGATCATCTGCGTCGGCCTCAATTATCGCGATCACGTGGCCGAGACCGGCCGCACCGTCACCGAAAAGCCGGCGCTGTTTGCGCGCTTCGCCTGTAGCCAGGTCGGCCATCTCCAGCCCATCGTGAAACCAGGGGTGAGCGACGACTTCGACTATGAAGGCGAGCTCGCGCTCGTCATCGGCAAGGCGGGCCGTCACATCCCCCTTGGCAGCGCGCTCGATCACATCGCCGGCTATTCCTGCTACAACGAAGGCAGCATCCGCGACTGGCAGCGCCACACCAGCCAGTTCCTCGCCGGCAAGACCTTTGCCGAAAGCGGCAGTTTCGGTCCGTGGCTGGTGACGACGGACGAGATTCCGGATCCGTCAAAGCTCACCTTGCGGACAAGGCTGAACGGCAATGTCGTGCAGAACACGACGACGGATCTCCTGATCACCGCCATCCCCGAGCTGATCGTCTACATCTCCACCATCTGCCCGCTCCTGCCCGGCGACGTCATCGTCACGGGCACGCCGGGCGGTGTCGGCGCCAAGCGCACGCCGCCGCTGTGGATGCGGCCCGGCGACACCGTCGAGGTCGAGATCTCCGGCATCGGCACCTTGCGCAACACGGTGATCGCCGAACCGGCCTGACCGCCAAGACCAATCCATCAACGATAAACTTGAGGAAACGCCATGGGCACGACCCGCACCAGCTCCGCCGCCACGCTCCTGATCACACTTGCGCTCGCGGGCTCCGCCGCGCGGGCCGAGATCAAGGGCGACGCCATCCGCATCGGCGTCCTCACCGACATGAACGGCGTGTTCGCGACCGCCATGGGCCCGGGCTCGGTCGAAGCGGCGCGGATGGCCGCCGAGGAGTTCGGCGGCAAGATCAACGGCAAGCCGATCGAGATCCTGCAGGCCGATCACCAGAACAAGCCGGATCTCGCCGCGTCGCTGGCGCGAAAATGGTTCAGCGACGGGGTCCAGGCGATCGCCGATGGCGGTAGCTCCGGCGCGGCGCTGGCGGTGCAGGAGCTGGTGCGCGGCAACGGCAAGATATTCCTCATCTCCGGCGCCGGCGCGAACCAGCTGACCGATGACGCATGCGCCCCAACCAGCGTGCAATGGACCCAGGACGCCTATTCCACGGCGACCGCCGTGGTCTCCGGCATCATGCAGACCAGCAAGGAGCCCTGGTTCTTCATCACCGGCGACTACGCCTTCGGCCATTCGATCGAGGTGACCGCCCGCGAGCGCATCGCCGCACTCGGCGGCAAGGTCGCCGGCAGCGTCAAGGCGCAGCTCGGCACGCCCGATTACAGCTCATTCCTGCTTCAGGCGCAGTCGTCAGGCGCCAGGATCCTGGCCATCAACGTTGCCGGCGACAACGCGACCGCGATCAAGCAGGCCGAGGAGTTCGGGCTCGCCAACCAGGGCATGAAGATCGTGCCGATGTCGTTCCAGAACGTCGACATCGAAGCGGTTGGGCTCAAAGCGACGCGCGGTGATCTCATCGTCACCTCCTTCTTCGAGGATGTCTCGCCGGCAGCCCGGAAATTCTCCGATGCGTTCCATGCTCGCCGCAAGGCGATGCCCTCGCAGATCCAGGCCGGCGTCTATTCCGCCGTGCGCCACTATCTGCAAGCCGTGAAGGACACCGATTCCGACGAGGGCGCCGTCGTGATGGCCAAAATGAAGGCGACGCCGGTGTCGGACGCCTACACCACCAACGGCCGCATCCGCGAGGACCAACGCATGGTGCACGATCTCTATCTGGTGCAGGTCAAGACTCCGGAGGAATCCAAAGGCCCGTGGGACTTCGTCAAGCTGGTCGCGACGATCCCGCCCGACCAGGCCTTCCGCCCGCTCGATCGCAGCAAATGCAGCCTGGTCGGCAAGTAAGGCGCTTGGAAAACGCCTCAAACAAGACTTTGACCGTCAGGCGAGATAGCGCGCCAGATAGCCTTCCATCGCGTAGAGCGCGCAGAGCGCGAGGCTCGACCACACCGCCGCGCTGAAATACAGGAACATCCAGGTCAGCTCGCCCTTCCAATGCGCGATGTCGTGGGTCACCACCCAGCGCGTCGCAACGTCGTGCAGACCTTCGAGCAGGCCCAAGAACCTGCCGCCCTCGGCGTGCCCTGCCCGCCAACGGCTGAGATACATCGGCACGTCGACGGTGACGAGGAAGGCGAGGAAGCAGGCGATGCCGACGATGCCCGCGATCAACGCCCAGCGCACCACGCCCTGGAATTCCGGCATCAGGCGGCACAGCGCGATGCCGGCGAGGAAGAAGGTCACCGCCCATAGCGAATTCTCGATCGCGTTGTAGAGATAATTGGTGGTGACCACCGCGTACCAGGAGAAGCACTCGGCGATGATGATCACCGGAACAATCACCCACGCGATGTTCACCGCCGTCTCGGCGCCGGTCATGGTGCCCAGCTGATGCAGGATGATCGCCCATTGCGCGGCGAAGCAGACCTCGGCCACGGTCGCAACCGAACGTCCGACGAAGACGCTGGAGAGCCAGGTGTCGAACAGGCAGATGCGCTGCACGTCGGCGCGCGGCAGCACCGAACGGAACGCGCAGCCGAACACATAGCCGGCGCACAGCAGGAACATCAGCCCGATATCCGAGCCGCCACTGATGCTGCCTGCGACCGTCGGGTAGAACTCACGGTACAGCATGAACCAGACGAGGATGTTGGCACTGCTCACAAGCGTGAGGGATCCCCACCACCACACGAGGGGATTTGACCGCGCCTGCCACTGCAACATGAACCGCTCCGCAAAATTTATCGATCTGACATGTCGTCGTAATAATCCTGTCACAGAACGGCATGCAACCACGACAAAAATCTGTGTGTGCCCTGTCGTTCCAGCGGTGCCCGCAACGGGAAAACGGGCGGCCAGGGAGCGTCCACATACCGGACAATTTTGCCGCAGATAGCGAATTTATTGGACATTCGAAATCTGTCGGTCTGATATTCCGGGGATGGCTCCGACCGGCTCCTCCAAACCGCAGCATCCGCTCTCCTCCGCCGCAGCCGTGCTGGCGGAGAGCGCCGACGACGCCGCTTTCGCCACCACGCTGGCCAAGGGGCTGGTCGTGCTCGAGGCGTTCAAGGCCGGGAGCACGCTGCTGGGCAACATGGAGCTGTCGACGCTGACGGGCATTCCGCGCCCGACCGTGGCGAGGCTGACCCATACGCTGGCCCAGCTTGGCTATCTCCGCTACGACGCCGAGCGGTCGAAGTACCGCGTCGGTGCACGGGCGCTGCGCATGGCGCATCCTCTGCTCGCCGGGATGCAAGTCCGCCAACTGGCGCGGCCGATGATGCAGGAGCTGGCGCACAGCGTCCGCGGGACGGTCTCCATCGGCCTGCTCGATGCGACCTCGATGATCTATGTCGAGACCGCTCGCTCCGGCGATGTCGGCCCGCACGTGCCCGATATCGGCATGCCCATTCCCGTCGTGATGACCGCCATGGGCCGCGCTGCGGCGGCGGCCCTGCCGTCGGCCGATGCAGACCGGCTGGAACGGAATCTCGCGGCCGAAGATGCCGGCCTGTGGTCGGCCGTCCGCGACAAATACCGCGCCGGGATCGCGCAATGCAAAAGCCGCGGCTTCTGCACCTGCTGGGGCGAGTACATGGCCTCGATCCACGCCGTCGCCGCGCCGCTGTTTCATGTGAGCGAATCGAAGCAGTCGTTCTCGATCAATTGCGGCATCCCTGCCTTCCGGCTCCAGCCCGGGCAGCTCGAGGGCGAAATCGGTCCGCGCATCGCGGCGCTCGCCGACAGCGTCCGGGCCGTGGTCGGAGCGGCGATGCCCACGGCCGAGACGCGCAAGCAAAACAAGAAGAGCGCCAGGACATGAACAAAAGAGCTGGCGCCCCATCTCCGGGAGGCCATCATGACCATCACACGCCGAGCATTGCTGGGCGCCGTCGCCGTCGGCGTCTCGGCCTCGTCATTTTCCGCCTACGCTGAGGACGTCTGGCCGTCGCGGATGGTGCGGCTGATCTCGCCTTACGGTCCGGGCGGCTCCAACGACATCTCGCTGCGCTTGCTGGCCGAGGAGTTCAGCCGCAGCCTGCGCCAGCAATTCATCGTCGAGAACAAGCCCGGCGCCGGCACACGCATCGCCAACGACATGGTCGCCCATGCGCCTGGCGACGGCTATACGATCCTCTACGTCGCGGCGCCCTACGCCACCGCCGAGGCGCTATTCGGCAAGCTGACCTATGAGCGCGGGGATCTGCAGCCGATCGCGATGGCCGTGATCGCACCGCTGTTCCTCATCATCAGTGCCGATGCGCCGTTCAAGACGCTTCCCGACTTGATCGCCTACGGCAAGTCGAAGCCGGACGGACTGACCTTCGCCTCTCCCGGCGCCGGCTCGCAGCCGCATCTTGCCGGAGAGCTCCTGTTTCGCGATGCCGGCGTCAAGGGTCTCAACATCCCGTTCCGCGGCGATGCCGCCTCCTACACCGAGCTGCTCGCCGGACGCGTCGATGCCACGCTGACCGCGCTGCCGACCGCCCTGCCCTACATCCAGAGCGGCAAGTTCACTGTTCTCGGCGTCGCTTCGGCCGATCGCAGCGCGCTCTACCCGCAGGCGCCGACGCTGCGCGAGCAGGGCTTTCCCAACGTCGTCGCCGCCGGCTGGTACGGCTTCATGGTGCCGTCCACGACGCCGCGCGCCGTCGTCGACAAGCTCCAGGCCGAGGTTCTGCGCGCGCTCGCCGAGCCTGCGATCAAGGACAAGCTGACGGCCCAGGGCCTCGAGGTGCGTGCCGGCACCGCGGCCGAGTTCGGCCAGTTCATCGACGCCGAGACGCAGAAGTGGGCCAGATTGATCCGCGACGCCGGTCTCAAGGGCGAGTAGGAGCTGGCGCTGCTTCTCGCACTGGACTGAGGTGGCGAGAGCCCGTTTGGCCGGCGCCTAGCGCCCTTCGGCGTAACGGCCACCGCCGCGGATGAGACCGTCGCGTTCCTCGGCGTGGCGCTGGTATTCGGAGATCGCGCGGTTGGCCATGCGGATTCGATTCGTGTGTCCCTTCTCGACCATCACGGTGATCCGCTGCGCCAGGAACACGCAGGCCTCGAATTCGTCGCGAATGGCGCCCGTCCGCACCAGAAAGTCCCAGGCGATCTCGTAGGCCTGCTCCGCCGCGGGATTGCGATAGTCGCTGAAGATGATGTGCGTCATCACTGCCAAACCCTGATGGCAGCGATCGTTCCTATGGCTCGCGCATGCGAGGGAACCGGCAGCGCCGCGCGTGAATGCGGCCCCGGCGAATTGCCGCCGGAGCCGGATCGCATGTGCAAGCCGCTGAAGGCTGAATCCAGAGCGCGTTCAACTGGTCATCCGTCGTTCGGGATGATGCGATACATCGATGCCCGAACAATCGCCTCGTATCACCGCTTCATCCCCGCCACATAAGCCGCCAGCTTGTCGAGCGTCTGGTAGCCGTATTCGACGGCGCCGAAGCCGATCATGCCGTCGCGCTGCTCGGCGCTCGAGGCCAGTTGCCGCATCATCAGCACGGTCTTGCCGTTGCTCTGCTCGGCAAACGTGACGGTGAAGCGGAACATGCCGGGATCGTCATCCTGGTCGAGGCCGTGATCCATCTCCATCAGCGACGGCCGCTCGATGCGGCGGAAGCGCATCCGGTTCGGATAGACCGTGCCGTCGGGCCCGATCATGTTGAAGCGCCAGACGCCGCCGACACGCACATCGATCTCGAAGGTCTCGACCTTGAATCCCTTCGGGCCGAACCATTGCGGCAGATGCTTCGGGTCGGACCATGCCTCGAACACCAGATCGCGCGGCGCATCGATCACGCGCGACATCACGATCTCGCGGTCGAGCGACCATTGCGACAGAGCGGGGTTGGCAGAACTCGTCATGATTAGGAACCTTTCCGTTTGGTTGTCTTGGACGGCCGCTTGGCGCCCGCCCTTTCTTTCTCTTTCTTGAGCTTCATCACATAGGCCTCGAACCGGTCGAGCCGCGCCTCCCAGACCGCGCGCTGCTGCTGGAACCAATCCTCGGCGCCGACAAGCGCGTCCGCGCTGAGACGGCAGGTGCGCACGCGCCCCGATTTCTCGGACTGAACGAGCCCGCTCGTTTCCAGCACATGGATGTGCTTCATGAAGCTCGGCAGCGCCATGTCGAAGGGACCGGCGAGCTCGCCGACCGACGCCTCGCCCGCGCACAGCCGCATCACGATGGCCCGCCGCGTCGGGTCGGCGAGCGCTGCGAAGATCTGGTCGAGATGGGGCGATTGGTTAGCCATGAAGCTAACTATACACCCGGGATCGCGGACGTCAACAATTGTTAGCCTGATGGCTCAGTTTCGTCGATCGATGGGAACCCACAACGCGCAATTGTGAATTGGGACCTCGCCCCCTCCTCGCTAAACCATATCCGGGGGCGCATCAGCATGATCGATCAGAGCACGTGCCGCCTGTTGTCATCTCATCCCCGATCACCCGGCGAAACTTCGCCCGCGCCGCATTCATTCCGGTTGCGATGGCGCTTTGCCCGCCCCGCGCCTCCGCGGATTCCGACATGATCGCGCAGATGCGCGACATCGTCGCCGGCGCGCTGGCGCCGACCGCGATACCGGACCATGCGGGCGGCCTCGCCGCCGCGCTCTATGCCGGCCGCCATGTCGAGTTCTTCAGCTACGGGTTCGCCGACGATGCCGCCAGGCGGCCGGTGACGCCCGATACGCTGTTCAACCTCGCCTCATTGCGAAAGCCGTTCGAGGCCACGCTCGTGGCGCTCGGCGTGCTGCGCGGCGAGCTGCGGCTCGACGATCATCTGCCGAAATATCTGCCCGAGCTGACCGGCAGCTACATCCGCAACGTCACTGTTGGCGAGTTGGCGACGCACAGGTCGGGGCTGCTGCTCCCGACCGATCATCCGCCATGGCCGAACGAAGAGTTTACGCGCGAGCAGTTCATCGCGACGCTGAACGCCTTCGAGCCGGCGCCCGGCGTCGCACCCGGCCGGCAACGCGTCTACACCCATGCCGGCTACGTGCTGCTTCAGCTCGTGCTCGAGCGCCGCTACGGCATGCCGATCCAAGCGCTGATCGAGCACCGCATTCTCCGCCCCCTCGTCATGCACTCAACTTTCGTCCCCGAGCGCGGCCCGGACAATCGCGCCATCTTGGACGAGGCGGCGATACAGCGCGTGGTCCAGGGCTATTCCGACCAGGGCACGGCAATCGGCCCGATCGGCAACCAGCAGAGCTATTTCGACTTTCCCGGCACCGGGCAGATGTTCTCCTCGGCGCGCGACCTCGCGACGTTCGTCGCCGCCTGCGTCGACGGCCGCGCGATCGATCCGCATTTGCGCGAAGCCCTGCGGCTGACGCAGCGCGAGGCCTTCCATGTCGATGAAAAATTCGGCCAAGGCATGGCCTGGGAGACCGTGCGCCTCCCAGGTGTCACCATCGTCGACAAGCCCGGCGGGCTCAACAACGCCTCCGGCTATATCGGCCTGGTGCCGGCGCGGCGGATCGGCATCGTCCTGCTGGCCAATCGCGGCGAATATCCGCACGAGATCGCCCGCTACAAGATCCTGCCGGAACTGGCGAGGCTCATAGCCTCACATTGAGACGGCCGCCTCAGACCGAGCGCATCAGCCCGCCATCGACGCGGATGTTCTGGCCGGTGATGTAGGCGGCGCCGTCGGAGGCCAGGAACGAGATCGTCGCCGCGATCTCCTCGACCTTGCCGTAGCGCTTCATCGGCACGCTGTCGCGTCGCGCGTCCTGCTGCGGCAGGCTGTCGATCCAGCCCGGCAGCACGTTGTTCATGCGGACATTGTCGGCCGCGTAAGTGTCGGTGAAGATCTTGGTGAAGGCGGCGAGCCCTGCGCGGAACACCGCCGAGGTCGGGAACATCGCGCTGGGCTCGAACGCCCAGGCGGTCGAGATGTTGATGATGGCGCCGCCCTTCTGCGCCTGCATCAGCGGCGTGACCAGCCGGGTCGGACGGATCACGTTCAGGAGATAAGTGTCGAGGCCGGTGTGCCACTGCTCGTCGGTGATCTCGGTGATGGGGGCACGCGGCCCATGCCCGGCGCTGTTGACGAGCACGTCGATCCGCCCCCACTTCGCCATCGCGGCCTCGACGAGGCGCTTCAGGTCGTCGTTCGACTGGTTCGAGCCGGTGACGCCGATCCCGCCGAGCTCGGCCGCCAGCGCCTCGCCCTTGCCCGAGGACGACAGGATCGCAACGCGAAACCCGTCCGCCGCCAGCCGCCGCGCAGCCCCCGCCCCCATGCCGCTGCCGCCGGCGGTAACGAGCGCAACCTTCTCCGCTGCCATGACCGATGATCCCTTCAGTTGAGGCGAGCCGCAGGCTCGGCCTATCATGAGGCCTTCTACAGCCAGACCTGTCGGCAGGTCCATGGCCCAAGGCATCCATCACGAGCGGCTTGAAATGAGTGATCTGCAGATCCGCAATTTGCGCCCCGACCTCGCAATCGACTGGGCCGCGGCGGAGGGCTGGAATCCAGGGCTGGCGGATGCCGCCTGCTTTGCGATCCCCGATCGCCAAGGCTTCTTCGTCGGCGAGATCGACGGCGAGCCGGTCGCGACCGTCTCCTGCGTCAATTACGATGACCGCTTCGCCTTCCTGGGCTTCTATATCGTGCGCGAGCGCTTTCGCGGCGCCGGCCATGGCCTGCGCATCTGGAACGCAGCGATCGCGCATGCGGGCGCGCGCGTGATCGGCCTCGACGGCGTGGTGGCGCAGCAGGAGAATTACAAGAAGTCGGGATTCCAGCTCGCCTACGCCAACATCCGCTATGGCGGCACTGTTGCGGGATCCGCGAAGCCGCCGGCCGACGTCGTTGCGCTCGACAAGGTCCCGTTTGCGCTGGTGGACGCCGATGACGCGACCGTCTTCCCCGCCGCGCGCAGCGCCTTCCTGCGCGCCTGGATCAACACACGAGGTCACGTCGGCCGCGCGTTGCTGCGCGAGGGCAGGCTCGCCGCATGGGGCGTGATCCGTCCGTGCCGGACGGGCTACAAGCGGCCCGCTCGTCGCCGACGACCGCACAGCCGCGGATCAAGTCGTGCAGGCCCTGCTCGGAAGCGCGGGCGCGGGCGAGGTCTTCCTCGACGTCCCCGCCATCAATTCCGCCGCAATCGCGCTCGCCGAGGAGCTCGGCCTGAAGCCGGTGTTCGAGACGGCGCGGATGTACACCGGGCCGATCCCGCCGCTGCGGCTCGACCGCGTCTTCGGCGTGACCAGCTTCGAGCTGGGTTAACTCAATAGCAGCGCATGATGTTGACGGTGTGCTCGCTGCCGCCGCGGCCGGGCACCGTCACCTGCTCCGTCGGGCAGCTCGGCACATAGGGCCGATCGGACGGCACGACGTTCGGCGGATAACGATGCGTCCAATCCCAGGGCACATCATAGGTGTAGGTGTAGCGAACATCGGCGGAGAGCGACTGGTTCATATCGGCGAAGGGCTGGCTGTAGCCGGCGCCGTCGTAGAAGTATCCGCCGCCGCCCGGCCAGTAGACCCAGGGCGCGCTGCGGCGGTGGAACCGGGCGCCCGGCCCCACGTGCGGACGGGCCGCGTGCGGCGGGGCGGCTGCTGCTGCGACGCCTGGCGCCGCGGCGCCAGCGGGTCTGGAAAAACTGTCAGCGGAGCTCAGCAGCAGCATAGCGGCGCTGAGCGAGGCGACCAACGCCCCATGTGATCTGGCAATCATGATACGCACCACACTGGTTTGGCTTTGCGAAAGCAGCTCCCCGCGGGGAGGCTAGGCCGGGCCGTCGCCCACCCGCAAACGTATAATTAATTATTGGTTAAGGCACGCGATTAGCCGGGAACCGGGTGCGGCAGAACGCCCGGAATTCGCGTCTGATTTCAGCGACTTCGTCCCGTCAGCGGCCCTGCTGCTTGCGCAGCCAGTCGAGCATGTCCTGCGGGCTTGCGCTGCCCTGTGTCACGATCGCGGTATTGCCGCCGCTGCGGCGATAGACCGTCGTGCGCCCGGGCTGCTTCTCGATCTTGACCTCGGCCTGCGCCGGATCACCGCTCTGCGTGATGACCGAGGTGCCGTTCTCGTCCTGGACCACGGTGGTATGACCGTCGCCGGCCCCGGCCGGCGCCATTGCAACCACGCTCATGAATCCCAGTCCGGATGCGAGCAGAAGCAGCTTCATGTCACACCTCGGCCGAACTGGAAGATCGCCAGCCAGTTGAAACGCCCGAACTGCCTCACCGCTCCCGTGTTCATGTCTCCGATCTGGAGCAGGAGCGCGTTGGTCGAATTGCCGATCTGGGTGATGTCGGCGGTGTTGGTCACCCCGGATTGACCGATCGCCGCATTGGTGGTGCCGCCGACCTGGATCACATTGGCATAGTTGCGCGTGCCGTTCTGGATGATGGTCGCGTCCACCGTGCCGGTCCCGCCGATCTGGATCACCCGCGCGATGTTGATGCGGCTGTTCTCCTCGATCGTGACAGGCTGAACATTGTCGCCGAACTGCACGACCGTTTCGATGCTGACGTTCCGGTTGGTCACGCTGCGCTGGACGGTCCCGGCGCACGCCTGCGTCGCCGCACCGATGGCGGCGAGCATTGCCGCCAGGGCCAAAACCCGCCTCAGCACCTGACTGCCGCCTCGCATCGCGCTTCCCCGTTCGTTGTCGACACTGACGAGATCGCTCGCGCGTCAGGGGCCGGTCTGGACGATGGTCGAGGCGTTGACGGTGCCGAACTGCGCCACCGTGCCCGCATTCATCGTGCCGAGCTGGGATATCAGGCTGGTCGCCGACTGGCCGGCCTGGCCGACATAGGCGAAGTTGTTGCCCCCGGTCTGCCCGATCGATGCGGAACTCGTTCCGCCGAACTGCAGGACGCCCGTGGCGTTGTTGCTGCCGTTCTGCGTCACGGTCGCGCTGGTCGTGCCTCCGATCATGAACACGCCCGCCATGTTGAGCTGGCTGTTCTGGTTCAGCACGACGGGCGGTCCGCCGACCGAGACGATGGTCTTGATGTCGGCGGTCTGTGCTGTCGCCGAAAGGGCGCTGGCCAGGTACAGAGCGAGCGTTGCGGCACATGCGCCGCCCAGATGACGTTTCATGACATGCCTCACCACTTCGATCTGCTCACGGCGCCTGCTGGAGAACAGTCGATCCGTTCAGGATCCCGAGCTGTCCGACCCCGGCGGTGTTGTTCGCGCCGATCTGGCCTATCAGGCTCGAATTGGCGCCGCCGACCTGGCCGGTCAGTGCGGTATTGGTTGCGGTCGCAGTGGTGCCGCCCTGCCCGATCACCGCGGTGTTGACCGTGAGCAGCGAGCCCGTCTGCAAGGTGGTCGCGGTATTGGTGGCGCCGAACTGCAGCGTCGTGGCGCTGTTGCTGGTGCCGCCGCTCTGCGAAATGAACGAAGTGTTGGTCGTGCCGAATTGCAGCACGCTGGCCGAGTTGCCGGCCCGGGCATCGGCTGCCGTCAGTGCAGCGAATGCCGCAACCGTTGCAATGAAATAGGTGATCCGCATGTCATGTCCTCCGCGAGAATGAGCGAGCGTCGCAATTGATCGCCCTGCCCGGTTGCGGTGCCGGAATGGCCCGGACGCACCGACCTGGATGCGTCCGGCCCAAACGAACCGTGGCTTCAGTGCGCCGTCTGCGAGACGGTGCTGCCGTTGATGCCGAATGCACTGATCTGGCCGACGGCGGCGGCGTTGTTCTGAAGCGCGGCGGGCCCGAACGAGTTCTGGGTGATCGAGCTGCCGTTGTTGCCGAACGCCACCTGGCCGGTGGCCGCCGAGTTCTGCACGCCGACCTGGTTCACCGTGCTGCCGTTGTTGAGCGAGGCCGCGCTGGTGCCCTGCATCGTCGTCGCACTGTTGATGATGCCGAGCTGGCTGGTCGAGGACGTGTCGTTGGTGAGGCCCTGCTGCGAAACGCTCGAAGTATTCACGACGCCGACCTGCACCGTGGTGGAGGTGTTGGCGGCCTGAGCCGCGGAGGACAGAGCGAGCACGGCAACGGATGCAAAAAACAATTTACGCATGGAGTATCCCTTTCTGGCCAAGTTGTCTGACTGGTTTCGGATGCCTTCCCGGAAAAGAGGCCGACATCGTAGGGATAACTCTGAACCGATCGTGGCCTGCGCGACAGACTGCAGTTCATGCTAGTCGCTCCGGACTAGACGCTGCGTGTCGTCTCCGCTTCGCGCCCCATGCTGTCGACCAGCCGCACCACTTCGATCGGCGTACGCAGCTCCAGCTTTCGCATCATCCTGGTGCGATGGACCTTCGCCGTCACTTCGCTCACGCCAAGTCTTGCTGCGATCTGCTTGGCGACGAGCCCTTCGGCCATCAGCAGCATGATCTCGCGCTCTCTCGCCGTCAGCATCTCGACACGCTGGCGGGCTTCACGCACGCTGTCTTCGCGTTGCAGCCGCCTGCGGTCGCGCTCGATGCCGTGCCTGATGGCATCGAGGATCTCCTGCTCGCGAAAGGGCTTGGGCAGAAACTCCACCGCGCCGCGCTTCATCGCCTCGACCGAGACGCGGACGTCGGAGTAGCCGCTGATGAAGACGATCGGAATTGACACGCCCATCTCGGCCAGCCGGCGCTGCAGCTCGAGCCCGGTCGGCGACGTGCCGGGAAACCGCACGTCGAGCACGAGGCATGACGGCCCGGGCGAAACGGTCTCGGCGAGAAACTCTTCGGTCGAGGCGAACAGCTTGACCTGATGCCCGGTCTCCTCGCAGAGACTTCCGATCGCGGCTCGAATCTGGGCTTCGTCGTCAACGACGTAAACTGTGGCTTGATCTGAACTCATGGGGCTCCCCGGCTTGGGGCTCGATGAAAAGGCAACGAGCTATCCATTCTTCTTGCAAGCGAGATCAAGGTGCTTGGATGATTCGCGCAGATCGAGCGAAGCGCGTCGGTCCGCCGGTTCGAAGTCATAGGGCCAACACGCGCCGGAGACGAGTGAAGGCGTTCACATATCGGGCTTCGTGATGGGAGGGCTTCGATCTTGTCGCCGGCGGCATCGCGGCGGGACGATTTGGAGAATGCGGCAATGCTGCGTCGTCGGATCGCCGGCTGCGTCATGGCATCGCCACCCACGTGCCGACTCGCACGCCTGCTGCTGGCCGCTCTGGCCGGATCAGACGGGACGTTCAGTCAGCTTATCGAGTTCGATACCGCGCGCCTCGTATCGATACGCTCGGTATGCATCCCGATCAAATCACGAAAAGTAGCACCCCACCTGCTTTACTACTGGATGACGAGCCGCACCCGACCGTCAGCCCGGCGAGGACGACATACTGTCATTCGATACGACTTTCCATACTTTACAACCATAGCGAGCGTGCCACTTTTTCCCGATTCCCCGAAGTCATTTCAATCGGCGAGTTTTGATATGCGATTTGTGCCAGCATTTGCCTTGCTCGGAGCTGCGTGCGGCCTCGCTGCGATCTACGCCGGGCCGGGCATGATCGCCGGCGCCGCCGGGAGCGCGGCAGACACGGCGGCTCGCGCCTATGACCAGACCAGGCGGCTGCTGATCCCCTCCACCCGCGAGGTTCCGGCCTACGGGTCGGACGCACCCATGTTCCGCTATGCCTCGATCCAGCGCGGCAGCGTCGAGCAGACCGTCACCGTCACCGGCGCCCTGCAGCCGGTCAAGACGATCGAGGTCGGCTCCCAACTGTCGGGGCAGCTCGCCCGTGTCTATGTCGACTTCAACGACCCCGTCGCCAAGGATCAGCCGCTCGCTCTGATCGATCCGCGCAGCTTTGCAGCCAAGGTCGACGAGGCCAGGGCGTCGCTGGCCATCGCCAATGCCCTGGTCGACATCGCCAGGGCCAAGCTCGATCGCGCCAGGATCGATCTGCAGAACGCGAGGGGCAGCCGCGACGTGCTCGCGGCCAAGCTCGAGAGCGCGCAGGCGGTGAAGTCCTCGGCTCAGAAGACGCTGCAGCGGAAGCTGGCGCTGCAATCGCAGAACGTGGTGGCGACCACGGCGGTCGACGACGCGCAGACCGAGTTCACCGCGCGCCTCGCCCAGGAACGTGAAGCCGAGATCCTGATGTCCCTCAACTCCTTTTCGGTGGAGGGCGCGCAAGCCGACGTCCGCCGCATCGAGGCGGAGCTGCAGCAGGCTCGCATGGCGGTGCCGGAGAAGGCCGCCGTTCTCGCCGCGGCCCAGGCCGATCTCGACCGCACCGTGATCCGTTCGCCGATCGACGGCGTCGTGGTCGGCCGGTTCGTCAACGAGGGGCAGACGCTCGCGGTCGGACTGGAAGCACGCACCACCTTCATGGTGGCGCACCGCCTGGAGGACATGGAGATTCACGCGCAGGTCGATGAAGCCGACATCGGCCGCATCGCGCCCGGGCAGCACGCGCATTTCACCGTCGACGCCTACCCGGACCGCCGCTTCGAGGCGGTGGTGCGCCAGGTGCGCAAGGCGCCGCAGACCCAGCAGCACGTCGTCACCTACACCGTGGTGCTGGCGACCGCCAATCTCGACGGCGCGCTGCTGCCGGGAATGACCGCCCTGGTGAAGATCGTCATCGAACGCCAGGACGACGTGCTGAAAGTGCCGCTCGCAGCGCTGCGGTTCCAGCCGGCCGGCACACGGCCGGACGCCGCGGCACGTAGCGGCGTGTGGGTGCGCACCGCCGGCGGCGCGCTGCAGCGCGTCGCGGTGACGGTCGGCGCCGCCGGCACCGAGCAGGTCGCGCTCCGGAGCGGCGACCTCGTCGAGGGCAGCGAGGTCGCCGTCGGCCAGGCCATCCGCCCGGCCGGCATGGAAATTCTCGGCATCAGGTTCGGATCATGACCGCCTCGCCCCTCATCAGCCTCCAGTCGGTCAGCAGGACCTATCGCACCGAGGGCGTCGCGGTGGCGGCGGTGCGCAATGTCAGCTTCGATATCGCGCAAGGCGAGATCGTCGCGGTGATGGGGCCGTCCGGCTCCGGCAAGTCGACGCTGATGAACATGATCGGATTGCTCGACCTGCCGAGCGAGGGCGCGGTCTATCTCCAAGGCGCCAACGTCGCCGATCTCACGGAAGATCGCCGGTCGTCCCTGCGCGCCCGCAGCATCGGCTTCGTGTTCCAATCCTACAATCTGCTCGCGCGCCACGATGCCATCGAGAACGTCGCACTGCCGCTGGTCTATTGCGGCATCGCGCGCAAGGAACGGCTGGCGCGCGCGGAAGCGAGCCTTCAGGCCGTCGGCATGCTGCACCGGGCCCATCACTTCCCGCGGCAGCTCTCCGGCGGCGAGCAGCAGCGCGTCGCGATCGCGCGCGCACTGATCGCCTCCCCGCTGATCGTGCTCGCCGACGAGCCGACTGGCGCGCTCGACAGCCGCACCGGTGCCGAGATTCTCTCCCTGTTCGCCGCGCTCAACCGGACCGGCCAGACCATCGTCATGATCACCCACGATCCCGGCATCGCGACGCAGTGCCGGCGCACGATCCACCTGCATGACGGTGAGCTCGTCAGCGACGAAACCGTGGCGGAGCTGCTGCCGAGACGGAGCGCTGTGTCATGACGATGCTCCAGGGCTTTCAGATCGCGTTGCACGCCCTTCGCCTCAATCCGCTGCGCAGCTTCCTCACCATGCTCGGCATCGTGATCGGGGTCGCCTCGATCGTGACGGTGTTCGCGATCGGCGCCGGCGCGCAGCTGCGTCTGCAGGAGCAGATCCGTTCGATCGGCGCCAACGTGCTGATGATCACCCCCGGCGCGGTCTATCAGGGCGGCGTGCGTCTCAAGGACGGCAGCAAGCTGACGATGACCGAGAGCGACGTGCAGGCCATTCTCGAGCAGATCCCGGAAATCCAGGCCGCGGCCGGCTCCATCGCCGGGACGGCGCAGGTCATCCACGAGGGCAAGAACTGGAACACTACGATCAACGGCACGACCACCGGCCACTTCATGGTGCGCGACTGGCAGCTCGCGGCCGGGCGCTATTTCTCCGCCACCGAGGAAGCCGGCGCCGGCAAGGTCGTGATCCTCGGAAGCACGGTCGCGCGCGAGCTGTTCGCACCCGGCGACGATCCCATCGGCGCGCAGATCAGGATCATGAAGGTCCCGCTCGAGGTGGTCGGCGTGCTCGACCGCAAGGGACCCGCTCAGGACGACGTCGCCTTCGTGCCGCTCACCACGGCCAAGCTGCGCTTCCTCGGCAGCGCCAGCAACATCAACCGCGACTCGGTCGCCTACATCATCGCCAAGGTGGCCGCAGACGGTCAGATGGCGGGCGCGCGAGCGGAGATCGAGAACCTGCTGCGGCAGCGCCACCGCATCCCCGCCGGCCAGGACGACGACTTCAAGGTCCAGGATCCCGCCGCCGCCATGGAGGCGCAGCAGGGCGCGATCCGCACCGTCGCGTTGCTGCTCGTCGCCATCGCCTCGGTCTCGCTGCTCGTCGGCGGCATCAGCATCATGAACGTCATGATCGTGTCGGTCACCGAGCGCACCCGGGAGATCGGCATCCGCCGGGCGCTCGGCGGGCGGATGCGCGACATCCGTCTGCAGTTTCTCTGCGAAGCGCTCGTCCTCTGCCTGCTCGGCGGTGCCATCGGCGTCGCCGGCGGCATCACGCTCTCGATGACGGTCGCCCGCATGGCCGGGTGGGTTACCTCGATCGACGGCCAGGCGATCGGCCTGTCTCTCGTCTTCTCGATCGCGACCGGCCTCGTCTTTGGTTTTTATCCAGCTCACAAGGCGTCCAAGCTGAGTCCGATCGAGGCGCTCAAGACGGAGTGAGAGATGCCGGGATGTTCGCAAAGGCCAGGGAGGCAGCCATGAGCTCGGATCCGAAAGATTTGATCGCACCGACACCGCGCGAACGGGAGCTGATGACGCTGATCGCGCGGGGGATGCAGAACAAGAACATCGCCTACGAGCTCAACATCTCGGAGAACACGGTGCGGGCGCACATCGGCAACATCATGCGCAAGTACCGGCTTCAGAACAGAACGCAGATCGCGATCGCCTTTGCCCTGCACACCGCGCCGTCGTCGCTCCGCCGCGATCTCGCCAAGACAGGGCTCTTTCCGGCCGCGACGAAGCCGGCGCAGGCCCTTGCACCCAATCCACGGGCGCAGACCGCGCCGGATTGAATGGTTGCGGCCACAATCCCTTGCGCTGCCCGACGGGCAAAACACCCGATTTATGGGTCAATGGGCTCGGTCGAAAATATTCCGCTTTACCGAAATTCGGAAGTGACGTATGTGTCGGCTCAACCCGGCCCAAGGAAGAGGGGCGGATCGCGATCGTCACGAACGCGGGCCGGGGGGCGGTGGACGCGAGCCACATCGGCGCGAAAAGCTTCGCAGGGCGGAGAGCCGTGAGCGAAGACCGCGTGCCAACGACGGGTGCGGTTCGCGTACGGCAAAATCGTGTGGTCCTGACGCCCGGGGTCTGTGCGTCAAGTCTTGTGGTGATGTGAGCGGCCCAACCGGGCCCACGCATCAGCCATCCGCAAGGTGACGGGGGCAATAGTGCATCGCTCCCCGGGGAGAGCGCGACATAAGCCGTAAAACCACTGCGCAGGGAAGGCCGGATGTTTGGCTTCACCTGTATGCCGCTGTGCAAATTCTTGTTGCCACCTTTCGCACAGTGGACCGTGGGTGCCCGGCCGGCACCCGGTCTTCCCTGCGCCCTCTTTCAATCGAGGGTGAGACGACGAGCAAAGCTCGGGCGAAATGCGCCGCGAGGATGCGAAGCTGTGTCTGCGACGACACACTCGCTGTCATCGCCCGGTTTAACCGGGCGGTCCAGTACTCCGAGACAGTTATGGCTCAATCGATAGGCCGCGTCGTACTGGATTCCCCGCCTTCGCGGGGAATGACAGTAGCATTTGGAAAGCGATTTTCCTGCCACCCCGTCATTGCGAGCGCAGCGAAGCAATCCAGAGTCTCTCCGCGGATGCATCCTGGATTGCTTCGCTGCGCTCGCAATGACGGTGTTGAGGCAGGTGTGCGCCAAAACTCCCGCTCGTGTGCCCCGGACCAGAGCAGCGCCTCCCCGGCGATGCGAAGCATCGTCCGGTGCGGCGGTGCGCTGCAGAGCCGGGGCCCATGCAGCAGCGAGCGACGTCGCCTGCTGGGTCCCGGCTCTGCGCCGCATCGCTTGCGCGCTGCGTCGCGTCCGGGACACGAGCGTACCACTCCCCTCCCAGCCCTCCTGCATGGCGGCCACGGCCCTTGTAACAAAACCGTCATGCAGCGAAACTAAACGAAGCTGCGAGCCGCCAGCGCGGCCATGCCGCCTCACTGCAGGAGAGACCTTGATGCGCCGTTCACTGGTGTTGCTGTCCGCCGGACTGGCCGTGCTGTCCACCGGACTTGCCTCCGCCCAGAACAACACGCCCCGCAACCTGATCCTGTTCATTCCGGACGGTCTGCGCGCGCTGAAGGTCACCCCGGAGACGACGCCCGCGATGGCCGAGGTTCGCGACAAGGGCGTCAACTTCAAGAACCCGCATTCGCTCTTTCCCACCTTCACCATGGCCAACGGCTCGGCGATGTCGACCGGCCATTATCTCGGCGACACCGGCGTGTTCTCCAACACGATCTGGACCAACTACACCTCAGTACCCGCCGGCGACACCGTGGTTCCCTTCATCGAGAACGACGCCGTGCTCGGCGATATCGACGAGCATTTCAAGGGCGACTACCTCAACGAAGAGACCGTTCTGAAGATGGCCCGCGACAAGGGGCTGAGCACCGCGGCGATCGGCAAGGTCGGCCCGACCTACCAGTTCGACCACACCGATAAGCCTGAGAAGCCCGGCCTGCACTCGATCGTGTTCGACGATTCCACCGGCGGCAAGAACGGCGTGGCACTGTCGGACGAGGTGAAGGACGCTTTGACCAAGGCCGGCCTGCCCCTCGCCACGCCGCCGCGCGGCGACAATTCCAAGGCGGGCGACGCCAAGACGCCGGGCACCACTGTCGCCAACGTCGCGCAGCAGGCCTATTTTGCCGACGTCGCCACCAAGGTGGTGTTGCCGATGTTCAAGGCGCGCAACAAGCCCTTCGTGCTGGTGTTCTGGTCGCGCGACCCCGACGGCAGCCAGCACAACACCGGCGACAGCCTCAACCAGATCATGCCGGGCATCAACGGCCCGACCTCGATGGCCGGCATCAAGAACGCCGACGCCAACCTCGCCCAGCTCCGCAAGGGGCTCGACGAGCTCGGGCTCGCGGCCTCGACCAACATCATCGTCTCGGCCGACCACGGCTTCTCGACCATCTCCAAGGAGAGCAAGACCAGCCCGTCGGCCAAGGTCAGCTATGACGATACGCCCAAGGACTTCCTGCCGATGGGCTTCCTGGCGCTCGACCTTGCGAAAGTGCTCGACCTGCCCTTGTTCGATCCCAACGACAAGAACGTGAAGATCGAAGGCAACAAGCATCCCAAGGCCGGCAACGGCGTGCTCGGCAAGGATCCCACCAAGCCGGACCTCGTCGTCGCCACCAATGGCGGCTCGGACCTGATCTACCTGCCGAACAAGGACAAGAAGCTCGCCGCGAAGACCATCAAGGCGCTGCTCGAGCAAGACTACGTCTCCGGCCTGTTCGTCGAGGATTCGCTCGGCCGCTTCCCCGGGACGCTGCCGCTGTCGAGCATCAATCTGCGCGGCAAGTCGGCGACCCCGACGCCGTCGATCGTCGTCAACTTCCGCTCCTATGCCAGCGATTGCGGCGAGGCGCCGACCAATTGCTCGGTGCAGGTCGCCGACACCGTGCTGCGCCAGGGCCAGGGCATGCATGGCAGCTTCAGCCGCGGCGATACCATGAACTTCATGGCCGCCATCGGTCCGGACTTCAAAGCCGGCTATGTCGACGAGATTCCGGTCAGCAATGCCGATGTCGGCATGACGGCCGCGCAGCTCATGGGTCTGCGCAGCTCGCACAATGGCGGCCTGATCGGCCGCGTGATGTCCGAGGCCATGCCCAATGGCATCGTGCCGAAGGCCTATGCCGGCACGGTGAAGTCGAAGCCCGCCGAGGGCGGCCTCGTCACCGTGCTGAACTTCCAGCGCGTCGGCAGCCAGCGCTATTTCGATGCCGCTGGTTTCCCGGGTCGCACGCTGGGGCTCGAGGTGGACAAGCTTGGATTGGAGGACCGCAAACAAAAAACGGCGGGGAAATAACCCCGCCGTTCCCTCGCGTCCTCACGTGAGGCGCAAAATCTTACATCCCCAAAATCTTACATCCCAATGTCGAACACGTTCGGCAATTGGCCCGCCAGAGGCAGTGCAGTGGCGCCCAGGAAGGTCGCCACCATCGCCATCAGGCGACGGTTGTTCTGGCGCTTGCCGCGCATCTGGCCGGCAATCCACTCCAGCATCTCGCTATTGACCTTGGAGGCATAGGACGGCGCCCAGCTCTCGATCTCGGTGTCAGCCGACAGCGCGACGCTGCGCGGCGGCACCTTCAGGCCCGAGGCGCTGGCGGCATAATGGGCGACCGCCTTGGCAAGCAGGTCGTCGAACCGGCCGCCGTCGGTGCGTTCGGTCGCGGCCTCGTTGATCTCGAACAGAACTTCGGCCTCGGCGCGGCTGACCGGCTGGTCGTTGACGGCGGTCGCGGTGAGGATGCGCATGCACCAGGCGGTGTCATCGGCATCGAGCGAGCGGGAGAAATGCACCCTTCCCTTGGTGGTCGGGCCTTCGCCCGTGATCACGCCGTCACGCACGATGGAGAGGGCATGGGCTGCGGTATCGCGGCAGGACGGCACGAGGGACGACGACTCGGTAGGCTTAGGCGCAGCGGCAGACATAGTTCACTTCCAGACTTCTTCTGATCGACCAGCATTTTCATGCCGGCGTAAAGGGGTGGTTAACGATTCGATACGGGGATCGCGACTTTTCTAGATGGTTGCCAATTGGTCGCTATCAGGACCAATCTGGTTCTAGACGCGCCGGGCAAGCGTGATGAAAGTCATAAAAGGCATTATCGGGGCAATCGAGCCCGGGCGGCTCCGGTGGAGATGTTTCGTCGCAGGCGCCGCTGTAACAGAAAGTTGCTGGGAAATCGGCCCTTCGAAGAAAGAATTCACATTTTACTTGAGGCGGTTCACTTGGCGTTCACTTGGGCCGGCCAAGCGCTTATAATGGCTCCGATGGCCGAAGGTGTATTCTTCAGTAAATTCAACGAGATGAGGTAGAACCATGACACTTCCGATCGGCGCCACCGCCCCCGACTTCGAAGCCGAGACCACCGAAGGGAAGATCAAGTTCCACGACTGGATCGGCAACAGCTGGGCCCTCTTGTTCTCGCACCCGAAGGACTTCACGCCGGTTTGTACGACCGAACTCGGCGCTCTCGCCAAGCTGAAGCCGGAGTTCGACAAGCGCGGCGTGAAGCTGATGGGCCTCTCGGTCGATCCGGTCGATCGCCATGCCAAATGGTCGGATGACATCAAGGAGACCCAAGGCGCCGCGCCCAACTACCCGATGATCGGCGACATCGATTTCAACGTCTCCAAGCTCTACGAAATGTTGCCGGCCTCGACCTCGGGCGATCCCCTCACCCGCACGCCGGCCGACAACCAGACCGTCCGCAACGTCTTCATCATCGGGCCGGACAAGAAGATCAAGCTGGTGCTGGTCTATCCGATGACGACGGGTCGGAACTTCCAGGAGATCCTGCGCGTCATCGACTCACTCCAGCTCACCGCCAAGCATCGCGTCGCCACCCCGGCCGACTGGTCGCAGGGCGAGGACGTCATCATCGCGGGCTCGGTCTCCAACGACGAGGCCAAGACGATCTATCCGCAGGGCTGGAAAGAGCCGAAGCCCTACATCCGCATCGTCCCGCAGCCTAAATGACTTTTGGCGGTCGCGGATAGCGACCGCAAAAAGTCATCCCGGGGCGATGCGTCAGCATCGAACCCGGGATCTCGAGATTCCTGGGGTCCAACGGACCGCCTCGACTGCGTGGAATCAGGCCGCGTGCACGCGGTCGAGGAAGCTCTCGACCTCGGCCTTCAGATGCAGGCTCTCGCCCGACAGCGCCTGGGCGGACGCAAACATCCGGCTCGACGTCTCGCCCGTCTCGCTGGCGCCCTTGGCGGCGTGACGGACATTGACCGCGACATCGGCCGTGCCTGACACCGCCGCGCGCACGCTGGCCACGATGTTGTGAGTCGCGCTTTTCTGTTGCTCGACCGCGGCCGAGATCGAGCCTGCGATGCTGCTGATGCGCTCGATGGTCTGGCTGATCGCCTTGATGGCGGCGACCGATTCCTCGGTCGCAAGCTGCATGCTCTCGATCTGGCTCGATATCTCGTCGGTCGCCTTCGCGGTCTGGCCGGCGAGCGTCTTGACCTCCTGAGCCACCACCGCGAAGCCGCGGCCGGCATCGCCCGCGCGTGCAGCCTCGATGGTCGCATTCAGCGCCAGCAGATTGGTCTGCTCGGCAATCGAGGTGATCAGCTTGACGACGTCGCCGATGCGCGAGCCGGCTTCCGAGAGCTGCGCAATGCGCTGGTCGGTCGCTTCGGCCTGCCGCACCGCCTCGGCGGAGATCTCGTTCGATTCCTGCACCCGGCGGGTGATCTCGGAGATGGATTGGGACAATTCGTCGGAAGCCGAAGCCGCCGAACGCACATGCTCGGAGGCGCTTTCGGAAGCTCCCGCCGACTGCGCCGACAGATCGGCCGTGGAGCGCGCGGCGTCGGTGAGTTGTCGCGCTGCGCGCTCGAACTCGCCCGACGATGCCAGCACCTTGTCGAGAATGCCGCCGACACTGCCGCGGAACCCCTCGACGAAGTTGCGCAGCTCGGCCTTGCGCTGCTCGGCTGCGGCAGCGCTTGCCGCCGCCTGCTCGCTGCGCATGCGCGCCCGCTCCTGCGAGTTGCTCCTGAACACCGCGACCGTGCGGGCGATCTCGCCGATCTCGTCGGCCCGGTCCTCGCATTCGATCGCGACGTCGCCCTGGCCGTTGGCAAGCGCGGTCAGCGAATGCGTCACCGAGGTCAGCGGCCGGGTGATGCGACGGACAACCAGCAGGGTCAGGACCAGCACCAGAAGCGCGGCAAGCCCGGCGGCGGCTGCCATGCTCTCCATCGCCTGGGACAGCATGCCCTCGAACTGCGTCATGGGGATGCCGACATAGAGGATGCCGGCGACCTTGCCGGTGCCATCCGCAATCGGGAAATAAGCCGTCATGAACGTCTTGCCGAACAGCGTGGCCGGCCCCTTATAGGCCTCGCCCCGGCGCAGCGGGGCCTGCCCGGGATGATCCGCGGCAAGCTGGGTCCCGACGGCGCGGTCGCCATTTTCCTTTTTCACGTTGGTCGAGCGGCGGACGAACTGTCCGCTCGCCGCGTCGAACACGAACAGGGTCGCGTTGCCGCCGACATAGGACACCGACCGATCGACGATGGCGTGATCCTTGAGGTCGGGCATTTTCGGGATCTCGGCGCGGACCACCGCGCCGTCCCGGATCGTGATCTTGGCTTCGGGAACGGTCTCCGCAAAGGCCAGCGCCAGCGTGCGCAGATTGATCTCGATGTCGCGCAAGGCGCGGTCATTGAAGGCGGATGTCAGCGACCAATAGCCGGCGCCGACCACCAGCGCCGTGTTCATTGCGATCAGCAGCACCGCGCACAGGACGGCCTTGGTGCCGAGCTTGAACCGCGGCAGGAACTTCGCCGTTAGAAGATTGGACATGGATGGAATGACCCCCGTAATTCCTGCATATTGGTGCAATTGACTTACAGCCGCATTAACGGCGGTTCCCACCGCCGTGCGCGATACGGTTTCCAATTGGTAAACGAGGCCCTCCCTGACCCCGCCAAGTCAGCCATCCATCATCGTCTGGTTTCGCGACGATCTCCGCCTGTCCGACCACCCCGCCGTCGACGCCGCCGCCAACTCCGGAGCGCCGGTGCTTTGTCTCTATGTACTGGACGAGGCGGCGGGGCGAGCGCCAGGCGGCGCGGCACGCTGGTGGCTGGCGCAGTCGCTGCGAACGCTCGGTGCCGAGATCGCCGCGCGCGGCGGCTCGCTCGTCCTGCGCAGGGGATCGGCGGCCAAGGTGATCCCGGAGCTGGCGCAAGAGAGCGGCGCCCGCGCCGTCTATTGGAACGAAATCGCGCAGGCGCCTCATCAGGCCGTCGAGCGACAGCTCGAAGCGGCCCTGGCTAAGCTCGGCACGCACGCGCAAAGCTTTCCTGGCGACCTGCTGGTCCCGCCCGCGGCGATCCGCACCAAGGACGGCCGGGGCCTGCGCGTGTTCACCCCGTTCTGGCGCCGCGTGCTGGCGCTCGGTGACCCGCCCAAGCCCCTGCCCGCGCCGAAGCAGCTGCGCCCTGCGCCGCGCGTTGCAAGCGATCGACTGGAGGGCTGGAAGCTCGAGCCGACCGCGCCGGATTGGGCGGGTGGCCTTCGCGAGGCATGGACCTCCGGCGCCGCGTCCGCCCATCTGCGCCTGCGCGACTTCCTCAAGCACACTGTTGGAATGTATCCCGGCGACCGCGACCGCCCGGACCGAGAGGGCACCTCACGGCTGTCGCCGCATCTGCGCTTCGGCGAGCTCAGCCCGCGTCAGGTCTGGCACGCCGCCCGGTTTGCCGCGGCGGAAGATCCGGCGCTCGGGCAAGGCGTCGAAAAATTCCTGAGCGAGCTCGGCTGGCGCGAATTCTGCCGCCACCTCCTCCACGATCACCCCAACCTCGCCGCCGAAAACCTGCAGACGAACTTCGATCGCTTTCCTTGGCAGGCCGACAAACAAGCGCTCGCCGCCTGGCAGCGCGGGCGCACCGGATATCCCATCGTCGATGCCGGCCTGCGCGAGCTCTGGCACACCGGGGTGATGCACAACCGGGTGCGGATGGTGGTGGCCTCCTTCCTGGTCAAGCACCTCCTGATCGACTGGCGTCAAGGCGAAGCCTGGTTCTGGGACACGCTGGTCGACGCGGACGCCGGCAGCAATCCTGCCAACTGGCAATGGGTCGCCGGCTGCGGCGCAGACGCTGCGCCCTATTTCCGCGTGTTCAATCCGCAGCTCCAGGGCGAGAAGTTCGATCCTGACGGCGCCTACGTTCGACGTTGGGTTCCGGAACTGAAGGCCCTGCCGGCCAAGCTGATCCACCGGCCCTGGCAGGCGACGCCGATCGAGCTAGCGAGCGCGGGCATCACGATCGGCAAGACCTATCCGCAGCCGATCGTCGATCATGCCAGGGGACGCGAACGCGCGCTCGCCGCCTACGCAAAGATCCGCAAAGGTTGAGCGTCGCTTTGACACAATTTCGAAACCCGCTATCGTCATCGCTCCATACAAACCGTGGGGGACGATATGGACGACGAGAAGCCGATCACCGAACAGGCGATGGAGACGATCACCAGTGCCGTGGAAACGACCAAGGACGCGGCAGTCACTGCAGTCAAGCAGGTGAAGAAAGCCGCCAAGAAGGTCGCGAAGAAAGTAGCGCCGAAGAAGGCAGTCAAGAAGAAGGCCAAGAAGGCTGCGAAGAAGACGACGAAGAAAGCCGCCAAGAAGTCGTCCAAGAAGGCCGCGAAAAAGTCTGCGAAGAAGTCGGCGAAGAAAGCCGGCAAGTCGAAGAAGAAGGCCAAGAAGGCCAAGCGCTGATCGCACCGGCAGACGTCTCCGGGTGCGGGCGCGCCCGGAGACAGCGCACGCCTGCCCTCGCCGCTTGGCTGCGCGCCGGCCAGACGATGATCAGGCTGAGCCCGCCGTCAGGACCGCCGATTGACAACGAAGACCGCCGTGGCGCAGAGCGCCATGCCCGCAATGGCAATCGCGTCCAGCTTTTCTCCGAACAGCAGATAGGCCATCAGGGCCGTGACGGCCGGCACCAAATAAAACAAACTGGCGACCGAGGTCGCCGCGGCGTGGCGGATCAGCCAGTACAACAGCCCGATTGATCCGATCGAGAGCGCGACCGCGAGCCAGGCGAGCGCAAGCACGAACTCCTGCGTCCAGTGCACCACGCGATCCTCGAACAGGAAGGCGCCGATCGCGAAGAAAATGGTGACCGCCACGTACTGCACGAGATTTCCGGCGCGCCAGTCGATGTGATTGCAGTAGCGGCGCTGATAAAGCGTGCCGAGCGTGATGCTGACCAGCGAGACCACGGAGGCGAGCCAGCCGAGCCCGGCTTCGCCGGTCATCGGGCGGTTGTGCAGGATCAGCACCACCCCGCCGAGACCGAGCACGAGCCCGGCCCATTGCAGCGGCGTGACCCGTTCGCCGAGCCAGCGATTGGCAATGGTCGAGGTCAGGATCGGCTGCAAGCCCGGAATCAGCGCCGAAAGGCCGGCCGGAATCGAATGCGCGATCGCAATCGCGGTGCCGCCGAGATAGAAGCCGTGGACGAGGATGCCGGCGACCGCGCTGTGCGCGATGCCTGCGCGGTCCGGCCATTTCGGCCGCGCGATGCCTGCGATGATCGCCATCAACCCGACCACAATCGCCATGCGGATGGCGAGATAGGTCAAGGGATCGGCATTGTTGACGACGTATTTGGTGCCGATGAATCCGGTGCTCCAGAGCAGCACGAACAGGATCGGCGCGGCGCGGGCGGCCAGGGTTTCTTGATTATGGTTCATTGCGGCCCTCATTGCCCGACCGTCGGCCATGCGGCAATGCGAATTTCGTCGTGACGATGTTGCGCTGCGACGGACGATCGCGGTCCGGCTCAGCCGCTCACCATTCTTCCGGACAGGGATTGACGATCTTCCAGAGCTCGACGCCGTTCTTGATCTTTTTCATGTCGGTGGTGAGCCCGCCATTGCGGCGAATCCAATCCTTCACCGTGTCGGGGTAGTAGGACATGAGATCGGAGGTGCCCTCGGCGCTGGTGACCTTGATGCCGAAGGTGAACGCCTTGTCGTAATAGGCCTGGTGGAAGCCGAGGCTCGCGCGCGGCGTCACGCAGATCTTGTTCATCGGCACGATTCCGAGCACGAGCGTGCAGGCCGAATTGCAGATGCCGTCGATGATGACCCGCTCGCCCTTCTCGCGCACCCGCTTGTACTTGGTCTTGTACTCCTCGACATAGCCGCCGTGGTCGCGGGTGATGTGCAGCTCGGCGCGTGCCGGCGCGGCAGCGGCGAGGCAGAGCAACAGCAGACTCGGAAGCGTGATGCGCATGGCGAGATGACGGCGAAGGCCTTCAGGAATGCACCTGACACGAGGGACCGGCAAGTGATCCCCAGGTCCGGCGGCAGAATTCTTAACCGAATAGTCTTTGGTCATACTTGTGTGGGGAATTCGTTAAGCATCCCGAAAAGGCCAAAAATGGGCAGCTTTTGGCCGCATGTCCGGCAATTCTGTCACACCCACACGGAAATCTGCGGCATTGGCATTGATTTCGGCCCCCCGAAGCGATGCCCGACCGCTCGAAATTGCTATAACGGCTGACCTATTCGAGCGGGTTCCGGAGAATCGAGATGAGCAAGTTGACGCGTGTAGCCGCGGTTGCGGCCCTGACGGCTGCGGTCCTGGCCCCTGCTCTCGCCGAGGCGCACGGCCGCCACCGGTACCACCGCTCCTACGCCAACCCGCTGCCCTACCCGATCAGCTACCTGCACAATTACGGCCCCGGTATCACCCCTGGCACCTTCGCCTACTATGACGGCCCGGCGACCAACCACTGTTATCGCAGCGCGGCTGCTTATATCGGTCAGGACGGCCGGCGGCACCCCTGCTATTGAGGCGCCGCGGCCGCTGCGGATCGCTTATTTGGCTGCGCCCGACCGCAGCAATTGCTTCTCGATCTCGTAGACCGGCAGCTTGACGAGGTCCTTGCCGACCTCCCCCTGCAGCGCATTGCGCACGCCTTCCGAATAGTCGGCGCGGATCATGCCGAGCGCGCGCGGCGAGGCCACCATGGTCAGGGCCGTGGTCTCGCCGGAGCTGACGGCGGCATCGAGCCGGCCGGCCAGGCTCCGCAGAAAGGCGCGCTCGGCCTCGTCGTGCCAATCGGTCTGCTCGATCGAGCTGCGTGCGCCGCCGGCTGCGCCATGCGATCGGCCCGGCGCGGCTGACCCTTGAGCGGCGGTCGCGGGATTGGGCTGCTCATGCACCTCCCTGGTGTGCAGGTTCGGAAACATCTCGTCGCCGAGGTTTTCCAGAATGAGCGCCTTGCGCCCGTCGCACACGACCAGCCAGTCACCCTTGTCAATTCTCATCTTGTCCATTGCAACTTCTCCTTGACACTTGCAGACGCCGCATCCGGCATCAGAGTAGCTCTTCGAATTCCTCGAAGGACTTGCCGAACTGCGTCATCGCCTCCTCCAGATAGTCGGCGAGCACTGGCGTGCCGATCAGATAGGACGCGGTGCGCTGGTTGTGCGCCTGCGCAGCCTGAGCGCGCAATTGACGCCAATCGGAGAGATCAGCGTCGCCGCGGCCGAGCCAGGCCAGCGCCACGAGATCGATCTGCTCGTCAACATTGAGAGCGCGGATGAAGCCCGCGAGCTCCGCACGGTCGGTGGTTTCGCCGCGCCCGTCGCGGCCGTAGCTCATGTCATCGTCGCCGAAGTCCAGGACGACGCCACCCCCGCCCGCTTCGCTGTCGGACCGGCGCGATTTCGAGATGACGAAGAAGACCTTCTCCGGCGAGATCGACAGATCTGGAATGACTTGCATTCAGCTCACCTTGGCCGGCAACAGGCACCACGCCGCTGCCATGACGATGACAGTAAGAGCCAAGGCAAACTTGCGAATTGCGCAGGATCAAGGTCTAGTCACGGCATGGCCCGGCGACCTACGCTCCGCTGCCGAGCTGTGACTTGGGTCAGCTCGCTGAAGGTTTGTTCATCTGTATTACATTTCGGTTCGGCCACAATTTGATCAGAACAACCTCGATATCCTGCATCGCGTAAGCGGAGGAAGACATCATGAATCTCAAGACTGGCCTTTTGGCCGCGTGCTTGTTCGGCGCCCTCGCTGCATCGTCGACGGCATCCGCCATGCCCATCGCGCCTGCACCTGCGACACCGCAGGTCTCCGGCGTCGAGCAGGTCCGCATGGTCTGCGACGCCTGGGGACAGTGCTGGTGGCGGCCGAACTACTATGGCTACTACGGGCCGCGGCCTTACTACGGCCCGCGGTATTATCGGCCGCGCTATTACGGTCCGCGCTACTATGGGCACTACGGCTATCGCCGCTGGTGACGTTTGAAGGGGCCCTCGGGCCCCTTCGCTTTTGCGAGATCATCTTGCAGAGCGATCGCTGGCCTCGCCGCCGGCGAACCGATGGACCGAGAAGGTTGACGGTGACATTGACCGGACGGTCTTCATGACATGATGTCCGCAATACTACGGCCTGAAATTCCGTTTACTGAAACGCGATGTTTCGGCATTGATGGCGATGCATCGGCGTTCATTTGATTGTCTCATTTCAGCGGCCGGCCAGAATCATGTTGTTGGACAACCTCGTTCCCTCCTCCGCGCTACAACTGATCAGCTTTTCCGATGTCGACGCGTTTCGGCCGGTCGAGACGATGGAGGATGCGAGGAGCATTCCGCTCGACATCCCAAACTTCGCGGCGGCCCGGGCCATCGTTTCCCTGCCGGCGTGCCGCATCATCATGATGAGATCGTTCGCGCGAATCCTCGACACTGCCTATCGCATGCCGGGCGGGATGGTGATCCTGTCGATGACCGACGATCTTCAGGCCAACTTCAAGGGTGTGGATCTGGACGCGCGCTTCTTCGCTGCCCTCCGCGGCAACGATGAGTGCCATTTCGTCGAGCCCCGGACCAATCATCACGCCATGATCATCTTCTCCCCCAAACTGAGAGACCGTGGCTGGTTCGACCGCGCCGACCATTTGCGGGCCCATGTCGCGAATCGGCCCGCCCTGCTCCACACGCGACAGCTCCTGCTCGATATCCTGCGCACCGCGTCAGTGCAGCCGCGCCTGTTCGAGACGACGGAGGTTGCGGCCCATCTCCAGGAAGGCCTGCTGCTCGCGCTCGACGATCTGTTTCGAATCGATCCGATGTCGGATCGGAGCACCTCGGTCCAGGGCGAGCGGGCGATCAAGCTCGTGCAGCGCATCGACGACTACGTCGCGACCTTCCCGACCGCTCCGATCTATACGGCCGATCTCGCCCGCGAATTCGACGTCTCGATCCGCACGCTCGGCGGCGCCGTCAGCAAGGTGCGCGGCATGAGCCTGCACCAGTACATTCGCCTGAAGAGGCTGTGGGCGACCCGCGCCCGCCTGCTCAAGGGCGGCGGCGTCACCGTGACCAGCTGCGCACGTGCCCAGGGCTTCCATCATCTCGGCGAATTTGCCGCGGCCTACCGCGCGATCTTCCACGAGGCGCCCTCCGACACGCTGGCACGCGGACGGCAAAGCGGTGTCCCGGCAAGCTGAGGACGCCGCGCCCTCGCGGCGCTGACCCGTTCGCGTCGTTCCAGAACATATGCGGAACAGAGACGACTGGCGCGCTCGGAAGGATTCGAACCTCCGACCCTCGGAATCGAAATCCGATGCTCTATCCAGCTGAGCTACGAGCGCCCTGGCCCGGGTAGCGGGCCACCGAGATTCGCCGGCCGGCGCTGGCGAGGAGCCAGCTCACCCGACGGCGTTCGGATCGGTTCGAATTAGCAGAGAGGCCGGCCAATAAAAAGCCCTTCCCACCTCGATCGAGGCGGGCCGAAAGCGCCGTTACCAGGTCGTGCTGAAGAGGCCGAAATGCGGCTGCTGCGCGACCAGCATCATAGGACGGCCCGGCTGCGGCGCGGGATGCGTCCTGACGATCTTACGCTTGGGCTGAGCCTGCACCGGAGAAGCTTGAGCCTGGGAAGTCTGGGGCTGAGCGGTCTCGGAGGTCTTGGCCGTGGCGGTCCCGGCCCTCGGCGCCGGCGTGAACTGGGCGAAGGTCTCGCGCACCCGCATCTTGGCCGACATCTCGGCCAGAGCCGGCGACAGGCTTTCCTGTACCGCTGGCTGGGGAGCTGCCACTGCGGCGGTCTGAACCGCGGGTGCGCCAATCGTCGGCTGGCTGGTGTCGAGGACGACACGCTCAGGCATATGACGATCGGACCGGATTCGGATCAGCGGCTGGTCGTTGCCTGCGGTTGCGACCGCATGCGCCACGGGCGGCGCCGGGAAAACGAAATCCGCCGCGAACAGCAGTGCGAGCAAAGCTCCACCGACGAAAATGAAATACCTAAAGATGGGCATTGGCCGCGCTCCGCCCCCCGCATCCCCGCGTGGGCTCTCCTCGCCTCAACAGGCGATCTACCAATTGGTTCCTGGCCCAGCCGTTCGGTTCAAATGGTGATGCATGGTTTTTGGCCAAGGACCGCAGAGGGTAACTTTTCAGCTACCGGAACAGGCCGCCTTCATGCGCGGCGTGCCGCAACCAGCGAGCATTTTGCCTGATCGGCATTCACGTTGACGACGCCGATTGGGATACGCACAAAGGTCTTGCGGCTCTTCATGCTGACCGGATCCGCCAGCACGCGGCTGCGGTCGGTCAGATGGCTGCCGTCGCGCCGTGTGAAGGAGCAGACGATCTCGACATCCTTTACGGCATAGTCGTTGTCGTTTCGCAGCGTGAACGTCACCAGGGCTTTGGAGCCGAGGCCGCCGCGACGCCAGGTCTGCGATGAAATCCTGAGACGACCAAGTTCTGCCGTCGCCGGCACCTGTGCTTCGGAGGCCCCCGAGGCTATTGCCGACGCATCGCCGGAGGGAGGCGTTTCAACAGCCGCCAGCTCCGCCCCGACCGGCTCAGCACTGTTGCCCTTGGAAAGAGGCAACAGCATCCAGATGCCGCAGCCGACGATGATAGCCGCCAGCAGCCACAGAAGGGTTCGGCCAAATGAGACGCTTGCGATCGTCACTGCCCGTGCCAGTCGTTCGCCGCTGCCGGCGAAGCGCCCCAATCCGGTTCGGTCGATCTTGGCGTTCATGGATGCCCACCGATCGGAGCCGCAGCACCATCGAAGATGGACTCGGCCACAACTTACCTTAATCCGGCCAACGAACTAAGGTTCCCGCGGATCATGCGAGTCGGCAAGGCGGTGGCGACCACCGGCCGAGGCCGCTAACATGCGCCGCAACATCGAAAACACCCTCTGGAGACCATGAAATGCCATTCGCCGTCACTTGGGATCACGTCCATCTGCGCAGCCCCGATCCGGAGGCAACGGCGGCCTGGCTGCGGGACATCCTTGGTGGCGAGATTGTGCACGCGCCCGGACGGATCGACGTGAATCTCGGCGGCACCAGGATCTTCATCGCGCCGCTCGAGGGCGATGGCGCGGTCAACCCGCCGCCTCCGCACCCGCATCAGGGCCTCGATCATTTCGGCTTGACGGTGAAGGACATCGACGCCGTCGCGGCCGAGATCAAGGCCAAGGGTGTCACCTTCACGCGCGAGCCGACGACCATCCGGCCCGGCGTACGCATCTGCTTCATCCGCGGGCCCGAAGGCATCTCGATCGAGCTGCTCGAACGCGACAAGAAATACACCTGAGGCGCCGCCGGCCCTAACAGGCATCCGAGCCGGCGACGAGGTCACGCCCGAGGGCTAGGTCATGCTACCGGGCATAAAGCAGCGGATGGTGACGCCCATGTAGCCGTAGATTGGCCAGACCATGGTGCGTCCCACCCGGTTCGGCTCCGAGATCACGGCCTCCTCGGGCACGTCGACCCAGACGAGCTCCTGCTGCTGGCCATCGAGCGCAGAGCCATAGCGCGGGACGCGGACGCGATAATGCCCGTCCTTGCTGTCCCAGTCGGAGTCCGAGACCGCCGAACCATCGGCATCAGAGCAGCAAGGCCCCTTGCCGCTGCGCAGACTATCGAACCAGGACTTCAATTCGGGATTGGTGTTGGCGAACTGCCCGCGGTCGCGCGCATGCCCCGAGGAGGCTGCGAGCGCGATCAAGGCCAAAGCGCACGCCAGCCTCGTCGGGTTTCGCCGGCGTATCGCATTGCCAATCCGCCGTTGTTCGCTTTTGCAATTCGTGGGACGCACACTGTACAGACGCGGCTCATCGCCGCCGGAATCGATCCAGTTGGTCACGTTCGTCTTGCTCCAGCACCCCGCGGCCAGTGCAACAATGGTTATGCATTTCGCGGGCCAACTCTGATTCGCAACGTTAGGCCTCGCCGCACCATCAGAGCGTCATGATCGTGTCACGGACAAGCCGGGACAAGTACGGCTCGCAGGCCGCTGCCGGCCGGCAAACTGCCGCGTTGCGCGAGGAGATAGGCTTTGGCATAAAAGCCGGACCGGTTACGCCATTGGGCGATGGCGGCCGGCCTGCGGGACGTTATGAAGAACGGCCTCTATTCAATTCACGTGACCCTGCTCGATGGTCGAGTCGGCAAGGGCAGCGGCGTGATTCTTTTCCGCGACGGCAAGATTCTCGGCGGCGATGCCTACCTCTATTACACCGGCAGCTACACCGTGAAGGACAGCGGCACCTTCAAAGGCGAGGTGCTGGTGCAGCGGCACACCTCGCCTCGCGGCGATGATAATCCGCTGTTCGGCGGCCCTGCCCCGGTCGGCATCGGCGTCAGCGGCACCTACACCGACACGCGCGCGGAAATGACGGGCACAGCGCTGGTCGGCAAGGCCAGCCTGATTTTCGGCGCCACCCTGCATAAGCTCGCGGACGTCGACTAGCTATTCCGCGGCCTGTTCGAGCGGTGCAACGCGCGGCAGGATCATCTGGATGCGCGTGCCGCCACCCGGCTCGGAATCGAGATCGAGCCGGCCGCCGAGCCGATTGGTGACGATGCTGTAGACGATGTGCAGCCCGAGGCCGGTGCCGCCCTGGTCGCGCCGCGTCGTGAAAAACGGATCGAAGGCGCGGCGGCGGACGTCGAGCGACATGCCGCAACCATTGTCGGAGAAGATGATCTCGACGTTGTCCTTGCCGGACTCGCGCACCTGGATCTCGATCGTCCCGGGCCTTCCGTCCGGGAAGGCGTGCGCCACCGAATTCAGGAACAGATTGGTCAGCACCTGGCCGTACGGGCCGGGATAGCTGTTCATGGTCAGGTCCGGCTGACACTCGACGTTGAGCGTCAGATTATGCTTACGCAGCCCCGGCCGCAGGCTCATCACGACCTGCTCGGTGAGGTCGCCGAGATCGAAAGTCCGCTGATCCGAATAGTTGCGGTCGGCGGCAACCTGCTTGAACGACTGGATCAGCTCGGCAGCGCGGTTGAGATTGGAGACGAGCTGCGAGGACGCATCGCGGCTGGTGTTGAGGAAGTCGTTGAGCGTGGAGCGGCGCAGCTCGCCGCGCTCGACTTCGGCGCTGAACATCGCGGTCTTGCGCTCCAGCGCGGAGGCGACGGTGAGGCTGATGCCGACGGGATTGTTGACCTCGTGGGCGACGCCGGCGACCAGGCGCCCGAGCGCGGCCAGCTTCTCGGCCTCGATCAGCGAGGCCTGCGTTTCGCGCAAATTGCGCAGCGCGGTCTCGGCGGCTTCCTTGGCCTTGCGCATCTCCTGCTCGCCGCGCTTGCGCTCGCCGATATCGAGCGCAACGGTCACGATCCGCTCGATCTCGCCCTCGGGGTCGAGCAGCGGCAATTTGTTGACCAGCCATTGCCGCATGTTGCCGGAAGCGTCCTGGTACTCCTCCTCATAGAAACCGAGTCCCTTGCGGAGCTTGAGCACCCGCTTGTCGCTCTCGTCGGACTTTGCCGCGCCGTAGCGCGACATCAGGTCGGCCGTGGTGCGGCCGAGCGCCTCGCCGGGCTCGATGCCGAAGATGCCGGCCATGTAGCGGTTCATCAGCACGTAGCGCAGATTGCGATCCTTGACGTTGATCACCGCGGGCACGGTGTCGATGACCTGCTGGAGCAGGCGCCGGCCTTCGGCGATGGCCTCCTCCGCCCGCTTCTGGTCGGTGATGTCGCGCAGCGTGCCCTCGTAGCGGACGATGTTGCCCGCTTCGTCTCGCACGCCCGTGGCGCTGTCGGAGAGCCAGAGGATGTCGCCGCTGCGCTGGCGCACCTGATACTCGAATTCGCGCACCATGCCGTCGCGCGCCATCAGCCGCTGGTATTCGGCGCGCGCCTCGGGATGGACGTAGATTGTGTGGGCGATGTCGCTGATGCTGTCGATCAGCTGCTGCGGGCTGTCATAGCCCATCATGCGCGCCAGCGCCGGATTGGCGTTGAGGAGGTCACCGGCCGGCGTCGTCACATAGATGCCGTCGATGGAGCCCTCGAACAGTTTTCGGTAACTCTCCTCGGCGAGGCGCTGCTCGGTGAGCGCGCGCACCGCCGCCTCGCGCGCGGTGTCGGCCTCCTCCAGCGCGCGGCGGAACACTTCGGCCGCCCGCGCAATGTCGCCGATCTCGTTGTCGAGGTCGGCGGATGGAATTGAGGTGTCCTTCCGGCCGGCGGCGAGCGCGCGAATGGATCGCGCGATCTGAGCGAGCGGACGCACCGTCCGGCGCACCACGAACCACGCAGCGCCGATGCCGATGAGCACGCCGACCGTGCCGAGCACGATGCTCTGCCATCGCGCCTCGGTCAGCGTCCGGGCGAAGTCGCGCGACAGCACGTGGCCGCGCCGGGAGCTGACCTCACGCAGCAATTCGGTGACGCGGCCGATCAGCCGGCCTTCCGTTCCCAGTACCTCGCGATCGATGTCGGCGATCTGCCGCTCGCGGACGGCGACGGCCATGATGGCCTCGGCATAGTCGTTCACCGCCGACTTCAGCTTGGCATCGCCAATATCGAGCGCCCGCATTCCCTGTGCGGCCTGCTCGGCCGCGGACGGGTTGCGCGCCAGCAGTCCGAGCGCGATCCGGCTCTGCGCCTCGGACAGGCGGGACGCCAGCTCGCGGTCCGGGGTGCTTGCGACGGCTTCGTCGAATTGTTCGCGCAGCGGCGGCAGTCCGGCGAGCAGCTGGGCGCGGCGGTCGATCAGGGTGGAGATCCGCTCGAGGCCGGTGCGATAGGTCGCAAGCCGCTCGGTGACCCCGTCGATCATGTCCTGCTGCTCGGGCGCGAGCTCTATGCGGGTCTTCTTCAGGATATCGCTGAGCGTCGAGGCCGCCTCGCCGACCTGCTGGAACTGGATGCCGGCCCCGGGATCCGTGACGAAGTCGCGCGCGGCAAGGCGCAATTCGTTCATGCGGCGATCGATGTCCTCGGCGAGGTCGCCGACGCTCTGCAGCCGCTGCAGCTCGGCAAAGGTCGTGTCGATGTGCCGGATCGCGATCACGCTCGCCGTCGAGGTGACGATGATCACCGCCAGCACCAACAGGAAGCTGCCGAAGGTGAGCTGGCCGATGGAGAGCGAGAAGGTTCGCCTTTTCTCAGGGGGCGGCGTCAATTCGGCGGACATTGGTGGCTTGAGGACCGGACTGCTGGAAGTCCAATATACGACGTATTGCTGCCCGGGGGGAACATGCCTCGGGACGCGGAATATCGTTAATATCGGGACTTGCCGCCCGCCTCAGCTTTACGACAGTTTGACGCTGGCTGCCCTGCGGGCCGGGATCGTCATGGCGGCGACGCCGAGGACGACGCAGGCCAAGCCGATCCAGGCGGTCCGGCTCAAGGCCTCGCCGAGGAACGCGACGCTGATGGCGACCCCGATCGGCACCCGCAGGTAGGCCTGCGCGGTGGTGCCGACCGAGCCCAGGGTCTGGATCAGGCGGAAATAGATCACGAACGCCGCCGCGGTCGAAAACACCGCGAGCGCCGACAGTGCCAGCACCGAGCTCAGCGAAGGCGACAGCGTCCAGGGCTGCTCGATGATCAGGGAGGCCGGGATCAGGACCGCTGCCCCCGCCAGCAGCGAGCCGGCCGCGGGCGCCATGGGATCGAGGCCTTTGAAGCTGCGGCCGAAGATCGCGGCGCAGGCATAGCAGATGGTGGCGGCGACGATGGCGGCCTCGGCGATGAGGCCGCTGCCGATGTCATGGAAGGCATCGACGCCGACGATCAGCAGGATGCCGGCCATGCCCGCGACCACGCCGAACAGTTTTCGCGGCGTCGTCGCCTCGTGACGGGTGATTAGCGACGTGAGCAGGAAGGTGAAGATCGGCCCGGCCGAGTTGAGGATGGTGGCGAGCGCGGCGTCGACATGGCGCTCGCCCCAGGCGATCAGCGTCCAGGGGATGACGCTGTTGAGCACGGCCTGGAACGCGAAGCGCTGCCAGCTCGCGACATCGGTCGGCATTCTGATGCCCCGCATCCACATGATCACGAGCAGCAGCAGGCCGGCAATGGCCGTGCGCGCCGCGATCAGCGTGACCGGCGGGATGGTGGCGACGCCGAGCTTGATGAAGGTGTAGGAGCCGCCCCACAGCGTTGCGAGCGCGACCAGCAGGGCCAGCTCGAGCGCGATGTTGGTGTCCTGCCGGGTGTCCATGGTGCGCATTCCGTCCTTCTCGTGGACGGAATCTAGCGCCAACGCGGCCCTCGATACTTCGTTCAATATCGAAGTGTACTAGCCGACCGCCCCAACCTCGAACACCTCGCCGTCATAGCCGGCGTCGCGAGGGATGCGGAGCTGGCGGCCGGTTTCGGTCTTGGTCATGACCGGCATCACCGTGACGATGGAGAGGCCGCGGGCGTGCTCCAGCGCCGCACTCACGCTCGGCTGCTTGGCGAGCCGGATCAGGTTGCGCGTGGTCGGGAACGGCAGCTTGAAGCGGCCGCTCTCCCCGCCCTCCACCGCCTCGCGCGGCGAGATCCAGATCGAATCGGTGGACTCGCGGCCGTCATGCGCGCCGAGCTGGTCGGGCGGTGCTGCGGCAAGAAAGAACCAAGTGTCGAACCGTTTCGGCATACCCTCGGGCGTGATCCAGTGCGCGTAGGGCACGAGCGTGTCGAGCGCGAGCTGGAGACCGTGGTCGCCGAGAATGCTGAGGAAGCTGATCTTGTGCTCGTTGAGCGCGACGCGATGCGCGTCGGCGATCTCCCCTGCACGCTTGGCATCAACGGGCGCGCCCGTGTCCCTGGAGCGCGCCAGCAGGATGCCGCTTTCCTCAAACGTCTCGCGGATCGCGGCGATCCGAAAGCCGCGGTCCGCTTCGCTGAGGCCCTCGCCGCCCGAATAGAGGTCGGCGCGGGCGACGATCTCGTTGTCGCCGGCATCGACGCTGCCGCCGGGAAACACCAGCGCGCCCGAGTTGAACTCGATCTGATGATGGCGAACCATCATGAAGACTTCGATTTCCCGTGCTGCGCCGTCGCGAAGCAGCAGGATCGTCGAGGCCGGGCGTGATGATGATGTCTCGGCCATGCAACTAACCCGCGGCGCTGGATTGCGGGCCGAGATTGGCGCGCTTGTCGAAGCGGGCGACCCGCGACAAGAGATAATCGACCTCGGCCTTGGCCGTCGCCGTCATCGTCGCGCCGGGCTTGCGCTGCGCGCTGGAGGCGATGATGCCGCGCTTCTGGAGCACGTATTTGCGCACCGTCAGGCCGACGCCGGGCTGCTGCTCGTAGCGGATCAGCGGCAGATGCGCGTCGAAGATGTCATGCGCAGCGTCGCGCTTGCCGGCCTTGGAGAGGTTCACGACGTCGATCAGGAGCTCCGGGAAGGCGTAACCGGTCATGGCGCCGTCGGCGCCGCGCTCCATCTCGAAGTCCAGGAACGTGCCGCCATTGCCGCAGAGGATCGAGAGCGGACGGAGCGAGCCGTCCTTCTGGAAGCCGCGCAACATCGAGATCTTCTCCAGGCCCGGCCAGTCCTCGTGCTTGAGCATCACGCAGTTCGGATTGTCCATGACGATCTTGCGGATCACGGCGGGGGTGAACACGACCTGCAAGGTCAGCGGATAGTCCTGCAGCACCCAGGGCACATCCGGGCCGATCGCTTCCGCCGCCTGCTTGAAATAGCCGACGATCTGGTCGTCGGTGCGCAGCGACGGCGGCGGCGCGATCATGACGCCGGCCGCGCCCGCGTCCATCGAGGCCTTCGCCAGCGAGCGCATGGTGGCAAAGCCCGGCGCGGAAACGCCGACGATCACCTGCATCTTCTTGGCGCGCTTGACGTAGCGTACCGCCACCTGCTCGGCTTCAGTGGCATCGAGTTTCGGAGCCTCGCCGAGGATGCCCAGCACCGTGACGCCGTCGCAGCCAACCTCCTCGTAGAAATCGGTCAGGCGGTCGATCGAGCGCTCGTCGATCCGGCCGTCGTCGTGGAACGGCGTCGGCGCGATTGCGAAGGTGCCCTTGGCGTCGGGGGTGAGTTTCATCGTCTTTCCTTGTCTCTCTCTTTGTCGTCATTCCGGGATGGCCCGCAGGGCCAGGCCCGGAATCCATAACCACAAGCCGGGGTTATGGATTCCGGGCTCGCGACTTCGTCGCGCCCCGGAATGACCGTGTGGCTAAACCCGCCGCGCCCCCATCTTGATCTGCTCCTCGGAGAAGAAGATCTCCTTGGCGTGATCGACGATGTCCTGGGCCTTCCAGCCCGAGTGCGGCGGCTTCCAGCCTTCCATCTCCATCATCCGCATTTCGCGCACGCCGCGGGGCCCGGATACGCCCAGCACCTTGCCGGTCTGATCGCCCGACAAGTCGCTGACCATGTATAGCACGGCCGGCGCGATGCCGTCCGGCCCGAGTGCGGCGCCGGGGTTCTCCTTATAGCGGGGCAGGTCTGCGGTCATGCGGGTCAGGGCGCCCGGGGCCAGCGTCCAGATCCGAATGTTGTACTTGCGGCCTTCGATCGCGAGCACGTTGGACAGGCCCCAGATGCCGCCCTTCGCCGCGCCGTAATTGGTCTGGCCGAAATTGCCGATCAGCCCTGATGTCGAGGAGGTGTTGACGATGACGCCGCCGCCGTTTTCCCGCATCCAGCGAAACACCGGCAGGGTGCAACAAAAGGTGCCCTTCAGATGAACCTTGATGACCTTGTCCCAGTCGGCTTCCGACGCTTTTGCGAAGGTCTGATCACGCAAAATGCCGGCATTGTTGACGAGGATGTCGGCCCGGCCGAAGTGCTTGATGGCGTCGTCGAACACCGACTGGCCGCCTTCCATGGTGGAGATGTCGGCACCGTTGGCGACCGCCTTGCCGCCCTCGGCCTTGATCGCGTCCACCACCTGCTGCGCCATGGACTTGTCGGCTCCGGAGCCGTCGCGGGGACCGCCGAGATCGTTCACGACGACCGAGGCCCCTTCCCGCGCGAACAGCTTTGCATAGGCCTCACCGAGCCCGCCGCCCGCGCCGGTGATCAGCGCAACCTTGCCGTCGAGTAGTCCTCCCATGGTGGCGTCTCCCTGTTTTTGTTTCTTTCTAACCTCTCCCCGCCTGCGGGGAGAGGTCGGATCGCTCTTGCGATCCGGGTGAGGGGGTACAGGTCTCAAAACCGTCCCGACTCGTGGTGAGGGCCCCTCACCCCACCCTCTCCCCGCAAGAGCGGGGCGAGGGAGACGACGGCCGTACCGAGTTGCTAACCCAGCACCGTCTTGCCGTTCTTGATCACCGTCACCCCGCGCGACTTCACCTTGGCTTCGAACGAGATCACGTTGCCGTCCTTCCAGAGGTCCATGGTCACGGTCTCGCCGGGATAGACCGGCGAGGAGAACCGCGCGACATGCTGGCGGAAGGCGCTCGCGTCGTAGTCGGCATAGGTCTGGAGCACGCCGCGGCAGGTGATGCCGTAGGTGCACATGCCGTGCAGGATCGGACGCGGGAAGCCAGCCTTCCTGGCGAACTCCGGATCGGAGTGCAACGGGTTGCGGTCGCCGCAGAGGCGATAGACCAGTGCCTGGTCGGGGCGCGTGGTGATGTCGATGGTCTTGTCGGGGCTGCGCGACGGGATCTTATGCGGATCCGGCTGGGTCAGGTTCGGTCCGCCGAAGCCGCCATCGCCGCGGGCAAAGCGCGAGGCGACCAGCGTTGCCAGCTTGTCGCCCTTCTCGTTCTTCAGCACGGTCTGGTGAACGATGACGACGCCTTTGTCCTTGCCCTTGTCGTAGACTTCGAGCACGGAGGAGTCGGCTGTGATGTTCGCAGCGACCGGCAGCGGCTGATGGAAGGTGATGTCGCGTTCACCGTCGACCACCATGACGCGGTTGAGATTCATCTCGCCGGGCCCCGAGCCCCAAGCCGCGACGGAGGCGAAGGTCGGCACCACCTTCAGCGGGCGCGGCGTGTATGTGCCCTCGTTGACGAAGGCGAGCTCGTTCTCGTCCATGGGATCGGCGCCGAGCCCGATGCCGTAGGCGTAGAGCATCACCTCGCGGTCGGTGTAGGCGTATTTCTGGCCGAGGTTTTTCAGGCCTTTGAGCTCTTCGTATCTGGCGGACATGTTGTTTGTCTTTCTCCCAGGTATCTCCGCGAGCAGCGGCGCTCGTTAATGTGCCCTCTCCCCTTGTGGGAGAGGGCAACGAGAGCCGTGCCGCAAACTCATTTGGGTGAGGGGTTGCTTCCACATCGATAGCTCTCTCCGTTGAGACAGACCCCTCATCCGGCGCTTCGCGCCACCTTCTCCCACAAGGGGAGAAGGGAAGAATCTTAGACAGCCGTGAAGAACGGCAGCGGAGCGCCGTCGGTCGGCTTGAACACCACCTTCACCTTCTGGCCGATTTTGAGCGTCGTAAGATCGCAATCGACGAAATTGGTCTGCACCGACGGGCCCTCCTTCAGCGTGACGTAGCCGATGGCGTATGGGCCGGTCGGCGATTTCCGCATCAGGCTGTAGGTGTAGATCGTGCCCTCGCCGGAAGCCTGCTCCCACACCGTCTTGTCGGAGTAGCAGAACGGGCAGATCGAGCGCGGGAAGTAATGCGCCTCGCCGCAGGCGGTGCAGCGCTTGATCATGAACTTGCCCTCTTTCGCCGCGTCCCAGAACGCGGCGGTCTCGGGGTTCGTGACAGGAGCCGGATACTTTTTCACTTCGCTCATCACACGCGCTCCAGAATGGCCGTCGAGGCGGCGTGGCGGACGCCGAGCAGGCCGCCGGTGCCGTGGGCGATGGCGAGATCGCAGTTCTTGACCTGCACCTTCGGATGCGCCTCGCCGCGCAGCTGCCTGACAGCCTCGAGGATCTTGGTCATGCCGCCGCGGTTGACCGGATGGTTGCTGCAGAGGCCGCCGCCATCGGTGTTGAACGGCAGCTTGCCGACGCCCGAGATCAGATTGCCGTCGGCGACGAACTTGCCGCCCTCGCCCTTCTTGCAGAAGCCGAGGTCTTCCAGCTGCATCAGCACCGTGATGGTGAAGCTGTCATAGATCGAGGCGTATTTGATGTCCTTCGGCGTGATGCCGGCTTCCTCGAACGCGCGCGGGCCGGACCAGACGCCGGCAGAATATGTGAGGTCGAGATCCTTGCCGCCACGCGGACCCTTCATCGCCTCGCCATGGCCGATCAGGCGCACCAGCGGCTTCTTCAGGCTCTTGGCAATCTCCGGTGTCGTCACGATCAGCGCGCCGCCGCCGTCGGAGACGACGCAGCAATCCATGCGATGCAGGGGATCGGAGATCATCGGCGAGTTCAGCACGTCCTCGACGGTGACGACGTCCTTGAGCATCGCATGCGGATTGTATTGCGCATGGTGGGAGGCCGCGACCTTGATCCAGGCGAGCTGCTCAGAGGTGGTGCCATAGTCGTGCATGTGGCGCATGGCACACATGCCATAGGCATTGTGCGTGGTCGCCCCGTAAGCGGATTCGAAATCGGCCTCGGCGCCGGCTGCGCGGGGCGGCATCGCGCCGGTGCGCGGCTTGCCGGCGAGCGTAACGAGCGCGATCGAGCATTTGCCCGCGGCGATCGCCTCGGCGGCATGGCCGAGATGGATGATGTAGGAACAGCCGCCGGTCTCGGTGGAATCGACGTGGCGAAGCTTCTTGGTGTTCAAACCGAGATAATCGACCATCGGCCACGCGCCGCCGGGCGCATCGCCCGCGCAGAAATAGCCGTCGACATCGTCCTTGCTGATCCCGGCATCCTCGATCGCACCCTTGGCGACCTCGGCATGAAGCTGGGCGGTGGATTTGTCCGGCGCATGCCGGGTCGGGTGTTCGTAGATCCCGGCAATGTAGGCCTTGCCCTTGATGGTCAAAACTTCTGTCTCCGCTCGCGTCTCGTCTTGGCTCTTTTTTCTGAACCGCACCGGGCTGATTGGCAAGCGCGGAAATATTCCGCGCCGCGAGAGAGCGGCGGGTTGGCGCGAGAGGAGCGCATGGGAAATCCGGGCCCCGGATAGGAAGCGAACCGACTGCCGCGTCGTCATTGCGAGGAGCCCTTGCGACGAAGCAATCCAGAGTCCCTCCATTAAGGGATTCTGGATTGCTTCGCTGCGCTCGCAATGACGGAGTTCGCGGATACCGACGTCGCTCTTTCCACTCACAACTGAATCGCAGACACACGCCCGCATCCTCGCGGCGTATCTCGCCCAAGTTATGCTCCCGTCTTGCCTCCCTCCGGAAACAGAGGGCGCAGGGAAGACCGGGTGCCGGCTGGCACCCACGGTCCGCTGTGCGCGAATTGCGCGAAGAACAGATGCACAGCGGCATACAGGTGAAGCCAAACATCCGGCCTTCCCTGCGCAGTGGCTTTACGGCTTATGTCGCGCTCTCCCCGGGGAGCGATGCACTATTGCCCCCGTCGCCTTGCGAGTGACCCACAAGACTTGACGCACAGACCCCGGGCGTCAGGACCACACGATTTTGCCGTACGCGAGACCGCGCCCGTCGTGCGCGAGAGACTCGCGCGACGCAGCCCGCGTCCACCGCCGCTCACCCCGCGTTTCGTGACGATCGCGATACGCCCCTCTGAGAGGGATGAGGTGGCGGAGGGATACGACAATTCCGAATTTCGGTAAAGCGGAATGTTTTTGCGCGTGGGGATTGACTCGTCTCTTGGATGTTTCGCCCGGCAATAACACAAGGGATGGTGTCGTAGGGTGGGCAAAGCGAAGCGTGCCCACGTCTTTTGCGCAATCATGGCGAGGTCGTGGGCACGGCGCTTCGCGCCTTTGCCCACCCTACGGGACCTTGCGCCGTCCCAACCAGTTGCCTTCCGTCAGGTCGGGCTGTGCGGCACGGGCCTCAGCGGATGCCTCCGCAGCCCAGGGAAAATGCCCGTCGCGATCGGGGTACGCGACTTGCAGGCATTCGAACTCATCATTGCCGTAGAACCATCTGCTCCATCCGAGATGCGAGCGGTAGTGCTGCAACGCCACCGGAAGGAGCACGGCGGCGACATTCTCAAACAGCGCATCGGTGGGCTCGCCGACCAGCGGTCGCCGTCCTGCGTCGAGTTCGTGGTAGATCGTCCAGAACGTATCCTGGGCGGTCTGCTGCCCCATTGAAAACACGATCATCTCCGGAAACCTGAACTTCAGCCAGAATCCGGTCGTGTAGGCGAAGCCCGGTCCTTCGCCATCGGGGAAGACATGCGTGCCAAACCAGCCGTGATTGCGAACTTTCTCGACGAAGTTCTGCTCGTGCTTATCGAGCCGATCGGGAGGCGCATCAAGAGCTGTGAACATTGCTCGCTCGTCCGATACGAGGGGTGAAAGACAGACTCTTCGCTACGAGGCGGTGCTCGGGCTCGCGCGATAACGGAACGCGGTCAGCCCGGCCATTATCAGGCCGAGGACAAGAAAAACAGCGCCTCCCTTCACGCCAAAACTGTCCTGGTGTTGGCGCTCGGCCGCGTCGTCGACGATCAGGGGTCGCGCATCAGGTCTGCCCGTGAGATAGCGGATCCTGATCTGTCTGACGGTCTGGACGCCGTTGCGCGTGATCTGCCGCCAGAACGCCGGGCTGATATGGGTCGGTCCGTAGGCCTGCTGTCGTCCGCTCTTGTCGGTCCACGCCAGCGTCACGAGATAGCTCGGGGCCTCACCGGCCTTGTTCACCTCACCGTAGGCGCGGGTCACATCGGCGGTAGCTTCATCGCCATGGGCAAGGATCTCATTCAACGTGCTTTGCTCAATGTAGGAGTTCACCAGCATGTAGCCGCCGAACGGAAGCATCACAGCAGTCAGGGTCCCGAGGATGTAAGGAAAGGGACGTCTTGCTCCGGCGGCGATCGTCGCACTCCCCGGCCCGCCTCGACGCGCCGACCATGTCTGCCATCCGATCACGAGCATCAGGAGCACGGCGCAAACGCCTGCTCCCGCCGCCATGAACCTGGACGTGGACCGGATATGGTTCAGATGGTCGTCGAGATCCTCGACAATGACCGGAAGCGATGAATCGTCGTCAACAGCCTGAATGGGAATCGTCAGGAGCTTGAGCTGATTGCCAACCATGATCCGCGCCGCATAGGCAGCACTGACCGCAATGCCCGTGCGCTCGCGCTGGACGCCATCCCTGCCGGTCCACTGCAATCCGATCGACAGATTTTCGTCGACATAGCGCGGCCAGCCGCCGTCAAACACGAACGGAAACCGCGGCGAGACGACTTTGGCCGAAATGATCTTTCCGGTGGTGCCATAGCCATCGCGCATGACGCGTTCGATGGCATGCTGATTCCAGAACATCCCCAACGCCGCCAAAACACCGACGGCCAGGAACAGAATCAACACAGTGCGCAATGACATCGATCATCGCCCCGCATAGCGCAGGGCCGCATCGCCCGGCGCGCCTCACTATCGCAAGTTGCTGATATCGCGGCGCCACAACTCTTGTCAAACGGATGAATTGTCGTCCGCTGGCGTAGGGCGGATTAGCCGAAGGCGTAATCCGCCGTATTGATCGCCACGGCAATAGGTGTGGCGGATTACGCTTCGCTAATCCGTCCTACGAGACCGCCCTACTCCGCCGCGATCTGCCTTGGCGCAGGCGGCGGGTTGGCGAGGTCCGCGGCGAGCTGGGCGTAGCGCACCTTGGCGTCGGCGACCGCCTTCTCCTTCACCGGACCGTAGCCGCGGATGCGGTCGGGCAGCGACAGCAGTTCCACCGCGGTGTCGATCGTGACGGGCGACAACAGGCCGAGCACGGTGGCGACGTCCTTCTCGTAGCCGGCGATCAGGTCGCGCTCGAGCTTGCGGTCGGCGCTGCGGCCGAAGATGTCGAACGGCGTGCCGCGCAGGAACTTGAACTTGGCCAGCACGCGGAAGACGTTCAGCATCCACGGGCCGAAGGCGCGCTTCTTGGGACGGCCCAAGGCATCGACACCGCTTGCCAGGATGGGCGGCGCGAGGTTGAAATTGAACTTGAAGTCACCCTCGAACTGGTCGCGGAGCTGCTGCTCGAAGGCGCCGTCGGTGTAGAGGCGCGCGACCTCGTATTCGTCCTTGTAGGCCAGCAGCTTGGCATAGTTCACCGCGACCGCGCGCGGCAGTGCATCGCCACAGCCGCCCTTTGCCGCGGCATCGCGCACCTGGTCGACCAGCTTGCGATAGCGCTTGGCGAGACGAGCGTTCTGGTAGGCGGTCAGATGCTTGGCGCGATGCTCGATGACCTCGTCCAGCGTCATGGCATCCAGCGTCTTCGGCGCGATCACCCCGTCCGCGCCCTTCAGCATGTCGGCAAGACGCTGGGGATCGGCGACTGCGAGACGGCCGAGGCGGAAGGCTTCCTTGTTCATCTTGATCGAGACGCCATTGACCTCGATGGCCTGCTCGATTGCTTCCGCGGAGAGCGGCAACAGACCCTTCTGATAGGCATAGCCCATCATCATCATGTTGGTGGCGATGGCATCGCCGAGCAGCTGCTCGGCAGGCTTGGTGAAGTCGAAGAAAACCGAATCCTTGTGCAGCGCGGTTTCCAACAGCCCGGTCAGCTTGCGGGTCTGGAAATTGAAATCGCGGTTGAGGACGAAGTCGGCGGTGGGAATGACGTGGCTGTTGATGATGCCGCGGGTGCGGGTGGAGTCACAAAGGGTGATCGTGTCCTTGGCGACCGCGACGACTTCATCGGCGGCGAGCACGAGATCGGCCGTGCCGGTGACGATGCGCGAGCAGGTCACCTCGGCCGGATGATCCGACAGGCGGACGTGGCTGAGCACCGCCCCGCCCTTTTGCGCGAGGCCCGACATGTCGAGGATCATCGAGGCCTTGCCCTCGATATGGGCGGCCATGCCGAGCAGCGCGCCGATGGTGAGCACACCGGTGCCGCCGACGCCGCCGACGGCAATGTTATAGGGCTTGTCGAGCGTCGGGCGCGAGGCCGGCTCGGGCAGCGCGCCGATCTCGGCGAACTCGGCAGGCGCGCGGTGGCGCGGCGCGCCGCCGTCGATGGTGACGAAGGACGGACAGAATCCCTTCAAGCAGGAATAGTCCTTGTTGCAGGACGACTGGTTGATGGCGCGCTTGCGGCCGAACTCGGTCTCCAGCGGCTCGACCGAGATGCAGTTCGACTGCACCGAGCAATCGCCGCAGCCTTCGCAGACGGCCGGATTGATCATGACACGGCGCGCCGGATCCTCCATCAGGCCGCGCTTGCGGCGACGGCGCTTCTCGGCGGCGCAGGTCTGCACGAACACGATCGCGGAGGTGCCCTTGTATTCGCGGCACATCTTCATGACGTTGTCGAGCTCGTCGCGGTGATACTTCTTCACCCCGGGCGCGATGGTGTCTGCCGGGTAAGCGTCGGGATTTTCCGAGACCAGATAAATTTCGCTGATGCCCTCGGCATGAAGCTGGGCCATGATCTTCTGCGGCGAGAGATCGCCGTCATGACGCTGGCCGCCGGTCATGGCCACCGCGTCGTTGTAGAGGATCTTGTAGGTGATATTGGCCTTGGAGGCGATCGCCTGGCGGATGGCGAGAATGCCGGAGTGGAAGTAGGTGCCGTCGCCGAGATTGGCGAAGATGTGGTTCTCGTTGGTGAAGGGCGCGATGCCGACCCAGGGCACGCCCTCGCCGCCCATATGCGTAAACGTCTCGGTCGAGCGGTCCATCCACAGCGCCATGAAGTGACAGCCGATGCCGGCGAGCGCGCGGCTGCCTTCGGGGACTTTCGTCGAGGTGTTGTGGGGACAGCCGGAGCAGAAATAAGGAGTGCGGGAGACCGGCGCGACAGCCTGCATTTGCGTGGCCTGGCGGCCATTGAACCAGTCGGCCTTGGCACGGAGCATCTCCGCGATCTCGGGGTTGAGATCAAGTCGAAGCAGCCGCTCGGTGAGCGAGGTCGCGAGCGAGGCGACGCTGAGCTCGGCGGCGAAGGTCAGGAAACGCTTGTCGTGCTCGTCCATCTTGCCGACGATGCGGGGCCGGACGTCGTCGCGCCAGTTGAACAGCTCCTGCTTGACCTGGTTCTCGACGATCTCGCGGCGCTCCTCGACGATGAAGATCTCCTCGAGCCCGACCGCGAAGTTGCGCACGCCCTCCGGCTCCAGCGGCCAGGGCATGCCGATCTTGTAGAGGCGAAGGCCGATTCGAGCGGCGACCTCCTCGGTGATCCCCAGCTCGCGCAGCGCCTGGCGCACGTCCTCGTAGCTCTTGCCCGAGGCCATGATGCCGAAACGCGCGTTCGGCGAATCCATGGTGACGCGGTTGACCTTGTTGGCGCGGGCAAAGGCGATGGCGGCAAAGCCCTTGTAGTCCTGCAGGCGGCGATCCTGCTCGAAGCGGTCATCGGGCCAGCGCAGGTTGAGGCCGCCGGGGGGCAGCTCGAAATCGGTGGGGATGATGAAAGGCTTCATCTCGTCGGTGAGATCGATCTCGGCGGTGGTCTCCACCGTCTCCGTGATCACCTTCATGCCGACCCAGCAGCCGGAATAGCGCGACATCGCGATGCCGAGCAGGCCCATCTCGATCATCTCGTGGATGCTCGAGGGATAGAGGTACGGCATCAGCGCGGAGATGAAGGCGTGGTCGGACTGATGCGGGACGGTGGAGGATTTGGCGCCGTGGTCGTCGCCGGCAAGGCAGAGCACGCCGCCGTTCTTGGCCGAGCCCGCGGCATTGCCGTGACGGAACACGTCGCCGCAGCGGTCGACGCCCGGGCCCTTGCCGTACCAGATGCCGACGACGCCGTCGTATTTGGCGCCCGGCGAGAGGTTGAGCTGCTGCGAGCCCCACACCGCGGTCGCGGCGAGGTCCTCGTTCACGCCCGGCTGGAACTTGATGTTGTACTGCTCGAGATGCTTGCGGGCGGCGAACAGCTGCTGGTCGTAACCCCCGAGCGGCGAGCCGCGATAGCCCGAGATGAAGCCCGCGGTGTTGAGGCCGTTGGCGCGGTCGCGCCGGATCTGGGCCATCGGCAAGCGGACCAGGGCCTGGATGCCCGTGGTGAAGACGTGTCCGGTCTGCTGTGTGTACTTTTGATCGAGACTGATCGGACCCTGGTTGATGCCCATGCTTGTCCTCGCTTGCGCCCTGTTCAGGTCTTGCTGACTTAAGTCGTTGCCTGCCCGTTGTTTTTAGCTAGGGCGCGCCGACCACCTGCGCCACTCTATGTCGGATATTTCATGATCCGCACCACAAATCTGGACCAAAGGAAGCCTCGGGTAAAAATCGCAATTTCGTGGCCTGAAACACGTTGGCGATTTTCAATTTGTGTCACCATACCCCCGTCGTTGCGAAATGAATCGACGCTGCGTTCATGCGGGTGGGGTCGATTGGTCGCAGGAGAGACCGAGCATGCGGACGATTCTGGCCGGTATCGCGTTGTGCAGTGCAGTCGCCAGCGCGGCGATTGCCGAGCCGGCGCCGGAGCTGATCGCCTATGGCAAGGCGCTGGTCGAAGCCGGCGACTGCGCGGGCTGTCACACCGCCGATCCGGCCAAACCGTTTGCCGGCGGCAAACGCATCGACACGCCCTTCGGCGCGATCTACGCGCCGAACCTGACGCCCGACCGCGACACCGGGATCGGCGCCTGGGCGGATGCCGATTTCACCCGCGCCCTGCGCTATGGCATCGCGCCCGACGGCTCGAACTATTACCCGGCGTTCCCCTACCCCTACTTCACGAAGATGACGAAGGACGACACGCTGGCGATCCGGGCCTATCTCGGCAGCCTTGCGCCCGTCGTCAGCCGCAACAAGCCGCCGGAACTGCGCTGGCCGTTCGGCTATCGCGGCCTGATGCGGATCTGGAACGCCCTGTATTTCAAGCCCGGCCTGTTCGAGCCGGACCAGAGCCAGAGCGCGGCGTGGAACAGAGGCGGCTATCTCGTCACCGGGCTCGGCCATTGCGGCGCCTGCCATACGCCGAAGAATTATTTCGGCGCCGACAAGCAGGCGCAGGCGCTCTCGGGCAATGAGGTCGGCGGCTGGTACGCGCCGCGGCTCGACGGTGCCACCCGCACGGGGCTGAAATCCTGGAGCGAGGCAGACATCGCCGAATATCTGCAGAGCGGCCGCAACGCCAGGAGCCATGCCGGCGGACCGATGGCCGAGGTGATCGTTGGCTCGACGGCGAAGATGAGCGATGCCGATGTGCGTTCGATCGCGGTTTACCTGAAGAGCCAGCCGCCGGCGCGGCGCGAGACGATCGTGACGCCGCCGGAGGAAGCCGAGATGACGGCCGGACAGACCGTCTATGCGAAGCTCTGCGTCGCCTGCCACGAGACCGACGGCACCGGCAGCCCGCGCATCTATCCGCCGCTGCCGGGCAATGCGCTGCTGCAATCGGTCAATCCGTCCTCGACCTTGCGCATCATCCTCGACGGTGCTCACACCGTGACGACACCGCGCGCGCCGAACATTGGCGAGATGCCTGCTTACGCCAAGCAGCTGTCCGACGCCGAGATCGCCGCGGTGACGAACTACATCCGCAATTCCTGGGGCAATGCGGGCCCGCTGGTGACGCCGGCACAGGTGGCGAAGGCAAGGAAGGAGAAGTAGTCAGCTCTCTCCCCGTCATTGCGAGCGCAGCGAAGCAATCCAGCATCTTTCCGCGGAGGGACTCTGGATTGCTTCGCTGCGCTCGCAATGACGGCGTGGATGGAGCTATCGCTCCTCATCCCCCGTGAACACAAACTTCGGCATCTCCCATTTGTAGCGCACCGCAAGCAGGCGGAAGCTGATGCCGAGGACGAAGGTCAGGATGGTCCAGAGCTCCGCATTGAGCTTGAGACCAAACGCGGTGGCATAGAACAATCCCGTCACCACCGAGACGCTGGCGTAGAGCTCGGAGCGAAACAGCAGCGGCACGTCGTTGCAGAGCACGTCGCGCAGCACGCCACCGGCGCAGCCCGTCACCATGCCGGAGACGATGACGATGGGCAGTGTCGCATCCATCTGCCAGGCCACGTCGCAGCCGGCCATGGTGAAGACGACGAGACCGATGGCATCGAGCACGATGAAGGCGACCTTCAGCCGGTGCACGAGACGCGCAAACAGGATGGTGAGGAAGGCGGCGCCGCCGGCGAGCGCGAGATAGATGGGGCTCTGCACCCAGGCCAGCGGATAATGTCCGAGGAAGAGATCGCGCAACGTGCCGCCGCCGAGCGCAGTGATGCAGCCGAGGAAGCAGACCCCCAGCCAATCCATGCTGCGGCGTCCGGCGGCAAGCGCAGCCGTCATGCCCTGCGCGGCCACCGCCACAAGGGACAGGAAATGCAGCACGCTATCCGTCGGCGGCAGGCTCCACATCGCCGTGTTCCTCCTCCCCGATATGGAACTCAAGGCCCGGGGTCAGACAGAACAGGTTCCCGATTCCCCGGATGGGGGCAATATGCGACGAAAGCATCAGGTGGCGCGGAACAGAATCTCGCAGCTGTGGGTTGTCCGGGGGTCATAACCCGAGGAGATCCAATCGATGGCTGACGACCGTTTTCCCAACGATCCGTACCGCCCGAACCTCGCCGACGATGAGTATACTCGCGCGGCGCGCCGGGATGCCGACCTGCAGGCCGATCCCGAGCTCGGGGAAGGTCCCGCCTCCAGCGGCAAGATCGCACTGTTCGCGGTGGCCGTCGCCCTGGTGCTGGGCGCGGTGTTCTACGGCTTGAACAACACGACCACCGGCAACCAGGCGAGCAATGAGCCGGCATCGCGAACCGCTCAGCAGACCGCGCCGGCCAGTCCGGCCGCACCTCCCGGCATGCGTGACGTGACGCCACGCAGCAACACTGAGCCGGGCACGACCACCGGTGCCGCGCCGAGCAGGCCGGCCCCGACGACGCCGGCTCCGTCCGACGGCGCGAAGTAACATCTCGCAGTAAAGCGCGAGAGCGGCGGGATGCAACATCCCGCCGCTTTTCGTTTGGCTAAAGCGCGATGAGATTTGGACGAATCGTCATCGCGCTTTAGATCTTTGTTTGAGCATGATCGATTCGGAAAACCGCTTCACACTTTTCCGGATCATGTCTAGCCGAACATCTTGTTGAGCTCGCCACCGGGATAGCCGCCGCCGAGCTCGGTGAAGGTGCCCTTCTCCGCCATCTCCTTTGCCGCGCGCATGAAGCCGCCCCAGGCGGCGCGAGCCAGCGAGCCGCCGACGCTGATGCGGCGCACGCCGAGATCTTCGGCTTCCTGCAGCGACAGGCCGGACGCGCCGATCAGAAGATTGAACGGTTTTGGTGCGACAGCCTTCACCACTGCGGCGATGTCCTCGCGGCTCTTCAGACCCGGCGCATAGAGGCAGTCGGCGCCGGCATCGGCATAGGCGGTGAGCCGGTCGATGACGAGCTTGAGATCCGTCACGCCCCAGAGATACGCCTCGCATCGGCCGACCAGCAGCGTGCCGCTGTCGCCGATCGCCTTGCGCGAGGCCTTGATGCGCTCGACGGCCAGCGCACGGTCGTAGAGCGGCTTGTCCTTGTCGCCGGTGGAATCCTCGATCGACAGGCCGGCGACGCCGGTGCGCACACCGCGCTCGACATTGTCGGCGACCTTGTCGGGCTCGACCGCAAAGCCGCCCTCGAAATCGGCGTTCACGGGGATGTCGACGGCCGAGCTCAATGCTGCCAGATGCTGACAGACGTCCTCAACGGTGACGCGGTTGTCGGCCTTGCCGATGGTCCAGGCAAAGCCCGCGCTCGACGACGCAATCGCCTTGAAACCGAGATGCTGCAAGGCTTTCGCACTGCCGACATCGACCGGATTGGGCAAAATGAAGCAGCCGCTCTCGTGCATCTTCCTGAACGTCGCGCGCTTGTCAGCGGTCGTCACGTGCATGTTTCTCTCCCTTGTTGGCCGCGCAGAGATAGGCGTGCGTTCTCAACTCCGCCAGTGCGCGTCGTGCACGGCGCGGCTGTCCTTCGGGGCCTGCTCGCGGTCGGTCATGCCATAGTCCCGGATCACGCTGGCGATGCGCAGGTGATAATCGGCGAAGATCTGCGCCCTGCCCTTGGCCTGGGTGCGGCGGTGCTCCATGGTGTTCCGCCAGGCGGCGACTGCTGCCTCGTCGCGCCAGAACGACACCGACAGGATCTTGCCCTTCTCGGTCAGGCTCTCGAAACGCTCGACCGAGATGAAGCCGTCGATGGTCTGCAGCAGCGGCTTCAGATCGGCCGCGAGGTCGAAATAGTCCTGGCGGTGTTCCGGCTTGGGCCAGACCTCGAAGATCACGGCGATCATGGGCGTCTCCTGCTGTTGGTGGACTTACAATACCACCTTGCGCAGGAAGGTGCGTTCTTCGGCGAGGATGAATCTGTGTTCCTCGGCGAAGTGGAAGTTGGCCATGCCCTCGGAGTCCTGCCGCAGCCGCGCACGATAGGCTTCATAGGCGGCCAGGCTCTCGAAGCTGATCAGCCCGAACGCGATGTTGTTGGTGCCCTCGTGCGGCATGAAATAGCCGATCAGGTCGCCGCCGCATTTCGGGATGATGGTGAGCCAGCGCTTCGCATATTCCTCGAACTGGGCGCGCTTGAACGGATCGAGCTGGTAGCGGATGAAGACGGTGACGGTCATGATGGGCTCCTGTTTCCATGGCGTCATTGCGAGCGCAGGTCTCGTACGGTGGGCAAAGCGAAGCGTGCCCACGTCCTTTGTCCGCCACGACGATTGGTGGGCACGTCGCTGCGCTCCTTTGCCCACCCTACGGGCGCGCTCCTCGCAATGACGACTTGGTGAGAGGTTACGTCCTTGCCCGACGGCAATGCTTCGGTTACCATCGAAGCATGAAATCAGGACCCGACATCGCCATGGTCGCCTCGCTGGTCGGCGACCCCGCCCGCGCCAATATGCTCACGGCGCTGATGAACGGCCGCGCGCTCACGGCGAGCGAGCTGGCGCAGGAGGCCGGCATCACGCCGCAGACCGCGAGCTCGCATCTGTCGAAGCTCGAGGCCGGCGGCCTGATCGAGCCGGAGAAGCAGGGCCGCCATCGCTATTACCGCCTCACCGACGACGACGTCGCCGGCGTGCTCGAGGGGCTGGCTGGGCTTGCGGCGCGCACCGGCCATATGCGCGTGCGCACCGGGCCGAAGGATCCTGCGCTGCGGCGCGCGCGGATCTGCTACGACCATCTCGCCGGCGATCTCGGCGTGCAGATGCTGGACTCCTTGCGCGAGCGGCATCTGGTCAGGCAGAGGAAGCAGGAGATTGAGCTGACCGCCGAGGGCGAGCGCTTTCTCGCCAGGCACCTGCAGATCTCGCCCGACATGCTCAGCCACCCGCGCCGCCCGGTCTGCAAGGCCTGCCTCGACTGGAGCGAACGGCGTCACCACCTCGCCGGCACGTTGGGGGCTGCCATGATGCAGCGCTTTGCCGAGCTGAAATGGGCGGCGCGCGATCCCACGCCCGGCAGCCGCGTCGTGAATTTCACCCGCACCGGCGAGAAGCAGTTCGCTGCGTTGTTCGGCAAGTGATCCGGGCATCGGTCACCTTCGCGGCCGCTAGCGACAGCAGCGTGTCGTCCGAGACCCAATGCTGCCAACGTTCATGCCGCATTCAGGTCATGATTGGCAGGTTTGGATCGCGACGTCTCGGCACGTCCCAGATTTAACGTGTCGAATCGTGTCTCTTGATTCATTGTGCGCCCGCAAGCGCTATTCCCCGAAGCCTGCCCCCAAGGACAAGAAGGAAGATCAAATGAAATACCTGTTCGCCGCCGTCATGCTCGCCAGTGCGGTCGTCGGTTTCAGCGAGGCGGCCAGCGCCGCCGGCGGTTGCGGCCCGGGCTGGTATCGCGGCCCCTATGGCGGCTGCCGTCCGATGCGCGGCGCTGTCGTGGTTCGCCCCGCCCCGGTGGTGGTCGCCCCGGCGCCGGTCGTCGTCGTGCCTCGTGCGCGCGTATGCCCCTACGGTTTCCGCTGGTACGCCGGCCGCTGCCGCCCGTTCTGATCTCCTTCCATTCCGTTGCAAAATGGCCGCGCGGCGAAAGCCTGCGCGGCCAATTTTTGTTGCTGACGATTCGTCCGCAGCGGAACCGGAGCACTTCCCAAATCGAAACGGGGACCGCCAGCGGCGATCCCCGTCGCGTCCGAGAATGGCCGCGAGCTTACCAGTAATGGCGGCGGTGCCAGCGCCGGTAATGCCGGCGCCAATGGCGGCGGCGCCAGCCCCAGTGGCGGCCGCGCCCACGCCAATGAACCTGCTCAGGCGTCAGCTTGGCGGCTTCCTCGCTGGTGGTAACGCAGGATGAGCGTCGGGATTGCCTTGCGGCGTACGGGCGGGATCAGCGAGCGGCTGCGGTGACAGCGGCGCGGCCTGCGCGGCAGTCGCGGCGAAGGCGGCGGCGCCCGCCGTCAATCCCAAGGCAAGTTTCAAAAAGTTCCGGCGCTCCATGGCAATTCCTCTAGGCTACCTGGCAAGTGATGCAGAGGAAGTGTCGCGGCCACGACATGAACCAAGGCTGAATCGCGTGTTCAGAATTCGTTGCGAGCGGACATTCGGTGCGCCCTATTGAGAAAACTCCTGCGCCAGCAGCAGCGTCTCACGCGAGCGCTTCACGTCGGGCCAGTCGCGGTTGAAATCGGCGACGAGCTTTTGCAGCGCGTCACCGTTCAGCATCGCATTCAGCTTGGCCTCGTCCTCGAACTGATACATCGCCTGGTGCAGCGAGGGATCGTCGAGACTCCAGAACCGCCAGGCTTTGCTCACGCCGAAGGCCTTCACCGCGTCGGGCAAATGTTCCGACTCGTACCATCAGTCGAAAGCAGCGCGCTTGCTGGCGTCGGGAATGACGGCGCGAACGACGAAGAAGGCTGCTGGCATCGGGTTTCCTCCCTTTGTTTGCCGCAAAACTAACCGCTTTCCGCCGCCGGCGACAAAAAGGTTGGCCTTGGTGTCGGAACGGACGCCCTTCGCTCGTCCTATGCGTCGAACCAGGACGGAGACAGCAAATGGCCGACCTCACCCTGATCACCTTCAATTGGGTTCCCGAGCCGCCGCGTGGCCTCGTGCGCGACTTGCGCGTGCGCTGGGCCCTCGAAGAGGCCGCCCTGCCCTATCGCGTCGCCAGTACCCCATTCGACGATCGCGGGCCTGCGCACCTCGCACACCAGCCGTTCGGCCAGGTGCCGTGGCTGACCGACGGCGACATCTCGATCTTCGAGAGCGGCGCGATCCTGCTGCATCTCGGCGAGCGCAGCGACAAGCTGATGCCGACAGATCCGCGCGGCCGCACTGAAGCGACGAAATGGGTGTTCGCGGCGCTCAATTCGGTGGAGATGGCCAGCCTGCCCTGGACGATGTCAAAGTTCATGGGACATCCGACCGACACGGCGGCGTGGAAATTCGTCGACGACTTCCTCAAGCTCCGGCTCAGGCGTCTCGAGCCGGTGCTCGGCCCCCGCCAATGGCTGGCCGGATCCTTCTCCGTCGCCGACATCCTGATGGCGGACGTACTGCGCGTGGTCGACAAGTTCGACGGGCTTGCGGACAGTCCTGCCTGCCGCGCCTATGCCGCGCGCGCCACGGCCCGCCCGGCGTTCGCCAAGGCGCACGCCGACCAGATGGCGCATTTTGCTGCGGGGGACAAGGCGCGCGGGGCGTGATGCGCCTCACATAATCAATCCTGTGCCCGGCGTACAGTCGCCACCATTGGAAGAAAGCAATTTGACAGGTGCCACATGGTCCGCATCGAATATCTCAAACGACAGATCGCGCGCGCCGAGCGGCTGGCCAAGGCCATCCTCGACCGGCAGACCGCCGACCGGCTCCAGGCCTACGCCGCCGAATGCCGCGCCGAATTGTCGGAGCTGACGCTCAAGACCGCCGCGTGAGGCGGACCGGGGAGATACGTAGGGCGGATTAGCGCTAGCGTAATCCGCCAGTTCTCCATCCCGGTGACGCATACCTTGGTGGATTACGCTGTCGCTAATCCACCCTGCGCGTCACACCAGCTTCAGCGGAGCATCGGCGACGACCCTCAGATCAATGCTGCCGATCAACGCTGAACGCCGCGCCTCCGCAGCTCTGATGGCCTCGTCCGTCTGTCGCAACGTCGAGACGTTCGAGCCGAGCGAGACGATCCCGCCCAGCACAAGTGCGATCGATCCGAGCGCGGCAGTCTGACCGAAGCTGAACAGACCGAGGATCGTCACGAGCAGCAGCGCCGCCCCGCCCCCGATCGCGATCTTGGAGGCGAGGATGTACTTGCGGCACCGCTCGGCGATCTCGGCGAGCCGCTCGATCCGATCTTCGATCTCGGAGATTTCGTCGGTCGGGTCGTCTTCGGTCATTGGATTGAGGATACCGATTGTAGGGCGGAGTAGGCGCAGCCGTAATCCGCGGGTTCGGATGAGTGGCGGGTTACGCTTCGCTAACCCGCCCTACGCCTCCCCTCACAACGGCAAATTGTCGTGCTTCTTCGCCGGCATTTCCGTTTTCTTGTCCTTCAGCATCGAAAGCGCCCGCGCGATCCGCTTGCGGGTTGAGTGCGGCATGATGACGTCGTCGATATAGCCGCGCTCGGCGGCGATGAAGGGGGACAGGAAGCGGTCTTCGTATTCCTTGGTGCGGGCTGCGATCTTGTCGGGGTCGCCGATGTCGCTGCGGAAGATGATCTCGACCGCGCCCTTGGCGCCCATCACCGCGATCTGGGCGGTCGGCCAGGCGTAGTTCATGTCGGCGCCGATCTCCTTGGAGGCCATGACGTCGAAGGCGCCGCCATAGGCCTTGCGGGTGATGATGGTGACGAGCGGCACGGTGCATTGCGAGTAGGCGAACAAGAGCTTGGCGCCGTGCTTGATCAGGCCGCCATATTCCTGCGCGGTGCCGGGCAGGAAGCCCGGCACGTCGACGAAGGTGACGATCGGGATGTTGAAGGCGTCGCAGAAGCGGACGAAGCGCGCCGCCTTGCGCGAGGCGTCGCTGTCGAGCACGCCGGCCAGCACCATCGGCTGGTTGGCGACGAAGCCGACGGTGCGCCCCGCAATGCGGCCAAAGCCGGTGACGATGTTCTTGGCGAAGGCTTCCGCGATCTCGAAGAAGTCGCCCTCGTCCACGACCTTCAGGATCAGCTCCTTCATGTCATAGGGCTTGTTCGGATTGTCGGGGATCAGCGTGTCGAGCGACATGTCGACCCGCTCGATGTCATCGAAGCTCGGCCATTCCGGCACGCCGTCGGTGTTGTTGGAGGGCAGGAAGTCGATCAGGCGCCGCATCTGCAACAGCGTCTCGACGTCGTTCTCGAAGGCGCCGTCGGCGATCGAGGATCGCGTCGCATGCACCGAGGCGCCGCCGAGTTCCTCGGCGGTGACGACCTCGTTGGTCACGGTCTTCACCACGTCGGGGCCGGTGACGAACATGTAGCTGGTGTTCTTCACCATGAAGATGAAGTCGGTCATCGCAGGTGAATAGACGTCGCCGCCGGCGCAGGGGCCCATGATGACGGAGATCTGCGGGATCACGCCCGAGGCGAGCACGTTGCGGCGGAACACGTAGGAATAGCCGGCGAGCGCGGCGACGCCTTCCTGGATGCGGGCGCCGCCGGCGTCATAGAGGCCGATGATGGGCGCCCTCGCCTTCATCGCCATGTCCTGCAACTTGGTGATCTTGAGCGCATGGGTCTCGGACAGCGAGCCGCCGAACACCGTAAAGTCTTTGGCGAAGACGAAGGTCTTGCGGCCGTTGACGGTGCCCCATCCCGTGACGACGCCGTCGCCCGGCACCTTGGTCTTCTCCATGCCGAACTCGGTGGAGCGGTGCTCGACGAACATGTCGAACTCCTCGAACGACCCCTTGTCGAGCAACAGCTCGATGCGCTCGCGGGCCGTCAGCTTGCCGCGGGCGTGCTGCGCCTCGATGCGCTTCTCCCCGCCGCCGAGCTTTGCGCCGGCACGACGATCTTCAAGGGCGTCCAGGATGTGTTTCATTTGCTCCCGCCAGTTCTTAAGTGATGGGCGGGTTCTAACACGGCATTTTGCGACCCGGAAAGCCGCTTTCGCCGTCGCAGGGCTGGCTTGCCGTAGCGGGAAAGCGCAAGGAATTACAAAGTTTTGCCGAGGAGGCGAGCGTGACGGAAGGAAGGGGCGAGACGGGCGCCGCGACTGGCGGCGTCAACATCCTGCTGCGGCTGGAGGGCCTGACCCTGTTTGCAGCGATGGTGACGCTCTATGCGGCCTGGGACGGGTCGTGGCTGGTGTTTGCCCTGCTGTTCTTCGTGCCCGATCTGAGCTTCCTGGCCTACCTGTCCGACGCCAGGTTCGGCGCGATGATCTACAACGCCGCCCACAGCTACATGGCACCGGTGGCGTTGCTGACGCTGGGCTTCGGCCTCGCCTCGCCCCTCACCCTTTCCATCGCCTTGATCTGGCTTGCCCATATCGGCCTCGACCGGGCGCTCGGCTACGGCCTGAAATATTCCGCCGGGTTCGGCTTCACCCATTTGGGACGGATCGGGCGGCAGAAGGACTCCTGACCTCAAATTTGGCAGCCCGGCAGGTTGACCGGGCCGACCGATTCAGGCTTGCTCCGGAACGATCAGGCGCCGAATGTTGCGTGAGCCCAGTGTACGGCGGCGGTTCTTTACGCCTTAGCTCGAGCATCACCAACTGGCATCACCGAGATGTCCGCGACGGTCGTCCCCCTGCCGCCGAACCGAGCGTCCGAAACCATCGACTTCCTGCGCCGCATGGCCGGCATGGTGTCGGGGCGGAACGGCGAGATGCTGCTGCGTGCAGCCAGCATGATCGAGTCGCTGAGCCAGCGGGCGATGTCGGCCGAGCGGCTCTATCATCAGGCACAGGAAGAGAGCACGCGCAACGCCGAGCTGCGCGAGTCCGCCGAACTCGCTTCCGACGCCATGGTCGGCCAGATCGCGGCGCTGCGGGCGCAGCTCGCCGAGCTCACCGCCGCGACCGCAGCCGAGCGCGCCGCCTTCGATGCCGAGCGCAACAAGCTTGTCGGCCTGATGCAGCATGCGGAAAGCCATATCGTCAAAATCACCGGCGAGCTCGACAGCCTGCGCGCCTCCGTCGACAGTTTCAACGAGACAGCGGTCTCGGTGCCGATCGAGGCGCTGCGGCTGGCGCGGACGCAGTTCGATTATCTCTCGAGCGGCTTTGCCCGGCGCGGCGATCCAATCTCGCAGGCCATGAGCGAGATCGGCGGCTTCGCCATTGACCAGGCGCTGACGGCGAAGCCTGACCCTGCCTGAACGCCGCCCGGCGACCGAAGCAGGCCCGGTCTAGCCACGATAATCCCATGTCGATGCACTCTCTGAGAGGACCCGCAAGAGACTGCGGATCCGTGTCGGCATCTGTTTGCGGCTGACCTGGACGGCGTGGATCGGCGTATTCGGCACGCGCCAGCCGGAGTTGCTGATGGCTGCGTGGTGTTGCCATGACGTCATCATAGCAGTGACTTCGAAACCACTACAAGGCCGGGCGTCCGAAGCGATATCAGCTCGCAGCAAGAACTCACGACCGGAGAGAACAATGTTCGTCGATATCGATAATGGATCACTCGTGACCGCAGGCTCGAGCTTGCCCGGAGATCAACCCATCTTCATGCTCAATCTTCTACGCTATCGGGATGAGGCCTTGTACCGGGACAAGTCCGAGCTTCCGGCCTGCAGCGGGCGCGAAGCCTATTACACGCGCTATGTCCCCGCATTTCGCAAGGTCGCAATTCCGCTAGGGGTCACGCCGACTTGGCTTGGCTCTGTCGGAGCCCTGCTGGTTGCGGCGCAAGGCGAAGCCTGGCACGACGCCGCAATGGTCCGCTACCCCGACTTCGCGACCTTTCGAGCCATCGTCTTGAGCTCCGACTACCGACGTGAGGCCGAGCCCCACCGCTTGGCCGCGCTCGCCGATTGGCGTCTGATTGCGACGACCGAGGTTCAGGTGCCGGCTTGACGACGGTCGCGCTAGATCGCGCCGATCTCGGAAAGGCAGGCTTGCGTCAGCGTCATGCGAGCCTCGATGTGGCGCGGCTCCTTGCAATCCATGTTGAGCGCGAACACGGTATGCGCCTCGCCCTTCTCGGCCCAGCCGACCATCCAGCCGAGCGAAGGCTCGCCGCGCTCGGCGCCCAGGAGGCCGGACTTGGCGCGGATGACGCTGTTGCCGACCTTGGTCGCCGGCAGGATGTCGCAGACGAGGTCCTGGCTGCGCTTTGAGATCGGCAGCGCACGGCGGCGCAGCCGGTCGACGAAATCGACTTGCTCGACCGGATCGATGCGCAAGGCCCCGGTGAGCCAGAACTGGTCGATGCCGCCGCCGATGTCGCGATTGCCGTAGTCGAACGCGTCGACGTATTGCTGCATGCGCACCTCGCCGATGCGGCGCGCGATCTCCTGATAGACCGGCACCGCGCTCACGAGAATCGCGCTGCGCAGCGTGTGATCCTTGTTCCAGGCCTCGATCGGGCGCTTGACGCCGTCCCAGGGAAACACGTCCTTGTCGGGATCAGTGACGACACCGCTCTCGAGCGCAATCAGCGAGTTGGGAATCTTGAAGGTCGAGGCCGGCAGCTTGCCCTCGCCCGAGCGTTCCTTGTCGCTGGCGACGATCAGATAATCCTCGACCTTGTAGCCGACGAACGTGCCTGACGTGCCGAGCTCGGTGAAGCGCTTTGCAAGAGTGTCGCTGATTTCATTGCGCGGTGGCGCGACATGGGCGCGCGCGCGTCGGGGCAGGATCGCGGTTGCGGCGAGGAGGCCGAGGGTGGAACGGCGGGTGAGCAAGGCAGTGTCCGTCGAATGATGAAAGTGGCCGCGACCATGCAGCCGAGACGTGGTGAAACGATGACAGATGGTTTCTATCGCCCCCGGCCTGACAGCCGCAGCACGAACACCAGCACCTCGGCGACGGCCTTGTAGAGATCCGGCGGGATCTCGTCGCCGAGCTCGACCTTCGACAGCGCGCCGGCCAGAACCTCGTTCTCCTCGATCGGAATATCGTGGGCCTTGGCGATCTCGACGATCTTTTCGCCGATCGTGCCCTTGCCCTTGGCGACGACGACGGGCGCGCCGGAGCCCTTCTCGTAATGCAGCGCGATCGCGAGCTTGGACGGATCGCTCATGTGGCGCGATCCAGGAAGTGGCCGGCGCGGGCCGGCGCCGGTGGCGGCGGCGTGCCGTCGCGGACCACGATATCACCGGGCTTGAGCTCGGCCTTCGTCAAGGCCTGGCTGAGCTCACCGATGCCGGCGCGGAGCTGCCGCGCCGTCGCCGGCCGCTCCGCCCACATCCGTACGAAGGTCTTGTCGCCGTTCAGCGTGATCAGCGCATGCACGGGTCCGGCCGGCTCGACATTGAGCGAGAAGCGCGCGCGCCAGGCGCGCGTGGCGGGATCGGCGGCCTCGTTGCCGCCATCGCGCGAGATCTCGAACTGCGCCATCGCGGTGCCTTGCGGAGTCGCGAACGGAATCTCGAAATTCCACTGCGGCACGGCCGGATCGGTGCGGTGGCCGCTGGCGTCGGTGCGATCGGGGAGCGAAGCAATTTGCAACAACGTCTGCCGGGCGATCGCGGCATCGGTGTCATCGAGCAGACGATGCACGGTCGCAGCCAGCGGCGTGTCCGGCGCAAGCGACGGCGCGGCGATGGACTGCGGCGCCGGCAGCGCACCGCGGACTGGCGGAGGTGTCGGCTGTGCGGCAGCCTCGAAGACATGGGCATCCGGCAACGCCTTGTTGGAGCCCGGTACGTTGCCGGTCAGGCGCGGCAGGTTTTGCGTGAGCTCTTGCAGCAGGCTCGCGGCAAGGCCGGCGGACATGGTTCGCGGCACCGCGGCTTGCGGATTGTTGCCCGTCACCTCGGCCAGCACGGCGGCAGCAAGCGCACCGCGCGACAATTGCGCCGGTTGGGCGACGTCCGCATCCGGTGACGGCGACGCCGCTTGTGCCGTCCCGCCCGCCAGCCCAGCCGCGGAGGCTGCGGTCTGCGTCGTGGCCGCAGCACTCGCCGGCAGCGACACACCTTGCGGAGTTGCCTGCGGCACTCCCGTCTCGATCGCGCCGGAGGTCGACGCCAGCGTCTGGCGCAACACCAGCAGTGCGGCCTTCAAGTCCGGGATCACGCCGGAGGACGGCGTTGTGCCTGCCGCCAATGACGCCTCGAAAAACAGCCCGGACTTCTGGAAGGCAGATTCGATATCGCCGCCGTCGAGGGCCTGGTTGAGCGGCGTCTGTTGCGCAAGCACGTCGAGCACCGCCTGCTTCAGCCCTGCGGGCAGGTTGCTGCCTGTCACGACGGAGGCCAGGTTGGCGAACAGCGGCGCCTGGCTCCCCTGTTTGGTCGCGGCCTCGGCAGAGGCCGTCGCGACGGCGGCCTGCTCGGACGGCGTCAGGGTGTTCCGTGCCGTTGCCACTGACGGCGCCAGCGGCGGGCCGTCCACCAGCGCGGCCGCCCGCGGCGTCAGCGTAACCTGATCGCCCGCCGCCTCGCCTGCCCCGCTCATGACGGCGAGGCGAATGGTGCCGTTGTTCTGCGAGACCGCGAGCTGGAGGTTCTGCCCCGGCGTCAGCGCCACCTCCGACATCACGTCCATCGACAGGTTGGCGATCGCGATCCGCACCAGATTGTCGGCGAGCACGCTGACCACCCTGGCATCAACCACACTGCCCGCTTGAAGCACGAGATCCGGTGTCGCCGCATCAGCCGGGCGGCTGGCAGCGTTGACGGGAGCAATGGAAGTGACCGGCGTCGGCATCTCGGCAGCCCAAGGGGAGCGCCAACTACCGTAACCGCTGCCTCGTAAACCTCTCGTTAAGGACCTTGGACGGACGGCGACTTCACCGCCGCCAGAACCGTCACGGCGGCCTGGAAATCCTTCAGGCGGGCGGCGCGGCGGGCGGCCGCCTCCTCGTCCACGCCCCATTGCTCCGCGTTCCAGTCCTCGTCGACATGGGCGGCGGCCCAGACCTGGTCGGCATCGCGCACGCCCTGGTCCAGCGCCAGCGCCAGCAGCGCCGAGCCGGTCAGGGTGGTCACCATGTGGAGCGCAGCGACCGACCAGGGGTCGCCGGGCAGCGCGGCCCGTGCGGCCTTCAAAGCCTCGTCCGGCTGCTTCACGTGCATCACGCCCTCCGACAGGATGAAATGCGCCCCCAGCGTCTCCGCCGCCCAGAACAGCACGGGGTCCCAATGCGCAGCCTCGCGGGCGACCAGTCCCTCGGGATGGCCGGCTCGATAGAACAGCAAGTCGGACTCGAAATATTTGGCGAGGTCGTCGCTGACGAGCTCGACGCGATCGACGACGCCCTCGACCACGCTGTTGGCGATCCGCGTCAACGGCATGGTCACGGGATCGATCGTCTCACCCTGGGCCGCCCATTCCGCGGCGACGCGATCTGCAAGCGCGCGCGTCGGGATCACCACCTGGCGACCCGACGGAGTGCGGATCGGCTTGCCGTCGAGAGTGATGGCGAAGCGGCCCTCGGCATCGGCGACGCCGGCCTCCTTGTAGAAGCGCTTGCGCAGGGGCGCGCGCGCGGAGGCGCGCGCAGAGTCCCGGGGATCCGGCGGGGGCTGGCTTGCTGCTTCTTCGAACAATTCGCGCATGTCGGTTTTCGGTTCCGGTCGCTGGATGCTAGGCTTCTAAGATAAGACCGGCGGCCGATAAAGCGAGCGGCGGGCATGAGGGAAGTTGCGGGCATTGGGGCCCTGTTGGCAGGATTTTGGCTGGCCGCGGCGGAGGCCGGCTTCCGCACCCCGGAATCGCTGGTCCGCAACGTCTATGCCCATTACGGCGAAGGGGCGCCGGAGCTGTCAAAAGGCTTGCCGCGGGATGCCGTGACCGCCCGCCAATTCTTCGATCCGCCACTGCGCAAGGCCTGGAGCGCGCCGAGAGTCGAGCCCTATGATTTCCTGGTGCAGAGCCAGAGCTGGAAGATCGGCCCTGTTACGATCGCGGTCGTCCGTAGGCAATACGACAAGACATATGTCGCCGCGAATTTCGACAATCGCGGTCGCCGGGTGGCGCTGAACTTTGTCGTGGTCAACGGGCCCGAGGGCTGGCTGATCACAGATGTCGAGAGTCCGCATGACTCCTTGCGGATGTTTCTGGAGCAGTTCCGGAATTGAGGGTGGCCAACCATTGCTGTCTCCGCACCGTTATTGCGAGCGTAGCGAAGCAATCCAGAATCTCTCCGTGGAGGCAGTCTGGATTGCTTCGTCGCACCAGCGCAAAATTGCTACGCAATTTTGTCGCGGGCTCCTCGCAATGACGGGACTAACAGCGGAGCTCAGCCCTACTCCTCTGGCGCGTTCTCGATCGGATCAAATCTGGTTGCGTCGAGCCCGAGCAGGTTCCACGACTGCTGCATGTGCGGTGGCAATGGCGCGGTGGCGTCGATCACGCCGCCGCGCGGATGCGGGATGACGATGCGGCGTGCGAGCAGATGCAGCCGGTTCTGCAGGCCGCCCGGCAGCTGCCAGTTCTCGATGTTGAAATATTTGGGATCGCCGACGATGGGATGGCCGATATGGGCCATGTGGGCGCGCAGCTGATGGGTGCGGCCCGTCACTGGCTTCAGCGACACCCAGGTCAGCTTGTTGCCGGCGGTCTCGACCACGGCGTAGTACGTCACCGCGTGACTGGCGCCCTCATCGCCATGCTGGGCGATGCGCATGATGGTGTCGTCCTCGCCCTCCTCCTTTGCGAGGAAGGTCGAGATGCGGCCCTGCTTCGGCTTCGGCAGGCCCGGCACCAGGGCCCAATAGACCTTGCGCGCCGAGCGCGAGCGGAACGCGCCGGTCAGATGCGAGGCGGCAAAGCGTGTCTTGGCGATCAGGAGACAGCCCGACGTCTCGCGATCGATACGGTGGACGAGACGCGGCTTCTGGCCCTTGGCATCGCGCATCACCTCCAGCATCTGGTCGATGTGGCGCGTCATGCCCGAGCCGCCCTGCACGGCAAGGCCGGCCGGCTTGTTCAGGACGAGGACGTCGTCGTCTTCCCAGATCGTCATCTCCTTCAGCGCCTTGAGCGTCTTCTGCGCAGCCTCCGAGAGCGGGCCTGCCGCCTTCGGCGCATCGAGCTTCAGCGGCGGAATGCGGACGCTCTGCCCCTCCTCCAGCCGGTCCTTGCTGTCGACGCGCTTGCCGTCGACGCGCAGCTCGCCTTTGCGCACGACGCGCTGGATGTGGGAGAACGACAGGCCGGGAAAGCGCGCCTCCAGGAAGCGGTCAACGCGCATGTTGTTCTCGTCGGCCGTGACCGTGACGGTCTGCACCTTGGTCGGCAGCAGCGCCTCGACGGACTTCTCAGGCGCAGGCCTCTCCTGGACCGCTTTGGGTGGACGCCGCTCGGCGCGCTCGCCCACAAAGCGCGGCTTTGCACCCGGCTTGCCGCCGGGCTTGCCACCCGCACGCGGCCCGGCCTTCTTCGCGCTACGCGCCTGATGCGGGCGCGAATCGTCGCGCTCGTCACGCGAACGCGGCTTTGGGTTCATTCTCTTGATGCGGCGGCTCATGATTGCCTGCGTACCCTAAAAGCCGCCTGTCGTCACGACGAAATGGCCGCTTCTAGGGCGAGCCGCCCCGCTCCTTGCGCAGCTTGGCCCAATAATCCAGCCGCTTCCGAATCTCGCGCTCGAAGCCGCGCTCGGGCGGGTCGTAGAAGGTCTGGCGACCCAGGGCCTCCGGGAAATAGTCCTGGCCGGAGAAGGCGTCCGGCGCGTCGTGGTCGTATTCGTAGCCGGAGCCGTACCCTTCCGACTTCATCAGCTTGGTCGGGGAATTGAGGATGTGTTTTGGCGGCAGCAGCGAGCCGGCCTGCTTGGCGACCTGCATCGCGGTGCCGAAGGCGGTGTAGACCGCGTTCGATTTCGGCGCGGTGGCGAGATAGACCACGGCCTGCGCGATGGCGAGCTCGCCCTCGGGATGGCCGAGGAAGTCGAAGGCGTCTTTCGCCGCGTTGGCGATGACGAGCGCCTGCGGATCGGCAAGGCCGATGTCCTCCACCGCCATGCGCACGACGCGGCGGGCCAGGAACAGCGGGTCCTCGCCGGCGTCCAGCATGCGCGCGAGGTAATACAGCGCCGCATCGGGATCGGAGCCGCGCACCGATTTATGCAGCGCCGAGATCAGATTGTAGTGGCCGTCGGCCGATTTGTCGTAGATCGGCGCGCGGCGCTGCAGGATCTCCTGCAGCTGCGCGGCATTGAAGATCTCGTCCGCACGCGCCGAACGCCAGACCTCTTCGGCGAGCGTCAACGACGCACGGCCATCGCCGTCGGCCATGCGGACCAGCACCGCGCGCGCCTCCGCATCGAGCGGCAGCTTCCTGCCCTCGACGGCTTCAGCATGCGCGAACAGCTTTTCGATCGCGGCCGCATCGAGCGAGCGGAATACCAGCACGCGCGCGCGGGACAAAAGCGCCGCGTTGAGCTCGAAGGACGGGTTTTCGGTGGTGGCGCCGACCATCACCACCGTGCCGTCTTCCATCACGGGTAGAAAGGAGTCCTGCTGCGCGCGGTTGAAGCGATGCACCTCATCGACGAACAGCAGCGTGCCCTTGCCCATCTCGCGGCGGGCGCGCGCGGCGTCGAACGCCTTCTTGAGGTCGGCGACGCCGGAGAACACCGCCGAGATCTGCTCGAAATGCAGATCGGTCGCGTCAGCCAAGAGCCGCGCCACCGTGGTCTTGCCGGTGCCGGGCGGGCCCCAGAACACCAGCGAGCCCAGCGTGCGCGTCTCCAGCATGCGCGTCAGCGCACCGTCCGGACCGAGGATGTGATCCTGGCCGACGACTTCGGAAAGCGTGCGCGGGCGCAGCCGGTCCGGCAGCGGATGCGGAGCATCGTGATCGAGCCCCGCCGCGGCAAAGAGAGTCGGCGTCTCCTGTGGTCGCTTCGGACTCATCCGCCCAGCGTGACGTTGATCTGCTGGCCGCCGCGCACCAGCGTAATGCGCCAGATCCGCGGCCGCTCGCCCGCGGCCTTCTCGAGGTCGCCGGTCTTGCTGATCTTCTGGTTGTTCACGGCGAGGATGATGTCGCCTTTCTGGAAGCCGACACTCGCAGCCGCGGTATCGCCGCCGATATCGGTGATCACGACACCTTCGGTGTCGGCATCCAGACGCAGCTCATCGGCCACGGCCGGCGTGATGGTCGAAACCTTGGCGCCCTGGAACGGCGAGCGCGCGGTGACGACGAGCTCGTTGCGCCCGGTGTCGGGCGCCGTCTCCAGCGCCACCGTCAGCTTCACCAACTTGCCACCGCGCTGCACGTCGAGCTGCGCGGTGCCGCCGAGCGGACGTGTTGCGAAGCGATAGTCGAAGGCGTTGGGATCATCCACGGTCTGGCCGTCGATCCCGGTGATGAGGTCGGAGGATTTCAGGCCGGCTTTCGCCGCCGGACCGTTCGACACCACGCTCGCGACCAGCGCACCGGTCGGCGAGCGCAGGCCGAGGCTCTCGGCGATCTCCGGCGTGACCGCCTGCAATTTCGCACCGAGCCAGGGACGCTTCACCGCCTTGCCGCCGCTCTTGGCGGAGGCGACGACGACGCGCACCATGTTGGCGGGAATCGCAAAGCCGATTCCTTGCGAGCCGCCGGAGCGCGAATAGATCGCGGTGTTGATGCCGGCTAGCTTGCCGCTCATGTCGACCAGCGCGCCGCCGGAATTGCCGGGATTGATCGCCGCATCGGTCTGAATGAAGAACTGATAGTCAGTGATGCCGACTTGCGTGCGCGCCAGCGCCGAGATGATGCCGTGGGTCACGGTCTGGCCGACGCCGAAGGGATTGCCGATCGCGAGCACGACGTCGCCGACCAGGAGTTCATCGGAATTGGTGAAGTCGAGCGTTGGGAACTTCTCCCTGCTGTCCTTCAGGCGCAGCACGGCGAGATCGGTCCGGGAATCCTTGAGCAGGATCTCGGCCTCGAACTCGCGCTTGTCCGACAGCGACACCTTCACCTGGTCGGCGCCCTCGATGACGTGAACGTTGGTGACGACGAGACCGGAGGCATCGACGATGACGCCGGAGCCGAGCGAGCGCTGCATCTGCTCGGGCTGCTGGCCCGGCACGCCGAAGAAGCGGCGGAAGATCGGATCATCCAGCAGCGGGTTGCGGTTCTGCACGACCTTTGCGGCATAGACGTTGACGACCGCCGGCTGCACCCGCTGCACGATCGGCGCATAGGACATCCGCAGCTCGGCCGGCGACGACGGGACCCGACGGTCCTGCGCAACAGTCGGATTGAAGGTGGCCGAAAGGGCTACGCACAGCGCCGTGACGGCGGCAGTCCAGGTCGCTCGAAACATTCCTACCTCTTGGAAAAGACGCCGGAATATAGGCGCGTTCGCCCCCCAATAGAAGGGCGCCGGAGGGCAATATTCGCCCCCTTCTCCGGCGTGTCCGGCATGCAAGGGTGCCGTGCGAATCTGCAATTTACCCGGGCGGCGGATTGGCATGATGTGCATCATCTTGCATGGTGGTGTGAGGCGGATTCGGTTGCGGCGAATTTGCATCAGTGGGAACCCACGCAATCGTTCGCAGCGTCGCGGGGCAGTCATCGATCACACCTAGGCTCTCCGTTCGCGACTTGGGGAAACAGTCAAATGATGGAGCGTAACGTGAGCAGAACAAGAATTGCGGCCACCGCGATTGGTCTCGCCGGCGCGCTGGCGGCATCGCAGGCCCAAGCCCAATCGGCAAGCAGCAGCGAGCAGGAGATCGCGCTGTTGAAGCAGCAGCTGAAAATGCTCGAGCAGAAGCTCGACAAGCTCCAGAGCCAGACCGCGGCGAACACGGCGGCCGCGGCAAAGGCAAAAGCCGAAACCAAGGCAGAGGCAAAGGCCGAGGCGCGCGGGGAGGCAAAGGCCGCGGTGGCCAACGCCAACGCGGCAATCCCGGTCAAGGGGCCGGCGCCGACATCCGGCGTCGTCGTGACGATGCCAAACAACCGGCCGACGATCTGCACCGCCGACCAGGCCAACTGCGTCGCCATCACCAGCCGCGTGCATTGGGACGTCGGCGGCTATGACTACCGCCCCAACACCGCAGCCACCGTGCCGCAGAAGCTCGACAGCGGCCAGAATGTCCGCCGCGCGCGCATCGGCGTCACCGGCAAGTTCTTCAACGACTGGAATTTTGCGCTGGTCTACGATTTCGGCGGCTCGTCCGACGGATTCGGCGGCACAGCTCCGGGATCGCTGCCGGGCGGCGGCGTCTCCGGCGTCGAGAACGCGTATCTCAGCTACACCGGCCTGAAGCCGTTCGGCGGCAAGATGGCAATCGAGGCCGGCATCATGGACTTGCCCTACACCATGGACGAGGCGACGAGTTCGAACGACATCATGTTCATGGAGCGCGCCTCGCCCGGCGTGATCGCGACCAACATCGCCGCCGGTGACTTCCGTTCCGCAGCCGGTGCGCGCTGGTTCAACGACCAGCTCTGGATCGGCGGCTATGTCACGGGGCCCTCGACCGGCGCGATCCATTCCGCCTCGAGCGCGGCGCCGGGGGGCACCAGCGAGCAATATGGCGCCGTGGCACGCGTGGCCGGCAATCCCATCAGCGGCAAGGATTATTCGGTGCATATCGGCGCCGATGCGCAATGGCTGATCCAGCCGCCGCGCAATCTCATCGCCAACACGCAGACGGTCACGCTGAGCGATCGTCCGGAATTGCGTCTCGACCCGACCACGCTAATCTCGACCGGCGCCATCGCCAATGCCTCGGGCGCGCAGGTCTACAGCGTCGAGGCGGCAGCGACCTACGGCCCGTTCATCGTCCAGGGCGAGTATTTCTGGTACAATGTCGATCGCACCGCCAACACCGGTGTGCCGCTGGTCGGCGCACCGAGCCTGAAATTCCAGGGCGGCTATGCGCAGGCCGGCTATGTGCTGACCGGCGAAGGCCGCTCCTACAATGCGGCGAACGCGGCCTATAGCGGCGTCAAGCCGGCGCATCCGTTCTCGCTCGACGGCGGCGGCTGGGGCGCGTGGGAGATCGCCGGACGCTTCTCGACGATCGACCTCAACGATCAGCTCGCCACGGCGAGCGGCGTCGCAGGCGGTCGGCAGACGGTCTATACGCTCGCGCTCAACTGGTACGTCAACGGCAACGTGCGCTTCATGCTCGACTATCTGCACGGCACGGTGTCGCGGCAGGCCTCGCCGATATCGACCGCAGACGTCGGCTCGAAGTTCGACGCGGTCGCGATGCGCACGCAGTTCGCGTTCTGACTTTACACCTCTCCCGCAGGGAGAAGTCGCGAAGGCGCGGTGTGAGGGGTTACGCTCTATCGAGGATGCCGCGCCCCCTCACCCGAATTGCTCTGGACGATGCTGCGCATCGCCAGGCGTAATTCGACCTCTCCCCGTCGGGGAGAGGTAACGGCACCATCCCTCATCTTCATCACGCTGCGCGCTTCTTCTTCACGACCACGGGTGGCGGCGCGCAGGACAGCCGCTCCTGATGGCTCTCGCCCCAGGCCTTCAGGATATCGATCACGGGCCTCAGGCTCTCACCCAGCTCGGACAAGCAATACTCCACGCGCGGCGGCACCTCGGCGTAGACCTTGCGGATGACGAGCTTGTCTTCCTCCAGCGCGCGCAGCTGCTTCGTCAGCATGCGCTGGGTGATGCCGGGCATCCGGCGGCGCAATTCGCCAAAGCGCTGGGTGCCGCTCTGCAGGTGGTAGAGGATCACGCCCTTCCACTTGCCGTCGATCAGGTCCAGCGTCGCCTCGACCGAGCAGCCGGGACGACGGGCGAAATCGCGGCGTTTCATGCGGGTTTTCCCAATAGTATCCAAACAGGGACTATATCCCCGAATTTACAGTACTTGCCAAATCGGAGCCAGAGCGACAGTTAGGGCGGCAGGCGAATAAAACCATCTGATGGAGACACGCCATGAAGGCCGTCGGCTACAAAAAATCGCTCCCGATCGAGGACGCGGATTCACTGTTCGATTTCGAGACCGCAAAGCCCGACCCCAAAGGGCGCGACATCCGCGTCGCGGTAAAAGCGATCTCGGCCAACCCGGTCGACTACAAGGTGCGCAAGCGCGCCGCGCCCCCCGAGGGCGAGACCAAGATCCTGGGCTATGACGCGGCCGGCGTGGTCGATGCGGTCGGGCCCGAGGTCACGCTGTTCAAGCCGGGCGACGAAGTGTTCTACGCCGGCTCGATCCTGCGCCAGGGCACCAATGCCGAATTCCACCTGGTCGACGAGCGCATCGTCGGCAACAAGCCGACGAGCCTGTCGTTCGCGCAGGCCGCCGCCCTTCCCCTCACCTCCATCACCGCCTGGGAATTGCTGTTCGACCGGCTCGGCGCGGTGCCCGGCAAGAGCGTCGATCCGCGCACGCTGTTGATCACGGGCGGCGCCGGCGGCGTCGGCTCGATCCTGATCCAGCTCGCGCGCCGCCTCACCGGGCTGACGGTGCTCGCCACCGCCACGCGGCCGGAATCGCAAAAATGGTGCCTCGATCTCGGCGCGCATGCGGTGATCGATCATGGCAAGCCGATGAAGGAGCAGATCGAGAAGTTGAAGCTGCCGCCGGTCGCCCTGGTGGCCAGCCTCACCTACACCGACCAGCACTACAAGGCGATCGCGGAATTCATGGCCCCGCAGGGCAAGTTCGGCCTGATCGACGATCCCCCTGAGTTCACGGTTGCCGCATTCAAGGGCAAGGCGATCTCGGTGCACTGGGAATCCATGTTCACGCGCTCCTCGTTCCAGACGCCTGACATGATCGCGCAGCATCATCTGCTCAACGACGTGGCCGACCTCATCGACAAGGGCGTGTTGCGCACCACGCTGGACCAGACCTTCGGCACGATCAACGCCGCCAACCTCAAGCGCGCGCACGCGCTGCTGGAGAGCGGCAAGTCGCGCGGCAAGATCGTGCTGGAGGGGTGGTAGGCTTGGCACTCCGCGTCAATTGAGGCATCATGCGTCTGCGGTCCCGGAAAGAGGGCCGACCCCCGCCCGCCGGGACCAGCAACAAGCAGAGTGATGATGACCGAACCATGCGACCTGTCGGCGGTCGCGGCACGCGCGCTGATTGGCCAACGCAAGCTCTCCCCCGTCGAGCTGACGGATAGCTGCATCCGCCGCATCGAAGCGGTCGATCCGGCGGTCAACGCCGTCGTTGCGCGCTCGTTCGAAACCGCGCGCAAGACGGCGCGCGAGCGCGAGGCCGCCGTGATGCGCGGTGAGACCCTCGGCGCCGTGCATGGGCTGCCGCTCGGTGTCAAAGACCTGATCGATGCGGAAGGATTGCCGACCAGCTTCGGCTGCGTGCTGTTCGCGGACAATGTCGCCAGGCAGGACGAGGCCATCGTCGCGATGCTCAAGCGCGAGGGCGCGATCGTCATCGGCAAGACCAACGTGCCGGAATGGGGCGCCGGCGGCAACACGCGCAACGCCGTGTATGGCGCGACCGGCAATCCCTTCGATCCCAATCGATCGGCCGCCGGTTCGTCGGGAGGATCGGCCGTCGCGCTCGCCACTGGGATGGTGCCGCTCGCGACCGGATCCGATACCGGTGGCTCCGTGCGGAATCCGGCATCCTTTTGCGGCGTGGTCGGCTTCCGGCCCTCGCCCGGACTGATCGCCAGCAACAGCCGCAACATGGCCTGGCTGCAGATCTCGCAGCTCGGGCCGATGGCGCGAACCGTGCCCGACGCTTGCCTCATGCTGTCCTGCATGCTGGATCGTGACGCCCGCGATCCGTTATCGGCGATCCTTCATGCGGGCGGTTCGCCCTCGGCGGCGCTCTATCGCAATCCGCCGCGCGTCGATCTCTCCGCGCTCCGCATTGCTGCAACCAGCGATTTCGGCTTTGCGCGGACCGAGGGGGTGGTCGCCCGCGCCTTCAGACAGAAGCTCAATTCGTTCGAAACTGTATTTCGCGGAGTCGAATGGGCTCATCCTGATTGCACCGGCGCGGACGAGGTATTCAGCATCCTGCGCGCCGTCGCATTCCTCGGCCGCCATCGCGAGCTCGTGGAGAAGTTTCCGGACAAGATCGGGCCCAACGTTCGCGACAACGTCGCGGAGGGGCTCGGCTATTCCGCCGCCGACGTGGCGCGTGCGCTCTCGATGCAGACCGACCTTTACCGGCGCTGGCAGACCTTCTTCGCGGATCACGATTTCATTCTCGCGCCTGCGGTCACCATCAGCCCACGGCCGTGGTCGGAGCTCTATCCAGCCGAGATCGACGGCCGGCCGACCAAGAGCTATTTCCACTGGCTTGCGCTCGCCTATGCCGTCACCAATGTCGGCCATCCCACAGTCGCAATCCCGGCCGGACGCGACGACGCCGGCCTGCCGTTCGGCATCCAGGTGATCGGCCCGCGCGGCGGCGATCTCGCCACGCTCGCGGTCGCGCGCGAAATCGAAGCGGTGCTCGCCGCCAATCCGGATACCGCCCGCCCCGTTCCCGACGTTGCGTGGCTTGCCAGGCAGCCGCCGATTGCGGACAAGCCGGGATTTCTCGCCTTCGATTGAAACGTCAACCGCGGAAAACGACACGATGAAAACAACGTTCCTGACGCTAGCGCTCGCCGCGATCGGCTCGATCAGCGTCAACTCGCTCGCAACCGCGCAATCGTATCCCGAGAAATCACTGCAATTGATCGTCCCGTTCCCGCCGGGCGGAGCCTCCGACGTGGTGGCCCGCATCATCGGCGGCGAGCTCGAAGCCCGGCTCGGCAAGCCCGTCATCATCATGAACCGTCCCGGCGGGGGCACCACGATCGCGGCCAAGGAGGTGGCGCGCGCGGCGCCCGACGGATACACCCTGTTCTTCAGCTCGAACTCGAGCTTCACCTTGCCGGCCGCCGTGAAGGAGAGCGTTCCTTACGATGCGGCCAAGGATTTCGAGCCGCTCGGCCGGGTCGGCAAGATCACCCTGGCGCTGGTCACCTACAAGGACAATCCGGTCAAGGATCTGCCTGCGCTGGTCGCGGAGGCAAAGGCCAATCCGGACAAGCTGTCGCTGGCCTCCTTCGGCGTCGCGACGGTGTCGCATTTCGCCGGCGAGTTGTTCAAGTCGAACGCCGGAATCAAGATGGTCCACCTGCCCTACAAGGGCAGCGCGCCGGCGATGAACGATCTCATCGGCAAGCACATCCAGTACCATGTCGACACCGTGATCGCCGTGAAGCCGCAGATCGAGGCCGGCACCGTCAAGGTGATGGCCGTATTCTCCGGCCAGCGCACACCATTCCTGCCCGACACACCGACATTGGCAGAGCTCGGCTATCCCGCCATCGACTTCTCGTCATGGGGCGCGGTGGTCGCGCCCAAGGGGCTGCCGCCGCCGGTTCGCGACAAGCTCACGGCGACGCTGGAGGAGATCATCAACAGCCCTTCCGTTGTGGAGCGCTTCGTCAAGGTCGGCTTCGAGCCCGGCTTCGCACGCTTTGACGACTGGGCCGGAGCGGTGACCAAAGAGACGGCCGAGATGAAGGACATCGCGCAGAAGGCCGGCATCAAGGACGAGTAGCCGGACGCCTACGGTGTCGAAACGCCTTCGACAAGCAGCAGTCTGCGCTGAAGCGCGCTCGCGCGCAGCTTCAGGGCCTCGGCATACTCGGAAGAGGCGTACCACTCCTTCAGCCGTGCCATCGTCGGGAACTCGACGATGACGATGGCCTTCGGTGATGGACCGCCCTCAAGCAGCTCGGCCTGGCCGCCGCGGACGAGATAACGCCCGCCGTACTGCGCGATCGTCTCGGCAGCCAAGGCGCGATAGGCCTCGAATGCAGCGGGATCGCGCACCTCGACCTCGGAGATCACATAGGCCGTCATGCGCATCGCCTCAGGCGATCGTGTTGACGATGCCGCCCTCGGCGCGCAGCGCAGCGCCGTTGGTCGCCGACGCCTCCTTCGAGGCGACATAGACCACCATGTTGGCGATCTCGTCGACGCTGGCGAAGCGCTGCAGCAGCGAGCTCGGGCGATGCTGCCTGACGAAGTTGGCCGCGGCTTCGTCCACGGACTGGCCGCTCTGCCTGGCGAGATCCTTGACGAACGTCTCGACGCCCTCCGACATGGTCGGGCCCGGCAGCACGGAATTGACGGTGACGCCGGTGCCAGCGGTGAGCTGCGCCAGGCCGCGCGCAACGGAAAGCTGGGCCGTCTTGGTCATGCCATAGTGGATCATCTCGACGGGAATGTTGAGCCCGGACTCCGAGGAGATGAAGACGATGCGGCCCCAATTGCGCGCGAGCATGCCCTTCATGTAGGCCCGCGACAGCCGCACGCCGCTCATCACGTTGACCTCGAAGAAACGGCTCCAGTCCTCGTCCGGGATGTCGAAGAAATCCTTGGGCTCGAAGATGCCGGCATTGTTGATGAGGATGTCGACCTCGGGCAGCGCCGCAACGAGTGCTTTGCAGCCTGCCGCGGTCGAGACGTCGGCCGCGATCCCGCGGACCTTGGCGCCCGTCCCTTCCAGCTTGCGCACCGCCGCATCGACCTTGTCCTGGCTGCGGCCGTTGATGACGACGCTGGCGCCCGAGGCGGCGAGGCCCTTGGCGATGGCGTGGCCAATGCCGGCGGTCGAGCCGGTGACGAGGGCGGTCTTTCCGGAAAGGTCGATGTTCATGCAATATCTCCATGGATGTGGATGGAGATATCGGAAGCGGCTCCCTCAGCTGCAATCAGGACTCACTGACGCGTGAGGATTGTGAATGGTGGGCACGGCGCGCGAAGAGCGCGCGCCTTTGCCCACCCTACCGTTCCTACGCAACGAAAAAGCGGCGCCGAAGGCGCCGCTTTTGAAACGTCATGCCGGTCAGGCTTACGCCGCCTCGGCTTCCTTTTCCTGCACCGGGCCGGAATCCTGGCCCTTGGCATCGACGTCGCGATCGACGAACTCGATCACGGCCATCGCGGCGTTGTCGCCGTAGCGGAAGCCGGCCTTGATGATGCGGGTATAGCCGCCCTGGCGGTCCTTGTAGCGGGTCGCCAGCGTGTCGAAGAGCTTCTTGACCATGTCGACGTCGCGCAGCTCGGAGATGGCCTGACGGCGCAGCGACAGGCCGCCCTTCTTGCCGAGCGTGACGAGCTTCTCGACGATCGGGCGGAGCTCCTTGGCCTTGGGCAGCGTGGTGACGATCTGCTCGTGCTTGATCAGCGCGGCCGCCATGTTGGCGAACATCGCCTTGCGGTGCTCGGCCGTGCGGTTGAGCTTCCGATGAACCTTGCCGTGACGCATGTGTCTATTCCTTACGTATGAACTGCCGCGACGGTTCGTCGGACCAGTTGCTCAGGTGGGCTTCCTGCGTTCGCCCATAAAAATCGCGGCCAGATGTCTCCGGCCGCGACGGTGAAGTCGATCAGTAATGATCCTCGAAGCGCTTGGCGAGCTCGTCGATGTTCTCCGGCGGCCAGCCCGGCACTTCCATGCCGAGGTGCAGACCCATCTGGGCCAGCACTTCCTTGATCTCGTTCAGCGACTTGCGGCCGAAGTTCGGGGTGCGGAGCATTTCCGCCTCGCTCTTCTGCACGAGGTCGCCGATGTAGACGATGTTGTCGTTCTTCAGGCAGTTGGCCGAACGCACCGACAGCTCGAGCTCGTCCACCTTCTTGAGGAAGGCCGGGTTGAAGGCGAGGTCCGGGATGATCTCCTGGGCGACTTCCTTGCGCGGCTCTTCGAAGTTGACGAACACGTTGAGCTGATCCTGCAGGATGCGGGCAGCGTAAGCCACCGAGTCATCCGGCGTGATCGCGCCGTTGGTCTCGATCGTCATGGTCAGCTTGTCGTAGTCGAGGATCTGGCCCTCGCGGGTGTTCTCGACCTTGTAGGAGACCTTGCGGACCGGCGAGTACAGGCTGTCGACCGGGATCAGGCCGATCGGCGCGTCCTCGGGACGATTGCGCTCGGCGGGCACGTAGCCCTTGCCGGTCGAGACCGTGAACTCCATGCGGATCTCGGCGCCCTCGTCGAGCGTGCAGATCTGCAGATCGGGATTGAGCACGACCACATCGCCGACGGTCTGGATGTCGCCGGCGGTGACGACGCCCGGACCCTGCTTCTTCACGACCATGCGCTTGGGGCCTTCGCCCTGCATCTTGATCGAGATGTCCTTGATGTTCAGCACGATGTCGGTGACGTCCTCACGGACGCCCGCGATCGAGGAGAACTCGTGCAGCACGCCGTCGATGTGCACCGACTGCACGGCCGCGCCCTGAAGCGAGGAGAGCAGGATGCGGCGCAGCGCATTGCCGAGGGTCTGGCCGAAACCACGCTCGAGCGGCTCGGCGACGATGGTCGCAAAACGCGAGGGATCGCTGCCAGGCGTGACCTGGAGCTTGTTCGGCCTAATCAGTTCTTGCCAATTTTTCTGGATCGTCACTGTTTCACCCATACAGGCCAGTCGATTTGACGGTGCAAATACTGGCGTTGGAGAAAGGCCGCAGATCATTCCCGCGGCTTCTTGCAAAGTCACTGCGGGCGCCGATGCGCCCGCAGCTCGTCAAAAATCAAACGCGACGACGCTTGCGCGGACGGCAACCGTTGTGCGGGATCGTGGTCACGTCGCGGATCGAGGTGACGGTGAAGCCGGCGGCCTGGAGCGCGCGGAGCGCCGATTCGCGGCCCGAACCGGGACCGGCGACCTCGACTTCCAGCGTGCGCATGCCGTGCTCCTGCGCCTTCTTGGACACGTCCTCGGCGGCAACCTGCGCGGCGTACGGGGTCGACTTGCGCGAGCCCTTGAAGCCCATCGTGCCGGCCGAAGACCAGGCGATCGTGTTGCCCTGCGCGTCGGTGATGGTGATGGTCGTGTTGTTGAACGACGAGTTCACATGCGCGACGCCGGAGGCGATGTTCTTGCGCTCACGACGACGAACGCGGGTGGCTTCCTTGCCCATTGAGTCCCTTTCCTGAAGATCTCAAACGCCGCCGTAATGCCAGCGGCTACACCTGTGGAACGAAAAGCGCGTGGCGAACGGGCCTCCCCGCATCGCCACACGCCGTGACTGGATTCGAAAACTTACTTCTTCTTGCCGGCGATGGCCTTGGCCGGGCCCTTGCGCGTGCGCGCATTGGTGTGGGTCCGCTGACCGCGCACCGGCAGACCGCGACGATGACGCAGGCCGCGATAGCAGCCGAGGTCCATCAGACGCTTGATGTTGATGCCGACCTCACGACGCAGGTCGCCCTCGACGAGATAGTCGCGGTCGATGACTTCGCGGATCTGGAGCACTTCGGCGTCGCTGAGCTGGTTGACGCGACGATCCACGGGGATCTTGACCTTCTCCAGGATCTCACCGGCGATCTTCTGACCGATGCCATGGATGTACTGGAGCGCGATCAGCACGCGCTTGTTGGTGGGAATGTTCACGCCGGCAATACGGGCCACGGCCTTCTCTCCTGTTGCCGACCCCTCGTCAGGAATCGGGCTTTAAGTGCTTGCGTTCTCGGGCAGGTGTTCACAAACGCGAACACGACGCCCACCCCCGGTCTTCCTGGGGCCCGGCATCGTCTGAAACTATCCGACTTGGATGCGGGGCTTATTAGGGGATTCCAGGGGCTTTCGTCAACCGCTGCTAGCGTTTGGCTCGCTTTTTCGTGACCTTTTTTGCAGCCTTTTTGGCACCCTTTTTGACGGCCTTCTTGGCGGTCTTTTTGGCTGCCTTTTTGACCGTCTTCTTGGCGGTTTTCTTGGCCTTTTTGGCGGTTTTGGCCGATTTGGCGGCCTTCTTGGCAGCCTTCGCCGGCTTTTGGGGCGATTTCTTCCCCGCCTTGGCCTTCTTGGCCGGCGCCGCCTTGGCGGCGCTCCGGGCATGTGTCTTGGGCTCGACCGCCCCCAGCGCCAGGAGCTGGCGGTGGATGGCGCGGGTGACCTCGTCGATGGCCATCATGCCGTCGATGGTCGAGAGCTTCCGACGCTCGGAATAGTAGTGAATCAGCGGTTCCGTCTGGCTGCGGTAGCTGGCCAGCCGCTTGGTCAGGACCTCCGGGGTGTCGTCGAGCCGGACCTCCTCGCCGCGCTCCCGCATCTGGGCGACGCGGGTCTCGACGCGGCTCAGAAGCGCGCTCTCGTTGACCCGGAGCTCGATCACGGCGTCGAGCTTGAGATGCTTGCGCTTGAGCAGCTCGTCCAGCGCCTCGGCCTGCGGCACGGTGCGCGGAAAACCGTCGAGGATGAAACCGTTCTTGGCGTCCGGCTGGTCGATGCGGTCGGAAATGATTCCCACCACGACGTCATCGGGCACGAGGCCGCCGCTGGCCATGATCTCCTTGGCCTTCAACCCGACCGGGGTGCCGGCCGCAACCGCGGCACGCAGCATCTCGCCGGTCGAGAGCTGGACGATGCCATAGCGCTGCACCAAGAGCTGGGCCTGAGTCCCCTTGCCCGACCCCGGCGGTCCCAGAAGTATAATTCTCATCGGCGTACGCCCCCCGGATTGGTGAGCGATACGTCGCGCACCTGTGCTTTGATATCAAGAGCGGTGCAAACCACAACCAGCGCCCCACCGCCGTTGACGACCATACTATAAGGCAGCCCGATCCCGTAAAGCTCGAACACCTCCGGAATCAACTGCAACGCCGTCAGGTAGACGGCTCCGACGACTGTCGTCAATGACACCACGCGATCGAGATAGTCGGCCGTGGCTTCACCCCGAGCGACACCGGGAATGGTGCCGCCACGATCCGCCAGGGATTTGGCCGTGTGTTCGGGATCGACGACATAGGCGGTATAGACGAAGGCGAGCACGAACACGGCGATCGACACGAGAATGACGTGCACCGGCTGCCCGAGCTGGAGATGCCGGTAGGCCGCGGCGACGAGGGGATGATCGCTGCCCAGAAGGAAGCCTGCAAAGGCAAGCGGCAGATAGAATATCCACGGCGCTACGGTGACGGGAATCAGGAACCCGGCGCTGTTGAGCTTGATCGGCAGCATCGCATCGCGCACAGGCAGTTGCCGCGTGCCGACGCTGTGTGCGGCGAACTGGACCCGGATATTTCGCCGCGCGCCTTCGACAAGCACGATCACGACGACGGTCGCGATCCAGAACACGACATGGCCGAGCACAAGATTGCCCGAGATCGCCCCACTCCGCATGAGATCCGCGATACCGGTAATGTTTTGCGGAATGGCGACGATGAAGCCCGCGCTCAAGATCAACGCCAGGCCATTGCCAATGCCGTAGCGGGTCATCTGTTCGCTGAGCCACACCAGCACGAAGACGCCGCCGACCATCGAGGCCGTAGCCGTCGTCACGAACCAGCCGTCGGGATTTTTGACGAGGCCCGGGATCGACGTCAGTGCCGAGGCGATGCCGTAGGCCTGAAAGGCCGCAAGCCCGAGTGTGAGCCCGAGCGTGGCGCGCGCGATCTTCCGCCGTCCGCCCTCGCCCGACCGTTCGAGCGAATTCAGGCCGCGCCACACCACGGAGAGCAGCCGGATGAAGATTGCCGCAGTCAGATAGGGAATGAGGCCGAGCGCAAAGATCGAAAGCCGGGAGACGAGATCCAGCGTCGGCGAGACGTCGGAGAGATCCAGTCCCGGAATCGGGACCTGCGTGCCGAGCCTGAAAAGGAGCAGTGCGCCGATCGTGAAAGCGATTCGGCGCGCGAGCTCCCTGCTCATCTACGGCGGCCTCGCAGCTTGGACTTGCGGATCAGGCCTTCGTACTGGTGCGCCAGCAGATAGCCTTGCACCTGGGCCACCGTGTCCATGGTGACGCTGACGACGATCAAGAGCGAGGTGCCGCCGAAATAGAACGGCACCGAGGCGTAGGAGATCAGGATTTCCGGGATCAAGCAGACGATGGCGAGATAGATCGCGCCCAGCACGGTGATGCGCGACAGCACATAGTCGATGTATTCCGCGGTGCGCTCGCCCGGGCGAATGCCCGGAATGAAGCCGCCGTGCTTCTTCAGATTGTCCGCGGTCTCGGTCGGGTTGAACACGATCGCGGTGTAGAAGAAGGCGAAGAACACGATCAGCGCCAGATACATGATCAGGAACAGCGGGCGGCCATGGCCGAGCTGGGTGGTGATCCACTGGAACCACTCCGGCCCGCTTCCCGTGTTGAAGTTCGCAACCGTGGTCGGCAGCAGCAGCAGCGAGGATGCGAAGATCGGCGGGATCACGCCGGAGGTGTTGAGCTTGAGCGGCAGATGCGAGGACTGGCCCTCGAACATCTTGTTGCCGACCTGGCGCTTCGGATACTGGATCAAGAGCCGGCGCTGGGCGCGCTCCATGAACACGATGAAGGCGATCACGGCGACGGCCATGACGATGACGACCAGGATCAGGCCGGTCGACATCGCGCCCTGACGGCCGAGCTCGAGCATGCCGGCGAGCGCCGCGGGCAGCTCGGCGACGATGCCGGCGAGAATGATCAGCGAGATACCGTTGCCGATGCCGCGCGAGGTGATCTGCTCGCCGAGCCACATCAGGAACATGGTGCCGCCGGTCAGCGTGATCGCCGTGGACAGGCGGAAGAACAAGCCGGGGTCGGCGACGACGTTGCCGGCGCCTTCGAGGCCCACCGCGATGCCGTAGGACTGGAACGCGGCCAGGATGACGGTCAGATAGCGCGTGTACTGGTTCAGCGTCTTGCGGCCGGCCTCACCTTCCTTCTTCAGGGCCTCGAGCTGCGGCGAGACGGTGGTGAGGAGCTGGATGATGATCGAGGCCGAGATGTACGGCATGATGTTCAGCGCGAAGATCGCCATGCGGTGGATGCCGCCGCCGGCGAACATGTTGAACATACCGAGAATGCCGCCCGCCTGGGAGCGGAACACCTGCTCCCAGACGTTGGGATCGATGCCGGGCAGCGGGATGTAGGTCCCGAGCCGATAAACGAGCAGCGCACCCAGGGTGAACCAGATGCGCTTCTTCAGTTCGTCGGCCTTGGCAAACGCGCCGAAATTGAGATTGGCTGCCAGTTGTTCCGCTGCAGAGACCATCTTGGACTTTCTCCCGCCGCCTGTTGCGCCGTCATGCCCGCGGCCGGGCTAGTTTAGCGGACGCCGGACATTATCTGGGGCTCGGCTTCGATAAGTCCACGTCCCGCATGCGTAAAGGCCCGCGCGCCGCGGGCCAATGACGCAGTTGTTACGCCGCCTCGCCTTCTTCCTTGGGCTGGGCGAGGATCTTCACCGAGCCGCCGGCCTTCTCGACCGCCGCGATCGCGGTCTTGCTGGCGCCGTGCACTTCGATGTTGAGCTTGGACTTGAGTTCGCCACGGCCGAGCAGCCGCAGGCCGGCCTTGGCGCGGCGCAGCACGCCGCCCTTCACCAGGGCCTCGACGTTGACGACGCTGCCGGCGTCGATCTTCTTGGCATCGACCGCTTCCTGGAGCCGGTCGAGATTGATCTCGGCGAACTCGACGCGGAAGATGTTGTTGAAGCCGCGCTTGGGCAGACGGCGATGCATCGGCATCTGGCCGCCTTCGAAACCCTTGATGCGCACGCCCGAACGCGCGGTCTGGCCCTTGCCGCCGCGGCCGGACTGCTTGCCCTTGCCGGAACCGATGCCGCGGCCGACGCGCATACGCTTCTTGCGCGAGCCGGCGTTGTCGGCGATATCGCTGAGCTTCATCGCCCTTCTCCTTGTGTCTTGCGCACGATCTTCACCGAAAACCGCTTCCGGCTTTCCGGGACCGTTCGCCTTTGCTTACTTCTCGTCGATGATGCGGACGAGATGGTGAACTTTCTCGATCATGCCGCGGACCGCCGGGGTATCCGGCAGTTCGCTGGTACGGCCGATCTTGTTGAGCTTGAGCCCGATCAGGGTCGAACGCTGCGAGTGATGGCGGCGGATCGCGCTGCCGGTCTGCTCGACCTTGATCGTCTTTGCGGCCTTGGCCATGGGAGTCTACTCCGAAAAGCTTCCGTTAGTCGGCGGCCGCCTCGGCATCGCCGCCGATACGACGGGACTGGAGGGTGGACACCTTGATGTTGCGGCGGGCTGCGACCGAACGCGGCGAATCCTGGTGCTTCAGCGCGTCGAAGGTCGCGCGCACCATGTTGTACGGGTTCGACGAGCCGATCGACTTCGCCACCACGTCCTGGACGCCGAGCGTCTCGAACACGGCGCGCATCGGGCCGCCGGCGATGATGCCGGTACCGGCCGGAGCTGCACGCAGGTAGACACGGCCCGCGCCATGACGGCCGGCGATGTCGTGATGGAGCGTGCGGCCCTCGCGCAGCGACACCCGCGTCAGGTTGCGCTTGGCGGACTCGGTCGCCTTGCGGATCGCCTCAGGCACTTCGCGCGCCTTGCCGTGACCGAAGCCGGCGCGGCCCTTCTGGTCGCCGATCACGACCAGCGCCGCGAAACCGAAGCGCTTGCCGCCCTTGACGACCTTGGCCACGCGGTTGATGTGGACGAGCTTGTCGACGAACTCGCTGTCGCGCTCCTCGCGCTCCCTGCGTTCACGTCCGCCGCCGCGTTGATCGCGTCCACCACGTTGTTCGCGTTCAGCTGCCATGGTTTTTCCAATCCTTCAGAGGCTCGCGCCTCAATCCTCAAATTCTGTTAGAAGCTCAGCCCGCTCTCACGCGCCGCGTCGGCCAGAGCCTTGACGCGCCCGTGATAGAGATAGCTGCCGCGATCGAACACGACTTCCTTGACGCCCTTCTCGGCGGCGCGCTCGGCCAGCAACTTGCCGACCGCCTTCGCCGCATCGATGTCGGCGCCGGTCTTGCCGCCGTCGCGCATCGACTTCTCGAGCGACGAGGCAGAGGCCAGCGTCTCGCCCTTCAGGTCGTCGATGACCTGGGCGTAGATGTGCTTGGACGAGCGGAACACCGACAGGCGCGGACGGCCGCCGGCGGAACGGCGCAGCTTCAGCCGCACACTCCGCTTGCGCCGGGCATTCGTAACCTTGGCTTTGGACATGACCGGCTCCGTTACTTCTTCTTGCCTTCCTTGCGGAAGATGAATTCGCCAACATACTTCACGCCTTTGCCCTTGTAGGGCTCCGGCGGGCGATAGGAGCGGATCTCGGCGGCGACCTGGCCGACACGCTGGACGTCGCTGCCCGTCACCGTGATCTCGGTCGGCTTCGGCACGGTGATCGTGATCCCCTCGGGGATCGGATAGATCACGTCATGGCTGTAACCGAGCGCGAGCTGCAGATTCTTGCCCTGCATCGCGGCGCGATAGCCGACGCCGGTGATCTCGAGCTTCTTCTCGAAGCCCTTGGTGACGCCTTCGACCAGATTCGCGACCTGGGCGCGAGCGGTGCCGTACAGCGCCCGCGCGCGGTTGGTCTCAGCGCGCGGCTTGACCTTGACCTGGCCGTTCTCGAGCTTCACCTCGACGTCGTCATGAACGACGAACTGAAGCTGGCCCTTCGGCCCCTTCATCTTGACGGTCTGCCCATCGACGGTCGCGGTCACACCCGACGGAACCGCCACAGGCCTTTTGCCAACTCGTGACATGGATGAAAAATCCTTCTCAGAACACCGTGAAGAGGACTTCACCGCCCACATTCGCGTCGCGCGCGCTGTGGTCGGCCATGATCCCCTTCGGCGTCGACAACACCGAAATGCCGAGACCGTTATTCACCCGCGGCAGGTTCTTCACCGAGGCGTAAACACGGCGCCCGGGCTTGGAGACACGTTCGATCTCGCGGATGACGGGCTCGCCGTCGAAATACTTCAGCTCGATCTCGATCTCGCTGCGGCCCGAGGAGTGCTCGAGCGTGGCGTAGCCGCGGATGTAGCCCTCGGACTTGAGGACCTCGAGCACGTTCTCGCGCATCTTCGAACCAGGCGTGGAGACCTTGGTCTTGGAGCGCATCTGCGCGTTGCGGATACGGGTGATCAGATCGCTGATTGGATCGTGCGTAGACATCTAAACGACCCTCCTTACCAGCTGGACTTCACGAGGCCCGGGACCATGCCCTTGGAGCCAAGTTCGCGCAGCGCGATACGGGACAGCTTGTTCTTGCGATAGTTCGAGCGCGGACGGCCCGACAGCTCGCAGCGCAGGCGGATGCGGGTCGCCGACGAGTTGCGCGGCATTTCCGCCAGCTTCAGGGTCGCGGCGAACCGCTCCTCCATCGGCAGCGTCTTGTCGGCGATGATCGCCTTCAACCGCTCGCGCTTGGCGGCGGCGTTCTTCACCATCCGCTTGCGCCGGTTGTTCTTCTCGACTGAACTCTTCTTTGCCATGCTTGGCTCCTGGGTATCCGCGTTTGAGAGGCTCTAAGTCAGCGTCTCACTGCCGGAACGGGAAATTGAAAGCGGTCAACAAGGCCCTCGCCTCTTCGTCGGTCTTGGCCGTGGTGCAGACGGTGATGTCCATACCGCGGGCTTCCGTGACCTTGTCGAAGTCGATCTCGGGGAAAATGATGTGCTCCTTGATGCCGAGCGAGTAGTTGCCGCGGCCGTCGAAGCTCTTCGGGTTCAGGCCGCGGAAGTCGCGCACGCGCGGCAGCGCAACGTTCACCAGGCGATCGATGAACTCGTACATGCGGGCCTTGCGCAGCGTGACCTTGCAGCCGATCGGCTGGTTCTCACGCAGCTTGAAGGTCGCGATCGCGATGCGCGAATAGGTCACGATCGCCTTCTGGCCGGCGATCTGGGTCAATTCGGCAGCGGCGGTCTCGGCCTTCTTGCGGTCGTTGACGGAATCGCCAACGCCCATGTTCAGCACGACCTTGTCCAGGCGCGGAACCTGCATGACGTTCTCGTAACCGAACTTCTCGGTCAGAGCCGTGCGGATCTTCGCGTCATATTCCGCGCGCAGGCGCGGCGTGTAAGCGGCCTCAGCCATCGATCTCAGCTCCCGAGCTCTTGGCGATGCGGACCTTCTTGCCGTCCGCCAGAATCTTGAATCCGACGCGGGTCGGCTTTCCGTCCTTGCCGACATACGCGATGTTGGACAGTTGGATCGGCGCCTCTTTCGAGATGATGCCGCCCTCCTGGGCCTGCGTCTGCTTCTGGTGACGCTTGACCATGTTGATGCCGCGCACCAGCGCGGTGCCGGCGTCGGGGCGAACCTCGAACACTTCGCCGGTGCGGCCCTTGTCGCGGCCGGTCAGCACGACGACCTTGTCGCCCTTGCGGATCTTCGCAGCCATCACAGCACCTCCGGCGCGAGCGAGATGATCTTCATGTGGTTCTTGGCGCGCAGCTCGCGCGGCACGGGCCCGAAGATACGGGTGCCGACCGGCTCGGACTGGTTGTTGATCAGCACGGCGGCGTTGCGGTCGAAGCGGATGACCGAGCCGTCGGCGCGGCGGATGTCCTTGCGGACGCGCACCACGACGGCCTTCATCACGTCGCCCTTCTTCACCTTGCCACGCGGAATGGCTTCCTTGATCGACACGACGATGATGTCGCCGATCGTGGCGTAGCGGCGCTTGGATCCCCCGAGCACCTTGATACACATGACACGGCGTGCGCCAGAATTGTCGGCCACGTCGAGGTTGGTCTGCATCTGAATCATTGATGCACCTCGTCCTCTTTCTCTTTGCGCCAGCCCAGCCGGCGCTCAACATTTCCCTGAAGTCAGTCGGCTAAAGCCAACAGATCAGGCGCTTTTCTTGTGTTCGCCCCGGATCACGACCCAGCGCTTCAACTTCGAAATCGGCTTGGTTTCCTCGATCCACACCATGTCGCCCGGCTTGAACTGATTGCTCTCGTCGTGCGCGTGGTAATTCTTGGAACGGCGGATCGTCTTCTTGTAGATCGGGTGCGTGAAGCGGCGGTCGACGCGCACCACGATGGTCTTGGCTTGCTTGTCGCTGACGACCACGCCCTGCAAAGTACGTTTCGGCATCTTCGTAAGCCTCTTACTTCTTCTTCGCGCGCGTCTGCGCGGCGATGGTCTTGATCCGGGCGATGTCACGGCGGGCCTCGCGCAGGCGCGAGGTGTTCTCGAGCTGGCCGGTGGCGCGCTGGAAGCGCAGGTTGAAGCGCTCCTTCTTCAGGTTCAGGATGGCCTCATCCTGCTGGTCGGGGCTCATCGCGCGGATGTCTTCGATCTTCATCTGGGCCATGGCCATTACTCCGCAATGCGCTCGACGAAGCGCGTCTTGATCGGCAGCTTGGCGGCCGCCAGGGTCAGCGCCTCACGCGCCGTCTGGGTGTTGACGCCGTCGATCTCGAACAGCACCCGGCCCGGCTTGACGCGCGCGACCCACAATTCCGGCGAACCCTTGCCGGAGCCCATGCGGACTTCGGCCGGCTTCTTCGACACCGGAACGTCGGGGAACACGCGGATCCAGACGCGGCCGGCGCGCTTCATGTGGCGGGTCAGCGCGCGGCGGGCGGCTTCGATCTGGCGCGCGGTGACGCGCTCAGGCTCGGTCGCCTTCAGGCCGAACTGGCCGAACGCCAACGTCGCGCCCGAAGACGCAACGCCGTGGATGCGGCCCTTATGCGCCTTCCGGAACTTCGTTTTCTTAGGTTGCATCATGGCTTTAAGCCCTCAAATTCCTGTCTGGCTTTAGGCAGCGGCCGTCTCGCGGCGCTGACGGCCACCGCGATCGCCACTGCCGCCGGTCTCGCCTTCGGCCATTCTCTTGTCCTGGGCCATCGGATCGTGCTCGAGGATCTCGCCCTTGAAGATCCAGACCTTGACGCCGCAGGTGCCGAAGGTCGTGAACGCCGTCGCAACGCCGTAGTCGATGTCGGCACGCAACGTGTGCAGCGGCACGCGGCCTTCGCGGTACCACTCCATGCGCGCGATTTCCGCACCGCCCAGACGACCCGAGCAGTTGATGCGGATGCCTTCCGCGCCGAGACGCATCGCCGACTGCACGGCGCGCTTCATGGCACGGCGGAAAGCCACGCGGCGCTCGAGCTGCTGCGCGATCGACTCGGCCACCAGCGTCGCATCGAGCTCCGGCTTGCGGATTTCGACGATGTTGATGACGACGTCGGACGAGGTGATGTCCGCGACCTTCTTGCGCAACTTGTCGATGTCGGCGCCCTTCTTGCCGATCACCACGCCCGGACGGGCCGAATGGATGGTGACGCGGCACTTCTTGTGCGGACGCTCGATCACGATGCGGGCGACGGCCGCCTGCTTGAGCTCCTTGTGCAGGATCTCACGGATCTTGACGTCCTCGTGCAGCAGCTTGCCGTATTCCTGCTTGCCGGCGAACCAGCGGGAATCCCAGGTCCGGTTGATGCCGAGGCGCAGACCGATCGGATTGATCTTTTGACCCATCGTGTTCTCCTGCGCCCTTAAGCGGCGGCTTCAGCTTCGACCTGACGAACGATGATCGTCAGCTGCGAAAACGGTTTGTAGACACGGCCCGAGCGGCCACGGCCGCGGGCGGCGAAGCGCTTCATCACGAGGCCGTTGCCGACGAAGGCCTGCGCCACGACGAGATCGTCGACGTCGAGGTCGTGGTTGTTCTCGGCGTTGGCGATCGCCGATTCCAGGCACTTCTTCACGTCGACCGCGATCCGCTTGCGCGAAAACTGCAGGTCGGCGAGCGCGGCAGACGCCTTCCGGCCGCGAATGAGCTGGGCGACCAGGTTGAGCTTCTGCGGGCTCACCCGCAGCATCCGGGCGACCGCCTTGGCCTCGTTCTCGGCGAGGCTCCGTTCGCGCTTAGGTTTGCTCATCGTTTAATCCTCAAGCCTTCTTGGCTTTCTTGTCGCCGGAGTGGCCATGGAAGGTCCGGGTCGGCGAGAACTCGCCGAACTTGTGACCGACCATTTCCTCGTTCACGGCCACCGGCACGTGCTTCTGACCGTTGTAGACGCCGAAGGTCAGACCGACGAATTGCGGCAGGATCGTCGAGCGACGGCTCCAGATCTTGATGACGTCGTGACGGCCGGACGCGCGCGCGGCATCTGCCTTCTTGAGCAGAGAACCCTCGACGAACGGGCCTTTCCAGACTGAACGAACCATGTCCGGCGTTCCTTACTTCTTCCGCTTGTGGCGGCTTAGGAGAATGAATTTGTTGGTCGACTTGTTGGAGCGGGTCTTCTTGCCCTTGGTCGGCTTGCCCCACGGAGTGACCGGGTGACGACCGCCCGAGGTACGACCTTCACCACCGCCGTGCGGATGGTCGATCGGGTTCATCGAAACACCGCGGTTATGCGGCTTGCGGCCCAGCCAACGGTTGCGGCCGGCCTTGCCGATCGAGGTGTTCATGTGATCCGGGTTCGACACCGCGCCGATCGTGCCGCGGCAACGGCCGTGCACCAGGCGCTGCTCGCCCGAATTCAGGCGGATGATGACGTAGTCCTGATCGCGGCCGACGAGCTGGGCGTACGTCCCCGCGGAACGGGCCAGCTGGCCACCCTTCCCGATCTTGACCTCGATGTTGTGGATGATCGTGCCGACCGGCATGTTGCCGAGCGGCATGACGTTGCCCGGCTTCACGTCGACATAGTTCCCGGCCACGATGGTGTCGCCCACGGCCAGACGCTGCGGCGCCAGGATATAGGCCTGCTCGCCGTCCTGGTACTTGATCAGCGCGATGAACGCAGTGCGGTTCGGATCGTATTCCAGCCGCTCGACCGTCGCGGGCGCATCGACCTTGTCGCGCTTGAAGTCGACGAGGCGCAGCGTCTGCTTGTGACCGCCGCCGCGGAAGCGCACGGTGATGCGACCGGTGTTGTTGCGACCGCCCGAGGACTTCTTGCCTTCGGTGAGCGCCTTGACCGGCTTGCCCTTGTACAGGGCCGAACGATCGACCATGACCAGCTGGCGCTGGCCCGGCGTCGTGGGATTGAATGTCTTCAGTGCCATCGTCGTACGACCTTACAGACCGGTGGTGACGTCGATCCGGTGACCCTCTTCGAGGGTCACGATCGCGCGTTTGCTGTTCGACTGCGAGCCGATGGTGCCGCGGAAGGCCTTGACCTTGCCCTTGCGGACCAGCGTGTTGACGCTCTTGACCTTGACGTCGAACAGCTTCTCGATCGCTTCCTTGATCTGCGGCTTGGTCGCCTTGGCGGCCACCTTGAACAGCACCTTGTTGTGCTCCGAAGCGATCGTCGCCTTTTCGGTCACGACCGGCGACAGGATCACGTCGTAGTGGCGAGGCTCGATGTTCTTGCTCATTTGAAGCGCGCCTCCAGCGCATCGATGGCGGCCTTGGTCAGAACGAGCTTCTGACGGCGCAGGATGTCATAGACGTTGATGCCCTGGATCGGCAGCACGTCCATGTTCGGGATGTTGCGGGCCGCAGCGGCGAAGCCGTTGTTGAGCTCGGCACCGTCGATGATCAGCGCGTTGGTGAGGCCGAGGCCCGAGAAGTGGCCGAGCAGCGCCTTGGTCTTGGCGGCTTCCAGCGCGGCCTTCTCGATCACGACGAGATCGCCGTCCTTGGCCTTGGCCGAGAGCGCATGCTTCAGTGCGAGCGCGCGGACCTTCTTCGGCAAGTCGGTGGCGTGCGAACGCACCACCGGACCGAAGGCACGACCGCCGCCGCGGAACTGCGGCACGCGAGCCGAGCCGTGACGAGCACCGCCGGTGCCCTTCTGCTTGTACATCTTCTTGCCGGTGCGCCAGATCTCGGCGCGGCCCTTGGCCTTGTGCGTGCCGGCTTGGCGCTTGTTGAGCTGCCACTGCACGCAGCGCGCGATGATGTCCTCGCGCGGCTCGAGACCGAAAATGGCGTCGGACAGCTGGACGGAGCCGGCTTCCTTACCTTCGAGGGTGGTGACCTTCAATTCCATCTCACGCCTCCTGCGCAGCCGGAGCGGCTTCCGCGTCGCCAGCAACCTTGAACTTGCCGGGCTTCGGAGCTTCCTTCGGCAGCGGCTTCTTGACGGCGTCGCGCACGCGGATCCAGCCGCCCTTGGAGCCGGGAACGGCGCCCTCGACGAGGATCAGGCCACGCTCGACATCGGTCTGGACGACGCGAAGGTTGAGCGTGGTGATGCGGTCGACACCCATGTGGCCGGGCATCTTCTTGTTCTTCCAGGTCTTGCCGGGGTCCTGACGGCCACCGGTCGAACCGATCGAGCGGTGCGAGATCGACACACCGTGTGTGGCGCGCAGACCGCCGAAGTTCCAGCGCTTCATGCCGCCGGCGAAGCCCTTACCGACCGAGGTGCCGGTGACGTCGACGAACTGACCGACAACGAAGTGGTCAGCCTGGATCTCAGCGCCGACCGGGATCATGGCGTCCGCGGTGACGCGGAATTCCTCGACCCGGCGCTTCGGCTCGACCTTGGCGACCGCGAACTGGCCGCGCTCGGCCTTCGGCATGTAAACGGTCTTGCGGCTGCCCGAACCGAGCTGGAGCGCGACGTAACCGTTCTTCTCTTCGGTGCGGTGGCCTACGACCTGGCAATTGCCGAGCTTCAGCACGGTCACGGGGATATGTTCGCCGGCCTCCGTGAAGACCCGCGTCATCCCGACCTTTTGTGCGATCACTCCGGAGCGCATCGGCTTGCTTCCTGTTCTCTTTGTCCGCTTTTGGCGAACGGGATCCAAAATCTTAGAGCTTGATCTCGACGTCGACACCGGCGGCCAGGTCGAGCTTCATCAAAGCATCGACGGTCTGCGGGGTCGGATCGACGATGTCGAGCAGGCGCTTGTGAGTGCGCATCTCGAACTGTTCGCGGCTCTTCTTGTCGACGTGGGGCGAACGGTTGACGGTGAACTTCTCGATGCGGGTGGGCAGCGGAATGGGTCCGCGGACCTGCGCGCCGGTGCGCTTCGCCGTGTTCACGATCTCGCGGGTCGACGTATCGAGGATACGATGGTCGAACGCCTTGAGACGGATACGAATGTTTTGGCCGTTCATTGCCGTGGTCTCTCTTCAGTGGGTGGCGAATAGCGAATAGCGAATGTCACCATTCGCTACTCGCCGTCCCTTTTCTCGTAATTACTCGATGATCGAGGCGACGACGCCGGCGCCGACGGTGCGGCCGCCTTCGCGGATCGCGAAGCGGAGCTTCTCTTCCATCGCGATCGGCACGATCAGGTGCACTTCCATCGCGATGTTGTCGCCCGGCATCACCATCTCGGTGCCTTCCGGCAGGTGCACGACACCGGTCACGTCGGTGGTGCGGAAGTAGAACTGCGGACGGTAGTTGGTGAAGAACGGGGTGTGGCGACCGCCCTCTTCCTTGGTGAGGATGTAGGCCTCAGCCTTGAACTTGGTGTGCGGCTTGACCGAACCCGGCTTGGCCAGAACCTGGCCGCGCTCGACGTCCTCGCGCTTGGTGCCGCGGAGCAGCGCGCCGATGTTGTCGCCGGCCTGGCCCTGATCGAGCAGCTTGCGGAACATTTCGACGCCGGTGACGGTGGTCTTCTGGGTGGCGCGGAGACCGACGATCTCGATTTCCTCGCCGACCTTGACGACGCCGCGCTCGACACGGCCGGTCACGACGGTGCCGCGGCCCGAGATCGAGAACACGTCTTCAACCGGCATCAGGAACGGCTGGTCGATCGGACGCTCCGGCTGCGGGATGTACTCGTCGACGTTCTTCATCAGCTCGAGGATGGCGTCGTGGCCGAGCTTCTTGTCGGAGTCTTCGAGAGCGGCCAGCGCCGAACCCTTGATGATCGGGATCTTGTCGCCGGGGAATTCGTACTTCGAGAGCAGCTCGCGGACTTCGAGCTCGACGAGCTCGAGCAGCTCCGGATCGTCGACCATGTCGCACTTGTTGAGGAACACGACGAGCGCGGGCACGCCGACCTGGCGGGCGAGCAGGATGTGCTCGCGGGTCTGCGGCATCGGGCCGTCAGCGGCCGACACGACCAGGATCGCGCCGTCCATCTGGGCAGCGCCGGTGATCATGTTCTTCACGTAGTCGGCGTGGCCGGGGCAGTCGACGTGGGCGTAGTGCCGGTTCGGCGTCTCGTACTCGACGTGCGCGGTCGAGATGGTGATGCCGCGGGCCTTCTCTTCCGGCGCCTTGTCGATCTGGTCGTACGCGGTGAACGTCGCACCGCCGGCTTCGGCGAGAACCTTGGTGATCGCCGCGGTCAGCGACGTCTTGCCATGGTCGACGTGACCGATGGTGCCGATGTTGCAGTGCGGCTTGGTACGTTCAAACTTTGCTTTGGCCATTTGACTCTCCGTTCAATCGTCAGCTTTCAACCGACGACAATCAGGCAAACTTCTTCTGGACTTCTGCCGACACGTTGGCCGGCGCTTCTGCGTAGTGATCGAACTGCATGGTGAAGGTCGCGCGACCCTGGCTCATCGAGCGCAGATTGTTCACGTAACCGAACATGTTCATGAGCGGCACCATCGCGTTGATGACGTTGGCGTTGCCGCGCATGTCCTGCCCCTGGATCTGACCGCGCCGGGAATTCAGGTCGCCGATGACCGAGCCGGTGTAGTCTTCCGGGGTCACCACCTCGACCTTCATGATCGGCTCGAGCAGGACGGACTTGCCCATCTGCAGCGCTTCGCGGAAGCAGGCACGCGAGGCGATTTCGAAGGCGAGCGCCGACGAGTCGACGTCGTGATACTTGCCGTCGACCAGCTGCACCTTGACGTCGACCACGGGGAATCCCGCGACCACGCCGGACGACAGCACGCTCTCCAGGCCCTTCTCGACGCCGGGGATGTATTCCTTCGGCACCGCGCCGCCGACGATCTTCGATTCGAACTCGAAGCCCTTGCCGGCTTCGTTCGGCTCGACGATGAACGACACGGCCGCGAACTGGCCGGTACCGCCGGTCTGCTTCTTGTGGGTGTAGCTGTGCTCCACCCGCTTGGTGATGCGCTCGCGGAACGCCACCTGCGGCGCGCCGATGTTGGCATCGACCTTGTAGGTGCGCTTGAGGATGTCGACCTTGATGTCGAGATGGAGTTCGCCCATGCCCTTGAGGATGGTCTGGCCGGACTCGTGGTCGGTCGACACGCGGAAGGACGGATCCTCCGCGGCGAGCTTGGCCAGCGCCACGCCCAGCTTCTCCTGGTCGGCCTTGGACTTCGGCTCGATCGCGATCTCGATGACCGGCTCGGGGAATTCCATCTTCTCCAGGATCACCTGCTTGTCGGGATCGCACAGCGTGTCACCGGTGCGCGCTTCCTTCAGGCCGGCCAGCGCGACGATGTCGCCGGCGTAGGCTTCCTTGATGTCCTCGCGGTTGTTCGCATGCATCAACAGCATGCGCCCGATCCGCTCCTTCTTCTCGCGGGTCGAGTTCACGACGCCGGTGCCGCTCTGCAGAATGCCGGAGTAGATGCGGCAGAAGGTGATGGTGCCGACGAACGGGTCGTCCATGATCTTGAACGCGAGCAGCGCCAGCGGCTCCTTGTCGTCCGCCTTGCGCACGACTTCGTTGCCCTTGTCGTCGGTGCCCTTGATCGCGGGCACGTCGAGCGGCGACGGCAGGTAGTCGACGACGGCGTCGAGCAGCGGCTGCACGCCCTTGTTCTTGAAGGCCGAGCCGCACAGCACGGGATAGAACGCGCCGGTCAGCACCGCCTTGCGGATCAGGCGCTTCAGGGTCGCCTCGTCCGGCTCCTTGCCGTCGAGATAGGCGGCCATGGCGTCATCGTCGAGCTCGACGGCGGCTTCCACCATCTTCTCGCGGTATTCCTTGGCCTGGTCGACGAGGTCTTCCGGAATGTCGACGTAGTCGAACTTGGCACCGAGCGACTCGTCGTTCCAGACGACGCCCTTCATCTTCACGAGGTCGACGAGACCCTTGAAGTTGTTCTCGGCACCGATCGGAAGCTGGATCGCGACGGGCTTGGCGCCCAGGCGATCGACGATGTCCGACAGACATTTGAAGAAGTCGGCACCGATCTTGTCCATCTTGTTGGCGAAGACGATGCGCGGAACCTTGTACTTGTCGCCCTGGCGCCAGACGGTCTCGGTCTGGGGCTCGACGCCCTGGTTGGAGTCGAGCACGCAGACGGCGCCGTCGAGCACGCGCAGCGAACGCTCGACTTCAATGGTGAAGTCGACGTGGCCGGGCGTGTCGATGATGTTCAGGCGCTTGCCGTTCCAGAACGCGGTGGTCGCGGCCGAGGTGATCGTGATGCCACGCTCCTGCTCCTGCTCCATCCAGTCCATCGTCGCGGCACCTTCGTGCACTTCGCCGATCTTGTGGCTCTTGCCGGTGTAATAGAGGATGCGCTCGGTGGTCGTGGTCTTGCCGGCGTCGATATGCGCCATGATACCGAAGTTACGGTAGTCCTCGATGGCATGTTGGCGGGGCATGGGTCGTTCCTTGCGAGTCCGAGTGTGTCGCCGTTACCAGCGGTAGTGCGAGAAGGCGCGGTTGGCTTCCGCCATGCGGTGCACGTCTTCGCGCTTCTTGACGGCGTTCCCCCGGTTGTTCGATGCGTCCAAGAGCTCCGCCGAGAGCCGCTCGGTCATCGTCTTCTCGTTGCGCTCGCGCGCAGCCGCGATCAGCCAGCGAATGCCGAGAGCCTGACGGCGGGTCGAGCGAACCTCGACCGGAACCTGGTAGGTCGCGCCGCCGACGCGGCGGGAGCGAACCTCGATGGTCGGCATGACGTTCTCGAGCGCCTGCTCGAACACGCCGAGCGGGTTCTGCTTGGTCTTGGATTCGATGATGCCGAACGCACCATAGACGATGCCTTCCGCAACCGACTTCTTGCCGGCGTACATCACCGAGTTCATGAACTTCGTGACGATGATGTTCCCGAACTTCGGATCCGGAAGAACTTCGCGCTTTTCCGCAGAGTGGCGACGAGACATAGGCTTGGTTCCCGCTTACTTCGGACGCTTGGCGCCGTACTTCGAACGACGCTGCTTACGGTTCTTGACGCCCTGGGTGTCCAGAACGCCGCGGAGGATGTGGTAGCGCACGCCCGGCAAGTCCTTGACGCGGCCGCCGCGGATCATGACCACCGAGTGCTCCTGGAGGTTATGGCCCTCGCCGGGGATGTAGCCGATCACCTCGAAGCCGTTGGTCAGGCGCACCTTGGCAACCTTACGAAGCGCCGAGTTCGGCTTCTTCGGGGTCGTGGTGTAGACGCGCGTGCAAACACCACGCTTCTGCGGCGACTGCTGCAGCGCCGGCACCTTCTTGCGCGACTTCTGCACTTCCCGCGGTTGAGCGATCAGCTGGTTGATCGTCGGCATACTGGCCTTCACCCTTTTTCTGCCGCGGCCCCTCTCGGGTCCGCTGTCTTGCCGCGGCCCGTCACCGGGTCCGCAAATTCTGTTCGAGCCACCCGCCCGAGGAGGCCACCTTGCGCGAAATAACCCGCGCAAAGCGAAATTGCGCCAACCGCTCCATCAACGAGCGGAAAGCGCTTCGACGCCACAGAGGACCGCAGTCTTGAAGCCGTTCAGCGCAATGCCGCGGCCCGCACACTGAGGTCATGCATCCGAATTCGATCTCAAGAGAACGTGCTCGAGAGAACTAAAGTCGCACTGGCATTGCCTAGCTATGATCGACAGCGTTTGAGCGGCATTCGTCGAGGTTGGTGCCCGTCTTTGCGACCCCTGGCAGATCTAGTCTTTGGGGATCAACGGGTGGCCCGTTCCGACGCTGGCGATGCTCACCGCCTGTCGTTAAGTGAGGCGCTTTCTATAAGTGAGAATCGGTCAAGTCAAGGTGAAACGACAGTCACAAAGCGCTTCATGCGCTTGCCAAAATCGCTGTTTGCCGCCCTCGCCGCGCCGCCCCCAATATGGGACCTAAGTCTCCAATTCGCCAGCCCACAAGCAATTTATATCCGGACAAAAAGAAACTTTATTATCGGCGGCGAGGGGCTTTTGTGCTCGAAATGCGTTAAGGCGCGTTAATCTCTCCGCGTCGGCAGCAATCCGCGACGAACATCACCATGATCGGCGTGGGGTGGTCCGGTCCAACCGACAACGGCGGTGTCGGCTGCACGGCGCTTTTCGACGGCCCGGCCGGTCTGCATGAGAGCCATCTGACCGCGTTTTTCGAATCGAAGAACTCGCCGCCAGGTTCGGCCCGCGCGCCACGGACCAGAATCACGGGCTCGCTACGGCCCGGTCAGTCCTCCTCGTCGTCGTCATCGTCGTCATCGTCGCGGTCGTCGGCGGCGTGAGCTGCGGTGCCGTGGGGCTGGTGGATCTGATCGTTCCACAGCTTGCGATAGGTGCCGTTCTTGGCGAGCAGCTCGGCGTGGGAGCCGCGCTCGATCGCCCTGCCCCCTGAAATCACGATGATCTCGTCCATTTCGACCACCGAGGTCAGGCGGTGGGTCGACCAGATCATGGTGCGGCCCTTGGCGACCTTGAGCAGCGTGCGGTTGATCGCGGCCTCGGTGGTCTGGTCCAGCGCCGAGGTGGCTTCGTCCAGCAGCAGCACGGAGGGGTTCCGGATGATCGCGCGCGCGATCGCGATGCGCTGGCGCTGGCCGCCCGACAGCGTATCGCCGCGCTCGCCGACCAGCGTGTCGTAGCGCTGCGGCAGGCTCATGATGTAGCGGTGGATCTCGGCCTTCTTGGCGGCCTCCTCCACCTCCTCGTCGGTTGCGCCCTCCTTGCCGAGCCGGATGTTCTCGCGGATCGACATGTTGAACAGCATGTTCTCCTGGAACACCACCGCCATGCTCCGGCGCAGCGAGTCCAGCGTCACCTTGCGGACGTCGACGCCGTCGATGGCGACGCGGCCTTCGTCGGGCACGTAGAGCCGCAGGATCAGATTGAGCAGCGTGCTCTTGCCGGAGCCGCTCGGACCGACGATCGCGATGCGCTTGCCGGCATTGAGCTTGAGGCTGAGATTGTCCAGCACCGGCGTCTGGCTGCCCTCGTACTGGAAGGTGACGTGATCGAAAGTGATGTCGTTGGTGATGCGCGGCAGGTCCGGCGCGCCGGGACGATCGGCCCCGCGGGTCGGCTCGTCGAGCAGTTCCTGAATGTGACGGATCGCGGCGGCCGAGGAGATCGACACCGGGATGAAATGCATCACATGGGCGATGTTGTAGGAGACCTCCCAGAACGCGCTCTCGAAGGTGACGAAGGTGCCGATGGTGATCTGGCCCTTGGTCGCCAGATAGGCGCCGATCGCGAGCACCACCAGGTGCAGGAGGAGCACCGAGATGGTGACCGTCCGCTCCACCATGGTCGAGAGGAATGTGGCCGAGGCAATCCTGTTGCGGGTCTCGTCGTTGCGCAAGGTGAAGAAACCGAACATCTTGCGTTGCAGGCTGAACGCCTTGATCACCGCCTGGGCCGCCACGTTCTCCTGCACCAGGCCGAGCAGCGCCGATTCGTTGAGCTTCTGCTCGTAATTGGCCTGCACCGCCTTCGGCGTCAGGATCCGGGGGCCGATCAGCGTGATCGGGAACACCAGCAGGGCGACGACGGCGAGCTGCCAGTTGAGGAAGACCATCAGGATGATGCCGGCGATCAGCTCCAGGAACGGCAGCGCGGCACTGTTGGCGAACGTCTTGACCGCGCCTTCGAAGGCCGAGAGATCGACCGAGAAGCGCGACAGGATCTCGCCGCGCCGGGTGCGGCCGAAATAGGCCGCCGGCAAATCCTGAACGTGCTCGAACAGGCGCTTGCGGACATCGGAGATGATGCAAGCGGCAAGGCGCGCGTCCCAGCGTTCGTACCAGACCGCAACGATCGAGGTGAAGATGCCGGCGACGGCGAGCACGCCGAGGATCTTGTAGAGCGCCTGAAAATCCTCCTCGCCGAGCGCATCGTCGATCAGGAACTTGAGGCTGAGCGGCATGATGACGTTGAACAACGTCTCGATCACGACGCCGAATGCCACGAATGACAGCATCCGCTTGTAATTGGAGAGATAGGGCTTGACGAACCCGACGATGGTCGCGAGGGCGCCGGCAGCTTCGCGCGCGGTAAAGACGACGAGGTCCTCGTCTTCTTCGTCGTCGTCCTCGAGCTCAAGCTCGTCATCCGCCTCATCGTCGTCGTCCTCGTCGAGGTCCGGCTTGGCGACGGCAAGCTTGTCGTCGAGCTCGGCCGCCTCTTCCGCGGCGAGCTTCTGTTTGTCGGGCGGGAGGGGTTTGGACGCCATGAAACCAACCGATGCTGACGGCCGGCATGACCGCAGAGAACGCAGGAATAGCGGCAACCGCTATTGCACCGATTCTATGCGATCAGGATGAATTCGGCAAAACAATTGGCGAACTCGATCCGCGTTCCCTGGGACTAGTCCTCGTCCTCGACCTTGTCGAAGAAGGAATAGCGCAAGCTGTCCGCGTCGGCGTACCACTGCCCCGGCCCCTTGTTGGCGGCGAGTGTCGCCTCCCACAGCGCATCGGTGCAATCCTTGCGGTGCATCGACAGGTCGAAGCCGTTGCCGAAGAACAGCTCGGACCATTCCCACCAGGTGCCGAGCTTCTTGACCCCGCGCAGGAGGTCGTAGCGGTCGATCAATGCCGGCGCCATGTCCGAGGTGATGGAGCCGAACACGAGGCCGGTCTTGACCACGCGGTTGAACTCGCGGATGGCGCGGACCACCTGCTTCGGGGAAACGTGGCAGAGGCTGGTCTCGAACACGAAGTCGAACGTGCCGTCCTTGAACGGCATGTCGGTGATCGAGCCGAGCTTGTTGTACTTCTTCAGCGCCTTCGGCGTCTTGGCATGGATGGCGCGGTTGTTCTCCATCCCCCATGCATCGATGCCGCGATCGCGCAGCGCGCCGACCAGTTCGCCGCTGGCGGAGCCCGCGATGAGCAGCTTGGCGCCCGCCGCCTTGCCCCAGACGATGCCGATCAGCTTGGTCAGGTAGTCGGGATCGGTGAAGTGCCGCCACGCCTGGTGATAGGGGCCGAGGCCGCGATAATTCTCGAAATAATCGCGATCGATCTTGTCAGAGAGCGGCTTCTCGCTCTGCGCGCGTTCGCGGCGCAAGCGCATCATCTCGGTCAGGATGATGTCGGTCGCCGCGTCCGAGGAATCGAGCAGGCCGTTCAGCGTCGAATCGAACAGATAGTCGCCGACCACCACGATGCCGGGGTGCTCCTTCGGCTCGGGCCGGTGATTGGTCATGACGTCGCGCACGGGCAAGCCACCAGGCAGCGCGTTCACCGAGGACAGCCAGCGATGGATCTTGCCTTCGATGAAGTGCAGACGCGCGTCGCCGAGAGAGGCCGGCAGCGACTTCAGGGCGGCATCGATCAGCTCCTGGTCCGACAGATTGGCAAAAGCCAGCGCGTCGGAGCCGGGAATAAGCCAGTTCAGAACACCATGCTTGCCGACGTCGTGACGTGCGCCCTCGTTGTAGACGCAGCAGCCGCCGAAGGCTTCCGACATGAACCATGCGCCCGGAATCCTGTCGCCCCAGAACGGCTCGTCGAACAGGATCGAGACGCGCAAATAATGCGCGGGCCGGTCGAAGTATGAGACGTGCTTGACCATCGACTTGCGCAGCTGCTCGCCTTCCCACCCCATGGTGGCGAGCCAGGAATGCGGCAGGCAGACCAGCACGAGATCGAAGTCGCGCGTCTCCGGACCCTTGCCGTTCATCATCTTGAGCTGATAGCGGCCGGTCGGCGCCTTGCCGACGGTGAGCACGCGGTGATTGAGCTGGATGTCGGCATTGACCTCCGACTGCAGGCATTCGATCAGCTGCTCGTTGCCGTTCTGGATGGAATAGAGGCCGATATAGCCGTCGACGTCCATCAGATAGTTCTTGAGCGCGTTGAGGCCGTTGGTGTTGTGGCTTTCGGTCGCGATGTCGGAGCGCGCCATCACCTTGAAGAAGCGCTTTGCGATGGCGTCCTCGACCTCCTCGTCGAGCACCTGCTCGGCCGTCTTGTAGGCCCAGGGATGCTCGTTGTCGTGCGCGCCGACGCCCTCGTAATATTCCACCGGCGACATCACCTCGGCGCAGCGCTTGCGGAAGGCTTCGATCGCGGCCGCAGTCTTGGCGCCGTATTTGCGGCGCATGCCCGGAACGTCGTTGAGCAGCTCACCGCCGAACTGGACCTGCTCGGCATCCATCGGAATGGTCTGGAGTCCGAAATGCTGGATCAGCTCGCGCAAGGGGTCCGGGCCCGTCATCGAGTAGTCGTAGATCTCGGCAACGCCGGCCTCGTACATCGCGGGCGCCGAATCGAACGTGCGCGTGACGATCTTGCCGCCGAGCCGGTCGGAGGCCTCGTAGATGGTGACGCGGCAGAGGTCGCCGAGCTTGCGCTTCAGGTACCAGGCGCTCATCAGCCCGCCGGGGCCGCCGCCTACGATTGCAAGATCAAGCATGAGAGTTCCGTGGTCTTCCGGCCCTGCCCCCTTCACGGGACCACCGGTCTAAGTCGCCTTAGCAGAAGCGCTTTTGCGGCTGAAGGAAAGATGAACAAAGGGCGATCCTGCATCGCAGCAAGCAAAGAAAGCAGCAAAAAGGCCGGCAAAAGCCGGCCTTTTCATTGTCCTCGGTATTCCTACGGATGAACGATCATTCCGCAGGCGGCAGCGCGGGAAGCTCGGCTTCCGGCGCCGGCGACACGACGGCGGCCTGCTTCTCGCGCTCGTCCAGGATCAGCTTGTCGCGCTTCATGGCGACTTCGCGGATCTTGGCCATGGAGGCGCCGGTGCCCGCCGGGATCAGCCGGCCGACGATGACGTTCTCCTTGAGGCCTTCGAGCGGATCGATCTTGCCGTTGACCGCCGCCTCGGTGAGGACGCGGGTGGTCTCCTGGAACGATGCCGCCGAGAAGAAGGAGCGGGTCTGGAGGCTCGCCTTGGTGATGCCGAGCAGAACCGGCGTTCCCGTGGCGGGCTTCTTGCCCTCTTCCCTGGCCTTCTCGTTCAGCGCGTCGAACTCGATCTTGTCGACCTGCTCGCCGGAGATCATGTCCGTGTCGCCCTGGTCGGTGACTTCCACCTTCTGGAGCATCTGACGGACAATCACCTCGATGTGCTTGTCGTTGATGAGCACGCCCTGCAGCCGGTAGACCTCCTGGATCTCGTTGACCAGATAGGCCGCGAGCTCCTCGATGCCCTTGACCGCAAGGATGTCGTGCGGCGCCGGGTTGCCTTCCACGATGAAGTCGCCCTTTTCGACGACGTCGCCGTCCTGAAGGTGGATGTGCTTGCCCTTCGGGATCAGGTACTCGCGCGGCTCGTCGGTCTTGTCCATCGGCTCGATCGAGATGCGACGCTTGTTCTTGTAGTCGCGCCCGAACCGGATGGTGCCCGCGATTTCGGCGATGATCGCCGCATCCTTCGGGCGCCGAGCCTCGAACAGTTCCGCCACCCGCGGCAGACCGCCGGTGATGTCACGCGTCTTGGCGCTTTCGGTCGAGACACGGGCGAGGATGTCGCCCGGCTGGACCTTGGCTCCGATGTCGACCGAGAGAATGGCGTCGACCGACAGCATGTAGCGGGCGTCGCCGCCACGGGCGAGCTTGAGCACCTTGCCGTCCTTGCCCTTGATCACGATGGCCGGACGCAGGTCCGAGCCGCCGCGCGTCGAGCGCCAGTCGATGACCACGCGCTTGGCGATACCGGTGGCCTCGTCGAGCGTTTCCGAGATCGACTGTCCCTCGACCAGATCCTCGAAGCCGATGGTACCTTCGACCTCGGTGAGCAGCGGACGGGTGTAGGGATCCCACTCGACGATGCGCTGGCCGCGCTTGACCATGTCGCCCTCGTCGACGTGCAGGCGCGAACCGTACTGGATACGGTGCGTCGCACGCTCGGTGCCGTCGGCATCGACGATCGCGACAACCATGTTGCGCACCATCGCGATCAGGTGACCTTCGCTGTTGCGGGCGATGGCCTTGTTCCTGATCACGATCTTGCCGTCGAAGTTGGCTTCGACGAAGGACTGCTCGTTGAGCTGCGCCGCACCGCCGATGTGGAAGGTGCGCATGGTGAGCTGGGTGCCCGGCTCGCCGATCGACTGCGCCGCGATGACGCCGACCGCTTCGCCGTGGTTGACCGGCGTGCCGCGGGCGAGGTCGCGGCCGTAGCACTTGCCGCAGATGCCGTTGACGAGCTCGCAGGTCAGTGCCGAGCGGATCTTCACCTCCTGGATGCCTGCCTGATGGATGGCATCCACGTGGCTCTCTTCCATCAGCGTGTCGCGCTTGACGATCACCTGGCCGGAGCTGTCACGCACGTCTTCGCAGGCCGTGCGTCCGAGGATGCGCGAGCCGAGCGAGGCGACCACGGTGCCGGCATCGACGATGGCCCGCATCTTGATGCCGAGCTTGGTGCCGCAATCGCTCTGCGTGATGATGCAGTCCTGCGCCACGTCGACGAGACGACGGGTCAGGTAGCCGGAGTTCGCGGTCTTCAACGCAGTGTCCGCGAGGCCCTTGCGGGCGCCGTGGGTCGAGTTGAAGTACTCGAGCACCGAGAGGCCTTCCTTGAAGTTCGAGATGATCGGCGTCTCGATGATCTCGCCCGACGGCTTGGCCATCAGGCCGCGCATGCCCGCGAGCTGGCGCATCTGGGCCGGCGAACCGCGGGCACCGGAGTGAGCCATCATGTAGATCGAGTTGATGTCGGCGTCGGCTCCGCTCGCCGTCTTCTTGGTGGCGGAGATCTCCTTCATCATCGCCTTGGCGATTTCTTCCGTGGCCTTCGACCAGGCGTCGACGACCTTGTTGTACTTCTCGCCATGGGTGATCAGACCGTCGTTGTACTGCTGCTCGAAATCCTTCGCCAGCGTACGGGTGGTGTCGACGATCTTCCACTTGCCGTGCGGCACGACCATGTCGTCCTTGCCGAACGAGATGCCGGCCTTGAACGCGTTGTAGAAGCCGAGCGCCATGATGCGGTCGCAGAAGATCACCGTCTCCTTCTGGCCGCAGTGGCGGTAGACTTGGTCGATGACGCCGGAGATCTCGCGCTTGGTCATCAGCTTGTTGATGATCTCGTAGGAGATGCGCGGGTTCTTCGGCAGCAGATTGCCGAGCATGACGCGGCCGGCGGTGGTCTCGATCCAGCGCTTGGAGACCTTGCCGGTCTCGTCCATGCCCTCCCACCGGTACTTGATCTTGGTGTGGAGGTGGATGACCTTCGCGTGCAGCGCGTGCTCGAGCTCGGCCATGTCGCCGAACACCTTGCCCTCGCCGGGCAGTCCTTCGCGCATGATCGAGACGTAGTACAGGCCGAGCACGATGTCCTGCGACGGCACGATGATCGGCTGGCCGTTCGCCGGATGCAGGATGTTGTTGGTCGACATCATCAGGACGCGCGCTTCCAGCTGCGCTTCGAGCGACAGCGGAACGTGCACGGCCATCTGGTCGCCGTCGAAGTCGGCGTTGAACGCGGAGCAGACCAGCGGGTGAAGCTGGATCGCCTTGCCCTCGATCAGCACGGGCTCGAACGCCTGAATGCCGAGGCGGTGCAGCGTCGGTGCGCGGTTGAGCAGCACCGGATGCTCGCGGATCACCTCGTCCAGGATGTCCCAGACCTCGGGCCGTTCCTTCTCGACCAGCTTCTTGGCCTGCTTCACGGTGGTGGACAGGCCCTTGGCGTCGAGCCGCGAATAGATGAACGGCTTGAACAGCTCGAGCGCCATCTTCTTCGGCAGGCCGCACTGATGCAGGCGCAGCTCGGGACCGACCACGATCACCGAACGGCCCGAATAGTCGACGCGCTTGCCGAGCAGGTTCTGGCGGAAGCGGCCCTGCTTGCCCTTGAGCATGTCGGCGAGCGACTTCAGCGGACGCTTGTTGGCGCCGGTGATGACGCGGCCGCGGCGGCCGTTGTCGAACAGCGCATCGACCGCTTCCTGAAGCATGCGCTTCTCGTTGCGGATGATGATGTCGGGCGCGCGCAGCTCCATCAGCCGCTTCAAGCGGTTGTTGCGGTTGATGACGCGGCGATAGAGGTCGTTGAGATCAGAGGTCGCGAAGCGGCCGCCGTCCAGCGGCACCAGCGGACGCAGGTCCGGCGGAATCACCGGGATCACGGTCATGATCATCCATTCCGGCTTGTTGCCGGAATGGCGGAACGCTTCCACGATCTTCAGGCGCTTGGCGAGCTTCTTGTGCTTGATGTCGGAGTCGGTCTCCTGCATCTCGGCACGCAGCGAGGCCTCAAGCTTCTCGAGGTCCATGCCCTTGAGCAGCTCGCGGATCGCCTCGGCGCCGATCATGGCGGTGAAGCTGTCCTGGCCGTACTCGTCCTGGGCCTTCAGATACTCGTCTTCCGACAGCAGCTGACGGTCCTTCAGCGCGGTGAGGCCCGGCTCGAGCACGACGTAATATTCGAAGTAGAGGATCCGCTCGAGATCCTTCAGCGTCATGTCGAGCAGGAGGCCGATGCGCGAGGGCAGCGACTTCAGGAACCAGATGTGGGCGACGGGGGCTGCGAGCTCGATATGGCCCATGCGCTCGCGCCGGACGCGCGACAGCGTGACCTCGACCGAGCACTTCTCGCAGATGATGCCCTTGTACTTCATGCGCTTGTACTTGCCGCACAAGCACTCGTAGTCCTTGATCGGCCCGAAGATGCGGGCGCAGAACAGGCCGTCGCGCTCGGGCTTGAAGGTGCGATAGTTGATGGTCTCCGGCTTCTTGATCTCGCCGTAGGACCAGGACAGAATCTTCTCTGGAGACGCGATCGAGATCCGGATCTGGTCGAAGACCTGAGCCGGCGTCGTCGGGTTAAAGAGATTCATAATTTCTTGGTTCATCGTCTTCTCCTCGCGTGCCGGTCGCCTCCGGCCGCAAATTCGAAAATCACTTCTGCACGGCACTCTGCCCTCAAGGCCTCGGGCGGGGCGCCGATGCCCGGCCGCGAAGGCCGGGCATGACAGGTCGAATTACTCGGCCGCTTCCGACGTCGGCGCCGGTCCCATCTTGGAGTTGTGCAGGTCGACGTTGAGGCCGAGCGAGCGCATTTCCTTGACCAGCACGTTGAACGATTCCGGAATACCGGCCTCGAACGTGTCGTCGCCGCGCACGATCGCCTCGTACACCTTGGTACGGCCGGCGACGTCGTCCGACTTCACCGTCAGCATCTCCTGGAGCGTGTACGCCGCGCCGTAAGCCTCGAGCGCCCACACCTCCATTTCGCCGAAGCGCTGGCCGCCGAACTGCGCCTTGCCGCCCAGCGGCTGCTGGGTGACGAGCGAGTACGGACCGATCGAACGCGCATGGATCTTGTCGTCGACCAGATGGTGCAGCTTGAGCATGTAGATGTAGCCCACCGTCACCTTGCGATCGAACGGATCGCCGGTGCGGCCGTCATAGACGGTCGACTGACCCGAAGCGTCGAGACCGGCCAGCTTCAGCATCTCTTCGATGTCGGCTTCCTTGGCGCCGTCGAACACCGGGGTTGCGATCGGCACGCCGCGGCTGAGGTTATGGCCGAGTTCGAGCAGCTCGTTGTCGTTGAGCGACTTGATCGTCTCGTCCTCGCCGTACACCTTCTTCAAGGTTTCCTTCAGCGGCTTGATGTCCTGCTTCGACAGGTATGCATCGACGGTCTGGCCGATACGCTTGCCGAGGCCGGCGCAGGCCCAGCCGAGATGGGTCTCGAGGATCTGTCCGACGTTCATGCGCGAAGGCACGCCGAGCGGATTGAGCACGATGTCGGCATGCGTGCCGTCTTCGAGGAACGGCATGTCCTCGATCGGCACGATCTTCGACACCACGCCCTTGTTGCCGTGGCGGCCGGCCATCTTGTCGCCGGGCTGGATCTTGCGCTTCACCGCGACGAAGACCTTGACCATCTTCATCACGCCGGGCGGCAATTCGTCACCGCGCTGAAGCTTCTCGACCTTGTCGAGGAAGCGCTGTTCCAGCCCCTTCTTCGACTCGTCGTACTGCTTCCGCATGGCCTCGATCTCGGCCATCAGCTTGTCGTTCGGCGAAGCGAACAGCCACCATTGCGACTTCGGGTACTCCTCGAGCACCGCGCGGGTGATCTTGGTGTCCTTCTTGAAGCCCTTGGGACCTGCAATGCCCTGCCGCCCCTCGAGCAGCTCGGCAAGACGGTTGTAGACGTTGCGGTCCAGGATCGCCTGCTCGTCGTCGCGGTCCTTGGCAAGGCGCTCGATCTCCTCCCGCTCGATCGCCAGCGCACGCTCGTCCTTGTCGACGCCGTGGCGGTTGAACACGCGCACTTCGACGATCGTGCCCTGCACGCCCGGGGGAACGCGCAGCGAGGTGTCGCGGACGTCGGAGGCCTTCTCGCCGAAGATGGCGCGCAGCAGCTTCTCTTCCGGCGTCATCGGGCTTTCGCCCTTCGGCGTGATCTTGCCGACCAGGATGTCGCCGGCGCGCACTTCCGCGCCGATGTAGACGATACCGGCTTCGTCGAGGTTCTTCAGCGCTTCTTCCGAGACGTTCGGAATGTCGCGGGTGATTTCCTCGGGTCCGAGCTTGGTGTCGCGGGCCATCACCTCGAACTCCTCGATGTGGATCGAGGTGAAGACGTCTTCCTTCACGATCCGCTCGGAGAGCAGGATCGAGTCTTCGAAGTTGTAGCCGTTCCATGGCATGAACGCGACCAGCACGTTGCGCCCCAGAGCGAGCTCGCCGAGATCGGTCGAGGGACCGTCGGCGATGATGTCGCCCTTCTTGACGATGTCGCCGACCTTCACCAGCGGACGCTGGTTGATGCAGGTCGACTGGTTGGAGCGCTGGTACTTCATGAGGCGGTAGATATCGACGCCCGACTTGGTCGGATCGAGATCTTCCGTGGCGCGGATGACGACGCGGGTCGCGTCGATCTGGTCGATCACGCCCGAACGGCGCGCCGCGATCGCAGCGCCCGAGTCGCGGGCAACCACGCCCTCCATGCCGGTGCCGACGAACGGCGCCTCGGCGCGAACCAGCGGCACCGCCTGGCGCTGCATGTTCGAGCCCATCAGCGCGCGGTTGGCGTCGTCGTTCTCGAGGAACGGGATCAGCGCCGCGGCGACCGAAACGAGCTGCTTCGGCGACACGTCCATGTAGTCGACCTTGTCGGGCGTCATCGGCACGACGTCGCGGGTGCCGCTCGAACGGCAGACCACGAGGTCTTCGGTGAAGCGGCCCTTGGCGTCGACCGGCACGTTGGCCTGGGCCACGGAATAGCGCCCTTCCTCCATCGCCGACAGGTACACGACCTCGTCGGTGACACGACCATCCTTGACCTTGCGATACGGCGTCTCGACGAAGCCGTACTTGTTCACGCGCGCGAAGGTCGCGAGCGAGTTGATCAGGCCGATGTTCGGACCTTCCGGCGTCTCGATCGGGCAGATGCGGCCGTAATGCGTCGGATGCACGTCGCGCACCTCGAAGCCGGCGCGCTCGCGGGTCAGACCGCCCGGTCCGAGCGCCGAGAGGCGGCGCTTATGGGTGATCTCGCTGAGCGGGTTGGTCTGGTCCATGAACTGCGAGAGCTGCGAGGAGCCGAAGAACTCGCGCACCGCGGCGGCCGCCGGCTTGGCGTTGATCAGGTCCTGCGGCATGACCGTGTCGATGTCGACCGAGGACATGCGCTCCTTGATCGCGCGCTCCATGCGCAACAGGCCGATGCGGTACTGGTTCTCCATGAGCTCGCCGACCGAACGCACACGGCGGTTGCCGAGATGGTCGATGTCGTCGATCTCGCCCTTGCCGTCGCGCAGATCCACCAGCGTCTTGATGACGGAGAGGATGTCCTCCTTGCGCAGCGTGCGCTGGGTATCGGGCGCATCGAGGTCGAGGCGCATGTTCATCTTGACGCGGCCGACCGCGGAGAGGTCGTAGCGCTCGGCGTCGAAGAACAGCGACTGGAACATGGCCTGCGCCGATTCCAGCGTCGGCGGCTCGCCTGGACGCATCACGCGGTAGATGTCGAACAGCGCGTCCTCGCGCGTCATGTTCTTGTCGGCCGAGAGCGTGTTGCGGATGTAGGGGCCGACATTGACGTGGTCGATGTCGAGCAGCGGCAGCTCCTTGTAGCCCTGCTCGTTGAGCGCCTTCATCAGCTTGTCGGTGATCTCCTCACCGGCCTCGGCGTGGATCTCGCCGGTCTTGGGGTTGACGAGATCCTCGGCGACGTAGTTGCCGACCAGCTCCTCATCGGCCATGCGCAGCGCCTTCAGCCCCTTTTCCTGGAGCTGGCGGGCGGCGCGGACGGTGAGCTTCTTGCCGGCCTCGAGCACGACCTTGCCGGTGTCGGCATCGATCAGGTCGTTGACCGTGGAGTAGCCGCGGAAGCGGTTGGCGTCGAACGGAACGCGCCAGCCTTCCTTGGTCCGCTTGTAGAGAATCTTCTTGTAGAACGTGGACAGGATCGCCTCGCCGTCGAGACCGAGGGCGAACATCAGCGACGTCACCGGAATCTTGCGGCGACGGTCGATACGCGCATAGACGATGTCCTTGGCGTCGAACTCGATGTCGAGCCAGGAGCCGCGATACGGGATGACGCGGGCGGCGAACAGCAGCTTGCCCGAGGAATGGGTCTTGCCCTTGTCGTGGTCGAAGAACACGCCGGGCGAACGGTGCATCTGCGAGACGATGACGCGCTCGGTGCCGTTGACGATGAAGGTGCCGTTCATCGTCATGAGCGGAATGTCGCCCATGTAGACGTCCTGCTCCTTGATGTCCTTCACCGACTTCGCACCGGTTTCCTCGTCGATATCGAACACGATGAGGCGCAGCGTCACCTTGAGGGGCGCAGCGAAGGTCATGCCGCGCTGGCGGCACTCGTCGACGTCGTATTTGGGCTGCTCGAACTCGTAGCGGACGAATTCCAGCATCGAGGTGCCCGAGAAGTCGGAGATCGGAAACACCGAGCGGAACACCGCCTGCAGACCCTCGTCGAGACGTCCGCCCTGGGGTTCGTCCACCATCAGGAACTGGTCATAGGACGCCTTCTGAACCTCGATGAGGTTCGGCATCTCGGCGACTTCCTTGATGTGTCCGAAGAACTTGCGAACGCGTTTGCGACCGGTGAATGTCTGCTGCGCCATCGTGGCCTCTCATTTTCGTCGCCCGCCCTGGGCGCACCGTCCGGAACGCGGCTGCCACCGCTTTCCGGGTTGAATTTTCGAACCCGTCTTGGGGGCCGGAGACGCAGTTTCAGGCGCCGATGTCCTGAATCTGTTCTTCAGACCTTCAAAACGCAAAACGACGCGCGGGGCGCAGATGCGCGCCCGCCCGTCACAACGATCATCTTCACGGACTGCAAAAGCCCGAAATAGCCTGCTCTCCCAACGGCTTACAGGGAAATCCGGCATCCCTGCCCACCGCGCTTTCGTGCTGCCGACCCGATATGGGGCGACAATAGTGCAGATTCGAGGGTCAAACCCTCAAATCCCCACACTTTTTCGTGTTCGGCCCGCGTCGGATCGTTCCGTCGCACGCCTTTTGCATCCGGTCCACCCTCGCGAAGGGGGACCAGGATCCCGGGCAGAGCCGTTGCCCGCCCGGGATCCCACCAGTAAGCAGTGCTTACTTGAGCTCGACCTTGGCGCCAGCCTTCTCGAGCTGGGCCTTGATCTTGTCGGCTTCTTCCTTGTTCACGCCTTCCTTCAGCGGCTTCGGAGCACCCTCGACGAGGTCCTTTGCTTCCTTCAGGCCGAGACCGGTGATGGCGCGGACTTCCTTGATGACCTCGATCTTCTTGTCGCCGGCGGAGGCCAGAACGACCGTGAACTCGGTCTTCTCTTCCGCCGGAGCGGCGGCAGCGCCACCAGCAGCCGGGCCGGCCACGGCGACAGCCGCGGCAGCCGAAACGCCCCACTTCTCTTCGAGGAGCTTCGCGAGTTCGGCAGCTTCGAGCACGGTCAGGCTCGAGAGGTCGTCAACGATCTTCTGCAGGTCAGCCATTGTTCAGTTTCCTTGAGTGTAAGTCTGGTTCGGGTTTGAGTTTTGCGAAGGGCGTCAGGCCGCTTCGCCCTTTGAGGCATGAGCCTGGATGACGCGCGCGAGCTTGCCCGCGGGCGCGTTGGCGAGCTGGGCCAGCTTGGTCGCCGGGGCCACGATGAGGCCGACGATCTTGCCGCGCAGTTCGTCAAGCGACGGCAGCGAGGCAAGCGCCTTCACGCCGTCGACATTCAGGACGGTCTTGCCCATCGATCCGCCGACGATGACGAACTTCTCGTTCGCCTTGGCGAATTCAATGGCGACCTTCGGCGCCGCTACCGGATCGTTGGAAGTCGCGATCACGGTCGGCCCCTTCAGCATGGGGCCGATGGCAACGACGTCAGTGCCTTCAAGAGCAATTTTGGCGAGACGGTTCTTCGAGACCTTCACCGCAGCGCCCGCCTGCTTCATCTGCTGGCGCAGCTTCTGCATCTGGGCGACGGTGAGGCCGGAATATTGAGCAACGACCGCGACGCTCGTGGTCTTGAAGACCTCATTGAGCTGTTCGACCGCTTCTTTTTTTGCCGCTCGTTCCACAGCAAGCTCTCTCCGGTTGGCGGTCATCGCGAGAAGCGGGACCGCCGGGTTGCACCCATCGTCCCGCCCAAACCTGAACCTCCGGGTCAAAAACCCATCGGACACGCCGGGCAAGACGACAATTCAAAGCCTGCCCTCCGGGAGCCCAAGGGCCCACGGCGTGTCGAGGTCCGAACCAGACCCGTTTCGCAAAGTCAGCCCTTAAAGCTGGATGCGAAGTGAAATCCGGTCTTCACCCGTCTATGCAGGCCATGCGATTAAGCCGTTGAGGAATCGAAATTCTTCGCGGGCGCCTGCAGTCTTGGACAGGACGAGGCCAGCCGGCGAACCGCCCGACCTCTGCCCGCATCCCTGCCAACCGACGGGTTTTCCTTCCTTTTCGGGCAAATCCTTGCGGACGTCCTGAAAAGGAATGATCTCCTGTCGTGTCGGGTTTTCGGAATGCGTGCACGAACGCGCCTGCCGAGGCCGGCACGTCCGGAGGCGGTTCTTTAACCGCTCGGAGCCTGCTTGCCAAGAGCAAAATTCACACCAGTTCCAATCGATTGCCGGTTGGGTTTGAGATGGCCCAACAAGGACCGATTCAGGCCGATTTGACCCTATAAGGCAGCGGCTTGCCCTCGAAGAACGCCGTCAGGTTGGCCAGCACGCAGTTCTGCATGGCGACGTGCGAATCCAGGGTGTGGCCGCCGATATGCGGGGCGAGCACGACGTTGGGAAGGGCCGTCAGCGCGTCCGGCGCGTGCGGTTCCTTCTCGAAGACGTCGAGGCCGGCCCCCGCGATGGTCTTGTCGGTGAGCGCCGCGACCAGGGCCTTCTCGTCGATGACCGAGCCGCGGGAGATGTTGACGACATAGCCGTCCGCGCCGAGGCGCTTGAGGATATCGGCGCTGACGACATGTTGGGTCTCGGCCCCTGCCCGCACCGCGATCATCAGGACGCTGCACCAGTCGGCCAGCGCCTCCAGCGATGGGAAACATTGATAAGGCAGATCGTATTTGGTGCGGCTGAAATAGCCGACCTCGCTCTCGAAGGCGGCGCAGCGCGCCGCGATCTTGCGGCCGATCTCGCCCATGCCGTAGACGCCGATGCGGCGCCCGGGCATGCCGGCCTGGGGCCGCATCATCGGCGATTGTTTCGAGGCCGCCCAATCGCCGCTGCGGACATATTGGTCGGCCACCAAAATCCGCCGCGTGGTCGCCAGCATCAAGGTCATCGCGATGTCGGCGACGGAAGCCGCATTGGCGCCCGGGCTGTGGCCGACTGCGATGTTGCGGCTGGCCGCTGCCTTCAGGTCGACGCCGTCATAACCGGTGCCGTAGCAGACGATGGCGCCGAGCTTCGGAAACAGGTCCATCGCCTCCGCACCGAACGGCGAGCCGCCCGCGGTGAGCAGCGCGCGGATGCCGTTGAGCTCCTCGACCGGAAACACCTCGCGCGCCGGCTTGCCGCCGGTGTCGAGCAGCTCGAACCGCTCGGCGAAACGCGCCATCATCGACTTGGGAAAGCGCGAGTAGATCAGGACCTTGTCAGTCATTGTTGTTGTTTCCGGTCAGCGGCGCCACAAGCGACGAGGGGCGGAATCGGTCACCCGATTCCGCCCCTCGCCTCATGCAATTTCCAAACCTCAGCCGAGAATGGTGCCCGGCTCGACCTTCACGCCGGGGCCCATCGTCGAGGACACCGCAACGCGCTGGATGTAGGTGCCCTTGGAACCGGCCGGCTTCGCCTTCGAGACAGCATCGGCCAGAGCCTTGATGTTCTCGACCAGCTTCTCCTCGGAGAACGAGGCCTTGCCGACGCCGGCCTGCAGGATGCCGGCCTTCTCGACGCGGAACTCGACCGAGCCGCCCTTGGCGCCCTTCACCGCACCGGTGACATCCATGGTCACGGTGCCGATCTTCGGGTTCGGCATCAGGCCGCGCGGGCCCAGCACCTTACCGAGGCGGCCGACCAGCGGCATCATGTCGGGAGTGGCGATGCAGCGGTCGAAATCGATCGTGCCGTTCTGCACCTTCTCGACCAGGTCCTCGGCGCCGACGACGTCGGCACCGGCGGCCTTGGCTTCGTCGGCCTTGGCGCCGCGGGCGAACACGCCGACGCGCAGCGTACGGCCGGTGCCGTTCGGCAGGGTCACGACACCGCGGACCATCTGGTCGGCGTGACGCGGATCGACGCCGAGATTGATCGCGACCTCGATGGTCTCGTCGAACTTCGCTTTCGCGCGCTCCTTGACCATCTTGATGGCGTCCGCGAGCGGGTAAAGCTTTTCGCGGTCAATGCCTTCGCGGGCTTTGTTCAAACGCTTTCCGATTGCCATAGCCGCTTACCCCGCAACTTCCAGACCCATCGAACGGGCCGAGCCCTCGACCATCTTCATGGCCGATTCGATGGTGTCGCAATTCAAGTCCTTCATCTTCTTCTCGGCGATCTCGCGCACCTGCGCCTTGGTCACCTTGCCGGCCTTGTCACGGCCCGGCGCCTTCGAGCCGGACTGGATCTTGGCAGCCTGCTTGAGGAAGTAGGACATCGGCGGCGTCTTCATCTCGAAGGTGAAGGAACGGTCCGCATAGATGGTGATGATCACCGGGATCGGGGTGTTCTTCTCTTCCTTCTGGGTCTGGGCGTTGAACGCCTTGCAGAACTCCATGATGTTGAGACCGCGCTGACCGAGCGCGGGACCGATCGGGGGCGAGGGATTCGCCGCACCGGCCGGGACCTGAAGCTTCAGGTATCCGGTCACTTTCTTTGCCATGTATCACTCCTGTTGTGCCGGCAGAGCCGGCGGTTTCAGGTTCGTGGTCGGGATCAACGGGCGGCTGGCAACCGCCCTCGTCCTCCCACGGCCTCTTGTTGCGCGAGACCGAAGCCTCGCGCGTTACCCGATCAGACCTTCTCGACCTGACCGAATTCCAGCTCGACCGGAGTGGCGCGGCCGAAGATCGACACCGCGACCTTCACGCGCGAACGCGCCTCGTCGATTTCCTCGACCACACCCGAGAACGAGGCGAACGGGCCGTCGGCCACGCGCACGTTCTCGCCGATCTCGAACGACACCGACGCCTTCGGCCGCTCCACGCCCTCCTGCACCTGGTGCAGGATGCGCATGGCCTCGGCTTCCGAGATCGGCATCGGCTTGTTCTCGGCGCCGAGGAAGCCCGTGACCTTCGGCGTGTTCTTGATCAGATGGAATGCCTCGTCGGTCAGCTTCATCTTCACCAGCACGTAGCCGGGGAAGAACTTGCGCTCGGCGTCGATCTTGCGGCCGCGGCGCACTTCCGTGACCTTCTCCGTCGGAACCAGCACCAGTTCGAACAGCTCCTCGAGCCCGCGCTGCTTGGCCTGCTCGCGGATCGATTCGGCGACCTTCTTCTCGAAGTTCGAATAGGCGTGGACGATGTACCAGCGCTTGTCGGACACTTGAGCGGTTGCTGTTGCCATCAGTGAATGCCCAGAAGGTAGGTGATGAGAACACGGATGATCTGGTCGGCGGCGAAGAAGAAGATCGAGGCCACGGCGACCATCACGAACACCATGATGGTGGTGATCGTGGTCTCACGGCGGGTCGGCCAGGTGACCTTGGCGGTCTCCGAGCGCACTTCCTGCAAGAACTTGAACGGGCTGACTGCCATCGCTTGAGACGCCAATAAGGATTTCAGGGATCCGAACAGCCGCCGTTGGCCCAGCCCTCTGTCTCGAAGGATGAGCCGGAAACCGGGCTCGATTGTTCGGGGATTTCAAGGCCGCGCCGGAAATCCGCGTCTAACGGGCCGGCTGCGAGTGCGGGGTATCTACTGCGGATGGGGCCAAAGGTCAAGGTAGAGAGAGTTCGCCCGGGCAGGCCGCCTTCCCCGAATGGCCGTGCAGAAGCCATCTGGATCAAGGACTTGTCGTCCGCCCGCAAGGCGCCCGCAGGAGGCTATCCGAAGCCCGGCCCGTCAGTCGGCCCGGTCGACCATGGAAATCCCCGGCAGCGGCACCACGAACTTCCCGCCATCGGCGAAATAGCGGGCGTGCTTGGCCCGGATCGGGTCGACATAGCGCCAGGCGAAGACCACCACGAACGCCGGCTTCCGCTCGTAAAGGGCAGCAGGCGGCAGGATCGGGATGTCGTAGCCGGGTCCGGCCATCACCTTCCCCTTGTTGGGATCGTCGTCCACCAGGAAGTCGATCTTGTTCTCCAGGCCGAACTGAGGCAGCAGCGTCGTGGTTCCCACCGACACGCCATAGCCGGCGACCAGCTGACCGCGCGCATGGGCGGCATCGGCCATCGCGACCAGTTCGTCGCGGATGGCGGCGATCCTCTTCACATACGGCGCATAATAGGCCGGCTGATCGACACCGAGCCGTTCTTCCTCCGCAACGAAACGCGCGACCTCGGCCGACGGCTTCTTGGCGCCGCCGGCGCGCTGCACGGTTACGCGGATCGAGCCGCCCTTGGTCCAGATGTGCTGGACGTCGATCAGCTCCATGCCCAGCCGGGCGAAGAAACGGATCAGCGGCTTGATGTTAAAATAGGACAGATGCTCGTGATAGACGGTATCGAGCAGGTTCTTCTCGGTGACGTCGACGCCGTATTGCGTTTCGAAGACGAACAATCCGTCCGGCGCGAGCACGTCACGAACCCCGATCACCAGCGGATCCAGATTGTCGACATTGGCGATCATGTTGTTGGCGATCACGACGCTCGCCGCGCCATGGCTCTGCAGGATGCGGCGACCGATGGCATCGGTGAAGAAATCGCCGATGGTCTCGATGCCCGCCTCCGTGGCGCGCCGCGCGATGTCGACGGCGGGATCGACGCCCAGCACCCGCATGCCGCGCTCCCTGAAGAATCCGAGCAGCGATCCGTCATTGCTGCCGAGCTCGACCACCAGCGAACTCGGCGCGATGCCGAAACGGCTGACGACGTCGTTGGCATAGCCTGCGAAATGCTCGCGCAGGCCGAGCGAGAGCGAGGTGGTATAGACGTAGTTTCGGTACTGGATCTCCGGATTGCCGACATGGAGAATCTGGAGGTGGCCGCAATCCCGGCACAGATGCAGCGACATCGGCACCGCAGCCCGGAAGACGGGATCGTCGACGCTGGCATTCGGCACCTGGAAGTTCGGCGTGCCGATGGGCATGCCTGCCATCGGGACGACCAGCTCTTGGTTGTCCGAATGACAGAGGCGGCAGGTATTGCGGACGTAGAACAGGTTTTTCATCGTGCAACCGAAAAATGAGATACGCGCGCGAGTGAGATCATCCCACCCTGTGAAGACCAGTTCGGCAACGGGCTGAAGCGGGTCATGGGTGGCTCGAGGCCTCATTGCCCAGCCCGTAACTGGGTGCGTCCTCTGCCGCCTTGGCCGCCTTGTCGGCCGCATACGAGCCGCGCTCCCGACTTGCCAACCAGATTGCGCCACCGGCCAGCCCGATGATCACGCTGATGGCGCCCAGCAGGAGCGATATCGACAGCGCCTCCTCGGACGGCACACCCGCCAGACCAAGGCAGGCGACCATCGCTCCCTCGCGAACGCCCCAGCCGCTGATCGAGATGGGGACGGCCGTGAGCAGCACCACCGGCGGAATCAGGATGCCGGCGTCGAGGACAGAGAGCTGCGCTCCGACACCGCGCGCCAGGGCGTAACAGGCCGCGGCGGTGACGAGGTGGATGAGGAGCGCCGATCCGAACAGCAGCGCGCGATGATCGGACTGCAGGAGCAAGAACCTGACCAGCGTTCCGAACCGAACGAAGCTCGCGATCGCGGGCAGCGCGATGAAGCGCTTCGGCAGACGGTCGAGCGTCAACAGGACCACCGTGCCGGCGACGCCCGCCACCGTCAGTCCGCCGATGGCCAGGATCGCGGCCTGATTCGATACGCGTGACAGCAGAAACGGCAATCCGGCCACCATCAGCACGATCAGCCCGATCAACGCCGTGAAGCGGTCAGCTGCAACGCCCTTGACCGCCTCGGGCCACTGCACGTCGCGTTGGCGCAGCAGCCACATCCGCACCGCATCCCCGCCGACCGACGACGGCAACACCTGATTGAACCAGAGGCTGATCATGAGAATCCGCCAGCCCGCGAGCCAATCCAGCGACACGCCGAGCGCGCGCATGATCAGCTCCCACCGGCCGTTGAGCAGGAAGGTCTGAAAGAAGATCAGCGCAAGCGCGACGACGAACAGGACCGGATCGACCGAGACGAGATGATTGCGCAACTGGCGCAGGTCGAGACCACGCGCGATGTAGACCAGCACGGCGATCGACAGCAGCAGCTTCACCGAAAACAGGGCCGCATGCTTGAATCGCGTCCGCATCAAGATGCCCGCCTCAGGACGCCGGATATTCCGCACGACCGATGACGAGGTCGATTGCGGCCATCATCCAGAACTGGTGCGTGGTCTCGACAATGTTGTAGCTGCGGCTGTCGACCCAGAAATTGACGTCGCCGAGATTCCGCAGCGGATTGTCCGTGTTCATGCCCGACAACGTGATCACGTCGAGCTTCATCTTGCGCGCCTGCGCAACCGCGTTGAGGATGTTCTTCGAACGTCCCGACGAGCTGATCGCGACGAGGCAATCGCCGGCGCGCGCATTCAGCCGCACGGCGTGGGCGATCCAGTCCTCGAACCCGTAATCGTTGGCAAGGCACGACATCATGCTCGCATCGCTGAAGCACAGTGCAGGCACCGACGCATTCTTCGCCAGATCGATCGCCAGATGCGAGGCGATCCCGGCCGATCCGCCGTTGCCGACGAAGATGACGCGGCCGCCCTGCTCGCGCGTGCGCAACCAGGACGCGCGTGTCGCGGAGATCCTTGCAAAAATACCGTCGTCGACCGCCGTCGCGCGATGCAGGCGCCCCACGTAATCGTCGAGGAAGGCTTTATGCTCGGGATCGACGGATTCGGCAGGCATGGGCTGGCGGCTCGATTGCAACATCACGGGGTGATACCGGCTATTACCAAGGATTGCAAAGGTATAATACTTGCAAAGTTTGCGAGCGGCTGATAGTCGGCTTTCGGGTTTCACTCAACATTGGCGGGCCTGTTTCGCTGGGCATTCGCGTCACGGATGTTCCCCATGAAATGCATCGTTACTGGCGGCGCCGGTTTCATTGGAAGTCACCTCGTCGATCGCCTGCTCGATGACGGCCACGAGGTCACCGCGCTCGATAATTTCGTGATCGGACGCGCCGAAAACCTCGCCGCGCGCGCCGGTTCGAGCCAGTTGAAGGTCGTGCGGGCAGACGTCACCGATCTCGACGCGATCAAGCCGTATTTCCACGGGGTGGATTGGGTCTTCCATCTCGCCGCGCTGGCGGACATCGTTCCCTCGATCGAGTCGCCGATCCCCTATCACCGCGCCAATGTCGATGGCACGGTCAACGTTCTCGAGGCGGCGCGGCACGCCGGCGCCCGCCGCTTCATCTATGCGGCTTCCTCCTCCTGCTACGGCATTCCGGATGTTTACCCCACGCCGGAGAGTGCCGAGATCCGGCCGATGTATCCCTATGCGCTCACCAAGAATCTCGGCGAGCAATGCGTCATGCACTGGTGCCAGGTCTACAAGCTGCCCGCCGTGGCGCTGCGCCTGTTCAACGTGTTCGGACCGCGCCATCGCACCACCGGCACCTACGGTGCCGTGTTCGGCGTGTTCATGGCACAGAAGCTCGCGGGCAAGCCCTTCACGGTGGTCGGCGACGGCGAGCAGACGCGCGACTTCACCTTCGTCAGCGACGTCGCCGATGCCTTCGTGACCGCCGCCCGATCCGACGTCTCGCACGAGATCTTCAATGTCGGCTCGGACAACACCTACAGCGTGAACCGTCTGGTCGAACTCCTCGGCGGCGACAAGGTCCACATTCCCAAGCGTCCCGGCGAGCCCGACTGCACCTACGCCGACATCACCAAGATCAAGCGCGTCCTGAAATGGGCGCCGAAGGTGAAGTTCGAGGACGGCGTCGCGACGATGTTGAAATCGATGGACCAGTACAAGGACGCTCCGCTCTGGACGGTGGACAAGATCGCCGACGCCACCAAGGACTGGTTCAAATATCTCGGTGACGAGGTCCCCCCGCAGAAGGCAGGCCGTTGAGCAGATTCGTTCACCCGCATATTTTGCCGCCAGCCAATCATTTCCGGGTCGGCCAACTGAGACCGACCGGCGCCTTGGGTCATTCACATGGGTAATGCTGCGACAGACAGGCCGGCCGGCCATCCGGCACCGCACGAGAAGATCAAGACGATCGAGGAGCTCGGCGAGATTGCGCGCACCGCACAGGCAAAGGGCCTGACCGTCGCGCTCTGCCACGGCGTGTTCGATCTGGTGCATCTCGGCCACGTCCGGCACATCCTGGCAGCCCGCAACGAGGCCGACGTGGTCGTGGTGACCATCACCGCCGACCGTTACGTCAACAAGGGCCCGGGACGGCCGATCTTCCCGGAGAACATGCGCGCCGAGATGCTGGCCGCGCTCGGCACGGTCGACTGGGTCGGCATCAATCAGACCTCCAGCGCCGAGCCGGTCCTCGATACCGTGCGCCCCGACATCTACGTGAAGGGCTCGGACTACGAGAATCCCGAGGATGACGTGACCGGCAAGATCGCGGTGGAGCGCGAGGCCGTCGAGCGTCATGGCGGACGCATCGTCTTCACGCGCGACGTGACGTTCAGCTCCTCGTCGCTGCTGAACCGCTATTTCGACATCTACGATCCCCCCTTGCGCGACTACCTCCAGAAGGTGCGCGATGGCGGCGGCGCCGAACGCCTGCTGAAGCTGATCGACAAGATCCAGGACATGCACGTCGTGCTGGTCGGCGACACCATCATCGACGAATACCAGTACGTCACGGCGCTCGGGAAGGCCTCCAAGGAGAACATCGTCGCGACCCTGCTCAAGAATGGCGAGCAGTTTGCCGGTGGCGTCATTGCCGCCGCCAATCACGTCGCGAGCTTCTGCAAGTCGGTCGAGATCGTCACGACGCTGGGCGGCAACGACTACCCCGAAGAGTTCATTCGGGCGCATGTCCGCCCGAACGTAAAGCTCACGCCGATCCGCGTTCAGGGCCGTCCGACCACCCGCAAGCTTCGGTACGTCGAGATGGGCTACCTGCACAAGCTGTTCGAAGTCTACACGATGGACGACACGCCGCTCGACGAAGCCGCGCGCACGGAGATCGACCGCGTCACCGCCGAGCGCGTCCGCGGGGCGGACGTCGTCATCGTCACCGATTTCGGTCACGGCATGATCGCATCCAGCACGATCGACACCCTGATCGCGAATTCCAAGTTCCTGGCCGTCAACGCCCAGAGCAACAGCGGCAATCACGGCTACAACCTGATCACGAAGTATCCGCGGGCCGACTACGTCTGCATCGACGCACCGGAAGCGCGCCTCGCCGCCACAGACAAGTTCAACGACATCGCATCGGTGATCGAGGGCGGCCTGCATCGCAAGATCGATTGCGACAACATGATCATCACGCACGGCTCCTTCGGCTGCTACCCCTTCTCGTCGAAGACCGGCGTTGCGCGCGTCCCCGCCTTCACCAAGACCGTCGTCGACACCGTCGGCGCGGGCGACGCCTTCCTGACGATCACGGCGCCGCTGGTCGCGGCCGGCGGCAATATCGAGGACGTCGCCTTCATCGGCAACGCAGCGGGCGCGATCAAGGTCGGCATCGTCGGTCACCGCAACTCGGTCGAAAAGGCGCCGCTGGTCAAGTTCGTCACCGCGTTGTTGAAATAGCGCAAAAAGAAAAATCCCGGAGAGCGACAGTGATTGGTCAAAAATGGAATGTGATGGTCACCGGTGGCGCCGGCTATGTCGGCAGCGTGCTGGTCCCCCAGCTGCTTGCAGCGGGTCACAAGGTCACCGTGCTCGACTTGTTCATGTATGGCGAGGACGTCTTCAACGCCGTTCGCGACAATCCGAACCTGCGCCTCATCAAGGGCGACATCCGCGATGAGGCCGCGATCAACGAGGCGCTGCGCGGCAACAACGCGGTGATTCACCTCGCCTGCATCTCCAACGATCCCTCGTTCGAGCTGGACCCGGGGCTCGGCAAGTCCATCAACTACGACTGCTTCCGTCCGATGGTGCGCGCCGCCAAGAAGGCAGGCATCAAGCGCTTCATCTATGCTTCCTCATCGAGCGTCTACGGCATCAAGGACGAGGCCGAGGTGACAGAGGAGCTGTCCTGCGAGCCGCTCACCGACTACTCCAAGTTCAAGGCGATGTGCGAGACCGATCTTGCCGACGAGGCCGCGTCGGGCTTCGTCACCTGCACGGTTCGCCCCGCCACCGTCTGCGGCTACGCTCCGCGGCAGCGGCTCGACGTCGTCGTCAACATCCTGACCAATCTCGCCGTCAACACCGGCCGCATCCGCGTGTTCGGCGGAACGCAGAAGCGGCCCAATTTGCACATCCAGGACATGTCGGCGGCCTATCTGTTCCTGCTGCAGCAGGACGATGCGAAGATCGACGGCAAGACCTACAACATCGGCTACGAAAACCACTCGCTGATGAAGATCGCCGACATCGTCAAATCGGTGGTCGGAAACAATGTCGACGTGGCCGTCGAGCCGACCGACGATCTGCGCTCCTACCACGTGTCGTCGGAGAAGATCCGCCGCGAGCTCGGGTTTGCGCCGACGCATACGATCGAGCAGGCCGTGTCCGGCCTCGTCGACGCCTTCAAGGCGGGCCGCCTGCCGAACTCGCTCAACGATCCCAGGTATTTCAACATCAAGATGATGCAGAACATCAGCCTGAAGTGAGCGGCGTGCGGATCGGCATCGATTTCGACAATACGATCATATGCTACGACAGGGTCTTTGCCGCGGCCGCGCGCCAGCGCGGGCTGGTGCCGGAGGGCTGGGACGGGCTGAAGACCGACGTGCGGGACTATCTGCGCTCCGGCGCCGGCGGCGAGCTTGCCTGGCAGGGGCTGCAAGGCTTCGTCTACGGCAAGGGCATCGGCGGCGCCGAGATCTACCCTGGAGTCCGCGAGTTCCTTGTCGCGTGCCGCAAGGCCGGCGCGAGCGTCTATATCGTCAGCCACAAGACGCAGTTCGGCCATCAGGATCCCGATCGGGTCGACTTGCGCGAGGCTGCGCGCGGCTGGCTGAAGAGCGCGGGCCTCATCGACATCGCCGACGCGGCGATCTCGGCGGGCAATGTCTATTTCGAGGACACGTTGGCGGCCAAGGTCGAGCGGCTCGCAAGCCTGCAGCTCGACATCTTCATTGACGATCTCGTCGACGTTTTCGCGCAGCCGCATTTTCCGAAGACGACGCGATCGATCCTGTTCACGCAGGCGCGGCCGCCGCATCCCGCGCATTGCGAGCCGCTCGCGACCTGGGCCGATATCCACCGCGGAGTGTTCACGGCATGAGCGAGCCGGACATCAGCGTACAGGATGCGGTCTCGATCGGCAGTCGTCTCGCCGGGGCGCAGGTCGCGGCCGCGCAACCGGCGCGGTCCGGCGGCAACAACCGGGTGTTCCGGCTGGAGATGGCGAAAGGTCCGCCCCTCGCCCTCAAGCACTACCCGTCCGACGGACGTGATCGCCTGGCACAGGAATATGACGCGCTCACGTTTCTCTCGCGCCACGGCATCACGTCGACACCGCGGCCGGTCGCGAAGGATCCGGCGGCGTTCTGCGCGCTGTATCAATGGTTCGACGGTGACGCCGCGGTCCTGCATCCCCGGCACGACGACGCCGACCAGCTGGCCGATTTCCTGATCGCGCTGCAAAGACTGCGCGACGCTGAAGGCGCGCAGACTTTGCGGAACGCATCGGCCAGCATCTTTTCGCCCGAGGCGGCCATCGCCCAGTACGAGCAACGCCTCGACGGCCTGCGGCGGGCCTCGGATGATGATCCGGACCTGCGTGCGTTCATGGACGGCAGCCTCGTTCCCACCACTGCCGTCGCAATCCGGCAACTGCGTAGGCGCTATGCGGAACTGAGCCTCGATCCCGCCGCGGATCTTGCGCCCGCCCATCGCGCATTGAGCCCGTCGGATTTCGGACTGCACAACGCGCTGCGCGCCGACGACGGCAAATTGCGCTTCATCGACTTCGAGTATTTCGGCTGGGACGACCCGGTCAAGCTCGTGTCCGACACCGCGATTCACCCCGGCAGCGGTCTGCCCGACGCCGACGCGAACCGATTGATCGAGCGGCTCTCCCAGGCCTTCGCGGCTGGGGATGACGCGTTTGCGATCCGTCTTGACGTACTGTATCCTGTGTTCGGGGCGATTTGGTGCCTGATTGTCCTGAATGCCTATTTGCCGGAAAGCCGCTCCCGGCGCGCCCTGGCTATGCAAGGTGGTGATCTGACGGTCCGCCTTGCCGGCCAGCTCGACAAAGCCCGCCGGCTCCATCAAACGATTTGCCAACGTGATCCAGATCTCACCCCACGCTGAAGCTGCTCTCACCTGCACGCTGGACGAGCGCAGCCTGTATTTGCGCCGCCTGGTCCTCGGTTCGGTCCGTTCCGCGGGACGCGGCCATGTCGGGCCTGCCCTGTCGCTGATCGAGATGGTCCGCGTGCTTTACGACGATGTGCTGCGGATCGACCCGCAGAACCCGGGCGATCCCGATCGCGACCGCGCCATCCTCAGCAAGGGACATGGTTGTCTGGCGCTCTACGCGCTATTGGCCGACCGCGGCTTCTTCCCGCTGGCGGAACTGGAGGGCTTTTGCGGCTCCGACAGCATTTTGGGCGGGCATCCCGAATACGGCATGGTGCCCGGCGTCGAGGCCTCGACCGGCGCACTCGGACACGGTCTGTCGATCGGCGTCGGCCTTGCGCTTGCCGCCCGCATGCGCGAGCGCAGCTACCGGACCTTCGTGCTGCTCGGCGACGGCGAGATCAACGAGGGATCGGTGTGGGAAGCTGCGATGGGCGCGGCCAAGCACGGCCTGGACAATCTGGTCGCGCTGATCGACTACAACAAGCTGCAGAGCTACGGCCCCACCGACTACGTGCTGCCGCTGGAGCCGCTCGCGGACAAATGGCGCAGCTTCGGCTTCGCGGTGCAGGAGGTCAACGGCCACGACGTCGGCGCGCTGCGCACGGTGCTGAAGCAGGTCCCGGCCGTGGCCGGCAAGCCTAGCGCCATCATCTGCCATACCGTCAAGGGCAAGGGTCTTCCGGCTGCGGAATCCAATGCCGATTGGCATCACAAGAACAAGCTGACCGACAGCGAGCTCGACGCCATTCGCGTCGCCGTCGGCGATTTTTGATCGGCTCCCCATGCGCAACACCGCGATGAACATGGTCCACAAGCTCGCCGCGCGCGACGAGCGAGTGCTTTACATCGGTTCCGATCCTGGCGCCGGCACCCTGCGCGCGATGAGCAAGGAGTTTCCCAAGCGCCATCTGATCGAGGGCATTTCGGAAGCGCATATCATCGGCATGTCGGCCGGCCTCGCGATGGAGGGCTTCGTCCCCTACGTCAACACCATCGCGACCTTCCTCACCCGCCGCTGCTACGAGCAGGTCGCCGTCGATCTCTGCCTGCACAATCTGCCGGTGCGGCTGATCGCTAATGGCGGCGGCCTCGTCTACGCGCCGCTCGGTCCCACCCACCAGGCGATCGAGGACATCGCCATCATGCGGGCGCTGCCGAACATGACGGTGATCTGCCCGTGCGATGCCGATGAAGCCGCGCGCATGATGGAGCAGACGCTGGATTGGAAGGGTCCGATCTACATCCGGCTCGGCAAGGGCGGCGATGCCATCGTCTCCAAGGCCGAGCACGGTTTTGAGATCGGCAAGGCCATCCTGATGCGCCCGCAGGGCGACGTCCTCATGGTGACCACCGGCATCATGCTCCAGCGCGCCCTCGCTGCGGCCGACCTGCTGGCCGCGCAAGGCATTCGCGCCGGCATCCTGCACATGCATACCGTGAAACCGCTCGACACCGCAGCGCTGCTGCAGGCGCTCCGCGGCACCAGGCTCTTGGTCACGCTGGAGGAGCACGTGCCCTCCGGCGGCCTCGGCAGCGCGGTCGCGGAGGCGCTGATCGACAAGCTCGGCTCCGGTTTCCCTGCGATGCTGCGGCTGTCGCTGCCGGACCGCTTCATGCACAATTACGGTTCGCAGGACTCGCTGCTGAAGAAGCACGGGCTCTCCGCCAGCGCCATCGCGACCTCGATCGAGCATGCGCTCGCGGCGTCGCACACTTCCGCTCCTCAACTTCATTCCACCTGACGGGTCACATGTACGACGTTCGATATTCCTATCTGCTCGAGCAATTCGCCGATCCCGCACCGATCCTCGCCGAGATCGGCCGGCTGGTTGCGACCGGTGACTTCACCCTTGGCAAGCCCGTCGCCGAATTCGAGAAACGCTTCGCCGAATTGATCGGCGTCCGTCACGCCATCGGCGTCGGATCGGGCACCGACGCGCTCAAGCTGCCGCTCAAGGCGCTCGGCATCGGTCATGGCGACGAGGTCATCACCGCCGCCAACACCTTCATCGCCACCGTCGGCGCGATCGCGGAAACCGGCGCGACGCCCGTCCTGGTCGATTGCGACGATTCCTTCTGCATGAACGTGGACCAGGTCGAGGCTGCGATCACTGGCAAGACCAAGGCGATCATGCCGGTCCAGTTGACCGGCGAGGTCACCGACATGGGCAAGCTGATGCCGATCGCGCAGCGTCACAACCTGCCGGTGGTCGAGGACGCCTGCCAGGGCATCCTGTCGGAGTTTGCGGGGAAACGCTCCGGCACCCACGGCATCGCGGCCGGCTTCTCGCTGCATCCGCTCAAGAACCTCAACGTCTGGGGCGATGCCGGCGTCGTCGTCACCAATGACGACGGCATGAACGAGAAGCTGCGCCTGATCCGCAACCACGGCATGAAGAACCGCGACGAGATCGCGATCCTCGGCTGCAACTCGCGGCTCGATTCCTTGCAGGCCGTGGTCGGCAACTGGCTGATCGGCCAGACCAGCGAGATCACGCGCCGGAGAATCGAGAATGCGGCCTATTACGATGCGGGTCTCGCCGGCCTGCCCGGCCTGCGCATCCCGCCGCGCCGTCCCAACGTGAAGCACGTCTACCATCTCTACATGGTGTTCGCCGAACGCCGCGACGAGCTCTACAAGTACTGTCTGGATAACGGCATCGAGGCCAAGATCCACTATCCGATCCCGCTGTATCAGCAGGAAGGCCTGAAGCATCTCGGCTACGCGCCGGGCACGTTCCCGGTCACCGACCGCCACGCCAAGGAAGTCATCAGCTTCCCGGTCGACCAGCACCTGACGCGTGCCCAGCAGGACCGCGTCATCGAGACCGTCAGGAAGTTCTGCCATGGACGCTGACACCGGCCGCCGGCGCATCGGTTACGTCAATCTTCCCGCGCAGTTCGAGGAAGAGCGCGCCGAGATCATGCAGGCGGTCGAGGGCGTGTTTTCCCGCGGCGACTTCATCGGCGGCGCCGCGGTTGGAAAGCTCGAGGAGGAATTGTCGGCCTATCTCGGCTCACCGCATGTCGTAACGCTGAATTCCGGCACCGACGCGCTGATCCTCGCCATGCGGGCGCTCGACATCGGCCCCGGCGACGAAGTCATCACGCCGCCGAACTCGTTCGTGGCATCGACCGCCGCGATCATCGCGGTCGGCGCCACGCCGGTGTTTGCCGACGTGCTGCCCGACCAGAGCATCGATCCGGCCGCGGTCGAGGCCGCCGTCACACCGCGCACCAAGGCGATCATGCCGGTGCATCTGACCGGACGCATGGCCGACATGGCTCCGCTGATGGCAATAGCGGCCAAGCACGCGCTCGCCGTGATCGAGGACAGCGCCCAAGCGGTCGGCTCGACCTATGACGGGCGCATGAGCGGCACCCTCGGCACGTTCGGCTGCTTCTCCGCCCACCCCTTGAAGAATCTCAATGCCGCCGGCGATGCCGGCTTCCTCGTCACCGCCGATGCGGAGCTTGCCGCAAGAATCCGCCGGCTGCGCAATCACGGCCTGATCAACCGCAGCGACGTCCAGGAATGGGGGATCGTGTCGCGGCTCGACACGCTGCAGGCCGAGGTGCTGCGCATTCGCCTGCGTCATCTGCCCTCGGTGATCGAACGCCGGCGGCGCAACGCCGCGCAATACCGCGCCGAGCTCGCAGGGCTGCCCCTGTTCATTCCGCCCTGTCGGAATATCGAGTTCAACACCTTCCACACCTTCGTGGTGCAGACCGAGCGGCGCAACGACTTCCAGAAATATCTTGCCGACAAGGGCATCGAGACTGCGATTCACTATCCGGTCCCGATCCACCTGCAGCCGGCAGCGGCGCATCTGGGCCATGGCCGCGGCGCGTTCCCGGTGACGGAACGGCAGGCGGACCAGATCCTCACGCTTCCCATCAACCAGTTCCTGTCGGCCGCCGACATCAGCTATATTTGCGCGACCGCCCGGGAGTATTTTGCATGACGGACACGGACTTCCTGCACGCCGACGAGCAGGCGCTGGCGCAACGCTTCATCGACGATGGCTTCGTCACCACGCCGGCCGACGATCGCGCCGGGCTCGACCGGATCCAGCGCCGCGCCGCCGAGCTCGCGGCCGACTACCTGAAGCTGCCGCACAGCAACGATCCCTACGCGATGCTGGACACGATCCACACGCGGGTGAGCGTGGATAATCTCAACGGATTGCGGCTGCACGTCTTCAACGGCCTCAACGCCGAGCCCTGGTTCCGCCCGACCTATTTCCGCCTGGCGCGCTCGACGATCGAGACCATCGTCGGCAACGAGCTCTGCATGCAGCGCCGCGTCAATCTCAGCATCCAGCTTCCCGGCGACAGCTCCTCGCTGCTCGCCACCCATTCCGACGTCTGGTCGGGCGACTCGCCGTTCGAGGTCGTGGTGTGGGTGCCGCTGGTCGACGTCCATCGCACCAAGTCGATGTACCTGCTGCCGCCGTCCCTGAACGGCGAGATGCAGGACCGCATGGCGGCCTTGCGCAGCGCCGAAGAGCTGTACAAGACCATCAAGCCGCACGCGACCTTCATCGAGATCCCCTACGGTCACGTGATGCTGTTCAACCAGACCCTGATGCACGGCAATCGCGTCAACGAGGAAGCCGGCACGCGCTGGAGCATGAACTGCCGCTTCAAGAGCATCATGTCGCCCTATGCGGACAAGCGCTTCGGCGAGTTCTTCGAGCCGATCCTGCTGCGCCCGGCAACCCGGGTCGGCATGCAGTACAAGTTGCCAGGAGGCTTCCATGGCTGAGCGAGCCGGCCACCGCGGCTATATCGGCGCCAGGCCGCTGAACGGCAGCCGCACCCCCCAGCACGTCCAGAACATCGTGATCCGCGACTATGCGCGGCGGAAGAACCTGCAATATCTCCTCAGCGCCGCCGAGCACACCATGCCCGGCAGCTACATGGTGCTGGAAGATATCCTGGACGAGCTGCCGCAGCTGCGTGGGCTCATTCTCTACAGCATCTTCATGCTGCCGCCCGACGAGGCACGGCGGCGGCGGATCTACGACCGCGTGCTGCGCGAGGGCTGCGACCTTCACGCGGCGGTCGAGGAGATCACGTTGGCGTCGCAGAAAGACATCCGGGCCGTCGAGGACATCCTGCTCGTCAACAAGTTCGCAACCATCCTGTGACGATGCCGCGGAACGGTTGGGCCCCATGACCGAGATCAACCTGCTCCAGCCGATGCACGCATCGACGAAGCGGGACTACGTCCAGCGCGTGGTCGAGCACGACAAGGCGGAATCCGCCACCGTCGCCCGGCAATGGGGACGCGACTATTGGGACGGCGACCGGCGCTACGGCTACGGCGGCTATCGCTATGACGGACGGTGGCGCCCGCTGGCCCAGACCCTGATCGATCGCTACGGCATCAAGCCGGGCATGAGCGTGCTCGACGTCGGCTGCGGCAAGGGCTACCTGCTCTACGAGTTCGCCCAGCTCGTCCCCGACCTCAGGATCGCCGGCATCGACATCTCCGAGTACGGCATCGCCAACGCCAAGGAGGAGGTGCGGCCGCATTTGAACGTCGGCAGCGCCGTCGCGCTCCCCTACCCCGACCACAGCTTCGATCTCGTCGTCTCGCTCGGCGTGTTGCACAATCTTCCGCTCGAGGACGTGTTCCGCGCCGTACCTGAGATCGAGCGCGTCGGACGCGGCACCTCGAAATATCTGATGGTCGAATCCTTCCGCAACGAGCGGGAGAAGGCCAATCTGCTTTACTGGCAGCTCACCTGCCTGAGCTTCCACGGCCCGCAAACATGGGCCTGGATCTACGACAAATGCGGGTACCGGGGCGACCATGGGTTCATCTTCTTCGAATGAAACAGGCCGGCGCCGGCCGACCTCATTGCGCGCACAGAATCCGGAAGTGTACTATTCCGACGACGCCATCGTCACCGCGGACGATGGCACGATCGCGGAGCTGAAGCGCATCGCCGCCGGCAACCCGCGCCTGCGCAGCCGGCTGTGCACGCATCCCGATCCCGCCTCGGGCCTGCACGAGATGCTGATCGTGCACCATCGCGAGGCGTATGTGCGGCCGCACAAGCACCTTGGCAAGCCTGAATCGTTCCACGTCATCGAGGGCACCGCGCAGGTCGTGATCTTCGAGGATGACGGCCGCATTCGCGAAGTGCTCGAGATGGCGCCCTACGGTCAGGGCAAACGCTGCTATTACCGCATGCCCGAAAAGGTCTTCCACTCGATCCTGATCACCTCGGAATGGCTGGTGTTTCACGAAACCACCGCCGGCCCGTTCGATCCTTCGCGCACGGCATTTCCCGACTGGGCCCCGGATGGCGGCGACGCCGCCGAGGTCCAGGACTACGTCACACGGACTGGCGCGCTCGCTGCGGAGCATCTGGCGAGACCATAGATTTCGACCGCTTTCGACGATCGCACCGTGAATGATCGAGGACGACACCAGACGATGAAGCTGCCTGCAAAAGCACTGGTTACCCTGGTCAAGTTCGCGGTGTCGATCGGGATCCTGGTGTTGCTGTTGCGCGGTCAGGATCCGTCGACCCTGAAAGCCGATCTTCTCGCCGTCGATCTCAACGTGCTTGCGCTTGCGGTGCTGCTGCTGTTCGCCCAGACCTTCGTCCTCTGCCACCGCTGGATGCTGATCCTCCGTGCCATGAACGTGCCGCTCGATTGGCTGCCCGGCTGGCGCATTCTCATCGTCAGCACCTTTTTCAATCAAGTATTACCCGCGGGCGGTGACGCGGTTCGGATCTGGATGCTGCGGCGGCAGGGCGTGCAATGGTCGCAAACGATCGGCAGCATCGTGGCTGACCGCTTTCTCGGCCTGTTGGGTCTTGGTTTCATCCTCCTGGCGGGATTGCCGTTCCTGCTGGCGCGCGTCCCCGACAATTCGCTCCTGTTCGCGATCGCGATCATTCTGGCGGCCGCATGCCTCGGCGCAATCGCCCTGGTCACGCTGGACCGGTGGCCGCCGCATGTGATCGCGGCCGTGCCGGCCAGGGTCGTGCAGTTCGCGATGCTGATCAGAGCTCCGTTGCTGGCGACCGCGGGGCGAGCGATGCTGATCGGATCTGCCATCGCGGTCCATCTCATCACCGTCGCGACCTGCTATGTCCTCGCGATCGGACTGCAGGCGCCGCTCTCCGCACTCGACGCCTTCGTCCTGGTCCCGCTCGTCATCCTGTCCTCTGCGATTCCCATCTCGATCGGGGGATGGGGCGTGCGCGAAGGCGCTATGGTCGCGGTGCTCAGTCTTGCCGGAATCGCATCCGACAAGGCACTCGCGATATCGGTCTTGCTGGGACTTGGCGCCCTGATCGTCGGGTTGTTCGGCGGGCTGGTATGGCTGATCGCGCCGGAGCGCGCCAGCTTCAGCCCCGACCAGGCGCGGACCGTCACCGAACGAGCCGATGCAGCGCCGGTCTAGCATGGGCGACCCCAGACAAGATCAAGCGGTGGTAGCCGCCGAGTTGCGCCTGCGCACCATCGTCGAGACGTGGTCGTTGCGTATCCTCATTCTCGTGCCTGCTGCACTGTCCATCTGGTTCGTCAACCGAACGGGCACCTACCGCACCCTGCTCTTCGATGGCGGCTGGACGACGCGATTTTACGTCCTCGCCTGGATTGTGCTGACGCCGTATCTCGGCTGGCTCGTCATGGCGACCGGTCGCCTGACGTTCTCGCTCATCAGGCACGAACCCACTCAACGCGTCGACGAGTTCTTCGTCGGCGCGGCCGCGCTCATCTTGACGGGATTTGGCTTCGGCGCTCTCTCCGTCCTGTACCCCCAAATCGTCCTCGGATTCGCGACCCTCATGCTGCTGTGGGATAGCCGCAGCTGCAGGAAGCCGCAAAGATTCGCGCTGACCTTGCCGCTGATGGCAACTTCGCTACTGGGTCTTTGGCTCCTCGTAACGGTGTTCATCGACAGAGCCGTCATACCCGACGTCATTTCGACCGACGTTCAGCAGCTCTATGCGCCCTATCTTGCAGAGGTCGCGAGAAATCACAGCATCTGGCTTGCAGCTGACAATCCCATCTTCTCCGACTTCGAGATCGGCCACGGCAACGGCCTGCATTTGATGTTTGCGACGTTCTTGCCTCCCCACGTCGCGCAGATTGTTTCCTTCCTCTATTTCGTCGCAATCGGTGCAGTCATTTTTGAGCTCGCCCGCATCGTTTTGCCGTGGCAGGCGCTCGGACGCCGTTGGGAGGATGCGGCGATCCCGATTGCACTTGCGCTGGCGATCCTCGGACTTGCGTGGCCGCGAACGATGCCGCGCGTCTCGCCCGGCCTCTACATCATGGAATTCGGCAAGTACCACCTTCAGACGGCGGCGTTCTTTGTCTATTTCCTGCTTGTCGTTGCGCGAACGTCCCAAAAACGCGACAAGTTCGCCGCAGGGATTTGCGCCATCGCCGTCGCGGCATCCTATCCACCGTACGCAGCGCTGGTCTTCGTGATTTCGTCGTTGGGCGCGTTTGCCAAGGTGGTTCAGCGCGACCGATCCGGCTTCATCACCAGCGTGCTGCTGGGCGCCGGGGCGATCGCGGGCTGCATCCTTAGTCTCTCGATCAATTACCTCTACCTCGGAATCCCCGCGACGAATCCATACTCTCTGTTCCGGCACGTCGTTTCACTCGAACGCTTTTCGAAGTTCGGCAGCCTCGATCTTCTGGATTATTTCGTGGTGTCACAGTCGCTGGAGGTCACCGACTTTCTGAGCAAATCGGGCTTCGTCGCCTTCCTCAGGGAGGCCAGGTCCGTTCTCGCGGTCGCGCTGCTCCTCGCGCTGGCGACCTATGCCGTCGCTTTCGTGGACTCAAAGCTTCGTTCCGATCGCCCGGAATCCCATAAGCTCGCGCCGCTGCCCAATCCCGCGGGACTTTTTGTCGTGGTCGCCTATGTCGCCAGCGTCCGGCTGCTGGACATGGCGCTGAATATTCCGAGCCTCATGAGATTGTCGGTCCACGTGAACGCGCTTTTCCCGCTTGCGACCGTCGGCATGGCCTACTGGGGATTGGCTGTCGCGCGACGCTTCAAGCCGGCTTGGTTCAGCGACCGCCTCGCTCCCCATGCCGCTCTCGCTGCCATCTTGCTCGCCGGCACCTGGATGACGGCAGCGCATCCCTGGAAGAGCTTCAAAGTTGATGAGGCCATCACCTTCGTGGGGGGAACTCCTCTCACTCATATGCCTCGGGTCACCCAGGACTGGAAGCGGTGTGACGAGCTGGAGCAATCGACGGGCTCGGATCGCATCCTCGCGCTCAACGGTTATCGCGCCATGGTGCCCTGCTATTTCTCGTCGCTGCTCACGCGCGGCAAGATCATTCATACCTACGAGAGCGACGTCGCACGCGATTTCGCGAAGATCGCACTCGGAAGCGCCGAAACGGCGGAAGCCGCGCTTCGATCACTGGGCGTAAAACTATTCTACGTCCAGAAGAACAATTGCGACTTTTGGGTCAACGGTTTCTCCGACCTGTTTCAAAAGGACGAACTCGTGCGACGTTTTGCTGTTCGTCGCGAGACCCCGGAGTATTGGTTATTGACGTGGACGCAAGGTGATCAATCATTAAGTCCGGAAGACGCGACCGCAATCTCAGCGCTCAGGACAAGATCGAAAGAGATCTACCGGGAGGCATACGGCGTCGAACCATTCGAGGTGGTCAAGCACCGTCTACCACCGAATAGCAGGCGTGGAGATCTCGATGTCCTCGGCCAGCTATCCCAATGCTTCTGAGCCTCGCCACGGCCGCCGGCCCTCTCCCCAGAGGCGCCATGTCCGAGGATCACGAATCGGCGCCAGCATCGGTAACTTAAGAATTGTAGCACGGCCCGTTGCACTATATAGGCTTCAACTGCGCCGCGTACCGTTTCAGGGCGCCGATGTTCCCTTGCTTTCCTGCAAAGAGCTAGAGCCGTGACCGACCATTGCCGCCTCTGCCATTCGACCGACCTGCGACCGGTCATCGACCTCGGTTTGATGCCGATTGCGCATCGGCTTCGGCATAGCCGAAACGAGCAGGAGGAACGCTATCCGTTCGAGGTGCTGGCGTGCGGCGAATGCGGCCTGCCGCAGATCGTCAAGCCGATCGATCCAGACATCCTGTATCGCCAGTTCAACTACAATTTCAGCAGCTGGAAGCCGGAGCCGCACCAGGTCGACGAGCTCGACACCATCGCGAAGTTCTCGAAGCATCAATCCGTGTTCGAGATCGGCTGCAACGACGGCCTGTTCATGGACAAGCTTCGCGAGCGCGGCACCAAGGTCATGGTCGGTGTCGAACCGAATCCGGTCTCAGGCAAGATCGCCCGCGAGCGCGGCATCAAGGTCTATGCCGACATGCTCAGTCCGGAGATGGCCCACGACGCGGTCGCTCAGTCCGGCAAGTTCGACCTCGTCGTCTCGCGCCAGGTGCTCGAGCACATCGTCGATTTCGAGAACTTCTTCGCTTGCGTGAAGATCGCGCTCAGCGATGAAGGGCTGCTGTTCATCGACGTGCCCGACTTTGATCCCGGTTCGACGGCGGGCGACCTCTCGGTCCTGTGGGAGGAGCACGTCAGCTACTTCACCGAGCCGACCCTGCTGGCGCTGCTGGCTCGCCACGGCTTCGAGGCGGTCTCGGTAAAGAAGTACAATTTCAGCGGCGGCAGCCTCGCGATCGCAGCCCGTCGCGCAACCCGTGACGTGACGCCGCCGCCTGCGCCCGCCGGCGTCGGCGAGAAATTCGGTCAGCGCGCAAGGGAGTACGGCGCGCGCCTGCGGCCGATCCTCGCCAAGGCCCGCACGAGCGGCGCCGAGATCGCCATCTACGGCGCGGGCTGCCGCGCCTGCACCTTCACCAACGCGCATGAACTGGCGGATCTCGTCGATCTCTCGGTCGACGACCAGAAGGAGCGCCAGGGGCTGTTCCTACCCGGCACGGGCATACCGATCCGTTCACCGGACGAGCTCGCCGGCAAGTCGGGTCCGCTCGTCTGCCTCCTCGCCGTGAACCAGGAGAACGAAGCCAAGGTCAGCAGCCGGCTGCGCGAGAACGCGAAGCGGCCGCTACACATCGTCTCGATCTTCGCGCCCTCCGACATCTGGAGCGAGCTCGACCGGCTCGAGGCGGCCTTGGGTTAGGGACGCCGCGGCATGGCTGACGAGAAGCTCTTCAATTACTACGAACGTCAGGACGTCCTACCGACGTTCGGGAATTTCAAATCGGCCGCCGAACTCGACGCATATGCCAGCCAGCGGCGCGAGCTGTTTTCAGACAAGCTGGTGCTGCCGCCGCGGCTGTTCCGCGATGCGGAGGTGCTCGAATTCGGTCCTGATTCCGGTGAGAACGCGCTGGTGTTCGCCGGCTGGGGCGCGAACATGACGCTCGCCGAACCGAACCGGCATGCGCATCCGAAAATCGAGGCCTATTTCGCGCATTTTGGCCTGACCGAGCGTCTGCGCGAGCTCGCATTGGCCGACGTCGAAGGATTTCGCAGCGAGCGCCGCTACGACATCATCGATGCCGAAGGTTTCATTTACACCGTGCAGCCGACTGAAAATTGGCTCGGCGTCTTCCACCGGCTGCTCAATCCGGACGGTTTCGCCATCGTGTCGTATTACGAACGCTATGGCGGCTTCTTCGAGCTCGCGCTCAAGGCAATCCATGCGGCCGGCAAGGCATTGTCAGGCCGTCCTGCACTGGAAACGGCAAGGTCGCTGTTCGAGGCGAAGTGGAACAGTATTCCGCACACCCGCAGCTTCGAATCCTGGCTGATGGACGTGCTCGAAAATCCGTTCGTCCGGCATCGGTACTTCCTCGACGCAACGGCTTTGTGCACGGCGGCGCATGCACAGGGATTCGACATCCATTCGGCGTGGCCAGCCTATCGCGACAGCCTGGACGTCTACTGGCACAAGAAGGTTCTCTCCCCGGACGAGAAGCTGCGGCGCGCGGCGCGCCATCTCGACCGCAGCCGTCTCAGCTTCCTCGGCGGACGCAAGCTCTACCTGGTCGGCAAGGCCGATGCGGCGGCGGCGATTTCGGCATCGATCGAAACGCTGGTTCTCGACGTCGATGCGATGATCGACGACCCCTTCGGCGAGAGCCTGCCGCGCGCGGTCGCGAACCTTGCATCCTTACGCGAGGCGATCCGGACGACGGACATTCTCGCCGACGATGCTTCGGACATCGAAACGATCGTTGCCACGCTCGACAGCTTCCATCGCATCTTCGGCGCGATCGGGCGGCGGGATGCGTCGGCGGTCGCTGCCCTCACCCAGACTGATCCGGCGTTCATCAACACCTGGGGACAGCCGGCGCACTTCCTCGTCATGCGGAAGCGCTTCGGGGGATCATAGCCAGTGAGGCCAGGCATTGGCATCATCGGAACGGGGATGGTCGGCCAGATGTGCCACCTCGCCAATTTCGTCGCCAATCCCGCCTGCCGCGTCGTTGCCATCGCCGATCTCCGGCCCGATCTGGCGGCCGCCGCCGCGCAGAAATTCGGTATCTCGCGGGTCTACGGCACGCACCGCGAGTTGCTCGCGGACGCTGCGGTGTCCGCCGTCGTGGTCGTGACGAAGCGGCGAGCCACCGGCCCGATCGTGCTGGAAGCGTTGAAAAGTGGCCGGCACGTGCTGTCGGAGAAGCCGATGGCCTACACGACGGTTCAGGCCGCGTCGCTGGTCGAAGCGGCGCGGCGACAGCACCTCGTCTACAGCATCGGCTACATGAAGCGTCACGATGCCGGTGTGGCACGCGCGCTGGCCGAGCTCGCGCGCTTGCGCACGGACGGCTCGCTCGGACGCGTCGTCGGAGCAAGAGGCTGGTGCTTCGGCGGCGACACCGGCCGATCGCAGGACAACTTCGTCATGACCGGCGAGACCCGGCCGGACGGACTCGAACTCTGGCAGGATGGTCCCGACTGGATGCCGGGCGCGTTGCGGCCTGGCTACGACAACTTTCTGAACGTGTTCAGCCATATCATCAACCTCGTGCGCTACCTGCTCGGATCGTCGCCGACTGTCGCCGAAAGCACCGTCGAGACTTCTGGCACTGCGACGGTGACGCTCGACTTCGAGGGCGTTGCCTGTGTGCTGCAGCTAGCGAACGGGCCCGAAGGTGCGTGGCGCGAGGGGCTGTCGATCGATTTCGAGCACGGCGCGGTGACTATCGAACTGCCCCCGCCCTTTGCCGAGCGGGAGGCGGGGGTCATCCTCGACCAGGGCGGACAAATCACGCGCTTGACGGGTGAAGGCAGCTGGGCGTTTCGGCGTCAGGCTGATGCTTTCGTCGCCGACATCGTCGAACGGAGGACGCCGCTTGCGTCCGGCGCAGATTCGGTGACCGACATCGCGCTGGCCGAGGCGATCTGGAAGCGGCAAGTCAGCGGCCAGGCGTGACACTCTTGCTCGCGCCGTCGAGCGGCAGGATGCCGCCGATCGGGCCAAGCTTGATCGTGACCTCTGCAAGTTGGGAGAGCAATTCCGCAACATCGCAGCGCGCCAGCAACCGACACACGTAGTACTTCCGCGCCAGAATGTGGTTCGGCGCGGCTCCCGGCCCCGGCTGCAGCGAGATGGTTGCCTGCGGCCCCGTCGGATCGAAATGACGGAACGCACTTCCCGGAGCCTTCCGCGCCTCGTCCATCTCTCGGAGGATGTCGGGCCGCTCGGCACGCAGGGCAAATCCGAAGACCGGCTGATTGCCCCAAGCAAGGCGGAGCATGCCCGTGACTTCGGCGACACCGAAAGGCACGTGCCGCGACGGGTAGTCGAAGAAACCATCATCGAGCGCATAAACCGTCGCCGCCGGCTGCACCCGGCTGGCAAGGTCGCGCGCCAAGGCCTGCTGTTTCAGGGTTCTCGCCTGCATGAAGACGTAGTCGCTCCATAGCATGCCGATCGACACGATCAGGCTTGCCCCGAATATCGCAGCAAGGGCGGCGCCGGGGCCCGTCCATCGTTCGGCCTGTCGCTTGAACGCCAGCAGTGTCAGCGCGAGCGGCACGCCGAACATCAGCAGGTGACGGCTCTCATAGAAATGCACGGAAGACGGCCGCAGGCCGGCGATCAGATACGGCGACGACAATGCGAGGAACAAGACCACGGCGAGTGCGAGCGGCACGGTGATCGCGCTTCTGGACGCGGTCGTCTTCGCGTCCCGACGCAGCAGCAACAATACGATTCCAACGAGGACTGCAGCCGCGATGAAGAGCGCTGGAACCTGAATCGCGGCGCGGATCGCGTGGGTGAGGACATCCCTGTAGCTGGCGGCGAAGAACGCCGACCACCCCCGCGCCAACTCGCCGAGCGTCGGAAAATGGGCGCCATAGTGCTGTGCGTAGACGCCGATCCGCTTGAACCAGATATTGAGCGTGCCCCAATAGACCAGCGGAAGCACCACCAATTCCGGATAGCGCAGGACACAGCGCCAGGCTGCGAGCCATGTCCGGCGAACGAAGCCATGCGCCGCGTCTCCGCTCCGCCATATCGCAACGAACAGGCCGAACATCACGACGGCATACAGCACGATCGTCGAGTTGAGCGCGAAGCTCAGCAGGAACACCAGCGAAGCGAGCACACGAAGCAGCACGCGCCGCAGGCCGACGGCGCTGAAGGCGAGCGTCAACAGCCATGCACCGATGAACAATAGCCCGAAGCTGAACACGTAGACCGCGTTCGCCTTGCCCGCCCAGAGTTGATAGCCGGGATAGGTCCAGACGATCAGCGCGAAGCCGACCGCTTCGGCGCGATCGAGCAGACCGAGCCGTGTCGCCGTCAGCATCAGACACACCGCGCCGAAGACGATTCCGGCGAACGCCAGCGATACCATCACGACGAGCGGGGCGCCGGTCCAGTTCGCGAACCTGTCGTAGCTGTAGAAAATCGGATGGCCCGCGCCATTCAGCAGGAAATCGATGTCGATGAAATAGTCCGGACGCGGCTTGAGCACCAGCCAGTCGTCCATGAAGAGGCCGTCATTGAGGAGCATCGGCGCATGCGCAACCAGCAACACGACGATCAGGATGGCTATCGCTCGCAGCAACGGGGGCAAGCTCGGAGGGGAGAGGGAGGACATCGTCGGCGAGGATTCGCACGCCCACGGGACGACCGCAAGGCCGGGCGCCGGGGCTCCCTTGACCGCAAAAATGCGACCTCCTATAGACTTTGCTCTGGCTGGGCCTGAGAGGCGTCCGGGACGATTTTCCACGATGAACATGCTCCCGGGCCCTGCGCAAGCCGCTGCAATTGGTCTCAGCATCGCCTTTCCATTGCTGTTGCTGTGCTACGCGCGCATCGCTGCCACCGGCGGATCGGGCCGCCGCTTCCGGCTGGGCTGCGTCACCATCGTCGTGCTCTACGCGATCGCCTGTCTCGCGCTTCCGGGGCAACGCCAGCTCGCGGACGTGCTTGGCGGTCTCCTGCTGTTGGGGACAGCGATGATGTTTTGCTACATCCTGTTCAGCCTGCTGGCCTGGGGCTTTACGCTGACGCTGCTCACGGCCCTCGTCCAGGCCGAACGTCCCCTCACCCTGGAGCAATGGGCCGAGGCGTACATGCAGGGCGGAGATCTCGGCACGTTCGCGCACAACCGCCTGAAGCTCCTGGTCGGCGCGGGAATGGTGATCACGGCAGACGGCAGGCTGGCCCCGACGGCCAAGGGGGTAGCGATCGCGCATCTCGCCAAGCTTGTTCGTTTGTCGACGGGCCTTGGGTGAGCGGCACGATGTCCTTCGCCGTCGGGCTCATCGCCGTTGCCGTTTTCGCCCTGCTCGCGCCTGCCTTGCAGATCATGGCCCGCGCTCGCGCATGGCCGCTCGGACCCGTCACCCTGCTTGCGATCGCCGCACTCGTCTCGCATGGTCTCGGCGTGGCGCTCGGCATCGTCGCGATTCCGCAATTTCAGTATTGGGACGCCGCATCGATATTCGCATTTTGCGTCATGGCCTACGTTTTCGCCTTTGGCGCAGTGTACAAGTCGGTGTCCCTGGAGATCCTGCTCGGTCTCGTCGACCGCCCCGGTCGGACCGCGCCGCTTTCGGAGATCATCGAAAGGCAGGTTCCAGATTTGTTCCAGGGACGAATTGGGATCCTGGTCGATCGCGGCCTGGTCGAACGGGTCAATTCAGGCTTGTCGGCGACCACGGCCGGGCGGAAAATGGCAGCTCACGTCGGCCGGCTGCGCCGCGCCTTCGGCATCGGTGATACCAGCCTCTATGATTTTTCCGACTAGTTGCGCGGAACACACACATCGCCGGTTTCGTGCCGGTTGTGTGGATCATATCGGCGAGTCGCATTGTTCGTCCGGCGCAGATGACCTAGAGTTGCGCTGAGGGTTCACCAGTAAAGAGTGGCCGGCAACGGCGGTATCAAATGACACCTTCCAGGGCGGCAAAAAGGCTTACGATCGTCATTCCTGCTCTGAACGAGCAGGACAAGATCGCCGACACGATCGGCGGCGTGCTGCCGCTTGCCCGCGAGCTGCTCGACGATTTCGAGATCTTCCTGATCGACGACGGCAGCACCGACGCCACCGGCGCGATCATGGACGAATTCGCGGCCGGCGAGCCGCGCATCATCGTGCATCACAATGCCGAACGGCGCGGTGTCGGTGCCGGCTTCGAATATGCGCTGTCGCGCGCGAAATTCGATGCCATCACGCTCATCCCCGGCGATCACGCCTTCCAGAACGAAGGTATTGCCCGGATGTTCAAGGCGGCGGGCGCCGCCGACCTCGTCATTACCTATCGCGACAACCAGTCGGACCGCTCGGTCAACCGCTCATTGCAGTCGCATTCGCTGCGGTTCATCCTGAACTGCCTATTCGGCTTCTGGCTGTCCGATTACCACAGCATGATCGTCTACCCCGTGAAATGGCTGCGCCAGATCGCGGTCAAGGCGGACGGCTACGGCTATCAGATCTGTGCCCTGATCTCGCTGCTCCAGCTCGGCCTCACCTACGTCCAGGTTCCGGTGAGCCTGAACGCGGAGCTGAAGGGGTCGTCCCGCGCGCTGCGGCTGCGCACCTATTTCGAGCTCGGCGGGACCATCCTTTCACTGCTGCGCCGCGTTCCCATCCGGAACGTCAATCTCAGTCAGATCCCCGCCGACGCGGAACGGACCCCGGCGCGCTAGCCTCGCCGGGCCCTGACACGGGACGTCCAGCACAGGGGCTGCAGCATCCCAGCGCGCACGCGGGACGCCTTCCCGCCAAGACCCTACCAAGTCCTAATCTAAGTGATTGATTTGACTGGCAGGAGTGGCAGGGCTCGAACCTGCGACCCCCGGTTTTGGAGACCGGTGCTCTACCAATTGAGCTACACTCCTACGAACCCGCGTCGCCGCGGATCAGGGGCGCTTTCAAGCACAGAGAGCGGCCGGTTTGCAAGGGTGAACCGCGCCGGCTTCGCTTGTTTGTGCCGGGGGTTCTGGGCCACAGTCCATCGGCCATAACGAAGAACAATCGGGAGTGCCCATGACCGTTACAGCGACCGCCACAGCCGCCCCACAGGCCCCGACCGCGCTCCATACCCCGGCTTTGCCGGAAGCCCGCCCGGAGACGCTCGGGCTGTCGCGGCCGCGTCTGCAGGCCATGTCGGACGCCTTCAAGCGCGAGATCGACAAGGGAACCGTTCCGGGGGTCACCGTGCTGGTGGCGCGGCGTGGCCAAATCGGCTGGTTCGAGGCGCTCGGCAAGCAGAGCCCGGCAGGCGCGGCGCCGATGGCGCGGGATTCGATCTTTCGCATCTTCTCGATGACCAAGCCGATCGTCTCGGTCGGCATCATGGCGCTGGTCGAGGACGGCCAGCTCCTGCTCAGCGATGCCGTCGCAAAGTTCATCCCGGAGTTTGCGAGCCAGCAGGTCGGCATCGTCAAGGACGGCAAGCTGGAGCTGGTGCCGCCGGCACGGCCCATGACCGTTCAGGACCTGCTCCGCCACACCTCCGGCCTCACCTACGAGCACCAGGGCGACGGCCCCGTGCACAAGCTCTACCAGGAGTCCCGCGTCCGCAGTCGCAAGATCACCAATGCCGAGCACGCCGCGCTGGTGGCGAGCTTCCCGCTGGTCTGCCAGCCCGGCGCGGAATTCAACTACAGCCGCTCCACGGATATTTTGGGCCGCATCATCGAAGTCGTCAGCGGCATATCGCTCGGCACCTTCCTCACCGAGCGCGTGCTCGCGCCACTGCAGATGGCCGAAACCGGCTTCTCGACAAGCCAGGCCAACGCCGGCCGCCTTGCTGAGCCGTTCGCGGCCGATCCCTGGACCGGCGACAAGGTCGCGCTGTTCAACATGCTCGAGCAGCCGGTGATGGAATCCGGCGGCGGCGGCCTGGTCTCGACCACGATGGATTATGCCCGCTTCTGCCTGATGCTGCGCAATGGCGGTACGCTGGACGGCAACAGGATCATCGGCCGCAAGACGCTGGAGCTGATGGCCTCCGATCACCTCGGGCCAGGCGTTGCGACCAATGGCACGCTGCTGTCGCCGGGCCATGGCTTCGGTCTCGGCTTTGCCGTGCGCCGCGAGGCCGGTATCGCCCCCTTCCCCGGCAGCGTCGGCCAGTATTTCTGGAGCGGCATTGCCGGTACGTTCTTCTGGATCGATCCGAAGGAGGATCTGTTTGCGGTGTTCATGAGCCAGGGGCCGGGCCAGCGCGACTACACGCGGACCCTGGTGCGGGATCTGGTTTACGCGGCGGTGGAGTGAGGCTCTGCGCTTACGCACCAATCTTTATTTACATTTTCGCTGTCATGCCCCGGCTTGACCGGGGCATCCAGTACGCCGCGGCAGCAGTTCGTTTACGCAACTTCCGCCGCGGAGTACTGGATCGCCCGCCTTCGCGGGCGATGACACTGGTTGTTGGGTGGGCAGGTGCCGCTTCCCTTCTAAGCTCTATCGCGTCAGCTGATCGTCGCGCCGCCGTCGATCACCATGGTCTGGCCGGTCATGAAGTCACCGGCCTTCGAGCCCAGGAACACGGCCGCGCCCGCGATCTCGTCGGGGATGCCGATGCGCAAGAGCGGCGAGCGCGAGGTCGAGGCTTTCAGGTTCTCCGGATTGTCCCACAGCGCCTTTGCGAAATCGGTCTTGATCAGGCCGGGCGCGATGCAGTTCACGCGAATGTTGTGCTTGCCGTATTCGCAGGCGAGATTGCGCGCGAGCTGCATGTCGGCGGCTTTCGAAATGGCGTAGGCGCCGAGGATGGTCGAGCCCTTCAGGCCGCCGATCGAGGAGACGATGATGATCGAGCCGTCCTTGCGCTCGATCATCTGCGGCACAACCATCGAGATCAGCCAATTGTTGGCGACGATGTTGTTGTCCAGGATCTTCCTGAACTGATCGTCGGAAATGCCGGCGAGCGGGCCGTAATACGGATTCGACGCCGCGTTGCAGACCAGCACGTCGATCTTGCCGAAGGCACGGTTGCTCTCGTCGACGAGGTTTTGCAGGTTCTCTTTCGACGAGATGTTGGCGGCGACCGCGACCGCGGTGCCCTTGCCGAACTTATCGTTGATGCCCTTCGCCACCTCTTCGCAGACGTCGGCCTTGCGCGAGGAGATCACCACCTTCGCGCCGTGCTCGGCCATGCGCTCGGCGATCGCGAGCCCGATGCCACGCGTCGATCCCGTGATGACGGCGACTTTCCCCTTCATGTCGAACAAGGTCATGCTTCTCTCCCAGATTGATTTTCGTATTCAGTGTCAGGCCAGCTTCTTGACTTCCGGTCCCGCCGGCTGATGCATTGCCGCGTGCGCGGGATCCGCGATCCACGGCTGCTGATTGACCATCGGCAGCCGCCAGAGGGTGCGCTCGGGGCTCGCGAAATGATCGAGCCGCGTCACCGACACATTGTCGATATCGAATCCGAGCCCCTGCTCCGGCCGGTCACCGAGCGCAAGACCGACCGCCGCCTTGATGGTGCCGCCGTGCGCCACCGCGATAATGTCCTGCCCGGCCGCCTCGGCGTTGATCCGCTCGATGGTGCGGCGCGTGCGGTTGTAGAGGTCCATGAAGCTTTCGCCGCCGGGCGCGGGCTCGTTGATGTCGGCGAACCAGCTCGCGCCGACGGGGCGGCTGGCAATGAACTGGGCGCGGTTCATGCCCTGCCAGCGGCCGAGGTTCTGCTCGGCGAGATCCGCCTCCCGCTTCATCGATGCCGGCCTTGGAAAACCTGCGGCCCAGATCGCCTCGGCGGTCTGATGGGTGCGCATCAGATTGCTCGAATACCAGACCGCCTGATGTGGCAGCACCTTGGCGACAGCATTGAACACATAGGTATCGCTGGTGTCACAGGCGATGTCGCTCTGCCCGTAGATGTTGCCGCCGTCATTGCGCACCGGCGCGTGACGGACCCACCACCACCGCGTGATGACCACATTCGGCTTGTCTGCACCTGCCATCGAAACCCTTCCATCCCGTCTGATGTCGCTGTACGTGAGTAGCGAACGTGTCTCAAGACACTTTGCCGTTTGAAATCTTGTTTGAAATTCCGTCGCACGGCAAGCGTCGTGCGCGAGCAAAAGGGAGAAACGCATGGGCCGCCTGCAAGGCAAATCCGTCATCATCACCGGCGCCGGCAGCGGCATCGGCCGTGCGGCTGCGCTGCTGTTCACCAGGGAAGGCGGCAAGCTGATCGCGGTCGATCGCACCGAAGCTGTGAAGGAGACGGTCGAGGAGATCAAAAAGGCCGGCGGCGTCGCGGAAGCGATGGTTGCGGATGCCGGCTCCGAAAAGGACGTCATCGCAATGATCGACAAGGCGGTGAAGACGCACGGCCGGCTCGACGTCATCTGGGCCAATGCCGGCGTCTCCGGCGGGCTCGTTCCGCTCGCCGAGCAGACCGTCGAGCATTGGCAGGAGATCCTGCGCGTCAACCTCATCGGGCCGTTCCTCGCGGTGAAATACGCGATGCCGCATATGGTCAAGCAGCAGTCCGGCGCGATCGTGCTGACCGCCTCTGTTGCCGGTCTCAAGGCTGGCGCGAGCGGGCATCCCTATGCCGCGAGCAAGGCCGGCGTGATCAGCCTGGTGCAAACGACGGCCTATTCGCTCACCGGCACCGGCGTGCGCATCAATGCGGTCTGCCCCGGCCTGATCGAGACCGGCATGACCAAGCCGATCTTCGACCGCGCCAAGGAGCGCGGCACCGCCGACAAGATCGGCCAGCTCAATCCGCTCAAGCGCCCCGGCCAGCCGCACGAGCTCGCGGCGATGGGACTGTTCCTGGCGAGCGACGAGGCCTCGTATGTCAACGGGCAAGCGTTCCCGGTGGACGGCGGCTTGACGGCATCGATGCCGTATACGGGCAAGCCGGTTTAGTTCGCACTCGTGTCCCCGACGCGACGCAGCGCGCAAGCGATGCGGCGCAGAGCCGGGACCCAGGAAGGCTACGGCGTTCGTTGCTGCATGGGCCCCGGCTCTGCAGCGCATCACTTCGTGCTGCGCAGCGTCCGGGGCACGAGAGCGGGAGTTTTGGCGCACACCTGCCTCCGCATCGTCATTGCGAGCGCGGCGAAGCAATCCAGGATGCATCCGCGGAGAGACTCTGGATTGCTTCGCTGCGCTCGCAATGACGGGGTGGCAGGACAAATGCTACTGTCATTCCCCGCGAAGGCGGGGAATCCAGTACGACGCGGCCTATCGATTGAGCCATAACTGTCTCGGAGTACTGGATCGCCCGGTTAAACCGGGATGACAGCGAGTGTGTCGTTGCAGACGCGCTTCCGCATCCTCGCGGCGCATTTCGCCCGAGCTTTGCTCGTCGTCTCACCCTCAATTGAAAGAGGGCGCAGGGAAGACCGGGTGCCGGCCGGGCACCCACGGTCCACTGTGCGAAAGGTGGCAACAAGAATTTGCACAGCGGCATACAGGTGAAGCCAAACATCCGGCCTTCCCTGCGCAGTGGTTTTACGGCTTATGTCGCGCTCTCCCCGGGGAGCGATGCACTATTGCCCCCGTCACCTTGCGGATGGCTGATGCGCATCGCCCGGTCGGGCAACCACATCACCACAAGACTTGACGCACAGACCCCGGGCGTCAGGACCACACGATTTTGCCGTACGCTGATGACACCGGTCGTATGCGCGACGACCTCGCTCACGGTTGCCCGCCCTGCAAAGCCGTTCGCGCCGACGCCATCCGCGTCCACCGCCGCCCGGCCCGCGTTCGTGACGATCGCGATCCGCCCCTCTTCCTTGGGCCGAGTTACGCGACACATACGCGGTTTCCGAATTTCGGTAAAGCGGAATATTTTATCGGCCTCGTCTTGACCGATGCCTCGGTGTTTTGCCCGACGGACAACGCAAGGTTTGGTAGACCTCCCCGTCATTCCGGAGCGCGACGAAGTCGCGAGCCCGGAATCCATTTCTCAGCGCGTCGTGCGGTCCGATGGATTCTCAGGTGCGCAATTGCGCACCATAGCTCGATGCTGCGCATCGCCCCGGAATGACGGCTGCGGTGTTGATTTGCCCATCCCACCGCCACGTTGGTATGGTTCCTGCAGGCACCTCAGCCTTCCTGCTCTCCAACAGAATATGACAATGCCAAGCTCAAGACCCGACCGCATCCGAAAGCTCCTCGCCGACCTCGTCTCGTTCGACACCGTCAGCGACCGCACCAACCTGCCCCTGATCGCCCATATCGAGGGCTATCTCGCCTCCTTCGGGATCAAGGGCGAGCGCATCGTCGACGACACCGGCGAGAAGGCTTCGCTCTGGGTCACGATCGGGCCGGAGGATCGGCCGGGATTCGTGCTGTCGGGCCATACCGATGTGGTGCCTGTCGTGGGCCAGGACTGGAGCCATGATCCGTTCAAGCTGGTGGAGCGCGATGGCAAGCTCTACGGCCGCGGCACCACCGACATGAAGGGCTATGTGGCGGTGTGCCTCGCCATGGTGCCGGAGATGACGGAGGCGAGACTCAAGACGCCGATTCATCTGGCGATCTCCTATGACGAGGAGATCGGCTGCGTCGGCGTGCGGCCGATGCTGCACGAGGTCGCGAAGAAGACGATCAGGCCGCTCGGCGCCTTCATCGGCGAGCCGACCCAGATGCAGGTCATCATCGGCCACAAGGGCAAGCATGGCGTGCGCGCCACGTTCCGCGGGCTCGCGCGTCATTCCTCGATCGCCCCCGACGGCGTCAATGCGATCGAATATGCCGCCGAGCTGATCGTCGAGATCCGCCGCCGCGCCGTGGCGCTCGAGGCTGCGCGGTCGGCTGACAGCCTCTACGACGTCCCGCATTCGACGCTGCTCACCAGCATCGTGCATGGCGGCGCGGCGCTGAACATCGTGCCTGATACCTGCACCGTGGATTTCGAATGCCGCGGCATCGGCATCACCGAGTCCAAGGAGGTGACCGATGCGATCGTCGCCTGGGCCAAGGCCGAGATCGAGCCGGCGATGAAGGCGAGACATGCCGACTGCGGCATCGATTTCGAGGAGATCCTCGACTATCCCGCGCTCGACACCGCCGCCGACGCCGCCATCGTCACGTTGGCCAAGAGCCTCGCAGGGCGCAACGACCACGCCAAGGTCGCCTTCGGCACCGAGGCGAGCCTGTTCGCCAGCATCGCCGACATCCCCTCGGTGGTGATCGGCCCCGGCGCGATAGCGCAGGCGCATACGCCGGACGAGTTCGTGGAGATGGCGGAACTGGAGAAATGCGCGGGCTTCGTGGAAAGGCTGATCGCGCATTGTGCGAAGACGGCGTCTTAGGCGGCGTTGCCGTAGGGTGGGCAAAGCGAAGCGTGCCCACCACTATTACCTGATCGCGCAAAGATGGTGGGCACAAGCTACGCGCTTTTGCCCACCCTACCAGAGCCAGCCTGGCCGCCTCACCGCTCCTGCAGGGCGAGCCGAACGCCGACTGCGCAGTAAATGGTCCCGACCACCTTGCCCTGCCATCTGACGACAGCCGGGTGGCGGCGAAGAAGTTGGCCGAGACGCCCCGCCCCCACGGCGAACACGACCGTGCTGACGAGGCCGAGCAGCACGAAGACCATGCCGAGGATCGCAAGCTGAAGAGCGGTTGATCCTGACTCCGGCTGGACGAATTGCGGCAGGAACGCCAGGAAGAACAGCGCGGTCTTGGGATTGAGCACTTCGGCCAGCACGGCCTCGCGGAATGCGCGACCTGCGCTGATCATAGGGGCGCTGCCGTTCAGCTCGATCGGCGCCTTGTCCAGCATCGCGCGAATGCCGAGATAGATCAGGAACGCGGCACCCGCATATTTGACGATGCTGAACAGCAACGCCGATGTGGCGATGATCGCCGAGAGTCCGACAATCGCCATCCCCGTGTGTACCAGGTCTCCGGTGGCGATTCCCGCACCCGTGGCGATGCCGACCTTCGTTCCCGAGCTTGCCGCCCGCGCCATGGTGAGCAGCGTTGCCGGTCCCGGAATGAAGACGAAACCGAGCACGATGAGGACGTAAGTGATGAGGGTAGTGTGGTCGATCATGCGCGGGTCTCCCGGAGCGGATTGGGCACACAAGGAATACAAGGACTCGGTCGCTGCGAAAGGCGCTTGCGCGGTGTGAATTGCGAGTCTCGCATTCCGCCTCCTCGTCATTGCGAGCGCAGCGAAGCAATCCAGGCTGCCGCCGCGGAAAGAATCTGGATTGCTTCGCTGCGCTCGCAATGACGGAGACTACGAAGCGTAGGTGCCGTAGGGTGGGCAAAGCGAAGCGTGCCCACCGTTTTCGTGTGATCGCGGAGAGATGGTGGGCACGGCGCTACGCGCCTTTGCCCACCCTACGAAACCAGCCGCGAAGGAAAAAGGCGCGGCCATCAGCCGCGCCTTCGTTGTTCCTACACCGCGCCTGCCTTCTGCGCGTATTCCCATGAGGCCTTTGACAGCGGCACGGTGCGCTTGGCTGACTCCAGCGCCTTGGCGTTGGCGGCGGTGCCGTCGCGGACGCGGCCGGCGATGCCCTGGGTGATGCCGGCAAGACGGAACAAATTGTAGGCGAAATACCAGTTGAGATCAGGCACCGTCATCTTTGTGACGTCGCAATAGATCTGCGCGGCCTCTTCCAGGCTCGGGATGTTGAGCGCCTCGAGGTCGGCACCCTCGAGGCCCGGCATGATCCATTGCATCAAGAGATAGGTGAAGTCGGCCATGGGATCGCCGAGCGTCGACAGCTCCCAGTCCAGCACGGCCTGCACGCGCGGTTCCGTCGCGTGGAAAATCATGTTGTCGAGGCGGTAATCGCCATGGACGATCGAGACGCGCGCCTGCTCCGGCACGGTCCTGGGCAGCCATTCGGCGACCTTCTCGAACTCGGGAATGTGCTGGGTCTCGGACGCCCGGTACTGCTTGGTCCAGCGGTCGATCTGCCGCGCAAAATAGTTGCCGGGCTTGCCGAAGTCGCCGAGGCCGATGGCGACGGGGTCGAACATGTGGAGCTTCGCCAGCGTCTCGATCTTGCTGGTGAAGATCTTTCGGCGCGCATCGTTGTCCTGGCTCGGCAACGTCGGATCCCAGAACACGCGCCCCTCCTCCATCGACATGATGTAGAAGGCCGCGCCGATGACGCCGTCGTCCTGGCACAGCGCATAGGCGCGCGCGACCGGAAAGCCCTGCTTTCCAAGGGCCGCGATGACGCGATATTCGCGGTCGACCGCATGCGCCGAGGGCAGCAGCTTGCCGAACGGCTTGCGGCGCATCACGTAGGAACGGTTCGGCGTGTTAAGGCGATAGGTCGGGTTGGACTGGCCGCCCTTGAACTGGAGCACGACCAGCGGGCCTTCATAACCTTCGACCTGCTCGCGCATCCACGCCTCAAGGCGCAGCTCGTCGAAACGATGCCGCTCCTCGACCGGCTTGGTGCCCGAGAACTCTTCGTCTTTCCTGACGCCGTCAGCCACGGTGACGCTCCCTCTTCAGTCCTGACCATTTCAGGTCGAGCATGATCCTAATCGGTAACCGCTGACGCACTTGCGTCAAGCGGTCACCGGATCAAGCCCTGTCGTTGCTTCAGGTCGGGAGCGCCGTCGGGCCCTCCCTCTCAGTGACTTGGAGAGTTTGCATACTTCCGAAGCTCGAGCCTGGCAATGGCGCGGTTGTGCACCTCGTCCGGGCCGTCGGCGAGCCGCAGCGTGCGGATGTGGGCGTAGTCCTTGGCAAGGCCCGCTTCATCCGAGACGCCGCCGCCGCCGAAGGCCTGGATCGCCTCGTCGATGATCTTCAACGCCATGTTGGGCGCGGCGACCTTGATCATGGCGATCTCGGCCTGCGCGGTCTTGTTGCCGACCTTGTCCATCATGTCGGCCGCCTTGAGGCACAGAAGCCGCGTCATCTCGATGTTGGTCCGGGCTTCGCCGATGCGCTGTTCCCACACAGAGTGCTCGACGATCTTCTTGCCGAACGCGGTGCGCGATGCGAGCCGCTTCACCATCTTCTCCAGCGCCTCCTCGGCCTTGCCGATAGTGCGCATGCAGTGATGGATACGGCCCGGACCGAGACGGCCCTGCGCAATCTCGAAGCCGCGGCCTTCGCCGAGCAGGATGTTCTCTTTCGGCACCCGCACGTTCTCGAGCAGCACCTGGGCATGGCCATGCGGCGCGTCGTCGAAGCCGAACACGGGCAGCATCTTCTCCACCTTGATGCCTGGCGTGTCGAGCGGAACCAGGATCTGCGACTGCTGCTGGTGCTTGGCCGCCTTGAAGTCGGTCTTGCCCATCAGGATCGCGATCTTGCAGCGGGGATCGCCGACGCCGGACGACCACCATTTGCGGCCGTTGATGACGTAATGGTCGCCGTCGCGCTCGATGCGGGTCTCGATGTTGGTGGCGTCGGACGAGGCGACCGCCGGTTCCGTCATCAGGAAGGCGGAGCGGATCTCACCGTCCATCAGCGGGCGCAGCCATTTCCGCTTCTGCTCCTTGGTGCCGTAGCGGATGAACACTTCCATGTTGCCGGTGTCGGGCGCGGAACAATTGAACACTTCCGAGGCCCAGGTGATGCGGCCCATCTCTTCCGACAAAAGCGCGTATTCGAGATTGGTCAGTCCCGCGCCGCGGAATTCGTCGTCCTCATGCTCGCTCGGCGGCATGAACATGTTCCAGAGGCCTTCGGCCTTCGCCTTCTTCTTGAGGTCCTCGAGAACCGGGATCACCTTCCAGCGGTCGCCGCTCTTGTCCTGCTGATCGTAGATCGGCACAGCCGGGCGCACGTGCTTGGCCATGAAGGACCGCACGCGGTCGAGCCATTCCTTCTGCTTGGGCGACATATCGAAGTCCATGGGACGCTCCTCTCTTTCGCTAGTCCTTTTGCCCGGACTGTCCTCCCGCATCGCGTGACCCGCAAGCGCGAATGCGCCGGCGCTGCGGACCCGCCGAAACCCAGCCGCTTTTGCGAACGAGTCCCGATTGCGGATTGACTTTTCCCGGCCTTCAAACGATAGTTTCATACAACTGTTTGAATTGCAACTCCCTCCCCGAGGGCATCCATGGCCAGCGATCATACGAGGTCTGCCATTCTCGCCGCCGCCGAAAGGCTCTATGCCGACCGCGGCTTCGGCGACGTGACGCTGCGCGACATCGTCGCGGAGGCGGGCGTCAACCTCGCCGCGGTGAACTATCATTTCGGCTCCAAGGACGAGCTGATCGCGGAATTGTTCGTCACGCGGTCGATCGCCACCAACCGCGAGCGCCTGCGCGAATTGAAGGCGGCGGAGGAGCAAGGCGGCGGCCGCGCGCCGATCGAGGTGATCCTGCGCGCGCTGGTCGGGCCGACCTTGCGCGGCTGCCTCGGTCCTGAGAACCAGCGCTCGACCGCGGCGCGCTTCATGATCCGCGCCTCGATCGAATCCGTGCCGCCGATCCGGCGCATCAAGAACCGCGAGATCGACCATTTGCGCAAATTCGTCGGCGCGATGCGACGATCCCTGCCCGACCGCAGCGACGTCGACATCTATTGGGGCCTCAACTTCGCGCTCGCGATGGCGCATCACACCATCCGCGAGAGCGAGCGGCTGACCAAGCTGTCGGAAGGCAAATGCGATCTCGACGACGTCGAGGACGTGGTCGCGCGCGTCGTCAGCGTGGCGACTATGGCCCTGACGGCGGGGCGGGCGGAGAGCAAGGCGCCGGCGCGTACATTGGTGCGGGATGCGCGTTGAAGATCGAGCCGCCGCCGCAGCGACGGTGTGCTCCCTCGCCCCGTTCTTACGGGGAGAGGGTTGGGGTGAGGGGCCTCTCTCCGCGCGTGAGACTTTCGAGGCACCTGTACCCCCTCACCCGGATTGCATCTTCGATGCAATCCGACCTCTCCCCGCAAGCGGGGAGAGGTGAAGCCACCACCTCACATCATCGCGATGCAGTCGATCTCGACGTCGAAGGGGCCAAACCATTCCGGCGTGCAGACGAAGATCCGCGCCGGCGCGTCATGCGGGAAGTAACGCGCATAGACCGCGTTGAAGGCCGCGAAGTGTTTTGTGGAGGTGCAGTAGACGTTGCACTTCATGACGTTGTCGAGGGAGGCGCCGGCCGTCTCGAGGCACAGCTTCATCTGCTCCATGATGATCTCGCTCTGGCGCTCGATCGGGGCAACGGCGATCTCGCCGGTGCCGGGGTCGAACGGTGGCAGGCCGGAGACGAAGATCATGTTGCCGGCGCGCGTCACCGGCGAGGCCGGCGCCTTCCAGCGATCGAGGAACGACGAGATCGGTTCGACGCGGAGCGCTTCGCGTTTCATGGCGGCCACCTTCGGTTCGAGCGAGTCTATCCGCTGACTACACTAATCGTAGCCGGCATGGTTCGCTTAAGCTCGAAGTGTGGATGCGGGGAACTACGCCCGCTGCGGCATCTCCTCAGCCTCTTCCTTGGCGAGCAGCAACAGCATCTCGATTCCCATCTCACCTTCCTGCGGTGAGCGGATGAACTTGATCTCGTCAGCGCTCTGCCGCAGCGCGGCAATGATGGCGACGGCCTGATTGGCGGTGGCCGCCTCGGTCGCCAGAACGGCCTTCTGGTCCTTGGCCTGGAACCCGATCGTGTAGGACATTCACTTCCCTCCCCGAACTCAAGTGGAGAGATCGAAACAGAGTCTGAGGCAAAGCGGAAGCCTGTGCGACTACGGACCGGGATTAGCTGGGGATTGTGGGCAAGCTTCACGCAAGCCCCAACATGGCGCGCGCGTCCATGGCTGTCGCAACAGTCGCGCTGCGCCTGAATTCCGGCCTCTCGGCGGCGGGAACAGAGAGCGTCAGATGATGCCCTGCTGCTTCAGCGCCTCGATCTTGCCGGCATCATAGCCGAGCTTGCCGCCCAGCACCTCCTGTGTGTGCTCGCCCAGAAGCGGCGGGGCACGGTAGTCCTTGATCGGGGTCTCCGAGAGCGTCAGCGCGTTGCGGACCAGCGACAGATCGGGCTCGAAGGGGTGGTTGACCTTCACCCGCATCCCGCGCGACTGGACGTGCGGGTCGGAGAACACCTGCTCGAAATTGTTGATCGGCCCCGAGGGCACACCGGCCTCCTCCAGCTTGTCCAGCCAGTAGGCTACCTTTTGCTTCAGGAACAGGCCGGCGAAGATCGCCATGATCTCCTTGCCGTGCACAACGCGGTCGTTGTTCTTGACGAAGCGCGGATCGTTCGCGAGCTCGGGCGCGCCGAGCACGGCGCAGGTGCGCTGAAACTGGCCGTCATTGCCGACCACCAGCATCAGCTCGCCGTCGGCGCAGCGGAACACGCCGGCCGGCATGCCGCCATTGCCCCAGGTGCCGCGGCGCGGCGGCGTCTTGCCGTTGACGAGATAGATCTGCAGCCAGTGCGACAAGGATGCGATCACGGTATCGAACAGGCAGACGTCGATGTGCTGTCCCTGGCCGCCCCTGGCGTCGCGATGGTAGAGCGCCGAGAGAATTCCGATCGAGGCGTTCATGCCGGTCATGTAATCGACGATCGACGGGCCGACCTTCATCGGGCCCTCGCCAGGCTCGCCGTCGATATGGCCGGTGACGCTCATCAGCCCGCCCATCGCCTGCAGGATGGCGTCGTAGCCGGCGCGCGGCGCATAGGGTCCGGTCTGGCCGAAGCCGGTCACCGAGCAATAGATGATGCCGGGATTGATCGCCTTGATGGTCTCGTAGTCGAGGCCGTAGCGCTTGAGATCGCCGACCTTGTAGTTCTCCATGAAGACGTCGGCGTTCTTGGCGAGCTCGCGGACGATCGCCTGCCCTTCGGGCTTGGCGATGTTGACGGTGACCGACTTCTTGTTGCGGTTGGCGCAGAGATAGAACGAATTGTTGTTGTTGGCCTTGCCCTCGGGGTCGGCCAGGTAAGGCGGGCCGAAGGCGCGCGCATCGTCGCCGGTACCCGGCCGCTCGATCTTGATCACCTCCGCACCGAGATCGCCCAGCATCTGGGCCGACAGCGGCCCGGCCAGCACGCGGGTGAGGTCAAGGATCTTGATGCCTGAGAGCGGCAGGGCCGACATGTCGATTTCCTCCGGGGAACTAGATCTTGGCGGCTCAAAGCGGCCGGATCCCTTGCGGATACACCATTTTTCTCGCGCTGAGTCCTGCGCTCCGGGCATACGGCTATCCTCGGACGCTGCTCCGCAGAGCGTTCCGCACGGCGGTATTCCGCCCGGTCCCGCGTGTTCTTCGGCACACCCCTTGGCCTACGGTGCGAAGGAAGCTGTGCTCGTCCTCACACGTTCGAGCAGAGCTCTGTCCTGCGAACTCAGCTTGTTCATTTCCGGACAGGACTTGCCGTCCAGCAAGTCGCCCGCGAATTCCTTCAGCACGCCCCTGTCCTCGAGCAGAATGTCATCGAACCGGCGCTTCAGCAACGCGCGCAGGACGTAAATGCCGCCATCTCGGCAACACGCTCGATGCAGATGCTTCGCGCGCGTCTTCAGGAAATTGGGCTCGCTCGGCGCTTTGTGCTCCAGATCTTCCCAGACTGAGGGCCGGCGAGACTCAGGCTGGTCGGACACAGCCGGATCAAGGACACTAATGCGCTTGATCGCATCGTTTCGGCGCCTGACATCGGAAATGCCGTCCTGAAGCGATTGCTTGAGCGCTTCGAACGTCTCATTCGTCCAGGGGCAAGCGTTCCCGACCATCCCCTTGCATGGCATAAATCTGTTGCCCCGATAGGTTTGATCGAAAACCGGAATGCGAACCCAGGGTTGGACGGCGGCGTCGGTCAGCGGATTTGGAGGCCTGCTTCTCCAGAAGAATGATGCCTGAAGTCTGGCCCCCTCTAATCTGGCCGCGGCGAACTCGGTGCCCTGGAGATCGGCAAAATTCAGTTTGGCCGCCGACAGATCGGAGAGCAGGAACGTTACACCGTACATTTTCGTCGTTTGCAGATCCGCACCGATCAGGGACGCGCCGCTGAGCGAGGCGCCCGGCAATTCAGCGCGAAACAGTGAGGCTCCATCCAGATTGGCCAGCTGCATCGACGCCCCATGCAGATGAGCCCGGGTCAGATCGGCCCCCTGCATTTGCGCCCCATCCAACAGGGCTCCCTGCAGCGAAGCGTTTCTCATGGAGGCTGCGCGAAGCCAGGTGCAATCATGTTTGTCGTGCGGATTGGCGAGTCTCGAAGTCAGATCGTCGACCCAGTCATGCTCCCACGGCTTTTCATTGCCGTTCGAGTCAGTCCTGACAAACTGCGTCTCGCCGCATCCGAATTGCGCACCTCGCAGGTCCGCACCGTCGAAATTGACCTCCTGAAGATAGGCCCCGGTGAAATCGACACCCGTGAACCGAGCCGCGGTCAGCACGGCCCCTTCCAGTCGCCGGCCTCGCAAGGACATCGGCTCGCTAGAGGACGACGCTGCACTGAACTCCGGCAGCACAAGGCGGTTGGACCAGACGCTTACGGGCCTGCGCGTCACCGCATCGACGTCTCCTGCAACCAGCAGCGTATGCAGGGACAGGAATTTGGCCTCGCGCGAGTGTTGCTCGGCCTTTGCCGGAAGTGCCGGCGACACCCATGAGGCCGGGATAAACCGCAGGGCCGGCAACGCCGAATGCAGCCATTCCCCCGGGAATGTCGCAAGCGCGCCGATCATCAGTATCACCAGCGCGCTTGCCACAACCGCCCCCTCAACAGGCCACCGCAGGCTATTGCGTAACCTGAGACGCGCGATCCGTCCCCGGTTGATCGAGGGCCATATCGCCCAGATGAGAGCGAGGTCGATCACCACGGCCACCCGCTGCCACCAGGTGACTTGCTCGCTGTGATAGGCCAGGAACTGGAGCTGAAACAGCATCAGCAACCCGATCGGCAGCACGATCAAGCTGATCTGCGCAATGAGGCGAAACATTAAACCTACTCCGCCCGATCGGACGCCGGGAGGCCCGGCGACGAATTGAACGAAGACGTTGCTCGGCAATTGCCGGCGCAAGCTCGCGCGGATGTCATCATCGTCGATTTGCAGCCGGAGCTGCTGGTGGAAGGCGCCCGCCTTGTCGGCGAGCAGCATGAAATGCAGCAGCACATAGGCATGGACGACGAGGAAAAGGGCCGGCCCCATGATGAAGAAGGCGACTAGGGGCAGTTCGACATTCAGGAACGGAAGCTTGACCGATTTCTCGAACAGGAGATCGCGATGGGTCACGCTGCCGGCTGCGATGGCGAGATACAGCAGCACGAAGAGATAGCTGAGCCAGAGGCCGGCGCTGACATTTGCCGCATCGACGACCGCGCCGCGCAATGCGTCGAGATCGTTCGCCTTGGAAGCAAATGCCGGCAGGCTCGGCTTCGGCTGGGGAGACGCATGCCCGGCAGGCGAGTCCGCAGGCGCCGGATTGGTGCCTGCGGACGGCTCGGGACCTCCTGCAGGCACCACCGGATCCGTCATCGCTGAAACCGCTTTCGGACGAAGCGACCGAAATAAAGAACAAACGGCAATATCGCCGCACAAGGCGGCCCTGCCGACTCTATACGAAAGGGGGTCGGCAATCTATGGGTGTATTCCTGACACCGCACCGGCCGCCCGCGCCTGCGGCCGGCGTCGAGCGAGCAGAACGAGGATCAGCACCGTCGCGCAGGAGAACGCCAGCGTCAGGCCGAGCGCGCCGCGGCTGCCGAATTGGGTGAGCAGACCGACCAGGAGCGGCGGCGAGATCGCGGAGGCCAGATTGAGCGGCAGCGCGATCATCGACACCGCCTTGGCGAACTCGGCCTGGTCGTAGAACACGAGCGGGATGGTCGCCCGCGCCACCGCCATTGCGCCGCTGCCGGCGCCATAGAGCAGGATGAAGACCGCCACCGCCCAGGTGGTGCCCTCGCTCGTCATCAGCAGCAGCATGGCGAGCGGCAACGCACTGCCCGCGACGAGCCCGGTGGTGATGCCGTCCCATCGCCCGCCGCCGAGGAAATCCAGCCCGCGGGCGCTGACCTGGATCACGCCCAGCATCGAGCCGAACAAAAGCGCCTGAGCCGGCGCCAACCCCTCCGCGCGCAACAGCTCGATCAGGATCGCGCCGATGCCGAAATTGACGAAGGCGTTCAGCGTGATTGCGGCGACGACGAGGCCGAACGTGCTCCGTGCAATCGCGGGTGGCGGCAGCCGCTTCGCCGGCGCGGCGCCATCGTCCTTTGCGATCTTCCGGCGCGGCGCGGCGAACGCATAGAGCGGGAGGCTGACGAGGAGCATCATCGCCGCGTAGACCAGGCACGTCCCCCGCCAGCCGAGATGACCGCTCAGGAACGAGGTCATCGGCCAGAAGATGCTGCTGGACAGGCCCGTCACCAGCATCAGCGCGCCGATCGCGTTCTTGGCCTGCCGCCCCGCGATCTCGTTCAACATGATGTAGGCGCCGGTCGACAGCGTCGCGCTGCCGGCGATGCCGAGGACGATCCATGCGGCGAAATACAGCATCGGCTCGCGCGCGAGCGACAGCAGCACGAAGCCCGGCGCAGTGACGATCGTGCCGACCATCATGACCGTCCGCGCCCCGTGCCGCGCAAACGATTTGGCGAGCAACGGGCCGCACAGCCCCATCGAGACGTAGAGGACGGACGTCCCGGCGAACACTGCCGGCAGGCTCATGCCGAGATCGGCGGCGAGATCGCGCCCGACGATGGCGGGAAGCCCGATCGTGCCCCATCCGACCAGCTGCGTGATCGCAAGCACCAGCAGGACCCCGATGAGCCTGCCGTCAGATTTCAAGAACTGCATTCCAAACGTCGCCTGCCCGGCAGGCGCCGAGTACGCCTGTAGCACCTGTCTACTCGGAGACTCGGGCCACGGGAACGCCGGCCGCCGAATGGCAGGCGGCAGCCGGAAGCATGTCAGGCGAGGAAGTCGCCCTACCCTGCGATGGCGAGCAGCGATCGCGCTTCGGTCGCGGTCGCAACGCGCCGGCCATGGCGCGCGACCGCCTCGCAGGCCAAGGTCACGAGCTCGGCGTTGCTGGCAGCAAGGCGGGTCTTGTCGATGCGGATATTGTCCTCGAGTCCGGTGCGGACCGCGTCCGCGCCGCGGGCGAGCGCCCAGCCCATGACCTCCGCCTGGTGGCGGCCGATTCCGGCCGCGGTCCAGGTCGCCTTCGGGATCAGCCGCCTGAGCTCGCCCAGGAGAATGTCGAGCACATGCTCGTCCGCCGGCATCGCGTTCTTGACGCCCATGACGAACTGCACGTGCGGACGCGCGTCGATGAGGCCCGCCTCGGTCAGGCGGCGGGCGCCATGCAGATGCGACAGATCGAAAATCTCGATTTCCGGCCGGATGCCGTTCGCCTTCATGCCGGTGGCGAGCGTCTCGACCAGCGCGGCGCTGTTCTCGTAGACGATGGTCGGAAAGTTCACCGATCCCGTCGACAGCGAGGCCATGTCGGGCTTGAGGTAGAGCGCCGATCCGCGCGCCGAGGGATCGCGGCCCCGCCCGCCGGTCGAGAACTGGACGATCATATCAGGGCAATGCTTCTTGATCCCCTCCTGCACCTGAGCAAAACGCTCGGGGTCGGAGGACGGCGTCTCGTCATCGTTGCGGACGTGGATATGGGCGAGCGTGGCGCCCGCCTCGAAGGCCTGGTGCGTCGATTCGATCTGCTCGGAGGGCAGGATCGGCACGGCCGGATTGTCCTTCTTGCGCGGAACGGAGCCGGTGATGGCGACGGCAATGACAGCGGGGTTCATCCAGCGACCTCATGATCTTCGCGCTCGCGCGCACAACGTTCGGCTCGTCTTGCTACGCGTGAAACCCTGCCGCCGCAACATTGGTCAATCGCGGCGACAGGGCCTTGTTCGTCCGGATCAGGTCGGAAGTGCGGTCGCCCGGCTTGCTGCTGCCGCACGCTGCCGCTCATAATCGGCCCGGGCCATCGGAACGGCCTGGGGATTGCCGAGATCGTCGATCTTGATCCGATAGGTTTCGCGGGCCGTGACAGCCGCCAGCGCCGCGATGACCGTGATGCCGAAGGCGATCGCCCCGACAGTCAATGGGATGTTGGCCGAGCCGGGAGGCGCCACTGTCGCGAACAGCGCAGGCAGCAATGCGGTGATCGTGGTGCCGATGTTCTGCGAGATCGCCATCGCCGACACCCTTGTGCGGGTCGGAAACAGCTCCGGATAGAAGCTCGGGAAGATCGCGTTGTAGCCCTGATAGACCACGCCCCACATCAGCAGCGACAGCAGGATGGCGAGCGGCACGTTCCGGATGCTGATGGCATAGAGATAGCCGAAGGCGAGCAGGCCGGAGAGCAGCGCGCCCACGATGATCGGAGGCTTGCGGCCGACCTTGTCGGAGAGATGGCCGACGAAGGGAATGACGAACACGGCCAGCATGTTGCCGAGCACCGGGATCCAGAGATAGACGTCCTTCGCAAAGCCGATACCATAGGCCGGCTGCACCGCGTAGGCCGCGCCAAAGATGGTCGCAACGACCGGAATCACGTTCATCAGCGCCATGCAGATGACCCGGAGCATGTCGGGCCAGCTCAAGCGGATGGCCTGGACGATCGGAGCCCGCGGCGTTTCTCCGCGCTTCTCCTCTCGGGCAAAGGCCGGCGTTTCGTCGACTTCGCGGCGAATGATGTAGCCGGCGACGATGACGAAGAAGCTGAGCAGGAACGGGATCCGCCAGCCCCAGCTGTTGAAGGCCTCGGTCGGCATGTAGGCTGCCAGCGGCAGGAAGACGGCTGCCGCGAGAATTTGTCCGGCCTGCACGCCCTGAAGGGCGAAGCTCGCATAGAAGCCGCGCCGGCCGAACGGCGCGTGCTCCAGGATCATCGAGCTCGCGCCGGAGATTTCGCCGGCCACGGCAAATCCCTGCACGAGGCGCAACATCACGAGCAGGATCGGCGCCAGGATGCCGGCTTGCTGATAGGTCGGCAGCAATCCGACCGCCATGGTCGAAACGCCCATCAGGAACATGCAGACGATGAGCACGGTCTTGCGGCCATGCGTGTCGCCCCAATGACCGAGCACGAACGCCCCGATCGGCCGCGCGACGTAGCCGACGCCATAGGTCGCCAGCGATGCGACGATCGCAACGGTGGGGTTGTCGGATGGGAAGAATATCTGCGGGAAGATCAGCGACGCCGCCGTCGCGTAGATGAAGAAGTCGTAATATTCGAGAGCCGAGCCGATCCAGCCGCTTGCAGCAGCCTTTCTGGACTGACTCATGTCATGGATCGCACGCGTGGTAGCCATCAGAGAATGTCCTCCCGATCTGTTTTGTTTGTTGACGTCCCGTTGGCGGGCTTCGTTGGAAAATTGGGCAGCAATCCCCACGCGCTCTGCGGGGCTCCGCGAGCGCTTGGCACTGCCGATCGGTGTCTTGAGTGAGGAGGAGCATAGGCTTTCGCCTGGATAACACAATTACCCAGTTATGCGATAAACCTAACACGATGTTATGGCGGGCGAACGCCCGGGCAGCGGCTATGCCCGGAGGCCGGCGGCGGTACGCGCGATGACCGCGAAGCCGACTGCCTCGATTTCAAATGCCTAGACGGAAATGATGGGGGATTGCCGCGCGCGTGCGATTGATCGTTTGATCAGTTAGCTGCGCAGAGCCGCGTCAAGCCGTGTGGCCGGGATCGACGTGCTTCGGCGTCTTCTTCTCGCGCTGCGGCGTCATCTTGGCCGGATCGGGCGCGCCCGGCACGCCGCGCGGGCCGAGCTGTTCGCGCTGGATGTCGTCTTCGGAGCGGGATGGCTCGACGCCGTTGGGCTCACGGGGCTTGGTCATCGCGTCGTCCTTCTCAAGCGTTGTCCCGGACGCCGAGCGCGTTGCCTCCCGCCTCGCGGCCGGGCACGCTGACATGCACTTCGTGGCCCTCACGGAGGGCCAGGGAGGCCGCGGCGACCGCGGACTCGAAGGCGGCTTCCTTGGTGGCGTACCGGCTCTTGACGTCGCCGTCATGCAGCACGCCCCATTCGTCCTGCACCGGCACGATGGCGTATTGAGCGAGACCCATTGTCCAACTCCTGGCTTTGCGTTCAAAACATCGTCTGACCTTCAACGCAGGACCGGGCTTAACGTTGCGTCAGCTGCGGATGGGTCGCGCTTACCCGCCAGACCGTGTTGCCGCTGTCGTCCGCGACCAAAAGCGCGCCTGATTTGTCGATGGCGACACCGACCGGGCGGCCGCGCGCCTGGTTGTCGCTGTTGAGGAACCCCGTGACGACGTCCTGCGCCGGTCCGCTCGGCTTGCCGTCCGTGAACGGCACGAACACGACCTTGTAGCCGTTGAGCACCTGCCTGTTCCAACTGCCGTGCTCGCCGACGAAGGCGCCGCCGCGATAGGCGGCCGGCAGGCTGCTGCCGGTGTTGAAGGCGAGCCCGAGCGGGGCGACATGCGAGCTCAGCGCGTAGTCCGGCACGATCGCCTTGGCGACGAGATCCGGCCGCTCCGGCTTGACGCGGGGATCGACGTGCTGGCCGAAATAGCTGTAGGGCCAACCGTAGAAGCCGCCGTCCTTCACCGAGGTCATGTAATCGGGCACGAGATCGGGACCGAGCTCGTCGCGCTCGTTCACGACCGTCCACAATGCGCCGGTCTGCGGCTCGAAGCTGAGGCCATTGGGATTGCGCAGGCCGCTTGCGAAGACGCGCCAGCGGCCGCTGGCGCGATCGATCTCGAGGATGGCGGCGCGGTTGTGCTCGGCCTCCAGGCCGTTCTCGGTGATGTTGCTGTTGGAGCCGACACCCGCATAGAGCTTCGAGCCGTCCGGGCTGGCGACCAGGCTCTTGGTCCAGTGATGGTTGATCGGACCGCCCGGCAGCGGCGTCAGCACCGTGCCGGGCGCGGTGATCTTCGTATCCCCTTCCGTGTAGGGATATCTGACGATGGCGTCGGTGTTGGCAACGTAGAGATCGTTGCCGACCAGCGCGACGCCGAAGGGCGAGTTGAGATGGTCGAGGAAGACGCTTTGCGTCTCCGGCACGCCGTCGCCATTGCTGTCGCGCAGCAGCGTGATGCGGTTGCTCTCGCCGCTGTCGCCGCCGGAGGTCGCCCAGGACTCGACGAAGCCCATCACGATCTCCTTGGGCCGCTTGATCGGGGCGCCCGTCGGCGCCTTGGATTCCACCACCAGCACGTCGCCGTTGGGCAGGACGTAAACCGAGCGCGGGTGCTGCAGGCCTGTGGCGAAGGCCTTGGCCTGCAAGCCCTGCGCGACCGTCGGCGTCTCGTCCTTCTTCCAGCCGACGATGCGGGCGATGTGGATCGGCGGCAGCAGATATTGCTGGATCTCGGGAAGTGCCGGGTTGGCGCCGACTTGCGCATTGGGATCGCCGCTGCCGTCGTTGCAGCCGGCGAGACCCAGCAGCGACGCGCACACCAGCGCGCAGGTAATCGCAGACTTCATCGCGCAACTCCCACGCCGTGGCGATAGACCATGGCCCAGCCGAGCCATCCCGCGATCGGCAGGATCAGCACGGTGAGCGCGGACAGAACCAGCCCGCTCGGCCACACCGAGGTCCAGGCATCGCGCATGTGGATCATGGTGTTGACGATCGCGACGATCAGCGCCACCGCATTGCCGATCAGATGCGGCCAGGCCGGCGCCTGCGTCCGCACCAGCCGGTTGCCGAGGAAATCGGTCAGACCCGCGATCGCCGCCATCACGCCGAAGATGATTCCGGCGAGCAGCAGCCAGGCCGAAAAATCCGCCCACATCATCTCGGCGCTTGCGACATAGGCGATGTCGGTCAGCAGCGCCCCGACGAAGCACGCAATCGGGATCGGTACCAGCATCGGATGAATCGGATGACCCGCGATCTGCGCTGTGGGACGCACGCGCACGTCGTGTGGCACGATTGGCCTCGCGATTTTCAGCCTTGCCCGACCGGCCAACTCGTGCTGGACGCGATGGTTCCTGCTCTTGCGCGCCCGACGATTCAGCCACGAAGCGCGCGCGTCGCCGACATGCCCGCCGGGGGTCGTCAAACTCTCGCTCGAAAGGCGGAGTCTCGGCCGGCAGGTGCGCGTCAGGTTCCTGTGCATAAGTTGTGGCTTGCGGCCTCCGAACCTCGATGGCGAGTCGAGTTGCGCGTACCATCTTAGGTAGTTTTCGATTTTGTCTTTGCGGCTTTACGTCTTTTTTTCATGGAGGGACATTTGTTCGATTTCCCGCAATCGGCCATTGTGCCAGTTGATAGCCGTCACCGGGCTTCTGCCTGCGTCACTACGTTCCTCGCCGCCCTGCTCGCCGCTTCCGTGTTGGCGGCCCCTTGCTTTGCTCAACAGGGAGGCGATGCCGTCTCCCCCGCCGCCGAAACGAAGGGTGTCCAAGCGGCGGCCAAGGAAAACACGACCAACACGAAGAAAGCGAACGGGAAGAACGCGACGGGCGCCCGGACGGACATTTCCGATTGCGCAGGCGGCGAGGTTTTCCAAACACTCGCCAATACGGCCAACAGCGCGGCAATCATCTACAACAGCAATCTCGTACCCGCCGGAAGCGTCGTCGAATTCGGACTTGCGAGCTCGCTCGATCCCGAAGCCCATTATTTTGCGGTCTTCCTCCAGGATAAGGAAATTCCGCAGGACGAGGTCAGGCACGGCGCCCGCGCGCGAAGAGCGGGCGAAACCGACGATCTCGTCGTGAAGCGCCTACTGAAGGCCGGCGACACCATCGTTTCCATCGATGTTCCCAACGAGGCGGCGGGATGGTGGACCCGCCGCAATCTCTACATCTACCAGTGCGACAGCACACGAAGGCCGCTCAATGTCTCCTATCTGCCGGTCTATTTGAGTCCCTACCAACTGAGCATCTGGTTGTCGGTCGCGATCGTGGTCGCGGCCTATTTTCTCTCCGCGAAAGCCTTTGCTCGTTTGAACGACGTGACGCTGAAGGGCCTCAAGGCCTGGAATCCCATCCGGATCACGGCCGGTTCCGACAATCGCGGGAGCCTTTCGGCCTTCCAGGTATTCTTCTTCACGATTCTGGTTTTCGCGATGCTCGCCTATGTCCTGCTTCGCACCGGCGTGCTCTCCGACCTTTCAACCACAGTCCTGGAATTGCTCGGGATCGCGGGCATCGGGGCGGCTGCGGCCAAGGGAGCAGAATCATCAAAGACCACGCTAGACCCCACCAATCAGGCATGGCTCATGAACAAGGGCTGGTTCGACAAGAGCTCGACCCAAGCTGCGACCGATCCAAGCTTCTACGACTTGATCTCGAGTGACGGCAGCTTTGATGTTTACCGCTTTCAAAGCCTGATCTTCACCGGTGCAGTGGGCCTTGCCCTCTTCGCCGGCGGCGTGTTCCAGCTTGCGTCCTTCACGGTCCCGCAGAACATCCTCGGCATCTTGGGCCTCAGCCAGGTGGTGTACATCGCAGGAAAGCTCGTGACCTCGAACAACGCGACGCAGCTGAATGCCGTCATAACCGACCTGCGCAACGCAGAAGCCGCTTATCGCGAAGCGGCCCACACCACCACCGAGACCCAGGAGGCAAAGGACAAGGCCGCCCGTGCAAGAGCGGCCTACCTCGACAAAGCGGGAGGAGCGGCCAAGCTCTTCACCGACGTCACCGGGCGTCCGGTCGCCGCTGACAAGCTCCAGGCACCGATCTGACGGCGCGTCGCGGGACAAATCTCGCCGACGATGCACCAATCAAACCGCGGATTGGAGCGGGTGAAGGGAATCGAACCCTCGTATTCAGCTTGGAAGGCTGCTGCTCTACCATTGAGCTACACCCGCGTCGGGCGATCCCCTAACACGGCTCGGCGGCGGTCTCAACTGCCGGGACGGCGGCTTTCGGCAGCTTTCCGGGGCTTTGCGCAGACGGCTGGTTCCGACTTGGCCGCCCCGCCCCTTAACAGCGGCGGGATCGCCGCCTATATTGGAGACTTCCGCAACCAACGAAAGGAGGTGATCCAGTGTCTTGTCTCAAGCGCTGTCACCTCGCTGGGATCGCCCGCTAGGCTTTGATTTGGGCTTGGCATCGGGGCGCTCTCAGCCCTGGACCAGCGAGCAAGAAATCGGGCGCGACGGGGCCTCCCCGCCGCGCCTTTTTCGTCTGTCGGCGCGGCTCAGGCGGGCGGCTCGCCGGCAAGCACCTCGCGAATCTTCTGCGACAGCTCCGCCTTCCGGTATGGCTTGAACAGCAGCGCCACGCCGGGATCGAGATGTCCTTCGTGGACGATGGTGTTGTCGGTGTAGCCGGAGGTGTAGAGCACCCTCACGCCCGGCCGGCGGCGCCTGACGGCTTCGGCCAATTCATGCCCGTTCATGCCGCCGGGCATGATGATGTCCGTGAACAGGAGATCGAATCTGGCGCCCTGGTCGACCAGCGCCAGCGCGGACGCGCCGTCGCTCGCAGCGAGCGTGCGATAGCCGAGGCCGCCGAGTTGCGCGATGACATAGCCCTGGACCAGCGGATCGTCCTCCACCACGAGTATCGTCTCCTGCCCGCGCGGCGTGGCGGGCGCCTGAACCGGGGCCGTCCTGGCCACCGCCTCGCCCTTTGCCCGCGGCAGGAACAACCGCATCACGGTGCCGCGCCCCTCCTCGCTTTCGATCGCGACGGCGCCGCCGCTCTGGCGGGCAAAGCCGTAGACCATGCTCAGTCCCAGCCCGGTGCCGCGGCCGACCCCCTTGGTGGTGAAGAACGGCTCGAATACGCGCTCGCGAATGTCGGCCGGAATGCCGTGACCGGTGTCGCCGACCGCAACCATCACGAAGGCGCCGCGCACGCCCTCGCCGGCGGTCTCCGTGCCGTCGAGCTCGCGGTTCGCGGTCTCGAGGGTGAGCTTGCCGCCGCCCGGCATCGCGTCGCGCGCATTGACGGCGAGGTTGACGATCGCGGAGGACAGTTGCGACGGATCCACCATCGCGGACCAGGCCTCGTCGGCGAGCCGCGTCTCGATCTCGATTTGCTCACCGAGCATCGGCTTCAGCAGCTTCGCGGTCTCGGCCACGAGGGCGTTGACGTCGATCTCGCGCGGCTCCAGCGGCTGGCGGCGCGCGAAGGTCAGGAGCTGCGAGGTGATCTCCGCCCCGCGCGCGGCCGCATCGTCGATCAATTGCGCGATCGCGGCGAGATCGGGCTTGTCCGCAAGCCCCTCCTGGATGATCTCGATCGTGCCGGTGATGACCGTGAGCACGTTGTTGAAATCGTGCGCCACGCCGCCGGTGAGCTGGCCGATCGCATCCATCTTCTGCGATTGACGCAGCCGCTCCTCGATCTCGTGCTGCGCGGTGAGGTCGGTCGCGGAGCCGCGGTAGCCCAGGAAGCGTCCATCGGCGTCGAAAACCGGCTTGCCGTTGACGCTGAAATGATGCATCCGCCCGCGCGTGTCGCGTCCGCGATATTCGAATTTGCGGAACGGCTCGTGACGGTCCAGCGTCGCCAGATGCGCGCGCCATTTCTCGGGCTCGGTATCGCGATCGAGCGCCGTATCGGTGCGACGCGTGCCGAGCCGCACTTTGGGATCCATGCCGAAGGCAATCACCCGGTCAGAGAGGTAGGTGAAGCGGTGGTCCGGCCCGGTCTCCCAGAACCAGTCGGAGGCGGTCTCGGCATAGTCGCGGAAACGCTCTTCGCTCGCCCGCGCCTCCGCTTCGGCGCGCCGGCGAATGGTGAGGTCGCGCTCGAGATTGGCATTGGCCTCGCGCAGCTCGCCATAGGCCTGCTGGAGGTTCGCGCACATCGCGTTGAAGGCCTCGATCACCTTGTCGAGCTCGTCGGCATCGGAGGGCGCCCGGCGCTCCAGCCGTAACGGCGGCGGCGGCCGCGCCAGGTTGTACTTGCTGACGAACTCGGCGATGGCCACCAGATGCCGCGTCACCAGCAGATGGACCATGTAGATGATGAACAGCGAGACCAGGAACGTCTTCGCGGCCTGGCTCGCCAGAATGACCAGGGCCCGGTTCAGCAATTGCTGATAGACCTGGCTCAGCGTGGCCTCGACGTGAAGCACGCCGATCGGGCGCGCGGTCCCCTGCACGATGGTGTTCAAGGGATAGTCGCGCGTGACGATCGAACGCGTGCCCGGTTCGCCGACCGCGATGCGGATCGGATTGGGACGATCGGCAATCTCGCGCACCTCGGCGGCACGGATATCGGGCAGCCGCAGGATACCTTCGAGCTGGAGCTTGAGCTGGTTCTGGTCGAGATTCCACAGGCTTTCGCCGAGACTGCCGGTCGTGCTGCGGCCGATCTCGTCGAGCCGCGTCTCGATGAGACCGACTTCGCGATTGTAGTCGAGATAGAGCTGCAGCGCGGTCAGCGTCAGCGTCACGGCCGAAGAGAACAGCAGCACGGCCGCGAGCAGCCGCGGCCCGACGCCGCTGCGCGACCAGTTGATGAAGCGTGCCGGCAGCGATGAGAGCATCGACGGCGCAAGCGCGCCGATGTCGGTCAGACCCGGCTTCGCCGCCATCGGCGAGATGGCGTGGCTGCGCTTGGCGTCCTCGTCACCTGCGTTGGCCATGCACCATGTCCCCGAAATGGCGGCTCGCTGCTGCGGTCGAGCGGTTGCAGTCTCGAGCAATCCATGAGACGCCCGTCTCGTCACCCGATGCAAGCGACATCCCGTCGGCCCGCGAGCCCGAGGTCGGCAAGTCACGTCTTCCGCCCCGCAGCGGGACCGGTGGGCAAGCTACCACTGCCCGTGCTAGAATGACATCGGTGAAAGTCCGGTAAGCTCGCGGCACGAGCGGGCCGCGATCGTTGCGGCCGGCGTGCAGGCGCCAACTCCCGGTAGATCGCGCCGGCATCCGGATGCCTGGGGTAGCGATGCACGGCCGAAGGAGACGCCTGATGTGGCGGCTAGCCGTCGCCTGCCTGTCGCTGCTCGCCGCTGATCCTGCGTTGGCGCAGGACACGATCCGGCTGGCGCGCATCGCCGACATCCCCGATCAATATGTCGGCGGCGAGATGCTGCGGGCCGTCTACGCCAAGCTGAACATCAGGCTGGAGTTCGAGGACGTGCCTGGCAAGCGCGCGCTCGCATTGTCGAGCGCCGGCGAGGTCGACGGCGAGATCCAGCGGATCGGAACGCTCTCGCGCGAGTACCCGACGCTGGTCCAGGTCACGCCGGCGATCAACTACATCGAGCCGGCGGTGTTCGCGACCAAGCTCCGGTTCGAGGTCGCAGGTTGGGATTCGATCAAGGATTACAGCATCGGCATCGTCCGCGGCGTCGGCTCCTCGGAAGCCGGCACACGCGGCATGGCCCGCGTCACGGCGACTAGCAGCCTCGAGAACATGGTCAGGATGCTCGATGCCGACCGTTTCGACGTGATGGTCACCGACCTCTTCAGCGGGCTCGCCACGGTGAGGAAACTCAATCTGCAGGCCAGGATCTACCCGCTCTCCCCGCCGCTCGAGCGCATCCACATCTACCACTACCTGCATGAACGCCATCGCGATCTGGTGCCTGAGGTTGGCAAGGTGATCGCTCGGATGCAGGCGAGCGGCGAGCTGGCCTCACTGCGCGAGGCCCTGGTCAGGCAGGTCTTGAGCGGGCAATGACGAATGCCGCGTTAGCCGGTGCGAAGCCGCTCGCGCAGCGCGACGGCGGCGATCAGCATGCCGACGCACCAGGCCACGACCGCGCGGTGCGGCTCCTCCCCGAGCAGCACCGTGAGCAGGCTCGTCAGAAGGCAGGGGACGATGGCCTTGCAGGTCCGGCTCGTCAGCGCGAGCAGGAACGGCATCGCCGCGATCGATATCTGCAGCACGTCCATTTCGAATGCCGGTCTTGCCGGGAGGGCTTCAGAAACCGAAGATGCTGAGCACGCGCCGCCGTTTGCCGCGCCGACTCTCGACGATCCGCTCGCCGCCGTTCTCGGCGGAGCTCCCGTAATAGCGGTGATGGCCGGCCTGATCGTGCAGATCGGCCGGCTCCGACTGTCCCGCCCGCCGCGCGTCGCAGATGATCTTGATGGTTTGACCCGACATTGCCGCCTCCAGCAAAAGCTTGTTGTTCGTGGTTCATCAGTCGCGGCCTGTTCCGGCGGCGTTCACATGGCAAGGCCGCAATTGGGTTTCAGGATGGTTTCGCCGCTTGCCGGCCACGCAATATTCTGCTTCGGGAGTGTCGGCAGGGGCTGCCGTGCTGCGTCCTTGGGACTTGGATAAAAACCACGCGCAAAAGAAAAAAGAGAGGTGACGATGCTCTACGCGATCCTGGCCTACCACGTGGAAGACGAAGTCCTGTCCTGGACACCGGAGCAGGACGCCGCGGTCGTCGCCAAAGTCATCGAGGTTCAGGCGCCCCTGCGCGCCAGCGGCCAGTTTGGACCGGCGGCCCGGCTGGATGAGACCCGGAAGGCCCGCACCTTGCGTGGCCCCGGCGCGGGAATGGTGCTGGACGGGCCGTTTGCCGAGACCAAGGAGCAGCTTCTGGGCTTCCATTTGATGCAATGCGCCACCGAGGAGGAGGCGATCGCAGCGGCGCGGAAGCTGCGTGCGGTCAATCCGACGGCGGTGTACGAGATCCGCCCGGTCAAGCTTTACGTGCCGGCCGATGGGTTCGGCGCGACATCCGGCTAAAGTCCTACGCGCCCGGCTCGGTCCGGTTGGGAAGGAAGCGCTGGATCACGATGCCGCCGAAAGCGACGAACCACAGGAAGGGTGCGGCCTGCGGCGCGAACGCCGCAACGATCGTGCCCGGAATGAACACCAGCAGCGGAAACAGCGAGGCCATGATTTCGTTGCGCCAGCCGCCGAGGATCGTCCACCACAGCCAGGCGTTGAGGCCGGCGATCGCGGTCAGATGCAAGCCGTAGAGCACGGCGACGGCGTTGCTCATGCCATAATTGGTGTAGAGGCCGTTTGTGACAGGCAGCAGCACGATCGAGAGCAGGAAGAACAGGTTGAGGATCACGTCGCCGCGGCTGCCGATCGGCTGGCGTGCCAGCCGGCGGTGATGGCTGATCCAGAACACGCCGGAGATGATGAAGCTCAGCGCCAGCCCGGCCAGCTTGCCGGAATAGACATGGGCGAGCTCGCTCCAGCCGGGGGCGCTGGTGAACACCGCCGCCTTCGGCAGGTCGTAGGCCAGCAGCGTCATGGCGACACCGAAAATGGTGTTGCTGAGCGATTCCAGCCGCCGCATCTCGAACTGGTCGGGCTTGAGCTCGGTCATCTCGCCATGGGGTGCTGGAACCTAAGGGCCTCTTCCCCCTAAATCCTAATTCCAGTCCCGTCCAGCCACATTGCGCTTCGCGCCGGGATCGCCGAGTCTCTTCCTTTCACCGGGGCGATTCGTGGCGACATATCTGGACACGCTCAATGCGGAGCAACGCCGCGCCGTCGAGCATGGCGTGGCCGAGGGCTCGACCGTGGGCGGCCCCCTGCTCGTCATCGCCGGTGCCGGCTCCGGCAAGACCAACACGCTGGCCCACCGCGTCGCGCATCTGATCGTCGCGGGCGCCGATCCCCGCCGCATCCTGCTGATGACGTTCTCCCGCCGAGCCGCCGCGGAGATGGCCGGCCGGGTCGAGCGCATCGCCCGCAAGGTGCTGGGCGAGAACAACGCCGCGATCATGCGCGATGCGCTGACCTGGACCGGCACCTTCCACGGCATCGGCGCGCGGCTGCTGCGGGAATATGCCGAGCGGATCGGCGTCGATCCCGCCTTCACCATCCATGACCGCGAGGATTCCGCCGACCTGATGAACCTGGTCCGGTACGAGCGTGGATTGTCGAAGACCGAGAGCCGCTTTCCCGCCAAGGGCACCTGCCTGTCGATCTATTCCCGCTGCGTCAATGCCGAGATGGAGATCGAGAAGGTGCTCGCCCAGCATTATCCCTGGTGCGCAGGCTGGGCCGCTGAGCTGAAGGGCCTGTTCGCCGCCTATGTCGAGGCCAAGCAGGCCCAGCACGTGCTCGATTACGACGATTTGCTGCTGTACTGGTCGCAGATGATGAGCGATGCGCTGATCACTGAGGAGATCGGCGGCCGCTTCGACCACGTGCTGGTCGACGAATATCAGGACACCAACCGCCTGCAATCCTCGATCCTGCTGGCGCTCAAGCCCAATGGGCGCGGCCTCACCGTGGTCGGCGACGACGCGCAGTCGATCTACTCGTTCCGCGCCGCCACCGTGCGCAACATCCTGGACTTTCCGCAGAGCTTCTCGCCGCGCGCGGAGATGATCACGCTCGACCGCAATTACCGCTCGACGCAAGCAGTGCTGTCGGCGGCGAACGGCGTCATCGGCCTCGCCCGCGAGCGCTTCACAAAGAATCTCTGGACCGACCGCACGTCGGGCAGCAAGCCGCAGCTCGTCACCGTGCACGACGAGGCCGACCAGGCGCGCTACATCGTCGAGGCGGTGCTGGCGAACCGCGAGCAAGGCGCGCTGCTCAAGCACCAGGCGGTGCTGTTTCGCACCTCCTCGCATTCGGGTCCGCTGGAGATCGAGCTGACCCGCCGCAACATCCCGTTCGTGAAATTTGGCGGGCTGAAATTTCTCGATGCCGCGCATGTCAAGGACGTGCTGGCCCTGTTGCGCTTCGCCGAAAATCCGCGCGACCGCGTCGCCGGCTTTCGCATCCTGCACCTGCTTCCGGGCGTCGGCCCGGCGACGGCGCAACGCGTGCTCGACCAGATGGCGGAGAGCACCGACCCGCTTGCGGCGCTCGGCCGGCTGCCGGTGCCGGCGCGCACCGGCGAGGACTGGACCAGCTTCGTCCGCACGGTCGAAAACCTTCGCTATTCGGAATGGCCCGTCGACCTCGAACGGGTGCGGCTCTGGTACGAGCCGCATCTCGATCGCATCCATGAGGATGCCGAGACGCGCCGCGCCGATCTGTTGCAGCTCGAGCAGATCGCGAGCGGCTATGCCTCCCGCGAGAAATTTTTGACCGAGCTCACGCTCGATCCGCCGGATGCGACCAGCGACAAATCAGGTCCACCCTTGCGCGACGAGGATTATCTGATCCTCTCCACCATCCACTCCGCCAAGGGCCAGGAGTGGAAATCGGTGTTCGTGCTCAACGTCGTCGACGGCTGCATGCCGTCCGATCTCGGCGCCGGCACCAGCGCCGAGCTCGAGGAGGAGCGCCGCCTGCTCTATGTCGCGATGACCCGCGCCAAGGACGATCTCCACCTCGTCGTTCCCCAGCGCTTCTTCGTCCACGGCCAGGCCGCCAAGGGCGACCGCCACGTCTACGCCTCGCGCACCCGGTTCATCCCGGAGCAGCTGGTCTATTTGTTCGAGCGCACCGCCTGGCCGAAGGCAGCGGCGGGCGCCGCGCGCACCGCGGCGCAGGGGCCGAAGATCGACATCGGGGCAAGGATGCGCGGGATGTGGCGGTAGACGCAAGAGGCTAGTGTCGGGACCTGTCAGGATATCTGGAACAACCGAGGTCCGACATGAAAGCCGTCGTCGTCGAGCAATACGCCCCCATCGATCAGATCGAGCTGAAGGACATCCCGCCCCCGTCCATGGAGCCCGGACAGTTGCGCATTCGGGTGGAGGCAGCGGGAATTGGATTTGTCGATGGCTTAAAGATTCAAGGCCTCTATCAAACCAAGGACCCCCTTCCCTTCATCCCCGGAACGGAGTTCGCAGGGATCGTGGACGAAGCCCCGGGCAGGCCGGGAGGTTATCAACCCGGCATGCGCGTGATGGGGATGACGCGCTCGGGCGCGCTTGCCGAAGAGATCGTCGTCACCCCCGCGGCGCTCTATCCCCTGCCGGACGGCGTCGCGGCCGAGGTCGCCGCCTCGTTTCGCGCCAATTACCTGACCGCGCTCTATGCGCTCAGTGCACGCGCCTCGCTCTGCGCAGGCGAACAGCTTCTGGTGCTGGGCGCCGCCGGCGGTACGGGAGTCGCGGCAGTCCAGATCGGCAAGTTGCTCGGCGCCCGCGTAATCGCAGCGGCATCGACACCGGACAAGCGCGAGTTCGCGCAACAACACGGCGCCGACGCTGTGATCGACTACACGCAGACCGGCTGGCGCGACAAGCTGAAGGAATTGACTGGAGGACACGGCGCCGACGTGATCTTCGACCCCGTCGGTGGCGACGTCTCGGTGCAAGCCTTTCGCTCCATCGCCTGGCGCGGACGCCATCTGGCGGTTGGCTTCGCCGCCGGTGCCATCCCCGCGCTGCCGTTCAATCTGCCGCTGCTGAAAGGTGGCGCCCTGCTCGGCGTCGACCTCGCGCAGCTTCCAACGCGCGAGCCCGAGTTGCAGAAGCGCCTGATGTCGGAGCTGACGAGCTGGCTGGCCGAGGGCAAGCTCAAGCCCGTGGTCGGTCGCGTCTTTGCGCTGGACGATTTCCGGGAAGCGTTCAGGACCATGCAGACGCGTGGGGCGCTCGGTAAGATGGTCGTGCGCATCTCGAGATAGGAGCCGAAGATCGACATCGGTGCGAAGATGCCCGTGATGCGGCGGCAACTACGCGCCCAGCCGGTCGAACTGGACCTTGCCTGCCTTCATCACCAGCGGGATGTGCTCGCCCTGACCGAGCAGGCAGGCGACGTCGCGCAGCGGATTGCCGTCGACCACCAGCAGGTCCGCGATGGCTTCGGGTGCGATCCGGCCGAGCTTGCCCTCCATGCCGAGCACTTCGGCGCCGATCAATGTCGCGCTGGCGATGACGGCGCGCGGGCCGAGGATCTCGGCGCGAATGCGGAACTCATCGCTCTGCAGGCGCTGCGACGGCCCGAGCAGGTCGCTGCCGAACCCCATCTTCACACCGGCGTCGCGATAGATTGCGAGCGAGCGCAGCCCGGCGTCGCGGACATCGGCGATCTTGGCGACGCTCTCCGGCGGCAGGCCATATTGGGCGCCCTCGTTGGCCAGCGCCTCATAGGTGACGAGCGTCGGCACGACATAGGCGCCCTTCTCGGCCATGAAACGCGCGGTCGGCGCATCGACCAGATTGCCGTGCTCGATGGTGCGCACGCCGCAGCGGACCGCGCGTTCGATGGCCGCAGCGGTATAGGCGTGGGCGAGCACATAGGTCTGGCGCCCGCGCGCCTCCTCGACGATGGCGCGGATCTCGTCCTCGGAGTAGCCGAAGGCGCCGACCGGATCGGTCGGCGAGGCGACGCCGCCGGAGGCCATGATCTTGATCTGGTCGGCTCCCATCTGCAGCTCCTCGCGCGCAGCCTTGCGCACGCCGTCGACACCGTCGGCGACGCGCGCCAGCGCGCCGACCCGCACGCAGCAGGGACATGGCGCATCGCTGGCGAGGTAATCCGAGCGTGCCCGCATGTCGCCGTGGCCGCCGGTCTGGCTGAGCGCGCGGCCGGAGACGAACAGCCGAGGACCGTCGGTCAGGCCGGTGTCGATCGCCTGCTTCAGCGCGTGGCCGGCGCCGCCCGCGTCGCGCACAGCGGTGAAGCCCCGCCGCAGCATGCCGCGCAAGAGCAGCGTCGAGCGCAGCGTCACCAGCACGTTCGGCATATGCACCTGCTGCGCCAGATTGAGCTCGACGGCGATGGCGTGAACATGCAAATCGATCAGCCCGGGCATCAGCGTCTTGCCTTTGAGGTCGATGATGCGATCTGCGCTGGCCTGGAGCGGCCGGTGCGAGACCTCCTTGATCACATCGTCCTCGACCAGCACGTGCTGTCCCTCCAGCAAATCCGGCTGGAGCGGGTCGAGCAGAGCGGCGTTCTTGAAGAGGATGCTGGTCATGGTCGTTTCCTGTCAGGTCAGGACGAAGTCGCTGTCAGCAGCGCGGGCAGCGCGAGCTGTGCAAAGGGAAGGCACGCGGCGACATCATCTTCGCCGTACCAGCCCGCCTCGTGAAGCAGATTGAGCGAGCCGAGCGTGCGCCCACGCCAGCGCACGGGGATGTTCAGCACGCTCTCGCAGCCGAGCGAGGCGATCAGCTCGTGATCGGAGAACACGGTGCGCAGATCATCCCGCGTATAGCCGATATAGGCCTCGCCGCGGTCCAGCACGGCCTCGGTCCACGGGCCCGGTGCAAGGCACTTGCGTCCGCCAGCCGGGTACGCACCAGGCAGATTGGAGTAGAGCCGCGCCAGTTCGCTGGCCGCCTCGTCATAGGTCAGGACCGTGAACAGCTTGTGCCCGATCGCCAAGTTCAAGCCTTGGTCGAGCGCAGCGAATAGAGCATCCGGCTGGTCCACCCTGCCCTGCGCCGCCGCGACGGCGCAGAGCAGCGGATCGGCCTTAAATTTCGTCCGCGTCATGCCACCTCGCCCGCCGCGATCTCCTCCAGCGAACGGCCGCGCGTCGGCACGCCCATCAGCACGACGGTGACAGCCCCGAGCAGCAGCACGGTGGTTGTGACGCCGAACACGCCGGCAAAGCCGAAGTTCGGATAGAGATAGCCGACCAGGATCGGCGAGACGATCGCGCCGATGCGACCGATTGCGGAAGCGAGCCCGGCGCCCGTAGTCCTGACCGGCGTCGGGAACACCTCGGCGGTATAGGCATAGACGCCCGCATAGGTGCCGTTCATGAAGAAGGACAGGAAGATTCCTGCCGCCATGATTTGTTGATCGCTTTGCGCGAAAGCGAGCCCGAGCGCGCTGATACCGCCGAGCACCATGTAGGTCGCGATCGTCGCCTGCCGGCCGATGCGCTCGTTGAAATACGCGGCGCTGAAATAGCCGGGGATCTGCGCACAATAGATCGCGATCGAATAGGCGAAGCTCTTGGTGATGCTCATGCCGTTCTGGACCAGCAGGCCCGGGATCCAGACGAAGAAGGAGTAATAGCTGAAGGTGATCGCCAGCCACATGATCCAGGTCATGATGGTGATGCGCGCCTGGCGGGGCGCAACAAGCGCCGCGAAATTGGCCAGCAGCGTGCCAGCGGTCCCGGGGGGTGCCGCGACTTCGACGACCGGCGGTGGCAGGACACGGCCTTCACGCGCAAAGCTCGCCTCGATCCGGTCGAGCACGGCTTCGGCTTCCTTCTCCCGTCCCCTGCTCTCCAGCCAGCGCGGCGATTCCGGCAGCGCCCGGCGCCACCACAACAGCATGACGACGGGCACCGCGGTGATCACCAGCACGATGCGCCAGCCGTTGTCGGAGGTGGGAACGATGAAGTAACCGAGCAAGGCCGCGGCAACGAAGCCGAAGGAGAAGAAGCCCGCGAGCGCCCCGGTGAAGCTGCCGCGATAACGCCGCGCCACGAACTCCGCGAGATAAGGCGCGATGATCGCGCTCTCCGCGCCGGTGCCCATGCCGGCCACGACGCGCGCGGCGAAGAAGGATGGCCATGTGTCGACCATCGCGCTCACGATCGATGCGGCGCAATACAGCGCCAGCGCCGACATCATCACCGCGCGGCGGCCGATCAGGTCGCCCAGCGTGCCCGCCAGCAACGCCCCAAACAGAAAGCCGATATAGGTGCTGCTGCCGAGCACGCCGATCTGCACGCTCGTCAGATTCCACGCCGTGCGCAACACCGGCAGGATGAAGGCCAGCACCGCCGCGTCCATCGCGTCGAACATGTAGCCGAGCCCGCCCATAAGCAGCAGGTGGGTGTGGAAGCGTGCGAAAGGAAGGCGCTCGATGCGCGCCGATATCATCGACATGAAAGTCCCCCTCTGATGTCACGGGCCCCGGCGCGCCGCTCGGGAGGGAACCATAGACAAAGTGACATTATCGTCATAATTTATAATCATGATCTGATATATCACGATGGTGAATGTCCGTGTCGTTCCGCGCGCTCGACCTCAACCTCCTGAAAGTGTTCGAGGCGCTGATGACCGAGGGCAGCGTCACGCGCGCCGCGAATGCGTTGCGGATGACCCAGCCCGCGGTCAGCAACGCGCTCGCGCGGCTGCGCGATGCGCTCGGCGATCCCCTGTTCGTGCGGGCCGGCACCGGCATCCGCCCGACCCAGCGTGCCGTGGTGCTGTGGGAGCCGATTGGCGAGGCGCTGGAAAGCGTGCGCGGTGCACTCGACGAGCAGGTGTTCGATCCCGCCCGCGCGCAGACCGAATTCAGCCTGTCGATGTCGGACTACGTCTCCTCGCTGGTGATGCCGAACCTGCTCGGCCATCTCGGCAAGGTTGCGCCGAAGTCGCGCGTCCACACCGTGCCCAATACCGTCGTCGAGATCGCCGACCAGCTCGAGGACAACAGGGTGGACTGCGTGCTCAGCGTCTATGTCAACGAGGCGCAGCAGCCGGCCGCCATCCGCTCGCGCTCGCTGTGGACGGTCGACTATGCCTGCTTCATGCGGCGCGGCCATCCGCTCGCCGCCCAGAAACGGCTGAGCACGCGCACCTTCCTCAACGCTGGACATGTCGACGTGAGCCTCGCCGGCAAGACCATGCCGTCCTACGATCTCTTCCTGGCCTCGCGCGGGCTGTCGCGCAATCTGGTCGCCACCGTCAATCATTACAGCGCCGCCTACGAGGTCGTGCGGCAATCTGACCTGATCGCGGTGCTGCCGAGCGATCTGCGCTCGCAATCGAGGCACGCGCCGCTCCTGCATGCGATGCCGCTTCCCCTCAAGGCGCCGCCGCGCATCGTCAGCCTGTTCTGGCACCAGCGCAACGACACCGTGCCGGCGCAGCGCTGGCTGCGCGAGACCCTGGTCGATATGTTCGCCAGATCCGATTGAGCCCACAGGTTCGATGTAGAATCGGAAACGTTGCCTTTCCCGGATCAGCATTGTCGAAGCCGCCTCCCCGCCCTAGCTGCACCGCAACTATTTCCCTCCCATAAGGGGCCTGTCGCGCCCCGCAGAGACCTCATCGATGACCACACCGCTCGAATTCGGACTGGATACCTTTGGCGACGTCACCAAGAACACCTCAGGCGCCCTGATCTCGCACGCGCAGGTGATCCGCAACGTCGTCGATGAAGCGGTGCTGGCCGACGAGCTCGGCCTCGACTTCATCGGCCTCGGCGAGCATCATCGCGCCGATTTCGCGATCTCCTCGCCTGAAACCGTGCTCGCGGCGATCGCATCGCGCACCAAACGCATCCACCTCGGCTCGGCGGTGACGGTGCTGTCCTCGGACGATCCCATCCGCGTGTTCCAGCGCTTTGCGACGCTGGATGCCGTCTCGAACGGACGCGCCGAGGTGATCCTCGGCCGCGGCTCGTTCACCGAATCCTTCCCGCTGTTCGGCTTCGACCTGCGCAAATATGAAGAGCTGTTCGAGGAGAAGCTCGATCTGTTCGCCGCGCTGTTGTCGCAGCAGCCGGTCACCTGGCAAGGCAAGCTGCGTCCGCCGCTGCGGGATCAGCTGGTCTATCCGCCGGTCGAGAACGGCACGCTGAAAACCTGGATCGGCGTCGGCGGCAGTCCGCAATCGGTGGTGCGCGCCGCGCATTACGATCTGCCCCTGATGCTCGCGATCATCGGCGGCGATCCCGCCCGCTTTGCGTCCTATGTCGAGCTCTATCACCGCGCTTTCAAGGAGTTTGGCCGGCCCGCACAGCCGATCGGCGTGCATTCGCCGGGCTATGTCGCCGAAACGGATGCGCAGGCGCGCGAAGAACTCTGGCCCGACTACAAGGCGATGCGCGACCGCATCGGCAAGGAGCGCGGCTGGCCGCCGATGGGACGCGACGAGTTCGTCCATGAGGCCGAGCATGGCTCGCTCTATGTCGGCGCGCCGGAAACGGTGGCGCGCAAGATCGCGAAGACCGCCAAGGCGCTCGGCATTTCGCGGTTTCAGTTGAAGTATTCGGCCGGGCCATTGCCGCACGAGAAGCTGATGCGGAGCATCGAGCTCTACGGGCGGAAGGTGGTGCCGATGGTGCGGGAGATGATGGGGTAGTGGAATGTTCGTCTTCGCTTTCGCTCACCAGAGTCTCTTCTTCGCGAACGCGTGGCCCGAACCCGACTTCAAATAACGCTCGAAGGCTCTCGCCTTGTGCAAATCCGAGAAGGCCACATAGGCCACCAACTTCCAACGCATGAATTTGGAGGTATGCGATGATTTGCCTGCGTTATGATCCGCTAGCCGCTTTTTGAGGTCCGTAGTCAGGCCAATGTAACGCTGGCCTCCGAAAGCTTCGCTCTCCAGAAGATAGACATAGTGCATGGACGCCGCCCTCCTTCGCCAAGGCTTCGGAGGGCATCCTGCTTCGCGCAGTGGAAGGCTGCAAATCCTGCGAAGCGCGTTAGCGCGAAGCAGGATGGTGGGGGAGGCAGGACTCGAACCTGCGAAGCCATGAGGCGGCTGATTTACAGTCAGCTCCCTTTGCCACTCGGGACACTCCCCCGCTCGACGGCAGCACAATCGGGCCGGACCTTGCCGGCGGACCGAAGACGGCCATGGAACGTGAAGGCCGCGACAACCCGGATCGGGGCGCGACCGGGCGCGTTTATGGGCGAAGCGGTGGGGCAAAGTCAACCGAGGCAAGCAGCTAAAATCGCCCTCACAAGCACCGAAATTGCCATATTCCGGAACCCGTGACAGAAGCGAGCCCATGAAGGATCGAAAATTCGGCCCCAAGGGGGCTCGCGGCGGGGCTAAGCCCTTCAACAGACCCGGAAAATCGGCCGGCCGACCGGCTTGGCGCGACCGTGATTCGCACGGCGACGGCCCGGTCATTCTCTACGGCTGGCACACCGTCACCATGGCGCTCGCCAACCCGCGGCGGCGGATCCGCAAGCTGACGCTGACCGAGAACGCCGCAAGGCGCCTTGCGGAAGAGCACATCGAGACGCGAGTGGCGCCCGAGATCGTGCGGCCCCAGGAGATCGACCGGCTGCTGTCGCCCGACGCCGTGCACCAGGGCCTCCTCGCTGAGGCCGATCCCCTGCCCTCGCCCGAGATCGAGACGTTGACGGAGGACGGCATGGTGCTGGTGCTCGACCAGATCACCGATCCCCACAATGTCGGTGCCATCCTGCGCTCGGCCGCCGCGTTCGCGGTGAAGGCGATCGTCACGACCGCGCGCCACAGTCCGGAAGCGACCGGCGTGCTGGCGAAGGCAGCCTCCGGCGCGCTCGAGCTGGTGCCTGTTGTCACCGTGCAAAATCTCGCCCGTGCGCTGACGGCGCTGAACGAGCGCGGGTTCCAGACTGTCGGCCTCGACAGTGAAGGCAGTGAGGATATCAGCGACGTCGCGCTGCGCGAGCCGCTTGCGCTCGTGCTGGGCGCCGAAGGCAAAGGCCTCAGGCAATTGACCCGCGAAACCTGCAGCGTCGTGGCGCGGCTCGACATGCCCGGCGAGATCAAGAGCCTCAACGTCTCGAATGCTGCAGTGCTCGCGCTCTATGTCGGCGCGAGCCGGCTCGGGCTGATGAAGCGCTCCTAAAACGAAACGCCCGTCCGCATCACGCGGACGGGCGCCTCGCTAGTCTCAACCGATCAGAGATCAGTAATAGCGGCGCAGCACGCGGTGACCGCCATAATAGTACGGCGCGGCGCGGCGGGCGTAGCCGTAGCGGGGACCGTAGTGTACGCGCGGCAGGTAGCCGTAGCGGGGGCCGTAGCCGTAGCGATACGGACGGAAGTACGGGCGGCGATAGGGATAAGCGGCCGGCGGCGCGACCGCAGCGGCACGATAGCCATAGCCGTAGCCGTAATTGGCGGGCGCGACGACCGCGTCCTCGCGGTAGGTCGGATACGGCGCGAAGGCGCCCGGACCGGTATAGGTCGGGCCCTGGTTGACGTAGTAATACTGCGTGGTCGGCTCGGCGAGACGCTCATAGGCGGCGTAGCCGTAGCCGTAGCCATATCCGCCGCACCCGGTGTTGCAGCCGGTATAGACCGGCGCCACCGGCGCGCACGTGGTGAAGCCGCAGGCCGCGGCCGGCGCGGTGGCGGCGAACATCACGGCAGCTGCCGCGACCAGTCCCGAAATCATCTGACGCATTATACTCTCCTGTTGATTTCCGTTTTTGGTTGTCACGTTTCTCAACCCGGCGGCCTGCCGGGTATCTCTGTGCGCGGCCGCGGCCGCGGAGGCCGAGGACGGTCGTTGATCTCGGGCGCGTAGATCACCGGCGGCGGATCGACGGGCGGGTCCATCTGCGCCGGCAGCGGCGCGGACGAGGCGCCCCAGCTCTGGTGATAGCTCTCGGCGGGCTTGGGCAATTTGCGGTTCGCCGGCGGCTCGACCTCGAGCCGGCCGTAGCCCGGCCGCAGGCCGAGCGTCGGATAGTAATGACCGACGTCGTCGGGCTGCCGCTCGGCGATATAGCGTCCGCCATAGATCGTGGGCTGCACCTGCTGGCCCTTGCCGAGACCCCAGGTGCCCTCGACGACGGCATAGGACGCGTCGATGTTGTTGATGATGACAGGCACGCCGGGACGGCCGGGCACGACGATCTCGAAGCCGCCGGCAAACGCCGTCGCAGGCAGTCCGATCAGAAAGGCGGCGAGCGCCACGGCACGCATGAGGAGACCCCGGTTATCCGGGCGCAACCTAACCGATCGCGACGCAGAGAGGGTTAAGGCCTGCTCACCAAATTCCGGTAAGCCTAACGTGCAAGGATTGCACGCCGCTCAAATGCTGTACGGCGAGCTAGCGAAGCGTTAACGGCGCGGAACCGCGCGGCTGGAACAGCGCACGCTGCTCACATCGGTTTGACGGTTCGCAGTCGAAAAATCCCAGGGTTGCATCGGAACGTCCTGCGCCGTCGGCGTTTAGCTCCTGTCAACAAAATGGGAGCGAACAACCATGACCATCAAGCTTCTCGGGGCCACGGCGATCGCAGCGACCATGCTGGCAGGCTCTGCCATGGCGCAGACCGCCGTCAATAATCCACGCTGTTCGGCGCAATTCCCCAACGCCAACTGCCAGACCCTCGGCCCCGCAAAGGCATCAACCGATAGCGGCTACCGCCACCGTCGCATGTCCTATCGCCAGACCAACCGCGATTGGAATAACGACTGGAACAGGAGCCCCACCGGGTTCTGGCCGACCGACGTCGCGGCCGGCGTCGCCGGCGCCGCCATCGGCACTGCTGGTGCGATTGCCACCGCCCCATTCCGCGCTTGGGACAATTCCTACGCCTATGACAATTCGTGGGACCGCGGCTGGAACAATCGTAGCTGGGACACCCGCACCTATGCCCAGCGCAACGGCTTCGTCTGTACGCCCGGCACCTGGTTCAAGGGCGCAGACGGCCGCCGGCACATTTGCCAGTAAGGCAGCTTGATCCGAACGCCACACATCGGGCGGCCGCGAGGCCGCCCGATTCACGTCTTGCGACGGTGACCTCCCGGTTCTGGCACTTTCCGATCAAGTCTGGTATTGCGGCGCGCACGGGTGGACGGCCCCGGCGCAAGCCGAGCTCCGCCCCTGCCTCCCAGGCGTCGCCGGCTTAGCTCAGCGGTAGAGCAGCGGTTTTGTAAACCGAAGGTCGGGGGTTCAATCCCCTCAGCCGGCACCATTGGTTGAGCCGACACCCGTCATGGCCTGACGCAAGAACCAAATCGTCAGTTCGGCGTTTCCTCGTTCACCATAGAGCCTTCTCGCGGAGGTCTAGCGATGGACCCGAATGATCGGACAGCCTTAGTCTTAGCCGCTGTCGGCTTGGCCATCGCCATTGTGGTTGCATCGACAGTCACGCTAGAGCACGTCAATACCCGTACGGCCAGCAGCGACGCACCTCCCGGAACGGTAGGACTCGCCAGGCCTCACCCGCCGCTGGACCGTGCTCCTGGTGAGGCGATACAGACATCAGGAGCGCCGTCCAACGCAAGTCATCGGCAGCGGCCTTGACCGGACACCGGCCGCGCCGAACCAGCGCTCGAACCCTGTGCCTCAGCCTGAACTCTTGCGCGCGCTGCTCTGTTCGAAATGCTCGACCGAGCCGCCGATCTCGACCCAGGCATGTTTCGACTGCTCGAACACCGATCTCGTCGGCGCCGGAAAATCCGGATCTGCGATCGCGCCAACGGCAACGCCGATCATGTCAGGCAGATTGTCGGCTTGCCAGTAGACCGTCGAGCCGCAGTCGGGACAGAAATATCTGCAGACCTCGCCGCCGCTCATCGCGGTTCGGACATACGACTTGGATACTCCAGAGATCGTGACGGTCTCTGCGGCATAGAAGGCACCGACGCCGAACGGCGCGCCGGTTCGTCGCTGACAGTCGAGGCAGTGACAGGCAACGACGAGGCGCGAGGGTCCCGGAAGCGACAGCGAAAGCGCGCCGCAGCTGCATCTGGCATCGATCATCGAATCTGATCTCCCTCATTGGCTGGCTGCGAATTGAAAAGGTTACGTTCGCGCTCAACCTCCGTCATTGCGAGCGCAGCGAAGCAATCCAGACTGCCTCCGCCGAATGCTTCGCTGCGCTCGCAATGACGCGTTCGCGGCGGTAACCTCAATCCGTCTGCAAACGCGCTGCAGCGCGTCCGGGACACCGCGGCGAGATTGTCACTCCGTCCCGGCCTCGAATGCCAGCAGCACGTTGCCGGCGACGCCGCTCCACTGGCCGTAGCCGGAATTGGTGTAGAGCATGCCGCCGGCGATGACGGGACCGGGGCCGTCGATCGCGCCGCCGCGGGCAGGGACCCCGTTCACCGCCTTGAAATCCCGCGCGGTGTCGAACTCCCAGAGCAGCTTGCCGTCGGTGGCGTAGGCGCGCAGGAAGCCGCTGACGCTGCCTGAGAACACGACACCCGGGATCAGGCTCACCGCCGCCGAGAGCGCGGGGCTGCATTGCGGGCGATCGCCGCAGGCGACCGGCGGCACCTCCATCACGACTCTGCCGCTGGCAAGGTCGAGCCCGAACAGGCCACCGCCTTGCGTGGAATCGAGCTGCCGCGAGCCGTCGCGTTTGAAACGCACGTCGGAGTTGGCGACATAGATGCGCTCGCCGTCCGCAGCCGAACCCCATTCGCTGCCGCCGAGCGCACCGCCCTTCCCGATCCGGGTCTGCCACAGGATCTTGCCGCCATCGTCGGGATCGAGCGCGTGCACGACGCCGGATTTCTGCGCGATGGCGAGAATGCGCCTGCCGTCGCGCAAGGTGACGAGGATCGGCGACTGGCCGAAATCGTGATCGGGCCCGGGCTCGTCGGGACAATTGGTCTTGTCCATGCTGAAGCAGGCGACGACGAAGGCGTCCTTTGGCGTCGCCTGCTGCGTCCAGAGCAGCTTCCCCGTTGCAAGATCGAACGCAAGAATCGCATCGGCGGTCGCGGCCGGCGGATTCGAATAGGAATTGCTGGTCGCCACATAGACCGCGCCCCGCTGCGCATCGATCGTCGGCGCCGACCAGATGGCGGCGCCGGATGGTCCGAACAGCTGCGTGCCCTTGGCATTCTTGCTGGTCGGATGAGGCATCTCGGGGATCGTGTACGCCTGCCAGATCATCTTGCCGGTCGCGGCCTGCAACGCCACCACGCTGCCGCGGAAGGTGCAGCATTCGTAGGAGGCTTGCGAGCCGGCGGCTTCCTCGAGCGAGGACACCGGCACGTAGAGCACGCCGGAATGCAGCGTCGGCGCGCCGGTGATGCGTGCGGCGGCATGCTCCTCCACCTTGGCCTTCCAGATCAGCGCGCCCGTCAGCGCGTTCACCGCATAGGCATTGGCGCGCAAATCGCCGAAGAAGATCGCGAACTGATCGGAGCCCGGAAGCGGCGCAAAGCTGATCGCGGCGCGCACCGCCGCATCAAGCGCCAAGGTCCACAGCGTGCAGCCGCTTCGCGCATCGAGCGCGTGAACCTTGCGATCGGTGCCGCCGATGAACAGCATCCCGCCCACGATGGTGGGCGGCGCAAACGACACCGAGGCGCCGGGAAAGGCATAGGCCCATTTCAGCCGCAAATGCGGCACCTGCACCGCGGTCAACCCGGCCATGTCGGCCGGCTGGAAGCGGCTGTTGCTGGCGTCAACGCCCCAACCGTTCCAGCGCGGACCGTCGAGGGCTTGCGGAAAGCCGCCCGCCTGCTGCACGCAGCGGCCCTCCGCGTCGGCGGCGGCGCTGCCCGTCGGCATCTTGCCGGTCACGAACGAGGCGATCGCGCGGCGTTCGGCATCGCTGCGGTCCTTTGCCATCGCCGCCATGCTGCCTGTCGTCAACGTCCCCAGCACGTGGTCGAACGACATCGCCTGCAGGGCGGCGCGACCCGGCATGCGGGTCTGGGCATCGCCGTCGTGGCATTGCGCGCAATGCGCGGCATAGAGCGAGGCGCCCTCCTGCTGCGCCAGCGCCGGCGCGCTGCACCAGATCAACAACGCGGCCAAGACGGCACGTATGCTCATGGTGGGCTCCGGCGATGCGAGGGGAGATCGCTTCACGCAACCAGAAGTCTATCCCCGGCGCGATCGTGGATGCAATGGACGTTGTGCCCGCCGCTGTCAGATATCCGCGGCCATGCGGACAGAATCCGGCAATTCCTGCAGCCGCCACAGCCCGAGGCTCTTGTCGCGCCAGCCGCCGCCGCCCTCCTCGCAACGCTCATCGATCAGCGCGTGCGGCGCCGGCCAGCCGAACGGCGCCTTCTCCAGGTTCAGCGCCCGCCAGTCGCCGTCCTCACAATCGTGGTTGTCGTCCCATTCCGGAAAGGTCGTGACGAGCAGATATTGCGCGCCGCTCTCGCGAAAGCGGGCGGTGGCGCGGGCGATGTTCTGAAAGCTCAGATGCACCAGGCAGTCGCGGCACAGGATCAAATCAGCGCGCGGCAGCGCATCACGCGTGATGTCCGCAACCAGGAATCGGCCGGCGAATTCGCCGTCCGTCACACGCCGGTTGTTGGTGGCGATCAGCGAGGGCACGATGTCGATGCCGATATAGTCGAGGTCGAGCTTGACGCGGCCGATCCAACCCGCATCGCCGCAAGGTGCATCGAGCAGCGAGCGCACGCCGAGCCGCTGCAGCAATGGCGGAAGCGCGTCCTGGATGGCCGCGGTGGCAAGGTCCTCCGAGCCGAGGCCCGATACCGAGCCGGCAGCGCCCCAAAGGTTCGTACGCTCGATCCGCTCGAACCGCGCGGCGAGATCCAGCCCTGAGAAATTGTCACGGTCGGCGACGAAGCGCTCGTGGGCGAGCACGGGAGGACGATCGGGGATCATGGGGCGAGCCTTTTCCGGTGCAGGCACAGTATACAACCCAGGCGAACTGTTCGAAATTGCCTGGCAGCAAACCTACGAAGCGTTATTCGTCCCGTCCAGATCCCATGCACTCCACCACTCCCAAAGAGAAGGCCAAGATCGTCGCCGGCGCGGTGACGGCCGTCGTCATGACGACCATGCTGTTCGTGTTCGCGCTCGGCCTTGTGCTGCCGCATTAAGCGCGGTCAGCGCCGGCGGACGAAAGCCGCGGTACGACGGCTTACGCCGAGCGCACCATGCGCAGGAACTTTCCGACCTCGTCCTTCAACCGGGTGCTGTCGCTCGCCAGCATCTTGGCGGTCGAGAGCACCTGCGAGGAAGCCGAGCCGGTCTCGGCGGCGCCGCGCTGCACGTCGGTGATGTTCGAGGAGACCTGCTGGGTGCCGTGCGCGGCCTGCTGAACGTTGCGCGAGATTTCCTGGGTCGCCGCGCCCTGCTCCTCGACGGCCGCCGCGATGGTCGAGGACACCTCCGAGAGCCGCTCGATCGTGGCGGAAATGTCGCGGATGGCGTTCACCGATTCCTGGGTCGCGGACTGGATGCCGGAAATCTGCTGGCTGATCTCGCCGGTCGCCTTGGCGGTCTGCTCGGCCAGCGTCTTCACCTCGGAGGCGACGACCGCGAAGCCGCGGCCGGCCTCGCCGGCACGCGCCGCTTCGATCGTGGCGTTCAGCGCCAGCAGGTTGGTCTGGCCGGCAATGGTGTTGATCAACTCGACGACATCGCCGATGCGCGTGGCCGCGACCGAGAGCTCGCTGACGCGCTCGGTCGTGGTGCGGGCCTGGGCGACGGCTTCGCCCGCCATCCGCGCCGATTCCTGCACCTGGCGGCTGATCTCGTTCACAGAGGAGGACAGCTCTTCCGTCGCGGTCGCCACCGACTGGACGTTGCCGGTGGCTTCACCGGAGGCAGCGACGACGACCGAGGTCAGCTCCTGGGCGCGTTGCGCGGTGGTCGCCAGCGTCGAGGAAGACGCCTCGAGCTCGGTGGAGGCCGAACCGACCGTGTCGATGATCTCACCGACCGCGCGCTCGAAACCGTCGGCAAGATTGATCATGTCGCGGCGGCGCTGCTCGGCCGCCTGCTTCTCTGCTTCGGTCTGCGCGGCCTTGAGACGTTCGACCTCGAGCCCGTTGGTCTTGAACACCTCGACCGTCCTCGCCATGTCGCCGATCTCGTCGCCGCGATCCTTCTCGGGCACCTCGGTCGTGAGATCGTTGCGGGCGAGGCCCTCCATGGCGAGCTTGAGCCGGGCGATCGGATGCGACATCGCCTTGAGGCCGATGAACAGCGCGATCGCGATGCCCAGGATCAGGCCGCCGGCGCTGACGCCGATCACGGTCCAGGTCGCGGCATGAGCGTCGCGGTTGATGGCATCCTTGCGCTTGGCAACGGCCTGGCCGGTCTCGGTCGTGAACTGCGCGATGCGTGCCAGGGCCCCATCGAGCAACGGATCGCACTCCTTGTGCGCCCGCTCGGCGGCCTTGGCGTTCTCTTCCGTGGTGCTGGCCTGCGATCCGGCCTTCAGCACCGGGTCGCAGCCTGCGAACGCCGCCTTCAGCTGGTCACCGATGTTCTTGATCTGGCTGGCGCGCGCCGGATCATCCTGCTCCGCCGCATCCAGGTATTGACGGATCTCGTCGCGGTTCTGGTTCGCGATCTTCAGGCGGGCGGCATTGCCAGCCTCGGTCGCCTCGGTGAAGACGGCATAGAGCGCGGCGTGATAAGTCTCCGCGCGGCGCTGGGCGCGCGCGAGGCTGAGAGCGGAGGACTGCGCGGCGGCGAGTTCGCCGAAGCCGTCGACCGTCGCGGATAGCTCGCGCAGGCCGAAGCCCGCAACTGCGATCATCGCGCAGCCCATCACCGCCACGATCAGCGCCACCTTCCACACGATCTTCAGATTATTCAAAAAGCTCATTTCAGCCGCCCAATGATGTCCGACTCGCAGCACCGCGAGCAATTCCCAGCGGTGGGATTGGAACCAGCGGACGTTAAGAATTGATACCAAGCGACAGGAGTAGTCTTACGGAAAAATAACGCTTTGGCACCCCGTCGTAAGCTTGGCGTAAGCTTCAGCCTGTTTTCGCGTCGGAGAGCGCAGGCCCGGAACCGGCTCCGGCGTCAACCGTTGTCGGCGCATGCGGATCCAGGAAGAAAACCGAAACATGATTCTGCTGGCGACGGTGACGCTGTGCTGTAGCGCCGTGGCCGGGACGTTGGCGCTGTTCGAGCCAATGCGGGGACAGGCACCCGATAAGCCGGTCGCCGATCGAGCCGTGATCGACCTCACCACGCGCATGCCTGCTCAGATCCCGGTTCGGGTGGTCGGCGCGCCGTTCGAGCCCAACGTCAATCCGCGCGAGCGGTAGCGCTCACCTCGGCGAAGCCTTCGCGCCCTCCTCGGGCCGGCCGTGAACACGTGCCAATTCCTCGACAAACGCGATCACCTCCGCCCGCTTGTCGGGCGGGAGCGTCAGGAACGCGCGGATGAGCCTCAGGCCCTCCGCCGCGTTCGGGCGTTCTTTCGATGCATCCATCTGCCCAGTGTCGGACCACCGGGAAAATTATGCAATCCCCTGCAAACTGCCTTGATTCGAAGCAGCCGCTTTGCTGGAATGCGCGCGGCTGAGGTGGATCATGAAATGGATCAGGGAGCGCGACGCACTGATCGCGCAGACACTGTCGTTCGTCCAATCGGTGACCAGCAGGAAGGATGACGTCCTTCAGCCGGAGACGCCTGCATCTGGCCCCGCCGTTGCAGTGGAGATCGTCACCGTGGAGGCGGTCGAGGTCGAGCCGCCGCAAGCCTCCCTTCCGCCGCGGCCCGCGCCTCTGCTGCCGCGGACCAGCGGCGATTTCCGCAGCGAGATGCAGGCCCGCATCGCCAATTTCCGCAAGCACCAGGAACGTTTCGAGCGCGAACGTGAGGAATATTGTGCGGCGACCCTGACCAAGTTGCGTGCCGCCATCCGCGACGCCTCCGGCCCACCGGCCGAAAAATAAGGCCCGCCCAGGGATCTACAGCCAGGACCAGACCAGCCAGAGATTGGCCGCGCAGGCGCCGAACAGCGCCAGCGTGAGCGGCAAGAGCATGTGCCCGCAGGATGTCTTCAGGTCGCTCGTCATGGCGGAAAACATCCGCTGATTCCGGCCGACGAGTCCCAGGGATTCTTTTTTCCGGGATTCAGGACTCGTTAAGGACTCACGGCCGCCCGCCACGATCACGCCCCCGTGATCGGCCCGATGGCCGGAACCCCTCACCCCGTGAGCTCGTTAACGGGCTTTCCTGGAGTCGGGATGGATGCCCTACGCCCTGTTCTGCAACGACGCCCAGATCAGCAAGGCCTATCCGAGCGAGGCCGACGTCTGGAAGCTCGCCGAGCGAAGTGGTCTCGTCGTGGACGTGACGGCGGACGAGGAGCGGCCGGGACCGCGCCGGGTGCTCGACAACGACTACAAGATCGAGCCCTGCCAGGCGGCCCAGGGCGAGGACCCCGCCAAGAACAAGGCGGAGGCCGATCGGCAGTCGAGGATGGAGCTCGAGCTGAATTCCTGAGCTCCGGCACGGAGCCGGAGCGAAAGCTCAGGGGGTGGCGGCCGCAAGCGAGGCCTGCTCGCCCGGCATCGGCACGCACGCCTTGCGGCGGTGCAGCCCGCGGATGGCGCCGGTGACCTTCAGCACCTTGCCGGACGGACAGGAGGCGTCCTTGACGAAGGCCACCTCATACGGTGCCAACATCAGAGGCTCGGATTTGAGGATTGTCTGTGCAGAGCACGGCAGGCAGGAGAAGCACGAGAGCGCCACTGCCGACACCAAGATACGCATGTCCGTCGTCCCACCAGCCCGGTAATTGTCATATAACGCGTTCCGGAGCGCGAGTTCCGTAAATCGCAAAAATTATTTTTGCTTTACACCGGCCCCATGACGCGCGTGAGAATGCGCGCCAGCATCGTTTGCAAGCAAATGACGCGCCAAATGGTTCACGGAATGCAAATGAAGGCGCTGCCGGGGTGCAGATCGGCAAACGAAAGGCCGGCGCAGCCGGCCTTTGTCAGGTCTTGGATGTTCAGGTCTTGGATCAGCGCTGTCCGTCAGTACCGCGAGGCGGCCGGGCCGCCCCAGCCAAAGCGGTAATTCACACCGGCCTTGACGGTATGCTCATCCTCCCGACCACGAACGCCGACAATGTCGACCGGGCCGGAGGTGAAGGTGGTGCTGCCGAAATTGTAATACTGGTACTCGGCCTTGGCCGACCAGTTCGGCGCGAACATGTATTCGAGGCCGGCGCCGACGGTATAGCCGTCCTTGTTGTTGCCGGTGGTGGTGAAGGCCTGCGGCACCCCGGCGATGTTCACGCTAAGGCCGTTATTCCGCCAGGCATAACCGCCCTTGGCGTAAAGCAGCGTCGGTCCCCAGGTGTAGCCGACGCGACCGGTCACCGACCCGATCTGTTCGGTGTTGGAGGTCACCTGGGTGCCCAGCGGGAAGGTGACGCCGTTGTTGTTGGTCGGCAGCCAGGAATACTGGGCCTCGATACCCACCACCCAGTTGGGCGCGAACTGGTAGTCGAAGCCGCCCTGCACGCCGCCCACGAAGCGGGCGTCGCTCGAGCGGAAGCTGTTGTCGCCGGCAAACGCGCCGCCGACATGGCCGCCGATGTAGAAACCGGTCCAGTTGTAGATCACCTGGGGCGGCGTATAGGCCGGCGCCTTGGTGTAGGTGCGCGGCTGCACGTCTGCGGCTGCGGCCGGCGCGGCCAGCGCAAGCAGAGCTGCTGCCCCCAGCAAGATCGATTTCATGATCATCCCCGTTCTTTCATTAACGACACTCGGGAAACAACGTGGCGTGAATTGGGTTGCTTCGCGGCAATGCCGGAACGTTGATCGTTCGTGACTGTGACGGGTCGGCAACAACGCGATTTTGTTCCGTCACGTCGCGCTGCACCGGCTGTTTTTGTCGCCCGCGCAAGGCTCGCCGTTACGATTTGTCGCAAGTCGAAACCACCCCGTTCAAAGCTCGCCGAAATGTGATCCAGCGGCTCCGGCTGCTTCTGTCTAACACCGGGCGATGAAGGCGGGCTTTGCGCTACCGCGTCATCTTTTCCAGTTCCGGAAAGGGTGCGTAAACCGCACCGGCGCAGAGATCGCCGGTCTGGTCCACCACGCGATCCGCACGGCCGTTGACGAAGATCACGGCCCGCTCGCGCACGCCCTTGTAGCTGCCATCGGTCTCGCGCGGGGTGAAGTGCAGGCAGCTCACATAGAACTGCCGGCCGCCGACCTCGCGCTGTACCGGCTCGGCCATGCCGGCATTGCGCACGCCGACCGGATTGTTGAGGTAGGCCCGCATCAACGCCACCGTGTCGCTTCGGAAATTGTCGGGAAACGGCTGCGGCCCGCCGGCCTGGGTCCCGCCCATGAAAGTCGGACGGTCACCGTCGCTGCCGAAACATGCCGCAAGCGCCAGCGGCAACGCCAGGATCACCGCACATCTCGCCAATCGCCCCACAGGCCGCGCTCTCCGCTCGAACAGATCAGGAGACGTTCTAGCCCCTGGCCTGCATGAAGGGAATTCGCTTGCAGAGGCTTAAAACAGCGCACCGGCCAGCCGCCGACGCCTCGGGCTTGCGCACGAGGCGTGGCAACGGGCCAGGCCTGACGTCCGCGCGCGGCGGCGGGGCAATGCCAGGGATGCCGCCGCGCGGGATCAGTCGTCAGTTGCGCTTGTCTGACGTCGCGGGCTTGGTGATATCCGGCTGCGCCTTCTGCGCGTCCTTGGCCGTGACCTGCTTGTGGTGATGGCGATGCTTGCGCACGGTCTTGTGCTCGTCGGCGGTGACAGCGGCGTTCGCGTTCAGCGCCTTCGACTTGCCATCCACCTTGGCGTCCGCCTTGACGTCGGGAGCCTTCACGCCCGTCGTCTTCACGTCCGTCTTGGCGTCGGTCGTCTTGGTGTCGGTCGTTTTGGCGTCGGCCTTGACGCCGGCTTCCGGTTTCGTGGCGGTGGTCGCCGCCTTGGTCTGGCTCTGGTCGGCCTTGATCACCGGGGCGGTCGTGGTGGTTTTGCCGGCCTCGGCAGCGAAGGCCGGGGCTGCGATCACGGACGTTGCGAGCAAGGCTGCAGAAATGGTCTTCAACATGGTGGTCTCCTCTTGGAAGGATCTTCAGGCGGCGCCCTCTCGCCTACCCATCGATCATGGGTGGGAGCCTAGGCGGGGGGCACTGAACCCAGTCTGAAGCCCTCAGCAGGCTTCCGTTCATCTCGATGACAAGTTTGTCATCCGCGGCCGGGCGAATAGATCGTGCGAAGCGGGAATGTTTTTGCCCGAGAGGTGTTCCGGTCTTCGGGCAATCGTGTAGGATCGCCACGTTCCAAACCGGAGAACTTGAATGCGCAAACTCTCAACGCTCGTTGTGCCTGGACTCGTCGCCGTGACGCTCGCGGCCGCGCCGGTGCTGTCCAATGCGTATGCTGCGGCCGGCGACTCCCCTTCGTCGCCGCCGAGCTCGGACTCCTCGACCAAGAAGGGCAAGAAGAAGAGCTCTTCCGTTAGCGACCCCAAGTTCCTCGCGGCCTATCGCACCGCCTACGCGGCGATCTACGACAAGCACGATTACACGGGCGCGATCGACCAGCTGAAGTCGCTGCGGCGTGACGACGTCGCCGATGTCGCCAACCTGATCGGTTACTCCTACCGCAAGCTCGGCGACTACCAATCGTCGAAGGTCTATTACGAGCTGGCGCTGAAGGACGATCCGAACCACGTCCGCACCTGGCAGTATTACGGCCTCTGGCAGCTCGAGCAGGGCAACCGCGAGCAGGCGCAATATCACCTTGGCAAGATCGCCTCGCTCGCCGGCACCGGCAGCTCGGAATATCGCTCGCTGGCCGAAGCGCTCGACAAGCCGACCGGCGCGACGCTCGTCTACTGATCATTGCATCTTTGAACGAAGCGAACGGGCACAACCTCACGGTTGTGCCCGTTCTGCGTTTTCGGCTAGCCTCGCGCACCAACCTCCCTCGCAAACCGGTAGCGCAATGGACACGTGGCTGCGATCCGCGATCGACTACATCGGCACCTGGATCGACTACCAACTGACGACGATCCAGCAGCCGGGCGTCATCGTCGCCTTCGCCCATCGCGGCGAGGTCGTCGCCGAGCATGCGTTCGGCCTCGCCAATCTCGATACCGGCGAGAAGCTCACCCCGCGCCATCGCTTCCGCATCGCCTCGCACTCCAAGAGCTTCACCTCGGCCGGGATCATGAAGCTGCGCGAGCAGCGCAAGCTCCGGCTCGACGACAATGTGGGCCAATATGTCGGCGGCCTCAATCCACGCGTCGCCGAGACCACGATCGCGCAAGTGCTGTCGCACAGCGCCGGGCTGACACGCGACGGCGCCGATTCCGGCCAGTTCATCGACAGCCGCCCCTATCTCGGCGCGAAGGAGTTGCTTGCGGAATTGAAGCTGCCGACCGCGATCGAGCCCGGCACGCGCTTCAAATATTCCAATCACGGCTTTGGCCTGCTCGGCCTCGTGATTGAGGCTGTTGCAAAGGAGCCCTACTCCGCCTGGATCAAGCGCGAGATCATTGCGCCGGCCGGCCTGCGCGAGACGGAGCCGGACGCACCGCTTCCCAAGGGCGCCTCGTTCGCGCGCGGCCACACGCGAAAGGTGCCGTTTGGAGAGCGCTGCGTGATCCCGGGCGACAATCCCGCACATGCGATGGCATCTGCCGCAGGCTTCGTCGCCACCGCCGCCGACACCGCCCGCTTCTTCGCGCAGCTGGCACCCAACGCGAAGAAGAGCGTGCTGTCGGCTGCGAGCCGCCGCGAGATGACGCGAAACCATTGGCGCATCCCGCAGAGCTTCGAGGCCTATTATGGCTTGGGCGTCAATGCCGGCAAGACCGATGGTTGGGACTGGTTCGGCCATGGCGGCGGTTTTCAGGGCTATATCTCGCGCACCTGCTCCATTCCCGCTTGCGAGCTTTCGATCAGCATCCTCAGCAACTCGATCGACGGCGCGGCGCCATTCTGGATGGACGGCGCGATGCAGATCTTGCGCATCTTCCAGACCCGCGGCGCGGCTGATCGTCGCGTGCGCGACTGGACCGGGCGCTGGTGGACGATATGGGGCGCGACCGATCTCGTCCCGGCGGGCAACCGCGTGCTCGTCGCCAACCCGCAGTTCAACAACCCGTTCATGGATGCCGCCGAGATCGAGGTGACCGGCCGCGACACGGGCAAGCTCGCCTGGGCTGCCGGGTATTCCAGCCATGGCGAGCCGGTGCGCCGGATCCGCGACAAGCGCGGCAAGATCAGCGACATCTGGATCGCCGGCGCGAACGTGAAGCCGGAAAAAGTCGTCGCACGCGAGATCGCGCGCCGGTATCCGCCCCGCAAGCGCCGGCCTACTCCCTGATGAGCGCCTCGACCTCGCTGCGAAGCGCCTGCCGTGAGCCGTCGCGCGAATAGAACATGTGGCCGCCGGGATAGACCACGAACTTCACCCGCTGCGTCGCGAAGGCCGGCAGCTGGTCGAGCACCCGCTTCGTTCCGAAATAGGGCGTGGCAAGGTCGAACAGGCCATGCGCGACCAGCACGTTCAGCTTGGCATCGGTGGCCAGGATCTGGCGCAGCTCGGACACCGATTGCGGCGGGTTGATGCCACGGCCGAAATCCCAGTGACCTTCGACGGCGCCGTTCAGGACTTCATAGGAGCCGTCGGGCCGCCAGTTGAGCTTGCGCGAGAGCACGTCGACCGCGGCGCTCGTCAGCGGCGCCTGGAGCGCATCGCCGGAGGGATCGCCGAAGCGCGAGCTGCTGGAATCCGGATAGGGATCGAAGCCGCGCACCGAAGCGTCGTAGCGTCCGGTCACCTTGCCGTTCTTGCGGTCGAATTCGCGGCGGAATTCGCCGACGTCGAAGCGGCCGGCGAGGCGGCGGCTCACCGCCTGGTCGATGCCGGTGAGCTCGGCGACCTTGTCGGCCAGACGATTGGTGGCCTCCTTGTCCGCCTCGCCCTTGACGAGATCGGCAAGAAACTCGCCGCGCGCGTAAGCCTCGACGTCGGCGAGGTCGGCGCGCTTGACCGGGCCTTTGGCTTCGCGCGCCACCGCCACATAGCTCGGCAGTGTCGCGACATATTGCAGGAGGCTCGTTCCGGTGAACTCGCGGAAGTCCAAGAGCGGCGAGACCAGGATCAAGCCCCTGACGCCGACGCCGTGCTGGAGCTGCAACTGACGCACGACCTTCGGCCCGCGAATGCCGCCATAGCTTTCGCCGGCGACGTATTTCGGCGAGGTCAGCCGCTCGTGCCTTTCGAGCCAGCGGCGGATCACGAGCGCGATCGAATTGACGTCGCCATCGACGGAGTAGAACGACTTGCGCGCGTCCTCGCCGCTCGCCACGAAGCGGCTGTAGCCGGTGCTGACCGGGTCGACGAAGACGAGATCGGTGAAGTCGAGCCAGGTCTCCGCGTTCGGCTTCACCTCGGGCGACGCCGACGGCGACAGCGCCTCGCCGTCGAGCGGCAAGCGCCACGGCCCGGCCGCGCCGAACTGAAGCCAGGCCGAGGAGGCCCCAGGTCCGCCGTTGAACAGGAACGTCACCGGGCGCGTGGCGCGATCGGCACCGTCGAGCTCATAGGAGGTGACGGCGATGTCGGCCAGCGGTTCGCCCTTGCCGTCGAACACGCGGATCGAGCCGGCGGTGGCCGTGAAGTTCAGCGTCCGGCCGGGCAGATCGAGCGTCTGCTTCGTGGTCGAATCCGGCGGCAGACGGTGCGGCTCGGCCGCGGACGACGACGTCTGCGCCGCATTTTGCGCGCCGCCGCCGCGCCCACCCTTCTGTCCGGCCGGCGCGGCCGCTTCGGAGCGCGGTTGCGGTTCATCCGCATGCGCAAAGCCTGCGAGCACGAACAAAGCGAGTGCCAGACCTACGCGACGCAGCGCCGATCGACGCATCACCATGACAGCTCTCCCTGTTCGGCGGCGCTCGACCGCAGCCTCGATCGCACGCGAGACCATAGCCGGCAATTGCGACGCTTTGGGGGATCGGAGCCCTAAAAGCCGATGCCGAGTATCAACACGAAATCGCGACATCCGCGGCAGGAGGAATCCATGGGTATCGAAGCAACACGGGTCGGTGGGCGGACGCGCACGATCGCCGGCCGACCGGCATGCAAGGCCCGATGCCCCGATGTGATGGGCCTGGCGATGCGTCCTTCGCCTTGATCAGCAGCAGCAGGCGCTGCCGCTGACATCGTGACCGCCGCCGAGGCGGCCGCAGCAAGCGTCAGCGAATGAAACCGATTCATGTCCCGCTCCGTCCCTCACCCCAACACCAGCCAGCTAACGCCGCCGGCCGCCGATCGTTTCAGAACCCGACGCCGATCATGGTGCTATGACCGCCGCCGCCACTCACGATGCTCGGACGTGCGACAGCCTGCTGCCGGGCACGCGGCGCATCATTCTCGGGCCTCGCACGCCTGACCGGCTCGCGGTCGGCTTCGCGGCTCGTCTGCTTGCGGCGCGGCTTGTCCTCGTCCTCGTTCTTGCGCGAGGCGGTCGCCGCCGGCGCCGGTTTCTCATTGGCAACGCAGAGGTCGCCCTTCAGCGTTTCGTCGCCCTTGCACTGGATCGGGCAGACGCGCGTGGCGCGCTTGGCGAGCTCCCCGACGAGATCCTGAGTCACGCTGACCTTGTCGGCCTCGGTGGGCTGCCCACCGATGCTGAAATAGCGGACGAGCGCGGCCTTGGTCGGCTCGCTCAGCTTGCCGTCGGGCTTGCCGGTCAGGCAACCCAGCCGGACCAGCTCGGTCTGCGCCGAGGTGACGAGCTGCGGCGAGTTCGGCAGGGTCGCCGCCCGCTTGGCGGCCTCTGCATTGAAACGATCGATCGCGGCGACGACGAGCGGCCCGAGCCGGTCGCAGGTGACCGTCCTGGAGAATGCCTTGAGGTCGTCGACGCCCGTGCCCTCGCTGCCCTTGGCGATGATCGCGTCGAGCTTGCCCTGCTGTTCTTTACAAGCGGCTTCCCTGGACGCGGCGAGTTCGGCCGCCTTGCGCGCCTCCTCGGCCTCCCTCGCCTGCTTCTCGGCCGCCGCCTTCGCGGCAGCAGCTGCGGCTGCCGCACGATCGCGCTCGGCCTGCTCCGCCTTCTGCCTGGCCTCCTGCGCCTTGCGCTCGGCCTCGGCCGCCTTGGCGAGGCGCTCGGCTTCGGCAGCTGCGGCGCGGCGTTCGTCCTCGAGACGCTTCTTCTCGGCTGCGCTGGCCTCCTTGGCGGCGGCGATCTCGGCCTTCTTGCGCGCATCCTCCGCATCGCGTGCCTGCTTCTCCGCGGCGGCCTTTGCTGCAGCAGCCTCCGCCGCAAGCCGGTCGCGCTCGGCCTGCTCGGCTTTCTGCCTGGCTTCCTGCGCCTTGCGCTCGGCTTCGGCCGCTTTGGCAAGGCGCTCGGCTTCGGCCGCAGCGGCGCGGCGTTCATCGTCCTGGCGCTTCTTCTCTGCGGCAGCAGCGGCCGCAGCCGCCCTCGCCTTCTCGGCCGCCTCGGCCTCGCGGGCGCGGCGCTCGTCGTCCTCGCGCTTCTTCTGTGCGGCGAGCTCGGCCTTCTCCGCGTCCGCCTTGCGCTTGGCCTCCTCGGCTGCCTGGCGCGCCGCCTCGCGTTCGGCGCGCGCCTTGTCCTCGCGTTCCTGGATCGCCTGTTTCAACAGATCGACGCGCTGCTGCGCGGTGATCGCGAGCGGCGCGTCGGGAAAACGCCTGATGAAACGCTGCAGCACCGGGATGTCGACGCTGTCCTTGATCTTGTCCCACTCGATCTGTTCGCGGGTGGGCGGCGCATCGCGGCTTGGCGGCGCCGACTGTGGATAGGCGGCAACCTGGATATTGGACGGCGGCGCTTGCGGCTGGCTCGCCAATGCCTCGATCTGCGCCCGCGCCAGCTCGGCATAGAAGCCGGTCGGATGGGTCGCGAGGAAGACCTCCCATGCCCGCCGCGTGCCGATCTTCTGCACCAGGTCGTAATCCGCCTTGACGTCACTGACCGGCGCCTCGCGCGGCACGGCCGGCGCCGGTACCAGCGAGATCGTGCCGCCGCCGAGCGCGCCGTAAACATACGGCTCCTGGCGATTGGCCGTCGCCTTCAAGACTTCATCCCTGACGCGGCCGAAGGCAAGGCGAATGTCGAGACCAGGGACGGGAAGATTCTTGAGGATCGACGTGGTGAACGGACTGTGATCGCCATCGCCATCATCCGCCGTCGAGCCGGCCTTCGCCGCGTAGGCGATCAACGTGTCGGTCGTTGTGGGCTCGACCTTGCCGAGACCGCCGCTGACCGCGCGGGTCGGAAGGTTGCGCCGCTCTCGCTTCATCGTGCCGACGAACGGATTGTCGCGGCAAGCATCGAGAATGATCAGACGAAGCCGCCTTGCGCCATCCGCCGAGGAGACAAGCCGCTCCAGCGGGATGGCCTCGTCGTCGGCGTCGCGGTCGGAAGCCAGCCTCGCATCAACCGGGATGAGATAATTGGTGCCGCCGATCTCGAGCCCATGTCCGGCATAATAGACGACCGCGATGTCGGCCTGGTCCGCCGTCGTCTCGAACTTGCGGATCCCGCGCTTGAACTCGAGGTTGCCGACATTGTTCAGCGTCTCGACGGTGTCGAAGCCGGCATCGCGAAACATCTGCGCGACCGAGACGGCATCGCGCGATGGATTGGGCAGTTGCGGCACGGATTGATAGAGGGAGTTGCCAACCACCAGCGCCACGCGCCGCTCGGCGAACGCGCACTCGCTCGCCAGGACCACGGCCAGGAGGGTCCCGCCGATCATCGCCATCGCTGCGATCAGACGCCGGAGCATCATAAAATCCACGCCGAGCGTGCGCTAATGCGCCGATCCTGATCCCCTGCAAGGGACTCGGCATTCACGCGCTGGCCCGAAAATCGCTAAATCTATTCATGTTTTATCGCCGCAGACCGCCGCGATCAATGCGCTGGGGCGGCTGCTCACAAAAGGTATTCGGAGCATCTTGGTCCCTGCGTGATGCCCATCACAGCCTGCGTGGCCAGACCTGCGACATCCCGCCACATGTGGCGGCTCCGGTACAGCCGATTGGAAATCGCCGCCGATCACGTCGAATGCGCGCCGCTACGCTTCCGGTGCAAGCGTGGCTCCTTTAGCTTTGTTTCCGAGTGTTGCTGCGTCTGTTGATTCCTTGATTTTTGAATTGTTGGGGGCTGGGAATGAGGCAGTTTGTGCTCGCGCTGACCGGGCGGATCAGCAGCACGAAGCTCTTGTCCGGTGCCGTGGTCGCGCTTTCGCTGAGCTCGTCGGCAGCCTTCGCGCAATGCACCGGTGCGGTCACAGGCGCTGGTGCGGGATTCTTCGGGGCACAACTCGCGGCGATCTCGGCGGCGACAGGCGCGGCCTCCGGGTCAGTCGCCGGTGCGCTCGGCACCACCAACACCGCATTCCTCACGCAGCAAGGCAGCGCATTCGTCTCGGCGCCCGCCGATCCGAAGCCCGAGCAGCCCGGTGGGGGGATCTGGATCCGCGGAGTCGGCGGCGAGGTCACCAACAAGTTCACCTCGACCTCGACCGGCACGGTCAACGCCGGCATCTTCAATCCGGTGCTCGGTGCTGCATCGAACTTCAACTGCGCCGGCTCGGTTCATCAGAGCTTCGGGGGTGTTCAGGTCGGCCAGGACATCTCTCGCCTTAACTGGCGCGGCTGGAACGTTCACGTCGGCACAACCGCCGGCTATCTGTCGTCCAAGGCCACCGACAACGCGGGTGGCAGCACGAATTTCGAGGTTCCCTTCCTCGGCGCCTATGTCGTCGCAACTTACGGCCGCTTCTTCGCGGACATCATGGTGCGCGAAGAGTTTTACCGCGCCGACCTGACCAATGTCGGCGTCGGGCTGTTCAACCAGCAGATCGGCGCGCGCGGCACCTCCGTGTCGGCCTCGGTCGGCTACAACTTCGCCTTGGCCAACAATTGGTTCATCGAGCCGTCCGCGGGCTTCACCTGGTCGCGGACCAATGTCGACGACTACACCTTGAGCGGCGGCGCCGTCTCGCAAGGCATCGTCTCGACCGTGACCACTTCGCCAATCGAGAGCAAGATCGGGCGCCTCACCCTGCGTGGCGGCACGACGATCACCTCAGGCAACCTGATCCTGCAGCCCTTCGCCTCGGTCAGCGTCTTCCACGAGTTCGCCGGCGACGTGACCTCGTCGGTCAACAGCCTGAACGCCAGCGTGTTCGGCGTCATCCCGATCGCGATTTCGCAGAACACCAGCACGAGCCGGGTCGGCACCTACGGTCAGTACTCGCTCGGTGTTGCCGGCCAGCTCGCCAACACCGGCTGGCTCGGCTTCGTCCGCGGTGACTATCGCAACGGCGAAAACATCGACGGCTGGACCGCCAATGCCGGCCTTCGCTACCAGTTCACGCCGGAACAGATCGCCTCGATCATGCCGCTGAAGGCCCCGGCCAAGGCGGCAGGCACCGTCATTGCGCCGACCAACTGGACCGGCGTCTATGTCGGCGGCTCGCTCGGTGTCGAATACGGCAAGACGGACATCCGCTTTGCCGGCGATCCGATCGACGGCAACAATCCGCGCGTGTTCGGCGGCCTCGGCGGCCTCCAGGTCGGCTATAATTACCAGATGCCGAGCAACTGGGTGCTCGGCATCGAGGGAGACATCGCGGCGACGAATTTGCGCGGATCGCGCACCTGCACCACGGTCCAGAACCTCGCGTTGCTGCTCAATTGCCAGAACTCGTCGGACTGGATCGCGACCCTGTCCGGCCGCGTCGGCTATTCCTGGAACCGCACCCTGATCTACGCAAAGGCCGGCGGCGCCTGGGCTCAGGACCGCACCAACGTCAATTGCGTGTTCGGCCCGCTCAACGGCGCCGTCGTCGGCGTCTTCCAGCTCGGTCCCTGCGTCAACCAGTTCGGCGGGGCCACCGACGGCTTCAGCAGCAGCGGCTATCGCAGCGGCTGGCTGATCGGCTACGGCACCGAATTCGACCTTGGCAAGAACTGGTCGGCAAAGGCCGAGTACGACTATATCGATCTCGGCAGCCGGACGTCGCTGATGAGCGACGGCGTCACCACGATGCGCGACAGTGGCAGCCTGTCCCAGGTCAAGATCGGCGTGAACTATCGCTTCACCCCGGGCGCCGTCATCGCAAAATATTGATCCGCGGCAATCGACCCTGTCTTTACCCTGAATTGAACCGGGCGGCCGCTCAACTGGCCGCCCGGTTGCTTTGCAACGGGTCATCCTCGACAATGCAGGCCCACCTCGTATAGACGAGCCCGGCGGAACCTTCCTCGAGCCAGCGGCCCTGCCGAGATGCCATGACCAAGCCCGCGAGATACGACCGGATCGCCTTCGTCGCCAGCCCGAGCAACGAGGCGCAGGCCGCCTTTGGCCAGCTGACCAGGGACTATGGCAATTGCGATCCCGACGAGGCCGACGTGGTCGTCGCGCTCGGCGGCGACGGCCTGATGCTGCAGACGCTGCACCACCACATGCGCACGGGAAAGCCGATCTACGGCATGCACCGCGGCACGGTCGGCTTCCTGATGAACGAGTACTCGACGCATGATCTGCGCCAACGGCTCGAGACTGCGCATGAGTCCGAGATCAATCCGCTCTTGATGCGCGCGACCGACGTGAACGACCGCGTCCACCTGCACCACGCCATCAACGAGGTCTACCTGTTTCGCCAGACCTCCCAGGCGGCGCGCTTGCGGATCCTGATCGACGAGCGCGAGCGCATGCCGGAGCTGATCGCCGATGGCATCATCGTGGCGACGCCGGCAGGCTCGACTGCCTACAATCTGTCGGCGCAGGGCCCCATCCTCCCAATCAACGCCGCCCTGCTGGCACTGACGCCAATCAGCGCCTTCCGGCCGCGGCGCTGGCGCGGCGCCCTCCTGCCCAATACCGCCTATGTCGTGATCGAGGTGCTGGAAGACGACAAGCGCCCCGTCGCCGCCGTCGCCGACCACGAGGAGGTGCGCAGGGTCCGGCGAGTCGAGGTGCTTTCGGACAAGAGCATCTCCATGCGGATGCTGTTCGACCCCGGCCACAGCCTGGAAGAGCGCATCCTGCGGGAGCAGTTCGGCTACTGAGCCTCCTGCCTCCTGCCGCCCTCCTGCCGCCCTCCTGCCGCCCGCCTGCCGGCAACCCTTCGTTAACCCACGCCACGATATGGTTAACGAAGGTTGACCCGCTTTTGGCCCGGGCGTCATGTTCCGTATCGACTTCAACAAGCTGCGCTTCCTCGTCTGCGACGACAATCCGCATATGCGCCGCATCCTGCGGACGCTGCTGCATTCGTTCGGCGCGCGCGAGGTCTACGAGGCCGAGGACGGTGCCACGGCGCTCGAAATGTACAGCCATTACGTGCCCGACATCGTCATCACGGACTGGGCCATGCCGATCTTCGACGGGCTCGAGCTCGCCCAGATGATCCGCCAGCCGGAATCCAAGGGCAATCCTTACGCACCGATCATCATGCTGACCGGCCATTCGGAGAAGCGCCGCGTCACGGTCGCCCGCGATGCCGGCGTCACGGAATTTCTGGCCAAGCCGATCTCGGCCAAGGGGCTCTATCAGCGCATCCTCAACGTCGTCGCCAATCCCCGCCCCTTCATCAAGACCAAGACCTATTTCGGCCCCGACCGACGCCGCAACACCAACTCCGCCTATATGGGCCCGGAGCGCCGCGTCGGCGAAAAGCACGAGGTGCTGCAGCAGCCCTCGCTGCTCGACAAGGCCCGCTCCTCCATCTAGCGCAACCTCTTCAGACGAGGCAGGCATCATGGCGAAGAACAGCGCAAAGGACATCGAGGTCAAGGCCTTCGCCACGCACCAGGTCATCACGCAGCCGAATCCGCTGCGCAAGGTCCTGCGCCGTGTCGAAGACAAGGACATGGACGACCCGATCGCCCGCGCCGAGCAGGCGCTCGCGAGCCTCTCCGGCGAGTTCAAGGACTGGATGGCGATCGAGGTCCAGAGACTGTCCGCCGCCTGGACTGCCGTGCAGAAGGACGGCTTCACGAAGAAACTGCGCGACGAGCTGTTTCACGCCGCACACGACATCAAGGGCGATGCGGCGACGTTCGGCTTTCCTTCGGCAGCGGGCATCGCCGAAAGCCTGTGCCGCGTCATCGAGCACGCGCCTGATCTGGACAAGGTGCCGGCCGAGCTGTTCACGCACCACATCAACGCCATTCTCGCCATCGTGCACGAGAACACGAGGCTCGACAGGATCAGCGTCTCGGCCGAGCTCAGCCGCCGCCTGCGCAAGGTTGCGGACGATTATCTTGCCCACGTCAACCGCGACCGCCCCGAGCATCTCGAAGTGATCCTGGCGCCGAGCATCGCGCCCGTGGAGTAAGGCTTCACTCACTCCTCGTCATTGCGAGCGCAGCGAAGCAATCCAGAATCCCTCCGCGGAAACAGTCTGGATTGCTTCGCTGCGCTCGCAATGACGGAATTTGCGGATCCATCTACGCCGCGATCAGATCGTCGTAGACCGGATCGATCACATCATCCGCGACAATCTCCTCGCAGAACAGCCGCGCCTCTTCGCGCGCGGACTCGGTTGCGAAGCGGCGCAGCAGGACCATCAGGGGCTCGGTGGCGCCGCGATCGGACTCGCAATGGGTCAGCACGCGTTCGACCATGCGCCGGCGCAGCCGCACCGCGCCATCGTCGCTGTCGACGAAGCCCTGCTCGTGGCAGGCATCGAGCGCGACCTGGAACGCCGCAAACGTCGCCTCCGGAAGCCCGGCGCGACGGAGCAGCGCGTGCACGCTGTTGCCGCCGCGGTCGTGCAGCAACGCCGAGACGCGCGCCAGCGGCAGGTCGGCGAGTTCGGCGAGTGCGGCGTCGAACAAGCCCAGATTGCCCGACAGCAGTGCGCGCAGGATCAGGCCCGCGGTCAGCTGGCCGGTGATGCGCAAGTGCCGGACCAGGCCCTGCATGTCATCGCCGCGCGAGCGCGCCGCAATGTTCATGGTGGAGCGGTCGCGCGCTTCGACGGTGATGCGGTCGGCGCGGTCGGCGCTCAGCCAGTTCCGCGCCACGACGAATTGGGCCAGCGTCTCGGAGAGCTTTGCCACCAGCGCCGCACGCGTTGCGGCCGGCAGATCCTCCAGCACCAGCATCGCCTCGCGGATGGCTGCGAGATGGCCGTGGCGCTCGACGATCCGGTCCCACGAGAACGGGGCGAGCTCGGCGTGGGGATTTTCAATCAGCTCCAGCGCGGCAGCCGCGCAGCCGACTTCGGCGATCGCGGCGCACACCGAGACCGGCAATGCGATGCGCCTGGCGACCGCGCACTGCACCTCCTCGCTGCCGGTCGCGACGATGTCGACGAGATCGGCGTCGATCAAGAGCGGGGAATGTTCGAGCACCGGCAGCGCGACCGTCGGCTGATCGGCCGACAGCGCCCGCACGATTGCGGCCGGCGCGTCGAGGCTGCGGGCAAAGGCTTCGGCCATCGCCTGCCGTACCAGCGGCGAGGGATCGTCCAGCAGCATCAAAAGCGCGCCTTCGGCGGCGGTGCGGTCGTCTGCAGAAAGGTCCGAGATCAGCCAGGCCCGGGCCAGCGCCCGTGTTGCCTCGGCCCGCTCGCCTGCGGGCGCCGTCCTGATCCAATTGATGAACTGCCGAACAATCATGCTGCTTCCGGCTTACACAACAAACGAAAAACGGTGACGGCTCGTCACCTGCAACACAAAATAAACCACGACGCTTAACAAAGCGTTCACCATAACTGGCTGGTTTTATTGATGATTTGTTAAGGGAACAAAGCCGCCTCAGCTGTGTGCCCCGGACGCAGCGCAGCGACCTCGTCAGGCGAGGCGCTGCAGAGCCGGGCCCAGGCCTCGAACACGCGAACTCGGCTAGCTCGAGAACGTCCCGCTGCGATCGCTGAAGAGATCGAGCGGCTGCGGCGGCCGCACGTCCGGCGTCACTGAGGCGACCGAGGTCAGCGAGGCATTGTTGCCCCAGAGTTTCTGCACCGTGGTCGAGACCGGCTGCGTGGCATCGCCGGGCTGATAGATCGAACGAAACACCGGCGTACTCGCCGCATTGTCCGCGACCTGTGTCGACGACGTCGCGCTGACGGGCGTCACTGTGCGGGTATTCGGGAAGGTCTGGAGATAGGCGGCGTTGTCCATGACAGGTGCAGTGGGCACGACTGCATTGGCACTCGCGACCTGCGTGGTCGACGGCGTGCCGCCATACATCGCCATCGCACTGCGCGTGACTTTCGAATTCGCGGCGCCGGCATAGCGGGCGTCCAGGACCGAATAGACTTCGGAAACGCTGCGGGCGCGGCCGTCCTTGGCGTAGAAGATCGGGCGGTTGGCGGCCGCCGCGTTGGGAAACAGCCGCGCCCCGACCGCTTGCGGATTGTCCTCGGCGTTGGCGATCAGCTTTGCGGCGCCGCCGACGCCCATGAAATGCGCCATGTAGAGCTCGCTGTCGCTCGGCCTGCGGCCGAGCAGACCGGTGAGCTTGAAGCTGTTCGACTGCGTCAGCGCCGCCGCCATGGCGGAAGCGGCTTCGGGGTCGTCGCGCAGCTTCATGATCGACCGCTTCTTGACGGGATCATCGACGCTGTAGGTGCCCGACGACGTCCTGGTGATGGCGTCGGCATAGCTGCCATAGCCGAGCTGGGCGCCCGCCTGCTTCACCGTGCCGAGCCAGGTCTGGTCGATGAACTGGTAGAGCCCGTGCGCGGACGAGGTGGTGGCCCCCGCCGTCGGATCGAAATCCGATTCCATCTTGGCGGTGGTCAGCATGTACTGGAAGCTGACGCCCGTGATGTTCGAGGCCTGCTTGATCGCACCGGCAACACGCGCCCGCAACGGATCGAGGCCGGCCGTCTGCGTGGCACTGAAATTGTCGATCGACATGATGAAGTGCCCGCCCCGCGCGGCGTTGAGCGACGCCGGCAATTCGGCGCCCGTCGTATCACCGTGGGACAGGTATGGTTAATGGGGGGTTAATTCGGCTGCCCTCGTCATTCCGGGGCATCGCGAAGCGATGAGCCCGGAATCCATTGAGCCGCGCGTGATGCCTTGCGATGGATTCCGGGCTCGCGCTCCGCGCGCCCCGGAATGACAGCTTGCTATTTCTTATAGACCTCGTCCGGATCGAACAGCCGCTCGGCGTCGGTGAAGACCAGCTTCGCTCCTCCGCCCTCGGCCTCGACCTTGCGGTAGAAGCACGACCGCCGGCCGGTGTGGCAGGCCGCGCCGATCTGCTCGACGCGGATCCAGACCGCATCCTGATCGCAATCGGTGCGCATCTCGACCACGCGCTGGGTCTGACCCGACGTCTCACCTTTTCGCCACAAGGCATTGCGCGAGCGGCTGAAGTACCAGGCCTCGCCGGTCGCAATCGTCTTGCGCAGCGCCTCCTCGTTCATGTGCGCGACCATGAGTACGTCGCCGGTAGCGGCGTCGGTGGCGACGACCGTCACGAGGCCAGCGGCATCGAACCTGGGCAGGAAGGCGAGGCCCTCCTCGATCTCATGGGAGTGAGCGGACACAGCAACTCTCGCCGGTTTTCGCGAGGTCAGCGCGTCGTGCCTCGCACCAGGGACAGGAAACGGGCCTGCTCCGCCGGATTGTCGCGGAACATGCCGGTGAAGCGGCTGGTGAAGGTGGAGGCGCCGTGCTTGGCGACGCCGCGCACCGACATGCAGGTATGCTCGGCCTCGATCAGCACCGCAACACCGCGCGGCTTGAGCACCTCGTCGATCGCGGCGGCGATCTGCGCGGTGAGGTGCTCCTGGGTCTGGAGCCGGCGGGCGAAGATGTCGGTCAGGCGGGCAAGCTTGGACAGGCCGACGACGCGCTCCACCGGCGTATAGGCGATGTGCGCCTTGCCGTAGAACGGCATCATGTGATGCTCGCATTGCGAGGTGAACTCGATGTCGCGCACCAGGACGAAATCGTCATAGCCTGCGGTCTCGCCGAAGGTGCGGTCGAGCACCTCGGCCGGGCACTGGTGGTAGCCCTGATACAGCTCGTCGAAAGCCTCGACGACGCGACGCGGCGTGTCGAGCAGGCCCTCCCGCTCGGTGTTCTCGCCGATATAGGCGAGCAGCGTCTTCACCGCCGCTTCCGCCTCGGCGCGCGCAGGGCGCGGCTGGTCGGCGCGGACGGCGGCCGCGAGGAATTCGGCAGGATCAAGCTCGGCCGGGCGGCTCTCGGGCTGCTTGTTGGGGCGGATCGGCTTGATTGTAGCGTCCATGTCTACTCCGTTCGACGGCCTTGTGGCCGGAGTGTCACCGGCAGACGGGGCGGCAAGCCGCCAGACGCCTGAAGAGAACAGTTTTGGCGAAAAGGCCCTTTGGTCACAACGTCGATAGTGCAGATCTGGATCGCAGGCGACGCACCGCTGGACTGTTTTTCCACCAGTTCCGCCCCTATATAGGACCGTGGGCGGCGCCCGCCAAGGCCGATCCGGCCCGGTCGCGGGTGTGGACGTGTTGGACTCCATCACATGCTGAACGACATTTATAACAAGCGGATCATCGAGCTGGCCGGGAATATTCCGCGCCTCGGGCGGCTGTCGGCCCCCGATGCCAGCGCGACCGCCCACTCCAAGCTGTGCGGCTCGACGGTGAAGGTCGATCTCAAGATGGACGGGGACACCGTCACCGACTTCGCCCATGACGTGAAGGCCTGCGCCTTGGGCCAGGCCTCTTCATCCATCATGGCAAGTCACGTGGTCGGCTCGACTGCGAGCGAACTCCGTGAGTTACGCGAAACCGTTCGCAAGATGCTGAAGGAGAACGGCGCGCCTCCTCAAGGCAAATGGGAGGAGATCAAGTTCCTCGAGCCGGTCCGCGACTACAAGGCGCGCCATGCCTCGACGCTTCTCACCTTCGATGCCGTGGTTGATGCCATCGGCCAGATCGAGGCCAGAACCAAGCAGCCGGCCGCAGCGCAGGGCTGAAGCCCCTCTCCGTCATTCCGGGGCGATGCGCAGCATCGAACCCGGAATCGCGAGATTGCAGCGCGAGATTCTCAGGTGCGCACTTGCGCACCATGGTTCGCGCTGAGGCGCGCCCCGGAACGACTGCCAGGATTTAAGAGCTTACTTCTGCGTCGCCGCAGCCGGCGTGGCAACGCTACCGGTCGGCACCACGGCCTCCGCCGTCTTGGTCGACTTGGAAGCCTGCTCCGGTTCCGCGCCGAACCTAGCCTGCGTCTTCGCTGCAAGCTCCGCCATTGCCGGCGCCGAGATGTCCACGTGCGGGAGCACGTCAGCTACGAGATCGGTCGTGACCAGATTGGTGAGCTTGAGCTCGCCGGCGTCAAGCTCGTGCAGGTCCTCCCAAGGCGGGACGCTGAGCGCAAGCGACAGCAGGTCGCCGGCCCCGCCCATGTCGAAGGTGTACTTGGCGAGGCGGCCGATGTCGCGCTCTACGATCATCAGGTCCTGCGCGCTGTAGCTCGCCGCCTTGGCATCGTCGGCGCGGTCGCCCATCCAGATCTGGTGAACCCGGACATGGGCGGCTTCCGGCACGTAGCGCTTCTTGCCGGCCAGCAGCAGGAACACGCACATGGATTCGCAATAGGCTTCCGGCGCGACCGCCGGGCGCGTCGATGGGCCGCCACGGAGGCTGACGCCGACCGTGGTCAAAAGCCCGAGGTTACGGAAGCGCCGGCCGAGCGTGATCGCGTCATTGACGGAACCGCCGCTGGAATCGAGCACCACCGTGGCGCCGCCGAGCTGCCGGCCGCGCGAAAACTCTTCGAATTCTTTGGGCGTATCGGCCGTGATGATGCCGACTGCGCTGACCCAGCCGCGGCAGTTCGGCTCACAGGCGACCCAGTTGAACTTCATCGGCAGCTTGCGCTCTTCGAGGGCAACGCCGGCGCGGGCCGACGATCCGAATGTTGCGACGGCGCCAGCCAGCGCGACTCCACATACGGCTGTTCCCACCAGCAACCAGCCGCGAAGATTAAGGGAGTTCAGAAGTCTCAATCTGGTTCCTTCCCCAAGCCCCAATGCCACAAGGTCCCCAAACAATCCCCGGTAGCGCTATCTGAGTCCATCATACAGGCGTATGTTTCTACACACGGCCGTCATAAAAATGGTATCCGGGCGAATACAGATCGTCCACAGATACTTGCTGCACTGCTCCCAAAAAGCATGCAAAATATGGCGTGGAAACAACAGCTTACAGTTCCCTGCGCCGGAACCGGGCAACACCTCGCTCAACATTGCAGCATAACGCACATGAAGCATTCAGCCTGCGAGCATTGTTCCAGTTCCGGCGATGGTGCGCTCCGGCTGCCGCGCAGATTCGGCCGCGCGCTGATCTGGCTGTATCGCCATACGCTGTCGCCTCTGGTCGGGTACAATTGCCGGCACCTACCGACCTGCTCCGTCTATGGCGATGAGGCGATCGACCGGTTCGGGCTCTGGGCCGGCGGCTGGATGACGCTCGCGCGCCTGCTCCGCTGCAATCCCTTCGGCACATCCGGCATCGACAACGTGCCTCTCACCGCGCCGCGAGGCGCACGCTGGTATCTGCCCTGGCGCTACGGCCGCTGGCGCGGGGTCAATGCATCCTGACGTTGCCGCGCACTTATGCGGCGCTGCCTCGACCGGAACCTTGAAGTTTCCACTTGCGTTGTTTTGGTGCTCCCACGGGAGGAAACAACAATGCGCTGGAAAATCAGCCCGCACTTTCACGTCAAGCCTGGTCCGAATCTCGATCACAGGGGCCACGATCCGAGAACCATCGACCTGCTCGCCATCATCGCTTTGCTTGCGCTCGTCCTCGGCTCCGGCTGGTATCTGACGAGGAGCCTTACGACACAACCGAGCACGACGACCTTCATCGTGCCAAGCCAGAGCGTGCATTGGTGATCACCGGAACCAGAAAAAACGTCCCTGTGACGGCGGGACCGATTCCGGCGGCCGTAGCCGCTTCGGGCGCGGCGGCTTCGGCGCCGGCTCGGCCGCCGAAGTGGTCTCCATAGCCGGTGCGGCGTCGCTGCCCGGCACCTTCACCGACAGCAGCAAATTCGATTCATGCATGCGCCAGCGATAGCCGACGCCGAAATCGATCGGCTGGGCCCGCGTGAACAGCTCGGCGTAGCGCTGCTGGTGGCGGCCGGGGAATTCGTCAATCGGACCGAGATAGCGGCCGAACGGAAAGAACCGCCATTGCCGCGCATTGTAGTTCGCGAGCGGGATGCCGGAATCGTCCTGGACGATGGTGGCGCTGTTGGCGAGCAACCAGTCCCGAACGACGGTGAAATTGCCGGAATGCAACAGGTAGGACGCACTCTTGAGCAGGCTGTTGCCGGGTCCGAGCGTCTCGCAGAACTTCAGGAAGCCTGCGGCACGTGCGCCGGAATTGGAGAGGTCGGTCGAGAAATAATACAGCGTGCGCGTTTCCCCGTCGCTGCCGGCGAAGGTGATGCGGACGCCGCGCGTGGCGTTTCGTCCGGGATTGTCGTCGCCGACATGTACTCCGCCCTTGTCGTCGAGCGCGACCATCTCGACATTGCGGATGGTCTTGCCGGAGCGGGCGAGGAAGACGTAGAGGATCGGCAAGGTGCCGTTGACCTGGTTGGCGTGCAGGTCGACCTTCATCTGCTTGGTGATGAAGAAGGAGAAGCTCAGGATCGAGCCGAGCGAGCGTTCGACGTTGTAGAGCGCAGCGCTGACCGAGCCGCGCGGCAGCCGCGTCAAATCGGGCACCGCGCCGACCGGCTCCAGCGCGCCGAGCACGTAGGTGCTGGCCTTGGAATAGAAGGCATTGGCGTAGAGGAAATCGGGGCCGCTGAACATGTAGAACATGGTCGGCCGCGGCGCGGCGAGATTGAGGTCGGCCCAGCTGCGGATCTTGGAGAGCTGTCGCTGCTCGAGCTGAGCGAAGGCGCCGTCGAAGAATTTCGCGTGACGCTGCCAGGCCGGGTCCCTGGTGAGCGGCACCAGCGGCGAGTCCGCCGAAGGCTGCATGCCCGCAAGGAAGCGCGCCGTGTCGTCGAAGGTGACGTCAGCGGCACGCGCGAACGAGACGGCCGCAGCCAGGAGGGCGAAGGCAACGGCCGCAATTCTCAGGGGGCGGAGCATGTCTATTTGCGATGCGGTGAGGCGGCAGCAGCAGCGGGCCGCCTGCGGAAAACAGCGTAAATCAAAAGGCCGGAGAGCATGACCAGCATTCCCGACAGCGACTGAACCGGCCGCTCCGTCAAAAGGTAGTACATCATGAATGCGGTCACGAGCAGGAAAACGAGCGGCGTGAACGGGTATCCCCAGGCGCGATAGGGCCGCGGCAGATCGGGATCGGTGATACGCAGCTTGATGACGCCGGCGACCGTGAAGAACGAGCAGAACAACAGCGCGAACTGGATGAAGTCGAGCACCGCCTCGAAGCTGCGCGTGAACAGCAGGAGATTGGCGACGGCCAGTTGGAACAGGATGGCATACGCCGGCGCGCCGCTTACCGACCGCTTCGAGAAGACGCGCAAGGCAGGAATGTCCTCTCCCATCGTCATCATCACGCGCGGGCCGATCCACATCATCGCGCTGATCGACGAGATCAGACCGAAGCAAATCATGGCGCCGACGATCCGACCGCCGAGACTGCCGAAGATGGCGGTGCCGGCGACACTGGCGACGTCGAGCTGGCCGGCGAGCGCGCTGACCGGCGTGGAATGCAGAAAGACCGCGTTCAGCGCGACGTACAGCACGAGCACGATCAGCGTGCCCGCGAGCAGCGCGCGCGGCAGGCTGCGCTGCGGCGTCTTCATCTCACCGATGATGTAGGTCGCCGCATTCCAGCCCGAGAACGAATACATCACGAAGACGAGTCCGATCGCGAACGGCGCGCTGACGATGTGGGCGATATCGCCCGGCTGCGGCGTGAAGGTGATCGGCTGCGGCACGGCGATGACGAAGCCGGCGACCAGGAAGGCGACGATCAGCACGACCTTGAGGACCGTCGAGATCAGCTGGAATGTGGATGAGTGCCTGACGCCGGTCAGTTGCACGAGGGAAACCAGCCACACGACGCCGATGGCGAGCGGAATCGCCGGCAGATCGGGTACGACCGACTTGGCATATTCGCCGAACGCCATCGCGGCGAGCGCGACCGGCGCCGCGAAGCCGACCGTGGCCGACACCCAGCCGGCGAGGAAGCCGAAGGCCGGATGAAAGGCGCGGCCGAGGAAATTGTACTCGCCGCTCGAGCGCGGAAACATCGCACCCAGCTCGCTGTACGCGAACACCCCGCACAGCGCGACGATGCCGCCGACCGTCCAGAGCAGGAGGATGGAGAAGCCGGACGGGATGTCCTTGACCTGAAAGCCGAGGCTGGTGAAGACGCCGACCCCGATCATGTCGGCCACGACGATGGCGGTTGCGACCGGAACGGAGACCCCGGCCCGGCTCCCGGTCAGCCGGTCCGTCCAGGGCGGGGTACCCGCATCTGATGCCGTCATCGGGGTCCTTAACCTCAGGCGCGTCGCCTCGTGGGCCCATCGTGCACTTTGGCCCAGTCAATTCAAGCAGGGTTAACAAGGGTTAAATGAGGCAAGGGAAGCAGGTACCGAAACACCGTAAACGCGCGTTTTTGGTCTACGGCACTGGATTTACCGGGATTTGCCCGTTTCCCTTCCCCACAATCAGGACACGATTGCATGGTCCTTTTGAGCGTTCCGGATGTGGGGAGTTTCTCCGGACGCTTAACGTCGCCTAAACGCCAGTCGGCTCAATTGTCTCAAGATTGCCGATGGGCGTGTGACTTGGGTCGTGACTTGGGGTCATGGGTGGATGGTCGGGGCCGCTCCGAAACTGAGAGCTGATGATCGTGCCGATCGGACACCGTCCGGTCGGCATGGTCGTGCGCTCCGGGCCGGTCTGATCTCAACCCTGGTGCCGCTGTCGCTGACGCTGGTTCAATGCGGCAAGGCGCCAGATCCGGCGGCGCTGGCGGCGAACTCCCAGGCGAATGTCCAGGTGGTCGCCAAGACCAATTCACAGACGGCGAACGCGCGCGTGGCAGGCGGCGACACGTTCGAGGATCGCTTCCCTGCCCCGCAGTTCAAGGAGCGCTTTCCCTCGGCGAGTGAAGGCTTTCTGCAACGCCAAATGTCGGACTTCTCGCCCAAGCGCGCGGTCCAGCGACAAGGGCCGGAGCAGGCGCCCTACAAGGTCGCCTCGCTCGAGCCGCAAGTCCCCTACAAACGCCCCGCGCGCGAGGACCTGACGACACTCGTCAGCATGAAGTCGTCGGCCTTTCCCTATTTCGGCAACAACCCTGCCTCCGACGCGCCCTTCCTCAACATTTCCAAAGGCGACCGCCGCGGCCACCGCAGCTATTCCGGCCGCGTCTACTGGCAGGACGAGACCTACAGCGACAGCCGCGTGCTGGTGCACGTGCCCGAGCATTTCGACCTGCGCAAGCCGGGCGTGATCGTGGTGTTCTTCCACGGCAATGGCGCAACGCTCGAGCGCGACGTCCGCGACCGGCAGATGGTGCCGAAACAGATCACCGATTCCGGCGCCAATGCCATATTGCTTGCGCCGCAGATGGCGGTCGACGCCGCCGATTCCAGCGCCGGCAAGTTCTGGCAGCCGGGCGGCTTCAAGCGCTTCATGGCGGAATCGGCTGACCACCTCGCCCGCCTCACCGGCGATCCCAGCAGCGCGCGCGCCTTCGCCAACATGCCGATCGTGATCGTCGGCTATAGCGGCGGATTCCTGCCGACGGCCTGGAGCCTCGAGGTCGGCGGCATCAGCGACCGCGTGCGCGGCGTGGTGCTGCTCGATGCCGTCTATGGCGAGATGGACAAGTTCGCGTCCTGGATCGAGAGCCACCGCTCCGGCTTCTTCGTCAGCGCCTACACCCGCTACACCGCGCGGCGCGACCGCGAGCTGATGAGCATGCTGAGGCAGAAGGGCATCAGCGTCGCCGAGGACATGGACGGGCCGCTACGGCCCGGCAGCGTGGTGTTCGTGGAGACCGGCGAGGGCATCACCCATCGCGACTATGTCACCCGCGCCTGGACGCGCGATCCGCTCAAGGACGTGCTGGTGAAGATGGCGGCGACGCCGTCGCTCGCGCTCACGCGCGTCGCCTCCACAAATCCCTAGCCGGCGCAGATATCAGTTCCAAATATTAGTTTTTGGGCAGCTTCGGAATGCTCTCGGCAAAGCCGTTGAAGCAGGACAGACGCTCGTCCTCTTCCTTGAAGAAGCGACAATCGGCGTAGCCCTTGGCCTTGGCTGGCTTCGGCTTCGGCGCCGGCGGGATGACGGCGTCGTAGCAGTTGAGGCGATCCTTGGTACCGTCGTCGATCTCGAGGCAGGCCTGGAGGCGGACGGCGACCGATTGCGGCTTGCCCTTCGCCGCCGCGGCGGGCTTGGCCGCTGCCTCCTTGGTCCCTTTGGGCTTGACCTGCACGAGCGGCTTGTCCCCCACCATCGGTGGCTTCTCGGTCTGCGCAAACGCGGAGGCTGAATAGAGCACCGCGGCAACCGCCAGAATCATCCTCATCTCAGTCAACTCTCTTTGATCCCCACGCCGGCCTTCTACCGCTCCGGCGCGAGGTTTGCCAAGCGCCTTGCGCATACGACCTGCAGCGTTCAGGCGGTGGCGGCAGCCGCCCGCCGGGGCCGGGTCACGACCACGAGGATCAGTGCCAGCACGACGAAACCGACCGCGACGAAGCCGAGCGTGTGCAGGAGCTCGCGGGCGAACAGCAGCCCGCCGACGGCGGAGCCGACCGCCTGGCCTATATAGAGGACGGACGTGTTGAGCGCGACGGTGGCCGAGGCCAGCGGCGGCGCAGCCGCGACCAGCCGGACCTGCTGCATCGAGTTGGTCGAGGCGAAGCCAAGGCCCCAGACTGCGACCGCGCCCGCCATCATGACGAGCGAGCCGGCACCGAGCGCCCAGCCGCTCATCCCGGCAAGCAGCAGGCACGTGAACAGCAACGAGGTGCGGTAGGGCCCCGAAGTGTCGACGATGCGGGTCGCGACGACGACGCCGAGGAAGCCGCAGATCCCGTAGAGCGCGAAGACCGAGCCGATCGCATCGGGGCCGGCGCCGGTGAGCTTGTTGAGCAGCGGCCCCATATAGGTGAACACGACGAACTGCCCCGACATTTGCAGCATCGTGATCGCAAGCAGCAGCAGGATCGTCCTGCTTCGGCCGACGGCGGCCCATGTCTTCAGATCGACCGGTGCGCCCTTCAGGCCGCCCGGCAGACGCAGCAGCAACAACAGCAGGCTGGTGCAGCCGAGCGCGCCAATCCCGCCATAGGCCGCGCGCCAGCCATAACGGCTGGCGATGAAGGTGATCAGCGGCAGGCCGATGGCGGCTGCGAGCGACCAGCCGAGGAAGATGTACGCAATGGTGCTGCCGCGCCGTTCCGCCGGCACGATCAGTGCAGCCGTGCCGGCGGCCTGGGGCGTATAGAGCGCGCCGATTGCGAGCATCACGAGGCGAATGATGAGCAGGCTGGTGTAATCAGGCGCAAACGCGGAGGCGAGATTGCCGAGAGCGAGCACCGCCAGCGTCGTGGCGAGCAGGGTCCGCCTTTCGATGCGGCTGGTCAGCCACGCCGTCAGCGGCGAGCCGACGCACAGCGTCACCGCCCCGAAGGTGATCAGGAGCCCCGCCGCGTGGATGCTGATCCTGAGCCCAGCCGACAATTCGGGCAGCATGCCCGCCGGTGCCAAGACCGAGCAGCCGGTGACGAGATTGCCGAGCATCAGGGCGGTCGGCGCGAAACGACCGGCGGCGGGGGCATTTTCCATGCAAACGCATGTAGCGGCGGCCTGCGGCAGGTTAAAGGGTACAACGTCAAATAGTTGCGGGCTCCGCCCCGGGTTTTGCGCGCCACTTTCTTGGAAATGCCGGATTGCACAGGCCGAATCGCCTGATATATCGCTCGTTCCCGCTTACCTGCGCTCGTTCGCAGGAGTGAGCCTCAGGAGAAAAGCAATGTCCGACCAGCCCAAATCCGAGTCCGGGTTCCAGTACAGCCTCTCCAATTTGAAGCCCGTGACCCCCGCTCCCAAAGTCACCCTCACCTTCCCCGACGGCGCCCAGCGTCAGTTCGACAAGGGCATCACCGGCCTCGATATCGCCAAGGGCATCTCGCCCTCGCTCGCCAAGCGCACGGTTGCAATGGCGCTCGACGGCGCGCTCGCCGATCTCAACGATCCAATCGAGGCCGACGCCAGGATCGAGCTGGTCAATCGCGACGATCCGCGCGCGCTCGAATTGATCCGCCACGACTGCGCGCACGTGCTGGCCGAAGCGGTGCAGACGCTGTGGCCGGGCACCCAGGTCACGATCGGCCCGGTGATCGAGAACGGCTTCTATTACGACTTCTTCCGCAACGAGCCGTTCACGCCGGAAGATTTTGCCGCGATCGAGAAAAAGATGCGCGAGATCATTGCGCGCGACAAGCCCTTCACCAAGGAAGTCTGGGACCGCGAAAAGACCAAGCAGGTGTTCCGCGACAAGGGCGAGGCCTTCAAGGTCGAGCTGGTCGACGCCATTCCCGGCACCGAGCCGATCAAGATCTACTACCAGGGCGACTGGTTCGACCTGTGCCGCGGCCCGCACATGACATCGACCGGCAAGGTCGGAGGCGCCTTCAAGCTGATGAAGGTGGCCGGCGCCTATTGGCGCGGCGATTCCAACAACCCGATGCTGACCCGCATCTACGGCACGGCCTTCGCGAAGCAGGAGGACCTCGACGCTTACCTGAAGCAGATCGAGGAAGCCGAGAAGCGCGACCATCGCAAGCTCGGGCGCGAGCTCGACCTCTTCCACTTCCAGGAGGAAGGTCCGGGCGTCGTGTTCTGGCACCCGAAGGGCTGGACCATCTTCCAGCAGCTGATCGCCTATATGCGCCGGCGCCTCTCCGGCGACTACAGCGAGGTCAACGCGCCGCAGATCCTTGACAAGGTGCTGTGGGAGACCTCGGGCCATTGGGGCTGGTACCGCGAGAACATGTTCGCGGCGCAATCGGCCGGCGACGAGGCCGAGGACAAGCGCTGGTTCGCGCTGAAGCCGATGAACTGCCCGGGTCACGTGCAGATCTTCAAGCACGGCCTGAAGAGCTACCGCGACCTGCCGCTGCGCCTCGCCGAGTTCGGCGTGGTGCATCGCTACGAGCCCTCGGGCGCCATGCACGGGTTGATGCGCGTCCGCGGCTTCACCCAGGACGACGCGCACATCTTCTGCACCGAGGATCAGCTCGCCGAGGAGTGCCTGAAGATCAACGATCTCATTCTGTCGACCTATGCCGACTTCGGCTTCACCGGCGACCTCACGGTGAAGCTGTCGACCCGGCCGGAGAAACGCGTCGGCACCGATGCGATGTGGGATCACGCCGAGCGCGTGATGGCGACGGTGCTGCGCGAGATCCAGTCGCAGAACAATCACATCAAGACCGAGATCAACCCGGGCGAAGGCGCGTTCTACGGGCCGAAGTTCGAGTACGTCCTGCGCGATGCCATCGGCCGCGACTGGCAGTGCGGCACCACGCAGGTCGACTTCAACCTGCCGGAGCGGTTCGGCGCGTTCTACATCGACCATGACGGCGGCAAGAAGCCGCCGGTGATGGTGCACCGCGCGATCTGCGGCTCGATGGAGCGCTATATCGGCATCCTGATCGAGCACTATGCCGGCAACTTCCCGCTCTGGCTCTCGCCGGTGCAGGCGGTGGTCACCACCATCACCTCGGAAGGCGACGAATACGCCAAGGTGGTGCTGGAGCAGGCGCGGCGCGCGGGGCTTCGGGTCGAGATCGACCTGCGCAACGAAAAGATCAACTACAAGGTCCGCGAGCACTCGCTGGCCAAGATCCCGGCCCTGCTCGTGGTCGGCAAAAAAGAGGCCGAGACGCATTCGGTCTCGGTCCGCCGGCTCGGCAGCGACGGCCAGAAGGTGATGACCACCGCCGAGGCGATCGCCGCCCTGGTCGACGAGGCGACGCCGCCGGATGTGAAGCGGGCGCGCGGCGCCGTCTGAGCCCTGAAATCGATCTAAATTCGCTTCCGGTTGCGGGCGTGCATGCTTATCTCGGCATGGCACGCCCGCCGACCATTTGAAGAGGATATCGCAGTGCCCGATGCCATCGAACTCCTGAAGACCCGCCGCTCGGTCAAGCCGCGCGAGATGACGGGGCCCGGCCCCTCGCCGGCCGAGCTCGAGACGATCCTCACCATCGGGGCGCGCGTGCCCGATCACGGCAAGCTCGCGCCGTGGCGCTTCATCATCTTCGAGGGCGACGCCCGCGCACGTGCCGGCGAGGTGATCGCGAGGGTCTTCGCCAGGAAGAATCCCGGCGCGCCTGCGGCCGACGTCGAGACCGAGCGCAAGCGCCTCATGGACGCGCCGCTGGTGATCGGCATCGTCAGCTTCACCAAGCCGCATCCGAAGGTGCCGGCGTTCGAGCAGGAATTGTCGGCGGGCGCCAGCGCCATGAACATCGTCACGGCCGCCACCGCGCTCGGCTACGGCGCCTGCTGGCTGACCGGCTGGTTCTCGTTCGACCGCGACGTGCTCGAAGGCCTCGGCCTCAAGCCGGATGAGAAGCTCGCCGGCTTCATTCATGTCGGCACCCCGACCAAGCCGAGCGAGGACCGTCCGCGTCCGTCGCTTTCGGACATCGTGACGCGATTTTAATCGATGTCGTGTTGACGCACCGAGCGTCTTGCGGCTTGATCCCGCCGAGGGAGGAAGGTGCGGATGAGACGCCGTGAATTTCTGGTCGGGGCCGCGATGCTCGCCGGTACGATGGCGCGAAGCCGGGCCGCGGACGTCCCCGCCCCGTCGCCCGACGGGCTCGACCGCATCACCGCGTTCTTCGACAACGAGGTGACAAGCGGCCGCCTGCCGGGCGCGGTGATCATGGTGCAGCAGCACGGCAAGCCGGTCTACCTCAAGACCTTTGGCGTGCGCGACACCAGGACCGGCCTCGCGATGACGCCGGATACGATCTTCGCCATCCACTCCATGACCAAGCCGATCACGTGCCTCGGCGCGATGATGCTGATCGACGAGGGCAAGCTTGCGCTGACCGACCCCGTGTCGAAATACGTTCCGCTGTTTGCCGAGACCAAGGTCGGCCTCGAGGTGACCCGGCCCGGTGGCAAGCTGGAGCTCGACTTCGTCCCACCTGACCGCCCCGTCAACATCGAGGATCTGCTGCGGCATACTTCGGGCATCAGCTACGATTATATCGGCAGCGAATGGGTCGAGCACGCCTACAAGGCCGCCAACATTTTCGAGGGGAACTTCAACAACAGGGAATTCGCCGATCGCATCGCCAAACTGCCGCTGGCGCGGCAGCCCGGAACGCTGTGGCGCTACGGCCATTCCACCGACGTGCTCGGCAGCGTCATCGAGATCATCTCGGGACAGACGCTGTACGCCTTCCTGAAGGCCCGCATCTTCGATCCGCTCGGCATGAACAGCACCAAATTCGCGCTCGCGACCGAGGACGAGCTGGCGCGGATGGCGCGGCCGCTGCCGAACGACTTCATCCTGCTCGCCGGCGAGCGCGACCGCCTGGACCATCCAGAATGGCAGTCGGGCGGCGGCGGCCTGCTCTCGACCATCACCGACTATCAGCGCTTCGCGCAGATGCTGCTCAACGCCGGCGAGCTCGAAGGCAGGCGCTATCTCAGCCCCGCCGCGTTCAAGGCCATGACGAGCGATCAGATCGGGCCGGGCTCCGGCGTCGGACGCGACTATTTCTATTTCCCGGGCGACGGCTTCGGCTATGGCTACGGCCTTGCGGTACGCACCGATCCCGGCAATGCAAAGCCGCCGCCGCCGGGCTCGCTCGGCGAGCTGAAATGGGACTCGGGGAGCGGCACCTATTTCGGCGTCGATCCCAAGCTCGACATGGTCTACCTCATGATGCAGCAGACCCAGAACGAGCGCGGCCGCATCACGCCCGCGTTCAAGGCGCTGGTCTACGATTGCTATCCGCCCGCATTACGCCGCCCGTGAGGTGCGCTGGCCGAAATCGGCGAGGAGCTTTCCGATCTCGGCAGCCGGCCGCGCGGCGCTGAACAGAAATCCCTGCACCTCGTTGCAGCCTTCGGCGCGCAGCCAGTCGAGCTGATCCTCGGTCTCCACGCCCTCGGCCGTCGTGGTGATGTTGAGGCTGCGGCCGAGCCCGGAGATCGCGCGCACGATCGCACCACAATCGGGCCGCTGCGCCAGATCCTTGACGAAGGAGCGGTCGATCTTGATCTTGTCGAACGGAAAGCTGCGGAGATAGCTCAGGCTGGAATAGCCGGTGCCGAAATCGTCCATGGAAATGCCGACGCCGAGCTCGCGCAATTGGTGCAAGGTGGCGACATTGGCATCGGTCTCGGCCAGGAAGATCGACTCGGTGATCTCGAGCTCGAGCCGCTTCGGCGACAGGCCGGACTGCGCCAGGGCCGAGATCACGATCTGGACCAGGTTGCGGCTGCGGAATTGCGCCGGCGACAGGTTGACGGCGACCTTGACGTCGACGGGCCATTTCACCGCCTCGGTGCAGGCTTCGCGCAGCACCCATTCGCCGAGCTGGGTGATCAGGCCGATGTCCTCGGCGACCGGGATGAACTCGGCGGGCGAGATCATGCCCTTGTCCGGATGACGCCAGCGCAGCAGCGACTCGAAGCCGGAGATGCGGTCGGAGGCGATCGACACCAGCGGCTGGTAGTGCAGCTCGAACTCGCCATTGGCGAACGCCCGGCGCAGATCCAGCTCCATGTCGCGGCGCCTCTGCGCCTGGAGGTCCATCTCGCGCTCGAAGAAGTGGTGCACGCCGCCGCCGTCGGCCTTGGCCCGGTACAGCGCCATGTCGGCATTGCGCATCAACTCTTCCGGCGTCGTGCCGTCGCCCGGCGACAGCGCGATGCCGATGCTGGCGCCGATCACCATCTCCTGTCCATCGACGTCGTAAGGCGCCTTCAGCATGTCGATCAGCAGGGACGCGCAGGCGCTTGCCTCGTTCGGCGAGACGTCGGTTGCCAGGATGACGGCGAACTCGTCGCCGCCGAGCCGCGCGGCGAGATTGCTGCCGCGGACCGCAATGGTCAGGCGCTCGGCGACCTGCTTCAACAAGCGATCGCCCACCGGATGACCGAAGGAATCGTTGATGTTCTTGAACAGGTCGAGATCGATGTAGAGCACGCCGACCCGTTTTCCCGCGGCCTGGTCCAGCGCCTGCTTCAACCGCTCCTGGAAGTGTTCGCGGTTCGGCAAATCGGTGAGCCCGTCGTGGTGCGCCATATAGGCGATGCGCGCTTCGGCCTTGCGCCGCTCGGTGATGTCGACCACGGCAACCAGATAGCCATCGCGCTCGTCGAAGGCGACGCGACGGCCGAAGGTGAGCACCTCGATCTCGCTACCGTCGGCGCGCAAGTGTCGCCAGTTGCGCGACGAGTGGTAGGCGTCGCCGAGACGCTCCAGCGCCGCGGCGTGGCTGTCCCATTCGTCCTCCGGCCATATCTCGTGCAGCTTCATGCGCAGGAAGGTCGCGCGGCTGTAGCCGTAATGCTGGACCGCGGCGTCGTTGACGCTGAGGAACGCCTTGGTCTCTGCGTCGAACACCCACATCGGCATCGGGTTGTTGTCGAACAGCAGTCGGAACGAAGCATCGCGCCGCTTCAAGACGGTGACATCGGAGATGGTCAGCGAGACCACGTCGGCGAAGGCGGTGGCGCTGAGCCTGAGGTAGCGCCCCGCGCTCTCGATCTCGAGCTGCTCGCCGCGGCCGCCCGACACGGCCTTGAGCAGGAATTCCATCACCTCGGGCAAGGCCAGCAGCGTGCTGCCCTCGCCGATCCGCCACCACAGCAGGCTTCCACCCACAACCTTCAACAGCTCGCCCGCGCTCCTGTTGTGGTGCACAACCTGAAGGTCGAACGCCTTGCCAGCGGCATCGCGCAGCGTCGCCAGCGAGACCACCGCGTCGTCGGTCGCGGAAAAGATGGCGTCGAGGAGATTGTATTGCGCGCCGCGCTCGTTGACATAGGCGCCGATCAGCGTCGCGCCCCAGCGCGAGGACGTCGGCAGCGCCAGCACGTCATAGGTCCTGACCATGCCGTCGCGCACGCAATGCGCGCTGGCGCGGTGCGGCCGCCCGGCCGCCAGCGCGCTCGCCGCCGCTTCCGACAGCGCGGTGGCGCAATCGGGCGACAGCTCGGCAAGGGGAATGTCCCAGCGCTCCTCGCCGAGCCATTTCTGCACGTAACGTCCGCTGCGCGACAGCTCGAGCACACCATCGTTCTTGAGCAGCGCGATGTGGTCGGCGAGGCGTCCGAGGCTGCCGAGCATGACGTCCTCGTAGCGCGGCAGCCGCTCGCCCGGCTTCAACGCCGCACGCCATTTGCGCTGAAGCACCGGGATGTCGTCGAACATTTCGGCGGCCGGTTTTCCCGGCATCTTCTTCGCGGCAGTCATTGCAGTCCCCAACGCACTTTCCCGCCGCATCCAATGCAGGCGCGCTTAACGACGTGTAAAAAGCGCGAAGGCGTGGGTTCCATTCGGCGATTATGACAGTTTTAAGTCAGGTGTTGGTTAGTGGGCGTTAGAGACTGTGACGGTTGCGCGAAAGGTGCTCTCGTGTCCCGGAGGCGACGCGGAGCGCAAGTGATGCGGCGCAGAGCCGGGACCCAGCACGCTGCGGAGTCGCTGATGCCTGGGCCCCGGCTCTGCAGCGCATCGTCGCACCGGACGATGCTTCGCATCGCCGGGGAGACGCTGCGCTGCGTCCGGGGCACGCGAGCGGGAGTTTTCGCACACCTGCCTCAACATCGTCATTGCGAGCGCAGCGAAGCAATCCAGGAATGCATCCACGGAAAGACTCTGGATTGCTTCGCTGCGCTCGCAATGACGGCGTGTGGCAGGAAATCGTCCTGCAAATGCGATGGATCGCCCGGTTAAACCGGGCGATGACAGCGAGTGTGTCGTTGCAGACGCGCTTCCGCGTCCTCGCGGCGCATTTCGCCCGAGCTTTGCTCGTCGTCTCACCCTCAATTGAAAGAGGGCGCAGGGAAGACCGGGTGCCGGCCGGGCACCCACGGTCCACTGTGCGAAAGGTGGCAACAAGAATTTGCACAGCGGCATACAGGTGAAGCCAAACATCCGGCCTTCCCTGCGCAGTGGTTTTACGGCTTATGTCGCGCTCTCCCCGGGGAGCGATGCACTATTGCCCCCGTCGCCTTGCGGATGGCTGATGCGCATCGCCCGGTCGGGCAACCACATCACCACAAGACTTGACGCACAGACCCCGGGCGTCAGGACCACACGATTTTGCCGTACGCGAACCGCACCCGTCGTTGGCACGAGGTCTTCGCTCACGGCTCTCCGCCCTGCGAAGCTTTTCGCGCCGATGTGGCTCGCGTCCACCGCCCCCCGGCCCGCGTTCGTGACGATCGCGATACGCCCCTCTTCCTTGGGCCGGGTTGCGCGACACATACGCGGTTTCCGAATTTCGGTAAAGCGGAATATTTTCGACCGAATGCATTGACCCATGAATCGGGTGTTTTGCCCGTCGGGCAGCGCAAGGGATTGTGGCCCGCCCGACTAATCCTCGCTGGAGGCCGCCGAGCGGTTGCGCAAATGGGCCTGGGAAAGCAGGAAGAACAACGCGCGCTCGCCTTGATATTTGGCGGACGGACGCGTGCGCTCGAAGCCGTCGGCAAATATCTTGCCGGACTGGTCGCACACCTGCCACCGCCAGCCGAACCGCTTGCGCCTGGTGAGGATCACTTCGAACATGCCGACGAGCCTGGTCCCCTGCTCCGAGCCGGTCCTGCAAGGCAAGCGCCTGCTCCGGCTTCCCCCGTTGGACGGACGCCAGACATATAGCGCAGCAGGATGGAAAGAGAATAAAATTGATGATCGGAAATACGTATCGTCCACGGTCGTGAGCGAGACGCGCCGCTGCTGGAATAAGCCGATGCCGCCGGTGTTTGTTGGCCGCTGCAGGGGACTGGTGGCGCTACCAGTGTTCAAGACAGAACACTGAAGAGTGGGGGACGGTTACTTGGCAGAAACCCGCTGAAGCCGACGGTAATGGAGGATGCACATCCGTGCGCGCGATGAGAATTGTCGTGCCGGAGTTTCTCGCCGCGGGCCGCCCCCCGCCTTAGCGCGCGATGACTTCGACTTCGCCGTCGACGCCGTTGACGACGTTGAATCCGCGCTCGTAGACCTTGCCCTCGTTCTTGGCGATGGCGCGGTACTCGCCTTCGGACAGCACGACGCGCGGGAACGCGCCGATCGATTCCTTGATGACGTCGCCGCCCGGCGTCAGCACCGACCAGGCGGTGTTGGCGAGCGCCTCGCCGCCACGGTCGCTGACCAGCTTGAGGGTGATGACGGCGGCGCGGTGGGTGATGGTGACGTCGGTGAGCTTGCCGGCCTGAACGCGGATGTCCGAGCGCACCACCGAATTGGCATCGCCGTAGTTGGAGACAATGTAGTAGGTCCCCTCCGGGATCAGCACGACGTCGCCGGCGGCGACGTTCGGCACCAGGGAAGCGCGCTCGCCGGATTCGAACTGGCTGCCCTTGTAGATCGCGAACGAGATCTGATTCTGCGGAATGCGGCTGGTGCCGACGCGGCCCTCGATGCGCAGGCCGCCGGCCGGCAGCACGAAGGATTCGCGGTTGGTCTCGGATTTCAGGCTGACGGTGCGCACCGCGCTGACGAGGCCGAAGGCAACGTGGACGACATAATTGCCGGGCGGCAGCACGATGTTCGGCGTCCCGCTGCGGTCCTCGCGGATCAGCTTGAAGGTGCCGTTCTCGTCGGGCCGGTCGGCAAACACGCGCCAGACCAGGCCACTGGTGATCGGAGCCGAGTCCTTGCCGTATTTCGCGGTCAGCGACAGCACGCCCTGTCCGGGCACGGCGGCATTCAGCGGGGCGGCCGGCGGCACGGTCGTGACCGCGGGCGGCGGCATGCTCGGGGTCGCCGGCTGCATCAGGGTCGGGGGCAGGCTTGGGGGTCCCGCGCCCGGCCCGGAGGGCGGCGCCAGGCTGACGGCGTTGCCGGGGTCGGGCACAGAGGCCGGCGGCACCGGCGGCGGACGATCGGAGAAGAGCTGCGCCTGGGCAGCGTTTCGGCCGGAGATAATGACGCACGCGGCAAGGATCAGCGCCGGCAGCAGCCTGCCGCTGCGCCGCCATCCGATGATGCCGTCACCCCCGCGTGTCATGCTCCTTGCTTTTCACCGAAAACGCGGCAAATTCAAGCCTCTGAAACCCCAGGAAATACGGCCCCGGAGGGTTCTGTGGAACCGGGTTGACGGCTGCGTGATTAGTTCGGAAGCAACCGCGCCTCGCCATACTCCTGCCCCGTGCCCTTTCCAAAGCGGCATAAACCATGCCTCGCGCCTGATATGGCGGAGGCCACGTGCGATGCCTAGTCTGACGATGCGGGCTGGCCCGGCGTAGGAGAGTTGCGGTGCTGGACAGATTGAAAGGCCGGGGCGCGAACGGCTCGAACGGCGAGAAGGTGGGCGAAAAAGTCGGCTTGGGCAGCATCCGCCGGCCGGTCATCGGCCTTGCCCTTGGCGGCGGCGCGGCGCGCGGCTTTGCCCATATCGGAATCCTGAGGACCCTGATTGCCAATGGGATCGTGCCCGATGTCGTCGTCGGCACGTCCATCGGCGCCGTGGTTGGCGGCCTCCACGCGGCCGGCCGGCTCGATACGTTCGAAGACTGGGGACGCAGCCTGCAAGGGATGCGCAACATCCTCGGCTATCTCGATATCCGTCTCAACGGCTCCGGCCTGCTTGGCGGCGAGAAGCTCGCGACCCGGCTCGAGGAGGCGATCGGGCAGGTGCTGATCGAGGACCTGCCCATCAAATTCGCGAGCGTCGCGACCGAGGTTCGCACCGGCCACGAGATTTGGCTGACGCGCGGCCGCGTCGTCGACGCCATGCGCGCGTCCTACGCCCTGCCCGGCATCTTCGCGCCGGTGCTGATCGGCGACCGCTGGCTGGTCGACGGCGCGCTGGTGAACCCGGTGCCGGTCTCGGCCGCCCGCGCGCTCGGCGCCGAAATCGTCATCGCCGCAAATCTTTCCAGCGACATCTTCACCCATTCCACCACGATCTATTCACACGGCGCAGCGCCCGCCCCGGTCGTGCCGGCGGCCGAGGAGCCGGCGGCCAAGCGGCGCTTCCCGCGCCTGTTCTCGCCCGAGAAGACGATGAAGCGTGAGTTCTTCGGCGGCAACGGCCGGCCCGGCATCTCGTCGGTGATGGTCGACGCCTTCAACATCATGCAGGACCGCATCACCCGCGCCCGTCTGGCCGGCGATCCGCCCGACATGCTGATCACGCCGCGGGTCGGCCAGTTCGGCTGGTTCGACTTCCACCGCTCCGAAGACCTGATCGCACATGGCACGCGCGCCGCCGAGCGCGCATTGGAGTCCATCCAGGAGGCGATCCACGTGCTGGCGCCGGCGCCCGCGGGCACCGCGCCGAAAGTCGACGACCAGGCCTGATCAGGCCGTCTTGATGTAGTCGCGCAGGGCTTCCTGCTCGGTCTCGTATTCGCGGACACGCCATTTGACGATGTCGCCGATCGAGATCAGGCCGACCACCTTGCCGTTGTCGATCACGGGCAGATGGCGGAACTTGCCCGTCGTCATCGTCTCCATGAGCTCGGCGACGGTGTCGGTCTCCTTGCAGGTCACGACCTTGCGGGTCATCACCTCCGAGACCGGCGCCTCCAGCACGCCGGCGCCGCGATCGCCGAGCACGCGCACAATGTCTCGCTCGGACAGGATGCCCTCGAGCCGGCTCTGGTTCATCACCAGCACCGCGCCGATCTTCTTCTCGCCGAGCAGCTTGATCGCGTCCGCCAGCTTGGCGTCGGGCTCGACGCTCATGATCTGGTGGCCCTTGGTGTTCAGAATGGAACGTACCGTCATTGCCGCCTCCCTGAATCCGAGCCCGCCCGCCTTCGGCGGTCCGGACTTGTTCGCGAGTCTTCAACTAACAGTTTCAGCGCCGGTTTCACGCTCGTGCGCTTTGCGAAGCATCGTCGCTAAAGACGTGTCGCTTCGGAACATTCTCACCCGGAATGATGGATGAATTCGGGCTGCGTCGCAAGCGCCGCATCAGATACGGTCTGAAACGTCTCGTGATGACGCATCCGCAGCATCGCTTCGCACGCGCGGCACGGGATCGAACAGCGCGAACAACAGCAGGCCGGCGAAGAAGCCGCCGATATGCGCCTGCCAGGCCACGCTCGTGGTTTCGGCATCGATGCCGATCGCGCCCACGCCGAAGATGATGTTGACGCCGAACCAGACGGCGAGGAAGCCGACCACCCGCCCGTCGCGGAGCGCGCGCGACAGCGGCAGCGCCGGAACTTTCGCGGCGGTATCGGCATCCGATCGGCTGAACGACAGGAAGCTGCCGCGCACGAAGGCGAAGCGGATTGCGGCGGCCATCGCGCCCGATACCGAGGCCGAGGCGCCGATCATCGGCGCCACCGCATGCTCGTGGGTGACGAGATGGGCGAGCGCGCCGGCCGCCGCCGTCACTGCCAGGAAGACGAAGAACCTGACCGTGCCGAAGCGCCGCGCCAGCGCGCTGCCGAACGGCAGCAGCCACAGTACGTTGAAGCCGAGATGGGTGAGATTGGCGTGCAGCAGCGAATAGGTGACGAAAGTCCAGACCTTCGCCCCCGCCCCGCCCGGGATCTGCAGATTGAGCAGCGAGGAATCGTAGCGCTTCGGGATGAAGCCGAAGACGTCGATGGTCCAGTTCTCGAGTTCCGGCGGCAACAGCACCCGCAGATGGATCGCCGCCAAGAGCAGGACATAGGCGGTCAGCGCCGGAGGCAGCGTCAGGATCGGCTCGCGCGGAGCCTCCTCGTTGACGGCCGGCGCATCCGGCGACGAATCTTGCGGGGAATCCAAGGCAGCTTCGCTTTCAGGCGACATCGGAGCGACAGGCTTGGAGATAGTCGCCTTTGCCGTCCCTGCGCAAGTGCACAAAAGGAAAAGGCAGGGCCCTGGGAAAGCCCTGCCTGTCCGTGTCGGTCTTCCGATGGCCGGAGAGATAAGGCGTATCCCCACCCCTCCCCGCGGCCCGTGACCAAACTGTTTGACGCCCTCAAGTACAGGCCCCGCCGAGAACCTGGAGAAAAGCGGCGAGGCTTGCGACCGCGATCACCATAGCAGGCGCGCGGCCGACACGAAGCGCATAGTTAATTTAACGTTAACGACGCAAAGACCGCCTTAACGGGCGCGAAAACGCCCCCGCGGCATGGACGCTGCAAATCCCCTCCTGCACAACAACAGAAGGGATCGCGGGTGCACTGAAGCGGGACAGGTCTGTCTCTTCGAGGTCGCACCCCGGGCGAGCGTTCAGTCATGAAACATCCGTCGAGCCGCGCGTTCTTCGCGTATTGGGACAAGAAGCGCGGCACTGCACGGGCCCCTGACCGGGCCGACATCGATCCGGCCGCGGTCCGCGGCCTGCTCGGTGACATCTTCGTGCTGTCCTGCGAGCCAAAACTCGGCTTCCCGTTCCGCGTCGCCGGCACACGCGTCTGCGCGCTGGCCGGAACAGACCTCAAGGACCAGAGCTTTGCGGCGCTCTTCACGCCAGCCAGCCGCAGCGAGATCGAGGAGATCACCACGATCGTCGCCGACGAGACGCTGGGCGCGATCGCCGGCGTCACCGCTGCGCGCGAGGACGGCAGCAAGGCGCATCTCGAGCTCCTGCTGCTGCCCTTCAACGCCCGCCCACATACGCCGGTGAGCGTCACCGGCGTGCTCGCGCCGTTCGACGACGAATGCGGCACGCTTTCCGCCTTCAGCCTCACCTCCTGGCGCTACCTGCATCAGCCGGAGAAACTGCTGCCGCGCGCCATCCGGAAATTGCAGATCGCACGCGGGCTGATGGTGTATGAGGGGCTGCGATAGAAGTCGCGCGTCCCGGCTCGGCTGCGCAAGGATACGCACCGACATGAGCAAGCCGCATTGGCGTCCCGCGCGCGCCTCGGACCTCGCTGCAATCGGCGCGATTGCAGCACGCATCCATCCGGCGTTGCCCGAACGCGCCGAGGTGCTGGCGGAGAAGATGCGGCTATGTCCGGACGGCTGCGGCGTGCTCGATACGGACCAAGGCATCGTCGGCTACGGACTGGCGCATCCCTGGATGCAGTACCGGATTCCGCCGCTCGACGGCTTTCTGCAGGAATTGCCTGACGGCGCGGACTGTCTCTACGTCCACGACGTCGCCGTATTGGCCGAGTTCCGCGGCGGCGTTGTGCGCGCTTATGTTGCCGATATCGAGAAGCTGGCGCGAGCGTCGGGCATCGCAACACTCGCGCTGGTCTCGGTCTACGGCACGCGGCCGCTATGGGAGCGCATGGGCTTTCTGGCCGTGACGGCGGATGCTGAGTTGCGCGCAAAGCTCGCATCCTATGGCGACGGCGCGACCTACATGCTGCGCGACCTCGCCGCGACGTAAGCCAACCCAGGGGGCGGCTCACGCCAGCAGAAGCTCAACCGCTGCAAGGTGATGAGCCCGAGGATCGATCGGATTGTTTCGCAGGACGCCGTTAGGCCGCTTCACGCCGCCCCCGCGTCGAACGACTGCCTGCCCCCGGACTTGCCGTTTCGTAGACCCAGGCCTCCTTGGCAAACCACTCGTGCGTTGCCGCACACATCCCGCAATAGGTGCGAGAAAAGAATACTGCACTGCACCGAAATCTTTCGCGGTCCATCTCGATGCCGGTCGAAATGGCCCGGCCCGTTTCCGGGCACTTGATCATCACCATACCCATCTGATTTCCTCCAGCTCGGCATCCCTTCACGAAAAGGCGTCGCCGCCATCGGCCGGACGGCGTCTCTTCTGGCGAAGACGCTCGTCCAGCCGATTCACGCGGCCGATAGCCTCGATTCAGGCAGCCCTATGCAGAACCCGGTTGAAGCTCTTCTTGATCGGCTCGGCCGTCTCGGTTGCAACCTTCTGGGCAAGGTCCCAAAGCTCCCGGTTTTGGCCTGACGCCATTTCAAAGGTCCTGCGGCTGTGGGCGGTGGAGAGGTTCACGACATCCGCAAACGACCTTGCATCCGCGAGCTGGGACAGGAATTCCAGCGTGGAGCTGGTATTGATTTTCGATATTTCGATGACCTTGGTGCCGTAGTGGGCGGCATGCGTGGCATTGGTCGCACAGGCTTCGCGGAGAGCGTCAGTGATCTCCTCGGAAGCCGCCTTCATCTGCTCGAGATTTGCCTTGGCCCGCGCGGCGCCCTGCTCGGCAAGATCGCCGAAGATCCCCTGGATATTGAAAAACGGCACGTCGAACTTGAGCCTTGCGTCACCATTCCCACCCGCGGGAGTGGCATTCGTTTCGGCTTTCACATTGGCATCATTCATCGTCATTCCATCCTTTCACGCGAAACCAGATTGTTGGATTGAAGACTTTCAGAAGCTCCCGGGTGCGGGCCGCACCGGGAAACCAGTGCCCCTACTCTCAAAATGGAGGGATGCTGCTGATGAGCTGCTCTCGCCCCCTGCCGCCGACTATGACCAACCAGGATCGGACCTTCAGTTCGCTTTCAGACTCTCGACTTGATTAAATTCGATTCAAGCGACGACTCGCCGCAGGCGCTGCTATTGCCTCTTTGAAGTTGCCGAAAAGGCTTCTGCCAACTCGAGAAGGCGCGGGCTCGCAACGCGTCCGGATGGCGCCATGTTACCGATTGATTGCGAGTGGATGCAGCGCTCCATAGCGCAACGCGCGAGCCTTCGGCGGCACTAGTCAAGCCGGGGACGGAAAGCGGCAGATCAGCCCCGACGCTTCTTCTTCGCATTCTTTCCGGGCGCGCCCTTCACAGGCCATGGCGTAACCGACGGCTCTGCGTGGCCCGGCTTGTTCTTGTGCTTCTTTTTCTTTGCAAAAGAACGCGCATCGTCGAATTTCGGCGCGCGCTCGGCGTGAGGCTTGCTGCGTGGCTTGAATCCACTTGCCTCGCGCGGGCGATCATCGCGCCGTTCATGATGAGCGCCGGCCTCGCGCTGCGGCGCGCGAGAGCGCTCCCGGGGAGCTTCTTGGCGCTGCGGCGCATCCGCCATCGGCTCGATCCGGATGCTGTCTTCCTTGTCCGGACGCTTGATCTTCGCCGCAAAGGATTCGGCGACCCGCTCGGAGATCTCGAACTCGGTGGTGGTGTCCATGATCTTGATGGCGCCGATGTCGCGCTTGTCGATGCCGCCGCGGCGGCAGATCATCGGCAGCAGCCAGCGTGCCTCCGCGTTCTTGCGGCGCCCGATGGCGGCGCGAAACCAGACGCTGCCCTCCGCCATCCCGTGCTTCGACGCCTTCCCGGCCTTCGATCGCGGCTTGCCGAGGTCGTCGCCCTCTTCCGATCTATCCGATCCATGACGTCCGCGTTCCGGCTTGCCGCTTCGCTCGCCGGGATCGATGATGTCCTCGGGCGACGGCAGCCGCGCGCGATAAAGCCGCGCGAGCGCGGCGGCGATATCCTCGGGCGAGCGCTCGGCCAAGAGCGCCTGCGCCAGGGCCAGATCGTCGGGCGTCGTCTCCTCCGTGAACAGCACGTCCTTCATGCGGGCGTGATCGAACTTGCGGATGTCATCCGCCTGCGGCGCCGTGCCCCAGGCCGCGTCGATCCCTGAGAGATTGAGCAACAACTCGGCCCGCCGCCGCCGCGCCGGCGGCACCAGGAGAACGCTCGTCCCCTTCCGGCCCGCGCGCCCGGTGCGGCCCGAGCGATGCTGCATGACTTCGGCGTCGTTGGGCAAATCGGCATGAATGACGAGGTCGAGGCTCGGCAGGTCGATGCCGCGGGCGGCAACGTCGGTCGCAACGCAGACGCGGGCGCGGCCGTCGCGCAGCGATTGCAGCGCCAGGGTGCGTTCGTTCTGCGTCAATTCACCCGACAGCGCGACCACCGAAAAGCCGCGCTCCAGGAGCGCTGCCTGCAAATGCCTGACGGCATCGCGCGTGCTGCAAAACACCAGCGCGCTCGGCGCCTCGTAGAAGCGCAGCACGTTGACGACGGCATGCTCGACGTCGGCGGGCGCGATGCGGATCGCGCGGTATTCGATGTCGGCGTGGCCGCCCTCGTCGCCGGCGACCTCGATCCGGAAGGCGTCGCGCTGATATTGCCGCGCCAGCGCGACGATGCCGCGCGGAAACGTCGCCGAGAACAGCAGCGTTCGGCGCGTCTGCGGCGTGGTCTCGAGGATGAATTCCATGTCCTCGCGAAAGCCGAGATTGAGCATCTCGTCGGCTTCGTCGAGCACGACCGCAGCGAGCTCGGAGATATCGAGGCGGCCGCGCCGCAGATGATCGCAGAGACGCCCGGGCGTGCCGACGACGATGTGCGCGCCGGCGGCGAGCTCCCGCTGCTCGCGCCGCGGATCCATGCCGCCGACACAGGACACGACACGCCCGCCGGCATGCCCGTACAGCCAGGCCAGCTCGCGCTGAACCTGGAGCGCGAGCTCGCGGGTCGGCGCCACGATCAAGGCGAGCGGCGCGGCCGCTTGTGCGAACTGCTCGGCGTCATCGAGGATGTTCTTCGCGATGGCCAGACCGTAAGCGACGGTCTTGCCGGAACCGGTCTGGGCCGAGACCAAGAGGTCGCGGCTGGTGGCTTCATGGGCGAGCACCGCGAGCTGAACGGGCGTCAGTGAATCATAGTTCCGCTCGGCCAAAGCGCGGGCGAGCGGCGGGGTCAGGGCCGGAAGAGACACGAGATGGAGAACCTTGGTTGAATTCAGGCGCGCAAACGGTGAACCGGCGCCTAAAGCTGCGTGCGCGGCAAACGGCCCGGCCGCACGCTGGATTTGATCTGGGCGCTCTTTACGCCATGCGCCGGGAAATCACCATGGCTTTGATGCATGGCTTGACGGGGAGCCGCGCCTGAAGGTGGACAGGCGATTTCTGACGGCCTCCTGGATCCGGAGCCTCCTCAGATCTCCCCGTACACCTCCAGCAAATTCCCGTCGGGATCGCGGAAGAACAGCGTGCGATGACCGAAGGGCTGGTCCGTCGGCGGCGACACCAGCGCCACGCCCTGGCGCACGAGTTCATCGGCGCACGCGTCGACCTCGGCGGCCGAGACCTTGAACGCCAGCTGCAGCGAGGCGCTGCCCGGCGGCACTGGTGCATCACCTGAGGTGCGGCTCGGCCGTGCCAGCGCCAGCGTGTTGCTGCCGATGCCATACTCGATCCAGTTCGGCGACAGTTCGCGCGAGAGTGGAAAGGCGAGGACGTCTTCGTAGAAGCGGCGCATCGCCGCCATGTCGCGCACGAAGATGACGGTGTAGTCGATCGCGCGGATGGCGTTGAAGGGGGAGCGAGCGTGCTGGCCAGGTGTCTGCCGGTCCGTCATTTCGTCATTGATCCAAACTCCGACTCGTAGCCCGTATGGAGCGCAGCGGAATACGGGGAGTCGCGGGCGAGAATCCCGGATTGCGCTTCGCTCCATCCGGGAAGACTCGCGAAATATCTTGAGGCGCGGTCGGCACTGTCTACTCCGCCAGCTCCGGCCACGGCACGATGGTCGACTTCACCGTCTTCATCGCCATCGCGTCCTTCACCGCCTGCGCAACGCCGGCTTCCGTGAACGGGTAGATCGTCTGCATCTTCAGCCACGGATATTTGTCACGCGTGCGGTAGAGCATGTCGACGCCGAGCGGGAGATCATTGCCGGTGAAGCCCCAGGATCCCAGCACGTTGAGGTCCTTGGTGCAGATGCGGTGCCAGGAGGTGTCGATCGAGCCGGCATCGGTAAACTGGCCCATCTCGACATAGGTGCCGCCATCGCGCAGCATCTCGATGCCTTCGGGGCCGGCGGTGGGGTGTCCCGAGCAATCCATCACGAGATCGGCGCCGAAGCCGCCGACGATGTCGCGCACGCGCGCGATGCGCGCCTCGGGTGACTTCAGCTCCTCGATGTTCACGGTCGCCTCCGCGCCGAACTCGCGCGCCAGCTTAAGCCGCGGCTCCTCCGGCGCGCCGACGCAGATGACGCGCCCTGCCCCCATCTCCCTGGCGGCCGCGACCGCCAAAATGCCGATCGGGCCGGAGCCCTGGATCACGACGGTGTCGCCCCAGCTGAATCCGCCGGCGCGCGTGGCGCGATTGAAGGCGCGGATGCAGGATGTCAACGGCTCCGATAGCGCACCCAGGCGCAACGACATGTCGTCCGGCAGCTTGTAGATCTTGGTGCCCGGCAGCATCTCGAGATCGACATAGACATATTCGGCCCAGCCGCCCCACAAATGCGGCGGCTTGTCGAAGCCGAGATAGCGGCCGTAATAGACCGGCGTCAGGCACTTGTTCGCGGTTTGCGGATAATGGATGCAGTAATAGCAGCGGCCGCACGGCATCAAGGGCGGGATCATCACCTTGGAGCCGACTTGAAGCGGCTTGCTCATAAAATCCTCGGAAAATTCATCGCCGCATTCGACGATGATTCCGCCGAGCTCATGTCCCAGCGTGAACGGCCAAGGCAGCGGCTTCGGCCAGTGTCCTTTGAGGATGTGCAGGTCGGTGCCGCAGACCCCGCAGGCGCCGACCTTGATCAGTGCGGCCTTCCGGCCGACCTTCGGCCACGGCACGGTGCGGATGACGGGCTCCGAGCCGGGACCTGCGTGGGTGCAGACGCGGATTTGCTCCATGGTGTTTCCTCGCTGCCCGCTTGTTGTGTTTTGATGATGCGGGCTGAGGCGAAGCGTATGTGAGATGCGCGCTCGTGCCAAGGTGCGGCCTCGTAGCCCGTATGGAGCGTAGCGGAATACGGGGGCGCGGCCCCCGGATTGCGCTACGCACCATCCGGCCTACGAGGACAACGCTGATGCTACGCGACTATCAGCCGACGGATGCCGAAGCAATCGTGCAAGTCGCGCTGTCCGCGTTCGCACAATTCGAGCAGCACTATTCCGACTGGCCGCTGTTTACGGCCAACGTCGCGAAGATGCCGCTGCTTGCCAAGACAGGCGAGATCATCGTTGCCGAAGACGGTGGCCAGATCGTCGGCGCAGTCGCTTATGTCGGTGCGCAAGCGCCGAAGCCCGCGTTCTTCGAGCCGTCATGGCCGATCATCCGCATGCTGGTCGTCGATCCCTGTGCGCGCGGCAAGGGAATCGGCCGGCAATTGACCGAAGAATGCCTGCGCCGCGCCAAGCGCGACCAGTCGCCGGCCATCGCCCTGCACACGACGCAGATCATGACGGTCGCGGAGTCGATGTATCTGCGGATGGGATTTGTGAGGATCGGCGAGGCGCCGGATATTCTGGGCGTGCCGTATGGGGTATACGTGAAGTCGCTGGGTTAGCTGCGGCCACAGATACCGCCGTCATCCTGAGGTGCGCGCTGCGCCTCGAAGGATGGGCTGCAGGCACCCGTGGTCCATCCTTCGAGGCTCTCCTTGCGACGCTGACGCATCGCAAGGCTCGCACCTCCAGCGACAGCCGCTTCGCGGTTGCGCGGGGATGGACGGCTGAGCATGTGGCGGCACTGCATGGCTGATGTTCGAGCACACCCAAGTGTCTTGAGCCTTCACCTGCGACCGTGTACGGACGGTTGAAATCCCACCCAGGTCCTCCCGTGAACCCCCTCCCCCAAAATCCCATGGCCGCGTCCGGCTCGTTCGCGGCGATGAGGTCCGTGCCCTACCGTCTGCAGTTCGCCTCTTACGTGCTGGCGATGATGGCGGACAATATCGAGCATGTGATCAGCTATTGGGTGGTGTTCCAGAAATTCCATTCGCCGACGCTGGGCGGGTTTGCCGTGCTGTCGCACTGGCTGCCGTTCCTGCTGTTCTCCGTCGCGGTCGGTGGCCTCGCCGACCGGTTCGATCCGCGCCGCATCATCCAGTGCGGCATGCTGCTGTTCATCGCCGCCTCCGCCGGTTGGGGCTACTTCTTCCTGACCGATACGATCCAGATGTGGCACGCGATGCTGCTCCTGGTGATCCATGGCTGCGCCGGCGTGCTCTGGCAGACCCCGAACCAGCTGTTGCTCTACGACCTCGTCGGCCCGGCCGATCTGCCGAGCGCGGTGCGGCTGAACGCGATGGCGCGCTATCTCGGCATCCTGGTCGGGCCTGCAGTCGGCGGCCTCATCATGCTGACGCTCGGTCCCTCACACGGCATCATCTTCAACACGCTGTTCTATCTGCCGATGCTGATCTGGCTGTTCTGGGCTCCGATCAGGGACAAGAGCGTGGCGGCGCGCCGCTTCGCGGTGCGCGGCCTTGCCGACATCGTGCTGACCATCCGCGCCATCGGCACCCAACCGGTGCTGTCGGCGATGACATGGCTTGCCGGCCTCACCTCCTTCATGATCGGCAACGCCTATCACGCCCAGATGCCGGGCTATGCCGGCGATCTCGGCCATGGCGATCCCGGCGTCTCCTACAGCGTGCTGCTCGCCGCGGACGCGGCCGGGGCACTGCTGGCCGGCATCGCGCTGGAATCGTGGGGACGGCTGAAGGGCACCCCGCGCACCGCGATCACGCTGGCGATGCTGTGGAGCGTGGCGCTGCTCGGCTTCGCACTGGTGCCGGTCTATCCGGTCGCGATCGCGCTATTGTTCTTCGCAGGCTTCTTCGAGCTCTCGTTCAACACCATGGCGCAGGCGCTGGTGCAGCTGAACGCGCCGCACGACATCCGCGGCCGCGTCGTCGGCCTCTACAACATGGCCGGGCTCGGCATGCGGGCCTTCAGCGGCATCACGGTCGGAGTAGCAGGCGCGGCGATCGGCATCCACTGGTCGCTCGGCCTGTCGGCCGCCGTGCTGCTGGCGCTGCTGTGCCTGCTGTATGGGCACAGGGCACGGACGGCGTGACGATCACTCCCTTCGGGATGTGGCTTTTCGAGCGCATCGTGTCTGTCCGCAACCGGCGCGCCCGATCATAACGCGGCATTAACCCTATGCACCTTAGGGTCGTCCCGGACTCCGCCCGGGCGGGGGGTCGGGTGTTGGAAATGGCGTTAGCGAACAAAAAATTTCTTCCGGCCGCCGAGGAGCGCAGGCGCTTCCAGCGGGTGAAGGTGCACCTGCTCGGCCGCTACATGCTGCCGGACCGCCGGGAATTCCCCTGCCAGGTGATCAACATGTCGCCGGGCGGCCTCGCCTTGCTCGCCCCCGGCATCGGCAATGTCGGTGACCGCGTGGTCGCTTATCTCGACCATATCGGCCGCGTCGAGGGCAAAATCACCCGGATCATCGACAACGGCTTCGCCATGACGATCGGGGCAACGCCCAGAAAGCGCGACAAGCTCGCGGCACAGCTGACCTGGCTCGCCAATCGCGACATCCTCAATCTGCCGGAGGACCGCCGCCACGACCGTATCGTGCCGCGCAACCCGATCGCGGTGCTGACACTCGAGGACGGCACCAAGATGACCTGCCGCATCATCGACCTCTCGCTGTCGGGCGCGGCCATCGCCGCGGAGAACCGGCCGCCGCTGAAGTCGACCGTTCTGCTCGGCCGGGTCCAGGGCCGCGTGGTCCGAAACCTCGAAGACGGCTTTGCGCTCGAGTTCATGCACGAGCAGCCGGTGGAGACACTCGAAGAGAGCGTTACCGCGCGGTAAAGCGCCGGGACGCGAAAACCCTGATATTTCCAGGCTCGAAGGCGGCTTCCGCGATGCGGACGCCGCCTTTTTCACGTCCCGCGGCGAGGGGCCAGCGGTTAACGGACGGGCTGCAGATGAGCGCAAACAACGCTTCGCCCAGCGCTTCCGCGTTAACAGATAAAATTTGAATCAATTTCAGTCATATCGAATTTTACGCAAATTCTATTCAAGTATAGATCGAATTCGCCGCTCGTTTTACTTGTATTCGTCTCGACTTGACTTGGTCGACTTAGCGGCAACTCAAAAGCTCCGTGCGAAATGTGGTCCCAACAAGAAACGGGGGCCGCAATGTTTGACTTCAGGGGACAGGGGAAGGGACTGGCGCTGGCCGCCATGCTCTTCGGGATCAGCGCGGCAGCGCAGGCCGGCGAAGGCCGTCTGCTCTACGCGAGCCTCGGCGACACCACGCGTGCGCCGATCGGCTGGGTCGAGTTCTGCGCGGACAATGCTGCTCAGTGCCAGGGCGCGCCGCTGCAGCCGCGCGACATCGTGATGTCGCAGGCGGCATGGCGCGACCTCATCAAGGTCAATCGCTGGGTCAACGAGACCGTCAAGCCTCTGACCGACCAGGAGCACTGGGGCGTGATCGAGAAGTGGTCGCTGCCATCAGACGGTTACGGCGACTGTGAAGACTACGTGCTGTTGAAGCGCAAGATGCTGATGGATGCAGGCTGGCCGCGCCAGGCCCTGCTCATCACCGTGGTGCGCGACAAGAAGGGCGAAGGCCACGCGGTGCTGACGGTGAAGACCGACAAGGGCGAGTTCATTCTCGACAATCAGAACGAGAATGTCCTCGCCTGGACGGAGACCGGCTACCGCTTCGTCAAGCGCCAGTCGCAGGGCGATCCCAACGTCTGGGTGTCGCTAGGCGATACCAAGCCGGCGGTCTCCACCGCCAGCGCCAAAGATCAGTAGGAACGAGACAACAGGTTACGCGACCCGGTCACATCCCCACCCCTCCCCGTCCCAGACCGGTTCGCGCGCGGCCAGCCATCCCCCAATGGCTGGCCGCAACTTTTTTTGAGGCGACGCGATCAGCTCTGCTGGCCCTGGCGCGACCAGGGCACGCGCGCGGCGGTGAAATCCCGCCAGCTATCCTGCAAGCCCTGCTGCACGCCAATCGATGCCCGCGCCTGCCAGCCGGCGATCGCGGCCGCCGCAATGGCGCTGTCGCGATCTTCGGAACCGAGCCCGTCGAGCAACGAGGCCGTCACCGCCATGTCGTTGAAGACGCCGAGCTCCTCCTGCAAGCCGGCGAGCCGGCGCGCGAATTTTCGGGCGGACTTGCGATCCTCGTACAGCGGCAGCAGGAACTCGCTGAGATAGCGCAGCCGCTTGGTGGCGAGCCGCAGGCGGTGCAGCTCGTCGACCGTCAGCGACTTGAAGCGGCGGCCGCGCTTGAGCACCTTGGCATACTGCTCGGACAGGACGCGCTGCGCGAAATTGACGGCGGGCTCGGCGAGCCGGCCGAGATCTTCCGGCGCGACGCCGTTGCGCCAGCCGCGCGTCTCGATCCAGCCGCCGAGGCCAATCAGGAAGACGGCACAGCGGCGATCATCGAGCGCATTGCGAGCCCTGCGATAGGCTTCCGCCTGACGCTGAGCCGCGACCCGCCCAAGCGCATCGAAGCCCGCGACCGAAGGACAGGCTTTTGCGATCGCCGGCAAGGTGGCGAGCTGGAACACGTCCCAGTCGCGCGCCGCGGACAAGCCTTGCGCCAGCCATTTGGCTTCCGAGCGCAGCGCATCGACGTGGCTGAGCGCGCCGACCGATCGCATCAGGTCGAGCGCAGACCGCAGCCGGCGCAACGAGACACGCAGCTGATGCACGCCTTCCGGATTGCGGCCGTCCTCGGCCGCCGGCAGCGATTGCAGCAGGTGCAGGAAGCAGGCGCGCAGGATGGTCGCGAAGGCCTCGTCGAGCGTCACGGAAGGATCGAGGCGAAGCTTGCGCGGCCGGCGCGCCGAGGGCGGCAGGTCCCCGGCAAGGTCGAAGCCGCGTGCGGACTTGCTGCGGATGGACGGCTTCACCGTTCCGTGCTCCGCAAGGCGCAGCGCGATCTCGTAGATCGCGCTCGGGCTGCCGCTCTTCAGCTCCAGCTCGATCTCGCTCACCGGCATTGACCTGCCGCCTGCGCTCAGCCCGCCCTGGTCGAAGGCGACCTCGACCGTGCCGGACGGCAGGTCGACGATGCGCGTGTGCCGATGCACATCGGCCGAGAACACCGCTTCGAGCGGCTGCGCGTCGAGATGGCCGCGAAGCTTGTCCGGAATGAACGGCATCGCCAAAGCGAAATCGGGCGCAAGCGACGGCACACTTGCTTCCCATTCGCCGCGGCGCAACGGATCGTCCGCAACCTCGGTCTTCACGGTCTGCACGAAACGCGTGCCGCTCTGGCGGACGCGCAAGCTCAGGCCGGCGCGTCGTAGCGCCCGCTCGGGCGTGTCGTAGTAGACCGACTTGAGACGTTTGCGCGTGCCCTTGTTGCGCGCGTTCGCCGAGATGACGGGCGCTGCGCTGAAATCCGCCATGCGATCGGCATCGACGAGCAGCTTGAGCTCGATTTCGCCGGCGGGATGAGCGGGCTGCGTTGGGTTCGGCGCGGGCGTCACATCCTGCGATGGCGTCTGCTCAATGGGAGTGCGCTCCTCGGCCGTCGCGGGTTCCACGCTGACTTCCTCTCGTTGCCCCAGGAAGCCGGTGCGGAGCTGCGTTCTCTTGGTGTTCCCGAGAGCAGGATTGGTTTCCGGCGCGCTCGGAGTCTTGGGAGCCGGCGCAGCGTCTGACTTTAGCATTTGCGGTAACATGACAGTTCAATGACAGGCGACAGGATATAGCCTGTACAGCCTGCGAGGACTAGTCACATCAGATCGGCGCGCATCATGATTCACATGCAGCTCGCCAGGTAAAAGCTGCAGCCGTCGGCGCAAGCCCCCTTAAATCCTGACCACAACACGCCGAGGGATGCCGGTCATTCTGCCGCTTCAAGATTGGCCGGTTTTTCGGCCTCGCCGAGCGGGGAAACTGCCGGGCCGTTGAGCGCGGTGCCATCGGGTGCAAACTGCGATCCGTGACATGGGCAATCCCAGCACTGTTCGAGTGAGTTCCAGTGCACGACGCAGCCCAAATGGGTGCAGCTCGCCGAATGCAAATGCAAATGTCCGCTTCGGTCCCGGCACGCCGCGATCTTCTTCAGGCCACTTCGGAAGAGACGCCCCTCGCCGGGCCGCAGATGTTCAGCGCTCGCGATTTCACTTGCGGTGAGATACTCCGCGAAGTTCTTGATAGGGGTGATGTTCTCGCTGATGAACTCGCCGATATTCCTCTGAATCTTCCGTGACGGAGCGTAGACGTCCTCCCAGGGACTGGCGCCGCTGGTGATGAGATCCGCGATCAGCATGCCCGCCACGAGTCCGTTCGTAATCCCCTGCCCGGAATCGCCGCTGACAATGAATACATGCTCCTCGTCGGGGCTGCGGCCGATGAAGCCGGCGAAATCGACCGGTTCCAGCACCTGACCCGACCACCGATGAGTGACCTCGCGCAAATCCGGCAATCGCTCGCGCGCCCAGCGCTCAAGCGCGTCAAGGCGCTGAGCGCCATCATTTGCCTCACCCGACTTGTGATCTTCGCCGCCGATGATCACGATGTCCTCGTCGGCAGACAATGGTTGGAGGCGGACATAATGATAAGGATCGAGCGTATCCCAATAGAGCGCATCCTCCACGGCGCCGGCCGCGATCTTCGCGGCGAGCGCATAGGTGCGGTAAGGCGCCTGCTTGGTATGGATCGCCACCTGCACGTTGACGGGCGAGTTGGTCGCCACCACCACGTCGGCGGCATGAACCTCGTAGCCTGAGGCGGTGCTCACGACCATGCTGCCCTGGCGTTGCTGGATGCTCTCGACACAGGTGTCGGCGTAGAGCTGGGCGCCCCGGCGCTGCAGTGCGCTCGCCAGACCGGCGAGATATTTAGTCGGATGCAGGCGCGCCTGGCGCGGAAAGCGCAGAGAACGCGTCTGACCCCTGTCATGGAATGGTGTCGGCTCAAGGCGATTCTCGACCGGAATCTGCAGCTTGCGACAGCGGTCCAATTCACTATCCAGCTCGGATGCGGACGTTTCGGGTGCCTGTACCAAATAGCCGTCGACGCGTTTGAAACCGCAATCGATGTGCTCGGCGCCCTGGATGGCCTCGACGCGATCGATCGCCGCAGCAACGCTCTGATAGTAACGCCGCGCACAGTCAGGGCCGCGGACTCGCACGAACGCATCGTAACCGTCATCGAGCGCGGTCGCCAGATGCGCCGTGGTGCGCGCCGTCATCCCGCTGCCGATGCGGCCACGATCGATGACTGCGACCGAACGTCCATGGCGGGCAAGTTCATATGCGACCGAAAGTCCGGCTATTCCGGAGCCGACCACGGCAACGTCCACGCCGACCGTACGCGACAGCACCGGAGCCTCCGCGACAGATACGTCCATCCAGAGGGACTGCGTGTGCTCATCCCGTACGTTCATGGCGCTGCTCCTCGAAACAACAAACGATGCAGCAGAATGACGGTTCCTACGTGCGCTGCCGAACGACACGCCGATGAGATAGCCGCATTCATTAGGAACCTTCACCGTGCTCAGGCTTGAACCGGCATGAAAGATCCGTCACCCGGAATGCGAAGGGCATTGCGTCAGGCCCAATTGTACGGCCACTTGCTCGTCCGAAACGACAGGCTGTATTACCCAGGAGGCAATCATCCGATCTGCTCAGTGCAGCTAGCACGAGAGATGGTCAGGTCAGGATGGATGACAAAGCAGGACGGCGAATACGAGATCACGCCAGAGGGGCAGCTTGCCGCCGAGAGCGAACTCGGCCGCTGAGGAGCCATGCACTGCCCGCGCGCGGCTTGTCGCGCTTGGGGTCGGAGCGCGACTTGCTCGGCGGGCAGCCGGGATATGTTTGACTGATCCGGCGATTGCTTCATGGACGAGCAGCACGGTCCCACAAAGAGCTGCCATGCCATTATTCCGTCCCGAGGAAGATCTCCGGCGCCGCCTCGCACTGGCCTAGGCGCTCGCCGCCAACCTTGCTGCGGCAGGCCCGTCTTCGTCGTCAGGAGACCGCCATTTCACACAGTAAAATGTTGTTTCTATTTGCCTCCGCTCGTGTGACATCTCTGCCCGGCGACCGCAGGGCGCCCAAGACGCAGAGCGAAACGGGAGGGGCAAGTGAGGACATTCGTCGGAATGGTGGGCGCGGCAATTGCAAGCCTGGTGATAGCGACCGCTGACGGATCTGCGGCCGAAGCCTGGCCCACCAAAGCCATCAAGATCGTCGTTTCGACGCCCGCCGGCGGCATCACCGATGCATTCGCCCGCGCCTATGGCGATTACATCTCCCAGAAACTCGGGCAGCCCGTCATCGTCGAAAACAAGACGGGAGCGAGTGGCGCGCTGGCAGCGCAATCGGTCAAGGAGTCGCCGGCGGACGGCCACACGCTGATGTACACGATCTCATCCACGTTGCTTGGAAACCGGCTGCTGCTGAAATCGCTGGCCTATGATTCGGACAAGGATTTCACGATCGTCTCGGTGACGCCATCGGGTCATCTTCCGCTGGTCGTCCATTCCGCCACCGGTGCAAAGTCCATCGAAGATTTCGTCGCCTATGCACGCCGCAACAAGGTCACGGCAGGCTCGTATGGAATCGGTTCGTTCGCACACATCGCGATCGCCGAGCTCAACCGCCAATATGGCCTCGACATCTCCATCGTGCACTACCGCGGCGAAGCGCCAATGTGGCAGGACCTGGCGGCCGGCGTCATCCAGGCGGCGACCGGCAGCTATCAGGCTGCGCTTCCAGTCCTCGATACCGGCGTCGGCCGCGCGATCGCCGTTCCCTCACTGGTTCGCATGAAGAAACTGCCGGACACCAAGACGTTCACCGAGCAGGGGGTCACCGGCAAGGTGTTCCAGCTCACGAGCTTCACGACCCTGGTGGCGCCCGCTGCAACACCGCCCGACCGGATCGAACTGCTCGCCAAGCTCATGGTCGAAGGCGGCAAGACAGAACGTGTCCAGAAGCTGCTCGACGCCTTCGGCGTCGACTCGCCGGCAATGGATCGCGCATCCTCGATCGCCCTCTACGAAAAAGAAGGGCCGGTCTGGCTGGAGTCGATCAAGAACCTCGGCCTGGAGCCGCAATAGCTCCCGGCTCGCCGGTCCCATGCCGACGCAAGCAGCCCTCAGGCCCCCAGCACATCCGCCAGCCGCAGCTCGTCGGCGGCGGGATCCTTCAGGAAAAGCTCTGCCTCGATCTCGTTCAGGTGCGACAGCATCAAGGCGCCCGCGCGCGCCTTGTCGCGCTTGCGGATCGCGGCGACGATCTCGGCGTGATGATCGGTGCCGCACGCCGGCGTGTCGTGGCGGCGGTAGAGCAGGATGATGAGCGAGGAGCGCGCGATCAGCTCCTTCAGGAAACCGACATAGATGCTGTGGCCGCTCATCTCGGCGACGAGGCGATGAAACTCGCCGGAGAGACGGACGGAGGCGCGCGCATCGCCGCGCAATTCCGCTTCACGCTCCTCATCAAGATGCTGGCCGAGGCGATCGAGCCAGGCCGGCGAGACCGCCTCGATGGCGTGATCGACGATGCTGGGCTCGATCAGCCGGCGCGCCTCGAACACCTCGCGGGCGTCGGCCGGGGTCGGGCGCGCGACGAAGGCGCCGCGATTCTTCTCGATGCTGACGATGCCCTCATGCGCGAGCTGCTGCAGCGCGGTGCGCACCAGCGTCCGGCTCGCGCCGTAGATGTCGCCGATCTCGTCCTCGCCGAGCTTCGTGCCGGGCAGCAGGCGATGCTCGAGGATCGCGGCGGTCACACCCTCCCGGATGCGGCTGACGCGATCGCTCGCATCGGGCGCATCGGGTTTCTGGCGGGTCTTGGCGGCCATGATTGTGAGGGCTCGATCGACGAACGTTCGGCCTGCAATGTTAGTCGACGAGCTGTATCCAATCACAGGCGAAACTTTATACAATCTTCGCCCGTTTTGTGTGCAGGTGACTGCACAGGCGGCGGGCGGACAAATTGGCCCGGAATCGATCTAACGATCTGACTCCGTTGCACAGTTTTGGAAATTCGCACTGTCGTTGGCTGTTGGCACGGACCTTGCGGAGAGAGGCGGGACGCATCGCCCCTCCTCGGATACGCCATGGCCATTCCCGCCGCTCTCGAACTGGTCGCCGTCACCAAGCGCTACGACGCCACGCTGGCGGTCGATAACGTCAACCTGAAGATCCCGGCCGGCACCTATTGCTGCCTGCTCGGCCCCTCCGGCTGCGGCAAGACCTCGACGCTGCGCATGATCGCAGGCCACGAGGCTGTGAGCGAAGGCGACATCCTCCTCGGCCCGCAGAACGTCACCGACCTGCCGCCGGCCGAGCGCGGCACCGCGATGATGTTCCAGTCCTATGCGCTGTTTCCGCACCTCTCCGTGATCGACAACGTCGCGTTCGCCTTAAAGATGCGCGGTATCGACAAGCCGACGCGGCACAAGCGCGCCGGCGAATTGCTCGAGCTGGTGGCGATGAGCCAATATGCAGGCCGTCTTCCCGCGCAGCTCTCCGGCGGCCAGCAGCAGCGCGTGGCGCTCGCCCGCGCGCTGATCACCGAGCCGCAGATCCTCTTGCTCGACGAGCCGCTCTCGGCGCTCGACCCGTTCCTGCGCGTCAAGATGCGCGGCGAGCTGAAGCGGCTGCAGCGCGAGCTCGGCATCAGCTTCATCCAGGTCACCCACGGCCAGGAAGAGGCGATGGCGCTCGCCGACCACATCGTGGTGATGAACCACGGCAAGATCGAGCAGCAGGGCACGGCGCGCGACATCTTCCATCATCCCCGCACCGAATTCGTGGCCCGCTTCATCGGCGGCCACAACGTGCTCAGCGACGCCGGCAATCTCATCGCCGTCCGCGCCGATCAGCTCGGCATCGCGCCGTTCGCCGACGGCGCCTTCGGCGCGCCGGCGCTGCTGACCCAGACCGAGTACCAGGGCTCCTACATCGCCGTCTCGCTCACGCTCGACGACGGCACCGCCCTGTTCTCTCACGTTCCCGAGGCCACCTTCGACGTGCATCCGTTCCGTCCGGGCGATCGCGTCCTGGCGACCTGGGATCCCGCCAAGGCGCAACGCCTGCAATAGCACCCTTCACCACGGAAATGCGCAACACAGAGGAGTGAGCGAAATGACCGAGACGACCAGGAAGACCGGCGTCAGCCGCCGCACGCTATTGAAGGGCACCGCAGGTCTCGCCGGCCTCGCCGCCGGCTCCGGCGCGATCACCGGCTTTCCCTACGTGAAGTCGGCCGATGCGAAGGTGCTGCGCTATCTCGGCACGGCGGTGAACGAGGGCGACGACATCTCCAAGCAGTGCCTGAAGGACACCGGCATCAAGATCGAATACATCACCGCGACCACCGACGACGTCACCAAGCGCGTGATGACCCAGCCGAACTCCTTCGACGTGCTGGACACCGAATATTTCTCGCTGAAGAAGCTGGTGCCGTCGGGCAACATCCTCGCGCTCGACGCCAAGAAGATCAAGGAGTTCGACAACATCACGCCCGTCTTCACCAAGGGCGAGACGCCCGGCGGCAAGAAGATCGGCGGCCAGGGCACCGCGCCCTGGAAGGTGCTCTATCTCGAAGGCAAGGATTCCAAGAAGTTCGCGACGTCGGCGACCGAATTCGTCACGCTGATCCCGACCGTCTACAACGCCGACACGCTCGGCATCCGCCCCGACCTGATCAAGCGTCCGATCAGCACCTGGGCCGAGCTGCTCAACCCCGAGTTCAAGGGCAAGGCCTCGATCCTCAACATTCCCTCGATCGGCATCATGGATGCCGCGATGGTCGTGGAAGCCTCCGGCAAGTACAAATATGCCGACAAGGGCAACATGACCAAGGAAGAGATCGATCTCACCATGAAGGTGATGACCGAGGCCAAGAAGGCCGGCCAGTTCCGCGCCTTCTGGAAGGATTTTAATGAGAGCGTCAACCTGATGGCATCGGGCGAGACCGTGATCCAGTCGATGTGGTCGCCGGCGGTGACGAAGGTCCGTTCGATGGGCATCCCCTGCACCTTCCAGCCGCTCAAGGAAGGCTACCGTTCCTGGGCGTCCGGCTTCTGCGTCTCCAAGGGCGTCTCGGGTCAAAAGCTCGAATGGGCCTATGAATTCGTGAACTGGTTCCTGTCCGGCTTTGCCGGCGCCTATCTCAACCGCCAGGGCTATTACTCCGCCGTGCTCTCCACCGCGAAGGCCCACATGGAGCCCTACGAATGGGCCTACTGGATGGAGGGCAAGCCGGCCGAGAAGGACATCAAGGCGCCCGACGGCTCGCTGCTGGAAAAGGCCGGCGCCGTGCGTGACGGCGGCTCCTACGAGGACCGCATGGGCGGCGTCGCGTGCTGGAACGCCGTGATGGACGAGAACGACTACATGGTCCGCAAGTGGAACGAGTTCATCGCGGCGTAACGGACATGTCGGAAGAAGTCCTGCAGCAGGCTACCCCGGGCTTGATCCCGGGGTCGGGCACAGCGCGCGCCGCAAAGCCGACGCGCCTGTCGCCGTCCTTCATCTCCTGGCTCCAGGCCGGGCCGATGATGCTGGTGTTTCTCGCCTTCTTCCTCATTCCGCTCGTCTTCGTCGTCATCGTCTCGTTCTGGGACTACAACGAATACCAGCTGCTGCCGGCTTTCTCCGGCCGCGGCTACACCGACACGTTCGAGGGCTGCATCGCGCAGCTTCCCGACCTCTGCACCATCGGCAAGACCTATCTGATGACGCTGAAGCTCTGCTTCATGGTCTGGGCCATCACTCTCTTCGTCGGCTTCTGGGTCGCCTACTTCCTCGCCTTCCACGTCAAGTCCAAGACCTGGCAGATGGGCTTGTCGCTGCTCTGCACGATCCCGTTCTGGACCTCCAACGTGATCCGCATGATCGCCTGGATCCCGCTGCTCGGCCGCAACGGACTCGTCAATTCCGGTCTGGTCAAGACCGGCTTGATCAATCATCCGCTGGAATGGCTGCTGTTCTCCGAATTCTCGGTGGTGCTGGCGCTGGTGCACCTCTTCACCTTCTTCATGGTGGTGCCGATCTTCAACTCGATGGTGCGCATCGACAAGTCGCTGATCGAGGCCGCCTATGACGCCGGCGCCACCGGCTTCCAGACCCTCGTCAACGTCGTCATTCCGCTCGCCAAGCCCGGCATCGTGATCGGCTCGATCTTCGTCATCACCATCGTGATGGGCGACTTCATCACCATCGGCGTGATGGGCGGCCAGCAGATCGCCGCCGCCGGCAAGATCATCGAGACCCGGGTCAACGCCCTGCAATTCCCCGCCGCCGCGGCCAACGCCGTGATCCTGCTCGCGATCACCTTCCTGATCATCACCATGATGTCGCGCATCGTCGACATCAAGAAGGAGCTCTAGAGCATGAAGGAAGGACGCCCGCGCTCGTTCTACGTGCTCGCGATCTTCTTCGCGGCCTATGTGCTGTTTCTCTACGGGCCGATGATCGCGATCTACGTGCTGTCGTTCCAGGGGCCGCAGGGCGGCCTCACCTTCCCGATGAACGGCGTGTCGACGTTCTGGATCGCAAAGTTGTTCCAGGGCACCGGCATCGTCGATCTCGGCGCCGCCTTCCGCCGCTCGCTGCTGCTCGGCATCATCGTGATGGTCGTCACCGTCGTGCTGTCGGTCGCCGCCGGCATGGCGTTCCGCCGCAAGTTCAAGGCACAGAGCATCCTGTTCTACTCGGCGATTGCCAGCCTCATCGTGCCCTCGATCATCACCTCGCTCGGCATCTCGCTCGAGTTCCGCATCATCGACGACCTGATCAAGGCGCATTGGAACGAGAATTTCGAGACCTCGATGGGTCTGCTCACGTCCGGGCTCGGCGCGCACCTGACCTGGACGCTGCCGTTCGGGCTGCTCATCATGTTCGCGATCTTCAACCGCTTCGATCCGCGCCTGGAAGAAGCCGCGCGCGATCTCGGCGCAACACCGTGGCAGACGTTCCGGCATGTCGTGCTGCCGATCATCCTGCCCTCGGTAATCGGCATCGGCCTGTTCGGCTTCACGCTGTCCTGGGACGAGCTCGCGCGCTCCAGCCAGGCGATCGGCGCGGTGAACACGTTGCCGCTCGATCTGCAGGGCCTCACCACCACCGTGACCAATCCCGACATCTACGCGCTCGGCACCGTCATCTCGGCGGTCTCGTTCACGGTCATCACGCTTGCGCTCGGCACCATCCACATGCTCAACAAGCGGCAGGCGGCCAAGGGCTCGGACGCCGGCAAGGGACTCGTCTGAGAAGGGACTCGTCTGTTCCGATGCGGCTTCACGTCGTGAATCCCAACACAACGGCGTCGATGACGGCGAAGATCGCCGCTGCCGCGCGCAGCGTTGCCCTCGCCGACACCGTGGTCGATGCGCGTCAGCCGGCGATGGGCCCGGTCTCGATCGAGGGGTTTTACGACGAAGCTTTTGCGGTACCGGGCATGCTCGGCTGCATCCGCGAGGCCGATCGCGACGGCGCGGACGCGCACATCATCGCCTGCTTCGACGACACCGGCTTGGATGCCGCGCGTGCCGCCGCCAAGGCACCGGTGATCGGTATCGGCGAGGCCGGCTTCCACCTCGCGAGCCTGATCGCCGCGCGCTTTGCCGTGGTGACCACGCTCGGCGTCTCCATCGTGCCGATCGAGCACAATCTGCGGAAGTACGGCCTGGCCGAACGCTGCGCCCGCGTCCGTGCCGCCGAGGTCCCGGTGCTGGCGCTCGAGGCGCGCAACGCTGAGGCGCTCGGCAAGATCTCGGCGGAGATCACCGCCGCGATCCGTGACGACCGGGCAGAGGCCATCGTGCTCGGCTGCGCCGGCATGGCCGATCTCGCGGGCGAGCTCGCCGCCGCGCACGGCCTGCCCGTGGTCGATGGCGTCGCCGCCGCCGTGACGCTGGCGGAATCACTGGTGCGGCTGGGACTGACGACGTCCCGCCTCGGCCCCTATGCGGCCCCGCGCACGAAGAGCTATTCCGGGCCGTTTTCGCAATTTCAGCCTTGATCCGTACCGTTCGGAGCCGGCAAGGCTCGCTGAACACTGGTTTTTTTGCGCTCAGCCTCTTTTTGGTCCCATTCCTTGCCGAAACGTAAGGCTTTCGGGACGCCCCGGTGGCCCCTCTGGGTTGCCGGTCTTCGCCACTCACCAAGTTTCAATTTGGGTTTTGTCAGCGATGATCGATCTCGCCCAGGACACGCCGTCCAACCCCCTCCTTCGCCTCGGCGCCCAGCCGATCGCGCTGACCGCCGCCGCCCTTCTCCTGCTGATCGCCGGCGTGACCTCGATCGCGATCTGGCGAGCCTATTCCGGCGCCGCCCCCGAGTCCGACCGGGTGGTGGCCTCGCGGCAGCTTCAGGCCCGCACCGCCCAGGCCTCCGAGCAGCTGGTCGAGAAGACCAAGGGGCTGGAAGCGACCCAGCAGGAATCGATCGACCAACTTCAAGTGGTGCAGGACCAGCTCCAGACGATGAAGCGGCTGATGGCGGCGCAACAGGCCGACACCAAGCGTCTGTCCGAGCAGGTCACAGCCTTGAACGAGTCCATCGACGGCCTGCGGCAGTCCTTTGCCAGTGCACGGGCGACCGAGGTCGAGACGCCATCGGTCACCCGCAGGAAACCGGCACGGCACCGCGTCCAGGCCAGCGCGCGCAAGCGCTCGCGCGGTTGAGCCGATCACAAGGCGGGAACTTTATTTTAGCCAGTTGTGAACTGGATCACATTCGCCGGTGTGATTCCGCGCGATGCTCGCAATCACCGGATGGCGTGAGCCGATTTCAATATCCGGGGCTGGCAAGGTCGTTGACGGTATACTGCGTCAACGGCCTTGTTTTTTAACAGCTATTCCGCCTCACTCGCAGACGTCGACCCGGCGGTAGCGCCATCCCGATGGCGTCATGACACGCTTCCGCGCGACATAGCAGCCGCCGTAGCCATCGTTGTAGGCGGGGCCATAGTCGTCGGGGACGGCGTAATAGGGATAGCCGTAGCCATATCCGTAATAGCCGCTGTACAGGCCGGCACCGGCGACGCCTGCTCCGATCGCCACGCCAGGCCAGAAGCCGCCGCCATGCCAGTGGCCGCGATGGCCCCAACCGCCATCATGACCCCAGCCACCGTGTCCGAATCCTCGCGCCTCGGCCGCCTGCGGCGCTGACAAGCCGATCACTGCAACGGCCAGCGCCGCTTTCATCATCCTGCGTAACATCACTCGATCCTCTGCGTGGACACTCCACGCTTCAACGCAGGACCAAGCTAACGTCAGGCGGTCATTCGTGACAGCCACACTGTCTCACTTCCGCGCGAGCGTCAGCAGCCGCGGCAGATGCTCTTCAATTTCCTGTCGAGCTGGCGGTTCTCGGCGTTGACGGCGGCATCAACCCCGCCGCCACCTGCGCCACTGCCGGTCGTGACTCCAGAGCCGGGCCCGGAAGATTGCGCCGTCCCCAGGCTGTTGGTGCCAGGCGGCGATGCTGGCGAATTGGCGATACCTCCGGTCGATCCCACCGAGCCTCCCGGCGACCCCATCGAGGCTCCGCTCGATCCGGCAGACCCGCCCGCCGTTTGCGCGAATGACGCGGCCGGCATCACCGCGAGTGCGAGGATCAGAAGCGCGGTCTTGATCGAAGCGCACGACCTGGCCATCGGAAATTCTCCTTTGCCAGTCAACGGTCGCCGCGAAGACCTGTTCCGGAACAAACGCCGTCACATCAGCTTGACGTCGCAGGAGCAGTCACGATGACCGATCGCGATCCATTTGCAGAGGGCGAACGCGCCGCGCGCGAAGACATTCCAGCTGAGGCCAATCCCTATCGCGACGGCAGCGACGAGCACGCGCTCTGGGCCGCCGGCCACGAAAAGGTGGCAGGCGCGATCGAAGCGCGCCAATCCGAAGGCAGCTGATCAGCCGATCCGCTTCAGGCCCTGCTTGAAGCGCGGACCGTTGGCCACATAGAACCTCGCCGCACTCCCCATCTTCTGCACCTGCGCGTCGTCGAGGGTGCGGATCACGCGCGCGGGCGAGCCGATGATCAGCGAGCGCTCGGGGAACTCCTTGCCCTCGGTGATGACGGAGCCGGCACCGACGATGCAGTTGCGGCCGATCTTCGCGCCGTTCATCACGATCGAGCCCATGCCGATCAGCGCGCCCTCCTCAATGGTGCAGCCGTGCAGGATAACGTTGTGGCCGACGGTGCAGTTCCTGCCGATGACAAGCGGAAAGCCGAGATCGGTGTGGCAGGTCGAACCGTCCTGCACGTTGGCGCCCTCGCCGATCTCGATCCACTCATTGTCGCCGCGCAGCACCGCGCCGAACCAGACGCTCGCGCCCGGCTTCAGGCGCACCCGGCCGATCACGGTCGCGGTCTCGGCGATGAAATAATTGCCGTCGGCGGGAAGGTCGGGCGCCTGCCCGTCGAGCTCGTAGATGGCCATGGGAGTCTCCTGTCGCGTTGACGACTGGCATAGCCAAACGGCCGCCCCGACGCAAAGGGCCGGCCGCGCTCGAGCGCGCGGGCATCAGGCCAGAAGGCCGGCGGCGCGCAGCGTCATCAGGAAGAAGGTGCCGCTCATCATGCTCCAGAACCCGGCGATGAGGGTTGCCATCATCACGAACTCGACGCGGCGGCTTTCCACCCGCATGCCACGCAGCGTGTTGCGCATGATGATGAAGGGCGCGGCGAACACCAGGAACGGAACCGCCGCGAAGGTTTTCGGCGCCACGCCGTCCTGCAGCAGGCCGAAGCCGGCGGGCCGCTGCGCGAGCGCCTGGTATCCGTTCACGAGCGCGCCCGCGAGCGCGAAACCGATGCAGATCGAGAAGAAGGTGTTGAGAGCTTCAGGTGTCATCGGAACTGCTCCGCCCTTACGCAACGCGCGTGCCTTCCTGTGACAAAGAGTGCGCCTTAACGCTACATTATCCTTAAGGAAAGGTTAACGCGGCCGGCCGGCCCGCGCAGGGGCCTTCCCCGCTTCCCGCAGCCGGGAACGCTCCGCGAAACCGCCGTCGCATGGCATATTCGCCGCTGATTCGTCGGCCATCGGCCGACCTCCGGTCGACCTCGCAATTCATGACCTTGTTCTCGGCAGCTTCCCTCAGGTCCCCCCGCACGCGCACCCGGGCGCACGTCGTCCCGATCGTGCTCGGCGGTGCGGCGGCAATGGCTGCGGTCGCGCTGGTCGCCTATCTGTTGTGGCCGACCTGGGGCAGCGGCGGCGCGAACGCCCCGGACAAGCTGCCGGTGAGTGTCGGCGGCACGTTGTTCAACCTGCCGGTCACCGCGATCCGGATGAAGATCCAGCGGCACTCGGGGCCGCAGGAACGCATCGATCTCGACTTCCTCTATCCCTCGCTGGAGCCGCCCGGCGCGCCCAAGCACGTCACCTCCGACACGGCGGAAGCGGCGCTGCAATCGATCGACCGCATCTTCCTGTCGATCGCGGCCCATCACGATGCGCTCTCGCCCGAGCAGCGAACGACGACGATCTATCCGCGCTATCTCGACCAGGCCGGGGCGATGCCGGCGGACGGCCTGACCATGCGGATGTTCCGCACCGACACGCCCTACGGCAGCGAGGACCTCTATTCCGCTGCGAGCCCCGCGCTGACCGCGCGCTGCACGCGCGATGCGGCTACCCCGGGCATGTGCCTCGCCGAGCGCCGCGTCGGCGGCGCCGACCTCACCTTCCGCTTTCCACGAAGCTGGCTGTCGCAATGGCGCGACGTGGCGGAGGCGATGGACAGGCTGACGGCGCAGCTGCGCGGGCCGCGGGGCTGAGCGGGGCCGGCTGGAGCCTCCGAAATAAAAAATCGAAAACAACCCCATGCACAGTAGCCAAGCGGGGGCAGCATCGAGCTTTTTCGTATTTTTCGAATAATGATTGACCTGTCGGGACAAAACAGGGCATGATGCCACGATGCGGTGGCCCACTGGGGGGCCGGCGTCTTTCACCGGCACCGGGGTTTGCCCGGATGGCCGCATGGATGTGTGATTGATATCACTGAGCACAGATTGCGTTTGGCTATCCTGCGAATAATCTGACGCTATTGCATTCGGGGGCTGGAATGCGGCTTCGGCTGTTTGTTTTGTTGATTGTTGCGATCTGGGTCGGAGCCGGACCGGCGCTGGCCGAGAAGCGCGTCGCGCTCGTCATGGGCAACTCGGCCTACACGAACGTGGCGAGGCTGGCGAACCCCGCGAACGATGCCGCCCTGGTCGGTGGCATGTTCAGGAAGGCCGGGTTCGATATTGTCGACATCAAGCTTGATCTGAACGTCGTCGACATGCGCAAGGCATTGCGCGAGTTCGGCAGCAAGGTCCGAGATGCGGACGTTGCAGTCGTCTACTATGCCGGCCATGGCATCGAGCTTGACGGCACCAATTATCTGATCCCGACCGATGCCGCGCTGGAGACCGACACCGACGTTCTCGACGAAGCGTTCCCGCTCGACCGGGTGCTGTTTGCGGTCGAGCCGGCCAAGCAGCTGCGCCTCGTCATCCTGGACGCCTGCCGCGACAATCCCTTCGCCAAGACGATGAAGCGTACCATCGCCTCGCGTGCCGTCGGCCGCGGGCTCGCCAAGGTCGAGCCGACCAGCCCGAACACGATGGTCGCCTTCGCGGCCAAGGCCGGCTCGACGGCTTCGGACGGTGATGCGAAGAACAGCCCGTTTGCCACGGCTCTGGTCGACCGCCTGCCGACGCCGGGGCTCGACCTCGGCAAGGCCTTTCGATTCGTTCGCGATGATGTGCTCAAGACCACCGGCAACAAGCAGGAGCCGTTTGTCTACGGCTCGCTCGGCGGCGACGACGTGGCCCTGGTTCCGGCCAAGCCAATCGTCACCGGCCCTCAAGCCAATCCACAGGACACCGTACGTCGTGATTATGAGCTGGCGCTTCAGCTTGGTACGCGTGACGGCTGGACCGCCTTCCTCGCTAGCTTTCCCAGCGGTTTCTATGCCGATCTCGCCAAGGGTCAGTTGAACAAGATTGCCGCCGAAGAAACCCGCGCCGCCGCTGCGGAGAAGGCCAGACAGGCCGAGGACGAGAAGGCAAAGCTGGCGTCCGACCGCGCCAAGAAGGCCGAGCAGGAGAAAGCAGCAGCCGCAGCGAAGGCCGCTGAGGACGCCAAGGCAGCGGCGGAGAAAGCCAAGCAGGTCGAGGAAGCCAAGGCAGCTGCTGCCGAGCAGCGCAGGAAGGACGCAGAAGCGGCTGTCGCCAAAGCCTTGGCCGACAAGCAGGCTGCCGAGAAGGCGCTCGCCGACAAGACTGCGAACGACAAGGTCGTCGCCGAGAGGCAGGTGACCGAGAAGCCGCAAATAGCCGATGGTCCACAGAAAGTTGCAGCCGTTGCCCCGACCTCATCGCAGCCGAGCCTGTCCCCTGCGGAAACGGCGAAGCTGGTTCAGTCCGAGCTGCGCCGTGTCGGCTGTCTGGCGGCCGCGGCCGACGGCGACTGGAATGGGTCATCGCAACGCTCGCTGACGCTGTTCAACAAATATGCGGGAACGAAATTCGACGCCAAGCTTGCGAGCTTCGAGGCGCTCGATGCGATCAAGTCCAAGCCGGGCCGGGTCTGTCCGCTGGTGTGCGATCACGGCTTCAGGGCCGATGGCGATGCTTGCGTGAAGATCGCCTGCCGCGCCGGCTATCGCGTCAATGACGACAATGAATGCGAGAAGGTGCAGGACAAGAAGCCGGTTGCAACCCGCGACGATGCCAAGGCGCGGGACACGGAGCGGAAAAAAACTGAAGCGGCTCCTTCGAAGCCCTCCGCATCTGGGCAAATGTACTGCAACAACGCGGGCTGTCGACCCGTAGCCAAAGGGTGTCACCTAGATCCCCAGCCTCGCAATGGCAATGTCATTACTTCGCCTCGCGAAATCTGCGATTGAGCGGCCGTCGGAGGCTGCTTGGTGACTTGGGGCTGTTATGAGCGCGCTTCGGTTTCTTTTGTTGATGCTTGCCGTATGGCTCGGATGCGGTCCGGCAATGGCCGAGAAGCGCGTTGCGCTCGTCATGGGCAACTCGGCCTACAAGAACGTGGCGCGGCTGGCGAACCCGGCGAATGATGCCGCGCTGGTCGGCGGCATGTTCAAGACGGCCGGCTTCGATACCGTCGATGTCAGGCTCGACCTTAACGCCGCCGACATGCGCAGGTCGTTGCGCGAGTTTGCGGGCCGAACCCGCGACGCCGAAGTTGCCGTGATCTACTATGCGGGACACGGCATCGAGCTGGACGGCACCAACTACCTGATCCCCACTGATGCCGCACTGGAAACGGACGGCGACGTGCTCGACGAGACCGTCGCGCTGGACCGCGCGCTCTTTGCGGTGGAGCCGGCCAAGCAACTGCGCCTCGTCATCCTGGACGCCTGCCGCGACAATCCCTTCGCCAAGACGATGAAGCGCACGGTTGCCTCGCGCGCCATCGGCCGCGGGCTCGCCAAGGTCGAGCCGACCAGCCCGAACACCATGATTGCCTTCGCGGCGAAGGCGGGCTCGACCGCTTCGGACGGCAACTCCAAGAACAGCCCGTTCGCGGCGGCTCTGGTCGAACGTCTGCCAACGCCCGGGCTCGACCTGCGCAAGGCGTTCGGCTTCGTGCGCGATGATGTGCTCAAGAGCACGGGCTACAAGCAGGAGCCTTATGTCTACGGCTCGCTCGGCGGCGATGACGTGCCGCTGGTTGCGGTCAAGCCCATCGCCACCGGCCCGCAAGCCAACCCCGACGCCGAAATCCGGCGCGACTACGAACTGGCGCTTCAGCTCGGCACGCGTGACGGATGGACGGCCTTCCTCGATCGCTTCCCGAGCGGCTTCTATTCCAATCTCGCCAAGGGTCAGCTGAACAAGATCGCCGCCGAAGAAACCCGCGCCGCGGCTGCGGAGAAGGCCAGGCAGGCCGAGGACGAGAAGGCCCGGCTGGCATCCGACCGCGCCAAGAAGGCCGAGCAGGAGAAAGCGGCAGCGGCCGCGAAGGCCGCTGAGGACGCCAAGGCCGCGGCGGAGAAGGCCAAGCAGGTCGAGGAAGCCAAGGCAGCTGCCGCCGAGCAGCGCAGGAAGGACGCAGAAGCGGCTGTCGCCAAAGCCTTGGCTGACAAGCAGGCTGCCGAAAAGGCGCTCGCCGACAAGCTTGCGAACGACAAGGCGGCTGCTGAGCTCGCTGCAAAGCAGGCAAGTGACAAGGCGCAGGCCGAGCAGAAGGTCGCGGCTGTGTCCCCAACTCAATCGTCGCCCAGTCTCTCCCCGCAGGAGACCGCAAAGCTGGTGCAGTCGGAGCTGCGCCGCGTCGGTTGTCTGGCCGCCGCCGCCGATGGCGACTGGAATGCGTCGTCACAGCGCTCGCTGACGCTGTTCAACAAATATGCGGGAACGAAATTCGACGCCAAGCTCGCGAGCTTCGACGCCCTCGATGCCATCAAGGCCAACCCGGGCCGGGTCTGCCCGCTGGTGTGCGATCGCGGCTTCAAGGCGGACGGCGGCACTTGCGTGAAGATCACCTGCCGCGCTGGTTATCGTATCAACGACGACAATGAATGCGAGAAGGTCCAGGACAAAAAGCCGGTGCCAACGCGCGAAGACGCCAGACCGCGGGACGACGAGCGGAAGAAGGTTGAGAGCACGCCCTCGAAGCCTCAGGCGACGGGACAGATCTATTGCAATAGTGCGGGCTGTCGTCCCGTCCGGCCGGGCTGCCGACTGGAGGTGAGCGGAATTGGCAGGACCAGCACCCTAGGTGCCGGTAACGCTGAAATCTGCAATTGAGCACGTAGAGCTGATCAGATGCCGCTCCAGCAATGCTAGAGCGGTGCGGGCGTGTTGGGGTAAGAAGTTTGAGCAGAACTATGGAAGCTTGATCGTACCCTGATCGGAATGATGCGGCAGATCGTACGCTATGACGACCCGCATTTTGCCGAGATGTTCAAGTTCCTCGATCGGCTGCAACCGAGGAAAGCAGCTGGGCAATACGCCCGACGTGTCGACATACTGCCGTCGGCAGGCCAATCGCGCGGTGCGCGCCAGGGCGGCATCGATGAGCGCCTTTCCAATTCCTCCTGCGCTCTGCGGCGGGCACAAACAGCTTCTGCCATCTCGCTGACGCCACGGCACGGCTGCGCATTTTTGCAAGAGATAGAATTTACGGGCCGTGATGCTGCTGTTCGTCATTGCGAGCGCAGCGAAGCAATCCAGAATTCCCCTCAGCGGAAAGACTCTGGATTGCTTCGCTACGCTCGCAATGACGATGTGGAGAGAGCGCGCCTCTGTTTTCGATGCAGAGCTATTGCATATGACTGATGGGCGGCGGCCTGCGCGCACGCCTCGTCCTTCGAGACGGCGCTACGCGCCTCCTCAAGATGAGACCAATCGACGTCAGTGCCCGTTGAAGCTGCGGCCGCGCACTCCGCCCTTATCCTGACGGCCCGCCGCAAGCGGGCGTCTCGAATGTATGGCCGCAGGGAAAAGCTCTCAAATTGCGATAGCTCCGCGTGCCCCAGACGCAGCGCAGCGTCTCTTCGACGGTGCGCTGCTGAGCCGGGGCCTATGCTGGAGAGATGCGGCGTGTGACTTCTGGGTCCTGGCTCTGCACTGCAACGCTATGGAGCGTTGCGGTGCGTCCGGGACACGGAGAACGCCGCGGCGCGAGCGAAGACTCCGCGTCGCTCGCGACGACGCCGTGACAAACTACTCCTGATCGACCAGATCGTCCTCGAGGATCGCCATCTGGAACTGGAACGAGCGATCGTCGTCCTCGTCGTCGACGAAGAGCACGCCGATGAATTCCTCGCCGATATAGACCTCGGCGGAATCGTCCTTCTTCGGCCGCGGCACGACGCGGATCTTGGGATTGCCGAATACGCGCTTCAGATACGCATCCAACTTTCTGACTTCTTTGACGTCCACGGCAAGTCTCCGATCGAAAATGGTCGGCGGGTTTTAGGACGAGACGCGGCGAACCGCCAGCACGAATTGTCAAAGAATTTTGGGACGAAAAGGGCCGGAAAATCCGGCCCATCTCAGCATCAAAAGCCTTCTCAGAGCCCCATCGCGTTGATCATCTGGTCCATGGTGCGCGACGGCTCGGCGCAGCCGGCCTCGCCGACGATCTTGGCCGGCACGCCCGCGACCGTGACATTGTGCGGAACCGGCTTGACCACGACCGAGCCGGCGGCGATGCGCGCGCAATGGCCGATCTCGATGTTGCCGAGGATTTTTGCGCCGGCCCCGATCAACACGCCATGGCGAATCTTCGGGTGACGGTCCTCGTTCTCCTTGCCGGTGCCGCCAAGCGTGACGCCGTGCAGGATCGAGACGTCGTCTTCGATCACAGCCGTCTCGCCGCAGACGAAACCGGTGGCGTGGTCGAGGAAGATGCCGCGGCCGATGCGCGCGGCGGGATTGATGTCGGTCTGGAACACCGCCGACGATCGGCTCTGAAGGTAATAGGCGAAATCCTTGCGGCCCTTCAGATAGAGCCAGTGCGCGAGGCGATGGGTCTGGATGGCGTGAAAGCCCTTGAAGTAGAGCAAGGGATCGATGAAGCGCGAGGTCGCGGGATCGCGATCGTAGACGGCAACGAGATCGGCGCGGAAGGCGTTGCCGAGATCAGGATCGTCGCGCAGCGCCTCGGAATAGGCCTGGCGCACGAGATCTCCCGACAGTGCGGAATGATCGAGCCGGTCGGCGACGCGGTGGACCACCGAATCTTCGAGGCGGCCGTGATGCAGCACCGCCGAATAGATGAAGGTCGCAAGCTCCGGCTCGCGTCGGACGATGTCCTCCGCTTCGCCGCGGATCCGGTCCCAGATCGGATCGAGCGATGCGAGCTTTCCTCCCGGATTGACCTGATGCACTGCCATGGATTTTCTCTTTGGAATTTTGCTCTTCGAATGGGCGTCTTTTGCTCTCTGTATAGCACAGTCTAGGCGACAAAGTCCTGACGGGCTTGCCTGAGAGTGAACAGCATCTTGCCCCACAGAGCATGCTAAGGCCTTGAAACACAACAGTTTCTTTTGACGCCCCAAGCGGCAAGGTCGGCTCAAAGTGGTCAGAGTTTCGCCAAATTCAAGCCGGGCGGCCTCAAACTATTGGTGAATTCTCTTTGAGCCGTTATTGGGGTCATTGATCCGAAGCGAGGCTGGGAGCGGATTTGAGCATCACCACCGATCAATTGCGCGCGCGCGCAGCTGATACGTTTTGGCTGCGGCTGGCGGCGGTGGCCTTGCCACTTCTCTTGCCCCTCCTGATGATCGCGCCGGCGGTCTGGAACGGCTATCCGCTGTTGCAATGGGATACCGGCGGCTATCTGGCGCGCTGGTACGAGGGCTATCTCGTCCCCAGCCGCTCCACGGTGTTCGGCCTCTACCTGCACTATGGCGAGGGTTTTGGCTTCTGGATCAACCTCGCGGTCCAGTCGCTGGCGACGCTGTGGCTGCTGCAGCTCACGCTTCGCGTGCTGGGTTTGATGCAGACCTTCCGCTTCGTCGCGATCAGCTTCGGCCTGATGCTGTCGACCGCGCTGCCCTGGCTTGCGAGCATGCTGCTTACCGACATCTTTGCGGGGCTTTCGGTGCTGTCGCTGTTTCTGCTGGTGGTCGGCGCAAGCCGCACCTCGGCGCGCGAGAAGATTTCGCTGTTCGTCTTCACCGCCTTTGCCGTGGCGACCCACAGCGCCACGCTCGGCGTGTTGCTGGGGCTGTGCGCCGCCGGCTGGATGATGCGGCCGTTCGCGGGCGGGCGGCTGCCGCTCGCCGGATTGACGCAGGCGAGCCTCACCATCGTCGCGGGCGGCCTGATGCTGGTGTCGGCAAATTACGCGCTGTCCGGCAAGCTGGCCTGGACGCCCGGCGGCTACGGCGTCGCCTTCGGCCGCATGATGCAGGACGGCATCGTCGCACAATATCTCAACGACCATTGCCCGCGCGAACGCTACAAGCTCTGCCCCTACCGCAACGAGCTGCCCGCGAGCGCCGACGAATTCCTGTGGGGCAAGAGCATGTTCAACACGCTCGGCCGCTTCAATGGGCTCAACGATGAGATGGGCACCATCGTCGTGCAGTCGCTGAAGGATTATCCGGCCTGGCAGGCCGGCGCGGCGCTGCGCGCGATGGGGCAGCAATTGCTGCATGTGGCGACCGGCGAAGGCACCAACGGCTGGATTCCCCACACCCGCGGCATCATCGAGCGCTACATCCCCGCACAGGCCGCGCCGATGCGCGCGGCGCGGCAGCAGAACTGGGGTATCAATTTCGATTACGTGAACTGGCTGCATGTCCCGGTCGCGCTGGCCTCGATGCTGGCGCTGGTCGCGCTGCTTGCCCAAGCGCTGGCGAACCGCCGGCTGGACGATCTGACGCTGCTGGCCGGAACGGTGACGCTGGCGCTGCTCGGCAACGCCTTCATCTGCGGCGTGATCTCAGGGCCCCACGACCGCTACGGCGCGCGCATGGTGTGGGTTGCGACGTTCGTGGCGCTGATGGCAGCGGCGCGGCGTTGGGGACCTGGCGATGCGGGCCAGGACGTTCGCCAACCAGGCGGCCGCCATCGGCATTAGCAGCTTCCGCTTCGTCGAGGTCGTATTTCCATGGAGAAACGCCGCGCGGTTACGTCGCTCGGATCGACTGGACTGCCGCCTGCCCTGTACGGCGATAACAACCGCGCTGTTTGGATTCAAAAGGGGGAAAATCTATGCATCGTGTCGCCTGCACCATTGCGGCCGCGTTGACGGTCCTGTTGTCGACCCGGCTCGAGGCTGAAACGCTCTCGTTCGAGAGCGTTGTCTCTCCTTCCGAGCGGACCGCAATTCTGACTGGCACCTTGTCGCTTCCTCCAGGACCCGGGCCTTTTCCCGTGGTCGTCTTGATGCATACCTGTGGCGGGCTCGACCGGTTTGGCGTGGCGACCCTTCAGGCGCACGCGAAGAACCTGCAAGCGGCCGGCTTTGGCGCATTCATTCTTGATAGTTTCGGGCCGCGGAATCTCGGCGGAGGAAAGGGTTGTGGACTGGAGGCGTCCCGCTTTCGAAAGGACGATGCCTTTAACGCGAAGGCTTTTCTGGAGAGGAACCCGAAAGTCAGCAAGGACAATCTATTTGCACTCGGCTTGAGCAGCGGAGGTAGCGCAGCGATCGAGATCGCCAGGGGGACAGCCGAAGCCCGATTTAGAGCCGTGGCGGCCTATTACCCGGAGTGCCACGCATTCAGCCCGAACTTCGCGATACAATCGCCGCTGTTGATCTTCGTTGCCGGGAATGACGACTGGACGTTGCCAGACGGCTGCCTGCGAGCCAAGAACATCAAGTGGGTGGCCGGCGCCGAATTTGACGTGGTCGAGTATCCGAACGCACATCATGGCTTCGATCAACAGCGCGACCGTCCCTTCAAATACAGAGGACACACGCTCGCCTACAGCCCCGACGCCACGGCCGACAGCCGAAAACGAGTGATTGATTTTTTCGTTCGCCACCTGACGGATGATCTCAAGACAAAAATGCGGAAGGATCGCAACTGATCCCTTTGGGCCCAGGTCGGCACGTTCGAGCAGCTAGCGTCTACAACGTAAAAGATACTGGGCGAGGACGTCAAAGCGCGTGGCAACTCAGGCAACATGGCCTCACCCGCGCCGTGACAAGAACTTCAGCGCGCCGGTCTTGTAGACCTTGTCGCCGACCGCACGCATGTGATCTCTGCACCGTCACCGTAATTCACCCACAATTTTTCACATCTCCTTGGCGAGCGCGAACAGCCGGAAATCCTCGAGCGCCGCGTGCCGATGCGGGGCGGCTTCGCGCCGGTAAGTCTCGGTGTCGACGATCGAGCGGAAGGTGGCGAAATCGCCGTATTCATTGATCGCCGCTTCGTCCCAGCGTTCGCCTGACGCGCCGACGAGGCTCGTGAGGACCGGCCCGGAAAACATCCGCGCGAGCGGCTTGCCGGCCGCAAGACGCCGGAATGCCGGCCTGTAGCGTTCATGAAAAGCCTCGCGGCCCGAGCAGGGCGCGGCGTCGAATCCGTCCTCGTAGCGCGCATGCGCGCGGTAGCGCAGCAGATTGAGCATATAAACCGGCTGGCCGGGTGGAATCGCGCGCTCGGCGACGTCAAGGGCTTGCAGGGTGATTTCGATGGGGTTCATGGGACTTCCCGCGTTTTAAAGCGCCGCAGAATGCGCGCTGACGCTCCCTGAATTAGCCGTTCGGGAATGTCTCTTGTAGTGATCGCCTGGCCATGGCTATGTGGACTCTATGTCCACAACGACCTTGCCTCCCGATCTCTCGCGTCTCCTCGCCTTCGTCCGCGTCGTCGAGGCGGGCTCGTTCGCCGAAGCCGCGCGGCGGGCGGGGACGACCACCTCGGCGATGTCCAAGGCGGTCGCCCGCTTCGAAAAGGCCCACGGGTTGCGGCTTTTGCATCGCTCCACCCATTCGTTGGCGCTGACCGAAGAGGGCGACCGGCTGATGGCGGCGGGACGCGCCTTGGTTGAAAGTCTCGCCCGTGTCCAATCCGCGCTCGGCGAAGTCGCGCGCGACGATGGCGGACGGGTGCGCGTGACCGCCCCCGCTTCGTTCGCGCGCGCCTGCATCCTGCCGCGGCTGCCCGCGTTCCTGCGGGAACGACCGGAAATCGAGATCGAGGTCAAATTCCGCAACGAGATTCTCGATCTCGCGGCGGAAGGCGTCGACGTCGCGATCCGCTCAGGGCCCCTCGACCGCGCGCCGGGCCATCAGGCGCGGCGGCTTTGCACGTTCTCCTGGATCGCTTGCGCCTCGCCCGCCTATCTCAACGCGCGCGGCGCGCCGGCCACTCCCTTTGAGCTTTCCGCGCACGACCACGTCGGCTTCCGGAATCCCGCGAGCGGTCAGATCCTGACCTGGCGCTTCGCCGACCCGCGCGGCAAAGGGCCCATGCGCGTCACGCCCAAGCCCAAGCACATTTGCGACGACGCGCATGCTTCGCTCGCTTTGATCGCGAATGGGTTTGGGATCGGCTGGGGGCCAGCGTGGCTCGTTGGCGAAGACCTTCGCACCGGCCGGCTGGTCGAAGTGCTGGCGCCCTGGCGCGCACCTAAGGAACCGCTATGGATGGTGCGCACCTCCGACCGCCGCCCGCCCCTGCGCACGCAGCGCGTCATGTCGTTCCTCAACACGCTTCCCGCCGTGTTCAGCGACGAGGCAGCGTGAAGCAGCGGTCGACACGGAAATTGAGGCGCCAAGAAACTGGGCTAAAGGTCCTAGGGATTAGTAGGCGAAGACCCCCGCTTGGCCCTTTGCCAACTCACCCCCGCCGTGACAGGAAATCCAGCACGCCGGTCTTGTAGACCTTGTCGCCGACCGCACGCATGTGGTCGCGGTTCGGAATGTCCAGCACTTCCGCGCCGGGGATGATGGCGCCGAGCGCGCTGGCACTTCCTGCGACGTCGTCGGCGCTGCCGACTGCGATCAGCACCGGCACGTCGATGCGCGCGGCTTCCTCGCGGGTCATGAGATCGCGCGTGCCGCGCAGGCACGCGGCGAGCGCGCGGCGGTCGGAGCGGGTCTGGTCGGCGAACGCGCGAAACGTGCGGCCGACGGGATCGGTGACGTCATCCAGCGCGGGCGCCTCCAGCGCCTTCGCCACGTTCTCGCCGGGGCCGCTGCCCTCGATCAGGCCGCCGATGCCGATGCCGCCGAGGATCGCCGAGCGCAGGCGCTGCGGCTCGTTGAGGGAGAGCCAGGCCGTCATCCGCCCGCCCATCGAATAGCCCATGATGTCGGCCCGCGGGATGGCGAGATGATCCATCAGCGCGAGCACGTCGCCGGCCATCACGGGAATGGAGTATTGCGCGGGCTCGTAGAGCTTTGCGCTCTCGCCATGGCCGCGATTGTCGAGCGCGATCACGCGCCGGCCGTTCTTGCGCAGTTCCGAAACCCAGGTCGGATAGACCCAGTTCACGTTCTTGCTGGAGGCAAAGCCGTGCACCAGGATGATCGGATCGCCCTCGCCTTCGTCGAGATAGGCAATTTCAACGGCGCCGTTGTGAAAGCTCGGCATCATCAGTTCCGTGAGGTCTGGAGGGGAATGGCCGATCTTAGAGCACGATCCGGACAGATGTGCAGCGGTTTTTCCGCGCGACAGACGCGGAGCGCGCTTGCGCGGAGATCATGCTCAAACAATGACCCGGAGTGCGCCGACGATTGACCGCAATTTCGTCCGCTTTAGGCCTTGAGAGCCGCAGCTTCCAGCGCAGCTTCGGCGGCAATCTGCGCGCGGCGAAGCCGCCGCGCTCGCCTGCGATCGCACCAGGCCTGGGTCAGGCGCTCGGTCGTCGCCTTGATGGAGGAGAGCAGGCCGAACAGGGTCACGACCGCGCCAAACAGCCAGAGCGCCAGATCGAACGCGCCGCCGACGAGCAGCAGCGCGCCCCGACCGAGCAGCTTCATGATGGCCCGGGTCTTGCTGCCATGGGCTTCCGCAAGCCGCGCCGCGCGCGCGACATCCTTCGGACCTTCGGCGATGCGCAGCGTATCCATCGCCCCGCGCGTGCCGGTCTTTCCGGCGACGCGCGTGACGTCCTTGCCGAGGCGGACCAGCGCACCGGCCTTCTCGGCGCGGAACGCGGCCTTGATCGCGCTCACGGTCTGGCCCGGCCGCAGCACCGAGCCGGATGCCACCGCGTTCCGGAGCATCGGCGTGTCGACGACCTCGCGCGCGGACCGGCCGGCCCATGCGGCGAGCCCCTCGCCGAGCCGTCCGAGCTTGCGCGCATCCTTCACCAGCGTCAGTCCGGCGCGCACCGGCGCGGCACCGCCGACGGACACGTAGGTTGCCGCCGTCACCGCAAGGCCGGCCGCCGCAAGAGAGAGCACGAGGCGGTCGGTCTCCTCACCCATGGCGAGGTGCTTGCCCTCGCGCACCACGTCCCTGATGTCGCCGAACACGAACAGATCGCCGGCCACGGTCCCGGACAGGCTCGCGACATCGTCCGCGTTGCCGGTGACGAGACCGGTGGCGAAGCGCTTGGCGAAATGCGAGGTCGAATTCTCCGCTTTCACGGCGTCGCCGACGCGGCTCAGGAGATCGTCGGGAAGCGCGATGTTGCGGTCACGCGCCAGCGCCACGAAACTGTCGGCGAGATCGGCATCGCCGGCGGCGAGCGCGGCCTCGATATTGTCCTGAACCAGGCGGTCGTTGTGCCGCAGCACTGCATCGAGCTTCAGTTCGGAGAGTGCGGCCGGATCGTCCTGGGCGGCCAGGATCGCGCCGGCCTCGCGGGCATGCGGCGCCACCTGCGCAAGCATGAAGCCGCACGCGGCCACTCCCGCCAACGCCGTACTGATTCGAAACCACTTCATGTGGAAAAGCCCGGATGCCCTTGGATGCCCGCGCGGAACGATACGCCTTTCGTCCCGATTTCACGCAACCACAGAGATAGTATGCCAAAATTGCGACACAACGTCCCCGACGAAAGAAGGGCTTCTCTCAGGCCGCAAGATTGTGTCGAATTTGCATGAGCCAATGAGCATGGGGCGCTTGCGGAGCTTTTCGGTTCCATTGGACTAGCAATCATCTGCACCCGCCAGTATGGTCCGCGGCGCCTCAAAGATGCCGCGTCAGTCGTTGATTGTGTCTGCCGCCTCTGCCACTCCAGGATGAACTACGATGTCCGACCATGTCGTCCCGCACTTTCATAACGATGCCGGTGTCCCCGTCATCGAGATCGGCTCGCAAGAGTTCATGTGCGTGGGCGCCAACCCTCCGTTCGACCATCCGCACGTCTTCCTCGACCTTGGCAACGACAACGAGATCATCTGCCCCTATTGCTCGACGCTGTACCGCTTCGCGGCCGACCTGAAGGCGGGCGAAGCCCGCCCGCCGGAATGCGTGCTGAAGGACAAGGTGGCCTGACCGCGTCCACCGGTTAAGGGGTGGCGCTCTCCCGAACGATTGTCATCGCCGGTGCCGGCATCGGTGGCCTGACGGCCGCACTCGCGCTCGCGGCGCGCGGCTTCCGCATCGTCGTGCTGGAAAAGGCCGAACGCCTCGAGGAAGTCGGCGCCGGCCTGCAGCTCTCCCCCAATGCCAGCCGCGTGCTGGTCGAGCTCGGCCTGACCGAACGCCTCAAGCTGCGCGCCGTCACCCCGGAGGCGGTTTCGATCATGAGCGCGCGCGCCGGCGGCGAGCTGCTGCGCATGCCGCTCGGCGAAGCCGCATCCGCGCGCGCCGGCGCGCCCTATTGGGTGGTGCACCGTGCCGACCTGCAATCGGCCCTCGCCGGCGCCGTTGCCGACCATCCCGACATCGACCTGAAGCTGGGCGCGACGTTCGAGGATGTGGCGCCCCATGCCAAGGGCCTGACGGTGGTCCATCGCAGCGGCACGATCCGCCGCAGCGATCTCGCCAGCGCGCTGATCGGCGCCGATGGCATCTGGTCGACGGTGCGCCAGCATCTGTTTCCCGAGGTGCAGCCGCGTTTCTCGGGGCTGATCGCCTGGCGCGGCACGCTCGATGCCACGCAGCTGCCGAAGGACTATACCGCGCGCCGGGTGCAGCTCTGGATGGGACCGAACGCCCATCTGGTGGCCTATCCGATCGCGGGCGGGCGCCAGATCAACGTGGTCGCGGTGCTGACGGGCACCTGGAACCGGCCGGGCTGGAGCACGCCCGGCGATGTCAGCGAGGCGATGGACGCCTTTGCCGGCCCACGCTGGCCGCCGGCGGCGCGGATGATGCTCGCCGCGGTCGACAGCTGGCGCAAATGGGCGCTGTTCGGCGTCCCCGACGGCTGCCCCTGGAGCAAGGGTTCGGTGGCGCTGCTCGGCGATGCCGTGCATGCGATGCTGCCGTTCGCAGCGCAAGGCGCCGGCATGGCGATCGAGGATGCCGCCGTGCTCGCCCGGCATTTGAGCCTCGAGGCCGCCGAGAGCAGCAAAGAGGTCGCCGCCGCGCTGACGCAATACGGCCGTGCGCGCCAGGCGCGGGTGCGGCGGGTGCAGCGGACCGCGCGGCAGCAGGGTCGCATCTATCATCTCAGCGGGCCGCTGGCGCTCGCACGCGATCTCGCGATCCGCGCGCTCGGCCCGGAGCGCATGCTGGCGCGGCAGGACTGGATCTACGGCTGGCGGCCTTGAGGCGAAGTGCGCTCGGCAGGACGCCTCAGCGGGCGGCTTTGCCGGATTTCGCTGCGGGCTTGGCGGCGGCCGCGGGCGATGCCGGAGGCGGCGGCTCCTCAGGCGGCGACTCCCGGCATCTGTTGCGGCGCCAGGCGTCCTCGGCCATTTGGGCCTGCCCGCGCACGGCGACATAATCGTTGCGATAAGCGAGCTCGGACACGACCGCGCCACCGGTCCCGGTCTCGGCCTTCTGCATCAGCGCCCGCAGATCGTCAGTGCGCTTGGCGAGCCCCTTGCGCTCGGTCTCCAGCTGCTTGCAATCGTACAATTCGTATTTGGCGGGATCGGCGAAGGCCGGCGCGATCGTCTCGCTCACGCTGGCGCAGCCGGACAGCGCAAGGCCAGCCGCAAGCAGCGCGAACAGCGCGCCAACGCCGCGCAGCGAAGAGGAAAACGAAGCAGCCATGCCGGATGAATAGCCCCCGTGGATTGAGAATGCCTAAAGCAGCAACAGATGTCCGGATTGAGGCTTTGCCTTGTGCGCCCGGCTCGCTTAAGGAAGTACCGTCCTTTCGGCTGCGAACGCGCCAATTCCAGACCGCCGGAACGGACTTAAGTGTTTGATCTCGTTGGATCAAGCGGGCATGGCGGAATTGGTAGACGCAAGGGACTTAAAATCCCTCGGTGCGCAAGCGCTGTGCCGGTTCGACCCCGGCTGCCCGCACCATCGATTGGCTCATCCCTGCTCGAGGCGCTTCGGCTCCGCGCGGAAATCGAGCAGCAGGATCCAGAAGCAGATCAGCGCGGTGACGAGGAGGATGAAGGTGCCCTCGATCGGCGCTCCCAGAAGCGAGACCAGTGCCGGAAGGGCGAGGCCGACGCCGAGAACGGCCGCTAGCGCCAGGGGCGGAAGATCGACGATGAGGATCGCGGCATAGAGCGCGAGCTCGAAGAAGGCATATTCCTTCAGACGCGGCGAGCTGAGATAGAGCGCGAACATGGCGAGCACCGTGATGCGCATGGCCGTGCGCGGGTGATCCATCAGCCAGCGATCGAGCTCGGTCGGGAGCGATGCCCATCCCCGCACCGATCCGCTCGCAGCCAGCCGCAGGACGCACAGCGCGAACGGCACGAGCACGAGCGCGAGTGCCGCGAGCACATAGGCCGCCAACATCGCCGGCTTGCCGTCACTGACGCCGGCCTGGGCCATGAGGTCGCGCGCCAGCAGCAAGAGCGACGGATTGGTCTCGACGAGACCGACGGCATGCTGGCCGGGAATCTGTCCCGCGATCGCGAGCAGCCAGCTCGCGAACAGATCGGGATGCAACAGCCGCGACACCGCGACCGGCAACGCGAAGGCGAAGACGGCCACCGCGATCAGGGCCAGCTTGCGGCCGCGCGGCAGCGGCAGGAAATAGAGCGCCGCCAGCACCGGGAAAAACACCAGCTTGAACGAGGTGACGAGACCGAGCAGCGCAGCGCCGGTGAGGCGCAAGGAAAAGCTCGGATCTCGTTCGAGCGCGCGCGGGCGAAGCAGGAGCTTCAGCGCGATCGTGGTCAGCACACCGCTCAGCAGCGCAAAATTGCCCGACGCCACCACAAATTCGAAACCGACGAACGCGCCGAGCGCGCAGAGCACCTTCAGCCCAGCATCGCGCGCGCTGGGACGCGTTCGGCCGAGGCCTGGCAGAAGCAGCCCGCAGAGCACGGCGAGGACGAGATAGATGCCTCTGTAATGATCGACCAGAACGCCGCCCGCGCAGAGCGGACGGAAAACGTCCAGCGTCACCGGCAGATAGGGATAAGAATATGTGGTGCCCTTCAGGTTCTTGACGAAGTAGGGATCGAGCCCTTCGGCATGCGCATCGACGGCTGCGCAATTGACCCGGACGTCCCAGCCATAGGGCAGGTCGAGCGAGGCATCGTTGGCGAGATTGCCGAGCGCCAGCAGCGCCGTCAGCGCGATCAGGCAGGCAAGCCAGGCGTTGCGCTTGCCGGCACTCGCCGCAGGCGCCAACCATCGTGCTGCACCGGACATGTCGGACACGGGCGATACCCTGCTTGGCCTGGCTTCTCCCGGCGCCGTTGCGGAGCCGGTCCGGCCACAATGGACAGGACGTGTTGCCGATTCATCTCCCCGGCGGGCCATGCGCGATCTTATGGTGAATCCCTGGTTGCCGGGCCCTACCCTCGTTGACGCGGTTTCGGAAAGCGCTTCCATGCGCGCCGCGATCGGTCGAGCATGACCATCAGGCCGGCAGCGGGGGCCTCACCAGGTCTTGACCGCCCCTGCTCCGCCTGCCAGCCATCCCGAAACATGGGTTGTGCAACGCAGCATCAAGGCTAGATAAGTCCTTCGATTGCAGGGGTAAGCTTCTTGTCTGACGTCAATGCCGACGATTGGGTGTCCGCGGGACACCGCCCGATGGGTTTTCCGGAATTCGTCATCGTGATCGCGTCCATCATGGCGCTGAATCCGCTCGCCATGGACATGATGCTGCCGGCACTGCCCAATATCGGCGCCGCCTTCAAGATTCCCGTCGAGAACCATCTTCAACTCGTGCTGTCGACCTTCCTGATCGGCTTCGGCGCCGGCCAGTTCGTCATGGGCCCGCTGTCGGACCGTTTCGGTCGCCGGCCGGTGCTGCTCGGCGGCATGGCGGTCTATGCGGTGGCGAGCGTGCTGGCGGTCGCCGCACCCTCGTTCGAGACGCTGTTGCTGGCGCGTGCGCTCCAGGGGCTCGGCACCTCGGCGACGCGCGTGATCGCGACCTCGATCGTACGCGACTGCTATGTCGGCCGCCGCATGGCGAGCGTGATGTCGCTCGCCATGATGGTGTTCATCGCGGTGCCCGTGGTCGCCCCCTCGTTCGGACAGGCGGTGCTGCTGGTGACGGCGTGGCGCGGCATCTTCGTGGTGCTGATGCTCTATGGCTTGCTCGCACTCGCATGGTGCGTGTTGCGGCTGCCTGAAACGCTCCCCCCGTCCGAGCGCCGATCGCTGGCGCCCGCGGACGTGCTCTCGGCGTTCCGGCAGACCGTGACCCATCGCCAGACCATCGGCTATGCCACCGCGGCCGGCAGCGTCATCGGCGCGCTGTTCGCCTATGTCTTCTGCGCCCAGCAGGTCTTCACCGGCATCTATCATCTCGGCCGATATTTCCCGCTCGCTTTCGCCGCGATCGCCGCCGGCACCGCCATCGCCGGCTTCCTCAATGCGAGGCTGGTCGGCCGGCTCGGCATGCGCGTGATCTCGCACGGCGCGCTGATGCTCTACACATTCGTGGCCGGCGTGATGCTGCTGACGGAATGCCTCGGCGTGCTGCCGCTCGCCCTGTTCATGGTGCTCTCCGCCCTGATGATGTTCTCGTTCGGCATGATGGTCGCCAACTTCACCGCGCTCGCGATGGAGCCGCAGGGCCACATCGCCGGCACCGCCTCCTCGCTCTACGGCTCGATCACCACGCTGATCGGAATCGTGGTCGGCATGGCGATCGGGCAGAGCTTCGACGGCACGCTGCTGCCCTTCTCGATCGGCTTCTTCCTGTCCACTCTCGCCGCGGTCGCGATCGTGCTGGTGGTCGAGAAGGGACGGCTGTTCAGGCCGCATCATCGTCCCGTCTGAGGAACCAGGAGGCGGCCTCGATGTTGTCCTGCAGCAATTCTAGAGGATGCTGTAATGGAACTGGAACATCGCGAAGACCACGCTGAGGCAAAGCTTCAAAATGTGGAGCCGTCTGAACCGCAGGCCGAGCAGGTCACGTTCACCGCGCCTCTTGCGAGCGAGGGGCTCGAGCAGGTGCGCGACAGCCATTGCTAGGCGGGAATGGGTTTAGGTCAAATCGATTGCGGCAGGCTCGGTGCAACCTCTCCCGCTTGCGGGAGAGGTTGCACCGTAGGCGCGGGTGAGGGCTTTCTCCTCTAGGAGACTATCCCATTGCGGAAGCACCCTCTCCCCAACCCTCTCCCGCAAGCGGGAGAGGGAGCGCACCTCCGTCCTTGCTTCGTTGGCTTCATTTCGTCGCGCTTCAGCATGGCGTCTAGTGGGTTCCTCGCCGGCTGGCGCTGAAATCATCCGCAGCGCTCGGTGCCGGGCTTGCTTGCGGCAGCGCCATCAGCACGATCACCTCGCGAGACACGCCAAGCCGGCCCCATAGCGAGGCCTGCACGGTGAACTCGCGCCTGACGAAACGTCCGCCACGGGCGGACACCCATTCCAGCCAGCGATTGCAGTGCTCCTGCCCCTGGAAACAGAGTGCAGCCCAGCCGCGGTCCAGCGTCGTCCTGCGCGGCAGGCCCCAGGTGTATTGATGCGCGAACGGCCGCGCGTAATAGGGATGGTCGGGGCTGTAGAACGCCGTCGCGAAGGCGAGTGCATCGTCGCCGCTGACGGCGCTAAGCGGCTCGCCGGTCACCTCGCGCCACTGGCGCGTCAATTCGCTGGCCGCCTGCACGTAAAAATTCCGGCCCTCTTCATAGCCGTGATTGTTGCGATGGACGGCATGGATCGGCGCCGCGACCAGGACGGCGGCGAGCGCAGCGCCGGCAACGATCATCGTGACGTTGACCGTGTGGAAGCGCTCGATCCGATAGCTGGTGCCGCAGACCACGAGAATGGCGAACAGGAACAGGCCCTGCAACGCCCAGAGTGACGGCAAATCGGTGCCCATCACAAGCGACGTCAGCAGCGGAAGCACGATCGTGCCGATCGCGACGTAGAACAGAAGCCGCAGGCCCGGGCTCATGGCCGCGAAGTCGGCCGGAAACTGCCTTAGGCGCGGTCCTGCGATGAGCAGCCAGATCACGGCCGATATGCTCATCGCCGCGGCCAGTCCGAGCAGAAAGTTTCTCACCTCGTGGAGTGAGGTTGCGAGGTTGCCGTTGGCATGCGCCAGCGCGTAGGTGAAGGTCGAAGCGCCCGTGGTCGCGAGCCAATGGATGTGGGGCGACAGCACCGCGAGCCCCACGACCACCGATATCCATGGCGAAGCCGAGCTGAAATAAGCGCGCCGCGCCGGGTGCGCCAGCGCGGCGAAGGCCAAGCTCGCGACGAGGAAGATCGAGTAATATTTGCCGACCATCGCCAGCGCGGTCGTGCATCCCGCCGCGATTGCCCAGGACCAGGCGCGCGTCTCGAATGCGCGCAGGAAGCACCAGGTCGCAAGCGGCCAGATTGCCAGCAGCACCGAATTGGCATTGAAGCGCTGGGCGTGAAATTGGTAGACCGGCGTCAGCATCAGGAGCAGCAGCACCAGGACGCGCCTGTGCCCGGTCACGAATTGCCGCGCGATGCGGTCGACGAAGACCAATGCAAGCCCGGCATTGGCCATCGCCATCAACTGCAACGACCAGTCGCTGAGTGGGAAGACGGAGGTCCAGGCGGCGGCAATCCAGCCGCTCAAGGGCGGGTGCTTGTGATAGCCCCAGGCGAAATGCCGGCCCAAGGTCCAGGCCTCGAGCGTATCGGGGTGCAGACCGCCGCCGGCATAGGCGATCGCCAGATAGAGCGTCCAGATCACAACGAAGCAGGCGATGAGAAGCGGCACGGCCCAGCCGGCCTCGACACCGTCGAGCCAGCGCAGGAACGGCCGCCGCCAACGCGCCGGTGCGCGATCTGACCGTTCGGCCATCGCCTGAAGTGCAAAATCGATCGGCACGGGAATCAGATTTGAAGACGGAAAAAAGATGCGCGCGGACGACGCATCTATTTCAGGATTGAAGCAAATAGCAAGAATTGCAGATTGGAAGGGTTAAAAGCACGCGCCTTCTTAGCCGAAAAGACAGCGGCGCCGCTGATCAGCGGCGCCGCCTTTTTGTCCGAGGTCACGAAGGAGGTCCCCGGCTTACTCCGACTTGTCGACGTTCCAGAACACCGGCGTCGCGGGACCGTCGAGCACGCCGGCCAGCGATTTGCGCCAGCCGCTCGGGATGAGATACTGCCCGAGCGGAATGTAGATCACCTGCTCATAGGCTTGCTTCTGGATGTCGGCGGCGATCTTCTTCTGCTCGTCGATCGAGGACGCGCGGACGAAAGCGTCCTTGAGCTGCTCGATCTTGGCGTCCTCCGCCCAGCCGAACCAGCCTTTCTTGCCCTGCCCGCCGATCGAGAGATTGGCGATCGGGTTGGACACGTCGGCCGCGACCCAGTTGGTGAAGAACATGTTCCAGCCGCCTTCCTTCGGCGGCTTCTGGCTCGCACGGCGGCTCACCACCGTCTGCCAGTCGGTCGCCTGCAGGTCGACCTTGAAGCCGGCTTCGCGCAGCAGCTGGGCCGCGACGATCGGCTGCGCCTTCAGCGTCGTGACGTCGCCCGGGGCCATGATCACGATCGGCGTGCCGTCATAGCCGGACTCGGCGAGCGCCTTCTTGGCTTCCGCCATGCCGTTCCCCTTCACCAGGGTCTCGGAGCCTGCATCGGTCGCGAGCGGCGTGTCGCAAATGAAGAAGGCGCCGCAGATCTTCTGATATTTGGCATTGCCGACCAGCGCGTCGAGCACGTCCTTCTGATTGATCGCCAGCAACGCTGCACGCCGCACCTTCACGTTGTCGAACGGCGGATGAAGGAAGTTCATCCGGCCGAGAGTCTGAAAGCCGAACTTGTTCAGGACCTGGATCGTGAGCTCCTTGTTCGCTTCCAGCACCGGCAGCATGTCGAACGGCAGGTTCTCCATGAAGTCGATATCGCCCGACTGCAGCGCATTCACCGCGGTCTGCGAGTCCGGCATGGTGAGCCACTCGACGCGATCGACCTTCACCACCTTGCCGCCGGAGGTCCAGCTCGCCGGCTCCTTGCGCGGAATATAATCGGTGTTCTTGACGTAGACCGCCTTCACACCGGGCTGGAATTCTCCCTGCACGAACTTGAAGGGGCCCGAGCCGATCTGCTCGGGAATCTGCTTATCCGCCGGCGTCTCGGCAAGGCGCTTCGGCATCATGAAGGCGACGCGCGAGGACGGCTTGCCGATGGAATCGAGGACGAGGCCGTAGGGCTCCTTCAGCTTCAGCGTGATGGTCTTGGCGTCGGTCGCCTCGATGCTGGCGGTGAAGTCCATGAGCTTCTGGCCCATGCCGTCGACCGCGGCCCAGCGCTTCAGCGAAGCGACGCAATCTTCCGCCGTAACCGGCGCACCGTCATGCCACTTCAGACCGTCGCGCAGCGTGAAGGTGTAGGTGAGCTTGTCGTCGGAGATCTTCCAGTCCGCCATCTGCGGCTGGACCTTGAAGTTGGAATCGGTGGCCACCAGCGTGTCGTAAACCATGTAGCCATGGTCACGCGTGATGTAGGCCGTGGTGAAGATCGGGTCGATGATGCGCAAATCCGAGTGCATCACTGCGGTGAGGGTCTTGCCGGCCGCAAGCACTGGCGAGGCCAGCGCGGTCGAAAGCGCGACGACCGACAGCGCAAGTGTGGAGGCGAACGCACGAGGCCCCCGGCGCATGAAGTGGAACATAGAAAGTTCTCCTGACGTGAAACTGTTCAAAGGCGGATTATTGGTTGAGCATCCGGTTCGTTCTTTGGGCGAACTAACCATATGCAATGCCTTTATCTTTTCGAGACTTGCAGACAGTGCCGAGCGCGTCAATCCGGTTTCGTTGCAAGCCCTTGCGGCGCATGCACGGGCTCCACCGGGATCGATTTGGCTCTACAACACCTCCACTTGTCCTGACCGCGCCGATGCAATGCGCGTTCCATCTTTCCAGCTCGAGAGACATTGAGATGAATCCTGCCAATCTCCCCTTTGATTCCGAGGCCATGCTCGAGGGCTTGCGCGGCTGGGTCGAATGCGAAAGCCCGACCTGGAACGCAGGCGCCGTGGACCGCATGCTCGATATCGCGGCGCGGGATATGGCGATCATGGGTGCGACGATCGAGCGCATCGCCGGCCGCCAGGGTTTTGCCGGCGTCATCCGCGCGCGCTTTCCCCACCCGAAGCAGGGCGAGCCGGGCATCCTGATCGCCGGCCACATGGACACCGTCCACCCGGTCGGCACCATCGAGAAGCTGAAATGGCGGCGCGAGGGCAACAGATGCTACGGCCCCGGCATCTACGACATGAAGGGCGGCAATTATCTCTCGCTGGAAGCGATCCGGCAGCTGGCGCGCGCATCCTTCACCACGCCGCTGCCGATCACGGTGCTGTTCACGCCGGACGAGGAAGTCGGCACGCCCTCGACGCGCGACATCATCGAGGCTGAGGCCGCGCGCAACAAATACGTGCTGGTGCCGGAGCCCGGTCGCGCCGACAACGGCGTCACCACCGGACGTTACGCCATCGCACGCTTCAACCTCGAGGCGACGGGCCGGCCGAGCCACGCCGGCGCCACGCTGTCGGCGGGACGCTCGGCGATCCGCGAGATGGCGCGGCAGATTCTCAGCATCGACGCGATGACGACGGAGGATTGCACCTTCTCGGTCGGCGTCGTGCACGGCGGCCAGTGGGTCAATTGCGTTGCCACCACCGCGACGGGCGAAGCGCTGTCGATGGCCAAGCGCCAGGCCGATCTCGATCGCGGTGTCGAGCGGATGCTGGCGCTGTCGGGCACCAGCAACGATGTCACCTTCAAGGTCACGCGCGGCGTGACGCGGCCGGTCTGGGAGCCGGATGCCGGCACCATGGCGCTGTATGAGAAGGCGCGCGGCATCGCCAAATCCCTTGGCATGGAACTGCCGCATGCAAGCTCCGGCGGCGGCTCCGACGGCAACTTCACCGGCGCGATGGGAATCCCGACGCTCGACGGCCTCGGCGTGCGCGGCGGCAATGGCCACACGCTGGAGGAGTATATCGAAGTCGAAAGTCTCGTTGAGCGTGGTCGGCTGATGGCGGGGCTGCTGGCGACGCTGGAGTGATCGCGAAGCTATTCCGCAGGGTGGGCAAAGGCGCAAAGCGCCGGGCCCACCGTTTTTCCTGAGTGAAAGGAGGTGGGCACGCTCCGCTTTGACCACCCCATCAGGACTGGCTGCACCGCAAAAACTGTGGCCCTCATGGCACGGGAATTGCTGAAATGTTAGGCTGGTGGCAGAACTGACCTCTCGCCGCTGCCGCCGATTTGACTCTAAACTGACGGATCCACCTTGCTCGGATATCTCCTTCGCCGAATTCTCGCCGCCGTGCCCGTGATGGGCGTGGTCGCGCTGTTCGTGTTCCTCCTGCTCCGCCTCACCCCCGGCGATCCCGCCGCGATCCTCGCCGGCGACAACGCGACGCCGGAACGGCTCGAGCGCATCCGCGAATCGCTCGGTCTCAATGAGCCGCTGATCGTGCAGTTCATCACCTGGGTGAACAAGCTGCTGCATGGCGATCTCGGAACCTCGCTGATCTCCAACCTGCCTGTCATGAAGATGATCGGCCAGCGCGTCGAGCCGTCGATCTCGATCGCGCTGTGCACCATCATCCTCGCCGTCATCGTCGCAGTTCCCTTGGGGGTGATCGCGGCGTGGAAGCACGGCACCTGGATCGACCGTTTCGTGATGGGTCTGTCGGTGCTCGGCTTCTCGGTGCCGGTGTTCGTGGTCGGCTATGTCCTCATCCAGGTCTTCGCGATCGAGCTGCGCTTGGTGCCGGTGCAGGGCTTCCGTAGCATCTTCAACGGCTTCGGTCCGTTCTTCGAGCGCATGATCCTGCCGACCTGCGCGCTGTCCTTCATCTACATCGCACTGATCGCGCGCATGACGCGTGCGGCGATGCTCGACGTGCTCGGCGAGGACTACGTGCGAACGGCGCGCGCGAAGGGCATCAACGAGGTCGCGGTGATGATGCGCCATGCGCTGCGCAACGCCGCCGTGCCCGTGATCACCGTGATCGGCACCGGCTTTGCGCTCTTGATCTCCGGCGTCGTCGTGACCGAGAGCGTGTTCAACATCCCCGGCATCGGCCGCCTCACCGTCGATGCGGTGCTGGCGCGCGATTATCCGGTGATCCAGGCGATGATCCTGCTGACCTCGCTGATCTACGTCGTGGTCAATCTTCTCATCGACGTCGCCTACACCCTGCTCGATCCCCGGATCCGGTACTGAGGCAAGGACAAGAACAAAATGTCGGTCGATACCCTTCCCCAGTCCTCCATTCCGATCACGTCGCCGCTGCGGCCGCACTTCGGATTCCTCACCTCGACGCCGATCATCGCCGCGGCGACGGTCCTGCTCGCCTTGATCGTGCTGATCTCGATCCTGGCGCCGCTGATCGCGCCGCACGATCCGATCCAGCTCGCCCCGTCGCAGCGGCTCAAGCCGTCCTCCGCGCAATTCCTGCTCGGCACCGACGCCTACGGCCGCGACCTGTTGTCGCGCGTGATCTATGGCGGCCGCGTCTCGCTCTTGATCGGCATCGGCGCGGCGATCCTGTCGATCGCCATCGGCCTTGCGATCGGCCTCGTCTCCGGCTTCTTCAAGCTGGTCGATTCCGTGATGATGCGCGTCATGGACGGCCTGATGGCGATGCCGAGCATCCTGCTCGCGATCGCCGTGGTGTCGCTCTCCGGCGCCAGCCTCTGGACCGTGCTGATCGCGATCACGATCCCCGAGATTCCGCGCGTGGCCCGCTTGGTCCGCTCCGTCGTGCTGTCGGCGCGCGAGGAGCCTTACGTCGAGGCCGCGATCTCGGTCGGCTCGAGCCTGCCGAAGATCATGTGGCGCCATTTGATGCCCAACACGATCGCGCCGCTGATCGTCCAGGGCACCTATATCTGCGCCAGCGCCATCCTGACCGAGGCCATCCTCTCCTTCCTCGGCGCCGGCATCTCGCCGGAGACGCCGACCTGGGGCAACATCATGGCCGAGGGCCGCCAGTACTTCCAGATCAAGCCGTCGCTGATCTTCTGGCCGGGCCTGTTGCTCTCCATCGCCATCCTCAGCATCAACCTGATCGGCGACGCCGCCCGCGACGCCCTCGATCCGCGCATGAAGCAGCGGGAGGGGAAGTGAGGATCCTTCGTTTCGTCATTCCGGGGCGCGACGAAGTCGCGAGCCCGGAATCCATCTCACCACTTGCATCGCGGCTCAATGGATTCCGGGTTCGCGCTACGCGCGCCCCGGAATGACGGCGGAGAGAATTGACGTGACCAACACCATCCTCGACATCAACAACCTCGTCGTTTCCGTCGGCAACAAGCCGAATGGGCCAAAGATCATCGACGGCATTTCGATCCAGGTGCGCGAGCGCGAGACGCTGTGCCTCGTCGGCGAAAGCGGCTCGGGGAAGTCGGTGACCTCGCTCACCACGATGGGCCTGTTGCCGAAGGGCACGCTGGTGCCGACCGCCGGCAGCGTGAAGCTGGTCGGCGAGGAGCTGCTCACCGCCACCGACCGCCGCCTGCGCCAGCTGCGCGCGACCAAGATGGCGATGATCTTCCAGGAGCCGATGACCGCGCTCAATCCGGTGGTGCCAGTCGGCCGCCAGATCGACGAGGTGCTGCGCGCGCACACCAAGCTCGATGCCAGGGCGCGCAAGAAGCGCATCCTCGACATGATGGAGCAGGTCCGCCTGCCCCAGGTCGAGCGCATCTTCGCCTCCTACCCTCACCGCCTCTCCGGCGGCCAGCGCCAGCGCATCATGATCGCGATGGCGCTGGTGCTGGAGCCGAAGCTGCTCATTGCCGACGAGCCGACCACCGCGCTCGACGTCACCACGCAGAAGCAGATCCTGACCCTGATCCGCGACCTCCAGCGCGATCACGGCACCGCCGTGCTGTTCATCACCCACGACATGGGCGTGGTCGCCGAGATCGCCGACCGCGTCGCGGTGATGCGGCAGGGCCGCCTGGTCGAGACCGGCGCGCTCGAGACCGTGCTGCGCAACCCGACCATGGAATACACGCGCAACCTGCTCGCCTCGGTGCCGAGCCTGGTGCCGCGGGCGCCGCGCGAGGAAACCCGCGAGCCGGTGGTGCTCGAGGCCAACGAGCTCAGCAAGGTTTACAAGGAGCGCGCCTTCTTCGGCAAAGGCCGCGAGGTCGTCGCTGCCGACAAGGTCACGTTGACGCTGCGCAAGGGCCGCACGCTCGGCATCGTCGGCGAAAGCGGCTCGGGCAAGTCGACGGTGGCGCGCTGCATCGTGCGCCTGATCGACCCGACCTCCGGCGGTGTGCGCCTCGCCGGCCGCGAGATCGCCGACATTTCGCGCCGCCTGCTGCAGCCGCACCGGCAGAAGATCCAGATCGTGTTCCAGGATCCCTACCGCTCGCTCAACCCACGCGTCACCGTCGGCGAGAGCATCGCGGAAGGCCCGATCAATTACGGCACTTCGCATGCCGACGCGATGAAGCGCGCGCGCGAGCTGCTCGAGCTGGTCGGCCTGCCGCCCGACGCCGTGTCGCGCTATCCGCACCAATTCTCCGGCGGCCAGCGTCAGCGCATCGCCATCGCCCGGGCGCTCGCGCTCGATCCCGACGTGCTGGTCGCGGACGAAGCGGTCTCCGCGCTCGACGTCTCCGTGCAGGCGCAGGTGCTGGAACTGCTCGACGAGATCCAGAAGCGGCTCGGCATCGCCATCCTGTTCATCACTCATGACTTACGCGTCGCAGCCCAGATCTGCGACGAGGTCGTGGTCATGCAGCACGGCCGCGTCGTCGAACAAGGACCGGCCGCCGAAGTGCTCACCCATCCGAAGGAGGCCTACACCAAGGCCCTGCTGGATGCAGCGCCGGGACGCAACTGGGACTTTGCGAACTTCCGGCCGGTGGCGGAGGGCGTTGCGGCGAGCGCGTAGGTCTATCCGCTCGTCATTGCGAGCGCCGCGAAGCAATCCAGCATCCCTCCGCGGAGAAAGTCTGGATTGCTTCGCTACGCTCGCAATGACGTGTGCGCGGCACGCATTCCCAAAACAGCTTGAGGCCATGCACGGCGCGATGGCCTCTCACCTTGCTCTCTCCGCAGGGCCAAGGCTAACGTCGCGCACTTTCAAAACGCTGGACCTGAACTGAATGACACGCATCGCCGTCGGCGGCTTCCTGCACGAGACCAACACCTTCGCTCCGACCAAGGCGACCTTCGCCGACTTCCAGCATGGCGGCGGCTGGCCGGCGATGACGCAAGGCCAGGACGTCTTGAAGGTGATGCGGCGCATCAATGTCGGGCTCGCCGGTTTCGTCGACAGTGCTGAAGCGAACGGTTGGGAACTCGTTCCGACCATCGCCTGCGGCGCGAGCCCCTCCGCGCACGTCACCAAGGACGCCTTCGAGCGCATCGTGAAGGTCATGGTCGACGGCATCGCCGCCGCCGGGCCGATTGACGCGGTCTATCTCGACCTGCACGGCGCCATGGTGACCGAGCATCTCGACGACGGCGAAGGCGAGATCCTGGCGCGTGTGCGCCGCGTCATCGGCAAGGATGTTCCGCTGGTCACCAGCCTCGATCTCCATGCCAACGTCACGCCCGAGATGATGGAGCACGCGGACGCGCTGATCGCCTACCGCACCTATCCCCATGTCGACATGGCCGAGACCGGACGCGCCTGCGCGCGGCACCTCGCGCTGCTGCTGCAGACGAAGCAGCGCTTCGCAAAAGCGTTCCGGCAATTGCCGTTCCTGATCCCGATCAGCTGGCAATGCACCAACGACCAGCCCACCAAGGGCATCTATGAGAGGCTCGCCGCGCTGGAGAGCGATGCCGTCCCGACCCTCTCCTTCGCGCCCGGCTTCCCCGCCGCCGATTTCCGCGACTGCGGTCCGAGCGTGTTCACCTATGGCAAGACGCAAGCAGACGCGGATCGTGCGGTGGACGCGCTTCTGAAGCTGATCGAAAGCCATGAGGACGATTTCGACGGCACGATCTGGTTGCCCGACGACGGCGTGCGCCACGCCATGGAACTTGCCAAGAGCGCCAGCAAGCCGATCATCATCGCCGACACCCAGGACAATCCCGGCGCCGGCGGCGATTCCGACACGACGGGCATGCTGCGCGCGCTGGTGCGCAACAGAGCGAGTGCGGCAACCGGCGCGATCTACGATCCGGAATCGGCCAAGGCCGCGCATGCGGCCGGCGTCGGCGCCACCGTGACGCTGTCGCTCGGCGGCAAGTCCGGCATTCCCGGCGACGCGCCCTATCGCGAGACTTTCGTGGTCGAGCAGCTTTCCGACGGCCGCTTCATCGCGCCCGGACCGTATTACGGCGGCCGCGAGATGGAGATGGGCCCGTCCGCAGCCTTGCGCATCGGCGATGTCCGCGTCGTCGTCTCCTCGCACAAGGCGCAGCTCGCCGACCAGGCGATGTACCGCTATGTCGGCATCGAGCCGACCGAACAGAAGATTTTGGTCAACAAGAGTTCGGTGCATTTCCGCGCCGACTTCGAGCCGATCGCCGAGAAGCTGATGATCTGTGCCGCGCCCGGCGCGATGCCGGCCGACACTGCTTCGCTGCCCTGGACGCGCCTGCGACCCGGCATCCGCATCAAGCCGAACGGCCCCGTTTTCAATCCACCTTCACGCTAACCGGACAGGACACATGCCCACGATCGATCGCATCGACGGCTACGCCGACGAACTCACCGCCATCAGGCGCGACCTTCACGCCCATCCCGAGATCGGCTTCGAGGAAGTGCGCACCTCCGGCATCGTTGCCGACAAGCTGAAGAGCTGGGGCATCGAGGTGCATCGCGGCCTCGGCGGCACCGGCGTGATCGGCGTCATCAAGGGCAAGGGCTCCGGCAGCAAGCGCATTGGCCTGCGCGCCGACATGGACGCGCTGCCGATGGAAGAGAACACCAACCTGAAGTGGAGCTCGAAGATCCCGGGCCGCTTCCACGGGTGCGGCCATGACGGCCACACCACCATGCTGCTCGGCACCGCGCGCTACCTCGCCGAGACCCGGAATTTCGACGGCACCGTGCACCTGATCTTCCAGCCGGCCGAGGAAGGCCTCGGCGGCGCCCGCGCCATGATCAAGGACGGCCTGTTCGAGAAATTCCCCTGCGACGAGCTCTATGGCCTGCACAACGCGCCCGACCTCAACCACGGCGAGATCGCGATCCTGCCCGGGCCGGCGATGGCCAGCGCCGACTTCTTCGACCTCCGCATCACCGGCTACGGCGCGCATGGCGCGATGCCCGAGCGCTCCAAGGATGCGGTGGTCATCGCGACCACGCTGGCGCAGGCGATCCAGACCATCGTCAGCCGCAACGTCGACCCGCTGCAGGCTGCGGTGGTGTCGATCACCCAGATCCATGCCGGCTCCGCCTACAACGTCATTCCCGGCGACGCGCATCTGTGCGGCACCATCCGCACCTTCTCGAAGGAAGTGCGCACCCTGGTCAGCGAGCGCATCCGCACCATCTGCGCCGGCATCGCGAGCGCCTATAATTGCGCGATCGACGTCGACATCCGCGACACCTTCAACGTGCTGGTCAACCAGGTCGAGCAGTCCAAGGTGGTCGAGGAGGTCGCGCGCACGATCGTCGACCCCGCCAACGTAATCACCCGCACCCAACCGAAGATGGGCAGCGAGGATTTCGCCGACATGCTGGAGACCATTCCCGGCGCTTACTTCTGGGTCGGCCATGACGGCTCGGTGCCCGTGCACAATCCCGGCTTCGTGCTCGACGACAAGATCCTGCCGATCGGCGCCAGCATGTTCGCCCGCATCGTCGAGACGCGCATGCCGGTGGGTGGCAATGCATAAAAAGAGCGTCGAGGAAGCGGTCACCTCGCTGCACGATCTGTCCGCGGTCGACCTGATCGCGGGCTATCGCGCCAAGCAGTTCTCGCCGAGCGAGGTGCTGGAGGACGTGCTCGCGCATGTCGCGGCCTGGGAACCGCATCTGAAGGCGCTCTATGCGTTCGACCCCGACGGCGCGCGCGAGGCCGCAAAGGCCTCGACCGCGCGCTGGAGCGGCGGCGAGCCGTCCGGCGCGCTCGACGGCGTGCCCGTCACGGTGAAGGACAACATCGCGACCAAGGGCGTGCCGGTGCCGCTGGGCGCGGCCAGCGTGAAACTCGTGCCGGCGGAGAAGGATGCGCCGCCCGCCGCGCGGCTGCGCGAGGCAGGCAGCATCATCTTCGCCAAGACCACCATGCCCGATTACGGCATGCTGTCCTCCGGGCTCTCCTCGTTCCATGCGCTCGCGCGCAATCCGTGGGACCTCAGCAAGAATCCCGGCGGTTCGAGCGCCGGCGCAGGCGCCGCTGCTGCGGCCGGCTATGGCCCCTTGCATCTCGGCACCGATATCGGCGGCTCGGTCCGTCTGCCCGCCGGCTGGTGCGGCCTCGTCGGCCTGAAGCCCAGCTTCGGCCGCGTGCCGATCGATCCCACCTATGTCGGCCGCGTCGCAGGCCCCATGACCCGCACGGTTGATGATTGCGCGCTGATGATGAGCGCGATCGCCAAGCCCGACCGGCGCGACGGCATGAGCCTGCCGGCGGAGCCGCTGAACTGGAAGGGACTGGAGAAGTCGCCCCGCAAGCTGCGCATCGGCTTGATGCTCGATCCCGGCTGCGGCCTGGCGCTGGAGAAGCCGGTGCGCGAGGTCGCGGTGAAGGCCGCGAAGGCGTTCGAGTCCGCTGGCAGCGTCGTCACCGAGGTCGACGGCATCCTGACGCGCGAGATGCTCGACGGCCTCGACAATTTCTGGCGCGCGCGGATGTGGGACGATCTGTCCAGGCTAACGGCGACCGAGCAGGCCAAGGTGCTGCCCTATATCTTCAGATGGGGCGAGTCCGGCGCGAAGCTCTCGGGCGTCGATGTCATCCGCGGCTTCAACCAGACCATGGCGATCCGGGCCGCGGCCTCGAAGCTGTTTTGCGAGCTCGACTATGTGATCTCGCCGACCGCGCCGAACGTGAACTTTCCGGCGGAATGGGCTTCGCCGACCAACGATCCCATGAAGCCGTTCGAGCACATCGCCTATACCGTACCGTGGAATATGTCGGAGAACCCGGCGATCTCCCTCAACGGCGGCTTCGACGCCAAGGGCTTTCCCATCGGCGTGCAGATCGTCGGCCGCCGCTTCGACGACATCGGCGTGCTCGGCATGGCCAAGGCGTTTGAAGGTCTCCGCGGCCCGCAGCGGCCCTGGCCGAAGCCGCCGGCGAAGTAGAGATCTTCCGTCATTCCGGGGCGTCGCGAAGCGACGAGCTATGGTGCGCAATTGCGCACCTGAGAATCCATAACCACGATAATGAGTATGGATTCCGGGCTCGCGCCAAGAGGCGCGCCCCGGAATGACGTGCTAAAGAGAGAATAAGAAACAAAGGAAGGAAATCACTATGGCGTATGAGACGATCAAATACGAGGTCGCCGAGCAGATCCTCACCATCACGCTGAACCGGCCCGACAAGCTCAACGCCTTCAACGCGCAGATGCAACGAGAGCTGATCGACGCGTTCGACGCCGCCGACAAGGATGACAATGTCCGCGCCATCATTGTCACCGGCGCCGGCCGTGGCTTTTGCGCGGGCGCCGATCTGTCGTCCGGCGCCGACACGTTCGACCGCGACGCGCGGCGCGGGCCGGTCAAGCGCTTCGCCGACGGCAAGGTCGACTATAGCGACCCGCAGGTGCGCGACGGCGGCGGCCAGGTGACCTTGCGCATCTTCAAGTGCCTCAAGCCCGTGATCGCCGCGGTAAACGGCCCGGCGGTCGGCATCGGCGTCACCATGCAGCTGGCGATGGACATCCGCATCGCCTCGGAGGCGGCGCGCTTCGGCTTCGTGTTCTCCCAGCGCGGCATCGTCCCGGAGGCGGCCTCGAGCTGGTTCCTGCCGCGCATCGTCGGCATCTCGCAGGCGCTGGAGTGGTGCTATTCGGGCCGCGTCTTCCCGGCCCAGGAAGCCCTTGCCGGCCGCCTCGTCAGCAAGGTGGTCGCGCCGGACGATCTGCTGCCGACCGCACGTGCGCTGGCAAAGGAGTTTTGCGCCAAGACCGCACCGGTGTCGGTCGCGCTGATCCGGCAGATGATGTGGCGCATGATGGGCGCCGACGATCCCATGGAGGCCCACAAGGTCGACAGCCGCGGCATCTACGCCCGCGGCCGCTCCGAGGACGTGAAGGAAGGCGTGGTGTCTTTCCTGGAGAAGCGTCCGGCGCAGTTCAAGAACAAGGTGTCGACGGACATGCCGGATTATTTCCCGTGGTGGACGGAGCGGGAGTATAAGTGACACTCTCGTAGGGTGGGTTAGCCGAAGACGTAACCCACCTCTTTGAATATCCGCGGTAACAGACGTGGTGGGTTACGCCGAGCAGATGCGCTTCGCGCATCTGCAGGGCTAACCCACCCTACAAGGCAAACGGCACCGTCACTGCATCAGCAGCGCGACCCGTCCGATCGCCTTGCGGTCGATCAACAGCCGCATCGCCTTCGCATAATCCTCCAGCGGCAGGCGGTGCGAGACGTTGGGGCGCAGCTTGCCCTCCTCCGCCCATTGCAAGAGCGCCTTCAGGCGGACCTCGCCAAGTGCAGGATTCTTGCGCACCGCTTCGCCGGCGCGCACGCCAAGCACGCTGGCGCCCTTGATCAGCAGGAGATTGGTCTTGGCCGAGCCGATGCCGCCGGTGAAGCCGATCACCAGCAGCCGCGCGCCCCAGGCGATGCAGCGCATCGAATCTTCAAAGACCTGGCCGCCGACCGGGTCGAACACGACGTCGGCGCCGCGGCCATCGGTGATGCGCTTGACGGCATCGCGAAACGGCTCGCGGTCGTAGCGGATAAGATGATCGGCGCCGCGCGATCTCGCGATCTCAAGCTTCTCGTCGCTGGAGGCGGTCGCGATCACGGTCGCACCCAGCATCTTGCCGATCTCCACGGCGGCAAGGCCGACGCCGCCGCCGGCGCCGTGGACCAGCAGCACCTCGCCCGGCGCGACCCGGCCGCGATCAATCAACGCATGATAGGCCGTGCCGTGGCCGGCGAGATAGGTCGCAGCCTCGGCATAGTCGAAGGTGGACGGCATGGGGGTGAGCTGCGACGGCGTCACCACGGCTTCATCGGCAAAGGCGCCATGGCGCATCTTGACGATGACCTTGTCGCCGACGGCAACGCCGCTCGCCTCCGCGCCCAATTCGGTGACGTCACCGGCAGCCTCCATGCCAGGCGTGAACGGCAGCTCCGGCTTGAGCTGGTATTCGCCAGCGGCCATCAACACGTCGGGAAAGTTCAGCCCGGCGGCGCGGATGGCAACGCGTACCTCGCCCGGCTTCAGCGCGCGCGACGGAAATTCTTCCAGCCGCAAAGTCTCGGGCGCGCCGAGTTCGCGGCAGATGACGGCGCGCACCATCAGGCCGCGCTCGCGTTGCTGCGCTGAAGCGCTTCGCGGATCAGCGGCAGGCGGTCATTGCCGAAATACATGTCAGTCTTGTTCACGAAGATGGTCGGCGAGCCGAAGCCGCCGCGCGCCATCACCTCCTCAGTATTGGCCTTGAGCTGGTCCTTGATGCCCTGCTCGGCAATGCCGGCGAAGAACTTCTGCTCGTCGATACCGACTTTCCTGCAGATCTCCGCGAGCACCGCGTCTTGCGAGATGTCCTTGTCTTCGCCCCAATAGGTCTCGAACACAGATGTCGCGAACGGCACCATGTCCTGACCGAGCCAGAGGCAGCCGCGCATCGCCTTGACGCTGTTCACCGGAAACACCGTCGGCGGCATCTTGATGGCAAGGCCCGCCGAACGCGCCCAGTCGGCGAGGTCCTTCTTCATGTAGCGCGCCTTCAGCGGCACCGGCTTCTCGCGCTGCGCGTAGACGCTCGGATTGACCGTGTTGAAGATGCCGCCGACCAGGATCGGACGCCAGGTGATGGCGGCGCCGAGCTCTTTGGCGAGCGGTTGGATGTTGTGGAAGGCGAGATAGGTCCAGGGGCTGGAGCAGTCGAAGAAGAATTCGATCATGGGGGTTCCTTGTGGCTTGTTTGTCTCGATCTCTCCCCGTCATTGCGAGCGAAGCGTAGCAATCCAGAATCTTTCCGCGGAACCAGTCTGGATTGCTTCGCTTCGCTCGCAATGACGAGGAGGGAGCGGAGGCCTACTTCCTTCCCAACACTTCCTTCGCACGCTGGCCGAACATGATCTTGCGTGATTCCTCGTCGAACGGCTCTTTCACGAATTTTCCGATCGCGAGCCCCGCCTGCACCTGCGGTCTGGCGCGGACCTCGGCATACCAGCGTTTCACATTGGGATAGTCGTCGAGCGTAAAACCCTGCGCCTTGTGGGTCATGGTCCAGGGGAAGCAGGCGATGTCGGCGATGGAATAGTCGCCGGCGACATAGGCGCCGGTCTTGGCCAATTGCCGGTCGAGCACGCCGTAGAGCCGCGCCGCCTCGTCGCGATAGCGTTCGATCGCGTAAGGGATCTTCTCGGCCGCATAGAGCGCGAAATGGCCGTGCTGGCCGAGCATCGGCCCAAGGCCCGCCATCTGCCACATCACCCACTGGATCGTGGTGGAGCGGCCGCGCAAATCGGACGGCAGCAAGCGACCGGTCTTCTCCGCAAGATAAACCAGGATCGCGCCGGTCTCGAACACCGAGAACGGCGCGCCGCCATCAGCGGGATCGTGATCGACGATGGCGGGAATGCGGTTGTTCGGAGAGATCGCCAGAAACTCAGGATTGAACTGCTCGCCGGCGCGGATATTCACCGGGATCACCTGATAAGGCAACCCGAGTTCCTCCAGCATGATCGAGATTTTCCAGCCGTTCGGCGTCGGCGCGTAATAGAGGTCGATCATGACCTTTCCGTTGGCCTTTCCTCTGGCCCTTGCTTGGGCCTTCCCTGTCGCCGCTGCTGGAATGGAGAGCGACTTTCGTTGTTCTGTACCTCGACGTTAGGACATGGCAGGAAGGGGCGCAACTCAACCTGCCGGGAGGGCCGCCATGCTGTTTCCAACCACGATCGCCGGCTCCTTGCCGAAGCCGGAATGGCTCGCCGAGCCCAACATGCTCTGGGCGCCCTGGAAGTCCGAAGGCGACCAGTTGCTCCGCGCCAAGCGCGATTCGACGCTGATCTGGCTGAAGATCCAGGAGGACGCCGGCATCGACATCGTCACCGAAGGCGAGCAGGCCCGGCAGCACTTCGTGCACGGCTTCCTGGAGAAGATCGAGGGCATCGATTTCGCCCACAAGGTCGAGATGGGAATCCGGAAAGATCGTTACAAGGCGATGGTGCCGCAGGTGGTCGCGCCGCTCCGGCTGAAGGGCCGCGTCCATGCCTTCGAGGCGCGCGTCGCGCGCACGCACACGAAGAAGCAGCTGAAATTCACCCTGCCTGGTCCGATGACCATCATCGACACCATTGCCGATCGCTACTACGGCGATCGGGTCAAGATGGCCTTTGCCTTCGCAGAGCTCTTGAACGAGGAAGCCAAGGCCTTGCAGGCCGACGGCGTCGATCTCGTGCAGTTCGACGAGCCCGCCTTCAACGTCTACATGGACGAGGTCAACGATTGGGGCATCCAGGCGCTGGAGCGCGCCGCGCAGGGCCTGACCTGCGCCACCGCCGTGCACATCTGCTACGGCTACGGCATCAAGGCCAACACCGACTGGAAGGAGACGCTCGGCAGCCAGTGGCGGCAATACGAGCAGATCTTCCCCGCGATCGATGCCAGCCCGATCCAGCAGGTCGCGATCGAGTGCCGCAATTCCAAGGTGCCGCTCGACCTGCTCGCGCTGCTCAAGAACAAAATCGTGCAGGCCGGCGTGATCGACGTCGCCAGCGACACGGTGGAGACGGCCGAGGACGTCGTGAAGGTGATCGAGGCGGTGTCGCAATTCGTGCCGAAGAGCAACATCATCGCCACCACCAATTGCGGCATGGCGCCGATGCGGCGCGAGATCGCCGAAGCCAAGCTGATGGCGCTCGGCGCGGGCGCCGCGGTGGCGCGCGAGAGGCTGGGCTGATCACGAGGATGTCGGCGCTTCAGCCCGACGCCGTCGGATGCAGCACGGGCCGATAACCGGCCATGATCGCGCGCAACGTGGAAGGCGGCGTCAACAACATCGCCCGATCGACCATACGTGCATGCGACGCGTAGCCCGCCGGCGACCACAGCCGCGTCTGTCCCTGCATCACCAGAAAGCTGTCTTCGCCCTGCTGCACCATCGCGCCGTCGGGCAGGTCCGCCAGCGGCATCGTAAGCGGGTGCAGTTGCTTGCGGCCGTGATCGAGACGCTCCCGATGCAGGACGGCATCCATCGCCTTGGCGCTGATGTTGCTCGCACCATTGCCCTTCTCCCACGCCGCGCGAAATCGTTTGGCGTCGTCGCGCCGGCAAAAGAAGCAGGGCCGGTGCCCTGCCGCGAAGGCGGTGGCCTCGTCGAGGAAGAACAGCTCGGTCCAGCTCCGCCGCGCCATCACCGGACGACGCCAGCCGCGGAATTCGCACAGGCATGTGATCCAGGCCGGCGTCGACCAGCGCTTCTTCAGCAGCGTCTTCGTCGCGGGATCGTGGATGATGCCGCGATTGCCGGTGAACAGACCGCGGTGTGGCGTGGCGATGATGTCGCCGGTGGGGGTGATGCGGTTTTGGAGGGGCATGGCTGCGGGTCCACTCCCTCTCCCCGTTCTTACGGGGAGAGGGTTGGGGTGAGGGGCTGCTTCCGCAAATTCGGTGACAGTGGGACTCGCGGAGAGTCCCCCTCACCCGCGCCTTCGGCGCGACCTCTCCCCGCAAGCGGGGCGAGGTGAAGAAAGCTCACGCCGCCCCGTCGCGTAGCGGCGGGTGGTAGGACAGCGCGGTGTCCCAGGGGAAGAAGATCCAGGTGTCCTGCGACACCTCGGTAATGAAAGTGTCGACCAGCGGGCGTCCCATCGGCTTGGCGTAGACGGTGGCGAAATGCGCATCGGGGAGCATCTCGCGCACCAGCTTGCCGGTCTTGCCGGTGTCGACGAGGTCGTCGACGATCAACAGGCCCTTGCCGGTGCCGCCGCCGAGCTTCATGGCCGCCTCGGAAATGCCCTTGAGCACCTGGAGGTCGCCCTGCTTGTTGTGGTCGTAGCTGGCGATGCAGACCGTATCGATCACGCGCACCCCCAGCTCGCGCGCCACGATCGCGGCCGGCACCAGGCCGCCGCGGGTGATCGCGATCACCGCATGGAACGGACCGACCTCGTTGAGCCGCCAAGTCAGCGCCCGACAATCCCGGTGGAACTGATCCCACGAGACGGGGAAGGCCTTGCCTGCCCGCTCCTGCGCACTCAGTTCCGGTGCTTCACCAGCCATCGCCTTTCTCCTGCAATCTCGTCCGGCAATTCTCTGCTAGCGGTTGACGTTCAATCCCGCCAGCATTTCCTTCACCGCGGCCATTGCCGCCCCGAGCTTCTCCGGATCGCGCGAGCGCACCACCAGGTTGGTGTTGGGCTTCTGCTCCTCGTCCATGAAGGGATAGCTGCCAATGATGGTGTCGGGATGGGCGGCGGCGATCGCCCGCAGCGGGCCGCCGATGTCGCCCTCGCGTGCGTTGGCGCGGACCGACTCGGACAGCATGCGCACGCCCGACTTCAGCTTGGGCGCGACGATGTCCATCATCGCCTGCATGATCGACGGCACGCCGGCCATGACGATGACATTGCCGATCTTGAAGCCGGGCGCGAGGATGGTCGCGCTCTGGATCAGCTCGGCGCCGTCGGGGATGCGGGCCATGCGCAGGCGGGCCTCGTTGAGGTCCTGCTCGCTCCAGCGCTCGCGGAAGCGGGCGACCACCTCCGGGTGATGGTCGATGCCGACGCCGAACGCCTTGGCGACGCTATCTGCGGTGATGTCGTCATGGGTCGGCCCGATGCCGCCGGTGGTGAAGACGTAGGTGTAGCGATGCCGCAGTGCATCCAATGCGGCGATGATGTCGGGCTCGTCGTCGGAGACGACACGGACCTCCTTCAGGTCGATGCCGATATTGGTCAGGTATTCGGCGATGAAGCCGATATTCTTGTCCTTGGTCCGGCCGGACAGGATTTCGTCTCCAATGACCAGAATGCCCGCCGTGACGATCTCGCTCATGCCTTAAGTCCCTCACCTGTGACGCCGACTTTGCCGAGGTAACGCGTTGAAGTCACGCGGTTTTGCTTCTGAAATAAGCAGTCTTCAGCCATTTTTTCAGGCACGCCACCGGCCATCGGCGGCAAATGCCCCTTCTCCATGCTTATCGCGCTGGCCCGGCCCTTGCTACCACATGAAAGTCATGCACTGTTGACGCGTGGCCAGGACGTTGCGGTCTTCACCAAGGCCTGACGATCTGTCGAATGGCGCAACGCCTTGCGGAGACAAGTCGGGATCTATGGCAGTCGCGTTTGATGAAATGAACATTCCCGGCGGGGACCTTCGCCCCGCCTATCAGGAGCTGGCACGCTGGCTCAAGGAGACGCCTCCCGAGGCGCTTGAATATCGCCGCCAGGAAGCCGAGCTCCTGTTCCGCCGGATCGGCATCACCTTCGCGGTCTACGGCGATTCCGAATCCACCGAGCGCCTGATCCCCTTCGATGTGATTCCACGGATCATGTCCGCCAAGGAATGGGGCGTCCTGGAGAAGGGCCTGAAGCAGCGCGTGCGCGCGCTCAACATGTTCCTGCGCGACATCTATCACGGCCGCGACATCCTTCGCGCCGAAATCGTGCCCGACGATCTGATCTTCCAGAATCCGGTGTTCCGGCCCGAGATGAACGGCCAGCAGGTGCCGCATGACGTCTACGTGCACATCGCCGGCATCGACATCGTCCGGGTCGACGCCGAGGACTTCATCGTGCTGGAGGACAACGCCCGCACGCCGTCGGGCGTCTCCTACATGCTGGAAAACCGCGAGATCATGATGCGGCTGTTTCCGGATCTGTTCGCCCGCCACAGGGTGGCGCCGGTCGAGCGCTATCCGGACGAGTTGCTCGCCGCGCTCCGCTCGGTCGCGCCGCAGAGCGCTTCGGGCGAGCCGACGGTGGCCCTGCTCACCCCGGGCGTCTACAATTCGGCCTATTACGAGCACTCCTTCCTCGCCGACAAGCTCGGCATCGAGCTGGTGGAAGGCCGCGACCTCGTCGTCAAGAACAACGAAGTGTTCATGCGCACGACGGAAGGGCTGAAGCGGGTCGACGTGATCTATCGCCGCGTCGACGACGACTTCCTCGATCCCCTCACCTTCCGTCCCGATTCCGTGCTCGGCGTGCCCGGCCTGATGTCGGCCTATGCGGCCGGCAACATCACGCTCGCCAACGCCGTCGGCACCGGCATCGCCGATGACAAGGCGATCTACTCCTACATGCCCGACATCGTGAAATTCTATTTGGGCGAGGAGCCGATCCTGAAGAACGTGCCGACCTGGCGCTGCCGCGAGCCGAAGGACCTCGCCTATGTGCTGGACAATCTGAGCGAGCTCGTCGTCAAGGAAGTGCACGGCTCCGGCGGCTACGGCATGCTGATCGGTCCCGCCGCGACCAAGGCAACGATCGAAGCGTTCCGCGACAAGCTCAAGCGCGAGCCGGAAGGTTTCATCGCCCAGCCGACGCTTGCGCTCTCGACCTGCCCGACCTGCACGGCGTCGGGCCTCGCGCCCCGTCACGTGGACCTGCGGCCGTTCGTGCTCACGGGCAGCAAGAGCACAACGATCGTGCCGGGTGGCCTCACCCGCGTCGCGCTCAAGGAAGGCTCCCTGGTGGTGAACTCGAGCCAGGGCGGCGGCACCAAGGACACCTGGATTTTGGACGAGTAGAGAGATGCTGTCGCGTACTGCCGAAAACCTCTACTGGCTCGCCCGCTACGTCGAACGGGCCGAATATCTCGCGCGCACCATCGATGCGACGCTGCGCGTCACCGCGCTTCCCGCCGCCTATATCGGCAAGACCAATGAATGGGATTCGGCGCTGCTCACCGCCGGCGTCGCTGCGAGCTTCTATCAGGCCTATGAGGAAGCCAACGAGCACAATGTCGTCGAGTTTCTCTCGTTCTCCCAGAACAACCCCTCCTCGATCCGAAACTGCATCGAAGCGGCGCGGCTGAACTCGCGCTCCGTGCGCACGGCGCTCACCAGCGAGATGTGGGACACCATCAACTCGGCGTGGATCGAGCTGCAGGCGGTGTGGAGCAAGGGCACCTCGACGCGCGAGGACCTCGCAAAATTCCTGCGCTTCGTGCAGGAGACCTCGCTGCGCTTCGACGGCTCGGCCTACCGGACCATGCTGCGCAACGACGCCTATTGGTTCTCGCGCATGGGCGTGCATCTCGAGCGCGCCGACAACACCGCGCGCATTCTCGACGTGAAGTACCACGTGCTGCTGCCCGAGGAAGAGCATGTCGGCGGCCCGCTCGACTTCTACCAGTGGAGCTCGATCCTGCGCTCGGTCTCGGCGCTGACGGCCTATCACTGGGTCTATCGCGAGACGCTGAAGCCCTGGCTGATCGCGGACCTCCTGATCCTCAACGACACGCTGCCGCGTTCGCTCGCCAGCTGCTACGGCAACCTCGTGCGCAACCTCGACCAGATCGGCGTCGCCTATGGCCGCCAGGGCCCGGCCCAGCGCCACGCCCGCGGCATCCGCAACCGACTGGAACACAGCAACATGAACGACATTTTCCAGCATGGCGTGCATGAATTCATTCAGGAATTCATCGCGGACAATTCCAGGCTGGGCGAAATCATCACGAAGCAGTATTTGATTTGATCCACGCTGTCGTTCCGGGATGGTCCGAAGGACCAGACCCGGAATCTCGAGATTCCGGGTTCGATGCTGGCGCATCGCCCCGGAATGACGCCAGAACAACGGTCCACCATGCGCCTGCGAATCCAGCACACCACGACTTATCGCTACGAGCCGCCGGCCACCAGCGTGATCCAGATTCTGCGCATGACGCCGGGTAGCCATGACGGGCAGTACGTCGCGGAATGGCAGATCGACGTCTCCACCGACACCAAGCTTGAGATGCATGAGGACGCGTTCGGCAACGTCACCCACGTGCTGTCCTGCGGGCCCGTCGGCGACATCCAGATCATTGCCGATGGGCTGATCGAGACCCACGACACCGGCGGCGTGCTGCGCGGCGCCGATGAGCGTTTTCCCGCCGGCATGTTCCTGCGCGCCACCGATCTCACCTCCGTCAATCCGGCGATGGCGGCGGTCGCGCGCCAGTTGCGCAGCGAGGCCGAGAGCGACACGCTGGGCTTCCTGCACACGCTGATGACGCAGGTTGCCGATCACATGACGTTCGACGAGGACCCCACCAACAGCGGCACGTCCGCGGCGGAGGCGTTCACGCTCAAGCGCGGGGTCTGCCAGGATTACGCGCACATCTTCATCGCCTGCGCCCGCGCCGGCGGCGTGCCGGCGCGCTTCGTCTCCGGGCATTTCCTGCGGGCGGACGACACGGTGCACCAGGACGCCGGCCATGCCTGGGCGGAGGCCTACGTGGCCGATCTCGGCTGGGTCGGCTTCGATCCCGCCAACAGCATCTGCGCCACCGACGCCCATGTCCGCGTCGCCATCGGGCTCGACTATCTCGGCGCCGCCCCGGTGCGCGGCACGCGCTACGGCGGCGGCACGGAAACGCTGACGGTGGCGGTGAAGGTCGAGCAGGCCGGCCGCGGCGGGCAGTCGCAATCGCAGTCCCAGCGGCAGGGCTAGGCGCGGCCGTCGGGCCACGTCGGCCGTGGTACACTCGCGGATCAGATACCGCGAGGTACCCATGGCCACCGTAAAACTGCTTTCGGACGATGAGCTCTCCAGCGAGGCGCGCGCCGTCTTCGACGATATCCGCAAGGTGCGGAAATCGGACTTCGTCAACAATTTCTGGCGCGCGCTGGCGCATGATCCGAAGACGCTGCGGCGAACCTGGGAGAGCATCAAGGAGGTGATGGCTCCCGGCGCGCTCGATCCCAAGGTCAAGGAAATGCTCTATGTCGCGGTGTCGATCGCGCATGGCTGCAGCTATTGCATCCACTCCCACACGGCGGCGGCGCGGGCCAAGGGCATGACCGAGGCCGAATATGGCGAGCTGCTCGCCATCGTCGGCATGGCCGCGGAGACGAACAGGCTGGTCACGGCGCTCGGCGTGCCCGTCGACGAGGCGTTTCTGGTCGATGCGGCGGATTGAGGCCTGAGCGGAGCGCTAAGCCGATTCCTCGTCATTCCGGGGCGCGCGTAGCGCGAGCCCGGAATCCATTCATCCACCAACTCTGCGGCCCGATGGATTCCGGGCTCGCGACTTCGTCGCGCCCCGGAATGACGGCCGGAATCGGGGGTTGGAGTGGCCCCTGAAATTGGCTAGTAATTCCGCGCAAACGCGTTCGGGGACTGGAAATGACCTATTGCTGCGGAATCCTGGTTCGGGACGGTCTGGTGATGATCGCCGACACCCGCACCAATGCCGGCCTCGACAACGTCTCGACCTTCCGCAAGCTGCACATCTTCTCCAAGCCCGGCGAGCGCATCATGGCGATCGCCAGTGCCGGCAACCTCGCCATCAGCCAGTCGGTGCTGTCGACGCTGACCGAGGGCCTCGAAGACCCCAACACGGGCGAGATCGAGACGCTGATGAACGCGCCGACCATGTTCCAGGCCGCCCAGCGCATCGGCCGTGCGATCCGGGCGGTGCATGCCACCGAAGGGCCGGCGCTGAAATCCGAGGACGTGTCCTTCGACGTCTCCTTCCTGTTCGGCGGCCAGATCAAGGGCGCGCGCATGCGCCTGTTCATGGTCTACACCGCCGGCAATTTCATCGAGTGCACCACCGACACGCCCTACCTGCAGATCGGCGAGCACAAATACGGCAAGCCGGTGCTCGACCGTGCCATGCACTACGACGTCGAGCTCTACGAGGCGCTGAAGACGGGCCTGATCTCGATGGACTCGACGATGCGCTCGAACCTCGGCGTCGGCCTGCCGATCGACGTGCTGGTGGTGCGCACCGACGCCTGCGAAGCCGATCTCAACCATCGCATCGAGGCGGGCGAGCCTTATTTCCACGACCTGCGCTCACGCTGGTCGGCGGCCTTGCGCGCGGCGCACCAGAACATTCCGCGCCCGCCCTACAAGAACGACAAAGAACCCAAAACCTGACAGCAGAAGAGAAAAGGCAGGAAACGATGAGTGACGCGAAAAAGATCGCATTGGTGACGGGCGCCGGCACCGGCGTCGGGCGAGCGGCGTCGCTGGCGCTGATGAACACCGGCTTCACCGTGGTGCTCGCAGGGCGCCGGCTCGACATGCTCGAGGAGACGGCGAAGCTCGGTCCCGCCGGGAAAAGCCTCTGCGTCACCGCCGACATGACCAAGCCGGACTCCATTGCCGCGCTGTTCGACAAGGTGAAGGCGACCTATGGCCGGCTCGACGTGCTCTTCAACAATGCCGGCATGGGCGCGCCGGCCGTGAACTTCGAGGACCTCAGCCTCGAGCAATGGCAGGCGGTGGTGAATACCAACCTCACCGGCCCGTTCCTGTGCACCCAGCACGCCTTCCGCATCATGAAGGACCAGACCCCGCGCGGCGGCCGCATCATCAACAACGGCTCGATCTCGGCCCACGCGCCGCGGCCGTTCTCGGCGGCCTACACCTCGACCAAGCACGCCATCACCGGCCTCACTAAGGCCAGCAATCTCGACGGCCGCATGTACGACATCGCGGTCGGCCAGGTCGATATCGGCAATGCCGCGACCCCGATGACCGACCGCATGGTCAACGGCCCCGGCGTGCTGCAGCCCGACGGCACCACCAAGCACGAGCCGCGCATGGATGCGAAAGCGGTCGGCGATGCCGTCGCCTACATGGCCGGCCTGCCGCTCGATGCCAACGTGCTGACCATGACGGTGATGGCGACGAAGATGCCGTTCGTGGGACGGGGCTGAACTGAAAACTGCGAAAACAACCCCATGCACAGTAGGCGGCGTGGGGTTGCAACGGGCTTCGGCGCGCGAGGGTGACGTCAGCTAAATCCCGGCGCTGCCTCCACTATCGTCATTGCGAGCGCAGCGAAGCAATCCAGGCTGCCTCCGCGGTGACATTCTGGATTGCTTCGTCGCAAGGGCTCCTCGCAATGACGTGGAGAGAGCGGAGGCCTACTCTAGGGTCTCCACCTTCCGCAGGGTCGGAAACAGCTTCATCCAAAGCAGCGCCACGGCCACCGTACAGACGCCGCCGAGCACGGCGGCGGGCATGACGCCGAACAGGGCGGCGGTGAGGCCGCTCTCGAACTGGCCGAGCTGGTTCGAGGCGTTGATGAACAGGAAATTCACCGCCCCGACCCGGCCGCGCATCTCGTCGGGCGTCGACAGCTGCACCAGCGAGAAGCGGATCACGACGCTGATCGTGTCGGCCGCACCGAGAATCGCGAGCGACAGCACCGACAGCCACATCCAGGACGACAGCGCGAACACGATGGTGGCGAGGCCGAACACGATCACCGCCTGGAACATGCGCAGGCCGACATGGCGCGAGATGGCGTGTCGCGCCAGCACCATGGTCATCAGCAAGGCACCGACCGCGGGCGCGGCGCGCAGCACCCCAAGTCCGACCGGGCCGGTCTGCAGGATGTCGCGGGCATAGATCGGCAGCAGCGCCGTGACGCCACCGAACAGCACGGCGAACAAATCGAGCGAGATGGTCCCGAGGATTGCCGGGTTGCTGCGAATGAAGCGGACGCCGGCGAAGATGTTGTCGGAGTCCATCCCCTCCCTTGCGATCGCCTGCGGGCGCGGACGGATGAAGCCGGTCAAAATCATCCCCAACACCCAGAACAGGACCATCACGGCATAGGCCAGGTGCGGGGCGATTGCGTAGGCGATGCCGCCGAGCGCAGGTCCCGTGATGGTCGCGACCTGCGCCGCCCCACTGGAGACGGCAGTGGCGCGCTGGAGCGAGCCCTGCGGCGCGATCAACGGCAGCAGCGCCGCCGTGGTCGGGCTCTCGAACGCGCCGGCGATTCCGAGCAGAAAGGTCGCGATGAAGATCTGCACCTCGCTGACCGCGCCGAGATAGGTGATGGTCGCGAGATAGAGCGCGGTCGCGGCCTCCACCAGCTGGCAGAGCTGGACCACGCGCTTGCGCTCGTAGCGGTCGGCGGCGTGGCCTGCGACGAACACCAGAAGCGCCGTGGGCAGGAACTGGACGAGGCCGACCATGCCGAGGTCGAAGGCCGAGCCGGTGAGATCGTAGATCTGCCAGCCGATCGCAACCGCCGCGATCTGGCTGGAGAAGCGCGACAGGCTGCGCGAGAGCAGGAAGAACAGGAAGGCGCGGTGGGCGAGAAGCGCGCCGGCGCTGACCGGTCGATGTCCGGATATTGGCTGCTCTGGCATCGCCTGTCGGGTCACCCTCGGACCGCTCTTTCCCTCGATGTCGAAGGCCTCCCGCGTGGCCGAGGTGGCCCCGCTTGTCAACACTGGGGCGTTTCCGGCCGGTCCCGGCATTGCCTTTGCAGCGCAGGCGCGGCCATAATCATTGAGGGTTTGAGGACACCATGCTGCGCTTGCAATCGGCACTCGGCATTTTCGCATTGCTGTTGATCGCCTTCGCGCTGGCGGAGAATCGCCGCGCCGTGTCGCTGCGCCAGGCGGCGATCGGCCTCGCCGCGACCTTCGTCACCGCCCTCGTGCTGCTGAAGCTGCCGGTCGTCGCCCATGCCTTCGGTGCCATCAACGACGCGGTCGGCGCGATCTCGGCGGCCTCGCGGGCCGGCTCCGCCTTCGTGTTCGGCTATATCGGCGGCGGAGCCCTGCCCTTCGACCTGAAGGCGCCGGGCGCGGACTTCATCCTGGCGTTCCAGGCGCTGCCGATCGTGCTGGTCATGAGCGTGCTGACGACGCTGTTGTTCTATTGGCGCGTGCTGCCACCGATCGTCCGCGGCATGGCCTGGCTGCTGGAGCGTACGCTCGGCGTCGGCGGCGCGGTCGGTCTCTCGACCGCCGCCAACATCTTCCTCGGCATGGTCGAGGCGCCGCTGTTCGTGCGGCCGTATCTGGCACAGATGACGCGCAGCGAGTTGTTCCTGGTCATGACCGGCGGCATGGCCGGCATCGCCGGCACGGTGCTGGTGCTCTATGCGACGCTGCTGGCCCCGCTCATCCCCGACGCCGCCGCGCATTTCGTCATCGCCTCCGTGCTCGGCGCGCCAGCGGCGATCCTGGTCAGCCTGATCATGGTGCCCGAAACATCCGACAAGCGCACCGGCGGCGCGCTGGAGGATCCGGAGATGGAGGTCGCCAGCACGATGGACGCGATCGTGAAAGGCACCAGCGCGGGGATCGAGCTGCTGATCAACATCGTCGCGATGCTGCTGGTGCTGGTGGCCCTGGTCTATCTCGTCAACGCAATGCTCGGCCTGCTTCCGCACATCGGCGGCGCCGCGATCTCGCTGCAGCGGCTGCTCGGCCTCGTCATGGCGCCGGTGTGCTGGCTGATGGGGCTGCCGTGGGATCAGGCGATCACCGCCGGCAGCCTGATGGGCACCAAGACCGTGCTCAACGAATTGATCGCCTATGTCGACTTCTCGAAGCTGCCGCCCGATACGCTCGATCCGCGCTCGCGCCTGATCATGCTTTATGCGATGTGCGGCTTCGCCAATTTCGCCAGCCTCGGCATCATGATAGGCGGCTTAGGGGTGATGGCGCCGGAGCGGCGCGAGGAGATCAACGCGCTGGGCCTGAAGTCGATCGTGTCGGGGACGCTGACGACGTGCCTGATGGGGGCGGTGGTGGGGGTGTTGGCGTAGGCTATCTCTACCGTCATTGCGAGCGAAGCGAAGCAATCCAGGCTGTTTCCGTAGAAACATTTCTGGATTGCTTCGCTTCGCTCGCAATGACGGCGGAAGGAACGTACGGCTCAACCGCATAGTTTCGATTTCTGCAGGATGCGGCGCACCTCGGGCATCTTGGCACGGCACGGCTCGGCCGCCATGGCCTTCGCTTCGCTGGTTCGCCCCTGCGCCCACAGCAACACCGCCATCAAGCCCTGCGCCCCGGCACGCACCGGCCCGCCCGCCACGTCCGAAGCTGCGAGCGCCATGGCGGTTCGCGCTTCCGTCTCGGCGGCACTAAGGTTCGCTTTTTCCAGGAAGAAGACCGCACGGTACACGTGAGCCCGCGCGTCTTTCGGGTAGCGGGTGACGAGATCGAGCGACCGTGAGACCATCTCGTCAGCCTTCACCGGCACTTCCGAGGCGCGGATATAGTGCGCGGCGTCGGCCATGTAAGCCGAATAATGCGCGGCGGCGAAGCCGGCGCAGATGAGAGATCCGACGGAGCCTGCAAGCAAGGTCATGCTCGCACTCCGCGGCAGGCTGTCATAGGACCAGAAGGCCAGCCACGGCGTGACGGCGAGCGCGGCGCCGGCCACGGCACCGCCTGCATGCGCATAATAGTTGACGTTGCCGGACGCGCCGAAGGCAAGCGGCAGCAGCGCGGGAACCCCGAAGAACAGCGAGGTCTTCAGCCTCGATATGGTTTGATCGGCGTCCGCTTCTGGATCGAAGCTCGCGACGAACAGCGCGGCGATCAGCCCGGTGATGGCGCCGGACGCACCGACGCCGACCGTGCCGGGACCGTTGCCCAGCAGCGAGCCGGCCTCGCCGGCCAATGCACTGGCAACGAAGATCAGCGCGAACCAGCCGCGGCCGATCAGCGACTCCAGCCTGACGCCGACGATGAACAGCGCCACGCAATTGCTCACGAGGTGCCACCCGCTGCCATGCAGAAGCGGCGCAAGGCCGATCCGCCACCACTCCCCCCTTCCGATGACGAGATCGTAGCCGGAGGCGCCCTGAGCGATCAGCGAGCGGACATCGAGGTCGCCGTCCCGCGCAATGTCGACGGCCAGACTGCGTTGCAGAGCGAAGATCAGGAGCAGAGCGAAGATCAGGCCAAGGGTGAGGAAGGGGATATCGGCCAGAAGCTTGTTGTCGGCAAAGAGCGTCTCCTCGCTTGAAGAGTGCTTCTCACCAGCGATCGGCGCGGTGGCGGGTTGAAACGACGCTCTTGGAGCTGGCGCTACGGTGCCGCGTCGGCCAAAAGTGTTGGTCGCCATGAAAGCATTTCCCGCGTTGTCACAGCCTTGAGTTGACGCGAGAGGTATTTTCGACTGGTTAGCGCCGAGGTTGCGGGGCGGCCGAAATCATCACGATTGCTGACCGCCCGGTTTCGCGGATCGACCGCATTTTAGCGATCAAGGGTCGCGCTTACGCCTTCAACTCCACCGTCTTGAACTCAGCGGGGAGGATCACCTCCAGCAGCTCCACGTCGTCCGAATAGTCCAGGATCATGTGCCTGATCTTCGGCGGCTGGGTCCAGGCGCTGCCTTGCTTCATCAAGGTCTCGCCCTGTCCGTCCATATAGGTCTTCACCCACCCCTTGAGCACGTAGACCATCTGGAATTCGACGTCGTGATAGTGGAGCTTGGAGACCTCGGCCGGATTGCAGGGGCCTTGCAAGCGGATCACATGCGCCTGCGCCAGGCCATGGGTCGCCTCGGCGATGCCGAGATCGCGGTACTTCGCGTAGGTGCGCAGGCCGTCGGCCTTGAAGTCTTCCTCGCGGTGATGGCTGACGGCGATGCGCTGCTTCGGACGTGCGGGCTTCTTCGGGGCGGCAGTGCGCGCCTTCGCCTTCACGGCCTTGCGTGCAGAGGATCGCGCCGCCGCCTTGGCGCCGCTCCGCTTCTTGACCGCGGTCTTCATTGCAGGCCTCGATGCCTTTTGCTTGGCCATTGTCTGCCTCCCTGTTCTGAGCCGCGCCCGTCGCGCCGGTGTGGCCCGAACGCCAGATTACCCAGTCGTGGGCGAAGCGGCAATTGCGGGCTGATTGTGCTGAGTAGCGCCGCATCTGCGCTTACCCTCCCCTGGAGGGGGAGGGTAAGAGGCTGTTGGCCAGTCACGCAATCACCGCATCGATCGTAGCTTGCCCCAGGCTGGCGTGGCGAGCGGCTGTCGTCTCGTCTTCGTTCTCGCGCTGAACTAGTCTCGTCGGGGAAATCCGGGGGAATGATTCATGGGCAGCAATGTCGGTCAGCGTGCATTTCATCATGCCCGGCTTCAGAAACGGCAAAAGGCCGAATCGCTACCCTTGCTCGGGCAAGCGCTCGAATTGCACAAGAAGGGACGCCTGCCCGAGGCCAAGGCTGCCTATCGCCAGCTCCTGCAGATCGCACCCAATCAATTCATCGCCCTGCATATGCTCGGCGCCCTGGAGTCCGATGCGAAGAACTATCAGCAGGCCGAGATCCTGCTGAGCCGGGCGGTTGCCGCGGATCCGCGATCGGCCGAAGCCCATATGAGCCTGGGCGTCGCGCTGAACGGGCTGAAACGTCACGCTGAGGCCCGCGAGATTTATCGCAAGGCCCTCGCCTTGCGGCCCAACTACGCCCTGGCCCTGTCCAATCTCGGGAACGCGAGCGCAGCCCTTGATCGCCACCAGGAAGCGCTCGAGAGCTACGATCGGGCGCTCGCCATCGACGGAAACCTGGCCGAAGCCCACAACGGCCGCGGCTCCGCGCTCTGCCGTCTGCGCAACTACGACGAGGCGCTCGCAAGCCTGAACCGCGCGCTCGCGATCAAGCCCGACTATGCGGCGGCGCTGGCGAACCGCGCCGTTGCACTCCGGGAGCTGCAGCGATTTGACGAGGCCATGGCGGATTGCAATCGGGCGATCGCCCTAGCCCCTGACGACGTGAACGGATGGCTCTGGCGCGCCAATGTCTTGCTCCAGACCCAGCAGATGGCCCAGGCATTGGCCGATTGCGAAAAGGCGCTCGCGATCGCGCCCGATTCCGATCAGGCTCACCTGGTGCTGGGCCTCTGCCTTGCCGGGCTCGGCCGGGTCGACGAAGCCCTGGCCAGTTTCAACAGAGCCCTCGACATCCGGCCCGACCTCGAGAGCGCGATCTCCAGCAAGATCTTCGCGCTCGACTTCGTGCCGGACGCGAGCGTCGCGCAGCATCAGCAGGCGCGACGCGTATGGTGGGAGCGGATCGGCGCGAAACTCGCGTCAGAAGCGGCGGCACCGCATGACAACAGCCGCGATCCGGATCGCCGCCTGGTGCTGGGCTACGTCTCGTCGGACTTCAACGCGCATTCGGCCGCGTTCATTTTCAAGCCCGTGCTGCAACACCATGATCGGGCCCAGTTCGAGATCGTGTGCTACTCGTGCTCGTCGAAAGTGGACGCGACGACACGCGAATTTCAAGCCATCGCCGATCGCTGGCGTGATGCCTCGCAATGGAGCGACGATCGCCTTGCCGCCCAGATTCGCGACGATCGCATCGATATCCTGATCGATCTGTCCGGCCATACCAGAGGAAACCGCCTCGGTGTATTTGCGCGCAAGCCGGCACCGATCCAGGCGCACGGCTGGGGCCACGGCACCGGCACCGGACTGCCGACGATCGACTATCTGTTCTCGGATCCGGTCGGGATTCCTTCGGCGGTTCGGCCTCTGTTTGCAGAGACGGTCGTCGACCTGCCGTGCTTCGTGACCCTGGCGGCGCTGCCTGCCGGAATTGCGCAGGGCAAGACGCCGGCGCTCTCGAACGGCTTCGTCACATTCGGTGTCTTCAACCGCATCAGCAAGATCTCGGACGAGGCAGCGGCAGTCTGGTCCAGGATTCTCGCGCGGGTGCCGGGCTCGCGACTGCTGATCAAGGACGTTGCGCTCGACGATCAACTGGTCCGCGACAAGCTGCTGGCGCGATTTGCGGCGTGCCGATTGCCGGCCGAACGCGTCGATCTGCTTGGAGCCACCTTGCGGGACGAGCATCTGGCATCGTTCAACCGCATCGACATTGCCCTCGACCCGTTCCCGCAGAACGGCGGCGTCAGCACATGGGAAGCCCTGCAGATGGGCGTGCCCGTGGTGGCGAAGCTGGGGAGCAGCCTGCCCGGCCGCGCTGCCGGCGCCATCCTCACCGCGCTTGGCCTGCCGGACTGGGTCGCCGACAGCGAGGAGGCCTATGTCGAGATCGCGGCCAGCCGTGCGGCCGTGATCGGCGAGCTCGACCAATTGCGCCGCGAATTGCCCGCAACGATCAACGCCGCGGCCGCGGGCAACCCCGTCTCATATGCGCAAGCGGTGGACGAGGCCTATCGCGCGATGTGGACGCGCTATTGCAACAGCGGCGTCTGATTGGGAGATCTCGTAGGGTGGGCTAAGCGTAGCGTGCCCACCATTACTGGATATCACGGAGAGATGGTGGGCACTGCGCGCGAAGTGCGCGCCTTTGCCCACCCTCCGAGACCGCTGCGCTGTTCAATGCAGCCGGAACACGCCGTCGACGGCGCGGAGCTCGGCCGGCTTGATCAGCTTGCAATGTGCCACCGTGACCGAGTGGAGGGGACCGTCGAGCTTCTCCTGCCAGAACGCCAGGAAATCGGTCAGCGCGGGGAATTTCGGAAACATGTCGTAGTTCTGCCAGACATAGGTCTGCAGCAGCGAGGGATGATCCGGCATCCGATAGAGAATTTGTGCCGTCGTCAGCCCGTAGCCCAGCATCTGTTTCCGGAATTCCTCGGAAACGCCCCCAACGCGCAGTCCCATGCCAAACCTCCTTTGCAGGAGCGCATTTGCGGGGGGTGGCCTGTCCGTGCCCCGGGAGCCACCCGGAAACGATGCGCTCACATGAGAGAAATGTGACGCAAACTGACAACTCATCTCAAGCCCAAAAGTTTAACAAGCTGTTGAAATTCAATGCTTTAGCAGCAGAGACGACTCCGTGCTAATACGGCCTCCCAAGCGGCCTCAAAGAGGCCTCCGAGGCTGGTTAACGATGGAAAAGGGTTTCTGGCAGTCCGCGCTTTCGGCTGCTATTTTTTCTGCTACAAACCCTTGCCCCCGCAAAATTCCTGTCCTATTTCAGCGTCGCCCGTGCTAGCACTCACGGGCAACGATTGCTAACAATCTCAAAACCTCAACCCGAGCAATTGCTTAGGAGGACTGCATGAAATTCCGTCCGCTTCACGACCGCGTCGTGGTCAAGCGCATCGACGCCGAAGAGAAGACCGCTGGCGGCATCATCATTCCCGACACTGCCAAGGAAAAGCCCTCCCAGGGCGAAGTCGTCGCCGTTGGCCCCGGTGGCCGCGACGAAGCTGGCAAGCTGATCCCGATCGACCTGAAGGTCGGCGACCGCGTGCTGTTCGGCAAGTGGTCCGGCACCGAGGTCAAGATCGACGGCCAGGACCTGCTGATCATGAAGGAGAGCGACGTGATGGGCGTTCTCGAAGTCAGCGAGTCCAAGAAGAAGGCGGCTTAAGAGCCCCTCTCCTCCCTCCAGTCAAACCCTCAAGGAAAAATTCAGATGGCAGCCAAAGAAGTCAAATTCTCGGTTGAAGCGCGCGACAAGATGCTGCGCGGCGTCGACATCCTCGCCAACGCGGTGAAGGTCACGCTCGGTCCGAAGGGCCGCAACGTCGTGCTCGACAAGTCGTTCGGCGCTCCCCGCATCACCAAGGACGGCGTCACCGTCGCCAAGGAGATCGAGCTCGACGACAAGTTCGAGAACATGGGCGCGCAGATGGTGCGCGAAGTCGCCTCCAAGTCCGCTGACGCGGCCGGCGACGGCACCACCACCGCGACCGTGCTCGCGGCCGCGATCGTGAAGGAAGGCGCCAAGTCGGTCGCCGCCGGCATGAACCCGATGGACCTCAAGCGCGGTATCGACCTCGCGGTCGAAGCCGTCGTGGCCGACCTCGAGAAGAACTCGAAGAAGGTCACCTCGAACGACGAGATCGCCCAGGTCGGCACCATCTCGGCCAACGGCGATGCCGAGATCGGCAAGTTCCTCTCCGACGCCATGAAGAAGGTCGGCAACGAGGGTGTCATCACCGTCGAGGAAGCCAAGTCGCTCGAGACCGAGCTCGACGTGGTCGAGGGCATGCAGTTCGACCGCGGCTACATCTCGCCCTACTTCGTCACCAACGCCGACAAGATGCGCGTCGAGATGGACGACGCCTACATCCTCATCAACGAGAAGAAGCTCTCCTCGCTGAACGAGCTGCTGCCGCTGCTCGAGGCCGTGGTGCAGACCGGCAAGCCGCTGGTCATCGTCGCCGAGGACGTCGAAGGCGAAGCGCTTGCGACCCTGGTCGTAAACCGCCTGCGCGGCGGCCTGAAGGTCGCGGCCGTCAAGGCTCCGGGCTTCGGCGATCGCCGCAAGGCCATGCTGCAGGACATCGCGATCCTGACCGGCGGCCAGGCGATCTCGGAAGATCTCGGCATCAAGCTCGAGAACGTCACGCTCAACATGCTCGGTCGCGCCAAGAAGGTGATGATCGACAAGGAGAACACCACGATCGTCAACGGCGCCGGCAAGAAGGCCGACATCGAGGCGCGCGTGGCCCAGATCAAGGCGCAGATCGAGGAGACCACCTCGGACTACGACCGTGAGAAGCTCCAGGAGCGTCTCGCCAAGCTCGCGGGCGGCGTCGCGGTGATCCGCGTCGGCGGCGCGACCGAGGTCGAGGTGAAGGAGCGCAAGGATCGCGTTGATGACGCGATGCATGCGACCCGCGCGGCCGTGGAAGAAGGCATCGTTCCGGGCGGCGGCGTCGCCCTGCTCCGTGCCTCCGAGCAGCTCAAGGGCCTGCGCACCAAGAACGACGACCAGAAGACCGGCGTCGAGATCGTGCGCAAGGCGCTGTCGGCGCCCGCTCGCCAGATCGCGATCAACGCCGGTGAAGACGGCTCGGTGATCGTCGGCAAGATCCTGGAGAACAAGGCCTACAATTACGGCTTCGACTCCCAGACCGGCGAATATGCCGACCTCGTCAAGAAGGGCATCATCGACCCGACCAAGGTGGTCCGCACCGCGATCCAGAACGCAGCCTCGGTGGCCGCGCTCCTGATCACCACGGAAGCCATGGTCGCCGAGCTGCCCAAGAAGGGCGGCGCCGGCCCCGCGATGCCCCCGGGCGGCGGCATGGGCGGCATGGACTTCTGATCCAGCCTCTCAGGCAAAGTCGAGACACGCGAAACCCCGGCAGCGATGCCGGGGTTTTTGTTTGGGCGATGCACGTCAAAGTGGTAAAATGGTCATTCCGGGGCGCGACGAAGTCGCGAACCCGGAATCCATTTCACCACTTGCTCATGGCCTACTACGTCTATCTCCTCGCCAGCAAGAAATACGGCACGCTCTACATCGGCGTGACGAACGACATCGTTCGCCGTATCCATGAACATAAGAGCAAAGCCGTCGCCGGTTTCAGCAAGAGATACTCTGTCGACAGGCTCGTTTGGTTCGAAATCTACGACGATCCCCTAACTGCCATCGCGCGAGAAGGAATTGAAGAAGTGGCGACGGGAATGGAAGGTCCGGCTTATTGAGGAGAAGAATCCCCAGTGGATCGACCTATATCCACAAATCGCGAGCTGAGCTTGCAGATTGATGGATTCCGGGCTCAGCGCTTCGCGCTGCCCCGGAATGACAGCCCGGATAGAGCGCGCGCAACCAGGCGCTGCGCGCTGCCCCGCAATGACGGCCCCCCTCACTCCACCTTCCCGATCCGCTCGAAGCGTGGCTCGCCGTCTTCGTCGAGCGACCAGAAAATCCGCGTCACCTTGCCGATGAGATTGTCCATCGGCACGAAGCCGAATGTCGACTGCATGCGGCTGTCGGTGGAATTGTCGCGGTTGTCGCCGAGCACGAAGAAGTGGCCCGGCGGCACCGTGAAGGCGTTGGTGTTGTCGAGGGTGCCGTCGTCGGCGCAGTCGTAGGTCACATAGGACGCGCCGCTCGGCAGCGTCTCGCGCCAGCGCTTGACGGCCGCGCGGTCGTCGACACCGCAGGCCTCGCCGGCGGGTGTCGCCTCCAGGGCGACGCGCGTCACCGGGCGGCCGTTGAGGATGAGCTGGCCCTGCCGCATCTGGATGCGGTCTCCGGGCAGGCCGACGACGCGCTTGACGTAGTCGACAGAACTGTCCTTCGCCGTCCGGAACACGACGATGTCGCCATATTCGGGATCGGCGGCGAGGATGCGGCCCGAGATCCAGGACGGCGCGAACGGAAGGGAATAGCGGCCATACCCGTAGGCATATTTCGCGGCGAAGACGTAGTCGCCGACCATCAGCGCCGGTGCCATCGAACCGGAGGGGATGTTGAACGGCTGGTACAGGACGAAGCGAAACAGGATCACCGGCGACCACAGCACCGGGATCATCAGGATCAGGACAACGATCGCCTTCCAGTCGCTGGATCGCGCCGCGGGGCGGATCGATTCCTGAAGAACGGTCATGTGCCTTCCCTGATCAAGACGTTGCGGCCCCAAGATGACGCAACCTGCGAGCGCGCTCAATCCCCGACCAGCTCAAATTGGTCGCGCCGCGCGCCGATCGCGTTCATCGCAGACGGCGGCAACGCAGATGTGAAGGGCCGCCCGTGGGCGGCCCTTCGGTTCATGCGCTCTCGGGCGCCTTCAGGCGCACGAGCCGGGTCAGCAGCGCATCGAGGCCCTGGCCGTCACCGGCATGGAGGTCGATGCGGCCGACCTTCTCGACCAGCCGCTCCAGCGACTCCAGCTCCTTGAGCCGCAGCAGCAGGGGGTTCTCCTCCATCAGGCGGGCAGTGTTCAGGAGCGAACGCGTCGCCGCGGTCTCCTCCTGCCGGCGGATCAGGTTCGCCTTCGCGACCCGCTCCGCCTCCACCACCTTGTTCACCAGCTCCCGGATCTCGCCGGGCAGGATCACGTCCTTGACGCCGAGCTCGGTGACCTCGACGCCGGACTCCGCGACGCGTGCCCGCACATAGTCGCGCAGCTCCGCATCCAGCGCCGCCTTCGCCGACAGCACCTCGTCCAGCGTCCGGCCAGCTACCGCCTCGCGGATCGCGAACTGCACCAGGCGGTACAGCCACGCATCCACGTCGGGCACGGTCGCAACCGTGCGCTCGGGATCGACCACCTTACGGAACGCCGTCAGCGTCACCCGCAGCGCGATGCGATCCTTGGTCAGCATCTCCTGCGCGGTGATCTCGACCGCCTGGGGCCGCAGGTCGAGGCGCTTCACCTCGATCTTGCGGCCGACGGTCCAGAAGGCGTGCCGGCCGGGCGCGAGCCGCTCGGTGAGCCGGCCCTCGACATAGAGCAGGCCCGCCTCGTGGTTCTCGACCACCGTCTCCGACGTCACGGCCGAACGGTTGCGCTCGATCATGGCCAGATGTCGCGCGCTGACCTTGGGATCAGCGGACACATCGATGCGCTCGACATCGATGCGGGTTGCGACCTTCCAGTAGACGCGCACCTGCCAGGGCGTCATCAGATGCACGGGCCGGCCGTCGAGGCTGACGATGGCGATCTCGTCCGCCTTGGTCTCGACCGCCTCGAACAGCTCGGCGGCCAGATCAGGCCGCGCGGCCTTCAGCACCGCGTAGCGCTCCGCAGGAAATTCGCTGCGGACCACGTCGAGCACCTCGGCGCTCAGCTCGTGCAGGGGATCGAACAGGCGATGCTTGCCGGGCGCGAGCACGCGCACGAGCTGCCCGTTGCGCGTCAGCAACGCACGCTCGCCATCCTTCACCGTCACGTTCAGCATCAGCAAGTGCCAGCCCTTGTTCAAAGTCATGGCACGCCTCCTTCATTTGCGCCCGGCCGAATGCCGGACGACAGGTTTCGTTTGCAAAGGACTTGAGGACGCGGACGACGCTTCCCATGAAATCGGCGGGCCGGGGCTTGAGCTTGCACGATGACGGGCGCACGCGCGCGATCGCGCGACTGACGTCGCGCGGTCATGCGGAGCCACCCGGCATCGGCGCAAGCGGTATCGACCCGCGGCGCAAAGCCGGTCTCACAGTGTCGTTGTTCGGACGAAAGCCTTTTGGGCAATGCGGCCGGACGGCGACTGAAGCGCGCGTCCGGTCCCCTTCAGAGGTATCAGCTTATGAGGCTGAAACGGAGCGCTGGAGCGGGATTCGAACCCGCGACAGGATGAGTCACAATCATCTGCTCTACCAAACTGAGCTATCCTTTGTGCAAGAGACCGGAATCGAACCGATGCCTTCGGGCTTTCAACCCGACGCTCTCCATGAGCTACGTCCTGCGTTTCTCCTTCATTCGGCGGGACACGAAACCGGAAGACCGGCCCGCGCCAGTCGGGATCTCAACGAGCCCGAACCCACGGCCTAGCGAAGGACGGCGCTAATAGACCAGGCACGTTCGGGTTGCAAGGGGGTGATGCAAGATTTTTCATCCGTCATTCCGGGGCGCGGCGAAGCCGCGAGCCCGGAAGCCATAACCACAAGTCCTAGTTGGAGATCCCGTTGTTGAGATCATCCCAGTTGGGATTCTGTTCGTCGATCAATCGCGTCTTCCAATCCCGACGCCATTTCTTCAGTTCTTTTTCTCGAGCAATCGCACTCGCGGGGTCGTCGAAAATCTCAAACAGAACCAGCTTGTCGACGCCGTATCGCTTGGTGAATCCCGGGACGACTTTGGTCTTGTGCTGGTAAACGCGTCGAACGAGGTCGCTGGTTACGCCAATGTAGAGCGTGCCGTATTTTCTACTCGCCAGGATGTAGACGTAGTACGCCATTCCATCGGCCTGTGATTATGGATTCCGGGCTCGGCGCTTCGCGCCGCCCCGGAATGACGAGCGGATGTTAGGATGAAGCGGAGAGTACATCAACCAAAAGCTGTAGTCGCAGTATTGCGATCGTTGCTCCGCGAAGCGCCTCAACCGCGCGACATCGCCTGGAAGCACGCCCTCACCCAGTCGATGGTCACGCGCGCTGCAGCGTCGCGCTTGAGATGGTTCTGCACCAAGAGCCAGACGTCGCGGCGCTTCGGTAGCAGCGTGGCGCGCAGGCGGCGATCGCCGAGCAAGTCCGCGCAAACATACTCCGGCAACACGCCTGCGGCCTGATGCGCGCGGATCAGGTTACGGATGACACGAACGTTGTCGGTGACGCAACGCGCGCGGGCTTTCTTGGTGCGCAGGAATTGCATCTCGGGAATGGCACCGAGCTCGTCCGGATAGACGCAGAGCATCGGCTCGCCTTCGATCCTCGCAGGCTCGAAGTAATAGAGCTTGATGTCGCCGACCCTGGAGATCGCGAAATCGCCCTTGTCGGGCTTGCGCAGGCGGATGGCAAGATCGGCCTCCCAGCGCGAGAATTTGACGTTCTCGCTCGAGGTGAGGAATTGCAACGTCAGGCCGGGATGAGCGCGCAGGAAGTCGCTCGTGCGCGGCGACAGCACCGCCTCGGCGACCGTATTGGTGGAGGCGATGCGCAGACGTCCGACCGGACCTTCCAGGCTCTCGCTGAGGCGACCGATCTCGGCGGCATGTGCGGCCATCGCCTCGACATGCGCCAGCACCGCCTCGCAACTCCGCGTCGGCCGGCGGACGCCGTCGGCGGCCTCGAACAGACGCAAACCGAGCGCACGCTCGATGCGCGACAGCCTGCGTCCGACCGTCGTTTCGTCGATGCGCAGCCGCGCGCTGGCGCCGGCGTAGGTGCCCTCCTCCCTGACGGCAGCGATGATGCGCAGATCGTCCCAGTTCATTGCGCGAGGCTATACCGGCCCCGAGCGGCCTGCAATATCGCAGCCACCCGCTGCAATATCCCTGCATATCGGCAGGCCTCCGCGGCGCTATGTTTCGTTCAGCCTTTGCCCCGGAGATTCCCAAGACCATGACGACCGCGAAGACCCTGCTGCAGCTCGCCGGCGCCGATCTCAACCCGCCGCGCCTTGCCGACGCCGCGCTGGTGCTGATCGATATCCAGAACGAGTATCTCGAAGGTCCTCTCGCTTTGCCCGAGGCGAGACCTGCGATCGCGCGGGCGGCTGCGCTCCTGGCACGGGCTCGCGACAGCGGCGCCGCGATCTTCCATATTGCCCATCGCGGCAAGGCCGGCAGCCTGTTCGATCGTGGCGCTGAGCGCGGCGCCATCGTCGCCGAACTGAGCCCCCGTGCCGGCGAGCTGGTGATCGAGAAGGAGTTGCCGAATGCGTTCGCCGGCACTGATTTGCAGGCGCGCCTTGCCGCAACCGACAGGAAGAACATCGTGCTGGCCGGCTTCATGACGCATATGTGCGTCAGCTCCACCGCGCGCGCCGCGCTCGACCTCGGTTTTCGCACGACGATCGATGCCGATTCCTGCGCCACGCGCGACCTGCCGGACGGCCGCGGCGGCACGCTGGACGCTCGAACCATCCATGAGGTTGCACTCGCCGAGCTATCCGACCGCTTCGCCATCATCGCGCGCGGCGACGCACTGAAATAATGGAGCAACGCGATGCTGCAACTCTATTTCTCGCCGATGGCCTGCTCGCTTGCGAGCCGCATCGCGCTGATGGAAGCAGGCCTCGAGGCGCACTATCATCTGGTGCATCTCAGGACCAAGCAGGTCGTGGACGACGACAGCGACTTTCGCGACGTAGCGCCGAAGGGAGCGGTGCCGGTCCTCGTGCTGGAGAACGGCGATCGGCTGACGGAGAGCGCGGCGGTGCTGCAATACATCGCCGATCTGAAACCGGAGACGGGTCTTGCGCCGCGGTTCGGCGATCCCGATCGCTATCGCCTGCAGGAATGGCTGAGCTTCGTCGGCGCCGAGATCCACAAGGCGTTCCTGTTTCCGACCTTCTGGTACAAGGACGACGGCTCGCTCGCCAAGCCGCGTGCACGGATCCCGCAGACCCTGTCGGTGCCGTCAGCGCATCTGGCAGACCGCGAATTCCTCGTCGGCAACGGCTTCACCGTGGCAGATGCCCATCTCACCTGGGCCTTGCTGCTGCTCCGTCCGGCGGGGGTAGACATCACGCAATGGCCGCCGCTGGCGGCCTATCTCGAACGCATGCAGGCGCGGCCCGTGGTGCGAGAGGCGATCGCCACCGAGATGGCGCTGCGCAAGACCATGCCCGCCAATGCCGCGTAGCAGGTCACCGATGCGGGCAATGGCGCTGGCAAAGCGAAAAAACAAAAGGGCCGCAGTGAGCGGCCCTTTTGCGTTACCGGGAATTGACTGAGATCACTCCACCCGCGCCAGCACGGCGAGCTTGCGGATGCCCTTGTTGCGGTAGGCGTCGAGGAACGCGTAGTAGTCCTTGAACGACACGCAGCCGTTGGAATCACCGTTCGGCCCGAGCATGAAGGTGTGAGCGAGCAGGCCGTCGCGGCCGTAGATCGCACTCTCGCCGCCGATCGGGGTCAGGCGCAGCGCCGGCACGCCGTGGAACAGCGCCTCGCGCGGCTTCAGCGTGTAGATGTGCGGGGGCGTCACGCCGCGCATGCGGATCTTCGAGGAGCGCGGATCGTCGAGATTGGAGCCGAGGCCGGAATGCGCCTCGAGCCTGGTGCCGTCGGGCAGATACACCGTTTTGGCGGTGATGTCGTAGACCGCGGTGTCGCGCTCATAGGGCGGCGCGCCGCCGAGCATGGGGTTCTGCTCCTTCGGCGCGATGGATGCCGTCACGCTGGCATCGGCCGAGGCGTAGGCGAGCAGTCCACCCGACGGCTCGCGCTTGCCCCAGAGCTTTTCGACCATCGACTGGCGCGGAGCGGTGATCGACATCACCGCGGCCTTGGCGCGATCGGCGAAGGATTTCGGTTTCGCTTCGGGCGCCGGCACGATCTCGGCCGGGTCGGCCGAGGCCAGTTGCATCTGGCCCTCGCGCTTGGCCTTGTCAGCAGGCTTGTCGATGGTCTTGTCAGTGGATTTGGCCGCCGGCTTCAGCGCGTCCGCGACCTTGGCGATCACGCTCTGCTTCGGGGCGTCCTTCGAAGTTTCCTTGGTTGCCGCAACCTGGGCTGCGGGTGCGCTCGCGGCATTCGACGGCACGCCTTGCGTCGCCGCCGCGGCAAAGCGCTCGTTGAACATCTCGCGCGAGATCGGAGCTGCGACCTGCAGCCGGTCGGGCAGCAGCGCGAAAGTTTCCTTGATGGCTTCGCCCGCCTCACGCAGTGCCACCCTGGGCGCGCGCTTGATCACCGGCTCGTCGTAGCCGATGCTGCCCACCGTCGGATAGACGCTCGCGCCGAAGATGTTGCTGTGGATGGTCCAGCCGGCGCCCATCACGACGCAGCCGATCGCCGCGGCGCCAAGCCAATTGGTCGTTGTCATTTTCCGGGAAGATTTCCGCGAATTGTTCTTGGAGAAATTCTTGGACTTCCGTGCCGCGTTACTCTGCGCAGCGATACTCGTACTCATTCGCCTTGCGTCCAGGACGGTGTCACTCAGTCCCCCTTCGAAGCGCCGCTGGTCACGATCCGGGAACAGCATCTCGCAGAGGGTCGGAGCGTCATTAAGGCGACTTTTAGTTAAATGCGGATTAAGTTCGGGCGGATCTGGGGCAACTCGTTAACGTTGTCCCGTTTTGAGAAAAAAGCCCGCAGAACTACGGACTTAGTCGGGTCTGTTCACCATAATTCTCGGCCGATTCAGCACGCTCTGCGGACGTCCTCGGCCACATCCATGACGCACTCAACAACGTCATTTTCGTGATCCTCGACTGCCCCCAAAACGTAATGCGCAAGCGTTGCGCGAGGCTGGTGGAGCACGCGTCCGATAGGCCTCTTCCGCCGGCCATGCGGCACCGGCCCAGGCGCATGACGCGTCACGCGACCTCACGCGGCACGGCGCCGTGACTGAAAGTTGATCGCGTCGGTTCTGGACATCGCCACCGCGAGAAAATAGCTGCCACGTCGGCACTTCTCAGCAGCCTCTGCGTGTGATACGGTACCGTATCGTCCCGCCCTGACCTGTGCCGAGCACGCAAACGGAGGCTGGCATGAGAGGGATCGCGCGCGCAGGGCTTTTCGCCCTGGCGGGGTCGCTTCTGTTGATTGGATCTGCGATGGCGCAGCCTGCGGCCGATGCGGGCTGCACGGCATCGCCGTCGGCTGCCGGGACGCAGACCTGGCGCTGCGACAACGGCATCACCATCGTCGCGGAAAACGGCGCCAAGTTTGAACTGAAGGACGCCAACCGCGACGGACATATAGACTCGGTCGAATTGAGCAGCAAAGCCTTGCTGCTCGAGGTGCCCAAGAAGCCGCGGGGCAATCCCTTCAAGGTGCTGACGCCGCAAGCGATTGCCGCGGTGCGCGGCACCAAATGGGCGGTCGATGTCGCTGACGCCAAGACCGCCGTGTTCGTCGCAGACGGCCGGGTCGGCGTGAGCCGCAGGGCTCGTGGACGCGGCGTCGTGCTTGGGCCCGGCGAAGGCGTCGATGTCGAGGCAACCGGCCCCCTGATCGTCAAGACCTGGGGCCAGCCGCGCGTCGATGCGCTGATGGCAAGACTCGGGCAATGAGCCCCTGGTCGACCAGGCCCGGCCCATGAAATTTGGACAATAGGATTGCAAGACGACCGCATGCGCAGCCGACGCGTTCAGATCCTGGTGGCACTCGTCCTCACCGCGCTGTGGGGCGCGGGCATCTATGCCACGCATGCCGACGGCCATCTGCGCTTTCTCGACCGCCTCGAAGCGACGCTGACAGACTGGCGGACGCAGGCCCGCGGCGTGCAGCGTCCGCCGGATCTCGTCACGATCGTCGCGATCGACGACACCGTGGTGAAGCGGGGCGGCAGCTATCCGCTGCCGCGCGCCGATCTCGCCCGCGTCGTCGACACCATCGTGCAGTTCAAGCCGAAGGTCGTGGCGATCGACCTGCTGCTGGTCGATCGCAGCGCAGCGATCGGCGATGCGACGCTCGCCAACACGCTCGCCACCGGCCCGATGGTGCTCGCCGCCGCGGCGATCTTCCCCTCCGCCAGCGAAACCGTGGCCCCCAGCAGCGAAGGTCCGCTGGCCGTGCTGCCCGAGGCCGAGCGCTTCCTGCAGCCATTGCCCGCATTCGCCGTTCACGCCGAGGTCGGCGTCGTCAACGTCGCGACAGGGCAATCAGGCTCGCCGCTCGCGGTGCCGATGCTGTTCCGGACCCGCGACAAGGTCGAGCTGTCGTTTCCGTTGCGCGTCGCGGCCCGCGCGCTCGACAAGCCGCTGACCGTCGCGCCGGGCCATCTCATGCTCGGCGATCGCCTGGTGCCGACCGACAGCAATCTGGCATTGCCGATCACCTATTACGGCCCGCGCCGCACCATCCGTACCGTCAGCGCACAGAGCATCTTCGACGGCACGCTCGATCGCGCGGCCATCGAGAACCGGATCGTCGTGATCGGCGCCTCCGTCGCCGGCGGCGGCGATTTCTATCCGACGCCGTTCGATTCGCTGATGCCCGGCGTCGAGGTGGTCTCGACCGCGATCACGCATCTCGTTGCCGGCGACGCCATCTTGCGCGACCACAGGGTCCGCATTGCCGACGCGCTCACGGCGATCCTGCTGCCGATGCTGCTGGTCGGCCTGCTCGCCTGGCAGCGCATCGCGCTCGGCACCATGGCCGCGGCCGCGGTGATGATCGCCTGGGCCGGGCTCAACCTGTTCGCGTTCATGCATGGCGTCTGGCTGAACGCCGCGACCACGCTCGTCGCGGCGGTACCGCCGGTTGCGGTCTTTGCCGGCGTGCAGCTGTGGGCCGGGGGCCGCCGCACGCAATATTTCGCCGCCCGGAGCAGGTCGCTCGCGCAATTCCAGGCTCCGGCGCTGCAGGATTGGCTGGCGCGAGATCCGAACTTCCTGTCGAAGCCGGTGCGGCAGGACGCAGCCGTGGTGTTCGTCGATCTCTCCGGTTTCACCGGTCTGAGCGAGCGGATCGATCCGGACGAGCTCACGGATATCCTGAAGGCGTTTCATGCGCTGATCGACCGGACCGCGATCGATTGCGGCGGCATGATCACGGGCTTCCTCGGCGACGGCGCCATGATCCTGTTCGGGCTGCCGCGCGCGATGCCCGACGATTCGGCACGCGCGCTGAAATGCGCGATCGATCTGCATCGCGGCCTCGCAGGCTGGATCGCCTCGCTGCCGCCGGCGATCGCAGGTCAGCTCGGCTTCAAGATCGGCGCGCATTGCGGCCCGATCGTCGCCTCGCGGCTCGGCGAAAGCCATCAGCACATCACGGCGACAGGCGATACCGTCAACGTCGCAAGCCGGCTGATGGAGATTGCCGCCCAGAACGATGCGCGCCTCGCGCTGAGCGACACGCTGCTGGATGCGGCCGACTTCCAGGGCGCGCCCGACGGCGTTTTGTCCGGCCCCCTGCTCGCTCAGGTCCGCGGCCGCTCCGGCGTCGTGACCGTCTGGTTCTGGCGCGACCGGGATGGACCAGGCCAGGATGCGGCCAAGGCCGAGATGATGGGCTAAAGCGCGATGAAGTGAGGCTCGATCGCTGCAAAGACGGAGGTGCGCTCCCTCTCCCGCTTGCGGGAGAGGGTTGGGGAGAGGGTGTTTCCGCAATGGGACAATCCCCTGGAGGAGAAAACCCTCACCCGCGCCTTCGGCGCGACCTCTCCCGCAAGCGGGAGAGGTTGCACCGAGCCCGCGGCAATCGATTCGACCTAGAGCCATTCCGCTCTAAGGCGCTACCGCGCTTCCGGCGGCGGCGAGCGGTCCAGCACCTCGCCCTTGGCACCTTCCAGCAGGTCGATGCCGTAGGTCTCGACCACGAGCGGCCCGCGCTTGCGCTGCAATTGCGCCACCTGCGTCACCTGCGCAAAGAGAGCATTGAGGGCGGGATTTCCGTCTGCGCGTAGCTCGTCGACATAGAGCAGCCTGCCGGCGAGCAGCTTGGGATCGGGCTCTTTCATGTTGATCCAGCGGATGCGCTGGCTTTGCTGCGCGACGCAGGTGCCGCGCGGCAGATAGAATGCGAGCCAGCTCGTGGTGCCGTAATCCTGCGCGAGCACACAGGTCGCGCCACTGCGCACGCGCACCGCCTCGATCTCTGCCGCGAGCTCGCGCCAGCCGACACCGACACTGCGCACGGTGGCATCGCGGCGATATCCGGACAACCAGCCGGTATTGGCCTGCACGATCAGGGCTGCGAACATGACGATGCCCACCGGCGCGGCCCAGCGCAGGCAAAAGTCGACGAGGCGCCGCTGACGCGGCTTCCACTGCGCGAGATTGGCGGCGGCGGCCGCGGCTATGACAAACGGCGGATACACCGGTGCGAACCAGTTGGCCTCGACGCGGGCATGCAGCGAATGCCAGACGAAATAGGCGACGATGGTCCAGAACATCGTCTCGATCAGCACCCGCGAGGCCAGCGCGCCGGCGCGCTGCCAGGTCAGCGCGTGCAGGCCCATTGCGCCGAGGATGAAGACCAGCGGCGTTGCGAACGCGATCTGGGTCGGGATCAGCTCGGCGATGAAGACGGGGCGGAAGTCCTCGATCCTGGCGCGGCCGAGCTGCTTTGCGAACGAGACCCATTGATGGTCTGCATTCCAGAGGATCACCGGCGAGAACAGCGCCAGGGCCACGAGGCCGCCGAGATAGGGCCAGGGCGAGAGAAACCAGCGCCGGAGTTTTGGCACGGATGCGAGCCAGATCAGGATCGCCGGCCCGAAGAACATCGCGGTGTATTTCGACAGCAGCGCCGCGCCGACCGCAACGCCAACCGCGAGCCACCAGGCGCCCCGTCCCGTCTCCAGCACCTTGGCGAGGAAGAACAGCACGAAGCTGGAGGCGACCAGCAGCGGCGCATCGGGCGTGACGATCAGTGTGCCGACGGAAGCAAGCAGCGTCACATTGAGCAGGATGGCGCTGGTCGCGGCCACGCGTGCGCCGCCGAACAGGATCGCGGCGGAGCGATAGACCGCGTAGCTCATCGGCAGCGCCAGCAGGATCGAGACGAGGCGGACGCCGAGCTCGGTATCGCCCGCGATCATGGTGCCGGCGCGGATCACATAGGCGACCATCGGCGGATGGTCGTAATAGCCTCCGGCGAGGCTCTTCGACCACATCCAGTAATAGGCTTCGTCGAACGTGATCGGGGTGAACGCGGCTGCAACGAGCCGCAATCCCACCAGCGCGAGAATCAGCAGCGCGGTATTGCGGACGATCCGCGCGTCAGCTCCGCCCATGTCGCGCTATTTCTTGCGCCAGACGAACAGTCCGGACATCGCGTAGTTCCACACCACGCCCATCAGCGCGCCGGCCATGCCGGCCAGCCACCAGATCGGCTCCTGGTCGTAGACCGAGAAGGCGACGCCGACATTGGCGAGCAGGCCGACGCTGCACACGATGTAGAAGGCGATCAGGCCGCGCAGCAGCGCAAAGCCCTTCAGCCGCTGGTCGCGATAGGTGAGGAAGTTGTTGAGGATGAAATTGCTGGTCATGGCGACGATGGCGCCGGCGGCCTGCGCCTCCGCGAATGGCGCGTTGAACAGGCGAAGCGCGATGAACAGCGTGGTCAGGTGCACCACCAAGCCGAAGCCGCCGACCATCGCGAACAGGATGAAGCGCAGCGAGACGACGTCGTTGGTCAGCTTGGCGAAGACGAGACCGAGGAAGTCGAGCGCGACCATGGAATCGAGCTTGCTCTCGCCGTGCTGGCGGGCGCCGAAGGTGTAGGGAATCTCGACCGCCCGCAAGCTGCCATGCGCGGTCGCGACGATGTCGAGCAGGATCTTGAAGCCGTGCACGGAGAGCTTCGGTGCGAGCTGCTCGAAGCGGTCGCGGCGGATCATGAAGAAGCCGCTCATGGGATCGGCAATCTCGACCCGCAGCATCTTCTTGGCGACCTCGGTCGCGAGCGCGCTGGCGCCGGCGCGCTGCTTGTTGAAGCCTTCGCTCTTGTAGCCCTCGATGTAGCGGCTGCCAACGACGAGGTCGGCCTGATCGCTTGCTAGCAGCAACAGCATCTTGGGCAGCTGCGTCTCGTCGTGCTGGAGGTCGGCATCGATCACGGCCACATAGGGCGCGCTGGAGGCGAGGATGCCCTCGATGCAGGCGCCCGACAGGCCGCGGCGGCCGATGCGGCGGACGCAGCGCACGCGGCTGTCGCGCTGCGCCAGTTCGCGCACGACGTCCCAGGTGCCGTCGGGCGAATTGTCATCGACGAACACGACTTCCCAGGCGACGTTGGCGAGCGTCGCCTCCAGGCGCCGGTACAGCACCGTGACGTTGTCGCGCTCGTTGAAGGTCGGGACGATGACCGACAGTTCCGGCCCCTCTTGAGCCTGGTTGTCGATGCCCGGTCTGATCGCTTCGTTCATGACGGCAGCGTATATCCGCCGCATCCTGCGCTGCCAAGCCGGGGTTCTGGGGAATGGCCGAAAAGGGCCCTAAAATGCCAACGACCCCGGAACGGCGGGCCGCGCGTACATCCGGCGCAGGCCTTAAGCTATTCCAAGGTCGTTCCGGCGATGGAGATCTTTACGCTCAACGTCGCCGTTAGAAGCTAAATGGGGACGGCAATGGCGTTCCGCAAGGGGCCGAAACCCGGATTTTCATGCCCTATTGGTTGGGCACTTCCCGGATGATCGGCCCGCGTGGCGCGGGCGCGGCGGGGGCTGCCGGTGCCGCCGCTGGGGCCGGCTCGGCCTTCGCCGGCTTGGGCGGCTTGCCGTACTGGCCGATCGGCCCGAACACGACGGCAACCGCAAGCACGACCGCCGCGACGATCGCCCCCAGAATGCCACCCACCGACTCAGACGACATGCAAGTCCATCCCCGCTCCAGACCGGCCCACTGATACCACGGATGCGCGCGCGGCCGGAAGAGCTCACAGACAGCACTAGCGACGGGCTACTTCGCCGGCGGCCGATGCTTGACGAAGGCCATCACGATGTCCTTCTGCGCCGCCTCCACCGCCCTGTTCGCGGTGGCGAGATGGGCGCCGGCATCGATCTTTGGATACTGCGTGGTGAGATAATCGAGCAGCGCCACCCGGTAATATTGCCGCTCAGAAGGACAGGCGCCCGCAACCGAGCGGCCGAAATCCTGCTCCGACAGGCCCTGATTGGAGTCGCGCGAATATTCCCGCGCCAGGCAATGCCAGTAATCGTCGCGGCCCTGCTGGGCGAGCTTCTGCGCGCCCTTCGCGTCATCGTCATCCGCCACGGCAGAACTTGTCATGGCAGCAGATGTCATCAGGACGAGCGCTATTCCCACCAGCAGCATCCGCATCTTGTTCTCCTTCTTCGCGGGTCCGGTCGCGAGCTTAGACGGGGCCGGCCAACTGGCCAATCACATCTGGTTTGATTAGGATGAGATCCCTCCCCGTCGATGCGAGATCCTCCCGTGGCCAAAGCAAAAACTGCGTCCAAAAAATCCGGCAACATCTTCATCGGCATCGGCGGCTGGACCTTCGAGCCCTGGCGCGGCGTGTTCTATCCGGAGAAGCTGGCGCAGGCGAAGGAGCTGTCCTATGCCGCCTCCAAGCTGACCTCGATCGAAATCAACGGCACTTACTACGGCTCGCAGAAGCCGGAGAGCTTTCGCAAATGGGCGAGCGAGGTGCCTGAGGGCTTCGTGTTCTCGGTGAAGGGACCGCGCTTCGCGACCAACCGCCGCGTGCTCGCGGAGGCCGGCGATTCCATCAAGCGGTTCTACGATTCCGGCGTACTGGAACTCGGCGATCATCTTGGGCCGGTGCTGTGGCAGTTCGCGCCTACGAAAAAGTTCGACGGCGCCGATTTCGGCAAGTTCCTGGAGCTGTTGCCGCGCAAGCTGGAGGGGCGCGCGCTGCGCCATGTCGTCGAGGTCCGCCACGACAGCTTCTGCACGCCGGACTTCGTGACGCTGATCCGCGAGTTCGAGACGCCCGTGGTGTTCGCCGAGCACGGCAAATATCCTGCCATCGCTGACGTCGCCGGCGATTTCGTCTATGCGCGGCTGCAGAAGGGCAATGACGAGATCAAGACCTGCTATCCGCCGAAGCAGCTCGATGCCTGGGCCGAGCGCTTTCAGGCCTGGGCTTCGGGCGGTGAACCCGACGACCTGCCGAAGGTTGACAAGGCCAGGCCGGAGAAGGAGCCGCGCGACGTGTTCGCCTATGTCATCCACGAGGGCAAGGTGCGCGCGCCCCACGGCGCCATGGAATTGATCGCGCGGGTGAGCTGAGGTTCACATGGCAAAGGCGAAGAAGCTGTTCACCATCGGCTATGAGCAGACGCCGCCCAAGGCCGTGCTGGACGAGCTGGAACAGGCCGGCGTCAAGCTCGTGGTCGACGTGCGCGCGGTGACGTCGTCGCGCCGGCCGGGCTTTTCCAAGAAGCAGCTGTCGGCAGGCCTCGACGAGCGCGGCATCGGCTATGTCCATCTCGCCGCGCTCGGCACGCCAAAGGAAGGCCGCCTCGCCGCGCGCGGCGGTCAATACGACGTGCTCGAGAAGATCTATTCAAAACACCTGAAGACGCCGCAGGCGAAAGAAGAGATGGACGAGCTCTCGGCGCTGGTGAAGAAGGCCGGCCCGGTGTGCCTGCTCTGCTACGAGCGCGACCACACCCACTGCCACCGCCAGATGATCGCGGAGATCATCGAGGAGCGCGACGGGGTTGCGGTGAAGAATTTGGCGGGGCGGCAGGTGTAGGGGTCGCAGTCATTCCGGGGCGCGCCTCTTGGCGCGAACCCGGAATCCATCGAGCGGCAGAGGTGGTGGATGAATGGATTCCGGGCTCGCGACTTCGTCGCGCCCCGGAATGACACGTGGGGAGGCTCAGCCCTCCCCCGCCAACCTAAACGTCCCCTCCATCATCGGCACGCAAGCGCCGCCGACGTGAGCGGACACGCCCTTGCCATCCTGCTTGCGCACGCGCGTCGAGAGGATGCTCGGGCGGCCCATGTCAAAACCTTGGCCTACAGTGAGCTTCAGCTCACCGTCGCGCGCGGGATCGAGGTCGGCGAACAGCGCGGCGGCGGCAACCGTGGCGCTGCCGGTGGCGGGATCCTCGACGAGACCGCTGGCACCACGCATGAACATGCGCGCCTGCCGCTCGCAAGGCGCCTCCGCCGGGGGCACGTCGCGGGTATAGAACCACACCGAGCGAGCACCTTCGCGCGGCAAGACCTTGCTGAAGGCTGCCGCATCGGGCCGGGCCCGCTTCAGCGCCTCGCGCGAATGCAGCTCCATCACCAGAAACGCGTTTCCGACGGTGACGATCTCAGGCTCGTGATTGTCGGTCTTGATGTCGTCGGCAACGAGTGAGACGCAGCTCGCAGCTTCGGCAGCCGACAGCCGCGACAGCCGCTGCAGCGGCTGCGGCGCGGTGAGCTCGGTTCTGATCACCCTGCCCCGCTCTCGCACGATCTCGACCGGGACGAGCCCGGCCTTCTCCTCGAACAGCAGGCGCGGCTTCGGCTCTTTCGCCATCGAGGCGAGCACGAAGGCGGTGCCGACATTGGGATGGCCCGCAAAGGCAATCTCCTGGACCGGCGTGAAGATGCGCACCTCCGCATCATTGGCCTTGTCGCGCGGAGGCAACACGAAGGTGGTCTCGGAATAGTTGAACTCGGTCGCGATCGCCTGCATCTGCGCGGTCGTGAGCCCGCCGGCATCGAGCACCACGGCAAGCTGGTTGCCGCCGAAGGCGCGGTCGGTGAACACGTCGACGGTGATGTAGCGGCGCTGCATCGTCACTTCCCCATGCAAGTCGCGGCCACGACCGGCCGCATCGCGCGGCACTCTACAGGCCGACAACATCGCTCGTCATGCCCCAAAATTGAGTGCAATCGGAGCAATCGCTTGGATGAAAGAGAACTGCGCACACCGATTTGTGAGCGCGCTACCCCAGCTGATACACGGGTACTTTCTCGTCATAGCCGCGCACTTCAACCTCGCCGAGCGCGACGGCATCGTTGCCGTCATCGCCCAGCGCCTCGCGCACGGATGCGGAGATCAGGAGCTGCGAGCCGAACTCCTTGTTCAGCGCCTCGAGCCGCGAGGCGAAGTTCACGGTGTCGCCGATGACGGTGTATTCCTTGCGCCGGGGCGAGCCGATATTGCCGGCGACGACCTCGCCGAAATGGATGCCGATGCCGATCCGCAGCGGCCAGCTGCTCTCCGCGTTGATGCGATCCATCGCCCGCAGCATCTCGCGGCCGGCGGCGACCGCGCGGTGCGCGGCGTCGGATGCTTCCAGCGGCGCGCCAAACAGCGCGAGAAAGCCGTCACCCAGGAACTTGTTCACGATGCCGCCCTCGCGGTCGAGAATGTCGACCAGCACGGCGAAGGCGCCGTCGAGCCGGTCGACCACCTCCTGCGGCGTACGCGACTGCGCACCGGTCGTGAAGCCGCGGAAATCGACGAACATCACCGCGACGCGGCGGACATCGCCGCCGGTGCGCGGCCCCGCCGTCATCAGCCGCTCCACCACCTGCGGCGACACGTGCTGGCCGAACAGATTGGTGACGCGGTCGCGCGCGGTGGCGGCCGCGATGCTCGCGGCGAACTGCCGCCGCAATTGCGCGCCGACGGCGCCCGCGAGCACGCCGCAGATCAGGATGATGGTGCTGCGGACGGCGTGAAAATAGAGCTGGGGCTCGCCGACGCTGCTCGAGGGATCGTAGACCAGTGCGACCGCGAACAGCTCGGCAGCAGCGACGAAGCCGGTGAAGGTCGAGAGCCAGAAATCGAGCCGCAGCGTCGAGAGGATGACGAAAATGAAATACATCAGCGGCACGGCGAAGCCGAGGGCCTGGGTCGCGCCCATGGTCCGGATCTGCAGGATCAGGATCACGGTCGGCAGCGACGTCTCGATCAGCGTGCCGATATAGCGCCTGGCCACCGGCACGTCGCGATCGAGGCGGAGGTTCTTCCTGATCTGGGTATGGACCCAGACCTCGAACAAAATGAAGCCGACGAGCAGGCCGTAGACTTCGGCGAGCCCTTCGGTGCCGCGCCAGACCCGGTTCACCACGGCGGGATCGACCAAATAGACCGCGGTGAGGAACAGCGTCATGACGCAGCCGGTCGCGATCAACGCCCGCACCCGCAACAGCTCGGTGCGCAGCACCTCCCGCGTCAGCTCGCGCTCGAAGTCCTCCGACAAGGCGGCATGCTGCCGCGCCTTCCTGCTCGCAAACTTGGCCATTCCACCCCTCGATTCCGGGGTATTGTGCCTCAATCCAGCGTACGGCGGAAGCGCGTCACGGCGACGGTCATGGCGAGCAGCATCAGGGCCGCCAGCGCCAGCGCGTCGAAATGCAAATTCTGCATGGTCGCGCCCTTCAGCATGATGGCGCGGACGATTCGCAAATAATGGGTCAACGGCAAGGCCTCGCCCAGATATTGCGCCCAGGCCGGCATGCCTGCGAACGGGAACATGAAGCCCGAGAGCAGAATGCTCGGCAGGAAGAACATCATCGACATCTGCATGGCCTGGAGCTGGTTCTGCACCAATGTCGAGATGGTGTAGCCGATCGACAGATTGGTGGTGATGAACAGCGTCGAGAGCAGCGCCAGCAGAACGAGATTGCCGAGCACGGGCACGCCGAACAGGCCGACGCCGATGCCGATGATCAGGAAGGCCTGGACGAAGCCGACCAGCACGTAAGGGATGATCTTGCCGAACATCACCTCGACCGGCTTGATCGGCATCGACAACAGGCTCTCCATGGTGCCGCGCTCGACCTCGCGCGTCACCGACAGCGCGGTGAAGATCAGCATGGTCATGGTCAGGATGGTGCCGACGAGGCCCGGCACGATGTTGAGGCTGGAGCTAGCTGCCGGGTTGTAGCGGGCATGGGCGCGGATCTCGAACGGCATCTCAGGGGGATCGCCGATATAGAGGTCGTGCTTGAGCGCGGTCTGCACGACCATGCCGAGCGAGCCGATCGCCGAGCTCGCCGCCACCGGATCGGTGGCGTCGGCGGCAACCAGCAGCGCCGGCCTGTCGCCGCGCCGCACCGCCCGCTCGAAGCCGCGCGGGATCTCGACCCCGAACAGCACCTTGCCGGACTTCAGGAGGTTGTCGAAATCGTCGACGTCATGAACCTCGTAGAGGAAGCGGAAATATTTGGTGTTTTCCAGCGCCTTCAGGATCGAGCGGGCGAGATCGGAATCCTCCTGGAGCAGCACCGCGCTCGGCAGATGGTGCGGCGTGGTGTTGATGGCATACCCGAACAGCATGAGCTGCATCACCGGCAGCATCACGATCATCGCGAACGACACGCGGTCGCGCCTCAGCTGGATGAACTCCTTGATCAGCATCGCGTAGGAGCGCCGCAAAAAGCCGAAGCGCTCGCGGATTTCGCGCCGTGGTGCAGGATCGTCGACTGCGCTCATTGGAAATTATCCTTGGAGCGCCCCATCAGCTCAATGAACACGTCTTCGAGTGAGGGCTGCGACTTCTGCCAGTGCAGTCCGCTTTTCTCGCGCCAGGGCGCGATGCTGGCTTCGAGCGCCGGGACGTCGCGACCGGACACATGCAGCGAGGTGCCGAACGGCGCCACCATGTCGATGCCGGGCTTCCCCGTGAGCGCGCTGCCGAGCTCGTTCAGGTCTTCGCCCGTGACGGTGTAGGTCGTCAGCGCCGATTTCGCGATCACCTCCTCCACCGTGCCGTGCGCCAGCAGATAGCCATAGGCGATGTAAGCGATCTCGTGGCAGCGCTCGGCCTCGTCCATGTAATGGGTCGAGACCAGCACGGTGAGGCCCTCGGCGGCGAGGGCGTGGATCTCGTTCCAGAAATCGCGCCGCGCCTTGGGGTCGACGCCGGCCGTCGGTTCGTCCAGCAGCAACAATTGTGGATTGGGCAGCGTGCAGGCCCCCAGCGCCAGCCGCTGCTTCCAGCCGCCGGAGAGCTCGCCGGCGAGCTGCTCCTCGCGCCCCGAGAGCCCGAGCCGCTTGATCATGTCGCGCGCGGCGCCGCGCGCGTCGGTGAGGCCATAGAGCCGCGCGACGAATTCGAGGTTCTCGCGCACCGAGAGGTCCTGGTACAGGCTGAAGCGTTGCGTCATGTAGCCGACCTGGCGCTTGATCTTCTCGGCATCGCGGCGGATGTCGTAGCCGAGGCAGGTGCCCTCGCCGCTATCCGGCGTGAGCAGGCCGCAGAGAATGCGGATGGTCGTGGTCTTGCCCGAGCCGTTGGGACCGAGGAAGCCGTAGATCGAGCCGCGCTTCACCTGCATCGACAGATCGTGCACGACCTCGCGGCCGCCGAATGATTTCGTCAGGCCTTTGACGTCGATGGCGATGCCGTTGCCGTTGCTCATCGCTTGTCCGCCACCGGGGTCTTCGGATTAAGGTAGATGTCGATCGGCTGTCCGACGCGCAAGGCATCGGGCCGCGAGGGTCGCGCCTGGATCAGATAGACCAGCTTGTTGCGCTCCTCGAGGCTGTAGATGACGGGCGGCGTGTATTCGGCCGAGGTCGCGATGAAGTAGATCTTCGCGGTGAGATCGGCGGCGCAATTGTCGCAGGACACGCGCACCGTGTCGCCGATCGCGAGCTTCGGCAACTCGGTCTCCGGCACGAAGAAGCGCAGCTTCATGTTGCCGGGCGGCATGATCGAGAGCACCGGCCGCTGCGCCGCCACCATCTCGCCTTCGCGGAAATAGATCTGCTGGATGGTGCCGGCGACGGGCGCGAAGCCCTTGCGCCTCGCCATCCGCGTCTCCGAGGTCGCCACCCGCGCCTCCGCGACGCGCAGGGCGGACACGGCGGAATCGAGATTGGCCTGCGTGCCGGAGCCGGTCTTGTTCAGCGAAGCCGCACGGTCATAGGTCTGCTGCGCGTTCGCGAGCGTCGCCTTCTGCTGGTTGAGGTCGGCAAGCTGAAGATCGTCATCGACGGAATAGAGATGATCACCGACCTTGACCTCGTCGCCCTCGCGGACGTTGAGCTTGGTGACCCGCCCGGCTTCGTCCGGGCTGACGAAGATCATGTCGGCCTCGACCCAGCCCTGGAAGCCGGGATCGCGCTTCTCCTTGCACCCGGCAAGCCCGGTTGCGAGCACAGCGAGCAATGCCAGAACAGAAATTGTTTGCGACGACCTCATGTCGTCCTCCGTTCGCCAAAAATCAAATCGAGATGCACGCGCAGCATCTCCTGCGCGTCGAGCGGCGCATGCCGCGCAAACAAGCTCTGCCAGATCACGGCGATCATCGCGGGCGCGACCAGGATCTGCGGATAGCGCGCGAGGTCCTTCTGCCGGATCTCGCCGCGGGCGATGCCGAGCTCGATCAGCGCGCGCATCGCGGCGACCCCGCGCGAGACCACCTCGCGGTAGTAGAAGTCGGCGACCGACGGAAAGCGCGGCCCCTCCGCCACGATCAGGCGCACCAGATCGCCGCGCCTGGTGCCGATCACCTCCTTCAGGAAGTTGCCGGCGAAGGTCTCGACGAGGTCGCGCACCGAGCCCGCCGGCGGCGGCAGCGTGGTCAGCCGTGCGACCACGGGAACGATGACGATGCGCACCAGCTCCTCGAACATCGATTCCTTGTCCTTGAAGTGAAGGTAGATCGTGCCCTTGGCGACGCCGGCGCGCTTGGCGATGTCGTCGAGCCTGGTCGCCGCAAAGCCGCGCGCGATGAACTCCTCCATCGCCGCCTCGACGATCGCCGCACGCCGCTCCGCCGCCCGCGTGGCGCGGTTCGAGGCAGGTGCTGCATCGGGGCCTGCAGGCGCAGGACCGGTCGCGTGGGAGGCCGGAGAGGGCAAGGCGGCTTTGGTCGGCTTCTTCGTCATTTGAAATTTATGACTGACTAGTCAGTCATAGTCAAGACCGCAAAGAACAGGCCATTCCAGTAGACGAATTAGTGTTGACTAATGCATTAGTATTCGCTAATTTGATTTCATGATCGAAGCCGCCCCAAATCCCGTCACCACCGTGATGCGCGCCCTTGCCGATCCGACCCGCCGCGCCGTGTTCGAGCGCGTGTTCGACAGCAAGGAGATCAGCGTCGCCGAGCTGACGCGCGGCAGCGGCGTGACCCAGGGCGCGATCTCGCAGCACCTGAAGTCGCTGAAGCAGGCCGGCCTCGTCGCCGAGCGCGCCGAGGGCCGCAACGTCTATTACCGCGCCGCGCCGCAAGGACTCGAGCCGCTGGTCACCTGGATGGACCATTACGGCGTCTTCTGGCGCGAGCGTTTCCAGAACCTGCGTGACCTCTTGAAGGAGATCGACCCGTGAGTGCTGCCGCGTTGAAAGCCGACACAAGAGACATCGTCATCGACGAGGTCTTCCCTCACACAGCCGAGACGATCTGGAAGGCGCTGACCAGCGCGCAGCTGATCGGGCGCTGGCTGATGCAGCCGACCGGCTTTGAAGCCGTCGAAGGCAAGGCCTTCACCTTCCAGACCACCCCCGGCGGCAATTGGGACGGCGTGATCCATTGCCGGGTTCTGGAGGTCGTGACCCTCAGGCGCCTCGTCTACGCCTGGAAGGGTGGCGACGAGCGCAACACCGGCTATGGCGCACCGCTCGACACCGTCGTGACCTGGTCCCTCACCCCGGTCGAAGCCGGCACGCGGATCCGCCTCGTCCATGCGGGCTTCGTCCTGCCCAGGAACGAGTCGGCCTACACGGTGATGAGCGGCGGCTGGAAGAAGGTCGTTCGCAAGCTCGATGAGATCAGCGGCGAAGGTTGAGTGGGAGATATCGCGATGGAAAAGCCCTATACCGGCGGCTGCGCCTGCGGCGCGATCCGCTATTCGATCGAAGGGGAGCCCCTCTTCAGCAATCACTGCCAGTGCCGGGACTGCCAGCGGGAAAGCGGCAGCGGCCATGGCTCCTACGCGACCTTCGCGCGCGCCGGTGTCACGCTGACGGGCAATGCCAAACACTGGGACATGGTCGCCGATAGCGGCAAGGTGAAGACGCGCGGCTTCTGCACACAATGCGGCGTAGCCGTCTACATGACCTTCGCCGCGCAGCCCGATGTCTTCACCATCCGCGCGGCAAGCCTCGACGAGCCCGCCCGCTACAAGCCGCAGGCGGTGACCTTCGCCGCCCGCGGCCATGAGTGGGACCCTCTCGACGCCGGCCTGATGAAATTCGAGGGCATGCCGCCGGGGTAAACACGCACTCCGTCATTGCGAGGAGCGAAGCGACGAAGCAATCCAAACACTTGCGCCGAACGATTCTGGATCGCTTCGCTTCGCTCGCAATGACGATGGAGCTCTTGAGCGGTGCGACTAACTATGGAATTTCAGGCCATCGACGATCTTGTCGATCACCTTGCGCTCGGCGCGCATGGCGATACCGACGAGATTGAGATCGGCGCGCGCAACCGCCCTCACCGCCTCGCGGTTGGCGGCGTCGTGCGTGGTCTTGAACATGTCCTCGGTGTAGACCGCCACCTTGACGTTGCGGGTGAGCGCGCGGTCCAGCGCGCGCGACAATGCAGGACCATCGGCGCCGTAGATCAGAATCGGCTGGCCGATCAGCGCATGATACTTGGTGCCCGAGGCGTCCTCATAGGCTTCGCCGATGCATTCCGGAAAGGCCGCGGCGATGCCGCTGGTGAGGAAGGACGCGACGTTGAGCTTCTGCCAGGCTTGAAGATCGGTGCGGATCACGACGGCGATCTTGGTGTCGAACTGCATATGGGCCTTCCACTGTCATTCCCAAGGCGATGCTACGCAACGCCCCATCACGACAGCAAGAGGAATCAGCCTTTCGCGTCGCAGGCCCAGGCGCGGATCACGCATTCCTTGCCGCCGTATTTGTAACATTCACGCGTAGCGGCATTGAGCGAGGCCGAGATCTGCGGCTTGACGGCGTAGCCATAGGCGCCGCAGGGGTTGGTCATATCGACCGACATCGCGGCACAGGCGCGCTTCATCGTCACGGTGGTGCAATCGCCCTTGCACTGCTTCTGCGCGGCGGCGCGGGCCTCGTGCTCGTGGCCATAGTCAAAGGCCTGGCCGTAGGCGCCGCACTTGCCGACTGCAAACGCGCCGGCCGCGTGCGCATCCGTGATGTGGCGGGCGCCGGCGACGCAAACGGACAGCGCAAAGAAAAACATCGCGCAACGGCGCGCGACGACGTTCGAAGCCATGGAAAAACCCCTCCCCCCAAGGCAGGTCGGGGCAACTCTAAGCGGCGGTCGTTTCCAGATGGTGAATGGGTGGTTGAAATCGGGAGGCTTGGGAGGCGCCGTAGGGTGGGCAAAGCGCAGCGTGCCCACGAATTGTCGATCGCAATGACGAGACGGTGGGCACGGCGCTGCGCGCCTTTGCCCACCCTACGGCACCCTCATCCGCGTCTTGCCGCTTCCAATGCCTGCGGCGTGTCGATGTCGAGGAAGGCGCTCTCGCCGTCCACCGGCACCTCGGCGACGGCCTCGGTGTGCTTGGCGATCAAATGCCGCGCGCCAATGTCGCCGTCGAGCGTCATCAGCTCCTTGAAGAAGCGGCGCGACCACAGCACGGGGTTGCCGCGGCGGCCTTCGCTGACGGGCACGACGATGAGGTTGCCGCGGTCCGGTGCAAAACTGTCGATGAGCCGGTCGATCAGGCCGGCGTCGATCAGCGGCATATCGCCGAGACACACCACGGCGCCGTCGCAGGTCTCGGGCACGGCCGCGATTCCCGCCTTGACCGAGCTGGCGATGCCGCCGGCGAAGTCAGGGTTGCGGACGAATTTCACCTTCAGGCCTTGCAGCGCCTGCTCGACCAGTTCGGCCTGATGACCGGTGACGACGATCACCTCGGATGCCTTGGAGGCCAGCGCCTGCTCAGTGGCGAGGCGCACCAGCTTCTTGCCGTCGAGCTCGGCGAGCAGCTTGTTCGGTCCGCCCATCCGCGTCGAGCGGCCCGCCGCGAGCACGATGGCCGCGACCTGGCTGTTGCCCTCGGTCTCGGGCTTGGCGCGCGGCTGCGGCCGCGTCACGATCTCCATCAAGAGGCCGCCGACGCCCATGCCCATCAGCTCGGACCGCGTCACCTCGATGCCGGCGAGAAGCCGCATCAAGACCCAGTCAAAACCGTTCTCGACCGGCGAGCGCGCGCAGCCCGGCGCGCCCAGCACCGGCACGTCGCCGGCGCGGGCGATCAGCAAGAGATTGCCGGGGTCGACCGGCATGCCGAAATGCTCGATCTCGCCGCCGATTCCGGTCACCGCCGCTGGAATCACGTCGCGGCGGTCGGCGATCGCTGACGCGCCGAACACGATCACGAGCTCGGCGCCGAGCCCAAGCAATTCCTTGATCGCGGCCGACAGCGCCTGCTCCTCGTGCGGGACCCGGCGCTCGGCAATGATGCTGGCGCCGGCCGGGGCCAGCCGTTCGGCGGTGACGCGCAGGGTCTTGTCGATCACCTTGGTGGACAGGCCAGGCAGCAGCGTCGAGACCACGCCGACGCGCTTGATCACGTAAGGCGCCACCTTCAACACGTCCTTGCCCGCCGCCTTCACCGCGGCATCGCGCAAACTCGCTTCGACGCCGAACGGGATGATCTTGACGGTGCCGACCATCTCGCCCTCGACCACCGGCTTGTAGGCGGCGAGCGTCGCAAAGGTGATGGCTTCGTCGATGTTGTTGATACGGTCGACCGCGGCGCGGTCGATCACCAGCACGCCCGCTCGCGCGGCGAACAGATTGGCGCGGCCGGTGAACGCGCGCTCGACATGGATGCCCTCGCCGCCGGTGGCGAGCGCGATGCTGGCGGCCGCAACGTCCTCAGAGACGTCGCCCGCCTCCAAGCGCACCACGACGATGTCCTTGATGCCGGCGCGCTCCAGCGCCTCGACCTCGGCAGGCCCAATCGTCGTGCCCTTCTTCAGCACCAGCGATCCCTGGCGCAGGGTGTGGACGGTCACCCCGCCAATCGCATCCCTCGGGCTCGCCGGGCCGAACTTCATGCCGCTTCTTCTTTTTCCTTGGGAGGCAGCCGAAGCACGGCCGTGATCTCGGCCATGATCGCCACCGCGATCTCGGATGGCGAGACCGCGCCGATCGCAAGGCCAATGGGCGCGTGGATGCGCGCGATGTCGCTTTCCTTGGCGCCCTGCGCCCGCAGCCGGTCGCCGCGCTTGGCATGCGTCTTCCGCGAGCCGAGCGCGCCGATGTAGAAGCAGTTGCGCTCGAAGGCGTGCAGCAGCGCGGGGTCGTCGATCTTGGGATCGTGCGTCACCGCGACGAACGCCGTGTAGGCGTCGACGTTGAGCGGCGGCAGCGCAGTATCAGGCCATTCGGCGATCAGCGGAATGTCCGGAAAGCGCTCCGGGCTCGCGAAGGCCGTGCGTGGATCGACCACGGTGACGTCATAACCGAGCGAGCGCGCCAGCGGCGCCAGCGCCTGGCTGATATGGACCGCGCCGACGATGACGAGCTTTGCCGTCGGAGCATAGACGTTGAGGAACAGCTTCTTGCCGGCGGCCTCGACACTGGCGCTCTTGCCCGTGCGAAGCTGCTTGTCCAGCTCGGCGCGCAGCGGATCCCTGGCGAAATCCTTCGCCTTCACCAGGCGCTGCTCGCCGCTCTCGGTGTCGGTCACCAGGATCACCGGTCGGCGCGCGGCGCGCTCGGCATTAAGTTCGTGCAGGATATCGAGCTTCACGGCTAACCGACCTTCTCGACGAAGACGCGGATGGTGCCGCCGCAGGACAGCCCGACATTCCAGGCGGTCTCGTCGGCGACGCCGAACTCCAGCATCTTCGGTTTGCCGCTCTGGATCACATCCATGGCTTCGGTGACCACGGCGCCCTCGACGCAGCCGCCGGACACGGAGCCCAGGAAGGTGCCTTCGTCGTTGATGACGAGGCTGGAGCCCGCCGGGCGCGGCGCCGAGCCCCAGGTCTCGACGACCGTCGCCAGCGCAACGCCTCGGCCGGCCTTCTGCCAGTCCTCCGCCGCCTTCAGGATGTCCTCGTCGCGATCGAGCATGGCTGGCCTCTCAAGCTGCGGAGCGGATCAGGCTGCGGTGATGCGGGGGCAGCGGCTGGGAGAGCGTCGTGATCAGCTCCTGGATCGAACTCAAATTATGCACGGGCCGGAATTCGTCAACGTGGGGGAGCATCATTTTGATGCCCTGCGCCTTGGCCTCAAAGCCGCCAAACCGGAGCAGCGGGTTCAGCCAGATCAGCCGCCGGCAGGACCGGTGCAGCCGGTCCATCTCGAAGGCGAGCCTGGAATCGGCCTCCCGTTCCAGCCCATCGGAGATCAGGAGCACGATGGCGCCCTGGCTCAGCACCCGCCGCGCCCACAATTTGTTGAAGTTGTGCAGCGAGGCCGAGATGCGGGTGCCGCCGGCCCAGTCCTCGACCGACGCCGAACAGCTCGCCAGCGCCTCGTCCGGATCGCGTTGGCGCAGCGCCCGGCTGACATTGGTGAGGCGCGTGCCGAACAGGAACACCGAGACGCGCTTGCGGGCATCCGTGATCGCATGCAGGAAATGCAGGAACAGTCGGGTGTATTCGCTCATCGAGCCCGAGATGTCGAGCAGCGCCACGATCGGCGCCGGCTTCTCGATCCGCCCGAGGCGATGGATGTCGATGATGTCGCCGCCGGTGCGTAAGGATGCGCGCAGCGTCCGGCGGAGGTCGAGGCGCAGGCCGCGGGCATCGGGCCGTTGCCGGCGCGTCAAGAGCTCGGCCTGCGGCAGGTGCATCCGCTCGATGGCACGGAGCGCCTCGGCGATCTCCGCCGCGCTCATCTGCGCAAAATCCTTCTTCTGCAGGATCTCCTTGTCGGAAACCGACAGGCGCAAATCCTGCTCCTGGTGCTGCGGCGTCTCGGTCATGCGCGGCTGCGACATCGCCTCCTGGACGCGGCGGGCGCCGGCCTGGGGCTTCTTCTTGGCCTCGTCCGGCAGCGGCACCGAGTCCAGCATGTGCTTCCACTCTTCCGAGGCACGGAAGAACAGGTTGAAGGCCTGCTTGAAGATCAGCGCATGCTCGTGACGCTTGACGAAGATCGCCTCCAGCGTAGTGAAGACGTCGGAGCGGTTGCCGATGTCGATCACCTGCAGCGCGCTCATGGCATCGATGACGGCGCCCGGCCCGACCGGCATGCCGGCGGCACGCAGCGCGCGGGCGAAGCCGACGATGTTGTCGGCGAATTGCTCGGTCTTTTCGGGGGCAAGGTGGTTGATGGCCATGGTCTATCCTCGCTCCGTCATTCCGGGGCGCGCCACTTGGCGCGAGCCCGGAATCCATTCATCCACCGTCGCCGCTGCCCAATGGATTCCGGGTCCGCGCTGACGCGCGCCCCGGAATGACGAACTCAATCTGACGCGAGATCAATTCTCGCTCGTCGCGTCCTTCAGCACCTTCTGCAGCGTGTCGCCCTGCATGCGGGTGATGTCGTCCTGGTACTTGAGCAGCGCGCCCAGCGTGTCGCCGACCACTTGCGGGGTCAGCGAGCGGGCATCGAGCTCGGACAGGGCGGTGGCCCAATCGATGGTCTCGGCGACGCCCGGCGACTTGTAGAAGTCCTGGTTGCGCAGCGCCTGCACGAAGCGCACGACCTGCTGCGACAGCTTGGCTGAGATGCCGGGCACGCGCGTCTTGACGATCGCAAGCTCGCGCTCGGCGGCGGGATAATCGACCCAGTGATAGAGGCAGCGCCGCTTCAGCGCGTCGTGGATCTCGCGGGTGCGGTTGGAGGTGATGATGACGATCGGGGGGTGCGGTGCCTTCACCGTGCCGAATTCGGGGATGGTCACCTGGAAGTCACTGAGGATCTCGAGCAGGTACGCCTCGAACGCCTCGTCGGCGCGGTCGAGCTCGTCGATCAGCAGCACCGGCGGTCCCGCGACATCGGGCTCAAGCGCCTGGAGCAGCGGCCGCTTGATCATGTAGCGATCCGCGAAGATGTCGCTGGACAGCTGATCGCGATCGGTGTCGCCGGCGGCTTCCGCCATCCGGATCGCGATCATCTGCGCGGCGCTGTTCCACTCGTAGACCGCGGAGGAGACGTCGAGGCCTTCATAGCACTGCAGGCGGATCAGCTTCCGCCCCAGCGCCGCCGAGAGCACTTTTGCGATCTCGGTCTTGCCGACGCCGGCCTCGCCTTCCAGGAACAGCGGCCGGCCCATGCGCAGCGACAGATACGTCACCGTCGCCAGCGATCGCTCGGCGAGATAGCCGCGCGACGTCAGGAGTTCGAGCATCGCATCGACCGATGCCGGCAAAGCACCGGAAGAAGTGGCCGCTGAAGTCATGAAAAAGCCAGTCTCGCTACGCCCTCACCGGGACAGGTCTGGACCGAGGAATGAGGTCAGCTCATTCCTTGGCATTGGCGGCGTCGACGGCGCGGCGCGTCAGCACGCCGATGAGATGCGCGCGGTATTCGGCGCTGCCGTGGATGTCGCTGTTGAGGCCTTCCGCCGGTACCGCGATGCCCTCCAGCGCCTTCGAGGCGAAGCGCTTCTTCAGGGCCTCCTCGAATGCGGTGACGCGGAACACGCCTTCGGAGCCCGCACCGGTGACGGCAACGCGCACATCCGACGGACGCCGCGCCACGAACACGCCGACCAGCGCATAGCGCGAGGCCTGGTTGCGGAACTTGACGTAGGCGGCCTTCTTCGGCAGCGGAAACATCACCCTGGTGATGATCTCGTCCGCTTCGAGCGCGGTCGTGAACAGGCCCTGGAAGAACTCTTCCGCCTTGAGACGGCGCTTGTTGGTGACGATGGTGGCGCCGAGCGCGAGCACCGCGGCGGGATAGTCGGCCGTCGGATCGTTGTTGGCGAGCGAGCCGCCGATCGTGCCCCTGTGGCGCACGGCGGGATCGCCGATTCCGCCGGCGAGATTCGCCAGCGCCGGGATCGCCTCGCCGACGATGGCCGAGGTCGCGACCTCGGCGTGCTTGGCGGTGGCGCCGATCACCAGCGAGCGGCCCTTCATCTCGATCGTGTTGAGCCCCTCGATGTGGGAGAGGTCGACCAGATGCGGTGGGCTCGCGAGGCGCTGCTTCATGACGGGAAGCAGCGTGTGACCGCCGGCGATCACCTTGGCGTCCTCGTTCTTCACCAGGAGGTTGGCCGCCTGGCGCACGGTGCCGGGGCGATGATATTTGAATTCGTACATTTGAATGTCCTGATCGCGGGGTGCGCGTTACGCGAGATCGGATTTCGCCATTGCCTTGGCTCCGGCGGAGATCGACGCCACGATGTTCTGGTAGCCCGTGCAGCGGCAGAGATTGCCTTCGAGCTCCTCGCGAATGGTGTGGTCGTCGAGTTCGTGACCCTTGCGGTGCACGATGTCGATCGCGGTCATGATCATGCCCGGCGTGCAGAAGCCGCACTGCAGGCCGTGGTGCTCGCGGAAGGCCTCCTGCATCGGATGCAGCGGCGCACCGTCGGCAGCGAGCCCCTCGATCGTCTTGACCTCGTGACCGTCGGCCATCACCGCAAGCGTGGTGCAGGACTTCACGGCCTTGCCGTCGAGATGCACGACACAGGCGCCGCACTGCGAGGTGTCGCAGCCGACATGGGTGCCCGTCAGCCGCAGATTCTCGCGCAGGAATTGCACCAGAAGCGTGCGGGGATCGACGTTGGCCGTCACAGGATTGCCGTTCACGATGAGGGAGATTTTTGCCATAAGCACTCTCTATCAGCGCCCCAACGGGTCCCGTCGAAGCGGTTCTTATAATTATTCCAACCCATCATATGGGCCATTATGCCCCGGGGCAACATCGCCCAGGGCGCAAGGCGCCATGCCGAAGGCGCTATGCTAAAGGTATTGGACCTTCAGCCCTGCACCGCCTTGGCGAAGTTCGCGAAAAATTCGTCGGCCAGCTTCTTGGCGGCGCCATTGATAAGGCGTTGGCCGAGCTGCGCCAACTTGCCGCCGATTTGCGCCTCGACGTCGTAGGAGAGCAGCGTGCCGCCGTCCTTCTCGGCGAGCTTGACGGCCGCGCCGCCTTTGGCGAATCCGGCCACCCCGCCCTCGCCCTCGCCGGAAATCTTGTAGCCGTTCGGCGGGTCGAGATCGGACAGCGTGACCTTGCCCTTGAAGCGCGCCGACACCGGCCCGACCTTCATTTTCGCCGTCGCGCGGAAGCCGCCGTCGTCGGTCTTCTCCAGCTCCTCGCAGCCGGGGATGCAGGCCTTCAGCACCTCGGGATCGTTGAGCTTGGCCCACACGGCCTCGCGCGGCGCCGCAAGCTGGACTTCGCCGTTCATCGTCATGGCCATGAGGGTGCCTCCCGGATCGCGCAACTATAGTGCTGATCAAGTAACGCAGCGACGCGGCAAAGAAAAGGCCGGCGCCCGGTCACGTGCAATGCATATTCGCAACTGCAAAATGACGTGTGCGGGCGGTGGGGGATTGGCAGGGCCGGGCCATGATGATTAGGTCGCGCGCAACATGAGCACATCCATCTCCCCCCTGCTCGCACCGATGCTGTCGAGCGCCGCCGTGCGCGCGATCTGCGACGATCGGTCGACCCTGCAGAACATGCTCGATTTCGAGGCAGCCCTGGCACGCGCCGAGGCCGCCAGAGCGGTGATTCCGGCATCCGCCGTCGGACCGATCGAGGCGGCATGCAAGGCCGATGGCTTCGACCTCGCCGCACTGGCGGAGGCCGCGACGCGATCGGGCAATCTCGCCATTCCCCTGGTCAAGATGCTGACCGCGAATGTCGGCAAGAATGACGCGGACGCCGCGCGCTACGTGCATTGGGGCGCGACCAGCCAGGACGTCATCGACACCGCGACCATGCTGACGCTGCGCGCCGGCATCGCCGCATTGGACGCCGACCTCAGCCGCGCCATCAAGGGCTTTGCCGCGCTGGCGCGCACCCATCGCAATACCGCGATGGTGGCGCGGACCTGGCTCCAGCACGCGCTGCCGATGCCGTTCGGGCTGAAGGCAGCCGAATACGCCTCGAGCCTTGCCCGCGCCCGCTGCCGCCTGCGGCGGCTCTCCCGCGAGGGCCTCGCCCTGCAATTCGGCGGCGCCGCCGGCACGCTCGCTGCGCTCGGCGACAAGGGGCTCGCGGTGGCCGAACGGCTGGCGCAGGAGCTGAACCTGCCGCTGCCGGAGGCGCCCTGGCATACCCATCGCGACCGCATCGCCGAGGCTGCATCCTGCTTCGCCATTCTCGCCGGCAGCTGCGGCAAGATCGCGCGCGACGTCTCGCTGCTGATGCAGACCGACGTCGCCGAAGCGTTCGAGCCGGCCGGCGAAGGCCGCGGCGGCTCCTCGACCATGCCGCACAAGCGCAACCCGGTCGCCGCCGCAAGCGCTCTGGGCGCTGCGACCATGGCCCCGCACCTTGCCGCGACGATTTTCGCCGCGCAGGTGCAAGACCACGAACGCAGTGCCGGCCCCTGGCACGCGGAATGGCCGACGCTGCCGCAATTGATGCTGGTCACCTCCGGCGCGCTGGCTGCCGTCGTCGACATCGCCGAGGGTCTCGAGGTTGATGCGGCCCGCATGCGCAGCAATCTCGATGCGACGCACGGGCTGATCATGGCGGAGGCCGTCACCTTCGCGCTCGCCGAAGCCATCGGCAAGAGCGACGCACATCATCTCGTCGAGGCCGCGAGCAAGCGCGCCGTCGCCGAGAAGAGGCATCTGCGCGAGGTGCTGTCGGCCGATTCGCAAGTCACCGCGCACCTTACGCCGGAAAAAATTGCGGCACTGTTCGAGCCGATGGCCTATCAAGGGGCGTCACAGGCGCTGATCGACCGCCTGCTCGACAACCTCGATCAAGATTAGGAGTGGAGACGCCGCATGCCCATGATCGATGCCGACGGATGCCTCCTCAACGTCTCCGTCGAAGGCCGCGACGGCGGGCCGACCTTGATGCTGTCGAACTCGCTCGGCTGCACGCTGCAGATGTGGGAGCCGCAGATGAAGGCGCTGACGCAGGTGTTCCGCGTCATCCGCTACGACCGCCGCGGCCATGGCAAGTCGAACGTTCCGCCCGGCCCCTACACGATGGAGCGCTTCGGCCGCGACGTGCTCGCGATCCTCGACGATCTCAACATCGAGAAGGTGCATTGGTGCGGCCTGTCGATGGGCGGCATGGTCGGGCAATGGCTCGGCGCTAACGCGCCCGAAAGGTTCGGCAAGCTCATCCTCGCCAACACCTCCTGCTATTATGCCGAGCCGACCCGATGGCTGGAACGAATCGAAGCGGTGAAAAAAGGCGGCATCGCCGCGGTCGCCGACGCCGTGATCGCGGGCTGGCTCACCCAGGATTTCCGCGAGCGCGAGCCTGCGATCACCGCAAAGATGAAATCGATGCTGCTGGCGTCACCCGTTGAAGGCTATCTCGCCTGCTGCGAGGCGCTGTCGACGCTCGACCAGCGCGCGCTGCTGCCGAAGATCAAGAGCCCGACGCTGGTGATCGCCGGCCGCCACGACGTGGCGACGCCGATCTCGGCGGCCGAATTGATCCGCTCCAACATTCCCGGCGCCAGCATGACCATCATCGACGCCGCGCACATTTCGAACGTCGAGCAGCCGCATGCGTTCACGGATGCGGTGGTGGGGTTCCTGACGCAGCGCTGATCTCACAACTCGTCATTGCGAGCGCAGCGAAGCAATCCAGACTGCCGCCGCGGAAAGATCCTGGATTTGTGCGCTGCGCTCGCAATGACGAAGGAGGAAACAATGGACGACCAGAAGCGCCGCGATGCCGGCATGAACGTGCGCCGCAAGGTGCTGGGTAATGCCTGGGTCGACAAGTCGATCGCGAACCGCAATGCGTTCAACACCGACTTCCAGGACTTGATCACCCGCTACGCCTGGGGCGAGATCTGGACGCGGCCGCATTTCGACGAGCGCACGCGGCGCGTGCTCGTGATCGGCACCATGGTCGCGCTCGGGCAATGGGACGAATTCCGCCTGCACGTGCGTGCGGCGCTCGCCGAGGGCGGCTTCACGCCCGACGACATCAAGGAGATCCTGCTGCAGCAGGCGATCTATTGCGGCGTGCCGGCGGCGAACCACGCGGTCAAGGAAGCCTCAGCGATTGTGCAGGAGCTCGGCCTGCTCAAGATCTAAAGGCTGAAGATTCGGCGGCGCGGCGGCCTCGGCCGTCTTCGGCGCAGCCGCCGGCTTCTCGATCACGACCACGATGGCCGCACCGAGCAAGAGCAGCAGCTCGGTGGCGTGCAGCCGAAGCGCGGCCAACTCGCCGACCTTCGAGGCCATCACCATGCTGGCAAAGGAGATCAGGCTGCCGATCGCCAGCGCAATCCCGAGCGCCTCGTCACTGCCGCCGCCCTTGCGGGTTCGGGGAATGCAGAGCAGCACGAGATAGATCGCGAAGAACGCCACCACGGTCAGCCGTCCGAGCGCCAGCAGCCAGGCGGCACGCACCGTGTCCATGCCCGCCATCTGCAGGTGGTCGCTCAGGTACAGCGCCACCGCGACGCTCGGCCGCTCGTAAAGGCCGTGCACGGGCGCAACAATGATGTTGAAGGCGACGAGGCTCCATACGGGAATGAAATAGGCCGCCAGCAGCGCGCCGTTGACCGAGCCGATCCGCCAGTTCCTGAACATCCGCTTCCCGCCTGGTTTGCCGCGCCTTCGATGGAAGGCGGCGGCCATGCCGGAGCTAACTCGCATCAGAGTGTGGCGGCAATTTAAACCCTTTGTTTACCTTAACTGCCTGCTCCCGTGGCGTCATTCGGGTGCGCAGCCCCAGACCCGGAATCTCGAGATTTCGGGTTCGGCGCTTCGAGTCGCCCCGGAATGACTCTTCAATAAGAAAAAGGCCCCGCCTCTCGGCAGGGCCTCACCCTCTTACTCCTGGGCTCCCAAACTACTTGTCCTGCTGACCCTGCTGGCCCGGGCGATCACCCTGGCGCATCGGATCGTTCTGCTGCTGCTGTCCGGGTTTCTGACCGCCGCCCTGCTGCTGCCCTGGCTGACCTGGGCGCTGCTGGCCGGGGTTCTGGTTCTGCTGACCCGGATTCTGGTTCTGCTGCTTCGTCATTCGGGGAAACTCCCTTGTTGGACGTCAGAGGGAAGACAACGACCCGCATCCACTTTGGTTGCCTGCGGAACCCGGTTCCTCGCAGGTGCGGGAACCCAGCGGGCAAAATGATCTCTGTACAAGCCTTAAGGCGGAGACCGGGCCAGTTGCAGCCGCCAGTTCCCTCCTGTTACAAAACCATGTGAACGCTCAAGGGCTGCCGGGGCCCAAGAACTCTCTGCAAGAGCTCCCTTTGAGCCGCGTCAAGTTTGGGTACGGCAGCTTATGGATTATTTCGCCCAGCAGCTCATCAACGGCCTCGTGCTCGGCTCCATCTACGGCCTGATCGCGATCGGCTACACGATGGTCTACGGCATCGTCGGCATGATCAACTTCGCCCATGGCGACGTCTTCATGATCGGCGGCTTCATCGCCCTCATCACCTTCCTGATCCTGATCTCGCTCGGCCTCACAGCCGTTCCCGTGATCCTGCTCGTGGTGCTGCTGGTGTCGATGGCAATCACCGCGCTCTATGGCTGGACCATCGAGCGCATCGCCTACCGGCCGCTGCGCCATTCCTTCCGCCTCGCCCCGATGCTGTCGGCCATCGGCATGTCGTTCGTGCTGACGAATTATTCGCAAGTGGCGCAAGGCGCCCGCGTCAAGCCGATCCCGCCTTTCATCACCGGCGGCTATACGCTGCACGAGAGCGCCGACGGCTTCGTGATCCAGCTCTCCAACATCCAGATCATGGTGGTCCTCACCACCATCGTGCTGCTGGCGATCTTCACCTGGCTGGTGTCGCGCACCCGGCTCGGGCGCGACATGCGCGCCTGCGAGCAGGATCAGACCATGGCGGCGCTGCTCGGCGTCGACGTCGACCGCACCATCTCCATGACCTTCGTGATCGGCGCCGCGCTCGCCGCCGTCGCGGGCCTGATGTACCTGCTGTATTACGGCCTGGTCGACTTCTTCATGGGCTTCGTCGCCGGCATCAAGGCCTTCACTGCCGCCGTGCTCGGCGGCATCGGCTCGCTGCCCGGCGCCATGCTCGGCGGGCTTGCGATCGGCCTGATCGAGACGTTCTGGTCGGCCTATTTCTCGGTCGAGTACAAGGACGTTGCGGCGTTCTCGATCCTGATCGTCGTGCTGATCTTCATGCCGACCGGCCTGCTCGGCCGTCCCGAAGTCGAAAAAGTCTGACGCGCGTGACAGCTCCCTCGACCCACACGACCAAACCTGCAACGGGCATCCCCGCCCTCCTCAAGACCGCCTTCATCAACGCAGTGATCGCGCTGGTGCTGTTCTCGCTGATGGTCGGCATCCGCACCGAGGCGGGCTCCGACGGCCAGCTCACTTACTGGACGCGATTCGGCGAGCTCGCCTCCCTCGTCGCCGCCGTGTTCGGCGGCTCGATCGTGATCGAGCTGCTCAGGCAATGGATCGGCCCGGCCGGCACCGAGAAGCTGGTGCCACCAGCGGTGCAGAAGGGCATGTCGCTGGTCGGCCGCTACCTTGCACCCGCGCTGCTGATCTTCACGCTGCTGGTGCCCGTCATCTTCTATAACCAGCGCTACATCCTCGACCTCGCCATTCTCGTGCTGACCTATGTGATGCTGGGCTGGGGCCTCAACGTCGTGGTCGGGCTCGCCGGCCTGCTCGATCTCGGCTACGTCGCCTTCTATGCGGTCGGCGCCTATTCCTACGCGCTGCTCGCCACCAATTTCGGCTGGTCGTTCTGGATCTGCCTGCCGCTCGCCGGCATCCTCGCCGCATTCTGGGGCGTGCTGCTCGGCTTTCCCGTGCTGCGCCTGCGCGGCGACTATCTCGCCATCGTGACGCTCGCCTTCGGCGAGATCATCCGCCTCGTCCTGATCAATTGGCAGAGTCTGACCGGCGGACCGAACGGCGTATCCGGTATTCCGCGTCCGACCCTGTTCGGCATTCCGCTGAGCAACACCGACGATGGGCTGGCCGCCATGCTCCGCATCGAGTATTCGCCGACCCACCGTATCGTCTTCCTGTTCTATCTGATCCTGGCGCTGGCGCTGCTCACCAACTGGGTGACGATCCGCCTGCGCCGGCTGCCGATCGGGCGCGCCTGGGAGGCCTTGCGCGAGGACGAGGTCGCCTGCCGCGCGCTCGGCATCAACACCACCACCACCAAGCTGACGGCGTTCGCGACCGGCGCGATGTTCGGCGGCTTCGCCGGCGCCTTCTTCGCCACCCGCCAGGGCTTCATCAGCCCGGAATCCTTCACCTTCCAGGAATCGGCGCTGGTGCTCGCCATCGTCGTGCTCGGCGGCATGGGCTCGCAGCTCGGCGTCGCGCTCGCGGCGCTGACCATGATCGGCGGGTTCGAGCTGTTCCGCGGCCTCGAGACCTATCGCATGCTGGTGTTCGGCTGGGCCATGGTGCTGATCATGATCTGGCGGCCACGGGGCCTCGTCGGCCATCGCGCGCCGACCGTCTATCTGAAGAAGGCGCAGGCCATCTCCTCCGACCTCGTCAAGGAGGGCCACGGATGAGCGGCGAGCGTATCCTCCACGTCGATCAGCTCACGATGCGCTTCGGCGGCATCGTTGCCGTGCAGGACCTGTCGTTCGCGGCGGAGCGGCGCAAGATTACGGCGCTGATCGGACCGAACGGTGCGGGCAAGACCACCGTGTTCAACTGCATCACCGGCTTCTACAAGCCGACCGGCGGCGCCATCCGCCTCACCCACGATGACGGCAGGGAAATCGCGCTCGAGCGGCTCAACGACTTCCGTATCGCCAAGCAGGCCAAGGTCGCGCGCACCTTCCAGAATATCCGCCTGTTTCCCGGGATGACCGTGCTCGAAAACCTGATGGTGGCGCAACACAACATGCTGATGCGCGCCTCGGGCTTCACCTTGCTCGGCCTTGTCGGCGCGCCGGCCTATCGCGACGCCGAAAAGCGCGCGATCGATCTCGCCACCGACTGGCTGAAGCGGGTCAGCCTGCTCGACCGCGCCGACGATGCGGCCGGCAATCTCGCCTATGGCGATCAGCGCCGCCTCGAGATCGCGCGCGCGATGTGCACCGAGCCTGCACTCCTGTGCCTTGACGAGCCGGCTGCAGGCCTCAACGCGCGAGAGAGCGCCGCGTTGAACGAACTCCTGCTTTCGATCCGCAACGACCTTGGAACGTCGATCCTCCTGATCGAGCATGACATGTCGGTCGTGATGGAGATCTCCGACCACATCGTGGTGATGGATCACGGCGTGAAGATCGCACAAGGCACGCCGCGCGAGGTGCGCGACGATCCCAAGGTGATCGCCGCCTATCTCGGCGCCGACGAGGAAGAGGCCATGGCCGTCATGGAGAGCGGATCGTGACGGCGGCATCCCCCCTGCTCGCGATCCGGGGCCTGCGCGCGGCCTACGGCAAGATCGAGGCCTTGAAGGGCGTCGACGTCGACATCAATTCCGGCGAGATCGTCGCGCTGATCGGCGCCAACGGCGCCGGCAAGTCGACGCTGATGATGACGATCTTCGGCAAGCCGCGCGCCCGCGCCGGGCAGATCCTGTACGAGGGCAAGGACATCACGGCCGTCCCGACCCACGAGATCGCCCATTTGCGCATCGCGCAGTCGCCTGAAGGCCGCCGCATCTTCCCGCGCATGAGCGTCGCCGAAAACCTCCAGATGGGGGCCGACGTCACCGAGAGCACGCCGGCGGAACGGGAGAGCACGCTCGAGCGCGTGTTCGCCCTGTTTCCCCGCCTGAAGGAGCGTTTCGCCCAGCGCGGCGGAACCCTGTCCGGCGGCGAGCAGCAGATGCTGGCGATCGGCCGCGCCTTGATGAGCCGCCCTCGCCTGCTCATGCTCGATGAACCCTCGCTGGGGCTCGCCCCGCTCATCGCGCGGCAGATTTTCGACGCCATCCGCACACTGAACCGGCAGGACGGCCTGACCGTGCTGATCGTCGAGCAGAACGCCAACCATGCCCTCAAGCTCGCCCACCGCGGCTATGTCATGGTCAATGGCCTGATCACGCTGGCCGGCAGCGGCGCCGAATTGCTGCAGCGCCCCGAGATCCGCGCCGCTTATCTGGAAGGCGGCCGGCACTGACCGGCCCCGCCCTGCGCGAGAATGCGGCTAGATATCTTGACCTATGCCCGTATTTTGCCGGTGACTTCTCCTCGAATTCATTCAAGAATGGCGCCGGTTTGAACCGGGCATGCCCGGCAACTTCCACAGGCGACCACCCGCGAGGTATCTCATGAAATCACTGAAGCTCATCGGTCTAGCATTCGGCGCATCGCTCGCGCTGTCGAGCGCGGCATTCGCGCAGGATGTCACCGTCGCAGTCGCAGGCCCGATGACCGGCGGCGAGTCCGCCTTCGGCCGCCAGATGAAGAACGGCGCCGAGATGGCCATCGCCGACATCAACGCCGCCGGTGGCGTCAACGGCAAGAAGCTCGCGCTCAACGCCGAGGACGACGCCTGCGATCCGAAACAGGCCCGCTCGGTGGCGGAAAAGATCGCCGGCGCCAAGATCCCGTTCGTCGCCGGCCATTTCTGCTCGTCGTCTTCGATCCCGGCCTCTGAAGCCTATGCGGACGGCAACGTCCTGCAAATCACTCCGGCTTCGACCAACCCGCTCTTCACCGAGCGCAAGCTGTGGAACGTGGCGCGGGTCTGCGGCCGCGACGACCAGCAGGGCCTGATCGCCGCGCAATACATCGCCAAGAACTACAAGGGCAAGAACATCGCCATCCTCAACGACAAGACCACCTACGGCAAGGGACTTGCGGACGAGACGAAGAAGGCGCTCAACAAGGCCGGCATCACCGAGAAGCTCTACGAGAGCTACAACAAGGGCGACAAGGACTTCAACGCGATCGTCTCGCGCCTGAAGAAGGAGAATGTCGAGCTCGTCTATGTCGGCGGTTACCATCAGGAAGCCGGCCTCATCCTGCGCCAGATGCGCGATCAGGGCCTGAAGACGGTGCTGATGTCGGGCGACGCGCTCGCCGACAAGGAGTACGCCTCCATCACCGGTCCCGCCGGCGAAGGCACGCTGTTCACCTTCGGTCCCGATCCGCGCAACAAGCCGACCGCGAAGAAGATCGTCGAGGCGTTCAAGGCCAAGGGCATCGATCCGGAAGGCTATACGCTCTATACCTACGCTGCGCTGCAGGTCTGGACGCAGGCGGTCAAGAAGGCCGGCACCACCGACGCCAAGAAGGTCATGGAGACCATCAAGGCCGGCAAGTGGGACACGGTGCTCGGCCCGATCGAAATTGACGCCAAGGGCGACCTCAAGCAGATCGACTATGTCGTCTACAAGTGGGACGCCAAGGGCAATTACGCCGAGCTCGGCGCCAAGGGTTCTTGATCAAGGGTTCCTGATCAAGGAAGCTCGTCGGGGATCCCGATCAGCGATCCCCGAAGGCTCTGCCATCGCGACCGCGCCCCGGCTTGCCGGGGCGTTCTTTTGCCCGGTCAGAACGCGGCCGAGATCTCGCCGCCCGCCGCGGCCTGGGCCTTGCGGAGCGCTTGCAGCAGATCGTCCGGCCGAAACGGCTTTTGCAGGCAGGCGACGTTAGCGAGGTGGGGCGATTGGTCCATGAAATCGAGCGCCGTCATCCCGGATACCGCAATCACGGGCAGCGCCGGCGCGCGCTCGCGCAGGGCCGTGATGACATCGACGCCATTGGTATCGCCGAGGAAGATGTCGACGATCGCCGCGTCAAAGGGGCTTTCCGCAAAGGCCTTCAGCCCCGCCGCGCCGCCTTCGGCCTCCACGACCTCGAAACGATTGACCCGAAGCACGATCGCGATCATCGCACGGACGTCCTTCTGGTCGTCGATGATGAGCACGCGTGGCATCGGAGCAACTCCCGATCTCGAAACCAAAATCGCCTGTTTCAAACCTGGAACCCGCCGCAGCGGATGGGCATTATGACCCCGCCCCGTAAAGCGCACCTTACTGATCCCTGTTCCGTGCATCCACCGAAATTAGGTAAGCTGTAACCCTCGGTTGAGTCGCAAACCGGTTCCGTCACGACCCGCGCCCAAAACCCGCTAGGATGAACGGATTGCCGGCGAATGAGACTAGCGGAGATGCTCAAACCCGACCTACTCAACACCGAGGCGCGCGAACTGGACGTGCCTGCGACGATCGACCGAACCACCTTTCTGTCGACCCTGCCGGCCACCTCGACCGACCGCACTGCAGCATTGACGATTGTCGGTGTGTCCTCCCTGCTGTTCGCCGCGGCCGTGCCCTTCGCCGGTACCCCGCTCCTGCCGGTCCCCGCCTTCGTCGCCAGCTATCAATCCGCGCTGGCCGTGAGCGACATCGTCACGGCCGTGTTGCTGCTATCGCAATTTGCGATTCTGCGGACCCGCGCGCTGCTGTGGCTCGCGAGCGGCTATCTCTTCACCGCCGCGGCGGCGCTGGTTCATGCCCTCACCTTCCCCGGCCTGTTCGCACCGACCGGACTCCTGGGCGCGGGCCGGCAGACCACGGTCTGGCTCTACATGGTCTGGCACGCCGGCTTTCCGCTCTGTGTGATGGCGTATGCCTGGCTGAAGGAAAAGGACGGTGGCCCCCGGATCCGCGGCGCGGCAAGCAACGCGATTTATGGCAGCGTGCTCTGCGTCATCGCCGCGATGGCCGTCTTCGCCTGGATCGTCACCGCACAGCACGATCGGTTGCCGGTCCTGCTGAGCGAGGGCCGCTACACGGCGACCATGATCGGAGTCGTGTCCTTCGTGTGGTCGCTGAGCTTTGCCGCGCTGGTCTCGCTCTGGTTCCGCAGGCCGCATACGGTGATCGATATCTGGCTCATGGTGGTCATGTGCGCCTGGCTGTTCGACATCGCACTGTCGGCGATCGTCAACGTCGCGCGCTTCGATCTCGGCTTCTATGCCGGCCGGCTCTACGGCCTCGCCGCGGCGACCTTCGTGCTCGCGGTGCTTCTGATCGAGAATGTCCGCCTGCAGGCGCGTACGGTGGGCCTCGTCGGAAGGCTGCGCCAGCAATCGGCCTCGGAACGCGACTATTTCGGCAAGCGCCTCGCGCTGTACGGCGCAGTGGTCGAATCGTCCAATGACGCGATCATCACCAAGTCGCTCGACGGCATCATCACCGGCTGGAACAAGGCCGCCGAACATCTGTTCGGCTACTCCGCCACAGAGGCCGTCGGCAAGCCGATCGACATCATCGTGCCGCCGGATCGCAAGGGCGAAGTCAGGAGCATCCTCAACCGGATCGCCAGCAACGAGTCGATCGCCCAGCACGAGACCGTCCGAACCCGTAAAGACGGCCGCCCGCTGGACGTCGTCCTGAACATCTCACCGCTGCGGACCGACGATGGAGAGATCATCGGCGCTTCCAAGATCGCCCATGACATCACCGAAGAGAAGCAGGCCAGAGAGAAGCTGCGCCGCGAGACCGAGGAACGGCAGCGCATCTTCGAGACATCGCAGGACCTGATCCTGGTCACCGACGGCTACGGCAATTTCGTCCAGGTCAGCCCGAGCGTGCAGAACATTCTCGGCTACAGCCCCGAGGACATGGTCGGGCACAGCGCGATCGAGTTCATCCATCCCGACGATCTCGAGAAGACGCGGAGCGAGATGCGCGCAGCCCGTCGCGGCGCGGTCAAGCGGAGCTTCGAGGCGCGCTATTACCATTACGACGGTCACGAGGTCTCGCTGAACTGGATGGGCACGTGGTCCGAGCCGGTGAAGCGCCACTTCTTCATCGGCCGCGACCTCACCGACAAGCAGGCAGCCGAAGCCCAGCTCCGGCAGGTCCAGAAAATGGACTCGATCGGCCAGTTGACCGGCGGCGTCGCCCACGACTTCAACAACGTGCTGACCGTCATCACGGGCACGATCGGCATTCTCAGCGACGCGGTCGCCGACCGGCCCGAGCTTGCCGCCATCACCAAGCTGATCGACGACGCCGCCGAGCGCGGCGCGCAGCTGACCAAGCATCTGCTCGCCTTCGCCCGCAAGCAGCCGCTCCAGCCGCGCGAGATCGACGTCAACGCACTGGTGCTTGAAGCCGCCAAGCTGCTGCATCCGACGCTCGGCGAGCAGATCAGCATCATGCCGCAGCTCACCGAGGATGCCTGGCCGACGCTGGTCGACCCGGGCCAGTTGTCCACCGCGATCCTCAATCTCGCGCTGAACGCGCGCGACGCCATGCCCGAGGGCGGCACCCTGGTGCTGGAGACCCGCAACATCTTCCTCGACGACGGCTATGCCAGCATGAACCCCGACGTCGTCGCCGGCAATTACGTGATGATCGCCGTCAGCGACACCGGCAGCGGCATTCCTGCCGAGCTGATCGACCGGGTGTTCGATCCCTTCTTCACCACCAAGGAGGTCGGCAAGGGCACCGGCCTCGGCCTCAGCATGGTGTTCGGCTTCGTCAAGCAATCGGGCGGCCACATCAAGATCTACAGCGAGGAAGGCCACGGCACGAGCGTGAAGATCTACCTGCCACGCTCGACCGGGGTGCAGGAGACCGAGTTCGAGGCGCTCCAGAATGCGCCCATCACCGGCGGCAACGAGAAGATCCTGATCGTCGAGGACGATGCGCTGGTGCGGCAGTATGTCGTGACGCAGGTCAAGAGTCTCGGCTATACCGCGCTCGAGGCCGCCAACGGCGCCGAGGCGCTCAATATCATCGACAGCGACGAGACCATCGACCTGCTGTTCACCGACATCATCATGCCCGGCAACATGAACGGCCGCCAGCTGGCCGACGAAGCGCACAAGCGCCGCCCAGATTTGAAGACGCTGTTCACCTCGGGCTACACCGAAAACGCCATCGTCCATCACGGCCGGCTCGATTCCGGCGTGCTGCTGCTGGCCAAGCCCTACCGCAAGTCCGAGCTCGCCAAGATGCTCAGGACCGCGCTCGCCTGTTGAGCCTGCGGCATTGCCGCGCTATCGCAGATCGTGAATTGCTCTCGACGACGAGGCCGCCGTGAAGAACCTTCTCACCGATATCGCCGGCGTCCGGGTCGGCCATGCCGAGGACCCGAAAGTCGGCTCCGGCGCGACCGCGATCATCTTCGATTCTCCCGCGATCGCCGCGATCGACGTTCGCGGCGGCGGCCCCGGCACGCGCGAGGATGCACTGCTCGATCTTGCCAACACGGTCGAGCGCGTCGACGCGATCGCGCTGTCGGGCGGCTCGGCCTTCGGCCTCGACACCGGCGGCGGCGTGCAGGCCTGGCTCGCCGAGCAGGGCCGCGGTCACCGGGTTCGCGAAGCGCTGATCCCGATCGTCCCTGGGGCGATCCTGTTCGACCTGCTCAATGGCGGCGACAAGGCCTGGGGACGCTTCTCGCCCTATCGCGACCTCGGCTATGCCGCGGCGACCGCCGCCGCCAGCGCGGATTTCGCCCTCGGCAGCGTCGGCGCCGGCTTCGGCGCCACCACCGCGACGTTCAAGGGCGGGCTCGGCTCGGCATCGGCCGTGACGCCGAGCGGAATCAAGGTCGCGGCGATCGTCGCCGTCAACGCGGTGGGCAGCGTCACCGTCGGCAATGGCCCGTGGTTCTGGGCGGCACCGTTCGAGGTGGACGGCGAATTCGGCGGACGCGGCCTGCCGGACAAGTTCACCGAGGACATGCTCCGCATGCGCATCAAGGGCGGACCTGCCGCGAGCGCGCGCGAAAACACCACCATCGGCGCCGTCGTGACCAACGCGGTGCTGACCAAGCCCCAGGCCAAGCGGCTGGCGATGATCGCGCATACCGGCTTCGCCCGCGCGATCTATCCGGTGCACGCGCCGACCGACGGCGACGTGCTGTTTGCCGCCGCCACGTGCGAAAAGCCGATCGAGCCGCTGGTTGGCCTCACCGAGCTCGGCACGATCGCCGCCAACGTGGTCGCCCGCGCGATCGCCCGCGGCGTCTACAGCGCGACGCCCTTGCCCTTTCCGAGCGCGCAGGCGGCCTGGAAGGACCGGTTCGGCTAGGCCAGAAACGAAACGGCCCCCAAAGCGTTACCCCGCGGACAAGGTGTGCGGCCATGCCCTCTTCCGTGATCCGCTTCTTTCGCTATGCGCCCGATACACGCGAGCTGAAGGTGACGTTCGTCAGCGGACGCCTCTATGTCTATGAGGATGTTCCGCCCGAGGTCGCTGCCGCGTTCGGGGATGCGCGCGCAAAAGGAACGTTCTTCAATCGCGAGATCCGCGACCGCTATGCCTATCGTGACATCACGCACGAATATGCGAGCTAAAGCGCGATGCGATGAGGATGAATCGTCATCGCGCTTTAGGTTATTGTTTGAGCATGATCTTTTCGGAGAACCGCTACGCACTTTTCCGGATCATGCTCTAGCTTCAGGATGCACTCACACGCTGATCGACATCGATGAAGCCGCTGCTCCCGCAGTGGCCTGCGCCTGGCGCTGCATCATCTGCCCGAACCAGTCATAAGGCGAGTTGCCGCCACCTTTCGCATTCGACGCGCTGGCGGCGCCCGGCACCGTCGTCGACATCTTGAAGCCGTCGGCATAGGTGACGGTGGTGGTGGTCGAGCCGTCGGCATTGGTCGTCGTGGTCGACGTCGAGCCGCGGCTGGATTGCGACGAGGAATCCGAGCCATCGCCCGCGCCCTGCGCGTGATCACGGCCGTGACCGCCCCTCAGCGCCTTCGTCATCTCGCCGAGATTGATGCTGCCATCCGCATTCGCATCCATCTTCGAGAACACGTCGTCGGCCTGGGCCAGGTTGGTGCCGCCCGCGCCGAGCGCGTCCTCGAACTCGGACTGGGTGATCTTGCCGTCGCCGTCCGCGTCGATCTGCGAGAACAGATCCTTCAGCGCAGCCTCCCGGCTCTTCGACGTCGAGGAGGTCGAGTTCGACGAGGCCGCGCCGTCGGCCGACTGGCTCTGCGCCGCGAACAGCGCGTTCATCGTCTCCGACGAGATCTGCGGATATTTGCCTGCATTGACCGACGAGGTCGCGCCGGCCGTGCTGCTGCTGCCACTGTCGATTGCGAACGGATTGACCGGCGCGCTCTGCGAGGCGCCCGTCTTGTGCGCCGCCGAGGACGATTTCGAGTTCGTCAGCGACTGGATCGCGTCGAGCGCGCTCGATACCGCACCTAGGGCTAACAACATTGCACAACTCCAACGGGATGCGACATGCCGCGATCAATGTTCTCCGGCTGAAGTCAGCAAGCACCGTGCCATCGCGAAAAGCTCAATGAAATCCGCACCCATCAGGTCGTGCAGGGCGCGGGAACATCGGCAATTCATGCCGCCAGCGGCAGAAATTTCCGCCCACAGGAAGCGCGTCCCTCCTGCATTGCCCGCCACAAGGGCCCATGTTAGGCGAGGCCATTCGTCGTCCGTCCGCCACGGGAAAACGCGCCATGACACAAGCTTTCGCCCCCCGCCCACTGGCCATCGCGCCCTCGATCCTGGCCTCGGACTTCTCCAAGCTCGGTGAGGAGGTGCGCAGTGTAGACGCCGCCGGTGCCGACTGGATCCATCTCGACGTGATGGACGGGCACTTCGTTCCGAACATCTCCTATGGCCCTGATGTCATCAAGGCGATGCGCCCGCACACCAAGAAGATCTTCGACGCGCATCTGATGATCTCGCCCTGCGATCCCTATCTCGAGGCCTTCGCCAAAGCCGGCTGCGACCACATCACCGTGCACGCGGAGGCGGGTCCCCACCTGCACCGCTCGCTCCAGGCGATCCGCGCGCTCGGCAAGAAGGCCGGCGTCTCGCTCAATCCGGCGACGCCGATCAGCGCGCTCGAATACGTCCTCGACCTCGTCGACCTCGTGCTGGTGATGTCGGTCAATCCGGGCTTCGGCGGCCAGGCCTTCATTCCCTCCGCGATCAACAAGATCCGCGACATCCGGGCGATGGTCGCGGGCCGTGCGATCGACATCGAGGTCGACGGCGGCGTCGGCGCCGATGTTGCGGGCGCGCTCGCCGCGGCCGGCGCCAACGCCTTCGTCGCCGGCACCTCGGTGTTCAAGGGCGGCACGCTGGACGCCTACAAGACCAATATCGCCGCGATCCGCAACGCGGCGGCAACGGCGCGCGGCGAGGCGATCTGACGGCGCTTCGCGGTCCGAACCGGCCTTGCGGCCGCTGCGACCAATGGGAATGGATGAAATCCGCGCCACTCTGTTTTGCGCAGGCCTGCGGCGCCTGCTCGCCGAGACCCTTCAGGAGGGGGAGCAGGTGGTCTGGCAGGGTCAGCCCGACGGCGTTGCCCGCATGATGATGTGGCGGTTTCTCTGGTGGATCGGATTCCCCTGGCTGTTGCTGACAGTCATCGCCGTCAGGAACGATTGGATCGACCAAGCGACCCAACCTCTCGCGATGCTTGGAGTTGGGATGGTTGCAGCTCCGTTCGTGATGCTGCTGCAAGACCTGCAGACGCTTTATGTGATCACCGACCGCCGCGCGCTGATCGTGCGCACGGCCTGGAGCAGACGCAGCGTGACTGCTACTTCGTTCGACGCCATGGATGCAGTGTTCGAAATCCTCGACATCGGCGGCGGCGTCGGCCACCTCAACTTTGCGTCAGGGTGCTCGACCCGTTCGCCCGATACCGACTACACCGGGCGCTATGGGTTTCGCTGTGTTTGAGACGCACGGCGCATCCGGGATATCCTCGATCATGCGCGCACCGGCAAAGTACGTCGGTCGCACCCGGAAAGAACTGCGGCTTCTACGGGTTCTGCAACGCGCAAAGCTTAAAATTGTAACCGTGGTCCGTACTCATCCGGACTTCACTGATTCGCGCAAATCACTGCAAGTGATTCCTGCCTGTTTTCGCGGGAGCACATCATGACGACGACCCTGGTTTGGACTGGCGTGGCGTTGTGGATTGGTTTCAGTGCGTTTGTCGTGTTTGGTCCATCGGCCGGCCCGGTCGAGGCCCCGGCCCGTTCGGCCCGCAACATCGGCCGCGCCCGCGACAGGGGCTGACGTCCATGCAGATCGCACTCGTGAAGCGTCGGCCGAAGCGCAGGTGCCGGATTCCACGGCGCCCGCATCCGAGCCTCGATGATTTCTTCGGCCGCCTCGAGCGCACCGATGGCACGCTGGACGATAATGCCGGGCCCGACAATTCGGACCTCGAGCGTTCGCTTGGCTCGCCGCGCCGCCACTGAGACTTCTTTTCCGGACCGCCCCATGAAACCGCATTGCCCGAACTGCCTGAAGGAAATGACCAAGGCGTCCGCGTCGCGTAACCTGTTCAATTGCGAGCCTTGCCGCGAGATCATCCAGTATTTTGGCGGCAGCGCGGATCACGGCGAGCCGGGGCCGCAATTCTCCTGGCCGATCCGCCGCAAGCGCGCCATGGCCGTCCACGCGGCCTGATCCAGCCCCGCAAATGACCCCGGCCGGCCTAAAGCGCGATGCGATTAGGATGAATCGCCATCGCGCTTTAGGTTATGGTTTGAGCATGATCTCTTCGGAAAACCGCTGCACACTTTTCCGGATCATGCTCTAACCTTCGCCGGCCTCCGCTCCTTCGGCGTCCCCAGCCATCCGCGGCGGCCGCACCACGGTGACGGTGCAGCTCGCCTCCGAGGCCACCTTGGCCGACACGCTGCCGAGCAGCGTGCGCCGGAACGAGCTCTGCCGGGCGCCGATGATGACGTGGTCGACCTGGTTGGCCTCGGCAAACTCCAGGATCGCGGCGGCGGGGTCGACCGCCTCCAGCACGTGAGCCGACAGCCGGCTCTCGTCCAGCTTGAGCGGCGTTGCCCAATGCCTGAGCGCGACCAGGCGGTCGATATGCTTGTTGGAGCCCTGCTCGTCCAATGTCCGATCGATCGCGATGCGGTTCAGCTTGAGCACGTTGACGCAGGCAAGCCGTGCCGAAGGCAAGGTGGCGAGGATGCGCTCGGTGGTCACGCGCAGCGCCTCATTCAGCTCCGGAGCGCCCTCCGCGGTGTCGAGCGCAACGGCGAGGATTGGGCTCGATGCGATCTGGGCTGCGACGTCCGATTTCGCGCGCGGCGCCATGGCGCCCTGGTTAAAGCGCCGCCGCCAGGCGACGCCGAGCGAATCGCGTTTCACCCGCTCCGAGCGCGCGGTGAGCTTGACCTTGTCGGGATGGGCGAGATCGAAGGCGAGCTGGGACGCCGTCGGATAGCGCCACACCGGCTCGATCTCCAGACACCGCAACACCACCTCCTGAAGCCAGGGCGGATAATCCGCGCGAAGCTTCCGCGGCGGATGCGGATCGCGCCACAGCCGGCGCCGCATCGCCCGTAGCGTCTCGCCCTCGCCGAACGGCCGCTCGCCGGTGGTGAAGAAATAGAGCAGCACGCCGAGCGAAAACAGATCGCTGCGCGGATCGTCGCGCACCCCGAGCAGCCGCTCGGGTGCCATATAGGGCGCGGTGCCGTAAGGCAGGCGGAATTCCTCCTGGAGGAGGTCCGGCAGGTGGTTGTGATGCGACAGGCCGTAGTCGATCAGCACCGCCTCGCCGCTCTCGCGAAACATGATGCTGCTCGGCTTGATGTCGTGATGGATCACGTTCTGCCGATGCAGATCGGCAAGCGCTGTCGCGATCCTGGCGACGAGCTGCCGCGCCTCGTCATAAGGCAGCGGCAGGTCGGGGAGCCGCTTGTACAGCGTGGCACCTGAAATGCGCTCGATCACGACATAGGCTTGGCGGGCAAAATCGCCGGTGCCGAAGCAGGCCGGCACGTGCGGCCCCGCAAGCCGCGGCAGGATCATCATCTCCATCTCGAAGGAGACGATCGCGGCGGGGTCCTCGCCCTCCGACACCCGCGGGATCTTCATCAGCATGGGCACGTCGATGCCGGGATGGGTGACGGTCCACAGCGTCGCCATGCCGCCGGCATGCACGCATTCGCCGATGGTGTAACCGTCGATCTCCGCACCTGATCTGACCAGGGGTTTCGGCATCGGCCTCTAGCGCCCCTGCGACAGGCGGTCGGCGAGCCAATGCGGCAGGCCGTTCTCGCGGATCCGGCTCGCGGCCGTCTCGATATCGTAGGGCGCACGGCAATAGGTGATCTGGCTCGACACGGTGTCGAACAGCGCGAAGGCCGCCGACGGATCACCATCGCGGGGCTGGCCGACCGAGCCGAGCACCGCGAGCCATTGCCGTCCGCGCAGGAGCTGCACGGGGACGTCGGTCTTCGGCACGAAGCTCGTCATCTTCGCCGTCACCGACATCGAATAGAGCGCCGGCCTGTGGATGTGGCCGCAAAAGGTGACATGGGCCTGCGTCGCAATCAGGCTCTTGGCGGCGTCCACGGTCGAGCGGACATAGTGCCAGCGCTGCGGATGCGAGGCTTCCGCGTGCACGAACAGGCGGCCATCGTCCTCCACCTGCATCGGCAATTCGGCCAGGAACCGCCGCTGCGCGGTGTCGAGGCGGCCGCGGGTCCATTCGATCGCGATCTGCGCCTCGGTGTTCATGGTCTCGGCCGTGGAATTGATCGCCTGGTCGTGATTGCCGCGCACCGCGACGGCGCCCTGCGCGACCAGCTCCATCGCGGTGTCCACCGCCCATTCCGGATCGGCGCCATAGCCGACGAAATCGCCGAGCAGGACGAACTGCTCCGCGCCCCTGGCGCGGGCAACCCTCAGGCAGGCCTCGAACGCCTGCCGGTTGCCATGGATATCCGAGAAGACAGCGAGAAGCACGCACCCTCCACCCTCAAATTCCTATTCGAGGCCGATGAGGCCAAATTGAGGGACGTCAACAAGATGCGCCAGCACCGGGCCGTTTGCCAGCACTGCCCTGCCGTGATGGTGAAGGGCCTATTGCTCGTCCTTCGGCGGCATCCGAGGCGGCGGAATCGGGGTGAACACGGCGCCTTGGGCACCGGCCGGCGGGGCATTGAACTCGCCGGTCGAGGAATCGCCGCCGCTGGTCTCCAGGATGGTCTTGGGCGTCACATACTCCCGGACCATGTCGATCAGGCTGCCGTCGCCGCCGCCGAAATCCGCGGCGCGCCCGCCTTGCGGATGACCGGCCGCGATCTCGTTCTCCGCGGCGTGGGTCTTGTCGGCCAGCCGGTCATTGTAGGGCACACGAAAGGCGCGCGGGATGCCGCTCGGGCGATTGTCCTCGTCCAGCGCCTCGACCCAGAGATAGATCGAGCCGGGATCGCCCTGAAGCGAATGCGGCTCGACGATGCGGGCCTTCAGCAGCTTGAAGGTCGCCGGTAGCCGGTCGGAGCTGGCCCAGCCGAGCAGGCCGCGCATTTCGGTGAAGCTGACGATGTAGAAGGTGCTGGTCACGACCACGGCGACCGCCTTCAGCGACCAGTGCAGCCGCGCATAGACCAGAACGACCAGCAGCAGCGCGCCGATGACGGCATACGCGACCGACAGCGTCAGGATGACCGTCTGCGGATTACTCACGGCGCACCCTCACAGCGTTCCTGCTCACACCGGTCTTGGGGTCGACGTCGGCGCCGTTGCGCCAGCTGCTGCGAAACGTCTCCAGCAGCGATTTCGGTCGCTGATCGACATTGACGACCTTGCCTTCCGCATCGATCCGGAAACGGACCGCGGTCTTCTCGTCGCCGGTATGGTCGAGCGTGAACTTGTTGTCGAAGATCACCTGCGCGGTCGGATTGAGCTTCTGCACCTTCACATTGGCTGTCACAGGCGCGCCGGTAGTGGCAACGAAATGCGAGACGTTGACGGTGTATTCTCCAGCGAGGATGCCGCGCACGGTGACGATCTCCTCGCGGATGGGCGAGGCGATCTTCTTGCCGTTGACGATGATGAAATCGTTGGCCCCGCCGCGATCGTCGCGGTCGAGCGTCAGGAAGCCGGCTTCGCGATGGCGATACCAGGCGATGTTGCCGGCGGGATCCTGCACGAACAGGTCGAGATCGTCGGGGTGGTTGTCCGGCCAGTCCAGCGTGATCATGAACTCCGCCTTGGAGTCGATCTTGCCGTCCTTGGCATCCGGAGAGACCGCGAGCAACGCCAGGAAGAACAGGAACGCGATCACCTGCAGCGCCTTGAACAGCATCACGCCGAGGGGATCGAACGGCTCCTCGCGCGGATAGAGACCGAAATCATCCATCATGACGGCGTTCCAGCGCCTTTTCGCTCGAGCACCGGCGTCACATAGGTCTCGGTCAGCACCACCGCATCCGAGAACACCCGCTGGGTCGCGGCATCCAGCATGTAGTACTGGATGCGGACCAGGATCGAGCCGACGAGGCCGGCGAGTGTCGTGTACATCGCGACTGCCATGCCGTCGCTCATCAAGCCCATCGAGGAGCGCATCGCGACCTTGTCTGCGGCATCGAGCCCCGCGATCGGCGCCAGCATGATGATGAAGCCGATGATGGTGCCGAGCAGGCCGAGCTTCATCAGCGTATCCGAGACGAAGGCCCCGAACCCGTTGGAGCCGCGCAGGCGGTCGGCGAGCGTCCGCAGCAGCAGCGTCTGATCGACCGGGCGATAGCCCTGCGCGGCGGCCTTGGTCACCAGGCTTTCGATGTGGTCGCGCACCAGTCCGCGCGGCAGCGCCACAGCGCTCGCATCGAGCGCCTTGCTGCCGCCGGCCGCCGACAGCACTGCGCGGCAGCGCCGCGCCGCCGCCCCTTCCCGCGCGATCGCCCGCGTCCGCAGGAAGCAATGGCCGCAGGTGACAATGTAAAGCGCCGCGATGACGCTGGAAATGTAAGTGCGGTCCGAGGTCAGCATCAGATGGATCAGGCCGAAGCGCCACAACAGCACGACGGCAAAGATCGAGAGCCCGGTGAAGATCATCCAGAACAGCAACGCGCTGCGCTCGGATGGATCGGCAGCCTGGCTCGCAATTGGTCCAATCGTCATCGAACTCATGCTGCACCGCTCCTGGCTTGCAAGCACCGGCCTGCAACGTGTCCTCGCCGATTAGATCAAAGCCGCCGTTTCAGGTCCAAAGACCCATGCCCAATCCGGCTTGGGAAATTTGCCCGAGCTGCAATCCCGGCGTTCGCTGAGATTGGCAAGGCACGGCGGCGTTGTTAGGCTGACCTTACCAAACGTCGGGGGTGATCGCATGCGCCTCGTGCTTCAGCTTGTCGCCCGCCTGCTTCTGATCGTAGCGCTGTGCCTGGCAGCCGCGACAATATGGGCTACGTTCGAGGCCTATCGCAGCGTCGATCGGGCGACGGCGGCTTCGGCGCAGCGGGTCGCGCAGGCGCTTCAGGCGCTGTATTGGCGCGAACTGTTGTTGCGCAGCAGCAGGGCGCGCGAGCATCTACTGCCGGTTCCGGATTGGCGTACCCTGGAGACGATGAAGCTGATCTCACCCGGCGTCTGCGTCGAGTTCCAGCCCGCCGCGGCTTTCGAGAAGCCGCTCTGTGGCCAGAGCGAGGGGTTGGGCAAGACGCCGCCACGCTGGTTCGCGGCCATCGTGCCGACCTTCCTCGGCAGCCACGCCGAGGTGGTGCGGCCCGTCAGTCCGCGCGCCGCGGCCGCCGGCACCGTCGTTGCGACGCCCGATGCAGCGGCCGCGATCTCGATCGCCTGGGACTACATCCTCAACGTCATCGACGTCGCGCTGCTGATGGCCGCGGCGATCGCCCTGCTCGCCTCGCTCGCCATCGCGCACGCACTTGCGCCGGCGCGCGCGATCGTCACCGCGCTTCAGCGCATGGCGCGCGGTCAGTATCACACCAGGCTGCCGCGCTTCCGCTCCATGGAGCTGGCGATGATCGGCAGCGCCGTCGGCGAGCTCGGCGGCCGGCTGGAGGAAGCGACCGAGCAGCGCGCCGCGCTGACGCGGCGCCTGATCGAGATCCGCGACGACGAGCGCCGCGCGCTCGCCCGCGAGCTGCACGACGAGTTCGGGCAGAACCTGTCCGCCATCCTCGCCTTCGCCAACACGATCGAGACGGCGAGCGCGAAGCAGAACGGAGACGATGGGATCGCGCAAGACGCGCGCATGATCTCGCAGGCGACGCACCATCTGATGGCCTCGCTGCGCGATGCGCTGAAGCGGCTGCGCAATCCGTTGCCGGAGGAGCTCGGGCTCGAGGCGAGCCTCGTCAATCTCGTCGACAGCTGGCGCTCGCACAGCGCGGCGCGACCGGCGATCCAGCTCGATCTCAGGGGTGACCTCACCGACATCAGCGGTCCGGCCGCCACAACGGCCTATCGCGTGGCACAGGAATGCCTGACCAACGCGCTGCGCCACAGTGCAGCGCGCGAGATCTCGCTCCGCGTCGAGCGGCGCGCGGGCGAGGAGGATGCGCTGCTGATCCGCGTCGAGGACGACGGCGGCGGCGATGCGGAGCGCGTCGCGCAATCGGCCGGCTTCGGCCTGACCGGTATCCGCGAGCGCGTCACGGCGGCCGGCGGATCGCTGTCGATCCTGCCCGCCCGCGGCGGCCTCAGCGTGGCCGCAACCATTCCGCTCGCTGCGTGAGGCGGAAATGAGCGAGGTGGCGGCAACAGGCATCTCCGTGCTGCTGGTCGACGACCATCCGATCGTGCGGCAAGGCTACCGGCGCGTGCTGGAAAGCCAGGGCGATCTGCATGTCGTGGCCGAAGCCGACAACGCCGCGGACGCCTACAGCGCGTTCAAGGCGCATGACCCCGATGTCGTCGTATTGGATATCTCTATGCCCGGCGCGAGCGGGTTGGAGGCCATTCGCAACATCCGCGCGCGCAGCCCGCGTGCACGCATTCTCGTCTTCACCATGCACAACGAGGCCGTGCTGGTGAAATCAGCCTTCGGCGCCGGCGCATCCGGCTTCGTCACCAAGAGCAGCGAGCCGTCCGCAGTCGTCAACGCCATCCGCAGCGTCGCCCGCGGCGAGCGCGCCATGAGCGATGACATCGCACATGTGCTGGCAGAGGACAGCCTGTCGCCGACCGGCTCGGTGCTGGACCAACTGGGTGAGCGCGAGATCGAGATCCTGCGCCAGTTCGCCGGCGGCGCCACCACCGAGGAGATCGCGGCGCATCTCAATCTCAGCGTCAAGACCGTGCAGAACTATCACTACCTGATCAAGTCGAAGACCGGCGCGCGCACCGATGCGCAGCTGGTGCGGCTCGCCGCGACCTGCGGGCTGACGAGGATTTAGCAGCAAAGCTGCCGCACAGCCCTCGAGGGTGCTTCAATCTGCTGAACGAAATTGGAACGGTTCCGATCCAGCCCCGGTTAGTACGGCAGAGAAGGAGTAAAGGGTCATGAGTAAGGGTCACCCCAAGGCAATCGACCATCCCCCGATCATCACCGTAGGCGAGCTCATCGACGAACTTTGCCGCCTGCCGGACACGGCCATCGTCCACTTTCGCTGCCCGATGTTCGATCAGGAACTGACATTCTACCGGCTTCGAAGGCGGTCAAAGGACGCCGTCGAAATCGCAGTCAATGCCTATCCGGATAGTCCTCCGGTCGTGCCGTCGTCCGATCCTGCCTTCCACACGCGAAGACATTCGGCACCCTCGCTCCGCGACGGCGCCGCTCTCCAGAAGACGCGAGGTTGATTGAAAGACCAAGGTGTGAAAGGCGGCCTTAGGCCGCCTTCAACCCACGCAGCAGCAGCGCCAGTGTCGCATCGACGCGCGCGGAGAGATCGGCGTCCTTCCATTCCTCGGCATGAGCCGGATGGTGGAAGCGGACGGTCGCATCGAAGATCGCGCGCGCGGTCGCCTTGACGTCGTCCACGGCGAATTCGCCGTTCTTCACGCCGTCGCTCAGGATCCCCGCGATCTGGTCGATCATGGTATCCTTGTGGCATTTGACGGCCGCGCAGGCCTCGCGGGCCAGGGTTAGATAAGTTTCGAACATCTCGGGATCGTCGAGCACGCGCGAACGCTTGGCCGCGAACAGGGTGCGCAGCCAGCGGTCGAGCCTGTCAGGCGCGGGCCCCTGCTCCTTGGCGATCGCCAGCAGCGGGGCATCGATGCGGTCCAGCCAGCGCTTGGCAACGGCCTCGCGCAGCGAGGCCTTGCTGGGGAAATGGCGGTAGACACTGCCGTGGCTCACATCGAGCGCACGGGCAACGTCGACCACGGTGGCCTTGGCAAGTCCGTAGCGCCTGAGCACGTCCTCGGTGACTTCGAGGATCCGCTCCGGCGTCAAGACAACGGCTTCATTCATGCCAGCACCATGTTCCCGTTAGGGGCTCAGTTACCCGGCAGTAGGGCTGCTTCCGAAGCGCCCGTGCCGGTCGTTCGGAAAGCCTATGCCTTAATGAGGCAGTTTTGCAGCCTGCGCCGCGATCTGGCGCGCCACCAGCAAATTGAGCCAATGCCCAATCGCGCCGGTGAAATTGAGGATTTCGGTCGTCATTGTCCAAGTCTCCATTCGTCCGCGGTCCCGTTCTTCAATCCGCCCTCCGATCCGCTGTGGATGTCGGGCTCCCCGGGGCTGTCGCGGGACGCCCAATCGGAGCGTCCGGGAACGGATATACACATCTCGCTGACAGATTTCAATATCTGTCAGTCAATGATCCGTGATTGACAGTTAATATCTGCGCCCAGGCGCCGCCATCCCGTCCGGCCGGTCCGGTGGAAAGGTCGGCGATCCCCCTCTCCTGAAGGCCCAGATCGTTTGTTTCGCCCTGCCCGCTCTGTTAAATCACGGCGTAAAAAGCATTTTGGCCGGCGCCGCCCTTTTCGGGACCGCCCGCCCACCTTCCTGGAGCCGCCCAATGATCCCCCGCTACACCCGCCCGGAAATGGCCTCGATCTGGGAGCCGCAGACCCGGTTCAAGATCTGGTTTGAGATCGAGGCGCATGCGGCGGACGCTCTCGCCGAGCTCGGGACCATCCCCAAGGAGGCCGCCAGGACGGTCTGGGCCAAGGCCAAGGACGCCGTCTTCGACGTCGCCCGCATCGACGAGATCGAGCGCGAGACCAAGCACGACGTCATCGCCTTCCTCACCCACCTCGCCGAGATCGTCGGCCCCGAGGCGCGCTTCGTCCACCAGGGCATGACCTCCTCGGACGTGCTCGACACCTGCCTCAACGTCCAGCTCACCCGCGCCGCCGACCTCTTGCTTGCCGACCTCGACAAGGTGCTGGCCGCACTGAAGAAGCGCGCCTTCGAGCACAAGATGACGCCGACCATCGGCCGCAGCCATGGCATCCATGCCGAGCCCGTGACCTTCGGCCTCAAGCTCGCTTATGCCTATGCCGAGTTCACGCGCGCCAAGGAGCGCCTGATCGCGGCACGCAAGGAAGTCGCGACCTGCGCCATCTCCGGCGCCGTCGGCACCTTCGCGCAGATCGACCCGCGCGTCGAAGAGCACGTCGCGAAAGCCATGGGCCTGGTGCCGGAGCCGATCTCGACGCAAGTGATCCCGCGCGACCGTCACGCCATGTATTTCTCGACCCTCGGCGTGATCGCCTCCTCGATCGAGCGCATCGCGGTGGAAATCCGACACATGCAGCGCACCGAGGTGCTGGAGGCCGAAGAGTTCTTCTCGGAGGGACAAAAGGGCTCCTCCGCGATGCCGCACAAGCGCAACCCGGTGCTGTCGGAGAACCTCACCGGCCTGTCCCGCATGGTGCGCGCCTATGTGACGCCGGCGCTGGAGAACGTCGTGCTCTGGCACGAGCGCGACATTTCGCACTCCTCGGCCGAGCGCATGATGGGCCCCGACGCGACCGTGACGCTCGACTTCGCGCTGGTGCGTCTCGCCGGCCTGATCGACAAGCTGCTGGTCTATCCCGCCAACATGCAGAAGAACCTCGACCGCCTCGGCGGCCTCGTGCATTCGCAGCGCGTGCTGCTGGCGCTGACCCAGAAGGGCGCCAGCCGCGAGGACGCCTACAAGCTGGTGCAGCGCAACGCCATGCCGGTCTGGCGCGGCGAGGGCGACTTCCTCCAGCTGTTGAAGAAGGACAGTGAGGTGAAGAAATATCTCACCGACGCCGAGATCGAGGAGCAGTTCGACCTCGGCTATCACCTCAAGCACGTCGACACGATCTTCAAGCGCGTGTTCGGAGAAGCGTAGGATCGTATAGGGTGGGTTAGCCTTGCGGCCTGCGCGAAGCGCAGTCCGCTGGGCGTAACCCACCTCTTTCGCTCCCACGGAGACAAACAATGGTGGGTTACGCCGCGCAGATGCGCTATGCGCATCTGCAGGGCTAACCCACCCTACAAACGACGACAAAAAACGGATTCCCTCATGCCCATCGTCAACCGCGTCGCCGCCCTCTCCGACGAAATGGCCGCCTGGCGCCACGACTTCCACGAGAACCCCGAGCTGCTCTACGAAGTCCACCGCACCGCCGGCATCGTCGCCGATCGCTTGCGCGAATTCGGCTGCGACGAGGTGGTGACGGGCATCGGCCGCACCGGCGTGGTCGGCGTGATCCGTGGCCGCAAGTCGGCATCCGGCAAGACCATCGGCCTGCGCGCCGACATGGACGCACTGCCGATCATGGAGACGTCGGGCGTGCCTTATGCCTCAAAGGTCCCCGGCAAGATGCACGCCTGCGGCCATGACGGCCACACCGCGATGCTGCTGGGCGCGGCCAAATATCTCGCCGAGACTCGCAATTTCGATGGCACGGCCGTGATGATCTTCCAACCCGCCGAGGAAGGCGGCGGCGGCGGCAAGGCCATGGTCGAGGACGGGCTGATGACGCGCTGGAACATCCAGGAGGTCTACGGCATGCACAACATGCCGAACCTGCCCGAGGGCCATTTCGCCACCACGCCCGGCCCGATGCTCGCCTCCTCCGACAACATCCAGATCATCGTTCGCGGCAAGGGTGGCCACGCCGGCGCCGGCCCGCATAAGTCGGTCGACAGCGTGCTGATCGGCTCGCAGATCGTGAACGCGCTGCAATCGATCGTGGCGCGCAACGTCGATCCGCTCAAGTCCGCCGTCATCTCGATCACGCAATTCCACTCCGGCACCGCCTTCAACATCATCCCGGAGGTCGCCGAGCTTGCCGGCACCGTGCGCACGCTCGACCCTGAGGTGCGCGATCTCGTCGAACGCCGCATCGGCGAAGTCGCCGACAGCATCGCCCGCGCCTATGGCGGCTCGGCCGAAACGAAATACACGCGGATGTATCCGGTGACGATGAACCATGCCCGCGAGGCCGGCCTTGCCGCCGACGTAGCGCGCGACATCGTCGGCGCCGATCGCGTCAACGACAAGTTCGTCCCGATGATGGGCGCCGAGGACTTCTCCTTCATGTTGGAAGCACGCCCCGGCGCGATGGTGCTGGTCGGCATGGGCGACGGCAACGAGTGCCACCACCCGGCCTACGTATTCAACGACAACATCCTCGGCCACGGCGCCTCGTTCTGGGCGCGCCTGGTCGAAACGCGGATGCCGGCGGGGTAGGACCAGTCTTGTTAATGGGAGACGAGGCGCGGTCTGGTCAGTTGCAGATCTCGCCAGTCATCTTCATGATTCCGCTGCCTGGACTAGCCACCGTACCAAGACGGCAGCCCTTTGCGACCGGTCTGCAGCCGGCTTGATTGCAGATCATCTGACCGGACGCTTGCGACTTTGGTGCCGCAGATTCCGCCTCTTTCCTGTCCTGATCGCGCTTCTTCGGTTCCTCGCGAGTCGCGACCGGCTTCTTCTCTTGCACCTTCTCGCACTCGTTGTCGTCGCCGACGCGATAGCCGGCGCGGCAGGTGATCTTCACGCATTGATCGCCGTCGGCCTTGAAGCCGAAATTGCACACCAGCGGACAGACCCGTCCCGGCTTTGCCTTCAGCGCGTCGAGTGCATCAACGCTGGCGAGCTTCACGTCGAACTGGGTGCCGGCGTATTTGTTGAAGAGCGTCAGCGAACGCTGCGCGGCCGAGCTCCACTCGCCCTCCGCCGCTGAGGTCAGGCAGCCGACGCGGCGCAGTTCGCTCTGCACGGATTTCGCGAGTTCGGCCGCCGATAAGGTCGACTTCGGCCCCGGCGAGAGCGCAGCCACTTTCTGGTTCTCGACTTCGGGCATCTGCCGATCGGCGGCCGGCTTGGCGCCCTGCTCCGCTTTCTCGGCGGCCTGCTTGGCCGCCAGCTCGGCCTTGGTCTTCTCCGCCGCCTGTTTCTCTGCGAGCGCTTGCGCCGCCGCCGCCTCGGCGGTCTTGCGCTGCTTCTCGGCCGCTTCCGCCTTGGCCTGTTCGATCTGCTTTTGCTTCTCCGCAGCGATTCGCGCCTCTTCGGCGGCCTTGGCCGCAGCAGCCGCCTTCTCCTGCTCGGCCTTCTGGGCGCGCTCGGCAATAAGCCTTGCCTTTTCGTGCTCGGCCGCCTTGGCCTTTTGCTCGGCAGCAACGCGCGTCTCTTCGGCGCCGATCTTGTTCAACTGTCCCTTGGCGAGGTTGGCATAGAAGCCGTCCGGATACGCCGCCAAAAAGGCTTCCCAGGCATCGCGCGTCGCAAGCTGAAGCGCGAGCTCGTAGTCCCTGCGAACGGCGTCCTGCGGGTTTGCCTGCGGACCGGTTGCCGCCGGCTTCACCACGAGCGGCACGTCGTCGCCGCCGAGCGAGCCGTAGACATAAGGCTCCTGCTTGTAGCCGGTCGTCTTGAGCACGTCGTCGCGTACGAAGCCGAACGCCTTGCGCAGATCGAGGCCCGGCTTCGGCAGGTGCTCGACCAGCGCGGTGGCGAACGGGCTGTTACGAGAATCGCCGTCGGATGCGGTCGAACCGGCCTTCGCGGCAAAGGCAATCATCGTATTCGGGCTGGTTGGCTCCACCTTGGCAAGGCCCCGTCCGATCGCCCGCGAGGCCAGCGTCCGCTTCATCGTCTTCGCAAACGGGTTATCGCGGCAGGCATCAAGGATGATCAAACGCAGCTGCTTGGCGGGCTCGACTGCGAACAATGCGCGCTCGACAGGGATGGTCTCGTCGAGAACGTCGCCATCCGTCTCCAGCGTGGCGTCGGTCGGAATGAGATAATTGTTGCCGTCGAGCTCGATGCCGTGGCCGGCATAATAGATCACCGCCATTTCCGCGTCGCGCGACCTGCCGGCGAACTCGCGCAACATGCGCCGCATCTCGCTCGCACTCAGATCTAACCGGACGTCGACGGAATCGAAGCCCGCCTTCTTGAACATGCCGCCGACCAGGGTGGCATCGTTCACGGGATTGGTGAGCTTGGGCGCGCTCTTGTAGGCGGAATTGCCGATGACGAGCGCGACCCGCCGATCGGCATGTGCCGATCCGCAGGCCAGCAAGGTCGCAAAAATCAATAAACCAAACAGCCGAAACGGAATCACTTGCGTCCCCCCGGATGCAATTTCCTGAGACTATCCGGAGCATCGATGAAAGCCAAATTTTCCTATGTGAGGTCGATCACATAAACTCTTCGATTGCGGCTTATGGCTAATGCAGTCGGGCCTCGCCCCACAGGCGCGGCGCGAGCTTGGTCGATCCGACGTGCCATCATACCTACCCCTGCACCACCTCGTGGCGCATCACGAATGGGGCGAGCAGTGCGTGCACCTCGCTCTCCACCGCTTCGCGCTGGCTCGCCGGCAGGCCCGTCAGCGTCACGGTCGCGATCGAGCCGTGGCTGCCGTGCGGACCGACCTTGACCTTGCAATCGATGCCGCGCTCGACCAGCGGCGCCAGCACCCTGGTGAACACGCGCGCGGCGGCGTCCCAGCGCAGTTGCGGCTTGAACACCTTGCCGACGCCCGTCACCGGCATCGGGTCGATCGGGATGACCTGCACCGGAACTGCGGCGCGCTCCGGCGTGCGCTCGCGCACCCAGGCTTCCAGCTCGCCCGGCTCGACCTTTGCGCCGGGCTTCAGCTGCACGTAGCCCACCGGCAGTTCGCCTGCGTAAGCATCGGGCTGGCCGACCACGGCGGCGAAGCCGACGGCGGGATGACGGAACATGATCTCCTCGATCGGCGCCGGGTCGATGTTGTGGCCACCGCGGATCACGAGATCCTTGGCGCGGCCGGTGATCCAGAGATAGCCGTCGGCATCAAGCCGGCCGAGATCGCCGGAATTGACCCAGACCCCATCGATAAAGGCACCGTTATTGTGCTCGTCGTTGAGATAGCCGCCGAACACGCCGGGGCCGGCCATGATGACGACCCCGATCTCGTCCGGCTTGCAGTCGCGGACCAGGCGGCCATCGGCGTCGAGCTGCACGATGCGCACCCGCGCGTAAGGCATGGGAAGGCCGACCGATCCGAGCCGGATCGGCCGGCCCGGATAAGCGAGCGTGTGCACGCTCGAGGTCTCGGTCATGCCATAGACTTCGACAACCGGCAGCTTCAGCTTCTCCTGAATCGCCGAGCCGACGGCGACCGGAATAGCCGAGCCGCCCCCTGCCGCGTATTTCAGGCTCGAGATGTCCGCATTCCCCGGCGGCACCGCCAGCGTTGCGGCGAGCACCGTCGGCACGCTCGACAGCGCTTCGGGCTTGAAGCGCGCGACGAGCTGCCAGATGTTCTTCACCGCATTCGGGTTGCGCCAGCCGCTCGGCGACAGCACGACCAGCGAGCCCCCGCCCGACAGCATCGTCAGCACCTGTGTCAGCGATCCGCCGACGTGAAACAGCGGCATGCCGAACAGCAGGTTGGCGCCGGGCTTCCCCTGCAACAGCAGATTGAGCGCCCAGGCCTGATAGACTTGGTTGGCATGGGTATGCCGCACCAGCTTCGGCGTGCCGGTGGTGCCGCCGGTGTGGAAATAGGCGGCGATGTCGCTGCCGCGAATCTTGCGTCCGCTGACGAGCCGGTCCGACGGCTGCTGCTTGATCAGGTCGCTGAAGGCGAAGATGCCATTGGCCGGATCGCCGCCGCCGAACACCTGCACGATGGCCTTCAGATGCTTCAGCTGCGGGCGGATCTGCTCGACCTTCTGCCAGATGTCGGTGCCCGGCATCGGCCCGAGCGCCACCAGGATCTTGGTGTTCGCAGCTTCCAGGATTTCGGCGATCTGGTGCGGCTCGAGCAGCGGATTGACGGGATTGGCGATGCCGGCGGCCTCGGCGCCAAACAGAGTGACGAACGCATCCGGCACCAACGGCAGCATGAAGCTGATGACGTCGCCCTTCCCGGCGCCGAGCGCGTGAAACATGTTGGCGGCCTGGGTGACGCGCGCGATGAAATCGCGGTGCGTGACGACCAAAGGCGTGTCGGCGGGATCGGCATTTTGCAGGAACTGGATCGCCGCCCCGTCGGGATTGCGCTCCGCACCAAGCCTGATGGCGTCATAGGTGCTCTCGGCCGCGACGCGGTCGGCGTAGGGAACCTGCTCGAACGCCCGGACCTCCTCGTCCGTGAGCAGAGCCGGATAGTCGTTGCCGATCAACCGATCGAGCGCGTGGATGCCCGCCATGAAATTCCGTCCTCCCTCAGATGCTTGTCCCCGCCACGTATCTTTTGACGTTTTGGTTCGGCGAAGGGCTCGGCCTAATGCCCGGCCGACCCGGACCAGAATGATGGATGATTTCCATTTCGTCCATTGCCCAGCCGCAGTGGCGCTTGAACCTCTGCGCCTGATCCGGGGACCAAGAACTGGCACTGAATTCGCCCGCCAGCGCCCTGCCGCAAGACACGAGGTCACCATGACGATGCCCCTGCGGAACCGGATCACACGGCTGATCGCTGCGTTTGCGACGGTATCGGCGATCGCCCTGCCCGGCGTCGCGCTTGCCGACAGCCAGCTCGACAAGGTGCGCGTCAAGGTCGCGGCCTTCATCGCCGACAAGATGGAGAAGCTGGGCGGATCGCGCATCGTCTACAGGGTGGACGCCGACGCCTTGCGCGAGGCGGTCGTCACGGATTTGCGCGACGACGTCTACAAGATCCTGCGCGAGGGCCGCATCGCGTTCTCCGGACTTGCGATCCGCGACGGCGGCGTCGACGTGAGGATCGCGGACGCCAAAGGCCGCGAACAGCTCACGCGCAAGCTCGTCGCGGCGGCGGAGGGATTGCCCACGCACGCGCTCACCGTCACCGACGCCGGCGACGGGCCGCTCAGGCTCGCGCCGACCGATGCCGCATCCGCTGCGCGGCTGCGCGATCTCGTCGAAGATTCCATCGCCATGATCGAGCAGCGCCTCAAGGACGCCGACGTCAAGTTCGCCAGCGTCCAACCTGAGGGGACGGACCGCATCCGTATCTTCCTGCCGGGGATGATGGAGCCCGAGCAAATCGCCGCGATCTTCGCCAGGAAGGTCAAGGTCGGCTTCCGCCTGATTGACCTCTCGATGTCCGCAGAGCAGGCGCAATCGGGCACGCCGCCGGCGGGCACGGAAGTCCTGCTCGGCTTCAAGGACCAGCGTCCTTATCTCGTCGCCAAGGACAGCGCGCTCGAGGGCGGCGATATCAGCTATGCCGGCCCGGGACTGACCGGCGAGAGCAAGGAGCCGATCGCCTCGTTTCGCTTCAACGGCCGCGGCACGCGGCGCTTTGCCCATATCACGGCAGAGAACGTCGGAAAGCCCTTTGCCATCGTGCTCGACGACAAGGTGATCTCCGCTCCCGTGATCCGCGAGCCCATCACCGGCGGCTCCGGCCAGATTTCCGGCAATTTCACCCTGGAGGAGGCCAACAGCGTCGCCATGCTGCTGCGCGCCGGCTCGCTGCCGGGGCGCCTTGGTCTCGTCGAGCAGCAGGTCGTGCAACCCGCCGCCAAGCCGTAAGCGAAGGTCGCCCTTCGCTGTCGCCCAAGCCCGTCCGCGACGCCGGATCCTCCGCGGCTGGCCCGAATCACGGCCTCCGCGGCCAGACGCGCAACCAACGGGCAATTGCCGAAACGCCCGATCAGGCTAAAATTTGCCTCTTGCGGCACGATGGCCGGAAGCGTCATTCAAGCGGCCGTCATTCGATTTCGGCTATACGGGTGCCGACCAGGACTGAATGCCTTACGTGGGGTTAGTACCATGCCGTCCGGCAGCGCAGACATTTCGTCGATCCTCGACCGCATCCTCGAGGCGGCCACGGACAACCTCAGGATCGCGAAAATCCTGGTCCAGATGGGCCTCGATCCCGACAACGTCACCTACGACGCGATCTTCAATCGGCTGCTGGAGATCTTTGTCCACAACATCACGTTCGCCAATTTGTTCGCAGCGGTCGGCGCCGGCTTCTTCGTCGCCACCCTCCTGATGCGGACGATGGTGCCCCTGCGCGTCGCCAACATGATCGGCTGCGCGTTCTTCGCCGCTTTCGGCGCACTCACCGCCAACGTCGCCACGTTCCTGCTCTATCTGCTGCTGCTGCCGATCAACGCCCTGCGCCTGCGGCAGATGCTCAAGCTGGTCAAGAAGGCGCGGCATGCGGCCGAAGGCGACATGTCGATCGAATGGCTCAAGCCGTTCATGACCGAACGCAGATATCGCCGCGGCGACATCCTCTTCAAGCTGCGAGATCCCGCGCAGGAGATGTTCCTCACCGTCACCGGCAAGTTCCTGGTCAAGGAGATCAACGTCGAGATCCTGCCCGGAGCGCTGATGGGCGAGCTCGGCTTCCTCACACCGGACAACCGGCGCACGGGAACGGTTGAATGCATCGAGGACGGCCAGGTGCTGACGATCACCTATGACCGGCTGCTGGAGATCTACTTCCAGGATCCGCAGTTCGGCTATTACTTCCTGGTGCTGACCAGCCAGCGCCTGTTGCAGAACATCGACCGCCTGCAGAAGCAGCTGGCATCCGAGCGCGGGACCACCACGAACAGGATCGCGTAAGCGCTGCCGCTCAACTCAAGAGCAGCGCCATGCCGGGATCGCCCTTCTCCATCGCGCGACGGTATGCCGGGCGGGCGCCGATACGGCCGAGATATTTGACCACATTCTGACAGCGCGCGAGATCATAGGGCTGGAAATAACGCATCGTGGTGAGCGAGAACACCGTCATGATGTCGGCCGTGGTGAAGGCGCTGCCCGCCAGATATTCGGACTCGCGAAGCCGTGCGTCGAGAAGATCGTAGGCGCGGTCGAGGCGCCCCTTCATGGCGAGCAGGGTCGGGTTGTCCCTGGCGAGATCGAGCCGGCTCAGGATCATCATCCGCCCCATGCCGGGCTGCAAGGTGCCGTTGGCGAAATGAAGCCAATACAGAAATTGGGCGAAGGCGGGATCATTGGGACCGAGCACGAGCCGGCCGTTGCCGTATTTAGCAACGATGTAGTCGACGACGGCGCCGGATTCCGCAAGCACCAGCTCGCCGTCGGTGATGACCGGCGCCGTGCCGGCCGGATGCAGCGCCTTGTACTCGGCCGGCGCCAGCATGGTCGCGGCATCGCGCGTGTAACGCTTCATCTCATAAGGAATTTCGAGCTCCTCGCAGAGCCAGACAATGCGTTCGGATTGCGATTTACCGAGATGGTGGACCGTGAGCATGTTGCTTTCTCTGCGAGATCGCCGACCGGCGAAACGCCGTCTTGTTCCGCGGCTAGTGTGAGCTGTCAACCTGCGGGCGGACGCCCCCTTGCCGCTTCGGCCGACCCGATGGCGAATATCGCATAAGCCGGAAATTCGGCGTCCCGACCTGCGGTCCCGGCCCCACGCCGCAAAATCGCCCCAAAAACCGAATGGTAACCATGCCGGGCTAGGGTGGCGACGTGACCAATTCTCCGACGATCCTGGTGTTCGATTCCGGCCTTGGCGGGCTCACTGTGCTGCGTGAGGTCGTAGCCGCCCGCCCGGACGCGCATTACGTCTATGTCGCCGACGACGCCTTCTTCCCCTATGGCCACCACAGCGAGGACGAGATCATCGCCCGCGTCGTGCCGCTGATGGGGGAGCTGATCGGCCGGCATGATCCGGACCTTGTCGTCATTGCCTGCAACACGGCGTCCACCCTGGTCCTGTCTCACCTGCGCGCCGCCTATTCCGTGCCCTTCGTCGGCACCGTGCCCGCGATCAAGCCGGCCTGCGCGCAGTCCAAGACCCGCCGCGTCTCGGTGCTCGGCACCAAGGGCACGGTGAAGCGCGAGTACACCAAGGCGTTGATCCGCGATTTCGCGCAAGGATGCGAGGTGACGCTGGTCGGCTCGCCCGCGCTCGCTTCGCTGGCCGAAGCCGAGCTCAGCGGGGCTCCGATCAGCGACGAAGCCATTCTCGCCGAGCTCGCTCCCTGCTTCGTCGGCGACCCCTCGGATGCAACATCGCGCACCGACACCGTGGTGCTCGCCTGCACGCATTACCCGCTGCTGCTCGACCGGATGAAGATGCTCGCGCCCTGGCCGGTCGACTGGATCGATCCGGCGCCCGCGATCGCCCGCCGCGTCTCCGACCTGCTCGGCCAGCGGATCGGCGGCATCGTGCAGTCCGGCGCCGAGATGATTTTTACATCGAACCGCGTGCATGGTCTCAGCGCCACGCTGACGGCGTTCTTCGGCGGACGCGCGCTGGCCTGAGCTTGCGCCCTAGCGGCGCGCTGCTAGGCTTTGTCGTCGCCATCGTCCCGCAGGTTTTTCCATGTCGGTCCCCGCAAAGCCGCTGAACCGCCTCCGTCAATTGTGGCGCGAGGGCCGCCCCGCCTTCGGCGCGATCGCGACCATCCCGAGCGTGCAGATGGTGCAGATCATGGCGCGCTCGCTGGACTGGATCATCGTCGATCTCGAGCACGGCCCGATTGGATTGACCGAAGCACATGCGATGATCGCCGCGACCACGGGCACACCGTGCACGCCCCTGGTGCGGATCGCCGCGAACGAGCCGTGGCTGGCGAAAGCGCCGATGGACATCGGTGCCTTCGGCATCAACTTCCCGATGATCACGAGCCGGGCGGATGCCGAGAAGGCAGTGCGCAGCGTGCGCTACCCGCCGCGCGGCGACCGGCTCTGGGGCCCCTTCCACGCGCCGTTCCGCTGGGGCCAGTCGATGCCTGATTACATGGCCTCTGCCGACGAGGAGATGATCTGCATGATCACGATCGAGCACGTCGATGCGGTCGATCGCATCGACGAGATCATGGCAACGCCTGGTATCGACGTCGCGGTGATCGGTCCCGGCGATCTCGCCACCTCCATCAACAAGCGCGGCCAGATGGACGATCGGCAATTGCTGGACCTGATCGCGCGCGCCGAGGCCGGCATCCTCAGGAGCGGCGTGCCGATCGGCGGGGTGGCGCGCAGCGCCGACCAGGCCAATGCGCTGATCGACCGCGGCTACCGCGCGATCGCGCTGGGCTTCGACTGGTCGCTGTTCCAGCGCGGCATCATGGCGGCATACGAGGGGGTCAGGCGCTGAACTAGCCGATTGACTCATTACCGCGGCGTCGCCAGGACCGCGCGCTCAAGATATAAACAATTGAAAATAGATGATTTTGGTCTAAGTGAGGTTCGTCTTTGGCGATGCCTAGTGCGGCGAACCGACCGGCCCCAAGCGGATTGGTTCATGCTAGAGCGAGCGGGCGGGCTCCGCTCGCTGCACATATTTTGATCTTTGATTTGGAACCGGAGGCCTATGCGCGGGACGCCCAAAACCATTTCGCTGCGGCGCCGTCTGATCTGCGACCTCATGCACGCCTCGATGGGCGTACCTTTCGTTTCACTGGCCCGTTCGCTCAATATCCGCCCCCTGCTGGAGGCCCGCGCGGGCGCAACCGCGCCCGCCGGTTGGGCCGCGATGTTCGTCAAGGCTTTCGCCCTGGTTGCAAAGGACGAGCCGATCCTGCGCACGGTTTACACAAAATGGCCCTGGCCGGCCCTCTATGAGCTGCCGAAGAGCGTGGCGACGGTCGCGATCGCGCGTGTCGATGATGGCGAGGAATGTGTGCTGCCGCAGCGAATCGCCGCTCCTGAGGCTCTTTCGCTGGCAGCCATCGATGCGGAAATCCGCCGCGGCAAGACGGCCCCGATCGAGGACGTCCCGATGTTCCGCAAGATCATGCGGGCGACGCGCCTGCCGCTGCCATTGCGGCGCCTGTCCTGGGCCGTCGGTCTGAATTTGGGCCGTCAGCGCGGCAACTGGTTCGGCAGCTTCGGGGTGAGCTCGGTGGCGGCCTATGGCGGCGGCGAGCTGCACCCGATCACGCCGGGCCCCTTTGTCGTGAGCTATGGGCTGGTCCAGCCGGACCAGACCATCCACGTCGTGATCCGCTGGGACCACCGCGTCACCGATGCCGCCCCGATCGCGCGGGTCCTGACCCGGCTGGAACAGGCCCTGAACACTGAAATTGCTGCCGAATTGCGGGCGGCGGGGTCAAAGCCGGTCCGGGCGGTCAGGACATAAGAATACCGTTGTCGCACGCCCAGGACTGACCGGCTAAAGAATTGACAGCCAACCCCAAACTCCCCTAAAAGCCGCCTGCTCGCGGGCCGTTTCGGCCCGCGAAGCGTTTCGCGACCCGTGGTCCTCTCCCTTAAGCTTTGGGGATCGGACCTGTCGGTGCCGGGACCATCCCGTCACACAGGAGGGCGCGTTTCCTCAAACCATGACCTGAAGAGGACGCGATGACTAAGCGCAGTGAGGCGAAGTACAAGATCGATCGCCGTATGGGCCAGAACATCTGGGGCCGCCCGAAGAGCCCCGTGAACCGCCGTGAATACGGCCCCGGCCAGCATGGCCAGCGCCGCAAGGGCAAGCTCTCCGACTTCGGCGTGCAGCTGCGCGCCAAGCAGAAGCTGAAGGGCTATTACGCCAACATCAGCGAGCGCCAGTTCCACGGCATCTATGTCGAGGCCAGCCGCCTCAAGGGTGACACCGGCGAGAACCTGATCGGCCTGCTGGAGCGCCGTCTCGACGCGGTCGTATACCGCGCCAAGTTCGTCTCCACGATCTTCGCCGCACGCCAGTTCATCAACCACGGCCACGTCAAGGTGAACGGCCGCAAGGTCAACATCTCGAGCTATCAGCTCAAGGTCGGCGACGTGATCGAGGTCAAGGAAAGCTCCAAGCAGCTCGCCCACGTGCTCGAAGCCAGCCAGCTGCCCGAGCGCGAGGTCCCGGACTATCTCGAAGTCGACCACGGCAAGATGACCGCGAAATACGCCCGCATCCCCGGCCTCTCCGACGTGCCGTTCCCGGTGCAGATGGAGCCGCATCTGGTCGTCGAATTCTATTCGCGCTAAGATCTGAATATCGAAAGGCCCCGGTTCGCCGGGGCCTTTTTGCTTAAGAGCCACACTTCAGTGGCCGCACTGCTTAGGAGCCGTCGCATGCTCTACACCCCTCCCCCCATCGATCCCAAGGCGCCGCCGGTACGCATCAATCTGCTCTCGGACACGCAGACCAAGCCGACGGCAGGGATGCGCGAGGCGATGGCGCGCGCGGAGGTCGGTGACGAGCAGGTCGGCGATGATCCGACCGTGAACGCGCTGTGCGAACGCGTGGCCGATCTGCTCGGCAAGGAGGCGGCGGTCTACATGCCCTCGGGCACGATGTGCAACGTCACCGCGACGCTGGTGCATTGCCGTCCCGGCGACGAGATCCTCGCCCATGAGACCGCGCATATCATCGCCCGCGAAGGCGGCGCGCATGCGGCGATCGGCGGCTTCCAGGTCACCCAGCTCAAGGGCCCCGATGGCCAGTTCACGCCGGAGACTCTTCGCAAGGCGCTGCATCCGCGCACGCGCTACCAGCCGCCGCAGACCGTCGTCAGCGTCGAGCAGACCGCCAATATCGGTGGCGGCACGATCTGGAAGAAGGCGGTGCTCGACGAGATCGTCGGGGTCGCCAGGCAGCACGGCCTCGTCACCCATATGGACGGCGCACGCCTGCTCAACGCCACCGTTGCGAGCGGCATCTCGCCGCGCGACATGACCGCGGGCTGGGACTCGGCCTGGATCGACTTCTCCAAGGGCCTGGGCGCGCCAATCGGCGGCGTGCTCGCAGGCTCGCGCGCCTTCATCGACGCGGTCTGGCAGTGGAAGCAGCGCCTCGGCGGCTCGATGCGGCAGGCCGGCATCTGCGCCGCGGCCTGCATCTACGCCCTCGACCACCACGTCGAGCGCCTGGCCGACGACCACGCCAATGCGCGCGCGCTCGCGGGCGGATTGGCGCAGATCTCAGGCATGGAGGTGCAGGAGCCCGAAACCAATCTCGTGTTCTTCAAGCCCGACGGCGCCGGCATTCCCGGCGACAAGATGGTCGCAGCGCTGCGCCAGCGCGGCGTGACGCTCGCGATGATGGATGGCCGCATCCGGGCCTGCACGCATCTGGACGTCAATGCGAGCCAGATCGAGGAGACGATCGGCTACGTGCGCGAGATCGTGCGCGGGGCGTAATCGGAGCGTTTTCGAGCGAAGTGGATACCGGTTCGCGTAAAGAAAACGCGTCAAAACGAGAGTCTACCGCCCCATCGCCTGATAGATCAGCGTCTTCAGCGCGAGCTGGATCCGGCCGCGCTGCGAGGGGGTCTGCACCAGGAAGATTCCGAACAGGTCGTCCTCAGGATCGATGAAGAAGAAGGTGCCGCCGACGCCGTCCCAGCGATATTCGCCCAGCGGCCACTTCGTGCCCGGCGGCACCGCGATACGCACGGCGAAGCCGAGGCCGTAGCCGCTGGTCTCACCCGGATAGTAGTTCTTGTCGCGTTCGATGCGGGTTTGGGGACCGATGTGATCCGACGTCATCAAGGCGATGGTTTCCGGCTTCAGGTAGCGTCGACCTTCAAGCGTGCCGCCGTTGAGCAGCATTTGTGAGAAGCGCGCATAGTCGCCGACCGTGCCGACGAGACCGCCGCCGCCCGACTCCCATCGCAGCGGCTTCCTGATATCGCGAACCTGCGTGATCGGGCTGATCGCCCGATCCTGCGGCATCGGCTCGGCGATACGCGGCCATTTGGCGGGATCGGCGACGTAAAACGCCGTGTCCTTCATCCCGAGTGGGTCGAGCAGCCGCTTCTTCGCGAACTCGAACAGCGATTCCCCCGAGATCACCTCGATGATGCGCCCGAGCACGTCGGTGGAGTGGCCGTAGTCCCAGATCGTGCCGGGCTGTTCGGCAAGCGGCAGTGCAGTGATCTTCGCGACGAATTCGGCATTGGTCGAATTCCGGTCGAACAGTCCGGCGTCGGCATAGAGCTTGTTCACCAGGTCCCCGCCATAATAGCCGTAAGGGATCCCGGCGGTATGCCGCATCAAATCCTCGACCGTCACCGCCCGCTTGAGCGGCTCGAGTTCCAGCGAGACCTTGTCGTCCTCGGCCTTCTTCTCGACGCCGACCTTCATGCCGGCAAAGGCCGGAATGTATTTCGAGACGGGATCGCTGATCGCAAGCTTACCCTCCTCGACCAGCATCATCGCCAGGACTGAAGTGATCGGCTTGGACATCGAATAGAGGCGGAAGATCGTATCCGCGCTCATCGAAAGTTCGGTCGCGACGTCGCGGACGCCGAAATTCTCGTAATAGACCGGCTTGCCGTGTTGCTGGAGCAGCAGAATCGCTCCCGGAATCTTGCCGGTCGCGATCTCGTTCCTGATGTAGTCGGAGACTTTTGCCAGGCCTTCGGGCGTGAAGCTGTGTGCGCGGCCCTCTGAGCCCGCCCGCGCACCTACGGCGCCGAACAAAAAGACGAGCGCCGCGAACAGCGCGCGGCGCCCGTTCATGTCAGTTCTCCATGGCTTCATAGACCAGCTGCTTCAATGTTCGCTGCACGCGCTGGCGCTCGCTCGGGGTCTGCTCCAGCAGCACGAAGAACATGTCCTGCTTGGGGTCGATCACGAAATAGCAGCCGGAGGCCCCGTCCCACTTCAGTTCGCCGAGGTTGCCGGGCGGCGGCGGCTTGGCGTTGCCGGGATCGGTACGGACCGCAAGCCCGAGGCCGAAGCCGAAACCGTCGCCGGGAAAGTAGAAATAGTCGCGCTCGACGCCGGAGCCCGGGCCGACCTGATCGGTCACCATCAGCTTGAACGTCTCAGGCTTGAGAATGGTCTTGCCATCGAGACTGCCGCCGTTGAGCAGCATCTGCGAAAAGCGCTTGTAATCCGCCATGGTCGTGACCATGCCGCCGCTGGCAAACTGGATTTTCTTGACGACCGTCGGATCATTGATGCGGCCGACGCGGAAATCGGAATCGTTCGGCACTGGCTGGGCCAGAATCTTCTGCTTCTCGGGGTCCGTGACCAAAAAGCCGGTATCGACCATGCCGAGAGGATCGAGCAGCTTCTCGCGCATGATGTCGATCAGCGGCTTGCCGGCAGCGACCTCCATCACCCGCGCCAGCACGTCGGTGGAGTGGCCGTATTGCCAGAGCGCGCCCGGCTGGTTGTGCAACGGCAGCTTGGCGATGCGTTCGGCGAACTCGGCCAGATCGAAATCGCCGGCATAGATGTTGGCCTCGCGATAGGCCTTGCGGACCAGGCTGTCGCCGTAGAAGCCGTAGGTGATGCCGGAGGTGTGCGTCATCAGATCGTGCACGGTCATCGCCCGCTTCGGCGGCACCAGCTCGAGCGACTTGGTGCCGTCCTCGGCCTTCTTCTCGACGCCGACCTTCACATTGGCGAAGGAGGGAATGTATTTCGAGACGGGATCGTCCAGCTTGATCTTGCCGTCCTCGACCAATTGCATCGCGACCACCGCGGTGATTGCCTTGGTCATCGAGAACAGGCGGAAGATGGTCTTGTCCGTGATCGGAGCCTTGCTGACCACGTCCTGCACGCCGAAGACTTCGTGATAGACCGGCTTGCCATGCTGCTGGATCAGCACGTTTGCACCGGCGATCTTGCCGGTCGCGACCTCGTTCTTGAAGAACTCGGTGATCCTGCCGAGCTTCTCCTGATTGAAATGGGCGCCGGCTGGAATCTCGTAAGTGCCCTCCGCGCGCGCCAGCGACATCGCGGCAAGCGACAGCAGCGCGCCGCAGGCGAGCACACGCAACCCAGATCGTGAAATCATATCCCCTCCCCGGAACATGGCGCTCGGAGTGTACTGACCAGCTCAATCGGCACAAGGGCCGCCGTGTTGCGCAAGCGTCTCGGCATGGAGCTTGGCGCTCGGCTCGGAGAAGCAGCAGAACACGACGCGAGCGACGGTCGGCGCCAAAGCCAGCCCTTCGATCGTCGTGCGCACGGCGATATCGGCCGCCCGTTCGGCAGGAAAGCGATAAATGCCGGTCGAAATCGCGGGAAATGCCACCGAGATCAGCTCGTGCTTCGCGCAAAGCGCCATGGACCGCCGATAGCAGGCTTCGAGCAGATCGTCCTCGCCAAGCGTGCCGCCATTCCACACCGGACCGACGGTGTGGATCACATGCGCGGCCTTGAGCCGATAGCCCCTGGTGATCTTCGCGTCGCCCGTCTTGCAACCGTTGAGCATGCGGCATTCGGCGACGAGCTCGGGCCCGGCTGCCCGGTGGATCGCGCCGTCCACGCCGCCCCCACCAAGGAGCGACGTGTTCGCGGCGTTGACGATGGCGTCAACACTCAATGTGGTGATATCGGCGACGATGACTTCGAGCTCCGCGCCGCCAATCCGGCGCGTCAGCACGGTCATGTGTCAGGCCGCGACGACGACGCCCTTCTCGGAGAAGAGCTGCTGCAATTCACCGGCCTGGAACATCTCGCGGACGATGTCGCAGCCGCCGATGAACTCGCCCTTCACGTAGAGCTGCGGAATGGTCGGCCAGTTCGAATATTCCTTGATGCCGTTGCGGAGCTCGGCGGATTCGAGAACGTTGAGGCCCTTATAGCCGACACCGATATGGTCGAGGATCTGGACGACCTGGCCGGAGAAACCGCACTGCGGAAATTGCGGCGTCCCCTTCATGAACAGAACCACGTCGTTGGATTTCACTTCATTGTCGATGAATTCCGCGATGCTCATATCCGTGTCCTTCTGGGGCAGAGCCCTCACCAATTGCTTCGGGCCGGCTCCGCCGATTTAACCCGATACCTGCCTATATATGTAGCCCAAACCGTTGTGCATCCAAAGTAAAATGGCGGCGACGGGTACTTGGGCGGCCGGGTTGAGCCCGCCGGGTCCATAGGCTGATGACATTAATATCATCGCCGCAGAGGACTTTCATACCGTAACGGAGCCCCTATCTAGGACGAACCTCGGTTTTGGAACCGGGCAACGCCAACAACGTTCTCTTGTCCTGTCTGGAGAAAAACGTGACGAAACAAGCCTCAGCCACGGTTGCGCCCCAGCTTTCGTCACCGTCCTCCCACCAGGACGACCTCGCCCAGCGCCTGGAAGCGGCGTTCCTCGGCGTTCGCAATGAGACCCAACGGCGGGCAGCGCCGCTGTCGCCCGAGGACCAGCAGATCCAGTCCATGCCCGATGCCAGCCCGACCAAATGGCACCGGGCCCATACCACCTGGTTCTGGGAGCAATTCCTGCTCGGCGAGCATGCTGCCGGCTACCGGCCCTTCCATCCCGATTTCGCGTTCCTGTTCAATTCCTATTACGTCAGCGCCGGGCCGCGGCATGCCCGCAATCATCGCGGCGACATCACGCGCCCCAGCGCCGACGAGGTCGGCGCCTATCGCAAATACGTCGATGCGGCCGTCAGCAAATTCTTCCGCGAGGCCGGAGCGGACAAGCTGCGCACAATCGCGCCGCTGGTGGAGGTCGGGCTCAACCACGAGCAGCAGCATCAGGAATTGATGTTCACCGACATCCTGCATGCCTTTGCGCAAAACCCGATCTACCCGGCCTATGATCCGGACTGGCGCTTCCCGGCCACCACGCGCGGCGGCGATGACTGGCTGACGCTGAACGAAGGCATCCACACCGTCGGCCATGTCGACGACGGCTTTCATTTCGACAACGAGAAGCCGGCGCACCGCGCCCTGGTCGGTCCGGTCAGGATCGCCCGCAATCTGGTCACCAATGCCGAGTGGCTCGCCTTCATGCAGGATGGCGGCTACCGGACCGCAACCCTGTGGCTGATGGACGGCTTTGCCGCGGCCGGCAAGGAAGATTGGCAGGCCCCCGGCTACTGGCGCGAGGTCGACGGCGCATGGCAGGTGATGACGCTGGCCGGCCTCAAGCCGGTCGATCCGGACGCGCCGGTCTGCCACGTCAGCTATTACGAGGCGGATGCGTTCGCGCGCTGGTCCGGCAAGCACCTGCCGACCGAGATGGAATGGGAAGTCGCGGCCCGCGCCGGCCAGCTCAACGACGCCTTCGGCCTTGTCTGGCAATGGACCCGCAGCTCGTACGCGCCCTACCCCGGCTATCGCGCCGTCGAGGGCGCGCTCGGCGAGTACAACGGCAAGTTCATGGTCAACCAGTTGGTGCTGCGCGGCTCCTCGCTTGCAACTCCGGCGGACCACAGCCGTATCACCTATCGTAACTTCTTCTATCCGCACCACCGCTGGCAGTTCACCGGACTGCGGCTTGCCGATTACGACTGAAAAATTCCGACGACAGATGCGCGCCGGACAGCGCGTTCAGGAGAGTATCATGAATGTGCACGCCAGCGCTTTGGCCGAAGCCCATCTTCCCGACGAGCAGACCACCGCTTTCGCCCGTGAGGCCATCGAGGACCTCTCGCAGCAGCCGAAAAGGCTGTCGCCGAAATACTTCTATGACGCGACCGGATCGGAGCTGTTCGAGGCGATCACCAAGCTGCCGGAATATTATCCGACGCGCACCGAGTTATCGATCCTGAAGGAGCGCGGCAGCGAGATCGCAACAATCATCCCGGAGCACGCCGCGTTGGTCGAGTTCGGCGCCGGCGCGACCACGAAGGTGCGCCTGCTGCTCAATCATTGCAGATTCGCGGCCTATGTCCCCGTCGACATCTCCGGCGACTTCCTGAAGGCACAGGCGAGCGGCCTGAAGCGGGATTTCCCGGCGCTCGGCATCTATCCGGTCGCAGCCGACTTCACCACGCCGTTCGAGCTGCCGACGGCCGTCGCCTCCCTACCGAAGGTCGGCTTCTTCCCCGGCTCGACCATCGGCAATTTCGAGCCGCAGGAAGCGCAGGCCTTCCTGAGAAGCGCGCGCAAGATCCTCGGCAAAGGCGCGCAGATGATCATCGGCGCCGATCTCGAGAAGGACGAGCGGATCCTCTTCGACGCCTATAACGATGCGTCCGGCGTCACCGCGCGCTTTAATCTCAATGTGCTGGTGCGCATCAACCGCGAGCTCGGCGGCAATTTCGACCTGTCCGCCTTCACCCATCGCGCGATCTACAATCGCGAGCGGCACCGCATCGAGATGCACCTGATCAGCAAGAAGAGCCAGACCGTGCGCCTGCTCGGCACCAGCTTCTCGTTCCGCCCGGGCGAGAGCATCCACACCGAGAACAGCTACAAATACAGCATCGAGCGCTTTGCCGCGCTGGCCCAGGGCGCGGGCTGGCGCGTCCGCGAGAGCTGGACGGATGCGGCGAAGATGTTCTCTGTGCACGCGCTGGAGGTCGCGGGGTAAGAGCTCCGACGCCGCTGTTTGAGATCTTCTTCCCTCCGCAGCACATCCTTCGAGACGCCCGCCTTAAGGCGGGCCCTCAGGATGAGGACCGAGTGTGCGGCGACAGTTTCAACGTGCACCGATGCTGATGAGCCTCATCCTGAGGAGACCGCGGAGCGGTCGTCTCGAAGGACGAGGCGCTTGCGCAGGTCCGCGTTCAACGCTCCTCGGCCTCCTCCACCTTCGCCCCCAGCGACACCGACTCCCACACCGCCACCACGATCATGATCGCGCTCGTCGCGATCGAGAGCCATAGCGGCGACAGTTCCGACGCGAACCACCACAGCACCAGCAGCAGGATGATGCCGATGCCGTGCGAAAGCTGGAGGAAGCCGCGGACCGAGTGCTTGAACAGGATGGTGCCGACCAGGAACACCAGCGGGCCGCCGATCGTGCTCAAAACCGTCCGAATGTCGGAATGGCCGGTCGGATGCTTCAGCACCAGCTCGTCCGACACCGCCGTCAGGATGATGCCGGCAACGATCGGCAGGTGCAGATAGGTGTAGGCGAGCCGCGCCAGACGGCCGGATTCGGTGGACTTCGAGATCCACTCGGACCCGGCTTCGGCGCCCTTGTGGAAATAGACCCACCACATCGCGATGGCACCGACCAGTGCCGAGACGAAGGCCAGGATGTTGGCCGCGGTCCATTCCAGCTCGGCGAAGGTCGCGCCGTTGACGACGACCGCCTCGCCGAGCGCAATGATGACGAACAGAGAGCAGCGCTCGGCCATGTGGCCGCCCTCGACGGCCCAGGCCTCGACCGACGAGAAGCCGAGCCTGGGGACCCAGAAGCGGGCCGCGGGCGAGATGTATTCGATCGTCAGGGCGGCGATCCAGAACCACAGCCGCGCCTCGTCATGGGCGAGGCCGCCGAGGATCCAGAAGATCGCGGAGACGGAGAGCCAGACCAGGATGCGGATCGCGTTGTGCCGTACCAAGGTCCTGTGCGCCGGCGTTGCGAACAGCCAGAACGCGGTACGTCCGACCTGCATGGCCGCGTAGGCGATCGCAAACCAAAGCCCACGCCCCTCGAAGGCGGTCGGGATCGTGGTCGACAGCACGAGGCCGCCCAGCATCATCGCAAACAGCAGCAGCCGGACCGGCGTCAGCTCGGGATTGAGCCAGTTGGTGACCCAGGCGGTGAAGACCCAGACCCACCACACCGCGAGAAACAGCACCGCGACGTGCACCGCGCCGAGCGGCGTGAAATGGTGCAGCAGCGCGTGCGAGATCTGCGTGACGGCGAAGACGAAGACGAGGTCGAAGAACAGCTCGGCATTGGTGACGCGGCTGTGCTGGTTCGGCGTGATGACGCGAAACATCGCGCCGTGCGGATTGTCCGCAGCCATCATCGTCCCCCGTGGCGCTGGTCAGGTCAGGTGCAGCTTCGTCAGGTACCTGGTACGCCGGTTTGCAGCGCCAGCGCGTGCAGCACGCCGCCCATCTGGCCACGCAGGGACTGGTAGACGATCTGGTGCTGCTGGACGCGCGACTTGCCGCGGAAGGATTCCGAGATCACGGTCGCGGCATAGTGGTCGCCGTCGCCGGCGAGGTCACGGATGGTCACCTCGGCATCGGGGATCGCTGCCTTGATCATCGCCTCGATATCGTGGGCGTCCATGGGCATTCGGGTCTTGCTCCTTATTTGGCTGCACAGCAGCCTCATCATCGATTCGCTGCCGGGGTCCCCTTTGCCGGCAAGGCCAAACTTAGCGTGAACGGCCTTCTACGTCACGCTTTCCGGCACTATATCCCTGATCCCATCAGGACAAAGGCACGACAAAGTGCCGCGCGCGGCAGATTGATCGAAAAGGCGTGAAATCATGAAGCTTCCAGGCCCCGACCACCCGATCACCATCACCCCAAACCCGAGGCGCGTCCGCGTCACCGCGGGCGACATCGTGATCGCCGAGACCAGCAAGGCGCTGACCTTGAAGGAGGCCAGATATCCGGCGGTGCAATATGTGCCGCGGGAGGACACCAACATGGCCCTGTTGGAGCGTACCGACCGTGTGACCCATTGCCCCTACAAGGGGGACGCGAACTATTACAGCGTCAAGGCCGACGGCAAGACGCTGGACAACGCAATCTGGACCTACGAGACGCCCTTCCCCGCGATGACGGAGATTTCAGGCCATCTGGCGTTTTATCCGGACAAGGTGAAGATCGAGGAAGTGGGGTAGCTCTCGATGTTGTCATTCCGGGATGGTCCGAGGGACCAGACCTCAGGTGCGCAATTGCGCACCAGGGAATCTCGAGATTCCGGGTTCGGTCCTTCGGACCGCCCGGAATGACGAATGGAATCAGCTACGCCCTGAAGATCGTGAGTCCCAATATCAGCAGCACCAGGAAGATCACGACGAAGACGTAGAACAGGAAGCGGGCGACGTCGGCCGAGGCGGCCGAGATGCCGGTAAAGCCGAGCACGCCGGCCACGATCGAGACAAGTAGGAAGATCAGCGCCCATTTGAGGATCGTCATCGCCAGCTCCGAACTGCCGCTTCTCACGGCCTTCGCCGTTTTCGGCGGACGCTAACTTCGCTGCGCGGAACTGGTTCCTAAGGGAGTCCAGGCTCTTGCTGAATCGAGTTCCCGGCGGCACAGTCCAGCCGGAATCAGGATCGGGGCGGCCACGATGACGATGTCACATTCAGCGACGATCGGCGCAGAGGTGCATGCCGCGCCGCAGAGCAAGGTGCGCAATTTGGCGATCGATCGCGCCCGCACCTTCCTCACTCTGGTCGTGCTGCTGCATCACGCGGTGATCCCCTATACCTATTTCGGTCATACCGATCCGACATATTTCTTCGGTTTCGACATGATCGTGCTCGCCACCGACAGTTTCTTCATGGCGATGTTCTTCTTCCTGTCGGGGCTGTTCGCCTGGTCTGGCATCGCCCGGAAGGGAGTGCGGGGCTATTTGGCAGATCGCCTGCTTCGGCTTGGCTTACCTTTCGCGATCTGCGCCTTCACGATCATTCCGGTCGCCTATTACGCGATCTCCCTGCGGCAGCATCCTGAGATCGGCTTTTCGGAATTCTGGTGGAATATGGTCACGAAGGGCCCGTGGCCGAGCGGGCCGATCTGGTTCCTTTGGGTCTTGTTCGCCTTCGACCTGGTTGCCTGCCTGCTGCACCGGCTGTCGCCCAATCTGCTCGATCCGATCAATCGCCTCTCGCTACATGGTCGCCGCCGGCCCGCGGTGTTCTTCGCGGTCATGCTGGCCGTCACCGCGGCGTTCTACATTCCCGGGCTGGTTCGCTACGGGCATAGCAGTTGGTTCGAGTTCGGGCCGTTCTCGGTCCAGCACGGGCGCGTGATGCTCTATGCGACCTACTTCTTTTTCGGTGCCGGCATCGGCGTTGCGCAAATGGATCGCGGGCTGCTCGCTGTCGACGGCCGCATGGCGAAGGTCAGCTGGGACTGGATGGTGCTGGCGATCGTTCCGTACTGCCTCTTGTGGGGGCTGATCTTCATCAAGCGCGAAATACTGGGCAACCCGTCACCGTTGCCGGACTGGTATGAAGCGCTCTATGCCATCTGCTTCACTGTCTTCAGCGTGGCCATCATGTTTCTGATCCTGGCCTTTTTCCAGAGGTTCAAGCAATCAGGCTCAGCCAGGCTGCTCGATCCAATGCAGGGCGACGCGTTCGGCATGTTCCTGGTGCACTATCCGATCGCACTGTGGCTGCAATACTGGCTGTTCGACTATGACCTGCCGGCGATCGTCAAGGCCACGATCGGGTTTGTACTGACTGTCGCGGCGAGCTGGGCGCTGACGCGAGCGTTGCGGCAGATCCCGGGCGCGTCGAAGGTGTTGTGAGGCATAGCCTCTCCGCCCGTCATTGCGAGGAGCCCTTGCGACGAAGCAATCCAGACTGCCTCAGCAGTGAGATTCTGGATTGCTTCGCTGAGCTCGCAATGACGGAGTGTGTGGCGGCAGTTCAGGCCGCCTTGCCGCCCATGTACTCCGGCAGCCAGCGCTCGAACGATTTGCGCAAGCTGTCGATCGTCACCGGCGCCTCGCCGGCGATCGCGATGGCATCGCCACCGGTGGTGCCGATCCGCACGCAGGGCACCTCGCAGCCGCGCATCTTGGCGAGCACGCGGCCGGCTTCGGTTTCCGGCACGGTGACGAGATAGCGCGCCTGGTCCTCGCCGAACCAATAGGCCTGCGGCACCAGCGCGGCCGGCGCCGCCAGCAGCTTGGCGCCGATGCCGCCCGCCATCGCCATCTCGGCCAGCGCGATCAGGAGACCGCCGTCGGAGAGATCGTGCACCGCAGTCGCAGTGCCCGCATGGATCATGCCGCGCACGACGTCGCCGTTGCGCTTCTCGGCGGCGAGATCGACCGGCGGCGGTGCGCCCTCCTCGCGGCCGCAGATGTCGCGCAAATAGACGGACTGGCCGAGCCAGCCGTGGGTCTCGCCGATCAGGAGGATCGCCTCGCCCTCGGCCTTGAAGGCGAGCGAGGCAGACTTGGTGAAATCGTCGAGCAGGCCGACGCCGCCGATCGAGGGTGTCGGGAGGATCGCGCGGCCGTTGGTCTCGTTGTAGAGCGAGACGTTGCCGGACACGACCGGGAAGTCCAGCGTGCGGCAGGCTTCCGAGATGCCCTTCAGGCAGCCGACGAACTGGCCCATGATCTCGGGCCGCTCAGGATTGCCGAAGTTGAGATTGTCGGTGATCGCGAGCGGCTTGCCGCCGACCGCGGTGATGTTGCGCCAGGCTTCCGCGACCGCCTGCTTGCCGCCCTGATAAGGATCGGCCTCGCAATAGCGCGGCGTGACGTCGACGGTGAGCGCGAGGCCCTTCGGCCCGTCCTGCACGCGCACCACGGCGGCATCGCCGCCCGGACGCTGCATGGTGTTGCCGAGAATGACGTGGTCGTACTGCTCCCAAACCCAGCGCTTAGAGCACATATCGGGCGTGCCGATCAGCTTCTCCAGCGCGCTACCTAAGCCCATCGGCGCCGGCACGTCGCGGGCATGCACGACCGGCAACGCGGCCGAGGGGACATGCGGCCGGTCATAGACCGGTGCCTCGTCGCCGAGCTCCTTGATCGGCAAATCGGCCATGACGTCGCCGCCATGCTTGACCACGAAACGCTTGCTCGGCGTGGTGTAGCCGACGACGGCGAAGTCGAGACCCCACTTCTTGAAGATCGCCTCGGCTTCCTTCTCCTTCTCGGGCTTGAGCACCATGAGCATGCGCTCCTGGCTCTCCGAGAGCATCATCTCGTAGGCGCTCATGCCGGTCTCGCGGGTCGGCACCGCATCGAGGTCGAGGTCGACGCCGAGGTCGCCCTTGGCGCCCATCTCCACCGCCGAGCAGGTCAGGCCGGCCGCACCCATGTCCTGGATCGCGATGACGCAGCCCTTTTCCATGATCTCGAGGCAGGCTTCGAGCAGCAGCTTCTCGGCGAAGGGATCGCCGACCTGCACGGTCGGGCGCTTCTCCTCGGACTTGTCGTCGAACTCGGCCGAGGCCATCGAGGCGCCGTGAATGCCGTCGCGGCCGGTCTTGGAGCCCAAATAGACGATCGGCATGTTCACGCCGGAGGCCGCCGCATAGAAGATCTTGTCGGCATCGGCGAGACCCACCGCCATGGCATTGACGAGGATGTTGCCGTCGTAGCGGGTGTGGAAGCGCACCTGCCCGCCCACCGTCGGCACGCCGAAGGAATTGCCGTAGCCGCCGACGCCCGCCACCACGCCGGAGACGAGATGCCGCGTCTTCGGATGCTCGGGCGCGCCGAAGCTGAGCGCATTGAGGCAGGCGATCGGACGCGCGCCCATGGTGAAGACGTCGCGCAAAATGCCGCCGACGCCGGTGGTCGCGCCCTGGTACGGCTCGATATAGCTCGGGTGGTTGTGGCTCTCCATCTTGAAGACCACGGCCTGGCCATCGCCGATGTCGATCACGCCGGCATTCTCGCCGGGGCCCTGGATCACCCAGGGCGCCTTGGTCGGCAGGCCACGCAGATGGATGCGCGAGGATTTGTACGAGCAGTGCTCGTTCCACATCGCCGAGAAGATGCCGAGCTCGGTGAAGGTCGGCTCCCGCCCGATCAGCTTCAGGATGCGCTCGTACTCGTCGGGCTTGAGCCCGTGGGCGGCAACCAGCTCGGGGGTGATCTTGGGTTCATTCTTCATGGATTCGAGGCTTTCGGCGGCGGTTTGGCCGTTCTTAGGAACATCGGACGGCTTCGAAAAGCCCTTTATGGCGCATTTTCCCGCTGTCCCACGTTTTGCGCCGGGGAGCCCGCGGGAACGGGAATTGCACGGCGCGGTCGGATCGGATTTAAGGTCTAAAGACCCGCAATTGAAGGCCTATTTCCTTGCACGAATTGACCAAAGCGCCCCCGCCGCGCCGCCCCGAGCTCCATGTCGCCACCGAGGGCGAATTTGTGGGCTGGCGGACCTGGATTCGCGACAGTTTTGAGTCCCATGTCGGCCCCTTCTGGCACCGGATCGAGGCAGACGGCAGCGTCCGCAGCGCCTTCCGGGTCGAGAATAAGCATCTCAACGGCTCCGGGAACGTCCATGGCGGCTGTTACATGGCCTTCGCCGACTATTCGCTGTTTGCGATCGCCACCCATGTCCTGGACAGCCGGGCGGTGACGACCAATTTCGCCTGCGAATTCCTCGACGCGGCACGCGAGGGCGAGCTGATCGAATGCACCGGCGAGGTCACCCGCGCCGGCGGTTCGCTGATCTTCCTGCGCGGCAAGATGATGTCCGGCGAGCGGCTGCTGCTCACCTTTTCCGGCACGATCAAGCGGATGAAGCGGAAGGCACTCCCGCAGCCAGACGCATAGCTCGACGCTTCCCTTTTCGCGCACCCTCGCCCAGACTTCCGGCAAGCGCTTTTGGCGCCGGGGAGCAGAACAAGGTGCCGCAGAGCACATCCGAGGCGGGCCGCGCGAGGCCGGCCGCATCAGCGCCGTTGCCGTCCATGACCGCCAAAGGTGCGCACAGCTGGCGCGACTATGCGCTGCTGCTTGCGCTCGCCTGCTGCTGGAGCTCGACCTATCCGCTGGCCAAGCTGGCGCTCCCCACCATCCCGCCCATCACCTTCATCTCGGCGCGCTCACTGATCGCCGCCGCCTTCCTGTTCGCGATCCTGTGGATGCGCGGCACCAGGATCCCCACCGACGCGAAAGCCTGGAAGCTGTTCGCAACCCAGCAATTGATCAACTCGACCTTCCCGTTCCTGATCATCACGTGGTCGCAGCAATATGTGCCGGCATCGAACACGGTGGTGCTGGCCTCGACCACGCCGATCTTCGCCTTCCTGATCACCTCGCTGATCACGCGGCACGAGCCGGCGACGCTGCTCAAGCTAACTGGTGCGATTTTGGGACTCGCCGGCACCGTCGCCATCGTCGGGCTCGACGCGCTGCGCGGCTTCGGCAGCGAGATCGTGGCGGAGATCGCGATCCTGCTCGCCACCATTTCCTTTGCCTGCGCGACGATCTTCGGCCTCCGCCTGTCCGAATACGATCCGATGGTGGTGGCGGCAGGTTCGCTCTTGTTCGGCGGCCTCGTGCTGCTGCCGCCCGCGCTGATCATCGACCAGCCCTGGACGCTGCAGCCGACGCCCACCGCGATCGTGGCCACGATCGTCATGGGCATCGTCTCCAGTGCCCTCGGCCTGATGCTGTTCTACATCTGCCTCGGCCGGCTCGGCACGCTCACGACCAACGCGCAAGGCTATCTGCGCATCCCGATCGGCGTCGGCCTCTCGGTGCTGCTGCTCGGCGAGAGCGTGCCGTCGAACCTCGCGCTGGGGCTGGTGCTGGTGATGGCGGGCGTTGCGGCCATGACGGTGCCGGCGGAGCGGCTGAAGTGGCGCTAGCGAGCGGCTAGGTCGACAGCTGCTTCTCCGCGATCGACAGCCATTCCGCCTGCGCCTTGCGCAGATATTTCGGCGCGCGGCGCATCTGGATCAGCAGCTCGTTGAAGACCATGCGCGCTTCAGTGGTGCAGCCGACCGTTTGCAGCAGCATGCCGTAGCGCACCCGCGCTTCGGCGCCGGGGAAGTAGCCGACGAGCGCGTGGTATTCCTCCAGCGCCTCGTCGAGACGTCCGACCTCGGCGAGCGCGCGGGCATAGAGCAGATGCGCGTCGGCGGAATCGAAGTCGGGCCATTGCTTCTGCAGATCGTCCAGCGTGGCGAGCGCATCGGCCGGGCGGCTGGCGCCAAATTGCGCCTGAGCCTTGCGCAGCGCATAGGCGGGATCGTGGCCCAAGGGCAGCTTCAGGATATGATCATAATGCGCTTCCGCTTCGGCAAATCGGCCGATATTTGCGCACTCGTCCGCCAGCGCCGCGCGGTTGACGATGGTGTCGGTGCCGGCCAGCCGGTCGGACAGCTCGCGATAGCGCTTCTCGGGATCGAGGCGATTGGCGACACGCTGGCGCGCCTGCCGTGCACCGGGGCTGGAAAACCATTCGGGAATGAGCTCGACCGCGATATAGGCGATCGCGCCCATCATCGGCACCAGCAGGATGATGAAGGCCCAGGGCCGCAACCGTCCGGTTCGCGAGGCATGATAGATCAGCGTGATATCGAGCAGCAGAACGACCAAAGCGACGGGCATGTGACATCCGGAAAGCACTACGACAGCGCCGCTTCCTGATATCGCAATCGATGCAATGAAACAACTTTGAGTTGCTTCATCCGGCAAAAATCGGCGAACCTGATCGGCGCCATGATGGTGACGAGAGTCAGTCGCCTCAAAACCTATGCAGGTTCACGCGCCTCGCGCAGCAATCCACTCGCCAGCTCTCGAAACGCATCAACGGCCTTGCTCAACACACTCTTGGGATCGTCGGCGGCCGCGACCCACAAGGCGGCGCTGAGCGCAGCGCCGTTCAGCAACCGCCCCGCCGCTTCGACGTCGACCGGCTTCACGACCCCCTGCTCGATCAGCGCGCGGATCGTTCGCATGGTGATGTCGAGACAGGCGTTCTCGCCGGGCCATTTGGAGGGATCGCCGAGCACGGCAGGTCCATCCAGAAGCATGATGCGCTGGATCTCGGGGTCGAGCGCCATTTCGATATAGGCGCTTCCCTCCGCGAGCAGGCCCAGCCACAGGCTGGGCGCTTGCTCCCGGGCGATGCGGAGCCGCTCCGCCATCTCCCCATCGATCTGCTCGACGACGGCCCAGAGCAGCCCCTTCTTGTCTTCGAAGTTGTGATACAGCGCGCCCCGCGTCAGACCGACGGCGGCAGTGAGGTCGTCCATCGACGCGGCTGCATAGCCCTGCGTGGCGAATGCCTCGCGGGCGGCGCGGATAAGCTTGGCCCGATTTTCCGCCATGGCCGCGGCGCGCTTCCCCTTTGCCACTCGACCCCCTTGACATACGCCTCGTATGTGAGTGATACCTGACATACGAAACGTATCTGAAAATGCCGCGAAACGCCACCCATGGAGCGCCCACGTTCCATCCGCCCCATCCATCGATTGAAAGGCTCCTGCCATGCCCCAGCGAGAGGCAATCTTCCCCGAAAACCGCCACGCGCTCTATCAAGTGCATCGCTATTCCGCAGCGATCCGCTCCGGCGACCTGCTGTTCGTGTCGGGGCAGGTCGGCAGCCGCGAGGACGGCTCACCCGAGCCGGTGTTCGAGGACCAGGTCCGGCGCGCGTTCGCCAATTTGCGTGCCGTGCTCGCAGCCGGTGGATGCACGTTGGATGATGTCGTCGACGTCACCACATTCCACACCGATCCGGCGAGCCAGATTGAGACGGTGATGGCCGTTCGCACCGAGGAGATCGGCGATCCGCCCTATCCGAACTGGACGGCCGTCGGCGTGAATTGGCTTGCTGGCTTCGACTTCGAGATCAAGGTCATCGCCCGCATTCCTGTGCTCCAGTAAGCCTTCTGGGCGGCCATACGCCGGCCGCCGCCAGGCTCCTTGCGCAGGCTACTTGTTGGCGTCGTCTGCCAGCATCTTGCGGTACTTCTCGACGTCACGCGTCACGAGCTTTTGCAGCACTTCCGGCGTATGCTCGTCGGCATCGGGCGCAACGGTCGAGAGGTCGGCAAAGCGCTTCTTCACCGCCTCGGTCTCGACGGCCGTGCGCGCGGCTGCGTTCAGCTTGGCGATGACGGCCGGCGGCGTGCCCTTGGGCGCGAACAGGCCGTTCCAGCCCTGCGCCTCGAACTCGGGCAGGCCTGCTTCCGCCGAGGTCGGCAGATCCGGCAGCGTCGCGAGCCGAACGGTCGAGCCGACCACGAGGCCCTTCACCAGCTTGTCGTTGATTGCTTGGGACACCGAGGCGGCCGCGTCGCAGACGCCGTCGATCTGGCCGCCGATCGCGTCAGTCAGTGCCGGCGCGGCGCCGCGATAGCCGACCAGCGTCGCATCGATCCCGGCTGATGTGACGAAGCTCTTGCAGATCAGATAGTTGGAGGAGCCGACGCCGGCATGGCCGAGATTGATCTTGCCCGGATTGGCCTTGGCATAGGCGATGAACTCCTTGAGGTCCTTCGCCGGAAAGTCCTTGCGCAGCGCAATGATGCCGAACGTCTTCGCCACCATCGCGATCGGCACGAAGGACTCAGGGGTGAACGGCAGTTTTGGATAGATCGTATAGGTCGCCGCATTGGTGCCGGCATTGCCGATCGCGATGGTGTAGCCGTCAGGCTCGGCGCGGGAGGCACGCGCCAGCGCGGTCGAGCCGCCGGCGCCGGCAACATTCTCGATCACGATGGTCTGGCCGAGCGCAATCCCCATCTGCTCGGCAACCGCCCGCGCGATCACGTCCGAGGTTCCCCCTGCCGCGAACGGCACGATCATGGTGATCGGACGCTTGGGATAATCCTGTGCGGATGCGCAAGTCGCTACTGAAAATGTCGCGAGCGCGAGCGCCACGACGGCGGCGAGAGCACGCTTCATCACGAACGCAATCACGCCGCTTTTTCCAGATGCTGGGCAAGACCGGCGAACAGGCCGCGGCCATCGGTGCAGCCCATGATGTCTTCGACGTGGTTTTCCGGATGCGGCATCATGCCGAGCACGTTGCCCCTGTCGTTGACAATGCCGGCGATGGAATGTGCCGCGCCGTTGATGTTGGCGGCCTCGTCGACCACGCCATCGGCTGAGCAGTAGCGATAGAGCACCCGCCCATCGCCTTCGAGCCGCTTGATGGTCTCTTCGTCCGCCTCGTAATTGCCCTCACCATGGGCGACGGGCACGCGGATCACCTGACCGGCATTGTAGCCGCGGGTGAACGGCGTGTCGGAGCGCTCGACGCGCAGATGCACGTCGCGGCAGATGAATTTCAGCCGCGCATTGCGCATCAAGACGCCCGGCAGGAGGCCGGACTCGCAGAGGATCTGAAAACCGTTGCAGACGCCGAGCACGAGGCCGCCCTTGGCCGCATAGTCGCGCACCGCGTCCATCACCGGCGCACGTGCCGCAATCGCGCCGCAGCGCAGATAATCGCCGTAGGAGAAGCCGCCGGGCACGACCACGAGATCGGTGCCCGCAGGCAGCGAGGTCTCGGCGTGCCAGACCATTGCAGGCTCGCTGCCGGAGATCAGCCTCAGGGCGCGCGCCATGTCGCGCTCGCGGTTGATTCCGGGAAAGACGAGAATGGCGGCTTTCATGGCAGAGGTTCCGACGCGGCTGGGAATGAGGCTGGCCGACCGGCCAATTCGTGAACAGACATAACCATTTGACGGAGATTTTACCAGTGCTAGCGTGGCGGAGCGCCGTTGTACACAGGCCATAGCCACTCGCTTTGGTCACTCGATTTGCCCGGGATTGAAGCCATGAACGTCCCGTCGCTGCCCGCATTCCCCTCCGAACCGGTGTCCACCGAGGGCGTCGTCGCCGCCGGCGCTTATGTCGACGGCCGCCGCGTCGCCAATATCGCCATCAGCGAGGCCTCGAGTTGGCGAGCCAAGCCCGGCCACGTCGTGTGGATCGGGCTGCACGAGCCCGACATGGCGCTGCTCGGCGCGGTGCAGAAGCAGTTCGACCTGCACGACCTCGCCATCGAGGACGCCAACCACGCCCATCAGCGGCCGAAGATCGAGCAATATGGCGAGGCCCTGTTCATCGTCGCGCGCACCGCGCAATTGGTCGAGGGACGCATTGCCTTCGGCGAGACCCACATCTTCGTCGGCGAAGGCTATCTGGTCTCGGTGCGCCACGGCGCTTCGACATCCTACACGCCGGTGCGCGAACGCTGCGAGAGCTGCCCGCGGGCGCTCGCACGCGGCGAGGATTACATCCTCTACGCCATCCTCGATTTCATCGTCGACAATTACTCGCCCGTGCTGGAAAGCATTCACGAAGAGATCGAGAAGATCGAGGACGACGTGCTCGCGCACGCGATCACCAAGACGCAGATCGAGCGGCTCTACATGCTGCGGCGTGACCTGTTGCGGCTCCGTAACGCAATCGGGCCGCTGGTGGAGGTCTGCCGCCGTCTCGAGCACGATGAGCTGTCGATGGTGCGCGCGACGATGCAGCCTCTGTTCCGCGACGTCACCGACCATGTCCGCAACATCCAGGAGCGCATCGATTCCATGCGCGAGGTGCTGGCCTTCGCCTTCGAGGCGAGCCTGCTGGTCGGCCAGGCCCACGAGACCGCGGTGTCGAAGAAGCTCGCGTCCTGGCTCGCCATCATCGCCATCCCGACCGCGCTCGCCGGCATCTACGGCATGAACTTCAAGCACATGCCGGAGCTGGAATGGGAGTACGGCTATTTCATGCTGCTCGGCGTGATGCTGACCGCCTGCGGCTCGCTGTACTGGCGCTTTCGGCGGGTGGGATGGCTGTGATCGAGGGGCACGGCACTCAGCGCTTGGCTGGCGCCAGCACCAGCATCACCCCGATGGCAAATTGCGCATAATTGTCGGAGCTGGCCTTCTCGGTGGCCGCCGAACTGATCAGGCTGGCCGCACCTCGATCGCCAAACAGATAGCCGCTGACCTGATATTCCTTCGTGCCATCAGGCTTCACCATCAGTCGCCGCGCTTTGAACAGGCGCGGCACCTTGGTGCCACTGTCGCCGTCAACTCCGAGAATCGAGATCTTCTGTCCCGGCGTCCGCTGCTCCAGCATCTTGACGATTTGCATCTGCTCTTCGCGAAATTGCTCCAGCGTCATCGTGTTGCCCGGAGGATAGGACCCTGGCGCGTAGAGCCGATAGCTCACCCTCGACTGCGCACCGCAGGCGGGCTGCTCGCACAGGAACATGTGGACGTCGTTGGGGCGCAGCTCGTAGCGCCAGCCCTTCACTGAGACCGGCGGGCGCGGCGCGGTGGATTGCGGCGCCCGCGATTGGGCAAAGGCGCTCCCTCCCGCGAGCAGCAGCGCTGCCAGCAGCACCAGCGACCGGACTCTAAACCGCATGCCGGCCCTCATCTCATCGTGTTGCCTGCGAAAACCATGTCGCGGACGACATAGACCGGCTTATCGTTCGGACCGGTCGCCTTGTACTCCCAATGCACGGCCGGAAATTCCTTCATCTTCGCGACGCGCGAAGACACCAGCGTCAGGTCTCTCAGGCGCCCGACCGCCTCGGTCGATGCCTGCTCGGTCTGAGCCATCTGACGCTGCGCATCTGCCTCGGCGAATTTCTGCAGGGCCACGGGATCGGGGCTACGGGTCGGACTGGCTGCGGTGCGGATGGAGACGATCGAGTACTCGGGACACGCAAGCGGCCTGCAGCGGAAGATCGAGCGTCTTTCGCCGAATACCCTCGTACCGGTCCATTTTTCCGGATCCGGCGATTTGAAAGTCACCCTGGTTCCTGGATGCTCCGGGCCCACGGCCGCCGTCATACAGCCGGCGAGCGACAACGCGGCTGCGGCCATAGCCGCATGCCGGAAAACGTCTGAAAAAGTCCCCATCACCCCGCCCCGAACGCACCCTGCCCGGAGTGCAAACAACCTGTAGTTTTCGAGAAAGGCGACGTCAACAGCTGCGATGCAGCATGCCGGAGCTGGAATGGGAGTACGGCTACTTCATGCTGCTCGGCGTGATGCCGACCGCCTGCGGCTCGCTGTACTGGCGCTTTCGGCGGGTGGGATGGCTGTGAGCACTGAACCGATGCTATCGGACAGGCGCCTCGTTCAGTTCTAGCCTGCGCTCGATCCGGTCAAGCCTGCCCTCATGCCGCACCAGCGTGGCATGAACCCCCGCAATCTCCTGAAAGACACTTGTGACATTCTGGCGAGCGGCATTTTGGGACGTTCGCAACGCCAGAATTTCCTGCTTCGTCTCATCGATCTTGCCATCGACCTGCGCCAGTCGCGCCTGGATCGACTTCAACACCTCGAACATGAGCTCAGTCACGTCGGGCATTTGGCTTAATCCCTATGCTTTCATCTCGATCGCATAATTCTCGATCACGGTGTTCGCCAAGAGCTTGTCGGCGGCTTCCTTCAGTGCTGCCTCCGCCTTGGCCTTGTCGGCGCCGGCGAGCTCGATGTCGAACACCTTGCCCTGGCGGACGCTGGCGACGCCGTCGACGCCGAGCGACTTCAGCGCGCCTTCGATGGCCTTGCCTTGCGGATCGAGGATGCCCGTCTTCAGGGTAACGGTGACACGTGCCTTCACGTCAAAAGTCCTCTTCAGCTCTTCACCAGCACCGGGCCGGTGCCCTGGGGACGCTCGTTCTCCATGAGGATGCCGAGACGCTTTGCAACTTCCGTATAGGCTTCCAGCAGACCACCGAGGTCGCGGCGGAAACGATCCTTGTCGAGCTTCTCGTTCGACTTGATGTCCCACAGACGGCAGCTGTCCGGCGAGATCTCGTCGGCGACGATGATCCGCATCATCTCGTTCTCGAACAGGCGGCCGCACTCCATCTTGAAGTCGACGAGGCGGATGCCGATGCCGAGGAAGAGGCCGGTGAGGAAGTCGTTGACGCGGATGGCGAGCGCCATGATGTCGTCGATCTCCTGCGGCGTCGCCCAGCCGAAGGCAGTGATGTGCTCTTCCGACACCATGGGGTCGTTGAGCTGGTCGTTCTTGTAATAGAATTCGATGATCGAGCGGGGCAGCTGCGTGCCCTCCTCGATGCCGAGGCGCTGCGACAGCGAGCCGGCGGCGACGTTCCGCACCACCACTTCCAGGGGCACGATCTCGACCTCGCGAATCAACTGCTCGCGCATGTTGAGGCGGCGGATGAAATGGGTCGGCACCCCGATGTCGTTGAGGTGCTGAAACAGGTACTCCGAGATCCGGTTGTTGAGGACACCCTTGCCCTCGATCACCTGATGCTTTTTCGCATTGAACGCGGTGGCGTCGTCCTTGAAGTGCTGGATCAGGGTACCGGGCTCCGGACCTTCGTAAAGAACCTTTGCCTTGCCTTCATAAATGCGACGCCGACGGCTCATGGGGATGTACCGTGTTTTGTTGAAATCCATGAATTTGGTGTGCTCCGGTTGACTTGGATTACGACCCACAGCGGAGCTGCCGTGAACGGCCAGGAACCCATCCACGACCCTTTGGAAACAGAACGGGAACCAAGCCTCAGGCAACCTATCCGATTGGCTGTCCGAGCACAATCGATCCGGCCGTCCGGCGCCAACTTATACCGTCTTGCCTGCGGCTTAACGGCCCGTTGTTTTGCCGATTCGTGCTATCTATGTAGGCATGCAGCCGGGTCGCCGCAACGGAAGGCTCCGCTCCATTCAGCGAGGATTTGGAACAAGGTATGAGCGAGTTCGATAAGCGCCAGGAAGGCTTCGAGAAGAAGTACGCCCTCGACGAGGAGCAGAAGTTCAAGGCGGAGGCCCGCCGCAACCGGCTGCTCGGCCTGTGGGCGGCCGAGAAGCTCGGCATCACCGGCGATGCCGCCACCGCCTATGCCAAGGAGGTGGTCGCGGCCGATTTCGAGGAGGCCGGCGATGCCGACGTCCTGCGCAAGCTGACGGCCGATTTCGCCGCCAAGAACGTCGCCGTCACCGAGCAGGCGATTCGCGCCAAGATGAGCGAGCTGCTCGCGGTTGCCGCCGCCGAGGTGAAGGCGGGGAAATGACGCTAAGCGTCATTCCGGGGCGCTCCAAAGGCGCGAACTCAGGCGCGCAATTGCGCACCTGAGAATCTCGAGATTCCGGATCGCCGCTGCCGCGGCGTCCGGAATCACGGAAAAACCAAATCACTCCTCCTTGAAGCCGTATTCCGGCACGTTGCCGCTGGCGCCGTAATATTTGTAGGGCAGGAACTTGCCGCTCATGGTGATCTTGACGCGGTCGCCCTTCGGATTGGCGACGCGCTCGATGCCCATGTCGAAGTCGATCGCCGACATGATGCCGTCGCCGAATTCCTCCTCGATCAGCGCCTTCCAGGCCGGGCCGTTCACCATCACCATCTCGTAGAAGCGGTAGATCAGCGGGTCGGTCGGCGGCATCGGCGTGCCGGTGCCGCGCATCGGCACCTCGTTGAGCATGGCAACTTCCGCCTTCGACAGGCCGAACAGCTCGCCGGCATTGGCCGCCTGCGGCTTTGTCAGTTTCATCTGGCCCATGATCGCACCGACGATCAGAACCTCGGAAAAGCCGCCGATCTTTTCGCAGATGTGCTTCCAGCTCCAGCCCTTCTCGCGCTTGATGTCGAGCAGCTTCTCGGTGAGGTCTTCGCGCTTCATTGTCGGGGTCTCCTTGCTAGGCGCTCAATCCGGGATTTGTCCCCGGCATCCAGGTCTGTCGCGGCTCTTCGCCGGTCGATGCGATCGAAAGGCCGGGTTTGCCGATCTGCACCGTCGGCACGTTGCGCGGATCGTGATCGGGCCTTTCAGTGGTGAAGGTCTTGCTGCGCGTCACCAGGAAATCGATGATGTGGTTGCGCAGCGCGTAGTAGAGTGGATGGCGGTGCAGATCGGTGCGGCCGCGATCCCTCGGCAGCGGGTTCTCGACCACCTCCGCCAGCACCGCGCCGGGACCGTTGGTCATCAGGAAGATCTTGTCGGCGAGATAGATCGCCTCGTCGACGTCATGGGTGATCATGAACGCGGTCTGCCCGGTCTCCAGGCAAATGCGCCGCACCTCGTCCTGCAGCGTGCCGCGCGTCAGCGCGTCCAGCGCCGAGAACGGCTCGTCCATCAGCATCATCTTCGGCGTGATCGACAGCGCCCGCGCGATGCCGACGCGCTGCTTCATACCGCCCGACAGCTCCGAGGGACGCTTGTGCTCGGCGCCGGACAGGCCGACGAGGTCAATGAATTTCTGCGCATGCGCCTTGACCTTGGCGCGGTCCCAGCTGCGCCATTTCGAGCTGACGGCATAGGCGACGTTGCCGATCACGGTGCGCCAGGGCAGCAGCGCATGGCTCTGGAAGATCACGGCGCGGTCGAGGCTGGTGCCCGAGATCGCCTGGCCGTCGACGATGACCGCGCCCTCGCTCGGCGCATCGAGCCCGGCGAGGATGTTGAGCACCGTGGTCTTGCCGCAGCCGGAATGGCCGATCACGCAACAGAACTCGCCGCGCGCCATCGAGAGCCAGAGGTTCTCGAAGATGGTGGTCGTCGCGCCGCCCGCGCCCGGATAGCGCTTGGCGATGCCTTCGATCGAGATGAACTTGTCGGTCATCGCCTCTACTCCGGAAACGTGACCATGCGCGTGAAGCGCGCGAGGATCTGGTCGAGCAGCATGCCGACGACCCCGATCAGGAGGATCGCGATGATGACGTTGGTGATCGACAGATTATTCCACTCGTTCCAGACGAAATAGCCGATGCCGGTGCCGCCGACGAGCATCTCGGCGGCGACGATCACGAGCCAGGCGATGCCGATCGAGATCCGCATGCCGGTCAGGATCGTCGGCGCGGCTGCCGGCAGGATCACGGTGAAGGCGCGCCTGACCGTACCGACCTCCAGCGTCCGCGCCACGTTGATCCATTCCTTGCGCACGGTCGCGACGCCGAACACCGTGTTGAGCAGCATCGGCCAGATCGAGCAGATGAAAATGACGAAAATCGCCGAGACCGAGGAATCCTTGATGGTGTAGAGCGCGAGCGGCATCCAGGCCAAGGGCGAGATCGGCTTTAGCACCTGGATGAACGGATCGAGCGCCTTGCTCAGCAGCGGCGACATCCCGATCAGGAAGCCGAGCGGGATCGCCACCAGCACGGCCAGCAGATAGCCGGTGCCGACGCGCGCGATGGAGTAACCGAGCTGGATGCCGAGCCCCTTGTCGTTCGGCCCGTTGTCGTAGAACGGCCGCTTCAGGTGCTCCCAGAGTTTTGCGCCGACATCGAGCGGCCCGGGCATCGCGGATTTGCCCTGCGTCGCCGTGAGCCCCATCAGCTTGGCGTATTCCGGGCTCATCGCCGTCACCGGCGCGGTGGAGCGCGTGGCGAGATGCCAGATGCCGAGAAAGGCGGCGAGCAGCACGATGGAGACGAGGCCCGCGCGAAGGCGAAGGGAGGTGGTCATCATGCATATCCCCGGTATCGTGTCCCGGGCGCGGCGCAGCGCGAAGCGATGCGACGCAGAACCGGGACCCATGCGGCAGGACTGGGTCCCGGCCCTGCGAAGCAGCACTGCGTGCTGCATCGCGTCCGGGACACAAGAGTGCAGCTCATCACGACGCCTTCCTGATCTTGAAGCTCGCCACATAATCCTCCGGCTTCGCCGGATCGAAATTCTTCCCCATCACCGCGAACGACTTGTAGGCACTCGCCGGCGGCGTCAGCCCCATCTCGGTCATCAGCTTCTTGGTATCGGTCGCCAGATACACCTGCTCGGCCACCGCCTTGTAATCGACGTCGCCCTTGATCTGGCCCCAGCGCTTCATTTGCGTCAGCATCCACACCGCAAAGGACTGCCAGGGGAACGGATCGAAATCGACGCGTTTTGCGTCCGTCTTCACGCCGCCGAGGCCGTCGGCATAGGTCCCGGTCAAAACCTGCTCCAGCACGGTGACCGGCGCGTTGATGTAGTTCGCAGGCGCGATCGCCTCGGCGATCTGCTTGCGGTTCTCCGCCTTCGAGGCGTAGGCGGTGGCATCGACGATCGCCCGCGTCAGCGCCGCGAAGCTGTTCGGCGCCGTCGTGATGAATTCGCGGCTTGCAGCAAAGCTGCAGCAGGGATGGCCGTCCCAGATCTCCTTGGAGAGCAGATGCATGAAGCCGACGCCGTCATAGATCGCGCGCTGGCAGATGTTGTCGGGCGCAAGGAAGCCGTCGATGTTGTCGGCACGCAAATTCGCGACCATCTCCGGCGGCGGCACCGAGCGCAGCTGCACGTCGGTATCGGGATCGAGACCGTGCTCGGCCAGATAGTAGCGCAAGAGGTAATTGTGCATGGAATAGTCGAAGGGGATGGCGAATTTCAGCCCCTTCCAGTCCTTCGGATCGCGCTTGTCCTTGTGCTTGGTGGCGAGCACGATGCCCTGCCCGTTGATGTTCTCGATTGCAGGCACGGCGAATGGAATGGCGTTGGCACCAAGACCGAGCGAGATCGCGATCGGCATCGGCGCCAGCATGTGCGCGGCGTCGTATTCCTTGTTGATGGTCTTGTCGCGGATCACGGCCCAGCCGGCGGTCTTCACCACCTCGACGTTGAGGCCGTGCTTGGCATAGAAGCCCATTGGCGCTGCCATAATGATCGGCGTGGCGCAGGTGATCGGGATGAAGCCGACCTTGAGGTCTTTCTTCTCGGGCGCGCCGGCTTGCGCGAACACCTCGGTCGCCGTCTTGAGCGGGAAGAACTGCGACAGTGCCGCGAGCGCGGTCGATGCACCGACCGACTTCAGGAAAGCGCGCCGCGCCACGTCCTGCGGAAACATCGCGCGCATCACAGCGGAAGCGACCACGCCCTCGTAACGCTTCTCTTCGCTTGCGACCGGCTCGCAGTGCAGCGCCGTCGCCTGCTCGTGCTCAGCCGCGGAACGATGCTGGCCGCAAACACAGCCGGCTCGAAGGTTGCGATCGGGATCAAACGGATTGTCGAACGTGGACATCGGCCCTCCTGCGCGTCATTGCGAGGAGCAATTACGCAAGGAGCATGCCATGCCCCTTCGGCCGGCCAGTGCCTTGATGACGCAGCACTTTCACCCGCACTTGGCCGCTACGAAAACTCGTGATAAACGAGATTTCGTAGTTCAATTACGAGATTTCGCAATGGCAACGACGCCAATGCCCGTCCACGACGATGTGGCCCCTGTCATCGACCCGCGCATCGCCGCCTTCGAATCTTCGGTCGAAGCGACCCTGCTGGTCGATCCCTACGGCGACCAGATCGTCGATGCCAATCCCGCCGCCTGCGCCCTGCTCGGCTACGACCGCGCCCTGCTGCGGCAGACCAGGGCCAGCACGCTCACCGGCGAGCTTGCCGCCCTCACCGTCTTCACCCAGGCCGTGCTGCACAAGGGCGCCTACTGGACCACGGCACTCAATCCCCGCCACGCGACCGGGCAAGATCTCCGGCTCGAATATGCCGGCTGCCTGCTGCCGCATGACGGCCGCACGCTGCTGCTGCTGACGCTGACCGACCTCGAAGCGCGCCGCCGGCGCAATGTCGATGCTGCCGCCGAAGACCATATGCGTGGCGGCATCTCGACCTGGCAGCGGGTCGAGCGCGTATTCCAGGACATCGAGCGCGAGAACCAGTTGATCCTGCGCGCCGCCGGCGAAGGCATCTATGGCGTCAACGCCGAAGGCAAGACCACCTTCGTCAATCCCGCGGCCGAGCGGATGCTGGGTTGGACCGCCGAGGAGCTGGTCGGCAAGGAGATCCACCCGATCGTCCACCACACCCACCACGACGGCCGGCACTATCACAATCATGATTGCCCGATCTATGCGGCGTTCCGCGACGGCGCCGTGCACCAGGTCGACGGCGAGGTGTTTTGGCGCAAGGACGGCTCGCCCGCCTGGGTCGAGTACACCTCGACGCCGATCCGCGACCGCGGCGTCGTGGTCGGCGCCGTCGTGGTGTTTCGCGACGTCAGCCAGCGCCGCGAGGCCGACGAGAAGCTGCACGCCGCCCTTGCCGAGGTCGACCGGCTGCGCGAGCGGCTCGAGCTGGAGAACGCCTATCTCCAGGAGGAAATCCGCATCGAGACCAATCCGCGCGGCATCATCGGCGGCAGCGAGGCGATCCAGAAGACACTGCGCCAGGTCAAGCTGGTGGCGCCGACCACCGCGGCGGTGATGATCACCGGCGAATCCGGCACCGGCAAGGAGCTGATCGCGCGCGCCATCCACGAGGATTCCACCCGCAGCGACCGGCCGCTGATCCGGGTCAACTGCGCCGCGATCCCGCGCGAATTGTTCGAGAGCGAATTCTTCGGCCATGTCCGCGGTGCCTTCACCGGTGCAACGCGCGACCGCATCGGCCGCTTCGAGCTTGCCGACGGCGGCACACTGTTCCTCGACGAGGTCGGCGAGATCCCGCTCGAGCTGCAAGGCAAGCTGCTGCGCGTGCTGCAGGAAGGCCATTTCGAGCGTGTCGGCGAGGCGCGCACCCGCGCGGTCGACGTTCGCGTCATCGCCGCGACCAATCGCGATCTCAAGCAGGAGGTCCAGCGCGGCCGCTTTCGCGAAGACCTCTATTTCCGCCTCAACGTGTTCCCGATCGAGACTGTCCCTTTGCGCGAACGCCGTGAGGACATTCCCCTGCTCGCGCAACATTTCCTGACGCGCGAGAGCAAGGCGCTGAAATCCAACCTGCGTCTGTCGGAGGGCGATGCACGGCGGCTGACCCGTTACGACTGGCCCGGCAATGTCCGCGAACTGCAGAACGTGATCGAGCGCGCTGCGATCCTGTCGCAGAACGGCCGCCTGCGCATCGATCTACCGGACACTTCAGGCGCACAAGCCCCGGCCGGCGCCGCCCGTCAGAAGGCCGACGCGCGCCCCGCCGTGATGACGTCGTCGGAAATGCGCGACCACGAACGCGCCAACATCCTGGCCGCGCTCGAGGCCTGCGCCGGAAAAGTGTTCGGCCCCGGCGGCGCGGCCGAGATGCTCGACATCAAGCCGACCACGCTGGCCTCGCGGATCAAGGCGCTGGGAATTACGCCTCGTCCGTGGGCGGGTCTCAACGGTTAGAGGACAACGCGACGAAGCACGGTCCGCGCCCCCCGGTCCACCTCTCCCCAGCGGGGAGAGGTCGGATTGCGCTCGGCGATGCGGAGCATCGTCCGAAGCAATCCGGGTGAGGGGCCGCGGCATACTGTGAGGCTGTAACCCCTCACCCGGATCGCATCTTGCGATGCGATCCGACCTCTCCCTACGGGAGAGGTGGACCGAGACCTGTCGGCCGTCCTTGCGTTGCTACGCCGCCTTGGTCGTCACATCAGCTGCGATCGGCAGGCCCTGCTCGATCGGCAGCGAGGGATCGCGCGACCATTCGTTCCAGGAGCCGAAATACATCCGCACGTCCTTCACGCCGGCGTTCTTCAGCGCCAGGAAGGTGTTCGAGGCACGAGCACCCTTGAAGCAGTAGAGGTAGACCGGCGTCGTCTGCGAGATGCCGACGGTGGCGCATTCGGCCAGAATCTCGTCCTTGGACTTGAAGCGCGGGCCTTCGGCGGTCGGCTTCATCATCCGATACCATTCCAGCCAGACGGCGCCGGGAATGCGGCCCTTGCGCGGGCAGAAATCCTTGCCGTACGGAGACGAGCTGTCACCGATCCACTCGTCGACGTCGCGCACGTCGAGGATCGCGATACCCGGCTTGCCGACGGCGGCGAGCATGGTCTTGGCATCGATCAGGATCTCGCCGGCCTCAGGCACGATCGCGAACGAAGCCTTCGCCGGCGTCGGCACGTCCTTGGTCACCGGGAAGCCCGCGGCCGACCAGGCATCGAAGCCGCCATGCAGCACCTTCACCTTGGGATAGCCGAGCATGGTGAGCAGGTAATAGCCGCGGCAGGACTGGCCGAAACCTGAGTTCATCGACTGCTCGTAGATCACGGCGGTTTCCTTGCCCGAAAGGCCGGCACCGCCGAACGCATCGGCGAATTTCGTCTTGAGCTCGGCCATGCCTTCCGGTGTCGAGGTCGCCAGGAACGTAAAGATCTCGTGCACGTTCACGGCGCCCGGCAGGTGCCCGGCGGCGTAAGCATCGGGATTGCGGGTGTCGATGACGACACACGGCTCGGTCTTCAAGAGATCGGCGAGTTCGACGGCAGTGATCAGAACGTCAGTCATGGCAGCCTCTCCGTTGAGGTTGGGGGGTCTTCGGGTGGACTCGTGAAACTTTAAGGCTCGGAACTCAGAAATCGGCGAGCATCTTGCGCAGCTGCTTGGTGGCGGGCGTGACGATCGCGACGAAATAGGCCTCGCGCAGGCGCCGCTGCGCGCGGTGACTTTTGAGATAGCCGCGGGCGCCACAATGCAGCATCGCCGCATGCGCCGCCGCGACGCTGGCTTCGCCGGCGCGAAGCCGCATCGCGATCACCTTGCGCCAGTAGGTCTCCTCCTCGTTGTAGGGATCGCGCGCCAGCGCCATGGCCTCGGCCTCGAGCTCGGCGGCGAGCTCGCGGAAGTGCACCGGCTGCTGCGGCAGATAGCGGTTGATATGGCCGAGGGGATTGTCGACCTCGTCCATGATGTTGATGCAATCCTTGATCACCCCGAGCGCCATGCCGGCCTGGAGCAGGATGAAGCCGGCGCGGATCTTCTTGACGAAGGGCGCGGCGGGATCGGCGAGGATCAGCTCATCAGGCACGAAAGCGTCGCGGAACTGCACGCCATAAGTGCCGGTTCCGTCCATGGCGAGGAACGGCTTGCACGGCGTCAGCGTGATCGCCGGGTCCGAGCAATCGGCCAGGAACATCACAGTGCCGGGTTCGTTCTCACGCTCGAAGATGGTGCCGAAATAATGGTCGGGGCCGAGATTGGAGACCCAGGGCAGCGCACCGCGCACGATGTAGCCGCCCTCGACCTTGCGGCCCTTCAGCTTCAGCTTCTCGATGCCGAAAAAGCTCTTCATGGGATTGGAGAGCCCGGTGCCGCCGAGCACGCGACCGGTCGAGAAGGCATCGCCGAAGCGCTTGGCGAGCTTCACATTGGTGGAATTCGCCGCATACCACACCAGCGTGTTCTGGCACCAGGCCATGAAGGCCGTCGCCCCGCAGACCTCGCCGATCGCCGCCATCGCCTGGATCGCGCAGCGCAGATCGGCGGGGCCTTCGTGCGGCATGTGGCTGCCCCACGCTCCGACCGCGCCGAACTTGCGCAGCACCTCGGCCGGATACACCGACCCCTCGTCGATGCCGGCGGCCAGCGGCGCGAGCTCTTCGCGCGCGATCCGCGCCACCTCGCCCGCAATGGACGGTGCGGGCTGATCCAGAACGTCGGCCCGCGATAAAGCCAGTGAACCCATGATCGTCTCCCGCACCCTGTCCTGATTGCCGCTCTGCTAGATGCCGACCTCGAGATTGACCGGCCGGGTGAAGGTGTTGGCGACCGGCGACCATTTCTTCACATGGGCAACCAGCGCGTTGATCTCCTCCGGCGAGATGCCCTCGCATTCCATGTCGACCTTGACGCGGACGTCGGTGAATCCGACCGGCTTGTCGGAGGTGTCGCCGGTGCCCCAGACCGCGGTGATGTTGAGATCGCCTTCGAGCTCCAGCTCGAGCTTGTTGACGATCCAGCCGCGATGCACGGCGTTGGCATGCAGGCCGACCGCAAGGCACGATCCGAGCGCGGCCAGCGAGGCCTCCGACGGATTGGGCGCGGTGTCGTCACCGAGCAGACCCGGCGGCTCGTCGACGATGTAGGGCGGCAGGTTGCGGATGTAGTTGGCGTGGCGGAATTTGCCTTCCGCGACCGTCTTGCACTTCAAGGTCTTGATGACCTTCGGATTTGCCTTGCCGTTGGCAATCAGTTGCTCGAGCCCGTTCTTGTCGATGGGCGCGAGGCACCCCGTCAGCACTGTCTTCTGAACGACGGCAGTCATCAGTCTTCTCCCTGGCAGAAGTGGAAATCGGCAGGATACCGAACGGTCTGTTTCCTTGCATGGAGCGTGCCAGAGCCCGCGAAAAACAAAAGGCGAAGCTTTGGAGCCGCTTAAGCCTTCCTGCCTGCGGATTGGTCAGCCGGTCCTTGCTCAAAGGCGATGCAGACCGGCCAGGCTCTGCGAATCTTTTCAGCGCGAAACAGATGCGGCTTGCTGATGCGGCACGGCTGCGGGTAAGTTTGAGTCCATGGCAAAGACGTCATCGAGAAAGAATTCGCCCCACACTGCCGCCGCCGAGGACGAGTCCGCACGCGGTCGCCTCTTGAGCGCGGCGACGCATCTGTTCTGCAAGAACGGCATCAACGCCACCGGCATCGATGCGATCATCGAGGAGGCCGGCACCGCCAAGACCACGCTCTACAAATTGTTCGGCTCCAAGACCAACCTCGTCAACGCGGTGCTGGAGAGCGAAGGCAAGCAATGGCGCGAATGGTTCATCGGCGCCATGGAGCAAGGCGGCGGCGATGCGCAGGCGAAGCTGACGCGCATCTTCCCCGCACTGAAGAGCTGGTTCGCCGAAGAGCGCTTCTACGGCTGCCCCTTCATCAACGCCGTCGGCGAGCACGACAAGGACGCCAAGCAGTTCCGCAACATCGCGCTGAAGCACAAGAAGATCGTGCTCGGCCACATCGAGAAGCTCGCCGGCGAGCTCGGCTCAGCCGAGCCCGCGGTGCTGGCGCACCAGCTCGGCCTCATCATCGACGGCGCCATCGTCGCCGCGATGATCTCGCGCGACCCGGGCGTCGCGGATACGGCGGCGCTCACGGCCGGCCCGCTGCTCGGCCAGGCCAAGGCGAAGAAGAAGCGCGCGGCGGATCAGCTCGAGGCGGTCTAACGGTTCTTACTTCGTAGCCCGCATGCAGCGAAGCGGAATGCGGGGACGCTGTCCCGGATTCGCTGCACTGCCAAGCCTCGAGAAGCGTTGAACCCATACTCGATCAAAGCTACCCTTGAAAATCTTCGTCCAGCAAAAACAAGATTCAAGGGGACGTCATGGCTCGCAAGATAGCGGCATTTGCGATCGTTGCTACGAGCATGTGGATCGCTGGCATCGCGGATGCCGAGGCGCAGCAGCCGGAGCTCAGCGCGCCTGACCTGGTCCTCATCAACGGAAAGGTTCTGACGCTGGACGAGCGATCGACTGTCACGGAGGCAGTGGCCGTCGCAGATGGAAAGATCCTGGCAACCGGGCCCAGTGCTTCGATCAAGTCGCTTGCAGGCGCCCGGACCCGCGTGATCGATGTGTCGGGCAAGACCGTCGTCCCTGGATTGATCGATACACACGCTCACTTCAAGGCCGCTGGTCTGGGCGACTACGTCGTCATCATGGGCCGAGCCAAGACGGTCGCGGAAGCACTCGAGGCTATCAAGGCATTTGCTGCGAAGAAGAAGCCGGGCGAGTGGATTGTAGGTGGCGCGTGGCATCCGCCTTCCCAATTGGCCGAGAAGCGTTATCTCACGAGGCAGGAGATCGACAGCGTCGCCCCAGACAATCCGGTCTATCTTCGCACTGTCGGGCACTTCTCGATGGCGAATACGATGGCTCTGCAGCGGGTCGGAATTGACAAGACCACCGAGGACCCGAGCGGGGGAAAGTTTGAGCGCGACGCCGCCGGCGAATTGACGGGCCTGCTTGTGGAGACGGCGATCGATCGGGTCGAGAAGGCCGTACCGCCCTGGACAGAAGACGACGAAATCCGACAATTCACCATTGCAGAAGGCGTATTGAACAGCTTCGGCATCACCAGCGTGGTCGAGGGCGCGACAGAGGCGCGCGACATCCGCATCTTGCGGAAGCTTGTCGCGTCCGGAAAAGCCACTTTGCGCACCGGCGCGATGTTTCGGCCCGAGCCCCCGGCCGATCTGACCGCCTGGGAGGCGATCATCGCAGGCAACGGAGCCTCCTCGGGTTTCGGCGACGATTGGCTCAAGTTCGCCGGTATCAAGATCTTCTACGACGGCGGCATGACGCTGAAAACAGCGCTCATGCGCGACGTGTATCCCGATTCACATGACAACTACCATGGCATTGCGCAGCAAACGCCCGAGCGGCTGAAGCAACTCATCTCCATCTGCAACCGTTATGACTGGCGTGTCGGTGTTCACGTGGTGGGTGACCTCGGTATTGACCAGGTGCTCGATGCGTTCGAGGCGGTGGACAAGGAAAAATCGATCCGCGACCGTCGCTTCGTCCTCATTCACGCCAGCCTGATCCGGCCAGAACAGATGGAGCGCGCGCAAAAGCTGGGAGCGCGCATCGATTTCCAGAACGTTTTCATGTGGGACAAGGCAGCCACCGTCGAACGATTTCTCGGGAAAGCGACCGCTGACCGCGCCGTACCGACCCGGACGTTGATCGAAAAAATGGGGCTCAACAGCCTCGGCGCCGGCACGGATTTTCCCGTGAACCCGATCAATCCCTTCCTCAACATGTACATCATGGTCACCAGGAAGGACCCCAACGGAAACGTCTACGGCTCGGCAGAAGCCATTACGCGCGAGCAGGCCCTGCGGCTCTACAGCAGCGCGGCTTCGCGCTACACGTTCGATGAGGAGCGCAAGGGGACCATTGAGCCCGGAAAGCTTGCCGACATCGTGGTGCTCTCCGCCGACTACACAATCGTGCCGGAGGAGCAGATCAAGGACATCAAAGCGGACATGACGCTCGTGGGCGGCAAGGTTGTGTTTCAGCGCTGAGTCGTAGGGTGGGCAAAGGCGCGCAGCGCTGTGCCCACGACTTTTTTCATGTTTGCGGAGACATGGTGGGCACGGCGTAAGAACGCCTTTGCCCACCCTACAACAGCGGCGCGTGACGCGACCTAAACTCCCTGCTCCATCATCCCGGCAAGCCGCACCAGCTCCGCCTCCAGATCGCGCTCGACATCCGCCGCGCGGATGTCGAGCACCCGGTAGTCGCGCGCTTCCAGCCACGCCCGCCGGGACGCACGGTCTGCTGCGATCGCCTCCCCCTCGCCGGGATTGACCAGCTCGATCGCGATCCGGTGCGGGAACGAGACGAAGTCCGGGATGTGGCGCCCCACCGGGGTCTGGCGCTTGAACTGACCAGCGAAACGGCGGTCGCGGGTGAGCGCCTGCCACAACAGTCGCTCGGCGTCGGTCGGGTTGCGGCGGAGCAGGCGGGCGAGGCCGCGCACGGTCGAGCCGCTGTCGGAGACGCCACCGCCCTGCCCGTGCTCGGCCAGCAGCGCGCGCAGGCGCGTGGCCTGCTCGCCGTCGAGCACGCCGCCCTTGGCCGGGCCCTTGCGCCCCTCGGCGATCGCCATGATCACGCCGTGCAGGGTGTGCATGTCCTGCTTGGTCGGCTCCATCCGGGTGAAGATGTTGCGCAGGTTCACCAGCATGGTGTCGCGCTTCTCGGCAGGCCGCAGGAACTCGACCTTGTCGAGCTCACGCACGAGGTTGTCGAAGAAGGCCTGCATCTGGTGCTGCGAGGCGCGCTCGGAGCGCTCCGGCATGGCGTGCGGCAGTTCGCCGGATGTCGCCCGCTTGAACCATTCATAGCCGATCAGCAGCACGGCCTGGGCGAGGTTGAGCGAGGCAAAGCCCGGATTGACCGGGAAGGTGATGATGCGGTTGGAGAGCCCGACCTCCTCGTTGGTCAGGCCCCAGCGCTCGCGGCCGAACAGGATGCCGGCCCTGCCGCCGGTCGCGACGTGCCCGGCGATCTCGGCCGCTGCCGCATCCGGCCCGACCACGGGCTTGGCCTGGTCATGGGGACGCGCGGTGGTGGCGAACAGCAGGTCGAGGTCGGCGACCGCCTCTTCGACCGTGCTGAACAATTCGACCGTTTCCAGGATGTGGTCGGCGCCGGCCGCAGCCCGCTGGGCCGCGATGTTGGGCCAGCCATCCCGGGGATTGACGATGCGCAAGCGGCCGAGGGCGAAATTGCCCATGGCGCGCGCGGCCATGCCGATGTTCTCGCCGAGCTGGGGCTCGACCAGGATCACGATGGGACCGTCGAGGGAAAGGCCGGCCTTGCTCTTGTCAGTCCCCGACATCTCGCTTTGCTTTCACACTGTCTCTCAAGGCCTTGGCGAGGCCGTCTTCAGGAATTGATTCAAGCCGGTCGTTCGAACTGGTCTTGGGCCGGCTCGGGCGCTGTCCGCCTGTCGTTTGCCTGTCCTGACAAAATTCTCAAGGGAAATAACGGCTTGGATTCGACTTTTGAAACTCGCCTGGAACGTGAGGCCGGCCCCGGCAGCGGCCCGGCCCGCCGCTTCCCGCCTGCGCAAGCTGGATGAGCTAAAAGTGCATAATCCCTTGGCTTTCGCCCGCCGCGCGGCGGTGCTAAGAGGCGGCGGATATTCACGTTGGCGCGCCAAAAGCGCCGTTCCCAAGAGGGCTTCCCCGATCATGGCAAAAATCAAGGTATCCAATCCCGTCGTCGAGCTCGATGGCGACGAGATGACCCGGATCATCTGGCAGTACATCAAGGACAAGCTGATCAACCCGTTCCTGGATGTCGAGCTGCTCTATTTCGACCTGGGCATGGAATACCGCGACCACACCAACGATCAGGTGACCATCGACGCCGCCGAGGCGATCAAGAAGGTCGGCGTCGGCGTCAAGTGCGCCACCATCACCCCCGACGAGGCCCGGGTGAAGGAGTTCAACCTCAAGCAGATGTGGAAGTCGCCGAACGGCACCATCCGCAACATCCTCGGCGGCGTGATCTTCCGCGAGCCGATCATCTGCAAGAACGTGCCGCGCCTGGTTCCCGGCTGGACCAAGCCGATCATCATCGGCCGCCACGCCTATGGCGATCAGTACCGCGCCACCGACATCAAGTTCCCCGGCAAGGGCACCCTCTCGCTGAAGTTCGTCGGCGAGGACGGCACCGTGATCGAGAAGGAAGTGTTCAAGGCGCCCGGCGCCGGCGTCGCGATGGAGATGTACAATCTCGACGATTCCATCATCGACTTCGCCCGCGCCTCCTTCAATTACGGCCTGCTCCGTAATTACCCGGTGTACTTGTCGACCAAGAACACGATCCTCAAGGTCTATGACGGGCGCTTCAAGGACATCTTCCAGGACATCTTCGACCGCGAGTTCAAGAAGGAGTTCGACGCCAAGGGCCTGACCTACGAGCACCGCCTGATCGACGACATGGTCGCCTCGGCGCTGAAATGGTCCGGTGGCTATGTCTGGGCCTGCAAGAACTACGACGGCGACGTGCAGTCCGACACGGTCGCGCAGGGCTACGGCTCGCTCGGCCTGATGACCTCGGTGCTGCTGACCCCCGACGGCAAGACCGTTGAGGCGGAAGCCGCCCACGGCACGGTGACCCGTCACTACCGCGAGCACCAGAAGGGCAAGGAGACCTCGACCAATTCGATCGCCTCGATCTTCGCCTGGACCCGAGGCCTGTCGCACCGCGCCAAGCTCGACAACAATGCCGAGCTCGCCAAGTTCGCGGCCACGCTGGAGAAGGTCTGCGTCGACACCGTCGAGGCCGGCTACATGACCAAGGACCTCGCGCTGCTGGTCGGCGCCGACCAGCGCTGGCTCTCGACCACCGGCTTCCTCGACAAGGTCGCCGAGAACCTGACCAAGGAGCTGGCGCGGTAAGCTACCTGCCCACCCGTCATTGCGAGCGCAGCGAAGCAATCCAGGATCCCTCCGCGGGGACAGTCTGGATTGCTTCGTCGCAAGAGCTCCTCGCAATGACGAGACCGTTGATCGAGGACCGTGCATGCCATCATTCAAGAGCGTTGCATTCGCGGTCTTCGCGCTGGCGAGTGCCCCTGCGCTGGCCGCCGAGCCGCTACCCAACGCCATCGCCGCCCCCGGCGAGACCATCGTGCTCAGCGTCCACGCCGAGGGCGCGCAGGTCTATGAGTGCAAGTCAGCCCCCGACGGCAAGCTCGCCTGGACCTTCCGCGAGCCCGTCGCGACGCTGCTGTCTGAAGGCAAGACCGTTGGCCGCCACTATGCCGGCCCGAACTGGGAGCTCGCCGACGGTAGCGCCGTGGTCGGCAAGGCCGTCGGCAACGCACCGGGCGCAACGCCTGCCGATATCCCGTGGCTCAAGCTGGAAGTCGCCGCCCGCCGCGGCAGCGGCACGCTGACGCCGGTCACCACGGTCCAGCGCATCAACACCCATGGCGGCAAGCTCGACGGCGCTTGCGACAAGGCCGGCGAAATCAAAACCGCGCCCTACGCGGCCGATTACGTCTTCCTGAAGAAGGGCTGACCGCTCAGCGGTCGGTGCCTTCCTTCTCCGCCTGCGCAAGCTCCGCGAGCGCGAGGTCGCCGGTGTCGGCGAGCCGCGCCTTTGCGGTCTCGTGGACGTGGGCGGCCAGCGTCGGCATGCGCGCGATCAGGGCATGGAAGTCCTGCGCGTCGAGCACGAGCAGCCGCGTCTTGCGCGTTGCCGTCACCGTGCCGCTGCGCTTGGTCTTGTGCAGCAGCGCGATCTCGCCGAAGAAGGTGCCGTCGGCGAGGCGCACATGCTGGTTCGGCAGCGCTATCTCGACCTCGCCGGCGGTGATGAAATACATCGACGAGGCGACATCGCCCCGTCGCACCAAAATCTCGCCCTGCTCGATGGTGCGCGCCCGCAGCAGGCGCATGATGTCGGCGATCTCCGCGGCGGAGAGGTGCGAGAACAGCGGCACCCGCGCCAGCATGCCCCAGGTGACGACGAAATCGCGCCGCTTGACCTCTTCGGCGAACGCCGAGGAGATGATCGCGACCGGCAGCGCGATCATGGCAAAGCCCGAGATGATCGCGAAGGTCGAAACGAACTTGCCGAGCGGCGTCACCGGAACGACGTCGCCATAGCCGACGGTGCCGAGCGTCACGATCGCCCACCACATCGCCTGCGGGATGGTGCCGAGCTTGTCGGGCTGCACGTCGCGCTCGATGGCGTAGAGCAGCGAGGCGAAGGTCAACACGGCGCCGATCAGGATGACGATGCAGCCGATCAGCGCGCGCCGCTCGGCATGCACGGCCGCGAGCAGCGAGCGCATCGCCGGCGAATACCGTATCAGCTTGAAGAACGGCAGCACGCCGAGCGCGGCCAGCGTCGCGTGCCGGCCGGTCGCGAGCACGATCGCTGCGGGGAGGAACGCCATGAGATCGATGATGCCGAGCGCCGAGAAGGCATAGCCCAGCCGGTCGGACAGCGCCGACCCCTTGCGCTGGGTATGCCCCGCCACCGTCCACAGCCGCGCCGCATATTCCAGCGCGAACACGATCACCGCGAGGACGGTGATGCCTGCGAACAGCATGCCGAACTGCGCATCGAGCTCCGGCACCGAGGCGAGGATCATCGCGGCGACGTTGAGCACGATGACGGCGATGATCAGCTGGATGAAGCGCGACCCGACCGAATAGGCCAAGGGATCGTGATCCAGCAATTCGTAGAGGCGATCCCTCAAGTCCGGATCGGAAAGCCCACGTCCTCGCGGAACGAGGCGCATGGGCCTTTAAGCGCCTGCCATCGCTTTTTCGATCGCGCTCAAGGCTTCGGACGCCTTGGCGCCATCGGGGCCGCCGGCCTGGGCCATGTCGGGCCGGCCGCCGCCGCCCTTGCCGCCGAGTGCCTCGGAGGCGATGCGCACGAGATTCACGGCGTTGAAGCGCGCGGTGAGGTCCTGCGTGACGCCGACCACGATACCGGCCTTGCCGTCCTCGGTGACGCCGACGATGGCGACGACGCCCGAGCCGATCTGCTTCTTGCCGTCGTCGGCGAGGCTCTTGAGATCCTTCATCTCGATGCCTTCCACCGCACGCGCCATCAGCTTGACGCCACCGGCCTCGCGCACGCCCGACGCTGCGCCGTTGCCGGCGGAGGCACCGCCGCCCATCGCCAGCTTCTTGCGGGCGTCGGAGAGCTCGCGCTCGAGCTTCTTGCGCTCCTCCATCAGAGCGGCGATGCGCGCCGGCACGTCGTCGAGAGAGGTGCGCAGCTCGTTCGCCGCGGTCTTTGCCAGCGCCATGGTGTCGTTGGCGTGTTTTCGCGCGTAGTTGCCCGTTAACGCCTCGATACGGCGCACGCCGGAGGCGACCGCGCTTTCGCTCGTGACCGTGATCAGGCCGATATCGCCGGTGCGCTTGACATGGGTGCCGCCGCAGAGCTCGACCGACCAGCCGAGCGCGTTGGCGCCGCGCTCGCGCGCGGTCCTGCCCATCGAGACGACGCGGACCTCGTCGCCATATTTCTCGCCGAACAGCGCGCGCGCCCCGGCCTCGCGGGCCTCGTCGACGCCCATGACGCGCGTGGTGACCTCGTCGTTCTCCAGCACCACGTCGTTGGCGATGTCCTCGACCCGGGCGAGCTCCTCGGCCGTGATCGGCTTCGGATGCACGAAGTCGAAGCGCAGCCGGTCCGGCGCGACCATCGAGCCGCGCTGGGCGATGTGATCGCCGAGCACCTGGCGCAACGCCTCGTGGATGATGTGGGTCGCGGAGTGATGGGCGCGGATGGTCGAGCGCCTGGAATGATCGACCTCGAGCTGCAGCGCCGTGCCGAGTTTCAACTCGCCACTCTCGACCGTGCCGATATGGACGAAGAGATCGCCGAGCTTCTTCTGCGTATCGGTGACGCGGACCTTGATGCCGCCCTCGCCCGAGAGCACGCCGGTATCGCCGACCTGGCCGCCCGACTCCGCATAGAACGGCGTCTGGTTCAGCAGAAGCGCGCCGGTCTCGCCGGCCTTGAGGCTCGCAACCTCGGCGCCGTCCTTGACCAGCGCGGAGACCACGCCTTCGGCGCTCTCGGTCTCGTAGCCGAGGAATTCGGTGGCGCCGAGCTTCTCGCGCAGCGGGAACCAGATCGCTTCGGACGCGGCCTCACCCGAGCCTTTCCAGGACTCGCGCGCCTTGGCCTTCTGGCGCTCCATCGCGTCGGTGAACGCCGCCTGGTCGACGCCGATGCCGCGCGACTTCAGCGCGTCCTGCGTCAGGTCGAGCGGGAAGCCGTAGGTGTCGTACAGCGTGAAGGCGACGTCGCCGTCGAACATGTCGCCCTTCTTCAAGGACGCGCTCTTCTCGTCGAGAATGGCAAGGCCCCGCGACAGCGTCTTGCGGAAGCGGGTCTCTTCCAGCCGCAGCGTTTCCTCGATCAGCTTTTCCGCGCGCATCAATTCCGGATAGGCCTGGCCCATCTCGCGCACCAGGGCCCAGACCAGCCGATGCATCAACGGCTCCTTGGCGCCCAGGAGCTGCGCATGGCGCATCGCGCGGCGCATGATCCGGCGCAGCACATAGCCGCGGCCCTCGTTCGAGGGCAGCACGCCGTCGGAGACGAGGAACGCCGAGGAGCGCAAATGGTCGGCGATGACGCGGAACGAGGCGGCATTCTGCGCGGTCGGGCCGCTGCCGAGCGCGGACGCGGTGGCGTCGATCAGGTTGCGGAACAGGTCGGTCTCGAACACGCTCTCGACGCCCTGGAGGATGCAGGCCATGCGCTCCAGGCCCATGCCGGTGTCGATCGAGGGACGCGGCAGACCGACGCGCTCCTCCTTCGTCACCTGCTCGTATTGCATGAACACGAGATTCCAGAATTCGAGGAAGCGGTCGCCGTCCTCTTCCGGCGAGCCGGGAGGACCGCCCCAGATGTGCTCGCCGCGGTCGATGAAGATCTCCGAGCACGGGCCGCACGGCCCGGTGTCGCCCATCGCCCAGAAATTGTCCGAAGTCGGAATGCGGATGATGCGGTCCTCGGAGAAGCCGGCGATCTTCTTCCACAGACCCGCCGCCTCGTCGTCCGTGTGATAGACGGTGACGAGCAGCTTGTCCTTCTTCAGCCCGAACTCCTTGGTGATCAGCTTCCAGGCGAGCTCGATCGCGCGCTCCTTGAAGTAATCGCCGAACGAGAAATTGCCGAGCATCTCGAAGAAGGTGAGATGGCGCGCGGTGTAGCCGACATTGTCGAGGTCGTTGTGCTTGCCGCCGGCGCGCACGCATTTCTGCGAGGTGGTGGCGCGCTGATAGGGCCGCTTCTCGACGCCGGTGAAGACGTTCTTGAACTGCACCATGCCGGCATTGGTGAACATCAACGTCGGGTCGTTGCGCGGCACGAGTGGCGAGGACGGCACGATCTCGTGGCCGTTCTCGGCAAAGTAGTTCAGAAAGGTCGACCTGATCTCGTTGACGCCGCTCATGTTCATCCAATCGGGTATGCTTGGGCCCGCTTCTCGCCGTCCAAACCGGGCCGTTCAGGCTGATATCTGCGGGCCAAAGCGCTTTTAGACAAGGCCAGCTTCGCTGTCCAGAAACTGTGCAGGGAGATCAGAGGGTTGCCGCAGGCGCTCAATCCCCTTGCAATCCCGTTGGATAGGACGTGCGGACGCGTTGACAGGCTTGGCTCCCCTGTGGTCTCTACCCATCTGTATCGTACGGCCACGTCGGGAGAGACCGGCTACTAGTTAGCCGGCGCCGAAGGAGCAACCGCCCCGGAAACTCTCAGGCAAAAGGACCGCGTGGCTTTGACAGCATCTGGAAAGAGGCGCCGACGGGTGTAGACCCGGACAGCGTCCGCCGACGGGATAATACTCTCAGGCACAGCGACAGATGGGGCTTCGACTGGTGTCCATCGGGGAATCCTCCCCGGGGAACCGCCGAGGGCCCTCAAGATGCTAGCTCACGACCAAGACTCCCTGAAACGCACCCCCCTCTACGACCTCCACGTGTCCCTGGGGGGCAAGATGGTGCCGTTCGCGGGCTATGACATGCCCGTGCAGTACCCCGCGGGCGTGCTGAAGGAGCACCTCCATACCCGCACCAAAGCCGGCCTGTTCGACGTCTCCCACATGGGCCAGCTCCGCGTTCTGCCGAAGTCCGGCAAGGTAGAAGACGCTGCCCGCGCGCTGGAGCGGCTGGTGCCGCAGGATATCGTGGCGATCGCCGCGGGGCGGCAGCGCTACGCCCAGTTCACCAACGAAGACGGCGGCATTCTCGACGACCTCATGGTCGCCAATTTCGGCGATCACCTGTTCCTGGTGGTCAACGCCGCCTGCAAGGCCGAGGACGAGGCACATCTGCGCGCCAACCTGTCCGACGACTGCGTGATCGAGCAGCTTGCCGACCGCGCGCTGATCGCGCTGCAGGGTCCAAAGGCCGAAGCGGCGCTGGCGAAACTCTGTGCAGAGGCGCCGGCCATGACATTCATGGACGCCGGGCCGCACGAGGTCGCCGGCATCAAGTGTTTCGTCTCGCGCTCCGGCTACACCGGCGAGGACGGCTTCGAGATCTCGGTTCCATCAGGCGATGCCGAACGCCTCGCAAAAATGCTGCTGGCAAATCCCGACGTGCTCCCGATTGGCCTCGGAGCCCGCGACAGCCTGCGGCTGGAAGCCGGGCTCTGCCTGTACGGCCACGACATCGACACCACGACCTCACCGGTCGAAGCCGCGCTGGAATGGTCGGTGCAGAAGAGCCGCCGCACCGCCGGGGCGCGCGCCGGCGGCTTTCCCGGCGCTGCGAAGATCCTCGCCCATTTCGATGGCGGCGCATCCCGCCGCCGCGTCGGCCTGCTCGCCGAGGGCCGCGCGCCGGTGCGCGAGGGCGCGCTGCTGTTTGCCGACGCTGCCGGTGGCGAGCCGATCGGACAAGTCACGTCGGGCGGTTTCGGCCCGAGCCTGAGCGCGCCGGTCGCGATGGGCTACGTGCCTGTGAGCCTCGCTGCGCTCGGCACAAAGCTCTTTGCCGAGGTGCGCGGCCAGCGGCTGCCCTTGCAGGTTGCTGCAATGCCCTTCGTCAAAAACACCTACAAACGCTGAGGACGAGACAATGACCACGACGCTGTACACTTCCGACCATGAATGGCTCGCCATCGACGGCGACACCGCCACGGTCGGCATCACCGACTACGCGCAGCAGCAGCTCGGCGACGTCGTGTTCGTCGAATTGCCCAAGGTCGGCCGCAGCTTGAAGAAAGCCGAAGCCGCGGCCGTCGTGGAGTCGGTGAAGGCCGCCTCCGACGTCTACGCCCCTGTTACGGGCGAAGTGCTCGAGACCAACGAGGCGCTCGCCGCCGACCCGGCGCTGATCAATTCGGATGCGCAAGGCGCGGCCTGGTTCTTCAAGATCAAGATTGCCGACAAAAGCGAGCTCGGCGGCCTCATGGATGAAGCCGCCTACAAGGCGCATACGGCTTAAGGACGATGGAGCAAGCGATGACCGCGCACCGCAAGACCAACGGCGACACCGCCGCCAGTTTCGTTCGCCGCCATATCGGCCCATCCGCGCGCGACGTCACCGCAATGCTGGAGGCCGTCAGCGCCAAGAGCGTCGATGCACTGATGGCGGAGACGCTGCCGGCCTCGATCCGGCAGACCTCCCCGCTCGATCTCGGCAAGCCGCTGAGCGAGACCGAGGCGATCGCGCATATGGCCGAGCTCGCAAGCCAGAACCAGGTCTTCACCTCGCTGATCGGCCAGGGCTATTCCGACACCATCCTGCCCGCGGTGATCCAGCGCAACATCCTGGAAAACCCGGCCTGGTACACGGCCTACACGCCCTACCAGCCCGAGATCAGCCAGGGCCGTCTGGAAGCGCTGTTCAACTTCCAGACCATGATCTGCGACCTCACCGGGCTCGACGTCGCCAACGCCTCGCTGCTCGATGAAGCCACCGCGGCGGCCGAAGCCATGGCGCTCGCCGAGCGCCACTCGCAGGTCAAGGCCAAGGCCTTCTTCGTCGACAAGGACGTGCATCCGCAGACGCTGGCGGTGATGCGCACCCGCGCCGAGCCGCTGGGGTGGTCTCTGGTCGTCGGCGACCCCCTCACCGATCTCGACAAATCAGACGTGCTCGGCGCGCTGCTGCAATATCCGGGCTCTTCGGGCGCGCTGCGCGACCTCAGGCCGGCGATCGCCGCGCTGAAGGCCAAGGGCGCGCTCGCCATCGTCGCCGCGGACCTCTTGGCGCTCACACTGCTCGCCTCGCCCGGCGAAATAGGCGCCGACATCGCCATCGGCTCGGCGCAGCGCTTTGGCGTGCCGATGGGCTATGGCGGACCGCACGCGGCCTATATGGCGGTGCGCGATGCGCTGAAGCGCTCGCTGCCCGGCCGCATCGTCGGCTTGTCCGTGGACTCGCGCGGGATGCCTGCCTATCGGCTCGCGCTGCAGACCCGCGAGCAGCACATCCGGCGCGAGAAGGCGACTTCCAACATCTGCACCGCGCAGGTGCTGCTCGCCGTGATCGCCTCGATGTATGCGGTCTATCACGGCCCCGAGGGCCTGGCGCAGATCGCGCGCAACGTGCATCGCCGCGCCGCCGTGCTCGCAACCGGCTTGCGCAAGCTCGGCTTTGCGCCTGACAGCGAGACCTTCTTCGACACGCTCAGCGTCGATGCCGGCGGCAAGCGCGAGGAGATCGTCGCGCGCGCGCGCGCCGAGAAGATCAATCTCGGCGTCGGTGATACCGCGCTTCGCATCGCACTCGACGAGACCACGACGCCCGCGACGGTCGAAGCGGTCTGGCGCGCCTTCGGCGGCAAGCTTGCCTATGCCGAGATCGACGCCGAGACGCGCGAGGCGCTGCCGGACGAATTGAAGCGCGCCACGGCCTTCCTGACCCATCCGGTCTTCCATGCGCATCGCTCGGAGACCGAGATGCTGCGCTACATGCGCAAGCTCAGTGATCGCGACCTCGCGCTCGACCGCGCCATGATCCCGCTGGGATCGTGCACCATGAAGCTGAACGCGACCACCGAGATGATGCCGCTGACCTGGCCGGAATTTGCCACGCTGCATCCGTTCGCCCCGCGCGAGCAGGCCAAGGGCTACCACGCGCTGTTCGCGCGGCTGGAGAAATGGCTCTGCGACATCACCGGCTATGACGCGATCTCGCTGCAGCCGAATTCGGGCGCGCAGGGCGAATATGCCGGGCTTTTGGCGATCCGTGGCTACCATGCCGCGCGCGGACAAAGCCATCGCAAGATCTGCCTGATCCCCTCCTCCGCCCACGGCACCAATCCGGCTTCGGCCGCGATGGTCGGCATGGACGTGGTGGTGGTGTCTTGCGAGAAGAACGGCGACGTCGACGTCAATGACCTCCGCGCCAAGGCGGAGAAGCATTCGAACGATCTCGCCGCGGTGATGATCACCTATCCCTCGACCCATGGCGTGTTCGAGGAGCACATCCGCGAGATCTGCGACATCGTGCACGGCCATGGCGGCCAGGTGTATCTCGACGGCGCCAACCTCAACGCGCAGGTCGGCCTCAGCAGGCCCGGCGATTACGGCGCCGACGTCAGCCATCTCAACCTGCACAAGACCTTCTGCATCCCGCATGGCGGCGGCGGCCCCGGCATGGGCCCGATCGGCGTCAAAGCGCATCTTGCCCCGTTCCTTCCCGGACACCCGACGACGCAAGCGGATGCGCCGGTCGGTCCGGTCTCGGCCGCGCCGTTCGGCTCGGCCTCGATCCTCACCATCTCCTACATCTACATCCTGATGATGGGCGGTGAAGGCCTGAAGCGCGCCACCGAGATCGCGATCCTCAACGCCAATTACATCGCAGCGCGTCTCGATCCGCATTTCCCGGTGCTCTACAAGAACGAGAAGGGCCGCGTCGCGCATGAGTGCATCGTCGATCCGCGTCCGCTGAAGACGACGAGCGGCGTCACCGTCGACGACATCGCAAAGCGCCTGATCGATTACGGCTTCCACGCTCCTACCATGAGCTTCCCGGTGCCGGGCACGCTGATGATCGAGCCGACCGAGTCGGAATCCAAGGCCGAGCTCGATCGTTTCTGCGATGCCATGATCGCGATCCGGAAGGAGATTGCGGAGGTCGAGGCCGGCCGCTTCAAGATCGAAGCCTCGCCCCTGCGCCACGCCCCGCACACCGTGCACGACATCGCGGACGACGATTGGAAGCGCGCCTATACCCGCAGCGAGGGCTGCTTCCCCGACGGCGTCTCGCGCACCGATAAATATTGGTGCCCGGTCGGCCGTGTCGACAACGTCTATGGTGATCGTAACCTGGTGTGCTCCTGCCCGCCGGTCAGCGATTACGCAGAAGCCGCGGAGTAGGATTTGTAGGGTGGGTTAGCGGGCGGTCGCGCGAAGCGCAGGCCGCCCGCGTAACCCACCACTTCAGCTTTCGCGGAGATAAACAACGGTGGATTACGCCTTCGGCTAATCCACCCTACAACACTGAATGTGCCTCTACGGCGCAACCAGCAACCGGCGTTCGCCATCCCACCGCCACAGCCGTTCGTTGGTCAGAAGCGCGCCGCCCCACCAGCGCTTGATCGGGTTGTGACTGCGAAAATCTTCCCGGCCCGCCAGGACCGCTTCGCCAAATTCAGTCAGCGACAGCCGGCTCCGGCGAAAGGCAGCATTGCGGCTTCTCGCGTTGTCCGGATCGAGTGTCGCCAGCTTGCCGTCCAGACCCGCGACCGCTGGCGCCGGGCCAAAAGCGAGCCCTTCGAGCAGCGCGCCCAGCTCCCACTGATCGAACACGCGTGTTCCCAGCGCGCCCGGCCGAAACAGCTCATCGGTACGATTGTGGCCGCCCGCAATCCGCTCGAGAAGCCGCGTCTCCGTCGCCCCCAGTCCCGTCGCCGGCGACGGCAGTTCTGCGAGCAGGTCCTTCATGGCCGGCTTCAGGAAAGACAGCTTGCCGAGCGGCCTGCCGAGCAGCCCGGCGCAAAGCTCGGGCGTCGGCGCGCGGTAGGCCTCCCAGGCCATCCTGGCGATCTCAAAATCGCTTTCTGCGATATCGAACTGCTGCACATCACGACGGCGAAGCTCTGAGGGATCTGCTTCGCGCAGGTCGAAATCGACGCGTCGCAATCTCAGCTTCTCTGTGATGGATGGTTCGGAACGCAGGTAATCGAGGATCCAGATCAACTGCAATTGACTATTGGGTTCGGGATCGAACCATAGTTCGATGAGATCGACCCCATAGGTTTCGCAGACCCAGAGCAATCCACCCGCCCGGTCCGGGCGCCTGATAAGGGGCGATTGACGGACGCGGACGCAATCCGACCAGTGCATTGCGTCAAACCACGACTCGCGCGCGCCGAGATAACTGTTGAGGTGGTCAGCGGTGGGAAGTGGCCCCGAAACGAAGCGGTAGATGAACGGGATGACCATGTCGGCGCGATCGGCGAGGGCAAGGCCGACGCCCGACGAACTGGTCAGGATCACACGCTTCATCGTCGACGCGCCCTTGTTCACCGGCAGCATCAGGCCGGTACAATAATCATGCAGTGGCCTCATCCGCGCTGCCTGACCGATAACACTTCTTGCGGCGCGGCCGAATGACTCAGCAAGACTAGTCCACCCTACGAACCTGCCCTAGGGCGCCACCAGCAACCGGCGTTCGCGATTCCACCGCCAGAGCCGCTCGTTGGTCAACTCGGTCCCGCCCCACCATCGTTTGATCGGGTTGTGACGCCACATGTCGTCTTCACGGGCGAGAAGTGAACCTCCGAGCTCGGTCAGCGTGAGCCTCCACTCACTCCTGCCGAAGTAGCGGTCCTCATTGTCGAACGCCGGATCGCCCAACAAGAGCGGCGGCGCCGAATACGCCCCCAGTTCGAGCAAAGCGTCACGCGCGTCGTTTTCGTCGAATACATCGCGAAGCCATCTCGCATCTTCGACGAGCCTCGGGTCGGTTTGCCCGTCGTTCACAAAATCCAGCAGATCCATTTCAGTTGCACCGAGTCCCGTCACGCTGTCCGGAAGCTCTTCAAGCACCGCAATCAGCGCCGATCGAAGTCTCGGCAAGATCATCAGATCCGTCATCAACAGATCGAAACAGGGTTGTGGCGTGTCAGCCCGATAGGCCCGCCAGGCGCGGCTTGCCGTCACCAAATGATTCTCGGTCACCTTGAAGGCCGGAAGCTTCCATTTTGCGACAGACTCCGGGGCATAGTTGGCAACAGTGTCGTCCGCATGCACAAGGCTCAGCTTCGTGGTGATCTCCTTGTAGGGACGGAGCAGGTCCAGCAGCCAGACGAGCACAAGCTGATCATTCGGCTGAGGATCAACCCATATTTCAATCGAGTCGAACTTCGCACACAGCTCGAACAAACCGATATCGCGCGTGCCGAAGCCGTCGAGCGCGCCGCTACAAACGTCATCGAGCCAATGATCGCCGGGATTGCAGTGCTTCTCCGATCGGCGCTCCAGCCCCCTCAAAAGCCGCTCGTCGGAAGGCAGTTTCCTCCAGACAAAACGCGGATAGAACCCGAGCGCGACGTTCGCAACGCCGGACCGGCGAAGTGTATCCTCCGCACGATCGTTCGTTGCCAGGATCAAATGTGACACGATTGCCTCTCGAAATAATACGCAATAAGAACACTCTGAGCGAACAGGTACGCACTAATCAGGCGCGATGAGTGAGAGGGCCTCGGGGTCCCACTGCCACAGCCGGTCGTTGGTCAGGTGGGTGCCGCCCCACCAGCGATCGATACGGTTGCACCGGCAAAAATTTTCATCGCCGCCAAGCATCGCTTTGCCGAACTCGGTGAGCGACAAGCGGGATTGCTTGTACCGCTGGAGGCGGCTTGAATTCTCGTGCATCTCCAGGGAAAACGGGCCTTCGTCCAGTCCAGCGACCGCTGGCCTCTCACATCGCGAAAGTCCATCAAGCAACGCGCCCACCTCCCAGTAATCGAAGACGCGACGCTCGTTGGGCTTCTGATATCCCGGGAAGACGTCAAAGGGCGGTACCTCACCCGGCGCGATCAATTCCAGTATCCGCGTCTCCGTGGCCCCAAGGCCGCTGGTCACGTTTGGAAGCTCTTCGAGCAGGGCGACGACGCAACGCCCGAGCCGCGGAAGCAGGCGCAAGTCCGCTTCGCGGAGATCGAACCAGGCCTGCGGCGTCGGCGCGCGATAGGCCTGCCACGCGCGACCGGCCAGTTCGACGTGATCTTGCGTGATCTCGACGATGGGCGGATTCATCTTGGCCAATTGCTCCGGCGCGACATCGCCCACGGCAAGGTCCAGGTGACGTATCGCGAGCTTGGAAAGTGCCGCGTCCTCGATGCCGCAATGGTCGAGTAGCCAGAGCAGAAGTAATTGTGCGTTCGGCTCTGGCCCCATCCCTAGTTCGGCCGAGTCATACTCTGAAAACAGCTCGATCAGTCCGCGCCCCTTGATGCCAGACCTTTCCTGGCGCCAAACCGGCGTATCGTCGAGCCAGTGCAGGCCGTTTGGCTGAGTCATGCGCGGGGAGAAAAATGCCTCGCATTCCGTTTCGGAGGGCGGCGGTCCCCAGACCAAGCGACGCTCGATCGCAATGACGAGGTCGGCTAAGCCCGCCCCTTGTAAGGCGCCGGCGGCGGACGAATCTGTCGTCACAATGAGCCGCGTCACGCCGTCGCCCTCAGGGCTTCGTCAGGACAGCGCCGTAGCGCCACAGCCTGTCGTTGGTCAGATGCGTGCCGCCCCACCAGCGATTAATCGGATTGTAACGGCTGAAATCCTCCTGATGGGCAACGACAGCCTTACCGAATTCGGTCAGCGACAAGCGGCTGCGAAGGTAAACTTCGTGCCGGGCTCTGAGATTGCCAAGATCGATGGTGCGTAATTCGTCGCCCAGCCCGGCCACGGCTGGCTTGGGGCCGAGGGCAAGGCCTTCGAGCAAATATCCCAGTTCGACCTCACCCCACACGTAAGTGCCCCGTAGCGAGCGTAGATGGAACAACGGATTCGTGTTTGCAAACCAGTCGAGCATCTCCAGAAATCGAATCTCGGTCGCGCCTAGCCCTGTCAAAGGCGACGGGAGCTCTGCCAGAAGCTGAAGCAAGGCTGGCCGCAGCATCAGCAAGGCGCTCAGATCGCGGTGAAGCAGATCGATGCAGGGCTCCGGGGTCGGCGCGCGGTAGGCCGACCAGGCCAATTTGGCAATCTCGAACTCCTCCGCACCGATATCCCCGACGGTAATATAGCGTTCGCCCTCGGCGAAATCATATTCGGGGCCGAAAAACAGGTCGGAGTCCAGCAATCGCAGCCCGACCTTCTGCGCCAATGCAGGATGGTTGCCGAGGTGATCGAGCAACCAGACCAGTTGCAATTGGTCGCGGGCAGTCGCTCCGAACCAGAGTTCGATCTCGTCGTACGGCTCGCAAAATTCAGCCAGCGACAATTTGCGGCCCTTGGCGCCGCGGGGCCAGCGGACCCAATCCGACCAATGTTCGGCATGACCAAGCTCTGCGGTGTAGGCAGCCAAATAAGCCGACAGCTTTTCCTCGCGCGGGAGCGGCCCCCACTCAAATTGAAAATGGAACGGGATGACGATCTCGGCCAACCCCGATTGAGCAAGCTCCCTCCCGCCGCCCCAGCCAGTCAAGATCAGACGCTTCATCGCACCACCTGATCAACGCAACGCAAAACGAAACGGGCACCGAAGACGTCGGCAACTCAACGTCCTCAGTGCCCGCTCCTCGCGAAAAACTTTCCGCTGGTCGAGGCTTACTCGTCCGCCGGCTCCTCGCCGTCGGCGTCGCGCTCGGGCGTGCCGGCCAAAATCTGCTCGGCAATCAGACCGGAGTTTTGGCGGATCGCGGTCTCGATCTTGGCGGTGATGTCGGGGTTGCCCTTCAGGAACGCCTTGGCGTTCTCGCGGCCCTGGCCGAGGCGCTGGCTGTCATAGGAGAACCAGGCGCCGGACTTCTCGACGATGCCGGCCTTGACGCCGAGATCGAGGATCTCGCCCATCTTGGAGACGCCCTCGCCGTACATGATGTCGAACTCGACCTGCTTGAAGGGCGGGGCCAGCTTGTTCTTGACCACCTTGACGCGCGTGGTGTTGCCGACCACCTCGTCGCGCTCCTTGATCGCACCGATGCGGCGGATGTCGAGGCGGACGGAGGCGTAGAATTTCAGCGCATTGCCGCCGGTGGTGGTTTCCGGCGAGCCGTACATCACGCCGATCTTCATGCGGATCTGGTTGATGAAGATCACCATGGTGTTGGACTTGTTGATGGAGGCCGTCAGCTTGCGCAGCGCCTGGCTCATCAGGCGGGCCTGCAGGCCAGGCAGCGCGTCACCCATCTCGCCCTCGAGCTCGGCCTTCGGCACCAGCGCCGCCACCGAATCGACCACCAGAACATCGACGGCGCCCGAGCGCACCAGGGTGTCGCAGATCTCCAGCGCCTGCTCGCCGGTGTCGGGCTGCGAGATCAGGAGCTCGTCGATGTTGACGCCGAGCTTGCGGGCATAGACCGGATCGAGCGCGTGCTCGGCGTCGATGAAGGCGCAGATGCCACCCTTCTTCTGCGCTTCCGCCACCGTATGCAGCGCGAGCGTGGTCTTGCCCGAGGATTCCGGCCCGTAGATCTCGACGATGCGTCCCTTCGGCAGGCCGCCGATGCCGAGCGCGATATCGAGCCCGAGCGAGCCGGAGGACACCGCCTCGATATCCATGGAGCGGTCGTTCTTGCCGAGCTTCATCACCGAGCCCTTGCCGAACTGCCGCTCGATCTGGGAGAGCGCGGCGGCCAGAGCTTTACTCTTGTCCATGGAAGATCCTTCGACGATACGCAGGGCAGTTGCGGACATTGGGTCGTGCTCCTTATGGCGAGGATTCGCGTGAGGGACAAACGGTTGCGAGGCAGCTCGGCGATAAAACCAATGTACCCCATTTGTTCTCAGTTCGCAATATGTTCTTTGTGGATTTTGCTGCTGTCCGTATGTGCCCCCGGTGTCCTAGGTAGAAATACCGAGTGCCCTGATTTCCCGGAACTAGGGCTCTGGCAGGTGACTTGATAGCAGCCTCACGCCTCGACAACGTGACGGTGACACGAAGGCCTCAGCTCGGTGCCAGCCCCGGAGCTGAGGCCTCCTATCGCTTGCGTGCATTTTTGTACCGAGCATCGGAACGGAATTGGCTGTTCCAGACTCTTCCCTGCACTTGATCCATGTAGGGAATGCCGTGGTTACGAAGAACACCCGAGAAGTAGCAGCGACGCTACTTAAGCTGGCCAAGACGAGCTCCGACCCAGCAGTGGCGGCTGGCTTCATTGAGAGGGCCGCCGATCTCAAGGAGCGGATAGACGACGAAGGGCTGCCCAAGGCCGACGGGAATCTCGCTCCCAGCATCATTCAACGGCAGTAAGGCCGCCTCAGTTGGCGGCCCGGGCGCCGTCCGCATTCGATCCGGGTGATTGCAAGAATCCCGAACCTTGGTGCCGCAAAAATCAGCCGACGTGCAGCAAGCGCTGACCAAATGATGGGAGCTGGTCGAGCCGGCATGAACCATCGCGGAGCGTCCGGATTATCCGCTCATGCATCGCCTATGGTATTTCGTGGCCTTCCTCGCCGTCACCGCAACCGCATTCGGTGCCTTGGTGGCTTTTGACAAGCTCCTGGGATGACCTGGGGCCGCCTCGCGAGCCGGCCCCATTGGTTGATGGAGCCGACCTCTGCGGCCCAACAAATCAGCCATGCTGGATCGTCACCCTCCCCGCTTTGCACTGAGTGCACAACTGAACAGACGCGGATCCATTTCCGGATCCTAATGCATCATCACCGCGCGGATCTTGGCCACTATCGGTGATGAGAACGCTCACCTCGCGCTCCCGCCTCCTCGCACGGAAAGAGCGCGCCATGTTCAAGCGACGACGTTTCAAGCAGCAGCTGACCCTTCAGGACCGGCTGTCCGCATGGGTGAAGCAGATCCGCGAGCAAGCGTCCAAGCTTCCTCCCGGGCCGGAGCGGGACGCGCTGCTCAAGAAGGCCCGCCAGGCCGACGTTGCCAATCATCTGAGCGATTGGGTCAAATCGCCGGGGCTTCAGCCGCCGAAATAGCCGGGCCTCCGCCGGGTTGGGCAAAGCGAATATGATCGGCATCAACGACGCGCGGCCGGCGCGCCGTCATGTTTCCGTAATCCTGCGGCACCGAACCTTTTCGCGGTCTCCGGTTTTCTGTGGGGATGGGACCGCAACTTTTGGGGACCTCAGCTCATGACGGACAACGACACGCACCACGACACGATCAGGCGAAAGCCGCTGCTGGAGGCGGCGCACGAGGAGATGGTGAAGTTCGAGCGCAAGGAAAACGAGTTCCGCAGGAAGGACCGCGAAGAGCGCGCCGCCGAGCTCCATCTGCCGCTGAACGAGATCAAGGTCCACTAGGCACCGCCAGGACCGGCTTCCGGAGCGGGTCGAGGTCCGCCCCGCGACGGGGCGCCAGCCGCGGTTTAGGGCGGGATCCCCGACCCCGGCAGCGCCAGTCGGCTGCCGCAACCGCGGGCCTCCAAGGTATCTAAATACTACTCGTAACCTATTGGCCGAGCGAGGAAATTGCCCGACACCCTACTGTGCATGGGGTTGTTTTCCCGCTTTTGAAAGGCGGCAGCGCCGGCGCCCATCGATGCGAGCCGCCCGGCACGCCGATCCCGTCTACAGCAGCGCCAGAAGAATCAGGCCTATCACCAGCACCACGAAGCCAGCCGCCGTCGCGGCGGCAAATGACCGCTCTACGTTATCCATGATGCCACCCCGTTGTCGGCGCGCCACGTTTCCCCCATGGCTGCGCCGAACGGATGAAAATCTTGCCGACGGGTGTGTCCGCAGTGGTGCGGACGGATGTCGAAATTGGGACCGGTACGGGGCCAGTCTGCGGCCTTTCGATCACGCTCCTCCCGGTCGTTCGCCTGTCAGGCTGCCGTAAGCTCAGCCGGCTAGGGTCATTCGGCTATGGTGTTGCAGCCCAGCACCCAGCCTCCAACAACTCTCAGCCCCGCTTGGCTCTCCCCAGGCGGGGCCTTTTCATGCCTGCCGGCCGGCGCTGGGTTCCCGCTCCTCGCGGGTCAGGCGCAGCGCGAAGGCGCGGATCGCGGGCGCCGCCAATAGCACGACCGGCAGCATCGCGGCCCATGCGATCAGCCAGGACACCATCCAGTGCCGAACGAAGAGCACCGGGCTGCCTGCCGGAAAGCTCGCGATTCCCGCCGCGATCAGCGAGGTCAGCCCGGACTGGATGATGCCGAAGACGAAGTGAGAGTAGCGGCGGGGAATGCCGAGCATGAGGGGCCCATGGTTGCTTGCCCGCGATCAGGCAAGCAAGGCACATGCCGTCAAGCTGAAGCAGATCCGGGCCGGGTCGGAACCACGCTGTGGGCTCGCCGAGCCCCAGGAACTTTGTTCATGGTCGGAGAACCACGGAGATCGAGCGCCGTTCGCGTGCGGCCGGCGACAGATTTTCCTTGCCTGCGGAATATTGCGACGACCAACATGTTTGCAGGCATGAAGGTGAATCGTGGGAGGTGACCATGAATCACAGGGGCGTCGAGTTCACCATCGCCAAGACGGCGATTCCCGGAATCTGGCAATGGCAGTTCCGCATCGGCGACCAGATCAAGACCGGCAAGACCGAGACCAGGATCGACCTGCTGGCGATCCGGCGCGTGCAACTGCGCATCGACCGGGAGCTGAAGGCGATCGGGCGAAAGACGGCCTGAACCGTTCGCCCTCATGTGCCATAGAGCGCATCAGTCCGCGCTGGGCAGCCGCCGCATCGTGAACTCGATCTCGCCGCCCGGCAATTCGCGCCAGGTCTCGACCTCGCTCATATAGCCGGCCTTGGGATAGCGGGCGAAGAAGGCCTGCGCCCTCTCCCGCGCCGCCGCGCGCGGCAGCGTAAAAGTCTCGCGCAGATAGCCATCGCCGCGCGCGGTCGGCCCCGGCTTGCCGGCCGCCTTGCGCCGGCGCGCCATCCGCTCGGCGAGATCCCGCGGACGATCGGCCATGTCCTGCCTTCCTCAACGCACTACGCTACGGACAATGTAGGGCGCAGGCCGGATCAAGAGGAGTCCCGTCGGAAAGACTTCGTGCCTCCCCGGAACGGGGTCAGTTGGCGGCCGTACCGCTCTTGGACTTCTTCGGCGCACTGGTTGCGGCTGACGCCTTCGGGGCCGCCGGCTGCTTCGGCGGATCGGCGCGCATGCCGCCCCAGGGATCGCTGGACGCCTTGGAATCAGGAATCTTCTTCAGCGTTTCCTTGTAGGCCTTGTCACGCTCGGCCTCGGCGGCCTTCTCCTCCGGGGACTTGCTGGGGAGATCCTGCATCAAATTGACATTGGGCATTTGCGCGTAGGCAGGTCCCGCCAGCACGGCCAGTACCGCGGCCAAACGGAAAAGCTTCATCATTCACTCCTTAGATCTTCCATGAGGCGCGGATCGCCCCGCGCCGTGTCATCCTTGTCAGCCCGGTCACGACCCGGAGGGCCGCTAGAGCCGATCCGATCTGCATGATTTCGGCGCATGCAGCCAGTCGTCCCAGATCGGACCGCATTTGGTGCACCCGCCCAGCCCAAGACCGAGCACGGCCATGCAAAAGACGAGGACACAGCGACGCAACATCATCCAACCCTACCCAAGCGAGGCATCATATCGGGCCAAGTCAGGCATTTTCAAGCCGAGGCGGCCGGCGCGAGACCGAGTGACTTTGCCTCGCCGATGCGCGCACAATGCGACGAAACATCCAGTAACACAGGAGCGCGCGACAGCAATGCAAACGCAGCCAGAAGCGGAGTTCTGCCTCGACGACGCCAGACGCATCCTCGGCGAGGTCTTTGCGCCCTGGGTCCAGGATCTCAACCTCGCGGTCGAGCGCCTCGAGCATGCGCCGCCCGCGGACGTTGCGGACTGGCAGCCCGGCGCGCTGCTGCGCATGCCGTTTTCGGAGCGGCTGTGCCGGAACGGCGGCGTGGTCTGCGGCCAGGCTCTGATGGCGCTCGCCGATACCGCGATGGTGATCGCGATCCTCGCGGCCAATCGCGGCTACCGTTCCATGACAACGGTCGACCAGACCACGCATTTCATGCGCGCAATCTCCGCGTCCGACGTGCTGGCGGACGCGCGCGTGGTGCGGCTCGGGCGCACCATGAGCTTTGGCCGCGTCACGCTGCTCTCGGCCGCCGACGGCAAGCCGGCCGCGATGGTGTCGAGCGCGTTCGCGATGCTGCGGGGGTGAACGCGTCCTGAAACAAGAGAGCCGCGCGGAGCGCAAAGCTCGACGCGGCTCTCGATGCAATCGTGTCGGGACAGGAAGCGCGTTCGCGCTCGCGTCGGCGACGTCACTTCCCGAGAATCTCGTCGGCGGCGGTGACGACGCTGACGGTCGGATTCTTTCCGCAATAGGCGCCGAACTTCTTGGCGTTCGCGATGAAGACGTCGGTATCGATGATCGCGTTGTCTTCGTCGCCCTTGTACCAGCCGTCCATCCAGGTCAGCACGACCGCGATGTTGTCCTCGCCGCTCTCCAGGAACTGCTTGCAGGACATGGTCGAGAGGTCCCACTTGGCGGCGTGAGCGGGCATCGCGGCCAGCGAGAGCGCTGCGGCGAAAAGAAGCGAAAGCGAAGTCTTCATCAATATCTCCATCGGCGCGTCACGCCATAAAGGAAAGGCTCTTGGGTAGGCTCTTTAGGCAGGTTCGTTGGAGCGGCTCGCCGCTCCAACGTCGTAAACAAAGTCTGAAACGCCGCGCAAGTAGCGCCAGTATTGAGTTTAGTTCAACGTAATTTCTATGCACTACTTCATAATCCTCGGCAGGACTGACGCGGATGATTGAGAAGCGCACATCGCAACGTCATCGTGTTTTCAAGGGCGGAAAGATCACCTTTGAAAACAGCGGCATTGCTTGCACGGTGCGAAACATGTCGGCGGGCGGCGCGGCGATCGACCTCGACACTCCCGTCATGTTGCCGCAATCGGTCACGCTCTCGATCGCGTGCGACCATTTCGTAAAGCATTGTCGCACAGTTTGGCGCAGCGACAAGCGCGTCGGCCTCGCTTTCGTGCAATAGCAGGCGCGATGTGAACGAACGTTCGCATCACATGCACAACACGATCATGATTGCTTCGATACGACGGCGGCACCAACGCGGTTCGCAATCACGCGCGTGACGACCGCGAGCGCGATCGATGATGACCCCGCAACAAATCGTCCACCGGGACGATCGGTCGTGCGCGACACGAGCGACGGCGCTTCTCCGAAACCGAAATACAGGTCCGCGCCATCCACCTCACGTCATTTCGGCTTCTTGGCAGGTTCACCCGGACGGGCGCCGCCCCAGGGGTCGTACTTCTCCTTGGGTTCGGGAATTCGCTCGAGCGCGGCCTTGTAGGCCTTCTCGTCGACCTTGGGACTGTTGTCGATCGGCTTGGCGCCGTCATTGGGCTGGCGCCGGCCCTGCGCCTGCACTGATGCGACCGTCAGTGCCAGCACGGCGGCCGCGATGACCAAAATCCTCATTGCAGCAATCCCCCTCGCGTGGGGTACAAACTAGCCCGCAATCGCGGAATAGCAATGTTGCGGGTTCCAAGACTTCAGCAAAACTTGATCGACCGGGACTTCGTCGGATCGCGTTCGTGCCTATCTGTTGGCCCGCAGGGGACCTCCACGGATGTTGCGGATCATTGCTCATGCGGCGCTGCTCATCGGCGCGCTGGCGCTCGGTGCCTGCGGCTTTGCAGACAGCCGCGCTCCGGTGCCGGAGTTCATGCGCATGAAGGAGGCCGAGCAGCCGCCGCCGGAAGCGCCCCCCGACGTCAAGCGCGTGGTGCGCGAGCAGATCGACGTCGTCTTTCTCGCAACATCCTATCCGCGCGAGGTGCACGTCGCCCCGCCCCATCGTGAGGTGCGAGGACCGGGCTGGACCGCGTGCGTCCGCGCGCAGCTCACCTCGGCGACCGGCACGTCGCTCGGCGCCCGGACCTACATCGTGACGATCAACGGCGGCAAGGTCGTGGACCGCCGGCGCGCGGACGCCGACGACATCTGCGGGACGGAGACTTACGAGCCGATCTAGGAACCCGCCTTGACGACAAGGTTCCGGGAAAAACCAGTACCGCGACCGGGAACGATCACCGCCTCCCCTTCTTGTTACCGCCGAGGGCAGTTTCGAGGAGGACATGATGAGGACGTTGACTATTGCGCTGTTGGCTGGCGTGGGTGCTTTGGCCGCCGCCTCGGGGGCGAAGGCTTCCGATATCTATACGAGCAGCGAGTACACCAATCCGGATCTCGTGCAGCAGGTGCGACTTGTCTGCGACGAGGATGGCCGCTGCTATCGCACACGCGGCGGTTCGCGCGTGATCGTGCGCGATTCCTACAACTACATGCCGCGCGAGCGCTACTACGAGCGCCGGACCTATCATCGCGATTGGGATGACGGCCCGCGCGCCGGCGTCGGCATTCGCGCGCCCGGCGTCAGCGTCGGCGTCGGTGTCGACGACCGCTGGTGATCGATGAAGGCTTGATGGTTGGGACCGGACGAGACTATTCGCCCGGTCCCGTTCGTGCGACCGAACCAACCGCCGATGTCGGGCTGCTGGAACCGCCGAGCTTGATGTGTGCCTCTGGGGTCCATGACGGCTCTCTGGCGTGACTTCAGGTTTCGAGCGGATCGGCCGGTGTGACGAGGCGCGTCAATGACGGCAGATGAGCGATGAAGCGGGCGAGCACCATGCCGGCGCACATCGCCACGACGAAGATGACGGCAGAGAGCGAGCCAAATCCGAGCGCGGTCAGCGCCGGCCCCGGACAGAAGCCCACCAGCCCCCAGCCGACGCCGAAGATCGCAGGACCTGCAACGATCCTGGGATCGATGTCGAGCCGCGTCGGCAGATAGAATCGGTCGGCGAAGAGCGGACGCGCGAGCTTCAGGACGCGGTTGAATCCGACGAAGGTCACCGCCACCGCGCCCGCCATGACGAATGCGAGGCTCGCATCCCATGTCCCTGCCGGAATGCCGCCGATGTCCAGGAAGTTCAGCACCTTTGCGGGGTTCGACATCCCGGAGACGATGAGGCCGATGCCGAAGATCAACCCGATCGCGAATTGAACGAGGATTGCCATGGCGATCAGCTCCAGTGCCGCATCACGAAGACGGTGGCCATTCCGGCGGCCATGAAGGTCATTGTCGCGACCAGCGAGCGCACCGACAGCCGCGACAGGCCACAAACGCCGTGGCCGGAGGTGCAGCCACTGCCCCACACCGAACCGAACCCCGTGAGCAATCCGCCGACGATCAGGAGAGCCGGTCCCGCCGCGATCGTCTGCTCCGGCAGACCTCCCGTGACGAGCAGCACCAGCACGGGCGCGGCGGCGAGACCGGCCACGAAGGCGAGGCGCCCGGCGAATTCGCTATCCTCATAGGGCGGAAACAGCCGCGCCGCGATGCCGCTGACGCCGGCGATCCGGCCCGTTGCCCACATCAGCAGAACGGCCGCGAGGCCAATCATCGCACCGCCAACAAGGGACGCGATCGGCGTAAATGATGTCGAGACCATGAGCCTCTCCCGAACGAGGTAGTTTCGCAGGCAAGCGCGAGACCGGAAGTCCGCGCAGTGCTGGAGATTCTGTACCGCCTCTTCTGCGCCGGCAAGTCGGACTCTCGCCTTCGCAAGACGGCGGGAGTGCCGGGAGACTGGTCACGATTCCTCAGGAAAGTCACATGCGACCGCCCTGAAACTTCGGGATCACCCCCGGCCGGATGCTGAATGGAATGTTAACACTACCGCTCGAATTGCAGCGGCGTCCCAACGGTATTTTCCAATCTTTGCGCTAAGCAATGCCCGGTAGCACGGGCTCAGCTCGCGCGAACGGGGACGACGGGACGTGGTCGACATCGCGCATCAGGCGGCGATCAATCCGGCATCGGCAAGGGATGTCGCGATGGCGCGCGCGCCTGTCCCGATTGCCGCCGTCGACACCGGCCAATGGCGCGCGCTGGCGCAGCGGGCGATCGAGCCGAACGGATATTATCTGCCCGCCTGGGAGCTGGCCGTCAGTGCAACGGCGCGCGGTCGCACGGATGCCTCGGCTCTGGCCGCACACGACTCTTCGGCGCGGCTGATCGGCCTGATGCCGGTGATCTCGCTCTGGCGCGCCTGGAAGATTCCCCTGCCCGCCCTGGTGAGCGCGCATCCCTATGGCACGCTGTGCAGCCCGCTGCTCGACCGTGACGCTCCGCTCGAGGCCGCCGCGCGTCTGCTGCAGCAGGCACGCGAGGCCGGCGCGCATGCGCTCGTGCTGACCGACGTCGCCCTCGACGGCGCGGCCATGGCATCGGTCAAGCAGGTGCTTGAGCGCGACGGCCTGAAGCCGAGAATCCTCAGCTCCTACATCCGCGCCAGCCTCGATGCGACGCAGGATGGGGACATGCTGTTGCGCGACGCGCTCGGCGCCAAGAAGCTCAAGGAGCTGCGGCGACAGCGCCACCGTCTCGAGGAGCACGGCCCTGTCGTGTTCAAGATTGCGCGCAGCTCCGACGAGATCGGACCTGCGCTCGAAAGCTTCCTGCAGCTCGAAGCCAGCGGCTGGAAGGGCAAGCGCGGCACCGCGCTGGTTCAGCACGCGGGCGACGCAACCTTCATCCGCCGCGCCGTGCCGGCGCTGGCAGAGGCTGCACAGTGCGAGATCGTCACGCTTCGCGCCGGCGCGACCCCGATTGCCGCCGGCATCGTGCTGCGCCACCAGGATCGCGCCTTCTTCTTCAAGCTCGGCATCGACGAGCGCTTTGCAAGATATTCGCCCGGCGTGCAGCTGACGCTGGACCTCACCCGCCATCTCTGCGCCGATCCCGCCATCGCCAGCGCGGATTCGACGGCAAATGCCGATCATCCCATGATCAACCCGATCTGGCGCGGACGCCTTGCAATTGGGGACGTGCTGATCCCGCTGCGGCGGCACGACCCGGTCGTGACGCTGGTTCATGGAGCGCTCGCGACGCACAAGATCGCCTACGCGGCGGCCCGATACGCGGCTCATTTGATCAGGAAGTGAGGCTATAGATCGTCGTCCGATAGCTCAGCCATCTTGACGAGATGACGCAGGACCCCGTCTTTAGGGGCTTATTGCCATGGATCGGAACGGAGAGCCGGACGATGCTGCCCGGCTTGCCGTAGATGTGATGACTGCCGCTGACGCGAAGTAAACTCCAGCCGTGTCGTCCGACGATACGCGCGAACTCCCGACCAGAGACGGATTTCACGTCGTCAGTTCCAAAATCCGTTCGATGCCACCCGGCTCCGGCGGCGCTACTTCGACCGACAGACATCCTTCAATCGCGTCGCGAATATTTGCCATGAGCTCATCCATGGTATCGCCTTCCGTGGCACAACCAGGGATGGCCGGGACTTCGGCCCAGAAGCCCCCCTCTTCCGCCTCGTGTATGACAATCTTAATCTTCATATTGTCCTCGCGCCCCGAACAATTGCCCAAGCTGACGACAGATTCAACTTTCTCAGCCTACTCCGCCGCCTGCGCGTTGATCTCCGCCGAGACCTGGCGAATGGCGCGGGCGAGCAGGTTCGGATCCTGCGCGCCGGAGACGGCGTACTTCTGTGCAAAGACATAGGTCGGCACGCCGGAGATGCCCTTGTCGGCGGCTTCCTGAGCATCTGCCGAGACGCGCGCGACATCCTCGTCGGTGGCGAGGCGCTTGCGAACGTCGTCGGCATCGAGGCCGATATCGGCAGCCGCCTGCACCAGCACGTTCACATCGGTGAGATCGCCGCCGTCGCGGAAGTACAGCTCCATCAGGCGCTGCTTCATCTCGGGCGCCTTGCCGATCGCTTCCGCCCAGAGGATGAGGCGATGGCAGTCGGTCGTGTTGGGCTGGCGCGCCACCAGCTCCGGCTTGTAGACGAGCCCCTCCTCGCTCGCGGCCGCGACGACGCGCCCCGCAATGCCCTTATAGGCTTCGACCGAGCCGAACTTCTGGGTGAGATAGGCCTCGCGGCTGATGCCCTCGCGCGGCACCCAGGGATTGAGGAAGAAGGGGCGGAAATTGAGCTTGACCGGAACGTCGGGCACGAGCGCCAACGCGCTCTCGATGCGGTGCTTGCCGATATAGCACCAGGGGCAGACCACGTCGGAGACGACGTCGATCTGGAGCGGTTTCAGCGTGCTCATGTCAGGCGCCTCCTTCGGGCACTTCGAGGGTCCGCCCGAACATAAGCCGAACCGGGGGCGGTGCAAGGCACCCGTCCTGCATGGCTCACGACTTCACCTCTGCGGTTATTGTGGCACGTTGCCCCCGCCCCGATAGTTGCGGCCACGATCAAGCCCAAGGGGAGACCGCGATGACCGCCATTTTCAAGCCGGAAGGCGATTTGTTCCGGCCCACCGAGCATGCCGGCGGCCCGTGGTCGCCGGACATGCTGCAGGGAAGCGCCACCACCGCGCTGATGACCCGCGAGGTCGAGCGCCTCGCTGCCAAATCCGGCTTTGCGGTGCGGCGCCTGACCTTCGATCTGTGGCGGCCGGCGGGCCTGCGCCTGTTCAGGACGGTCAGCGAGAAGCTGCGCGACGGTCGCAAGGCCAAGACCCTGCAGGTGCGGCTGATGGACGGCGAGACCGAGATCGGCCGCTGCACGGCGCTGCTGACGGCGCCGAGCGGTGAGTCGCCCATCGACCCCTTCGCGAGGCCAGTGGCCGTCGACAAGGGGCCTGAGGTCGGCAGCCCACCGCCCGCCTTCGCGCAGAAATGGAGCCGCAATTTCCAGAACGTGTCGGTGCGCCTGATCGAGGGCGCCCTGGAGAAGCCGGGCCCGGCCGCGGCCTGGATGCGGCTCGATGCGCCGCTGGTCGAGGGCGAACCGAACACGCCGCTGCTCCAGGCGGTGCAGGCCGCGGACTTCTCCAGCGGCGTCGCCCAGATCGTCGACATGCGCCAATGGACCTTCATCAACCCGGAGATCAGCCTCTATTTCTTCCGTCCGCCCGAGGGCGAATGGATCCTGATCCGTGCCGCCACGCGCGTCGGCGCCAATGGCGCCGGCCTCACCACGGCGACACTGAGTGATCGCAACGGTCCGTTTGCGGAAGTGATGCAGGCCATGAGCTTCGAGCGGCGCGAGGCGCAGGCTCAGGCGTCCTGAGCTGCAAGCGCAACCAAGGCGCCTTCGGACGCGGCATCAACAGGCATGAACATTTCGACGCGAAGCTCCTGCAGCGTCACGTCCTGCGGGGTGCCGAGCGTCAGCACCGCGCCGATCAGACCAATGCCGACATCGCCCTTGCGCAGGCGCACCTCGCAGAGCGGCCCCGGCACGGAATTGTCCTCGGTCGCCGCAGGAAGCTGCGGCAGCCGCATCAACTCGCGCCAGGTCGATTGCAGGGCCTCGTCAAGCGGCGCGGCCATCGCCTCATGCCGCGCCCGCGCCAGCAGCGCAGCCGCAACAATCGGCCAGTTCTCGACGAACGGCTTGAGCTCGTCGGGCGCGAGGAACATGCGCATGTGATTGAGCGGCCGCTGCATGCGCGTAGGACCAAGCACCATGGTCATCAGGCGCGAGGCGGCGCGATTGGCCTGCATCACGTTCCAGCGCCGGTCGGTGACGATTGCGGGGAACGGCTCGTGACGGAGAAGCAGAAGATCGATGGCACGCCGCGCCTCGGCAAGCTCCGGCGCCGACAGATCGCGCTCGCCATATTGCCGCGCGAATCCGCCGGCCTCGAGCAGCGCATTGCGATCGCGCAGCGACAGATCGAGCGCGGACGCGAGCTGCAGCAGGATGTCCCTGCTTGCTGCCGCCTTGCCGGTCTCGACATAGCTCAGATGCTTGACCGAAATGCCGGCCTCGAACGCAAGCTCAGCCTGGCTCAAGGCGCGACGCGTGCGCCAGCCGCGCAGGAGATCACCGACGGGATTGGCCGGCCGCAACCGCCGGAACGCGCGTGTGTCCATCCGCCGATTATGCGAGCGCTGCTCCGTCCTGTAAACGGCGTCACTGCAGGCGGGCAGCCATCTGCTTCAACCGCTCGGCGGTGCGCTCGTCCGCCGGAAAGAACGTCTCCAGCGCCAGCTCCGAGAGGGTGATGTCGACGGGCGTGCCGAACACCATGGTGGTGGAGAAGAAGCTGAGGATCTCTCCGCCATGCCGCAGCTTGAAGGGGATCGCGACATTGTCGCTCGACAGCGGGGCCGAACGCGCCGGAAGCGGATAGCTCTTCAGATCATTGTAGAGCTTGATCAGCTCCGGATCGGCTGTCGCCTCGCACTGCCGGTGCAGCCGTTCCAGAAGATGCCCGCACCATTCGGCGAGATTGACCGTGCGCGGTGCCAGCGCCTCGGGATGGAAGGCCAGCCGCAGCACGTTGACGGGCTGGCCGAGCAGATGCTGCGGGACGCCATCGAGCAGCGGTGCCACCATCCGATTGGCGGAGACCAGGTTCCAGTGCCGATCCACCGCGAGCGCCGGATTGGGCTCATGCGCTTTCAAGACGAGGTCGATCGCCTGACGGGCTGATTTCAAGGCGGGATCCTCCAGCGGGCGCTGCGGGAAGGCCGGCGCGAAACCGGCGGCGACCAGCAGCACGTTGCGTTCGCGCAAGGGCACGTCGAGCCGCTCGGCGAGCCGGAGCACCATGTCGCGCGAGGGCGCGGCGCGGCCGGTCTCGACGAAACTCAGGTGCCGCGCCGAGATTTCGGCCTCGCCCGCCAGATCGAGCTGACTCATGCGGCGGCGCTGCCGCCATTCGCGCAAATGGTCGCCGATATGGATCGGCTGGCTGCGTTCGGCCTGGGCCGTGGATGCATGTGCGTTCATGACCAAAAACCTAGCATGCGGATTTCGGCCCTTCCATTACCCGCGAGGTAATCGAAACGGGGCACGGACGCGCGCATCTTCGTTCGCAACAGGAGATGACCATGATCGCACTGCTGCTCTACAGGACCGTCGCAGACCACGTCTTGCCCTGGGCCATGGCGTTCGCAACGCGGATGCTGGCGCGCAGCCTCAACATGCCGGAGCCCCTGGTGCATTCGACCGGCGACTACGTCGTGGCGCAGGTCATCGCCTTCGAGCACGGCGTCGGCAGGAGCCTCTGCCCGTTCCGTCTCGCCCGTCTGCTCCGCGCCTGGTGGCGCGGTCGGCATTGAGTTCCACCCCAGCCCAACCAAGGAGACCTGAGATGATCGATGCATCCACCTTCCTGCGCCGCGCCCTCTTCGCCGACGCCATCTTCAGCGGCATCGCCGCGCTCGGCTTCACCTTCGGCGCGAGCACGTTCGCAGCGCTGTTCAACCTGCCCGAAGCGCTGCTGCGCGAGACCGGCCTGTTCCTGATCGCCTACACCGCCCTGGTCGGCTGGCTCGCCTCGCGAGCGACGCTGGCAAAGCCGCTGGTCCTGCTGGTCGTGATCGGCAATGCGGCCTGGACCGTCGGCAGCATCGCGCTGCTGCTCTCGGGCGCGGTATCGCCGAACCTCGCCGGCGAACTCATGGTCGTCGCGCAAGCCATCGCCACCGGCGTGTTCGCGGAGCTGCAATATGTGGGATTGAAGAAAAGCGGGCACGCCGTCGCGGCGTGATCGCTTCGTGCCAGCTCCGCGGCGCAGACCGGGGAACGCGAAGGCTTCATCATATCGGATCGTACCCGGATGCATGCATGACCTCGCGTTCTCGCGGCGGATTTCGCCCGAGCTTTGCTTCGTTGCTTGCGCCCTTCGATTGCCGGAGGGCGCAGGGAAGGCCGGGCGCCGGCGGCACCCGAGTCCGTGTACAAGGAAATGCACACGGGGTGGACTACAGGTGTTGCCGGTCGCCCGGCCTTCCCTGCGCGGATGGTTTTAACGGTGTCCTTCGTGCTCTCCTCGGGGAGCGTTGCACTATTGCCCCCGTCGCCTCGCGGCTTCTCTGATGCGCGCACCCGGTCGGGCCCCGCATTACCGCAAGCCTTGACGCACAGACCCCGGGCGTCGGGACCACACGACTTCTCCGTCCGCGGACGATTTGGCCTCAGCGCCCGGGGCTTAGTGTGCGCACCCCAGACCATCGACAAAACCGCTGTGACCGCGCCGTGTCGTATGCGCATCGCCTGAGACTCACGGTTGCCCGCCCTGTCCTCAAGCAAACCGCGCCGGCGCTACCGCGTCCACCGCACCCCGGCCCGCATCTCGTGACGATCGCGAAGCGCCCCTCTGGCAGGGCCGGGATGGGCGCTGTATGCCACAAATCCGAAATTCGGAAAAGCGATATATTTTTGCGCGATGGGATTGACTGGATTTGGGTGTTTTGCCCGACGCCTCGCCGGTAGGCAGCGAGTACGGCGAGCGGCGCGGAAAAGCGATGGGTTTCGCAAGGGCTCGACCCATCCTGCCGGGCCTTAGGCGCTCGCGCAGCGAGCCTCGAAGGATGAACGATCCCGATGCAAGCGGGCCGTCGCCCTTCGAGGGCCGTCGAAGAGGCGGCCGCCTCAGGGTGACGGTCAGACATCTGAACGCGCTGTATCAACAGCGTCATTGCGAGCGCAGCGAAGCAATCCAGAGTCTTTCCGCGGTGGGTTTCTGGATTGCTTCGCTGCGCTCGCAATGACGGAGCGCGCGAGGCTACGCCTTCGCGCGGCCGACCTTGCCGGCAAAGTGCTTGCCGTTCAGCTTCTTCTTTTTCACGGACGCGGTTTTGGCGCCCGCCTTCTGCGCCTTGCGCTCGGCCCGCGCCTTCACCTTGGCGGCTTCCGCCCTCGCCTCGGCACGCAGCTTCTTGCGCTTCTTCTCGCAGGAATCGCACTTGCAGCCGATCGGCTTCAGATAGGCTTTGAAATAGTCGGTGCCGTAATCGTAATTGATCTCGTCGCCCGGCTCGATGTTCCTGATGGCGCGGATGAAGACCTTGCGCTCGCGCGGCCGGACGTCCGATTCCGCATTGGGGCGGCAGGAATGGTTGATGTAGCGCGCGAGGTTCTTGCGCACCGATCCGTCGATGGTCCAGCGCCCGTTGAGCTCGAATAGATATTTGTTCTCGATCTCGTCCTGCTCGGGAATCCGCGAGTCCAGGATCGGTCCGAAATAGCGGATGATCCGGCTACCCTTCTTGATCGGCTTGGTGGCGAAGAGGCCGAGCCCGGTCTTGGAGCGGCCGACGCGATAAGGTTTGTTCGAGGTGGCTGGCATGATCTGGAGAATGAGAACGCGAACGAGGCCGCACGGCTTGAGGCGAAGCAGTTCTTCTAGAACGATTCCGCGCTGCTGTCAGGTCTGTCGCGTCCCTGTTTGAACCTTGCCCACAATCAAGACGTCTGATGGTACGGAGTTCCCACTGCATCGAAGCCGCATATGAACCGCCTTACCAGCATCCGCTTGGCCGTCCTGATGACCTGCATCGGCCTGAACAGCGCTGACGCCCAATCCCTGGGCAGCAGCTACACCTCGACAGCAGCAAAAGATTGCCGACAGGTTGGCAAGCCCAGCGCGCTCGACGGCAGCAGCACGCGGGTTTGTCCCGGCAAGGACGGCCTGATCGTGCTGATCGCCGAGGACGATCTTCGCGAGATCGTCTCGATCGGGCGCAACCGCAAGGCAGCAGCTGAGGAACCGGCGGCAAAAGTCTGGTTCGCGCCGTTCAATTCGTCGGAGACCACCATCGAATGGCGCGCGGCCGGCGCAAAGCAGTTTGCGATCATCCAGCGCTGGCATATCGCCGACAATTCCGATCCCGACAAGCAGGGGCGGCCGAACACCAAGGCCATGCTGGTGGTGACCCGGCTGCCGCCGGGCCCGGCCTGCCACGTCGCCTATGTCGATGCGATCGCCAACCCGAACGCCAACGAGCTCGCGCGCAAGGCCGCCGACGATCTCGCCCGCGGCTTCGCTTGCGGCAGGGACGAGGTCAAGATCATCGGCACGCCCGGCCGCGCCGTCGAGCTCGCGACCAGGCGCTAGAGCGCCAAACAAGCCGCTACACGGGAAATTTCGTGGTGATGGGCGCGGTCAGCATCGCCTCGAACAGGCGTTCGGCCGTCGTCCCCTCGGGCAGCCGCTCGAGGATGTCCTTCAGCCGCCCGTCCAGCAGCAGCGTGGTGAAGCCATGCACCATCGACCAGGCCCGCGCGATGGCGGCGGCCTGGTTCAAGGTCAGCGCATCGCCGCTGATCTGCTCCTGCCGCATCGCGCCGATGGCATTGGCGAGCCCGGCGAAGGAGGCTTCGGCCGCCTCGTGCAGCGAGGGCCTGGAATAATCCAGCCGCTCGGTGCGGAACATGATGCCGTACATGCCGGGATGGGCCTGCGCATAGGCGACATAGGCCTTCGGCCGCGCCAGCGCGCGCTCAAGCGGCGTGGTGGCGGCATCGCAGGACGACGCCATCGCCGCGTTGAACTGGCGGAAGCCGACGGCCGCGAGCTCGCTGAGGAGGCCCGTCAAGTCGCCGAAATGATGGGTGGGTGCGGCATGCGAGACACCGGCCTCGCGGGCCACCGCGCGCAAGGTCAGGCCGGCAAGCCCGTCGCGCTCCAGCACCCGTTCGGCCGCTTGCAGCAGCGCTTCGCGGAGCGCGCCGTGATGGTACGGCGTCTCGGTCTTCGCGCTGCGCGCCCGGCGCGAGGTGCGCGATGCCGCGGTCGATGTCGTTTTTCTCGGGGCACGCGGGCTTCGCGCCGCTTCGCCCTTGGTGTCGGTCTTGGCCATTTGCAAGCTATATGACGCAATATTGACAGTGTAAAGATTTCACTTGACGAAAGCTGCAATCGGGCCTATTCGATCTTTACGATGTAAAGATAGGGGATTCGCCGTGCAGCACGACGCCATGGCCGAGCGCCGCAACAATCTCGCGCCGATTCCGTTCGAGGCCGACGCGCCCTTCCTGAAGATCATCGGCGAATTGCCGCGCGAGCTGAACGGCACGCTCTACCGCAACGGCCCCAATCCGCAGTTCGATTCGCCCGGCGCGCACTGGTTCGTCGGCGACGGCATGCTGCACGCCTTTCATCTCGAGAACGGCCGCGCCAGCTACCGCAACCGCTGGGTCCGCACGCCGAAATGGCTGGCCGAGCACGACGCCGGCCGCGCGCTGTTCGGCGGCTTCGGCCGCAAGCTTCCGGATGCGCCGGCGAACCTGACCGACGGCGGCGTCGCCAACACCAACATCATCTTCCATGCCGGCAAGCTGCTGGCGCTGGAAGAAGCGCATCTGCCGACGGAGATCGAGCCGGGCACCCTGGCGACGCGCGGCTATCACAATTACCAGGGCCGCGTCGCCGGCAGCTTCACCGCGCATCCCAAGATCGATCCGGTCACCGGCGAATTGGTGTTCTTCGGCTACAATACCGCGGGGCCGCTGACGCCTGCCCTCTCCTACGGATCGATCGACGCAACAGGCAAGGCGACGCGCTTCGAGCGGTTCGAGGCGCCCTATGCCAGCATGGTGCACGACTTCATCGTCACCGCGAACCATGTGCTGTTTCCGATCCTGCCGATCACTGGCAGCATGGAGCGCGCGATGAGCGGAAAGCCGCCCTATGCCTGGGAGCCGGACAAAGGCGCCTATGTCGGGGTGATGAAGCGCAGCGGCACCGCCAAGGACATCGTCTGGTTTCGCGCGGAGGCCTGCTACGTCTTCCATGTCATGAATGCGTGGGAGGACGGCGAACGCATCGTTGCGGACGTCATGCAGTTCGAGGAGGCGCCGCTGTTTCCGCATCCGGACGGCCGTCCCACCGATCCCGAGAAATCGCGCGCCCGCCATTGCCGCTGGACCTTCGATCTCGCAGGCAATACCGACCGCTTCCAGCAGACCTATTTGGACGATCTCACCGGCGAATTCCCGCGCATCGACGACCGCCGCGCCGGGCTGAAGAGCCGTCACGGCTGGTACGCCTGCGCCAATCCGAAACTGCCGATGTTCGGCGCGCTCTCAGGCATCGTCCATGTCGATGGCAATGGCAGGCGGCTCGGCCAATACCTGCTGCCGGCCGGCGACACCATCTCCGAGCCGGTGTTCGTCGAACGGTCGACGGTTGCGACCGAGGGCGACGGCTGGCTGCTCGCGGTAGTCTGGCGCGCACGGGAGAACCGCAGCGATCTCGCCGTGTTCAATGCCACCGATATCGAGGCCGGCCCCGCGGCCTTGGTCCAGCTCGGCCATCGCGTGCCAGATGGCTTCCACGGCAATTGGGTCGGCGCGGCGTAGCTCTCGTCATTCCGAGGCGCGCCACTTGGCGCGAAGCCGGGACGACGAAGATGGAGTTTTGCATGTACATGCCCTCGATCACCGCATGCTCGCTTGTCATCCTCGCCGGCGCTGCGCTCGCGTTCCAGTTGATCCGGCTGCGGCGAAGCCGCCACACCGTCTTCAACGGCGGCATCCTGCTGTGCCTCGGTCTGCTGATCGCCGCCGCACTGCCGCTCGTGCCCTGGACCGAATTGGCCGAGGAGGCATTGGACCAAGCCGTTGCTGCCCTTCACGCTTTGGAGGTCGCTTACGTCATTTTGACACTGTAAAGATTTCGCTTGACCCGGCATCGCCGGGGCATTATTGATCTTTACATCGTCAAGATAGACCCACCGAGGCGGCCCATGGCGATTTTCCTGATCCTCGCACCCTACGGCGCCTTCGCCGTCCTGATGCTGGTGACGTCGGCAATGCTCAGCGTGTTTGCGGCGTCGGCGATCTGCCTCGCCACCATCGCGATCGATGTCGCGCGCGGCCGCTCGGTGAAGATCCTGGCCGCGGGCTCGGCGCTCATATTCGCCGCGATCGGCCTTTACCTCGCGCTGATCGACCCCGCGCTCGGCACGCTCGGCGTCAAGCTGTCGGTCGATGTCGGAATCTTCGTCATCGCGCTGGGCTCGATGCTGCTGCGCCATCCCTTCACGCTGCAATATGCGCTTGAAGCGGTGCCGGCCGAGACCGCGGCGATGCCCGGCTTCCTCCGCGCCAATTACATCATCACCGGCGCCTGGACCGCGGCCGCGCTGTTGATGGCGGCGGCCAATCTCGTGCTGCTCTACGTCCCCGGCCTGCCGCTCTGGTCGAGCCTTGCGGTGGCCTTTGCCGCCCGCAACAGTGCGATCTACTTCACAAAGTGGTATCCCGAGTATCGCCAGATCAAGTACGGTACGCCCGCCCGCGCCCTCCCCGACGCCCGTTGAACAGGATCGACGATGAAGGACGTATTCGCCCGCCTCGCCTCCGACTTCCTCTCCGCCATCATCTTCCTGGCCGTCTACCTCATCACCGACAACGTGATCCTGGCGACGTCGGTGGCGATCGCCGCTGCAATCGCGCAGGTGATCTACGCCCGCCTCAAGGGGCAGGCGCTCAACTACATGACCTATGCGAGCCTCGCGCTCGTCGTCGTGCTGGGCGCGATCACGCTTCTAACCCACGATCCGCGCTTCATGCTGGCCAAACCCTCGATCGCGCATTTCGCGATCGGCCTCATCATGCTCAAGCGCGGCTGGATGCTGCGCTACATGCCGCCGATCGTCACCGAGACCGTTCCGGAATATGTGACGGCTGCGGGCTATGCCTGGGCGGCGCTGATGTTCGTGATCGGCGCCGGGATGATCGTGGTCGCCTCCACCGGCGATCTGAAGCTTTGGGCGTTCTACATCACGGTGGTCGCCGGCGGCGCCAAGATCCTGGCCTTCGCCGTGCAGTATGTGGTGCTGCGGCTCATCGTCACCAGCCGCCGGCGCGCCGCCGCCCGGGCCTGATTGCCATATTGCAGGGTTAGTCAGGACCTGCGAGTTGCGCTATAGGCTCAGCTCGGGACGGCCGCGGATCGTCGCGGACCGCCGAGATTTGTTCGGGAGACGGGAATGGCCGTAGACGGCAACTGGAATCTGACCATGACGACGCCGATGGGCGAGCGGCAGGCGACGCTGAGCCTGAAGGCTGCGGGCGACACGCTCACGGGCACGCAGGGCGCGGAAGGCAATACCACCGAGATCTTCGACGGCACCGTCTCCGGCGACAACGTCTCCTGGAAGGTCTCGATCGACAAGCCGATGCCGCTCACGCTCGAATTCACCGGCACGGTCTCCGGCGACAGCATCAGCGGCGAGATGGGCATCGGCCCGATGGGCAGCTTCCCCTTCACGGGCGCGCGGGCGTAACGCAAGCTGCGCCGATGCGTATGCTTCGTCTCATCGCGGCGACAATCCTGTGTGTCGCGACACAGGCAGCGCGCGCGAATGACAGCGAACCTGCGTGGCGCGCAAGCGCGCTCGCTTTGGTGCCGGCAGGCTATGTTGCCGGCACCGCTTATCGAACCGAAGGCTCGACCGGGTATCTCGCGCTCTACCCCGCGACATCGAACGATCCGAAGACACCGGCAAGCGCCTTTGCGGCGCGCCAGGCTCTGGTCGTCACGCTGACGGCGGATGCGACGCGGGCAATTTCAGCCGAGCTGAGGCCGCGCACCGAGCCGGATTCTGATAACGACGACACCGATTTCGCCAGGCTGCACGCCGAGCTGGCCGCCAAGCGCGCGACGCTCCCTGCTGGCACCGAGCCCTGCGATCTCGGCGCCTGGTCCATCGACAAGGACCCGAACGGCCTCAACGTGCGCGCTGAACCTTCAGCGAAAGCGCGCGTGCTCGGCACGCTACCGCCCCCCTACCGGTTGAAGTTAGGCGGCGCCGAGAACACGCCCGAGGGCGGCTGGCTCACCGAATTCCGCATCATCGGCTTCAGGGACGGCTGGTTCCTGATCGAAGGCGCGAGGCCGCCCGGCAAGGATTACGAGGACGAGAAGCGATATCCGCGCAGCGCGCCGAAGCCCTATGCCGGCCGCGGCTGGGTCGCCTCGAACAAGGTCGGCGCAGCCTATGCCAATGGCGCCACGCGCATGGGCGGGCTGTTTCAGGCGCCCTTCATCGATGCCAAATGGATGCCGGCCCAGCGCGAGCTCGGCGGTGCGCTCGACACCGACGGCGGCCCGAAGCGCATTTTTGCCTGCAGCGGCTACTGGGGATTGGTCGAGAGCCACGACGGCGTCCGCGGCTGGTGGCGCGCGCTGTGCTCGAACCAGGTCACGAATTGCAGTTAGCGAGATAGAGCGAGCAAGCGCCACGCTCGTGTCCCGGACGCGGCGCAGCACGACGTGATGCGACGCAGAGCCGGGACCAGGCTCCACGATGGACCCCGGATCAGCTGCGCAGCAATTCATGCTGCGCAGCATCCGGGGAACGCCGCCTCAGCCCAGATTCAACTCCTTGAAGAAGTCGTTGCCCTTATCGTCGATGATGATGAACGCCGGGAAGTCGACGACCTCGATGCGCCAGATCGCTTCCATGCCGAGCTCGGGATATTCGAGCACCTCGACCTTCTTGATGCAATGCTCGGCGAGGTTCGCCGCGGCGCCGCCGATCGAGCCGAGATAGAAGCCGCCGTATTTCTTGCAGGCCTCGCGCACGGCCGGCGCGCGATTGCCCTTGGCGACCATCACCATCGAGCCGCCGGCGGCCTGGAACTGGTCGACGAAGGAATCCATGCGGCCCGCGGTGGTCGGACCGAACGCGCCGGAGGCGTAGCCCTCGGGCGTCTTGGCGGGACCGGCGTAGTAGACCGGATGGTTCTTGAAGTAGTCCGGCAGCGGCTCGCCCTTCTCCAGCCGCTCGCGCAGCTTGGCATGCGCGCTGTCGCGCGCGACGATCATGGTGCCGGTCATCGAGACCCGCGTCTTGATCGGATATTTCGAGAACGTCGCCAGGATGTCCTTCATCGGCTGATTGAGGTCGATCTTGACGACCTCGCCGCCGAGCGCCTCTTCGACCTGCGGCAAATATTGCGCCGGGTTGTGCTCGAGCTCCTCGAGATAGATGCCGTCCCTGGTGATCTTGCCGAGCACCTGGCGGTCGGCCGAGCAGGACACGCCAAGCCCGATCGGGAGCGAAGCGCCGTGACGCGGCATGCGGATCACGCGCACGTCGTGGCAGAAATACTTGCCGCCGAACTGCGCACCGACGCCGAGCGACTGCGTCATCTTGTGAATTTCCTTCTCCATCTCGACGTCGCGGAAGGCGTTGCCGTCAGGCGAGCCGTGCGTCGGCAATGCATCGAGATAGCGCGCCGAGGCAAGCTTCACCGTCTTCATGCACAGCTCGGCCGAGGTGCCGCCGATCACGATCGCGAGGTGATAGGGTGGGCACGCCGCGGTGCCGAGCGTGAGGATCTTCTCCTTCAGGAACGCGAGCAGCCGGTCCTTGGTCAGCACCGAGGGCGTGGCCTGGAACAGAAAGCTCTTGTTGGCGGAGCCGCCGCCCTTCGCCATGAACATGAACTTGTAGGCGTCGTCACCCTCGGCGTAGATCTCGCACTGCGCCGGCATGTTGTTGGCGGTGTTCTTCTCCTCGTACATCGAGAGCGGCGCGACCTGCGAGTAGCGCAGATTGCGGCGCAGATACGCATCGCGCGCGCCTTCGGACAGCGCCGCCTCGTCGTCGCCGTCGGTGATGACGTTGCAGCCCTTCTTGCCCATGATGATCGCGGTGCCGGTGTCCTGGCACATCGGCAGCACGCCGCCGGCCGCGATATTGGCGTTCTTCAAGAAGTCCAGCGCGACGAACTTGTCGTTCGGGCTGGCCTCACCGTCTTCCAGGATCGCGCGGAGCTGCTTCAGATGGCCGGGGCGCAGATAATGGTTGATGTCGCCAAAGGCCGCCTCCGACAGCGCCCGCAGCGCCTCGCGCGACACCACCAGCATGTCCTTGCCGAGCACCTTCTCGACCCTGACGCCCTCGGACGAAATCTTCTTGTAGGGCGTCTCGTCCTTGCCCAGCGGGAACAGCGGGGTGTGCTTGTAGGGCGGAACGGGCTTGGACTGGTCGGGGAAAGCGGTGGGAGCGTTCATAGGGCAAATCTCGGGGTTTTGGGGGCCCTGGCGGGCCTCTCAGCATAGAAGCGTTCTAAGCGCATTTTAGCCAGAAAAGAAAGGGAGCGGTGCGCATGGGAGGGGCAGATCCGGCACGGGAAGGCATTGGCGCAGCTCGTGGAAATGCCTCTGCCCACCCTTGCGATTCGCGTCGGCCGACGCTTGAATGCGCGCCCTAAGGGGCTTTTTATCATGACATTGAAACTGAACGTCCGCGGCGCGATCCTGGTCGCCGCCGCCATCACCGGCCTTGTGGCTCTCACCTCGCCCGCCCGCGCCGATCGCTGCGACGACAGCGCCAAGGAGCTGGCGAACCAGGTCGACCGTCTCAAGGTGAATTTCCGCGCCGCCAACGTCGTGTATCTCACGCACCCCGCGGCCAAGGAGCTGTCGGTCGGCTGCCGCGGCGACAAATATTCGATCGAGCTCTATGCCAAGGGTGATCGCAATCCGAAGCCGGAGTTCTATGCGCTGGTCGGATCGATGGCGGCGATCGTCTTCACCGTGACCAAGGACGACACCACGACGGGCGCGACGCGCTGCCTGAAGCGGATGGGCCTGCTCCGCGGCGACAAGGTCAGCATGCGCTACCGCCGGCTCAACATGGAATGCGCCCGCACCAAGACGGAAGCGTCCATCGCGATCACCCGCGGCAAGGACGAATAGGGGGCGAGCGCCTTCCGTTTCGCTGTCTCATCCGCGCGGTGCAAACCGAGACTACGAGGCCTTCCCCGTCATTGCGAGGAGCCCTTGCGACGAAGCAATCCAGATTGTCTCCGCGGAGAGATTTCTGGATTGCTTCTGCGCTCGCAATGACGAAGTACGTGGTGAGCTGCGTCGCGCCACGCATACGCGGCCTTCCCCCGCACCAATTCCCTCGCATTTTAACGATTGGCTTGAAGGAAATTTCGCTCCTCCCAGGGCAGGCTCGCTTGTTTCCATGTGTGAGGATTTGCGGATGAAGGTTTCCACCGTTGCGCCCCCGCCGATCGCGATCGTGGTTCCGAACTACGACACGACCAAGCCGCAGGACGATCAGACCAAGGTCAAGGACGAGGACCCGACCTTCAAGCCGCAGCCGCCGGCGCCGCTGCCGCCGGGTCAGGGCACGCGGATCGACCAGCTCGCCTGATCGCTTGCCAAAGCGGAAAGCGCCCGATCCGGTCGATCGGGGTTTTGGCGTGTCCGGCCGCATCTTTGCCGGATAGCCGGACCAGAATCGTGCGCCATTCACCCGGGACCTGCGCATGATCGCACGGCTGCTGTTGCAGAACACAGTCTTTGTCGTCGGCATGGGTGCGCTGCTGTTCGCGTGCGCCGGGACGCTGCATTGGCCATCGGCCTGGGCCTTCCTCGCCATCTCCGCCCTGCTCGGCCCGCTCTGCGGCTGGTGGCTCTACCGGATGGATCCGGCGCTGCTCGCGGAACGTCTGCGGCCGGTCCTGCAAAAGGATCAGCCCGCCGCCGACAAGATGTTCATGGTCCTCTTCATCGTCGCCATACTGGCCTGGCTTGCCGTGATGGGGCTCGACCGCCGCGTTCGATCCTCCGACATGCCGACCGTGTTGCAGGTGCTCGGCCTCGGGCTGTTCCTCGTTTCGACACTGTTCACCATGTGGGTCTTCCGCGAGAACTCGTTCGCCGCGCCCGTGGTGAAGCTGCAAGCCGAGCGCGCGCAGCACGTGATCTCGACCGGTCCCTACGCCTATGTCCGCCATCCCATGTATAGCGGCATGGTCCTGTTCTTCACCGGCGTGCCGTTGCTGCTCGGGTCGTGGTGGGGACTTGCGATGATGCCGCTGTTCATCGCCCTGTTCGCGGTCCGCATCCCGATCGAGGAGCGCACGCTGCGCGAGGGCCTGCCGGGCTATACCGATTATGCGGCGCGGGTGCGCTATCGCCTCATCCCGGGCGTCTGGTGAACACGCCTCACATCCTGCACGAAACCGGCTATCGATCCAGCTCGCGATAGCGGCGGAAGATGCCCTGCTCGTTGAAGGGAATGCGGCGCTCGCTTGCGAGATAGGCCTTGATGTTGGGCCGCGCGGCGATGCGGTCGTGCAGCCCGACGAGGCCCGGGACATCGGCTTCGAACGCCTTCATGCGTTTGGGGAAGGCATAACGCAGTCCCTCGACGATCTGGAACAGCGAGAGGTCGACATAGGTCGGGCGGCGACCGGTGACATAGGTGCCGCCGTTTGCGTCGAGAAGCTGCTCGAAATAGCCAAGATATTTCGGCACCCGCTCGTCCCAGAAATCGGCCGTGCGCTTCTTCGCCGGCGCCTTCTGGTCCTCATAATAGAGCGAAGGCCCGAGCGGATGATGGGTGTCGTGGATCTCGACGACCAAGTCCGTGATCGTGAGCTGAAGCTGGTGCACCCAGAGCCGGCCGGCTTCCGTCTTCGGCGCGAGCCCATGACGGGCGCCGAGATAGAGCAGGATGTTGGCGGTCTGGCCGATGACGAGCTTCCCCGCTTTCAGGAACGGCGGTGCAAAGGGCGGTGTGCCCTTCTCTGCGTCCATCATCTTCATCATCGCAGCCACCCCGCGTGGACCGCGCGCGACGTCGACGTAAGCGGCGCCCGCCTCCTCCAGCGCCAGCCGCACATATTCGCCGCGGCCCTGGATCTCGGGCCAGTAGTAGAGCTCGTATGTCATGGGAGAGGTCCGTGAGCATGGAGGCGATCGGACCAATGTAGCATGCGGCTCAGGGTTCCGTCAGGTTGGACGGAACGGCCGCGCCACATACGCCGTCATTGCGAGCGTAGCGAAGCAATCCAGAAATGCCTCTGCGGAGAGAGTCTGGATTGCTTCGTCGCAAGGGCTCCTCGCAATGACAGGTGGAAAGAGCTTCGCGCCCAAAACTCAATTCGCCGCGAAGCAGTACAGCAGCCCGTCGCCGCCGGTGCTCTTCAGATCGGCCTGCGAGCAGCCGCCGTCGGGACCGCGCGAGGGGTGAGAGCTGTTCCACGACTTCGAGGGCTCGTCGTCGCGCAGACCCCGGCGATCGAAATGGCCGACCATTGCGGCGCCTTGCGTGCTCGATGTCCAATTCTTGCAGGTGCGATCGTCGGGCCCGGCAAACGCGGTGCCGTCCGGTTGCGATCCCGTGAGGATGTCGTGCCGGTTCGGCTGGTCGCCGGAACCATTGATGACCTCACCCTTTTCGCTGAGCGCGGTCTGCTTGGTGAGATTGTTGGTCGCGCCGTGCAGCTCGGCGACGTCCTTGGCAATCACCGTGCCCTTGGCGTTCTGCCACGGTCCCTTGCCGATGCGATCCTTGGCGTTGACGGCCGGCTTGCCGTCGGCGGCCTGCGTCGAGAGATAGGCGCGCCAGGTCTTGGCGCCGGCGCCCGCGGTCTGAGCAAGCTTCTGGCATTGCGCATCGGCGCCCTCGAGACCGCCGAGATCGGCGCCCTTGCCGGGCCCGTTGGAGGTCACGAAGAAGGTCATGTCGGCCGACTGCGCCTGCGCCGATGGGGCAGCAAGCAAGACCATGGCCAGCGCAACACTGGAAATCGTCATGGATTTCTCGATACGGATCATCCTGTCCTCCCAAAGCTGTTTTTGTTCGCCGCCTGACTTCAACCCGAGGCGCCCCCGCTTATTCCGATGCCGTGCTGCGAGAGGCCCAAAAGAAAAGGCGCCGTGCCGAAGCACGACGCCCTGGTTCCTCATCTCGTCCGCGATCAGTTGGTCTGCTGGATCGCCGACAATTCCCAGCCGGTGCCCGGCCGGCGGGCGAAGGTCCAGATCTCGGTCGCCTCGCCCGGCTGCTCGCCGCCGGCGACGATTGCGCCGGTGTTGCGATCCACCGTCTTGTCGGTGAGCGCGAAGCGCAGCGCCACTGTGGCGTAGTCGGTCTCGCCTTCGCGCCAGGCTTCCGCGAGGTCGCCCTGCAACAGCTTCACGTTCGTGACCTTGTTGATCACGTTGCGGGTGCGGTTCTGGGCAAGGTCCTGCTCGAAGTAGGACACCATTTCCGGCGTCGCGAGGGTGTGCAGCTTGGCCACGTCCTCGTTCGACCAGGCGGCCTGGACCTCGCCGAGCAGCCGCTCGAACGCCTCGTAGTCATCCGGCTTGATCTCGAGCGGCGCATTGTTGGCGCCGAAGCCGAAGCCGCCGAGGCCGCCGCCAAGACCACCACCAAGGCCGCTGCGATAGTTCGTCTGCGGTCCGGGACCTGCGCCGGAATCAGCATTGGCGTAAGCCGCCCGCGGGGCGTGACGGCGCTGCCACCAGGACATTGCCAGCCGCACCACGAGGACCACCAGCGCGATCTGGATGATCAGGCCGAGGATCGAGGACAGGCCGCCGAGGCCGCCGAACAGGCCGCCACCGAACAGCATGCCGAGCAGGCCGGCGCCGAGGAAGCCGGCCGCAAGGCCGCCCATGAAGCCGCCGGCGCGGCCGAACAGGCCGCCGCGCGCGGGCGCGGAAGCAGCCGAGTTCATGCCCGCACCCGGCTGGGTGTAGGTCCGGTTGAACTGCGAGGTGGAGCCCGGCGCGGTCGTGGTCGACGGCGGAGCCGAATAGGTGCGCGAGCCGCGCGAACCCGACGACATGCCGCCACCGACGCGCGCGTCGGCGGACGAGATCGCCAGCGCGGTCGGCAGCGCAAGCGCCAGCACGACGGCGATCGTCTTGAAGAGAGTGCGGGATCGTTGCGAGAAAGTCATGTGCGTTTCCCAAATCCCCGGCATGGGGACGTGCCCCTAAGATGGTCAGACTTCCCGAAAAGTGAAGCCGGTTTCGGAACCCATGGCTGCGGCCCTCAGTCGCGGGGATGTGGCAAAAGCCCATATTTGGCGGGGGTTTGGGTACGCGGGGAACCGCGGTCGCTAGTTACCGGTGGGCTTGGGGCCGGGATTTCAGCTTTTTCCCGCGTCCGTTGCGAAGCGCAACTCTATCCACCGTCATTGCGAGGAGCCCTTGCGACGAAGCAATCTAGGATGGTTCCACGCACGCAGTCTGGATTGCTTCGCTTCGCTCGCAATGACGGAGAATGCGGGAACGGCGCAGCGCCGCTCGCCCCTCACCCCTGCTTCGTCATCGTCTCCTTCACCGCCGCCACCAGCTGGCTGAGCGTGAAGGGTTTCGGCAGGAAGTCGAACTGCTGCCCTTCAGGCAGGCTCTTCTCGAAGGCATCCTCGGCATAACCGGAGACAAAGATGAACTTGATGTCGGGATTCTTCTCGCGCATGGCCTTGAGCAGCGTCGGGCCGTCCATCTCCGGCATGACGACGTCGGAGACGACGAGATCGATCGCGCCGCTCTGCTCGTCCAGCACCTCCATGGCCTCGACGCCGTTCTCGGCCTCGACCACGGTGTAGCCGCGTGAGCGCAGGCCGCGGGCATTGAGCGCGCGCAGGCCCTCCTCGTCCTCGACCAGCAGGATGGTGCCCTGCCCGGTGAGGTCGGTGCGCGGCTTCGCCTCTGCCGCCGCGGCGGGCGCGGGTTCCTTGGCGGCGCCGCCCGTCGCGCTGGCCACAGCTGGCTGCTCGACCTGCACCTCGGCCTCGGCGTGGTGGCGCGGCAGGAAGATGTGGAAGGAGGTGCCCTGCCCCGGCTCGGAATCGACGTAGATGAAGCCGCCGGTCTGCTTGACGATGCCGTAGACGGTGGAGAGCCCGAGGCCAGTGCCCTTGCCGACCTCTTTCGTCGAGAAGAACGGCTCAAAAATCTTGTCGCGGATGTCGGCGGGGATGCCGGTGCCGGTGTCGGCGACCTCGATCCGAACATAATCCGCAGCGGGCATGCCCTTGTAGGCGAGCTTGCCCGCGTCCTCGGTGGTGACGTTGGCGGTGCGGATGATCAGCTTGCCGCCGTCGGGCATGGCGTCGCGCGCGTTCACCGCGAGATTGACGATCACCTGCTCGAACTGGGAGACGTCGACCTTCACCGGCCAGAGGTCGCGCCCGTGGACGAGGTCGAGCTTGACCTTCTCGCCGATCAGCCGCCGCAGCAGCATGGTGAGATCGCTCAAAGCGTCGCCGAGATCGAGCACCTGCGGCCGCAGCGTCTGCCGCCGCGAGAACGCCAACAGCTGCCGCACCAGGGTGGCGGCGCGCGTTGCGTTCTGCTTGATCTGCATGATGTCCTGGAACGACGGGTCGGTCGGCTTGTGCGCGTTCAGCAGGAAGTCGTTCGCCATCATGATGGCGGACAGCACGTTGTTGAAGTCGTGGGCGATGCCGCCGGCGAGCTGGCCCACCGTCTCCATCTTCTGCGACTGGTTGATCTGGTTCTCCAGCGCGCGCCGCTCGGTGGTCTCGAGCATGTGCACGATGGCGGCTTCCGCCTCCGTCTCGGCCGAATCGACCGGAGTCACGAAGAACTGGCCCCAGCGTTCCTTGGTTCCCTCCAGCGCCACCTCGACCGGCGCGATGTCGGCCTTGCCTTCGGCGGCCTGGTTGATGGCCGCGATCAGGAGGTGCCGGTCGCGCGAATTGACCGCGCGGAAGATCGACTTGGAGGAGGTGTCCAGCCCGAGCGCCTGACTAAGCTTGGCGTAGCGGGCATTGGCACGCACCACATTGCCGGCGCGGTCGACGGTCGCGATCGCCATCGGCGTGTGGTCGAAGAAGCGCATGAAGCGCACTTCGGCGGCACGGTCGGGGTCGCTGCGCTCGTCGCGGGCGCGGCTGATCACGAGCGTGCGCGAGGGCCCCGGCGCGCCGTCGGCGCCGAAGGCGAGCTTGTGATAGAGCCGCACCGGCATGGTCTTGCCGGTGCGCATGCGCAGGTCGATGTCGAAGACCTCGGTCTTCACCTCGCCCGGCACCGCCACGATCGAGGTCAAGAGCGAAGCGCCGTCGCCGGAGACGATGTCGGTGAGCTTCAGGCCGCCCGAGCCGATCTCGGCGAGGTCGTAGTCGAGCCAGTTCGCCAGCGTCGCGTTGACATAGGCGAGTTCGCCGGCCGGATTGACCGAGAAGAAGCCGCAAGGCGCGTGATCGAGATATTCGATCGCGTGCTGGAGCTCCTGGAACACGTCCTCCTGGCGCTCGCGGTCGCGCGTGATGTCGGCGATAGACCACACCGCGTATTTCGCCTCGCGCTTGCCGGTGCCGAGCGGGCGCACCCGCATGCGCAGCCAGCGGCCCTGGCTGCCGTCATGGCCGGAGATGCGCACTTCTTCCTGCTGCCGCTTGCCCTCGCGGGCGGCCTTGAGCAGCCGGAACACGGCTTCCGAGACGTCGGGGTTGCCGATGAAGACGCGCTCGACGGGGCGGACGTCCTGCGGGCCGCTGGCGCCGGTCAGCGTCAGATAGGCGGCATTGGAGTAGACCACGTGTCCGCGCGCGTCGGTGACCGCAAGGCCGTCGAAGGCGTGATCGGAAATGCGGCCGATGATGGGATCGTCGAGATTGCGGTCGGCAAAGCGGATGATGCCGGCGGCGAAGGCGAACAGGTTGAACAGGCCGACCATCGCCAGCACGGCGAGGATGCCGAGGATGTAGGGCTGCGCCTGGGCGCGCCCGAGCGTCATAAGCCCGACGGCCACGGCGACGAGGCCGGCGGCCACCAGCAGTACCAGCGCAATGCTGCCCGAGCGCGGCGACGGCTCGTGCGCCGCAACGGGCTCGCGTGTGAGGTCGTGGTCGGTCTCGGCGGTCATCTCAAGCTGGCGCGGCCTGTCGGCAGAGAATCAACGCGCCATGGGGCGCATGGGGTCCTCCCTGCCTGAATCGGACCCTGAGGTGCAAGGGCAGCAGCGGCGAAAGGTACGCTGATTCCCAGATTACGGCCATTTCCGGTACTTTTCGGGCATCTTACCCCCGTCCGGCGCCAAATCCCCGCTTCAGGCGCATGACGTAGCCGATGACCTCGGCGACGGCGTGATAGTGCTCGGTCGGGATTTCCTGGTCGATGTCGACGGTAGCGTAGAGCGCGCGGGCCAGCGGCACGTTCTCCACGATCGGGATGTCGTGCTCGCGGGCGATCTCCCGGATCTTGAAGGCGAGGTTGTCGACGCCCTTGGCGACGCAGATCGGCGCGGTCATGCCGCGCTCGTAGGACAGCGCCACCGAATAGTGGGTCGGGTTGGTGATGATCACGGAGGCCTTGGGAACCGCCGCCATCATGCGCTTCTTGGCGCGCTGCTGCCGCAGCTGCCTGATCTTGCCCTTGATGTGCGGGTCGCCTTCGGACTGCTTGAACTCTTCCTTGATCTCCTGGAGCGACATCTTCTGCCGCTGGAACCAGCTGCGGTACTGGAAGAAGTAGTCGGCGATGGCGACGATCGCGAGTGCGGCGACCACCGCGCCGAGCAGATGGATCGTCATGCTGGTGCTGGCGCCGAGCATGGCGGCCGGATCGAGCCTGACCATCGCCTCCATGCGATGCCGCTCCGGCCACAGGATCATGGTCATGACCACGCCAAGCACCACCAGCTTGCCGATGCCTTTGAGAAAATTGGCCGCCGCCTGCTTACCGAAGATGCGCTTGAAGCCTGCCCCGGGCGAGATCTTGCTGAACTTGGGTGTCAGGGATTCGGTCGACCACACCAGGCGGTGCTGCAGCATGTTGCCGGCAATCGCGGCCAGCATCAGCATCAAGAGGGGCACACCGATCGCTGCAAGCACGGCGAATTCGATCTGCTGCATCAGCGCGAGCAGAGCCTTGCCGTCGGTCTTGATCATCCAGGAATTGGCGAGCAGGTTGCGCATCGGCGTCAGCAGCCCGCCGCCGACCGAGCCCGAGAAGGTCGAGACCACGAGCGTGCCGCCCGCCATCATGAACCAGGTGTTGATCTCCTGGCTCTTGGCGACGTCGCCGCGTTGAAGCGCATCGTCGAGGCGCTTTTGCGTCGGGTCTTCTGTTTGACTTTCGGGATCGTTGTCTTCCGCCATCGATCACCTACTTGAGCGGCATCATCTGGTGCATGACACCGATGAAGTAGTCGAGATAGGTGCCCATCATCGCGGTGAGCACCACGGCGAGCACCAGGAAGCCCGCGAAGATCGACAGCGGCACGCCGACGAAATAGACCTGCATCTGCGGCATCAGCCGCGCCAGCACGCCCAGCCCGATGTTGAAGACGAGGCCGAACACCAGGAACGGCCCGGAGAGCTGCAGGCCGAGGCGGAACGCGGCGGCGAAGGCGCGCGTTGCGAGCGAAGCGATGTCGCCGCTCGACACGGTCTCGCCCGGCGAGAAGATCGTGTAGCTGTCGTTCAGCGCCGCGATCACCAGATGGTGGCTGTCGGTGGCGAACAGCAGCGTCACGCCCAGCATGGTCAGGAAGTTGCCGACCAGCACGCCCTGCTGTCCCTGCGTCGGATCGACCGAGGTGACGAAGCCGAGCCCCATCTGCTGCGCGATCACGGATCCCGCGACCTGGAGCGCCGACAGCGTCACGCGCGCGGTCGCGCCCAAGACGATGCCGATCGCGATCTCATGCAGCATCAAGACCAGCAGCGGCGCCAGCGAGCCCATGTCGACCTGGTAGGCATTGCGATGCAGCGGCAGGATGATCAGCGTGAGCAGCAACGCGATCGACAGCTTGATCCGTGTCGGAATGTTGGTCTCGCCGAGCCCCGGCAGCAGCATCACCATCGCGCCGACCCGGGCGAAGGCGAGCATGAAGGAAGCGGCGAGCGCCGGCAGCAGCGAGACGTCGATGCGCATAGTTCACGCATTGTGCCTCAGCCGCCGATGATTCGCGACGAGATCCGCAGCATGTGGGCGTGGAGCGAGTCGGCCATGAATGGCAGCGCCAACAGCATCGTAGCGAAGATAGCCAGGATCTTCGGCACGTAGATCAGCGTCTGCTCCTGGATCTGCGTCAGGGCCTGGAACAGCGACACGATGACGCCGACCACGAGGCCGACCACCATCAGCGGCGACGACACGATCACGATGGTCCAGATCGCATCACGCGCGACGTCGAGGGTCTCGGGTCCGGTCATTTCAAACTTTCCTTGTTCATTTCCACCTTCCCACCGCTGCTCCGAGCGATGCGAAGACCCCCTCCCCCGTCATTGCGAGCGAAGCGAAGCAATCCAGGCTGCCGCCGCGGAGAGATTCTGGATTGCTTCGCTTCGCTCGCAATGACGATTGGGACGAGCGCCAGCGCAAAAAATCAGATCGGCATCTTCATGATGTCTTCATACGCCGCGATGACGCGGTCGCGGACCGAGACCAGCGTGGACACCGCGACGTCGGTGTCGGCGACCGCCGTGACCACGTCCATCACGTTGGCCTTGCCGGCGGCCATTGCCACCGTCTGCGCGTCGGACTTGCGGCCGGATTCCATGACGCTGCCGACTGCGTCCTTCAGCAGCGCGGCGAAGGATTGCCCGTTCGGTTCGCTGCCCTTGCCGGCGCCGCTGTTCTCCAGCACGCGGGCGAGATTGGCGTAGGCGTTGGCGGCGATTGTCGGTGATGCCATGGCTCAAATGTCCTGTTCAGCTCTTGAGGATGTCGAGCGTGCGCTGGATCATCCGGCGCGTCGCACTGATGATGTTGAGATTGGCCTCGTAGGACCGCTGCGCGTCGCGCATGTCGGTCATCTCGACCACCGAGTTCACGTTGGGATATTTGACGTTGCCGCTCGCATCCGCAGCCGGATTGTTCGGCTCGTATCTGACGCGGAAGGCGGACTGGTCGGGCTTGATCCTGCCGAGGGTGACGACCTGCGCGTCGAGCGTGCGGTCGAGCGCGGAGGAGAAGGTCGGCACCTTGCGCCGGTAGGGATCGCCGCCGGCGGTCTGCGCCGTCGAATCCGCATTCGCGATGTTCTCCGAGATCACCCGCATGCGCCCGGCCTGCGCGCGCAGGCCCGAGGTCGCGATCGCCATGGAGCGGGCGAAGTCGCTGCTGTCATTTGCCATGATCCGCCTCCTTTAGGCCTAACCCTTGCCGATCGCGGTCTTGAGCAGGCGCAGGCTCTTCGAATAGAGCGAGGTCGCCGCGGCGTAATCCATCTGGTTGCTGGCGGCTTTCATCATCTCCTCCTCCAGATTGACGGCATTGCCGGCAGGGCGGGTCTCGAAACCGGCATTCTTGTTCTGGTCGAAGGCGGAAGGCGCCCCCGACGGCGTCATGTGCGAGGCGCTGGTCCGGGTCATGGCCAAAGGCCCCATGGACCCCGTGACGGCGCCGGTCTTGTCGAGCTTCGGCTCGACCAGGTCGCGCGGCCGGAATTTTGGCGTGTCGGAGTTGGAGACGTTCTCGGACAGGACGCGCTGGCGCTCCTGGTGCCACTGCATCTTGGTGCGAAGCGCCGACAGCACCGGAAGGTCGTTGATGGACATCGTCGCGGCTCCCTCCGCCCCGGACGGACCCCAGGGACCGCCGCTAGGCAGAATTTGCCGCCTGTATGGTTAACAGCTGGTTAAGGACCGCTCGCAAAGCATGTCTCCCAGCCGAAGCTGATTCTCGCGCCGGCGCGATTCGCCGCCGCGAAAAGTGGCATTAACCCAACCGTTTGGCGGCGCGTGCACAGGGCAAGAAGTCGTTTTGGATCGGGCGATTCATGGGTTATTAAGAGTTGGGGACGGCAAAACTTGCCGTGGAACGTTAAGAAATCGCAGTTTTGGGGCATCGTCCGCCGGTGGTCGGCTCAACTGACCATGGGCACGAGAAAAGCGCCATTTGTCGGGGACAAGTATGCAAGGCAGCCCTATCACCTTCATCGTCGCGTTCATCGTCGTGCTGGCGTTGATCGGCGTCGCTGCGTGGCTGGTTCGCCGATTCGCCGGTAGCCGCATCGGCGCCAACACCCAGCGCGGCCGGATGCCCCGCCTCGCCGTGATCGACGCCGCCGCGGTCGACGGCCGGCGCCGGCTGGTGCTGGTCCGGCGCGACAATGTCGAGCATCTGCTGATGATCGGCGGCCCGACCGACATCGTCGTCGAGCCCAACATCGTTCGCGCCGCGCCCAGCCGCGACCAGATCCCGCAACGGCCGAATGCCGCCGAACCGCCGCGCCTTGCGCCGATGCCCGATGCCGGCGGCTGGGCCGACGACGCGCCGCGGCCCGAGCTGCTCGATCATCCCGAGCCGCAAATGCCCGAACCGCCGCCGCGGCCCGCGCGCCCCTCCTTCGCCGACGAAGTGCGCCGGCCTGCGCCTGCCCTGGCGGAACGCCGCAGCGAGCCGGCCCTGGGCGGCTTCACGCCGGAGCCGGTCGCGCCACGTCCCGAGCGCGAACCGCGGCCCGAGCCGCTGCCGCCGCGCATCGCCCGCGGCGAGCCGCCGCTGATGCCGCGTCCGCCGCGCGGCAGTGAGCCGATGAAGATGCCGCCGGTGCGGGCCGAGCGCGCCGCCGCACCACCGCCTCCTCCGCCCGTGCCGCAGGCTCCGCCCGTTCCGCCGCCGGCGCCTGCTGCCGCGCCATCGAGCGCCGAGCAGAATCTCGCCGAAATGGCGCAGCGCCTGGAGGCTGCCCTGCGCCGCCCGGCGGGGGAAACGGTCGCGCCCCCGGTTGCGCCCGAGCCGCCGCCCGCTCCGGCGCGCGCCGCTCGCAGCGAGCCGCCGGCGCCGCCCGCCCCGCCGGCGAAGCCGGCCGCGGAAAAGACCAGCTTTGAAAATCTCGAAGACGAGATGGCCTCCCTGCTCGGCCGTCCGAAGCCGTCTTCGTGAGGTTGCCGGCCCTCCCGCGTAGAGTTCTTTTCCTTTCTGTCCTGGTCGGCGCGGCTTCGCTCGCGAGCATCGCGCATGCCCAGGACATCAGCATCAATCTCGGCGGCGGCGCGGGCGGCGGCGGCGTCACCGAGCGCGCGATCCAGCTGATCGCGCTGCTCACGGTGCTCTCGATCGCGCCGTCGATCCTGATCATGATGACGTCGTTCACGCGCATCGTGGTGGTGCTGTCGCTGCTGCGCACCGCGATGGGCACCGCGACTGCCCCGCCGAACTCGGTGATCATCGCGCTCGCGATGTTCCTCACCTTCTTCGTGATGGGACCTGTCCTGCAGAAATCCTATGACGAGGGCATCCGCCCGCTCGTCGCCAACCAGATCGGCGTCGAGGATGCGCTCCAGCGCGCCTCCGTGCCCCTCCGCGGCTTCATGCAGAAGAACGTGCGCGAGAAGGACCTGAAACTGTTCCTGGATCTCTCCGGCGAGGCACCGCCCGCCACGCCGGACGATCTCGCACTGCGCATTCTCGTCCCCGCCTTCATGATCTCCGAGCTGAAGCGCGCCTTCGAGATCGGCTTCCTGTTGTTCCTGCCCTTCCTGATCATCGACCTCGTCGTCGCCTCGGTGCTGATGTCGATGGGCATGATGATGCTGCCGCCGGCGACGATCTCGCTGCCGTTCAAGCTGATCTTCTTCGTGCTGGTCGACGGCTGGTCGCTGGTGGCGGGGAGCTTGGTGCAGAGTTACGGGGGGTGAGGCGGCCTTCGGGCGATGCCTGCATCCCCTCCGCCCTCAGCGATCGCCTCCGCTCCCTCCCCGTCATTGCGAGGAGCCCTTGCGACGAAGCAATCCAGACTGCCTCAGCGGAACGACTCTGGATTGCTTCGCTACGCTCGCAATGACGAGATCGTGGAACCGTCGCGGGCCGCGCCTCGGGCGGTAGCGAGCTCTACCGCGTCATCTTGATCTGCCGGACAACCGGGATCGTAGGCAGCGAGCCGGTGTGGTCGCTCGTGTCCTTGGCCTGCGGAGCGCCGGGTGCGCGCGCCGTGGCGTCGGGGAAGCGCTGCTTCATCTCGCGCAGGAAACCGTCGAGCGTGTCGACGCTGGCGGCGAGCTTGGCGATCTCGGCGAATTCGGCGCTGGAGGCTGCGGCCGGCTTGCTCGCAATGTCGAAGGCGAGACGGTCGGCGCTCTCGCTCATCAGCGGGGCGTATTTCTCGCGGAAGCGCGACAGGCCGATCGAGTCGTCGGCGAGTGCATAGCCGACGGCGGCGCGGATGATGTCGCTCTTCTCGACCGCATTGAGCGGCTTGAAGTCGCGGAAGCGGTCACCGTAATAGAGCTCGATCTGCTCGGCGGACTCGCGCCAGCGCCGCGCCGCCCAGAAGATGTCGGAGCGCAGGCGCAGCACCTCCCGCCCGGCGACGTTGGAGACGATGTCGAGCGCGAGATCGTGACGGCCGACGTCGCTCTGCGCGCGCGCTTCCAGCAGCAGGCGCTGCTGCCGGAGCTCGCCGGAGAGATCGCTGATGCGGCTCGCGCGCAGCGCGGTGATCGCCATGTCGGGCTTGCGGTTGGCGAGATAGATCATGGCAAGGCGCGCGGCGACCTGGGCGCGCGCGGCGCCTTCGAGGCGATGATCGACCTGGTATTGCAGGAGCTCGGCGGCCTGGTCGAGCAGATCGATCGCGGCGAGACGGTCGGCGAGCCGGCGGATCAGCTCGTCGCCGCGGCGGCCGATCGGCGTCAGCTCGCGGAATTCGTAGAACATCCCGAGCGCCTCGACCGGCGGCAGCTCGTCGCCCTTCGGCCCGAGGAAGATCTGCGTGAACAGCTCGGAGGCAAGATCCTGCGCCTGACGCGAGGCTTCCGCGTTCGGCTGGAGCCTGGTCGCGGTGCGCGCGGCGGTGAGCGCATCGCGGTAGCGTCCGTTCTCGGCATAGAGGCGCGAGAGCATCTGCAGCGTCTTGACTTCGATCGCGTCGCCGCGCCAGGTCATCGACAGCGTCTCGAGCTCGCGCAGCGCCTCTTCCTTGCCGATCTCGTCGCGCTTCTGGCGCAGCGCGACCTCGAGCTGCTTGGCCTCGGCCGCAGCCGGACGGTCGTTCGAGGCGACCGCGAACTTGTAGTCGTCGAGCGCATCCTTGTCGTGGCCGAGCGCCTCGGCGAGCCGGCCGCGCAGCACGGCGAAGCCCGGCGCGGCCTCGGGCGGGACACCGACCACCTCGAGCTCGCTGCGGCGCTTGGAGGCGCCGGCATAGTCCTTCACCTCGAGGGATGCGCGCATCGCGTCCATCGTCACGATGCGCTGGATGTCGAGCGGCAGCGAGGCGATGGCGAATTCGACGTTCTTGAACTTCTCGCGCGCATCGGCCCATTTACCCTGGCGCGCAAAGGCGAGCGCCTTCCAGAGCTGGGAATCGTGGCTGTTGCCGATCGCAGGATTGGCGAGATCCTTCAGGCCCTGCGCCGTCCGGCCGATCAGGATGCTGGCGATCGCATGCATGATCAGCGCACCGCTCTCCTCCTTGTTGAGGGGATCGCTCAGCATCACGTCGGTCACGGCCTTGGCCTCGTGATACATCGCGCGCGACATGTAGAATTGCGCGAGGTCGAGCCGCGGCAGCGAACGCAGCCCCGGCTCGACCGCCGAGATCGCGGTCATCAGCTCGCTCTGGCGCGTCATGAAGTTTTCCGACTGGCCCTTGCGCCAGCCTTCGGGACTGAAGATCGGGCGCACCGCGGTCGGCGCCCGCTCGGCCGAGATGTCGACCGGCGACAGCGTCAAGCCACCCTTCTTGCCGAGTATCACCTTGTCGGCGCCGACCTCGACGCCGATCTCGTCGGAGTTCGGCCGGATCGCGATGCCGTGCGCGGATTCCAGCAGCGAGAGATCGACGAGGTCCTGCCGCTTGATGAAGCCGCGCACCGGCCGCTGCCCGGTGACGACATAGAGCGTGTCGCCGGCATCGGGATCGGTGAGCTTGTGCAGCTGGCCCGGATTGGCGAAGGGGATCGCAATGTTGGCCAGCGCGGGATCGGTGATGTTGCGCGACATCATCAGCGGCAGCGGCGTCGCCTGGATCTTGTCGGCGAGCGTCAACATCCAGTTGGTCTCCTTGCCGACCTCCTCACTCGTCAGCGAATAGACCAGCGGGCGGGTGAGACGGATGCGGACCGCCTGCCCCTTGTCGAGCGGGATGCGGCCGACCTCGCCGATCATCGCGCCGCCCTTGCTGCGGATCGCCTCGACATCGACGGGCTTCGGCGTATCGAACACCAGCCACACGGTGTCGCCGCGGCGGAACGCTGCCGCCGGCGTTGCGACCTGAAGCGGGAACGTCACGCGCAGGCCGTCGCTGTCGCGGCGTGCATCGACGCCGGCAATCGTTGGCGCGACCGGCGCCGGCGCGGCCTTGGCGACATCCGTGCCGGCATCCTTGGCGGCATCCTTGGCCGGTTCCTTCGCGATCTCCTTGGGCGCTTCGACAGGCGCAGCCGCCGGCGCTGGCGGAGCCGGCTTCGCAGCCTCCTTGGGCCCCTCGGGAGCCTGCGCCGCCTCGGCCGCGGGAGGGGCTGCCGGTTTCGGCGCATCGGCGGGCGGCAGCGCGGCGGGCGCTTCCACCTTCGCCTCGGGCTTGATGTCGATCTTGGCCTCGCGCGCGATCGTCTCGGAGGTCGGCGGCGCGATCTCTCGGTGGGCGTCCTTTTTCTCGGCGGCGGGCTTTTCCGGCGCGGGCGCAGGGCTAGCTGCCGGCCCGTGACCGGCCGGCTTCATCTGCGCGATCGTCGCCTCGGGCGTCGCAGCCGACTTGCTCTTGTCGGGCTGGAAGGAGACGTCGACGACATAGTTCTTCTCGTCGCGGAACGAATGCACGTCGGAATCGCCGATCAGCGCGATCTCGACATTGGTCTGGTCGATATCGGACTTCTGCTTGATCGAGGCGACGTTCGGCGGCGCGGCGACCACCGCGTCCGCCAGGTCGAAATTGAGATTGGCGTTGAAGACCAGCGTCAGCTTCTGCTCGTTGAGCACGGAGGAGACGCCGACCCCGTCGGGCATCTCGAACACGAAGCGCACGAAGGTCGGCTGCATCGAGGCACGGACGCGGATCTGCGGACGCTTCTTGGCCTCCGCAGCGGCGCGCTGGGCGCGCAGCGCACGCTCGGCCGCGCGTGCCCGCTCCGCGAGCTCCTTGACCACGTCCATAGGCAGGCTCGGCGGCGGCCCCTTCCAGCCCTCGGGCAGCAGGTCGACGAAGGTGCGCTCGCCGGCGTTCATGGTGTTGACGGTGACGTGCCGCGCCAGCGACAGGCGAATGGCGCCGCCGTCGGGATCGCGGCGGGCGGAGTTGACGTAATCGGGCGCGCCTTCCGGTACGCGGTCGACGGGAACATCGACGGGCCGGTCGAAGCGGATGATGAGGATGGAGCCTGCGGTCGTCACCTCGGAGGGAACGTCCTCGCCGAGCTTGATGACGAGACGGGCAAAGCCGCCACCGGCTGAAAACGTCGCCTCGCCCCTGATCGGATCGGCGGCCCGGACCGGCGCACCGATGCCAATCAGGAAACAGGCCGCCAGCAAAGACGCCCCGCCGACATGGCGCGACAAGCCTCGCGCCAAAGCGCGGGCTCGCGACACAAATCCAGCGGCAGCCTTTCGCGCCATTGGCGGTATTTCTTCCGGTTCGGCGGTCATGCCGGCATGGCGCCGGCGGTGCCGTCGACTGTAGGTCTCGCCAATTAAGGACTTGTTAATGCTATCTCTTGGTTTGCGCTGGGAACAGCACGCCGTGCCGGGTCGAGCGGGGCCCGATCCGCCAGTTGAATTTGAGACGCAGGCGGTTAAGCAGTTGTTAACGGCTGCACGACGGTGCCGTCGCGGCTGGTCAGTCCCTCGACGGCACCCCATAGCGGACAAAGTCTTCGGCGATTCCAGCCTCGATTCTCCTGGCCGCCGAGATATCGCTGTTGCCGCCATCGGTGTCGCCGAGCTTGAATCTGGCTACCCCGCGACCGTACAGCGCGCTCGCCAGCTTGGGCGCGTATCGCAGCGCCGAATTGTAATCGTCGACAGCCGCGGAGAGTTGTCCCATCTTCAGATTTATCAGGGCTCGCGAATCGTATGTCGCGGCGTTGCCCGCTCCCGATCGAAGCACCATCTCGCAATCCTCCATCGCAGCCTGCAGGGCGCCGAGGACGGCTCGGGCCCAACAGCGTCCGCTCCACGCCGCCTCCAGCTTCGGGTCAAGGCGAATTGCTTCGTCATAGTCCTGCGCCGCACGGTCGTACGCATTCCTCTTCAAGTACGTTGCCGCACGGTTGGCAAAAGCAGTGGCATAGTCGGGGTTGAGCTTCAGCGCCTCCTGAAAAGCGCCAAGAGCGAGGTCGTGCGAGCCCGTCCTCAGATAGGCCACGCCGAGGTTGTTGAAGGCTTTCGCATAATTGGGGTTGAGCCGGGTCGCTTCAAGGAAATCCTTGATCGCGCCGCCGTAGTCGGCTTTGGCGCTACGGGCATTGCCCCTGTTGTTGTGGGCGACGGCGAAGCCGTTTGCGCTCCCCTCGCCCGCATCGATAAACGCCGTGCAGGCATCGATCCGAGCTTCGGGCGAGAGGCGATCCGACCCGTTACACAGTTCGATGTTCTTGAGTGAGCTGCCCTTCTTCGGCGTCTGCGCCAAGCCCGACGAACCGGCCAGTCCAACGACGAGAATGAGCATCACTGCCCTGATGGCGCTGGGTCGTGCGGTCATTTTCACACCAGGCGTCAAATCCCCAGGCGAACGAAGCACTCATCTTGTCTCTCTGCCGAGCCGACTCTGGCCGGCATCAGGGCGGCTTCGGCCAAGCAACGTCTCAGCACCCCCGACAGATATTGAGCCTGCGATTGGCGCTTCGATCGGGCTCCGGCGCCGCGCCTGCGGGCGGCTTCTTCAGGCGCTTGCTTTTGCCCTCTTCGATCAGCGTCGAAAATTTGGCTGACCCGTCCTCCGAAAGCTCGATGTGCGGCGTCGTACCTCGGATTCCCAACGTGGCAACGGGCGTATCGACCTTCATGTCGCCGGTCTTCGCAACATTGCCCGCAACGAAAGTGAACGTTCCCTTGGCGAGACTGAACAGGGCCGCATTGGACCTGCCGGCCGGCTCATACACATACTGATCCAGCACAATACGGGCGTTGCTCGATAGATTGAACGAGCTGCCGTCGCTGAAGTTTATTCCGACTCGGCTGTCGGCCCCGGTCAGCACCACGTCACCGAGATAGACGAGATCACCCGTCTTGGCGCGACCGGGCTCACCTGAGACATTCGCCTGAACGATCACTGCGCCCGCGTGTACGATCGTGACAGTGCCTGTGGCCGCCACCACCTTGCCAATCGGTTTGGACGACGAACTGGCGACGGCGGGCCCGGCGGGATCGATTTGTGCTCGAGCCGCACTCGGCAAGAGATTTAACAGCGCCAAGACCAGGCCCGCCGCCATAGCAGTTATTTTAAGTCTACACATGATCCCCCCTTTCTCGAGAGATCCTGTCGCTGTCGGCGGCTCATTTTCGAACCGCGAAGCGCAATCACAACGAACATAATTCTTGTTTAATTTGGTTAACCGGCCTACTTTATCGCCGCGCTAGGAAAATGCCACAAATTAAATACGTCTCGTTTGTCAATTTAATCACTTTGGCGGGAGGGGTGCGCGAATGGCGGTACGCGTCACCGTCGCCGCGCAATGCATCTCTCGATAGCAGACTTGATGATTTCGGCGGGCAAGCCTTCGGCTGCCAGCGCCCAGGATATTTGTCCCTTGGCGAGGGCCGCCCCAAAAAGACCGTGGCAGCACGCCGAGCCTGAATCGATCACCCAGGCGAGGTCGAGCCATGTCAGCATCCGACATCCAGGTTGGTACCGGGCCTGCAATGGCCTTGCCCGTCCAAATCATCGGCCATATTCAGACAGTGATCGGTTGCGGTACGCTCACGCGAGCCAGTGGCATCACCACGCAGGCCGTAGCTGGCGCGCCTGTCTACCGGACTGACGTGATCGAGACCGATGCCGACGGACAGATCACAGTTCGCTTCATCGACGGTACTTCCTTCAATATCTCCCGCGGCACTCGCGTCTCGCTGAGCGAATTCGTGTTCGAAGGCGAGCTACCTGCAGCCCTGTTCGACGAGACCCGAGGGAGCTTCACTTCCGCACCAGGCCGGGTGGCAGAGACCCGGCCTCTCCAGCTGAACACGTCGGTTGCAGGCATTCGCGCCCGAGGGCACGCGGGCGGCTCGGGAATGCTGACGCTTGCAGCATTGACTTTCTCGCTCGGACGAAATGCCGAAGCCGCTGACCCGGACGTCACGCTCCTGGACGAGGACTCCATCACTTACAAGGACCTTGCGCATGGCGCATTCGAGCTCGTGACCAAGGAGCCGATCCCACGGCGTATCATCGTCGAAGATCCGGGCGAGACGATCATACTCAAGAAGGTGGGCTCCAGCATCAGTGTCAATCAGGTCACGAACACGTCCGCTCGCATGGACGAATTGCACGCCGCGCAACAGGACGTGCTCGCCAATCTCGGAGGACAGGGGCCGCATGGCTCAAGCACGCCTCCCTTCGTCAAATCCCAGTCACTGCAGCCGATCAATTTCATTCAGCCGGATGCGCCTGCGCTGCAGCTTACGCCGAGTACGCTGCCGTTCATCACCCTGGCGCCTCTTGAACCTGTACCACCGAGTCTCAGCACCGGGGCTGGGCCAATTGAGCTCGACACGGTGGTCTTCGATACTTTCGCTGCGACGACAGGAACCTTCAGTGCCAACAGCGGCACCGGCGGCGGCCAGCTGAGCTTTGGCGTCGTCGGGGCGATTTCCACCAATACGGTCCTCGGCGGAGTGACATACGATTTGTCGAAGGCGAGCCCCTATGGGGTGCTCTACGTCAACAGCACGAGCGGCGCCTACAGGTTCGAGCCTGACGATGCCGCAATCAACGCGCTGAAGGCGCCCACGACAGACGACTTCGTTATCACCGCCTCCAACGGAGTTACCTCTATCAGCCAGACCTTCACCATCGCCATCAACGGTGTCAACGACGCCGCAATCATCTCCGGCACCACGACAGGGTCTACGATCGAGGCTGGCGGCATCGCCAACGGAACGCCTGGCATGCCGGTTGCGACCGGCACCCTCACGGACACGGACGTCGACGATCCGCCCAATACCTTCACCGCAGTGAGCTCCCCAAAAGCGAGCGCCGGTGGCTACGGCACCTTCACCATGACGGCCTCCGGCGTGTGGACCTACACCTTGGACGACGCCACCCCGGCTGTGCAGAGGCTCAATGCCGGCGAAACGCTAACCGACAGCTTCACGGTGACCACGATCGGAGGCACCCCTCAGGTGGTGACGATCACCATCCACGGAGCCAATGATGCAGCGGTCATCTCCGGCGACACGACCGGCGCCGTCATCGAGGCTGGCGGCATCGCCAATGCGAATCCCGGTACGCCTGCCGCAACCGGCACGCTCATCGACACCGACGTCGACACGACCGCAAATGCATTCACGGCAGTCGGCTCGCCAACCGCGAGCGCGGCCGGCTACGGCACGTTCACCATCACGGCAGCGGGCGTCTGGACCTACACGCTCGACAACGCCAACAGCGCGGTGCAGGCGCTCAATGCCGGTGAGACACTGACCGACAGCTTTACGGTGACCACTCTGGACGGAACCGCCCAAGTGGTGACGATTGCCATCCACGGCAGCAACGATGCTGCCGTGATTTCCGGCACAGCCGCCGGATCGGTGACCGAGGCCGGAGGCGTTGCCAACTCCACACCCGGCGCGCCGAGCGCAACGGGCACGCTCGTGGCCGCCGATGTCGACAATGCGTCCAATACCTTCACGGCAGTGAGCTCGCCCAAGGCGAGCACGGGCGGTTATGGTGCCTATACGATCACCGCGGCCGGCGCGTGGACCTACACACTCGACAATGCGAGCGGCGCGGTGCAGGCGCTCAATGTCGGCGATACACTCACCGACAGTTTCACCGTCACCAGCCTCGACGGCACGCCGCAGACGGTGACGATCACCATTTTCGGCAGCAACGACGCAGCCCTGATTTCCGGCACCACGACCGGCTCGGTGACCGAGGCAGGAACCTTCGCGCCCGGCGCACCCATTGCGACCGGCACGCTGACCGATACAGACGTCGACAACGCGCCGAATACGTTCACCGCAGTCTCTTCGCCGACCGCGAGCGACGACGGATACGGCACCTTCACGATGACCGCAGCCGGCGTGTGGACTTACTCGCTCGACAACAACAACGGCGTGGTTCAGGCTCTCGATGTCGGCGACACCTTGACCGACACATTCACGGTCACTGCGATCGACGGTACGACGCAGACGGTGACCGTCGCCATTCATGGCGCCAGCGATGCGGACCCCAACGATTTCGACAACCTGGCCACCGGCTCCATCGTGATAAGCGATCCCCCGAACGTGTTCGGAACGCCGGGGAGCGAAACCATTGCCGGCGGCGGCAGCACAGGTCAGGTCATCTATGCGGGGGCCGGCAGCGATACCGTCAACGGGACCGGCAAAGCTGACGTTCTCTACAGCGGCTCCGGCAATGACACGATCAAGGGCAATGACGGCGATGACTTTATCTACGGCGGCTCGGGAAACGACACGATCAACGGCAACAACGGCGCCGATACCATAACCGGCGGATTTGGTGCGGACCAACTCACCGGCAGCAATGGGAACGACCGTTTCGCATATTTGTTCGTCGCCGATTCCAACACCCGTCAGTTCGACACCATCACCGACTTCGCGTCGGGATCGGACAAGATCGACCTGACCGCCTTTGGCGCGCTTGGGTTTGCCATCCTGGCGTTGAGCTCGACCAGCACGGCGGTGCCCGCACGTACGATCGCCTGGATCTATGACAGCGCGGCGAATGAAACCATCGTGTACGTCAATCCAACGGACCAGACCCTGCACATCGGCGATTCCAGTCTGCTCGAAATCCATTTGCAGGGGATTGCAACCGTCGACGCCTCGGACTTCATCCTGGCGCCGGGGGCCGCACCCGTGATCGCGGCGGCCAGCGAGCTCTCCGACCTCACCGCACCCCTGCAGGGTGATGCGGCGGCGGTCATGACGACCACTGCCGAGATCTCGTCCGATTCCGGAAGCGGCGACGCCACGCTTCTCGCAGACGGGAGCCCGGCAATCCAGTCAAGCGAGCCGACCTACAGCCTGGATTCAACTTCGGACCAGATCGGAGGAACTGACTATTCCAGCATCTCCAGTTCGGATCCGATGCAAACGGCCGCGACTGAAACGTCCCCCATTGATGCGGTAGCTCCTTCCGCCAGCGGACCGTCTACGACGTTGCAGTCCGTCGCCGCACCGACGGAAGCCAGCTTCGTCTTCCACTTCACGGGCTTCGACACAGCCTCGGCGGCTGGCAAGAATGGCGCGATTGGGGGTGGCCAGATGGCTGACATTGCCATCGACGCGCTGAACTTTGGTCATCTTGCCGCCGAACAGCACGCCGGCCGCGGGCTTGCGCTCGGGAGCGATGCTGGACATCACGGCGTCTCTCCCCCGGGAAGCGCCGAGCAGGCAGCTCATGCCCACGGTCGTAGCAGCAATGAAACTGCAGACATGGCGCTCAACCCAGGCCTTTCGAAGTCATCGACCGGAGGCAACGGCCACCCGCCTGCAAGCGAGACGCAGCAGCTCGGCGACTCATTCCATTTCAAGGATAACGGTTCGCAGGGCTCACAGCACAGCGTGGTGCCGGATCATCTCATAGACCTTGCCGGTCATCACGACCAGGCCGGAGGAGGCCCCGGGTCCGAACTGGCGTTCACGCCTGAACTATCTCCACCCGATGTTGATCCTCCTCATGGGCCAGTTGCAGCTCACGGCCACGGCTTGCACGATCTGATCGTGTGACGCCGCCGGGCCAATGGCGTCTTCAGTGCTGGTTCCCGGCGCCATCGGGCGCCGAGGCGCTCTCTTCGCCGAGAGAAGATTCATCGTCGCTGCCGTCCTCGCCATCGGGCGGCGCCGCATGCTGATGGCTCAGTGCGGATGTCCATGCGGATGTCATCGCCGCTGTGAGCAGGCGGTTGACGGCCTCGATGACGCGCTCTGCTGCGGACGAGTAGTTCATCGCCTCCTCCTGCGCTGCCGACTGCGAATGGCCGAAGCGTAGGACGGCGCCTTGAGCGCCACTGTACGCCACTTCACACCTGCGCGCGTCAACTCATCGCAGTCCCAGAGGATGCCGCCTGCTCCGGCTGCATCCGGCACGGGATTCTGATTTCCACCTTGTCGAGTTGCCGAGCGTGCGCACTCACAACCTTCGGCTCGTTGCGGTTGGCGCGCGACTCTGAATCAGATGTGACTCTCGGCGATGCAAATCGCATTGGTTAGCTCTGGGGGTAATCAATGAGCGGAGAAGCCGGTTGCATTGTGTGTAGCAGGGCAAGAGCGGTCGTCGCGATCGTCCCGATCGCCAGAGGATATGCCCTGAAGACATATGAGTGCGCCTGTTGCCACAGCACCCTGCAGCTCGTGACCCGCGTCTCGAAGGGGGCGCTGATCAAGCAGCAGGTCAATATCCTCGCTCGGGTGGAGCAGCAGTTGCGCCCGCCTGCTCGCAGGGTGCAACAGGCCTTCGCGAATTAAGCGCGCGAGGCGTCTCGCTGGGCTCCAGTCCAACGACCGCGCGACAACGCGCGAATCGAAAGCGCGCTTCGCCTCGAGCCCTCAGTTCGGCTTTTGCGTCGGCTTGCCGTCGATCTTGGGCAATTCGCCCGCCGAGGCGGACTGGTCGCCGCCGCCGTTGGCGCGGCGGGCCATCTCGACGGTCAGGCGCTCGGCGGCCTCGGACGACATCAGCCCCAGGATGTCCGACATCTTGCGCGGCGCGATGGCCGAGGCGATCTCGATCAGCACGCCCATTTCGAGCCGGTCGAACACCCGCGCGGCATCCTTCGGCTTCATGCCCTCATACATGGTCACGAGGCCCTTCATGCGCTGGGCTTCGGCGGCCTTCTGCTCGGCCTGCGTCGCGGAGATGCGGGTTTCCACCGCCTTCATCTCCTCGACCTTGCCCTCGATGCGCTTCTCGGCCGACTTGAGCAGGCTTTCGCGGATATCGATCTCGCGCTGGCGGGCCTCGATCTCCTGCCGCCGCGCCTGCAACCGTTCCAGGATCGCACGCTCGGAGGCCGAGACCTGCGGCTGGCCCTCCTCAACCTTGACCACGGTGCCCTCGGGCTTGGTCTCGGGCGCGGCGGGCTTCGGCGCCTCCTTCGGCGCGCCATGGGTCGAGCCGGTGATGATTTCCGGCTCCTCGCGGCCGGGGAAATTCAGGTTCTCCTGCGCCCAGGATTTCTTGGTCTGGTTCGGCTTGTAGTCGAAGACATAGCCGCCGTTGATCGCGAGGCCCACCACCTTCAGCGTGGCGAGGCCTGCGACGGCGACGAGGACGACCGGAATGACGCGGATGTTACGAAAGGACTTCATACCCAGGCTTCATGCGGCAAGGCCGTTGGATCGTCGGCGCTCGGAGAAGGCTTCGGCGGCGGCCGCCACCGCCTTCGCGGTCGACGGCTTGGCCGCGGGCGCGGCGACCGTCTCCGGATTGGTGACGGGACGCGCCGCGATCGCGATCTTGGACAGGCGCCGCACCACGTTGTCGGCCTCGCCGAGCTGCTTGTAGAGCTGGTCCGACATCTGCGTCGCGGCGGCGAGCTGGCTGCCGAGGTTCTCGTTGACGTCGCGCACGGCGAGCTTCAGCCCGCCGATCGCGCGCTCGGCGATCTCGGTCGCGGTGATCAGCTCGCCGATGACGGCCTTCAGCGAATGCTCGTCCGCCTTCAGCCGCGTCAGGCGCTTGTTGAGCATGACGCAGTAGACGATCGTCAGCATCAGCAGGATAGCCACCAGCGTCTCGATCGCCATTCCCAGGGAGTGGTTCATGGGGCCTCCATCATCTTGTTCTGCTCGTCAACCTTCTCGAACATCGCAAGTGTCGTACTTGGCTTGCGCAAGGGTTTCGTCACACGGATCGCGACACGGTCGCCGACCCGGCCCATCCGCCCCTCGGTCAGCGTGACGTCGCCGCAGCGCACGGTGACGTTGGCGTCGGCGCGCATGTCCAGCGGCAGCGTGTCGCCGACCTTGAGCCGCATGAGCTGCTTGAGCGGAATGTCGGCCTCGTAGAGCACGGCGTCGACCGCGATCTCGGCCTGCACGATCTCGGTGGCGAAATGGCCCTCCCAGACCGGGTCGCGGCCGAACTTTTCGCCCATGAACATCTGGAGCAGGACGCCCCGGATCGGCTCGATGGTCGCGTAGGGCAGCAGCAGCTCGACGTTGCCGCCGCGGTCTTCCATGTCGATGCGCAGGCGCACCAGGATCGCGGCGTTGGCGGGACGGCTGATCGCGGCGAAACGCGGATTGGTCTCGAGCCGATCGATCGTGAAGGTCACCGGCGACAGCGGCCGGAACGCCTGCTCGGCGTCGGCCAGCACCACCTCGACCAGCCGCTTGACCAGCTCGGTCTCGATCGTGGTGTAGGGCCGGCCCTCGATGCGCAGCTGGCTGGTGCCGCGTCGGCCACCGAGCAGCACGTCGATCATCGAATAGATCAGGTTGGAATCGACCGTCGCCATGCCGAAGTTCTCCCACTCCTCGGCCTTGAACACGGTGAGGACGGCGGGCAGCGGGATCGAGTTCATGTAGTCGCCGAAGCGCACCGAGGTGATGCGGTCGAGCGAGACTTCGACGTTGTCGGAGGTGAAATTGCGCAAGGACGTCGTCATCAACCGCACCAGGCGGTCGAAGACGATTTCGAGCATCGGCAGGCGCTCGTAAGAGACCATCGCCGAATCGATGATCGCGCGAATGCCGGAATGGTCGTCGAGCGTGACGTCGCCGACGGTGAAGCCGAGGAGATTGTCGATCTCCTCCTGCGACAGCACACGCTCGCCGGAATTCTTGCCGCTGCCGAGATCGCGGCTGCCGTCCTCGACCATGGCCGCCCATTGCAGGGCCATAGTCTCGGACAATTCGTTCTCGGCGGCAGCCTTTGCCGCCTCGGCGGGATCCTCGCTATCGAGCGAGGCCTCCCACTGGGCGGCAATTGCATCCTGGTCGACTTGGTCGTTGCCCGCCATGATCCCTAGTCCGTCATGCTCACTGGACCACGACTTCCTTGAACAGCACCGCGCTGACCTGGACCGGGGCGACCGCCGCGTTGACGCGCTTGGTCAGCTCCTCCTTGAGGCGGAAGATGCCGGCCGAACCGTTGAGGTCGGACGGGCGCAGCTCGCGCACATAGGTCTGGAAGATGTCGGTGACACGCGGCATCGTCGGCTTGATCGCCTCGATCTGCTTCTCTTCCTTCAGCTCCAGCACGATCTTCAGCCGCAGATATTGCACGCGCTCGCCCGGCGCGCCGGCAAGGTTGACCATCATGTCGGGGACGTCGACGAAGGCCGGCGGCTTCGGCGGCGGCGCGGCCTCGGCATGATGCTCGTCGCCGCCATGACGGAAGAAGAAGAACCAGGTCGCAGCGCCGCCGCCGAGGACGGCGAGCGCGCCGACGACCATGATGATGAGCTTGAGCTTGTTCTTCGGCGGGGCGGCTTCCGCGCCATCAGCGGCTGCGCCGCCTTCGTCATTCTCTGCCATGGTCGCCGCGCCCGTTCATCTCTCAAAGGGGTCGAAAGAGCGAAGCCTCCTGGCAGACAATGACGCGATACGAATGCCCCAGCGCAATGCGCTCCTCTGATGCGCAAACGCTACGGTAATAATGGTTAACGGAATCTTTCGATTGGGCCTTTGCTAGGAAAAATCTGCCGGGCAAACATGGCTAACAGAACCTTTCTGCCGCCCGTTCGCGCCCCTCAAAAATCAGCAAGATATTGAGAACACTTATCTTTTTTGGTTGGCACGGCTTTCGCTGAGGAAGGGCCGAGACCACACGGTTTGGGAGAACCGACGGTCTCGGTCACGGGGTCCGCCAAGGCGCTTGGGAGAGCGAAATGGCAGATCCGCTCAGGGGAGATTTCCGATGCAGAACGCGCTTCTGATCGGCTTGTCACGGCAGATGACGTTGGAGCGGCAGATGGATGTCATCGCCAACAACGTCGCCAATGCCAACACCAACGGCTTCAAGGCCGACCATTCGCTGTTCGAGGAGTATCTGAACTCGAACGCGCGTGAGGACAATTTCATCGGTCGCGACCGCCGGGTCTCCTATGTCCAGGACCGCGGCACCTTCCGCGACATCGGCCAGGGGCCGATGGAGGCCACCAACAATCCGCTCGACGTCGCGATCAACGGCGGCGCCTATTTCGCGGTGCAGGCCAATGGCGGCGAGCTCTATACCCGCGACGGCAAGTTCTCGCTCAACAGCACCGGCCAGCTCGTCACCGCCGACGGCAATCTCGTGCTCGGCAATGCCGGCCCGATCACCTTCCAGCCGACCGACCACGACATCAACGTCGCGCCCGACGGCACCGTCACGGTGCTCGAGGGTACGGCCAAGACCGACTCGATCCGCGGCAAGATCCGCATGGTGTCGTTCGACGATCCGGCCAGGCTGACCAAGCTCGGCGCCAATCTCTATGCCGCCGGCTCGGCAAACCAGCAGGCCGACGCCAAGTCCACCCTGCAGCAGGGTTACATCGAGAAGTCGAACGTGAACGCGGTCGGCGAGATGACCCGCATGGTCGAGGTGATGCGCAGCTACACCGCGATCGCCAACCTGCTGCAGCAGCAGAGCGACCTCCACAAATCGGCGATCGACAAGCTCGCCGACGTTCCGGCCTGATTGAAGGAGAACTGAGATGCAGGCGCTTCACACCGCAGCGACCGGAATGGCGGCACAGGAACTCAACGTTCAGGTGATCTCCAACAACATCGCCAACCTCCGCACCACCGGCTTCAAGAAGCAGACGGCGGCATTCCAGGACCTGATCTACGAGCACGTCCGCCGCGTCGGCGCCCAATCGTCGGACCAAGGCACCATCCTGCCGGTCGGCGTCGACATCGGCGGCGGCGTCAAGACCGTCGGCACCCCGCGCAGCATGACGCAGGGAACGCTGTCGCAGACCGGCAACGACCTCGATCTCGCCGTCTCCGGCGAGGGCTTCTTCAAGATCCTGATGCCCGACGGCACCTTCCAGTACACCCGCGACGGCACCTTCCAGATGGACAATCAGGGCCGCGTCGTGACCGCGCAGGGCAACCCGGTGCAGCCCACCATCACCATCCCGAACAATGCCTCGGGCATCAGCGTGAGCGAGCAGGGCCAGGTCTCGGTGACGCTGCCGGGTTCGTCGACCTCCTCGATCGTCGGCCAGATCGGCATCACGCGCTTCATCAACAAGGCGGGCCTGCAGCCGGTCGGCAACAACCAGTTCACCGAGACGCCCTCGTCCGGCGCGCCGCAGGACGGCACCGCGAACTCCGAGGGCTACGGCAAGATCACCCAAGGCAGCCTCGAGCAGGCCAACGTCGACGTCGTCTCGGAGATGAGCGACCTGATCGCCGCCCAGCGCGCTTACGAGATGAATGCCAAGGTGATCAGCGCCGCCGACCAGATGATGCAATCGACCACGGCGCTGTTCCGCTGAGGTGATGACGATGATCCGCGCCACGCTCGCCACGATCTCCACCCTTCTCGCGCTGGCCTTGCCGGCAGCGGCCGCCGACGATTTCATCGCCGCGCCGACGCTGCGCGCAAGCGTCACGGTGACCTCGGACGTGGTGCGGGTCGGCGATCTCATCGACAACGCCGGATCCGCCGCGCTGATCCCGGTCTACCGCTCGCCCGATCTCGGCACCACCGGCACGCTGACGGTCGGCCAGGTGCTGTCGGTGCTGCGCGCCAAGCAGGTGATCGGCGTCATGACCGGCGACATCAAGGAGGTCCAGGTCACCCGCCTCGCCCGCACCCTCGCGAGCAAGGATATCGAAAACGCGGTCGCCGCGGCGCTCGAGCGCCGCTTCGGCCTCGGAGACGCCGCCAACCTCACCATCACGTTCGACCGCAGCGTCGCCGAGATGCGGCTGGACGCCTCCAACAGCGGCGCGCTGCAGCCGGTCGCAACCCGTTATGATGCCCGCAGCGGCCGTTTCGACATCGCCTTCGAGATCGCCAACGACGGCAATGCCGCGCCGACCAAGCTGCGCTTCACGGGCATCGCGATCGAGACGGTGGAGGTGGCCGTGCTGACCCGCGACATCGACCGCGCCGAGCTCCTGAAATCCTCCGACCTGTCGTTGGAGCGCCGGCCGAAGGCCGAGGTCGCCGGCGAGCCCGCCTCGCGCGACCGCAGCATCGGCATGCAGCTGCGCCGAGGAATGCGCGCGGGTACGCCGATCCGCGCCGCCGACCTCGTCAGACCCGACTTCGTGGTGCGCGATCAGGCCGTCACCATCATCTACCAGGTGCCCGGCCTCTATCTCACCACGCGCGGCAAGGCGATCGAGAGCGGCGCCGAGGGCGACACCGTCAGCGTGCTCAATCTGCAGTCCAAGCGCACGCTGACCGGCGTCGTCACCGGCCGCGGCCAGGTGACCGTCCAGGGCGCCAGCCAGTCGGCGCCGATGGCGCCGGCGGTCGAGCAGACCTCGTCGGTCAAGCGCGACAACGTGCCGGCGGCCGCTGCCCTGGCGCAGAGCCTGATCCAGACGCCCACCGCCGAGATCGCCCAAGCCCAGATTCCGCAAGTTCGCCTCTCGCAAGCTCCAGCCAAGTCAGAGTAGATTCATGTCCACGTTCAGTTCGGCCTCCCGCCTTCGTCGCATCGCGATCTCCGCCCTGCTGCTGGCGACTTGCGCATTGGCGAGCGGCTGCTCCTCGATCGACCGCCTGTCGCAGATCGGCGAGCAGCCGAAGCTGTCGGCCATCGACAATCCGACCACGCAGCCCGGCTACAAGCCGGTGCAGATGCCGATGCCAAAGCCCGAGGTGGCCTCCTACAATCCGAACTCGCTGTGGCGCAACGGCAGCCGCGCCTTCTTCAAGGACCAGCGCGCCCGCCAGGTCGGCGACCTCCTCACCGTGACCGTGAACATCACCGACAAGGCCAACATCGAGAACGACACCTCGCGCAGCCGCACCAACAAGGAAGATTCGGGAATCACCAACTTCATTGGCGCCCAGACGATCACCCAGGCCAACAAGATCCTGCCGGGCCGCGTCCTGACCGCGGACTCGACCTCGTCGAGCGAGGGCAAGGGCAGCGTCGACCGCAAGGAAGCCCTGCAGACCAACGTCGCCGCAGTGGTCACCCAGGTGCTGCCGAACGGCAATTTGGTCGTCGAAGGCAAGCAGGAGATCCGCGTCAACTTCGAAATTCGCGAGCTGATCGTCGCCGGCATCGTGCGTCCTGAGGACATCCAGAGCGACAACACCATCGACTCCACCAAGATCGCCCAGGCCCGCATTGCCTATGGCGGCCGCGGCCAGATCACCGACGTGCAGCAGCCGCGCTACGGTCAGCAGGTCATGGACGTGCTGCTGCCCTTCTAAGCCCCTTCAAGAGCTCCCACATCGTGCTCGCGGACCTAGGCGCGAACGACGATGTACTACGCGGCCTCCGGTAGCTCCCCTGCCGGAGGCCGCATGTATTTTGGTGTGGATGGCACGGTGGCCCGGACGCCGTCATTGCGAGCGAAGCGAAGCAATCCAGGAATGTGTCCGCGGAAAGACTCTGGATTGCTTTGCTTCGCTCGCAATGACGGGATGAGAGACCACTACGTAAACTCCGCCTCCACGACGCCGAGCCCGTCCAGCTCCATGCGCACCTTGTCGCCGGCCTTCAGCCACAGCGTCTTCACCAGGCTGCCGGTGAGCACGAGCTGCGCCGCGTGCAGCCCCTTGCCCTCGGCGGCGAGATGGTTGGCGAGCCAGGCCAGCGCGTTGTGGGGATGGCCGAGCACGTCGGCGCCGGTGCCGTGGCTGACCTCCTCGCCGTTGACGATGGCGCGGCCTTTGACCGCCTTCAGGTCCGGCACCGACGAGCGCGGGACGGAGGGACCCAGCACGCAGCCGGCGGCGAAGAAATCGTCGGCGATCAAGGTCGGCGCGCCCATCGTCTCCCATTTCACGTAGCGGTCGTCGACGATCTCGATCGCGGGATGGTAGGACTCGACCGCCTCGCCGACCCATTCGGCCGTGAACGGCGCTTCGCCGGCGGCAAGGTCCCGCTTCAGCCGCACCGCGATCTCGCATTCGACGCCGACGCGGACATAATTCGAGGCGGCGAGCTTGGCGCCACTGTCATGGACCCCCTTCTGGAACACGCCGCCGCCGCAAGGGTGCGGGATGCCGATATAGTCCTGCATCACCTGGCTGGTGCAGCCGATCTTGTAGCCGACGAGCGGGCCGACATGCGGCAGCAGCAGATCGTGCAGGGTGCGCTGGACCTGATAGCCCTCGGCTTCATCCGCAGGGGGACGCTCCAGCGCCGCGAGTGGGGCATGGTTGCGGCGCGCCAGCGCGATCGCCTTTGCGGCTTCGAGAGTCTTGTTCATCGGCGCCGCCTCCCACGCTACGCAGTCCAAGGCGGCACTTCAGCATCCCAGCTCCGGCCTGACAAGCGCAGGTGGCGTCCCTCAGCTCTTGACGAGGCCGAGCCGGATCAGGCTCTCGGCGGTCGCAAGGATCGCCTCCTCGTCGGAGCGCGCCTGCCAACCGAGCAGCGACCGGGCCTTGGCGCTGGTAGAATGCCTGACCTTTCCGAGCATCGGCACGACCGCACGCAGCAGCGGAATCCGGTTCGCGGCCAGCCGCACCAGCCAGTCCGGAGCCTGGAGCCGCGGAACCCGGCGCGCCCGCGGCCCGAGTTCCCGGCGCAGCACGCGGGCGATGTCGAGGATCGACATCGTCTCGCCGGAGACCGCGATGAAGCGCTCGCCTTTCGCCTCCGGCGCGGTCATCGCCCGCAGGTGCAGCTCGGCGACGTCGCGGACGTCGACCACGCCGAAATAGACGCGCGGCACGGCCGGCATGGCACCGTCGAGCAGCGACCTGACGATCTCGATCGAGCCGGAAAAGTCCGGCCCCAGCACGGGCCCGAAAATGCCGGCGGGGTTGATCACCGACAGTTCCAGCCCATCGCCCTCGCGCGCGACGAAATCCCAGGCCGCTAGCTCGGCCAGCGTCTTGGACTTGACGTAAGGTTGGCCGTCGACAGCGGCGAGATTGGTCCATTCGGTCTCGTCGAACGGCTTGTCACGCGGCGGATGGCCGTAACCGATCGCGCCCAGCGACGAGGTGATGACGACCCTCCTGACGCCGGCCGCGCGCGCGGCCCGGAGCACCCGGAGCGTTCCGTCGCGGGCCGGGATGATCATCTCGTTCTCGTCCGTTGGGACCGCGGTCGACAGCGGGGACGCCACGTGGAGAACGTAATCGCAACCCGCGACCGCCGCCTGCCAACCGTCGTCCCGGATCAGATCGGCGTTGAAGAAGGCCACGCTCTCGGGCGCTCCTGCCCCGCCCTCGCGCAGCATGGCGAGCACATCGGCCTGACGCTCCGCCCGGCGCACGGTCGTCCGCACGGCGTGGCCGGCGGCCAGAAGTTTCAGGACGACATGGATACCGACGAAGCCCGACCCGCCGGTGACCAGAACAGTGCTCATGACCAGCTTCCCCTCGTTGCACGGACCGGCAAATTGGTTCGGTGGCCCCTGCACAGGCACGCATCTGGTCCCAATGGCCTGGCGGACAAGTAGAGTGGAAGTCGAGACCGGTATGGAAAACCTGACCAGCGTTTGCGACGGCGACTCCACGCAGCTGCGCGAGCTCGAGCGGGACGGCCTCGTGTCGCGCACTGCTTTCGCGGAGAAGCCGATGAGGGTCGAGTACGAGCTGACCGATGCGGCCTACGGCCTGTTGCCGGCGTTTAAGGAAATATTGAGCTGGTCCAGGCTTTATGGGGATACACGTCTTGAGACGTCGCAGCAGGCCTGATTGCAGCGATGCTTGATGCAGCTGGATCAGCGTCTCAACTTCAGAGTCGATCTCGTTGATGCGACTCGCAAAACCTCCCGCACCTGAAGTGAAGGCTGTTTCTCATCCGAACTCACGTGAGCTCGGAGCAATCCAGTCTAGCCCGTTGATCGCGATTCACTTTTCGCGATCGCACCGTCGCCATGGTCGGCGCGACGGCAAGCCGCGGGCAATATGCCGAGCACGGCGCGAAACGGCGCCTTGCATCCAAAAACAAAGAGCCGCATCTCTGCGGCTCGGACCTTTATTCGTCGCGATAAACCTTCTCGCGTTTCTCGTGGCGCTCCTGCGCTTCCACCGAGAGCGTCGCGATTGGCCGGGCCTCGAGCCGCTTCAACGAGATCGGCTCGCCGGTTTCCTCGCAATAGCCGTAGGTGTTGTCCTCGATACGCTGGAGCGCGGCGTCGATCTTGGCGATCAATTTGCGCTGGCGGTCGCGGGCGCGGAGTTCGATGGCACGGTCGGTTTCGGACGAGGCCCGATCGGCGAGATCGGGGTGGTTGACGTTCTCCTCCTGCAGGGCTTGCAGGGTGAGCTTGGACTCTTTGAGGATCTCATCCTTCCAGGCGAGGAGCTTCACACGGAAGTACTCCTTCTGCCGGTCGTTCATGAAAGGCTCTTTGTCGGTCGGTCGGTAGTTTTTCAACTTTTCCAAGGGAGGCCTATCTTCTTAAGTAACGACTCGTGGACGGACCGAGGTCCGTTGAGCCGGGCCTTATATAGTGGCCTCCCGTGACAGACAATATTTCCCTCACCGCCCGGTCCTCGCCCCCAAGCCCTTGCACAGGAAGGTTTATCCCTGAGGGCTCGGAGGCGGACGGCGGGCCTTAATAGCCGACCGTGAAGCGCTGCTTCAGGTGGGCTGGCCGTTCGATCTCGTCGGCAAGCGCAATGGCGTAGTCGGCAAAGGTGATCCAGCTCTTGCCGTTCGCATCTGCGAGAAGCTGATCGGTCCCGAGCCGGAACTTGCCGGTGCGTTCCCCCTCCACGAACAGCGCCGAGGGCGAGATGAAGGTCCAGTTCAGGTCCTTTTCCTGCCGCAGCAGGGCGAGGAAGGCCGATCCTGCCTCCGCTTCAGCCTTGTATTGGGCTGGAAAATTGGGAGTCGTGACCAGCTTCACGCCCGGGGCAACCTCGAGGCTGCCGGCGCCGCCCACCACGAGGTAACGCCCGACCTTGGAGTCCTTCGCCGCACCGATCAGCTTGAGCGGATCACTGGCCAGGAAGTGCACGGAACTCACGGCGACGTCGTGACCGGCCCACAGCTTGGCAAGGCCCGCCTGGTCGAGCACATCTCCCTTGGTCGGCGTGACATTCGGCAGGGCTGCGATCTTCTCGGGGTTCCGGGCGATGGCCGTGATGGCGTGGCCGCGGCGGGACAGTTCCTTGGTGATCTCCGAACCCGCCCGGCCCGAGGCGCCAGCGACTGCGATTTTCATGGAAGGCTCCTTTGCTTCTGTGGTAACTAACGGAGACTAGATATCGCAAAGAATGCTGGTGTTAAGAGAGCACTTTGTGCTTACCTGATTACGCTGAGGTAACTGATCGCATACAACCGACATGCGGACCCCAAGCAACGGTATGGATCTCCGAGGACCGACGATGAAACCCGACGTCTACGCAGCGAACTGCCCCACCCGCCAGATCCTCGATCGCGTCGGCGACAAATGGGCGGTGCTGATCCTCTTGCTCCTGCGAGAGGAGCCGATGCGTTTCAATCAGTTGCGCCGCACGATTGAAGGCATCTCGCAGAAGATGCTGAGCCAGGTTCTCAAGTCGCTCGAACGCGACGGCCTGATCAGGCGCCGTGCCATCGCAACCGTGCCGGTGACAGTGGAATATTCGATCACTCAGCTCGGCCTGACGCTGGCGGCGGCGGTGGACCCCTTACGCGATTGGGCCGAGCAGAATCTGAAAGACGTGCTCGCCGCCCAGCGCCGCTACGATGCGCAGTTGAAGGAAGAGGCGGCGTAGGCGCGCGGGAAGCGGAGCGCGGTTTCGCCCCAAACTTTGCTGTCATGCCCCGGCTTGACCCGGGCATCCAGTACGCCGCGGCCTATCGGTTCAATCACAACTTTCTCTGGAATACTGGGTCGCCCGGTCAAGCCGGGCGACGACACCCTGCGCGACTACCCCTGCCCGGCCTTCGCCAGCTCGACCTCGACGCGCAGCTCGATCTCGGAGAGCACCGCATCAAGCCCGGCATCGCCGGAGGACGATTTCAGGTTCGCCGCGGCATCGCGCAGCCGCATCACGGTCGAGGCGTCGAGATTGCCCGACAGCAGCCCCATCTTGAGATCGTCGAGCACGTCGAGCGCAGTCCTGCCGCGGGCGACCGAGCGTTTGCGACGCTCGACCGGATCCTCCTCGACACCCTGCAACGCCAGCAGCGCATCGATGTTGGCGGCGGCCTTCGGTGCGGCAGCGTTCCGCGTCTCCTGCGCCGATGAGGTGTCCGGCAGCACGAAGGTGCCGGAGCCCGTCCGCTTGGCCTGGCTGGCCGGCGCTCCAAGCGTGGTGCCGTTCGGTCCGTAGATGCGCATCGGAAAGAATCCGGGTGATCGATGCCTCACCTTCGCTGTCTTATGGTTAACGGTGCGTAAACGGCCCGGCAATATCTGCCGACAGGCGGCAGTTTCGCTCCTCAGGGCGAACGAGTGCTGACACCGGTCGAAACAGATTTATTCAACCTATTCAGCCACCTACCCTCGCTATCAGGCGTTGGCACAGCGCTCGCAAGGAAAGCGCCGGACCAGCTCGTCATGGGAGTGTCGTGCAAGTCCTTTCCGATTTGAGGGGCCTTTCTTGAGGGCCTTGGGGAGCAGAGATGCCAGGCGTTCGTTGGGTGAGGATTGTTGGGTTGGCCTGCGCCGCGCTGTCGGCGCTGGCGCTGTCGGTCACCTCGGCGGCGGCGACCTCGCGCATCAAGGACCTCGCCAATATCGAGGGCGTGCGGCAGAACCAGCTCATCGGCTACGGCCTCGTCGTCGGCCTCAACGGCACCGGCGACACGCTCAACAACATCCCCTTCACCAAGCAGTCGCTGCAGGCGATGCTGGAGCGCATGGGCGTCAACATCCGCGGCGCCACCATCCGCACCGGCAACGTCGCCGCCGTGATGGTCACGGGCAACCTGCCGGCCTTCGCCACCCAGGGCACGCGCATGGACGTCACCGTCTCCGCGCTCGGCGATGCCAAGAATCTCCAGGGCGGCACCCTGCTGGTCACTCCCCTGCTCGGCGCCGACGGCAATGTCTATGCGGTGGCGCAGGGCTCGCTCGCGATCTCCGGCTTCCAGGCCGAGGGCGAGGCCGCCAAGATCGTGCGCGGCGTGCCGACCGTGGGACGCATCGCCAACGGCGCCATCATCGAGCGCGAGATCGAGTTCGCACTCAACCGGTTGCCGAACGTCCGTCTGGCGCTGCGCAACCCCGACTTCACCACCGCCAAGCGCATCGCGGCCGCAATCAACGACTATCTCGGCGTCAAGACCGCCGAGCCGATCGATCCTTCGACGGTGCAGCTGTCGATCCCGCCCGAGTTCAAGGGCAACGTCGTCGCCTTCCTCACCGAGATCGAGCAGCTCCAGGTCGACCCCGATCTCGCCGCCAAGATCGTCATCGACGAACGCAGCGGCATCATCGTGATGGGCCGCGACGTCCGCGTCGCCACCGTCGCGGTGGCGCAAGGCAACCTCACGGTCACGATCTCCGAGAGCCCGCAGGTGAGCCAGCCCAATCCGCTGTCGCGCGGCCGCACCGTGGTCGCGCCGCGCAGCAGTGTCACCGTCACCGAGGACGGCAAGAAGCTGGCGCTCGTCAAGGACGGCGTCTCGCTCCAGCAGCTCGTCGACGGCCTCAACGGCCTCGGCATCGGCCCCCGCGACATGATCAGCATCCTCCAGGCGATCAAGGCCGCGGGCGCCATCGAAGCCGATATCGAGGTGATGTGATGCAGACCAGCGCGATCAACACCCCTCGCCTCGCCACCAATTCGGCCTTCTCGGTCGAGAGCCGCAACGGCCGGCCGGACTTCGAGCTCGCCGCTGCACTCCAAAAGGTCTCGCCGCAGCAGCAGGCCAAGGCGCAGAAGACCGCCACCGACTTCGAGGCGATGTTCCTCAACAGCATGTTCGCGCAGATGACCTCGGGCCTGAAGGGCGAAGGTCCGTTCGGCGACACGCCCGGCACCGGCGTGTGGCGCTCGATGCTGACCGAGCAATATTCCAAGAACTTCGCCAAGGCCGGCGGCGTCGGCGTCGCCAGCGACGTCTACCGTACCCTCATCCTGCAGCAGGCGAAAACGATCCGGACGGCATAAGGTCAAACGAGATGAACCACTTCAACGCCTCACGTCAGCCGATGCAGACCCAGCGTCCGAACAGCGCCCCCGTTAGCGGCGAGGCGCGCAAGCTCGCCGAAGAGCTGATGGATGCGATGAACGCCCTGCTCGCGCTGATCGAGCGCGAGACCGAGCTCGTCCGCGCCGGCAAGGTCCGCGAGGCGATGTCGTTCGAAGGCAAGAAGCAGGAGCTGTCGCGCAACTACGTCGCTGCCGTCAGCCAGTTGAAGGCCAACCAGCCGCAACTCGCGAAGTCCGCGCCGGAGCTGCTCTCGACGCTGCATCGCCACCACGATGCGTTCCGCGCGATGCTCCAGGTCAATCTCACCGTGCTCGCCACCGCGCACGCGGTGTCCGAGAGCGTCGTGCGCGGCGTCAACGCCGAGATCCAGAAGCGCAACGTGCCGAACACCTATACGGCCGCGGGGCGCCGCGCAGCGCCGGGTCCGCGCCATATCACCCCGCTGGCGGTCAGCCGCTCGCTCTGAGCGGGCAGGAGAACAGCCGACAATTTTAAGAAAAACCGCGCGGCCACGGCGTCGCGCGGTTAGGCACGTTTCCTTACCGGGTCTTCAGTCCTGGTGTTCCATGCTTGCGCGATTAGAGGGGTTGGGATTTGACTCACGTAAGGCAACCAGGAGGCTGCCATGAGTACAGATTTCAGCATCAGGCCGGTGGGGATCCCGGCCCCCATTCAGATCGTGACGACGTCCAACGCGGCGGCGAACGAGGCCGTGCAAACCGATCTTCCGGTGAGCCAGACGGTCGCCGCAGCCGATACCGGCGCGCCGGTGCGCAATGATGTGCCGAACCACGAGAACATCTCGCGCCAGGTCGTGTTCGACCAGGCGGCCGCGTCCTTCGTCTTTCAGGTCGTCAATGACAGGACCGACACGGTGGTGAACCAGTTCCCGGACGAGGCGATGCTGCGCCGGCGTGCCTATTTCCATGCACTGGACATGAAGTCCGAGCCCTCGCGTCCGCTCAGCACCGACGTCAGCGCCTGACGATCACGAGATCGATGCCGTAGTTTCTGCTCTGCGTCTGGCCGTCGCCGGTCAGCGCGGAGTTCGCATGCCGAGGCAAGACCACCAGCCGCGATTAGATCCTGCCGACATTGAGAGTTTTCGCCGATGTGCTCGTGATGGCGACCATCACGAATCCGGTCACGGCCGTCCGGACAGGCCTGCCGCGATATTGCGGTTGATCTCGATCAGCGGACGGAAGTGATCGAACTGCGGGCTCATCTGCAGCGCGGCGGTCTGGCTCAGCACGAACACGCTGATGTTGGCGATCTTCTGCCGGACGTCGATCGGCTGCGGATTGCTGTCACGCATCGCCTCGCTCAGGAAGATGGTCCAGAGCTTGCGGTTGAACATCAGGGCCTGCATGGTCTGCTCGCTGAGCGGATCGGCGTTGTTCACCGCGTCCTGGAGCTTGTTGGCGGCCTTGAGCAGAGTCTGCGCCTCGATGTCGCGAGGAGATGCGGTGGTGGTTGCAACACGCGCATAAGCCGAGGCAGCGGAATTCGACATCAATCACACCCTGGAGGTTACCTAGCGCGTTGTACGCGCTTAAGGATTTCTTTCCCAACCCTAGGCAGCACCGCTTAAGATTTGCTTACGTACCGTGCTTGGAAGCACTCCGCAGAATTACGGGGCGCGGAGTCCTTCGTCAGCGCGACGCTAGATGCACGCATGCACGATGTAAACTTGCTCGTCGTGACGCGCGTCGATCTCAGCTAATCTTGTCTTAGCGATCTCCCTCAAAAGAGCGGCGGAGCGTCAGCCCCGCCGCGAAATCTCCAATAGCGAAGTTGCGCTGCGGATTAGCGGAGCAGCTGCAGCACGCTCTGTTGCGACTGGTTGGCCAGCGACAGTGCGGACACCGCGATCGACTGGCGGGTCGACAGCGCCTGGCTGTTGGCCGCTTCCTCGTTGGTGTCGGCGAGCGTCAGGTTGGACGAGCCGGTCTGCAGCACGTTGATCAGGTTCTTGGAGAAGTCCTGACGCACCTGCACGATCGACAGGTTCGAACCGAGCGAGGAGCCTTCGGAGCGCAGCGTGCTCGAGGCGGCGTTCAGGCTCGCCAGCACCCTGTTGGTGGCGCCGTTGTCGATGAAGTCGACGCCGTTGACGAGGTTGCTGAGGCCGAGGCCGGCCGCGTTGAACACCACGCCGTTGATGCTGAGCGTCGAGCTGCCGGTCTCGTTGAAGACCAGCTTCAGCGTGTCGCCGTTGAGCAGGTTGACGCCGTTGAAGGAGGAGTCCTGCGAGGTCGTGTCGATCTGCGCCAGGATGTTGTTGAACTGGTTGACCAGGTTCGAGCGCGCGGTCTGCGCGACGGGATCCTGAACCGGCGGCTGCGCCGTGGTGAAGGCGAGGACGCCGGTGATGGTGCCGCCGACCGTGCCGCCGGCAGTGGTCGAACCCAGCGTCGAGGAGGCGTATTCGTTGACGGTGGTGACCGTCAGTACGCCGTTGGCGTCGATCGTCGCGGTCAGGTGGTTGGCCTGAAGCTGCGCGTTGAGCTGGTCGAGCGTCTTGACGGTGCCGTTGGTGCCATCGCCGAAGGTGACGTTGACGGGTGTGCCGCCGTTGAAGGAGGTGAAGGTCAGCGTCTTGCCGCTGATGCCGCCGACGCCCGAGGTGCGCGCCGCGGTGAAGGCGGTCGCCGTGCCGGTGTTGCCGCTGAGGCCGAACGCGCTGAGCGCGTTGCCGGTGCCGGTGATCGAGAGGTCGGCGTTGACGCCGGTCGAGAGCGACAGCTGGCCGCTGGAGTTCACCGACGACGGGATCTGGCCCGACGTGGTCGTGATGGTCGCCGACCCGTTGAAGATGCTGGCGGTCTTGACGCCGGTGGCGAGGTCGATCGAGTTGAGCAGGTCGGTCAGCGTCGCACTCTGGAGATAGACGGTCGAATTGCCGTTGCCGTCGGTGACGACGTTGCCGCTGACGCCAAAGCCGTTGGCGACGCTCGCCGCCGATTGCGGGGTCTGCGCATTCTTGAAGGTGATGGTGTGGCCGTCGATGTTCAGCGTCGAGCCGTCCTGAACGAGAGTGCCGAGCGAGCCGGCGGTGGTCGACCGGTTCGCAGTCACGGTCGCATTGCCTGCGCCGGTCGCCGCCGTCAGACCGAGCTTATTGAGGAAGTCAGCCTTGCCCGTCAGGCTCAGATCGGCGCCGGTCGAGCTCTTCAGCGTGATCTGGCCGCCGCCCGAGATCGAGGATGCCACCTGGAGTGTGCCGACGGGACCGGCCGCGCCGCTGACGGCGATGGTCGCCGCGCTCGCGCTGATAGTTGCAGTCTTGACGCCGCTGGCGAGGTCGATCGCGGTGAGGACGTCGTTGATGGTCGCACCGGGCGCAGTCGGCGTTCCCTCGTAGACGATCGAATTGCCGTTGCCGTCGGTGGCGATGTGGCCGCTGGCGTCGAGACCCCAGCCGGTCGGCTGCGAGCTTGGCGCGACGCCGGTGCGGAAGGTGATGGTCTTGCCGTTCACCGTGATGGTGTCGCCATCGGCGGGCGGCGTGCTGAAGGTGGTCGATGCCGTGGTGCCGAGCAACGTCGCGGTGCCGGACAGCGCGGTGGTGCCGTCGGCGGCGAGCGCGGCCGTGCCGGTAAAGGTGCCGGCCGTCGAGCCCAGCGAGGCACCGAGTGCGGCGGTTCCCGTAACCGGGGTCACGCCGCCGGCCGCGCCGGTATAGAGCACGTTGCTCTTGGCGGTCGCGCTCGCATAGGAGGTCGTGCCGCGCAGGTCGGCGGGCGTCGCGCCGGGAATCGTGGTGGAGACGTTCGACTTGGTGGAATAGCCGACCGTGGTCTGCAGCGCCTGGTTGGCGATCGATTTGGCGCTGTCGATCAGCTTCTGCAGCGAGGTGATGCCGGTGTTGGCCGCCTGCAGCACCTGGACACCGTTGTTGATGCCGTCGAGCAGGTTGCTGATGTCACTCGCCCGGTTGTCCAGCCCCTGCGCCGTGAAGAAGTTGGTGGGATTGTCGAGCGCCGTGTTGACCTTCTTGCCGGTCGACAGCCGCTCCTGCGTCGTGGCCAGCAAGTCGGCCGTCGACTGCAGCGACAACAGGTTCTGGCGAACGGACGCCGAGAGAACGATGTTGGACATTGGCGAGTCTTCCTCTTGAACCGGATACGAATCGGCCGCGCGGACTGGAAAGCGGGCCTTTTGTCCAGTTTTAGGAGGTGTCCTTTAAAGTATGGTTAACGCCGGTTTAAGGGATAGGGTTAATGGCGAATGAACGCCCCTGCCCGCCCCGGACGCAAAAAAGAGCGGCGGGGCAAGAAGCCCCGCCGCCCGATTTTATTCAGTTATTTCAGTTGCTTGTTAGCGGAGCAGCTGGAGCACGCTCTGCTGCGACGTGTTGGCCAGCGACAGCGCGGAGACCGCGATCGACTGCCGGGTCGACAGCGCCTGGCTGTTGGCCGCCTCGACGTTGGTGTCGGCCAGGGTCAGGTTGGACGAACCGGTCTGCAGCACGTTGATCAGGTTCTTGTTGAAGTCCTGCCGGATCTGCACCACCGAGAGGTTCGAGCCGAGGCTCGAGGCCTGCGAGCGCAGCGTGCTCGAGGCGGCGTTCAGGTTGGTCAGCACCCGATTTGCTGCGGCGTTGTCGATGAAGTCGACGCCGACCGTCAGCGAGGCGAGGCCGAGACCCTTGGAGTTGTAGGTCACGCCCGTGATGTTCAGGCTCGACTTGGCGGTCTCGTCGAACACCAGCTTGAGCTGATCGCCGTTGAGCAGGTTGACGCCGTTGAACGAGGAGTCCTGTGCGGTGGTATCGATCTGGTTGAGGATGTTGTTGAACTGAGACACCAGATTGGCACGCGCCGTCTGGGCAACGCCATCCTGGACGGGGGTGGAAGCCGTCGAGAAGGTCAAGGCCGAGGTGAGCGTGCCGCCGATCGCACCGCCGGCCGCCGTCGAGCCCAGCGTCGAGGACGCATAGTCGTTGGATGCCGTGATGGTCAGCAGGCCGTTGGCGTCGATCGTTGCCGACAGGTTGTTGGCCTGCAGCTTGGTGTTGAGCTGATCGAGCGTCTTGACCGTGCCGTTGGTGCCGTCGCCGAAGGTGACGTTGACCGCCGTGCCGCCGTTGAAGGAGGTGAAGGTCAAGGTCTTGCCGGCGATGCCGCCGATGCCGGAGGTGCGCGCCGCCGTGAAGGCGGTGGCGCTGCCAGTGTTGCCGGCGAGACCGAACACGTTCAACGCGTTGCCGGTGCCGGTGATCGAGAGGTCGGCGTTGATGCCGGTCGAGATCTTGAGCTGGCCGGACGTGTTGATCGTCGAGTTCGACTGGCCGGTGGCGGTCGCGAGCGTCGCGGTGCCGTTGGCATTGACCGTCGCGGTCTGCACGCCGGTGGCGAGGTCAATCGCCTTCAAGACGTCATTGACCGTGCCGCCCTGCAGATAGACCGTCGAGTTGCCGTTGCCGTCGGTGAGGACGTTGCCGCTGGCACCATAACCGGTCGGAACGCTCGGAGCACCGGTCGAGCCCGGGATCGGCGCGTTCTTGAAGGAGATGACGTGGCCGTTGACGTTCAGCGTCGAGCCGTCGGCGATCGTCGCACCGAGCGAGGTTGAGCTCGTGGTCCGGTTGACGCTCACGGTGGCGTTGCCGCCGCCCACCGAGGTGGTCAGGCCGAGCGCCTTGAGCAGGTCGGCCCTGCCGGTGACGTTCAGATCCGCACCCGTCGAGCTCTTCAGCGTGACGGCGCCCGCACCAACGCTCGAAGCGGTCTGGTTGACGCTGGTCGCGATCGTCGCCGCACCGGAGCTGATGGACACCGTCTTGACGCCGCTGGCGAGATCGACCGCGGTCAAGAGATCGCTGACGGTCGCAGCCGGCGTGCCGGCGGTGCCGAGATAGACCGTGGTGTTGCCGTTGCCGTCGGTGACGAGGTTGCCGCTGACGCCCGAGCCGGCCGCAACCGCACTCGATGCCGGAGCAGCGCCGCTGCGGAAGGTGATGGTCTTGCCGTTGACGGTCAGCGTGTCGCCGTCGGCGGGCTGGGCGTTGCTGGCGAGGCCCGTTGCAGTCGTGCCGTTGGTGGCGATCAGGGTGATGGCGCCGGTCAAGGCCGTGGTGCCGTCGCCGGCCGTTCCCGCCGTACCCGTGAACGAGCCGATGGTAGCGCCGAGCGTCGTGGTCCCGTTCGCCGCGGTGGTGCCGCCGGCGGTGCCGTTGTAGAGCACGTTGCTGCTCGCCGTCGCGCTGGCGAAGCTCGTCGTGCCGCGCAGGTCGGCCGCCGTCGCACCGGCGATGGTGGTGGAGACGTTCGACTTGGTGGAGTAGCCGACGGTGGTCTGCAGCGCCTGGTTCGCGATCGATTTCGCGGAGTCGATCAGCTTCTGCAGCGAGGTCAGGCCGGTGTTGGCAGCCTGCAGCACCTGCACGCCGTTGGCGATGCTGTCGAGCAGGTTGTTGATGTCGCTGGCGCGGTTGTCGAGCGACTGGGCGGTGAAGAAGTTGGTGGGATTGTCCAGGGCCGAGTTGACGCTCTTGCCGGTCGACAGACGGTTCTGTGTAGTGGCGAGAAGATCGGCGGTGGACTGGAGAGAGAGCAGGTTCTGGCGAACCGACGCAGAGAGAACAATACCGGACATGACTCTTACCCTTCTGGCTTACGCGTCTTCGTTCGATCGCTTCCGGATCGAGTGACGGGGCCAGCGTGCCGTGACATGGCTAACAAAGGGTGAAATGCATGAAGCCCGCATAAGCGCCGGTTCACCATAAGCGAGTCGAACGTGCGGGCACGGCTCGCAATCCATCTGAAATCATTGGCAATTCCTGACGCTTACGCTCCATTAACCATAACCGCTGGTTACTTTTTCGAGAGGCGCCTGCCCTCTCGAAGTCTCCGAGCAGTGACCAAAAAGAAAGCGGCGGGGCCGAAGCCCCGCCGCCGGATCTTGCTTGCGATGTCGCCCGCGCGTTAGCGGAGCAGCTGGAGCACGCTCTGCTGCGACTGGTTGGCCAGCGACAGCGCGGAGACCGCGATGGACTGGCGGGTCGACAGCGCCTGGCTGTTGGCCGCCTCGACGTTGGTGTCGGCCAGGGTCAGGTTGGACGAGCCGGTCTGCAGCACGTTGATCAGGTTCTTGTTGAAGTCCTGACGAACCTGCACGATCGTCAGGTTTGAACCCAGAGCCGAAGCTTCCGAACGCAGCGTGCTCGACGCGGAGTTCAGGTTGGTCAGCACCTTGTTGGTGGCAGCGTTGTCGATGAAGTCGACACCGCTGGTCAGCGCGGCGAGGCCAAGACCCTTGGAGTTGTAGGTCACGCCCGTGATGCTCAGGCTCGACTTTGCAGTCTCGTCGAACACCAGCTTGAGCTGGTCGCCATTGAGGAGGTTGACACCGTTGAACGAGGAGTCCTGAGCAGTCGAGTCAATCTGCTGGAGGATGTTGTTGTACTGATTGACCAGGTTCGCACGCGCCGTCTGGGCAACCGTATCCTGGACGGGGGTGGAGGCCGTCGAGAAGGTCAGAGCCGTCGTCAGCGTGCCGCCGATCGCACCACCTGCGGCGCTCGAACCGATGGTCGAGGACGCGTAGTCGTTGGTGGTCGAGACCGTCAGCAGGCCGTTGGCGTCGATCGTTGCCGTCAGGTTGTTAGCCTGCAGCTTGGTGTTGAGCTGATCGAGCGTCTTGACGGTGCCGTTGGTGCCGTCGCCGAAGGTGACGTTGACCGCCGTGCCGCCGTTGAAGGAGGTGAAGGTCAAGGTCTTGCCGGCGATGCCGCCGATGCCGGAGGTGCGCGCCGCCGTGAAGGCGGTCGCCGTGCCGGTGTTGCCGGCGAGGCCGAGCGCGTTCAGGGCGTTGCCGGTGCCGGTGATCGACAGGTCGGCATTGATGCCGGTCGAGATCTTGAGCAGGCCGGAGGCGTTGACCGACGAGTTGGTCTGGCCGGAGGCGGTCGCGAGCGTCGCGGTGCCGTTGGCATTGACCGTCGCGGTCTGCACGCCGGTGGCGAGGTCGATCGCCTTCAGCACGTCGTTGAGCGTGCCGCCCTGCAGATAGACCGTCGAGTTGCCGTTGCCGTCGGTGAGGACGTTACCGCTGGCACCATAACCGGTCGGAACGCTCGGAGCACCGGTCGAGCCCGGGATCGGCGCGTTCTTGAAGGAGATGACGTGGCCGTTGACGTTCAGCGTCGAGCCGTCGGTGATCGTCGCACCCAGCGAGGCTGAGCTCGTGGTCCGGTTGACGCTCACGGTGGCGTTGCCGCCGCCCACCGAGGTGGTCAGGCCGAGCGCCTTGAGCAGGTCGGCCTTGCCGGTGACGCTCAGGTCCGCACCCGTCGAGCTCTTCAGCGTGACGGCGCCCGCACCAACGCTCGAAGCGGTCTGGTTGACGCTGGTCGCGATCGTCGCAGCACCCGAGCTGATGGATACCGTCTTGACGCCGCTGGCGAGATCGACCGCGGTCAAGAGATCGCTCACGGTCGCAGCCGGGGTGCCGGCGGTGCCGAGATAGACCGTGGTGTTGCCATTGCCGTCGGTGACGAGATTGCCGCTGACGCCCGAGCCGGTCGGAACGGCGGTCGAGGCCGGAGCAGAACCGCTGCGGAAGGTGATGGTCTTGCCGTTGACGGTCAGCGTGTCGCCGTCGGCGGGCTGGGCGTTGCTGGCGAGGCCCGTTGCAGTCGTGCCGTTGGTGGCGATCAGGGTGATGGCGCCGGTCAGCGCCGTGGTGCCATCGCCGGCCGTTCCCGCCGTACCCGTGAACGAGCCGATGGTAGCGCCGAGCGTCGTGGTGCCGGTCGCCGCGGTGGTGCCGCCGGCCGCGCCGCTATACACGACGTTGCTGCTCGCCGTGGCGCTCGCATAGGACGTCGTGCCACGCAGGTCGGCCGCCGTCGCACCGGAGATGGTGGTGGAGACGTTCGACTTGGTGGAATAACCCACCGTGGTCTGCAGCGCCTGGTTCGCGATCGACTTCGCGGAGTCGATCAGCTTCTGCAGCGAGGTGATGCCGGTGTTGGCAGCCTGCAGCACCTGCACGCCGTTGGCGATGCCGTCGAGCAGGTTGTTGATGTCGCTGGCGCGGTTGTCGAGCGACTGCGCGGTGAAGAAGTTGGTGGGATTGTCCAGAGCCGAGTTGACGCTCTTGCCGGTCGACAGACGACTTTGGGTGGTGGCGAGAAGATCAGCGGTGGACTGGAGGGAGAGCAGGTTCTGACGAACCGATGCGGAGAGAACAATACCGGACATTGAGTGTTACCCTTCTGGTACGCAACGCAACAAACTTCGATTAGGATTAATCGATGCTCGGGACGGTGGACGTTGTGGGCTAACAAAGCATGAAGCGTGTCGCTGCAGTCCTCGTCCGGATTCACCATAAGAGCGATGCAGCCAGATCGGCTCGGCCCCTATCATCATGATCGGATGATGTTTTTCATGCACCGGTGAAGCGTTTGCTACTTGTCAACCATAACTGAGAGTGAGCGATTGACTGCATCGAATGCACCCTTTCGACCCCGCCGGGCAGCACTTTAGATGCCGGCGCAAAAAGAAAGCGGCGGGGCTCGAAGCCCCGCCGCCGGATCTTGCTTGCGATGTCGTCCGCTTTGTTAGCGGAGCAGCTGCAGCACGCTCTGCTGCGACTGGTTGGCCAGCGACAGCGCGGAGACGGCGATGGACTGGCGGGTCGACAGCGCCTGGCTGTTGGCCGCTTCGGTGTTGGTGTCGGCCAGCGTCAGGTTGGACGAGCCGGTCTGCAGCACGTTGATCAGGCTCTTGTTGAAGTCCTGACGGACCTGCACCACCGAGAGGTTCGAGCCGAGGCTCGAGGCTTCCGAGCGCAGCGTGCTCGACGCGGCGTTCAGGTTGGTCAGCACCTTGTTGGTGGCAGCGTTGTCGATGAAGTCGACACCGCTGGTCAGCGCGGCGAGGCCAAGACCCTTGGAGTTGTAGGTCACGCCGGTGATGCTGAGGTTCGACTTGCCGGTCTCGTCGAACACCAGCTTGAGCTGGTCGCCGTTCAACAGGTTGACGCCGTTGAACGAGGAGTCCTGCGCGGTCGTGTCGATCTGGTTCAGGATGTTGTTGTACTGATTGACCAGGTTCGCACGCGCCGTCTGGGCAACCGTATCCTGGACGGGGGTGGAAGCCGTCGAGAACGTGAGCGACGAGGTCAGCGTGCCGCCGATCGCACCACCTGCGGCGCTCGAACCGATGGTCGAGGACGCGTAGTCGTTGGTGGTCGAGATCGTCAGCAGGCCGTTGGCGTCGATTGTCGCCGTCAGGTTGTTGGCCTGCAGCTTGGTGTTGAGCTGATCGAGCGTCTTGACGGTGCCGTTGGTGCCGTCGCCGAAGGTGACGTTGACCGCCGTGCCGCCGTTGAAGGAGGAGAAGGTCAAGGTCTTGCCGCTGATGCCGCCGATGCCGGAGGTGCGCGCCGCCGTGAAGGCGGTCGCCGTGCCGGTGTTGCCGGCGAGGCCGAGCGCGTTCAGCGCGTTGCCGGTGCCGGTGATCGACAGGTCGGCATTGACGCCGGTCGAGATCTTGAGCAGGCCGGAGGCGTTGATCGACGAGTTGGTCTGGCCGGAGGCGGTCGCGAGCGTCGCGGTGCCGTTGGCATTGACCGTCGCGGTCTGCACGCCAGTAGCGAGGTCGATCGCCTTCAGCACGTCGTTGATCGTGCCGCCCTGCAGATAGACCGTCGAGTTGCCGTTGCCGTCGGTGAGGACGTTACCGCTGGCACCATAACCGGTCGGAACGCTCGGAGCACCGGTCGAGCCCGGGATCGGCGCGTTCTTGAAGGAGATGACGTGGCCGTTGACGTTCAGCGTCGAGCCGTCGGTGATCGTCGCACCGAGCGAGGTTGAGCTCGTGGTCCGGTTGACGCTCACGGTGGCGTTGCCGCCGCCCACCGAGGTGGTCAGGCCGAGCGCCTTGAGCAGGTCGGCCTTGCCGGTGACGCTCAGGTCCGCACCCGTCGAGCTCTTCAGCGTGACGGCGCCCGCACCAACGCTCGAAGCGGTCTGGTTGACGCTGGTCGCGATCGTCGCAGCACCCGAGCTGATGGACACCGTCTTGACGCCGCTGGCCAGATCGACCGCGGTCAAGAGATCGCTCACGGTCGCAGCCGGGGTGCCGGCGGTGCCGAGATAGACCGTGGTGTTGCCATTGCCGTCGGTGACGAGATTGCCGCTGACGCCCGAGCCGGTCGGAACGGCGGTCGAGGCCGGAGCAGAACCGCTGCGGAAGGTGATGGTCTTGCCGTTGACGGTCAGCGTGTCGCCGTCGGCGGGCTGGGCGTTGCTGGCGAGGCCCGTTGCAGTCGTGCCGTTGGTGGCGATCAGGGTGATGGCGCCGGTCAAGGCCGTGGTGCCGTCGCCGGCCGTTCCCGCCGTACCCGTGAACGAGCCGATGGTAGCGCCGAGCGTCGTGGTGCCGGTCGCCGCGGTGGTGCCGCCGGCCGCGCCGCTATACACGACGTTGCTGCTCGCCGTGGCGCTCGCATAGGAGGTCGTGCCGCGCAGGTCGGCCGCCGTCGCACCGGAGATGGTGGCGGACACGTTGGACTTTGTGGAATAGCCGACGGTGGTCTGCAGCGCCTGGTTGGCGATCGACTTCGCGCTGTCGATCAGCTTCTGCAGCGAGGTGATGCCGGTGTTGGCAGCCTGCAGCACCTGCACGCCGTTGGCGATGCCGTCGAGCAGGTTGTTGATGTCGCTGGCGCGGTTGTCGAGCGACTGGGCGGTGAAGAAGTTGGTGGGATTGTCCAGGGCCGAGTTGACGCTCTTGCCGGTCGACAGACGGTTCTGCGTGGTGGCGAGGAGGTCAGCGGTGGACTGGAGGGAGAGCAGGTTCTGACGAACCGATGCGGAGAGGACGATACCGGACATGACTCTGTTACCTTTCTGGTAAACGACGCTACTGTTACACGTCTGCTTGGATCGCGATGGACCCAGCGACGGCGGACCGTGCCGCCGAGACCTCTAACGAAACATGAAATGAAACTCGCGCTTTTGCCCGGTCACGCGTGATTCGGTCCCGGAAGCGGTGCGCATGGCGGCAACCCCGCACCAATCCCGCTATTGAAAGCATTCAGCTTTTTGGCGGGAATAGCTCGAATTTACAGCTCGTTAACTAGTTGCGAGCGAGAATCACGACCTGACAGGCCGCAACGAACGCTCGGTTACGAAAGCGTTGATGGAGAACAGGAATGGCCCTCAAGGTCGAGCTCAAACCGCACGAACGCATCATCGTCGGCAATTCCGTGATCACCAACACGGACCAGCGGGCCCGCCTGCTGATCGATGGCGAGAACGTGCCGATCCTGCGCGAACGCGACATCCTCACGCCGGAGACCGCCGACACGCCCGCCAAGCTCGTCTATCTGGCGGTCCAGCTCATGTACATCTCCCCGGATCCGCAGACCCAGCACGGCACCTATTTCAACCTGGTGCGGGACATCGTCACGGCGGTGCCGAGCTCCTGGCCGATCATCGAAGGCATCAACAACAACATCCTGAACGGCGACCTTTACCGGGCGCTGAAGGAAGCCCGCAAGCTGATCGCCTATGAGGAGAAGCTGCGCAACCAGTTCGAGGCCACGCATCCCAAGGCGGCAGCGGACAAGGACGACGTCAGCACCGCCGCCGCCTGATACGGGCGTTCGCGCCAACGACAACGGCCCCGGATCGCCTCCGGGGCCGTTGTCGTTTTCAGGCGTTCGTCAAGCTATTGCGCTGCGAGCGGCGGCGCATCGACCTCGATCACTCCGCCGCTCCGCTGTCCACCGAACTGCAGCACGGCCGCAACCAGCGCATCGATGTCCGCCTCCTCGGTGCGGTGATTGACGATCGCCGCGCGGATCGCGAGCTTTCCGTCCAGCGTCGTGCTCGATGGCGCGGCGATGCCGGACTCCTGGATGTCGGCAACAATCTCGCGATTGACAGCATCGCCGCTGCGATAGCGGAAGCAGACGATGTTGAGATTGACCCGCGCCAGCAATTCCAGCCGCGGTTCGGCCAGCACACGCGTCTCCAGATACTTTGCGAGCGCACAGCTCCGCGCCACCGCCGCACCCAGCCGGTCGGTGCCGAACGTCTTCAGCGTGAACCACGTCTTCAACGCCCGGAAGCCGCGCGACAGATCGGGACCGAGATCGCAGGGCCAGACCGCGCCCGCCGCAAGCCCCCTCGCCTCGCGGCTCAGATAGGCAGCCGGCTGCGCAAAGGCCTGCCGATGCTGTTCGCCGTCGCGCACCAGCAGGAAGCCTGCGTCGTACGGCACCTGCCCCCATTTGTGGAAGTCGAGTGCGATGGAATCCGCAAGCTCGATGCCGCCGAGCAGCGGCGCAAGCTCCGGCGCCAGGATCGCGAGCGCACCGAAAGCGCCGTCGACGTGAAACCAGATTCCTTCCTCTCGGCACAGCTCCGCGATCGCCCTGAGATCGTCGATCGCACCGATATCGACCGTGCCGGCGGATGCGGCCACCAGGAACGGCTTGAAGCCGACCTCGCGATCGACGGCGATCTGTGCGCGCAATGCCGCAACGTCGATGCGATGATCGGCATCGACGGCGATCTTGCGCAGTGCATCCGTGCCGAGCCCGGCGATGTCCGTCGCCCTCGCTATGCAGCCATGCGCTGCCTGCGACGTATAGGCCGTGAGCAGCGCACCGTCATTGCCGATGCCGTGCTGCCGCGCCAGCGTGCCGAGCGCGGTGGTGCGCGCCACCAGCACGGCCATCAGATTGGCCATCGACGTGCCCGTGACGAAGATGCCGCTCGCGCTCTCGGGAAAGAGGAACAGGCAACGCATCCACTCCACGATCTGGCGCTCGACCTCGATCGGCATGTGGTCGCGTCCGCCGAGATTGGCATTGAGGCCGGCGGCGAGCATCTCCGCGAGCATGCCGACCGCGGTACCGCCGCCATGCACCCAGCCCATGAAGCCGGGATGGACGTTGCCGGTCGCATAGGGCGCGACATGCTCGGAGAATTCGCGATAGACCTCGGCAAGATCGCTCGCCTCGCGCGGCACGTCCGCTCTGAATGCCGCGCGGACGTCATCGGGAATCGGCCGCCAGACGGGGCGCGCACGAACGTTGGCGATGCCGTCGATCGTCTCGTCCAGCATGCGGTGGGCCAGCGTGCGAAACTCGCTCCAGTCCTGCGGATCGAGCGAGGTATTCGCGACGGAGCCTTGCGCGTTGCGGATGATCTCGTTCATGCTGCGCTCTCCGTGCCAGCCTTCGCATGCCGCGACAGCATCGCCGCGAACGCGGCAAAGATCTTGCGCATCTGCGGCGGCTTGTAGGGAAACACGACCGGCGAATCCATGTTGTGCACGACGGCGGTGTTGTCGGCCTCGAACACCAAGAGCTCGCCGTTCGCGTTCTCGGCGCAATCGACGATGAAATAATCGAGGCCGACGCGCCGGCTCATCTCCTCGAGCGCGTTGCTGTGGCGCGCGCCGAAGGCATGGTCGAAGTCGCGCATGAAGACGGCTTCCTCGGCCCGCTTTTCTTCGCTGAAGGCCATGTAGGCGTTGAGATACCAGATGTCCCAACGATCGGCGATCGCCATGTGGCAGGCGTAGGGCTTGCCGTCGACCATGGCGAGGCGATATTTGCGGTAGAGCCCGTCGGGGCTCACATAATCGACGAAGCGTGCGACGAAGAAATCCTGCTCCTTCCGTTCGGCGAGATAGGCCACGAGCGCCGCCGCATCGTCGAGCTTCGCGAGCCCGACGCCGGCATGCGAGCCGCGCGGCCGCGCGATCATCGGAAAGTGCAACTCGCCTGCGATGTCGGCGCATGCGATCCGCCCCTGCGCAAGGTCCGACAATTGCGTCCGCGTTGCGTGAATCGTCGCGGGAATGTCGAGGCCGGGCACGTCCGTCAGCAGCCGATAAAGCTTGTCGCGATCGAGATTGCCGATGCGATCGGGGCGATTGAGCAGCGGCCGCGGCCAGTGCGGTGCGGCCCCTTCGATCAGCGCGAGCGCCTCGCGGCATTCCTCGGAATCGGACGCGACCACGATGGCCGCGTCGTGCTCCGGCAAGGTCTCGGGCAAACCGACGCCCTTGATCACATAGAGAGTCAACAGCTCGATGTCGGAGCCTTCGAGCAGGAAATCGATCGGCGTGTTGCCGCCCATGTCGATATCGGCCGCAAGCGCGAGCAGGCGCAGGCCCGGCTTCGCGGCGGCGCTAGGCGTTCGGAACAATTGATGGAAGGCCAGCACCTCGGACTGGATCGCAAGCCCGCGATCCTTGTCGCCCAGGAGCTGGGTGATCAACGACAGGTCCAGTCCCTCGCCCGCCAGCGCAGTCCCTGCTGCGATGCGCGCGACGAGCTGGTCGCGCAACGGATGCAGATCGACGCCTTCGAAGGCCCGGCGCGTCAGTTGCGCAAAGCCGATGCGGTCGGCATAGTTCGCCGCGGTCAGGCCGATCGGCGCTGAAACCGGATGCTGCATCTCACACCTCGAACGCGGACTTTACCGGCACGGAAGCGGCTGCGCCACCGGCGAGCAGCAGCTCGATCTTCACCAGGACGTGGGCGATCTGGTCGAGGAGGTGCTGCACGTTGCGTTGCGTCTCCGCCCTGTCCGGCGACCAGGCCTCGATCACGAGCCGCGCGCCGACGCAGAGGCGCAGCACCGCCTGCGGCGTCTCGTCCTGCCGCTCCAGTCGCACCGGCTGGCCGATCAGGCAGCGCTGTGCGGCGACCTGACGGTCCTCCGCGCTGCCGCTGATCTCTGCGCTGACGTCACGCGCCAGCGCGCGGTGAACGCCCGTGGTCTCGGCAATAGAAACCGGCTTGCCGTCGCGCAGCAGCGTGAACGGAAAGATGGTGGGTTGCACGAATTCCTCATCGTCGATGCCGGCCACGTCGGTCGCGGCTGGAACAGAGCGCAACGACGGCGACAATGCGATCATGCTGTCGATGCCGGCAGCGAGCTCGGCGAGCATCCCGGCGCGGAAAGCGCCGGGCACAGCGTAGTAGCTGCCGATCTCGGCCAGCGCCGCCTCCCAGCGCAGCCATTGACCGAAATTCGGGCGGCGCTCGAAGCGCGAACGCAGCGCCATCCAGGCCATCGGCCAATCGCAGCGGCCAGCGTAATCGAAGATTCCAGGCGCGATCCCCTCGATGCGGTCGAGCGACCGCGACAGGCCCTTCGGCACCAGCAACGCACCGCTGAAGGCAGGTCCGCCGAAGAATTTGGAGCCGGTGATCAGCACCATATAGCCGCGGTCGAGATAAGAGCGCAGCCGCCGGCGGCCGAGCCTGGCCTGGCAGGCGTCGACGACGATCTGGACCTTGCGCGGCCAGCGCCGCGCGATCTCGTCGAGGCAGGCCGCGCTCGGTGCACGCCATCCGAGCTTCGAGGAATCCATGATCTGGAGCAGCACGGGCGCGCCTTGCGCGATGGTGGCCTCGACCGCATGCAGCACCGCCTCATCGGCGTCCGTGCGCATCGCGATCCCGGCCCCCGGCGCGCGCAACGGCAGCGAGATGCTGGCGCCGGCCAGCCCCGCCACCGCGGCGTCCTTGCGAACCGCAAAGCCGCTCGCCGTCAGGCCGCTGAAATGATGTCCACGCGCGGTATGGGTCGTGCCGCTCCCGGTCTGGTCGGCGCCGACCACGATCGTCACCGGCCGCGCGCCGAGCATGGTGCGCGCCAGGAACAGGGCGTGAAGCTGGGAGTCCGTGCCGGACGGCGAGAACACCACATCGACGCGCGGCGAGAGCTGGAGATGGCCGCGCAGCTCGTCGCGCAGGTCCTCGCAGCGTGCATCGAAAGCGACCTCGACCTCGTCGAACAGGCACTTGTGCATCAGCTCCTCGCGCGCCAGCGCGGCGCGGTCATAGGCCGCCTGCGAGATCGTCGAGGCAGTCGAGGAGGCGAAATTCCAGACCTCCGGCTCCGGTGAAGCCGCGCAGCCATAGGCGTTGGCTCGATCGCTGGGATCGAGCGCCAGGCGCGGATCTCCGCCGGACACGAGCAGCGTGTCGAGGGGCGTGAAGAGATCGCGCAGGCGATAGCGCGAACCGCCAGCGGCGGCGCGTTGCATCTCCGACCGAGCGGATGCGCCGCCGCTCATCCCGAAGGGCTCACGCCGCGGCATCGGCCGCCGCCGCAGGCGCGGCTGTGAATTGCGAGGCGATGTCGCCGTGGAACACCGACGGCCCGACGTGGTCGAGCGGGCTCTGAATGTCGGCCCAGATCTCGCCGCCGATGTCGGTCCAGCGCTTGCAGAAGGCGAAGTCCTCGGACAGATACGTGCCGGTCGCCGGATCGATCATGCATTCGAACAGCGCGAACCGGTTCTGGCTCGCCGCCAGCGCATCATGCGAATGCTCTCGGAAGAACCGAAGGTTCGCGTAGTCCGGGTGGCGGCACATCGCTTCCAGGACATGACGCCGGATCATCAGGAAGCCGGTGCCGGCATAGCGCACGCGGGTGAATCCGTTGACCACCACGATGCGGTCGGGGTCCTCGATCTCGAGCACGTAGTCGAGCGAGGCCGCCGGCACGTCGGCCCGACCCGACTGGATCGCACGCGCGGCCTTGTCCCAGTTGACCCGCTTGATCGGATAGCAGCCGGCGACGACATCCGCGCCGCATTCGATCAGCCGGAACACCTGCTCCGGCTTGAAGCCGATATCGGCATCGATGAACAGGAAATGCGTCGCCTTGGGATCATCCAGGAACATCGCGACCAGGTTGGCCCGCGCCCGCGTGATCAGCGCGTCGCCGTCGCGCAGGAGAACCTTGAGCTCGAGATTGGACATGCCGTGCACGGCCCGCTGCAAAGCGAAGATCGAGCTCGCATAGATGCTCGATACCTGCCCGCCGAAGCAAGGCGTCGCGACCACCAGCTGCATCTTGTCCGACATCGACCGCTCAGCCCCCGCTGCAATCCTCACCAAGAGGTAAACAGGCCTGGTTAACGGCGTGTTAACGCCTCCTTACAGGAACTTGACGAGCGAGAGCTGCGCCAGGTTCGAGGTCACCTGGTAGGACGCCTGCAGGGCGTTCTGCAGCGCCAGGATCTCGCTCGCGACCTGGTCGGGGGAAGCCGATTCCGCCTGGTCGATGATGGTCTGGAGCTGCGCCTTGGCCTGGGTCTGGCGCGTGCTCGCGTCCTTCATCGTGTTCTGGGCCATCGCGATGTCGGTCTGGATGTCCTCGATGCGCTGCTGTCCGGGCTGCTGGGTCAGCGCCTGGGTCACCCGCAGACTCAGCGCCGAGACCTGCCCGCCCGAATATTGTCCCGTCGGCGAGGTCGAGAAGGTGCCGAACACCGCGATTGCCTGCAATTGGCGGCGGATCGCATCCTCATTCGCCTGGGCGCCATATTGCACCGTCACGGCATCGTCGACCCGCGCCATCGCGGTCGAGCGCGGCGAGCCGGGCCCGTCATTGCCCAAATACCATTTCACCGTATTGGCCGAGCCGTTCACCAGCGTGGTCGCCGAGCTCGCCGGCGAGGAGCCGACACGCAGCGGCGGCTGCGTGGCGGTCACCGGCGTCGCGGCGAACCCGAGCGCGCTCAGCGCGCCGGTGTTCGACGTCGTGATGTTGAGGCTCGCCGCATCGTCGGTATTGATCGTGATCGAGCCGCCGTGGACCGTCGAGGGCTTTGATGTTCCGGTGATCGCGTCGATCTTGGTCAGCAGGGCCTGGATGCTGTCGGTGACGTTGAGCTGGTTGCCGGTCGCGCCCGAGGCCACGAAGGTCAGCGTGGTGCCGTTGACGGTGATGGTATCGCCCGCGACGAAGCCCGGCGAAATCGAGTCCGAGGGGCTCGCGCCCGATAACGCCGTCGCGCCGGTGACCGGGGCCGCCGGCGCCGCCTGGTTGTTGACGGGGGTCCCGATCGCAGAGCTCGCAGTGTTGAAGAAGTTGTCGCCCGCGACGACCGCCGATGCCGCCACCAGCGAAGTGTTGGCGAGTTTCTGAATCGCGGTGTTCAGCGCCGTGTTGAGGTTCGCGGCGGTGTTGTTCGGGTTGACGGGCGTGCTCGCATCGATCGCGAAGCTGCCGAGCGGCGTCGGCGTCGCCGAGGACGCCGTCAGGTCGATCTGCTCGGTCGTGCCGTCCGGCAGGGTGAACTGAATGCTGAGCTTGTCGCCGTTGTTCGGATTGACGCCATTGAGATCGACCGAGAACGACACCGGCGAGCCGCTCGGGCCGGTGACGGTCGCGCCAGTCAGCGTCGAGGACACCGCCTTGATCTTGAGGCCGAACGGCGATCCGGCGACGTCTTCCGACACCTGCACCGAGCTTGCCGTCGGCTGCGTCTGCACCAGGCGGCCCATGCCGCTGGCCCCTAAGTCCGCGGCCTGGCGCTCGGCCATGACGGTCTTGAAGCCGGCCTGTGTCGTGGTGCCGTTGATGATGTCGCCGGCATTGGCCACCGACTGGGTGTTGACGGCTGTTCCGGAGAACAGATAGCGGTTGCCGGTCTGCGTGTTGAGGACGCCGACCATCGAGCCGAACTGGGCCGCCGCGGTGTTCTGCGCAATCGTCTGGCCGTTGACGTTGAGATCCTGCGCGGTGTTGGCCGAACCCGTCTGCACCGTGCTGCGGATCTTGGTCAGCGATTGCAGCGCGGTGTTGGCGAGGTTGATGCTGACGTTGACGTTGGTGATCGTGTCGGTATAGGCGGCGATGTTGGAGAGCTGCGCGCGTCCCGCGATGGCAAAGCCCTCGTTGGTGCCCATGCCGGAATAGTTCTGCGACAGCTTGCCGGTCGAAAGCTGCGTCGACAAATCGGTGAGCTGCTGATTGATGTTGCGGATCTGCGCGCCGAGAACCGACGAGGAGTAGTTGATGCTGCTGATCGACATGTTTCAGAGCCCTGTTACTGCTTACAATTGAGCCTGGATCAACGTGTTCATCATGCTCTGCACCACCGACATGACGTGGGCGTTGGCGGCGTAGGCGTTCTGCAGCTGGATCAGGTTCGACATCTCCGCGTCCAGATTGACCTTGGAGGTCGAGTCGAACTTGGCCTGAAGCGTCGAGACCACCACGCTCTGGCCCTGCTGGAGCTGGGTCGCCTGGGTCGCGGCGTTGGCCTGCACGCTTAGGAACTGCTGGAGGAAGTTCGAGACGCTGCCGGTGAAGGGCTGGGTCGCCGAGCCGAGGCCGCTCTGCGGCGAATAGGAGAACACCGTACTGGTGAGCTGCGAATAGAGATAGTCCGAACGCGTGGTGTCGCCCGCGGGCGTCACCGGCGAGGTGTTGTAGACCGACATCCTGGTCGGGTCGGCGACCAGCTGCGTGTTGACGGCGATGCGGCCGGCAAGGCCGGTCATCTGCGAGCCCGATGCCGTGATCGCGCCGGTGTAGAGCGCCTGCCCGCCGTCGGTGAACAGCGGCAGCTGCGGATTGCCCGAGGTCAGCGACGAGATCGTCTTGGTGGTCGAGGCCGAGTTGACCTTGGCAAGGCCGGTGTTGTCGTCGGTCACCCGCAACGTCGTCGCGGTCGCCGGTGACGGGGCTGCGGAGAACGACAGATGCGTGCCTGACAGCGCAGTGTTCAGCGCGGACGCGATCGCATTCATGCCGCCGGCGAAGTTGACGCCGATCCGCATCGGGTTGGCGTTCGTCGCGTTCTGGAGCGGCAGCGCCGCCGGGTCGGTCACGTTGACCAGCGTGATCTGGCGCTGCGTGTTGGTGGCCGTGTCGGTGTAGGTGATGTTGACGGTGTTGCCCGGCAGCGCGCCGGCAAGCTCCAGGTCGAAACCGGCCGGCGGGCCGGAGACGGTGCTGCCGGCCGTGGTCTTGTCGGACAATGCGCTCGCCATCGTGGCGGCGAGCTGGTCGATCTGGTTCTGCGCCTGCACCAGCGTCTCGTCGCGCAGCTTCAGATCGGCCGCAATCTGCCCCGACGAAACCACGTTGTTGGCGACAACGTCCACTTGCGAGCCGTTCGGCAGCTTGATGTTGAGCGCGCCGACGCCGGACTTGGTGGGGTCGATGTTGTAGAGCGAGGTCGCCGACAGCGCGCCGGCCGAGGCAAAGGAGAACTCCGAGGCGAGCCCCGCGCCGACCAGCTGAATGCCGGTCGTGGTATAGATGTTGGTCTGGTTCGAGCCGTCGGTGGTGACGCGGACGTCGACATATTTCGACAGCGTGTTGATGGCCTGGTCACGCTGGTCCATCAGCGTGGCGGCCGAGGGATCATTGGGCGACAGGCCCTGGAGCTTGGTGTTGATGTCGGCGATCTGCTGCATCGCCGCGTTGGCGGCCCGTGCCGAGTTGCCGAGGTCCTGCTCGACGTTGGAGCGCAGCGACTGGATGCCCTTGGTGGTGACGTTGAGCTGCGTCGCAAGCGCCTGCGCCGCACCGAGCGCGACGGTTTGCGCCGACGACGCCCCCGAGCTGGTCGACAGCGCCTGCAGCGCCGTGGTGAATTTGTTCAGCGCGGCTTCGAGCGTGCCGCTGTTGCCGGGCGTGCCATAGACATTCTGAAGCTGCTTCAGGATGTTGGCCATCTGGTCGGCGTAACCGCTGCCGCCGGTCTCGGTGCGCAGCTGGTTCAGCACATAGGCGTCGAGCTCGCGGCTGACGCCGGTCGTCATCGCCGTCGAGCCGAAATCGCCGGTGGTGACCTCGATCTGGTTCGGCGTCTGGACGACGTAACCCGGCGTCTGCGCATTGGCGACGTTCGAGGAGACGATCGAGAGCGCGGCCTGGTTGGCGCGCAGACCGCTCATCGCACTGGCGAGGGCTGAACTCAAACCCATATCACTGGCCCGCCTTTGGTTACGTCACGCGCCGATCAGCGCAACACGTTGAGGAGATCCTGCACCATCGAATTCGCGGTCGTGATCACCTTGGTGTTGGCCGAATAGGCCTGCTGGGTCACGATCAGCTTGGTGAATTCGTCGGCGATGTCGGTGTTGGAGCCCTCCAGCGACGAGCCGCTGATGGTGCCCGAGGCGCCGTCGATGGCGTCTCCCGACTGTTCGGTCGCGGCATAAGCGCCGCCGTCCATCGCCTTGAGGTAGTTGGTGCCGTTGAAATGCGACAGCTGCACCTGGGCGAGGTTGAGGTTCTGGCCGTTGGAGAAGGTCCCGACCACGACGCCATTGTTGTTGACGGCGACCGAGCGCAGCTGACCGGCGGAATAGCCGTTCTGGGTGATGGTGTTGATGGTCACCGCGCCGCTGGTGCTGGCATATTGCGTCAGCCCGCCCGAGGAGATGTTGAAGGCGACCGAGCCGAGCGACTGGCCGCTGACCGTGACGTTGTTGATCGTAATGCCCGAGCCGCTCGGCGAGGTCAGCGAGCCGTCGGCGGCGAAGGTGAAGGTCTGGCCGGTGTTGACCCAGCCGACCGTGGTGCCGGTGGCGTTCGGGTCGGTCTGGTAGAACAGGTTCCAGCTATCCGAATGGCCCGCGCCCAGCGAGGCACTGTCGGTCTTGGCCCAGCGCAATTGCAGGTTCACCGGCGTGCCGGCGGCGTTGTAGGCCGTCACGGCGCCGCCGCTGATCGATTCCTTGGTGAAGGTGCCGATGTCGTTACCGATCACGCCGCCGGTGCCGGCGGTGCCGCCACCGTCGCGGTTCTTGGTGATGGTCGAGGTGAAGCCGAGCGCGGAGAAGGCAGCACTGTTGGAGCTGGACACCGAAAGGTTGGAGACGGTGCCGGTGTTCAGCGTGATCACGCCGCCGCTGCTGACCGACGACCCCGAAGCGCCGGAGAGCGCGTCGATCTTGCCGAGCAAGGTCGTGACGTTGTCGGTGGTGAGTATCTGAGTGGCGCTGGGCACCGTCGGCGGCGATACGAAGGTCAGTGTCTGGCCATTGACGGTGATGGTGTCGCCGGCGGAGAAGCCGGATGTGAGCACCTGGGCGCCGCCGGCCGTCGCGCTGCCGCTCAGCACCGTCGCACCTGAGATCGCCGGCGAGGACAGCACGTTGCCGCCACGCGTCACGCTGCTGATGCCGAGCGCGGTGGCGGCCGTGCCGCTGCCGACTGCGACGTCGGTGCCGGTGCCGGTCGCGATCTGGATGTTGCCGCTGGCATTGAGCGAGGCGGTGACGCCGGCGCCGCCGGCGGTCTGGATCGCGTTCAGGATGTCCGCCACCGTGGCCGTCGTGCCCGCGCCGAGACCGATCGTGGTGTTGTTGCCGACCGTCGAGACGGTCGTGCCGCCGTTGAAGGTGACGGTGTTGCCATTGACGGTCAGCACCTGCCCGCTCAGCGCGGTGAGGATGCTGGAAGCAAGATGGGTGCCGACCGTGTTGTCGAGCGAGGTGGTGGTGGAAGCCACGGCGGACGAATTGTTCTGGAGCGCCACCGTGCCCGTTGCCGTCGTCGACGTGTAGGCCGAGCGGATGTTGCCGGTTGCAGCCGCGCCTGACACCGTTGCGTTGGTATAGGGCGCCGGCGGCGTGCCGACCGGCAGCGGGTTGGCTGCGAAATCGGACGGGTTCAAGCCACCGGCCGCCAGCAGCGTGCCGGTCGCGGCGGTGGTTTTCGCCACCGTGTTCGGCTGGGTCGGCAGGTTGGCCGCGTACTGGATCGAGGTGGTCGCCTGCGCCGGAATGAAGTTGTTCTGGAATTGCAGGACGTTCGCCACGCTGCCGGTCGGGTTGCCGGTCTTCGGGTCGACCGTGACGCCCATCAGGTAATAGCCGGCGCCGTTGACCAGGTTGCCATTGGCATTGAGCTGGAAGTCGCCACGCCGCGTGTAGTAGGTGACGCCGGTGAAGACAGGCACATTGTCGACCACGCCGCTCGCCTTCTGGATCGAGAAGAAGCCGTCGCCGGTGATCGCCATGTTGGTGGCGACGCTGGAGGACGAGATCGTGCCCTGCGTGGTGATGGTGGCCTTGGCGTTGGCCGTCACGCCGCCTGCGACCTGCTTGCTTGGGACCGAGGAGTCCGGAATGAGGTCGACGAAGCTGGTGCCGATGCCCTTGTAACCGGTGGTGGATGAGTTCGCGATGTTGCCGGAAATGTTCTGCAGCGCGAAGGACTGCGCCTGCAGGCCACCCACCGAGGTGTTCATTGCATCGAAGATACCCATAACTTTGTCTCCAAATCCGATCTCGGCGGCCGGTCGACCATGGCCGCAATCGGAAAGAGACGTCGCAAGGCCTATGCCAATGCTGGTATCTTCAGGAAATCAATGACTTAATGAAAAGGCCCCGGCCCGATGACCGGGGCACATTTGCCGGGACCGGCAACAATTGCCGGGACTCCCTTACGTCGCCGACGCCGCGGCCGGGTGGAAGACCAGCCCGAAACCATCGATGCAATAGCGCAATCCGGTCGGCTTCGGGCCGTCGTCGAAGACATGGCCGAGATGGCCGCCGCAGCGCCGGCAATGCACCTCGGTACGGACCATGCCGTAGGTACGGTCCTCGGTCTTGCCGACATTGCCCTCGATCGGCGCATAGAAGCTCGGCCAGCCCGTGCCGCTCTCGAACTTGGTCTCGGACGCAAACAGCGGCAGGTCGCAGCCGGCGCAGGCGAAGATGCCCTTGCGGTGCTCCTTCAAGAGCGGGCTGGAGCCGGGCCGCTCGGTGCCGTGGTTGCGCAGGATCTCATATTGCTGCGGCGTGAGCTGGGCCCGCCATTCGGCCTCCGTCTTCGTGATCTCGAACTTTTGCGCGGCCTTCTCGCCGGCCTCGGCAGGTGTTCCTCTCAGCCAGCGGAAGGCCGTAAGGCCGAACAGGCCGGCGACAGTCGTGAGCAGGATGCGGCGGTCAAGCATGTCATTCTCCGTGCGCGGGAAGTCCACGCCCTGAGATACGGGCTTCTGAGGCCGACGTTACACGTTGGGGCGGAATTTCGCTCAACTTATTGCGAGACGCGGTCGTCCTGCACGACCGGTTCCGCGGCCCCGACCGCAGCTTTCGGCGATGGCGCCGGCCGCGGCCGCACGCCGGGCGGCGCACGGCGCGGGCCGGTGCCGGCCGCGCGGTTGGCTTCGGCGAGGCGGGCCTCGCGTTCCCTGTCCTTGACCCTGGCGCGCTCGCGATAGCGGGCGAGCGCACCTGCGGCGGCGGAGCTCGCCCTGCCCCAGATCCCGACCAGCTGGCCCGCGACGCGCCCCGTGGCACCGCCCGCCCAGACCAGCTCGAACGGCGAGAACAACTTCCAGCGCTCATCGCCCCACAAGATGCTCCGCGCGATCATCTGTCCGGCCATGGCCGAGGTGTTCATCCCCTGGCGGCCGAACCCGCTCGCCACCCACAGGCCTTTACGCAGCTGGCCGATCTGCGGCATGCCGTGCACGGTCTGGCCGGTGGCGCCGCCGAACATGTCGGTGATCTCGACATTGCCGAGCTCGGGAAAGATCGTCCGGATCCGCCGCCTGACGGCGCCGGCGAAGCGCTGCGGACGCGCGGCCCAGGTGGTCTCCGGGCTCTCCCACATCAGCCGGTCGCCGTCGACGATCCGGAAATGGTCGACACCGTCGGAATCCATCACCGATCCCTTGAAGGCGATGATCTCGTGCAGGCGCTCGCCGAGCGGCGCGGTGATGCCGGCATAGCGCCAGACCGGCAGCAGCGTCTCCGACAGGCGCTTCAACGGCGCGCCGAGATGAATGTTGCCTGCGAGCACGATGTGGCTCGCGCGCAGCCGTGCCGACGGCGTGACGATGCGCTTGCGGATGCCGGAATGATCGATGCTGACGACCGGCGTGTCCTCGAAGATGCGGGCGCCTGCCCGCCGCGCCATCGCCGCAAGGCCGTGCACATATTTCCGGCCGTCGACCTGGAACGCTTTCGGATAATACACGCCGTGGAAGTAACGGTCGGTCTTGAGCGCACCGCGCATGCGATCGACCTGCCAGCCCTCGACCTCGGTGTCGAAATCCTCGTTCAGCATCTGCAACCGGCTGATCAGCCGGTCGCCGGCATCGACGTTGGAGACCTCCAGCACGCCGTCGCTGACGCCGATCCCCGGCATGTTCTCTTCGCTGGCGTTGGCCCGGACGAACTCGGCGCCCTGCTTCGACAGCGTCCACAATTCGCGGGCGTCCTCGAAGCCGATGCGCTCGATCAGGTCCGCGAGCGGCAGCGCAAAGCCCGGCATCACGGTGCCGAGCTGGTTGCCGGAGGCATTCCAGCCGACATGCCGGCCCTCGAGCACCGCGACGCTGGCCCCGAGCCGGGCCGCTTCCAGCGCGATGGAAAGCCCGGCAAGCCCCGCCCCGATCACACAAATGTCGGCATCGAGATCGAACGACAGCCGCACGCGGTCGCGAAAGCCGGCTTCTTCCTGGGACACGCTTGTGAAAGTCTCGCTCATAGCGTTTCTTAGAGCATGATCCGGAAAAGTGTGCAGCGGTTTTCCGGTAAGATCATGCTCAAAATAACAACCTGAAGCGCGGTGATGATTCGTTCTAATCTCAGCGCGCTTCATACCAACCGGGCGCCTGTCACCTTGTCCTCAACCGGCGCCTGTAGATTATCCTGGACGTGGAACGATTCGAGAATGCCATGCGCCGTTTGATGCTGCTGCGTCACGCCAAGACCGAGACGGACGCACCGAGCGGCCGTGACCAGGACCGCCGGCTCGACGACCGCGGCCACAAGGATGCCGCGCAGATGGGCGACTGGATCGCCGCCCATCCGCCCTTCCCTGATACTGTATTGGTGTCCCATGCCGTGCGGGCCCGGCAGACCTGGGACATCGCCTGGGAGGCAATGAAGGACCGCGTCCGGGCGCCGCAGGTCGAGGTCCTGCCGGAACTCTACGGCGCCGATCCCGCGCAGATCCTGGAAACGATTCGCACGGCAACCGCCCCGGCCGATTCGATGCGGTTGCTGCTGATCGGCCACAATCCCGGCATGCACGAGGTCGCCCTGATGCTGATCGGCGGCGGTGATCCTGATGGCGCCAAGGCACTCGGCCACAACCTGCCCACGGCGGGGCTTGCGATCTTCGACTTTGACGTCAAGGATTGGGATGACGTGGCCTACCGCCGCGGCAAGCTGGTGCTGTTCGTCAGCCCCAAGCTGCTTCGATCGGGCTAGAGACGCGCGGGCGCCGTCTCGACCGGTTGATCCAGCCTGGTTCACAGGGAGGCGCAGATGTTCAAGTCCATCCTCGTGCCCATCGACCTCGCCGACACCGATCTCGCCAAGCCGGCGATCGCGACCGCGGCGACGTTGTCGCAGACCTGGAGCGGCACCGTGCGCCTGCTCAACGTGCTGCCGATGACGCCGGTGATGCTGGCCGAATACGTTCCGGCCGATTTCGACGAGCAGCAGCGCCAGACCTCGGAGGAGGCCCTCGCCATCGTCGCCCGCGAATCCGGCATCGAGCCTTCCCGCATTTCCAGCGTGGTGCGCCAGGGCGGCATCTATCACGAGATCCTGGAGGAAGCCGTGCACATGAAGGCCGATTTGATCGTGATGACCTCGCACCGGCCGGCGATGCGCACCTATTTCCTCGGCTCCAACGCCGGACATGTGGTGCGTTATGCCAAGTGCTCGGTACTGGTGGTGAGGCACTGAGGGGCAGCACACTCCGTCATTGCGAGCGCAGCGAAGCAATCCAGACTGCCTCTGCGGAAAGATTCTGGATTGCTTCGCTGCGCTCGCGATGACGCCGTTGGGGCAGCTGTGTACGAAGGCACCGCTCTCGTGCCCCGGACGCAGCGCAGCGTCTCCCTGGCGATGCGAAGCATCGTCCGGTGCGACGATGCGCTGCAGAGCCGGGGCCCATGCATCAGCGAGTGCGGTCGCTCGGTCCCGGCTCTGCGCAGCAGCGTTTCACGCTGCAGCGCGTCCGGGACACGCGAGGAACGCGCAGTCGAAGGAGATCACAGATACCGCGACAGCTCGGCCTTGAACTGCCCGTACACGGCATCCTCGATTTGGCTGCGCGTGATGCCGATGTCGCGCAGGGCGCGGTCGTCGAGCTCGTTCAGCGTCTTGACGGCGGAGCGGCGCTCGAGGCGGTCGAACAGCGCGGTGACGCGCAGGGCGAGGGCACTGAAAAATCCGCTGGATGAGGTTGGGCGTAAAGTCCGCCCGGCAGTTTGCGAGATCGTGGTCATTCTTCTTCTCCGGCCTTTCGTCCCGCGCGGCGAAGCAGGTGCCGTTGGCGCGGGCGCTTGTGGCGCCTGCACCTCATTTGCCGTCGGATTGCTCTCGCTCCCCTCGGCTCAATCGCGGAACTTGATGGAACTTAAATGCTCCAGTACACTCCTCGGAGCAAGCAAAACATTGCTCTGGGTGCAATATGTCCAAGTTCGAGTACGTGAAGCTCGCCGATGCCATTGCGGCCGATATCACTAACGGCACGTTAAGGCCCGGCGACCGGCTGCCGCCGCAGCGCAATTTTGCCTATGACCGCGGCATCGCGGTCTCGACCGCGAGCCGCGTTTATACGGAATTGCTCCGCCGCGGCCTCGTGGTCGGCGAGGTCGGGCGCGGCACGTTCATCTCCGGCGACGTCAGGCGTGAAGTCGAGACCATGAGCGAGCCGGCCGACGCGCGCATCAATCTCGAGGTCAATTATCCGCTGTTGCCGCAGCAATGGGCCATGATCGCCAAGAGCCTCGCCGGGCTCGAGCGCATCGATGCGCTGGAATCCGCGCTGCGGGTTTCGACCAGCACCGGCACCAAGAGCGCGCGCATGGCTGCTGCCGCCTATCTCGCGCGCAAGGATTTTGCGCCCCAGCCCGAGCAGATCTTCTTCACCGCCAACGGCAAGCAATCGCTCGCGGCCGCGCTTGCCGCGCTCGTGCCCACTGGCGGCCGCTGCGGCGTCGAGGCGCTGACCTATCCCTACGTCAAGAGCATCGCCGCGCGGCTCGGGGTGACGCTGGTCCCGATCCCCATGGACGAATTCGGCGCGCGGCCGGACGCCATCCAGAAGGCCCATCGCGAGGCGCATTTGTCGGCGCTGTATCTGCAGCCCATCATTCAGAATCCGCTCGGCGTCACCATGAATGCGACGCGGCGCGCCGACATCATGCGCATCGCCGAGAAGCTCGATCTCACCATCATCGAGGACATCGTCTACGGCTTCCTCGCCGACGACACGCCGCTGGCGGCGCTCGGCCCCGACCGCTGCATCGTGCTCGACAGCCTGTCCAAGAAGGTCGCGCCGGGGCTCGCGCTCGGCATCCTCGTCGCACCGCCACATCTGCGCGAGAGTGTGATGAGCGCGGTGCGCACCGGCGGCTGGATCGCCTCCGGCCATGCGCTCGCGGCCGGGCAGCGGCTGATGGCCGACGGCACCGTCGCCGAGCTGACCCGGCTGAAGCGCATCGATGCCGCGCGCCGCCAGCAGACCGCCGCAAGGCTGCTCTCCGGCTACCAGCTCGCCGCCGATCCGCGCTCCTATCATCTCTGGCTGACGCTGCCGCCGCACTGGCGCTCGCAGACATTCGTCGCCGCAGCAGCAAGGCGCGGCATCGCGCTGACGCCGTCCTCGACCTTCGCGATCGCACACGGTCATGCGCCGAATGCGGTGCGGCTCGCGCTGGCCCCGCCCTCGCCCGAGCAGCTCGATTCCGGCCTGCGCACCATCGTCTCGCTGCTCGGCACCAAGGAGGATGATTTCGATTCGACGGAGTAAAGCTCAGATCTGCGGCCAGTCCGCGATGAAGCCCCTCGCCTTGTAAGGTTCGATCTTGTCCCATTCGTGCAGCATGCGGCGGCGAAATTCGACGTCGGTATGCCAGAGTGCACGCGGTGTCGCGAAACTATCGACGGTGAGCAGCATCTTCTCGACCGCCGGCCAATGTCGATGCAGCGTCATCGGATAACGCCGCGCGGTCCAGGTGTTGCCGAGGCAGATCACACTGCGGATGTTCTGCAGTCCGATTGCCGCATCGATGATCGGAAGCGAGAAGATGACGTTCTCGCCCGTGTTCATCGCGCGATCCTCCTCCAGGATAACGTCCGCCGGAATGCCCGCCGCAACCATTGCGGCCTTGATGATGCTGCACTCCGATTGCTCCGAGCCAAGCGTCACCCCGCCGCTGACAATCGACCAGCGGAACAGGCCCTCGCGCCACAGCCTTGCGGCGGTGTCGACACGCAAGCCAACGTCCTCGCGGGTACCGAACACGAACAGCAGGTCGGCTGGCCGAAGCGGCGTGTCGATCAGATGCGTGCGGTTGATTCTGGCGATCTCGTCTGCCGTCGGCAGACGGGTACTGCGGTCCATGACTGACATGTCCACAAGATGCGACGCTCGCGGCGGCACGCGAAGTCACGTTTGATTGCGACCGATTGCACCTAAGGCAGCAGCGCCCTCGGCACGCGATCGAAGCTGTAGCTGTGCGGCCGGTTGCGCCGCACGAAGCCGCCGACCTGCCAGGCGAACAGCGCGGCGAAGCCGAGGATGAACAGCACGCCGGCGAATTCGCCGATCAGAAGCGCGCGGATCAGGAGTCCCGCCATCGCCACAGCGAGCACGGCCAGGAACGCGAGCACGGCCGCATAGGTCTTGCGGCCGAGCCCCGCGGTCAATTCGGCGCGGCTGCCCGCCTTCGCCATCCGCGCATGCAGCTCGATCAGGAAATCACGAAAGCCGTTGTCCTGCGGCGCCATCAGCGCCGCGGTCTGCCAGCTCGTCGACAGGATCGCGACGCGGCCGCCACCAGCGCGGCTGATATCGGCGCGGAAGCGATGCTGCTGCATCGACACCGGGCGGAACGACAGCCGGATCGCCGAGATCTCGTCATAGCGCCACAGGCCGGAGCGGCCGGCGATGTGCCAGGACAGCCCCTGCTCGGTCAGCTCGAAGCGATGCGCCGAGCCGATCAGCGAGGCCTTGTAGGCGTAGCTCGTGGCCGAACCAGCTTCAGCTCCGGGCATGTCGATCAATGATCCCATCGGCGATCGGCTTGCGCGATCGCCCCCCGCCATCCTACAAGCGAGGCATGGCTGAGACGACCTTTTTTCCGCGCCGCCTGATTCTCGGCGCCGCAATGATCTCCGGTGTGTTGCTCGCGCTCGCGGTGCACATGCTGGGCGCGCGCTACGGTCTCGACCTCGGCGGCCTCTGGCGCTCCGATACGCACGAGTTCATTCCGGCGGGCGCGGCGATCGCCTGGTGGCTGATCGCCACCGTCGGCTTCTCCGGCGGCTACTTCACCGCGAGCCTGATGCAGAGCGCCGTCTCCGGACAGATCCCGCAGCGGATGCGGCAATTCCTGATCGCGGTCGGCGTGCTCCTGCTTGCGGGAGCGGGTCAGGCGGCGTCGGCGCCGAGTCCGATCCCGACCGTCTCGGGCGTGCTCGCCGGGCTTGCCGCCCTGTGTCTCGGCGCCGTGATGGCGTTCTGCGGCGCGCACTTCGCGCTGCGCCGAAGCTGACCTCTCAAGCCGAGGCGCGCAGCCGCGGCCGTTCCAGCATGATCGCGACATCCGAGGCAGGCCGCGGCTTGCTGAACAGATAACCTTGCGCCTGGGTGCAGCCCTCGCGCCGGAGCAGCTCGAGCTGCGCGTCGTTCTCGACGCCCTCCGCCGTGGTGACGATACCGAGGCTGCGGCCGAGGCCGGTCACGGCGCGAATGATCGCCATGGAATCCTCGCGCGTCGCCAGCTCCGACACGAAGGAACGGTCGATCTTGATCTTGTCGAACGGGAAGCTGCGCAGATAGCTCAGCGACGAATAGCCGGTGCCGAAATCGTCCAGCGAGATCCGCACGCCCATGGCGCGCAGCTCGTGCAGCGTGGTCAGCGTCGCTTCGCTGTTCTGGAGCAGAACGGATTCGGTGATCTCGAGCTCGAGGCGGCGCGCACCGAGTCCCGATACGGCCAACGCCTCGGTCACCGCTGCGATCAGGTTCGGGCTCCTGAACTGCACCGGCGACAGATTGACGGCGACGTCGACATCGTCGGGCCAGGTGACCGCATCGGCGCAGGCGGAGCGCAGCACGAATTCGCCGAGCTGAACGATGAGCCCGGTCTCCTCGGCGAGCGGGATGAAGCTGATGGGCGCGATCAGCCCGCGCTGCGGATGGTTCCAGCGCAGCAGCGCCTCGAAGGCGACGACGCGGCCGCTGGCGACCTCACGGATCGGCTGATAATAGACCTGAAACTCGTCGCGTTGCAGCGCCGCGCGCAGATCCATTTCCAGAAGACGCCGCGCCTGCGCACGCGCATCCATGCCGGTCTCGAAGAAGCGATAGGTGCCGCGGCCATCCGCCTTGGCGCGATAGAGTGCAAGGTCCGCGTTCTTCAACAGTTCGTCCGGATTGCTGCCGTCCTGCGGCGACAGCGAGATGCCGATCGAGACGCCGATCACGATCTGATGGTCGTCGATCTGGTAAGGCGCCGAGATCACCTCGACGAGACGTCCGGCAAGCGATCGCGCGGCGATCTCCTCGGAGCGTCCGATCTGGACCACCGCGAACTCGTCGCCGCCGAGCCTCGCCACGGTGTCCTGTTCGCCGACGGTGGACTTGAGCCTGCGGCCGACCTCCTTGAGCAGCGCATCGCCGATGGGATGGCCGAGCGAGTCGTTGATGTCCTTGAAGTGATCGAGATCGAGACAAAGCACCGCGAGCTGGTCGCCCGACTTGGTCTGACGCAGTCCCTGCTCGAGCTGTTCGTGGAACAGCACCCGGTTCGGCAGGCTGGTCAGCGCGTCATGGCGCGCCATGTGCGAGATCTTGGCCTGTGCCTCCAGCCATTCGGTGATGTCCTCGAAGGTCGCGACCCAGCCGCCGCCCTGCATCGGCTGGTTGACGACCCGGATGGAGCGGCCGAACCGGTTGACGACGTCGGTCGTGGTGCGGCCCTCGCGCGCGTCGGCGACGAGGCGGGCGAAGAATTCATCGGCGTCGCCCTGCCACTGGCCTTTGGCCTGCTCTTCCCTGAGCACCTCGACCAGCAAGCGGCCGGTCAGCGGCACGTCGGTACGACGGAGCATCGCGGCATAGCGCTCGTTGAACAGGATGATCTTGCCGTCGGCGTCGAACATGCACAGCCCCTGCGACATGTTCTCCAGCGCGCTGTCCAGCACGATCTGCTGACGGCCCAGTTCGCCCTTGGCGCGGCGGTCGAGCAGCGCGGCCACGAGCGCTATCGCGATGATCGCGACGGCGGCGCTGGCAGTGAGGAACGACAGCGAGGCCGGCGGGATCGAGAGCCCGCTGATTGCGAGCGTCGGGTCCGGCGTCAGCAGCACCGCGCCCATCGCGGTGAAATGATGGGCGACGATCGCGAGCGTCAACAGAGCAGTCGCGCTCAACGCATGCCGAATGTCGTCACCTCGCGCAGCCACGAACAGCGCCAGCGCTGCGAAGACGACGCCGAACAGCACCGAGGCGGCAACCGTGCTCCCGATCCAATCCACCCGTGCCGGCATCTCCAGCGCAGCCATGCCGGTGTAATGCATCGCCGCGACACCCAGGCCGACAATGGCGCCGCCGACGACGATCCACACCTGGCGCGAGGACCCCACCGCGATGCTCAGGCCCACGAAGGTCAGGGAGATCGCAAACATCAGCGAGAGAATTGTCACCGGGATGTTGTAGGCGCCGGCGCTCCCCGGGCCGTAGGCGAGCATCGCGATGAAATGCGTCGCCCAGATGCCGCATCCGCTGACGGCCGCATCCAGGGCGATCCAGGCCAGACGCCCGGCTCCGTGCGTCGCGCGTGCGCGCTGAAACAGGCTGATCGCCGCGGCGCTGGCGAGCAGGCACACTGCGCCCCCAAGGGCGACCAGTCGCCAGTCATGTTCGTCGGTGAGACAGTAGAGAACTTGATACATTGCCAGCCCCTATCGACCCGCACTTGAGCCGACAGTGGTGGACGATCGGTAACCGGCTACAGAAGTGGTGAATGGAAGATGAGCGAGTTCGGTCACATTGTTGATCCTCGCGACGGCGCACCGAAGCAGCACCACGGCAGCGGGAGGCGAGCAGGCAAAAGCGCCGCGCGGAATATCGCGCGGCGCTCGTGGTTACCTCTTCTCAGCTCGCCGCGCGCAGATTCACCTTGCTCTCGGCGAGGGTCGTCAGCTTCTTGTCGGTCGCCTTCTCCTCCTCGAGCGTCTTGGCGAGCACCGTCGCACAATCATTGCGGCCGAGCTGCTTGGCCCAGGCGATCAGGCTGCCGTAGCGGACGATCTCGTAATGCTCTGCGGCCTGCGCCGCATTGATCAAGGCCGCGTCCAGCACCGCCTTGTCAGCGACTTCGCCGGCGGTCTCGTCGGCTTCCTCGATGATGCCGTCGATGGCCGGGCAGTCGACCGCCTTCACCGCGACGCCGTGCATCTTGAAGACCTCCTCGAGCCGAGCAACGTGCTGCTTGGTTTCCTCGAGGTGCGTCAAAAAGCCCTGTTTCAGCTGCGGATCAGTGGCCTTGCTCGCCATCTTCGGCAGCGCCTTGGTGAGCTGCTGCTCGGCGTAATAGATGTCCTGGAGCTGATGCACGAACAGGTCGTTCATGGTCTTGATGTCTTTTGTGAACAGTCCCATCGTTCCGATCCTCTCGGGTCTTGGGAACACGGCGGCGCCGGCTTTGCACGAAAAGCCGCATATTCCGCCATGTTCGATTGCTGATGGAGCCTAACGACCACGCGGCATCGACGTTCCAAAAAGGCCGATACCGCTTGCGCTGGAACAATGCGGACCGCGCCAGGATTTGACACCGTGTCGGCACAGTGAAGGCGCGAATGGAGCCGGTTTTCACGACTCATATGCTTAACGCGCCGCCGATATGAACTGCGTATGACAAAGTTGCCGGCCGAACGCAGAACCTATTGTTGTCAAGGGCTGCACAAGCCGCTGATTTTGCCTTAAATGAGCTGGATCATGCCTCGCGATCGATGCCTGCCTTTGGCCGTGATCGCACCCGACCGGCCAATGCCTGGCCCGGTCGCTCTTGCCCCCCGCCGGGAGGATGAATGCACGGACTGCTGCCCGCGCTGAAACGCGGCTTCAAGAGATGGATCGGCTGGCGACGGCTCGGAGTTGCCGCGAGCATCTTCATCATCGCCTTCGCGATCACCACGCTGGTGCGGACCCTAAGGGGCATCGATACCGGGGTCATCCTGACCGCGTTGACCGAGATTCCCCGCGGCAATATCGGCCTGGCGGCGATCTGCGTCTTCTTCGCGTTCTGTACGCTGACCTTCTACGATTTTTTTGCACTGCGAACGATCGGCAAGAAGCACGTGCCCTATCGCATCGCAGCGCTCTCCAGCTTCACGTCCTATTCGATCGGCCACAACATCGGAGCCACGGTCTTCACCGGCGGCGCGATCCGTTTCCGGATCTATTCGGACTATGGGCTGAACGCGATCGACGTCGCGAAGATCTGCTTCCTGTCGGGCCTGACCTTCTGGCTCGGTAACATCTTCGTGCTTTCGATCGGCATGGCCGTCCATCCGGATGCGGCCTCCTCGATGGATCAGCTGCCCTCGTCGCTCAACCGGTTGATCGCCCTCGGCGGACTCGCATCGATCGGGGCTTATCTCGTCTGGCTCTGCATGGGCGAGAAGCGCCGCGAGCTCGGCCAGAAGGGCTGGAAGGTGGTGCTTCCCTCGGCGCCGCTGACCTTGGTGCAGATCCTGATCGGCGTCGTCGATCTCGGCTTCTGCGCCACGGCGATGTACCTCTTGATGCCCTCCAACCCGCCAATCGACTTCATGTCGCTCGCGGTCGTGTTCATCCTGGCGACCCTGATCGGCTTTGCCAGCCACGCCCCCGGCTCGATCGGCGTATTCGATGCGGCCATGCTGGTGGCGCTGCCCCAGTTCGGCCGCGAGGAGCTTCTGGCGACGCTGCTGGTGTTCCGCATTCTCTATTTCGTGATCCCGTTCGGCCTCGCCATCTCCATCATGGGCACGCGCGAGCTCTGGATGAATGTGGTCGCGCCGTGGCAGGAGCGGCGGCGGCTGGCGGAAGCCTGCGCGCAGGCCAACCTGCCCAAGGAGGTGACGCCGATGGAGCGCGAACGCCTGCTGCGGCAGGCCAGCAAGCGCTGAGCCGCCAAGAGCCGTCAAGCGCCCCCCCGGAAATCATCGGGCAAAGGTTGCAGGCCGGGGCGCAATCCTCTCTTATTTCCGCCTCAACTTTGCCGTTGAAGACGCGGGCCATGATCTCAGTATTCCTTCGTACCCTCTCCGCAGGTACCGTGCTGCTTGCCGGCATGCTGTCAGTCCTGCCCGAGCGCGCCGCCGCGCAGGACGGCAGCCTGCAAATCAGCTGGGAGGTGCGTAACCGCTTCCGCCTGTTCCGCGAGGAGCGCGACTTCCTGCTTCATGTCGAGAACGCGCGTAACCGCAGCATTCTGGCCGCCGAGCAGTCCCTGGAGCTCCAGAGCGAGGGGCGCGGCTGGGCCCGCAACATGGTCAACAGGCTCTGCATCGACCTGCAGGGCCGGGTCAATCAGCCCTGCACCCGCGACAACGTCAAAGAGAACTACATCACGCCGATCGACCATCCGGTCACGGTGCGCCTGACCGGCGCGGTGCCGGTCGGCGCCACCTGCGCCTGGTCGTTCGATGACGGCGACGGCCCGCAGGCCTCGACCTTCGACTGCGCCGAGCCGGTCAATTTGCGCGTCCGCTACGGCAAGCAGACGGTTGCGACCGTCGATGTCTCCGCCGGCTCCGATCCGACCCAGCGGGTCCAGACCGAGATCCAGGTGCGCGACATCTTCATCGCAGGTCTAGGCGACAGCATCGCCTCCGGCGAAGGCAATCCGGACCGGCCGCTGGCGCTGTCGGACGAAGGCTTTTGCTTCCGCTCCTATCTCGGCACCGCGGGTGCGCAGTACTATCGTCCGAGCCGCCACGGCTTCAAGGGCGGCCGCGCCTGCGAGGCGCCCGATACGCTCGCCAATTGGCAACGCTACAGCGCGCTCTGGTTCAATGCGCCCTGCCATCGCTCGCTCTACAGCTACCAGGCCCGCACCGCGCTGGCGCTCGCGGTGCGCTACACCCACATCGCCGTGACCTTCCTGCCGCTCGCCTGCACCGGCGCCAGCATCGGCGACGGGCTGCTCGGCTCCCAGCGCGCCCGCGAATGCCCGCCCGGCAAGACCGGCGTCTGCAACACCAGCGTGAACGCGCAAGTCGCCGAGCTGCGGGAAGCCGTCACCGCGGCGAAGAAGCGCCAGCCCGAGCGCACGCTCGACCTCGTGCTGCTCTCGGTCGGCGCCAACGACGTCTATTTCTCCGGTCTCGTCGCCGACGTCATCGTCGACACCGCGACCGAGCGCGCGCTGTTCCGCCGCTCCGGCGTGATGGCGAGCGTCGACGATTCCCGCGATGCGCTCCAGCGCGAGCTGCCGCAGAATTTCGTCAAGCTGCGCGAGGCGCTGAAGCCGCTGGTCGGCGGCGACCTCTCGCACGTGGTCTATGTCTCCTACGCCAATCCTGCGCTCGCCGAGGGCGGCGCGCCCTGCCGCGGCGGCCGAGCCGGCTTCGACATCCACCCGTCCTTCAACACCGATCCGCAGCGCCTCGCCCGCGTCTCCGCCTTCGTCGACACCGAATTCCTGCCGCAGCTGAAAGGGCTCGCCACCTGCACCCGCGGTGCGCTGTGCCGCGATCCCGAAGCCGACCGCATGACCTTCGTCGACGCGCACCAGGCCGCATTCGCCGAGCACGGCTTCTGCGCCCGTTCCACCAACGATCCCGAATTCGACCGCAGCTGCTTTGCCGAGAACGGCCAGAGCTTCAATCCCGATATCGTCAGCGCGGCGAGCCAGCCGATGCTGTGCGGCCGCGGCGCCTCGGAGTACCGCGCCTACCTGCCCCGCGCGCGCTGGGTCCGCGACGCCAACGACAGCTATTTCGCCGCGATGACCTATCCGCAGGGCCTGCCGGCGGCGAGCCAGCCGACCGACATCCACGACGCGACCTGGGGCGTGCTCTCCGCCGTCTACGGCGGAGCGGTGCATCCGAGCGCCGAGGGTCACGCCGCGATGGCCGATGCGGCGCTGCCGGCGGCGAGCGCCGCGCTCGGGCTCGATGCGGTGCCGCCGAACGTGACGCGCGGACTATTGCCGCAGCTGCTGCCGAGCGCGCAGCAGTAGCGCGCCCAAGCGCCGCAGCTGCCGCTTCACCCGTCATTGCGAGCGCAGCGAAGCAATCCAGAGTCGCTCCGCGGAAGGACTCTGGATTGCTTCGTCGCAAGGGCTCCTCGCAATGACGAGCCCGTGACGCGCATTCTCGCCGCCTCACGGTCGTTCCCCTCACCTGCCGTTCCATCAATCCAAAAACGGCATCGATCGATGCCGCCTTGAACTTGGACACTTCGCCGCGCGCGCCTCTAGGACTCGTGTCGGGGAAAACGGGCCGAGACTTAAGGGAAGCGCGTGATGAGCGCAGTGGTGTCCCGCAGCGGACGTGAGGCGTCTCGCATCAGGCTGTTCCTCCTGAGGGCTCCCATGGGAGCTTGACCAGGCAACTCAACGGCGGCCCACAAAGCCGCCGTCTTTGTTTTGGGGGTGATCGATGCTAGAAGTGCCGGGGAAACGCCTTATCCATCTAAGGCATGTATCGATGTTCGACCTCAACCAGCTCCGCTGTTTCGTCACGGTGGCGGAGGAATTGCATTTCGGCCGCGCCGCCGCACGGCTGAACATGACCCAGCCGCCGCTGTCCCGGCAGATCCAGGTGCTCGAGCACATCATCGATGCGCCGCTCTTGGAGCGCACCAGCCGTTCGGTGCGCCTGACGCCCGCGGGGCGTAGCTTCCTGCCGGAGGCGCGGCGCATCCTCAAGCTTGCCGAGAGCGCCTCGCAGGTCGCCCGTCGTATCGCGCTCGGCAAGACCGGCTCGCTCAAGATCGGCTTCACCGCGGCCGCGGCCTATGGCTTCCTGCCCGAGCTCGTCGCCGCCTGCCGCGCCAAGCTGCCCGAGGTGGACTTCTCGCTAAAGGAGATGGTGTCGGGCGACCAGTTCGAGGCGCTGACCTCGGGCCAGATCGACGCCGGCCTGCTGCGGCCGCCGATCGCGCGGCCCGAACTTGCCAGCCGCCGCGTCGTCGCCGAACCGCTGCTCGCGGCGATCCCGAAAAAACATCCGCTGGCGAATGCCGACGGCATCACCATCAAGGATTTCGACGACCAGCCCTTCGTGATGTACTCGCCCTATGAGAGCCGTTACTTCCACGATCTGCTGGTGGCGCTGTTCACCCGCGCCGACGTGCTGCCGCGCTACGTCCAGCATCTCAGCCAGATCCACTCCATCCTCGCGATGGTGCGCGCCGGCCTCGGCCTTGCCATCGTGCCAGCGGCGGCGGCGAACCTGAAGATCTCCGACGTGCGCCTGCGGCCGCTGAAACTGCGCACCCGTGTGCCCGTCGAGCTCTTCATGGTGTGGCGGCGCGAGGACGAGAACCCGCTGCTGTCGGCGCTGGTCAAGATCGCCGGCGAATTGTCCTCCGCGGAGCCGGCCGAGGATTGATGCTCAATCCGCATCGGTCGATATAGGCTTTGGCTTGGACGCGCATCGAACGGTCTCCTAAACCACGGCGCATGGACGCGCGGCCTCTGCTTGCGTCCTCCGCAACACGACAAGGGAGCGCCCATGAGCAAGATGACCCCGCAGGAAATGGCCCAGAAGATCGGATCGGGCCTCCTGTCCTTCCCCGTCACGCCGTTCAAGGCGGACCATTCCTTCGACGAGGCGACCTACCGCGCCAACATGGACTGGCTGTGCGGTTATGACGTAGCAGGTCTCTTCGCCGCAGGCGGCACCGGCGAGTTCTTCTCGCTGACGCCATCAGAGGTTCCGCAGGTCGTGAAGGTCGCCGTCGACGAGACCAAGGGCCGCGTGCCCGTGCTCGCCGGCACCGGTTACGGCACCGCGATCGCCCGCGAGATCGCCATCGGTGCGGAAAAGGCCGGCGCCGACGGCCTCTTGCTGCTGCCGCCCTACCTCACCCATTCCGAACAGGAAGGCCTTGCCGCCCATGTCGAGGCGGTCTGCGCCGCCGTGAAGATCGGCGTGATCGTCTACAACCGCGACAACGCGATCCTGCAGCCCGACACGCTCGCACGCCTTGCCGAGCGCTGCCCGAACCTCGTCGGCTACAAGGACGGCATCGGCGACATCGAACTGATGACCCGCGTCTACACCAAGCTCGGCGACCGCCTCACCTATGTCGGCGGCCTGCCGACCGCCGAGACCTTCGCGCTGCCCTATCTCGACATGGGCGTGACGACCTATTCCTCGGCCGTGTTCAACTTCGTGCCGGAATTCGCCACCAACTTCTACGCCGCGGTGCGCAAGCGCGACCACGCCACGATCCAGGCCGGCCTGAAGGATTTGATCCTGCCGCTGATCGCGATCCGCAACCGCAAGAAGGGTTACGCGGTCTCGATCATCAAGGCCGGCATGAAGGTGATCGGCCGCGATTCCGGCCCGGTCCGTCCGCCGCTCACCGATCTCACCGAGCAGGAGATGGCGGAGCTGACCGCGCTGGTGCAGAAGCTGCCCGCCGCACGATCGTCACAACAGGCTGCAGAATAAGGACAACAGGGAGGTGCGTGCGATGGCCCAGACTGAGATTTCCGGCGCGTCAGTCGCCGGTGCACCTGTGGTCACGGCGATGCAGGTGATCCCGGTCGCGGGCCGCGACAGCATGCTTCTCAACCTGAGCGGCGCGCATGCACCGTTCTTCACCCGCAATATCGTCATCCTCACCGACAATGCCGGTCACACCGGCGTCGGCGAGGTGCCGGGCGGGCAGAAGATCTGGCAGACCCTCCAGGACGCGCGCGACCTCGTGATCGGCAAGACGGTCGGCGCGATGAACAACATCCTCGCCGACGTCCGCACCGCCTTCGCCGATCGCGACGCCGGCGGCCGCGGCAAGCAGACCTTCGACCTCCGCGTCATGATCCACGCGGTCACCGCGATCGAATCCGCGCTGCTCGACCTGCTCGGCCAGCATCTCGGACTGCCCGTCGCCGCGCTGCTCGGCGAAGGCCAGCAGCGGAGCAGCGTCGAGACGCTCGGCTATCTCTTCTTCGTCGGCGATCGCCGCAGGTCGAAGCTCGACTATGTCACCGGCGAGACCGGCAAGGCGGAATGGTTCAACCTCCGCCACCAGGAGGCGATGATGCCCGAGACCGTGGTGCGGCTGGCGGAGGCCACCCACGATCATTACGGTTTCGCCGACTTCAAGCTCAAGGGCGGCGTGCTGCGCGGCGAGCAGGAGATCGAGGCCGTCACGGCCATCGCAAAACGTTTCCCGAACGCACGCGTGACGCTCGACCCCAACGGCGCCTGGTCGCTCGATGAGGCGATAAGCCTCTGCAAGAACATGCACGGCATCCTCGCCTACGCCGAAGACCCCTGCGGCGCCGAGGCCGGCTTCTCCGGCCGCGAGATCATGGCCGAGTTCCGCCGCGCCACGGGCCTGCCGACCGCCACCAACATGATCGCCACCGACTGGCGGCAGCTCTCCCATGCGCTGCGGCTCGGGGCGGTGGACATCCCGCTGGCCGATCCCCATTTCTGGACCATGCAAGGCTCGGTGCGCGTGGCCCAGACCTGCCGTGACAACGGCCTGACCTGGGGCTCGCACTCCAACAATCATTTCGACATTTCGCTCGCCATGTTCACCCATGTCGGCGCCGCCGCTCCCGGCAAGGTCACCGCGATCGACACCCACTGGATCTGGCAGGACGGCCAGGCCCTGACCAAAGAGCCGCTCCAGATCAAGGGCGGCAAGATCGCCGTCCCAGACCGCCCGGGCCTCGGCATCGAGATCGACCGCACCGCCGTCGAGGCCGCGCACGAGCTCTACAAGAAGCATGGACTCGGCGGCCGGGATGACGCTATGGCCATGCAGGACCTGATCCCCGGCTGGACGTTTGACGACAAGCGTCCCTGTCTCGTCCGTTAAAAACGTTCCCCTGGAGGAAAAAGATGACAGCAATCCTGAAGAACTTCATCGGCGGCGAATGGGTCGACGGCTCCGGCATCACCAGGAACATCAACCCCTCCAACACCAATGATCTCGTCGGCGAATACGCCAAGGCCGACAAGGCGCAGACCGAGAAGGCCATCGCCGCCGCGAAGGCCGCCTTCCCCGCCTGGTCGCAGTCGACCCCGCAGGCGCGCTTCGACGCGCTGAACAAGATTTCGCTCGAGATCCTCGCCCGTAAGGAAGAGCTCGGCCGCCTGCTCGCGCGCGAGGAAGGCAAGACCCTGCCTGAAGGCATCGGCGAGGTCGCCCGCGCCGGCCAGATCTTCGCGTTCTTCGCCGGCGAAGCGCTGCGCCTGATCGGCGAGAAGGGCGCTTCGGTGCGTCCCGGCCTCGACGTCGAGCTCACCCGTGAGCCGGTCGGCGTCGTCGGCATGATCACGCCCTGGAATTTCCCGATCGCGATCCCCGCCTGGAAGATCGCGCCGGCGCTCTGCTACGGCAACACGGTGGTGTTCAAGCCGGCCGAGCTGGTGCCGGGCTCGGGGCACGCGCTGTCCGAGATCATCACCCGCTCCGGCATTCCCGCGGGCGTGTTCAATCTCGTCGTCGGCTCCGGCTCGGTGGTCGGCCAGACCCTGCTCGAGCATCCTGACGTCGCCGCGATCTCCTTCACCGGTTCGGTGCAGACGGGACGCAAGATCGCGCAGGCCTGCGTGCTCTCGAACCCCATGAAGAAGTTCCAGCTCGAGATGGGCGGCAAGAACCCGTTGGTCGTGCTCGATGACGCCGACCTCAAGACCGCCGTCGAGGTCGCCGTCAACGGTGCCTATTTCTCCACCGGCCAGCGCTGCACCGCCTCCTCGCGCCTGATCGTCACCGAAGGCATCCACGACCGCTTCGTCGCGGCCGTGGCCGAACGCCTGAACAGCCTGTCGGTGGACGATGCGCTCAAGGCCGGTGTGCATATCGGCCCCGTGGTCGACCAGAGCCAGCTCGACCAGGACCTGCGCTACATCAAGATCGGTCAGGACGAAGGCGCCAAGCTCGCTTTCGGCGGCGAGCTGCTGAAGCGCGAGAATCCCGGCCACTACCTGCAGCCGGCGCTGTTCACCGAAGCCAACAACAACATGCGCATCGCGCGTGAGGAGATTTTTGGTCCGGTCGCCGCCGTCATTCGTGCCAAGAACTACGAGGAGGCGCTTGCCATCTCCAACGATACCGAGTTCGGCCTCGCCTCCGGCATCTGCACCACCAGCCTGAAATACGCCTCGCACTACAAGCGCAACAGCGAGTCCGGCATGGTGATGGTCAATCTGCCGACCGCCGGCGTCGACTATCACGTGCCGTTCGGCGGCCGGAAGGGCTCGAGCTACGGCGCCCGAGAGCAGGGCTCCTACGCACGCGAGTTCTACACCACGGTGAAGACGGCTTATACGTATCCGGGTTGAGATATCTAGACGTCGTAGGGTGGGTTAGCGCAGCGTAACCCTCCTCTTCCGTTTCTGCGGACACAGACAGTGGTGGGTTACGCTGCGCTAACCCACCCTACAATCCCGGAGCCCGCAGATGGACCAGGACGTCGCAGCGAAAGAGCAGCCCCGCTACATCAAGCTCAACGAGCGCGACAATGTCGCGATCGTGGTCAATGATTTCGGGCTCCCCGCCGGCTCGCGCTTCGCCAGCGGCCTGACGCTCCGCGCCTTCGTGCCGCAGGGACACAAGACCGCGCTGGTCGACATCGCCGAAGGCGAACCGATCATCCGTTATGGCGAGATCATCGGCTACGCGCTGTCGCCGATCCTGGCCGGTGAATGGGTGGACGAGGCGCGCATCCGCATGCCGGAGGCCCCTGCCCTCGACAAGCTCGAGATCTCCACCGCCATCCCCGCGCCGCTGCCGCCGCTCGAAGGCTTCACCTTCGAAGGCTACCGCAATCCGGACGGTTCGGTCGGCACCAAGAACATCCTCGGCATCTCCTCCTCCGTGCAATGCGTCAAGGGCACGATGGAGTATGCTGTGAAGCGCATCCGCGCCGAGCTGCTGCCGAAATATCCCAACGTCGACGACGTCGTGCCGCTGACGCATGCCTATGGCTGCGGCGTCGCCATCACCGCGCCCGACGCTGTCGTGCCGATCCGCACCCTGCAGAACCTCGCGCTCAACCCCAATTTCGGCGGCGAGATCTTGGTGGTCGGCCTCGGCTGCGAGAAGCTGGCGCCGGAGCGGCTGGTGCCCGAAGGCGTGAGCGATGCCATCGTCCGCATGCAGGACGAAGCCTTCGACGGCTTTGGTGCCATCGTCGATGCGATCATGACCCAGGCGGAAGCGCGGCTGAAGGTTCTCAACACCCGCAAGCGCGAGACCTGCCCCGCCTCCGACCTCGTCATCGGGCTGCAATGCGGCGGCAGCGATGCCTTCTCCGGCGTCACCGCCAATCCCGCTGTCGGCTTCGCCGCAGACCTGCTGGTCCGCGCCGGCGCCACCGTGATGTTCTCGGAAGTGACGGAAGTGCGCGATGCCATCCAGCTGCTCACGCGACGCGCCATCAACGAGGACGTCGGCCGCGCGCTGGTGCGCGAGATGGCCTGGTACGATTCCTATCTTGCCCGCGGGGGCGCCGACCGCAGCGCCAACACCACGCCCGGCAACAAGAAGGGCGGCCTTGCCAACATCGTCGAGAAGTCGCTGGGCTCGATCGTCAAGTCCGGCTCGAGCGCGATCGCCGGCGTGCTCTCGCCCGGCGAGAAGGCAACGCAGAAGGGCATGCTGTTCGCGGCGACGCCGGCAAGCGACTTCATCTGCGGCACGCTGCAGCTCGCCTCCGGCATGACGCTGCAAGTCTTCACCACCGGCCGCGGCACGCCCTACGGCCTTGCGGCAGCGCCGGTGATCAAGGTCGCGACGCGCAGCGAGCTCGCACGGCGCTGGAAGGACCTGATCGATTTCGACGCCGGCAAGATCGCAACCGGCGAGAAGACCATCGAGGAGACCGGCTGGGACCTTTTCCGCCTGATCCTCGACGTCGCCTCTGGCCGCACCAAGCCGTGGTCGGATCGCTGGGGCATCCACAACGACCTTACACTGTTCAATCCCGCGCCGGTGACCTGAGACCGCAAGCGCCTTTCGCGAAACCGTCCGGAAATATTGGCGCGGAAAACTTCTTCCGCGTTTCGTCCCTTCGCATCAAGCAATCAATATCTGCGCCGAAGGCAACGGGATTGTTCGCGCACGAGCGAACCTGTCGCGGCACCGCGGCGACCAAACCTCCGATTGACATTTTCCACGGAGATTTTCCAATGCGCGTTCTCTCGATGATTGCCGTTGCCGGCGCCATGATTGCGAGCTCGGCCGCCGCGTTCGCCAGCGAGCTTCCCTCTTACGAAGTGACGTCGTTTCCGATCACGGCGACGCAGGTGCAGGTGCTCGGCGGCGCCGGCGTCGAGGAGCAGTCTGCAAGCCCTGCGATGACCGTCGCCGGCATGCCGGCCTCGCCGGTGCAGGTCTCCGTGCTGTCGCCGCGGATCAAGCAGCTCGCGAGCGCGGGTTCGAACAAGCAGGCGCACTAAGCTCGCCTTTGTCATTCCGGGTTCGGCGCCGCGCGCCGACCGGAATGACGCGCGTCTACGTCATGCTGCCCGGCATGAAGCAGCGCACGCGCGGATGGCCGTCGACATAGTGCTTCCACACCATGGTGCGGCCGATCTTGTTCGGCACGGTGATCACGGCGCCGTCGGGCACCACGACCCACTCCTCGTCGATGCGCACGCGGTAGCGGCCGCGATCGGACTCCCAATCGACATCGGCAATGACATAGCCGTCGGCATCCGAGCAGCATTGCCCGAATTCGCTATGCAGACTCTCGAACCAGGGCTTTAAGGGCGAGTTGGCGAAGCGGCCGTCGTCGCGCGCCAGCGCCGAATGCGTCAGTACCGTCAGCCCCAGCAGCACGGCGGCACACTGTCTTGCAGGTCTCATGTGGTCTCCGCGATCGAAGTGATCACCGCGGGGCAAACGCTGCCGTCCGCCCTCCGCATGGTGCGCGGGCGTGGAGACGGCGACTCGCTCCCCCAGCAGCTTTGCCAACAGCTATGCAAATCCAGCGCCAGCGCGCATTCCGGGGAACTACTGGCAAGGTTCCGAGGCGCATTCGCCCTTCGGCGAAGGTGGTCGCACAGGCTGGAGATCCGGTGGCGGGGAAGACCCCTACGCCAAGGCGAGAGCTATTGAGGCCGCGCAGTGCCGGCCTGCGCCCTTATTGCTTTGCCGGCGCCATTGTGGCACCGCCCTTCTTCGCCGCGGGCGCGGGTTGCTTCGCGGCTGCGGCCTGCGCCGGCAAGTATTTTGCGACGATGGCAGGATCGACCTGCGCGATGTAGGCATCCGGCAGACGCGTCCAGGTCTCGTCCTTGCCGAGCAGCGCGATGCCGAGATAGCCGCGCAGCGTCAGGGTCTGGCCGTCGGGGCTGACCCGCATGTTGGCCTTCCAGATCTGGCCGTCACGCGGATTGAGCACGTTGCCGCCTTCGTACTTCAATCCTTCGCGCTTCATGTTGCGGACGAAGGAGATGCCGAGCACCGGCGCGTTCTTGCGATCGTCGGTGCACTTGGAGCAGACCTCGTTCGGATCGTCGGTCGGCCGCGGGAAGGTCTTGGCGATCACGCCTTCGAACACGCCACTGCGATCGATGAAGAGAAACCATCCGACCGTCTTGCCGTCTTCGACCTTCTGCCAGAGGCCCGCCGCCGTGGGCTCGGCGGTCTGCGCCGCGCACGGCCTCACCATCGCGAGTGACAATGCGAGCGCGAGGAAGGAGAGCAGCCGAGAGCTGGAAACGAGAGTCCGCATTATCATCACCTTGCTGAGCCAATCACCTTGCTGAGCCAAGACTTCGTTGAGCCAAGACTTCGTTGAGCCAAGACTTCGTTGGGCCAAGACCTTGCTAAGCCAACACTTTGCTAAGCCAAAAATTTGGCCAAGCCCACGACCGGAATGGCCGCAGACTACGGCGATTTCGCGAACGGTTCCAGCACCAGAAACATGGGGCATCGCCGCCCCGGAACGCTTCCGTCAGTTGACACCAAGCTTCTTTTGCAGGCTGGAGGACGAGGTCGTGTACTGGAACACGAGCCGCTTCTCCGGATAGACATAACGATGGGCTTTTTGCGACATCAGCGCGCCCTCGTGGAAGCCGCACAGGATCAACTTGATCTTGCCGGGATAGGTGTTGATGTCGCCGATCGCGAAGATGCCTGATACGTTGGTCTCGAACGCGGATGTCTCGACCGGCACCAGATTGTTCTCCAGCGCAATGCCCCAGTTCGCGACCGGGCCGAGCTTCATGGTCAGCCCGAAGAACGGCAGCATGGTGTCGCAGGCGATTTCGGTGATGCTGTTGTCGTTGCCCTTGACGGTCGCGCCGGCGAGCTTGCCGTCGGCGCCGGAGAGCGCGGTGACCTGGCCGAGCCGCAGATCCATCTTGCCGCCGGCAACCAGCGCGCGCATCTGCTCGACGCTGTGGGGCGCTGCGCGAAACTCGTCGCGCCGATGCAGCAGCGTGATGCGCTTCGCAATCGGATGCAGATTGAGCGTCCAGTCGAGCGCGGAATCGCCGCCGCCGACGATCAGCACGTTCTTGTCGCGGAACGTCTCCATCTTGCGCACCGCGTAGTGCACCGAAGTACCTTCATAGGCCTCGATGCCCGGCACCGGCGGACGCTTGGGCTGGAACGAGCCGCCGCCGGCCGCGATCACCACCACCTTGCATTCGAACACCTTGCCGGCATCGGTGGTGCAGCGAAACAAAGGATCGCCGATCTTCTCCACGGTCTCGACCATTTCGCCGAGATGGAAGGTCGGATGAAACGGCTTGATCTGCTCCATCAGCGCGTCGGTCAGCCCCTGCCCCGACACATGCGGAATGCCGGGAATGTCGTAGATCGGCTTTTCCGGATAGAGCTCGGCACACTGGCCGCCGACCTTGTCGAGGATGTCGACGAAGTGCGTCCTCATGTCGAGAAGGCCGAGTTCGAAGGCGGCGAACAGACCGCACGGGCCGGCGCCAATAATCAGCACATCTGTTTTGATCACGTCGCTCATGTCGTCTCTTTATCGGTAGTTATCGGTTGGACGGCGCCCGTTGGGCAGAGGTGACCCTGCCTGTCTAGCCAACGGGGATGGAACAGGGAAGGCATAAAAGCGGGTTCGCCCCGCAGCCGCGCCCACTTGCCGGGCCAGAATAACTGGGCTGTAACGAGCATGGATATGACGGAGATCAACCGGTGAACGCACCAGCCCGCCTCGACACGACCCCGCACCTCGAGGACTTTCCGTTTCGCCTCAGCGACAACGTCCGGTTCGGCGACTTGGACCCGAACCAGCACGTCAACAACGCGGTCTACGCCACTTATTTCGAGACCGGCCGTGTCACGCTGATGAAGCTTCCCGAATACGGGCTGACCCCGCCGGGCCTGGCCTGGATCATGGTGCGGCTCGACATGCACTTTCGCGCCGAGCTGCACTGGCCGAGCACGATCGAGCTTGGCCTCGGCGTGGTCAAGCTCGGGCGAACGTCGGTGACATTCGAGCAGGTCGTGTTCTCGAACGGCACGTGCATTGCGTCGGCGACGTCGGTCGGCGTCCTGCTCGACGAGGCCACGCGGCGACCCGCGCCGCTGACCGCAGAGGTGATCGAGAAGCTCAGACCCTGGCACAAGCGCGGCATCGAGGTCGCGCCGCCGAGCATCTAGTCTACTTGGATAGCCTGCTTGGAGACGATCAGGCCTGGCGCTCGGGCGTCGCCACGACGAGACCGTCGAGCTCGTCGGAGACCTTGATCTGGCAAGACAGGCGCGAATTCGGGCGCACGTCGAAACCGAAGTCGAGCATGTCCTCTTCCATCGGCGTCGGGCTGCCGACCTTCTCGCGCCAGGCTTCGTCGACATAGACATGGCAGGTCGCGCAGGCGCAGGCGCCGCCGCATTCGGCCTCGATGCCGGGAATGCTGTTGCGGATCGCAGCTTCCATCACGGTTGCGCCGTTCTCGATTTCCACCGTGCGGGTTTCGCCCTTGTGGTCGACAAAGTGAATCTTGGCCATGTGTGCTCGTGCTGCCGCGGTGCTTTGAATGAAGGAGGGTCCCGGCTGTCCTATAACGGGTCGATCAGCCCGGCGCCATAGCGTTTTGTTGCGAATTGAATCCCGCTTTGCGGGAAGAAAACGCGTCAAAACAAGCGACTAGAGCCCGGCTCCGGTCGTATCGGCTCAACGCTTCAGCATCGCCGCGATGGCGGCACGGGCCTCGGCCACCGCCTCCTTCAATGCGGCCAAGGCATGGGGCCGGCCCTGGCCTGTCCGGATCGCAGTCTCCAGGCTGGCTGCGGCATCGGCCACCGCAAAGGCGCCGATCCCGCGCGCCGAGCCATTGAGCTTGTGCGCGAGCGCGCCGGTCTCGGCCGGCAACGCTGTCATCGCCGCGAGCAGACGGGCCGCCTGCTCCGCGAACATGGCCAGCACTTCCTGCTCCAGCTCGGCATCGCCGAGCGTCATCCGGGAGAGGTGATCGAGGTCGAGCGGGCTGTCGATCGGCGCAAGCGGGGGCGAAGGCATCCAGTCCATCCGTTGCAGTTCAGGCGTCATGGCGCAGGCCCCGGCATCGCGCGACGGCCGCCGGTCCGGCGGTCAGGTTCCCCTCACCCAAGCATGGAAATGGTTAACGAAATGTTTGGGGAAATTGACGCAGATCCGCCGGTTTATTGACGAAAAGTTGCCGCAATCCGCCGAGTCCAGTGGAGAATTGCATTGATTGCTAAGGCGTTACGGCCCGATCCTGTTAACGATGATTAAGAATGTCTTAATCGCGGGCATTTCATTCGCGACGCTCTGCCAATAGGATGTTGCAGAAATTGGCGGACAAGCCGTTCGGGTGGGGACGGCTCGGAGATCCGCGCAAGCGGCATGATCCGGTCTGTGGGCTTGCGCCGCGCGCAGGGCTCGCGGGGGGACGCGTACAAGTAACGAGGGCTCGGACTGAACATGGCGAACACTCCGAAAAAGGTCAAAGACCCTACAGAAGTTGCGCTTTCTGCGATTCAGGAAGCCCTGAACATCAGCGACACGGCGGCCGATACCAGCCGCAACGCCGCGATGCGCAACGAAACGGCGCCCCCGGTGCCGCCAGCCGCGCCACCGGTGTTTGACGATCCGAACTTCGAGCCGCGCCCCGCCGCGAACGAACGGTCGACCGTGTTCGACCCGGTCGAGGAGCCGCGCACCGCGCGCCGTCCCGCCAATGACGACCGCGAGACCATCGGTCAGTTGCTCCAGGCGCTGCAGAAGGGCCGCCCTGCCCGCAGCGTCTACACCTTCGCCACCATCTTCGCCGGCATCTGGCTCGCCGCCTGCGCGGCGCTGACCGTCGGCTTCCTGCCCTCGATCCAGGCTGCCATGGGCCAGAGCGGCGGCGTGCTCGTCATCGCCGGCCTCGTTGCGATGTTCTTCGCGCCGATCATGCTGTTCTACTTCCTCGCCAGCCTCGTCTGGCGCGGCCAGGAAATGCGCATGATCGCGCAGGCGATGGCGCAGGTCGCGATCCGCTTCTCCGAGCCGGAAGGCTCGGCCGCCGATTCCATGGTCACCGTCGGCCAGGCCATCCGCCGCGAGGTCGCGGCGATGGGCGACGGCATCGAGCGTGCGATTGCGCGCGCCGGCGAGCTCGAGACGCTGGTTGCCAACGAGGTCGCCGCGCTCGAACGCGCCTATTCCGACAACGAAGTCCGCATCCGCGCTTTGCTTCAGGACATCGCGCATCAGCGCGACAATTTGGTCGGCCAGGCCGAGCAGGTTCGCAGCGCCATTTCCGGCGTGCAGATCGACCTGCGCCACGACATCGCGCTGATCTCGGACGCGATCGCCTCCCGCGTCGACGAGGTCGCCAAGTCGATCACCGGCGCGCTGGAAGAGCGCGGCGCCCACATCACCCAGGCGCTGAGCAACGCCGGCGACAACATGATCCTGGCGCTCGGCGAGCGCGGCGGCGACCTGCTCGACCGCCTCGAGGAAGCCAGCAACGAGACCACGCGCGCCGTGCTCGACGCCAGCGAGCGGCTGACCACCAGCCTCAACTTCAAGACCGGCCACGTCCACGACGAGTTCGTCGACCTCGCCGATCGCGTCCACGAGATGCTGAACGAGCGCATCGACCGCATCACCGGCGAGTTCGAGCAGCGTTCCGCCGCGATCGTCGACGGCATCTCCGAGCGCACCGAGCAGGTGCACGACAGCCTGAAGAACTCGTCGGACTCGCTGCTGCTCGAGCTCGAGCTGCGTTCCAACGACATCTCCGCCAAGATCGATGATGCCGGCAACCGCCTCGCCGGCCAGATCATGACGAGCGGCGACAAGGCCAGCGAAGCGCTCGACGCCACCGTCAACTCCCTGGTCGCCAAGGTCGTCAGCCAGACCGAGACCGCGCACGATTCACTGTCGCTGCAGATGAGCGCGTTCGACGAGCTGGTGAGGAACCAGGGCACCGAGCTGGTCGAGAAGTTCGCCCGCGACTCCGGCACGCTGGGCGCGCTGATCACCCGCCACATCTCCGAGTTCGACCGCACCGTGAAGACCTTCGGCGGCGAGATCGTCGAGCGCATGGGCCAGCGCACGCAGGACATCGCCGAGACGCTGAAGACCTATGTCGACAATTTCGACACCCGCTTCACGTCGAACGGCGGCCAGATCACGGCGGTGCTCGACCAGCGCCTCGCGCAGTTCGAGACCACGATCGGCGAACGCGTCGGCAATATCGACGCCTCGCTGAACGGCAAGATCGCCAGCCTCGACGGCACCATCGAAGGCCACATCAGGACCTTCGACGAGCAGCTCGTCGGCCGCGTCGCCGCGCTCGAGCAGTCGTTCGACGGCCGCGCGAAGTCGATGACCGAAACCATCGACGGACGCATCAACACGCTGGCGACGTCGCTGACCGACGGTGCCGCGCAGGCGATCCAGTCGATCGACTCCCGCCTCACCCACCTCACGACCTCGCTGACCGGCGGCGCGTCGCAGGCCATCGAAACGATCGATGCACGCCTCAATCACCTCACGACGTCGCTGACCGATGGTGCGTCGCAGACGATCCAGTCGATCGACACCCGCTTGACGCACCTCACGACGACGCTCACCGGCGGCGCCACGCAGGCGCTCGAATCCATCGACGCCCGTCTCACCTACCTGACCACGTCCGTGACCAACGGCGCCTCGCAGGCCGTGCAGTCGATCGACACCCGCCTCACGCTGCTGAGCTCGACGCTCACCGACGGCACCGCGCAGGCGATCGAGGCCGTCGACCGCCGCATCACCGGCGTCGCCGAGATCATCGACGGCCGCAGCACGCATCTGACCGACACGGTCACGGCACGTTTCCAGGAGATCCAGCAGGCCATCGAGACCAAGGTCGGCTCGGTCGCCAGCGACATCGACGTGCGCGTGGCGCAGTTCGAGGACCTGCTCGGCTCGCGCGTCGAGGCCGTCGCCGGCCGCATCGAAAGCAGCGGACGCCAGGCCAGCGAGGACATGATGTCCCGCGCCGAGATGATCTCGACTGCGATCCGCTCGCATGTCGAGGACGCCGAGCGCTCGCTCACCAACCTCGTCGTCAACACCAGCGAGACGATCCAGACCGGCGCGCGCACCGCCCAGCAGTCGCTGCTGACGGTCTCCTCCGACGTCAACGCCCAGCTCAAGATGACCTCCGCCGAGGTCGAGCAGGCGCTGACCGCGGTCGGCACCGGTGCGGCGAACTCGATCCTGACCAGCGCCCGCGAAGCGCAGTCGACACTGGTCGCGGCCTCGGGCGAAGCCTCCACCCAGATCAAGGGGCTCGCGGCCGACGTCGAGCGCACGCTGTCGGCGGCGGGCTCCGCCACCGCGGCCTCGATCCTGGCCGGCGCGCGCGAGGTGCAGACCACCCTCGTCACCGCGTCGTCGGATGCGGCCAACCAGGTCAAGACGCTCACCGCCGACGTGCAGCGCTCGCTGTCGATGGCCGGCACCGCCACCGCGGAGTCGATCACCGCCGGTGCCCGCGATGCGCAGAGCACGCTGATCGCGGCCTCGACCGAGACCGCCAACCAGATCAAGGCGCTGTCCTCGGACGTGCAGCGTTCGCTGACGATGGCGGGCACCTCGACGGCCGAGACCATCATGAGCGGCGCCCGCGAGGCCCAGAGCACGCTGGTGACGGCGTCCTCGGACGCGGCGAGCCAGGTCAAGTCGCTCGCGGCCGAAGTGCATCGCTCGCTCTCGCAGGTCGGCCAGTCCACCGCCGAGACGATCACCACCAGCGCCCGCGACGCCCAGAGCACCCTGCTCGCGGTCTCGGCCGAGCAGACCAGCCAGGTCCGTTCGCTCGCGGCCGAGATGCAGCGCGCGCTGGCGACCGCCGGCGGCGCCACCATCGAGGCGCTCACCAGCGGCGTTCGCGAGGCCCAGGGCACGCTGATCTCCGCCTCGACCGATGCAGCGAGCCAGATCAAGTCGCTGACGACGGACATCGAGCGCACGCTGACCGCGGTCGGCGCCGACACCGCCTCGACCATCCTGAACAGCGCGCGTGAGGCCCAGATCTCGCTGACCTCGACCTCGGCCGACGCCGCGAGCCAGATCCGCACGATCTCGACCGAGATCGAGCGCACGCTGAGCGCGGCCACCGCCAACGCCACCAACGACATCCAGACCAGCGCGCTCAACGCCCAGAACGCGCTGATCTCCGCCTCCAACGAGGCGAGCTCGCGCGTCAAGTCGAGCTCGGCCGACGTCGAGCGTTCGGTGCTCGCCGCCAGCTCCAGCTTCGGCCAGGCCATGACCGGCAAGACCGACGAGATCGTCACCTATGTGCAGCAGCAGGCCGACCGTCTGTCGAACATGATCGACGCCAAGCGCGGCGCGCTGGTCGACGCGATCGGCTCGAAGACGAGCCAGCTCACGCTCGACATCGACCGCGTCACCTCCGACGCGCTGAAGTCGATCGAGACGCGCGGCCAGGCCTTCTCGCAGACCATGATGGGCAACGGCTCGGAAGTCGCCCGCACCATCAACGCCGCGAGCGAGGTCGCCACCAGCGCGGTCAGCAAGTCGCTCAAGGATCTCGAGCAGTCGTCGCGTTCCGCGATCGACCAGTCGCGCCAGGTCTCGATTGCGGCCGTCACCGAGATGCAGGAGACCAGCAAGATCCTGCGCACCGACACGGTCGCCCTGTTCGAGCGCCTGCGCGAAGGCAACATCCTGCTTCAGGAGGTGCTGACCGGTGCGCACGACAATCTCAACTCGCTCGAGCGGGCGCTGGTGACCCGCGTCGCCGACTTCGTCTCGGCGATGAACGACGTCACTTCGCGCAACGGCGCGGCGACGCAGAACCTGGAAGAGCAGCTCAACGTCTTCAACAGCAAGACCACGAAGGCGCTGCAGGATCTCGGCGAGCTGTCGACCCAGTTCGACAAGCACGGCCAGGCGCTGGTCGAGGCCGCCCAGGTCGTCGAGCAGAGCAACAAGAACACCACCGCCTCGCTCGCCGAGCGCAAGCAGGCGCTGGAATCGCTCGTCACCACGATCGACCTGCGCACGGCCGATCTCGACCAGCGGCTGTCGCGCTTCACCGGCCTGCTCGATGAATCGCTGGCGGCTGCCGAAGAGCGCGCCCGCGACATCGCCCGCGTCGTCGCCGAGACCGCCGGCGCCGGCTCGGCCGCGATCACCCGCCAGTTCGAGGCGGTGCGCGCGGCATCCGAAGAGGAGCACCGGCAGACCATCGAGGCCATGCACGACATCTACCGCCAGACCACCGATGAGGCGGATGCGATGTTCAAGCAGTCGACCGAGAAGTTCACCAACCTCGTCGCCAGCATGAAGCAGATGGCTTTCGAGATGCACAACGAGCTCGAAGCCACCCGCAACGAGCTGCGCCGCGGCGTGCTCGAGATGCCGCAGGAGGCCGCCGAGAGCACGGCGCAGATGCGCAAGGTGATCGTCGACCAGATCGAGGCGCTCGCCGAGCTCAACCGCATCGTGGCCCAGCACGGCCGCGGGCTCGACGTCACCACGGCGGGCCGCGCCAGCGTGCAGCGCCAGGAAGAGCCGGTGCTGGCCGCCGTCGGCAGCCGCGCGCCGGAGACCCGCATGCGCGACATCGGCAGCGCTTCGACGCTGCCGCCGCCGGACCTCGGCATGCCGGCCGCGCGCCGCACCGAAGCGCCGCCGGTCGCGCCCGGCAACAACGACCAGAACCGTGACGGCTGGCTGTCGGACCTGCTCAACCGCACGGACGCCAACCAGGGCGCTCCGAACGGCCGTGAGGCTCCCCGTGGCCGTGCTGCTGCCCCTGCACCGCAGCCGCAGGCCCCGCAGGCAAGCGGCAATCCGCTGGAATCGCTGTCGCTCGACATCGGCCGGCTGATGGACCGCAACCTCGCCGCCGAGATGTGGGACCGCTACCAGCGCGGCGAGAACAAGGCCTTCACCAAGCGCCTCTACACGCCCGCCGGCCAGAAGGCCTTCGACGAGGTCGCCCGCAAGTACCGCGCCGACCGCAACTTCAAGGGCACGGTCGACCGCTACGTCGCCGAGTTCGAGCGCCTGCTCGACGAAGTCGCCCGCGACGGCCGCGGCCCGCAGGAGCTGCGCAGCCACCTGATCTCGGAGACGGGCCTGGTGTACACGCTGCTAGCGCACGCGGCGGGCCGCCTGGGGTAAGCGGCCGATAGCAACGAACGGCGAAAGAAAACGGAGGCCTCTCGGCCTCCGTTTTTGTTTGGGAGCGTCATCCGCGCTCTCGTGCCCCGGACGCAGCGCAGCGCTTCTTTAGCGGTGCGCTGCAGAGCCGGGGCCCACGCGGCATCGTACGGTGTGGCTTTCTGGGTCCCGGCTCTGCGCAGCAACGCCAAGAGCGTTGCAGCGCGTCCGGGACACGGGTCGCAGCTCGTCATTGCGAGGAGCGAAGCGACGAAGCAATCCAGACTGCCTCCGCGGCGGCAGTCTGGATTGCTTCGCTACGCTCGCAATGACGGCGGAGAGAGCATGCGCCCTCTCTCATCTCGTGCGAACGCTCCCGCCACCTACCGCCTGCCGCTCGCGGCGGGCGCCGGCTTGGGCGGCTCGGGCGGCGGGGCGGGTTGCGATGAATTGCTGGCGCCGAACAGGACGCGGGTCGGGTTGCGGTCGAAATTGTTCACGGCACGGCTGATGTCGCCGAGGGTGCGGCGGCCGTCGGCCATCAATGCGCCAGAGCGCTTGTCGAAATCGTCGGCCAGCTCGCGGATCGACTTCACCGCCTGGAACAGCTCGCCGCCGTCCTTGCCGCCGGCCAGCGTGTTGAGGCCGAGCATGAGGTTGTCGGCCTTGAGCATGACGCCGTCGACCTTCGCCATCACGCCGTCGATCTTCTCGGAATTGCGCGCCAGCGAGTTGGTGAAGGTCTCGAGGTTCTTCAGCGAGTTCTTCACCGAGTCCTGATTGTCGGCGACGATCTTGTTGATGTTCTGCAGCGTGGCGCGGATCGCCTCGGTGACGTCCTGGAGCTTGTTGGGGTCGGCGGTCAGCGTCGGGATGCCGTCCTGGTCGAGCGGCGGCGGGGCTGCAGCCTCTTCGCCGCCCTTGAGCGAGATCGCGGCGACACCAGTGAGGCCCTGGAATTCGAGGCCGACCAGCGTGTCCTTGCGGATTGGAGCGTTGTTCTCGATCATCGCGAGTGCGACAACCCGCCGCGGGTTGTCGAGCTTCACGGAGACCACCTCGCCCACCCTGATACCGTTGAAATTGACGCTGCCGCCGTTGCGCAGGCCCGCCGCGGGCCCCTCGAACACGACGCGCAGCGGGCTGCGCTGCTTGGTGGTGTGCAGCGACTGAAACCACAGCACGAAGCCGACCGCGGCGGCGATCACCGCCAGCGTGAACGAGCCGATCAATATGTAATTCGCCCGCGTTTCCATCAGGTGCTCCGGCTACTCAACCCAGCTACTCAACCCATGACCGCGCGGGCGCGCTTGCCATGGAAATACTGCCTCAGCCAGGGATGCTGCGAGGCCTGCATGTCGGCGATCGACCCTGCCGCAATGATCTTACCGTTCCCTAAAACGGCGATGCGGTCACATGCGGTGTAAAGGCTGTCGAGGTCGTGGGTTACCATGAAAACGGTCAGCCCCAAAGTGCGCTGGAGGGTCCGGACCAGCTCGTCGAAGTCGCCGGCGCCGATCGGGTCGAGGCCGGAGGTCGGCTCGTCCAGGAAGACGAGGTCGGGATCGAGCGACAGCGCGCGCGCCAGGGCCACGCGCTTGATCATGCCGCCGGAGAGCTCCGACGGGAAACGCTCGGCGACCTCGGGCTTGAGGCCGACCATGGTGAGCTTGGCCATGGTGATCTCGTCCATCAGCCGCTGCGAGACGCGCAAATATTCGCGCATCGGAAACTGGATGTTCTGCCGCACGGTCAGCGAGGAGAACAGCGCGCCCTGCTGGAACAGGACGCCCCAGCGCCGCTCGACGTTGCGCCGCTGCGACGTGCTGGAGGAATCCAGGTCGACGCCGAACACTTCGATGGAGCCTGCGACCTTCGGCACGAGGCCGATGATGGTGCGCGTCAGCACCGACTTGCCCGCGCCGGAGGGACCGACGAAGCCCAGGATCTCGCCGCGCTTGACGTCGAGGTTGAGCCCGTCGAGCACGCGCGTCGCGCCGAACTGCACGGTGATGTCGCGGACGCGGATGATCGGATCCTGTATCTCGCCTGCCATCGTCACATCCCGATCGAGGCGAAGAAGATGGCGAAGATGCCGTCCATGACGATGACGAAGAAGATACCCTTCACCACCGACGCGGTGGTGTGCTGACCGAGCGATTCCGCGCTGCCCTGCACGGCGAGCCCTTCGACGCAGGCGACGATGCCGATCACGGCGGCCATGACCGGCGCCTTGACGATGCCGACGATGAAATGATCGATCGAGATGGCATCGCGCAGGCGCAATAGGAACGCTTCCGGCTGAACGCCGCCATAGAGCCAGGCCACCAGACCGCCGCCATAGAGCGCGGCCATGGCGCCGAGGAATGCCAGGATCGGCAGCGCCAGCACCAGCGCCATCATGCGCGGCAGCACCAGCACCTCGATCGGGTCGAACCCCATGGTGCGCAGCGCGTCGATCTCCTCGCGCATCTTCATCGAGCCGAGCTCGGCGGTGTAGGCGCTCCCCGAACGGCCCGCGACCATGATCGCGACCAGCAGCACGCCGATCTCGCGCAGCACCAGGACGCCGAGCATGTCGACGACGAAGATGTCGGCGCCGAAACGGCGGAAATGGAAGATACCTTGCTGCGCGATGATGCAGCCGATCAGGAAGGTGATCAGCACGATGATCGGCACCGCGCGCCAGCAGACCTGCTCCATGTGATGCACGGTCGAGGTCAGGCGGAACGAGCGCGGATGAATCAGGACGCGAAACCACGCCGCGAGCACGGCGCCGAGCATGTCGACGAGGCCCGCCACCGTGCCGGCGACGCCGGCCACGGCCCGGCCGATCTGCTCCAGCATGCCGGAGATGGTGATCGGGTTGCTGTCGACCACGGCCGCCGCCCTGACCCGCCGCACCTCGTCCACGAGGCTGGAATAATTGGCGGACAGACCCGCAATCTGCGCCTCGACAGGTCCCTTGGTCAGGCTGCGGCGCAGCCGCTCGATCAGCCAGGCGCCGAACGTGTCGAGCTTGGCGACCTCGGAGACGTCGATGAAGATGCTTTGCGGGGTGCCTGCGAGCTTCTCGGCATCGGCCACCATCCGCTCCAGGACCGGCGCAAAGCTCGCGGTCCAGGTCCCGGTGGCGCACAGCGCCAGCGCGTTGCCCTTGGCAATCCGTTCCAGCTTCGGATCGCCACTCATGTCCGCTCCCGTGCCGGGGCGGAGAAAATCAGATGGTTGCGCACGCGCCCTTACCCAGAGAAGGTATCCCCAAGTGGTTAATGTTAGTTGCTAGAGGTAACTAGCAGGTTCAGATTTCGCCAGAGTTCAAAATGACTTCCATGAAATTTGCAGCTTTGGCGACGCGAATCGAGCGCTTCCCGATCGCCGGCAGCTTTACCATCAGCCGGGGCGCCAAAACCGAGGCCGTCACCGTCGTGGCGGAGGTCAGTCGGGACGGCCTGACCGGCCGCGGCGAGTGCGTGCCCTATCCCCGCTATGGCGAGACGCCGGAGGCGACACTGGCCGCGATTGAGGCCATGCAGGAGGCCGTCGCTGGCGGGCTGACGCGAGAGGCCCTCCAGGCCGCCATGCCGCCCGGTGCGGCCCGCAACGCCCTGGATTGCGCCCTGATCGACCTCGAGGCCAAGGCGGCCGGCTTGCGCGCCTGGAACCTGCTCGACCGCCCGGCCCCGGGGGAGCGCACCACGGCCTACACGATCTCGTTAGGGACCCCCGAGGCCATGGCCGCGGCGACCGCCAAGGCGGCGCACCGGTCGCTGCTCAAGATCAAGCTCGGCGGCGACGGCGATCCGGAGCGCATCGCGGCCGTGCGCAAGGCCGCCCCCGAAGCCGAGCTGATCGTGGATGCCAACGAGGCCTGGACCGAGGCCAATCTCGAACACAATCTCGCTGCCTGCGCCGTGGCCGGCGTTACCCTGGTGGAGCAGCCGCTGCCGGCAGGCAGAGACGAGGCGCTGGCGCGGATCAGGCGCCCGCTGGCGGTCTGCGCCGACGAGAGCGTGCACGACCGCTCTTCGCTCGCGCCCTTGCGCGACCGCTACGATGCCGTGAACATCAAGCTCGACAAGACCGGCGGCCTCACCGAGGCACTGGCCATGGCCGATGCCGCCCAGGCGCTCGGCTTCGAGATCATGATCGGCTGCATGGTCGCAACCTCGCTGTCGATGGCGCCAGCGATGCTGGTGACGCCGCAGGCGCGCTTCGTCGATCTCGACGGCCCGCTGCTGCTCGCGCACGACCGCGACCACGGCCTGCGTTATGACGACAGCCTGGTCTACCCGCCGGACGCTTCGCTCTGGGGCTGAGCCGTGAGGCGATGCCGCGCCGACCAGATCAGGATCGCGCCGGCAGCGGCCATCGCGGCCATGACGTAATAGACACCATCACCGATGCGGGCATAGATCGCGCCCGATGCGATCGACGTCGCCGCGCCCAGGAGTCCGTTGCAGGCGGCGTAATAGCCCTGCCCGCGCGCGATCTGATGCGACGGCACGCGCTGCACCAAGAGGTTCATGGTGCCGAGGATGGTCATGCCAAAGCTGAAGCCGTGGCCGAGCTGGGCGATCGCGAGCAGCACGAGCGGCGGCTCGCTGGCGGTGACGATCCAGCGCAGCACGGCGATCACGCCGCCGATCGCCATCAGCGTGGACGGATGCAGCGAGAAGCGCGGCGACAGCGCGAACACCACGATCTCGGCCATCACGCCCAGCGTCCACAGCACCGCGATGGTGAGCCCGCTGATGCCATGGAGCTGCCAGTCGATGGCCGAGAAGGTGTAGAAAGCGATGTGGCTGCTCTGGATCAGCGCGGCCGATGCGATCACCGCCCAGAAGCCGGCATCACGCAGCAGCGGCTTGCCGGCGGGCCGCTCCGGCGTCCTCCGCCTGAGATCGTCGAGCGGCTGGAGCAGCAGGCTGGCGAGAACAGCGACGACAGCCCAGGCCACGATGACCCAGATCAGCTCGCGCGGAGCAATGACGTCGACCAGATAGCCGCAGGCGAGCGAGCCGGCGGCGAAAGCCGCCGAGCCCCACAGCCGCAAGGGTCCGTAGTCGAGCCCGTAGCGGGCGACACCGCGCAGCGCATAGGCATCGGTCAGCGGCATCGTCGGCGTCCACATCATGCAGGTCAGCGCGTAGATCACGAACAGCGCCAGCGGCTGCTGCTGCAGGCCGACGACCGAAAATCCAATCGCCGTCGCCAGCGCCGACACCATGATGGCGGCGCGAATGGCATGCCGCTTTTCGGCAAAGGCCGTGACCTGCGGCAGCGTGGTGAAACGTGTGATCGCCGGCAGCGCGTTGATGATGCCGATCCAGGCCGCGTCGACGCCGATCGCCTTCAGCCAGACCGGGAAGAACGGCATATGCGTGCCCAGAACCGCAAAGAAGGCCGAATAGAACACGGCGAGGCTCACGGCGAATCGCCGCTTCGTCGCTGCCGCGATGGGGATTTGTGATTCGGACTGCATCAAACCAATTGCGATTCGGTCGATATCGTGGTGATCGTTACAGTAACGCGCACTGATTTGCGCGACGAGATTGTCATGGCCAACGAAGCATTCGCCCTTTCGCCCATGTCTGCCCGTGCGGCCGAGCCGAACGAGCAGGATTACGACGCGATCCGCGAAGCCTTCATGGAGACCGCGCGCGGCCGCTGGTTCCTCGGCGAATATGCCAAGCGCAACCGCAATGCCGACACAAGCATGGTCCTGGATGCGGTCGCTCGAATCGAGGAAACCCTTGCAGCACAGCGGCAACCGGTCGTCGAGGACCGCCTGCCCGAGGCGCTGGTCGAAATCCGCCGCGCCATCCGCGAGGCGGAGACGATCGCACTCGCCGCGTTCGATCCCGCCGCGATCGAGGCGAGCCTCGCACCGATCCCGCGCGGGGTGCGCATCATCAAGGAGATCTCCTGGCGCTGGCGCGAGATCGGCGCCGACGGGCGAATCTGCGACCTCATTGATTCGCAGCTGGCCTCGATCGAGGCCGCCTGCGGGCAGATCTCGACCCTCGATCCCCGCGTCGAGCTCAAGGCCGCGTTCGATTTGTTGAAGGATCGGGTCGAGCAGCTCGACGGCGGCGCATCGCCGCAGGCGGCTCCGGCTCCGGCGCAGGAGGTGCCGTCATCCGCTGCGGAAGCCTCGCCCGTCGAGACGGCGCCGGCGGCGATGGCCGGCGAAGCCGTGGCTTTTACGGAGACGCGCGAAGAGATCGCCGCAGCTCCGGAAGCCGAGGCGGCGGCTGTCGAAGCAACGGCCGTCGCTGAGACCTCCGTCATCGCCGAGCAGGCCATGGACGCGGCTGCTGCACAGGAGATCGCGGCCGACAGCCAGATCCCTGCTGAAAGCGCGGTGCTCGAAAACGTCGTGCCTGATGATGCCGAGCTCGAAGCCGTCGCGTTTGAAGAGCCGGCCGCTGAGCCCGAGGCATCGACGGAAGCAAGCGAGGAGTTCTCGCTCGATGCCGCCGCCGAGGCCGAGGACGAAGCCATTCTCGAAGCCATCGCGATGGAGATGGCCGCGCCCGATCCCGATTTCGACGAGATCATCGAGCCGGTCGAGATGGCCGCCGCAACACCGGAGCCGGTGCCCTCGGATGTCGCAGCGCCCATTGCCACCGCGCATCCGCAGGCGGTCGCCGAGCCGGTCGTCGCAGCCGTCGCCGAAGAGCCCGCCGCGGACGCGCCGATCGCGCTGGACTCGCTCGCGCGCCTCACCGACGCCATCGCGGAAGCCGCCGCCGAAGTGATGGAGCAGCAGACGCCGGCCATGGCAGCGGCAGCATCGTTCGCCGCAGCACCGGCCGCAACGCTGCCGATGCCTTCGCCCCTGCCTGCGTCCATGCCCGAAGCCTCGCTCGGCGCCACCATCCTCGCCAGCGGCATCCTGCAAAAGCCGCGCGCACCAGCCAACGACCCGCTCGCCCCCATCCGCCGCATGACCCAGGCCGAGAAGATCGCGTTCTTTTCCTAAGGGGCGCGCACGCTCACGTGTCCCGGACAAGCTGCAACGCCCACGGCGTTGCGGCGCAGAGCCGGGACCCAGGAGCCACAAATTCCACTGAGCATGGGCCCGGCTCTGCAGCGCACCGCTGAAGAAGCGCTGCGCTGCGTCCGGGGCACGAGAGGATTCGATGCCACTCTCTCCACAGCGTCATTGCGAGCGCAGCGAAGCAATCCAGAGTGTCTCCGCGGCGGCAGTCTGGATTGCTTCGCTGCGCTCGCAATGACGCGTAGGCGCAGTCAGCGCCTCATCACCCGCAATTCCACACCGCCCCGATCGGCGTGCGTGTCCAGCACGGGCCAAAGCTGCCACCATTGTAGCGGCCGCCGCCAAAGCCGGGGCGGCCGAAATAGTGCCACTCACCGTCCCAGCGATAATATTGCGGAACCGGATCGATGTACCAATGGCGACGTTCAGTCCGCGCGAGGCGCCGCATGGCGTCTTTCTGCTTGTAGAGCGGGATGCTGTTGCTGAGCGGCTGCCGATAGCCCGGCAGAAACCCATAGCCCTTCCAGACCGGCTTGGGACGCTTTTGCACGGGCTCGGCGGACGCGACAGCGGGCAGCAACGACAGGATGACAGCAACGAAGAGACACAGAAGGCGAGACATGGATCGACGATAGACGCTCGCCTGGCGGAAGACCATTCAAATTCGAGTGCTGGCAGATGGTCGCGTGGGAGCATCGCACACGATGTCGCATCCGCTTCGATCACGCGGTGCGTCGATCGAACCCAGCCGCGCTAACCGATCACGCCCTTGCGGATCAGGAAGCAGCCATAGCCCCTGCTGTCACCGACCTGCACGACGCCAAAGCCTGCCGCCGCCGCGCGATAAAAATCCGGACGGGAGAGCTTGCCGGGTGCAACGGCGCGGCCAACAGCGCGCTCGATCTCGGCGAGCACGGCGCGCTGCACCTCGGGCACGCGGTCGGGATCGTCGACCGGCATCATCACACGCACCGGATCGGGATCGAAATCGTCGAGCGGATAGACCGACATGATGGCGCGGACGGCGACCTCCATCGTCATGCCCGGCAATTGGATCAAGCGTTGCGACGAGGTGCTCTGCGCGATGCGGGTGGCCGGGTGATTGGCATCGACGAAAACGAGGTCGTCGCCGTGGCCCATGGAGGCGAGCAGCCAGAGCAGGTCTGGCGTCAGGATCGGATCGATCGATTTCAGCATGTGACGGCGGTTCCTCCCAATTGATCGCTAACCATAACAGGTTCCGAGCGTGATTCAGATCACGGAGGCCGCCATGGTGACAGGGATCACGGACCGCAGGGCTCGAACGCGGCCAAGCTTGCGCGCAACCAATCTCGCATCGAGATGAGTGCCAAAGGAGCACGCCATGTTCCGCCTAAAGCCCTTTTTCATGACAGCGAGCCTGTTGGGAAGCCTGTTCGGCTTCGCCTGCGGGCCCGTTTCCGCGCAGGTCGCCCCGGTGCAGCCTGCCCCCACCGCGCTGCAAGGCCCGGAGCAGCGGGTGGCGCTGGTGATCGGCAATGCGAACTACAAGAACGCGCCGCAGCTTGCGAATCCCGACGATGACGCCCAGTCGATGGCGCAGTTCCTGAACTCCGCCGGGTTCGAAGTGGTCGCAGCGACCGACCTGACCCAGAACGACATGCTCCGCGTCGTCCAGGACTTTTCCGCCAAGGTCGCCTCGCGCGGTCCGAACACGGTGGCAATGGTCTATTACGCCGGTCACGGTGTGCAGCTCGCCGGCGAGAACTATCTCGTTCCGGTCGATGCCAAGGTCTCCAACCCCACCGAGCTCGTCAACAATTCGGTGCGCCTCGTCGACGTGATGTCGACGCTGGAGACGATCCCGAGCCGCATGCGCATCGTCATCCTCGATGCCTGCCGCAACAACCCGTTCCCTGAAGTCAACGACGCCGGCCGCGGCTTGGCAATCGTCGATGCGCCGAACGGTTCGATCGTCGGCTACTCGACCGCGCCGGGCGCTGAGGCGCTCGACGGCACCAATGGTCACAGCCCCTACACGCAGGCGTTCCTGAACGTCGCGCGCGAGCCCAACGTGCCGATCGAGCAGCTGTTCAAGCGCGTGCGCCTGCAGGTCAACCAGACCACCAGCGGCGCGCAGATCCCGTGGGAGAGCTCGTCGCTGACGAGCGACTTTACGTTCTTCGGCGACACTGCGGTTGCCGCCAACCGCGCGCCGGTGAATACGCCGGTCGTGCAGATGGCCTCCAATTTGCCGAGCCGCTCGACGCGCCAAGCCTATGACTACGTCGTGTCCGAGGGTCGTCCGGAATATTATCAGGAGTTCATCCAGATGTATCCGCACGATCCGCTGTGCGACCACATCCGCTGGCTGCTCAAGAACCTGCTGATCTCGCAGGCCTGGCACAAGGCGGTGCTCGCCAACTCCCCGCTCGCCTACAAGAGCTTCTACGACAGCTACGGCAACAGCCCCTATGCGCAGGTCGCGCTGAAGCTGCAGGCGCAGCCGAAGCAGATCCCCCTGATGCAGGCGACCAAGTTCCTGGCGCCGCAGAACTTTGCCCCGACGATCAAGATCGGCAATCTCGGCCAGCCCAAATACATGCCGCTGATGCAGCAGGGCAATGGCGTGCAGGTGAACGGCAATTTGCCGGTCGTGCAGAAGCCGGTCGACGGCAACGTCGTCGGCAAGCTCGGTAATGGCGGCCAGATCGTCACCCTGCCTGCGGGCAACAACCAGCCGAACCCGCAGAACGGCACGCCGTCGCAGATCCCGAGCAAGATCGTCACCCTGCCCGCACCGACCCACACGACCAATGGCAAGGTCGGCATCGGCAAGATCGTGACCCTGCCTGCGACCAACAATCCGCAGAACGGCGGCAACAATGCCGGCACGATCAACGGCTCTTCTGGCAAGACCGTGAGCGTGCCGGTGAATCCGGGCACGAAGATCGACGTGAAGCCCGTCAACCTTCAGACGCAGAACCAGCCGATCCGCGTCAACAACGGCAACACCGGCATCGTGAAGCCCAACACTATCCCCGTGAACAAGGTGCAGGTGCAGACCAACGTGCAGACCAACCGTCCGCAGCTCAACACGATGCCGAACCGCATGGTCAGCAGCAACAACAACTTCCGACAGTCGATGAACCAGGCGCCGAGCATGAACAATGGCGGCAACCGTCGCGGCGGCTTCATGCACTGATTGCGCAAGACAGAAGGTGCGCTCCCTCCCCCGCTTGCGGGGGAGGGCTGGGGAGAGGGTCTCTCCACAACGGGACAATCCCCAAGAGGAAAAAGCCCTCACCCGGCACTGCGTGCCGACCTCTCCCGCAAGCGGGAGAGGTTGCACCGAGCAAGCGGAAAGTTCGATCCTCAAGATCGACAGAAACACAGAAGGGGCAGAGCGGCGACGCTCTGCCCCTAGTTCCTCTCATTCCGGGATGCGCCGTGAGGAGGAGGCGATCAGGCCACCAGCTCGGCGAACAGATCAGCGTCGACATTGCCGCCTGACAGCACGATGACGACGTTCTTCCCCGTCACGTCGAGACGTCCCGCGAGCAGCGCGGCCAGACCCACCGCGCCGCCCGGCTCCACCACCAGCTTCAGCTCGCGATAGGCGAAGGCGACGGCCGCGCCGACTTCGGCATCCGACGCCGTCACGCCGCGCGCGAGCAGCTTGCTGTTGATCGCAAACGTCATCTCGCCCGGCATCAGCGCCATCAGCGCATCGCAGATGGTGCGGCCAGCCGGCGGATGCGGCTCGCGATGGCCGGCGGTCAGGGAGATGCCGTGGTCGTCGAAGGCCTCAGGCTCGGCGACCACGATCTCGGCTTGCGGATAGCGCGCCTTCACGGCCGTGGCGACGCCCGCGATCAGGCCGCCGCCGGAGGCCGGCGCCACCACGATGTCGGGGCTGAGGCCGAGCGTTGCCATGTCCTCGGCAATCTCGCGGCCGGCGGTGCCCTGCCCTGCGATCACGAAGGGATCGTCGTAGGGTTTGACCAGCGTCGCGCCGCGCTTCTCGGCGATGCCGCGCGAGATCGCCTCGCGGTCGTCCTTGTCGCGGTCGTACAGCACAACTTCGGCGCCGTAGGATTTGGTGCGCTCGCGCTTCGACATCGGGGCATCCGCCGGCATCACGATGGTCGCCTGCATGTCGAGGATTTTTGCCGCCGCCGCCACGCCCTGCGCGTGGTTGCCGGAGGAGAACGCGACGACCCCGCCGGCGCGCTTGTCCTGCGGGATCGAGAACACCTTGTTGAAGGCACCGCGGAACTTGAACGAGCCGGTGCGCTGGAGCATCTCCGGTTTCAGAAACACCTTGGCACCGACGCGCTCGTTGAGCACGGGGAAGGACAACAGCGGGGTGCGGATGGCGTAAGGCGCGATCACGCGCGCCGCGGCGTCGATGTCGGCAGGGCCGATCGGAAGGAGCTGTTCGGTCATGGCGGAATGTTATCGCGGCCGATCAGGCCCGGGCAAGACACCTCCGCGCGATGATTCCCCCATAGCGCTTTAGAGCGAAGTGGCCACCGGTTCGCGTGAAGAAAACGCGTCAAAACAAGAATCTAGAGCCATTTCGATCCATCGGATCGAGATCGCTCTAGGCCACGAACCGCGGCTGTTCCGCGCCGGCCCTGCCGGGCAGCACCGCCCCGACCGCCAAAATGCTGTCGATGAAGACCCGCGCCGAGGCTTCCCAGGTGTAATTGGCGGCAAACGCGACGCAGTCCTGGCGGGAGATGTCGAGCGCGGCGAAGCAGGCGCTGCGCAGATCGTGATCGAGCGCGCCGACAGGCGCATCGCCGATCACGTCGCGGGGTCCCTTCACCGGGAAAGCCGCGACCGGCAGACCACTCGCCAGCGCCTCCAGCAGGACCAGGCCGAAGGTGTCGGTCTTGCTCGGGAACACGAACACGTCGGCGGCCGCGTAGATGTCCGCCAGTTCCTCACCGTGCTTCTCGCCGAGGAAGATCGCATCGGGATAGGCCTCTTCCAGCGAGGCGCGCGCCGGGCCGTCGCCGACGACCACCTTGGTGCCGGGCAGGTCGAGCTCCAGGAACGCCTCGAGATTCTTCTCCACGGCCACCCGGCCGACCGACAGGAATACGGGGGCCGGCAGGCAGAGATCGATGACGCGGGGGTGGAACAGGCCAGTGTCGACGCCGCGCGGCCACAGCACGACATTGTCGAAGCCGCGCTCGGTCAGTTCGCGCGCGAGCGCCGGCGTCGCCGCCATCACGGCGCGGCTGGGGCTGTGGAATCGCCGCAGCGCCCGCCAGATCAGCGAGCCAGGGACTGGCACGCGGGCGCGGACATATTCGGGGAAGCGGGTATGGAAGCTGGTCGTGAACGGCAGCTTGCGCTGGCGGCAATAGCGGCGAACCATCAGGCCGATCGGCCCTTCGGTTGCGATGTGGATGCTGTCGGGCCGCGCCTCCTCGATCAGCCTTGCGATCCGGGCCGGGCGCGGCATGGCGAGGCGCACGTCGCGATAGCTCGGCATGGCGAAGGTGCGGAACGATTGTGGCGTCAGGAACGTGAACTCGACGCCGAGCTCTTTGGCGGCGTCAGCGAGCTTGGTCAGCGTCCGAACCACACCGTTGACTTGCGGGTGCCAGGCATCGGTCGCAACCAGGATGCGCATCAGGCCGCCCTTGCCGCGACCTGTGGCACCTGCGCCGGCTTCTGCAACTGATCCGCCCAGGTGATGATCTCGAAATGGCCGTCGTCGTGCTCGACGAGGGCCGTGCAGCTCTCCACCCAGTCGCCGCAATTCATGTAGCGGATGCCGGCCTCGTCGCGGATGACGGCGTAGTGGATGTGGCCGCAGATCACGCCGTCGGCCTCGTGACGCCGTGCCTCGGCGGCGAGCGCCTGCTCGAACGCGCCGATATAGTTGACGGCGTTCTTGACCTTCTGCTTGGCCCATTGCGACAGCGACCAATAGGGCACGCCGAACAGGCGGCGGAAGAAGTTGACGAAGCGATTCATCTGGATCGCGAAGTCGTAGGCCTTGTCGCCGAGATGGGCGAGCCAGCGCGCGTTCTGCACCACGAGATCGAAGATGTCGCCGTGAATGACGAGATAGCGCTTGCCGTCGACGCCGGTGTGAACCGTGTTCTCGACCACGTCGATGCCGCCGAAATGCGTGCCGTAATAGTTGCGCAGGAATTCGTCGTGATTGCCGGGAATGTAGATGACCTTGGCGCCCTTGCGCGCCTTGCGCAAAAGCTTCTGGACGAGGTCGTTATGCGATTGCGGCCAGTGCCAGCTCGATTTCAGCGCCCAGCCGTCGACGATGTCGCCGACGAGATAGATCGTGTCGGCATCATGGTAGCGCAGGAAGTCGAGCAGAAGATCGGCTTGAGAACCGCGGGCTCCGAGATGGACGTCGGAGATGAACAACGTGCGAAAGCGCCGCTCCGGGCTCTCGTCACTCACATCGTAACTTCCCATGCGCCAGCCTGTAACAATGTCCCGTGACAGGGGGATGACCGATTGAACCCTCGAGGCACCTTGAAATACGAATCACGCCTTGCCTCGCCCTCCCCGCGAATATCAGTCGCATGCGACAATCAGGCGACATGGCGCCGCAGGGGGCTCTGGAGATCAGATTCCGGCCGGAAGCCAGGTAGGTGCGCTCCCTCCCCACTTGCGGGGAAGGGCTGGGGAGAGGGTGCTTCCGTAATGGGACAATCCCCAAGAGGAGAAAGGGCCCTCGACGCGACCTCGCCCGCAAGCGCAAGCGGGAGAGGCGAAGCAAGCCCGCCTCAGTAGAACTTGTGGAAATGATGAATCGGTCCGTGGCCGTGGCCGACGCTGAAGCGGTCGGCGGCGGCGATCGCGGCACTGATCCAGGCCTTGGCGTTGCGCACGGCGGCCTCGAGGTCCTCGCCCTTGGCCAGCCCAGCCGCGATGGCGGAGGACAGCGAGCAGCCGGTGCCATGGGTGTTGCGGGTTGCCACGCGCGGCGCGGCGAGCGCGATCGTGGTCCCGGCAGTGACGAGATAGTCGGTGCTCTCGGCACCCTCTCCGTGCCCGCCCTTGATCAGGACGGCGCGGCAGCCCAGCGCCAGCAGGCGGCGTCCCTGGCTTTCGATCTCGGCCTCGCTCGCCGCCACCGGCTCATCGAGCAGGGCCGCGGCCTCCGGCAGGTTCGGCGTGATCACGGCAGCCAGCGGCATCAGCCTGGTGCGCAGGGCGTCGACGGCTTCGGCGGCGAGCAGGCGATCGCCGGAGGTCGCCACCATGACGGGATCGAGCACGACGTGCCGCGGTGCCCAGCGCGACAGCGCGGCCGCGATGGCGTCGATGCTGGCGGCCTGGGCCACCATGCCGATCTTCACCGCACCGATGTCGAGGTCGGAGAACACCGCGTCGATCTGCTCGGTGACGAACCCGGCCGGCACCGCGTGAATGCCGGTCACGCCGCGCGTGTTCTGCGCCGTCAGCGCCGTGATCACGGAGGCGCCGTAGACGCCGAGCGCGGCAAAGGTCTTCAGGTCCGCCTGGATGCCGGCGCCGCCGCTCGAATCGGAACCGGCGATGGTGAGTGCGACCGGGGTCGTCATCGCGGGGGACATGTGCTTGAGGACGCCGCCATGGCCTGTCCTAGCGCGACCGCGGAACGCCAGCAAGCGCGCCGAATCGCCGCCGAGCGTGATTCGCGAATCAATTGCGCGCCTTGCGAATCAGTCGGACACGGCGCGGTCAAAGGCCCGCAATGATGCGGGCTTGAAAATGCAACGGCGCCGGACCCTTGGTATAGTCGTGTACCTTAGCGTGCTTCGCCGGTTACGCGAGACGTCAGGTGGTGGAACCGTCCAGCGACCCGATGTTGCAGGCCGCCCCGGCCCGCAAGCCATCTGAAAGACTCTTGGGGTGGAACGATGTGGGCCTTCTTCGAACGTCTCCTCGACTCGTCCATGCTGTCGCCGCACGGCATCTGCCTGTTGTGGGAGCCTGAGCTGATCTGGCTTCACGTCGTTTCCGACGCCTGCATTGCCGCCGCCTATTTCTCGATCCCGTTCGCCCTCGCCATCCTCGTCACCAAGCGGCGCGACCTCAAGTTCGGCTGGGTCTTCTGGGCGTTCGCGATCTTCATCATGGCCTGCGGCCTGACTCACGTGCTGTCGATCTACACGCTCTGGGTTCCGGTCTACGGCATCGAGGGCATGGTCAAGGCCGCCACCGCGGTCGCCTCGGTCTTCACCGCCGCCGCACTCTGGCCGTTGCTGCCGAAGATCCTGACGATCCCCTCGCCGTTCGAGCTGCAACAGGTCCAGGCCGCGCTCGAGGAGGAGGAAATCAAGAGCCGCGACGCCGCGCTGCTGCTGCAGCAGGTCCGCGACGCCCAGCGCGCGATGCGCGAGAGCGTGGCGCGCCTCACCGCGATCGTCGAGACCGCCGTCGACGGCGTCATCCTGTTCGATGCGCAGGACCGCATCCTGCTGTTCAATCCGGCCTGCGAGCGCTTGTTCGGCTACCGCGCCGACGAGGTGATGAACCGCAACGTCGGCATGCTGATGCCCGAGGCGGATGCGGCGCGGCATTTCGCGATAGGCGGCGAGGCCATCGGCCTGCGCAAGGACGGCACGACATTTGCGATGGATCTCTCGGTCGGCCAGGCGCGGCAGGACGGCGAATTGATCTTCGTCGGCATCGTCCACGACCTCACCGCGCGCAAGCTGACCGAGCAGCAGCTCCAGCAGGCGCAGAAGATGGAGATGGTCGGCCAGCTCTCCGGCGGCATCGCGCACGACTTCAACAATCTGCTCACCGTCATCATCGGCAATGCCGAGCACCTGAGCGAGCAGCTCAAGGCGAGGCCGGACCTCAAGCGCTTTGCCGAGGACATCTGCCAATCGGGCGAACAGGGCGCCGAGCTGACGCAGCGCCTGCTCGCCTTCAGCCGCCGCCAATTGCTGCGGCCCCAGACGATCGATTGCCGCAGCCTGCTCGATTCCATGTTCAAGCTGCTCAAGCGCACCTTGCGCGAAGACATCGAGATCAGGACGAGCTCCGGGCCCGGCACGGTCCTGGCCTTTGCCGACCGCGCCCAGCTCGAATCCGCCGTGCTGAATCTTGCGCTCAATGCGCAGGATGCCATGCCATCGGGAGGCCACCTCACGCTGGCCACTGAGCTGGTCACGATCGACGACGATCGCGCCCTTCACCCGGAGGTCGCGCCCGGCAGCTACGCCCTGATCTCGGTCACCGATGACGGCGAAGGCATGACGCCCGAGATCACCGCACGCGCGTTCGAGCCGTTCTTCACCACCAAGGAGGTCGGCAAGGGTTCGGGCCTCGGCCTCAGCATGGTCTATGGCTTTGCCAAGCAATCGGGCGGCCATGTCTCGATCTACAGCGAGGCAGGCCTCGGAACCACGGTCAGGATCTACCTGCCGCGCGCGAACACCGGCTGGTCGCAGGCCGATCTTCCCGACGGCGAGGACAAGGCGCCGCGAGGCTACGAGACGATCCTGATCGTCGAGGACGATCCCTTCGTCCGCTCCTCCGTCATTCGCAGGGTGGAAGCGCTCGGATATCGCGTCGTTGCTGCGGTCAACGGCAAGGATGCCCTGCAGCAGCTGCAGGGCGATCCCGGCATCGACTTGCTGTTCACCGATATCGTGATGCCCGGTGGCATGAGCGGCTGGGACCTCGCCGATCAGGCGCGGCGGCTGCGTCCCGGCCTGCCGGTCCTGTTCACCTCGGGCTACGCGCTGGAGACCCTGGTCGCGCAGGGCCACGCGCGGCCGCAATCGATCGTGCTGACCAAGCCCTATCGCAAGGTCGAGCTCGCCCAGCGGCTCAGGGATGCATTGGCCGCAGCGGTGGTCCCATCCTAGACTTGCGAATGCGCCGCGCAGGAGCCGCAAGCTGGCTTGCTAAATCCGGCCGGTTTTGGCCTATTAGCCGCCAGATCCGCTTTCGGAGTGCCCGCGATGGTTCCTTTCTTCGTCCAAATCAAATGCAAGCTCGGCCAGTCCTATACGGTGGCCAATGCGCTTGCCGAAGCCGAGATCGCCTCCGAGATCTATTCCACGGCCGGCCAATACGACCTCCTGGTGAAGTTCTACGTCGACAAGGATACCGACATCGGCCATTTCGTAAATGAGAAGGTGCAGGTGCTGCCGGGCATCCAGGACACCCTCACCATCATCACCTTCAAGGCGTTCGGCACCAGCTAGAGCATGCGCCTAACAACGGCCGAAGCGCGCCGGCAGCGCTAGCCGCCCTCCTTGCGTTTGGGCGGTGTCGGTCCCTGCACCGGCGGCAGCGACTTCAGATACGCGGCCATCGCGGCGCGGTCTTCTGCGGTCAGTTGCGCCAGATTCTTGATCACCGGCCGCATCGCACCCGAAGCGCTATCGCCCTCGGGCATGTCGCCGGTCTCGAGAAAATCCGCGATATCCTTCTCGCTCCAGCTGCCGATGCCCTGCTGCGTGATGTTGGGCACCCAGCCCTCACCTTCCGGATTGGGCCCACCGGCAAAGCGCTGGCCGGCGATGATGCCGCCGAGCGCATTGCGCGGGCTGTGGCATTCGGCGCAATGGCCGAAACCGTTCACGAGATAGGCCCCGCGATTCCATTGCGGCGAGCGCGCGGCGTCCGCGACGAACGGCGCGGTGTCCATGAACAGCAGTTTCCAGATGCCGACATTGCGGCGAATGTTGAACGGAAACGGCAGCGCGTGGTCGCGCACTCTGCCGGACACCGGCGGCAGCGTCTTCAGATAGGCAAAGAGGTCGCGAACGTCGTCGATGCTTGCCAGATGATAGGACGTGTAGGGAAACGCGGGGAAATAGTGCGCGCCCGCGGGCGAGATGCCGCGCACCACGGCGTTGACGAAATCAGCCTCGCTCCAGCGGCCGATTCCGTCGGCCGGATCGGGGGAAATGTTGGGCGCGTAGAACGTCCCGAACGGCGAGCCCAGCGCCAGCCCGCCGCCGAGCCGCAGGCGATCGGGCTGATTGGGGATGGCGTGACAGGACGAGCAGCCGCCGGCGTTGAACAGCTCCTGCCCGTTGGCAAGATCCGGACTCCGTGTCGGCGCCGGCAAGGCCAGCGCGGCCGGGGCGGTCAACCACCAATAGAGGCCGAACGCCGCGGCGGCGGCGATCAGGGCGGCAAGAAGCATTCGTCGCAGCATTCGATCATTCCATCGTGAGCGCGCGAACTTAAGGGTCATGCCGCGCCCGATCCAACCACGAATATTTTAGACGGTCCGGCTGTAATGCGGGAATAAACCGCATGGCGCACTGTTTGAAGAGCAATCAGGCGTCAACAGGGAGAGACCCATGACCAAAGCCGTTTTTGCCACACTGGCACTCGGAGCTGCCGTTGCGTTCGCCGCCCCGGCCAGCGCGGAGAAAATGAAGGCGACGCTGGACGGCAAATCCGAAGTCCCCGCCAACACCAGCAGCGCCACCGGAACGGCCGATCTGGACTACGACGCTGCCAGCAAGAAGCTGTCCTGGACGGTCACTTATTCCGGCCTCTCGGGCCCCGCCACCGCCGCGCATTTCCATGGGCCGGCCGAAGCCGGCAAGAACGCCGGCGTCGCGGTCGCGATCCCGAATGCGGCCTCGAGCCCGGTCAAGGGCGAAGCCACGCTCACGGACGCGCAGGCCGCCGATCTGCTCGGCGGCAAGTACTACATCAACATCCATACCGCGGCGAACCCGGGCGGCGAGATCCGCGGTCAGGTGACGAAGTAAAGCGAAAACGCGGGGCTTCGTCGCGGAAAGGCCGGACGCAAGGAGGGAGCGTCCGGCCTTTTCGATTCGGGGCGAGGACCTGCCTCGCTCAAGCGGCGTTCAGCGCCTGCGCGAGGTCGGCGATCAGGTCCGACGGGTTCTCGATGCCGATCGAGAGCCGGATCGTGGAATCGAGCACGCCGATTTTCCGGCGGATGTCGGCGGGAACGCCGGAATGGGTCATCGTCGCCGGCAGGCTTGCGAGCGATTCCGTGCCGCCGAGACTCACCGCCAGCTTGAGAATCTGCAGCGCGTTGAGGAATTTCACCGCCGCCTCCTTGCCGCCGACGATGTCGAACGAGAAAGTCGACCCCGCGCCGAGGCATTGCCGCGCGAACACACGCCCCGATGGCGAGGCCTCTTCGTGATGGCCGAGGTAGTGCACCTTGGCGACCTTCGGGTGGTCGCGCAGGAAGTCCGCCACGAGCCGCGCATTCGCATCGGCTTTCTCCATCCGCAGGCTGAGCGTCTCGAGCGAGCGGTTGATCATCCAGCAGGAATGCGGATCGAGCTGGGTGCCGATGGCGCCGCGCAACGCCTTGATGCCCTTCATGATCGCTTTCGATCCGAGCGCGGCGCCCGCGATCAGGTCGGAATGGCCACCGACATATTTCGTCAGCGAATACAGCGACACATCCGCGCCGTGCTCAATCGGCCGCTGAAACACCGGCCCGAGCAGCGTGTTGTCGCAAGCGATGATCGGCGTGTGTCCCTGTGCCTTGCCGATGGCATCGGTGATGCGGCGGATCATTGCGATGTCGACGAGGCCGTTGGTCGGATTGGCGGGCGTCTCGATCAGGATCATCGACACCCGCCCCTTGCGCATCGCCTCGTCCGAGGCCTGCTCGACCGCCGTCTCGTCGATGCCGTCGGCAAAGCCGACGGCGCCGATCGACAGACGCGCAAGGGTGTTCGTCAGCAGGGTCTCCGTCCCGCCGTAGAGCGGCTGCGAGTGCAGGATGACATCGCCGGGGCGAACGAAGGCCAGGATCGTGGTTGCGATGGCCGCCATGCCGGAGGAGAACAGCGCGCAACTCTCGGTTCGCTCGTAGATCGCGAGCCTGTCCTCGACGATCTCGCTGTTGGGATGATTGAAGCGCGAATAGACCAAGCCCGCGCCCATGCCTTCCGGCGGCTCGCGCCGACCGGCGACGTAGTCGAAGAAGTCCTGCCCGTCCTCGGCGGTCTTGAACACGAAGGTGGAGGTCAGGAACACCGGCGGCTTGATGGCGCCCTCCGACAATTGCGGGTCATAGCCATAGGTCAGCATCAAGGTTTCCGGATGCAGCATATGATTGCCGATATGGGTCTTCGACGGGAACGGTTTTGCCATGGCCTGTCTCGCTGTTGACTATGGTGCTCGCCGCGCGCTGGAACTCCCTGATGTCCTGAGAGTGTCGGGAGGAGGATGCGTCGACTCGTGTGAGCGCACGGCGCGCTGCCACAAAGATAGCTGCTCTGAGAGCAATCCGTCAGGCCTTGCGGACAGAATTACTGCCTCGCTGCGGCTCGCGGCTACGCAAAAAGGCGGCTGCCTTCGCAACCGCCCCCTTCACTGCTTCCTCGTCGCCCCGTTATTTCAACTTCAACCGATAGGTTTCGTGACAATCATTGCAGCGGTCGTTGATCGCCGTGTAGGCCGCCTTCAGGCTCGCGACATTGGTGATCTTGCCTTTGACGTCGGCGATCGCCTTCTGCACCGGCGGGATCTTGGAATCGAAATCGGCCTTGTTCTGCCAGACCTTCGGCGAGGAGCCGTAGGACGCATTCACGACGTCCTGCTTGGGATTGACCTCGAAGGTCTTGGCGATCTTGGCGACGTCCGCCTCCAGGTTGGCAATCGCCTCGTCGACGGTCTTCTGGTTGTAGGGAATGTCGCCCTTGGACATCTTCTGAATGACCGAGTACAGGCTCTTTGCCTGCGAGCGCATCAGATTGTCCTGCTGGACGGCAATCTCCTGTTGCGCCATGACGGCGCCCGCGCCCAGCACGAGGACGCCCGCGACAATCATCGTCCGTTTCATTGGTTCGCTTCTCCGGCTCTCGAGACGTTCAGGGAATGAGACTTCGCCGGCTTCACGTGAAGCCGGGACCCATCATGGGTAGAACCCCGCGCGGCGCGTTTATTCCCGTGCGCGCGGAGATCGGGTTCAGAGACTGTGGCGGCGGTGGTGCTCGTTGATGGCGATCCACACCCGCTCGGGCGTTGCCGGCATGTCGATGTGGTCGATCTTGTATTCGCGCCAGAGCGCGTCGACGATGGCATTGACGACGGCCGGACAGGAGCCGATCGCGCCGGCCTCGCCGGCCCCCTTCACGCCCATGGGATTGGTCTTGCAGGGCACGTTGTGGGTTTCGAACACGAAGGCAGGCCCATCCGCCGCGCGCGGCAGCGCATAGTCCATGAAGGTTGCGGTGATGAGCTGGCCGTCCGTCGGTCCATACACCACCTGCTCCATCAAGGCCTGGCCGATGCCCTGCATGGCGCCGCCATGCACCTGGCCGGCCAGGAGCAGCGGGTTGAGCGTCTTGCCGAAATCGTCGACGATCACGTAGTTGACGATTTTGATGATGCCGGTGGCCGGATCGATCTCGACCTCCGCGACATGGGTGCCGTTGGGATAGGTGCCGTCGGCGCTGGCAAAGGTCGCGCTGCCGTTCAGATTCGACGGATCGACCCCGGGCCGCTTGGTGAGATCGGCGAACGAGATCGCACGATCGGTGCCGGCAATGCGGATGATGCCATCGGTGATCTCTAAGTCGCCGGCGCTGGCTTCGAGCGCCTGCGCCGCGATCTCCTTCAGCTTTTGCCCGAGCTCGCGCGTGGCGCGCTCGACGCTGACGCCGCCTGACGGAATCGAAGCCGACCCGCCGGTGCCGAGGCCGGTCGCGATCTCGTCGGTATCGCCCTGGCGAACATGCACACGCTCGGGCACCAGGCCGAACTGCTCGGCGACGATCTGCGCGTAGGCAGTCTGATGGCCCTGCCCGCTCGATTGCGTGCCGATCAGCACGGTGACGTCGCCATTGGCATCGAGCCGCACATTGGCGGTCTCCTCACCCATCACGCCGCAGATCTCGACATAGCTCGCAAGCCCGATGCCGCGGATCAGGCCGCCCTTCTTGGCGAGCTTGGCGCGCTTGGGAAATTCCTTCCACTCCGCGATCTCCATCGCGCGCTTCAGATGCGCGGCGAAGTCGCCGGAATCGTAGACCTTCCCGGTCGCGGTCTTGTAGGGCAGCGCCTTCGGCGGGATGAAATTCTTGCGGCGGATGGCATCCGGCGTCATGTCGAGCTTTCGCGCGCAGGCATCGACGAGGCGCTCGATGACATAGGCGGCTTCGGGCCGGCCCGCGCCGCGATAGGCATCGACAGGCACGCTGTGGGTGAAGATGGTGCGCACCCGGCAATGGAAGGCCTGGATGTCGTAAAGGCCCGGCAGCATGCCCGCGCCGCCATGCGGGATGTAGGGCCCGAAGGTCGACAGATACGCGCCCATGTCGCCCATGAGGTCGCAATCCATGGCGAGGAACTTGCCGTCTTCAGCCAGCGCCATCTTGGCGGTGGTGACGTTGTCGCGGCCCTGCGCATCGCCCATGAAATGCTCGGAGCGATCGGCTGCCCACTTCACCGCCTTCTTCAGCTTACGCGCAGCGACGGCCATCAAGGCGTATTCCCGGTACGGAAACAGCTTTGTGCCGAACCCGCCGCCGACGTCGGGACAGATCACCCGCATCTTGTCGGTGGGGATGTTGAGCACGTTCTGGCAGAGGATGTCGCGCAGGCGGTGGCTGCCCTGGCTGCCGACCGTCAGCGTCAGATGGTCGCGCTTGGAATCGTATTCGCACACCGCCGCGCGCGTCTCCAAGAAGCTTGCCACCACGCGCGGATTGACGATGGAGATCTCGGCGACGGCATGCGCCTTGGCAAAGGCCGCGTCCACCGCCGCCTTGTCGCCGATCGAGACGTCGAACAGCACGTTGCCGGGCTTGTCGGGCCAGACCTGCGGTGCGCCCTTCTTCACGGCGTTGACGACGCCGGTCACGGCGGGCAGTGGCGACCATTTGACCTCGATCGCCTCGATCGCGTCGCGGGCCTGGTCGATGGTCTCAGCGACCACGAAGGCGACGGCATCGCCGACATGTCGCACCTCGTCCTGGGCGAGGATCGGGTAAGGCGGGCCGGTGAACGGATCGGTCTCGAGATTGAACAGGCAGGGCAGATTGCCGAGATCCCCAACGTCATCAGCCGTCAGGATCAGCGCAACGCCCGGCAGGCCGCGGGCCCGGCTCGCATCGATGGTGTATTTGGCATGCGCATGCGGCGAGCGCAGCACCAGGCAGCGGAGCGCGGCCTGCGGCGCGTAATCATCGGTATAGCGGCCCTTGCCGCGGATGAGCGCGTCATCCTCCTTGCGCAGCACGCTTTGGCCAACGCCGAACTTGATGGGAGCCGCCATTTTATCTTCCCGTTCTCATGGTTGTTTTGTGGGCATATTGCCGTGGAAAAACTGGCGCGTCAAAGCCCGGCCATCCTGGCGGCGTCGTAGATCTCGATGGTCGTCGGCTCCGAGACGAGCGATTGCAGCGCACGGACAAAGTCGCGCGAGGCCGGAACCGCGAAGTGCGCGAGCAGCGCAGCGCGATCGGCCCACTGCTCGACGAACACGAATTTGAGGGGATTCTCGCAATCGACATGCACCGCATGCGAGATGCAGCCGGGCTCGGCGCGCGAGCGTTGGACGTGTTCGAGGCTTAGTCTCCGGACCTCGTCGATCGAGTCCTGCCTTGCGATTGCGCTGCCGGTCACCAGGATCATGTCGCCTCCCCGTCCGCTCAGTGGAGTGTCCCATGGACCCGGTCGGGGAGTCCAGCCGAGCGACGGGGATCACGGCAGACGCTTTCGGGTGACCGACGCCTGGAATTGGCGACCACTCACATCCCGCCCCGGCTCATCAGATAGCTCGTACGATCTCTGAGCGTATCGATCGCCCGCCCAGCTGTGAGATGGTCGATCTCGGCGCGCGTCAGGCCGATGTCCATCAGCGCCCTGTCACTCAGGTCCCGCAAGCTGACCCGCGGATGCAGGAGCCACTCCCCAAACGCATGCCAATATCGACTGGGCAGGTCCAGGAGGCTTTGCGCCGGCGCGGCTGCTTCCCTCCCCGACAAGGCATGGCCCGGCGGTGCAACGGACACGTTGAGGCGAGCCGCTGCCGCCAGGACCTCGTCCATGGCCTCCTTCGCCAGGGCAATGGATCGGTCGAGGCGAAGCACCGCGGCATCGTGCTCGGCCTCGGATGAGATCTTCGTCAGTTGTGGTGGCATCGGACGCTCCTGCTGTGAGCCGGCAAGGAGCGTGGCCAAACAAAAGGCCCCGTCCGATGCCGGCGGGGCCTGGTGGAAAAGATGTCGTCGAGATCCTAGCGCACGACTCCTCCCACCGCCCAGCCGAAGCGGGTGATGTGGTTGCAGGAGACTTTGCGCGACGATTTGATCATGAGCGACTCCTACCACGGCAATCGCGCAAAATCAAGAGATGCATGGAGATCGATTGCATCCTGAAGGCGAACCCCCACGCCGGCCAATTCGTCTTTCCAACTAATGCGACGAAGGAGGTTAGCCGCAACAGCGCATAAGGGACCAGCCCCGCGAAGAGCGCTTGAGGCGCGCGATCGTTCAGAGCGGCGACTGACCGAAAGGCGATAGGATGACCCGTGATATGCGATATGCACGTCCGCTCATTATGTAGGTAACTCTGTCCTATAGCTGACGTTAGGCGCCGCGCATAACGGCGGGCACGATAGCTCGTTGCCCTCAATTCGCTGCTTCCGCGACGCATGGTGAGCTAACGCGCTTCCGAGCATTTCGGCGGCTTGCCACTTTCTGGAGGGCTTGTCGCACGGCTCCCGTTCGGCCACACTCGTCGCATTTCAAGTAATTGTTTGGAAGGGTGACCTCATGCCCGAAGCATTGGAAAGCCTTTTGTGGTGTGCCGCGCTTGCGACGTGGCTGATGCTCTTCTCGAGGATCCTGGGTGAACACCTCAAGCCCGTCTCGAAACACCTCGGCCATCTGATCGCGGTTGCTTTCAGACTCAGGACGAAGTGACGCAAAACGGCCTCGGCGCGGCTTGGCAGCTGTCAAACTGGCAGAACTGCTCGTCACGTTGTTGCTGGCGTGAAGCGAACGAACCAGGCGCACGCATCCTGCGGCCGCAGTGTTTCGTGACTCAGCGGGTACGGTGACGCTGCTAGAGCATGATCCGGAAAAGTGTGCAGCGGTTTTCCGAGAAGACCATGCTCAAACAATAACCTAAAGCGCGATGACGATTCTTCCTAATCGCATCGCGCTTTAGCGTCCCACCCTCCGGTCGAGGGAGAACCGGCCTCCTCCGGTGACCAGGATCAACAGAGCGCCTCCCATGATGGAGATGTTCTTCAAGAAGTGATTGTACTGGCCAATCTGTTGCGGACCAGCGGGATACTCCCAGTAACGATGTCCAATTGCAGTGGCCGCCAATACGAACAGAAACGTCAAAATTGCGCAGTAGCGCGTGCCGATGCCGAGTATCAAGCCAACCGATATCACGATTTCCAGCACGACGTTGATCGCCGTGAGCAGCTGGGGCACCGGGAGGTTCAGCGACCGAAAATAACTCACCGAGCCACTGAAGTTGGTGAGTGCTCCATAGGCGCTTCCAACGAAGACCCATGCAAGCAGGACACGGCCGATGAGGATGAGCAGGTCGGCGTTGCTGGTGGCGAACTCGTCGATCCGCGTGGACCAGGGTGAGCGGAATGGCATGGTAGTTGCCTCGTCTCCTGAGCAGGGCACCCGAATATCGGAAAATCGTATCACGATCGGCCGACCTTATGAAGGATTCCGGTCGCCGGTCCGTGTGAGGCAGCGGTAAATGGATAAATCCGGATGCGACCCTAGCCGCGCACCAGCGAGACCAGCCAGCTGCGGCCGAACAGCACGAGGATTGCGAGCGCGTAGACGATGGTACCGCCGACGGCGAGCAGGGCCAGCGTCGCTTCGTCCCGGAAGGTGTGCACGGAGGAAAGAACGACCGGGCTGAAGCGCGCGATCAGCCAGAACGCCGTGGCGAGGATCAATCCGATCAGCAGGAATTTGGCGAGCGACAACAGCCAGGCGCGGTCCGGCACGAGGAAGCCGCGCCGAACTGCGAAGAAGAGCACCAGCAGGAGATTGGTCCAGACGCCGATGGCGGTGGCCAGCGCAAGGCCGATCTGCGCGAGCGATCCCATCAACGCGACCTTGAGCGCGACGTTGACGGCGATGCCGGTCAGCGACGCCCGCACCGGCGTCGCGGTGTCCTTGCGGGCATAGAAGGTCGCGACCGCACTGCGGATCAGCACGAAGGGGATGAGGCCGATGGCATAGGCCGCGAGCGTCGCACCGGCGGCGGCTGCATCGGCCTTGGAGAACGCACCGCGCGCAAAAAGCGCGCGCATGATCGCATCGGGCACGGTGAGAAACGCTGCGACGAACGGCACCGAGAACAGCAGCGTGAAATCGAAGGCGCGGCGCTGTGCCTTCAGCGCGCCGTCGTGGTCGTTCGCCGTGATCCGTCGCGACATCTCCGGCAGCAGCACCGTGCCGATAGCGATGCCGATGACGCCGATCGGCAGCTGGTTGAGCCGGTCGGCGTAGTAGAGCGCCGACAGCGCGCCGGCCGGCAGGAAGGTCGCGATGATGGTGTCGGCGAACAGCGCGACCTGCGTGCCCATCGAGCCCAGCGTCGCAGGTCCCAACGCCCTAAAGAATCCGCGAACGTCCTCGTCGAGCTTGAGCGGCGCAAAGCGCGGCAGGCCGCCATGGCGGGCGAGATCGCCGGCGAGCAGGAAATATTGCAGGAAGCCGGAGATCAGCACGCCCCAGGCGGCGGCATGACCCGCGGTCGGAAACCAGACGGCAACCGCCAACGTCATCATCATCGCGACGTTGAGAAAGATCGAGGCGGCCGCGGCGCTGGCGAAGCGCTGCATCACGTTGAGCATGCCGCCATAGAGCGTCACCAGCGTGATCAGCAGGAGATAAGGAAAAGTGATCCGGGTCAGCTCGATCGCGAGCTTGCGCTGCTCGGCATCCTCGGAAAAGCCCGGCGCCAAAATGCTCATGGCCTGCGGCATGAACAGCCAGGCGAGGATCAGCAGCACCACCTGCGAGGCCAGGAGCAGCGTGAAGATGCGGTCGGCGAACAGCTTTGCCGCCGCTTCGCCCTTCTCGCCATGGACATGGGCATAGGCCGGCACCCAGGCGGCGTTGAAGGCGCCCTCGGCGAAGATCGCGCGGAAATGGTTGGGCAGCCGCAGCGCCACGAAAAAGGCGTCGGCCAACGGGCCGGCGCCGAGAATCGCCGCGAGCATGATGTCGCGGGCAAACCCCGTCAGCCGCGACAGCAGCGTGTAACCACCGACCGTGAAGATGCGTCCGAGCATGCGGACTCTTCTAGAGCATGTCAGGAATAGGTCTAGGTGCAAACCGCGGCGGAAGTCAGCTCCCTCCCCCGCTTGCGGGGGAGGGTTGGGAAGAGGGTGTCTCCGCAAGCGAGAGCCCCCAAGAGGAAAGAGCCCTCACCCGGCGCTACGCGCCGACCTCTCCCGCAAGCGGGAGAGGTGAAAGCAAGATCAACCCGCGAGCGCGCCGCGGACGGCGGCGATGATTCGCTCCTGGTCGGCTTCGGTTAGGTAGGCATGCATCGGCAGGCTGATGACGTCCTGCGACAGGCTCTCGCAACCCGGCAGGCCGCCCTCGGCGACCGGATATTGCTTGTAGGCGGTCTGCTGATGCATCGACTTGCCGTAATAGATCGCGGTCGGCACGCCCTGGGCTTTCAACGCGGCGGCAAAGCCGTCGCGGTCGGTCCCCTTGGGAAGGCGAATGGTGTACTGCGCCCAGACCGAGGTATTGCCGGGCGCAAGGCGCGGCACGGTGACGACATTGGACAGGCCGCGCGCATAGCGCTCGGCGACCTTGTTGCGGGCGGCGATCTCGTCGTCAAAGATCTTCAGCTTCTCGATCAGGACCGCGGCCTGCATGGTGTCGAGCCGGCCGGTGAGGCCGAGACGGACATTGTCGTATTTGTCGACGCCCTGCCCGTGCACGCGGATGCTGCGCAAGGTGGCAGCGAGCTCGTCGTCATCGGTGAAGATCGCGCCACCGTCGCCGAAGCAGCCGAGCGGCTTTGCCGGGAAGAAGCTGGTCGCAGTGGCGTGCCCGAGCGTTCCGAGCTTGCGACCCTTGTAGCTTGCGCCAAAGCCTTGCGCGGCGTCGTCGAGCACGAACAGGCCTTCGGCCCTGGCGATCTCGGCGATGGCATCGTGATCGGCGGGCTGGCCGAACAAATCGACCGGAATCACCGCGACCGGCTTGAGACCAGCCTTGCGGGCGGTGGCGATGCCGCGCTTGAGCGATTCAGGGCTCATGTTGAAGGTGGTCTCGTCGACGTCGACGTAAACTGGCGTCGCGCCGGTCCGCGCCACCGGCGAGGCCGTGGCGATGAAGGTGAAGGACGGACACAGCACGGCATCGCCGGGCCCGACATTCCTGGCCATCATCACCATCAGGATCGCATCGGTGCCGCTGGCGCAGCCGATCACATGCTTGGCGCCGGAATAGGCCGCGAGCTGCTTCTCGAGCTCGAAGACTTCAGGGCCGTTGACGAACTGGCAATGGTCCATCACGCGCTTGACGGCGGCATCGAGCGAGGCGCCGAGCCGGCGGCGCTGCGAGGCGACGTCGATGAAGGGAATGGGTTCGGAACGCAGATGCTGGTTCATGACCTGATTTTTGGCGCCTTGTGACGTTTGAGCGGTCGACATGGAAAGGAATCAGCCGGCGACGCGGCGCGGCGCCTTGCGCGCGGGTGACGTCGCCGCAGGACGCGAGGGCGTCTCCAGGCACTGCGTGGCGATCTCGAGGCTGGCGACGCCCTCGTCGCCCGTCACCGCCGGCGTCTCGCCGTTGCGCACCGCCTTGAGGAACGCGATCAGCTCGGCGCGCAGCGGCTCGTCATGGCCGACCGGCAGATGCCGCATCGAGTAGCTGCCGTCGGGTTTGAAGCCGAAGCATTCGGTGACCTGGCGCGTCAGGAGATCACCCATCACGTATTTGCCGCGCGTCGCGACCGTGACGCTGCGCGCCTTGAACGGCGTCAGCCAGTTGGTGTTGATGTGGGCGAGCACGCCGCTCTCGGTGCGGAACTGCAGCAGCGCGATGTCCTCGCGTTCGGCGACGGCGCTCGACAATTGCGGCTGCACCTCGACGATGTCGGATTCGGTGAACCAGCGGATCAGATCGATGTCGTGCACGGCAAGGTCGATGACGACGCCGACATTGGACATGCGCGGCGGGAACGGGCCGACGCGGGTGATCGCGATGGAGAGAATGTCCTCGCCCGCGATCGCCTGCTTGACCGCAGCAACCGCCGGATTGAAGCGCTCGACATGGCCGACCATCAGCGTGACGCCGGCCTTCTGTGCCGCGGCGACGATCTCGCGGCCCTCTTCCACCGTGGATGCGATCGGCTTCTCGACGAGAACGTGGATGTTCTTGGCGATGCAGGCGAGCGCGATCTCGTGATGCAGATGGGTCGGCGCCGCGATGGTAACGGCATCGACGCCTTCGGCGAACAGCTGGTCGAGCGTCTCGAAGCTTTCGCAATTGGCGAGTTCGGTTGCCCGCGCGCGATGCGCCGGCGAGGGATCGACGACGCCGACGAGGCTGACGCCGGGCAGGCCGCTGAGCACGCGCGCATGGTTGCTGCCCATCACGCCGGCACCGATGACACCGACGCGCAAGCCGGCCTTTGCCGGTGCAGACCCTTTGGAACTCATGTGAGCAAACCCCGATTCAACGCAAATCCCCGGGCCGCTTCTAGCACGGGCGCCACATTTGTGGCGAATGCCGGCCTGACGGTCCGGACACGATTTGATTCAAAAAGTTACACGTTCCCCGGGCCTTAGGCCGAAAAAGATACCGCTTCTCGGCCCGGGTCGCGTGATTCGGAGTTGCTGGTTACGACCTTTGATAGTCGTCTTCAATCCGGATGATGTCGTCTTCCCCGAGATAAGAGCCGGTCTGGACCTCGATCAGCTCCAGCTGGATCTTGCCGGGATTCTCCATCCGGTGGACGGCGCCCATCGGGATATAGATCGACTCGTTCTCGTGCACCGTCTTCACGGTCTCGTTGACGGTGACCTGGGCCGTGCCGCGGACCACGATCCAGTGCTCGGCACGATGATGGTGCTTCTGCAGCGACAGCCGCCCGCCCGGCTTGACCACGATGCGCTTGACCTGGTGGCGCTCGCCATTGTCGACCGACTGATAGCTGCCCCAGGGCCGGTGCACCTTGAGATGCTCCTCGGTGACCTTCGGCGCGACCGCCTTCAGCTTCGTCACCAGGCGCTTCAGCCCGTTGGCATCCTTCTGCCGCGAGACCAGCACCGCATCCGCGGTGGCGACCACGACGAGATCGTCGACGCCTTCGAGCGCGACCAGCGCGGAATCGGTGGTGACGTTGCAATTGCGGGAATCCTCGAACACGGCGGTGCCGTGCGCGGCATTGCCCAGCGCGTCCTTCTCCGACAATTCCCACACCGCATGCCAGGAGCCGACGTCGGACCAGCCGCACGACACCGGCACGACGGCCGCGCGCGCGGTCTTCTCCATCACCGCATAGTCGATCGAGATCGCTTTCGCCGCGCCGAACGCCTCGGGCTCCAGCGTGACGAAGCCGAGATCGCGGCCGGCATTGTTGACCGCATTGGTGATCGCCTCGACGCTTGCCGCATCGACCCTGCGATATTCGTCGAGCAGCACGCTCGCCGGGAACATGAAGTTGCCGCTGTTCCAGAAATAGCCCGAATTGACGTAGTCGGAGGCCTTCACCGCATCCGGCTTCTCGACGAAGCGTGTAACCGCATGCACCTCGCCCGAGATCACCTCGCCCGGATTGATGTAGCCGTATTCGGTCGCCGGCCGCTCCGGCTTGACGCCGAAGGTGACGATGCGCCCGGCATTTGCCGCGGTGAGGCCTTCGCGGCAGGCGGCGACGAAGGCGGCATTATTCTGCACGACGTGATCGGCGGCGAGCGCGAGCACGATGGCCTCATTGACGCGGTTCTGCGCGAACACAGCGCCGGCGGCGATCGCAGGGCCGGAATCGCGCCGCATCGGCTCGAGGATCACGTCCGCCTCGATGCCGATCTCGGCGAGCTGCTCCAGCACCATGAAGCGATAGGACGCGTTGGTGATGACGATCGGCCGGTCGAACAGCGAGGGATCGGACACGCGCAGCAGCGTGTCCTGGAACGTCGAGCGCGTGCCGAACAGCGGCAGGAACTGCTTGGGCCGCACCTCGCGCGAGGCGGGCCACAGCCGCGTGCCGGCGCCGCCGCACATGATCAGGGGGATTATGCGTTTGTCCATCGTGATCTCAAACCTTGAAATAGTCCCGATACCAGGTGACGAAATGATGAACCCCATGCTCGATCGGCGTTGACGGTGCAAAGCCGGTGTCGCGCATCAGATCCTCGACATCCGCGAACGTTTCCAGCACATCTCCCGGCTGCATCGGCAGCAATTCTTTGATCGCCGTCCGGCCCAGCTCCCGCTCCAGAAGACCGACGACGTGCATCAGTTCCTCCGGATGATGATTGCCGACATTGTAGAGCTTAAACGGCGCATTTGCGGCAGCCGGATCGTCCGCGGGCACGAGATCGATCAGCTTGGACACGACGCGCGTCACATCGTCGATATAGGTGAAATCGCGGCGCATTTTGCCATGGTTGAAGATCCGGATCGGCTTGCCGGCCATGATGGCGCCCGCGAACAGAAACATGGCCATGTCGGGGCGGCCCCATGGCCCGTAGATGGTGAAGAAGCGCAGCCCGGTGACCGGCAGGCGATAGAGGTGGCTGTAGGACTGCGCCATCACCTCGTTCGCCTTCTTGGTCGCGGCGTAGAAGCTGACGGGATGGTCGGTGCGGTCTGCCACCGCAAATGGCAGTTTTGTGTTGGCGCCGTAAACGGAGGATGACGAGGCGTAGACCAGATGACGGCAGCCATTGTTGCGGCAGCCCTCCAGCACGTTGAGGAAGCCGACGAGATTGGAATCGGCGTATGTCTGCGGCTGCTCGATCGAGTAGCGCACGCCGGCCTGCGCGGCGAGATGCACGACTTTGGCAAAACGATGTTGCGCAAACAGCGCCGCCATGGTCTCGCGGTCGGCGAGATCCGCCTCGACGAACGAGAAACGGGGCTCGTCCCTGAGCAGAGCAAGGCGCGCTTTCTTCAGCGCCGGATCGTAATAGCTGTTGAGATTGTCGAGCCCGACGACGGCGCGGCCTTCGCCCAGCAGCTGCCGGGCGACGTGGAAGCCGATGAAGCCGGCGGCACCCGTGACCAAAATCGCCTGATCCGTCATCCTGTTCCCTGGGGATCCCTCGCCCGCACCTGTTTAGCCGTCACCTCGGCGGGGTCGCAATAGGCTCCCTGCTCCTTCGCGAGGCCTCGTCATGGCGTCCTTAACGACGCATCCTGAACGACGCGTCCTTAACGACGCGTCCTTACGACGGCTCTTGCAAGATCGGCGCCAAAACCATACCAAAGCGGCCGAATTCGGCGCCTCGCGTCGGGTTGCCTCAATCCTCGCAAACCCTGTTCATGCGGACGAGATGCGCCGAATCCTGTTGTCGACGGCCAAAATCCTGATCTCCGTGGCGCTGCTCTATCTGGCGCTGCGCAAGGTCGACCTGTCCGAGCTGTTTTCCCGCTTCACCGTGACCAGCCTGTTCTGGATCGGTATGGCGATCGCGGTCACGTTCCTGCAGATCTTCGTCGGCGTGCTGCGCTGGCGCGAGATCAGCGCCGTCTGCGGCGCGCCGCTCGAGCTCGGCCGCGCCATGCGCTACAACGTGATCGGCTCGTTCTTCAACCAGACCCTGCCGTCGGCGATCGGCGGCGATGCGGTGCGGCTGTGGCTGGTCGCACGCGCCGGCGCCGGCTGGCGCGCGGCGACCTACTCGATCTTCGTCGACCGCGCCATCGGCCTCATCGCGCTCGCGATCGTGATCGTCGCGAGCCTGCCCTGGAGCTACACCCTCATCACCGATCCGCACGGGCGCTCGGCGCTGCTGCTCATCGACCTCCTGGCGCTGGCCGCCGGCGTCGGCTTCCTGATCTTCGGCGCGCTGAAATGGCGCTGGCTGAAGACCTGGTGGGCAACGCACCACATTCACGCCTGCGCCGTCATCGCCAATCGCGTGATCTTCAGCCGCAACCGCGGTCCCCTCATCGCGATCCTGTCGGTCCTCGTTCACGTGCTCGCCGTCGTCACCGCCTGGTGCGTCGTGCAGTCGATTGCGGCTCCGGTTCGTTTCAGCGACGTCTTTCTGCTCGTGCCGCCGGTGATGCTGATCACGATGATGCCGATCTCGATCGCCGGCTGGGGCGTGCGTGAAGCCACGATGAGCCTTGCGTTCGGCTTTGCGGGGCTTTCCGCCAACGAGGGCGTCAACGTCTCGCTGCTGTTCGGCGCCGTGTTCTTCATCGTCGGGGCCGTCGGCGGTCTGGTCTGGATCCTCAGCGCAGAGAAAGCCGCGCAAGGGTCGACCCCGATCGGAGTGCGGGAGTGAGCGCGGCTGCCGATGCGCTCGCCGGCGCGGCCCTGCTAATTGCCGTTGCCGCCGCCGCGCTGATCTCGGCGCTCGTCACCTGGACCAGCCGGCCCCTGTTGCAGCGCTACGCGCTGGCACGGCCGAATGCCCGGTCCTCGCATCGCATCCCGACCCCGCAGGGCGCGGGCATCGCGGTGATCGCCGCGACGCTGATCGTCGCCTCGCTGTGGGGGGTCTCGGCCAATGTCGCGATCCCGCCGGCGCTGGTCGCTGCGACAATCGTGATCGCCCTGGTCGGCTTCGCCGACGACATCGTGTCGCTGCCCGTGCTGGTGCGGCTGGTGCTGCAGGCCGCCTGCGTCGGCGCGGTGGTGTTCACCGCGCCCGACACCGCGCGCATCGTGCCGACGCTGCCGCTTGCGCTGGAGCGCGGCCTCGTCGTGCTTGCCGGCGTCTGGTTCGTGAACCTCGTCAACTTCATGGACGGGCTCGACCTGATGACGGTGGCGGAGGTCGTGCCGGTCACCGCCGCGCTGCTGCTGCTGGGAATGCTCGGGTATCTCTCATGGCCGGCCGTGCTGGTCGCCACCGCGCTATGCGGCGCCATGCTCGGCTTTGCGCCCTTCAACCGTCCGGTCGCAAAAGTCTTCCTGGGCGATGTCGGCAGCCTGCCGATCGGCCTGCTGCTCGGCTGGTGCCTTTTGGAGCTCGCGTTTCGGGGAGAGCCGGCCGCGGCGCTGCTGCTACCAGCCTATTATCTTGCAGATTCCACCATCACGCTGTTTCGGCGCATCATCCGGCGCGAGCCGTTCTGGTCGGCGCACCGCAGCCACTTTTACCAGCGTGCAACCGACAACGGGTTCACGGTCAAGCGGGTCGTCGGCGAAGCATTCGCGCTCAATCTCGTGCTGGCCCTGCTCGCCGTCGCGACCGTTCGCACCGGCTCGACGGCGATCACGATCCTCGCCTTGCTTGCGGGCGCGGGTGCGGTCGCCCTCCTGCTCTGGCGCTTCTCCCGCCCTCAGGCGTCCTGAGCCGCCAGCGCCTGCCGCAGCCCCTCGTCGAGCGAGACCTGCGGCTGCCAGCCGGTCGCGAGCGCCTTGGAGACGTCGAGCTCGAGCGAGCCGATCAGGCTGTCATGCGTATCCTGCCGGCCCATCACGCTGAGCAGCGTCGCGAGCAGTCTCGGCGGCATTCCGAACAGAACCGGGTTCTTGCCGGACGCAATGGCCAGGCGCCTGATGAATTCGGGCGTCGAGACCTGTTCCCGGTCGGCCACCAGGAAGATCTCGAAATTGCTCGTGGGATCAGGATGGCTGAGCCGGCGCAGGATGAACGACGACAGGTTCTGCACGGCAAGGAAGGCGCGCTGGTTGCGGATCGCCGCAAAGGGCAGCGGCAGTCCCAGGCTCACCGCACGCGTCAGCAGCGCGAAATTGCCCTTGGCCCCGGCGCCATAGACCAGCGGCGGCCGGATCACCGTGATCTTCATGTCGCTGTCGCGCGCCAGCGTCCTCAGGCCCGCCTCGGCCGCGGCCTTGGACATGCCGTAGAGGCCGCGCGGCGTCAGCACGTCGCTTTCGCTGAACGGCGCGCGGCCTTCATTGCTGCGGCCGTGCACGAGAACGGTGCTGATGAAGACGAATTGGCGCACGCCGGCCGCCGCCGCGCAGCGCGCCAAATGCAGCGTGCCGGCGATGTTGACGTTGCGGTAGAGCTGGACCGCGTGCTCCTCGTGCTTGTGGTGCACGCGCGCGGCCAGATGGATGACGGCGTCGACGCCTTCGAGCGCCGCCTGCCAGTCGGTCTCGGGACCGATCGTCTCGATCACGACCTCGCCATCGACGCCTGCCGGGCCGCGGACCGCACGGCGGACCGACCATCCCGCGCCCTCGAGCGCCGGCACGAGATGACGGCCGACGAAGCCGCTCGCTCCCGTCACCAGCACGACCGGTCTACGTTCGCTCATCGTTGCTCCGACAGGTCCGGGTTGCGCAACAATTCGTCGATCAACGCGGCATAGGCGTTCATCGCGGTGGTCCTGTCGAACCGTGACGCTGCCTTCACCGCCCGCGCCGCCATGGCACCGTCGTCGGAACGGAACGCGGCCCGGATCGCTTCGGCGAGCAGGTCGGCACGGCCCGGCGGCACCACCCAGCCGAGCCTGCTCTCCACCACCGTCAACGCGGCCTCGGCCTCCGGCTCGGACACCAGCACCACGGGACGGCCGACCGCCAGCAGATTGTAGAACCGGCTCGGCACCGACACGCCCGCAACGTTCTTCCGGTACGGAATGATCCAGAGATCGGCGGAGGCCAGGAACGCGTCGAGCTCGGAATCCTCGACGCGCCCGACAAAGGAGACATTGGCGAGGTTCGCCGCCGCCTGCAACTGCTTCAGCCGCTCGAAACCGATGCCCCAGCCGGACAGCAGGAAGTGAATGTCCGCCTCGTCCTTCAGAAGCCGCGCCGCTTCGAACACGATCTCGGGATCGTGGGTGAAGCCGAGATTGCCCGACAGGCCGACGATGAAGCGCGCCGGAATTGCCTTGCGGAACGGATTGTCCCGCGTGACCGGCCGCGGCGCGGGCACGAGCGTGGCCCAGTTCGGGATGAAGCGGATCTTGTTCCGCCTCATCCCCGAATAGCTGAGCAGCGGCCGCTCGGCGTCGCGGCCGATGGTGATGACGGCGTTGAGGGCACGGAACATCAGGCCGTTGGCGGCGCGCATCGTCCGCGTCACGACGGAGCGGGGCTTCAACAGGCCGGCCATCACCAACACGTCGGGAAACAGGTCGTGCATGATCAGCGCCGAGCGCGCGCCCTTCACCCGTGCCGCCGCCGCCACCGCATAGGGCAGCATGAAAGGCGCGGTGACCGTGAGCACGACGTCCCCTCGCCTCAGCTCCCGCACCAACGCGAGGAACGTGCGCACTGCGAACAACAGCTCGGAGGCGCCGCGCCGCACCAGCGCCGCCTTGCCCGCCATCCGGTTCCTGACCATGACGACGCGCGGCTTGCCCGGGCCGGTCTGCGCTGCCGGCAATGCGCCCGGCGAGCCCGAGAGCACGACGACCTCGTGCTCGGCGGCGAGACGGCAGGCGATCTCGGCCATGATCGCCGCCGTCGTGCTCGGGTCAGGCGGGTAGTGCTGGCTCGCGACGACGATCTTGCCAGCGATCTTGTCTTGCGGCTGCATGGTCAGGCCGCGGTCGACCCGAATTCGGGGACGGCGTCCTTGAGAATGGTCCTGATGGTGGCGCGATCGTCGCGCGCGATCGCCTGCTCCAGCGCCGCAATCCATTTGCGCAGCGTCTGCATCGGCGGTTCGTTCGGCTGCGCGGCCATGATTCCGGCGACGCCGATCTCGCGGGTCGGCTCCTCCGAAGCGAACAGGATCTCGTGCAGGCGTTCGCCCGGGCGCATGCCGGTGAACACGATCTCGATGTCGTAGCCGGGCTGCAGTCCCGACAGGCGGATCATGCGCTCTGCGAGATCGACGATCTTCACCGGCTGGCCCATGTTGAGCACGTAGACGGAGACGTCGCCACGCTGCGTTCCGAGCGCATGCGTGGCCGCGGTGACCACGAGATCGCAGGCCTCGCGGATGGTCATGAAGTAGCGCACCATCTCGGGATGCGTGACGGTCACCGGGCCGCCGGCCTCGATCTGGGCCTTGAACTTCGGCACCACCGAGCCGTTCGAGGCCAGCACGTTGCCGAACCGCACCGAGATCAGCCGCATCGGCGGCCTGCCCCCGCGCGCACCGGCGGCGAGGTCGTGATCCAGCGCCTGGCAGTACATCTCCGCGAAGCGCTTGGTCAGGCCGAGCATCGACACCGGCTCGATCGCCTTGTCGGTCGAGATCATCACCATCGCCTCGGCGCCGGCCGCCACGGCGGCATCGGCAACGTTGATCGAGCCGAAGATGTTGGTCTTGACGCCTTCGCTCCAGTCGCGTTCGAGGATCGGAACGTGCTTGAGCGCCGCGGCGTGGAATACGATGTCCGGCTTGAACTCCGCCATCAAGCGCATGATGCGCTCGCGATCGCGAATGTCGGCAATCCGGGCTTCGATCGCGGCCGCCGTCCCGCGGGCGGCGAGCGCTTCGGTGATCGCGTAGAGCGCCGGCTCCGAGTTCTCCACGATCAGGAGCCGCGCGGCGCCGAAGGCCACGACGCGCTCGCAGATCTCCGAGCCGATCGAGCCGCCGCCACCGGTGACGAGCACGGCCTTGCCCCTGATCAGGGCCTCGAGGCGTGCATAGTCGATCTTCTCGCTCGGCCGCAGCAGGAGGTCCTCGACCGCGACCGCCGTGAGCCGCGGCGTGTCGCCGCTCTCCAGCGAGGGCATCCGGTTGACGATGACGCCCAGCTTGCGCGCCCGCATCAGGATCGATTCCGGACGGGCTTCCGGCTCGAACGCCGACGGCGTCATGACGAGGCGCGCGATCGGCTTGTTGCGCTTGGCGAAATCGGCGATGACGTCCTCGACGTCGTCGATACCGCCCAGCACCGGCACGGTGCGGATGAACTGGCCGCGGTCGGAGCTCGACGGCGACAGCACGCCGACCGGCCAGATCCGCTTGATCGCCCCGCTCTCGATTCCGCGCAGCAGCACCTCGGCATCCGCGGCGCGGCCGATCAGCAGGGTCGGCGCAGCATCATCGGTCCTCGCATGGCGGCGCACGCGCGTATAGCGGAAGTAGCGGTAGGCCATGCGCAGCGCGCTGAGGAAGGATATCTCCAGGAACCAGTAGAGGACGATCGTCACCTTGCCGAGGAAAAAGGCGCCGCGGACATTGGGGGCGACGAAGATGTAGTCGAGCACGAGCAGGGCGACCGTCAGCACCGTCGCGACGCGGATGATGTTCAGCGCGTCAGGCAGCGAAATGAAGCGCCATTTCGTCGTGGTCAGGTTGAAGATGAAAAACACCACCACGCTGAAGGCGAGGAAGTAGGGCAGGATCTGGAACAGCAGCGGCAGGCGGTCGAAGAAGCCGTCGCCGCCCTCGAATCGCAGATAGAACGCGGCAAAAAGCGCCGCCGCGGTCGCGAGCAGGTCGTGGAGCGCGATCAGGAAATTGCGCAAGGTGAGATGCGAAAAACGCGTCATCCGCCGACCGATGAAGACCCAGTTAGATACAACCTGACCGCGCTGATAGCCCATCTGGACAAGACTTGCCAGCCGCGCGGCCGCTCACGGACCGCCTTCGCCCATCTTCGCCTCGGCCTGTTGTGCCCGGATCACCATGCCGCCGGCCACGCCGACGCCGATGACGTACATCCAGCCCTCGTGGAAGTCGAACAAATGCGAGTTGAACAGCGAGGTGAAGACGTTCTGCACCACGACCAGGAGCCCGATCCAGGTGGCAAGCCCGTCGCCCCGGAACAACAGCAGATGCAGGATCCAGATCGCGTAGAGGACTGCGACGCCGATCACGCCCCATTGCACGGCGACGTTCAGCGTCTGGTTGTGGGGGTTGCCAATCACTTCGGCGGACGCCTGGTACTGACCGGCGGGCGTCGCGACGCGCTCGAACAATCCGCGCGTGGAGCCGGTGCCGTGCCCTACGATCGGCGCCTCCGCGAAGAAGCCGAGCGATTTCCGCCAGAATTCGAGCCGCAGCCCGAGCGAGGTCGGCTCGCCTCTCTCGATGTAGCGGGTGTAGTCGTCGGAGAACCGCTCGGCGGTATGGCGCAAATACGGCGAGGCCTGCCAGGCGAGAATTGCGGCGACGAGCAAGGCGACAGAAATGAGCGCGATACTGCGCCATTTGAGATGAAGCAGTGCAAACACCCCGAACATGATCGGAACGGTGACGAGCGCGGTGCGTGACACCACTACAAACGTCATATTGATGAAGAAGCTCAGCGCCAGCGCCGTCAGCAGCCCGGCGAGCCAATAGCGCTTCTCGCGCAACAGCATCACGATCGGATAGGCAAGCGCGACGGCGCAGAGCGCGAATTCCTGGCTCTGGTCGATGTAGTTCTTGACGAAAATACCGCGCTCCAAGGGGTCGGTCTTGAGCGTGAGGCTCGGATAGAAGGCGACCAGCCAGGACATCACCGACAACAGCGCGCAGGATACCAGGAAGGCGACGAACACCCACCTGCCCCGCGGCGAGCGCTCGAAATGGTAGAGCAGGACCGGCAGCACGAGCAGCTTGACGGTCGGACTGACCGCGTGGAGGCGGACGCCCCAGGCTGCGTCCGACCACAGCGTCCCCAGCAGCGCGAGAGCGAAGAGTGCGATCGGCGCGATGCAGATCGGGCGCTTCAGCGATTGCAGGAACGCGGGAACGTCGAGAAACGGCACCATGCAGAGCAGCATCAGCGCGTTGAAGATGCCGGCAAGCGACGTCGACCAGGGCAGCGAGGCCGCGGTCAGGATCGCAAACAGATCGACGGTCTCGCGCCAGGCAGCGGGGCTGCGAAGACGACGATGCAACATTTCGCTGGTCGATTCCCGTGCGAGCGCCGTCAATTGCTCCCTCCCCGGGCGCGATGCACCAGCGCCGTCGTGCTGAAGCCTTGGAGGATGTCGACCAGCACGACCACCCCGCCCGCGGCCTCGACCACCTCGTGGCCGACGACCTGCTCGCGGGTGTAGTCACCGCCCTTCACCAGCACGCCGGGCTTGATCCTGGTGATGAGGTCGATCGGCGTGTCTTCCGCGAAGATGACGACGAGATCGACGGCCTCAAGCGCTGCGAGCACCTCGGCACGCGCGCGCTCGTCCTGGACCGGACGATCGGCCCCCTTCAGCCGCCGCACCGAGGCGTCGCTGTTGAGTCCGACGATCAGGCGGTCGCAGGCGGCGCGCGCGGCGGTCAGCACCTTGACGTGACCGGGATGGAGGATGTCGAAACAGCCATTGGTGAAGCCGACGCGAAGGCCCTGCCTTTTCCATTCGGCGAGCTGCGCGTCGAGCGCGGCCGGATCGAGCACGATCTTCTCCTCGGCCGCGAGCGTCGCATGCGGCAGGATCTTGCGTCGCAGCTCGGCCGCGCTGACGCTGGCGGTGCCCTGCTTGCCGACGGCGACGGCGGCGGCGGCATTGGCCATGCGCAGCGCCGTGTCCCAGTCCGCGCCGGCCGCGAGCGAGACCGCAAGCGTAGCGGCGACGGTGTCGCCGGCGCCGGAGACGTCGCGCACCTTCACCGGGACGGCCGGCACGTGAACCGCCCCGCCATTCCGCGGCACCAGCGTCATGCCGCGCTCGCCCTGCGTCACCAGGATCGCCTCGCAATCGGCGAGCCGCATCACGTCCTCGCTGGCCTCGACGATGCTCTGCACCGTTTCGGCGCGGCTGCGGGTCGCTTCCGAAAATTCCTTGCGGTTCGGCGTGAGCAGCGTGGCGCCGCGATAGATCGCCCAGTTCAGGCTCTTGGGATCGACGATCACGGGCTTGCCGAGCTTGCGGGCGGCATCGATGGTGTGGCGGATCACGCGCGCCGTCAGCACGCCCTTGGCGTAGTCGGACAGCAGCACGATGTCGGCGCGCGCGATCTGCGGCAGGATCGCGTCGATCAATTTGGTTTCGACGTCGTCGGACGCAGCCAGCGCCTGCTCCCAATCCGCGCGCAGCATGTGTGTGGAAAAATGCTCGGAGACGAAACGGACTTTTCGCGTGGTCGGCCGCGAGGCGTCGCGCACCAGCACGCTTTCGATGCCGGTTTGATCATCGAGCGCGGCCGCGAGCCGCGCACCGGCATCATCCTCGCCGATGAGGCCGACGAAGATGCAGCGCGCGCCGAGCGAAGCGACGTTGCGCGCGACGTTGCCGGCGCCGCCGACGTGGATCTCGCTGCGCTGGGCGGCGATGACGGGCGCCGGCGCCTCCGGCGAGATCCGCGACACCTCGCCGTAGACGAACTCGTCCAGCATGATGTCGCCGATGCACAGCACCGTGCGGCCTGAGATGGCTTGCGCGAGGGCATCGAAATCGAGAATGGGCGTCGGCATGGTCTACAGGGCCTCAGCGAAAGCGGTCGGGCCGGTCGAGATAGTCCCCGACATAGGCCTTCACCGCGTTCTCGAGCGTCGTGAAGCCGCCGTTATAGCCGGCGCGGAGCAGACGATCGACCTCGCTCTGGGTGAAATACTGGTAGCTGTCGCGGATCTGCTCGGGCATGTCGATGTATTCGATGTTGGGCCTGGCCCCGAGCGCGGCATAGGCAGCCAGCATGAGGTCCTTGAAGCTGCGCGCCTTGCCGGTGCCGACGTTGAACAGGCCGGACACCGACGGCGTCGCCAGCAGCCAAAGGACGACGCGCACGACGTCGTCGACATAGATGAAATCGCGACGCTGATCGCCGTCCTCGATGCCCTCGCGATGCGACTTGAACAGCTGCACGACGCGACCAGCCCTCACGTCGTCGAAGCGCCGCGCCAGCACGCTCATCATCGAGCCCTTGTGATATTCGTTCGGGCCGAACACGTTGAAGAATTTCAGGCCGGCCCATTGCGGCGGGAGCCGGTCGCAGCGCGCCACTCGTTCGGCAATTGCGAGATCGAACAGGTGCTTGCTCCAGCCGTAGAGATTCATCGGCCGCAATTTCTTCAGCGCCGGCAGCGAGGAATCGTCGTCGAAGCCTTCCGTGCCGTCGCCATAGGTCGCCGCCGAGGACGCGTAGATGAACGGCACCGCATTCATCGTGCACCAGTCCAGAAGGCGCATCGACAGGCGGAAATTGGTCTCGATGACGAGGTCGCCGTCGGTCGCTGTGGTTGCGGAAATCGCCCCGAGATGGATCACGGCCTCGAGCTTGCGGCCCTTCAGCCAGTCCATCAGCTCGGCGGGGGGAACGATATCCACAAGCTGCCGCTTGGCGAGGTTGCGCCATTTGCCTTCGGTTCCGAGGAAATCGCAGACCACGACGTCGCTGCGGCCGGCCTCGTTCAGCGCAGCCACGACATTCGATCCGATAAAACCGGCCCCGCCGGTCACCAGCAACATTCCACCTACCTGCCCGATTTTAAGTGCCCGATCCTGCCGTAGCGCATGATCCGCCAAAGTGTAAGCGGTTTTGGGATTGCTCTTCTGCCGGCTTTACCTCCCGGCCCGGAGCGGCTAACCGAGCCGCCATATCGGCACGTCTTCGGTCCTAATAACCAATGAACATTGATTCGCAACTTGGTGGTGATGCAGACCGGAGCGACACGCGCCCGATCCTGATCGTTCCCTACATGTGGATCGGCGATTTCGTGCGGAATCACACCGTCGTGCGGGTCCTGAAGGAACGCTGGCCGAACCGGCCGGTCGATCTCCTCACCACGTCCCTGTGCGCCCCGCTGGTCGATTACATGCCCGGGGTGCGCGCCGGCATCGTCTGGGACATGCCGCGCGGCCGGCTGGCCGTCGCACGCCAGTTCGGCTTGGCAGGGCTGCTTCGGAAACGGAACTATGGCACTGCCCTGGTGCTGCCCCGGACCTGGAAGGCGGCGATCGCGCCGGCGCTGGCCGGTATTCCCGAACGGGTCGGCTTCGTCGGCGAGTTCCGGTTCGGCCTGCTGAACCGCTGGCGCTGGGGCGAGAAGAAGCTGCCCCGCTTCATCGACAAGAACGCCGCCCTCGCCCAGCCCGACGGCGCGCCCCTGCCGGCGGAATGGCCGGTGCCGCAACTGCGCGTTCCGGCCGAGGACATCGCCCGCTGGCGCGAAGCCAATGGCCTTGGCGCCGGCGCCGCGGTGGCGCTTGCCCCAGGCTCGGTCGGCGTTTCAAAGCGCTGGACCTATTATCCCGAAGCTGCCCGCCTGCTGGTCGAGCGCGGCCTCGAGGTCTGGGTGGTCGGCGGCCCCGCCGAAAAGGGGCTTGCCCAGGAGATCGTCGCCGCCGGCGGCCCGGGGACCACTGGCGGCCCTGGGACCGCTCGCGGCCCGGGGGTGCGCGATCTCACCGGGACCGATCTGCGCAACGGCGTCCTCGCCATGGCCGCCGCCGGCGTTGCCATCTCCAACGATTCCGGCCTGATGCACATCGCAGCCGCCCTCGGCACGCCGACCATGGGCATCTTCGGTCCCACCAGCCCCTACCTCTGGGCCCCGCTCAACGGCCTCGCCGCGACACTGGTGCAGGACAAGGAAGCGCTGTCCTGCCAGCCCTGCCAGAGCACGGTCTGCAAGGTGAACGACCACCGCTGCATGCGGAATATTGCAGCTAGCGAGGTGGTGGGAATTGCGCAGCGGGTGCTGAAGGAGGTGGGGGCGAGGGTGACCAGCTGAGCCGATCGGGGCTCGCGGCAATGATGACATCCTGCCACTGTTTTGCCCGACGAGTCAAAATGCGATTCGAAAAATCCGCAATAGATTGAGCCCTCTCGCCAAGCCATTGATTTTGCTGAACCCGCCTACTGTGCATGGGGTTGTTTTCGCGGTTTTTGTGTCGCGGTATCAGGAGCTGTGCTCAGAGCAGCGGCCGATAGATCGCGCCGATCCGCGCCGCTTCGGCATCGAGGCTGAAAAGTTCGAGCACCCTCGCCCGCCCACGCTCGCCCATCGCGGTCGCCGCGGCCACATCGCGCATCAGCGGCTCGAGCGCCGCAGCAAGCGCGTCGGCATCACCCGTCGGGATCAGCACGCCGCTCACGCCGTCCTCTACCACAAGCTCGGCCGCGCCGGCGCGTGCGGCGACCAAGGCGCTGCCCGCCGCCATCGCCTCGATCAGCGTCAGCCCAAAGCCTTCGTTGCGTGAGGTGAAGGCGTAGATCGTCAGCCGCTGATACCAGCGCTGCACCGCTTCGATCGGCAGCTCGCCGGTGATGACGATGCGCGATTGCAGGTCGGCTGCCTCGATGCGCTTCTTCAGCTCGTTGGCAAAGGGCGTCTGCTCGGCCGTGACCTGGCCGACGATGACAGCGATGAAATCGGGATAGCGCGGCAGCAAGCGGCACATCGCATCGACGAACACGTCGGTGCCCTTCTGCGCGCGCACGCGGCCGAAACAGCCGATGGCGTAGCGGCCCGGCAGCGCGGCTTCGGCGAAGGCGGCAGTGCGATCGGCCGGCGGCGCATAGACATCGGTGTCGACGCCGTGCGGAATCACCGTCGCCTTCACCTTCAGGAACGAGGCCGAGAGATCCGATGTTGCGATGATCGCGTCCATGCGCCGGATCAGCCAGCGCGTGATCCAGCTGTGATGCCGCTGCGCTGCCGAGGTGAACACGAGCTTGAGCGGCCAGCCGAGCGCGCGCAGCACGACGCCGGCGATCATCTCGTTGTTGCGGCGTGCGTGCCAGATCAGCGGTGCCTTGCGGCGCCAGAGCTGGAGGAAATCGGCAACGTCGAGGCGCGCGATCCCTTCCGGCGCGTCGGAGCCGAACCAGGCGGCGCGGTACAGCTTTGCCAGCCGCGGCGCCACCATCCGGTTGGTCGCGGTGACGCCGGAATAGCGCCTGTGCAGATTTGGCACGATCACTTCGAGATCGCCCTGGGAATTCGCCACGTCATGCTCCGTTTCGCAAAGTCCCTATACGCAACATTAAGCATAGTGACCAGTTCAGGCGCGCCGATACCCCCTCTTCACCACGCAAGCGCTAGCTTGGCGCGTTGATCGAAGACGGGTGAGATCATGACTGTGCTAGTCACCGGCGGCGCCGGCTATATCGGAAGTCACACGGTCCTGGCGCTGGCGGAAGCCGGCGAGGATGTCGTCGTGATCGACGATCTCTCCACTGGCTTCTCGGCCTATCTGCCCGAAGGCGTGCCGCTGTTCATTGGGGACGCCGGCGACGAGAACCTGCTCGAAGGCGTGATCGCCCAGCACGACATCGAGAGCATCATCCATTTCGCCGGCTCCGTGGTCGTGCCGGATTCGATGCGCGATCCGCTCGGCTATTACCGCAACAATTTCACGACCGCGCGCAACCTGCTCAACGTCGCGGTCAAGCGCGGCATCGGCCGCTTCATCTTCTCCTCGACCGCTGCCGTCTACGGCAATCCGGACCAGGTGCCCGTGTCCGAGCACGCGCCGACGCGGCCGCTGTCGCCCTACGGCTCGTCGAAGCTGATGACCGAGATCATGCTGCACGACGTCGCCGCCGCCTACGGCATGCAATACGTAACCCTGCGCTATTTCAACGTCGCCGGCGCCGATCCGCAGGCGCGCATTGGCCTTGCCACCGTCGGCGCCACGCATCTGCTCAAGATCGCGGTGGAAGCCGCCACCGGCCAGCGCGCCAAGATCGACGTGTTCGGCACCGACTATCCGACCCCCGACGGCAGCTGCATCCGCGACTTCATCCACGTCACGGACCTGTCACAGGCGCATCGCTCGGCGCTCGCCTATCTGCGCAATGGCGGCGCCTCGACCACGCTCAATTGCGGATATGGCCGCGGCTATTCGGTGCTGGAGACCATCGATGCGGTGCGCCGGGTTTCGGGCCGCAGCTTCGCCGTGCAATACGCCCCGCGCCGGCCCGGCGACATCATGACCATGGTCGCCGACACCAGCCGCATCCGCAGCCTGCTCGACTGGCGGCCGCAATACGACGACCTCGAGACCATCGCAGCCCATGCGCTGGCCTGGGAGGACAAGCTGTTCCGCGAGCGCCACGGCGAGCTCCGCCACGCCGCCTCGGCCTAGAATCATCCCAAGCGCAAGCCCTTAATTGGGCTTGAAAAACCCGGCTTGAGCGGGCACAGAGGCCCATCGATCCCTGACGCGCGGGCAGGCTTTGTCCTGCGCCGTCAATGGACACCGGATGGCGCAGTTTCCAAAGAAAATCACCGACGATCCCTATGCGGCCATGGCCCTCGTGCGCCGGCTGATCACGGAACAGGGCATCGTCTACTGGCGGCGCTACCTCGTCGCCTTCGCTCTGATGGCCCTCGCCGCCGGTGCGACCGCTGCTGCGACCTACGTCCTCGGCCAGGTCATCAATCAGGCCTATGTCGACAAGAACATCCCGGGCATCGCGATGTTCTCTGGGATCACGGTCGCGCTGCTGTTCATCAAGGGCGTGGCGACCTACGGCCACATGGTGATCCTGACCAAGATCAGCAACGCGATCCTCGCCACCAACCAGCGCCAACTGTTCGCCAAGCTGATGCGCGAAAACGTCGGCTTTTTCTCCGAGCGGCACTCGTCCGAGTTCCTGGCGCGGCTGACCGCCGGCGCCAAGTCGATCACGGACGTGCTCAACATGCTGGTCAACGCCATCGGGCGCGACCTCTTGATGCTGCTCGCCATGATCGGCGTGATGGTCTGGCAGGACCCGCTGATGTCGTTCATCGGCCTCGTCGCGGTGCCACCGGCGATGCTGGTGCTGCGCAAGCTGGTCAAGCGCATCAAGGGCCTCGCCTTCAACCAGTTCACCGGCACTGCCGACATCATGGAGACCATGCAGGAATCGCTGCAGGGCATCCGCACCGTCAAGGCGTTCACGCTCGAAGAGACCATGCAGAGGCGCATCGACGAGAACATCGCGGTCGTCGAGCGCAACGCCAACAAGATGGCCCGCGTCGCCAACCGCTCCAACCCGCTGATGGAGATGCTGGGCGGCTTCGCGGTCGCGGGCTGCCTGATGTACGGCGGCTACGCCGTGGTCGCGCTCAACGCCACGCCCGGCGCGTTCTTCTCGTTCATGACCGCGTTCCTGATGGCGACCGAGCCGGCCAAGCGGCTCGCCCGCCTCAACATCGATCTCAACAGCCAGCTGGTCGGCGCCCGCATGCTGCTCGAGGTCGTCGACAGCCCCGCGAGCGAGCAGTCCGACGATGACAAGCCGGCGCTGAAGCTGACAGATGCCCGCATCGAGCTGCGTGACGTCAGCTTCTCCTATCGCTCGGGCGAGACCGTGCTCAACCGCATGAGCTTCGTCGCCGAGCCCGGCAAGGTGACTGCGCTGGTCGGCCCCTCCGGCGGCGGCAAGTCGACCGTGCTGGGGCTGCTCCTGCGCTTCTACGAGGTGACGCAAGGCGACATCGTGATCGACGGCCAGTCGATCTCGTCGGTCTCACGCAAATCGCTGCGCGCCCAGACCGCCTATGTCGGCCAGGACGTCTATCTGTTCCGCGACACGATCCGCAACAACATCGCCTTCGGCAAGCCGGGCGCCAGCGAGAACGAGATCGTCGAGGCGGCGAAGGCAGCCTGCGCGCATGACTTCATCATGGGCTTCCCGCTCGGCTACGACACGCCGGTCGGCGAGCACGGCACCCAGCTCTCGGGCGGACAGCGCCAGCGCATTGCGGTCGCGCGCGCGCTGCTCAAGAACGCGCCGATCATCCTCTTGGACGAAGCCACCGCCGCGCTCGATTCCGAATCCGAGCGGCAGGTACAGGAGGCGATCGAGCATCTGTGCCAGAACCGCACCACCATCGTGATCGCGCACCGCCTGCACACCATCATGCACGCGGACAGCATTCTGGTGGTCGAAGGCGGCGAGATCGTCGAGCAGGGCCGGCATGATGAGCTGCTCCGCCGCGGCGGCCGTTACGCCTCGTTCTTCCGCCTGCAACATCACGACGCCGGCGCTCTGGCGCCGATCAGCGCAACCGCATAAAGTTCGTTCCACCTCAAGACCAGCGAGACCGCTCCATGAACGCCGCCTCCTACGTCATCCCGCTTCCGCCCCAGGCTTCGCTTCCCGTCGTCGGCGAAAGCGGCCGTTATCCGGTTCGCCGCATCTGGTGCGTCGGCCGCAACTATCTCGAGCACATCCGCGAGATGGGCAATGACGAGCGCGCCCCGCCGTTCTTCTTCGCCAAGCACGCCGACATGCTGGTGCCCGACGGCGCCACCATTCCCTATCCGCCGCTGACCAAGGATCTGCATCACGAGGTCGAGCTCATCGTCGCGATGAAGAGCGGTGGGCTGAACATTGCCGCCGACAAGGCGCTGGACCACGTCTACGGCTACGCCGTCGGCATCGACCTCACCCGCCGCGACCTCCAGATCGCCTCGCGCAAGAAGGAGCGCCCGTGGGAGATCGGCAAGTCGTTCGACCATTCGGCGCCCTGCTCCGCGCTGCAGCCGGCCTCGAAGATCGGCCATCCCGCCCAGGGCAAGATCTGGCTGACGGTCAACGGCAAGGAAGCGCAGAAGGGCGACCTCACCGAGCTGATCTGGAACGTGCCTGAGATCATCTGGCAGCTCTCCCAGCAGGTGAAGCTCGCCGCCGGCGACATCATCATGACCGGCACGCCCGCCGGCGTGTCGCAGCTGCAGCCCGGCAACAAGCTCGAATGCGGTGTCGACGGCGTCGGCACGCTGAAGGTGAGCATCGGCCAGCCGGAGTAGGGCCTCGATATTGTAGGGTGGATTAGCGAAAGCGTAATCCACCACTACAGACGCACGACAACAAAGAACGTCAATTGTTGCTCGCGCCTATTGGTGGATTACGCTTCGCTAATCCACCCTACGGGAGCTACCAGGCCTTCACCGGCCGATTGGCATGGCTTACCTGCGGTACACCGCGATTGAGCGACATGTGCGAATGCACGCACAGCCAGCCATCGCCATTTTTCGAAAACACCATCGTCGCGCGGCCGGGGCGCGCAAACGTGCTGCCATCGGGATGATAGCCCGTGCTCGTCCACGGCGCGATCACGGTTGCCATCATGCCGTCCGGTGATACCAGAACGGACGTCTGATCGAGGACGAAGCGGAAGTCGGTCGTCTTCGGCCAGACGTTGTCCCATTGCGTCTTGACCCATTGATCGAGGCCGGGGATGACGTCGTTATGGGTACCGAAGGCGAGCACGTCGGGATGGAAGAGCGGCCGCGCCGAGGCGTAGTCGACCTCGCGGACATAGCCCGCGAAGGTCTCCAGCCACTCGCAGAAGACCTGCGTGATCTCTGCGTTCGCGGTCGGCAAGCAACTCATCGCGACGCGCCGATCACCTGATCGCCGACATCACGATGAGGCCGAGGATCAGCGCCGTCAGCGAGTATTTCAGCGTGTAGTAGACGTTGCGGTTCCACTCCTTCACCTTGCGGCTGGCGAGGTGGATCTCGTAGAGCTTGCCGAACACCTTGTTGAGCACGCCGACATTCTCACCGTCGACGTTCTGGGTCGCCGACGCCTTGACGATGTGATGGCTGACCCAGCGGTTGATCGCGGTCATGAAGCCGTACTTCATCGGGCGCTCGACGTCGCAGAACAGGATGATGCGGTTGACGTCGGTCGCATTCTCGGCGCTGTGGATGAAGGTCTCGTCGAACATGAAGGCTTCGCCGTCGCGCCAGACGCATTCGACACCGTCGACGAGGATCCGGCACTTGTTCGAGTTCGGCGTGACCAGGCCGAGGTGATAGCGCAGCGAGCCCGCGAAGGGATCACGATGCGCCCCTAACTTGCCGCCTGGCGGCAGCATCGCGAACATGGCGCCATGCACGCTCGGGATCGATTTGAGCAGCTCCACCGTCTTCGGGCACAGCGTGTTGGCCGACGGCAGGAAGTCGTCGTACCATTTCAGGTAAAATCGCTTCCAGCCGCTCTTGAAGAACGAGTAGAAGCCCCAATCGTTGTTCTTCGCCGCCGCGCGGATGAAGCCTTCGTCGAACAGGCGCACGGCCTCGTCGCGGATGGTCTCCCAGTTATCGCTGAGGGGTTTGAGCTCCGGAAACTGATCGACCGAGATCACCGGCCTGTTCGGCACTGCCGAGCCGGCGTACATCAGCACGTTGTAGGGCGCGAGATAGGTCGAGTGGTCGCCGAGCTGGCGCGCGAAGCGCAGCCGCTGCTTGCCGCGGAAGTGAACGTAAATCGTCGAGGCGGCAAGCACGTACAAAATGACGAGCTGCGGCGCAAAAAGCTGTTTCAACATTTCCCCAATCCCAAGTGATCCAGCCGGGGTGTCGTGTAGCCCGACCGGGACTGAGCGGCAAGATATTCGCCGGTGGGTTGCAATCACGCCGGAGAGAGCAAGGGGACGGAACTTGGGTCAAACTGGCCGAAACGAGCCGAATCAGGCCCGCGACAGCGCCTGCAGGCCCTTGAAGGTCAGGCGCTTGGGGTCGGTGACGCCGGCGAGGTAGAGCCGGCGGATGAAGGCGATGACGGCGTCGCGGTCGCAATCGGTCAGCGCGACGACGGCGTCGACCGCTATTCTCTGGGCTTCCATTGGGCTCACCTCGGCCTTGCGAGTAACCCCGGCCGAGACAGGCTAGGACTCATCCGTTAAATCGGCGTTAACCGTTGTGGAAGCGTCGCCGATTCAGCCGCCCCGCCGTATACGCAAAACAACGCATTGCGCAGGCGTGAAGCGGCTCAGCGCGCCTTGATGCTCTGCTTCAGCAGCGCGAACTGCTTCTTCAGCCGGGGCACGGCGAAGTCGGTGAAGGCGCGCACCTTGGGCACCGAAAGCCGGCCCTGCGGACAGATCAGATGCGCAGGCATCTCCGGATCCTTGTCGCCGGCAAGCAGGATCTCGAGCTCGCCGCGCGCGACCTGCTCGGCCACCTGGTACGAATACATCCGCGCCACGCCGCGCCCGGCCACAGTGGAGGCCACTGCCGCATAGGTGCTGTTGACGACGAGCCGCGGGGTGAACTGCACGGTGCGCGGCGCCGACGAGCCCGCCTGCGGCGCAAAGGTCCAGGAATTCGGCAGGTGCGCCATCGCGACGATCTGGTGCTTGGCGAGATCACCCAGCTCAGTGATGCGCGGTTGCTGTTTCAGGTAACGGGGAGCGGCCACCACAACGCGACTGATCCCGCCGACCCGCATCGCCACCATCGCCGAGTCCGCCAGCGGACCGATGCGAAGCGCGATATCGACGCCTTCCTCGATCAGATTGACCGCACGGTCGAACAGCAGGAGTTTTGCCGACACGGTCGGATAGGCGTCGAGAAACGCGTCGAGGATCGGCCGCAGCACCATCTCTCCCGAGACCACCGGAGCGGTGATCGTGAGCAGACCACGCGGTGCCGTGCGCGGTCCGGCCGCGATGTCCTCGGCTTCCTCCAGCTCGGTGAGCACGCGGCGGCAGACCGCGACATAGCGCTCGCCCTCCTCGCTCAGCTTGATCGAGCGTGTCGTTCGGTGCAGCAGCTCGGCGCCGACCCGCTCTTCCAGAAAGGCGATGGCACGGCTGACGGCTGCCGGCGAGCGGCCGAGCTTACGGCCCGCGGCAGCGAGGCTCCCCTCGTCCACCGCAAGGACGAACACCTTCATCGCGTCCAGACGATCCATGCGCTCGCCGCAGCCCCCTGAGATTTCGGCTGAAAGCTAGGCGTTTGCGTCGGCTGCGACAACCTCCGCAAGGATCGGTCCGGCATTCGTTCGCGCTGCGAAAGAGTGTCTGCCGGGCAGCGGATATTCGCAAGTAAGCCGCCGCAGCGTACCTCAACGCCCAAGCCAGCCCGCCGCTGGCGCAGGTTTTCAAGCCAAAAACAGGAGTCCGTCATGGGTATCGAGCAGAAGGTCGCCATCATCACCGGTGCATCGCAGGGTATCGGCGCCGCCCTGGTTCAGGGCTTTCGCGATCGCAACTACCGCGTCGTCGCAACGGCGCGCTCCGTCAAACCGTCGAGCGACGAAGACGTCCTCGCCATTGCCGGCGACATCGCCGACCGAGCCACCGCCGAGCGTGTGGTCTCGCAGGCCGTCGCCCGCTTCGGCCGCGTCGACACGCTGGTCAATAATGCCGGCATCTTCGTCGCCAAGCCGTTCACGCAGTACACGGCCGAAGACTATGCGGCCGTGATGGGCACCAACGTCGCCGGCTTCTTCCACATCACCCAGCTCGCCATCGCCGAGATGGAGAAGCAAGGGTCCGGCCATGTCGTCCAGATCACGACCACACTGGTCGATCAGGCCAATTCGAACGTGCCCTCGGTGCTGGCCTCGCTGAGCAAGGGCGGGCTGAACGCCGCGACCAAGTCGCTCGCGATCGAATACGCCAGGCGTGGCATTCGCGTGAACGCGGTGTCGCCCGGGATCATCAAGTCGCCGATGCACGCCGTCGCGACGCATGCGCAGTACGGCGCGATGCATCCCGTGGGCCACATGGGCGAGATGTCCGACATCGTCGATGCCGTGCTCTATCTCGAGGGCGCTTCCTTCGTCACCGGCGAGATCCTGCATGTCGACGGCGGCCAGAGCGCCGGCCACTGAGAGGAGGAGAACGACAATGCCCATCGTCACCATTCAAGTGACCCGCGAGGGAACGACGCCGGGTTCGGCGTCGCTCACGGCGGAGGAGAAGGCCGCACTGATCAAGGGCTCGAGCGAGCTGCTGCGCCACGTGCTCGGCAAGCCGCTCGAGTCCACCTTCGTCGTGATCGAGGAAGTCGACACCGACAATTGGGGCTGGGGCGGCCTGCCCGTGCAGGAATTCCGGCGCCGCCGCACCACCCAGACAGGATGATCCGAGCGCCGTCCGCGCAAGAGGATGACATGACCAGTGCAGATACGAAGCGACACGTCGAGGCTCGCGGCATCACCTGGCACTGGGCTTTGTCATGCTTTGAGCAAGCGACCTCAGCAACTCGGTTTGCCTCAGGACCAACTCACATTGCTTTCGCGCATGCGTGCCCGACAGCTCAACCAACTCCGCCAGCGTTCTTGCACTGCCTAGCTCCCGCGCATACTCCAAGGTCGCGCCCGCATTGATCTTCATCAGTTCGAGCACGACGGTGCGACACTCGGCTGCCGTTCCAATCGCGTCGATGAGATCGCTTTCCGCGACGACGGTTCCATTGGCCTCTGAACTCACACTGGCCAGCCGTGACTTTGCGAGGTCGTTGGCGTAGTCGAGCGTAGCGCTCATGCCGTCCAAGGCGCGGGCTTGATACTCCTTGGCCATGTCCACGATGAGATCAGTGGTGGTCCTGCTCGGAGGTTCAGGTCTTGCAACGATGACGCTGGCCGCCTCTTGTACCGAAACAGTCATCGGAGCAGGCGCTTCTTGCGCGATCTGCGGCGCTTCCTGGGGGAAGACGGCGACTGGGCCCGGCGGCATGGCCAAGCCCTCGTCGACCGCACGGCTCACTTCCGCCGCCAGTTCCAGCAGCGAGCGACGCCCGGTGCGTCCAACGTCAGCAGGCAGCTTTGAGCGCGCCTTTCCCATAATCGTCCGACTCCTCGGCCAAGTGCGCCGCGATCCAACCCCACAAACATACAATTTCGCCCGAAGCTTTGCCCGCAGGCGCGAACTCCGTCACGCCCAACCCTGCTCCGAGCGCATCCTGGTGATCGTTACGCTGCGCAATAAACGGGAGCGCAAGCATGCCGAGCGAGCTTAGCGATGTGGCAGCTTCGCTCAGCCGGCACCCCCGCGTCGGCGTCTGATTGAGGATGAAGGCAAATCGGCGGTTGAGCCTGCGAATGGCGATCAGTGTAGGAATTGCGGCTTCGATATCGGCCGGGCTCGGGCGCGCCGGGATGAGACAGAGATCCGCGCAGGCGATGACGCGCAGCGCCAGACTGTTGGTCGTGGCAGCTGTGTCGATGATGGCAAGCCAGACGCCTTCGGCCTTCAGGCGCGTGATCAACGGATCGATCTCGGCAGGATCCGTAACGCGCTCGACGCGGGGATAGGGATGATCGCGGCGCTCTTTCCATTTCGAGATCGTACCTTGCGCGTCCGCCTCAATGAGAGCGACGCGCTCAGCGCGCTGCGTTGCTGCCACCGCCAGTCCAACGGACAGCGTACTCTTGCCGCTTCCGCCTTTTTGCGTGACCAGGGCAAGGACGTGCATGTCCCGCGCTCCCCTTAAGACGGCAACGACGCGGAACTCAGACGTTGTCGGAAATAAACTTCTTGCAGCGCAAAAACACTACCGCAAGTCGCGATTCGTCTCAAGCGAACGCGAGGCTATCGCGGTATCCTACTTAGCAAGTTCAGGAATACTGCATCACGCCGTCGTCGATCCGGCCGAAGCGCAAGGAGACGATGTCGAGCGCGTAGTTCTGGTGGAGGCGCCACGGCCGCTTCGAGCCCTGCTTCGGCATTTTGGCGATCGAGCGCTGCACGTAGCCTGAGGTGAAATCGAGCGAAGGCTGCGCGGTGATGGTGGAATCGTCATTGTGCGGCATGCACTGGCGGAAATTGTGCCGGTCCATGTAGTTGATGAGGCGGCAGACATATTCGCAGGTGAGGTCGCATTTCAGCGTCCAGGACGCGTTGGTGTAGCCGAAGGCGGAGGCCATGTTCGGCACATCGGCATACATCATGCCCTTGTAGGTCAGCGTGTTGGCAAAATCGACGGAGCGGCCGTCGACGCTGACCTCGAGGCCGCCGACGACCTGGAGCACAAGCCCGGTCGCCGTCACAATGATGTCGGCGGCGAGCTCGCGGCCGTCCTTCAGGCGGATGCCGTCATGCGTGAAGGTGTCGATCTCGCTGGTGACGACGCTGGCGCGCTGCTCGCGGATCGCCTTGAAGAGGTCGCCGTCGGGCACCAGGCACAGCCGCTGATCCCAGGGATTGTAGCGCGGCGTGAAATGGGTCGCGACGTCGTAGTCCGGGCCGAGCGCCATCTGCACGCCTTTGAGGATGAGGTCCTTCACCTTCGCCGGCCGGCGCCGGCTGAGCTGGAAGAAGAACATCCCCCACATCACGTTGCGCCAGCGGATCAGGTGATAGGCAAGCTGCGCCGGCAGATTGCGGCGCAGCTTGTTGGCCACGGGATCCTGCGCCGGCCGCGACACCACATAGGTCGGCGAACGCTGCAACATGGTGACCTGCGCCGCCTTCTTGGCGAGCTCCGGCACCAGCGTCACCGCTGTCGCGCCGGAGCCGATCACGACGACACACTTGCCCGCGTAGTCGATGTCCTCGGTCCATTTCTGCGGATGCACGATGCGGCCGGCGAAATCAGCGGCACCCTTGAACTCCGGCGTGTAGCCCGCCTCGTATTTGTAATAGCCCGAGCACAGAAACAAGAAATTGCAGGTGAAGCACACCAGCTCGGCCGCGCCCTCGCCCGTGATGCGCTCGGCCTCGACTGTCCACCGCGCATCCGGCGTCGACCACGCCGCACGCTTGACACGGTGGTGGAAGCGGATGTGCTTGTCGATGCCGTTCTCGCTGGCAGTCTCGCGCACATAGTTCAGGATCTGGGGCCCGTCGGCGATCGCCTTCGGATCGGTCCACGGCTTGAACGAATAGCCGAGCGTGAACATGTCGCTGTCGGAGCGGATGCCGGGATAGCGAAACAGGTCCCAGGTGCCGCCGATGCAGTCGCGTCCCTCGAGGATGACGTAGCTCTTGCCTGGACACTTGGTCTGCAGATGATAGCCGGCACCGATACCGGACAGGCCGGCACCGACGATCAGCACGTCGAAATGTTGTTTGGTTTCGGCCATGGCGTTTCTCCTGTCACAGGATGGCAGCGCCGCGCCAAATTGCAACCGTCAGGTCGCTGCAGCGACCACACACGCCGTATCGAAATACTCGTAGAACTCAACGGCTTTACCGTCCTTGAACCGCCAGTAATCGATCTTCGGCGTCTCGGCGGTCTTGCCCGTCTTCTTGTTGGTCCAGGCCGTCGAGCCGCGTGCGACGACTGCGTCTCCTTGCGCGATATACTCGTCGATCGTGTAGTGCTGCATGGTCCATTCGGAAAGCAGCCGGTCGAAGTATTCGCGCAATTCCTTGCTGTCGCGATACTGCTTGGCGAAATCGAGCGGCGCGACACCCCGCGGCACCGATGCAAAATTGACGTTCGGGGCGACGACGGCGTCAAACCAGTGATCGACGCTGCCCCCACGACTTTCATGCCAGAGCCGATACGCCTCTTTCAGGATGTGGACATTCGCGGCTTCATTGGACATCGCATTCCTCCATAATGCTTTCGGTATCTGACAATACGCGTACGGAAATGGCCGCCCGCTGCAAAAGTGGCAGGCTTGTTTTGGCTCTACCTGAAGGGTATCAGACAGCCGGATAATAAAAAAGGCCCCGGATTGCTCCGGGGCCTTTTATCGCAAATGCGTGCGATCTCAGTACCGGTAATGGTCCGACTTGTACGGACCTTCCTGCTTCACGCCGATATAGTCGGCCTGGTCCTTGCGCAGCTCGGTGAGCTTGACGCCGATCTTGGAGAGGTGCAGGCGGGCGACCTTCTCGTCGAGGGTCTTGGGCAGCACGTAGACCTTCTTCTCGTACTTGCCGTCCTTGTTGTTGGCGAACAGCTCGATCTGCGCCAGCGTCTGGTTGGTGAACGACGCCGACATCACGAAGGACGGATGGCCCATCGCGTTGCCGAGGTTCACGAGGCGGCCTTCCGACAGCAGGATGATGCGGTGCTTGTCGGGGAATTCGATCTCGTCGACCTGCGGCTTGATGTTGGTCCACTTCAGATTGCGCAGAGACGCGATCTGGATCTCGTTGTCGAAGTGGCCGATGTTGCAGACGATGGCGCGATCCTTCATCGCGCGCATGTGCTCGATGGTGATGATGTCCTTGTTGCCGGTGGCGGTGACGAAGATGTCGGCGCGCGGCGCGGCGTCTTCCATGGTCACGACTTCGTAGCCTTCCATCGCGGCCTGCAGCGCGCAGATCGGATCGACTTCCGACACCATGACGCGGCAGCCGGCCTGGCGCAGCGAGGCGGCCGAGCCCTTGCCGACGTCGCCGAAGCCGGCGACCATCGCGACCTTGCCCGACAGCATCACGTCGGTGCCGCGGCGGATGCCGTCGACCAGCGATTCACGGCAGCCATAGAGGTTGTCGAACTTCGACTTGGTGACGCTGTCGTTGACGTTGATGGCCGGCCACAGCAGCGTGCCCGCCTTCTGCATGTCGTAGAGGCGATGCACGCCCGTCGTGGTCTCCTCGGACACGCCCTTGATGCTGTTGGCGATCCCGGCGAAGTAGCCCTTCGGCTTTTCCTTGAGCTGCTTCTTCAGAAGCGCGAAGAAGACTTCCTCTTCCTCGGAGCCGGGCTTGTCGAGGAAGGCGGTGTCGCCGTTCTCGGCGCGCAGACCGAGATGGACATACATGGTGGCGTCGCCGCCGTCGTCGAGGATCATGTTCGGATGACCGCCGCCGTGCCAGTCGAACAGCTTTGCGGTGTAGTCCCAGTAATCCTTCAGCGTCTCACCCTTGACGGCGAAGACGGGAATGCCGGCGGCGGCGATCGCAGCGGCAGCATGATCCTGCGTCGAATAGATGTTGCAGGAGACCCAGCGGATGTCGGCGCCGAGCGCGGCGAGCGTCTCGATCAGCACGCCGGTCTGGATCGTCATGTGCAGCGAGCCGGCGATGCGCGCGCCCTTCAGCGGCTGCTTCGGGCCGTACTCCTCGCGGGTGGCCATCAGGCCGGGCATCTCGGTCTCGGCCAGCGAGAGCTCCTTGCGGCCGAACTCGGCGAGCGAAATGTCCTTGACGATGTAATCGGTGAAGCCGGGCTTCGCGTTCATGTCTGTTTCCTAATCAGTGAGGGCTGGCGTGTCAGTACCAAAGCAAGCTGAACGCTATGTGGCACCATTCTCCCTCCCCCGTTCTTACGGGGAGAGGGCTGGGGTGAGGGGCTCTATCCAAGCACCGAGCTTGCGGAGAGTCCCCTCACCCGCCGCTTCGCGGCGACCTCTCCCCGCAAGCGGGGCGAGGTAAGGGCGCTAGAGCGCGCGCTTGAGCTGCTCGACGAGGTCGGTCTTCTCCCAGGAGAAGCCGCCCTCGTTATCGGGCGTGCGGCCGAAATGGCCGTAGGCCGAGGTGCGCGCGTAGATCGGCCGGTTGAGATCGAGATGGGTCCGGATGCCGCGCGGGGTGAGGTCCATCGCCTTGGCAGCGGCCTTCTCGAGTTGGTCTTCCGAAACCTTACCGGTGCCGTGGGTGTCGATGTAGATCGACAGCGGACGCGCCACGCCGATGGCGTAGGCAAGCTGCAGGGTGCAGCGGTCGGCAAGACCGGCGGCAACGATGTTCTTGGCGACGTAGCGCGCGGCATAGGCCGCCGAGCGGTCGACCTTGGTCGGATCCTTGCCGGAGAACGCGCCGCCGCCATGCGGGGCCGCGCCGCCATAGGTGTCGACGATGATCTTGCGGCCGGTCAGGCCGGAATCGCCGTCGGGACCGCCGATGTAGAACTTGCCGGTCGGGTTGATGTGCCAGATCGTCTTCGGGGTGATCCAGTCCTTCGGCAGCGCCTCGCGCACATAGGGCTCGACGATCTCGCGGACCTGGTTCGAGGTGAGGTCCGGGACCAGATGCTGGTGCGAGACCACGATCTCGCGCACGCCGACCGGCTTGCCGTTCTCGTACTGCACGGTGACCTGGCTCTTGGAGTCCGGACCCAGCACCTTCTCCTTGCCGGAGTGACGGGCTTCGGAGATCAGGCGCAGGATCTTGTGGGCGTAGAAGATCGGCGCCGGCATCAGATCGGGCGTCTCGTTGGTGGCGTAGCCGAACATGATGCCCTGGTCGCCCGCGCCTTCTTCCTTGACCTCGCCCGGCTGCAGCGCGTCGACGCCCTGGGCAATGTCGGCCGACTGCGGATGCAGGAGGATCTCGATGTCGCAGGTCTTCCAGTGGAAGCCTTCCTGCTCGTAGCCGATGTCTTTGATCGCGCCGCGCACGACGCTCTCGATCTGCTCGTTGGTCACCGACTTCGGGCCGCGGGTCTCACCGGCGATCACCACCTTGTTGGTGGTCGCGAGCGTCTCGCAGGCGGCGCGGATCTGCCAGGGGTCGATGCCCGCCTTCGGCCCTTCACGGTAGAACAGGTCGACGATCTCATCGGAGATCCGGTCACAGACCTTGTCCGGATGGCCCTCGGACACGGACTCGCTGGTGAAGAGATAGGACGCGCGCATCAGTAACCCCTTGTTCCGCCGCTAGCCGGCGGGCGTTTGCGATGTTTACTTTTGGTGATGTCAATCACGCCGACGCGAGATGACGTAGGATTCGTCGAGAAACCAGAGCCCATTGTACTTTCGCAGCACGTCCCTGGCGGCATCCAGAGTGCGGCCGTTTTGAGTCATTTCTGTCAATCGGTCGTCCTCAATCTGAGCGACATACACCGCCGCATTCCACGCTGCAAAGGCCGTCGAGGTCCCGATGGTGCCGGTGACCTCGTTGGGCAGCGCTTCCATATCATACCTGAAGATCGAACGGTTATCCGCGTATGCATTAAAATTTAAGTCGCGGCCCACCGATCCAAGTTCATACTTAACTGCACGCAGTAGCTCATGACGGCTGACCGAGAAAGGATTTTCTCCAGGCCAGATCGCCTGGATCATTTCCATGCCCGGATCCTGCCCATGGGAGTGGATTCCGATCAGCCTGCCGCCCGGCCGAAGCGCCCGTGCCAGCGGTGCAATGATCCGCTTGGCCCGGAAATTGACCGATGACAGGGCCCGGTAGGGCTGGGATGCGATGACGAGGTCGAAATTGGCCTCAGTCTGGCCCGGCCGCGGAATGGTCGAATCGAGCAGGAACCTGTGGTCCTCGCGATAGAGCACGAGGACGACCGGCCGCTCGTAGAGCGGCATGGCCGTGCGTGGGCTGATTGCAGCGCGCCAGTTCTGCTCCAGAAAAGGCCTCAGCTCCGCGATCTGCTGCTCGAACTCGCCCGACGAAGCGCCGCGGAGCGGCACCTCGTGCCAGACGGTGGCCGCCGCTGCAGCAGGCGAAGCCGGCGTCAGCCAAGGCGCCTCCGCGTAGAACATGTTGGTGAACACGAACACCGACGCCGGATGCTCGAAAATACGGTCCGGCACCTTCTCCAGCGTCAGGCGCAAATCCTCCAGGCTGAGCTCCTTGCCCGCGACGTAGAACGGCATGTGCGGAAAGCGCTGGTGCGTGGCGCGCAGCACCCGCGCCAGCACCGTGCCGTCGCCGACGCCGGCGTCGAACAGGCGCAGCGCCGGCGGGCGCGGATGGATCGAGGCAAGCTCCAGCGCGACGCGGTCCGCGATCACCCGCTTTTCGCTGCAGGTGTGGACGAACAGCAGGTATTTCTGGCGGTTCTCGAAGAAGCGGAAATTGCCGCGCGGATCGCGCTTCTCGGGGGGCACCTGAAGTCCCCGCGGCGGCGGCACGCCGCCGGCCATCGATGCGGCCATATAGGCCTGGATCCGCTCCAGCGTGTCGATGGTGATGCGCTTTCCCTCGCGCAGGCGATGCACCAGCTTCCCATCGTTCACCGCGCGCCGGCCGAACGTCGATTCCGCCATGTCCGCCTTGCGGCAGAAGTCGGTGATCTGGCTCAGGATTTCGTCGTTCTTCATGAGTGGGAGGTCAGTGGGCAGGAAGGTTGGGACCAATCTCTTAGCAAATTCTGCCCACTCAGGGAATAGCGGATGCGAGAGCCCGATGCTCACCGGGTGCGGTGAACCCCTGCACTTCGCCGGGCAACAAACAAGCGCTTCTCCTCTCGCATGAGACCACCACCATGCGCCGCCTCCTCGTCACGCTCAGCCTGCTCATCCTCGCGCAATGGTCCGTGCCGGCGGTGGCCCAGCCGCGCAACCAGCTCGGCCCGCTCTGCACCACCGAGACCACGCCGGCGGACAAGATGGTTGACGCCTGCACCAAGATCATCGCGCTGAAGGTCTTCAAGGGCGAGCAACTCGCCACCGTCCATTTCTGGCGCGCGGTGGGCTGAAACAAGAAGGGCGATTACGCCAAGGTCATCGCCGATGCGACGGAAGCGATCCGACTGAAGCCGAGCCAGGCGGCCTACAATCTGCGGGGATCGGCCTATTACGACAAAGGCGAGTACGAGATCGCGATCAGCGATTTCGACGATGCGCTGAAGCTCGGCCCGCCCAGCGGCACCATCTTCCACAATCGGGGCAACGCCTGGCGCGGCAAGCACGATTATGCCAAGGCGATCGCCGACTACGACATGGCGATCAAGGCCGATCCGAAATCGGCGTTCTCGTTCCAGAACCGCGGCATCTCCAAGGAAGCGCTCGGAGATCTCGACGGCGCGCTCGCCGACATCAACCAGGCGATCCGGCTCGATCCCTCGCTACCGCAGCCACTGATCAACCGCACCGCGATCTGGCGCGCCAAGGGCGATCTCGATCGCGCCATCGCCGACGGCAGCGAGGCGATCCGGCTCGCCAAGGAGAAGCCTCCGGTCAACATCATGACGCCGCCCAACAGCGTGCTGATCTCCGGCTACATCCATCGCGCGCTGGCCTATGAAGCCAAGGGCGATTACGCCCGTGCCGGCGAGGACTACAAGGCGACGCTGGCGATCGTGGCATCCGACGCCGGCAGCAAGGCCAACCAGGCCACCGCGAAGGTGCGCCTGTCGCTGCTGACGGAGCCGGCCGCGCCGATCCCGCGCGATGCGCCGTCCCCGACGACGCAGCCGTCGCCGTCCCCTGCTCCGCAGCAGACCGGCGCGGCACCGACACCATCGCCGGCCCCGGCCGGCCGCGGCACGCGCATGGCGCTGGTGATCGGCAACGGCGCCTATACCCACGTCAAGGCGCTGCCCAATCCACCCAACGATGCGCGGGCGGTCGCCAAGAGCCTGCGTGACATCGGCTTCAGCGTGTCGGAGGGCGTTGATCTCGATCGCGCCGCGATGCAGAAGATGACGCGCGACTTTCTTCGCGCGGCTGCCCGGGCGCAGGTGGCATTGGTCTATTATGCCGGCCATGGCGTGCAGGTCGACGGTCGCAACTATCTCATTCCGGTCGACGTCGCGCTCAAGCCGGGCGCCAGCCTGACGGAGGCGATGATCGACATGGACGCGATCATGGCCGGCCTCGACGACCAGGTCCGCACCAACATCCTGATCTTCGATGCCTGCCGCAACAACCCGATGGCGCAGCAGGTCGCATCTGCCAGAAACAATCGCGGCATCGAGGGCGCCTCGGGCCTCGCCGCGCCGACGAGTCTCGGCACCGGCGCGACATTGGGGGCCGGCACGCTGATCGCATTCGCCACCGCGCCGGGCCAGGTGGCGCTCGACGGCGAAGGCGCCAACTCCCCGTTCTCCGCCGCCCTGTCGCGCCATATCGGCACGCCCGGGCTGGAGGTGCAGCAGATGCTCACGCGGGTGCGGGCCGAGGTGGTCTCGACCACGAAGAACAAGCAGGTGCCGTGGTCGAATTCGTCGCTGCTGGGTGAGGTCTATCTGGCGGAGAAGTGAGGGCGAGAATGCGACTGGTTTTGAACGCCGCGCTGTTCGCCTAACACTCAGGTGTCATCGCCCGGCTTGACCGGGCGATCCAGTACTCCGAGACAAGTGTGGGTTAGATCGATGGGCCGCGGCGTACTGGATTCCCCGCTTTCGCGGGGAATGACAGTGAGCAAGCGGAGACTTACTGTCCCCACACTTCCTTCGCGATCTCGACCGCAAGGCTGAGCTTGGCCCACTGCTCCTCCTCGGAGAGGATGTTGCCCTCTTCCGTCGAGGCAAAGCCGCATTGCGGCGACAGCGCGAGCTGCTCCAGCGGGGCAAACTTGGCGGCTTCTTCCAGACGGCGCTTGATGTCGTCCTTCTTCTCGAGCTCGCCGAACTTCGAGGTGATGACGCCGACCACGACGACCTTGTTGCCCTTGGGCAGGAAGCGCAGCGGCTCGAAGCCGCCGGCGCGATCGCTGTCGTATTCCAGGAAGTAGCCGTCGTAATTGGTGCCGGCGAGCATGGTCTCGGCAACAGGCTCGTAGCCGCCCGAAGAAATCCAGGTCGAGCGGAAATTGCCGCGGCAAACATGCGTGGTCACAACCATGTCGGCCGGCTTCTCCGCCAGCGCATAGTTGATGATGCGGGCATAGATCTGCTGCAGGCCATCCGGGTTATCGCCGCGCTCGCGCGCCTTCTGCAATTCGTCCTGCGAGCAGAGATAGGCCCAGACGGTATCGTCGAACTGGAGATAGCGGCAGCCGGCGTCGTAGAACGCCTTGACGGCCTTGCGGTAGGTCTTGCCGAGATCTTCGTAGAAAGCGTCGAGATCGGGATAGACGTCCTTGGAGATCGACTTGCGCCCGCCGCGGAAGTGGAGCACCGCCGGCGAAGGGATCGTCATCTTGGCGGTGACGTGGGCCTGGTCGGCGACCTTCTTCAGGAAGCGGAAGTGGTCCAGCATCGGGTGACTATCGGGAAAGTCGAGCTTGCCGATAACGCGGACCGCATCGTGACGGGTCTGCACACCCGTGAACTGGATGCCGGTGTCGGGATGAAACAACTCGCAGCCGGTGAGCTTGGCCAGGAAATCGAAATGCCACCAGGAGCGGCGGAATTCGCCGTCGGTCGCGAGCTTCAGCCCAATCGAGGCCTGCTTGTGCACGACCTTCTCGATCTCCATGTCCTCGACCTTGCGCAGATCGTCGGCCGAGATCTCGCCCTTCTCCAGCCGGCTACGGGCTTCCTTGATCTTGGGCGGACGCAGAAGGCTGCCAACCTCGTCGGCGCGGAAGGGGGCTTTGGTTCGCTGCATGTGTCACTCCCTGGACATCTTAGTGGGCCCTCGCCCCGGCGACGCCGAGATGGCGTTCCAAGACAGAGGGGTCGGTCTTCAGCGCGGCGCTCGGAGCGTCGTGGACGATCGTTCCGCGCTCCAATATCACAACGCGGTCGGCGAGCCCCAGAATCTTTTGGGCGTTCTGCTCGACGATGATCGAGCAAATACCTCCGGACCGGGTGATGGTCCCGATCGCCTTCAAGAGTTCCTCGACGATGATCGGCGCAAGGCCCTCGGTCGGCTCGTCCAGCAGCAGGACTTTCGGATTGAGGGTGAGTGCGCGGCCGATCGCCAACATCTGCTGCTCGCCGCCGGAGAGCTGGTTGCCGAAATTGCTCCGCCGCTCCTTCAGCCGCGGAAACATCTCGTAGACTTTCTCGACCGTCCAGGGGCCGGGCTGCGCCACCGAGGTCATGTTCTCTTCCACCGTCAGCGAGCGGAAGATGTTGCGCTCCTGCGGCACCCAGCCGATGCCGGCGCGCGCCCGCTGGTCGGGCCGCATCGCCGTGACGTCGGTGCCGGCAAGTGCAATCGAGCCGGCGAAGCGGCGCGTGACGCCGACGATCGAGTTGATCAGCGTGGTCTTGCCGGTGCCGTTGCGCCCGAGCAGCGCCAGCACCTGTCCTTCGGCGAGGCGGAGCGTCATCTTCGGCAGCACCACCGCCTCGCCGTAGCCGGCACGAAGTGAATCGATCGCGAGCAGGTCAGACATTGACCGCCTCCTCGCCGAGATAGACGGCCTTCACTTGCGGATCGCGCGCGACTTGCTCGGGCGGGCCTTCGGTCAGCAGCGCGCCCGAGACCAGCACCGAGATGCGATCGGCAAACGAGAACACGAGGTCCATGTCGTGCTCGATCAGGAGCACAGTGACGTCCCGCGGCAGGCTGCCGACGACGGCGAGAATATCGTGGCGCTCGCTCTCGGGCACGCCGGCGGCGGGCTCGTCGAGCAGCAGCACGCGCGGCTTGGCCGCAATGGCGACCGCGATCTCGAGCAGCCGCTGCTTGCCGTAGGGCAGCGTCACGGTCTCTTCGTTCATGACGTCGAGCAGGTGGAAGCGGGAGAGCAGATCGGCGATCTCGCCATTGACGTCGCTGCGCGTGCCCATGCGCCGCCACCAGTCGCCGCCATGGCCGAGACGCTCGGACACCGCGAGCCCGATGGTCTCGAGCGGGGTCAGGTCCGGGTAGAGCTGGTTGATCTGGAAGGTGCGTGACAAACCGCGCAGCACGCGCTTGTGCACGGGCAGATCGGTGATGTCCTGGCCTTCGAGCAGGATGCGGCCCGAGTTCGGCTTCAGCACGCCGGTGAGCTGGTTGATGACCGTGGTCTTGCCGGCACCGTTGGGGCCGATCAACGCGTGGCGGGCGCCCTGCTCGACCTTCAGCGACAGATCGCGGGTGACGCGCAGGCCGCCGAACTGCTTTTCGAGATTCTGGGTTTCCAGCGCGATGGTCATGAATCGCTCTCCGGCACGGCGACGATCGCCTTGCGGCCCGCAATCTGCCTGATGATCAGGTTCGGCACATACAGCACCCAGCGATGCAGGCGCTGGCGGCCGACCAGCACGATCACGACCAGCACGAGGCCGATCCAGAACTGCCAGTATTGCGGCGTGATGGTCGAGAACAATTCCTGGAGCATGCGGAAGATCACCGCGCCGATCAACCCGCCATAGAGATAGCCGGTGCCTCCGATGACCAGCACCAGCATCAGGTCCGCCGAGCGTTCGAAGGCGAACACGTCGAGCGAGGCGATCGCGGTCGTCTGGGTGAACAGCGCCCCCGCAATGCCGGCATAGAACGCGGCGAGCGTATAGATCGCGATCAGGCGACGGTTGACGGGAATGCCAATGGCGGAGGCCCGCAGGGGATTGTTCTTGATGGCGCGCAGCGACAGGCCGAACGGGGAATGCACGACGCGGCGGGCGAACAGGAACAGCACGAACAACACGGCTAGCGAATAGAAGAAGCCGGCCTTGCCGAACATGTCGAACGGGATCTCGCCGAAGATCGGCTGCATCTCGATGCCCTGCAGGCCGTCGGTCCCGCCGGTGATGTTGGAGAAGCGTTCGGCGAGCGCTTCCAGCAGCAGCGCGATGCCGAGCGTCACCATCAGGCGCGTCAGGTCGACGCCGCGGATCACCAGAAAGCTGGTGGCGAAGCCGAGCACCATGGCGGCAAGGCCGGCGACGATCAGCGCCAGCACGGGCTCCTTGACGATGCCGTGAAGCGCCAGCAGCCCCGCGGCATAGGCGCCGACGCCGAAGAAGGCGGCATGGCCGAGCGAGACGATGCCGGCATAGCCGAGGATGAGATCGAGCGACATCGCGAACAGCGCGAGGCGCAGAATGTCGGTCATGATCAGATAGCGCGACGGAAATGCGAAACCGCAGGCCAGCACGATCAGCCAGAAGGCGATCTCGCCGTAGTGCCAGCGCGCCTGGCGCTGCGCATGATAGCCGACCTCGGAAGCAGCGCTCATCGGTGAACTCAACGCGCGGCCGTGCGGCCGAACAGGCCGTTCGGTCGCCAGATCAGGATCACGATCATCATGGTGTAGATCACGAAGGGGCCCATCTTCGGCACGTAATATTTGCCGGCGACGTCCCCGATGCCGAGCAGCAGCGAGGCGAGGAACGGGCCTGTTATCGAGGACGAGCCGCCGACGGTGACCACGATCAGGAAGTAGATCATGAACTTCAGCGGGAAATACGGATCGAGGCCGAGGATCTCGGCGCTGAGGGCGCCGCCGAGGCCGGCGAGCCCGCAACCGAAGGCAAAGGTGAAGGCGAACACTTGCGGGACATTGATGCCGAGACCGCTCGCGGCGCGGGGATCATCGACCGCCGCGCGCAGGCGGCTGCCGAAGCGCGTCTTCGCCAGCACCATTTGAAGCGCGATGGTCAGCAGGCCGCAGATCACGATGATCATGAGCCGGTAGCGACCGATGCCGACGCCGAACAGGTCGAACTGGCCCTGCAGCGCAGCGGGCAGATTGATGAAGACCCGCGAGGAGCCCTGGATGTAATCGACGGCCGCCACCGACATGAAGGTCAGGCCGATCGTGAACAGCACCTGGTCGAGATGGCTGCGGGTGTAGAGATGACGGTACAGCGTCCGTTCGAGCGCGATGCCGATTGCAGCCGAGGAGACGAAAGCGAGCGGCAAGGCGGCGAAGAACGGCCAGCCCATCCGGTTGACCAGCACCATGCAGATATAGCCCCCGGCCATCGCGAAGGCGCCGTGGGCGAGATTGACGAAGTTCATCAGGCCGAGCGTGACCGCGAGCCCGCAGGCGAGCACGAACAGCAGCATGCCGTAGGCGACGCCATCGAACAGGTTGGTGAGGATTGCGGTCATCAGCAGTCGAGGGTCATCTCAAATTGGCCAAGGGCCGTGCTGCACTCCCTCTCCCGCTTGCGGGAGAGGGTTGGGGAGAGGGTGCTTCAACACGAAGACTCCCCCAGAGGAGAGAGCCCTCACCCGGCGTTTTGCGCCGACCTCTCCCGCAAGCGGGAGAGGTAAGGCGAGCATGCCGAGAGAGCCCCGGGATGACGCGCTATCGCGCGTCACTTCTTGGTCTTGCCGAGATCCTTGACGGCCTCGAAGGTCGCGAACTCGACGTTGTAGAGTTCGCCATCCACCTTCTCGACCTTGCGGATGTAGATGTTCTGAACGATGTCGCGGGTCTCGGGGTCGATCGAGATCGGACCGCGCGGGCTCTCCCACTTCTGGCCCTTCATCGCCTCGATCAGCTTGTCGCCGTTGGTGTCGCCACCGGTCTTCTTCAGCGCCTCGTAGATCAGGTGGATGCCGTCGTAGCCGCTCACCGCCATGAAGCCGGGACGGTTGCCGAAGGCCTTCTTGTAGGCCGCGACGAAGTCCTTGTTCATCGCGGACGGATGCGCCGCAGAGTAGAGATGCGCGGTGACCGTGCCGAGCACGGCGTCGCCCATATTGTTGAGCAAATCGTCGTCGGTGACGTCGCCGGGCCCAATCACCTTGATGCCGGCCTTGTCGAGGCCGCGCTCGGCATATTGCTTCATGAAGTTGCCGCCCTGGCCCGCCGGCACGAACACGAAGATGGCGTCGGGCTTGGCATCCTTCATGCGCTGCAGGAACGGGGCGAAGTCGGGGTTCTGCAGGGGGACCTTGACCTCTTCGACCACCTCGCCGCCGCCGGCGGTGAAGTTTTGCTTGAAGAAGTTCAGCGCGTCATTGCCCGGCGCGTAGTCCGAAGTCAGCGTCGCGACCTTCTTGATGCCGTTCTTCACCGCCCAGTCGCCGATGATGGTCGAGGACTGCGCCAGCGTGAAGCTGGTGCGCACGATATAGGGCGAACGCTCGGTGATGATGGAGGTGCCCGCAGCCATCACGACTTCCGGGATCTTGGCCTGCGTTGCGAGCGGCGCTGCGGCGAGCGCGGCCGGAGTCACGCCGAAGCCGGCGATGAAATTGACCTTGTCGTTGACGATCAGCTCCTGCGCGGCGGTCTTGGTCTTGTCCGGGATCGCAGCGTCGTCCTTCAGGATGATCTCGACCTTCTTGCCGGCGACGGTGTCGCCCTTCTGCTGCATGTAGAGCTTGATCGCGTTCTCGATCTGCTTGCCGGTCGAGGCCTGACCGCCGGTCATCGGCAGGATCAGCCCGATCTTGACCGCGTCTTCCGCCTTGGCGGGCGCGACGGCCGCAAGTCCCGCGATGGCAACGACCGCTGCGGTGCGTGAAAAAATCCTGCGTTCGAACATCAAATGTCCCTCCCCTTCATTCCTCACCTCTTGTGCGCCGGACCGAGTGCCCGGTCCTTGCCGCGCTTCACTCACGGACAAGCCATGCCGTGCGGCCACATGGCGTCCTCTGCAACCCCGTTGTCAATCGGACGTTGGGCGACCATTCGGCGCAAGCCGCACGATCTGCCTCAACGACGGCGGGATGATATTTGTACGATTGTACAAATAAACTGGTCCTGTCAACGAAAAAGCCCCTGTGCGGGTATCGAACGACAAATACGCAATGTATACCGTACCAACTGCAGCCACCCCATCAAGCGCTAAGATCGCCTACTATAATACCTTATCTGTATACAGCTTCGCCCACCCTCGAATAGGCCAATTTTACATATTGAGAGCTATGGTTCGCCGCTGACGCCTATCCAGCGCTCCTCCATCCGTGCCCGATCGGCACGACCAGAGATGTCTATGAGTTCCCGCTCGCTTTCGATCGCCGCTGCAGTTGCCCTGTTAGCTCCCATTCTTGCGGGCTGCGGGACGGTCAATGAAAAGCTCTCCGCCGGCATGGGCGACTACGTCCCGCAATGGGCCGGCGGCCTGCCCGCCGATGCGCCGCCGCGACCCGGCACGCCGCAATACGACGCCTACATGAAAGAACGCGAGCGCAAGCGGCTGATGCCGGCGGCCGATCGCGAGAAGGAAGAACAGGCCCAGAAGGGCGCGCCAGGGACAAATCCGGGCAACGCGGTGCGCTAATCCACGAACACCACGGTCTTGCGGCCGTTGAGGATGACGCGGTCGTCGAGATGGTAGCGAATGGCCCGCGCCAACACGCGGCGTTCGATGTCGCGCCCTTTGCGGACCAGATCTTCCGGCGTGTCGCGATGGCTGATGCGCTCGACGTCCTGGTCGATGATCGGGCCCTCGTCGAGGTCGCGCGTGACGTAGTGCGCGGTGGCGCCGATCAGCTTGACGCCGCGCTCATGGGCCTGGTGATAGGGTTTGGCGCCCTTGAAGCCCGGCAGGAACGAGTGGTGGATGTTGATGCAGCGCCCCGACAGCTTTGCCGAGAGATCGTCGGACAGGATCTGCATGTAGCGGGCGAGCACCACCAGATCAGTCTTCGTCTTGCCGACGAGGTCCATGATCTGCGCCTCCTGCTCGCGCTTGGTCTCCTTGGTGACGGGCAGGTGGTGGAACGGGATGCCGCCGAAATCGAGCCCGGCATAGACCTCGCGCGGATGGTTGGAGACGATCGCGGTCGGAACCATCGGCAATTCGCCGGTGCGCCAGCGATAGAGGATGTCGACCAGGCAGTGGTCGGACTTCGACACCAGCAGCATCACCTTGCGATGCGCGGCGCGGTCGCGCATCTGCCACTCCATGCCGAAACGCTCGGCGATCGCGGCAAAGCCGGTCTGGAGCGCCGACAGCTCCACGGCAAGGTCGGCCGCGGTGAACACCACCCGCATGAAGAATTTCTTGGTCTCGACGTCGTCGAACTGCTGGGCGTCGAGGATGTTCTGTCCGTTATGAGCAAGAAACGTCGACACCGCCGAGACGATGCCGGGGCGATCCGGGCAGGACAGGGTCAGAACATATTGATGGTCGGGCAAGGCTCGGCTCTTGATGAAGGTTTGTGCAGCGGAACGATCCAGCGATTTGCGCCCTGCTCTAGCACCGACCCCGCCCTTGCGCCAATCCCAAGCGCGGAGTCAGGATGAACGGACAATTGCGAATTCTCACCGGAGCATCCCCATGGCCGACCGCTTGAACGGCTACCGCATCCTGATCCTGGAAACGCGCGAGGAGGCGCAGTTCTCCAAGCTTCTGGCCGAGCAAGGCGCCGAGGTCGTGCAGTGCCCGATGTTCACCATCCGCGATGTACCGGACCCGGCTCCAGTCGAGGCCTGGATCCGCCGTGCCATCGACAAGCCGTTCGACGATCTCGTGCTGATGACTGGCGAAGGCCTGCGCCGCATCATGAAGCTCGCCCGCGCCCGTGGGCTCGACGCCGCCCTTATCGCTGTGCTCGCCCAAGCGCGAAAATTCACCCGCGGCCCGAAGCCGGGCAAGGCACTGCGCGAGATCGGCCTCGAGGCGCAGCAGACCACTGAGAAGCCGACCTCCGAAGGCGTGATCGAGATGCTGGCCAAGCTCGACCTGAAGGGGCGGCGCCTCGGTCTCCAGCTCTATCCCGACAAGGACCACAGCGCGCTGACCGGCGCGCTGGCCGCGCAAGGCGCCACCGTCGATACCGTGCTGCCCTACGTCTACGATTCCAAGGCCGCCGATGCCAGCATCGTCGCCGCCATTGACGACATGGCAGAGGGACGCATCGATTCGATCGCCCTCACCAATCTCGGCCAGGTCCGCCGGCTGATCGAGGCTGCCAAGGCGCACGGCAGCGAGACGAAGCTGCGCGCAGGTCTCGAACGCACATTGATCGCATCGGTCGGCCCGGCGGTTTCCGGCGAGCTCGCAGCGCATGGCTTGCGCACCGACGTCTCGCCGGCTGACGAAGCCTATTTCATGCGTCCCCTGATCTCGGCCATGGCAAGTGCGTTGGCCGACAGGAAGGCGGCAAGCGCAGCGAGATAAGAGCCGAACGCGGAGGCGGCCTGCGGCGGCCGCGATTGACACCGGCATCGCCAGCGTTAGGTTGCGCGACCGCAAGAAGAAACAACAAACGTTAAGGGAATCGCCGTGACACGCGTCATCGCGTCGTGAGCGCCACCGCACGACCTTCGGCGCTCGCGCCATTCCGCATCCGCAACTACCGCTTCCAGTGGCCGTCCGACCTGCTCACCTCCTGGGCCTTCGAAGTCGAGACGCTGGTGCTCGGCTGGTACATCATCGTCCAGACCGGCTCGGTGATGCTGCTCACCGTGCTCGCTTCACTCCAGTTCGTCGGAACATTGGTCGCGCCCGTGTTCGGCATGATCGGCGACCGCATCGGCCATCGCGATCTCCTGGTTGTGATGCGTCTTGCCTATACGGCGCTCTCGTCGACCATCGTGGTCCTGGCGCTGAGCGGTCATCTGTCGCCGCTGAGCGTCATGATCATCGTCACGATCATGGGCTTGATTCGCCCCTCCGATCTCGGCGTTCGCGGCGCGCTGCTCGCCGATATCATGCCGGCCGAGCAGCTGGTGGGCGCCATCAGCGTTGCGCGCACGACCCAGGACAGCGCGCGCATTGCCGGAGCGTTGACGGGCGCCGGACTGTTCGCCGTGCTCGGTATCGGCCTTGTCTATGTGGCGGTCGCCTGCCTTTACTTCACCGCAGCGCTGCTCATGCTCTGCCTGACCCGACCGAAAAGGATCGTCACCACGAGCAATCTTCCCGCAAACAGCCACGCCGTTTCGCGGCTGTTTGGCGACCTCAAAGAGGGGATCGTCTATGCCTGGAACGGCCCGGGAATGCGCGCGGCGCTGTGCGTCGCCTTCCTGGCCAACCTCACCGCATTTCCCTTCACGGGCGGATTGTTGCCCTACATCGCGCGGGAGATCTTTCATACCGACCAGACCGGCCTCGGTTATCTCTCGGCGAGCTTCGCCGTCGGCTCGTTGATCGGGTCCATCACGCTCAGCCTGGTCGGTGGCGTGCGCATTGCCCGGCTTCTGATCGGCGCAACGCTGGCCTGGTACGCCATGCTGCTGGTGTTCGTCGAGGTCAGGACGATGCCGGTGGCGATGGCCTGCCTCGTCCTCGCCGGCATCGCGCAGAGCATGTCGATGATCTCGGCAGCCGTCATCCTGATGCGCACCGCGAGCGCACATCTGCGCGGCCGCGTCATGGGCGTGCGCATGATGGTGATCTATGGCTTGCCGATCGGACTGCTCGCGGCCGGCAGCCTGATCGACGTCATCGGCTATTCCGCGACGGGCTCGCTCTATGCCGTCGCAGGATTCGTCGCGATGCTGGCGATCGCGATCCGCTGGCGTGCCGACCTCTGGCCAGTGCACGCGCCGGCCAATGCGCGATGACGGCGTCTGCGCAACGACGTCAGACCTTCGCCGGCGGCGATCTCAGCGGAAGCAAGGCCGCCACACGCGAATCGCGCAAATAGAGACCGCCCCAGGCAAAAACGGCAAGATAGACGCCGAACAGCATATGGCTGAAGAGCGGGTTGCCGACCCGCAAGTGAACCGCCACGGTGCCGCCCATATAGGCGGTCAGCAGGATCGCACCGAGCACGGCCGTTCGCGGCAAGGCGTAGAGCGCGGTGCAGGCCAGCGCCACCACGCCCAGCGCGCGCGCCAGATCGGCCGAGGGAGGATAGCCGAGCTCGGCGGTCGCCTTGATCACGACGTCCAACGGGACGAGCTTCATCCCGGCATCAAACAGCATGAAGGCAATCACGAGCCCGCTCATGACGCAGCCGGCCACATGTCTCGACTTGTACATTGTCATCACCTACGACGCCTTCCCCTTGAGAAGCGCGACGATGGCCATCGCATGGCCGTGGCCAAGGCCGAACTCGTCCTTGAGCGCGGCCACGATGGTTCCCGCTTTCACGCCGGCCACCAGTCCCGTCCCGGTCGAAAAACCCCGGTCCTTGCCCCATTTGCGAAATTGGTCCGGGCTCTTGCCGGTCTTGGCCTGAATATTGTCGAGATAGGCCTTAAAACTCACCGCAGCGCTCCTCCGATGTTCGCTCCACCAGCGAGGCCGGAGCGATCCAGAGATATTGCGGTCAGGAAGTGGTCGTCTTGTACGAAAACGACAATTGCGGCCGCTCGCGCGAGAGGCGCGCAGGCGTCATGCCGATCAGTTGCCTGACCGCGCGGGTGAGATGGGCCTGATCGAAATAGCCGGCGCCCGATGTCGCGTCGAGAACGGAGCTGCCGCTCACCAGCAAGGCCGCGGCGTGACGCGCTCGCTGGATCTGCTGATGGCTGCTGAACGTCATGCCCGTAACGCGGCGAAAGTGGCGCTGAACCGAACGCCGGCTCATCCAGTCGACGTCGCCCTCGATCGCCGCATCGGTCGCGTGGCTGCGTGCGATGACACCCGCGCGGGCCATGCGAGCGACGAGACTTTCCGCATCGTCGTAGCCTGGAATGTCCCAGCTCAGACCCGAAAACAGAAAACGGCCGTTGGGCAGCACCGGCAGCTGCATGTTTTGATGGTCGATCAGTGCGCTGGTCGGTATCTGCGGCAGGTAGGTTCCCAGCCGAAACCGTATCGCGAGCCATTCGCCATTCGCGGGACATTCGACGAGTGTCCCGCGGGTGACCGGCCCTCGGAGCGTCACCGCCAGAAGCTCCGGGAGCCTGGTGACCACAAGCTCGATATTTCCCTCGGCCATCGACAGGAACGAGCCGCCACGCCGGCTCCGGCTCCGCCATACCCGCTCGACGTAAGGCAAGTCCGACGCGCGATGGTCGAACTCTATGAGCACGGAAGCACCGTAAATGCGCAGATCATCGTTCCTCGCCGTAGCTCCCGAGCCGCCCGATATCGAGGATGGTGATCCCGCCATATTCCAGCCGCAGCAGCCCCTCTTTCTCCAGCCGGTTCAGCGCGCGATTGGCGTTCTGGCGGGACATGCCGGACAGCGCGCCGATCTCCTCCTGGGTGATCTCCAGATGCGCGGTCGATTCAGGATAGAGAATCGGGTTGAACAGGGATGCGATGCTGCGGGCGAGGCGCGCGGTGGCATCGAGCGTGCGGTTGACCTCGAGCATGCCGATGAACTGGCCGAGCCGCTCGTTGAGCTGGCGCACCAGGAAGCGGTTGAAGCCGACGCTGTTCTCGAACAGCCACATGAAGGCGCTGCGTTCCATCAGGGCGACGCGGCTGTCGCGCAGCGCGACCACGTCGTAGCGGCGCGGCTCGTTCTTGAGCACGCTGCCCTCGCCGAACCAGGCCCCTGCCGTCAGCCCGGCAAGGCTGGTCTCCTTGCCGTCGCGCGAGACCCCGCCCATCCGGGCAAGGCCGCTCACCATGCCGGCCCAATAGGCAAAAATATCACCGCGCATGAACACACTCTCGCCGGTGCCGTAGGACCGCTCGGTGATTCCGGCACGCGCGACCTCGATCTCGGCTTGTGTGAGCTCGCGCGACCAGGCGGCAACGCGCTTCAGATGATCCTCTGAAATCATGATCTCGAAGCCAGCCGCACCGTTCTGTCACTCCATGCTTCTGTTGCACTGCAACAGAGTCGCTTCGGCTACCCATCCGACGAAAGATGGGCCCGACAAACTTTGTCGCAGAATTGTCAGGCCGGAGACATTTCAAAATAGCGCTTTCCCCTATTGAGGACCACCTCGGGCGATGCGGCTTTTGATCCCTCACGGGAACGAAGGTGGGCCGGTCCGGTCGAGACCAATAGCTGCATGGTCTGGCCGGCACGACCGTACTAGGATCGCCTGACAGGAACGGACGAAGAGCGCCAATCAAGCGCCATCACCGGGAGGGATTCGTTTGGTGGCTACCAGTCTCGAAGTGCGCGGCGTGTCCTTGCGATTCGGCGGCGTCCGTGCGCTGACCGATGTCAGCTTCGCCATCAGGGAAGGCGAGCTGTTCTCGATCATCGGCCCCAACGGCGCCGGCAAGACCTCGATCGTGAACTGTATTTCCGGCCGCTACAAGCCGACCGAAGGCCAGCTGTTCTATCAGGACCGCGACATCACCGGCCTGACGCCGAACGCCCGCGCCTCGCTCGGCATCGGCCGCACCTTTCAGAATCTCGCGCTGTTCCACCACATGAGCGTGCTCGACAACATCATGGTCGGCCGCCATCACCTGCTGAAGAACAATTTCCTCACGGGCTCGCTGTACTGGCTCACCGGCGCGCGCAAGGAGGAGCTCGAGCACCGCCGCAAGGTGGAAGAGATCATCGACTTCCTCGATCTGCAGTCGGTGCGCAAGGCCACGGCCGGCACCCTCTCCTACGGCCTGCGCAAGCGCGTCGAGCTCGCCCGCGCCATGGCGCTGGAGCCGCGCCTGATCCTCCTCGACGAGCCGATGGCCGGCATGAATTTCGAGGAGAAGGAGGACATGGCCCGCTACATCGTCGATCTCAACGAGGAGTTCGGGATGACGGTGGTGATGATCGAGCACGACATGGGCGTGGTGATGGACATCTCCCACCGCGTCATGGTGCTGGATTTCGGCAAGAAGATCGCCGAGGGCGATCCGGCGACCGTGCTCGCCGATCCCCACGTCAGGCGCGCCTATCTCGGCGAAGAGGACGAGGTGCTGGTCGATCCCGACGATGCCTCTCCGGCGCAGGAGAGCGCGGCATGATGGATTATGCGGGCCGCGTCGCGCAGGCCGACACCTATCCGAAGATGCTCCGGCTCAATGCCAGGGAGCACGGCAACGAGATCGCAATGCGCGAGAAGGATCTCGGGCTCTGGCGCATCTTCACCTGGAGCGACTATCAGGCCCGCGTGCGCGATTTCGCGCTCGGTCTCGTCGAGCTCGGCCTTGGTCGCGGCGATGTCATCGGCATCATCGGCGACAACCGGCCGGATTGGGTCGCGGCAGAAGTCGCAACGCATGCCATTGGCGGCCTCAGCCTGGGGCTCTATCGCGACGTGCTGGACGAGGAGGCTTCCTATCTCCTCACCTATGGCGAGGCGCAGCTCGTCTTCGCCGAGGACGAGGAGCAGGTCGACAAGCTGCTTACCCTCGCCGAACGCGTGCCGAAGCTGAAGCACATCATCTATTCCGATCCGCGCGGAATGCGGAAATACGACGACCCGCGCCTGATGTCGGCGGAGAAGTTCGCCGAGCTCGGCCGCGCCCGCGCCGCACGCGAGCCGGAGCTTTACGACAGACTGGTCGACGCCACCAAGGGCGAGGACGTCGCGATCCTCTGCACCACCTCCGGCACCACCTCGCATCCAAAGCTCGCGATGCTCGCCGCCGGCCGCGTGCTCGGCCATTGCGCGACCTATCTCGCCTTCGACCCCAAGGGCCCCGACGACGAATATGTCTCGGTGCTGCCGCTGCCCTGGATCATGGAACAGGTCTACGTGCTCGGCAAAGGTCTGCTCTGCCGGATGAAGATCAACTTCGTCGAAGAGCCCGACACGATGATGAACGATCTGCGCGAGATCGCACCGACCTTCGTGCTGTTCGCTCCCCGCGTCTGGGAATCCATTGCCGCCGATGTCCGCGCCAAGGTGATGGACGCAACGCCCTTCAAGCAGCGCCTTTTCGATGTCGGCATGAAGAGCGGCCTCGCCGCGCTCGAACAGGGCAAGCGCTCCGGCTTTGCCGACGCGATCCTGTTTCGCGCGCTGCGCGACCGGCTCGGCTTCACCCGGCTGCGCTCGGCCGCGACCGGCGGCGCGGCGCTCGGCCCCGACACCTTCAAGTTCTTCCAGGCCATGGGCGTGCCGCTGCGCACGCTCTACGGCCAGACCGAGCTGCTCGGGGCCTATACGCTGCACCCCGAGGGCAAGGTCGACCCGGATACCACCGGCGTGCCGATGGCCGACAGCGTCGAGATCCGCATCGACAATGCCGACGTCCACGGCGTCGGCGAGATCGTCGTCCGGCACCCCAACATGTTCCTCGGCTACTACAAGAACCCCGAGGCCAGCGTCGCCGAGATCAAGGACGGCTGGATGTGCTCCGGCGACGCCGGTTATTTCAACGCCAACAACCAGCTCGTCGTGATCGACCGCATCAAGGATCTCGCCGAGACTTCCCGCGGCGAGCGCTTCTCGCCGCAATTCATCGAGAACAAGCTGAAATTCTCGCCCTATATCGCCGAAGCCGTGGTGCTTGGTGCCGGCCGCGAGGCGCTCGCGGCCATGATCTGCATCCGCTACTCCATCATTTCGAAATGGGCGGAGAAGAACCGCCTCTCCTTCACGACCTACAGCGATCTCGCCTCACGGCCGGAGGTCTATGCGCTGCTGCAGAAGGAGGTCGAGACCGTCAACGCCACGCTGCCGCCGGCGCAGCGCATCTCGCGCTTCCTGCTGCTCTATAAGGAGTTAGATGCCGACGACGGCGAGCTCACCCGGACGCGAAAGGTGCGACGCGGCGTCATCAACGAGAAATACGCCGGCATCATCGATGCCATCTACCGCGGCGATGCCAACATCCCCGTCGACACCGTGATCCGCTTCCAGGACGGCACCACGCAGCGCGTGCGAACGACGCTCCGCGTGGTGGACCTCGGCGGGCACGGGCACATGGCGGAGGCTGCGGAGTGACACAGGTGATCGTCACGCGGGGCGCCGCCCTTCGCCTCTCCCCGCTTGCGGCAGGGCTATCCCGTATGCACTCCGTCATTGCGAGCGCAGCGAAGCAATCCAGACTGTCTCAGCGGAAAGATACTGGATTGCTACGCTGCGCTCGCAATGACGATGTGGGTGCAGCAGGAGACCATAAATGAACACCGCCTTCCTCATCCAGCTCCTGGTCAACGGCCTCGTGGTCGGCACGCTCTATGGCGTGGTCGCGATGTCGTTCGTGCTGATCTACAAGGCGACGCAGGTCGTCAACTTCGCGCAAGGCGAGCTGCTGCTGGTCGGCGCCTGGGTGTGCTGGGCCTTGCTCGCGAAATACCAGGTGCCGTTCTGGATCGGCATGCCGATCACGCTGGTGTTCATGTTCGTGTTCGGCATCGCGGTGCAGGTCCTGATCCTGCGGCCGATGATCGGCGAGCCCATCATTTCGGTGATCATGGTGACGATCGGCCTCTCCACCGTGCTGCAGGCGACGCTGAAATGGATGTTCGGCGTCAATCCGCAGCCGTTCCCGCGCGTGTTCGAGAGCCAATCGGTCAGCCTGTTCGGCCTGCAGATCCAGACCGTCTATGTCATGAGCCTCGTCGTGTCGGTCGCCATGATGATCGGCATGGCCTGGTTCTTCCGCGCTTCGAAGTACGGCCTTGCGATGCGCGCCACCGCGTTCAACCAGCAGGTCGCGCAGTCGCTCGGCATTTCCGTCAAGAGCGTGTTCGCGATGGCCTGGGCGATCTCGGCAACGGTGTCGGCCGTCGCCGGCGTCGTCGTCGCCGTGGTCAATGGCGTGTCCTCGGGCCTCGCCGCCTATGGCATCAAGGTGTTCCCGGCGGCGATCCTCGGCGGGCTCGATTCCGTCGGCGGCGCCGTGCTCGGCGGCATCATCATCGGGCTGCTGGAGAACGTCGCCCAATATGTCGACAGCGAGTATCTGCACTGGGGCAATCTCTATGAGATCGCGCCGTTCTACGTCCTCATCATCGTGCTGATGATCAAGCCCTACGGCCTGTTCGGCACCCACGACATCGAGCGGATCTGATCCATGGCCGGCCCTGCCCTCATCCCCGCTGGTGATTTCCGCACCACTTACGCCGCGGACACCACGATCTTCCCGACCACCACCAGCCGCAACTTCGCGATAGCAGGCGTCGCGCTGCTCTGCCTCGCGCCGCAATTCTTCAGCGGCTACTGGCTCAGCATTTTGATCCAGATCGGCATCTTCTCGATCGCGGCGCTCGGCCTCAATATCCTGGTCGGCTTCACCGGCCAGATCTCGATCGGACACGCCGCCTTCTTCCTGCTCGGCGCCTTCACCTCGGCCTACATCTCCAACAACGCGCCGATCCCGGTGTTCTTCGCGATCCCGCTCGCGGGGCTCGTGACGGCGCTGGTCGGACTGATCTTCGGCATCCCCGCCGCGCGGCTGAAGGGGCTCTACCTCGTCATCGCGACGCTGGCCGCGCAATATATCCTGCTCGACTTCTTCTCCCGCGCCGAATGGTTCTCGGGCGGCTCGGTGCCGGCGAGCGCCGAGCCGTTCTCGATCTTCGGTTATACGCTGCGGGGAGACCGGCAGTATTTCTACGTCGTGCTCGCCTATGTGCTGTTGAGCTACATCCTCGTCACCAACCTGATGCGCACGCGGGATGGCCGCGCGCTGGTGGCGATCCGCGACCATTATTTGTCTGCGGAGATCATGGGCATCAACCTCACCAAGTACCGCACGCTGTCGTTCGGCCTTGCCGCCTTCTTCGCCGGCATCGCAGGCGCGCTCTATGCGCATTACCAGCTCGTGGTCTCGCAGGAAGGTTTCGGCATCGAGCGCTCGATCCTGTTCCTCGCCATGATCATCATCGGCGGCACCGGCTCGATCATGGGCACGCTGATGGGCACCGCCTTCGTGGTGCTGCTGCCCGAGGCGATGGAGTTCGTCAGCCACTATCTCAAGGGCGGTGCGATCGACAAGGCGCTGTCGCTCAACAATAACATCACCTTCCTGCGCGAGATCGCGATCGGGGTGATCATCATCGCATTCCTGATGTTCGAGCCTGACGGGCTCGCGCATCGCTGGCGGCAGATCAAGGCGTACTGGAAACTCTACCCGTTCTCGCATTGAGCACGGGTAACTTCACTTAAACAATAAACAGGAGGAACCGACCCATGAAGATGAAGTCCCTTTTGAGCACCGCCTCGCTCGCGCTCGCGATTGCCGCATACTCGGCAGGCGCGCAGGCGCAGATCGCGATCGGGCATCTCGCCGATTATTCCGGCGGCACCTCCGACGTCGGCACGCCGTTTGGACAGGCCGTCGCCGACACCTTCGCCTGGGTCAACAAGAACGGCGGCATCGGCGGCAAGCAGGTCAACCTCGACACCAACGATTATGGCTACCAGGTGCCCCGCGCGATCGCGCTCTACAAGAAATGGTCGGCGCCGGACGGCAAGGTCGCCGCGATCATGGGCTGGGGCACCGCCGACACCGAAGCGCTGACCGGCTTCCTCGCCCAGGACAAGATCCCCGACATGTCCGGCTCCTACGCCGCGGCGCTGACCGATCCCGAGGGCGTCAGCGGCAAGGCCAAGCCTGCTCCTTACAATTTCTTCTACGGCCCGAGTTATTCGGACGCCTTGCGCGCGATGCTGATGTGGGCGGCTGAGGACTGGAAGGCCAAGGGCAAGTCCGGCAAGCCCAAATTCGTGCACATGGGTGCCAATCATCCCTATCCGAACGCGCCGAAGGCTGCCGGCGAAGCCATGGCGCAGGAGCTCGGCTTCGAGGTGCTGCCGCCGCTGATATTCGCTCTGACGCCCGGTGACTACAGCGCACAGTGCCTCAGCCTGAAATCCTCGGGCGCCAACTACGCCTATCTCGGCAACACCGCGGCCTCCAACATCTCGGTGATGAAGGCCTGCAAGACCGCCGGCGTGGAGATCCAGTTCCTCGGCAACGTCTGGGGCATGGACGAGAACGCCGCCAAGACCGCGGGCGATGCCGCCAACGGCGTGATCTTCCCGCTGCGCACAGCGGTGAGCTGGGGCGGCGATGCCCCCGGCATGAAGACGCTGATGGAGATCTCGAAGATGTCCGACGCCAGCGGCAAGGTCTATCGTCCCGTGCACTACGTCGCGGCCGTCTGCTCGGCGCTGTACATGAAGGAAGCGCTCGACTGGGCCGCCAAGAACGGCGGCGCCACCGGCGAGAACGTCGCCAAGGGCTTCCACCAGAAGAAGGACTGGGTGCCATCAGGCATGGAGGGCGTCTGCAATCCCTCGACCTGGACCGAGAAGGACCACCGCGGCACGCTGAAGGTGGATCTCTATCGCACCAAGATCTCGGGTGCGACCGATGGCGACCTCAACGATCTCATGGCCAAGGGCACGATCAAGCTCGAGAAGGTCAAGACCGTGGAGCTGCCGCGCAAGCCGGAACTGCTGGGGTGGTGAGCCACGCCGTTCGCCAAACACAACTGTCATCCCCCGCGAAGGCGGGGGATCCAGTACGCCGCGGCTTCGCGATGAATCTCCGGCGCCTCTGGAATACTGGGTCACCCGCCTTCGCGGGTGACGACGGCGGAGAATGAAGACGCATGTCCCAAATCATTGAAGCAACCCGCTCAACTCCCACCGCTGTGGCCCCCGCCGCCCTCCTCGCCGTGCGCAACATCGAGGTCGTCTACGACGACGTCATCCTGGTGCTGCGCGGCCTCAGCCTCGACGTGCCCAAGGGCGCGATCGTGGCCCTGCTCGGGGCCAACGGCGCCGGCAAGTCGACGACGCTCAAGGCGATCTCGGGGCTGCTCAAGACCGAGGACGGCGAAGTCACGCGCGGCGAGATCCTGTTCGAAGGCGAGCGGATCAACGGCATCGATCCCGACAAGATCGTCCGCCGCGGCATCTTCCAGGTGATGGAGGGCCGACGCATCGTCGCCGACATGACGTCGCTCGAGAACCTCAAGCTCGGCGCCTTCACCCGCAGAGACCGCGAGGTCGATGCCGACCTCGACATGGTCTTCAGCTACTTCCCGCGCCTGAAGGAGCGCACCGGCCTTGCCGGCTATCTCTCCGGCGGTGAGCAGCAGATGCTCGCGATCGGCCGCGCGCTGATGGCCCGCCCCAAGATGATCCTGATGGACGAGCCCTCGATGGGCTTGTCGCCGCTGCTGGTGAAAGAGGTGTTCTCGATCATTCAGAAGATCAACCGCGATCTCGGCGTCACCATCCTCCTGGTCGAGCAGAATGCGCGCGCTGCGCTCTCCGTGGCGAGCCACGGCTACATCATGGAGCAGGGCAAGGTCGTGCTCGACGGCAGCGCCGACGAACTCCGCGACAACGAGGACGTCAAGGAATTCTACCTCGGCGGCGCCGGCGACCAGCGCAAGAGCTTCAAGAACCTCAAGAGCTTCAAGCGGCGCAAGCGCTGGCTTTAACCCTCCAGCACCTGCTCCGCTTCCGTGACCGCGCAGAGAACATGGTAGAACGACGACGCAGGAATGGTGTCGATCAGCGATTTGCCGTCGCGGTCGAACTGGTCGTACCAGCCGCCCTTCACGGGATGGCCGAGATAATGCCGTTCGAGCCGCACCAGCGCCGCGCGCGCCTCGTCCGCCGCACCCGCCTCGCCGGACTCGGCCTGCGCGATCCAGGCCTTCGCGATCTCCGTCTGCGGCCACAGCCGGCGCGTGCTGCGGCGGATGTTGCCGCTCGCATCGCCCTCGTCGACGAGGCAGCCCGTCGCCTCGTCACGATAGCGCAGCGAGGTCTCCAGCAATTCCGCACGCCGCTGGCGGGTCGGGCAGCCTGTAATGCGTTCAAAACCCTTCAGCAGCCAGACCCATTCCGCCTGGTGGCCCGGCTCGACGCTGACCGGCTCGATCTTCGACCAGTCCTCCTCGAAATACTCCGACAATACGTGCTTCTGCTTGTCGTAGAGGTTGGCCAGGAACAGCGCAAAGAATTCCCCGGCACGGTTCTGGAACGACAGATCGTGGGTCGCCTCGAAGCACGCGATCATCGCCTCGAACAGATGCATATGCGGGTTCTGCCGGCGCGGCAGCGAGACCGGAAGGCCCTCGTGAACGCCACCATGCGGCGAGCGCAGATGGCTGTCGAGGAAGGCGAGCAGCGCATCGATCTCGGCGCGGACCTGCGCGTCCTGGTCGAGCGCATAGACGCTGGCGAGCGCAAACAGGATGAAGGCGTGGTCATAGGCATCGCGCCGGGCATCCAGCACCGATCCGTCCGCCGTCAGCCGGTGCACATAGCCGGGCCGGCCGTCGGGCGCCTTCGCTTTGGCCAGCAGGTGCTCCAGCCCCTTCAGCGCAATGGCGCGCCCGTCGGGATACCAACCCATCTGTGCCGCCTTGGCGTAGCACCAGATCTGGCGGGCCTGGACGAACACGCGCCGGGGCGCGGCCGCATCCGCCGCGCCGTCACGGTGCAACCGGTCGATGAAGCCGCCCGCGGCGTGATCCCAGCCGACCGTCGACCACAGCGGCAGCGCCTCGTCGATCATGCGGCGCTTCAGGCGTGCGACGACGTTCGACGCCTCGTCTGCCGCAATGAGTCCTTCGTCCGCCATCGGGTCCCTTTCAAGCCTCGCCAATGGCGGTCTGATAGCCATGCCGGTGGCGGTGCGCAACGGATGCCAACACGGAAAGAACAGCCATGACCGCCCATTACGACGCCCGCGAGACGCGTGAGCAAGCCGCGCGCGAGGCCGACCTGTTCGCCCGCCTTCCGGAGGTGCTGCGAGCCGCGATGGCCGCCCCGGCCTATGCCGCGCGGCTCAAAGGCTGCGATCCCGCCGCCGTGACCTCCAGGGCGGCTCTGGCGGACCTACCGGTGTTGCGCAAGTCGGAACTGCCCGCCCTGCACAGGGCCTCTGCGCCCTTCGGAGGCTTCGTGGCGGAGGCCCCGGGCTCGTTCGCCCGCCTCTTCACCTCCCCCGGCCCGATCTTCGAGCCGGAAGGGCGGCAGGCCGATCCCTGGCGCGGTGCAAGGGCGCTGTTCGCGGCCGGGTTCCGTCCCGACGATATCGTCCTCAATACCTTCAGCTACCATCTCACCCCCGGGGGGTTCATCTTCGATGCGTCGGCGCGCGCGCTCGGCTGCGCAGTGATCCCGGCCGGCCCGGGCAACACAGAACAGCAATTCGAACTGATCGCGGCCTACCGGCCGGTCGGCTACAGCGGCACGCCGGATTTCCTGAAGATCCTGCTCGATGCCGCGGCAAGTTCGGGGCGTGACGTTTCCTCGATCAAGCGTGCGGTGGTCTCGGGCGCTGCGTTCCCGCCCTCGCTCCAGGCCGAGATTAGGGGGCGCGGCATCGACGCCTACCAGGCCTTCGGCACCGCCGATCTCGGTCTCATCGCCTTCGAGACCGAGGCACGCGAAGGCATGGTCGTGAACGAGGATCTGATCCTGGAGATCGTCAAGCCCGGCACCGGCGATCCCGTGACGCCAGGCGACGTCGGCGAGATCGTCGTGACCTCGCTCGACCCTCACCATCCCTGGATCCGGCTCGCGCTCGGCGACCTCACCGCGGCCTTGCCCGGCACGAGCCCGTGCGGGCGTACCAATATGCGCATCAAGGGCTGGATGGGCCGTGCCGACCAGACCACCAAGATCAAGGGCATGTTCGTCCGGCCCGAGCAGATCGCCGAGATCGGCAAGCGCCACGCTGGCCTCGGAAGACTGCGCCTCGTCGTGACCCGGCAAGGCGAGACCGACGCCATGACGTTGAGAGCCGAAACCGCGGCCGCGAGCGAGGCGCTACGCGAAGAGATCGCCGGCACTTTGCGCGCGGTGACCAAGCTCGGCGGCACGGTCGAGCTGGTCGGCCCCGGCATGCTGCCGAACGACGGCAAGGTGATCGCGGACGAGCGCTAGCCTTCACCCGAAGAAGCCAATTCCCTGCTAACAGGGAATTTTACAGGGAAACCCACGCAAAACGCCGCCACCGCAACGTCAGAAACGGGCAGAAGCGCCCGTCAATTCAACCACATCGCGGTGTTGGGGCGCCCACACAGAACAGGGAAAATTTCGCGGGGGGATCAGGGAAGTGGCGGCGCCCGAACAGGGAAGCGTCGCCCGAGACGTCAGCTTCCGGCCGTGAAGGCACTGCGTCCTGGAAGACAACGCCAGCAGTGAGCACGCGCGGGCCTCGACTCAACGATGGGAATGAGCGGATGGAGCTCTGGCTTTCAGCCACATGACGGCCGCCACGCCATACGCAATCAGCCGCGGACCGCCGCTGTGAGCAACGTCAAGCGGCTTAGCCGCTCGTTCATAATTGCGAGCAGGCTCCCATGATGTCCGGCGGTCTGGACACCTATATGTAACCTGATATCATGCTTCTATGAAAGCGTACAAGCGCAATCAGATCGAGGACGCCATTGCGGCGGGGCTCGGCGCGAATGACGACAAGTCACGCGCGAACGTGGTCACGCGCCTGAAACGCCTGTTAGACACCGACCGTGCGTTGGACGTGCGTCCCCAATCGGACCTACCCGAACTGGCAAACTACGCGTTTGTGAGTGGCGACGCGCCGGGAAAGGGCGGCGAGGTTCAGTTTTCGGAATATGCGAGCTTTGCCTTGCTGATCGGCTTGCACATGCTCAATCACAGGTGGCCGCAGAGCTTTGTGGTCGAATCGTTGCGGCGCATCAGGCCGGCGCTGCAACGCCAGCATAAAAAGATCATGAGGCTTGATCCCGCCAACTTGTTCGATCCGGATCAGATCCGGCTGCAAGCCAAACCGGGGAGTCCAGCTTTGGCGACGCGCTCGCCGGTATTTTTGCTGATTTGGTCAGATCAACGGACGGCGGAAGACCCCGCCCCGGCCGTCGAGATTTTCGAGGACTATAGCGCGGCATTCAAGCGGGGGATTGAAAAGCCGGGCCGGTCCACCACTTGGATCGAACTCACCCGGTCCGCACACCTGTTATCAGAACAGCTCGCCAAAACGCGACCGCGCAAGCGAGGACGCAGCTAACCAGCCCGCATAGACACGGACCACGCACATCACACATTTAATTGAACCCCATATTCAAGCTTCAAACCAAAGTTGGCGCGGCTGGTGCATGGGCTGACCACGTGCTGAAGCGCGCATAGGCCGCGCAGACTGAATGCGCCGAAGGGCAAACCACAATGCACCCACGCTCAATTGAAACCTATGTCGCCGCTTCTAACGGGCTCACACCCGCGCAAACATCGGCGCTGCGGCGCAGACAAGATCACGAAGGAGTAAACCATGACCGCACCATCGAAACCCAACGAGGTCTTCACGCAAGTGGGACCTGTCGAGCGTCTACCCATCGAGGCAATTTCGCCGCCGCGGCGATTGCTCCGCAAACACACCGATCGCCACAAGAAACAATACGGGAAATGTATCGAGGCGTTGGGCTTGATCAGCCCTATTGTCATCGATGCTACGGGCGTAGTCGTGATCGGTTTGATCTGGTACCTTGGCGCGCTGCAGCTTGGCTTGCGCGAGCTCTCGGTCATCCGGGTCACGCATCTCACGCCCGCACAACTCGAACTCTACCGGATTGCCGAGCAGCGGCTCAGCGAGCTAGCGCCCTGGGACGATGGCGCGCTCGCAGAGACCTTCAAGGAGCTCTCTCAGCTCGACCTCGGGTTCAGTCTCGAGGTCACCGGCTTCTCCCAGGGAGAGATCGATTTTCGCATCGAGAACCTCGAGTCTTTGCAGCTCGAGCCGGCTCCGGACCCGGCCGACGTCGTTCCTGCGATTGTCTCGGCGCCGGTTTCGGCTCTCAACGATCTCTGGCAAGCCGGACCACATCGGATATTGTGCCAAAGCGCGCTGCAGTCCGATTCATTCTCCACCCTCATGGCCGGCGCGCGCGCCCGCGCCGTGATCACCGATCCGCCGTTCAATGTCCCCATTCAAGGGCACGTCTCCGGCAAAGGACGCATTCACCACCGCGAGTTTGCGATGGCGTCCGGCGAAATGTCCAACGAGGAGTTTACCGCTTTCCTAAGCGGCTATCTTCGCCGCTCGACCGAGCACCTCTCCCTGGGAGCCCTCCTCTACATTTTCATGGACTGGCGTCACTCCGCTCAGATTCTTGCCGCCGGCCAGGCCATTGGCCTCGAGCTCAAGAACATATGCGCGTGGGTCAAATCGAACGCTGGCATGGGATCCCTCTATCGCAGCCAGCACGAATTGGTCTTTGTGTTTAAGCACGGCAAAGTGTCCCATCGCAACAACGTCGAGCTCGGTCGACATGGCCGCTTCAGAACCAACGTCTGGCAATATCCCGGATGCAATAGCTTCGAACGGAGCGGCGAAGAAGGCAACCTGCTAGCCGTACACCCCACTGTGAAGCCGGTTCAGCTGCTCGCCGATGCGATCCTCGACTGCACGGAACGCAATGACATTGTTTTGGATAACTTCTTGGGCAGCGGCTCGACCTTGCTGGCTGCCGAGAGGGTGGGCCGCCGCCTCTACGCGACGGAGCTCGAGCCGCGTTACGTTGACGTCGCGATAAGGCGCTGGCAACGCCACACCGGCCAAAGCGCTGTCCATGTCCCAACCGGGCGCCTGTTCGACGAAATCGCCGCAGACAAGCAACGGGAGTGCGGGCAATGACCAAGCGCGAATCTGAAAACTATTCAGTTGGCTACGGAAAACCTCCGAAAGCGCGGCGCTTCAAGCCGGGCCGGTCCGGCAATCCGCGCGGTAGGCCCAAAAAATGTCTCAACTTACTCGAGCTATTTGGGCGCGAACTGAAGCGAACACGACCCATTGTCGAAGATGGTCAACGATTGCGCATCGAGACTGACAGGATACTGGTTAAGAAAGTGATCGATGTCGCGCTCAAGGGCGATGCGAAAACCTTGAAGTGGATGATGACACTGATTCAGCAAATTCGCGAAATCGAAAGTGCAAAGATCGAACGCGATTATGACGCGAGGTCGATAGAGGAGATAAGGGCCGACTTCAATCGGATGCGGGACACCGTGCTGGCCGAGTTTCCCCGCGCCAGGGGGGTCGCCGATTCTTTCCCGTAGTCCGGAGAAGATCCAGTTGCATGGCTGTCCGGGCCAGCGCGCAGCCCCGCGCTAAGTCGTCTCTGATCGATCGCGGTTGGTTAGGCGAGCCTCTCCATCACCCAATCGTGCAGCCCGAGCCGCATGATAGTCGAACCTAACTCGCGACCGGTCCAGACGTGAATGTCGGAGCGGTCGTCGGGGGCGCTCAGCGCCCCCTTTGGCGAATGACAAATGAAGAAGAACCGGTCGAACTGCTCAGTGGCGTCCATCCGGCGGATATAGGCATCCAAGATCTTTTGGCTGGCGGCAGACTTGACCTGAACTGCTGCCCGCTCGTTGATCACCGCATGCTCCAGCTCGAGGTCAACCAGCTTCTTGGTGCCGCCGAGCACGGAGACCCGATTCCAGCCGCTGCGCGCAAAGATGATGTCAACAAGGGTTTCGAAATCGGCCCAGTGCAGCATCTGCAAGGCCTGCCGTACAGGGAATCGTTCATTTCATACTTGTCGGAAGCATGGTCCCTTCTCGTTGCGGCGCATCCGATGTTAATTGGCTCCGTCGCATTAGGCTCAAGCTTCTTCCCCAACAGAGGATCGGCGCTTCAATGAGGATGTACGAGGCAGCGGCAAGACCGATGGAGAACAGGATGAGACCGATGACTGTTCCGCCGGCTGATAGCAGCCACGGCCCGTCAAAATTGGCGATCCATTTCACCAACGGATAGTGGACCATGTATAGCGAGTACGAAATCTTGCCCAGGAATTGCAAGACGGGCGAGAAGGATCGCCCTTCGATCTCGGCAGATACCACCGCGTGGATGAGCAATCCCGCGCCAAGCCCGTAGGTCGGTACGCGGGCGAACTGTGGATCGGTCGCTCCATGCACGAAGATCCAGTACCAGCCAGCAAAGAACAGGCCTGCTGAACAGGCTACGACACCGAGCGAAAAGCGTAGTCCGCGGCTTATCAGGAGATAGGCAATACCAACGCCAGCGCCGAATTCCAGCACCAGCGGGTGGGAGCAGATGCCGAGTTGGATTCGGAAGTAGAGAGCGACGATGACCATAGCGAGCCACGCGAAGAGGATTTCGAATAGCCGGTTCGGCTTGATCGCGAGAATGATCGCGACCGCAGCATAGAAGTGAAGCTCGAAAGCGAGTGACCATGCTGGCCCTATGTACCAGTTCGGATATGTCCATGCGAAGATCGTTCCGACGTCGAGTGCCGGACGTTCGCCCGGCGCCAGTGCGATCCAGTAGGAGCTGGCGAACGCCGCCAGCAACGCGAGCCAATAGACCGGATAAATTCGAACGGCTCGTCTGAAAACAAAATTCCAGGGGTTGCGTTGTGCCGCGGCCGTTGTTGCGATGATGAAGCCGGAGATAACGAAGAAGACGTCGACACCGCTTGCAAGAATGGTCAGCGCGCCTTCGGCAAGTTCATAACCTACCATATCGGGCCTCGCACTGACTGCATGCCCGCAGACCACCAACAGCGCAGCAATGCCGCGCATTGCCTGTACACCCGTGAACACCTGCGGCGTCTTAGAAGTTTGGCGTATGGCCGAACCATTGCAGTATGTCTCGCCGCGCGGCGGGGATTCTGCCGTTACAACGGATTGAGGGGGGCGTTGCATTTGGTGATCTGCTAGGCGCAGAAGGAACCGATCACGCATTGGCCGTCGCCATAGTAGCAGTAGGGAGCGGCAGCAGTGCCGGCTTCACTACCTTGTGGTTGCGGGACAAGCGGCGTCCAAGGCGATGAACGGCAACTATTGTCAGCAAAGCGATGGCGGCGCCGGCGATGACGTCGACAAAGAAATGACCGCCTCCGATTGGCGTCGCAGCCAGCATGACCGCGTTCCACAGCGCGCCCGGAATCCTCAACCACCGAATGGGCCACATCGCCCACACATAGAGGACAGCTAAAACGGCGTGAAAACTGGGAAAGGTCAGAACGGGAGCTAAGGCGTACACGTCAACCACCCTGGTGACGCCCTCCCGGATTAATGGCAGCTCGCGCAAAGTCGCGTAATAGCAGACCGGCTCGAAGTTCGGATGGTCGGAGAGATGTAGTCCGACGGTCTCATACGCTCCCGTCGCAGGAACGAGCGTCGAGATGAAGGTGGTTGCGATCAGAGCCACGGCGAGGCCGAGCACAAATTCTGTGCCTCGCTGATGGAATCCGAACAGCGGCAGGAGGATGACTAGTAGAAGCATCTGCTTATTGATGGAATCATATGTGAGCGCGAATGCATGCAGCAAACCCGGCCTCTTATCCACAAAGTGAACATAGGCACGGAAATCCAATCCCAGCATGCGGTCGAAAGCCAGCAGCCTGGATTCCTGCATTGGCAAATCCGCGGAGGCCGCAATGTAGCCGAGGGATACAAGAAGGATGAGAAACAGGACGGTCTGCGCTGGCAGCAGCAGTGTTGCGTAGACCCTGGGGCTGGCGGTCGAGGATGTGGCGTTGAAATGCCCCACAAAGCCGTAAACCGCTGCCACACCTCCTACTGTGAGATATCCGCCCCACTTGACGCTGAAGCCGGTCAGGAGAACGCCGGCGCCGAATATTGCGGCAAGTGCAGCGATCAGCGCCCAGTTCAGCCGAAGGAGTGAGAGTGACAGGTCAAACGACGGCGGTTCGGGCGACGAATGGAGGGGCGATTGCGGCAGGGCCTCATCGCTTTGTTCTGTCATTGGGCATTCTCGCGTTGCAGGAGAACGCTTCTGACAGAACAACTCTTAAAAGAGTCACAATTCATGAGTGTGTATTTCGTCAATACATCTCTACATTAGAATTTCGGGAAAACTTGGCAGCGCAAGTTGCCGTAGACAGATCCTAACAGCACCGCTGTTTCGCAATGTCCATTTCAGGTCTTGGCTGTGTGAAAACGCACCGGCCGTCGAATGCGAAGAATAAGTTGTTCGTCGAAGGCCGATGTAGCGCTCATGCTCGCAAGCAATTTCAAGTGAAATGGCGCACAAAAGAACGTGGTTCTAGCCGGCTTTCGACTGTTCGCGTTTTTACACAGCCAGAGTCAAAACGCGAAGAACTGAGGTTGAGCAAATCTGAGCGGTCTGGCCCAACGAGCGGACTTCCGACCGCCAAGGCGCAACTTTGCAGATGCGCCACTTGCAGACATGGGCGGTAAGCGCCCACGGCATGCGTGAAGTGCCAGGCGAACACCATAAGCACCGCCACTGCCCGAACGTGGTCAAGCCCAATAAAGTGCAAGCCGGATGATGACCTCAAGCACCCACCTCGAGCATCGAACGTTAAGTGCGCGGAAACCCGGTTGGCGGCAGCGGTTCGAGCGACGCATGGAGAGGCGATTGCGGCAGGGCCTCATCGCTTTCTTTTGTCATTGGGCAGTCTCGCGCTACAGGAGAATGCTTCTGGCAGAACAACTCTTAAAAGAATCTCAATTACTGACTGTGCATTTCGTCAATGCGTCTCTGAAATAGTATTTCGGCGGGCCGATCGAATTTGTCCAGTCTGGGATAATCCAAGTTCGGGATCACCAGGGGCTCGGCACCGAAGCAGCCCAGGCGCTGAGCCCATCACCTTCGATGCGCGGTCGAGGAGCTTTGCCGCAGCCCGGCCAATGTCCAGAACGAAGCCAACCGACCTTGCCTTACTCGCGCGCGAAGCCGAGCGAGCGAAGCGTCCGCTTCTGCTGCACCAAAGCGGCCCGGTCGTAGCGCTCCAGCCCTTGAAGCCCCTTAAGATCTGCCAGCAGTGGACCGGTCAGAAGCGCAACCAACATTGCCTGCCGCAAGCTGCGGATGCGCAGCAGCGCGAGTTTGGACCGTGCAAGCGCCATCGCCGCGTCCAGCGTGACCTGATGCCCGAGCCCGGAAGCAATCGCAACGGCAAGATTCGCCGCCTCGGCAGGATCGCTGAGATCGCGCCGCGCCAGCCCATGACGCAGCGCGTTGCGGCTGGACCTCGTCTTGCCACCCGCCGTTTTCGGTCCCGTGCTGCGACTGGCGTTGCTGCGATTGGCTTCGATTTGTCGAACTGACGTCATGTCAAAGCTCCTCGGCCGGGGGCCGGTTGTGGCGCCCGAACGCTGGCTCCAACGCATTGACAGATCAAGGGTTTTGGCCCGCTGTTTTAGCAAAAATGCTGCAGAAAGCACTGGCATTCCCGCGCAAAAGGAGCGTTAATCACCGGACCGGCCTTTCGGCCCTTGGCCCCGGTCTTTCCCCTCGCAGTGGCGGGGGTTTTGGCGGTGCGGCGGCAAGCCGCGTGTGCCAACCCAGGAGAGACCGGTGACCACGATTGCAACCGACGGCGCCGAGGCGCCCCGTTCCGTCATCACGTTGAACGGCCACGATCGCCGCGCCTTCATTGGTGGCTCAGACGCGCGCATCATCATGGGCCATGACCAGGACGAGCTGCTGCGCCTGTGGCGAGAAAAGCGCGGCGAGATCGCGCCGCAAGATTTGTCGCGCAACCTGGTCGTGCAGCTCGGCCTCGCCACCGAAGCGCTCAACCGCGCCTGGTACCAGGCCGCCACCGGGCACGCGATCACCGACGTCCAGAAGCGGGTGCGGCATTCCGTCCATGGCTGGATGGCGGCCACGCTGGACGGCCTCGTCGCCCCGACCGGCGCGGTGTTCGAGGCCAAGTTCATGCTGCCCTGGGGCTTTACCGAAGAGGCCGCGGCGGAGAAACACATGGCGCAGCTGCAGCACAACATGTGGGTGGTGGCGGCGCGCGCGGCCGTGCTCTCGATCATCACCGGCGGCGGCAAATGGGTCGAAATCACCGTGCATGCCGACCCGCTCTATCAGCACCTGCTGCTGACGGCGGAGAAGAAGTTTTGGCGCTGCGTGCAGAGCGGCGAGCCACCGCTGCTGTTTGGGATCGAGACCCCACGGCCGCGGCTTGCTGCCGTCAAGGTCGTCGACATGAGCGCGTCCAATGTCTGGGCCGAATGTGCGGCGATCTATCTGCGCACCCGCGACGCCCATGCCGAGCACGAACTCGCCAAGGCCGAGCTCAAGAGGCTGCTGCCGGAGGATGCCAAGGAGGCGTTTGGCCACGGCGTTCGCGCCAAGCGCTCCAAAGCCGGCGCGATCAGTTTTGATCCGGTTGAGATGGAGGCCGTCCATGCACCAGGCCAGTGAGCATATCGGCGCGATCGCGGCGGCGCTGGCCCGCGCCCAAGCCGAACTGACCAACCCGGAAAAGACCCTGACCGCTCAGCTCCGCTCGCCGTTCCTGCGCGATGACGACCGCACCTTCCGCTACGCCTCGCTGGCGAGCGGCCTCGACATCGTGCGCAAGACCTTGAGCCAGCAGGAGATCGCCACCATCCAGACCACCCGGGTCGAGGCAACCAGTGGCCACATCCACCTCACCACCCTGCTCGCCCATTCCTCCGGCGAGTGGATCTCCTCGGACTGGCCGGTCTGCGCCGCCCGCGACATCGAGGCGCCGCATCGCATGGGTGCGGCGCTGACCTACGCCCGCCGCTACGCCCTGTTCGCGCTGGTCGGGATTGCCGGCGAGGATGATCTCGACGCCCCGGATACGGTCGGTCCCCCCGCTCCGCCCACCCTCAAGGCCGCGCCCGGCAAGGGTGTTCTCAACCATGCGCCGGTGCTGCGGCCGGGCGAGTCCGCCGCACTCCGGGAGCAGCTGTTGCGCCAGCTCGAGGCGCTGCCGGCCAGCGCCGATCTGCTCGGCTGGGCCAAGGCGAGCCTGCCGCTCAAGAACAGCCTGCAGGAGCCGGATGCCCGGCGCGTCGAGGCAGCCTATCAGGCCAAGCTTGAGGACGCGGCCCGGACTCAGGCCGAGCAACCCGCCGTCCTGGATGGCGCCCCACCCCTGCCGGCGGCGTCTGCTGCGGACGCCGAGGCCGCGCTGCAGCCCGCGCATCCCGAGACTGGGCTCGCGCACCCCAAGGAGCCGCCGCGCAAGCGCAGCAAGGCGCACCTGCTGTTTGTCCGGGAGCAGCCCTGCCTGGTGTGCCGGCAAACCCCGTGCGATGCCCATCATCTGACCTTCGCCCAGCCGCGGGCGCTCGGGCGCAAGGTCAGCGATGAGTTCACGGTGCCGCTGTGCCGCGTCCATCACGAGGAGCTGCATCGGCACGGCAACGAGCGGGCGTGGTGGGCCAACCTGCAGATCGCCCCACTGCCGGTCGCGCAAGAGCTGTGGGCGGCGAGCCCGGTCCATGGTCGAGCCGAGGGCGCGGCCGGCGCCGCAGCCATCCTCGCCAACCTCGGCGCGGAGGCCGCATCCCGATGAATGGCCCGTTCCAAACCGCATGCGAGCTGACCGCCACGGCACTCCCGGCCGAGTTTGCGGCCTTGGCGCCGCCGCCCCTGCTGCTGCCCGGCGAACATCTCGACCATTACCACGCGCTGCGCCAGGCCATCTTTGCGGACCTTGCGCCCCGATCCGCCATTGAGTGGCTGCTCGCCATCGATGTGGCCGAGCTATCCTGGGAAATCCAGCGCTACCGCATGCTGCGGCACAAATTGCTCCAGACCTCTCGCCAAAAGGCGATCGCAGCGGCGCTGCGGCACATCGACATGGTCGGGATCGATCCCGACTTCGAACCCCAGGCCGAATACTACACGCAGCAAAATGCGCTGAGCTGGCGCACTGACCCGATCGCTGCGACCGAGATCGAGGCGCGGCTGGCCGCCTACGGCTTCGATCAAGCCGCCGTCACCACCGAAGTCTACGTCCAGGCGCGCGAGATCCTGGTGCTGTTCGAAGGTCTGCTCAACGCCGCCCAAACCAAGCGCACGTTGCTGCTGCGCGAGATCAGGCATCAGCGCTTCGTCAGCGCACCGATGCGCCGGCCCCGCCTCTAAAGGAGATCGAGCTAGATCGTCACCGGCAGACCGGGGTAGAAGTAAGCAGTTCGGGAAGCGCCGCGCATCGCACATTCGCATTGCGAGGCGGACCGGCTGTATCTTGACCGGCGATCGCGCCGATCAGAGCCGCGGATGCCATTCGCAAGCGCAGCAATCCGACTCACAGGGCAAGAGTTTCGAGACCGACAGCTCAAGTTGTTCTATGCGCTGGTAGCTCGGGTGCTGATGAGGTGAAAATGAGTAATGCGCTCATCGTTCACAAAGCTCATCTGCCAAAATCGCTCCTCAGCGGGCTGGCAGCGCAATATGTCCGCATGTCAACCGACCGGCAGCAGTACTCCATTCAAAATCAGGCGGCCGTCATCGCCGCCTACGCCCACGCGCATCATTTGACCCTGGTGCGAACCTACAAGGACGAAGGCGAGAGCGGGTTGCTCATCAAGAACAGGACTGGGCTCCTCCAATTGCTGGAGGATGTCGAGAGCAGCCAGGCCGACTTTGGTCATCTCCTGGTCTACGACGTAAGCCGATGGGGCCGTTTCCAGGACGTCGATGAAAGCGCGCATTACGAGTTCGTTTGTCGGCGCGCTGGCATCAAGGTCGCTTATTGCGCTGAGCAATTCGAGAACGATGGGAGCATGCTGGCGAGCATCGTCAAGAACATCAAGCGCGTGATGGCCGCCGAGTACAGCCGCGAGCTGTCAGCGAAGGTCTACGCCGGTCAGTGCCGCTTCGCGCGGCTCGGCTACAAACCTTGTGGACGTGCCGGCTACGCACTCGTGCGGGAGCTCGTCGACGAAAAGATGCAGACGAGACGAGTGATGAAACAGGGGGAACGGAAGTACCTTCTGACCGACCACATCCGCATTCGACCGGGTGCCCCCATGGAGATCGCGGTCGTAAAGTGGATTTTCGAAAGGTTCTTGGAGGTTAAGTCGGAGACAGTGATCGCTTGGGAGCTCAACCAAAAAGGGCTCGTCACGAGTACCGGCGTGCCATGGACCCGCGCCGCGGTTGGCACTGTTCTCAGAAACGAGAGCTACATCGGAAACCTCATCTTCAACCGGAAGTCCCAAAAGCTCCGACAGGCCGCGGTGAGGAATCCGCCTGACCAATGGATCAGATGCAAGGACTGCATCGAGCCCATCATTGATCGCGAGATCTTCTTCACCGCTAGAAGCATTATAGAGAACCGGCGCGTTGATCTTTCTGAGGATGAGATGCTGGTTCGGCTGCGCAAAACTCTTCTTAAAGAGGGCCGCTTGACGCCGACCATTATCGATCGAACTCCGGGACTGCCCTGCTCCGCGACCTGCCAGACTCATTTTGGCAATTTTCGAAATCTGTATCGATTGCTCGGCTATAGCCCGAAGCGAAACTACGAATTTCTCGACGCCCGCCCTGTCTGGTCCGAGCTGAGGGCAAAGCTCGTCGAACAGGTCGCTGCTGCGATCAAGGCGGCAGGCGGACGCATCAGTTCAGGCGGCTGGAGCCATTGCCTGCGCGTGAACGGGTCGGCCTGCCTTTCCGTGAGGGCTGCCCGTTGGACACCGCCGCAAAAGCCAACCCATGCACCGCACTGGAGCATCGAGCGCGAGGCATGCCTCCCTGGCGGCTGGATTGCCGCCATCCGCCTAGCCGAGCACAACAAGACAGTGCTCGACTACGTGTTGTTGCCGACCGATGGCAAAGTGAAACGCACGATCCGCTTTTCCGAGGCGGCGCGAGCGCGGCGAGGAATTGCGCGCTTCAAGACCGCCAAGGGCCTCGTCCAAGCCATCACGAGGCGATTGACAAAAGCGGATCCTACTACCCAGACGCCCCCGACGCGGCAGCGTGGGCGGGCGAAAGCGATGCCATCCAAGTCCAGAAAGATCCACCGACGACGCTGAGGTCCGACCAACCGCATTTTGGGACCTTGTGCCCACGCCCGGGGTAAGCTTTGATGCACGCGTTTAGGATGTGCTATTATGAGCGTTAGGTCGATTGTCGCGAAAATCCTAAGAGACGAACTTACGTCCGTGGGCATCCGGTCACTGACCGTCCAGGAGTCGGAGAGGATCGCTGCGCGCATTTTCGAGCGGATCACTGAGCTTGAGCTGGAGCTTGCCGCGCGTGACTTCGCCTCCATGAGCCGTGATCGCAACTAGCTTTGTCGTGCTTTCTCGAGGTGTCGTTTCGACCAGCAACCTGGCAAGGATTGAGGCGACTTGAGCCATGCCCGACCTCCGTTGGCAAATGCGAAACAGAGATCACGCCAGTGTCGAAAAGAACGGCGTTGCAGGGGCTGGCTGCGGGTGGGTATCTCAACTATAGCCTGCTCTAACGCCAACGTCCGTCTCGAGCCGCAGACTGTGCAAAAAACGGGCAGCATTCCCGTGAACGCGGGCGAGCCGCTGCGCTATGCTGAGGGGCGACTACGAAACTAGTCACAATCTCAGTTAATTCCCCGCTGGCTCTCGAGGCCGAAGGGTTTTTCTATGAAGATCAACGCGAGGCGCCAATTTAGACTCTCGATATTAACTTGGCTTTAAGACCTGTTGTATGGTGGCGCAGGGTCATATAGACAGGGCCTGTGTCAGCGTCAGTTGCGTTTGAGATCCATGATTACGTACAAACAGTATCACATCCAGCGATTTGAGCATGGCCATAAACGCTGGGTTGCCCGCATCACGCGGACGGACGGTCAAAACATCCGCACCATCCTGCCGGCCTCTGAGCATCCCTACCTTGACACGAAGCCCGCGTCCTCCGCCGAGGAAGCCGAGGAGCTTGCCAAGGAAGGCATCGACTTTGGCGGCATGGTTTAGGCGCTCCTTGAGAGCTTAAGCCTCTGCTGTTGCAGCGAGATCTCGCAAAACCCGCGAAGAAATTGAACGCCTTGGGGGTAAGTTGCAGCGTCCACTCCGCTCCATGGCGCGAGCAGAGAGAGCCCTTCGGTTCCTCCGGGCCTAGCCTTGTTTGGGAAGCGATAGCCGGCAGCTTACAGCAGCATTCCCCGCTTTCCGAGCCACGCCAGTGCCGTCGAGCAAGCGGCCGAAAGCAAGGCGGTCCAAAACCAGGAACGCCCACGGGCGGCGCTGATTGAGCGCAGATACAGGAAAGCTCCGAGGATCTTTCCGTAATTCCTTCGGAATTCTCCGTTAAGCTTAGCTACTTCCGGCAGATCGGAGCAAACCTTGCGTTGCCCGGCCATTGGCTGGACTCCATTTACGACTGGACCAGCACCCTATGAACCACTGTTTTGCCCGACGATGCAAGTTCCATTTCGGGTTTTCGGCACGCTGCAGGTCGTCGACCGCCAGACGCCTGGTATCGAGCAAGCCGCCAACCAAAAATGCTGACCCAAGTAGCTCAGTCGCTTATCTCAAACTTGAATCGGGCCAGCGAGGAAGCTCATCGGCGGACCGGGATCGAGGCAGGTTCGGCCGCACTATCGCGTACAGCAGGAAAAGGCCGATGGTGATGGCCACCGCCAGCAGAGGAAAGATGTCGTTCATGCCGCCTCCAAGTCTTCGAACTAAATGATAGCAGTGATGCATCTACCCGTCCAAACGCGACGATGTTCTCCGGCTTGAGCCCGACTGTTGAATTCCTGCTTCAATACCAGCCCAGCTTGAGGTCTCATCCATTGTTCCGCTAGATGCGTTTGAATCCTTCCCGCTGCCGCGAGAGAGGGGCCTTCTCATAAGATCTTGAAGCGATCAGAACTCCTCCGCAACTGCATCGAAGCCGGCGAAACCAGAACCATCGGAATCGTCCCAACCAGATAAACCAAGCCGATGAGCGTTGCGGCTCGGTATTGCTTTTTCAGCACTTGTTTGCGGGCCGCTACTCTTCGCTGTGTTTGCGCGATGGGGTTTCTGTTGATTGGAAGCCAGCTTCCCTCCTCGGTTTTGCTAGCTCGCAATCGACCGAACTTCTGATCGCAAATCGACAGCATCAATCCTCCGTTCCCGCGCCGCCACGATGCGACAGTGGTTGATGCGGAGGATCATGGGACCAAGCTGTTAACAGCGGAGCGATAAAAGTATGGAGGTTAGACCCATTGAAGAGATAGGCTGCGATGCCAGCTGCCTGCGCCGCAGCAAGATCAGTCTGCTTGTCCCCGACCATGAAGCTATCATCGATATCCACTGGGTAGCGCCCGAGCAGAGCTCTAATCATCCCGGGCTGCGGCTTGCGACAGTTGCAGAGGATACGGTATCGCTCAATCAGCCCATCGGGGTGGTGCGGGCAGAACTCGAACGCATCGATATGTGCACCGACGATAGCAAGTTCACGCGACATCCATTCGTGCAAATTGCGAACATGCCGCTCCTCATAATAGCCCCGCGCAATTCCTGATTGGTTCGTTACGACAAAAGCAAAATACCCGGCGTCGTTGACTGCCTTTACGGCTTGTTTGGCTCCTTCCACCCACCGGAGCTTGTCCGGATCAAAAGCATAGCGGTCGTCCTCGTTGAGGACGCCATCGCGATCAAAAAAGACTGCCGGACGCTTCAAAGCTCACTGGCCACGAGGGAAAGGATCCTCCCGATCTTCCGACAATCCCTCCTTCATTTCAACAGATCCCGCGGTTGGAAAACATCCTTGTCTGCCCCGCGCCTTCTGCATCCTATTTGCCCTCAATGCGCAAAATTGGCTTCGTTTTGTCGCTTTGTTACTGGTCAGCCTCCCTCGTCCTTGCTTTAAGCGCGTGAGAACAAGAACCATGCCCGTCGCACGAGCAACAATGTTGCTGTAGAAATCACTGGCATTCTCCTGCAATTAGACCGTTACTGAGTCGGCCGGGCGCCAACTCTGATTATCGCGCCAGTATCTCGCCTCGCGGACGCGGGTCGGACGCGGGGGGCAGTGCGGCATGTTCAGCCGCTTGTTCTTGCGTAGCAGATACCGGGGACACCGGTTCAAACGAATGGCGCAGACGCGCCGAATCATGTCGTTAGTTTACACGCGAACGACCGCCGCCATTTCATCGGCGACCCCGCATCATCGTGGGGATGACCAGGAGAGCCTCATCCGACTTGGCGTGAAAAGCGGTGCGAAGCAGAGCCTGAGGATCCTCAGACAATTTGATCGTTCAGCTCGGGGCGGTCACTGAGGTTTTGAACCGGAAGTGATATCAGCGCTCGAGCTCAGCTGCAGTGCAACATGTGGCTCATCGCAATGCGGTGCTCTCGATCGAAATCTCCCTCGGGGGCATCCGGCGACATTTTCGTGCCAACAGCCCCTCCCCCGTAGGTCGGCCTCGCGTTCCCAAAGGAGCCACCCCGTCGACGAAGCAAGGATCGCCTTGCCTTCAGTCCCAGCCAAGATTGCCTAGTTGCCAGAAGGGCCCCGCTAATGCGCGTCACCTCAAATTTTCTCAAACGGGGCCTTTAGGACGCAAAGTCAGCGACGAGTTCCCCGTCCGTTGCGCCGATCGCATCGTCAATCTCTGCATAGGCATGGAAACGAAAGAGGGTGGTGGACCCCCGCAAATTTCGCCGTTGCCGATCTTTGCGCCCGCAATCTGAGGCGCAAGATCAATGAATGGTGCTATCAGCCCACCTCAAATCGCAGCTGTCGAGCGCATCGCCGTCACAATTCGCGGCGCTGTGCCCTCCACCTTAACTATTGCCAGGCGAGACGTTGATCACTATCGCGCACTTCAGTCTGCAATCTTCCGCTACGCTGATCCGCAATCCGCCTCTGAATGCCTGCTGGCTATCAACATGGCCGAGCTCTCCTCGGAGACGCAGCGCTACCGGATACTGCGGCATAGGCTTCTGAACACCTACCGCACAAAGGCGGTCGAGATGACGCTTCACCGCGTTGATTGAACAGGCAACTCGTCGCCACTTCCAACTATTGTTCTACATTGTTCAGAATGCAGTGGATTAGCGAAAGTATGGAAAAACTGCAGCCCAGATTGACGCGCCTCTTCAAGCCCATGGCTTCGACCAACACGCCGTCAGCAGACCCGAGAGGTCCGCTCGCTAAAGCACTGCTCAATGGACCCAAGGCGCGGCGGTTGTCTCTAGTGAGAGAGCTCAACGCGTTTGGGGGCACAATGACCGTGACGCGGTGACGCTTCTTGAGAGAAAGATCGTGCCAGCAGCTCACCAAGGAAGGTAGAAAGCGATGAACAATGCGGCGCCAACTAGAACGGCTAACCAGAGGAGGCTCTTGAGGGATAACAATATGCTACCGGCCCTGGCGCGTAATTCCTCAGAGAACCGTCGGGAGCGCGCTTGAAGATCTGATTCCATGCCCCCCACCCCGTTCATCGCACCACTTGGACGCCTAGCGGCTGCAAGGAACGCGCTGGTCTCAACAGCCATTCTATATTGTTCCGCGATTTCCAGAAAAGCATTTCTTTCAAGCTCCGTCGAGGCGGCCTGCGCTTGCTCCAAGCAAATCATCCGCATTCGCCGGAACTCTTTAAGTTGCCTCTTCACGTGCAATGTGCGCCTAGGCCTTTGCAGATAGACTACATTCGCGTTGGTACGACCTTTAGATTTCTTAGATAAGCTAGTGAATTCAGCTCAATGGAGATCGGTGGGGTCGCGATCTTTGTTCAAACCGTCTATTCGTGGCTAAGTTCCATATGCCCAGAACTCTTGTCGAAGTCATAAGCCGGCGGAAGCCCCCAACGACTTATAGTCCTCATAAGCTAGCCCTAAGCCTTGTTCTAGCGAGACCGCGGCATGCCAGCCGAGTTCAGCCAGCCGGGTGACGTCGAGCAGCTTGCGCGGCGTACCGTCGGGACGCGAGGTGTCGAAACTGATCCCGCCGCTGTATCCGACGGTTTCGGCCACGAGGCGCGCGAAGTCGGCGATCGTGATGTCCTCTCCGGTGCCGATGTTGACCAGTTCGGCGCCGGAATACGTCTTCATCAGGTGCACGCAGGCATCGGCCATGTCGTCGACATAGAGGAACTCGCGCCGGGGCGTGCCGGTGCCCCACACCACGACGTTCGTCGCGCCCGAGAGCTTCGCGTCGTGGAAGCGCCGGATCAACGCGGCGACCACGTGACTCATTTCAGGGTGATAATTGTCGCCGGGACCGTAGAGATTGGTCGGCATCACGCTGATGAAATCACAACCGTATTGGCTGCGATAGGCCTCCACCATCTTGATGCCGGCGATCTTGGCGATCGCATAGGGTTCGTTGGTCGGCTCCAGCGGCCCCGAGAGCACGTAGTCTTCCCGGAGCGGCTGAGGCGCCAGCTTCGGATAGATGCAGGACGAGCCGAGAAACATCAGCTTCTCCGCACCATTGTGATGCGCGGCGTGAATCACGTTTGCGGCGATCGTAATGTTGTCGTAGATGAACTCGGCCCTCAGCGTATCGTTTGCGACGATGCCGCCGACCTTGGCGGCGGCGAGGAAGATCACCTGCGGCCGCATCTGCGCGAACCAGCCGAACACGGCCGTCTGGTTGCGGAGGTCGACCTCGTGCCGGTCCACCGTGACGAGCCTCACGTCCTCCCGTTGGAGCCGACGCACGAGCGCGCTACCGACCATGCCGCGATGGCCGGCGACGTAAACATTTTTGCCCTTCAGCTCAAATGGCGCGCTTGCCATGGGCTGTGTCCCGTTTCGCCTCGGCAAGGTCGCTCGCCACCATCTCCTCGACGAGCTGAGCGAAGCTCCGCTTCGGCTTCCAGCCGAGCACCTGATGCGCCTTACTGGCGTCGCCGATGAGAAGATCGACCTCGGTCGGTCGGAAGTAGGTCGGATCGATCCTGACGACGGTCTTGCCGCTCGCTGCATCGACGCCTGTCTCCTCGATTCCCTCGCCCCGCCATTCGATACGGCGGCCGACCTGCGCGAACGCAAGTTCGACCATCTCCCGCACCGAGCGCGTCTCGCCGGTGGAGAGCACGAAATCGTCAGGCTTGTCGGCTTGAAGGATCATGTGCATGCCCTCGACATAGTCGCGCGCGTGCCCCCAGTCGCGCTTGGCCGAGAGATTGCCGAGATAGAGCGTATCCTCGAGACCGACCTCGATGCGGGCGACGCCGCGGGTGATCTTGCGAGTCACGAACGTCTCGCCGCGGATCGGGCTCTCGTGGTTGAACAGGATGCCGTTGGACGCGAACATGCCGTAGGCTTCGCGGTAGTTCACCGTGATCCAGTAACCATAGAGCTTGGCCACGCCATAAGGCGAGCGCGGGTAGAACGGCGTTGTCTCCTTCTGTGGAATCTCCTGCACAAGGCCATAAAGCTCGGAGGTCGAGGCTTGGTAGAACCGCGTCTCCTTCTCCATGCCGAGGATGCGAATCGCCTCCAGAAGCCGCAGCACGCCAATCGCATCCGCGTTCGCGGTATATTCAGGACTCTCGAAGCTGACCGCAACATGGCTCTGCGCGGCGAGATTGTAGATCTCGGTCGGCCTGATGTTCTGCACCAGACGGATCAGATTGGTCGAGTCCGTCATATCACCATAGTGCATCAGGAACGGCACGCTGCCGACATGAGGGTCCTGATAGAGGTGATCGACCCGCGCGGTATTGAATGAGGACGAGCGCCGTTTGATGCCGTGCACGATGTAGCCGAGCGACAGCAGGTATTCGGCCAGATAGGCGCCGTCCTGGCCGGTCACGCCGGTGATCAGAGCAACACGTTGAGTCATGGCCGACTTTGTTCCCGCAGTATTTGAAAGAAATGGATGCACACAGAACGCCGGGCGAAGCGCATGCCCTTGCCTCTTCTTGGCCATATCGCCTCGGGCGGGTCAACCCGGGACACGGGTGGAAACCGGGGTTAACGGCGGCGCGGAGACGGATTGGACCTGGAACATAATCGTGATACTGAGCACACAGAGCGATTGGGCCGGGCGGCGGTTTCGCAGCCATCTTAAGAGACACAAACTCGAGCAGAATGCCCCCAGACAGAAAGAGCGCAGCAATCGACCAGGCGCTGCGCCCGGAGGAGACTGACATCCATCGGCTACACGATTGGATGCCACGTGAACCGGCGGCCCGGGGTGTGCATATCAATGCTTTCGAGTATTGGCCGTTTCATTTCGACGGCCCTATTAAATGTTACCGGTGCGTCAGCGAACGCCGCAAGCCGCAGCGCGGCATGATCATCGACCTTCTGAGCAGGTTGCCCGTCGAGACGAGTTGGAGCTTCCTGGTCTGTGACAGGCCGTCGGACGTCGAAGCCGCGGACGCCGCGGGGCTCCCGGGCGACACCTTTCTGGGCGGAAACCTCCGGGGCTTCGTCTTGCCGCTTTTGGCGATCGGATAACAACGTGGCGAAAGGTCCCAGCTTCATTCTCGCGACGGAATTCTATCCGCCGGACCCAAGCACGACGGCGATCTATCTCGGCGCGATCGCCGATGCGATCGCGCTCGACATGCGGACGGTCGTCCTCTCTGGGACGCCGGGCTCCACCAAGCCGAAATCCGGCAAGGACACGCCCGAGGTCATCGAGATCGCAAACTGGAGGCCGCCTAAGCAGGCGCTCGTGAGGCGCTTCATCGCAAGCTGCGTGCTGGCGATACGCTTGTTCTGGGCCGTCTACAGACGCGCAACGGCAGGTGACGTCGTTATGTCGGTCACGAGCCCCTTCACCCTGCCCTACGCGATCACACTTGCCGCAAGGTTGCGCGGGGCCAAGACCGCGCTCCTTATCTACGATCTCTATCCGGAGGCTCTGCTGGCCGCCGGCATGGCCCGTCAAACGTCCTTCATCACGCGCGCCTTGCGCATTGCTAACGGCTGGCTGTTCAGCTCCCTGAACGCGATCTTCGTGATCGGCCGCGACGTGCCGCCGCTGCTGCTGCGCTATCCGCGAGTGCGCGCAGACAACATCCATTTCGTGCCCAACTGGACATTGCTACCGATCGGCTTCCGCCATCCCGATCATGGCAGCGATTTCAGGAAACCCTATTCCGCGCCATTCATCGTCGGTCTTTGCGGTAATCTCGGCTTTACGCATGCGCCTCGCACCGTATTCGACGCCGCACGGCATCTGCAACATAAGAAGCACGTCCACTTTGTCCTCTCCGGTTGGGGCGTCGGCTGGAACGAGCTGAAGGCCCTTCAGGCCTCGGACAATCTGGCTAACGTGACCCTGCTCGATCCCGTACCCGAGGAGCAGCTTGCCGAATTTCTGGCGGCGGCCGACGCCTGGATCATTCCCTACCGGCGCAACGTCGCCGGCGTCTCAATCCCAAGCCGCCTCTACAACCTTCTCGCGGTCGGGCGAGCCGTCATCGTCGGAACGGAGCCGAATTCGGAGGCCGGACTTGCTGTGACGGAGGAGGACATTGGGTGGGTCGTGCCCCCCGAGGACCCCATCAAGTTGGCGCAGGCAATCTCCGAGGCAGCATCTGACCGCGCGGCGACGCTTGAGCGAGGCCGCAAGGCGGCTGTCGCCGCGCTGAACTACAGTGAGCAAGCCTCGACGTTGCGCTACCGGGAAATCATGAAGCGCCTGCTGGAGGATAGAGTCTAGAAGTTCTTGATCAGCCTGATGACTTCGTCCTGCTGCTCGCGCGTGATTTCCGCAAACATCGGCAGCGAGAGGATCTTGTTCTGATTGTCAAAAGCCCTCGGAAACTGTTCGGGCTTGTGTCCAAGTCGCGCATAAGCGGGAAGCAACGGCAAGGCCGTCGGATAGTTGATCCCCGTCTGCACCCCGTTCTCGTTCAGATGCGCCGCGAGCGCATCGCGCTTGCGATGCTTGATCGTGTAGAGATGGTAGACATGTGTTCGACCAGGCGCGACGCGGGGCACCTCCACGCCGTCGAGCTGATTGAGACCGGCATCGTAGATTGCCGCAGCATCCTGACGCGCCTTGGTCCAGGCTTGCAGATGCTTCAGCTTGGCGGACAGGATCGCCGCCTGCATTCCGTCGAGCCGGCTGTTGATGCCTTCGATCAGGTGCCTGTGCTTCACCAGACCGCCGTGGCGAGCCAACATGGTCATGTGCTCGGCGAGCGCGGCATCACCGGTCACAACAGCGCCGGCGTCGCCGAACGCGCCCAGATTCTTGCCCGGATAGAATGAATAGGTTGCGGCCGCCCCGAACGTCCCGACCGGCTGATCCTTGTACCGCGCCAGATGGGCCTGGGCGCAGTCCTCGATGACCCAGAGGCCGTGCTTGCCCGCGATGGCCATGATCGCGTCCATGTCGGCCGGCTGGCCGAACAGGTGCACCGGGATAATGCCGACGGTCCGCGGCGTGATCGCCGCTTCGATCGCCGCGGGGTCGATCGTGAAGGTCTCACTGTCGGTGTCGCAGAACACGACCTGCGCGCCTGCATGCGTGATCATCGCGGACGTCGATATCCAGGAATGCGCGGTCGTAATGACCTCGTCGCCCGGCTTGACCTTCAGTGCCGCCATCGCAAGGTAGAGCGCGTCGGTGCCGTTTGCACAGGATACGCAATGTTTGACGCTCGCGGCAGCAGCAAACTCGCGCTCAAAGGCGTCGACATAAGGCCCGCGAATGAACGCGCTGTCGCGGATGACCGCGGCGATGGCACCATCGATCTCGTCCTTGATCGACTGATACTGGAGTCCGAGGTCCGCGTAAGGCACTGGCATGATTGCTATTCCCTAGCTCTTGCTCTTGAGGCGGCGGGCGGGATTTCCGGCATAGCTGCCGGACTCGGCGATGTCTTTCGTGACCACTGACCCGGCTCCAATCACGACGTCGTCGGCGATGGAGACCGGCATGATCGTGGCGTTCGAACCGATCGAAACCCGATTGCCGATCTTCGTCGAGCGCCACAATTCCCGACGCCCGCGCGCAGGCCCACCGGTTGCAAATGTGTCGTTGATGAACATCACCCCGTGCCCGACGAAGCAATCTTCTCCGATCGACACAAGCTCGCAGATGAACACGTGCGATTGCACGCGGGTGCGCGCCCCGACGACAACGCCAGCCTGTATCTCGGTGAAAGGCCCGATGAAACAGTCGTCCGCGATCTCGCAGCCATAGAGATTGCAGGGCTCGACCATTTTGACGCGGTCACCGAATTTGACGTCGCGCACGCCAACCTGGTGAACTTGCGGCTTGCCGCTCACGAGAGCACTCCGAGTTTGCTCCGCCGCGGCTCGAAGCGAAGCGCAACTTCCTGCCCGGTCTCGATCGATTCGTAGAGAGCGGAAATCAGCTCCAGGCTCTTGCGGCCTTGCAGGCCGTCGACCAACGCAGCGCGCTGATTCAGGAGGCAATCGACCACGTGCTGGTAGTACGCCTGGTGGCCGAAGCCGTAGACGTTGGGCGGGTTGACCGAGAATTTCTCGACGACGACCTGATCGCTTGGCAGCGCGTCGACGAAATTCCAGTGCCTGATCTGATTGACCGCAAAGCCCGCGATCTCGACCGTGCCCTTTTCGCCGAGGATCGACAGCGAGCCTTCGAGATCCTTTGGCCGGACCGCCGTGGTCGCTTCGATGATGCCGAGGGCACCGTTGCGGAATTTCAGCGTCGCCACCGCGGTATCTTCGGTCTCCACCTTCACGAGAGCCGTGGTTGCCCGCGCATGGACACTCACCACGTCGCCGAAGAACCACTCCAGCATGTCGATGTGGTGACTGGCCTGATTCGTCAGCACGCCGCCGTCATAGGCCCAGGTGCCACGCCATGCATCCTGATCGTAGTAGGCCTGGTCGCGGCACCAGCGCACGCGTACGGTACCGAGGATCAGCCGGCCAAATCTACCGGCCTCCAGCGCCTCGCGCGCCTTCACCACTGGAACGTTGAAGCGGTTCTGTTTCACGACAAAAAGCTTTACGCCGGCTTCGTCGCAGGCGCGGATCATGTCGTCGGCATCCTGGAGCCGCAGCGCCATCGGTTTCTCGACCACGACATGCTTGCCCGCGCGCGCGCAGGCAATGGCGTGTTCGGGGTGCATGCCGCTGGGCGTCAGGACCGCGACGGCGTCCATGTCGGAGCGTGCGAGAAACTCATTCAGGTCGTCATAGGAGGGAACTGCAAACTTTGTGGCGACAGTATCGGCGCGGGCCTTGACCTTGTCGCAGACCGCGACGAGGCGCGCCCCCTCAATTTGACCATTACCCAACAGCTCCGAGTGACGCTTTGAGATGCGTCCGCAACCGAGCAGGCCAAATCTGATCATTCAAATCATCCTCACGATCGGCACTGCCACACGAAACACTCAATCCCGACAGCGCTGTGCAGCCAAAGCCTATATTCGAAAATTCCGTTATCAATCAAGCCAATAATGCGCTTCGACAAGCGGAGCAGGAACTCCAGGCCAGCAACCGGCCACAGACTGGCATGGCCTCTGTGGCCACACCCCGCCTTACATGATACTGAGCGCGCGACACTCCGCGGGACCGAACCTCACAAATGAAAACAGCCGTTGTTTCAGTGCCGTCGCTGTCGGGCCTCCGATCCCCGCTGGTCATCCTCATGGTGTGTCATGTCCTGGCTTCCTGGGTATCGCTGATTTTCGTGGGTGAGTACTATCGGCGTCTTTTGCCGCTGGCTGAGAATAGTCTTCCCCACGTCCTGGCCGCAGCCGCCACCGCCGCTCCGTTTGCCTTGCTATCAGTCGTATTCGTAAGGCAGCGCTTCAGCTTCGGGTATGCACTCGGCTTCTATCTCTTCACGCTCATCCTGAACTATCTTTGGCTTGTCGAATTCTCGACGTTTCATTACGATCATCGCATATCGGCAATTTCGGCCTTTGTTTCCGGCGCCGCGTTTCTCATCCCGGCATTGTTCCTGAACGTTCCGGCCTTTCCTTCCCGACTGAAATTGACGACTGAGCGATTCCACAAGCTCCTATGGGTCATTTTGGCCATATCGATAGTTGTCCTGGCGATTGGAGCCGCCTTTAACAGGCAATTCGTCAGTCCGCTCCACATTTATGAATTTCGCGAGCAGATCGTGCTTCCAAGACCTCTCCTGTACGCCATAGGCATCGTCTGTGGAGCTCTGTTGCCGTTTGCGTATGCCAGCTTCTATCAGCTCAAAAGGTACGGCTATGCCGCGCTCAGCCTGCTGCTCCTTGGCCTGTTTTATCCGATCACGCTGACGAAGCTTGCGCTGCTTGCGCCAGGGTGGCTGCTGTTTCTCACGCTGCTGTCGATCTATTTCGAGTCTCGAAAGGCGATCATTCTCTCGTTGCTGTTGCCAGTGTCGGTCGGACTTCTGCTGGTGCTTGCTTACAATCTTGGTCTGCTGGCGGAGTATCCGTTCCTTGTCTATTTTGGCACGGTCAATTTTCGAATGATCGGAATGCCCGCGAGTGCCCTCGACTTCTACAACGATTTTTTCTCGACTCACGAGCCCACGCGCTTTTGCCAGATCGGCCTGATCAAGCTGATCGCATCGTGCCCGTATACGGAACAGCTTTCCGTCTACATGCAGGACAGCTATCACCTGGGATTTTTCAATGCGTCGCTGTTTGCGACCGAAGGCATCGCATCAGTCGGCCCACTGTTCGCGCCTGTCACGGCCCTCTTATGCGGGCTTGTGATCAGCCTAGCTAACCGCGCTTCCGCCGAACTCCCTGAACGCTTCGTGCTGGTGTCGGGCGGATTGCAGCTTCATATTTTCCTGAATGTGCCGTTCACAGTCGCGCTGGTAACCAATGGCGCCGCCATCCTGTTTCTCCTGTGGTGCGTTACTCCGCGCGCCGCACTGCAAGATGCCGAAGCCATGCCCTCCGAGAGCCGGAACGATGCAATTCTCTGATATTTTCAAGAACCCAGGATCAAGATTGATACTTGCATTTCTTGCAGCTCACACGCTCGTCTGCGGCATCTCGCTCGCTATGGTCCTGCAGCTATACGGGTATCTACGTCTTTTCACCTGGAGCGCCTCGCACATTGGCGAAGCAGTGCTCCTCGCGCTTCCCGTTGCCGCACTGGCATGCATGATGGCCTTCGCACGATTCAGTTTTGGCTATTTACTTTCATTCTATCTTTTCACCATTACACTGGGTTACGTTTTCCTCATACCTTTTTCGGAATTGCCATACGATCATACGCTCCCGGCTATTTCAGCGATAGCCTCTGCTGCGGCCTTTCTGGTTCCCACCCTTTTTCTCAAACTTCCGATCAATCCAATACAGACGATCTCGGTGAAAGGCCTTCGACGGCTGATCGTAGCGATTGCCGCTACAAGCCTCGCGATCGTCGCAATAGGCGCTTTCTTCAACTTCAAACTGGTGGGACTCGCAGACATCTATGAATTCCGCGATGAATTGAGATTTCCAATCGCGCTTCAATATGCGATAGGAATGGCGTTAGGTGCGTTGCTGCCGTTCGCCTTTGCCTGCTGCATCGAGATGCGAGCTCGCCTTGCTGCTATGGCAATACTGCTTCTCCTCGTCGCCTTCTACCCAGTCACCCTCACGAAGACGGCTCTGTTTGCGCCGGCCTGGCTGTGCTTCCTCTGGTTAATCGCTACCCGTCTTGAGCCGCGGTTTGCAGTCATCGTATCGCTGCTCGGGCCGGTCGCGCTGGGTATTGGCATGACGATGCTGTCCGAGCACGGACTGGTGCCTCGGTCGCTCTACCTGAACTACTTCGGCACGATCAACTTCCGGATGATTGCGTTTCCATCGATCGCAATCGACGTCTATAATGACTTCTTTTCCCGACATGAGCTTACGCAGTTCTGCCAGATGTCCTGGATGAAGCGTATGGTGGGTTGTCCCTACAATGAACAACTTTCGCTCGTGATCGCGAGGAATTATCCGGTCGGCAACATGAACGCATCCCTGCTCGCCACTGAAGGAATCGCCTCCGTCGGCAGCGCTCTGGCGCCGGCAAGCGTGTTCTTAGGCGGACTTATTCTGTCGATCGGAAATCGAGTCTCCGAGGGCCTTCCTCCCCGATTTGTAATCTTGTCCAGCGGGATCGTAACGCAGACCTTCCTCAATGTGCCGCTCTCCGTTCTAATGATAACGAACGGCGCCGTCGTTTTATTCTTACTTTGGTATGTCATGCCACGACCTCCATTCAAGGCAATTGATTGAGGTGTTGACACTTAGTTGTGTTCTGAGAGGAATGGACGGAACACAACCAGCCCGCGCGAAAATGGCGCGCAAGGTGATTCACCAGCCGATTAGCGCTCGTCGTACACTCGTTGAAGTACTGCCTCCAATTGCTTGCCATACCGATCGGGTGACATCGCACGAATCCGATTCTGACCTCGAACTCTCAGTGAGTCCGCAAGATGAGTGTTTGTTGCGATTGCTGAGATGCTGTTTGCTATTGCATTAATTGATAGCGGATCGAACAAGAGACCGGCATCTCCCACTTGGTCAGGCAAAGAGAGGATGTTCGCAGCAGCTACCGGCGTCCCCAACTGAAAGGCTTCAAAGATTGGGATACTAACGCTCTCATACAGCGAAGGCATGATAAGAGCGGTCGCAAGTTGATAAACCGCCTGTAAATCGTTTTGGCCAATATAGCCGAGATGTAAGATTGCCTGCTTTAGTCCCGTCGCCTCGATTTGGCGTAAAACCGAAACGTACTCTTCTCCCTTGTTGCCCGTCAGTACAAGTTTCAACTCTGGGGCGACTGAAGTCACCAGCTTGAAAGCATCAATTAGGCGAGCATGATTCTTGTGGCGCCAAAATTGGGCTGGGTAGAAGACAAAGCGATCAGGCAAATGGAGCCGGACGCGTGCCTCCTCCAACTCAGAGCGCGCCATTGCGGCCCTCAGCCGCGCAAGTGGTGGGGCTACTACCACTTCAATACGGTCACGAGGGACGTCGAAAAATCGGACAATATCGTCCCTCACGTGACTCGCTTCGCAGATTATTCGGGTTGCGCGGCTGGAGAGGGCGGCGTGGACATAGTGACGCCAAACTCGCTGCCCCCACGAGAAGTACCCTGGAAAATGGTATTCTTGCACGTCGTGCAAGGTGTAGACGAACGGTTTCCTAGTCTGTAACAGAGCCAAGGAATAGATCGGCGAAAGAATAACGTCCTCATCGGGAAAAGGATCAGCAAGTCTGACGCCGAGCATGAATGCAGATAGACGCGCCAGCTGGTCCAGGCGCTTCTCTGTGAATCGCCTTACGGGATAACCCAAACGAGCGTAGTCACCATTGGAAGGGTCACCGTAGATTGTTATCTCGAACTCGCGGAGGTATCGAAGCGCCTCGAGCGTGGAAAGTGTATATTGGTACGTCCCCCCCAATTCGGGCTTTGAAAGAGCGACTACGCCAAGCTTGATCAATGCTTCCTCTTGTTGCGTAGGGTTCGAAGTACGGACGCCAAATGCTTCTTGTTACCTACTGATAGAAAGTTGGATTTCGCCAAGCCGATGCCTGATTTGGCATAAACGCGTTCTGCTGCCGGAAACGGGCCAGAATTATTCTTCTCAATACGGTCAACATCACCTCGCAATATCCAGTCCCGCCACCCGCCGAACCTAAAGAAGGAAAGAGTGTTGATTGGCTCGAAATTCGCATGCCAATTTGGAACTCCGTTCTTGGTTAACTCGTCCATGAGTGTCTTCTTTTCGGCTCCAAATGCCGCCTCGTCGAGGCGGAGCACAACCTGGGTGAACGCACAGTGAGAAATTTCTTTTTCCGCTCCGAGGACTAGCGTTAGCCCAGGAAGATTCGCCAGCACATGCTTGAATTCCTCAACCGTTTCCCGGAGGTCCGCCAAGTGCTTTGGAAACCCTCGCAACTGTTCGCGGGCGACGCCAGCAAGAATTTCGGACATGCGGCCGTTCCAAGCCAATTGAGTGGTATCGCGAACACCGAATTCGATTGTGCGGTCGCCCCAGTGACGCAACGACCGTAGCTCCCTCGCGAGCGCTTCGTCGTTTGTCACGATCATCCCCCCCTCTCCTGTCTGAATCGGCTTAATGCAACCGAACGAAAAGACTCCAACATCTCCTTGCGAGCCAGCGGGAGCTCCATCCGCGACCGCGCCCAGCCCGAGACAGGCATCTTCTAAGAGTACAAGCCCTCGCTCGCGCGCCAGCGAGCGCAGCATTGCAATGTTCTCTGGATTTCCCCACATATGGGTAGCAATCAAAGCTTTCGTTTGCGGACCTATGCGGCTTCGGAGATCACCGCAATCGAGCATAAATGTCTCCTCAGAAATGTCCGCAAAGACCGGCGTTACACCAGCATTCATGACCGCCATCGCTGTGGCCGAGCATGTGTCGATCTGGTGGATCGCCTCGTCGCCCGGCTTGAGTCCGAGCGCGCGGAGCGACATTTGTATCGCTACCCCTCCGCTCCCGACAGCTACTGCGTGCCGAGTGCCGACGGCTTCACTAAAGTCGGCCTCGAGGCGTTCGTGAGCGAGCCCCCGTCCGTAGGCCATGTTCCATTGTGAGCTACGCAGGATTTCAGTAACGGCGGCCACCTCGTTGGCGAGGGGGCGAGGGTAGACACCGAAGGTTACGCCCATGAAACGTTTCGCGATGCGGACGAGGAAATGATAGATCGAAGGAAATCGTCCGCGAACTTTCACGAGAAGAGGAAGAAGATACCCAAGCATGACTATTCGCTATTTGGCGATCGCGACAAACGAGTACAGCCGTCCGGGGCGATTAGATCGCTTCAACTGCCAGATGCCCAGCTTCACAACGATAGATTTCGGCAGCATACAACTGAGAATCTTGCCCGGTGTTGAACCGCAGATTTTGGCCGCCAGAATTTCCGGTGTATTGGGATGCAAATTGATTGGTGAGTCGTAGGGACCCATCTCCAGCGCAACTTCAAATCCGGCTCTAACCAAGGACGCCCGGTAGTCGGCTAACGTGAATGCATTTTCGCCGCCGTACAGTTGGTGGTCAACTTGGGCGTTCAGAAAATCCCGCAAGCTGGATCCATAATCATCCACGACGTGCTCTCGACACGCCAACAGTAAGCCACCAGGACGCAGCACGCGGGCGCATTGGGCCACCATGGCATTCAGATCCTGAGCGTGATGAAGTCCCTGTCTCACATAGACGACGTCGAAGCTCTCAGCTTCAAAAGGCAATTCTTCGCCGAAAGCATCAACAATGCGGGCATTAAGTCCTGCCTTCGACAAACAAGTCTCAATGGCGCCCCGGCCGACCGACGCCGACGAATCCGGCTCGACCGCAACGACATTAAACCCCGCGCGGGTTAGGGCATATGTAGCAATCCCGTTGCCGGCTGGCATATCCAAAATATCACGTGCGCCCGATCTATACTTCTCGATCAGGCTCAAAGTCTCCGCGAACTCCGCGCTCTCGGCAAAGCGTCGACAGTTTTCCCGCAGGTCCGACGTCAAATAGGCGTCGTAGATAAGCTGATCGTACTTGGGTTCACTTCTAAGGATCTCGATAGCTTCTTCCCAAGTATAGGAGGGGGTTCTAACCTTTCCAATCATGAGTTCCTCCCCTGCTCACGGGAAGCCTCTCGAACGAAGGCACAAAAGACGACCCGATAGTCACCTTGACGCATGGCAGGCAGCTCATCCAAACCCACAAATCGACGAGCCGGATCTCTTCCGCTTTGCGATATGCTCGGCGAAGACCAGCCATCAACTACGACGCTCTCAAGCCGCCAACCTTTGAACAGCCGCTGAATCAAATGAATATCGAAACACCAGTGATTATTGAACGCAAGTTGGCTCGGACCACTAGGCACGCTGATGAGGAGTTCCCCGTCGTCTGACATCACGCGATCCAGTTCCGAAATGAGATTAGGGATCCCATTTGCGTCTATGCGATCGCCGTATCGTCCCAGCCCAACCAAGTTCAAAGTGACAGCCGAGGTAAAACAATCAAAAGATCCTGCCGAAAACGGCAGTGGCAGCGTAACGTCATGGATAAGATAATGCACCGCACTGAACTGGTCACCACAGTCCGCTAGAACGAGAGCTGAAACGTCGTGAAATGCCGATAAAATTGCATTTTGCTTCTTGGGGCTTCCAATATCGAGTACTCGGCGCCGTTTGTTGGTCCGAGCAAGTCGGGCTGCGACCCAATAACCGAAGGCGTCGTAATGGGAAAATAGTTCCGTTGGATCGCCCCACGCGTCTCCGACGACCCTAACAGGTACCCCCTTTAGCGGACTATCCGCAGACATGGACGCTAGGTATGCACTAAGTCGCCGGTACATGAACGGAATACGCAACTTCCTCACGAATCTGGCGGCACGTAGCGTCTGTACAGCCTCGTCGAGCATCATTTCACCTGCTTGAGCAAGTCGGCCACCGCCCGACCAACCCGCTCGACGTCCTTCTGAGTAAGCTCACAAAAACTAGGAAGATTCAGCCCGGTCCTCGACTTTCGCAGCGAGATCGGGAGTGGCTGTTGCCTGTACATCGGCAGTGATGAGATAGTGTAGAAATATGGACGCGAATCGATTCCCATATTTTTGAGTTCGCTCATAAATGCATTACGGCTCTGCTCGTTGAACGAGTCGACCTCCAAGCAGACCATCCAGAACGCACTCTTCGCCCAATTTCGCACTTTATTTAGTCGCACCGCTTCACCCGTCGGAATGACTGAGTGATACCAAGCCATGATCTTGGCACGCTGCTCAAGGAACTCGTCAATTCGCTCCATCTGCGCAACGCCAAGTGCAGCTTGAAGATTAGTCATGCGATAGTTGTATCCGAGTTCCTCGTGAAAGTATCTACGTTCCGAACTCATCGCGTGATCGCGAAGGCGTTTTGCCCGCTTATAGAAGGCGCGATCGTTAGTCGTCAGCATGCCGCCCTCGCCGGTAGTGACGATCTTGTTGCCATAGAAGCTGAAGACGCCACATCGGCTAAGACTTCCTACTCGTCGGCCCTTGTACTCGGCACCATGTGCTTCAGCGGCATCCTCAATCAACGAGATTCCGTTTGCGTCGGCAATTGCAGCGAGCGAATCCATGTCCGCAGGATGCCCATAGAGGTGGACCGCAATGACCGCCTTCGTGCGTTTCGTGATCAATGAATTGACGGAGGATGGATCGATGCACAACGTAACTGGATCGATGTCAGCGAGCACCGGCTTTGCGCCCGTGTAGGCAACTGCGTTGGCAGTCGCAACGAACGTCAGGTCGGGAATGATCACCTCGTCTCCCGGACCGAGGTCCAGCGTCGCAAGGGCAAGGTGAAGTCCTGTCGTCCCATTGCTGACCGCGATTGCAAATTCTGTTCCACAATAGCGAGCGAAGACCGCCTCGAACTCATCGATGTACCGGCCCATTGAAGAGACCCATCCGGAGCGAACAGCATCCATGATGAGCTCCTCTTCGCGCTGCCCGATAGATGGCCTCGAAATTGGAATGAAGTTTTCTATCATGTTGTCCTCTAAATCGCGGCAACAAGCGCCTCGAAGCGTTGCCACTGCTCGCTTTTTGAATAACGGGTCGACACCATGTGGTAGCCGGCAGCAGCGATCGTCAGCCTAGTCTGCGGCGCCCCTTCCAACGCATCTCTGATTCGTTCTACGGCTTCGCCTGGTGACTTGTAAGTGACAATTGTCTCTCCATCACGCATTCCTTCAGGATATACTCCGTCGTCCGAAAGGAGCAACGCCGAGCTCCCCAAGGCCTCAAAGCACCGCATGTTCCCACGGTCAGGCCCCGCCATATCGATGGCACCGTTTAGCACAATCTTGGCTTTAGACATCAGATCATAGAGATCGAGGCCGAATGCAGGTGGGCGAGCGATTGCCGCCACCTTAGTCGGCCTTCGGTGCTTTCCGAGGGGTAGAAGATAGCCTAGTGGGGATTCCGCCAATCGACATAGGCGAGAGCGATCGAGGTGATAAACGATATTGTATTCACCAGACAAGGCCGCAACGGCTTCGAGCATCTTGGCGCGGCGCGCATGATGGCGCGAATACCCGCCCACGAACAGCACGTCGATGGGCCGATCCTGGCGCGCGGCGAACGAGGCAAGTTTCGGATCGTGCGCTGGCGTGAAATATTCTGTCCGATATCCTTGGTTACTTAGCTGTGCGAGAATTGACGGAAAATTGCACACCACAAGATCATAGCCTAAGAACGAAATACCCTTGAATGGGGCAGCGTGCCAAGCGACACGCTTCTTTACGCATCCGGGCAGTCGCTTAGCGAAATCTGCCTCCCAACTTGTTACGTCGAGATTGTAGAATACCTCTGTACAGTGTTCTTCAATCTGCGATCTCAAAATCTCGCTTAGAGGCGTTCGTGAACTCAAGCCATGTTCAACCGCCCAGACCCGCTGAGCCTCAGCATCAGTACCGTTGGCGAAAAATGCACATTCTAGCCTTTGATCAACCGGCAAGAGAACGTGAGCTGCTGATTCCCGAAAAGAAAGAAAAGCATCCATCATTCCTTCGAAGCCTGAACGGTGAGAGGTGAAGTCACGCAAGCGCCGGCGCAACGCTGGGTAGTAGCGGTTATTTTGGAAGATTCTCACGATGATCAGTCCAGTCTCATGGTGCGCGCAAGTCCGTTCTCTCGGTGGAGCAGCAAACTTGCCACCGCAACGGCAGTCCACAGTAAGCACTTGAGTGCCACTTGATAGCGCGGTTCACCAGCACCAAGCGGAGGCAGATTCCCCATTTGGATAATACTATCATGACGGCTGCGACCATGGCTATATAGGCAACTCCTGGAATAAGCGGGGCAAACGTCCAGCAATGCGGCAGCTCGCCAGAGAAACCGAGGTCGGACGACGCGTCTCGAGCAGCAGATCGGGGGCAAATGATGCATCGCGCTGCCCTGATGCCGCGTTGGTAGACGTCAATGCGGAATGCTCGCAATGAGCTTGTTCCGTATGCCGCTGCTTGCCAACGGAGAGCAGATTAGCGTCATGCTGGCGAGCCAGACGCTGCATTGCAGGACGAGACCGACAAAGCCAGTTATAGGCACCGCATAGCGCGCGAGCATCCCCATCCCCAACCCGGTAGTGACAACTGCTAGCATCATTCCGAACAGAAGCATCGCATGTCGAAGCGGCTGCTGCAGCGTCTGGATCAGCAGCAGCGAGAAAAGGACCCCGAGTTGCCCCACCGTATCACCGGACGTTAGGCTGATCGCGGCGCCTAGCGGACCGAGAGCCGGGATCAGGAACATCGCGAGGCCAAAGAAGATCGCAATTTGCAGCGACTTGGTCCAAAGCAGCAGCGTGCCCCTATCGCTGTAGCTTGCGTAACTCATAGCAAACGTTGCCGGCGTCACGAGACAAGTTCCGCCGATCAGCACGATTGCAAGCGTCGCGTCATATGGAATAGCTCCTGCAGTCCAGAGCTCAAAGAATTCCCGCCAGAACGACAGTAGGCCGCCCGTGATCAAGCTGACCGTAAAGGTCACGATGAACAGTCCCCTCGCATATAGGGTCCGCAGGCTGTCCCGCGCACCCACGGCGTGATCATGGCCGAGCTCCGCTGCGATCGGCAACGAGAATTGATAGCAGAGGCCGCGCAGAAAATTGGCGACGGTTCTGGTGAGCACCCATTGGGCGATCGCGGCCCGATCAGACACGAGGGCTCCGACCAGCAGAACCGAAAGATACGACATTCCGACTTCGGCGAAATTCATCACGCCGAACGGAAATGCGCCCGCGAGTTGAGCCCTGGCCCACCGCCAGGAAACGCGGCGCGGGAGGCCGCTGATAAACGGGAATTGCCGTTTCAAGTCGGAAAACAGGATGTACGCGGAGACTCCAACCTGCCCGGCAACGTACGCCAATGCCACGACCAGCAAGTTACTGGTGAGGAAAACCGCAATCACCTGTGCAAGCTGGCCAAGACCCGTCCCCCATGCTTGCACAGCGACGATGCGACCGTACAGACCGCGTGCGCGAAAGAGGGAGCTAGCGAGGTTCACCGGCAGGGTGGTCGCAAGGCCGAGCGTCACAATCGCGAACGTCAGGTCGAACCCAGGCTCTTCGCGAAAACCGAGGACACTGGCCGGATCCACCAGCATCAGCAGGATCCCGATGATGGCGATCAGACCAGCAACGACAGCGATGAAAAGTAGGAGACTGCCGGCGAAGTACCGACGCGTACGACGATCCGAGTCTGCTCGGGACTTGAACGAGAGAAATCGGTTTAGGCTCCATGCATGGAGGCCGGGATCGGCAGCCTGCACCAGACTCCCGGCTGCGAAGATGGTGAGCCACGCCGAGAGCGTTTCATGTCCCAAATATCTCAAGAAGAACGGAATGAGAACGACCTGCTGCGTGAGCGCAAGCAGAACGATCATCGAATTCGCCGACCACCCACCAAGGATGCGGCGAACGCGGTTTAGACCTATTACCGTCACGTCGCGCACGAGTGGGATAATGCGATCCGCTGGAAGCGATAAATTTGGCCAATCATTGTCCCGCTCCGAATGTGCTGTTGTTCCATCGCCGCTTAAGCCTTAGTATTACGATTGTCCCCACACAAGCGGCGAGGTGCTGATTCCAGCTTGGACGACCAAGTGTAATTGGGTAGTGACATCCGCTCTAAACGGGTAAGAGGGCTGAACGTGTCGAAGGTCGTTGCGCGAGTGGGCCACCGGGATATCACGCCGCGCGACCGCCCCGTCCGGCTCGCTGGCTACCCATCGAGGACCGCCCCCTGCCGCAATATCCTCGATCCCATCGAAGTCGGAGCAATTTTGTTCGAGGGCCTTGGCGGTCGAGTCCTTCTTCTTTCTTTTGACCTGCTGCAGGTCGGTTCGGAACTGCAGGATCTGGTCGTCGGCAAGCTGGAGAAACGGGGCTTCCGTCGCAACGAAATCTTTTTGCAGGCCACCCACACGCACGGGGCTCCGGCGACCGACAAGGCCTGCGCACCGCTCGGCATTCCGGACGAGCGCTATGTGGCCGAGCTTGGCGATGCCGTCGACGAGCTTGTTGGACACGTCCAGGAGCAGGAACCAGCGGAAGTCGTCTTCCAGATATTCGAAGGGCAACTCCGGCACGCGATCAATCGCCGGCGCTACTGGGCGTTTCCGACGATCGGCAGGATGCACGGTTTCAACTTGACAAGCGTCGCCTTCTCGCCGAACCCGAAGGGTCCGAAGAACGAGTTGGCGACCGTTCTGCTCCTGCGCGATGTCCGCAACGATCGGCCCGTTGCGGTGCTGTGGCACTACACCTGCCACCCGACCGCCGCCATTCCGACCGATGCGATTAGCGCCGACTATCCGGGCAAGATCCGCGAACGGCTTCGCCAGCGGTTCGGTCCGATTCCGTGTGTGTTCCTGAACGGCTTCTGCGGCAACATCAGGCCGCATATCGTGCCGGCACGGCGGCCCGTCCCGCTTCGCGAGCGGTTCCAACGGCTGGTGCGAATTGTGTTCTTCGGCAATCTCTTTCCATCGCTGTCTGCGGAGGACTGGCAGCGCTGGAGCGATAGCCTCGCGAGCGAACTGGACGCGACCACACAGCGGCCCGCGGCGAAAAACTTCAGCCCGCAGGAACTGCGGATCGGTTCGGCCAGCGTCCCGCTGAGCAGCTTCTTTCACGGCACAGCGCCCCAAAAGCCCCTGTGCGTGCAGGTTCTCGGCTTCGATGATGCGCTCGAGATCGTCGCCATCTCGGCAGAACCGTCAGTCGAATGGGAAAGCGAGATCGGGCAAGCCGTGCCCAAGCCGCTGGGATGCATCCGACTTCACGCCGGATATCTAGGATCGCTTTGCGGATACCTGCCCACGAAAGCACAGGTTCCCGAAGGCGGATATGAGGTCGAGGGCTTTCAATCCCTGTTTGGATTTGCCGGCCAGTTCGATGCCGGCCAGATCGGCCCCGCGGTATTGTCCTGCGTGCAGCGCGCATTCGAAGCAGCTCGTGCAAGCCTTCAGCGCTCCAACTGACGGATGCGCCCTTAGACCGGCACAAATTCGCGCGAGGCGCCTTCGCTCTCGATCAGCTCGATGACGACGAATTCCCTGGTGAGAAAGAACTGCACCGGCGCGCCATCGAAGGCGACCGCCGACTTCGCCGCTCCCGTCGGAGTGGCGCCGCGCGCGCGGAAATATTTCGCGGCCTCTGCCAAATTCTCGACCCGATAGGCGACCTGATTAATCACGCCCTTCCCGGACACCGCGATCTTTGCAACCGGAGAATTGTCCCCGAGCGGCGCGATGAGTTCAAACATCACGCCGCCCGCATCGCGCAGAAACTGGACCGAGACGCCAAGCACCTGATCGTCATAGACCCGTGTGGCCGAAACGATCGGCAGCAGAGAGCAGACATTGGTGAGGCCGGACTTCAGGTCCCGCACGACCAGGCCGACATGGTCGAAGATCAACTCGGGGCGCGCGGGGGTCGACATCAGTTCAGTCTTGCGACGATGCAGGCGGAAATCGTGAGCTTGTGCTTCCGCGCCTGCTCCATCGTGTGGTTGGTCATGGGGAAGAACTCCGCCCGTTCGATCTCGAAGCCGGCCGCACGGACCGCCTCAACCGCCTCTTCCGGCGAGCGCAATAGATAGAGATGATCCGGCGCAGGGCTGTTGATCGGGACGTTCACGAACAGCCGGCCAGTCGGCTTGAGCAGCGAGCGCAACTTGACGAGGGCCCCCTTCGGATCTTCCAGATGCTCGAGGACCTCCGAGAAAGTGAGGCAATCGAACTTCGCGCTGTCATCCGGGACAGCGTACAGATCCTGCAGGACGAGCTCGGGCTTCTTGCCCGACATGCCCATGACCGTTAATGCGTCCCATGTTTGGCCGATGCTCGCCTTGCTGACGTCCCAGCCCTTCACGCTGCCCGATCTCTCGTCCTTGAGAGCCTGATAGATCAGCAGTCCGTGTCCCGGACCGATTTCCAGATAGTCATAACCAGCCGGCGCCTGCTTCAGGAACACGTTGCGGTAGAACTGATAGCAGGCCGTGTGGTTCGACCAGTAGATCTGGGTCAGAAGCAGGCCATCCATGTAGTGGCCCATATATTCGGGATTGCTGTAGACGAGACGATTGGCCTCCTCGAAAGTCTGGAGCCTGTATCGCCCTTTCCGTCGGAAGAAGATCTCTTCCTCGCGCACGATCTTGCAGATGAAATCGTAGCCGTCGCAAATTTCGTCGAGGCGTGGACCGGCGATCTGGCGAATCTGGCTGGCCAGCTCTTCGAGCGTTGCGAAATCTTCGGCGGATGCGTGAGAGAACCGGGTCTCGAGATAGCCACGATGTGCCGGCGTCCGTTCATACTGGGTGCGCATCAGCGCAGCGAGCTGCGGAAAACGCTGTTCATCGATCAGGCTTGATGCCGTGCTCAAAGTCTGTCTCCCTCAATGCGCGCCAACGGCATCGCGAATGCGGATGGGCGGCTTCTTGTCCTGATAGCCGTGCACGGAGAGCTCCCAGGCGGTCTCGCCGCCGGGACGCTTGCCGGTCAATTCGAACCCGAGATTACGATAGTGATCTGCGACCATCATGTTCTTCTTGGTCGGGATGTAGACGCCGCGCACGAACCCCTTGCCCAGCTCCCGCGCGCGAGCAACGAGCAAATCCAGTGTCGCCTCGGGAACGCCGCGTCCAAGGACGCGGCACGACATCAGCCACGTGTCGATCTCGAGTGCATCCGTGCCGATGTCAGCAATGACGACGCCAATCATGCCGTTGTCGCCAAAGGTGTCGGTGAGGCGCATCTGCATGGTGATGCGGCGCGGATCGGCCTCGGCCGACGCCACATCAGCTTCGGAATAGCGTCTGGTCGTCAAATTGAACTGGTTGGATTTCGAGATCAATTGCGCGATCCGCTTGCGCCCGACCGCATCGAACGGATTAACCTGCAATTCCATATCGAGCGACTGGAGATAGTCCTCCTGCCGCGCGAACGACTTCAGCTGGGCCGTCCGCCGGGCATCGGCCCGATAGTAGGACGCCCGGTCGCGATCCTCTGCCGTGAATCCGGTGGCCTCGAAGTAGCAGGCGGATTGGAAGACCGGGATCCACTCCGTCACATCCTTGGGAAGCTCGGGCACGGCAACCTGGGGCAGCGCAAAGCGGATCTGCGCGCGTTCCGCAGGGTTGTCGTCCAGAAAGACGAAGCTATCGAGACCAAGGCTGAGAATCTCAGACAGCGCCTGCAGGTTGGCCGCCTTGTCGGTCCAGTTGATCTGGAAGGCGGCGATGTCCTCCTCGACCAGAACCATCTCGGGGTGCGTGCGAAACGCGTCCAGGGCAACGCTCTCCTCATTCTTGGAGGAGACGCAGAGCACGATGCCGCGGTCGCGCAATTCCTTCGCCATGGCCTGGAGCGCGCAGTGAGCCTCCCCAACCGGACTTCCGGGGCCGAGCAGCAGATTCTCCTTGCCGTCGTCGCCGACGATCCCACCCCACATGGTGTTGTCGAGGTCGAGCACCAGAACCCGGCGCGACTTGCCGAACTTCAGCGCGACCAGTCTGACGAGGTGCTCCGCATAGAGCGGCGCATTCTCCGGCGCGAACGGATACTTGGCCAAGGCCCAGTGCCGCGCGGAGTACCAGACCTCCTGGCCGATCCTTTCGGACAGCATCGCCACGTCCAGCACCAGGTCGCCGCTGGACTTCACAAATTCGGACAGTCCCGCGTTGAACCGGCCGACGAGGTCGGCGTGCGAGCCCGGTATCAACCGGTCGACGTGCAAGCGGACGTGCGCGGGATCCGGCGTCAAGGTCTGGAAAACGACGGGCTTCTTGAGCGATGAAGCGATGCTCTCGCGGATGACACGCAGGCGATCGATCGCCCGCTCCGCGATTGCCGCCGCAACCTCGGGATTCCCGGGGGCCGGCCGCAAGCCGAAGGCATGCACGTCCATCGCGAGAACGACAATATCGGGACCGAAAGCGGCAATGCCATCGCGATCGCGCTCCAGCAAGACCTCGGGATCTTCGTATTCCGAGATCATGACGTCGACCCGCAGGCCATGCCGGAGCCCGGTGCCGATCAGCGTCTCCTTCAGATGTCGCGCCGTCGAGTTCGAGAGCAGCAGCACGCGAACCGCCTGCAGGCCGGCCTGTCCCGTCGAGTCTTGAATCTCGACGAGGCCCGCCGCGAGGCGGCGCAGGCCGCCTGCATCCCATTCATACTGCGCCAGGCGAACCAGGTCCGCGACATTGCTTCCGCCGAGGCTGCGGGTTCGCTCGACGTCACTTGCCGTCGGCTGTGGCAACCACCTCATCATCGGCTTGATCACAACAGGCTCGCTCGTACCGAGAAGAACTGGCCAACGTCACGCGGCGATCATCGAGATCAAATCGCTCACTGAGCGAATGCTCTCGATCTGCGCAGCTTCGAACTCGCGATCGAACTCTCTTTCGACCGCAGCGACGATGCGGATCGTCGCGAGGCTATCCCATCCATCCACATCGTCAGGGGTTGACTGCGGCGAAATCTGCAAATTCGGGAGATCGAGTTCCTCCCGGAAAATTGCCTGCAATCGGCCAATGACGTCTGCCTGCTTATCCACTGATCGAGCCCTTCGTGGTTGAGAAACGCCTTCATATACTCCGGCCTGCATCGCTTCAACCGGAGTTTTCCCTTTTGATTTCAAGGCAATAGCATCAGGCCAGAAAGCGCCTGTGCCACGGCATCCGATACATGCTGATACCACGCCGACCGAGGGAAACACCCGTCATGATCGCGTCGCGCGCCGGAATTGACCACATCCACAGGTTCGACAGGCGAAACTCGACGTATTGGTCGCGGGGATAATGCCGGCCGAGCCAGGCCGCGTCGAAAGCGCCGTTTCGGTTGAGGTAGGTGTGCGTCCCCTCATCCCCATCGCGGGTCCGCCAGCGATATGTGGTCGAGCCGTGAAAAATGGCTGCAAAATCTGGATTCTCGTGCCGAAGGATGCTTTCCACGGCGTGCAGTGGCGTCAGGGTTGCCAGAAACCTCCCGACCCCCAGGCCGACGCAGAGAGCATCGAGCTCCATCAGCCTTTGATAAGGAGAATCGGGATCCCAGGGCGTTTCCGTGGTCTGGTGGTCCTTGACGAGAAACTCGGCCTGCGGCCCCAACGCGATCACCGAGGACGAATTGTGAATGCTGCGTTTGACGCCTCGATAGCGCCTGAATGTCTCGGCGATCAGGCCTGTAGACACCGGCTCCCGATGGATTTCCAGAATCTTCCGATCGTCGACCACGAGGGGAATCGCGGACATGACCAGCGTGCCCTCGGAACCGATCAGGTCGAGAAGCAAATCGATCACCGATGACGGCTTGCCCGGGAAATTGTAGAATTCATTCCAGGACGACTGGACCCATACGGTCCTGCCGGTCTTGATGCCCAGCCTCTCGAATGCCGAGCGCAACTCGGGAACCGAAATCGGATCCTTGAAGAAGCGCTTATCGAGCGCAAGCCGGCGCAGCCGGAGATAAGACCGCAGATCCTCGCGGCCCAGGGCGTGCCGCAGCGTGGAGATTACGAATTGGCGAACTGAGGCTGACATTTCTGGCGGTAGCAGCTTGGGGGCCTTGGTGCAGATCGTGAGCTATCAGGCAGCCCCTGCGATGTCGACAAAATCCTGACAATTCGGATTGTTCGATGGCTTCCGGACATCCCTTCAACGTGGCGGCAGTCCTCTGCCCGTTTGCTTCGGACTTCGCATTGCGGTAGCAAAACTGGCACGCGTCATACACATCCGCTAGAAGCTCCCCGTCTGCCGTCCGGCAGGCCTGGCCATCGCCCGCCATTCGTCGAGGAAGACGATTGTGAAAACAATCAGCGTTATCACGCCCTGCTACAACGAAGAGCTGAACGTGCGGGATTGCTACGAGGCGATCCGGCGGATCTTCGACAACGACCTCAAAGGCTATCAGCGCGAACACATCTTCTGCGACAACGCCTCCGACGATCGCACCGTCGAAATCCTGCGCGAGATCGCCGCGCAGGACCCGGCGGTCAAGGTCATCGTCAACGCGCGCAACTTCGGACCGCTGCGCAATACCTATAATGGGGTGATGGCGAGCACGGGCGATGCCGTGCTGCTGTTCATGCCGGCGGATCTCCAGGACCCGCCCGAGCTGCTCCCGCAATTCGTCAAGCTGTGGGAAGCCGGCAACGAGATCGTCTACGGCATCCGCGCCTTCCGGGAGGAAGGCCGCCTGATGCGCTCCCTCCGTGACGCCTATTACCGCGTGCTGACCCGATTCTCCGAGCTCAAGGTGCCGCCGGGGGTCGGTGACTTCCAGCTCGTCGACAGGCGCGTCGTCGAGGCGATGCGGCACGTCCGCGACGCCTATCCGTTCATGCGCATGATGACGTTCGAGTGCGGCGGTCGCATGGTCGGCGTGCCCTACACCTGGCGCGAGCGCAAGAAGGGCTTTTCGAAGAACCGCGCCAGCGCGCTGATCGATCAGGGGCTCAACGGGCTGGTGTCCTTCACCACGGCACCGGTGCGCTTCGGCTTGTTCGCAGGCTTCCTGATCTCGGCCATGAGCATCGCTTACGCGATCGTCAACTTCATCATCGGCCTCGTGCTCTATCAGAAGCTCGCCGAGCCGGGCATCCTCACGCTGATCGTCGCCATGTTCTTCTTCGGCGGCGTGCAGCTGTTCTTCATGGGCATGATTGGCGAATACGTGCTCGCGATCTACGGTCAGGTGCGCGAAAAGCCCGTGGTGTTCGAGCGCGAGCGCGTCAATTTCGGCCCGCCGCCGTCAGGAACGTGACGCCTCAGCGCGTCGGCAGCGATTGCTCGATCCGCGCGACGATCGCCTGAACCGACAGGCCGGCGCCATCGAGCAGTGCCTCGCGCGAACCTGCACTGGAGGTCTTGCCGCCCTGCTCGGGAATGCCGATGCCGGTGACCTGTGGCCGCTTGGCATCACCGGCAAACGCGCAGGCCACCAGGCTGAACAGGCCGCCGCGCAGGATATGCTCTTCGAGCGTCACGACGAGCGATGCGCCGTGCACCGCATCACGGATCGCGGCCTCGTCAAGCGGCTTCAGGCAGGACACGCTGACCACGCCGACATCCTGGCCACGCCCGGCAAGCTCGCCGGCGGCCTCTACCGCACGCGAAGCGATCGGTCCCGACGCAAGGATGACGACATCCCGTCCCTCACGCAGGATCCGCGGCTTGCGCAGGTCAGTCACGGCTGCGCCGAGATTCGGCTCCCCTTGCCGGCTGAGCCGCAAGTAAGACGGCTTGCCGCTGCCCGCGATCAGGCGCGTCGCAGCACGGACCTCCATGGGATCGCAGGGCACGAACATCTCGATGCCAGGCAGCATCGACATAATGCCCGCGTCTTCCAACGCATGGTGCGTGTAGCCCTGGCTGCCATAGGCATAGCCGGCGCCCACTGCCACGACCTTGACGTCCGCGCCGTGATAGCAGACGTCGTTGCGGAGCTGCTCGAGACAGCGCAAGGTCGGGAAGTTGCCGATCGAATAGATGAAGACGGTCTTGCCCGACAGCGCGATGCCGGCGGCGATGCCCGCCATGTTCTGCTCGGCGACGCCGACGTTGAGATAGCGCTCGGGGAATTTCGCCGCGAACGGCTCCAGCACGGAATAGCCGAGATCGCCGCAGAGCAGCCAGATATCAGGGTTTTCGCTCGCCGCCTGCGACAGGCTTTCGATGAACGTCGTCCTCATGCGCCGACCTCCGCGAGCGCCTGCGCCAGCAGTTCATCCGAGGGCGAACGGTAGTGCCATTCGAGCTTGTTCTCCATGAAGCTCACGCCTTTGCCCTTCACGGTGTGGGCGATCACGACGGTCGGCCGGCCCGATGGCGACGGCACGCCGCCGAGCACCCGCTCGAGCGCGATGACATCATGACCGTCGATCTCCTCGACATGCCAGCCGAACGCCTTCCACTTCTCGGCGAATGGATTGAGGTTCAGCACCTCATCGACCGAGCCAAAGCTCTGGATCTTGTTGAAGTCGACGATGACGCAGAGATTGTCGAGCTTGTGATGGGGTGCAAACAGGATGCCTTCCCAATTGGAACCCTCGTCGCATTCGCCATCGCTGAGCAAACAGAACACGCGGCTGCCGTGGCTGGCTGAACGCGCGGCGAGCGCCATGCCGATCGCGATCGGCAAGCCGTGGCCGAGCGAACCGGTCGAGACCTCGACGCCGGGCACGGCATGGCTGACATGACCGGTGAAGATCGATCCGTCGCGGCAATAGGTGTCGAGCTCGGCCAGCGGGAAGAAGCCAGATTCGGCGAGCGTGGCGTACATGATCGCCGTGGCATGGCCCTTGCTGAGCACGAAGCGATCGCGGTTTGCGAATTGCGGCTCGGCAGGATCAATGCGCAGGATCCGCGTGTAGAGCACGGCCAGGATATCCGCCATCGAGAGGCATCCGCCGATATGCGAGGCCTTGGCGGCATGCACCATCCGCAGCGCATGCGCGCGAATGCGCCGGGCAAACTCTGTCGGCTCAGGAAGATTTGGTCGCGTCATGCCAGTCAACCGTTTCGCGTAATCCCTCATCCAACGGCACTTCGGGCTTCCAGCCCAATGCGAGCATGCGCGAAACGTCCGCCGCCAGGACCATAACCTGATCGGGCCGGTAGGCCAACTCGCCGAAGCCGAGGCTTGCGCGGGGATCGACGAGATCGCGCAGCTTCGTCACCGTCTCGCGCAGTGGCGGCGCATCCGGACTACCAACGTTGAAGATTCCCCGCGCAGCGTCGTGCGTGGCCGCAATCCGGAAGGCCGCGGCCGCGTCGCGTGCGTGCAAAAAGCCCCAGCGCTGCTCGCAAACCGTCAGCGCCATGTGCTGTCCGGAGCGCAGGTTCCGGATCATGCTGGGGATCAACCAATAATCGGCATCCTTCGGACCGTAGGTCGAGAAGATCCGCAGCCACGCCGCGCGCAGCTCACGCTCCTCGCAAAGGCGTAGCACCATTGATCCCGCCCCGAGCTTGGCCATGCCGTACAGCGTCGTCGGCCGGGCGATATCGTCCTCGCGAATCGCGCGATCATAGGGGCCGTACTCGGCCTGCGATCCGGCCCCCACGAAGATTTTGGCGCCGAGGCTGGCAGCGAGCTCGGCCAACCGGACCGTATCGGCGACATTGACGGCCTGGTCAGGGCCGTTGCGGTCGCTGCCGGCGACGCCGCGCCAGGCCATATGAACGACCGCCTCGGGCGCGAACGCCTCAAGAGGCCGGCGCAGCCCGTCCAGATGCTCTAGGGCGCCCGGAATCACATTCAGGCGGCCAATGGCCTCTTGAAGGCGCCAGGGAGCCCTGTCGGGGCGCAGCAGGACCGCCACCTCGTGCCCCCGCTCCAGCAGGTCCGCAACGAGATAGGAGCCCAGGAACCCGCTCGCGCCGGTCACGAAAATACGCATGGCGCCCCGGGTAGATCAGCCGCAGAGGCCCGTCAATGTCCGTATCGGAAGTGCCGGGGGTGCCGGGTTGGGGCTGGGGACGGGCTTCCAGGGCACCATCTGAGCTTGATTATCCGGCCCATGCAGCTAAACGGGGGCCAGAATTGACTTCGACGATACAGGGTAGGTGAATGAGCGACTTCAGGCTGGCCATGATCTCCGCGGGCTTCGAGCACGGCGGCAACGTCACCCACCGTCACTTCGACGGCCACCCCGACCTGCTCGTCTACCCCTTCGAGTCGCAGCTCGGGAACCGCAACTTCAACGACTTCCTCGCCTCGGTCGAGCGCGTTCAGTACCGCTATCCCGAATTCCCAGAAGGCCTGACCGCGATCGAGCTCTATGAGCAGATGATCGACGAGGAGCTGAAGACGTTCCTGCGCAAGCGCAACGGCTCCAAGTTCCGCGATGCCGACTGCGTGCTGGACGAGAAGAACCGCGTCGCCGAATTCGTCCGGCTGTGCGGCGAGGCCCCGATCCCCCGCCGCAAGGTCATCGAGGCCTTCTTCCGTTCGACCTTCACGGCCTGGGAGAACTATTACACCAAGCCGCGCGAGGGCATGGTCCATGTCGGCTACTCGCCGGCCATCGGCATTGACGCCGACCGCATAGTGCGCGACTTCCCGAACATCCGTATCCTACACATTGTGCGCAATCCGTTCTCGGCCTATCGCGACACCAAGCGCCGCCCGTTCCCGCAGCCGCTGACCAAGTACCTGATCACCTGGAACATCTATCACTCGACGGTCGAGATGTTCGCCAAGATGTATCCGCGGAACGTGCGGATCTTCCGCTACGAGGACCTCGTCGAGGACAAGCGCAAGTTCATGACCGAGGCGGCCGGCTTCATCGGCGTGCCCTTTGCCGACAGCATGCTCTATCCGAGCTGGAACGGCGTCGAGATCAAGGATTCGATCGCGCCCTGGGGCACCGTGCTCAAGAGCACCAAGGACTACAACAAGGCCGTCATCGACGAGCTCTCGGATGACGAGCGCAAGCAGATCGCACAGGGCAGCGCGGCGCTGGCCCTTCATTTCGGCTACGACCAGATCGACTATCTGAGCCCGCTCTATCGTGCTGGGTAAGATCGCGTACTTCGAAAGCGACGACCGCCCCGACATCATCGCCGATCGGGCGCGCATCCTGCCCGCGCTGCAGCGGCATCTGCAATCATCCAGCCGCGACATCAGCGTGACGCCGGCGCTCGGCGGCACGCTCGGCCTCTGCTTCGATGCGGAGATTTCCGGCGAGAAGCGATTTCTGAAGACCCATCTTCCGGGCACAGAAGCTCGCGCCAGCCTTGCCAGGGAAGCCGACATCCTCGCCCGGCTCTACGACGGACGGATCTTGCTTGATCGCTTCGAGGCCTTGCCGGCGGATGGAACCACGCGTCTGTGCGTCCTGATGCCCGCGCTCGTCCCGCCCGCCGGCCCGATGCAGCCCGCGCAGGCGGCTGCGATGGCTGATGCGTGCAGCCGACACCTCGGCGATTGGCGACCGGACAATCTCCCTTCGTTTGCGCAATATCTGGCGTCGGCCGCTCGCGCGCTGGACATGCTTACGGATCGTGACCTGCTCGCGCCGGCGACCGCGGCCGAGACGCGCCGGCTCGTCGCGCTGCTGGCAGATCGTCTCGGCGTCCTGCCCGAGGCGCTCTGTCACGGCGATTTCGGGCCGAAAAACATCATGCTCGATGGCACTGAGCCGCGCCTCATCGACTGGGAAGACGCCTTCCTCGGCATCGCCGGCTACGACTATCTCTACTGGCTGACCTTCATGGAGAACCGGCCGTTCCTGCAAACGGCCGCGTTCGGTCGGACCGGGCTTTCGCGCGAGATCGAGCGCGCGATCCTCGCGCTCGTCGTTCTGCTCAAATCATATCTTGCGGTCTGCTCGGGGGCATATCTGAAGCACGCGGTCGCGCCGCACGCGCGCATCGCCGAGATTTTGGAGCTACGCTGATCAGACCGGTTGCGCGGCGCCGACGACCTGTTCGAGCTGGTCGAGCGAGAATGTGCGCAGGTCCCTGCCCTCGCGCAGCGCCTTGTACCAGTCGACGGTCAGCCGCAGGCCCTGTGCCAAATCCAGCCGCGGGGTCCAGCCGAGCTCGCTGCGCGCCTTGGTGCAATCCAGCTTGAGATAGGCCGCTTCGTGCGGATGCGGACCGGCATCGGCCGTCCAGCGCGCGCCCTCACCCCATAGCGCGATCAGACGCTCGACCACCGTTCCGACCGGCACCTCGCTCGCCGCCTCGGGCCCGAAATTCCAGCCGCCGATGAAGCGTGCGTCACCGGCGAGCCGCTCGACCAGCGTGAGATAGCCGAGCACGGGATCGAGCGCATGCTGCCAGGGCCGCACCGAATTGGGATTGCGGAGGCGCAGCGCCTGCCCGTCGAGGAACGCCTGCATCGCGTCGGGCACTAGGCGGTCGCGCGCCCAGTCGCCACCGCCGAACACGTTGCCGGCGCGTGCGGTCGCGACGCGCGCCGCTCCCTCGGCATTGTAGAAGCTGTGGCGATAGGACTGCGTCACGAGCTCGGCGCAGGCCTTGCTGTTGCTGTAGGGATCATCGCCGCCGAGACGATCGCCCTCGCGGAAGGCCGTGCCGGCGCCGTTGTTCTCGTAACACTTGTCGCTAGTGACATTCAGGATCACCCGCACTGTGCGGAGTTGCCGTGCCGCCTCCAGCACGTGAACCGTGCCCATCACGTTGGTCGCAAAGGTCTCGACCGGCTCTTCATAAGAGGGCCGCACCAGGGCCTGCGCGGCCATGTGGATGACGATGTCGGGCGCAGCCTCCGCCATCGCGGCGCGCAAGGTGGCGAGATCGCGGATGTCGGCGATGCGGTGCCTGATGTCGTCAGCGACGCGGGCGGTGACGAACAGCGAGGATGCGTGCGTCGGCGCCAGCGCATAGCCGTAGACCTCGGCGCCGAGGCGGCGCAGCAGCAGCGAGGCCCATGCACCCTTGAATCCGGTGTGGCCGGTCAGAAAGACCTTCTTGCCGCGCCAGAACGCCGGATCCGTCACCAGACCCTCCATTTGGCGCGCTTGCTCGCCCACTCGTTCTCGAGGAAGTTGCGATCGCGCAGCGAATCCATCGGATGCCAGAAGCCCGGATGCACAAAGGCGCGCAGATCGTCGCCGCGGGCGAGCTGCTCCATCGGCTCGCGCTCCCAGATCGTCTTATCGCCCGCGATGAGATCGCCGACCGACGGTGACAACAGGAAAAAGCCGCCGTTGATCCAGCCGCCGTCGTCGTTCGGCTTCTCCTCGAAATTGACCACTCGGTCGCCCTCGATTGCGACCGCGCCGAAGCGCTTGGCCGGCCGCACCACCGAGACGGTTGCCCGGCGCCCATGCGCCTTGTGGAACGCGATCTCGGCAGCGAGATCGATGTCGGCGACGCCGTCGCCATAGGTCAGCGCAAAGAACGGTTCGTCGGCGACATAAGGCAGCACCCGCTTCAATCGACCGCCGGTCTGCGTCTCCTCACCGGTGTCGACCAGCGTGACCCGCCAGGGCTCGGCGGTCTCGCGATGCACTTCCATCCGGTTCTCGGCGAGATGGAAGGTCACGTCGGACATGTGCAGGAAGTAGTTCGCGAAGTACTCCTTTATCATGTAGCCCTTGTAGCCAAGGCAGATCACGAAGTCGTTGAAGCCGTAATGGCTGTAGGTCTTCATGATGTGCCAGAGGATGGGCCGTCCGCCGATCTCGACCATCGGCTTCGGCCGCGTGCTGGTCTCCTCGGCGATGCGAGTGCCGAGGCCTCCCGCGAGAATGACGACTTTCATGGAAACCCTGCCGAGATCGGGAAATTACGTCCAATTGAGCACTGGTTACTTCAGGCATTTTAGGCCGTCAATTGGGGCGCGAGCGAGCGCCAGGCCCCACCGGCTGCCTCCCAGCGAACGCACGTCCGTGGCGGCGATGTCGACATCTGGCGGCCAACACCGCTATGGTCCGACTCGACGACCAACCTTGATCGCCAGCTACAGACCCAGTTCATGCAAAAGCAGCCCACTCGCGCGCTCACCATCCTTTTTGCGACCGTCCTTGCCGGTCTGTTCATCTTGCAATTCGGAACCTTCATCGACCGCGCCAGCCCAGCGCTGATCGACGATCACGATATCCTCCGTCCGCTGGGTGAGAACCCGACCGCCACGCTGCACGAGGTCTGGACCGACCTGAAAAACACCGACGAATACCAGGAACTGGCGAACACCGGAAAGGCGACGAGATTTCGCCCTGCCTTCTACCCTCTGAAGTCGATCCAGACCTATCTGTGGGGAAGCAACATTCGGCTGTGGTACATTGCCAATTTTCTGCTGTACCTCGGCACCACGACACTGCTCTTTTCTCTCGTTCTTCGGACTTTCGGCATTCCAAGCGCACTGGTCTTCGCCGCACTCTATCTGGGCCACAAATCGTGGGCCGATATCTTTCCCCGGCTTGGTCCGGTGGAAATTGAATGCATCCTGGTCGGAACGGTTCTGATCTGGCTGCTCTGGTGGTGGATCGAAACCGGAAGGGCCTCCGCGCTTTGGCTCGCGATACCGACGGCCCTGCTGTTCGGGGCAACGAAAGAAGCCGATTCACCCTTGTTGATTGCGGTCGGTGGCTTGCTGCTGGTTTGCGGCTACCTGAGCGGCACCAGGCGAATGATATCCGCCGGCGTCGTCCTGATCGTCACAGGCGCGATCGTGTTCGCGATCATGTTGCGTATCACTGCGACGGCAGGGACCGGACTGGTGGCGCCGTGGGGTCCATTGTGGTCCTACCGGCATCATCACAGCAGGGATGAGCTCGCCTGGCTCGCCCTTCTCCCGATCCCCATTCTGGCGGCCGCTGCGATCGCTCGTCGCTATGGCTGGCTCAAGATGAGCTGGGGCGAACTTGCCGCGCTCATGCTCGCGGCGGCTTCGGTCGAAATCCTCAGATTGACGCTCTACTACATCAGCTTCTCGATGACATATGGCGGGGTGAACGACGCCATCGGCATGCGATACGGGTATCCACTGGCTTTGATGCAAGCCATGGTCGCAGCGTTGGTGTTCGGCCGGCTTGCGAAGGACGACGATCGCATCGTCGCCTCACTCTCGGGAGCCGCAGCGATCGCCTGTTTTTTTGCGGTGCTTGTTCTCAACCGAGGCTTCTTCTCGCCTTACACGTTCAAGACGCGGGACTGGTGGCTCCAGTTTAACACGGATGCGAACACGACCGTGAGCGAAGCGGCGAGGCTGATTTATGAAGCGCGCAAGGAGAACAAGGATCCGGTGCTGATTGCGACGGGTCCTGCCATTGAATGGGAGCCGAAGCTTTCTCTCATCCTGTTCTTGAAGCGAAAAATGCCGGACATGGTCGTGTACTTCGACCCGAACGAGCCATCCTCGAATGCGCCATATTACAGCAAGACGTCGATCAAGCTCGGCGGGACCCCGCTGCCGCCCGAGATGCGGACAGCGCTGGCCGCACGAGGGTGCATCCTCGTTCACGTCGACGAGCGCGAATCTACAAACCGGGATTGCAAGGTGCTGAACATCACGACCATCAACGGGCGCCCTGCGCCCTGAACCAGCCGTTCGTGACGGCAGTTGTCGGGGCCCTGCTCCTGGGAATATATGTCGTGATGGAAAAAATCCGGGAACTCGACGGGCTGAGGGCCATTGCTGCTCTGCTTGTTATCGCGTGGCACTACATAGGAGCCGCCGATGGGCCAAACTTTTGGCTCTGGAACGTCCTCTATATAGGTCATTTCGGCGTCGACCTTTTCTTTGTGCTCTCCGGATTTCTCATCACGACGATCTTGCTTGAAAACCGCGATGCGCCGTCTTTCTTTTCATCGTTCTACGGGAGACGCGCCTTTCGCATTTGGCCGATTTACTATCTGATGGTCGCTATCTGCTTCTTCGGATGGCTCAGTGGTACAAATCCTGTGCTCTTCAACGGTGATGTCCCGGGATGGACATACCTCTTCGGCATCCAGAATTTCTGGATGGCCAAACTTCAGACCACCGGCGTCTATTGGCTCGGGGGCACCTGGTCGCTCGCAATCGAAGAGCAATTCTATCTGGTATTTCCTCTCGTGGTGCGGTTGGTCCCGCCCGACATCCTTCCCCGGGTGCTCATCGCCGTCATCCTCGTCTGCCCGATCGGTCGACTGATCGACAGCTTTACACCCGACACCTATGGCTATTACGTATTGCCGCAATTCAGGGCAGACGTCATCGCGATCGGGGCACTCATCGCCTGCTATCGGCTGAGCCGAGCACGAAGCGTCGCTGTGACACGGCAGGTCAAGCGCGTTCTGCTGGGAGCGTCCTGTTTCGTCCCCGTGATCATGATCTCGGGGAGCGCGACGTTCCATGCGGCGGCCTGGCAGCATACGCTGGCCGCGATCTTCTTCGGCGCGGTCGTCTTCATGGTCCTCGAAAATCAGGGGGCATCCTACCTGGCCCCACTTCGTAGCGAGACCGGCGCGCGCTTTGCACGCTGGTCCTACACGTCGTACATGATTCATCACTGGGTCGCGTATCTGGTTTTCTCACAACTTGGCGTGACGAGAACCGTGACGACTCTGTCAGGAATCGCAGCGACCGGACTGGCGTTCGTGACAACCTTCACGCTCTGCGCAATCAGCTACAGCTTCTTGGAAAAGCCGCTGAACCAGTATGCACATCGAAAATTCACGTTCGGACGCGAGCAAAAATTCGCAGTCCAACCCGCGAGAGAAGCCTCGACGCTCAACTTATGATGAAATGGTCCAGCGTGGACGCAGCATGAACGCCTATCGTCCCGTCGCCATTCAGATCCTGATGAAAGACAGTCTCAGCCTGCTGCAACGTTGCACTGGTGCCGGCAATCGCTCCCGTGTTGCTGGCAAAGTTGCCGTTGTTGTCGGTGGTCCAGATAGTGAATTGGTCGGTGCCCGGAATCCGCCAGGCCACCTCATAGCCGGATGATACCTGCTCGGCGGCGATCGGAGCCCAGGCGCCGAACTGCCCTGCCACCGCCGGCGATCCAGCGTATTTCAACTCGGGCCCCGTTCCACCCGCAACCGGGTTCAGGTAAAAGTTGGAGCTGTTGCTCTCGACCAGGCTGGTCGAACCGACCGCCTCAATCGTTAAGGACGGAATGCCCGTCGTCCCGTCGCCATTGAGATCCTGATGAAGAATGATCTCGGCCTGCTCAAGCGTCGTGCTCGAACCAGCGATGGCTCCGGTATTGCTCGTAAAGTTTCCGTTGCTATCGGTGGTCCAGACGGTGAATTGGTTCGTGCCGGGGATTTGCCAGGCAACCTCGAAACCGGATGAAGTCTGCTCCGCGGCGATCGGCGTCCAGGCCCCGAACTGTCCCGCCACCACTGGCGATCCGGCGTATTTCAGCTCCACACCAGAGCCGCCGCCAATGGGGTTCATGTAAAAGTTGTTGCTGTTCTGAACCAGGCTGGTCGAACCGGCGACCTCAATCGTCTGGACCGGGATGCCTATCCTTTCGTCGCCGTTCAGATCCTGTTGAAGAACGGTCTCGGCTTGCTGCAGTGTCGTGCTGGAGCCGGCGACGGCTCCGGTATTACTTGTAAAGTTGCCGTTGCTGTCGGTCGTCCAGACGGTGAATTGGTCAGTGCCGGGGATCTGCCAGGCAACCTCGTAGCCGGACGCGATATGTTCGGCGCCGATAGGCGTCCAGGCTCCGAACTGCCCCACCACCACGGGCGATCCGGCGTATTTCAGCTCCACACCAGAGCCGCCGCCAACGGGGTTCATGAAAAAATTGCCACCCGTCTGGATCAGGCTCGTGCTGCTAGCCGACTCGATCGTCGTCGGCGCGACCGGGACGCCGATCGTTCCATCTCCGTTCAGATCCTGATGGAAGGTGCTCTCCGCTTGCTTGAGCGCGGTGCTGCCGCCCGAAAGCACATCGGTGCAGCTCAGATAATTACCATTGCTGTCGGTGTGCCAGATGATGAACTGACTGGTACCGGGCACTTGCCACGCAATGTCATATCCGCTTGCGGTCTGCTCCGCGCCAATCGGCGTCCAGACATTGAACTGACCGGCTGTCACCAGTGAACCGCTGAATTTCAGGTCTACGTGCGCACCGCCGCCAACCGGGGCCATGTAGAAGTTGCTGCCACTCTGAAAAAGCCTTGTGGCGCCGATCGCCTCGATCGACACGGGTGGGTTGGCGAGAGAGCTGCTCGAGACGGCACCATCGGCAAACTGGAAATACTCGACGTTCGTGACGGTGTCGGTGGCGTCAGGTGAACCGGATCGCAGATCGGCGATGGTGAAGGTTTGCGTCGCCGAATTGTACGTAACGGCATAGTTGGCCCGGTTACCCGAATACACCGCGGTATCGGTGCCCGCCCCCCCGATGATGGTGTCGTTGTCCGCACCGCCGGTGATCTTGTCGTTGCCGCCGGCGCCGTTCAACGTGTTGGCGATGGCGTTGCCGACGATTGTGTCGTTGCCGGATCCGCCGGTGGCGTTGTCGATGTAGGAGCGCGCGTCGTTGTTGTAGAGGTAGGCGTTGTAGACGTTGCCCGAGGCGTAGTGGCCGTTGCCGAGATAGGCCAGCTGCACGGAGGAGAACACCGAGGAGGCGCCGGGATTGAGATTGATGCTCAGGTTCGTCGTGTAGTTCGACAGGTCGTAGGTATCGATGCCGCCGCCGTCCCAAACCGTCTCGTAGATGCGGTTGGCCGAGCCGCCGGCGCCGCCGCCGGGTGCGAGCTGGCCGACGCCGTTGATGAACTCCTGCCCCGTGGTCGGATTCCAGGTGTAGACGGTGTTGCTGCTCTGGGTCGTGTAGTCCGCACCGTACATGGTCTGGAGCGCGAGGATATCGTTGGCCATGTAGGTCTGCGAATATCCGTACGCTTCGTTGGTGTAGCCGCCTGTCGTCGAGGCGCCGACATAGCTGCGATAGCTCATGACGGTGTATTCGCTGTCGTCGTGCGCGCTCGGCACCGCGACGTTGGCGGGGCCGCCGGCCTCCTGGCTGTGCTTGAGGCCGAAGGCGTGGCCGAGCTCGTGCAGCGCGGTGGTGAAGTAGTAATTACCGAGCTTGGCCAGCGAGAAATTGTATTGCGTGCCGAACCAGACGTCGCCGCCGGACGAATAATTGCCCGGGTAGTAGGCGTAGGCGGTCGGATTGGCGGCCGGCGACTGCGCAACCATGATGTCGGCGCCGTTCGTGCCCGCATATTGGATGTCGGCGTTGGTATAGCCGAGGATCAATCCGATCGCGTAGTTGATCGCGGTCTGGATCTGCGTGGGTGCCGAGGCAAAACCCGACGTAGTCGGCTCGCTGCCGCCGCCGTAATAGGGATTGGAATAGTCGCTCGGCGCGTCAGGAAAGCTGTAGGTGATCGTGCCCGACCATTTGACGCCCGACAACAGGCCGTCAATCTCGGCGTTGTTGGTGGCACTGACATTAACAGCGGTAGCCAATTGAATCTCCAAAGCAACGCGTCGTGTGATTCGCCGCGGGGGCACATGATTCTAGCTAGAGAGTTAAACGTTTGGTTTAAATGGGGCAGCGGCGTTTGCGCTGCTCCCATAAGGCTGTGTTAGCCATTAAATACCGTAGAGATACGGAACGCGAGCATAGAGTTTGTTCCCGGAACGCCCGTAATTTGCAGGGTTTCATGAAACGACGCACACTCCCGGCCGGCCTGTTTGGCGCCTTGATTGCGCTAGCCGGACTGTCCCATCAACGTCTCGGAGGACTGCCTGTTATGGTGGAGAAGGCCAAAGCAGAGGACAGCAGCAAGGCAAGGCGCGCGCCCTCCATGCCGATGGCGCGCGATCCTGCCGCTGCGGTGGCAGAGGAATATGAAGCTGCCCGCCGGAAGGGAACGCGGGAGGCCCTTGAGCTCTTCATTGCGCGCCACGGCGATGATCCCCTCGCCGCGCAGGCGCGCGCCGAATTGAAGCGCCTGTCGCGCTGATCTCGCAGCCCTCAGGCAAGGCATTTCGGCAGGCGGCATCGGCGCCGGCCCGGCTTGTCGCGTGATCTCTGGGCACTATGGTAGGCCCGCAACTGTCCTGGAGCCTTTCACGATGCCCTTCCCGCATGCCTCGGAAGCCTTGTCGCGCTTCACCGTGCTCGATCTGACCCGCGTCCGCTCCGGGCCGACCTGCGTGCGCCAGCTCGCCGATTGGGGCGCCAACGTCGTCAAGATCGATGCACTGACCGAGGATGCCGGCGGCGAGCAGCCGGGCGGGCCGCGACGCGGTTCCGACTTCCAGAATTTGCACCGCAACAAGCGGGCGATGACGCTAAACCTGAAGGACGAGCGCGGGCTCGCCTTGTTCAAGCGCCTCGCCGCCAAGGCCGACGTCGTGGTCGAGAACTTCCGGCCCGACGTGAAGAAGAAGCTCGGCATCGACTACGACAGCCTCGCCGCGATCAACCCGCGCATCGTCTATGGCAGCATCTCCGGCTTCGGCCAGGACGGCCCCTACCACAAGCGGCCGGGTTTCGATCAGATCGCGCAAGGCATGGGCGGGCTGATGTCGATCACCGGCACGCCGGGCGAGGGGCCGATGCGGGTCGGCATTCCCGTCGCCGACCTGACGGCCGGCCTGTTCTGCGCCATGGGCATCCTCACCGCGCTGCTCGAGCGCGAGGTTTCGGGCAAAGGACAGTGGGTGCAGACCTCGCTGCTGCAGGCTCAGATCTTCATGCTCGACTTCCAGGCCGCGCGCTGGCTGATGGAGAAGGAGGTCGCCAAGCAGGCCGGCAACAACCATCCGACCAGCATTCCGACCGGCGTGTTCAAGACCTCCGACGGCTACATCAACATCGCCACCACGGGCGGGCGGATCTGGGAGCGCTGCGCGCAGGCGATCGGTGCACCGGAGCTCTATGCCCATCCCGACTATGCGACCGCCCCTGCCCGCTCCAAGAACCGCGACGCGCTCAACGCCGAGATCGAGAAGCGCACGGTGACGAAGTCGACCGAGACCTGGGTCCGCGAGCTCAACGAGGCCGGCGTGCCCTGCGGGCCGATCTACGCCATCGACCAGATGTTCGAGGACGCGCAGGTCAAGCATCTCGGCATTGCGCAGGACGTGCCGAACGACGAAGGCCGGCCTATCCGTCTGGTCGGCCAGCCCGTGACGCTGTCGCGCACGCCGAGCAGGATGGTGGCACGGCCGCCGGAATTCGGCGAGCAGACCGACGAGGTCTTGAAAGAATTCGGTTTCGGCTCTGAGGAGATTGCGAGGCTCAGGGACGCCAAGGTGGTGTGACCCCGGTTGGAAACGACAATGCCCGGCGGGACCCCGGGCATCGAAGGCGGCTCGCGTTGGACAGCAGCACGATGGCCACTGTTGTGATCGAGCCGGCCAGGCCGCTCGACCAGAACCCTTCAAAGTGCCTCCGGAGCCGATCTCGCAAGCGGAAGGCATCCGAGGCACGGTTGCCGAGCACGGGCGGCATCGGCAGAAGAGGCATGCGCCGCCGTCTCCGGCACGAACACGCCCTCGATACGGCCCTTGCCGAAGCTCTCGCAGCCCGGCGAGCCGTAGATCGTGCGCAGATTGCCCGAACGGTGTCCATGCCAATGCCGGCGAGCAGCGCCCCAGCGATGACCGTCTTACGGGTGGCCTAGACACCGACGAACGTGAACAGATTGGCCGTAAAAATCGCGACGTTAAGCTAGAAATCAGGCTTACGGGCTGGCGGCCGGCCGGGCGGCGGTTCGTTCAAATCTCGCGCCCAAGGAGCACCTGTTACGGCTCTTGACCTTGAAGACGTTTCGTCAGAGCTGACACAGGAAGAAATCAGAAAACTTGCGCTCACTGCAGCAGCGGCCCCCACCATCTTCATACTGGAGGTCAACACCGAACGGCTCGATCGAGTTGGAGCTTCCTGCATCACAAGCACCCGGCTGAATCGATAAAGCTAAACTAGCAGAATGGTGCAGGATCAGCGAGTCAGGGGCTGTCCGGCAACCACTTGGAGCAACAGGACAATCGAACCTGCTCGAACGAAGAGTTCCCCGATAGCCCTCTAGCTGTGCCTTCCGGCACGCCGAGCAGGATGGTGGCGCGGGCGCCGGAATTGGGTGAGCAGACCGACGAGGTGCTGAAGGAGTTCGGCTTCGGGGCCGACGAGATCGCAAGGCTCCGCGACGCCAAGGTGGTGTGACCTCACGCGCCCCGTCTGCAACGACAAAGCCCGGCGCGAGGCCGGGCTTTGCTTGTTGTTGACGCCTTGGTTGATCTCAGTACTTCGCTTAGTACTTGGCGACGACCGGGCCGTCGAACTGGTAGTTGATGCCGGCGCGCAGGATGTGGTCGGTGAAGCGCGACGAGACATTGGCGCTGATCGGCAAGGCGGGCGACAGCGTGAACGGGCCGGACGAGAAGCGCCCGAGATCCATGTAGAGATATTCGAGCTTGGCACTCCAGTTCCGGGTGATCTTGCCCTCGACGCCCACGCCGGCAGTCCAGCCCACGCGCGTGGTCGAGTTGGAGCCGACCGACGTTATCGGAGCGCCAAAGGGCGCAATGCCGCTGAAGCTGGTCATCGTGCCTGTGGTCTTGATTTCGCCGAAGGCCAGACCGCCGGTGCCGTAGAACAGCACCTTCGGAGTCGCCAGGATGCCAACGCGGCCCCGAACCGTGCCGAACCACTGGAGCTTCTGGTCGACCGTCAGGGTCGTGCCAGCCAGACCGCCGGGCGGCAAGAACGTCAGACCGGGAAGACAGGGTCCGGCGACCGGCGCGACGGCAGTACCGACGCAGCTGAAGCCGGCGCTGCCCTTCTCGCCCGACCACTGGAGGTCGCCCTCGATGCCATAGACCCAGTTTGCATTTTGCCAATTGTAGCCGGCTTGGCCGCCCGCGATACCGCCGTTCATGTCGAACGCCCCACTGGTGATGGAGCCGGCCGGAGGCGCGATCGGTATGCCAGTCGGCGTGTTAAAATAGGTGACGTCGGTGCGAGAACGTCCCCAGCTGTAGCCGCCGTTGACGCCGACATAGAAGCCCGTCCAGCTCCAGACCGGATCGACGATCGGCGCCTTGACATAGGGCTTTGCCGCGAGATCGGCGGCCAGCGCGCCGGTCGCAAACAGCGACATCGCGGCCGCCATTCCAATCACTATCCGCTTCATGGAGAATTCCCCCTTGCACGATCTTGTGATCGAACATACCCGCATGCTCGCCCAAGGGCTGTGTCGCAGCGGCAACATTCGGAAACAATCGAAATCGCGGTCGTATCCGGGTCGAAACGCTGCTTTCGTCTAAGCTATTGATTTTAAGAGAATAGCTGCCGCGTCCTAGGGGCGATGTCGTCCTGGTCCCATGCGTCAACCCGACACGGGCGAAGAGATTGTCGATCACCGGCCAGAACAGCAGCAGAATCGCCAAGGTTGTGATCGAGCCGACCAGGCCGTTCGACCAGAACAACCTTCAAAGTGCCCCCGGAACCGATCCATCGAGAAGGCGGAAGGCATCCTCGGCTTGGTTGCCGAGCACGACCGGAAGGGTGAACCGCGCCAGCGGAATGCAGCAGCTTGATCTCGCGAGCGCGCGGCATCGGGAGCGGCGGCAGATGCAACGAACGCCATTCGCAGCGCCCGTCCGACTTGACGGTTCAAGCTGTCGCTGCTCTTAGAGACTCAGCGTCGAAGGACATGGTGAAGAAGATGATGCAAAATTGGCTTCTTGCCCTGTTTACTGGCTTGATGGTTGTCGCCTGCTTATTGGCTGCTGTCCTTGTTGATAGTATCTGCTGCAGACTAAGGGAGCGAGGATCCCGCTTCGCTGCTTCCGGTCGCGCACTTTCGGGACTCAAATAGCTGCCCGTGAAAACGAGGCCAGTTCTGATCCGACGGCCGATCGCCCGCCAATCCCGACATTCTCCTTTCCCAACGGTGAGCCCGAGATAATTCCCATTGCTCAGCAATCCCGGAGGACAACGATATGACTAAGGTAGTCAATGCTATGGTTCGCGATGCCAACCATCCGTGCAGTAAATAGGAAATCAGATGATTTTGAGTACGCATGCGATCGTCGGTGGCGCGATCGCCAGCCTGTTTCAATTGCACCCGGCAGCCGCGGCCATCGCGGGATTCGCAAGTCATTTTGCAATTGATGCAATTCCGCATTGGGACTATCCGCTTCGCTCAATAAGTCTGGGCAAAGGCGCCAACAATCGCCGCCTGTCCTTCAGCCGTGCGACACTGAGGGATTTTGCAATCATCGGAATTGATGCTTGCGCCGGACTTGGCCTTGCGCTCTGGATGTTTGCAGCGGAAGGATCAATTTGGATAATTGCGATCGGCGCCTCAACCGCGATGTTGCCAGACGCGTTGCAATTCGTTCACACCCTTTACCCGCGGGGCTTGCTTCACATCCTCCAACGCTTTCATTGGTGGATACACTCTAAGCGCGCGCTGACAGGACTATTTGGCGTGGGCTCGCAACTCGCATTCGCCGGAACCGTTGCCGTACTCGCAAGAAGCATCCATTGAATCCGGCAGCATAACCCGGACATGCATCGAAGGCCGACGAGATCTCGCGCTCAACCTTTCGCAAACCAACTTCGACGCTAGCCCGAGACAATCGCGAATGTTATTGCCTAAGACTTGGTGGCCTTAGCGCCGTTACCTTCATCTTGAGCGCTTGAGAAGCCCGTCGATCACCGGCCAGAACAGCAGCAGAATCGCCAGCGTCGTGATGGAGCCAACGAGGCCGTTCGACCAAAAGACCCCAAGGTTTCCACCCGAGCCGATCATCGACAGGCGGAAGGCATCCTCGGCACGGTTGCCGAGCACGAGCGCCAGGGTGAACGGCGCCAGCGGAATGCCGATCTTCTTGAAGACGTAGCCGACCACGCCGAAGCCGAGCATCAGCCAGATGTCGAACATCGCGTTCTGGATGGCATAGGCGCCGATCGCGCAGGACACCACGATCATCGGCGCCACCGCCGCGAACGGCACGCGCAGGATCGAGGCGAAGATCGGCACCGTCGTCAGCACCAGCACGAGGCCGACGACGTTGCCGAGATACATCGAGGCGATCAGCCCCCAGACGAAGTCCTTGTGCTCGACGAACAGCAGCGGCCCCGGATTGAGCCCCCACACCATCAATCCGCCGAGCAGAATCGCGGCGGTGCCCGAGCCGGGAATGCCGAGCGCCAGCATCGGCAGCAGCGCCGAGGTGCCGGAGGCATGCGCCGCCGTCTCCGGCGCGAACACGCCCTCGATGCGTCCCTTGCCAAAACCCTCGGGCTCCTTGGCGAAGCGCTTTGCCAGATTGTAGCCCATGAAGGAGGCCGCGATCGCACCGCCCGGGGTGATGCCGAGCCAGCAGCCGATGAAGGAGGAGCGCAGCAGCGTCACCCAATATTTCGGCAGGTCCTTCCAGACGCCGAGCACGACGCGCAGCGAGATGCTAGCGGCATGTCCGCGCAGCGCAAGGCGCTCCTCCATCGTCAGCAGGATCTCGCTGATGCCGAACAGGCCGATGACGGCGACCAGGAAGTTGATGCCGCGCAAGAGTTCCGGCGAGCCGAAGGTCATGCGCAGACTGCCGGAGACCGTATCCATGCCGATGCCGGCGAGCAGCAGCCCCAGCGACATCGAGATGACGGTCTTGTGCTTGGCCTCGCGCCCGAGGCCGACAAAGGAGCAGAAGGTCAAGAGATACACCGCGAAGAACTCGGGCGGGCCGAATTTCAGCGCAAAGGACGAGATCATCGGCGCGAGGAAGGTGATCAGCAGCACCGCGACCAGCGAGCCGACGAAGGAGGAGGTGAACGCCGCGGTCAGCGCCTCCGCCGCCCTGCCCTGCTGCGCCATCGGATAGCCGTCGAAAGTGGTCGCGACCGACCAGGCTTCGCCCGGGATGTTGAACAGGATCGAGGTGATGGCGCCGCCGAACAAGGCGCCCCAATAGATGCAGGACAGCATCACGATGGCCGAGGTCGGGTCCATCGTGAAGGTGAGCGGCAACAGGATCGCAACGCCGTTGGGGCCGCCGAGCCCGGGCAGCACGCCGACGAAGATGCCGAGCACCAGCCCGACCATCATCAGCACGAGCGTCTTCCACGTCAGCAGGACGGCAAAGCCGTGGAGCAGGAGACCGAGAGCTTCCATCGCGCGGCGCCCCTAGCGGCCGAGGGCCGCTTCGAGCGGCCCCTTCGGCATGATGACGTCGAAGGCGACGTCGAAGGTGACGAACATGAGCGCCGTGAACGCGAACGCGGTGAGCAGCGACTTCCACAGCGCGATCTTTCCGACGAGCCGCATGAAGCCTGCGATCAGGAGAAAGCTCGCGACATAGAGGCCGAGGAACTGGGTCGCCAGGCAGAACAGCAGCGTCGGCACGAACACCGCCAGCACGCGGCGGCCTTGCGCGCGCGTGACGAAAGTCCCCGACGAGGCGCGCCGTGCCAGCAGCGCCGCGATCAGCCCGTAGAGGCTGCCGCCGGCGAGAATGACGGACAGATAGAACGGGAAATAGCCGGGCTCGGGCCCGGTCGCATCCCAGGATGCGCCGGTGCGCCAATTGTCGTAGCCGAGCGTGACCGCGAGCGCGAGCAGCAGGAGGCAGACGACGATCTCGATCGTGCCGGACGAGACGACGGAAGGGGAATCGTCTTCGGGCGCGGTGGGATCCTCGACGACGATTTCGATATCGGTTTGGGACATGCTGAAACAACAACGCTGTGGCCAATCCCCTCTCCCGGCTTGCGGGGCCGCGACGAGCTTCGCTCGCGCTGAGAGGGTTGGGGTGAGGGGGAGTCTCCGCGCAGACGGTGAAAGTTGGACTCGTGGAGAGTCCCCCTCACCCGGATCGCATCTTCGATGCGATCCGACCTCTCCCCGCAAGCGGGGCGAGGTGAAGGAAACCGGCTACTTCGCGACGAAACCGGCTTCCGTCATCAGCGACTTGTTCAGCGCATCGTCTTCCTCGAGGAACTGCACCATGTCCTTGCCGGTGAGGAAGATCGGCTTCAGGGCCTGCTTCTCCATGTACTCCTTGTACTCCGCCGTCTGCGTCACCTTGTGGAACAGATCGACGTAGAACGCCTGCTGCTCCGGGGTGACCTTGCCGGGCAGGAACATCGCGCGCAGCATCAGATATTGCACGTCGACGCCCTCCTCCTTGCAGGTCGGGATGTCGGCCCAGGACTGCGTGTCGGTCACCTTGGTCGTGTAGGAAATACGCTCCCTGTCGAACACGCAGAGCGGCCGCACCTGGCCGGCGCGCCAGACTTCGAGATTTTCGGAGGGGTTGTTGACGTTGGCCTCGGTGTGGTTGCCGACCAGCTGGGTCGCGGCCTCGCCGCCGGACTTGTAGGGCAGATAGGAGAATTTCGCGCCGGTCTTCTGCTCCAGGAACACGGTGAGCACATGGTCCTCGCGCTTGGAGCCGGTGCCGCCCATCTTGAACGGCGCGCTCGCGGCCTTCGCCGCCGCGACGAAGTCCTTCACCGTCTTGGGGCCCGCGCTGTTGTCCCACAGCACGAACTGGTCGAGCGCGACCACGGAGACCGGCGTCAGATCGCGCCAGTTGAACGGGATCTTCGCCGACAGCGGCAGCATGTAAATCAGCGAATAGGCGATCAGCACCTTGTTCGGATCGCCCTCGCTGGACTTCATGTACATCAGCGCTTCCGCACCCGAGGCGCCGCCCTTGAGCGAGACCACGATCGGCTGCTTCATCAGATTGTTCTTCTGGATCGCGGCCTGCATCATCCGCGCCATCTGGTCGGAGGCGCCACCCGCGCCCGCCGCCACCACGATCTCCACCGGTTTCGTCGGCTCCCAGCCCGCAACAGCCGGCGTGCCACAAAGCGCCATTGCGAGCGCAATTGCGGCCTTCATTCCATGTCCCACGTGCGTCTTCCCTATCTTATTGTTTGCGTTGGAAATTCGGCGATGAATTCAGCGCCCATTGTGCTGGCGAATCCAGCCGAGTTCAAGCCATCCAAAGTCATCCCCCTTATGACTTTGGAATGAGACAAGTCTCGCGGGATCGGAGCTACAAAGAGCCCGTTGGTCCTTTGGACGAGCGAAAAAGATCAGTGGCCCGGCCTCAGGCTTGACTTATCAAGCCTCCGACGTTTTCTGAGTTAGCGAAATGTATTTTGAAGTGCTGAAGTGATGCCGCGCCTGCTCTACATCAACGAGAAATTTGGCCATGACGCAACGATCATCCTGGACAGCGGGGACGCCTGTTGGATCTCCGTTGGCAGCAGGGGTGTCTTGGTACGCTCCCACAAGCACAGCTTCTGGGGTGGATTGTTGGGAAGTCTGCTTGGTCTGAAGCTCTATCGGGAGCGGGATGTCTACCGCGCACTCAGTGTGGCTCAAGCCCTCGCCGCGACATTTCGGCCGGTTCCACAAATTCAATGCCGAGACGTGATCCTCAAGGCATTCTGCACAGCGGTCTGGCACAGCTCTTCACCCGCACGCGTTAAGGACGTTCTGAATGACCCGGCTTTGCTCGAAGGGTAACATTGCTAGCTGCAAGCACGGCTCCTAACGGGCATATCTGCTTCGTCTGTGCTTGCAATTTTGTTTTCCAACCCTATTCCTGAAAATATGAGTACCAGTAGAAAACTGAATTTGAACCCCGGCCACGCGCGGAAGAGAACGCGGTGGAAAGTGAATTGGGGAGTTCCCGCCCGAGCCGCTGGCGGCACAGCTAGAGCTGCCGCCCTATCCGGTGACGAGCGACGGGAAATTGCGCGGAAGGCCGCCAAGGCCCGTTGGGCGAGATACCTGCCGCGGGCGACGCATGAAGGCGTCATCCGGTTTGGCGGCATCGAGATTGATGTTGCCGTTCTCGATGACGGACGGCGCCTGGTGACTCAGAGTGGCTTCATGGTGGGCCTAGGTCGCATTCGCCCCCCCAAGGGACGTCAGTATTACAGGAGTGGCGCCAATCTCCCTGCTTTTTTGACAGTCCAGAACCTAAAGCCCTTTATCGGCGAAGAGTTGATTCTGGTCGCTAACCAGATCGAATTCCGTACCAAACAGGGCCTCAAGGCGTTCGGGTACGCGGCCGACTTCCTGTCGGAGGTCTGCGATGTCTTTGCGCGCGCCCAACGAGCCGGAGTCTTAAAGACAACCCAACGCAATATTGCTCACCGCGCCGGAATTATCGCCGAGCACCTCGAAGGCTCAGGTGCGATGCGCATCATCGACGAAGCGACGGGCTATCACGAAACACGCGAAGCGTAGACGCGCGAGGAGCATGTGTAATGCCGGCCATTTGAGAACCTTAGGGGCAGACTAGCGAAGTGCGCTTGATCACTGACCAGGTCAGCGGGTGTACCATGAGCAAGTCTCCAACGGAGTCGCATTGACCGCTTGTGATAGGTCAAGCCAAGATCGGAACATCAGACATGCCAAAGCGATCGCAGCAGCGCGGCTCTGAGCAGAGAGCGAATGTAAGGGTGACTACATTCGATGCTGCGGACTATCTGAAGACGCCGACAGCGATTGCCGCTTATCTGACTGAAGCCTTCGAGACGAATGACCACGCTTACATTTGTAACGCACTCGACACCGCAGCGCGCGCCAAGGGGATGGGTGACATCTCGAAAGCGACCGGCCTCTCTCGTGAGAGTCTCTACAAGACGTTCAAAGCGACCGCAAAACCTGAATTCGAGACGGTCCGAAAGCTCATGAACTCGATCGGCGTCAAATTGGTTGCCAAGCCAATCGATGATCAGCAGGTGAGCTCGACCGGGCCGTCTTTTTCCCCGCATGCCGCCGGCCGGAGACGCCCAGGATCACGCTGACGCGGCCGCGCGCGCATCTCCAACCTGAATTAAATTCGCGCCGGCTGAAGTTTGATGTCGCGTTAGCTCGTCGCAACTATGCCTTTGACACGGCGCAGGCCGGACTGACGCGGGACTACTTGCCCTTCCAGACTGGCGCCCGCTTGTTGAGGAAGGCGTCCATGCCCTCGCGGAAATCTTCGCTCATATAAGCCTTGAGGATCAGGTCCTCGCCTTCCTCGCGCGACAGCGTGCGGCGGATGCGACGCACTGCTTCCTTGGTCGCTTCCAGCGTCAGCGGCGCGTGGCTGGCGACGAGCTTTGCAGTCTCGTCGGCGCGGCGCTGCAGCGTCTCCACGTCAGGCACGACCTCATTGAGCAGGCCGAGCGCCAGAGCCTCCGGCGCCTCGACCAGGCGCGCCTTGAAGATCAGGTCCTTGGTGCGGGCAGGACCGACCAGCGCGACCACGCGGCTGACGTTCGACATCGACAGGCAATTGCCGAGCGTGCGCGCGATCGGAAAACCGATCCGCGTCGTCTCGGTGCCGATGCGAAGATCGCAGCAGGCCGCAATGCCCGCGCCGCCGCCGGTGCAGGCGCCGGCGATCGCCGCGATCACCGGCACGCGGCACTGCTCCAGCGTGCCGAGCACGCGGTCGATGCGCGCCTCGTAGTCGAGCGCATCCTGCGCGGTCTTGAAGGCGCGGAATTGCGAGATGTCCGTGCCGGAAGCGAACGCCTTGTCGCCCGCGCCGGTCAGGATCAGCGCCTTGATCGAACGGTCGGCGTCGATCTCCTCGCAGATCTCCGCCATGCGGTCATACATGGCGAAGGTCATGGCGTTGCGCGCCTGCGGGCGGTTGAAGGTGATCCGCGCGATGCCGTCCGTGACGGAGTAGAGCAGGTCTTCGTTGGTCGTCGTCGGTGCGTTCATCGCGCGCTCACTTTCTTCACTAGTTCAGTCAGGCTGCCTTTAGGCAACCTGAGCCTTGGTCATCGGCACCACGTCGCGTCCCTTCAGGACGTCCATGGCCGCCAGCACGCCGCCGCTTCGGTGCGGGATCTTTGCAAGGTCGAGGCCCATCTCGACGCCTGCGAGCGTGCCCATCAGCATCAGATCGTTGAAATGGCCGATATGGCCGATGCGGAACACCTTGCCCTTGACCTTGTTCAGGCCGGTGCCGAGCGACATGTCGAAGTTTTCCAGCACAACTTTGCGGAAGGCGTCGGCATCAAAGCCCTCGGGCACGCGAACGCCGGTCAGCGCCGGAGAATGCGCGGTGGGATCGGCACATTGCGTCTCCAGGCCCCAAACCTTGACCGCAGCGCGCGTCGCGGCGCTGTGGCGCTTGTGGCGGGTCCAGACGTTCTCCAGCCCCTCCTCCTCCAGCATCTTCACCGCCTCGCGCAGGCCGTAGAGCAGGTTCGTCGCTGGCGTGTAGGGGAAGGTGCCGAGCTTGTTGAAGCTGATGACCTCCTGCCAGTCCCAGTAGGAGCGCATGCCCGGATTGGCCTTGGCGACCGCGAGTGCCTTCTCCGAGACGGCGTTGAAGCCGAGGCCCGGCGGCAGCATCAGGCCCTTCTGCGAGCCGGCGACCGAAACGTCGATGCCCCAGGCATCGTGCTCATATTCCATCGAGCCGAGGCCGGAGATGGTGTCGGCCATCAACAGCGCCGGATGTTTGACACGGTCGAGGATCTTGCGCACCTCCAAGGGAGGAGTCACGCAGCCGGTCGAGGTCTCGTTGTGCACGACGCAGACCGCCTTGATCGCGTGCTGCTTGTCGGCGGCAAGGCGCTTCTCGATCTCGGCGAGGTCGGCGCCATGGCGCCAGTCGCTCGGGATGAAGTCGACGTCGAGCTTGAACTTGTCGGCAATGCCGCGCCAGAGCACGGCGAACTGGCCGGTCTCGCACATCAGGACCTTGTCGCCAGGCGCAAACACGTTGACCATCGCCGCTTCCCAGGCGCCGGTACCGGACGAGGGGAAGATGATCACGGGCTGCTTGGTGCGGAACACGCGCTGCATCGCGGCAAGCACGGCAAAGCCGAGCTCGGCGAACTCCGGACCGCGATGGTCCAAAGTCGGCATGTCCATCGCCCGCAGCACCCGATCGGGCACATTGGTCGGTCCTGGAATCTGTAGGAAATGCCTTCCAGTATGCACGGTCATCGGCGTCCTTCCCGGTCTTGCCCTAGATTTGATGGGCGCCGAATAGCACCATTTGACCGGCTTGTCCCCTCCTCCAAAGGGCCGTTCGGGGATGGCGGACCACCTTTAGGTGCCGACGATCTTCAGGTGCGGGCCGGCATTGCCCTGCGGGCGCTGCTCCAGCAGCTTCATGGCGACATCGACGCCGCCGGAGCGGTGCGGCACGCCGGCCACCGACAGGCCCATCTCGACACCGGTGAGCGCGCCGAGCAGCGTCAGCGCATTGCATTCGCCGAGATGGCCGATGCGGAAGACTTTTCCGGCAACTTTCGACAGGCCCGAGCCGAGCGACATGTTGTAATTGTCGAGCACGACTTTCCGGAACTGATCGGCATCATGCCCCGGCGGCATCAGCACCGCGGTCAGCACCGGCGAGAACTCCGAAGGCTCCTGGCAGAGCACTTCGAGGCCCCAATGATTGACGGCGGCCCGCGTCGCGGCGGCGAGCCGCTGATGCCGCGCAAAAACATTGTCGAGCCCCTCCTCGAGCAGCATCGCGATCGCCTCGCGCAGGCCGTAGAGCAGATTGGTCGCGGGTGTATAGGGGAAGAAGCCCTTGGCGTTGGGCTTGAGCATCTCCTCCCAGTCGAAATAGGAGCGCGGCATCTTGTTGGTCTTGGATGCAGCCAGCGCCTTCTCCGAGATCGCGTTGAAGCCGAGGCCGGGCGGCAGCATGAAACCCTTTTGCGAGCAGCTGACGCTGACGTCGACCTTCCACTCGTCATGACGATAGTCGACCGAGCCGAGCGAGGAGATGGTGTCGACCATCAAGAGCGCCGGATGCGACGCGCGGTCGATAGCGGCGCGGATCTCGGCGATGCGGCTGGTCGCGCCGGTCGAGGTCTCGTTGTGCACGACCATGACGGCCTTGATGGTGCGCGCGGTGTCCTCGGAGAGCTTGGCCTCGATCACCGCCGGATCGGCGCCGCGGCGCCAGTCGCCCGGGACGAAATCGACCTCGATGCCGAAGCGGCCGGCCATCTGCCGCCACATCGTGGCGAAGTGGCCGGTCTCGACCATCAGCACCTTGTCGCCTGGCGACAGCGTGTTGACGATCGCAGCCTCCCAGGCGCCGGTCCCTGACGAAGGGAAGATCACCACCGGCCCCTTGGTCTGAAAGATCTTCTGGCTGCCTTCGAGCACGGTCCGGCCGAGCTCGCCGAATTCGGCGCTGCGGTGGTCGATGACGGGCATGTCCATCGCGCGCAGGACGCGCTCGGGGACCGGGCTCGGGCCCGGAATCTGCAGGAAATGGCGTCCCTGAGGCATGAAAAGCTCCCTTTCGGCGGGTTATGGCCGGCTCTATCGGCTATTTTGCATTCATTCTTTGTCCATTCAATCGAAATCTGGTATTCGATTGCGAAGCGTCGACGCGACCCATCGGGCAAACTACTGTGCTGCAAATGAAATCCACGATTCCCGACACCGGGGTTCCGATCACCCCGCCCGCCGGCACCGGCGATCGCCAGGAAAACCGTCACGAGGCCTCGCTGCATGGCGAGATCCTGCTGCGGCTGCGCGACTACGTGGTCGAAGGCAATATTCCCGAAGGCGCGCGCGTTCCCGAGCGGCAGCTCTGCCAGATGCTCGGCATCTCCCGCACGCCGTTGCGCGAGGCGCTCAAGGTGCTCGCCGCCGAGGGCCTGATCGAGCTACTACCCAACCGCGGCGCACGGGTGCGCCAGCTCAGCCAGCGCGATCTGGAAGAACTGTTCGACGTCATGGCGGGACTGGAAAGCCTGGCTGGGCGCCTCGCCTGCGAAGCCATCACGGATGCGGAAATCACGGCGATCGAGCAGCTGCATTACGAGATGTATGGCCATTATCTGCATCGCGACATGCACGGCTATTTCCAGGCCAACCAGCGCATCCACGAGAGCATTGTCGCGGCCGCGCGCAACGAGACGCTGAAGATTGCCTACGCCAATTTCGCCGGCCGGATCCGACGCGTCCGCTATTCCGCCAATTTCGCCCGCAAGCGGCAGCGCTGGGCGGAAGCCATGCGCGAGCACGAGGCCATCCTCGATGCACTGCGCCGGCGCGCCGGTAGCGAGCTCAGCGACATCCTGTTCCAGCATCTGCGCAACAAGCGGACGGCCGCGATCGAGCACCTGACCGAGCCCCAAGAGGGCGCGCCGGCGTCGCCTTGAAGGCGCCCGGCTTGCTCATTTTGCATTCACAATATAAGCGGTCAGGAATCGTAATGAATAACTCAGCGAGGCTGAGCCTCGCCGGGTCAGTCCGGGATCAGGGATGACGAACGCCTCCTCGCTCGAACGGCGCCTGCGGTCGGAATTGACCGGCGACGTCCTGTTCGACGGCTTCAGCCGAGGCCGCTACGCCACCGACGCCTCGTTCTACCAGATCATGCCATCCGGCGTGGTGGTCCCCAAGTCCATGGACGAGGCCTTGCGGGCCCTGGCGATCGCGCGCGACGAGGGACTGAAGGTCACCCCGCGCGGCGGCGGCACCTCGCAATGCGGCCAGACCGTCAACGACGGCCTCGTGGTCGATCTCTCAAAACACCTCAACCAGATCCTGTCGCTCGATGTCGAAGGCCGCACCTGCGTGGTCGAGCCGGGCATCGTGCTCGACGACCTCAACCGTCAGCTCAAAAAGCACGGCCTGTGGTTTCCGGTCGACGTCTCCACGGCCTCGCGCGCCACCATCGGCGGCATGGCCGGCAACAATTCCTGCGGCGGCCGCAGCCTGCGCTACGGCACCATGCGCGACAACACGCTGTCGATGGAGGCATCGCTCGCCGACGGCACGCTGAGCCGCTTTGGCGAGGTCTCGCGCGATCTCTCCGATCTCGACGCCGGCGACAGCACCCGTGCGCTGTTCCGCGACATGCTCGACCTCGGCACCCGCGAGGCCGACGAGATCGCCGCGCGCTTTCCCAAGGTGCAGCGGCGCGTCGGCGGCTACAATCTCGATGCGCTGGTGCCGCGCAATGCGCCGAACAACATGGCGCATCTCCTAGTCGGCTCGGAAGGCACCCTCGCCTTCACCACCAAGGTCGAGCTGAGGCTGTGGCCCGTGATCCGCAACAAGGCGCTCGGCGTCTGCCATTTCGGCAGCTTCTACGAGGCGATGGACGCGGCCCAGCACCTGGTCAAGCTCAAGCCCATTGCCGTCGAGCTGGTCGATCGCACCATGATCGCGCTCGGCCGCGACATTGCGATGTTTCGCCCGATCATCTCCGCGGCGATCAAGGGCGATCCGGATGCCGTGCTGGTGGTCGAATTCGCCGAAGAAGATCAGGCCGACAATCTGGTGCGCCTCAGGCAGCTCGGTGAACTGATGGGCGATCTCGGCTTTGGCTGGAACAACGCCACGCGCAAATGGGGCGGCGTGGTGGAGATCACCGAGCCGGCGCTGCAGAGCGGCATCGCCGATTTCCGCGCGGCCGGCCTCAACGTCATGATGTCGATGAAGCAGGAAGGCAAGCCCGTCTCCTTCGTCGAGGACTGCGCCGTGCCGCTGCCGCACCTTGCCGACTACACCGCGCGGCTGAACGAGGTGTTTGCCAAGCACGGCACCAGCGGCACGATGTACGCGCACGCCTCGGAGGGCTGCCTGCATGTGCGCCCCGTGCTGAACCTGAAGCTGGAGAAGGACGTCAAGGCGATGCGCGCCATCGCCGAGGAGGCTTTTGCGCTGGTGCGCGAGTACAAGGGCTCGCATTCCGGCGAGCACGGCGACGGCCTGGTGCGCTCGGAATTCCACGAGAGCATGTTCGGCAAGCGTCTCGTCGCCGACTTCAGGGAGGTGAAGCAGCGCTTCGACCCCGCCGGCGTGCTCAATCCCGGCAAGATCGTCGATGCGCCCAGGATGGACGACCGCTCGCTGTTCCGCTTCAAGCCGGATTATCGCGTCGCGGAGCTCAAGACAAAACTCGACTGGTCCGCCTATCCCGGCGCCGGCGGCGGCTTCCAGGGCGCGGTCGAGATGTGCAACAACAATGGCGCCTGTCGCAAGCTCGAGGGCGGCGTGATGTGCCCGTCCTACCGCGCCACGCGCAACGAGAAAGACGTCACCCGCGGCCGCGCCAACACGCTGCGCCTTGCGATCTCCGGCCAGCTCGGCCCCGATGCGCTGTCGTCGGACGAGATGATGGAGACGTTAAAACTCTGCGTCTCCTGTAAGGCCTGCCGCCACGAATGCCCGACCGGTGTCGACATGGCCAAGATGAAGATCGAGGTGCTCGCGGCGCGCGCCGCCTCGCACGGCCTGACACTGCGCGACCGGCTGGTCGGATATCTGCCGCGCTATGCCGGCCTTGCCGCGCGTTTCGCGCCAATCGCGAATTTGCGCAACGGCAGCCCGCTGCTGCGAAAGCTGTTCGAGCGCTTTGCCGGCATCAGCGCGCGTCGGGCGCTCCCCGCCTTCCGCCGCGATGTGTTCGTGCCGCCCTCCGAAAGTGTTGGCCCGGAGACGGGGCGCGAGGTCGTGCTGTTCGCTGACACTTTCAACCGCATCTATGAGCGCGAGAACCTGGACGCGGCGCTGCGCGTGCTCGCGGCTGGCGGCTATCGCGTGCATCTACCAAGACCTGCGAGCGGCAGCCGTCCACTGTGCTGCGGCCGCACGTTCCTCTCGGCTGGTCTCGTCGACGAAGCCAGAGCCGAGCTCGACCGGCTGGTCTCGGCTTTCGCGCCCTACGCGGCGCGTGGCGTGCCGATCGTCGGCCTCGAGCCGAGCTGCCTCCTGACGCTGCGCGACGAGCTCGCATCGCTGCGCAAGGACAGCGACGCCAAGGCGGTCGGCGCCCATGCGCTGACCTTTGAGGAGTTTCTGGTGCGCGAGGCCGAGGCCGGCCGGCTGCAGCTGCCGCTCGGCGGCGTAGCCGACAAAGCCGTCGTGCATGGCCATTGCCATCAAAAATCCTTCGGCGCCTTCAAGCCGGTCGAGCAGGTGCTGCGCCTCGTCCCGGGGCTTGAGGTCGAGACCATCGAGTCGAGCTGTTGCGGCATGGCGGGCGCGTTCGGCTATGGTGCGGATACCTACGATGCCTCGATCGAGATGGCCGAGCTGTCGCTGCTGCCCGCCGTGCGGAAGGCTGACCGGAATACGCTCATCGTCGCCGATGGCACCTCATGCCGACATCAGATCCACGACGGCACGAAGCGCGAGGCGCTTCACGTCGCGCGCGTGCTGGCCATGAGCCTCGATCGCGCCAAAACCAATGCCACCTCTCCAGCTGCAAAGGAAACCAGCCATGGCTGACCTCACCCTCGACACCGCCCGCAAGGTCCTCGACGCCGCCTTCGCGAAGGCCGGCGAGCTGAAGCTGAAGCCGCTGGTCGTCACCATCCTGGACGCGCGCGGCGTGCTCAAGCTCGCAGCCGCGCAGGACGGGACCAGCCTGATGCGCGCCGAGATCGCGCATGGCAAGGCCTATGGCGCCCTCGCGATGGGCATGGGCTCGCGCGCCTTGTTCCAGCGCGCGCAGGAGCAGGCCTATTTCATCGATGCCGTGAACACGATCGCCAAGGGCGCACTGGTGCCGGTCCCCGGCGGCGTGCTGATCATGGACGGCACGACCTTGCTCGGCGCGGTCGGTGTCTCCGGCGACACGTCCGACAATGACGAGACCTGCGCCGTGGCGGGCATCCAGGCGGCGGGGCTGAAGGCGAACGCGGGGTGAGGTGCCGTAGGGTGGGTTAGCACTGTGGGCGCGCAAAGCGCGGCCCGCAGGGCGTAACCCACCGCTTCTGCCTCGACGGAAACAGACAGTGGTGGGTTACGCTGACGCTAACCCACCCTACAAACTGATGGTCGCACACTCTCGTGCCCCGGACGCAGCGCAGCGCCCTTCGCGGTGCGCTGCAGAGCCGGGGCCCATGTCGCTGCACGGGTCCGTGCCGCCCTGGGTCCCGGCTCTGCGCAGCAACGCTGATGCGTTGCAGCGCGTCCGGGACACAAGAGCGGTGCCTCCTACCTCCCCGTCCAGACCGGCTTCCGCTTCTCGCTGAACGCCTTCAGGCCTTCCTTGGCGTCCTCGGTCATCGCGAGCAGCGCGATCTGGCTTTCGGTGTAGGCAATGCTCTCGTCGAACGACATCGAGGCGATCGCGCGCATGGCGTATTTGCCGCGGCGGATCGCGGTCGGGGATTTGTCGACGATGCGGCCGATCAGCCAGTCGACCTTGGCATCGAGCTCGGCGGCAGGCGCGACATAGTTGAGCAGCCCCGCCGCCTGCGCGGCCTTGGCGTCGAACGGCTCGCCCGTGAGCGCCCATTCGTTGACGAGACGAGGCGGAGCGATACGCTGCAGCAGGCTCAGCACTTGCATCGGGAACACGCCGACCTTCACCTCCGGCAGACCGAAGACGACGTGATCGGCCGCAACCGCCATGTCGGTCATGCACAGCAGGCCCATGCCGCCGGCCATGCAGACGCCGCCCACCCGCGCAATCGCCGGCTTGGTGGCGTTCTGTGACAAACGTAACAGATCGGCATAGTCGACATTTGGTTTGGAATGGTCCATCGCGAAAGCCGCGCCGGAATTCTGCAAGTCGGCGCCCGCGCAGAACGCCTTGTCGCCCGCGCCCGTCAGCACGATGACGCGGACGTCCTTGTCGTCATGCGCATCGCGATAGGCTCTTGTGATGCCGGCGATGACCTCGCCGTTCAGCGCGTTGCGTTTCTCCGGCCGGTTGATGGTGATCCAGAACGCCTGCCCGCGCTTCTCGGTGATGACAGCTGTGGGGTCGGTCATGGCATGCTCGCTTGCTTGGTCCCGTTTTGCAGCCATTTGCGGCAGGTCGGGCCGCGCGCGCAAGGGCAATCTGCAAGGTCGCGTCACCATAGCGTGTGGGCGCAACTTCGCTTCGCGATTGAATTGGGGCTTGCGCGCGCTATCCTGACCGGAGATTTGATCACCGATGAGCCATTTCATGCGTGCCGCATTCATGTTGTTGCTGGCAGGACTGGTCGTGCTGAGCGGCGGTGCCGCATGTCCTGCGGCCGACGCCGCGAAGATCGCGCTGGTGATCGGGAACGCGAAATATCCCGACAATGAGTTCGTCCTCAGCGACGTCGCCAACGATGCCCAGGACGTCGCCGAGGAGTTGAAGCGCAGCGGCTTTGTCGTCGACAGGCAGAGCAATATCACCGGCGATGCCATGCGGCAGATGCTGGGCCGCTTCTATGACCGCATCGAGCGCGGCGCGGTGGCGCTGATCTTTTTCGACGGCTTTGCCATCCAGTCCAATCGTCAGACCTATCTGCTGCCGGTCGACGCCCAGATCTGGACCGAGCCGGACGTCTCGCGCGACGGCTTCGGCCTCGACGCCATCCTCGCCGAGATGAACACGCGCGGTGCCGCGATCAAGATCGCGCTGATCGACGCCTCCCGCCGCAACCCGTTCGAGCGGCGCTTCCGCCGCTATTCGGCCGGCCTGGCACCGGCGATCGCACCGAGCAATTCGCTGGTGCTCTACTCCGCCGCGCTCGGCGCGGTCACGGCGAGCGGCAAGACCGATCGCAGCCTGTTCGTCGCCGAGCTGCTGCGCGAAATGCGCGCGCCGAACATCAGCGCCGAGCAGGCCCTGACCAACACCAAGAACGGCGTCGTTGCCGCCACCAACCGCGAGCAAGTGCCCTGGCTGTCCTCCTCGCTGACGACGGACTTCTCGTTCGCAAGCCCGGCGACGCGGCCGCGGGACGACACGGCTCCGGCCAAGCCGGAGGCGCAGACAATCGAGCCGCAGAAGCCGGTCTGCGAGGTGGCCCAGGCGGAGCCTGCTCCGAATGCGGACGAGCTGGCACGAGATCCCGTCCTCGCCGATCTCAGCCGCAAGATCACCGCCAACGCCAACGATGCCATCTCGCGCTACAAGCGCGGCCAAGTCTACGCGATCAAGCGCGCCTATGCGCTCGCCATGCAGGATTTCGACGCGGTGCTCCGCCGCGCGCCCAAGGACGCGGAAGCCTTGAACAATCGCTGCTGGACCCGGGCTGCGACCGGCGACCTGCAAGGCGCGCTCGCCGACTGCAATCTGGCGCTCCAGATCGATCCCGGCTTGAGCGACGCGCTCGACAGCCGCGGGCTCGTCAACCTCAAGCTCGGACGCAATGCCGAAGCGATCAAGGATTATACCGACGCGATCCAGCGCAACCCGCGCTCCTCATCCTCGCTGTTCGGCCGTGGCATCGCCGCGCGCAGAAGCGGTGGCGACGGCGCCACCGACATCGCGCAGGCGAAGTCGATGAACCCGAACATCGCGAAGGAATTCGCAGGCTACGGCGTGACGGAATGCGCGCCCTGAGCTGAGGCCGCCTTCCTGATCCAGACCTTGTTGTCGTGGAACGCCGCGCCGCCGATCGGCGCGATGGTGTCCGCGCCCGTCAGCACGTTGATGCCGCGCCCGCCGATGTGATTACTGTTGGGATGAACGGATTCGGCGATCAGGATGCCGCGCCGCACGCCCTCGAACAGCGTCGCGATCAGCGTGGTCTCGCCGCGGCCGTTGCCGAGCGTCACCGCATCACCATCGGCGATGCCGAGCGCGGCCGCGTCGAGCGGGTGGATCATCACGCTGGCCCTGCCCTCGCGTGCCTGCGAGGACGGCGTCTCGTTGAAGGTGGTGTTGAGGAAGCTGCGCGACGGGCTGGTCGCGAGCCGGAACGGATGGGCCTGGTCGGTGTGCTCGATCACCGCCCAATGATCCGGCAGATCGGGCATCTTGTCGACATCGCCCATGAGCTGGCCGAACGGCGGATGCGCCCAGTCGGCTTTGAAATGGAATTTGCCGTCGGCGTGAGCGAAGCCGTCGAGATAATGCGAGGTGCGGAAATCCGGCTGCAGATCGCGCCAGAGGTCGGCTTCGAGGCCGGCGATGTCGCCGTGATTGCTCAGCTGCAGCGTGGCGTCGATCAATTCGCGCGGGCTCATCTCGAAGCCCGGATGCCTGGCGCCGAGCCGCGGCGCCAGGGCCTGCAACACCTCGTGGTTGGAGCGGCATTCGCCGGGTGGGTCGATCAGCTTCGGCCCGACCGAGATGTGCTGGTGGCCGCCGCCGTAATAGAGGTCGTCATGCTCCATGAACATGGTCGCCGGCAGCACGATGTCGGCCATCTGCGCCGTCTCGGTCATGAACTGCTCATGCACCGCCACGAACAGATCCTCGCGCGCAAAGCCCTGCCGGACCAGCGCCTGCTCTGGCGCCACCGTCATCGGGTTGGTGTTCTGGATCAGCATTGCCTTGACCGGGCCCTTGCCCTGCAGAGCTTCGGCATCGCCGGTAAGGATGCGTCCGATCTGCGACTGGTCGAGCGCGCGCGTCGACTTGTCGATGGCGTCGTGGCCCTCGATGATGGATTCGTTGAAATGCCACAGCGCATAATTGTTGAAGAAGGCGCCGCCGCCTTCATATTGCCAGGCGCCGGTCACCGCGGGAATGCATAGCGCCGCATGCATCTGCGTGGCGCCGTTGCGCGAGCGGGTGAAGCCGTAGCCGAGGCGCAGGAAGGTCCGCTTGGTCTCGCCGACGGCCTTGGCAAACGCCTCGATCTCCGACACCGGGACGCCGCAAATGGCCGAGGCCCATTCCGGCGTGCGCGTCTTGAGATGCGCCTCGAGCTCGGCCGGGCAATCGGTGTATTTGTCCATGTAGGCACGATCGGCATAGCCGTCGCGGAACAGGACATGCATGACGCCACAGGCGAAGGCGCCGTCGGTGCCGGGGCGCAGGATGATCTTGATGTCAGCCTGCTTCATGGTGTCGTTGTCGTAGATGTCGACCGCCGCGATTTTCGCGCCGCGCTCCTTGCGGGCGCGCGAGGCGTGCGTCATCACGTTGACCTGGGTGTTGACGGGATTGGTGCCCCAGATCACGATGAGATCGGACAGCGCCATCTCGCGCGGGTCGACGCCGGCGATCTTACCGGTGCCGATCGCAAAGCCGATGCGCGCGACATTGGCGCAGATGGTCTGATAGAAGCGCGAATATTTCTTCACATGGGTGAGACGGTTGAGCCCGTCGCGCATCACGAGACCCATCGTGCCCGCGTAGTAATAGGGCCAGATCGACTCCGCGCCGAACTCGCGCTCGGCCGCATTGAAGCGGTGTCCGATCTCGTCCAGCGCCTCATCCCAGGAGATCCGCGCGAACTGCCCCGAGCCCTTCGGGCCCGTTCGGCGCAGCGGATAGATCAGCCGCTCGGGGTGATGGATACGCTCGGCGTAGCGGGCGACCTTGGCGCAGACGACGCCGGCGGTGTAGGTCTGCTTCTTCGAACCGCGGACGCGGCCGATGCTGCGGCCGTCGACCACCTCGACATCGAGGGCGCAGGCCGAGGGGCAATCATGCGGGCAGGTCGAATGGCGGATCTCGATCTTCGTGTCGATCTTGGCGTGCTGGTTCATGTCCCAGTTCGTAACACCAAAATACCGCCCAGCCGAGCGCATTTATCCGGCAAGCCCCATGCGATTTGATCAAGGCGCGCGCCGGAGCTTCCTGCTGCGGTTGCGAAGGAAGCCCAGCCAATTGGCCGCGCTACGTACAACCCGAGCTGCGCCTTTCGCTATTTGTGCAACTGGGTGAGACCGGTCGGCGGGCCGTCGACGGCGGTCCAGCCGCCGTCGACGAACAGCGTGCTGCCGCTGACATAGCTCGCGGCGTCCGAGGCGAGATAGGCGACGGCGGTCGCGACCTCGTCGGCGCTGCTCCAGCGGTTGAACACGGTGTGGCCGGCGTAGAGATTGTAGATGTCGGGGCGCTGCTTGAACGGGCCGGTCAGCGCGGTCTCGGCGATGCTCGGCGCGATCGCGTTGACGCGCACGCCGGCGTGCCCGACCTCGGAGGCAAAGCCCTTCACCAGGAGGCCGATCGCCGCCTTGGTGGAGCCGTAGACGCCGAGGCCCGGCTCGATGGTCACCGCGCGCACCGAGGAGCAGGCGATGATGCTGCCGCCCTTCTGCGCGACCATGATGCGGCCGAAGGCCTGGAAGAAAAAGACCGTGCCCTTGACGTTGAGGTTGAGGACGCGGTCGAGATCCTCCTCGGTGTAGTCGAGGATGGTCTTGCGGATGTTGAGCCCCGGCGTCGTCACGGCGATGTCGAGCCGCGGAAATTTCTGCATCACGGTTTTCGCGAGTGCGTCGACGTCCGCGGCGCTCGCGGCGTCGCAAGCCGCTGCCTCCGCCCAGCCGCCCTTGTCGCGAATGCCGGCGGCGGTCGCCTCCGCTGCGTCGAGCGCACGATCGGCGCAGACGACGCGGGCACCGAGATCCGCAAGCGCTTCGGCCGACGACTTGCCGATGCCGGATGCGGCGCCGAGAACGAGCGCGGTCTTGCCGGTGAGATCGAAGAGCTTGCGATAGTCCGTCACTGACAATGTCTCCCTGGTGCTGCTAGCCCTTGTAGCCCATCAAGAGGCGCGGCAGCCACAGCGAGAATGCAGGGACGTAGGTCACGAACATCAGTGCTGCGATGAGCGCGGCATAGAACGGCAGGATGGTGCGCATCACCGCGCCGACCGAGATGCCGCCGATGGCGCAGCCGACGAATTGCGTGGTGCCGACCGGCGGCGTGTTGAGCCCGAGCGCGCAATTGATCAGCATCAGCATGCCGAACTGCACCGGGTCCATGCCCGCCTTCATCGCGATCGGCAGGAAGATCGGGGTGCAGATCAGGATGGTCGCCGCCATGTCCATGAACGTGCCGAGCACGAACAGGATGACGTTGATGAGCAGGAAGATCACCCAGGGCTGCGTCGACACCTTGCTCATCATCGCGCCGGCGAGATCCGCCACCTCGTAAAGTCCCATCAGGTACTGGAACATGGTGGAGACGCCGATCAGCAGCAGCACCACCCCCGTCGTCTTCACCGCCTTGGCGGCGGCGCGCAGGAAGTTGCCCCAGGTCATGGTGCGGTAGATGAAGAAGGTCAGCAGGATCGTGTAGGTGACGGCGATGGCCGCCGATTCGGTTGCCGTGAAGACGCCGGACAGGATGCCGGCCAGGATGATGCCGACGATCAAGAGCCCCGGCAGCGCGGCCGCCAGCGAGCGGACGACCTCGGCCCAGCCCGGGAACTTGCCGGCCGGATAGCCGCGCCTCACCGCGACCGCGTAGGCGGCGACCAGCATGCAGACCATCAGCACCAGGGCCGGCAGGAGACCGGCGGCGATCAGCGCGCCGATCGAGACCTTGCCGCCAGCCGCCAGGGCATAGATGATCATGTTGTGGCTGGTCGGCATCAAGGCGCCCACGAGCGAGGCGTGGGTGGTGACGTTGACGGCGTAGTCGGTGTCGAAGCCTTCCTTCTTCATCATCGGGATCATCACCGCGCCCATCGCCGACACGTCGGCCACGGGGGAGCCCGAGACGCCGCCGAACAACGTGCAGGCGACCACGTTCGACATGCCGAGACCGCCGCGGATGTGCCCGACGAGGTTCTTGGCGAGCTGCACGATCTTATCGGCGACGCCGCCGTGCAGCATCAGCTCACCGCTGAAGACGAAGAACGGAATGGCGAGGAAGGAGAAGATGTTCATCCCCGACATCATCTGCTGGAAGATGACGGCGACCGGCAGGCCCTCGTAGAGGATGGTGCAGATGGCCGACAGGCCGATCGCGAAGGCGACCGGCACGCCGAGGATGAGGAAGCCGAAGAAGGTGGCGCCGAGGATGATCAGTTCCATGACGGGACGACCTCTTCGCCGCGCAGGAGCGCAATGATGTGCTCGATGGAGAATGAGACGATCAGGATGCCGGAGGCGATCAGCGGCACATAGCGGATCACCTCGGGCAGACCGAGATTGGGGATCTTCACGGTGCCGACCGACGCACCGAGGATCCAGCCGTTATAGGCCATGGCAAGGCCGAACACGGCGACCAGAACGTGGATCACGATCTCGATCTTCTCCCGTACGTGATCCGAGAGCATGACCAGCAGGCTGTCCATGCCGATATGCCCGGCATCGCGTACGCCGACGGCGGCGCCGATCAGCGTGACGTAGAGGATCAGGACCAGTGCCAAATTCTCGGTCCAGGTCGGGCTGGAGTTGAGCACGTAACGTCCGAACACCTGGTAGAAGACGATGGCGACGATGACAAGCAGGCCGGTCACCGACAGGTACATGCCAAGGCGCGCGATGGGGGCATTGATCCGCGACAGCAAGCCGGTGGACGGGCGTGCCGCTACGGCCCCCTGCTCGTGACTTGCGACGTGTGGGTCTGTCATCCCGCGCCTCCTTCCGGGGGTCCGGTGCCGCCTCGCGGCGACGCCGGACCCGATCCCCTGACTTGTCTTACTTCGTGTCCTGGATGCGCTTGACGAGGTTCTGCAGCTTCTCGTCGCCGGCGAACTTCTGGTAGACCGGCTTCATCGCATCGACGAACTCCGCCTTGTTGCCGATCGTGATCACCTGGACGCCGGCGGCCTCGACGGTCTTGCGGGCGGCCTGCTCGCGCGCGTCCCAGAGCTTGCGCATCACGGGCACCGATTCCTTGGCGGCCTTGCGGACCATCGCCTGGTCCTCCTTGCTCAGCGTGTCCCAGACCTTTTTCGAGATTACGAGAACTTCGGGCGCGAGGGAGTGCTCGGTGATGTTGTAGAACTTGGCAGCTTCGAAGTGACGGGAGGATTCGTAGGACGGCCAGTTGTTCTCGGCGGCGTCCACGAGGCCGGTCTTGAGGGCGGTATAGACCTCGCCATAGGGCATCGGCGTCGGGTTGGCCCCGAGGCTCTGGATCATGCCGACCCACAGGTCGGATTGCTGGACACGGATCTTCAGGCCCTTCAGGTCGGCCAGCGATTTGACCGGCCCCTTGACGGTGTAGATCGAGCGCGCGCCGCTGTCGTAATAGGCAAGGCCGACCAGACCCGCGGGCTCCATGGCTGCCAGGATCTCATCGCCGATCGGACCGTCGAGCACGGTGCGCATGTGCTGCGTATCCCGGAAGACGAAGGGCAGGCACAAGGCGATGGTCTCGGGCACGAAATTGTTCAGCGGCGATGCGTTGATCCGCATCATGTCGAGCGCGCCGATCTTGAGTTGCTCGATCGTGTCCTTCTCCGAGCCAAGGGCGCCGTTCGGAAACACCTTCACGCCAAGCTTGCCGCCGCTCGCTGCCGCGAGCTGCTGGCCCATGAACTTGACCGCCTCGACGGTCGGATAATCGGCGGGGTGAACGTCGGCGGAGCGGAAATCGCGCGCGGTGGCCAGGGGTGCTGAGACCGCCAGTGCAACGGCTGTGATGATACCGGTGAGCGTCTTCATTTGGGCTTTCCTCCTGGGTTGATTGGATTGATTGTATCGTTGTCGGCCCGGCTGCAGGCCGCCTTGGGTCGCTCCGCTTCAGGTGTGAAGTCAAGCGCCAATGTCGTCCCTAGGGCGGGCGGCATTCTCTGTCCAAGCCAAATCCGGCATCGATCGATGCAAGACTTGCATCGATCGATTTCTGGCGCAATTCGCACTATGGTGGGTATGGCGGGCGGGCTCGACGTCGCTGGCCCGGGCCTCCGAGGGCTGGACCCGCCCGGTCGCCATCATCGACATTTAGGCCCGAGGCATCACTCGCCGTCGAGGCCGCTCTCGGCGAGCTCGCGCAGCGCGTCGGTATCCAGCACGACGATGGCGCCATGCTCGAGGCGGACCCAGTTGCGGCCGGCCCAGGCGCGCAATTGCTTGTTGATGCTCTCGCGCGTCATCCCGACCATCTCGCTGATCTCCTGCTGCGTGATGGCGAGCGTGCCGCTGCCGGAATCGAGCTTGCGCTCTTCGGTGAGACCTAGCAGCGCACTGGCAAGCCGGCCCGGCAAATTCTGCAGGATCACCTGCTCGACCTGCTGACTGGTCCAGCGCAGACGCGCGCACAGCAGCTCGATGAATTTCATCGCCAGCGCCGGCTGGCTCTTCACGAACGGCAGGAAGTCCCGGCGATCGATGACGTAGAGCTCGCAATTGGTATTGGCGGTCGCATCCGCCGACCTGGGCGCGCCGTCGAGCACGGCGATCTCGCCAAAGATCTCTCCCGGACCGATCAGATTGAGGATCGCGTTCCGTCCGTCAGGCGAGGAGGAGGAAATCTTCACCGTGCCAGAAATCACCGCGAACAGATTGTTGCCGGGATCGCCCTTGGCTGCGATCGTCGCGCCACGCTTGACGTTGGTGTGCTTGGCGTAGCGGCAAAGCTGATCGAGCGCCTCCGGCTCCAGATCCGCGAAGATCGGGTGCTTGCGCAGGACCGATAGTTTGTTGCCCGCCTGTTGTCGGGGGTCGCCGGTCTTGTCCTGAGGCACGCCGGAGCTCCTAAGACTACGAGGCATCGAGTTCCTGCGTAGTCAACGTTACCAGGCATTTCAACCGGAAAGCACGCGCTCGATTTGAGCCAAATGCCACGAAAAGGCCGGTAACGTCGGAAGTCAGCAGCCGAAAGCTGCGGCGATGCGTCTTCTTCGACGCAGAGTTGCGGATTACGCAAACCGCGATTGCGTCGAGACGCTGCCGAGGGCCAGCGGCCGCCTGCGCAAGTATCGGCCCTGGCGCGCTGGACTCGGACCTAGACCTGAAGAAGCTTCAGAGCCTGGAATCCGGATCGAGCCGGCCCGCGCCGGTTTGCCGGTCGGCCCAAGCCAAAGCTACGGCGAACGCGACGAAGATCGCGACGACGATAACGGTCACCAGCAACGCGTCAGCAGGCATCATCCCCTCCCGGATTTGTCTCCGGCATTATTTTGCGGGGCATGGCCGCCGTCATTGATCGGGATCAAATTGCCGCGAGCGTCGCGGACAGGAGGTCAGGCTGCGGCGATGGCCTCGACGCGAGCGGGATCGAGCAGTCTGATGCCGCCGTGAATGATCTCGATCACGCCGAGACGCTCCAGCTTGGTAAAGGTGCGGCTGACGGTCTCAATGGTCAGGCCGAGATAATCGGCAATGTCCTGGCGGCTCATCGGAAGCGCGACGATGTCGGACGGACCCTTGAGCGCGACCAGCCGCTCACGCCAGCCGAGCAAAAAAGTCGCGACCTTCTCGTCGGCCGAGCGGCGGCCGAGCAGAACCATATGGTCGCGCGCCTGACTCAACTCGCGAATGGCCAGCTCGTTGATGCGCCTGAGCAATTGCGGCCGCTCTTCGGTGAAGCGGCCGAATGGCCCTTTTGGGAATTGGCACACGTTCACCACGCCGATCGCATCGGCCGAAAAATTGTGCCGGCCGGACAGATTCATCCCCAGGAAATCACCGGGCAAGGCAAAGCCGACGATTTGCCGCCGGCCGTCGGGCAGCAGCTTGTAAAGCCGCATGACGCCTTCGAGGACGTTGTAGAACGAGGTCGTGATGTCCTCCTCGGAAAACACGGTCTCGCCCGAATCGAAATGGACGCGGCGGCCGAGATGCTCGAACTCCCGGAGTTCGGCTGCATCGAGCGACGAGCAGACCGCCGCTCCGCGCACGGCACAATCGTCGCAAAAATGCCCGTTCGGCTCACTCATGACCACGGAAGGCTTCATCCACCGCTCCCCCGCGCCGGCCGCTCCCGACGTCAGGCCGAGTCCACCGCGCGGCTGCATTTTACTGCACCGTGCCGCAGCCGATTGACCCAGATCAAATTTGAGCGGCATCGCCGTCATATTCTGCTTCCACGGTTCGACGGGATGATGTTTCCATGCTGCAAAGCGCACTGCGCCACGGCCTGATTGGGCTGCTTCTGATCACGCCTGCGCTAGCGGCCCCGACCGCCGAACAACGCGGCAAGGCTTTTGCCCGAGCCAATTGCGCACGCTGTCACGCGATCGACCGTGCCTCCAAGAGCCCACTCGAGATCGCACCTCCGCTACGCAACCTGCATAGGCGCTATCCGATCAACAGCCTTGGCGAAGCGCTGGCCGAGGGGATCTCCACCGGACATTCCGACATGCCGGCCTTCGAGCTCAGCCCGGACCAGATCCACGACCTGCTGTCCTACCTGAAGACGCTGGAATAGTCGGCCTCAGACCGCCTGCACGGTCCACCCGATCAGTTCCTTCGCGATGCGTGCGAAGGCCGCATCGAAGGCGGCGACTGAAGCGGCCGGATCGACCTTGTCGAGCTTTTCGCTGGTCTCGATGAGCCGCGATGCGATCACCTTGCCGTTCTTGTCGACGATCCGCGCCGACAATCCGATCTCGGCCCGAGCCTCCCCATCCGTCGCGATCCGAAAGCGCCGGATGTCGATCAGGAGCTGGTAATCCGCCGGCCCGAGATCCGTCGTGCGCAGCGGGGCGTGGGCGATGTCGTAGTTCTCGAAACTGTCGATCAGGCGTGCCTGCACCAGCTTCGGAATGCTGTCAGCCCAGAGGAAGTCCGCAAAGCCCGGCCTGTCCCCGCTGGGCGCGAACAGCATGCGCTGGGTCTGCAGCATCGCCACCGCCGTCGGCTCGGGAATTGCCAGTGAGGCGGACAGCGTCTTGCCGGCTGGCCCGAGATTCTGCGGCGTGCGCAGGTCGTAGGTGACCTTCTGCGCGGGCGTGCCGCCTCCGGTCATCTTGTCGAGGCCCGCCAGGATGCCGTCGATCTTGCCGGTGTTGCGCGCGAGGCCGTCGGAGAAGGTCTTGAAATTGGCGATGGTGTCCTTCAGCGGGCCGGAATTGTCCTGAAGCACCGTGTCGACCCGCCGCAGCGCATCCCGCGCCGCTTGCGTCATGCTCTGGCCGGCTCCGGCCTCCGCGATCAAGGTCGGCAGCTCGCCGGACCTGGCGACGATCACGCCGCCCTCCAACGTCACCACGGGAACGCCGGTCAGGCCCTGGAATTCGAGCCCGACCTTGGTGTCGGCACGAACCGGCGTCGCCGTTGCAACCGAGATCGTGGCATTGACGAAGCGCGGGTTATCGGGCGCGAGCCCGAGCTGGGTGACCTCCCCGACCCGAATGCCGTTGAACAGCACGCCGGCGCCGACCAGGAGGCCAGGCACCGGACCCTGGAATTGCACATGATAGTTCGTGCGCGGCCCGATGCCGCCGGTGTTGTTCAGCCAATAGACGAAGCCGAACACCGCGACGATCGCGGCCAGCACGAAACTGCCGATCAGCACATAGGGAGCGCGGGTTTCCATCTCTCATCTCATCTCGTGTTGCAGCATCTGCGAGCGCTTGCCGTGGAAATAGGCGCGCACCCAGGGATGCTCGGATTGCAGCAATTCGCGCATCGGGCCGATCGCCACGATCTTGCCGTCGGCGAGCGCGGCGACGCGGTCGCAGACCGTGGTCAGGCTCGCGAGGTCATGGGTCACCATGAACACGGTGAGCTCCAGGGTCTTTTGCAGCGTCTTGATCAGCGCGTCGAACTCGCCGGCGGCGATCGGGTCGAGGCCCGAGGTCGGCTCGTCCAGGAACAGGATCGGCGGATCGAGTGCGAGCGCGCGCGCCAGCGCCACGCGCTTGGTCATGCCGCCGGACAGCTCCGCCGGATATTTGTCGGCGTCCTCGGCACGCAGACCGACCATTTCGAGCTTGGCGATCGCGATCTCGTCCATCAGCTCCTGCGACAGGACGAGATTTTCGCGCAAGGGAAACTGGACGTTCTGGCGCACCGTCAGCGAGGAGAACAGCGCGCCCTGCTGGAACAGGATGCCCCAGGCCATCGCCGCGCCTCGGCCGTGGCCGCCGGTGGGTTGTCCCATGACCTCGATGGTCCCGCTCCGGCGCGGGATGAGGCCGATGATGGTCCGCATCAAGACCGACTTGCCGCCGCCGGATGCGCCCACCAGCCCGAGAATCTCGCCGCGGCGGACGTCGAGCGACAGATGGTCGAGCACGGTCTGACGACCGAAGCCGACCACGAGATCGCGGACGCGGATCGCGAACTGATCTTGCGATTCTTCCATCGTCACATTCCGATCGAGGCAAAGAAGATAGCGAACAGGCCGTCGAGCACGATCACCAGGAAGATCGATTTCACCACCGACGTCGTGGTCTGCCGCCCCAGCGACTCCGCGCTGCCCTTGACGCGCAATCCCTCGCTGCAGGCCACGATCCCGATCACCAGCGCCATGAACGGCGCCTTCAGGATGCCCACCTCGAAATGCGCAACGGAAATGGCCTCGTGCAGCCGCGCGATGTAGATCGCCGGCCCCATGTCGCCGTAGAATTGCGCGACCAGCCCGCCGCCATAGAGCGCGGCAATCGATCCGATGAAGGTGAGGATGGGCAGTGCAATGACCAGCGCTGCGACGCGCGGCAGGATCAGGACGTCGATGGGATCGAGCCCCATGGTCGAGAGCGCGTCGATCTCCTCGCGCATCTTCATCGAGCCGAGCTCGGCGGTGTAGGCGCTGCCTGACCTGCCGGCGACCATGATGGCGACGATCAGCACGCCGAGCTCGCGCAGCACCAGGATGCCGACCATGTCGACCGTATACGACTCCGCGCCGAATCTGCGGAAGTGGAAGAAGCCCTGCTGCGCGATAATGGCGCCGATCAGGAAGGTGATGAGCGTGACGATAGGGATCGCCTGCCAGCCGATCCGATAGAGCTGATACACCAGGGAGGTCAGCCGCAGCGAACGCGGCCGGCGCAGCACGCCGACGACGGCCATGAACAAGGCGCCGAGCATCTGAAGGAAGATCGTGATGTCTTCCCGCGCCCCGACCGTGGACTTGCCGAGCTCGCCTAACCTCGCCAGAACCGGATTGGGCGCGACGCTTGGAGCCGGCGTGCGACGGTTGACCTGGCGCACCTCGTCCATCAGCCCGCTGAAATGATCGGCGACGCCGACGAACTCGGCCAACCTGCCTGACGATGCGGCCCTGCGCGACAGCTTCTCCAGGACCCAGGCGCCGAGCGTATCGAGCGCGCTGATCCCCGACATGTCCAGCGTTACGACGCGCGAGCGATCGACGTCGGCCCCGACCGACCGCGACAGCGTCTCGAGCGTCACCACGTTCGCGGCGGTCCATGGCCCCTCGGGGCGCAATTTCAGCACGTCGCCGGACGGCGTCGCGTGCAGCAGCGGTTCGTGGTTCACGCTTTCCACCTCGTCGGGACAATTGGTCCCATTCAGCCGGCATTTCTAGGCCGGCATGTGGCGGCCGGATTGACCTGTCTCAAGACCCCGAACGGGCTCCGCCTCTTGACGCAAATCAAGCGCGATCGCGCGGGCGGGTCTTAGGCTCGCTCGGATGCAATGAGGACACCAATCCATGTTCGACAGTGACAGGATGAGCGAGGAATTACGGGCGCTGAAGGTCGACGTCACGCGCCTGTTGAGCACCGCCGGCGAGGAGATGTTCGAGAGCTCGAAAGCTCGCACCGAAGCGCTCGCCGATCAGATCAGGGCCGCGCTCGCCGAGCTCGGCGAGACCGTCGAACAAGAGGGGGAGCAGCTCCAGGGCCTCGTTGCGGAGCGCCCGATCACCTCGCTCGCCTCCGCTTTCGCGCTGGGCGTGGTCGTCGGCTTCATGCTGAGGAGACACTAGGTGAATACCGAGAATGTCATCAAACATCTGCGCGTGCTGTGGCGCACCGACAGGATCATCGCGGACATCAGGCTGCGCCATTTGCTGATCGGCCTCGGCCTGCGCGCCTTCGCGGCGCTGATCGCCGCGTTCGGGCTCCTGATGCTGGAGCTGTCCGCCTATTTCGCGCTGGTGCAGATCTGGAGCGCGATTGCCGCGGCCGCCATCCTCGGCGCCGTCAATTTCGTCATCGCGGCCGCTCTCTTCCTGATCGCTGGCCGCGCCCCGTCGGGACGCGACATCGAGCTCGCCAGCGAAATTCATGACACGTCCATCGAAGCCCTCCAGCTCGAGGCACGAGCGCTCCAGGCCCAGGTGTCAGGCGCGGTGCATCATCCGCTCAGCACCATCGTGCCGGTGCTGCTGCCGCTGATCGCGGTCATCATCAAGACTCTGCGGACGACGGCCAGGACGCCAAACGACGCAAGTTCGGCCGAAGCGCAATCGTAGCTGAACGCGCTCAGAGCTTCAGCCTGACGTCGCAGATTTCAGGCTCGGCCGGGTCCGGCTTGACCTCGAAGCCGAGCTGCCGGCACATGTCGAGCATCACGGTGTTCTCCTGCAGCACGTCGCCCGATATGGTCTTCAAGCCCTCCGACCGCGCGTAGTCGATGATCAGCTGCATCAGGGCCCAGCCGAGCCCCCTGCCCTTGAGGTCGGATCGCAGCAGGATCGCGTATTCGCCGGTCTCGTAGATCGAGTCGGAATGGAGCCGGACCACGCCGACCATTTTGCCGGTGGCCTCGTCGAACGCGATGAAGGCCATCGCACGCGCATAGTCAAGCTGGGTCAGGCGTGCGATGAATTCGTGGGTGAACTCCTTCATCGGGGCGAAGAAGCGCAGGCGAAGATCGTGTGCCGTGACGTGACGCAGGAATTCGTGAATGGTCGGCTCGTCCTCGGGGCGCATCGGCCGCACGAAGATGCGCCAGTCGTCCTTGAGCTTGAGGCGCCGCTCCCATTGCGACGGATAGGCGCGAACGGCGAAATTGGCAGGGCCAGAGCCGGCGAACTTCCGCTGCGGCGGCCCAACCGCGACGCGCGCATCTACCGCGGTCACGCCGGTTTCGTCCGCGAGCAACGGATTGATGTCGAATTCGCGGATCTCGGGAATGTCGGCGGCCATCTGCGCCAGCTTGACCAGCACCATGGCGACGGCATCCTGCTTGACCGCCGGCACGTCGCGATAGGCCTTTAGCAGCCGCGATACACGCGTGCGGTCGATCAGATCGCGAGCCAGTTGCAGGTCGAGCGGCGGAAGCGCCAGCGCCTTGTCATTGATGATCTCCACCGCCGTGCCGCCGCGGCCGAAAACGACCACCGTGCCGAAGGTCGGATCGTCGGCGAGACCAAGGATCAGCTCACGCGCCTTTGCCTTGACGACCATCGCCTGGACGATGACGCCGCCGATGCGGGCCTCGGGCCGCAGCTTTCTGGCTCGCGCAAGAATGTCCGTGGCCGCCGCACGCACGGCCTCCGGGGTCGTCAGATTGAGCACGACGCCGCCGACGTCGGATTTGTGGGTGATGTCCCGCGACAGGATCTTCAGGACGACGGTGCCGCCTTGCGCGAAGATGTCCTTTGCATAGGTCACCGCCCGCTCGACATCGGCTGCCGCATAGGTCGGCACCATCGCGATGTCGTAGGCTTCGAGCAGGTGCTTGATCTCGACAGGCTCGAGCCACTGGCGGCCGTCCGCGATCGCGTCCGTGACGATCTCTCTTGCCCCCCTGGCATCCGGAACGAACGTATCGGGCATCGCGGGAGGGACCTGGCTCAGCTCCTCCACCACTTCGCGGTGCCGGACCAGATGCATGAAGCCGCGCACGGCATCGTCCTCGGTCGGATAGTTCGGCACGCCGGCGCTCGAGAGTGCCTGGACGATGTGCTGATCGGCGCCGACCCAGGCAGCCAGCACGGGCTTTGCCCATCGGCGGTGCTGCTCGCGATACTTAGCCACGAGCTCCGTCACGGTCTTGGCGATCTCGGCGGCCGATGCGATTGCCGTCTGCACGTTGAGGACGAGAACTGCGTCGTTGTCGCGGTCGGCCAGCAGTTCCTCCAGCGCCGCCGCGTAGCGCGAGGCGTCGGCGTCGCCCACGATGTCGACGGGGTTTGCACCCGACCAGGTCGGCGGCAGCGCCGCATCGAGCTTCTTGCGCGCATCAGTCGAGATGGTTGCCGGAATACCTCCGAGCTCGACCAATCGATCGACCGCAAGGACCCCGATGCCGCCACCATTGGTCAGGATGGCGAGACGCTTTCCGGTCGGCGATTCGACGCGGCCGAGTGTCTCGGCACAATCGAACAGCTCGCGCAGATCGGACACCCGTAACACGCCCGCGCGGCGGAACGCCGCATCATAGACGGCGTCGGCACCGGCGAGCGCCCCGGTATGTGTGGCGGCGGCCTTCGCACCCTGCGCCATCCGGCCGGACTTCACCACGACGACCGGCTTCACGCGTGCGGCCGCGCGCGCCGCCGACATGAACTTGCGCGCGTCCTTGATCGCCTCGATGTAGAGCAGGATCGCGCGGGTCTTGTGATCCATCGCGAAATGATCGAGCAGATCGGCAATGTCGACGTCGATCTGATCGCCGATCGAGACGATGCCGGAGAAGCCGACGCCGCGCTGCGCGGCCCAATCCACCATGCCGGCGGCAATGGCGCCCGATTGCGAGATCAGCGCGAGGTTGCCGGCCCGCGGCATGTGCGCGGCGAAACTGGCATTCAGGCTGACGCCCGGCATCATGATGCCGAGGCAGTTCGGTCCGATCAGCCGCATTCCGTGTTTGCGCGCGGCAGCGCTGGTCGCCTCGTGCAGCGATCCCGGTCCCTGGCCGAGACCCGCCGAGACGATCAGCGCCCCCGCAGACCCGCGGCGCCCGGCCTGGTCGACGATGCCTGGAATCTCGCCCGCGGGCGCGGTGACGACGACGAGCTCGGGCACGAAGTCCAGCCTGTCCAGGCTCTTCACCGCCGCGATGCCGCCGATCTCGGCATGACGTGGATTGACGAGGCCAAACCGCCCCTTGAATCCGGCCTTGCCAATGTTCTCCAGGACCGCACGTCCCACGGACGCTGGACGCGCGCTCGCGCCGACGAGCGCGACCGAGCGCGGCGACAGCAGGTTGTTCAGACGATAAGTCGACATGAAAACAAATACACCGCCTCGGCGGCGGTTCCGATGATTGACGATCCGGCTGGAAGAAGAGGCCTAGTGCGAGATCATAACCCAGCACGGTGGCTGGCCAATGACGGTCTTTGTCACACCTCCCCACACGGTCTCGTTCAGGCGCGAATGATGATAGGCGCCCATCACGATGGCATCGATACCATGGGAATTCGCCCAGCTTCCCAGTACTTTGCCGGTGGAGCTGCCACCCCCCTTCGTGGTTTCGAACGAGGCAAAGACGCCGTGTTCCCGCAAATGGTCGACGAGCGCCGCTCCGGATTGCAGGACCGCGTCAGTCTTGTCCTCCGCCACGGTCAGCACACGAACCGAGGTGGCAGCCTGAAGAATGGGCAACGCATCTCCCGCCGCACGCGCGGCCCGTGCGGAATGATCCCAGGCAATCACGACGTTCTCGAATTCGGGCCGGAGCTCGTCGGCGCGATGTTCGGGACAGAGCAGAAGCGGCCGTCCGGATTCGAACAACAACGCTTCGATGATGGCCTCCGTTCGACTGTCGTGCGGCTTCACGGGAACCAGCGTGAGGTCGCTGAAGCGAGCGTGCTCGGCCAGGATCGCTCCGATCTGATCCGCGGGCACCTTGCCCGACCGGCTCTGGGCGCGGATGTTGGCGCGGGAAGCCGCATTGGTGAAGGCGTTCAGCAGCTGTTGCATGTCGCTGGCCTCGAGGCTGGCCTGCGCGGAAGCGCGATCGTCAAGCAACATCACCTTCGGCCGCTCGAAAACATCTTCCTCGAGCGCGAGCGCGGTGATCCTGGCGCCGAGATCGGCAGCCACAGCAACGCATTTCTCGATCGCAACCAGGGCTGGCCCGCGCGGCTGGCCGACAAGGGGCAGAAACACATCCTTGATGGGCATCGGAATTCTCCTGAGCCACGATCATAGGCCGGCTGCCGTCGAGACCCTTGATCCGCGTCAAGACCGGGGGAAACTCCGTCCGATCAACCGGGCGAACCGGCGTTGACCGACGTCAAGGACTGGCCACTCGGTCGTTCTATGGATAGTTCAATCGGAGCGGTTCGCCCCGGAGACAGACATGCGTGCGATGGTGTTGCCGGCCCCACGAGTGCGGCTCCGGATGGAGGAGCGGGCTGACCCGTTGCCGGGCGAGGGTCAGATCCGGGTGAAGATCAGCGCCTGCGGTGTATGCCGGACCGATCTTCATCTCGTCGACGCCGAGCTGCCCGGCATCCGCTATCCGATCGTGCCTGGCCACGAGATCGTCGGCCGGGTCGACCTCATCGGTGCGAATGTGACGACACATGCGCCTGGTGAGCGGGTCGGCATTCCCTGGCTCGGCTTCACCTGCGGAACATGCCGCTTCTGCCGGGAGGGCATGGAAAACCTCTGTGACGCGCCGCTGTTCACCGGCTACACACGCGACGGCGGCTACGCGACCCACACCATCGCCGACGCACGTTACTCTTTTCCGCTCGGCGAGGCCGGCAGCGACGTCGAGATTGCGCCTCTGCTGTGCGCGGGGCTGATCGGCTGGCGCTCGCTGGTCCTGGCCGGCCCCGCCGAGAGACTCGGCCTCTATGGCTTCGGCGCCGCCGGCCACATCATTGCGCAAGTCGCTGTTTGGCAAGGACGCTCCGTCCATGCATTCACGCGGGCAGGCGATGCCGCTGCACAAGGTCTTGCACGCCGTCTCGGCGCTGTCTGGGCGGGGTCATCTGACCAAGTGCCCGACGAGCCGCTCGACGCCGCGATCATTTATGCCCCAGCCGGCGAGCTGGTCCCGGCGGCGTTGCGTGCCGTGCGCAAAGGCGGTCGCGTCGTCTGCGCCGGCATCCACATGAGCGACATTCCGAGCTTTCCGTATGATTTGCTGTGGCAGGAGCGGCAGCTGGTCTCGGTCGCCAATTTGACCCGGCAGGATGGCCTCGATTTTCTCAAGGTCGCGCCGCAAGCCGGCGTGCGCACCGAGACGACGGCGTTTCCGCTCGATCAGGCCAACGAGGTCCTGGCCATGCTGCGGAATGGCCAGATCCTCGGCGCGGCCGTGCTGACGCCCTGATGGTGCTTCCCATGTCCGCTTCGATGAAGGATGACAGGGCGGCTCAGGAGCGCATCTTTCGGATGCTGACCGATCATCCCGGCGTGAGGCGCATCGACACGCATGCCGCCTCGGTGTTCCTGGACGCAAAACGCGCACTGAAGATCAAGCGCGCCGTCCAATTTCCCTTCCTCGACTATTCGACGCTCGAAAAGCGCAAGGCGGCCTGCGAGGAGGAGATCCGGATCAATCGGCCCCTGGCGCCGCAGATCTATCATGGCGTCGTGGCGATCACGGAAGAGCCGGATGGATCGGTGAAGGTCGACGGCGTCGGACGGCCGATCGAGTATGCTGTCGACATGTCGCGCTTCGACGAAAGCAGGACGCTGGATCATCTGGCCAAGGCCGGCCCGCTGGACGCGAAGCTTGCCTCGGCCGCGGCTGACGCAATCGCGGCGTCGCACGTGGCGGCGACACGCGCGGACGGAAAAGCGTGGGTCTCCTCCATCCCGGCCCTGATCGACGGCAACACGAATGGTCTGCGGGCCGGCGGACATTTCGGCGCAGAGGAGATCGAGCAACTCGGCAAGGCCTCGCACACAGCCTATCTGCGTATTCGCGCCCTGCTCGCAGAGCGCGGTCGCCGGGGCTTCGTGCGCCGCTGCCATGGCGATCTGCATCTGGCAAACATCGTCATGATCGATGATCGGCCCGTGCTGTTCGATGCGATCGAGTTCGATGCGCAGATGGCGACGGTCGACGTGCTCTACGATCTCGCATTCACGCTGATGGACCTGTTGCATTACCATCAGCCGGGCGCGGCAAACATGGTGCTGAACCGCTATCTCGCCGTGACGCCGGCCGACAATCTCGACGCGCTCTCGACCCTGCCGCTGTTCATGTCCGTCCGGGCGGCGATCCGCGCCCAGGTGACCTTGGTGCGGCTCAAGTGGCCGCATTCCGACGGTCCCGGCATTCTCGACCAGGCACGACGCTATTTCGAGCTCGCAGGGACGCTGATCCGTCCTCCTGCTCCGCGCCTGATTGCGGTGGGCGGACTGTCCGGCACCGGAAAGTCCGCCTTGGCGCACTTACTCGCGCCGCTCGTCGCACCGGAGCCGGGCGCCGTCGTGCTGCGTAGTGATCTCGTCCGCAAGCAGATGTTCGGGGTCGAGGACACCCACCGCCTGCCGCCTTCGGCCTATACGCCGGAGGTCACGGCCCGCGTCTACGACACGCTGGTCGAACATGCCCGGCGCGTGCTGGCGCAACGCCATTCGGCGATCATCGACGGCGTATTCGCTCGCGAGGACGAACGCGACGCGATCGCGGCTCTCGCGCGTGAGCGCAACGTGGCGTTGAACGGGCTGTTCCTGGTCGCGGACCTTGCGACCCGGCAGGCGCGCATCGGCAACCGCCGGGAAGACGCATCGGATGCCACGCCGGAGGTTGCCGCGCTGCAAGAGCACTATAATATCGGCCATGTCGGCTGGGCGATCATCGATGCATCCGGGACACAAGAGCAGACGCTTCAGAACTGCCGGAACGTCATCGCTGAGGGGCAAACAAGGCAATCAAACTGATGCGGGCAAGTAAGTCGCGACCGACCACGCGCTCGACGGCAAACGCGCATGCCAAGCCGGCCACGCGGCGCAACGCGCTGCCGGCCCGACTCAGCCCCGGCATGGCCTGCGACACGGCTTTCCGGATCATCGCCCGCCGTCACCTCGACGCGGTAATGGCTCAGCACGACGGCACCTGCCGCGGCGATCCCGATGCGCTGCACCAGATCCGGATCGCACTGACGCATCTGCGGACTGCCATACGCTTCTTCTCGCCGATGGTCGACGATGCGCTGCGGCCGGATGTCTGGGCCGAACTGAAATGGCTGAACGGTCAGCTCGGCATGGTGCGGGACCTCGACGTGGCCATCGAGCGGATCGTCGCGGAGAGTGGCATCGAGCTCGCCGTGGTCGCCGAGCTTCAGCGCTGGGACGAGAAGCGCGCGGAGAGTCACCGGCTGCTGGCGCGCGCGCTGCAATCGGCGCGGTATCGCCGCCTGGTCGAGCAAACCTCAACTTGGATCGAAACCGGCCCCTGGTCGACCCGCCGCAGCAAGGACGCCATCCGGCTGCGCCGCCGCACCCTCGCCGACCACGCGACGGAGCGGCTGACCGAGTGGGAGACGACGCTGCTCAAGAAGGCCCGGAAGCTGAAAAAGCTCGATGTCGAGAAACGTCACAAGCTGCGCCTCCTCAACAAGCGGATGACCTATTCGGTCGAGTCGCTTGCAGATCTGTTCGCCGATGGCGCGGCGAAACAGAAGTCCATCCTCAAGCAATTGCGCAAGGCACAACGGTCGCTCGGACAATTGAACGACGATGCACGCGGGCAAGCGTTGGCGGCGTCATTGAATGGCGCCGGCCTCGAAGCCAGTAATCGATTCCTCGATCGCAAGCGGGAAAAGAAGCTGTTGCGGAAGGCCTCGGAGGCCTACCGCAAACTGGACAAGACCAAACCGTTCCGCTCCCCGGATCTCGCGCCGAGTTCGGAGCCGGAAGCTTAGGTGTGGACGTAGTCCCCCGGCGCATCGGGCAGGCCAAGGGCGCCGCCAAGTCCGATCTGCGGGGGATCGCAGGGCGCACCGGAGCGCGCTGACAGCCAAGTGGTCCATTCCGGCCACCACGAGCCTTCGACGCGCGGGGCGAGCTTCAGCCATTCGTCCGCACCGACATAGGGCGCGTCAGCAGCCTTGGTCAGCACCTGATAGAAGTGGCCCTCCTCCTGCGGCGGCGCGACGACGCCGGCATTGTGGCCGCCGTTGGTCAACAGGAACGTCACGTCGGCATCGACCTGATAGTGGATCTTGTAGACGGATCGCCATGGCGCCACGTGATCGGCGAGCGTGCCGACCACGAACATCGGGGTGTGAATGTCGGACAGCGAGACGCTCCTGCATTCGACCCGATAGCGACCTTCCGCCAGATCGTCGTTCAGGAACAGCTGGCGCAGATACTCCGAGTGCATGCGATAGGGCAGCCGCGTGGCGTCGGCATTCCAGGCCATCAGGTCGCTCGGTGGCGAACCGTCGCCCATCAGATAGTCACGCGAGAGCCGCGACCAGATCAGCTCGTTGGAGCGCAGCAGCTGGAACGCGCCCGCCATCTGTGTCGTGTCGAGATAGCCGCGCTGCCACATCATGTCTTCAAGGAAGGCGACCTGGCTCTCGTTGATGAACAGCGTCAATTCGCCGGCTTCGGTGAAATCGGTTTGCGCGGCGAGAAGCGTGACGGTGCCGAGACGGCTGTCGCCGTCGCGGCCCATGGCCGCCGCGGCGATCGACAGCAACGTGCCGCCAAGACAATAGCCGAGTGCATGGATCTTCCGGCCCGGCACGATCTGGCCGATCATGTCCAGTGCGGCCATCACGCCCAGCTTGCGGTAGTCGTCGAAGGCAACATCCCGATCGTTCGCGTCCGGATTGCGCCAGGAGATTACGAAGACGGTGAAGCCCTGAGCGGTCAGGTATTTGACCAGGGAATTCTGCGGCGACAGGTCGAGGATGTAGTACTTCATGATCCAGGCCGGCACGATCAGAATCGGCTCCGGCCGCACCTGCGCAGTCGTCGGATGATACTGGATCAGCTCGATCAGGCTGTTGCGGTAGACGACCTTGCCGGGCGAAGCCGCCACCGTCTTGCCGACGACGAACTGATCCTCGTCGGCCAGCTTCGAGCCTGAGAGCAGGCGCATCAGGTCGCTGCACCAGTTTTGCCAGCCGAACACGAAATTCTCGCCGCCGCTCTGGAACGCTTTTTCCAGAACCTGCGGATTGGTGGCCGCGAAGTTCGAGGGTGCCAGCATGTCGAGCATCTGGCGCATCGAGAACTCGACGATGGCTTCGTTTGCGTGGGACACGCCGCGTATGCCGGTCGTGGCATCGTGCCACCAACGTTCGGTGAGCAGAAACGCCTGCGCAAGCAGATTGAACGGCGCGGCTTCCCATTGCCGGTCCTTAAAGCGGCGATCCCGCCCCTGCGGCCGAATGACGGACCACGGCTCCTGCGATGTCGCGCGCGCGGCGGCCTCCAGGAGGCGGCCGGAATCGCGGAAGATGTTGCGGGAGAGCTCCATCTGATGCTGAGGCGCCGCCGCAAGATGCGCGCCCCAATCGAGCCAGGCGAGCGACAAGGCCACGGGCGAGATCCCGCCCGTGAACCGCGCCAGCATGGCATGGAACGCGCGATCAAGCGGATAGGTATCCGTTGCTTGCGGGCAAGTGCAGTCAGCCGGCGTCCCTGCGACCCCCTCGGGAATCTCGGCAGCCGGCTTGGCCGCGGGAGCTTGCAGCGGCGCTTCGGCCCGTGGAAATATCTTCACGACGCTCATGGCTGATTGTTCCTGCGGGCTTCCGTTCTAGGCCTGCGGCAGGATATGGCGACGCTGCCGCCGCGCGTTGAGCTGCATCAAATCGCTGCGCGGATCACAATCGGTCAGTCAGGGCAAGCTTCGTCCGCTTGACCTGGGTCAAACCACACCCCGACGGATTCACTAGGCTTTGCGCATTGAAGTTGACATGCCAGCGGAGTTGTCCATGCGCGCCCACCAGATCATGACCCGATCGGTCATCTCGGTCACCCCCGACACCAGCATCGTCGAAGCGGCCAACATCATGCTGAAGCGACATGTCAGCGGCCTCACCGTAGTCGACGATACCGGCAAGCTGATCGGCGTGGTGTCGGAGGGAGATTTCATCCGCCGCAGCGAAATCGGCACCGGGCGCAAGCGCGGGCGGTGGCTGCGGTTCATCCTGGGTCCGGGCAAATCCGCCAGCGACTTCGTCCACGAGCACGGCCGCAAGGTCTCGGAAGTGATGACCGACTCGCCCGTGACCATCACGGAGGACACCGCGCTCGCGGAGATCGTCGATCTCATGGAGCGGAACAACGTCAAGCGGCTGCCGGTCGTGCGCGGCGACAAGGTCGTCGGGATCGTGTCCCGCGCCAATCTGTTGCAGGCGGTGGCGGGGCTGGCCCGCGACGTGCCGGATCCGACCGCCGATGACGATCACATTCGCAGCCGCATCATCGAGACCATGGAGAGGAACGATTGGTGCCCGTTCGGGCTGAACGTCATCGTGCGTGACGGGATCGTTCATCTCAGCGGCGTCATCACCGAAGAGCGCACACGTCAGGCCGCGGTCGTCGCCGCGGAGAACGTCGAGGGCGTGAAGAAGGTGCGCGACCATCTGTGCTGGGTCGACACCCTGTCCGGCATCTATCTCAACTCGCCCGAAGACGACGAACTCGCCAAAGCGAGCTGATCAAGGCAAGCTGATCGCGGCAGAATTCAGCTCGGAATGACGGCGGTGGCTTCGATCTCGACGCGCGCCGCCTTCTCGACGAGGCGGACGACCTGAACCAGGGCCATCGCCGGATAGTGCGCTCCGAAGACGTCGCGGTAGACCTTGCCGAGCTCCTTCAGATTGGCCAGGTACTCGTCCATGTCGACGACGTACCAGGTCAGCCGCACGAGGTGCTCGGGCCGGGCACCGGCCTCGGCCAGGATCGCGGCGATGTTGTCGAGGGTCTGGCGCACCTGCGCGACGAAGCCGTCCGCAAGACGCTCCTCAGCGTCCCAGCCGATCACCCCGCCGGTGACGACGATGCGTCCCTCGGCAGCGATGCCGTTGGCATAGCCCTTCGGCAGCGGCCAGCCTGACGGCTGCAGCATCTGCGCCTTGATGCGCGTTCCATCCTCGGCTGCGGTTGGCAGCACCGCGAGTTGCGGGCTTTTCGGGGTGGTCACTGACAATTCTCTATCCTTCTCTCATTCCGCGGCGACGCCCGAGGACGTCACTGCGGCCTGCGCCAGCTGCCGCAGGGCAAAGCGCTTCAGCTTGCCGGTCTCGGTCTTCGGCAATTGCGCCACGAACTCGATGGCGCGTGGATATTTGTACGGCGCGATCTCGCGTTTGACATGCTCCTGCAACTCGGCCACCAGCTGAGCGTCAGGCGTCACGCCGGGCGCGGCAATGACATAGGCCTTCACGATCATGCCGCGGGCCTCGTCGGGCGCACCGACCACACCGCATTCGGCGACCGCCGGATGCGTGAGCAGCGCCGCTTCGACGTCAGTCCCCGCGATGTTGTAGCCGGCCGACACGATCATGTCGTCGGAGCGCGACTGGTACCAGAAATAGCCGTCGCTATCCATCAAATAGGTGTCGCCGGTGATGTTCCAGCCGTTCTGGACGTATTTCCGCTGCCGCTCGTCGGCCAGATAGCGGCAGCCGGTCGGCCCGCGCACGGCGAGACGGCCCATCGTTCCCGGCGGCACATCGCGGCCCTCATCATCGACGATCTTGGCTTCATAGCCCGGCACGGGCTTGCCGGTGGCGCCGGGGCGGATCTCGTCCTCGGTCGCGCTGATGAAGATGTGCAGCATCTCGGTCGAACCGATGCCGTCCATCAGCTTGATCCCGGTCGCCTTGAGCCAGGCATCGAATGTCGGCTTGGGAAGGGTCTCGCCCGCGGAGACGCATTTGCGGAGCGAAGAAATGTCGCGGCCCGCGAGCTTGCCGAGCATGGCGCGGTATGCGGTCGGCGCCGTGAAGCAGACCGTGGTCTTGTACTGCTCGATCGCATTCAGAATGTCGTCCGGCGTCGTCTTCTCCAGCACGACAAAGGAGGCGCCGATATGCATCGGAAACAGCACGCCGCCGAAGCCGAAGGTGAAGGCGAGCGGGGCCGAGCCGACGAAGCGATCCTTTTGCTCGGCGCGCAGGATGTTGCGTGCGTAACCGTCACAGACCGCGAGCATGTCGCGGTGGAAATGCATGGTGCCCTTGGGATCGCCGGTCGTGCCCGAGGTGAAGGCGATCAGACAGATATCGTCGGCGGCGGTATCGACGGCCTTGAAGTCAGGGCTGGCATCGGCGATCAGTGCTTCGAGCGAATCCGCCGCGCCATTGCCCCAATAGACCACGTGTTTGAGGCCGGGCGCTGCGGCTTTCGCCTTCTCCATCTCGTCGGCGAGCTTTCCGTCGCACAGCGCCAGCGTGATCTCCGCCTTCTGGATCGGATAGGACAGCTCCTTGGCGCGCAACAGCGGCATCGTCGCGACGCAAATACCGCCGGCCTTGATCACCGCGAGATAAGTCGCAACCATCATCGGGTTGTTGGTCGAACGCAGCAGCACGCGCCCGCCGGTGACGAGACCGAGCTTGCCAACCAGCACATTGGCGATGCGGTTCACCAGCGCCTGCAGCTCGCGATAGGTGTAGCTGACGGCTGGGCTGATGACGCAAGGGGCATCGCCCTGGCCCTGCTCGACCCAGCGATCGAGGAAATAGCTGACGCAGTTCAGTCGCGGTGGATAGTGCAGCTCCGGCCGCGTGAAGATGAATTCGGGCCAGAGCTCGCGCGGCGGCAGGTGTTGCCGCGCGAACGTATCGACATGGGCCGTCGCGGCGCTGCCGTCAGACGAGCCCGTTACTTGAATCTTGGCGGCGTTGGCCATCGCACGCTCCTTTCAGCATGGATTGCACCCGGCAGCACGATCTAGAAAACATTTTAGGCTTAAAACAATTTCGCGCAATAGGGGATTTTGGGCATCCCGTGCTTTTTCATGCGGCAAAGGGGTGGGCGGCCTGTCGCGCCCGCACGGTCAGGGCCGGCGGCGGGCGGCCGATTTCTGCGCGGACGCCTTGGTCTTGGCGAGGAGGCGCATCAGTTCGCGCACGTCCTTCGGCGAGAGGTCGGCGAACAGATCGGCGATCCAGGCCTCGTGCTCGGCGGCCATCCTGCGGAACTCGGCACGCCCGAGCTTGGTCAGCCGGATCACCTGGACGCGGCGGTCGGTCTCCGAGGTCCGCCGGTCGAGATGGCCTGATTCCACCAGACGCTCCACGAGCCCGGTCACATTGCCGTTCGACACCATCATGCGCTTGGAGACATCGGAGAGCGTCATGCCGTCAGGCGCCTTGTCGAGCTGCGCCATCAGGTCGAAGCGCGGCAGCGTGACGTCGAACCGCTGCCGCAGCCGGCCGCGCACCTCGCCCTCGATCAGCGTCGTGCAGGTCAAGAGCCGCAGCCACAGCCGGAGCTCTTCGGCATGGTCCTCCGGTGTTTCGACGGCCTTGGTCTCGGAATCGAGCATGTCGATGCAGCCACTCACGGCCGGCATTGGCGCCGGCACGGATTCCCCAACATTTTGAGCTTCAAATAAATCCGGGCCGGCTGCAAGTCCAAAGCTGCAACAATCGACCGCACGCCTATTTCTTTAGGCTTCAAATATTTGGCGCGCCGCTTGCATGCGACCCTGCCCGCAGGATGCGACGCCTCGCGCTCGGCTTGCCGCGGCGGCCGTCATCGGCATAAGCTTTGGATTGGAGTACGTGGCTTGCAGCGCAAGCCAGTCGTCACGAGGGACAGATCATGAAGACGCAAATGACCTTGGCCGCAGCCGCGATGCTGCTCGGCACCGTGGCCACCCCTGCCCTCGCCCAGGAAAAAATCAAGCTCGGTGTGATCGTGACCCTGTCGGGACCAGCCGCAGCGCTGGGCCAGCAGGTTCGCGACGGCTTCGCGCTCGCCGTGAAGGATCTCGGCAGCAAGATGGGCGGCCGCGACGTCGAGCTCGTCGTCGTCGACGACGAGCTGAAGCCGGATGCAGCGGTGACCAAGGTGAAGGGCCTTCTGGAGCGCGAGAAGGTCGACTTCGTGGTCGGGCCGATCTTCTCCAACATCCTCCAGGCCATCCACCGGCCCATCACGGAATCGAAGACGTTCCTGATCAGCCCCAATGCCGGCCCGTCGACATTCGCCGGCAAGGACTGCAACCCGTTCTTCTATGTGACGTCCTATCAGAACGATCAGGTGCACGAGATCCTCGGCAAGGTCGCGCAGGATCGCGGCTACAAGCGCATGTACCTGATGGTGCCGAACTATCAGGCCGGCAAGGATTCGGTGGCGGGCTTCAAGCTCGACTACAAGGGCGAGATCGTCGAGGAATCCTACATGCCGCTGAACACGCTGGATTTCCAGCCGGAGCTCTCCAAGATCTCCTCACAGAAGCCCGATGCACTGTTCACGTTCATGCCGGGCGGCCTCGGCGTCAATCTCGTCAAGCAGTACCGGCAGGCCGGGCTCGCCGACACCATTCCAGTGCTGTCGGCCTTCACGGTCGATGAATCGACCCTGCCGGCGCAGCAGGATGCGGCGGTCGGCATGTTCGGCGGCGCGAACTGGGCACCCAACCTCGACAATCCCCAGAACAAGAAGTTCGTTGCCGCCTACGAGGCCGCCTACAATAGCGTTCCCGGCACTTACGCCTCCCAGGCCTACGACACCGCGATGCTGATCGACAGCGCCGTCAAGGCCGTGAAGGGCGACCTTTCCAACAAGGACGCCGTTGGCGCCGCGTTGAAGAAGGCCGACTTCACCTCGCTGCGCGGGGCCTTCAAGTTCAACCACAACAATTATCCGATCCAGGATTTCTACCTGACCAAGGTCGCCAAGCGTCCGGACGGCAAGTTCCAGACCGAGATCGTGCAGAAGGTGTTCGAGAATTACGGCGACCGCTATGCCAAGGACTGCAAGGCGACGAACTGAGCATGATCGGACCCGAAGGGCCGCGGTAGCGCAAAATGCGCAGCGGTTTTCCGAACATGATCATGCTCTAACAAGAACCGCGCAGCGCGTTACGGGAGGACTGCAATGAAGAGCGAAATCACCGGCATCACGCGGGCCAATGAGGGAATCCAGGGCATTTCCTGGAACATCCTCGGCCAGACCTACGTGCCGAAGAGCTACGCCGAGAACAGCTTCTCCTGGCACGCGACGCTGCCGCCGGGCACCTTCGTGCCGCCGCACATTCATCCCGACCAGGATGAATATCTCTACATGCTGGAGGGAAAGCTGGATTTCGTGCTGGGCAATTCAGAGGCGCAGGCAACCGCGGGCGACCTGATCCGCCTCGGCATGGGCGTGCCGCACGGCATCTTCAACAAGTCGGAGCAGACCGCCAAGGTGCTGTTCTGGGTCTCGCCGAGCCGCAAGCTGTTCGACCTGTTCTGGGGTCTTCACAACATGAAGGAGCAGAAGCCGGAGGACGTCGTGGCGATGGCCGCCGAGTTCAACATCCACTTCCTTCCGCCGCCGCCCGGCGGCTAGCGGCGCGCGTCAGGCGCGCACCGCCGCAAGACCCGGCACCGCGGCGAAGCCTGCCTTGGTGGCATAGCCGCGCACGATGGCCTCGCGCTGGGAATAGCTCAGGACGTTGTCGACATTGTCGAAACCGTCGGGCGCGAGCTGCTCGACGGCGTCGATGACGCCCTCGGGGCCCCCGCGCCGGTTGGAGCGGACGATCTCGGCCGTCATCGGCAGGCGCTTCTTCTCGTACTCGAGCAAGGCCTGACGCGGGTGTTCGGCGCGCACCAGCGCATCCGCAAGGCAGCGCGCGTCGAGAATGGCCTGCGAGGCGCCGTTCGACCCCACCGGATACATCGGATGCGCGGCGTCGCCGAGCAGCGTGACCCTGCCCGATGACCAATATGGCAAGGGATCGCGATCGCAGGTCGGATATTCGTAGAATTCGGGCGTTGCCGAGATCAGGCTCTTCACGTCGATATAGGGCACCGAGAAGCGCGCCACATGCGGCATCAGCTCTTCGCGGCGGCCCGGCCGCGACCAGTCTTCCTTCCGCGGCGGCGGCGCGTTGCCCTCGCCCACTTTCACCAGCACCGCCCAATTGGTCAGGCGGCTCGCCGGGCTCGATCCTTCCGCGATCGGATAGATCACCACCTTGGCGTTGAGACCGCCGGCCACGATCATCGATTTGCCGGTCAGGAACAGCGGCCAGTCACGCGCACCGCGCCACAGCATGAGGCCATTCCAGCACGGCGGCCCTTCGTTCGGAAACAGCGTCTCGCGGACGCGCGAGTGAATGCCGTCGGCACCGATCAGGATATCGCCTCGCGCGGTGTGGACATGGGCGCCGGAGCGATCGAAGAAGTAAGCGGTGACGCCGCCCTCGTCCTGCGTGAAGGCGCCGAGCCGGCAGCCGGTGTGGATCGCCTCGCGGCCCAACCGCTCCTCGACGGCGCGATGGATGACGGCCTGAAGGCGGCCGCGATGGATCGAGAATTGCGGCACGTCGTGGCCGGCGTCGATGCCGCGGGCTTCGCGCCAGACCTCCTGGCCGTGGCGATTGAGATAGTAGAGCTGGTCGGTGCGAACAGCGACGTCGTCGAGCTTCTGCAACAGGCCGAGGCCGGCCAACTCCCGCATGGCATGCGGCAGCGTGTTGATGCCGACGCCGAGCTCGCGAATGGTGTCGGCCTGCTCGAAGATCTCGCAATCCAGGCCGCGCGAGCGGAACATCAATGCCGTGGTGAGACCACCGATACCGCCACCGACGATAATCGCCTTCATCGCCCTAACTCCACTCGAAACACAGGCAATGAGTTAACGTCGCACGGGCAGTCACTCCGCCGCAAGCGGCTTTGTCGCCTCCGCCTTGAGCTCGGCCCGGGTCTTAGGCTTAGCCTTAATTCTCAGCTCCTCGAGATCCTGCCGGTCGCGCACGCTGTTGCGGAAAATCTGATCTTTTCCGGGCAGATATTGCGGGGGACAGAAGGCGTCGTTTGCCCCGTACCAGGCCGCCGCCTTCATGGTGAAGAAGGGGTCGACGAGATGGGGACGGCCGAGGGCAACGAGATCGGCCCGGCCGGCGGCCAGAATGGTGTTGGCCTGGTCCGCCGTGGTGATGTTGCCGACGCACATCGTGGCGACCCGCGCCTCGTTGCGGACCTGGTCGGAGAAGGGCGTTTGGAACATGCGTCCGTAGACCGGCTGCGAATGGCGCACGGTCTGGCCGGTCGAGACGTCGACGAGATCGACGCCGGCCTCGGCAAAAGCGCGTGCGATGGCGACCGCATCATCGCCGGTGATGCCGCCGTCCGCCCAATCGGTCGCCGAGATGCGCACCGACATCGGCTTGTGCGACGGCCAGACCGCGCGTAAAGCCTCGAAGATCTCGAGCGGGAACCGCAGACGGTTGGCGAGCGAGCCGCCATATTCGTCCGTCCGGGTGTTGGTCAGAGGGGAGATGAAGCTCGCGAGCAGATAGCCGTGGGCGCTGTGCAATTCGAGCATGTCGAAGCCGCAGCGCTCGCCGCGCTCGGCCGCCGCGACGAAAGCGTCCCTCACCGCATTCATGCCGGCGCGGTCGAGCTCGCGCGGCACCTGGCTGTCGGGGAAATAGGGCAGCGGCGATGCCGAAATGATCTCCCAGCCGCCCTCCTCCAAAGGACGGTCATGCCGTCCCACATCAATTTGGTCGCGCCCTTGCGGCCGGCGTGGCCCAGTTGCAGGCAGATCTTTGCGGCCGAGTTGCCGTGGACGAAATCCACGATGCGACGCCAGGCGGCCTCCTGCTCGTCGTTCCACAGACCAGTGCAGCCGGGCGTGATCCGGGCCTCACGGCTAACGCAGGTCATCTCGGTGAAGATGAGGCCGGCGCCGCCGATCGCGCGCGAGCCGTAATGCACCAGGTGGAAATCAGTCGGCACACCTTCCTTCGCCGAGTACATGCACATCGGCGACATCACGGCGCGGTTGGCGAGCTTCATCTCACGCAGGCGGAACGGCTGAAACAGCGGCACCATCGGCCGGTTGGTGTCGACATCGAAGCCGCTGCTGCGCACCTGCCTCGCAAACGACTTGTCGACCTCCGCCACGAAATCCGGCGCGCGGAGCTTGAGATTGTCATAGGTGATCGCCTTCGAGCGCGTCATCACGCCGAAGGCGAACTGAACCGGATCGAAATCCCAGAAGCGGTCGACATGCTCGAACCAGACCAGCGAAACGTCGGCGGCATGCTGCGTCTTCTCGACCTCCTCGCGGCGGCCGTTCTCATAGATCTCCAGGGCAGCCTTGATGCTAGGCGCCTTCTCCATGGCTTCGGCCAGCGCGATGGCGTCTTCCATTGCGAGCTTGGTGCCTGAGCCAATGGAGAAATGTGCGCTCGCCTTGGCGTCGCCGAGCAGCACCATGTTGTCCTTGACCCAGCGCTTGCTGCGGATCATCGGGAAGTTGCGCCACATCGAGCGGTTCGTCAGCAGCTTGTGCCCATTGAGGAACCAGCCGAAGATGTCGGCCATCCGCGCGGCGGACTGAGCCTCGTCGAGACCCGTCAGCCCCGCGCGTTCGAACGTTTCAGGGTCGGTCTCGAAAATCCAGGTCGAGTGCCCGGCCTCGTACTGATAGGCATGGGCGATGAACGGCCCCCACTCCGTCTCCTGGAAGATGAAGGTGAAGGCATCAAGCGGCCTGGTCGAACCCATCCAGGCGAACTTGTTGGCGCGCAGGTCGACCTCCGGCTGGAAATGCTCGACGTATTTCTCGCGGAAACGGCTGTTGATGCCGTCGGCGAGCAGGATGAGATCGGCATCGGCGAAGCGCGTTTCGTTGTCGATATCGACCTCGAAGTGCAAGGTGACACCCAGCTCGCGTGCACGTTCCTGGAGGATCAGAAGCAGCTTCTGCCGCGAGCAGCCGCAGAAGCCGTTGCCGCCGACGCGGTGCACGGTGCCGCGGAAGTGCACGGCGATGTCATCCCAGTAAGCGAACTCCTGAGTGATGCGGCGATAACTCGGCAGATCGTGCTTCTCGAAATTGTCGAGCGTCGCATCCGAGAACACCACGCCGAAGCCGAAGGTGTCATCGGCCCGATTGCGCTCATAGACCGCAATGTCCGCGCCGGGACGCTGCTTCTTGAGCAGGATCGCAGCATAGAGACCCGCAGGTCCGCCACCGATGATCGCGACTTTCATGGGAGCCTCGCCACTTCACCCGGCCATGAAAACTATTTTAAGCCTAAAATAATTTCCCGCAAGTCCCCCTCGCTGGATTTGCTGCAGATAATTGCGACCGGCTCAGTCGCCCCTGAATACCGGCTTGACCTTGTTGGCGAAAGCCTCGAAGGCACGCTCGAAATCCGCGGTGGTCATGCACAGCGCTTGGGCGATGGCCTCCGCCTCGATCGCCTCCTCCACCGACATCGCCCATTCCATCGCCAGCATCCGCTTGGTCATGGTGTTGGCGAAGGTCGGGCCTTCCGCGACCTGCCTGGCCAGAACCTGCGCCTGGGGCAGCACCTGCTCCGCGGTGACGATGCGGCTGAAGAAGCCCCAGCGCTCGCCCTCTTCCGCCGTCATGAACCGGCCGGTGTAGAGCAGCTCGGAGGCGCGGGACTGCCCGATGATCCGCGGCAGGATGGCGCAAGCGCCCATGTCGCAACCGGCCAGCCCCACCTTGTTGAACAGGAACGCCACCTTCGCCCCGCTCGCCGCAAGGCGCATGTCCGACGCCATGGCGATGATCGCCCCGGCGCCGGCGCAGATGCCCTCGACCGCCGCCACGATCGGCTGCGGACACGCCCGCATCGCCTTGACGAGATCGCCGGTCATACGCGTGAAGGCGGTCAGCCCCTTGGTGTCCATCTTCACCAGCGGGCCGATGATCTCGAACACGTCGCCGCCGGACGAGAAATTGCCGCCGGCACCCGTGACGACGATGGACTTGACCGCGTCGTCGAAGGCGCAGGCGCGGAAGAAATCGGTCAGTTCCCGATAGCTCTCGAACGTCAGCGGATTCTTTCGTTCGGGGCGATTGAGCGTGACCGTCGCAACGCCGTCAACCACGGCGAGCAGGAAGTGCTGCGGCGAGTAATCCGCAAGCGGCACGGTGACGGGATTGGCTGGTCTGCTCATGGGATCTCCTTGGCTTTTATGTTCCGGCCCTGCTTCGCCACGCTAGATTTCCCGCCGGCAACGGCGATCGCCTGCCCGGTGATCGCACCGGCGCCCTCGCCGCAGAGCCAGAGCACCGCGTCAGCCACCTCCTGCGGTGTGATGAGTCTTCCTTGCGGATTGTGTTTCGAGAGCTCGGCGATCGCCTGCTCGCGGGTTCGGCCGGTCTTCTTCATGATATTGTCGATACTGCCGGCGACCAGATCGGTGTCCGTAAAGCCGGGACACACCGCATTCACGGTGACGCTGCTACCAGCCATCTCGAGGGCGAGCGAACGCACCAGGCCGACAACCGCGTGCTTGGCCGCCGCATACGCGCTGACATAGGCGTAGCCCTTGAGGCCGGCCGTGGACGCCACCGCGACGATGCGACCGTAGGGACGATCCTTCATGCCCGGCAGCACGGCCTGGATGGCATGTACGACGCCCATGAAATTGACATCCATCATCCGGCTGAAGAGCGCGCCGTCCGATTTCGCGAACGGCGCCGATTCAGCGCTGCCCGCATTGGCAACCAGGATGTCGATCGGCTTGCGCGCACTTGCCCCGGCGATCGCGGCTTTCAGTGATGCTTCGTTCGCGACATCAGCGACAGCCGCAAAGTGCGCGGCACCTGCATTGACCGCCTCGTCGAGAACCGCCGCGTTCCGGCCAAGCACCGTTACGGTCGCACCAGCGCCGACGAGAGAGGAAGCGATCGCTCGGCCGATGCCGCGCCCGCCACCGGTGACCAGCGCGTGCGGCGAATGCGGCAATCCGGACATGCGCTGGCTCCCTCAGATCTCGTGATCGTGCTTCCGATATATTTTAACCTTCAAGTTTTTGCAACGAAAGCGGCGCGTGGCCGGCGAATGCCGCCGCATGAGAGACGGCCCGAAAATTGCTTTAAGTATAAAATTATCGCTTCCCATCCCTGAAAGGCCTGTTAGCATCGAAGTGCCAGCAGAAGGATGTCGCGTGTCACAGCCTGTGCCAATGATAACAAAGGATGGACGCTTCGCCTACGAAGCCGCGGGCGATCCTGGCGCGATACCGCTGATCTTCCTGCACGGCATCGGCGGCGCGGCGCGAGCCTGGCGGCGGCAGCTTGCCACATTCGGCGGCCGCTTCCGCGCGAGCGCATGGGACATGCCCGGTTATGGCGGATCGACGCCGCTTGCGAGCGTCAGTATCGCTGCCCTGGCGGAGGCGCTGCAGCAATTCATCGAGCAACTCGGCGTCAGCAGGCCTGTTCTGGTCGGCCATTCCATCGGCGGCATGATCGTTCAGAAGTGGCTGGTTCAGTCCCCCAAACTGGCACGCGCGGTCGTGCTGGCGCAGACCAGCCCTGCGTTCGGCAAGGCGGACGGCGACTGGCAGAAATCGTTTATCGCAGCGCGGCTGGGACCGCTCGATCGCGGAGAGACGATGAAGTCGCTGGCGCCTTCGCTGGTGAGGGAGCTTGTCGGCGACGATCCCGATCCGAACGGGATGGAGGTTGCCCGCGAATGCATGGGGAGCGTGCCCGAAGCGAGCTATCGCGCCATGATGCTGGCCCTGATCGGCTTCGATCAGCGCAGCACGCTCGGAAATATCTCCGTTCCCACACTGCTGCTGTCAGGCTCAAAGGACAACAACGCGCCGGCGCCGATGATGGCAAAGACGGCGACCTTTATTCCAGGGGCGGAATATGTCGCGCTCGCCGGCGTGGGCCATCTCGCCAATCTCGAACGCCCCGACGCCTTCGACGAAGCTCTCGGCCGGTTCCTGAACTCTCTCGCGACCAAAGCGTAAGGTGACCGCGCGATGACCATGCAAGTCAGCAAGACGATCGGGACGACCAACAAGGTCGCGCTGGATGCGCCGATCTTCGATCCTACTGCATTCCGCTTGAACGACGAGCAGGCCGGCATCATCACCCGCGCGAGAGAGATCGGCCAGACCGTGTTTGCCGGTCGCGCCGCCACTTACGATCGCGAGGCGACCTTCCCGACGGAAAATTACCGCGATTTGCATCGCGTCGGCCTGCTCGGCATCGCGGTACCCAAGAAGCACGGCGGCCTCGGCGCCAATTACCAGACCTATGCCCTGGCGGCAGCCGAGATCGGCCGCTATTGCGGCGCCACCGCGCTGACCTGGAACATGCATGTCTGCTCGACCCTGTGGTCGGGTCCCCTCGCCGACGATCTCGACATGGATGCGGAGACCCGTGCCGAGCATGAGCGGCGGCGCGCGGTCCACTACAGGCGCATCGTCGAGGATGGTGCGATCTATTCGCAGCCCTTCTCCGAAGGTGGAGCTGCCGCAGCGGGCGGCGTTGCTTTTGGCACTGAAGCGAGGCCGGTCGCAGGCGGTTGGATCGTCAACGGAAAGAAGATCTTTGCCTCGCTCTCGGGCCACGCCGATTATTACGGCGTGCTTTGCACCGAGATCGAGGAAGGTGAGAAGGCCTCGCGCCGCAACACGCTCTACCTCGCGATATCAGCCAAATCAGAAGGCGTCTCCGTCGTCGGCGACTGGGATCCGCTCGGCATGCGCGGAACGGTTTCGCGGACCCTGCTGTTCAAGGACGTGTTCGTGCCGGAAGATTCAGCGCTGATGCCGCGCGGCGTCTATTTCCAGGCGGCGATGCGCTGGCCGCACATGTTCCTGACGCTGTCGCCGACCTATATGGGCCTGGCCCAAGCCGCCTACGACTTCACCGTGCGTTACTTGCGCGGCGAAGTCCCGGGCATGCCGCCGGTCAAGCGGCGGATGTACCCGACCAAGCAGATCGCGGTGGCGCAGATGCAGATCAAGCTGGAGCAGATCAAGGCAATCTGGTTCCAGGCCGTGACCGAGGCGCGCGCCAATCCGACCAAGGAGCAGGTGCTGCGCGCCTATGCCGCGCAATATTCGGTAATGGAGGGCGCCAATGAGCTCGCCGCGCTCGCGATCCGCACCTGCGGCGGTCAGGCCATGCTTCGCTCGCTGCCGCTGGAGCGGATCTATCGGGACAGCCGCTGCGGCTCGTTGATGCTGCCCTGGACCGCCGAGCTCTGCCTCGACCGGATCGGGCGCGAAGCGCTGTACGAGGCCGGTGAAACGGACGACTGACCGTGGACCTCTGTAGCCTGATCGACCGCAACGCGGCGTTCGCGCCAGACAAGACGGCCATCGCCTTCGAAGGCAAGCGGCTGAGTTACGCGGCATTCGCCGCACGGATCGAACGGACCGCGACGGCCTTGAAGCGGGAGCTCGGCATCGGCCGGGGCGATCGCGTCGCGATTCTAAGTCTGAACCGGCCGGAATATCTGGTTCTGCTCTACGCCTGTGCGCGGCTCGGCGCGATCCTGGTGCCGCTGAACTGGCGGCTGGCCGTCGCCGAGCAGCTGTTCATTCTCGGAGATGCCGGCGCCAAGGTCCTGGTGCTCGAGCAGGCGTTTTCCGGAGTGCTTGCCGAGCTGGGGCAGACCGCGGTGGGCACATCCGTCGTCGGCCTCGATTTCACGCCGCCCCGCGGCACGACCTTCGAAGATTTGCTGGCCCGCGGTGACGGCACGAGCCGAAATCCGCACACCGACCTCTCCTGCCCGCTGCTCATCGTCTACACGTCAGGCACGACGGGACGGCCAAAGGGCGCGGTGCTGCGTCAGGGGGCGCTGTTCTGGAACGGCGTCATGAGCCAGCACATGCACAACATGACATCCGACGATCACGTGCTGACCGTGCTGCCGTTCTTCCACGTCGGAGGCCTCAACATCCAGACCACGCCCGCGCTCCAATTGGGCGCGACGGTCACGGTCCATGCGCGCTTCACGCCGGACGCCGCACTCGCGGCCATCGCAGGGGAACGGCCGACACTCACGGTGATGGTGCCTGCGATCCTCCAGGCGGTGAGCGAGCATCCCGCCTGGGCGACCGCTGATCTTTCCTCACTCAGGGCCGTTGCCACCGGCTCGACCATCGTGCCGCCGCACCTGATCGAGCGCTTCGTCGCGCGCGATGTCCCGGTGCTTCAGGTCTATGGCTCGACCGAAACCTGCCCGATCGCCGTCTACACGCGGCTTGGCGGCGATCTCTCGCGCCCGGGATCGACCGGCCTTGCCGGCCTGTGCTGCGAGGCAAAGGTGATCGATCAGACCGGCAACGAACTGCCCGCGGGCACGCCGGGCGAGATCGCGGTGCGTGGTCCCAACGTATTCTTCGAATATTGGGGCAACGAGGCCGCGACGCGCGAGGCGCTGCACGACGGCTGGTATCGCACCGGCGATATCGGCCTATGCGACGCCGACGGCTACTTCTGGGTCCGCGACCGGAAGAAGAACATGATCATTTCGGGCGGAGAAAACATCTACCCGGCCGAGATCGAGCGCGTCCTGCTCGAACACCCCGATGTCAGCGAATGCGCCGTGATCGGCCGGCCGGACCCGCGCTGGGACGAGGTGCCGATCGCCTATGTCATTGCGCGACCCGGCTGCCGGCTCGAAGCGGACGAATTGAAGACACATCTTCAGGCGCAGCTCGCACGCTACAAGGTTCCGCGCGAGATCGTCTTCGTCACCGACCTGCCGCGCACGGCGCTGGGCAAGGTCCAGCATTTCCTTCTGAAGCAGCTTGATACGCAATCGCGCGCCCAAGGAGAAACGTCTTGAAGATCGCGGTTCTGGGTGGTGGAAACGGCTCTTTCGCGGCCGCGGGCGATTTTGCGCTGTCGGGCCATGAGGTGCGGCTCTGGCGCCGCGATGCCGATCAGGTCGCGGCGCATCGCGCCGCCGGCTCGCGTGTCCTGGTCAAGGATCACAACGGCCGACACGAGGTGAAACTCGCGCTGGTCACGACCGACATGGCGGCCGCCGTCGCCGGCACGGAGTTGATCCTGTGCCCGGCTCCTGCCTTCGCGCAAGCAGATATCGCTCGCCGGCTCGCGCCGCATCTGCGCGACGGCCAGGTCATCTTTCTGCCACCGGCGACATTCGGCTCGATGATCTTCGCCCAGGCCGCGCGAGATGCCGGCAACCACGCCAAGGCCAGCTTTGCCGAAACGGGCACGCTTCCGTGGCTGACCCGCAAGCACGGACCGTTCGAGGTCGCAATCACCATCCGCGCCAAGCGGCTCCCGGTCGGCGTGTTCCCGTTTGACCGGGCGCCCCACGCGCTCGAAGTGATCGGACGCGCTTTCCCAGACGCGATCGAGGCGTGCGGAGACGCGCTATCGGGCGCACTGATGAACGCAGGCCCGATTATTCATCCGCCATTGATCGTAATGAACGCAGGGCCGATCGAACATTTCGAGCGCTGGGACATTCACAAGGAAGGCACGCAAGCCGCGATCCGCCGGGTTACCGACGCGCTCGACGCCGAACGCATCGCAGTGCGCGAGGCACTCGGCTACGGCGCGCCACATTTTCCGCTCGCTCATCATTACGCGAAGGAAGGCGAGATCTGGATGTATGGCCGCGGCTCGCACGACCGACTGACCGATTCCGGTGATTGGCGCGAGCGGATCGTGCTGACCGAGCACCGCTACATGCGGGAGGATCTGCGGCTCGGGCTGTCTTTGCTGGTGTCTGTCGCCGGCCTCGCCGGCGTGGATACGCCGCTAGCCAAAGCATTTCTCTCGATCGGCGGAGCGCTCTGCGGCGAAGATTTTGCGCGCGGTGGCCGAACGCTCCAGACGCTCGGGCTCGGCGATCTCAGCAAGACTGAATTGCAGACCCTACTCCGCAATGGATTCTGATCGATGACGAATCGCGCCAATATCGCCTGTCTCGGCGCTGGCCGCATGGGCCGCGGCATCGCCGTTGCCTTCGCTTATGCAGGGCATAGCGTCACGATGATCGACATCAAGGCTCGGTCCACGGAGGACTTTGCTAAGCTCGAGGCGGACGCACTCGACGAAGTCACGAAGATCTTCGCCAGCCTGTCAAAGCTGGGGCTGCTGACCGAGGCAGACGTTGATCCGCTGATCGCGCGGGTCTCGGTGGTGCAGGCGAGCGAGAGTGGCGTAGTGTTGGCCGAAGCCGGCATGGTCTTCGAAGGCGTTCCTGAAGTCGTCGAGCTCAAGCGCGAAGTGCTGGCGGCCGCCTCGAGGCAGGTCGGTCCGGATACGATCATCGCGTCGACCACCTCGACCATCCTCGTCGATGATCTCTCCGGCGCGATCGTGAACCCGCGCCGGTTTCTCAATGTGCATTGGCTCAACCCGGCCTATCTGATCCCGCTGGTCGAGGTTTCGCCCGGCAAGGCGACCGACCCGACCGTCATCGACGAGGTCAAGACGCTGCTCGAAGGCATCGGGAAGGTGCCGGTGGTCTGTGCCGCCACACCGGGCTTCATCGTCCCCCGCATCCAGGCGCTGGCGATGAACGAAGCTGCGCGCATGGTCGAAGAGGGCGTTGCCAGCGCCGAAGAGATCGACAAGGCGATCCGCTACGGCTTCGGCTTCCGCTACGCCGTGCTCGGCCTGCTCGAATTCATCGACTGGGGCGGCGGCGACATTCTCTACTACGCGAGCAGGTATCTGGAAGGCGCGCTCGGCAGCGAGCGCTACCGGGCGCCGGACGTCATTTCCCGCAACATGCACGAAGGCCGCATCGGCCTGCGCACGGGCGCAGGCTTTCTCGATTATTCCGGGCTCGACGTCGACGCCTATCGCGCGAAACGGCTCCAGGCGATGGTCGACCTGCTCCGGCACTTCGGCCTGGCGCGCCCCCCGGTGCTTGACCGCAACTAACCAAACACGTCCTGGAGCACGCCTTCGCGGACGACCGCAATGCCGTCAAGCTCGATGGTCGTTCTCATCATCGGCAGGTCGAAATGCCCTGCTGTATAGCGCCCCGCGAATTCATTCGCGCCGGTCGAGAACAGGAAGTTGCCGGACACGGCCCGAATTTCGGTGCCGTTGGTGTCGCGCTGGTCGTACATGGATAGCGCCTCATAGCACGCACCGGGATTCATGCCGAAGCCGACATGCGAGACGGCATAGGCCTCGCGATCGCCCCAGGCGGCGAGATAAGCACGCATCATCGCGGCATCCGTGCCTTCGCCCTCCAGCTCGACGACATAATCGTCCTTTAGAGTCATCTTCACCGGAGACGTCAGGTATCGCTTGAAGGTCAGGTTGATGTCGCCCGGCGCCATCACCAGCGTGCCGTTGATGGTCCCGCTCTTGGGAAAGCTGACGACGATGCCACCCGGCCAATGCGCCAGCGTGCCGGGCTTGTCGGTCCAGCCCCACACACCGACCGTGGAAGCGCCGACCATGTCGACGTCGAGAGCGGTGCCTGCCTTCGAGGTGACGCGCATGCGCTTGGTTCCGCGCAGCATCTTGGCCGCGGCACGAACACGCTTTTCGAGCTCGGAATCCGGCACCATGCGCTCCAGCGCTTCGGGATGCTCGTTGGAAATCACCAGGATCCGCGCGCCGGCTTTGAGGATCTCCGGCGTCTCGACCGCGTGCATCAAGCCTTCGATCGTGCAATCCACTACGAAGCCGGCCTGCTGAAGCGCGGTGATGACCGGGCCAAGCCGCTGGATCGCCTCACTCGCCCCGGTCGAGCGTACCGGGACGATATTCCGGTTACGCGGAGTTGGCATCACCACATGAAACGGACGCGCCCCCATGCGCAGCAGGGCCAGTTCCGCAAGATGCACGTTCAACGCACGCGACTGGGTTTCCGAGAGGATCGCGGCGGTATCGCCGGCTTTCACGGCGCAACGCTCGAAGATCTCGCAAAACGCGTCGATCCATTTTGCTTCGATGCGGTCAGCCAGCATGGTCCACTCCCGGTCTTCTGGATTCTTGTTTGTTACGCTTCGGGGAAGCCCCGGAGCAAGTACGAGCGCACGACCCCCAGCAGCCCGTTCAGGATCAAGCCCAGCAGCGAGATCGTGATCAGCGGCACGAACATGTCGACCGCCTGGAAGGTGCGGGCCGCAGTCACCAGCGCGTGCCCCAATCCGTCCGTCGACGTGATCATCTCGGCCAGAAACACCACGATGCAGGAAATGACAAGGCCGATCCGGCACCCGGTCAGGATGGACGGCATCGCCGCCGGCAGCACCACCTTGAAGAGAATTTCAAGGCGCGGCGTTCCCGCCGCCATGGCCGACCAGATCAGCTTCTGCTCGACGGTCGATGCACCGTAATAGGTCGAGAGCAGGATCGGGAAAAGAGCATCGGCAGCCACCAACGTAATCTTCGATCCGTGGCCAAATCCGAGCAGCAGCAGCAGTGCCGGATAGAGCGCGACCTTGGGCAAAGGCGCCAGAACGCGCACGATCGGCCGAATCACGGCGTTGATCGCCGGATTGGCGGCGGCGGCAATGCCGATGGTGACACCGAGCACGACAGCAATCGCGAAGCCGGCAAACAGCCTGATCAGAGTCGCCGCGATCTCGTGCTGGAACGTCGAAGTTACGAGTTGCTGGAGCAGCCGGCCGAAGACGAAGCCTGGCGGCGGCAGCAGAACTGCCGGCGCGAAGCCGAAGGACACCAAGCCTTGCCACAGCGCGATCACTAGTACGATCGGGGCGATCCCAAGAGCCACATTTGGGGAGAGAAACCGGGTCATCATGAGAAACTCAGCGGCATGTCGAACTGCGGCTCGGACCAGCGCACGAGCCTGGCGCGAACCCTTTCGAAAATCGCGTCGAGGCAGATTCCCATCGCCCCCACGATGATGATCATCGCAAAGACGGTGTCGTATTGGCCCATGTCGAGCGCGTTGAACAGGATGTTCCCGGCACCGGACTGACGGGCAATCATCTCGCTGGTGATCATCGTGATCAGCGCCAGCACCAATCCCGTACGACACCCCGTCAGGATTTCCGGCAGCGCCGCCGGCAGCACGATACGCACCAGGCGTTGCACCGGCGAGAGCCCCATCGCTGCGCCCGACCACATCATCTTCTCCTCGACGGCCTTGGCGCCTTCGAAACTGTGATAGATGACGGGCAGGCTGACGCCGAGGAAGATCACCAGCGTCTTCGTGATGTCGCCAACGCCCAGCCACAGCATGATGATCGGCATCAAGGCCGCCTTGGGCACCGGATAAATCACCATCAGCAGCGGATTGAAGAAGGCCGCGACCGCAGCGCTGCGTCCCATCAAGAGGCCAAGCGGAATCGAGACAAGCACGGCCAAGCCGAACCCGATCGCCATGCGGCGCAGCGAGGCAAGGATGTTGATCAGGGATTCCTTATCGCCAAGGATGCTCGGGATCGCCCGCATCGCCTCGATCGCCGTGGGAAAGCTGTCATTCTTGAGCGCGAGAGACGCGACCTGCCACACCACCAGCAATCCGATGCAGGCGAGCACCGGAGCAGCGCGCTTGACCATGGCAGCCGGCGACATCATGCGGGCGCGCCAGCATCGTCGCTCTCATCGAACATGCGCTCGATGTCGACGACGTATTTTTGGTAGCGCGGATCAAGCAACAGCTCGTTACGGCGGCGCGGCCGCGGCAGATCGATGTCGATGACCTGCCGGATTCGCCCGGGCGATTTCGACATCATGACGACCTTGTCCGAGAGGAAGACGGCTTCGTCGACCGAATGGGTGACGAACAGCACCGTCTTGCGGTCACGCTCCCAGATGTTCAGAAGATCGTTCTGCAGGCGCGTCCTGGTGTGAGCGTCGAGTGCCCCGAACGGCTCGTCCATCAGCAGCACTTCGGGATGGTAGGCAAGCGTCCGCGCCAGCGCCACGCGCTGTTTCATGCCGCCCGACAACTCCTTCGGATAGAAGTTCTCGTAGCCCTTGAGGCCGACCATCTCGATCAGGGCGCGGCTCTGCGCTTCAGCTTCGGTGGCGCGAATCCCTTGCTGACGCGGCCCATACATCACGTTGCCGAGCACGGTCTTCCAGGGAAACAGCGCAAACTCCTGGAATACCGGTCCGCGATCCGGACCGGGCCCCGTGATCGCCTGCCCCTTCATCTTCGCCGCGCCGCTGGTCGGACTGACGAAGCCGCCGACGATGTAGAGCAGTGTCGACTTGCCGCAACCGGACGGGCCAAGGATGGAGACGAAAGCTCCCTCCTCGATCGTCAGCGAGATCTCCGAAAGCGCAACATGATCCTTGCGCGCGGAGGTCTGAAAGACCTGCGAGACGCGGTCGATCTCGATGATTGCGGAAGCCGGGTCTTGTTGCGTCACCGGTCTCACCCATTCGCTCGATCTCGCAGATACTACCGTCATCCCGCCTTCCGTCCCACTTGCACGAGGATTCAGCGGCACGAGCTTAGCAAGAAGCCTGCCAGACAGGCTGTCATTTTCACACCCGTGCGGTGCGTCATTCGAACCACGGCCATTCTGCCGGGCCTTCATGCGTCACGGCTCCGCCCGGCGCCTGCCCGACCAGCCGCGCATATTTTGCCAGCGCACCTGCACGGTGCCGTGGCGGGCGCGGCTTCCAATCGCGTCGCCGCGCGGCGAGCTCCTGTTCCTCGAGCAGGACATCCATCCGCCGATTTGCAGCATCAATCCGGATCCGGTCACCATTCCGGACGAGCGCCAGCGGACCGCCAACAAATGCCTCGGGGGACACGTAGCCGATGCACATCCCGCGGGTCGCACCGGAGAACCGGCCATCGGTGATCAGCGCCACTTTTTCACCCATGCCTTGCCCATAGATCAGTGCGGTGACGCCGAGCATCTCACGCATGCCGGGGCCGCCGACCGGCCCCTCATTGCGGATCACGAGAACCTCGCCCGCCTTGTAGCTGCGGTCACGAACAGCTGCGACGCAGGCTTCTTCATCCTCGAACACACGCGCCACGCCTTCGAAGAACTGGCTCTTCAAGCCCGCGACCTTGATCACCGCCCCATCGGGACAGAGGTTACCCTTCAGCACCGCGACGCCGCCGTCAGGCATGATCGGTGCGCGAGATGCGTACACCACCTCTCCGTCGGGCGCGTTGGCCGCACCGTACTCTTCGGCAAGTGTGCGGCCGGTGATGGACAAGCAGCCGCCATCGATATGACCGCTCTGGATCAGCTCGCGAATGATGACCGCAGCGCCGCCAATATCGTAGACATCCTTCGCGGTATACTTGCCTCCTGGGCGCAGATTGCCGATCAACGGCGTCCTGGCAAAGACCTCACCCACATCATCGATGCCAAATGCAATCCCGGCCTCATTCGCGATCGCCGGCAGATGCAGCGCGGCGTTGGTAGAGCCGCCCGTCGCCGCCACGATCGCCGCTCCGTTCTCCAGGGATTTCCGCGTCACGATGTCGCGCGGCAGCGGCCCGCCACGGTCCAGCATCTCCATGATCAGTCGGCCGGCGCGTCGCGAAATCTGCGCTCGCTCGGCATAGACGCCGGGCACCATGGAGACGTTGGGAATGGTCAGCCCCATCGCCTCCGATACCATGCCCATGGTGTTCGCGGTGAATTGGCCGGCGCACGCACCGATCGTGGGCAGACACGCGCGCTCGATCCGCTCGAGGGTGGCGCCGTCGATTTCGCCGGTCATGAAGCTGCCGACCGCCTCATAGGAATCGAGCACCGTCAGCGTACGTCCACCTACGCGGCCCGGCAGCGAGCTGCCGCCATAGATGAAAATTGAGGGCACGTTGCAGCGGACCATGCCCATCATCACGCCAGGAAGCGTCTTGTCGCATCCGCCGTATCCGATCAGCGCATCGTAGGCCAGCCCATGGACCACGGCTTCGATCGAATCGGCGATCAGCTCCCGCGAGAACAGGGAGAACTTCATCCCCTCATGATTCATGCTGATGCCGTCGGACACCGAAACGGTCGAGAACTCACGCGGTGTACCGCCGGCCTCCTCGATTCCAGTCTTGGCTGCAGCTACCTGGAAGTCATGGGTCATGTTGCAGGGCGTCTGCTCACCCTTCATGCTGACGATGCCCACCATCGGCTTCGCAATCGCGGCGTCGTCGAGCCCCATGGCGCGCATGAATGCACGATGCGGCGCGCGGTCGAGCCCATCCGTGGTGACCCGTGATCGCAACTTCTTCATATGTGCATCTTCTTCATGCAACGTCCCGGATGATCCGGAACGCCACGATGTTACGTTCAGTAGTTCGCCCCGCTTCTATTGCAGCGGCGCGACGATCGACGGATGCTTGAACTGTGCAACATCCAGCTTCGGCAGCATTCCGGTCTCTGCATAGATATCCAGCATCTTCTGGATCGCCGGGAAGTTCGGCGCCGCGCCCGGATCACGGCCGAAATCATTGTCCTTGAGCAGGTAGGTCTCAAGCACCGGGATGGGGGCTTTCAGCACTTCATTGACGACCTTGAGAGTCTCCTCGCGGTTCGCCAGTGCCTTCTTCATGCCCGAGGTAATATCGCGAACATAGGCCTTGACCAGCTCGGGGTTCTTGTCGACGAAATCGGCACGGCAGGCTTCCAGGATGTGCACGATGTTCGGCATGGCCTGGGAGAGCGAAAACAGCTTCCTTGTGCCGCCCTTTGCCTCCGCGCGCGCAGCAAACGGCTGGTTCATGTTGACCGCGTCGACGCGGCCTTGGCGCAGCGCGTCCTCGGAGACGGCAAAGCCGACCTCGACCAGCTTGATGTCCTTGGCCGGATCGACGCCATTCTGCTTCAAGAGCAGGTTGAACGGTCCTTGCGTGCCGCCACCGATCACGGAAATGCCGACCGTCTTGCCCTTGAGATCCGCGATCGTCTTGATGGGCGAGTCATCCATGACGGCCCAATAGACCGAAAAACCGCCGGGCATTTCGAAAACGTGTTGCGCCACGATGTAGGCTTTGAGATTGCCGCCGACGACACCGTTGGAGAGCGAGAGCGGCGCCTGGGTCGCGCAGTCCAGTGCACCGGCTGCCAAAGCCTGCGTCATCGGCGCGGTGCCCTGGAATTGGGTCCATTCGATGTTGTAGGTCTTGCCGAGATTGGGAAATTCGGCCGGCCTGCGCATCATCCAGTACTTGGACTCCTCCGCAGGGATGGTCCAGCCGACGCGGATCGTCTGCTGCCCCCATGATGGGCTTGCGCCCACGCTCACGGCTGCTGCCGCCCCCAAAGCCAGGATCCACTTCGAAACGGTTCGCATCGTGCCACTCCGCTGCTCCGGCGCCCGCTGGCGCCCCCAACCCGACCGCCTCAAATGTTTCATGGTTCAAACAATCAGGCAAGCCATGCGAGCTGGGCGGTTTTGCCGGCCGATGCGCGATGTATGGTAAAGCGGCGTCTGGGACAGAAGGAGGCAACCTATGGCTGATGAGAGCAAGGCAAACCCGCAAGGCACCGAGAAGCTCGGCTATCTCGGCCTGGGACTCATGGGAACGCCCATGACCCGACGCCTGCTCAAGGCCGGCTATCCAGTCGCTGTCTGGAACCGCTCGGAGGGCAAGGTGGCGCCGCTCGTCGAGTCCGGCGCCAAGCGTATGGTCACGCCCCGAGATCTCCTGGCGAGCTCGGATATCGTTTTCATGTGCGTGACGGATGCGGCGGCGGTCGAGGAGGTGATCTTCGGGCCCGAAGGTCTGGCAGCAGCCCCTGGCGCGGGCAAGCTTGTGGTCGACTTCTCGTCAATCCATCCGGACGCGGCGCGCGGCCTCGCAACGCGATTGAAGGACGCGAACGGTGCGGGCTGGATCGATGCGCCGGTGTCCGGGGGCACGAAGGGCGCCGAGGAAGGCACGCTCGCCATCATGGCGGGCGGAGAAGCGGGCGACATCGAGAGGGTGCGCCCCTATATGATGGCCATGGCGCGCAGGTTCACGCACATGGGCCCGCTCGGCGCCGGCCAGACCACAAAGCTGTGCAACCAGGTGATCGTCGGATGCGCAATGGCCGTGCTCGCGGAAGCAACACGCCTTGCCGTGAACGCCGGAATTGACGCCAACCGATTGCCCGAGGCGCTCGCCGGCGGCTTTGCGGATTCCATCCCGCTCCAGCTGTTCGTGCCGCGGATGGTCAGGGGCATTCACACCCCGCCGCTCGGCCACATCGCCACGATGCTCAAGGACCTTGATACGGTGGCCGATGTTGCACAGGCGACATCGACGCCGGTACCGATGGCCGCGCTTGCCGGACAGCTTTTCAGGCTGGCGAAGGCCGCGCGAGGTGCCGACGCGGACGCGCTGGAGATCTACAAGCTTTCGGCGGCAGAGCGCAAAGCTGTCTAGGGGGCGTTACGGCACGTTCTTCTTATCGTCGGCCATGAAGCGGCCGAATGCCCCTCGCGCAAAGAGCAGCGGCTCCTTCGCATTGTAGGTGTATGCCTCGACCGCGCCGAGAAAGATCACGTGGTCACCGCCATAATAGCGATTCACGGAGCGGCATTGAAAGTTGGCGACGCTCTCGGCGAGCACTGGCGCGTTGCCGAGGCCGGGGGTCCAGTCGACGCCGGTGAACTTGTCGTCCGACGATTTTGCGAATTTGTTCGCAAGCGCCTGTTGCGAAGCGCCGAGAACGTTGACGCTGAAATGGCTGGCGTTCTGGAAGATGGTCAGGCTGGAGGAATAGACGACGAGGCTCCACAGAACCAGCGGCGGATTCAGCGAGACCGAGGCGAACGAATTGCAGGTCAACCCGTACGGCTTGCCGTCAGGCGCCGCCGCCGTGATGATCGTCACGCCTGTTGCGTAGGTTCCGAGCGCGTTGCGAAAGTCGCGAGGATCGATCTGCGAGCTGTCGCTCGCGAACTCGTTGGCGGGATCTGGAGCGCGGGGATGCTTCGGCAGATCATTCATCGGCCGGCCTCACAGCGTGAGATTCTCGGAGGGCAGGCCGAGCGCCACCCGTCCGTAGTTGGTTCCGGCCGCATCGAAGTTGAATGCGAGATGTGAGTTGATCGCGTGAGCATCGCGGAACTGCCGCTGTAACACGCCGCTCGTGAACAGACCACGCGCGCCGCTGGCGGCAAACAGCATCGAGACCGCGTCCGTGCACAAATTCACGGAAAAGGATCCGTCACGGCGATATCTGGTCTTGGTCGCCATGTCAGGTATTTGGCCGCCCCGTGCATCCTCCATGGCATCAAGGCAGGCCGACCGCATGATCAGGCGCGCGGCGTCGATCTTGGCAGAAGCCTCGGCGATCTTGATCTGCGTGCTTTGAAAATCGCTCAGCTTGGCGCGGTTGTAGGTCGAAACGCGATGACGCGCGACCTCCGTGTAATCGTCGAGGCACGCCTGTGCATTCCCCAGCGCGACACCGGAGAGGACGTAAGGAAACAGTGAGAAGACCGGCAGCGCATACAGCGGATTCGGATTGACCGCGCTTCCCGGCGTCGGGCCACCTGAGAGGTCCCCTACGGCGACCGTCATATGGTCAGCCACGAAGGTATCCCTGACCTCGACGTCGCAAGATCCTGTCCCGCGCAGTCCGGCGACGTTCCAGGTGTCCAGCACCTTGTAATCGCCGCTCGGTAGCAGAAAGATTCGATACTCGATGCCGTCGGCATCGTCGTCGGAATAGACCACGCTCGCAAGCATATTCCAGTCGCAGGAGGCAACGCCCGAGGAGAATGGCCAGCTACCGTGCAACTGGTATCCGCCTTTGACCCGCGTCGCGCGTCCGGCGGGAAAGATGAACGAGGATGCGATCAAAGTATCCGGATTGCGGCCCCAGACCAGATCCTGCGCCCTTTGCTCGAACATGCCGAGCATCCAGTGATGGCTTGCCAGGTTGGCGAGATTCCAGGCGACCGACGCATCCGCCTGCCCGAGCAGCTCGGCGCAATCGACCAGAGCGACATAGTCGAGCTCAGCGCCGCCAATCCGGGCCGGCTGGAGCATCCGGAACAGGCCGGCGTCGTGGAGATCCTTTTCGGTTTCCGGAGGAAGATGCCGCAGCTCCTCGGTCCGCGCCGCTCGCTCACGCAATTGCGGCAGGAGCGCCCGAGCCTTCGCGATCATTGACGCATAGACCTCTCCGCCGGCTTGCAGGCCTGCGGGCTGCGTCATGCTCGGCTCCTGGCCAGGCGCCATTCGTGTCCCTCGCTTTCACTCATTTATGCGGCGGTACCTTTGCCAAATCAAGCCGAGCCAGTGCCTCAAGTCGACTTCGGAGGCTTGACCGCGCCAAAGGCGCCCTTTTCGGCAAAATCCGCGATCCGACGCTCGTCGTAGCCGAGCGTATCCTGCAGGACCTGCATCGTATGTTGACCCAACAGAGGTGCCGCGACGGGATCGACCGCGCCCGTCAAACTCATTGTGATCGGCGGCTCGATATTGGGCACCCATTCCGCTGTCGGGTGCGGGATCCGGTTCACGCGATGACGCTCGCGAGCCTCGGGGGCGTTGAAGCCCTCCTCGACCGTCCGGAGATAGCCGACCGGGATATTGGCCAGCTTCATCTTCGCCATCCAGTTTTCGAGCGTATCGCTGGCGAAGACTTCGGCAATAGCTGTCCGCAGGCGCTCCTTGTTCTCCGAACGGGCTTTGCGCGTCGCAAACTGCGGATCGGTGATAAGATCGGGCCGATTCAGCACCTCGACCACGAGCCGGCGGTAGAGCCGGTCGTTGGCGCAGGCCATGTAGAGCGGTCCGTCTGAGGCCTCGTACACGCCGACGGTGGGAGACCCGCTCGGCGAATTGCCGAACCGGCCGGGATTTTCGCCGTTGATGAGGTAGGCCATGCCATAAAATCCGGTCATCCCCATCGCGACATCGAACAGCGCGACTTCGACACGTTGGCCACGACCGAGCCGCTCCCGCGCCAGGAGCGCCAGCAGGATGGCATTGCAGGCGGACATCCCCGTCGCCATGTCGACGATGGGCGGGCCGGTGCGAACCGCCGGGCCGTCGGCAAATCCGTTGAGCGACATGAAGCCGCTTTCCGCCTGCGTGATCGGATCGAAGCCTGGCCGCGAGGCAAACGGTCCGCTGCGCCCGTAGGCGGAGATCGAGCAATAGACCAGCCGCGGGTTGAGCGGTGCAACCGACTCATAGTCGAGCCCGAACTTCTTCATGACCCCGCTCGAAAAATTCTCCACGACCACATCTGCCTTGCGGATCAGATCCAGCGCGACCTCGCGCGCCTCCGGCACGGCAAGATCGAGCGCGATGCCGCGCTTGTTGCGGTTCAGGCTGAGAAAGGCGGCGCTCTCGCCTCCAATCTCCGCGTGCTCATAGGCACGCGTGTCGTCGCCGCCATCGGGATTCTCGATCTTGATGACGTGCGCACCGTAATCGGCGAGCGTCTGGGTGCAGGCCGGACCGGCCACCACGCGTGTGAAATCGACGACCAATAGACCATCGAGCGCGGTCGGGCCTCCCGTCCCTTGCGAGGCACGTACCGGCAATTGAGGCTTGGTGGGCATCGATCGCGCTCTCCCTTACATCGGCTTATGACCGCCGAATTTCCTGCAAGAGCAAACTTAAAGCCCGGCGCCACCGACTTCGCAAGTGCCACGCCGGCATCGCTTCAATACGCAAAAAGGACCCGGCAGCCCCAGGCTGCCGGGTCCTCGGACATTCCCGACACGCGCTCGCCGTTCGACCGATAAACGGCGCGTTCCGTGCGGTGGCAAATGCTCAGTGCAGAAACTTCCGCCAATAGAGCGAATGCGTCCAGGCCCAAGCGGTCTCGGGCTCGAACAGCCGATAGCCCGCCTGGATGAAGTTGTTCGCCGATACCGGGTTGTCCGTCGTGTCAGAGACGATGCTGTCCCATCCGATACGCCGCCCCCTGGCTTCGACTACAGCCATCAATCTGCGCTGAAGGCCGCGTCCCCGATACCGTTGCAACACCCCAACTCTGGAGAAATAGCCGCCGTTTCGAACGTGCGTCGAGGGAACAACCCCGGCGAAGGCAACGGCGTCCTCGTGGTGATAAGCCAGCCACCAGGCGCCAACGTCGAACGTGGGCATCGCCGCAGCATCGAAGAACGTGAGCCGATGGAGATCGGCCAGGGTCTCGGCAACGTCGTCATCGAACGCATCGACGATACGGATTCTGTACATGAGCGACTCGTTGGGCAGCAGATCATGATCGGGCGCGGAGCGACGTTTCCGCCGCCATGAAGGCTCATTTGCCCAGCATGACCTTGACACCAAGCCAGACGGCACCCATGAGACCGGAGGCAATGACTGTGATCACCGCTTTAAAGGTGTAGGTCTGGGCCTGCTCCACGCTCTTTCGCCATCGCCGCAGGTGCTGAAAATCGGCTCGCAGCTCGCTGCCGACCCATTGCACGATCCAGATCGTGAAGGCATCCGCCGCGGCGCCGGCGCCGCCGATGTCGATGAAGGCACGGAGCGGCAGCAGCGGATCCGCGGCAACCTTCCCGATCCGCCCCTGCCCGCGCGCTTCCGAGAGCAGCGAGGCAAAATAGGCGCCCGCGAAGGCGCCGGCATACTCGCCCTCCCAGATGTGATCGTAGCGCTCCGGATAAAGCTTCTGGTCGAGCAATCGCTCCTCCTCGAGCACATCAGGGAACCAGGGATTGTCGCGCCAATTGGCTTTCACCACCACGGCACCATCCGGCTGTCGCCCCCGCAGAAAATCGTCGATCGCATCGCTCTTGCGACGCGGATTCCAGCTCGCCCAGAGCTCGGAGTCCTTGGCGCGGATCGTCGGCCGCAGCAGCGCGAGGCTGCGCGGGCTCAGGGATTGCGCCTCGTCGATCCAGGCGATGCGAAACCCTTCCAGGGATTTGATCGAGTCGGCGGTGTGATCCTGAAGCCCGCGGAAGATGATCAGCCCGTCCCCGGGCGTCTCGATCTTGTCGCTGAACAACTTGAAGCCATGGCCGAGCCCGAGGCTTGCGATCTTGCCTTCGATCAAGCGCTTCGACGATTGCGCCAGCGTGCGCTGCGCCTCGCGGATGCAGACCGCGAGCGTGCCGCGCTCGGCCTGGCAGGTCTCGACCAGGAGCTCGCCGAAGAAGTGCGATTTGCCCGAGCCGCGTCCACCATAGACACCCTTGTAGCGCGCAGGCTTCAGCAGCGGCTCGAAGATCTTGGCGGTCGGAATTTTCAGGATGGACACTCGATGCGCTCGCTCGCCCTAGGGCAGGCCGGTGCGCCTGCGCCACATCGCGGACCAGTCTTCGTTGTCGAAGGTGTCGGATTGGCCTTGTTGGGTTCTGGTCAAGTTGGGAGAGGCGTCGTGCTCCGAGAAAGGCGGCCAAAGTCCAAGGAGCCTCCTGAAATGGTCTTCGATAGCGGATGGACGGGGAGAATTGACGCCGCTGTAGGGCCCTGATGGGGTGAAGTGCCACGGTCCCGTATCGCATTATATGGACTTGTTGTGTGGGGCTCGAAACCCGCAATTGGGGGTAACATTCGCCGCAAGGCATCATGCCAAGACATTCCACTCTCCAATGTTTCGAAGCATAGTCTTAAGACCGAAGCGCGATACCCCCGCACGATCGAGCCCTCTTGCTCAACTTGTGGCTGTTCCACTATTCTGAACGCAAAGCTGCAACATGTCGGCGAACGGCTCGACATCCCAAGCGCGGGAGCAATTCGTGGGTCCTGATGAGATGAGACGTGGCGCGTCGTTCGTGGCGATCATCGTTCTTCTGACGTCGGCAACCGATCTGTCGGCTGTTGCTCAAGAAGCATCTCCGATGACCGCCGACAAATGGCGCCCGAAGTCCGGCGTCTATGCGGAGCTCGGCAAGAATTTCCAGTCGTCTTGCGATGAAAGCGGCAATCTTACCATCGATCTTGGCGAGAAATCGGTCAGCGGTTACGAATGGGGCTGCAAAGTCAAAAAAGTCATCGATCTCGCGCCAGGCTCGCTGAAGGTTGGAATGGCCTGTGACGACTACAATCTGGCGCAGAACCTCAACCCTCGCGATCCCAATTGGGAGAACAGGCAATTCAACGAAGTCATGTTCGTCAAGCGGATCGATGATGCGACAATCTCCGTTCAGAAGAGCTTGAATGGAAAGCTCAAGGATCCACCCTGGCGTGCGGCCTACTGCCCTCTGGCGACACAGCGCGCGCTCGCCGAGGCCACACTGAGAGCCAAGGTGGAAGCAAAACAGAAGGCCGACCAGGAGCGAGCCCTCAAGGAAGCCCATCCGCGGGACGGCGTCTACGCAGCGGCAGGCGCCGATTTCGAGGAGCGCTGCGCGAAGTTCAACGACACCATCGTTGCGTTCGCCGGCAAATCGATTACGACGGCCTCCAACATCTGCAAGATCGAAAACACACGAATTCAGCTGCCCGACACCGTTAGACTCGGAGCGACGTGCACGATGCAGCCTGCTTCGGGCTCGGAGGCTTTCAGCCTGCAAGACAAGGCCACCACCCCGGATCGCGAGAATCTGATGTTCAAGAAGACCGACGACAAGACCGTCATCCTCTGGATCATCTACAACGGGCACTTCACCGGCGACGGCCGAAAGCTGTCCTATTGCAGCGACCAAGTGCAGCGCGCCTATGCCGTGCAGCGCCGGGCTGGCAAGCAGACCAGGAATTAGTCGAAGGCATCAAACGCAAAGCCCGCGCCGGATTGCATCCGCGCGGGCAACACCAACTTCTGTCGATGATGCCATTCTGCCAGTGTTTTGCCCGACGGGTCAACGGGCAATCGAGGCGCGATTGCAGATCGGGATCTCCGTCATCTCGAGCGTCGTGACGGCATCACCGCCACTCGAACTCGGCGGATGCACGATGATGCGTTCGATCCGATGGATCAATTCCAGCATGCCGTCTTCGCCGCTCTCCACCGGCTGGGCAACCTTGCCCCAGCCGCGATCGAGAATCGCATTGGCGGCCGAGACGCGGGCGGCCGGAGATGCGTCCTCGCTGCGCATGATGCCGACGAGTACCCTGATGGCCGTTCTGGTGTGGCTGCGCGCAAGCGAGCGGATCTCGGTCAGCGTGCGCGCCCCTGACGTCTTCCCTCGCGTGGGCAAGCGGACGGGTACACGCTCAAGCTCGCATTCGATCTCTTCGCTCACGAGAACGTCTCCCACAGCACGATGGCAACGAGGCCCCCGAGGGCCAGCGATATCAGATAGGCGGTCATCGTCTCTCCTCGAAAACAATATGCGCGGCAGATCGCGCGATGAGGCGCGATCGTTTCGGGCGCGAACCCTATCTCCGGTCCCGGAGACCGCAGCGGCGCGGGGCTAACCGCGCCCGGCGCCGCGGGCCGGCACGTTCGCGCGTGCACGGCCAGCAATGGTTCGGACGACGGCGCGCCGATCGGCGCTCCCTAACGCGTTATCCAAGCGAGTGCGTGGCCGCAATGCGCCGCCGCCGTCCGATCTCGAAACCGAGACGAAAAAACCCGCGGCGGATGTCGTCCCGCGCGGGTGAACCAAACTCGTTTCGATGATGTCATTCTGCCGGTGTTTTGCCCGACGTGTCAAACCCTGTGTTGCGCGCGATTGTCGTCGCGCGAAGCGAAAATGAAAATGCCCGCTGCAGATTGCTTCCCGCGCGGGCCAACTCAAACTCGTTTCGATGATGCCATTCTGCCAGTGTTTTGCCCGACGTGTCAAACGAACGAATTCGCGCAAGCCGCGTTGGACAATCAGGAGCGACCGGCCATGACCACCAAGACGAACTCACCCGGCACATCGCCAAGCAAGACGGCGCAAAATCGTCCGCCCTCAAAGCCGCGCATCGACAAGGAGCACGCCACGCAGCAAGCGGTCGTCGAAGACGCCGACGAGACGGCGGACGACGATCGCGATCTCGCACATGGCGAGGGCGGCACCATGGATCTCCCCACCAAACCCGGCGATATGTCGAAGGACGATTGAGCCGCCTGACCAGCGGCGCGCATTTCGATGATGCCATTTGCGAAGGTGTTTTGCCCGACGCGTCAATCGACAGCGCGCAAAACGGAAAGCCCCTCCTCCCAGCTCAATATGTGGTGCGCAAGGGGCTTGCTTCAAGCCCCCGATGATCGCGTAAGACCCCGGGCCCGAACAACCAGTCGAGGGGTCACGACATGCCTTTCCCGCTTCCGACGTCGCGGTCGCGCAACCGAACCAGCGCGGAACGCGCAGCGGCCGGCCATGCGGTCATCATCGCCGGCGCCGGCCCGACCGGCCTGATGCTGGCCGCCGAGCTCGCGCTGGCTCGAATTGACGTCGCAATCATCGAGCGGCGCGCGAGCCAGGACATCGTCGAGACGCGCGCCGGCGGGCTGCACGCGCGCAGCATCGAGATCCTCGATCAGCGCGGCATCGCGGGTCGCTTCCTGCGCGAAGGGCAGATCACCCAGCTCGCCGGCTTCGCCTGGACCAGGCTCGACATCGGCGATCTCCCCACCCGCCATCCCTACGGGCTCGCGCTGCGGCAGAACCACATCGAGCGCCTCCTCGCCGAATGGGTGGCCGAGCTCGCGGTGCCGATCTATCGGAGCCGCGAGGTGACGGGCTTTGCGGAAGACGAAACCGGCCTCGACGTCACGCTGTCCGACGGGACGCGCTTGCGCGCGCTTTATCTCGTCGGCTGCGACGGCGGCCGCAGCCTGGTGCGCAAGAGCGCCGGCATCGACTTCCCTGGCTCAAAACCTTCGCTCAGCAACCTCATGGCCGAGGTCGAGATGCGCGAAGAGCCCCAATTCGGCCTGCGTCACGACGCGCTCGGCTTTCACGGCCTCAGCAAGACGGGAAGCGGGCGCGTGCTGGTCGTGCTGACGGAGGCTGATCTCGCGCAAGACGGCGAGCCCTCTTTAAGCGATCTCAGCGCGGCGCTCGAATCCGTCTACGGCACCGATTTCGGCGTCAACAATCCCGCCTGGATCTCCCGCTTCACCGATGCGGCGCGGCAGGCCGCCTCCTATCGCAGGGGTCGCGTGCTGCTCGCCGGCGATGCCGCGCACATTCATCACTCCGTCGGAGGCCAGGGCCTCAACCTCGGTGTGCAGGACGCGGTCAATCTCGGCTGGAAGCTGGCGCAGGTGGTGGGTGGCATCTCGCCCGAGAGCCTGCTCGACACCTATCACAGCGAGCGCCATCCCGTGGCCGCGCGCGTGCTGAAGAACACCGTGGCGCAGATCGCCCTGCTCCGCCGCGGCGACGACGGCCGCAAAGCCGCGCGCGAGGTGATCGCCGAGCTGCTCGCCATGGACGAGCCACGCCGGCGCCTTGGCGCGATGATGAGCGGGCTCGACATTGCTTACGATCTCGGCGAAGGCCACGCGCTGCTCGGCCGCCGCATGCCCGATCTCGACATCAGCGTCGACGGCCAGACAATCGCGCTGTTCACGCTGCTGCACGGCGCGCGCGGCGTGCTGCTCAATTTCGGCAAGCCGGGCGGCATCGACATCACGCCCTGGGCGGATCGCCTCGCGGTAGTCGATGCCGATTACGACGGCCCCTTGCAGCTTCCGGCCATCGGAGCGGTCCCCGCGCCGGGCGCGGTGCTGGTGCGGCCCGATGGCCATGTGGCCTGGGTGGGCGACGAGAGCAGTTGCGGACTTGCGGAAGCGCTGACGCGGTGGTTCGGGCCGGGTGGCGGGTAAAAACGTCTCATGCGCCGCCAGAACAAACAAGCCCGCGGCAGGCCGCGGGCTTGTTCCGAATTCTTCGATGATGCCATTCTGCCAGTGTTTTGCCCGACGTGTCAAACGACGCTCGCTCCGCCGCAAAGGTCATTCCGGCGGAAGCAAAGGCCGTATCCAGCGCGAGAACCATTCCTCGCTGTCATTGTGCGGATTGACAGGGCCGTTCACTCCTAAGATCGGTGGAGGAATGAGATAGCTCGGCACGTCCGCAAACACGCCGATCGGCTTGTTCGGTTGCGGCTGCTGGCCGCGAGTGGCCGGGACGGTCCAGCTACCAAACCGCTCGTCGAATTCGGTAGACGGCAGATACGAGACTGGCGCACTGCCCGATGTGAATACGTTGCCCGCGTTCGTCTCATTGACACGGGCGAGACGGCGAACGTGCGTGACTGATGCTGCGGCAGAGACTGCGAGATCTTTGGCGGGCATGGTGCCAACCGGGGTGGTGACCCACTCCCCGAAGCGATCTGCAAGAGTGCCAGCGGGCGCCTCGGGATCTAACGAGGAAGCTCCGCTCAGCTGCGGCCTGAAGGTTGATGCTAAAACGCCCCTGGTGCTGGCCGCGTTGTCAACGCTCAGTCCATTGTTCGATGTGGTGTGCGCAGGCGCTCCTGTCGAGAACACTCCTCCGCGAGGAGTAGAAGCCCCCATCGTCGCGCCGGAACCTTCCTGCGCATTGGCAGCGCGCGCAACCGCCAAAATGCCTCCGATGCCGAGCAGCCAGGGGAGGAGAGAGGGAGCCGCCAAGCCGACGGCGGCCCCTCCGGCCATCCAAGGAAGTGCATTGCGCACCACAGGTGTGCCGCCCGCTAATGGATTGTCGTAATATGGATTCGCCATTCCGGAGTGCGGGTCGGATAGGAGCACCAGCGGGTCCGATGGCGCCGCCGTTGTCGGAGGCAACTCACCGAGCCGTTGTTCCTCGGGACTTAGCGATGGAAAGGCTGGCAGCACGCTCCTGAAGCGTGGATCGCTCGGCGTGAATCCCTCGTTCTCGTTTAGGTCGGGACGATCGGGTGGAGATAAGCCTCGCAGGCGAGTGTCGATCAGAGAGGGGACGAGCCCCGGCGCATCCGGGATAGGGTCGACGCCCGTGAAATGCAGCGAGATGGTGCCTTTGCCAGAGCGTCTTAATATTTCGTTCCTCTCTGCCATGCTGAGACCACTCGTCGGCGACAAAAGCGGAAAAGCCAAGGCCGCATCTCGCTGACCGGCATCGCGCAACTGGTCGACGGTTTCCTGCATCTGCCGGATTTGCTCTGCTTGGTCCGCCGCGTATGTCCCGCGGTTTTGGAACCATTCACGGTTCTTACCATTTCCTTCCTCGGTCGTTAGTCCCTCTGGAGTATTGGGGAGCAGATGACCGTTTGCTACCGCGTACTTGGCAGCGGCTACAAGCGCGTTCACTTCGGAAGCTATCTCGTCCAGCGCGCGCTCATCGCCCGCATCAGCAAGGTCGAACTTTGCAGACACCTTGAGATTTTCAAGACGCTCAAAAAAACCGTCGTGGTACGTTCCGAGATGTCCCCCCGTATGCGGGCTCGAACCAAGCTCCGTCGCCAGAGGCTGTCTGGACGGCAACGTCACCAGATTTCGAACTCCATCGATGTTAAATCGTTTTCCCAAGAGCCGGATGACCGGATGATCTGCAAATTTCTTCGGCAAAACGTGATGATCTTGAAACATGCGACGGTTACTTTCTGGCGCAGGCCGGCATTCGAGCTGCCGGTGATCGCAGCCGGCTGGTCTGATCTGAAATGCTTTGGTGGATGGCCAGCAGCGAGGGCCGGCCTCTTCGTGCGCGCTAGATACTGATGCGGTCACCGGGCCGGCATCGCGGTCGGTGCAGGGCGCCTACAAGGCCATCAGGGTAATGGTGGCAGCATTCGCATACTGCGAGGGCAACCGGGGCATCCGCCCCGGGTGTCGTGCAAATGTCTTCTGCAAAAGAGCGATTCAGACGAGCCAAGAACGGGCCAGTCAGATCTCTACCTATCTCAAGGTGCGGAAACTAGGGATCAAGCCCTTCGTAGTTGCCGTAGGCATATCCGAAGCTTAGGCCTCGCACACCGGCAGCCTTACAGGCGCCCTTCATTGCCTGATCACAAAGAATCCACTGCTCCAAAAAGCGTGGCCGGAAGATATGAGCCGAACCGATAGCCTCTTCTCGGAAGACATAGCGGGAAATTGCCGTGCCATTGTAGCGCCGGTAATCTGTCCCATCGTCCAGGACTTCGACGATCGATTTTTCTTCGTCAATGACGTCGAGTCGGCGCACGACATCGCAAAGCCAATAAACCGGCGCATCTCCCTTCAGCGACCGCGTTTCGCACTTCAGAAACGCGACCCCCTCTCGATCCACGGCTTCGAGAACGCTTTTCATTCGATCGGATACGAGCCAATAATCGTGAAACATCTCCCAATCGACCGGCGGCCTCCCAAGCGATTTGTCAATCAGCAGCCTTGGCGTTTCGGATAGCGAAGGAAAGCCTCGCTTGCCTCTCGGCGGCCGGAGCACGCGGCCGATGCCCAAGGCGGCAAAATTCTCCAATTCCCACCCGGGGGGCTTGCTAATCCTGAAATTCAGTTTGATGCGATAGAGCTTTGGCGCCTTTCTCTTTCGACTTCCATCAGAGGGCGTAGCCATAGACGATCTCTCCGTTCGCATCGCTCATCATTTCGACGTCCATTCTGCCTGCAGAATTTCGTCTTCGTTCCTCGTGACGATGGGCGCTCAACAATAAAGCCCGCGGAATCCCGCGGGCTCGATCCTTAAATCTTTCGATGATGCCATTCTGCCGGTGTTTTGCCCGACGTGTCAATTGATGGGCTGGGGGGCGCACCAAGGGGGGCTGCATTTCTGAAAGTTTCATCGAAAAGAGTCTGCGACCTCATCCGAACATGAAAACACGGGCACCCTACTGAAGACTTGGGAATTCCGATACTGAACCGCGATCCGCTCGGTTGTGCTTGCACCGATCGTGTCGCCGTCCTTCACCACGTTTCCATGCTCGATCAGATACACGGAAAGTCCTGCCACCTTGTCGATCAGTTCGGACAGCGTCAGCTTGGCGGTCTCGAACTCGATCTCGCGACCTGCGAAGGTGGACAAGCCGACAGTGATCGCGCCGATCTTCCGATCCGACTGGAAGGGAAGAATGTCGACCCACAGTGTAAAGGGATAGCTGGGAAACGGTGCAAAGGAGCGGCTCGACTCTTCCAACCAAAGGCCGGACGGTCGCGCCACCCGGCCATCCCAAACCACGCCGCAACATTCCGGCATAGCGGCGATCAACGCGCCGACCACCGCGGTGGTGATGCGCGCGGCGACGAGAGGCTTCTCGTTCTTTGCCAGCGCCGAGACGACCAGGTGACCGCGATGCCGGGCGGCCACCGCCTTGCCCTCCGGCCATATCGTGGCAGCGCGCGCCCACAGACCGGCATCGTCCGGTATCGGGGTCGGCATCGGCATGACGGCAACAAGCTGGTTGCCGCAGCGAAGGAGCGGCGAGCTTGCTTTGACCTGTCGCTCGCCTGGATCGTTCGGCTCCGTCATCAAATCAGGATGTCGCGCGCGAAGGATCTTGGCGACGAGCGACATGTCGGGCGTGACCGGTCGGTCCAGCAAGACAAAACTAATAAACGAGTTACTCATGAACTGCCCCGCCGCACGCTTCCGGCAAGACGCACGTCTCGCCCAAAGGTTGAGCCAGTAAATAGAACAAACAGGGAACAATGTCAATAGACATCTTGCACTCGCCCACTCGCAACGAGCTCAACAGCAATCGGCAGAGAGTAGTCCGGATATGGTGCGAGCGACCACCGCGACGTTTCGAGCCATAGATCGGCAGCCCGCGCTACCCGCCCCGCCCACACCACGCCGCAACATTCCGGCACGGTGGCAATCAACGCACCGATAACCGCAGTCGTAAGGCGGGCGGCGACCAGCGGCCGCTCACTTTTTCCGAGCAGCGAGACGATGATGTGGCCCTGATGGTCAGTTGCCACAGCCTCGCTTTCCGGCCAAGTTCGCGCAGCGCGCGCCCAAAGCCCCGGATCCTGCGGAATGGGTGCCGGCATCGACATGACCGCAACGAGCTCGTTGCCGCAACGGATGAGCGGCGAATTCGCTTGAGCCGGTTGCGACTCTTCACCGTTCGTCGCCTCTGTTGCCAACTCCGGATGCCGGAGGTGAAGGGCTTTGGCGACTGCTGACATGTCGGGTGTCACCGGCCTGCTCAACAGGACCAGAGAAAGAAGCGAGCCACTCATCAACTAACCCCCCGCAGAAAATCCCGGTGAGCCCAAAACTTAGTTTTTCGCCCAGAGGTTGAAACGTAGAGCCTCATTAGAACAAATAGAGAACAATGTCAATCGACGTTTCCCAGCATTGGTGCCGCACTGCAAGGGCGGTTCGCAATAGCACTCGCGGAAAAGGGGTTCACGCAAACATCAACGAAGACCCCGCGCCGTCCTCAGGGGCGCCGCGACGTTCGCCACACACCCGGGCAGCCCCACCAGGAACAAGCGTCAACACACCGCGTTGCACCGCCATGCATGGATCAACCGACGATCCCCTGTTGGTGCGCGCCGATGCCGCCCTCCGCGAAGCCGAGCGGCTTCGCCTCGCCCTGATCCGCGAGCGCGCGATTGCACAAGCCATCTGTCACGACGCCGCGCAAACCCGCACGCTGCAATCAGGCCTGCTGCCAGCGATCGCGATTGCGCTGACGGTCAACGCTCCTCGTTCGGCGTAGCGTCGGTGCCCGGACCGAAAGGCTCGTGCGTCCTGCGTCCCAGAAACGTATCGGGTGGCGGCTGCTTCAACAGCTCGCGGCTTTCGCGCACGATCTCGCGCATGTATTCGGCCTGTTCGTGTTCGACAGGCAACGGCCGATAGACGGGCATCGTGGTGCTCCCTTGCTTTGCAGGCGGGAGCGCGCTCGGTCTCTCAGCCACCGACGCCTACGGGCAGAGCCTCGGCCGGTGATGCGACCATAACTATCACAGGTCGCTTTGGTTCAATATTGAACTTTGGGACTCGCGGGGCACAAATGAGTAAACCGCTCAACATGCTCAAGCTGCTCGCGAAAATTAATCCGCGCAACATATCAAATGATGTGACTCCCGCTGTGCGGGAGGCGTAAGGTAAGTCATCACCGCAAGGCCCGTGGCATCGATCGGTGATGAGAACGCCGATTGCGCTCCCGCCCGACCTCAAATGAGGGAGCAGCGCCATGCTGACAAGACGTCGTTTCAAACAAACCAGAACCCTGACCGAACGACTCGCGGACGAAGCCGCGCGCTGCCGCGAGGAAGCCCGCACGCTGACGCCCGGCCGCCGGCGCGACATGCTGCTGCGCCAGGCGCGGCAGGACGAGACCGCCATGCAGATCGACGCCTGGCTGCGCTCGCCCGGCCTGAGGGCGCCGACATGATGCAATATCGCGCTTATCTCATCGGCGAGGATGGCGTCTTCCGCTCCGCCGAAGCGTTCGAAGCTCCCTCGGATTCCTCCGCCCTCAGCTTTGCGCAGCGGTTCACGCGGCTCGGCAAGGTCGAGGTCTGGCAGCTCGGCCGAAAGATCGCCGTGCTGGACTCCGAGCAGTCTCGGCCGCCGTTGCACGAGCCGTCCCGGCCGACGCTGACGCGTCAATGACCGCGTGACTTCGGTCCCGACCTGAGATCCTCGATCTGGAAGTTGAACTTCACCTGCATGACAGGGCCGCTCGCATCGCGCACCTCGATCGCCATCTCCTGCCGGTCGCCGGTGAGCGGCGCGGAGAGCACCGCATCGCGCGCCAAGTCGGCGACCGACTTGGCGGCCTCGGCCTGAACTGCGCGCGCGCTGGACAATTCCAGGCCCTCCTCGTCCAGCGCAATTCCCTTGTCGTCGCGAAGGTCAAAGTAATATCGGGTCATGACCGTAATCCTCTGCCCGCTATAGTGCAGAGGACGAGCAAAGGTTTCTAAAGGGCACGAAATTTCCCCTGGAATCAACGGGTTCCGGGAACAAAGCAGAGACGCGCGAGCCGGGCCAGCTTGCGTCGGCTACTCCTCCGCGAGCTTGCGCTCGATATAGGCGTCCACCGTCTCGGCGAACGAGCGCTGCACGCCGACCGCGGCGTCGTGCTGGTCGAGTGCGTCGCGCTGCAGCACGCGCAGGCCGCGCCCGCGCATGCTCACAGGTGCCGTGTTCAGGAACTGGTCGATGGCGCCCTTGGCAAGCGGGATGGCCTTGGGATCGCCCCTGGCGATCAGGAGCCGTAGCAGGCTCTGGCATTCGGCCAAACCGGGCATGGCGTCTCTCACCTTTGCTGCGATTTCGGCTTCGGCCGCTCTACCTTCTGGGTATGGGTGCCGAACAGCGCCAGCAACAGCGCGACTTCTTCCTTCGAACCGATCTGGATCATGATTGTTCTCTCCGTTTCGCTACGTTGGTCGGAGCCGGCGGGCGCCGAGTTCAGGACGATCTGGTTTCAGCACTGTTTCAGCCGTGTTTCGTCAGCGCCCTGCACCGCGCCTTCGGCCGGCTTGTGTGCACAATTGAACGCTGATCTCTCGCTTTCGCCGATCACGACCCATTTCTCTCTTCCTGACGTCTCGCCAAAGTCCGAACATTGATGCTTGTCTTAGGCCTTCGGCGGCTTGAGGAAGCCAAAATAGAAGCAGACCAAAAATAGAATGAGATGGACAATGGAACGGCCACCGCTGACCTGCGGACTCGCGACAAAATCTGTTCCCAACAGAGGCACCGAAACGTCGGCGAGATAGAGATAAAACAAAATGCCCGACGATACGAAGAACGCGCCTGCCAGGAATTTGCGAAAGCCGACATCTCGCCAAGCGAAATAGAGGCTTCCGCCAGCCATTATGATGGCCGCACCAGCATAGAGGGCAATGATCATGCTGCCTCACCCCGGTTGCGGACGCGACCCAATCGACCGGCGAATGACCTGAACGGGTCTCGCGCTTGCCGTGGGCTTGACAGAAACGGAAAGCCGCCCTGAGGCGGCTAGTTTCAGACTTTCCTTTTCTGCCTATTTCTTGAGGGCGTCAGAGGCGTCCCGCGCTGCGTCCTTCACATCTCCAGCGACGTTATGGGCGGATCCCTTGGCCTTGTCCAACTTGCCTTCAGCTTCCAGGTCCTTGTCGCCGGTGAGCTTGCCGGCCCCTTCTTTGATCGCGCCTTTTGCCTTGTCGGCGGCGCCCTTCACATGTTCACGGTCCATGATCGATATCCTTTCCTGTGTAGAAGACGAGCACAACGAAATCGGTGCGCTGTCGTTCCTGCGAGACGCCCGCGTGAGGCGGGCTCCTCAGGACGAGGCCGGAATGCGTGGATGGAGGTTTCAGCACTGACGCCGATGAGCCTCCTCCTGAGGAGGCGCGTCAGTGACAACGCCCCTCCGATGGCTGCTACTCTATCGTCGCATTCACCGTCATGACCGATTTGCCAGAGCCGTATGGACCCTTTCCTTCACCATAGATGGCGAACGTATCGGTGCCCTTGTAATTGGCTGCCGCGGTGTATCTGAACGTCGTTACGTTGACTTGTCTGAGCTTCCCGTGCGCGGGCTTCCGGGACACGCCGGAGCTATGCATCGCTCCCGGAATTCGCATCGGGAAATTGCACGTTTCGCCCGACCTGACCGCGAAGTAGGCCGTCATGTCCACGCCGAACACGGATGGGTTACCGGTGACCCTGCACTCGGAGATGGCGAAGGCCGTAGCCGGCGTCAGGCTCAGCACAGCAGTGAGAGCGAATATCCGCATGCTCATCTCCTGTTAGGATCAAGCGGCATCCGGGGCCATTGATTTCCAAGCGTGGGGACAACCATTGACTTGAATCAACATTCGACCTGCGACGACCAGGCGATTGAATAGGCGGAAGTAGCGACTTTCCTTGGTTGATGGCTGGCGGCCTGCGGGTTGCCTTTTGAGGCTCCACCCCTTTCCGGGATGTTCTATAATCCGTCGGCTCTAAATGATGGAGGGTCAAATGCGACTCGCTTTGCTTATTGGGGTCCTGCTGATGGGGCTTTCTTCAGCAGCAAACGCCCGCGATTATCCCTGGTGCGTCTTCGGTGGCCATGCTGGCCCCCCCGGCGAATGCATGTACGAGACGAGGGAGCAGTGCCTGGCTTCGGCATCGGGACGGTGGACCAGCTATTGCGATATCAATCCGCGCGTGAGATTCCAGCAGCAGGCACCGCCCCCGACAGCATGTGACTCTCGCGGGCGCCGGTGCGCGCCGAGATCGTGAAGCGTTCAGCGCAAGGCCGCCGCGTCGCGGGTAAAGCAGACATCGACCCGCTGACCGAGCGTTGACTAGTCCGCACCAGCGCGCGCTATTTGCCGCGCTTCGAAGTGCCGGTGCCTAGCGCAATGCCGTGCTGCCAGGCCCGCACCCGCACCGCCGCTTCGCTCCGATTGAGCTCTGCCGCAATCTCGTCGGGCCGGCGTCCGGCTTCGGCCAGCGCTTTCAGCCGCTCATGCTCGTCCGCTGTCCACCTCTTCAGCAAGGGATAGCGTGATTGCATGGTCGGAGCTGGCTCACCCGTCATTCAAGTGCGACGACAATCGGCCGAGACGGACCAAGTTCCTATCCGTGGCGGACGGGCCATAGCACGGGCTTTGCGAGGTGAACTTAGCAAAAGTTAAGCCCGCGGCGGATTGCTCCGCGCGGGCTTGGTTTCGAGCACAAGGCTCGGGTGAGACCTTCGTCTCAGTGCATGTGGCCGATCAGATAGATGCCGCCGCCGAGAACGATCACGGCCGGGACGGCCCAAAGCAGAAGTACGGGCATCGCTTGCCTCCTCAGTTCGAGGTGCAGACCTTGACGGACTTCATGCCGGTCTCGGCTTCCGACCTGGTCTTGTACACGGTGTCGCCGCTGACGACCGTCGTTTCCGTGGTCGTCGGCTTCGACTCGGTGATGGTGCACTTCTTGGTCTTGACGTCCTGAACCACGTAGAACGTTTGCGCAAAAGCGGGAGCCGCAACTGACGTCAGCACGGCGGCAGCAATGATTGCTTTGATATTCACTTTGTCCTCCTCCAGTAGCCCGGTCGATCCAGGCGTGTCTTTTACAAACCCGACTAATTGCCAGTTGTTCCCGGTCATCCGCCGAACCAATTCCGGCTGATTGCGTTGGTGCGCGAACAGGAGGCTTCGATGCTCGACTTGCGGCTCGTGACGACTTCCCTGGCGGTGCTCGCTGCGCTGATCAGCGTGGCGCTGGCTGAGCCCGTCAAGGATCAGGCTCCACCGGTGGTTCAAACTGCCACCGAAGCCCGTCCCATTCGCGTGATCCTTCCGGCGCCGTGGGAGCCCACCAAGGGCCAGGCCGAGTCTGTGCAATCTTCGAAGTAGCAGGCGTCGGTCGAGCGACGGCCGCAGCTCGGTCGACATTGTCGCGGCCAAAGCGCCGCAGCAAACTCCTCCAAAACGACAGCAACCATTTCGAATCTCACCTGTTGTCGCCGGCACAATCACTTGCAGGAGACAACAACATGAAACGTCTGACAGTGCTGGCCGCAACCTTGTTGCTGCTCGGGTCGGTGCCCGCGGGCGCCCAGTCGCAGCCGGCGCAAAGCGGGCCGGGCAACAACGCGGTCAACAGCTCCGACCAGAACAACTCCAACGCACCGGTCGCGGGCCGCAACAGCTTCACCGAAGGACAGGCGAAATCGCGGATCGAGGGCGCGGGATATTCCAACGTCTCGGGCCTGCAGAAGGACGACAACGGCGTCTGGCGCGGCAAGGCCGACAAGGCCGGCACCAAGACCGACGTCAGCGTCGACTTCCAGGGCAACGTCAACCCCGCCAAGTAATCCGCGAATTTCAGGAGATCCAGACATGACGACCACCATCTCTCGCCTGTACGACAATTACGCCGATGCCGAGCGGGCCGTGGCCCGGCTCGAAAGCGCCGGCGTGCCGCACTCCGACATCAGCCTCGTCGCCAACAATTCGGACAATTGGTACGGCTCACGCTCCGGCAAGGTCGATCGTGACCGCGACGGCGTCGACGATCGCGCCGAAGGCGCCGGTACGGGTGCCGGCATCGGCGCCGGGCTCGGCGGCGCCGCCGGCCTGCTCGCGGGTCTTGGCCTGTTGGCCATCCCCGGCCTCGGCCCGGTGGTCGCGGCCGGATGGCTCGCCTCGACTGCGGCAGGCGCGGCTGCCGGCGCGGCCACGGGCGGAATCATCGGCGCCCTGACCGAGGCCGGCGTCTCCAGGGAAGACGCATCGCGTTATGCCGAGGGCGTCCGCCGCGGCGGCACGCTGGTGTCCGCGAAGGTGCCGGACCAGGACCGCGCGCGCCTCGATGCGCTTCTGCACGAGCGATCGGTCAACCTTCAAGAGCGCAGCGCGGCCTGGCAGAAGTCCGGCTGGACCGACTTCGACGCCGCCAGCCCGCCGCTGTCGCCGGAGGATATCGGCCGCGAGCGCGAACTCTACGGCGTGGGCTCGCGGCGATAGGGCAGCAAACCTCCGACACGACAAAGGCCCCGCGATGCGGGGCCTTTTAACTTTGTCTCAAATGCCGCAAAGCGGATTGGGCGAAGAAATCTCTTCGCCTCATGCTGGGACATGTCGCCTGGACGGGGCAAGCCGGAGAGATCTCCCATGTACTACGTCGCCGCTGCATTGCTGGTGCTGTCGGGACTGTTCTATTCCGCGAGCCGTCACGAGCTCGGCCAGTTCGGTGCGGACGTGTGCAGCTATGGCAGCACGTTCTGCAACAATCCGGTGGTCCTCTTCACCGGCGCCGCACTGGCCGCCGCCTGGGGCATGTTCGTCAGCATCAAGTAGCCGATGATGGCAATCTAGACCTGTTTTGCCCGACGGAGCAAACTCACTTAGCATTTTCGAAAATCAGCCGCCGGCGGCGGCAGCGGGAACTTATGTTCCTTGATTCGCATTTGCTATGACGACGTCCGCACCGTTCGAGCCCGTTTATGAGCGACAGCGCCCTCACTCCGACGAAATCCGCGCCAACGCTGCTGCAACGCTTGGGGCCCGGCCTCATCACCGGAGCTGCCGACGACGATCCGTCCGGCATCGCCACCTATTCGCAGGCCGGCGCCCAATTCGGCTATGGTCTGTTGTGGACGGCGTTTCTCACCACGCCGTTCATGATCGCGATCCAGCTCGTCAGCGCGCAGATCGGCCGCGTCACCGGCAAGGGGCTCGCCGCCAACGTCATTCGGGTCGCGCCGCGTTGGGCGGTGCTGGCGCTGGTCTCGATGCTGGTCGCCGCGAACACGTTCAACATCGCCGCCGACATCGCCGCGATGGCCGAGGCGCTCTCGCTCGTGATCGGCGGCCTCAACCACGAGCACGCGCTGATCTTCGCGGCGGGCTCGACCCTGCTGCAGGTGTTCCTGCCCTATCGCCGCTATTCGCCGGTGTTGAAATTCCTCACACTGGCGCTGTTCGCCTATGTCGCGACCGCCTTCACGGTGCAGATTCCCTGGAGCACGGCGCTGCTCGCCGCGGTGTGGCCGAAGGTAAACGTCAGCAGCGACTATCTCCTCATGGTGGTCGCCGTGCTCGGCACCACCATCAGCCCCTATCTGTTCTTCTGGCAGGCCTCGCAGGAGGTCGAGGAGATGAACCAGGGCAAGCGCGACAAGCCGCTTCGCGAGCTCAAGCGCGGCGGCGGTCACGAGCTCGACCGCATCAAGATGGACACGGTCTCCGGCATGCTGCTCTCCAACGGCATCGCCTTCTTCATCATCCTGACCACCGCATCGGTCCTGCACGCCAACGGCGTCACCAATATCGGCTCGGCGACGGAAGCGGCCGAAGCGCTGCGGCCGCTCGCGGGCGATTTCACCTTCGCCCTGTTTGCGACCGGGATCATCGGCACGGGCCTGCTCGCGATTCCGGTGCTGGCGGGCTCGGCCGCCTACGGCGTTGCCGAGATCTTCGGCTGGCGCGCCACGCTGGAGGCCAAGCCGGACGAAGCGGCCGGCTTCTACACCATCATCGCCGCGGCGACCCTCATCGGCTTCGGCCTCGGCTTCACCGGCATCGACTCGATCCACATGCTGGTGTGGAGCGCGGTGCTCAACGGCATCGTCGCCGTCCCCATCATGGCGATGATGATGCTGATCGTCTCGAGCCGCGCGATCATGGGCCGCTTCAGGGCCCGCTCCTGGCTGATCGCGCTGGGCTGGCTCGGCACCGCGCTGATGGCGCTCGCCGTTCTCGCTTTGCTCGGCTCGTCGGTGATTGGCTGACGCAAGCGCTGCTTCGGACGCGCTGCCGCGTTGCATCCTAGCGCCCTTCCCGCCGCCGCGCGCTTGGCCTAACAATGCGGTCCGGGCCCGGCCTGAGATCGGGTCGAAAAAAAGAAGCCCGGCCGGGCGAGTAGGGAGCGACATGACCAAATCCTCAAAAGCAACAAGCCTCGAAATCCTCGCCTGCGATGCCGGCTGGAGAAGCTATCATTTCGTCAAGCTGAAGACCGAGGACGGCATCGTCGGCTGGAGCGAATTCGACGAAGGCTTTGGCTCGCCCGGCGTCGGCGCCGCGATCCAGCGCCTCTCCGCCCGGGTCATCGGGCAAAACGTCTTCCAGCACGAGCGCATCTTTGCCGAATTGTTCGCGGCGACGCGTCCCGCGGCCGGCGGCGTGGTGGCGCAAGCGCTCGGTGCGATCGAGAACGCGCTGCTCGATGCCAAGGCGAAAACCCTCGGTGTTCCCTGCTATGAGCTGCTCGGCGGCAAGATCCGCGATCGCGTCAGGGTCTACTGGTCGCATTGCGCCACCTGGCGCATCAACCACCCGTCCTGGTACAAGCCGCCGATCGAAAGTCTCGACGGCGTCAAGGCCATGGGGCGCGAAGTGCGCGAGAAGAAGTTCACCGCGCTCAAGACCAACATCTTCTCCTATGACGAGGGCAGGCCGACCGGCTGGCGCCCCGGCTTCGGCTCACCTTTCGCGCCCGAGATCAACGTCGACCGCAAGATCCTGCGCGACCTGCACATGCATCTGGAAGCCATCCGCGACGGCGCCGGCCCCGACGTCGACATCCTGCTCGACTGCAACTTCAACGCCAAGACCGAAGGCTATCTGAAGATCCTGCGCACCATTGCCGACCTCGACATGTTCTGGGTCGAGATCGACAGCTTCAATCCGGAAGCCCTCGGCTATATCCGCCGGCAAAGCCCGCACCCGATCTCGTCCTGCGAGACGCTGCTCTCCTTGCGTGAATTCCTGCCCTATTTCCAGGCGCAGGCCATGGACGTCGCGATCATCGACACGCCCTGGAACGGGGTCTGGCAGTCGATGAAGATCGCCGCGGCGGCCGAAGCCTTCGAGGTCAACGTCGCCCCGCACAATTTCTACGGCCATCTCTGTTCGATGATGAACGCGCATTTCTGCGCCGCGGTGCCGAACCTGCGCATCATGGAGATCGACATCGATCGTCTGTCCTGGGATCGCGAGCTGTTCACGCACGAGCCGGAGATCGAGAACGGGCATCTCGTCATCCCGAACCGGCCTGGTTGGGGCACCGAACCGAACGAGGAAGCCTTGCGGGCCCATCCGCCGAAGACGAGTGGCGGCCTCCTCAACTACGGTCGCAAGAGCTGAGGGGAATGGCTTTAGGTCGAGTCGATTACCACGGGCTCGGTGCAGCCTCTCCCGCTTGCGGGAGAGGGAGCGCACCTCCATCATTGGAACGATCAAGCCTCATTCCATCGCGCTTTTAGGGCGTCACGGGATTGACGGTCGGAGAGGTCTTCGGCCGCTGCGGCTCGATCGGCGACTTCGGATCGGTCGGGAGCACCATGGCGCCGGCGGCCCGTGCCGCTTCGCCCGTGGTCGCAAACATCGCGACATGGGCCGGCTGTGTCTTGGCTCGGCTCCACGGCCCGTGGTCGACGATCAGCATGGCCGCAATCGTCACACCCGCCACGATCAGCGCGATCACGCCGGGATGGCGGAGAGCGTTGGGGATGGAATGCGCGAGGCTAGCATTTGTCATCGAAGGATCCGCATTTTTCCTCTCGCAGGTTAATTCGGTCGAGCGCCCTCCGGTTCCCCTGCCGTGAGCAGGTTCCCCGGTTCGCGCAAAGAAACCGGAGTGCAAGAGCCCAACGAAAGAGGGCCTCCATTCGGAGGCCCTCGGATCCATCAGCAATCGGTCTTTAGTTATAGTCCGAATACTTGAACTGCGGGAGCGCCTTCAACTGCTCCTTGTTTCCGCTCATGACCGCATGGTCGGGTACCCAATCATTGGTGTTGCGGCTCGTGGCATTCGTCGATGCCGCACCGGTTGTGGTCTCGCGCGAGGCGGGCGAGTTGCTGGTCGAGCTGGTCCGGACCGGCTCTTCCATGAACTTCAGCTTGTCGATGGAGACGGCGATATCGTGCTCGCCCATCCCCAGGAAGCCGCCGATGCCGATCACCACTGCGTTGATCTTGCCGCTCTTGTCGACGAGCAGCTCGTTGATGTCGCCGAGCTTCTCATTGGCCTCGTTATAGACGTTCAGGCCCATGAGCTTCGAGGCGCGCCAATTGTCCTTCAGCATCATCTTGTCGGCCGGCCGCGCGGTGGCAGCCGGCGCCGCTTGATCAGCCGGCTGGGCGGATTGCGCCAACGCGGCGCCGCTGATCAAAGCGCTGCCGATCAGAGCTGCGGCAAAAGTGGTTTTCATCGTCGTCTCCTCCAGTGAACCGGCATCCCGATGGATGCCCGCCCAAGAACGTCTGGATATTCCACTTGTTCCCGGCTGGGCACTCTGGGCGCAAGCTCTAAGCGTCGAACACGACGCGCAAAGCCATCACGATGATCGCTGAGATGAGAAATGAAATCGCGAGCAGGGTCCAACTCGGCCTCGTGCTCGCGCGGGCCAGGCGGACAACCAGCATCTTCAAGCACCTCAACATTCATCCCTGGGAAGTCGGTGCAGGTAGGCTATCCCGAAGCAGGCAAGCTCTTCGGTATCGCTTCGGTGCTCTTCCCATCTCCTCTGCAGATGGCGTTCCAGCAGACAGCGCCGGGTGTCGTCGGCAGCGACCTCGGGATGCCGCGCCCGGTACACTGTCCAGGCGGTGTCCGCGGCGTTCTTCAAGACGATGTCGTCGACCATCCCCGCTCTCCGGAAAACCGAACCTCGTCGCGTGCCAACTCAAGGACAGCTTCCAAGGTTTCCGCTTTTTCCCGGTCTTCGACCATTTGATGATTCAGGGCGACTTGATCGGATTGCCTCTAGGTCAGATTGCCTTGGCTCGGCGCGTCGCGGGCCGCGCTCGAATGGTCCGGGCCTTTCTCTTGAAGGGGGCGGTTTCGCTCACCAATCTCCGAAGAAGGGGCCGTGCCTCTCGAAAGCCAGCCGCGGTCCGGGCGCTCGTCTCGATAGCCTTGCCGAACGCTTGGCCTGCGGGCGGCTCTGCCAGGATCGACCGGCGGGCGGCTCTTGCTTGGTCTTGGCAGGAAGTGCTGCAGGCATGGCGGCCATCGCTTCGCGAATCGGCTGCGGCGGCGCTTCGAGCGGCGGCTCGGCCTGCGCGATCTGCGCAAGGTCGGCACGCGGTCGAGTGTCGAACACGATCTTCTCCGGAAGAGGTGTCGCCGATCGGATCCGGATCGTCGTTTTGGCGGGTTCGGGCGTATCGGCCCGTGCCAGCGGCGCCGGAAGATAGTGCTCCGCCGCGAAGATCAGCGCCAGGAGCAGCCCGCCGACAAAGACGAAGTATCGAATGATCGGCATGACGGCCACTCCGCGCCGCAGCGCGCGGCCTGCGAGAACCCACCAATCACGGCAAGGTTCCGAGGTATTGCCACTTTTTCCCGTAATGAGGATCGAGCTGTCAGCTGTCGCCTAGGCGCCGCTTCACTCGCCCGGCGCGATGGCATTGCTCGGCGTCGGCCGGTCTGTGATCTGCTGGCCGAACAGGCTGCCGATCAGCTCGACCGCGGTGCGCGCGGTCCGACCGCGCTCGTCCAGGAACGGATTGAGTTCGACGATGTCGACCGATCCGACCACGCCGGAATCGTGCAGCAGCTCCATGATCAGGTGCGCCTCGCGATAGGTGGCACCACCCGGCACGGTGGTGCCGACGCCCGGCGCCACGCAGGGATCGAGGAAATCGACATCGAAGCTGACATGCAGCACGCCATTGCTCGCCTTGACGCGCTCGATGACGCGGCGGATCAGGACGGCGACGCCGAACTCGTCGATCTGGCGCATGTCGACGATCCTGATCCGGCGCGAGCGCATCAGCTCCTTTTCGAGCTTGTCGATCGAACGCGCGCCGAACAGATCGAGTTTGTCCGGGAGAATCGAAGCGCGCGGATCGTCGCCGAGCAGGCCGTCAAGGCCCGGCTCGCCGCACAGGAACGCGGCTGACATGCCGTGCATGTTCGCGGTGATCGTCGTCTCCGGCGTGTTGTAGTCGGCATGGGCGTCGAGCCAGAGCACGAAGAGTTCGCGGCCGCGCTCCTGCCAATGACGCGCCATGGCATTGACCGACCCCATCGACAGCGTGTGATCGCCGCCGAGAAAGATCGGCAGCGCACCACTTGTCGCGATCTCATAGCCTCTGCGGCTCAGGACGCGGGTCCAGCGCTGGATTTCGCGGTAGTGATTGGCCATTTCGGGCGGCCTGTCGGTGAGGTCCAGGACTTCGGCTACCGACAGATCGCCATAATCAACGACCTCGAAATCAAGGCTTTCCAGCAATGTCGCAAGGCCGGCGGTGCGCAGCGCCGCGGGCCCCATCAAGGTGCCGCGTTGCGAAGCCCCCATGTCGATGGGAGCACCGAGCAAGGCGATGCGCCGGGCTCGATCCGTCATGGTCCGGTCGGTCACGGCTGCCTCCTGACATCAGCAAGGTTGACCCAGCCTAACAGAGATTCGCACCCGTCGTTTCCCGGGGAGCGCGCCGCGGCCGGCATATGATCAGGAACAAAATTCCCTGCGCTGAATTGCCCATCCAAGGCCGGCACCCGCCGTCAATCACGGCGCCTGTCGCGGATAGCCAAAGGTCATCAAGACCCGCTGTTCAGAACGAGCGCTCGCGCGGATAGCCAAAGGTGCCGGCTTCCATCAACACGCCTGGAGGTCGCGCCCTTGAGCACGGAGATACCGCAATCCACGTCCCAGCCCGGCATGGCCGAGCGTGCCATCGATACGGCCGCGGACGTATCCCGCACCATCGGTGAAGTCGCCGGAGGCCTGCACGCAGCGGTCGACCGCCTGACCTCCGCAGTCGAGGAATCGCGCAAGCCCGGCGGGGCACTCGCGACAGTCGCCGCGATCACGCGCGAAGCACCGCTTGCGAGCCTGTTCGTCGCTTTCCTGTTTGGCGTCGCGGTCGCGCGCCGGCGGTAGCTTTTCTGCGACCGCCCCTTTGCGAGCGTCCTCCATCAGGACTGGCTGGGCGCTGCGGTTCGGGCCGGAGCCGATGTGCCGAAGGCACTATTCGTCGCATTGCCGCGGTGGCACCTGCCAACGGCGGTCTTCACCTTGAAGGGTCGAATGCTGAGCGCGGTCGCGCAAGCGTTCGCGATTGCATTCGCGACGTCGCCAAGCCACATGCCCAAGGCAAGGCGGCAGGACCACACCATTAGCCTACCTACGCGAACAGCCTAATGCGATGTGGGGTCACGACCGGTGGTCGAAGCGAGCACGGCCCGCGGCCGGTCTACCAGCGATAGCGGACACCATAATGCCGCGGCCTTGTTCGGCTAGGGACCTTGGCTGTGTGAAAACGCGAAGACGCTCAATCGCGATAGAAGAAATTATTCGTCGAAGGCCGCTTTAGACGCTCAAGGCGCAAGCGGATTAAACTTGGAGGTCGGACTTGAAAATATCATTCTTCGCTGCGTTTCGATTCTTGAGTTTTTACACGGCCAGGACCAGAAGCGGACATCAGGGCTTTGATCAACAAAGTGCTGGAGCCCACTCCTATGATGGCTGCGGGCCTTCATAACCCTCGGTAATCGCCATGTCCCAAACCGACCTGCCTTCGCGCTCTTTCATTGCGGCGACATATTCGGGCGAGTTGTAGCACTCCAATGCCGCGCTATAGGTCGGAAACTCTAGGACGATCACTCGCGACCGTGGTTTGCCCTCTTTTGGCTCGACTTTGCCGCCCCGCGCTAGGAAGCGGGCCCCGTACTTCGCAAGCGCTTTGGCATTTGCCGCGATATAGCTCTTGTAGCCTTCAGGATCATTCACGTCCGCAAAAACAACCCAGTAACCCTTTGGCATGTTGCACCTTATTGATCAGAAAGATGCAATTAGAAAGGATGCGATGGAGAAGTTCAAGCGGCTGCTCGCTGAACCGACTAGTCGGCGCTCAGGACGGCTTTGGGTCCTTCGCGTCGGCTTAGCCTTGCCGCGATGACTTCCGGTCGACCCCGGTGAACGGACATGTCCGCCGCCGGTCGGCATATCTCAAACGGGCCACGAGCAGACCCATCGCAAGGCAGCAGCTCGCAACCTTGTTATTCGACCGCTTGGTCACCTCCACCGCCTCGCTCGCCTTCTTCAGCTCAAGGCTATACGTGACAGACCGCAGAGATTTGCAATTACTCGATCAGCAGCAGCCCGCGCTTCTTGTCGCCATCGTACGTATTTACAGCTGCGAACAGTCGTTTTCGCTCGACTAGCCATGGCTGGTAGCTGGAATTGACATCGAGCACGAAAACTAGATCGTCGGCTTCCAGATAGCCGCCAATGGGCGAATGATGTCCAACACCAGCACCAAAAATTTGCGCGCGATTGAAATTCACGATGTAGCGTCGGCCTGGATCGTTGGAGCGACGCAGATGCTCCAGAAACTGGTCCTCGCTGAGATCACGCAAGACAGTGACTTTGCGGCTCGTGTTGGTCCCCGCGACCTCGGCGAGCTCGTCAAGCGTGAGACCCAGGATGCATAAGCCTGTCCAGCACCGCCCGGTGCCAGCCAACACCTTGCCCTCCGTGCTTGCCGCCTCGCCGAGCGACCTATACGCATTCGCAACAGCTGCAGGTCCGCAACGAGAGCTATTTGACTGCCAGTTAACGTTCCTGTGGAATGTAGCTGCAACTGGCAGGTGCCACGCGCGTTCCATAAGCTCCGGTGTACGTGTTACCGAGGACGCTATGGCTTCTGTCGGCACGCGTGACTGGCCACCAACAAGGGCCCCGGCACCCAGCAGGCCCGCAGTGACAACCATGCAGATAATGCTGACTGAGCGCCACCGCTTCATGGGTCTGAACCTAGCAGCAGTCCGACTGGAGGCTGGCCAGATTATATCCTTAAGCATATTGGTGGGAACAGACCCCATAAATGCCCGTTGAGGGTCCAGCGCGTCGCTACGCGTCAGCGGTGACTTCCGGTTGGTTCTGGTGGAGGGACGTGTTGAGCGCCGGCGGACGGTCTCCAGCGGGCCAAATTCGGTCCTCATAATGCAGCGATCCTTTTATGCGGCTCGCCATGGCGTTACCCGCGGAATCCAGCGTGGCACATTAGCCCGAAAGCTCTCGTACTCCGTGCCAAATGTTCGCTCGAGCGTCGGTTCTTCGTAAATCACCACAAAGACATGGAAAAAAAGCCAGAGTAGCGCGCCGTACCAGAGGAGTCGCCAATCACCAAACAAAAGGGCCTGACCAAAAATGACTGCGACGACCGCGATGTAGATGGGATTTCGCACGTAGCGATAAAGCCCAGTCACTACGAGCGTTTGTGTCGGCGCGATCGGGGCGGGCGTCCCCAGCCCTTCCAGCGCAAAACGGGCAAATGAATCCACGAGTCCGGGCACTCCGACGATGATCAATATACCGCCGAGGATGCGGGTTAGATCGACGCCGAAAAAAGCTGGCCGAAATTCCCACTGCGTGACCCACCAAGGGACGAAGCCTGCCAGCACCAACGGCGCAATGACGAAGAACAGAGCGGAGCCCAAGACGGCAATTGCTTTCGACATTGCGTGCTCCCACAACCCGACAAGAATAGCTTAGCAAATCAATTTCTACGAGCATTGAACGCAATGAAGCGGACATCCCCGCGCTCTGGACTGAAGTCAGCCGCGGGGCCACTTCCAGACATCGCCGATAGGTATAAGATCAGCCGCCACCCGGAGAACGACAAGTGGCCCGAATAACTTCCTTGGTATGCATCCTAACGACTTTCATAATCATTGTGGTCGCCACTCCACGACGGGCTTTGGCAACATCAGAAGCGTCTGCATGCGGGTACCTCGCTGGTCTCATCGATAAGGCACCGCCAGGGCCGTTGTTCTTGCCCAGCTATCCGACCGTGAACTCGGGGCCTCTGCATGGCGCCGCATACCTCTATGACAATGCGGTGGCCGCCATCGCATTGGTCGGTTGCGGTGAGCAAGACAAGGCACGTCGCATCGGCGCGGCGATTCTCTGGGCCATCGACAACGACCGGAGCTGGCATGATGGACGGCTCCGGAACGCTTACGCCGGGGGTGTGGTGACGAATGGCCCTGTCAAGCTTCCGGGGTGGTGGGACAACACGCAGAACAAGTGGTTGGAGGATCGATATCAGGTCGGCAGCGATAACGGTAACATCGCGTGGGCCATGTTGGCGTTGCTGTCGATTGATGATGTGAACACCGGCTCTCGATTCCGCGATGGTGCAGCACGGCTTGGCACCTGGGTCGCGCAATGGGCCGACGGGCGCGGGACTGGCGGTTTCACGGGCGGTACGTTTGGGCACGAACCGACGCCCGAGTTGCGGACATGGAAATCGACTGAACACAATACCGACCTCGCCGCCGCGTTTGGCCTTCTTGCAACCCGTACAGGCGATTCGCGCTGGCGTGACATGGCAACAGCTGCTGAGCGCTTCGTGGATACGATGTGGGATCCGGCATGCGGCTGTTTCGCCGCAGGAACCGCCGAAGACGGCGTCACGCGCAATCCGATTTTGGCCCTTGATGCTCAAGTCTGGCCGTTAACGGCGCTCCCCGGAGCGGCGAGGAAATTTGCGTCGGCCATTACGACCGCCGAACAGCGAATGAGAGTCGACGAGGGCTTTTCTTACGGTGAAGACCGAGATGGTGTGTGGACCGAAGGGACAAGCCAAATGGCTCTCTTGCTGAAATTGCTCGGCAGGGCTGCGGAGGCAAAATCGTTGATCGCTGTCATCGACTCTCAGAGGTCGCCGGATGGCGGGTTCTATGCCACAAGTGTCCGAGCGCTACCGACCGGGTTCATGCTGGATACCGATCCGGCCAAGCCACGACTCTATTTCCGATTGCCACATCTTGGCGCTGCTTCGTGGGCTGCTCTTGCAGAACGCGGGTTCAATCCCTTTACGGCGACAAAAGAACTGCCGTAGTTGAACCGCAGTGGCGCCCGTCCAGCTCCGAATTGGGTCAAAGGCTGCCCTCGGCGGCTCCGGCGATGGCTTCCGCTCAGCCCTCGGAAGCGGACGGTGCGAGCCTAAGAGGGGAAGTCAGCCACGGGCCAAATGCGGAACAATCGCACGCGGCCGCTGTGGCCGCGTGCGAAGGAGATCAGGCCAGTCGCTAACTTACCATTCGCTGTTTCAGGCTCTGGTAAAATGCCGTCTCAAAATTCATGTAGCCGATAAACGACGCCGGATCACCGAAGGGAAGAATCTGTGTAGCCCAGAACCCGCCAAAGCCGTTCTGGCGATCGATCCAGTAAAACAGGTTGGCAAGGCCAGCCCAACCGAGCGCGCCGGCAGGACGGCCAGTGGGAGCTTCTTCATCATTGACCATGAAGCTCAGCGCCCAAGACTTGGACTGGCCGGGGAAGAACTCGGCATCATTGCACAGCGACGGGATGACGCCCGTGATCGGCGTCACCTTCTTGTCACCCAGTTGGTTCTTTTCCGCCATGCGGACGGTCTCCGCTTTCAACACCCGGCCGTGCTCGCCCACGCCGTCATTCAGCCACATGCGGATGAAACGCATGTAGTCGCCGATCGTGCTGTAAAGGCCGTGGCCACCCATGTGCACTTCGGGCTTGGCAGGCAGTTCGAAATCCATCGGTGTGAGCGACCCGTCGGCGCCTCGCGCATGGATCCCGGCGAGCCTCTGGCGCATCGCATCGGTCAGCTCGAACGTCGTCTCCTTCATGCGTAGCGGCTCGAAAATCCGAGTCTGGAATACCTCGCCGAGCCGGCACCCCCTGATGGCCTCGACGATCTGACCGCACCAGTCAAGATTGGTTCCGTATTCCCACCGTTCGCCGGGATCGAAAAGCAGCGGAGTCATCAGGCAGGCCTTGGAAGCGGTGATGACGCTTGGCTGACCCTTTTCCTGGGCCAGACGGTTATAGGTGTGGTTGATGAAGTCGTAGCTGAGACCTGCGGTATGGACCATCAGCATGCGCGTGGTGATGTCGCGTTTGGGCGCACGCAGGATCGGCTCGCCCTGGGCATCAAAACCCTCGATGACCTGGAGCTTGCCGATCTCGGGCGCGTAGCGCTTGGCGGGCGTGTCGAGATCGAGCTTGCCCTCTTCGACGAGCTGCAGGACCGCCGTGGCGGTGATTGCCTTGGTCGTGGAAAAGATGGCGAAGATGCTGTCGGTTGTCATCTCGGCCGGTCGGTCGAGACGGCGCTTGCCGGCAGCGCCTTCGTAGATGTTGCGATGGCGGTTCGTCACCATCGCGACGACACCGGGCACGCGCGGAGTGGATGTAACGACATCGTTGAGAACGGCGTCAGCCGCTGCAGTGAAATTCGTGTTCATGGTCTCCTCCCTCTGCATCTAAATGACGTTCTCCGTGGCGGCTTCGCGAGGACTCTGCATCGCAAAGCCTTGGTAGCCATTCGCGGCGACCTCGTCGCATTTCTGGCGATAACTGCCGACACCGCCGCAATAGGACAGAACGCGGCGCGGCTTGCCTTCGACATTCGAGCCCAAGTACCAGGAATTGGTCTTGGCGATCAGCGTCGCATTGGCGATCTCATCGTGATGCGCCACCCAGCTGTCCTCGGCGTCCTTCGTCGGCTCGACGACGTCAAGGCTCTTGCTGCGCATGTACCTGATGCAACCGTCGATCCATTCGACCTGCTGCTGCAGGCATGTCGTCATGTTGCAGAGCGCCGCCGAAGGCGCGAGCGGCACGGCGGTGGTGAAGAGATTCGGGTAGCCGTGAACCTGCAGACCCATCGTCGTGCGGATGTCCCTGCTCCAGTCTTCCTTCAGCGAACGGCCCCCCCGACCCCTGATATCGATGCGCGTCAACGCACCGGTTCCGGCGTCGAATCCGGTTGCCAGAATGATGATGTCGAGCTCGTGGATCGTTCCGTCGGCCGTCTGGATGCCCGCAGGCGTCACACGTTCGATCGGGTTGGATTTGACGCCGACGATCTCGACATTCGGACGATGGAAGGCTTCGAGAAACTTTTGCTCCAGTGGCACACGGTGCGTCCCGAAGCCATAATCGGTCGGAATTAGGGCTTCGCACAGCTTCGAATCCTTGAGCCGCTCGCGCATCTTCTCGCGCACGAATTCGGAGATCTCGGCGTTGACCTCGGGGTCAAAAAACAGCTCGGCGAAGGACGATATCCACAGCTTCAGGGAGCCGTCATCCCAGCAAGCCTGGAGTACCTCTCGGCGACGCTCCGGGGTGAGACCTGCCCAGGTGTGCTCGAAGTCGTATTCGAACCCGGTAAAGGTGTGCGGCAGGCGCTCGGTGAACGACGTGAACTTCGACTTATAGGCCTCGACATCGGCCGCGCCGTATTTCGGATTCTTCATCGGGATGATGTATTGCGGGGTGCGGATGAACACTTTGAGATGGCCGACCTCGCCGGCGATTGTCTGTATGACCTGAATGCCTGTCGCGCCGTTACCAATGACGCCGACACGCTTGCCTGCGAGGTCGACCGGCTGCTTCGGCCAGCGCGCCGTGTGAAACAACTGCCCCTTGAATGTCTCTTGACCTGGAAAGGACACGTGTGGGGCCGAGAGCATGCCGCAGCAGGTAACCAGGAACTGGGTGTCGATCACGTCACCCTTCTCGGTCGTGACCAGCCAGCGGTGGGTTGCCTCGTTGAAATGCGCGCTATTGACCGTGGTACTGAACTGGATGTCCTTGCGGAGATCCAGACGGTCGGCGACGTAGTTCAGCCAACGTTCGATTTCCGGCTGGCCCGGGAATTTCTCGCTCCAGCTCCATCCCTTGTAGAGCTCCTCGGAGAAGAGATACTGATAAATATAGGCTTCCGAATCGAAGCGCGCGCCGGGATAGCGATTCCAATACCAGGTGCCGCCGACGCCGGGGGCTGCGTCAATCGCCATCACCTTCAACCCCTGCTCGCGCAGACGGTAGAGCGCATAGAGTCCGGCGACGCCGGCTCCGATCACCACCGCATCGAAGCGCGCCGTCACATGCGCGCCGTTGCCTCCGTTGGACTTGGTCGCGTCTTCCGCCATATTTCCCTCCTTGATGTTTTCTGAGTGCGCACGGCCTTGCCCACCCGTCGCGTGGTCGGGTGGTGGTGCATCGCATCATTTTCCGTTTCGACAGATCGAAGGGGCGGTTTCACCCGTTTGCGCCGCTCTCTCCGCTCATGCCTGAAACGCGAGACAGCCTACGAGCGTGCTGACGCTCGCGGCTTGAACGAAACCGACAATCCTTTGAACGACGTGGGTGGCGCCGCGCCGCGAGGGCCGCAGTTCCTGGTGCAACTCGCTTGGCAAATGACAAAACCAGCTTATGCTGCGCGGTTGCCATCCGGCCAATGAGAGAAAAAAGCGGCTAACGCTTCCCAGAATCCAGGGAGGGAGGCTTGCGCGATGGGCCAATTCATCACGGTCGAGGAGCTGCCGCGCTACGCTCCTGGCGAACTGATGTTGGACAGCTCCGCGGTGGGAAAGGCCGATTTTCGGCTACGGGTGTTCCGCTATGCACCGTCTGACATCTGGGTGCCCCCGTCCGAGAACTATCTGATCGTCCTCTACCGCGAGGGCGCGACAGCGATGAACCGCAGGGTTACCGGGGCCTGGAAGCAGGATCACGTCGGCCGCGGCATCACGACGCTGCTCACGCGCGCGGAAGGCTCGAACTGGCGATGGAGCCAGGATATCGAGGTCAGTCATTTCTACATTTCACCGGCGTTTATGGCGAAGACTGCAAGCGAGGCGTTCGATCGCGATGCGCAACACGTCGAACTCCACGACTTGCTCAAGGTCGAAGACCCAATCCTGACCTGGATTGGTGATCAGATGGTGCAGGAGGTTGCGGCGGGGGGCCCCGGTGGCCGGCTCTGCTACGATGCGCTGGCGCTTCAGGCCAGCGTGCACGTCCTGCGAAGATATGCCTCGGTGCAGTTCAAATTGCCCTGTTCACAGGGGCGTTTCAGGCCTGCCCATGCAAGACTGATCGAGGACTATATCGAACAAAACATCTCGAGAAACATTACGCTCGAGGAATTGGCCAATATCTGCAACTGCTCGCCCGTTCAGTTCGCACGCAAATTCCATGTGCATTATGGAATGCGGCCACACGCCTTTGTCTTGAGCCGCAAGGTGGAACGCGCGTGCCAGTATCTGCGCAAGGATCGCCTGGCGTTGAAAGAGATCGCGCTGCTGAGCGGATTTTCAGATCAGAGTCACCTCAATCGAATCTTCCGCCGGCAGATGAACATGACGCCGGCGGAATATCGCAGGCAATACATGGGCTAGGCCGCTTTCTCTCTCGCTGGGCATTGCCTATGCGGTCGAGTAGGGCTGGCTGATGCTTCACGAAAGCGGAACTTACGCGAAGCTGCTCGCCCCCGGCGAAGATCTCCTCGCGACCGCTACGTCCGCAATGGCTTGGAATATCCCAGCCTTGCCGCCCTGCTCCGCGCGATCGAGGCCGAACAAACCTACAAGGAGACGTGATATGGAGCTGGCCCTCAGAACGTCCCTACGCTCTTCTCCATTGGCTCAGATCACACCCACGATGATCAATACTCCGAGCTCAATCAGTAGGAGCGTACCGGTTCCTGCGGAGATGAGAAACAAATCACCTAGTGACAAGTGCATGATCTGGCTCACATTTTGCCCTAGAAGCGGCCCTTGCATCCCTGGAACAGGGCTGGCAGGGCGGGATGATGGGGGCCGCTTCTAGGAGGTCCTTGACGCGTTCATCCGGCGCCAAGCGGTTCTCATTCTAATCCAAATTTAAATCTCGTCCAGCATTTAATTTATTTAAAGTAGCTGATTATATATTAACATTTAATCGAGCCACAGCTCGAGAATGCCTGGGATGGCACCATGTCGGATGCGTTGTTCGATTACTCTGAGGATCCAAGTGAGCTCAGACAGGCTGTTGAGCCGGAGGATAGGCCAACTAGACAACCCCTCCCTCCTCCTATCTCGTCATTGAATTGACGGCTTCCGCAATGGCAACGGGGTCTGCGTGCGTGACCATATGTCCGGCATTCGGAACCAGGTGAAGATCGGACCGAGGCAGCGCCTGATGTAAATCTCGAGCTTGTTTCTGTTCGATCACCTGGTCCTCTGCTCCATGGAAGATTTTCACGCGGGGGCTCATGGTCGAATAGTGGGCTTGGAACTGTGTTGCAGTTGGAATGAGGAGTGCGCTTTCCTCCGCAGCCGCTCTCAATTGTGTGGGCCTGAGAACGAGAGACGCTGGAAATTCGTTCTTGAATGTCGACGGGACGGACCGGGGCGCGAAAATCTTGCGGAAGGCTCCCGGCAACATGGCCCAGGAGATGATCGGCGCGACAGTGTAGCTGACCAAGTCGCCCAAGACCGGTATGGCCGGACCTGACATCAACCACACATCCAATCGGATGGTCGGGAAGTAGTAGCCGGACGCAAGCACAAGACCCCGGATCGGATAATCCTTCCGCATCCCGAGAGCGATAGCGACCAAGGCGCCCCAAGAATGGCCCAGCACCACAGGATCGCGGATCCCGAGTTGCTCGAGTCCCTTCACCAGCAGAGCTGCTTGAGCCGCTGCGCTCCATACTCGGAGCCGCGGCCGCTGACTATAGCCAAAGCCCGGACGGTCAAAGCACACCACGCGATTGCTGCGGGCAAGAAGATCGACCAGCCCACCGATTATGAAGTCCTGGATCATGGATCCGTTGCCATGAAGCAGCACGACGCAAGGGGCCGCGGGATCGCCCCGATCGATATAGTGGAGTACCACGCCGTCGCACTCGAGAAACTTGCCGATAGGCGGATTTCTTCGCTCGGCCAGTTTGGAGAAGCCGATGTTGCCGATGACGAGAAGCGCCAACATCAAGATAACGATGAGCAGGACGGTTTCAGCGGTGGTCATGACTGAGCCTTGAGTTAGGACCAAGAAACGTCTGATCCGCAGCGCGAGCAGACGAGCCAAACCAAGGAATAATTGGAAGTTGAAGTGCTCGTTCCTGCGCGCAATCGCGGAGGATTGATTAAAAGATCGCTCGGTCCGGAACGGCGCAGAATTGCTCACGTTTGCTCGCTAAGGATCGCATGTGACGAAGCGCATAGCGATCCGACCTCACCAACAAGAACGATGGAGCAACGAAATGGCCAATCCACGCCCAGAGGAAAAACCCACCCAAAGCCCTGAAGACACAATCCGCCGCGCCGGCGAGAGGACCGCCGAGCAGACCAGGCGGATCGGCTTGGCCACCGCCGAGGCGGGGGAGGAGGTGGCGCAAGCCAGCGGCCATCTCTTGCGACAGAATACCGAGATGTTGCAAAACGCTTGGCGCTTCGGACTCGACATGGCTGCGGCCATGATGGGTCGCTCGACTGATCAGCTGGGTCGCACGTTCGGTTTGACCGGCAATGAGGCGCAGCAGGCAGCGGAACGCTCGGTCCGCAATGCCGAAGCAATCATATACTCTACGACTGCAGTCGCCAAAGGAATGAATGGTGCATCGCGTGAGTGCTTCGATTTCGTTCGACAGCAGATCGAGAGGACCATGGACCGCACGAATGAACTCTGGAACTGCCGCACTCCTCACGATTTGGCCGCTGTGCAAACCGATCTGATGCGCGACACGATCAGGAGTGCGTTGGATACCAGCCGCCGGATGGCGGACTTGTCTCTGAAGGTGGCGGACGATGCCGGAAATCATATAACTCGGAGCATCGAACGCATGCGGCAGGCAGCCTAGGCGCGGCTACAATCATGGCACCGGCGCGGCGGACTCTCAGCCGCGCCTATGCCTGTCCCGCCCGCGAAGTTTCCGGCTTCGCCGCTTGCTTAAAGCAAGGCGGCACGGCCACACTAGGGCCCACAAGCAGACGAGAAAACTTGATTTACTGGCAGCCGTTGAAGAGCTTTAGGGGGAAGCCCACCATCCGTCGGGAAATGGCTCAAGCAACATCCAATCGATTAAGTTGTCGTTCTGAGGGACCCTGAGACCTCCTGCATTTCTGCCTGGTGGCGTGTAGCAGCGGAGGCGGACAGACAGGGCGCCGCGATCACGACCTCGGAGGCGGTGCGAAGCATGGCGTCTAGAGCGCAATGCGGGCGCACCTCGGGCGACGCGCTCTGCATCTTCGACCAGGCTTCGAAGATCTTCCAGTTCTGAGAGCTGAGAGGCGAGTTCGCCAAGTTGTTGCCGATAAAGCATTGCGCGAGAGCTTCGCATAAATGTCCTCCACAGTACAAAAAGCACTACTAAGACGGATCAAAGCAATCGGGATAAACTGGCAATCTACCATAGCCAAAAATCGGCTTTCAATACGTCAGGCTCATTGCCTCATACGGGGCTATCGCCGTCGAGTGTCTGTAGCAGCGAAGGGCAGCTGGGGGGTCACAAGCGGCGGTCGTGGCAAGCGCAGCCCTACGCCCGGTTTACGGGCAATAGCCGACAAGCATCGAAACTGCCGTTTAAAAGCGAGGGGCGGCCTCAGGCAGGAAGTCCACCCGTAAATTTCCCAAGTGTCGGCAATTTCGCTCGCTGGTTAACTGGTGCGGATCGAGCGCCGCATCATGAAAACTCCGAAGCCAAAACAATGGGCCGAGCAGGAGGTCCGACGGTTGATCACGCTGGCCCGACAGGGAGTTGGCGCCTCAAAGATAGCCGCCGAACTCGGCCGCCACGCCGGATCGGTGAGGCGCATGGCGCGAACGTTGGGACTGCTGTTGAAGAAGTAGTCCCCGAGCGATCTTGAAGGCAGCGCGGGCGGACCTACAGCCCGAAACCTTGGCCAACGTCCCGTATCAGCCTCAGCGCGGCGTCAGTATTGCGGCCGTGGAAGAGCGCGCGATCGAGCTGCGAAAGCATGCTCATTCCAAATAGCGCGATAGCAATGCCTCTAAACATGGTTGTGGACCGGGTTGAACGATGCAGCGAAAAGTTCAAAACGGCCCCAGCCGCAGGTTGGGAGAAACAGCCGGGGCCGGCATTCCCATTCCAATGTGCCGCGATCGGCGGTAATCGGCACGCTCCCAGCAAGCCACATGAAAGCTAACGAACTGTTTCGAAGGACCCGAATTCGAAACCGAAGCGCCTGGTCTCACAAGCGTGCACTTCGCAACGCAACGTAGCGCCAACAGCCCGTAATTCTACGTTGGGAGCGCCCCCGGAGCGGCAGACTGGTCGCCGTGGGTGTGGATGAAACCCTGCGGCTCGCGTAGCATCGGCAAGGGTCCAACGTCTCGCCGGGATCAGACAAATGAGCCGTTTCCTGCTGTGCCGTGTAGCCGCTACCTGCTTCGCCGGAGCTTTGGTCTTCCATTCCTCCGAAGCAAATGCCGTCTTTTGGCGCGGCATCACCGCGCCAACAAACATCGATATTCACGGGTGGCCGATCATCAAAGAGCCCCCGCCGAGTCCATGCCAGTGGATACGGGTCAGCGGTGGCTACTGGGTCCGACAGTGCGTTTACTAGGCCCCCGATCGCGAAATGATTGGTGATGATGTCGGCGGTATCGCTGTCCACATAGGAGCGCGAGTGCGGCGCTTGCTGGTGCAAGCGAGGTTTTCGTGTCGAGCACGGTCGTGGCGGGCTGCTTCACCTTGATCGGACTCATCTCCTGCAAGCAGATCTTTCTGCTCTTCGAGCGCAGATCGGCAACGAGCCAGAAGGCGACGCGGACCCTAGAGAGCCTTGCCTAATAGCCAACTGGGCTAACAGTTGATCACCACAGCCAACCATCGGTCCCGGTGGCTCGCATGGGAGGTCCATCGAAACGCAGCGCTTGGTCTGCCGTGGTACATTCACCCTTTTTGTTTCTCTTTTGCGCTTCTTCCATCGGAGCTTTTAGAGCGTTCTTCGAAGCGATCAGCGCCCTTCGCTAGATCGTGTCCCGTCTTGCTCTCGTTTTTCGCTTCTTCCTTAGCAGTCGCCTCGCGCAAGCCTTCAGCGGCCCGTTTCCCAGCTTTTCGTTCGTCATCCATGTGAAGCACCTTCCCTGACTATCACCACGCTTCGCCAGGAATACTCCGTGCAAATCCCAGCCAAGCCATAACACACTTCAATCAGATCGCTTGGACATTGTTCCAGTTGCTCGTGCGTATACTGGCTTAGAGCTGACCTCAGACGAGCCGCGCAGTCTTTGTCCGCCGAAAGAGAGTTCGAAGATTGCAACAGCATGTCCGCTTCGGGTCAACAGCGCCGATTGGCCTGCGGTGGGGTGCTTCCGCTTTGCCCCGACCCCGGACAACTCGCCGCGACGCGCTAATGGAAGCAATGGGCCATAAACCGTTCTTCCCTCAGGATAGGCGACCGATTCTGCAGCCTTGCAAAATCTCTCGCCGCACGCACCGCGCCCAGTGAATGCCACCGCGCCGACGCCGCTCAGCAAATTTGTTAAAAATGCAATTCCGCCTGCAGGGGAAAATTTGCGTGTGTGCGCCTTGATGTGGCTCGCCGTTGCGAGCCATGGAGGCGTGTAGCGATGGGACAAACGACTCGAATTTTGAAGCGGGCAACCGTCCTGCCGGATCTCCTGAAAATGCTTCAGGAACTCGAGGATTTACGAGAGAAGGTCCGGCTGGCAGAAGCCGCTCGCGTGTTGCACTAACGTTCGCCGATTTGAGGCGATGCTCCCGTGCGCCTTTAGTGGCGGGGGCCGAGATAGGCAGAGCCGTTATACGAGGAGTTCGGGAACGACTGCCCATCCAGCCACTTGCCTGAGGCATGAAGGACGACCCGGTCGTTCTACTCCCCGGAATGCTCGAGCCCTTGCGGCTCGCGCGCGTGTACGCCCTTCTCGTCGAGTGCATTGACGGTCTTTATCACCCCCGGCGGCAATCAGCCCGTGTGCGCCATGCCCTTGGCACGGAGAATGGTCGAGGGTGGCTGGCTCGTGAAGCGCGGGTTTCGTTATGAGCCGACGGAGCAAGGCATGCATGCGGCAGAATGATGCCGTCCGGCCTCACCGGCGCGCCGACCGTTCTGAGCGGCGGGCAGAGCATTCGAATTTGCAATGCAGCATGGTTCAATCCTCTTGCCGCGCCACAAATCCGCGAATAACGTCGGCCCCCTTGTTTGTAACTAGTTGGGTGGCTCGGATGAGGGATTTTCAAGCCAAGGTAGAGCGGTATGAGAGCCTTGCTGCTGAATGCGAATTGATTGCCAAGAGGGCAAATGAGAGCAATCGGGGCTTTTATTTGCGAGCGAGCGAGCACTATCGCCAATTGGCGGGCGAGGTCCGTGCTCTGATTGCGACGTTCGATCTCGCAGCCTAGGTGCCCGTCACTGCGACATGAACCTCACCGCCGAACCGTCCTTCGGCACCTCCGAGGCCGCGGTTCGAAAGGTGGTGGAGACCCGCGTAGGGAAAAGGCTAGGTCCGTTTAGCCGCTAGGAGCGGACGCCGCCGAAACGCGCGAGCACGGCCGCAAAGGGCCAAAACCCGACTCATGCGCGGCGCTTGCAGGGCCGCTAGTGCATCATCTCGCCAAAATAGGACTGCTATTCGGGTAACCCCGCTTTCCGGAGCCCCTCGATCAGCAGCTTCGCGTTCGATTGCCCGCCCCGGGCTATCCACCCTGATATGTTAAAGGCGGCGTCGAGCTCAAGCAGACGTGCCGCCGCTTCGCGTGACTCCGCATCCCGTCCGAGATGGGCGTATGCGGACGCGAGGCAGCGGTAAGTTGATGAATAGGAGGCGTTCTGACGCTCGGCCTTCTTTCCTGCTTCGACGGCCTCCTCAAAGCGACCAAGCTCAATCAAGGCCATCCCTATCCCGGCCATCACCGCGTGCAGCACCGGATCTAATGGGCTCATGCGGACGGCATGTTCAAAGCTGAGGATTGCTTCCTCGGGTAACCCCGCAATCCTGTAGACGTGACCTCTGCAGACCAAGGCTTGAAATGCATTCGGGTTAAGAGCGACCGCACGGTTCGCCATTTCGATCTCGGTTTGCCCAGCGCCGATCATGATTGCCGAGATAAAGCTGGCGGATGCTAACGTGTCTGCATCACCGTCGTCGATGCTCAATGCGAGGCGAGCAAGTCGAAGTGCCTCTCGGCGCTCGAATTGAGGATCGACAGCAAAGCCGAAGACGACGTTGAGCGCGTGACAGTTACCTGCCAGGCCGGCAGCCAGACCGAGCCGAGGGTCGAGCTCCAAGGCGCGATGAGCCAGCCTTATCGCCTCGGCAAAGCTTTCGCGGGTCATCGAACGGAACTCGCCCACGGCCCGGAGGTAAAAATCATAGGCGGTGAGATTCTCCGGTCGCCGCCGCGTCGCCATTGCGATCTCCGTTTGGAGCAGCTTCGGCTGAATGGCGGAGACAACCGCTAGCGTGATTTCATCTTGGAGAACGAAGACGTCTGTCAGGTCACGTTCGTATCTGTCCGCCCAGACATGAGCCCCTGTGGCTGCATCGATCAATTGTCCTGCGATGCGAACTTTTCCTGCGGCCTTGCGCACAGACCCTTCAAGCACATAGCGCACACCGAGCCTGCGCCCGACCTCCTTGATGTCTACAGCTCGGCCCTTGAAGGTGAAACTTGAATTTCGGGCGATAACGAACAGGGACTTGAACCGCGAAAGCGCCGTGATGATCTCCTCCACTATTCCGTCGGCAAAATACTCCTGCTCGGCATCACCACTCATGTTCTCGAACGGCAGCACAGCAATCGAGGGCTTGTCGGGTAGTGGGAGGGGGGCTTCCGTGAATTCAATATCGCGGCTCAAGATCGCCGCCGCGCCGGAAAGCTGGTTCACCTCGCGGACCGTGCCGATGAAACGAAAACCCTTGCGCGGTAACGTCTTGATCAGGCGCTGTGCCTCACCGGAATCGCCGATCGCGCTTCGCGCGGCATTCAGGCGGGTCGTCAACGCCGCGTCAGATACGCTGCGACCATTCCAAATGGCGTTGACGAGGTCGTCCTTGCTTACAACCCGCTCCCTGTTGCGGATCAGGTAATCGAGCAGGTCAAAAACCTGCGGTGTGATCGACACCGCATCAGTGCCCCGCTGCAGCTCGCGCCGGTCGGTGTCGAATGCGTATTCCTCGAAAAGATAGCGCAAGCTGCCATTCCTTCTCGGGGCCGCCTCTGTATTAGCGCATGAAGAATAAGCCGCCGGTAAGAGAAATGTAAGCCACCAGTTAAGCGCGCCGGCACCTCTTGCGGCAACTTCCGTCCTAGTGAGCAGTCCAGACAGGACACCCTCAATGAGCACGATCCACGGGACCACCGAGCTGGGACCGGCAACAGCAAGGCGGCAGGTCTACAGTCCTCTCGAAGCATACTGGAATGCATTTCAGGAGTGGCGCAAACGCCGGAGATTACTGGCCAACTTGTGCGACTTAAGTGACAGGGAGCTTATGGATATCGGTATTACGCGCGGCGAAATCGACTACGCCGCCTCGCACCGAGATTGCGATCCGCGAGGCATCCTATCCGGTGAATGAATGCCGATGGTAACGAAGGAAGGTCGGATTGGACACAACCAGAAGGCGTCATGGCGCAGATGCTGACCTCCGATACGGGTCAGACTGAGAAGAGCTCGGGCTGAGCAAATCTGGTCCGGTATGCTCCGCTGAGCAGACGCCGGCAGGCCGTGCCGCCACTTCGCATTCGGGCCACTGCGGTCATTCGGCACCCGGGCTTACTCTGGCAACCCCGCTTTCCGAAGGCCCTCAAGCAACAACTTCAAGTTCGACGTCCCGCCCCGCGCGATCATCGCAGATACTGTAAAGCCGGGATCAAACTCAAGCACATGGGCAGCCGCCTCACGCGCCTCAACGTCGCGTCCGAGATGAGCGAAAGCAGACGCGAGACAGCGGTACGTTGGTCCAAAGGAGGGGTCGCGCCAGCGGCGATCGTCATGCAAGCGGCGCTTCTTGCCGCTAATGAACTTGAGTTCGCTACGTCAGCTTTCGCCGCGAAATGAAGGCTGCCTTACTGGTTCCGTGGAGAACGATCCTTCCACGCCGCCAACAGGCCCATGCATGGCAGCAACCAAAGACAGTCCAATAGGTGGGTGGTAAGAACAACAGCCCAACCTCAGCTTCTGAAGTATATCGCTCATGCCCGCTCCTGCGATTGCAACCAAAGCTCTTCGTGAGAAGCATCGTCATCGCGCACCGCGCCAAGGCTGCCAAGGACACTGATGGGTGCTCGCTGCACGCTCTCCTCGATATGCGCCTCCAGCGTCACGTCGTCGCCGGGATGCACGATGACCCGTTCGATGCGGTGAACGAACCGGATCGGGTTGTCATCTTCGCTCACAATCGGCTGCAACGGCTTGCCCCATCCCCGATCGAGAATGGCGTTGGCGGCCATCACCCGGGCATGAGCGGAGCGTCCTTGTCGCGCATGATCTGCACGAGGGTCTTGATCGCGAGATTCGTGTGCGTCCGTGCCAAGGATTTGATTTCAGTCAACGCGCGCTGCTTCAGAGCGCGGCGAGCCGCCGCCCTCGCGAGAGCATTCTGCGAAAGAAGGTTGTAGTTCACGGCTTCAGTCATTTGGAAAATCCGTCTGAAATTTACTCCGGTCAATTTTGGATCGAGACGCAAAAAACCCGCGGCGGAAAAACCGGCGCGGGCGCAAAACAAACTCGTCTCGATGATGCTATTCTGCCAGTGTTTTGCCCGACGGGTCAAGCTAATCGGCTCTTGCAAGCGACTTCTTGCTTTACCGATCGAGGAATTGACGGGCTTAGGTTGCCCGGCAAAGGGACTGCCTTCGTCAGTCACCTCAAAGCGGTCGCGGCTCCTGAGCAGTAGGCCGGCGTCGTCCGCTCCGTGGTGTCATTCGGGGGCGGTTGGCTCCTCAGGGATGCGGCGGTTGCGAAGGTTGGCTAGGTGCGGGTAGACCCATTCCTTCTGCTTGCATCGCAGCAAGCCTGCGGTAGGCTGTTGCCTGGCGCTCAAGATCGGCTTTCAAGTCAGGGTCGGTCTCATCGGCAGCGAGCCGCTCGAAGGCAACTGCTCTTTCAAGGTAGCGCATCAAAGCATCTATCATCTGCCTGTCTCCGGCAGCATAGGATCATTTGTTCACCACTTGAGACCCTTCCTTGCTGAAGGGTAGCCAGCATATCAAGCCGCTGGCGTGGTGGCCGTTCCCCTCACTAGCGATTAACCTGCATCAGAAGGTCTTCAAGAACGGAAGGAAAGCTCCAGTTCTGTAGGAACGCTGCAGAATACACCTCGTTGCCGGACGTCGATGACACATTGTCCCTCCTTTGACTAACCCGGCCAGCACTGCTGACCGGGTTTTTCTTGCGTGATGGTTTGCCCGGGAACGTCCTGAATTTACATAAGTTAGGGAAGAGGAGTTTCGCCTATGGGTCACACCGTCTTGCTTGTAGATGATGATCCCGACGTGCTCGTCGTGCTCTCAAGCATGTTGGAGGATCTGGGATGCAAGGTCGTTTGCGCACAGAGCGGCGGCGAAGCGCTGGATACCTTGCGGGATGATGAAAGCATTTCCATCCTGATCACGGACATCAACATGCCGGGTATGGATGGTCATGAATTGGCCGAGCGCGCCCGACGCGACCGTCCGGCTCTGAAGGTGTTGCAGGTATCAGGCCGGGAGCCGCGACGGGGCGGCCTTCCTCTGCTCAGGAAGCCATTCACCGAAGATGACTTGGCGCGCGCGATGCAACAAACGACGGGTGTTTGCTAGGGCACGAGCTTGTTCGAGCAGCGCTCAAGCTCCTCGTCGATCGTTGCTCTTCTCTGAAGAGACTTCAGTTAACGCTTAGCGCCGCCGGCGCCGGCGCCGGCGCCGGCGCCGGAACGAATCCCCGTAAAACGATTCGAATCAAATGAGTTTGTTGCGTGGAGTTGTTAAGTGGCGTCCCAGCGTCAGCGGCGGGCACCGGCGATCGGCGTCAAGGCGCCCTTCCCGGGTTTTATCGAACCGGCCTTGGCAACCTCTGTCGAGAGGGTCCCGTCCGGGGAGCGATGGATTCACGAAATCAAGTTCGACGGCTATCGCGTCCAAGTGCATTTGGCCAACGAGGCCGTGACCGTCTACACCCGCCGTGGGCACGATTGGACCAAACGTTTCAAGAAGGTCGCCGAGGACGCCTGGCACATCAAGGCAGGCTCGGCGATCATCGACGCAGAGGTCGTCGTCCCGGCCGCTGACGGCACGACCGATTTCTCGGTGCTTCAGAATGAGCTCAAGGGCACGTCCTCCAAGATCGTGCTCGTGGCTTTCGATCTGCTCTATCTCAATGGACGAGACCTCCGCAGCCTGCCGCTGGTTCAGCGCAAGGCCGAGTTGAAGAAGATCATCGCCGGCACCGACGTGCAGTTCAGCGAGAGCTTTGAGATCGAGGGCCGCGCCAGATGTTCGCCCATGCCTGCAAGATCGGGCTTGAGGGCGTGGTCTCCAAGGTTCGCGACAGCGTCTACACCAGCGGCCGGAATAACAACTGGGCCAAGACGACCTGCGCGCAGCGCGAGACGTTGACCATCGCCGGCTTCGCGCTCGACGAAAGCAAGTGGGACGGCGTGTATCTCGGCCGGCGCAAGGGCGATGACCTCATCTACGCCTGCAAGGTCGACCACGGTTTCGACAAGACATCAGGCGCCGAATTGCGCAAGCGCCTGGAGCCACTGCGGCGCAAGAAGACGCCGTCCTAAAGCGCCATCCGCAGTCTGGATCTACGGCGGATGGGATCGACGCCGGGCCTCGGGGACTCAGCCAGCGCGCTCCAGGCCGCCGCCAGAACAGACGCGATGCCACCCAAAACCATTGGACGCCAAGCTTAGACGTGACGGTCACGATCCAAACACTGATCGAAGTCTCACATATGGTGGTCGAAATCCCTTAAGGCGATTCTCGTCTCGCGGGCGAGGTTGACCAGCGACAGGACAAAAAATATCAGCGCTGCAATAAACAGCATGGCGACGCCATACTCGTGCGCCAGATGCAGCAGCGCGCTCACGAACGCAACGATGATCAGCGAGGATGTAACAATTGCGCATAGGGTGGAATAGAATACCGCCTGGTTGAGAAGCACGGCGCGGAGCTTGAGACGGGGAATATCTTCCTTGAGGTACGCTTTGCGGCGACCGCGCCCAGCAGAAATGCCGGCGCTGCGACGCTGCCGATAATGCGAGACAGTTGTTCGACCGACGGCGTCGACGGCAACAGGTCGCCCATGCCAGCTACTCCAACGGCTCCACTTTCGCAGCCATGTCAGGCGCGCGGCTCACCCGGTAAGTCGCGTTGCTGCACTTCAGCACCCACACCGCATGATCGGGTTTTGACCGTTGCCGATCCCTGACCGCGCCAAGTAGTTTGTCGCAGACAAAACCTTGGATGCGTATCTGCGCCGCGAGCATGCTCTGCGGCGTTTCCCGAGCGGATTGGGCGAGTCCTTTTGTCAGTCCGCCGAACACTACGAGGATGAACGCGCCGATCAGCCCGGCCACAGTCCCGGATGCCCATCCCCATCGGACCAGTTTGAGCTTGGAGAAGACGAGCCACACCGGGACCTGGTAGAGAGTCAGGATGATAAGCATGACACGCTCCGGTTCGCGGGCAGTGAAAGCGCGCTTGGCCTGTGGATCGCGCGCTGGCGCCGAAGCGCCGACGCGCGCGACGCCCCTCATTGCGCCGACAGGCCGACCGTGGTCTGCGTCCGTACGACCGGGGGCGGATTCCATTTCCCGGTCAGCGCCTCCGATTTCGGACCGTAGAGCCGCATGGTCAGGTTGAAGGCTCCCTTCGGCGCAGGAAGCCAGTTGGCTTCCTTGTCCTTGCCAGGACTCTCGTTCTGGAAATAAATGTCGAGCGAACCGTCGCCGTTGTACTTGAAGGGCATCCAGCTGGAGACCGCAAACCGGTTCAGCACGTTGCCGACCTGGAATCCCTCCGGATCGTACAGCGTGATCGACCAGAAGCCATTGACCGGCGGAGCCGCCTCCTTCTCGAAGGTGATCGTATACTTGTTGGCGCCGTCGAGCGGCTTGCCGGATTCGTCGCCGAGGTTGAGCGGATAGATGGCGTCTTCCGGCAGGTTGGCGCCGAGTCCGAGTTGCGCGATGATGGCGCGCTTCAAATAATAGTTGCCGTAAACACCCATGGTGTCGGTGTTCATTGACCAGCCGTTGGCGACCCGCGCCAGCGTCGCCACCTTCCACGCCATCAGCTTCTGCGATTCCTCCGGCACGGCTTTCAGCGCCCGCTGCACCGCCGGATCGAGCCTGGCAACGTCAAGGCTTTTGCCGGGCTCGATGCCGATCCGCTTCATTTGCGCGATGATCGGCTCGTCGGTGATGTGGGGCGGATGCAGCTTCAGCAATTCGGCTGCATAGGCGAAGTAAGCGTCGCCCGACATGGTATCGACTTGCACCTTCGGCGGCGTCTTCATGTCGACGCTGGGATCGATTTTCACCTCGATCGGCTTCGGCGGCTTGCCGAATTCGGAGAGCAGCGTGACCTTGTAGCCGGCCTGGATCTTGTGGACCGCGTCGTAATCCGGCGGACCGTCGGTCTTGGTGCGGCCGATCACCCAGACGTAAGGCGTCGGCGCGTCAATGCGCTGGGTGTCCTTGGGAAGCCTGAATTCCTCTGCGAATTTCTCACGCAGATCGGGCCGCCAGCCCGGTGGCGTGATCAGGAAAGTTCCTGCCTTGGTACCGGTCGTGCGCCAGCCGGGCGATGCGAACACATCCGACCACATATCCAGCATCGGCAGCAGATAAAAGCGCCCATTGGTGTCCGGTACTGAAACGACGACCGGCTCCTTGCTCGTGTCCAGCCACGATACGGAATACAGCGTATCGAAGTTGGGCCGCACCACGACCTTGTAATTCGCCGGCGGATACTCAGGCACATTGACGAATGTGTTCATTGGGCCTTTGAAGCTTTCCTTGCCCGGTTCGACGTTGGTGGACTGCTTTCGTGTGATGTCCATCGTGATGAGCGGGTAGAAATAGACATAAGCGTCCGCTGCGATGGCGCGCGCCTCCTGTTCGGTGATGGCGGGTGATGCGCCCTGCGTCTGCGCTTGTGGGGCGGCCAGCACCGCGAGGCTGGCGAGAAGGCTCAGGCCTCCGGTGGTCGCTGTACGACGAGTGATGTTCACGTTCGATCCTCCCTGGTTGAGTTCTTGACAACCGCGAACCTGCCCGAGGCGCGGTCACTGTCTGCTTCTGGGACGAAGGCGGACCGATTCCGTCCCAAGGTACCATTCTTGCCGATCACATCCGCCCGCTGGCGCATGAACGCCATGGCTCAAGGCGCCTAAGCAGCCCCTCGACCAAGCACCATCTCGTCGAACGACGGCAGCGGCTTGATCAGAGGAGCGAGCGCCTTGCCCGCTTCCTCCGTGGTCAGCACGTCAGCTGGATCGAGCTTGACGATCGTGGCCTTGTCCGGATCGGGTTCCCAGACATCTTCACCGACCAGCCGCCCGCGATCGTCATAGGGCCAGATCATCTGAATGACATTCGAGTAAAGATACATGGAGTTCTCGTCCGCCTTGAAATTCTTCGCGGCGAGCACCCGCTTCAGGAGAGCCTCGGAGAGGAACCCGGGAAGGCGAGCCATCACTCTGTTCGCCATCAGAGACCGGCCCGCGATCTGCTGATGTGCCACGGTCACGGACGCGATGAAATTGTCTGCGACAGCGACCTGTTCATTTTCCGTGAAGAAGATCGATTGATTGGTCTGCGCCCACATCCGGTAAAGGCTCTTGACGGCGTCCTTACCTTCAAGCTTCGCGTTCGTCTCATCTGCATGAACGTGATAGACGGGATTCTCTGCCATCATGTCTGGCGCAAAAATCTCTTCGTACCGCCCGGCGACCTCCAGATAGCGGTGGCGACTGTAGGCTTGCAGCATGAACCGATGTCGCGGGTTTTGGGTTACCGCAAGCAGCCGATCGATCGCAACATTGAGTTTTGTAACGTCATACCTGGCCATCGCTCTCTCCTCATTTGCAGAGTTGCAGATAGTGGTTGATGCACCGCAGTTCTCCTGCCGGACCATGGACCCGGCGTCTTCCCACTTCGATCTCCTCAATAGCAAGGTCGATAGGGGTAATAGCCAAAGGGCGAGGCGAACGGCCGAGGGCGCCGCGTAGCAGCCGCTCCGATGGCGCCGGCATACATGGCACCGCGAAACTCGGAACGACGTGCGACGCCCGCAAACGACATCGGCGTTGCTGCGAGCAGGCCGGCGATATGAACGCGTCTTGCGCTGTCATGTCTGTCTCGCCAGTTTGGTCTTCTTGAAATTTGTCAAGGTTGCGCACTCGTCCGCAACGGGCAAAAGCAATCTCACTCCGGCGCGCGAAGATACGTGCAAGAGGGCATACGGCGTCGCTGCAAAAGACGCTGTGTCGCGTCCGCAGGAATTGAAACAGCGCTGGTCCTTAAAGAGCTAGTCGTAATGCGACTTCGGGGGCTTGCTTTAGCTACCTCCACGAGCATCACACTAGCACAATTTGTCTGCGCGAGCCATCGTCTTATCCTATGTTATCTCGCGATGCAGAAAACTTGTCATAATTCAAAGGCACGCGATGTGCCGAATAGTCGGCGCGATCTAACTGATTTGCGGAGAGCTTCTTTTCAGGCGACTTTGCGATATTCGAACGCGAACATGATTGCCACGAACGCCCGCGTTGTTTCGTTGCACGTCCTTCGGTCAATCACTCTTCCGTAACGCAGCAGCGATCCGGTCGGCGCCGAGCATCGGATCGTCGGCGAGCGGCCGCATTTACCGTTTGAGAGATTAGACCTTGCGTCAGGAAGTCCGGTTCGGGTCAAAAGCTGCCTTGGCGGGCTGCTTCGCCTTGATCGGCTCATTGCCTGCAAGCAGACGTTTCGGCTCTTTGAGCGTAGATCGGCAACGAGCCACAAGGGCAAGTCGCGCAGGCGAAAGCACCGGGCTCAGGCCGCACTGACCGCCGCGAGTTCAGCCGCCAGGAACCGTTTCTCGAATGCCTCGGCCGGCATCGGACGACCGAAGAAATAGCCCTGCCCTTCCTCGCATCCCATGCTGACCAGGAAGTCGGCCGTTGCGCGGTTCTCGATGCCTTCGGCCACGACCGTGAGACCGAGCTGCTTGCTGAGGCCGATGGTCGAGCCGACGATGGCGGCGTCGTCGGAGTTCGAAAGAAGACCGAAGACGAACGACCGGTCGATCTTGAGGCCGTCGAGCGGAAACTTCTTGAGATAGCTCAGGCTCGCATAACCGGTGCCGAAATCATCGAACAGGATCCGGACGCCGAGCTCCTGAATCCTCTTGAACATTTCAAGCACGCGGCGTTCGTCATGCAGCAGGATGTCCTCGGTGACTTCGATCTCGAGCAGCGACGGCGTCAGCCCCGTCGCTTCGAGCAGTGCCGCGACCGAATGCGCGAGATCGCCGGACTGAAGCTGCGAGGGTGACAGGTTGATCGCGACGCGCACATCGTTGCCGGACAATTCCCAGGCCCGCGCCTGACGGCAGGCGGTCTCCATCACCCAGTTCGCGATCCGCTCCGACAGCGCCGAGGTGTTGACGACAGGCATGAACTCGGCCGGCGAGACGTAGCCCCGCACCGGATGCCGCCAGCGGATCAGCGCTTCGGCTCCGACCAGGCTGCCGTCGATCAGGCAAACCTGCGGCTGGTAGAACAGCTCGAATTCGCGGCGATCGGCGGCAAGCGCCAGCGCCCATGCTACGCATTTCCCCGAACTAATCTTGCGGTCGGCCGCCTGCATCCAGGTGGCGTTGTGAGCGAGGCATGCCGCCATAACTTGCTGAACAAGCCGAATAGTGATTGCGCGAGCACTTGAGCCGAGCAGGTCGGTTGTCGATATTGCGTGCGCGCTTGAAAGCGCGAGAAAAATGCGGTTGGCATTGCCATAATTTCGATTCCCAAGATGGCGGCGTTACAGCAGCGCAATCCGCTGATCTCGTCGGGATCTGGCGCATCGAGGTGAGACCCAATGCCGCTCTTGATAGTCGCCGTGATCACGCGCTCGAGCTTCGAGCAGTTGATCGTTTCGCATTGCGTTCGCGCCGCTTTCGTTAGAGCTGCAAGAAACCATCACAGCGCGCGAGATGTGCCGCCTTGGCTGTTGCGACGATCGCTATCTATTTAGATATATATTTGAAAATTAATGACACTATTTACAAAAGTTAATGACGATTTTAATGTGTTGCGTTCGTCGAGCATGGCATGCTCGATACGACGTGAATTGCGGGCCCGCCAAGGTGTTGAACGGCGTAGGCCCTCGTTGATTGAGAGAGTTTCAAAGTAGCATCTCAATTGCTGGAAAGGGCGGTCATGTTTGAGCCCTGCGCTTCCGTCAGGAAATATCCAAACGATAGGGTGTGATCGCCGCTCGAGCGGCGCGCGCATCCGACCGTGTTGTGGCTCCGATCTCTCGACTGAGAGCGACGAGATGGTTTTGTTGCGTCTGTGACGCACCTCCCGGGCGGCGGGAAATTCTTCGATGAAGATGAAAGAGAAGGAGCCTGTGATCGGCTTGCCGCCGATGATGCCGGCGTTGACGAAACTCGCGATACGCCGAAGGACGCAGGAATTTCTGATGTGCGAGCCTACCACTAGTTTTTTGTAGGAGGTTTCTCATGGCACTTTCAGTCACTCTTACCGGCACAACCGTTACCCTCGACGAAACCGCTGGCCTGCAGAACGACGACACCAACACGACGCTCCCAAGCGCGTTTTCAAGCCGGCTGACGGCACTGGGCGCTCCGGCCGCGGAGATCAACCATGCGGTCAGCAGCGGCGACGTTATCACCATCAGCGGCGTCACGGGCGCGATCGGCAACCTCGCCTTCACCGATTCGACTGGCGGCGCGCTCGACGGTGACACGAGCGGTCTCTTCACCAATGACGGCGAGGAGGTCTTCCTTTGGGCCGACCCCACGAACGACAACATCGTGGTCGGCAAGACGGAAGCTGGTGCCATCGTCTTCGCGGTCTATCTCGAGCAGACCGCGACCGGCGCCAAGATCTGGAGCGTTCAATACGAGGCGCTGGAGCATCTGGATGGCACCAACCCCGATGACTCCCTCGACCTCGGCAGCCATCTCAAGGTCGCGGTCAGCGAGCAGATCAATTTCGGCTTCGCCGGCGCGCCGTCCGGCAGCAACCTCTTCATGACCTTCGGTGATCCGAATTCCACCCAGATCGTGGTGATTGGCAAGAACCCGCTCAATCAATCCGAGGGCGGGAACATCACGACCAAGGACGTGCTCAATATCAGCCAGGCCGGCAGCACCACCTCGTTCGGCGTCAACGGCAACCAGATCAACGCTGGTGAGGGGGCGTACATCACCTATGTCACGGGCACGAACACGAACTTCCTGGTGCCGAACCTCGATCAGAACGAGGCCGACGTCGAAGCCAACATCGCCTTCCAGAACGTCTTCAACGCGACCGGCGGCTCCTTCACCGTCAACCAGACCAATCCAGGCATCGGCCCCGTCACCGTCAAGATCACGGCCTTCAGCACCGCCGCCGAGCCGGGGGTGAATTTCGTCGACGGGCTCAGCAACGACACCCAGATCGCGATCACATCGGCCTCCTTCATCAACGTGGTCAAAAAATCAGGCAATACGCAATATACTCCGGTCGCTACCGTAAACGCCGACGGAACACTGACGGTCACCGGCCTGAGCAGCGGCGACACGGTGCAGTGGACGACGAGCGCAACCCATAACCGCGTCCTGATCGAAAACATCAGTAACGCGGATACCGATCAAGACAACGACAACAACACCTTCGATATCGGCGGCTTCAGCCTTGTCAGCTCCAACGCCGCGAGCGCCGTGGTCGGCACGGCCATCCACTTCGAGGATGACGGCCCGACGGCGGCGATCGTGCAGGGCACGGCGAAGGTGGCGCATGACGAGACTGCGGGTGTCGACGCGGATGCCAACGATACCACCGCGGCGGCGGTGGCGGCGCTGTTTGCGGGCCTAACGAACGTCAGCAGCGACCTCAGCCCGACCGGATACGCGCAGAATTCGACGGCTGTCGTGAGCGCGACCGGAAGTTCGTATGGCACTGACTCGTTCGGCGGGACGACGGCATTCTCGCTGGCGGTGTCCGCCGCGGGGGTGGATTCCGGCCTCGACACCACCAACGGCACCAGCATCTTCCTGTTCAAGGAAGGCGACCTGGTGGTTGGCCGCATCGGCAGTGCAGCCGGGGCGGCGGCCTTCGCGGTGGCGATCAACGGCACGAGCGGCGTCATCAGCGTGGCGCAGTACGCCTCGCTGAAGCATCCGGGCACCACCAATCCCGATGATTCGGTGTCGATCACCGACGGTGCGCTGCTGGCGGTCGTGACGGTGACCGACGGCGACGGCGATAAGGCCACGAGCTCGACCGGCATCGGCGATGCCGTGCAGTTCCAGGACGACGGGCCGACGGCGGGAATCGCGCAGGGCACGGCGACGGTAGCGCATGACGAGACTGCGGGGGTCGACGCGGATGCCGACGACACAACCGCGGCAGGTGTTGTCGCCTTGTTCGCTGGCGTCGCCAATAAAAGCACCGATCTCAGCCCCGGCTACGCGCAGGAAGCCACCCCGATCGTGACCGCGACCGGCAGCTCTGCGGGTGCTGATAACGAGGGCGCGACGACGGCGTTCTCGCTGGCGGTGTCCTCCGCAGGGGTGGATTCCGGGCTCGACACGACCGGCGGCACGAGCATCTTCCTGTTCAAGGAAGGCGACCTGGTGGTCGGCCGCATCGGTAGTCAATCCGGTCAGGCGGCCTTCGCAGTGGCAATCAACAGCTCGACCGGTGTCGTCAGCGTGGCGCAATTCGCCTCGCTCAAACACCCGACGGGAGGTGCCAGCTACGATGAGGCGATTAACATCACCGACGGCGCTCTGCTGGCAGTGGTGACGGTCACCGACGGCGACGGCGACACGGCAACGAGCTCGACCGGCATCGGCGATGCCGTGCAGTTCCAGGACGACGGGCCGAGCATCGGCCCCATCGCCGATGGGCAGGTGGACTTTGCTGCCGGCGCCAGCGTAACCAAGACGCTCAGCGCTTTGGTCGGAGTGGATGATCCTGCGACGTACAGCATCACGAGCTCGCCGGCGAGCCTGACGATTCTGGATGGCACGGTCTCGCAGACAACGCTGCTCCGGGACCTCTCGAGCAACAATACGGTCGCAACCTACTACAAGGACGTCGATGGCAGCGGTACACACAACGCAGGCGACATCGACTTCTTCAAGCTGACCGTGTCCGGCGGCAACTACACCTTCGATGTCCTGCAGAATCCTCCGCCTGCGGAGATCAGCTTCAGCTTTGCCGGAGCGCCCTCCGGTAGCAATCTCTTCATGACCTTCGGCGATCCGACCTCGTCTCAGATCGTGGTGATCGGGGAGAATCCGCTGAACCAGTCCCAGGGCGGCAACATCACGACCAAGGACGTCCTAAATATCAGCCAGGCCGGCAGCACCACCTCGTTCGGCGTGAACGGGAACCAGCTCAATGACAACGCCAATTACCCCACTGAAGGCGCGTACATCACCTACGTGACGGGCACGAACACGAACTTCCTCGTGCCCAATCTGGACCAGAACGAGGCCGATGTCGAAGCCAACATCAACTTCCAGGCCCTGTTCAATGCGACATCGGCGTCCTTTACCGTGAACCAGACGAACCCGGGCGTCGGACCCGTCACCGTCAAGATCACGGCCTACAGCACTACCTACGAGCCGGGGACGGGGTTCGTCGACGGGCTCACCAATGACACGCACGTCGACATCACGTCGGCCACACTTACCAACTTCGTCGTCAAGTCAGGCAATACGACATATACTCCCGTCGCGACGGTCGACGACGACGGCAACTTGATCATCACGGGCCTCAGCACCGGCGACAAGGTGCAATGGACCACGGATGGAACCCACAACCGCGTGCTGATTGAAAACATCAGCGCCCATGACGGCATCGACGGCAACGACAACAACACTTTCGATATCGGCGGGTTCAGCCTGATCCAGTCGCAGCCGGCGCCCGACGAGAAGCTCGACTTCACCGTTCAGATCGCCGATGCCGACGGGGATACGGCTTCCAGCAGCTTCTCCGTCAAGATCGATGGAAACCACGACAACGTCATCAACGTCTGAACCACAAGCCGCCGGCTGCACGCCGCTATGGCGCGCAGCCGGCACCTGTTCGGTCGCACGGGCCTGGAGTAGATCCGATGCCGGATAGTGTCACTGCCTGGTGCGGCCAGCTCTCCCGGCCCGCCGCCGCCTGGTGTGGCCAGGTTCTCGGATATCCGGAGGAGCTGGCGAGCCTCACCATGCGCGTCGGCCTGTTCGCCGCGGCGGCCTTCATTTTGATCAGGCTGGTCTGGAAGCGGCGGCGCGCGGCGGCGGCGCCGCGAGAGAACGTGCCTCCTCACGCGCATCCCGTGTCCACGCCGCTGCAGGCCTGTCGCAGCGTGCTGGTCGGGCTCGGCCTGATCACCGCCATGCTGAACGTGCTTTATTTGACCGGCTCGTTCTTCATGCTCGAAGTCTACGACCGCGTGGTGCCGAGTCGCAGCGTGCCGACGCTGATCGGTCTCGCCGCGCTCGTCGGCGCCCTCTATGTGTTCCAGGCATTCCTCGACATTCTGCGCGGGCGCATCCTTGTCCGCGTCGGCGAGTGGCTCGACCGCGCATTTTCGGCGCGCGCCTACGACATCGTCGCGCGATGGCCGCTGCGTGCGCGCGCGAGCGGCGACGGGCTGCAGCCGGTGCGCGACCTCGACCAGGTGCGCAGCTATCTCTCCGGGCTCGGCCCCACCGCGCTGTTCGACCTGCCGTGGATTCCGTTCTACCTCACGATCTGCTTCCTGTTTCATCCGCTGCTCGGGCTCACGGCATCGATCGGCTCGGTGATGCTGGTTTGCCTGACGCTTCTTACCGATCGCTTGACGCGTGCGCGCACGAAGGAAATCACGGGCCAGATCGCGCAACGCAACGCACTCGCCGAGGCGAGCCGCCGGAACGCCGAAGTATTGCAGGCCATGGGCATGCGCGGGCGCCTTGCCGCGCGCTGGGCGAGCGTCAATGACAGCTACATGTTCGCCCAGCGTCGCGCCGCAGACATCGCTGGTGGCTTCGGCTCCGCATCCAAGGTGCTGCGCATGGTGCTGCAATCGGCGGTGCTCGGCGTCGGCGGCTACCTCGTTATCATTCAAGAGGCCACCGCTGGAATCATCATCGCCGGCGCCATTCTGACCTCGCGCGCACTCGCTCCGGTTGAGCTTGCCATCGCCCACTGGAAGAGCCTGATCTCGGCCCGACAAGGTTGGAGGCGTCTGCAGCAGCACTGGGCGCAGCTCCCGGTCGAGGAGGAGAGGACGCCGTTGCCGCCACCGTGCAAAGCGCTGGCCCTCGAGGCTGTCTCCGTGACGCCTCCTGGCGAACAGAACGTCGTGGTCCATGAAGCCTCCTTCGCACTGGGCCCGGGACAGGGGCTGGGCATCGTCGGCCAGAGCGCATCGGGTAAGTCGTCGCTGGTGCGCGCCATCGTCGGCGTGTGGCGGGCGGCGCGCGGAAAGGTACGGCTGGATGGCGCCGCGCTCGAGCAATGGAGTTCGGAAGCCCTTGGTCGCCACATCGGTTATCTCCCGCAGGACGTCGAGCTGTTCGCCGGCACGGTGGCGCAGAACATCAATCGCTTCGAGCCGGTCCCCGACGCGGAGGCGATGATCGCCGCGGCCTGCGCCGCCGGCGTGCACGACATGGTGCTGCGACTGCCGGACGGCTACGACACGCCGATCGGCGAAGGCGGCTCGGCGCTCTCGGCCGGACAGCGGCAGCGCATCGCGCTCGCCCGTGCACTCTACCGCGATCCTTTCCTGGTGGTGCTCGACGAGCCCAACTCCAATCTCGACGCCGAGGGGGACCAGGCCCTGACGCGAGCCATGCTCGGGGTGCGCGAACGCGGCGGCATCGTCATCATCATCGCGCATCGCACCAGCGCGCTGGCCGCCGTAGACCAACTAATCGTGATGGCCGAGGGGCGTGTGCAGGCGTTCGGACCGAAGGACGCGCTGCTGGCCAAGATGACGCCGCCGCGTCCGGCAGTGCCGCTCAAGATCGTGACTGAGGGAGTAAGCTCATGAGCCGCGAGCCGGTGAACGTGGTTCCGCGAGCCATCCGTCAACACCTGCGCGCTGGCCTCGTCGTCGTCATCGTTCTCGCCGGCGGCGTCGGGGGGTGGGCGACGACCACGGAATTGGCCGGCGCCGTCATTGGTTCCGGCACGTTGGTGGTCGATAGCTACACCAAGAAAGTGCAGCACCCGAGCGGCGGTGTGGTCGGTGAACTCAACGTCCGTGAGGGGGCCAGAGTGAAAGCCGGCGATGTGATCGTGCGCCTCGACGAGACGGTGACTCGGGCCAACCTCCTGATCGTTATGAAGAGTCTCGACGAACAGGCGGCGCGCCGGGCGCGGCTCGAAGCTGAGCGCGATGGGCAGGACCGGCTCGACTTTCCCGCGGACCTCATTGAGCGTGCCGCCGATCCGGACGTCGATCGACTGATCGTCGGAGAGCGCAAGCTTTTCGAGTTGCGCCGCGCCGCGCGCGCCGGCAAGAAGGCGCAGCTCAACGAACGCATCGGCCAGCTCCGCGAGCAAATCCGCGGGCTCGAAGAACAGATACAAGCGAAAGACCGCGAAACAACCTTCATCGATCAGGAGCTTCTGGGCGTGCGCGAACTGTGGCGAAAGAATCTGGTCCAGATCACGCGCCTGACAACGCTAGAGCGCGACGCGGTGCGCCTGCATGGCGAACGTGGCGCTCTGGTCGCGGCAATCGCCGAAGCCAGAGGGCGGATCACCGAGACCACGCTGCAAATCATGCAGATCGACCAGGATCTGCGCACCGAAGTCGGAAAGGATCTCGCCGAGATCCGGGCCAAGACCTCGGAACTGGTAGAGAAACGAGTGGCGGCCGAGGACCAGCTCAAACGCATCGATATTCGCGCGCCGCAGGACGGCACAGTGCATCAGTTGGCGCTGCACACCATCGGCGGCGTCATCAGCGCTGGCGAGCAGATCATGCTCATCGTCCCCACGCACGACGCGCTCGTCGTGGAGGTGCGGATTCCGCCGCATGAGATCGATCGTCTGTCGGTCGGCCAGCCGGTGCTGTTGCGCTTTACAGCCTTCAACCAGCGCACCACACCCCAACTCAACGGCGAAGTGAGCCAGGTGTCCGCTGACGTGGCGGTCGACCAAAAGAGCACGACGAGCTATTATGTGGCTCGCATCGTCGTTCCGGAGACGGAGATCGCTCGCCTGGGCGACCTGAAGCTGATCGCCGGCATGCCGGTCGAAGCCTTCATTCAGACCGGCCAGCGTACGGTGATGTCGTACCTCGTCAAGCCCCTTTCCGATCAGTTGATGCGCGCCTGGCGCGAACGCTAAGCTGCGACCTCGGTCTCCTCCCCTACGTGAGCGCGATCTCTTGTTAACGGCGGCTGTCACCGGATTCAGTTGCGCGGGGCGACGTTCACTGATTCAGTCGTTGCGAGAGCAGCCCGCTCAGGCTGCGCTGACGGTGGCGAACTCCGCGGCCAGGAACTGCTTCTCGAATGCCTCGGCGGGCATCGGGCGGCCGAAGAAATAGCCCTGCCCTTCCTCGCATCCCATGCTGACCAGGAGGTCGGCCGTTGCGCGGTTCTCGATGCCTTCGGCCACGACCGTGAGACCGAGCTGCTTGCTGAGGCCGATGGTCGAGCCGACGATGGCGGCGTCGTCGGAATTCGACAGTAGACCGAAGACGAACGACCGGTCGATCTTGAGGCCGTCGAGCGGAAACTTCTTGAGATAGCTCAGGCTCGCATAACCGGTGCCGAAATCATCGAACAGGATCCGGACGCCGAGCTCCTGAATCCTCTTGAACATCTCGAGCACGCGGCGTTCGTCATGCAGCAGGATGTCCTCGGTGACTTCGATCTCGAGCAGCGACGGCGTCAGCCCCGTCGCTTCGAGCAGTGCCGCGACCGAATGCGCGAGATCGCCGGACTGAAGCTGCGAGGGTGACAGGTTGATCGCGACGCGCACATCGTTGCCGGACAATTCCCAGGCCCGCGCCTGACGGCAGGCGCTCTCCATCACCCAGTTCGCGATCCGCTCCGACAGCGCCGAGGTGTTGACCACAGGCATGAATTCGGCTGGCGAGACGTAGCCGCGCACCGGATGCCGCCAGCGGATCAGCGCTTCGGCTCCGACCAGGCTGCCGTCGAGCAGGCGAACCTGCGGCTGGTAGAACAGCTCGAATTCGCGGCGATCGGCGGCAAGCGCCAGCTCGCGCTCCAGCGTCAGCCGGTTCTCGAGCTCCTGCCGGATCGTGGCTTCGAACACCACATGGCTTCCGCGCCGCGTCGTCTTCGCGCGGCTCAGCGCCAGATGGCCATTGCTCAGGAGATCGTCGGCCTTTTGCCCGCCCTCGGGATAAACGGCGACGCCGACGCTGATCCTGATGCGGTGCTGCCGGTCGCCAGCTGCGAGCGGGGTTTCGAACGCGCGCGCGATCCGCTCGGCGAACGCCGAGACCGGCTCGCCAAAGTCAGTGCAGTCGATCGCGATGGCAAATTCGTCGCCGCTGAGCCGGGCGATGATCGCCTTGCCGTCGACTTCGCTCCGGAGCCGCTCGGCGACCGCGCGCAGCACGAGATCGCCAGCGGAGTGCCCGAGCATGTTGTTGATCTCCTGGAAGCCGTCGAGCCCGAGCACGAGCAACGCGACGCCGGGAGACCGCCGCTCCGCCGCGGCGATCAGATCGGTGAGGCCCACATGCAGCATGTTCCGGTTGGCAAGTCCCGTCAGCGCGTCATGCTCGGCGAGATATCGAATCCGTTCGGCTTCACGCTTGCGGACCGAAATATCGCGCAGGATCGCTCCGTATTGAAAGCCGTCCGTTCCCTGCCAGCCCGAGAAGCTCGCCTCGACCGGGAAGGTTTCCCCGTTCTTGCGCCGGCCCTCGAACTCGACGACGACGGCGCCGCCTGGAACCAGGAGCGCCTCGCGCGCGGCGTCGTGCATGGACGGCCTTGCACGTCCGTCCGCCGGCGGAGCGCACAGCGTTTCGAACGGGCGGCCGATGATCTCGGCCGGCATGTAGCCGAAGATCGCGCTGGCGCCGGGATTCCAGACCGTGATCCGGTGATCCTCGTCGGTGCAGACCAGCCCGTCGCCAAGCGACATCGCGATGCGATGAAAGCGGCTCTCGGCGATGCGTCCGAGCAGGCTGCGGAAGTCGATTTCGTCGAGCGCAATTGCCGTCAGGTAAGCGACGATCGCGATGTGGAACAGCGACGTATCGATGACCAGGGGCCATGTTGCCTGCACGAGGAGAGCGACCAGTTCGACCGCCGCCCCGGCTGCGATCAGGATTGCGACGCGAAGTCCTGGTGCGACGCGGCGCCACAAATACATCATCAGCAGGCAGATCGCGCCCAGTCCCAGCACCATGCCGATATCGGAGGTCCAGCGCAGCGTCCGGTTCTGAAGAATCGATTCAGCGGCGAGTGCCTGGAGGACCGGCCCCGAGACGATTCTGCCGTTCGGAACGCTGAAGCGGTCGCCGAGCTCGAGCGCCGTGGCGCCAATGATGACCTTCCTGCCTTTCAGCCTGTCGAGCGTGGCGCGATCACCGCGCAGCACGTCGACATAGGAGACGGTTGGAATTGAAGCCGCACGAATACTGAAATCGACCAGGAAGGGCGGCCGCCGATTGGCGTCCTGTCCCGCCAGCACGACGGCCATCGAAGACATGAACGCGTCGCCGAGCTTCTCGCCGAACGGATAGCGGCGAACCAGCCCGTCGGATTCGATCGCGACATTGACGAGGGCCGGCCACGACTGGTTGCCGAACGCCTTCAGCGGCCGGTTGACGTGGGCCGGGCCGCCTTTCGGCGTCGGCTGCTTGAAGGATGGCAGGATCGTCGAGCCGCCGGCGTCCCGCAACGCCTTGGCGAAGGCCTCGTCCGAGGCCGGGTCCGACGGCGTGCTGAAATCGACATCGAACGCAACATCCTGCGCTCCCGCCGCTTCCAGCCTTTGCAGCAGCTCGGCATGGAGGTGCCGCGGCCAGGGCCAAACCCCGATCTGGTCGATGGATGGCGCATCGATGCCGACCACGACGATGTCGCCGCTGGCCGCACGCGTTTGCCACTTGAATCGAAGGTCGGTGAGCGCATTGCGAAGCGCACCGTGCCAGCCCGTGGACAGCACCACGGCAAGCGCGATCACGACGAGAATATGCGGCCGATAGCGTTTCACCCGATCCTCCCGCGCACCCGCTTGCCTGCAGGCGCGCCCCTCTTCCCCTAGCAGACCGCCTTAATGCCGGTTGCGACCGTGGCCATTGCTGCCGGAACCGCCGCCGTTCAAACCGTTGTTACCGCTATTGTGCCAGCCGTTGCCGGTGGCGCCGTTATTGCCGTTGTTGCCGTTACCGCCATTGCCATTATTGCCGTTGCCGGAATTGCCGTTCCCGCCGTTGCCGTTGCCACCGCCGTTTCCGTTATTGGCTGCCGCTGCAGCTATCGCAGCGCCCGGGTTCGACGAGCTGCCAGCGCCAGGGGCTGCGGCAGTCTCATTCGCGCTGTTGGGGGCGATCGCGCTGGTCTTGTTGTCCCTCCAGACCGTCTCGCTGCTCGCGCTGGCATTCGCGTTGCGCACCTGGCCGGGTGCCACGGCGCCGTGGGCAAGCCCGCGCGTGACCTTGTGGAAGTTCAGCTTGACCTCACCGAGCGAGCTCGAGATCCGCACGACGCCGGCCTTGGCGGCGTGACCAGCTGCCGCCTGGTGCGACGGCTTCGGCGCACCGGCCGTCTTGTTGCCCTTGTCGATCGGACCGAGCGCATGGATGGCATGGCCATTGGCAGCATGGCGCGGCGCCGACAGGCCCGATTTCGGCACCGGGACACGCTCGATCGTGGGCGCGCGGGGCTTGCCCTGCTCGATCGGATTGAACGTGCCCGCACCGCTCAGGCTGAGACCGGGCTTGCCGTGTTCGAAGATGGTGGCCGCTTGTCCGGGCATCACTTGTGCAATCTGCCCCGTCTTGAAATCGGAGACTTCGACCTGGCCGCGGAGCACGCCGACCTTGGTGCTGCCGGCACCGACCGTGACGCTGAACTGGGTGCCCTTGACCACGGCGGCGAGATAGGGGGTCTCGACCTCGAAATGCTTGACGTTGCGCTTCTCGACCTCGAGCAGGATCGAACCTGCCTGTTGGACGATGGTGGTCGACAGGCCGTCCTTCTTCTCGGCCGGCAAGCCCACCACCGAATTGGGAGAGATCAGGATCGTTTCCTCGCCGCGGACGAGGAGTACGCGCCCGTTGCGGCCGGTGCGAATGGTATCGCCAGGTTTCAGCGTTCCTTCCGGGGTCAACGACACCTGCTGGGCGCCGTTCGTTGCAAGCCAGACCTCGCCCGTGGACTTGCTGACGGACCACACACCGTCGTCCGCCGCGAATGCACCGGAGGCCGTTCCCAGGATCAGCGCCGCCGCCAGGGCGCGCCGCATTCCAACCTTGCCGAACATGATGATCCTCAGCCCCGCGTTTCAAGCCAGGCCTGAGGGGTATCCGAAATCACTCAAGATAGGATTATCGGAAAGCGGCCAGCCGCGCGGCCGAATTAACCAATCGTTGACCATAAAAAACTAAGAAAAATCATGCCTCTAACGAGACCTTACCGCCCCGTCGCAGATCCTCCGTTGAACTACGGAGATAGGGTCGCTGCGCGCGGTGAGAGACGGCATCTCCTTACCGCACTGGTTTCGCTGGCAGCAATTTTCGCGACAACTCCAACGGCACTCGCGCAACAGGCGAACCAGCCGGGTTTCGATCCACGCCAGCCCGAGAAATATTTTGATAACCAGACCGAGCAGGAATCGCTCGGCCGGCCGCCGGTCCGATTGCCGAGCGTCGGACAGCCCATCATCGGCGGCGATACCAAGCCGCAATTCGTGCTGCGCGGCGTCAGCGTCAGCGGCGCCCATGCCGTTTCCCCCGATCGCATCGCCGCGATCTACCAGCCTTATCTCGGCCGGAAGGTCTCGCAGGCGGACTTGGTCGCGATCGCAGGCGCCATCAGCGACCTCTACCGCGCAGCCGGCTTCCATCTCAGCCGGGCCATCGTGCCACCGCAGGACATCGCGCACGGCCGAGTCCGGATTCAAGTGCTCGAAGGCGCCATTGTGCAGGCCGAGCTGAAAGGCGACGGTGCCGAGCAGTTCGGCGTCAGGCCGATGCTGGCGCCGGTTCTGGCCGAACAACCGTCGCGGCTGGCAACGCTCGAACGCCAGCTCTTTCTGATCAATGGCAGGCCCGGCGTCCGGATCACCGACACTGCGCTCGAGGAGATCGGCGGTACGACGGGCCGCTTCCGCCTGACCGTCTCCTTGAAGACCTGGCACGTCTTCTCCTCGTTCGGCCTCGACAATCTCGGATCCTCGTCGGTTGGTCCCTGGCAAACCTACGCCACCGGCGCGTTCAACTCCTACCTCACGCCCGGCGATACTCTGGCGATCAACCTGTCGACTATTGCCAACGATCCGCGCCAGCTCGGCTTCGCACGCCTGTCGTACGATGCGCCGGTCGGCGTCGACGGTATCCGCCTCGGCGCTTCCGTCCTGTACAGCGCTGTACGGCCCGGCGATATGCGCCGGCTCGACAGCGACATCACCACAACAGAAGCTTTCGAGGTGCGGGCAAGCACCGTGCCCTTCCTGTCGCAATCCTCGGGGCTGACGTTTACTGTGGCAGGCACCTTCAGCAATGTATCCGAGCACGACATTTACGGCCCCTGGTACAACGACCACATCAGGACCGCGAGCCTGACGGCCGACTACCGGCTGCAGGATCCCCTTGGCGGCACCAATCTGGCGACGCTGACCTTCCGCCAGGGCCTCGACATTTTTGGCGCCTCGCATTTCGACGACGATCTGTTGTCACGCGATGGCGCATCGTCGAACTTCTCGGTGCTGAATCTCTGGTTCACGCGCTACCAGACACTCAACGATGCCTGGTCGCTCAAGCTCGCTGCGGCGAGCCAGACGGCGTCGCGTCCACTGTTCACCTCGCAGCAATTCTATCTCGGCGGCGCTGCCTTCGGCCGCGGCTATGGCGCAGCCGAGATCAGCGGCGACAACGGCCTGGCCGGCTCGCTCGAGCTGCGCTTCGACCAGAAGCTCAATTTCCGCTACTGGACCGGCTATCAGCTCTATGCCTTTGGCGATGCCGGCGCCGTCTGGAACCACGGTTATCGCCTGAGCGACGGGCTGTCGCTGACATCGGCCGGAGCCGGTGTGCGCTTCTTCCTGCCGGACGACCTCCAGGCCGATTTCGGCGTGGCCATCCCCCTGAGCTACCGGGCGCCGGACAACGAGCGTCGCAGCCCACGCTTCGTTTTCACGCTGTCGAGCGCACTCCGGCTCTGCCCCGAGCGCGGCAAGGCTGGCTGTCTCTAGCCACCCCGTTCTTCGGGCGATCGCCCCGGCTTGCCGGCTTTTCCCGGTCTTGCCCGCAGACTTGCCTAAATTTAATCCTCTAACCTTGCTCACGATCGCTCGACCGGGGGTTCCCGATGACCGTGTTCAGGCAAAGGTGATTTGAGACAGACCATGAAGAAGGTGTTTACCGCCCTGGCGTTTCTCTGCGTCCTTGGCATCGGGCAGTATTTCGTCGTCAGCCGGTTCGCGATCCGCCATGAGACCTTGGCCCTCTTCGACGCCTCGCGCCAGCGGCCGATCGCGGTCGAGATCGCCGTGCGACGCGACCATGAGACCAAGGCCAATCTCGGCCTCTGGAAGCTCCCCCTCGCCGTCATCAGCAATGGCAACACCGTCAAGGCGACCGAATATTCCTTCCTTGCCAACGCGCTCGCCGCCCGAGGCTATCTGGTTGCCAGCATCCAGCAGGACCTGCCGAGCGATCCCCCGCTGATGACCCAGGTCGGTCAGCAATATGTCGGCCGGCGCGAGGTCTACATCCGCGCCGAAGCCAACATTCTCTTCGTGCTGGGCGAATTGAAGAAACAGCAGGAGAACGTCGAATACGACCACATCACCCTCGTCGGCCACTCCAACGGCGGCGATGTCTCGATGTACGTCGCTCATCAGCACCCCGAACTGGTGTCGAAGGTGATCACGCTCGACAATCTGCGGGTGCCCTTCGTGGTCAGCGACCACATGAAGATCCTGTCGTTCCGCTCGAAGGACCCGCACTTCGTGACGGACCCCGGCGTGCTTCCGACGCCGGAAGAGGCCAAGGCGCGCGGCATCGATATCATCCACACCGGCGCACAGCACACGGAGATGAGCGACCGCGGTCCCAACTCGGTCAAGGAGAAGATCCAGGAGACGCTCGACCGCTTCCTGCGTGACAGCACCAGCAGCGCGCTCGCGCCGGCGGATACGAAGAGCCCGATGATCATGAATCCGGCTGACTATTAGCGGGTCCGCTTTGCGGCAGATCAAGGCGGCTCCAAGACGGCACGGTAGAAAGCCTCATGGCGTCGGAGAGACACGTGTCGCACTATTCCGAAAGTCTTGATGCGAAGGGCCTTGTTTCGAAGAGCCATGCTCCGAAAGGCCTTGTTTCGAATGGTCTTGGCCTGCCCGCGGCAAGAATGCCGGCCTTCATGCGGCATCTTTATCGTTCGACCCGCAGGCTGCTGCGGTCGATCGCCGCCCGCATTGATCTCTCGCAGTTTCCAGGATCCTGCTGCGGATGAGCGCGGCGGCCGCAAGCGAATGCAGAAAGATTGCCCGATGCTCCGGCATGTGAGACGAGTTTTCCTGCTGCTTGGCCTGGTCTCCGGCGTCGGCACGTCGTCCGCTCTCGGCGCTGATGCCGACCACGGTGCCGACCTCGCCAAGCGCTGGTGCGCGAGCTGCCACGTCGTGGCGAACGGACAGACCCAGGCGAGCGCCGACGTCCCCTCCTTTGCATCGGTTGCGCGCAAGCCGGACTTCAGTGCGGAAAGGCTCGCGTTCTTCCTGCTCGACCCGCACCCGAAGATGCCGAATTTTCCCCTGAGCCGGACTGAAGCCGGCGATATCGCGGCCTACATCGCATCGCTGCGCTAGATGCATGATCGGGCCGGAACGCCGGGCTCGCACAAGCCGTGCAGCGCTTTTCCCAAAATCACGCCTCAGCACATGCCAAGCTACACGAAGGGCTACAAATGCAGATCCCTGCCGGTGAACCGGCAGGGATCAGCAGAAAGGATGACGGACGGCGAATGAGAACATTCGGTGGCCCGTCATGGACCTGCGCCAGTATCGAAGCGCGGATATTCACGCCACACAAGATCAATTTGTGGGCACGTGTACACACACCGAAAGTCAGGATTTGCCCTTGCCGGGTTGCATGAGACTGCCGGTCATCTGACGCATGTGATCTCCGGCGCTGGTGAACTGACTGCGCAGGAAATCGGATTGGATCCGCATCGCCTCCTGGAGGTCGGTGGCATGCACCAGCTTGCGCGCATGCTCGAAGGCCGACTTCATGTTCTGCTCCGTGAAAGCCAGCGCCTGCTTCGACACCTCCGTCCCCGCGCCCGGAACGGACGACATCGATTTGGTCGCCGCTTCAAAGAACATGCCGAAGGCCTTTTCCGCCTGGTCGATCGTCTTCTCGGCCAAGTCACGCAGTTCGGCCGGAACTTCGATTTTCGGTTCGATCATAGTCGCACTCCTCCCTTTTTCCGTCTGAATACCACATTTGCCTGACCGCCATCCAGCCGCCAGCCTTCAGAGGAACGACGTCCGGGAGCCCTGCTCTGGCAGGAAAGGGGCGGGAAACGGCCTGGGACCGGCGCGCAGCCGGACTTTAGGATAAGGGGTGCTCGGGTAGAGCTTCTTCGGTGGCGAGATCTTCGACCAGCTTGATCACTTCGAAGCGCTGCCGCGGCGCGAGCTTCAGAAAGGCGCGGAGCAGGCGCAGACTTTCGACAGTGCTGCTTGCAGGCACACCGAGCTTGAGATGCAGCTCAGCCGCGAAATTGAGGTTTTTCATCTCGCACCTATGACAAGCATCGGCCTTCGTGATCCGCTCGAGAACCGGACGCCACGACAGACCCCTCGCGACGAATGTTCGGCCGAGGGGACCGGTCGGGTTGCACGCTGAACCGCACCAAACGACGGCCTCAACCATGCGGTTGCAACTATGCCAAGTAACAACCCTCCCGGCAAGCCCAACCGTGGGTATAGCGATGCTTGGTCTGCATCGCGCCACGGCGATTCCGGATAACAGGAATATCGATCGCCGTCACCCACCTGCGTCAAGAAGCGGCATCAATCACGCACACAGCAACTCGTGACCGTCAATCAGGCGCAGCGTTTCGTCGTGTTTCCGATGTGAATGCACGTTGGCGCGCACGAATTGGCGATTCTTCGGCAGTATACACGCATTTGTTGAATCCGGTCCCGGCGGTTGCGTTAAGCGCATGAAAGTCGATCTTGCGGCCGACCCACCGTGAACCGCCGTCCAGGCGCGAGCGACCAAGCCGTTGCGGCACGGCCACGCAGATACGGGCGCCATGGCTGAAAACTCTTCGATTTGGGCGCGCGTCAGCACCAAAAGGACGACGGCATGCTTTCTCGCTGCGATCTCATCAAGGGCGCCGCAGTCGCTCTGCTCACCCTCTCGACACAAGGCGCATGGGCGCAGGAGACCAAGATGAACCTGTTCAAGATCATCACCATCAAGGACGAAATCGTCGTCGGATTGTCGGCGGAGGAGCTTCAGGCGCTCGGCGGCAACGATGCGAGCGCCGTTGCACACGCGCTGGCACAGAAGGGCGATCTCACCGTCTGGCAATACAACGTGCATCGTGGGCCCAACGGCGAATTACAGCAGGCGCCGACAGCCAAGATCGGGCTGCTGGCCAATGCCTCGCTGCGCGTCGAGCCCTACACCACGCCCTACCAGATCGTCCCTCATCCGTAGGCAACAGGCGGGACGCCGGCGGCCGAACCGCCGGCGCCTTGCAATCATCCACGCCGGCCCCCGCGCGCCGTTCCCGTCTCCGTCGCAAAGCCGTAGATCAACGCCAGCCGGTCCAAACATTCGCGAAAACGCCGCGCGAAGTAATCGTTCCAGCGTTGCGTCCGGACGGCACGACGCTGCCCAACCTGATCCATGGTCAGACCCAGCACCAGCACGTCGTGCACCAGCGCGGCGCCGTCGGTGCCGAGCTCTCGCTCGATCCGGTTGAGCCGCAGCACCGCCTGACGCTGGCTCTCGGTGACGGGCTCGCGCGTGCCGGTGCCATCGACATATTCGCGCGTCGTATCCACCGCCTGCGGGCCCCGCTCGGCCCGCTCCCAATCGTTCTGGAAGGCGCGCCCGCCGCGGTATTGCGCCTCGTCGATCTGGTGGTGCGCGTGCAGTCGGCCGAGCGGATCGCCGCGGACCGACCGGATCGCCAGGATCTTCTCGCCGGAATCGAGCGCGAGCGGATTGTCGACCTCCACCTCCGCGATCTCGGCGTTGAACGGCACCTCCCGCGACCGCCGGTCATAGATCTGCGCCAATTTATAGGACTTGTTGCGTCGGGCACGAGCCACTCGGATATTCCTTGCAAGACTGAGGGGTTGAACGGAGGGCGGCACCGTCAGAGCGCCGAGACCAGCTTCAGCACGACGGGGCCTGCGGCACGGGCAGCCGACGCAGCCTCGGAACGGCGCGCCAGGCGGGCATGCGGCGCGCAATAGCTGGAGCCCGGCTGGCGCGCATGGCCACAGAAGGTGATCTCCTCACCGTCCTTGTCGCCGCCATAGGGATATCGGCAGTGGGCCGGCTCGAGCTCGACCAATTGGATCAGGCGCGGTTGGATGCCGACACACCGCAACTTCACCCGCGCCGCAGGCTTCATGGCGGACTTCGGCGGCAGATTGAGGCTCGGCCACGCCACCCCGCGCGGCGAAAGCAGGCCGGGTTCACCCGGCAAGGGCGGCGCGAGCGCCGGGCTCGTCATCCATTGCGGCACGATGAGCCCGAGCCGCTTGGCGCGGCCGACCACCGCGCTGCGCGTATAAGCCGTTCCAAACCTTGCGTTTATCTGTCTTCCGATCTCCGCATAAGAAATCCCTTTGAGAAAATAGTCGCGAAGCGCGTCGGAGTGCTCCGACGGCCAATGGCCCGGTTCCATGCTGCTGTCCTGTGATGCGCCTCCACCCGCGAGGCGAGACACACATTCCGTTATTCCGAATGCAGAGTCAAGCCATATTTCTGATATTCATAATTGCATCAATTCCGAATTTCGGATTACAAGAGGCAACGTTGCGCAATCGAGGGAATCACCATGTTGGACGTAGCAATGATCGAGCGGGGCCTGGAGAAGACGGGCAAGAGCAAGGGCGGCCTGGCTGCGGCGATGGGCGTGCGACCCGGCGCGGTCTCGGAGATTCTCGGCGGCGAGCGCCTGGTGAAGGCCTCGGAGATCATTCCGATCATGGAATATCTCGAGCTCAATCTCGCGCCGATCATGGGCCGGGTCGGAGCCGGCGCGGTGATCGAGCCGGACTACGAACAGGTTCCGCCGGAAGGGCTCGGCGACGTCGCATTGCCGTTCCCGATCATGGAAGAGACGATCGCATTCGAGATCGTGGGCGATTCGATGCTGCCCAAATACGAAAGCGGCGACGTGATCGTCGTCTACAAGGACCAGCGCCATCCGTTGTCGAGCTTCTACGGCGAAGAGGCGGTGGTCCGACTCAAGACCGGCGAGCGCTACCTGAAGACCATCGAGCGGGGCAAATCCCCCTCCGTGGTCAACCTCACGAGCTTCAATGCCAAGCCGATCGTCGGCGTCAAGCTCGACTGGGTCGGGGAAATCTGCCTGTCCATGCCCAAGGGGCAGCTTGAGCGGCTGCGCGCGAAATCGGCGCGCCCGCGCAAGAAGGGCAAATGAGAGGACCCGGCGATTTCTGATTTATAGAAATCGCCATTGACATAGTTCCGATTTTCAGAAATAATCTGCCGCATCCCGGCCATCGGGGTGCGGCAGGATCGTTTCATGCAATATTTCGTCGTGATGATCGATTATGGGCGGCGAGGCCGCGAGGCGGTCGTCGATCCGGAAATCACCAGGCGAGAGGTCATCTCCCGCCTCGCCTCGGGCGAGTATCGGAACGTCTCATTCATCCACGAGATTGTGGAGAACTCGGTCGAGGATGTCACCGAGGCCGTCCTGGCCGAGGCGGCCCTCCCGCAGATCGAGCCCGAGGACGTCGACCTCCAGGCGATCCGCCTCGATCACGTCCGCGACCTGCGCAAGCACGAGCCGACGTGACGCAGGCTTGAAGCCCGCGCCACCGCTCAGTCCGGCGCTACACCAGGAGAACGGTCGATCCCGTGGTCTTGCGTGCTGCAAGATCGGCATGCGCCTTGGCGGCGTCCTTCAGCGGATAGGTCTGGTGCACCTCGATCTTGACCGCGCCGGACTTGACGACGTCGAACAGCTCGCCCGCCATCGCCACCAGATTTTCGCGCTTGGCGGCATAGGTGAACAGCGTCGGACGCGTAACGTAGAGAGAGCCCTTCTGGGCGAGCAGGCCGAGATTGAGCGGCTCCACTGCGCCGGAGGACTGGCCGAACAGCGCGGCGACGCCGAGCGGCGCGAGGCAATCCAGCGATTTCAGGAACGTATCCTTGCCGACGGAATCGTAAACCACCGGCACTTTCTTGCCGCCGGTGATCTCGTCGACCCGCTTCACGAAATCTTCCCTTGTATAGATGATCACATGGTCGCAGCCATGCGCCTTGGCGAGCTTCGCCTTCTCGTCGTTGCTGACGGTGCCGATCACCGTCGCGCCGAGATGCTTGGCCCACTGGCTCAAGATCAGGCCGACACCGCCAGCCGCGGCGTGGAGCAGGATGGTATCGCCAGCCTTCACCCGGTAGGTCTGGCGGATCAGATATTGCGTGGTGAGCCCCTTGAGCATCATCGCCGCCGCGGTCCTGTCGTCGACGCCGTCCGGCAATTTCAACAGCCGGTCGGCGGGGATCAGCCGTGCCTCCGAATAGGCCCCGAGCGGCGAAGCGCCATAGGCAACGCGATCGCCCGGCTTCAGATCGGTAACGCCGGGCCCAACCTCCTCGACGACGCCGGCCGCCTCGCTGCCGAGTCCGCTCGGCAGTTGCGCCGGATAAAGGCCGGAACGGTTATAGATGTCGACGAAATTGAGGCCGACGGCGGTGTGGCGGATACGCGCCTCGCCGGGCCCAGGTTTGCCGACGCTGACCTCCTCCCAGACCAGGACTTCCGGACCACCGGTCTTGTGAAAGCGAATGGCATGCGTCATGGGCTTGCTCCCTTATCGTTGAGGTGAAGGTCCGAATACCGGATCGGCCTGTGAAATAGGCATTTGGTCCGCCCGTTACAGTATAGAAGCCGTAACAAGAATGTCACAGCGACCGACAAACGCCCGCCGTTCCGCCTCCGTTCGAAAGAGTTGATGAGGGCTCCGGGGCAACCGGCGGTAGCCTTTGTGCGGGGTTTGATGGTCGCCTGCGAAGGAGAGCCGAGATGCCAGCTTACGTTCAGCATCATCAGGACGTCGAAATCGCGCCAGTGAATTGCCCTACCTGTATGGGGTTCCTGCCGATGTATGTGCGCGAGGTCGAGCCGCATTGGAGCCTTGCCAAGATCGACTTCGTCTATGAATGCGCCGATTGCGGTGCCGAGGTCAGACAGACGATCCGCAAGCCGGAGTTGCTGCGACACTGATCGCGCCGCCGGCGAACCGCTCAACTATTTGCGCTGAACGGAAAAAACGCCGTTCACGCGGATCTGATCTCTCCCAAACGAGACTTGTTCTTTGCCGGGAACGCAGGCAGAACAAGCCTCAAAGCAAGACCTTTGGGAGCGCCATTTCGTGGCTGATCAGAAGGCCTCGACTTCGATCGAGGCAGTGGAGAGCGGCCTCGCCGCGCAGGGCTATATCGCCAGCCGGCAGATCGCGACCGCCGTCTATTTGTCGCAGCAGATCGAGAAGCCGATCCTGGTCGAAGGCCCCGCGGGCGTCGGCAAAACCGAGCTTGCCAAGGCGATCGCCGCCTGGCGCGGCATGAAGATGATCCGCCTGCAATGCTATGAGGGCCTCGACGAGGCCAAGGCGCTCTACGAGTGGAAATACGCCAAGCAGCTTCTTTATACGCAGATCCTCAAGGACAAGCTCGGCGAAGTCCTCGGCGGCGCGCAGACGCTGCATGCCGCGCTCGACCAGCTCCACGATTTCGGCGACGTGTTCTTCTCCAAGGAGTTCGTCGAGCCGCGGCCGCTGCTCCAGGCGCTTGAGCAGCCGGGCGGCTGCGTGCTCCTGATCGACGAGATCGATAAGTCGGACGCTGAATTCGAATCGCTGCTGCTGGAGATTCTCTCCGATTTCCAGGTCACGATCCCCGAGCTCGGAACCGTCTCGGCGATCACGCCGCCGACGGTGATCCTCACCTCCAACAGCGAACGCGACCTGGGCGATGCGCTGAAGCGACGCTGCCTGCATCTGCATATCGGCTTCCCCGAGCAGCGGCTCGAGGAGCGCATCGTCGAAAGCCGCGTGCCCGGCATCTCGCAAACGCTGCGCCGCCAGATGGTCGGCTTCATCCACGAGATCCGCTCGCTGGATCTGAAGAAGCTGCCGTCGGTCAGCGAGACCATCGACTGGGCGCGCGTGCTGGTGCTGCTCCAGGCTTCCGAACTCGATACCGAGATCGTCAAGGACACGCTCAACGTGCTCCTGAAATACGAAGCCGACATCGAGGCCGCGACGCCGCAGGTGACGACCTTCATTGCCAAGGCGGCCCGGTCCAACGTCTTCGGTTGACGCCGATGCGCGAAAATCTCCATCGCTTCTTTCGGGCGGCGCGCGGCGCCGGCGTCCACGTCTCGCCTGCCGAAAGCATCGATGCGATGCGCGCCGTCTCGCAGGTCGGCTTTTCCGACCGGACCATCCTGCGCGACGCACTGCTGCTGACGCTCGCCAAGTCGCAGGACGAGAAGCTCGCGCTCGGCGACTGCTTTGACCTGTTCTTCAGCCAGCCGGAGCCGCGACAGGATCGGCCCGAGAGCGCCGATCAGGATGCCTCGCAGGATAAGGATCAAGCGCCCTCTTCCGGCGCGGCCAGCGATGCCGGCGGCGGTTCGTCGCAGCAGGAACCGGGCTCGCTCGCTCAGATGCTGCTGTCGCAGGATCGCAATGCCATCGCGGCCGCGATCGCCAGCGCAGCTGGCGCGGCCTCCCTATCCGACATTCGCTACTCCACCCAGCGCGGCATATTCTCCAGCCGCATCCTCGACGCCATGGGCCTCCAGCGCCTGCGCGACGATCTCGACCAGCTGACCGCGACCAACCCGGCCCTGGCCGAGCGTCTGCGCGCCGCGCTCGATGCTTTACGTGAAGCCGTGCGCGATACGGTCTCTCAGGGGCTTGCACTCTATGCCCGGGAGGAGGCCGAAAACCTCCGCAACGAGATCCTGCGCAACGCACCGCTCGCCCGCATCGAGCGGCGCCAGGTCGCCGAGATGCGCGCCCTCATCCGTCAGATCGCGCGCCGGCTGCGCGAGCGCTACTCCAAGCCGCGCAAGCGCCAGCGCCGCGGCCATCTCGACGTCCGTCGCACGCTCCGTCGCAACGCAGCCTGGGGCGGCGTGCCGTTCCTCACGGCGTGGAAGCGCAAGCATCGCGACCGGCCGAAGATCGTCGCGCTGTGCGACGTCTCGGGCTCCGTTGCGCAAGTCTCCGACTTCTTCCTGCTGCTGATCCATTCGCTGCACGAGGTGGTCGACGATGTCCGCTCGTTCGCCTTCTCTTCGCACCTGATCGAGGTCAGCGAGATCCTGGAGACGAAGTCGCCGGAGGAAGCGATGTCCGAGATCATGTCCAAAGTCGGTTTCGGCTCGTCAGATTACGGCTCCTCGCTGGTCGATTTCGAGAAGGAGTTCATGAGCACGCTGACGCCGCAGACCACGGTGATCGTGCTCGGCGATGCCCGCAGCAACAATCTCGACCCACGCGCCGACATTCTGCGCCGGATCTCCGAGCGCTCGAAGCGGCTGGTCTGGCTCAATCCCGAGGGTCGGCTCGCCTGGGGCTTTGGCGATTCCGAGATGCCGCGCTACGCAACCTTTTGCAGCGTCGTGCGCCAATGCGCGACCGCGCAACAGCTCGAGCGCGCCGTGTCCGACATTGTGGCGACTTATCAGTAAGTAATAGCAGCCGCGAGCGTCAGGCGGCGTTCAGCTCGGCCTGATTGCACTCCCGAAAGTGATACGCGATTTCGGCGAGCGCGCGCTGCTCCCATTCTTCTGCCTGCGCCAGCCAGAACAGCCGGCGCTTCGAATCGAGCGCTGCGCGCTCGCGGCACAAGAATTCCTGACTGCGTATCTCAACCAGCCTGTTCATGCACTCCACTCCTGCCGCGTGAAGTCACTGCCCGCAAATCAACCTAACAGACTCCTGAACCTCGCGTCTCATGATTTCTGTGCATATCGCGACGCAGAATGGGACAACGATACTTCCCGTGCACTGCGGGAGCTCGCATCGCAGCATCAAGTGCGGATCATCAATTAGTGATCGGAGCTCGTGCGATATTCGTGCGCAAACGATCTTAACTTTTGTGATGCAACGAAGTGCCGCAATTTGTGAAGAGACGTTCTAAACAGCTGACCGAATTCCCGACTTATTGTCGTCGCACGGTCTTCATGCGGCGCCGCTAACAGAGGCACGCGAACCGGACGATCGCCTGAGGCAACATGAGCAACGATTTCGAATTCGATCTTTCAACCGACCAGTGGGAAGCACTGAAGGCGCTTCGCAATCCGGTGTCGAATGGTCGCCTTGCGAAGGCTTATGTCGTCAAGAGCCTGGTCGAACTCGGCCTTGTCTTTGTCGATGACGGTGTCCCTGCAATGACACCGGCCGGGCGAAAGGCTTTGGTGCGCGGATCTTGCAGGTTGCTGGACCTCGCGGCCTGACGCACACGTCAAAAGATCTGTGCGATCACGATGGCGTAAGCGACGAACACGGCGCCAAGTCCCCACACCATCGCTGGAATCTGCGACCGCCGACCGATGGACACTTCCAGCGCGATGTAGCTCAACGTACCCAGGGCCATTCCGTTGATGAGATTGTTGGTCAACACGGTCACCAGCAACGTCAGCACGATCGGAACCGCATTGACGAGATCCGTCATGTCGATGCGGGCAAGCCCCTGCATCATCAGCACGCCGACGAGCACCAGCGCCGGCGCGGTCGCTTGCGGCGGAATGATGACGAAGATTGGCCAGAAGAACAGCGCGAGAAAGAAGAATCCCGCAACGGTCAGGGAAGTCAGGCCGGTGCGACCGCCGGCCTGCACACCGGTGATGGATTCGATATAAGCCGTGACGACGGACGTCCCGAGCAGCGGCCCCACGATCGAAGCCGTCGCGTCGGTCGCGAAGGCCGCCGTGGCGTTCGGGATCGAGCCATCGGGCTTGCGCAAATTGGCAGCGCCCGTCACGCCGATCAGCGTGCCCAGCGTCGAAAAGAATTCGGCGCACAGGAAATAGAACAGCAGCGGCAGCGCCACAACGAAATGGCTGAAGAGATACTCGATATCGAGGGCCATGAAGGTGCTGGTCGGCCAGCGCGGCCACGACAGGATGGCCGATGGCATCGACGTCACCATCTTGCCGTTGGCGCCAGGAACGAAGAAGCCGATCGCGGTCAGCAACACAATCGACAGGATCAGCGCCGCCGGCACTCGGCGCGCCACCAGTACCGGCGTGAGCAGGAGTCCGAACAACGTCAGCAGCACCGGCGGGCTGCGCAACGATCCCATGGCGATGTAGGTCGACGGATTCTGGACGACGAATCCCGCGCCTCGCAGCGCAATGAAGACGATGAGGGTCCCGACCGCCGCCTGGATGCCGATCTTCAGCGCTTCGGGCACATCCTTCGCGACCTTCTCCCGCAGTTTCGACAGGCTGAGGATCAGGAATAGCACGCCGGTGAAGGCGACCATGGCAAGCGCGCCCTGCCAGGGCATGCCCATCTGCTTGACGATGACATAGGTGAAGATGACGTTCGAACCCATCGCCGGCGCTACGGCGAGCGGCAGATTGGCCCACAACCCCATCAGCACCGAGCCGAAGATCGCCGCCAGCGCCGTGGCGCTGACGAGATCGGCACGATCCATTCCGGCGTTGGACATGATCGCGGGGTTGACGGCGATGATATAGGCCATTGCCGCAAACGTGGTGGCTCCGGCCATCATCTCGCGCCCGACGCTCGTGCCGCGCTCGGAGAGGCGAAAGACGCGATCGAGCAGCTTCGCGGCTGCCGGCTGCGCGGAGGCGGCTTGCGGCTTTGTCATCTCGTTCATCCCTGTCCTCCCCCTACCAGACCACCGGGTGTGCTTCGCCGGTCTGCACGTTGATGAAACCGAGCGGTGCCTGCTCGCACGGCGCTACCAGCACCCAGCTCCAGGGCGCGCAGGTCAGCGTTGCAAACATCAGCCGTTCCGGGAATCCCGGATACCAGCGCGGCCGGAATGTCGGCTCGTACATCCAGTCGACCTTGCGCCCTTCTGCGTAGAGCGCCTGCATCTCGGCATCGAGCGCTTGCGCCGAGCGGCAGCTCATCAGCCCGCCGACCTCGAACCGCACGGTGGCGACGAGCTCGCCTTCGCGCACCAGCGCCCATCCGCCTTGAAGTTCGACCAGCGCGTTCACCGCCTTTGCCATCGCCGCGTCGGACGAGCCGACCACCCAGAGATTGTGCTTGTCGTGCGCCACCGAGCAGGCGAGCGCCGTCTCCGGCGTACGCGGGCCACAGCCGCGCCAGAACATCTTTGCGATGCGCCCGTCGCCGGAGAACCGGTCGACGATGGCAAATTTTGTGATGGCCTCGCTCTCGTCGCGCTGCACCGCCCCGTCGCGCACCGGCAGGTCGAGCGTGTAGAACTCAGGATGCCAATGGAAGGGGCGGATCACCGCCGCTTTCATCGTGGCCCGCCCTGACTCAGCCCGCAGCTCGAAATCCTCAGGGTTGATCGTGCGCCTGATATTGACGGTCTTGGTCGCCCATTGCGGCCATTCGATCTTGGGCACTTGGCCGAGATAGCGCATGCCCTCGGACACCTGCGCGCCGTCGGCCCACACTTCGGCGATCGTAAGCTTGGCAACATCGGACAGCAGCACGACATCGCCGAAGCGCCCCGGCGCTAGACTGCCGACGAACGGCGTGAGACGCATGTGCCGTGCCGGATTGATGGTGAGACACTGGATCGCGATTTCCGGCGCAAGGCCGGCCTCGATCGCGACCCGCGCATTATGATCGCTCGCGCCGAGTTCGAGCGTGTGGCTGGCACTGCGGTCATCGGTGGCGAACGCAACCTGCGACCAGTCCTGCAAACCCTTCGCGAGCAACCATTTGACGATCTCGTCCATGGCGTAGACGCGCAGCTCGACAAAGAGACCGCGCGTGAGCTTGTCCCAGGTTTCCTCGGGCGTCTGCACCTCGTGGTCAGACGCGAGCCCGGCCGCGGCAAAGGCGTTGATGGACGGCAGATCCCGCAGGCCCGACGCGTGGCCCTCGACGACGCCGCGCGCAGCGAAAGTCGCCTCGATCATGCCCCAGAGCCGCTTGTAGGACGGGTTGTCGGGATTCCACACCGCCGGCCAGTCCATGACCTCGTCGAGGCCGGTGACCATCAGGCTTTCGCTCATGAAGCGTGCCTGTTCGTCGCGGCCATACCAGCCGCCGCCCCACTCATATGCGGTCGGCGGCACAGCCGAGCCGGGTTGCGGAAAGATCTTCAGCGGCGAGCCGCGACGGCGTGCCTCGAACCAGAATTCGAGATTGCGCGCACCGTTGACGTTGGAGAATTCGTGGCTCGCCTCGCAGGTCCAGGTATTGCCGTGCGGCAGCACCAGCGCCGCTTCCCATTCGGGCGTCAGATGCGAGCTTTCGATATGCTTGTGCACCTCACCGAAGCCGGGCACAGCTGCAAGATCCGGCCGATGCATACGCTCGCGGACCTCGCCGGGATAACTGCCGGCCGGGCCCACCCACGCGATCCGCCGGCCCTTGAAGACGATCTCCTGGTCCTCGCTCCACGTGCGGCTGTGCACGTCGAGCAATTTGCCGACCCGCAACGAACGATCGGCCGGGCGACGACCGAGCGCCGTCAGCACCAGGTCCTGGCGAATGCGCACCTCGTCAGGCGCATTGATCAGGAGATCGTCGGGTATCGCGTTCATGGCTGCCTCACTCTATGCCGGTGCTTTCGCAGCCGCGGTCCGCTTCCGAGGTGGTTTGCGCCCCTTGCCGGCGCGCGCAGCAGCGGCATCGCGCTGACGCACATCCTTCAAAAGGGTCGTGAGCGCCCATTCGATCGCGTCGGCGATCTCGGAGCTCGTCATGCCGAAATCCTCGCGCATCGCGTTCCAGGCCAGCACGTTGTTGAGGTAGGACGCGAGAGCTTCGGCCTGGCGGACGTCCTTGGCGGTGAGATGGCGCACGAGCGGCGCCATCGCCTTGCGATGCTGGTCAATTAGGTGCCGTCTGAAGCCTGCACGCACCCGGCGCCCCACCCGCGTTATCGCAATGGCGCGCGCCAGATGCGGATGACGGTCGAACCGCTTGCACAGCTTGCGGAAGATCTCGGGAAGCTCGTCGGGCGAGGTGAAGGGAATGTAGCTGAAGACGTTGTTCTCGATCCACTCGCCGGCCGCGGCGAACAGCTCCGCACGGGTCTTGAAGTGCCGATAGATGGTTCGCTCGGCCACCTTCGCGCGCTTGGCCACCGCGGCCATCGAGATGTCGTCGGCCTCCTCGTCCTCGAGCGTCGCAACAAAAGCGGCAACGATGCGCTGCCGCGTCATCTCGGCATATTCGTCACGAATGCTGACGGTATGTCGCTCTGCTGTACTCATGTCATAAGTCTGACACCGGTCGATTTTGCGGGTCAAGCCGAGACTTGAGGCACGTGGCGCTGCAAGAATAGGCGCCCGCCGGCTCGGGGGAACTGGTACCCCACGTTAGCACGACGGTCACTGCCGCCTGAAAAATGGACTTTTGCGCATCGCCAAAATCGGATTTGCTCCGCCGAGAACTGCGCGCAACGGCGCCGCGCGGGTAGCAAGGGAGCTGATCATGAACGGGCTTGGCGGACTGAACAAATCGCCTGAGGGCGTCGTGATTGGGCTGGTTCAGTTGCAGCTACCGAACGTCGTCACCCGCGCCGATCTCGCCAGGCAAACCGAGCGCATCGCCTGGATGGTCGGCAAGGCCCGCCGCAATCTCTCCACCATGGATCTGGTGGTCTTCCCCGAATACTCGCTGCACGGCCTCTCGATGGACACCAATCCGGAGATCATGTGTCGGCTTGACGGACCGGAGGTCGCGGCCTTCAAGCAGGCCTGTGTCGACAACAGGATCTGGGGCTGCTTCTCCATCATGGAGTTCAACCCGCATGGCAATCCCTACAACTCGGGCCTGATCATCGACGACCACGGCGAGATCAAGCTCTACTATCGGAAACTTCATCCCTGGATTCCGGTCGAGCCATGGGAGCCCGGTGACATCGGCATTCCCGTGATCGAGGGCCCGAAGGGCGCCAGGATCGCGCTGATCATCTGCCATGACGGCATGCTCCCGGAGATGGCACGGGAATGCGCCTACAAAGGCGCGGAGATCATGATCCGCACCGCCGGCTACACCGCGCCGATCCGCGAAGCCTGGCGCTTCACCAACCAGGCCAATTCGTTTCAGAACCTGATGGTCACCGCAAATGTCTGCATGTGCGGCTCGGACGGCTCGTTCGATTCCATGGGCGAAGGCATGATCGTCAATTTCGACGGCACCGTGCTGGCGCATGGTACGACCGGCCGTGCCGACGAGATCATCACCGCAGAGGTCCGGCCGGACCTCGTGCGCGAGGCGCGCATCAACTGGGGCGTCGAAAACAACATCTACCAGCTCTGGCACCGCGGCTATGTCGCGGTGAAGGGCGGCGCGATGGACTGCCCCTACACCTTCATGCAGGACATGGTCGCCGGCACCTTCCGACTGCCGTGGGAAGACCAGGTCAAGGTCACCGACGGCACCTCGTGCGGCTTCCCGGCCCCGACGCGGATGTTCGGCAAGACGGCGAAGGCGGCGGAATAACCCGGTTTCTCGGGCGTGACCGCGACATTCTGGCACGGTTGTTGCTCCTCTCTGACGTCCAGGACGTGTCAAAGGGGAGTGCACCATGTCGACCATCGCCGCGGCACCCGCCGCCGAGCCGAAGCCGCTCTACACCTCGCTGTTCGTCCAGGTCTTGGCTGCGCTGGTGCTTGGCGTCATCCTGGGGATGGCCGTTCCGAACTTCGCCATCAGCCTCAAGATCCTCAGCGATGCCTTCCTGAAGCTGATCTCGATGATCGTGGCGCCGATCGTGTTCTGCGTCGTCGTGCATGGCATTGCCGGCGCCGGCGATCTCAAGAAGGTCGGCCGCGTCGGCGTCAAGGCGTTGATCTATTTCGAGATCATGACGACGGTGGCCCTCGTGGTCGGCCTCTTGCTCGCCTACATCTTCGGTCCCGGCCACGGCATGAACATCGATCCCTCGACGCTGGATGCCAAGGCGCTCAACACTTATGCCGACAACGCCCACAAGCTCTCCGGCGGCGGCATCGGTGCCTTCCTGATGAACGTGATTCCGACCACCTCCTTCGATGCGCTGTCGCGTAACGACGTGCTTCAGGTGCTGTTCTTCGCGGTTCTGTTCGGCATCGGTCTGGCGCTCGTCGGCGGCGAGAAGGGCGCGCTCGTCACCTCCATGATCGACGCAGCCTCCACCGTGCTGTTCCGCGTCATGGGGCTCATTGTGCGGGTTGCGCCGCTCGGCGTGCTCGGCGCGGTCGCCTACACGGTCGGCAAATATGGCGTCGGCTCGCTGAAGCAGCTCGTGTCGCTGGTGATGCTGTTCTACGTCTCGGTCGGCATCTTCGTGCTCGGTGTGCTCGGCGGCGTGATGGCGCTCGCCGGCATCAACATCCTCAAGTTCCTCGCCTACCTGCGCGAGGAGCTGACCATCGTGCTGGCGACGGCATCCTCGGACGCGGTGCTGCCCCAGATCATGAAGAAGCTGGAGCGCATGGGCGTGAAGGATTCCGTCGTCGGTCTCGTCATTCCGACCGGCTATTCCTTCAACCTCGACGCCTTCTCGATCTACCTCACACTCGCCGTCGTCTTCATTGCGCAGGCCACCAACACGCCGTTGTCGTTCGGCGACCTGCTGCTGGTGCTCGGCGTGTCCTTGATCACGTCGAAGGGCGCACATGGCGTGCCGGGCTCGGCGATCGTGATCCTCGCCGCGACCTTGAACGCGGTGCCGAGCATCCCCGCGATCGGCCTCGTGCTGGTGCTGTCGGTCGACTGGTTCATCGGCATGGCCCGCGCGCTCGGCAACCTCGTCGGCAACTGCGTCGCAACCGTCGTGGTCGCGGCCTGGGAAGGCGATCTCGACCGCAGCAAGGCAGCCAAGGTGCTGGAGGGCGGCGAGGTGGTCGACGTGACCGCGGGATAGCGGTTCGCGGGATCAGTCATTCCACTGGAGGAGTGGCGTGCCGTACGCCCGCCTCCAAACCGACAGGAAGCGCGGAAACCACGAGTGGGCCACGGCGCCCTTATAGGCCCAGGTGCGATACTTCAGACCCTGCTCCGAGATCAGCTCCTGATAGCCGCCGTGGACCTCGGTCGCGGTGCGAATGTCCTTCAGGATTCCTTGCGCGCAGGCCCGGTAGATCGCACTCCCTGAGGCCTCATCAAAGTCGAGCATACGATCCGCAAACTCGACATTGAATGTCGGCCAGGAGGAGCGCCCCTGATAGGCGGGCGCCGCTATCTTGTGGATGATCTTGTTGCGCGGATTATCCGCCGACACCAGGAAGTGGAACGTGCTGGGAATGCGAAACCGCGGTTCGGCGATGATCAGATCCGCCGTGGCCGCGAACAGCGCGCGCTCGCTCGCCTCGCTCATATTCCAGAAGCCGCGATGCACGCTGACGAAATCCAATGCGACCGACGATGCCGGTGAGCTCGCCGGGCCGTCCAGGGAATGCCTGATATAGCCGTCCTTCCCGAACAGGCGGAGCAGGTCCCTCTTGTACTGCGCGAGGTCGCGCCCGAGCAGCCGCTTCAACTCGTTCTCGCCGACAATTCCGAGCTGCACGCCCCACACGAAGGTCGTGTAGACACAGGCATTGGTGACGAAACGCCGGCGCTCGGCGCGGGTATCCGTCGCCGCGGAGCGCGGGCCGGTGGAGTCGCACAGCAAATATCTGGTGCCGTCAGCGTCGAATGCCTCCAGCTCGCTCGCAAGCTTCAGCATCGCGCGCTTCAGGTCTCCGCCATATTCGGCCAGCAGCAAGCGGCCGGCATGCGCGCATTGCGACATCGCCAGGTAGGATGAGGCCCTCTGCTCGGCAGATAGCATCTGCTGCAGACCGGCGAGAATGCCAAGCAGCGTATCCGAGGGCCGCGAGAAATAGTTCACGCCGAGATACCGGCCGCGCCCCGCGGGGACGATGGTCGTGGTGACGACGTCGGCGCGAACTGCCTCCAGCAGCAGGCGAACGCTCTTTTCGAGCAGACGGACCCGTCGCACCGCGTCCCGCGAGTCCATGATCGTCTCGGGATCGAGCACGTCAGGATAGAACCAGGCGAAGTCGCGGGGGTAATAGGCCGATGCGTGGGGTGCGCCGGTGACCAGGAAGGCCTCGGTCAGGGAAAAGGCACTGTCCATCGAGTGCCGATAGAGGTCCGCGATGGCCGACAAAGAATGGGGCGATTGTCTCAGAAATCGATCACCGAGAAAATTGACCGCCTGAAGGGCGTTGGCGACGAAGGTCGCAGCCATCCCCTGATAAAACCGGTTCTCACGATGTGATGGAAAAGAGATGTCGCTGTTCATGTCCGTCAATCGGCTGATTGTCTCGTGACCCTCGCGATGATGGCCACCATTCTAAACATGACTGATTCGTATCTCTACCCGGTGACTTGCGGGTTCGTGACGCTTGCCTAAGCCGTACGCGGCCTGAAATTCTCGATCACCCTGAGCAGCACACGCGCGCCGGCGTCGGCATCGGCAAGCTCGACATGCTCGTCCGGATGATGGCTGATACCACCGCGGCAGCGGACGAAGATCATGCCGACGTCCGCGATGTCGATCATCGCCATGCCGTCGTGCCCTGCCCCGCTCGGCAGCTCGAACACGGAGAAGCCTTCGGCTTCGATCGCCTGCGCGATCTGCTGCTTGAGCCAGGGCGCGCAGGGCGCGGTGCGGTTCTCGTGGGTCACGTCAAGTTGGAGTCCCAATTGCCTCCGCTTGGCGATCGCCTCGATCTGGCGGACGACATCGGCCACCGCGCGCTTGCGGTGCATATCGGTCGGCGCGCGCATGTCGATGGTGAAGGATACTTCGCCCGGAATGACGTTGGTCGCGCCGGGCCTCGCCTGGATGTAGCCGACGGTGCCGACGAGGCCGCCCTCGTCGGTGCGGCAAAACTGCTCGATCGCACCGACGCATTCGGCCGCGCCGGCGAGCGCGTCGCGGCGCAGCGCCATCGGCACGGTGCCAGCATGCCCGGCCATGCCGGTGAGCCGCGCCGCAAGGCGTGTGGCGCCGGCAATCGCGGTCACGACGCCGACGGGCAGGTTCTGCGCTTCCAGCACCGGCCCCTGCTCGATGTGCAATTCGAGATAGGCAAGCAGCTCGCGCCGCGTCCGCGCGGCCGCGCCGATATGGTCGGAATCGAGGCCGAAGTGAACGAGGGCCTCGCGCATCGACACGCCATTGCTGTCGCGCGTATTCAGCACGCTCTCATCGAAAGTGCCGGCCACCGCACGGCTGCCGAGCAAGGTCGAGGCAAACCGCACTCCCTCCTCGTCGGCAAAACCGATCACCTCGATCGCAAACGGCAGGCGCTTGCCGCGGCGGTTGAGATCGGCGACGCAAGAGATCGCCGTGATCACACCCAGCGGTCCATCCCATTTGCCGGCATCGCGCACGGTGTCGTAATGTGAGCCGAGCATCAGGCAGGGCGCGCCCGGCCGCTCGCCTTCGTACCGTCCGCAGACATTGCCGATCGCGTCCAGATGCGCGCTCATACCGGCCTCGCGCATCCAACCCATGATGAGGTCAGCGGCCTTGCGCAGCTCCTTGCTGAGAAAGATGCGGGTGAGTTTTTCGGGGTCTTCCGAGATCGCGCCGAGCTCGTTGATCCGGCGAGCGATCTCATTGCTGAGCGATGCATCGTGAACGGTACCAGCGCCCATCTCGGCGAGCTTTCCATCTTCTGAGGACACGGCGGTCCTGGCGACAATCGATACAAGTTCGGTGCCAGCGAACATCACCGGCGCCGTCCCAGTCAGCGCGTGGTTAGCATGAATGCGCCTTGCCGGCCGACCGTCCAACGGCGGTCATACACATGCGCGAGCTGGTTCGGACTGCTTAACTCCACTGCATACAATATTTAGATATTGCCCATAAATTAATCTGCACCTTTCCTCGCCAAGTTCGACGCTCTCCTTATCTAGCATTTGTTTTCAAGTACTTATAACGAATTGCTCTCTTCATAGCCTCTGGCACGAAGCTTGCGACATCTGGTCCCGGCTCCGCCAAGCCGGCGCAGCCGCGAGATCAAGGCGGGACATCCGCCAAGGGGAGCGAGCAATGGATTATGGCAGGATTTCACGACGTCATTTGTTGCAGGGCGGCGCGGCCCTCACCCTCGGCGCGGCTGCGGGCCTCCGCCCGGCCTTCGCGGCCGAGACCACCATCGGCTTCATCTATGTCGGCTCGCGCGACGACTACGGCTACAATCAGGCCCACGCGCAGGGTGCGGCGGCGCTGAAGAAGATTCCCGGCCTCAAGGTGGTCGAGGAGGAAAAGGTGCCGGAGACCGACGCGGTCGAGAAGACAATCGAGTCCATGATCAATCTCGACGGCGCCACCCTGCTCTTCCCGACCTCGTTCGGGTACTACAATCCGCACATGATCAAGATGGCCAACAAGTACCCGAAGCTCCGCTTCGAGCATTGCGGCGGCCTCTGGAGCGACAAGGACCCCAAGAATGCCGGCAGCTATTTCGGCTATATCGACGAGGCCCAGTACATCTCAGGCATCGTCGCCGGCCTGACGTCGAAGAGCGGCAAACTCGGCTTTGTCGCAGCCAAGCCGATCCCTCAAGTGCTACGCAACATCAACGCCTTCACGCTTGGCGCCAAGTCCGTCAATCCAAAGGCCACCACGCAGGTGATCTTCACCGGTGACTGGTCGATGCCGGTCAAGGAGGCCGAAGCCACCAACAGCCTGATCGATCAGGGTGTGGACGTGCTCACCTGCCACGTCGATGGGCCCAAGACCATGGTCGAGAATGCCGCGCGGCGCGGCGCCTTCGTCTGCGGCTATCACACCAACCAGTCGGCGCTGGCACCCAAGGCCTATCTCACCGGCGCGGAGTGGAACTGGGAAGCGCTCTATCCGAAGTTCGTCAAGATGATCGCCTCCGGCGAAGGCATCCCGAATTTCTACCGCGGCGGCCTGAAGGAAGAGATCGTCAAGACCTCGCCCTATGGCGAAGCGGTCTCGGCCGAAGCGCGCAAGGCGGCCGACGAGGCCAAGGCAAAATTCCTGTCGGCAGAAGGCTACGCCATCTTCAAGGGTGGGCTGGTCGACAACAAGGGCAAGACGGTGATCCCCGCCGGTACCGACCGCGGCCAGAAGGATCCTGAGCTGGAGAAGATGGACTACCTCGTCGAGGGCGTGCTCGGAGCCACTTCGTGACCACGGAAGCGGCGGATTCCACGGACGCGGTCGGGACAGTCGCCCCGGCCGCCGATCCCGGTTTCCTCCAACGCCACGGCGGCACGATCGAATATGTCCTGATCCCCGGCGCGGCGCTCGTCGGCGCGCTCGCGGTGTTCGGCATCTTCGTCGCGATGTTCGGCAAGAACCCGTTAGATCTCTATTTCTACATGTATTACGGCGCGTTCGGCACCTGGTTCTCCTGGCAGAACACGCTGACGCGCGCAGCGCCCCTCATCCTCACCGCGCTCTGTACCGCGCTGCCGGCGCAGCTCGGCATGGTCATCATCGGTGGCGAAGGCGCGCTGCTGATCGGCGCGTTGTCGGCAACCAGCGCCGCACTCGCGCTTCAGGGCATGCCGCCGTTCGTCGTCCAGATCGCCATGGTCTGCGCCGGCGTGATCGGCGGCGGACTGTGGATCATGCTCTCAGGCGGCTTGCGGCAGTATCGCGGCGTCAACGAGACCATCTCGAGCCTGCTGCTCGTCTACATCGCGCTCGCGATCCTCAACCATCTGGTCGAAGGGCTGATGCGCGATCCCGCCAGCCTCAACAAGCCGTCCACCCGCGAGATCGGCGCCGCCAACATGATCGGCTCCATTCCCGGCACCGACGTGCATTGGGGCCTCGTGTTCGGCGTGATTGCCGCGATCGCCTCTTACATCCTGATCTATCACACCGTGTTCGGCTTCGCCGCGCGCGTGGCTGGCGGCAACATCCGTGCTGCGAAGATCGTCGGCCTCGGCGTCGACAAGCTGATCCTGACCGTCTGCTTCCTTGCCGGTGGCGCGGCTGGCCTTGCCGGCATGGTCGAGGTCGCCGCCGTGCAGGGACGCACCAACGCCAACCTCGCGGCCGGCTACGGCTTCACCGGCATCCTCGTTGCCTTCCTGGCGCGGCAAAATCCGCTCGCCATCATCCCCGTCGCAATCCTGCTCGGCGGCATCAGCGCCAGTGGCGGCCTGCTGCAACGCCGCTTGGGGCTACCCGATGCGTCCGTGCTGGTGCTGCAGGGCATCATCTTCGTTTTCGTGCTCGCCAGCGATGCGCTCTACGGCCGCATCGGATTTCTGAAGGGAAAATCCTGAGATGGCAGACGGATCGATCGGCCTCTGGACAGTCCCGCTCGCCGTCCTTGGCGGCGCCATTCGCGTCTCCACCCCATTCCTGTTCGTGAGCCTGGGCGAATGCATCACCGAGCGTTCGGGCCGTATCAATCTCGGCCTCGAAGGCACGCTGGTGATGGGTGCGATGAGCGCCTATGGCATCTCCTATCTCACCGGCTCTCCGTGGCTCGGCGTGCTGGCCGCCGGTATCACCGGCGCGCTACTGGGTGCGCTGCATGCCGGCATCTGCTCGCTGCCGCGCGTCAACGACGTTGCCGTGGGTATTGCCTTGATGCTGTTCGGCACCGGCCTTGCCTTCTATCTCGGCAAGCCGCTGATCGAGCCGACAGCGCCGCGGCTGCCCGCCATCGACTTCGGCTGGTGGAGCGACATCCCGCAAGTCCGCGCCGCGCTACGCATCAACGTGCTGTTCCTGATCGGCGTGGTGCTGGCGCCAATCCTTTATTGGGCCTTCCGCACCACTCGCTGGGGCTTGCTCATCCGCACCGCCGGCGAGAGCTCGGATGCCGCACGCGCGATGGGTCATTCCGTGCTGCTGATCCGCCTGCGCGCCACCATGGTCGGCGGCTTCCTCGCCGGCATTGGCGGCTCGTTCCTGTCGCTGTTCTATCCGGGAAGCTGGAACGAGGGCCTTTCCTCGGGCCAGGGCATCACCGCCGTCGCGCTCGTGATCTTCGCGCGCTGGGATCCCCTGCTCTGCCTGTGGGCTTCGCTCGCCTTCGGCGGCGCGGCGGCGCTGGGTCCGGCGCTGCAATCGGTCGGCGTCACCTCCGGCTATCACCTCTTCAATGCTGCGCCCTACATCCTGACGCTGGCGATCATGATCATCACCTGCTCGCCGAAGCGGACGCTGACCGGCGCGCCCGCCGAACTCTCGATCACACGGTAAACACGCACGAGGTCGTCCATGCCCGAGCGCTACATCAAGTCCGAGCCCTATGCCTGGCCCTACAATGGTGATCTCCGCCCGGAGAATACGGCACTGATCATCATCGACATGCAGACCGATTTCTGCGGCGTCGGCGGCTATGTCGACAAGATGGGCTATGACCTCTCGCTGACGCGGGCGCCGATCGAGCCGATCAAGCGGCTGCTCGCGGCGATGCGCAGCCAAGGCTTCCACATCATCCATACCCGCGAGGGCCACCGCCCCGATCTCTCCGACCTGCCCGCCAACAAGCGCTGGCGCTCGCGCCAGATCGGCGCCGGCATCGGCGATCCCGGCCCGTGCGGCCGCATCCTGGTGCGCGGCGAGCCCGGCTGGGACATCATCGAGGAGCTGGCGCCACTGCCCGGCGAGCCGATCATCGACAAGCCCGGAAAGGGCTCGTTCTGCGCCACCGATCTGGAGCTGATCCTGCGCGTCCGCGGCATCGAGAACATCGTGCTGACCGGGATCACGACCGACGTCTGCGTCCACACCACCATGCGCGAGGCCAACGACCGCGGCTTCGAATGCGTCCTGCTGCACGATTGTTGCGGCGCGACCGACAAGAGCAACCACGACCACGCGCTGAAGATGATCAAGATGCAGGGCGGCGTGTTCGGCGCGGTCTCGACCTCTGATGCCTTCATCGGAGCGATTTCGTGATCATCGGCGAAACGCCTCCGCCCTCGGGCGCCTTCGGCGTCGATGCCATCGCCATGACCATGCGCTTCGGCGACTTCCTGGCGCTGGACAATGTCGAGCTGAAGGTGCGGCCCGGCTCGTTCCATGCTCTGCTCGGCGAGAATGGCGCCGGCAAATCCACCCTCGTCAAATGCATCATGGGCTACTACCACGCGACAGAAGGCGACATTCTCGTCGGCGGCCGCGAGCAGGCGATCGCCAACCCGAAGGATGCCCATGCCCTCGGCCTCGGCATGGTCTATCAGCATTTTACGCTGGTGCCCGCGATGACGGTTGCCGAAAACCTCGTGCTGGCGCGCGACGACGTGCCGGCCGTGGTGAGCTGGCCGAACGAGATGAAAGAGCTGGAGGCGTTCCTTGCTCGGATGCCTTTCAAGGTGCCGCTTGCCGCGAAAGTTTCGGACATCTCTGCCGGCGAACGGCAGAAGTGCGAGATCCTCAAGCAGCTTTATCTGAAGCGCCGCTTCCTGATCCTGGACGAGCCGACCTCGGTGCTGACGCCGGCGGAAGCGGACGAGGTGCTCGGCATGCTCCGCGACATGGTCGTGAAGGGCGAGCTGACCATCCTGATGATCACGCACAAGTTCCGCGAGGTCATGGCCTTCGCCGACGAAGTCACCATCCTGCGCCGCGGCAAGCTCGCTGGAGCCGGCAAGGTTTCCGAGCTGACGCCGGATGAGATGGCACGCACCATGATCGGCGCCGAGGAGCTGACGGTGCAGCCGCCGCGCACCGGCGAAGCCGGTCAGGCCAGGCTGGAGCTGCAAAAGCTCCGCGCCCTGGACGATGCGGGCGCCGTTGCCGTGCACGATGTCTCGCTCACGGTTCGCGCCGGGGAGATCGTCGGCATCGCCGGCGTTTCCGGCAACGGCCAGCGCCAGCTCGTCGAAGTTCTGGCCGGCCAGCGCGAGGCCGAGAGCGGCGATATTCGCGTCGCCGGCGATCCCTATCACGCAAGCCGCGAGGAGATGCGGCGCCACAGGATGTCTCTCCTGCCCGAGGAGCCGCTGAAGAATGCCTGCGTCGGCGGCATGAGCGTCGCCGACAACATCGCCTTCCGCGAATTCGACCGCGCACCCTTTGCCAGCGGCGGCTGGTGGCTCAATCGCGGAGCCTTCCGGAGCGACGCCAGGAAGAAGATCGGGCAATACAAGATCAAGACCCGCACGCCTGACACGCCGATCTCGGCACTGTCCGGCGGCAACGTGCAGCGCGCTGTGCTGGCCCGCGAGCTAGGCGGCGACGTCGAGGTGCTGATCGCCGCCAACCCCTGCTTCGGCCTCGATTTCGCCGCGGTGGCGCAGATCCACGCCGAGATCATGGCGGCGCGCAACCGCGGCGCCGCCGTCCTGCTCGTCAGTGAGGACCTCGACGAGCTGCTCGAACTGTCGGATAGGCTGGTGGTGATGTTCCACGGCGAATTCGTGTATGAAGCACGGACCAGCGAAGCCGATCTCACCGTGGTCGGCCGGCACATGGCAGGACACTGAACGGAGGATCGATGGACGACGCATCAGGGCGCGACGAGCACTTCCTGCGCCTGTCCTTCGCGGTCGCCCGTCGTTCCCTCACCCATGGCAACCACCCGTTCGGCTGCATCGTCGTCGATGCCGACGGCAAGGTGCTGATCGAGACCGAGAACGGCTACATGCCGGATCGCGACGCCACCGCGCACGCCGAGCGCCTCGCAGCCACCCAGGCCTGCCGCACGCTCGATCGCGAGGTGCTGGCGAAAGCCACGCTCTATTCCTCAGCCGAACCCTGCGCGATGTGTGCGGGCGCGATCTACTGGGCCGGCATCGGCCGCGTCGTCTATGGCCTCAGCGAGCATCGCCTGCGCGGCATCACCGGCAACCATCCGGAGAATCCGACCCTCGACCTGCCATGCCGCGAGGTCTTTGCCAGCGGCCAGCGGCGGACGGAGGTCGTCGGGCCCCTGCTCGAAGACGAAGCCGAAGCGCTGCACGACGGCGTTTGGACGACGTAGCAGCACATCCCCAAAGGACCAAAGAAGATGACGCCGCGGAGGTTTGACGCGGCGCCATCGTCTTCACCTGCAGAGCATCAGGCGATCAGAACTTCACGGTGATACCGGAGTAGAGCGAGGACTCGGTGCACGCTCCGGTGCTCACCCTCGCGCCACCGACGAGCGTGGTACAGCCGACCGCGAGGTTGTGATCGAGACCAAACTTGTTCTGCCAGTAGCGGTAAGCCACCCAGACGTCCACGAAGTGCGAGTACTTGTCGCCCCAGGCCGCCTTCGACGCATCGAAGGTCAGACGGATGGGCTCCGAATTCAACTCGACCGCGGTGTTGTAGACGCCGTTCGCCGGGCTGTAGGGAAGCGGCTCGGTGTCCGTGCCCTTCTTGCCGTACCAGCCGGCGCGGCCGCTGATCGAGAAATACTGCATGTTCGGCGGCAGGAAGCCGAGGTCCATGTAGTAATTGACCTCGACGGCCCAGGTTGGCTTGAACGACGTGTTGCCGTCCGCAAGACAGGTGACGCCGGGAACGCCCGGACCGAACAGCCCGCACTGGCTGAAGGAATTGTGGTTGGCGAACTCCCAATAGACCAGCGGCGCGACATTGACGTACCCCTTGTAGGGCAGGTCGAATGCGAACTGCAGACCGCCGACGACGTCGCGCTTGGCAGCGCCGAAATACCGGTTCTCGGTATTGGCATCCATGCCGACTTCGAACGAAATGTTGTGCAGCGGGCCCGCGCTGAAGGCCTTGGTGTTGAAGAGTTCGTTCCAGCCGAAGGTCGAGCGGAACAGGCCGTAGATTTCGGTCGCACCCGCGCACGTCGCCGGCGCACCGAAGATTGTCCCCGCATTGGTGCACGGCCCCGCCGGATCATTGTGATCCGACTTGAACAGGGAGATGGTGAAGAAGTTGGTGCCGTACGCCCAGAGGTCGAAATGGGTGAACGAATAGACCTGCTTGGTGGTCTTGCTGTCGATCGACCCATCTGGCCGGAATGACCACGCGCCCGGTTGCGCAGCGTTGAAGATGTATGAGAACGTGACGCGGTTATCGATCACCAGGAAGAACGGAAGGTCTGGAGCCTTCTTGGCCGCCTTGACCGGCAGGTCCGCCGCCTGAGCCAGGCCACCGATGGCCAGCGTAGCAAGTGACAGCGCCGCTGCTGCCACTGCCGTATAACGAAACGACATCCTGAATACCCCCTCGTTTGGGCAAGCAAAAATGCGCGCCCCCGGGTGCGACATTTGCGCCGATCTCCCGGGCCGAGAAGCCTCAACTTTTCACATGGCGTGCCGCATGTTGCAGCAGCGCGCGACAGGCGACCGAAGAATCTCAGCGCTTGCGCATGGAGCGAACACACAAGGAGAGGGGCGCCGCTGCCGAACATTCCCGATTGTTTTTATTCGGATTTTCTGATTGAGCCCGAACGCAGTGCCGCATCGACGCAGCTGTTGCCGTCGCTGCACTCCTCGCGATGGACGACCGACGCGTCCATTGCTCAACATGGCGTCAGGACTGCACAGCGGGTTCCGATTTACCTTGAACCGTCACAAATTTGCAACAGAGGACCGACTCGCGGACGCGATCGCCCCCACCGTCCAGGTGCCGTTTGCGGGAATTGATCGCCCGGAGTCGACGACGAGCGCTGGCCCGAGGGCCTGCCGAAGCGTTGAGCAAGGGATGATGCTTTTTCACATCTTACACCGCGGTCCAAACTGGCCCAGTATTGAGGCACTTCACCCATGCAAGCGCATCAGCGAATGTTAGATCGGACGCCCAACGGCCAGCATTCCGGCAAATCCCCGCTCCTGAGGACCATCGGCCTCACCAAGCGTTACGGGGATTTCCTTGCCAACGATTGCATCGATATCGACATCTGGCCGAGGGAAATCCACGCCCTGCTGGGCGAGAACGGCGCCGGCAAGTCCACGCTGGTCAAGGCGATCTACGGACTGATCCAGCCCAGCGCCGGCGAGATTCACTGGCAGGGCGAGCGAATCGTGCTGTCCGGTCCGTCCGAAGCGCGCAGCCGCGGCATCGGTATGGTGTTCCAGCACTTCTCGCTGTTCGACAATCTCACGGTGGCCGAGAACGTCGCGCTCGGCCTCGACGGCAAGGAATCCTTCAAGGACATGTCGGCCCGGCTGGAACAGGTGTCCAAGACTTACGGTCTGCCGCTCGATCCCAGGCGCGAGGTGTGGCAACTCTCCGTCGGCGAGCGTCAGCGCATCGAGATCGTCCGCGCCTTGATGCAGGATCCGAAATTCCTGATCCTAGACGAGCCCACCGCGGTGCTGACGCCGCAGGAAGCCGACCAGCTCTTCATCGTGTTGGAGCGCCTCAAGGCCGAAGGCCGCGCCATCCTCTATATTAGCCACAAGCTGGAGGAGGTGAAACGGCTCTGCGACACCGCCACGATCCTGCGCGGCGGCAGGAAGGTCGAGACCTGCAATCCTCGGCTCGAAACCGCCGCCTCACTTGCGCGGATGATGGTCGGCGGCGAGGTCAAGGAAGTGAAGGCCGCATCCGGCCGCAAGACCACCGTGCCGCGGCTCGTCGTCAACGATCTCTCGCTCGCCCCCGCCGAGGCGCATGGCGTGCGGCTCGAGCACATCTCATTCGAGCTAAAGGGCGGCGAGATCCTCGGCATCGCCGGCGTCGCCGGCAACGGCCAGGACGAATTGTTCGCGGCGCTGTCCGGCGAGCGCCTCTCGAAGGACCCCGGAACGGTGGTGATCGAAGGCATCGCCGCCGGTCATCTTTCGATCACCCAACGGCGAAAGCTGGGCGCAGCTTTCGTTCCCGAGGAGCGGCTCGGCCACGGCACGGCTCCGCGGATGAGACTGTCGGAGAATGCGCTGCTCACCGGCCATGCCGCCAGCGGCATGGTCCATCGCGGCTTCATCGATACGGCGGCCACGCTGAGAACGGTCGACCGCGCGACCGAAACCTTCGACGTCCGCAAGGCCAAGCGCGATCCCGAGGCCGCGAGCCTGTCCGGCGGCAATCTGCAGAAGTTCATCGTGGGACGCGAGATCCTGCGCAACCCCGCGGTGCTGGTGGTGAGCCAGCCGACCTGGGGCGTCGACGCCGGCGCTGCCGCCGTCATCCGTCAGGCACTGCTTGATCTCGCCACCGCAGGCGCCGCGGTGCTCGTGACCAGCCAGGATCTCGACGAGCTCGCCGAGATCGCCGACCGCATCGCCGTGATGTTCCACGGCAAGCTGTCGGCTCCGCTCTCGGCAGGCGAAGCAAGCCGCGAGAAGCTGGGCCTTCTGATGGGCGGCAGCAGCCTGGAGCCGAAGGAGGTCGCGCATGCAGCTGGTGCTTGAGAAGCGTGCCGAGCGCTCCAATACGATCGCGCTGGTGTCTCCCCTGATCGCGATTGGCCTTACGATCGTCACCATGGTCATCCTGTTCGCGATCCTCGGCAAGAATCCGCTGCTTGCCCTGCACGCCTATTTCATTGCGCCCCTGACCGACGGCTATTCGCTCCAGGAGATCGCGGTGAAGGCAACGCCCCTGGTGATGATCGCGATCGGCCTGTCGCTGTGCTATCTCGCCAACGCCTGGAACATCGGCGCCGAAGGGCAATTCCTGATCGGCGCCGTCGCGGGAAGCTGGATCGCGGTGAAGACGCAAGGCACTGACGCCGGCGCCTGGGTGCTGCCGGCCATGCTCGTCCTCGCCGCCGCCGCGGGCGCGCTCTATGCGCTGATCCCTGCGATCTGCAGGGTGAAGTTCGGCGCCAGCGAAATCCTGACCAGCCTGATGCTGGTCTATGTCGCCGACCTTTTCCTCGACTATCTCGTGCGCGGTCCCTGGCGCGATCCGCACGGCTTCAATTTCCCGACCACGGCCGAGTTCGATCCGGTGGCGACGGTGCCGTTGCTGATCGAGGGCGGCCGGCTCCATGTCGGCTCGATCATCGCCCTGCTCGTCGTCGCCGCAGCCGCGATCCTGCTCGGGCGCACCATCAAAGGTTTCGAGATCCGCGTGGTCGGCGCGGCGCCGCGTGCAGCGCGGTTCGGCGGCTTCAACGCCAACCAGCTGATCATCCTGACCTTCGCCGTCTCCGGGGCGCTGGCCGGGCTTGCCGGCATCATCGAGGTGGCGGGGCCGGTCGGGCATCTCCAGCCCGGCATCTCGCCCGGCTACGGCTTTACCGCGATCATCGTCGCCTTCCTCGGCCGGTTGAACCCGCTTGGAATATTAATTGCAGGCCTCTTCCTCGCGTTGACCTTTATCGGCGGCGAGCAGGCGCAGATCGCGATGAAGATTCCGCTGGACGTCACCAAGGTCTTTCAGGGCATTCTGCTGTTCTACGTGCTCGCCTGCGACTCCCTCATTCTCTACCGCTTCAAGCTGGTGTTCCCGAACCGACAGGTGGCCCGTGGTGCTGGTTGAGGCCATCATCCTGGCGGTGCTCGCCGCGTCGACGCCGCTGTTGATTGCGGCGACGGGCGAGCTCGTGGTCGAGCGTTCCGGCGTGCTCAATCTCGGCGTCGAGGGCATGATGATCGTCGGCGCGGCCTGTGGCTTTGCCGGCGCGTGGCTGACCGGATCAACCTTTATCGGCGCGCTGTTCGGCATCGTCGCGGGCACGCTGATGTCGCTCGTGTTCGCGCTGATGGCGCTCGGGCTCGCCGTCAACCAGGTCGCAACCGGCCTCGCGCTGACCATCCTCGGCGTCGGGCTCTCGGGCCTGATCGGCGCCGGCTTCGTCGGCGAGCGCATCACGCCGGCCGTGCACCTCCATATCCCTGTCCTGACCGATATTCCGCTGATCGGCCGCGTGCTGTTCGGCGAGGACGGCTTCGTCTATTTCTCGATCGCGCTGATCGTCGGCGTGTGGTGGTTCCTGTACCGCACCCGGGCGGGACTGATCTTGCGCGCCTGCGGCGACAATCACGTTTCCGCGCATGCGCTCGGCTATCCCGTACTGCGCATCCGCACCTTCGCGGTGATGTTCGGCGGCGCCTGCGCGGGTCTTGCGGGCGCCTATCTGCCGCTCGCCTATACGCCGTTCTTCATTCCAGGTATGACCGCGGGGCGCGGCTGGATCGCATTGGCGCTGGTGGTGTTCTCGTCCTGGCGGCCGGGCCGGCTCGTTGTCGGCGCCTATCTGTTCGGCGCGGTGACGATCCTGCAGCTGCACGCGCAAGGTTGGGGCGTCGGCATTCCCTCGCAATTCATGTCGGCGCTGCCTTACCTTGCGACCGTCATCGTGCTGGTCCTGCTCTCCCGCGCGCGCACGGGCGGCTCGACCGCACCGGCCGCGCTCGGCACGGTGTTCGTGCCCGACCGCTAGATTTCGTTTCCGCAGTGTGCGCGAAGGGGCGCGCATGCGGCGGATTGTGGCTTCCCCCGATGTTTGGAGATTGATGATGAGGAAATCACTTCTTGCACTGGCTGCCGGGCTCTTGCTCGCCGGGAGTGTCAGTGCGGCCTCCGCCGCCGACAAGCTGAAAGTCGGCTTCATTTATCTCGGTCCGATCGGAGACCTCGGCTGGACCTATCAGCACGACCTCGGTCGCCAGGCGCTGGTGAAGGAACTGGGCGACAAGATCGAGACCACCTATCTCGAGAACGTGCCCGAAGGCCCGGACTCCGAGCGAGCGATCGAGCAGCTCGTCCGCGCCGGCAACAAGCTGATCTTCACCACCTCGTTCGGCTACATGGATCCGACGCTGAAGGTCGCCAAGAAATACCCGAACGTGCATTTCGAGCACGCCACCGGCTACAAGCGCAACCCGAACATGTCGACCTATTCGGCGAAATGGTATCAGGGCCGCTACATTCAAGGCCTGATCGCGGCCAAGATGTCGAAGTCGGGCGTGCTCGGCTATATCGGCTCGTTCCCGATTCCGGAGGTCGTCTCCGGCATCAATGCGACGATCCTGGCGGCGCAGACCATCAATCCGAACATCAAGGTCAAGATCATCTGGGCCAACACCTGGTTCGACCCGGGGAAGGAGGCCGACGCCGCCAAGGCGCTGATCGACCAGGGCGCCGACGTGATCATGCAGCACACGGATTCGCCCGCGGCCATGCAGATCGCCAGCGAGCGCGGCAAGCTGGCCTTCGGGCAGGATTCCGAGATGATCAAGTTCGGGCCCAAGACCCAGCTGACCTCGATCCTCGACACCTGGGGCCCCTATTACATCGAGCGCGTCAAGGCCGAGCTCGCCGGCACCTGGAAGTCCGAGGACACCTGGGGCGGCCTCGACAGCCACATGTTCGCGATGGCGCCCTACACCAACATGCCTGACGATGTGAAAAAAATGGCTGAGGATGCCCAGGCCGCGATCACCGCTGGCAAGCTGCATCCGTTCAAATGCCCGATCGTTGGGCAGGACGGCAAGCCGGTCGAGTGCAAGGGCGGCGATCACCTGGATGACGGCCAGATCCTCGGCATGAATTTCTACGTGAAGGGCATCGACGACAAGCTGCCGGGCAAGTAGCACGCTTCTTGCATTGGCTAAATCACCTGCTCCTCCCGGAGGAGGTTCGGAGGGGGTGGCCAGAAGCACCCGGCACTTGTGGCTGCCCCCTCTTTTTATTTCGCCCCGACTATCCCGCCTGCATAGCCTGCGCCGCGGAACTGTGGCGACGGATGAGATCGGCGACATCGAGGCCCGGGATCGCACCGTCGATCACCGCCCATTTTCCAGCCACCATCACCCGGTCGGCGCGATGCACCCCGCACAGCACAAGCGCGGCCAGTGGATCGCCGTGGCCGGAGAAGCGCAGCTCGTCGAGCCTGAACAGCGCAAGATCGGCGGCCTTGCCGACGGCGATCTCGCCAAGTTCCGGCCGGCCGACACACGCCGCCGAGCCCTTGGTGGCCCAGCGCAGCGCATCCTTGTGGCTGACCTTCGTGACGCCATAGCGCGCCCGTTGCAGCAGGAACGCGGCCCGGACCTCCTGCATCAGGTTCGATCCGTCGTTGGAGGCCGAGCCGTCGACACCAATGCCGATCCCGACGCCGGCTTCTTCCATGTCGCACACCGGGCAACAGCCGGACGCGAGCAGCTGGTTGCTGCACGCACAATGGCTGACGGTCGTGCCGGCCTTGCCGAGCCGTCTCATCTCGTCCGGATTGAAGAAGATTCCATGGGCGAGCCAGGTCCGCGCATTGAGCCAGCCGCATTGCTCGAGATAGTCGAGCGGACGGCAGCCATACATCTCCTGGCAGAATCTGTTCTCGTCCTCGGTCTCGGCGAGATGGGTGTGCAGGCGCACGTCGAGCTTGTCGGCGAGATCGGCCGTGGCGCGCATCAGCGACGTCGTCACCGAGAACGGCGAGCATGGCGCGAGCGCGATCTGCACCATCGCGTCCGCGCCGCGCTGGTGATGCTTGGCAACCACGCGGGCGCTGTCGGCGAGAATGGTGTCCTCGTCCTGCACGACGCTGTCCGGCGGCAGGCCGCCGTCGCGCTGCGACAGGTTCATCGAGCCGCGCGTCAGCAGCACGCGCACGCCGAGGCGCTTCGCCACCGCCACCTCGATATCGACGGATTCCTCGAGCCCCGCCGGGAAGACGTAATGATGATCCGTCGTGGTGGTGCAGCCGGAGAGCAACAGCTCGGACATCGCCACGGTGACGCCGAGCTCGAGCGCTTCGGGCGTCAGCCTCGCCCACACCGGATAGAGCGCCTGGAGCCAGGGGAACAGCTCGCGGTCCATTGCGGCCGGCAGCGCCCGCGTCAGCGTCTGGTAGAAATGATGATGCGTGTTGATCAAGCCCGGCAGCACGACGTGCTCGGCCGCGTCGAACACTGCGACCTCCGCACTTGCCGGCACACCGCCCGCCGGCACGAGCTCCACGATCCGGCCGTCCTTGACGACAATGCCGCGCTCGGCCCCGTCGGCGAGGATGGCCAGCGGATCCCTGATCCAGGTTGGACTTGCCTCACTCATGATCCTGGTTCTCCTCACACAAGCTGACAGCGGAGCCGCAAGGCGGAGGACGACTTGCGTCCTTGCTGCGACTTGCTGTTGCCACTTGGCTCCCGTCTTGCAACACTTCTCTCGGACCATTCACCCTTGGGACGCGTTGGCCCAGCCATGGACTTGAATACCATCACAGCCGTCGCCCATCCGCAAACGCGCGCGCAGCTGCCCGTTTGGACGGCAGGTGATGCTTGGCTCGCAGGCGGCACCTGGCTGTTCTCGGAGTCGCAAACGCATCTGACACGACTGATCGATCTCACCGATCTGAAATGGCCGGCGCTGACGATCACCGAGAGCCACCTCTCGATCGCGGCCACCTGCACCATCGCAGAGCTCGATGGACTCGCCTGCCCGTCCGATTGGCTCGCGGCGCCGCTGATCAACCAATGCTGCCGGGCCTTCCTTGCGTCGTTCAAGATCTGGAAGACCGCGACCGTCGGCGGCAATCTCTGCATGTCGCTGCCGGCGGGACCGATGATCTCGCTCGCCTCGGCGCTCGACGGCGTCTGCACCATCTGGACGGCCGGCGGCGGTGAACAGAGGCTTCCCGTCGCCGAATTCGTCACCGGCAACCAGCGCAATCGCCTGACGCCAGGCGACCTTCTCCGGCAGATCGACATCCCGCTTCCCGCACTGAAGCGCCGCACAGCATTCCGCCAGATCTCGCTGGCGCCGGTCGGCCGCTCGGCAGCGCTCTTGATCGGCAGCCTCGAAGCCGACGACACGCTGACGCTCACAATCACCGCGTCGACGGTGCGGCCGATCCAGCTGCGCTTCCGCAAAGCCCCGGACTCGAGCGCGCTGCGCGCCGCGCTCATGCAAGAGATTACAGATGATCTGTACCACACGGACATCCATGGCACGCCACTCTGGCGCAAGCACGTGACGCTGCGTCTTGCCGAGGAAATTCGCGGCGAGCTGCTGGGAGCGACACCCGCATGAGCCTTGAGGTCAACGGCAAGGCATTTTCTCAGGAGCCGCGCGCCGGCCAGTGCCTGCGCACGTTCCTGCGGGAGCTTGGCCATTTCGGCGTGAAGAAGGGCTGCGATGCCGGCGACTGCGGCGCCTGCACCGTGCTGCTCGACGGCGAGCCCGTGCACAGCTGCCTGATCCCGGCGTTCCGGGCCGAGGGCCGCACCGTGACTACGATCGAAGGCCTTGGCGGCGATCATGGCACGCATCCGATGCAGCAGGCCTTCCTCGATGCGCAGGGCTTCCAATGCGGCTTCTGCACCGCCGGCATGATCCTGACCTGCGCCTCGCTGAACCAGGCGCAGCGCACCGACCTCGGCGCGGCGCTGAAGGGCAACATCTGCCGCTGCACCGGCTATCGCTCGATCGAGGACGCGATCATCGGCAAGACCAATGTCGAGGCGAGCGTCGAGGCCGGCGCCGCCTTCGGCCGCAGCCTGCCGGCCCCCGCAGGCCCCGACGTGGTCCGCGGCACGGCACGCTACACCTTCGACACCGCAATCGACGGCCTGCTCCACATCAAGCTGCTGCGATCGCCGCACGCCCACGCCAGGATCGTCGCGATCGACAAGTCGGACGCTCTGAGCATCCCCGGCGTGCACGCCGTGCTGACGCATGAGGATGCGCCGTCCGTCCTGATGTCGACGGCGCGGCACGAGAAGGACTGGATGGACCCGGAGGATACCCGCGTCCTCGACGACGTCGTCCGTTTCATCGGCCAGAAGGTTGCCGCCGTCGTCGCGGAGACCGAAGCCGCCGCCGAGGCGGCGTGCCGCAGGCTGAAAGTCAGTTACGACATCCTGCCGGCGCTGATCGATCCCGAGCAGGCGATGGCACCGGGCGCGCCGGTCATTCATCCCGGCCGCACCAGCGCGAACCGCGTTGCCGATGCCGAGCGCAACCTGGTCGCGGAGACTCATGGCGAGTTCGGCGACGTCGCATCGGCGCTTGCGACATCTGCCGCTACCTATGAGGCCACTTTCCACAGTCACCGTGTGCAGCACGCTGCGCTCGAGACCCATGGCGGCCTCGCCTGGCTCGATGATTCCGGCGTGCTCAATGTCCGCACCTCGACGCAGGTGCCGTTCCTGACCCGGCGTGCGCTGTCGGACATCTTCCAGCTCCCCATGGACAAGGTCCGCGTGTTCTGCGAACGCGTCGGCGGCGGGTTCGGCGGCAAGCAGGAGATGTTCGTCGAGGACATCCTGGCGCTCGCCGCGCTGAGGACGGGGCGGCCGGTCAAGCTGGAGCTGACACGCGAGGAGCAGTTCATCGCGACCTCGACGCGGCATCCGATGCGGATCCACGTCAAAGCCGGCGCCGATAGCGACGGCAAGCTCACCGCGCTCCAGCTCGACGTGCTCTCCAACACCGGCGCCTACGGCAATCATGCCGGTCCGGTGATGTTCCACGCGCTGGCCGAGTCCATCGCCGTCTACAATTGCCCGAACAAGCGGGTCGACGGCGTCGCCGTCTACACCAACACCGTGCCGGCAGGGGCGTTTCGGGGCTATGGCCTGCCGCAGGCGTTGATCGCGGTGGAAGCGGCGATCGACGAACTGGCGAGGCAACTTGGCATCAACCCTTACGAGATGCGGCGGCGCAATATCGTGAGGCCCGGCGATCCCATGCTGTCGCCGCCGCCGTCCGAATATCACGACGTGCTCTACGGCTCCTATGGGCTCGACCAGTGCCTCGACCTCGCCGAGCGCGCGATGCAGGCCGATGGCCCGCAGCCGGAGCTGTCGCCGGATTGGCTGATCGGCGATGGCATCGCGCTGACCATGATCGACACCGTGCCGCCGGCCGGCCACTTCGCCGATGCTGCGATCGCGCTCAACGACGACGGCGGCTTCGACCTCACCGTCGGCACGGCCGAGTTCGGCAACGGCACCAGCACCGTGCATCGCCAGATCGCGGCGACCACGCTGGCGACCACGGTCGAGAGGATCCATCTGCGCCAGTCCGACACCGCCCATGGCGGCCACGACACCGGCGCGTATGGCAGCGCCGGCACCTTCGTTGCGGGCAAGGCGACGCATGCGGCAGCCGTGCAGCTTGCGAGCGAGTTGAAGGCGGCAGCCGCCGGCGCCTGGCTGTGCGATGTGGAGACTTGCGCGCTCGATGCGGACGCTGTCGTCAGCGGCGTCCGCCGCATGCCTTTTGCGGAGCTGGCGAAGCTCGCCCGCGAGCGCGGACGGCCGTTCGCAGGCAGCGGCACGTCCGGCGGCACGCCGCGATCGGTCGGGTTCAACGTGCAGGGCTTTCGCGTCGCGGTGAACAAGGGCACCGGCGAGCTCCGGATTCTCAGGAGCGTGCACGCCGCGGACGCGGGCGTGGTCGCCAATCCCATGCAGTGCCGCGGTCAGGTCGAAGGCGGCGTGGCGCAGGCGCTCGGCGCTGCGCTCTACGAGGAGATGGTGATCGACGCGAACGGCCGCGTCATCAATCCGAAATTCCGCGACTACCACCTGCCCTCATTCGCCGACGTGCCCCGCACGGAAGTGTTCTTCGCCGACACGTCCGACACGATCGGACCGCTCGGCGCGAAATCGATGAGCGAGAGCCCGTACAATCCGGTCGCCGCCGCGCTCGGCAACGCGATTGCGGATGCCACCGGCATTCGCTTTACTGCACCACCCTTCAAGCCGGACCGGCTGTTTCCGGGGCTGCTCGACAAGTTTGGGGGCTTCGACCGGACTCGATAGCAGCGACCATGGTGGCGCCATGCTCCCTCGCCCCGCTTGCGGGGAGAGGGTTGGGGTGAGGGGGAGTCTCGGCGAGGACGGTGACAGTTGGACTCGCGGAGAGTCCCCCTCACCCGGATTGCATCTTCGATGCAATCCGACCTCTCCCCGCAAGCGGGGCGAGGTGAAGAGAGCGCTCGCATTTAGCTGCCGCGATAGGTCGAGTAGCTCCAGGGCGTGACCAGCAGCGGCACGTGGTAATGGCTTTCCGGCTCGCTGATCGCAAAGTGCAGCGGGATCTCGTCGAGGAACGGCGGGTCGGACAGCGGCACGTTGCGCGCGGCATAATATTTGGCAACGCTGAAGCGCAGCTCGTAGCGGCCGATCGGCAGCGGACGGCCGCCGATCAGCGGCCCGTCGGTGCGGCCGTCGGCATTGGTCACCGTGCGCGCGATGACGCGGTTCTCGCCAAGGCTCGCGAGCTCCACGAGCTCAATCGGAATGCCCGGCGCGGGCTTGCCGATCTGGTTGTCCAGCACATGGGTCGAGAGCCGGCCGTGCACCTTCAGCCTGTCATCGGCGACGACGAGCTGGTCGAGCCGCAGCGCGGAGATGCGGCCGATCTCCTCGATCGCACGCCTTATCTCGGTCTTGGCGATGTTGAGCAGCCGGGCCTCGAAGTCGCGCAGCACGGAATCCTTGGTGTGACGGCGCACGCAGACGATATAGGGGAAGCCGAACTTGTCGCGATAGGCATTGTTGGCCCGCTCGAACGCGGAATATTCGGCATCCGACAGCCGGTCGAGGCCGGCGCTGTTCTGCTCGTCGGTCGATTCCGCGGTGAGGCCGGCGGCGCGCTGGGTCTTGTTGGCGAGATCGGGATGCGCCCGGATCAATGCCAGCTGCACGTCGGGCTCGGCACTCTGGATTGCCGCCATCAGCGCGCCGTGCAGCTCATTGATGCCGGCGAACGGCCGCTTTGCCGCGAGCTGCTCGGCGATCCACGGCGAATATTCGACGACGTTGGCGAGCACCGCGACGAAGTCGGCCGTGCTTGCAGCGTTGAGATCGCCGAGCGAAATCTGCGACATCATCTCACCCGATCTCGAATGCGTCGGCGGCAAGGTGGGCGTGCTTGTCGTGCCAGTGCTGCGCGATCTGCAGCCGCGTCGGCACCCAGACGCGCTCGTGCTTGCCGATATAGTCGAGAAAGCGGATCAGGCCCGCTGCGCGGCCGGGCCGGCCGGCGAGGCGGCAATGCAGGCCGACCGACATCATCTTCGGCGCGGTCTCACCTTCCGCGTAGAGCACGTCGAAGGCGTCCTTCAGATAGGTGAAGAACTGCTCGCCCTCGGCAAAGCCCTGCGGGTTGATGAACCGCATGTCGTTGGCATCCAGCGTATAGGGAATGATGAGCTGCTTGCCGCCCGTGCCCTTGACCCAATAGGGCAGATCGTCGGCATAGGAGTCGCAGAGATAGAGGAAGCCGCCCTCCTCCATCAACAGACGATTGGTGTTGATCGAGGAGCGCCCGGTGTACCAGCCGAGCGGACGCGAGCCCGTCGCCTCGGTATGGACGCGGATGGACTCGGCGATCTCGGCGCGTTCCTGCGCCTCGGTCATGTCCTTGTGCTCGATCCATTTCAGGCTGTGGCTGGCGATATCCCAGCCCGCCTCCTTCATCGCAGCGACAATCTCGGGATTGCGCTTCAGCGCGGTGGCGACACCGAACACCGTGGTCGGCCACTTCCGCTCGTTGAACATCCGCCACAGCCGCCAGAAGCCGGCGCGCGAGCCATATTCGAACATGGATTCGATGTTGGCGTGGCGCTGGCCGGGCCAGGGCTGCGCGCCGAGCACGTCGGACAGGAAGGCTTCCGAGGCGCGATCGCCGTGCAGGATGTTGTTCTCGCCGCCCTCTTCGAAATTGACGACGAACTGCACCGCGACCCGCGCGTCACCAGGCCATTGCGGATGCGGCGGGTTGCGGCCGTAACCGCGGAGATCGCGCGGGTAGCGGGGCTCAGTCACTCAGACTTCCTCGAAGCGGATCGGCAGCGCGCCCTTCCACAGCACGCTCTTGCCCAGCGTCGCCAGATTCTCCAGGCCCGAGGTCAGCGTGATGAAATGGTTGCCGGCGAGCTGGCCCATCTTGCTCGCGAAATGCACGCCGCCATAGGCCAGCAGGATCTCGGTCTCGCTGATGCCGCCGGGATAGAGGATGATCTGGCCGGGCGCCGGATAGCTGGTGTGGTTCTCGTAGCCGACGCCGAAGTCGAGGTCGCCGAGCGGCATCCACACGCCCTCGCCGCTCCAGCGCACATGGATGATGTGGCTTTCGAACGGCAGCGCCTTGCGGAAAGCGGCGACGGTCTTGGGCGCCGCTTGCTCCTCGAAACGGGCATCGAAGGTGAAATCGCCGGCGCGGATAACGAGTTTGCTCATCTCATCTCTCTGGATCGGGGGCGATGCGCCCCGCGGGAACTTTCAGCAAAGAGCACTCCATCGGGCTTCGCGCAAGGGGCGAAGCCACATCACCTGCGGTCGTAGGACCAGCCGAATATGCCGCTCCGCCTGACCTCCGGCTCCGGCTCGGCCGCGGCCGGCGCCTCCTTCAGTTCCGCCTGCGGCGGCGGTGCGGGCGGCGCCGGCAGGTTCTCGCATTTCATGGAATAGACCAGCTTGCCGTCCGCGGTCCGCCCGATTGGTGCGCAGGGGTCGGGACGCGCCGCCGCGCTCTTCGGCGTGGGCTTGATCTGCGCCGCCGCCGGCGCGGCAACCAAGAGAAGGACCAGCAGATATTTCGACATCGTTGTCGCCTGGAAGCTCAATGTCCCATTGAACCGGATTGCGCAGGCTGAGTCCATATGTGAGGCGGCAATCGTGCTCACGAACGTGTCCCGGACAAGCTGCAACGCTTTGAGCGTGGCAGCGCAGAGCCGGGACCCGGAGCGATACAGCACGATGCCGCGACGTGGGCCCCGGCTCTGCGGCGCATCGTCGAAGGGACGCTGCCATAGCGCGTCGAAGACGCGCGTAAACGCGCTGATGGCGTCCGGGGCACGAGAGCGAAGTGTGGTGGCACACTCTCCTCCTCGTCATTGCGAGCGCACGAAGCAATCCAGAGTCTTTCCACGGAGGGATTCTGGATTGTTTCGCTGCGCTCGCAATGACGGAGTATGAGGCAACTGCATTGCTCTTTCGGCTCGCATCTTGCTTGCAGACACGCCTTCGCGTCCTCGCGGCTTATTCGCCCGAGCCTTGCTTGATTGCTCGACCCTCTCTAGCCAAGAGGGCGCAGGGAAGACCGGGTGCCGACTGGCACCCGCGGTCCGCTGCGCGAAAGGTAGCGCAAAAGAACCGCACAGCAGCATACAGGTGTAGCCAAACACTCGGCCTTCCCTGCGCGATGGTCGGACGGCTTATGCCGCGCTCTCCCGGGAGCCGAATTCCTTCTGGCCTCCCTCGCCCCGCGAATTGCATGATGCAGTCCGCCCGGTTGGGCTCGCTCGCACCTCCGCAGAAGCTTGACCGTAGCAACGACGGCCAGGACCACACGGTTTTGCCGTACGCACGGCCCGCCATTTCGCCGCAGTATTCCCGAGCCCTGTCGACAAAGCTGGAAACTTACAGACGAGACGAAGCCTAGCAGCGCCGTCGTCCGCACGCGGTTACGGACTCACAGGGACTACCCGCCCTGCCCGCACCTCTCGTGCCGACGCTGCCGCGCCCACCGCAAGCCCGGCTCGCGACAATGACGACCACAAGATCGCCCCTCTTGGATGAGCCAGGATAGGCGAAACATACGATATTTCCGAATTTCGGTAAAGCGGAATGTTTTCGCGCGGGTGGGTTGACAGCCCGGCGACACACCCGGGTCTCGTGGCCCGGATGGAGCGCCAGCGTAATCCGGGACAATGCAAGATGCCGGGCGAGCGGACCCGGATTACGCTTTCGCTCCATCCGCGCTACGGAAGCGGGATTTAGCTTGGACGCGCCGTGTCCGGCCGAAAGACCTGTGCTGCCGCCGACCGCTCAGTATGGTGCGTAACGATAGCCCGGATCGTAGTAGTAAGGACCGCCGCCGTAATAGCCGGGACCGCCGTAGTAGGGACGCGGGCCATAACCATAATAATAGCGGTTTTCATAGTATTCCTGGCGGCGGCTCTCGGCGATTGCGCCTCCGATCAGACCTGCGGCCATGCCCATGAAGGCGAGACCCGCGGCATTCGGCCCGCGTCGATAGTAACGCCGCCGGTGCGCGCTGAAATCGGTGACGTCGGAGGCAGCCTGACCGGCCACGGCCGCCTTGGCGGCCGGTGTCCCGGCCGAAGCCGCTGCGGACGGGGATGCGGAAGCCGCAATCAGGGCGAGGCTCGCAAGCGCGACCACGATCGTGTTGCGGCCGGCAGCGGAAATCACGGGTCCAATACTCATTTTCGTATTCCCTCTCTTCTCGCCCAAAGAAACATAAGCAAACGATCTATAATCCGCAAACCACTGAAATGGTTTCATGATCGCGGCGATCTGCCACGGTTTGAACGATTGTAAACCGAACGATCAGATCCAGCTTGAACCCTCCAACCTGAGCGGATAATGAACAGCCGCGCCGTTTTTCGGTCGCCGTAAGCGTTTCACGTGAACCAACGCATCAACCGACGCCGTCGGGATCGATGCCATTTTCGGGTTCAACGTGACTGACGCGTCCTTCTCCAAGAGAAACCAGATGATCGTGGTTCGCAAACTGCCGGCGCGCTATGCGCCGATCGTGATGCCATTCGTGCTGTCCATCCTCATGACGGCCGTGGTGTCGGTCATTTCGACGCTGCGGAGCCTGGGGGCAACGCCGGCGTTCCTGGCGACCTGGCCGGGCGCCTGGGGACTGTCCTGGCTCGTCGCCTTCCCGACGCTGCTCCTGGTGCTGCCGCTGGTCCGCCGGATCGTTGCCTGGCTCGTGGCAACCCCACCCGGCCGGTAGCCGCGCCTACGACAGCGCCCCCAGCACGCCCCTCGTCGCCTTGTCGATCTCCTCGACATAGCGGCGGCGGGCGAAGTTCTCGGTGAGGAAACCGACCACCTTGCGGCTGTCGGTGGAATCGACCACCGCCAGCATCTCCGCCTCGGCTTCGTCGAACACCGCCATCGCCGACTTCACGTTCATTTCCGGGATCAGCACGATGTCGATCAGGCGGGCGAGCTCGATCACCTGGATGTCGTCGGCGATGGTGTCGAGGTCGCTGGAGAACAAATCGGGCAGCAGGACGAGGCCGATATATTCGTCCGCATTGTTGACGATGACGATTCCCGGCCGCGAGCCGAGCGCGAACTCGCGGCGCGCGGCGGCGATCGTCGTGGTCGAGGGCACCTTGCCGACGTCCGAGCGCATCAGGCGCTCGACCGTGAGGTTGCGCAGCCAGCCGACGTCGTTGGCGCTGCGGATGGTCTCGCCGCGCAGATGCAGGCGCCAGGTCGAGAAGGAATGGCCGAACATGAAGCGGACGCAGATCGAGGTGACGATGCAGCCGGCCAGCACCACGGCGGTGACGTCGACATTGCGTGTCATCTCGAGCACCAGGAACGACATCGTGAGCGGGCCGCCGACGATGGCGACGCCGAGCGTCGCCATGCCGGTCAGCATCGCCACCAGGGGGTCGATCACGAAATGCGGACTGATCAGCTCCAACAGCTCGGCGAAGAACTTTCCGATCAGGCTGCCGACGAACAGCGAGGCGAAGAACAGGCCGCCGCGAAAGCCCGAGGCGAGCGAGATCAGGCAGGCCGTCACCTTCAAGGCGATGATCAGCGCGATCAGGCCGATGGTCATGTCGTGGAAGAGATCGAGCACCATGGCGCCATGGCCGGCCGCGAGAACCTGCGGCGTGATGATGGCGAATCCGCCGACGATGAGGCCGCCGATCACGGGACGCAGCCAGACCGGCATCCAGGCGAACAGCCGCTCGAACACCGGCGAGGAGCGCATCACGGCGATGCCGACGCCGCTGGTGATGAGGGCGAGCCCGATCAAGGCGAGATACTGCTCGACGCCGACGGCGCTGACCTTGGGTATCTCCAGCGAATAGGGCGCGCCGCCGAGCCATTGCGCGGTCAGGGCGCCCGCCAGCGAGGCCGCCAGGATCGGCGCTGCGCTGCCGACCGAATAGACGCCGACGATCAGCTCGCAGGCGTAGAAGGCGCCGGTGATCGGCGCGCCGAACGCCGCCGCGATCGCTGCCGCCGCCCCGCAACCGACCATCAGGCGCAGATCGTTGCGACGGAGATTGAAGAACTTGCCGAGCAGCGAGGCGATGCCGGAGCCGATCTGGGTATAGCCGGCCTCGAGGCCGACCGAGGCGCCGCAGCCGTTCGAGATCAGGGTCTGGCTCGACACAACCACGCTGTCGCGCATCGACAGATTGCCGCCGCGCAGCGCGTTGGCCTCGATCGGGTCGACGGCGTTAGAGATCTTCATCCGCCGTCGCGACCATTCCATGATGCCGAGCGCGAGCCCGCCGAGTGCAGGCGCGATCAATGCCGCCCACGGACTGACGCTCGCGTGGGCCGACAGGTGGACATCAACGGGAATGCCGTAGATCACGACATGCGCGATCTGGGCGATGTGGGCCATCAGCGTCACGACGGCACCCGCGAGCGTGCCGATCACGAGCGCGAGCGGGATCAAATAGAACTCGTTGCTGCGCAACAGCGCACGCAGCCGAACCATCGTGCGGTTCGTCTTCTTGCGATCGACGAGATGCCTGATCCGCACCAACATCGTCTGGCCCGCCTCCTACCCTTCCGACAGGCCGTAACCGGCCATGCGCTGGCGGACCCGTTCGATCTCCTCGCTCGGAAGCAGCGGCGGTTGTCCGATCTGCAGACAGCCGTGATATTGCCGCGCCAACGTCTCGACCTCGACCGCGAGCCACATCGCCTTGTCCAAGGTCTTGCCGATCGCGATCATGCCGTGATGGTCGAGCAGGCAGGCCAGGCGGCCCTCCAGCGCCCGCACCGCATGCTCAGACAGCTCCGCCGTTCCGAACGTCGCGTAGGGCGCGCAGCGGATGCTGTCGCCGCCCGCCGCCGCGATCATGTAATGCACGGGCGGGATCTCCATGCCCATGATCGCCAGGATGGTGCAATAGGTCGGGTGGGCGTGCACGACGGCGTTGACGTCGGGCCGCGACTTCAGGATGTCGCGATGAAAGCGCCATTCGCTCGACGGCTTCTGGCCGGGCGCGTGCGAGCCGTCCATGGCCATGAAGACGATCTGGTCCGGACTCATGGCCTCATAGGGCACGCTGGTGGGCGTGACCAGGAGCCCGTCCGCATGCCGGACGCTGATATTGCCCGATGTGCCCTGGTTGATGCCGAGCGCGTTCATGCGCCGGCAGGCCTCGATAATGGCCTGTCTCTTGGCGAGCTCGTCCGCTGTCAGCGACATGTCGCTTTCCTGTCGAAGGGCTTGTTGGACCGGAAGTACGTCAAAGCAACGTGACAGTGCAAGCGAAAGCGTCCCGGATCCTGCCGCCAAGCCCTAGGGCAAACTGTCCGGACCGCCGCGACCCCGTTGATGACGAACTGCTCGGAATAGGCGGCGAGCCTCATGCCAAGGACGCGCGAGAGCACGGCATTTCCGCAACCGCTGCCGACCTGGTCTGACGCCGCGGGCCGCGGCCGCATGGAACGAGGCTTCGGCCGCCGACTTAGCTCAGCGTGACAGCAATGGACAATTGTGGAGACCCATCATGAGCGACAGTGGAGTTAGCATGCTCTTGGGCCACGCCTCGGCCCAGATGCTTTGGCTCTGGTTCATCGGCGCGTTCGTGCTCGGCGCGGTCCTCGTCTACGGGGTGATGAAGGCCGGCAACTTGCGCCGCAGCGAGCGCGCACGCCTTGATCGCGCAACGGAAGAGCGCCAGCGTCAGGAAGACCCTTTCAAACGCCCGACCTGAGCGCGGTTGCAGTTTGGAACTTTCGTTCTCCGACGGCTTTGATCGGCCGAGGATTGAGGAAGGCGAGGCCTTCCCGTGTCGCCTCATGAGGAGGACGTATGGCTAAACGAGCGAAGAAACGCACGACAAAGAAGACCGCGGCGCGCCGGCCGCGTCCGGCGCCGAAGATGCTCAGCGACCTGTTTCTGGAGACGCTGAAGGACATCTATTTCGCCGAGAACAAGATCATCAAGACCCTGCCCAAGATGGCCAAGGCCGCGAATTCCAAGGAGCTTGCGGCCGCCTTCAACAAGCATTTGCGCGAGACCCAGGGCCAGGTCAAACGGCTCGACCAGATCTTCAAGATGCTGGGCAAGCCGGCACGCGGCAAGCCCTGCGAAGCCATCAACGGCATTGCCGACGAGGGCGCCGAGATCATGAAGGAGTTCAAGGGCGCGCCAGCGCTCGATGCCGGACTGCTCGCGGCAGCGCAGTCGGTCGAGCACTACGAGATCTCCCGCTACGGCACGCTGCGCACCTGGGCCGAGGAGCTCGGCATGCAGGACGCAGCAAGGCTGCTCCAGGAGACGCTGGACGAGGAAGAAGCGACCGATCGGACGCTGACCGAGCTCGCCACCTCCGTGATCAACCTCGAAGCGGAAGAAGAGTACCGCGCAGCGGCCTGACCGCGCGCCCTGCCAATGAACGGAACGTCGCGGCCGCATGCCGCGGCGTTCGCTTGCCTTGATCGCACTGCGGCGCATGGCACGTGCGCGCCACCGCACTGGATTTCCTTGGAACCAGCCCCATATGCAGGCTTTCGCAGCCCCCGAGCCCGCATCATGCAACCCAAAAATCCCCTCGACTGGATGCTGTCCGAAGCCCTGGACTCGCTGACCCGCGCCGATCGGCTGCGCCAGCAGTTCGGCCGCCAGGAAGCCTGCTGGGAACCGCCGATCGACGTGCTCGAAACCGAGCGTGAGCTCCTGATCCTTGTCGCACTTCCCGGCGTCAATCCGGACAATGTCGAGACCGTCATCCATGACGGCGTTCTCGTCATCTCGGGTCAGCGCACGCTCCCGCCGGAGCTTCGCAACGCCCGCATCCATCGGCTCGAGCTGCCGCAGGGCCGCTTCGAGCGCCGCATCGCGCTTCCCCTCGGCCGCTACGCCATCAGCCGCTTCGTGATGGACGGCTGCGTCGCACTGCGCCTCGCGAAATCCTGAGGTCGATCATGGCCACCGAACAGATGAACAACGAACAGACCAATAACGACGTGAAGATCCCCGACGACGCGCTGATCATCGTCCCCGTGCGCGAGATGGTGCTGTTTCCCGGCGCCATCGCGCCGATCACGATCGGCCGGGCGAAGTCGATTGCCGCCGCGCAGCAGGCGCTGCGCGAGCAACGGCCGATCGGCATCGTCCTGCAGCGCAGCCCCGAGACCAATGCCCCCGGGCCGGACGACCTCTATAGGGTCGCAACCATTGCCAACATCGTGCGCTACATCACCGCGCCCGACGGCACCCATCACATCGTCTGCCAGGGCGTGCAGCGCGCGCGCATCCTCGACTTCCTGCCGGGGACGCCGTTCCCCGCCGCGCGCTTCCAGCAGATCCCCGAGCCGACCACGACCTCGCCCGAGATCGAGGCCCGCGCGCTGAACCTGCAGCGCCAGGCCATCGAGGCGATCGAGCTGCTGCCGCAGGCGCCGCCCGAGCTTGCCGCGATGTTCCAGGGCACCAGCGCGCCCGGCGCGCTGGCGGACCTGGCCACCTCGTTCATGGACATCAAGCCGCAGGACAAGCAGGAGGTGCTGGAGACCATCGACCTCGCGCTCCGCATCGACAAGGTGTCGAAGCACCTGGCCGAGCGGCTCGAGGTGCTGCGCATTTCCAACGAGATCGGCCAGCAGACCAAGGCCTCCTTCGACGAGCGGCAGCGCGAGGCGATCCTGCGCGAGCAGATGGCGACCATCCAGCGCCAGCTCGGCGAAGGCGACGGCAAGGCCGCCGAGGTCACCGAGCTGACGGCTGCGATCGCCAAGGCCAACATGCCGCCGGAGGCGGAGGCGCATGCCAAGAAGGAGCTGCGCCGCTACGAGCGCATGCCGGAGGCTGCCGGCGAAGCCGGCATGGTCCGCACTTACCTCGACTGGCTGATCGAGCTGCCCTGGGCGCTGCCCGCGGAGAAGCCGATCGACATCAAGCAGGCGCGAGCCATCCTGGATGCCGACCATTTCGGCCTGGAAAAGATCAAGAGCCGGATCATCGAATATCTGGCGGTGCGCAAGCTCGCCCCGCAGGGCAAGGCCCCGATCCTGTGCTTCGTCGGCCCGCCCGGCGTCGGCAAGACCTCGCTCGGCCAGTCCATCGCGCGCGCGATGGATCGCCCGTTCGTGCGCGTCAGCCTGGGCGGCGTGCATGACGAGGCCGAGATCCGCGGTCACCGCCGCACCTATATCGGTGCGCTGCCCGGCAACATCATCCAGGGCATCAAGAAGGCGGGTGCGCGCAATTGTGTCATGATGCTTGACGAGATCGACAAGATGGGCCGCGGCGTCCAGGGCGATCCTTCCGCCGCCATGCTGGAGGTGCTCGACCCCGAGCAGAACGGGACATTCCGGGACAACTATCTGGGCGTGCCCTTCGACCTGTCGCGCGTGGTGTTCATCGCGACCGCCAACATGCTGGACCAGATCCCGGGTCCGCTGCTGGACCGCATGGAGCTGATCAGCCTCGCCGGCTATACCGAGGACGAGAAGCTGGAGATCGCGCGGCGCTATCTGGTGCGGCGGCAGCTCGAGGCCAATGGCCTCTCGGCCGAGCAGGCCGAGATCGAGCCGGAGGCCTTGAAGCTGATCGTCAAGGGCTACACCCGTGAGGCCGGCGTGCGTAACCTCGAGCGCGAAATCGGCAAGGTGTTCCGCCATGCCGCGGTGCAGGTCGCCGAAGGCACGGCCACGAAGGTCGTGGTGACGGCAAACGACATCGCCACCGTGCTCGGCCAGCCGCGCTTCGAGGGCGAGATCGCACTGCGCACCAGCGTTCCGGGCGTTGCCACTGGCCTCGCCTGGACGCCGGTCGGCGGTGACATCCTGTTCATCGAGGCCACGCGCGTGCCCGGCAAGGGCGGGCTGATCCTGACCGGCCAGCTCGGCGACGTCATGCGCGAGAGCGTGCAGGCTGCGCTGACGCTGGTGAAGAGCCGGGCCTCCCAGCTCGGCATCGATCCGCAGGCGTTCGAGAAGAGCGACATCCACGTTCACGTCCCGGCGGGGGCAACCCCGAAGGACGGGCCGAGCGCGGGCGTTGCGATGTTCACGGCGCTGACGTCCCTGCTCACCAACCGGACGGTGAGGAGCGACACCGCGATGACGGGCGAGATCTCGCTGCGCGGCCTGGTGCTGCCGGTCGGCGGCATCAAGGAGAAGGTGGTGGCGGCGGCGGCTGCCGGCCTGAAGCGGGTGATGCTGCCGGCGCGCAACAAGCGGGATTACGACGACATCCCGAAGAGCGCGCGGGACAACCTCGAATTCATCTGGCTGGAGCGCGTCGACGAAGCCATCGCCGCGGCGCTCGAGCCGGCTGAAGCCAAAGAAGCGGCGGAGTGAAGGCGATGAAGAAACTGCTGGAAAGAGCGAAGCGATCGCGGAAGACGCAGCGGCTGCGCCAATTGCTCGATCGGGCGATCGACCGGATTCGCGATACGCTCGCAGGAGCCGCGGCTTCAGCCTGTTACGGTCCGGGTGAAGCGCCGCAAGGGTTGAGCCCTCCGTCTCAGGCCCTCGCGGCAGCCCCAGACAAAAGGCCCCCTCGTTCGAGGGGGCCTTTGCGTTGTTAGCCCACGGCGTCCTTGGCGGCCTTGACCGGGCGGGCGCGGACGATCTTCCGGGCCGGCTTGGCCTTGAACATCATCTCTTCACCCGTGAACGGGTTGGTGCCCTTGCGCGCCTTGGTCGCGGGCTTCTTGATGACCACGAACTTGGCGAAGCCCGGCACCAGGAACAGGCCGTTCTTCTTGAGCTCCTTGTGGCCGACGTCGGTCAACGTCTCCATGACGTTCTTGACGTCACGCTTGGAAAGCTCGGTGGCGGTCGCAATCTTTTCGATCAACTGCGATTTGGACATCTGGGTTGGCATCGTGTCTCCTCTGATTCGTTGCCGGTTGCATATTAGACCAACCGTTGAAGGCCTATAGCCTTCTGCACAGTTTTGTCGCGAAATTACGGGCTTTTCTGGCCTGCTGTGACAAAAAACCCTGCTTTTTAGCACCTTCCGGAGCGGAGGAAGCCTCGGGCAGCGGTTTTTGCCTTGTTTCAAAGGCCCGCACGACATCTTGCTAGAACTGATTCGCCGCTTTCGACAAGCGACGACCGGCCTCTTTGTGAATGCCGGTCGTGTTTTCACCCTGAAAAATAAGGGTCGGATCGCAGGTCGCCGGTCTTCCTCCCCGTAAAAATGGGGAGAAAGTGAGGGGCGACTGGCTAGACGCGCTCGATGATGATGGCCGGCGCCATGCCGCCGGCGGCGCACATGGTGACGAGACCGCGCTTGAGGTGGCGCCGTTCGAGCTCGTCCAGCACCGTGCCGATCAGGATCGAGCCGGTGGCGCCGATCGGATGGCCGAGCGCGATCGAGCCGCCGTTGACGTTGACCTTGGCCCGGTCGAGCTTGAGGTCGCGGATATATTTTTCCGCCACCACGGCGAAGGCCTCGTTGATCTCGAACAGGTCGATGTCGTCGATGGTGAGGCCGGCCCTGGCCAGCACCTTGCGCGTTGCCGGTCCCGGTGCGTTCAGCATCAGGGTCGGCGAGTCCCCCATGTTGGCCATCGCGACCACGCGGGCCCGGGCTTTGAGGCCATGGGCCTTGGCGTAAGCGGGCGAGGCCAGCAGGATCGCAGCGGCGCCGTCGACGACGCCGGAGGAATTGCCGGCGTGATGCACGAAGTCGATGTCGAGATCGGGGTACTTTTGCAGGATCAGGCCGCGATAGGTCGTGCCCTTGTCGTCGAGCGCGTAGTCCGCGATCGCCGGAAACGCCGGCTTCAGGCTGCTGAGGCCTTCCATCGTGGTCTGCGGCCGCGGGTATTCTTCGTGGTCCAGCGCCAGGCTGCCGTCCTCGCGGTGGACCGGCACGAGGCTCTTCTTGAAGTGGCCGTTCGCGATCGCATGCGCGGCGCGCTTCTGGCTCTCCAGCCCGAGCGCGTCGACGTCCCTTCGGGTGATGCCCTCCAGCGTCGCGATCGCATCGGCGCAGACGCCCTGATGCGACTGCGGATGCCGTGCCCGCAGGCGCAGATTGCCGCCGTCCATCATCATCGGGCCGCCGCCGCGGCGTCCCTCCATCGACATCATCTCGCAGCCGCCGGCGATGACGAGGTCTTCCGCACCCGCCATGATCGAGGATGCCGCCATGTTGACGCTGGTGATGCCGCTCCCGCAGAAGCGGTCGAGCGTCACCGCGCTGGCACGCACGTCGTAGCCGGCATCGAGCGCCGACATGCGGCCGAGATCGCCGCTCTGCGTTGCCACCTGCGCGCTGCAGCCCCAGACGATGTCGTCGACATCGGCAGTGTCGATGCCGGTGCGGTCGGCGAGCGCGCGCAGCACGGTTGCCCCGAGCTGCTGCGGATGAATGCCCGACAGGGCTCCCTTGCCGGCCTTGCCGATGCCCCGCGGGGTCCGGCAGGCATCGATGATCAGCGCGTCAGCCATTGGCGTCGTCCTCTTGTTTATGGGTGTTGAAGACGGTTTTGAATAAGCGGGAGAGTGGAGTCAATCCGAGACGCCTTCTTCGCCTCTCCCCGCGTGCGGGGAGAGGCCGGATTTTACGCGCAGCGGAAAATCCGGGTGAGGGGGAGCTTCAGCAAGGACGGCGACAGATGGACTCGCGGAGAGAGCCCCTCACCCCTGCCCTCTCCCCGTAAGAACGGGGAGAGGGAGAAGAGCTACGCCCCCGCCGCGTTCTTCGCGATCACGTTGCGGTAGAAGCTGGCGCTGAGTTTTGCCGTGCGGACCTGGGTGTCGAAATTGACGTGGTACAGCCCGAAACGCTTGTTGAGGCCATACACCCACTCGAAATTGTCCATCAGGCTCCAGAGGAAATAGCCGCGCACCGGCACGCCTTCGTCGGTGGCGCGCTGGAGCTGGGCGAGATAATTGCGCAAATACATGATGCGGTCGGTGTCGTAGATCTTGCCGTCGGGCGACACCACATCGTCGCCGGAGGTGCCGTTCTCGCTGATATAGATCGCATCCGTCTTCCAGATCTTCGCCGCCAGCTTCGGCACCCAGTAGATCGTCTCTGGCCCGACGCGCAGCCAGTCCGAATTCATGTGCGGAAACGATTTCGGGATCGGCAGCGGCTTGAAGCCCGCGCCCTGATCGGACGCCACCACGTAGTTCTGCGGCGCATAGATGTTCAGGCCGAGGAAGTCGACCGGCGACGAGATGATCTTGAGCTCCGCGTCGGTGTATTTCGGCGCGTTGGACCCGGCGTATTTCAGGAATGCATCGGTATAGCGGCCCGTCATGATGACGTTGAGATAACCGGCATTCATCTCGCGTAGCGCGATCTCCGCGGCGCGCACGTTTTCCGGCGTGTCGAACGCAGGCGCGCAGGCATCGATGTTCTCCGCCGGCCCCACCCTGGTGCCGCGGCGGCCATGGGCGCGCACCGCCTGCACCGCAAGCCCGTGCGCCAGCGCGCTGTTGTGCCTGATCTGGTTGACGGCGGCTTGCGGCAGCTTCAAGCCCGGCGCGTCGATGCCGATGCCGTAACCGAAATAGACGAAGCGCCCGCTCTCGTTCAGCGTGAACACGTTCCTGACCCGGTCGGTGAGGTGCGCGGCGACATAGGCCGCGTAATCGCCGAAGATCTTGCAGGTCTCGGTCGAACGCCAGCCGCCGAAACGGTCCTCGAGCGATTGCGGCAGATCCCAATGATAGAGGGTCAGCCACGGCTCGATGCCGTTCTTCAGGAGCTCGTCGACCAGACGATGGTAGAAGTCGAGCCCTTTCGGATTGGGCTTGCCGTCGCCGTCGGGAAACAGCCGCGGCCAGGCCACCGAGAAGCGATAGGCCTTGCAGCCGAGCTCCTTGATGAGGGCGATGTCCTCCTTGTAGCGGTGATAGTGCTCGTTGGCGCGGTCGCCGGTGGTGCCGTCCTCGATCTTGCCGGGGATGCGGACGAACTTGTCCCAGATCGAGGCCCCTCGCCCATCCTCCTCGACCGCGCCCTCGACCTGATAGGACGAGGTCGCCGTGCCCCAGAGAAAGCCCGCAGGAAAGCCGCCTGCATTGCGCGGCGGCCGTCTCGGCTTGGCCTCGACCGCCTCAAGGGGACTCGCAATCCCGGCTGCGGACAATCCCGCCAGCGTGGCAAACCGGCGGCGCGAGACCCCATCCATCATCGATGCTGCTCCACTTCTCTTCATTTCGGGCCGGCACAATGAACAGTTCCGGGCGATTTGAGAAGCGGGTGGATTCTAGCGTCGACTTGCTCCGATTGAACCGACCAAGACCTGCATCAGCCACTCAATGCCGGCGTCTCTCATCGCCGCCTTGGTTGCGATGGCCCGGATCGTGTCAGGTTTGCGCGCGAAAGGCAGCTCGACGAACACCAAGCCGAAACGGCGCGCGTGGTGCTCCACCAATCGGCGCGGCAAGGCTGCGATCAGGTCAGACCCGGAAAGTTGGGCAAGCGCCATCATGAAATTCGGGACCGTCAAGGCGATGCGGCGTTGGAGGCCGCGCTTGGCCAACATGTCGTCGACGAAACCGCGCGGTTCACCACTGAGAGAGACCAGCAGATGTTGCGATTGCGCGAAGGCCGCATGGGTTGGCGCTTTTGACAAGCGATGTCCCTTGCGCATGGCCAGCACAAACTCCTCCTCATAGAGGCTGCGCGCCTCGAACCGCGGTGATACCGAAGGCAGCGGCAACATTGCGACGTCCAGCTCGCGTCTTTCCAGCATGTCGAGGCATTGCTGCCAAGGCTCTCCGATCGCGCCGTCGCGCGGCGCCGGCATCAGGTGGATCAACCCGATGTCTATGTGCGGCGCGGCAGCTGCGATCGATCGCAACAGCGGACCGGTAGCCGAGACCAGCACCGCATCGGGTGCGCCAATGGTGAACCTGCGGCTGCTCTTTTCGGGGTCGAACGGCGTAGCCGAGCCGAACAGCTGTTCGACGCGCGCGATGATCTCAGCCACCGGCTCCCCTAGCTCCAAGGCCCGTGCCGTTGGAACGACGCCCTTCGGGGTCCGCAGAAACAGCGGATCGTTCAGCAGAAGCCGGAGCCGGCCGAGCGCATGGCTGACGGCCGACGGTGTCAGGCTCAGCCGAGCGGCTGCGCGCGCCACATGGCGCTCTTCCAAAACCACGCGGAAGAGCACGAGGAGATTGAGGTCGATCCTGGATAAATCAATTTGGTTCAGCATGTTGCTGAAATCATATCGCTGGATTCATCGGGATCAAGGCTCCATGGATGAGCTCGCACGTCATTCGACCAGGAGCTGTGAAATGACCAGGAGACCGCCCGGAGCGAACAAAAGCCCAGATTCTCAGCAGATCTCGCGGCGCTCGATGATGGCCGCTACGGCTGCAATTCCACTGTCCGTTCAGCTGTCGGCCGATGCGGCGGCTCAGAACGAGGCGGTAACGGCTCTCGTTGAGCGCGCTCGGCAGAAAAATGCCGCCTTCATGCGGGGCGACATGGATCGCTGGTCCAGGCTTGTTGGCATTGCGCCGGATTTCACGCTGATGCAGCCCTTCGGCGGCCCGGCAAGCCGCGGATTTGATGCCAGCCCCGAGCGCCTTGCTGCGCTATCGCGATACTTCAGGGAAGGTAAAACGGACCTCGAGGTTTTGCAGACCTATGCATCGGACGCGCTCGTCGTTCTCGTCATGGTCGAGCGCCAGCGCGCCGAGGTGGGCGGGCTGCCGGCCCAAGACTGGTCGCTGCGCGTGACCGAAGTCTACCGCAGGGACGGCACGGATTGGCAACTCGTGCACCGTCATGCGGATCCCCTGGTCCGAAGCATCACCTTGAAACAGGCGGCGATACTCGCCCGGGGCTGGCCAGAGGAAGAATGACGAAGTGCCGCAGATGAGCTGGATTCGGCGCTGACGCGAGATCTTGTCCGACATGTGATGCTGCCCCCGCGATGGTTGTTGCAGCCGTACAATGACGGGTCAGGGGAATTTGAGAAGCAGTGGGGCAGACGATGCAAATATGCCGAAGAGCGCCCCTGCTCCCAGGCGCTATTCAGGCTCGATGCCGAGCCCCTGGATGATCTTGCCGGACGAGACGAGCTGGTCGTCGAGGAAGCGCTTGGCGCCTGCCGCCGTCACGGCATCGCCGACACGGACATCGAAGCCGAGGGTCGGCGCGCGCTCGCGCACATCGGACGATTCCAGGGCGCGCGCAATCTCGGCGCTCAGTTTCGCGACGATGTCAGCGGGAGTACCGGCCGGGGCCATGAACATGAACCAGCCCTGGAGATCGACGCTTTGCAGCATCTCCGCAATCGCGGGAACGTCCGGCAGGGAGTCGATCCGTTTGGAACCTGCAACGGCAACAGGTATCGCAGCGTACCCGCCTTGATGAAGGCCTCGGCGATCGATGCCGACTGGATCGTCACCTGGATACGTCCTGAAATGGCGTCCTGCACCGCATTCGTGGTCGTGTTGTAGGGGATGAGGACAAAACCGGTCCCGGCGCTCTTGTTGATGGCTTGAGCGATCAGGCCCGAGAGGTTGCGCGCACCGTCGACGGCGAGGCTTAGCGAACCCGGTGCCGATTTTTCCAGCTTGATCAATTCCGGCAGCGTATTGGCCTTCACCTCGGGATTGACGAGAAGGACGTGGTTGCTTTTGGCCACCATCGCGACCGGGATGAAGTCTTTCACGGGATCATAGGGGAGCTTCTTGAACGTGTAGGGATTGGTGACGAGCGCCGCCGATGTGGCGAACAGGAACGTGTAGCCATCCGGAGCCGCACGGGCGACCGCCTGTGTGCCGACAAGGTTTGCGGCACCCGGACGATTCTCGACGACGAACTGCTGCCCGAAGGTCCGCGAGAGTTTTTCGGTGATGAGGCGACACATCACGTCGGGGCTGTTGCCCGCCGGCTGAGGCACGACGACGGTCACGGGCCGCTGCGGCCACGACTGCGCGAAGGCCGGAAGAGAGCAGCAAAGCGCAACGCCGGCGAGCAGCAGACGACGGGATAATCCGGACATTGGGCGTTCCTCCCTGGAGATCCCGCTTTGCGGGCCATTTTTGGTCGTTCGCACGCCGCAGCCGTCGGCGGCAGCAATCGCTCGATCAGGTTTCGTCTGTGACGACATTCCTGAGCACGCCGAGGCGTTCGACCTCGATCTCGACGACATCGCCAGGCTTCATCCAGAGCGGCGGCTCGCGCCGCGCACCGACACCCCCCGGCGTTCCGCTGACGATGACGTCCCCGGGCTCGAGCCGCGTAAACGTGGAGCAGTATTCGATCTGGCGCGGGATATCGAAGATCATCTGCTTGATCAGCGCTTCCTGCATGACTTGCCCGTTGAGGCGGGTCTGGAGCTTGAGCTCTCCGAGCGGGCCGAGCTCGGCCGGCGTCATCATCCAGGGCCCGAACGCGCCGGTATCCGGAAAATTCTTGCCCGGCGTGAATTGATGGGTGTGACGCTGGAAATCGCGGATGCTGCCGTCATTGTAGCAGGAGTATCCCGCGACATGATCCATGGCATCCGCGCGGGAGATGTAACGTCCCGCCTTGCCGATGATGACCGCGAGTTCGCCTTCGAAATCGAGATCAGTCGAGACGCGCGGCCGCACGATGGGCTGCAAATGTCCGGTCTGGCTGTTGGCATAGCGCGAGAAAATGGTGGGGTGATCGACCTCAGCGCGGCCGGTCTCCTTGCGGTGGGTCTCGTAGTTCAGGCCCACGCACAGGATCTTGTCCGGGTTCGGGATGACCGGCAGCCAGGTGACCGTTGAGATCGGAACGCCGGCGACGGAGGTCTTTGCATCCGCAACGCCGGCGAAGTCGGCGCCGATAGCGGCCTTGAGATCGGCATAGCGCGCTTTGAGTGCAGCGCCGACATCGAAAAAGGTTTCGTCCTCGACAATGCCCCAGGTGGTGCGGCCGTCGATCGCCACGGTGGCAAGCTTCACGGTATTCTCTCCATGTCAGATCGGGAATCTTGTCTTGCTCGGACGTCGCGACGACGCAACTCGATCTCGCGCAGGAGATCGCCTAGCTCGGAGGCATTGCGCACGGTTCCGAAAACGTAATGGTCTGGTCGCACGATCGCAGCGACGACACCGTGGCGGTCGAACCAGTTCGCGAGCACGCCCTCGGTCTCTTCAAGCGCATTTGGCAGACCCGCGCCGGCAGGCGCGACTGCCGCCGCCGACACGTCCGGGCGCGTGGCACAGAGCGAGAGCATGGAAGCGGCATCATCGCTGCGGCCGTCGATCAACACGCGCCAGCCGGTCCCGGTCACATCGTCCAGCAAGCGAGCGGTAGGGCCCCTCGCGATGCGCGGCTGCGGAAACAGAGTGCCACGTGCGGGCATCTCGTGCTGTGACAGGCATCCCGCGCGGAGCGGCGGAATGATTTCCTGCCGCGTCAGCAGCAGCGGCTTGCCGCCGCCGTCGGCGAGGATTTGCGCATCCCGCCGCCGGGCCGCTGCCGCATCGCGTTCGCAGATCGACTGGCCGATCGCCTTGATCTTGCCGGTCAGCTCGATGACGTGCTGCTTGCGTTCGACCGTGTAGCTGTCGAGCAGACTGTCGGAGGAGACGCCCTTGAGCACATGATCCAGCTTCCAGACCAGGTTCGTGGCGTCGCGCAGGCCCTGGCACATACCCTGGCCGATGAAGGGAGGCTGCTGATGCGCAGCATCGCCGGCGATCAGGATCCTGCCGTTGCGCCACTCGGCGGCGACGAGGGCGTGGAAACGATAGGAGGCGGCCCGCCACAATTCTCCGTCATGCGGCGTGAGCCATGGCGCGAGCAGCTTCCAGACATTGTCGGGCCGCTCCATCTGCCGCGCGTCTTCGCCTGGCAGCAGCATGATCTCCCAGCGGCGGTGCTTCTTCGGGCCGATCAGGAAGCTCACAGGGCGCGCCGGATTGCAGAACTGCGCGGAACATTGCGGCAGTCGGGCAAGCGCGTCTTCGTTCACGCGGACGTCGACCACCAGCCAGGGTTCATCGAAGATGAGGTCCTCAAGCGCGAGATCTGCGATCTGACGCACGGTGCTCGATGCGCCGTCGCAGCCGACTACGTAGCGCGCCGTCACGGAGCGGTGCTGTCCATCGCTGTTCTTCAGGCATGCTTCGACGCGATCGGGCGTTTGCACGAGACCGAGCAGCTCGACCCCGAGCTCTACCCACGTTGGAAAAACTGGTCGCGTGGCAGCGCAGTTCGGCCTCGACCGCGGGCTGGCTGAACACCATGCTCGGCGTGTAGCCAAGCGGATAGGGCTTTGCGACCATGTCGATTCGCCGGATCAGCTGGCCGTCGACGCCAAAATGCTCCGATGCGGTGAAAGGCTCGATATAGGGCGAGATTGCATCAGTGAGCCCCATATTATCAAAGTGACGGAAAATCTCGTGATCGAGCGCGATCGCGCGCGGCTTGTCGTACACGTCGGTCAGCCGGTCAATGACCAGCGTGCGATGACCAAGGCCGCCGAGCAGGCCTGCGGCAACGGCGCCGGTCGGCCCGAAGCCGACGACGAGCACGTCGTAGTCGATGGCGCCGGCCGTATCCGTCATGTGCGCGCCGTCGCGAAGGGAACGGCGATCTGCGCCGTTTTGCAGGCGTCAGACTTGGGCGGAGCGATGCCCCATTGATCGGTTCGTCCCGGAGGCCAGACCCAATCGCTCGGCCCCTTCGCGACGTAGCTGTCGTCGATCTGCAAGACTTCGGCCGTGTATTCAATGACGCTACCAGCCGGATCGACGAAATAGGCGAACACGTTGTCGCCCGGACCGTGGCGGCCAACGCCCCAGCCGATCGGATAGCCATGATCGATCATGCGGCCGGAGGCACGCATGACGGATTCGAGATCAGGCATGAGGAAAGCCACGTGATTGAGGCCGTTGCGAGGAGCCTCCGCAAGCACGACCGCGTGGTGATCGCTGTTGCAGCACAGGAACGCCATCAGCTTGGATCGATCCGACAGCCGGAACCCCAAGGTCTCCTGGTAGAAGGCCGAAAGCTTTTCAATGCCGGCGCTGTTGATGTTGACATGTGCCAGCCGCTCGGGGCGATCCGCGATCACGCGCGCCGGCTTGGTACGGTCGCCATGAACGAACTCGATGACGCATCCCTGCGCTTCGCGAACCACGAAACTTGTCCCGCCTGACGGCGCAGGCGACGGCGCGGGTGAGCTGATCACATCACAGCCGGCCTGCCGCGCACGCCCGAACAAGTGGTGCAGATCGTCGTGCGAGCGGGTGCGGAAGCTGATCTTGCGGAGTGACGTCGTCTCGCCCGGCGTGAGCTCGAGGACGTGGAAGTCGCTGCCCGTCGCGGCAAGGTACACCGTGTCGCCCGCTTCCGCCGCGACGTCGAGGCCCCAGACCTTGCTGTAGAAGTCGACCGAGCCGGCAAGCTGCGGCGTCGTGATTTCGACGCTGCGCAGGGCCGTTACCGGAAAGGCGGACATTGGGCTTCCTTACCAAGGAACGCGAACGTCTCCCTCCTTAATATGTATAAAGTTCCAGGTAAAGCAAAAATTTATAAATAATTGGCGCGAGCCGTGCTAATGTACATAAGTGCTGGAGATTCTGATGGGATGCCCATGAGCACTGACGGCCAACCGGCCACGCTGGCCACCACGATCTACGCACGCCTCAAGGCCGACATCCTGACGACGCGGCTCGAGCCCGGTCGCAAACTCCAGTCGCGCTTCCTGATGGAGCAGTACAATGTCGGGCAGACCCCGCTGCGCGAGGCGCTCAACCGCCTGACCAGCGAAGAGTTCGTCGTCGGCATGGAGCAACGCGGCTTCTACGTGAAGGAGGTCAGCAAGGAGGAGTTGCAGGAGCTGACCAAGACGCGATGCTGGGTGGAAGGCCTGGCGCTCCGCGAGTCCATGCAGAATGCGACCCAGACCTGGGAAGAGGCTCTGCTGGTTGCGCATCACAGGCTTGATCGTACGGCGCGCTCGCTCAAGCACGACACGTTCGAGGACAATCCGGATTGGGAGAAGGTGCACCGTGCCTTCCACACGACGCTGATCGGTCTTTGCGGCTCACGGCCGCTGCTCGGCTTCTGCGAGCAACTCGCCGACCGGCTCTATCGGTATCGCATGATGTCGATTGCGAAGGCCTATCCGGCACGCAAGGTCGGTGCCGAGCACACCGATATCCTTCAGGCGGTTCTCGGCAGGGACAGTGAGCGGGCCGTGCATCTGCTTCAGCAGCACTATCAGCGTACGGCCGACGTCATCTATTCCGATCTCGACGGATTGCTGGCGTAGCTTCGCATCAGGGACATGGCTCCCTCGTTCAGCGCGAGCGCTTCGGCAACGGATCACGCGGCGTGCATCAGGATCATGAACCGGTCTTCGGTCTACAGAACAGATCGAAGGCTGAGCCGAACACGTTATGTCCGTCCGGACAATTGATTCCGGCGAAACCGCCATTGGCAAACGCCATCACGCCGAAGAAGATGAGCAGGCCGGCCATGACGGCAAGTCCGAGAGTGCCTCCCTTGATCAACCGCACCCACCTGGCCCACTTTTCCTGCCGAGCGATGAAGTCTCCCAGCATCGTGATCGACAGGTGAACGGCCGCCGTGATCGCCAAAGCAATCAGGCTGACATTGCGAGCACCCGACGCCCCGATCAACGCGGTAACGCCGAAGAACAGGAGCTCCACAACGTACAGCAGCCCGAGCCAGTAGCAGAACACGGCTCGACCAAGGCTGCCCGGCGTCGAGATCGTGAGCAGGGTCTGAACCGCGCGACCGGCCCTTGTGACCCACATCATCCAGCTTCGCTGTCCCCGACGGTGCTGTTCCGCCTGCTCGAGGATCTGTCCGGTAATGGTCAAGGCGCGTGAGCCGGTCCGCAGCGCGACCTCGGTGCTGGGCCTGCGGTTGACGTTGTAGTACTCGCGCACATAGTTGAGCATGCCCTGGTCGCCCAGCACCTCTTTCAGCGCCTGAGCGATCTGCGTGCGGCGCTGTCCGCCCGCGGTCAGCGCCAGTTTTTGCCATAAGGCATCGAAGGCGCCTTCGAGCGTTTCATTCTTCTGCTCCGCCAGCGCCTTTGTGAAGCCGTCAACCAATTGGTCGTAACTATCCGGCTTCATCTCCTCGCGTATGATCGTACATTGCGCCTCCTTGAGGAGAGCGTCTCTGATCACCTTGTCCTCGGCGGCAGGAAACAGCGTTGCCAGTATCCGCTCGCAACCGTCCAGCCGGCCCCACATGATGTCGTTGCGCCGCCACTGCTCGTCGAGAAAGGCGCCGAAGTGAAGCACGGCAACGCCGGCGAGCTTGTGTCGCAGGCCATTGCGTTCGTCGATCAGGCTGGTGGCATCCTCCGGGCTGACCCGAACGATCTCGACGGTCGAAGGCTCGCCGGTACCTGTATCGTAGTAGAGCGGGAAGCTCGCCTGATCGTACTCGTCGAACCTCATGAAATATTCGGCCAGGAATTCGCGGAGCGCCGTCCCCTCCGGGGTGTTGAGCGCATCGACGTCCTCTGGCAAGGCCACCTTGGCGACCGCGACGCGGACCTTGGGGCCGCCTTCGTCGCTCTCCTCGCAGGCATGAAGCTCCGGGTTTCCAAGCAGGGCCTGGGGAAGCGGCATCTGGCCGCGCGGCGCCATGCCGATCACCGGGGCGTAACCGTCTTTCAACGCGCGAATGTCGCCCTCGAGCGCGACCTGAAGCTGCGTCTCGACGGCCCTCGTATATTGGAGGAGCATCTTGGCGTTGGCGAAGACGTTCTCCTGAAGCGTCCGCAGCGGACTCGGAGGCGGCAGGTCGCTCGGAAGCGGCACGGGCGTACCGGACTTGGTCGTCAACGCCTTCAATTTGGGATCCGGCTTCTGGCCAAGAATCACACGAAGCGTCTGGATCAATTCTTCATGACATGCCGACCTGCACCCGTTCTCCGGGGGCTTCAACTGCCAGGTCACGCAACGGAGCTGGGCGATGGCTTCTCCGAGCCCGCCGGCGAGGCTGTTCAACGCAGCGAGGAGCGCCAGCGTGTCCATTCGCCGGTGGGACACGTGCCTGTCCCACCGTTCCATGAGATGTGTTTCAGCATCCGACCAGGCGTTCCCGGCGCCAGGCAGCTCCGGCTTGATGAAAAGACTTCGAAGCTGATGCACCTTGCGCAGGATAAACCCGGTGCGCCTGAGGCGATACTTGACGTCGTAATCGTCCAGAAAGGCGTTGACCGACTCGGTACGACCCTTGGCGTCTTTCTCGTATTCGTAGAAATTCTCCTCGCGCCAGGCTCGCGCCAATGCGCGCAACGCGTAAAATTGGTCGGAGCGGCGGTCGATGCCCCACCAGACGGCCAATCGATCGGCGATATCGTCCGTGACGGTCATCAGCCGGAGATGACGGTATGGCAGAAACGCGACGCCGTAATAATCGACCATATGGCGCATGTCGCGCGACCGCCAGGCAGGCACCTTGCCGTCCCCGTCGAGCACGATGCGCGCGAAGGGGTCATCGTTGCGCGCTTCGATGTCGACTTCGACCTGACGCACAATCCGCTCGACCCGCTCGATGCGCCTGTTGCGCGCCAACACCGCTTCGATGTCCTCGCGGATCGTCTCATCCTGCGGGATTGTCAGCATGGCCGAGAGCGCATTGGCGAGCGCATCGGGTTTTTGGCTCGCGCTTCCCTGCTCGGTTTCGGGATGAGCGGGGGTCGGCTCGACATAGATCAGCTTGCGTTCCATCGGTAGGCTGCCGAGACGCCATGACAGCGCATCGACGACGTAGCTGAACGGCTTGTTGTCGAGATAGCCTCCGTCGCCGAACGCGCGCTTGCGCCAACCGTCACCGTCCAGGTCCGCGATCGACAGCCCCGTGAAGAACGGCTTCCAGGCGTCGAAATTCACGCTCCCGACGGTCTGGCGCGCGTCGCACAAGCGCTGCGCGTCGGATACGGACATCGGTTCGAATGCGAATGGGAAGGATGACGTGCAACGCGCCGCAAACGCAAGGAACGGGGCGAAACTTTCGGTGAAATGGTTCTCGCCCCCGGCGGCATATTGGAAGTGATAGACCTGCTTGTAGCGCTGCTCATAGACGACCTTGTCGAACAGCCGCAACGGCACGACTGCGCCTCGAATGTCCGTCGTCGTGACGTACAGATCCAGTTCGTCGACCAGTTGAGACTCGCCCCTCGCCGTCGGCGCGACCCTCCCCTCTCTCTCCTTCTCCATTTTCTCGAAGGCATCGAGAAGCTTGACGTACATCCGATCGCTGTTCAGGAGCGACTGCGGCGCAGAACCGGTCTTGGCGAACTCCAGCCCCTCGTAGGAGGCGTCGTCGTTGAGCAGACGATTGATATCGCCCTCCTCGATCCACAACGTCTTCAATGGAGCGAACTTCTGTCCGCTGACGAGAGCTTTTGCGAGGAAAATGCCGTTGATGCCGCCAGCGGAGGTGCCCGCGAGCGAATCCACCACGAAGCGTGTGCGTTGCCCAGTCGGCAGAGTGGCCATGTCGGCGAACGGGTCACGCCCGCCGATGGTCAGATGCTCGAGATAGCGGGCGCGCAAGTTCTCGTCGCGCAACAGCCATGACGCCTTTCGGTAGACCTCGCGCGTCCCGCGAAGATTCAGGTCGTCATGCTCCTTCGGCGTCGCGCACGCCATCTCGTAGAGCTCATTCGTAACTCCGTTGATGTAGATCGCGAGCGAAACGCCACCATACATCACGATGCCGAAGCGGATCTCCCGCGAATAGAGATTATCCCCCACCCTGGGGTGACAAGCCGCAGCAACTTCCATCGCCCGCCTCGTTCAAAAAATCTTCACGCAATTCGTCGAAGCGAGGCCACCCATGGCGGCTCGCAACGTTCCCGCTAATCGGTCAGCAGCTCATTGTGCCCTTGCCACGACGCCACTGAAATCGCGTCGGGCTCCTGCACGCACACCATCGAGGTCATGCCCTCGAAATCACGATCGAAACATATGGACGCAAAATCGAACCGGCGTGGCTTGGTCCTCGTACGAACCTGCCACCCATCGCAACGGCTGTATTATGATCTATCGGCAACCATTGATACAAGCCTATCCAGGCCTGATTGCGACAATTTCCGCTGAACCTGCCTGAGACAATTTGCCCGACCGTTGGCACGTGGCGGTGCCGGATCGGAGTTCACGATCGTCATGCTGGGCCGAAGAAGCAGCACGTACAATGCGGACCGGCGCGGCGGCGGCCCCTCGTTCAGCGCGAGCGCTTCGGCAATTTCGGCAGCTTGTCGGGATTGAATGCCGGCATCTGCCCTGGTGGTTCAGGTGCGGGCGGCTGTTGTTCCGTGCGGATGAGCGTTCCGTGGAGGATCATGCCCGGCGCCTGAGGTGCCGTCGCCGTGTAGGTCGCGATCCTGCCAGGGCAGCTTCCTTCGATCGTCAGCGTCAGCTCGTCATCGTTGCCGAACACGGTGGCGCGACCGTCGGTATGGCGCCTCGTCGACACGATAGCGGTGAAGCGATCTCCATCGACCTGGCAGGTGCCGTGATAGGTCATCAGGCTGTCACGGCCCCAGATCTGGCCGTCTGCGACATGGACGATCCCGGTACCCTGGTCGATCGGCGTCTTGTACCAAGCCGCGTAGGTGCCGTCCTTCAACATGGGAGCAGCCTCCCCTGGTATTCCCACGCCGACAATTGGCATCATTAGCGCCAACAAACGGTTAATGACCGGGCCCGTGCCAATCCGGTCTTTCCTTGCGCAGCTCGGCCTCGAGCTCCTCGATGATGCTGTGAAGCAGATGCACGGCAAGCGGGTCGGTCACCTCGCGCTCCAGATGCCGGTATCGCGCGATCAAAAATTCCTGCTCTCTCAACTGGTGCTCTGTCATCGGACGGGCCCTCCGACACATCGACGCACAGACGATCAAGCAGTTTCGTTAAAGTTTTCAGATCATTTGCTATGGTTTCTGACCGGTTAAGAGGCCCGCGCCGCCGACCTTCGCCCGCGGGCCTGCAACGATCGCCCGCCGTCATCCAGCGTGCCTTTGAAACCGCGCGCTCGGCTGGAGCAGGATCAGGCAAAGCACAACCGTTTCGGGCAAGACCCGGTGCCTCGGCCCCGCATAGAACCCGCGCCAACCCGTACAAGTACGGACCCCTGATCTCAGGCAGCAGGCGATCGGAAGGAGCCACGCAATGACCGGGAGCACCGCATCCAGGCACAATCCCTCGCCCAATGGCCGGCCACCCGTCCCTGGCGCACACCCCGCCGATGTCGCGATTTCCGAGCGGCGCGCCGCCGGATCGGAGATGGCGCGGGTGCTCAGGACCGAACCGACCCGCATGGCCTTGGACGCCTCCGGCGCCGGCATCGCGCACTGGAATCACGACCCATTGCACGACGTCGTCGAGCCCATGAGCCACCACGTGATCATGGCGTATAACGGCGTGATACAGCGCATGGAGCGCCGGACGGGAAAATCGGTTTCGATCGGGACGTTTCGCCCCGGAGTCGTGATCATCATTCCGGAAGGATCGAGCTCCCGATGGGACATTCCGAAGCCGGTCGATGTCGTTCAACTCTACCTTCCGAATGCGACACTGAAGCGCGTCGCCGGCGAAGCCGGAATCGCAGGGTCGACCGACCTGCTGGAGCGGACGGCGCACCCTGACCCCATCACATCGAGACTGCTGTTGAGCGCAGCGGATGCACTCGAAGGCAACGGGGTCCTGGATGCGCTGTTCCGGCATCAGGTGACGGATCTTCTCGCTACCCGCGTCCTGGCGGCGCACACAGGCACGCGGGCCACGTTCCAACCGGCCATGGGCGGGCTGGCGCCGAAGGTCCTGCTCCGCGCGATCGAACGGTTGCGCTCGGACGGCGATGCGGACGTCTCGCTCGATGCGCTGGCATCCGATGCCGGCCTCTCGCGCTTCCACTTCTGCCGCGCCTTCAAGGAGAGCACCGGGCTCTCGCCCCACGCCTGGCTGCGCCAACACCGGCTCGAGCAGGCCATGCACAAGCTGCGGGAGAGCGACGAGCCGATCGTCTCGATCGCTGCCGCGCTCGGCTATTCCTCGCAGACGGCGTTCGCGGCGGCGTTCCGGAAGCTCACCGGCGAGACGCCGAGCGATTGGCGCAGGCGCATGCGCTAGCAGCAATCGCTCGATAGCGACAGCAATCGCGCTGGGGCAGCGGCACACCCGATCGGTTAGACCATCATCATGTCCAATCCCACGACGGAGACAGATGATGATCTGGAAAGATGTCGTCCAGCGGCTGGCAACCACTTCATCACGCAAGGGTCTGGCGACCGCAATCGTGTACGGCCTTTCGCTGACTGTCCGCTTCACGTCAGCCGCCGGTGACGAGGCCGACATACAACGCGCTCATCCGGCGCTGTCTGTCGTGACCGGGGACGGGCCCCGCCTTCTCCATCAGGACTGGGGCCGCAAGCCGCCCTCCATCGTCTTTCGTCAGGGCTGGCCGCAGAGCTCGCAGTCGTCCGGCTGCCCCCTCCATTAAGCGCGCGCAAGTCCGCTTCAACCCTTGGCGCCGTTGCTGACCGCAACAGAGCCTGCCGCGAACCCGTAGCCGCGGCGGCAACGCGCCGTCGTGTCCAGGAAGATCAACCAGAGGAGACCACCAATGCGACTAGTCATCATCGGCGCCGGCTTCGCCGGCATGTATGCCGCTCTATCCGCTGCCCGCCTGCGTGACATCCAGGGAGTCTCGCCCGACGAACTCGAAATCGCGCTGGTCGCGCCCGAGCCGACGCTGGTCGTCCGCCCGCGGCTATACGAACAACATCCCGAAACCTTGACGGCACCGCTGCTCGATGTGCTCAAGGCGATCGACGTCACCCATGTTCAGGGCAGCGTCGACACGGTGGAAACCCAATCCCGCGTGGTGAGGATCGCCACGGCGAAGGGCACCAAGAAGATGCTCTCTTACGATTGCCTCGTGGTCGCCACCGGCAGCCGGCTGTTCCGCCCGAACATTCCGGGCCTCGCCGAGCACGGCTTCAGCGTCGATTCGCTCGACGATGCGATTGCGCTCGACAGGCACCTGCATGGCCTCGCCAAGCGGCCGGCCGTGAACGGACGCGACACGGTCGTCGTCGCCGGCGGCGGCTTCACCGGCATCGAGGCGGCCACCGAAATGCCGGCGCGGCTTCGTGCCGTCCTCGGACCGGGTGCAAAGACCCGCGTCATCATCGTCGAGCGCAACAGCGCGATTGCACCCGACATGGGCGAAGGTCCGCGGCCGGTCATCGAGAGCGCACTCCAGAAGCTCGGCGTGGAAACCCGCCTTGGCGCCGGGGTGGCCTCGCTCGATGCGTCCGGCGTGACCTTGTCCAACGGTGAACACATCGAAACCGAGACCGTGATCTGGGCGGCGGGGATTCGTGCGGCCCCTTTGACGACGCAGATTCCCGCCGAGCGCGACAATTTCGGCCGGTTGCTGGTCGACCCCTGTTTGCGGGTGCCAGGCGTCGAGGGCGTCTTCGCAACCGGCGATGCGGCCCGTGCCGCCTGCGACGACGAGGGCAATTACGCGCTGATGTCGTGCCAGCACGCCACGCGGATGGGCGCCTTTGCGGGCAACAATGCCGCCGCCGAACTGCTCGGCGTTCCGACCAGGCCGTACCACCAGAAGGCCTACGTCACCTGTCTCGATCTCGGCGAAGCCGGCGCACTGTTCACGCGCGGCTGGGAGCGCAAGGTCGAGATGGTCGGCGACGTCGCCAAGAAGACCAAGCAAGAGATCAACACCGTCTGGATCTATCCGCCGAAGGCCGAACGCGCCGCCGCGCTCGCCTCCGCTGATCCGGAACGCGTGACCAGCCTCTAACGCACGACACCATGACGGCCGTGCTCCCTGGCTGCGCGGCCTGATCAACAAGATCAGCCAGCAGCATGAAACAGGAGAACAACATGAACCTCCACAACACCTCATACGCCGCGAAACCCGAAGAGCTCGTGCCGTCGCGCTACGCGCTCAAGATCGGTGAGATCGACGTGCTCGTGGTCAGCGACGGCGTTCTGCCGCTGCCGACCACCATGTTGGCGCACAATGCCGCCCCGGCCGAGCGTGCGGCCTGGCTGCGTGACATGTTCCTGCCGCCTGATGCTTTCGACTGGGCACTGAATGCGGTCATGGTGCGAAGCGGCGGCAAGACCATTCTCATTGACGCCGGCCTCGGCTCCGACCCGAACTTGCACTTGCCGCGGGCCGGGCAGTTGATCAAGCGACTGGAGGCCGCCGGCATCGATCTTTCCTCCGTGACCGATCTGGTGCTCACCCACATGCACATGGACCACATCGGCGGGCTGCTCGTCGACGGTGTGAAGCAGCGGCTGCGCCCCGACCTGCGGATCCACGTCGCGGCGGCGGAGGTCAAGTTCTGGGAAGCACCTGATTTCTCTCACACCAACATGCCTCAGGGCTTCCCCGATGCGCTGCGGGCGACCGCCAAGCAGTTCGTGAAAGCCTATGGCAGTCAGCTCAGGCCGTTCGATGAGGCGCACGAGGTTGCGCCGGGCGTCGTCGCACGGCGCACCGGCGGTCACACTCCCGGGCACAGCGTGGTTCGCATCGCGTCCGGCGGCGAGGCGCTGACGTTTGCCGGCGACGCCGTGTTCGCCGTCGGGTTCGACCAGCCCGACTGGCACAACGGTTTCGAACACGATCCCGAGGAGGCTGCGCGCGTGCGTACCCGTCTTCTGCGGGAGCTTGCCAAGACTGGCGAGATGCTGGTGGCCACGCACCTGCCGTTCCCGTCGGTCGGACGGGTCGCGGCGGATGGCGACGCCTTCCGCTGGGTGCCGGTGTTCTGGGACTACTGAGCCGAGTGGACGCTGCGCTGCCTTCTCCTCCTTTGGGAGGAGGAGGCGTCAGCGCCTGCTGCAACTCAGAACGTCACCCGCGTCCCAGCGTCGAATGCCCTTGGCCGTGCCGGGCCGACCGAGCGCGGACCTACTTGATAACGCAGTCTGATTTTGCATGTGGTGAGCCATTGGCGAGCGCATGCCGCCTCATCTCGTGAGGCACGACATCACCTCAGCGCCGAGATTGGCGTCCGGACCGTCGCTTCCAATTGCGCGCCCCGCGGGCTTCTGCTAGCTTGAGGTACGTGCCTCATTTCACCTCGCCGGCCGGGTCGGTGACCCGCCTCTGCCGCAACGATGCGGGTGGCGGCCGATTGCCGCGCCGCCGGGGGTGAGGCATGCGCCCAATCTGGGCTCAAGCAGAGTTGGCCATCGAAAACGGCCGACCGCCTTAGGGAGGATGATATGCAGCGTCTCTTGGTTGCAGGTGCGTCTATTGCCTTCGCGATTGCAGCGGGGTTCGGCTCGGCCGATGCGGCGGACAAGAAGGTTCTGGCCTTCGTCGTCAATGGCGCATCCGACTTCTGGAAGATCGCCGAGGCCGGGATGAAGAAGGCGCAGGGCGAGTTGCCCAACTACGAGCTCCAGTTCAAATATCCGGAACAGGCTGCGGCCGCCGTGCAGCAGCGCGTGATGGACGACCTCGTCGCCGCCGGTGCCGCCGGCATCATGGTCAGCGCGGTCGATCCGAAGAACCAGACCGAGCACCTCAACAAGGTTGCGTCCCAGACGGTGCTGTTCACCACCGACAGCGACGCGCCGCAATCCAAGCGCGTGGCCTATATCGGCTCTTCCAACACCGACCTCGGCAAGGAGGCAGGAAAGCTGATGGTCAAGGCGCTGCCGAACGGCGGCAAATGCGTCGGCTTCGTCGGCCTGCCCGGCGCCGACAATGCGCGCGAGCGCATCGAAGGCGTAAAGGAGACGATCAAGGGCTCGAAGGTCGAGCTCGTCGACGTTCGCGGCGACGAGATCGACCAGACCCGCGCCAAGCGCAATGTCGAGGACATCCTCGCGGCCATGCCCGATGTGAGCTGCCTCGTCGGCTTCTACTCCTACAATACGCCGCGGATCTACGAGGTGCTCAAGGAGGCCGGCAAGCTCGACAAGATCAAGATCATCGGCTTTGACGAGGATCCGATCACGCTCGGCGGCGTCAAGGAAGGCAGCATCGTCGGCACGGTGGTGCAGCAGCCGTTCGAGTGGGGCTATCAGGGCATGAAGCTGATGGCGAACTACATCGGCGGCAACAAGTCCGGCATTCCGGCCAACGGCATCATCATCGTGCCCGGCAAGGTCATCGAAAAGGCGAATGTCGACGAGTTCATGGCCTCGATGAAGCAGATGCTGAAAAAGTAGGAGATATCCGCGCTGCCCGCCGCGCAGCCTACCATGCCAGAACCGTTCCTCGAGCTGGTCGACATCAGCAAGAGCTATCCAGGCGTGGTCGCCCTCGACCACGTCGGTCTCCAGGTGTCGCCCGGCGAGGTCGTTGCGCTGATCGGCGAGAACGGCGCCGGCAAGTCGACGCTGATGCGCGTGCTCGGCGGGGTCGTGGAGCCGAGCGGCGGCGTCATCCTTGTCGACGGCGTCGCGCGAGGCTCGCTCACCGTGGCGGACGCGATCAAGGCGGGCATCGCCTTCGTCCATCAGGAACTGAACCTCTTCGACAATCTTGACGTCGCCGGCAACGTCTTCATCGGCCGCGAGCCTGTGCACGGCGGGCCCTTGCGGCTTATCGACCGCAAACGGATGTATGCCGGTGTCGCGCCGCTGCTGGAGCGGCTCGGCTGCGATTTCGCGGCCGATGCGCCGCTCGCCGAGCTGTCGCTGGCGCAGCGCCAGCTCGTCGAGATCATGAAGGCGCTTTCGCTCGATGCTCGTCTCGTCATCATGGACGAGCCGACCTCGAGCCTGACGCTCGCCGAGACGGACCGCCTGATGCGGACCGTGGCCGGCCTGAGAGCCCACGGAGTCAGCGTCATCTTCATCACGCATCGGCTCAACGAAGTGATGCAGTGCGCCGACCGCGCGGTCGTGCTGCGCGACGGGCGCGTGGTCGGCGCACTGACACGTGCGGAACTCTCTCCGGCGGCGATGATCCGCCTGATGATCGGCCGCGACCTGAAATCGCTCTACGTTCCGCCGGCCGCGCCACCCGGCGACAGCGTGCTCGATATCGTCGATGCGGTCACCGACACCTATCCCGGCCGCGCCGTGAGCCTGTCGGTCCGCCGCGGCGAGATCCTCGGACTTGCCGGTCTCGTCGGGTCCGGCCGCACGGAGCTCGCGCGCGCCCTCTTCGGCATCGACCGATTGCGCGGCGGCGCGATACGACTCGATGGCGAGCCGATCCGGATCGCAAGCCCGCGGGCCGCCATCGAGCAAGGCATCTATCTTGTTCCGGAGGACCGCAAGGGCGCGGGCCTGCTGCTCGACGTCTCGATCACCGAAAACATCTCGCTGCCAGATCTGGCGTCCTATATGCGCTTCTGGCTGGTGGATAGCGCGCGCGAGAACGAGAATGCGGTGCGTCAGCGCGAGCGCCTCAAGATCCGCGCGCCCGACGTCAAGACCGCCGTCGGCTCTTTGTCGGGCGGCAACCAGCAGAAGGTCGTGCTCGCCAAATGGCTATCGATGCAGCCGAAGGTGCTGATTGTCGACGAGCCGACGCGCGGGGTCGATGTCGGAGCCAAGCAGGAGATCTACGGCATGCTGCGCCGCCTGACCGATGCCGGCGTGGCGATCCTGATGATCTCCAGCGACATGGAGGAGGTGATCGGCGTCAGCGACCGCCTCGCGGTCATGCATGAGGGCGCGATCTCGGGCTTCCTTGATCGCAGCCAGTTCAGTGAGCACAATGTGCTGCAGCTTGCCGTTGGCCACACAATCGCGGCGGAGGGACCTTGAGCAAGAAAGACCTGAGCCTTCTCGTTCTGATTCTGGTGGTCGGGACCGTCGTCGCCCTGATCAATCCGAGATTCCTGTTCGTGGGCAATCTCTCCAACACCGCCAACCAGATCGGGCTGTTCGGCATCTTCTCCATCGCGGAAGCCTTCATCATCATCATCGGCGGGATCGAGCTGTCGGTCGGTTCGGTGATCGCACTGCTGGGCGTCCTGTTCATCGACCTCATCGTCAATCACGACGTCAACTGGGTGGTAGCCCTCGCGATGATCGTCGCGGCCGGGCTCGTGATCGGCCTCGTCCATGGCACGCTGGCGACCCGGATGCGGATCCAGCCTTTCGTGGTAACCCTGTGCGGCCTCCTGATCTATCGCGGCGCGGCGCGCTATTACACCGAGGACGCGACGGCGGGCTTCGGCTTCGGCGCGAGCTTTCCGATGCTGGAATGGCTCGCCGCGGGCCGCACCAACGTGCTCGGATTCCCGCTGCCGCACAGCGTGGTGGCGCTCGCCGTGGTGGCGGTGATCGCCTGGGTGGTGCTTCACCGCTCGGTGTTCGGCCGCTATCTCTTTGCCGTCGGCAAGAACGAGGAAGCGGCACGCTATTCCGGCATTCGCACCAGCCGCGTGATCGTCTCGGCCTATGTCATCTGTGGCGGGCTGACAGCGTTTTCGGCAATCCTGATCGCGATGTATACCCGTTCGATTTCCCCCGCCGTGCACGGCTCGTTCTACGAGCTCTACGCCATCGCAGCCGCCGTGCTCGGCGGCTGCTCCTTGCGCGGCGGCGAAGGCTCGATCATCGGTGTCGTGCTCGGCACCGTGCTGCTCCAGGTGCTGCAGAATCTGGTCAACCTGCTGGGCATTCCGAGCTCGCTCAATTTCGCGGTGATGGGAACGGTCATCCTGATCGGCGTGCTCGGAGATCAGTATCTCGTGCACCGACGCCAACGCGTGGGAGTGGCCAAAGGCCGGGAGCAGGCGAGCGTCGCTGCGGCGCCGCTCGAGCGAGTGAAGGTGGAGTGAAGGCGAGGGTTTCGCGGGCCTGTCGTCGACATAGACGGCCATCCAAGAGAGGACGCTCCAAAATATCTAGAACGTCACCCGCATCCCCGCGTAGAACGCGCGCGGCCGTGCCGGGCTGAGCGAGCGCGGGTCGGTGAAGGCATTGCCGCCGTTGGTGAAGTTGGGCAAGGCCCCGGTATCGAAGAATTGTCCGTAGGTCGCGTAGCGCTTGTCGAAGATGTTGTCGACACGGCCATAGAGCTGGATGTTCTTCGTCACCTGGTAGGAGGTGTTGAGATTGAACACCGTGTAGGACGGCAGTTTCGCGAACTGGTTCGACTCGTCGCCGACGAGATATTGGCTGGAGACGAACAGCGCGTTGCCGCCGACCTTCCAGACGTCGGTCACGGCGTAGTCGACACCGACCTTGACGCGGTGGCGCGGGATCGCGGGGATCTGGTTGCCGGGCCTGACCTGGATGGTGTCGGTGGCAGGGTCTCTGAACGGGCTCTCCGAGCCGAGCTCGAGCGGATCAAGGAAGCGCGCATCGACGAACGCATAGCTCGCCTGGACCTGCAGCGTGGGCGACTTGATGCTGACTTCGGCTTCGAGCCCCTGCCGCCGGGTGCGGCCGACATTGGAGAAATAGCCGAAGCCGGTCCGCCCGACGACAGGCACCGCTACGATGTCGTCATAATTGGTGGCACGGAAGCCGCCGACCTTCCATCCGAGCGTGCCGATGTTCAGCTCCTTGGTGCCGCGAAAACCGGCTTCCACGGTCTTGGAGACGACCTGCTTCAACGGCGGATCCGCGACCAGAAACGCCGCGAGCAGGCAGGGCCTGGCGGGATCGGCGCAGCCGAGCTCGAGCGGCGTCGGCACGCGGTTGGCCTCGGAATAGCCGGCATAGGCGGTCAGCTCGGGCGTGATCTTGTAGGTGCCGCCGATGATCGGGTTGAAGCGGGTGTAGGTGTGATCGCCGTTGAGCGCGGTGCCGAGCTGGTCCTCCAGCGAGATCCGCGCCACGTTGAAGCGACCGCCGCCCGTGATGGCGAAAGCATCCGTGACGTTGAACGTGTCCATCGCATAGAGGCCGTTGTACTGGTTGACGGTCCGCAGCGAGACGGGGCCGGCGACCGGGTTTGCCGTGGGAGTCGGGCCCAGGAAGACGCCGCTGCCGCTGACGACGTAGTTCTCTCCGATCGAGCCGATCTCGGCGGTGGCGTTGTAGCGCGTGACACTGGCATCGTAGGTGGCGCCGATCACGAAGCGGTTGTCGTGCCCGAACAGCTGATCGGTGTTGGTCGCCTGCCCCGACACGCCGAGGGTGGTCGAACGGATCGAGCCCCGGTCGATCTCGCCGAGGATGGTTCCCGGCGCGAAGGGATTGGCGAGTTGCGCGCCACCCGCGTCGTTCGCCGCGGTGGTGTCATCGCCGAAGCACAGCAGCGCCGGATCCGCACCGCACTCCTGCACGTCGGTCGGGTTGCCGTCGACCACCTTCTGCTCGTACCTGCGCACGTGAGCGGTGCCTTCGAACGTCCAGGTCGGCGTCGCCTCGACCTTGCCGGTCAGGTTGAGATAGCCGACGCGATTGGAGGTGGTCTGCGGGGTGGTGTAGGTCGCGCCCCAATATTTGTCGAGCAGCTCGGCCGGGACAGTGGCGCTGGCCCCGAAATCGTTCTTGGCGACGCCCATGTTGGCGTGGAATTCGCTGTCGCCGGCCTTGTAACCGACATCGCCGTAGAAGCGCCGCACCGTCGATTGGGAGAAATTGCGGAAGCCGTTGTCGCGCAGTCCTTCGAGCGCGGCATAGACGGCGTAGTTCTGATCGACCTGCTTGCCCCATTGCGCCGAGCCCTGGATGCGGCCGAACGAGCCGCCCATGAGGTCGAGCTCGGCGCCCTGATAGCTGAAGCCGTCCTTCATTTGCAAGTTGATCGCGCCGCCGAGCGCATTGAGACCGAAGGCCGGGTTGTTGGTCACCAGCGTCACCGACCTGATCGCGGCGGTGGGGATCAGGTCCCAATTGACGGCATCCGAGAATGCCTCGTTGATGCGGACGCCGTTCTGATACACCGCCAGACCTTGCGGCGTGCCGGTCACGGGCGATGCGACAAAGCCGCGGAATTCGACGTCGGGCTGGAACGGATTGCCGGTGACTTCGCTGATGTTGACGCCGGCGATGTTGTCGCGCAGCGCGTCCGTGACGTTCAGCGAGCCCGTGCGCCTGATCTGGTTGGCATCGACGGCATTGATCGCCGACGGGACCTTGTCGACGTCGAGACCGCGGCCGATGCCCGGCGAGGTCGGATAGACGTAGATCCGTGTCCTCGGCGCGGCGGATGCCGGCGCCCCCACGCGCGCAACCGGTCGCGACGGCGCCGCGCGCCGCGTTGCAGGAGGTGGTGCGGAGATCTCGACCGGCGGCAGGTTCTGGACGTTGGTCTCCTCGTCCGGCGCGGCCCCGGCAGGGCTCGCAAACACCAAGCCCGATGCCAGCCCGGTCGACACCGAGGCCATCAACAAACCACGCTTGAACGAATCAACCTTGCCCATCCCCGCCTTCCCATCCGCGACCACCGGCTGTTTTGATTTCCGCCGATTGGTCGAGGCGAGTTTATTCGGCCGCATTGGGGACGCCAGCCACAAAAGGTCGGGTCCAATCCGCACCCATTTTCCCGACCAAATCGGGAATTTTTCCCGATCGCTTCGGGTGCGATCACGTTACCGCCGTCGGCACCAGCGCTTCCACGGTCACACCGCCGTCACCGGAGACCACATTGAGCGTGCCGCCCAGCGCCAGGATCCGCTCGCGCATGCCGACGAGGCCGAAGCCGAGCTTCTGGCCCGGCTCCATGCCGCGACCGTTGTCGCTGACCCGCACCCGGGCGCAGCCGCGGCCACCGGCCTGCTCGACCGGCTCGATGACGACGCTGACCGAGGTCGCGCCGGCGTGGCGGAACACATTGGTGAGCGCCTCCTGCACGATGCGGTAGATGGTGAGATCGGCGGTCTCGCCGGTTGCGCCCAGCGCCGGCGAGATCGAGGTCTCGATCGCGACGTCGGGACGCGACTCCCGCCAGAGCCGCGACAGGGATTCGAGCGCCTGACGCAGGCCGAGCTCGGCAAGACCCACGGGCCGAAGCCGCTCCAGCACGCGACGATTGAACTGCTGAAGTGCATTGATCTGCTCCAGCATGGCGCTGCCGTGTTTTCGCACGGCATCCGCACTCGGCTCGCGTCCGTCCGCCTGCTTCGCCAGCGCGCTCGCATGTGCGCGCAGCGAGAACAGATAGGGCCCGAACTCGTCGTGCAGCTCGCGCGCGATCTCCTTGCGCTCGATGTCCTGCAGCGACACGGCACGCTCGGCAAGGCGCCGCTTCTCCTCGACCGCTTCACCGAGTGTCGCGGCAAGATGGTTGAGCCTGGTGCAGATCGCGGCAAGCTCCGGCGCGCCGCCCGGCGCGACACGGGCCTCGTAATGTCCGCTTTCGAGCTTGCCCATGGCCTCCGCCAGCGACTGCAGCGGTGCCAGGGCACGGCCGACCACCTTCATCATCAGGAAAAACAGCGCGAGCGCGACCACCGAGCCGACCTCGAGCTGGGTCACGATGCCGTCCCAGATCTCGGCGATCTCGTCGTCGGGGTGCGAGGTGATCACGAGCGAGCCGGGCTTGCCGCGGATCGAGACCGGCACGCTGACCGCGGTCTGCTCGGGATGAACCAGGCTGACGAACCAGGCCGGCGGGCCGCGCGCGTCGCCATCGGCGCCAAGCCGGGGCGCCGTCAGCGGGTTCCCACCGGAATCGTGCAGCGCGATGCTGACATGGCGCAGGCGGCTGAGATCGCGGGCGATCTGGTTCAGCCTGGCATCCGGATCGGGCGCCTCGTTGAGATCGGCAACGATCATCTCGATGAATTCGCGCGCGAGGCGGATTACGCTCTGGTCCTCGGCCTGCACGCGCGGGCCGGCCTCGGCGACCTGGCGGCCGATATTGACCGCGAGCCCCAGCGCCAGCAGCAACGCCAGCAAGAGATTGATGCGCCCGCGCAAGGAAAGATTTTGCCACATTGGTCTCGCTCGTGCCTCGCGAAGGGTTGGCCGCGCCTGTCCGATGACGTTGACAGAGCCGAACCGCCCGATATCTAATCGGAAGCGTACAGCAATCCCGGCCGGGTTGCATGAGGCGACACGAGACGCGCGTCTTGTCCGGTCAGCCTCGTGCGGCGCAGAACAGGCAAGCTCCAGGGGACGTGGCTGTCGCGAGGAACGCCCATGCGCATTCTGATCGTCGACGATCATCCCATCGTCGCCTCCGGCTGCCGTGCCGTGCTGGCCGACGAAGGCGAGATCGAGATTCTGGAGGCCGCCGACGCCGAGGACGGCGAGTGCGTCTTCATCGTCGAACGTCCAGACCTCTGCATCATCGACATCAATCTGCCGACCGTCTCCGGATTCGAGCTCGCGCGCCGCATCCTCGAGCGTGCGCCCGAGGCTCGCATCATCATGTTCAGCATGAATGACGACCCCGCCTTCGCCGCGCGCGCGATCGAGTGCGGCGCCAAGGGCTACGTCTCCAAGACCGGCGACCCCGACGACCTCGTCGAGGCGATCCGCGCCGTCGGAAGCGGCGGCACCTACCTTCCGACCGCGATCGCGCGCAGCATCGCCTTTGCGGGGCCGACGCTGGCGCAAAACCCGCTGTTGAAGCTGAACGCGCGCGAGATGGAGATCCTGCGGCTGCTCAGCGCCGGCAAGAGCCTGTCCGAGATCGCCTGGCTGGTGCAATCGTCCTACAAGACGGTCGCCAATACCTCGTCCATCATGCGCCAGAAGCTCGGGGTGAAGACCTCGGTCGAACTGGTGCGGCTGGCGATCGACAGCGGCGTCGCCTGACGACGCCACAAATTCGGTCACACAAGCGTTGCAATCTTGATGTGGTGAGATGCCACGGAGTCTTTCGGCATGACGATTCAGACTGTCTCGACCAACAAATCCCATGGCGGCGTGCAGGGCGTCTATCGCCATGCCAGCCAGGCGACCGGAACCGACATGGTGTTCTCGGTCTATATCCCGCCGCATGCGGACGGCGCCAAGCTGCCCGTGGTCTGGTACCTCTCGGGCCTCACCTGTACGCATGCCAACGTCACCGAGAAGGGCGAATTCCGCAAGGCCTGCGCCGAGCTCGGCCTGATCTTCGTCGCGCCCGACACCTCCCCGCGCGGGCCCGACGTGCCTGGCGATGCCAACAACGCCTATGATTTCGGCCTCGGGGCCGGCTTCTATGTGGACGCCACGCAAGAGCCGTTCGCGCGCAACTATCGCATGTGGAGCTACGTCACGGACGAGCTGCCGAAGCTCGTGGCGGAGAACTTCCCGGTCGATGCCAGGCGGCAATCGGTGATGGGGCACTCGATGGGCGGCCACGGCGCGTTGACGGTGGCGCTACGCAACCCGCACCGCTTTCGCGCAGCCAGCGCGTTTGCCCCGATCGTGGCGCCCTCGCTCGTGCCTTGGGGCATCAAGGCGCTCTCCGGCTATCTCGGGCCGAACAAGGATTCCTGGCGCAACCACGACACGGTGGCGCTGATCGAGGACGGCGCCAAGTTCTCCGGCTTCCTGGTCGACGTCGGCGAGGCCGACAATTTCCTGAAGGAGCAGCTCAAGCCAGAGCTGCTCGAGGCCGCCTGCGCCAAGGCCGGCATCCCGCTGACGCTGCGGCGCCAGGCGGGCTACGACCACAGCTATTATTTCATCTCGACCTTCATGAGCGATCACCTGCACTGGCATGCGGCAAGATTGACGGCGTGATCTTGCTCTCTCCTCCCCCTCTCCCCGTTCTTACGGGGAGAGGCGAAGACCTCATGGCTTACCGTAATTCGGCGCCAGCAGGCGGTTGCGGATGAGGTAGCTCATGGTGCGCGACCAGGATTCATCCGTGTTGCCGCGCATGTCGGCGCTGGCGGCGGTGATCATGTTGCCGGTCTTCACGTCGCGCAGATAGACGTTGAGATTGATGATCAGGTTCGAGACCTTTTGCACGAGCCCGGTGATCTCCAAATCGGCACCGAGCTGCCCGGCGAGCTTGAGGTCGCAGCCGCCGCAGGCCTGCAGGTTGGCGTGACGGGCAGCCTCCCGTACCGGCGCGATATCGAGCACCTGGAACTTGCCCGACTCTGCCAATTCCTTGCGCAGCTGCTCGCTGATGCGCACGAGTCGCGCCTCTTCCGGCTTGGAGCCGTAGAACTCGCCCGGCAGGCTGGTGTCGATCAGCTCGAAATCGAACACCGCGAGTTTCGGCGGGTCGGCGAGCGCGGCCGCGCCCGTCAACAGCAAAGCCGCGATCGCCAACAATGCTCGCATGATCGTGATTCCCGGCCGTGCGCGCGCGGGGACGAAATGCGGGGTTGCATGGCCTGACAATTTGGTCATGCTTGAAGCAGAGACAATTCTTCACCGGCGGTCAAGCCGGGGAGATCGTCTGGAGGAAACATGATCCGATGGTTGGCCGGCCTGATCGGCTTTGGTCTTGCGGCGACGAGCGCGCTTGCGGCCGATCCCGTCACGGTCGGCGTCGGCTATCTCGGAATCGCCGGCACCCGATCGACGCTGTCGCTGGTCGAGCAGCCCGCCGAGAATGACGGCGTCGCCGGCGCGCGCCTTGCCATCGAGGACAACAACACCACCGGGAAATTCACCGGCCAGCGCTTCACGCTGGAGGAGCGCCGCATCAGGGAAGGCGAGGACGTGGCGCAGGCTGCGACCGCGCTCGCCGAGAAGAACGGCTTCATCATCGCCGACCTCCCCGCCGATGCGCTTCTGAAGGTCGCGGACGCCCTGCGCGACCGCGGCACGTTGCTGTTCAACGCCGGCGCGATCGACGAGCGGCTGCGCGAGGCCGATTGCCGTGCCAACGTCATCCACACCGCGCCGACGCGCGCGATGCTGGCGGATGCACTCGGCCAATATCTGGTGTGGAAGAAGTGGTCGCGCTGGCTGCTGGTGGTCGGCTCGCACGACGAGGACAGGCTGTTCGCCGATGCGCTCCGGCGAACCGCGGCGCGGTTCGGCGCCAAGATCGTGCAGGAGCGGATCTTCGAGGACAAGGGCGGCGCGCGGCGCACCGATAGCGGCGTGACGCAGATCCAGCGCCAGATTCCTGTCTTCACGCAACAGGCGCCGGCCTATGACGTGCTGGTCGCCGCAGACGAGAGTGAAGTGTTCGGCGCCTATCTGCCCTATCGCACCTGGGATCCGCGCCCGGTCGCCGGCTCGGCCGGCCTCGTGCCGCGCAGCTGGGACGCATCGCAGGACCAATGGGGCGCGATCCAGATGCAGAACCGCTTCATCAAGCTGAATGCGCGGCGGATGACCGCGCTCGACATGCAGGCCTGGACCGCGGTGCGCATGATCGGCGAAGCCACCTCGCGCACCAATTCCGGCGAGGTCAAGAAGGTCACCGATTTCATCAAGGGCCCGGATTTCTCCGTCGCCGCCTTCAAGGGCACGCGGCTGACCTTGCGCGACTGGAATTGGCAGCTGCGCCAGCCGATCCTCCTGGTCGACGGCCGCATGGTGGTATCGGTGTCGCCGCAGGAAGGATTCCTGCACCAGGTCTCCGAGCTCGACACGCTCGGCTACGATCGCCCGGAGAGCAAATGCAAGTTGAAATGAGGACGCAGATGTTGCGCATGTGGCGTGTGGGGCTTCTGTCCGGGCTGGCGCTCGTCGCATTGCCCGCGCATGCTTTCATCGCCTATGTCTCGAACGAGAAGAGCAACACGGTCTCGGTGATCGATACCGACAGCTGGACCGTGACCAAGACCATCAAGGTCGGCCAGCGTCCGCGCGGCATCGATTTCACCCGCGACGGCAAGTTCGTGATGGTCGCGGTCGGTGACGACGACACCATCCAGGTGATCGACACCAAGACGCAAAGCGTGGTGGACAGCCTGCCCTCCGGACCCGACCCCGAGCTGTTCGCACAGGATGCGGCCGGCAAGATCCTCTATGTCGCGAACGAGAACGACAACACGGTGACGGTGATCGACCTCGAGAAGCGCACCCGGCTCGGCGATATCCAGGTCGGCGTCGAGCCCGAGGGCATGACCATCAGCCCGGACGGCAAGACGCTGATCAACACGTCCGAGACAACCAACATGGCGCATTTCATCGACACGTCGTCGCGCCAGATCGTCGCCAACGTGCTGGTCGACGCGCGGCCGCGCTTTGCCGAGTACAAGCACGATTCTTCGGAGGTCTGGGTGTCCTCGGAGATCGGCGGCACCGTCTCGATCATCGACCCCAAAAAGCACGAGGTGATCGGCAAGGTCACGTTCGAGATCCCGGGCCTGCGGAAGGAGGCGATCCAGCCGGTCGGGATCGGCATGACCAAGGACGACAAGACCGCCTTCGTCGCGCTCGGCCCCGCCAACCGCATCGCCGTGGTCGACGTCGCCTCGCGCAAGGTGACGAAATATCTCCTGGTCGGGCAGCGGGTCTGGCACATGGCGTTCACGCCGGACGAGAAATATTTGCTCACCACCAACGGCGTGTCGAACGATGTCTCCGTCATCGACGTTGCCGCGCAAAAAGTGATCAAGACCATTCAGGTGGGCGAACTGCCCTGGGGCATTGCGATCGCGCCATGACCAGCCCTGCCCCGATCGCCGAACCGCAGCAGACGCCGAGACCGGGAGCGGCCACGGTGCCGGCGTTGTCGATCGAGGGCGTCAGCCATGCCTATGGTCCGCGGCGCGCCTTGACGGACGTGTCCTTCAATGTGCAGCCCGCGAGTTTCACGGCGCTGCTGGGACTCAACGGCGCCGGCAAGAGCACGCTGTTCTCGCTGATCACGCGCCTGTTCGGCATCCAGTCCGGCCGCGTCGGCATTTTCGGGCACGACGTCAGCAAGAGCCCCGGCGAGGCGCTGCGGCTGCTCGGGGTCGTGTTCCAGCCGCGCACGCTCGATCTCGACCTGTCGCTAACGCAGAACCTGCTCTATCACGCCGCGCTGCATGGCATCGGCCGCCGCGACGCCTCGGCGCGCAGCGCCGAGCTGCTCGGGCGCATCGGCCTTGCCGATCGCGCCGCGAGCAAGGTGCGCGACCTCTCGGGCGGACAGATGCGGCGGCTGGAGATCGCGCGGGCGCTGCTGCATCGGCCGCGCCTCTTGCTGCTCGACGAGCCGACCGTCGGCCTCGACGTCAAGGCGCGCGCCGACATCATCAGCCATGTCCGCCAGCTCGTGACCGAGCAGGGCATCGGCGTGCTCTGGGCCACGCACCTGTTCGACGAGATCATGCCCAGCGACGATCTCGTGGTGCTGCACCAGGGAAAGGTGCTGGCGCAGGGGCCGATGAGCCGCGTCGCCGCGGAGGCCGGTGCGCAGGACGTCAACACCGCCTTCATGCGCCTGACCGGCGCGCAAACCATGCCTGGAGGCGGCGCATGAGCAGCATCACAACGCGCGAGGCGCCGCGGGGATTTTCGCTCTCCGAGTACATGACCTGCCTCACTGGCATCGTCTGGCGCGAGGGGCTGCGCTTCCTGCATCAGCGCGAGCGCTTCGTCTCGGCACTGGTGCGTCCCCTGGTGTGGCTGTTCATCTTTGCCGCCGGCTTCCGCCAGGTGCTCGGCATCTCCATCATCCCGCCCTACGAGACCTACATCCTCTACGAGGTCTATATCGCCCCCGGGCTGATGGCGATGATCCAGCTCTTCAACGGCATGCAGTCCTCGCTGTCGATGGTCTATGACCGCGAGATGGGCAACATGCGAACGCTCCTGGTGAGCCCATTGCCGCGGGGCTTCCTGTTGTTTTGCAAGCTGCTTGCGGGCACCGCGGTATCGCTGCTCCAGGTCTATGCGTTCCTGCTGATCGCTTGGCTCTGGGACATCACCCCACCGCCCCAGGGCTATCTCACCGTGCTGCCGGCGCTGATCCTCTCGGGGCTGATGCTGGGCTCGCTCGGCATGCTGATCTCGTCGGGCATCAAGCAGCTGGAGAACTTCGCCGGTGTCATGAACTTCGTGATCTTCCCGATGTTCTTCGCCTCCTCCGCGCTCTACCCGCTCTGGCGGGTGCAGGAGGGCAGCCCCTATCTCTACTATCTGTGCGAGGCCAATCCGTTCACCCATGCGGTTGAGCTGATCCGCTTCGCGCTGTATGGCCAGGTCAACTGGATCTCGCTGGCGGTGGTCGCGACCTGCACAATCGTCTTCATGATCGGCGCGATCCTGGCCTATGATCCCTCGCGCGGGCTGGCGCGACGCGGGCCTGCGGGAGGCGAAGGATGATTGTTCGAGTTCTGGCCAGTGCTGTTCTGGTGCTCGCTGTTGCGAGCACGGCGGCGCACGCCGCCGATCCCCGCTATCCGGACTGGCCGTGCACCCAGGCCAAGGTGCCGGAGATCTCGCTGGCCGCCGTGTGGGCCGGTCCGCCGCTCGACGACGTCCAGAACAGATGGAAGGACGACGCCAGGATCAGCGCGCTCGTCGCAAAGCTGGCGGCGCGCAAGACGCCGCTGGATGAGGCGGAAAAGCTGGTGAAGGAGTTTCTCGCAGGTTCCGCCGCCGACAAGAGTGCGAACGCCAGGCTGCTGTTCGCCGGCCTGTTCGACACGCTCAACGCCCAGCGCTCCCAGGTCATGAACGGGCTCGAACGCGTCAGCCGCAAGCAGCGCGATGCCGCCGACAAGATCCGCGAAGAGACGATTCAGCTCCAGGCCCTGCAAGGGGCCACACCGCGTGACGAGGCGAAGGTCGAGGCGCTCAGCAACGAGCTGATCTGGAAGACCCGGATCTTCGAGGACCGCCACAAGGTGGTGCGCTTCGTCTGCGAGGTTCCAACCTCGATCGACCAGCGCCTGTTCGCGCTCGGACGCGTGATCCAGCAGGAAATGGAATAGCGTCAGCTGGGCTGACGGCTCACGGAAAGTTCCCGCAATCGCCTCAGCAACGTTAACCTTTCGCCGCGCTATCTGCCGGAACCAAATCGATTTATGATGGCTTGTCGAAGTGAACTCCAGACGTCGGGAGGCCTCGATGGGAACCACAAGATTCATGTTCGCGGGCGCCGCGGTCCTCGGCATGCTCGCAACCAGCGCCTTCGCTGACGACATGACCGGGATGATCACGCGGATCGATCGGCTCAACGGCACGATCTCGATCCAGCAGACGCAGAAGGGCACGGTCGGCGCCAGCACCGGCAGCGCCGGCGCGCTGCAGGAGTACAAGGCCAAGGATGCCGCGATGCTGGACGCCGTCCATGCCGGCGACAGGGTGAGCTATTCTGCGACCGAGACCAACGGTACGGGCACGTTGACGAAGTTGCAGAAGCAGAAGCCGTAACACGTCTTTCGTCTCCCGCTTGCAGGGACAGGCAGAGCACTTCGCCCAAACCGTTACTGGTCCGGGCGGGGGTCCGGCTGGGCTTCCTCGGTCGGAAGTTTTGCTCCCTCCCAGCCGTCGGTGCCGTCGGGATACCAGGCGATGTTGGAATAGCCGTAAGCCAATGCGCGCCTGGCTGCGTTCCAGGACATCCAGCAATCGGCGAGGCAATAGATGACCAGCAGCGCGGCCTTGTCGCCGCGCGAGGCGCGCACAAGGCCACGCTGGAGATAATCGTCCACGGCGCGCGGCAGATTGCCGTAGCCGGTGTCCGGCAGCCAGAGGCTGCCCGGAATGTTCCTGCGCGGCGCATCACGCCACACCGTGCCCGCAGGCAGGTTCTTCGGCTTCGGCGGGCGCGGCATCACATCGACGAAAGTGCCGCTGCTCGCGCGCCAGATCGCCTCCGCCTCTCCGGTCGTGAGCACGCGCGCGCCAGCGAGCGTCGCCGGCACCGGCGCGCGATAATTGTCGGTGCGATAGCCCTCGGGCTCGAACGGCTCCTGCTGCTGCGCCAACGCCGGGACCACGAGCAGGGCAACGACGAACGCCGCAGCAAGCGGCCGGCTCATGGCGCCTTCTTGGCAGTCTCCGCGCCGAGCGGCCGATTGCTCTCGTCCAGCAGCGGCACGCCGAAATCGAGCAGGATCTTGTTGATCTCGCCCTGGTTCTCCTGGATGACCCGGTTGAGCTGCCGCTTCCAGTTCTGGTCGGCGGGACGCACGCCCATGCCGATGCGATAGACCAGCTTCGGCCCGGTGGTCTCCTTCACCAGCGGCGTGACGTGCAGCGAGGAGCCGGCCTTCTTCGCATAATAGCCGGCCATCGGTCCCCAGAGCACGCCGGCGTCGATCTTGCCGGCAGTGAGGTCCTCGATCATCGCCTGCGCCGAATTGTCGAAGCGCGTGTCGATCATCAGCGGATAGGGTTTGGCGTCGCCCATCAGGCCTGCCAACGCCATATTCGTCGCCGGCGGCGTGCCGGCGACGATGCCGATATGCTTGCCCTTCAGGCGTGCGTCCTCCAGCGTATCGACGTCCTCGAGCCCGCTGCCGGTCTTCGCGACCAGCGCATAGGTCGTGCGGTAATAGGGATTGGTGCCCTGCACGAGGTCGTCGCCCTGCGGGAAGCCCATGATGACGTCGCAGCGATGTGCGCCCAGCGTCATCCGCACGAAACCGGTCGCTTGCGGAAAGAAGACGTAGTCGAGCTTCTTCTGCAGCTTGTCCGCCAGGAACTCGGCGAGCTTGTTCTCGAACCCCTCGCCCTTCTCGTTGGAGAAAGGCAGGTTGCGCGGGTCGGCGCAGACGCGCAGCACCTTCGGGTCAACCAGCTCGAACGAGAGATCGCCGGTCTCGTTGGTCTGCGCGAAGGCGATATCGCCGAACGCACAGGATGCGATCACGATGCAGAGTGAAAACCACCAGCGACGATGTCGTCCGGCCTGCGTCATCGCGCTTCCTCCTCGTTTTGTTTGAATGTTATCCATGCAACGCATGACGCGCCACGTGTGCCAACTTTTGCTGGCTTTGCTTTGTTGCAGTGCAATGAGGCCGATCCTTTGAACTGAGGCGGAAAAGTGTCTCGCATCGCTCTCGTGATCGCAGCCTTGTCCCTGGTAGTAGCGACGCTAGCACGCGCCGGAGCGGCCGAATTGCCTGTGAGCGAAGTCGCGCCGGGAATCTTCCTACACTCCGGGACCATCGCGCTGATGAGCCGCGAGAATGAGGGCGACATCGCCAATGTCGGCTTCATCGTGGGAGATGACGCGGTGGCCGTGATCGATACCGGCGGCAGCCTGCGCGAAGGCGAGGCGCTGCTGGCGGCGGTGCGCGCGCGCACGCAGAAGCCGATCCGCTATGTCATCAACACCCATGGCCATCCCGACCACGTCTTCGGCAATGCTGCCTTCGTGGCGGAGGGAGCCAGCTTCGTCGGCCACAGCAAGCTGCCGCAGGCGCTGGCGAGCCGCGGACCGTTCTATCTCGACAATTTCAGACGCATCATGGGCGCCGAGTTGATCGATCCCGTGAAGATCGTGCCACCGACCCTGCTCGTGACGGACACGCTGACGCTCGATCTCGGATCGCGCCGCTTGACCCTGAGGGCATGGCCGGCCGGGCACAGCGACAACGATCTGACCGTGTTCGACGAGACCACCAAGACCCTGCTTGCCGGCGATCTCGTCTTTCTCCGCCACATTCCGGTGATGGACGGCAGCATTCGCGGCTGGCTCGCTACGCTGAAGGCGTTGGAGACGATCCCGGCGCTGCGCGTTGTTCCCGGTCACGGCCCCGTGAGCGACTGGCCTGCGGCGCTGAGCGATCAACGGCGTTACCTGTCAACGCTGCTGTCCGACGTCCGCGCCCTGAACAAGAAGGGCGCGCCGATCCGCGCCGCTGCGGACAAGGCGGCCACCGAAGAGCGGCCGCACTGGCAGCTGTTCGAGGACTACAACGCCCGCAACGCAACTGCAGCATTTTCGGAAATTGAATGGGAGTAGCGGGCGCGCTACCCTGGCAGAGATCAGCTTCGCTTGATCCAAGGAGCATGACCATGACGGGATGCACACGCCGCCTGCCCCTGATCGCCCTGCTCCTCGGCATCGCCTTCGCCGTGCCGACGCAAGCGGAAGAGGCCTACGATCCCTGGCCGGGCCTGGTGCAGGACATCTTCAGCAACCGGCCGATGAACGACGGCGCCGAGGTGATCGGCATCGAGATGCCCTATCGCGCCGAGGACGCCGCCATCGTGCCGGTGACGCTGCGCAGCAAGCTGTCGCCCGCAGATAGCCGCCGCATCCGCTCGATCACGCTGGTGATCGACCGCAACCCCGCGCCGATGGCCGCGAAGTTCGAGCTCGGCCCGGACGCCAATGTCACGGAAATCTCGACCCGCGTGCGCGTCAACAATTACACCGACGTGCACGCCGTGGCCGAGCTCAGCGACGGCCAGCTCTACGTCTCGAAAGTCTATGTGAAGGCCTCCGGCGGCTGCTCGGCCCCGGCAGCAAAGAACGTGGAAGAAGCCAAGAACCGGCTCGGCCAGATGCGCTACCGGCAATTCGCCCGTGAGGACGGTCCGGCCAGCCGGTTGCGTGAAGCGCAGATCATGATCGGCCATCCCAACAATTCCGGATTGCAGATGGACCAGGTCACCCAGCTCTATATCCCCGCCTTCTTCATCAACCAGCTCAAGCTGACGCAGGACGACAGCCCCGTGCTGTCGATGGAAGGCGGCATCTCGATCTCGGAAGATCCCAACCTGCGCTTCACCTATGTCTCCAACGGCGCCAAGCGTTTCCGCGCGGAAGCGAAGGACACGGACGGGCACGTGTTCCGCAATGAATGGGACGTGGAGAAGCCGGGGACATAGCTGCGTTTCTCGCTGTCATTCCGGGGCGGTCCGCAGGACCGAACCCGGAATCTCGAGATTCTCAGGTGCGCAATTGCGCACCGTAGTTCGATGCTTCGCATCGTCCCGGAATGACGGTGCTGGGATCAAAAACACCTCACCTCGGCTTCCGCTTGCGCGCGCCTCAGGTCATTCACCGCCGAATTGGCCTGCTCCGAGGTGCGAAACTGCACGCCGAGATTGCCGCGCACTTGCGACATGCTGAGCGCGGTCTCGGCGGTAACATAGCGCTCGTAGGGCATGATCGAGGCGACCACGTCGATCGAGCAGGAACATTGCTCGATCGCGGACCGCGTCTCGCCATTGGCCTTCATGCAGCCATAGACGTATTCGGCGCGCGCCGCGGTGGGATAATCATTGGCCTCTTCGGCCCCTGCCGCGCATAGGCTCGCAGCGAGCGCCGTCAATGCGGCGACAATCGGTCGTAGCCGTCCGGCCAGATTCATGCGCGTCCTCCCGCTGGTTGCGAGCCAAGCTATGCTATGCGTATTGTGCTGAAAAGCACTCTGTCAGAGGAAACGGCTCACAAGGTGATGAGAGTTTTGGCACGAATATTGGCGCTCGCAACGGCGCTGGCGCTAGCCGCGCCGGCCGGCGCCGCGGACACGATCCGCCTTGCGGTGCAGAAGACCGGAACATTCTCGTGGGAGCTGGCCGCGATCCGCAGCGCCGGCCTCGACAAGGAGGCCGGCCTGTCGCTGGAGGTCACCGAGCTCGCGAGCACCGAGGCCGGCAAGATCGCGATGCGCGCCGGCAGCGCCGACATCATCCTGTCGGATTGGCTGTGGGTGTCACGCGAGCGCGCGCTCGGTGCCAAGCTCGCCTTCTATCCCTATTCCAGTGCGCTCGGCGCCGTGATGGTGCCGGCCAATTCGCCGATCAAGACGCTTGCCGACCTCAAGGGCCGCAAGCTCGCGGTCGCCGGCGGGGCGATCGACAAGAGCTGGCTGCTGCTGCAGGCGCGCATGAAGCAGGACGGCATCGACCTGAAGTCGGACGCAACCATCGTCTATGGCGCCCCGCCCTTGATCGCCGCCAAGTCGCTGGACGGCGAGATGGATGCGAGCCTCAACTTCTGGAATTTCTGCGCCCAGCTTGAAGCCAAGGGTTTTCGCCGCCTCGCCGGGATCGAGGAGATCTTGCCGAAGCTGGGCGCCAAAGGCGCGGTCGCCGCAGTCGGCTATGTCTTCGACGAGAGCTGGGCCGCGAGCCATAAGGAGGCGGTCGCGCGGTTCATCGCGATGACCCGCAAGGCCAAGGAGCTGCTGACGACCTCGGATGCGGCCTGGGACAAGGTCGCGCCGCTCACCGGCACGACCGATCCTGCCCTGCTCAAGACCTACCGCGACCGCTACCGCGACGGCATTCCGCGCCGGAGCATCGATGATGAGGAAACGGACGCGCGCGTGCTGTACCGCGTGCTGGCCGAGATCGGCGGACGCGAGCTCGTCGGCCCCGCAGCCGAGCTCGACCCCGGCACCTTCTATCACGCGGTCCCCGGAGACTGAGGTGCTGCGCCTGCTCTCGTTCGCCCTGTTCCTCGCGATCTGGTGGATTGCCGCGCTCCTCGTCGGCGGCGCAAAGCTGCCCTCCCCGCCGGCGGTGCTTCAGGTGATGATCGCGGAAGCATCGAGCGGCGCGTTGTTCCTGCATCTCGGCGCCACGCTGGCGCGCGTCGCGCTCGCCTTCACGCTGGCGATGTCGCTCGGCAGCGCGATCGGCTATTTGATGGGCCGGGTCAAGCTCGCCGACCGGCTCGGCGATCCCTGGCTGATCCTGCTGCTCAACCTGCCCGCATTGGTCGTGATCGTGCTGGCCTATATCTGGGCTGGCCTCACCGAGGCCGCCGCGATCGCGGCGATCGCGATCAACAAGCTGCCGACCGCCATCGTCACCTTGCGCGAGGGCACGCGCGCACTCGACCGTTCGCTCGACGAGATGGCGAGCGTGTTCGCGATGCCGCGCTGGCGCGCCTTCCGCCACGTCGTGCTGCCGCAGCTTGCGCCCTATATCGCGGCCTCTGCCCGCTCCGGCCTGTCGCTGGTGTGGAAGATCGTGCTGGTCGCCGAGCTGCTGGGACGGCCCAACGGCGTCGGCTTCGAGATCGGCGTCGCCTTCCAGCTGTTCGACACGCCGCGGCTGCTGGCCTATTCCCTGACATTCGCCGCCGTCGTACTCGTCATCGAAACCTTGCTGGTGCAGCCGTTCGAAGCCCGCGCAAACAGGTGGCGGCCCCGTGCGGCTTGAGGTCGACATCACGGGCAAGACCTTCCGGAGTGCCGCGGGCGGAACGCACGAGGTGCTGGCACCGGTCAAATTCGCGCTGCAATCCGGTGAGGTCGGCGTGCTGATCGGCCCGTCCGGCTGCGGCAAGAGCACGATGCTGCGCATCATCCTCGGACTGGACCACGACTTTGCAGGCCACGTCGCGCGACCGCCGCAGGCGCGGATCGGCATGGTGTTCCAGGAGCCGCGCCTGTTGCCGTGGCGCTCGGTCGAGCAGAATGTAAGGCTGGCTGCACCCGGTGTCGCCGATGCCAAGCTCGCCGAGCTGTTCAAAATCCTGGAGCTGGAAGCGCATCGCAACCATTATCCCGGTGAACTCTCGTTGGGTTTGGCCAGGCGCGTGGCGCTCGCCCGCGCCTTTGCCGTCGAGCCGGATATTCTCGTGCTCGACGAACCGCTGGCATCGCTCGATGACGCTCTCGCCGGACGCCTGCGCGATGAGATTGCAACGCTCGTCGCGAGCCGGCCAGTGATGACGCTTTTGGTGACACACAGCCTGGACGATGCAGTGCGCCTGGGCGACCGGCTGTTCTTCCTGTCGCCGCGACCGGCGCGGATCGTGGCCGAGGTGCCTATCGGCATCCCGCGCGGCACACGCGGCGAGGCCGAGATTGCGGCGATCAGGGCCAGCCTCGCCCAACGAACTCAAGGCGACCGCACTGAGCGAGATGCCTCATAGCCGCTCGCCTGGCGGACGTGCTAGATTAGGCCGGCGGCGGAGCTGATGATGACACGGACAGTCGCCTTCGCAACGCTTGGTCTTGCAGCGCTTAGCCTCGCACTGGTTGCGATGACGGCGGGCGCGCAGGACATGATGCGTGGCGTCGACCTCACCTCCCCCGCGATGGTCTCGGCTGAAATGACGAGGCCGGAGGTCGAGGCCATGTTGGCCAAAGCGAGCCCAAAGCAGCCTGCCGATTTCACCGGCAAACGCCTGTCGGGTCTCGATCTCTCCGGGCTGGACCTGTCCAACACGGTTCTCCGCGCCGCGCGGCTCAACAAGACAATACTTCGAGACGCCAGGCTGGACGGTGCGATCCTCGATCAGGCGTGGCTGCTGGATGCGGATCTTACCGGCGCAAGCCTGAAGGGCGCCAATCTGTTCGCCTCGCAAATGGCCCGCGCGCGTCTCGACGGCGCGAACCTGTCAGGAGCGCGCATCGCTGCCGACCTCACCGGCGCAAGCCTGGTCGGCGCCTCGATCGCGGACGCGCATCTTGGCGCCGATATGCGCAACCAGTCGATGGGGCTGATGCGCGCGGTGCTGAGATCCGCCAAGCTGGAACGGCTGAACGCGCGCAACGCCGATTTGTCGCGCGTCGACCTCGAATTCGCAGTCCTCAGGGGCGCCGATCTGAGCGGCGCATCACTGAAAAACGCCCAACTCGGCGGAGCCGATCTGACCGGTGCCATCGTCATCGACGCCGATTTCGACGGCGCCGACCTCGTCTCGGCGAAGCTGATCGCACCGAACGGCCTTGACCGCGCCAAGAATTTCGACAAGGCAAAGAACCGCGAGCGCCTGATCAGGGAATGACGGCGCCCTTTGGGAGGACTGGCTGATGCGTGGGGTTCTTGCTTTGATCGCGTTGTTGACGCTTGCCGGCGAAGCCGCCGCGCAGACCAAGAGCAAGGGCATAAGGCTCTGGAATCTCACGACGGAGACGATCTCCGGCTTCCAGCTCTCGCCCGCTGGCAGGACCGACTGGGGTCCGAACCAGTGCCTGAACGACAAGGATAAGGAGGTCGACCACGACGAGCGGCTGCGCATCACCGGCATCGAGCCCGGCCGCTACGACGCCAAGGTCAGCTATCCCAATGCCCGGCAGTGCATCGTCCGCGACATCGAGATCAAGGCCGACGCGGTGTTCTCGATTGCCGACAAGGATTTGAAGGACTGCAGCAAGTAGCGCTTGAATCGATTCTTGCAGCTCACGCCTTGTCGTTCGGGTGCGGATATTCGCAGCGCCACCGCACGGCCTGCCATTTCGGATGCTCGCCGATCCATTGCGCGATATAGGGCGGCGCGGCCATGACGCATTGGCGGGGCGACCCGGAATAGTTGAACACCAGATGCTGCTCTTCGCAGGTCGCAGGCGAGAGCACCGCACACACAGTCACCACCAGGTCAATCGGGTTCATGCCGGAATCCTCTCGCAACGGGCGATGCAGAGATTAGCACATGGAGCTACGCCCCAAGGAGGGGGAAGTTTCAAAGCGCCGAAGCCTCGTCATGGCCGGGCTTGTCCCGGCCCTCCACGCCTTGCCTCGTGGAACAAAGAACGTCGATGCCCGGGCCTTCGCCTCGCCGAAGCGGCTTCGGCGCGCAGGCGGGACAAGCCCGGGTATGACGACCTTCCGCGCTAGAAGTTCACGCCGAACACCAATCGCGCCTGATGCCGCTCGAAATTGACGAGATCGAGATTGCCGCCTAAGCCGGCCGGGCGCCCCCAGGCCTGCATGCTCCAGCTCATGGTGAGCCGGGAGCGCTCGGAGAGCTGGAAATAGGCGGTGGGGCCGACAAACAGGGCCTGGCCCGAGAACTCGCCGAGGCCGATGCCCTCATATTGCCGGAAGTAGCGCATCTCGCCGCCGAGCAGCACATCGGGGCGCACCCGCACCAGGCCGGCAAACGCGGCGCCGATCGTCGAGCTCTTCTCGGATGCCCCTCCAATCTCGAAGCGCGCCCATTCCGGCTGGTAGATCAGGTTGAGGGCGCCGATGGCGAAGTTCGGGATCAGTTCGCGGTCGAAGGCGAGCGTGAATTCGGTACCGTACATCCGCCCTTTCGCGCCGCTGGTCTCGTCGATGCGGTCGCCGTGGAGCTCGGCCGCAATCGTGAGGCCGAATGGCGCGCGCTCGCGGTTGAGCAGGCGATAGCGCAGGTCGAGCGAGACGCCCTGGAAGTTGAACTGGCGGCGATCGTCGATATCAGGGACGCCGGTGATGTCGTGCAAGCTGGCGGTGCCGCCGACTTCGATACGAAAATTCGGCAGCGGCACCACCTCGATCTCGAGCTCCTGCGCGAGGGCGCGATAGGCCACCCCGCCTTTGCCGAAGCGCCCCGTCGTCTGGCTCTGGAATTCGCGCTCGCCGACATTGCCGACATCGGTGCCGATCATGAAGCCGAAGATGTGCTCGGTATCAAAGCCTTCCTCGGCGCTGGTGCGTGCCGGCGCCAGCACGATCGCGCACGCGATCACCAACCAGAACTTGCAGGCTCTGCCGCCCATGCCGTGCCCCAAAGGCGCGCTCCGCTCTGATGCGGCAGCAGCGCTGACCGAGCACCAGCGTAACACACTGCCGCGGAGCATGGTCGAGATTTTGCGGGAGAGAATTGAAGCTCCTGCACATGCGGCTTGGTGTCGATCCGCAAAGCACAGAGCACGGCGAGGCGGTGATCCGACACTGCCACGGCGACGACGGCGTTCGCCATCGAAGCCGCAGCAGGTCGTCGGTCTTACTTGCGCGAAGCGCAGGCGTACATGTTGATTTCCATGCCGACCGGCACTTCCACGATCTTCGGAGCTTTCCAAGCCATTCGGGTCTCCCAAGGTATTGAGCGCGACATCGCGCGGCGAAAAACCTAGGGCTGCCTCAAGGGCAGTTCAAGCCTCGATTCGTCTGCCGAGCGCGTCTGTGCCGATTCTTCGCGGCCACACTTCTCTCTCGGACAAAGCAAGTTCCCTCTTGGTCAAGCACGACCAGCGAGACACTGCTTTGTGCAACGCACCGCGCGTCGAATCGACAAGGGTGTCGTCAGCAGCCCTTGTCGGCCATTTCCGCATTCGGCTTGGCGCCTGCGGCGCGCTGAGCCGCCGTCGGCTCGCTCTGCATTTGCCGCTGTGCATCCTCTGACGATGCCGGCGATTCACCGCTGGCACGATTCATCGTGCTGGTCGGCGGATGCTGGCTGGTATCGCTCGCCGAGCCGGACGTGTGCGATTGTGCGGAGCCCACGGTGACTGGACCAGAACCCGCATCCTTGTCAGTGCTGGCGCTGCCGGTGTTGCACGGGCCGGCGACCGCAATCCCGGCGCTCAGCGTCAGGATTGCGCAGGCAGCAAGAATGGAACGCTTCGTGTTCATCTGCATCTCCTCTTCTCCCGCCGCGCAGCCCCGGCGACGGCAGGACATCCGGAGAAACAGGCCGAGCAGCCCGATGTTCCCGAGCGTCAGACCGGAATGGTCGCAAACATTGCGCCCGTCATGTCCGTTCCATCGCGGCGTTCACCGGAGCAATCGCACGAGCGCGCGACCGGCGCGCGAGTTCAGCTCCTTCGCGTCCAGCGTTCCGTCCTTGTCGGGATTCGCTGCGTTGAAGCGCTGCTCGACCACCGACAAATATTCGTCGAGGGTGAGGGTCCCGTCGCGGTCCGGATCGGCGACGGCGAGTTCTTTCGCGCTCAACCGTCCACGCAATTCGCGTGCATCGAGCGTGCCGTCATGATCGGGATCGAGCTTTGCGAACGTGGCGGCGGCGGCCTTCTTCACCTCGGGAAGATCAAGCGTGCCGTCATTGTCGGTGTCGAACATCTTGACCGCATTGGCGGAGGCCGACCAAGCCGGACCGGCGGACAGTGCAATCACAAGTGCAAGGGCAATTGAGCGAGCCGAAATCATCGAGACCTCCCTGACCTAGAGCCCCCGGATCGATGGGGGCAGAGCCGACATAAATCCACAAGCCGACCTCGGTTCAAGTCCCGACCTGCAACTTGCGCGCGCCACAACCTTCGCGTCGCGGAATTTCTCAGCGTCTGCGCACAAGTTCGAGTTGTCTTTGTCAGGTTTCCGTCAGGTGACCGCCAACGATATCGGCACGCCACGTACGACTTTCGTATTGACGCGTTTTGGTTTCCGACGGAGTGTTGCAGTCGCAGCGTCAAAAGGCGCGCATATTGGGAGGAACGGATGAAACGCTTTGCGATGGCCGCGGGCCTCGTCATGCTTGCGTCAACCTGTGCAAATGCACAAACCACCGAGCAGCTCGTCAAGGGTGCGACCGACACATCGAACGTTCTCAATTACGGGATGGGCTACAATCTGCAGCGCTTCTCGTCGCTGAAGCAGATCAACAAGGACACCGTCAAGAACCTCGTCCCGGTCTGGAACTATTCATTCAACGACGACCGCAGCGAGGAATCGCAGCCGCTGGTGTACCAGGGCGTGATCTACGTGACCTCGCACAACGCGACGATGGCGGTCGATGCCAAGACCGGCAAGCAGATCTGGAAGACCAAGGTCGAGTACCCCGCCGAGACCCCGCGCATCGTCTGCTGCGGCATCATCAACCGCGGCGCCGCGCTCTTCGACGGCAAGGTGTTCCGCACCACGCTCGACGCCCACGTGATCGCGCTCGACGCCAAGAACGGCAAGGAGCTGTGGCGGCAGAAAGCGGCCGACATCAAGGAAGGCTATTCGATGACGGTGGCCCCGCTCGTTGCCGACGGCGTCGTCATCACCGGCATCTCCGGGGCCGAATTCGGCACAAGGGGCTTCATCGACGGCTGGGATCCGGCAACGGGCAAGCACCTCTGGCGGACCCACTCGATCCCCTCGCCGGACGAGCCCGGCGGCGATACCTGGAAGGGCGACACCTGGAAGCTCGGCGGCGGCTCGACCTGGATCACGGGTTCTTATGACACCGAGCTGAACACGGTGTATTGGGGCATCGGCAATCCCGGCCCGTTCAACTCGGCCGTGCGCCCCGGCGACAATCTCTATACCTGCTCCGTGCTGGCGATGGATCCCAAGACCGGCAAGATCAAGTGGCATTACCAATTCTCGCCGAACAACCCGTTCGACTACGACGCCGTGGCCGAGATGGTGCTCGCCGACGTGAACGTCGAGGGCAAGCCGACCAAGGCGCTGATGAATGCCAACCGCAACGGCTTCTTCTACGTGCTCGACCGCACCAACGGGAAGCTGCTCGCCGCCAATCCTTACGTGAAGGTGAATTGGGCGACCGGCATCGACATGAAGACCGGACGTCCGATCGAGACCGACGTTTCCAAGGACGCGCGCGAGGGCAAGAAGGTCACGGTCTATCCGTCGATCCTCGGCGGCAAGAATTGGGAGCCGATGTCGTTCAATCCGCAGACCGGCCTCGCCTATGCCAACACGCTCAATTTCGGCGGCAAGTACAAGGCGGAGCCCGTCACCTTCAAGCAGGGTGAATGGTATCTCGGCATGGACCTGTCCGATCCCTGGCAGTTCGACGATGGTCCGCGCGGCTACCTCAAGGCCATCGACCCCATGACCGGCAAGGCCAAGTGGGAGGCGCCGAGCGACATTCCGCGCTTCTCGGGCGTGCTGTCGACGGCCGGGGGCGTCGTGTTCTCGGGTCAGCTGACCGGCGAGTTCGAGGCCTTCGACGCCGACACCGGCAAGAAGCTCTGGCAGTTCCAGACCGGGTCCGGCATCGAGGGTCAGCCGGTGACCTGGCAACAGGACGGCGTGCAATACGTCGCGGTGACCAGCGGTTATGGCGGCGTCTACTCGTTGTTCTCCGGCGACGAGCGGCTTGCCAACGTGCCGCCCGGCGGCTCGCTGTGGGTCTTTGCGGTCAAGCAGTAACTACGGCACGATGCTGATCGACGTATCACACAAGACGGTGGCGACGATCGCCACCGTCGCGGCGATGACGGTCGCGCTTGCGGCGACCGTCCGCGCCGCGGATGACGCAACCGGCAATCCCTTGCAGGCGCAGATCGACCACGGCAAGTCGACCTATGCCGAGAAATGCTCGCACTGCCACGGCCCCAACCTGATGAACTCCGGCACCATCACGCCGGACCTGCGCGCCATCCCAGACGACAAGACGCGCTTCGTGACCACCGTGAAGAACGGCAAGAACAACAAGATGCCGCCCTGGGGCGACATTCTCAGCGACGACGAGATCGGCAACCTCTGGGCCTTCGTCTCCAGCCGGAGAAAGCCATGAGGAGCCGGCGTGTTGCCTGGAGCGTGGCAGCCTTTCTGTCCACGATGGCGTCGGCCGCTCTGGCGGCCGACGATCCCCTGAAGGTCTGTCTCGACGAGGACCGGCCGCCGCTCTCGGTGCATCACCGCGGCAAGCCGGATGCCGGCTTCGACGTGCTGCTGGCGCAGGCGATCGCCGAGCGGCTGGGACGCCCGCTGAAGATCCAGTGGTTCGAGAGCAAGCTCGACGAGGATTCGAGCCCGCCGCTCGAGGCCAACGCGCTGCTCTCGGACGGGCGCTGCTCGCTCGTCGGCGGCTACGCGCTGACGCAGGATTCGCTCGTCGCACCCGGCATGAAGACGGCGCGCTTGCCGGATTTCGCCGGAGCCACGCGCGACGATCGGCGGCGTCGCGTCCCGCTCGGCGTGCTCGCGCCGAGCCAGCCCTACATCTATTCGCCGATGACGGTGGTGCTGGGGCCGAAGGCGCAGCGGCGCAAGGTCGGCGACATCGGCGATCTCGCCGGCCTTCGTCTCGTCATCGAAAGCGGGTCGCTCGGCGACGCGATCCTGATGACCTTCGACAAGGGGCGCCTGATCGACAATATCACCCACCTCGTCCCCGGCCGCGACGATCTCCTCGGCGCCCTCGAGCGCGGCGACCATGACGCGACGCTGATCGATCTTGCCCGCTTCGACGCGCATCGCGCCGCACACCCGGACACGGCGATCACGGCGTCCGGCTACTATTACCCGATCGGCGCCAATCGCGGCTATGTCGGGCTCGCCAGCGACGGCGCGCTGATCGAGGCCGTCAACAAGGCGCTGACGGAGCTCACGGCTTCGGGCAGGATCGCGGAATTCGGCAAGCAGGCCGGCCTCACCTATCTGCCGCCGCGCGAGCCCGCCATCCTCGGCGATGTCTGGACGAAGATCATCCAGCGGTGACGGTAAGGGCTTTCGTGCCCGGCTGCATCCTCAGTTTTGGAGCATGCATAGCTACATCAACACCGTCGTTGCGAGCGCAGCGAAGCAATCCAGAGTCCCTCCACGGAAAGATTCTGGATTGCTTCGCTGCGCTCGCAATGACGGAGTGTGGAGTAGCGGCAGCGTACCTCTTGCGGGAGTCCGACGGCATCGACTCGCCTAGTGGCGGCCCGAACCGTATGATGCTCGCATTTCATTCGCCATCGGTGCCCCGTGAATTCCCCGGCCATCGCCAGCAATCTGCGCGACCTCCTCGCCCGCGAGATCAAGACCCGCGAGCTCTTGCGCGCGCTGATCGTCGTCGGCCCGATCGTCGCCGCCTATTTCATCGCGCGCGAAACGGCGTTGCTCAATCTCGGACTGGTCGCGGTTTCGTTGCTCATTCCGGCGCTGCGGCTGCGTCTGGCGCCAAAAATCGTTGCGTGGCACTACCTAGCCATTCTCGTCACCTTTGCCGCGCTGTTTCTGGCCGCTCCGATCAAGCCGCTCTTCGTAGCGCTGACGGCGCTCGCCGGCTTCCTTGCGGTGGCGGGGACGCGCCATGGCGAGCATTTCCGCACACTCGGCAATTGGGTGTTCATCCCCGCCGTCTATCTCGCCTGCGAGGTGCGGGAGGGTCTCAGTCCGTCCGAGGCGCTACGCCACGCCGGCGTCATCATCGTCTCCTCTCCGGTCGCGCTGGCGCTGGTCTGTGCCATCCAGATCTATGACCAGCGGCGGCGCGGCGGCACCGGAGCGGCTTCGTTCGGGCCAGCCGCCGCCGAGTGGTTTCTGCCCGCGCTCGCGACCGCCATGGCGGTGTTCGCATCAGCAGCGCTGGTCGAGATCCTCAACCTCGCGCAGGGGCAATGGGTGATGTGGTCGGCTGCAAGCGTCGTCGTCGGCGATCTCGCCGCTTCCACCGACAAGCTGAAGCAGCGCGCGATCGGCGCTTTTGTTGGCGTGCCGCTGGGCTTTGTCACAGGCCTTGCCCTGCCGCAAAGCCGCATCGGCTACGCAGTGGCGGTTCTCGCGGCCACCCTCACGCTGATCTCGTTCTCCCGCTATGTCGTCGGCTTCGGCCTGCGCTGCTTCTTTATCGCGCTGGCGGCGTCCTTTGCCGGCGGCGCCAGCGGGATCGCCGAGGAGCGCATTGTCAACGTGCTGATCGGCGGCACGTTCGGTCTTATCGCAGTAGCCCTGACGGAGATCGTTTGGCCGCGGCTGATACGGAAGGCACGAACCTCCGGGTGATCAGCGAATAGGCACCGCGCAAGCCAATCGAATGCGCCAATCTGTCTCGCCTGCGGCGCATGGCAGCGACGGCCTGATGCAGTAGGTTCGGCAAAAATCCGGGAGAGAATCATGTCCGCCAAGCTCGATCGCCGCCACTTCATCGCCGCCGGCACCAGCGCATTCGCAATGCCTTTCGTTTCGCGCGGCGCCTCCGCGCAAGGCAGCTGGCCGGCGCGGCAGATTCGCATGGTTTGCAGCTATCCGGCCGGCGGCCAGACCGACCTGCTCGCGCGCGCCTATGGCGAGTTCATCTCCAAGCAGGTCGGCAAGACCGTCGTCATCGAGAACAAGCCCGGCGCCGCCGGCGCGATCGGCACGGCGGAGGTCGCCCGCGCCGAACCCGACGGCCACACCATCCTGTGCTCGATTTCGACCACCTACATCATGAACCGGGTGGTGATGAAGAATCCCGGCTACGACATGGACAAGGATCTGACACTCGTCAGCGTCATTCCGGGCGCGGGCCTGTTGCTGGTCGCGAACCCCAAGACCGGGGTCAAGACGCTGGAGGATTTCGTCGCCTTCGCGCGCAAGAGCGGCAAGGTGAACTTCGGCACCTACAGCGCGGGCTCGGCCCCGCACATGACGATCAACGAACTCAACAAGCAGTACGGCCTCAACATCGAGCCGGTGCACTACCGCGGCGAGGCGCCGATGTGGACGGGAATGCTGGAAGGCACCCTCGATGCCGCGATGGGCAGCTACACGGCCGCGCAATCGGTGCTGCAAAGCGACCGCGGCACGGTGTTCGCCGTGCATTCGAAGAAGGTCGACGCGATCCCGAACGTCAAGACGCTGCCGGAACAGGGCGCGACGTCGAAATTCTTCACCGTGAGCGGGTTCACCGGCTGGGTTGTGCCCAAGGCGACGCCGCAGCCGGTGGTCGATCGCATCGCCGAGCTCTGCGTCGCCGCCAACAACGATCCGAAGGTGAAGGAGGTTCTCGCGACCTTCGTGCTCGAACCCGCGATCGGATTCAAGGAAACAAACGCGCTGTACCAGCGCGAGCTGCCGATCTGGATCGAGAGCGCGCAGGCGCTCGGCCTCGAGCCGGCCTGAACTTGGAGACATGGCCAGCACGCCGGCTGCTCCCTCCCCGACCGGAGTCCGACCAAAGCCTAGTGTCGGAGGCGCATTTTCCCGCTATGATTGTGCGCCTCTGCGGACAAGGAAGGTCGATCGCATGACACCGGATGCAGTCGCCGTCGCCGTTATGATCATCCTGCTGTTTCCGATGGGCTATTTCACGCTGGCATCGCCCGCTTTCCTGCTGGTGAGGCTCGATATTCAACCCGTCGCTCAGCTGCTGCGCGGAATGTTCAACGCCCATTTTCTGGTGATGCGCGTCGCCGGCGCCATTGGAACGGTGGCGCTGCTGCTCGACGGCCGCCTGCTTGCCGCCTTCGGCGTCGGCATGATCACGGCCCTGGCGATCTGGGGCCGCCCCTGGTTCATGCAACGGTTCGACGACCAGCTCAGCGCGCGGGACGCCGGTGACGCCGAGGCAGCGCGTCGGTTACGCCGGCTGCATTGGAGCGGAATGCTGGGGAACGCGGTGCTGCTGGTCGCGCTCGTGGCCGGCATTCCCTATGTCGCCATGCCGGCCTGACAGGCGCGACACCATGCGAGCGTTCGCGTGGAGCATTCGCTTGAGAACGTCTAATGCTCGCCCGAGCTCGCCGCGCCCTGCTGGGCCTTGTGGATCGAGGACGGCACCACGCCGAAGTATTTTCGGAACACCCGGCTGAAATGCGATGAGCTGGAGAACCCCCAGGAGAAGGCGACGTCGGTGATGGTCTTGCCGGCGTGGGCCTCGAGCTCCTGGCGGCAGTTCTGCAGCCGCGCCTGCCAGATGTAGTCGCTCACCGTGGTGCCGCGCTCGGAGAACAGCATGTGCAGATAGCGCTTGGAGCAACCGAGCTCGGCCGAGATCTGGTCGATGCACAAATCCGGGTCGCGCAAGTGTTCGCGGATGAAGAACTGCGCGCGCACATACATCGCTTCGGGCCCGACACGATCGAACATCGTGTCGGCCTCGCGCAGCGGCAGCAGCAACAGGTCGATCAGCGAATCGGCGACGCCGACCGCGCTGTTGGCCGACAGCTTTGCCGCCTCGTCGAAGGCGGCATGGACGAAATCGTGGGCGATCCGCCCGGTCCCCGTCTTCGCGGTCAACTTGCAGGCCGGCATCCGCTGCGACGGGAATCCGCGGTCTCGCAGCAGCGCCTTCGGCACGATCACCACGTCGTGACGGGTAAAGGCGGGACTGATGATCGAATGCGGACAGGAGACGTCATAGGCGATGATGTCGCCGGGGTTGATCTCGATGTGCCGGCCTTCTTGCTCGAAATAAGACACGCCGTAGGTCTGGAAGTGGATTTTTATGTACGGGTGTTCATTGGCTTTGGCGCGCGCCAGCGTGTGCGCGATGCGATGCTGGCTGACCTCGATCTGGCAGAGCTTCAGGCGCGAGACCGTGGTGTAATCGATGCGACCTTCGAGCGAGGACGCCTCCAGCGGATCGACGTCGAAATGCCCGCACAGGCTCGTGAGCCCGTCGATCCAGCTCTGGATCTGCCGCTTCGGCGTCATTCCGGTCGTCGAGAGCGTGTGAATGGTGTCGGACATTAATCCAGCCACTGATTTGATCCGGAGATTCGGCGCGAATCGCAACCAGCGCTGCCGGAGCCCTCAGCCGTGATTGCGTGACGTTTACCTCGCATTTGAGCGGTCTCTTGCAACGAGCGCCATCGTTCCATTGCCACTCTTGAAACTTAATCCTCCGCCTTAGTTGCAGCGCCGTCAAGGGGAACCTGAGCGCAGAGGCGGTCTCAAGGACGCACCGAAGCCGCTGAATTCGCTACTGCAAAATCAAAATCTTCACCTCCGTGCGCTGTCGAGCAAACCGCCTTCTCTCTTGGGCAAGTTTCCCGATGGCGAAGCCGTTAGGGATTGCGGCAGGAACAACAAGAACGGGCCGCTCCTGCACGTGGACCCGTGGCTCTCATCAGGAGGAGGAAACAGCACAGCATCGTTTCTGGTCCCAACGTGACCGCCCTGCACGAGCAGACGCCGGACGAGAAGCCCGGTGATTGAGCAATGCTTCGGAAACAATAAACGAGACCAACGGAGGAATAACCTATGCGCAAGGTGCTACTGGCGACCTATCTCGGCTCCGCGGCGGCTCTCGCCGTCGGCAGCGCCTCAGCCAATGACGAGCTGATCAAGATGTCGCAGAACCCGAAGGACTGGGTGATGCCGGCGGGGGACTATGCCAACACCCGCTATTCCAAGCTGAACCAGATCAACGCTCAGAACGTCGGCAAGCTTCAGGTCGCCTGGACGTTCTCGACCGGCGTGCTGCGCGGCCATGAAGGCGGCCCGCTGATCATCGGCAACGTCATGTACGTCCACACGCCATTCCCGAACAAGGTCTACGCCATTGACCTTTCCAACGAGAACAAGATCATCTGGAAGTACGAGCCGAAGCAGGATCCGAACGTCATCCCCGTGATGTGCTGCGACACCGTCAACCGCGGCCTGTCCTACGGCGACGGCAAGATCATCCTGCATCAGGCCGACACTAACCTCGTCGCACTCGACGCCAAGACCGGCCAGGTGGCCTGGTCGGCGACCAACGGCAATCCTGCGAAGGGCGAGACCGGCACGTCGGCCGCGCTGGTCGTCAAGGACAAGGTCCTGGTCGGCATCTCCGGCGGCGAGTTCGGCGTGCAGTGCCACGTCACCGCATACGACCTCAAGAGCGGCAAGCAGGTCTGGCGCGCCTATTCCGAAGGCCCGGATGACCAGATCAAGTTCGATCCGGCCAAGACCACCGCGCTCGGCAAGCCGGTCGGAGCCGACTCCAGCCTGAAGACCTGGCAGGGCGATCAGTGGAAGATCGGCGGCGGCTGCACCTGGGGCTGGATCTCCTACGATCCCGCTTTGAACATGGTCTATTACGGCTCGGGCAATCCCTCGACCTGGAATCCGAAGCAGCGTCCGGGCGACAACAAATGGTCGATGACCATCTTCGCGCGCGATGCGGACTCCGGCATGGCCAAGTGGGTCTACCAGATGACGCCCCACGACGAGTGGGACTATGACGGCGTCAACGAGATGATCCTCACGGATCAGCAGATCAACGGCCAGCCGCGCAAGCTCCTGACCCATTTCGACCGCAACGGCCTCGCCTACACGATCGATCGCGAGAACGGCGAGCTGCTGGTCGCCGAAAAATACGACCCGAAGGTGAACTGGACCTCCGGCGTCGACATGGACAAGAACTCGCCGACCTACGGCCGCCCGAAGGTGCTCGACGCGGCCTCGACCGACAAGGCCGGCGAGGACGTCAACGTGAAGGGCATCTGCCCGGCCGCGCTCGGTACCAAGGACGAGCAGCCGGCAGCCTACTCGCCGGACACGCAGCTGTTCTACGTTCCGACCAACCACGTCTGCATGGACTACGAGCCGTTCAAGGTGAGCTACACCGCGGGCCAGCCCTATGTGGGTGCGACGCTCTCGATGTATCCGCCGCAGGGTGAAAGCCACATGGGCAACTTCATCGCCTGGGACGGCAAGACCGGCAAGATCGTCTGGTCGAACAAGGAGCAGTTCTCGGTCTGGTCGGGTGCGCTCGCAACCGCCGGCGGCGTGGTGTTCTACGGCACGCTCGAAGGCTACCTGAAGGCGGTCGATGCCAAGTCCGGCAAGGAGCTCTACAAGTTCAAGACTCCCTCCGGCATCATCGGCAACGTCACCACCTATGAGAACAACGGCAAGCAGTACGTTGCCGTGCTCTCCGGCGTGGGTGGCTGGGCCGGCATCGGTCTGGCGGCAGGTCTGACCGATCCGACCGCAGGCCTCGGTGCCGTCGGCGGCTACGCGGCCCTCAGCAACTACACGGCGCTCGGCGGTACGCTGACCGTGTTCTCGCTGCCGAACTAAATCCGTCAGCATCGCTCCGGCGCGTGGATCGCTCCACGCGCCGGCTCGTCTCCACCGAATGCCGGCCGAGGGAAAAACTCTTGCGTAAAATCTGCTTTGTCATTGCTGCGACGATCTTGGTTGCGTCCGGAGGAATTGCGGTCGCGGACGGTCCGGGCGATCCGGCTGCCGTGAAGAAGGAAGACGACGGAAAGTGGCTCGATAAGGAGGGCAATCCCACCTACAAGATTTCGGCCGACGGCACCGTGGACTGGTTCACCTATTCCGGATACCGCCGCTATCACTCGGACTGTCACGTGTGCCACGGCCCCGACGGCATGGGATCGACCTACGCGCCGGCGCTGAAGGATTCCGTCAAGTCGATGAGCTACGGCGACTTCCTCGGCGTGGTCGCCTCTGGCCGCAAGAACATCTCGACCGCGCAGGAGAACGTCATGCCGGCGTTCGGCGACAACCCGAACGTCGCCTGCTACATGGACGACCTCTATGTCTATCTCCGCGCGCGCTCCACCGAAGCCTGGGGCCGGCAGCGCCCTTCGAAAAAGGAGGAGAAGACGGAGGCCTACACCAAGGCTGAAGACGCCTGCATGGGCAAGAAATGAACGTTACGAAGGCTGCCAAGACTACTTCTTGGCGTCCGATGCGAATTTGAGGAGCTACCGATGAAGACACGTGCCGCCGTTGCTTTCGAAGCCAAGAAGCCGCTCGAGATCGTCGAGGTCGATCTGGAAGGCCCGAAGGCCGGCGAAGTCCTGGTCGAGATCAAGGCGACGGGCATCTGCCATACCGACGCCTACACGCTCGACGGCTTCGACAGCGAGGGAATCTTCCCGTCGATCCTGGGACATGAGGGGGCCGGCATCATCCGCGAGATCGGCCCGGGCGTGACCTCGGTGAAACCGGGCGATCACGTCATCCCGCTCTACACGCCGGAATGCCGGCAGTGCAAAAGCTGCCTCAGCCAGAAGACCAATCTCTGCACCGCGATCCGCGCGACGCAGGGCAAGGGCGTGATGCCCGACGGCACCAGCCGCTTCTCCTACAAGGGCAAGCCGATCTACCACTATATGGGCTGCTCGACCTTCTCGAACTTCACCGTGCTGCCCGAGATCGCCGTTGCCAAGATCCGCGAGGACGCGCCGTTCGACAAGAGCTGCTACATCGGTTGCGGCGTCACCACCGGCGTCGGCGCCGTCGTCAATACCGCCAAGGTCACGCCGGGCTCCAACGTGGTCGTGTTCGGCCTCGGCGGCATCGGCCTCAACGTCATCCAGGGCGCCAAGATGGCCGGCGCCGACAAGATCATCGGCGTCGACATCAACGATTCCAAGGAGGAATGGGGTCGCAGGTTCGGCATGACCGACTTCGTCAACCCGAAGAAGATCACCGGTGACATCGTTCAGCACCTCGTCGGCCTCACCGACGGCGGCGCCGACTACACCTTCGACTGCACCGGCAACACCACCGTGATGCGCCAGGCACTGGAAGCCTGCCATCGCGGCTGGGGCACCTCGATCATCATCGGAGTCGCCGAGGCCGGCAAGGAGATCGCCACCCGCCCGTTCCAGCTCGTCACCGGCCGCAACTGGCGCGGCACGGCCTTCGGCGGCGCGCGCGGGCGCACCGACGTGCCGAAGATCGTCGACTGGTACATGAACGGAAAGATCCAGATCGATCCGATGATCACCCACGTGCTCAAGCTCGAGGAGATCAACAAGGGATTTGACCTCATGCACGAGGGCAAATCCATCCGTTCAGTCGTCGTGTTCTAGCTCGAAAACGTCACACCAAGGAGGATCGACCATGACTGTTGCACTCCATCCCTCGATCGACAACGGCATCAAGCAAGGCAGCGGCAGCTTCGCCGGCGGCACGCTGGTCTGCAAATGCAGCGACCACCCGGTGAAGGTCAGCGTCAAGGGCGACGTCGCCCACAACCATGCCTGCGGCTGCACCAAGTGCTGGAAGCCGCAGGGCGCGACCTTCTCCGTCGTCGCCGTGGTGCCGCGCCAGAACGTCACCGTGCTCGAGAACGGCGACAAGCTCCAGATTGTCGATCCCTCGGCGGTGATCCAGCGCTACGCCTGCAGGGCGTGCGGCACGCACATGTACGGCCGGATCGAGAACAAGAACCATCCGTTCTACGGCCTCGATTTCATCCATCCCGAACTGTTCCAGGAGCAGGGCTCGCAGGCGCCGCAATTCGCCGCTTTCGTCTCCTCCGTGATCGAATCGGGCGTGAAGCCCGAGCAGATGGCCGGCATCCGTTCGCGGCTGAAGGAGATCGGCCTCGAGCCCTATGACTGCCTGTCGCCGGCCCTGATGGACGCGATCGCAACCCATGTGGCGAAAGCCAAGGCCGCCTGAGAGGGCTGCCCGAGCTGGCCGGCCGCCAGACCTCGGCCACACCATCTGCGGCTCGCTGGCGCCCGTCGCCGCCAGCGAGCCGGACCGGACCCGCGGCGCAATGCCGCCGCTTCTGCACCACGCGTGAGTAAGGGCCATCGGCTCCTCAGTCCTGGTCTCTGAATGACTGCGCAGGACCGTCCGCTTCCTGCTTGAAGTTCGCGGTGTCCTGCGTTCTCCCTCCCTCGACTGAGGCCTACTGCTTCGTCCGTTCGGTCTTGCTGGCGGACGAAGCTTTTTTCGTTGCGCCCATTCGATGAGCAGGCGGCGGGATGACGCGCCCTGCTTTTGACAAACCGTCGATGCAATCTTTTCCCGGTGAGAACACCCGGCTGTGAACGCCGGGTCGGAGCGATCTCTGCTAGGGTCGCGCCGTCACGATGCCGCGCGAAGACAATCAATTAAGAAGAAAACGGGAGGTATCGAGCACATCCAGACATCGCCATCCGCGTTCCTGCCTCCCTCCGGGATTTGCCCGCGCGGGACCACGGCGGGACGTGGCGAGACGACGCACGAACCGTCGCCGACCGGCGGCGGAATTTTGAATTTGGCATGCTTATGAAGAGCGAGGCACGATCATGATCAAGGTGAAGATCAACGGCCAGGAACAGAGCTGGGACGGCGACCCGGATCTCCCGCTACTCTGGTTCCTGCGTGACGAGGCCGGACTGACCGGCACCAAATACGGCTGCGGCCAGGCGCTGTGCGGCGCATGCACGGTCATCGTCGACAAGCAAGCGGTGCGCGCCTGCATCACGTCCGTCAACGATGTCGCCGGACGCGAGGTCACCACGATCGAGGGTCTGCATCCGAATGGCGATCACCCGGTGCAGAAGGCGTGGCGCCAGCTCAACGTGCCCCAATGCGGCTTCTGCCAGGCCGGCCAGATCATGCAGGCTGCGGCCCTCCTGATGGATAACCCGAAACCCTCGCACGACCAGATCCGCGAAGGGATGGCCGGCAACATCTGCCGCTGCGGCTGCTACCAGCGCATCGAGAACGCCGTCCATCTCGCATCGACGGGGGTGTGACATGAACTTCATCGACAATCCCGGCAAGCTGCGCGGCTTCGAAAAGCACAGCAAGGTCGAGAAGGTCACGCGCCGAAGCATCCTGAAGGGGCTCGGCGTCACCGGCGGCTTCGTGCTCGCCGCCCCCGTGATGTCGCGCCAGGCGCTCGCTTATGAGACCGGCGCCGGCAAGATGCCGCATGGCGTCGTGGTCGATCCGCGCGTGTTCGTTTCGGTAGGCGCGGATGGCATCGTCACAATCGTCGGGCACCGTTCGGAAATGGGCACCGGCGTGCGCACCAGCCTGCCGCTGATCGTGGCCGAGGAGATGGAGGCCGACTGGTCCAGGGTCAAGGTGCAGCAGGCCCATGGCGACGAGGTCAAATTCGGCAACCAGGACACCGACGGCTCGCGCAGCACGCGGCATTATCTGATCCCGATGCGCCAGATCGGCGCCTCCGCCCGCACCATGCTGGAGCAGGCCGCAGCCAAGCGCTGGGGCGTGCCGGCGACCGAGGTCAAGGCGGTCAACCATGAGGTCGTGCACAGCGCCAGCGGGCGCAAGCTCGGCTTCGGCGAGCTCGCTGCCGACGCCGCAAAGGAATCGGTGCCGAGCATCGAGGGCCTCAAGCTGAAGGACCCCAAGAACTTCCGCTATCTCGGCAAGGGCCAGATCGGCATCGTCGATCTCCATGACATCACCACCGGCAAGGCGCGCTATGGAGCCGACGTGCGGCTGCCGGGCATGAAATATGCCGTGATCGCCCGCCCGCCGGTGACCGGCGGCAAGCTGGTCAAGTTCGAGCCGGAAGAGGCCTTGAAGATCCCCGGCGTCGAGAAGGTGATGCAGGTTCGCGGCTGGCCGTGGCCGTCGAAGTTCCAGCCGCTCGGGGGCGTTGCGGTGATCGCGCGCAACACCGGCGCGGCGATCAAGGGCCGCGACGCCTTGAAGCTGGTCTGGGACGACGGCCCCAACGGCAAATACGACTCGGTCGCCTACCGCAAGGAGCTCGAGGAAGCCTCGCGCAAACCCGGCCTCGTGCTGCGCAAGGAGGGCGATGCGGACGCTGCCTTGAAGAGCGCCGACAAGGTGGTCGTCGGCGAGTACTACCTCCCGCATCTCGCCCATGTCTCCATGGAGCCGCCGGTGGCGGTCGCGGACGTCAAGGGCGACAAGGCGGAGATCTGGGCGCCGGTGCAAAGCCCCGGCGGCACCCGCGAGGACGTCGCCAAGACGCTCGACATTCCCGAGGCCAACGTCACCGTCAACGTGACCCTGCTCGGCGGCGGGTTCGGACGCAAGTCGAAATGCGACTTTGCGCTCGAAGCCGCGCTGCTCTCGAAAGAGCTCGGCGCGCCGGTGAAGGTGCAATGGACGCGGGAGGACGACATCCACAACGGCTTCCTGCACACTGTCTCAGTCGAACGGATCGAGGCCGGCCTCGACAAGAGCGGCAAGGTGATCGCCTGGCGCCACCGCAGCGTGGCTCCCAGCATCGCCTCGACCTTTGCCGCCGGCACGGTGCATCAGGCGCCGTTCGAGATCGGCATGGGCCTGGTCGATATGCCGTTCGAGATCGCGAACATCTCTTGTGAGAACCCGGAAGCCGCGGCGTTCACCCGCATCGGCTGGTTCCGCTCGGTCTCGAACATCCCGCGCGCCTTCGCCGTCCAGTCGATGGTCGGCGAGATCGCGCAGGCAACAGGGCGCGACCAGAAGGACATGCTGCTCGAGCTGATCGGCTCGCCTCGCATCGTCAAGCCCAACGTGAAGGACCTCTGGAATTACGGCGAGCCCCAGGACAGCTACCCGATCGATACCGCGCGCCTGCGCAAGGTGGTCGAACTGGTCGCCGAGAAGGGTGAATGGGGCCGAAAGGTGCCGAAGGGCCACGGTCTCGGCATCGCCGTGCACCGCAGCTTCGTCAGCTACATCGCGACCATCGTCGAGGTGACCGTCGACGACAAGGGCAAGCTGACGGTGCCGCGGGTCGACACCGCGATCGATTGCGGCACCTACGTCAACCCCGAGCGCATCGCTTCGCAGATCGAGGGCGCGGCGATCATGGGGCTGAGCCTTGCCAAATACGGCGAGATCACCTTCAAGGACGGCAAGGTGCAGCAGAAGAATTTTGACGACTTCCAGGTCGTCAGGATGGACGACTCGCCTGTGGTGACCAACGTCTACGTCGTGCCGCCCGGACCCGACACGCCACCGAGCGGCGTCGGCGAGCCCGGTGTTCCCCCGTTCGCGCCGGCCCTGATCAACGCGATCTTCGCGGCGACGGGAAAACGCATCCGCTCGCTTCCGATCGGCAAGCAATTGGAGGCGTAGCCGCGGAACAGAAGCGGCCTCGCGCCGTTTGCATCGATCTGACAGGAGCAGATCGATGACCAACATCTCAAAGGCGCTCGCAGTCTCGCTGTCGGGCGCCTTTCTTTTGACTGCCGCGGGCGCATTCGCTCAGAGCAGCACGACGCCGCCGACCACGGCCACGCGGCCCACCGGGCCCGACCAGAATTCGCTGCCCAACGCCAACGCCCCGCCCGCCTCCACCACCCAGACCACCGGGCAGCACAACCCCGATCCCAAGATTCGCGAGATGAACCAGAAGGAAAAGGACAAGGTCGAGCGCGAGGGAAAGTAGTGGTTTAGCGCCTGCGCATTGATGCGCCCTCTCCGGTTTTGTCCGCCGAAGCCTTGGCGAAGGCGGATGTGGGAGAGGGCAGCGACGCTGGTCGATGCGCACTCACTTGGGTGAGGGGTCTGCCTCTGCGCGTCAATCTCCCGATGAAAGCGCGCGGATAGAACCCCTCGTCCGGCGCTTCGGGCCACCTTCTCCCACAAGGGGAGAAGGAAGAGCCACACAAAATGCGGCGGACGTTGCCGTCCGCCGCATTCGCCACCCCCCTGCTGCTCCGCTTCTGTCGATCCGCCCGCGGAGCTATTTCTTCAGCGCGAAGACCCAGATGACGCCGCCCTGCGGCACGTTGGCTTCGATGCCGATGTTGTTGGTCACGAGCGCATCCTGGATGCGCTGCGCGTCGACGCCCCATCCCGACTGGATCGCGATGTATTGCGTGCCGTCGATTTCGTAGGACACCGGCATGCCGACGATGCCGGAGTTGGTCTTCTGCTCCCACAACAGTTCGCCCGTCTTGGCGTGGAAGGCGCGGAAATAGCGGTCGTTGGTCCCCCCAACGAAGACGAGATCGCCCGCGGTCGCCGTGACCGATCCGAACAGTTGCGACTTTGGGAAGTTGTGTTGCCAGACCTTCTTGCCGGTTGCGGGATCCCAGGCCTGGAGCTCGCCAAAATGATCCGCACCCGGCTTCGTCTTCAGGCCGATATCTTCCGGCTTGGTGCCGAGCCAGAGCTCGCCCGGCTTGAGCGGTACTTTCTCGCCGGTAAAGCCGCCGCAGAAATTCTCGTTGGCGGGCACGTAGACGAGGCCGGTCTTCTGGCTGTAAGCCGCCGATGGCCAGTCCTTGCCGCCCCACAGCGACGGGCAGAACTCCACGCGCTTGCCCATGACCGGCTTGTGCGCGGGGTCGACGATCGGCTTGCCGGTCTCGGGTTCGATGCCCTTCCAGACGTCGGTGAAGACGAACGGCCAGCCGGCGACGTAATTGATCTTGGTCGGCGTGCGCTCGAGCACCCAGAAGATCGCGTCGCGTCCCGGATGGACCAGGCTCTTGATGTTGCGGCCATCGCGTTGCAGGTCGATCAGCATCGGTGCTTCGACCTCGTCCCAATCCCAGGAATCGTTCTGGTGATACTGGTGATAGGTCTTGATCTTCCCGGTGTTGGGATCGAGCGCGAGCACTGATGACGTGTAGAGATTGTCGCCGGGATGCGAGTCGCCCGGCCACGGCGCGGCGTTGCCGACACCCCAATAGATCGTCTTGGTCTCTTTGTCGTAATTGCCTGTCATCCAGGCCGACCCACCGCCGTTCTTCCAGTCGTCGCCTTGCCAGGTGTCGTGACCGGGCTCGCCTTCACCGGGGATGGTGTAGGTCCGCCACAGCTCCTTGCCGTCCTTGGCATCATAAGCCACGATATAGCCACGCACGCCGAACTCGCCGCCGGAGCCGCCGACGATGACCTTACCGTCAACGATCAATGGCATCAGGGTCAGGTACTGGCCCTTCCTGTAGTCCTGCACCTTCGTGTCCCACAGCACCTTGCCGGTCTTGGCATCGAGCGCGACCACGTGGTCGTCCGTGGTGGCGAGGTAGAGCTTGTCCTCCCAGAGGCCGACGCCGCGGTTGGTCGGATGCAGCTGGAACAGATCGTCAGGAAGCTGCCGCTTGTAGCGCCAGTATTCGTCGCCGGTCTTCGCATTCAGCGCGATCACCTGCCCCATCGGGGTCGTCACGAACATCGCGCCATTGTTGACGATCGGCGGTGCCTGATGGCCTTCGACCACGCCGGTGGCGAAGGTCCAGACCGGTGTGAGGTTCTTCACGTTGGAGGTGTTGATCTGGTCGAGCGGGCTAAAGCCGTGCCCGTCATAGGTGCGCCGGTAGAGCATCCAATTGCCTGGCTCCGGATTTTCGAGCCGCTGCGAAGTGACGGGCGAATAATTCTCGATCGGGCCAGCCAGCGCGGCGGTCGAAACGAGGCAGGTGAAGGCGACGAAGCCGGACAGGTAGAATTGCTTCCTGGTCATGGAGAGTTTCATGGACGTTCCCCTTTTTCATCCGCTTGAATTCTTGTTGTGAATTCTTGTCGTTCGTCCCGTCGTCCGCCGCGTCGGCGGAGGCGGCCGTTCGTGACGCGGGCCCAGCCCGCAACCGTCCATCATCCTGGCTGTGTGCCACCTACCTTTCCCATGAAATTGCCGGCGACGCTGAGCGAACCGTCAGCCAGCGCCAGCGGCAGCGCTGCAAGCCGCCGCGGTGCCGGCCCGAACACGACCTGCGCGCCCGCGCGGGGATCGAATTCGGAGTTGTGGCACATGCACTTGAACACCTCCTTGTCGCCGACATCGCTCTTCACCCAGGCAGTGACGGGACAGCCCGCATGCGAGCAGATCGCCGAATAGGCGATGATGCCGTCGACGGCCCGCGCGCGGGTCTTCTCGTCGAGGTCGGCGGGATCAAGCTTGATGATCAGGATCTCGTTGAGCCGTGAGGCGCTGCGCACCACCGCTGAGGTGGGGTCCTTCGGCCAGGCATGGACCGGCGGTCCGCCGACCTTGAGATCGGCCGCGGTGATGAGCTTTCCCTCCTGGTCACCTTCGGAGAAAACGAGCAGGTCGCCTTTCTGCGGCCGCTCATCCGAGCCGGGCGGATCCTCACCTGCGCCGGCCTCGGTGGAACAGCCGAGGCACGCTGTCGTCGCGAGCGCACCGAGCAGCAAGGATCGCCGCGTCTGCTCGGCACCCGCATCGACGTCGGGTTCCGCAGCACTCTCTGAGGATTGTGAATTATCGAACGATGCGCGAGCCATGCCCGTTAGCAGGCGCTGGAACTCTGCCGAAAACAAGGCGAAGACTTGGCGCCGCAGTGCATCAATGTGGCTTTGCTCGCGTTGATTGAGCAAGACTAAATGCGTTCCAGCGCGTTTTCGCGAATTCTACATCGCATTGCGCGAACGGCATGATGATTTTGCAGATCAGATCGATGCTGCGGGAATTGGTGCGGCGCGCCATCACGCAACGCGAGCTGCACCTTTCTCAGGCAGGCATTTTGTATTCACGACCTGAGCACGTGACGCGGCGAAGCGATGCGGCCCGCAAGTGTTGCCGACGCCATTTCAAAACTGTCGGCGATACGACGCGCCTTGTCGATGAACAGCGCAGCCGCCGCCGGCGGGCAGACCTCGCGCGCGGTCTGCTCGAACAGCTCGAGCCAGCGATCGAAATGGCCTCTGGCCAGGCTCAGCGGCAGGTGTGCCCGCATCGGCGAGCCGTGATAGCGGCCACTCATCAACACGACTGACGACCAGAAATCCCTGAGCTTGGCGAGATGCTCGTCCCAGTTCTGCACGACGGCGAAGACGGGCCCGAGCAGCGTGTCCTCACGCACGCGTCCGTAGAAGCGGGTGACGAGTTCTGCGATCATCTCTTCGGTGATCCCGGTGCGCTCGATCGCATCCTGGGTCAACAGGTTCCGCCGCGCGGCCGCAGCTTCCCGCTCGGCCTTCAGTCGATCCGACATGTCCTTTGTTATCCGTTCCGTTGTTCCCGCAGGCTGCCCGTTCGACATTGTCGGGCCCATTGCGCGCGGCGTCTTTGTCGCAGCGCAAATTGCGGGGATCTGGCGGCGGACGCTAGGTGCCCGCCGCCAATGCCTTCATCAGGCGGTATAGGTGTAAAAGCCCTGCCCGGTCTTGCGGCCGAGATGGCCGGCATCGACCATCTCTTTCAGCAGCGGGGCTGGCCGATATTTAGGATCGTTGAAGCCCTTGTAAAAGACCTCCATCACCGAAAGCATGGTGTCGAGCCCGACGAGATCGGCAAGTGCGAGCGGCCCGATCGGATGGTTGCAGCCGAGCTTCATGCCGGCGTCGATCTCCTCCGCCGTCGCGATGCCCTCCTGCAGCGCGAAGATCGCCTCGTTGATCATCGGACACAGGATGCGGTTGACGGCGAAGCCCGGGCTGTTCTTGGCCGTGATCGCCACCTTGCCGACGCGCTTGGCGAAATCCAGCGCCTTCGCATGAGTGTCGTCCGAGGTCTGCAGCCCACGGATGAGTTCGAGCAGCGCCATCACCGGCACCGGGTTGAAGAAGTGCATGCCGATGAAGCGGTCGGGACGGTCGGTCGCCGCCGCGAGCTTCGTGATCGAGATCGAAGAGGTGTTGGTTGCGACCAGCGTGCGCGGCGACAGCGTGGCGCAGAGATCCTTCAGGATCTTGACCTTGAGCTCCTCGTTCTCGGTAGCGGCCTCGATGACGAGGTCGCAATCCGACAGCTTCGCCCGGTCGGTGGTGCCGGTGATGCGCTTGAGCGTCGCCTCGCGGTCGGCCGCCGACATCTTCTCTTTCTTGACCAGCCGCTCGAGGCTTCCGCCGACGGTCGACAGGCCGCGGTTCACCGCCGCGTCGGAAATATCGACCATCACGACCGACAGGCCCGCGGCGGCGCAGACCTGCGCGATGCCGTTCCCCATGGTCCCTGCCCCGATGATGCCAACGGTCTGGATCATTGCGTCACATCCTTCATCCTTGCGGGCGAGCCAGTTGCAGCCCGGCCCCATTGTTCCTGCATCAGGGTCTAGCACCGCCGTTCGGCTGGCGCGACCCGATCCTGTTCCTTAGCGCATCCGAGGCCGGAATAAAGCCGCCCGCGGGGGCGGCCAGTTGCCTCGATTGTAGGTCACTGGCCGCGTTTTCCGGTCATCCTGAGCCTTGCTCCAACCCCCCGTGGGGCTGCCCAACCGTTGGGGGCTACCGCGGGCCTTGATTATGGCAGCGGCAGCAGCGAGAAGGGCGGCGCGGGGCTGCCGCGGAACAGGAGCTTGGCCCGAGACGGATGAACGATTTCGCACGATCCATCGGTGCCGCCTTTGCGCTGATCGGCGAGGCCGACACCGAGCTATTGGGCATCGTCGCCTTGTCCGTAAGGGTCAGCCTGACCGCCAGCATCCTCGCACTTCTGATCGGCGCCCCCTTTGGAGCCCTGCTTGCGATCACCCGCTTCCGGGGACGCCAAGTCATCGTCATTCTGACCAATGCGCTGCTCGGCCTTCCACCGGTCGTGGTCGGGCTCGCCCTCTATCTCCTGCTGTCGCGGTCCGGCCCGTTCGGGGCGGCGGGCTTGCTGTTCACGCCAGCCGCCATGGTGATCGCGCAGACGCTGCTGGCGACGCCCATCGTGGTGGCGCTGGTGCACCGGCCGGCAAGCCTGCTGTGGGCGGAGTATGGCGACCTGGCGCGGATCGACGGACTGTCGGCCCTGCGCAGCATGGCCCTGCTGTTCGCGCTCGGCCGGACCTCGCTGCTGACGGCCTTTCTCGCCGCGTTTGGGCGCGCCATCGCGGAAGTCGGCGCCATCATCATCGTCGGCGGCAATATCCGCGGCTTCACCCGCACGATGACGACGGCGATCGCACTGGAAACCAGCAAAGGCGACCTGCCGCTCGCGCTCGGACTCGGGCTGATCCTGCTCGCACTCAGCGTCGCGGTGTCGACCATAGCCTTCGTCCTAGTGGGACGCGTTGGGGAAAAATAGCTGCTCGCCGCCGACCTTGTACCCGGCGATCGCGTCCTGCCCTTGCGGCGAAATCAGCCAGTCGATGAAGGCCTGTCCCTCCTTCGCCTTCACGTTCGGATGCTTTTCAGGATTCACCAGCATGACGCCGTACTGGTTGAAGAGCCGCTTGTCACCCTCGGTCAGGATGGCGAGTTCGCCGCGGTTCTTGAACGACAGCCAGGTGCCGCGGTCCGACAGGAGGTAGGCGTTCCACGACGAGGCCATGTTCAGCGCCGGGCCCATGCCCTGGCCGATCTCCCGATACCAAGTGTCCTTGCCGGCACTGAGGTCGACGCCCGCCTCCTTCCATAGCCTCAGCTCGGCCGCATGCGTGCCGGACTTGTCGCCGCGCGAGATGAACGGCGCTTTCGCGGTCGCAATCCTGCGCAGCGCCTCGACCACGTCCTTGCTGCCCGAGATCTGCGCTGCATCGCTCTTGGGGCCGACGATGACGAAGTCGTTGTACATGACGTCGAAGCGCTTCACGCCCTGCCCTTCGGACATGAACTTGTCCTCGGCGGGCCTGTCGTGGACGAACACCACGTCGGCATCGCCGCGCCGCCCGATATCCAGAGCCTGGCCGGTGCCGACGGCGACGACCTTCACGCCGATGCCTTCGGCCTTCGTGAACAGCGGCAGCAGATGGCCGAACAGCCCCGACTGTTCCGTCGAGGTGGTCGACGCCACGGTGATGGTGCGATCCTGTGCGGATGCGATGGTGGACCAGAGCAGAACCGCTCCGATGGTGGCAAGCTTCCTCATGCGCCGTCCCCGACCAGACAATGACGGTTCTGAATAGCGGCTCGCGACGACGACGGGAACCCCGACTTGGACCGCAACGAGAGCAAAGGCTGCCGCGCCTCGGCAGGAACGCGGTCAGCGCATGCGAGTTGACCGGGATGCAAGGCCCGGAGAATCCGATGAAGAAGATCATCCTGGCATCCGCATGCATGATGGCGCTGGCGACAGGAGGCGCTTTGGCGCAAACACAACCCGCACCCGGCGCATCCGGTCAGGGCGATGTCGGCCCCTCATCGCGAGGCCCGGCAACCAAGGGAATGACGACAGGACGTTCATCGAACATGCAGAACGAGGCCAGCGACGGCAAGGGCGCGCAGTCGCATTCGGCCGGCGGCAGCAACACCAACAACATGAGCAGCCAGGCCGGCGGCAGTGCGGGTACCGGCGGCACCGGCTCCGGCAAGTGACCTGAGGTTCGAATATCCCGAGAGAGGCGAGTCAATTGATGCAATCCGGAACGGCACTCAACTCCGCGGGGTGCCGTTCGCCCCGCAGAGTGGATGCGCGGATGTTCTGCAATTGGTCCTGCCTACGTTGACACGGGTGTGACGGCCGGGGCAGGTTTTCACATTGCTGACGAATCAGCGATTGCCTCACGCCGAGCACCTCTTGGACAACTCCCAGTGCTTTCGAGACTGATATCGTTGCTGCGCCGCATTCCAGCGGTGAACTGGGCGTTTTCCCGACTCCGGCCTGTGCCGCACAGCGGCAACCTCGACGTCGCGCCGACTGCAGAGGCTTCATCTGCCATCGCCGAAGGCGTTGCCGGCACGGCTCCAGCGCCCATCGCCGAGATCAGCGCTGATCCCATGCGCGATGAGGCTGATCTCGCCGCCACCGCTCCGGTCGCGGAGAACGATGCGGCTGTGTCGGTCGTCGCGGAGATTCCGTCCGACGATATCTGCATCGGCGACTCATCTTCAGAGTTGGCAACGGCAATCGAGGCGCCCGTGACGCCGCCAGCGACCGAAGGGGCGTTGGCTGCATCGGCCGGTGCGGAGAGCGAGCCAGTTGCAGCCTCCGATCTCGCCGTCGTGGACGATGATGCATCGCCTGCTGGAATCTCTGCAGAGATCGACTCTGCCACCGCAGAAGAGATTGTGGCTTCATCAGCAGACGTCGCGACCGCTTCGGCCGATCTCCCTGCCCTCATCATCGAGGCTGCCCCCTCGCCCGACGTATCCCTCGATGTCGTACCCGACGCCGCCGAAGCAATCCCGGTCGACGTCGAGAACGTGGCGGCTGTTGTCTCTGAAGCCAGCGCCGAGATCGATCCGGCGCCCGTTGTCGCAATCGCGCCGACGCCCGCAAATGATGTTCCGCTCGCCACGGCCATTGCGGCGGTAGCCAACGAGTCATCCAGCGACGTCGCGGAAGCTGAACCGGCTCCGGCTCTCACGTCTCCTTCGCCAGAGATCCGCAGCGCACCGAAAGTTCGCGCGCGAGCCGTAGAGCCCGCCGACCGCGCCGCGCTGATCCGGCAGCGCTGGGCCGAGAGCGGAATCAGGATGTGGAATCCGCAGCTTCACGGCACCGGCGAGGCCGCGCTGAACATCCAGGGAAGCGTCGGGCTGCTGCCGCCGGCGGCCGGCGAGACAATGCCGCGCTACGACAAGCTGGAATTCAGGATGCTCGGCGGACAGATCGTCTGTGAGGGCGTCATCGTCGAGGCCCCCGTGCAGGCGAGCCATCGGAGCTTCACGCGGCTCGCCGAGCCGCGGAGCATCGAGCGGATCCGCGAACCGGCGCGCGAGCGCCAGGCCGTTCTCGCCTGATCCTTTCGTCTGCGCCCACCGTGGCAATGTGCTAGGCTGATGTCCCGATATGGGAGATCCCAGATGTGCGCAAGACCATTGGTCTTCGTCGTGATCGCGCTTGCTGTCTCGCAGCCGGCGCTCGCCGCGGGCAAGCGGCCGCATCACATGACTGGGCCCGCCACCGATCCGGCCGCTCCCTACAAGGCCGATCGGCTCTCCTCCTCGCGCGGCGAGTCGATCCTCGACACGCCTGGCCAGACCACCGTGCTGACGCGGCAGGTTCTCGACGACAAGAGGGCGACCAGCCTGCGGGACGCCATGCGCTCGACCGCAGGTGTGACGATCGGACGCTAGGCCGCTTGCACCGCTCCCGGTCGCCCGCACCGAGCACTCGCTGACACCCATGGCGAGCAGGGCGTAGCTGCGGCGATTTCGGGCGACTTGTGCCTGAGACGCACGCCCCTTGCCGCCGGCTATCCTTAACGGGAGCTCACCAATGCACGCGACCGGAAAATCCTGAGGCAGCGCGCAACCAGTGCTGGCCGAGCCCGGCTAGCATCGATCTAACGGGCCCTTTACCCGTGCCGTGCAAGATTGCCCCGTTTTTCAGGGATCTGGGGCTCGTATTTCAATGCCTGTTGCCGAATTGAAATCTCGTCTTGCTGCCGCGATGCGATTGTTTCGCGTTCCCGCCGACAATCCGGATCTCACACGCGCGCAGTTCGACGCCTTCTCCAAGCAGATCCCACTGCTCTACTTCATCCTCATCAGCAACACGATTGCGGTCGCCTACACCTATGTGAACGTGGCGCCGGACTGGCTGACGACGATCGTGCCGGCCGTGCTGACGGTGCTCGCAGGCTCACGGACCTTCTGGTGGCTACGCCAGCGCCGGCTCGTTCGCAGCGATGCCGACATCCTGCGCAATCTGCGCGCCACCAATTGGCTGACCCTGCCGATCGGTGCCGGCTTCACCGCCTGGTCGTTCGCGCTGTACCCCTACGGCGATCCCTTCGCCAAGAGCCAGGTCGCCTTCTACATGGCGGTCACCGTGATCGGCTGCATCTTCTCGCTGATGCATCTGCGCTCGGCGGCGCTGATCGTGACGCTGATCGTCGACGTGCCCTATGTGCTGTTCTTCTTTGCCACGGGCGAGCCGACGCTGAAGGCGATCGCGGTCAACAACCTCCTGGTTTCCGGCGCGATGGTGACGGTGTTGTTCATCTACTATCGCGACTTCGCCGATCTCGTCGCCAGCCGCAAGTCGCTGCTCGCGCAACAGGCGGCGACGCAGGCGCTCTCTGACGAGAACTTCCGCCTTGCCAATCTCGATTCACTCACCGAGCTGCCGAACCGCCGCCGCTTCTTCGCCGAGCTGTCGAGCGCCTTCACCGATGCCGAACGCAGGAAAGTCCGGGTCGCAGTCGGCATCATCGATCTCGACGGCTTCAAGCCGATCAACGACAATTACGGCCACTCAGTCGGCGACCGCGTCCTGATCGAGGCCGGCCGGCGCATCCGCGAGGTCTGCGAGGGTTTTGGTCCGCACCGGGTCGAATTCGCCCGACTCGGCGGTGACGAGTTCGGCCTCGTCGTGTGCGGCGACCCCAATGATGCGGATCTGCTACGGCTGGGCCAGCGCATCGGCGCCCAGGTCAAGCTTCCCTATCAGCTCGATACCGCTCATACGGGGCTGTCCTGCTCGATCGGCTTTGCGTTGTTTCCGCAATCGGCCACGACCGCGGAAGCACTGTATGAATGCGCCGATTATTCGCTCTACCATGCCAAGCGCCATCTGCGCGGCCGCACCGTGATCTTCTCGAGCGAGCTCGAGGCCGAGATCCGCAGTCGCGGGGTCATCGAGAACCTGCTGCGCACCGCTGATTTCGCCACCGAAATGGACCTGGTGTTCCAGCCGATCGTCGATGCCATGAGCGAGCACACCGCCGGCTTCGAGGTGCTGGCGCGCTGGCGCAGCGCCCGCCTCGGCCTGGTCTCGCCGGCCGATTTCATTCCGGCTGCCGAGCGCATCGGTCTGATCCGGCCGCTGACGCAAGCGCTGCTGGTGCGCGCACTCGCCGTCGCCAGGACATGGCCCGATCACATCCGCCTGTCGTTCAACCTCTCCGCACACGATGTCTGTGCGGCGGAGGGCATCTTGCCGCTGATCGCCATCATCGAGAAGAGCGGGCTGCCGCCACAGCGGATCGATTTCGAGATCACCGAAACCGCCGTCACCTTCGACTTCGTCCGCGCGCAGCAATCGATCGCAACGCTGAAGGCAATGGGCTGCGGCATTTCGCTGGACGATTTCGGCACCGGCTATTCGTCGTTGAGCCACGTGCACCGGCTGCCGCTCGACAAGATCAAGGTCGACCGCAGCTTCGTTTCCGACATCAACGAGAATCCGGTCAGCCACAAGATCATCAAATCGCTCACCGGCCTCTGCGACGACATGGAAATCGCCTGCGTCGTCGAGGGCGTCGAGACCCGTGCTCAGCTCGACACCTTGCGCCGCCTGGGGTGCGACTTCATCCAGGGCTATTATTTCGCCAAGCCCATGCCGGCCGATGCGATTGGCGACCATCTGGCCGAGGAGAGCCGGCGCCTCGACGGCACCGGCGCCAAGGTCGTGGCCTAGAGCCTCGTCTACTTCGGCAGGCTCGGCAGATCGAGCCCCTTGTCGCGGGCGCAGTCGATCGCGATGTCGTAGCCGGCATCGGCATGACGCATGACGCCGCTGGCGGGATCGTTCCACAGCACGCGCTCGATCCGCTTCGCCGCCTCGGGCGTGCCGTCGGCGACGATCACCATGCCGGCATGCTGCGAATAGCCGATGCCGACGCCGCCGCCATGATGCAGCGACACCCAGGTCGCCCCGCTGGCACAGTTGAGCAGCGCATTGAGCAGCGGCCAGTCGGAGACCGCATCCGATCCGTCCTTCATCGCCTCAGTCTCGCGGTTGGGGCTCGCCACCGAGCCGCTGTCGAGATGATCGCGGCCGATCACGATCGGCGCTTTCAATTCGCCGCGCGCCACCATCTCGTTGAAGGCAAGGCCGAGGCGATGGCGATCGCCGAGGCCGACCCAGCAGATCCGCGCCGGCAGGCCCTGGAACTTGATGCGCTCCTTGGCCATATCGAGCCAATTGTGCAGATGCTTATCGTCGGGCATCAGCTCCTTGACCTTGGCGTCGGTCTTGAAGATGTCCTCGGGATCGCCCGACAGCGCGGCCCAGCGGAAGGGCCCGATACCGCGGCAGAACAGGGGACGGATATAGGCGGGCACGAAGCCGGGGAAATCGAACGCGTTCTTCAGGCCCATGTCCTGCGCCATCTGGCGGATATTGTTACCGTAGTCGAGCGTCGGAATGCCCTGGGCATGGAAGTCCAGCATGGCCTGGACATGCTCGACCATCGACGTCTTGGAGGCGCGCTCCACCGTCTTCGGATCGGACGCACGCTTGGCTTCCCACTCAGCGAGCGTCCAGCCCTTCGGCAAGTAGCCGTTGATCGGATCATGGGCGCTGGTCTGGTCGGTGACGATATCAGGCTTGACGCCGCGGCGGACCAGTTCGGGGAAAATCTCGGCGGCATTGCCGAGCAGGCCGACCGAGACCGCCTTCTTCGTCTTCCCGGCGTCCGCCATGATCGCGAGCGCTTCGTCGAGCGTTGCGGCCTGCCGGTCGAGATAGCCGGTCCGTAGGCGCATCTCGATGCGGCTCGGCTGGCATTCGACTGCAAGCATCGAAGCGCCGGCCATGGTCGCGGCCAGCGGCTGCGCACCGCCCATGCCTCCCAAGCCGGCCGTGAGAATCCATTTGCCGGCGAGGCTGCCGCCATAATGGCGACGGCCGACCTCGACGAAGGTTTCATAGGTGCCCTGCACGATGCCCTGGCTGCCGATATAGATCCAGGAGCCCGCCGTCATCTGGCCGTACATCATAAGACCCTGGCGATCGAGCTCGTTGAAATGATCGAGCGTGGCCCAATGCGGCACGATGTTGGAGTTCGCGATCAGTACGCGCGGCGCGTCGGCATGGGTCCGGAAGACACCGACCGGCTTACCGGACTGCACCAGCAACGTCTGGTCGCTCTCGAGCTTGCGCAAGGCCGCAACGATCCGGTCAAAACTTTCCCAGTCGCGTGCCGCGCGCCCGATGCCACCATAGACGACGAGCTCGCTCGGGCGCTCCGCAACGTCTGGGTCGAGATTGTTCATCAGCATGCGCAACGGCGCTTCCGTGAGCCAGCTCTTGGCGCTGATGTCGCTGCCGCGGGGAGCGCGGATGGTGCGGTCATTGTCCAGTCGGCGGTTCATGTGGACCTCTTCAGACGAGTCTCGGAAACGGATCGGAACGAAGCTGGGCGACCGCGGCAGCCGGAAGCGCATCGGCTTCGATCAATGCAGCGGCCTTGGCGAGATCGCCGGCCATGTAGCGATCGGCAGCGAGCGCAGGCACCTGCTCACGCAACGCGGCAATGACTGCGACCAGCGGCGCGCTGGTCGCATGTGGCGCGCGCAGCGTGATGCCTTGGGCGGCGACCAGAAGCTCGATGCCGAGAATGGCGGCGAGATTGTCGGCCATGTCGGACAGGCGCCGCGCGGCATGCGCGGCCATCGAGACATGGTCCTCCTGGTTGGCGCTGGTCGGCGTCGAATCGATCGAGCAGGCGAGCGCACGCTGCTTGTTCTCGGCATAGAGCGCGGCCGCCGTCACCTCGGCGATCATGAAGCCGGAATTGAGGCCGGGATCGGGGGTGAGGAATGGCGGCAGGCCGAAATTGAGCGCGGGATCGACCAGCGTCGCGATGCGCCGCTCGCTGATCGCGCCGATCTCCGACAGCGCCAGTGCGAGTGCATCGGCGGCGAAGGCCACCGGCTCGGCGTGGAAATTGCCGCCGGAGACGATCTCCGCGGTCTCGACCAGCACCAGCGGGTTGTCGGTGACCGCGTTGGCCTCGACGATCAGCGTGCGTGCGGCCTGCGTGATCAGATCGAGGGCTGCGCCTGCGACCTGTGGCTGGCAGCGCAGGCAATAAGGATCCTGGACACGCTCGTCGCCTTCGAGGTGAGAGAGGCGGATGTCGCTGCCGTCGAGCAGCGCGGTCAACGTCGCGGCCGCCGCGATCTGGCCGGCATGGCCGCGCAGCGCCTGGATTTCGGGACGGAACGGTGCCGTCGAGGCCATCGCCGCATCCACCGACAGCGCACCGGTCACGAGTGCGGCGCGGGCGAGGCGATATGCACGCAGCACGCCTGATATGGCGTAGGCCGTCGAGAATTGCGTGCCGTTGATCAGCGCGAGGCCTTCCTTCGGCCCGAGGGTCAGCGGCTTGACGCCGGCCGCCGCGAGAGCGTCGGCGCCGGATACGGTTTTCCCGTCAACGATCGCCTGCCCTTCGCCGATCATCACGGCCGTCATGTGCGCGAGCGGTGCCAGATCGCCGGAGGCGCCGACCGAGCCCTGCTGCGGCACCAGCGGACAGACGCCACGGGCCAGCATGTCCTGCAACTGCTCGATCACCGCGCGGCGCACGCCGGAGGCGCCACGTCCGAGCGAGACGATCTTCAACGCCATCATCAACCGCACGATCGGCTCCGGCGTTGCCGGGCCGACGCCGCAGCAATGCGAGACGATGAGGTTGCGCTGGAGCAGCGCGGTCTGGTCCGGCGGAATGCGCTTGGAGGCCAGCTTTCCAAAACCGGTGTTGATGCCGTAGACGGGGACGTCCGCCTGCGCAGCTCGCGTAACGATTTGCGCAGCCGCCTCGACACGCGGCCAGAACGAAGGATCGAGCACGACCGGGGCGCCTTCGAGCACGCGCGCGAGATCGTCGAGGCTCACTGTTCCCGGCTTGACGAGGATCGCTGTTTCCTGCTCCGTCACTGCCCCCTCCATACCCGCTTGTGCAGCGGATTGAAGCCGATGCGGTAGACCAGCTCGGCGGGGCGCTCGATGTCCCAGATCGCAAGGTCGCAGCACTTGCCGGCTTCCAGTGTGCCGGTCTCATTCAACAGGCCGAGCGCCCGCGCGCCTTCACGGGTGACGCCGGCAAGGCACTCGGCCACATTCATCCGGAACAGGGTCGCACCCATGTTCATCGCGAGCAGCAGCGAGGTCAGCGGCGAACTGCCGGGATTGCAGTCGGTCGCCAGCGCCATGGCAACGCCGTGCTTACGGAACGTCTCGACCGGCGGCTTCTGCGTCTCGCGAATGAAGTAGAACGCGCCGGGCAGCAGCACCGCCACCGTGCCGGCGCTCGCCATTGCGACGGCACCGGCCTCATCGGTGTGCTCGAGATGATCGGCCGAGAGCGCCGAGAATCTCGCGGCAAGCGCAGCGCCGCCGAGATTCGAGAGCTGGTCGGCATGGAGCTTAACCGGCAGTCCAAGTCCCCTCGCCGTTTCGAACACTCGCGCGGTCTGCTCGGCGGAGAATGCGATGCCCTCCATGAAGGCGTCGACGGCGTCGGCGAGGCCCGCTTTTGCGACCGCCGGCAGCATCTCCTTGCAGACCAGATTGATGTAACGATCCTTGTCGCCGTCGGCCTCGACCGGCAGCGCATGCGCGCCCAAAAACGACGTGCGGATCGTAACCGGCCGCTCGCGGCCGAGGCTGCGCGCGGCCGCCAGCTGCCGCATCTCGGTCTCGGTATCGAGACCATAGCCGGACTTGATCTCGACCGTGGTGGCGCCCTCAGCCGTCAGCGCGTCGAGCCGCGGCAGCGCGCCTGCGACGAGCTCGGCTTCGCTGGCCTTGCGCGTCGCCGCCACGGTCGAGACGATGCCGCCGCCGGCGCGCGCGATCTCTTCGTAGCTCGCCCCCTTCAGGCGCAGCTCGAATTCATGCGCGCGGTCGCCGCCATAGACCAGATGGGTATGGCAGTCGACGAGACCGGGCGTGATCCAGCGCCCCTCGCAATCGATCCGCTCGATCGCGTCCGCATCGACGGGAAAGTCCGCTATCGCGCCCGCATAGGCGATGTGGCCGCCGCGTGCGGCGATGACACCATGCTCGATCTCGCCAAGATCGGGACGGTCGGCCCGCATCGTCGCGAGGCGGGCATTGTGCCAGATCCGGTCGAAGCGCTCTGCCATGCGGGTATCCATTCGCCCTGGGGATGCTTGACTTATATGTCTAGACATATAATCGTAAGGCGGTTCTGTCCAGCCGGCGTGTAAATCATGACCCGACTGCATTTCGCTTCCGCGCTCCTGCCTTCGGGCTGGGCCAATGACGTGCAGGTGGTCGTCACCGCCGGCGCGATCGCGGCGGTGACACCGGGCGTGGCGCCGGCCGCCGGCGACGAGCGCCACGCCATCGCGCTTCCGGGACTTGCAAGCCTGCACAGTCACGCCTTCCAGCGCGGCATGGCCGGCCTCGCGGAGCTGCGCGGCGATTCCACCGACACGTTCTGGACCTGGCGCGAGACGATGTATCGCTTCGCGCTGGCCATGACGCCCGACGACGTCGCGGCCGTTGCGACGCTGCTCTATGTCGAAATGCTCGAGCAGGGTTTTACCCGCGTCGGCGAATTCCACTATCTGCACCACGACCGCGACGGATCGCCCTACGCTGACCCCGCCGAGATCGCCGAGCGCATTGCCCAGGCGGCCGAAGCCTCCGGCATTGCGCTGACGCTGCTGCCGAGTTTCTATGCGCATGGCTCGTTTGGAGGCGCAGCGCCGCATGCCGGGCAGCGCCGCTTCATCTGCACGGTCGATCGGTTCGCTGCATTGATGACGGCATCGCGCAAGGTGATCAGCGCACTGCCGGGCGCCAATATCGGCATCGCCCCGCACAGTTTGCGCGCTGTGGCGCCGGACGAGCTTGCGGCGATCATTCCGCTCGCGAACGGCGGACCGGTGCACATTCATGCCGCCGAGCAGGTGAAGGAGGTCGAGGATTGCCTCGCCTGGTCGGGCCGGCGTCCGGTGCAATGGCTGCTGGAGCACGCCCCGCTCGATCGGCGCTGGTGTCTCATTCACGCGACCCACATGACGAGTGAGGAGGTGACGGCGTTCGCCAGGACCGGTGCGGTGGCGGGCCTCTGTCCCGTTACGGAAGCGAGCCTCGGCGACGGCGTTTTTTCGGCGCGGGAGTTTGTCGCCGCCGGCGGCCTTTTCGGCGTCGGTACCGATTCCAACGTGTTGATTGGCGCAGCCGACGAATTGCGCCAGCTCGAATACGGCCAGCGGCTCAAGCACCGCCAGCGCAACGTGCTCTCCGGCGGCGCAGGTCATTCCACAGGACGCTCGCTGTTCGACAGAGCGCTCGCCGGCGGCGCGCGGGCGCTGGCGCAGCCGACGGTCGGCCTCACACCCGGTGCACGCGCCGACATCGTCACGCTCGACGCGGCGCATCCTTCGTTGGCAGGACGCGCGCACGATGCCGTCATCGACGGCTGGATCTTCGCCGCCGGCGGCGCCGCCATCGATTGCGTCTGGGCCGGCGGCCGCAAGGTGGTCGAGCGCGGTCAGCATGGATTGCGCCAAGCCGCACGCGAACGCTTCAACGCATCGATCCGGAGGCTCGTCGCATGAGCCTCGTCACCGATGCCGACAAGCCGACGCTCTACAAGCGCATCCGCGCCGACATCGAGAAGCGCATCTTGACCGGCGAATGGCCGCCCGGCCACCGCATTCCCTTCGAGCACGAGCTGGTGGCGCGCTACGGCTGCTCGCGCATGACCGTGAACAAGGCGTTGTCGGAGCTCGCGCAAGCCGATCTGATCGAGCGGCGGCGGCGCGCCGGCTCGTTCGTGCGCCGGCCGCAGCATCAGTCGGCGGTGCTCAAGATCGCCGACATCCGCGCCGAGATCTCCGCGCTTGGACGCAGCTACGGCTACGAGCTGATCGGCCGCAAGCTGCGCGCGGCGACGGCCGCCGACCGCGATCGCCTCGGCGTGAAGAAGGCCGGCAAGGTGGTCGCGATCACCTGCCGACATAGCGCCGATAATGTGCCTTTCGCGGTCGAGGACAGGCTGATCGACCTCTCGTCCGTGCCCGACGCCGCGGCCGCCGATTTCTCGCGCGAACCGCCAGGCTCCTGGCTGCTTCACCATGTCCCATGGACCGAGGCCGAGCATACGATCAGTGCCATCGTTGCGGACGACCGCACGGCGGAAGCGCTCGACATTGCCGTCGGCGCCCCCTGCCTCGTGATCGACCGCTACACCTGGCGCAGCGCACGCACCATCACCGCGGTGCGCCTGCTCTATCCCGGTGACTCTCACCGCCTTGTCGCCCGATTCAAGGGAGGCTGAGAGGACATGTCGGCACAATTCGTGCAACGCATCGGGCAACGGTCCAGGTGGGCCGACAGTGATCAACAGGACGTCAAACCATCGATCGGCAAGAGGACGAAAATCATGCGTAGTTCGAAAGTATTTGCGACAATCATTGCCCTCGCGGTGGCCACCCCCGCGCTCGCCGACGACGTCAAGGTCGGCGTCGGCATCTCCGGCTGGACCGGATTCGCGCCGCTGACGCTGGCGAAGGAGGCGGGCATCTTCAAGAAGAATGGCCTCGACGTCACCATCAAGAAGATCCCCCAGAAGGACCGCCATCTCGCCATCGCCTCCGGCGACATCCAGTGCGCGGCGACCACGGTCGAGACCTGGATCTCCTGGAACGCCAACGGCGTCGCGACCAAGCAGATCTTCCAGCTCGACAAGAGCTACGGCGCCGACGGCATGGCCGTGCGCAACGACGTCGCCGCGATCAAGGACCTCAAGGGCAAGACCGTCGCAGCCTCCGCGCCGGGCACCTCGCCCTATTTCGCGCTGGCCTGGATGCTGAAGAAGAACGGCCTCACCACCAAGGACGTCACGATCGTCAACCTCGAGCCCGCTGCGGCCGCGCAGGCCTTCGTCTCCGGCCAGAACGATGCCGCGATGACCTATGAGCCCTATTTGTCGACGGTGCGTGCCGCGCCCGACAAGGGCAAGATCATCGCGACCACGCTCGACTATCCGATGGTGATGGACACGTTCGGCTGCACGCCGAAGTTCCTCACCGACAATCCCAAGGCCGCCAAGGCCCTCGCCGACAGCTACTTCGAGGCGATCGAGATGATCGCCAAGGACCAGACCAAGTCCTACGAGATCATGGGCGCCGACGTGAAGCAGACCGGCGAGCAGTTCGGCAACTCGGCGAAATATCTGCGCTGGCAGGACAAGGCCGCGAACCAGAAGTTCTTCGCCGGCGACTTCCTGACCTTCAACAAGGAGGCCGCCGAGCTGCTGCTCGAGATCGGCATCATCAAGGCCGCGCCGAAGGTCGAGGACCTCTACGACGCGAGCTTCATCAAGTAACGTTCTCCAAGATGCCGGTTCCGCCTCGGGCGGAGCCGGCGCACCATTCGGATACAGTTTGATGCGTCCCCTGGATCCCGTGACATCGAAGCAGCGTGCGGCGTACGGCTTGGCGTTCTTCGTGCTGTTCGTCGCCCTCTGGTCGTGGGCGACGTTCGGCGGCCATGTGTCGAAGACCTTCCTCGCCAATCCGCTCACCATGGTGCAGGAGGGCCTCGAGCTGCTCGCCAAGCACGGCTTCCTGTTCGACATCGGCATGACGATCTGGCGCGTCGTCGGCGGCTTTGCACTCGCGGCCGTCATTGCGGTGCCGCTCGGCGTGCTGATGGGCGCCTACAAGCCGGTCGAAGCCTTCCTCGAGCCGTTCGTCTCATTTGCACGTTATCTGCCCGCTTCCGCCTTCATCCCGCTGCTGATCCTATGGGCCGGCATCGGCGAATTGCAGAAGCTGCTCGTCATCTTCATCGGTTCGGTGTTCCAGGTCATCCTGATGGTCGCGGTGACGGTCGGCGCCACGCGGCGCGATCTGGTCGAGGCCGCCTACACGCTCGGCGCCAGCGACCGCGGCATCATCCGCCGCGTGCTGCTGCCCTCCTCCGCGCCGGAGATCGCAGAAATCCTGCGGCTGGTGCTGGGCTGGGCCTGGACTTACGTCATCGTCGCCGAGCTGATCGGCTCGTCCTCGGGCATCGGTCACATGATCACCGACAGCCAGGCGCTGCTCAACACCGGCCAGATCATTTTCGGCATCATCGTGATCGGGCTGATCGGCCTCCTCTCCGACTTCATGTTCAAGGCATTCAACGCCTGGCTGTTTCCGTGGAGGCTCGCATGACGATCCTCAAGGTCGAACAGGTCTCGCGCACCTTCCCCGCGCGTCACGGCAACGCGCCGACCAGAGCGCTGGAGCCGACCGACCTCACCATCGGCAACAACGACTTCGTCACCATCCTCGGCCCGTCCGGCTGCGGCAAGTCCACGCTGCTGCGCATCGTCGCGGGCCTCGATCGTCCGACCAGCGGCCGTGTCACCCTCGACGGACGCGAGGTGACCGGCCCGGGCGCCGATCGCGGCATGGTGTTCCAGTCCTACACGCTGTTCCCCTGGCTGACGGTGCGCGAGAACATCGCTTTCGGCCTGCGCGAGCGCGGCGTGTCCGAGGCGGAGCGACACAAGATCGCGAATGCCTTCATCCGCCAGGTCGGACTGTCCGGCTTCGAAAATCATTGGCCGAAGCAGCTCTCCGGCGGCATGCAGCAGCGCACGGCGATCGCGCGCGCGCTCGCCAATGACCCGAAGATCTTGTTGCTCGACGAGCCCTTCGGCGCGCTCGACAACCAGACCCGCGCCCTGATGCAGGAGATGCTGCTCGGGATCTGGGAGCGCGACCAGAAGACGGTGCTGTTCGTCACCCACGACATCGAGGAAGCCATCTTCCTCGGCAGCCGCGTCATCGTCATGAGCGCACGCCCCGGACGCATCAAGGCCGAAATCCATGTGGACCTGCCGCATCCCCGCTCCTACAAGATCAAGACCACGCCGGAATTCGTCCAGCTCAAGGAACGGCTGGTCGAGGAGATCCGCACCGAGGCACTGAAGGTTGCCGAACATGCCTGACACTCGCGCCGACGGACATCGCGTCCTCGCCGACCTCCATGCACTTCGCGCCATCGGCGCCTACAAGACCGGCGTGCACAAGCCGACCTTCTCCGAGCCGCACAAGCTGTCGCTGGAGTGGCTCGTTCAGAAGCTGCCCGAGGCCGATCTTTCCGCGACGATCGACGGCATCGGCAATGTCTTCGGGACGAGCACGAAGCCCGGGCCGAAGCTGCTGGCGGGATCGCACCTGGAAAGCCAGAATTATGCCGGCTGGCTCGATGGCCCGCTCGGCGTCGTCTATGCGCTCGAGGCCGCGCGCGTCCTGAACGCCGACGCTTCCGTGAACGGCGCGGTCGAGGTCGCCGCCTGGTGCGACGAGGAGGGACATTTCGGTCATTTCCTCGGCTCGCGCTCCTATGTCGGACAGGTGGCCGAGGCCGACATCGAAGCCGCCCGCGACCGCACCAGCGGCCGCACCATGCGCGATGCCCTTGCCGACATGGGGCTCGCGGGGCGTCCGCGCATCACCGCCGAGCCGGGACGGCACGTCGGTTATCTCGAGGCGCATATCGAGCAGGGCGACACGCTCGAAAGCGGGCGCCTCGCGATCGGCGTCGTGACGTCCATCGTCGGCATCTGGCAGTACCAGATCAATTTCACCGGCGAGCAGAACCACGCCGGCACCACGCGCATGGCGGTGCGCAAGGATGCCGGCCTCGCGCTGGCCAAGTTCTGCGTCGCGATCGACGAGCGCCTCCCCGCCGTCTGCGGCCCGCGCACGGTCTGGACCACCGGCCGCATCACGCTCGATCCGGGCGCGCCGAGCATCATCCCCGGTGGCGCAGAGATGCTGTTCCAGATTCGCGACGACGATCCGACGGTCATCGCGCGGCTGGAGCAATTGCTCCGGACCATGGCGGACGAGGCCAGTGCCAAGGGCCCCTGCACCGTCAGCGTGACGAAGCTGCGCACCGGCGCACCCGCGATGATGAATGCGGGCTTTCAGGACGCGATCGAGGCCGCGAGCAAGGCCGTCGCCGGCGGCCGATCCATCCGCATGCCCAGCGGCGCCGGCCACGATGCGCAGATGCTGGCAACCGTCATGCCCGCCGGCATGCTGTTCGTGCCGTCGATCGGCGGCATCAGCCATCACTGGACCGAGAACACGGCGGATGCCGACATCGTGACGGGCGCAGAGGTGTTCGTCGAGGCGTGCCGGCGGATCCTTGGCGGCTAGCGCTGCGTCCGGAGCGCGACCGAGAGTTTGGCATCTGCTCTCTCCGCCCGTCATTGCGAGGAGCTCGCGACAAAATTGCGTAGCAATTTTGCGCTGATGCGACGAAGCAATCCAGAATCTATCCGCGGAAAGATTCTGGATTGCTTCGCTGCGCTCGCAATGACGGAGTATGACGCAACTACATTGCTCTTTCAGTGCCGTAGGGTGGGCAAAGGCGCATAGCGCCGTGCCCACCAACCTTGGCAGTAAGCGAGAATGGTGGGCACGCTGCGCTTTGCCCACCCTACGATATTTGAGCTTGTCACACGCAGATACGCCTCGCTCCATCCGGGCAACCGGCCACCTGCAATCGCGACAAGTTGCTCGCAGCTGGCACGAGCTGCGACAATCTGAACGCGGTGCCGACACAAAGCTGCGGCATTTCTCCGCTTTCTCCACCGTCCCGCCTGTACTTCCCCGGAGTTCCCATGTCTTCTGCCGATCGGCCGGCGACCCGTCTTGCCACTCGGCTTGCCTTCCTCGTCGCGGGCTTCGGCATCGCGTGCTGGGCACCGCTGGTGCCGTTCGCGAAGGCGCGGCTCGCCGTCGACGACGGGGTTCTCGGGCTGCTCCTGCTCAGCCTCGGCATCGGCTCGGTCGTCGCGATGCTGCTCACAGGCGTTCTCAGCGCGCGCTACGGCAGCAGGCCGGTCATCGTCGCGGGCGGGCTTGGTCTCACACTGGTGCTGCCGCTGCTGGCGATCGCAAGCTCGCCGCTGTCGCTGGCGCTGGCGCTGCTTGCGTTCGGCGCCGCGCTCGGTTCGATCGACGTCGCCATGAACATCCACGCCGTGGAGGTGGAGCGCGCCGCGGGACGCCCGCTGATGTCCGGGTTCCACGCCCTGTTCAGCATCGGCGGCTTCGCCGGATCCGCGCTGATGACGGCGCTGCTCTCGCTGCAGCTCGGGGCACTCGCCTGTACCCTGATCTGCTCCGTGCTGATGCTGATCGCGATGCTCGTAACCTGGCCGCGCCTGCTTCGCTCGGTGCAGGTGCAGGAAGGCCCATTGTTCGTGCTGCCGCACGGATCGGTGCTGCTGCTGGCGCTGCTCGGCGCCATCACCTTCCTGGTCGAAGGCGCGATGCTCGATTGGGGCGCGCTGCTCGTGATCGGCGCCGGGCTCGTCAGCGAGGCGCAAGGCGGCGTCGGCTACATCGTGTTCTCGATCGCGATGACGATCGGGCGGCTCGGCGGCGACGCGGTCGTTGCGCGCATCGGAGACCGCACGACATTGCTGTGGGGTAGCCTCATTGCGATCGCCGGCTTCGTGGTGCTGCTCACCGCCCCCGTGGCAGCGGTCGCCATCGGCGGATTCCTGCTGATCGGGCTCGGCGCCTCGAACCTCGTGCCTGTGCTGTTCCGCCGGGCGGCGCAGCAAAAGGTGATGCCCACGGGACTTGCGGTCGCGGCGATCACGACAGCAGGCTACGCAGGCGTCCTGCTCGGCCCTGCAGGCGTCGGCTTCGTCGCACAGCTCGGCGGACTGCCGATGGCATTTTGGCTGCTCACCGCCTTGATGGGTCTCGTCACGTTGACGGCGCAGATCGTCACCGCGGAGCAGCGCCCGACCGGGTTTTAGCCTCCGACCGCCGCAGCTCGCCGCGGCAGTTTCCAGCCGGGCCGGATGAAGTGGCAGGTGTAGCCGTCAGGATAACGTTCGAGATAGTCCTGATGCTCGGGCTCGGCTTCCCAGAACTCGCGCGCGGGCGCGACCTCGGTCACCACCTTGCCGGGCCATAGGCCTGACGCCTCGACGTCGGCAATGGTGTCTTCGGCAATCCGCTTCTGCTCCTCGCTGGTGTAGAAGATCGCCGAGCGATAGCTCGTGCCGATATCGTTGCCCTGACGGTTGAGCGTGGTCGGATCATGGATCTGGAAGAAGAACTCCAGCATGGTCCGGAAGCTGGTCCTGGCTGGATCGAACACGATCTCGATCGCTTCGGCATGGCCATCATGATTGCGGTAGGTGGCGTTCTTGACGTGCCCACCGGTGTAGCCGACGCGGGTGGAGATCACGCCCGGCTGCTTGCGGATCAGATCCTGCATGCCCCAGAAGCAGCCTCCGGCCAAAACTGCGCGTTCCGTCGTCATGTGATGTGCTCCCAATGATCGCCAAACAGCTCGTGCATCATATAGGCTTTCGGCCACCCGGCCGAAAGCCACGCATTGACGCGGGTCCACCCGGGCCTGGACCGGACGGACCGGAAGCAAACGCTTGCCCTAGACCAGCTTGGCGTCGAGCGTGATGGCGGCGTTGAGCACCTTGGACACCGGGCAGTTCTTCTCGGCCTCGCCGGCGAACCGGGCGAAGCCGGCATCGTCGAGACCAGGCACTTTCGCCCGCAGGGTCAGCGCGGATTTGCTGATCTTGAAGCCCTTGCCTTCGGGCTCGAGCGTGACGGCGGCTTCGGTCGAGAGCTCGTCCGGCGTGAAACCCGCCATTTGCAGGCCGAAGGCAAGCGCCATGGTGAAACAGCCGGCATGGGCTGCGGCGATCAACTCTTCGGGATTGGTGCCCTTCTCGTTCTCGAAGCGGGTCTTGAACGAATAGGGCGTCGCGGCAAGCACGCCGGATTCGCTCGACAGTTGGCCCGTGCCATCGCGACCAGTGCCCTTCCAGACTGCTGTTGCCTTGCGGATCATCTCAGCTCTCCTTGCTTGCCTAAACCGGATCGAACGCGCGGATCGGCGGCAGATTGCCGGTGAACTTCTCCACCTCGACGGTCGTCAACTGGCCGGTGCAGCCCTGCGCCAGGGACGAGGTGCCGACGTCGCGAGTCAGCACGTTCGGATTGCCGTGAACGCAGAGCGGCGCCTCGTCTTCGGGATCCATCGGATCATACCACGCGCCGGTCGGAAGCTGAACCACGCCGGGCGAGATGCCGTCGGTGACGTGGACCGCGGCGAGGCACGCGCCGCGCTCGTTGAACAGGCGGATGATGTCGCCGTCCTTGATACCGCGCGCCTGTGCATCGACCGGGTTCATGCGCGCGACCTCGCGGCCGCGATGCTTTGCGGAGAGCGAATGCCCGCCGAAATCGAGCTGGCTGTGCAGGCGCGTCACCGGCTGGTTGGCGACGAGGAAGCACGGTGCACCTCGCTTGGGAATATCGGTCTTGTCGAGCCAGACCGGATGGCCCGGACAATCCGCATCGCCGTGCGCTGCGATCTTGGCCGAGAAGATCTCGATCCGTCCGCTCGGCGTCGGCAAAGCGTGATTGACGGGGTCCTCGCGGAAGCGGCGCAGCCGGCCGCCGTCGTCGGGCTGCTGCGGCACGACCAGGCTGCCGCGCGCCCAGAACTCGTCGAAGTCAGGCGCCTCCAGGCCGCGCTTCGCCAGCGAGGCGCGGGTCGGCTCGTAGAGACGCTCCAGCCATTGCCGCGACGTTCGTCCCTCGGTGAAGGGCTCGCGCACGCCGAGAGGTTCGGCGAGATCGGCAAAGATGTCGTAGTCGTCGCGCGCCAGCCCGAACGGCTCGGCGATCCGGTGCATGGCGACCATGAGCGGGTCGTTGGTGGAATAGCCGATGTCCTCGCGCTCCAGCGTCATCGTGGAAGGCAGCACGATGTCGGCGTGGCGGGCGGTGGCGGTCCAGGCGAGCTCGTGCACGACCAGCGTGTCCACCTTCGCGAACGCCTTGCGCAGGCGATTGATGTCCTGATGGTGATGGAACGGATTGCCGCCCGCCCAGTAGACCAGACGAATGTCCGGATAGGTGCGCGTCTCGCCGTTGTAGCGATACGTGCCGCCGGGATTGAGCAGCATGTCGGCGATGCGCGCCACCGGAATGAAATCGGCAACGCCGTTGCGGCCCTGCCCCAGCGTCGGCCCCGGCACGTCGTTGACGCGGCGGCCGTAATAGCCGATCGCCCCCAGCGAATAGGCATAGCCGCCACCGGGAAGGCCGATCTGGCCGAGGGCCGCCGCCAGCACCATGCCCATCCACACCGGCTGCTCGCCATGCTCGGCGCGCTGCAGCGAATGGGAGACGGTGACGAGCGCGCGCTTTCCGGCAAGACGCCGCGCCAGCTTGCGGATCGCATCCGCCTCGACGCCGCAGATCGCGGCGGCCCATTCGGCGTGCTTCGCCTGCCCGTCGCTCTCGCCGTTGAGATAGCGCAGGAAGATTGGCCAGCCCTCGGTGTAGCGATCGAGGAAGGCCTGGTCGTGCAGGTTCTCTCCGACCAGCGTATGGACGATGCCGAGCATCAACGCGGTGTCGGTGCCGGGCACGCAAGCCATCCATTCGGCGCCGGCCTCGACCGGCAGATCGTCGCGCAGCGGGCTGACCAGGATGAACACGCAGCCGCGCGCCCGCGCCGCCGCCATGGCGCCGCGCTCGACATGCTTGCTGATCGAGCCGCCCGCCACCATGGAGTTCTTCAGCGCCATGCCGCCAAAGGCCAGCACGATGTCCGTCTCGGTCGCAATCTGCTCCCAGGTGACGTTGCGCTTGGTGATGTCCTCGTAGCCGGCCAGGATCTGCGGCAGCAGCACCGAGGACGCACCCGAGGAATAGGTGTTGACCGAGCGCACATAGCCGCCCATCGCGATATTGAGGAAGCGATGCACCTGGCTCTGGGCGTGATGGAAGCGCCCGGCACTCGACCAGCCATAGGAGCCGCCGAACACGGCGCCGGGTCCGCGCGCGTCGCGGATGCGGCCGAGCTCGTCGCCGAGGAGATCGAGCGCCTTGTCCCAGCTGACGGAGACGAACTCGTCGCGGCCGCGCCGATCGTCGGGGCCCGGTCCACGCTCGAGCCAGCCGCGGCGGATTGCCGGCTGGGCGATGCGCGCCTGGTGGCGGAGCGCGCCGGGAAAATTGTCGATGATGCCGTTCGGATCGGGATCGCCCGCATAGGCCCTGACCTCCAGCCCGGCCACGCCCTGGCGCGCGGAGAACACGCCCCAATGTGAGGTGTGCGGCTTGAAGCCGTCCGACAGGTCAAGACCGGGGTCGGGGAAGCCAATCGTATCGTCCATCTCTGATCCTTGTTCCGGCGGCGTCGGCAAAGGGTGGTAATATACCGATCCGCTCCGGACGTCGTCGAGATCAGGGTTGACGGGAACGCTGACCTGCCCCGCGCAAAGCCCGCCTCAGGGCTGTTGACACTCCCGAGTGTCATCGAGCGCGTTATGGCGCCGACGCTGCATCATCCGCGTGCGCAGCAATCGACCAGCAGATTCCAGATCCGCTGCGTCTCTTCTCTCTTGTTCGCCTCCGGCACGTTCTCCGCGCTCGACCGATCAAGCGCGGCGATAGTGGGGGGTTGGCGAGGCACGATCCACCGCTCCGAAATCGGGTCGTACCATTTGCCGATATTCATCTCAGTCACGACGGTCGACTCACAAATTGACAGGCTCGGGCCATGCGCCCCGCGCGGTGCTCATTGGAGCCCGTGTGGCGCGCCACCCGATTCACCAATCAGGAGATCGCATGTTGGTTCCAGAACCCGCTGCGTCAGCCTGGCCGGGCCGGATGCAGCGTGCGCGGATGCCGCTCGTGCAGCAATCGCGCGAGCTCCTCACGCTCGGTGTCGCGGCCCTTCATCGCGGTCTCGAACAGTGCTTCCTGGATGTCGCGAGGCATGTCGCCCCACACGTCCATCGCCGCACGCCCGAGCAGGTCCGCAAAATGATCCACTCCGTCGCTCATTCGGCTCTCCCGATCTGCACACGGGAATGGAACAGCGGCGGCCGCACCGCGTTCCACTGCCATCATTGTGAAAAGGAGACGTCTTTTATGGGATTCTTCACCAAGGACATCAAATCGATGGAAGACCTGCTGCTGCACGGGCTCCAGGACATCTATTACGCAGAACAGCAGATTCTGAAAGCGCTGCCGAAGATGATCGACAAGACGACCAACAGGGATCTCGTCGCCGGGCTGAAGGCGCATCTGGAAGAGACCAACAAGCAGGTCGAGCGCCTCGACAAGGTCTTCGCCAAGCTCGGCAAGGAGCCGAGCGGCATGCATTGTCCGGCCATCGACGGCCTGATCAAGGAAGCCGACGAGACCGCCGGGGAGATCGACGACAAGGCCGTGCTGGACGCTGCGATCGTCGCCAACGCACAGGCGGTGGAGCACTACGAAATGTGCCGGTACGGCACGCTGATCGCCTGGGCGGAAGAGCTCGGCCACGACGACATCGTGCGCTTCCTCACCACCAATCTGAACGAAGAGAAGGCCGCCAACACCAAGCTCAACACGGTGGCCCTGCGCAAAGGCGTCAACGCCAAGGCGTCCAACGCCGCGTGATCGAGGCAGACTGAGCAAGACGATGGCGGCGCCCGCGGCGCGGCCATCCTGATCTCCGCTGCGAACAGATACCTCCGGTCAGATGAACGGCTTGCCACCGGTGACGGCCAACGTCGCCCCCGACGTGTAGCTCGAAAGCGGATCGGCCAGCATGACATAGGCCGTCGCGAGCTCGGCCGGCTGACCGGCGCGCTGCATCGGCACCTGCTTGCCGAAGTTCTTGACCCTTTCCTCCGACATGGTCGAGGGAATCAGCGGCGTCCAGATCGGCCCCGGGGCCACCGCATTGACCCGGATGCCCTTCTCGGCCAGCATCTGCGCGAGCCCGCCGGTGAAATTCTGGATGGCACCCTTCGTCGTGGCGTAAGCCAAAAGGCTCGGGTTCGGCATGTCGGAATTCACCGAGGCCGTGTTGATGATCGCGGACCCCGGCCGCATGTGGGGGACGGCAGCCTTGGCCAGATAGAACATGGCGTGGATGTTGGTCTCGAACGTCCGCCGCCATTCGTCGTCGCTGATATCTGCGATGTCCTTGAACGTCGCCTGATGGGCGGCGTTGTTGACGAGGATGTCGATGCCGCCGAGCTCTTGGACGGTGCGACGCACGATGGCGCAACAATGCTCGGGATTGCTGATATCGCCCGGGATCAGGACGGCCTTGCGTCCCTCCCGCTCCACCAGCGCCTTGACCTCGGCCGCATCCTCGTCCTCGTTCAAATAGGAGATGACGATGTCCGCGCCTTCACGCGCATAGGCGATCGCCACCGCGCGGCCGATGCCGCTGTCGCCGCCCGTGATGATGGCCTTCTTTCCGGCAAGACGGCCGGCGCCCTTGTAACTCTCTTCGCCGTGATCCGGTCGCGGCTGCATCGCTCGCGTCGAGCCCGGCATCGGCTGCTGCTGCGCAGGATAAGGCGGCTTTGGATAATCGATCATGGACAACTCCCGGCGTTTGCTGCGCTAACGGAGCGCCGCCGAAAGTGTTCCTGCCGTGCATGAGGATAGACGTGCCCCGGCTCCGCGACGCACCAGGGCTCGCCCGCAGCTTGCGTGAGGCGGGTCGTTCAGATCCGCACTCCGTCTTGCTTCCGAGCGGCCTCGACAACAGGTGAATGCCGCTCACCGATGCTTGCAAAGTTCTCATTTGTCGGCCGGTTCCGCCTCGAAGCAGACTAGCCCCAAAGTCCAAGCTTGCGAGCGCCTTCGAGAGGAAACCACCTCGCGCGTTCATCGCGGCGTGCGTCCTACGCTGGCATTCGTTCGTCAAGGAAACCGTCGACCGCAGCGAAGACCTGCCAGCGATTTTTCTCCATGAATACCGAGTGCGTGCCGTCGCCGATCTCGATCCAGCGGCGATACGGCGCTGCCGATAGCTTGCTGAACACCGTTTGCGCCATATCCATCGGGCAGTCGCGATCCAGGTCGGCATGGACGATCAGGACCGGCATCGTGAGCAAGGAAGGATCATAAAGCGGCTTGCCGGATGCCCAATATTCGCGGCTGTCCTGAACCGTTCCGTTCGGCGCCCGCAGCTTGTCCGACCCAAGTCCCGTGTTGGCAAAAGTTGCCTCCGCCCACGCATCGAACCAGGCCGGCGGCAATATCGCGTTCTTCTTGTCATCGGGAACGCCGTTAAGCCAACGGCTCTTGGCCGCCGATCGCTCGACAACGCGATAGGCGCCGAGGGGTCCGCCGGAATCAGCCGCGCTCGGGTTGGTCCGGAGCCATTGCGGCGCGATCAGAACGAGCTTGTTGACGTGCGCCAGGTTCTCCGAGGCATAGCGTGACATCAGCGTCGTGCCCCACGACCACCCGATCAGGTTGATTCTGTCGACACTTCGCCGTGACCGGACGAACGCAGCAGCACTCGCAACGTCGCGCACAGCGACAGGCGTACGCACGATCGGCTGATTGTCGGACGCCGGTTCTTCCATTTCTGACGGACGGGTCGACCTGCCGTAGCCACGGACATCGACAAGATAGACGTCATAGCCCTGCTGGGCCAGATGATCCATCCAGGACACGCCATCCAGACGCAGATCGAACGAAGTCGACGCCGGATAGGTCGATCCTGCGACGAACAACACGGTCTTCTCGGCCGAAAACCGGACCAGGTCGGACCGTCGCTTGTTGCGAACGAAGAGTTCGATCCCTGCGGTGTCGCTCGGGATCATTATCTCTTCGCTGATGATGCTGTCGGCGATCGATTTTTGCATCTCGGTGTCCTCTCAGGTTACACGAACCGCCAGTCGAACCTATCGCCGCTGCGCGTGACCCGCCCGGCCGACGTGTTGGCGAAATGAGCCGTGAATACGGTCGCTCGATCTTCCGCTGCCTGCTCGAGAAGCCAGCGGCGCGATGCGCGGGCACGCTCTCCGTGCTCACAGAACGCGCTATTCCAGTCCGGACGATAGATCTGAAGCGGCTGATGCATGATATCGCCGCTGAAGAGCGCCTTCTGTCCCAGGTCGGAGAGCTGGACAGCTACGTGACCAGGGCTGTGCCCCGGGGTGGGATGGAACGTAAGACCATCTCCGATCGCGGTTTCGCCCTCGACGATTTCAGCCTGCCCGCTCTGGATGACAGGAAGAACGCTGTCTTCGAATACGCCGGCGCTGAATCCTTCCTTGCCAGCCGGGCCGGACCAATGATCGTACTCGGCCTTGGAGAAGACGTACTTGGCATTCGGGAACGTCGGCACCCAGCGGCCGTTGAGGAGTCGCGTGTTCCAGCCGCAATGATCGGCGTGCAGGTGGGTACAGCAGACATAATCGACCTGTTCGGGTGAGATGCCCGCTTCCGCCAGCCGGTCGAGGAAGGGCAGATTCAGCTGATGAAAGCGCGGCAGCATCGGACGGTTCTTGTCGTTACCCGCGCAACTGTCAATCAGGATCGTGTGGTGCCGCGTTTTCAGAACCCAGGTGTGGATGCTGGCGATGAAGCGGCCCTCCGCCTCGTCGAAGCAATCCGGTATCATCAGCGCTCGGTGCGTCTCCAGAACCGACGGATCCCAATTCGGGAAGAGGAAGTCCGGGGTGAAACCCGGACCTCGCATTTCGATAACCTGACGAATGGCAACGTTGCCGATCGCGTGCACTGCGGTCATTTGAAACAGACTTTCTTGCATTGTGCAGATTGAAACGCGACCGCTACGCCGCCGCCGTCGCGACTGACTGGACCTTGGCCGCTGCCGGCCCGGATCGAAGCCAGAACAAGCCGAGAAAGAACGAGATCGCCGAAACGACCATCACGTAGTACAGGCCAGCGTATATATCGCCGCTCGCAATCTGGAAGGCCGCGGCAATCGCCGGCAAGAGGCCACCGAAATAGCCGTTGCCCACGTGATAGCTGAACGAGACCGACGTGTAGCGCACCTGGGGCGGAAACAGATCGGTCATCGCCGATGCCAGCGGACCAAAGATCATGCCCGCGACCGTGCTGAGCGCCGCCAGCACCAGGATGATCATGCCGAAGTTCATCGCACCTGGATCGGCACGGTTCGGATATCCGGCCTCCTCGAGCGCGAGCTTCAGCTTGCCGGTGAACGCCGCGACGTCCGGAGCCTGCCCTGCCGTGGCAACCGGAATGGCCCTGGCGCCGACGAAAACCGTCGCGACCGCGCCTTTTGCTTCGGACCTGGTGGAATAAGGTGCGCCGAACCGTATCAAGGCGTTCTTGGCGATGTCGCACCCCGTGGTGAATTTCGCCGTCCCGACCGGATTGAATTGGAAGGAACACTCCGATGCATCGGCTGCAACGGTGACAGGGACGACGGCTTGCGCCGTATACAGCGCGGGGTTGGCATAGAAGGTGAGCGCCTTGTAGAGGGGAAGGTAGGTGAAGGTGCCAATGACGCAGGCAGCCAGGATGAATATCTTGGTGCCGTAGCGATCACTCAGCCAGCCGAAGAAAATCATCACCGGCAGCGTCAGCATCAGGGCCGCACCGACCAGGAGACTCGCGATCTGCGGATCGACCTTGGCCGTGCCGGTGAGAAACACCAGAGAATAGATCTGAGCACCGACCAGCAGCACGCTCTGGGGGACCACCATCGCAAACATCGCGATCAGCACGCGCTTCAGATTCGGCCACTCCCGGAGCGTGTCGGAGATCGGAGACTTGGAGAGCGTCCCCTCATTCTTCATCTTGAGGAAGAGCGGCGATTCCTGCAGCTTCAACCGAATCCAGACAGAGATCGCGAGCGGCAACACCGAGCTGATGAACAGGATGCGCCAGCCCCAGTCATTGAAGGCCTCGGGCGTCATGCTGGCGCGCATGAGATACACGGAGAGCATCGAGAGAACGAAGCCGATCGGTGCAGAGGTTTGCAGCCAGGACGTCAGCCAGCCGCGGCGACCCTGCGGGGCATGCTCTGCGATGTAGGTCGCAGCACCGCCATACTCACCGCCGAGCGCCAATCCCTGGATCATTCGCAGCAAGATCAAGATCGAGGTCGCCCACAGGCCGATCGACGCATAGCTCGGCACCAGCCCGACCGCAACGGTTGCAAATCCCATCATCAGGATCGTGGTGAGAAAGGTTTGCTTGCGTCCGATCATGTCGCCGATGCGGCCGAACACCAGCGCTCCAAACGGCCGAACGAGATACCCGGTGCCGAAGGTGAGAAGCGCGAAGACGTTGGCCCAAACCGGGTTGTCGCCCGAGAAGAAGTTGACCGAGATGGCCGAAGCCACCGAGATATACATGAAGAAATCGTACCACTCGATGACCGTACCGACGGTCGCCGCGATCATGACCCTTCGCTGCAACTCGATGGTGGGCTCTGCCGCACCAGGACCGGCGTTTGGTAGATTCCTCATCAGTACCCCCGCAGCTGTCTTGTCCGCTTTCGCGGCACATATGACCCGGCTTGCGTTGATGACCGCTGCCGTGTGATATTTGAAATCGATAGATGAGATAGGGGGTATAATCCTGATGAATATCAGGGGGCATGATATGCCGCTGCTCGTGTCGCTCACGGTGATGCTCGATGAGCGGAACATCACCCGTGCGGCAGCGCGGCTCGGCATCAGTCAACCGGCACTCTCCGCCCAGCTGGCGAGGCTGCGCGATCTATTCGAGGATCAGTTGCTGACGCCTGCCGCATCGGGGAAAGGCATGGTTCTCACCCCGCGGGCAAGCGAGCTCAGGGAGCCCCTGCGGCTCGCGCTTCAGAACCTCCAAGATGTTATCGGCGCGCCAACTGGGTTCGACCCGAAGACATCGGATCGCACCTTCACGATCGGCGCGAACGACAACGCAACCGCCATTGTCGGATCGCGGCTGGTCTCATTCTCGCGGCGGGATGGCTTGTCGGGCATCCGGTTCGCTTTCCGGTCGATCGATTCGACGAAACTGGCCGGCCAGCTCGAGGCGGGAGATCTCGACGTCGCACTGGTTTCCAAAAATGCAGCACCGAGCGGAATGCCGTCACAGCCGCTGCTCGAAGAGCGATTCATGATGGCCCAGCGCAAGGATCATCCGCGCGGGTCGCGACGGCCCATGATGAAGGAGTATTCGCGCCTGGAGCATGTCATCGTTTCGGGAGAAGGCGGCGGCTTTCGCGGCTTCATCGACGATGTCCTGGCGAAGGACGGGTTGACGCGCCGCGTCGCTGTGTCGGTTCAGCACTACAGCGTCGTGCCGCTATTGCTGCAGTCGACCGACCTCGTCTGCACACTTCCGCAGCGCTTTCTCAGCCGCTACCAGGACGTCTTGCAATCTCTGCCCCTGCCCTTCGATACGAGGCCCTTTACGCTGCACGCCACTTGGCACGCCAGATTCGACAACGATCGCGGCCATCAATGGCTTCGGCAGCAACTCAAGGCCTGCGCCACCTGACAACGAGAGCTGAACGCGCCGGAGGCGAAGTCCAGGAGGATCACCGCTGTCTCTTCACCCGCTCCCATCACCATCAGGCGGACGCGCGCCGCCATCCGATGCTATCCCTTCTTCTCATCAAGCAGCTTGGCCACACGACGCAAGCCAAGCAGATAACCCTGAGTGCCGAACCCTGCGATGACCCCATCGGCTCGTTTAGAGACGAACGAGTGGTGGCGGAATTCCTCGCGCTTGTGCACGTTGGAAATGTGCACCTCGATCACTGTCCCCTCGAACGTATTCAAGGCATCCAGGATGGCGACCGACGTATGGGTGAACGCCGCCGGATTCATCACGATACCGGCAGCCGTCTCGCGCGCCTCGTGGATCCAGTCGATCAGCTCGTACTCCCTGTTGGATTGATGGAAGCGAAGCTCCAGGCCAAGCTCCCCGGCCAGCGTTCGGCAATCGCGCTCCACGTCCGCAAGCGTCTCGTGACCGTAGATCTGGGGCTGGCGCTTGCCGAGCAGGTTCAGATTTGGCCCGTTCAGGACGTAGACAAGACGACTCATGAGATAACTCCGTTCAATGATGGGCAAGGATCTCGCCGAGGAACTGTTTGGTGCGGGCATGCTGAGGATTGCGGAAGAAGGCGTCGGGCGCGCCTTCCTCGATGATCTGACCTTCAGCCATGAAGATGACGCGATCGGCAACCTGGCGGGCGAAGCCCATCTCGTGGGTGACGCAGATCATGGTCATGCCATCATTGGCCAGGCCTATCATCGTATCGAGCACCTCCTTGACCATCTCAGGGTCGAGCGCCGAGGTCGGCTCGTCAAACAGCATCACCTTCGGCTGCATACAGAGCGCCCGCGCGATCGCGACGCGCTGTTGCTGACCGCCGGAAAGCTGAGCCGGATATTTCTCGGCCTGGTCACCGATGCGCACGCGCTCGAGGTATTTTCGCGCGGTCGCCTCCGCCTCGGTCTTGCTGATCCGGCGCGCGCGGATCGGCGCGAGCATACAGTTCTGCAACACCGTCATATGCGGAAAAAGGTTGAAGCTCTGAAAGACCATGCCGACGTCCTGACGTACGACATCGATGGCCTTGATGCTGTCGTCCAGCCGATGGCCGTTCACCACGATACTGCCCTGCTGGATCGGCTCCAGGCGGTTGATACAGCGGATCAGCGTCGACTTGCCTGAACCGGACGGACCGCAGAGCACGATCTTTTCACCTCTGCGCACGGTGAGATCGACGTCGCGGAGAGCTTGGTACCCGCCGTACCACTTCTGGACGCCCTTCATTTCAATCAGGATCTGGTCCTGCATGCTGGTCTCCGCCGTTGGGCGGCGGCCGACGCGGATCGCCTCGGCCGCTCGCAGTGCCTATTGGACGGTGAAGGGAACGCCGGGGACAGAGTCCGGAAAGACCGGGACCGGGACCTTCATCCATTTGGCGTAAAAAGCGGCCAACTTGCCGTTCGACTTGATCTGGTCGATGAACTTGTTGGCCGTCTCGTTCCATTCCTTGTCGCCCAGGCGGGTGCAAGCGCCGTTGTAAAGCGCGGTGAAGTGAAGCTTGGGCTCGAAGCCGAGTTCCGGCTTTGCGGCGTTGAGGCGCTGCGGATAAAACAGGTTCGCGCCGACTGCCTGGACCTGGCCGGAGAGCAGTGCCTGGATGGTGGCGGCATCATCGTCGAACCTGCGGATCTCGGTCCCGGACGGCGCGTTGTTGGTCACCTGAGTATCCTGCGTGGACGACCTGGGAACGCCGATGACGAACTTCCTCATGTCGGCATTGCTGTTGATCGGCGTTGCCTGGGCGGCGACCAGCGTGATCTCGTTGGCGACGTAGGGCTTGGAATACTGCACCGCCTTCGCGCGCTCGGGCAGCATGGCCATAGTTGCGAAGAGAATGTCGACGCGGCCCGTGGTCAGCGCCGGAATACGATTGGCCACCGCCAGCGGGACGAACTCGGCTTTCACGCCGAGATATTCAGCGAAGGCACGCCCCATGTCGGCATCGATGCCATCCTGCTTTCCCGAGCTATCCACATAGCCCCACGGTGGATTGTCGCCCTGAATGCCGATGACGACGACGCCCTTCTTCTTCACGTCTTCCAGAGTGCCCGCCTGCGATTCGCCTGCGACAGCGATGGCCCCCAGAGTCAAAAGCGCAACGCCGAGCCGGCGACGATTGAGTGAAAACAACATGAAATTCCTCCTCCTTGTAATGGCTGTATTGATTGAGCAGGTGCGCCATTCCTACCTTTGACTGGCCAGGGCGAGCCTGGCTTCCATCCGGCTGCCCCACCACGAGAGTGGCCAGCAGAGGATGAAATACATTGCGCCGACCACGCCGAAGACGAGCAACGGCTGGAAGGTCTGGTTCGATACGATTTGGCCGGCGCGAGCGAGTTCGATGAAGCCGACGATGGCAGCGAGCGAGGTGCCCTTGATGAGCTGCACGAGATAGCCGATGGTCGCCGGCAGCGAGATGCGGATCGCCTGCGGCAGCACGATATCGCGCATGCGCGACGAATAGTGCAGACCAAGCGCCATCGCTGCCTCGGTCTGGCCACGCGGCACGGCCTGGATCGCTCCGCGCCAGATCTCGCCGAGGAAGGCGGAGGCATTTACGGTAAAACCGATCGCCACCGCGACGAACGCGTCGAGCTTCAAGCCGGTCAGCGCCAATCCGTAATACACGACGAAGAGCTGCAGCAGCAGCGGCGTGCCCTGGAATATCCCGATATAGATGCGGGTCATCCACTCCACGCCCTTGTGGCCGCAGGTGCGCAGCAAAGCGATCGCGAGCCCCGCCGTGCAGCCGCCCACGAACGCGACCAGCGTCAGCAGCATGGTCCATTGCAGACCACGCAGCAGGAAGCCGAACTCGGGAAGGCCAAAATGCGGTGTCATGATCGCCTCCCTCAGCGTGTCGGATATGAGAAGAAGCGGTGAGAGATGATCGCAAAGCCCAGCATCAACAGCCAGGAGATCGCGAGGTAGAGGAAGGTGACGGAGAAGTAGACCTCGAAGCTGCGGAACGTGTCGCTTTCGATGCGCTGCGCAACCGACGTCAATTCGTAGGCCGATACCGCCGAACAGATCGACGAGGTCAGCGTCAGCATGATGAACTGGCCCGTTAGCGAGGGGTAGATCGCGCGAAGCGCGGGCTTGAGCACGATGAACCGGAACACCTGCCCTTTGTGCAGTCCGAGCGCGTAGCCGGCCTCGACCTGTCCCTGATGGATGGATTGCACCCCGCCGCGGATGATCTCGATGGCGTACGCGCCGCCATTGACGCCGAGCGCGATGATGGCGGTGACTGTCGGATTGAGCTTCAATCCGACGAGCGGCAGGGCAAAGAACAGAAAGAAGATCTGCACCAGAAACGGCGTATTGCGCACGATCTCGACGAAGCCGATCACGAGAGCACGCAACCAGACCGCCTTCGAATCGCGTGCCGCGACGCCGGCGACACCGATCAACATCGCGAGTGTCATGCCGGCAAGCGCCAGGCCCAGCGTACCCACGCACCCCCACAGCAGCGCGGGCATGGCATGCCAAACCACCGAGAAATCGAGCGTATAGCCCATCTTGCGTTTCCTCTCGGGCGTTGTACGTGCCGCTCGCCCATCGGCCGGGTGTCACCCTCCCAGGGATGCAAAGGTCGCGAAGAAGACGTCCGGATCAGGTGAGATGCCCGTGAACAGGCGGAATGCTTCGGTGCCCTGGAAGATCGCCATGCCACCGCCGTCGACGGTGCGGCAGCCGAAGGCGCGCGCCGCGCGCAGCAATGCGGTTTCCAGCGGGAAATAGACGATCTCAGCGACCCATAGATCGGGACGCAGCAGGGAAGTCGGCAGCGGCGTGCCCGGATATTTGTCCATGCCGATCGGCGTCGCGTTGACAATTCCGTCTGCGGCAGCCACGGCCGCTGCAACATCCTGGCCGGCCCGCAAGCGCCCTTCTGCAAATCGAGGGGACAAGCTGTCGACCAGGCTCTGCGCCTTGGCCACGTCGACGTCGACAATGGTCAATTCCCGCACGCCGAGCTTCATCAGCGCGAAAGCGACCGCTGCGCCCGCACCGCCCGCGCCAAATTGGACGACGCGGCCGAGCGGCGCACCTTGCATGTTGCGGCGAAAGTTCTCCGCGAAGCCGAACCAATCGGTGTTGTGGCCGCTCATTCGACCGTCCCTGATGACCACGGTGTTCACGGCACCAAGAGCCTCGGCGTCCGGCGCAAGCTCGTCCAGGAGCGGGAGAATCGCCTGCTTGCAGGGATGGGTCACGTTCAGCCCGTCAAAGCCCATCCACTTTGCCGCCGTGAGCAATTCCGGCAGCGCTTCTGCACCGAGTTTCAGCTCCGTCAGGTCGATCTTCTTGTAGAGATAGCGGATGCCCGCGGCATCAGCGGCCGCTTCGTGCATCGGCGGGGTGCGGGACGCCGCGATGCCGCTGCCGATCAGGCCGACGAGGAAGCTGGATTTCGGATGCATGCTCGGCATCGCCGGTCAGCTCAGGGGGACGGTCAGTTCGGCGATGACCTGAGCCGTGCTCGGCCTGACGCCGCGCCACCAGGCAAAAGCTTCGGCCGCCTGCTCCACCAGCATGCCGACGCCGTCGGCCAGCCTGGCGACACCTTCGGCGCGGGCCGCTTGCAGAAACGGAGTCAGTCCTTTGCCATAGGCGAGTTCGTACGCCAGCTCCGCACCGCGGAAGACGTTGCCTGGAAGCGGCGGCATTTCACCGCGCAGGCTGGCCGATGTCGCGTTGATCACGACGTCATAGCCTTCGGCAAGGTCGGCCAGTTCGGCATAGCCGCTGACGATCAGGGGACCACAGCCGGCAAACTCTTCGGCCAATGCCACCGCTTTCGACAGCGTTCGGTTGACCAGAACCAGCTCGGACGGCTCCTGGCGCAGGAACGGCAGCAACGCGCCGCGCGCCGCTCCTCCGGCGCCGAGCATCAGGACGCGGCGGCCGGCGAGTGCGAGCCCGAGATTGACAGTGATGTCACGCACGAGGCCGATCCCGTCGAAATTCTCAGCAATGATCCGATCACCGACGAACTTCAGGCAGTTTGCGGCGCCAGCTCGCTCGGCGCTTTCCGAGAGCTCGTTGGCGTATTCGAAGGCATCGAGCTTGAACGGAGCGGTGATGTTCAGCCCCTTGGCGCCCTCTGTCCGGAATTGATCAACCCGTTCGGTGAAGCCGTCGAGCGGTGCCTCGATCGCCTCATAGACAAGGTCCTGTCTGGTCATCTTGGCGAACGTGCCATGGATGAGGGGTGATTTGCTGAAGCCGATCGGATTGCCGATCACCGCATAACGATCGCTCATGGCTCACTCCTGCACCGCGGCTTCGTTGTAGAGGACACCGTCGCGCACCATCGCCTCGACGAGCTCGGCCGACAGACCCAGCGACTCTGCAATGCGACGATTGTCCTGGCCGAGCAGTGGTGCCGGCGTGCGCACCGTGGTGTCGCAATCGGAGAACCGGAACGGCAGGTTCGGCAACGTCACCTTGCCGAGGACAGGATGCTCCTGCTCGACCAGCATGCCGCGCGCGTGGATCTGCGGATCCTTCACGACCTCTTCGATGGTCTGCACGGGAGCCGACGGCACACCAGCTTCGTCGAGGGCCGCGAGGCAGGCATCCCGGGACGGCTGTGACAGCGTCCAATTGCGCACGATGTCCATCGCTTCGGCATAATGGGCGTTCCGCGCGGCAGGCGTGGTGAAGCGTTGGTCGGATGACAAGCTGCTTCCCCCAATCAGAGTCGCCAAGCGTCGCCACGCATCGTCGACTTGCGCCGCGATGACGAGATTGCCGTCCCTGGCCGGAAAGACGCCGTAGACGGTCGAGTCCGGCTGTCCGCTGCCGGTCTGCTTCGGCAGGTCGGCACCGCCGGAGAGGAAATAGCGCTGCACCGCATAGTCGTGCATCGAGACCATGCAGTCGTACAGTGCGAGATCGATATGCTGGCCGCGTCCGGACGACACGCGGCCAACCAGCGCGGCATTGATGGCAGCCACACCGTGAATGCCGGTATACATGTCGGCCAGCGGCATCCGCAGCAGCGGCGGCGCTTCACCGAGGGAGCCCAGTTGTGCCAGGGCGCCCGACATTGCCTCCGCGATCAGGCCGAAGCCCGGACGGTCGGCATAGGGACCGGTGTGGCCATAGGCGGAAACCGAGCAATAGATCAGACCGGGATTCCGCGCCGACAGCGCCTTGTAACCGAGCCCGAGGCGCTCGAGTGCGCCGGGGCGGTAATTCTCGATGAATACATCTGCCGTGTCGATGAGCATCATCATCATGTCGAGACCGCGCTTGTCGCGCAGATCGATGCACAATCCCTGCTTCCCCATGTTCTGCTGCAGGAAATAGCCGGATTGTCCGTCCTTGAAATAGCCGTGGGCGCGGCCCGCATCGCCTGCCTTCGGACGCTCCACCTTGATGACTTCCGCGCCCATCGCGGCGAGGCAGCGGCCCATGAACGGGCCTGCCAGGAAATGGCTGTAGTCGATGACGCGGATGCCTTTGAGAGGCAGATCTTGCGCGGTCATGCCTGCTCTCCTGCGGCCTTGGCCTTAGAGCGCATCGGAATCATCAGCCGATGCTCACCGAGCTGCACCACCTCCCCGCGCTGATTGATCAACTCCGAGGGAAGCACCACAATGCCCCACCCTTCCCGCTTGGTTGTTCGCATTGAACCGACGCGAAACTTGACGTGGACGGTGTCGCCGAGCTTGATCGGCAGCTTGAAATCCCATGTCCAGCCCAGCGACATTCCCGGAAGGAAGCGGTAGTCGGCACGGGTCTTCAAACCGTCGGCCAGCGACAGACCAAACAGCCCGTGCGCGACGCGCGCACCGAATGGTGTGGTTTTGGCGTATTCCTCGTCGACGTGGACCGGCGTGAAATCACCCGTCAGCTCGGCATAGGCATTCACCATCGCCTCGGTGACCGTCACCGAGGGTGTGACGCATTCGTCACCGACCTTGGCATCGTCCCAATAGCGCTCGACGGTCATATCGTGTCTTCCTTAGGCTCGTGGATTGATCGCAAGGGCCGCTTCCACGGCGCCTGCGCTGGCTTGCAAGATCTCGATGTTCAGGCCGCCCGGCAGTTCGAGCCAGTTTGGCCCGGCGGGCAACGCCTTGGCGCCCCACGCGGCAGCACGGGCGAGCACGCCTTCGTAATCGTCGACCATGATGCCGAGGTGGGCGAGGCGCCCCTCCGGTCCGACGAAATTGGGCTCTTCGATGAGCTGCACGCTTCCGAGCACCCAGACCTGACGCGGCCGGGCACCATCGGCGGGTTGCTCGTCTCGGATAGTGAGACCAAGCACCTCACGAAAGAAGTCGACGTGACGATCAACGTCGGGCACGCGGATCGCGACATGTTCGACATAGGCCCGCGGTAGCGACATCGCCTCAGGCCTTTCCTGGATAATCGCTGCGGGCGTATTCAAGCCCCTTGACCAATGCGACGAGGGTGGAATTGACGGGGGTCGGCACGTTGAGCTTGGCGCCCCAGCGCACGACCGAGCCGTGGATGTAGTCGACCTCGGTCAGATTGCCGGACTGCAAGCTCTGCAACATCGACGTCTTGAATTCGGGCGGCAGTCCAGCGGACGCCATCGTCCAGGCACGGCGCGGATCGGCAATCGAGATCTTCACGCCGGCAGCTTGCGCGACCGCGATGCCCTCCGAGATTGCGGCCAGCGCGCAATCTTCCAGGATCGGCAGCGAATAGAGACCGCCATAGGTGAGACCGGTCACGGCGGTGATTCCTCCTCCGGCGACGTTGATGAACAACTTGTCCCACATCGTGCCCATGATGTTGTCGCTGAGCAGCGTGAGAATGCCGGCACGATTGAAGGTCTCGGAAATCCGCTGTGCGCGTTCCGTCAAGCGTCCATCAAGCTCGCCGATGATGGTTTCCTTGCCGACGACCCCGGAGCGAACATGACCGGGGCCGAGCAGCACGCCGCCAACATAGGTCTTGCCTGCGATCACGCGGTCACGACCGACTTCCTCCGAAAGGATGTCCTCGTGGCCAAGACCGTTCTGGAGCGACATCACAACCGTCTGCGGCCCGATGATCGGCGCGGCCGATCGGATCGCATCCCGCGTGTGGTAGGATTTGACGAGGACGACGACGAGGTCCGCCACGATGCCGACCTGGGTCGCCGAGGTACAGGCGGAGACCTTCACGACGGTCTCGGCGTCACCTTCGAGCATCCGCAGACCGCTGGCGTTGATCGCGTCGACATGGGCCTGAAACGGATCGATCAGCCAAACTTCGGCACCACCGCGCGCCAGCGCGCCACCGATGGTCGAGCCCAAGGCTCCCGCTCCGATAAAGCAGATCCTCATCCGAACGCTTCTCCCTCGCCCATTTTGGCGTTGGAAGCGTGCTAGCAAGCCGCTTGATATTTGGATATGCTATGATCCTTATAACCATTATTGCGAAACGCAATGAAGCACCTGGACCTCTCCGAGGCGAACCTTTTGGAGCCGCGCCTGCTCAGGCTGTTTGACGCCCTGTTCACCACCGGCAGCGTCACCAAAGCAGCCGAGAAGCTCGGCCAAAGTCAGCCGACCATTTCGATCTGGCTCGCGCGCCTGCGGAAAGAATTGGACGATCCGCTCTTCATCCGGTCTGCGGAGGGAATGCTGCCGACGCCGCGCGCCGAGGCTCTCATCGGCACGGCCAGACAGGCGCTGGAGATGCTGCGGCGTCTGGCGGAGCTTCGCACCGAGTTTGATCCGGCGACTGCAAAGCGCCGCTTCGTCATCTGCATGACGGATGCGAGCCACATCACGCTGCTTCCCGCCATACTCGCCCACGTTCGCCGTGCTGCGCCCGGCATCCGCATCGAGGCAGCGCAGATCGGCAGCGATACGCCACGAATGCTGCAGTCCGGCGAGGCCGATCTGGCGCTCGGTTACATCTCGGATCTCGACGCCGGACACTTCCAACAAGCACTGTTTCCGCAGGATTGGGTCTGCCTGGCAAACGCAGGACATGCCCGAATCCGCGACCGCATCTCGATGAAGGATTTCAGGCGTGAGGCGCACGTCCTCATTCGCTCCGGCACCGGACATCAATTGCTCGCGGACGCGCTAAAGCAGCAGCAGATGATCCTCGATGTTGCGCTGGAGCTCCCCGGCTTTCTGGGGTTACCCGCAATCGTCGGAACGACCGACCTGATCGCCACCCTGCCAAGGCACATCGGCGAAACGTTGGCCCACTATTACGGACTGCGCGTGCTCGATTGCCCGCTGGCGATCGCCGGCTTTACGGTCAAGCAATATTGGCACGCCCGCTTCCATCACGACCCGGCGAGCCAGTGGTTGCGTGATTTATGCGGGGAGCTGTTTCAACAGCAGGACGTGCGGGGCCTGCATCGTTCCGGTCGGCCACGGAAACGAAGGCCGCGCGAGGTGCAGCCGTAAGCCGCGCCTTCGTGACCGGTCCCATTTCCCCGGATTGCCCGGATCTCGTGAGAGCGATGCTGCAAGCCTCTGCTCTACGATTTCAAATCGTACTGACCCGCCATCTCCTCGCAGGTCAGAAACGAGATACCGGGTAGATCTCGTAGCCAAGACAAGAGCCTGTCCCGCAAGATCCCGTTCAGCCCGAGGCGCGCTCCGCCGTCGCCCCGGCGAAATCCAGGACGGGCGCGGCCGCGAGCAGCGCCTTGGTGTAGTCATGCCGGGGGCGATCGAACACGTCGTCGCGCGAGCCCTGCTCGACGATCTTGCCGCCCTGCATCACCACGACACGGTCGGCGACCTGCTCGACCGCGGCGAGATCATGGCTGATGAACAGGCAGGCAAAACCGTATTGCGCCTGCAGCCGGTCGAACAGCTTGAGCACCTGCGCCTGGATGGTCATGTCGAGCGCCGATACCGGCTCGTCGGCCACGACGAAGGCCGGCTCGCGCACGATGGCGCGCGCAATCGCAATGCGCTGCCGCTGACCGCCGGACAGTTCGTGCGGCCAGCGCGCAGCCAAACCGGCAAGCCCGACCTCCTCCAGCATCGTCTCGACGCGCCTGTCGCGTTCATCCGACGTCAATTTCGGCACGTGGCGCAATGGTTCGGCGACGATCTCGCCGACGCGCATGCGTGGATCGAGCGAGGAATAGGGATCCTGGAACACGAGCTGCGAAGCCAGGCGGAAGTCGCGATCGACGGTCGCGGTCACGTCCCTGCCCCGGAACCTGATCTCACCGCCGGAGGTCGGGATCAGCCGCAGCATGGCGCGGCCGAGCGTGGTCTTGCCCGAACCGCTGCCGCCGACGACGGCGACGGTCTCGCCCATGGCGATGTCGAGATCGACGCCATTGACGGCGGAGACGCCGGTATCGCGACCGAACAGCCGCTGCCGCCCGGCAAAGCCGACCTTGAGCCCGCGCACGCTGACGAGAGGCTCGCCGCCCTGTCGCGCCTTCGTCGTGGCGCCGCGACGCGGCAGGGCCTCGACAAGACGCTTGGTATAAGCTTCGCGCGGCGAGAACAGGATCTGCTGAGTCGTGCCTGTTTCGACCATCTTGCCCTGGCGCAGCACCAGCGCGCGCTGCGCGTAGCGCGACACGAGGCCGAGATTGTGGGTGATCAGCATCACCGAGGTGCCGTGGTCGCGGGCGAGCCCGACCATGAGGTCGAGCACCTCGCGCTGCGTCAGCGTATCCAGCGCCGTGGTCGGTTCGTCCGCAATCAGCAGCTTCGGTTTCAGCAGCATCACCGATGCCAGCATGATGCGCTGGCGCATGCCGCCGGAGAATTCGTGCGGATAGGCGTCGAAGGTCCGTTCGGGATCGCGAATCTGCACGCGCGCCAGCATGTCGAGGCAGCGGCGCTTGATCTCTCGCCGGCTGAGCCGCTCGTGCAGGCCGAGGCCTTCGGCCATCTGCGCGCCGACGCTGATGGCGGGATTGAGCGAGACCATCGGCTCCTGGAACACCATGCCGACAACAGGGCCGCGCAGCGTCCGCATCTGGCGCGCAGAGACATTCGCAAGGTCGATGCCGTCGAGCACGATGCGGCCGCCGGCCGTGCACAGCCCTGGCGGCAACAGGCCGAGCACGGCGCGCGCCGCCGCCGTCTTGCCGCTGCCGGATTCGCCGACGACGGCGAGGAACTCGCCACGCTCGACGGCAAAGGACAAATCCTCGACGATCGCCCCCTTGCTCGCGGAGGCCTCAATGCGCAGATTCTCGACCGACAGCAGCGTCATCCGTGCGCCATCCTGGGGTCGAGGCGATCACGCAGAGAATCGCCAAGCAGGTTGATGCCGAGCAGCGTCAGCGCAATGCAGAGGCCCGGCGCGATCGAGAGCCAGGCCGCGGTCTCCATGAACGGACGGCTCGATGCCAGCATGTTGCCCCAGGTCGGCGCCGGCGGCGGCACGCCGAGACCGAGGAAGCTCAGCGCGCTCTCGGCGAGCAGCACCCAGCCGAACATGCTGGTCGCGAGCACCGCAACCGGCGCGATCGCGTTCGGCATCACGTGGCGGAACATCGAATAGGCTTCAGAATTGCCGATGACGCGCGAGGCCTCGACATATTCTTTCTCGCGGATCGACAGCACGGTGCCGCGCACGACGCGGACCACCGAGGGGATGTAGGCTAGCCCAAGCGCCAGGATCAGGCCGGCCTTGTTGGCGCCGACCACGATCATCACCGCCAGTGCCAGCAATATGCCGGGGAACGCCAGAAGCGCGTCGTTGACCGCCATGATGATGCGATCGACCCAGCCGCGGATGTAACCGGCCGCACAGCCGATCACCATGCCGGCGGTCACCGCAAGCAGCACCGTGATCAGGGCAATCACGACACTCGCGCCGGCCCCGACCATGATGCGGCTGAGCACGTCGCGGCCGAACTCGTCCGTCCCGAACCAATGCAGTGACGACGGCGCCTGCAGGCGCGCGCGCAGATTGATGCGGAGCGGGTCGAACGGCGTCCAGAATGCAGCCGTGAGCGCCGCACCGAGCAGGAGCGCGATCAAGCTACCGCCGATCGCGGTGTTGGCGCGCATCCTCATGCCACCGTCACCCTCGGATCGAACAGCGGATAGCAGAGATCGACCACCAGATTGACCACGACATAGATCACCGCCGTGAACAGGAGGCAGCCCTGCACCACGGGATAGTCGCGGGCGAAGATGGAATCGACCAGGAGCCGGCCGAGACCGGGCAGCGTGAACACTGTCTCGATCACGGCGATGCCGCCCAGCAAATGTCCGAGCACGAGGCCGATCAGGGTCCAGGTCGGCGCAAACGCATTGGGCAGCACGTGGCGGGCAAGGACGCGCCATTCCGGCACGCCCTTTGCGCGTGCGTGGGTGACATATTCGAGCCTGAGCACCTCGATCGAGGCAGCGCGCGCCATGCGCGTGAGCACGCCGATCTCCACCATGGTCAGCGTCGCAATCGGCAGCACGATGAAGGTCACCGCCTGCCAGAAATTCTCCGCGAACGGCACATAGCCGATTACCGGCAGCCATTTCAGCTTGAGGCCGAACAGCAGCAGCAGCAGCAGGCCGAGCCAGAAGCTCGGGATCGACAGCAGCAGCGTGGCGCCGCCGACCACGGAGAGATCGAGCAGGCTGTTCTGCTTCCAGGCGGCGACGAGGCCGGCCGGAACGGCGATGCAGGCGGCCGCCGCGACCGCCACCAGCACGATGACGGCACTGACCTGGAAGCGATCGAGGATCAGCGGCAGTACCGCAAGGTTGTTGGTGATGGAGTGGCCGAAATCGCCGGACGCAAGCCTGGCGACCCAGTGCATGAACTGAACCGGGATCGGCTGGTCGAGCCCCAGCTCGGCGCGGAGCTGCGCCGCCTGCGCGGGATCGGCGGCATCGCCCAGCATCACCTGAACGGGATCGCCGGGAATGAGCCGGACCAGCGCGAAGACCGCGACGGCGACCAGCAGCAGCGTCGGGATCGTCATGGCCAGCCGTCTTGCGAGGTAACTCAACATCCCGACGCCCTATTCGACCGTGACGCCCCAGAAGCGCGGCTGCGGATAGAGCCAGCCGGCATAGTCCTTGATGCCCTTGCGCAGCGCCGTCAGCTCGGCGCCGTTGAACAGCACGATCATCGGCACATCGGCGATGAAGCGCCTGTGCATCTCGTCGAACAGCGCCTGCCGCTTCGCCGCGTCGTCGATCATCATCGACTGGCGCAGCATCTCCTGGCCCTCCGGATTGTCCCAGACCTTGCGCGGCTGCGCGGCCTTCGGCCCGGTCAGCATCTCGAAGCTCAAGGACGGATCGAGCCGCGCCGAATAGACGAAAGCCATCGACTGGTAGTCGCCGCGATTGTAGCGGTCGAGCTGCGCCGCCCAGTCCATCACCTCGAGCTCGATATTGATCCCGACCGTCTGCGCCATCGCCTGCACCAGCACAGAGGAATCGAACACGAAGCTGTAGCGCTTGTTGGTGATCATCTTGATCGGCTGGCCGCGGTAGCCCGCTTCCGCCAGCAGCTTCTTGGCTTCCGCGATATTCTGCGTGTAGCCGTGCGACTGCGCCTCGCTGTAGAACGGGCTGCCGAGCGGCAAAGCGGAATTGTTCGCCCGCGCGGTGCCCATCATCACGGCGTCGACGATCTGGGCGGTATCGATGGAAAGCGCGATGGCGCGGCGGATCCGCACGTCCTTCAGCAGCGGGTCCTTGGTCTGGAACAGGATGCCGGTGAGGCCGAGCGCGGGCGTGATGCTGAGCTGCACGTCGGAGCGCGATTTAAGCTCCTCCAGATCGGGAATCGACAGGCTCATGATGACGTCGAGCGAGCCGCTGAGCAGCCCAGCCTTCGCCGCAGAGCTGTCCGGGATCACGTTGAAGCGCACGCGGTCGACCTTGACGTCCTTGGCGCCAGTGTAGCCGGTGCGCGGCTCGCTGCGCGAGACATATCCGTCGAATTTAACGACATCGACATATTGTCCGCGCTTCCATTCGCCGAGCTTGAACGGGCCGGTGCCGACAGGGGCGATCCACTTGCCGTCCGCCCCGACGGAATCGCGGTGGATGATGGCGGTCTGGCCGCAATCGGGCCGCGCCAGCGTCGGGAGGAACAGTGCCGTCGGCTGATCCAGCGTGATGGCGACGGTGAGCGGATCGGGCGCCTCGATCTTCTCGATGCGCGCAATGCCTGTCGCGCTGAACTCGGAGAGGCAGCGCCATTGCGTCGCCGGGTCGAGCCAGCGCTTCAGCGACCAGACCACGTCGTCCGCCGTCACGGAGGCGCCGTTGTGGAACTTGACGCCCTTGCGCAGGCGGAACGTGTAGGTCCTGCCTTCGTTCGAAACGGTCCAGCTGTCGGCCAGCATCGGGCCGATCGCCGTGTCGTCACGGAAAGCGACAAGGCCCTCCACCACATGCGCGATCACGCCGTCGGTGTTGGCATCGCGATTGGTGCCGGGATCGGTGGAGCGGATGTCGGCGTTGAGCCGCGTCCGCAGCAATGTTTCGGCGCCGGCCCTTGCCGGCATGGCCAGCAAGACCAGCGCGGCCAGACCGACCGCCCATGCCGGCGATGGCTGACGCCGCCGCATCACGCAGCCCCCGCGGCGGCAGACCGCTCGAACGCGGCCCGCCCGATCTCGTCGATCTCGAGCCGGTACTCGGTGAACTCGCGGTTGAGCGCCGGCAGCGGCGCCGCCTGCATCAATCCGCTCGCCGGCTCCATCAGGATCATCGCCACGGTGGCGCTGAGATTGTTGCTGAGATTGCGGCGCGGCGGGCGGCAGACCGACCAGGGATAGGCGAACTCGTCGAACAGGGCGTTCTTGACGGTGTCGAAGGTGATGCTGCCGATGTGCGGCTGGAGCAGATCGCGGACGCGAATGTCGCGGTACAGGCTGTCAGGCGTATTGAAGATGCCGGTGTCCTTCAGCTTGCTGAGCGCGACTGGGCTGAGGAAGTTGTTGGCGTGGACCAAAAGGCCATTCTGCGGATGCACCTGGAAGGTCTCGTCGGGCGCGCACTCGAAATCGATCGCCACGCCCTCGCGATGGCTGACGATCATGTTGTTGGCCGCCGACTTCTTCGTGCAATAGACCGCACGCATCGCCAGCGCGAGATGCTCGTTCTCCAGCACCTTGCGGCGGATCAGCGCCAAGGGCACGCCGGCCTGGCGATAGTCGCGGTCGCTTTCCAGATAGTTCGCGGTGATCGCGATGCCGACGGAATTGAAGCCGCAGCGGCCAAGCGCGCCGGCTTCAGTGAAGGTCATGAGGTCAGGCCCGTCGTCGCGCCGCACCTTCAGCACCACCGCCGTCTCCGCGCATTCGCGCTTCCAGTCCCAGTTCTGGGCGTGGATCAGGCGGCCGCTGGCGGCCGCCTGCGGCATCACAACGACACCGGTGCAGCCATCGGGATCTTCCGGCGTCTTCAGGCGCGCGCGGATCGCAGGGTTTGCAAGCTTGATGATTTCGGTACGGGCGTTGAGCAGGACAACGTCCTCGAACGGAACGTCGGCGCCCTCGGCGATGCCGCGCATCTCCTCGATATAGCTCGGATCAAAACCCTGGATGACCGGCAGATATTCGCGCACCAGCTCGGCAATTCCCTTGGAGTCGAGCGAGAGCTCCTTCAGCTGCGCGAAGTAATGCGTCGTCCCCTTCTTGATGCGGGCCGCCGCCTTCTGCCCGTACTGACGGCCACGCTCGCGCGGAGGACCGGAGATTTCGATCAGCGGAAAGGGTTCGACCATGGGACGCCAAATTCCTTCTTGAAGTTCCTTTTGCTTTCTCATGAAGGCTAATGTATTTTGTGATGACATGAAACAAAAATCTTTGACCGCGAAATCCGCCGTGGAAAAGGCGGCGCCGAGCCGGCTCCAGCGCGAACTATCGGCCGGGATCATGGACCTGATCCGGAGCGAAGGGCTCGCGCCCGGCACGCGCCTAGCCGAAGTCGCGCTTGCCGAGCGCCTGCAGGTCTCGCGCACGCCTGTGCGCGCCGCGCTGAAGCTGCTCGCGCGGCGCAAGCTCGTGCATGCAGGCGCCAGCCGCGGCTATTTCGTCGCCGAGGCCGCCCCCGCCGCGCACAAGACCCCGCCAAAGCCCAGCCCCGACGATACCGACCGGCTGTTCCTCGCCATCGCGCGCGATCGCTGCGCCGGCCGGCTGCCGGAGGACGTTTCCGAGCGCGACCTCATGCAGCGCTATGACGCGACACGGCCGATCGTGCAGCGCGTACTCAGCAAGCTTGCGGAGGTGGCCGCAGTCCAGCGCAAGCCGGGCCATGGCTGGCGCTTCCAGCCGACGCTCGCCGATACGCAGGCGCGCGACGAGAGCTATCGCTATCGCCTCCTGATCGAGCCGGCCGGCCTGCTCGAGCCGGGCTTCAAGCTCGATCCGGCCTGGGCCGCCGAGATGCGCCGCCGTCATCAGGAGATGCTGGCGATGCCATGGAGCGACACCGCCAGCATCGCGCTCTACGAGATGAACGCGGCCTTCCACGAAGGCCTCGCCGCCGCATCGGGCAACCGCTATCTGCTGGTCGCGGTTCAACAGCAGAACCGGCTACGCCGCTTCGGCAACTACGACTGGACCTTCGGCCACGAGCGCGTGATCGTGAACTGCCGCGAGCATCTCGCCATCCTCGACCAGCTCGAAGCCGGCCAGAACGAGGCCGCAGCTGCGCTCCTGCGCCGGCATCTCGAAGGCGCAGCAAAGCTCAAGCGCAGCCCGGCCAATTCCAACACGCCATCCAAAGCCTCCTGACCTTTGCAAGAGTTGCCATGAACATGAATGCCTTCTCCTCCAACAGCCCCCTCACCTGCGAGGCCATGGAGCCGTTCTGGCTGCCGATGACGCCGAACCGCCAGTTCAAGTCGAAGCCGCGCATCTTCGTCGGCGCCGAGGGCATGCACTACATCACCGACGACAACAGGCGCATTCTCGACGGCATGGCGGGGCTGTGGTGCGTGAACGCAGGACATGCGCAAAGGCGCATCGTCGAAGCGATCCAGGCGCAAGCCGCGAAGCTCGACTTCGTCTCCTCGTTCCAGATGAGCCATCCGGCCGCCTTCGAGCTCGCACGCCGCATCGCCGAGATCGCGCCCGCCGGACTCGACCACGTCTTCTTCACCAATTCCGGCTCGGAATCGGTCGACACCGCGCTGAAGATCGCGCGCGGCTATCACCGCGCCCGCGGTGAAGCCAGCCGCATCCGCTTCATCTCGCGCGCAAAAGCCTATCACGGCATGGGTTGGGGCGGCCTGTCGGTCAGCGGCATCGTCCGCCACCGCAGGGATTTCGGCCCGCTGCTGCCCGAGGTCGATCACCTCCCGCACACGCATAATCCCGAGCACGCGGCGTTCTCGCGCGGGCAGCCGCAATGGGGCGCGCATCTCGCTGACGAGCTGTCAAAGCTGCTGCAGGTGCACGATCCCTCGACCGTCGCCGCCGTCATCGTCGAGCCCGTGACCGGCTCCGGCGGCGTGCTGCCGCCACCGGTCGGCTATCTCGAGCGGCTGCGCCAGATCTGCGATCAGCACGGCATTCTCCTGATCTTCGACGAGGTGATCACGGGCTTCGGCCGCCTGGGCGCAGCGTTTGGCGCCAACGCCTTCGGCGTGACGCCCGACCTCATCACCTGCGCCAAGGGCATGACCAATGCCGCCGTGCCGATGGGGGGCGTCGTCGTCAGCGGCAAGGTCTATGACGCGCTGATGCAGGGGCCGGACAACGCGATCGAGCTGTTCCACGGCTACACCTATTCGGCCCATCCGCTGGCCTGCGCGGCCGGTCTTGCCGCGCTCGACGTGTATCAGGATCTCGGCCTGTTCGAGCGGGCGCGCCGCCTCGCGCCGGTGTGGGAGAACCATGCGCACGGCTTGCGCAACCTTCCCCATGTGGTCGATATCCGCAACATTGGGCTGCTCGCCGCAATCGACCTGAAACCGCGCGAGGGTGCGCCGGGCGCGCGCGGCAGCGAATGCGCCAATCGCTGCTATGAGGACGGCATCCTGATCCGCGGCAGCGGCGATACGCTGCTGATCTCGCCGCCTCTGATCATCACCGAGGAACAGATCGCCGATATCTTTGCTGCCATTGGCCGCGCATTGAACAGCATCAGCTGACGGCCGCCGTCCTGCATGAGGACGCGCTACCCATGGCGTAGCCGATCGGCTTCTGGTTGTCGTCGAGATAGGAGAAGGGGATCGAGGAGTCGCGGAAGCCGAGCGTGATTGCGCCGGTCTCCTTGACGTTCTTCTTTTGGTTATTGACTAACGATACTTCAGCGACTCGATCTCGAAGGCCTGACAGGCGATTTGATCCGTCCTTTCGCAACCTGCTCCGCTCGCCCGCCTGCGGCATGGGCCGCATTATTCCTGCACAATTCGGACCAAAAGAGATTTAGCGAGCGCTGGCTATTCGTCCGGTCCTTGAAAGCGACTAATGATAGCGGCAACGCCCATTTGTTGCCCCCGATGGCCGCCAGTCCCTTGCGGCCATGCGCCGCGGCGGTGCCTTCCGTAAGCCAGGCGACGCCGCGGCCGGCCAGCGCCATCTCGCACAGCACATCGGACATGTCGCTTTCGATCACCCGCTGGCCGGCGATCGGGGCATTCTCCAGGATGAGATCGACCAGGCGCGCGAAATAGACACCGGGCGAATACATCAGCAGCGGCACCGGATGCGACGCCTTGCCCGGCAGCGATATGCCTCCCTTGCCGGCCAGCGCCTCGCTGACATAGGGCCGCAAATATTCGGTGCCGAGGCTCACGCGCTCGTAGCGGTCCGGATCGAGATGGATCGGCTGCTGGGCGTGGTGATAGCAGATCATCAGGTCCGCGTTGCCCGACACCAACGAGGTGACGAGATCGTGGATGTTGCCGACCACGACCGAACAGCTCATGCGCCGCTCGGCGGACCAGGCCTGCCACCACTGCGGCAGCTGCGCCGTCGCCATGGCGAACGGCAGTGCGATCCTGATGTGCTCATGCGAGCGCAGCGGCTTGCCGCCAAGCTCGTCGCGGCTATCGAGCATTTGCCGCAGCAATTCGCCGGCATGCTCGCGAAAGCGCTCGCCTTGCGGCGTCAATTGCGTCGGATAGACGCTGCGATCGATCAGATCGAAGCCGAGCCAGGCCTCCAGCGACTTGATGCGGCGGCTGAACGCCGCCTGCGACGTGTTCCGCCGCTCGGCCGCACGGGTGAAGTTGCCGGTCTCGGCCACCATCAGAAAATCCTGCAGCCAGCGCAGTTCCATCACGCGACCTGTCTTGATGCGGGACGCTGCGGCAGATCCCCCGCGATACCCTGCTCCCGACGGCGCGGGACGGCGCGCGTCGACCGGCATTGCTTGCTGCCACGGTATTGGTTGCCCCATGGCGCGCAACCTAGCGAAGCGGCATATGGCCTGACCAATGCAAGCCTTGCATCAGGGTCTTCCGACGCCGATCCCCGCCCAATTCGCTTCAAATCCCGGCCTTTCATGCGCCGATCCGCATTCGCCCGATAACGCCCGACTGCTCCCAGCGTGCTACGGCGGGGCCAATCATGCAAGTTTTGCATGATGCAGACATGGCATCGCCGGCGGCGATCAGGCCGCCCTAGATTGGCGGCCGCAACGCCACTCCTCGTCCCGGTCAGCTCTCTTGCCGCATCGGGCGACAGCCCAGAATGAGTCCTGCCATGAAAATCTGTGTCCTCGGCGCCGGCGTCATCGGACTGACGACGGCATGGTGCCTCAGCGAGGCCGGACATGACGTGATCATTGTCGACCGCCATGCCCAGACCGGCGCCGACGCCAGCGCCGCCAACGGCGGCCAACTGTCCTATGCCTTCGTGACCCCGCTGGCATCGCCTGCGACACTGTTGAAGCTGCCCTCGCTGCTGATCGCCAGAGGCTCGCCGATGCGTATTCGCCCCGGCCTCGATCCGCAGCTGATATCCTGGGGCGTGCGCTTCCTGCTCGCCTGCCGCTCGGCCGCCGTGCGCGACACCGTTGCCACGCAGCTCGCGCTTGCCGCCATCAGCCGGGACGAATTGACACGCCTGTCGCAGACGCTCGATCTCGCGTTTGGATTGCGAACCGCCGGCAAGCTGGTGCTGTTCCGATCGCCCAGCGAATTCGACGCCGCGCGAAGCGCCGTCACCGGCGAGGCCGGCGCTGATCATGCGCAGCAGGTGCTCACGCCAGCCGAGTGCCTCGCACTGGAGCCCGCGCTCAAGCTCGGAGCACGCGAACTCGCCGGCGGCATTTTCACCGCCTCCGAACAGGTCGGCGATTGCGCCGCGTTCTGCGCCGCGCTTGCCGACCGGCTGACGCAGCGAAACAATGTCGAGTGGCTGCTCGACACGCCTGTGACCGGACCGGTCCGGTCCGGCGGCCGTCTCGTTGGCGTGGACACCGCCAAGGGGCGCGTGCAAGCCGACCGCTTCGTTCTCTGCATGGGAGCATCCTCGAGCGCCTTTGCAAGAGCTTGCGGATTCTACCTGCCGATCTACCCGGTCAAGGGCTACAGCATCACGCTGCAGCCCGCGCGCGACGCCAGCGCGCTTCGCCACAGCGTCACCGACTTCGAACGCAAGCTGGTGTTCGCGCCGCTCGCGCGCGACCAAGGCACGGCGATCCGGGTTGCCGGGATCGCCGATCTCGACGGCAAAGATGCAAGCCTCGATCCGGGCCGTCTCGACATCCTGCGCCGCGCGGCGGCGGAAATGCTGGGGATGGCGACTGGCGGCGACGTCGAGCCATGGTGCGGGCTCCGCCCCATGACGCCCGATAGCCGGCCGATCATCGGGTGGTCGCCGCTCTCCGGGCTGTTCATCAATTCGGGCCACGGCATGCTCGGCTGGACGCTGGCCTGCGGCAGCGCCCGCCTCACCGCTGACCTGATCGACGGCAAGCCGGCGGCGATCGAAGCCGGAGCGTTTGCGGTGCGGCGCGCGGCGTGAAGGTTCTGTCAGATACGTTTTTCCTTTTCTCGCCGAGATCCCAGAACAGGTCCGCCATGAGCGCAAGGGTCGGCTGTTGGCGAGGAAGAACTTCTTGAGTGCCTGGCAGACGCTCCTCCAATGCAAATTTTGCATTGGCTGGCCGGGAGAACGCGAACTAGCCTGCTGCGCGCATGACGGAGACTTTTCAGATGAAATGCCTGCCTGCCCTTCTTGCCGCCATTTGCTTTGGTCTCGTCACGACTGCCGCTGCGTTCGCCGCCGACACGGCCGATCTCCTCATCAGCGGAGGGACGATCTACACCGGCGCCGACGAGGCGCCGTTCGTCGGCGACGTCGCGGTGAGCGGCGACAAGATCGTCTATGTCGGCCCGCATGCCGGCGCGCCGGCGGCAAAGGCCAGCATCGACGCACAGGGCATGATCGTCGCGCCCGGGTTCATCGACGTCCACACCCATCCCGAAAGCTATATCCGCTCGGGCGATGCGGCCAAGCGGCTAAATGCGCCATGGCTGACGCAGGGCGTTTCGACCATCTTCATCGGCGTCGACGGCAGGGGTACGCCCAACGTCGCGGCCGATCAGGCCGAGCTCGAGGCGCAAAAGGTCGGCACCAACATCGTCAGCTATGTCGGCTTCGGTGCGGTCCGCGAGGCGGTGCTGGGCCATGATGCCCGCGCGCCTTCGCCTGATGAACTGGAACGCATGAAGGCGCTGGTTGCCAAAGCGATGTGCGAAGGCGCCATCGGCCTTTCCGCCGGGCTGTTCTACGCGCCGCAGAGTTTTGCCAGGACCGAGGAAGTGGTGGCGGTGGCGAAGGAAGCCGCGCGCCGCGGCGGCATCTACGACACCCACCAGCGCGACGAGAGCTCGTATTCCATTGGTCTGATGAACTCCGCGAAGGAGGTGCTCCAGATTGGCCGTGAGGCGGAGATGCCGGTGCATTTTGCGCATCTGAAGGCGCTCGGCGTCGACCTGCAGGGCCAGGTGCCGGAAGTGATCGGCCTGATCGAGGCGGCGCGCGCGGCGGGCCAGAAGGTGACGGCGGATCAATATCCGTGGCTGGCGTCGAGCACGAGCCTCGATGCGGCGCTGGTGCCGCGCTGGGCGGTCGATGGCGGCTATGCGGCGATGATCAAACGTTTCGACGATGCGGCACAGATGGCGAAAATCCGCGGCGAGATGATGGAGAATTTGCGCCGCCGCGGCGGCGCGGACTCGATCCTGCTGACCAGCGTCGATCGGGAATGGACGGGAAAGCGGCTGTCGGAAATGGCCGAGGCGTGGAAGGTCGAGCCGGTCGACGCCGCGGTGCGCATCCTGCGCGCCAACCCGCGCGACTCGATCGCTTCCTTCAACATGATCGACAGCGATGTCGACCTCGTGATGAAGCAGCCGTGGGTCGTCACCGGCTCCGACGGCACCGACGGCCATCCCCGGCAATTCGCCACCTTTCCGCGCAAATACGCCGTCTACGTCAGGGAGCGCCAGGTCATCGATTTGAAGACGTTCATCCGTCAGTCCACCGGGCTGTCGGCCGACATCTTCAAGCTCGACCGCCGCGGCTATCTGCGGCCGGACTATTTCGCCGATGTCGTGGTGTTCGACCCGGCCCGCTACGCGCCGAAGGCGGATTATATGCGCCCGCGCGAGCTAACCGTCGGTGTGCTGACGCTGTTGGTCAACGGCGCGCCGGCGATCCAGGACGGCCAACTGACGACGGCGGCCAGCGGCCGCGCGCTCAAGCGCACGCCGGCGCCGGGGACTTGTCCTTAGAGACCGCCCGAGGCCTTTCAAATGACGACCGGATTATGAACGTTGTATCAAAGGAGCGCGACCCTCAGAGGTACCGGTCGCTGCGCTGCCTTACGAATGATGCGCCGCCGCTGGCCCTGAGCGTAGACCGTCGCGTCGATCAGGATCTCGGCATCTGGCACTTCGACCATGCCGCGGCCGCCATCGGCATCTAGCCGATACGGATGATCGTCAGCGATAGCGAGCATTCGTGCAACGCGCGTCCGAGCTCAGCGGGCCTGACCACGTGACATCATAGCGCCGCCACCGTTGCAAAGCCGTGCTCTGCGGCCTCGAGCGCGGCGGAGATGTCGGCCTCGGTATGGGCGGCGCAGAGGAACATGTTGTGCTTGGGGTGGAAGTAGACACCCCTTGCGAGCATCGCGCTGCAGAAGGCCGAACCTTTCCGGTAGTCCGGGTCCGCTTCAAACAAAAGCGTCGGCATTTGCACCGGTCCCGATTGACGGATCGAAAGACCGAACTGACGGGAACGCGTGTCGAGGCCATCGCGCAGCGCTTGCCCAAGCTGCGCGAGGCGGGTCGGAACATCGTCCCTGCGCACGATCTTCAATGTCGCGACGGCAGCAGCCATGGCGACGGCGCCGGCCCAGAATGAGCCCGTGACGAAGACCTGGGACGCGGCACGGCGCAGCCAATCGGCTCCGGTCACAGCCGCCAGAGCATGACCGTTGGCGATCGCCTTGCTCCAGGCCGACAAGTCGGGCCGAACACCAAGGCCTTCCCAGCTACCCGCGGTATTCAGGCGGAAGCCGGCGCGAACTTCGTCGATGAGCAGCGCGGCCCCCTTGCTGTCGCAGATGCGACGCGCCGCACGCGCGAACTCTGCGGTTGGAAGTTCCTGGTCGTACCCGAGATCGTGGCGGAACGCCGAAATCAGGATTCCGGCAAGATCATCGCCCGCCGCCCTGGCCGCCGCCTCGAGGCTCTCGACGTCGTTGAACGTGAAATATCCGAGATGGGCGCGATCCTCCGCGGTCACGCCGAGAAGCGACGGCGAGCACCACGGCACGGCACCATGATAGGCGCCCTTGGCGACGAGGATCTTTCGTCGACCCGTTGCAGCCCTTGCGATCGTGACGCACGTCGTCGTCGCATCGGTGCCGTTCTTCTGAAACTGCGTCCAATCGGCATGTCCCACCATATCGACGACAAGCTCGGCCAACTCGACCATGACTTCGGCCGGACCATTGAGGCAGTCGCCGTCGCGCCGCTGACGCTCGGCGGCTTCCTCCACCTCGGGATGGTGATGGCCAAGCAGGTTGGGACCCCAGCTGCACATGAAGTCGACGTAGCGATGACCATCGACATCCCAGAGCACGCCGCCCTCGCCGCGGCTGAAGAACTGCGGATACGTCTCCGGCAACTTGGCCGCGTGGAGATGTCCCCACATCCCGCCTGGCACGACCTTCTCGGCCCGCGCCCGCAGGGCAGCATCCCTTGTCCTGATCATCTCCGGCATGCTCTCTCTTCTCCAGTTCTGATATATCATATATTATGTTGTCGGATACAAGGGAATTGTTGCTTTGCCGGCCCGGACCCGTAGACCTCGTTATCCAAAGGCTAGGGTCCGGATCCGACCCCGTATCGGCGCGGATTGCCGAGACAGCCCAGACCTTGCGGGGACCGAGAATGGTTGACGTTGAACAGAGACATGGCGAGGGCGCTGTGGGCCCGGTGGCTCGCGACAGCCTGACAAGCCTGGTCTACAACAATCTGCGTCAGGCGCTGATGGAAGGCCGGTTCTGGCCGGGCCATCGCTTCAAGATTCGCGACCTTGCTGCGACCATGAACGTGTCGGAGACGCCCATTCGCGAAGCCCTGATGCAGCTCGTGCGCGGCCGCGCGCTCGAGATGCAAGCGGGACGCTCGATCATGGTCGCCCACATGACCGCCAAGCAATATATCGAGCTCAGGACCGTCAGGCTGTTTCTCGAGGGACTTGCCGCCGAGCACGCAACCACGCGCATCTCGGACGCCGATATCGACAGGATGGAGGCCACTCACCGCGAGCTGATCAGCGCGGAGAAAGAGCACAGATGGTCCGACGCGGTTCGCGCCAACTGGCAATTCCACCGCGGTCTCTATGATGGATCGGGGCTTCCCGAAGTACTCGCCATCCTCGACGATATCTGGATGCGGAACGGACCCTTGTTGAATTTCCATTATCCGCACGCCCCCCCAACCTATCCAAACGAACATCAGCACCTGTCCGTTCTCAAGAATCTGCGGCAGCGCCGGCCGGACAAGGTTCGCGAGTCGATCCAGGCGGACATGATGGAGGGCGGCCAGAATCTCGTCCGGTTGCTGGAAAAGCATGGCGGCACGCGCTTCATGACTCCAGAGACCGCCATCGACGAAGACGTCGAGATCGAAGCGACGAAGACACGCGCTGCACCACCTGCCAAGGCAGCACGCGCGAAATCCAGGCGTCGCTGAAAGTTGCTCACGCGGAACGGGGCGCAGTGAACCGATCGAGGATGTTGCGGGTGATCCGCTGCGTGTACGGATCGCCGCGCTTCAGCCCCATCACCCATTCGCAGGTCGCGGCTGTCAGCACCTCGCCCTTGCCGCGGGTCATGTGCACCATCATGCCAGAGCCATATTTGTAGCGGGCCAGACCCTCGGGCGTGACCTCACCGTTGATGCACTCCACCAGACCTTCGTGGTCGCTATTGCGGATGTAATAGCGGAAGCCCTCACCCTGCGGCTCGTCTTCGGCCAGGACGGCCGGCGCCATCGCCAGAATCTGAATGGTCTCGGGTTGCCCCTCGGCCGGGACTGGAAACGGAAGCCCGTTGCGGAACGTGTAATCCAGCCCGTCGACCTCGTAGGCAAAGATGTGCTGCTTGTCGCCGAAGATGTCGGCATAGTGCAGTCCCGTGCCGGCAAATGCCCAATGCTCGGGGCGATAGACGGTAAAGCCTCGTTGGCCGTTCGGCGCGAATCCGCCCCAGGACGCGTAGAGGCCGTGCGCACCGTTCACGCCGACCGTCGAGGCGCCGGGCCAACGGACGTTGCGATCTTCCCAGGCAGACGTCATCAGACGCGCGCGGTCCGTGCCGACGATCGGGTCCTTGTGGACCGCTTTGAACTTGTAGCAGACTTGGCGCTTGCCATCGTCCTCGAGCCGGATCTGCCACAGGAAGTTCGCGCCAAAGCGCGCGAGCCGCCCGCCGCCCTCCACATAGCGCTCGATCGCCTCGCGCATCTCCCATGTCCAGTACTCGTCATGGCCGATGATGGTGACGCAAGGGTAGGCGTCGAGCAGCTCGGGCCGGTACTGGAGGTCGGTCTGGGTGATCATGTCGAGGGCGTAGCCTTCCTTCTGCGCCCAGAGCACGAAATGCCGATCGAACTGGGCCCAGCCCGCTGCCGCGTAATATTGGCCAAAGCCGTTGGAGAACGCCCACTCCTTCATCTGGTAGCGTGGCGCGTCGCCCATCTCGGGCGCGGGATTGGCGCAGATGCGCGGTGCGCCGGGCGGCAGCCAGACCATGCCGCGCGTCCATGGCCGCTGCAGTGACAACACCGGCGACGGCTCGTCCCTGTCAGGACCTTCGACGCCGAAATAATGATTGGCACCGCCGAAATCATTGTAGGCGGTCCAGGTGCCCGTCGGCAGGATCATCAGTATCTTCGCGCGCCGCGTTGTCTCGGTCGGGCGCACGACGAAGAAATGATGCTGGACGAAGCGGGCCCCGTTCGCTCGCTCGCACGACGAGACCACGCGATAGAAGCCCGAGCGCAGATCGGGCGGCAACGTCCAGCGATGAGCGACGGGCCAGTTGCAGCCGTTGCGATAGGCATCGGACGGCGTAGCCGCGAACACGCCGTCAAGCGCATCGACCTCATGCACCATCTCGGGCTCGAGACCGTCGCGATAGATCTGCAACCGCCAGGCCTTTGCGGTCGCGGAGGAGCGAAAGACGACTTCGTCTCCCGGGTCGTAAGACATCGCATCGGTGTAGGTGTAGACTTCCGCGACGGCGGGATCGCCGCGCGGAGCCTCATACCAGGGCTGGCTGGCCCAGTGCTCGTCCGCATGCATCGGGCGCGCCTTCCGGGGAGCGACGTTGAAGGATCCCAATTCCGGCGGGTGAAACTCAGGCTTGTCCGACATGACAGCCTCCCTGGTTCGAGAAGTCATCTCTGGCGACGAGATGGCAATTTTGCATGTTGGGCCGAAATCGAGGCCGCAGTCTAGGCTTTGGCAGGCATGACGAACGGCCTTGGATCGAGAAAGCGATTCACGACGTTCAACGTGATGGTGCTGATGTTGTTGTCGTAATTGTTGTGACCCAACGACATGCCGTAGGTGATCGATCCCGTCGCAAAGACGGCGCCGCCATGGGCGGTCTCGAAGAACACCATGTCGGCGCGCACCAGCGCATTCTGCGTGCCGTCGAGTCCGTCGACCACGGTGCGAAACTCCTCCGGCGTGGGCAGCGCGCCCGCGCCCAATCCTTCCGACGTCGCGATCCGCAGCGCATGCGGCGGCGTACCGAGCTCGAGATCGTACCGGTCGATCTCGCTGCCGACGGCACCATTGTAGCGAAATCCAAAATCACCGAACTTCTCGTGACGGCCCGTGCCCTCGAAGATGAACGCGACGCGCGCATCGTCGCTTTCGGCGGTGCGCAGATAGTAGCCGCAGGTATCGTTGATCATGGCCGAGAACCCGACGCCGACCAGCTTTTGCGGCGCAAAGCCCGAATGCCGCCACAGCGAGCCCGGCTCGCCGGTGCCGGCAAGATGCACTTCGCCCGGCTCCGATTCCCAGGTGCGCGTTCCGGCCATGCCGCGGCGAACCTCCAGCGCGGCTGGCGCGGCCGGGTGAAAGCCGCAGCGCCAGTAGAATGCGTTGCCTCCCATCGAGATATGCCGCCCGCCGGCGTTCTGATACGCCATGATCGCGTTCATCATGTTGAAGCTGTAATATTCGGGATGGGTCGGCGTCATCATGACCCGGTAAGGGGCGAGCGCCCGCGCTCCTTCCCGGTCAAGCTCGACATCCGTGATCAGATCGTAGGCGATCCCCTTCTCCTCGAGCCAGTCGAGGATGTGGGTGTCGTTGATCAAATTGAACCAGTAGCCGCGCGGACGCATGTTGAGGATGGGCCGCAGCCAGGAGCTGTACGCCCGCCCCGAGCCGTCGACATGGCAATCGTAGGTCGACTGGCCGATCTCCGGGTTCTCCTGCATGAAGACGTCATCTTGCGGCAGCCACAGAACGTGCTCCATCAGCGTTTCGAAGTGAACCTGATAGAGACGCAGCGCGCTGTTGGCATAAGCCAGATATGTCGCGACCGAAGCGACCACGACGAGATCCGCGCGTCTGGACGCCTTGCCCGGCGTCACGAAGAAGGTGACGTAGCTTTCGCAGTCCCGGTCGGGATTGTCGCCACCTGACGTCAGCCGGAGCGCATAGACTCCGGATCGCCAGTGGGCCGGCACATCGAGCGTGCAAGTTGTCTGCCACTCGCAATCGTAGATGTCGTCGCTGTGGAAATGAATCGCCGCATATTCCTGCGGCGACAGCCGCCAGTCGTGGACGGAGCCAGACCAGTGAAAGCCGGTGACGCCCCTGCGGGGCAACTGGCGGAGGCTGCCATGCAGGCCGTTCGGCGAAAGGTCCTTGATCGACAGCGACGAGATTCCGTTCGAGAAATCCCAGAAGGCGACAAGCCCGGCATCGCTTGCCCCCGTCCGCTGCCGGCCGTCGAATACCCGCAGCGCCTCTGCGTCCAACGGACACGAAAAGACGCGCGGAGCTTCGATCTTGCCGTCAAAGTGCGAGGTATATTGGCGATCCCCATTCGCGTGATGGGCCGCGATCAGGAACGCCAGGCCGGAATCGAGCGCGGGCGCTTGCGGCAGCGCGAACGATTTCGAATAGGCAGCAGACGGCCGAACGCCGTCTGCCGGAACAATCAGCGACAAGGAGGCCGATCCCCGCGCAAGGTCAAGCGCGCACGATACGAATGCCCAGACGCGCTGCCGTAGCTTGACGTCGAGGCCAAAACGCGCCGGCGTACCGCTCACCTGGCCCAGCACCAGGACCAGTTGCCCCTCCTCGTCGAGCTCGAGCGCACAGCCGCGCGCCGAACGCTCGCACCAATTTCCCATCAAGGCCTTGGCATTGTCCGCGATCCGCGTCGGGTACACATAGGCTCCGAAACACCAATGCGCGCCGGTCGGGACCAGTGCACCGTCGTGGTCAATGACGGCATTGGATCCCGGGCGGATCGGTTGGTCGAGGCAGGCATGCTCACCGTCAATGGGGCTCGTCACTACCTCATATTTGAAGCCCGGGCCGTTGGTGTCGACATCGCCGCAGCGCAGCCTGAGCACCTCGACCTTCACGCTCGGGCGCTTGCTGCTGAGCTGGAATCTGACGGCCTCGCCTGCCGGGACACTGATGCGATCCGGATAGCCGAGATACTCGTTGGTCTTATAGATCACCGGAAATCTCCGCAGGCAGCGTCGTTCCCGTCATCTCTTGCCAGCGCAGCTTGAAGACATGCCACTCCGCTTCAACAAGTGAGGTGAAGACGCGATCATCGACGAAAGGCATCGGATCGCCCCGACGCTTGGGGATGCGCGACAGCCGCCAAGCCTTGCCAGGCTCGAGCACGATCAGAACAAGCCGCCCTTCCGGCTTGCCCCATCGCATCCGCGCCAACAGCTTGCGAAGTTCCGGACTATGCACGCCGAGCGGACTTGCGCGGAACTCCTTGACGAGATCGAGCCTTCCTGGATCGATCACGTAGCGCAGCGCGCCGGGGTCACTGGTGTGATCCATGGTCGGTCCTCACTTACAAGCGCAAATGGCAGCTAATGCGGTTTAACGCGTCAGCCAGGCCATCCACCGCTCCCGCAGTTCGTTACGATGTTCGCCGATCCAGGCGAAATCGGGCTTGACCAGCTTTTCGTAGTTCTCCGGCGAGGTCGCGTAGAGATTGCGCTCCTCCGGCTTCAACAGCTCGATGGCCGACTTGCTGGCCGTCGCATAGTTGACAGCGCGCATGAACGGCACGTGCGCGTCGGAGCTTGCATAGAAGAAGTCGAGATAGGCCATGGCGGCATTGAGGTCAGGCGCACCCTTGAGAACAGCCATGTAACCGGTGTCGCGAATGGCCTGGTCCCAAGACATCGCAACCGGTACGCCCTCCTTCACAACGGCGAGCGCGCGGCCTGAATAGCTCATGGCCATGACGACCTCGCGGCCGCGCATGATCTGCTGCACCTGGTCGCCTGTCTTCCACCACACCGCGACATTGGGACGGATCTCGTCCAGCTTCTTGTAGGCGCGATTGATGTCCAGCGGGAAAAGCTGGTCCGGCTTGACCCCGTCGGCGAGGAGCGCGGCGACCGGAACCCACCAATCGCTGTCGCCGGTGTCTGGCAGCCCGCGCGGCCCGGGAAACTGCTTGACGTCCCAGAAGTCGGCCCATGTCTTGGGCGCCTTGTTCTTGAACGTTTCGGTATTGTAGGTGATCAGCATGCCGCCGGTCGTGCGAGCAACGCCGTAGGGCTGACAGGCGTCGGAGACGCCGAACTTCTGGACGCTGGGCAGTTTCGCACAGTCGATCTTCTCGAGCATGTCGGTGCGTCCGACCAGGTCGGGACCCGTCGCCGTGACGATGTCGAACTCCACCTTGCCGGTTCGCTGCATCGCCTTGGCGCGCGCCCACTGGTCGGGGACCTCGATCGCGACCGGGACGATTTCGACATTCTTGGCCTTGTTGAAGGGATCGTAGAAATATTTCGCGAGGGTGTTGCCCATCAGGCCACCGGTCGTGGCAATCACCAATTGGTCTTCCAGTTTTTGAGCGGCAGCCGGCAACGCTCCACAAAGAATCAAACCAAGCACGACAGCTGCCGAATTCCACATCCAACCTGTTTTCAGCATCGACGATCTCCTCTCTCTGGTTCTCACTGGCTCGCTATCGGGTGACGCTGCGGGATCGGAGGACATGGGCCCCCAGCAGAATCAAAATGGATAGGACGATCAGCAGTGTCGCGATCGCGGGAATCACCGGCGTCAGGTTCTGCTCGATGTCCTCGAACATTCGGCGCGGCAGCGTCTTCTGGCGCACACCGGACAGAAAGAACGACACCACCGGCTCGTCGAAGGAGATGATGAAGGCAAACAGCACACTGCTGGCGAGACTCGGCAGGACGAGTGGCAGCGTGACCAGGCGAAAGGCCTGGAAGCGTGTCGCGCCGCAGCTCATGGCGGCCGCCTCCAGATTGGCATCGACCTTTCCCAACGCGGCGGCCATCGTGAAAACGACGAACGGCAAGGTGAGCACCGTATGCGCCAGCACGAAGCCTGGAATGGTTCCGGAGAGACCGATCGTCTGAAAAAACAGATAGAGGCCGACGGCGAGCGCGATATGCGGCACAATGACCGGCCCGATCAAAAGGATCTGGAAAGCCGTGACCAGCCGGCTGCGGCCGCGGATCATTGCATAGGTCGCGGCTGTGCCGATGACCGACGCGAAAAGAGCGGTCAGCAAGGCGACCTGCACGCTGAGCCAGGTGGCGGCACGCCATTGCCTGCTGTCAAAATATTCCGCGTACCATTTCAGCGTGAAGCCGGACGGCGGAAATGCCAGATAGTCGTTCTGGCTGAACGACATTGGAATGACGATGACGAGAGGCACGATGATGAAGGCCAGCACGGCATAGACATAGGCCCCCAGCGCAAGCGATCCGCGGTCGGTCGGCGGTTTCACGAGGCATTCCCCATCAGCCGGTCGAACCGCAACGTCTTGCTGAAGACGATCGCCAGCAGCGTCACGAATACGGTCAGTACCCCGACCAGCGCCGCAGCGAAGGGCCAATCGAGCACCTCACGGATCTGCTTCGAAACGAGCGTCGAGATCATCATCTCCTGCGGCGAGCCAAGCAGGGCGGGCGTGATGAAAAAGCCGATCGCCGTGAGAAACACGAGCAGCGAACCGGAGACGACGCCCGGCAGGCTCAAGGGAAGGATGACTTCCAGAAAGGCCCGCAGGCGCGTCGCGCCGAGCACGGCGGCCGCACGCCCATAGTCGTTCGGAATGCTGCGCAATGCGCCGTAGATCGGCAGGATCATGAACGGCAAGAGCACGTGGGTCATGGCGATGACGACGGCGCTCTGGGTGTAAAGCAGCTTGAACGGCTGTGACGTCAGACCGAGAGACATCAACGCCGAATTGATCAGCCCGTTGCGCTGGAACAGGAATGACCAGGCGGCGGTGCGCACCAGGACGCTCGACCAGAGCGGCAGGATGACACAGACCGCGACAAGGGCGGCGACCGTTCCCTTCGCCCGGCTCATGTAATAGGCGACCGGGAAGCCGAGGATCACCGACAAGGCGGTCACCAGCGTTGCGGTCCAGAGCGTGCGCATCAGGACGCGCATGTGAACCGGATTTTCGACGACGCGCGCGTAATTATCCAAGGTCGGATGCGGCTCGAGGATGCTGATCACCAGGAGCTGCAGGATCGGATAGACGAAGACGAAGGCGATGATGGCGAAGAACGGCAGGAGCAGCAGCAACGTCGACAGGCCGCTCAGCCGGCGGCCGTCGGAATGCCAGAAATGCGATCGCCTCGCCTCCGTCATCGCCGCTTTCCCCGGTAGAGCAGCATCGCCTCAGTAGGGATAGTGAAGGTCGCAACGTCACCCGGGGCCAGGGAGCTGAGCTGCGAGGCGCCGGGGATTCGCGCGCGCATCTCGGTGCCGTCAGGCAGACGTCCGATCAGAAGCAGGGCTGCCCCGGCATAGACGATGTCGCTCAGCGTCACAGTGATGACTTGCCCGGCGGGATTGGCGCCGAGTTGCAGCCGCTCGGGCCTCACGGCCAGCACCGCTGCCTCGCCGGCCGCAACTGGCTCAACGGCCGCCGTGGCCGGCAGGCGCCATGTTTCACCCCCGGGCAGCGCCACAGAGATGCCGTCGCCGACGCTTTGGACGGCAACGTCGACGAAATTCATCTCGCCGATGAAGCCGGCGGTGAAGAGATTCGCGGGCCTTTCGTAAAGCTGGCGCGCCGGCCCGATCTGCTGGATCTTGCCATCCCTCAGGACGGCGATCCGGTCGGCCATGGTCAGCGCCTCGCTTTGGTCGTGGGTGACGAAGATGACGGTGATGCCAAGCTCGGCGTGCAATCGCTTGATCTCGAGCTGCATGTCTTCGCGCAGATTCTTGTCGAGCGCACTGAGCGGCTCATCCATCAGGAGGACGCGCGGCTGATAGACGATCGCACGCGCGAGCGCCACGCGCTGCTGCTGACCGCCGGAAAGCTCATTCGGACGACGGTGGCCATAGCCTGCCAGACGCACGGTTGCGAGCGCGGCTTCGGCGCGCGCGTGACGTTCGGCCGTCCGGAGACCGCGCATCTTCAAGGGAAAGGCGACATTGTCGAGAATCGACATGTGCGGGAACAGCGTATAGTTCTGGAACACCATTCCCAGATTGCGTCTGTTCGAAGGAACATAGGTCAGGTCTTCGGAATCGACGTGAATGGTGCCGCTGGTCGGGAATTCGAATCCCGCAACGCTCATCAGGATCGTCGTCTTTCCGGAGCCGCTGGGTCCGAGCAGGGCGATGAACTCACCGGCAGCAATATCGATATCGACGCCATCGACGGCGGACACGGCACCGAAGCGCTTCTCCAAGCGACTGATGCGGATCGATGCGCCCGACGCCGATTGCCTGGCCGATGCAATATTCACGAAGCCTCGCTTCCCTTTCGCCTGCCCTCGGGCGGCCCTTGCACCCAATCCAAAGCCGCCCCAGCGACTTCGATATAATATTTGATATATCAGGCTATCGCGCGATGAACCCTGCGACAAGGGCCATCTGCGCGTCGAGCATAGGCTTTCCGCCGACGACCTTTGCGCCCTGCGCAGCCGCCCTTGCAAGAAGGCGGGTTACTGCTGGATTGACGATAATGTCGCTGACGGTGGCGCCGGGACCGACACCTTCGATGTCGAGCGGAAGTGGATCATCCGGCTTCATGCCGAGCGGCGTCGTATTGACGATGAGATCGATGCGCGCGCCTCCGCGCGGCCGGCGCTGACCTTCGTGGCGGGATAATGCGCCGCCACGGCAGCCGCAAGCGCACGAGCTTTCTCCTCATCCCGGTTCATGATCGTGAGTTCGCGCGCCCCGGCCTCCGCCAGGCCGAATGCAGTGGCGCGTCCCGCGCCACCGGCACCGACCTGGAGCACTTTCCGATCGCGCACCGCAATTTCATGCTGCGCGAGGCTGGCGATGAATCCCCTCGCATCCAGATTGTCGCCGACGAGGCGCCCTTCCGCCGTCCGCTTCACGAAATTGACCGCGCCAATCAGTCGCGCCGTCGGCGTGATCTCATCGAGATGCTCGATCACGCCGGTCTTGTGCGGGATCGTGACGCCGAAGCCGAAGACGTTGCGCATGAGCCTGATGCTTGCGGCGATCTGGCCGAGATCGCCGGGCAGGACATGGATCGGCGACACCGCCACATCCTCGCCGATCGATCCGAAATAGGCATTCATGACCGCACTCGCCCGCACATGATCGATCGGGTCGGCGAGCACAAACATGATCTTGGTCTTGCCGGTGATCTCCATGGACTAGTCCTTCTCAGGCCGGCAGAGCAGCGCGGCCGTAACTGCCATAGCGTTCGACCACCCGCGCCATTTCGTCGTCGGCAAGGATCGCGGGTGCGCCGGCCTGACAGGCGAGCAGATACTGCCGGGCAAGGGTTTCGAGCTTCACGGTGAGGTCGAAGGCCGCCTGCAGCCCTTTGCCGACGGCAATCATCCCGTGGTTCGCGAGCAGGCAGGCCTTGCGTTGTTTCAGCGCCGCGACGGCGCCGTCGGCGAGAGCCCTGGTGCCGAACGTGGCGTAGGGTGCGCAAGGCACATCGTTGCCACCAAAACTGGCGACCATGTAGTGGAATGCCGGGATTGGCTTTGCGAGGCAGGACAGCGCGACGCAGCAATCGGCATGGGTGTGCACCACCGCGTTCACTTGCGGATAGGCGTTGAGGATCGCCAGATGCATGTGCCATTCACTGGAGGGCAAGCCGTCTCCAACCACCGTTCCGTCGCGCTTCAAATGGACGAGACCGTCGATGGTGGTGTTGCCGCTATTGCCGCCGGTCGGCGTGATGAGAATGTCTTCTCCGATGCGAGTGCTGACATTTCCGCTGCTGCCGTGATTGAAGCCCTTGGCCTCGAGGCGGGCCACGATATCCAGCACGGATTGCCTGAGTTCGCGTTCGTTCAATTGGCTCCCTCCGGATTCAACATTGCTTCGAGCGTCGTCGCGAACAGATCAACGGGGCCCAGCTTGCCGGACTTGAGACAAAGGGCCAACGGATCCTCGTCTTCAGTCACCGCGGTGCCGATGCCGGGTCCGCCATAGGGACCGACCCGCAAACGTCGAATGCCGAGCTGCTCGACGATCGCACCAGAGGTCTCGCCACCGGCCACGACGAAGCGCCGTACGCCGACACTGCGAAGAGAGACAGCGAGTCGACCAAGAATGGCTTCGGCGAGCTTCGCCGCGCCTTCACGACCGTATCGCTCCTGAGCCATCTTGACGGCCTCGGGCGTGTCCGAAGTGGCGAAGCCGATAGGACCGTTCCGCAGCCGCGGCCGCGCCCAGTCGAGCGCGTCGCCAACCGTCGCCGCCGCATCTTCAGCGTTCAGAAGATTGATGCGAAGCAAGGGATGGCTCTTCTCGAATTCAGCAAGTTGCTCCAACGTCCGCTCGGCGCAACTCCCGGCGAGAACCACGCCGCCGCCACCAACCGCGCGCAAACTGGGCGGTCTCCTGGCCGCGGCGATGAGCCCCCGCGCCTTCCAGATGTCCGGGTAGTGCTGCACGATCGTCGCATTGCCTGTCATCAGCTTCCAATCACAGGTGAGCGTGGCAAGCGTATCGAGATCCCGATCGTAGATCGTGTCCGCAATGAAGTAGCGGATACCCCGAGCCGCCGCTTCCGCGATCGCGCGACCGGCCGAGTCCGCGCCGGCGTTGACCTGCGAATGCGCCAGAAGGCCGACCTTGGCCCGCGTTTGACGCTGCAGAACCCGGACCAGATCGGGATCGGTCATCGGCGTCAGCGGATCATTGCGTTTCGGCGAGTCCGAGATCAGCTCGGTGCCGAGAAAGAGATGACCGTTGTAGACACTCCTTCGAAGGGCGGGAGAAGCCGGGCAAAAGGCGGTGTATTCGGCGCCGGTCAGCTGCATCAGCAGATCGGAGACGGGGCCGATATTCCCCTGGTCGGTGGAATCGAACGTCGCACAATATTTGAAGAAGATTTGCCTCGCGCCCCGCGCAAGCAGCGCCCGTGCCGCCTTCGCCGTCATGCTGACGGCTTCGCTCGCGGGGATCACCCGCGTCTTCTGCGCGACCACGATAGCCGGCACATCGCCGCAGCCGCGAACCAGATCGGGGTCGGTGACAAATCCGCATTCGATGCCGGCAGCGACCAGCATCGCGGCCGTTTCCATGCCGCCGGTCAAATCGTCCGCCACCACCCCGAAGATAAGCTTCGTCATGCGTCCCGCAGATCTCGAGCAGATAGTCTGCGAACGTTGATACATGATATATCAAATATTGGCAAGACTTCCCGAGGTAAAGGTCCCGGAGTGCGGCTGGCAAGATGGCGGAGAGCGAGAGTCGAACCGACGTGTCGCGACCACAGACTTCGGACATGTGAGACCGCGCCGGCTCTCGTCCGCCGCCTGTGCACACACCGCCTCTAACGACGAGCACGTGATCGATCTGCTCAATCGGAAGGGGCGAAAATGATGAAACGAAGGAAGATTCGCACGGCAATCTGGCCGCGGGAAAGGTCGCACGAGAGCCGTTTCGGGCTCGGCAGTTCTTCCCGCGATTTATTGAATAAGACCGCTTTCGCGATGGTGGGCGCACCAGGGCTCGAACCTGGGACTCGCTGATTAGGAGGCAGCCTCGGGTTGAGAACAATCAATGAACTTACTGGTCGCAGCATCCGCGGGGGTGGGGTGAACCCTGGCATCTAGTTGGCGGCCTATCTCTTGAAACTACTCTTAGAGCAGCTCACGGGGCGGTTTGGAGCCTTTTCCGTTCCGATTGATCGAGTCCTCGGGTACCCTATTCGAGCTGCGTCGGCGGAACTGCTGAAGTTGATGGATGGCTCCATGGAGAGCGGAGATGGGTCGGCTCGATAAGCAGATGGATCCCTTCCACCCTGCCGCTCGTCTGACAACGGCGGATCGCGTCCCCGAGAATCGAGGGCTTGAGCAAGTCGACACGGCGTCGGTCGTTGATCCAGCCCGAGAGCAAGCCGCCTCGTCGCCCGCGCATTTTGGGCCGCGCCAGGCGGCGACCGGCGTAACGGGATCTCCCAATTGGATCGACCGAGCACGTCGCATCTGGCGGCGCCATCTCCAGCGCGATCAACTCCCCCGGACGACCGGAGGGTCGATGGGAAACTTCGAGCGGTGGTTGATCGCACTGCTGAGCGTCGGCTTCGTCGTGAGTTGCGTTTGCGCGATCATTGTCATCATGCAGGTCAACGCGCGCAAATTGGAGATCGCAACGCTGCAACGTGATATCATCGCGCTCAAGTTACGCGTAGCCAGGCTCGATCAGATCGCAAGCGCCAATGAGATCCGCGAAAAGGCAAGCAGTGGAACACCCAGGCCGCCGTTGGAGACCCAATCTGACCAGGCCCCGATTGTCCTGTCACGTGAAGAGATTCAGCTTATCCGAGACTATATCAAGCCTGCACCAGTTGCGGGCCCCGCGACTGAGACGATAAGGGTCGGCGATCCCGTCGTGGGAGAAACCGTTCCCTTTCCCTCTCCGATCACGGAGAAGGTGCGGAAACTGCTCGGCGCAAGATTTACCATTCGCAATGGCGTTGTTGTCATCGTCCGCAGCGGCAGCCGTCACGCTGATGCTGTGATCGGGCCAAATTGACGAGAACTGGCCGCGATCGCAGTAGCCGATCGCCCTCTTAAGGCTGGTTGTTTGGTGGTCTTTCAATGAAGCGCCGGCTGCCATTGAGAAGCTCGAGGTTATTGGCGATGACCGGGTTGCCTGGATCGAGCGAATAGGCCTTCTCAAACTTTCGGCGCGCCGCACTCAGATTGCCGCGCAGCATGTACGAATATCCCTGGTCATTTAGGACTTGCACAGTTTCGCCGCCGAGCCGGATCGCTCGGGCATAGGCCTGGTCAGCAAGGTCGAAACGACGCAGCTTGTCGTAGCTCGCCGCAAGTCCAATCCAAGCCGTGACGTCCTTGGGTGATTTCTCGACGGCGTCCTTGAAATAGCGCTGTGAGAGTCCGTAACTGCCGCGATTGTAATGCTCCAGGCCCAGCCGCACGGGCTCGTCCGACGGGTAGTACTTGACGTCGGTCGGCTCCTGCACGGGGTCTCCGCCCGGTGGCTCGACCGGAGCCACGATGGCAGCCTCCCGCGTGGTATAGTCACAAGCAGCAAGGCCTGGCGCCAGCCAGCAACAGGTCAGCAGTAAAATGGCACGTCGCATAATTTTGTCCCCGCCCGGCCCAGCGGACTCACTGCACCGCACTCAAAATATCCCATCGCCCAACTCAATTACCTGAAGCCGCTACCTGCCCTCTGCCCGGCCGACTGGCACCGATACTCCCGCCGATGCTCCCGCACCCAATCCAGTTACGTTGACATTCTGCGTGACCGGAGGCCGCTGGCCCATGAGTTTCGTCGGATCGCCCATGTCGGGAAGCTGATCCACCGGCTGTTGCTGGTTGCCGTAACGCGTCACCGCGGAGCCGACGCGTCGAGCATCGTATGCGATCCGGCGATCGCCGACGTATCGCGGCCATGGATGGATTGTATGGGTGACGGCGTTGACCTCCTTGGCATTGCCGGCACTCATCGTGATGGTGTCGGAACGCTGAAAGTAGCGATCCACCTCGTCATGACCGGCGACGCCGTAACATCCCCCGAGGAGGAAGGGCGCAAACAGAGCCAGATACCTGATCGTCATCTCGCGCGTCCTCTAGTTTAGAGTTTTGACGACCGTCTGATCGGCACTCGCGGCCGGGACGACGACGGGGGCCCTGAGTTCAGGCGCGATGATGTGGCCATACGGTCCCTTCACCTCGCCTCCGGAGTTGACGTAGTCATGGTAACGCTTGCGGACTTCCATCTGGCCATTGAGGAAGAAATCAACGTCATTGGCCGGAAGGCGGGAGTCGAGCGGCGACGCCAGTTGCTGACCGGGTGCGGCCGGCGCGACCAGGCGTGGCGTCACGATGATGACGAGATCGGTTTCCTCCTGCTGGTACGACTTGCTGCTGAACAGGGCTCCAAGCACGGGCACCGAGCCGATCCAGGGCAATTGCGAAATGTCCTGACGGTTGCGGGTTTGCAGCAGGCCGGCGATTGCAAAGCTCTGGCCGTCGCGCAGCTCGACCGTCGTGCGCGCGTCGCGGCGGGTCAATGCTGGAACAGTCGTCCCCTGGATCGTCACCGCATTGGTGAAATCAAGCTCGCTGACCGACGGCTCGACGCGAAGATTGATCACACCGCGCGATAGCACGGTTGGCACGAAAGCCAGTTCGACGCCGAACTTCTTGTAGTCGATCGTGATGGTCGGAAAGCCGTTCGTCGTCTGGGTCGGTATGGGCACTGGAAACTCACCGCCAGCCAGGAAGCGGGCGGCATCGCCGGAAAGCGTGGTCAAGTTTGGCTCGGCCAGTCGGCGGGCCAATCCCTTGGTTTCCAGCGCGGAGATCAACAAATCCACCGAGCCGCCATTGCTGGTTCGAATGAGACTGGTCAACAGACTTCCGAACGGTGCCGGCGCGACCCCCCCTGCAGTCCCGGCAAGCGTCCCCAGAGTTCCGAGGATCGGAAGACTACCCGTCGGCGGAGCGCCGACAGCTCCTCCCCCGGCACCGAGAGGACCGTTGGCGGTATTGATTCCGCCAATCGGTGCTCGACCGGCGCGTGTCACACCGCCCAGCCCGCTGTTGCCAACGTTCGTCCCATTGGCATTCGCCGCATAGAGATTGACGCCCAAGTTGCGTCCAGCCTCCCGGCTCACCTCGAGAAAGCGCACCTCGAGCATCACCTGTTGCGGCGCCGCGACGCTCATCGCGTTAACGACGACGCCCCCTTTCGCGACCGTACTGGTGGCGATCGCCATGGCCCGCTCGGCGGTAACCGCGTCGGCTGCGGTCCCGCTGAGCACCACCTGTCCCTCGGAAGCCGACACGCGAATACCTTGGCCACCGGTGCTGGTCCGGATGTTCTGCTGTAGATTTCCGGTATCGATCACGACCTCGACGTCGAGGATCCCGATCTGCTTCATCGATGAATCAAATAGTATGACGTTTGTTGTGCCGGTCTGCTTGCCCTGCACGTAAATGAGGTGATCGCTGAGCGATTTCACGTCCACAATATCAGGCGAGCCGGCCACGATGGTTGCGAAAGCAGTATCGACCTTGAAGGTGCGTGACTTGTTGACGACGAGCTTGACCCGCTGGACGTCGTTCATTTCGCTGACGAAGACGCCGCCGGAGGACCCCCGCCGGTCTGCAGCCGTCGCGCGGTCAGGGGTCGCAAAGGAGGCGAGCGCCGCACCAAGACCCATCACGCCAAAGGCGAGAAGCCTCCCTGCAGCCCTACCCGAAACGCGATCACCACCCATTCGAGTCCCCCCACTGTAATCCGCGGCCATCCCCGCAAATCTACGTGCTCGATGCCCTCAACAATTCTCCTCCGCGTACCACGTCGCAGAGCTTACGATCTGTCCCACTACAATTCGTTACTACGTGCTTCCAAGATCATCGTCCTTCATGCAGGCAGCTTGCAAGACGAGATACTTACCGCACAGCCGCAAGCAGAAAGAAAACCCTGCAATGTTGCCAGCGCGCATCATTCTCTCTGGTTGTGGGGAACTATCCCGCGGCGCGACCGCTCTGGGCACGCGCTCCGGTCGTCGCTTTGCGATCGAAGGACGGTCGGTCGCACGCTTGGCGATTCGCTTGGCCGAGTAATTCCGCATCCGCGCGTTTGGCCCGCATGCCGCGGCCACGAGGCACTGCCGGGGGAAACATGTCAGACTTGCTGCCATATTCGCCCTAGAAGGGAATCTGGTTGGAGGCGCTCGGCGCATTGAGCGCTGTGCCCCATATGGGCATCAGCATCGTAAAGTTTGCCTGGGAAGCTGTAACACTCAAGCTGTTGCTGGTGGCCCCCACGGTCAACGTTGGCGTCAGACCTCCAAAAAACAGGAAGGGGGCCGCGGTCTGCTTGGCGGCGGTGGACAGGGGATCCCCGGTGCAGCCGGCCGGCGACTGCGGCGGGCTTTGAAGCAAGGCAGGCGTATAGCAGCTAATCATGACCGCACGGGCGCCAGCACTCGCGAGCGTCCGCAAGGATTGCATCGTGATGGCATAGCGTCCGAGATCGAAGATGACGAACATCAACGTGAAAAGCGGCACGAATACCATGATGAATTCAAAGGGCGCGATACCGCGATTGTCGAGCTTTCTCATTACTGCACCAAAGCGACAACTTGGGTGTAAATGATCGTGGCCGGAGCACAGCCTTCCGTGCTGAGGTAGCCGCCACCGCTCATGTCGATCGTTTTGGCGATCACTTGCGAACAGGTCGTATTGGTGCTGGCAGTCGTACCGGCCCAGCTAACGTCGACCTTGGGAAAGTAGATTGCCCCGCCCAGACTAACCAGACCGCCACCGTTGATGGTGACCTTGTTGCTGATCTTGCTCGGAGCCTGATCGTCGATCAGGACGCCATTTAGATCGGAGGAGAACGTGTTAGTGACAGGCGCGGAAAGATCCGCCGTACCCCCGTTGATGGTGAGCTGCGAGTCTCCAAGCAAGACGAGGGTTATGCCTACGCCTTTCAGTTGTCCGCCGGTCATCTTTATATTTGCTTTGTAGAAGAAATATGTTCCCGGGTCCAAAACGTACTTGTCGCCGTTCTGCACCGTGAAACTGCCGTAAGCCCCAGTCCCGGCGCTATTTGGCGCGCAATGCTTCCAGCCATCCGCCTGAAGGGTGCATGGCATATTTGTATTGCCCGTCCTGCTGTTGAACGATGCGGTGTCCAGTTTGCTGAGCGGATTGCTAGCGTACGTCATGAAATAGTTGTGCGGCACGCTAAGACCGCTGCAGGTGCCCGACGGGGTGCAGCCACTTACACCATAGACCGCCCATCCCGAGCCGGTGAAAGATGGAGTGCTGGCGAGTTGGACACTCGTATCCGACATCAGCGCGCAGCCAGTTCCGTTGTTGCTGAGATTGCCAGCCAGCTTGAGTGCGCCTGAATCAGGTCCAAGCGCGAGGACGCACGCCTTGGTCGGCTGCTGGACCAGTGCAATGGCTTGGGCGGGGATGTTGACGGTGGTCAAACCCAGCACTGCCGCCAAGTACGCCGGTTGTTGCTGGCTGACCCTGGCGCGAACGGCGTTGCCGGTGCCTGCAGGTGGTGTTGTGAACGTGCCCGCACTGTAGTCGCCGATATCGATCTGCACGGCCCGCGAGATTCCGGTCGGTAGGGTTGTCGGACAGTTTCTGCCCGGATAGCCGGTAGCGTCGTTGGGACTCGAGTTGCAAAATCCGTTCTGTGCCGCGAATTCCTTGCCGCGATAATCCACTGATTGCGTGTCGCAGGCCGCACCCGCCATCGTACATGAAAGCCGCAATGCGCCCGAATAGGCGGCCGAGTCGGCCGCGTTCTGCGCATGCTGGCGGGTGACGTACCACGATCCGGCCTCCGCCCCGAGTGCGACCACTCCGATGAGTGGCACGAGAGCGATGACTGTTGCGAATGCGATGGAGCCACGTTGGGAACGGAGTAGACTACGCATGGAAGCCCCCTACTGGAACCGTTCTGAGTAAGGCAGCGTGTAGGTACAAGTGGTGGGACACAGCACCCCTCTCCACACAATTGGAGCCAAGGTGATGGTTGTCGAGAATGTAATGTACTTGGGAGACTCCAGATTGCCTGGCGAACAGGTGGCCCCTGCGTCTCCGCACAAAACCTGAAGGTTGCTGATCGCATGACCGGCGACTGTCGTCTGTAGCCCTGTCTTCCAGCTCACCGTGCCGTCAGGGGCGAGCGGATTAGCGTACTGCACATACTGCCCGAAGGAGCGCAATGCGCTCCAAGCGGAGATAAACTGGAAGCCTGCAGCAGCCAAGTCGGCGAGCGGCATGAGCAGGAACGCCACCAAAACCGGGTAGACGATCAATGTCTCAAACGCGACGGCCCCGCGTTGATCCACGATGAACGACTTCTTGTGGCTCATGAGCCTACCTCGACCGCGGTCGTCGACCGGAACGGCAATCACCAAACATAGGGGATCACCCTCCAGCGCGAGGCTTCGTAACTCGAATATTCAGGGCAGTTGCGCCGAAGCAGGTCCTCTTCGTAATGAATTCGGCAAATCTGGACGCCGATATGCAGGACGAGCAGGATAGCGGTCAGCAGCGACGGGTTTTTCAGCACCACACCCAATACCGCGATTTCTTCCGCAAGGTAGAGCGGGTGCTTGATCCACCGATACGGACCTGTTTGCACCACGTTGCGCGCCTGTGGCACCAAGCTGAACGACCTGCCAAGATGCCTGATGGTGACCAGCATCATGATCATGCCGATCAACACGCAAGCGGTGGATGCGAGGTTTGGGAGCGCCTGGTCGGTCTTGCCGAAGAGCGCGATCGACCATGGCATGTAAGTGCCGACGAACGCCGCTATTCTCGGGCGAAGACCTTCCGCCTGCGCCTTTGCCGGCGGCCGCGTGATGGTCAACAGAGCCAGCAGTACGTAGAAGATCGCAAGGCACACGCTCGACAAGAGCGAGGGCCAGGGATCATCGGGCGACGAGCCAATCTTGAAGGCGACGCCAAGTGCCAGCAACATGAACCACATGCCGCCGAACAGCTGCATCGTCCGATCGTAAGAGGAGGCTTTCGACAGGACAACGGTGCTCATGGCTATTTACCGAAGCTGGCAAATGAACGTACGAGATGCAGAATGGGACTTCCTCCCAAAATGACGAACATGGCTGGAAGCAGGAACAGCACCATGGGAATGGTCAGCTTGGCGCCCAGCTTGTGTGCTCTTTCTTCGAGCTTGGTAATACGTTCCCGCCGCAGGTCGACGGCGATGCTCCGCAGCGCCTGGCCAATCGGCGTCCCGTATTGCAGGCTTTGGGCGAGCATAGTCCCGAATCGGCGCAGCCCATCCGACGTAGCTCCCAGCTTCTCGAATGCCTCGCTGCGGCTAGGCAGTATCCGCAGATCATCAAGAAGATTCCTCAAGACCCCGGCCATGGAGGGATTGGTCTCATTCATTTCCTGCGCAACGCGTGCCAGCCCGCTCTCCAGGCCCATTCCCGCTTCGCTGCACACAACCAGCAAATCGATCATATCCGGCGTGCCCAGACGAATGGCCGCATCAAACCGCCGCTTCAGCATCGCCAGTATCAACCGCGGTCCCACGATTCCGACCGCCACGCCCATCAGTGTGAAGACAAGCACGTCCAGCAGCGGCTTCCCCAAGAGCTGAGCGACCCCTCCGGCAATGATCGGGCATAAGAACATGCTGACGGCCTTGACACCGATCCAGGTCGGCAGGGCTCGACGGTGATTGAAACCGGATGATTGAAGAATCGCTCGCAGCTGATCCAGATTTTCCTCGGCGTAGAAACGGCGGTACCGCATGCCGAGCGACGAAAACCAACCGGTCATGTCTTGGAAGGGCGCTGACCGTCCAGCAACGCCCATCACGGCGTTCGAGACCCGCACGTCCAAAGCGCGAATGTGCATTTCGCGGATGATCAACACGCAGCTCGCAGCACCAGCTGCCAATGCGAGAGCCACCAGACCAAGACCGAGCGTCATAGTGCCGTTTCCCGTCTGACCATCCAACTTATCACCAAGGCCCCGACAAGCACCGAGACCACTGCGTAAGCCAGCAGCTTGTTTCCAACGGGATCAGTGAACAACAGGTCGACCGTTTGCGGATTGGCCGCGTATAGCACCCCGCCCCCAAGCAAGGGCGAGATCGTCAGCGCCCGCGAGGAAAAGATCACCTCTCCTGCCAGCGCCTTGGCCCGAGCAGCCAGTGCAACACGTTGCCTCACGGTGTCTCCCAGGTTCTGTAAGGTCTCCGCAAGGCTACCACCCGACTTCAACTGAACTGCAAGGGTCACCGCGAACATCGCATATTCCGCCACCTGCGTTCGCCGATAGACACTTTGGACGGCGTCCTCCGGAGGTCTTCCAAGGTTCACCTCGCTGCATACGATGGCAAACTGCCCAGCTGTTGGTTGCGGCATGTCGCGCGCGAGGGCGCGAAAAGCTTCGTGCACAGGCAGACCCGATCGAACGGTGCTCGTCACGAGCTGGATCGCATCAGGCAGCTGTCGAAAGAGCTGCCTGGCGAAGCGACGTTGCTGCCACCCGAAGAGGCCTCGCACGACGACGATGGCGGCAATTGCCGCCGCGACGGACACGTAAAGAATGGAGAATCCCAGCAGGCGATTGGTGTAAAGGATTGCTGCTGCTGCGATGGCACCGGCAAGCAACACATAGATTGGATGCCAGGCGTAAGGAATCTCGCGATTGTAATTGGCCACGCGATGGAGCAACAGCGACGAAGACCCCGCCTCCAACCGGCGAATGGATGGTAGGTTGACTGGATGGGAAGCTGGCAGAGCAACCGCCAGCCGGCGATTGATGCGTCGCTCCCGAGCATCGAGCCACAACGAAATGGCTGCCGCGCACATCGCGAGCGCCAGAAAGGACGCGATTACGGACTCCGGCATCATATCTGCCTCATTGCCTCGGCCCACGCTCCATCCAGCCCGTAATAGACAAGACGGCTCTTGAATTTCGGAGTCGCAAGGTTGCACCTATAGGTGCCCGATAGACGACCCTGCTCATCCTCCTCCTTGTATTCGAAGGCTGCGATGTCATTGGTGGTGATCACCTCCCCTTCGAGGCCGATGACCTCACTGATCTGAACGATACGACGTTGCCCGTCCCGCATGCGTTCGACCTGCACAATGAGATCGAGTGCAGCGACGATCTGAGCTCGAATGGCTCGCGACGGTAGATTGACTTGTCCCATCTGCACCATGTTTTCGATGCGGGTCAGGGCGTCCCGGGTACTATTGGCGTGGACCGTGGAGATCGAACCGTCATGGCCGGTGTTCATCGCCTGGAGCATGTCGAAAGCTTCCGCGCTGCGGACTTCGCCGACCACGATTCGGTCGGGACGCATGCGCAGGGCGTTCACCAGCAGATCGCGTTGCGTCACCTGCCCTGTGCCCTCCAGACTGGGAGGCCGGGTCTCCAGGCTGATCACGTGCGGCTGCTGAAGCTGCAACTCTGCCGCATCCTCGATCGTTACGATGCGTTCGCTGTGATCAATGAATTGACTCATCGCGTTCAGGAGCGTCGTCTTGCCGGATCCGGTACCGCCGGAGACCAGAACATTGAGCCGAGACCGGGCGGCGATCTCCAGCAGTTTTCCGATGGCCGCGGTCATTGAGCCATTTTCGATCAATCCACCAATGTCCAAACGCCGGGTTGGAAACTTCCGGATGGAGATGCACGGACTATGGATCGCCAGCGGCGGGAGAATGATGTTGACGCGGCTGCCATCCAGCAGGCGGCAGTCCACCATCGGGCTGGATTCGTCGACGCGCCGGCCAACCTGCGCGGCAATCTTCTGAGCGACGGAGGCGATATGATCATTGTCGCGGAATCGCACTGCGATTCGTTCCAGCCTGCCGCTTCGTTCCACGTAGACGTTGCTCGGACCGTTCACCATGATATCGTTGATCGATTGATCGAGCAGCAGCGGACGAAGCGGCCCGTACCCCGTCATGTCGTCGGCAATCTCGTCCGCAAGCTGAAGCTGCTCGCGCCCCGACAGCTCGAGCCGCTCCTGGTTGGCAATTTGATGGATGATTTCCTCGATCTGCCGCCGAAGAACTTCGCGCGAAACGGTTGCGGCCACCGCTGGCTCGATCTGCTCGATGACCCGTTCACGCAACGAAGCCGGTATCACCGGGTGGTGGATCGGGGGTTCGTCGCGCCTCGGCGCGGATGCGGGCACGTTTGACACGAGTGGAGCACTCGGCGCGGATGCAGCAACGTTGGGCATCGACAGAGGCAAGCCTGCCGCAGGACCAGGCAGCCCAGCCCCCAACGCACCTGCAAAAACGGACGCCTCTTCCTCACGCCGACCGAACTTTTTCATCCCAGATGTGCTGTGAGCACCCTCCTCCACCAGCTCTTCCGCTCGGCGCCGACACCGCTGATCTCCCGTACAATCGGCGCCAGGTGACGTCGCAACTTCCTGACGTGCTTCAGAGCCGGAATTCCGAGATTGACCGCCTCGGTCATCCCCTTGCCGAGATCGGGAACGACGATGTCCGGCTCTGCGCCCATCGCCTTGACGACTGCCGCCCTGGGAAGTCCACCGGGACGACCGGCCCGGTTGAGCAAGGTAAAGACCCGATCTTTGCCGGCTATGTTGATGACGGCGGTGCGCAGCGCGTGGGCGTTGCGAAGTCCGGTCACCTCGGCTTCGAGCAGCACCATCACGTGACGGGAAAGCGTAATCACCGGATAGATCGATGGCGGGAACGGGACGGGCACATCGACAACGATGTAGTTGAATCGTTGACGGAGCAGACCCAGCACGTGTCGTACGCCGGCTTCCGTGATTTCGAGCTGCGCATCGAGATCCTCGTCGGCCGAGACCAGACAGACCCGCTCGTTGACTTCGATTGCCGCCCGCTCGAGGAACAGCGTGTCCGCCCGCATCGGATTCTCCAGGGCGATGCGCAGCCCCGGCCCGGGACGGACACCCAACATCACGGCGGCTTCGCCGCCCTGCAGATGAAGGTCAAGCAGCGCCACCTTGGCCTTGGTGGTCTCGGCAAGCTGCAGCGCCAGATTGATCGCGATGCTCGTGGCACCGGCGCCGCCCTGTGCTCCGCAGATCGAGACCACATGCCCACCACGATCGATCTGGTTGGCCGCCGTATCGCCCAGCAGCTTGGGGCGCAGCTGATCCAGCACCAAATCGCGCGTGAGCGGCCGCGGCAGATACTCGGCCAGGCCGAGCTCCAGAAGCTCACGGTAGAAGGTGATCTCCCTGTTCTCGCCAATCACAGCTACGCGGACATCGGGCGGACAGAGGCCGGCCAGCCTTTCCAGTTCAGTGAAGGGATCATCGATGCCGCTGATGTCTGTTACCAGCGCGAACAGGTCTGTGTCGGATTCCAGCATCCGTATCGCATTGCGGATCGTGCCGCGCCTGATCGAGAGGTTGGCGCCTTCGAGGCCCTTGCGCAAAGCCGCGGCGCTGATCTCGTCGTTTACGAAACAGACGATGCGGTTACGCGTGACGATCGATGTCGATTCTTCGGGCGGAGCGGCTATGGCAATGTTCATCAACGTTTCTCCGAAAACCTGTTGGCATAAGCTTCGGCCGTTGCGGTCTGGTGCACAACTTCCGAGGCCCCCTCGCAGCTGACGAGAGCGTCCTCGTCTTGCTTTCTGACCGTATATTGCTTGGTCTCGCCGCCCGAATGAATGACGACTGCCGTTCTCTGACGTGCGATCGCGTACTGACGAGCAAGTTCCGGGGACACATCACAGCTTGACATCGCGCCAGTGTCGGCCTTGTCCCATTGATCGACTGCTGCACGCACGGCCAGAGACAGTGTTCCGAGCTGCTTTGCGACGGTGACTTTCTTGACCTGCTCCTGCGCAAGCTCCAGGGACACGGTTTGCGTTTGCTTGCCTGCCATTCCGCCAATTGGTCGTGCACCCTGCACGATCTCCTGGTCGATCGCGATCACTCGAACGTTGCGCAGAACGGTCTCGCTGAGGGCTCGACGTGCGGTGTCGACCTTCTCGAATACCTGGGTCAATACGACATCCACATGATCACCCGGCCTGATCAGGCCGGAGACGCCCGCCTCCTCGTCGACCTTGATGCTGATGGCACGGCTGTCCGGTGCCAGGACGCTGGCCAGGAAGCCTCGGTCCCGCGGACGCAGAATGTCCTGCAACGTCACGGGACTGCCTGCTTCAACGAACCTGCGGATCAGAGAACCGGGAAGTCCGGCCTTGGACTCGGGCGTTTCAAGGATCGCGCCCTGAGGAATGCGCTCCGGTGGCACCGATCGCACCGTGAAATCTTCTTCGCGAGCCAAAGTTCCCTTCGGCAAGGAACGCGCCGCGACGAAGTATCCGGCGGTCGTCGCCGGTGCCGGGGCCGTCTCCGTGACTTGCACCGGGGCCGGAGCGGGCGCCTTCGGCAGGTTCATGTTATAGGCAATAAGCCCGAACGCCGTGGTTGCGAGCAGAAGCACCATGATGATCGACAGACGCAGCGCGGATGACATCTCACAATCCTTTGCTCAAAATCGTCCAGATACCCCCGCACGCTATTGCAACTCCGTAGGGCAGCGGGGCGTGTCGCAAATGGCGCCAACGTTCGATCGCGTAGACCCGGCGCGGGAGTGACGATCTGGCGGGTGCCAGTTTGGGATGAGGCAGGTGGCGCATCATCAGATGCACCAGGGCAAGAACGCCGCCGGCCAGCGCAGTTATGGTCAGGAGCTGAATCTGGCCGGTCACTGGAAACCCGATCGCCAGCGCAGTCAGCAATTTGACATCGCCGCCGCCAATCCCTCCGCGCGCGTAGAGGACGAACAGCAGCAGAAAGAGAATCGCGGCCGATATCAGCGACTCGGCAACTTGCATTGGATTGGGCAATTGACTGGCGATCCCGAGCGCCGCCAGCGCCAGACACATTTCGTTTCGGATCAGGCGCGTCGCGACATCGATCGTTGCGACGTAGAGCAACAACAGGATTTCCAGTATCGAGGCGACGTATGAAACCCAGGTCATGAAAATGCATGCCTCAAAGAGGTGGAAGGCACACTAGGAATGCAGGAAAGAACATTCGAGAGGGGGACACATTCCGATGCCCCCCTCTGGTGTCAAATGGCCGCTTCAGCCAGCGATCGCGGTGGCGAAGGCGGTGGTGATAGCGGTGATCCCGGTCGTCAGGGCGGCCCCGATTTGGCCACCAGCTCCACCGCCGAACACGGCACCTACTGCGCCAACGATGCAAACCGCGACGATGATGTATTCGAATGACACCACGCCGTCCTGGTCCGTCCGCAGACGCTTCAACGCTTCCTTGGTCTCGATGAAATGATGCAACATAGGAGGAAACCCTTCTTTCAAGATGAATTTACAGACACCTCGGCAACTTCAGCGGCTGCGGATTTATTTCCGGCCCCGCCAGCGGTAAACTATCCATTAAATATTTATTATCGTCAACATTTAATGTATTAATGCCTTAATTGAATAACCCAGCGCAAAACGAGCCCGTCGCGACCGACCAGGAATCGACAAAAACGCCGTAATACGAACGCGATAGCTAACCTAGCAATCGAATCCTGGGCAGAGCACTGGCTGGAGCCGGCAAAGAATCACCGGGTTATTACGGATGAACATCGCTATAATAAAATTAATCGATGCTGCGCCCGCTCGGCACGCATGAAGCAACTTTCACGACGTGCGAAAAGTCGCAACAGGAGCGGGATTCGCTCAAACCCAACGAGATGCCGGCTACTCAGAAACGGCGGGATGCCTCAGGGCAGTCAGCAAGGCGTTAGGATATCCAGGCGAACCAGGTACCGACTTTGCAGTCGGCACCCTTAGCCATTTCCCCGCAACGCGTCAGACTAGATCCGCGTGGTAGCTGATAAGCGTTCCCATGTTCTTATCTGCCTCAGCCTGGAAGCTCGCGGGATCGTACTGGCCCAGCAAGCTGATATTGGCGGTATGAACTCCGTCAGTCACCGAAAGGATTCCGCCAGTGCCGGCCTGATTGGCGACATACCTTGTAGTCGTGCCGTCCCCGAATGCGACGTCGAGCAGATCCAGGTGGTCATCTTCGTTGAACCCGGACACGACGCCGCTGAAGTCGAAGGAGTCATGGAGCACGATTGTCCCAGTGGCTGCGGCATCAAGCGCAACATGCGCAGATGAAGCAGCTCCGAATTCGATCGTAGCCACGCCATCCATCAGGGCGGTGCCGCTGCCGCTTACGGTGCCATTGAGAGTGATGTTGGCGCCATGCACCCACAGCAGCCCCGAATTGTCCATGTTGCTGTCGACGACCAGACCGCCGCTGCCGCTGGCCGCAATCATTCCGGAATTGACGATGATGTTGCTACCGGTGTCAATCTCGAGCGCGTTGGTGCCGGTGGCGTTGATTGTACCTTGGTTGACAAGGCGCAATGTCCCCTCGCCAAGCTGTCCGGCTCCCGAAATGGTGTTATCGATGTTGGTCAGCGTGACGTCGGAAACAGCTCCACTGATAGTATTCTCGCTATTGTCGGACAACAGCACCTGACCGCCACCTTCAAGCAGAATGCCGTGCCCGACAAGTTGGAGGTTGGTCTCCGCGCCGGTCGCGTTCAACGAGATCGTGCCCGTATTGTGGATGTTACCAGACAAAGGCAGCATTGCGCCGTTGCCGATCATCATTGTGGCGGCGTTGTCGACTGTGGGCTCAAAGTCGAACACGAAGTCGTCCGCTGCGAGCGAGGCGGCATCGATGCCATTCAAGGTGATCGTTTGACCATCGGCCAGCGTAATGACGGCATCACCGTCATCGTCGCTAGACAGTTGCGTCTGGATGTCGGCGAACGTCTTGAAGCCGGCGTAGCCGATCAGATCGATCTGATCATGCGCAATGTCGAAATTATAGATGACGTCGTGGCCGATCGGCCGAGAGAATACAAGTAGATCGCTGCCACCTGACGCTGTGAGATAGTCATCGCCGGAAATAGCGATGATGGGGGAGCCCGTTGCAAAAGCTTCAACATTGTCGGCGAATGTCTCGATGACAGCCGAGCCGTCCGGCTGCATCCAAGTCACGGTCACGTCGAGGTGCAAAGCTCCGACGAAACTGATTGGCGATGTCACCATTAGCGAGCTGACGTCGGTCGTCTCGATCGTCCACTTGCCATCGCCGAGCAGCGTCCCACCATTCAGCGTCCAGCCGGCGGGCATGCTGGCGACAGTGACCGTGGCGAGTTGCCCCTCGTTGGCCGGCGAGTTGGTCAGACCCAGATTGATGGGCTGCCCCGATACGCCCGCAGGAGCAAGCGCCGTTCCAAACGCAAAGTCCGCCGCGCTGAAGGTACCGGTTATGCTGGCCAGAGTGGTCAGATTGTCCAAATCTGCAACGAGTATCGCGCCGCCCGCCACGCTCGGATTGGGATCGTAGTAGACCTGCGCGTGGCCCACTGTCGAATTGTGGAATACGAACAGGGCCCCTGTCGTGATATTCGAGTAACCGTTGATCGTTGATTGAACTGTCGCTGTCGTCACGGATGCGTCTGTTTTGATGCCGACTTCCGTGTTGGCGAGATTTATCGCAGCGTTGTTGCCAGTTCTGACGTTTTCAACACTTGTATCGACATCACCAATGACGAAACGCCCGGCGGTCACCGTGAATTCGAGCTTGTCCCCTGAGGTACTGAAGTCGGTGATGTGGTCACCGGCGTCGGTGACACGGAGATAGGCGAATGTATCGTTCCCACCACCACCAGTCAGCGCATCTGCGCCACCACCACCCACGATCCGATCCGCACCAGTACCTGCGCCACCGTTGATCGTGTCGTTACTGGAACCGCCCTTGAGGGTATCATCACCGCCGTTTCCCGAACTGCCCATGATGACAAACGATCCAGACGTGACTGCGCTGGCGTCTACGACCAGGTCGCCGTTACCAGTGATGCCAGATCCATCGATCGTGAGCGTTCCTCCGTTTTGGAATGTCGAAAGGAACGTCAAGGCGTCAGTGTGATTTCCGTTGTTGCTGTCACTCAGACTTATTGTCTCGAAATTTGTCAGCCCAATGCTTCCAGCACCATCGCCGAAGGTGAATGGCCCCAAACCGCCGCCACTGACTGCGAGAGTGTCCGTACCGCTTCCCCCAGTCAGCATGTCACCGTTGTTTAGCGTTAGGGGAGATTGCGTGCCGGTCACAGTATTGGTGCCCGATGCATAGATGACCGTATCGGTGCCGGTCGTGAGAGCGAAGGGGCTGGGGCTCGTGACCGAAATGGTCACGGTATCGACATCGGTCAATGCACCACCCGCTCCGGTGTGGCCATTGTCGCTCGTTGTCATCGTCAGAGTGCTCGTTCCGGCAAAGTTCGGTGTCGGAACGTAGCTGACCGTCGAGGCCAGCGTGGAATTGATGGCGCTGACTGTTCCGGTCAGCGTCACCGTGGATGTTCCGCTGCCGCTGATCCCTGCGGTACCTCCCGAAACGGTCAAGGTGCCGTCGGTTACCGACAATGTGATCGTTTCAGTGGCGCCGTCCGAGTCGGCATCGAAGATGCTAAGTCCAGTGATCGCCTTTGTCGTGTTGACGTTTGTCGTCTGTGCTCCCGGAACCGTATTCACCGGCGCGTCGTTGACCGGGATGACGGTGACTGTCGAGGTCACGATATTGCTGGCGTGGCTGACCGTCTGGCCGTCGTCAACCTGGTAGCTGATGGTGCGGGTCGCGCCCGACGGATTGTCACCGGAGTTCGAATATGTCACGGAGCGCAGAGCCGCCTGGTAGTTCGCCACACTCGACGAACCCGTCAGGGTCAGCACCCCAGTGCTGGCATTATAGCTACCGGTGATGCCGTTCTGATCGGTAAAACCGAGCACATCCTGGCCGGAGGCGAAGTTGCCCGTGATCGAGACCGTCGCGCCGGTCAGATTCGTGCTGTCAACATCCGACACGATCAGCGCGGTATCGATCGCGGTCGCCGCCTGCCCCTCGGTATAGGACAGTGAACCGCCATTGGCATTCAGCACCGGCGCATCGTTGCTGCCGGTGATGGTCACCGTCACCGTGCCGGTGGCGGTGCCGTCCTGGCTGGTGACCGTGAACTGGTCCTGGACCTGCTGGCCGGCGGTGAGCTCGTTGTGGGCACCGTTACCGGTGTAACTCCAGGCGCCGTTGGCATCGACCGCGAAGTCACCATAGGTCCCGTGAACATTGCTCTGAGCCACGAGATGGGCTTCGCCCGTATCCGGGTCGGTGATGCTGAGCTGGCCCGAGGTGTTGAGTGCCGATGCGGTATCGGCCTCGGTGACGGACTTCGAGTCCGAAGAGACCGTGGCAGTGTCGTTGGTGCCGGTGATGGTCACCGTCACCGTGCCGCTCGCGGTGCCGTCCTTGCTGGTGACCGTGAACTGATCCTGCACCTGCTGGCCGGCGGTGAGCTCATCGTGGACGTCGTTGCCGGTGTAGCTCCAGGCGCCGTTGGCATCGATGGTGAAGTCACCATAGGTGCCGTGGACGTTCGATTGCGCCACGACTTGGGCTTCGCCCGTATCCGGATCGCTGATGTTGAGCTGGCCGCTGGTGTTGAGCGCAGCTGCGGTGTCGCCCTCGGTGACCGCCTTCGAATCCGAGCTCAAGGCCGCGGTGTCGTTGGTCCCGGTGATGGTGATCGTGACGATGCCGCTCGCGGTGCCGTCCTGGCTGGTGACCGTGAACTGGTCCTGCACCTGCTGGCCGGCGGTGAGCTCGTTATGGGCGCCATTGCCGGTGTAGCTCCAGGCGCCGTTGGCATCGATCGTGAAGTCGCCGTAGGTCCCGGGAACATTGCTCTGCGCTACGACATGGGCCTGACCCGTGTCGGGATCCACAATCGTCAGCTGACCGGAGGCGTTCAATGCGGCGGCAGTGTCACCTTCCGTGACGGACTTCGAGTCCGAAGAGACCGTGGCAGTGTCGTTGGTGCCGGTGATGGTCACCGTCACCGTGCCGCTCGCGGTGCCGTCCTGGCTGGTGACCGTGAACTGGTCCTGCACCTGCTGGCCGGCGGTGAGCTCATTGTGCGCACCGTTGCCGGTATAGCTCCAGGCGCCATTGGCATCGACCGCGAAGTCGCCGTAGGTGCCGTGGACGTTGCTCTGCGCCACGACATGGGCTTCGCCGGTGTCGGGATCCACAATCGCCAGCTGGCCGGAGGCGTTCAATGCGGCGGCAGCGTCGCCCTCGCTGACGGGCTTTGCCTCGGAAGAGACCGTGGCCACATCATTGCTGCCGGTGATGGTCACCGTCACGATGCCGCTCGCGGTGCCGTCCTGGCTGGTGACCGTGAACTGGTCCTGCACCTGCTGGCCGGCGGTGAGCTCATCGTGGGCGCCGTTGCCGGTATAGCTCCAGGCGCCGTTGGCATCGATGGTGAAGTCACCATAGGTGCCGTGGACCTTCGATTGCGCCACGACATGGGCTTCGCCCGTATCCGGATCGCTGATGTTGAGCTGGCCGCTGGTGTTGAGCGCAGCTGCGGTGTCGCCCTCGGTGACCGCCTTCGAATCCGAGCTCACGGCCGCGGTGTCGTTGGTCCCGGTGATGGTGATCGTGACGATGCCGCTCGCGGTGCCGTCCTGGCTGGTGACCGTGAACTGGTCCTGCACCTGCTGGCCGGCGGTGAGCTCATCGTGCGCGCCGTTGCCGGTATAGCTCCAGGTCCCGTTGGCATCGATGCTGAAGTCGCCGTAGGTCCCGTGGACGTTCGATTGCGCCACGACATGGGCTTCGCCGGTGTCGGGGTCGGTGATGGTGAGCTGGCCGCTGGTGTTGAGCGCGGAGGCGGTATCGCCCTCGGTGACGGATTTCGAGTCCGAAGAGACCGTGGCAGTGTCGTTGGTGCCGGTGATGGTCACCGTCACCGTGCCGCTCGCGGTGCCGTCCTGGCTGGTGACCGTGAATTGGTCCTGGACCTGCTGGCCGGCGGTGAGCTCATCGTGGGCACCGTTGCCGGTGTAGCTCCAGCCCCCGTTGGCATCGATGGTGAAGTCACCATAGGTGCCGTGGACGTTGGTCTGGGCGACGACATGGGCTTCGCCGGTGTCGGGATCCACAATCGTCAGCTGCCCGGAGGTGTTCAGCGCGGACGCAATGTCGCCCTCCGTCACCGCCTTGGAGTCGGAGCTCACGGTCGCAGCGTCGTTGGTCCCGGTGATCGTCACCGTCACGATGCCGGTCGCGGTGCCGTCCTGGCTGGTGACCGTGAACTGGTCCTGCACCTGCTGGCCGGCGGTGAGCTCGTTATGGGCGCCATTGCCGGTGTAGCTCCAGGCGCCGTTGGCATCGATCGTGAAGTCGCCGTAGGTCCCGGGAACATTGCTCTGCGCTACGACATGGGCCTGACCCGTGTCGGGATCCACAATCGTCAGCTGGCCGCTCGTGTTGATCGCCGCCGCCGCATCGCCCTCGGTAATGGACTTCGCCTCGGAAGAGACCGTGGCCGCGTCGTTGGTGCCGGTGATCGTGACCGTCACCGTCTGGGTAGCTGTCGAGCCGTGACCGTCCTCGATCGTCACCACGAAGCTCTCGGTGACGGTCTGGCCCGCGGCGAGGTATTGCGCAGCCGCGTTGTTCAAATTGTAGTGCCACTGCACCGCGCCGTTGGCGGCATTGGCCGCCTCGTTGACGGGATCGAGCGAGAAAGTGCCGAGCGAAGTCGTGTTGGAAGAGGCTGCCGCGAACGAGGCCGAATGCGTGTCGCTGAGATCGGCGTCGTTGAAGCTGATAGTGCCGGCCGCGCTCTGCGAATCCGAGAGATCCGGTGTGGCATTCGCGTCTTCTACCACCGAGCCGCTCTGTGGACTTGATGTGGCGAAGACCGAATCGTTTGCGCCGTTGAACTGGAGTGTCACCGTCGCCCAGCTGAGCGTGCCATTGCCCAGCTGGATCGCGTAGGTGAATGTGTCAGTCAACATTTGCCCGACCGCCAGCGCCTGAAGCTGAGCGTTGATGTCGCCCTTGTCGTAATGAACGGTGCCGTCCGACTCGATCCAGATGCGGGCACCGAGCGCGCTGCGGTCACGGGTTCCAGCCATGCCGGCGGCGTCACTGCTGTACGCCACGTCCTTGACCAGCAGGTCAGCAGGTGCGTAGCTCTTGGTGGACGCGGAGGCGCTCGTGCCGTCGTCCAGCGAAAACAGCGTCTTGGCCGCGCCCCCGAGGTCATTTGCCAGCACGTTCAAGATGAGAATGTCGCTGGCCTCTTCCGTAAACGAGAAAATGTCCGAGTTAGCTTGCGGAGTATTGCCGAACGAAACCGTGCTGCCGCCGCCCGTTGTCTGCGTCGCCATAGCTCAAATCCTCTGGGTGATGCGCCGCCCGCATTCACGGACCGGCAGAAATTGCACAATGGCGCGGGGATGATCGCCCGTTGGCTTGTCTATGCTGTTGAAGAAGAATGCCCAGCTGCTCAGGATGCCTACCGTCCTGCTCAGCGCTTCGAAAATGTGCCAAGAGAGCACGTGCCGCTCAACTCCGCTCGAGGCTAGAGTCGCTCCGAGCCCGCGAGCGGATGTCGTGCGCACGGTCGCGCACCTGACAGCCGCCATGTTTGCAAACCGCAAACTTGGCTGGATCGAAGGATTGCAAATTGACGAAGAAGAATTCGAAACTGCCCGAGCCCCGCCGGACATTGCTACAAAATGCGTGCACGTCATTCGCAACCCTCGTCTGCCAATGCCGAGCAGAGAGCGTCGCCGCAAAATCAATTCACGCAAAACCGATAGCGCTCGCTCGGAGGGTGCTACGTCCACCAGCGACCATCGATCAATTGCTGCCAAGTTGCGTGAAAAGATCTGGAGCGGTATCCCCCTTGCCCATCGTGATCGGTGCTTGGCCGGCCACGTCTTGGCAACTTACTGATTCTGCAATATTCGCGGCTTCAGAAGCGACGACCGTGACTAGGAAGCGCCACGATCATTCAATCTCGATTAAATCGAACCTATTTTGAATTAAAGCCACTGTCCATTTATTTATTTATCTATTGATTTTTTGATTAATGCATCAAATTAATGACAATAAGGCTTTTGCGCCCCTCCTTGCGAGGCCGACACCGGAGTTCTACGGCTTGTCTCCCAGATGCTTTCGGTTCGCGATCTTTGCTTCGCTGCGACGCGTCGCCAACCAGCCAGACAACGCTTGAACTAACGCGGCGGCGAGACCGGCCGCCTATTCAGGATCGCGCGTTAGCTCCGACTTTCATTCGACGTTGCACTTCGGAACACCGCAACGAGTCGATCGCCTTCCCAAAGCTCAACGTCGTGCTCGTCATGCATTTGCTCGGCTCGGCGCCTCGCCGTCTGCTCGTCAATGCAGTCGAGCTTGGCAGCGCAGATCACTTGCCGGCTGCCGTCCACCACGAACACCTTGTACCGCATGATGCAGTCCGATCCAAAAGGGTGACCATCATCGTACCCGAATGTCCGGTTAAGGCAGTGCCAAACTAAGTGCGACGCAACGGAACCATTGTACGTGTGGCAGTTCGGCTATACCCATGCTTGGAGGCACGGCCATAGCGCAGTGAAGACATCGACGAGAATCTCAAGCGCGCGATGGCCCGTCTAGTCGCGATACCCTCTGAAGTGCCGCCTGACCGCATTCCACGCCCGAAGAGCTGGAAGGACGACGACGACGAAAAGAACTCTGATTGCAACCGGCGTCATCTCGCGCTTCAGAAGTGGTGGGTCGTGATCGTCCGAGCGACCGGCCGTCCTGTTGATCATCACCGGAGATGGAATTCCTGCGCGCCGAGTAGGTGCCGGTCTGCGCGAGGGCAGGACAGCTACAACGAACAGAACGTTCACCAGCAGCCAAATTCCTACCATGAGAAGGAAAGTACGCACGAGAACGACCATCGTTGATCTAATCTGCCGAGCTTACTCTGCCTCGTACCCGGCACGCAGCCGGCAACACAGCGTTCGCGGACGGAGCCGCTTCACCGCAGCCGGCACGTTTAGCATCCGCCGATGCCGTTGGGCCCTGAGCGCTTCGCGAGCGTCCACGATCGTTCGCAGCCTAGTCCGGCGCAACACTCGCGTCTGTGCGCTTTCGGACATTCAGCGCCCTTCAGGTATGCTAGTTCTATGCATCATCGGGCGAGCGCCGGACAGAGATGGCTCATCAGCCACGACTGCCGTCCTCAGGCCGCAATCCCTGAACAGGGGCCGGATCATGGAGCATGGCTAAATATCGCAGCACGAGGAGCGGCGAATTGGCGGTCCGCATAGAACCAGTCTCGAGTTCGGCAGTTGCCTCCCGGTGGATCCGAGCAAGCAATCTGATTGCTCGGGCCGAGGATAATTTTAAAAGCTAAGCCGGCACACATGAAGGACCTCCGACGACGTTTGGAAAAGGTCCGCGCTGACGCCAGAGAGTTTACGCTGATGAGTCAGCGGGCGACGGACATAGAAAAGCGCGAGCTGTTCAGGCGCTTGGCGGATGAACTCGCCTTCGAGGCTCTCGAGCTTGAGCTAATCGTGAAGAAGAATGAGCCACCTGATCCGTGTGACAAGCACGAGGTCGTGGAGTTTAAGTCACCCTCTCAGCGAAAGCGCGGCTGACGCGGAAGAGGTTAAGCCGGCTAGATCGTGCGTACACAATGAATCTTTGCGCCTGGCTCCGCCAGCGATCGCTGCCGCCTTCGCCGCATGGAATGCGCATTGCGGATCGGAGGGCTATCCGGAAGCGGTGATGGCATTGTGCGCCGCCGGCTTACGCGATCTCAGTCGCGAAGATGTGCTCGCGGTTGGTCAGTACCACGCGCCGCCCGATGGCGACTTGTCCATCTCGCGGATGATATCGCGGGTCACGGCGAAGCCGTCGTGATCGACCTTCCTCTTGAGGCCGCTCATTTGCTGCAGCGCAAATATGATTGCGGTCGACCCATCGCGCTCCGACAAGATCAAGACAGCGCCTGAATTCGCCCGGCTGACGGAACGGCTCGTCCAAGAGGAGCCGCACTGAGATCTTGACGGTTGTCGAACGCGCCTGACTAGCGGTGCTTGGCTTGCCAGGGCAAGTTGACGGACTTGAGCCTAGTGATACTTTTTGGCTGCGGTAGGCGGTAGCCAGTCGGGCCCCGGAATCAAGGCGTGACAGATAGGCCCGTAGTTTCACGAATTGCGCGCTCGTCGGGATCTCCTCGCCAGCACGCGCAAATAGAAATCTGCTGACGACGCCCCACTCTATGAGGCGACTTCAAGGGGAACGCAACGGCTCCTTCGGCTCGAGGGTGCGCGCATGGTTTACGGAGATGATCCTTCCTTCACTTTTGGGCGCAGGTTGGGCCCATGGACTACAGGTCCTCTGTGAAGAGGATGGAATTCTGTTGTGCCGTGCAGTTCGTGAATGCACTGAGGGCGAGCGCAAGACCGTGCTGGCCGTTCTCCCGGCAGCTGAACATCCGAATCCGCAGAGCATTGATCGCCTCACGCATGAATTCGGATTGATGAACGAGCTGGACGGCACGTGGGCAGCGAAGCCGCTAGAACTCCTGCGGGATCATGCCAAGCCCATTCTTCTGCTTGAAGATTTCGGCGGCGACCCACTCACCAGGCTGATGGAGGCGCCCATGGAGATGGGTGACTTCCTTTGTATAGCCGTTCAAATCGCAGCGGCCTTGGGCAGGGTCCACCAGCGCGGCCTCGTGCACAAGGACATCAAGCCGGCCAACATTCTGGTGAATCACACCAGGACAAACGTGCGGCTCACCGGATTCGGTTTTGCGTCGCGCCGACCGCGCGAACGACAATCTCCGGCGGCTCCCGAATCCATCGCCGGTACACTCGCCTATATGGCACCCGAGCAGACCGGGCGCATGAACCGATCAATCGACTCCCGCAGCGACCTGTACTCGCTCGGCGTCACGCTCTATCAGATGCTGACCGGCTCCCTCCCCTTCACGGCGGCCGACCCCATGGAGTTGGTGCATTGCCATATCGCGAGAAAGCCAACACTGCAAAGCGACAGATCGGAACATGTCCCACCTGCAGTGTTGCGGATCGTCATGAAGCTGCTCGCCAAGATGGCGGAGGAGCGTTATCAAACTGCGGCCGGCGCCGAGCGGGACCTGCAGCGCTGTCTTGCGGAGTGGAAGTGCCAGCGCCGCGTCGACGATTTCCCGCTCGGGCAGCACGACGCTCCCGACCGGCTGCTGATCCCCGAGAAGCTGTACGGAAGGTCGAACCAGGTTGAGACATTGCTCGCCTCCTTCGGCCGCGTCGTCGAGAGCGGCGTACCGGAATTGGTGCTGGTCTCGGGATATTCCGGCGTCGGCAAATCCTCGGTCGTCAATGAACTGCACAAGGTGCAGATTCCCTCACGCGGGCTGTTCGCGTCGGGCAAATTCGACCAGCACAAACGCGACGTCCCCTATGCGACACTCGCGCAGGCGTTCCAGAGCCTCATTCGACCGCTGCTTGGTAAGAACGACGCGGAGCTGAGCGGCTGGCACCGCGCGTTTCTGGAGGCGCTCGGTCCCAATGCACAGCTGATGGTCGAGCTGATCCCGGAGCTCGAGCTCATCATCGGCAAACAGCTTCCGCCTCCGGAGCTTCCGCCGCAGCGGGCGCAAGGCCGCTTCCAAGAGGTATTGAAGCGGTTCATCGGCGTGTTCGCCCGCGCCGAACATCCGCTAGTGCTGTTTCTCGACGATCTCCAATGGCTCGATGCTGCGACGCTCGAGCTGCTTGAGGACCTTTTGACGCGGTCAGATCTGAAGCACCTGATGTTGATCGCTGCCTATCGGGACAATGAGGTTGATGCCGATCATCCCCTGACGCGCATGCTCCACGGGGTCAAGCTCGCGGGCGGAACGGTCACCCAGATCACGCTTGCGCCGCTTGGCCGCGAGCACATCGGGCAGTTGCTCGCGGACACGCTTCGCTGCGAGCCGGAGCAGGGGGCACCGCTCACCCAGATGGTGCTCGAGAAGACCGGAGGCAATCCGTTCTTTGCTATTCAATTCATCTTCTCGCTAGTCGAAGAAGCATTGCTCACCTTCGACCACGCCGCTGCACGCTGGTCTTGGGATCTCGATGGCATTCACGCCAAGCGATATACCGATAACGTCGTGGACCTCATGCTCGGAAAGCTTACTCGCCTTCCGGCTGCGACACAGGCCGCCCTGCAGCAGATGGCCTGCCTCGGCAACACCGCCGAGACGGCAATGCTTTCGATCGTGCTTGGAATTCCGGAGGAGCAGGTCCATGCCGCGCTATGGCCGTCCGTTCGTCAGGAATTGGTCGAGCCGCAGCCAGGCGCCTATCGGTTCCTCCACGACCGATTTCAGGAGGCGGCCTACGCGCTGATCCCCGAGCGCGACCGGCCCGCAGTCCATCTGCGGATCGGCCGACTGCTCGCGGCACGGACGCCACCGGAAGCGATCGAGGAAAACGTCTTCGAAATTGTGAGCCAGCTCAATCGCGGAGCTGACTTGATCACCGATCCGGAGGAGCGGGAAAAATCGGCCGAGTTGAACCTCTTGGCCGGCCGGCGCGCGAAGGCCGCAACCGCCTTCGCCATGGCGCTCGCGCACTTCAGCACCGGTGAGGCGATGTTGTCGGAAGACCGTTGGGGGCGGACTTACGCCCTCAGTTTTGCGCTCGCCTTGCAGCGCGCCGAGTGCGAATTCTTGACCGGCGACCACGCCGCTTCGAAAGCGCGCCTTGCCGAACTGGCGGGCCGTACCACTACCCTCCCCGATTTGGCTGCCGTTACCCGGCTGCAGATGGAACCAAACGACCGTGACGTCGAAATCGGCCTCGCCTATCTCCGCCGCGTCGGCATCGCATGGCCCGAGCAGCCCACATTGCCGGAGGTCGCGCAGGAATATGAGCGGATGTGGCGGCAAATCGGCCCGCGCAAGATCGAGGCGCTGCTGGATTTGCCCCGGATGACCGACCCGGTTGCGCGTGGCACCATGGACGTCCTCACCGTCCTGGTGTCGCCCGCCTGGTTCATCGACGAGAACCTGCGTCGCCTCATCATCGCGCGCATGGCGAATCTGAGCCTGGAATTCGGCAACTCGGATGCGGCGTGCCTGGCCTATATCCTGCTCGGTACCGTGCTTGGGCCTGACTTTCACGATTACGAGGCGGGTTACCAGTTCACGCAGCTCGGCCTTGACCTGGTCGAAAGAAACGGATTGGACCGCTTCAAATCACGCGTCTACCTCGGCTTCGGCAGCTGGACACGGCATGTCCGAACCGGGCGGCCGCTGCTGCGGCGAGCCTTCGACGCGGCGCAGCAGGATGGCGACTTCAACTATGCCAGCTTCAGCCGTCACCACCTCATCACGCACCTTCTCGCCTGTGGCGATCCGCTCACCGAGGTGCAGCGGGAAGCGGAGGCCGGAATTGCGTTCGCGCGGAAGATGCGGGTTGACCTTGCGGTAGACAGAATCACTGGGCAGCTGCAGCTGATCCGGGCGCTCCGCGGCCTGACGACTAAATTCGGCAGCTTCGATGATGCTGATTTCAGCGAAGAGCAGTTTGAACGACGTCTGAAGGCTGACCCGCAGCTGGTGCATGCTGGCTACTGGTACTGGGTCCGCAAGCTGCAGGTGCGCGTCCTTGCCGACGATTCGACCGCGGTCACGGCGGCGGAGAACGCGGAAGAACTGTTGTGGACCTCCAAGGCCCTGTTCGATCGGGCGGAGCTGCACTTTTATGCCGCGCTGGCGCAGGCAGCTCACGGCGAGTCTGCATCCGCAGAGAAGCGAGCGCTGTGTCTTGAAGCGCTGGAACCCCACCGCAATCAGCTGCAGCAATGGGCGAGCATTTGCCCGGAGGATTTCGCGGACCGCGCCGCCCTCGTTGAGGCGGAGGTCGCGCGTATCGAGGGGCGCGAGTTCGATGCAATGCGCGCTTACGATCGGGCTATCGGCGCGGCGCGCGCAAGCGGCTTTGTCCATAATGAGGCTATCGCCAACGAGCTCGCCGGACGGTTCTATTTGGCGAGAGGGTTCGAGAAGATCGCTTATACCTATCTGCGCGACGCACATTATGGATATCTCCGTTGGGGCGCCGATGCCAAGGTGAGGCAGCTCGAGCGGCTTTACCCGCAATTGCACGTGATGGAAGACGATCGCACAGTCGCGAAGGCGGGTGGCTCGGTCCAGCAACTGGACGTCACCGCCGTCGTCAAGGCGTCGCAGGCTGTATCAAGTGAGATCGAGCTGCCAAGGCTCATCGAGTCGTTGATGAAGATCGCGCTGCAAAACGCCGGAGCAGACCGCGGCCTGCTGATTTTGCCGCGCCACGACGACTTCCGGATCGAGGCCGAAGCCCAGTCGAGCGCTGATCAGTTCACCGTGTCGATGCGTGAGGCCCTCGTCTCCGGTCCCGATTGTGCGGAGGCGCTGCTGCGATATGTCATTCGCACGCAAAAACCGGCCATCATCGATGACGCATCGCGGCCCGATTCACTCTGCGACGCCGAATACTTGAACAGCCGGCACCCCAGATCGATCCTCTGCCTGCCACTGATCAAACAGGCCAAGCTAACCGGTTTGCTCTATTTCGAGAATAGCCTGACCACACACGCATTCACGCCGGAACGTGTCGCGGTGCTGGAAATGCTGGCAGCTCAGGCCGCGATTTCGCTCGAGAACACCCTTCTGTACCGCGACCTGCAGGAGCGCGAGGCCCGCATCCGACGACTCGTCGATTCCAGCATTATCGGAATTCTATTCTGGGATGCTACCGGTAAAATCAGCTACGCCAACAAGGCCTTCCTGAGCATGACCGGCTATTCCAAAGAGGAACTGATGTCAGGAGCGGTGAGCTGGAGGGATATGACGCCGCCAGAATACGAAAATGACGATGCCGAGCGAATTGAGCAACTTCGCCGGTCGGGAGAGGTCGCGCCCCGGGAGAAGGAGTACTTTAGAAAGGACGGCAGCCGGGTTCCGGTGCTGGTCGGCTCGGCCGCAGTGGCCGGATCTTCCGATCAGAGCATCTCTTTCGTACTTGATCTGACAGAACGCAGGCGGGCTGAAGCCGAAGCGCACGAGAGCGAGCGGCGCTATCAGGAAATGCAGCTCGAGCTGGCGCACGCGAACCGAATCGCAACCATGGGACAGCTCACCTCATCGATCGCCCATGAGGTTAGCCAACCCATCAGCGCTGTTGCCATCAGCGCCGGCGCAGCCTTGAACTGGCTGCGCAGGAGCCCCCCTGCTCTCCAACAAGTGCAAGCTTCATTAGAGGCCATCGCCAATGACGCACAACGCGGCGGCGAAGTGATTAGCCAACTTCGTGCCCTCTACAGGAAAGCGCCGCCACGCAAGGAGCTCCTGAATTTCAATGAGGCGGTCGAAGAGGTGATTGTCCTGATCGGTAGCGAAACGTTCAAAGAGGGGATTTCGGTGAAGACGCAGCTCGCGGACCGTTTGCCTCTCATCAAGGGCGATCGAGTGCAGTTGCAGCAGGTTCTGCTCAACCTCTTTGTCAACGCGATCCAGGCCATGGCCACAACGGCCGATGGAGCACGAGATCTGTTCATTACAACCTGCTTGGCCGAACCTGGCTCTGTGCTCGTGAAGGTCGCTGACACCGGGCCAGGACTCGATCCACAAATGCTCGAAGCTGTTTTCGATGAATATTTCACCACCAAACCTCACGGAATGGGGATGGGTCTGGCAATCTGTCGTTCAATCATCAATGCGCACAATGGACACTTATGGGCGAGCGCCAACCAGCCGCGCGGCGTCGTCTTTCAGTTCACGTTGCCGGCGGGTCCGCAGGACGGAGTCTGACGGGGTCCGGGAAGCAAAAGCAGGCCTGCCGGAGGGGAACGGCGACTTTGCGTAGCGCCATTCGAGACTTGTCTATCGACCCGGGGACAAGTGAACGACATTCCAAGATGCCGGCTTCAGCGTTGCGCGCATCCGCGCGCCGTCGATGGTCACGCCCTGCAGCGGCTCCGGCTTCACGCGCTCGGTTGCGTCCCTGGTGTTGCTCGCCTGGAGATCATCGTGGCGCAACTCGAGCGCCTCGCTCACTGCGAGCGGGCCAAAGCTCCGCGCCTCGAGGCTCACCTCCATCTCCTGCATCAGGTCGCGGTTCAGCATGAACAGCGTAAGAGTGCCGGCTTCTCTTGCAACAGCCGCGATCTTGAGATACGGCACGTTCGGCACCGGAAAACTCAGGTCGTGGGCCCCACGGGGATCGTAATAGAAAGAATCGTAGGCATCCGACTCGACCTGAGTACGCAGCACCTTGCCACGTCCAAGACGGCTCATCTGGGCGAACGGAAAGAAAATGGTCTGGCGCCACGCCCCGCCGCCGGTTTCGGTCATGATCGGCGCAATCGCGTTGACGAGCTGCGCAAGGCAGGCCGCTCTCACCCGATCGGCGTGATTGAGCAGCGAGATGCAGGCGCCCCCGAAAGCGAGCGCGTCCTGCATGGTGTAGATTTCCTCCAGGATCGGCGGCGCCACCGGCCACCCTTCCTTGACACGATCGGCCCGATTGCGGCGGGTTCGATACCAGACATTCCATTCGTCGAAACTCAGCATCATGCGCTTGTGGGAGCGGCGCTTCGCCGCCACGGCGTCCGCGAGCGCGACAACCTCGTCGATGAAGCGATCCATCAAGTCGGGGCTGGCGAGAAACGATGCCGTATCCTGCCTGTAATTGTTCAGATACGTGTGGAGCGAAATGTACTCGGCGTGATCGAACGTGTGCTCGATCACCGTGTCTTCCCACTGGCCGAATGTCGGCATGTTTCGTCCGGACGAACCGCATGCCGCGAGCTCGATCGTCGGATCCACCCACCGCATCATCTTGGCGGCTTCGCGCGCGATCGCGCCATAGGCCTCGGCGCTCTTGTGTTCCATCTGCCAGGGACCGTCCATTTCGTTGCCCAGGCACCAGAACCTGACATTGTGCGGCTTCTCCCAGCCATGGGCGCGGCGCAGGTCCGACCACGTCGATCCACCCGGATGATTGCAGTATTCAACCAGGTTGCGCGCAGCGTCCCCACCCCTGGTGCCGAGATTGACCGCCAACATCGGCTCGACCGCAGCAGCCTTGCACCAGTCCATGAACTCATTGGTGCCGAAGCTGTTCGGTTCGGTGCTGAACCAGGCGAGGTCGAGGCGTACCGGGCGCTTCTCCACCGGGCCGACGCCGTCCTCCCAGTTATACCCGGAAACGAAATTGCCGCCGGGGTAGCGGATGATTGTCGGACCGAGCTCCTTGACCAGCGCCAGCACATCGCCACGAAAACCGTTCTTATCCGCGGTGGGATGGCCGGGTTCATAGATGCCGCCGTAGACGCAGCGTCCCAGGTGCTCGACGAAGGCGCCGAACAAACGCGGGTCCGTGTGACCGATGGCGAAATCGCGGTCAATCAGAACGTTTGCTTTTCTCATGTTCGCCTCTCAGGTGCCCTGGAGCTTGTGAGGTAGATCATGCCGACTTAAAGGCCCGCTGCGAAGTCAGGCAATAGCGCGGCCTCGCGCAACTGACGGGAATAGGGATGCTGCGGCGCATTCAACACCGCTCTTGCGTCGCCGCTTTCGACGACGCTGCCTTGCTGCATGATGATGATGCGGTCGCTGACGTAATAGGCGGTCGCCAGATCATGAGTGACGTAGATGATGGAGATACCGAGATCATCGCGCAACGTCTTGAACAGGTTGACGATGGATATGCGCAAGGATGCATCGATCATGGAGACCGGCTCGTCGGCCACGATCAGCTTCGGATTGGCGAGCAGCGCGCGGGCGATCGCGACCCGCTGAAGCTGTCCGCCGGAGAGCTCGTGCGGGTACCTTCGGCTTACCTCTTTCAGCGACAATCCGACCTTGTGCAGCGCCTCGTCAACAGCCATCTCGGGCGCGAGCCTACCATCGGCCGCGATGAAGCGGCGGTGCGTCATGAACAAATAGCGATCGATCCGCTTCAGCGGGTTGAAGGATTCGAACGGGTTCTGGAAGATCGGCTGCACCTTGTGCATGAAGGCGAGGCGGTCGGCGGCGGTGCGGATCGTTGCAAGATCGACACCGTCGAACCGCAATTTGCCGCTGGTGGGCGTGTCAATGTTGAGGATCATCCGAGAAAGCGTGGTCTTGCCGCTGCCGGATTCGCCGATGATCGCAAAGATCTCGGGCCGCCCTGCGGCGAGCCGGAAACTGACGTCCTTGACCGCCGCAACGCGTCGCCCCGTCAGCACCCCTCCCCGCATGAAGGTCTTGCTGACCTGGCAAACCTCGAGCAACAGGTCGCTCATGTCCCACCGCTCCGATTGACGGCAAAGCAGGCGACGCGATGCGCAGGCGCGTTCTCCCGCATGGCTGGGACCTCGTGCCTGCAAATCTCCATCGCCAGCGGGCATCGCGGATGGAAGCGGCACCCGGTCGGCGGATCGGCAAGATTTGGCGGAGTGCCGTCCAGTGCCTTCCGCGGGACGTCATCGCCGATGCGCGGCAGGCTGGAGATGAGATGCCTGGCGTAAGGGTGCAGCGGATGGCGGAAGATCTCCAGCGTTGCGGCCTCTTCGATCAAGCGGCCGGCATACATGATGCCGAGACGATCGGTCACATGCGCATGAACGCCGAGATCATGGCTAACCAGCAGGACCGACGAGCCGATCTCGCGACGGATGGCACTGATCAAGGCGAGCACCTCCTTCTGCACCACGACGTCGAGCGCGGTTGTGGGTTCGTCGGCAAGAATGACATCGGGCCGGCAGATGGTGGCGAGTGCAATGGTGGCGCGTTGCCGCATGCCGCCGGACAGCTCATGCGGATAGGCCTCCAGCACCGAGGGGTCGAGCTTGAGCCGCGCCAGATGGGCGACCACCTCCTGCTCGAATTGCCGGCGGCTCTCGCCAATATGCGGATATGCGAAGTCGACGAAGGCTGACCGGAGCCGGCGCACCGGGTTCAACACGTTCATCGAACCCTGCATGATGTAGGACAAATGCCGCCAGCGGATCCGCGCCACCTCGGCCTCAGGCGCGCAGTGCAGTCCGCCATAGCCTGGCAGGAAGGCGAAATCCACGCGGCCGCCGACCACCTCCAGTGGCGGCCTGACCGCGCCTGCGATCGTCTTGACCAGCGTGGTCTTGCCGGAGGAGGATTCGCCTGCGAGCCCGTAGATCTCGCCGCGGCCGACCACGAAGCTGATGCCGTCGACCGCCTTAACGGCCCGCTTAACCCCGTGGCGCTCGGTCCGGAAGTGGGCCTGCAGGTCGTGCACCGACAGGATCGGCTCCGCCTCCTTGGACGGGTCGCCCTGCATTGTTGCGGCCGGAATCACGGCGCGCCTCCCAAGCTGCCGAGACGGCTGCGCGGATCGATGTAGTCGTTCATCGACACCGCCAGCAGAAACAGCCCGATGAAGGTCATGATGACCGCGATCGTCGGAAAGGCGATCCACCACCAGACTCCCGCAACCATCGCGGTATGCTGGTTGGCCCAATAGATCATGCCGCCGATCGTCGGCGTGTTGATGTCGGTGAAGCCGAGCACCGCCAGCGTCACCTCCAGCCCGATCGACCATACCATGTTGTTCATGGTCGTCGAGAACACGATTGGCAAGACATAGGGCAAGTGCTCTTGGACTAGGATCTCGCGCGTGCTCATGCCGGAGAACAGGCTGCTCTGGGTAAATTCACGGGCCCGCAGGCTCATCGCCGCCGAGCGGATCAGACGCGCGTCGTAGGCCCAGCCGAGGCAGGCCATGATCAGCGCCAGCAGCAGCCAGGACATGCGGTCGCGCATCACGAAATAGAACAGCACTAGGATCGGCAGCAGCGGGATGACGATGAAGGTGTCGTTCACCGACATCAGCGCCCGATCGATCCAACCGCCCTTGTAGCCGCTGAGGAGCCCGACCATGAGCGCCAACAGACGGCTGATCAATGCCACGGTGCATCCGAACAGCAGGGTATTGCGAAGGGCAAAGGTCAGCTGCCAGAACACGTCCTGGCCGCGCGATGTGGTGCCGAACCAATAGGTCAGCGCCGGCGGCACATCCGGCGGCACCACATAGACGTCCTGCGGCGAATAGGGCGAGAAGCCCGCCAGCAATGACAACAGCAGCACGATGGCGATGAGCGCGGCCCCGATCCGGAATTCGGCGTGGTAACGCAGGAGGTCACGCAGGATTGCAGTCATCAGCTGACCCTCACCCGGGGATCGAGCAGTGGATACAGCAGATCGATCACGAGCACGCCGGTCGAAACGCCGAGGATGGAGACCGTGGTCACGCCGAGCACGAGCCCGTAGTCCCCCGCATAGACGGCATCGACCAGTAACGAGCCGACGCCTGGATAGCCGAATACCTTTTCGGTGATGACGGCACCGTTGAAGATTCCGCCAAGCGAGATGGCGAGCCCTGTGAGCTGGGGCGGCAGCGCGTTGCGCATCACGTAGGAAGACAGGATGCGCCCAGACCTGACACCCGCCAGCTCGGCATAGAGCACATAATCCTCGGTCACGACGTTGGACACCAGCGCGCGCATCCCGAGGAACCAGCTGCCCACGCCGATCAGGATCAGCGAGAGCGCGGGCAGGATGGCGTGCTGCAGTACGCTGACGACGAAATCGAATGTCAATGTCTGCGGCAGGTTCATCGCCGAACCGCCGGTGATCGGCAGCACCGGCCAGAGGAAGCCGAACCCGATCAGCAGCACGAGCGCCACGATATAATAAGGGATCGGATGCAGCCCCATCGCGACCAGCCCCATCAGCTTCAGCCCGCGGTTTTTCTGGTAGTAGCCGGCAAGTCCGCCGAGCAGGCTTCCGAGCCCCCAGGCGATGATTGTGGAGATCGCGAGCAGTCCGGCGGTCCAGGGTAGCGCACGGCCAATCAACGTTGAGACCGGCGTTGGAAACGCCGAGAGCGAAGGACCGAAATCGGCGCGCAGGATCCGCTTCCAGAACGCCAGATATTGCTGGGCAGGCGAGCCGCCAAGTCCGTAGAGCTCGCGCAGCGAAGTGCGCATCTGCTCGATTGCATCCGGAGCCGTGTTGCCAAAGGAGGTGACCGCCGAGATCGACTGCTCGACGGGATCGATCGGCGTGGCATGGGTAATCACATAAGCGAGGTTGACGCCGATGAAGACCACGAGCACGAACTGCGCCAGCCGTCGGCCAACATACGCAACATATCCGCTCATCGACACCCCCAGAAGGTCGGACCGCGGCGTTCGGACAGACGCGACCCGCCGCCTCCTCATGACTCCTAGCCGGCAGGCTTGAGCTTGACGAGCATATAGCGCGAATTACCCCAGTTCGGCACCGGATTGGTGTAGGGATTTTCCGACGTGGGATATCCCGTCCAATAGGTCTGGTCCATCGCCGTGAAGACGTTGTACGCCATCAGCGGGATGGTCGGCATCTCCTTCACCGCGAGCTTGATGTAGTCCTTGCCGAGCTCGATCGATTTCGGATCGTCAAAGCCCACCATCCGGATGGTCTCGATGATCTTGTCAAGCACGGGGCTGGACCAGCGCTGCCAGTTGCGCAGCGGTTGCGATTTGCCCGGCTCCGCGACGAACTGCGAATGCCAGCTGTCGAGGAAGTAGGACAGGTCGGGGTGGCCGCCCCAGGTCTCGACACTCCAGCCGATGAATGTGTCGAAATCGCCGGCCGCGCGCCGGGTCGGCAGCGTCCCCTGCGCCACATCGATCCGGGCGTCGATGCCCGCCTGTTTCCATAGCTGCACGATCATGCTGCCGGCCCGCGTCATCACCGGGCGTAGGTCGCCTTCGACCATCACGCGAACGGTGAAGGGCTTGCCATCCGGCGTGATCCAGGCGCCGCCGCGCTTGGTGAAACCAGCCCTCTCGAGCAGTTCCTGCGCGGCCTGCGGATCGACCTTCCACCAGCCCATGCCAAAGGCACGGGCGATCTCCGCGGGATCGGATGGTATCTGCTCGCCCATCGAAGGCCGCAGCATTTCGGCGATCTGCTTGCCGATCGTGGGATCGTACGGCTTGATCTTGCGCTTGCCGGTGTCGATCTCGAAACCCTTGAGCCATTCCTCTATCGGCTGATGGTACGTTGCCGGATGGGCGCCGGTTGGCGGCACGCCGATGGCGGATATGGTGGCGGCGCCACGGTAGGCCGCCATCGACACCGCCTTGATGTCGATCAACAGCGCGAGCGCCCATCGCACGTCGGGGTTCTTGAACAGCTCGTTCTGCGTGTTGAAGATCACCGCCGGGAGCGTCGGATCGGGATGGGCATAAGGAAATCCCTTGAACCATGCCCGTGTCACCTTGCTTTGCTTGGCGAGGGCAAACATGCCCTCGGGCGCGATGTCATGGACCACATCGAGCTCGTGGTTAAGCTGGGCAATGACCCGCTTGTCTGGCGGGCCGGGATCGATATACGCGAGATATTTCGGCCCGGGCTTGCCGTAGCGGGCGAGCGTGGTGCGCTGCCAGTCGTCCCGCAATTGCCAGATGTACCATTTGCCGTCGGGATCGTAGCTGTACAGCACATAGGCGCCGAGCGAAGCCGGCTTGTTGAAATCGAACTTGGCCGGATCATCCGCCTTCTCGAAAACATGCTTGGGCAATATCCATACCGCGCCCCAGCGCACAGTGAAATTGGCATGGAAGCGCGAGTTGGGTTTCTTGAGCTTGAACACCACCGTATACGGGTCTGGCGCCTCAACGGATGCCACGTTACTCGCGAGCACCGCGCTGAAGCGCATTCCCGGATGCTTGATCTGGATCGTCACCGTCGCGACGACATCATCCGCGGTGAACTCAACACCGTCGCTCCAGAAGATGCCCTTGCGGAGCTTCGCCGTCATCTCGGTAAAATCGGCATTGTATTGCGGCTTGTCGGCGGCCAGCGAGTTGTCCCAAACGCCGTCCACACCACTTTCGGGATCGATGTACCAAAGAGTATCGAGGGCGACCTGTTGCAGCCCGTTCGACTGCGATCCGGCGTTGATGGCCCAGATGTTGAACCATCCGGCGTTCTTGACGGTCCCTTCCGGGTTTTCAAGGATGAGCAGTTGCTTCCTAGGGATGTTCTGTAAAGTGCCCTGCGCGTGGCCCGGGGCCGCCGACAGCAATGCCACCATCACGAGAGCGCACGCAAGCAACCGAATTGCACGAAGGCAGCGCATCATCTTCCTCCCGGTGCAGCTTGGTTCGATACTTGTGCGACGAATGCTAAAGGTGGCAAAAACGAGTAACAACAGAAATCTTGCTCGGGGTGAAGGATCGGTTCCCTATGTTACGCGCATACGTCTGGTCAGCACGGCGGGGTCACAGCTCTGGCCCAGCAGCCTACGGCGTAGAGTGCGCAGCGACCTCGCATCGCGGTTTCGCAATCGCCACGAGGTGCTCTCTGCTCCCGTTGAACGCCGGAGGACACGCGACCGCTGCCCGCGGCGTCGTCCTGCGCGCCCGTCTAAACGACCGGATGTTTTTGCACACCCCTGGGCATCACCGCGGTGCACGATCGAGAACATCTCTCCGGACACTGCACGGGCGAACCGAACTTCGTTGCGTTGAAGAAAGCGTACGGCACACGATACATCTACGCCGGGCTTGGTACATCGCTGGTCATCGGGCCCGACATAATTCCAACGTCCGGCGCGAGCGATCTCGCGACCTATCGTAGGCTCGCCAGTGGCAAAGACTGATTTCAAGTCAACAGGAGGACTCGGTCATGACGAATGTCCCTCTCGAGTATCAGTACCGGCATGACCAAAGGCTGCCTTGGCCCGCTCGCATCGTCCTGTTCAGGTCACTTGCGCGAAGCAGACCTTTCGGCGCTTTGAGCTAAGGTCGGGCACGGGCCTGAAGCGACGGTCGTCAACCAGGGGACGATGCAAAGCATTCGCCCTTATGTTATTTCTGGCCGACGCAGGGGCCTAAAGTCGGGCAGGCATGCTATCGCTCGTTCCAGCTCTCTTGCGATTGCCTTGTAACGAGTGAGCGCCCGCGCATAGACATCGCGCTTGAGCTGGCTCCTTGCTGCCTGCTGAAGGCGCTCGCACTCGGCCATTTGCACGCGGAGCAGTTCCAGATGGGCCAGCATCTCTTTCATCGACAGGTAATCTATCCCACATCAGCTTCGGTTCAATAGCGAACGACGTTCGATTCATCTGAACGGGGGAATATTGCAGATGCGAACCATTCGGGGAGCTCAGCTTCTCCTCATCCATTCGTTTGATCCTCTGGCGCATCGCGCAGTAACACTCACAAGCGACGTTCTCGAGCCGCGTTCGATGGACCTCCAACGCGCCGCGCCGCTCCGATATGATGCGGCCGATTGCCCGAAGTTTACGCATGGTTAGAGTCACGGTCGTTCGCCGCACTCCGAGAAGTTGTGCGAGCGCCGCCTGCGTCAATCCAATCTCGCTGCTCGCAACACGGTCATGTATCTCGACAACAATCGAGCCATACGGCATTCCACCGGGTGCACCGCGTTGCAGGCAGCCACATTCTGAAGCTGCAACAATTGAGTGCGGAGATGGAGGCGCAGAACACGCTTGATGGCGCCGCTTTGCTCATAGGCTTGTTGGAACCGTGGGACGGGACTCTGGAGCGCAGCTCCGGCCACATAGGCCGTTGCTGTGACTGGCGAGTGCGAAGGACTTAGAATAGAGAGAGCCCCGACCGCTCCTTCCGAGCCCATGAGAGGGAAGCGACAATGTGTCCGTCCGACATCTCGACCAGGAACGCCAAGACCCCGCTGAGGGGAAAATAGACTTGTTTGAGCTCATCTCCGGTTCGCACGCGTACAGCATCAGATTCGAAGCGGGAAGCTCGAGGTGAACCAGAAGCGAAGACCTGAAGCCGGCCGCCGTTCGGAGAGTACGAAATCTAGAAGGCGCCGGTCCGGGGTCGTCCTTGAGAGCGCCGCGCCAGATCCGCGGCGAAGGCGCGGCTAAACGGTGGTGTAAACGGCGCTTATTTTGCCGTTTGCTTAAACCGCTAAGTGTTTGATTTATATGGTGGGCGCACCAGGGCTCGAACCTGGGACCCGCTGATTAAGAGTTCGAAACCGGCGCCTCTCTGCGATTTCTGAATCTGCGCCACACTACGATGAACTCGAGAAAGGTCTTTTATTTATAGAGACTTGTCGCATAGCTTCGCAGCCCAGCGAACTCTGACCTTCAAACACCTCAGTTCGCCAAAACCGTTTGAAAACCGTTTTAGCAGTTCACGTCGACCCTCATGACCGACATTCGCATTGCTCTCAACGATAAGGCCATCGCTCAGCTGCCGACTCCTGAAGATGGCTGGTATTTGGCTCGCGACACCGAGTTGAAAGGCTTCTTTGTGGTTGTCGGGAAGCGAAAAAGGACCTTCACTGTTCAAGGTGATCTTAGACAACGAGGAAAGCGGGCCTCCTCCATCAGAGTATCGATCGGTGACGCCAGCGAGTTGACCACCAGGGCAGCCCGCGCGATTGCCAAGGATTATATTGCTCAGATCAGCAAGGGACAGCACCCGAAAGCGAGGGAGAACGGAAACTCCGAACAGGCCGGGACCGATGGGAATGGTGCTGCAGGGGCCGCCACCCTGGAGCAGGCTTGGCAACGCTACCTGGAAGCCCACTTGATCCGAAAAGGCCGTAGCGAGAAAACGATCAGCGGGTATCGCGATCACGTTGAACGCCTCTTTTCGGAATGGCTGAAGACCCCTTTGCTGGATCTCGCGAATGATCCCGCTCGCGTCGCCAAAAAGCATGATCAGCTTACTAAGGAGAACGGTCCCTACATCGCGAATGGCAGCATGCGGACGCTGCGGGCCATCTACAATCATGCGCGGAAGACCAATCGATCGCTCCCGCGTGACAACCCCGCAGATGCTGTCGATTGGAATCAGGAAGAGCGCAGGAACACTGGTATGGGGACCGGCGATTTGAAAGGATGGTTTCTCGAACTGGCCAAACTAGAGAACCCAATCCGGCGCGAATTCCATCTTTTAGCATTGCTGTGTGGGTCGAGACCCACCGCCTTGCAGCAGGCCAGACCCGAACACATAAATTTTCGACGGCGTACGCTCCACATCCCAAAGCCCAAAGGAGGCAGCAAGCGAGCGTTCGACATCCCGCTATCTCGGCAAATGATCCTGTGTCTCATTCGGGTGCTTCGTTTCGGCAGGCAAATGCAGCCGTCTCAGGCGCAAAAGTGGTTGTTCCCCGCTGAGAGCGCCTCTGGACACTTAGCGGAAACAAAGGAGGATCGAGAGGTCTTGTCAAAATGGGGCAATGACCTTCGTCAAACATTTCGGACGATTGCCACCGCTGCCGGCGTTTCCGAATTCGATGCTAAGCTCCTCATGAACCATTCTATCCCTGGCGTGAACGCAGGCTATGTCACTCGGCACAAGCTGGTTGAAGACCACCTGCGCAGCCAACAGCAAGCTATCAGTACCGTGGTGTTCTCCGCACTTGGTGACTCGCTAATGGAACATAAAGCTCTGATCAATTGGCTCGGTCACGGGGCTAGCCGAAGAACCGTTAGCCAAGTCCGATGGGAGCCAAACACTCTGGGTGAGGGGCAAAAACAAATTCAGCAGGCAGCATGACTTCGAGTTGGCCCCCTGAGGAGTGTGGCAGTGTAACTCGGGAGACTGTTCTGGACGGTGTGCCGAGAGTTAGCAGCAGTTTCCAAACGCACCCCAAGGACCCGCGCCTAACGGCCTTCTGTACGTAACGAACTCAAGGGCTTAAGCGTCCTTTTGAGCGCAACGGATCAGAATCCGAATGGCGGAATCAAAAGTAACCGCTAAGCGGGAACCCTTGCTTCGGGACTGGGATGGCTGTGCGAAGAAGCCTCCGGTTAGGACGGAGGCTTCGGATGGGATTGGACAGCAAAAAGGACGTCTATTTGGACGGCTCATCGGCGGTGTCGGTGAGCCGGCTGGAGATTCTTGAAGGGCCGTCAGGACGTCGTGTGCGGTCGGAAGCTGACAGAGCTCGGATCGCCGCGGAGAGTCTGTTACCCGGCGCCCAGGTATCCGAGGTAGCGCGCAAGCACGGAGTGACGCGCTGGCAGGTCTACGATTGGCGACGGCGGCTTCGACAGCGAGGTATGTTGCCGCCGTGCGAGGCGTCTCCACCAACGTTTGCGCCGCTGGTTGTGGAAGATGCGTTGGAGGAGCGTCAGGCTCCGGCGGTCAAGCTTGAGATTGCGATCGGCGATGTCGTGCTGCGGACTGACACAGCCATAGATGCTGACCAGCTATCCCGGGTGATCCGTGCGGTGCGAGCGTCACGATGATCGCGGCCGGTGCTGATCTGAAGATTTACGTTGCCACGCGGCCGATCGACTTCCGCTGTGGCCACGACGGGCTGCGGCGAAGGTACAGGAGATGCTTCGTCTCGATCCGTTCAGCGGCGCAGCCTTCGTGTTCCGATCGAAACGAGCGGACCGGATCAAGATTTTGGTCTGGGATCGAACGGGTCTGGTGTTGGTGCACAAACGCCTCGAAGGTTGCAAGTTCGTTTGGCCAACGATCGCGGACGGAGTGATGCGCATGTCGCCGGCGATGTTCGCTGCCTTGTTCGAAGGGCTGGATTGGAGATTGGTCCGCCCGGAAGAAGCACGGCGCCCGCAGGTGGCGGGATAACTGCGGCAGAATGACTCGGCAGCTATTTTGATCGTGGCACGGGCGGCGGCGATGTGCTCGAAATAGCGCATGAGCATCGCGACACTGCGCGACGAAAACGAACGTCTAAAGGCGCTTCTGGCGCAAACGCAGGCGGCTTTGAGCGAGCATCAGGGGGCACTGGCGGCGTCGGAGGAGGCGCGGCGTCGGCTGGAGATCATTCTCGGCGAATTGCGACGCGACAAGTTTGGCGCGAAGTCCGAGAAGCTACGACCAGATCAGTACCATTTGCCGCTCGAAGACGTGGAGATCGCGCAAGGCATCTTGGATGCGGCGCAGGAGAAAGCCGAGCAGGTCATCCAGGGCCGATCGCGGAGCGTGACGGATCAAGAGTCTCATCGCAATCGCGGCTGCTTGCCTGCTCATTTGCCGCGGGTGGAGCAGATCATCGAGCCTGCGAGCACGCTCTGTCCGTGCGGTTGCGGCGCCATGACGAAGATCGGCGAGGATATCAGCAAACGTCTCGACGTAATCCCGGCGCAATGGCGCGTGCTGGTCACGCGCCGCCCGAAATACATCTGTCGCCGCTGCTCGGGCCCTATCGTGCAGGCGCACGCACCGGAGCACGTCGTGCCTGGCGGGCTGCCGACCGAAGCGGCCATCGCGCACGTGATCGTCTCCAAGTTTGGCGACCATACGCCGTTTTACCGTCAGGCCGAGATCTATGCGCGCCAGGGGATCCGGCTGGATCGGGCGACACTGGGCAACTGGTCTGGTCGCGCCTGTTTCCATCTTCAACCCATCGCGGACCACATGCGCCGCCACCTGGCCACGGCGGATCGCCTGTTCATGGACGAGACCACGGCGCCGGTACTCGATCCGGGGCGCGGCCAAACGAAGAAAGGTTACTTCTGGGCGATCGCCTCAGACGACCGCGGCCACAGCGGTCCAAGTCCGCCGGTCGTGCTGTTCCGATATGCCCCCGGTCGCAGCGGTGCCTTTGCTGAGCAGTTCCTCGAGGGTTTTGGCGGACGCTACCTGCAATGCGACGCCTATGACGGGTATGACCGGTTGACCGAAGTCGTTCGACCGCAAGGGCCATGGACGCTCGTGCATTGCTGGAGCCATTTGCGCCGCCGCTTTGTCAAGTTGGTGCGCAACAGCAAGTCGCCGATCGCCGAGGCCGCCGTTCGGCACATCGCGCAGCTTTACGCCATCGAAGCCATGGTTCGCGGCGCATCGCCGGACATCCGGTTGGCCGCGCGCAAGGAGCACTCGCTGCCCATGGTCGCCGCGTTGAAGTCGTGGTTTGAGAAACAGCTGTCGATGATCTCCAGCGGTTCGACGCTCGCCGAGGATATCCGCTATGCGCTCAATCATTGGCAGGGGCTGACCCGCTTCCTCGAAGACGGGCGTCTCGAGCTCGACACCAACCCGGTCGAGAACGCCATCCGGCCGATCTGCTTGACCAGGAAAAACGCGCTCTTCGCCGGACATGAAATCGGAGCGGAAAACTGGGCTTTGCTCGCCTCGATCGTCGCCACCTGCAAACTCAACGACGTAAACCCTGCTGCCTACATCGCCGAAACACTCGAGGCGATCATCGACGGCCATCCCCACAGCAGGATCGAAGACCTCATGCCGTGGCGATTCCGCAAAGCGTCAAGCCCGCATCAATAGGGTGACGGCTAAGCGCTTACAATCAAAACCTGCTTGATTATTCAATGATTTCAAAGCGGGCCTGGAAAAAAGGCTCAAAATGCCTTCCAAATTCAATAGTTTGGCAGCTGCTTCCAAATGAAAGCAGTGCTCCACGTGGTTCGCTATTTCTGACGATGGCGCTCAATGTCCCCAACGCCTAGACTAAACCAAAAGAGCCACCGCTTTGGTGGCCGACGTTTTCGTTGCTGTACGTCAGCAGACGAAGTGTACGATCTGGACAGCAGTCAGTTTTAGGGATGTGGACCGATTCCAGGTGAAAGCGTTTCCCGGTAGTCGCCAATGCTTCTGCGTGGGAGAGCGCTCCACGCCGCCGCGGAACGAGTTAGCCGCTGTGGTAACGTGCAGCCATCCCGCCACTCGCGTCGGACGGCGGAGGCGAACTCGTACGCGTATTGAAAAAGGCTCCAAACTGAGAGGTCCGATCTGAACGCTGGTGTGGTATGTGATTGGTCTGCCTGGCGGCGCATCAGGCTTCTAAAGCGGACCCGCTGATTAAGACACACGCTGCCAGCATTGATTTTCCTACCATTACATGTCAATGGCTTGCAGCGAAATTTCCAACCACGAGAGCGCCGTCGTCGGGAGATCCATCATTCAAGCGTCGTGGGTTCGAGTCATTTGCTCCGCTGCATGCGAAGCAATCAATCGCAATTGATCGAGTTTAGGAGGCGGTAGGCGAGCTTGGGCCGAGGCCAGTCGACTAAAACCAAGCAGGCCTCTCCAATCGAAACTCCGCAATGCCGTTGGTCGGCTGATCTGTGAAATACTCTCCGCTCAGGAGCTTGGTGTCCTGCCTTCCCACCTGGATGATGGCCACACCTCGATAGATTGTCGGGTAGCCCGGCTTCGTGAACTCCGGCTTCCTTCGGTTCTCGAAGACGTAGTAAACGTGGTACTGCGTGCCGGTGGGATCACGCGTGGCAACTACCGCCAGCGTGGTCGAAGTCGATTCCCTGGTCTCCAGGACGAGCGACATTTCGCTGAGACGGTGTCGGATGGTCAACACCGCGTCTCGGAGTTCCTGCCTATCTGGCGGACCATAACGCAGCACGCCGGTCCAGCGGCCGCCCAGATATGGGAAAGTCGCTCGTTGAAATGCAGGGATCGTGCGCCATGCCACGTACAGGGCTGCGACAAGGCCAGCCGGTATTCCGAGAACGTACCTAGCGAATTTCCAGACGTCCTCGTACGCGTTTCCCGTGAACGCGTCCGCGAATTTCAGCGAGGCGAATATCGCTATCGCGAGGCCAGCGACTATCGTAAACAGGTGCCGTGTCTGAAGAAAGCTGATCATGTCGAGGACCGCGCCCAAGATTACCGGATTTGACGAGATATTCAGAGGTCTGGCCGGACCTCCGGCGGTTTGCGATCCGCTAATTTGCTGTCTCTACGACTACGATAACCCACCACCCTTCGCCGAGCCAATGCCGCGGGATCCTCATCCTGAGGTCGGGCAGGTCGTCGACAGCAATTTCGCTGAGGTCGTAAGGGCGGCGATCGCACTCAATGAAGCCATTCACGACGGAGCGATCATGGCAGCCGTGGATCATGGTTCGCGGTGCACCATCAGCGGATGGTCCTATCGGCTCTTCCCACCGCCTGCTGAAATACCCCCACCTCCCAATAAGGGATCGGCATTCAACAGCTGCGCAGCGATGTCTCTCGTGCCAGGCGTCCTGGCTCTGTATCTGGTCTCGAAAGGATCGGCCTGGCGGTTTGAACGAGGCGGCGTCGATCGTCTTTAGCAGCCGCAAGCTTCAACCTGGTATCTCGATCGAGTCGATAGCGTCGCGCGCTACTCCCCAGGGAATGCCCAGGTCAAATGTCAATTGCGGCCTCTGCTCCTTGGCGACGTTCTTCACGAGATCATCGATTTCGTGGGAAAGTGCTTTCATGCCTTCGTACTTCTCCTGGGTATCGAAAATGACGCGCGAGCCATCCGGGACGCGCAACTTCTTTGCTTCTTCAGGATTGTGATAGAGATAGTCCAGATGCCGCTGCACCTCCGCGAGGATCCGGAGCTCGTATAGGTATCCGATTTTCAGGGCCGTCTGATCTGCATGGTACATAGTCGCGGCAATATCGAAGCTGGAAAAGTTAATCCTTGTACCCTCCTCGACAGCATCAGCTTTGACATTCTTACAGAGTCGTACGGCTTTCCTAAGTCCACCTAGGCACGAATTGCATCGATCTTCGATCAGCTTTATGTGCTTGAAAGGGAAGTTTTCGATCGTTTTTGGCACCTTGCGATCGAGAATGACCACTCCACGGTCGTGGAGCTGTCTAGACTCCTGGTAGGTGATGGTATCGTACCAGTGGGAGGGAACGACATCCACCGGTCGTGCCAGCGACCCTCCGGAAATGGCAATCGCTTTTCCGCCGGATGTATCCACCTCGGCCGCCGGAAAGCTTGCCGGCAGGATCTTCTCGATCGAGGAACGCAGGTCATCGAGCACTCCGAGCGACGTGCGTGCGGTCGGGCTGTAGGCGCTGGCCAAAGGACCCGATGCGTGGAAGATGAGGAAACCGGTCTCGAGCGTGAGGAGGTCGACGTCACTGACTCCCCGAATGTGAATATTAAGCGGAACCGAGCCTTGGATCCGGAATTCGAGCGTGTCGATACTTTTCGCGATCTGATTGCCGACGCGCTCTGCCGTTTCAATGCTGATCCTGGTGTATTCGGGCCCGACTTCCTGCATCGCACCGAGCGCGTATCGCGTGTAAGCATGCGTCGGCGCTCTAGTTTGCCATTTTTCCGCAACTACGCTTTTTGACAGGATTTCCTTGCGCGAGGCTTCATTGAGCCTCCCGAGACGATCGACGCCTTTTCGGCGGAGCCGTAATTTATCTAATCGACTATTGATGTCCCTTGCCATGGTCTCTCTTCAGACTCATCATTCCAAAAGTGAAGCGGCCGTGCCCGTTGAAATACTCTCCCTCCGCGGATTGGATATCCTTGGAAAATAAGAGCATGCATGAACCGAGATGACTCCGAAGTTCGACTTCGCCAATGTTTGGATCGTTACGATAGTTGTAGAGCAGTCTATAACCTTCGGCGTCATCGCAGATCAGAGCCGCAGCAATGCTGTCGGATCCTGATTGATCAGTCTTCATCCTGACCCGGATCTTGTCCCAGGTTTGAAAGATCGTGAGCGTAGCACTCCATGTGTATCCGACACTCCCATCGGGCTTCAGGCTTCGACCTTCGCAGGACCACCTCCCCGCGAGGTCGGGTACTTTGAGCGCCGCATTGAGAAAGGGCCATCTCCAAGCATACCGATTGAGAGTCCAGAAGAGCACGGTGTATACCATTCCCGCGCCGACGAGAGACAGGATGGCTGGCGGCAGGTTGACATTGAGCCCGTAGCGCTTCGCCACATCCACCGCGGAAAGAAGAACAAACACCACCGTCCCGGATATTGATGTGGCAACCAGCGTCAGATACCTTCCGACCTTGGCCCGGTTCAGTCCACCATGGAACGAATAATCGTGTTCTCTCACTTTGACGTCCTGCCCCGGATTGTTCGACTACGACCGGGGCCGTGTGGATCGACTCTCGCCCCACGGTGGCGCCCTGAACCGATCTCCGTAGCGGAATGTGAACGCCTGCGATGCATATCGTGCGAATTTGAGTTCTCGGTGAGATCACCACGCGAGATGTCACGGCTGTCCTGAGACAAGAGAATCAGGCTGACCAGCCTCGTGATGAAAGCGGGCTCGGCGAAAGAAGTCCATATTGGGCCGCGTCGTTCCCAGTCGAAATCGGCGCAAACGCGCAGGAATACTGCGTGCAAGCCAACTGCGATTCCGGAATTGCGGTCCGGGCACCAAGCAAGGCGCATTGCGGAGAGAACCTTAACACTAGCACTCTTATTGAGATCGCTTCTCTCTCGAATTCGAATGGATTGAGCGAGAGGAAAATCCCAAGCTCCTTCTGCTCATGTTGCTTGCGTGTGTCGATCTCCAACTCCTTCTGCGTGCCCCTCATGTTTTCTTCGACTCGAAACAGGGATCTTTCGTCCTGGTGCAATGGTGACATGGCGAATATCATAAGTGCCGCAGGCCCTGCCTTGACGCTCAAATTCCACGTTTTAGTGGCTATTTTCGACGAATTTCACCAGAGCGATTGTGCGAAGTTGCGGACGTGTTTGAATCGGCGGTTGGTGCCATCTAAAAGGCAACGAAGGGCGTTGCCCGGATCAGGCGCGGACCTGCCGCATGAGTGGGGCCAGCTTGGTGTGCCGGGAGCGCAGTTGGTGGGATCGCGATTGTCGGGTCAGCGCGCAGCACTTAACGGATCAAGGCCGCTCGGCCGCACAGCATTGGCCCCTCTTGAATGTTGCTAGCGCGAAAGAGTTTGCGGGTGGAGCTCCTGAGATCAGATGCCGCCAGATTTGCCCAGCCTGACAACAAGACGTGGGAGTGGCTCTGCTGCCCTTGCTCGCGCGCAACGGCGCTGCCGGGATCTCGAGGGTGAGGGAGACTTCGGGGATCGCCATCGATCCCCCGGCGGACTGAACGGGAGCTTCGATCCCAGTCCGCGAGCGAGCGCGGCGCGAATCGCGCGCCCAAGAGCCAGAGCTAACCGAAGTCAATCCAGCAATCCTGAACTCCCGCAGGAAAAAGTAGGCGCGCCGGCCCTTGCGCTCCCGAGAGAGTCCCGCCATTTCAACCACCAGTTTTAATCACGTCTTTCGGGATTCCACCAAAACCGTTCGGAGTCGCCGCGCGCTTTTGACTGACAGTCCGGCGCCGTAACGAGGCGCGCTTTGTCACAGCTTGCTGCGGGCTTCAACCTCTCCGCAAAATGGCGCAACGAACGAACAATTAGTCGACTTTGAGACGTATAGGCACGCGCGTGGTTGCAGGTACCGAGAAGGCCGGGGCAGAAGGATCGGTCGACGTCAAGGCCTACCGGGTGTTGAGCCTGGACGGCGGTGGCATGCGCGGGATCTACACCGCCGCGTTCCTCGATCGCCTCGTTATTCAGTTCGCGCGAACGCGCGGAGTAGAAAGCCTCGATCTTGGAAAAGGCTTCGATCTGATCACCGGCACAAGCACCGGCGCGATCGTCGGTTGCGCACTCGCCGTCGGCCGCCCAATGGGGGAGATCGTCAAGATGTACCGCGACCACGGTCGTCAGATCTTCCCGCATCGGATCAAAGGTACGTTCAGCGCGATCTGGCGCATGTTCATGGGCGGACGATACGTTCGCACAGGCGACAAGGTGCTGCGCAAGGCCCTCACGGATGTGCTCAAGGAGACGACCATGATGGACGTCTACCGAGAGCGCGGCATCTCATTGTCGATCCCGGCCATCCTGATGAGCAGCCATCGCTCCTGGGTCTTCAAGAAGACGCCGGCGAGCGGAGTACGCGACGACCACTACAAGCTGGTCGACGTGTGCATGGCGTCGAGTGCCGCACCAATCTTCCGGTCACTGGCGGCGATCGACGATCCCAACAACGATCACGGCGTCGTACAGGTGTTCGCCGACGGCGGCCTCTGGGCGAACAATCCCATCATGGTGGGGCTGGTCGACGCGCTCGCGTGCGCGCCCAAGGGCGCGCCGATCGAGATCTTTTCGCTTGGTACCTGCTCGCGGCCGGAAGGTGAACTCATCCCCGCACGCAAGGTGCACCGCTCGATCCTCGGCTGGAAGATGGGGGCGGAAGCCGCAGGCCTCAGCATCACCGCCCAGGAGTTTGCCTTCGACAACATGGCGCGGTTCATCGGCAATAAGCTGACCGAACTGGGACGGCCCGTCAGCAGATTGCGCTTTCCAAACAGGGATGTGCCTGCGGAAATGATGAAATTTCTGGCGCTCGATGACGCTCGCCCGGAAGCCGTGAACAGACTGATCCAGCAGGCGAGTAACGACGCCGACCTTGCCAAGAGCGCTTGCGACGATCCGAGTAATCCCGAGGGACGCATGGTGAAGACACTGATGATGAGCCTGCCCGAGATGCCCAAGGCCGGCGTGACGATGGAGGAGACGACGTGAAGGATTGCAGCGAACAGGTTGCAGGGTTCGAGCGCTCGGAAGTGCGCATGTCGGAAGACGACCGCGCCGACATCTTTGGAAAGGCCAAGACCAATCGCGGTCGGCTCAAGTCGGGCCTCGACCGCAACGGAAGTCCCAAGGCGATCGGGTCGCGCACGCAAGGGTCCTACGCGATGCGGACGATGATCCAGCACGATCGCGGTGACTACGATGTCGACGACGGGGTCTACTTCAAGCGCGACAGCCTGAAGAACGATCAAGGCGAGGATAAATCGCCCGAGGACGCCAGAAAGATGGTCAGCGACGCCCTGCAGGACGGGCGTTTTGCAGACCAGCCCGAGCCCCGGAACAACTGCGTGCGGGTCTATTACAAGCAGGAGGGCTATCACGTCGACGTGCCCGTCTACCGTGAGAACCGCACGACGGATCCCTTCACCGGCGCGGAGAAAAAGTGGTTCGAGATCGCCGCCGGCGACAAGTGGAGAAAATCCGATCCGCTCGCCAACACACAATGGTTCAAGGATGAGAATAAGAAGAAGTCGCCGGACGCCACGGCGAACGGAAACGATGGTCAGTTCATGCGGATCGTCCGCCTAGTCAAGGGTTTCGCCCGGAGCCGCTATGGCTGGTCGAACAAGATCGCGAGCGGGTTCGCGATTTCGAAACTCGTCTGCGACAACTTTGCGCGGGACGACGGACGCGACGATCGGGCTTTCCGGCAGACAATGAAAAACATCAGCTTCGCCCTAAGCTTGAGCGACGCCATCCGGCACCCGGTGCTGGACGAGAACATCTCAGAATCCGGCGACGCGAAGACCGCCTTCCTCAAGGAGAAGATCGACGAGAACCTGAAGCATCTCGACGTACTCGACGAGGCGGATTGCACGCATGAAGAAGCGATGAAGGCGTGGGATAATCTGTTCTTCACTGACTGGTTCTCTAAGCAGCCCGATCCCTCCAAAAAATCGAAGGTCGAGAAGGCCAGCGGCCCCGCCGTGATCAAGCAAGGTGAGAGCCGATACGCCTCGAAGGAGACGCGCCACGCGTGAGCCTTCCGCTTAAAGCGACGGCTGCGGCCGGCTCCACAGCTCAGGGCCTGGACGCCTGGTTCATCGGGCTCGGCGACGATTTTCTCGGCCGCGTGCCCGCAGACTCGCTGCGGCCCGCCATGGTCGAAGGCTGGCGGTTGCGATGGCGTGAGCGGGAGCTCCAGGTTGAGGTCGACGCGGACTTTCCCTACAGCGTGGCGCGGATCTATCTCGTCGGCTACGCGCGCGCGCAGGCTCAGCCACACATCGAGAAGGACGGTAAACTCTGCCTGGGCTGCAAGGCGGTGCCCAGTGATCGTGTCCGCACCGTCCAGATGGCGCTCGCCGAGGCCTTTCAGCTTCTCACCGAAAACGAAACAGGCAGCACGACGACGACTTCCGCGAGGATTTCGGCGCCTATTGGCTGACCTGGGCGGACCGAAGGGACCTACTCACCGAAGTTTTGCCCGGCTTGGGAGGGGCGCGCAAGACGACGCTAGCTCGCGCGGTGCGAACGGAAGGTCGGGTTTTCGTCTTTCCGGGCAAGGACAAGGCTGCGAGGTTTTGGGCCAATTTGACTGGTGATGCGCCGAAGTGGCTCAAGGAGACGCCGGTGATCTCCATCGATCCCCTTCCCGCCCCCAGCCGTTATCCCGACTCCGCGGCAGAGCTGTGGGCGCTCGTCCGTACGCGGTCGCAGGGCGGTACGGACCTGTTGGCGCGGTTGATGGCCAACACTCCGATGGAAGGGTTCGTCGTACTCGCCGGCATTGCCCCGTCAGGTCGCGAACACTATGCCGGGCTGCGGATCCGACGGCCCCTTGACCGCTCGGGGCAACCCATCAAGCGGCGCGCCATGCGCGAAGGCATCGAGCGCACAGAGGACCCTACGCGAACCCTCTTCGAGCGCTTCAAGGTCGAGCGTCTGCCCACGGATCGATTGGATGCGGGATCGACGCGATTGCCCGAAGGCGTCCAGCGCGAGATGTCGGCGGCCAAGGTCGTCGTCGTGGGCTGCGGTGCTCTCGGATCCGGCGTGGCCCGCATGCTGGCACAGGCCGGTGTCGAGCACTTGAGCCTCGTCGATCCCGAAAAACTCGGATGGGAGAACATCCGCCGCCACGAACTCGGGGGTCGCGTCGTAGGGCATGGAAAGGCGGAGGCCTTGGCCGATAGTATCCGTGCCGGCCTGCCGATGATCGGCTTCGCGCAGGGCTACAAGATGACGTTCGCAGCGTTTGCGCGCGAGCATCACGACTCACTCAGGCAGACAGATCTGATCGTGAGCTGCACCGGCGAATGGACGGCCGACGCATCGGTCGAACTTGCGTTGAGGCAGCCCGGCCATAAGGGTGCGGCCGTGTACGGCTGGATGGAGGCGCACGCTCTCGCCGCTCACGCTGTCCTGGTCGGAAGCTCCGGCGCGAGGTTGGCCGACGGCTTCGACGAAAACGGAAAATTCCGTCTGCCTGTCGTCGCCGGCGGCAGGCCGCCCCCGCCCGAATGCGGAGGAGCGTCGACGACGTTCGGTGCGGTCGAACTCGCCCACGCCCAAGCTCTCGTGGCCAGGCTCGCAATTGACTCGTTACGGAAGCTCGAAACCGGGCCGGCATGGCGTTCCTGGCTTGCGGACGCTGCGGCATTCGACGAAGCGGAAGCCACCATCGCTGCCGGCTGGGTGGCGGCGCGAGGGAAGCCGGACGACATGGGCGGCTTGTTCAGCGGCGAGTGGACGTTCCGGTGAGTGAGCCGCATCTGACGTTCAAAGTCGGGCGGATCTCGGTTCGTATCGGAGCACAAGCTCTTGCGACATTCGATTTGCACCGGCAACGTCGGTTCTTTCAGCGCGAGGCTGGTGGCCAGCTTTTCGCGCGGGTCCGCGACACCGAGTGGGAGATCGTCACGGCGACCGGGCCGCGGTCGCGGGATCGCCGGGGCCGCTTCTCGTTCTGGCCGCATCGCGCTTCCGAACAGGAGGAAATCTTCGAGAATCATGCCCTGGGGCTCGACTACGTCGGCGACTGGCATACCCATCCCCAAGACACGCCAACCCCCTCACCCGACGACCTGACGAGCATCGCCGAGGTGGTCCGCTGCTCCACCCACCACCTTCCCGGATTTCTGCTTATGATCGTGGGACGCAGCCCGTATCCCGAGGGTCTCTGGGCCTCATTCCACTCCGTGGACGGTGCTCGCCTCGTGGCTGAGGACATACGGGTCATGCCTGGTTCCGACGACCCGCTCCGGAACCTCGTAAGCTCCGCCGCAAGTCCTAAGGTTTCAAAGAGTTGCAAATGGCGGAAGACCACAACAGGTGCGAGCAGAGCGCTTTATCGTCCCGATCGGGACGATTAACGCAAATCCCAATCCAAAAATCGCCCTTAACATTCCCGATCGGTTCTTTTTCTTGGTAAACCTTCCTAGAACTAGGCAAAATCATCCCGATAGGGACGACCATGGCAAAAATCACAACCAGCAAAAGCCTCGGAGCACAGATCCGGGATGAGCGCAAGGGCCAAGGGCTGACCCAGGAGCAGCTTGCCGGCTTGACCGGAGTCGGCGTGCGTTTCGTCCGCGAATTGGAAGCTGGAAAAGAGAGTTGCCAGCTCGGTCGCGCCCTTCAGGTCGCTGCCGCATTGGGTCTCACCGTCTCGGTTAGCAGCCGCCGGGAGACTCCGCGATGAGCCATCTGCTGGATGTCTATTTCGGCAGGGTGAAGGCCGGCATCCTCAGCCAGGATGAAGCTGGCATGCTCAGTTACAGCTATGACGCCGGCTACCTTGCCGGCGAGGCACCTCGAGCAATCTCCTTTTCCATGCCGCTACAGGAGGCCCCCCACCCGGATCGCATTGCCCGTCCCTTCTTTTCAGGACTTCTGCCCGATGAGGGCGCCCGACAACGGCTCGCCGGCGCGCTGGGGATCTCCGCGGGAAATGCCTTTGGCCTGCTTGAAGTGATCGGCGGGGAGTGCGCGGGCGCCTTGTCGCTGTATCCAGCCGGCCAGGAGCCTCCCTCGTCCGATAACGACGGCGTCGAGGCATTGACCCCTGCCCGGCTCGAGGAAATTTTGGGTAAACTTCGCGAACGTCCCCTTCTCGGTGGGGAGGAGGGCGTGCGGCTCTCGCTCGCCGGAGTGCAAGACAAGCTCGCCATTTGTCTTGAGGAAGAGACAATTGGACTTGCCAAGGGAGGCCGCCCAACCACGCACATTCTAAAGCCTTTCATTCAAGCGCTGGAGGGCAGCGTTGAGAATGAACTGTTCTGTCTGCGCCTCGCTTCGCGCCTGAAGCTGCCTGTGCCTGACGTCCAGATGCGACGGCAGGGGGCCATTTCATTTCTTCTTGTCGAACGGTACGACCGTACAAGACAGGACGATGGCACCATCTCACGCCTGCATCAGGAGGATTTCTGCCAGGCATTGAGCGTTCCTCCGGAGCTCAAATACGAGGAAGAAGGAGGACCGGGGACCGAGCGTTCACTAGACCTGGTCAATCGGGCCACAGCACGACCGGCGGCCGACCGGCTGCAGTTCATCCGCATGCTGATCTTTCACTATCTCGTCGGCAATGCCGACGCACATGGGAAGAACTATGCCCTGCTCTATCGAGGCGAGGTGCCGGACCTCGCCCCGCTTTATGACGTCGTCTGCACAGCCGCTTACCCGCGGCTGGCAAAGAAGATCGCCATGGCGATTGGCGGGCGGTCGGTGCCGGATACGATTCAATTGCAGCACTGGCTGACACTCGTTCCAGCAACACGTGCCGCACAACGTCTCCTCATCAAGGATATCAAGGAAACGGCGGACAGCATCAGAAGCGCGGCCGACGGCCTCCTCCTAGAGCTGGAAGAGGCAGGAATCACGCACGCAATTCTGAAGACGATCCGGGACGTCATTGAGACCCGTGCCTCTCATCTGCTGCGAATTGCAGAGAAGGCGTGAGCCAGCGGACGCATGCGATAAACTACCGATGAATAGCGGATTACTAACGATGTCGAGTCTGCCAAGAAACTTCTTCGCGCGTGCCGTGGACCCACAGAGCCGTCAATCTACATTAGCCATGGCCGCGGCTCGCATGGCGGGAACGCTACACCTGCGAAATCCGTTCACGACAACGCCGCGGTCTATATCAATGCTGGTCAGAGCCTGAATCAGGAATCAGCGACGCGCCCCAGACCGAAATTGGCCTTCTGGTTTAGAGGGTTTGACCGCTCTCTTCGCTGGCCTCTTGCAGGCGCGCGGAATTGTCGTGTTCGGAGCTGACCTTTGGGCAAGCGATTGGGAGCACATAACTCCAGAGCAGGAGCTCACAATTCTGATCAATCGGCTCGAGGCCGCTCGTAAGGGCATCATTCTGCTGCATGATGCGCAGACGCGAACGGCGGCCATGCTGCCTGCGTTCCCTGCGCTACGTGCATCAGAACGGATATCGGATCGTGCATCCGGTGCCGGCTGCCGCCAAGAGCGCTGACGCCTCATTGACGTCTTGGCACCACGCCTTCCTGCAGTGAAGGCGCGCGAGAAGTGTCGGAGATGAACTCCTGGGGGGCAGAGACGGCTACGGGCGACTCATGGCCTGATCGGGTTCGATTTGCGAAGCCTCAACGTGACGAAGCTGTTCCTGCGGCACGGCGATCATGCCGCCCTGGACGCCCTTGCGCCAAGGCGAAACAAGAGCTGCCCCACTTCGGCGGCTGGCCTGGCGCCACTGAACAAGAATCCTTGCACCTCGTTGCAACCCTCGGCACGAAGCCAATCGAACTGCTCCGTGGTCTCCACCCCTTCCGCTGTCGTCGTGATGTTGAGGCTCCGGCCGAGGCCCGAGATCGCCCGCACGATGGCCCCGCAATCGGAGCGTTTCGCCAAATCCTTCACAAAGGAGCGATCAATCTTGATCTTGTCGAAGGGAAAGCTGCGCAAGTAGCTGAGGCTCGAATAGCCCGTTCCAAAGTCATCCAGCGATATGGAGACGCCGAGCTCGCGGAGCTGGTGTAGGATCGCAAGATTTGCCTCCGTCTCCGCCAGAAACACCGATTCGGTGATTTCAAGCTCGAGCCGCTTCGGGGCTAAGCCGGAATTCGCCAGCGCTGAAATCACCACCTGAACCAGATTGCGGCTACGGAATTGCACCGGCGACAGGTTGACCGCGACCTTGATCTCCGAAGGCCACTTTGCCGCCTCGTTACAGGCATCGCGCAGCACCCATTCTCCGAGGGGCACGATCAGCCCGATTTCCTCCGCAAGGGGAACAAACTCGGCCGGCGAGATCATGCCCTTCCCTGGGTGCGGCCAGCGCAAAAGGGCCTCAAAACCTGAGATCTTGTCGCTCGCGATGTCAATCAACGGCTGATAGTGCAGCTCGAACTCGCTGCTGGCAAAGGCGCGGCGCAAATCAACCTCCATCTCGCGCCGCCGCTGCACCTGCTGGTCCATCTCCCGCTCGAAAAAGCGATGCGTTCCGCGGCCATCCTCTTTGGCGCGATAGAGCGCCATATCGGCATTACGCATCAGCTCGGCGCTGCTGGTGCCGTCGCCTGCTGACAACGCGATGCCGACCGAGGCACCGATAATGACTTGGTTGCCGTCAATCTCATAAGGCGCACTCAACGTCCGGATCAGGTTAGCCGCGAATTGGCTCACATGCGTCGGCGAGGTATCATCCGTGAGAATGATCGAAAATTCGTCGCCGCCGAGCCGTGCCGCCAGATTGTTGCCGGCTACCTTGGACCGCAGTCGGTCGGCCACTTGCTCGAGCAGGTGATCGCCGATGAGGTGGCCGAACGAATCGTTGACGTTCTTGAAGAGGTCGAGGTCGATGCACAGCGCCGCGACGCGGTCGCCAGCTGCATTAGCCCTTTCGAGCGCCTCTCCGAGCCACCTCTGGTGGAGCGCGCGGTTTGCGAGGTTGGTCAACCCGTCGTGAAGTGCCATATGGGCGATGCGGGCCTCGGCCTTGCGCCGTTCGGTGATGTCGACCACCACAACCAGATAGCCCTCGCGTCCCTCGATCATGAGGCGCCGCCCAAAGGTCAGCACAGAAATTTCAGTGCCATCAGCCCTGACATGGCGCCAGGGATGTTCGGACTGAGAGATGTCGCCCGCTTCTTGCAGCGCCCGCGTATAGCTGACCCGCTCGTCGTCTGGCCAGATCTCCTGAACCTTCATTCGCAGGAAGGTCTCGCGAGCATAGCCATAGTGCTGCACTGCCGCGTCATTGACCCTCACGAAGTCCATTGTCACGGCATCTAACGCCCACATCGGCATCGGATTACTGTCGAACAGCAACCTGAACGAGGCATCCCGGCGCTTGAACGACGTAACGTCGGAAATGACCACGGACACGATGTCTCCGAAGGCACTGAGGCGCAAGCGCAGGCTCTGATCACCGTATTCGATCTCGAACTGGTCACCGAAATCATCGGCGACCGCGGCGCCCAACCGCTCCATCACCTCTTTCGAACAAAGCAGATGGTCTGAATTGCCGAGGCGCTGCCACAACAGGCTGCCCTCTTCCACACCGAGGAGCCTTGCTGCTGCCTGATTGTGGTGCACGACCTGAAAATCAAATGGTCTGCCTGCGGGATCGCGAACGGTTGAGAGCGAGATAACGCCATCGTCGGTCTTGCAAAAGATTGCATCGATCAAATTGTATTCTGTAGCGCGCTCGTTGACATAGACGCCGACCAGCGTACCGCCCCAACGCGATAAGGTCGGCAGCGCCAGCACGTGGTCCGCACCATGCCGGCGTGCACGCAATGAGCGGTTGCCAGATAGGGATGGTTGTTTGCAATCGCATTCGAGGCCGCCCCGGTGAGGGCTGTCGCGCAATCTGGACGCAACGCATCCAGCGGAATGTCCCAACGGGCCTCGCCCAACCAGTTCTGAGCATAGCGACCAGTGCGCGAAACGGCAAACGCGCCATTGTCACACCTGAGCAGCACAAGATGATCGGCAAGCCGCCCGAGGCTCCCCAGCAGCACATTTTCGTAGCGGGGAAGCGTTTCGCCGGGCTTGAGCGCAGCCTGCCACTTGCGCCGCAGGACCGGCATGTCATTGAACAGCCTCGTATCTGATTCCGCGAATTGCTCGTTGGCAGCACTCATCACACGTCCCACTCACCTAAGCTTCCTGCGCCCGGGCGGCATCAAATCCAGCTTGGCTTAATTCGCTCTTAAAAGACGAGACGGTCGCGTTCGGCCCCTGCTGATCGATGCCGTTGCCTGAAACATGAGGCGCGACTGTCTTCAAGACTCATAACGCAGAAAATCCGCGGCGGTAATGCATAATTCGACGAAAAGCGTTTGCCAGCGCCCCTGTGACGAGGAGAATCTTCGAACGAATGATTTGACCGTCACGCATTCTACGAAGGAGCGCTCGTCGTTGCGCGCGAAATTTTTCGTCGGATGTCCGATTTGTACGACTACCATTTGCCGACGGCGCAGGCACCAGCAAATCCTCAATGCTAATTGTGCTTGAAGGACCGTCCCAGGGAGATGCGGGATAACTAAGCGCATGTTAAAGAAATGTGACGACTGCCAGCGCGAGGAAGCCACGCATGAAAAAGAGTGATGCGACGTGCTCGGAATGCGGCGCTGGTTTTTGCCGTCTTGAGCTTACGTACGAACGTGGCATCCGAGGAAACTACCACTGCCCTGCTTGCGGCACACCGATCGAGGAGCTCGGAGCGGCCCACCTCGTGCTTTATCGCCTGACCGTACAGCCTTCCATTAGAGCAATCCGCAATCAATAATCCGTCGCGGTAGCCCGCTTGGCTAAGGAGCTTTAGTGGGTTCGCTCAATTTTGGTATCTGATAGCGAGATCAGCGCGCCCCTTCCTTGAATCCACAAACAGCATCCTTGCCGACCTTCAATGGTTGCGCCGTGACCGACTTGCTTGCGGGCTTTCCTGCAAATTGCATCGCCTCCCTCGTTAACGGATTGCCGAGCAGGCGCAAGTAATGCGTCTGCCACGTTCCATGAAAGATCTTGAGCTTGGCTCCAGCTGCGGGAAGCTGAGTCAGCGGCCTGAATTCGGCAGGCGTTGCGCTGCTGACGTCGACTTCGGGCGAATATACCGAAGATCTATCGTCAACGCGTATTGCGGGCATCCAACCACAGGGCGCCACAAGAACGTAAGCGGAGTTCTGCTGCTGCCGAAGCTGCAATTTCGCGATGAGCGATGGCAGCTCCTTTCATCGGCAATCCATAGACCAACTATCCGCTTCCCAAGGACTCTCTACCACTGCGTATTACACCGTGGACAACGAGGGCATCCCTCGCACCGGGCAACGGTGTTGCGTCGGATCGGACTGACGGCAGCGCGCACGCCGCCGCCTCCCGCGCGTTCAGGCCGGCGCACGTTGGTCTCCTCCTGCAGCGTCGCTGCGGTAGCGGTTGGTCGAGGTCTGGTAGTACTGCGCGCGGATGGCCGCCATGGCCTCGATCAACGGTCCCCAGGGCGCGGGAAAGCGTTCTTTCACTATCACCCGATCCAGCATGCGCGTATGGCCGGCCAGCTCGTCGTTGAGGAACTCCACCACAGGCATAGCCGGATAGCGCTGCAGCAGCAGGATCGCCGCGTTGTCGGTCTCGCCGGCCGACCTGTCCCTGTCGCGTCCATGCAGATCGTTCTGCAGACGCCCTATCGCGGAGATGAGCCGCAGGACCTGGCGAAACGCCGGACGCGCCCGCAAGGTCGCCATGTCTAGTCCCCACAGCAACGACAGGCAACAGAACACATTCGCGTAGGCGATCGAATCGATGCCGTTGTGCAGGTACTCGGCGTAGGACCAGCGTCCCGCCCCTGCCGCCTGCGCGTGTCCGGCGCGCAGCGCCGCGCAGTAGCACCGAGTATCTTCGAGAAGCTGAACGTAGTCGCGACGATCGTAGGCGAGCGCGGCCAGCGAAGCGCGCAGCACAGCGCAGCCCTCGAATCCGGGGAGCGCGCACGGCTCGCCCTGCCCCAGCGCCTGTTCCACCGCGGCGAGCTGCTCCGGCGCGATCAGGCCAAGGTCGTTGCAATCATCGAGCCAGAACAGCAGCGCCAGTTCGCGATAGAACGCCACGGTCAGCGTTTCGTCCTGCGGATCGCGGCCGGTGCGGGCGCTGATGTCATGCAGGCTCGGGTGGATGCGCTGCAGGATGTACTGGCCACCCCTGACCGCTTCCACGGCGTGCTCGTCGGCGAACGCGGTCAGGGAACGCCCCCACTCCAGCACCTGCTGCAGCGCGCGTTCGGTCTGAATCATGGCGCCGCTCCTGTTCCCTCGGCCAGGACGCGCCGCTCCCAACCAAGCGCCAGCCACAACCCGGCGAGTTCGGCGACGCGCACGACCCGGGTGGGGCAATACAGTTCCTTGCCGATCCACAGCGGAGTCTGCGGCAATGCATGCGCCGCATGGCGGGCGAGCATCCACGCCAGCGCACGCGCCACCGCCTGCGCAATGCGCCGCCGCCCTGTCGGCTCTTCGCTCCCGTCCATCACGTGCAGCGCGAACAGCGCATAGGCAGTTTCCTCGAATGTGGACGCGCGACCGGCGCCCCAGCCGCCGTCGTCGCGCTGCGCCTGCAGCAGCGCCGCCAGCGCGCGCTCGTCGCGACACCGGGGCTTGCCTTGCGCCAGCGCTGCGACCGCATGCGCGGTGGGATACAGCCACGAAACGTGCCATTTTTCGTTGTCCCAGAGACCGTGCGGGTTGCGATTGGCCTCGACGTAGGCGCTGGTGCCGGCTGCAGGCTTTCCCAACAGTCGCAACGCATGCAGGGCATGGATGTTGGTCGACACCGAGGCATTGCGCTCGCCGGGGAAGGTGACGAACAGCTCGCCGATTTCGAAATGGCGCAACGCATCGACCGCCCGGTCGCGGCCTGCAAGGCGCAGGACGCACAACGCAACGGCGGTGTCGTCCGCATCTGCCGCGAAGTGCACGGCCGGGCCCAGACCGCGCACGCCCAGGCGGGCGTCGAGCTGCGCGACGATCACGCGAACCGCCCCGGCGAGCGCGGGATGCGCGAACAGACCGGCCAGATGCAAGGTGTACAGCGACCAGCATGGCTCGAACACATTGATCGGCCAGACGTTGGGAACGACACCTTCGATGCCGCTGCGCGTCGCTCTCGATGCCGCCTGCAGATACGCGTCGGCGCGCCCGACCTGCGGCGTGCTCGCCTCTGTCACGGCGTGCGCACGCCACGCGGCGGTGGCCGCCGGACTGATGCCGATGCTGCCGTGATCATCTGGCCATGTGGTGGTCGGCGACGTCCCCCAGGCTTCCCAGGAGTGCAGCAACGGATGGCCGCCCGGCAACGTCGCCACGGTCCTCAGCTTGACCCGCGCTTGCCGCAACGGCAACAGCGCCGGGTGGCGCGGAAACGCCACGGCGCCCGGCAAGGATGCGGCCTCATCGCAAAACCGCGGCAGGATCAGCTCCGCGCCGATCGGCGAGTCGTCCGGCACCGCATGCGCATAGGGATCGGGCTGGCGCTGGAGGAACCGCGTTGCAGCCTGGACAGCGTCGGCAGCGCCAGGAAGAGAATCGACACGCTGCAATGCCAGCAACGCCGCCCATGTCGGCGCATGACGGAACAGCGGGAAGTCCGCGCTTCCCCATCCGCCATCGGCCTGTTGCTGCGCGATGAGCCACGCGTATGCGTCCTGCCGACCGGTGACGTTGCCGTGGAACTGCAGAGCTCGCGCCGTGTCGTAGACGGATGGACCGACGCTGCCGTCATCGCGCATCTCGCTCAGCAGTTGGCGCAATTCGGAAAGGATCTGTTCAGCCAGCGCGTTCACGCGGGATGTTCCTTCTGCAGACGGTTGATGGGAACCAGGATCGGGCAGACGCCGCGCACGTCGCCGCAGGCCCGTCGCGGCCGTGCTGGGCAACTGCTGCGATCGGCGTCGCCGCGGAATCGGACACAGTACAGCATGCACCGCTGCCGCCGGCCGATCGCAGCTGCACAGGGCCACGCCATGCGGACGGGCGCGCTCATGCGCATGGCGCGTGCTTGAACAGATGCGCGTTGGCCCGCTGCAGGATCTGCGCCAACCGTTCCCCACGCGGCCCCAACGGGGCGACGGCCTCCCCCGCGTCGCGCAACAGATCCGGCACGAACTGCCGCGCTGCCTGCAGCCCCATGATCGACGCGCAGGTCGGCTTCCGCGCCGCCGCGTCCTTGCCGGGGGTCTTGCCCAGCGTCGCGGTATCCGCTGTCGCGTCGAGAATGTCGTCGATCACCTGCAACGCCAGGCCGAAACAGGCGCTGTAGCGATCGAGCGCACGGTACAGCGTAGCGTGCGCGGCATCCTCCGCGATGGCGCATAGCGCGCCCATGCGAACGGATGCGCGCACTAGCGCTCCGCACTTCATCCGGTGCATCACCAGGATCCTGTCCAGCCCGACGTGCTTTCCAACCAGCGACAGATCCATGGCCTGCCCGCCCGCGGCACCCTCGGCGGACACCGCCTGCGCCAGTTCGCGCACGAGCGCGATACGGTTGTCGCCCGGCGCATCCAGGCTCGCCAGGGTCAGGAAGGCGTGCGCCTGCAGCGCATCGCCGACCAGGATCGCGGTAGCTTCGCCGAACTTGACGTGCACGGTCGGAAGGCCGCGGCGAAGCACGTCGTCGTCCATCGCGGGCAGATCGTCGTGGACCAACGTACAGGCGTGCATCATCTCGATGGCGGCACCGACGTCATCGAGCATGTGCGCCGGCGTGTCGGCCAGTGCGCCGGCAGCCAAACAGAGCAAGGCGCGGGTGCGCTTGCCGCCATGCAAGGTGGCGTAGCGCATCGCCGCCATCAGCTTGGTCTCACCGTCGTCTTCGGCGCAGAGAAGACGCGTCAGCGCCTGTTCGACCCGCTTTGCGCCGTCCTGCATCCAGATCTCGGGCAGCAGCCTGCCGGATGCGCCGCGCGCCTGCGCGCCCAATCCGCCGTTCGCGGAAGCGCCAGCTCGGTCGTCGTGTGGCGTGGAACCGATCTGCATGTTGTTCATGTCCTTGTACCTGCCTGGAGACGGCCACGGCGAGCGGCCGCGGTGTTGCCGGCCTCGCACCGAGCGCGCGCCGAGTGCAGCAATGCCGCGCGTCGCGGGCGCCGCTGCCTTCACGACGCGGGGCATGCGATGCCAGCTCATGAGAATCCGATCCGGATAGTCATGGACGGATGTGCGGTCGGGTAATAGCGCCGGCCTTTTTCGACGCCGCTCAGCAACCGCGGCCGCACCCCGGCCTCGTGCATGGTCAGCGCCAAGGCGATACAGAACTGCACCAGTTCAAGCCATGCCAGGTGGTAGCCCATGCAGACATGTGGGCCGGTACCGAACTGCAGCATGTCCACCGGCCGGATCGGCTCGGTGCGTTGCAGCCACCGCGCCAGCCGAAACTGATCAGGCGCCTCGTGCAGCAGCGCCGAGGTCGAGAAATGCAGCAGCGGGATGCACAGATCGGTGCCCGCGGGAATGCGCCGTTGGCCGAGTCGCAATTCACGAAGTGCGCGACGCACTAGGATTGGCGTCGCCGGATGCACGCGCAGCGTCTCGCGGAACAGCGCCTCGGCCACCGGACACTGCGCCAGGTCCGCGTGCCGGGTCGGCACCGCGCCTACGCGTTGCGCCTCCTCAACCAGGGCGTCCCACAACCCAGGCTGCCGCGCCAGCTCGATCACCATCCAGGCCATCGTCGAGGCGGTGGTGTCGTGACCACCAAGCAGCAGCAAGCGGATATTGGCGACGAGGACGTCATCTGAAATCGCATCATCGCTGCGATCGAAGGCACTCACCATGTCGTTGATCAACCCGGTGCGCGAGGCATGTTCGCGCGAGGCGCGGACAAACTGGCGCAACCGCACATCGATCCAGTCGCGGGCGGCACGGCCGCGCCGCAAGGGCAGTCCGGGCAGGTCGACCGGGGGCGCGACGATCAACTGCAGCAATTGCCGGTACTTGCGATGCCATCCCGGCAGGTCCTGCGCGGGGATTCCCATGAGACTGAAGATGAGCTTGAGCATCAGATCGCCGGTTTCGCGCAGGATGGTGACGTCGCCCCGGTCGCGCCACCTCTGCACGCGCGCCCGGATGACGGGCGCGAACAGCTCGCCGATGCCGGCCTGGGTCAGCCCCTTGGGCAGAAGCGCCGCCTGGATCGCATCGCGCGCCTGCCGGTGCGCGATGCCGTCCTGGGCGACCAACGTTCCGCCAAACAATTCGGGCGCGATGTCTTTGATCAGCGCCGAGGACACGTCCTTGTGCCGCAGCAGTGCGAGAGCATCCGGATCCATGCAGGTCATCAAGTGGCCGGCAGGGCCAAAATCCAGCCAGAACTGGCTACCGAGCGTCCGTTCCGCGCGCCGCAGCAGGCGAGGCAGGTCTCTGGCGATGGCGGGAAGATGCCCGACCAGCGGGAAAGCGCCGGGCACGACCGGGATGTCGTGCCGCAGCCGATGCCGACGGTTCAGCGGGTTGAGCAGCATGTCCATCAGCAGCGCGGCGCCGCGTCCGCTTCGGCGGTGTCGCCGGCAGGCCGCGCGGCGCGGCTGTTGCCACCGTCGGCGTACGTCGGCACATGCGCCAGCATGCCGCCGTCGATGCACACGACCTGGCCGGTGATGAACGCAGCATCGTCGGAGAGCAGGAACGCCACCAGCCCGGCCACGTCCTCGGGGCGGCCGACGCGCGGCAGGAGCTGGTGGCGGCGCAGATGCCGTTGCATGCACGCGTCCAGCTTGGCGAGGAGTCGCTCGGTCATGATGAGACCCGGCGCAACCGCATTGCAGCGGATCTGCGCATGACCGTACTGGGTGGCGAGTGAGGCCGACAGCATGTTCATCGCCGCCTTCGATGCGGCGTAGGATGTCAGCGCGGTGTCACCGCTGAGCCCCTGGCACGACGACATGTTGACGATCGCGCCACCGCCGCGGGCGATCATCCGTGGGATGGCCTGCCGGCAGCAGAGCAGCGTGCCACGCAGATTGGTCGCCATGGTCTGATCCCAGACTGCTAGGTCCAGCTCGAGGATCGCGCGGTCGCGCGGTGTCAGATGCATCGCGCTCGCGTTGTTCACCAGCAGGTCGACCCCACCGAAGTGCCGCTCCGCTGTCTCGAACAACGCTGCCACCGCCTGCGCATCGGCGATGTCGATCGCCAAGGCGAGCGCGTGGCCCGCTTCGGCCGCGATCTGCGCGGTGCAGGCGATGGCCGCCGAGCCATCAATGTCGGCCACCACCACTCTGCCGCGCTCGCGCGCGATGGCGAGGGCGCATGCCTTGCCGATGCCGGCCCCGGCGCCGGTCACCACGGCCACTTTGCCTTCAAACCGTCCCATCGTGTCATCCTAGATTGTGCTGGTCTTTCGCGGCATGCCGCTCGGCCTCCGCTGGAGAAGGCGCAGGGTCGGCGCTGCCGCGCTCGCCATCGCCAGCGTCGCTTTCGATGACCCGAATGGCGGCGACCGGGCACTGGCTGGCCGCGAGCCGCACGGCGGCGTGCAGCGCCTGCGGGACCGTCGCCACGCACACTTCGGCGACGCCGTCCGGTTCGCGCTGGCGAAAGGTGCCCGGCAGCGTCAGCACGCACTGCCCGCTGGTTCCGCACAGATCCTGGTCGACCATGACGCGCATCTCAGCTCCCCTGCGCCTGCAGCCGCACCGGCAGCGCGCGGAACGTCCGAAGGAACGCCGAGGGCTTCCGGGTCGGCTGCTCGGCCAATGCCAGCGTGGGGAAGCGGGCCTGGATCTGCGGCAGGCTCTCGGCCAACTGCACCCGGGCCAGTTGCGCCCCGAGACAGAAGTGAATGCCGTGGCCGAAGCTCAGCATGATCTTCCCTTCGGTCGACATGCCTGGGCTGGTGCCGTAGAACCGCGCGGGATCGAAGCGATCGGGATCGGCGAAGGCGTCCGGGTCGCGATTGCCGGACGCGATCAGCACGCGCACGTCCGCGTTCTTCGGGATCACCACGCCGCCCAGTTCGATGTCGCGCTGGGCGATACGCGGGATGGAGCTGAACATGACGGGCGCGTCGCAGCGCAGGACTTCTTCGACGAATGCCTTCACCCCCGCGGCGTCTGCCTGCAGCCAGTGCCGCTGTTGCGGATACGCCAGCATCGCCAGGACGGCATGGTCGATGCTCGCAGCAGTGGTGGTGAAGCCGCCCAGCAGCATGCCCCAAAGCATGCTGATCAACTCCGCATCCGACAGCCTGTCGGCATCATCGTCATGGGCGCCGACCAGCATCGACACGATGTCGTGGCGGGGATTGGTGCGCTTGCACTGTATGAGGTCGCCGAAGTAGGCCTGCACTCTGGCGCTGGCCGCGTCCGCCGCGGCGAGCTGGGAATCGCTGGCGTGCGGGCTCAGGCCTTCCAGAATGGCGCCGATGCCGGGGGCGAGCCTGAACATGTCGTCCTGGGGCATGCCGAACAGTTCGGCGAAGACTAGCATGGGCAAGGCCAGGGCGAATTCCCGATGCAGGTCCACCGCCTCCCCGCGCTCCAGCGCGGGCGCCATGCTGTCCAGGCGCGCTGCGACGATGCGCGCGATGCTCGGCCGCAGGTTGTCGATCTGGCGCATGGTGAAATCGCGCGAGATCAGCCGTCGCAGACGCGTATGCGTCGGTGGATCCTTCATCGCCAGCGTGGACGCCAGCAGATTGAGCGACAGGCTTCTCGCCGCACGGGGGAAATAGCGCGCCGGTTCGCCCGTCGCCGGTCCCCGAAACGCATCGCCCGTGGCCTTGAACGCCCAGGAGATGTCCGCGTGGCGGCTCAACAAAAAGAGGCCCGACGCCGCGCGATGCACCGGATCGTGCTCGCGCAACCACCGCAGGAACGGATATGGGTCGTGAATCCATGCCGGCGACGACAATTCGGCGAAGGCGTCCCGGCATGCTGTTTCTTGCACGTCCATCCTGGTTTCCTGTTGGCTGGCTGATCTGACCGGTGCGCGGCAGGCACGCCGGCAGTTGCGGAGACGATCACGATCCCCCAGCGGCCTCCGCACATCACCAGAGCACCGGGAACTCCTCGAACCCACCAGTGATGATCTCCTTACGCAACTTCAGTTCTTCGGGCGCTACGCCCAAGCGCAGCTCGGGAAAGCGCTGGAAGATCGAACTGAACACCGCCTTGAGTTCCAGTCTGGCCAGCGCGCCACCGATGCAGGAGTGCGGCCCGTAGGAGAACGCCAGGTGCGGCTTTTCCTGGCGTCCGATGTCGAAGATTTCCGGGTCGACGAAATGGCGCGTATCGAACGAAGTCGCCGGCAGGCCGACCAGCACCTTGCTTTCCGGGGGAACATGCACACCCGCGATGGTCACGTCGGTCCTCGGATAGCGCATGATGCCGTCCCAGCCCGCGCCCGGCGGGTACATACGCAGGATTTCCTCCACCGCCTTGTCGACCAGGGATGGATCGCGGACCAGGCGTTCGCGCTGTTGCGGATGGCGGAACATGGCCAGCAGGCCGAATTCGATTTGCGCGACGGTGCTCTCGTGGCCCGCCACCAGCATGCCGGCCGCCAGGCCGATCGCCTCTTCCTCAGTCGCCTTGCCCTGGTCAACCGCCGCGAGCAGATCCGTTAGCAGGTTGTCGCCCCGATCCTGGCGCTTGTCCCGCATCTTGCCGCGAATGTAGGCGCGCAGTTCTTCCCAAGCCAGGCGCGACGCGCTGCGTGGGCCGCTTTCATGCTGGTGTGTCATCACCTCGTCGGACAGCCCGGCGAAAAAGGCGTGATCCTCGTAGGGCACGCCCATCAGCGTCATGATGACCATGGCCGGAAGCGGAAAGGAGAGGTGGCGCCGCAGGTCGGCAGGCTGGGGCTGGGCTGCCAGCGCCTCGAACAACTGCGCGGCGATCGCCTCGACCTGCCGCGCGAGCAGCTTCACCCTGCGGTCGCTGAAGGCCGGCGCCACGATCGCGCGTAGCTGTGCATGCTTGCCCCCCTCGTGCGAGACCAGCCACCCTGGCGAACCGAGAATCACCGAATCCGGGGTGAATCCCGCCGGCGGCATTCCCGCGGGCCGGAACGCCGCGTCGGACAGCACCGCCTTGGCCTCGTCATAGCCTGTCACCCACCAGCCTTCGTGCCCGGACGGGAAGCGCACGCGTTGGATCGGACCGTTGGCGCGCCGGGCCAACATCTCGGGCGAGGGCTCGATGTGGTCGACGCGCCACATCGGCAGTGTAGGCAAGGGTTGCTCGGACATGTAGGCACTTCACCCTTTAAGCGATAGAAGAGCGGAAGGTGACCGGCAGGGGCTGCGGGCAACCGAAGGCCAGTCATTGCCACAATAAACCGTCGGAACGGACCGGGCGGGAACAGCGCCGCGCGCTGTGACCATCCCGAAGACCATCGCACTGCGATTGATGATGATGCCGTGAACGGAGCAAGTCGCATGCCGAACTGAATTGCAGGCTCAGCTGGCACTTCGTAGCGGCGCGCATTGTCAGGTTTCTGGCATTTAGTCTCAATACCGACATCCGACGCAGCAAGTGCCCGACCAAGGCCTGCTCTGGCCGAGCTCGGAGACAAGCCGCCAAATCGCTGCCTTGTCCATCCACATCAGCGGCGTGTGTAGATGAAGTCCCTCAACATGCCATGGTTGAGCGCACCGTTCAGCGAGCGGATGGTCACGTCCCGGCAATCGGGGGCGCAGGAATGATCTTTCTCGCGCATGCCGCCAACGATATGAGAAATCCGGCGCGGATAGGCGAGCGCCGCGGCAAAGGTCAAAAAGATCAGATTGCGGCCTGGCACGAACGTGTTGGGCATCCCGTCCGCGCCTATCTCGATCGCCACCTCGCGGGTCAGTGCGGTCTTTGATATCGCAGCCAGTGTGGGGATCTCAAGCGTATGGTTGTCGCCGAGCTTGCTCGCCCAGTCTACGCGCAGCTTCTTCAGTCCGTTTGCAGCAAGTCAGCTCGATCGCATGGCGTTGGCCATAGGCAAAGCCGACGGTCTCAACCCGGGCAAAGCCCGACAGCGCCCAAGCGAGGCAGGTGGCGGAATTCCTGTTCGCCAGAAAATAGAAATCAGCGTGATTTCGGATGTGAAATCGGTCATTGAGAGGATTTGCTTAGAATGTGAAGAGTTGAAATCAGGCGCGCTTAGCAATGGCGAACAACGGCAAAGGAGCCTGCGATGAATGCCGTTTTCCCTTCATTGAATTCAGTCTTAGAGGACGCAATTCATGATCGTCTCTAAGGTGAAATCCGCAGAACGCTTTAACGCGCTCGGGTTGCTTACCGCACGCCGAGACACTTGTGCGTCTGAATGCTGACACGCCAGTCGCGCGCAGTCGCCTCCTGAATGCAAGCTTCGTCGCCTTCCGGCTTTGGCTTAAGGGCTGCAGCCATATCATCAGCATGAACTCACGAGGGATGTTGAGGGCCAGGAACTTCTCGATATCGGCAGGCTTGCCCACGCTATGTTCGATCTCGTTGCCACGCCGCAGCGCTTCATCCAAAACAACGAGCCCGCCGGGCATGCCAACTTTCGGGCTGATGGTCACCCACGTGCAGGGGTGCACCTGAATGGCATGGGCCCGATGTCTCCAACTGCACCGAGAAGCCATTGGAGGCTGGCGCGCAGTCCGCGAGCTCGCGCCGATTGCGCCCGAGAACGTGGCGATCCTCGCGTCCCGCAAAGACCGGCGAGCGAATTCAACGGAAACCGGACATCGGCCGCGTGGCTACGACGGATCAAAACCTCCGCGACCGCACTCGAGCAACACGCCCGCCAAGTCGAGTCGGCCGTACTTGTGATCCGCCGCTATTCGGTCGATCGCTCACGACATTCGCCACGTATCTGCCACACTGCGGTCGAGCCCGGCGCTTGCACTGCCCTGAATGTCATCTCAAACGACGATGACGGCGTGCGCTCCGGCTGCGTGATCACGCCAACCTCACGCGACGTGACGTTATCAGCCCATCGGGCAAGCCTTGCCCGGCTGGTCCGGGCGCGGTCAGTCGCCGGCCTCTGCATGGACAAATCCGTCCACAGCATGGCGTCTCAGATAATGTAGCCGCCTGGCGAGCGATCACCGTGCGAAGCAGGCAATTTTCTGTGGCCTGATACAAGCGCGCTTCATGTCTGAAACTCGCCTCCAACTGTCTTCGAAAGCCACATTGCGCCAAAGGAAGCGAGCGTGCCCCTTCTACAGTGCTGGCCCGAATCCTGCACCGCCTCTCCGCGTCATGGGCGGCGGCAGCAAGATGGGAGTCGTGTTTGGGCCTCGATCTGTCAATCGACAATGTGGTTGCCGCGCCGGAGGTCGCCTGTCTGCACCGCGCTGGGGGAACGGAAGACGCTCCTGCTTGCCACGGCCTCGCGCGGCTGACGGCTGCTTGCTCACCCTGACGAGAGGCGTCAATACATGGTCGATGAATTGGATCTGCGAACCTTCACGCCACATCCGCAACGCGACGCCGTGCTCGGCGAAGTGCACGCACGCCCTTTCACGCGCCTTGTTTCGCCATTCAGCGTGATCCACTTGGCTTTTCTTGCACAGGGTGAGGCGGCCACAAGCGATCGCTGCCGTTTTATCGATTTTTGCCTCGAGCGCAATCTTCCGCCACCTGAGCAATCGGCGAAACTTCATCAGATTGTCATCGGGTCCGCTACGCTACGCTGGGAGCAGCATTCGGAATTCACAACGTTCACCTGGATCTGGAGTAACACAAATGGTTCTGCCGCAGACCGATTTGACAAAGTTGATGGTACCGTCCGATCGCTGATCCACGCGTTGCGTCAGACCGGACAGTTGCTGGTCGCGATCAGGCTAGAAGTGGAGCAGGACGCCTCGCCGACCAGGCGCGCCGAACAGGTTTTTGACAAGAACAGCCTGGCCATGGTTGCCACAAAGAGCGGCGCAGGTGTTGCCGCCTCAGACTTCCGCGTAGACGAGAAAGGCTTTACGAAAATCCTCGTCTGCGACCTCGGATTGACGTCGCACGATCTCGGAGCGCTGGTGCAACGGCTCCTGGAGATCGAGACCTACCGTCCGCTGGCGCTGCTTGGCCTGTCGGCGGCCCTTGAGCTTGCACCTTCCGTTGATCGCATCGACCGCCGTCTTGTTGAGGCGCTCGAAAAAATGCAAAGCGGTGAGGGGCTGCAGTTCAACAACCATCTGCTTGCCGAACTGACGGCGCTGGCCGCCTCCTTCGAAAAAGGCGCGACCGGCAGCCTGTTTCGCTTCGGCGCCAGCAGGGCCTACAACGAGCTGGTCCAATCGCGACTGTCCATCATCGAAGGCAACGATGTCTCGGGTTATCCAACCTGGTCGTCGTTTTTGGCGCGCCGCATGGCGCCCGCAATGCGAACCTGCGCGACCGTAGAGGATCGTCAGGCGGCTCTGTCAGTCAAGCTCGCGCGTGCCGCCGATCTGTTGCGGACCCGTGTCGACGTCGAAATCGAGCGACAACATCGTGACCTGTTGCAGGCTATCAACGAGCGCGCGAGACAGCAACTTCGGCTGCAGTGCACGGTCGAAGGATTATCCGTCGGGGCGATAGGATATTATGTGGTCAGCTTGTTTAGCTATCTTGCCAAGGGCGCGCATGACGTCGGACTGCGAGTAGAGCCCTCGTTTCTGACCGCAGCCTTCGTGCCTATCGCAGTCGGCGTGATCTGGCTGGTGAGTTACAATGTCCGAAAGCGACACCTCAAGCACGACGACGCGCCCTCGGTTGCTTGCGACTGAAGCTCCTTGAGGCAATCAGTGCGTCCATCCTGCGAAGCTCACATGGTCGTGGTGCGACGATGCCGCAAGATCGCCCCGGCTCCTGCGCAAGGTAATGCACGCCCGGACTAACCGGGCGAGGCATTTTTGGATCGTGTCAGTCGCCGTTGCGACGGCTGGGGCGCGACCAGATCAGGCTGAAGCCCTCACCTTCCTCGTCGGCAAAGAGGTTGGCGAAGATCGGAGCAGTGAAGCTCGGATCGTCGAGCTTGAAGCCCAGATAGTCGCGGCCCCGTTTGAGTGCTTGGTCCAGGCGGCCCCGATCTCAATCCGGCCCACATAGACGCGGTGGCTGGGAGCGTTCTCGTTCGAGCGGTGGTCTCGGGGACGATGCGGACCCCTGGCTTGCAGACTCAGTGTGACGATCTCACCCTGGAAATCGTTGCCGACCTTTTTGAAGGAACCGATGCTAGCCATGTCACTTCTCCCTGAGTTGTTTCGAGCTCCGCGACCACCGCGGCCTCGATGGCGATCTGAGGGCCAAAGACGATCGGCGACGCACCCGCTTTCTCGCGGGCCGGAGCGTTAAGCGGAGGACGCCGACGGGGGACTTTCTTGTCTCGCGAGGAATGGGCGTTAGCCCAGAGGAAGAAAGTCTCAACCGGCGGCGTTGCGGCTCAGACGATCGAGGCGCAGCCGGTCTTCGGCCAGATCAGGCCAACGAGGCGAGTCGCGGCGAGATCACGATTGCTTCGATCCCGGCCGCCTGCGCTCGATCGATCAAGGTCGTCATGGCGCTGTCACCGGCAGGATCGTCATCACGCGCGATGTAGAGCCGGCGGAGCGTGTCCGGAAAGAGGATTGCAGAAAGATGCGCCGCCGAGAGGGCTGCGGCCATCGGCATGGTCGGCAAAGCACAGCGGAGCGACAGCATCGTCTCGATGCCCTCGCCGGCCGCCATCACTTCGCCGGCTACGTCAAATCGAACGGCGTGACCAAGCAGGTCGCCAATCGCCCCGTTTCGGCGTGTCGATCCGCGCCTTGCCGAGCGTCGTCTCGCTGAAGCCACCGGGGTCAAGCCAGGTGCGATGCGCGCCGGTCAGGTGACCGCGAAGATCGGGACGGCGGCGATCATCGCCGGCCGGGTCTCGGTCGGGCTGTGGTCATCGGGCCGGTGGTAGCAACGCGGGTGAAAACGCAAACATCCGGTTTCGTGCAAAGCCGTAATGCCGCGATTGCGGAGATACGCCCCTACGAGTGTGCCAGTGATCGGCTGCGACATGCCGAAGAGTCGTCGCCGCCTCTGGCGACCCGAGTGGCGCGGGCGATTTTCGTGACGGGGGCCGATTTAGCTCTACCTCCAGTTCTGGACGCGACAGATTCAGAAAGCGTCGGGCCTCATTGGCGACATCGCGAAAATTGATGAAACCGCAGCTCTCGCGGATCACGTCGAGGAGGTCGCCATGTTCGGCCGAGGCGGCATCTCGCCCGTGCCCGGCGGCGCCAGGACCAGATTCCGGTCCGCTGAGCCGGACGAACATCGACCGGCCTGGAGTATTGCGGACGTCCTACTGTCCAATAGCGGCCCTGACGCCGCCCGTTGGACAGGTAATGGCGGCACACAGCCTCGGCGTCACGCGCGAGACGGCGGGCCAGTTCCGGACGCGTTGTCGCGGGCCATCAGGCGGCTTCCCGCTCACTGACGCGGGCGACCGGATAATGGTCGAGCACATTTGCCAGCACCGCGGCACCGGTCTCATTGGTCGGCATGAACATGCGCAGCTTCCACGAGATGAGGCTGCGCTGTCAACTCAAGTCCGGCAGCTTATGCTCCAAGCGGTCGGAGAATGTGAAGCTTCTGCAACGCGGACAATTCACCGGCACACGGTGAATTGTCGACGTAGTTCAAGCTGGCTGTGTACAAAGCTCCAGTCCAGCGCCTTTGGCTCAGCTGCCGTACAAGAGTCTCATTGTTGCCGCCGCGTAAGCCTAACGAACCCTCCTTCGGCTAACTCGGCATTGTAAGGCTTGCCATTGAGGAAAATGGACGTCGGGTGGTTTGCGCTAGGCATGAGTCCTTCGTCACGCAGCTTTTCAATTAGGGCCAACGGAGCCCATTGGTCTGGGACGACAGCACCATGGTCCCGGGCCTCAATGAAGAACGCTCCGAAATCCGGCACTCCCGCCTGCCCGGCTCCAAGCGCTTGGGCTTCCGGAGGGTTGTGAATGAGACGAACGTGCCCCGACGGGTCGAAGGCAGCTGTGTACTGGTGTCCCCGAATATCGTAGGTCATCGTCGGCTGCTCTGCATCAGGCACGAGACCCAAGTGGCTCAATCGATCAATCATGCGATCTGGCATCGGTCGTGCTTCGGAGCGGTGCCGGAATTCCCGCGGAGCAGCGTGGGAGACATCATATACCACCTCCTCTGGAGCGGCGGACGATGATGGACCGGTTTCACTAAGAATTTGCCTGAGTAGATCCTGATCCTCTTGATTCAATTCCTCGAGGCCTGGCGACCCATGCGAGCCGGCACCGTTGATCGGGTTCATATCCATATAGTTCTCCTTCCACGAGAATTCGAGAATATAGGCACGATCCGCCTGTTCCTTCGTTAGGTTCGTAACCACTTCGGTCATTGGCAGCATCGTGATCGAGAGATCACGTTCGCATGGTCGCAACCTTAGCTTTCGAGAAGCTGACCGATCTCGGGGAAATCACGACGGACGCCATGCCGTCGTTCCGCAGCACGATCTCCCAGTTCAATCCACCCTCGTCGACTGCGAGTCGGGTCGTGAGAAGGACGCCGGCATCGCGGGCTCCTAGTTCAAGGGCCGCGCTATGCATCGGCTTCGCCACTCGGATCCGGCACGCCGAACTCTAGCGTGAGCCGCCCCCAGCACGGCTCCAGGCAGGACATAATCCGTGTCATACGCATCGTTACGATAACGCAACGAGGTAATGCCGTCTTGTGTGCACCCAACGACGAAGGGAGAGTCGGCCGCCTTCGCGAGGCACGTCGCCTGTTTTGCGCGGGCGTCACGCGCCCGCGAAAAGAAATCAGTCTGATTTTTCAGGAGCATCATCACTCGCCGTGGGTGAAGGAGCTGTTTGACAGGGGAAAACAGTGAATGTTGGACCACATCTTCCTCATTTTCCCGAAATGATCTAGAACATTTCGATCAACTATGTGGAGCACCTTGTGCTCCGCATGAACCAAGAAAGCGAGTTCGCGCGACCCGCCATCTCAAAAGCTGGATCACTACGGCGCAGCCGTGAACCTGTACGTGGGCCCATTACAATCTTTGTCGTGTCCATGAAGCCCCGCGGACAACGCCAGCGATCGCGATCGGCGTCGCTGATCGGGTTTTGGATGATCGGTGTTTTGTTGGCGCGCAGCGCACCAGATGCCTGCGCTTGAAAGGATAGTGTTGTAGCTCAGAGAATGCCGGCAGCACATCGACCGCCCGAGCTCGTGAATCGGTGTTGTCTTTCGACCCCAGATGATGTCCGCGGGCCCTGCGCGCCATATCGAGTCCGCACCAAGGGCAAGAGCCGCCTTCGCTCACGCTCCGGACCATTGCCTCTCGAGCTTTCGGCGTCAGAGGCACATTCTTGTGGGTATCCATTCGGCTCTCCCCACCGGCAGCCGCCCCCACTTGGCGGATCAATTGAGTCCGACCTTGGTCTAGTTGGCCTCAAACTGACGGCCGCTGCCCCGGTTTATAGCTGGTCCTTGTCTTAGGCAGAGCGAATTTCAACCAGAGATTAAGGCCGTGATGCACGATCCGGATGCGTCGGCCCCTCGATCTTTGTCTGGTTTTTCACAGCCTTGTACAAAAGTTGTAAGATCCAAGACATCGCGCGCCGTGCCGCATGGCAAACTGTTTCAAAGTGTAACCAGGCGGTTTAATGCGCGTGGAGCGCTGGCATAGTCATTGCTCTCGCAGCACGCCACAACGGCGCTGGCTACTCCGCGTCTGTCGCGAGAGGAATGGTCCAATATGAGCTTGGTAAGGTCATTGGAAGGGGCAGAAGTTGACGCTTTCTATACGCTCAATGAGGGGCGTCTTGCATCAGTCACGCGCGAATTCACCGAGCATTTCTCAGGACGCGTGCTGTATGCGGTGAAGGCGAATCCGTTGCCAAAAATTCTCCAAGCGGTCTCTCGCGCCGGAGTGGCCGGATTCGACGTGGCGTCGCTGGCCGAGGCCCACCTTGTCCATTCCACTATTCCCGGGGCCCGTTCATGGTTCATGAATCCCGTGAAATCTCGTCGCGATATCGAACGGACGTTCCGCGATCTTGGGGTTCGCGACTATGTCATCGATTGCGAAGCCGAGCTGCGGAAGCTCCTCGAAGTCTTGCCGTCGCATGATCCGGAACTACGAATCTACGTCCGGTTCAAGTGTAGCAGGACGTGCGCCATCTTAGACTTAAACGGCAAGTTTGGTGCCTCGCCCGCCGAAGCGAGCCGTTTACTGGATCTCGTCAACGCGCAATCGCGCTGGACCACGGGGTTGTCTTTTCACCCGGGTTCCCAAACGATTGTTGTCGATCCCTATCTGGATGGCATTCGGGCGGCCGTCGACATGATAGAAGCTGTTTCTCCTGCCCCCACAGCGCTCGATATCGGTGGCGGCTTTCCCGGCCATTATCTGAACGTTCCCTATCACTCTCCCTTGCGCATGCTCTCCGAGATCACGAAACTGGTGCGCGGAACGGATGCACTAAAGCGTGTTGAACTGTTGTGTGAGCCCGGACGAGCACTGGTTCATGATAGCATCTCGCTGTTTTGCCGCGTGATCTTAAGAAAAGGCGAGGCGCTCTACTGCGGCGCGGGCATCTACAGCGGGCTCTCACCTTCCCGACAATGTTTTCTGCTCCCCGCCCGCGCTTGGCGTGGGGGACAGCCGATTCGGACTGGGGAGTGGCAGGACTTCATCATCTTTGGCCCAACTTGCGACAGCATGGACAGGCTTGGATTCTCGTATTCACTGCCACGCGATTTGAGCGAAGGCGATTGGATTGAATTCCAGAATGTGGGCGCTTATACGGATATGGCGCGATTCAACGGGTTTTCGGTTGATAAGATCGTGGCCGTCGGACAGGATGAACTTACCATGTTGCCCGCCGCCATTCAGTAGTTTTCATGAACATACTAGGGTCTGTACCTGATTAGCATCACCTGATTCTCTGGCCTGTGGTTGATTTGGGGCGAGAGAATGCGTGGGGTCTGTTTTGGCTGAATGACAAGCAATAGGCGCGCATCGAACCTCATCTGCTGACGGGGCCGGAGCGGGACGACGATCGGCGCATCATCAGCGGCATCGTTTACATGCTGCAATCGGGTGCGCGATGCCGCGATTGTTCGCGTGAATATGGCCCTTGCACGACGGTCTACATTCGCTTCAATCGTTGGGACATGTGTGGACGGCTCCGGGTTGGCAAGGAGCAGCTGATCACCCAGAAGAACCTTCGTCCGGGTGACAAGCTTCCCATGGAGAAGGAGCTTCAGCGACTGTTTTCGGTCAGCAAGAGCACGATCCGCGAGGCTCTTAAGTCGCTCGAGGTGCAAGGACTGATCACGATCAGCACCGGCCCGACCGGCGGGGCGACGATCATGGAGGTCCCGCTCGAGCGCACCTTTCAACTGTTGCAGAACTACCTGTTCTTCAAAGAAGTCAGCATGGAGGACATCTATGCGGCGCGGCGCTTGCTGGAGCCGGAACTGGCTGCCGGCTCGGTACCATTTCTGTTGGACGAGCAGCTCGATGCGCTCGAGCAGAACATTGAAACATGCCAGCCGGCCTCGCAGGAGCCCTCGCTTCTGGTTCGTCAGCGCCAGGCCGATCTCGACTTTCACGACATCCTGGCTGCCGCAAACCCCAACCCCTTCCTGCGCTTCGCATGCGAGCTGATTAACGAGATGCTGCGTCGCCTGGTTGTCTTCAGCACCCAGACGCCTCCGGAAGAGCACACGCGATTCGGATGCGCCAACGTCAAGATTCACACGGAGATCGCCAAGGCCGCCCGCGCGCGCGACGGCGAGCGCGTGTGTGCTCTCATGAAGGCGCACATGGAGGAAGCTTCAGAATACGTGAAGCGGGTGGATGGTCGGCTCGATGGTCGACTTATCCTCGACTCGGAAATGGCGCCGCGGCCGCGACCACTGTCCTGATGGACCTCTGCTTGCAGACGATGGCCGATCGTGGCAGTTCGTTGCTAGTCGCTAACGCAATGCCGGTTGCAGCTTCGCCAGGTGGACCGGGTTCAGTAATGTCGGAACAGTTGCTTCGCGGCTTTTCTCCGGCGAGCACGCGGCGAACGAAGGCCAAGGCATCGGGAAAGGCGGCGTTCAAGGCGCCGTTGTGCGTAGCACCGGGATAGATCTTCCAATTGACGTCGTTTCCCACGGCGCATAGAGCCGCGACCTGCGCATATTGACGTGTCGGCACCAACGTAGTGTCGGCGAAACCGATGCCCGAGGAGCATGGTCACATGAAGCCTTCTTGCTCTCATGTCGGTGACAGGTGTCAGTCGCGCCAAAACCTGCACCATCGGCTGGACACGCTATCCGCGGTAATGCCCTCCCGACGTGCGACATCTCGCATTTCTGGTGCGCAGCTCTCATGGGCTGCCTTCAGAATTGGCTCCGAGACCAGATCGTCAACCGTGGGGGCCCCTTCGGCCAGCTAACCGCCGAGCATCATCAAGGTCGTGTAGATCGGGGACGCTATGGCGGTCGTGTGCGGTCTGTAGGGTGCGTCCGCGAACGTCGATACAAGGCCCGTAGCCACAGTCGCAAGCAGCGGCACATTTGCAGCGTAGCTTTCCGAAATCATCGTCGCTCCAATCGCGGCACCTGAGCCTTGGGACTGCCCCGTGATAAAGACTTTCGATGCGATCCTGTCCGGATGCCCCGACAACGCGGCTCTCACCGCATCGAGCACAGAGCGGCCTCCCGCCTGCCAGACCAGGTAAGGATCTGGGCCTGGTCCGCCGAGCCCCTGGTAGTCCGTGGCTACAATGCGTTCTCGAGCCATCGCTGGATATAGGTGGCATCTCGCGGCTTGTGTCCGGTCCAAGATGGGGCACATGCGTCGGATACGCCGAGCGTGCCATGCGCCCAGGCGACTAGTGGCCAGCCGCCTCCCGGCGACTCCCCGTTGGGCAGGTAAAGTGTCCCACTCACCGGAAAGATCCCGGCATTCCAGCGCAGATCGGTGGATGTGTAGAGGATCCGGTGGGCGAGACCTGCGCTTAGATTTCGGGCTGCGCTGGCACCGTCTCCTCCCGCAGCATCAGCCCCGGTCGTTCTGGCAGAGTGCCGGACCAACGATAAAAAGGGTGAAAGGTCCAAATCTCCCACCCCCGCTCCGATCGGAAGTAGGAGGGCTCGGTTCGCCCCGTCGAGATTCCAACGCCCATGGCCGCTGTGAGCGCAAGCAACAAAACCGAGACGAGGATTCCACACATGAGCTTCTCCATCACTGCTGACGTCGGCTGATGATCGCGCGTTGACCCATAGTAGCTTGGATCAATAACTCCCAGCGGCACGAAGATCATTCAGCTATTGGCAACGGCACAGGGTGGCTCGACCGTATGGTCGTCGCACAAGGTGTATAGAGTCCAGTGTTTACAGCCTATGCAAGACGTGAATGACGATTGTCGACTAACGGGCGTTGCAGGTGCCGCGTCATCAGTTCGGCCGCTTCCGCATAGTGGCGCCCCTCCAGCAGATCGAGCAAGCGCAGATGCTCGCGCACGTGACGGCGCATGCCTTCACGGTCGGCGAAGCTGCGGTAGGCGAACAGGCGACGGATCGAGTTCACGCGCTTGAGCGCTTCGACGAAGAACGGATTGCCCGCCCCGCGGATGATCTCTTCGTGGAATTCACAGCCGGAGTGAAAGATCTCGCCGATCGTCATCTTCTCGAGCTCGCCGTCCAGGACGCGCTGTTGGCGCTCGCGCAGGCGGGTGATCACCTCCTGGGCCAGCGCAAAGCCTGGCTGCGCGATCGCCGCCTGCTCGATCACCGCGCGAAACGCCTTGGCCTGCGCTTGCGCTTCGGGACTCGAGACCGTCTCCGCGAAACGCCAGCCATAGCCGGGCAGGCGTGCGATCCAGCCCTCGGCAGCGATACGGTCCAGCAGTCGCTGCAATTCCGCGCGGCTCAGATCATAGCGGCGCAAGAGCTCCGCCTCCGTGACGTCGGCCGGAAGCCGGCTCGCGAGCACGTCGCCTGCGATGGTCGTATAAACCTGCTCGCTGCGCCTGACGGCCGCGAGAGCCGGCTGGGCAGCGCCGCTGGTCGGATTCTTCGCCAGCACGAAGCCGCGATGCGGTTCGCCGCGCGCCAGCCCCGCCGCTTCCAGCGCCTTCAGGCCGAGCCGGATCGGCGCGCGTGAAAGGTCCAGCGCATCCGCAAGCCTTTGTTCGACCAGGCGGTCTCCTGCCTTCATGCCTTCGCGGCGGGCGAGCGCCATGATCAGGCCCGCGAGATGCTCGGCGCGCTCAGAACCGTTCTTGTCGCTGCGCTGTTGGGAACTATCGGTGGCGCTCATTTGAAGTGCACGCAAGTTTTAGGGGTTGACAGACTGTTCCATAGATTGTTCTTTTACGCAACAATATACAATCTGGGAGACCCACATGGCGCGCGAGCCCGACGTCCACATTTGCGAGGTCGCGCCTCGCGATGGTCTTCAGAACTTGGACATCTTCGTTCCGACCGAAGCCAAATGCGCGTTGATCGACACGATCGCCGCAGCGGGCGTCCGCGAGATCGATGCCGGGTCGTTCGTCCCGCCGAAGGTCGTGCCGCAATTCGCCGACGTCGATGTGGTGATGGCGCATGCGCTCACGCACAAAGCGACCACTATCGGCGCGCTGGTGCCGAACCCGAAGGGCGGCGAGCGTGCCATCGGCGCCGGCGTCGACGCCGTCTATTTCGTCATCTCGGCGAGCGAAACGCACAATCGGGCCAACGTGCGCCGCAAGGTCGATGAGCAGATCGAGGGATTTCGCGCGGTGCGCGCGGCGATCGACGCCCGGCCCGTGGGCCAGCGGCCGCAATTGATGGGCGCGATCTCGACCTCGTTCGGCTGCTCGCTGGAAGGCGAGGTGAGCGAGGCGGCGGTGTGCCGGGTCGCGGGCGCTTTTGTCGAGGCCCGTGCCGACGAGATCGGGCTTGCAGATACCGTCGGTTATGCGACGCCAAAATCGATCCGGCAGATCGTCACCGCTGTGCGGCGCGAGGTCGGAACACGAATGACGCTGCGGCTGCATCTGCACGACACCCTCGGTGCCGGCCTCGCCAATGCCGTCGCCGGCCTCGAGGCCGGCATCCGCCGTTTCGACGCCGCCGTGTCCGGCCTCGGTGGCTGTCCCTTTGCACCCGGTGCGCGCGGCAACATCGTCACCGAGGATCTCGTGTTCATGCTGGAGCGCATGGGGCTCTCCACCGGCATCGACCTCGACCGCCTGATGCAGACGCGCGAGATTCTCGCCCGTCATATCCCGCCAAGCCATCTGACCGGTCATCTGCACGAGGCCGGAATCCCCAAGGTCCTGCGGAGCGCGGCATGACCACGGCTGCGCGTGAGACGGCATCGGTGCTTCGTCCGTTGGCGGGCCTTCGCGTGATCGAGTTCAGCCAGATGGTGATGGGGCCGAGCTGCGGCCTGATCCTGGCCGATCTCGGTGCCGACGTGATCAAGGTCGAACCGCCCAAGGGCGATCGCACCCGCACCTTCAAGGGGTCTGCCGCAGGCTTCTTTGCGACCTACTGCCGCAACAAGCGCAGCATCGCGCTGGACACGTCGAGCGCGATGGGCCAGGACATCGCACGCAAGCTGATCGCGAGCAGCGATGTCCTGATCGAGAACTTCCGGCCGGGGCTGTTGAAGCGGATCGGCCTCGACTATGACAGCGTCGCGGCCTTTGCACCACGCCTGATCTATTGCTCGCTCAAGGGCTATCTGCCTGGCCCCTACGAGAACCGCCTCGCACTCGACGAAGTCGTGCAGATGATGGGCGGCCTCGCCTACATGACCGGCTTGCCGGACAGGCCGATGCGCGCGGGCGCTTCCGTCAACGATGTCATGGGCGGTATGTTCGGCGTGATCGCGATCCAGGCTGCGCTCGCGGAGCGGCAGCGCACCGGCCGGGGCCGCTACATCCAGAGCGCGCTCTATGAGAACAACGTGTTCCTGATGGCGCAGGCCATGATGTGTGAGGTGGTCAGCGGCCAGCCCTCGATCCCGTATTCGATCAAGGACAGCCCGTGGCCGGTCTACGACCTCTTCGATACTAGGGACGGCTCAAAACTGTTCGTCACCATCGTGGGCGAAGAACAATGGGACGCGTTCTGCCGCGCCTTCGATCGCGAAGCCTGGCTTACCGATCCCCGCTTTACGACCAGCAATGACCGCGTCGATCATCGCCCCTGGCTGATTCCCGAGATCGCGAAGATCTTCAAGCAATGGAACAAGGCCGATCTCGCCGCGCGGCTTGAGCAGCTCGATCTGCCCTACGCCCCAGTAAACAAACCCGGCGATCTCTTCGACGATCCGCATCTCAGCGGGTCGGGCGGCCTGACCGACATTCGGCTTCCTGACGGCCGCGAGGCCAAGACGCCGCTGTTGCCGATTTGCATGGACGGAATGCGCCTGCCCAATCGCTACGATCCTCCTGGGATCGGTGAGCACAGCAGCGAGATCCTGAGCGAGATCGGCGTGTCTGCGAAGGAAATCGAAGCGCTCCGGCAGGCAGGGACGATCAAGGTCGCGCCGTCCTGACAGGGCAGCGCAATCAAACAAGATCAAGGGAGGAGCAGCACATGAGCATGAACAGGCGCCAGGCGCTGATCGCGGGCACTGCATTGGCCGGCGCGTCGCTGCTGCCGGGACGGTTACACGCGGAAACGAAGCAGGTCTCGCTTGCGTTCGGGCCGGTCTCGCCGGTCTACGCCATCGGCATGATCGCTGAGCTGAAGGGTTACTTCAAGGAAGAAGGGTTCGATTCCAAGCTCGTCATAGGTAACGCCGGCACGTTCGGCCGCCAGACATTGGCGGCGGGGCAGGCGCTATTCGCGCATGGCGATGCCAGCCATCCGCTCCAGCTCGGCGCGCGCGGCAAGCCCTGCAAGATCCTGCTCGCGACCGAGATGGTGTGCTCCTACGCCAACATCATGGTCCGGCAGGACCTCTACGACAGCGGCATCAGTTCGGTCGAGAAGCTTGCGGACTACAAGCGACCCGACGGCGCCAAGCCGATCGTCGCCGCGACCGCGATCGGATCGGGGACCTGGGTGTTCGGTACCTATGTGTTCGAAGCGCGTGGGCTCGGCAACAAGGTGAACTGGGTCGCGGGCGGCGGGCCCAACACGATGTTCCCTTCGCTGCAGACCAAGCAGTTCGACGCCATCATGGCGCCGCCGAGCTGGATCGTCGAGGTCGAGAAGAAGGGCTTTGGCCGGACGATCTACGACACGTCCATGCCCGGCGTGTTCGACAAGGATTTCGGCGGGACTCTGCCCGTGCTCGTGATCTACACGCTCCAGGACACGGTCGAGCAAGACAAGGCGATGGTGCAGGCCTATGTCAACGCGATCTACCGCGCGATGGTCTTCGTCAAAGCGGCGCCGCTCGCCGAGGTGCAGGCGCTGGTCACGCCGAAATATTTCTCAGGGATAGATCCCGATGCGGTCAGCGCCGAGCTCGGCTTCGACAAGTCGACCTGGGCCTATGACGGCGTCATCGACAAGGCTTCGTTCGAGCGCGGCGCCAAGCCCTGGTACCGCAAGGGCACCGACATTCCCGAGACCAGATACGAGGATGTGGTCGAGATGAGCTTTCTCGAGACGGCCACGGCGAAATACAAATGATCGTCGCGCCAGACCAGGGGCTCGCGCTTGCGCGCGATGAGGATCAACAAGCGGCTGCGCGCACGCGCATTGCCGTGCAGGGACTCTCCAAGCGCTTCAACGCCTCCGGCCGCGAGTTCGTGGCGGTGGATGACGTCTCCTTCGAGGTCAAGCAAGGCGAGTTCGTCGCGCTGCTCGGTCCATCCGGCTGCGGCAAGAGCACCATCCTCAACATGGTCGCGGGGCTGTTGTCGCGCTCGGGCGGACGAATCCTGATCGACAGGGATACGGTCGAGACCGGCAAGGTCAATCCCAGGGTCGGCTATGTCTTCCAGCGCGATACGCTGTTCCCCTGGCGCACCGTTGAGCAGAACATCGGCTATGGGCTGGAGATCGCGGGACTGCCGAAGACCGAGCGCGCCGGGCGCGTTGCCACGGCCGTCGACAAAGCCGGCCTCGCGGGCTTTGCGCAGAGCTTTCCGCGCATGCTGTCCGGCGGCATGCGCCAGCGCGTCGCCTTGATGCGCACGCTGATCCTGGAGCCCGAGCTCCTGCTGATGGACGAGCCGTTCGGCGCGCTCGACACCCACACCAAGCTCGAGATGCACAAGACGCTGCTCGAGATCTGGGAACGCGAACGGCAGACCGTGCTGTTCGTGACGCACGATCTCGGCGAAGCCTTGACGCTGGCGAGCCGCATCATCCTGCTCTCGGCGCGGCCCGGGCGTCTCAAGGAGGACTTCGACGTCGCCATCCCGCGTCCGCGCGATCCCGTCGCCGTGCGCGAGACCGCCGAGTTCGGCCGACTCTATTCCCACATCTGGCATTCCCTCGGCGAAGAATTCCGCCGCACCAGGGCCGACTGACCATGTCCAACAGCCGTACTGTCATCCTGTTCTGGCAACTGGCCATTCTCGCAGTCGTTCTCATCGTCTGGCAGTGGGGCTTCGAATGGAGCAAGGCGCTGCTGCCGAAAGCCTACGTGCCGAAACTCCTCGATCCCTATTTCGTCGCCAAGCCATCGCTGATCTGGCAGAGTTTTTTGCGGCTCGGTTGCTTTTCCGACGCGGCCGGCTTTACCGCCTGTATCACGGGCAGCGACAACAATCTGTGGCTTGCCACACTCGTCACCCTGAAGAACACTTGGTGGGGCTTTCTGTTCGGCTCCGCGAGCGGCATCGCGGCCGGCCTGATTCTCGGCCGTTCCGACTTCCTTGCCCGCGTGTTCGGCCCCTACATCGTGGCACTCAACTCGATCCCGCGCATCGCACTGGTGCCGCTCGTCATCCTGATCTTCGGCCTCGGTGACCTCTCGAAGATCGCAACCGCCTGGCTCGTCGTGTTCTTCGTGGTGTTCTTCAACACCTTCGAGGGAACACGTGCGGTCGACCGTGATCAGATCGCCGCGGCGCGCCTGCTCGGCGCCGATGAATTCACGGTGCTGCGCACCGTCGTGATCCCGTCCGCGCTCGCCTGGGTATTTGCCTCGCTCTTGCCGGCTGTTTCTTTTGCCTTAATCGGCGTCATCGTCGGCGAGTTCATCGGCGCCGAGCGCGGCCTCGGCAAGCTCATCATCGAAGCCGAGGCGCGGGCCAACGCCAGCGAGATGATGGTGGCCATCTTCGTCATGATGTTCGTCGGCATCCTGCTGGCCATCGCAGTACGCGCGCTGCAGTCCTATTTGTTGCGCTGGCAACCGCAGTTCGAGCACTCGTCATAGTTTCTGCGAAGACGCTTCGACTATGGGCCAGTGTTATGTCTCATTGATATCAAAATGGCGGAACGTCGCTTCCGTCCGGGAGCCTTTCGCAATAACGCTACTGATAGAGTGGTGCGCGGACGCGTCGCCGCTGCTCGATCTCTGCAATAGAGACAGAGGTCAGCTATGGTTACGACTCCCTGCGTGAATCGTTCGCAAGGCGAGCCGTTACCGAGAGGTCGCGAACGGAGCCGTTATGACTGCACGAAAGACAAGCAGCGCAAATGGCAGCATTCTAGCCTTGCACATCGTTGTCGCACTTCTCGCGATGTGACTCCGAACAGGTCATCTGAAAGAACGTCCAACAAGATGAAAAGTGGGCACGGCGTAAACCTGGCGCCCTTTGCCGCGCGAGGGGATTGAATCAGGGGGATCCGGCAGATTTGCCTCCGTTAGTTTCAGAGGAGGTATCAGCAGACAGGTGACTGCGGTTCACCGATGCTTGCAAAGTTCTCATTTGTCGGCCAGTTCCACCTCGACGCAGACTAGCCCCAAAGTCAACGCGCTCGAGCGCTTTGGGGAGGATATGTGCTTCTACAACGCCAACTGGCGTCCATTCAGGTTGCGGGCGACAAGCTGGACCAGCGATGCGCCCGCGCTGCAAATCCTCGAGATAGATGAATTTGTTTCTCTCGGCGGGGGGCCGCCGACAGCGTCCGTTTACGCCGGGGCTGGCTAAGCGGGCAGAGATCACGGGAGAAGCGCTCCGAAGCCGGCTCCGCCGGACTCCGGACGTCCAGAGAGGAGGAGGAAGGGATGAGGTTCACGACGTTTCTCGGTGCGGCCGCAGTACTAGCGCTTGCCGCAGGTTCAGCGCCGGCCGCCGACAAGGATGCCGCCGAAACAGCAGTGGAGGCCGCGAAGAAGTACGCGGGCACAACCATCAGCATCGTCTGGGAGGCCGGCTTGCAATCGCTGGATCCGCTGAACTACTCCGGTCCGCAATGGGAGAAGCTCACCGGCATCAAGGTGAAGGTGGTCGAGGTGCCGACCGACCAGATGTTCACCAAGATCATGCAGGATTTCAAATCAGGCGCCGGGGCTTATGACGCGCTGAACGTCATCCCATCCTGGATGCCCGATCTTGCACGCGCCGGCGCGCTCGAGCCTCTCGACAAGTATGTCGACAAGTTCGGCTACCGCGACGAACTGCAGGACATCGCGGCCGCGTACCGCGACAACCAGATGCAGTATGACGGGAAGATCTACGGCTTCCCGGACGACGGCGACGTGATGCTGCTCTACTACCGGAAGGACATCTTCGAGGATCCGAAGATGAAGGACGAATTCAAGGCCAAATTCGGCTACGAACTCGCGCCACCAAAGGACTGGAAACAGTTCGACGAGATCGGCCAGTTCATCACCGACAAGATGGCGCCGAAGGTCTACGGCGCCGGCTTCTTCCGCACCGCGCCCTATCCGCAGTACATGTTCCAGGAACGCTTCCGGATGGAGGGCGGCAAGTTCTTCAATGCCGACACCATGAAGGCGACGGTGAATGGCGACGTCGGTCTCAAGGTGTTCAAGCAGATGCTGGCGGAGAACAAGTTCATGCCTCCGGGCGTGGAGCAGTGGAATTTCGTCGACAATCTCGCCGCGTTCCTTCAGGGCACGACCGCGATGACGATCTCCTGGCCGCCCTACGGTCGGTGGGCCGCAGGCTACGGCTCGGGCGAGCAAGCCCTGAAGTGGGTGCCAAAATCGCAGGTCGCCGGCAAGGTCGGCTACGCGCTCACGCCTCTCGGCCGCCCCGAACTCGGCGTCGGCTTCGACTTGTCGGTGTCGGCCACCAGCAAGAACAAGGAGGCCGCGTATCTCTTCATCCAGTGGCTGAACAGCAAGAAGACCAGCCTCGAGCGCGTCCAGCTCCCGTATACGCTGCGCGATCCGTTCCGCCTCTCCCACTACGCGAGCGAGAAATATCGTGGGCTCTGGCCTGACGCTGCCGCCTATCTCGACACAATCAAGACGTCGGGCGAGAAGGGCCTGCTCGATCTCTCGCTGCTGCAACAGGACAAGTACGACGAGGCGATGACCAAGGCGATTTCGAGCCTGTGGGCCGGTGAAGATCCCAAGGCCATTCTCGATCGCATGGCGCAACAATTCGACGCGATCACGGAGAAGGTCGGCATCGAGAACCAGAAAGCCGTCTACAAGGTCTGGGCCGCAAAGCCCGGCGCCTACCCGCAATAACTGACTGGATACCGCACGGGAGGCATCGCCCTCCCGTGTCTTGCCGTTTTCCGGACTGATGATGACAGTTTCTGTGAGCCTCAATGGCGCCGAGCAGCGCCGCCCCAGCCGCTTCGGGCGCATGCTCGAGGACCGCCTGCCCTATCTCATAGTCGCGCCGGCCATCCTGATTCTCCTCCTGGTCGGCCTGTTCCCTCTGATCTACTCGCTGATCGTGAGCTTCCAGCGCATCACGATGACCGAGAACGACACCTCCTTCGTTGGTCTCTTGAACTATGCGGAGCTGTTCAGGGATACCCGCCTCTGGGCTTCGCTCGGCCACACCGCCATCATCACCGCGATCGCCCTTCCCCTGGAGCTGCTGATCGGCTTCCTGATGGCGCAGCTCTTCATCGATCGAATGCCGGGTCGACAGATCTTCGTCGCGCTGCTGGTGCTTCCGACGGTGATCTCTCCGATTGTCGCGGGTGCGACCTGGCGTCTGATGTTCGACGTCCGCTTCGGCCCGATTGGCCAGATTCTGAGCTTCATTGCTGGAGAACCGGTCCGGATCCTGTGGACGGTCAATCCCGCCTACGTCTATCCGGCGATTATCATCTGCGAGGTCTGGCAGTGGTCGCCCTTCATGTTCCTGCTGCTGCTCGCCGCGCTGTCGAATGTCGACCAGTCGCAGCTCGAGGCTGCGGAGATCGATGGGGCGTCGTACCTGCGCGTGCTTCGCGCGATCGTTCTGCCGGCGATCGCGCCCGTGATCGCCGTCGCCTGTCTGATCCGCGGCCTCGATCTCGTTCGCATCTTCGACATCATCTGGGCCCTCACCGAGGGCGGGCCGGGCTCGATGACCGAGACCATTTCGCTCTACACCTATGTACAAGGCTTCTCGCAATTCGAGACCAGCTATACGGCCGCGATCTCGTTCCTGGTGATTGCAATGCTGACGCTGATCACGACCCTGGTCCTCAAGCGCATGGAGCTCGCGCGATGAGGATCGGCAGGCTTCCGGCCAGAAAAGCCCGCATTCTCGCCGTCCGCTATCTCGGCGCCGGCATCGTGACCCTGCTGTTCCTGTTTCCCGTCTATTGGCTGTTCATGATTTCGTTCAAGACACCGGACGAGATCTATCACGTCCCGCCCTTGTGGATTCCCGGACAGATCCAGTTCTCGAACTATTACGTCCTGTTTAGGGATGGCGACGTTCTGGCAATCCTGAACAGCCTGATCGTCGCCGGCGTCAGCTCCGGCATCGCAATCGTTCTCGGGACGCTCTGCGCCTACAGCCTCGCCAGGTTCGGCACCGGCGGCGAGAACCTCGCGATGTGGATCATCACACAGCGCATGATCCCGCCGATCGCGGTCGTCTTTCCGATCTTCCTGATCTACGTGTATTTCGGTCTCGTCGACGGCTATTTCGGGCTGATCCTCCTCTACACCGCATTCAATCTCCCCTACGTGATCTGGATGATGCGTGGCTACATCGTCGACGTTCCCCTGGAGCTCGAGGAAAGCGCGCTGGTCGATGGCCTCAATCGATGGGAGGTGATTTGGAAGGTCGTTTTCCCGATGGTTCGTCCCGGCCTCATGGCGACGTCGGTCTTCACCTTCGTGTTCGCCTGGAACGACTTTCTGTTCGCGCTCGTGCTCACGCGCACCGAGGTCATCACCTTTCCGGTCATGCTGACGCGCTATTTCGGCGGCCAATCGAATTTCTGGGCGAAGATCGCGGCGATGTCGGTCCTGGGGACGTTGCCGATCTTCGTCGCGGTCTCGGTGATGCAGCGTTATCTCGTGCGCGGCATCTCGCTGGGCGCAGTCAAGGGTTAGGGAGAGCGGTGTGGCTGACGTCAAGCTGTCCGGAGTACACAAATACTACGGCAACGTGCATGCGGTCCGGGGAGTTGATCTCACCATCGCCGATGGCGAATTCGCCGTGCTGGTGGGGCCGTCCGGCTGCGGCAAGAGCACGCTCTTGCGAACGATCGCCGGCCTCGAGGATCCGGATGGTGGGACGATCACCATCGGGGGCGCGGTGGTCAACGATCTGCGCCCGCGCGAGCGCAACATCGCGATGGTGTTTCAGAACTATGCGCTCTACCCCTATCTGACCGTCAGCGAGAACATTGCCTTCGGTCTGCGCGCGCGCAAGACTCCCGAGATCGAGATCAGGAAGCGGGTCAGTGAAGCCGCCGAGATGCTCGGCATCGGCAATTTCCTGCAGCGCTATCCGCGGCAGCTCTCCGGTGGACAGCGTCAGCGCGTCGCGATCGGCCGCGCCATCGTTCGCAAGGCCGACCTGTTCCTGTTCGACGAGCCGCTCTCGAATCTCGACGCGCAGCTGCGTGACGAGATGCGGACCGAGATCAAGCGCCTGCATCACGAGATCACGACGACGATGATCTATGTTACCCATGACCAGGTCGAGGCGATGACGCTGGCCGACCGGATCGTGCTGCTGCGTGACGGACAGATCGAGCAGCAGGGCGCTCCGCTCGAGCTGTTCGAGCAGCCGCGCACGGGGTTCGTCGCCGGCTTTCTCGGCTCTCCCTCGATCAATCTCATCCCGGCGACCCTCAGGAGAAACGGTCCCGCCTCAGCAGTTGTGTTTCAGTCCGGCGGTGAACTGACGCTTCCGAGCGCGAAGGCGGGGCCGTTGGCCAGTATGGATGGGCGAGAGATTCTCCTGGGCATTCGGCCCCAGCACTTCAGTCGGGCCGGCGGGCCGTTGCGCGAAGGCGTGGTCTCCTATTCGGCCACCGCCGATCTCATTCAGCCGACGGGGGCACGCACCTTCACCACCATCAGGATCGGCGGCGTCGATGCCGTTGCCGAACTGCAGGCCCATGACGTCAGCAGCCATGGCGAGCGAATCGATCTCGCCATCGACCTCAATCGCGTGGTGCTGATCGATCCGGCCAGCGGCCTGGTCATCGCATAACGAGAGCAACTTTCGAGAACGGGAGGGATGAATGGCATCGAGATTGTTTGCAACCGGAATTGGCGCGCCGGAGGGTCCGGTGTGCCTGCCCGACGGCTCGATGTATGTCACAGAGATGTCCGCGTCGACCCTTTGCGTCACGCGGCTCGATCCTCGCGGCAATCGCCGCGTCATCCGAACGACGGCTGGTCGTCCGAACGGACTGACGACCGATGGCCACGGCCGGATCTGGATCGCGGAAGCTGGCCTGCGGGCGCTGATCTGCATCGACGAAAGCGGAAACGAGATCCGGCGCATGCAAGGGGAAGGCGCGGAGCGCTTTCTGTTTCCGAACGATCTCTGCTTCGGTCCAAACGGGCTGCTGTACATGACCGACTCCGGGATGGCCGCCGAGGATTTCATCAACGGCCAGGCCTTCGTCGACGGGTATATGGATCTCGACTGGGACGGCCGTGTATACGAGATCGATCCCGCAGCCATGAAGGTGCTCCGCGTGCTCGATCGCAAGATCCGCTTCACCAACGGCATTGCCTTCGGTCCCGACAATCACCTCTACGCCAACGCATCCTTCACTGGCGAGATCTACCGTTATGACGTGCTTGGCGAGGCAGCGCCGAAACGCGTCGTCTTCGGCAACGTGCTGCAGCCGGATGCCAATCCGGATTTCAAAGGGCCGGACGGGATGGCCTTCGGAACGGACGGCCGGCTCTATTGCACGGTCTACAACCAGAAGAACGTTACGGTGCTAGACCGGCGCGGTGAGGTCGTCGATCGCTTGATCCTGGATGGGCCCCAGCCGACCAACTGTGCCTTTGCGCTGGAAGGCAGGAAGCTACGCGTCACTGAGGTCGGCAAGGGCCAGGTCGAGGAGATTGACATGGCCTGCGAGGGCCTGCCGCTTCATCTGCCGAAATTCGCCTGACCAGGAGCCTCGTGGTGGCCGCGAGGCTCCTTCGGAGCAGTCAAAGGAAGCCGATCGACAGCCAGGGCACGGCGGCAATAATTAAGGTGCCGATCAAGAGTGCGATCATATAGCCCACAATCGGCTTCATGCCCTGGTCCGGATTGATGCGGCTGATCGCGCAGGCCGCGTAATAGCCGACGCCGAACGGCGGCGCAAACAGGCCGATGCCCATGGCGAGGACGACCACCATCGCGTAGTGTACATCGTGCACCCCGACCTGCCGCGCGATCGGGAACAGCAACGGACCGAACAGGACGATGGCCGGGATTCCCTCCAGCACGCTGCCGAGGATCACGAAAGTCACGATCGTAACTGCCAGGAAGACGGGGACCCCGCCGGGTAGGCTGGTCATGAATTTGGCCAGAGAAGCCGAAAATCCCGACTGGGTCAGCGCCCACGCCATGCCTGTCGCCGCGCCGATGATGAGCAGGATCGCCCCTGACAGCGAGGCTGTCTCGACCAGCATCGGGTAGATGCGACGCCAATCGAACTGCCGATAGATGAACAGACCGGCGCAGACCGAGTACAGGATGCCGATCGTCGAGACTTCCGTTGCCGTCGCAACGCCCTCGACGACCGCTGTGCGGATCACGAACGGCAGTGCGATAGCAGGTATCGCGATCACAAAGGCCCGCCCGATTTGCCGGCCGGTAGCCCGTTTGACGTGAGACAGGTCTTCGCGGCGGTATCGCCACCAGACTACGGCCGCGAGCATAACCGCGAGCACCACGCCGGGGAGCAACCCGCCAGTGAAGAGGGCCGAGATCGACACGCCGGTCACCGAGCCGATCGTGATCAGAACCAGCGAGGGCGGGATGGTCTCGGTCTGCGCGCCGGTTGCCGCCAGAAGCGCAACGAGGTCGCCCGGCTTGGCCCCGCGCTGCCGCATCTCGGGAAACAGGACCGGAGCCACCGCAGCCATGTCGGCCGCCTTGGACCCAGAAATGCCCGAGACCAGATACATCGCCCCGACCAGCACGTAGTGCAATCCGCCGCGCACGTGGCCCAGCAGGCTCGCCAGGAAGCTGACCGTGGCGCGCGCCATGCCCGTCATCTCGATCAGAAGGCCGAGAAAGACGAAGAGCGGCACGGCGAGCAGGATCAGGTGGCTCATGCCCTCGTCCATTCGCCCGATCATCACCACGTCGGGCGTGCTGGTTGTGAGAGCGAGATAGCCGACGGTGGCGAGGCCGAATGCGAAGGCGATCGGGACGGCCGCGAAGACCATTGCGCCGACGACGAAAACGAAGAAGATCAGAAGATTCAGATTGCCGAGCGGCTTCAAGACGGGAGCGAGCAGAACGAACATCGCGAGGATGCCCGCGACCATCGCGACCGAAGCCAGCAGGTTGCGCAGGGTCGCGATGCGGATCAGCCGGATAACCGCTGCGATCAGCATCAAGCCGATGCCGATCGGCAGCGCCGCCGCGCGCCAGCTGTTGACGATCTCGAGCGCCGGCGTCGTGACGAAGGCCTCGTCGGCCGCGAACTCATAGGCCGGCCAGACGACCAGCACGAGGAAGGCCAGCGACGCTGCGGCCGCGATGGTGTCCAGAAACGCGCGAACTTCCGTACTCAGTACGCCGACGATCGCGGTCATCCGCATGTGCTCGCCGCGCTGGAACGCAATCACGGATCCGAGCATGGCGAGCCAGAGGAACAGAATGCCGGCAAGCTCGTCAGACCAGATGATCGGCGAGCGGAACACGTATCGCCCCACGATGCCGGCAGACAGCACAGCGATCTCCGCCAGCACGAGCAGTGCTGCCGGGACCGCCACGATATGGCCAAGCACGCTGTTCGCCGTTATCACCCAACTGCGCCAGCTTGCATGCGGGGCGCTGGCCGCCACACCGGCATCGACGTGGGGCGGATGGCTCACGCTGGTCATGATAACTGGCCTGCGGCTTTTTCGAGCTGCGACCATGCCTCCTCGCCAAACTTGGCTTTCCAGTCGGCGTAGAAGCTGGTTTTGGACAAGGCCTGGCGGAAGGCGGCGCGATCGACGTCGATGAATTTGAGGCCCTTGGCCGAAAGATCGGCGCGCAGTGACTGGCTGAGCTTCGCGATGTCGGCGCGCTGATCGACCGCGGAGCGGTCGAGCTCTCGCGTCACGATCGCCTGCACGTCCTTCGGCAGGCGCTCGAAAGCGCGCTTGTTGCCGAGGATCCAGTAGCCGTCCCAGACGTGCCCCGTCAGGCTGCACGTGCTCTGCACTTCATAGAGACGGGCAGTCGCGATGATGGGCAACGGATTTTCCTGCCCGTCAACGACCTTGGTTTGCAACGCGGAATAGACCTCGTTGAAGTTGATCGGCGTCGGCCCGGCGCCGAGCGCCTTGAAGAGCGAGGTGAGCAGCGGCGCGGGCGGAACGCGGATCTGGAAATTCTTCAGATCATCCGGGGTGCGGATCTCGCGGCCGGACGAGGTCACCTGACGGAAGCCGTTGTCCCAGGTCTTGGACACCGCCATGATCGGCGTCTTGGCGATCTGCGTCCGGATGTAGGTGCCGAGCTCGCCGTCCATGGCCTTCCACACGCTGTCGTAGTCGGTGAATGCGAAGCCGGTGTTCACGATGCCGGCGCTTGGCACCAGGGTGGCAAGGATCGAGGAGGATTGGTTGAAGAACTCGACGCCGCCGCTGCGAACTTGGGTCAGGAGCTCGGTGTCGGAGCCGAGCTGATTGGCCGGGAACAGCCTGATCTCCAGCCGGCCGCTGGTTGCTTCGCGGATACGGTCGATCGCCTCTTGCGCTCGTACATTCACCGGATGGGTTGGATCCTGCCCGGTCGCGAACTTATAAACGAACTCGGCGGCAGAAGCCGGGCGGGTCAGAATCCCGCAAAGAGGTACGGCGCTGGCCGCGAGCAACAGCGAACGTCGGCTGATGCGCCCGGTCTTCGAGCTAGTCATGTCTTCCTCCTGCTCCTTCATTGTCGTTGTGCCGGCTGCAACAGCCTACTGTGTGCAAACCTTTTGTATTTTTCGTTCACCAGCTCTCGATCGCCGGCGTCTAGACAAGAGGCGTCGTTCGCCGCCGCGACGTGCACCGCGGGTGGCTGCTCACTAGAGCCTGGCTGGGTTGGCGCTTAGCCTCGCTGCGCTAAAGCCACAGCTTCACCTGCCTCGCAACCTCTGCGGTGGAAATGCCGTAGCGATCGTGCAGGGTCGGAAGTGCGCCCGCGTCAAGAAATTCGTCCGGCAATGCAATCTGGCGGAACGGCGGATGGACACCGGAACGCATCAGGAGTGCGGCAATCGCCTCCCCGAGACCGCCAATCGTCGTGTGGTTTTCGGCAACGACGACCAGGCGGCCCGACTTGCCGGCTTCACGCAGTATCGTCTCGGCGTCGAGCGGCTTTATGGTGGGGACATGGAGCACCGCAGCATCGATGCGGTCGTTCTTCAGAGTTTGCAACGCCTCAAGCGCACGCATGGTCATGATGCCCGATGAGATGATCAGAACATCCTTCCCGTCGCGGATCAGCTTGGCCTTGCCGAGCTCGAACTTGTAGTCGTATTCGTCAAGCACGACCGGCACCTGGCCTCGCAGCAGGCGCATGTAGACCGGCCCCTGATGCGCCGCGATCGCGGGCACCAGCTGGTCGATTTCATGCGCATCGCAGGGATCGATGACCGTCATGTTCGGCATCGCGCGAAAAAGCGCGAGATCCTCCGCGGCTTGATGACTCGGGCCATAGCCCGACGTCAGACCGGGCAACGCGCAGACGATCTTCACGTTGCGGTCTTCCTCCGCAATCGTCTGGTGAATGAAGTCGTAAGCACGGCGCGAAGCGAACACCGCGTAGGTGGTAGCGAACGGCATGAAGCCTTCGGCGGCAAGACCTGAGGCCGCGCCGAACAGAAGCTGTTCCGCCATGCCCATCTGGTAGTAGCGATCCGGAAATTCTTTCGCAAAGATGTGCAGGTCGGTGTATTTGCCGAGATCGGCCGTCATGCCGACCACATCGGGACGGCTGCGCGCGAGCTCGACGAGCGCTTGTCCAAACGGCGCCGGTTTCGTTTTCTGCCCTTCCGATGCGATCGAAGCGATCATGGCTGAGGTGGTCAGGCGCGGCTTGCCCGGCTGGGGTGCTGATCTGACGGTCTTCATGCCTGCCTCCCGGCTTCCAGCGCGGCCAGCGCGAGCTGCCATTCGTGCTGCTCGACCCGGATGAAATGGTTCTTTTCGCGCTGCTCCAGGAAAGGAACGCCCTTGCCCATCAGCGTGTCGGCGACGATCATGCGCGGCTTGGGCGCTGGGTGAGACTTGGCGGCATCGAACGCGGCAACCACGGCGTCGAGATCGTTGCCGTCGATCCGCTGTACGAACCAGCCGAAAGCCTGAAGCTTCTCGACCAGCGGCTCGAACGCCATCACCTGCGTCGAAGGACCGTCCGCCTGCTGATTGTTGACGTCGACGATGCCGATCAGATTGTCGAGCTTGTAATGGCCCGCCGACTGGATGGCCTCCCAGACCGAGCCCTCATCGAGCTCGCCGTCGGAGAACAACGTGTACACCCGCACCTCGGAGTTCTTGCGCTTCAGCCCCAAGCCCATGCCGACGGCGATGCTGAGCCCAAGCCCGAGCGAGCCGCCCGACATTTCCATTCCGGGCGTGTAGGAGGCCATGCCCGACATCGGCAGGCGACTCTCATCGCTGCCATAGGTTTCGAGCTCGTCCTCGGGGACGATCCCCGCCTCGATCAAAGCCGCATAAAGCGCGATGGCGTAGTGCCCGTTTGATAACAGGAAGCGGTCGCGGTCTTCCCAGGAGGGATCTTCCGGCCGGTAGCGCATTGCGTGAAAATAGGCCACGGCGAGGACGTCGGAGATGTCCAGCGCCTGGGCGATATAGCCCTGGCCCTGGACCTCACCCATGCGCAGCGCATTGCGGCGAATGTTGTAGGCGCGGTCCGCCAACTTGGGCGTGTTGGTCAGCTTTTCCATCGATCTGGACCTTGTCTTGCTGGCTCAGTGGATGAGCATGCCGCCGTTGACGTCGATCACGGCACCAGTTACGTAGGCGGAGAGATCCGAGGCCAGGAAGGTGTAGATGCCGGCGACGTCGTCTGCCGTGCCAAGACGATTGAGCGGAATGCCTTCCAGGATCTTCGTCCTCATCTCGTCGGTCAGCTTGCCCGCGGTGATATCGGTGCCGATCAGGCCGGGCGTCACGCAATTGACGCGGATGCCGTCCGGTCCGAACTCACGGGCCATCGCCTTGGCGAGACCGAGCACGCCAGCCTTCGCGGCCGAATAGTGCGGACCGCCAAAAATTCCGCCGCCGCGCTGGGCCGAAACCGACGACATGCAGGCGATCGATCCGGACTTGCGCGCGCGCATGTGCGGGATCACCGCCTGGGAGAGGAACAGAATGCCCTTCAGATTGACGTCCTGAATGCGATCCCAATCAGCCGGCGAGATATCCAGGAACTTGACCGGCTGGGTGATGCCGGCGTTGTTGATGAGAATATCGATGCTTGCGAAGGATTCGATCACGCGAGCGACGGCCTGCTCGCAGGATGATTTGTCGGCGACATCGCATTGCAGCCCAATGTGGGACTTGCCAAGCGATGCCGCGGCGTCCGCCGCCGCGCTCGCGTCAATGTCGAGAATGCCGACCCGGGCGCCCTCGGCGGCGAACCGCCGTGCCGTGGCAAGCCCGATGCCGCGCGGCGATGCCGCGCCCGAAATGATGGCCGTCTTGCCGCTGAGCAGCATCAGTCCCTCCCCTAGATTGTTTCTCGGCAAGGCTAGGAATGCACCCGGGACGCGCAACAGACAAACGCACAGTTGTCACGGATCGATGAATCTGGTTCACTTATGGAATGCTGTCGAATGTCCCGATATCGGCAATTCGCGCCTTTGAAGCCGCTGCTCGCACGGGATCATTCCGCGATGCGGCGAATGAGCTTCACCTGACGCCGAGTGCGGTCAGTCATGCCATCCGCAAGCTGGAGGACACGCTTCGCACCGTTCTGTTCGAGCGCAGCGCGCGATCGGTGCGGCTCACGCCAGCCGGCGAAAATCTGATGCGACACACGGGAGCGGCATTTGATCAGCTTCGCCGTGGCCTTGAGGAAGTCGCCGCGCGCGGACCGCAATTGGTGCGCGTCCATTCGGCACCCAGTTTTGCCGCGCAGTGGCTTGCACCACGGCTTGCACAGTTTCTCGCCGCTTATCCGAAGCTCGAAGTCCGCCTGGCTGCGAGCACGGACTACGCTCGCTTCAGCAACGATGATTTTGATATCGACATCGTCTACGGTCCGCCGCGCGCGGAGGGCGTGGAGGTTGTTCCTCTGCCGGAGGAGACGGTCACCCCGCTGTGTTCCCCTGTTCTCGCCAAAGGGATCAGAAAGCCCGCTGATCTCCTCGATCAGACACTAATCCGCTCTGATGTGAAGCAGGTTCAGTGGCACCAATGGTTCACGGCGAACGGATTGGAAGCCCCTGCCCTCCACGGCATGAGGTTTGATCGCAGCTTTCTGGCGATCGCAACGGCAGCGGAGGGATTGGGAGTCGCGCTAGAATCAACGCTACTGGCCGAACGTGAACTGGCGAGCGGGCGATTAGTTGCACCGCTGGCTGGACGCGCCAACGATATCCGATATATCGGTCACCGCCTGATCTACCCGCGCGCTAGCCGCCAGAGATCGGCAGTGCGGGCCTTTGCAGATTGGGTCATGGCGCAACTCGATGGCGAAAATACCATTCCCCGGCGCTGAAATTCTTCGCACCACGTTCGATAGTACACACGCCGGCGAAAGAGCAGCGACGGGCCCTAGCTCGGGATAGAGCCTGCTCCTATCGATGTGAATGGCACCAACTCAAAAATCATGGGAGCGGCGTGAACTGGCTGAGGGGCGCACCTTGTCGGTGCGCGTCATCTTAAACTCGGTGCTCGGACCAAGCCACTTGTCCCAAAGTTGGTTGATCTCGCCATCGCGAGTAGGATCTCGTTGATCTTCTCGAGCAACGCCGGATCGTCCTTCTTCATGCCGACGCCGATCGGCTGCAGCACCAGTGGCTCCTCGATCATCTTTAGCGGCTGCCCGGCCTCCTTGGACTGGTTCACGACTATTTGCTACCATTCCGCCGCCTTGTTCTCTTGAACCGCCATGAAGGCCGAACCAGTATCGACGAAAGTCAGCGGGTCGGATTCGTTCATCTTGATCGCGAGTTCCGCATCGATTGCTCAAGATCACGACTTGCAGGTTGGCTCGGGAGAGGTGCGTACCGGCGCGCGAGTCGCGGCGCGATTTCCGGTAGGAGGCAGGATATGGTCCGAACCGTTACCTAAGTGGAGCAACGATCGATCTGAGGCTCTAAGCGTTGAAGATTCAGCCCGCGATATGGGAGAGTGAAACGATCTAGCGCGGAACGTCGGTCACTTTCTCCAGCTTCTGCAGGCAACGCGAAGTGCGGACCACGGCCGGCATCTCCTCGTCCGGGAAGTTCGTCTTCCAGTCGGTGACGCCGACCTCGCCAACATACATGTCGCCTCTGGAGTCTAGCGCGATCCCATGCGGCGCGAGGAACTTGCCGCTCGCAAGACCGGGGCCATCCTCGCCGCCGAGCCGCGCGATGCGCTTGCCCTTGGCGTCCACGATCGACAGCCGCGGGCCGAGATTGGGCACTTTGCGGTTGACCGGCATGGCGGGACCGAGTTCGCCGATCGGGTTCTTAGCCCCGCCGCAGCGGCACAGCGCACACGGCCGGTGGAGGTTATTCCACTGCGCCTCGTATTTGCCGTTGCCGTCGAACACCTGCACGCGATGGTTCTCGCGGTCGGCGACATAGACCCAGCCATCGGCATCAGCGACGATATTGTGCACGATGTTGAACTGGCCGGGATCGGTGCCGGGCACGCCCCAGCTTCTGATCAGCTTGCCATTCGGCGTGAATTTGTGGATGCGGGCGTTGCCATAGCCGTCGGAGACGTAGATCTCGCCCTTCGGCGACAAAGCCGTGTGCGTGCAGCGATGGAAGGGATCACCGCTCATGAACGGTGCGGGCTTCTTGGGAATGCCGATCGTCAGCAGCACCTTGCCATCGGCGGTGCATTTGCGCACGGTGTGGTCGCCGTCGTCGGTGCAATAGAGGTTGTCGTCAGCATCGATATGCAGGCCGTGGGCGCGGGAGAAAAGCCCCTCGCCCCAGCCGCGCAGGAAATTGCCGTCGCGGTCGAACACCACCATCGGATGGGCACCGCGGTTGAAGACGTAGATGCGATCCTTGCTGTCAACCGCGACAGAGGCGACATCGGTGAGCTGCCAGCCGTCCGGCAGCTTCGCCCAATTGTCGATGACGCGATAGCGATGCTCGCCCGAGCCGAGAATGGCTGACACCTGATTTCCCATAACTGCGTGCTGCGGCGCTTGCTCGCTCAGGCGAAGGTGCAGCCCTTGGATTCCAGCACCTTTCCGATGCCGGAGAGCTCGAGGATATCGCCACCGGCCTTGAGGGCCTTCATCACGCCGGCTTCCTTGTCCTCGCGCGCCGCCGACTTGACGCAGACATCGGCGATGTTCTCCTTCGGCACGATCACGACGCCGTCGTCATCGGCGCTGACGATGTCGCCGGGGCGGACGGCGATGCCGCCGATGACGATCGGCTGATTGATGGTGCCGAGGGTCTCCTTGACGGTGCCCTTCATGCAGAGTCCGTAGGAGAAGACGTTGAAGCCGGTGTCACGTACCGCAAGGCCGTCGCGAACGCCGGCATCCGTGACCAGGCCGACGATGCCCTTGGCGACGCAGGCCGTCGCCAGCACCTCGCCGAAGCCACCCTGCTCGGGATGATCGCCCGCGCTGACCACGAGCACGTCGCCTGGCTCGGCCAGCGAGATCGCTGTGATCAGCATTATGTTGTCGCCGGGGTGGCAGCTCACCGTCAGCGCCGGTCCGCAGGCGCGCATGCCGGAATAGATCGGCTTGATGCGGGAGGTCAGCGCGCCCGATCGCCCCTGAGCCTCGTGCAGGGTGGACGGAGGAAACTTCTTGATGCACTCGACAAGCTCGGCGGCGGGCCGATCGAATGTCCTGATCACATGCACCATGAAAACCTCCTTACGAGCGCGATCTCCGTTACACCTCCATAACCAACGGCCTCGAGGCGGCAAATCCAGAATTTGGGATTGCCGCATCGTGTTTCGTTATGGCTCGTCCTTCGGCGCGTCCAGAGGCGGCGTCGGGCCACCCGTGGCAATCGCAGCCGAGCCGGGCTGGGCATCGAACGGCCCCCAGGTCTTGACGATGATCTCAAGCAGGATCTTGTAGACGGCGAATGCGGCGTCGGACAGCGGGGCGCTGTCGGAGATGCAGAGCGACATCTGCTGCGAGGCCGACGGCGCGTTGATCCGCCGGATGCAGAGTTCGTCGAGGTTCGGCAACTCCCGTGCGATCGACATGGGCAGCACTGCCGCCCCCACTCCGGCGGCAATCGCCGAAGAAAGGGTCGATTGGGAATGAATCTCGGCGACGATGCGCGGCCGGAGCCCGGCCTCGGCGCAGACCCGTTCCACCGTCTGCCGCAGGAAGGATTCCCGATATGGCAGAAGGAGGTCGAATTGCGCGACCTCCGCCGCCGAAACGTCCTCCGAAGGCATCTGCTCCGGATACATGCTGCGGGGCGCAACGAGATAGAAGTACTCGCGCATCAGCGGCTTGTAATCGAGACCGGTCACCGGGCGTTCGCCGTAGAGGACGGCCATATCCATGCTCCCCTTCAGCATCATCTCGCTGAGCATGACCCCGGAGCTGTCGTAGATGTGCGGCACGATGCCGGGATAGCGTTCGCGTATCTGCGTGAGCAGCGGGGTCGCCAGCAATGCCGCTGAGCTGAGTGGGGCCAGACCGATCGTGACGTTGCCGGTCAGCTCCGGCTTGTTGTCCAGAATGGTGCGCCTGGCTTCTTCGATTTGCCGCTGGATGGACTTGGCGTAGCGGTAGAGGATTCGTCCGGCCTCGGTGGGTTTGACCCCGCGGGCGCTGCGGTCGAGCAGCTTGCACTTGAAATCCGCCTCCAGGCTCGCAATGTGCTGGCTCAGGGCCGGCTGCGCGACATTCAGCACCTTCGCCGCGCTCGTCATGCTGCCGAGATCCACGACCTTGATGAAGGCCTCCAAGCGTTTCGTATCCAATACGGCGTCTCCGGATATCCAGTCAGGGAGCAGTGCAGCAGCGATAGGCTGAAGCTATGGGATCAGAAGGAATTGTTCTTACCACTGGGAACCTGAGGGGCCTATAGCTAGTGCTGAACTCGTCCGCCGCTCGCGTTGCAGCCGACGCCACCAGCGGGTTGGACGGTAGCAGAGGAGCCCTCGCGGATGGGATTTTCGGACTATCGGACGGCCCTGGTGACAGGCGCATCCTCCGGAATAGGAGCTGCAACGGTTCGCCGCCTGAGTGCGGAAGGGCTCGAAGTCTATGCCGTCGCCCGCGACGCCGCTCGCCTGAGCGCCCTGTCGGCAGAGACCGGATGCCGCACCTGCGCCGTCGACATCAGCGACCTCGATGCGCTTGCCTCATTGGCGAAGTCGGCCGAGTTCGACGTCCTGGTCAACAATGCCGGCCAGTCCCGGCGCGGCAATATCCTGGACACCACGGCGGAGGATGTCGACGCCCTCATCGACGTCAATCTGCGCGCGGTCCTGCATCTGACGCGGCTGATCGTGCCGGGCATGGCGCAACGCGACCGCGGTCATGTCGTCAACATCTCCTCGATCGCCGGCCACTACGCATTCGGCGGCGGCAACACCGTGTATCACGCCACGAAGGCGGGCATTCACTCGCTGTCGCAGCAGCTGCGTGTCGATCTCTACGGGACCAGGGTTCGCGTCACCGAGATATCGCCGGCCCGGGTCGAGACCGAGGTTTTCGGCCGGCTGCTCGGTGACCTCGCCGAAGCCAAGCGTCGCTTCTTCGACGACTATGATTCGCTTCAGCCCGAGGACATCGCCAATTCGCTTGCGTTCGCGGTTGGATCGCCGGCGCGCATGAATGTCGCCTTCATGGAAGTCCTGCCGACCCAGCAGGTCGTCGGCGGCCTCAATTTTGCACAGAAGAGCCGGCGGCCTGCGGAGTGACGCATGAACGCCCCGAACTCGACAGGCCTGCAACGCGGAACGTGACTGTGGACCTCGCCAAAATCGAACAACTCGTCGATCTCGTTACGCGCTCCTCCATCGCGGAGCTGGATCTTACGCAAGACGGTACCCGCATCCGTATCCTCAAGCGCGCGTCGGCTGACGCGCCTGCGGTCCCGGCGCACCATGCAAACCGGGTCACGGTTGAGGCCGCCGCCACGCTCGATCACCAGGAACGCGCTGCTCCCGAGGCCACCGCCGACATTGTCGTGCCCGCGCCGATGCATGGCATCTTCTACCGGGCCGCGGCGCCGGACGAGCCGCCGCTGGTCGAGGTTGGCGCACGGATCGAGGCCGGGCAGAAGATCTGCATCGTCGAAGCGATGAAGACCTTCATCGACATCGCCGCCGAGGCGCCCGGTGTCGTGCTCGCGGTTCTCGCGGAGAACGGTGAGGAGATCGCAGCGGGTCAAGCCCTGTTCCGGATCGGTCCTGCGGGTTCATCCTGATGTTCGACAAGGTCCTGATCGCCAATCGCGGCGAGATCGCGCTTCGCATCCAGCGCGCCTGTCGGGCGATGGGTCTCAAGACGGTCGTCATTCACTCGGAGGCGGACCGCGACGCACGCTATGTCGCACTCGCCGATGAGGCACTCTGCGTCGGACCGGCGCCGGCGAGCAGCACCTATCTCAACGTTGCGTCGATCCTGCTCGCAGCCGAGGTCAGCGGCGCCCAGGCAATTCACCCCGGCTACGGATTTCTCTCGGAGAGCGCGGAGTTCGCCGATCGGGTCGCGCGCGCCGGTCTCACCTTCATCGGCCCGCCTGCGGACTGTATCCGGACCATGGGCGACAAGGTCGCGGCCAAGCGCGCGATGCGGCTGGCGGGCGTGCCTTGCGTGCCGGGGCCGGACAGCGCCCTGCCCGATGATCCGGCCGAGGTGCGCGCGATCGCGCAGGACATCGGATATCCCGTCATCATCAAGGCTGCCGGCGGCGGCGGCGGACGCGGCATGCGGATCGTGCGCAGCGAAGGCGCACTGGACGAGGCGCTGGCGCTGACCCGCGCGGAAGCCAGCAAGGCCTTCAAGAACGCTGCTGTCTATATCGAGAAATTCCTCGAAAAACCCCGTCATATCGAGATCCAGGTGCTGTGCGACCAGCACGACAACCATCTCTGGCTCGGCGACCGCGACTGCTCGCTGCAGCGCAGGAACCAGAAGGTGGTGGAGGAAGCCCCCGCGCCCGGCATCGATCGCGCGCTGATCGAGCGGGTTGGCGCGAGCTGCGTCGAAGCCTGCCGGCGGATCGGCTATCGCGGCGCCGGCACGTTCGAATTCCTCTACGAGGACGGGCAGTTCTTCTTCATCGAGATGAACACGCGCGTCCAGGTGGAGCATCCCGTCACCGAGATGACGACGGGCATCGACATCGTCAAGGCGCAGATCCGCATCGCGCAAGGCGAGCCGTTGGGCATCGCGCAGGGCGACATCGCCCGTGTCGGCCATGCCGTCGAATTCCGCATCAATGCCGAGGACCCCACCACTTTCGCGCCCTCGCCCGGCACGGTGACGCGCTGGGATGTTCCCGGCGGCATCGGCATCCGCGTCGATTCGCATATCACCGCGGGCGCTACCGTTCCCCGACACTATGACTCGCTGATCGGCAAGCTGATCGCCCACGGCGGCACCCGCGAGGAGGCCCTGGCACGCGCGCGCGTCGCCTTGTCCGAACTCTGCGCCGAAGGCATCCGGACCAATGTGCCGTTGCATCAGGCGATCCTCGCCGATCCCGCGTTCTGCCGCGGCGGCTACGACATCCATCATCTCGAGCACTGGATGAATGCGAAGGTAGCCGCGCCATGACCACGCCGGACCGGCCGCGGATCAGCCTGCTCGGGACGTCGGCGCTCCTGTTCGAGGCGCCCGGCGCGTTCGACCTGCCGCATCAGCGGCGCATCTGGGCGTTGGCGGCCACCGCGTCGAAATGGCCAGGAATCCGCGAGGCCATTCCCGGCATCACCAACATGATGCTGACTTTCGAGACCCCTCCGCGCGAGCTGGACGCCTTGATCGCCGCTCTCAACGACGGCTGGGACGCGGCGGACAGCCTCGCGATCGGCGGCCGCGAGATCAGGCTGCCCGTCACCTATGGCGGCGAGATCGGATCGTCGCTTCAGTCCGTCGCCGATCATTGCGGCCTGTCCGTCGACGACGTGGTCTCGATCCATGCCGCGCCGCTCTACACCGTGTTCGCGCTCGGCAGCCATCCCGGCTATTGCTATCTCGGCGGCATGGACCCGCGCATCACCATGCCGCGGCGACAGACGCCGCTGCAACGCTCCGCGGGCGGCTCGGTCTCCATCGGCGGATCGCAGACCGGTGTCTCCGCATCATCAGGGCCGAGCGGCTGGCACGCCATCGGGCATACGAGCTGGACATTCTTCGATCCATCCTGGCCGACGCCAGCCGCGCTCGCGCCGGGCGATACGATCCGGTTCGAGATCGAACGGGTGATCCTGTGATCGAGATCCTGTCAGTCACGGGGCCCGCGAGCGTCCAGGATCTCGGCCGCCTCGACCAGTATCGCTTCGGGGTCGGCACGTCGGGTGCGATGGACGATGTCGCCCTGCGCGCCGGCAACATCCTTCTCGGCAACGACGAGAACGCCGCCGGCATCGAAATCCCGATGCTGCCGTTCAAGCTTCGATTCGACCGGGACATGGCCTTTGCGCTCACGGGTGCCGATATCGAGGCCGAGAGCACAGGACGCGTGATCCCGCCATGGTGGCGGTCGCACGCCCGTGCCGGCGATATTCTCACCATCAAGGCAATGCCCCGCGGCGCACGCCTCTATCTGACCGTTGGCGGCGGCATCGACGTGCCCATGGTGCTGGGCTCGCGCAGCACGCAGTTTCGCGGCGAGTTCGGCGGCTGGCACGGACGGCCGCTCCAGCCAGGCGACATCCTGCCTTGTGCGGCATCCACCGCTGCCATCGGCGAGCTCGGTGTCGAGCCGGCCGAGATCACGCTGGCGCGGCCGAGCACCGCCGCGGACGAGACCATCGTCAGGGTCGTGATTGCCGGCGAGTATGACGGGTTCGACGCCGCCACGCAGGCGCTGTTCTGGTCCAGCAGTTGGAAGATCACGCCGCAGAGCAACCGTTACGGCTACCGCCTGCAGGGCCCCGCCGTGAAGCCGGAGGTGCCGATCGAGAAGCGCTCGCACGGCATCGTCCCCGGCGTCATCCAGATTCCGCCGAACGGACAGCCGATCATCCAGATGCGCGACGCGCAGACCTCCGGCGGCTACCCGAAGATCGCAACCGTGATCGGCGCCGATTTGTGGCGCGTCGGGCAGGCGCGGCTCGGCAGCAGACTGCGGTTCGAGCAAACTGCTTACGCCGACGCGCTGGCAGCCGAAGCCGAGATGTCGGCCTATCTCGATCGGCTCAGGACCAATGTGCGCCTTGTCGAGGAGACCAGAACATGCCGATAGAGCTGACCGATATCGCGCGTCTGGCGCAGATCCTCGAAAGGTCCGGGGTCGACACGATCGAGATCGAGGAACCCGGCCAGTCCTTGAAGCTCGTCGTCGACACGGGACCGCGAATGGCCGTGTCACCGACGCTCGCCGTCCCCGCCGATGATCATTCCGTCGTCGCCAAAGCAGACGTCGCGGGGCATTTCCTCGCGGCTCATCCCTGGCGGGATAAGCCGCTCGTCGCACAGGGCCAGCGCATCGAGGCCGGGGCGATCGTCGGCCTCGTCAAAATCGGGCTCTTGTATGCGCCCATCGTGGCGCCGGCCGCCGGCACCGTCGATGCCGTGATCGCGGAGCCTGGCGCTACGATCGGCTACGGCACACCGGTCGTGCGCATCCGCACGCTCAGTTGAGCAGGACGGTCGCGGGCGTGACTTCGCCGCCGCCCTGCTCGATCACGCGGCGCACGGTCGCGGCAAGGTTGACCGATCCGGGCGTGTCGCTGTGGATCAGGATCGAGCGCGCGTCGACCTTGATCGACTTGCCCTCGATGGTCTGCACGGTGCCGCTGTCCAGAAAACGCTTGACCCGCTCGGCCACCGCCTCGGTCGAGGTGATGACGGAGTTGGGAAGCTTGCGGGACACCAGATGGCCGTGCTCGTCATAGGCGCGGTCAGCCAGGAACAGAGTGAGAATGCGCAGGCCCACCTTGCGCGCGGCGCGCACGATCTCGGCGTCAGGCTGCGAGAACACGATGAAATCGCGGTTGATGGTCGCAATGGCGCGGGCAACGACATCGGCCATGTCGGGGTCGGCATTGACCATGTTGCCCATCGCGGCGTGGAAGCTGACATGGGTCACGCGATGGCCCGCATTGGCGGCGATCGCCTGCAAGGCGCCGATCTGGTAGACCATGTGCTTCTCGAGCTCGGCGGCGTCCATCTGGATCACGCGGCGGCCGAATCCGAGCAGGTCAGGCAGGCCTGGATGGGCGCCGACCTCGACTCCCTTCTGCTTCGCCAGGCGAACCATGCGATCCATGATGATGGGATCGCCGGCGTGGAAACCGCACGCCACGTTGGCCGACGAGATGATGCTCATCAGCGCCTCGTCGTCGCAGATGCGATAATTGCCAAAACCTTCGCCCATGTCGGAATTAATGCCGATTTTCATGTTCGTACCCTGCTCTTGTTGTTGTTGACGTCCACTCAAAGCGCTCGATAGAGATCCGCGGTCGCACGCAACTTTGCAAGATAGTCGTTGACGGGAGCCATGGCCGCGACCGCGTCCTGGTAGCTCACCTCACTGAAGGCGATGACCGATCCCGGCGTCGCCTGGCCGAGGCGCCAGAGATCAGCCTGGATCACGGCCGCCATCTTCGGATAGCCACCGGCCGTATTGGCATCGCTCATCTGGATGATCGGCTCGCCGGCCGGCGGCACCTGCACGACGCCGGCCACCACACCGTGCGAACGCATCTCGACCGGCGCGTCCAATGTCAGCTTGCCGCCGGTGAGACGGTAGCCGCCCCGATCGCTCCGGGCGCTGATCTTCCATCGCGTCGACCAGAACGTCGCCTGCATCGCCTCCGAGAACAGATCGTACTCGCCGGCCCGCATCACGCGTATCTGCAGCACACGGTCATCCGCTGGAGCTGTGCCCGCGAACGCGACATCCGGCGGCGCGACGCCGAAGTCGAAGCGACCGTCGCTGCTGTGCGACGAATTCCCGATCGGCACGACGTCGCCCGCTTGCAAGGTACGGCCCTCGAGCCCGCCGAAGCCGCCGCGCAGATGCGTGCTGCGCGAGCCCAGCACGCGCGGAACATCGATGCCGCCGCCGAACGTCATGTAGACTCGCGCGCCACGCCGCGGCGTCGCGATCGCGAGAATGTCGCCCGCCTTCGCCCGCGTGCACCACCACGGCCGAACGGCCGATCCGGCCAGCGTCGCGTCGTGATCGGCGCCGGTGAGCGCAAAAGCGGTATCGGCCGAAAAGCGCAGGCGGAACGGAAAGGTCTGGATCTCGATGCCGGCCGCATTGTCGTCATTGCCGAGCAGCGCATTGCCGGCGGCGAGCGCGACGGGATCCATGGCGCCCGACGTGCTCACACCGAAACGGCGCGCGCCAAGGCGACCCAGATCCTGGATCGTGTTGAAGGCGGAGCTGGTCAGGATCTCGATCATAGTTCGATCCGATCGATCCTGAACTTGACACGGTCGCCCGGAAGCATGAGCGAGGGCTGTTCGGAGCTCGGATCGAACATGGCGACCGAGGCCCAGCCGATGGCATTCCATCCATTCGGGCTGGTCAGCACCGCAACACCTGTCTGCATCCCGCCGATGGTCACCGAGCCGGCCTGCATGTTGAGCGACGGCACCGATTTACGCGGCATGTGAATGCGCGGGTCGAGGCCGTGGAGATAGCCGAACCCCGGCGAGCTCGCGACCGCGCAGACAGTGTATTCGCCGTCGCTGTGAATCCTGATGACGTCGCGCTCGGACAGTCCGGCTCGGTCCGCGACCGCCGGCAAATCGAAGCCGAGCTCGCCGCCATAGACCACGGGAATCTCGATGAGCTTGCCGTCGGCCTTGCGGCCGGGCAAACGATGCCACAGCTCGACGATCGAAGCGCCGAGCATGCCGATATCCGCCGGCGGCTGCTCGAATACGAGCATCACATTGGTGACGCCGATGACGGCTTCCTGGACGTTGGGCCAGGCGGAAACCGCATCCGCAAGGGCCCAGATGCGGCCCTGTTGCACCAGGTCGAAATCACCCGGCGCCTCGACCAGCATCGCAAGCGTGCCAATCAGGCTGATCTTCGGGCTCTTTTCGATCGTGCCGACAAAGGGAGCGTTTGGCTGATTAATCGACAAAAGGGCCTCGCTGGTCGAACGCCCGTGGCGCTGCCACCCCTAGATCTAGCCAAGCGGCGCAAGCCGATCCAAGACGATGTTCGTCTGCGGGTATAAGGGATGTCGATTGCCGGCAGGACGTCGCGCTCGCCTCCGATTTCAGTGACGCGCAATGACGTGATTGCTGGGCGACTCCCACCGCGCCACGACCTCCTCACCCACCGCGTATCGGAGCCCGGCCTGCTGCGTCTGGTTCTGCTCGAATACGATGATCTGGCCGCCACTCGGCGTCTTAAGATAGTAGTGACTGACGAATCCGCGATAGATGGCCTGGTCGACACGCGCCGTCACGCTGTTGGCGCGTTGCGCCGCCGGGTTCTGGCCGGCTCGCTCGACGACGATCGCTTCGGGCCTGATCGAGACCATCACGTCGCTGGCCGACGACGGGATCTGATCGACCTGAAGGCTCAATTCTGGCGAGACACGGATGACCGCTCCGCGTCCGCTACGCTGCTCGACGGGCCCCTGAAACAGATTTGACGCACCGATGAACTGCGCGACGAATTTCGAGGCCGGACGCTGGTAGATTTCCGTCGCCGAGCCGACCTGCTCGAGCTTGCCATCGCGCATGACCACGATCTTGTCGGCCATCGTCAGGGCTTCGTCCTGGTCGTGGGTCACCATGACGGTGGTCAGACCGAGCCTGCGCTGAAGCGCGCGCAGCTCGACCTGCATGCTCTCGCGAAGCCCCTTGTCGAGCGCGCCGAGCGGTTCGTCGAGGAGCAGCATGGCGGGCTCGATCACGAGAGCCCGCCCCAATGCGACGCGCTGCTGCTGGCCGCCGGAGAGTTGCGCCGGATAGCGCTTCCCGAAGCTGGACAGCTGGACCAGATTGAGGGCTTCGGCCACCTTCCTTGCGGCATTGGCCTTGGATATTCCGCGCATCTCGAGGCCAAAGGCGATGTTCTCCTCGACGGTCAGATGGGGAAACAGCGCGTAGTTCTGGAACAGCATCCCGACATTGCGGCGGTGCACGGGAACGTCGGTCATCCTCTTGTCGTTCACGAAGACGTCGCCGGATGTCGGACGGATCAGCCCCGCGATCATGCGCAGGCAAGTGGTCTTGCCGCATCCGCTCGGACCAAGCAGCGCCACCATGTGGCCCGGCTCGATCGTGAGCGAGACGTCGTCGACCGCGACGGTGCGGTTATATTCCTTGCTGAGGCGGTCAAGCCTGACTTCGGAAGACCTCATGGCAGCCTGTCCTAGCTCGTGAACACCTGATTATAGCGCTCCAGCCACGGGCCGCGGCGAGGAACGATGAACTTCCAATCCGGCGTGAACAGTCCGAGATCGGTCGCCTTGGTGTCGGGATAGGCAAGGAACTTGGCCGTCTCCGGCTTGAAGTCGATGCCGCCGACCGAGGGCGCGCTGAGCGTCTGCTCGGACAGCATCTTGGCGACCGAAGGCTCCAGAATGCGGTTGATCAGGGCACAGGCGAGCTCCGGCTCGGGCGCATTCTTGACCAGCGTCATGCTGTTGATGCCGGTGAACGCACCTTCCTTGGGGAAGGTCATGTCGATCGGCATGCCCTTCGCCGTGTGCGGATAGATCGCCTTCGAATATTCGATGCCGCCGATCGTCGCCTGGCCCTGGGCCACCTGAAGCACCTGCGCCTCGCTGTCGTAGATCGTCAACACGTTGGGCTTGAGGGTCGCGAGCTTGTCCCAGCCGCTATCGACCAGGTATTGCGCCTCCTTCAGCGGCTTGCCGGTCACGAGCGCCGTCGCCACGATGAGCATCAGCACGCTCTGGGTGTTCTTGGGCGTGTTGAGCAGGATCTGCTTGCGATACTTCGCGTCGAAGATCTGCTCATAGCTCTCGAGCGGCTTCGTCACCTGCGGATTGATGAACATCGCCGCGCTGGAGATCGAGAAGCCGACGCCATAGCCGTCCTCGAAGAGATAGCGCGGATAGACCTTCGCAAGGTTCGGAATCTTGGCCGCATCGAGCTTGTCGATCAGCTCCTCCTGCTTGGCCTGGGGGATGCCGACGTCGTCCATCATCATCATGCTGAAGCGTGGCGTATCTCGGGTCGCGCGGAGCGCAGCGATGTTCGAAAGTGTTGCGCCTTCGATCGTGAAGACGCGGCATTTGAACTCGGCCTCGAACTTGGGAATGACCTCCTTCTGGATCAGCTTGCCCAGCGCCGAGTTGTAGACGCCGACATGCAGTTGCTTGGCGTCCTGCGCCCACGACCGGCTGATGATCGTCGGGAAAGCCACCGCGGATGCACCGGCCTTAATGAGAGTCCTACGTGTCAGCTTCATGGGTCCAATCTCCATCTAACCAATGCACATCAGGCAGCCAGCGCGCGGCGAAGGCCGACCAGTTTCTCCAGCAGCAGCACGCCGACCATCGCCATCAGGATGATGATCGTCGACATCGCCGGCACGGAAGGGTCAAAGACGTTGACCAGTTGCCGCATCAGCACGAGCGGCACGGGCGAGTATTCCGAGTTCGCCAGCCACATCGTGACCGGGTAATTGTCGAAGGACACCATGAAGGCGAACAGCCCGCCGGCGGCGACGCCCGAGGCGATCTGCGGCAGCGTCACGCGCCAGAAGGTCGTCAGCCGGTTGGCGCCCAGGGTGCGCGCGGCATCCTCCAGGTTCTCGTCCACGAGCTGGAGGCTGGTGACGACGGTGCGGATGACATAGGGCGACGTCACCACCACATGGCCGATCAGGAGATTGAGCCGCGCATCCTGCGAGCCGAGCTTGGTCAGGACCTGAAGCAAGGCCAGACCGGTGACCAGCGCCGGGAAGATCAGCGGCGATAGCAGGAACCCCTTGATCGCCGCCAGACCGAAGAACCTGCCACGGACCAGCGCAAAGGCCGCGGGCACGCCGAACAGGAGCGAGCCCGCCGTCGTGCCGAGCGCGAGCAGAATGCTCAGCCTCATCGCCTCGAGGAAGTCGCGGTCCTGCAGAACCTTGGCATACCATTTCAGCGTGAAGCCCTGCGGCGGGAATGTCACGAAATAGGAATCGGAGACCGACACCGCCATGACGAGGAGCAGCGGCGCCAGGATGAACAGCATCATGCCGGCGGTGACGGTGTAGAGGATGAAGGCGCCGAAGCCGGAAAACCGCTCGTCCATCACTCGGCCCTCCTCAGACGCCGGCCTTCCAGAAGCCACATCGAGACGCCATTCACCGCGAGGACCAGGCCGACGAGAACGACGGCGATCGCGGCACCAAATGGCCAGTCGTAGACGACGAAGATCTGCTGCTCGATCAGATTGCCGAGCATGACCGCCGATGCGCCGCCCAGGATCGCCGGAATGACGAAGGAGCCGGCGGTGAGCGAAAAGACCAGGGTAAAGCCCGCGACGAAGCCGGGCATGCTCAGCGGAAGTGTCACCCGCAGGAACACCTTCCACCAGGGCGCGCCGAGCATGCGGGCCGCATCTTCGAGGTTGGGATCGATCTTGCCGAGCGCCGAGGCCAGCGGCAGAACCATCATCGGGAAGAACACGTGCAGAGATCCGATGACGACGGCGGCTTCGGTGTAGAGGACCGATATCGGGGCGTCGACGATGTGCAGCGTCATCAGGATCCAGTTCAGCATCCCCTTCGGGCCGTTCTGGAGCACGAGCTGCCAGCCGTAGCCACGAACCACCACGCTCACGATCAGAGGCGCGATGACGATCAGGGTAATGATCCGCGTGACCATCGGACGGCTTTTGACCATCACCAGGGCGACCGGATAGGCGAGCACCGTCGCAAGCACCGAGGTGACGATGCTGATCCGCAGCGTCGTCCAGAGCACACGCGCGTAGAGCTCGACGTTGATCAGACGGGCGTAGTGCGCCAGCGTGAACGGGCGGCCGATGATGCCGCGGCTATCCTGGGTCTGGATGCTCGAGAGCAGCAGCCCCAGCGCCGGATAGAAGAAGAAGTACGTCAGGAATGCCAGCATGGGGACGGCGAGAAGCCCGACAGGCAATGCCAGGCGCCAGCGCGATGCCCGCCGGGTTGCCGGTGGAGCTTGAATACCTAAGACTGCCACCGCATCGTCGCTGGTGGTCATCGCTGGCCGTCCTCGACTGCGCGATACCAAGGCAATACCCCTCTTTGCACAAAGCTTATGCGTCGGCATCCTACAGGACCAAGAACATCTTCGTTTAGGGGCATTAAGAACGATTATGACAATTGGTTCGGCATACTGCTCCGATCTTGGTCGACAAATGCCGCTGGCTGCATCTTTCATTCTCCGCCGAGGGCCAAGCCCCCTGACATATTGACGCGTCAGCGCAGGCTTTCGCAGAAGCTCGCGATACGCCGGCAGCCTTCCTTCAGCGATTCGGTATCGGTCGCGTAGGAAATCCGGAAGTACGGGCTCATGCCATAGGCGCTGCCCGGGACAGCCGCGACATGATGTTCTTCCAGCAGAGCCGCAATGAAGTCGGCATCGGTGTCCAGCCGCCGTCCGCCCTTTGTGGTCTTGCCGATGCAGCCGGCGATGTTCGGAAACACGTAGAAGGCCCCTTGGGGCTTGTGGCAGGTGATGCCCGGAATCTGATTGAGGAGCTTGACCACCAGATCGCGCCGATCGCGATAGATGTCGGCGCGCTCCTTCAGGTAGTCCTGCGGTCCGTCCAGGACGGCGACGGCTGCGGCCTGGCTCACCGTGCAGATTCCGCCGGTCGCCTGACCGTGGACATTGTTCATCGCCGCAATCAGATCCTTGGGACCGCCGCAATAGCCGACCCGCCAGCCGGTCATGGCATAGGCCTTGGACGCGCCGTTCACGGTCACGACGCGATCCTTCAGCTTCGGCTCGACTTCCGCGATGGTACAGAACTCGAAACCATCATAGGTGAGGTGTTCGTAGATGTCGTCGGTGAGGATCCAGAGGTTGGGATGCTTCAGCATGACCTCGGCGATCGCGCGCATCTCTTCGCGCGTGCAGGCAGCCCCCGTCGGATTGTTAGGAAAATTCAGGATCAACCACTTCGTTTTAGGCGTGATCGCCACCTCCAGATCCGCCGGGCGGAGCTTGAACTGGTTGTTCTCCGGGCAAGGCACCGCGACGGGCGTCGCCTCCGCAAGGAGAACTATGTCCGCATAGGTGATCCAGCCTGGCGCCGGAATGACGACCTCGTCGCCGGGATTGCAGGTCGCAAACAGCGCGTTGAAGATGATCTGCTTGCCGCCGTTGGCGATCAGGATCTCGTCGAGGGCGTAATCGAGATTGTTCTCGCGCTTGAACTTGCGCTGCACCGCGGTCCGCAGCGCCACGGTACCCGGCTGCGCCGGATACTTGGTGTCGCCTGTGAGGGCGGCCCGATGTGCGGCCTCGATCGCATGCGGCGGCGTCGGAAAATCGGGCTCGCCGGACGACAGGCCCACGATCTTGACACCGGCGTCCCGGAGCTCGCGCGCCTTGTCCGTCATCGCCGCCGAGGCCGACACCTTCACAGTCTTGAGGCGGGTTGCGAGTTCAGGCATTGTCAGCTCCACTTCTCATTTCTTTCAAACGTGCGGCCTCGGATCGGCTCGCAAATCGCAATTCGCCGACGACCTGGAACGTGGGTACGACCTCGATCGTCGCGACGTTCATCCGCGCCGGCGATCCGACCGCGAACGCAATGGCATCGGCGATGTCTTCGGATTGAAGTGTTTCGAACGCCCCGACGAAGCGGGTATCCGGATTGTCGGCATCGTTCTGGTTCTGGAAGATGCTCGTCGCCACACGCCCGGGTGAGACTTCGGTGACACGAACGCAGGTGCCGTAGAGATCGACGCGCAATTGCTGCGACAGCGAATGAACGCCGGCCTTCGCCGCGTGATAGGCCACAGATGAGTTGAATGTCGTGGCGTTCTCGCCGAAGGCATAGTGGCCGGCGATCGACGAGACATTGACCACGTGGCCGCGGTTGCGCCGCGCCATACTTGGTGCGATCAGCCGCGTCAGGTGCAAAACCGCGCGCAGATTGACGTCGACCAGCTTGTCGACATCGTCGGGCGCCGTATCCAGGATGGTGCCGCGCTGGGACTGACCGGCATTATTGACGAGAACATCGAATTCGGCCGCGCTCGCAAGGCGCGTCAAAGCGTCGAGATCGTTGACATCGACCGCGCACGCGTGACATCCGGTCTCAGCCGACAGGCTGGCCAACCGGCGACCGTCACGCGCCAGCGCGTGGACCTCGAGCCCCTCGGCGCGGAGGCGACGAACCGTCGCAGCCCCGATACCGGAGGACGCGCCCGTCACCAACGCCGTTCGGTAGTCCGAAAATCCCATTCGCAAGGCTCGCTTGCCGTCAGCCAGAGCGGCGGGAAGCTACGTGCAGGGATTGGCACCCGCATACAGCGGATTTGTTCTGCCCTCATAAGGACATTCAATATCCCCCAGCCGAAAGTCGTCCGGCGTGCGAGCCATAAGCACACCCGATGCAGGCAGAGTGAATTTCTCTTACTCGTCGGCGCGCGCATCCGCCTACATTTTGCGATGCGCTTCGCTCACCCATGGGAGACGGACTAGTGTTGGAAGTCGGCAATCGGATCGTCATGGTCTCCGGGGCTTCGCGCGGCATCGGACGCGCCGTCGTCGACCGGCTGCTAGAGTCGGGCTTTCGCGTATCGGCGGGGCTTCGCGATCCGAGCCGCCTCGTCGAGAGCGAGAGGCTCATGACGCACTACTATGACGCCGAAGACGTCAAGAGCCCGATCTCCTGGGTCAACGCAACGGTCGCGCGGTGGGGGGGCGTCGATGCTATGGTCAACGCGGCCGGCATCAATCCGAAGGTCCGTGTCTCTGATGAGGGCGAGAACGAGCTGGATGAGATGTGGCGCGTGAACGTCAAGGGTCCCCTGCGCCTCGTCAGAGCCACCCTCCCCCATCTGGCCGTATGCGGTCATGGCCGGGTCGTCAATCTGGGATCGCTAGCTGGCAAGCGCGTCGGAAGCAACGTTGGTTACGCGATGACCAAGTTCGCCGTCGTTGCACTCACCCACGGCATTCGCCGCGAAGGACGCGCGGCGGGAATTCGGGCGACGGTCGTCTGCCCGGGTTACGTTGCCACGGACATGACGCTGAACGATGACGAGATCCCGCGCCACGAGATGAGCCAGCCGGGCGACATCGCACGCTTGGTGGAAACTGCGCTCATGATGCCGAACAATGCGTCGGTCTCCGAGATGCTCGTGCACTGCCAGTTCGAACCGATGATATAGGGCCCGGCCGGAACGGTTATGATATGCAGAGATTGACCCGAACGGCAACCCAAGAACTGCCGCGCTGCATTGCGTCTTCGTTTAACTTTCCGCCAACTCAACGAAGCGGATGCGCAGATCTATCTTGCACCCGCACCGCCCAGTCCCACGTGCTTGAAGCTCACTCGTACGTTCGCAGATCGGATGCGGCCCACTTCCGGGGCCTGCCCACCAAAAATCTGCCGGCATCATCATCACGGGCGTGCAATGAGCAGCAGCATGCTGAGCATCATGGTGCTGCTGATGATGGGCGGGATATACCGGTACCATTGCTGCCGACCTGGCTGCTAGGCTCGCGCAGAACTATCTTTCTTGGCGAACAGAGGCGCCGCGCTGTCGAGCACCTCTTTCGGAAGCATCCTCAATTGCTCTGCGTCGAACGGAAGGTGAGTGAGATAGTTCGCCACCAGAGCGCCTACGGCTCCAGCCTGCGCTGCATCTCGTTGGCGTTTTAGCGCCTCCCTGTCCGGCCGACGGGACAGCCATAGTTTATGGGCGGCCCAAACCCGCGGGTCGGGCGCCACGATACGCACCGGTTCGCCTTTTTCGTCGATGGCCACCGCCTCGAACGCGGGGGCATTCTGCAGCCAATTGAGGCCTTCGATCTGCACAGCGGCTAGATCTTCCGGGTCTAGGCCGATCTTGTCTGGAGCCTTCTTCCAAGGTGGGCTCTGCATTGGCTTGATCAAATCGACGAGATAGCCATCCCGGTTTACGGCACGGAACGTCTGCTTGGCACGTTCGAAGCTGGTATCCACTCGCTTGAGTATCTTCATGAGCGATGATTCAGAGACGTCGTCGTCCGCGACGAACGTAAGGCCGCCGCGTGCGTCGAACAGCAGATCGAGGTCTTCCGTCGTAGCCAAGCCTGGATCGAGTCTGACGCCGGAAGAGGCCTCATAACCGTAGATCGCGTTCGTCCCAAGGATCCGAATGCCGGAACCCAGAATTCCGAAGCCGTCGAGAGCGCGCATGATCCGAGCTCCCAGCAAAGGCACGCGGCCCAAGCCGAGCGCACGATTGACCGCGGCTTGCCGTTCCAGGGTATCGCGCAAATTCTTCACCCTGTCTTCTGCAGCAGCACGTTTCGCTTCGAAGTCCGCCTTCATCTTTTCAGTTTCGGGGGAACGCGCGCCCAGCGAGGCCTGCTTCCGGACGCCTGCGTTGTTGTAGTAGCTCCGGACGAGGTACTGGCGGCCTTTCGACTCCGCCCAAGTCAGGGAACCCCGATGAGCATTGTAGGCCTCCTTTGCGTCCCGTAGGGCCTGGAACCGTTGCTGACTATTGATCACCTCTCGGCGCTGGTCATTGTTAAGCTCTTGAAAATCCATGGTTTCGACGACCCCAACTGATTTTAGACCTCACTGTTGAAACTGTATTTATCCTTAAATATCAATAGTTTCAACAGTCCAATCGAAAGTGCAAGCCAGGTGTTGAAACAACAACCCCTCGGCCCCCTCGGGGGACAGATATTTCTTTCGTTTATGCGCTAATTGCGTCTGCTTCGAATGGTGCTTTCATACCGCCCATCAGCGAGAATCACACCGTGCCAGCCTATGCCCAGGAGCTAGGGGTTGACCGGCTGCCTCCGCCAGCGAGAAGGCGGCCGCCAACTCCGATACTGGGGTCCCATGCTCATGGCGGCGTCAAGCTGCCTTTGCTCCAGGACGAGCACAAGAAGCCTACTGAGATCACCCTGCCCCCAAGCCTATCGTGCCTGCTGATGCAATTGTTGGGGCAAATCGCGCGTGGCGATGCGGTGTCGCTTGTGCCCGGGCATGAGATGCTGACGACGCAGCAGGCAGCGGATAACCTGAATGTTTCGCGTCCGTTCCTGATCTCACTTCTGGAACGAGGTGACATGAATTACAGAATGGTGGGCCGTCATCGCAGGATCAGGGCAGAAGACCTGTTTGCCTATAAACGCGTGCGGGACAAGAAACGCAACAAGGCTCTCTCCGACCTCGCCGAGCTGGACGCCGAGAACATGTAGAGCTTGTTTGCAAATCGATTTACTGCACTTGGCCGCCTGCACTTGCGAGCACAGGAAGCCGCGGAGCTGCAGGAGACGGTTGACCTGCTGAGGCCGTACGTCGAAGCTCTCCAGGGCTAGTGCGAGTATCGGCACTACCGCCAGACCCGGTAGCAGCAGCGCATCATGCTGCCGGGCATCGCATTTCCGAGCGACGACCTGAAGGCAGATATGGTGCGAGCAAGCAAGAAAGTCGAACCATGTTGCTTCTCAATCAGCACACTGAACACGGCACCTCCTTGGCTGCATCGGATGCGGAAATATTGAGCGTCGAAGCCGCTCGCGAAGTGGAGCGGTTTCTACGGCATCGCGCCGACTACAAGGAGACTCCACTCGTCTCGCTGCCGGGTCTTGCTCGTGAGATCGGCGTGGCCTCGATCCACATAAAAGACGAGGGCCATCGGCTCGGTCTTGGCAGTTTCAAAGCCTTGGGTGGATCCTATGCCGTGATCCGGCTGGTCTTGGAGGAGGCAACTCGGCGGCTCGGCCGAGCTATTGACGTCTCTGAGCTTCAGACACCTGACGTGATGGCCGTGGCTCGGCAGATGACGGTATCGTGCGCCACCGACGGAAATCATGGCAGGTCAGTCGCGCTAGGCGCCCGACTCGTTGGCGCGAAATGTGCCATATTCGTTCACTCGGGGGTCAGCGACGAACGTATCAACGCAATCGCCCGTTTTGGTGCGCAGATGATCCGGGTCAACGGCAACTATGACGACTCGGTCGCAGAAGCATCCCGAGTTGGCGCAGAAAAGGGTTGGATCACGGTCTCTGATACGTCCTGGCAGGGCTATGAGCGTATCCCCGGATTTGTAATGCAGGGATATACCGCACTCTTGAGTGAAGCACTGCGACAGCTCACCAAAATCCCGACCCATGTCTTCGTCCAGGCCGGGGTTGGCGGAATCGCCGCAGCGGTAGCGGGACATCTTTCGGTTCTGTTCGGCAACAACCGCCCGTTCTTTACGGTTGTCGATCCCTCGCGTGCAGCGTGCCTCTTCGAGAGCGCTCGAGCTGGCCGTCTGGTCAAGGTGCCTCATGAGCGGCCGACGGTGATGGCGATGCTCGAGTGCTATGAACCTTCGCTCATCGCTTGGCGCATCCTGTCGCGTGCAGCGGACGCCTTCATGACTGTCGACGAGGAGGACGCAATAAATGTTATGAAGCGCCTTGCAAACCCCAGAGATGGGGACCCCGCTATTGTTGCAGGAGAAAGTGGCGGTGTTGGTCTTGCAGGGTTGCTGAGAGTTGCTTCGGACCGCACATTGCGTCGTAGGATTGGCCTTGGACAAGATGCACGGGTATTCCTAGTTAATACCGAGGGCGCGACCGATCCCAGCCTCTACGAGGAGCTGGTTGGTGCGCCCCCAGCGCAAGTGGCGGCCGAAACTGACCGGACCAAATACAGGTCAACAGACCTTATGTCTTAAGCAATCTGACAAGCTCACCGCGCGCTTAGAGTTCGTCGCGAACGCCGTCCAGATATGCTTGCCTTCCGGCGCTCAGCCTCTCCCAGCTCAGGCGCGGCAATTGCGCTAAAACCCCCCTTGTCTCTCAAGTCCCGGTCTTCGCCCAAGCGTTTTCGATCATGTTGGCGGCACGTGGCCGGCAAGTCGCGCAATTGTGAAATAGCTCACGTAGCGCCTCCGACCCGAATCACCCTGAAGACCTGAAAGGCCCATCAGTCCCGCGGAAGGACATGCGGGTGCTCAAGCTTATTTTGAGATTGCAAAACCTAACAGACCGATGCTGCATTGGGGATGATTTATGCGCAATCAGAACCTTGTCTCAGGCATTGCAACGCGCAATCAGGCGCAGTCAGTTGCCAGTCGACTCTGCGGCACACCGTGTAAAGTCTGTAAAGTGACCAGAATTCAGAAAATCTTTGCTGGCGCTGCGGCGGCGGCGTGAACTAGCGGGACAACCCAAGCCGAACTCGCGGACGATCTTGGCATTTCGGCTGGCTATCTGAGCCAAATGGAAGGAGATCAAAGGCCGATCACGCGCAAGCTACTAATGCGGCTCAGCCATCTGCTCGGTATTGGATCGAATTATTTCGCGGCTGACGATGGTTGAATGGAAGCGAATTATTCGACGCGCTTGATCATGTCGCCCAAAGACTCGCTGAGAGACGAAACGACCATCCCGAGTACCACAGTGGAGACTTCATCAAGTTTCTGCGCGACGCGTATGGGATCCGCAAGGCGCAAGCTCCAGAGGATCTTGGCAAGGGCATGATCTTGATAACAACGCCAAGGCTCTTTTTCTATCCGGAGATGCCCGCGTAGAACCGGCTGTTCTGGATCGCTCACGTCATCGTCCTCCTGGAACGGCGAGAGAGCATCGAGCGGCAGATCAGACAGGCACGATTAAGCAATGAGGAAGCCGCACCGCTAGCACGTTCGCTCTCGCCAACTGCTATGCCGGCGCACTGGTCATGCCGTACGAAGCCTTCCTCACCACCGCGCTAGGCGCAGTACGACTCGAACGACTTCAACGACGCTTCGGAACGAGCCTCGAACAGGTCTGCCACCGCTTGAGCACACTTCAACGTCGGAACTCTCCGGGAATTCCGTTGTATTTTTTTGAAGATCGACATCGCCGAAAATGTCCTGAAGCGTAGCAGCGCCACGCACTTTCGGTTCGCCGTTTCGGAGGCCCCTGCCCCCGTCTGGAACGTGCACCGATCGTTTCCGCATCATGGCAGCATCCTGGTCCAGTTGGCCGCCATGCCGGAGAGCCTGCGAACTTGTCATCACTGGGCGCTACCGCCGATCGGACATCCGCTTGACGTCAGTACAATCGAAAGAGGTCGTTCCGTATCAAATCAACACCAAAATTCCGCGAACCAACGTCAGCAGATGACGACGCAAGAGCAACAACGGCGGCTTCGGCAATCGGTTGCGCGTGGACGTGGACGTGTGTATCTGTAGTCAAGTTGAGGGCTAGCGCACGACAGGCTAACCGCATCCAAGATGCCCGCCGGCCTTGCAGGAGCAAGGAGGCCTAGGAATTTAGACGTGGGCCTTCTTTGTCCCACCCAGGCCTGAGCCGGGGTGCTCCGGATTGCAACAAGAGACAGCCATGTCGGATACCAGACTTTCCTCCTATTCTTGGCAGCGGCCCTGCTTGTGGCGATCACGCCAGGACCGGGTATTTTCTATATCGTCGCGCGAACACTTGCCGGCGGAAGGGGCGAAGGTTTGGCGTCGAGCGTTGGTCTGGGTCTCGGCGGGCTTGTGCACGTACTGGCTGGCGCGGTCGGCCTCTCCGCCGTCGTCATGGCGAGCGCGGAGGCTTTCACTTTGCTGAAGATCGCGGGAGGCCTGTATCTCGTCTGGCTGGGCATCAAAACATGGCGCGAAGCGCGTATCGTCGAACCGACCGACGTGCACACAACCGGAGCGCGTCGAGCCTTCCGTGAGGGCATCGTCGTTGAGGCGCTCAACCCCAAGACAGCCGCTTTCTTTCTCGCATTCATCCCGCAGTTCGTCGATCCATCCGCGAACGTTGCCACTCAATTCATCACTTTGGGCCTCCTCTCCGTCGCACTTAATACGGGCGTAGACCTAATTGTTACCCATTGGGCCGCGAAAGCGAGAGCTGGATTTGCAACGCGACCGTCGTTCATTGTCAAAACGCGACAGGCGTCGGGTGCTGTCATGTGCGGTCTGGGAGCGACGTTGCTGTTGGCTCGCCGCACAAGTTAGCCTTCCAGGCTCGCAAATCGCCGCCGCATTTCAGCGTCGGGACGCTCCGTGCTCCGCTCACCAATAGGGAGACCGTGGGAAACGTGCCGGTGTTCGAATCATAACGGTCTTCTGGAGCAAGCTCCGGAAGCAGCCTTGTTGTGTCCGTGAGTTCGGACAAGAACCCCGCTCCAGTTAAGGCGGATCTCCTCTTCCACCAATGGCCCAGCCATGCGTAGGGCGAGGGGCAAGCCGTCAAGATCAAAACGAGTTGCCGGGCCTCGGCAGCGTGTGCGTTTAGGAACGTGGGCGCGACGTACTTCAGCAATTCGAGGCGACACTCTCAGGCCTCGAAATCCCGCAAATTAGCGGTCTGTCGTATTGAGACTTGCACCCCGTTGCTGGTCCCCGCGCCATTCTCGTGCAGTCCGTCATCCGATCGCTTCGTGCCCCGAGGTCGCTTGAGAGGCGGCAAAAGCGCCCAAAGAGCAGGAGAGGAGCCGGCGCGATATCGCCGGCCGATCCGTCACCGAAACCATGTTGCAATGTCCGGTTTCCCGTAGACAGCCGATATCGCGACGCCTCGTTTCTTGTTCAGCTTGGGGCCAAAACTAGCCTCACGCGCTGGGGCGGCTTCCGCTTGAAGCAGAACGCAGCTTTGGTATCTGGGGGCCGCATCAATCTGCTGAGGTCGCGCGCAGGATGGCTAAATTGACCTTTGCCCGCATCGGCTGCGGTACCCCATACATGCAGGAGCGCCAGAGCCACTCGACAGGACCGAACCGATAGCGGCCCAGCCACCACGCGCTGAATACCACCTGCACGACATACACGAAAATGCCGATCGCCAGTGTCGCGGCCACTTCGTGGCGGCCAAATTGGCCTAAAGCGTGATGACATTAGGTTCGATAGCCTGAATTTTTGAGGTAGTTGGCGCATTCCTCTGAGGTAAAGGCATCGAGTGCGTGGCCGATTGCTGCGCAGACAGCGTCGACGGTTCGCGCGGCAGCTTTGCGGACCAGGTGCTTAAGCTTGGCAAAGACTTGTTCGATCGGGTTCAGGTCTGGCGAGTATTTTGGCAGGAAGAAGAGTTTGGCGCCGACCGAACGGATGAGCTGGCGAACCACTTTGCTCCTGTGGCTACCGAGATTATCCAAGACGACGATGTCACCGGGCTGAAGGGTCGGCAGGAGAACCTTCTCGACATAGGTGCGGAAGCTCACGCCATCGATCGGCCCCTCGATGAACCATGGCGCATCGATCCGGTCATGGCGCAGGGCCGCCAGGAAGGTCATGGTCTTCCAGCGGCCGTGGGGGACTTTTGCGTGGAGTCTGCTCCCGCGCGGCGCCCATCCCCGCAAGGGGGCCATGTCGGTCCTGGTCCAGGTCTCGTCGATGAAGACCAGCCGTTCAGCTTCGACGCGATCTTGATACTTTGCCCACTGGGCTCGCCGCCGCGCGACCTCGGGACGATCGCGTTCGCCAGCCGCCACGCTTTTTTTTGAAGCTGAGCTTCTCGGCATGCACGAAGTCCCATACCGAGTGATAATCGACTTTCAGGCCGCGCCCGGCGAGCTCAGCAACGAGACCGCGTATGGTGAAATCGCCGTCCTTGATCCGCTGCGACAGCCAGACCGCGTGCTCACCCGAGATTGCCTTCGGCTTGTAGCCGCCGATCTGGCTAGGCTCGACACTGCCAGTCTCATCAACCCGCTTCATCCAGCCGATGGCCGTGCTGATTGCCACCCCAAATTGCTTGGCGGCCTGATTGCGGGACATCCCGCCCTCGATCGCGGCCACAACACGCTTGCGAAGATCAAGAGAGTACGGCTTGCCCATCCATGCTGGCCTCCGTCCAGCCAGCATGGTGAATCAGAAACCGGCTGATTTGGGAATCCCAAATCGATTCAGCATAAACCCATCCCGCTTTAGTCCATAGCCGTAGAAGATCCAGCCGCAGATCACAGATTGCGCCAGATAGTTGGTGAGAGCCATGCGGCCAAGCGGTGCGGCCCAGCTCAGCATCCTCCACCCGCCGGAGAGGTTCACAGCGGCGATAACCGCAGCCGCATAACCCAGGGCCAACACGACCGCCGCAAGCTCTTCAACCCGAAAATGCGCGCGCCCGAGCGACGGCCAGTCGAAGAGCTCTTGTCCGGCTGCCGCGAGACTCAATCCGCCGCCGAGAAGAATGCCAAAGGTTGCGACGACGAACAGCAGGCGCCGGTTCGCCGAAGCCCGACGCAAGACCCCGCTGCGCCACGCGAAGGCGCCGACCAGGAACAGCGCGATAGTGGGCGGCAAGGCCATGACCTGCAGCGGAAGAATCACCGTCACCTCGCGGATCCGGAACGCGAGCACATCGAAAAATCCGCCCGTGCCGTAAGCACGCGTCGCGTCCGCGGCAAGAGCGGCCATCCCGGCCGCATCCGGCAGCGGCACGATCGGCGGTAGCACCGGCATGGTCATGTAGAGCCCAAGGAGCAGCAGTGCTGCACCCGCCATGAGCCACCGCGCGCCGCCGAGGAAGGGCAGCACCACGAAGCCCGCCAGCGCATAATGGACGAGAATGTCGCCGCTCCAGATCAAATGGAGATGCACCAAGCCAATCCCCAGCAACACCACCAGCCTGCGCACGAGCAAGATCATGCGCCGTGGATTGCCGGCAAGCCGCTCGAATTGGATGGCGAGGCCGACGCCGAACAGCAGCGACAGCAGCGCAATCGCCTTGGAGTCGACGGCGACCGTCAGCACGGCCGCCACCGCCCGATCGAGCGGCCCCGCCGGCTCCGCGTTCGGCAAGAACGACGCGAAGATGGAGACCCGAAATATGGTCACGATGTTCATGGCCAGCACGCCGAGCAGGGCCAAGCCCCGCAGCACGTCAATCCCGTCGAGCCGCTCCGACGGGCTCATAGGCTTTGCAGGCGCGTCACTCGCCGGCGGGGTTTGCGAGACGATGCTTCCGCCGGTCATTGCAGGACTCTCCCATTTCCGATGGGGAGATTTAGGATGCCGCCTCGTGCCGCATCAAACTACCTGAATTGGGGGGCTGATTAGAACCGTGACAAATGATTCACCGCCATGCACCACGAAATAAACATGGACTTGGATTGACGGGAGTTGGCTCAACTTGATCTCCCGGTATTGCCGCGGCTGTTAATTCGGTACCGTTCGATGACTGACGAGGACGCAGGCCGGCTCTCCGGCGCGATCCTGCTCCTTTTGCTCGCTAGGGTGAGGAGCCGACCCAACCATTCCCCGGGGTAGGAGCGCGGAACACTTGGACTGGATGTACATTAATCAACATGAACGACCAATTCAGGAAAGTTGGCGTCATGGGTATCGAGCGTATGCACTCGCCTCAGTACTGGGAGATGCGAGCGGAGGAGTTTCGGACGAAGGCGGACAACTGCGAGCATCCTGAGACAAGGAAAAGCTTGCGTAACGTCGCCAAGACCTATGAGGAGCTCGCCCGCCGCGCGGAGCAGGTCCGCACCCTCCGAGACGTAGCAGAGTAGCCAGTTAGGAACTGCCGCAACAAGTGCGGCACTGCTAGCGCGCGTTCGTGGGCAGAGGGGGCCTACTCGACGGATTGGCTATCTTGAGGGTGCGACCCTGTAACTGCCGCTGTTCAAAGGTGTGGCAGGGAAGCTTGCGCATCATGGCCGGATTGAAGAACACGATCATACCGATCGCCTGTCGCGATTAGACATACTCTCCGAGCGTCAGTGCAAGGCACGGGCAAGGCTTGCCGATGCACACTACCTGTTAGACCAGTCCTGACGCTCTTCGATGGCGAGTTCCACCTTGATCGCGAGCCCCAATAGGATCGACGAGAGATCGGCAAACAACTCCTTCTTCGATTGGTCGGCTGCGTGGCGTCTGCTGATAAGCGCGCACTCTTCCGCTTCGGTGAGGAGTTTTTCTAGGTGGGTTTGCATGTCGTGCATGGCTGTACCCTTGCGGCACTAACGTGCTGGCAAGCCAGCGTGTCGCGGAGCTGACATCCACCATCTTCAAGGGGCAGCCCGGTTGGTCGTTCCTAAAGCTAATGTTGATATTGGCCAATTCGGCTAGTTTTGAGTCAGTTCCCGGATGGTTCCGTGCGCGGAAAGAAATAAACCGTTGGCCTTGTCTTCTTCCTACCTGCACATGTGTTCCGTGAGCGAGTGGTCAAAGTCCTGTATCGGGGTGTAAACACCAGTTGCGCTCCGCCGAACTCACCAATGGAGCAGCGCCATGATAGAGGGCCGTCGGTTCAAGCAGACCCAATCTCTCGAAGAACGGCTTCATCAGGAAGCCGATCGGCTGTGCGAGGAGGCCAAGTGTCTGCCGCGCAGCCCTGAGCGCGAGCAACTTCTGCGGAAGGCCTGCTAAGCCGAAACCGGTTCGCATGTGAGCGCGTGGTTGACGTCGCCCAGCAAACTCCGTCAGATGCTAGCACTCAGCTCTACATCCTTGTGTATCAGACGACGCACAAGGCTTCCATCAGTCCGTCTCCGCCACGTTCCAGGATAGTGGGCGAGGATCCACGTTTGTGCTGGCAGAGAACAATGACGATTGGGAAAAACTCGGCAATGCTGCAAGACTTGAGACGACGATCACCGCGGGAACGAAACTGAGTGGCCGCTGGGAATAGTTGTTCGGATGCGATGCAACTCTGCATTGTCTGACAAAATATCGGCGATCTCGAACCCCGCTTTTGATCAATAAGACACCCGGCGGGTTCAATGGGGGCGCGCCCAGGGAGCGCCAGGCGCGAGAGCCCCCAGAAAATCGGCGCCTTCGGGGGCGTCGCTGCTACACACTTCGCTAAACTTTGTGGGCCACTGAGTTGCTCTCACTCCTCTTAATAGATCGGCGCGCCCTTGCAACCGCACAGACGGCATCGGGGCCCTTGTACTCTGGTGGTGATGGCGGGGAAGGTGCCCGGCGCAGATCTCTCCCTGCAAAACCGCTTTGCGAGCATGATTGCCATGCCAATGGCCGCGCTCGCCAGCTTCTCGGCCGCCGCGGCGCTGCGGGCTTCGCGCACAGGCTGCCGCCGCCGCACAGAACGCCGGCCGGTCGGCGACGCCGGTCTGGCTCTACCCGTAATGAAGACGTCCGAGCGCAATTCTTCCCTCGGGCGGACGAGTACCGGGTCGGGGCCACCAGATCGGCCCCGGGGAGGCTATTGGCAATGCTCAAGACCCGTGCCTCATCCGTTTCAAGAGCTATTTTTTGCGCGAGCATGACATCGCCCAGGGCCAAGCCACCCACCGGAACGAAGCACCACACTTGCCCGAGCCGCCCGTATTCGTCGATCTCGTTGACGTTGCCGGACGTTCCTCGCCGGATGCGGTACCGCTTTCCGGTATCGCACCCCACGACGTCGAAGCGCCCTCTCCTTTCGAACTCGACCCTTCGCCGGGGTGAAAGCCAAGAACGCAGCAGTCGCAGCGCTCGAGCTTGGGCCGTTTTCTCTTCGTTTACTGCTTGATAAAGCCTGCCAACAGCCAGGTTTTGAAGGGTCCACGGGCCGATGCGACCGATCCTTCTCTTCATCGGTGCTCACCCGCCCACGAGCCGAGGGAAGAACAATGTTTCTTCGGCCGTCGGATCGAACGCGGTGATCCGGCTTACCTCACCGCGCCCCTTCCGCACCGCCGCGGTATATCCTTTGCTGGTAAATTGGAGGAAAAGCCTTTCCGCCTCTACCAATGCTTCTGCATTGGAGTTGTCGAAGAAGTGCTGACTGTCGCCACTGTGATCCATCACGATTTGTACTGCCATGCTGAGACTCCCGATTGCACCTCACAAGCAATGTGGAATCCGAGCCCTCGTTCCTAACTGACCCAATCGCCACTGCGACACCTTCTATCGCTCTGCATCATGGGCATAGGACGGTGCAGTGGCTTTCTCTCCGACGTCCCTGACGATCGCCTCAGCTTGTTCGTGCTCGACCGAATATCGATAACGGTGTCGGGCCATGGCGAGCAGTGCCGGCTTCCCAACCGGTCGATTGCGTGCTGCCGTGGAGCCTGTCACTGCCGCACCATGTTAAGTTCACCCGCCTCTAGCCCACTTTATGACTCGTGTGCTAAAGACCCCCATCCGACGCTGACCGACTGGCCCTTTGTGTCGATCACAACAACTTCGCGGAGATTGTGATCGACAACCGCAGGTTCCTGTGATTTTTCCAGGATTACTGTCAGCTAGTGAACACACAATCGGACCCCACCGAAGAGCGGCCTTATGGATCGCTTATGACCCGTCACGGGCCGCTTGGCCCGCGGCGCAAGCAAACGAGCAAACCGTCACCGATTTAGGACGAATTGAGCGCGACCCGTGGAGCCGGATGAGCAAAACAGCGAAGTCGATCGCCGAGGTCGAGTACCGGGCAGTCGGCAGGGGTGCGGCGCGTGCGTGACAGCCTTGGCGGCAGAACTATCGGCGGGAACAGGCGTTTACCGATCATGTCAGACGCATTCGACTATTTCCGCGCCCATGCCGTCCGAGCTCTTTGCAAGGCCCGATCGATGCCGAAGGGCCGGATGAAGCAGCTGCAGCTTGTGGTCGGCCGGATCTATAACCTCCTCAACAAGGAGGCGGCCTACGGCCCAAACACGCAACATCTGGAAGACTTCCGACCAGCGCAGAAGCTAGAAAGATCTCTGGATAGTCGCCCGAACGACCCGGCCGCTCGAACTCGTTTTGCCGCCACAAATCCTTATCGCGCAGAACAGGAGGTTCGTTGAGTGGCCTCCCTCGACGCTCGAACCGTAGCAAGCCTCCTGCGAGAATATGCGCAGCGCGCCGCCCTTCGTGGCGGCAACCCGTACCGAGCAAAAGCCTACTCTCGCGCGGCGGACAGCCTGGGCGCCCTTACGGTGCCTTTGGACGTCCTCGTTGCCGAAGACCGGCTCACTGAGGTCCCCGGCGTCGGCGACACGATAGCCGACATCATTACCAAGCTTCACAAGACGGGCACTGATCCAAGTCTGGAAAAGCTGCGGAAGGAGATCCCCGAGGGCGTGCTCGAGATGCTCGCTGTGCCCGGCCTCCGTCCGGAGAAAGTGCTGCGGCTCTACAAAGATCTGGGCATCGCCTCCCTCGCCGAACTGGAGGCCGCCGCCAAGGACGACCGCATCAAGAAGGCGAAAGGACTTGGTGCCGCGCTGCAAACTAAGATTCTGCAGAACCTGGCCATCGCGAAGAGTGGAGAAGGCCGCCTCCACCTGCACCGTGCCGCCGCCCTGCTCGCCCACGCGCAGAATTCCATCCGGAAGGCTCAGCCCGAGCTCAAGCGCGTGACGATCGCCGGCGAGGTCCGCCGTGGCTGTGAACTCGTCCGCGACCTTGCGATCGTTGCGGAGGCCGCTAAGTCAAGCAAGACACCGAAGCCACCAGCGGATGGTCTGCAGATCTCCGTCTCCAACCGCAAACACTTCGGGGCCGCCCTTCTTTTCGCCACCGGCTCCGCCGCCCATGTCGAGCAGCTCCAGACGTTGGCCGCGGAGAAAGGAATGCGGTTGGAGCCCGATGGCTTGCATAAGGGCGCCACGCTGATCGCCGGCGAGGAGGCCGACATCTATCGCGCTCTCGGGCTGCCGTTCATCGATCCCGAGCTCCGGGAGGGGCGCGGGGAGGTCGAATTGGCCTTGAAAGGCAAGCTGCCGAAGCTCGTCACCGACGACGATCTCCGCGGTATCCTTCACTGCCACACGGATGCTTCCGACGGCGCCGAGACACTGGAGACGATGGCGAAGGCGACCCGTCAGCGCGGCTTCGAGTATTTCGGGGTCGCGGACCATTCGAAGTCCGCGCACTATGCCGGTGGTCTCACCGTGGAGGAGATCGTGCAGCAGCACCGGGAAGCGGACCGGCTGAATAAGCGGTTCGCCAAAGATTTCCGAATATTGAAAGGTATCGAATCCGACATTCTAGCGGACGGATCGCTCGACTACGACGATGAGGTTCTTGATCGTTTCGACTTCGTCGTCGCCAGCATTCATGGTCGTTTCAAGCTGGACCGCAAGGCGCAGACGCAGCGTTTGCTTCGGGCCATTTCCAATCGTCACACAAGCATCATCGGCCACATGACCGGGCGGCAGCTCCAGCGGCGGCCGGGCTACGAGATCGACGTCGAGAAGGTACTGCGGGCATGCGCGAAGCACGACGTCGTCGTCGAGATAAACGCGCATCCCTGGCGTCTCGACTTAGATTGGCGCTGGCACCAGACGGCGCTTGAGTTCGGCTGCATGCTGAGCATCAATCCAGACGCGCACTCGATTGAAGAGCTTGACCACATGCATTGGGGCGTCGAGATGGCCCGCAAGGGCGGCGTGCCTGCCGATCGGGTCCTGAACGCGATGCCGCTTTCCGAAATCACGCGCTACCTCCGCCAGAAGCGACGTTCGCTTTCCCGCGCTGCCTGATGTCGCCCGGGCACGATCTCGCGATGGAGGGAAGGGTGGTTGCGGTCGCCGCCGATCGCGGGCACCACTTCAGCAAGCCTTCCCGGGACTGGATCGTGCTGCTGGAAGGCCACGGAGTCGAAGGCGACGCCCACGGCGGCCCCTTCGTCCGGCACCGTTATCTGGCCCGCCGCCGACCCCGGCTTCCCAATCTGCGGCAGGTCCACTTGATCCGATCCGAGCTCTTCGCAAGCCTCGGGGAGGCTGGCTTCGAGGTTGGGCCCGGAGAGCTCGGCGAGAACGTCACCACTGCGGCCCTGGACGTCGAACGGTTGCCGCTCGGGACGCTGGTCGAACTCGGGCCTACGGCGATTATCGAATTGACTGGGCTCCGGACGCCATGTGTCCTGATCGACCGCTTTCGGGCCGGCCTTAAACGGCATGTGCTCTTGTCGGCGGAAACAGGCCCTGCATTCAGATGTGGGGTGCTGGGCGTGGTGCGGGTCGGAGGGGCGGTCGCGGCCGGCGATATCGTGCGGGTGCGTCTCCCGCCCACCTCGTTTCAGGCCCTACCGAGCCTGTAGGAGCTCGGTGCACCACTCGGCCGCCTGATGGCCGAAAAAGTGGTCGGTAGATGGGGCCGGCATGGCCGCAAACAAGGTAACGGCGGTACGCTTTGGGGCTGGGGAGGCAATCGACAGTCCGGACTAACAAAGCCGCCGAGCTCCGCTGGCGGATTTTTTCTTTGACTAGGAGGCGTTCGCCCTGGCTCGTTCGCGGGCCTCGCGCCGGCGTTCACGGCGTTCGCGCCGCAGCTTCGCACGGTCGGCGGGCTGCGGCGGCAGCGGAGGGACCGCCTCTATTTCGGCTACCGGCGGACCCGTCTCGCTGGCCGCCGCCGCTTGGATTGGCTCCGACGTCGGTCGGGCTTCCATAAATTCAAGCACTTCCCGCCCTTTGGAAGTCAGCCTCCAGCCACCGCTTGTGCGTTCGATGAGCCCTTGTGACCAGATGTCGAGATCCGGCACCCGCGCCGCGAGGCGTCTGGTCCGGTCCGCCCAATCGCGTCCGCTGGTCGCCAGGATAGCCATGTCCCTCTTGAGGTCCTCCATCACGGCAAACCCATCCGGATATGCCACCAGGATCTTGAGAACCGTGACGTGGAAGTTCACGTCCGTCCCCCGCGATCAACGCCACATCGTTCGCACATGCGAAAGGGCATCTCGCCCCATCGGCCTAAGCCTCTCGCGAGAGACTTCGCCCCTGGTCGCAGCTTCCAGGATCTTCGAAGCAACGTACGTCCGTGCGCCGATCTGTCGGCCTAAGATGCTTTCGCACATTTCATCAAGTACCGCGCGCAAAAGCGCGATGGTTGCCGTATCGAACATGAGGTGCCCCCAGAAGGGAAAATCCCATCTTAGCCCGGTTTTGCCGACGTGTGGATTCGGCACGTTAGCCTTTGTGGAAAATACGACCGAACTAGAAACGGGCGCAAGATTGGGTGCCGATGCCCCGCCCGTCACTTGGGTTCGAAACCGAGCTCGCGCAAAACAACGCGCCGTAACGATTCATGACAACCCACTGTCACTGAAATATTGTGTCTCGTTGCAGAGGTGCAGTCCAGTTGTGGAGACAGCGCTAGCTTTAGGCGCCGCCCGTGATGAACAGCAATTTCTGTAAGGGCGCTCCTGATGAGTCGCACGCGCATACTTGGTGGCCGATGGGACCGCACGCCCTTTAGCTAAAGGTCGCGAAGGCACTCGTCCCGCCCCTTCCATCCACAGCCCGCAGTGTTTGTCGATCGCGCCGCGAACAAATTGACTCGCAACTGGCAAACCGGTCTGTTCGAAGCAACAGATCCGCATGGAGCACGCGGACGCTAAGCTCACCCGGCCTTAGAGCGACGCCTCTTCGAGGGCGGAACGCGGCTTCGCCCGATCTCTCCATCGCGAGCCTAACATTTGCCGAAAAGCGGCTCAGTCAGGCTTCTCGCGCTCCATTTCGCGCATTATACGCTCGTTTTCGGCGATCCGCTCTGTTTCGGCGGCTTTAGCCTCATCGCTGGTCCGCCAGCTGCCTAGCCGCGAGTCCGAGGACCTCAATGCCGCTGTTTTTGTTTTTCTCTTGCAACTGCACCAGTTCCGGGATCGCCGCGACACACGGTGGGCACCAAGTTGCCCAGAATTCGACGACGTAAACGATTCCGGGCTGGAAGCTCGCGAGAGGCTGGCCACGCAGCCAGTTCTCCACTTTTATCGGAGGAACTGGGGATTCTAATCCGAGCACCATGTTACTCTCCAAAACTTAGTGCCCAACCTTGGGCGACTTTTGTGTAACTGATCTCGGATCGTAGGCGCGACCGGCTTGCCGCATGAGGGCTTCCCAGCGAGATCTGCGGCGAAGGTCGGCGCCGCGCTAAGCGCGACGATGCTCCAAGTCACAAGCAGGAAGGTTTTCACTCATGAAGGGGTACATCCGTTCAAGGAAGCAGAGCTTCGAGTGGCGCGCATCTATGTGCACTCAGTACTCGTTCGCTATTGCTGCACTCCAGTAGCAAGGTCTGTGCTACGTCGTCTGCGTGCATTAAGGCCCTGATCAAGACATGCAAAGCTCGACGGTACTCTGCGGGAACTAATTTGAACCCGACGGGCGCGTGCCGCCGCCGTCTCGATCCAGATGAACTGCCCATAACCGACGAGCCGCCGGACGTGAGCCCCTCGTTGAGCGCTGAAATCGCAGCGCTCAATGCTGATGAAGACCGGTTAATGCAGCAAATCCCACATGGGCACCTAAATTCGGCGCTGCATCGGCTTCTTTCGTGGTTTTTGTGCGCATACCAGCGGTTTAGAGCGGCCGAGCAGGACATTTGATTACTGCGCCTGCTGTGATCATCGGTGAAAGCCCGCCATGTAGCGGATTGCGAAGAAAGTCACGGCGATGACGGCGGCCGTTACAGCGAGTGAAAACGCTACTCGCGCCAAGAATTGGCCAGGGCTAAGTCCGTCCCATGAACTCATTTTCGTGCTTTGCGTTACGATTCGGATTTGCGCCTGCAGCATGATCATACGATACTCTAGCTTGCGAGTAATCAGCGGAAATTCGGTTTATGCGCGCCGCGAATCGTCGCGCCCGTTGAGGCAGTCACTCTGCAACCCTAAGATCCATCGGGGTACAAAATTCCACTGCCGAGCAACTGACCCTTTGAATTCGTAGAACCAAGTAGGATTGCCATCTTTCGCGACCCGATCTTTATTGTCGATGCACAGCTTATTGTCGGCGGTACTCAGAATAGTAACTCCCATCGCTGCTTGGGATCGGCAGTGTTGTTGACTGCAAGCGTCAGCGTTACTTCCAGTGCGATGAATCGCCTTCGTGTGCGATTACGAGCTTACCTGCGCTTGAAATCAACGTTGATCGCGAATGTCGGGTTGCAAACATTTTGCGTCCTGATGGACATTGGGACAGAACAAAATAGGACAAACTCGACAAGTATACACAGCCAGGGAGGTGCAGCAGCCTTTTGGAAGAAAGGCACGTTGCTTGCTTGGGTGCAGTGAGCGTTACCGGTCTTGCAGGGGCTGGTGATGCTGGGGCGGGCCTGACATGTTTCAAGACCATTTCGGGTCCGCCTCGTTACTCCTCGCGAGGCAACAATGGAGCAGCGTATTCGAGCGGCTTCAGCGGCTATCGCGTTCGCTCATGCGCTCGGTCGCGAAGTCCTCAGCGTGTACGAACATGAAGGCCGCAGGTACAACAGAATAAGCGTCCGCGTAACCGGGAGCATAACAAACGGTTACGACTTTGAAAGTGAGTGCCACATCGCCGGTGCGCTGCCGAGTATATATCACTTCGGTGCTGAGTCGCATTGGCTACTGAGGCCCAAGTACCACGACTCTACAACGGCCTCGATTATTGCACCTCAACCCCCTTCTCCGTGAGAGTGACGGACAATGGTGTCCAGATAGTCGATTGGCGGAGGAATTCCTTCACATACAACATCTGGTGGGTGGTCCGTGCGATAGAAGGAAGCCGACGAAGGAAACTGCGCTAGCAATTGGCGCTGTACTCGCTTCACGGCAATCACGGTCGCTTGCCTGTGAGCGCTTGGAGCCTGGGGTGGCTGAGTATCTTGGTGAACGAGGCCGATGGAGAAAGCTTTTGTTACCATGCCGCTCCTTCCGTCGAATTTATGTGCGGTCCGGATTGGCCTGAGGCATCCCTAGCGCTCGTGCTGTTGTGGGTGTTGATTGTGCGAATTCCGCCGGAACAAACGGGTGCGGATTGCTCGAAAGCTATACGGGTGCGTGGCCTAATTCGCGGCCCGCTCTCAGGGCCGCGTTTTGAGCGGATCACTCTGCAAGCTTAGGTTTCAGGTACTTCGGAGAGTAGGGCGGGTCAGCGGTCGGCCTGACGGCACCGAAACGCCCATCTTGAAGGCCCTGATCTCATTGGTGCTTCCTTTGTAGAAAACAAGGCAGTCACCATTGCTCAATACGCGCGCTAAATTGCCTCTATTCAGTGAACCGCCGCGCCGCCGGCATGAATGCGCCGTGTGTTACTCCGGCCAGGAGTTCGTGGAGCTTGTTGAGATTGCCGCTACCTCGATTGAACGAGCTTGGTTTTGAAGCCGAGCAGGCGCAGACTGGTCTGGCCAGTAGCCATTTTTGGTTAGGTTCATATGGTCCAGATCAAGGTGCCGTCACACCGCGTCGGGCAGATAGGAGCGCGTCGGATCTATGAAGTGCTCAGGGATCAGATCCTGGGGCGCGTATACGGCTCCAACGGCTCGCTGCCCTCGTCCCGCGCTCTCGCCGGAGAGCTGGGAGTATCGCGCGGGACGGTGACGGCCGCATACGAACAATTGGCGGCTGAGGGATTCATCGAGACCCGCCATGGCGCTCGCCCAAGGGTCGCAAAGGCTGTCCTCGGGACCGGGCGGACAGGCACGAAAGCACTGTCATCTACACGGAAGGCACGAGTCTCGCGGTATGGTGAACGTTTGCGACAGGTCGTCCCACGCTCAACCGACCAACGTCGCAATCTCGTTGCCGACTTTCGCTATGGTGATCTCTCACCTTTGGACTTTCCCGTACTATCATGGAAGAGAGCCGTAATCGGTGCGATCACGCAGCGACCCCGAACATTGACTTACGATGATCCACGTGGCGCGCTGCGCCTGCGGACGGCACTACAGGGCTATCTCTGGCGTTCGCGGACCGTACGATGCGAGATCGATCAGATCATCGTCGTCAACGGTTCGCAGCAAGGGCTCGATTTGTGTGCTCGGCTGCTGCTTGATGCTGGCGATCGGTTCGTCATGGAAGATCCTGGCTACCCTATGGCGCGGCACATCCTCTCGGCGACCGGAGCCATTGCGGTGCCAATTCCGGTCGACGCAAACGGGCTGGACACGGTGAGGCTTGCAAGGGCCGAAGCTCGTCTCACCTACGTAACGCCCTCACACCAATTTCCACTTGGCGGTGTCATGCCGATCGGGCGCCGGCACCAATTGCTCGCCTGGGCCAAGAAGGTTGACGCCTACGTCATCGAGGACGACTACGATAGCGAGTACCGCTACGACACGAAACCTGTCCTCCCGCTGCACGCTCTCGAAGGAAGCGAGCACGTCATCTATCTTGGGACCGTCTCCAAGACGCTCTCGCCCAGCTTGAGGATCGGCTATGTCGTCGTGCCTCCTGAACTACAGTCCGCGTTCACCGCCGGAAAGCAGATCATGGACCGGCACACACCTCTCATTGAGCAAGAGGCACTCGCGACGATGCTCGATACGGGCGCCTACGAGAGCCATGTCAGGCGGATGCGGCGGCGCAACGAGAAGCGCCGGCAAAGCCTCGTTGAGGCATTACGGCGGAGATTTGGCGACCGAGTTCGAATCGAAGGTGACGCTGCCGGCTTGCATCTGGTCGTCTGGTTCGATGATCTGCCCAAGAAGTCCGAAACAGCATTGATCGAAGCAGCCCGCGCAAAAGGCGTCGGCATCTACCCTATCTCGCCGCTGTACGACCAACGTCAGCCGGTCCGCCGGCGCGGACCAAACCTTATCGGGCTTATCATGGGCTATGCCGCGCTGGAAGCTCGTCAGATTGAGCGTGGCTGCCAGCTCCTGGCGCAAGCGGGCGACCAGCTTCGTTCACAGTGATAACCGCGAAACAAACTGGACCAGCGAAATCGTGACGAACTGGCCTTTCTATACGTACCGGGCTTGGGCTATTTCGGAGCGGAGAACGGAGAAGCGCTATGTACGTGCCCCCCGCCTTTCGGGATGATAACATCGAGAACATCCGAGCGACCATCAGCTCCGCACGCTTGGCGAACCTAATCACAGCCACGGCAGAAGGGCCGCTCGCAACATCACTTCCGCTATTCCTCGACGCGATGGAAGGCGAACGGGGCGTCCTGTACGGCCACCTGGCCAAGGCCAATCCGCAATGGCGCGCGGCTCCGATCGGCGAAGCGCTGGCCATTTTCATGGGTCCGGAAGCTTACGTGACCCCCTCATGGTACGCCACCAAGCACGAAACCGAAAAGGTAGTGCCGACGTGGAACTACATCGCCGTCCATGCTTACGGTCCGGTTGAGTTCTTCGAAGATAACGAACGTCTGCTTGATGCAGTTACCCGATTGACGAACATCCATGAGGGCTCACGGGTGACACCTTGGTCTGTCAGCGACGCTCCGGCAGACTTCATCGGCGCCCAATTGCGTGGGATTGTCGGCATCCGCATTCCCGTCACCAAGTTCGAGGGCAAGCGCAAGATGAGCCAGAACCGTCCTCTTGCCGACCGTATCGGTGTCGCCACCGGCCTTGCCGCGAGCCAAGAACCGCGCGATCAGGAAGTCAGCATCGTGGTCCCAACGCTGGCCTGAGCCATGACGCTTCAGACCGCAACGCCAGGCCGAGCTGTGTTGGGGTACCAGTTCTTCATTTTCCTGGCAGCGGCGATGCTCGTGGCCGTCACGCCCGGACCTGGCATCCTCTATATCGTCGCGCGAAACGCTTGCTGGCTGCAGGGGTGAAGGTTTGGCGTCGAGCTTCGGTCTAGGGTTTCGGTGGGCTTGTTCACTCACCGCCCTCGTCATGGCGAGCACGGACGCGTCAAAGCGGCCTGGCCTTATAATGCCAGCAATTACACCTACACCACCCAAGGCGCCATCGGTGGCACGTCATCCTATGGCAGCGTACCAAGCTTCACCAAGCTAGTCATCGGCGCGACCATGACGGGTGGGATTCCTCTCAATCGTTGGGATCGCCGTATCTAGTAGATGCGAACGCGACGCTACGCTGATGGACAATACCCGTTGAAGATCGTCGCCAACTTTGGTGCGCGTTGACGAACGGACCGGCCGACCTACAGGGAAAGATTCTCCAGCGTCTTTGCGATACCGCGGAGCCTTCCGATCGCCGCGTCAAGCTCTTCGATCAGATCTTGCCGGTTTTCTTCTTTTCTCGCGTTCATGGCCTTCAATTAAGCGCTGACCTCCTCGCAATGCCTGGACGGCGACCTGGGGGCCTGCTTCTGATGGTCCTGGGAGTTGTCTTAAGCTCGAGCCGCGTGCTGCGACGTCGTGTTGCGCCAAGTAGGCGACGGGCCTGCACCAGCGGCATAAAGGCCCCAGCCGCAGGGCTAATTCGTGGCTAGGACTAGTCTACTCGCATCCATCGCTGGCGGATGCTCCCTACTAAATCGGCGGCACACCTTCTTCGATTTAGCTTTCCGCTCGGATCGGCGGCCTTCTTCAACGCGCACGTGGTGTTGCTCGCAGCCGGTGGATGGTACCGCCTCCGATCTCGCAACCGCAGTTGACTTCAACAACGTCGAAGCAGCAGTTAGCCGGAGGGTTATGACAGCAAACCTGCCACATGCTCCTCGTCGCCGACGGCGCTAAGGACATTCAGTTGAAGAGCCGCCCAGCATCGGGATGATGTTTCGCGGGGAGCACCCGCGCGTTGAAGCTAACCCAAGGCCAGAGACAGATCTGAACCAACGCCCCGGACTGACCAACAAATACTTTGAACCTGTAATAAACTCCGCGTTTTGCAAGCTCACATCGATATTTGGAGAGACGCTCGGCCCGAAGCTCTCGGGCGAATGCTGATACGGCGCGATGCGGAGCTTAGTTGGGGCCGCCGGGCCGCCTGACTGGAGTTGCTCATGAGTACTGAGCGGAATCCCGACCCTGTGATCCTGTTGTTCGCGATTGCCGTGATCGTCGCCGCCTTAGCCGCATTCGTCACGACGTTTGAGCGGGTTGGGAGCACCACAGCTAGTGGCGAGGCTCCTCCTGTACCACGGGGTTGGGCAAGCCTCGGCCGCCTCTTGAGCGGCACCCGGCCAATCAGTAGGGAAGTAAGCCCCCATCCGAACCGACAAAAAGTGTCCATCGTTGTGCTGCTCATCAGACCCGCAACCTGGCTCAAGTCGACCGACTTTCGAATGAAGCTGAGCCGAAACCAAAGCGAAAGTGACCCGCAACGATACCCCTCTGGTGTCAATGGGTCCTTCCACGCTTTATCCTGGCCTTTTAGCTTGTATGATCCTACCTCCGGTTGCATACTCTTCCCGTTTTCGCCCGATATTGTTTCAATAGGTCATTGTTCGAGGCAGTAATGAGTAATCGGCGTCAGGTTTACAACTATTCGGCTATTCTGCGTCAACGGGTCGAGGGGCTTATCGCACTATTTGGGGAACTGCAGGCGCTCCGGCGACGCCTGCGAGCCGCTAACGCGAGAAGGATTGGTCGGCGTATCCAGAACGCCGCGCGGAGAAGAAGAGTTGTTCGGCGGTAACAGCTCCCGTTCAATGCAACGATCGCCCGTCCCCGCTTCGACATTGATACGAAGCCGGGTCAGGTCGCTTCACGAGCAGCTACCATCTGCAGCCACTGGCGGGAACACCGAAGCAAACTGTTTCCCGGCACTTTGACCAGTGCGCGATTCTTAATCTTCGCCGCGTGGGCTCTCAGACCTGCTCTCTGTACGAAGCAGACAGAACGGGGCGGGGAATGATTGTACGCGCGGCGGCCATTGTTGAGTTGCTGCTGATGCCCTGGGGTCCGAAGCCTTAGCTTCGCGTCACCACAGGCCCACAACTCGCATTATCTTGCAGCGAGGTCAGATATTACGTCGTATTCGGCACCGGTGGCCGAATGTACGCTCATAATCACGGCGCTACCGACGCACAGTTCGAGGGCGCGACGTTGCGGGGCCTCAAACGAAACTGCGGAAACCGACCGACCACGCCCTTATACCGCTTGAAGCCCTACATCGGCTCCCCAATGACATGATGTCTGCTGCTCACTCCGGAAGCTCGACCAAACGCCGAAAGGGCTCTGCTTTGCATGGAGCTGCGGATGGGACTTACGTTTAACCCAAGATCTCACGTCAGAAGCAAATGACTTCATCGCACCGCCAGATTTGACCCCCATGGCCGCCTAGGTCTGCGCGAAGGGTCATCCCGGCGGGGCGCGATACTGGGATTCTTCCATGTCCGGCTATTTGCGATTGTGCTTCGTCATCCTCGTTCTTTTTGAGACTTTTTAACGGCTTCTGCATCCGCCAATCCTCTTGCGGGACCTCTTCAATACTGCTGCACGCCAACCTGCACCGACCTCTCCGAGGCAACCGAAATGGGTGGGACCCGGGCAACTCGTCCCCGCTCCCGCGGCCAGCATTGGGCCTATCGGTGGAGGCACCGCAAGTGCCTCCTAACCGAGGGTACCGCGAAGGTGAAAAAGACCGTTCGGCGGCGCGTGGCCAAAGATAGCACCGCCAGTTTAAACGAGAGCGGGACCGCGCGGCCCAGGCAGAGCCGAATCCTTGATGCTGGCGCGGCGTTGCTGCGCTCCGCACCGGCCGAGCCTTCTCAGCCGCCTCACGCCAAGGTTAAGGTAGCTGATGCTGCGTCCGATCTTGTTCCGGACACCGCTGTCATGTCGGCCCCTATCTCTGCGCAGGCCCATCGGCCCACGCCCAGCCAAGTCGATGTTGAGCAACTTTTCGCGGCCGCGCCGGCAAACGATGTGACGACTTCGTCCGAACCTCCGAGCATGCCGATCGGCTTACGCTCGCGGAGGCTGATAACGAGGCGGCGAGCCGGACGGCAACTTGGTTTGGCGCACTGCTGATGATGCTGGGGGATGCTCTCCATCTTAAGCTCGAGCCGCTTCGCCACGCGGTGAGATTGCGATGCTGAAGCGCGCTACACTGGGCAGGATAACTGACGCGCCGTGTGACGAAAAGAGTCCAGGCGACGGTATAGGCAAGTGGCCACACGTACAAAGGTTCCGCGCGTCTGCGCTTACTTTAGGCGCTGCTTTACACGAACATTCGACTAGGATGACAGCTCCTTTGGGATGGGACTGTCATCATGCGGTACAGAGTGCTCGTGGTGGACAGCAGCAGGCGAGTGATATGCGCCGCGAAGCTCGACTGCGTCGTCGAGGAGGCTGCGAGATGTCGGGCCGAGCAAATGTATGGCGAGCACGACGTTGAGCTTTGGGAAGGGGATCGGCTCGTTGCCGTTTTCCCAAGTGCAACGTCGCATGAAGATCGAAGCGACCGCTTGTCGTGATTAGAGGGTCCGCCACACCGCCGAGTTTGCGCGTGTACTCAGTGCGCGGCCGAACAATGATGCCCGATTACAAAAAAAGCGATCCAACCAATCTCGCAATTGCGGTTAATGGACGTCTCGGTCCAACTCTCGCAACAACCGATGCAGGAAGTCGCTGGCGTGGTTGTATTGTGCGCAGCCATCCAGGATCTGATGAGCCAGTGGTGACATTATGTTGCCAACGACCTCAGGGCCAATCAGCTCGGTCCGTGACGACCACAACTCCAGCAGCCCGTCCGGGATGTGGTCGCTCGATCCAAATAGCTTCAGGAGCCGGGCTTCGGCGAGACCATTATGATCATGGTGTGCCTTGGCCGCATAAAAGGCGAACAAGCCACGAAAGGCGTCACGGGAAACGGAAGGCTTAGCCATCGCAATGTCCCCCACAGAATCCTTCAAATGAATTTGCTTAAGCCGGAGCTGAACGGAAGCTATTCCTTCGAAATCCTCACACGAAGAAGATTCTATAACGGACCGGGAAAAAGCGGCAAGCCTTTAATCCATGTTAGATACGACGGATTGAAACCCGGCTTTGTTCGTCTTGTACAAAGTTACCGTTGCTAGCGTACGGTTCACACTCAACGAGACGTCTGCTTTGAGGCGGATGGTGCTCTCGGCGGCTCCGCCGCAGTGTGGCGCTCAGCCGTCCGAGGCCGGCCGTCCCCGGCCCGTTCCCGCTTTCCGCCGGAATGGCACCCTAGACGACCATGACCATTCCAGCTCGCGCATAAGGCATGACGAAGGGAGGCCGACTCCAGCGCAGGGGCCGCTCTTCCTAAATCGGCGCGGTCAAAGGTTGCGGCCGCATCCATTCCGTCCCAAACTGCGAGCTTTTGCAGAGCAAGCGGGCGTCAAACGCGCTGTCACGCCCCACATGCTACGCCACAGAGCGGCCACCCTGCTGATTGAGAGCGGCGTCGATATCCGAATGGTTCAACGTCTTCGCGGACTTCGAGCATAGCAACAACAGAGATTTACACTCACGTTTCCGACGAAGCATTGCGACGAACGCTTGACGAGCAAACGCTATAGGTGCGCTTGCGGCGTGATCACCTTCCGCAGCAAGGTTGCCCAGTCGGGTATCGTTCATGGCGGGATAGTCTTCCCTGCCCGTTTGCGATGCCTCGCACCCCGCATGTGAATGCGTTGTTTGGGCTACCGGTTACAGCGCTCCTTGGGTGTCCTGAATGTGAGGCCGTGTAGGCGCGGCGAGTCCCAGGACGCGATCATGACGCATCGCATTTATGGTTTCTGGACGAGGCCACAAACTTCGCTACGCTCGCACCCCCGGGTGCAGGCCACGATGAGAACTGCCAGATTGCAGGCGTGGCGCACGCGCTTCTTTTGGAGCGATCTACCGAAATCGGTCCGCACAAACGTTTGTATGTATTGGACAGGCGCTTCCACCAGCTAAGTTGAAACGCCGAAAGAGGGCGCTGGCAGCGGAGAGGCTTCCAGGGTTTGGCGACTTGTTCGCCGTCGTTTGGGACAAGGCAATGGCTTCTTTCGACCTCTCGGGTCGGAGATCATCTTGATAGGCACTTCAATGAGTACTTTGATTCGCCTCCGCTACAACACAATGGCCGATGAAAGTCCGGGCGGCGAATGGAGATGGCGGGTGATCATGGAGAGAGATGGCGGATATGAGGAAGTTCTCGTAAAAGAGCTCTCTATCAACGTGCCTTCATTCTCCCAGGCAAACGAGATGCCTGTTGTTGGGCGCAAGTACCATATCGCTTGCCACGGCACACTCACGGTGAAAGACGGTCTCGGTACTATCAGGTGAGCGGAATGACGTCGCCCCGCTGGGGCTGAGCCGGCCTGGCTCGTCCTTACGCTCTAGACATCTGCCCTGGACTTAGACGGGCGACTGAAACGATGAGGCGCCAGGCGCCTGGTCCGGAAGGTCATTACCGCCTCCGCATGTTGAACCTGGCACACTTTTCCGCCCTACCGCACTACGGCAAACGGACCATGGCATCCCGCTCGCCGGAATGGTCCAGTAAGCGGAGAAAGGCTGAAATGAAGAGAATGTCTCTGATCGACATTTGTAACCTGTCCTTGTAGAGGACTGACACGAGCGTGACTTTCGCTCGCTGGTTATTGTACAGCATAACCGCGATACGTTTTCGCGTGCGACGCTCATTCGAGCCAACACGACTAATATCCAAGCATGCGCTTTTCGCCGAAAGGGCCGTGCGCAATTAACCCTCCATCAAGGCCACCTCCTCCGGGAAAATACGGGAGCTGCCTTCGATTTACAGTTTGCAACTTGCGCGATCACTCCGGCTTCGCTTGAATGTTCCCATGCAGGGCTGGACTGTGATCGTGCTTCTGGGCCTTACAGCCATTGGAGCCTATTCCGTTGGCCGTCACGACTGGCGACCCTCTACTTCCGCGCTTGCAACGGTAGCGCAGGTAACCAGCCCCCCAGCAAGTCCGCTCTCGCTGACAGCGGCGCCGGGCAGCCCTTCGCTGCCGCACGCTTCCAAGACTCCTCCGCCCAGCCCGAGTGGCGCCACCACAATACCCGAGACGCCGCAAGATCCCGCGCCACAGCAAGCCGACACAAAACGCAAGATCGAAGTTGCGCTGACCGCCGCGGCCATCGCCGCGATCCTGATTAAGGCCAGCCGGGATCAATATCACGCGACTGGCAGACCATGCGCATGCCCGGACGACACGATGCGGAATGGCCGTGCATGCGGCAGCAGAAGCGCCTATTCGCGGCCGGGTGGCGCGGCGCCCCTGTGCTACCCGGGTGATGTTACGACAGCAATGATTGACGAGCACCGAAAGAAGATAGCTCGATAGTCGATTGGGGGCGGAGTTGTTTCAATTCAGGGATTTTTCGTGTGGCCGACTGCGGGCCTTACCTCAGTGGCAGTTGCGGCGATGACATTAATGGAGCGAACGCATCTAGCTCTGTCGGGACGATCTTCGATGACTTGCAGCGCAAAGGCGTTATCGGAGGACCAAGCTAAGCAAGAGGCTTGCACCAGCTCGCCGAGTGTCGATCTCTGACATATGCAGCTCCCCGGACATTCACGATTACGCAATTCAAGCCGCATGGCTCTAATCGTCGACGCGAGCCGGTTCGACAGCCTGTTCGCAGGCGCGCTTCGACGAAGTCGAGGGTAGCATCCTCTTCGTCTATGCTAAAGAGGAGGACACAGCAGCACAGATAGAAGATGAATTCGCCCTGCACATTTGGATTATCGCTTCAAAGATACCGAAACGTAAGACCAGCATCGTGACAGTGTTGCCGAAGTAATTGGTTGATTGGAACGAACAGCCTAGCTCTCGCTCAAAGTATAGCCGGGAGCACTTAAGGCTACACGCGCACTGATGTGAAGCCCTAAGGGTACCCGTAAATTTCCCAAGTGCGCGCAAGCAGTCATGCTCGCAAATTGGTGCTGATTGGAGGGCCACACCATGAAGAAGTCAAAACCCAAGCAATGGGCCGAGCAGGAGGTCCGACAACTGGTCACGCTAGCTCGAAAGGGAGTTGGCGCAACCAAGATAGCTGCTGAACTGGGCCGCTACGCTGGCTCAGTGAGGCGAATGGCACGCGCGATAGGGATAGTGTTGAAGAAGTAGCCGTCCGAATGCGCGGGAAAAGGATGATTTAGCTGATACACTAGACCTCCGGTTAGGCCGTCATAAAATGATACTTGCATACCATGCTGGACTGCGAAGCTAAGCCGAGCTACGTGGTCCATAGTTCTGCGGCCGTAATTTGCGATCTTTGGCATCTACTTCAGATGCCGCATCGGCAATTTGGGGCTCGAGACTAAACTTCGAACCTGAGCCTTCGGAGAACATTCTTTGACTCTATTCAACAGTCCCGATCAAGGCCGTTGAAATGGCTTGAGCCAGAACTTGGCGGTTTTCGGGACTGGCCACCATTGTCACGTGGTTGCCTGGAACAGGTACCGCATGAATGGCCCCCGCATTTACGACCATGTCCCAGCCAAGCTTTGGTAAGTTTGCACCGCGATTAGTTTGTTTGTCAGGCGGTGCCCAACAACCGAGAGGCTCAGTGGCATTAAACTGATATATTTCAATCGGGAGCGACGGAATGCGATACGATCGTAGCGCTTGGTAAAATTTCGCTGCCCTTCGATACATCGAAACGTCACTGTGGAGATCGTGACCTGCAGGTAACGCTCCTATTTGCTGGGCCTTTTCAAGCAACTCAGAGATGGAACATTGTTCCGTGTCGCGTTCCAAAACTTCGCGATATTCATCGCGCAAGATTCCACAACGATCCAAAACAAATTCTCGCGCCAAATTCTTCAGTGAAGCGTTTGAATAAGCCGCAGGTAGACTAACATCGATGAACGCCATGAATGACACCGCTTCATCAATACTCAGTAACCGCTCGGCAATTGCATAAGCCAGGATTGCACCTGACGAGTATCCAGCAAAGCGGTATGGGCCACGTGGCTGGATCCTTTTAATCGCAATAATCAGCTGCGCGGCCATCGCCTCAAGGGTTGGCGGACAAACATCATCGAAAGGGGGCCATGGCAGAGCGTAGACCGAGCAGTCTGCGTCCATTTGCGCAGCCAGAGAGAGGACATACGAACAATCTCCAAAACCTGTGGGGACGAAGAAGAGCGGTGGCTGGGATCCAGTCACACGAACGGAAATCACCCCGGAGTTACTGGGCTGCACCTCCAAACGAACCCTCGATGCAAGCTCCTTCAGAATAGGGGCTCGGAAGAGGTCGTTGGCGCTAAAACTCAGCCCAAGATTTAGCGCTCGACTGAGCAGCTGCACGGCCAGGAGCGAGTGGCCGCCCAGTTCGAAGAAGTGGTCGTTGCGCCCGATGCGCTCGACACCAAGGAGCTCGGCCCAGATCCGCGCCAGCGCCGTCTCGACCGCACCTTGCGGCGATTCATAGGCCGCCAGCGCATAGGCCTGATCGGCCGGCGGCGGCAGCGCGTTCCGATCGAGCTTGCCGTTGACCGTCAGCGGAAGCGCCGCCAGCTGCACGAACGCGCTCGGCACCATGTAGTCCGGCAGCCGCGCACTTAAGTGCGCGCGCAACGCGCCCGCAAGCCCCCCTCCATCGCCCTCGCCCGAGCCGGCCTCGGGCGCGCAGACCACATAGGCGATTAGATGCTTGTCGCCGCCGCCGTTCTGGCGCGCCACCACCACCGCCTCGCGCACCCAGGCGTGCTCGCAAAGCCGCGCGACGATCTCGCCCGGCTCAATGCGGTAGCCGCGGATCTTCACCTGGTCGTCGTTACGGCCCAGGAACTCAAGATTGCCGTCGGGCAGATAACGTGCAAGGTCGCCGGTCCGGTACAGCCGATCGCCCTCGACAAAGGGACTGGCGATGAACCGCTCGGCGGTCAGCTCAGGGCGGTTCAGGTAGCCACGTGCCACCCCCGCCCCGCCAATGTAAAGCTCGCCCACCGCACCGAACGGCACCGGCGCGCCATGGCCATCCAGCAGGTACACCCGCGTGTTCGCAATTGGGCGCCCGATCGGGACCACCGCACCCTTGAAATCAGCCGGGCAAGTCCAGAACGTCGCGCAGACTGTCGCCTCGGTCGGGCCATAAGCGTTGACAATTGATGCTGGGGTCAGACTTCGAATGAGTTCGGGCTTGGGCAGCTCTCCAGCAAGAATGAGAACTTGCGCTGCCAAACCTTCTAGATCCTTGCTTGTCTGAAGCAACGCGGGTGGTAATGTCGCGTGGGTGATGGCCTCGCTTCGGAGATAATCCGATAGCTTGTTACTCGCTTGCCGGATCGCTTCCGCAGGCAAGTGCAAAGAGGCTCCGGAGCCAAACGCCATAACAAGCTCCCAAGCGCTTGCATCAAAAGCAATGGAGGCGAACTGCAGGACTCGGCTGTTGAAAGAAGCGCCAAAGAGGCCAACCTGAGCCGACAGCAGATTGACCAACCCCCGATGCTCGACCATGACCCCCTTTGGGGTTCCGGTTGATCCTGAAGTGTAGATCACATAAGCGAGATGGCCCGATGTGAGGCCAAGCGTCCGCCGGTCAGGGTCCGAAGCCGGCCGTTCGGCCCAGGCTGTGGCCGTATCCAGATCAATGACCGTCACATTGGTCAGCACCTCGGGACGGAGTGCTGCGCGACCAGCGAGATCGCAAAGCAGCAGCCGCGGCGCGGCATCGTCAACAACCTGCTGCAGCCGCTCGCTGGGATAGGCTGGGTCGAGCGGCAAATAGGCACCGCCCGCCTTGAGGATCGCCAAGATACCAACCACCATCGCCACGCTGCGTTCAAGACAGATCGCCACCGGCTGGTCCGGCGTGACCCCGAGCTCGATCAGATGATGCGCCAGCCGGTTGGCCCGCGCGTTGAGCTCGCCATAGCTCAGCCGCTCGTTCTCGCAGACCAGCGCCACCGCCTCCGGCGCCTTGTGCACCTGCGCCTCGAACAGCTCATGGACGCACAGCTCCGATGGGTAGGCCTTCGCCGTCCGGTTCAGGTCCTCCAGCAGATAGGTGCGCTCCTCGGCCGGCAAGATGTCGAGCTCGCGTACCGGCGTGTCCGGGGCATGCTCCAGCGCCTTTGCCAGTTGCTCGAGCACCCGCTGCATGTAGCCGCAGATCCGATCCGCCGAGATGGGCTCCGCCACCTGCACAGTGAGGCCCAGCGCCTCGCCAAAATCCTCTACCGACAGGGTCAGCGGATAGTTGGTGCGTTCCTCCCCAGACAACCATTTCATACCCGACAAGACATCATCCGCCCCGGAGCCGGGCACAACCGGCGCCTTGTTGTGACGATAGTTCAACAACGTGCTGAACAGTGGCGCCGACGCCGCAACGGCGCTGCAGCGTTGAGCCAGCGCCAACGAGGCATGCTCATGTGCCAGCAGCTCGGCCAGCCGGGCGTGCGTCGTCCGCACGCTCGCCTCGACGGCGGTCTGATCAAGATCAAGTCGCAACGGCAGGGTGTTGATGAACAGCCCCATGGCGCGGTCGGCGCCCGCGCTGCCCTGCAGGCGGCCCAACAGCACCGTGCCGAACACCACCTGCTCGCGGCCGCTGCTGCGCGCCACCACCTGCCCCCACGCCAGATGGCACAGGCTCGCCAGACTCACGCCCAGCCGGCGGGCCTGTTCCACCAGCCGCGTACGGAGCGCTGGCGGCAGCATGCGATGCGCCTCACAAACCCCACCGCCGTCGCCTCGCACTTCCCTCAACTCGAAGGGCGTGGTCGGTTCGTCGATGTCGGCCAGCAGCTCCCGGAAGAAGGCTTCATCCGCCTTGGCATCACCGCGTAGATGTGCCTGCGCCACCAGATTGCGGAATGGCTGCGGCGCCGGCAGTTCATGCTCGCGCCCCTCCAGCTCGGCCCGGACCTCGGCATGCATCACGTCCCGCGTGGTGTGATCCCCGATCAGATGATGCTGCAGCTCCAGCAGCAGCCAGCGCGTGCTGCCGGGCTCGGGCGCGATCACAAACCGCAGCAGTGGCGCCCGGCCAAGGTCGATGCGGTGCCGGCGGGGATCAAACCGCGCCCTGAGCTGCTCGGCGCCAGCGCCATGACCGCCATCGAGCTGGACTTCGATCACCTCCAGTCGCGCTTCCCGCCACACCACCTGGGCCGGCCGCGACAACCCCTCCCAGACGAAGGAGGTACGCAGGATGTCATGCCGATCCACCACCCGCTGGACCGCGGCAAGATAGCGCTCGAGCAGCCCACGCTCGGCAAACGCCATCTGCGACACCAAAAGGTATGGATCGCCCTTTGCCGCTAACAAATGATGGAACAGGATGCCGTCCTGCAGCGGCGACAGGCCGTAAATGTCCTGGATGTTGCAAACCCCGCCGGGTACCGTGGCGATGATCCGGTCGATCTCATCCTGCGCCAGCTCGATCAGGGGCAACATCTCCGGCGTTATCGCCGCACTCCGCTCGGTGATCAGATTGCCCGGGACTGCTACTTCGTGATGGCGGCGCAGGCTTGCGGCCAGATCCGCCAGCACCGGCTTGACGAACAAGGTGCGCACCTCGATGCCCAGTGAGCGCCGCCGCAGACGCTCCATCATCTGCACCGCCAAGAGCGAGTGCCCACCCAGTTCGAAGAAGTTGTCGTGCCGTCCGACCTGCTCCAGCCCCAGCAGGTCGGCCCAGATCTGCGCCAGCACCGTCTCCATCTCGCCCTGTGGCGGCGCGTAGGTCCGGCGCGCATACGCCTCGTCGCCCGGGGTCGGCAGCGCTTTTCGATCGAGCTTGCCGTTCGGAGTCAGCGGAAGCGCCGCCAGCCGCACGAACGCGCTCGGCACCACGTAGTCCGGAAGCCCCGCACTCACATGCGCCCGCAAACCGCCGGCGAAATCAGATTCCTCAGCTTCTGCGGCAACGACATACGCAACGAGGCGCTGCTCGCCGCGACCATCCTCGCGCGCCACCACCACTGCCTCGCGCACCCAGGCGTGCTCGCAAAGCCGAGCGACGATCTCACCCGGCTCGATGCGGAAGCCGCGGATCTTCACCTGCTCGTCGTTGCGCCCTAAAAACTCCAGATTGCCGTCCGGTAGGTAGCGTGCCAGATCGCCGGTCCGGTACAGCCGGTCGCCGTCCACAAAGGGACTGGGGATGAACCGCTGGGTTGTCAGCTCAGGGCGGTTCAGGTAGCCACGTGCCACCCCCGCCCCACCAATGTAAAGCTCGCCCACCGCACCGAACGGCACCAGCGCGCCACAACCATCCAGCAAATAGATCCGCGTGTTCGCAATAGGGCGGCCAATCGGGACAATGGCCTCATTAAACTCAGCCGGGCAATTCCAGGCTGTAACGTCGATCGCAGCCTCAGTCGGACCGTATAGATTGTGCAGGCCCGTCCAGGGCAATACGCGCCGAACCCTATGCGCACTGGCGGCAGGGAGCGCCTCGCCGCTGCATAAAACTCGCCGCAGCGACGTGCAGCGTTCAACACTCTTCGCATCCATAAAGCTGACCAGCATGGATGGCACGAAGTGAACCGTCGTGATGCCCAGGCTGACGATCAAGTCGACCAATGCATCGGGATCTCTATGCGCACCAGGCGGGGCCAGTACAAGGGTTGCTCCTTCAAGTAAGGTCCAAAAGAACTCCCAGGCCGAGACATCGAAGCTAAATGGCGTCTTCTGCAACACGACATCAGTTGCCTTGAGACCATAGGCCTTTTGCATCCAAGTCAGGCGATTGACGATAGCCCGATGCTCATTCTGTGCCCCTTTGGGCGTGCCTGTGGATCCCGAGGTGTAGATCACATAGGCGAGATTGCGGGAGGTCAGGCTGAGAGCGCGCGGGTCAAGATCGGCTTCCGGCAGGCTGGTCCAGGCCGGCGCCGCAGCATCGAGTTCTACCACGCTCACATCGGCCGGCACATGCGCGCCCAAGGCTGCACGGCCGGCCACATCGGTCAGCAGCAGGCGGGGCACCGCATCGTTGAGCACCTGGCGCAGCCGCGCCGATGGATAGGCAGGGTCCAGCGGCACATACGCCCCGCCAGCCTTCAGGATCGCCAAGAGCCCCACCACCATCATCGGACTGCGCTCGACGCAGATCGCGACCGGCTGGTCAGGCCTGACCCCGAGGGCGATCAGGTGATGCGCCAGGCGGTTGGCCCGCGCATTGAGCTCGCCATAGCTCAGCCGCTCATCTTCGCAGATCACCGCCACCGCATCCGGCGTCTTCTGTACCTGCGCCTCGAACAGCTCGTGAATGCAGCGCTGCGCAGGATACGGGGCCGCCGTCCGGTTCAGCTCCTCCAGCAGATAGGTCCGCTCGGCGATTGGCAGCAGCTCAATCCGGCGAACCTCTTGCTGTGCATCGGCAGCCATCGCCCGCAGCAGCGCCATCAGGTAACCACGCTGCCGCTCGATTGTCGCCTGATCAAACAGCGCCGTGGTATAAGCCAGCGTTCCGGCGATCTCCTCGCCATGCTCGCCAAGGCTCAGCTCCAGATCGAACTTAGCCTGATCAATCTCCTCCCCGGCAGCTTCCACACTCAGCCCCGGCAGGTCCAATGACCCAACCGCATTGTTCTCCCAGGCCAGCATCACCTGCAACAACGGCGTGTGATCAAGAGCCCGGGGTGGCTGCACGATCTCCACCACCTGCTCGAACGGCAGGTCCTGATGCTCCTGCGCAGCCAGCACCGTGCGCCGCGTCCGCTCCAGAAGCTCCGACACGCTCGGTTCGCCCGATAGGTCCAGCCGAAGCGCCAGGGTGTTGACGAAGAAGCCGATCAGCTCTTCGATCTCACGGTGCCCCCGATTGGCGCTCGGCACGCCAATCACAAGATCGTCCTGCCCCGACAGACGCGACAGCACCGCCGCCCAGGCCGCCAGCACCGTCATGAACAACGTCGTACCATGCTGCAGGCTCAGCCGCTTCAGCTCCCGCGTCAGATCCGCATCGATGAGGATCGGGACCGCCGCCGCGGCAAACGACTGCTGGGCAGGCCGCGCATGGTCCGTCGGCAAAACCAGACGGGCCGTGCCTGCAAGGGCCTTGCGCCAATACTGCGCCTGCTTCTGCAGCCGCTCCCCCGAGAGCCATTGGCGTTGCCAGGCGGCGTAATCCGGATACTGGATCGCAAGCGGCGGCAGAGGATCGTCCTGCCCAGCCTCGAATGCCCGGTAAAGCTGGCTAAGTTCACCTAACAGCAAGCCCATCGACCAGCCGTCCGAGACGATGTGATGCTGGGTCAGCAGGAAGACGTGCTCCTCGTCGGCGATGCGGATCAGCCGACCGCGGATCAGCGGACCGCGCGCAAGATCGAACGGCGTGCGCCCCTCTTCATGGCACAGATCCAAAAGTGCCGCTTCCGCATCCGATCTCTCCCGCAGATCTTGCTCAAGTATCGGCAGCCCCGCATCCGGCGGCAGAACCTCAACCCGAGGCTTGCCCTGCGTCGCGACAAAGACACTGCGCAGCGCCTCGTGACGCGCAAACAGACGGTCAAGGCTGCGCTGCCAAGCCCTGCGGTCGAGGAGCCCGCGCAGTCGCAAGGCTAGCGGAATGTGATAGTTGGTGCTGCCTTCGTGAAGCTGCGCCAAAAACCATAGCCGCTGCTGCGCAAACGACAGCACAAGCGGCTCATGCCGCGACACGGTTGCAATCGACGGCAGCTGTTGCGGACCGGAGCGGCCCAACAGCTCCACGATGCTGGCCGCCAGGTCAGCCAGCACTGGCCTTGCGAACAGCGTCGACAGCGGCAGTTCGACCCCAACCGCCTGTGACAGCCGGCTTGTCATCTGCACGGCCAGGAGCGAGTGGCCGCCCAGTTCGAAGAAGTGGTCGTTGCGCCCGATGCGCTCGACACCAAGGAGCTCGGCCCAGATCCGCGCCAGCGCCGTCTCGACCGCACCTTGCGGCGATTCATAGGCCGCCAGCGCATAGGCCTGATCGGCCGGCGGCGGCAGCGCGTTCCGATCGAGCTTGCCGTTGACCGTCAGCGGAAGCGCCGCCAGCTGCACGAACGCGCTCGGCACCATGTAGTCCGGCAGCCGCGCACTTAAGTGCGCGCGCAACGCGCCCGCAAGCCCCCCTCCATCGCCCTCGCCCGAGCCGGCCTCGGGCGCGCAGACCACATAGGCGATTAGATGCTTGTCGCCGCCGCCGTTCTGGCGCGCCACCACCACCGCCTCGCGCACCCAGGCGTGCTCGCAAAGCCGCGCGACGATCTCGCCCGGCTCAATGCGGTAGCCGCGGATCTTCACCTGGTCGTCGTTACGGCCCAGGAACTCAAGATTGCCGTCGGGCAGATAACGTGCAAGGTCGCCGGTCCGGTACAGCCGATCGCCCTCGACAAAGGGACTGGCGATGAACCGCTCGGCGGTCAGCTCAGGGCGGTTCAGGTAGCCACGTGCCACCCCCGCCCCGCCAATGTAAAGCTCCCCCACCGCACCGAACGGCACCGGCGCGCCATGGCCATCCAGCAGGTACACCCGCGTGTTCGTAATTGGGCGCCCGATCGGGACCACCGCACCCTTGAAATCAGCCGGGCAAGTCCAGAACGTTGCGAAGGTGGTCGTCTCGGTCGGGCCGTAGCAGTGAATGAGACGTACGGGGCCCTTTTCTTTTAGCAATCTCAGAAACGAGGCAAGATCGCTGCGCTCACCCCCACAGAGGAGGTGCTTCAATTGCGCCAACGTCGGAGCGATCGATGATGTATATTGATTGAATAATGCTGTTGTTAGAAACAGTGACGTCACCTGGTGCTGTTCAAGCGCCCGGGTAAAACTGGGAGTATCCCTGACGGTGGCGGCATGCATGGCAACAATGCAACCACCATTAAGCAGCGGTGCCCATACTTCGAATGTGCTTGCGTCGAAGGCGGGATTGCCAGCCCATGCCACCCGATCTCCTGCATTGATCTTCACATACCCACTGTTGATCACGAGCCGGTTGACGGCACGATGAGGAACAACAACTCCTTTGGGAAGCCCCGTGGAGCCCGAGGTGTACATGACGTAAGCGGCACTTTCAGGGCTTAACGCCAACCCAGGATCGGAACTAGATCCCGCTCCAGCTATGAGCGGCTCAGTAGCCAGACCAAGTATCCTCGCCTCAACCAGACCATCCCCGCAGAGTACCAAGCGTGCAGCACAATCGGCCATCAGCGATTCTTGTCGCGCCGACGGAAGAGCGCGATCGATCGGTACATACACGCCGCCCGCCTTTAGAATAGCCAGCTGCGCCACCAGAAGAGCGACGGAGCGGTCCAGCACCGTGGCAATGCGATTCCCAGGCCTGACCCCGAGGGCGATCAGGTGATGCGCCAGGCGGTTGGCCCGCGCATTGAGCTCGCCATAGCTCAGCCGCTCATCTTCGCAGATCACCGCCACCACATCCGGCGTCTTCTGTACCTGCGCCTCGAACAGCTCGTGAATGCAGCGCTGCGCAGGATACGGGGCCGCCGTCCGGTTCAGCTCCTCCAGCAGATACGTCCGCTCGGCGATTGGCAGCAGCTCAATCCGGCGGACCTCTTGCTGTGAATCGGCAGCCATCGCCCGCAGCAGCGCCATCAGATAACCACGCTGCCGCTCGATCGTCGCCTGATCAAACAGCGCCGTGGTATAAGCCAGCGTTCCGGCGATCTCCTCGCCATGCTCGCCAAGGCTCAGCTCCAGATCGAATTCGACTTGATCAATCTGCTCGCCGGCAGCTTCCACACTCAGTCCCGGCAGGTCCAATGACCCAACCGCATTGTTCTCCCAGACCAGCATCACCTGCAACAACGGCGTGTGATCAAGAGCCCGGGGTGGCTGCACGATCTCCACCACCTGCTCGAACGGCAGGTCCTGATGCTCCTGCGCAGCCAGCACCGTGCGCCGCGTCCGCTCCAGAAGCTCCGACACGCTCGGTTCGCCCGATAAGTCCAGCCGAAGCGCCAGGGTGTTGACGAAGAAGCCGATCAGCTCTTCGATCTCACGGTGCCCCCGATTGGCGCTCGGCACGCCAATCACAAGATCGTCCTGCCCCGACAGACGCGACAGCACCGCCGCCCAGGCCGCCAGCACCGTCATGAACAACGTCGTACCATGCTGCAGGCTCAGCCGCTTCAGCTCCCGCGTCAGATCCGCATCGATGAGGATCGGGACCGCCGCCGCGGCAAACGACTGCTGGGCAGGCCGCGCATGGTCCGTCGGCAAAACCAGACGGGCCGTGCCTGCAAGGGCCTTGCGCCAATACTGCGCCTGCTTCTGCAGCCGCTCCCCCGAGAGCCATTGGCGTTGCCAGGCGGCGTAATCCGGATACTGGATCGCAAGCGGCGGCAGAGGATCGTCCTGCCCAGCCTCGAATGCCCGGTAAAGCTGGCTAAGTTCACCTAACAGCAAGCCCATCGACCAGCCGTCCGAGACGATGTGATGCTGGGTCAGCAGGAAGACGTGCTCCTCGTCGGCGATGCGGATCAGCCGACCGCGGATCAGCGGACCGCGCGCAAGATCGAACGGCGTGCGCCCCTCTTCATGGCACAGATCCAAAAGTGCCGCTTCCGCATCCGATCTCTCCCGCAGATCTTGCTCAAGTATCGGCAGCCCCGCATCCGGCGGCAGAACCTCAACCCGAGGCTTGCCCTGCGTCGCGACAAAGACACTGCGCAGCGCCTCGTGACGCGCAAACAGACGGTCAAGGCTGCGCTGCCAAGCCCTGCGGTCGAGGAGCCCGCGCAGTCGCAAGGCTAGCGGAATGTGATAGTTGGTGCTGCCTTCGTGAAGCTGCGCCAAAAACCATAGCCGCTGCTGCGCAAACGACAGCACAAGCGGCTCATGCCGCGACACGGTTGCAATCGACGGCAGCTGTTGCGGACCGGAGCGGCCCAACAGCTCCACGATGCTGGCCGCCAGGTCAGCCAGCACTGGCCTTGCGAACAGCGTCGACAGCGGCAGTTCGACCCCAACCGCCTGTGACAGCCGGCTTGTCATCTGCACGGCCAGGAGCGAGTGGCCGCCCAGTTCGAAGAAGTGGTCGTTGCGCCCGATGCGCTCGACACCAAGGAGCTCGGCCCAGATCCGCGCCAGCGCCGTCTCGACCGCACCTTGCGGCGATTCATAGGCCGCCAGCGCATAGGCCTGATCGGCCGGCGGCGGCAGCGCGTTCCGATCGAGCTTGCCGTTGACCGTCAGCGGAAGCGCCGCCAGCTGCACGAACGCGCTCGGCACCATGTAGTCCGGCAGCCGCGCACTTAAGTGCGCGCGCAACGCGCCCGCAAGCCCCCCTCCATCGCCCTCGCCCGAGCCGGCCTCGGGCGCGCAGACCACATAGGCGATTAGATGCTTGTCGCCGCCGCCGTTCTGGCGCGCCACCACCACCGCCTCGCGCACCCAGGCGTGCTCGCAAAGCCGCGCGACGATCTCGCCCGGCTCAATGCGGTAGCCGCGGATCTTCACCTGGTCGTCGTTACGGCCCAGGAACTCAAGATTGCCGTCGGGCAGATAACGTGCAAGGTCGCCGGTCCGGTACAGCCGATCGCCCTCGACAAAGGGACTGGCGATGAACCGCTCGGCGGTCAGCTCAGGGCGGTTCAGGTAGCCACGTGCCACCCCCGCCCCGCCAATGTAAAGCTCCCCCACCGCACCGAACGGCACCGGCGCGCCATGGCCATCCAGCAGGTACACCCGCGTGTTCGTAATTGGGCGCCCGACGTGAGGCATCTCGGGCCAACATGACGGATCAGCTGCAAGGTGGTGCTCGGAAATGACGCTGATTTCCGTGGACCCATATTGATTGATCAATCTCGCGTTGGGGTGTGCTTCGAAGAACGCTCTCAGCAGTGGAGTGGCCTGCAATCGCTCGCCGGCTGTATAAAGCTCTCTCAAAGAAGGCAGCTGCACGCGCTGCGCGATCCAGACTTCCGCAAAATGGTTCAATGCGACGAATGGAAGGAAAAGCCGCTCGATCGCCTCCCGCTCTACAAATTCCAGCAGGTCGGAGAAGTGCCTCCGGGTCTCTTCCCGCAGGAGCACAAGCACTCCGCCGTCCTTCCAACAGATGAACAATTCCTGGCAGGACACATCGAAGTTCAGGGTCGCGAATTGAAGTGTGCGCAGTTTTGACGTGCTAATCCCCTCAAGCGAATTCACAAGCGCGCCGTGGGACATTTCCACGCCCTTTGGGATTCCCGTTGAGCCGGAGGTATAGATCACATAGGCAAGATGACGCGATGTGAGGCCAAGTGTGGCGCGGTCCGGGTTCGAAGGCGGCCGCTCGGTCCAGGCCGGGATCGCCCTCTCCAGATCGACCACGGTCACATCGGCCACGGCCTCGGCGCCCAATGCGGTTCGACCGACGACATCACACAGCAGCAGTTTCGGTTCTGCATCGTCAACGATCTGCCGCAGCCGCGCTGACGGATAAGCGGGATCCAGTGGCAAATAGGCACCTCCGGCCTTCAGGATCGCCAACAGACCGACCACCATCGCTAGGCTGCGTTCCACGCAGATCGCCACCGGCTGGTCAGGCTTGACTCCGAGCTCGATCAGGTGATGCGCCAGCCGGTTGGCCCGCGCATTCAGCTCGCCATAGCTCAGTCTCTCCTTATCATGGACCACCGCCACCGCTTCCGGTGCCTTTTGCACCTGCACCTCGAATAGCTCATGGATGCATCGTTCAAACGAACAAGGCGCCGCCGTCCGATTCAAAGCCTCAAGTAGATAGGTGCGTTCGTCGGTTGGCAGAATGTCGATTCGGCCGACAGACTGCCCCACATTGGCTATCACGCCGCCTAACAAGGCTTGCAAATGCTGCGTCATGCGGTCGATCTGCTTCGGCGCCAATCGAGCGGCATCAAAATGCCAGCGGAAGCTCCCATCGAGAGCGCGAACCTCAAAAGTCAGCAAATCGCCGCATAAGGCTTGGCCGGCTTTGTGGCTCGTCGTCAGATCGTCAGCAACGGAACCGCTCTCTGTCGTGATTGCAATGCCAATCGGCCAAGGCTGGCGCGACCGTAACGCCTCCACCCATCTCAATGTTGGGCACCGCGCGATGAGATCCCGGGCAAAGCTAGCGTGCGTCCTCAGCTGAGCGACTTCGGCCGCTACGGTTTTGCGCAATTCTTCAAAATCATGAGCAAGCTCAACGCAAACATCCATCGGCACGACGGAGGCGATCAACATCTGGGCGAGCTTGGAGCCAGTTTGCAATCCATCACATACAGGCTTCCATCCCAGTTGCAGTTGTTTCTCTCCCGTGATCCGAGCGAGATAGATCAGCCAAGCCGTTACCAAATAATCCGAGCGATCATGTGCGGATAGTTTGGCCAAGGTGCTCAGGCTGGACCACGAACTCGACTGCCATCGTGAAGGCGCTGCAGCCACGAACGATGACAGGAAAGGAAATTGTAATCTTCTAAACTGCCCGAGCCGCTGCCGCCAAAACGCCTCCATAGGCACTAGGAATTCATGTGCGGCAATTATGCTCTGCACCTGTTCATCGCTCGCGATAGGAAGGCGACTACCTTGCTCCACATTGAAGCGCCTGGCCAGGGCTCGCGCGTCTAGCATCTGCCCCTCGGGTTCGCCAAAGCAAACCTCTACATCCTCTGTACCCGTCGCTACACGCCAATGCTCGGCATCGACTTCAACCAGGGAGCCTGCCGGAAGGCCCGAGCTCCGAGACAATATCTCCAGGTGTCTGACTGCGACGGCCTGATCGCCTAAGAGAACCTTGGGCAGAGACATTGGATTCGGATCATAGGGCCCAACGTCTAGGGCCCGTGTCACCGCTGACAACTCCTGCGCAGATCGATCCCATCGCAGACAGCCTGCCGAATTTGCCCATCGTTGTCTCGGATCAGAACTTCTGTCCACTAGCGGCTGCGGACAGGCCGCAAGTTTCCCGCTCTCAAGGCCGGTTAAGAGTTCGTGAAAGCCCTCGATCGCAGCATCATGACATTTGAGGTTCAGGGTCAGCGCGGAATCTGTGGGTGCAACCAGCACTTGGCGCTGAACCACGACGTCACCGAGATCAACGCCATGATCGATCCGGTGCCACTTGATGGCATATTCGGTCTTCTGCGCCAGGAGCGCGCAGGACGCCGCGTGCGTTGCCGCACATCGTGGCAATGGGCCGTCCTGGTATTTGAAAGCACCCCGACGCACTCGCCCAAACACGTCCTGTGGCAATGTGAATGGATGGGCAATTGAGAAGATCCAATCCACCGGCTCAGCCTTTAAAAAGGATGAGAGCTCTTCAATACTTTCCATGCACCGAATGTTCGCACCAATCGCCCACTGAGCAAATATGGAGTCGCCACACAACGCTGCACCAATGACGTGGTCCATCGCCACAGCCAACTGAGCGCAGCGGATGGCGGGCGTGCCGCTGCCAACAAACGCGCTGGAGAAGGTTGATGGCGTGGCAGACTGTCTATCCCGATCGTGTGGATCGTAGGCGATCGCGCGCCCGAGAGAAGATCGATGCACCATCTTCACACTTTCAGCAGTTCAGCCATCATGCTCGCCTGTCCTATCCAGGCGCGGCACCAAGAAAACTCGCTCTCACTGGTTCGGATCTGTTCAGGGCTTAACCTGGCCTGCATTGATGCGACGAAACCTCGCCCCCAAATCCCTCAATCTCCCTGCCAAGCTCCCGCATCACAGTCGCACGCAGTGTCGCAGCTACCACTCAAGCGGGCCTAAGTTTCTGGTGAGCCCTCTCATTGAACGACTTCTCCTCTATGCCCTTTAGAGGATTACGCATGTATCGTGCCAAAGGTGAAGTCGACCGCAATCAATGCGATAGCAATAGCGGTGCTATGTCAGCTGTCCAACAGCGTTGCCCGACATCGTACAATTGAGTGCGCCATCATTCAGCGTAGGCCTCGGGGCTCTCGCCACGTGTTGCGGAGTAAGAAGTTTGGACCTGGAATGCCGAAGTGATTGATCAGCTCGGCCGAACGATACTTGGGCCGCGGCTCAGCCGAGACGGTGGCGATGATTTTTTCTGAGATCCGCGTTGTGAGGTGCAAGGCAGTGCTGGATCGCCACCGAATGCTTCCGGCAATTAGCGGTTCATATGAGAGTGGCGTGTCTTCGCATCGCTCAATACGTGGATCCTGCCGGGTCGTCGAGCTTGTGGCGCTCGGTTCCGTTAAGGGGTGGGTTAAAGATGCTAACGAGGATTAGGTCCTTATCCCGTCCCCCGCGCAGGAAATGCTTGTCATGCTTGTCAAGCACGTACATGTCACCCTTGCGAATGGGAAAGACATTGCCGTCCATATCCTCGACCTCGCCCTCTCCCGCGATGCAGTAGCAGGCTTCGAGATGATTCCGGTATTGCAGAAGCGAAACGGTGTTAGCGCGCACAACGGTGTGGCAGATGCTAAAGCCCATCCCGTCCTCATCCGTCAAAAGGCGGTGGCTAGTACCATTGCCCCAATCGACGAAGTGATTGGTCGCTTCAACGTCGTGCAGGCTACGGACAATCATAGCGTTCGATTTCCTGATGCAGGTTAAAGTGAACATCGCGAAAGCTGGAGGCGGTTGTTCTGACCTGCAAGCGCAGCTTCCCGGTCCTCCAGCGGAAAGTCATGGTATGATCATCTGTGCGTTGCAGGCAGGCAAGAACCTACCAATTTAGGTTCGCCACTCCCCCGTGCCGGCTAGCGAAATATCCCCTCTGATCCAACTCGGTCCTTGCACTCCTGTTATTGCGTGGGACACGGCGGAACTCCGTCGGAACAACCTCTCGGCGATCGTCGAGAACAAATGCACTGGTCTTCCGGAATCGGCTACGCCTAACACGCTGCCTTTCTCCGCGTGGGGACTGGATACAACAATCGGCGTGAGGGTATTGCGCAGGCGGCGGCAGTGGCCCGCGCGTACTATTTTGATGCTCCCTAGTTCGCCCGGCATCGTCGCTTACGTCCGTACTGCCCAGAATGCTGTTGACGGTTCTGCCGACGACCCGAAGTGTTTCCGATCGCAGTTTTGGCAAGCTCTTTTCCTTCCTTTGCTGTGCCTCGCGGCACGAACAGAGCTCCGGAGCCTCTCAGCTCATAGAGCAAATCCCATGCCGCGGCCCCAGACAGATAATGGACAACTTTTCCGGTGTTTCAGCTGCCTAGCGAGTGGAAGGATTCGGCTGGGTGGTGTAGCAAATCTAACAAGCTGCCAAGAGATATGGCTGACGCGAGCAAGCCCGCGAACCACGACCGGTCGGACAGTGCGGCTTGTTAATCCCGCGCTGTTGGTAGGCATTTAATACGATTGCCTCAGACGTTCGGCAGACGTAACGCCCTTTGCTGTCGAGCTGATGATCGTCCTGCCTTATCGCCAGGAGCGCATCACTCGTGATGCTGTGCATTGATGCGAGGTCAACCACTCTCGAGGCCCTCCGGAGAATGGCTCGATCATCTATTAATTCTTCTTCCTCCAGCGTCGCTTGGGTCTCACGCAACTCCGCCCCACCACGCGGCCGCCCGGGGCGCCAAGCCGCAGCTCGCGGCGTCAACGATTGTCAGCGCGGCATAGCAGCTGTCAGATGTCCGCAGCGGGAAGAATGGGTCCTTTGTCGAAGGGGCGGCTAATGATCGACAGCGCGTCCGGCGCGGCGAAGATGGGGTTTGCGCGCGTAGCCGGCACGCTCTTTCAAGACCTTATTCTCGACTGGTGTTGCTCGCGAGGATACAGGCACCGCAATACTGAGAAGCGCGGCCAGACGCTTGACGGTCAGCACCGGCTAATGCGACAGAACATGAAGTGCGCGCAGACTGGCTGAGCCGTGGCAACACTTCCGTCGCTTCCGCCATAGTCGCCAAGTGCAGACAAAGCGTCGCGGGTTTTCAGGAGCTCATCTGTGGTGAGGGCGATCGCACTCCGCCATGAATCAGGCCGCTTCACGCCCTTCGAGGCTCTGCTGAGCTGCCTTGATAAGCTGTCTTGCGGGCTTCAATGTACGGCGACACGTAAACGGCATCATTTCCTTCAGCGGCGATCATCAATGGCAAAAGCAGGCGGCCAACGCGGCCGAACAATCGGTGTACGCGCTGCGCGATCCGCTCAAAGGTGGCATCAACGTAGTTCGAAGTTCGCAGCAGCCGCTGAACGTGCTCTTAGCGCGCTAAAACAATCCCGAAGGACGGGAGCGACAGACAACATGTGACCACTAAGCGTTATCGAGTCAACACCGTGGAGAGAATCTAAGGCGGTTCTCGGGTTTTGGAACAGTGCATATGGCCCGCACAGAGCCGCATCAGAATGAATGCAACTCTCTTCAAGTCCGGCGCCATGTGAGGCTTCGCGAGCCTTGCTGACGTTGTCCTTGCCCTCCTTCATTGTGGTCCCAATGTTTGCTACCACAATCGCTGACCGATGTCGAAAGCGGTCGCCTTTCGCGCAAGATCGTCATAGGCAATTTCTCCACTGCAGCCGGACTGCACTACAGCATGCTCGAGTCGGAGAAGCCGAACAGCCTTCCTCACACTGTAATGTCTGTCACTCGAGAAGTATCCTAGTCCATCTGGAAACAGTTCTCGACCGAGATATAGCCCATACGCATTTCTTTCAGCCCCTGTACTCGTAACTTAACCCCAAGCTTCAGAAGGAGCCGCTCGGAGTAGCTGGGCAAAAAACCCGATGACTTCGCATTCCAGAAGACGGGAGCTGATCCGATAGGATTGGGGGCCAAAGGGGCCGCCGAAATTGTTGCCTGAAACAGTCATGAAACGCCACAACGATTCGTAGCTGAATCCTTTAGCGAAGGGATAACCAAGGAAGGATTCGTTCGCTGCCTTCATAGTCTCAAATAGATCATCAATGCGTCTTTCGTGTTGTTGATCAACCATCAAGAGCCCCTGCGAACATTTCAAGCGATCACGCCTTTGGTTGGCGTAACATGGGGAAGAACGGTGGAGAACCGCCGACTTGGACTTCCGTCAAAACACTCCAACCTTGTTGAGCATAAAGTCGCATCGCGTGCGGACTGGTCGCCTCCAAGTGCACAGGTCTCTGCGCGGCATCTGAGATCTCGGTTGTGTGCCGAAGAAGATGTCGTGCGAGCCCTGATCGCTGATGTATGGGATCAATGGCTACCATGGTCACGTACCAATGCGGCTGATGCGGATTGTACTTACCGAAAGTTTCGAAAACTCTTTCGGTTTCGGAACGCCGGTGCGCAGGAACGCTGTTTAGAAGGAATTCCATCATGCTGGTGTTGTCGCGCTTTTCGCCAGCTGTGTCCCATAAGATCGCCCCCTTGTCGCCGTCGTTAAGGTATGCGCCGCTCGAATATGGACTGCCGCAGTAGTGCTTAATAAATCCGTTAAAATGCTGCAGGTACTCCCGCGGTTCAGGGTACAGCCACCGCAACAAAGGACACATCGTAAATGCGGTTGTTAGGATCGCAAGGACTCTAGAGTGGTCCTGAAGATCGATAGTCTTGATCGATAGTGCATCCCCATTGGTGGATTGCATAGTGCCTCCTTGCGCTGCCAGTGCCGAAATTGTGGCCCTACCGATCTAGCGCTTTGAATGCACCGACCGCGTCGCCAAAAAAGCTGCGGTAGCAAAAGCCAGGCCAACGAATTGTGCGGCTCGTCTTGCTTCTTGGAGTGGAATGTCTTCTTCGCGACAGGACGAGACGCGGTTGCCGTTGGGAAGCTAGCGCTTGCGAAAGCGCTAGCACGGGCTGGCTGATGCGCAACAGCCACCCGGGAATCGCCTGCCGTGAGATTTTCGGCACGGATATGGGCCGAGCGTTCCTGTCGGCCGCGAAGGCTCGGAGAGAGTCGTAAGGATCGCCGGCTTCGGCGGCTGTTCTGCCCGGCCAGCGATCCGCCCAGCTCAACAGGATCATCCTGCGGCGCGGCTTCCTCGCCTCACCGGGAGTTAGCGGCCTCCGGGCGGCAGGAGAGCGAAGGATCGTTTAAAGCCGTAAATATCCGTATCAGGTGGAGTGAGATGGTTCACTCTTCACGCTCGGCATTTACCCCGCGAGGCCCCCGCAGCAAATTGCAGATGCTGTGATGTTTCTCAGCTCGAGCTTGGCTGACCACATCCATGGTCAAACCATTCTCGTCGATGGCGGATGGACATTGGGTGTCTCCACTCAACCCTAGCTGCAGGCCATAAAATCGAATGCCTTCAACCTAGCTGTACCAAGCGTGAGGAGGTGGCGAAGCCACACATCGTGATCGCCAGGTCGCAGCAACAGCGCGGCGGCATCGGGTATGACTGACCTTATGCCTAGGCCGAAGGTTTCCACCTTGAAGTCGTCTCGACGGGGGCACGGCGCCATTGGATGTTGCGAAAAGCAGCGGATCGTCCCTGAGAGCTATGACGGTCGACGTCTGGTGTTGGCGATGGGGCGACGTAACCGGCTGCGTCTGAAACTCGACGAAGCGATGAGCGATTCCACACGCTGGCCTAGGCTATGCGAGCTTACTCTGGCCTAGGCCGACCGGATCGTTTCTGGAGGCACGTAAATTGCTGGATAACGAGCAGGAGCTCGCGCAAGGAACGCAAGCCGCAGCGACTATCTCGGAGTTCTAATGTGGCTGATCCGATTAATCCTGTTCCACCTGGCTTTGATGCTGCTTGCACCTGAATTTTCAGACCCAACGAGTGCTGCCGCTGGCGCAAGTCCTTCGAGCGTCAAAGCTGTGGCGACATTCAAGCAGAACGGTCCCGGAGAGGTGCTATCAAGCTTCAGGACTGGCGGCTCCTACGACAGCCAAACGACGCTAGCCGCCCCTGGTCAACCGGCGGACAACTTCCGGCCGGTCAATCTGGCTGGCGATTCCGCGGGGCTGGAAACCGGCCTTATATGCATGATCCGCACGCCCCAACGCCCGACTGGCAATTTCCTCGATGACGCTGATAGGATTAACATCCCCCTCGTGACGTACGGCATGTGCAATCCTGCCGGTCCGCCTTTTAACCTCTTAGCTGCAGAGACGCCGACCTCAAGCAATACAGCGACCCTCGGCGGGATGCTGGTTGTCGCTTTTCTGACTATTCTTGTCGCGATTTTGGTAGAAATAAACGGCCCAGGTGCGGGCACGTGAGGGAAGCAGATCTGAGCTATATCGCAGTTGCCGTTCAGCTGACCTCCTGCAACTGTTCACTAGTTGCGATCCAGCGTTCATGCCGACGGACCCACGGGAATCTGTCGTCCTCCAGGGTACGGCAAGACCACCCTCATACGCTGCATTGCCGGGATCCAGCGTCTGACGTGGAGTCTGCTGGGTCGCGCACTCATCTACGTCTCATCGCGGGTGTATTTCAACGGCCGCTTCTTCTCATTTGTCTGCGAAGCGTACTCTCCTGTAGAGCGCGTCATCGGGGCGCTGGAGCGACAATCCTTTACGCATCTTCGCGAAATAGACCAAGCAGCATTTCTCGTTCTCATGAATCCAGGACCACAAGCGATTGGTCCTTCTTCGCTGGCAGTGAATTCAGAGCGCCGCGCGGAACGCGTCCTGGTCAGCACTGATCTACGCCAACCTCGTCGCGCGCGCGGAGCTCCGCGGTTCTACAGCGTCGCGCGTCACTACTCTTCGGCTTCGCTCCACTGGACAAATATTGCCCTTTTGTCTTCCTTTGAATCAGTCGAGCGCATCTTACCTGCATCGCACCGAAGCAATCGCAATCGCGGCCACAGAGCAGTTGGCAGCAGACCTCATCAGCTCCCCACGGTTCTCCCCTAACGAGAGGAGCGCCCTTCACGTGGCTGCGAGAGGAATGAAGCACAGAACTGTCAAGACCAGCTAGATGATCTCGAAGTATCTCCGACGTTCAAAGTCGGTCACTCGATTCTGAACGGCGTCCCATTCCCAACGGCGCGAGCAAGAAAACGTTTCAACAAACCTTTCTCCGAAAACCTCGTTCGCTGCTTCCGACTGTGCAAAACGATAAGTTGCCTCTGATAGGCTTTGAGGTAGTCTTGCGGTCATTTCCACGCTTGCATCGCCGGCGATCGACGCGGGTAGTGCCACACATGTCTCGACCCCCAATATTCCGGAACCAATGGCACATGCGAGCGCAAGATATGGGTTTACGTCTGCGCCTGCCAGCCGATATTCCAGACGATGGACAGAAGGCTCTCCCGAGATAACGCGAACCGCGCAGGAACGGTTGTCAAATCCCCAGCTTGGACAGATTGGTGCCCAGCAGCCCGGCACCAACCTCTTGTAGCTATTGAAGTTCGGCGCAGCGAGCACACAAAACTCGTTCATGTAGTTTAATTGTCCGGCGATGAATTGCCTCATAAGCTTTGAGAAGTTGCCCGCCGCATTGCTGTCGTGAAATGCATTCTGACCGCCCGAGGACATCGAAATGTGAATATGGCCGGACTGGCCCGGCCAATCCTCGGAAACCTTGGCCATGAATGTAGCCATCATGCCTCGCCTTTGCGCCCATGCTTTTATCATCGACTTGAATATGGTTGCTCGATCGGCAGCTTCCAAAGCATCACAATGACGAAGTGACGCTTCGACCACGCCCGGTCCCGTTTCGAAGTGCAGCCCGCTGAGAGGTATTCTAGCCTTTTCACAAAGGGCCAAGATCTCATCGAACAGCTCATGTTGAGCAACAGAGCGCATAATCGAGTAGCCGAACGCACCCCGCGTTAAAGGAACCCATTCGCTGAACGGCTTATCCTCAATTGTATCGGCGTTCTCCTTGAACAACATGAATTCAAACTCGAATCCGACAGCGCATCTGTATCCGAGGTCAGCAGCCCTTCTCAGGACCTTACGCAGAACACCTCGCGGGCAGATGTTCTCATGTGCGCCAATGAACTCGGCGAGGTAGAGATATTGATTACCGACATCAGACACCGAGCGGCCGGTGGCAGACAGAATACGCAGATCAGCATCCCCAAATGCTGTTAATGGCTGCTGCGTGAAACTGATCGGAATGACCCGATCCGAACAATCCCACGCCAGCACTGCTTCAGAGAACTTGATGACTTTATCTCGACCCGAGAGATCTTCACCTAAGACGTGTTTGCCTCGCAACACACCGTCGAAGTCGCTTACGCCGATCATCGCCGCGTGGGCGGGAACGGCTGCGGTCACGGTTGCTTCAGTTGCCATCACTGGCTATCCCGCGCCACCAATTCGAACACCTGGTCCATTCGCATTGCTCGCAACTTGCGATAGTCATCGTCAAGCTGACTCTCGTCGCCATTCACGAGATAGACGATGCCTGGTGTCGACGCCAAATCGATGGTCGGAACCAGCTTTTCACCAATTGGAACGAATGCAATGGCATCCGCAAAGCTCGGGAGCTTGCGGATTGCTTCGAGTCCCGGGTAGCCGGCAACGACACCGCCCCTGTCGGAGATCAGGGAGACACATAGTGCGTGCGCCGTCCGCTTGTACGGCCCGCGCATCCTCATGTACTCACCAAAGCCTTCGGGATTTGCGTAGCGCCAAGCGGTCAGCGTGATATGGTTGTGTCCCAACGCCATGGTTCGTGCTTTTGCCGACATAGTCCCTTGAAGCCTCGCCCCGAAGTCCACCAGAACGGGCCCCCGATGATCGACAATGATCTCGGCATGAGCCGGTCCCTCGAGGATCTGAAGTGCCTGCAACGCACGTTTCAGGTAGTTAGTGAGCTCCTGCACGATAGGTTCGCTGCCGTCCAACAATCTCTCGAGTGAGCAGACCGATGATGCCCCCTCGACAGGAACGGTGTCATAGGTCCAGGCCTCCGTAATGAAGGCATCTCCGTGGATCGAGACGGCGTTTACGGTGTATTGTTGACCGTTTATTTTTTCCTGCCCGAGGGCAAAACGATTCAATGCTCCGACACGGTTCGTCTTCCCGATAATCGTTCTTAGAGCACGCTGAATATCGGAATCTGTCGAGCAAAAGAATACGTCCTCGGTGCCCGTACTGTTCAGAGGTTTGATCACAATCTCGTCGAAGTTCGCCTCGCGCTTCCAGCTTGCGATCTCTACAGCATTGTCAGACACGATTTGTCTGATCGATCGCACACCGGCATAGGTCAGCGCGCAAGACAATCGTGCTTTGTCACGCCGAGCCGCCGATAGCGCGGTCCCGTTTGAAGGTAAGCCCAGCCGCTCGGACAACGAATCGGCGAGTTCGACTCCAGACTCGCAACCCGCGATAACGAATTCAACTTCTCTGCCATGTAGAGCCTGAAGATGATACTCAACGACCTCATCATACCCCATGCGTTCACCGGGGCGCATGACCTCATCGTACAGATCCGCATCGAAATGCGCTTGGAATATGGGTGGAATCTGTGCGGCCGACATCACATGCACGGTCCCAATTCCATAGCGCTTGAATTCTTCGGGTAGGTAGCGGCCGGTAGAGTATGCGTCCACGACAACACATTTCCGTTCTTTCATGCGGATCTCCGATACTGCAAGTAGATGTTGCTGACAGCGATAGCCGTAATGAGGACATTTCCAACGAACGTATGTGACGAATGCACGATGCGAGAATCGAAGTACTGGAACAGGAAGGTGACGATGGGGGCGGTGGACAGGACCATGTTGACGGTGAAGGGCTCTACGCGGCGAATGCCCTCCTGAATCAAGAGCAAAGGCAAAACGATTGTCGACAGCCCAATTGCTGCGATCGGAAGCCAATGCTGCGAGATCTCAGGCACGATAGATGAATAGTCGACCAGCCCCAGCAGCAAGAGAATGGTTCCATAAAAGCGATGCGCCAGCACTTGTCGGCCGGAAAACCCACGATCGAACAGCACCTTGACAAGTATATTTGTAAGGGCGAGCGATAGGCCGGCCAGGATGGCCAAGACGATGCCAAAGGACGATCGAGCCCCCCACTGCACGCCCGCATTGCCGCTGGCCGAGATCCAAATCATGTAAGTCCCGATCGTCGCAATCGCAGCGCTCACGACAATATCGGATGTTGGCGGGGCGCCCCTGCGCCTGATCAGGGCGTTTAACCACACTGTTGCGGCAGGCCCCAACGCCACCATGAAAGCGGCCACGATCGCAGGTTCAGCGTATTTCAGTCCTATAAATAGGCCGATCCAGCTGATCGCCGTCACGACGTTAAGTGCGACGAAGACCAGGAGCGGCCATTTACCGGCTCTTGCTTCGCCTCCCTCGTGGCGAGCCAAGAAGTTGAACGTCAGACAAACCACAGCGAAAGACAGCAGGAGCGCCACGAAGACATCGGCTTGCTGAAAATACGATGCCGCATAAACCTCGCCTGCCGCGCTCAGAGCGACATAAAGCGCCACAAAGAACACTCCTAGAACGAAGCCACTCGTCAAGCGTCCACCCTTTTTGTGCCCGCGAGGCCGGGCGGAGCTCTCGGAAGCCCAGGCGCGTGCGTCGGTTTCGGAGGGCGGCCCCTTCGGCTCGCGCGAGCCGCGTTTCGTTTGCAATATCACGATCTGCCTCTAGCCGTTCTTAGTCCGGCAGTACCCAACACACGCCTCTCCAAATGCTTTGAACAGTTGCTTGCTGAGGAGGTCGGTTGAGACGTGCCATTCGGGGTGCCATTGCACGCCGATTTGCAGCGTCGGAGCGCCAATCACTGAAGCTGCCTCGACCAGACCGTCAGGCGCCCACGCCTCGCCCCTCAGCGCTGGGGCAAGCGTCTCAATGCCTTGATTGTGCAGCGAGTTGACTTGCGCTTCGATCATCCGCGCGATTGGAAAGAGTGCGCCATCGGATGATATCCTGACGGGGTGCGCGGCATCGTACTGACGGTCCCTGGGACGATCTGGCTTCTCGGCATGCATGGCGCCGCTTTCTCGCCTCCACTCCGCAAGCGATGGGCGGAGTGTGCCGCCAAAATAGACGTTGAGTTCCTGAAGCCCACGGCAGATGCCCAGAATAGGCATTCCGAGGGCGATGGCGCTCTCTATGGCTGCGGCAGAGAGCCTGTCCCGCGGACGGTCAAGGATCCCAGCCTCAACATCCTGCCGATCAAAATCCACAAAGGACGCGGGCGCTGACAGAACGGCGGGGTCCACGTTCGATTCATCCCCTGTCAAGACCAGACCGTCGAGCCGGCGCATGATGGCCGGGGCGACTTCGTCCCTAGCATCTTCCGCGTCGACGGTCGGCAATACGACGCAAGCCACTCCCGCATGACGATGGAGTGCCTGCACGTACTTGCGTCGTAACCAGTCGCGATGCACACCATCGACCAGAAGACGGTTCGAAGTGACGGCGACAACGGCTTGGGTGCGCTCGGGCTGTTGCAACCTCACGCCACCTCGCCTCGCGTGCGAACGCCGGCAACGGACTGCTCATACAGCCGTCGATTTCGCTCTTTCAACTGAGTTATGACGCTAGGCTGACCTTGAGGCCCCGCGACAAAGAGCCCGCCCCAGGTGGCGGCGACCTTCGCGTAGTTCGGATCCTGCATTCGGATTTTCTGAGCCTTGCGCAACAGCCAAAACGGGATGCCGGGTGAAAGGTGGTGCTCAAGGTGGTACTCATCGAGATTCTGCCCTAGGATGGCTCGTTCGAGGAAGCTTCCTTTCCGATTCCTGGTGAGATAGACGTTCTGCGTCTCTGTTTCGCACATGGGTGAGTGCTCAGCGAGTTCGATAAACCAGCCGAGAACCTGAAACGTGGTGAGATAGGGCACGATCCAAAACAGGACGACGACATGGAGCAGACCAAGAGCGTATGACCCGGCCAGGATGCTGAACCAGAACAGATAGAAGCCATACCTGTCGACAAGTATGCCTGAGCGGCTCTGATCTTCGGTCTCTTCGATCGAAAACCGATTAGTCCAAAGATACTTCAGATACGCCACTGTCGCGCCGCCGAAGATCGGCTTCCAGATGATGTTGAAAGCGTATTTCTCTGGAGGCTTCACATCGTAGACGCCGCTGGCCAAGAAAAACTTCAGGTCGGGATCCTTGTCCGGGTCGCCGAGATAAGGATGATGCAAGTAGACATGGGAGATCCGGTAGGCCCAGTGGCGCTGGAACAAGGGATAGGAAGCGAACAGAATGCCCAGGACATAATTCCAGGTCGTGTTCTTCGCGAGCGTGCGGTGAGCCGCATCGTGAGCGATGGTTGTCAATCCGCGCTGATAGGCACCAATCAGGAGAACGGCCAGCGGATAGAGCCACCACGAGACAGACACGGTCGCAAGCGTGAACGCTGTGATGACAGCGTAATCTTTCACAATGTAGGCGGCCCCCGTGATGTTGTCCGGCCTTAGCTCCGAAAGCTGCTTATTGATCTCCCGACTGAATTGAACGGCCTCATAGCGTGATGACCTCAGTTTCCAAGCGTCTGCATGATTCATGAGAACCTCTTCCTGATCGCCTTGCAGGTTGTCAGATTGCGGAAAGCGCTTTGTCCAGATCGCGCAAGATGTCGTTAACATCTTCGATGCCGACACAAAGTCGGATTGAGCCGCCAAATATGCCGGCCGCTTCGCGCTTTTCCCGCGGGACAGTGGTGTGGGTCGTCGAGACAGGATGAGTCACGAGCGTGCGGGCATCTCCCACATTGGAAACGTGATACATCAAATCAACGTTCTGGATGAACTTACGCCCGGCCAGTTCGTCTTCCACTTCGAACATGACCATCGCCCCATACCCGTATGCGGTGTTGAGTGTCTGCTCGACGATTTCCCGATCGGCGCCTTCAAAGAGTCCCGGGTAAAAGACGCGACGCACTTTAGGATGCTCCTTCAGAACGCCGGCGACGATCCTGGCATTCGCGCAGTGCTGCTTCATGCGGAGCGGCAGCGTTTCAAGGCCTTGGATCAGTTGAAAGCTCGCAAACGGGGCGATAGCTGCGCCCGTATCACGCAACCAGGTCATGCGAGCCTTGAGAAGAAACTCGCTCTTTCCCAGATCATCGACATCGCGCACGGCGTTGTGCCAGACAATTCCGCCATGCGCTTCGTCGGGACCGTTGAACAAGGGAAAGCGAGAGGCTCCCCGATAGCTAAATTTTCCGCTGTCAACGATTAGTCCGCCGAGGGTCGTGCCATGACCGGATATATATTTTGTTGCAGAGTAGGTCGTAACTGCAGCGCCCAGGTCTGACGGCCGACATACCATTGGCGTCGTCGTATTGTCTACGACCAGAGGCACGCCGTACCTTCGGCCGATTTCCGCCAGTTGCTTGACGGGGAGCGGAATCAGACACGGATTCGAAATTACCTCCCCGAACAGGCAAATCGTGCGATCATCAATGGCACGTTCGAAGGTCTCGGGCCTTCGGGGATCTGCTGTCCTCACGCTGATTCCCAAACGCTTTAAGGTGTTGTGGAGCAGGTTCCAGGTATTGCCATATAGATACGGAGAGGCAACGATATTGTCCCCTACTTCGCCACTTGAAAGGTTGATGATAGCAAGGAACGTCGCCGCTTGACCTGACGCAACAGCGAGCGAGTCGCTGCCCATGTCGACAGCGGCGTAGCGCTTCTCCAGCGCGCGGGTCGTCGGATTGATAATCCTGGTGTAGGTGAACCCATCCGCCTTGACGTTGTAGACGTCGGCGATGTGATTTAGATCGCCATCGAGTTCATAAGCCGTATTCTGGTAAATCGGCACTGCGACGGCTTTTGTCACCGGGTCGCGTCGATAGCCCGCATGCAGAACAGCAGTCTCGGCGGAAAGCCGCAGCTGCCGCTCTCCAGCTGCTTGAGCCGGTATCTTTAGGCGCGCCCCATATGCCTCTAGGCCCGACGCCGGCCGTGCTGACCGAGCCTGACCGGATCGGAAATATGAACGAAAGGCGCATCCCAACTGCTCAATCCAGCTGGATTGGATTTCCCCAATGCAACCGATGCGAAAGCTCCGCGTCGCAAGATGCAGCTTCGAGTAGACGTAAAGATTATGGGCCGCCAAGTGGCGATACAGCCCATCGAATGCTGGCTGGTCCACTATTCCGGGTGGCGCACTGAACGCAATACAGACCGGGGACTGCAACTCGGGGGACAATAGCGGAGCCACTATCCCTTCGAGTTCCTTGATGAGGTCGTCTCTAACCTTCTCATACCTGAAGCGCCTCGCATCGATGCCTTCCTCGTACAGAATCTTCAAAGCCATTGTCGTTGCCTGAACGACGTGGGTTGGAGGGGTCGACCGCCACTCACCCGTGCGCTCGAGCGAGCGCCATTGATCTCTCACATCGAGCACAAACGATCTCGGTTCTTGAGTCGCATTCTCCAGTAGCTCGCGCGAGGCGATGACAAACGCTACTCCCGGTGGCCCTTCTATGCACTTGTTGCTCGATGTGACCAGCACGTCAGGTCCACGCTGGCTCAGATCGATATTGAGGGCGCCGAAGGAACTCATCCCATCGATGATGGTCTTTACGCGACGTCGCCTCGCTACCTCCACGATCTCGTGCAGCGGATTGACAATTCCGGTTGTCGTCTCACAATGCACGAAACACAGGTGCGTAACGCCGTGATTTCGGCTCAGATACTCACCGATTTCTTCCGGATCCAAAGGATCGGTCGCGCGCTTGACAAGCTTCAGCGCTTCGACACCCCACAGCCGCAGCATTTGTAGAATGCGCTCGCCATAGATGCCGTTTACGCAAACGAGCGGCCTGTTGGCTCGGGGCACAAATGAAGAGAGGGCCGCCTCCATTGCAAAGGAGCCACCTCCTTGAATAGGGACTACCGAATATTCCTCAGCGTTTCCCAGCAAGCTGAGCATCAGCCGCCTCATGCAGGCGGTCACCTCCTTGAACTCGTCATCGCGAGACGCGAGATCAAGCTGCATCTGGCTCCTAACCGCCAGCGATAACGATAGTGGACCAGGCGTCAGCAAAGACCGCTGTCTTGTCAAACCATTCCTCCTAACATTGTATTGGTCGATGACCTGGAGTACGCACAGCAGGGAGCGCTGGGGCGCGCGTCCCATTCCTCATCAACAGCTTCGAATGAAGCGGCATGTATCGCAGACCCGCTTCATGTCCGCGGCCTTAACGGCTGTCGGATGACAACCTCCCTATCTCATCGCGGATGAGAGCGATGTTTCACAAAGCTCCTCATTGAGGCCCTTCAGACCTCTGAATTTTCCTTTGGCACTAAACGCTCGGTCGCAACCGGCGACGTACTAACGCTCTCATCCACTGTGACGTATGTGCAAGCTTGAGCGCGGTCGCCCTCTTGCAGCTATGAAGCGCCAGTCGGCTGACGATTTACGTGCGAGCCTGTCCGGTCAGGCACTCTTTACGCTAACCAGGCGATGAGACAGGAGTCCACGTGCCCGCATGATCAACGCAAGGCACACTCGATAATCATGGTTTGCAGCGGGAGTCTAATGCGTTGCTTGGGACTTGATACATTTGCACTCCGTCGCTGGTTGGAGAATCTCGGATCCTGATGGCTGTCGATTTCGAAGATCGTACAACTTGACGTTACGGGCGGTTCAACCCTCTCCTGGGATTTTCTCACGTGAATTTTTCGTGACGTAATCCTATTTGGCGGCGACAAGCTGACGTAAGCAGCAGAGGACAGAGGATTCACAGCGCGGATTGAACGTTAAGAGTTCAATTTTGACCTATCGCAAGCATTCCGCCTGCAAGCGCGGGCCGGACCGAATTGGGGCTAGTCGTCCCGTTTACGTGCCATCCAGGCCAAAGCGCCATATGCTCGGAGCTTCTCCGCGGTGCCGGCAAGATCACTCCTGCATCGCTTTGCTGTTATCAGGTCCTTTGAATAGGGCGAACTTTGCCGCCCGCAGTCGAGCCTCAACTTGATGGCGATCGAGCGATCCTGGATGCTGGCCGCTTAGCAAGGATCAGTGCGAGACCTTTCGGCGAGCGGCCGTGCGACAGAGCATATTGTCCTGATTTGCTAGGAGGCGTCGAACCGCGTTCAAATGAGTGGCGACGCGTGTCCATCTCTCAAATCGACCGCTAGGTCGGCTGCATCCATTGTTCGCGCTACACGTCGCTCGCCGCGGGACCTCTCACCGAGCGATCATGGCGGCGGTCAAGGCACCGTGATTTACAGCGGTCCAAACGCTTGAGCTGGCGAGCCATGCATCATCAGCGGTGAGCGCTAGTACCTCGCCCATGAGGCACTCTAGTTCGACGATAGTCACTTCCGATCCGTTCTGCTCGCTTTGATTACTCCGCATGCCCGCTCGTTGATGTGCACTCGCGTTCTACGCCGTCTTCATTGCGGTCAAGCGCGTCGATGGCTGACCAGATCGGCTCATCGAGAGATCATTCTTTGTCGCTTTGCCAGCGATGAGCTCCCTTTCCTTTTCTGCCGCGTCAATTGCCGCCTTCATGGCAAGCAACGATGGGAGGGCGGACCGGAGCATGACGCTAACACGCGACGGAGCTCCTTAACGCAGGATGGCTAATGTTCGCGGCAGCGTTGCCTCGCGATGCGAAGGTACTGGGCGTACGCCGACGGTGTTCGCCTACGAGCGGCGGCCAAAAGGAAGCAAGCTTGCCGGACGTTACCATAGGCCACGACAGGATGGATCGCGACCGATGCTCGCTTCAGATTGGTCAATATACCTGGAGTAAGCCCAGGCTCGCCGGATAGCCAGCCCGGAAAATCGCGCCCCGAGCTTCGGACCATGTGGGAGATTGAAGCCAGCCGATTCGTGCCCCCGGCTCGGCTTGAAGGGCAGCTCGGCGTGTCCTTCGCCGCACGCGCAGCAAGAGCGCCAAGCAAACACTCAACCTAGAGGAAGTCGGACTTCCTCTCTGGCCTTTCTCACCGCATCGTAGATTTTGATCTGCAGCATGGGACGGCGTCTCTTGAGCTCCACCGCTTCTGACCATGCTCCATCCTTGCTTGCGTACTCGGTTTTGAATTGGCCATCCACTTCGAGCACATAATCGGAAGCTGGCAGTACACGAGTGGGTGCGACCATTGTGTTCCTTTCGAACGAAACGTTCTACGGCAGGACCCGCCTGAGCCAGATCGCCTGTGCCGCGCCAGCAGGCTATTGTGCGAATTGACGTGGCGCGAGGACATCTAACCATCAAGAATTGAGCGCGCTATCAAGACGTCCACTACCGCTTTCGCTGAATGCTCTAGGTTCTGCTCAATGGTCCTGAGATGAATATCCGGTGTTTCTGGTGCTTCGTAGCACGCGTCGATTCCGGTGAAGTTCTTTATGTTGCCTGATTTCGCCTTTGAGTACAGCCCTTTCGGATCTCGCCGCTCGCATTCCTCGATCGGCGTATCGACAAAGACTTCTATGAACTCTTTCTTGCCAACCAGGATGCGCACCCTCTCCCGTTCGGCTCTCGTGGGCGAGATGAACGAGCAGATCACAATCAAGCCGCTCTCCGCCATCAACTTGGCAACTTCACCGACACGCCGAATGTTCTCCACGCGGTCCGCCTCCGAGAAGCCCAGATCCGAGCTTAATCCGTGTCGGAGGTTGTCGCCATCCAGCAGCATTGTATGCCGCGACATCGCGAACAGCGTTTGATCAACGAGATTGGCAATAGCCGACTTTCCCGCGCCAGACAGGCCGGTGAACCAAATGACGCAAGCTTCTGATTCTTGAGCGCGGCACGCTCCCCCCTATCCACGGATAGCGCTTGCCTAGCAATATTGGCGGTCTGCCGTAGCGGAGCGGCAATCATGCCGGCGCCGGCCGTCCGATTGGTGTAACGATCGATGAAGATGAATGATCCGGTCTTCCGATTGACATCGTAAGCATCGAATACCGCGGGCATTGTGGTCGCAACATTACAGAAGGCGATCTCGTTCAACGAAACCATCCCGGCGGCCAGATGCTCACAAGTGTTGACGTCGATCCGATGCCGAATTTCGGTAATGCTGCCGGAAATCGTCTGCGATCCAATCCGCAGGATGTAATTGCGTCCGGGAGCGAGCGGCTCCTCGTCCATCCAAATCACATAAGCAGCGAACTGGTCGGCGACCTTCGGTTGATCGTCCGGTCGGGACAGAATGTCGCCACGGCCGATATCAATTTCGTCTTCCAGTGTAATGGTCACCGCATCCCCGGCTTCGGCGCCGATAAGGTCGCCACCGTGGGTCACGATCCGCTTGACGCGCGTGGTCCGTCCCGACGTGGCGACAATGATCTCATCCCCCACCGAGATCCTCCCGGAAGCGACCGTCCCGGCATAGCCCCGAAAATCCGGGTTTGGCCGGTTCACCCATTGTACCGGAAAGCGGAAAGCCTGGCTTGCGGTGCCAGACTGGATGTCAATGCCCTCCAAATATTCAAGCAGGCAGGGACCACGATACCAGTTGGCACGCGCGGAGCGGTCCACGACGTTATCGCCGTAGCGGGCCGAGATTGGGATCGGAACGATCGAGGTGAAGCCGAGACCGGCGGCGAAGGTCATATAGTCACGGACGATCCGGTCGAAGCACTCCTTGTCGTATGCGACAAGATCGTTCTTGTTCACTGCCAGCACGATATGACGAATACCGAGAAGCGCACAGATAAAGGAGTGGCGGCGCGTCTGAACCATCACGCCTTTGCGGGCATCGAGCAGGATAATGGCGAGCTGGGCCTGCGAGGCGCCGGTAGCCATATTGCGGGTATACTGCTCGTGGCCCGGAGTGTCGGCCACCATGAAGGAGCGCCGCGGCGTAGTGAAGAAGCGGTAGGCAACATCGATCGTAATGCCCTGCTCCCGTTCGGCCTCGAGGCCGTCCACAAGCAGCGCGAAGTCGATGTTATCCCCGGTGCTACCGTACTTGATGCTGTCGCGTTCTAGCGCCGTGATCTGATCGTGGTAGATCATCTTGCTGTCGTGCAACAATCGGCCGATCAGCGTCGATTTGCCATCGTCCACCGAGCCACATGTGATGAATCGCAGCTGATCCTTCGTCGGGGCCGGCACCGGTTCCGCTGTCGGTTTTGTAAACATCAAAAGTAGCCTTCCCGCTTCTTCTTCTCCATTGAAGCGGCTTCATCGGTGTCAATCAGGCGCCCCTGGCGCTCAGACACGGTCGCGGTCTGCATTTCTGCGACGATATCTTCGATCGTCGTCGCATAGGATTCAATAGCCCCGCTCAAAGGATAACATCCAAGGGTGCGAAAGCGGATCATCCGCATTTCCGGCGTCTCGTCGCAGTTAAGCGGCAATCGCTCGTCGTCAACCATGATCATCGCACCATTTCGATGCACTATCCGTCTTCGTTTTGCGAAGTAGAGCGGAACGACCGGAATTTTCTCGATCATGATGTATTCCCACACCTCGAGCTCGGTCCAGTTTGACATCGCAAACACGCGCATGGTCTCGCCCTGGCGAATCCGTGTGTTGAACAGGCTCCAGAGCTCCGGACGTTGGTTACGGGGGTCCCATACATGTCCGGCCGAACGGAAGGAGAGTATCCGTTCTTTTGCGCGACTCCTTTCCTCATCGCGCCGGGCTCCGCCAAAGGCGGCATCGAATCCGTGGAGGTCGAGCGCCTGTTTCAGCGCGTCCGTTTTCATCACCTGGGTGTGGAGCGCCGAGCCGGAATCGATCGGATTGATCCCACGCGCACTGCCGTCCTCGTTGACATGGACAATCAGGTCGAGGCCGAGCCGCCTGGCTGTCGCGTCTCGGAAGCTGATCATCTCGCGGAACTTCCAGGTCGTATCGACGTGAAGCAGGGGGAAAGGTAGTTTTGCCGGATAGAACGCCTTGATCGCAAGGTGTAGCAAAACGCTCGAATCTTTTCCGATGGAGTAAAGCATGACGGGCCTTTTGAACTCGGCGACCACATCACGCATGATTTCTATCGATTCAGCTTCGAGACGGTGCAAATGTTTTGGCAGCATATATCTTGCTTTCGGTGCAGGATCTCTGTTCTTCGCCGCTCTATAGCTGCAGCAGCCTAGAGCGGGGAACAACCGCGGCAGAAACGGCCGGTGAAGGCGCATGGCTTGTCAATGAGGCCAAGCCCGGTTCGACAGCAGACTTCGGACGTGGCAGCATATCGCATTGCTCGTACGGCCGGCGCGTGCGGCACACCTGATCGGGAGATCAGCGCGCCGGTTACTCTTGCTAAATCAACCAGCATGGCTTGATCACAAGCATTCAGACTCCTTAGGAGATCCTGAGGATCTGCTCAAGCCGCGCGACCTCGCCTCGCAACATCTCGATAGCCACGTCCCGATTCTCCGAAATGTTCCAAGCATTGTGGGCCGACTCTCCAGCGTGAGATAAGCTGGACAGTCCTCCCGCCTTGGCACTTCGCAAATCCCACCAGGTTCGGAATATCCGACGATAAAGTTCGGTTACTTCGCGTCCCCTGTCCAGAACTCCGGCTTTCTCGGCATGCAGCAGTTCCCGCTCATACCCGAGTTCTACCAAAAGCTCGGCACCGACCAGATCGGTCACAGTTTGCATCTCTTCGACGCTCAATTGAGATTGCCATGATTTGACAGAGCTTTCGTCGATGGTGTTTCGTTCCAGGATTTTTCGGTCTCCAATGCTGCTGGACCGAAGATAATCTGCTCGTCCCATGCTTACCGATGCGACGCCTCCTGGATCACAGCCGAGTGCTGTCAGCAGACGCTGGATTTCCTCGTCCGGGTGCGCCACGAGCAGTTCGTATTGCACCAAATGAGTCCGCGACCGAATACGTTGCGCGGCGAGCCTAGGAAGACCCAAAACCAAATCGGCCAGTGAAGATATTATGCCATCGGGCAGTCGAAGCATGAGATCAGCGAGACTGGATACGCTGACCGGCTGCGCGCTTTCTGCCCGCAGTGGGATGCCCCACGTCGATTTCAGTGAAGCGGCGATCGCGTAGGGATTGCGCATCAGAAGGATGTGTGGCGCTTCCGGATAGACGGATTCAACAAATTCAAGTGCTGTCCAATAGCGTGGTGTCTTATCTAAGATGATGCGCTTGCCCGCTTTTGCCAGATACTGATCGTATGCTGCATCTGCAAAAGCGCGGCTAACAATCATGCGATCTATCCGTCCCAAGAATTCGGAGGTCGCGGCCTCAATTAGTGAGCTGCCGGCCGGATGACGCCGATCCACCTTGCCAAATGCTTCAAGCGCCAGCATCAACCAGGGTTCGGGCGGAGCCACAATGTCTGGATGGAGCTGCAGCAAATGCGCCAGGAGTGTGGTCCCGGATCGTGGAAGTCCAAGGAGAAAGCACACCTCAGATGAACGACCGAGACGTTCGCTCATCATTCAGACACTCGTGCTTGGCAAGCGCCATCTGTCGGCGCTAGCTCGATTGGGCGAAACAAAGCCGGCCGCCGGATCACATGGGGGCGACCGCTTACGTACCAAGTGTCGAAAGGACAAGAATTTTGTCTGCCACTCATGACTTGAGACCCGTTCAGTCCCGATCGGGCGGGATCACAGAACGATGACTGCAATCGCTTCCCCGATTATTCGACCGATAAAGCGAAATCAAGCAACAGCTCAATTGCACGAAGATTGACTGTGAATATGGGAAGGTTGAAAAGACCTATACGGAGGTTTGCCAAAGACCGCGCGCGGCACATGGAAGGTTGCTACGTATAGAAGATGCATGCGCTGGGGCATTGAAGAGGTAACTGCGACATGCACCTTGCTGAGGCTCGGCATACACAAACAATTTCGGCATATGAGCGGAGTGCTGCAAAGAAGCAGACCATATCGCGGACATCACACATGGCAGGACGCAGCAATCTTCTCAGCGCGGGATCGATCCAGACGCTACCTCCAGTGAGCGCCGCCGTTGGTCGGTCAACACACTGGATCGGCCGTTCGTGTGGGAGATCCTTGACGAGGCCATCACCAAGACAATGTCTTCACTGCCAATTGGTCACAACCGTTGAGACCACGTCTGAGATAGTCCGTCAATAATGTGAGGATGCTGGAGCTCCCACCGCGACAGTGAAACACCATCCAAACACTCTCTCAGTTCCGACAAAATTTCTATGGGTACTGAGGGCGGCCCAGCGAGCCGCCCTATCGCGCCAGTACCAGCGCTGCTCAAAACTACCGCTGATGTCCGAGTCCGATTCCAAGATGCAAGGCCTTCTGGCGGAGCGCACCGATGCTGCGTTTGGTCATCTTTGCTATTTTTATGACCGGGGTTCGGGCCTTCGAATGGACTTTGAGCTCCTTGATATCTGCCCTCGTCCATTCGCGCCGCTTAACGCGTTTCTTGGTTGCTTTCTTCACGATGAATGCTCCTTTTGAGAGGAGCGGCTTGTAGCATAGTTTTCACGACACGACGACCGCAAAAAATAGACAATATGATAGGAGTGGCGCCAGGGTATAGCTTGGTCATGCCTTCCAAACGCGAGACGTCTGGGCTAGTATAGCTGTGGAACTGTAAACTTCACATACACCTCGCGCTCTGAGAACTTTCCAATCGACGCCCTTCTATTCGCAGCTAAGCAATTGACACTCTCTAGAATGAGTAAGCCAACCGAGAGATCAGTTTAGCCGACCGGCTCGACCACGCTGATGTGCATTTCTCCATCCCTCAGATTAAAATCAAGCCAATATCCCCTCGCCGCGTTGAACAACTTCGCAATACCCATTACACGCCACTATCTCAAAATGTGAACTTCAAGATCTAGTTGAGTAAATCACCATCAGCTAGGAGATCGGCTGGCCGTCACGGCGGTAGCGGTTTACGTGGGCTCAATCGCTTGCCGTGGGGCGCTTTCTGCCCGCGTTCGTTCCCAGCTGCGAAGTCAAAGGGGTTGCTCAGCTTTCGGCTGTTTGGGCGATCTCTCGCTCAACCTACGCCTGCATAGCATACCGATCTAAGTGTTGGAGCGTCTCAAGACATTCCCTTCCCTCCTCGGTGAGGATCCAGCACCCGGCTTCCCGCATCAGCTTTGGCCGAAGATACCGACTTGGGGCGCGCGGCCTGCGATGCGCTTCATACAAGCTGGCCACTATCTTCAGTATAGACAGCAGAAAACTCACGCACACGCCATTGACCCGAGGAAAAGCCCGATAACGCCAAATTTGCGGTAAGCTCCAGAGGCGTGCCCCGCCTTCAAACGAAAGCTTCCTCCTTAAGCCCAATGCGCGACACCCGCCTCCTGTCGCCGCGGTAAGCAACGCTTTCGACGGCATCGGCCACATCCTGCCCGACGTTTCCGAAGAACGATTCAGCATCAGATAGCTGCGTTGACTAGGAGTGTGACGAGGTCTCAAGTGTCGCGTTGGACCGGTACGAGATCAAACGACGTCGGTGGTAACCACGCTGTTGTACATCTTGACGAATGACGTCGCTCACGGAACGAACCGCCCGCTTCTTTATCTTCCAATTGCCGTCCAATCCCGCGGGGATCCCAAAGCTTGTCGGAACGACCAAGAGATCGTGTCTTTGGTTCAAATAGATATCGAACATGTGGTGTCTCTTGTCGCACGAGCGTAGATCGGTCGTTCATCGGTTTGGTGACATCGAAGCAACAGTCTCCTTAAAGTCACTGGACGATCAAATGACATTCGAAAGCTCCCGTCCTGATACGTCAAGACCGTCACGGGCACGATGGTGGCGCAAGATGTGAGCGTGTTCACGTCCCAACTTAGGGTCCGCTGAGAGGCGCACTCGACGATGGTCGACCTGAAACTTGGCGAGAGTACATCTAATTGACTCAGCTACTTTGCGGCTCTGCGGAACCTACGCTACAATTTTTGGGTTCTGGCAACTAGTTGATGCAGCATAACCCTGACCAGTCCTAGCGAGCACACCCTCGCCAGCTATCAGGCCCCCCAAGCAAAGGCTTTACGAGGCGCCGCCTCGAGAAGCAGACGATTACGTTTATCGCGGTACTAGTTTGAAGTAATCTCCGACCCGTCTTCGCGGACCGTGTCGAGAGTAAAGCAATGGCCCCCCGACAAAGATCCACCTATGGCGGTGCCGAGCCGGACGACCGGAAAGCGACTGTGTTCAAGGAACCGGGCCAGTTCGGGGCAGGCGTCGTTGACTAAAACGACCTCAGGAGGGACCGAAATGACGTTGATATCTATGTAATGACTGGACAACAGCAGATCGTCATCGTCGTAAGCGGGGGAACTATTTTTGAGTGGTTCGGGCGCGACTATCACCTGCGCATTGCTTCCGGCAAATAATCGGTCACCTTTCGAGACCGCACGGGTCATCGGGTCGATGCACGGTCACGTTAAGTTCCCGCAACGTGTTCACAATTCCTTCGACGTCCTCATTCAGTTTGTCGAGATAGCGGTTCTTGATCCGGTGGCGGACCCGTGAGCCAGCTTGCGTACCTGCTGCCGCCCACGAGAGAACGCGGATAATACCACGCCGGGCGAAACTTAAGATTGATATAGAAGAACAGATCGCAAGAGAGTTCGCGATCTTGAGCCGCATGATTGGTGGCCGTACCCACCACGACTTCCTTCAATCTCGACCACTGGTCGTACGAATTTAAGATCACGCCTACCCCGCATTGACCGTGCCTTCAGATTCCATAGACCGACTGCCGATCTGTGCCGATTGTGTAAGTGGAGCCTCTGCCATAGTAAGGCTACCACACGGAATGGCGGCTGCCGGAAGTAAGCTTGATCCGGAGCGCCGCCGCCAAGGCTCGAAGGCGGACGCCGGCCATTGTAGAATGGCGAGGCATCGTCCGATCGAGACGCGGGCGTCGGACAGAGTCAAATAGGCATGCCCGACGAACACGTTGTCGCGCCGGGCAAGCAAGCCGTGCATGCTCGTGGCGATGCCATGACTGGCGAGCACGCCGGTCAACCTCGCGCCCGTGAACTACGAGCCTTGGTCGGTGCTGAAGATGTCCCGCTTCCGTGGAACATTCAGGAAGTGCGAAACCCTTGCTTACTCATGAGAGCTCGTCCTTGCGGGATGCTCGAAAGGCTGATGCGGACGGATTAGCTAATGCAGGTGGGGTTCGAAGCTCCAACACATCGGCGAAGACTGTCCAATCGCGGACACTCTTTTGCTTGCAAAAATCAGTTTCCGCCTGCTGAGCAGCAGCACTCAGGGAGGCGGCATCGACCTTGAATGCTGCCTGGCAGGCACGGTGCTCGCCGCCAGTATCGTCACAAACGGTCTTAATAAACCGAACGTTAAATGAAGGCATGCCCCTCTCTTCCCGTGGTTCGCCCTATCCACTATTCTGCCATTCGCACCGAGAGTACTTGATCTGCCTCAAGCAGCACCCCAAGAGGTCTGTCTGCTCCTCCGAAGATAGATCCAGATGTAACAGCGCGGCGCGAGCCGCTTGTTGTTTCGCGAAGAATAGGGATGGCCTGTCTGTCCTACCTGCCTTATCGCACGACGCTTTGAGCCGAGGGGCAGCGCCTCTCAGGAGCCTCATGCCGCCGACCGGCAAACTCACGTCTTTGATCGGGGATTGTCTCGCAGAGACGATCGAGGGCAACATGCACTATCATCGCAGGCGCGCGCGCGGATTTCTCATATGCGGCGGCGAGGGACTATACGCGCAGGCGATCGTAAGCAGGCAAGGAACCCCGATCTTGCATCCGACGGTCCACCAGCCGCCCCCACAGCAAAGCCGATCATAAGGCTTGTCGCAGCCCACGTTTCGATGAGCCCTAGGCGCAGGATTTCAGTGCCAAAACCTAAGGATGGAATCAGCCCCGGCAAGGCTACCGACAATGAAAGGCGAACAATCGTTTGACCATCCGCGTGCACGGAGCAATGAGGAAAAATGCTGCCGTAGCCCATGGAGCGTGAGTTGCGCCTCAAATCAACACACTGGCGTGTTGCGGGGAGCGCGAGGCCCTGGCGGACGCCCGAGTTCGGACATGTCGACTGCCAACCCGGGCGTCTGCGGCACGTAGCGGCCGCTCGAGCTCAACCACTCGGACGGACCAGCCTTTTGACCCGCATCAATGCTGCGGCGGCTGCGTCCTGATAGAAGTGATCCTTTAGTAAGGTCAGACGCATGGCGGAAAGAACGACTTAAGCCCATGATGCTTTCATGTCCGGGTACCAGCGATCACTTTTTAGGACTTCTTCCGGGCGCAGCCGAGCCGCGGATCAATGACCTGCACGTGATAAGTTGCGCCGCTTGCGATGGCGTTTACTTTATCGACCTGCGGACAGGCCGGATCATGGGCACCGAGCGAAGCTACGTCCATCCTAATGGTGTCAACCGAATCCGGCGTCTTCGCGCTCTCGCTGGAGCGCGTGCTACGCGCGCGAGAGCGCGGCTGAGGTCGCCCGCACCCCACGCGGTGACGCTGCAGAATACGGAGATGTCTCCCAACAAGGGACGTGACATGACAGAAAGCCGGACCATTTACCCCGCTGCGGGCCGGATTGCTGGAGCTGCAGACAAGTTTAGCTCGTGCAGAACAGTTACAAATACCAACAGCCGAGGTCTTGAGCTAACCCAGAGCGATTCGACGGAAGCTCAGGCCTTGTTTCCCGGCGGAACTCCAAATATTTCGGCTCGCGAGCGGATCGTGTTCCGTACCAACGATGCCAGGGCCGATAGCCCTCTGCCGCGGCTCACGCCATCGAGACCGCGCGCCGTCCGGTCGATTCGGGCAGAGCCTGTTCGCGCGGAAGCCAATCGATGTTCGTAATGTTCACAAGGTTGTCTGAATTTGTCAGCTCGCAGCGATGAACTTCGTCCAGGATCTAATGGCGATTTGATCTGGGAGCGGCTCGAAATCATGCCGCCCTTCGATCAGGATCTGGAGATTGCCGTGATCGAGGGCAATTCAATTCACCGGGTGGCCTTTCCTTGTCGCCGGGTGTTCGGCGGATGGGTCAACGCGAATAACGGAGAGCACGTCGCCGTGCAGCCGACCCATTGGCGTATCTGGCTCGGATAGCGGCGGCCATCCCGCAGAATAAATTGGCGTGAGTTAAGGCAGGAACTGGTTTCGGCACACTCTCGTCGGACGATGTAGAGTTCCTTGAATGAGAAGTACCTGACGGGAAACATGCCCGAGCGGACCGATTGCGATCGGCCCGTGCACTGACGTCCGGCATCGCTCCTCTCATTGCTGTCGCAACCGTTCCCACTGTAAACGTGTCGATATGATTCCATATTTTCGGCGAATGTTCTCGCCTTAATGAAACGTCGGCTATTCTCTCTGGGCCAAGTACCGCGCCCGGTCAGCGTCGTTCCTCCGGGCCGACCGCTAAGTGGGGCCAAGCATTTTTTGTTGGCCCCAAGGCTTGCCTCGAGATCATAGAGCACGGTAATGACCACAAGCGAATTAGCTTGGTCGAGAACAGACCCGAGCCCGGTATCAATGGTTTTGCGGATAGGATGCAGCGCGCAGTTCGCGGGCGGCAGCGACCATGTTGGTTAGCGCAGGCCGAACCTCCTCCCATTTGCGCGTTTTTAGGCCGCAGTCCGGATTGACCCAGAGCTGCGATTCCTGCAAACGCGTCCGAGCCAGCACCAGCAGCTCCTTCATTTCGTCCGCCTCGGGAACACGTGGAGAGTGGATGTCGTACACGCCCGGTCCGATTTGATTAGGATATTCGTACTTTCTGAATGCGTCCAGTAGCTCCATTTTCGATCGCGACGTCTCGATCGAAATGACATCCGCATCCATTGCAGCGATCGCACCGATGATGTCGTTAAACTCGGAGTAGCACATATGTGTATGGATTTGCGTCTGATCGGTAACGCCTGATGAGCAGATGCGGAAGCACTCTCCGGCCCAATCGAGATATGCCTTCCACTCCGATCGGCGCAAAGGCAATCCTTCGCGGAGTGCCGCTTCGTCGATCTGGATCATGGCCGCACCGGCATTCTCGAGATCGCGGACTTCGTCGCGGATCGCCAGCGCAAGCTGACGGCAGACCTCGCTTCTAGGAATATCATCGCGAACAAACGACCAGTTCAGGATCGTCACCGGCCCGGTCAACATTGCCTTCATTGGCTTGCTAGTTAGTGATTGCGCGTAGCGCCACCAGTCCACAGTGATCGGTTTCGACCGCACTACATCGCCAAACAGGATCGGGGGCCTGACGCAGCGCGAGCCATAAGACTGTACCCATCCCTTCCTGGTAAATAGGAAGCCGGCGAGTTGCTCGCCAAAGTACTGCACCATGTCATTCCGCTCAAATTCGCCGTGCACGAGGACGTCAAGACCGATGTCCTCCTGCCAACGCACGGCGCGGGTTATCTCCTCCTTGATGAACCTATCGTATTGTTCGTCGCTCAACGCGCCTCGCGCATGCGCCGCCCGAGCATTTCTGACTTCTGTGGTCTGCGGAAACGATCCGATCGTCGTGGTGGGAAACGCTGGTAGTCCAAAGCGTTTCCTCTGGATCTCGGAACGACGGTCAAACGGGCTTGCCCGCCGACGCATCGTCTGGTCGATCGCCCTCATCCGGGCAGCGACATTGGTGTCATGGATCTTCGGCGAAGTCCGGCGGGCGGCCACAGCGCATTCCGAATCGGCTAGAGCGAGCCCGACATTCTGGTCGCCAGCGAGCACCCGCGCCAGGATCGCAAGCTCGCGCATCTTCTGAACCGAGAAAGAAAGCCAGCTCTTAACGTCAGACGCGAGCCCGGTCTCGAGTTCAACATCGACCGGCACGTGAAGCAGCGAGCAGGATGGAGCGAGCTGCACACGGTGCTTGCCGAGCTTCGCAATCGCGGGCTCCAGCCTCTGACGGAGCGACGACAAGTTCGACCGCCATACATTCCGGCCGTCGATGACCCCGAGCGACATGACGAGATCACTTCGGCCGACAGCGACGATCTGATCCAACAACTCTGGCGCTCGAACCAGATCAAAGTGCAGACCGGAAACCGGGAGGCTCAAGGCTGTATCCAAATTGTCGCCTAGGTCGCCGAAATAGCTGGCAACCATGATCCTGATAGCCGGTCCCTCCTTTGCGAAGCGGTTATAGGCATGTAGCAATGATTTTCGCACCGCTTCGTCCAGATCAAGGACCAGGCAGGGCTCGTCAAACTGAACCCAACTTGCCCCTCGTTCGGCCAATTCATGCAGAACCTCGATATAGACCGGTATCAAATCATCCAATAGGGAGAGGGGCTGGAACGCGCTATCGGCACTCTTGCCGAGCTTTAGGAATGTGACGGGCCCGATCAGGACAGGGCGGGTTTGAAAACCTAGAGCCTTTGCTTCCACATACTCTTCAATGGGTTTGCGAGAGCAAAATCTGAACTCCTGTCCCCTGTAAAACTCGGGAACCATGTAGTGGTAGTTAGTATCAAACCACTTAGTCATTTCCTGCGCGGGTGCGCCAGACCCCCGCGGGCCAAGACGGCAACCCGCATCCTGATCGTCGCATTGTGATCCGCGAGCCATGGCGAAGTACGTCTTGAGGAAAACGGATTCTCCTTTCGAGGCGTAGATCTCTGGGATAGCGCCAACCATAACACTTGTATCGAGCACCTGATCATACAGCGAGAAGTCATTCGACGGAATGACCGTGACGCCGAGAGACTTCTGACGAGCCCAGTTCGCTGCGCGCAGGCCGGATGCGTCCTCGAGCAATTGCTGTTCGCTGATCTTTCCCGCCCAGTAGCTCTCGAGAGACAGTTTGAGCTCACGCCTTGGACCGATGCGTGGCGTTCCGAGCGTAGCAACCGGAAGAGAGAGATGAGACATAGTGTTAACCCCTGTTGGGGGCGGAGGCCATGGCGGACGCAGGCAGAGGAAGTCGCGGGCGCGACGGCTGCTTGGCGCACCACCGAGACACCCCGCCCGTGGACCAATCTATCGTCGGGGCAGGTCTCCTGGCTCGCTGGTCATCGCTGCTGTCCGGCCTTCCCGAAGCCGTGCGGCTTCAGTGACATCGTTAGACAGTAGCTCGCCGCTCACAGTTGCGGGGGCAGCGCCGGCATTTGGACCGGCTTCCCTCTTAGCTCCGGATCAAGTGTGATTCGGAGAACCTCGACGATTTGGATTATCGGCAGGAGGGCTCTTCCGTCAACCTCTCAGATTATGTGCCAGGCTAATCTGCGACATCTACTAGGCGAATGACCGTGCATCCGGATTCTATAATCAGGTCGCAATCAGAGATGTCCTTGTCAGATGTCGGAGCGAGCATCGGAGCTGCCTTGAGGCGACGCCCCCCGCCCCATCAATGAAAGGGACAAAACCAGCCTGCGCGGGGAGGATTACCGCTGGTTCGAGCAGAATGCATTCGACGCGGCTTCCGATTTCCAGCGGTTCGCCCAGCACGTCCGCTGGCCAGCCATTTCCTCGACTAGAAGATCCGCATTGAATGGGTCAAGGCAAGCGGCGCAATCTAGCAAGATACGCGGCGAGCAGGTTGATTGTCGTGCCAGCCAGAGTTTCAAGTTCGTCGAGTCGGCTTCGCCTCGCCATCATGTAGGCCGAACGCCGACGGCAACTATAGCGAACCACACGGTTCAATGACTGCGAACGCACTCCCACTTCTCATCAGGCACTTGGCATCGGGGCGTTCACCTCTTCCGCAAACTAGAGTGCGGGACTAGGATGCACAAAACTACGGCCGATACACTGAATGGAGACATCGAAACGAGCGTAGGTCGGAAAGTCGACAAGATGGAGATAAAACCCGTGCAAATCTCCGCCTGCTGCCTGGCACAAAGAATGCAAGCCCCTCGACATGCCCAGTCTCTCCTGCTGGACATGTCCAGCTCGGCCAATTGACGCTGTCGCTGGTTAGGGAAGTTAGCGGCGCGTGACATAGAGGGAGCTCCTGCCCGCGCCGGGACAGCCGCGGGTGCCCCCGTCGCGTCTCCGTAAACTTCTTGCGCTCGCTCATAGCAGGTTCAAGGTTGCCCGCTTTGAAAGATGTACGGATGAAACGCGATAGGCCGAGGGTTATGAAGAGAATGTCTGGAAGATCCGCGCTATGGCGTTACTTGGGCGGACTTCTAATCTGCCTAGCCTGGCCGGCTGCCATGAGCAACCCTATTCGCGCAAGCGACATGCCACTTGTCGAAAGACTCAAGTCAACTTGGCGAGCACAAGATGGTGAGACGATAGAACAAATTATCTCCAATGTCTCGAAGGTGGCACAGTTCGTCCCTCAGACGTGGGGCGTCGTTGAACTTGGCGAAAACGACCATGTTTTCGTTTCATGGACCAGGCACCGAGACAACAAATCAGACGAACAGTACGCTATCACCTGGAAAGTTGCGCTCGACGGTACGACTGAACTGGCGTCAACCTATGCGAAGCCCATGGAATTGGGCTGGCGCGCCCTAGCGCTCTCGTTGATCGCCAGAGAAGTCGCAGATGGTGAAAGGAACGCAAATCTTCGCTTTCTGCATGATCCGACTAACTTCAACTTTGTGACTACGCCGCAAGGCCGGCTCGGCGATCTTCTAGGGCAAGGCCGATGCACTATCATTGAACCTGTTGGGGTAGACTACTTACCGAGGCGGAATGACAAGCCGAACGAGAAAGGCGATCTGTGGCGTATTCTGCTCTTGGTGAATTGCGATCTCCAAGGACCACGTTATTTTACACACAACGGGGTCATCACTTTCGAGAAGAGCGAAGGCCAAGATTGGGAGCCACAATCCTCCTTTGCCAAGGGGATCGCTAAATTTCCTCCGGGATCCTGGTTCCAACGCACCGAGCCAAAGGAAGAGGAAGACTTAGGAGACCGAAGGCCTTAGTAGACGGTCGCGCAAAGCAACATCGGACCGCAGCTGCCGTACGGTCGAACGCCTCGTACCAACTGCAAGACATACGCGGTCTGCAGTTGTGATGTTTACGGCTCCGCAACAGTGCGCCTGCCCTTCTCGCGGCATTTCGGCCCGCCGTAGGAAAGGTCGAGCAGCACGATTGCGCTTTTCCGCCAGGTGTCGAGCTCAGCGGCGCGTACTAGTTTGCGAGATGTGGTTTGCCCGCCTGCACTCCACCCAGCGAGAGCAACCAAGTTGTGCGGGCACCAGCTCTCATGCATTCTTCACTAGAGCGCTTGGGGATGCCTCGGGCCCGGGCCGATTCGGCGTGTGTGCTCCGCACGTCGCGTGACTGCGTGGCGTGCGCCAGAGCGTGAGCGTAGCGACCTTGACCCGGCACTAGGAACCGATGCCGAGACGAAATGGGCGAGGAAGTTACACTGGTAGCAAGCCCGGCATACCCGCTGAGCGCCTGCCCATTTGCGAGTGCGCAGGCCGGGAAGCTCCGGAGCTGTACGCAGAACGTCGAGCGCCACTGACTCGGCCCTAGATTTCCTCGCACTCGTTTGTCTGCACGTCATAGACCCGGATTTTAAGCTTGGGAAAGCGCTTCTTTAGTTCTGCTCCACCTGCCGTGGCACCGTCTTTGGTTGCGAATTCCGCTCTGAGCTGGCCATCTACTTCAAGCGCGTAAGAAGAGACCGATACTTCTCGAACGACTGCGACCATGTCATTCCCATTATTAGTGAGGTGCTGAAGAATGATGTGTAGCTTGAGTCGGCTAAACCGCACCAGAGCTATTCGCCCCGAGTGCGCCATGGGCAAACGCGTATTGTGGACTGAACCCTCACACTGAATTGCGTCAGGAAGGCACTCGCGATTGTCCGAACACGTGGGCAGCTTGCGCACGCCCGGAGCATCCACGGCAAAACGCGGCTCCATATCGCAGCCGTTCCAATTCCTGGAGCAAACGGGCGCTGATGCTAGCGTTCCTGGGTAAGCCACTTGAGATCGCAGGAACCGTCACGACCAAATAGCGGCCGCCCGTAGCGCTGCCTGAGTCATAAACAATTCAGTTCTTGTGCAAATGTATGGGCGGTAGCACCAACGAGCTATGGTGCAGCGCGGAGGAGCCAAATGCCACAATGCGATTGGTAGCAACGATCATATGGCTCGGCGTAAGAAGGTACCGGATTTCCGCGGTTTGCTCGAAAGAACGCTTCATTTATGCGGCGAGCATTGAGGCTGAACTCCGTCGCGTACTTTGCCTACACAGGCCAGAGCGAGTCAGACCAGATCATTTTTGCGAATCTTTTTCGTGACACGACTTTTGGGGCGAATCATCGCCCTCGTCGGAACTGTCCGGTTTGCCGATGGAAGTCGTCATCAACCATGGCAAGGTTGCTCCTCCAAGCCTGACTCCGCCGCAAGCACCGACGCTTCATGGTCCTCACTTTTGCAAAGAGGTAGCACAGCCTTCCAAGGCTCGGGTTTGTCCGGCATCTCAAGTTCGGCGCCACGAGGATCTCCTCCTCAGGTCCAGAGGGTACAGCACGTTCAGGGTAGGAGAGGCGTCGATGATCGAAAGATACCGCCGCACGCACACGGGAAGAAATCTCTTGATCCTTACGCAGCGTCAGGTCGTAGCTTCGAACTCACGCTAGGCTCTCATAAAGTACACATCGAAAGCCGAACGGAAATCTGCGGTCGAGCAATCGAATGTATCGGCACCGGATCGTGCGTGAACATGGATCAGGAGCGAAAGGTTATTGTCGGGATGAAGCACCCCGGAAGTATGTTCGTATTGATCGCCCTCATCACATCTCCGGTTTTCGCCGAGACACTCAGCGGTGCTCCGCGCATCCTCGACGGCAATACGATCGAGATCGAGAAAACAAACGTCCGGCTCTCAGGCATCGAAGCTCCTGAGACGGATCAGATTTGCCTCGACGCACAGGGCCGGAAATGGGCCTGCGGCGTAGCTGTTCGCGACGAGCTCAGCAAGCATTCGAATGGGCGAACGTGGGATTGTCATACCGAAAGAGTCGATGAGTATCGGCGAGCCCTCGGCAGCTGCTTCATCGAAGGCGAGGATGTAAACGCCTGGATGGTACGCTCGGGCTTGGCGCTATCGGCTGGTGCATCTCACCATACCTACATTGTCTATGAGTTGGTGGCGAGCACAGCCAATGCGGGGCTGTGGTCCGGCGCATTCATCGCGCCCTGGGACTGGCCTCGCCGCAATCGGGGCACGATTATCGTGGGCGCGACGTCGGTTCCGGTCGACGCTCAGGAAATTCTGCTTGGATCCGTCTTGCTATCGGAACCGCCGTCGCCCGAGTGCCTGATAAAAGGCACTGTCGAGCGCAGAGGCGACCGCATTTACTACCTGCCAGGGCAACCCGGTTACGAACAACTCGACATGACGAAGAAGCGCGGTGGACGCTGGCTCTGCAGCGAAGCGGAAGCCGACGCCACCGGGTGGCGTAAGGCCGTGCGATGAGGCGACACATGAAAGCAGCCCATTCTCAAGACATGTACCATTTAACCAGGCACGCGCGTTCGCGCCGGTCACTGTTGCTGTTCGCTGTTTCGACAGTTTTCCTGCGGTTCGGCAGTAAGATTGTCGATGCGAAGGAAGCAAAAGGCCCGCCCAAGCCAAACAACCTGCTCTCGCCAGATGCTGCCCTGAATCGGTTGCTGAAGGGGAACGATCGTTATGTCCAGGGCGCACCACGAGCCGACGATTTCAGCCGCGAGCGGCCGGTCTTGGTTGAGGGACAAAATCCATATGCAGCGGTTCTGAGCTGCGCCGACTCCCGCGTGGTCCCCGAACTTGTCTTCGACAGCGGATTAGGTGATCTGTTTGTCTGCCGCGTGGCCGGTAACTTCGCTAACGATGATACGCTCGCCAGTATGGAATACGCGGCTGCCATACTCAACACGCCGCTGATCCTCGTACTTGGCCACGATCATTGCGGTGCGATAGACGCCACGATCAAGTCGCTCCATGAAGATAAGCGGCCGCCGGGGCACATTTCATCCCTGGTAACTGCACTTTCTCCTGCAGTGAAAGCATCTCGCGACCAAGCCGGCGACGGGATCGCCCAAGCAACCCGACAAAATGTGATCGATAACGTCAACAAATTGAAATCGACAGGTCCAATTCTGAGCGGCGCAGTCGAGCAGAACCGACTGAAGGTCGTCGGAGGCCTGTATCGGATCGACACCGGCAAGGTCTATATCGTGACCTGATGCTAGCGCCTTCACGCTCCCGGCAATCGTCTGCCGCCTGATACATCGCTTCAGATCCGCGCAATATTGTTGGTCCAACGTCTACCACAAATACCCGGATACTATCCGCTCTACAATTGTCATCGCTTCAGGACTCCTTAGATATGCGCGGCCTCTTAATTCTTCTCGTGTTTTACGCACTCATGTTGGCAACGCGCGGCCAGCAACAAGAAACACACATAGCGCGTCCGGCAGCATTCATGCCTCCTAATTGAGCCGCCAACCCAATGGAGGTGGTTCGGGTAGCAGATTGCAATGCGAAGCATTGCAGGCTCTAAACTCCAGAGCACGCGACGATCCCGATAGCTTCTCGTCTCCGATTGGGTAATGCATCCACGGTCCCGCTTTTATAACCGAGCTCAGCCAGGGCTGAGGGATCATACAGAACAACCAGCATGACTACCCGGCCGGGTTGTAAAGCAACATGCTACCTGTATCCGTACCAGACAGCCCTCCTGCATGAGCCATTTGGTGACCGGGACCATCGGAAAACCAGCCGCGCGTCAATCATTCGCTAGATGGTCTCGTTCGCCGTCCTCCATGACGAGCTCGGCACGAGAAGAAACCCGAAGCTTACAAAGTGCGTCGCCTTTACGCGGGGGCTGGTAGGTTCTAAGTCGCGGCGAGACTTAGCAGGTTTCTCGTTCTATCTGCGCAGGTGAATTCGGTGCGACAACAGCCATGTTTCAGCGCGCGCACCGCGCCTACAGGCCGGAGAGCATCTGGTAACCGCGCTTCCAGAATCAGGCCCTTCAACCACGGATTCGCTTAGTGGGAACAGAGCACTGGCTTCAAAACGTGTCGTGCCTGGTCTGTCACAACGCTTGTGGCGCGCGCATAGTTGTCGCACGAATTCGGCAAGCTCGGCCAAGCTGCAAGCATAGATAGATCGCCGACGAAAGAGGCGCCACCGGCCGCAAGAGGGTCGGCCAGTCAGGAATGTGCTCGAACTTGCGTTCGGTATGACAGAACGTGGACAGACTCCTCTGTCGCTGGCAAGCCCGGAAAGCCACCGAAACCTGTTCGAAACGCTTCGTCTTCGCTCGCATGAGCGGACCACTCTTGCAGTCACCTCGAACGCGGAGTTGATCGTGCAATTGCAGCGTCCGGAGCCGCCGTGCGTTTCACGAACACCTGCGTTCTTGAACTCTGCTTCTAAGCAAGCGCTCACCAGCAGTCGCAGGAGCAGCACATTTGGGCTGTTGGTAACCTCAGGAGACCGGAGCCGGACTTAAGCTTAAGCAGGAACGTTGAACCGGGTTGGTGGCGGTCGCGGTCCGCCTCTGTGGTTTTCTTCGCGGCTTGTTAAGGACATCTTGTGTCTAAAAGCAAACCGGAGCGCAAGAGCATTGCGCTGGCACGGCACGGCGGAGTGATCTCGCGCGGTTCAGACAAAGCCGGCAGCTATGCTTGATGGCACGTCAATTGCTGGGAAGACGGGCAAGAGACCGCAGGCTTGGGCGCTCTCCCAAGCACAACTCAGGAATTCCAAACGTGGTTCGACCCGGCCTGTCACAAGTGTGACCACACGTTCATGTGGAAACGACATGCACCGCATGCCCCGATCGACCGCCGGAGATTCAGTTCGACAAACGCGGATCGATGCCGCCGCAGCCTATCGGCTGCTTTGCCGGTCAGCCTCAATGGCAGGGCGACAGCTATATCTCGGTCAGGCGTCCGGCCGCTCAAGTTTGGGAAGCTACCGTGTCCGATCTCATGGACTCGATATCAAGTGCGACTGCTTTGAGAACGCCGTCCAGCGGGGTCAAATCACCTGGCCTTGCCATGCGGCGCCCATATGAACGACGCGCGGCGATGACCGGCTCAAGACACGGAGGATGATCTATGAACGCTCCACCAGAAACGGTGACTTCCAGAACCCACGCCGCGGCTGCGACCTGGGCTAATCTGTCGCCGCTACTCGTCGAGATCCGTGCGCGTCGCAACGAGTTTAGCCGCACGCAGAAGATTCCAAAAGAAATCATCGACGGCTTCAGACGCGTCGGCGTCTATCGGGCTATGGCTGCCAAGCGATTCGGCGGTGAGGAGCGAACGCCAGCCGATTTTTGTCGGCTGGTGGAGTGCATTTCCGAGGCCGACGGCTCCGCCGGTTGGGTCGCCAGCTTCGGGGATGGAGCTCGCTACCTCGCTGCTCTTCCGGACGACACGCTTCGCAAAGTGTACGCCAATGGACCTGACGTGGTGTTGGCGAGTGCGCTTTTCCCACTCCAACCCGCTAAGCGATGCGCCAAGGGACTTATCGTGCATGGCGTGTGGCCATTCGCTAGCGGCTCACCAGAGGCGGATTTGATAGGAGTTGGTATCACGTTGGAAGACGATCCGAGCGGTGATCTTCCGCGTGTAGCGGTGATGCCGGCCGAGAAGGTGACAATTCGGCCCAATTGGGACGTCATCGGACTGCAAGGCACCGGAAGCCACGACGTCGTCGTCAGCGACGTCATTGTGCCAGAGGAATGGACGTTGATCCGCGGCGGTCCGCCGACACTTGATGGGCCGCTCTATTGTTATCCATCTGTCGCCTTCGCCGCGCAGGCGCATGCGATTGTTGGCATCGGGATTGCGCGTTCCGCAATAGACGAGGTGATTGCCATGGCCGCAACCCGTGCCTCGATCACTGGAGCGCCCGTGATGGCTGAGCGCGGCTATGTGCAGCTTGAAATCGCCAAAGCCGAAGCGATGCTACGTTCCGCTCGTTCTTTCTTTTACGACGCCACCGAGGAGCTGTGGAAGGAAGCGCTCAAGGGTGAGGTAAATCTTGGCACCACGGCGCTAATGCGGCTCGCGGCGACGAACGCCGCGCGGCAGGGCGCTGAGGTCTGCAGAATTGCCAGCGGTCTGGCTGGAACTGAGGCGCTCTATAGCGCCAGTAATCTAGCACGGGCCATGTGCGACAGCTTCGTGGTTGCCCAGCACGCAGCTTTAAACGAGGGAACGCTCCAGAGCGCTGGCCGCGCCCTTCTGGGAAGTGCAATACAGCCGGGCTTTCCATAAAGTTGGTCACGCACGGGCAAGCCACACGCCACGCCAACGGATTACTGCACTTGCGCGATGAGTGGCCTGCCGCTGAGGGCGTGGCCCCTTGTTTCAATTTGAACAAAGACACCGCAGGGCAAAGGATCCCGCTACATATCCTGGACTACCCGGTCGTTGTCCAAACATGCGAGTCCTTATAAGCCTCTTAGCCCCTCAATCTTGACGTTACCGAGCAGGATATACCTGAACTTATGCGAAACGGCTCGCGGTTCAACTCACGAACTCTCCAAATCACGCGCTAGCGGGACTCTCGCACCGGTTGCCTACTTGCCGTTTGTGGCGCACGGTGCGGAAGAAGCTCTCAATGGCGCATTATCCTAGCATTCACCCTTGCGGCTCATCGATGCGAGCAGGCAAGCGCTGGCAGCGGCCGCGCGACCTTAGCCTGCGCGTACTGTATACGCCCGATCGGAAAGTCGATCAATCCACTCTTGCCCGCTGCTGGCGAATTGGCATCGACGGCGCGGAAAAGACGCTTCGGCCTTCATGAGGTCGCGCTTGGCCCGGCCGGCTATCTTGCGGCTGATGAGATCCATGGCGGCAGCCAATACAGCGAGCCCTATGCGGTTAGGATGGAGTGATATCGGCAAGCCGGACTGGTTTTGACTGCGCCGGTGAAGCCGCGCGATCAGATTCGGCGTGATCGGCATTAGATCCTGGCGAGTGTCGGTGGAGCGGGTCCGACGTAGCGGCGCCAAGAGCGCGCGAGCGCCGTGCTGCTACGGTTCGGCCGCGTGGACCCCAGGACCGCCATGGCGCTGGCCGCTCCCAATGGATCGGCCGACATGCACGCCGGCCCAATGGACAAACCGCACTGCCTGTCCAGCTCGCGATAGCCGCTTGATGATCACCGTTGTGCAGCTGTGGCCAGCACGGAGTCCGCTGGTCAGGCCATGAATGAGACGCTCGATATGAGCCGCTAGGCGCGCGCATTTCTGAGCAATACATCACCTTCCACTGCGCGCGGATAGTGAGCCGCCACTTCAAAGGATGGCAATAAGTTAAGAATGGCTTGCAATGACAACTGCCCTTCGTAGAGCTCGCGGTCACTATACTCGGTGTAGATGAAACGCGTGTTGCTCAACGTCCGCATACCGCCGGCGATAACGTCGGCTTCGGCTCCCTGAACGTCCATCCAAATAAGATCGACTCCGTCAAGCTTGGCTTCGCTGCACCAGTCGTCCAGCCGCCGTGTTTCAACCGAGACAGGATGATCAAACCGGACCCAATCGTACTCGGTAAGATGGTTCTTCGGACGGCGTATTGAACCGGATAGGTCCCAATCCTTTGCATCGCCATCTGCATTGCTGGGGTGGAAGTCGATCGTCCCGTTTCGATCACTGATGGCTATTTCAAACAGCTTCACCCTATTGAGGGATGGGCCGAGCTTCTTCTTGAAGCGCGCGATCGCTCGGGGGTCCGGCTCAAAGCAGTAGAGCTGGGGTTGCGGGCAGAGTTCTAGGAATTTTTGCGTATCAGTCCCGTCATTGCAGCCGATATCCAGGATGACTGGATTCGGCTTCTTAAGAAGTGAGATGATGTGCTGATGTACTTCTACGGACGACACAGCTGCTTTTCCATGGTGCGCGGAGATCTGGTGAATTTCGACATCACACGCCAGAAGCCGCTGCACAATGTATATCAAGGTATAAGCTCCATTTGTCAGTCAGTCCTCTTGATCGACGACAGCTGTTTGGATGCCATCGACATCAAACGGAGAGGCTATCCCTCGCGATGCAATTCTCGAACCTATCGTCGGAACGCGCGGCCTCGGTGAGCCAGATCGTCGTATTGGCTCTTTCAAGTTGCCGAAAGACCGCCTTCCTTTGAGCGTCACCTGTCGGATATGGACAATTGCGCCGAATGTGCTCTGCCGACTGATGGCCGCCATCAGATTCGCTGCCAGTAGCTCCCGACGGTCTTTCCCTCGGAAGCTTAGGCGAGGAACAAGGTCGGCGAAAGCCCCGATGCACGCGTTGCTCGGCGCAATCAAGCTTTCGCGGCGCTTGCAACCTTCTTCAAGTGCTGTCGGCTTACGAATGACCAGGGTCAAGTCGGTAGGCTTTAAGTGCCCTGCCACGGCTGGATACCGGCGATCCGGTACAATTCGGTGGTGACCTGCCTTGGAGCAGGCCGCCTCTTACAACGAGCAGAACCTGATTTTTCGATATCGTTGCATACTATTCGTATGCACGACTCCGGCAGATTTGACGAGCCGCTCTTCGATAACCCTTGTGGACCGCACGCTTCGCCGGCCAGACTGCTAGATTGGTACCGTCAGGCAATCATGTGCAATCCCCACGTCGTCGAAACACTCTCGATCAGTGCAACCGCCGTCCGAGCAAGGTTGAAGTGTCCCGCGGCTCAATGCGCGTGTTTCCAGGAAGCGCAATGTCATTTTCACAACAGCCGGGGGGCTGTGCGCCTCAGCGCGTATGCTTCCGGACAAGCACACACGCTGCCGGGCAATGCTTTTGCAGAACTGTACGGATAGATTGCTCGGCGCATTTCTGGCCTGACTCTTGCTATAGTTTACTGGTCACATTGTGCCTAATCTCAACTTGTTCAAACGCTCAGGAGACCTCTATGAAATTCCGTCCGCTTCACGACCGCGTCGTGGTCAAGCGCATCGACGCAGAAGAGAAGACCGCTGGCGGCATCATCATTCCCGACACAGCGAAGGAAAAACCATCGCAGGGCGAGGTCATTGCAGTTGGGCCGGGCGGCCGCGATGAGAGCGGCAAGCTAATTCCGATCGACATCGAAGTCGGTGAGCGGGTGCTGTTTGGCAAATGGTCCGGCACCGAGGTCAAGATCGATGGGCAAGACCTGTTGATCATGAAGGAGAGTGACATTATGGGCGTTCTCACGGATGTGTTCTCCAAGAAGAAGGTCGCCTAATCCTGGGCTCCCACAGCTCACCCTCCGAGGAGAGCCTACCGGGCGCGCTGGAGGATCATTTAATTGGAACTGAAGGAATTCTCTATGTCAGCTAAAGAAGTCAAGTTCGGAGTAGATGCGAGGGATCGTATGCTGCGCGGCGTCGACATTCTCGCCAATGCCGTGCAGGTCACTCTTGGTCCAAAGGGCCGCAACGTCGTGCTCGACAAGTCGTTCGGCGCGCCACGTATTACCAAAGACGGCGTTGCCGTTGCCAAGGACATCGAACTCGACGACAAGTTCGAGAACATGGGCGCCCAAATGGTGCGCGAAGTGGCTTCGAAAGCTGCGGATGCTGCCGGCGACGGCACCACCACCGCGACCGTCCTGGCCGCCGCAATCGTGCGTGAAGGCGCCAAGTCGGTCGCCGCCGGCATGAACCCGATGGACCTCAAGCGCGGTATCGACCTGGCGGTCGAAGCCGTCGTGGCCGACCTCGAGAAGAACTCGAAGAAGGTCACCTCGAACGACGAGATCGCCCAGGTCGGCACCATCTCGGCCAACGGCGATGCCGAGATCGGCAAGTTCCTCGCTGACGCCATGAAGAAGGTCGGCAACGAGGGTGTCATCACCGTCGAGGAAGCCAAGTCGCTCGAGACCGAGCTCGACGTGGTCGAGGGCATGCAGTTCGACCGCGGTTACATCTCGCCCTACTTCGTCACCAACGCCGACAAGATGCGCGTTGAGATGGACGACGCCTACATCCTCATCAACGAGAAGAAGCTCTCCTCGCTGAACGAGCTGCTGCCGCTGCTCGAGGCCGTGGTGCAGACCGGCAAGCCGCTGGTCATCGTCGCCGAGGACGTCGAGGGCGAAGCCCTCGCGACGCTCGTCGTGAACCGCCTGCGCGGCGGCCTGAAGGTCGCGGCCGTCAAGGCTCCGGGCTTCGGCGACCGCCGCAAGGCCATGCTGCAGGACATCGCGATCCTGACCGGCGGCCAGGCGATCTCGGAAGATCTCGGCATCAAGCTCGAGAACGTCACGCTCAACATGCTCGGTCGCGCCAAGAAGGTGATGATCGACAAGGAGAACACCACGATCGTCAACGGTGCCGGCAAGAAGGCCGACATCGAGGCGCGCGTGGCTCAGATCAAGGCGCAGATCGAGGAGACCACCTCGGACTACGACCGTGAGAAGCTCCAGGAGCGTCTCGCCAAGCTCGCGGGCGGCGTCGCGGTGATCCGCGTCGGCGGCGCGACCGAGGTCGAGGTGAAGGAGCGCAAGGACCGCGTTGATGACGCGATGCATGCGACCCGCGCGGCCGTGGAAGAAGGCATCGTTCCGGGCGGCGGCGTCGCCCTGCTGCGTGCCTCCGAGCAGCTCAAGGGCCTGCGCACCAAGAACGACGACCAGAAGACCGGCGTCGAGATCGTGCGCAGAGCACTGTCTTGGCCGGCCCGCCAGATCGCGATCAATGCCGGAGAAGACGGTTCGATCGTGGTCGGCAAGGTGCTCGATAACGAGCAGTACTCTTTTGGCTTCGATGCGCAGACAGGCGAGTACAGCAACCTCCTCTCCATAGGCATCATTGATCCGGCCAAGGTCGTGCGCATCGCGGTCCAGAACGCCTCCTCGGTGGCCGGGCTGCTGATCACGACGGAAGCGATGGTTGCCGAGCTGCCGAAGAAGGCTACGACTGGTCCAGCAATGCCTGGCGGCCCCGGCATGGGCGGTGTGGACTTCTGATCCACTTCTCAAATTCTCGATGACATGCGAAACCCTGGCAACAATGTCAGGGTTTTTTGCATCGAGCGGCCGGTAGCCCGTTGCCAGCCCGCCGAAGGTCGGCCCATCGGTCTATCCGCGGCGGCAGCGCCCCAACTCAATTTTCTTAACCGTTCCTTCCGCAACGACAGGACCGCGTGCGGTACGACGATGAGCCGGTCTATGGCGATTTTGACTTACGAAGCTGTCTCTGCTCATCCAAATGTTCGAACCCTTGGCGTGCCGTAGACTCGGCGCCGCCTGTCCGCTTTCGACCTCCTTGTCCGCTTTCTTCTGCTGTAGCGTAGCTGGAGGCGACGAAATGCCTTTCGTGAAGTATCGCACTTACATCTTGTGGCCTGAGGGCTTGTTTGAACCCGGAGAACATTCTCATAAACCACAGTATTTTGCGGAAAGTGCGATGATTATTCTGCGCCTCGTTTGGTCCTCGCGGACGGGGCTCCCCTCAACTCCCCTGCTGCGGACGTGTTTACGCTCAATCGGGGAGACGCAGGAACGCTTAGCTGAAGGGCATGCAACTGCACGATACTCCAATTTTATCGCTGAGCTCAGTCAGCTCACTTTCGCAGACGCGGATGGCCGCTTACCCCGCATTTAAGCGTTCTGCTGCCACCTTCTCGCTGGCACATGGCATATGCAAGTTTTCACGACCTCTTTAAGGAAGAGCTTGTGTCTGTACTCAACCACACTTTTAAGTGACCCTTTCGCTAGGCGGGTGGCGGGGTTCAAGACAGGAGGGCCTCCCCCGCACGGCCCGCTTTCGCTTGATGCTTCGCGTCGGTTTCGTCAGCTTTCGGAAAGCTCCCCCGTCTACATCGATGTTGAAGTTAGCAGCACGTGGTAGGGACAGCGCTTGCCCCGAGTATGCGTGGGGATTTTGGCGCCGAGTCACGTTTCTGCTAACTTCAACCACTAGTGCGAGCGTGGCAGAGAGAACATCTGATACATCCAGCCCGGCCAACGTCGTTTCGCGCGCCGGTTGCTTCCGGCGTCAGACTGGGATCAGATCGGCACTACCGGGCGACGGTCTTCCAGATCAAGCTAAATGCCCGCATGCGATTGTTCCGTAGGAGAAGAATGTCATTCGCATTATTCGGCAAGGTCACTTCGCAAACGGCTTTGTAGTCCAGCTCGGCGGCAAAGTTCGACCGTGAGGCTTGGAACGACGCACTGCATAGTGTTGCCACTGAGCTAGATCGTGGATGAGGTCTTCACCAATAGACGGACGTTACGGGAAGTGCAGTGACGAGGAAAAGGCGCGGATTGTTGCGGAGCTCGTGGCGAGTGAGGACTCGGTTTGGCCGCCGGTACGACTGCATGCAATTGTCGTCGGCTGCAGCTATTCGGTTGGCGACTCAGTATCGAAGGGCCGGCCAGGACTCCGAAGCAGTCGAACTACAGCTTGTGCCGGCTCTGTGGGTGCCTAGTCAAGCCTTAGCTCTGTGCGCGATCTCTCTGCACTACTTCCAGAGAGCATCCGCCCAGAGCACGGGTCCAACATCCGAACACCGTGGCGAATGCACCATGGTAGGCGCCGCGGCTGTCGCGCATCGACCGATGAAGTTCCGTGCGGTGGCATCCGGCGAGGTCCGTTGCAACCTATAAAGTTCTCACGTCATCCTTTGTGTGGCGACAGTCAATATATCAAGGTTGTTCGGGGGGCTCCTGTAGCGCTCCGCAAGACTCTTGAACAACCCTCCGACCCGATCCGACGGAACATCAAATTCGCCATAGTTGGGATCAAAGAGGGTCGTCGCTCCATTCGACGTCACTGTCGCAATGATGTGGGCGCCACCTGCGGCGAAACGCATCCTGACCAAATACATGGACTCATCCTTGGTGATCTCCTTCACGATCCGGTCAATGCACGAAGATGTATCAAACCTATATCGCGTCTCTTCAGCAGACGGTTGAAGGTCAGCGTTGCGTAGCGTTGTGCTTCTTGCCTGGAGGTCGCGAGACCCTTCCGCCCCATCGTTTTTCAATTGAGCCTTGAGCTTTTCGTACTGTTCCTGCCGGCTTCCTGCTGAGCGGTGCTTTTCAGTGTCCGGGAGCAGAGCCCTCATTCGGGATGACGGGCTGCTTGGGAGGTCTAGGAGCCACTCCGCTACCAATCCAACACAGATCCCGCTGACATTCGCTTCGGGCAATTCAGCAGTCCTGTAATCGAATAGAGAGCGAACAGGGCTAGCTGCCGAGGATGACTCCGAGCTGGAGGACAGAGAGGATATGCTGTGGCGCGAGGTGCTTGGACTATCAAGGATTACATCTGAGGTATGTGGCTTGCTGAAGCAGAGCCCCATTCTGTCGAACAATTCGCCGGACGGCCGGCTCTCCCGTCGCGCGAGTTGGCTGAGTGTTTGCGCAAATTCGTTACTGTCTGCGGGCCTACTCGATCCGTCAGCTTGAATAGCCCATGTGTACTGGCCATCGACTCGATTATACACGCTGGTTCACCTGCTTCTTCGGCGCACGCGTCCTCAGAGGGAGCGCGCTGCCTACATCTTGCCGCGGATGATATCACAGCAAACTGACGAAGAGCTGACCACCAAACAGCCTAGGGAAGCTACGGCCAATTGGTTGCGCGATCTTGCGTGCTCACTAGCGCGGCTGCAGGTGTGAGGTGATGGCCGAACAGCTAGTGACTCTTGCACGCTTACCGAGGGCGAGTTCGGACCTGCAGATGCATTCAGGATAATGACTACGCTGGACAGCGTGACCGTCGGTTTGGTGGTCGATCTTACCTTTATCGTGTTGCGACGGTCGGCCGGCACAACCTCGCCTCCAAAAAGTGCGCAATTCGCGTCCCCGTGATCGGCCATCGGCCAGACGACGGCATTTCGGGTTCAGCCAGCCTGCATTCTACAACAGTCGAGCGAGCCCGACATACACTCGCATGTGACACGTCATTGCGGGAGACCGAGCCTGTGCTTGTGCACCTGCTCGACCTCACCATCTGCTGGACTTTTGTAAGCTCAGGCCGTCATGCTGTCGCGCTCCGCGAACAACGTTGCCGCATCTGATGGACTTAATCCAATGACGCCTACGAAGCTTGGGGACGGCATCGGAATGTCTCGATAGGTGGGTCTCCACAAGTGAAGGCAATATCGGCTGTTATTCACGTACGTCGAATGTGGCGGATGCAGTTGCATGACGCACTCTTCTTCATCCCAGAACAGGTCTTTCACAAAGCACATCTCGTCCCAATTCGGACAGCGCCGCGGGGTAGAAACAGCGACATGCTCCCAGCCAGGACGGACAAATGCACTTATCTTAAGTTCACAACCACAAGGCCCCTGCACAAGGAACAGACCGCAAGGGCCTGACCCTGGAGCAGTAGCGAACCGGCCGTGCTGCACGCGGCCGCCCTCCAGCTTCTCTATCATCTGCGCTCGCACGCCCGCTCCTTCGCCTCTCGGATAGCCCTGAAGTCTACGTAGATGACGTTGTTTCGTAACAAGTTAACCTGCTCGGTCCTCCGCCCAGCGTTCCTAACCCACTCCACAGCGCGCCATCCGCTAAAGCCGTAGATGTCTGTCATCACTCACTCTCCTTCGATTATTGCTCTAAGGCGTATTGCGGCCTCAGTCCGCCGGTTGCCTTAGCATGAGCGGTACCAATATCTGCGCGTTGGGCGAATTGAAGCGCCGGTTGGACCTCCCGCTACCCGTGTAAGTCTGTCATTAAGTCTCTCCGAGGCGAAGCCAGTTTGTCATCGATGCCAGGCAGTATTCACCGCTCATTGCCAGCATAGCGCCCATCCTGGCTGAGCAGGCGAAATCGGCGACTCTTGACGCGTCACCTCGTCTTCAATGAATTCGTCTTCATCATGGCATGCTCCCTTGTTGGCGATGACATCTAGATCTCATGATGCTCGCAAAACCAGTAGTGGCACCAGATAGATCGGGGTGACAATGCTGCTTCGTGAGAGAGTACTTGATCACTCGACGACCTCCTCGCCAAGGCTGAACAGTCCTAATGCGCCATTTATGTGAAAATGGTTCAGTTTTATGGCGTCCAAATCGGCACACACACCCACACAGCCGCGGACGTAGGCATGCCCGTTCTTTGAACTGAACCATTCGGCGGATCGCCTGCTGTCTTGGTCGTAAGCTAACGGTCAGGAACAATGATTAGTCGATCTCATCGACTGCAACTGCGAATGTTGCCCAATTTTTCCCGCATAACTGAGATGCAGCTCCTAACGCGTTGTCCATGGCATGGCGCCCGCGAACCGCTCACCTTTTGTCGCTAATGCGGGTGTTGTTTTCGACATGAATGTCGCGATTCAGACGTCGCGCAACGGATCCGTGTCACCAATCGACCGCATCAAAAGCGCCGCAGCTAGTTCTACCTCGTGGCATGTCGCTTGCTGTGCTGACAGAACGCGACCTCGCTGTAGCGAAAGTGCACGAGCAATGAATCGGCCGGACGGCCGCCGCAACGAACATCGGTTCTGATGCCCAATGAAAAGAGGACTGCTAACTTATGAGTGATAGGAGGCATGCAAAGCTTGGCATTTTTCTGTTGACCGGCGCTCAGCCTAATCAAACGACTAATTGGCGCGCAACAAAGCACCCAACGATCATGCATTTCGGCGCCGATCGTCCCTCCCGGCGACCCCAGAAAAGGTGGAACTTGTGGCTTCTGGCCGCACTCCTCATAAATGCGCTGCTTTGGGCCGGGATCTACTTAGTCATCGCGGCGTTCTTGTGAAACACTCTCGCGCATGGCAAACGCCCGATGGACTTCTGGCGCCTCGCGCGATCGCGGGCTGCCACCGCTGCGAACAAACTGGTGCCAGGGCGCTTCGCGCTGCTACCTGGACATTGAGTGCGCTGCTCCGGCGGACGCAAAGGACATTTCGACTTACCCAGATGTCTCGAATTTGCACCACTGCTGTGCCGCGTGAGGAAGCGCCAAATTGACCTTTAGCAGCTCAACGCGTTTTGCGGCGAGTGGCATCCGGGCTTCCAAGCGAGGCGCAACGGATCGACTGCAAGTGAGGACTAGGGCCCGTATTCCCTTATGTGACAGTTAGCTTTCGAGAAGCTGACCAAACGGGGTGAAAGGAACGTGGGCCAAGCGGCCGGCCGGGCCCTCACGGGCGTGTGGCATAGGACGTCAGGTGCCTTTCCTTCTGGCTCTCTCAATGCTCCGTACAGGCAGCAGCTTAACTTGCTTGCTGACCGATATCTACCTAGCCATCTGGAGATCGACAGGCTGAGCTAAGGACGGTACCGACGTTACAGCTCTTGCTCAGGCCACGTATCGTCGTCATTCTTGCGCATCTGCCAGACGTGGGCACGCCGCGCTAACTTGTCGTACTCCAATGCGATTTTAAGCAGCTTGTCTTTGGCTTTTCCGTCGATGAGCGCTGCCGCTTTCTTTCGCGTTGCTTCCGCGCGGCCTCGCCAGTGATCGGGCTGGTACAGTTTACTTTTCGGGTTCATGCCGAGAGCATGCAATCCGTAGATCAACGAATTGCGACAGCGACACTCCGTATCATCACGTAGGAGCGACGCTCGTGGCGCCGGCTACCGAAGCAGTATCAGCCCCCAGCCCAAAGCAATCATTCAGAAAAGGACGAATGCGTATTGCAGTCGATGCTCATACGAAGAATGCACAGCCACCGACAGCTTCAGACCATTTCTCCCACCAAAAGACTTGAATCGCACGTGGCGTTAGATTGTAGGGTTCTGGACAAGTGGGGATCACCTCTGACAATCAGTCGAGTGACAGTTCACGTGCATTTGGAATGCCTCAAGTATCTACAATAGCCCGGGACGACCGAACAGAGAGCCTCACGTCATCCAGGCGCGAGCCTGCCCCCAATTTCTCGAATGCTATTCCTGCTTCTGCTGAACTAATCGCGGGTTACGACGTCTGCGCGGCCAGGGTCCGAGCACCGCAGCCTTCCCTGACCCGACGCAAGACGCAACCTAACTCACAGATAACCCCGCCCAACCTCTTCAAATAAAGTGGAAAAGAAGCGCGATGACACCAAACATTTTCTCAGCCCGTCATCATGGTCGCTCTTGCAAGGCCGAGCGCATCATCAACAACGACATAAGCACATCCGCGCCTTCTGATCCCTATGCTTCGCCAGAGCTGGCCGCGGCCCGTTCGAGCGGCATCGTGGCGAGTCCGCCGTCGCTCATCGGCCGGCGATTAGGCTGACCATAGTACCTCAGGTCATGCCAGGCAGCCCCAAGCACTCCTCGAGACATCGAGGCATGCACTGGCCGCATAATCATCAGCAACTCCAAGACGTTCATCTGGTGCGTCGGCGCGGATGTTAGTACCTCGCCCCTTCGTAAGGCTTTGCCGACGTGCATGGTGGTCGTTTCCTGTCGTCCTGGACAAATGACGAGTCCGAGAACGGCAAAAGTAGAGCAACGAGCTTGCAGACAGCTAAGCAGATCCGCCTGTTTCCCGTTTTGCACGTGATGCGTTCCGGGCAGCAAGAACAATGTAGCTCCACCGAATTGAAGGAATGTCATGATGCAAACAAAACGAATTCAGTTGGCTCCGCACCTCAGACTCTACTACCGCGATATCGCCCTAGCCCTGGCAATGGCAACTGTAATGCTTGCGCCGGTCAAGGCGAGTGATCGAACGCCGACCGCAGACGAGAAAGAGGCCTGCATGGGAGACGTATTGCGACTTTGTAGCAGTCACATACCAGATCGTACCGCTATCACTGCCTGCCTCAGATCCAAACAAGATCGTCTCAGTCAGCAATGTCGCTACGTGATCTCCGGGCGGGACATCGGCAATAAGAGCAGCGGATCGAAGTGAAGATGCTGCGACCTGTCCCTCCTACTCCTCTCCAGAAGTCGTCCCAGCTTGACCTACAACACGTCACATGAGGGCTTACCGAACGGCTCACCACTTCATGCGGGGCCGGTCGACGGACGCATCCATCGCTCCCTGGAGGCTGTCATGCGCAGGTTCATCACAGTGGCATGGGATCATTTCGTAGAGCGAGCTAAGCTCAGCTTGAAATTGGCATCGACATATTCACAGCACGTGCGGAAGCCACTCTGCGGCTCCGCCACGCCGGCACCGGAAATCGGCGCCCTGTGATCGGCCGGAACTTCGACAGGAAGCGGGCGCGAGACAGAGCTATAATCCTCGCATCAACCAAGAGCCCCATCGAATGGAGAGAGCTTGACCCTCACGTAGCGTCAGGTTGTAGCGTCGCCAGACGCCACGTTCATCCGACGCCCCGCCTCGAGGAATCGTGCGGCTTAGCGAGTGCGGATAGACCGGCAGCTGCAGCAGCGCACCCGGTTGTGAAGGGGCCTGGCTGAACGGACGGACCCTAGTTTGGAAGGAACGTGTAAAGTTCGATGGAACCGCTTAAATCGATCATCGGTAAGGTTGCCACCGGCGCCACTCTGACCCGCGAGGAGGCAGCGTCAGCCTTCGACAGCATGATGTCCGGCGACGCAACTCCCTCGCAAATCGGGGGCTTGTTGATTGGGATGAGGGTCCGCGGGGAGACGGTCGAAGAAGTCACCGGCGCCGCATCCGCAATGCGAAATATAGTGCCAAGGGTCGAGACGCGATGTGATCCCATCGATATCGCTGGTACGAGCGATACCGTTATGTGTTCGCTCAACGTATCGACGTGCGCTTCGTTCATCGTCGCCGGCGTCGGCGTTCCCGTCGCCAAGAATGTCAACCGCGCTGCGTCTTTGCGCTCCAGCACGGCAGCGGTGTTGGCGCACGTCGGCGTAAAGGTCGATCTCAAGCCAGAGTCAATTGCACGTTGTGTGCACGAAGCCGACATTGGCTTCGTGTTTGCGTCACCCGACTTTCCGGCGATGCAGCGCATCAGGCAGATCCGGGGCGTACTTGGAACCCACACGATGTTCAATCTAATCGAGGCTCTGTCGAATCCAGCCGGGGTCAAGCGGCATATCCTTGGAGTGTCCACTCCCGAATGGGTGCAGCCTCTGGCGCAAGTCTTGAATAACCTTGGTGCCGATTCGGTATGGGTGGTTCATGGCTCGGATGGGCTCGATGATTTGTCCCTCACCGACACAAGCTTTGTTGCTGCGGTTGAGGCGGGTACAGTCCGCACGTTCGAAGTCACGCCGGAAGAAGCCGGGCTCCCCCGCTACCGCGCCGATGCGCTGGAGTGCAGTGATGTTGAGGCTCATGCGTTTGCGTTACAAAACGTGCTCGATGGCCTGCCAGGTCGTTTTCGTGATGCCGCTCTTCTGAATGCGGCGGCCGCACTGGTGGTGGCCGGGCGGGCCTCGAACCTAGAGGAAGGCGTGGCGCTCGGACAAGAATCACTTGATCGGGGCGCTGCAGCCGCTCGACTGAATCGGTTGATCGCGGTTTCGAACGCCTGACAGCCGAGCTCGTTGATGCCGCAACCTTGCGATCCATAGTGGCTTACGCGCGAGAACACTGTTGCAGCTGCGAATGCGCGTTACTTGTGCCGATTTCTCAGGGAGCGCCGCTTGCGCAAGTCCAGGTCAAAACAGCTCGCGCTGAACACTTAGCCCGACAGCCAACGTTTGATGCACCAGAGGCTGTTCGAGCCCCGCTTGTTGAGGTGAGGACCGGCGACGAAGCGTGCGCAAGCGCCAAAGGAGACAATCGGATATGCCCTGGCAGAGGATTGAAACACTTGGAACCATCGCAACGATAGAACACATCATTCGAAAGTTTCGAGAATTGATCGATACAGATAGCTCGATCCCGCCGGAGCTGCGGCGTACGCTGCACGAGACGCTGGATGGGCATCTTCTGGAAGCAAAGCGGCGTGTTCTCCTGAGAGAAAATTAGGTCCGTATGCCGTCTACACACGGAGGGACACTAGCAGGCCGCGCTCTACGCCCACGCTCAAAATCGTTGCGGCCAAGACTGGGTTCGAGCTGCTCGCTCGTTCAGCGGTGGCTCCGATGACGATTGCTTCGCGCCGTTCATCTCGCCTTGTCGGACTGGTCATCGATGGTGATGGCCCGCATGCGCACCCTGGCCAGCTCTAGATTTCGTCGAAACTCGGCGACTGGGGTCATTCGTTGGACACGCCTCCGGCGCATTCGCGGGATCGATCCTCAAAGGCCTCGTCCACAGGCTTCCCCGTCAGGGCACCGCTGATGCTTGCGACACCAGCTCTTCGGGCGCCCTCTTCGGGCATGAGCTTGGCCACGTTCTCATTGGGTCCGCAAAAAGGGGCTTGAACCTGACGTAACGTTAAATCGTAGGCTCTTGAGGTGTTACCTACATGGGTGTGAAGGACTTCGGATGCCTCAGCCGGTCAACTCCGCGGACCGATCGCTGGTCATGCTCCTTATCCCCGAGGGCCATCGCCGCAATCGCAACTCGCTGCAAAGCCCTTCGACCGTGGTTGCCATAACCAACTCATCCTGATCAAGTCCAGATGCCCGGAGGTTCGCGAATGCCGCGAATCCTAATTATGAATGCCGGTACGCCTCAGATGTCAGGCGCCCATCTAACAAAGGATCAACTTTCGCTGGCCGCCAGCTCGGCATTCCGTTCAGCGTGGTTTGCTCAGGAGGGCGACCTAATCGTCTCCCCGGTAGTGATCCCGGCGGATCTGCTATCCTTCATTGGCGCGACGCTCGATTTCGATGCATCGAGTCTTCGCCTGCTTGTACCAACGAGCCGCCAACCGACCATCCTCGATGATTACGCGTTGCTGTCCGAGACTGTTGTCGCGCGAATTAAAAGACATGTTCGTCAACAATCCACCTGGCGATTGTACCCCTGCTACTTTACTGAAGGCGTCGCACACTTGGCGGCCAAACTAAGCATACCAAAGATTGGCGACGACTTCGCCCTGCAGCGCGGTCCTGATTTACTGAATCGCAAGAGTCACTTCCGTCAGTTGGCAACAAGCGTCGCACTTCCGATTCCTCATGGATGTGTCGCGACAGATCCAAATGGACTGTTAAGAGCAGTCACTTACCTCAAATCCGAGACCGGCAGGGTCATCGTGAAGTTGGATAATGGAGCTGGAGGGTTCGGAAATGTCATTTTGACGAGCAGTACAAGCGATCCCCTACCTGGAGCCAGAGATACTCGGTGGACTTCCTGGCGTTCGCTTGATCCTGACGCGCTTTACTCCGAGATCACAACAGCATCGTGTAAGACGCTGGTCGTTGAATCGTACCACTTGGCCCGATCCTTGTTTTATCTCGAGTATGCAATCCAGGATGATGCATCAATCGCTTTCATCAATAGTGGAAATATACGCCTGCATAAAAGCCCAGATCGGTCCGAAAGGGCTCTCATCTGGACAGGGCTTGAGCTTCCCAGCGATCTAGAGAACGAGCAATGGTTGACTGCCCAGGAGCATGCCTACCGATTTGTGGCGCTAGCGAGAGACCTCGGCTATCGAGGAATGATCAACATCGACGCTATTTTCGCCAAAGACGGACGGTTGCTGTTCAATGAAGCGAACGGCCGCTGGGGTGGCGGCTCGGTGCTACACAACATTGCAGTTCGGCTGCTAGGCCCCGACTATTCCAGTCGCAACGTCATTCTATCTGTTAGAAATGTGCGATCACCATCCTTTCAAGCGGCGCATGATCGCTTCTTCAAAGAGGGATTGCTATTCGACCGCAAACGTAAGGCAGGCGTGATCCCGCTTGCCGCCGACAAACAGGCCGGTACCGTGGAGTGCGTTGTGATTGCGCCCGACAGGGCCGCGGCCCACGATCAGCAACACCGACTGTTAAGGTCCTAGCGAACACATCCGTTCCCCCCCCCAAAATACAAGAGGGCACGGCCTGAGCAAATAGGTTCGGCGCGGCGGCTGGCTTCACTCACTGCAGCGCCGGCCAGGGCGAGAGGCTAGGTTTATCCTTATGACCTTGCGCGGGAAATATTCTCACCCAGCGGATCGATCGCTGCAACAGGCTGTCCTGCGCAACGGCATCCGCTAAGCGCGTTGCGTCCGTCAACCCGACTTCTCTCGGTGGTGATTAGAGTCATGCTCAAGCGGCTCCGTTTGGAGCCACCGACTTGCGCAACTGCACGAGTACGGCACCAATCTTCGGGTGCAGATGAGGGCTGACCTTATAGTGAATAGATCTTCGTCGAGTGACTGATCGGAAAGCTGAGCAGCGATCCCTGGCTGAAGTTGTTGCGCAGATGCTCATCCAAGCTACCAACAGCAAGAGCATACTGTAGGCAGCTGAGCCCTCCCACTTGTTCATCCTTGATGATAGTCGACCTGTATACTCTCAAGACCTCCGGTTCATGGGAACGGATTGGCCTGGCTTTGCGAACGATGCTGACTCCGCCCGTAGCGCGCGAGGCGCGCATACGACCGAGTCCGGCAAGGGCGCTACGCTCGCCGGCCTTCTTAACGCTGCGGCATCGTTGCCCGTGTCGTAAAACGCTCGGCTATGCCCAGCTTCTCTTTGTAGTCGAGCCATCATCCGCCTGATGCGTGCCCGACCTTACCACCTTGACAAGAGGCGCATCTTGGGAATCGAGAGGCTCGCCACTACCATCTGCGAACCCCCGCGCTCCCCCCGCGCTACCCGGAATACAGCATCGCGCAGCGCCGAAGCGCCTCCCTGGTTTCACCCAGCGATAAGATGGCCATGACCAGCCAGCAACTTTTGCTCGGAGGGCGCGTGGTGGCCTGTACATGGACGAATGTTAACCATGGCTGCCGACCAGAACTGTCGCAGACGTTACGAGAAACACTGACCACAAGATGTGAAAGCGTTTGAATTTCCCGGAGAGCTCGCCCGCCACTCGGTTCTCAGAGACTCATATTAGGCGCGCTACCTCATAGCCGATCGGTAGAACTTTCGATGATCCGGCGGTTTGCGCCGCCCCTTTTTGAACAGAAGTAGACGAGAGATCGGCGTTCCCCGCTCGACACCGGCTTTACTTCATGCCGTACCTTACATGTCGTGACAAGCACGGCGCCATATGGTGGCCGGAATACATGCTGTTCGTACCCGGTAGGATATACTACGAACTCACCCCCCTCGAAGTCTCTCGCTAGCTGCACAATCACCGCGTACTCAAAGTCCGGATCACTCTTCGCATCCAAATGGATTCCCACGAAAGACCCGGGCGGCATACGATGCATTTGGCATCGGCGAACCACGTAATCTGAGGATGCTCCGAAGATCTGTCTAAGGGCGAAGCTGCGGTCTTTACTTTCAAGTAGCTCCATGATCTGCCCTGAAGCTGTACCACTGACGTTGCTGGGCGCGCGGCCGGGTGGATCCACCCTTACGCGCTTGACAAAGACGCTGTGCAAGTCGCCGGCATCTCCCTCCCGCACTTCTTCTTCGGCAATCTCAGCCTGCAGCTGATCGATCTTGGTCAAGTCGGCTTGAGTGAACAATATCTGGGGGGCGATAAGGGCCGTCCCCTTTACTAACAGCTCTATGCGGTACTTTGTCAGCATTTCTTCTGAAAGCTGGCGGGATTTATCACTCATTGCGCGCGCCATTCGAGCTCATTCCTTTGGTCTTCGAAGCAGGGCTCCGGGTCCTTGTGCATTGAGACGAATGCTCGCTCCCAATGCTCGCCATCGAACTCGGTTATTCTTACGCGTGCGATCGTCCTTCTATCCAGGCATCGAATATTTACGCTGAACCCGGAGGGGTTCGACCTCGGCCTATAGAATGGCTTTACCCCACAAAGCCGGCAAAACGTGTGCCGAGCAATGTTCTTGTTGAACTGATATGTCGTGAGGAGGTCTTCACCGCGCTCGATGCGTAGCTTATCGCCAGTGACGAGTAAGTGGAGAAACCCAGACATTTGGCAAATCGAGCAATTGCAACGAACTCCAGAGAGCTCTCGCGGCGCTCTGACGTAGAACTTGACAGAGCCACAATGGCAACGGCCATGATGTTCGATCTCCGAGTGATCATCTCCCGTGCGCGCCGCATTTGCGATGAGATCGCGGCACCACTGGACGCTGAGCCGATAGGCTCGGAGGAATTCATCCAAGAAATGATCACTACGGTCAGCCTGCACAAGTTCACCAATCAGCCGGCCTGTCATTTCGCCGTGGTACTTCTCCGCGGGATCTTCTCCGCCCACATGGCTGCGAAAGTACTCCAGATCGTCCGGCTGCACTTTAAACATTTCGGCCAGAGTCGTCCACAGCGACTGGATCATGTCCGCAGCATGTAGCTCAAAAGCTACCATGTAAGCGCAACGAACGAGGGAGTCTTTCGATGACAATCCGGCGTAGAGAGAATGCAGATACTGCTTCGTCTTAGAGCTATGGTTGGGCAGTATCGCTCGGCCGAGTAGTTGGGAGGCATCTTTCTTCAACAGGTTGGAGTGAAAGTTTTCTGTCAACAGAATATCCGGTAGCGCAGCCTTGCCTCCCTGGAGAATTCGGCCGTGGCCACCGGTCTCATCCCAACAGATAAAGTTCGCGACCACGCTGGTCAGTTCAATGTCTCTCGCAATATCCCGATTGTGATACATTGCATCGAATATGAGGTCCCTTTGGGACCCCGCCTGCAGGTACGGGAACGCCTGTGACATCGCCAGGTATTCGGGCAGCAGACTGGCGACCTGAACCTCGGACAACTGCGAGGCGAACGGATGCGGGCCGAACAAGGCTCGCGCTTGCTCCGTCAAGTACTCGTAGCATATCTTCGGAGGTTGATCGGCTGCAAATCGAGACGCTTGAGATGTCATTTGACCCCTGCAGATGAGAAGCGAACGGTCCTTGAGGAAGCAACTTCGTGTCCGGACCAACTATTAACCACCCTGGGCTCATTGGCTTCGATGGGCCAATGACTGCGTTCACCTTCCGGACGAACTTTTGGTAGTTTTCTTCGCGATGGCAGACAGCGGTATGCTCGATCCAGCTAATGAGCATCGAAGGGAATGCGTTCATTATTGGAGCGCGGGGAATCCGGTCGGATTCCTGTCCACCAGCAGTCCGACGCCGCAATGCCCACCACGATCAGCATTCGCGCGGAGACTCAAAACGGATACTGCGCCGCCCACGCCATTTTGAAGCTAATGTCGCGTGCGCGAGTGGCGTGCCTGGCCGCTTGGCACGCGTGCAGCTTTCGCGATCTTGGGCGAACGGATCAAGCCATCGCGGTTGCCGCTCGCCCCATTTCGCCGAACTGCCGTGAGCCTGGGACAGCATTGTAGACTCCAATTTGTACGTATGATGCTCTCAAGGCCTTTGGTCCCTGGTGTCATACCGCTCCTGGGCGGCACAAAGCATCTCAAAGCAACCCTCGCCCGATCTTCGCGTTCGCGATTTACAACTCTAACTTCTAAGTGACTCACAGCAATCATCGTGCCAACTCCCGAAATCGATCCGTAAGATCTAAACAGGTTGATACAACGGCAGTGACGCTTCCTCATTGCGAGTGTCAGAGGCTACGCGCCGCTGTCAGAAAGCAAACAGCGAAGCGCCAGCGGCCGCTCACATGCGTACAGGTCTGCTCAATCGCGGAGATTGGCTTGGCGACGCATAGGTTGACTTTGCGCCCGAAGCCAGCGACAGCGCTTTTAGGTGCAGACGGCAGCGCCAGTACGGTAACCCGGATCGCTGACTATTCCGTGTTCGCTCGTGACCGTTACGGGAAGACGCAATGGCCTTCCACGTCGTCGAACACGGCCGAACGGTGCCCCTGGAACAGGCGCAGGCCTCTTTGCCTGTGCCCCGACAATCCCGCGCGACTCCGGGAATCGATCGTGTGATCGACGGAGCATGCGGCCCCAGCTGCTCGCGAGTTCGACGGTACCATAGGCAGACCCTAGTGGTAGCTTGCCGAGATGCGTGGCTACATCTTGCGCGGTCTTCGACACGGGTGCGGCGATGATACATTCCTGGGGCGTATCTACTATGATGGCCTGGACTCTCCAGATCGGGCGTCACGAGCAAGCGCCGCAAGATCGGTTTCGAGCTTCGGTTGAAGCGAGAAAATTGCGTCTATCAACGCCTGCGCCGGTTGCTCGGCGGCCTCAACCAGCGCCGCCCTCTCGGCCCGTGCAGAGGGAGCGAACACACGCTTAACGACGGTCGGCGAGCCCTTGAGCCCGCAGTTGGAGGTGTCTTCGACACCGGCTTCTTGCGCGCTCCATTTCACGATTTTGGCACGCGCGGCACGCAGGGCATCCGCCATCGCGCCGCGCCGGATCTGATTTGTCGCCTCAAGCATCGTGATGAGGCACGGCAATTTGGTTTGCAACACCTGCACACCACCTTCGCAGCGTCGTTCCACTTCAATCGTTTGAGCAGCGAGGTTCAAGGATCTGATCTTCGCAACGTAAGTTAGCTGCACTACGCCCATTCGCTTTGCGATGCCGGGCCCAACCTGCGCAGTATCGCCATCGATAGTCTGCTTTCCCGTGAAAATGAGATTTGTCGGGCCATAGTCCTTACCGATTTTCCGGATGGCAGTTGCGAGTGCATACGTTGTGGCCAGTGTATCGGAGCCCGCAAAGCAGCGATCGGTGAGTAGGACGGCGCGATCGGCACCATAAGCCAACCCCTTTCGCAAGGACTCTTCTGCCGATGGCGGTCCCATGGTAAGCACAGTAATTTCGCCGCCGAACCGATCGCGCAGTTCAAGTGCGGCCTCGAGCGCGAAGAGGTCATATGGGTTGATGATGGTCGGCACTCCCTGACGCATGATTGTATTGGTCACGGGATGAACACGAATTTGCGCCGAGTCCGGAACTTGTTTGATGCAGACGACATTGTGCACGATGTTGCTCCAAAAGTTGCGATAGCTGCGAAGCGAACAGCAAGTGTTGTACCACCGCCGCCGTTCTGGAATCGGTTCGATGTCGCGAAGGCTTAAATGGGGCGATAACGCGCTCCAGCCCGCTTTTTCTTAACGAACGAACCCCGACACAGGTCAGGGCACCGACAACACCGTCCCGCTCGGCACGCCAGCCAAGAGACCAAGGACTGTTCGCAGGATAAATGCCGCACAACCTCTGCTGACATTTGGTTGATCGAAGGTTAAGGACCGTCGCTCACTCGTCCGTAGAATAGGGACGATAGCTTGTTCCCTGTTCGAGCTACGGACGTTTCGCGATGGCATGGCCAGCAGGTGAGGCTCTGTAACTCATGGCGTTCAAATCCATGTTGCGCGCCACGTCGTTGCCGCAGGCCGGCCGCTTCTCTTGCGATTGCGTAGATTGCCTCTTCGGGATCATTCTTCACGTATCTGTTTGGCATTAGCGGCTCCGGCGGATGTGGTCGTTCAGAACCGCTTTATCTCAACTCCATATTTCCGCAGCGCATAGCCAATTTGGCGCGGGGTTAGTCCGAGTAGGCGCGCTGCCTTGGCCTGCACCCAGCCAGATTTCTCCATGGCCGCAATGACCCGCTCGCGATCGGTCATGCTCGCACCACCAACGAGAACTGTGCCGGCAGGTGCCAGTGGGGCCGGTTCGCAAACAGACAGCGGTGGCGACGTCGTTTGAGCTAGCGGAGTGATGGACTTTGCATGCAAGGGTCGCATGGGTACCGCCAGGTCGGACTTGTCGTCCGATGTGCTTTTCCAGAGCATCATGGAAAGGCACTGGCCTTGGCAGCATGCAAAGTCACTTCTCACAATCGACGGCCCGGTACACAGCGTCGCTGTTCGCTCGATGCAGTTTTCGAGTTCGCGAATATTTCCCGGGAACCCGCAGTTCATCAGTACATCAATCGCACTGGCCTCCAGGGTGAGCGTACGGCCGTTCTCGCTGTTGAACTTTCTGAGGAACTCTCGGGCTAGCAGCGGAATATCACTGCGTCTTTCGCGCAGCGGCGGCAATAACAATGGAACTACGCTAATACGATAGTAGAGGTCCGCGCGGAACTCGCTCCTTGCCACGGCCTCTTCAAGGTTCTTGTTGGTCGCAGCTATGACTCGAACATCGACCTTAATCGTGTGATTGCTGCCGACGCGCTCGAACTCCTGCTCTTGCAGAACTCGCAGCAACTTCGCTTGGAACGGAGCTGAGATCTCTCCGATCTCATCTAAAAATAGCGTCCCTTTGTCAGCAAGCTCGAACCGCCCCTTGCGCGAGCTTACCGCACCGGTAAAGGCACCTTTCTCATGGCCAAACAATTCCGATTCCAGGACCGTCTCAGGCAGCGCCGCGCAATTCAGTTTAACGAACGGTCGTTTAGCGCGGGACGAGGACTCGTGAATGGCCTTGGCTACGAGCTCCTTGCCGGTGCCGGATTCGCCACGTAGCAGAACCGTGCTGTTCGATTTGGCTACAACCGCAATCTTCTCGAGCAGCCCGCTCAGCGCGGCGCTGTCGCCAATGATCCCGTGGGCGTGAAGCTTCTTGCGCTCGCGAGCGGCCATCCCAAGCTCAACGATCTTCTGTGGCTGGTCTTTGTCCACTAACAATCGTTCGCGATCGCAGGCCAACAAGCGATGTAGCTTCACTGTTTGCCCCACCAAATTGGCGACCATAACGAGCAGCCGCGCATCGTGCTCAAGCTGAAGACTGGAACTATCGTCCTTGATACGGTCTACCGTCAGCGTACCAACCACCCTCGGATCAATACGAATAGGAACCCCAATGAACGATACGGGCATGCTGTCGGAGGCGCCGAGAAGCTCTCGGTCCGCAGCGCTGAAGGCCGGCTCGTCGGCTACGCTCTCGACAACAAGAGGCCTGTCTGTCGCCACGATCTGGGCGATTGCTTTCTGCGGCAGGCACGTGCGGTAACGTTCGTCGCTGCCTTCGCTCCAGCCGGAGCCAACTGTAATTTCTGGGATGCCGTCATCGTCTAATAGTGAGACGATGCCGTGTCGCATCTGCACAAACGATTGCAGGAGGCCAAGGACCTTGGCCAACGTGACTTCGAGCCGACCAGGAGCGCTGACTATTTTCGATATTTCGAAGATGCCGGCCAGCGCGCTCTCATACGACGGCTGCCCCGAGGGATTACGCTCCGGCTCCGGTTGCGAGGCAGGTCGTTCCGAGGATGGGATATGCAGCATGAGCCTCTCTCCGTTGTCTTGAATATCCTCCCTGTTGCCATGTTGGGATTGGCGAGCTTCGTTTTGCATGTCACTCTCGATCCAGCCTCAAGTGTTGACGAGATGACATAGAACCGTGACACCTGATTATGGCACGACACCACACTTGCAATGTGCCCTCGTTTCACTTTTTGCGGATCGTGTGCGCGTCGTCAGCCGAGAACATGCGTGCCGCTACAGGACAAGTCAGCTGGGCCGCCTGAGCGGCGGCTTTACAAATGCTGCCCGCCATTGATCGGCACCTCGGCTCCCGTGACATAACTCGCCGCATCCGAGCACAGGAAGAAGATAACCTTGGCCACTTCATCCGGGGTCCCCACTCTGCGCAGCGGGATGCTTGGCACGAGACGAGCTTCCGTGTCTGGCGACAGCATGTCGGTCTTGATTTCGCCGGGCGCGATCGCATTCACGCGAATGCCATGCGGCGCATAATCATAGGCCAGTTCGCGTGTGAGGCTCGCAAGCGCCGCTTTCGACGTCGCATAGGCGCTACCGGCGAATGGGTGCACCCGTGAGCCTGCGATTGAAGTCACATTTACGATTGATCCAGACGCGGCTCTTAGCTCGTCAAACAGACCCTGCGCCAGCAGGATCGGAGCCACTAGATTAAGATGAAACACCCCCATCCAGGTCTCGGCGGACGTGGTCAACGACGTCATCCGATCGCCAGTGGCCGTTTTCGGCGAGACACCGGCATTATTCACCAGCGCGTGCAAGGGCGCACCGGCCAAGCGCTTCTTGACCTCGGTGATCGCACGCGGCAGCATTCGATGATTGCTGAGATCGATCTGGAAATGATCGTCATTCCCTACCTCCCAGGGGCATCGCTCGCTGTCGAAAGGTTGGCGCGCGCAAGAAATCACGCGCCAGCCCGCCTCCGAGAACAGCTTGGCAGTGGCGTGACCAATTCCGCGTGATGCCCCGGTGAGCAACATCGCCTTCTGTTCTCTACGATCATCGCGCGCTTTATCGGCGTGAACGAGGCAACCAAAATGTGTTTCGGCCAGCGGCTCTCTAATCAGATTGTCATTCGGCAGATCGAGACCCAAGCCCGCCTCCTCTACTGTTACGCCGGCGCACGCGTAGCAGGATTTGCGCCACTGCGGTGCAGGTAAACCCCTTCCGTTTTGCGTCCTAACGTCGCGCACGCCGTACACTTGACGGATTTCAGACAGTCGTGGGTGTGCTTTGTGACAACCACGATGGCAAATCAGCTACGTAAGCTCTCTAGCACACTTGCCTGCTTCATCACAGGGGTACGGACCGCGTTCGCTTTCTTGATCGCGCAACCGAATGAACCTGCGGCTGGTCGACGCCTCGCCGAAGCTAAAGATCGCTCGGGAGCGACCATAGTCATTTTGCCGCACTAACTCCAAAACTGACGTACCAGCCTCGCACGTCAGATTCGTCAATCGTCGATCTTGATTTGTCGCTCTGAGCAGAACTGGGATATCGCTGGCGTACGGATACGTTTATCCACGCTAGAGCACTGATTAGCTCCGATTTCTGGCTGGCCCAAAGGATGAGGACGACCTGTTCCGTCTGCTTACGCTGCGCAGCACTCTAGGGCCGTTGTTATCGCCGTCACGGCTTGATCGACGGCACTGGGCCTTGGCTTCGTTTTGTTCTTCGCTGTGAGTTCGCGCCAACAGCATCACACTGGGCAGACGATTGCCGCGCATACAAGAACTGGCAGCACTCTTGGATGCAAGGAGCGGCAATCACGTTGATCAAGCGGCTTACAACTTTCGTCAAACCACCAGCTCTTGCGAGCTGTCTTCGACCAAGATCAACCTGCTCGGATCGTTCAAATCGAATTCTATAACGCGTGGAGAAAAGAGACGCGCATAGCGCGTGAAGGCGCTCGTTGGGGGGAAACGGATCACCGTGTCGCAGCGCGCAAGAAGATACATCTCAGTGAGGGCAGAAAAGCCACCCTCGGCTCCAAGACCGGCGTTGTGCAACGGGCCGGCGTGAGGCGCCTGGAACTGCTTTGGAATCGCAAAAACATCAGGAAATTTTGCCGAAACCTTCTCAAGGATGAGCGCGCTGTCTGTGCACAGGAACGCCCTCACAGGCTTCGCATGTGGTAACGCCCTCGCCTTGTCAACGGCATTACAGACCTGTCGAAAGGCGCGCTCCGCGTCCGCCCAGTAGGGCGCATGCCCCATAATGTCCTCACCGTTACCATGCCGGACATGAATGCCGATCACGCTGTACGGCTCAAAGTGCTCGCGGTAGATAGCATCAATCCGCGCCTGAATTGCAGCTCGCGGCTTGATACTCCGAAATATCTCTCGCTCCGCCTCTTGATCGCAGCGCCACATCAGGCAGGCATCACACACCACCGTGTTAGCGTCGCTATCCCTCTGACTTTGGAACAGTTGATCGAGTTGGTCGCGTTCCCGGAAGATCTGCTCGTCCGGACGATAGACGCAATCGAGAGATGGCTTATTCCACCATGCCGGAAAGTATGGTCCCGGAAACGAGCGCTTATTGATGTCGTCGTCGCAAATCACCCGCACGCCGGCAATGTCGTCAACCGGTTCGAAGAAGACCGGAAAGGCATTGGTGAATGGTTCATCAAGATAGCAAGACCCCCGCCAATCGATGGCTAGCGTCCGCCCCGTCTGCTTTGCAAAGCGCCAAGCTGCTGCCAGTGACCACAGACAGTCGCCCAACCCCGTACGTCGTCGGGATACTACAAACCGATCATTCATCGAATCGCTACCCATCTCGATTGCCTTTTCGCGCGCTCCTGGTTGGACAAGAGACATCGATAAAGACATCTCCGGTATCTTTTTGCCCGGCGTCACGGTCTGAAATCGCGGTGCCGGCGAGCTGCGTCGGTAGAACTTCATAGCAGGGCTATCCGTGATGGCCGCGTTCTCTCAACACTTTCTGTCCTTTCTTCAGCGGTGTTGCATCGACCGGCCGGAAGTCCGGTGCCCAATGCCCTCTGCGCGTCGGATGGACCGGCCCGCTCACATGCAGGCATAGGCGTGGCCATGCTCATGACTTACGGCTATGCTCCGCTTTGCACTTTATTGTGGCCCGAAGCCCCGCGCAGCGGATGAAGGCGAACGCCCCGCAGCTCCCATACGAGCCGCAATTCCTTCACAAGGTCTTCACGCTTGGCCTGGTCCAGCATGGCTGCGTCGAAAAGCCACCCGAGTGACGCCTCGCCTTCGATCCGCATCAAGATCTCGAAAAGCTCAGTTGAGATACGCATACTAGAATGTCCCGTGCGTATCTCGCAAACCGTTTCCTGTCGATCTGGCGCTGTGTAGGAGCGAACACGATGAAGGGATGCATACGGCGGCAATGACACGCCCAGCGCACTCCAATCCTGCAGTGATGCTAGCCGCTTCCTGACGAGGAACGGGCCAACAACAAGTCCATCCAGGTCAGTCGTTAAGAACGCGGTGATCGCATCTGACACGGACTGCACAATCGGCTCGGCGTTGTTGTTAAATGAGGTATTCAGAAGAATCGGAACGCCGGTTCGCTTCTTGAACGCATTAATTACATCCCAATAGGTGGGGTTTGTCTCACGCGATACGGTCTGGAGCCGAGCGGTCCCATCGACGTGCGTGATCGCACCGAGGACGCTGCATTTGGCTTCACGCACACGAACCACGAAGTTCATGAACGGGAGCTGCCGCGTACCGTTCGGGAGCTCAAAGAACTCGCTCGCATCCTCCTCCAGTACAGATGGCGCAAAGGGGCGATAGCCCTCGCGCTTCTTGACCATCGCGTTAATGCGGTCCTTGTTTTCCGCAGGCCGCGGGTCCGCGAGAATGCTGCGGTTACCAAGCGCACGTGGGCCAAACTCAGAGCGGCCCTGAACCCAGCCGATTACAGCGCCATTTGCCATCCAGTCTGCCGCACTGGATGCAATGTCATCACTTCGTTGAATGTCGAGGTGGCCTGACCATGCGTTGAGCTCATGCTCTATGGCTTGCTCGTTCCCGAGATCGGGCCCCCAATAAACGTCCGGCAGTCGCTCGCGCGGCGCTGGCCTGCCTAACTTGTTTGACACCATCAATGCAGCGCCGAGTGCGCAACCAGCGTCGTGCGCCGCGGGTTGAACAAAGATGTCGTCAAATAGACCCGAATAGAGCAGCCTTCCGTTCAGCGTGCAATTATGGGCCACCCCGCCAGCTAGGCACAAGCGTGTCATGCCCGTCGCTTCGCGATGGTGCCGCAGAGTGTGAAACACGATCCGCTCCAGCGCTTCCTGCAGCGACGCGCTGACATCTCGATGCTGTTGGGTGAATGGCTGTCCCTTGCGCCGAACCTGAATGTTGCGGACCAGGGCCGGTCCGATTCGATCCAGGTGAACGCGATAGTCACCGCTGTCCAACAACTCGTAGAACTGTGCGAAGAGCTCGCGATAGCGATTGGGATCACCATACGGTGCAAGCCCCATCACTTTGTACTCGTCGAACATCCCGTAACCGAGATATCGAATCGTCTCGAGATAGAATAGCCCTAGGGAATTATGCTCCGGGAAACTTACAAGTTGTGCAATTTCGGTGCCAGACCCTACCGCCAATAAGCCTGAGAGAAAATCGCCGCCGCCGTCGATCGCAAAGACGAGACTTTGCTCGAATCCGGACATGGCAAACGCGCTCACGGCATGCGCTTCGTGGTGATTCACGAAGGAAAGCCGGGACAAATCGAGCTCGGCCCCGAACTCCCGTGCCAGCAGCTGCCGCAGCAACAGTTTTGCGTCCAACGTAACGGGTTGAGAGACAGAAAGACGCTCGAGCATGGTTTTGCAATAGGCTTCAGTCGCGTAGAACGCGATACGGTCGATCTCGCCCAGTTCGACTCCTGCGGTAGAAAGGCAGTATCGGATCGAATTGCTGGGGAACTTGTTGGAGTGCTTGACGCGGTTGAGGCGCTCCTCTTCGACAGCAGCAATTACGCGCCCATCCTGCACAAGGACTGCAGCGCCATCGTGGAGAAATGTATTCGGCAGCTCCGGAGAGCTTTCATAGATTCTGTCAAGGCCGCCACTCAGTCCCAGGCACAACATCCCGTTCTCCACTCGTTTTGATGGGGACGCCAACGTCCGTCCCACCGAACTAACCTGTACACTCATGCTCCCCCGCTGCGCAGGCCAGACAGCACAACACGACTTTGCAAGCTCCGTCTCGGCGGGCCTAGCGACAGGCCGCGCAGAAATGGGGGTGTCGGCATCCGACACCGATCGACCGAACAGGCGGCCGTAGAGCTGGTTGGATCGCGGCCTCTTAAGGTCATTTCAGAAGCTGCTGCAACAGACCAGGTCACTCCCGCGCTACCGCAGAGCGCATCATGACGCCGCATCGATTGCACTTTCTCCGTTTCCCTCAACTCACGTCAGCGCAGCAGGCGGCGCCGAAATAGCGCTGTCGACGCGAAAAAGGGCAAGACCGCGTAAACACAGAGCGCACCTACGTGCAGGGCGGCACTGTCCGCTCCGCGCTCAAGCATCATTGGACGAATAAGGTCGACCGAATGTGCGAGCGGCAACAAGCCCGCAAAGTGCTGAAATGAGTCAGGCAGTTGGCTCGTCGGAAAGATCGCGCCACAGAGAAACACCATGGGCGTAAGGACGAGCGACTGGTAAAACACGAAGTAATCGTAAGTTGGCGCAAGAGATATGACGACCATTGCCAGGCTGGCGAAGACAAGACCCGTAAGGGCGACTGTTGGTAACGCACAAAGAATGGACGTCCAGGATGCATAACCCAGCGCTGCAGCGACAATCCCGATTGCTGTCCCCGCTAGCACGGACTTGCTGGCCGCCCACACCAACTCACCTAGAACGATATCGCCGAGCGTGAGCTGTGTGAACAGAATTCCCTCCCAGGTGCGCTTGACACCCATCCTAGCAAAGGCCGCATATAGGGTTTCAAAGGTCGCGGATGTCATCGCAGTGACTGCGATCATACCGGCCGCCAAAAAGGCAATGTACGAAGTCCCCTCAACCCGTCCCACGATGAGTCCGAGGCCAAAGCCAAGGCCCAACAGATTAGTTATGGGGTCTGCGAGATTGCCGAGAAGCGATGCAAGCGCGACTTTCCTCCATGCCAGGAAATTTCGTCGCCATACCGCGATCCAGTTGTACGCGTTAGCCGGCATCACCGACGCATAACCATCATCCATCGCTCATTTCTCCATCTCGCGCCCGGTCAACCGCAAGAACACGTCTTCGAGATTCGGAGGGCGCTGCAGTACGCGAAGGTTTGCTTGCCCGCGCAGGTGCACGCGGACCTGCTCCGGATATCGCGCGTAACAAAGAAGCGTCTCTCCACTCACTTCGATATGCCGCGCATAAGGTCTGATCAGCTCTCTGAGTTGATTGGGATCACCGCCATAGATCTCGATCACGTTGCAGCCGATATGCTCGTCGATCAAGGCGTCTGGTTTTCCTTCTGCGATTTTGCATCCACTTTCAAGCACGCATAAGCGATCGCACAGGCGCTCGGCCTCTTCCATGAAGTGAGTGGTCAAGAGGATCGTCTTGCCACGCGCTAGAAGGGCCCGCAGGCGCTCCCAAATCAGGTGGCGTGCATGCGGATCCAACCCAGTGGTCGGCTCATCCATCACGAGCAAATGTGGATCATTAATCAGGGCACGCGCCAGCGTCAGCCGCCGCCTCATGCCACCGGACAACTCGGAGACACGCACGTCCGCTTTGCTTTCAAGACGCGCAAACTCAAGCAGCGAGGGCGCAACCGCCTCGATCCTGCGAGCGCTCATGCCAAAATAGCGGCCAAACACAAGCAGATTCTCTCGCACTGTGAACTCGAGCTCGAGGTTGTCGAACTGCGGCACCACCCCGACGCGCGTACGCGCCGCACGAGCGCGGGAAGGCACAGGCTCATCGAGGACTGTAATCTTGCCTCCGTCGGGCGAAATCATGCCGAGGAGCATGCGCGCAATCGTACTCTTGCCAGCTCCATTCGGCCCTAGCAGTCCGAAACACTCTCCGCGCGCGACCGAGAACGACAGGTCGTTGACGATAAGCTTGTCGCCAAATGACTTTTTTACACCGGCAAGGTCGATCGCCACAGTGGACATGTTCATCTTAGGCTGACAGAAGTCGTTCCGTGGACGATGGCTTCTTGACGACCGTCTTGCTCCAGAGCATGCCCTCGCACCAAACATGCTCGACACGCCCCCATTGGCAAGCTGCCGCAGCGTCCGGAAAGAATCCCCGTCCGTGGAGGTTGGCGCTCGTGTTGCAGAGCAGCGGAATACCCGTGAGTTGCTCGAATTCGACGAGAAGCGCGGCAATCACGTGAGGAGAGTTGCGGGAAATTGTCTGCAGCCGCGCCGAGCCGTCAAGATGGACCACCGCGGGGACCTTGGCGCGCCAATTCGCCCGGGTCTGGTGATCGAACAGCATGTAAGGATCTGGCGTGCCCGGGCTGAAGATCTCCGGTGCCCGATCCTCCAAACAAATCGGCGCCACCGGTCGGAAGTGCTCGCGACGTTTGATGTCGTTGAGATGATCCTTCATTGCCGGGCTCGTTGGGGCTGCAAGAATGCTTCTACCGCCCAACGCCCGCGGCCCAAGCTCGGCACAGCCGGAAAGAAAGATGACGGGCTTGTTGTCGGCAAGAAGCGACGCAAGTTCACTCAAACTGCAAGGAGCGGCCTCCCAGTCCGGCGGAACCTCGCTCTTCTGGAGGGCAGGACCACTGTAAACTGACCATTCCAAAGGACCGAAGCCATTCTGCGCTGCCATAGCACCGCACGCCGCGCCGATTGCCGAGCCGCTGTCATTCGGAAACGGCGGCACCCAGACATCATCGAACAATCCCGTCGCGCGAAGCGCGCTGTTCCATTTGATATTGAGACCGCAACCTCCGGCAACACATAGATTTCGCGCCCCAGGAAGCGACGAATATCTCAGCAGAAGCAGCGCGATCTCCTTAACAAGAAGACGTTCCAGAAACACATGGAACGAGGCGAGGACGTCCTCCGCTCGCTTGTTCGCCAGGCGCAATGCGCTTGCCTCGAAGAACTCGTGCATAGCTGCAAGAGACGATTCCGCATTGTTGACGTCTTCGCGATAGCGGCGAGCCTGCTCCGTGTCGGCCGCCAAGCGCGTTTCGTAAAGCTCCTGAAACACTTCCACGATGCTTTCATCGACGGAGCCAAGCGCGATGTAGGCCATCAGCTTACCGGCGATACCCAGATCCCAACTGGAGCGGGTCGGCTGCCGGTATGGCCCGAAGTGAAGGCCCGCGGCAGCATAGGCGTGGCCAATCATCGGAAACAGCGACCCAATGAACCGAGCGCCGAGCGGTTCGACATAGTAAAGACGCGGAAAGATACAGCCATCCCACACCAGACAGAACGAGGGTTTTCCCGCGGCTGCAAAGGGGCTGGTGCTATATGCTGACGCGACATGGCCCGTGACATGCGGGTAGCTCTTATATGGAAACTGCTTGCCGCCGAGCAGGAGGCCAAGGCCGTCGACGGGATCAAGGAGGCCCTCAGCATGACGCTCGACATAGGGCGCGCCTTTTAGCGCGACCGGCACAGCTCCGCTTGGGAGCTGGAATTGCGATTCATTCTCCCCGTCCCAGCCGTCAATGACGAACTGATCGATATCCCGTGGATCCAGGCCATGCTCCGCCAGGGCGAGCACGACTGCATCGAGATTGTCGATGGATTGATACCGTGGACCGTTGCCGCGCTTCTCTTGCTCGACACAAAAAAGAAGCCGACCGTCTTCGACGACAGCGATTGCTCCGTCATGTGTCAGCTTTATTCCGCAGATGCGCATACGTCCTCCTGGCCTATTGACCGACGTTACATTGTTCTGACGAGGCGCCTGGCCTCCGAAACCGGACGATCAAGCTGTCTTCGTTCGCTACCCCGGTGCAGCAGTGCCGACGCTCGACCTCCGATAGGCTCTCGCTAAAGAGAGCGATCACAGTTTCAGCACCAGCAGCATGCCCCCAGCGTTGACATAGCTCATCACGCGCGGACCCGAGAATCAGAGTGCCACTTGGCGCAAGCATACTCACCAGGTTGCGGATAGCCGCATGCATCTCGCCCACGTCTTTGAGGTAGTAAAGGACCTCGGCCACGACAATTAAATCGAACTGCTCAGTGGTCGAGAACCGCTGAATGCCGCAGGTAACCCAAGTAATATGTGACCACTTACTCGTCCGCAATCGCGCTCGCTCGATTGCCTGCGGCATGACATCGACCACGGTAAGTCGCTCGCATAGCGGCGCTAGCAGCTCCGTGAATGCACCCGCTGCGCATCCTACTTCGAGGGCAGACGCAGTAACTCCGCTGCCGCATGACATCCGGAGCATTTGCGCGTATCGCTCCTGCTCGAACGAGCTACTGTCAAGGCGCCATGGGTCGTCGGCAGCCAACTCTTGCTCTAATAGCTGATGGTTTGCGTCCGGAGTCATGAGCCGACCACTTATTCGTAGGCAGTCGAGCGATCGCGACCGGAAACACTCTCCGTGGCGGCCAGGCTCGATGGGCGGTGTGCTAACCCCGCCTTATGAACGGGATTAGGCCCCACCCCTACACCAGCCGCACTTCGTCCAGCGTTCCAGCGCAGGATGACACGCTGTTTCTCCTCTTCGCCCGACACATTGGTCACTTTTCGCGATAGCCAATCGCTATTGCTCAATGTACAAAGCGCATAGGCCTTCAATGGTAGCAAAAGAAAGATATTGATCGGTGTGTGGAGCGAGAAGCCGATAAACCGCAAATCGCGAGCGCGAAGCGCTGCCACACTGCACCGGACCATAGTCATTGCAGCAATCGTCAATCCCGTCCACCAGGGTATAGAGCCACCGATCAGGAGCTGTGCAAGTGCAGCAAGTGTTGAAATGGCCAGCAGAAATGGGCCGAGATTTTGCCCGATAACATCTAGCGTCAAATAGCCATCGAGGCCTGGGAGCAGGCGCAATGCAAGAAACGTATCTCGAAAGGTACTGCGCGCCCAACGAAGCTGCTGACGCAGATATGGCCCAAGACTGTGCGGGACGACTGTGGCTGCTATCGCGTCTGGGACGTATTCGGTTCGAAACCCCGCCTTGAGCATAAGTATCGTTAGATGGCGGTCCTCGCCGAAATCACTCGGCTTCCCACGGAAGAACTGCGCTTCGTATTGATCGAGAAGCAAGGTCAGCGCGGAACGCCGATACATGGCACAAGGGCCGCAACAACACATGACGGCACCGAAGCGCGCCTGTGCCGCGCGCTCTTCGTTGCACGCGAGCCAATATTCCATATCGATCAGCCTGGTCAACCAGGTCTGGTTACGATTACTTGCTATCAGTTGACCCATCGCCGCACCGATTTCCGGGTCACTCATCTTCAATACAAGCTTCGTGACGACGTCGGCAGCAAGTATCGTGTCGGAGTCGACGTTGAGAACCAGATCACCGGATGAGCTGCGTATCGCAGCGATCTGCGCTTTGCGCTTTCCGACGTTGTTTGCCAGCAAGATGATACTGAATCTCGGATCGTTGGCATATGTCTGGTGTACAGGCGCGACCACGTCGCGGTTTGCAGATCCGTCATCGACCACATAGACTTGTATCTTTCCGGCGTAGTCTTGACTGCAAATCGACTCCAGGCACTCGGCGAGCGTGTTTGGATCCTCGTTGAAGCATGGCACGATGACGTCCACGGTGGGAAGGACCACCTCCGCTTTTGCCAAGCTGTCCTGTAATGAGGAGTTGATCGCCGGCCGGGCATAAAGCGCTTGCACGCTTTTATAGATAGTCGAGAGTACCGCATAACTTGAAACAGCGGCAGCACTGGTTGTCGCGAGCAGGTCCATTGGGTGTCAGTTCTTGTTCAGTGAAGTTGAGGAAGTGGACGGATTGCAAACCCGCGCCGTTGTAGTGCCGGGATCAGATATGCGAGGGCCGTGGCGGTCTGATCGCGCAGCGTTTCATCGGTGCACAGTCTCTCCTCATCGGGAGGATACCCGTCGTGCAGGAGCACAATTGCACCCGGCCGAACGTTCGCCAGCACCGAATTCACAATTGTATCAACTCCAGGGCGGGACCAATCTCTCGGGTCGACCGACCAGTGCAGAGCCGTGAGACCAGCGCTCGCCGTCATTGCGAGCACCTGTTGCGTCCATATGCCGTAAGGCGCTCGCATAAGCCTGGGCGAGGCCTTCGGGCACGCCAGACGGATCGCCTCGCTCGCGGTCAGCACTTCATCCTGTAGCTCCGCAGGTCCGCATCTGGATAGATCAGGATGGGTCATCGTATGGTTCGCAACCTCATGACCTTCCGCAATCACTCGTCGGATGAGGTCCGGATGCTCGATCGCGTACGTGCCGATGACGAAGAATGTCGCGGGAACCCGATGTTGCGCCAGCACATCGAGCACCTCTGGCGTGCAAAATGGGTTCGGCCCGTCATCAAAGGTCAGATAGACAGCTCGACTTCCACTCACATCAGCGTAGTCGCAGCGGACAGTGGATGGGGTGAAGCGCTCTGTCACAACTCAGGCCCGTTCCGATCGATGACAGTCCCGGCCGGCCAGTCGCTTATCGAGCGTCCCAGCGGAAACACTACAACTATCGCGTCCTCGAGGCGGGTCGGCGATAAATTGGGATAGACATCCGGCTGTGTGGAACGGACGCGAATGCCATGCATCAGGGTGGCGAGTCCCTGCCTTTCGACCAGTCGCTTCATATGTTTCTCAAGCGCCGACCGAACCGTGCCAAAGCCGAATGGAACACCAAGCTCCTGCAGTACGGGATACATCACGCGCATTGCGTGGCTTATTCCGAGCCCCTCGAGATCCGGGCGCACCGCATACAACCCCAGCTCCGCCACAAGGAGATCGACTTCACTAACTTTGATGAAGCGACGTAGCAGCCCGATGTGAGCCGCTACCCCGCGCGCGTCGTAACCAATTGCACGAAGCTCCGGTCTTGCGCCGGCCCAGCTTCGGCTTCCCTCAAAGGGCTGCGCATTGTACGCACCTGTGGGCCCATAACTCTTGCGGAAGAACTCCGCGAGCTCGGCATGATCGGCGAGCCGCAGCTCGCTCTCCCAACGAAGGCTCCACTGCACTTGAGCGCGCGCAGACGCACGTTCCGCAGTCGGGGATACGGCAATGTTCATGGCGAGCATCCTTGCGCCTGATGAATTGAACGGGAGGCGGTCACGTGATCTCTACCTGCAGGGCTGCCGATCAATACTGAAATGCCCCGCTGTACTTTGTCGGAGCTCCGCACCGCAGGCCTGCACCCGCGCCCTTCGCCTCCGCTCGCGAATAGCTATCGCTTGGTTCGCGCTCGTCATCCTGCTGATGTGCCATGCCCGTGCGGAAGACCCCGTTGAGGCAATTGGACTAGCCAGAACCGGTCTGCACCAGGGAGCGCTTGCGCCCTCCGTTGCATCGCCGTCCGGCGAATTGACGGTTGCGGGCAAGCCACCGACGCGCGATTCGTCATCGATGACGCATCCGAGCGGCATCAGATCACACTGGCTCCTATACATCTTAAACAGACCCCAAATAGGCTGGACAGGCGAGCCGTTTGGAATGGCGCCTGAAATGCTTGGCATCCGCAATCTGCGCCTGCCGCTATGCCCTGACACTAGATTGATACTGAAAGCGCTCTCAAGTGTACGCGGGTAAACCTCGAATATGGGAATGGATGACAGCCCCATACGAAGGTTTATCGGGTCCCGCTCGGCGCTCAAACGAGCGCACATCGCACGGAGACGCAGCACGACTCGCACGCCGCGCCTGTAGACGCCCATGAAATGGACGCGGCGGTGCGCTCGCACGTACAGGAGCTTTTCTCTGAGCTCACCTGAACGACCATAAACCATTGTGGTGTGCCTGGTTCGTTTTTCAAACTTCAGTTTGCTATCCAACATCCCGCTATTTGGTAAAATCGATTGTTTCGATAGAACACATCCACACTATGGATAGACTCACAACATGCGGTTCAAGGGACTTGATCTAAATCTTCTCGTTGCGCTCGATGCCGTGATGACGGAACGCAACCTCACAGCGGCGGCTCGCAAAATTAACCTGAGCCAGCCCGCTATGAGCGCTGCGATCGCGCGGCTCCGCGCCTATTTCCGCGATGAACTATTTACTATGAGAGGTCGCGAGCTCGTCCCGACACCTGGCGCAGAGGCGCTTGCAGGTCCAGTTCGCGAGGCCCTGCTGCACATCCAACTCTCAATCATATCGCGCGACGCGTTCGACCCGACTCAGTCGAGTCGACGCTTCAGGGTCATTCTTTCAGATTTCATGACGATCGTTTACTTCCGCAGAATTGTGGACCGCATGGCACAAGAAGCTCCCGCCGTGCGGTTCGAATTGCTGCCCTTTTCCGATGAACCCGATGAGCTGCTTCGTCGGGGCGAGGTCGACTTTCTCATTCTGCCGGAACTGTTCATGTCGAGTTCGCACCCTAAGGCGACGCTGTTCGACGAGACCCTCGTGTGTGTGGGATGCCGCACGAACAAGCAGCTATCCCGACAGCTTACGTTCGAGAAATACATCTCTATGGGGCACGTTACTGCCAAGTTCGGACGGGCACTGAGACCGAACCTCGAAGAATGGTTTTTGCTTGAGCACGGTCTGAGGAGACGAATTGAGGTCGTCGTGCAGGGCTTTAGCCTGATTCCGCCCATATTGTTGGACACGAGCCGTATTGGCACGATGCCCTTACGGCTGGCCAGACACTTCGAAAAGCGGATGCCACTGCGGATCATCGAACCGCCTCTCCCCCTACCCATATTCACAGAGGCCGTGCAGTGGCCCTCGTTCCACAATACCGACCCCGCGAGCATTTGGATGCGGAGGATATTGCTCGAGGAGGCATCCAACATGGCATCTGGTGAGCAAAAGCCTCCAACTCGCAGGCGCTGTTAGGCTTAGCGCAAGCTGCCGCTCCGAATATCCCAATCACGTTACAGGCTCTTTCGACGTGTTCGGTCCCTTTCCTCGCACCCGCGTCTCCTGGGGAGACACTGCCACGACCTCACAATGCAGCGATCCATTGCGAAGACTTTTTCAGTTGTAAGCGTGATGACTTCCCAGGTGTGGTTTGATGGCCTTGCGCTGCATTCAGAGCTGCCCCTCGCACTATCGCGGACAGAACACGCCTCCATTACAACTCCTTCGCTTGGCCAATAAAATGGCTTGAATCGCACATTGCGTCAGGTTGTACGTTGACCGTCACGACTAGCGCTGCACGACGCAGCCGTCGACGGAGCGCTTTGGGGACCTCACGACGCTCGCGGACCCTGGGATGACTGCTATCGGCGAGCTGAACGGGCCCAGCTCCGTGATCGGCTGGAACCGGCGAGACCAATCAGCTTGGAGGCTCCTGACGCTTTCCTGCCCCTGCCGGTCGGCTTACCGCGGCTGTCCATTCTTGTGGTCATTTCGCGAGCTTCTCTTCGCGATGGCAGGCTTGAGCCAATCTCCGTTTGGGCGAGCCAAGACGATTGCCTCAGGCGGCCGCAACCGCACGTTTTGCGCAGCAAGGACGTCTGTGCCGGATAGGAAGAGATGCGTTTCAAAGGTCTGGATCTAAATCTTCTCGTCGCGCTGGATGCTCTGATAAGTGAGCGCAGTCTCACCTCAGCGGCACGCAAGATTAATCTCAGTCAGCCGGCCATGAGCGCAGCCGTTGCCCGGTTGCGCTCATACTTCGGTGATGAACTGTTTGGAATGAGGGGGCGCGAACTCGTTTTGACCTCGCGCGCGGAAGCGCTCGCGGCTCCTGTACGCCAGGCTCTGGTGCACATTGAACTCTCAATTGTGGCGCGCGACATGTTCGATCCAGCCCGATCGAGCCGACGATTCAGGATCGCCCTTTCTGATTTCATAACAATTGTATTCTTAAAAAACGTCGTTGAGCGCGTCACGCGAGAAGCCCCCACCGTCAGCTTCGAACTGGCGGCGCCGACCGATGGGCACGAGGAGCTCCTTCGCCGCGGCGAACTCGATTTTGTTATCCTGCCAGATTTTCTTATGTCCAGCGCGCACCCCAGAGCTGCCCTATTCGAGGAGAGACTCGTCTGCGTAGGCTGCTGCATGAACAGGGAATTGCAACGCCGGCTTACATTCGATCGATATATGTCGATGAGTCACGTTGCAGTTAAGCACGGAGTCCCCCAGACGCCATTTGAGCAATCATTTCTGATCGATCTCGGCCCCGCTCGGCGCATCGACATTCTCGTCCAGAGCTTCAGCATGATTCCGCCCCTCCTTGTTGGGACGAACCGCATAGGCACGATGCCATTAGGGCTCGTGAGGCATTTCCAAAAGATGATGCCTCTTCAGATTGTCGAGCTTCCGGATCCATTCCCCGTCTTCACTGAAGCGGTCCAATGGCCCGCACTTCACAACAATGACCCGGAAAGCCTCTGGATACGGGAGATATTGCTCCAGGAGGCCACGCGCATGGCGACTGCACAAGAGCACACCGTCACCAGCACTCCGGGAGGATCGGGCAGTGCCGGAAACTTCGTACAATCCGTTTCGCCGTTGCCGTAAGGACGCTCGTGAGGTCTACGAACCTCACGTTCCAACACTTGTCTCAACACCCACCATCTGCCTGGCTCCTTTGTCGCGGGACAAGGACGCTTCGGGCGCGCGATTATGAGAGCTACTTTATATCTCTCGCGCATTGGCGTTAGGCGCGATGCACAAACCGCAGAGTGTTGGCCTTGCTTTAGAGATAGGGACGGAGCAGCACGTTCACGCTTAGGCCAGGCGCTACGTTGCAACCGCGCGCGCCAAGCGCTCTCTCCAGAAGGCGGGACCGGCACAGGGCTCCTGTCGTCAACTCTCTGAGTTAGTAGTTTCTCCCGATAAATGGAGGTGATCGACTTCCTTGGAGTCGCAACACAATGCATCGTGAGCATAGAGGTCGTCGATAACACAGACGAAGCCAAACATCCGCGCTCGCGTGTGGCCCTATGGCATCACTCTACAGTACACCGCATCTCCATCGCTCTGCGCCGCAGGTATGACTTCTTTTGGCCCCACCGCGGCCAAACGTCTTGACGACGTGCGCTGCCCTGGACCAGGACCCAATTCAAACAAGGAGCTGAAGGTTGAAGCTATCCAGCGGCGTGTTCGATCCAGAAGAGCTTTCTGCCCTTGGACGAGTTTATGATGGCGCCGTCGACGCGCTACCCCCATCGATGCGGAGTCCAGAAAACCGCACGGCAATCGCCAAGCTCATCCTGGAGCGTACAGTGGCGGGCGAGACTCAACTGGCATGCCTAGCGAACTTGTTGATCACCCTTTCCCCTCAGGGTTGATCCGCCGCCATTCTAAGGATAGTCACCACTCTCGCGCTGGAGAATAGAAGGCGATTCAGGCTGACGCTTAGAAAGCAGCTTGAATCATACGTGACGTCAGGTTGTAGGCTTCAAAATTGAACAACATGAACAGACCTACACCCAGACGGCGTCGATGGCGCATTGGCGAACTTGCAGAGGCGACCGGTGTAACGGTTCGCACGCTGCACCATTATGAGCACACAGGACTCCTAGCAGCCACAGAGCGTACTGACGGCGGCCACCGGATGTATGACCGTGAGAGCGTGCAGCGGGTTCAGCAGATTCGCGCGCTGCGTGAGCTTGGCTTCTCACTTGTCGAGATCCGGAAAGCCATGGAGGGCACGACCTCCCTCACGGACCTACTGCGCAAACATTTAGAGCGCATAGAACTTCAAGTCGCTCGAGCAACTCTGTTGCGCGATCGTTTGCGAACCATGACAATCGAGGGCGAGGTGCAAGTAAGTGTGGATGAGCTGCCTGCCACTCTGAATGCCATGTCGCGAGTCGAAACGCGTGGTCAAACGTCCCGATGCATCTGCAATTTAGCTGCGGAGCGCGAGGACCGGTGGCGGCGGATCCGCGACGACCTTCGCGATTGCATGGATCGCGGCGATCACCCTTGCGGTGAACGTGCAAAGGCTGTCGCGGTTGCAGCGCGCTTGCTGATCAGCGAAATCGCGGGGGCCGATTCACGCGTTTCGATGATCCTGAAGGTACTTGCACGATTAAGCGCCCCCCGCGCTCTGGCTGGCTGGGATCCGTGCCTGATGCAATATCTCGATCTGGCTCTTGGCGGGTTGGAGGATCAGCCGTACTGACCATTCATGGCCGGTACCACACGTAGGTTGAGGGTGCCGATAAACGCTAGGTTGATCGGCCGCTCTCAGATGCGGGCAGAGCTTTATGAGCTCAAGCGGACAGATGGTCATGGCCCGCCCCTATCCTCGCCTCTGACGCACCCATCGTTCTCCCCAAAGGTGCTTGATCCGCACGTAACGTCAAATTGTAGGCTCGCGCATAATTGGGAGCTCGTCGAGCCAGCGCACGTTTGGCCTAGAGCGACCTCGATCTGCAGGAATGTCCTGATCATATTTGCTTACGGTTCACTTATTGGAAGCTCCACAATGGCAAATAGGCGGCGCGCTTCTGTTGCAAGTGCAGCGATTCTCTTTTGCGCTCTTGCCGCCCCGGCCGCGCGCGGCTCTGAGGTAAAGATCGCCGTGGCTGGACCAATGACCGGAAGCAGCGCCGCGTTCGGCGCGCAAATGCGCGATGGTGCAGCGGCGGCGGTCGAGGCCTTGAACGCTTCGGGCCTACTTCCCGATAACGCCAAGGTTGTATTGATTGTCGCTGACGACGCCTGCGACCCAAGGCAAGCTGTCGCAGTCGCGAATAAGCTCGCGACAGAGCGAGTCCTGTTGGTGGTTGGCCATTTTTGTTCCTCTTCGTCGATACCGGCCTCGGACATCTACGCCGAAGCAGGCATCGTTCAGGTGTCACCAGGCTCGTCAACTCCTCAGCTAACAGAGCGCGGCCTTGAGACTGTCTTTCGGATCTGCGGCCGCGACGACCAACAGGGAAGCGTTGCCGCGAAGTACATACACGTGAACCATCCCAACGAGAATATCGCGGTGCTCGACGACAAAAGCACTGCTGGCAAGGGCATTGCCGACATGGTTGAAGCCCAGCTTCATCGATTCGGACGAAAAGTCAGTCGGCAAAGCTACATTGCAGGAGAACGGGACTTCAGAGCGTTGGTCTCAAGAATGAAAAAGGAACGAGTGCGCGTCGCCTATATCGGCGGCTATCATACCGAAATCGGATTGTTTGTACGCCAAGCAGCAGAAGCAAAAGCCGACTTCGTAGTCATGGCAAACGATCCGCTAATGACCTCTGAATACTGGGCCATTACCGGTAGCGCCGGGAATGAAACATTGTTTACCTTCATGCCCAATCCCACCGGGAATGCCAACGTGGCCGGCGCGGTCGCCGGACTCAAAGCTTCCAGCCTGTCCGCTGAAGGCTACGCGCTATTCGCATATGCAGCTGTGCAAGCCTGGGCAGAGGCGGTGAACTGGAGCGGCTCCTTCCACGCTAAGCGGGTCGCCAGCGCACTTCGTTCATGGCCGATCGATACCGTGATTGGCCCGGTCCGGTTCGACAAAAAGGGAGACAATTCGACTTCTGGATTTTTGGTTTACCGCTGGCGCGACGGCCGTGTTGAGCATGTTAAGAACTACTGATTGGTACGTACCGCCGGCGCCCGCAAAGGCAAAGTATCACGAATGATGAGACCTCCCCAGAACGTTATCGCAGCGATACTCGCCAGCTCTTTTATACTTGCTGCTTTCGGAGCGTTTTTCGCGCTCGCTGCGTCGCTCGCAGAGCTAGCCAACGTCGAACTGACGGAGGTGCTACGTCCAATGATTGACAAATAGCAGCCCAGTTGTCCTGATCCGTCAGGCAGCACGCGATCCCAGAAGCGATTGCAGTTCCGGCGAATTTGAAGGCATGACCCTTCTGCCGCCAAGTGATCGACGGTTCAGGACGAGGAACGCAAAGCTAACGAACTTATAGTCACGCAATGCTCAGCCGGAGGCGCGTTCGCTACTTCGATCACACTGATAGCCGGACCGCCATTGACGCATTCTCCTGTACTGATCATATCGCGCAAGCTCGAATCCACGCAGGGAAGAGAGAGCGGGACGGCATGGAGCAATTAGGACCCACCACATAGGCCATTGCCGGGTACTACGGGTAACCGCGGCTGGCGGATAGTCGGGGCCGACATTGCATGCCTCTCTATTCGGTCTGGGACTACTGCAGAACTTCTTGGGCCCCATATTCGCAACCGCGCAGCCATGCGACTTTTGCTTTGTCAATCATCGTCACTGATCAATGGAGCAGCAACCCTGCCCGACATCCCTTGTGCTCTGAACCCAGACTGTGGGAAACACCCGTCAACCGGCTCCGGAAGGCGGTGAGACTGCTCGCGGCGCTATCAACGAACTGGATGCATCCCATCAACACTTTCGATTTTACTAATTCAACCCAAACATCCCATAAGTCGACGCCGGATTACGGAAAGAACAGTCCACGAATGTCTCGTGACAATGACTCCTTGCAGCTTGGCCGCAGCCCAATTCGCATCTGTCGTGCCTGCATCACGCAATGTCTGACAGCGAAACATGCGGGGCAATGCAGGGCGATGAACAATCGCAGGTGGGCGCGCAATCTATCAGGTTGTCGTCTCTCGCCTTTGCAATGATACTTGGCGGCTCCAAGAAGACAGCTCACGCACACTGTTCGGCGAAGGTAAATGGGTCCGCAGCATAGAACTCGCGCAGGTGACCTGTCCTTTGCACCGGTGCGGGCCGGATTTTTCGCTCTGACCGGGCCGATAACGTCAACAATCCAGCACGTATCGCCGCGGCTCCAAGCAAGGAAGTACAATCACCTGTGTGAGTCCGACTGGAGTCACTGCAATTGCCCGACGCGCTGGACGGCTCGATCACGCTCCAATAGACTTCCGGGTCATCTAGAACGCTTGTCGGCTTTTCCATATACGCTCATTTCCCCTTTGCAATCCTTTCGCGGCACATCTGTGCCGCCTTCCGGCGACGCATCCGCGGTCTGGCGAACGGGAAACGATACCTTTATTCCGCCTGTCTTGCATTTCACCACTTTGGAGAAATACCGTGGAACTTGACCCTTCCAATTCTCGCATACAGGACCTCGAGGATCGCATCGACCTGCAACTCGACATCGTGGCGGCGCTCATGCGCGAACAAGGCAACGAGCTCGAAGCGATCCGACTGCTCAATGCACTCATAAGCCAAATGATTACGGCGGAGCTGGAGCTCGGCCAGCGATGCGATCCGAGCACCGGCGATGGACGAATGCGACTGTCACGAGACCGTGGCGTTTACCACCCCGAGGACCTTCAGTTTTTGGGACGCCTCTTCGATCAGACTGTGGCGGCATTACCAACAGCGCTACGAACTTCCGTCAATCGAATGACGATCGCCAAGCTGATTTTTTCACGTGCGGCGGCAGACTGACGTTTCGTTTGGTTTTTTTCTGGACGTTGATGGCGCCGACCGCACGTTTATCGTTGGACTGACAACCGTGCCAAGGTCGTCCGCACCAGGGATCGAGGGTATGCGGCTTATGGGCTCCCCGTCCATAAGCGGGTCGTTTCCGCTGGCTTTCTATGTCGCAACTGCTCGCGACAATGTTCGAGAGCAGGCTCGCTTTAGCTCGCGCCGTGGACGATACAGTTGAGTTCGATCTAGCAAGACCTTGCCGTTCTTCGACGCCTGTGCCAGCAAGAGCTGACAGCGGGGAAGCGCAACCCAACACATACGTTCGAGACATCGAATGGCTATCGGCGCTTCCGATTCCTCCCTGGCTCGACCTTCCTACGCCACTCTCTCTTGGAAACCCGCAATGCACGGGACCGACCCTTCTTTGCCAGATGAGAAGGAATCCGTTGTGGGCCACGTTGCATCTCGCTTCCTCTCCTAGGGTGACTAACCTGGAACGAACACCACACTGAGAGCAGAAAACCATCCGCAGAGTGAAGAGCGCGACAACGGGCTGCGGACATCTCAGAAAGCAAACAAGTAGCGTCCGGAAATCGCACATAAATCCAAATACGATCCCCACAGCAGGCCTAGCGGATGTGATTTCTTGCTTGTGATCGAGCGCCAACAGGCGACATGTTGGAGGTATGTTGTCCCTTCCGAAAAGTTAATGCTCGTAACTGGCGACCAGCCACTCCGCACGTTGAGCACTCTTTCCGGGAGGCACCACGACATGGTCCGGCCGCGCACTGGTGGCGCTAAGACGGGGCGCGCGCACCACCTGTCCGTACTGAGAACCTCAACTAAGCTTTCCCGAGGCCGGCTAGTATTGCAGCCTTGGTCGCTTCTTGACTTCAGATTGAGTAACGCAGCGGAGCGATCCATTTTCATCCCGTCCGGTTAGTCGTGACCGGCCTGGCGCGGATCTTGCGATTGCAAGAAGAAGATCCACAATTTATTGTCGATGCCAATCGACAGCTCACTACGGTAAAGAAGCGCGGTAGAATTCCTGCTCGTTTCACTCCCTTGAGAATTATTCGACTGCACTTGTGAATACGACATTCGGTCATCTGACCTTCAACAAATATCTATAAACTCTCTAAAAGCACCGAGTGCAGCTCGATCAAGCGTCTGCTCGCTGATGTCTTGCTTGCTAAGATACGTCAAGAAATCTCGGTTAGCTTTTGGGAAGGTACTCCCTTGTATCAGGATGTCGAGGAGTGTTTGACATGGATCAGTTTTCTTCCGACCAAGTGCCGGTGCCAGATGCTGTCGTGTCCGTCGCATTTGACAAGGCTTGGGGCTTTGTCGAGAAGGATCCGTTGCTTGCACATAATCTCAAGGCCGTCCTTCATAGCCGATTGCGCACGTACCTTGAGTGCTCGATAAGAAACGGCGAACGGAATACCCTCAATCTGGCAAACGAGGCGATACGCAACTTGCGCGCTGAACTCGCGCCGTCGGCCGAGCAGTGAGCGCTTGCACCCGCGGCGCTGGGAGCGTCTGGCCTGGTAAACGCATTTAGACGGGCCCTAAGCGATAGACAAATCGGACCAAAGTGTGGTCACGCAGACTTTTTGCCGGCGCGCTAGTATCGCTCGCCGGGAAGCCGCCTACCGTTTTCTCTCCTGACCTTGAGCTCGGCATGACCTTGCGCAACTTCAGATAAACGCGTTCTCAAGCATAGCCGCATCGGCTTAGCCCCCCCTTCGATCGACGTAGACGTTGACGGACGTCGAGCTACACCTGTGACAGGGCCCGAGCCAAAGCGCTCGAGCCTGCGATTGATCATCACGGCGTCGCTCACGATTGCAAGCGATAGCACGACCGCGCCGCGCAAAAAATTGACTTTGGGCGCCCGAGGCGGGTCTGCAATCAAGGTCATCATTGCCTAGCGGTCTGAGCCGGCAGCATGTACTGAGCGTGTAGGCACGGTCTCGCTTTGCCATTCGTTAGCGACCGAAGGAGCCAAGCACCGGCCAACGTTTCTTCCCATCGCAGGTCACCATGAACGGCTCGTCTTCACAGAAGGACCCGCGCGAGCCGCCACTGCCGGACCCGCAATGGATGCGGACAAGCGGCATTTTGCGCGCTCCACAATCTGACGCCGCGTACGATTGGAGACATTTCTTTCCAAGACATGTTGTGCGGCAGTTACAGCAATTCGCGTTCATATTGTTAAACGCACGGCGCCGGGGGCCACCGAAAGGAAACCACACTCGAATGAAAAACATTCTGATTATGACTGCAAGCATCGGCGCACTCGTTGCGGCCGCTCCCTCCTTCGGCACGGACCTGGCCGGGCAGCCTGTCAAGGTCAAAGCGGCACCGCAGCCGGCCGCGGCCCCGATTACCGATTGGTCCGGCTACTATATCGGTGCAAATGGCGGCTGGGGAACGAGCCACAATTGCTGGGATTTCAATGGCGCCACTCCCGAGGGCTGCCACAATTCCACTGGCGGGACCATTGGCGGCCAGATTGGCTATCGTTGGCACATCTTCAACATGGTCTACGGCATCGAAGGTCAAGGCAACTGGGCCCACTTCAACGGCTCCAATGTCAGCACCGCCTTTCCGGCAGACACCGTTGGCACCAAAACAGATGCATTCGGTCTACTCACGGGCCATATCGGCTACGCGTTCAATGCCGTGCTGCTGTACGGCAAGGGTGGTGCTGCGGTGACCAGCAACACCTATCAGGTCAGCTCGGTGACTACTGGCACCGAGATTGGCAAAAGCAGTGATGTGCGTTGGGGGGGCGTGCTGGGAGCCGGTGCCGAAGTCAGCCTCACGTCGAACTGGTCAGCTGGCGTCGAGTATAACCACTTGTTCATGCAGCGCAGCAACATCAGCTTCCCAGCGGCTCTTGGTGCAGATCGCGTCCACCAGGACGTCGATCTCATCACGGCACGGCTCAATTACAAGTTTGGCTCGCCCTTTGCTAGATAGTGACCTCCACGCGGTTGCGTGAATGGGAACCCCGGCCGCGGTCGGGGTTCTCCTCAACTGCTCCTCTCCCTGCCGGCCGCCCTACCCCAGTTCCGAAGCATCAGGTGCAAGCTCGTCTAAGCAATGGGGCACAGGCTAAGTCGTGTGTGGCCGAGATGCCCCAACGCACTGTGCAAGAGGTCAGTCGATTCGATAATTTCATCGATCTTATGAAGTCGCACAACCTCACGCAGCGTGAGATAGCGGACTTGCCCCAAGGACCGTCGCATCTGCGAGCTCGCCTAAGGTGCCATGTTCAACATGCCAGAAACTGGGTCAACGGATCTGCAGTGGGCGCCACGTTCCTCAAAATTCAAAGAACAATTGAGGCGAATAGCGATAGCGACCGCTTGAATTCGGCTGGTTGCACCCAGCTTCCGCATCGAATTCTTGACATGAAAGTTGACCGTATTCTCGCTGATTCCCATGATCCTTCCGATTTCCCACGACGATTTGCCCTCTGCCACCCACCGCATGGGCCAGCGCGTTGAGATGACCGATGCGGTGCTGAGGGTCAGCATCGTCGAACGCGGATGCAAACGACACCACAGACACCCGACCCAACGGGCCAAACCATGGCACGCTCATGCCATGCTTCAGGCCCGCCTCTCTCGCCTCGTCCAGTACGTGTCTCTCGTCCGGTTGAAGTTGATAGTAGTCGGCGAGTTGATCCCACAAGTACGGCCGCGAAAGCATCGGCGTCCGCCGGACCACCGGATCGATAGTATGGTACTTGCGCTTGAAATATCGGTCGCACCAGTCTGGTGGCCACTTCACAGCGACAGTCGGAGGTGGATACTCCGCCAGCCGAAGCGGATCAACGAAGTTGAGAGCGCCGTAGGCGACTTCACTAAAGCCTTCCTTGGCGGCACAGCCTACAAGAAGCTCGAACAGCGCTCTGAGTGAATGAGTCTGGTTCGCACATTCAGTAAAACTAAAGAGGTCCATAATGGGCGCCTCAGTACCACGATCGAGCTCCCGGTCATCGTGTTCGGTTGCGCCTATTTTCAGGCGGAGCCACATTCCATGAGCTGAACTCGACGTTTTGTTATTCGCGCAGTCTGAGCGCTCGCCCGCTATTAGATGCCATCTGGGCACTTTGCATGCGCTTCACCAGTAGGCCCAGGTCAGAGTAGCAAGTGTCGTACCAACTGTTGATTTCGCCAAAATCAAACGTGACGAAACCGCTTTAAAGGCGGTCGATTGGTTGCGAGCTCAGCGCCTTGAAGCATTCAAGACATTGGTAGGGAAGGCGACCGCACCATTTGCGAGCCGCGCCACAATAATTATCCTTTTACCGGTCCCCGAGTGCGTTCGATGCCTTCGGCATTGTGCAACAGAGGTCGGATGGGGTGCCAACTTTCAACTGATCAAGCTAAGCGGCAATCTCCTCGATGCCTGGGTAAGCTCAGCTCTCATTCGAGCAAGAGGATCTCCAGGCTCGATTGGCCTACCGAACCACAAACTTCCTCGATCCATTGGGAATGGAGCTGAATACCAGGATGGGAACGCATTTTCATGCGGTGAAAAGGCGCAAGATCTCCCAGCAGGGTTCTGCATAGACGGCTGCAGCTCACAGCATTGAGAACGTAGTGACTGACGGTCGACGCCCCGACCGGGCCGCCTATGTGAAATTGAGAGCTGCAGGTGCATCGCATCGATGCGACCCAATGAAAGCTAACGGAATAGATATGCGCGGTCTGGACCAATCGATAGCCGCAAAGGCGATCTTTAAAACGAACTAACTCAGCTGATGAAGCAGAATAGAAATTGTCGCAGATAATAAGTGTCACGTCCGATGCATCTGGCCAAGATTCCCTTTGTTATCGGCAAAACGTCCACAGCCGGTGAGCTGCATTGGACAGGAACGAGATGCCGCCGAACCAAGGCGCCCCGACGCACTTCGCCGGGGGGCTGAAAGTGCGCCGGGTTCGCCCCAACATCATCAGTACATCCGTGATGATGCTTGTGGCAATGAGACAAGCAGCGTGGCGGAATTGAGGCTTATGCGTTCGATACTAGAGATCAAAACGAGTTTCCGTCGGCTGCCCCAGGGGACTTGAATCGCACGTCGCGTCACGTTGTAGCATTGCCCTCCTCTCGCTCGCATGCAGCAAGCAACTTATCTTCCGTGGCACTCGGCTTTGGACGGGAGGCATCTATTGACCTCTGTAAGCAACCAAATCAGCCTGTGCTTCGAAAGCACGCTTTGAAAATCCACCGGGAAGCTTAGCTACCCCTGAAGAGACCCATAAGTCCGTCTTTTCGTCGCAAAAATGACTGACCATCAGGGAGTGCGGAAACGACGTATCCTCGGATGAGCAATTGATGGTTGCAGGCTCGTCGGCACCTCAGCCGCTTCAACCGTGCTCGCACGAGAAATTCACATCTCGAACGTGCAGATTGCCCCCAACGAGCGACTCTCACTCCCTTCGCTCTACCTCCAAGCCGCGTTGGCAGGAACATCGAAAACGGGGCCAGATCTCAGAACCCACTAGGCGGGTTTGACATATCGCAAAGACATTAAAGAGGGTATTCGTCAGCTTTATGCTCGCCTGACCATTGGAAAGCTAGGATTTGCAGACCTCCCTTCTGAACAAGTACTGCGATGCCCGCCTGCCTTGGTACACCATCTATCCCACCGTACAGGATTTCTCCGCGACGGTCGGTGCCAAGACTTGCGAGACATGGCTGAGGCGGCTGCGGCCCGACGAGCCCGTATCGCTCTACATCCACGTTCCATTCTGTCGTTCCATCTGTTGGTATTGCGGCTTCCCTACAAGCCTCACTCGCAGCGAGCAACCGGTCCGCAATTACTTGGCAGCACTGCGAGACGAGATAGGCTTGGTAGCAGAGCAAGTGCCGCGCGCCATGCCGGTGAGCGACGTGCATTTCGGCGGCGGGACGCCGACCACCATTGCACCGAGCGATTTTCTCCTCTTGATGGAACTCGTGCGCCACTGCTTTACGTTCAGCAAATCAGCTACCATCGCCATAGAACTCGATCCGCGTGCGGTCACGTCTGAGATGGTAGAAACTTTGCAAGCGGCCGGGGTCAGCCGCGCGAGCATCGGCGTGCAAAGCTTCGACCCGGTGGTTCAGAGGTCGGTCAACCGCGTGCAAAGCGAGGTGCTAACGGCTTCTGTCGTCGACAGTCTACGCCAGCATGGGATCAGCCACATCAATTTCGATCTCCTCTTCGGACTACCGCATCAAACGGTGCGGTCCTGCGTGGACTCCGCGCGGACAGCTCTGGCCATGCGACCAGACCGACTTGCGGTTTTTGGATATGCTCACGTCCCGTTCTATATGAAACGTCAGCGCCATCTCGATGAGACGGCGCTGCCGGACAATATTGCCCGCGCTGAGCAAGCCGCAGCCATTGCAAATACCCTGGTCTCGGCCGGCTACCACCAGATCGGGCTCGATCATTTCGCCCTGCCCAACGACGAGCTCGCGCTGGCGCAGAAAGCTGGTCGACTGCGCCGCAACTCCCTCGGTTATTCTGCTGATACCTGCAAAACCGTAATCGGCTTAGGTCCGTCCGCCGTCGGCCGTTTGCGTGAGGGTTATGTGCAGAACGAGATCGCAACCACTTCCTATCACGAACACGTTCGTGCCGGCCGCCTGGCAATCTCAAAAGGCCATTGTCTTTCGGCCGAAGATCGCCTCCGCGCCACAATCATCGAGCGTCTAATGTGCGATTTGCACGCCGACATACCAGCGATCTGTGCTGCTCACGGATATGATCCGACTCCTCTTCTCAAGCCTGCAGGCCGGCTGGGAATGCTTGTCGAAGACGGGATAGTGGACATTGAAGAGGGTTTGGTTCGGGTCAAGCAGGAGCATCGGTTTGTCGTTCGTGCAGTTGCTGCCGCATTCGACACTTATCTCGACCGTACCCCTATTAGCTAAGCCACGCATGTGCAGATTCCAACACGTCTAAGCTCTTCGCGAGGGAATGATCCTAAGAGGCGCCCCCGACAGACAGGCCAGATTTCGAGGATGGAGCGGCGGTGTTAGATATAGCCTCAAATCGGCGAGGGCTGATCAGAAGCGAGCCGATTGAAAGAGAGGCTCAGCGGATTCCGCCGCTCCGGCCCCCTCTGTTGCGTGGGAACGCTCAGCCGTTAGCTGCGCCGGAGTGGTCTCGATTGCAGTGAGCGCCTCAGCGAAACCCCACTCGATGCGTCGGCATCAGCACAAGCTTCAGGCATTTTGCGGCCGGAGCAGCTTTGCGAAGCAATGGTCCTCCTCGAGCAGAGTTGGAGCCTCGAGTACACCTGCAGCAGTCTCAACCTTAAGGCTCGGCTTTCTTATCCTTGCGATCACTGGCGCGCGTCCGACATAAACGAGCCTTTCTGGTTTGGACGGCCGAAGGGTTTCCTGGCGTCGCTTGAAACAGCCCGGGCTGGCGACAACGGAGCACGGGAGCAGCAGATGGGAGGGGTGTTAAACTCTGCAGCGATTCGATTCGCGAGGTCAGCATGGTGATCTGATCCAGGATCCCTTTCAGGTCACCACGCTGGCCAGCGACCGGGCGGTTGAGTTCCACGATCTCATCGTCAGCTTTATGTTGCGCCTCTTTTACGTCGGACTGAATTGCTCTGTCCCCGGGTGATGGGCGCATCGTTGAGGGTACATCTTGAACTTCTGTCGTCTCGACAAATTGTTCAATCTTAGCCTAAAGCTACGCGCCAAAAGCATACGGGCCTACGAGGCAGGTGGCAGCACTAAAACCGCGAGGATCCGTCTTGATGGCCTTTGCAAGAGCGGCCGATTGATCAATCAACTCCATTGTTCTTCGCTCACCATCCTTTCCAGCAGATTTCTTTGTCGAAGCGAGAGCCTGTGATGCTGACGTGCTCCAAGGGCTGCCAGCGTGCATATTCAGTAATCTTGGCGACGTTTCCGATCGGCTGCTCCTGCTTCGATGCCATCCCGTTTAGCAACTCGACGATTTGCGCTCGTTATCCATGATAAAAGCCCGCAGCGAGCAATGATTGTCGTCGTCGTTGCCGAAGGCGCGGCATTTTCTCCTCATTCAGACGACTGTTGCAGATTTTCTCGAACGTCGCACGAATGCAGATGTCCGCGCCTTCCTGCATTGCGTTGGATGGAGCAGCCTCGCCCCAGGCCTTGACGACGTCACAAACTTCATCCGGGACAGGCCACATAGGCACGCCGGTTGAACGGCCAAGCCGCAATGGCCGATTGGACCAGTTATCGTTGCAACCGTTCAACTCTCAGTTCTGGCAGGTTGTTTGAGATTACGGATACATGGCAAGCGGACCAACGAACGCTGCACACGTCAGGACTCGGATGCAACACAGATTTGGCCGTGAAAACCGTGGTAACAGAGCCAGCAACCTGCTCGCGGGTAGCCAGCAAACCTGCTGTATGGCTGATTCCTCCGGCCTCCTAGGCCATCAGGTTAGCCGTGTAATTGCCGGACGCGCAAATCAAAGGCGCCTCGGCAAGCTCGGCGATTGTCTCGTATTTCCGTGACACCGATACCAATGAAGCGCTTCGTGAAGCCTGGCCTCACCGCAAAATCGGCTGACTCACGGTGAGCAAGGTGGACATTCGCAACGCTTTTGTATCCATGACAGCAGGGCACTGCGCGCTCGTCCTTAGCATCTTGATGAACCGACGCTCGGGGCTAACTCTCGGCGCACCGGTGTCGTTCATAGGCATTGTTGCAAAGCAGATCATCGCGTCGCGAGCTAACAGCTCTACAAAGCGTCAGCGGTTCTCGTCGGAAAACTCGAGATCTAGCTCGTCTCCCTCGCCCTCGGACGTGAAAACGCTGAGAGATTACTCTTGGCCGATCAGGCCGCAGCGCAATCTATTCATGGCCGACAGAGATGGAAGCAAGGTGCGCCGTGCGTGATTGCCTTCTTGAGACGAGTTTGGGATGCCCAGCGGCCAAAGCACTATCCTTCAATCTAAGGCGCAGGGGAAAGCAACGTAGGCTTGTTATCGCAGTTTCGCTCGCAGCTTACCTGGTCGACAATTCCGTACTGGCCCAAACCACCAGCCGGTATGATCCTAGTAGCCCCCCTGTGCATCAGGCCAGCAAAAGACCAAAGGCTTCTGATCCGGCCGAAAAGCTCTGGATCGACCTGGCAATCAGCTCTCCTGCCCCGACGCCAATACCAAGTCCCGGTGTGCCTTTCGAAAAGCGCGCTAGTGCGGACAGTGCTGCTCAGACAAGAACGCGAAAGACGGTCGATCCCTTCGCACGGTACGATAATCTGCGTGAAAAAGGGGTGTGGTTTACCATACCTGGCGCTGCGGACACGATTGATCAGGACAAGGGCGGCGTTAGATCGGCGCTTGCAGATGTCGGCATCGGCTACATCGGCTGGACACACAACAGCTTTGCAAACAACCTGCTGCCGAATGCCGCCAGAAACACTATCGAAAACCAGCTCTATATCGGCCAGAATCCGACCTTCGCGTCGGCAAACTTCATGATCGTCACCTACGATCTCAGCCGGTTTGGGATTTACGACGGACAAATTGTACTAGGGGCCGAGCAGCAACACTGGACGTGGGATCGCGCGGGACCAGATCGAGTGGGGCTTAATACGCTCGCCTACTACCAGACTTTCTTCGATAGGACGCTAGAACTCAAACTTGGCTATCTCAGAAACCAAAATGAATTCACCGGCACATTGTTCGGAGGGATTACGGGTTCGAACATGTCTGCCTTGTTCCAGGGAGGCATGAGCACCAATGCCGCACCGACGCCGGCGGTCAACCTGAAGTACAATTTCTACAGTGGCTTGTACAACAAGGTCTCCGTCCAGCGCTCAATTAGTCCAGATGGTCCCTATGTCCAGATAACGGAGAATCCCACGGGCTTGAACTGGAGCACGCCCCATGCAAGCATTCTTCTCATTGATGAAGGCGGCTACAAAAGCAAGGCAGCTCCCGGCGTACCCGATACCTGGCTGCGGGCGGGCGTTGGTTTCAACAGCAGCAGGTACACGAGTTTGACGGATCCCAAGCGACGGAGGGATAGCGGGAATAACTTTCACTACATCGCTGCGGACAGGCAGTTCTGGCAGAACGACCCCGATGGGACGCCATCTCGCGGGATCTATGGCGGCTTCTCCATTATGGAAGCTCCGCCGGACCTGAACAGGATCAGCCGATATTGCGAGCTTCGTCTTTACGCGAGGGGAGCATTTGACAGTCGGCCCAGTGATCTGATTGCACTCGTTGCTAGCAACACGAGCTGGAGCAAATTTGCGGTGGATGCTGCCCTCGCCAAAGGGCAGCTTGCGCATCGCGAAACAACAGCAATCACCGCAACATATACCGCCCATCTCGCTCCGGGAATATATGCAGGGGTGGGACTGTCATACATTCATAACCCGACAAGCATTACGCACACTCCCCAGACTAAAGACGCGCTCAATCTGTTGCTATCTACGTTGATATTCTTCTGATCATCGCAACCGCCATTCTGCTACGGCCTCCTCGTGACCCGGGGGAGACTTGAGCTTGGCGATTTCTTTGAAATGATCCGCCGCATCTGCGCTAGCCAAGCATTGTTGCTCGGCTTGATCGGAAGTCGCTGACCCGGCGATGACGGGCGCGAGTTCAGCGGGGACGCTAATAGCAACTGACTCGTTAAAGCATTGGAGTATCTACGGACCTTTCGCTCGACGGGGGGCGTCGTCCCCATCGTGCGTCCAAGGCACACTCGCGCTAATCTCAATCCTTTCCCCGCAGAACCGGACTCTTATCAATCCCGAAGACGCCATACCTACGGAGCCGACAAGCATCGATGGCGCCCCTGTGCAAAATCGCGCGCCCGCACGAAGCTAATCGGCAAGAGGAGCATCAGACGGGCATGATAATACGCCCCTACCGTCGGCTCTCCACCGAAGGACAGGTCCTTGTCGGTCCAGAGCAACTTCTTAAGAAGCAGCTTCGGCTGCCTACTGGATCATCTTTGACAACCAATCCATACCCTTGCCAGGTTCCGTCCCTTCACAGGAGCTTCAGCAGCTCGAAAGGACTTACGTGGCGAGCTTCAGCGGCAATCGGAGGATCCCTGGCTTCTCGTTTTTCGTTGTCCAGAGAAGTTTACTGGATGAGGAGCAGTTCTCGGGGGGAGTTCGACGCAGAGCAGAGCTCTCGGGAGGAACCCTCGGGTAAGTGTTGCAGGGGGTCTCTATCGAGAGGGGTGCACACGGCGTTGGCGAGAGACAGTCGTCTTCGAAACCAATCTCGTGTCTGAGTACGAGCACTGGAATTGTAGCACGATAAACCGACCGCCAGCAGCATCGAGAACGTCACGCCTCACCTCTGCAATCTACATCGACGGGATGCATGGCCCGTCAAGCGCGACGTGAGCGAAGGCCGCGCGCGAACTGCCCGCCGAGCATTTGGAAACAGCCAAGTTTGGTTCTTCAGCCACGTTCGGGATAGACGCGAACGCGCCGGCGTCCCTCGCTTTCCGCCAGCTCGCCCCTATAAGGCACTCCACGGATCTCGAAATAGGTCGGGCGCCCGACTTCGGGCATGATGCGCTGGCCTTCAAGGACGCGGACAAGGTAATCGGGCAGGAATCGCTCCCGGTGCTCCCATCCGCCCCGAATCAAGTACCCAAGATCGACTGTACCTTTGTCGGGTCGCGCGGCCCTGACGATCTGCGGGGGACGATAGAGGGGCTGCGATGGGCCAGCTTCGTTTATCCCGCCAGCGCGCGGGTGATGGATCAGGCGAACATCCATGGGGCCTTCCGGGCCGACAGTCGCGGAATAGTGCTCCCCATTGATCGCAAACTGACTTGGCCCAAACTGGTTTGGCAGCAGATTGATATTGCTCAATACATCGATCAACACGTCCGAAGCCGCCTGGGAGCCGTGGCGCCAGTCGGCGCCAACGATCGCTCCGATATCCCGCAGCTCCGGAGCCGGCCCCGGCGGTCCTGCGAACCACGAGGGGGCTGCAAATTCAGGTGCTGGCGCAGAGCGCGCATCGTCACGCAAGTCGTGCGGTGTGGGTGGATCCAGATCAACGAAGGAGTCGAGACCGCCGTAGATGTTTGACGATCGGGGCCTCACCGATGACGGTGATGCGGGTTCTTGCATTTGTTGCCCAATCCAGGCCCAGGCTCCCTGGCTGGGGGTGGCCGGAGTAGCAGGAAGCTCGAGCGGCGGATGAGCTTGCGCGGCCCAGTGCGGCGCTGGCACTGGTGAGGCGGGTTCGTGGATTTGCTCGCCAAGCCAATCCCGGGCTGCCGCGCTCAGCGTTGCCGGGGATGCCGGAAGCTGTTGCGACGAACCGGCCTGCCAATCGCTGGGCTCTCGCATCGATGTGGTGGGCCCGTGGATCTGCTCGCCAAGCCAATCCCAGGCTCCCGCGCTCGGGGTAGCTGGCGTTGCAGGAGGCTCCTGCATTGAGTGCGGCTGTCGAGCAGCTTCCCAAGAAGGCTGGCCCGGATCGTCAGGAGGCTGCAATCCAAGCCTCCTGTTCGCCTCCATGATTTGTTCGTATCGGCTAAGTCTGACCAGATCAGGTTTGATCTTGCTGTCCTTGGTTTCGCTCCTGTACTTCTCTACATCCAGGTCAAGCGCTGAGGTGGAAAGTCGGCCAGCGATTGGCGGCCGATCATGCGTCTGCAGCCACTCACTCAGCCTATACATGCGGCGAGCTTGCCTATCGATCGTCTCCGGCTCGATCCTGTGCGTCGCCTTTTCCGCGGCCGCCCACATACCGATCAGGGTTGCGTCCGCGCGGTGAGGGGCCAGTCGGCGGAGATCAGCCGCCAAGGCGTTCCCGGCACCGACCTCACGGAGTTTCTTCAAGGCCGCCTTGATGCGCGTGCCGCGGTCCTTTGCGTAGGTGTCGACATCCTCATCGAGTTCAGCTTCGAGCTGGTGGTTTTCCACGCTCGGATTTTCTAGCTGCGCGTTTTCCCGTTCCCGGCCAATTCGATCCGCGATTGAGGGCCTGCCGTTCGCGCTCAGGCGCACGCTCAAATGGCGCAGATCGGCTGCGGCATTCTTGATCGTTCCGTCGGTGAGGTTACCTGCCGCCTTGTTTCTAAAATCCTTTATCAGCGCCTCGTCCTCCTCAGGGACCGGGCCCCCGCGCGTCCGGCCCGGCTGCCGAGCATAGTCAATGCGAAGATTCGTGGAAACGGCATCCCCCTGTCCCGCGTCGCGCGAGAACTTTTCGCTGCTGCTCCTGCCAAAAGCCTTGCCGATTCCCGATTTGAAGAGTGACCATAGTCCGCCGCTTTTTGCGCTCTTTGTCGACGCGTTGGACTCTGCGTCCGGAAAGCTGTAGCGCGCGCTGCTGAACAGATCATCTCGCAAACTGGACTGCGGCACTTGCGCCAAAGCGGGAGGCTGAAAGCTGGGAATGTCTACGCTCCGGCGCGTGTCGTCCAGCGCACCCTCCCTAAAAGCGAAGTCCGTCGGCACCCGCATCGAACCGCCGAAATCCTCCCGCCGGACTGCTCGCCCCCCTCCCGCGGGAGCCCGATTGGGCGAACTTGAGTTGCTTTCATCAGACGGATCGAGACTCAAATCCTCCAGCCGCCGTTCAAAACCACCGGGATCCCTTTGGTTGTCTCCTCGCTGCGCGGTCCGCTCTTGCAGGGCGGCGTACTCCCGCATCCAGGCTCCTGAATTGAAGAATGGGTCAACCGGATCCACCCTGCTCTCCTCATGTTTGTATAGGCCCTACAGCAATCAGTACTGCCTCGCAGCAGATCGTCTAGCAAGAAACGGATTGTCGATTGTTGTAGCCGCAACCTTTCGAAAAGCTGACGAGATCAGGGCATTGCTGCGCGATTGACGGACTCGCATCGGCCGCCGCCTGGCGACGGGACGGGGTCGCTCCAATTTTGTCGCACTTCTTCGCCCGGACTGTTCCAGTCGACGAAATTCGTAAACCGATAATGCCAATGGATCGTCCTGTCGATCGTGCGAGAAATTCAAGCATCAGGCCGGAACTCACTCAGCCGCTAACAGTGTCTAATGTCATGGTGACGAACATCTTCTCCGCAACTTTGGCGCTGAGCTTATCCTGCGGCAGTTGCAGAATGGCTAAAGGGCAATCCACAGGAGGGAGATGGGGAGGTGCTCGCCGCTGGGCAGAACTTTGCAGAAGAGCCTGGCGCTCGGGAATACGGACTTTTCCTCGGCAAGCTGTTCGAGTCCGTCAACTCTGGCAATGAAGGGTTCCGGCAATCGGTGGCCAATGATCTGCGTCAGGCGGCAAAAAACCCCAATTGCGTGCCCAGTACTTTCAACTGGCATGGGACGCAAACCAGAGCTGCGAGGATCGCAGAACATTAACCTGGAACGGCATGCAGACCGCGCGCCTCATCGCGGAAGTCGAGAACGGCCTCTATGATAACAAGGCAGGACTTGCCGATCTCGTCGAATTGGGGCGCGTCATGTTCCGCATCGACGCGCTCGAGGCTATCGCGCGCGATAAGGCTCACTCGCTCGCCTCCATCGACAACATAGAAGGCATAGACGCCGTTGAAGTCTTTCTTGCCTATCAGAACAAACTGCGCGAGCGGTTGGGACTACAACACGTCGCGCCGGACATGCGCTTCTTTGAGATCTCCGGGGTTACCGGCTCTGACGTTGACAAGGCAGAGACATCAGTTCGTGACAGGGAGGCGGCCAAATTTTCCGACTATTTGGCAATGGATTGGCAGCCTTGGGACGATGCGATTCGCCGCATCGCACCTGAAGAGCATGCCAAGACGCAGGACCAGCTCATTGGTGCAATGGGAAAGGAGTTCGACAGACGAATAGAGCAACAGCTCACCGATCAAGGCCTGACCGGGGCTGAAGCTGGCCCCGTCGAAGATGCCAAGCGAGTGTTGGGTGCCGCAGTTCGCAAAGAGATCGCCCGTGAGATCAAGGGCGCCCTAAGAGATAAGGTGCTCAATGAGCACGGCCTCGCCCCGTGAAGCCGCATTTGCCGTAGGGTGCTGTTAATTTTGCTCCCGTTCCTCTGGTGCGCCGGTTGGCCGAGAGGAATGCGTAATGCGCAGCGAGTGCAGCGAGGCTGCTATCCAGAAACCGGCGTTGCTCCTATCTATCATGCTGCCGCCTGATGTAGGTCAGGTCGACGCTTGGAGTAGACTGGCTGCTAGCTCTGTACTGAGGCTCCTATGCGCAACGATCAGTCATACCAACTCTCAATGCCGAACACGCCAGTACACGTTTATCGGACACGCCTGCAATGTTGAGAGAGTTCAAGCTGGCTTATTCGCGCGTTTCGATCTCCGCGCAGTGGCGCATCAATTCGTCAAACATGGTCCGGTACATCGAGCAACAGTCCGTCATCAACCATGTGCTGGTAATCCTGCTCCAAGACGGTTCGGGACTCTCCTTCGGGAACAAGCTTCAAGGCACCGCCGACGGCCACGCAATAATCGACGACCGATCCCGCGGCGTCCTTTTTTGAGAAAAACCACGACTTGTGTTCTGCGACAATGGCAGCCAGCTTCCGGTCTTTCAGAGACTTCTCTGTAATGCCGGCATCGTACAAGATCGTACCAATGGCGCGCAAAGCGCTCACCTTTCAATTTGCCCTGAACGCAAAAAACATGCATCGCAGTAGCCTTCTCCCAGAAGTTACGCTCTGCCTTCATCGTTTTCGGCTTGGCCGTCGGAAATTCGAGCGTCTCAAGATATTGGGCGGCATCGCAAACGACGTCATGAACTTCACTCGGCTCGCCCGTTGATCGTGCGCCGAATTCGAGCATGACAGCGGAGCTCACATAACCGCTGCCGGTTTCCAAAGGATCGTAGGTGACAAAGATCTTTTCGTCCTTGGCTTCAGCCTTTGCGTTGAGCTTGTCGTCCTGCAGGCGTTGATTGAGCACGGGCAACGCTTCGTCTCTGACCCAGATTGGAAGACGCTCTCGAGCATGGGCGCTCCACTTCCTGCCCTGACCACGATTCTGGGGAACAGGATTGTCGTCGCTTGTGGTCACGAGATCCGGTGCGATCGCCCGGATGTCGTAAGTGAGATCGACATCTTCCGAGAAACGGCGGATTGCCCTGTATGCCTTTGAAAGGGACGTTCCGCCCTTGAAGACGAGATGCTCGTCCAACGGCGAGGAAAAGTGGGTGTCCAAACACCAGACGACCCAAACATCCTTTTCAAGCAGATGGGCTGGCCGTCCGGAGTTTGGCAAGCGCGCGCACCACCTCACCTGCTCGACGGTTTGCGAGAGCGAGCTGCCAACCGGGCGCATGCTTGAGCTCTACGATCTGCTTGCCGAGGTGAAGCTCACGAGAAGGACCGGACGTCAGATAAACCTGGCGAACAGGGACCTGCGTTGTCAAACCGAGACGGTTAGCTGCCGCAGCCCCGCTGGACACAATGATCTCACCGCTACGAACCTTGGTCTCTTCGACGACCTTCTCAACCGACGGAAGAGCCGCTACAACCCCGTCACCGGCCCCATGCAGGTCTGCGTGCCGTGATAGACGCATGCTCTTGAAGGGCTCTCCTTGATGAAAAAGGCCATCGGCACACTTGGAAATGTTGCGTAGCACTTGAGATGAGAAGGAGTCGATTGACCGTGTTGTCTTGAATGCCGACAGGCAGCGCCTGACAAGAACTTTATGCCAACTTTGCCTTCATCTGAGCCTGAAGAATGACCTTCTGCGCTCGCTTGTGCATTCGATTAAATCGAGCTGCGATGTTTGCCTCACATTCCATTTAGGCCCATTGGTGACACTCTTCGACGGGTAGTTGGCCAGGCTGCCAAGAAGGGCGGGAAAGCGGATGATCGCATCCCGCCGCGAGCGATGGAGCGTCTTAACGAGCTCCTCTAAGCGTGGAGAAACAGCCGAAGCGCCGACCCTCTCACGTCCCCGGCAGTTTGGTTGCTGGACACCACTTTCCATCAAGTCCGCTCTCTCCGTCATTCATCCGAGCATCGCCGTCGTCCCCTCACCGTCAGCGTTGTTTTGTCTTCCATCGATATGGTTCCGCAGGCAGCCAATCTGTGGCCCCCCCGAAGAACGCTGTCAGCGACCATCTCGCGGCTTCCCCATCTGTCAGTTGATGGGAGTAAGGTTCGCGGCCTGAGGGGTTAGCCCCGACCCCGAAGGATCTATATTCGGCATAATAGCTCGTGCTCAAATTGTTGGTCTTGCCCCTCTCCCATTCGCGCCAGCCCTCCGGGATGACCTGCGCATCTATCTTTGTCGACAGAAAGACCACTGTGGCATACGGCCGCCAGGGGCGGCCAAGCGCGATATCGCGCGCGGCAGGGTCGGCACTTAGAGTGCAATGATCAAAAACATAGCCGCTGTCCTCGTCCGGTGCTGACTTGCTCTGAGCGGTAAAGACGACCGCTTGATTGGCAATGCCGTGCAACTCACATTTCCGGAACCAGGCCTTGGCGTTGCCAAATACGAAATCGACATGCCCTTCGATGTAGCAGTTCGAGAAGTATTGACGTGACATTCTGCCGTTTGGACCCTTTCCGGCAAGCAGCGTATCCTGGGCGCCGAGCAGGCGGACGCGCGTAACGACGTTCCTGTCTCCGGTAACGGATAGTGCAACCGCCTGCGAGGGTAGATTGGCCGGGTTGAGAGAGTAATCGTTCTGGATGGTCAAATTCTCGAGCCGGACGTCATCGCCAGTGGCATCCAGCGTCGCCGACCGGGCGGTTCCTCCTACATTGATAGCGCCGTCGCCATACACAATGACGGTATTCTCCGGCTTGTTGCCAGTCCCTGAGAGATGAACACCGGATTTGGAAATTTTGACCTTCTCACGATAGATACCCGGCGCGATCCGAACATCTCCGCCTTCATCCGGCAACGCGTCAATGGCTTGCTGCACGGAGTGATAATCGGCATTGGCGGCATGCGACACCAACAGTGGCTGAGCGTATGCTGACGAGATGCAGAAACATCCCGTCAGAAGTGCAGCAGGGTGAACGAAGATAGGCATGATCTTACACTTCGTTGAGTCAGCGGCACCTCGACGCAGTCGACAGAGCCTATCTCTGCGGGGATAGCCGCCGCGCATGGGCAACACATTTTTCACGGCAAACCAGAGCCTCCACGTCACCTTTCGCATTCCCGGCCCTGCAAACCGTCAGACAATTGCAAACAAGTCCGGACATGAGGCCGACCTTCTTCAACACCGGTAATCTTGGCGCAGACGCTGAACTCACCACCCGAGTTCGGCGCCGGATGTAGTGCTTACCGATTACTGTTGCGGAACGCCCTGGAACATACCTCCGAGCCGCGCAGCAGCGGTTTTGCAGCTCGTCCGGGCAGCGGCGGTGATACGTCAGAGTGATTTGCGGTGACGTTCGCATGCTCAACTTGCCAGGTGGCGGAATCGGCAAATCGGACATCTTCGAGCGTCACGTCAAGTGCATGCTCCTCGTCTACGCCGCGCATCAGCAACACACCGGTGTCGCCATGCACATGACGGAGAACGATTCGCCGATAGACCGGAATTCTCGTGCCTTGTGCGCGCGGATCATATTTTGTATCTAAAGCTAGCGGCCACCGGTTTCCCCTCAGGCACACGTACTCATAAGTTACGCCCTCGACCAGACCGCCTCGGCTAACATCGCTCTTGATGCGCAGGCCGGACGTCGTACCATCCAGCGTCAGATTACGGACCACTATGTCTCTGGCCCCAGAATTCAACTCACTGCCGATCGACATGCCATGCCCCCAGCCGAAATAATTGTCCATGATCGAGATATGGCTGCTTGAGCCATTGTCGCCGGCCTTGATTGCGACGTTGTCGTCACCGGTACGGATCAAGCTGCGGGTAATGGTCACATCCTGACTCGCGCCGAGATCGATGCCATCGGTGTTGCGGGCATCCGCCGGTGAATCGATCATGAGGCCCCAAAACGTGGCACCTTCAACCCCGTTCATTGCGACATGAAAGTTGGGAGCGTTGCGCAAGGTGACACCCGACAACGTGATGTCCTGCGCATGATCGATCTGAATTAAGCGCGGGGCGTTCTGGCTGCCGCCCTGGGCTTGGGCGCGACGCGCCAGCTGCCACCAGGTTTCCGTGCCGCCGCCAATTATTGCGCCGCCCTGGCCATCGATGATGCCTTCTCCGTAGATGCCACCGCCGCGCGTTTTCGAAAAGCTGATGAATGGCCGGCAACCGCCGCCCTTTTCCGCAATACGACCACATTGTCCGAGGCCCTTGTCGTAAGCAGCAGGTTCGGGAATGGCGATCAGCGTCGCCCCGCGTCCGACCCATAACGTCACGCCCGATTTCATCTCGAGTGGGCCCGACCGGAACTCGCCACGCCCTAAATACACCGCGGCCCCGAAAGGACACTGGTCGATGGCATTTTGCAACGTGGTCGTATCTTTCTTGCCAGACGGCACGAGGCGCTCGCACACCATATGAGGTGCAACAGGCTCGGTGATAGTCCGGCGGTCCTGCGCTTTCGCGGCGGGGAAGACACCGATGGAGGTGAGTATGAACAATAGGGCCAAGTTGCGAAAACGCCTTGTCATCGACCTCCTCGTGCTTTGTCACGCATCCACGCTCCATCGGTATGGAGCCGCTGGCTCGATCTAGCCGCCGCGCGCGTCACTGGCGCGCGCAAGATGACATTTATAAGACGCAGCAGAGGCCCGGACCGTGCACCTGCGCAGCAGCACTTTGCAGATGCGCAAAAAACACGAAGCGTCATGCGATGGTTCAAAATCCGACAGCTTCGTCAATGGTCGGCCTTCTTACGCCAATCAAGCGGGTCGCCGGATTCGGCTTTTTTGCATCTAGAAAGTCGTCGGCGCCCAGTGCTTGCTCTTGATAACGATTTCGATAAGCGGCGCATCAGCCTCACTGGGAGCAATTGGTGTACGCCCAGTACCCGTCGAAGCCGCAGCACTCACGCGCGCCTGACCCCGACTGCTGCTGCTGAACCTCCGCGCTGTTCTTGAAGCGTCCGGAAAGCCATACCTGCGTGCTTGTTCTCCTTGAACACCTTGTTGGCGAGCAGGTTTAGTGTACTGTCATCACAGGCCAGGAGCGACTGGCCGCCCTCGCCGGGAAACTCCGCCACCTTAAAGCATCTGAAGATACTTCTCAGCCGTAGATGGTGACAGTTTCCGACGAGTACTGGGACCGCTCACCATCTCGTGAAGGTAATCATAATCCGCGCGCGAGACATTCGACGGCGGATTGCGACCGCGGCATCGAGGCAAGGCCTGCCACGCGTGCTGTATTCAGTTGCGGCTCAAAGGCATCTTCTTCCGCCAGTTTCGGCTGCTGATCGTTTAGTCCGGCGTGCTGTACCGATGGCGGAGGGGCAGCACTGGATAGTCGAAATTGTGCGAGTGCACACCCGTCTCCCGTCCAGGATCAATGGGTTTATCCGTATTCGGAGAATCTTTCGAAAAGCTGACGAGGTTACGGCCGGGAAGATGGATGCGAACTGGCCCTGAGCAAGGGGGACAGCTCTTGACGTTCAATCCAGACATGTGCGTGAGCAGCCCTCCAGACAGGAGGCTTTAGTCAACACCGCGGGGAGACGTCCCGCACGTGGCGTTACTCCGCGCCCCATCCGCCGGCCCAACGCACCGCGATCACCAAAACGCCCGGCATAAGGGCAGGCCTCCAGTTCGCCCGCCCGGGTCCGTAAAAATGATGCCTCGCAAGCCGGTCGGTACTCTCGCCGTTAACGTGGGTTGCGGCAGCTTTCAATGGTCTCATGATCGCCTGGAAAACGCCACGGCAGCTTCCTGGTCAACAGGATCATCGATGCCTCGCGGTTCGCGCGGTAGCGTGTCACGTATTGAATTGTTTGCCGCAGACGTGCGGCGGCGTTCATCGATCGGCAATGAGATTGCTCGACGCTCAAGCCTCCGCTCTAAATCCGCCAATCCTGCCTTACATTCGGCGACGACCGATTGGGCACGAAGCAGCTTGACCTTGAGCTCGTCCTTCTGCCTGACTATTTTCTCAGGATCCCAATCGTCCTGCAACAGCTCATTGACCATGTGTTACCACTGATGCAAGGCCGGCGCTTAGCTCCAAGAACCCAGGCTTGGCATCTCGCCGATACGGGCGCTTGAGCCACGGTTTAAAGGTGGCGCAAACGATCGTCCAGAAGCGTAACGCCTTAACCCCGGGGTGCGCCATCTTGTTGAAGACCGCCATTGGTCGCGAGCCCGTTGCAGGACCGTCGGATTCTGGCCGGCAAAGCAAACGGCAATCCGACGGTAGCAGAGTTCGCGATGCTGGCACGCGTTTTGAAACGTGCATCAAGAGAGGTCTGCCATTGATGAAGTGGGGACCTTTCATTTGAATACCTGGATCGGGTGCTGAACTCGTCAATGTCATGACCAAATTGATGCCGTCACAAATTCAAGCAACCGACATGCCAATGCCCTCGAGTATTTTTATAGACAAAATCATGTAGGTTTTCTCGCGCCATCTGGCTGTCCGCGACCCTATTTGTCGCGACTGAAACAACCGATGTCTTGAGCAAGACAGCGAAAGCCGAAACCACGAGTCTGTAGCAGCGCTCGCTACGGCACCGATGTCGGCCAGAGTGCTCCCACCATTTTTGCACAGGACGTTGTGGCGTGAGCCGCAGTGACGGGCGTTAACGCCAGACTGACGGTGCTGTGCGGCTGATCGGCAGTCGATCCGCAATACAGAAGGGCGTTGGAGGCTCATCGCAATCTGATGCCACGGCTGTTCACCATACTGACCTCACGCTTAAATTCCGAAACCGCGTTTGGCCCAGGCCTGGTCGAAGATCAGTTCGTGGCCCGCTTGCATCTACGTCGCGGTGCTACGCACCTGCGCCGCTCGGAACGGATTGTCTCACCTTCAATCGGCATGGGCATCTTTAGCCGCTCGAATACGTTGCTCCATGTCGCCTCGCGAGCAGTAACGGGGCGGACCCGAAATGGTCTTGAAACATGTCAGGCCCGCCCCAGCATCACAGCCCCTGCAAGACCTGTGACGCTCACTGCACCCAAGCAAGCACCGTGCCTTTCTTCCAAAAGGCTGCTGTACCTCGCTTGGGCTGTGTATACTTGTGAAGCGTGTCCTATTTTGTTCTGTCTCCATGTCCATCAGGACGCAGAATGTTTGCAACCCGACATTCGCGTATCAACGTTGAGCTCAAGCGCAGGTAAGCTCGCAATCGCAAAGGCGATCGCATCGCTCCGGAAGTAGCGCTCACGCTTGCAGTCTACAACCCTGCCGATCCCAAGCAGCGATGGGAATTGCTATTCTGAGTATCGCCGACACTAACCTGTGCATCGACATCAAAAGCCGCGTCACGAAAGACGGCAATCCTACTTGGCTCTACCAGTTCAAAGGGTTAGTTGCTCAGCAGTGGAATTTTGTACCCCTCATGGACCTTAGGGTTGCAGAGTGACTGCCTCAACGGGCACGACGATTCGCGCCGCGCATAAACCGAATTCCGCTGATTACCCGCAAGGTAGCGTATGGTACGATCATGCTGCAGGCGCAAATCCGTGTGCGCAAAGCACCAGGATGAGTTCATGGGCGCCTTAGCCCCATCATTCTCGATGTCTCTCCGCCGTCCTTGGCGCTTGCATTATCGATTGGCTTCTTCAGATCAAGCAGCATGTTCTTGACCCAGGTCATTGACATTTCATTTTCCCCAACGGGAGTACCGAGAGCGGCAAAGCCGCGGCGGCGTGCTTCAGCAAGTTTCAAGTCAGGATAGTGACCCAGCCGAATTTTGGTGCGGTTGTTTGACAACGACCCAGGTCTTTCGACTCTTGCGGACACGCAAGGCAAAGGCCGGCGTCTTCCGGTCCATATACAGACCGGGCTTCAGTGACTGAACGGTGAGACCTGTGAGTCCAAGAATTGGCACGATCTGGCACGCCTCTCACGTGGATTGAGGCGGACAAGCATGCCGAGGTATATGTGGGTCGAATTCGCGTAAACCACGGCATGAAACGGGGTTTACGGGCACTCTGTGGAATGGTGGAGTGGCTTCACAAAAAATTCGTAAGCTGGCGGCAGTGGTCTGAACAATTGCGTTTAGAATTATGGTAGCCCCTGATCGGCAAGATCGAGTGCGGCAACTGGCGCGTCGCCTTTCTTGCAGCCAGCGGCAAAGCCCGTCAGCTTCTCGCAAGGTCTCCGGTGTAGCGGTGCTGTCCTTGACAGAAGGAGCAGAGCGTGGACAATCCTCCGTGTTGAGCCCGACGGCTTTGATGGTTCCAGGACGAGTTCGTGCCTCAGGCGGCGTATGCCAGGCAATAAATTCCGGACCATCTTCAGCAGGCAGTTCAGGCAGAGCAGACACGCCAGACTCTCCGCCAGAGCACGGTGTGGCGCTATGCTGACGCGCCTTTCTAGCTCGGCTCTCGTGATGAAACAATCACCGCACTCGAACCACAATCACTACGAGCCCGCACCGAGAACTATTTGTCGCGGGACTGACGGCTCTGCGCCAACAGCGCTTCACCGATGTCGCAATCAAAAATGCCTGGGCGGCGCACGCCTCGGCTATGTTGCTTCAGCTGAGAAGGGGAGCTGGTCACTTCAACAAGACCTCACCATTACCTGACAACTATCCTCATCAACCCGAGACAGAGACCCCGCTCTCGTCCAAGACGTCATCCGGCGTTCGTATCAGCCAACCCGGAGATCTTCAGCTGAGATCTTGCCCGTACGCCCGGCCTTGGGCTGATAACTTACGCGGGCCCCCTCTTCGAGAGTGGTGTAACCGGCCTTTTCCACGGCACTGACGTGCACGAAGACATCGGGGCCTCCATCCTCGGGCCTAATGAATCCATAACCCTTTGTCGGATTGAACCACTTCACAATACCCATTGCCACGTCGGCACCTCCTTAGTGAACCGTTGTGATCTAGCGAAGAGTCTTCCGGCCATCAAGAGCAGCGGCAAAAAAACATCGCGCTATGGATGCGAAGGTCTCGTCTCATTTTTCTGTCGGATCGCCTAGCTGTCGCCCAATATGCAAACGATAGAAAGCCCCTGACGCGACCGCACTTCGCTTCCATTCCTGTGCATCCGGATGACCATTTGACCTTCGCTTCAGTTGCTGCGGCGAACGGTTCACAAGAGAGTTGCACGCATCGAACATGCTCCAATAATCCAAAAACACGACGTCTGCATTGATGGTCCGCGAAGTGTCGGTCACTAAGCCAGCAACGTTTCGTGAGAATCATCCGAACTTGGTTAAGCGCGCTAGTTCGTGCGTCTACCAGCAGCGTGTTTTGGAAATGCGTCTGCCGACCATCATTGCGGACTTAAGGTCCGGCCCGCGCTGTCCGAGCCGCGTTTGGGTGATCACAATTTCAGCACGTCAGCCGCCATGATCACCAGATTTCAGCTTCCGACACATATCGAACCGCCACGCCGGCAAGGGGAGGACGGACATTGGGATTCGACGGACCGTCAAGCTTTCAAGAGTGTGATGCGCGTGCGCCGTTAGCTTGATTACCTTGTCCGCGGCGCCTCACCGTAGCAATCAGCGAGGACATGGAAGCACGCACTGTACATAGTATCAGCGCCTCTATCATCGCTGTACACTTGCCACGTGACGTCTGCTTGTATTTCGCCACAGCGCCACCGAAACCGCGGCTCAAAGAAGACCCAAACGCCGCGCCTTGACGACGCACTGCGTCCGGCTGGTCGTTTCCAACTTTCGCATCGCATTCTTGACATGAAAGTTGACGGTGTTCAGGCTCACTTTCAGGATCACTCCGATAGCCCAGGATGACTTCCCTTCCTCGACCCATCGCAAACACTGTCTTTCCCGTTCCGACAGCACAACCTCTCGCCTATCCGCCATGAATTTCTCCTGTAGTCCAGAGAACAGGAAAGCATCAGCAAATGCCATACCACTCAGTGGCGCCAGCAAACTGTCGGCGAGGCAGGACAAGTTCTTCGGCGATTGCCGCTCCATTCGCACGAGGCTGCCATCCTGCTGTAGCCCTATCGACGGGCTTTCGACATTGTCGTCAATCCGACGGCAGCATTACGACAACCGTGGTTGTCGATATTTGCGTCTAACTATGTGAGCCGGATATCACCCTTTCTCTAAGCACTCCTCCCCCGAAGGAGTGTGGGAATTCTCTCTGGAGGCGTAGCACGGGCTCGCGAACCCAGGTCATTCATTTTGCATCCAAAGCCCTTCTTTCCAGCCTTAGGCGCGAGGCCAATCAACCCATAGCGAAAGCTTTGCGTTCGGCGCGCCTCCTATGGCGATCATGCAAGCCTTTGCGGTCCCAATAAACTACCAATGCTGTTCATTGAGCGGCATTACGCCGAAAAAATAGAAGCAGCGATGTTGGTGGCAATCTAGGTCGGCTTACAGGATCTAGGCATGCAGCATCAAGCACGAGCCGTTCGGTCCACCGCAGGTCAACAACGCGCGCGGCCCTCGCCTGTGGAAATGCTTCGTGCCCAGGTCTGCTCGAATGATAAGCTCTCGTTTTGATGGAAGCCCATGATGGCCTTTCCGCCACAATTGCCCAGCGCTCAGGATTCAATGGGGCTCTGGGCGTTTGGTCTGTCGATTGCCAGCTCGCTGGGCTATCGTGATGCCAATGAAGCTTGATGAACCGGCTCGTCCAGAGCGTCGAACGCATGGTGGACTCGACAGAGCTAGCTGTGCTCGTTGACGGGGATGGCGGCTTCGGCAATTTCAACAATGCTCGCCTGCTCGCACGCAAACTTCGTCAGGCTCGCGCGGCGGGCGTCTCGCTTGAGGACAGCTGCTTTCCGAAGCTGAACTCGCTGATTGGTGAGCGGCATCCGCTCGCCGATATTGATGAATTACGCGGTCATCTGCGGGCTGTGAACATGCAGTCGCCGAAAATCTTGTTCTCGTGGCCAGGATCGAGGCGCAGATTGCCGGTCACGGATTGAACGAAGCTATGCTCCATTCGATTGTCGCCTTGTGGTGCCTGCCGTCCCGCAGTAGGGCATCCAGGCGTCGCACCAGGTCGCCGGCCCGGCCGACGAGTCCGTGCCCGACCCGCTCGGCGTACTCAATGGTGTTGCGGACCCGGGCTTCGAGCTGCCTGCGGAAGGCCTCGATCCTTTCGAACATCTCCCCGATCTGATAAGATGCTTTCGATGGCCAGCAGGTCGTCGGCAACGGCCATCCGACCGTCCTCGATGTCGGCTGCCATGCTGGAAGCTGTGTACTCCTCGGCGAGGGCCTGCACGGTTTCCGGAGTGTAGGAGATCCTCCGCGCGAGATCGACGATGGCGTCGCGGAAGCGGACGCGCTTCAGGTCGGCCAGAATGGCCCGCAGGCTCTTAGACTAGTGAACTGGTCGGCCCTGATTGCGCGCCTCGCGGACGGCGAGCGCGGCTTCGCGCTGCTTGCGGTCGGTGATCTCGGGCCTCAGTTTTTCGACGGCCTCCGTTGAGGCGGATTTGCACGATCAAGCCGCCGAATCACTGCGAGAGATCCTTATTGAGGCTCGCGAGCCGCTCCGGAAAACGAGACCTTTCTCAAAACAGAAGCGAGCCAACCGCGAATACTATTACTACAAGATCTACACGCCCTCGGTGGCGAGGGATCGAAGAAGACGACCCTCAAATATGTCGGTCCGACCGATGATCCCGAGATTGCCAAACGCGCGGGAGCTTTCCAGCGCACCAAGATTGGCTATCGCGCGCGACGCGAGCTGGCAGCGAAGTTGAGGCGGGCGGGCTACCCTGGCTTCCCCACATGGAAGGTCTCGTCGTCAACGAACTCGCGCGCGCGGGACTTTTCCCGCTTCGCGCCACGCTCGTCGGTTCGATGGCCTATCAGACATACAGCGGCGTAGTGGTGAGCGCGCCGTGCGTCGGCGACCTGGTGAGCTCGCCGCCAGAGCGACCATGCGAGAACACGGTCGATTGAGATGCGCCGTTGAGCGAGCTTGATAGCGATGCGACTGGTTTCCTGGATCGGCCAGCCACGCCGCGCACCATCGAAGATACCCGGATCGAGGCAGTAATCGTCCGCACCCTTGAGACGAAACTGCCCAAGGCCACTCACTGGAGCTCGCGCAGCATGGCGAGGGTTAGTGGACTGTCGGTCTCGACACTACAGCGGATATGGCGCACCTTCGTGCCTGCAGCCACATCGGTGGAGACCTACAATCTTTCAAACGATCCTGACTTCGTCGCCAAGGTTCGCGACGTCGTCGGCCTCTGCGTGGTCCCGCCCGAGCGAGCCATCGTGCTGTGTGTCGACGAAAAGTCGCAGATCTTGGCGCCGGATCGGAGCCAACCCTCGTTCCGCATGCGGCCTGGTCAGGTGGAACGCCGCAGTCACGACTACAAGCGCCATGGCACGACATCGCTATTTGCCGCTCTCGACATCGCAACCGGCCGGGTCATCGGCAAGTGTTACGGGCACCACGGGCCACGGAATTCCGCAAGTTTCTGATGAGATCGAAGTCCCCGTGCCGGAGGATCTGGACGTCCATCTCGTCAAGGACAATTAGGCAACCCATAAGACACCGCTGATCCGTAACTGGCTGGTCAAAAGACCGCGCTGGCACGTCCATCTGACGCCAACCAGCTCATCCTGGCTCAATCAGGTCGAACGTTTCGTTGCCCTCATCACCGAGCGCAAAATCAGGCGCGGCATCTACCGCAGCGTGGCGGAGCTACGTGCTGAGATCATGTCCTTCATCGAACAGCACAACGCCGACCCCAGCCCATTCCGATGGACCAAACCAGCTGACGACATTCTCAGCTGCACCGAACGCTTCTGCGCTCACAATCAGCCATGGCCTAAAACGCCATGAACTTCTGGTTTAGGACACTAGATTATCCGCGATGTCCCGCGTACGGATTTTCGCCCGAAACGTACGCGCGCCCATTGCTGCGCCGATCGCGTGAAATTTCCAGAGGAAAATGCCCCCAATGCAAGGCTGTCGAGTGACGGTGTGCTGCCCCCAGCGCGCTCGCGAAAATTTCGCGCTTCTGGCTGCGGTCATGTACTGCAGGTGATGATCCCGCAGCTGAGGCGGTTATCCCGGCGTCCGCTGTCTTCAGCAGCACAGCAGCTGCGATGGAAGTGGACCCGAGGCGACATGGGCTTGTGCATCGGAAAAAACGCTCTTGGTCAGCTACTCGTCAGCGAAGCGGTCTAGCCAGGAAGGCTGCGCGTTCTCGACTCTTCTATCGGAGATAAAGTATGACGGGCATCGGCCGAGCTGGCAAATCGCACGTTGGAGCTGCAGGAGCCGACAGCACTGGGGTATCGAGCAGTTCGAGCCTGGAGTTCAGCCTCGTCCCTGGGGAACGCAGTCAATCTTTCGAGGCCGTCGTGGAGCGGATGCGCTCCGGACCTCAAGATAGAACCGCGCCGCTCGTGAACCGGCAACCAACTTCGGATGTCGCGGCGCCAACACGAGATGAGGTTAAGGCAGCAAAGCGAACGTTGGGCAGCCTGCTTGAGGACCTTAATACTTGTCGTAGGGCAGCCACGCGCGGCCGGACCTTTTCCGAGAGGCAAGAGCTGATCGATCAAGTCGTCAAGGCAGGCTTAGCAGTTCTGGACTACTACGCTGCTCTGCCCCGAGGTTTCGCGGGGCGCATTCTGCCCGACGATCGGGCTCGCCAGCTCCGCGATGAGACGCTGGGCGCGGCCGACGAAGGTAACGCCGTGGCTGCTGCGATTTTCGATGACCTGGAGAAGAGCAGACACAAAGCAGCAGCCCTGCTCGGCAGGATCATCCGCACCGCTTCGCCTGACCAGCTGAACCGCGTGCTTTCAGGCGTGGAGCCCTACTATGAGCACGGCATGGAGTGGTGGAGAAAGAGGGCATTGCGCGCGGAGCGGATGCAGTCCGTCTGCGCGGCTACTGCCGACCTACCAAGCAGCACGCCCGAGTTGCGGAAGTCCGAAGAGGCCGCGCTACGACTGCATACCGGCTATGCACTCAATACGAAGTACAAGTATCTGGAATCGCAGATCACTCTCGCGCAGCTCTCCCTAGCGAGCAGGTTGGGACCAGCCGTGCGAGACGCCCTTATTGATGGAGACGGGCGGGTGCGTCTGCTCGGCACCTTCATCGAGGATGTTGTTCCGGCATTCGCCTCGACGGCCGAGGCCGTGATGAACCGCAACGGAGCGACGCTTGACGCTGAGCACCGCGACGTTCTGGAAGGAGTCATGGAGCGGCTTTCGGAATTTGCATCAGGAGTGAGCGGCATGGTTGCCAGCCTGACGGACGCCGGAGCGGGAGCCGATCTTCCGTTAGAATTGCTGGATCAGATAGTGGAAGGTGCGTGGCTTACAGCGGACGAAGTCATGCGGCTGCTGGCACTTCAGCCAAAGACGCCAGCCACGATTGAACCGGCGGCTTGGGCTGTGCTGCCGGAACATACTGCCGGGGTGGGCGAAGGCACTGCAGCGCGCAGGAAGGGCAAAGGCAGGCGCGCAGCGGCCGCAAGCGAGGGGAGTTCGACAGCTGGGGGCGCTGAGCCGCAGCTCGCCGGGTCCGACGCTGGCACGGGCTCAACACGCAAGGTTATCGTACTCTCGGATCTGGGTACAAAGAAACTCACGAGCGCGGAGGAGGCCCGCGCGCGGGCGTCATCGTCGGCGAGCGGAAACCTGACGATGTGGCAGGCTCCGCCCTCCAGAGAAGCGCTGACGGGACTGCTCAAGCGATTGGACGAACTTTTGCAGTTCGATCTGCCCGCTCAGCAAAGCGCCGTTTCGCAAGCGCGTCAGATGAAACCCGAGGACGCCGACCACGTCCTAAATATCGTCGTCGAGCGCCTCCACGGACAAGCCGCCGAGATCGAAGCCTGTGTAGCCGCGGTGGAGGAGCCTCGTCGAAGTGGCTTGCTCACGCCCGCGCAAGTGCCCGAAGTGCACGACAAGATAGTCCGGCTCAAGACGATGTATTCCGAGGTGCAGGGACAGGCAAACTCATTGAAGAGGCAAAGAGCCGCGATCATGATCGATTGCATGAAGAGCTACGGCTTTCCCTCGCAGAAATACCTTGAACGGTTGCGGGCGGCCGGGGAGTTGGAGCCTCCGGATCCACCGCGCGCATTGAGCGGCGATCCGGGGACGCTGTTCGAGATTAAGCTGCGGCCTAAGGCACTGCGCAACGGTGCGGCGGCGAATCCGATGTGGGTGCACATCCATACGAAGCGGCCGGTACATGCCTCGCAGTTGGCGACAGCGGCTGACGCCGACTTCGCCGCTTGCCATGTGAAATCCAATGAACAGCGCGGCTACAATCGGCACTGGCAGAGCGCGCGAGCCGCGATGGGGCACGAAAACGTCGTGATCCACCGCGGCAAGCTCACGCCTGCATTCTGCAGCTCCTTGTTGAACAACGCAGTTGGTAACCTGTCCGACGTCAGATAATTTGAGACTGATTAGGCTTTTCGCGAAGAGAGGCTCTGGGCTCATCTAAGTTAGCATTACAGTTGCATTTTTCGTCTGAGGTGAGCGCGGCGAGCGTCGGTCAGGTGAGCTCGCCGCCAGAGCGACCATGCGAGAACACGGTCGATCGAGATGCGCCGTTAAGCGAGCTTGATAGAGATGCGACGGATTTCCTGGATCGACCAGGGGATCAGGAACGATGTTTGGTGCGCCGGCGTCGCGTTTTTTGAGCGCTGGCTCAGCATTGGCCCTATGACGGATGACGGCCATCATGGAAGGCCAGCATGACGAGTGAGACATGGCGATGCCAGCCATGCCAGGAGCGGCTTTCGTTGTGATCAAGGCCGAGCTCGTTCTTGGCGGTTTCGAAGCTGTCCTCGATGGGCTAGCGATGGCCTTCTACCGACACCAGCTTCTGCATGGAGGTGCCCTTGGGGCACCAACTGGAGAAGAAGGCCAAGCTACCGTAGGCGATGTTGCGGCGGATCAGAAGACCCCGCGTCCATTCCCCGGCAAGGTCGTCGTTGTATTCACTGACGTCGAGATCGGCCCAACTCGAAGATAGGCCCAGTCGTGCCAGCGCGGACCTTTGGTCCCTCCGCCGGATGACAGACCGCGCCAGGCCTTCTTGGGAAGGCTCTGCGCGATCGCGGAGGCGGTGCCGGCGGCAGGCTGCGGCTTGCCCCAGGAACGGAACACGTGATTGGAAGCAACACCCAGAACATAGCCTTTGCCCGCCTCGCGCAGCAGGGTTTCGCTCTCGCCCGTGCCATACAGGCTGTCCGCCGCCACGAACGAGAACGGCGCCTTTGCGGCGATCGCACGAGCGATCATTCGACGCGCGATCTTGGGCTTGGTCGCAAAGTCCACATCGCTCGGTACATGCGGTGCCTTCAGGCGAGCGGGGGCGTCCGTCCATTCCTCCGGCAGGTAGAGCGTGCGATCGATAAAGTCATGGCCATGCCGCGACACATTGGAGGCGAACACTCCGATCTGGTAATTGGTGATCTTGCCCGCCGAGCCAGTGTACTGGCGTGCGACGCCGCACGATGCCTTGTCCTGTTATAAAAACCCGGTCTTATCGATAACCAGAACCGCGTCCTCATCGGCAAGCGTTTCCAGCGCGTACTCACGCACAATGTCGCGCAGCGCGTCGGCATCCCACTGCCCCGGACCCAGGATCGCCTGCTGGCGCCACGGGCCTGGATCGCCGGCCGCTTCAGCCCGCATCCAACCCGTCTTGCGCGGCTCGTTACCCAACAGTCCGTCGAGAAACCGCCACGCCGAGGCCGCCACCCGCTCCTGCGTAAACAACGGACGGATGCGTTGCTTGGCATCTCGCAACGAGGAAGCCCACAGCGTCAACGTATCTTCAACCCACGCGCCGCCAATCATCAGATTCCGAACATGGTCCCACCCATGGATTCAGAACTCACCGAAAATAGCAACGGTAATGCTAGGGCGATAGGGCTGCTGCGCCTTTCGGCGCTGGCTCGGTTTGCTTCAGGCGCTCTAGGTAGCCGCTTGCGCGCGAAATCACCGCCTCCACGACAGTGTCCAGGACGGGATCGCCGCGGGCAGGCATGGCTTCGACCTCGGCCTTGGCCACCATTGCATGGTGTGTCACGGCCTGAGCAATCTCGGAGACGCGGCGGATCGTCTGTGTTGGAGAGAGCTTGCAGTCGATGGCGAAGCGCTCCCAGTGGTTGCGTCCAAGCTGATCAGCCTGCTTCTGCCCGCCGATCTTCTGCGCCATGTTGCGTGTGATCTTCGGATATGGCGCCGCACAGACGATGTCGTAGCCTGGCGCCATGGCGGCGCCGCGCGCCGATAGCATCAGCGAGTAATTTTTGGCGTGGGAATCCGTGTTCCACACCATTGGATTGAAGATGGCAAGGTCGACGAAGCGGGCGGTCTCATGTGCTGTCATGTGGCGCTGGGTCACGCCGACCATGTCGGCCAATGATGGTCCTTTTGGGCCTCTATCGTTGTTCTGGTACTTGGCAGCTGGCGGTCGGCCCAGGGCTTGGCAGAAGTCCTCCTGATGCAGCCGCCGCCACCTCTTGCCGTCATGACGGCGGTCATAGCGCTCAACCAGCAGGTAGCTACGTTCGCCTGCCGTTCCGGTCGTCACCTTCGGCGTCGGGATTCCGATCATGCGCGCGAGCGTCAGGCAGAATGCCTCGTTCTGGACGGCGCCAGGTAAGTGCTCGCCATCGGGCTTGATGATGTGGGTCGATGGCGCGCCGTCGATCGGTATGTACAGGGTGTCGCCATTCAGAGCGACGGCGAGCTTCGTCTGCACACCGGCAAGCGACATCGACACGCCATCTTCGCCGACGAGGAAGGGCTTGTGGGGTAGCTCATTGAGGATGCGCTCGAGCGCGGCCTTGTCGGGGATCTCTCGCCATTTTCCGGCGATCAGCCCGGTGCCAGGCTGTCCGACGGAGAGCGCGCCGGCGGTGTCGCGGCCCATCTCGGCAAGAAGACCGATGACATCGGCCGGCGACTTGCCGAGCATATGACCTACGATCCCGAGAGTTGCGTTCTCTGGCAGCAGATTTGCCGCCCATGGCAGAATTGCCGAGGCATCGTGGGACGCCCGCGAGAGCGGCATGGTGAGCGACACAGGGAAGGCGCCGGTCAGCCCGCGCCAGGATTCGGCATAGGTGAAGCCTGACGCTTCGTCAGCGGTCGTGATCCAGCCGACCTCTCGCGTCTCAAAGTAGACCGGAAGACGGTCCATCAGGCTCCTCCTCGTCGCTCTCGGGAATGTCCGGTGTCTCGGAAGTGTTCGCGCGGCGGGCTTGGGCGTCCTTGAGAACATCCTCGATGCGCAGCCCGAGCACGTTTGCCACGTGCAGGCTGCGCCCGAGCTGACAGGTGCTTTTTCCGGCCTCGAGGTCGACGATGAAGCGCTTTCCTGTCCCACTCACCATGGCCAGCTTGTCCTGCCGGAGGCCCTGGCGTTTGCGTTCTTCCTGGATGAGGCGACCGAATGCTGCAGCGAACTCGGCGGCTTGGCGCGCGACACCGGTCTCGCCAGGAGCGTCCTTTCCCCCTGAGGGGGGAGTGCCCTTTGGAGGCGTGTTCATAGCTCTCTCGTCGTAAAGTTACCGACCGGGAACTTTATAAGCTGAAAGGGCGGAATGTCCAGCGAAAAGTTACCGAACGGGAATTTTTATGCGTAGTTCCGATATGAAGAAGCAAAAGTTACCGAGCGGGGACTTTTACTCCAAGCCCGGGTTGGGCGACCCAGAAAGTTACCGATCGGGAATTCTGCTGCAAATACCAACTCGGTTCTTTGGAAATCGATGATGACCCGAGGAATCCCGCTCATCCCGTCGAGCGAAACATGATCCTTGGCGTCCACTCTCTGTGGCGACCTCCTCACGTTCGGCGAATGAGGTAGCGTCCTTTTGACGATCGCGATAAATGTGTCGGGGTCATACCGCCCGCTCGTGTAGCTGGCAGACAATATTGTGCAACCCTGCGCGAACGCTTTCTCACCGCGGAAAGACAATCATTCCAGACCCATCAACAATCGCTGTCGATTTGGATCTATGCTGCGTGAGAACGATAGCACTTTACCTGAGTTAAGTGCCGCGCGCGCTTCGCAGCCGGGGTGGCAGCCGAGGCGACTGCTGCGTCACGCTGTGCGTCGATTGGATCTGCCGTTCCTGCGTCGCCGCGGCCTCTGACGGCGACTGCGCGGAGGAATAAGCAATTGGTCGCATCCGTGACCGCTTGCGTAGCGACTTCACCGTACGAGAAATAGATGGTTGATCAGGGCATGTCACGTAGCTCAATGCAGGCAAGGCGCGGATTGACAATCCTCAATCAAGGAAGCCCATCTGGCAACTTACTTCCAGCTCGTCATGTTGTGCTTGGGACGCCAGGAAATCCGCTCGCCAGCGGCGGAAGCTGTTCAGACCGGTAATTTGCGCATCTGACGAGCTTCATCGAGTCCGACCACCCTCATCAGCTCTCTCGCCTTGCGTTCCATGAATTCAGATGAGCAATGTGAGGAGTTGAGATAATCAATGGTCTCTAGATATCGACTTCGATCAGCCCGTCCGCCGAACTTACTCAGAACAAAGCCGCCTCGATGCATAGGTGTATTCAAGGGCGAGTTGACGCGCATCTTCCACGAGATTGGCCGCGGCGCTATGTCCGCCGTCGATGTTCTCGTAATAGAAGTAAGGCTGGCCCAGCGCGGCGAGCTTCGCGGCAGCTTTGCGGCCGTGCGCCGGATGCGTGCGGTCGTCCTTGGTGGAGGTAAGAATTAAGGGAGCGGGATAGGTCGTGCCCGCCACCAGCTTCTGGTATGGCGAGTAGCCTTCGATCCACGCACGCTGCTCGGCAATGGCGGGGTCACCGTACTCGCCGATCCAGGAGGCGCCCGCGCCCAGCTTGGTGTATCGAAGCATGTCGAATAGCGGCACCTCGATGATCGCCGCGTGAAGAGCTCGGGACGCTGGGTGATCGCGGCGCCAACGAGCAAGCCGCCCTGGCTGCCGCCAATCGCGCCCAGCTGGCGCGGACTAGTGATCTTCCGACGGATCAGGTCATCGGCAACGGCAATGAAATCATCCCATGTCGTCTGCTTCGTTGCCGCCTGGGCCGCTTGGTGCCATTGTGGACCAAACTCACCGCCCCCGCGCAGGTTCGCAACGACATAGGCATTGCCCCGTTTGACCCATAGCCGCCCCATCGATCCCAGGTCAGAGGGCAGTTGCGGCTCCTGGAAACCGCCATAGCCATGGAGAAGTGTCGGGATCGTGCCGTCAAACCTTGCGTTTTTGGGCCGCACCAGAAAATAGGGAACTGACGTGCCATCACGCGAAATGGCCTCGAGCTGCTCCACCACATGGTTCGACGCATCGAAGGCAGAGGGTGCCTTCTTCAATTCCTCCAAGCTTTTGCGTTCGGCATCAAACGACCACACTGAGGTTGGTCTGAGATAGCTCGAGACGGTGAATATGACCCGGTCGGCTTCATGTGCCGGGGCCCAGGCTGAAAGACGAGCGATGGTCTGGCGCGCAAAGGATCCTGTTTCCATTCATCGAGGTCATACGAGATCATCGAGCCGGCCGTGAAGCGGATGACCTCGGATGGTGTCCAGTCCTCATCAGGTTTCACAAGGCGGCCGCACGCGAGCGTGGCGATCTCGGCCTTCTTCGGCAGATCGAGCTTGACGGGCCCATCGGGCGGAAGACCACATACTCGGACTCGAAAGAGCTGATTGCGCGGGCGGCGCCGGTCGCATGAATATGACCCTCGCTATCACGAAGCACGAAGGGGGACGCCCCAACGTCGGTGGGCTCGCCCCGAAAGATCTCGCGAGCCTCACTGAGCGGCTGAGCACGTTTGAGCTCCTTCACTACAAAGGCGTAGCCGGCTTGCGTCAAAGTCCCCTCGCCCCAGTCCCGTGCAACAAGGAGGGTGTCACCATCGACCCAGCTGACGTCCTGCTTGCCCTCGGGGAGATGAAAGCCGTCCGCGACGAAGGTCTTGGCGGCGCGATCGAACTCTCGTATGGACACGGCATCCTTTCCGCCATCGGAAACACTAATCAGGCAACGGCGCTCTTCAGGCGGAAGGCAGCTGTGACCTTGAAAGACCCAGTCTCTGTTTTCGACGGCGGCCAAAGCGTCCACGTCGAGGATGGTTTCCCACTTTGGGTGTTGGCGACGATCGCTCTCACGCGTGGTGCGCCGCCAGACGCCGCGCACCTGATTCTCGTCTTGCCAGAACTGCTCCAAACCGCCCCCTTCGAATAGAACATCTGCGATCCGATCTTTGGCCTGCAGGATGGAGAGCGCCTGTTCGTAGAACCGCCGAAGCGAGGATCTGACTGAAGCACCTCGAGCGTCTTCTCGTTCTCGCCGCGAGCCCAAGCCAACGCGCCAGGCCCTTCCATCTCTTCGAGCCAAAGGAATGGGTCGTCAGTCACCGCCGCATCCGTTTGCTCCTGTGAAAGCGCGGTGGACGTGGCGCTAGCAATCGAAGGCAACACCGCGGACAAGAGTGGTGGCGTGTTCATGGACTTTTCTCGATAAGATCGGCGGGCCACGCTGGCCGGCCCTGGCGCGTCAAGCAGACGCGGCGGAAACCATGGAAGCGCATGACATAGCGCGGCCTGCGCTATGTCATGCGCCGCTTACTGCAAGCCGCGTGCCGGCTAAGGAGTCGCAAGTTTCAGCCGTTCGGGGGCTGCACGACCGTGTTGCGTTGCCGCTGGCAAGACTGGGACGCAGCGATGCTGCTTACCTCCGCATCCGAGGTTCTCCTGTTGGCGTCACCGGGCAGACTTGTCGACGGGCATCATCAGCACAACGATCAGCGCATTGATCAGCAGCCAGATCGACATCATGCCAAGGGTGGTATGCATGGCGATCTCCGACGCGTCGGCTGCAAGCATTGCCGAGTTGGAGGAGCTTTTTCCTTGCGCAACACACGAAGTCACGCCGACAACTCGATTCGTTAACAGACTGCCGGGAGAATTGCGCTGCCGACGTGAGAGTAAAAATGCCCAAGAAACGACCTACGCTGCAACACGTCTTGGGATTGAGCCAACAAACAACATACAAGCACCAGATCAGGTTCTTCTGCGCAACAAAATGGCGAAATCATCAGCGGCAATTCTGCGCACCTGTCGTATCCACCTCGCGGAGAATGCATATGAGCTCTACATTGCGCAACGATTGTAGTCGCGTTGCACACCTCGCCTCCCCGTGGATACTGCAACTTTGCACATCATTGATGGCGCCCTCTGGTCGTGGTCCAACTCAGTCAGCTTGACTTTGGAGTCGCCTGCCTTTCCAGAGATACCCGGATCGCGGCTTCCGCCGCAAACATGTTTAGCTTATCTCGAATCCGCTACATCATCGGAAGAACCGAACATTCGCATTGGAGGTCAGCGAAGAGGTCGCTCATAGAGCCAGCTACGCTTCGTGAGGATTGCCCGCACTTGGTAGCGCGCAGAGCGCTAGAGTATGGGGCAACGTCTAACAGCACGCTTTCGAAAATCGGTTCACGGACTATCATTGCCGTCTTCGTGCCCGGCCTAGGCTGTCTACACAGCCTTTCCGATGACAACGACTTTAGTACCTAAACCGCTACGACCGCCTCCCAATTGGGACACGCATCCAACCGCCGCGTCCGCAGCACGGGGACGGATCGATCAGAACGTTAACACAGGGATTCGACAGACCCTCGAGCTTTCAAGAGCGTTTTGCGCCGCGATCTCACCTCCCCTGGTGGTCCACGGCGCCCCGTGACGATCGGCGACGAAATAGAAGCACACCCTTCATAAGCAGCTGCGGGCGCGTAATTTGCTTCACATTCCGCTGGAGCAACCCAAAGTCGCGCCTAACACTTCGCCATACTTGCATTAGGGGCAACGGAACCGATGCCGTTATCTTAGATAATACCCTGACGTCGCGCTTTGACGACGCACTAAGTCCGGCGGGACGTTTCCAGCTTTCGCATCGCATTCTTGACATGAAAGTTGACGGTGTTCTCGCTCACGTTCAGGATAACTGCGATCTCCCTGGATGACTTCCCCTGCTCGATCCATCGCAAGCACTGTTTTTCTCGTTCCGACAGCACACCCTTTTTCACATCCGCCATGATTTTCTCCTGGAGTCGAGAGAACAGGAATGCCATCAGCAAATGCCATACCACTCAGTGGCGCCTGCAAAGTATCGGCGAATCCGGACAAGTTCGTCGGCGATTGCCGTTGCACTCGCATGAGGCTGCTATCCTGCTGTAGCCCTATCGACGGGCTTTCGACATTGTCGTCAATCCGACGGCGGCATTACGACAAGCGTGGCTGTCGATATTTGCGTCTAAATCTATGTGAGCCGGATATCACGCTTTCCCTAAGCACTCCTCCCCCGAAGGAGTGTGGGAGTTCTCTCTCCGGGAGTAGCACGGGCTCGCGAACCCAGGTCATTCATTTTGCATCCAAGCCCTTCTTTCCAGCCTTAGGCGCGAGGCCAATCAACCCATAGCGAAAGCTTTGCGTTCGGCGCGCCTCCTATGGCGATCATGCAAGCCTTTGCCGTCCCAACAAACTACCAATGCTGGTCATTGAGCGGCATCACGCCGAAACGATATGAGCAGTGACGTTGGTGGCAATCTAGGTCAGCTTACAGGATTTAGCCATGCAGTATCAACCACAAGCCGTTCGGCCCACCGCAGGTCATCAATGCGCGCGGCCGTCGCCTGCCGAAATGCTTCATATCCAGGTCTGCTCGAATGATGAGCTCTCGTTTCTGATGGAAGCGCATGATGGCCTATCCGCCACAATCGCACAGCGGTCAGGGTTCAAGGGGCTCTGGGCGTCTGGTCTATCGATTGCCAGCTCGCTGGGCTATCGTGATGCCAATGAAGCTTCATGGAGCCAGCTCGTCCAGAGCGTCGAGCGCATAGTGGACTCGACAGAGCTACCTGTGCTCGTTGATGGGGATGGCGGCTTCGGCAATTTCAACAATGCTCGCCTGCTCGCACGGAAGCTTCGTCAGGCTGGCGCGGCAGGCGTCTCGCTTGAGGACAGCTGCTTCCCGAAGCTGAACTCGCTCATTGGTGAGCGGCATCCGCTCGCCGATATCGATGAATTCTCTGGTCGTCTGCGGGCTGCAAAGGATGCAGTCGCCGAAAATCTTGTTCTCGTGGCCAGGATCGAGGCGCTGATTGCCGGGCACGGATTGAACGAAGCTATCTTGCGGGCTCACGCTTATGCCGACGCGGGAGCCGATGCTATCTTGATTCATTCACGAAAGAGTACCGCGGACGAGATGCTTTCGTTCGTCACCGAGTGGCGGAACCGGCTACCGGTCGTGATCGTTCCGACCACATACTATCGAACGCCAGTCTCAGCCTATCGGGATGCGCGCATCTCCACGGTCGTCTGGGCCAATCACTCCATGAGAGCTGCGGCAGCTGCGATGCGGCGCGTCTGCGATAGTATCGCAGCTCAAGAGAGCGTTGCGAGCATTGAGCCTCAGATCGCACCGCTCAGCGAGATATTCGAGCTCCTGAGGTATGACGAACTCGCCGTGGCCGAAAAGCAATATCTGCAGCTCCGCTAGCCTATGGCAGCAGGATTTGTCACCTAAAGCTTTCTTTATCAAATCTGCCGATGAGTCCCTCACCTTTCGTCGGCCCCGCTCCAGTGTCACGCAACTTGGCAGCGACATAAACTCCTGGAGAGCTCTCGACATAGCAAAACAGCTTTGCCTACGGCACACACAGCGGCTAATGCAAGTGTATACACCGTCACGCCTACCTCCTTCACTCTTTGGGGTGGTCTGACAAGTCTGCGGCACCTGACACTTAACAAAGGCGTTCACGATGCGTGCAGAGCGATAGGCGGGATGAAGAAAGCGAATTGAAATGCCAATGAATGTTCCCAAGCATGCTCTCATTCTTGCCGCTGGAATGGGCTCTCGTCTACGGCCGCTCACGGAGCTAAGCCCAAAACCTCTAGTCCAAATCCATGGCACCCCCATACTGTACAACGCGCTACATAACCTTGGGTGTCTTGGCGTGGAACACGTAACGATCGTTGTGGGGTACCGAAAAGAGGCGATCCAAGAGGCCTGCGGCAGCCGCTTTGGCAGTGTTACGATTAACTACATCGAATCCTCCGTTTACGACCGTACTGGCAGCGCCTATTCGCTCTGGCTGGCGCGTGACGCACTCCTTTCCGGAGATTACTTCGTTCTTGAGGGCGACGTCTTCTTCGAGGATAATGTATTGCGGCAGCTGATCATCACTGAAGCGCCCAACGCTGCTGCTGTCGCTCCCTTCCATGAGCTGATGCAGGGATCGGCCGTCCTGTTGTCCGATCTTGGCTTCATTTCAGAATTTCGCTTGAAGCAAACAGCGCGAGATCTTATCGCGGGTGGCCCCCCTCTCTACAAGACGATGAATCTGTTACGGCTGTCCGCGTCTACTCTGCGGACAGAGGTCATTCCGGCCCTAGACGACATGATCAGGGCCGGAGCTACCCAGGCCTACACCGAGGAGCTTCTTTCCTATCTCGTGGAAACACGAGGCCTGCTGCTTGCTGCGGTGAGATGCGATGGCCTCAGGTGGTACGAAATCGATGACGCGGAAGATCTGCGTACCGCCGAGCGCATCTTCGCAGAAGCCGAGTACGTTTGATCCTATCGGCCAGGGTGAAGTTCAAGACGGTCACGGAAGGTTTGTCGCTGCGCGTCTTTGACATTCGCGGCTGCCTCTGACGCCCGGCGGGTAAGATCGGCCTAGAACGGACGCCGCAATCAAAGCGGCGCCTATGGTCTTAGCAGAACGCAAGCGCTCGTCCGGCATACAATGTAAAAACACGTCCCAAGCGATGGTGGTAGCGAAACAGTCATTTTGCGCCCAGCCGCTTTGACCACGGGAATGGGACGAGACCTAGACCTTGAGGGAGGCAGATGATTTCGATTTGCTCGCTTGCGCTTTTCCGGATCGAGACTTTCCTGCAAGCGACTGCTCCGCGGAACTATTCTCTTTGAAGTCGAATCTGAAGCTAATTCTTGGTGCGCAAAGTACATTCTCGCCAAATTTGATCGGAATACGGCCGGAGCAATCAAGGCCCTCTTTGACGAAGACCGGCGCCGAAGTGGACATTTCCAGCAGGCGCGCCTCACGGGCGAAGGGCAGACGCGCGCTTATCGTCACCCATTGCTGCGAGTAGTCGTCAATTCCGATGCGCCTGAGAGCTGTCGAGATCGAGTTGGTGCCAGAGAATTTGTCCAGCAGTCCGGGAGTGCGTTTCGACGGAAAGTAGCTATGCGCGATGACGATCGGGATCTCGTCCTGGTAACTGAGCGTGTCGATGCGCAGCACATCGTCACCGGCCTGCAAGTCGAGGTAGCCGGCCAGCCGCTCGTCTGCCGGTACCGTTGAAGCAGACAGGATCTTACGACGTGCCAAGCGGCCTTGCGAGATGAGATTGTCGGTCAGCCGGGTTTGAGGAGAGAGAAGATAGGGTGTTGGATGTTCGACAACGAAGGTCCCTCTCCCCTGCTCGACACGAAGCAGTCCTTCCTGCTCAAGTCTCCGAATGGCGTATCTCACGGTGTGCCGGTTGACACCATATTTGAGAGCAAGCTCGACGTCGTTCGGAAGTTTTTCGCCTGGCCGAAATCGGCTCGACGCAATAGCTTCTTCGATGTTCGATCGAACAAATTCCCAGCGTTTTCCTTGATACATAGGCCAAATAGTCCGTGGTTCAGGTGTTCAACTGCGTCGGATTAGCGTCACGTCTATCGTTCTTCGGTTGCGCCAGCCGCGTTACGGCCGCTCCCCTCAGATAAAAACGCCGACCGTAATGCTCCCGGAAGACAGTTGCCCGGCGCGCTGAAGAGGCAATTGAGACGCTCGCATCTTCGACATCATACTGACGTCCGTCCTGGCGATCTTGCAAAGCTTCATGGATGATACGGCCCTGCACAGTCAACGGTAGCGGCAGTCTCAAGCTGGACAGGATTGTCGGTACCAGATCAACGATGCTGGTCGGGGCAGCAGCAACTCCGCTTTTAAAGCCATTGCCAGCAAGGATGCATAATGAAGACAGCTCGTGCGCCGAAAGCCCGCCGTGCATGCCAACACCGATCGGATAGGCTCCATCGTAGTACACGGCGTCGGGCGGAGCGTTCCGATGGGCCGCGCTGCAATCGGCGAGAACAAACGACAGATCCGCGCTTCGTTGGTGTTCGGCCATGACAGCCGAAAGCGGGAGGGTGTTGGCGACAAGTGGAGAGCCATCGGCGGCCTTACGTGAGAAGGCCACGCCAAACCATGGCTGCTCGGAAAGGCTGTGATACATCTCTGTCAGAAGATGGCCTTCTCTGTCCCGGACCCAAATGTTGACAACCCTTTGAGCGGTTATTGCGGCGTCTACGTCGGGCGTGAGCTCGTATCCGACCTTGAATCCCGACCGCTGCAGGTGGTTCAATACGGAGACCTTTTCTCCAATGATGGCGTGCCCGTGATCGGATGCAGCAATAAGCTGTACTCCCTCTCGCTCTCCTTTCTCGCTCCACCAAGCGAAAATGCGCCCAAATTGCCGATCGACCTCGTGGAGCACCTCACGGGCCGTAGGATGCTGAAGTCCGAACATGTGATATGTAATGTCCGGCTCCGAAAGCCAGAGCAGGCTGACCTCCGGAAGCGCTTCTTTCTTGAGGAATGAAAAGAATAGATCGACAACACGTTCGATGGTAGCACGCGCCGGCCGCTCGTCGGGAGGGAGCAGTGGAAACGATGACGCAATCCGGCGATTGGCCGCGTTGTTACTGAACTTCGGTGGGTCGTGAACCCAGAACGCCGGCGCACCAGCCTGCCAACTGCCCCAGCTCGAAAGTCCAAAAGAGCCCTGCGACTGAGATCCGATCGTCAGCATCGCACGACCATGAGCCGCCAAGACTTCGCCGATCGTAGTGGCGGTGAGGACGCCACCGCGTTCGCTGCCGAGCGTCAGGAGCGCCGAGAGCGAAGATCCGTCGATGGACCGACCGTCTGCCAAAAAACGGTTGCCGATGATTCCATGAGCCGAGCTATGTCCGCCCGTGGCCAGCGCGGCCGATGAAACCCGCGTCTCACTGGGAAAAGATGAGGTATGGCGGTCAAGTCGAAGGCCGATTTTGGACAGCTCGGCGAGATTCGGCGTGACTGCGTCGTCTAGCTGGTCAGGACGAAGGCCATCGAGCATCACAATTACAAATTTCATTTGGCCACCTTCCCGCTCCGATTCCGCAGCCCCAACCTACGGGAGTGGCAGCCTTCTTGTCCAGAGCTACCTAGGCACCTAGGTTTGTCATGATGGTGTCACATGGTGTGAATTATATCTCGCAGTACTCGAACGGCCCCGCAGAAAAACATTGTGCGAGCCCCGCCCTGACCAAACGCGAGCACGTGGTCCAGAAGCTCCGCAATCGATAGCTGATGCTACTAAAGGATGTTCAATGAATATTCACAACCGACGTGAGGTTCTCAGGTTTGTCGGCGGGCTGTGCTTGCTTCCATCGACCTCTGTCTTCGCCCAAGACGCTGGCCGAACGGTACTGCGGATTGCAATGCAGGATCTGCGCGTCGAGCTCGATCCGCTCCATCCCCGCGCTACGGCGCTCGTGAGCTTCCGGGTACTCGAGAGTATTTACGACAAGCTCTTTGCAATCGACTATCAGCGCAACGGGCAGATTCGGCCGATGTTGGCTGAAAGCATCGAAGCCCTCGACAGCACCACATATCGCGTGTCTCTGCGGAAAGACGTACGCTTCCACGATGGCGAAGAGCTAACGGCAGAGGACGTCGCATTTACTTTTGGTGCAGAGCGTATGCTCGCAAAGGACAGTCCGGGTTTTGGCGTTGGCCAAATCAGCTTTCCATCGATGAGCGCGGTGCGGGCAACCGGTCGACATACTGTCGAGTTTAGCACCAAGGCGCCCGATCCTGTTTTTGTCAAACGCCTGACCTCCTATGGAGCCGGCATCGTCTCGAAATCGGCCTATCTGAAGGCCGCGACATTCGATCAATGGGCCAGGGCTCCCATAGCGGCGGGGCCTTACCGGGTCGTTGAGGCCGTCGAAAACCGCTACATACGCCTTGAGGCGCACGACGGATACTGGGGTGGAAGGCCGCCGCTGAAGGGGATCGAGTTTCGGATGGTGCGCGAGCCGGCGGCACGCGTCGCCGGCCTTCGCGCCGGCGACTTCGATATCGTCACAACCATAGCGCCGGATCAGTTCGATATCCTCGCGGCTGACAACCGTTTGGACGTGGTTGGAGGCGACACGATGTCCTTCCGCACGTTGGTCTATGATTCGGCCACGAACGATGTGCTGCGGGATCCGCGCATAAGGCGCGCCATGAATCTTGCGATCGATCGGCAGACCATTGTCAATAGTATTTGGCGCAAGCGCATAAGTGTGCCGCCCTCCCATCAACATCCTGCGTACGGGGTTCTCTACAATCCTGACCGGCCAATCCTTCGGTACAATCCGGAACAGGCGAAGCGACTTCTTGCCGAAGCCGGTTATAACGGGGCGGCAATTCCTTTCAAAACGGTCGGCAATTATTACACGGCCGAGCTTATCGAAACTCAAGCCATCGCAGCGATGTGGAGGGCTGCCGGCCTCAACGTCGATATCCAAATGAAGGAGAACTGGTCCCAGGTGGAAGACCGTCTGGGCCGCGGCGTGAACAACTCGTCCGATGGAACATACTACCCCGACCCAACCGCCTCGTTCGTCTCGCGCTGGGGGTCTCAAAGCAATTTTCAGAGGGGTGGGTATTGGCGTAACGACAGATTCAACGTGCTGGAGACGATCTTGCTAAGGGCGCAGGATGCGGTCGAAAGACGAGCCGCCTATCAAGAGATGCTCGACATATTCGACGAGATTGATCCACCCGGAACGGTGCTACATTCACTTGGCGAGTTCTTCGGAAAGCGCGCCAACATCAAGTGGACACCGACGCCGACGGGTTTGATGGATTTTCGGCCAGGCGCAATCAACATCTAGCCGAGAACGCCTTGAGCCAGACCCAGAAGAATATTGTCTGCTCGGAAGATGGAATCATGGACCACACCACTTCGCATGCACTTGGAGCGCCTTATGTCCAAACCTTTGAGCACGGAAATGCCGGACGCCCGGCCATTGCGGCTGGCAGCCCGCCGCTCCTGAGCATTAATGGATTGACTGTTGTTCTTGCAGACCGGCCCGAGACGCGCCTCCTGGAGGACGTTCGGTTCGAGTTGCGGAAAGGTGAGCTTTTAGCGCTTGTCGGCGAAAGCGGCAGCGGAAAAAGCGTCCTGTGTTCGACCATCATGGGAGTAGTAAGTTCCGAGCTGAGATGTCTCGGCGACATTCACATCGAAGGCCGGCCTCTTACGGATGTCGATAGGCGCCTGCGCGCGATGATCTACCAACAGCCAAGTCTATATCTTAACCCCGTCCGGAGCATAGGATTCCAAATTCGCGAGACTGTCCAGATGATTGGCGGCTTGAGCAAGCGAGAGGCGAGCGAAAGGGCTGCAGATCTGCTCTGCGATGTGGGGATCGATGACCCCAGAGAGACGATGAGAAAATATCCGCACGAGATGTCTGGCGGAATGAATCAGCGCGTCATGATTGCAATGGCGCTCGCGATGAAGCCGAAGCTTCTCATTGCAGACGAGCCGACCTCGGCTCTCGACGTAACCACGCAAAAGCAGATCCTTGACTTGCTTGAACGGCTCCGCTCTGACATGGCAATCCTCTTTGTGACCCATGACCTCGGCGTTGCCCTGCAGCGGTCGGATCGCATTGGCGTTCTCTACGCCGGCCAGTTGGTCGAAATCGGGTGCGCCGATCTTGTCGCTCGAACTCCCCTGCACCCCTATACGCGCGCGCTATTCTCCGCCGTCCCCCCGCTTTCAGGGCATCCCCGGCGTCTGCACAGCTCTGCAGGCAGCCTCCCTGAACCTACTCAGCGCCAGGCCGGCTGCAATTTCGCATCTCGGTGCTCCGGAACGATGGAGATTTGCCGACACACAAGGCCTGCCTTGCAGGGCATTCCACAACAAGTGGTGGCATGCCACAACTTGGAGGCATGAATGACGTTGCCAATCAGGCTTCCTCGCGTTTGCACACCGCGCCCGTCCACCGAGTCCATTCTCGAGCTGCGCAATATCGATTTTTGTTACCCTGCTCGCCGCTCCGCTGCGGAGGTCCTTGGCGGCGCGAGGTTGACCAAGATCAACATGAGCATCCGTCGTGGGAAAGCCCATGGGCTGATCGGGGAGTCCGGCAGCGGCAAAAGCACAATTGCGAAGCTTCTGCTTGGGCTGACAGCGCCACAAGCGGGCCAGATCTTTTTCGATGGCGAGCTGCTAACGCCGGCTCGATTGGCTGCGTTCCGCCTCCGTGTCCAACCTGTCTTTCAGAACCCTATCGACGCACTGAACCCAACCACCCCGATCGGGAAACAAATTATCGCGCCCCTGCTTGTGAACTTCAAAATGAAGTCTTCCGGTTGTCAGGCTCGGCTCGCCGCAGCAATTTCCACCGTTGGCCTATCGGGTGAGATCCTTGGCAAATTGCCACATCAGATAAGCGGCGGACAGGCGCAGCGGGTCAATATAGCGCGGGCGCTTATTCTCGATCCCGAGGTTCTGATCTGTGACGAGCCTGTATCCGCACTCGACATGACCGTTCAAGCTCAGATCCTGAACCTTCTGTCGGATCTGCGGGAGAGCCGGGGTCTCTCCCTCTTATTCATCAGCCATGACATCAGATCCGTCGCTTATCTCTGCTCAGAGATCACTGTCCTAAAGCGAGGAACCATCGTTGAGAGCGGTTCACGCGAACAGGTCCTGTTCGACCCGAAAACGGATTACATGAAGTCCCTGCTGAGGGCGGTGCCCAATTCTGAACTCGACGTTGAAAAGGCATTACCTTCAAAGCCCTGCTCGCAGCCAATAGGGCGTCGGCACTTGCCGGCGGAGAGGTGAGAGCCGCATGAGGCGAAAAGCCCAGAAGGTATTTGCGAGCAAAATTGCCCGCGCATTTGTCACGCTTGTTCTGATGGTAACAAGCGTATTCATTCTTATGCGCTGCGCGGGCGATCCGGTAACCGTCTTACTCGGGCCGGATGCGACCGCGGACATGCGCGCCGCATACTCGGGCGAATTGGGGCTCGACCGCCCGATTCTGGTACAGTACCTGGCCTATCTCCATAACGTCGTCCGAGGCAGCTTAGGCGTTTCTTACGTCTACCGACAGGATGCACTCGGTGTCGTCCTCAGCCATCTTCCGTTGACGCTGATGCTCACCTGCTCTGCTCTTACCTTGGCGGCGGTCACGGGCATTGCGGGAGGAATAGCTGCCGCGGTGTTTCCATCGAGCTTCATAGGCCGTGCGTGCACGATCGCGAGCCTGGTCGGATTGTGCGTTCCCAGCTTCTTTCTGGCAATCGTCCTGATGCTGGTGTTCTCAATTCAGCTCAATTGGTTGCCGACCGGCGGGGCTGAGAGCTGGCGCAGCTTGGCTCTGCCGGCAGTAACCATTGCGGCCGCAAGCTCGGCCGTGCTTGCCCGCTACACGCGCGTGGCCGTTCGTGAATCGCTGGAAAGCCGGTATGTGTTGGCTGCGTTTGTGCGCGGCATTCCGTTCTCGCGGATATTGATCCACCACGTACTGCCCAATGCGGCGGTGCCAATCCTGACCATACTTGGCCTACTCATCGGCGGAGCGGTAACTGGTTCGACGGTCGTCGAGACGGTCTTCTCATGGCCCGGTATTGGAAATCTCTTCGTCACATCCGTCGGAAGTAGAGATATTCCAGTGGTCCAGGCAATTGTCCTGCTTGCTGGCACTGCGATGATCATGACCAACTTGGCCGTCGATCTCGGTTACACCTGGCTTGATCCGCGGTCGAACTCCTCGGAGACATAGATGAGTACCGTCTGGGCGCGTGATTGGACTTGGAACGTCTTTCGTTTGCCGAAAGACGGACGCGTTCCGCAAAGGCTACCCAAGATAGGATTCTATGGTGCCTCCATATGGATTGTCGGATGTCTGTTGATTGCCGCACTGGCCCAGGTGATCTCCCCCTATCATCCAGCACAGATCTCCTTGAATGCACGGCTTTCGCCACCACTGCTCTTCGGCGGCACGCTGGAACATTTGTTGGGCACCGACGAGCTCGGCCGGGACGTGCTGGCTCGCTTGATATATTCGATCCAGATCAGCATGCTCGTTGCGGCTTGCGGGACCTTCATCAGTACGCTGCTCGGCGTTTCATTGGGCTTTCTCGCTGCCGAGCTTGGCGGACTGGTCGATGACGGGGTTATGGCGCTTGTTGATATGCAGGCTGCTGTGCCGTTCATGATGACCGCACTCCTTGTCATAACAATATTTGGCAATTCCCTGGCACTCTTTGTGTGCCTTGTGGGCTTGCACGGTTGGGAGCGCCACGCCCGCATCGCCAGGGGACTGGCTTTGACGGTCCGCAATCGGCTCCACGTAACGGCGGCGCGGACCTACAACGCTTCGCGGATCCATATCTACGCAAGGCATATTCTGCCTGCCTGTGCACCTACCATCGTGGTCGGCATGACCCTTGGGCTCACCGAGACGGTCCTACTGGAAAGCACCCTGAGCTTTCTGGGACTGGGGATACAACCGCCGATGTCCAGCTTGGGTAATATGGTGGGATTCGGCAGAGACTATTTGATGACCGCATGGTGGATCGCGCTCGCGCCGGGCCTCGTCATCGCAGCGACAGCGATCGCCCTCATGACAATCAGCGAGTCGCTGCGCCAGACGAGACCTCGCTAAGCTTCTTCACATCCATCTAAGGTGGCGTCATGTCGCGTCCGGACTTCGAAAGCTCAACCAATCAAATGGCCAGGAACGTTCCTCTCTATCGGCAAAAGAGGAAGTTCACTTGTGGACCATCTTCCCTGATGATGGTCATGTCCGCGCTGGACCAGCGATATCAGCCGAATGAAACAGCTGAGCTCGAGATCTGGCGCGAGGCAACGACCATTCACGGCGGCTGCGGGCCGGTTGGTCTGGCATTAGCTCTCAAACGCCGCGGCTTCGCGACGCTCGTAGTCGTGAGCCATGGTGGGCTCTTTCTTCAGTCTCGCGCTTCACAAGGCGGCGAGGTAGAGGTGATGCAGATTCTCCAGGAGCGAGATCTCGCCGAAGCATACCAGCGCGGCATACCTGTCCATATTGGCACTTACAGCCCCGACGACCTCTCGAAATGGATGGCGGTGGGGTGGTATCCCATCGTGATGGTCAGCATCGAGTTCGAAGGTAAAACCATCACTCATTGGGTGGTGGTGACCGGGGCCGACCTCGATTGCGTGTTCTTCAATGATCCTCTCAAAGATCCCGCCGAGGCAGATACTGCCACGCGCGTCGACCACGAGAGCTTTGCCAGCATGACGGAGTTCGGTCCCGACCGGGAAAGAGCGGTCATTCTTGCGGGCCTTCCAAAAATGGCGAATGTTGCGCTTCCGCTGCCCAGGATTCCTGCTGGCCCTCAACTTCGGCCTGACACACCGAGTGTTTCTGGTCCCGAACGCTGATGTATTTTGGTAGGCGCTAAAAGCCCAACATAGCCACTATCAGCTGATTCGAATGGTGCCATCGGTCGGCAGCGCCGGTACGCGCCGCGTCCGCCAGTAGCATAACCAGCCATCAGGATTGGCCGGCCCTGCATTCCTACAGGGCGTTAGTCTAACCTGCGTTTTCCGGGCGCAGAAGGGTTAGGCCGCAATCATGGTCGACTACCTTCACTCGTGTCTTAATGCGTCAGGTCTAGTTCGCCGCCGTTCCAGCTGCCCTCAGAACGCATCATGCGAACTGGGTCGCACGATCGCGCGTCCACACATTCTCCATTTCGCCCTCTGGCATTCTCCCGCTCCGTACCGATCGGCTCGAGGCTTACCGCTGATGGGTACGGAATTCCGGATTGCCCTCGCGCCACCGCATCCGATCCTACAAAGATCTATGAAGATAGCTCACGAAGGAACACTTCTAGATTGCAGATCAACCAGAGCTGTTTTCCGAATCTATCGTTGGCCGCTTGAGAGTGGCGTGCATACCATCGTCGGAGAGCGCCAACATCGAGATAATCGGCGATCGCGGGACAGTCTTTGAAGATTAAATCTCGAAACGGCGCCGAGCTCTGGTCTGTCGCCCACTTACCTAACGGCAACGGAAACCCGAGCTTCTTTCTCGTGATCACGCTTGCGGGTATTCGGTCTTCGTAAAGAGTGCGCAGAGCGGCCTTGGAAACGTCAAGCGTCTCGCTAAATTTCTCAATCGAAGTGAAGGCCGCCTGAAACGGGGCGAAGGCATGCTTCCAACGCAGATGTTCTGAAAACGACATGCGCAGAGCCAACGCAACGATACGATGGTCTGTGAAGGGCACTCGAGACTCCACCCCCGCCGCCATTGTGGTGTTGTCGACCATTTCCAGCAGCGCCGGCAGATGATGCCGTACAAAGAATTGCCTGATGCGCTCGACCGGAGTGGCGCCGCCTGAATGGTAGGCGTTATTCATCCAATCGATCAAATCCGCATCGTGAACAATGTCCCTTCTCCATGCCGGTGTCCCCAGCTCCAGCTTCTCGGCTTGCGGAAAGTAGGTGTACCGCGCAAGAAAGAGGTCGAATTCGCTCGCCTTGAACTTGGGAAGGCCGATATGACGTCGCGCCGGGCGGCCAATGACGTCAGGCAAAGCGGCTAGCACTGCCTGTCGGCGAAGGTCGAAGGACAATCTGAAGATCCGGCTATATCCAAGGAATATCTCGTCGGCACCCTCGCCGGTCAGGAGAACCTTGTGAGAGTGGCCGACCGCCCGCGCGAGCAAATACATCGCCGCTTCGTTATGCATGCCGACTGGATGACCACGTAATGCGGTAAGGCGCTTAACGACATCCAGGCTTGTTGCCCCGGGCAGCCGAACCAAGACGTGGGCGAGCTTGAGGGATTTAGCGACCTCGACAGCATAGGGGCTTTCATCGTACTCATCATCGCATACGACGCCAGTGAAGCATGTCGGCTTTTGTGCAGATTGCCTTGAAAGCTCGAAGGCCAAGACACTGGAATCGAGCCCTCCGGAAAGCAGCGCGGCAACTGGGGTGTCGGCCGCCAAATGTTCCTCCACGGCGCCGCCGATCAACATTTCGAGAGAACAATCACCGATATCATCGAGGTGCGCAGGATCCCACCAACGCGTATGCTCGTGCGATTGCGCTGTGATCTTCAGCCAGGTGCCAGGTTGAAGCTTTCGAATATCTGCGAACAGCGACCTCTCGCCGAAGACGGCACGGTAGGAGAGGAAGCTTGATAATCCAACCGGATCGAGCTTTGAGCGGACTCTCGGCCAATGCAGGATGGCTGACGGCTGTGAGGCAAAGACAATTCCATTATCTGCGCAAGCGTAGTATAAGGGCTTAATTCCAAGCCGATCTCTGACGAGGAACGCTGTGCCGGTCTTTTGGTCGTGGATTGCGAAAGCAAACATTCCCCGCAGACGTTTGACGCTATCAATCCCCCAACAAGCAAACGCCTTGCAAAGTACCTCCGTATCCGACTCTGTCCGAAAGCGGTATCCCCGCCGGAGCAAGTCCCGCCTTAGGTCTCGGTAATTGTAGATCTCCCCATTGTAAGTGACTGCCAGGCCGAGCTCATCATCGAGGAACGGTTGATTCGACCGAGGGTCCGGATCGATGATAGAGAGCCTCCGATGCGCAAAGGCAAACGAGGGCGTTACGCAACTGCCACTCGCGTCGGGCCCGCGGTGGGCGAGCCTCTGAACGCAACGCGCGAGGTTCCGCTCCGTCACCGACTTATCGGTAATCCTTCCGATGAATCCGCAAATTCCACACACAGCTAGCCCTCCTCATGTGCGCTAGGCCGGCTCCCAGGCGGTCGGGTCGCCGGCCCGCTGGCACCTCTCCATAGGCCGGATGCTCCAAAAACGCCCTCCAGAGCTAGGATCACGGTCAGGTCGCGGAGCGGCAGTGTGCCGGCAACAGACTGGCCTCCGTTGACCTTCTCGAAAAGCGCGATCTCCAATATTCCGGATTACCTGCCGTGCTGCGCGCCAAGTCGAACCTGACCCTTGGAGGCTAAACACCACGAATGAGCGTCCGAACCTCATCGGTCAGGACTCGTTCCACGAGCCACTTCGGAGGCTCAATACGTGGTGGAAGATATAGCGCGCGATAGAGCCGATCGAGTTCTTCGGCGCTTCGTGGAACGTCCGACGAATCCAAGAGTGCGGTCATCATGCGCATGGGATAGAAGCAAGGCTTGCGCTTATCTTGAGCGATCAACAGGTCTTGAGAGCGACGGGTAGCCGATCCGTCCAACAAACGCAGCCACACCTGGCAAAACAGCGCGTAGCCATAAAGTTGGGCTCTGGTATCTAACGAAAGAGCTGTCTCTGAAGACAGGACGGGGAATTGCAACTCGCCGATAATATCGCCCCTGTCCACTCGCTCCGACAGATGGTGGACAGTCACCCCGAAGCTCTTCTCGCCATTGATTATGGCATGCGTCCGCGCAAAACTGCCGCGATATTCAGGGAGCGGGCCTGGATGAAGATTGATGCCTCCTCGATCAAAGCCTGCGAGGATTCGGGCGGGGAAGATCTTGTTCCACATGACACTGACGAGAAACTTTCCGAGAGGAGGAACATCGTCTATCGATTCGAAAAACGGTATGCCGAAGCGATCTGCGACTTGCCAAAGCTCCTCACTGGTTTCATGCCGCCACCATGTTTTCTCGTACCGGGAAGCGCCGAGAATGCCGGCGATGTGGTCTTTGCCGCAGGTCTCGATGACAAACAGAAGACAGCGGGTCGCAAGTCCCCTGGTTCCGGCAAATACCACGCCATCAATTAAACTCGACATTTCTCAGCCTTATCGCGTTCCAGGCGACACCGATTATGCGCCCGTTCTACTCGCAATCAGCAGTCCGGCGGACCCGGTGACCGCTACGCAGATGGTGATGACATGCACAAGAGTGCCTGAGGCTTTGATCTTGAACGGGGCGATGTGGAGCAGCGATAGCGGTACAAAGACAGCAGGAAGAACGATGTCCAACTCAAGCGGCGCGATCGTGTGGTCAATTAGCAAGATCGCCGCGAGCACTGGCAGAGCGTAAGAGAGAGGTAGACCGGTCGAATAGCCGCGATCGTCCAATCCGAAATAGTCAAAATATGCCAGGCGAAGAGCTCCGATCAATATCATGAAGGCTGTGAATACCGCAGATGCTGGCAAATCGATGAAGGATGCGATGACAATTGCCGGGAGGACTGATCCAAAGATGAGGTCCGAGAACGCATCGAGAGCTTTACCAATGGCTTTGGTGGCCGCTGTACGATTCTTGGTGCGCCGGGCAATTTCGCCATCCACATCATCAGCGATAATGGCCCAGAGTCCGAGCGCTATTCCCACCTCCTGGTGTCCTCTCGTTACTAGCCCCATCGCTGCACCAGAACAGAGGATCCCCACTGCAGTAACGGCGTTCGCGCGGTCAGCTAGGAAGGCGATCATCGGACCTCGATATTGTTGTTTCTGCCGAAGGCGATCGCAATCACGCCCTTGCGGCCGCTTACGTACCGCAACTACGCTTAAATTGGGCGAGGTCCACCAAGTCCGCAAACTACCAGTTCTAGGAGGCGCGCTTAATGGTTCCTCGAGCTAAGATGGCCGCTCTTCCCGTCGCGCGGAGCTGAGACGAGACGAGTCCGAGCATCGGCTAGCTTGGCCCTTCTCCTATACAGGCTGAAATTCAAAGGCTCCAAAGCACCGTCATCGCGAGGAGCACTCCCTGACTCGTCCTAAGCGAAGCCGCAAACAGAGCCCTTTTTGCTCAGGTGAGCCGCATCAGGCGAGACACTCGGCATATGCTACAGGAGCCGAGAAGATCACGATGCCTCTGGGAGGATGATAGGCTGATTGTCGTGGCATTGGGCGGTGCAGGAATTATCAGCTACGGCACGCTCTATTATTGCGTAGGGGCCATCGCAAAAGAGGCTTCCCGTGACCTCGCCGTCACAGAGGAGTGGATACTCGCTTGCTTCTCCTTAGCGTTGTTTGCCAGTGCGCTGATGTCGCTGATTGCCGGTCGGCTCATGGACCGATACGGCGCAGGCAAAACTATGAGAGTGGCCTCATTCGCTGGAGGTGCTAGTCTGGGACTTGCGGCAATATCTTGGAATGCAGTCGTTTTCGCGATCGCCCTATTCGGCATGCAACTTGCGTCGGCCTTTCTCTTTTACGAGGCCGCATTCGTGTTTTTGGTTCAGCGAGATGCGGTTCATGCCAAAGGGGCAAATTGCTCTATTGACATTGATCGTGGCTTTCTCGTCAACGCTGTTTTGGCCGCTGACCTCGCTGTTGCTCGCTTCGATATCCTGGAGGCAAGTCTGTTGGATCTACGGAGGCTGCAATGTTCTTCTCGCCCTCCCTTTAATCCACTTGGCTCTTGGAGGGTCCTCCGTGACACTTGGACATCAGCGCAAGGTCCATGGGCCGCAAGCCCGCTCCTTTTCCAAGCTGATCGATCTTGTCTTGGTATCGGTCGGCTTTTCGCTGACGACCTTTGTTTTCTCAGCACTTCTCGGCCGGATGATCCCAATCCTTTCGTCGACCGGTTTAGAGATGGAGCGGACAGCGCTGGTTTCGACTCTCTTCGGCCCGTCGCAGGTTGCGGTACGGCTATTTGCAGCCTCGTTTACCGAGAGGGTATCCCCAATTCAGCTCACCATGCTCTCATGTGTTATGCTCTCGGCTGCTACATTCGTCATTATGTTGGCGTCTCACACTCTCGTCGGAATTGTAATCTTCATTGCCTTCTTTGGGTTTAGCTCTGGTCTAAACAGCATCTGTCGTGGAAGCTTGCCGCTCTCAGTCTTCGGTCCGGATGGGTATGGAACACGAGTCGGGTTGATCACGACGTTCCGATTGTCTACGGCATCGTTTGCGCCATTCTTCTTCAGTTTCATCCAAAGCCACTATGGTATCGTGCTCGCATTGGCATCTCTAGCTCTCTGCGCAATAGGAAGCACGCTTTCATTCGCATTTGTGAGCGCTCGGTCAAAACGAGAGCCGAGCCGTTGAAGAAATGTGTTTCCACCTCAGAGTGAGGGCGACCTAGACTTGACCGGATAGTAAACAATTGTCGGGGCATCTTCGATGGAGAAATCGCATGCCTAACAGTTTAGGTCGCCAGGCCGAGGTCGGCGCGTATCCGGCAGAGTTGTGCTGTGTAAGATCCGGAAGTCGCAATCAACAGCGCGAGCCGACTGGAGCGACCAACCTGGGCACACCAAGGCGCCGCAAGCCGCACTGGAATGACCGAAGCACAGGCTGAGGAGGGGCACGTTGATTTGGTCATCGCGACTGACGCCACCATCGGTGGGGCATTCCGCGGCGTGTTGCAGCCACTTTCGTCCGAGTCCAGCCATGGTCATGATACGAAGTACGTGGCAAGCCGACTTTCAAAGCGTTTGGTCGGGTTAACCGTGATGCCAGCCGGTCTCGATGTAACTGTCCACACTAAGCACACCTATCAGGCGCGGCCGGCATGCACTCTAAGCGAGCATCGACATGGCTGACTTACCGTCCACCGTGATTCTCTGCAGTTTGCTCGGGCCTACCTTTAAAAAGGCCGCTGCCTAGCGACAACTTGCACAGCTTACACTGTCGGCGTGATTTGTTCGGGTACGCTCAGCGCGCCAAGTCGCTTGTCCGAACTGCCGCCTAAAGGTAATGCCGCTGTACTTGGGTGCGGATGCACCCAAGTGAACAACGCCCGTCAGGCTGCCATCGCGAAGCGTTCCTTCGAACTCGTAGTCTAAGCCCAAGGGGTCTCCCGGCAATTGTGAAAGGAGCTTCAATTTCGACCCAATTATGTTGCCTCGGCAGCTACCCGAAACCTCGGCGCCAATGTGCGTGCCCGCAATATCTTGGCGATCCTGTAGTAGCGTGAACGCATGGACAGCGCTGCCGTGAAGAAAGTCGATAAAGACCTGCCATGCTCCCGCTAGCTCCTCGAAAGCACCCTCTGGTGGTGCCGCTGGCGCTAACGGCGGTTCTGCAATGGCATGAACGATTGAACGGCCAACGATCTCGGCTTCAACTTTGGTCAGATTGGTCGGATCGACTACGATCCGTTGGGGGCCTTGCCAACAGTCGTGCAACACAATGCGTGGCCGAGCGCTGTCCAGCTTTTTGGCGATCAGATTGGCGTTCACAGAGAACGTCCTAACGTCCCAAGAAACTGCTATTCGTGGATTGCAGAACGCAGAGTCCGGTTCCATCTCTTGGACATAAAGGCCAGGCACGCTCAAAAATTCCCGCTTCATGATCGAAATACACTCGCGCCATCTTTCCATCGCACGAGCAGCCCCTCCCTTTACCCATTGCTCCAACGCGACGTAAGCGCCAATGATCTCGTCTTTACCAACCTTCATTGACCGACCAAACGACTGGCAAGGAGGCCCATTTAGATACGCCGCTCTGCACAATCTTTCCGAGCCGAGTAGGAAGCCGGTAGATTGCGGTCCGCTGATATACTTCCCGCCTGAATGAATTAGCAGGTCGGCACCGTTTTGAAGCCAAACGTTCGGAAATTTGGGTGCCTGTCCGGCCGCGTCTACGATCAGTGGAATTCCCAGTTTTTTGGAGCGCAGAGCGATTTGTTCGAACGATAACGCCGACTTCGGAGTATCTGAGGCAACAACGCATATTGCTGCGATCTTCTCAATTTGAAGCTGTTCGAGGTCTGAGACACGGCCGATCGGAAGCACCATGCAACCGACCGCTCGAATTGCGTGTTCGTAGGCCATTCGCTGATCAGCAGCCACAACCACCATCTTCTCGCCTCGTAACGGGAGCTTCAGCATCTTTTCTGGGTTGTTACCAGCTACGCAAGCAGCGACCGCCTGGCTTACTGCTGCGGCACTTCCAGCGGTCACGAGCCCCCATTCGGCACCGGTGAGCGCAGCCAATTTCCGTCCGATCGCTTCCGCTAGTTCATCCAGAACGACAAAGCCCTGACCCGACGCTTCCATTGCGGCGACTACAGGTCGGGTTGGATTGCATCCGCCGTAGGAGGTACGCACGCCGGTGCAGTTAATGATCGGCTCAATGCCAAGTTCGCGGAACACTTGACCTGCGACGGGACTGACATGCGGCGCACCCTCGCATTCAATATCCAAGCTCATGCAAGCACCTCCTGTAAGGCTTCAGGGAAAAGCCGACGCGGATTGCATTGCTGACGTCAGGGAACCAAGACAAGCCCGAGACCGCACAAACTCTCGAGCCTGCTAGGCTAGCACTCGCCATCGATAAAAAGCGGCTGGAGCCAGCCGTCAAAATATTCTTCCCGAAGTCGACTGGCCCATAGCGTCGAGGTCGCGAGCTATGCCATCCCTGGCATCCAATAGCATGCAATTTGAAGCATGCGATTTGACCGAGGCCCGTCATGCCGCTTTCCCTCCTCGGTTGACCCAAGAGGGTAACCGAACATCATTCCAGCCGGCAACGCCTGCCGAACCGCGAGGAAAGCATCAAAACTCGTGCCACTTCGCTGATTGCGCCAAGCCCTCGTTTATTGGGTTTCCGTCGGTTCGGCTCTGCGAACATGTTGCAACACCTAGGTCACGAACCCAACAAACCCGACAAAGGTTGGTCTCGTTCTTTTACCGTTATCCGCTTCTGCCATTTTGATGGTTTGAGCGTGAGCGCGTCATGTTGAAGCGTATGCGGCGTTGACGACGTAGTTGGCGCATTCCCGGGCGTGAAGCGGTCCAGCAAGGCACCGTTGCGCTTCTAGATTGTGTTTACGGTTGCTCGGCGGCCTTTCGGAGTTGAGCTTGGCGGAGACTTGCTCGATCGGGTTGAGCTCGGGCTGTGGGGCGACACGCAGAACAGCTTTGCGCCTCCGGTCGGATGACGCGCACGCACGATCTTTCCTTTGTGGCTGCCGAGATTCTTAATGACGACGGTGTCGCCGAGCAGGAGGGATGGCACCAACACCTATTCGACGTAGGCCAGGACGCTTCGCCCTTGATCGGCCCGTCGATCACACCGGGAGCGCTGATGCGACCCCACGTTCGCGCGCTCTCTCTCTGGAGTGCTCATAGGCAACGGTGTCGTACCTTGGGGGGAACGACAGCCACAGGTCGCGCCAGCGTGCCCCCGGAAATCGCGATCACCTTTCCGCCAGAGGTATCCACTTCGGCGGCCGGAAAGCTTGCCGGCAGAATTCTCGCGATCTCCGGATCATTTCCTGATCAAAGCGGGCTCCCTGACCGAAGTCCATATTGATGCAGGTCGCTCTCGGTCGATATGAGCCGGAAGGAATGCTCCAACGAGGCCCGTGGAGACACGCAGTCGCTTATGGATGCGTCCAACACGCGTATTGAGCTCGGTTGAGCAGGGTCACAGAGTCCGCTGTCGGTGCTTCAGACGCGTTGAGGAAAACATGTCCAGCCGGTACCGATGGCAACGCCATTCGTCGGACTGCTAGTTGAAGCAGCCCTCGACCTTTTGATCTCTCGAACTCAAGAGACGCAGAAAAACGGACTGAGGCTGACCGGCCGGAAGGTTGAAGCGCCCGCGACAACACTATGGAGTGTATCAACGCTGGTCGGAGCCGGCATCAGCAATTAGCGGCGCACCGCCGATCGAGATTGGGCCTTCTGACTTAGAGGGCTGGACCACTCTCTTCACCGGCCTCGATACAGGACGCGCTGCTGGCGGAGACGGAGCCGCCGACTCAGATGTAGGGACCGGTGAATTCTGCAAAGACTCGATCTTGGCCGTCAATGCCTCGATCTGGTCCGCCATCCGCTTCAAATCGGCTTGCTGCGCACCCATGTTACGATTGAGCTCTGTGATTCCATCACTTGCCTTCTCAATTTGATCATTTGCCTTCTGTTGTCCCAATCGGATCTCCCAGAGAGCTTCCTTTTCTTCGTGTGACAAGCCTGCTTCACGCGCCGATGACGTCCCGGAAAGTGCCTCGGCGCTAGTCCAATAATAGGCACCCCCAGCGCACAGGCCGATGGAGACGGCCAAAAGCACGAGGATCCAAGAAAAGCGCCTTGAAGGCCTGTGCAAGTCGGGCGGCAACGCCGAGGCGTTCGCTTGATCAATTACATCCATGTCCAGTTCCTATTGGCTTTTCTCGTTGACGCCATACCGGCCAACCGTCAAGTGGTACTGTCGGCGACAGCACCTCTTTGCGCAATATTGCCAGTGCTCACGCTCAGTTCACGACGTGCTCCGCGAGCCAGCGCTACCTTGCTGCTGTTACGGCCACTTCCTTGCCGTTGAAACTCCAAGAATTGGCGGGGTTAAGTGAGCACTGACACACCAAGATGACGGATGACTTTCCTCGGGACTAGCACGATCTCTCCCCGAGGAGTGCTCCATGTAAACGCAAACCTTCTTATGGCTTTGCCGATCCAGCGGCGAAAACGGATGGATACGGGCGCTTAACGCACCCAGTGAGGACTGATGTGAGGTCGTCGAAGTCAGCCGGTTGCTTGCGAGACGCCGGCAGACCTTCAAACTTGCTTTCCAGCAAATCGACGCGCAATTGGCGAAGACGCGAGAACTGATGTCGCTCTCGTCGTCTGGTTCCCGCATTGCGCCGACCATTTCGGCGACCGGGAGCGCTCGTCTCACATCAAAGTAGCCGAGCATCGGCTTACCGAGCGGACGCCGCGACCACTCTTCGGGAGATTCAGGCCGTAGGGCGCCGGGATCCGGCGCGACTTCGGGTATATGCGCCGCATTCCACTGCCGAATGCAAGATAAGGCAGCGAACTACACGATCTATGTTGCTACCCTTACGCGACTTACTTGCTTCGAGGTTTGAATATGAAGAGACTTCTAGGACTTTTGCTGCTTGCCCAATGCTTCGTGGTATCGAGCGAGGCCACGGCGCAGGGTCTTCCAGCTCCTTCATTCTGGAAGAATGAACGGGGCTCAGAACTGTTCGTTTTCGCCAACAGCGGGGCAATACAAGGAACTTTCACAAACCACGCTCACGGTTTTGCCTGCCAAGGCATCCCCTATCCCGCATCCGGAGCCGTTAGTCCCAGGGGGTTGTATTTTGTTGTCACTTTTGCCCAGTGCAATTCCTTTACCCGCTGGGTTGGCAAACTTAATGGCTCCAAAATGCCAACGTCATGGACGCTGTTCTACTTTGACCAGAACGGCAAGCCCAGCAAGTTGAAGGGCGCGGATACATTCACGCGCGTATGGTAGTCTCGCTCTTCCTTGCAACGTCGCGACCTTCGATCGGCGCTCTCGCAAATTTGGCTGGTCGCTGTGAGACGTTGAGGCTTGCCTTTCGTAAAGCTCTGCGCTCTCCCAGCGTCACTCAACATTGGATGCTTGGCAGCCCAATATTCCGGCGTAGCCGATGAATAACATCAAAAGGCCCCTTCCCCATTCGAAACGGCAGTTCAAGCTTGCGCCCACACTGTGCGACTTTCCGCGCGTTAGCATTACTGTTCATGTTCTTGTCTTGAAAGAAGCGCGCGGCCGAGCAGGGGTGCCGCCAATATGTACGGCGTTCGTGTTGCGGCGTTTGGTTGACGGATGTGAGTTTTCAGCTCTCGATACTTAAAATTCTCGCCGGCCAACCGGAGGGCCGCGCCAGTCTCGCCGTCCTGAAGAATTACCTGACAGTGTTCTACACCAGCGGCCCGGAGTGGGCGGCTCGCATGAAGCGACTGGCCGAGCGGGCACCAGGTCTCAATATTTTCGGGCAGAAATTGGTTGAGCGAGACTCCGGGCACTGGATCATAACAGAAGGGGGACGCGCCTTTCTTGCTTCACTGGAACGTGCGGCGGTGACGATCACTCAGGAGCGAGCGCTCGAAGAGACGATTGAGACGCCTCTCGCAAGTAAACTTCCCGCGTCTCCTCTGACGTCGGGACGCCGCAATGCCAGTCGCAGACATCGCCGCTGCAATCGGTCGTCCCGGCGCGAACGCCACTCCCCATAGCCCCGCAAAGCGATTGCGATCGTCACGTGCACCCCAGGTACGGAATCGATCGTTGCGCAAACAACAGCTACATCGTAACTGGAGATAATGACGTGGCGGCTGGCATGGTAAAGTGGTTTAACGCGGCGAATGGCTACGGTATCATCAAGCCTGATCGTGGTGGAGTCGACTTATTCGTGCAAATCAGGGGGGTTGAGAAGGCCCGCTACGCCGCTCTGGCGGAGGGGAGCTCAGGACAACAGCTCAGGCAAAGTGCCTGTAAGAGTCTCCGCATTGGATGATTTTAGCCCTTCAGCTGCGGCGGGGAACTCTTGCTGGATCCGCTGCGCTCGGCCCGCGTGAAGTCCATCTCAAGCATCTGCCACCTTCCGCCCGCCTTACAGGGCGACCAAAAACACCAGATCGCATATTTGCGCTGAATTTTCAGGTTTCGTCGATCGTTTTCTGCATTTTGTTCGAAGAGACGATGAGAGAAGCCGTGCCCGTGCGAGGCTGGCTAGTACTCGGGTTCGAAGCGCGCAATTCTGCGCGGTCCATCCCAGAGTTCTACAGGATCGTCCTCGAGCAGGTCCTCAGCACGTGCCTTGGCTTCGTCCTCGGTGGCACAAACTAAACCAATCGTCAGAATGACTTCGCCCTCGACCGTGAGGACAACCGCCCGAAATGTTTTCATCGACCGGAGTTACACCTGTTCCCCTTCTCTTCCTATCCTTTTGTGTTCAGAGCCTATGATTTTGCAAACAAGCGCGACGGGGCTGCGAGCAGCGCCCTGGATCGGCACGGCGGCGCGTTGGTGATCGAGTAACAATTTCATTTGGGGTGTCCTTTCTTGGTCATTGGTTTTTGGCGTAGGGCGCAGCCCTCGCCATAAAACCAATGGCGTCATTCTCTTCGGGGCAGCGCGTGCAAGGGTTCGATAGGCGAGCTTGCCGTAGGGTGTCGCGACCGCGACGTCGAGTTCGTTGCGGATCTCATCCCACGCCGGATTTTCCTCGAAACCGTCCCGTCTAGCGTTAGGTATGGCCGCCTTCGGCTCGAGAAAGATCTCCCCCACGTACCAATCGGCGAAGCGAGCGTAGGAACTTCGCGCCTTCGTATCGGCGCGACGGGAAACAGCGAAGATTTCACGAATGATTTTGGTATCATCGATCTGGATGTTGCGTACCCTTACCCTGATGCCTCGCGAATCCTGATCCTTGATTCCGCCGGAAAGCTTGGGCCTCCCGACCCAGCCCCACTATCTTCCGGACGGCGATACCAGAATATCCGTCGTCACTTCTACCTGCCTATGGCGGTGCCAACCACGTTCGCCTTGTGAACAAGATGAAGGTGAAACTCGTCCCTCGCCTTCTGCAGGTCCGTGATCGAAAGCATCCCGAAGTCGTCTTGCCGCGACAGATAATCGGTCATGCAGCCCCCCTCGCCGCCTCACGGCGGTCGCTCAGCCTTTCGTGTCGGTCGGAAATCGCCACGCCGAAAATCGGCAGCAATCACTCGGTAGCAACAATTAAGTTCGCAATCTCAGTATGTATGGCGTAAGCACCACGCGCTGTCAAAGGAGGTCGTCGGAACGAGGACCGTCATTGCAGGCGATGCGCGGCCGGCGCAGATCTCACGGCAGAAAAGCACCTTCTTCCATGAAGATACGAGACATACGATCAAGCGGGAGAGGATGGATTGGCAAGCTGTCCTCACCGGGCTGTAAGGGACCGCTTCCCCAAAATGCTTCAAAGCCGCCGGCATCCGCGGAGACATTCAAAAAGTCGCCTGGCTTCGCACGGTCGTCCTGAGGACCGCGTATGACGGGCAACTTGCGGAGCCGCATCGCTTGGGTCAACAAGGCGCGAGTCCGCGAGAAGAGGCAAGCCGGCGCGGCCTCTGCTGATCGGAGAAGATCTTCGACACTTCCTCCCGGCGTGCTCTTCCGGTCCGCCAAGACACGCATCGCGAGCAAGAGATGCGTGTCCGCGACCGAGGGAAGGAGCCTGCGCAGATTTTCCAACCACTGAACCGGAACACGCTTGGGCGCGAACCTTGCGAGGAAGTGAGCGGCCAGCAGCGCAGCGGCAGGATCGCTCGTCTTGTCGACGAGAAGCGCGAACGCGTCGTCATCACTTCCCGAGAATCTATCGTCCCAGATGTTCTCGGCTCCTGAGAACGAGGCGGATGCCAACGCCGACAGAAGATCGGACAACATCGGCGATTGAGGCAAAGCGATAGCGACGGGGACCCTGACAGCCGAAGGATTCGAGATCCGTTCGCCAGCGGCTTCGGCCGCCACTCCGTCCGCCAAGAAAGTTATCCTCAAATCGCACTTGAACGGCGGAACCATGACGACAGGGCCATAACCCCTCTCGTTCAGGAGACCAACCGCTCTCGGCTCGACCGTCGTGTTGGCATCTCCTCTGAGAGAGATGCCCAGATAGTCGGACCTCGCTTCATAGTCGTGCAACGAATCCGGCGGACTCCACGATCCGTTCCTGATCTGCCACTGAACGAGATAGAAGCTCTTTCGTCTGAGGAAGGGCTCGTTCCCAAGCACGTCAAAGGCGCCGTGCGAGACCAGCACGGATTTGAGGTTCCGTCCCGCAGTGCCGCTTGCACCTGTCAGGACCGTACCGAGAGACGCTGATAGTTTCGAGCCGGTCTTGGTCACGCTGGATCGCCGCACGACGGAAGGAACAAGGCCGCGTTCCGCGGCGTCCGAAAGAGTTTCCGAAGACGCGTGGCCGGACGCCGCGAGATCGACCGACGCGGTGGTAGTGATGCTAACGCGCTGCGCCAAAACCTCTCCGTTAGGTCGAGTAGCGACGACGGCGTAATCTCCCGGAGGGACCTCCAGGCTCGCCGACTCCCGATTAGAGGACAGCGACAAGGAATTCACGGGAGCGCTCGTCTCGCCACGAGCATCGATCACATCCACCGAAAGTGGGCCCAAACGATACGCGGTGACGGTGAGTGTTGCCATCTCCTAGCCCTCGAACATTATCTCGCAGAGAGGGGGTGTAGCGAATACCCCCTGCTGCTGGATCACGGCGTTGGCGTCGAAGGCGGCTTCAAGGTCGTAATCGAGCCAAGGCGTGACCACTACCTTGTAAGGTACGGATGCGCCTTCGCCCGGCCGTTGCTCAGCGACGACTTGGTTTTGGCATTTAACGGTCACGGTCGCATGCTTCAGGCGTTGCGCGGGCGTCGATTGGACTAGCATCGTACACCGGGGTTTTTCGTTCCTGCCCAGAAATAACGGAGGTGACGGCGCGTCCGTTTCCGTGACCCGCGCAAACGTGAAATAATCCTGCTCCTCGACCGGGGCGACACGCTGCGCATAAGTCGCCATGGCCTCTTCGATCCCCTGCTGATCGACCCACCACTTCCCGTTCGTCGGCTTGCGGCATCCTGCCCCTGCGCACGCCTCGAGAAAGGCTTCCATGAAACGAGAGGGCCTGCCCTCCTTGCCGAACGCGAGGGCGCCTTGGCTGGCGGATTTGACGATCACTTGCGAGAGATGCCCGTAGTCCTCCTCCGCGGCTGCCCGCTGTCCTTCGACGCTAGACAGGAGCGCGGTCGCGCTGGAGTTCGTTTGCTTCAGAGCCTGGGGAGGAGTGTTGTTGCAGCAATCGAAGATGAGCCACTGCTGTCGAGGCTTGGCTTCGCCGAGCGCGAACGCAAAGTCGTCCAACGCGACCGCGTCGGGCCAAGGGTCGTCTTCGTCGCTCCCGAAACTTGCGCTTAGAAACGTCCGACCACAGGAAGGGAGCCAGATGCCATGGCCACAGCAGTAAAAGATCAGAACGTCGTTTTCGGAGACGTCATTCATCCACGCCTTCCGCGCCTTCTTGATATTCTCGATTGTCGGCGCTTCGAGTTGGATTTGGGTACCATCTGCAGCGACGAACTTCGTGCCATCTGGTTCTGCCGGGGAGTCGACTAGAAGATCGACCGAGGCGAGCGGTTTCTTCAGATCGGTTTGCCAAGTGGCAATGACCTCGGCCGCGAGGCGCAAGGCGCTGGTGGAAGCGCTGGATATCTGAGCCAGCCTGGGCACCCGCAACTTGTTGATCTGGGCGTGGTTGTAGGCCGACGCGCCCAGAATGAGAAAGCGTGTTCCACCGTTCGGCTGCGCCCTCTCGAAAACTCTCATCTCACTGGAAACCCTGTTCCTTGAGCCTCAATTGCAGCCTCTTGTAGAAGCTCGGCTTCTGGAAATAGGCCGAATGCGCATGAAGCAGATCGACTGAAGTATCGTATCCGAAGTCCTCGACGTCCGCGAAGACCGGCTCGCACAAGAACGAGAATACGTCAGTAAAATCGTACACATTCATCCAACGCGACACCGACTTTGGTCTCGGAAGAAGCGCTGCCCCTCGATCACCGTAGAGTTTGAGGTCGGCGAAAAACCCGGGCTGCGACCCCACGGTCAGGAGCGCGTCGATCTTGAATTTCGGCGCCTCATCGCTCAGACGCTTGAGGCACTGATCATCGGTAAGAATGTCGTAGAGCAAGACCCCGCCGAGGCTGTGACCTATCACGACGAGCGGCTCATTTTCGTTCTTCTTCACGTTGGCGGCGGCGATCAGATCCTTGAGAATGGGCTCAAAGATCCTGTCCCTTACTCCTTGGACGCCCACTACGTCCCGCTGCTTGAGATAGACGAAAATATCGCCGAGAAAGTAGGTTACGGATTTGCTCAGATCGGCGCGTTTGGCACGGAGCACCGCGTCACTGGCTGCATTGCCGATCCAGCCTCCGAGCTCGTCCACCGCCTCCTTGATACGATCCTTAATCCCGAAAGCTTGCGCGGTGCCGGCTTTCTTCAATTGAAGCTCACCCTGAAGCGCGTCGGCGAACTCATCGTCCTTCGTCGCCACGAGTGCTGGAATTCCTTTCGGTTGGCCCTTCCCCTGGGCCAACACCGCCGGTTCGAGATAGTCGGCGATCTCCGTCACAAGTGAGATCAGGTTCGTGTTAGTAGCTGCCCCGGGCTTGGCTTGGCCATCTCGAAGAGCTTTCTCGAGGGCCGCGTACGCCGCGAGATCGACGGCTTGAATGCCATCGACCTTCGCGATCCGACCCAAACCCACCTCACCGCTCGCATTGGCGACCCCAAATGCTTGATTTCCAGTCGGCTTCGGAAGCCAAGGCATCTTCACGTCGAAAGCGGCAGCATGACTGCCCCAGTCGGGGTTCTTAATGACCGTGTCGGCGCTTCGGAAGACTATCGCTCGGAACAATGCGTCTCGCTGAGCGATCGCCTCCGTCTGCTCGAGGCTTGGTCGATTGGCCACTCCATGAACGAAGACAAGCGGCATCGGGAAATCTCGCTATGAAATAAAAATAAGCTAACGCAACTGCGAGCCGTCGCGCAATAGCAATGCTCGCTGACCGCGATTATGAATTTAGGAGTGGGACAGAAGTGTGACGATGTTTCGGTCGCCATAGCACTTCCGACGCTCGTCCGAAGGGCCGTCCAATTGCGAGATCTCCTGCGGGTCTCTGCGCTTCCGATGGACAGTATGTTGCGAGGCAAGCCGGACAGGCGCGAGCTGACCTGTGTCAGCGCCAGCGCCATCGAGATCCCTGCCGCCGCACCTCGTCGAACCGCGCGGGGATGCTATTCGGGTGAGCGCCGCAAAAGTATCAGTCCCGGGACAAAATAAGGGCGGCTCAGAATGAGCCGCCTCAACACGCATCCGCCTTCGGACGACCTACCTGGTGAAACTCCGACCGGTCTTTCCTCCGTCAAGAAGATCAAAATCCGTATCTTCGCCAACGGTACAGACGCCTTCTACCGAGCGGCGGAGCGCTCCGGCATATCTATGCTCCACTTCGACGCTTAGGGCCGTGTTGGGATCGCCCGCAAGGATATTGAGGCTCGGCACCTTGCTCACCAACTCGCGTATATCGACTTGTTGCCCGCGAGCACTATCGAGCATCTTTGACGCATTCAAACAGACGATCAGTTTATCTTTCATATGCGTCTTCCATGCTTGACCACAGTATGGGGTGATTCCGTTAAAGTTGCACTACACATTGCATTTGGGTAACCGCGGAACACCGATCCCTTGTCTCTCCCTTTCCATACCGACGTCCTGGGACAGTCTCTTCAACGTTTCCCGAGCGTGTTGGGTCCGCGCCGAAGTTCCTCCCATCCCTAGATATTCCCTGTCGCGGCCTAACGCAATCGCCAGCACGCCCACCACCATCGGCGAAGCGTAGGAAGTACCTGATAATGCGTAAGAAACTTCTCCCCCGCGCTGCACCAGAATTCCGATGCCGGGCGCGGCTACTTCAATGCCACCGGCCGTGCACTCACTCCAGCTGTATACGGTGCCGACCTGCGGGACCCGCCCAGCGAAGCCCTTACGGCCCAAGGCAGCGGTAGCATAATACTTCACGAGCGTGCCTTTTTTTCCCCATTTTTTGAGGCCCAATGCTCCAGCTGCGACACAGTGGATGTCCCTCGCAGGGTACCGTACGCGCTCTTCGCCAGGTTCATTTCCCGCCGCCGCTACCACGAGAACCCCCATCTCCGACGCCGTTTGTAGAGCGGCGGCGACGTGAACATCCTCTCGTGTATGGCCCCAGCTGAGGTTCAAAAGATGGACACCTTGGCTCACCAGTTGCTTGATCGCGATCGCTGCCCGGAAGCCGCTGACGCCTCCCTTTCCGTTGGACGCGTCGGCAAACACGACTTCCGCTCCAGGAGCGACGGACAGTAGCTCGGCCGCCATAGGCTCACGATCCGCCAGAATGCGGCATACCGCCTCGCCGTGTCCCCAAGTGCCTTCTTTACCGATCGCGAGCCCCGTGGGCCCTGTCGTCTGCTTGATGTGTTCGATGCCGGCCGACTGCTGGAAATCGGCATCGACGACGCCGATCTTTATATGCTTGCCTCGATCGTCATCCTCCGTATCCACGTTCATGCAGCGAAGCCACCAGCCAGGCTTCCGGATCATCGGCAACGAGGAGAGCCGCAGTCGGTCGAAAGGCTCGGCGTTCTCGATCCGCATCACCCAAAAGCCAGGCACCGTCGCGCCCACGATGATCTCATCGACCTCGTGGCCCTCGGGGACCGGAAACGATACCCTCCCCTCTTCGTCCGAGAACCTTTCCTGCCTTGGACTTCGTTCAGATCCGTTTCTTGTCCGGAGCAGGACGTGGGCGATTAACGGATCTCCGTGCTCGCTCAACACGACAAACGAGATTTCTTCGGTGCTCAATCGGAAATTCACTTGAGAGGAGAGAAAGAGAGACGAGTTTGGGAAAAAAATGCAACACGAACACAGCCGACCTACGCTTTGGATTCGGCGCGTTGCCGATTATGTTATCGTTTTCCCCCAAGTTGTAAAGTTTTGTATCACCATCCAGGCTCCCGCACGGTGTAGGTCGGAATTCATCCTTGATCCCGCGGCAATGCTTTCGAAGTCTGTCCACCTTCTCGCCGCAAGGTTCAAAAGCGTCCTTTTGTTCGAAGTTCTTTTATCGCGCACAACGCCTTCGGCGCTGTCTCCCTCAAAATAGCCTCGCCGCATCACTTCGGTGCTGCTACATTCATACACGTCGTGGCTAACAACGCTCGCACAGACAGCTTCTTAACGGAGGTTGCAGTGGCAAAGATCGAACCGATCAGCATTCCCGAGCGGCCAAATCTGTATGCTTCCGTTGTTCGATCAATGGATCGTGCACCTACGGCGTTCGTCTTTCACCGCGACCGGTTGTCTTCACATCGAGAACTCCTCGCGGACATCTTGACCGTAAGCCCCGCCGAGATCCGAAGGCAGGCGAACCTGGACGTCGAACCCCTTGCCTGGCTGGTCGAGATTGTCCCAGCGATCGAGACCGGCACAGAGTACGCCGACATCAGGCCGCTCGATCGCCCCGTTCCAGTTGCGACCGACGTCGAACTTTCAAGGTTTGCACTTCTCTCATGCAAACCACGTCTCAGAAATGGAAGCTCTTTCGACATCCAAGTCCAGGCGACCGGCGACCTTCTGTTCGTGCATATATCCACGCGAAACGGCCGCTTTCAAATGCTGACGTTAGGTCCGGACGAAGATCGCGATAAGATCGCCGAAGTGGCCGAAACACTCGCAGATCCTCAAACGGCAGAAGCGCCGGGCGGACTAGACGCCGCGCTCAAGCTCGGCGGAGTGATCGCAGGATTGCGCGATATTAGCAGCGGCCAGCGAGACGATGATCCCTGGCGCATGTTCCATGGTCTCGTGATCTTCCTCCAGTCTTGGAGAAAGCTGCCGGAGCCGATACGCGAAGGCACTGAAAAGCCGATCATCGAAAACACTTCTGCGCCGGAAGGGTATGAACCGCCGCCCACCGGCCCCGCTTCTCGATGTGGGATCCAGGTCCGCCGGTGGATTTCAAGGTCCCGGGAAGCGGAGTATTGGCGGCTTGCTCGGTGATGTCGAACAGCGTCGTCAGGGGAAACGTATCGGGCGCGAAGGGATCGCCCGCATTCAAATAGAGCGTAACCTTGGCTTTCAGACGCTCTGAATCAACTTCCTGCCAGCCTTCAGCCAGGCGAACATCACGCTGGCGTTTTACTCGCCAGACGCCGTCCGAGTTCGCCACCACCTGCAACCGGCGACGGGATCTGGCGCTGCGCTATGCTGAGGGCACCGCGCCAGCTCCCGTCGCTACCACCGCCCAACCGGGCAAATCCAACGACCGGGGCGAACTCAGGACTGGATAAAACTTGAGGAAGAACTTCTCGATCTGCTGCAGAGCGCCGCCGAGGTCGAACTTGAGGCGATCGCATCCCAGGGCTCGGCAGCTTACACGACCCCCTCTGGTCCTGTACTGGACCTCCTCACCAAACTCGCGGAAGAGGACGATCTCGCGAGCTTCTCGCGGGCTTTCATTCTTCTGGCGCGCGCCGCACCGGCTAGCGCCGCGTTTGTCGCGGGCGCGGTGCCGGCAAAGATCTCCAACTTCCTGATCAAGCATCGCGGCGTCAAGGCGACCGCGCTGATCAAGTGGACCGAGTCCAATCCGGATTGGGCTGAGGAGCTCAAGAACGCACTGCGTGATCCCGATCTATTTGTTCGGGTCGTCGAAGGCTTGGCCTCTGCGATCAAGCAAGGTGCCGCCGCTCACTAGACCTTTGACAAAGAAACCGGCGCCGTTTCAAAAAAGCAGCGCCGGTTTCCTTGTGACTCGGATGAGCCTTTACATTGAATGCGCCTTAGGGCGACTCGCCTTGCCATGTTAGACTGGGCGATGCCCTTTCCAGTCACCGCCACAGCCGGAGACGATCCCCGCCAGTTTCTGATTCAAGACCCGACGGGGGTTCGCCATCCGATTATCTCCTTACTGGCAATTGACAACCACACAGAGCGCATCTCTGGTCTCGGCACGGCGTTCCGGATCGACCCCTTCGGAGGATATCTGACCGCACAGCACGTGCTTCAAGCATGGCTCGGGCCTTCGCGCCCGCGGTCGACGGTTGTCGGTCTGCTCAACCCGGGGCTTGTTTATGGGCGCGCCCCGATTGGGGTCGACGGGATGGTCGTGATTGCGTCAGCGACCGCCTTTCGCACCCCGCCAGAAGATATTGCCCTTGATCGGCTGCTCAACCGTGACTCGAGCCGCATGTCACTCGACTGCATGACGCTGTCGTTCAAAGCGGACAACACGCGCCTGAACGAAGTACGCGATTTTCTGCCCCTGCGGCTGATCGGAAAATGGCCCGAGATCGGCGATGAAGTCATGGCGGTGGGATTTCCCGAACTGCGTTCGATACAGGATCGCGAGATCGACACGGATGTTCTGACCGAGCGCATGTATGGGTCTATTGGCCGCATAACGGCAGTGCCGCCGAGTGGTCGCGAACATCGGCCTTGGCCGACATTTGCGGTCGACAGCTATTGGCCCGGCGGTATGAGCGGCGGACCCGTGTTCAACCAGGACGGAGAGGTGATCGGCCTCGTCAGCTCGAGCGACGAGCCGGGAAGCGACGGTGCGCAATCCTGCGCCTTCTGGTTTGCGCCGATCCCCGGTCTTCAACGCAACCTCCCTCACGTCGACCCGTCGAACCCGGGATGGGTGCGCGGTTGGGCGGTGGTGCGCAACGTTCCCTGGCATGTTGCGGCAATGACCAACGACCGAGCACGGGCAGAGAAAATCTGCGCGACGTTGGCGTCGGACTATTCGGTTCGCTTTGGCTCCCTGCGGGCTGGCTCAGATGACTTTATGGGCTCGGCCGATTAGGCGGCTCAGCTAAATTGGAAGCCGACCAGGTATGCCGATTTCACCGAGTCGTGGGCTCGACCTTTCCCACGCGCAAAGGCAACGATGCGGGATATGAGCAAACCATTTGGTTCTCTCAATCTCTATGCCCGCTTCAGCCGCGAGCGAAAGATTTCCGTCACGGCGCCCCAGACAGCTCAGAAAAACGGGACGAACTCGTGAAGAAGCTCCTACCGGTCATCATGGGCAACCGGATTGCCGGACTGGTAATCGCCCTGAACAAGACGGAGTTTCGCAACGCGACAAAGGCCAAGGAAGAATTGCTGAAGGCACTCGGCAATCTTATACGACCTGCTTTCATTGGCTGGTGCAGTCAGTTGTCGAATTGCTCAAACTCGGCGAGAAAGAGCCCCTCAAATTCGTGCACGAAAACAACTTTACGAGAAGGAAGCCAAATCCTCGTTCGAGTTCATCGCCAAGGACGCGAATCCAAAGAAAGTGCCGACGAGATTGCTCTTCGGCGGCAAACTCGAGCAGATGCCGTTGCGGACGGCAGTTATCCTCGCCTACGAGGCCTATAAGCGATTTCAGGAGCCAGACAAGCCGGAACGAAAGCCTTGGCAGATACTAAAAGCCAAAGATTGTTTCGGTTCACGTCGGCAAGGACAAATGGGTGAGTTGGTTCAGTCACTCGAAGAGATCATCAAGAACATTACTGAGAGCGAGGGCCAATCGACTCAGAAGACCTCAGCCTCCGGCTATAGTGCTTCTCGGTATTCGCTTGCCTGCGAACCCGCCGGAAACGGAATCACCCGGATCGGCAAAGGGCCCTGGTGATCGCCGGGGCCCTTTCTTCCTGCTCAGGGATACTTAGTTCGCCTTGGTGCCGTCGGATGCGTTGGCGGTTCTCTGGTCTGCCTTGCACTGGCCGCCGGTGAGGGGCTTTGCAAGCGAGGCGATCTGCCCATCCGGGTCCTTGATCCGTTCTTCCAGCATCTTCTGGAATGAGGACTGGCGCTCCGGCTTGCCGACGACCACCCAGAAATGCGTGAGCACACACCGCTGGCTACCGTCATGAGCCTGGGCCTGCATCGCCCCAATGTAGGTGCCGGGCGTATTCATTGCGTCGGCACTGAATGAGCCACCGCCGAACTCGCCGTTGAAGTGGCTAAACGCGACACTCATCACATTGCCATTCCACGCGCCATCCGTCCTGAACTGGACAGGGGCGGGATCGTCCTCCGGATCGGGTACCGAAGCACAGAGTTTCGGGTCGGTGATTTCGACCATGCGGCCGAGGACGGAGTTCGACCAGGGGGCGACCAAGAGCTTGTAGCAACTCGCCACAACGGGCTTTCCATCAGCGGCCTGCTTGTAAATCTCGACCCGCTCATACTGGCTCGTATGTTCTAGGATCAGGGGGATGAGGCGCGTCTTGACAGGTTCTTCGAGCACAGCGGAAAGGACGGCGCCCGCCACCAAGGTAACGGAGCCGACGGCGATGGTTTCGTAGAGGGCAGAACGGAGCTTCGACCATTCGGGAAGCAAGCGCTTGATGCCATGCGGCGCATTAGCAGCATTTGGAGAAGCATCCTCGACCGTAGTCATCTGATCCTCGTTGAACAAATGAGAAAAGGGGCACCCCGGCGCAATAGGCGCCGAGGTGTCGTGTTTCACCGGCACGTTAGCACCTCAGCATAGACGGGTGCACAACCGGCCCGTGGCCAGGACGCGCATGCGATCCTCCCTCTTTCGGACGGACGGTGCCGAGAACTGGATACGTGACGGTGTTCTTCGCAAACAACGGCACGCCCTGCACCTGTCCGCTCGAATAGCTGGGGAGGTCCCTGTGACTTGCCAGAACCTCGATGCAAGAAAGATCCGGGCGTGACACTCTTGAAACGCCACAATCGCGTACTTACCGCAAGCCAATCAATGCAAGTGCATCCTTTGCCAAACGTTATCAACCAATTCCAAACAGATCGATCTTGATGGCGGGCGGCATACCGCTGGTCAGAACGTTTGAGCGCTATTTGAGACATCCATTGAGCAGCATCGTTCGCTTTGCTCATTTCGTTCGAGTGGTTATTATGAATGGACCGGCATTATTCCTCGCTCTCATCGGCGGCCTAATGATCGCTCATGGCTGCTAGACGTGATTGCTGCTCTCGTCGGCTGGAGAGGCCTTGGGATAATCGGCCTTGCGCTCGCCCCCCCGCCGCAAACCCAGCCTACAAACCATCGCCCCTCCGTCACGAACCTCCTTGGGCGATTGTGAAAGTCGGACCATGCGCGGCCGTAAGCAGGGGCTTTCGGCTCTGCACGGCCAAAGCGGTCATCGATATTGAGCTAGCATTCACTGTCCGTCAAAGAGCTTACCGCCACCGCAGCCTAAGCCACGGCGGAATTTTTTACCTGGAACGCCTGTAGGAAATCCGCCGCGCGTTGCGCGTGCGAGGATTCCGTGAAGATCGCGCGCTTGTCGTTCTTCAGGACTTTGATCCACGAGGTGCTATAGAAGGCATGATCCTCCCTCACCTCAGGCGTCAGGCCAAGATCGGCCGAAAGCAAACCGACGCCGAGTTCAGCGACCAGTTCTTCCATCGCGTAGCCTGCATCGCCGAACCGCTTGCGCCCAAACTCACGATCGAGGTGCTTCTCATGCTGCGTACAGTGCGTACACTCATGCTCGCGTAGTCGCTCTCGACGTCGCGAAAGAAATCGATGCAGGGCATATGAATCCATCGAAATTGGTCGGATCATGAGGCTGGCGAAACGTGAGGATCTTCAACCCACCACTCGACGTCTATCGCGACTTTGAATGCCGCCGCAATGAGCACGTTAGCCCTAACGCTATGCATTCGTCCCGTATCCGCGCCCGGCCTTTAGGCGCCGGAGTATATCGATGCCTTGGCCCAGCCGCTTGGTGCCGTGCCCGGGATAACCGAAGAGAATTTCGATATTGAAAATGGAGTACGCTGAGTTGCTGAGGCTTAGGATCAAGCTGTGCATTGATGCTAGCTAACCTATGCAATGGGCAGCTCGTAATGCAGGACATCAAATCAAGACGGGTCTCAACCCTGGCTGCGATTGATTGGCTGTAGGCATACTGGCGCGCTGTTCAAGCTGTTTCCGAACTAAACGCCTTGCAGACATACTACGCGTCCGATCAGGACTACTGCAGGCATCAACGATTGATCGTTTTGGCATGAACAATGCTGCAGAGCGCATTGAAAAAATGAGCAATCATTCTCGAGTTACCCATTCCATGGCACGATCATGACGTACATGGGCATTTGGTCGTTCTCGTCCCTAAAGGTTCTTAGCAACAGTCCCTAAATTTTTAGCTGCCAATCAATCGGTAAACCGCAGCAAGTGTGGCCAACGCGCTAGCTTTGTTGCAGGCCACGCATCAAAGCACTACGCGGGCACGGCGCCGCAGCGGTCGGCTCCTCCGACGCGCAGCCCCACGTCTCAACATCGGCAGAGCCGCAAGCCTGTTGGTCGATGCGGGTCATGGAGCGTCAGCTAACCTTCCTCACCCTCGGCCCTTTGAGAAACTCCGAGAATGCCTTCAGGGTCGCTTCCGAAACATGATGCTCGATGCCTTCGGCGTCCGCCTCCGCAGTCTCCCGAGGCACGCCAAGCGCGAGCAGCATTTCCAGGACCAGACGGTGACGCGCGCGCACCCGCTTGGCGAGCGCTTCACCCTTCTCGGTCAGGAAAATACCGCGGTAAGGACGAGCCACCACGAGGCCTTCCCGCTTCAGCCGCGTGATTGTGTTGATCGCCGTCGGATGAGACACCCCGAGCCGCCGCGCAATATCGGTGGCGCGGGCCTCGCCGGTCGAATCAATCAGGTCGGCAATCAGTTCGACATAGTCCTCGAGGATCGCAGTCGAACGCGCCGAACGAGCCTTACCAAAACGCCGCGCCTGCGCCTGCTCGGTGGGAAGCGCATGACGCGATGGCGCGGCCGCGGAAGGCTTCGAACGCATGTGAAAAGATCCGGAATCTCAGAGCTCCGACCATGAACCCTCGCTAGCGACATTGCAAGCTCACGCAGCTGCTTTCGCGCTTGTTGCAACAGCCTCGCAATTGCAACAGGCTTGACATTGTAGTTTTTGCTGCGCATTTGTAGCTTTATCTACATTTTGGTGTACCTACTAAGTACCGCTTTGCCCGCGGTGCTGCCGCTGGGATAGAAAATGCACGTTCACTTAACTCGCTCGGCTCTTCTGAGCACGACGTCGATTGTCATGATGTGTCTGAGCGAATTCGCTCACGCCCAGCAAACCTCACCCGGGGCGACGTCCGCTCCACCGGCCGAGCAAGCGAGACCAGGCCAGCAGGCGCCCGCCGCTCCCGCGACATCCTCCCCATCCGAGGCGGCGGCTCCGCCTGCTTCCCAATCATCAAGCACCGCCGCCTCGCCTGCGTCATCCGGCTCGCCGGCCGATGTGGAAATTCCGCTGGTGACGGTCGAGGGCCGGCAGAAGAGGCTGGTACGCCGTGCCAATCGCCGAGAGACCGCCGACCGGCGCGTAACCGAGGCACCGCCAGCGCCGGCGGCCGGATCCACGACGCCGGATTCTGGCAACCCGCCCGTCGTGCCTTCCACCATCACGAGTGGTCAAATCCAGTCGAGCCCCACCCAGGGCTTCGGCAATCTATTCTTCAGCGCGCCCGGCGCCACGTCGGCCGGTATCTCGACCCAATCCTCGCGCCCGGTCCTGCGCGGACTGTCCGATGCCAGGGTTCGCATCCAGGAAAACGGCGTCGGCGCCGTCGACGTCTCTGACATCGCCCAGGATCACGCGGTGCCGATCGATCCGCTGGCTCTGCAGCGCGCGCAGGTGCTTCGCGGGCCGGCCGCGCTGCGCCTTGGGTCGCAGGCGGTCGGCGGCGTCGTCGACGTGACCAACAATCGCATCCCGACCGCCGCGCCGATTGGAGGCATGGCCGCCGAGCTGCGATCGGCTATCACCTCGGTCGACAGCGGCTGGGAAAGCGGCCTGCTGCTCGACGCCGGAAGCGGCAATGCCGCCGTGCATGCCGATGTCTATGGCCGCGGAGCGAAGGACTATCGTATCCCCAGCTACCCCTATCTGGCTCCTCCCGATCCCGCGCCGACATTCAACGGACGCCAACCTAACTCCGCGGCACATAGTGAGGGCGCATCGATCGGCGGCTCCTATCTGTTTGATGGCGGCTATGCCGGCCTGTCGGTCTCGCGATTCACAAGCGACTACCACATCCCCGGCATCGCCACCTCCGAGGCAAAGCAGCACAACCAGCTCGAGCAAACCAAGATCGCGAGCAAGGGCGAATACCGCCCCGACGCAGCAGCCCTCGCAGCCGTGCGCTATTGGCTTGGCTTTTCGGACTACCGGCACGACGAGGTTGTCAACAGCAGCGCGGCCCTCGGCGATTTCCAGAGCATCGGCGCAACGTTCAAAAACCGCCAGACGGAGGGCAAGCTCGAGTTCGAGACGCAGCCGCTCGCGACGCCGTTCGGCGCTCTGACCGGCATCGTCGGCACCCACGGAACCTACCAGCGTCTCGATACTGTCGGCCAGGCGATCCTGCGGCCGGCGCAAACCACGACGGCCGCCACCTATTTCTTGGAGGAACTGAAGCTCACCCAGACTCTGCGGGCGCAGCTCGCCGGCCGCCTCGAACATGTCGAGGTAACCGGTACGGCATTCGCATTCCCGTCAAACTACCTGCCCCCGCCGAACGAGCCGGGCAGCACACCATCCCGATCGAGTTTCCTGCCGACAAGCATCAGCTTCGCGACGATCAAGGATCTCCCCTCCTACATTCAGGCGAGCCTCACGCTGCAGCGGATCCAGCGCGCCCCGCGCCCGCTCGAATTGTTTGCCAGCGGGCCCGACGATTCCGAGAAGACCTTCAAAATCGGCAATCCCGATCTGACGCTCGAGACCGCCAACACCGTGGAAGTCGGCCTGAAGCGCACGCGTGGCGATGTCCGGTTCGATGCCCATCTTTACTACACCCGTTACAGCAACTTCATCTACGGCCGGGCGACGGGCAATTTCTGCGATGCGGATTTTTCGAGTTGCGCGCCCGCCAGCAGCGGCGACTACATCCAGGTCGCCTATTCGCAGGGCGATGCACTCTTCCGCGGCGGCGAGTTGACCTGGCAATGGGACGTGGCGCCCCTCGCGAACGGCATCTTCGGGGTGGAGGGACAGTTCGACGTCGTGCGCGCGACCTTCACCGACGGCACCAACGTGCCGCGCGTCCCGCCGATCCGGGCTGGCGCTGGCGTTTACTGGCGCAACGACAATTGGTACGGCCGGCTCCACTACCTGCATGCGTTCAGGCAGAACCACTTTGCAGAGTTCGACACGCCCACTGACGGCTACGACCTGCTCAAGGTTCAGATCGAGCACCGGCAGCAATGGCGGATGTCGGCCTGGGGGCCGGTCGAAATCGCAACCGGCCTGGTCGGCGACAATCTGCTGAACGCGAACATCCGTAACTCCGTGCAATTCCACAAGGACGAGATCCTGCTGCCCGGCAGAACCTTCAAGCTGTTCCTCAACATGAAGTACGGCGCTGACGCGCCGGCCGATGCGCCGATCGGCGCGGCGCGCGGGCAGAACGCAATGTTCTTCACGAAGGCCATTCCTGCGGCCGCATGGAGCTGGAGCGGGTTCTATGCCGGCGGTCATGCCGGCTACGCCTGGGGCACGGCAAAGACCCATGCCGGCTTCATCGAAACCGCGACGGAGACGCCGCTGTTCGGCAACACGCCGGTCGCAAGACTCGATCATGCGAGTGTCGGCGTCCTGGCCGGCCACGACTGGACTGCGGGCCGTCTGGTAGCAGGCATCGAGGGTGATTTCACTTACGCAAACCAGCACGGCCGTTCCGCCAGCACGTGCCCGGGCGCGGTCTGCAATCCGGCGCTGGCCCCGCTTGAGGCGCCGATGTCGGCCGAACTTTCCTACCGGTTCGACTGGCTCGCAACCGTGCGGGGTCGCATCGGCGTTGCGGTCACCCCGGAAACCCTCGCCTATGTCTCAGCCGGCGTTCCCTTTGGCACCGTCACAGCCTCCGGCTTAGTGTCGGGTACGACGGCCGCCGGCATTGGCTTCAGGACACCTTACAGCGTGGATAGGTTCCGCCTCGGCTGGGCCGTCGGCGCGGGCATCGAGATGAGGCTGACAGGCAACTGGACCGCAACGATCGACTACCAGCATTCCGATCTCGGAGCGCTCCGTGCCACGCCGACCTTGCCTGAGGGTGCGGTGACGTTGGTCGATACCGACGCGCGGGTCAGGACCGATGCCGTGCGCCTCGGCGTCAACTACCGCTTCGGTGCCGCCGATCGCCTGTTCGCGAGGAATTGACGGCTCTGTTAGACTGAACCGGCCGCTATTTGACCGTGAAGCGGATTGGCAGTCTCACGGCGACCGATTGGCCCGCAAACGTGTGAGGCGGCGCAGGAAACGGCTGCGCCCGCTGGAGCAAGGCGATGGCTTCGCCGTCGAGCGCACTGGAGCCGGAGCTTTGCGTGACCTGCGCATCGCTGACCAGTCCCTTGCGGTCCAGCATGAACCGGACCTGCGTGGTCCCCTGCTCATGGCGGGAACGTGCGGCTTCCGGATAGCGCTTGTTGCGCTCGATCAAGGCGAGGATCTGCGAACGCCAGGTGGCAATCGCCTGCTCGGCCTTGCGCTCCGGCCGCCCCTGCGTCAGTGCCGTGGCCACCGGCCCGACGCGGTCTGCAACCGCAGCCGGTGCCGTCGTGGCGTCGGCGGCCTGCTGCTCGGGCACGGCTTCGGGCTGCGCCTTGGTCGGCGCATCGACGACAGCCTCGGGTTTATGGGCCGGCGGCAGCTCCGGCGTGTCCTCCGGTACCGGCGTGTCGGACTTCGCCTCTGGCCGGGCCTCGGCAGGCGTCTGCTCGGGACCTGGCGCAACATCTGTGGGCGTCGTCAAGGGCGCGGCCGACACGGGCGCAAGATCCACAACGACCGCGCCAGAGGATTCGTCCGGCTCGAGATAGTCCGGCTCGCCCCATGCGACCAGCGATGCCGTGAGACCGCCGTACAGCGTGACCACGACGAGCCCCGAGAAAGTCCAGCGCCTCAGATCCGAGGCATCTTCGGCCGCAAGAACTGTCATGGCGCAGCCGACTGCTCCAGGCCAACCAGCGCCACCTTGAGGTAACCGGCACTCCGCAAGCCATTCATGACCTGCATCACCTCGCCATAGGGAACGGCCTTGTCGGCGCGCAAAAATATCCGGCTGTCCTTCCGGCCCTGGGTCGCGGCATCGAGCGCGTCGGCAAGCACCGCGCGGCTCACTGTCGCCTCGCCGACCGAGAGCGAAAGATCGGGCCTTACCGTAAGATACACCGGCTTATCGGGACGCGCATGCGGCTGCGCGTTCGAAGCCGGCAGGTCCACGGCGACATCGACGGTGGCGAGCGGCGCCGCCACCATGAAGATGATGAGCAATACGAGGATGACGTCGATGAACGGCGTCACGTTGATATCGTTGATCTCGGCGAGCTCGGTGCCGGACTGGCTGAGATTAACCGCCACGGGATCACTCCGCGGCCGCGAGCTGCGGTCGTCGCACGACAATCGCGCCGCCGTCGAGATCGCGGCCTGCGAGCCGCACGATCTCCGCAACGCCGTCACCGAGTAGTGCCCGGTAGGCAGCGATCTGACGGGCGAACAGGTTGTAGATCACCACCGCCGGAATGGCCGCGACGAGCCCGAGCGCGGTCGCCAGCAACGCCTCGGCGATGCCGGGCGCGACCACTGCCAGATTGGTGGTCTGGGACTTCGATATGCCCACAAAACTGTTCATGATGCCCCAGACCGTGCCGAACAGGCCAACGAAGGGCCCGGTCGCACCGATTGTTGCCAGCACGCCGGTGCCGAATGCGATGCGCCGGCTGGCGCCGGCCTCGATTTGCTGCAATCGGGACGTGATGCGAGCCTTGATGCCCTCGCTGTCCATGCGATCGGTGCTTAGGCCCAGCTCCGCGACAGCGCCGTCCAGCAACCGCGCTATGGGCCCCGGGGGCATCGTTCGCACCGCATCTTCGATGCTTCTGGCCTTCGCGAGCTCGTGCAGCGAGCGCCTCACGCTCCTCCGAGCACCGAAAATCTCAATCGTCTTGGACAGCCATACCGTACAAGTCACAAAGGTGGCAAAAGCCAGCCCAATCATCACGGCCTTTACGATAACGTCGGCTTGCAGGAACATGCCCCAGGGACTGAGGTCGCGAGGCAGGACGGCGCTTCCGATTGCCGCGCCTTCGGACGGGCTCTGCGCGTATATTGGGTCCATGGCGGCGGCCAAACAGAGCATGACGATCATGACGCAGCCAAGACTGCCGGTCCCAGGCCTCCTTACCGGCACAGCTGGACCTGCGCAACGGCGCGAGATTGTCAAGAATTGCATTGAACCAGGCCCTCCAGCAGTTGTTGCGATATTGCTTCTACATCATCATGTAGCATCAGCTACCTCTTGCTGCAAATGCTAAGTCAGGAGAAGAACGATGCAACTTCACCGACGTCGCGCTCATCGCGTTCCGTCGTGGGGCCATGGCTGCGGTGGCCAACGTCTATGCTGGCGCCGCTGAGGCCATGCCTCCGGCACAGATGGGCGACCAAAACGCTGGCCACATGCTCCTTTAAGATTCCGATGATCTGCCCTCCGAAAAGCGGCTATGCTTCATGCTCTGGGTCCTTGCCTTGGGCCTGCTTCAAACGGATTAAGCCGGCAGGGCAAGGTCACGCCCTCGTTGCTACAACCAGCGTAGATGGACGCGAAGACTCAGGTCGAGTTGCCGTCTGCTTTTGTGCGTCTTTGACTGCGGGCAATCTGCGAGCGACGTTGCTCCTATCGACGGGCAGCGTAACTAGCCCGGCGGAGCTTTGATGCCCCGCTAAAAGCCGTCCGTGTGCGCGATCTACTTGCGCGCCTGTGCGGTTCGGACTTGCTCGGCAACGTTCGAAGCGCTACTGGCTCATCGTCGCCTCACGAATTAGGCCGCGCAGCTTCGCCGGCGTCAACGGCAAGAAGTCCGCCTTGGCTGAAGAGCTTCAACGCGCCCTCGAATGCACTGCCTATGGCGGGCGGAGCGCCCATTCTGCCACCCTCGCCGCTGCCTTTGATCCCGTATTCGGTAAAGGGCGATGGCGCTCCCACGTGACCAACCCGGACATTTGGAGGCACTTCGTTGATACTAGGCAGGATGTAGCCGGCGAAGTTTGCGTTCAGTAGCTGGCCATCGTCGCCGTACTTGTACTCCTCATAGATTGCTGAACCGATTCCCTGCGCCGTACCGCCGCGGACATGGCCTGCGAGTGTCATCGGGATACCGTGGGGCCGCAATCATGCACGGCGACATAGTCGAGAAACTTGACCTTGCTGGTCTCAACGTCAACCTCGACGACCGGCATGCAATGGCGCTCGCTTCCGGAGACAGGCGGCCGGTCCGATAGGGCCTGGCGCTGCCGTACTTTTCCTCGACTTTGCGGGCGGTTGAAAATTCGCCTTCTAGCCCAACGAATGATTCTTTGGCCCTAAGCGGAGAAGCAGTGGCTTATGGCGCCCGCACGCGTACCGGTATAGAGGCCGATCGGCGTGAACCGTGCGACGTGCCTCAACGGTCGTTCATCGGACAAGCTTGGATGGCGATCATGTACCGTCGTGTCGGTCCTCTGCCGAATGCCAGTCCGCGCCGTAGAGATGAATCATCTCGCGATGGGACCGATTGATGAAGGCGCGCTCGATGCAATAGCCGGCCGCGAATGAGACTACAAGCGCAAGGCCACAGGCGATGTAGCCGTTAAAATCCCACAAAATGCTGACGCTGGCGCTTGCGATAAAAGTGACAGCAATGACCGTATTGCGAAATGCGTTGACCATGTTGCTCCCCAACCAGTCGCGGCGGAACAACCTAGCATTGCGTCCATGACGATTAGCGGCGAAAATGGCCGACCACTCGCCGTCTTCCTGCTCATCGAGTCGGCACTTTCTTGCCGCACGGCTCCAGAAGATCTGCCGCCACGAGGTGCCGCCCCTAGCTCAAATCGAACTGGCGATGGCGCTCTCGTCGTACCGAAGCAGTCCAGGCCACTTCTTGGAGGTAGTGCTGTGTGCACCACGAGTATCCAGGATCCGCTTATTCCCTCCCTCCCTGACTACAGCTACGGCGCCTTAAATTAAGGCAAATGCGAGCAAGCTAGAGCACAGAAGCGCGATACCGACAGCGGTCAGGGCCAAGAGACTACCCGAAACAAGGTCGTGATCGCGCATGGAGCCGTCCTCGATTGCGCCAAGAAGCCAATACAAACCGCCGCTGCTTTCCCGCCGATCAGCACTTTTGTTCAACTCTGATGCAAAATTCCTTCCCTTCTCGATTGGGAATGCATGTTTTCGTCGTTCTCAGGGCGAGTTTGCTGTTTTGCGGCAGGACAACCAGCATAACCATTACCGGCTTTTGCGAACCGAAGGTGTTCGCGCCTCACGAGCCGCGGGTTCGTAGTTAACGCTTCGCGGTCCTTGTGAAGCATCGGAGCGAGACGTTTCATAGTTGCTCCATGGCTTTCGGATTGATGTCGTCAAATGCGCGGCTTTTTCATTCTTCTTGTGGCCTTTGCGATCATGGTGTCCGCACGCGGTCAGCTCCATACTGACTTCGTGCCGCGACCGACTGCGCCCATGCCACCGGTCAATGCACCATAGCTCAACGGCGTTTGGAGCCGCAAAACTTATTGCTGAACTTCCAACCCGAGGAAACATAGCGACCCTCACACAATACTTTCGATCTGTACCGCAGCTTTCGACGTGAGCACCCGGCCCGCCCTCGCCGGGTCAGCCAGGTCATTCCATGAATGCAGAACTGGCGCAGCAGCACTTAAGCCCTGCGTCGAAGCGTTTGGCCTCTAACCTCCTGTTAAGCTCAACTTTCCGAAATGGCCGCCGTTTATGGCAGTTGCGACTCGTTCGAAACCGACCTCTTGCGGGAGCCCGGCCTCATCGCCGCGGTGATCGCCGGAACGGAGCAAGATGACAGGACGTGGGAGCTGAGACTCTGGTCTCTCACAAGGTCGATTTTCTGACGCCATATCGCTCGCATTATCGACAGAATTACCAACTGTACCGAGTGCACGGATCCTGGTCGGCTGGGTGGACGATTGCTTCTAAATCTGCCCACAACGCTGAGTTTTCAGGGAATGAGCACTTGTAAGCGGTCTGACCTAAGATTGCGTGGAGCGCCTTCTTTCTCCGAGACGGTCAACTCTGAGATTTCCGAATGTTCACCTGACGTACGGCATCATTCTAGTCACTTACCGCCACATGCTCGGCGCGTGTCGGAGCGCATCGAGCCCAATCTGCTCGAGACGCTCGCGCGTCCTCTCACCTTTGCTGGCGGCTTCCAGAAGCTTCGAGGCGACATGTGCCCGCACGCCACCATCACTCCCAGGCACGTTTACACAGACCGTTTCGAGGATCTCCCGCAGAAGTGCTGTGGTAGTGGCATCCAACATCGGAGAATCCCTCCAATTGAAGGGCGATGATAGCACAGCGCGATTTCTAGTTGAATTGATCGAGTAACCGAAACACCAATACCGCTTGCTTCGATCGATCGTCTGCCTCAGCTCCCCTCCTCCTGTGCTTCCGCCTACCCTTTCCGTTCTGTGCCTACTCCCTGCTGGGCCAATTCCGATGCGTCAATCTCAAATTGTAGTCTTGTAGCCCTAGCGAGACGGCCATCGCGCACGCGGCGGCCCTAAACGCCAAAATTCCTCGCTCGAGTGGAGATTTTCAGCGAATTCCACCTCTGCGATCGTGCGAAGTTGCGTCGCATGTGCATCGAAGCGGCGACTACCGGGAGCGGAGCGATAGGATACTGCCCTCAGCCCCGGTACTCCGCAGCTCGCAGTCGGTCGACCCAACAGCCTGATCTCTCCTGAACAGCAAGGTCCCCAAAACCGAACCGATGGAGCGTTTCCTGCTAGGTGGGCAAGCTGGGTAACAGACTTACCGCGATCAGGCACCAGCTGCAGAAAGCTTGCTGGCAGACCAACAAGAATCCGGAGGTGTAATCCAACAATCTTTTGAATGCGCGGCGTATTCTTTGTGTGGTCTCGTCTCCTGATGTTTTGATGATTCACTCGGGCGTAAGCCCCTTGTTAGAGAGGGACGGATGAAAAGGAATCAAGAGAGAGAGACAATTGGATCGTCTGAGCGGCCACATCCTAAACTACCGGAAAGATCCAAAACAAAGAAACTGACCGCGACCATGAAAAGGCGTGCCCTGAAGGTTAGAAAGTCCGAGCACCGTGCTCCTCCATCCTCCTGAAGGCTATTGCTCCGCAATTCTCATAATCTAATCGGGTGTCTCGACTTCGCTGCCAAGACCCTGCTGCCACTTCGAGAGGGGCTCTGTCCCTTCTTATTGACCGACCGCAGACGGCAGGTCCGCCATGCGAGTGCGGCGGCGCAGCACATGTCCCCCCTGCTCCCTGATCGCAAAGCGGTCGGAGGTTTCGCCGGAGGTCGTGTACTAGTTACGTCGTGGAGGGGCAATTTAAGGCGCGGACCGATTTCAGCAAAGCCGGCCTTCAAATATAACGCTGAATTCAGGCTGCGACTCTACACCGGTTGCTTGGGAGCCCCGACTTCAAGTTGCCCCCACCCCTTTGCCGTACCGAGGGCCACGGCCGCCTCGATGAGGCTCATCGCTACCCCAGACGAGCGGTGATCCGGTACGACGTAGAGTTCGGTGGTGATTCCGTAGGAGCCGCGCGCAAAAAGCGAGATACTTTCCGCCACCATGATAATGCCCACAGCGCGCTCCTCGACAAAACCGAGAAATCCATGAATGCGCTCTTTCATGGCAAGCAGGCCGGCCACCAGCCGAACATCCAGTTCGGCCTGCACGTCGCTAGCGTCGAGTTCTGTAAGGAGAGCCCCAACCATCTGGGTCACGGTTGTGGCGTCATCGACAGAAACTTCACGCGTGCTCACCATGGCACAAGCCCCTTCATCAACCAGAACACGTCCCGCACCACCGGCCTAGACCAAAGGTGCCGCCGCATACGTGTTTGTGCAGATATGCCCCATATTGACGCTCAGATGACGCCCTGTTCACAACATTTGGAGCCGATAGGCGTTGATGTCGCTGACCGCTGTAAGGACAGCGAAACGCTTGAAAGTGAACGCGACGCCTTCTCATTCATCCGGACGTTCAACCCGATTTGATACTCGTGACAGCACGAACATAGTTTTGCTCGCGCCTACCGCCTACACGGATTCGTCAACGATCTCGTTCCAGCTCATCAGCCCTTTCTCAGGAGAGCACTATGACGAACGAATAGTCTCAGAGAATAACCGGCCGAGCCAGTCGAAGACGAACTCATCTTCAGCGTAACCGCAAAATCCGCTTTCTAAGATTCACGATGTGCAGACTTCCATTTCAGGGCGAGCCAATTCGCCTCCCCGAGAGCGTTCTCGCCTCCATGACGATTTTCTCTCGACCCCTTTGTAAATCTTGATCGCCAAATAATGTTAGAAGCCCGCAGCTGATCGTAGGGCTACAGGGATTCGCTGAACTACTAAAGCGTACCGGGAAGATCGCGCTCGCGCGAGGACTTAGTTCGCTAGCCCGAGTGGCCGCGCAGCGCCGTTTCGGTTGATCCAGCCGAAACGCGCTTACGTCACCGCGCAAGATGCGAGCTTGCGATTAGCCCAATTATGCCGCTTGGACTCTCCTAAGGAAACCTCCAAGTTCGTGCTTTAGTCGAGAGCTTTCCTCAGACAGCAGTTCGGCAGACCTCAACACTTGCATCGAAGCCCCTCCTGTTGCCTTCGCCCGATGCGTGACTTCACCGGCGCTCGCCGCGACCTGAGTGGTCTTGCTCGCAGCTTCCTGCAAGTTGAACGCGACATTCTTGCTGGTCTCTTTTTGCTCACCGATGGCTTGGACAACAATCATAGCGATGTCGGAAATGCGAGCGACGATAACGCCGGCTTCGGTATTCGCGCCGACGGCTTCAGTTGTCGCAGCCTGAATATCGTTGATTTGCTTGCCAATCTCGACGGTCGCTTGAGCGGTTTGCATCGCGAGGGATTTGACTTCATCGGCGACAACTGCAAAGCCCCGGCCGAGATCGCCCGCGCGAGCAGCCTCGATAGTCGCATTCAACGCGAGCAAACTGGTCTGCCGCGCGATCGCTGCGATAAGTTGAACGACGCTGCCGATCTGCTCCGCCGCGGACGCCAAACCAACCATACGCTGATCGCCGAGTTCGGTCCTACGGACCGCTTCGCGCGCCATTTCAGCTGCTTCCTCGACCTGCCGCCCTAGATCAGCAATAGTTATAGCCATCTCGCTTGTCGAGGTCGCTACGCGTTGAACGTTCGCGGACGCGTCGTCGGATGATGAGGCAACCTCCATCGCGAGTTCGCGGCTCTCAACCGCAGAAGAGGTAAGGCTCCGGGCGGACGCTTCCAGCTCCGTCGACGCGGACGAAACGGCTTCGATCACCCGCCCTACGGCTGCTTCGAATTCGCCCGCAAGCCGAGCAATATCGGCCTTACGCAGGTCAGCAGCAGCCTGGTCCCGTTCGACCTTGGCATCAAGCTCCGCCTGCAGTTTTTCACGAGCTCTCAGCTTGAACATTTCTACCGCTTCGGCCATATCGCCGAGCTCATCCTTTCGACCAAGGCCCGGCAAAACTACATCGAACCGACCCTCACCTAGCTGGCGCATGGCCGCGGTCATCGAGGCGACGGTTTTGGCAATGCGCTGCCCAAAGAGCATGCTGAACAGGCCCGCAAGCAGCGTTGCAAGTCCAATGAGCCAAACCAGCCTCTGCCGAATCTCTCCGGCTCGGATCTCCATAGCGTACGCATGCGCGTCTGCCGCGGACATGACCTTTGCGATTGCCGGGCGAATGCGGCTGTAAATCTGTCGAAGATCATCCACCTGATCGCTCAGCGTCTGCTGTGTCACCATGAATGATACAAAATTCTCCTTGTACGCCCGCATCAGCTCGAGAAGCTGGGATTTCTCCTCCGTAGGCAGGTTTGCCTGAGCAAGTTCGGTTTCGAACTCCATCTCCCTGGCGGAAAGCTGATCGCCGTATTTTTCTTCGCCCCGTAAGATAAAGTCCTTCTCATGGCGGCGCATCATCAGCATCAAGATCGTCAGGCGCGGCTGCTTCACCTGGCTCAATCGCCCCTCGATGGCGTGCACGGCTATGCGCAACTTGCCCTGAAATCCGTCATTCTCATTGAAGCCTAGGTTGCGTTGTGCTGAAACGACGTTTCCAAAGCGGGTCGCATAGAGATTAATTACCGGCCGCAGGGAGGCTGCCTGCCGCAGCGGATCATCCTCGGGCAACTCCCCGATCAGTTTTTCGACTCGACCTAAATCTTCGAGCTGGCGCTCAAGCAGATCCGCATGCTTCTTGACTGACATTTCAGTGGGCTTGCGGAGGAACTCGGTCGCGATTTGGCCAGACTCCAGAAAGGTTTGTGACAATGAAACGACACGGGCTTTCAATTCATTGCTCGCGCTCGCCTCTCCTTGAACAATGCTCGCGTAGTGCAGAGCTGCGGCGCAGATTACGCCCGTGACCAGCACACCAGAAATCCCGAGCACTGCCATCTGCTCGCGCAATCCGATTCGAAAGCCCCATGGGACGGACGAACGTTCGCGAGTGCCGGAGGATTTCTTGCTCACTTTTTGTCCCTCGAAGTGACCTGATCTGTTTGAGCAGTGCTGACAATCGCAGGTCAGCAGGTAGCGCGCACGTTGATCGAACTGGGTCAACCTGCTTCGTTCAATCAACAACGGGCACTGCCTAATTTAGACTGATTTCGAAATCCTGAACTCGTGCGCAAAACGCGCGCGCCCCGTGCCGGTGCACGACCTAACTGCTGTTGCGTCAGTTTGACGAACACAGAGCGTGGCATGACGTGATCATTTTGAATTGAGCGTCTCACGGAATAGCTGCATCTAAACCGTCCAATTCGCATAAAACATGCGGCGGATGCGCTAAATTCGGACTCAATCAGCACAAGAATCGGATATTTCGACATCCGGCTTGCGCGACTTGACCGTAGGCGCAAGCTTGGAGCTCCAGTGAGTGGTGGGCACTCACTTGATGCTCTCTTCAGCCGCCCTTTGGGGCGTTTCCTCCCTGACTTGGCCGTGCGGAATTTTCGCACGGCCTTTTTTTCGCGATCCGACGAAAGCAGATCGCTCACGTCAATCGCACAATTTTTCGACCTAAGCTGTGGCCCTACGTTGGAGCCCACGATCGTGCTGCAACCTCTGCGAAGGCGTTAGTCAGCCAGGCGCCCCTGGCGCGGGCGGCGAACGCACGCAACTATGTAAGGAGGCGATCGCGTGCAGACTAGCGCTTCACGCGCCTGTGGGCGTTGCCGACCAGGCGAATGGCCGCTCCAGCGCAGGGCTGGAGAGTTGGTGAAGGTCAGGACGTTGATCCGCTTCCCGGTAGACGGCAATGCCGTCGGACTCCGCGGGATCTTGGGGAGCGAGGCTGTGAGGAACGACTTTGATCGCGTCCCGCTCAAGCTCTAATGAAAGTCCGGCCGCGATTGAGGGTTTGGAGGACTTCAATTCATTCCCAAGCTGCATGAGACTGTATTGAAACCGGACTTTTTGCAGCATTTCGCGCCTGCTGTGCTGCCGCAATGCAGCTGCGAATGTACGCATTCGGAGCCGATAGAAATGGCGAACCATATCCTTCTCCCCCTGTGCCGCCTCCAGACACTCTATCCGACCTGCCAAGGCCGGAGCGCAATGCTGCAGACTAGTGCGCTCTTGGCACTGATTTGATGCAATCAATAACATGTCAACGCTCAAATTCCGCGCGGGCGCGCCGGTTATCGTCCAATTTCCGCATCACGGCTTCTTCTGAGTGGGGTCTAGGACCTGATCGCCGGCATTGGCCGGGCCTGTGGCATTGCACTTTCGTCAATCCTACTCAGTTCTATTGTTTGCATATCGTCCTCACTCCGTTCCTGTTGGAGCCTTCCAGTTCGCAATGGTCTCCCGGAGCTCCTCGGGAAGCCAATAGCATTCCTGACTCCCAGGGAATGTGCCCTGACGGACATCGACCGCCCAGCGTACCAGCGCCTCCTGTAGAACCTCCCCATTCGCGTAGGTGCGAACGAATTTTGGCCTTTTACCTTCGACCAGCCCTAAGACGTCGTGGAATACGAGTAGCTGGCCCGAGCAGCTAGGCACGGCTCCAATCCCAATGGTGGGTATTGTCAGGGCATCGCTTGCGCGTTCCGCGAGCTCGGCCGGAATGCCCTCGAGGACCAAAGCGAAGCAGCCGGCCTCCTGGAGACGGTGAGCCATCATCGAGCAGACGTAACGCTTCGGCTTTCCTGCCCCGCACCCTGAAGCCGCCCATGACATTGAGGTTCTGAGGGGTAAGGCGAAGATGCCCCATCATCACCGGAATTTCCGGCACCCCGCTGCAGGAAGCCTCCGGCATTGCGTATTGTTTCATCGAGACTGAGATGAAAGCTGAGGAACGGCATGTCGGCCAACCAGGGCACGAGGCCTTCTGCGCGAGACTGCTTCCAGATGATGATTCATCATTGCTATGCTGACGGGAAGCGTATCGTCGAAGCCCCAGGCAGACATTGTCGACACTATCGCTGACGAGAATAATGTCGATCGCTGTGTCCGCGATGCGCGTCGTGACCGCATCGTAAGCTGTCATCATCGCGATGGGACGTCGCTCCGTTTTCCATTGCTGCAGGACTGGAATGGTGACGACTTGCAAAGCCGACTCTGAAGAGTGGCTCATGCGTGGGCAATCCTGCGACACTCATCGTTGGACCGGACACGGAAAGACTTTCGTTCAGAAGAGGAGAGCAGCTTCACCTCCCGACGCGGAAGCATCGATCAAGGCACGTTCCAAGCGCGACGATGCAGTTTTATTTGCTCGAACCACACGGAAGCCGCCGTCGATACGGCGCACTTTGCAACAACAGGAAGAGAGCTTTGTTGGCTTCATAGCGTGCCGCGGCTCGGCTGCTTTGCGTTCCCGCCATGACCAATGAGCCATTCGTCCCGGAGATGGACCACGACCACCTTCGACGGCAACGTTCAAGCGAGACTTTGTAAATTGAAAATCGATCGGACATGGCATCCCCGCTCAAGCCATACCTCTACCCACGATCTATCCTGTCCGCATGGAGATCACCGGAGGCCGCCATGCCTTTCCCGAGTGTCGAATGCAAGCGGGCAAGGCGGTCGATGATCGCCATCCGACGGACTGCGCAATGCGGCCAGACCAACTTCGAAGAACCGATTCTGCCGCTTCAGCAGTAGTTCCAGTGGCCTCGTTGCCCGCCCACCTCGGCAAGGCTGATGAATGCGAGTGCCGGAGAGCGTGGGCGGCCGGCTAGAGTTCGCAAGCCGTTCGTGGCCAATACCATAATAGCCGCTCAACTCGCAGCCTGTCTGCGGCAAATACCAAAGAATGAGTCGGAAGCTGCTTCTCCCAGCATCACGCCCGTCCCTGTCGACCGGTCAGGAATGTCCCGTTCTGCAGACAGACCCATCAGGGTGAACGGGATCCATGCGAGAGAAACCCAATAGAAATAGTACGATGTGAGCGCATCATTGGAGGCGGTCGCGCAAGGTCGGCCAGATGACAGCATAGCCGTAGCGCCCTTGTTCAGCCTGCAAGCATTGAAATCAATGATTGTTGCCGAGGTCCGTGTCACTTAATTTTCCACCCCCCCTTGAAAGCGCCTCGCTCGACTCGCTGGCCTGTCGGGTGACGTCGCGCTAGACATCGGCCGGCTCAGGGCACTGTCCAAGGGAGCTCACTTAGTGACAGCTGTCAAGCTGCTCGCAACCAGCGCAACCATTTTTGGTCGGCCTCCCGCCGCAACTTGAAGCGGTCGACGCACCTTTTGGAGCAAAGCGCCGTTCGCCAGCAGTAGTAGCGGATCAGCCCGAACTTGCCGCCACAAATAGCGCAGCACCTTCCACCATGGAAAGCGTGAGAGTTATTGCGCATGTTTGCCTCCTATCGGCGCCACTTAGATCAGTCCCATGCATTCTCCACTTCCCACGTCACAGCGCCCGCACATCATGCGCGGCCTCGCCAATTCCGATTCTCGGGTATGCACGAACCAGCAGGCGCAGCAGAATGATACTGATGCGCGCCTTCTTGGCGCGGCCTCTGAGAGCAGTTGCGCCAAACTTCCCCAACTATAACGGCTATTTTGATCCTGAATAATGCAATGAACAGCATTTGGCCGCGCAAATCCTGCAATATTTCAGCTCTGCTTGAGGGTCTTCACCGCAAGAGATCATTCCGGATCTTCGCGGTTCTTGCTCGCCGTGCATCAAGCGAACAGATCGGCAGCTTCCCCGATCGCCGCATAAATCTGATCAATTTCTGCGGCGGTAACGCAATAAGGCGGCATCACGTAGATCGTATTCCCGAGCGGACGCAGGAGGAGATTTCGGTCCTTGAAGAAGGCCTGAAGTTTCGGACCGATGCCGGCGAGATAACCGGCGTCATTTGTTTTCAGATCAAGCGCAGTGATGGTGCCGGTCCGACGAACGTTTGCAAAACGCGGATCAGCCCGAAACGGCCGAATTGCGTGCTCTTGCATGGACGCGAGGGTTGACACGCGCGTGCGCGCATGGGCGTTCTGCCAAAGGTCCAGATTGGCCTTTGCGGCGGCGCAGGCAAGCGGGTTTGCCGTATATGAGCTCGAATGGAAGAACGTCAAATTGCGATCGTTCGAGTAGTGCGCCTCGAAAATATCACCGCGACAGAGCGTCACTGCGAGCGGAAGCGATCCACCAGTGAGCCCTTTCGAATAACAGGCGATATCCGGCGTGACGTCGGCCTGCTCGCACGCAAACAGCGTTCCGGTTCGACCCCAGCCCGTCATGACCTCATCTGCAATGAAGAGAACGCCCCAGTCTTCGCAGATCCGCTTCATTTCCCGCAGCACCCAGGCTGGGTACATCAGCATTCCGCCGGCCCCCAAAATCAGAGGCTCCACGATCAAGGCCGCCGGCATCTCCTCCCGACACACTGAATATAACGCACTAAGCGTGCCCCGCTCGCGACCTGGCGCTGGGAACGGGATTGGTGTGACGTCAAATAGCAGAGGCTCATAGGCTGCATTGAACACGCCACGGGCTCCGACCGACATCGCTCCTACCGTGTCGCCATGGTAGGAGTGTTGCATCACCACAATGCGAGTCCGCGGTTTGCCGATGTTATTCCAATAGCCGAGCGCCATCTTCAGCGCGACTTCGACGCTCGTCGAACCGCTATCTGAGAAGAAGACGTACTCAAGAGCAGGCGGCGTGAGCTGCAGGAGTTGCGCTGCAAGCTCCTCGGCTGGCTCATGGGTATACCCCGCAAAGATAATCTGATTGAGCTTGCCTGCCTGTTCCTGGATGGCGCTCACAATATGTGGGTGACAATGGCCGTGGGTCACGACCCACCAGGACGAGATTGCGTCCATGATATATCGGCCGTCGACGGCGTGAAGGTAAGCCCCCTCACCGCGCGCGATCCTTGTCATCTCGCCTTGAAGCGCGTGCTGCGTAAACGGATGCCAAATTGGCGAGCTTGGGGTCGGCATTTCAACTGAAATCGTCAGCACGGAATGAAGACTTGAATGCCGTCTGAAGCGCCTCTGGCGTGAGAGGCGAAAGCAGAGGCAGTCGTCCCAACCAGCGCACGCGGCCAATCTCACGAATGGCAGTCTGAGTTTCCGCGTTGCGTTCGCCGATGAACGCAATACCCAGAATCGTGATCTGCCGCCTTCGAAGAGCCTCGATCGACAGCAGCGAGTGATTGATTGTACCGAGTTTTGTGCTGGCGCAAACCACGACCGGAAGCTGCCACCTCTCAAGCACGTCGATGTAGAGTGTATCGCCACTTAGCGGGACCATAAGCCCGCCAGCGCCCTCGATCACAAGAGGCCGTCCTTCCGTGTCCGGCGGACTTATGGAAGCTGTGTCGATGCGAACCCCGTCCATTTCGGCAGACTGGTGGGGCGATGCGGGCGTTCGAAGCCGGTAGAGCTCCGGCACGACCCGATCGGCTGAGAGACGAGCCAACCTTGTGACCGTTTCGGTATCGGTTTCTCCGTCAAGGCCGGCTTGTATCGGTTTCCAATAGCTCGCGCCGAGAAGATCGGCCAAGCCTGCGGCGAACACAGTCTTCCCAATCCCGGTATCTGTTCCGGTCACCACGATCCGCAAACTCATCGAGCCTCCCCCTTCGTCTCATCAGCGAGCGCATCGACCATGGAGACCACATCATCCTCGGTGACGTTCAGCGTCAGTGAAATTCGCAAGCGCGCTGTCCCCGCCGGCACTGTGGGCGGCCGAATTCCGCGAATATCGAAGCCGCGATCCTGCATCGCAGAGGCGAGCCGCATCGTATGAGCATTGTCACCGACCATGTATGGGAGGATCTGTGAGCTGGAAGGACATCGCACGCCGCGGGCTTCCATCTTCTGATGCGTGAACGCAACCAGCCTTGCGAGGCGCCGCTGCCGCTCGGGTTCACGCTGCAAGATAAGCAGTGCCTCGCTGACGGCAACGGCAATTAACGGTGACGGCGCGGTCGCGAAGATGAACGGACGACAACGATTGACCATAAAGTCGCGTAGCACACCGGAAGCAGTGACAAGCGCTCCCGCCACTCCCAACGCCTTGCTGCAGGTATGTATGACCAGGAGATTTTCACGGCGACCGTAATGGCTGGTGAGCCCTCGGCCCTGCTCACCGTAAACACCAGTAGCATGGGCCTCGTCAACGATCAGGAAACCGTCGTAGCGATCGGCGAGCGCGACCAGATCATCGAGGGGTGCGAAGTCGCCGTCCATACTGTAAAGACTTTCCGCGACGATCCAGACACGTCCCATTCCTCCATCGGCACGCCAGTCGCGGATCGCACTTTCGATGGCTCCGAGATCGTTATGGGCAGCTATGCGAAACTCGGCCCTGCCAGCTCGCGCGCCTTCATGAATACTGGCGTGAACCAGAGAGTCGAGGACGAGCAGATCGCCACGCTGCGGCAGCGTCGTCAGGACCGCAAAATTGGCAACGTAACCGCTAGCGAAAAACAGCGCCGTCTCTGCACCAAAGAACTGGGCGGCTTCCGCTTCGAGGCATTCATGCTCTTCACAATTGCCGCGCAGAAGTCGCGAACCGCCCGAACCGAGCGGGGTGCCACGTTCGATGGCCGCCAAGACGGCCTTTTTCATACGTGATGCACTCGCAAGCGCCAGATAATCGTTAGATGAAAAATCAATTCCGGCACGCGAATTGAGACCGCGCAAGCGGTTGTTGTCTTGCAGCGCGCGCAATTCCTTGACGTAGGGTCCGAATTTATCCATTCGCGACGAGCTCATTGCGCACTCCACCCCATGCTGCCGGCGTTTTGGCGATAGCCGCCGACGACGAGCTTGAACATGGCACTCAGGTCTTAATGGGTGAGGATGTCATTGTTGCGGTCAACGAGCACGACACGCGGTTGGAGCTCTGCTTCAGCTTCGTCAAAGGATGCATAACCAATGAGAGTAATTTTGTCTCCTGGCATCGCCAAATCGTGCCGCAGCACCATTCAAACCAATGATACCGGACCCACGCGGTGCCTCGATGACATAGGTTGCAAAGCGCGCTTCGGTATCCATGTTGTAGATCTCGACGCTCTCATAGATCAGGACCCTCCGCGTCCAGCAACGCACGATCAATCGAGATTGATCCTTCATAGTGAAGATCGACTTCGGTCACGGAAGCGCGATGGATTTTGCCCTTCATGAAGGCGATGTTCACTTCACACTCGCCCGTCACCGCCTCGATTCTCTGCGCTGTTTCGCTCGGCAAGCTCAGACGTGATGCCGAGCCGCGCGAATAAGTGCGCGTCGCGATCCAACTTGGCGTTTTCTGTCGTCAGCAGCGTATCACCGATGAAGATTGAGTTCGCGCCAGTTAAAAAGCACAGAGCTTGCAGTTCGTCCGTCATATACTGCCGTCCGGCCGACAACCGGACCACGCTCTTCGGCATCATGATTCGAGCAGTCGCGACCAGGCGCGCCACGGCGATGGGATCAGGACGCTGGGCGGTTTCATTGACCGGCACGCCCTTGACCTCGTTCCATAGGTTGATCGGCACGCTTTCCGGATGGCGTGGGAGATTTGCAAGCAGCACGAGCATGCCGAGACGATCCTCGATGCGCTCGCCCATCCCAATGATGCCTCCACAGCAGATCTTGATCCCGGCGCCGCGAACGTGCGCCAAGGTATCGATGCGATCTGCTAGCGTACGGGTTTTGATGATGCTGCCGTAAAATTCAGGCGAGGTATCGACATTATGGTTGTAGAAGTCGAGCCCAGCTTCAGAGAGCTTTGCCGCCTGGCTCGCGGTCAGCATACCGAGCGTGACGCAGCTCTCCATGCCAAGACCTTTCACGGCCTTGACCATGTCGCACACTCGATCAAGATCGCGATCTTTTGGACTACGCCAGGCGGCAGCCAGGCAGAAGCGAGTTGCACCTGCATTTTTGGCACGTTTTGCTGCGGCCAGCACATCGCCACCATCCATCAGGCGGGTCGCCTTCAGATCTGTAGCGAAGTGCGCGCTCTGGGAGCAATAGCCGCAATCCTCCGGACAGCCGCCCGTCTTGATGCTAAGTAGGCTAGCGGTCTCGACGTAATTTGGATCGAAGCTCTCGCGATGAACGTTTTGCGCCTGGAATATCAGGTCTGCAAACGGCAGCCTATACAGAGCTTCGGCCTCGACGACCGTCCAATCAAAGCGGACAAGCCCTTTCTTATCGCGACTGTAGTGCCTGGCTTCTGCGGCAGGATTCATGCATTCATCATTGTCAGCTTGGCAGGACACCTTCTGAAACTCGATTGAAGCTCGCGCTTTTTCGAGGGCAAAGGTATAAGGGCGTACTCTCGCTCAAAGACGGCGGAAATGCAGCCAGATTGCATGATTTCTGCGAAAAGAGCCCCACGCAGTATCGATTTCGACTCTGAGCGAGATCATGTTGCGGCCGTTCGTCAGCAAACATTCGAGCACCAACCGCGGGCTGCGCAGCGGGCGCCGCCATTGCAGCGACCTCACGTTTCGAGGTAGTAAACCAAGCTACACTCCTCGGAATCGCCGACCATCCATGATTCGTCACATCGTGTTGTTCACCGCCAAGGATCAAGCTCAGATTGAGTGCATAGTCGAAGGTCTATCGATCCTCACGAAAATCCCACATCCACGTCGGCTGGAGATTGCCCGCAATCGCAAGAGCGACCCACTCGGGAACGATATCGATATCATCGTTTATGGTGAATTCGACAGCGACGCCGAACTCGCAGCTTACAAGGGGCATCCTTTATACCAGGAATCATCAGGCGTGTGCGACCTCTTCGCGAGCTACGGTTCGCAGCGGACTATAGTGTCTAATGGATGCAGCGCCCACAAGATCGCCGAGATCGTTGTGGGCACGCAGGCGAGCCTGCAAACTTAGTGCGATTGGGCGAACGTAGCCAAATTTGTGTTACGACCGTGCACGCGCTGTGACGCGCCGCCCGGAGCTCGGTAGCAAGCAGCATGCCGCCGACAAACAAAGGGCTTCCGGTGCATCGTGCCGCATCGCCGTGCCAGCTTCCTGACATTGGCTCTGAAAGCTGACAATCAGGCGTCCGCCGTCGTCGGCCCTACCCGGACATCCACCCAACAACGCGCGTCGAGAGCCCAGCCTCAAGGCTAAACCTCACAATCGCGCGCACCTGGCGCATGACCCCCTCGTCGTGGCTGATCGAGCCTTAGCGCGGACAACCGGCAGCACCGCGGGCACATGATCCAACCCGATCGCGTTGCACAACGCGCACCTGAATGTTTATCTCGTGATCGAGAAGTTCCGCGATGGTCTCCAGGTCGTCGACACCTTCATACTACCGACCCAGAGCACTATTAAACGCAAGGATGTGAAGTAGCCTCGGACGCAGGGTGTCCCAAGTCGACGCTGGGGTATATATCGATCAAAAAGCATGGACTAAGATTAATTTCGAAACAACAAAGCCGGTTGTCGAGAAAAAAGCTCCTTAAAGGCGCGTATGATGTGGGGGTTGCTTACAGCATATCGACGCTCGAACACCCGACAAGCTGGAGATCGTACAAGAAATCGGCGAGGCCGTGACGAAGTGCCAGGTGTACGGACCACGGCCCGCTACTCGGGCACGATCATCGCCAGCCCCTATCATGAGTTGCATGACGTGCTGCCTTGAACACATCACAACAACATGAACGAGCACCGTCATAACCTCATCCCCTCCCGACCCGCGAACGAAACTCGTCATTGCTGCTCTGACCATCGCTGCGTTCCCTATTGGCCTGGACACGTTTGTCATCATTGGAGCGCTCGATGTAATCTCTCGCGATCTTGCAATTTCAACCGGCGCGGCGGGTTCGATCATCTCGATTTACGCGCTCTGCTACGCCGTCTTCGCGCCGCTGAATGCCTGGATGTTCAAGGCCATGAGCGGCCACAATGTTCAGATTCTGTCTGTATTCGATCTTCATCATCGGTAACCTGATCTGCGCGATCGCGCCGAACTTCTTTACCCTTGCTGCAGGTCGCGTCATGTCGGCCTACGGCGCGGCGATGTTCACCCCGCCGGCTACTGCGCTGGCCGCTGAGCTCCTGCCGCCAGCCCGCAAAGGGTTAGCGTTGTCTCTCATCTTTGGTGGCATGACTGTTTCACAGGTTGCGGGCGTTCCAGCCACAAGCTGGATCGCAGATGCTATCGGCTGGCGCTTCTCGTTCGGCTTCGTCGTCATTGCCGGGCCTCTCGCATTGGTAATCCTCGCCCCGATGATGTCCGGAATGGCTGCCAATGCGCCGGAGCGCGGACACGGCCCGATTTCGCAAGGCCTCTCAAAGAGCATCTACGGTATCCTTTCGGTGACGCTAATCATCGTCGTTTCCGAGTTCACCGTTTACTCCTATGTGAGCGTCTTCATCATCGGTTCTCTGCTTGCCGGGGTGCCGCTGCTTTCAGCCGCGCTCCTTGCCTACGGTCTCGGAGCCGTGACGGGAAACGTTGCGTGCGGCGTTCTGACGGACCGTTTTGATCCGTATAGATGGCGGTGCAGGCGCACAACTCATCCTGCTCGTAGGTTTGGTTGCGTTCAGACAGCATGGTGCCCTCACCCTGCTCATCGCCTTCTTTTGGGTATGGCGGCTACATGTATCTCGTTCCGATCCAGCACCAGCTTCTCGGTCTGGCCGGAGATCGTTCGAATCTGGTGCTGGCAATGAGCAGCTCAACCTCGTTCGAGGATGGCCATTGGAGCTTTTCTCGGCGGCATCCTTGTTGAGACTGGCGGCGTTGTGTCTCTGGCCGCGGCATCGCTCCTGATTGGTCTCATCGGCATCGGGCTTTCTGTTGCCTTCATGCGTAGTGGAGCACCTGCAGAAGTCGCGACCGCAGAATGACCTAGATGATATCGGTCAACGATCGAGTTATCGTCGTCCCCAAATAAAGACCGCTTGCGCATGTGCGACATTTCCGCCGCCTGCTATGCATTTCGATCGAAGCCGCGCGCGTTCCGCCTCGTAACAACTAAGGGGCCGCTTTAACCTCAATTATTGGCTCATCCAAGCACCGGCGCCCTGGAATTTGACCTCGCCGCGCCGCATCCGCCAATGCGCCTTTGTTTACACCGGCCTTCGAAGGCTCACGGCATCAGCGGAGCAGAATCAGACCCGCAGCCTGGCGCAGGCAGCCGGTATGATCAGTAACGGACGAACCCGGTTCTGCGAGCACCTTTGAGCTACATGCATCACGCCTGGACGGGGAGCCCAGCCGGGCTGCCGTCCACTTCCCAGCGCGTTGGTCACGAGCGCACGGCTCGGGCCGTTCGGGGCCGCGGGCAGGAATGGCCGGCCAACCTCAATCGAGATGCCTTTTCCGTATGATTTATCACGCGGCAGGGCTCGGTTGCGTTTCAGCTTCGTTTTGGTTCATATCGTTGTCGAAAACGAAGACCCGGATCTCATCCGAAAGTTCGGCTTTGGGGCTTCGCTCCCTGCCTTGCCGCAGATGCCGATGACAAGGCTCCTCATCCCCGCTTTCATAGTGCCATGCGACAACACCCATTCAAATTGGGCCTTTGTCACGGAAGATTTCGTCGTATTTTTCACCTTCGAGGATTTCCTGCGCGGAGTGGTCATCTCGCGGCGAAATTCGTCTCAGGCTGGAGTTGATTATGCAGTACGACCGGATAGATGCCCGCATTCTCGAGATCGTGCAAAAGAACAACCGTCTGACTTCAGATGTCATCGGTGAGATGGCCGGGCTTTCTCCTACCGCTTGCCAACGACGGTTGAAGAGGCTCCGCTCGGAGGGCATCATCCAGGCCGACGTGTCGGTTGTATCGCCAAGGGCGGTCGGACGACCTATTCAAGTGCTTGCGCTGGTGACGTTGGAGCGGGAAAGCGCCGAGATCATCGATCGGTTCAAAAAAGCCATGAAATCATCAATCGACGTCGTCAACGGCTTTTACGTAACGGGCGATGCCGACTTCGTCCTGTACATTACGGCGCGGTCCATGGAGGAGTACGAGGAGTTCACGCGACGCTTCTTCTACGAAAATCGCGACATCAAAGGCTTCAAGAGCATGGTCATATTGGATCGCGTAAAGGTCGGATTTGCTGTTCCGGTTGAGCTTCCCTCAGGCGATTGATGCTCCGGTGAGCGTCTCTTTGCCGCTATCGAGGCGTGTCGATCTGACCGTTCCACTCTCCCGCGTATTGAGTCCGACCCGGCGCAAACGCCTTCATTCTCTTGGTTGAAAATCGGCGAAGTTAAGCCTCTCAACGCGGGATTTGGGCGCGTATGAGTTGCTCGCTGCGCCAATCAAGATGAAGATGTTGCTATAGTCGTAATCACACTCTCGTTACGGTCAGCGCGCAGGCTAGCGAAAAGCCTCCTGCCAAAAGACGGACTATGACCGACGGCGTGCCCGCCGCCCAAGTGCTTTACTGCTCTCACGATAGAGCTCTCGAGCAGCTGTCCAGCACACGGCCGGAGCATCAGCGTTCTCTTCGGGTGGGTCCTGCGAAGCGGCCTGTTGTGAGGAACGCAATCCTGGCGCGTCTTTCTATCCAACAGCTTGCGGCAATAGGGGAATGCCCCCGAACCGATCGTCTTGAAAGAACGCATGGTTCTGCAAGAGCCAAAAAGGCCGGTCGAGCACGTCTACTTCATGGAGAGCGGCCTCGTTTCGCTGAGAGTTGTTGCCGCAGGCAGTATGCTCGAAACGGCAGTCATAGGCTATCGTGGCGCCGTTGGCACTTCTTTCTTGTGGGGAAGGACATCTTTCGGCGCATCAATCGGTCGTCGTCTTCCCCGGAAGTGCTCACAGAATTCGCGTCGAGGATCTTTGTCGGATCATGAAAACGCGTCCCGAGATCGGAGACCACATGTTCGAATACGTCCAAGCGCTGACATTTCAGTGCGTCCAGGCGGCATTGCGCGGGGTTCGGCACCATCGTGAACAGCGCCCCGCGAGGTGGCTTTGCCTTGCTAGTGAAGCTGTTAACGCCCGCGTGCTGCCGTCACCCACGATTACCTTTCCTCGGTGCTGGGACTTCGCCGCGCGGGGGTGACCGAAACCTTGATCCGCTTCGAGCGCCTAGGACTTCTTCGCAAGATGCGGGGCGTCTTGCAGATCGATGAACACAAATTGCTCGAAGAGAAGGCATGCTGTTGCTACAAGCTCGTCTCAGCTGCCTATGCGTCCTCATCAGTGCGCACCCTCAGTGAAGAACAGGCGAGTTAACAACTTCCAAGCTGCCTTCTGCATCACCTGCTTAGGCTATTTATCCTGGGGCGTAGATGAAGCAGGGCTCGCGGAGCAGGTCATATGATCGCCTATGGAGGCTCAGCACGAGGGCTGATCTTATCAGCACCATGATGCAATAGTGGGGGACGTGCATCTTGAGAACGGACCCTGCAGGAGGACGCGATCAAAGTCCGGTCAACCGACTTGCATGCCCATAGGGTCGTTAGCGGGGGAGCCGGATCTCCTCCTGCCTCCTGCTTACCGATCTATTCCCTGATCACCGCGACCGACGGTCGAGACGAAGTATCCCCCGGCCCAGAAAGTGCTGCCGAGCGAAGTTGCGCTTCCTCTCTCCATCCCGCGCCAAGTGGATAGCGCTCTTGCCCTTGATGCACCCCATCACTTGCAACGCACATATTTGGGGGGATCATCATGTGAACATGAGCGGGCACCAAATGCCCCGCCTCGACCGCGCATTCCTTCTACATTGCCAGTCTGCGGAACACATCGCCGAGATGCTGCCAGTTTTGATCTAGCCTACTTAGGCCGGACATTTTCGCTCCTCTCGCATTGTGCCAGAACTGGTAGGAGAAGGTCGGTCGAATTCGGCGTATTCATTGCGAGCTCGGTGCGCGGCTTGCGCCTAACGCCATAGCTTGTGCGGACCCTCGCGACAACGAGGTTGATGTCACTCCATTTCTATAAGTCGCCTGACAATTGCGCGACTGTTTGTGATGCGACTTGGCATGTCTCCGCTATCGATTCCGTCACAGGAGCCTCAGCCGTCGTTCCACGAGGGGACAGGATGACTCGGCTCCTCGAGTCCGCTTCGCGCGGCTCCGCCACACGGATCGTTCTTGTTGGCAGGAATCGGGCCGGCTACTGGGTCGCGCTTGAACAAGGGGGCTTCTTTGGCGGCCTTTTTGTCAACCGCGCGCATGCCATGAAATATGCGCTGCTCAAGAATGGAGGCCATCCAGAAAGCATCATCGAGGTCACGCGTGAGATTGAACTGGAGTTTTGCACCAGCTCATGAGCGCCGCAGCGTCATATTTCGTAAACAGATATCCTCGAAAGAGTGAGCCGTTTGCCATACCCGCCGCTCCCGTCCATGCCGTACGCCAGTACTGGGATCGGTATTAGCCGAGCAATCCAGCTTAACTGCCGACCCGCATCCGTAGCGAAATGCTCAGCTTTTCCTCGCGTGTCACCTACCAATGCTAGCAATTGATCGAGTCGCTTGACAATGGACCGGGCCGCAGCGAGCGAACCTTGGCGCTGCTTCAAGGGGCGCCGCGCATTTTCTTCGTCGTGAGCCGAAAAGCGGTTCGAGTCGTTTTAGGCTAGAACATTCACACGTCTGCGCGGCGCCCAACGCACAAAGCGCCGAGTATATTGTTCTGCTGGTGAAGCGCGGCCGCGAAACGCGCCGTCGCCTACGGCGATTGCGACAAGGCATCCAAAGTTGCGATGGTTTCATTCAACAAACATAATCTCCGATCTGTCCGCAACTTTGAGTAGAAGCCGTCAACGATCCGGCGTCAAACTTCAGGTGCTCCTATTGTCTCTCGTTGCAGAACGGCTCAAGGCTGGTCCGTTTCTCAGAAGCCGAGGCCATGACGGCGTGAGCAGTCGAGCTATGCGAAAGTGCGGACGCGATCATACTTGGTCAGAGCGCCCCTTCGAAACCTCACTTGCTGCCTTCGAGGCGCGCATCTGCGCAATCCGCCACGGGCCGACGAAATGCACCGCGCTCATTGCGAGAAGGCGCCTGGGCAGGCCGCGGGGACTTGGTCGCGATCATGTCGATCAGACCGCGGTCTTTTCCGGCGAAGCAGGCGTGTTCAACGCGAACTTTGCAAGTCTCAATGCCGGCAACGGCGGTTCGAAAGCCAACGCAATGATGAGTTGGCACGTTCCGTATGGCGTCGGACTTTTAACTCTGGTCAACGTCATCAATCTCGTCCGGTGTCGCACCTTTTCCAAGGGAGCTCGATCGCGCAATATGCAGCTGTCGGGCGCGGTCTGGCACCCGGGATCATCTAGGCAATTCGCGCGCGCTTCCGCAACGCCGCGAGGCTCGTCGTCGCGAAGCTGAACCAGGCGGAAGGACCATCGTGCCCCTTATTCGGCTCATTTTGCGCATTTTCCTCCTGCGCCACTGAACGCAAACGCACGCCGGGCGGCAAGGTGACAGATTGGCTGCCATGTTCGCCCTCTGGTAGAGCTGCTCCCCGGCGGCTTCCGGGCTACGCCCCTACATTCGCATCTGCCATGCTTCCTCGCTTAAGACTCTCACCCGCGCCTGGGACCGGATCATCACCGCTTGCACCGCCCATCTTGAAAGACGTCGGATGTCCCCTGCCAAACGCCTGCGCGCCCGGACGGCCGAAAGCAGTCTGTCCACGTTATGGCAGCTCACAGCCCCCTTCAGCGATCCTCGCGGAGGAAGCCGGCTCCGATGAGCTGTGGGCCTCCGGTTTAACTTTCCGCACTTTATAGCTTGGCTGACATGAGCCTGCCTGATCTCGATGGCCCAGGATCTGGATATGCTGCGAGCAATCGCTGGACGCACGACGATCCCGATTGTGGCCGACATCGACACAGGCTATGGCAATGCCATTATGTCATCCATGCGATTGGCGAGTATGAAAGGGCCGGCGCCAGTGCCGTTCTCATCGAGGAGAAGATATTTCCGAAGGTTACAAGTCTTGCTGCGGACGGCCGCCAGAAACTGCTGCGCATCGAGGAGTTCCGGGGGAAGATCGAGGCTGCTCTTACCGCAAGACGCGATCCAAACTTTCTTGTGATCGCGAGAACCGAAGTGCTCATCGCAGGCCTTGGCGAAGCCGAAGCCTTCCGCGCAAGCATATGTGAAAGCTGGTGCGGACGTGATCCTGGTCCTGGCGAGATCGAAAGCTTCTCCCGCGCCTGGACCGGTTCAGTGCCGCTGGCCATTTTGCCAAATGCTTATCCGGATCTGGATGCCCGTCGGGTCAAGGCGTTGGGCAACGTCCAGATGATAATCTATGGCAATTACGGCATCCGAGCCTCTAGCACGGCATTTGAGGGACACCTTCCGCCGTATCATCGCTGATGGCGGCGTCCAGAGCGTCCACAAGGATATTGTACCGGTAGAGGAAATCTTCAGACTGCAAAGAATGGACGAGATTGAGGCAGCTGAAACGCGCTTTCTGCGCTGATGCGAGGCTGTAGGCCAACTCCAACCTCGCCTGATCGGCTGTGGCAGCAATCTCGATGGTTTGCGCCGGCTCATTCATCGGGGTGCAATTCCGTTCGAATGAAGGACCATCGCCGCCCGCTCACTCAGCATCTTTGCCTTTGGCTCGAGGGCCCTCACGCAAACTGGTAGCGGAATCGAACGGCTGGCGAGCCAGCAGTCAAGGCCGGCAAAACCCGCCCCGCCACAAACTGACGGGCAATCGACATACGAGCGCTGATGCGCCCCCCGTGGCGTCGGGAAACACGATTACGCATCTTATAATTCGATCGAAAGCCTCAAAATTGTGATGTTTTTATGTAGGTTATAGCCAGTGGTTTGATGGCCATCGAAATGGCTGCCTTCGCGCATGAGAGCTCGTGCGCTTGTGGCTTACAATGTGCGCCGGATCCGCGTCGAGCGCGGTATTCCGCAAGAGCAATTGGCCTACGATGCAGGTGTTGATCGCTCTTATATGAGCGGACTTGAGCGCCAGGAGGCGAACCCGACAGTCGATCTTCTTGATCGCCTTGCCGAAACGCTCGGCGTTGCTGTCTCCGAGCTGTTTGTTCGGCCATCCAAGGGTGCGCCGCCGCCCGCCACCTTACCTAAAGGTCGCAAGCCGAACGCGGCACGCCGCAAAAGGACCTAGTCCCCCTGACAGCACCGAGCCATTGGCGCCGATCTTGTGCGGTACTGGTCCAAGTATGAAAGCGCTCCCACGCGGATTTTCTGCGCAGCCGAGCCTCATTCGCGGCAATCCCGCTGTGGACATCGAATAATGTGATGGATGTTCAATCTGGCGGCGGAGCAGACAATGGCGGCTGAAGACGATGAAGTTCCTTTGAACGCCATCCGCGCTTTTGTAATCGTCGCACGCGAAGGCAGCGTCACGCGCGCCGCCAGCAGCTTGGGAACGACGCAGAGCTCGGTCAGCCGCTATTTGTCGGTCCTGCGGGACTATCTCGGTGCGGACCTCATTGAGCGGCGCGGCCGACGCAGTCATTTGACCGAGTTCGGAAGACTGTTTGCTAATGCAGTCTCTGAGCCGCTCGAGACAGTCGGCTTCACCGCCAAGAGAATGCGGCGGCGGGCGGCCGCGGGCACCAATCGGATTGTCGTTCGCACATCACTATCGACTTTTGCTTCCTCGCTTCTGATTCCAAATCTGCAAGCGTTCTCTGCTGAAGCGGGCGGTGTTATCGTGGACGTCGTCAGCTCGCTATCACCGCCGACATCTTCTGATGACTACGACATATTGATCACACGCGACCTTTCCGTCATCGAACCTGCCGATAGTTGGGAGATCTACAACGAGGAGCTGGTATGCGTGGGGCCGCCAAATCTGGTCGCGGGCAGAGAGCTTTCGATCGTTCGGTCAACGCCGATACTGAACATCACATCTCGTCCCGACATCCTGCCGACGTGGCTGAGGGCGATGAACCTGTCCTCGAACGACATACGAGCGGGCGCGCGCTATGATCACAACTATCTTGCTCTGCCGGCGGTCATGACAGGAAAATGCCTTCTTGTCGCACCAGAAATCATCGTCAGTGATCTGGTGCGAAGTGGCGCTTTGCAGATCATCCCCGGCTCGCGCGCTCCAAGTGGCATGCAGTATCGGGCCTATGCGGTGGATCGCAGCGAACATCCCGAAATCGCTCGTTCTTTTTGCCGCTGGGTCGCTCGTCTTTGCAAGAGGGCGGCGCTAGCTCAGGGGACCTGAAACACCTCTCCAGGTCCCTTCAATGACTCTGCGCCAGATCGATGTACCGCCCCCAATCATGTCGAGAGCACTCAACCTGAAATCCGAACAAGGCGGCGGCCGGCGTCTTCTTTCAAAGATTACCTCTCTGTTGCAGCCATCCCGACGGCAAGGGTCAGAGATCGGAGCGCACAGATCTCCTCCTATCCGTGATCGTGCCATGTCAGAGGAATTGGCTGCACAGAACGGCCGTTGATCGTCCGAGAGCTCACGAACTGTCGTTCCTGCGTCTGCCCTTGTGGAGCAATGCGCGGCAGCGAAGGCGCATGAGGCGCCGCCCCAGCTCAACAAGCCGAATGGTTCGGCTGCGCAGGTCGTCTGTTTTCCAGCCCCGCTTGCCAATACGATGGCTTCCAAACAGACCTTGCGCGATTTGGCGATAGCTATTTCCTTGCTGCCATCCATCCAGTGCGCGCAGCGCGAGGATAAGCTGCCGCCGCTTCAAAGCTGGCAATGCAAGAGGAGGCGTTCCGAGCGGCCGATGCTCAAGGGCGAGCCAAAATCGACGTGCGGCGTGCAAGCGAAGCTCCAAATTGGCGTCGAGCGGCAGGTCGAGCACGACAGCAGACCCCCTCGCCGGAAGGCTCTTCAGCCAAAGGCGATGCTTCGCGCCTCCGAGCGGCACGATCGCATGCCAGCCATCCGGCGCGTGACGAAGGTCACTGCCCGGCAGATTGCCGAAATCGACTTGGTAGCCTTTGGGCGCCGCGCAGTTGACCGCCCGCACAGGCAGTACGATCGACAGCACTTCGGGTGCCCAGAAGACTGCTTGCTTGTCGAATGTCTTTTGCGGATCAGCTGGAAAACGAGAGCCCCCACTTCCGTCGCAAATGGTCTGTGGTTGCGCTGGACCGTTGGCGGCGAGACAATCGCCTGTAATCCTCTTGGTAGTCGGGATCCCGGCGCAGCCACTCCCAGGCCACGTCGGCAGCTTCTGCCTTCTTGAGATGGCTGTATGCTTCCTCAGATCTCCAGTTAGTACCCGGCATCGCACCATTTCCCCGCAAGATTTCACGCACGGCGAAGTACATCCCATGATTGCGGCCCTTTCCGGCTACGCACGTACCGCGTACCGGCTTTGCAAGCACTTAATCGATGCAATGATCGCTTTTTGCGATTGCAGGGAATTCCGCCGGTCCTGAGATCGGCCGTGTCATTGCTTTGGCCAACCGCCACGCAGCAGATCACGATAGCCATGGCCTGCTAGCCACTTGGCCCGCGTCAGATGACTTTCGAACGTGCGTCGCGCACGATCCGGTTCAACGGTCGGGTCAAGCCCAAGCACAACGCGCGCGACTTCGCTCCAATCTGCTTTGTCAGCGTCGGCATCGAGAAGTCGCATGTAGGTGACAGCGTGCTCCTTGTCATATGACGTGAGCTCGTGCGCACTGGGAGCCAATTCTGCGATCTTCGGGTCGGCCGGCACTGACTGAAACTCCTACCGAACTGAAAATTCTATCGAAATCCGAGCGACGATAACGAACTTGTGGTCAGTTTGGTACCGCTCGAATCGTCGCGGCCCCTTCTCTTTTTGACCGGACCAATAGCCCCGAACGCATATCGGATGGCTCCATTCTGCGCATTTGCTCTTTGATCGGCGCCGATCTATTCGCAGTCCATGCGGTGACTGATCGCCGATTTGCCGCACAGTTGACGCTGTCCTTGCTCGTCACACCCTCCTGGGAACGGGAGTGGTGGCCCGTCGTTTGCCCGCGCGCTGGTGAAGGCAGCAGCCCAGAGGGCACCCAACTGGAAAAAGTTCGTTCACTTTTCGAGCTCCAGCAGAACGTTTGTCCTATTTGGTCGCGGAGCCGGGAGAAAGCCGCAGGACCTCTGGGTCATTTTGCTGTGCCGCAGTAGCGAGCTCCCCGCGAGCTCGCTTGGGACGGGTCAACCGCATTCAACGATGACAAACTCCACGACATCTGCGTCCCACGATGGACCTGCTTCGTTAAAGCAATAGTTCGCGGACAACCAACTCCTTCTGGCAGCTTATCGTAATACCCTGTCTATAACCAGTGGTTTCATAGTCGTCAGAATGGCTGGCTTTGCGCATGAACGCTCGTGCGCTTGTGGCCTGGAATGTGCGCCGGATCCGTGTAGATCGCGGCATTCCGCAAGAGCAACTGGCTTATGATGCCGGGATCGACCGCTCGTATTTGGGCGGCATTGAGCAGCAGAAAAAGAACCCGAGCATTGATCTCCTGGACCGTATCGCCAGGACCTTGGGTATTCACCTGTCCGAATTGTTCGCTGAGCCGGCCAAAGGTGCGGCGCCTCCCAAACCAATGTCCAGAGGACGCAAGCCGCCCCGCCGGTGTCGGAACAGGACGTAATTATCGAGAGAGCCATGTTTATCGCTAACGACGGGGGAAGCGAGCCGGAGCGGCTCACGTGCCCCCTTCGAATCTACGGCGGCCATTCCGACCTCCAGCTCCAAAACAGCGCTCAGCGAGATCTGTTTGGATGTAAGCCAGAGCATCTTCGAGATGAGCGCTTACGCCGCTCGCGTAAATCGATTGACTGGTCGCTTGAGCCCGAGATTTTCTCTAAGAGTGCCTCCGGAGCTTGCCGACCTAAACTTGCCGCGTCGGCGCAGTTCTGGAACAACGAACTCCGTGAACTCCTTGAGCCCGCTCGGAACAATCGCGGGAATCACATTGAATCCATCGGCCGCATATTGATCGAACGCGTCAATCATGGCTTCTGCCACCTCATCTGGCGTTCCGACCACCATCAGATGCCCGCGGGAATCCGAAATCAAGCGAATCAGCTGTCGCCAGGTCATGTTTCGGCGAGCACCTAGCTCGAGGAGCACCTTTTGGCGACTCTGAATGAAGTTCGTCGGAGGGAGGGTAGCGGGAACCAAAGAATCGAGATTGATCGAACGCAGATTGGTGACGAAGCCCAGCCACCGATCGGCCGTCTCCATCAAGACGTCCGGATGCGTATAGGACTGCAGTTTTTCAAGCTTATCGGAGGCCTCCTGCTTGGTCCTTCCGATGATCGGGACAATGCCCGGCATCACCAATATCTGATCGTCCTCGCGCCCCAGCCCGCGAGCCTTCTCCTTCAGATCTGTGTAGTACTTCTTACCGCTTTCAAGCAAGGGCTGTGCGGTGAATACAACTTCGGCGAATTCTGCAGCAAATTTGACTCCGACCTCGGACGAGCCGGCCTGAACCAGTACAGGGTAGCCTTGGGGCGGCCGTGCGATATTCAGTGGGCCTCTGACCGAGAAATAAGCCCCACGGTGGTTGAGGAAGTGCAGCTTCGCCGTGTCTGCGAAGATACCGCTTTGCTTGTCACGAACGAACGCGTCGTCCTCCCATGTATCCCAAAGTCCCTTCATGACGCCTACGAACTCTCTAGCTCGCTCATATCGCGCGTCATGCTCTGGAATCTCCTCATCGCCAAAATTTGCCCCTTCGAACTTATTTCCGGAGGTAACGATATTCCAAGCCGCACGTCCGTGCGAGAGGTGGTCAAGGGACGCCATCATACGTGCCAGATGATAAGGCTGGTGATACGTGGTTGTCGCTGTTGCAACAAACCCGACATTCTTTGTTTTTGATGAGAGAGCCGACAAGAGCGTGATCGGCTCAAACGTATCGTTTCGGCCTGCACGCGCTATGTCCGCATTCTCACGTTCGACGACACTTGGGCTGTCCGCAAGAAATACGAAGTGAAATGCCGCGCCTTCGGCAAGCGCCGCAAGGTGCGCATAATGGTCGATATCGACTCCGCCAGTCTCCGGCACGCTTGGATCCCGCCAAGCACCCTCGATGTACCCAGCCTGTAAGACGTATAATCCAAGCGCCATTTGACCATTACGCGCCATGCCGTACTCCTCTCTCAAACGCCTCTCATGTTAGAGCGACCAGCCCATCGGTCGAAAACCCACATTCTATGACCTAAACACCGCGCCATGTTCTTTCAGAGCAGCAGGAGGCAACAAATCAGCGGAGAGCATGCCTCCGGTCGGTACAGATTACGAGTCGCTGCTGTGCAAGCGCTGTTCCTTCACCTTAGGCTTTGCACAAAGCTATGCTACAGCTGCCTCGCTCTTTTTCAGCAGACGTCGATAGTATAGGTGACACGGGTACATTTCCGGAGCAACAGCGAGCACTGGTAGTTGACTTCAATACCACTTTCATCTTGCTATGGACTTGCGCCCGAGTAGCAGCCCGACTTCCAGAACGTTCGATTCTACCGGTGTCGACCAGCCTGCAACGGGCGTGTGATCGGTGCAATTCGAGTTCATCCACGACAAGATGCATTTGCACTGTAGACGAGCCAGCTGATCCAGTCAGGATGACGGGCGATCTTTGAGCCCGCTCCTCTGGGCAAAGTGGCAATCGTTTCGCGGGAAGGCATGAGGATCTTGACCTATTCTATCTAGCACAAGGCGAGTGAGCCGACGCCAATGCCTCAAGTGCAACTGCGCTGTTATCAGACAATCAAGCCTTCGCTCAGCCCGGCAAAATCTGTACACCTGCGACTGCGTAACCATACACCTTGTCCTCAAGCCTCCGTGAGAGCCACGCGCAAACGCGAGGCTACATCGTCTAGGTTTATTGAGAGCTTCGTCTTTGGCTCAGCTCCATCTCCGAGAGCATTTTCGTCCCGATGATTCCCTTCCTCTTGAGATCAGCGATTTCCGCCTCGCAGAGTCCTAAAAGGCCGGTCAGAATTTCCGTGTTATGTTCTCCCAGAACCGGTGCTGCTCGGCGGATGGAATGAGGCCGTGCGCCTTCACGAATCGGGATCGACGATTGCGGGTGCCGACCGATGAAAGCGCGTTCGACGTCCTGGAAGAATGAACGAGATCTGAGTTGCGGATCCTTTAGCAGGTCGATTGGCAGGCGAACAACGCCGGCTGCGATGCTTGCGGCCTGCAGCTGGAACATCGCCTGATCTGCATCACGTATGCGCGTCCAGGCTTCGATGGCCCTATCGATCGTATCCTCCATCGAACGGCGGCGGTCCGCAACTTTCAGCGAGGGGTCGGCAGCCCAGTCTGCTCGGCCGATCACGCTCGCAAGCCTCTGCCACATACCCGCATCGGTGGCAGCCACTGCAATCCAGTTGTCTTCCCCGGCGCAGCGATAGCAGCCGTGGGGCACAAACTGAGGATGCCGATTGCCGTACCTTGTCGACGTACCGCAAAGCGATTGGATAATGATCCATGGAGCAGCAAGCGGCAACATGCATTCGATCTGCGCCAGATCGATAAACTGCCCCTGCCCAGTCTCGCGGGCGTGGATCAGTGCAACAAGCACTGCAGCGCAACCATTCAGACCACCTATGGCATCCCCGAAAGCAACGTGACTCATGACCGGCGGCCCATAGGCGCTTCCGACCACGCTCGGCAACCCCGAGCCCTGCTCCAGCGTCGAGCCGTATGCCCGGCAATCGCGAAAAGCGCTGTTCTTGCCAAAGGCTGACATCCCCATCACCACGAGGCGCGGGTTGAGCATTCTCAATACGTCGTAACCAAGCCCAAGCTTTGGCAGCACATCCACCGAATAATTGTCGACAACAATGTCGGCATCCGCTATTAGGCGCTTAGCAAGGATGAGGTCCTCGGGTCTGGTCAGATCCAGCGTGATGCCGCGCTTATTGCGATTCATCATGCAGAAGCGCAGCGTTTTCTCGTACATCTGTCGGTTTACGTAATCCGGACGGCGATCGACACCACGCCACCAGTCCGGGTACTGGATCGCCTCGATCTTGATCACGTCCGCACCGAGGTCGGCAAGGGTGCGCGTACACAACGGGCCAGCCCAGCCCATGGAAAAATCGATGACACGAGTTCCCAGCAAAGGCTGTTCGGCCGGGCTGCCGGATTCGAAGACAATCGACGCTCCACTGGTGGGCTTCGGTCTGCTATTCGTGAATACCTGCCGCTCGCCGGGACACGGAACTCTTCCGCCCCGGCGCGGCGGTGTCAATGTCAGCCGCTGCATCGAGCCCGCCGTCAGCGCGCTTTCCTTGCCGAGCAGAATGGGCACGATTGCACCACGATCGATCTTCTCCTTATCCTGGAGAAGATCGGACATCTCTGGCACCGGTACAATCGGGATCTTGCGCTTTAGTCCTTCGGCAAACCACTGCTGCGCGGTCCGCTTCCGAAGCCTTGGGATGAGCAGTCGTTCGATCTGCTCCATATGGTTCAGACGGTCGGCACCGAGCACCAGGGCTGGATCGTCACGCAATTGAGGAAGGCCGAGCATGTCGCAGAACGCACGCCACTGGGGCGGGGTTATTGTCGTGACGCCGAGCCACCCCTTTTTTGTTTTATAGATGCCGACCGGAAAATTCGGACAGAAGCGATTGATGCCAATCCGGCGCATCACGTAGCCGCGCTGACATGCTTCAAATAGCTGATACTCGCTGAGCGTGATACATGCCTCGAAGATACTGAGCGAGTACGATCGACCTGCTCTACTCTGCATTCGCGCAAGCACTGACGAGGCAGCCGCGATAAAGCCCCATAGACCCGCCAGGATACCCGTCTGGAAATCCGGCGCGTGCAAAGGAGGCCCTTCGACTGGCCCAACCAGCTTGATGAGACCGGCAAGGGCGCGAACGGTCGTGTCGCTCGCGGCGAATTCAGCATAGGGCCCGTCCTTGCCGAACCAACTCACATCCAAGTAGATCAACGCAGGTTGCCGTTGTCGGATCGCGGCGACATCAACGGGCGGACAGTTCGCGCCATCGATATCGCGGCCATCGATCAGAATGTCGCAATCCTCGATCAACAATGCCAGTCGCGTGGCGGCCTCTGGGTCAGCAAGATCGATGACAAAACTTGACTTGTTGAAGTTCAGGAACGCGAACCACGCGCTCTGGCCACCTGGGGTTAGTGGAGCGCTGGAGCGAAGTGGATCGCCGGCACGCCGCTCGACCTTCCAAACCTCAGCGCCGAAGTCGGCAAACAGCCGCGCACAATAGCCGGTCGCAGCTGAGCTACCAATTTCGACCACTCGCAACCGCGACAACGCCTCTCTGGTTGGATTCATTTTCTTCAGCCACAACTACGTTTTGGAACTACTAGCCTGCGGATGCGGTGCCCGTAAGCACCCCACTGTTCAGGAGAGCCCAGCACCTGGGACGATTCAAGCTATGAGAGCTGATAGACCGTCACCATGCGTGTCTTTTGATCTACCTGCTTGCCTTCCGCCAATTCTCGACGACTTGCTGAAAGGAAGCGGCGAAGTCCCTGCAAGGACGTGCGGGCGCGCAATGTCTCGAATAATTTCTCTTCGACACGGCAGGAGACGCTTTCGACGGAGAGCTATCTCAAGCGGCGAGAAAGCGCAGCTAATGGGTATGAGGCCCGATTCTGAGCAGGGAAATGCACTCTCCGTTCCCCTGGGGCCATCAGAACGCGCGGCTTGTACACAGGCGAACAGGCCACCGCTCGTCATCAGCAGTTCGAGAATGCTAGGAACAGTCGTGGACGACGATACGCTTCCTCGCTCGGCTGCCGCTTGCGCCAATTGGGTTGCGGGCGCTCGTATGCCGACCGACAACATAGCACCATCACCTCGAATCCAATGCCGGAGTTAAGCGTCTGAGATCCACCAGGCGATTTCTGCTCTTCAACCAACATTCCTGGCCGGTAGCGCGCAAAATGCTGGAGGTCAGACACACAAGTCTCGCGCCGTCCCTCCAGAGCGTTGCATGCCGGTCTTCGCCCTAGTTGGAAGATGTACAAGTGAGATGCAGCATCGCGTCATGACTGATACACCTCCACCACGCACAGCGGCCAGCGTTTTCGTCTCTCTGGCTTGCTTTTCTGAGAAAGCATGCCATCAGCACGGCCGAGCCGACGACGTCAGCGGCCCAAGAAGTGGTAGTGCTTGCATCTTGAGATTGTTTTACTTGGCTGATCCCGTCCCAACTCAATCCAATGCATAGAGAACGCTATTGCGCCGTAACGGCGCTCATCGGCTAGGCGGCGAACTCGCCCCCCGTGATATCGATCGTCGCACCCGTAATAAAGCTAGCCCCCGGCGAGGCTAAAAAAGCAGCGAGGTGCGCCACCTCTTCGGCCCTTCCGAAACGACCGACAGGAATGCGGCTGAGAGCGGAACGGTTCACTGCCGCCTCTGCCGGCCCAGTTAGGTCACTCAGAACCCGACCCGGGGCGATACAATTGACCGTAACACCGTATGGAGCGAGATCGCGTGCAGCAGCGCGGGTCAACCCGACCAATCCCGCTTTCGATGCAGCATAATGCGGACCTGCGATCAACGGCACGGCGCGGCCCGCCAGGGAGCCGACGTTGATGATGCGTCCATAGCCGTTTGAAATCATTGAGGGCGCTAAGAGACGCATTAGAAAGAACGGGCCGCTTAGATTGACATCGATGACTTTTGCCCATTCCTGAGACGACATTTGCGAAAGCCAAGGAACGTTTTGGTCCACGCGCTTTGGAGAGATTCCGGCATTGTTTACCAAAGCCGTGATTTCGCCCCACCGCCCCCGGATCTGGTCAACAAATCGGGTCACCTCAGTTTCCTGAGTGACGTCGACTACCCCCGCACAGAGGCGATCTTCCCAATAGCTAAGGATTTCGAGTGCATGCTGCACGTTCTTCGTCTGTGTCGCCACGAACGCCACTCGATAGCCATCCGTCAAGAACCGTCGCACGATCTCAAGTCCGATGCCGCGTGCTCCTCCAGTCACGAGGGCAACGCCCGGAACACTTTCTCTCAGCTTTCCTGTTACCATGGTTCAGACCGTCGAAAGGAGCGCCTTCCGTTGCGCTCAACAAGGGGGAGATGTCTTTCGAAGAGAAGCACCGTATCCACAGCTAAATGAGCGCGTATTTCCTGCGTCGCCACAGGTGCACCTCATTGCAGCCCTCCTGCTTCGTGGTCCCCTGCGAGTCAGCAGTCCCATCATTGCGCCACGGTCTTTGCTGAATTGTCGACAATGGCATCTGGTACTCTCTCCAGAATGCAGTCACACAGCCGTTCTATGTCGCCAACCTCATGATCTGCCGTAACACACACGCGAACGCCTGCGTTTCCTTGGGCAACGGTCGGAAAGAAGATCACGGAGGTGTAAAAGCCGGCGTCGAGAAGCTCTCGTGCCACTGCAATAGCTTTGGCTTCCGATCCGATAGAAACCATTCTGATTGGAAGTGAACTCCCTTGCTCGACCGTCGCTACACGATTGTCAAACACTTTGATCCGTTGCACCAACTGCTTCTGACGTTCGCCGAGTTCTGGCGAGAGGTGGATCTTACAAGAGCCCAGCGCCGCACCGACTGCTGCCAAATTTGGTGCCACCGAGAATGCATAGGGGATAGAGTAACGTCGAAACAGAGCTTCCTGCTCGGCTGTTCCTAGCATCAACATGCCGCCCGATGCCCCGAATCCCTTGGCGAGCGAGGCTGCGATGATTGTGCGATCGCCCAGAGCTTCGGGGAACTGAGTGCGCGCAAATCCTTCTCCATGGCGTCCGAATAGCGATATGCCGTGAGCATCGTCAATATACAAAAAGAGCTTATAACGTTCCTGGAGCTCGCGCAGCTCTTTGATCGGCGCGTTCCCCCCCATCGAATAGACGCCATCGCAAACATAAGCAACTACCGGGTGTTTGCGACACAAGCCTTCAAGAGTGCCAATATCGTTGTGCGCAATGGTCTCCACTCGCGTTTCATCCGCAACGACCGGCTTGTGATATGCGAGCGAGAGGTGCGCGTTACGATCAAACACGACAACCGGCTTCACGCCTTCTGTTAACATGCCAGAAGCAAGAAGGGGCATGGCTCCGAGATTTGCGAGCATGACGGTTGAAAAGGCGATCACCCGCGCGCAGAACATTTCCGACAGATTGGCCTCGAGCTTTGCCAGGAGATCGAAATTGAGTCGGGTTCGAGCGCAAGACCAGTGCAGTGATCGATGCGCCTCGATCGCCTTGATCGCGCCAGCTACGATCATAGGATGATTGTCCAGCCCCAGATACGAACACCGTACAAAATCAATTATCTCCCGCCGATCATCAAGTGGACCGGTGCCTAACGCAAATGCGCGTCCGGTCGTAGAACGTCCTTGAACAGCCATGAGACCAGCGGTGTGAGCTGCATCAAAAAATGGCCTGCTCTTGTTGATGACGTATGCGGTGTTCCGAAAGTGCCCTTTCGGGCGACCACCTTCAGGGGGCACGATCTGCTGCTTCATGTCGCTCTCCATTCCCTCTGCAAGCGTGCGCTCCAGGCTGCTGAGATTAGGTACGGTACGCGGTTTGGCGAAGTCGGGCGGACTCTCTAGATATTCCGAGAAACGGTCTTGTCCGATGTTAAGAGCCGGCACCTTACACATGGCAGGTCGCTCTCGCAGCTACTACATCAAATAGGGCGCTGTAGTCCTCAACGGGGCTGCGACAACGCCCTGCCGAATGGAAAACTATCACGTCGTAGCGACCCTCTTCTCGACGCGATACGCTGCATCGGTTTGACACCTGTAACGTATTCAGATGCCTGACCGTGCCATCTACAAGCCTGCGCTCCAGTGTCAGCCAGAGCCGATGATCGATGGCTCTGCTAGTCTCATTCCGAGCAACTCACGCTCCACGCCACGATTTCTGCACCCAGTTTTGGAAGGCCTGAATAGCTCGCATGGAGGACGCCCGTGGAACAACGCGCCACGCAAGTTGACACATGACGCAGGCTTCGCGGTGGCCACGGGTATTCATCTACCTCATCCAGCATGTCCGGTGATATCGAGAAAGCGTGCAAATACATCGACAACGAATTCAGCGTCAGCGCGAGTCATTGGTGTTGACATCGAAGCGGTGCCACCATGCGGTAAGATGACGCCATTCTCCGCAAAGAAGTCACCAAGCTGCGTCATGAGTTCAGATGTGCTTGGCGATGGCCACGCGTCGCGATTGTCGTTCGGCGCTACAGCCATCGGATGAATGCGAAAGAGAGACGCGGCTCCAGTGACGCAGAGCGGCGCCCTCTTTTTTGAGATCGCTCGCGCAATACCGTCACGAACAACATATCCAAGCTGGTCAAGCTTTGCGAAAGCCGCATGATCTAGATGCTTCATTGCTGCAAGACCAGCTGTAATAGACAAGGGATTGGCCGAAAACGTCCCGCCTTGCGGAAGTAGAGGACGGCCCACTGATGCGTCGAATACTCTCATCACCTCCTCCCGCCCGCCGATTGCTCCAATTGGCAAACCACCACCGATGATCTTGCCCATCGTGATGATGTCTGGGATAAGGCCATACAACGCAGAAGCTCCCCGGAAACTCTGCCGGAGATTAAGAATCTCATCAGCAATCACTAGAACACCATTCTTACGAGCCGTATCCTGAATCGCTGCAATGAACTCAGGCTTGGGCGCGACTAGACCACCGCGGCTTGCCATCGGATCTACAATGATTGCAGCAAGACTTCGGCCATGAGCTGAAAGTAATCGGCGTGCGCTCTCGGCATCGTTAAAACGGAGCACCATCACTTCTTTCAGCACGCTCGCTGGCATCCCGCGGTAGAACGCCGTCGATCTCGGGGCTGCGGGATCACCCCAATTGTCCGGCGTTGCCGCCAGACTCACCTCAGCCCAGTCGTAAGCGCCATGATACGCGCCCTCAAGCTTGGCTATTTTGGAACGGCCGGTGAAGGCGCGCGCAGCCTTGATTGCAAACATCACCGCCTCGGTCCCGGTGTTGACAAAGCGAACGCGTTCAACCGCCGGAATACGACCGCAAAGTAGTTCGGCGAGTTCGATCTCGACCTCCGTGGGATTTGCGAAACAGGTACCGCGCTGAAGTTGGCGCGTCAGCGCTTCCACCACGGGCGGGAAAGCGTGGCCGTGTATTAACGTGGTGAAGTTGCTATTCAGATCGAGAAACCGGTTATCGTCGACATCGAAGAGGTAACTGCCTATTCCGCGCTCAACATAAAGCGGGCTCGGATTCCGCTCGATCGTCACTCGTGACGTGCCATCGGGAAACACCCGCCGCGCCCGAGCGAAGCTGTCTTTTGATCTTTGCCCAACTTGCGAGACCATGTTCGAACCTTGCTGGTACGCCGTCCCCCGGCGAAGAACGAGTACTCACCTTCAAGCCAGCCTTATCTTGCCAATTGCGATCGTCCTGGGCGTATCTACGCTCCGTCGCGAGATCTACTCGCGCTTCGTCAGGGCGAGGCGCAACATTGCCTCGTATGATCAGCTGCAGACATTTTCATACCTCGTGCTCTCTTGGACGCCGAACGTTGAGCCCACACAATAGCGCAACTTATGCCCCTCTTTAGAACACTTGGTTCGATACTCACGCGCACAATGCGACCTCGCCTGTTTCGTGGCCATTGAGAAGACATTCCAACTCCTCACCAGTTAACCAGGCGAGTAGATCGTCGGCGACAATACCCTCTTCCGCCAGATGGAGCACCGATCCGCCTGGCTCACAATGCAAATGTCCGTACTGCGCAAGAACGCCCTTAGACAGTAGCCAGCGCTCTGGAAGTCCTACGAGGAAGTCGGGAGCCCACATCGAGAACGACACGCCACGCAATACCGCAGCCATGATCTCAGGCATGCCCTGTCCTCGAAAGTCTTTGCGCAACCAAAAATCCCCGTGGTAGGCTACTTTTCCATTGATCTTCTTCGCACTTGGCGCGGTGCAACTACAACGATCCTGAGGGTGCGCCTGTGTCGCCGGATCGGCATAGAATGCCTTCAGGGATTCAAGATGCTCTGCAAAATTGCTGTGCGAAAGATCATACAGCCGCGCAGCCTGCACAAGCACGACTTCATTATTCTTGTCGAGGCCGATCATCCAGTATCCCTCACCTGCCTTAATGGAAGAGCGATCCGGGCGGAAAGTTGGATATGTCGGCGCTTTAGTCGCAAGTGCTTTTGTAATCGATACATACTTGTGAAAATCAAACCCTATCGAGAGCTTGATGCCCTTCTGAGCGGCGGCTTCGTCATATGCTCGAAGGAAGCGCGACACGTTCAAAGGATTAACTATGCGTTTCATATCATTTATCCTGTTGTGATCAGCAGCCGTCAGAGTCTGAGGCAGAAAGTTCAGGGTACAGGTTGGGCATGGAGCGGGCCACTACCAACTCCAGTGAGGACAACGGAGAACGAGGAATGAACTCGGTACGATTTACTCAGGCGGCCTAGCACATGATTTGCCGATGCGCCCCTAATTCAATCAATCGGCATACGTGAGCCCCCCCAAGTCCGACGTTAGAAACACAGCTGCCACAAGACTTCCTTCTCCAAGCATAAGAGGCTTTCCGAGAATGCACCGCGTGATCCAGTCAATCCCGCGCACGCAGCTGCAAGCCATCGGAAAACCTTCCTGCTATTCGAAAGGCCGCCCAAGCTTTGCCGACGGCGCATGTCACACAAGTTCTTTGGACCATTTGTTCAATCGCCACAGAGCCGTTGGGGAGCAGTCGCGACAGGCCGAACGACGAAAGATTGATGGTTATTCGTACTCCCGCTCCTTCCACCATGGAAAGAAATCGGGCAGATCGGCCGGTACCCGATCTTTAAACACCGCCGGCCGCTTCTCCAGGAACGCCGTAATGCCTTCCTTAGCGTCGGCGGAGCGGCCGCGCGCGTACATGCTGCGGCTTTCGATCTTATGGGCTTCCATAGGATCATCGGCGCCCAACATGCGCCACATCAGCTGCCGGATCATCGTGATCGAAACTGGCGAGGTATTGTCCACGATCTCGTGGGCGAGGGCACGTGCGGTCGGTAATAGCCGATCGCCACGCACGATCTTGCTAACTAACCGACCGGCAAGCGCTTCCTTCGCCGTAAATAACCGCCCGGTGTAAGACCACTCGAGTGCCTGCGCTATGCCGACCACCCGGGGCAAAAACCAACTGGAGGCTCCCTCCGACACTAAGCCACGCTGGGAGAACACAAGACCAAAGCGCGCGGCGTCGGACGCGATCCGAATGTCCATCGCGAGCTGCATGGTGACGCCCATGCCGACCGCGGGCCCATTCACAGCAGCGATCACAGGCTTGAGACTCCTGAAGATCCGCATAGCAATTTTGCCGCCTCCGTCGCTGACTGAGGGATCGCTGTAATCCACCCTGCCATCGGGCAACCGTTTCACTGGCCCGCGCCGCACGTCACGGTCGAACGTATCCGCTCCTAGGGAAAGGTCGGCGCCAGCGCAAAAGGCGCGACCTTCGCCGGTCACAATTATCGCGAGGACGTCATTGTCTCCGTCGGCGCGGTCAAAGGCATCTACAATTTCGCGCTCCATAAGGGAGTTGAACGCGTTGAGTTTCTCCGGCCGATTCAACGTAATCGTGAGGATTTGCTCGGCAACCTCATACTTGATCGTCTCGTACGCCATAGCCTTTCTTTCACCTGTTGGAGATCCAAGCCTTGACCCAGATCACGATGGCCTAGCCTGTTTCAGCGCTTCGTCCAATGAATGCTCGAATATCGAAAGACCGTCATTCAGTGTCTCAGAGTCGATCGTGAGTGCAGGCAGGAATTTAATAACCTGATCGACCGGTCCACATCGTTCGACAATCAACCCCTTTTCAAATGCCTTGCGTGCTGTAGTTGCCGCAAGTTCTGGCATTCCACAATCAAAACCCAACGCCATTCCGCGCCCTCGAACGGAAAATCTGTTTCCATACTGGGCCGCTATGGCCTCCAGTCGATGGCGCATAACTTCTCCCGTTCGCTGAACTCCATGTGAGAAGATATCGTCTCGCCAGTATAGATCTAGTGCTGCCGTTGCAGATACGAGCGCCAAGTTGTTTCCTCGAAATGTGCCCGTGTGCTCGCCTGGTCGCCACGCGTCAAACTCTTCCTTGATCAACAACATGGATAAGGGCAGACCGTAGCCACTCAGCGATTTCGATAAGACAACGATATCTGGCGACAACTCGGCGAACTCGAAGCTAAAGAACTCGCCTGTGCGACCACAGCCCATCTGGACGTCGTCAACTATGAACAGCGCGCCCGCGTTCTTCGCGATGGTTTGGATCGACTGCAGCCACTCCTTGCGGGCGACGTTTATGCCGCCTTCACCCTGGACGGTTTCGAGAAGAATGGCGGCTGGATAATCAACGCCACTACTCTCGTCTGTCAGCAATTTTTGCAAATATTCCGCTGCATCAATGTCCGGGCCAAGGTAACCATCGTAAGGCATGAAAGTTACGCCTGACAAGGAGACTCCGCTGGCTGTGCGATAATAGCGATTACCGCTCGCGGCAATCGCTCCTAAGCTCATGCCATGATAGCCATTCGTGAAAGAGATTATATTCTGCCGTCCTGTGACTTTGCGCGAAAGTTTTATTGCTGCCTCGATAGCATTGGCGCCCGTTGGCCCAGTAAATTGGAACCGGTATTGCAGATCCCGTCTGCGAAGTATGACAGAATTAAAAGTCTCGATGAACTCGAGCTTCGCAGGAGTGGCCATGTCTAGGCCGTGGATTACAGCATCCGATGCCAGATAGTCGGTAATGGCGGCTTTGAGCCGATGATTGTTATGGCCGTAGTTAAGGGTTCCAGCACCGCAGAGGAAGTCGACGACCTTCCGGCCATCCTCGGTCAGCATGATTGAGCCGCACGCTCGACAGAAGATGGCCGGAAACGAACGTGAATACAGCGCACGCGGGATTCCAGCGATTCCAACATTTCCATGTTGCGCGACTCGCTTGTCGCTCCAGCCATGTGTCACCCTCCGACAAACGAGTGGTTCGAGGAATGGGCAGGGGGCTAACTCAGCACTATCACGCTTTCCGGCGGCCCTCCTGCCAGCTTAATTACCTGAGACGGGGGAACAACAAAGCTACCAGGACTTGTAGGGGCACCGTGGGCAAGAGTCAGGCGTGACCTGTCACTTGCGGACGCTATCACCCGCGGGGAAATTGCATTATCTTCATGAAAAGGCACCGACGAGTTCGGGAGTCGGGAGCGGTTAGTAGTGCCATGCGAGCCGAGCTGAACTAAGTTGCAGCGCCTCTGGCAATAAGATGGTCAGAGCCTGATACCCACGCGAGATTACACTTCCAACGGCCGGCTCAGTCATTGCCGGACGCGGCGGGCTTGCGACCGCACGCCCCGGCTGTTCATACGAACAATGCCCTGAGTTTCGGAGATCGCGCCAACCTCGGTTTCTCGAGCAGACAAAGGTCCGCGCCGGAAGGCACCTCATCTGTACGCATGCGCTTGCGCAACAGCCTGCATTGTCGCAGATAAGATCGACGTCTTGTGACCGATGTAGCCGGGCGAGTGGCCGCTCGTGTCCTTGTTCGAGCTCTGCCATTTCGTCAGGCGCAGGGGATTGATCGAATGGCTTCGATCGAACAAATGGGCTCATGTGCATCAGCACGCCTCAAGTGCTCCTCGGCGGACCTCTTCCCCGTGTATGGTGGGCAGCCGCTCCAGAAAGCGTCAGTGTTTGTCAGTCGTGAACACCGCGCAGCCTCTCTCGATTGAAGGTGTGTTCAGCATTTGTGAGTTCCGCCTCGGAAAGCATCGACGTACCAATAATGTGATCCCTGGATAATTGCTCGATCTCCATATCAGAGAGCCCGAGAAGCCCCGATAAGATTTCTACGTTATGTTGTCCGAGAGTGGGCGCCGCTGTACGAATCGGATAGGGCCTCGCGTTCTCTCGAATTGGCATTGACGGCTGCGGGTGCAACCCCACGAAGGAGCGGCTCACTTCCTGCAGAAATGAGCGGGAGCCGAGGTGCGGGTCCTTGAGCATATCAATTGGCAGGCGGGCGGTGCCGGCCGCAACCCTTACCGCTTGCAACTCAAACATGGCCTGATCCGCATCGCGGGCGAGGGTCCAGGCTTCAATGCCTCTCTCGATATCATCCTCTATGGCGCGGCGGGCTTCGGCTGATTTCAGAGATGGGTCCTTGGCCCAGTCCGGTCGGCCGATAAGGGTGGCAAGCCTCTCCCACATGGCCGCGTCGGTAGCTGCTACTATGATCCAGTTGTCCTCACCGGCACATCGGAAACAGCCGTGTGGGACTTGCTGTGGATGCCGATTTCCATATTTGGGCGCCGGCATACCATCGATCGAGTGAACCGTCATCCAAGGGGCTAGGAAAGGCATCATACAGTCGATTTGCGCCAGATCAATGAATTGGCCTTGCCCGGTCTTGCGGGCGTGGATCAAGGCAACCAGAACTGCAGCGCAGCCATTCAACCCACCAACGGGATCGCCAAACGCGATGTGACTCATAATCGGCGGTCCGCCGACGGTTCCGATCACGCCTGGAAGTCCTGAGCCCTGCTCAAGAGTCGAACCGTATGCCCGGCAGTCGCGATGGACGCTGTTCGTGCCAAAGGCCGACATCGACATCATAACCAGCCGAGGGTTGAGGGTCCTGAGCACGTCGTAGCCAAGCCCCAGCTTCGGCAGCACGTTGACCGAGTAATTGCCTACGGCGATATCGGCTCGTTCCAACAACCGCTTGGCAAGCGCAAGGCCCTCCGGACGCTTCAGATCGAGCGTCATGCCGCGCTTGTTGCGGTTCATCATGCAGAAGCACGGCGCCCTTTCGTAAATCTGATCTTCCACGTAGCGAGGAGGCCTGTCTACGCCGCGCCACCAATCCGGGTATTGGATAGCTTCGATCTTGATTACATCCGCACCAAGATCAGCCAGTGTGCGAGTACATAAGGGTCCTGCCCAGCCCATCGTGAAGTCCACCACGCGAACCCCTTGCAAAGGCAGGGGGTACGAATCGGTGTAACCCCGCAAGGATCGCGGAATGCTCGGCTCGGTTGGTCGTACATCACCGCCACGCTGTTGTTCGCCCACCTCCGGTACCTGCCCTCCCCGACGTGGCGGTGTCAATGTAAGCCGCTGCATCGAGCCGACGGTGCTTCCCTCCTCTTTGCCAAGACGAACGCGCACGATTGCACCTCCGTCTATTTTTTCTGCATCCTGGAGCAACTCCGAAACTTGAGGCACTGGAACTATCGGGAGTTTCCGTTCCAGTGCTTCCGCAAACCACTCCTGGGCTGTCCGCATCTTCAGCCTCGGAATCAGCTGTCGATCAATATGGTCCATGTGTTGCAGACGGCCTTCGTTAGAGGCAAGATCTGGATTATCGCGCAGCTCAGGGAGGCCAAGCATTTCGCAGAATTCGCGCCACTGTTTCGGAGTAACCGCTGAAACGCCGAGCCACCCTTCTTGTGTTTCATAGATGCCGACCGGGAAGTTCGGCCAAAAGCGATTGACGCCGATCCGACGCATCACGTCGCCGCGCGCAAACGCGTCAAACATCAGATACTCGGTCGGAGCGAGCATCGCTTCGAAAATACTTAGTGACCACGACCGACCCGCCCCACCCTGCATTCGCGCAACCGCCGAAGATGCCGCCGCGATGAACCCCCATAGACCGGCAAGGATACCCGCCTGAAAATCCGGTGCGTGCGAGGGCGGACCTTCGGACGGACCAACCAGCTTCACGAGACCGGCTAGTGCCCGCACGGTAGAATCAGTTGCGGCAAACCTCGCATACGGCCCCAGGCTGCCGAACCAACTCGCTTCGAGATAGATCAAGCCGGACCGCCGTTGCCGGATAGCCCCAATATCAATGGCCGGGCAGTCGGCGGCACCAACATCGCGTCCGTCGATCAGAATGTCGCAATCTTCAATTAATGCCGTCAACCGTGTGACCGCATCTGCGGCAGTGGGATCAATGATAACGCTAGACTTGTTGAAATTCAGGAATGCGAACCATGCGCTCTGCCCACCCGGCGTAACTGGCGCGCTTTGGCGGAGAGGATCACCTGCCGGCGGCTCGACTTTTTGAACATCGGCGCCGAAATCGGCGAACAAGCGCGCGCAATAGCTGGTCCCGGCCGAGCTGCCGATTTCGACGACCCGCAGATTGGATAAGACTTCCATCGAGAACTCATTTTCAAGTCATGCTGATGCTTTGAACGTGGTCGGCCCCAGCTTACGATGAGCGTGGCGCCGCTTATAGTTTACTGACGAGATAGTGAACGCCGACTCGATGTTCTGACAATCTCGCGCGCAATCAACGGTTCACGAAATTGACTAAACCAGTGGCTCCACCGCTCGGACAGCTACCAAATCAGATAGAGTTGATGACGCAACGAGCACGTGATAGTCGTGCCACCTCCATCGCTTCGAAATAGGTTTCGCTACTCGCGTCTAGCCGATGTGTATCCATGTTCCCGGCGCTACCGGTTTCTCGCTACGTGGGGGGCGACGGGAAGGCGACGATTGCGCCGGCGATCTGCGGCGCGCACGATTCAATCGTCGCGACACTTGCGAGTCGCCACTCCCCGCTTTAGCTTCCGGAAGCACACGAAGACAGGTACATTCTTGAGACATATAAAGGCACTGGATGGCATCGCGTTTCGAATAGCTGCTTCGCGTCCACGAGCACGGCCGCCCTTCAATTGGCGGGACACGCTCAAACATAGCCGCCCTCAACAGACCGGCGTCTCGCCGCTAAACGTGTCACAATGAGGTCTCAACGATGATCACGTGTCTGCTCACGTCTGCTCACGTAGCGCCTCAAAGCCGCTCGCGAACCGACCCTTCTTGGGCTACGGACGCCACCAGCGTGCCGTTGGGCTTAAAGATCAGTCCTCGCGCAATGCCACGACCACCCTGCGCACTCGGAGAATCGTGCGCATACAGCACCCAGTCGTCCGCGCGAAACGCCCGATGGAACCACATCGCGTGATCGAGGCTTGCAGGTATCATCCGCTTGTCGAACGGCTTGCGGCCATAACGCGCGGTCACCGCGTCAAGTAACGTGTAATCGGAGGCATAGGCCAGCGCGCATAGATGCAGCATCGGATCGTCCGGCAGCTTCGCCGCGGTCTTGATCCAGACATGGATGCGGCCATCATCAAGCTTGTGACCGAAATAACGCCCAGTCTCAACCGTGAGTAACTCAATCCCATAGTAGCGGCGGATGAATTCAGGCGTCTCAACAAACATAGGCTGATTTGACAGCTCCTCCGATGTGACTTTTACTAGGCACGGCACGTCCGGCATCTTGTCCTGATGATCGAAGGCGCCCTGCTCTTCAGCGTGAAAGGACACCATAATGGAGAATATCGCGTCACAGCACTGCATTGCTGTGACGCGTCGGCTCGAATAGCTCTTGCCGTCGCGCAGGACTTCAACTTTGTAGATGATCGGCACCTGCGGATCGCCCGCCTTAACGAAATAGCCGTGTAGCGAATGCGGTAGCAGGTCTTTCACTGTGCGGCATGCCGCAACCAGTGCCTGCCCGATCAGCTGGCCGCCAAATACCTGTTGCGAGCCGATGTTTGAGTTGTTGCTGCGAAACAGATTCAGGTCGAGCTGCTCGAGGTCGAGAATAGCAACGAGATCGATCAGGGTTTTTGACATTGAGGGGCTTCGAGCCTATTGCACCGCCATGCATTCGAATCTCAAGAAGTTGAATGATGCTGGGCCATCTGAGCTTGTTCATGATCTCTCTTGCCACCAAAGGCCGTCACCCCAATGACGAGATCGTTGCGCCCATCGATGGTGGATGGCTATACCCCAACTCAGTTAGACAATCTCAAAGCTGATCCTGCACAAGCTGAAACAACCCTTTTATTCGCCCAACCTGTCAGAGGGTGAAGATCCGCCCTGGGTTCAGAATGTTATTCGGATCGAGCGCGCGCTTCAGCGTACGCATTGTTTCGATTTCCTCCTGCGTCCTAGTGATTTTCAGGTATGACCGCTTGAGGACGCCGATACCGTGTTCGGCCGAGATCGAACCTCCGAATTCTCCCGTAACATTATAAACAAGCCTTTCGAACTCCTCCCGCCTGTCAGGCGTGTGCTCGTGGTGCAGTTCCAAATGCAAGTTGCCATCTCCGACGTGACCGAAAACGATCGTGAACGCCCGGACGTCGATCGCCTTGATGCGCGCGCCAATGGCGTTCGCATATTCATCCATGCGGCCAATAGGAACGCTGACGTCGAAGCCAATACGTGAGGCATAGGGGAAAGTGCGACCAAGTTCCAGCGTTGAGTCGCGGATACGCCATATCGCTGCTGCCGATGTCTTAGAAGATGAGAGCGTCGCGTCGAGAATCAAGTTCTTGTCTTTCGCGGTCTCAAGCAGCCTCTCGAAATCGGCATAGATTCTGTCAGCATTGTTCCCCGAAGCTTCGAGAAGGACATAAAAAGGATGATAGGTTGGCAGCGGCCCGACCACGCCGTTCACGCGCTCGATGGTCAGGCGGTAATATTCGTTCCACATGGCCTCGAACGCCGTCAATTCTCCATCGAGATGTTGACGCGCCATGCGGAGGAACGAAGAGACTTGCTCGAATGAATGCAGAGCGCAAAGTGCCACTTGCCGCTCCGAAGGTGCGGGAAAGATGCGCAATGCGGCTCGCGTGACTACCCCAAGAATACCCTCGCTGCCGACGAAAAGCTGCTTCAGGTCGATCCCCGTGTTGTTCTTGATATATTTGCGCAAGCCAAGTAGGATCGTTCCATTGGCAGTAACCACTTCGAGGCCGAGTATGAGGTCGCGGGTCATGCCGTAGCGAACTACGCGATTGCCGCCAGCGTTGGTCGAAATGTTGCCACCGATGGTGCAGCTACCGCGCGCGCCGAGATCAAGCGGGAACATGTGGTCTTCCTGCTCGACCCGCTCCTGGATCCTCTGCAGCAGCGCCCCGGCTTGTGCAATGGCTACTCCTGCCGACGTGTCCACCTCCTCGACCGCATTCATGCGCTCCATCGACAGGACAATTTCATTCGCGTTTGGTAATGCGCCACACACCAAGCCTGTCATGCCACCCTGCGTTGTCACCGGAACTTTCTCGTGATGACACAGCCGAAGCAAGTCCGAGACCTGCTCCGTTGTCCTTGGACGGACGACCGCACGGGGCTTGGCGACCGTTCTACCCGCAAGGTCATGGTAATAGCGCTCGTCGATATCGGCGCCGGTCAGTACCGAACTGGTGTCGAGCACCTCGTGCAGTCGGTCAATGAACCGGTGAGACATGTCGGTCACCCAAAATTTCCAGTGAACTGATATTTGGGATCCTTACCTTGGTGAACTACTAATGTTGGTAGTGAACGTAACCAAACGAAGTGCCTGAGAAAAAGCTCAATTTGCGAGGTGTGCGCTGGTCAGAGCGAGCGCTCTGGTTTTCCTCATAGTCGGCATACTGAGGCTCGTTCTTGCTCGTGGTCGCGGGCCTGGGTAACTCCCAGGCAACATCTGCTTTCTGGACGAACGATCACGCAACCCTTTAACACCTTCTGCGCCGAAGCGCTTGACCCATTTGGCGACGGGGGCGTCGTGTTAAACAGGTCAGCCGCGCCGGCTTGGCTCAACGCACCTTCCACCACGCTTCTCACCATCGCCTCTCGACCTTTGAGCGTCAAAGGCGCATTCTTGTGGACATTCATCTGGTCTCTCCCTGGAACACTGAAGCTTCGCAACCTCAGCTTCCTTGGTTCAGGCCAGGACAACCTCGTGAGACCACACCTAGGCGGCGCTCGAGCGGTGCCGGTGTTGCTATGGGCCCAGAACGTGCGAGGCGCCTGCTATTCTCGCGCTTCCCGTCGATCCAGTTGACGAAATCGTCGTGACTGAAGCGTACGGCCGGCGCGGTCAACGCTTTCTGCACGGCCCTCTCGCTCGTGAAACAAAGCACAGATGAGCATCGCCGCGCCATGCTAGATTTCAGCTAGATACTTTCGGCAATGTGCCACACGCGGCTGACCACTCCCTGCCGGTCAAGTTGATGGCGCCAAGCGCGATCAACGCATTACTGCGCGGCAAATCGCGCCAACGCCTTGCGGTCGATTTCGATCCCGAGTCCTGAGCCGTCCGGCACGCGAACAATGCCACGGGTATGCTCTATCGGCTCCGCGAGAATTGCCTGCCGAATCGGGTACTCGGTGCGATCGAACTCAAGCATCGGCTCAATCGGTCTGAGCGAGGGCGGCGTGTGCGACGGCAGAACGGCGAGGAGATGCAGTGACGCAGCGATCGCAATGCCGGTACCCCAGACGTGTGGGTTATAACGGACGCCGAACGCTTCAGCCATGTCGGCTATCTTCTTGCATTCGGAAAGTCCGCCAGCTGCGCAGGTGTCGGGCTGCGCGATGTCCAGCGCGCGCGACACGAACAGGTCGCGAAAGCCAAAGCGGGTAAACTCGCATTCCCCACCGGCGATCGGGATCGAGAGTGCCGCCCTTACCGCCCGATAGCCGGCAACGTCCTCCGGCGGCACCGGCTCCTCGAACCAGCCAATGTCGTAATGCTCAATCATGCGGCCCAGACGGATTGCGGCCACACAATCATACGCATGATTCGCATCCACCATCAGCATCGCAGTCGGTCCGATTGCCTCGCGGACAACGCGCGTCGTGGCCGTATCCTCCTCCACACCAAAGCCGACCTTCAGCTTCACCGCGGAAAACCCTTCAGCCACATAGTTAGCCGCCTCATCGGCGAGAGACCGGATCGGATCGTCCGCTTTTCGCCGGAGCAGGCCAGTCGCATAACAAACAAATTCCGTCCGGCGGGCGCCGCCGAGCAGTTGTTGCACAGGAACCCCGAAATACTTGCCCTTGATGTCCCACAGTGCGATATCAATGCCGCTCAAGCCTTGGATGATGACACCCTTCTGCCCATGATCGCGCAAGCCTGCATAGATCATTTGCCAGAGATAATCGGTACGCAGCGGATCCTGCCCGATGAGCCATGGCACAACGCTATCGACCACTGCTGCGGTCATCCGCGCCGGACCGTAGCATTCGCCCCAGCCGACGATACCCTGGTCCGTCTCGATCTCGACAAGCATCGCAGTGCGCTTGTCATACCAAGCACGTGAAGAGGCAAGAGGTTGCGAGAGTGTGGCTTGAAGAATGTGCGTCCGAACGCCTGTGATCTTCATGAGTAATCCGTCTTGTGCTAATATTCATCACTAGCTTCACGCGTCACCTGTGCTGCATCGAGCTCGGTACTAAAGGTGGTGACAACGCCAAAGGAGGGGACGCATACCGCTCAGTTTCAACTCTTGCATTCATTTCTGTCCATCGCTTGGCGCCGCACACATCGCGTCTCTCGGGAAAGTGTTCAAACTCCGCTTTCATGCGTCCGCCAGAGCGAGCCTCCTCGCCAGCAAGAGGAGACGCAAGACGAGAAGCGCCGCATATGCGGCCGTCCCGATAGACAAACCAATGCCGATACCAGTCGCTCCAAGGCCGCTCTTGAAGCCAAGCAGGTAACTGAGGGAAACGCTGATAAGCCAATATGCGCTCCCGGCAAATAGAAGCGGCACTCGGGTGTCCTTCATGCCCCGCAAACTGCCCGACGCGATGGTGCACACTGCAGCAGAGATGAAGGCACTTGCGCCGACCAAAAGCAGGTGTGCACCGAGTCCGATCGTGGCATCGGCGTCATTGACCAATTCGCCCAGAAACAACTCCGCGATCTCAAAGCGCGCGGCAATCACTGCGAGCGTCAGTACCGCCACGATCACGATACCGAGGAGCATCGCGGTCAGACATGTCCGCTTGACACCGGAAGCGTCATTGCGGCCCACCGCATGGGCAACCCGCACGGTCGCCGCCATGCCGATACCAGAGGAAATCATAAAAACGAAGGCGCTAACTTGAAATGCAACCTGATTGGCCGCAAGTGCTTTTGTACTGATCAGGCCCATCAAGAGGGCTGCAGCAGACGAGATTCCGCTCTCCAACAAAACGGCCATGGAGATAGGCATACCGATCACGATCAATTGCCGCATCAACGGCCAATCCAAGCGCCAGAGCTGCGCCAGCGCGTGATAGTCCCGGAACGATCGAGCCGCTGTGGCGAACCAAAAACCAGCAAAAAATGACGAAAGGTTCACTACTGTCGTCGCCAGACCCACACCGAACAACTCAAGCCGCGGCAGGCCCAGATTCCCATACATCAGGAGATAAACCAATAGGGCGTTGAGAGGGACGGCTGCTAGGGTGATCCACAAGACCGGCGCCTGCCGATTGACCGCGCTCATGAAAGTACGAATTGCAAAAAATGATAGCACCGGTGCGGCGCCCCAGGCTGCTCCAGACAGATATTGCTGCGCGAGCCGGGCCGTGTCGGGCGCCTGACCAAGAGCCAGCAATATGTGCTCGGCGCCTAGCTGAAAAGCCATTACCGGTAGCGATAACAGCAGTCCCATCCACAGCCCCATGCGCAGCGAGCGCCTTACCAGATTTAGATTATTCGCTCCAAACGCCTGTGCCGCAAAGGATGCGCTCGCCGCGATCAGGCCCATCCCGAAGGTGACGCTAATCCAATAGATCCTGCCGGCCAGAGCTGCCGCCGCGGTCGCCTCGGCACCCATGCGTCCGATGAAGGCGAGGTCCGTCGCCATCATCGCGACCTGCCCAAGGTTGGTCAGCACTATTGGCAGCGCAAGTTTCGCAATTTCGCCAAGCTCGACCGCGAAGTGATGCTCAGCCGCCTGTCTCACGACCCCGTATCGCGAAAGCGATGCTGGTTTTGTTTCGGATGCCTTTTCCGGGCAAATCATCCTGCCCGCCTTCGTCTCAGCGGACTTTCCGGAGCATCCTCCAGCCGTCCTATAATCTTGTGAGTCATCTCTGCAGCTGCTTGAGCGATCGGTGTGCTGGATAGGATCCTCTTCAAGGTTTGTGCCAATTCGGAGAGCTTCGTTGAATTCCATTTGTACAAGCGATGTGTCGTTAGATCGACAGCATGTTGAAGATCTGACACGTCGTAGGACATACTTGACCTCAACGCCATGCTCAACGTAGAGCTGCGAACCGTGTTTGCGGAGTTGCTAAAATCCGGCTATCATTTTGGGCAATGTTGAGAACAATCGATCAGACGACCTGCAGTTTATATAAAACCAATGCATGACGGAACGCCCCCGACCCGAGATCCACTGTATGTGGCAGGGCGCCGCCGAAGAGCAACATCATCTTCGCGTCACATGATCAGACGTAGAGTGTGGTTCCTCCGGAAACTTAGCCTGCGCTTCTGCGCAGCTTGCTTACTCCGCGCTTTAGAAGAGGTCGGTGAGTCACGACCTTTCGCCAGATTACCCTGATTTTGCGAGTCTCGACGGCTCGGAAATGCGCTTGAGTTTGGCGGAGATCTGCTCAATCGGTGGAGATCCCGGACTCTAGGTGTTTAGTCCCGGCATCTGCTGGAGCAGGTTTGAATCGTTTGATTAGAAGTCCAGCACTTGCAAATGTATGACTAAGGTGTGGGGCGCTTCAGGGCCTCAGCCGTTGAGCGCAGCTGTAGGTGGCAATGAAGTCGGCTAGGTGCTTCGAGGTGACCGTGCCGCTCATAATGATAGCGTTGGACTGTCGCTTCCATAAGTGCGCGGTTCATGCGCTTTACCTGATTGGTCCAGGGATGCTTGATCTTGGTCAGCCGATGCTTGATCCCGTTTTCGTGGCATAGCGTGTCGGACATATGCGTTACGTCTCGGGCCACCGGTAGCATCGGTGCGGAAGGTGAACTGGATGCCCATTGTCGGTGACAACCGTGTGGATCTTGTAGAGGACGACCGCGATCAGAGCTTCGAGCACTGCGAGGCGGAGGTTCTCCCATCTTCCTGGCCAGAAGCGAACTCGTGGTGCGCACACTGGAGTTTCGCAACCTCAGCTTCCTCGGTTCAGACCAGATGGACAACCTCCTGAGAGACCACACCGGTAGGGAGAGCAAATGCGAACCCGTGCTTACCTTTGTGACGGCCGACATTATCGAGGAACGGACGCCGGCAGCGGCGGCCATCGAGCAGCGGCGCCTCTTTGCGCCATGGTCGATCGAACTCGAGCTCTTCCTCGCACGTATCCGTCTAGCCGCAGGCGAAATATCTCTGGGCATGTTCTGACTCCTCAACCGAAGTAGCTTTTACACGCAGTTGCTATTGCTCACTCTGGCCTTACGACCAACTTGGTTTCGTCGAGAACGTCGCTCCCGTGCTCCTGCGACCAAAGCACAATAATTTCCCGCTCAGCCGTCGACCTGGAACTTCATCGTGACTTTCACTGGGCTAACGTTCAGAAATCGTCGAGCCGGCATCGTGCTCCAATTGAAGTTCGGGAAACCGCTCATATGGCTAACACTCTCCGCACCTCGCTAAGGTCTTACGAAGCGAGAAGAGCCGCAGGATGGTCGTTGCGTGCCTGTTGCCTCGCTACCAACAAAGATCAGAGCAGCCCGCCACTCTCACTGACTCGCCGGAGGTGGTAATCGGCATCGCCAAAGGCGTGCTCGATCATAGTCAACCGCTTAAAATAGTGGCCAATCTTTGCTTCCATGGTCATGCCGATGCCGCCGTGCAGCTGAATCGATTGCTGGCCGATGAATTTTCCGCTCCTTCCGATCTGAACTTTTGCCGCTGCAATCGATTTCGTCCGCTCGGCCGGATCGTCGAAATTGACGGCCATAGTGGCAAACATCGACATTGAGCGCGCCTGTTCGAGCGCGACGAACATGTCGGCGGCGCGGTGCTGCAGGCTCTGAAAAGATCCGATCGCCACCCCGAACTGCTTTCGAGTTTTCAAGTGTTCGACGGTTATTCTCAGAGATTCGTCCATAAGACCGACCGCTTCTGCGCAGAGGGCGGCTCGGGCTTCATCGACCACGCGCTCGATGAGCGGCAGGCCATTGTGGAGATCGCCGATCGCCGCTTCTGCGCCAATCTCAACACGCGATAGGACAATATCAGCAGCATGAAGGCCGTCCTGGGTTGGATAGCTCTTTTTGGAGACGCCCTTGGTGGTAGCTGGCACCAGAAAGAGCATGATACCGCTTCTGTCACGCCGGGTACCATGCGTGCGAGCGGTCACAATCAGCGTGTCCGCGTTCTCTCCGTTCATGACAATGACCTTTTCGCCATCGATGACCCAACCGTGGGCCTTCTTCTCCGCACAGGTGGTGACGTCGTTCAATTCATAACGTGAGCGCTTCTCTAGCTGGGCAAACGCAAACGTCCTGCTCCCGTCGACAATCGAGGGAATATGCGCAGCCTTCTGCGCGGCTGAGCCGCCATACCGCAGGAATCCGCCGCCGATCACAACGGTCGGCAAATAGGGCTCAAGTACCAGCGCTCGTCCCAGCGACTCCATCACAATCGAGGTCTCAACCGCGCCGGCGCCGAATCCGCCGTCTGCTTCGAGAAATGGCAGACCGAGCACGCCCTGCTTGGCTAAGCGACTCCATATCGCTCGACTCCATCCGCCCTTTTCCTTCATGTACTTGTGTCGCTGCGCGAAGCCATAGGCATCCGCCAAAAAACGATCGACACTTTCCTTCAGGAGCCGCTGCTCGTCCGTTAAATCGAACTCCATCTAGGGTTTCCTCTGACGATAATGCCGGGTCCGACGTTCTGAATTGTTGCTAGACAGAACTAAGGCTCAGCACCGCCTTGCTAATGATGTTGCGCTGAATCTCGTTTGAACCGCCGTAGATCGATACCTTCCGGTTGTTGAAGTAGGCCGGCGTGATTTGGGCTATCCAATCTGTTGATTCATTCCAACAATCGGGATGACCGGCACAGGGCGCAGCGAACGGTCCAATTATTTCCATCAGCAGCTCGGTGGTGGCCTGCTGAATCTCAGAGCCTTTGATCTTGAGCACGGAAGACGCGGGATTGGGCTTCCCCTTGCCATGCTTGCCTTCATGCGCGACGACGCGCAGCTGGGTGAGCTCTAGAGCCTTCAGTTCTATCTCACAAGCGGCGAGCTTCTGGCTGAAGACAGTATCCTCGAGCACAGACCGGCCGCAGGATTCAAGTTTCGAGGCAACTTCTCTGATTCGGCGGATCCGCTCTTTGGAGACGCCGACACGCGCGATGCCTATGCGCTCATTGGCAAGGAGGAATTTTGCGTAATCCCAGCCCTTGTTCTCCTCCCCTACGAGATTTTCCACGGGCACCTCTACGTCGTCGAAGAACAGTTCGTTAACCTCGCAGTTGCCGTCGATGGTTTGGATCGGGCGCACCGTGATCCCTTTGCTCCTCATGTCGACCAGTATGAAAGAGATGCCGATCTGCTTCTTGGCAGTTGGATCAGTACGGCAGAGGCAGAAGATCATATCGGCATATTGGGCTAAGGTGGTCCAGGTTTTCTGCCCGTTCACAATGTATTTGTTGCCTTTGCGCTCGGCTTTCATCTTCAGCGACGCGAGATCGGACCCGGAACTAGGCTCGGAAAATCCCTGACACCACCAGTCGTCGACATTGGCGATGCGCGGCAGATAGTACGTCTTCTGAGACTCGTTACCGAACGTGTAGATAACCGGGCCAACCATGGAAACGCCAAAAGCTAGCGGCGTCGGGACCGGATACATCTGAAGCTCCTCGTTGAAGATGTAATGCTGAACCGAGGTCCAGCCGGCGCCCCCATATTCCTTTGGCCAGTGGCCAACACCCCAGCCTCTCTTTTGTAGAGTGCGCCACCAGGCGACCATCTCGTCTTTAGACAAGTTCTGGCCTTCGACCAGCTTCCGCTGCATCTCCGATGGCGCGTTGTCGCGCAGGAACTGCTGCACCTCTTCGCGAAATGCTTGCTCCTTATCTGTAAAGGCGAGCTCCATTCGTTTCTCCGGTGACGACCATTGAGTATTGAACTACAGCGATCATCATTCTGATGCCTTGCGCAGAGTCTGGCCGAAGAGGCCCTCTAACTTGTTGGAGTGGCATCAATGTTGAGCTAAACTGATAACTGCTCTGCAGAACCGCAACACACGACTAACTCTCCAACGTATTTTCGCCTGCCTCGAAGATCGAGCCCACCTCGAGAACGCTCTCATGAGCCCTTCTAAAGTTCCTGCTGGTTCGTATTGCGAGAGAGCTTGGCGCGGCCAATGGTACTCGTGGCACAAGAGGCAATTTCTTTCATTGAAGGCACATTCTCTCCATCAACGGATATAATGACGCTCAGCCGTTCTGGCGCGCTTGCTCTCAGTCAAGGCGAGCATGATCTAGCTCGGCCGGCCCGTCTCCACAGCGCCTCAATAGCAACGTCTGTGCCACCGACCTTCAAGGCCTTAAGCGCCTGATTCACTTTGAAGAGACATCGACCGCAAACGGTGGCTGTGTAGCAAACCAAACAGCCGTCGTATCACTGTTAGGAAGCAGCCGAGGATCAGTGACTTCTATGCGTCGGGTCGTGAGACGCGCCCCGCCAGTCGAGCACGATTGACGGCGTCAACGACGCACAGTTCGGGACCTCTACCATCGTGTCATAGCGATTCGCGACCATAGCATGGAACACGCATGTCACTCTGCCGTCCTGTGCGAAGGCGGAGCCAGTTGCCGGCCCGAGACAAGGCCCAAGGCGGTCACCTAGTTCAGCCCCACTAGCTAATGGCCAAAAGCGGTCGTGGAGTTACCGCGTGAGCACACGCGAGGCTCGGTCACGCTAGCCGCTGGTGTTATATACACGGACTTCGTCAAGCGCCGAGTGAGCTGACCTCGGACGGCGGTCGTCTTCTCGAACTTGCGTCTAGAACACGCTCGTCCGTACTCATTCGTGGGGACATATCTTTATGCGTGAGACAATGTGGACACCGCAACAAGATCAGCGGCCAGAAAGAAGCTCGCGACAGCCGAAACGCTTGCGCGCAAGAATCGAGCATCCATAAGACCGATGTAGCCGCTCTTCCCGCGAGGAGGCATATGGGACTCGATCTTTGTCCAGCGCTGACCTGTGCCACCCCAATCGACCTTAGAGTCGGCCTGAATGCACCGAGATAGAGCGCCTTTACATTGAAGCCTTCAGTTCGCTACGGCCTCAGCTCGGCATAGATAGGGACTTGACATTCGACAAATAGTCGCCCGCCCCTGCCCGGGCGATCCGGGTCATGAAACGCAAACCGCCGAATGCAAAAACAAACCGCCCACCCCGTATAGACTTTCCACGAGTCCTACGCCAGTTTAGCTGACCAATCGCGTTGATCGTCTCACGCGCCGCGACCATGGACGTGTTTCGCCATCTTAAACTTAGCTGTTTGTGAAGCAATCGTTCTGCTTCAAGTACTCCGAGGAAGGCAAAAACAGCTTAATTTGTAAACAAAGAGCACAAGTCAGCAGAAACTCAGCGTCCCCCGTTTCAGTCATTTTGACCAACACCTTCTTGGTGTGTGAGCCCGCCTTCTGAGAGCATCGCGGTACCAATGATGTTCTCCTTCACCAGTTGAGCGATATCGGCATCGGTGAGATCAAGAATCCTTGATAGGACTTCTCCATTATGCTGCCCGAGAGTCGGGGCGGGCGTGCGGATCGGGAAGGGTTTAGCATCTTCGCGAATTGGCATCGACGGTTGCGAATGCACACCTATGAACGCGCGCTCGGTTTGCTGCAGAAATTCGCGTGATTTCAATTGCCGATCGTTGAGCAGGTCAATCGGCATGCGGGCTACCCCGGCAGCAACTTCTACTGCTTGCAATTGGGACATTGCCTCGTCCGCATCACGGCTGAGCGTCCAGGCCGCGATGACTGTCTCGATTTCGTTCTCAATACACCGGCGAGCTTCCGCAGAATTGAGCGACACGTCCGCGGCCCAGTCAGGCCGACCAACAACCAACGCGAGCCTATGCCACATGTCGGCATCCGTAACCGCTATAACAATCCAATTGTCCTCGCCAGTACAGCGGAAGCAGCCGTGGGGCACGAACTGAGGATGCCGATTGCCGTACCTTTTTGGCGCGGCGCCGCCAATTGACTGCATAGTAATCCATGGCGCCGCAAATGGTATCATGCATTCGACTTGCGCCAGGTCAATGAACTGTCCCTGCCCCGTGCTGCGAGCGTGAACCATAGCGATCAGAACTGCGGCGCAGCCATGCAACCCGCCTACTGGATCTCCAAAAGCGGTGTGGCTCATCACGGGCGGCCCGTCGGGGCCTCCAACCACCCCCGGGTACCCCGATCCCTGCTCGAGGGTCGAGCCGTAGGCTCGGCACTCTCGATGAATACTGTTCGTGCCAAAAGCCGACATCGACACCATCACTAGGCGTGGGTTAAGCGATTTTAGCACGTCGTAACCTAGACCGAACCTCGGCAGAATATCGACTGAATAATTGTCAACGACGATATCGGCTTTCGCCACGAGCCGTTTGGCGAGAGCGCAGCCGCGAGGGCGGGTCAAGTCAATCGTAATACCGCTCTTATTGCGATTCATAATGCAGAACCGCTGCGTTTTTTCGTACATCTGGCTTTGCACGTAAGCAGGACTCCGATCAACACCGCGCCACCAGTCCGGATATTGCACGGCCTCAATTTTGATAACTTCGGCCCCCAGATCTGCCAGTGTGCGCGTACACAAAGGGCCCGCCCAACCCATCGAGAAGTCGATGACTCGTATGCCGTGCAGCGGTTGCCGGCCAGTCTCTATGCTCGTGCTACATGGTGAACCGGTGTCGGCTAGGCGCCTTCGCTTACTTGCGGCAGCCCGCTGCTCGCCAGGATTCGGAACGCTTCCCCCTCGAGTTGGGGGGGTCAACGTAAGCCGCTGCATTGAGCCTGCAGTGAGCCCCTCTTCCTTACCAAACTGAACGGGCACAATCGCGCCGCGCTCTCTTTTTTCCATATCACTGACCAGATCGGACATTGTGGGCACCGGCACGAGCGGGATCCTTCGTTTCATTCCCTCCGCAAACCACTCCCGCGCTGTCCGCTCCCTCAGCCTCGGGATGAATTCCCTTTCGATCCGTTCTGCATCTAGCAGACGATCTTTCCCAAAGACGAGACTCGGGTCATCCCTCAGTTGAGACAAGCCGAGCATATCGCAGAACGCCCACCATTGGGCAGGTGTGACCGTCGTTACGCCAAGCCAGCCGTCTTTTGTTTCGTAGATGCCCAACGGAAATCCTGGCCAGAACCGATTAATTCCCATCCTGCGGATCACGTCCGAGCGCTCAACGGACTCGGACATGAGATACTCGCTTGCAGTCAAGCTAGATTCGAAAATGCTCAGGGACCACGACCGACCTGCTCCACCCTGCGTTATCGCCAGCACCGAGGAAACTGCAGCGATGAAGCCCCATAGGCCAGACAGAATACCTGTCTGGAAATCTGGTGCGAGCACCGGCGGGCCCTCGGCCGGTCCGACCAGCTTAATGAGGCCGGCCAGCGCACGTACCGTCGAATCGGTTGCCACGTATCCTGCATAGGGGCCGTCGTGTGCGAACCAACTCGCCTCCAGGTAGATTAAGTTGGGATGTCGCCGGCTGATCGCTGCGATGTCAATTGAAGGGCAATCCGCGGAAGCGACATCGCGACCATCGATTAGAATGTCGCAATCCTCGACCAAGCCACTCAAGTGAATGATCGCCTCGGGATCATTAACATCGACGATGACGCTTGACTTGTTAAGGTTCAGGAATGCGAACCACGGGCTCTGGCCCCATGGCGTCAGTGGTGCGCTGCTACGCAATGGATCGCCTGCGGGCGGCTCCACTTTCTGAACATCGGCCCCGAAATCCGCAAATAAACGGGCGCAATAGCTGGTTGCAGCCGAGCTACCGATCTCGACCACCCGCAAATGCGATAGCACTCCGGACAACTTAATCTCCTCAGCCATACAGATGCTCCGAAGTATTATCGGTTAACCCTTGCGAGCCTGCCTAAGTACGAGCGTGCCAATGGCGGCGGACCGTTGACGCAATTCTGATTGCAGCCAACGCGGTCGAGAAGTGAGCAGCAGCTCTCCACAGAGCCTAAGCAACGACCGTGCCAGAGCGAGCCGACATAGCCGTGCCGCATTTAGACTTGCATTGCGCTGGGCACGGGTATTCTGTAGGGACCGGCTGCCACAGACTTCTGCGAGTTGGCTCAGAAGTAGCGCCCAAGCTTTCGAAACCTTCTACCTACTTCCGTATGCCAGGTAGATTATCTTCCTCGCGTGGTCCGATGCGCCATTATGTCGTGTTAAGATCCACTGACGTTGACACTCCGACAAGGCCCAGAGCTCTCCAACGGTACGATCGCGAACGTCCGTGCTTCTGTTTACTTTCGTAGGCTAACATCCCACTTCCGGCATGGTGCTTGCTAGGAATGCAGCCGAGGACGGCTCGCGTGGCTCATATCGTTTCTTAGGTGCGCCTGAGTTTTGCAGCTCCTTTGAATCCGAGCGACCAAACCTCAACAAGGGACACGCGTCGTGCATGGAGATCTCAATCCATCAATCATGCTGCTGAGAATGCCTCGCCATCAATGCACCTTAAATCAAACGCGGCGAACTGCTCACATTCCCTGAAGCACTTAATCTTGGCAAGGCCACTTGCCGGCCGTTCAGAAGCTCACTGCACGAACAGTTGGGCCCATACGGTAGTTCTCAGTACTGCGCCATCGATGACGTGATCGTGCGCGTTTTGGGGAGGGTGAACACTCGTCAACATGAATCCAAAAACATATTTGCGGCCATCGAGAACTGGGCGCCGGCTCGGCCAAGTTCGAGCCGACTCGTTGCTAGGCACACTTGCTGGAGAGAAGTAGCCGGAGGTATCATGAGCACCAATCAGATTGATGGAAGTACCAAGGTTTACGGAATTGTCGCCGATCCGGTAGCGCACATTCGTACCCCGGAGGCAATGAACAAGATCATCGCGAAGCGGGGAAGCCAGGCAGTATTCGTCCCCTTCCACGTTCATGCGAACAATCTGCGTACCTTTGTCGCGGGGCTTAAGGCATGGCAAAATCTCCCGGGCTTTACCCTCACCGTACCCCACAAGGAAGCTATCCTAGCCTTATGTGATCACCTTGGCCGGATGGCAAGAATCACCGGATCCGTGAATGTAGTTAGGAGAGGAGCCGGCGACGCATGGGAAGGTGAGACATATGATGGTCTTGGCTTCGTCGCCGGAATGAGATCTCAGGGCCTTGATCCTGCGGGTGCGAGAATCTACATTCAGGGTTCCGGTGGTGCTGCCAAGGCCATCGTGGCAGCTCTCGCTGAAACAGGTGCCGGTCGTATTAGTGTCGCCAATCGTTCTCAGCCCAGAGCTACGACCCTGATCAACCGTCTCAACTCCGCGTACCCCGGGCGCTGCGTACCGGCCGCTGGCTCTGATTTAGCTACCGCCGATATTGTCATCAACGCGACCTCACTCGGGCTGCACGAAAAAGATGCTCTGCCGATAGACGTGTCTGCACTCAGCTCTACGCAGATAGTTGCCGAAGTGATCATGCAACCACACACTACGCCACTCCTTCGGGAAGCGCGAGCACGGGGATGCCGCGTTCATCAAGGCATTCACATGCTCACCGGACAAGTTGTTGAGATCGCCAACTTTCTTGGAATATGACGCCGATTCGGACGCATTTCGTAGCGCTATTGGAAAGTAGCAGCTGAGTTGGCCGGTGCACCTGTTTGGCGGTCAGCCGTACGAGAAGCGAACCGGCGTTGGCTCGCCGCTGCTCTGGCATCGGTCGTCGGGGCGGATCGGAAGATGATCCACTATCGCTCCAGCCGCCCGCCGGACGCAGTTCTGTGTGGCCGATTGCGCGATCTCGCCAACGAGCGGCGGCGTTTCGGCTATCGCCGTTTGTTCGTCCTGCTGCGGCGCGAGGGCGAGCCATCGGGGATCAACTGGATCTACCGGCTTCATCGCGAGGAAGGCTCACCGTTTGCAAGCGGCGGGCTCGCCGCAAGGCGGTGGGGACCCGTGCCCCCGATCCTGTTCGAGGCGAGGCTCACCACAGTATGGGTGCAACGCGCTTGCTTCGGCCGCGACGCCCGCCGGTCACCTCGATGTAAAATCCGGCGCTCTGTCGGATGTGCTGTCGCACTCCCCGGATAACGTCGGCAGCGACGCCACCGGCTTATTCTCCGCAACAACTGCCTTGACGAAGGCGTCGAATTTGGTCCGGCTTCCCGCGAAAGCTCTTTGCCAAGTGACTAGAAAAGAACCCGACAAGCCGTATCGCCGCATTGTCGCCGTAGCCAGGCGCGGCTCGGACAGACTCTCCAAAACATGCGCCTTCTCCTCCTCAGACCAACGCCGCCCTCGGCCCATTTCCACCACTTGAGTCGATTCAGCGCACTGATTGTATCGCGTCCATACGTACACTTCCCGACCATCAGGCCACCCGCAGCTAGGCATCTTTCCTCGGAGGCTTACGGAGCACCTATGCTTGGGTTATCTCCGTTCGTCCATCTGCATTGATCTCGATCGACAGTAAAAGACGTCCGACGATGAAATCAGCATCGGATGCGTTTAGCTTAGCTTTGACGCGAGCTAAGTTACCATCCAGCTCTTCATAGAAATGTCTGGATCTACCGTAGTGTTTCAGTATTGCCGCAAAGGCTGAGTGATTGGCCCGAAATATTGCGTCCTGCATCCGAGATCAAAAACTGAATCATCTCCGCGATCTCCTTCGGCGGGATCATTCGTCGTAACGAGACAAGATCGAGCCATTTCCGCTGCATTTCGTCAAACGACAAGCCCACAGCTTCCGCTTTAGCGGCAATGACACGATTTATTCGATCTCCAAAGACCACCCCCGGCATGATGGCATTGACCCGCACCCCGTCTGGACCGATCTCCATCGCAAGAGACTTCATCAATCCCACAAGCGCCCATTTTGAGGCCGCATATGGCGTTCTCAATGGAAAGCCTAGACGTCCCGCCGTAGAGGAGATGAAGATTAACGCACCATCACGCTGCTTTCGCAAATAGGGCACGACAACCTTGCAGGCGACGAATTGACTTTCGACATTGACCCGAAAGACACTTTGCCAGTCCAGAAGACAAATATCTTCAATGTGAGATGTTGGACCAGAGATTCCGGCATTGTTAACTAATGCATCTAGACCACCGAAGTAACTGATTGCGTATTCCAGGAACTTCGCTTGCGCTGCTGCGTCCCTGACGTCTACGAGCTCCGAGCGGACCTCAGGCAGCTGCTTACGCAACTGTTCGATACCAGGTTCGGAGACGTCGCATGTCGCAACGCGAGCCCCAGCATCCGCTAGCTGGTCGACAATCGCTCGTCCAATTCCGTTCGCTCCAGCGGTAACAATGACCCGCTTGCCTTCTATTCCTGTTCGCATGGCTCAACCTCCGTCCAGCTTCTCAATCTTCAACAACAGCGTCGCAAATTCAAAAAGCTCGTATCAATCCGCGACTGAGGCCACTCGAGCCATGAAGGGAACCCACATGGTGAGGAAACGCCGCAGAGTTGGCGTCCACCGGCCCGGCGAGAAAGGGCGAGCCGAACGCGTCCCCAGCTTCGGCTATTGCTTCGGGACAGGATGTAAGCTCGCAATCCCCGCTGCATAGGCGTCCTTCGCGTCTCCCGCGATTCGCTCCAAACCAGCGAGCACGCTTTGGTTCACCTTTTGCTTCGTTCGCCTAAAGCTCACTTCAGGATATTCGCTCAGAATCTGAGCGCGCGCGATAGCCTTCTCCTCACAGTGCGGCGAATCAACAATCTCATGAAGCAGCCTATGATCGAGGGCCCATGACAGCGGCATGGCCTCGCACCTATAAATAATATCGGACATAGCCGCTCGACCGACGAACGTCTCCATCATGTACGCGCCGATTACACAGGCGCTACCCTGCTTTAGTTCCCGCATCAGCAGCTTGGTTCCTGCCGATCCCACGCGCCAATCACAGCATAGTACGATCCCAAGGCCAGTACCTATTGCGTATCCGTCCACTGCGGCAACACTCGGTTTCGTTACTCTCAATATCGCAGAATAAAGATCAATTACCCTTTCAATGGCAGAATCAGCCCAGCCGTACCCGGACAGCTCGGCCAGTTCTTTTTGATCACCTCCGGCGCAAAAGGATCGCTGCCTTCCTCCCGTCAGCACCAAGGCACCGATCGCAGAGTCGTCCTCTACTTCCTGGCAAATGGAACGAATAGCATTCTCCAGTGCCAAATTCATCGGATTATGAGGGTTGGGATGATTGAAGCGCGCGACCAGAACTCTGCCCCTGGTCTCCGTTTGGAGAATCGTCATAGTGTGTCCAATCAGGCGTTAGCGTCCGGAAAATGCGACCAGCGGACTCAAGTATACGTTCGAGTCCACGTGCACATCTCTAAAGTACCATTCTGCGGTCTAGATAGCGCACAACTCTTGCGAAGCGTCCTGCCAATTCTGGTAATCGAGATCACTTGCTTCGGCCCAACCGCTCAGTTGTCGATCGAAGAAGAGGTTTTCCTCCGACTGAGCCAATGAAGCCGCGTCTCGCGTCGGCTCGGCAACTTTGCGCGAATGAAACGATGATGTTGGTCCATCGGTCTTGACACTGGGCATATTTGCAACCATTGCGCGACACAGTTGGCTGAGGAGCAGAACCTCAGTCGGATGTTTTATCTTCAAGCCCCGTCGGATATTCTGGCTGTGTGGTGAGGGTGAGAGGGATCTCCTGCAGAGATCCTCGATGAGGGTGGCCAGTCTGTGAGCCGAAGCCAGCCACGTGCGAGGCGGCAGCAGGACGGGCACGCCGTCTCAGTCGCTACGCGACGGTAGCGAGGGCTGGCGCGAAGCCCCATGGGTTGAGCAACCTCAATGAGACGGCAATGCTTGCAAGTACAGCCTTAATCTCTCTAGATGATCGATGATGAAGCTAACTCGATGAACCTCCGAAAACGATAGAGTTTGGAGGCGTATCGTCCGCGCCGTTCGGACGAGGCGCTCAAGTGTAGCTGAAGGGTGTCGACTAGGACGCCCATCTGGTAAAAGAGGATGTTCATCCCATTCCGGAGACGATTCGCTCTTTGTGGTGTGACACGCCAGCTCTCGATGTCTATCCGAGAGATGGTCACACCGTCTTGACAATTGCTCAGAAGGAATTCGCTCCCTTGAGCGGCACTCGCGAAGATTTCAACTCCGGAGGCAGCCTTCTCGGGCTGTTCTCTAGGCGCAAGTCGTGGGGACTCTTGGCCAACAGCATCGTTCAATGGCTTGCCCACAGGCCTTAGGTCCTCGATGAGGCGCGAGATTGCTCAGATTGGTGGCAGCTCGAGTTTAGGAACGGTACCAACATCAATTCCAAGTGCCTGAGCCTTCTTAAGCACCTCCAGGGCGGTCCGAACGCTCGCATAGTCTAGCATCGTCGATTTGTACCGAACCGCGCCTTCACCGCGCGCAGTGGCCTCCGCCATGATGGACACGATCTTACAAGCCTCATTGATCTCTTCCTGCGCGGGCGAGTAAATCTCATTGATGATGGGGATATGGCTAGGGTGGATGGCTGCCGCAAACGATGCGCCCATGCGCTTCGATCTTTCACCTACTCGCCGGACCAACTCGAGGTCGTCCACTGTTGCTGGCATGACACCTTCAATCTGTATAATTCCCGCAGCGCGAGCTTGCAGCACCGAATAAGCTCCAAAGCAATTCCCCTCATCGGTCGCGTCGTTGAGCTGCACGCCGAGTGAACGAGCCGCGTCTCCGCCTGGCGTTGGGCCACCAGCACCACCGGTCCGCCTGATCCTCTGAGAGGCCATGCAGATATCGTAGAGCCTGTAAATAGCTTGTGCAGTTTCAGCATGGGCACAAATCTCGATTCGGCCGACCGGCAGGCCCCGCGATCTCTCAAACTCCCCAAGCAGAAGGTCTAAAGCGGCAATATCTTCCGGAGTTTCAGTCTTAGCCAGCGCCACGCCGTCGAGGCCATCGATCACAACAGCATTAAGGTCCTCTACCACACAGCCTGTTCCCCACCTATTCAGTCTCACGAACCGCCCGAAGGAGCCGGTGCCTAGTTCTCTAATAGCTTTCGCGACCGCGTTCCGAGCACCAGCTTTCTGAGAAAGCTCGACCGAGTCTTCGAGGTCGAACATTAGGGCATCCGCGCCATATTTGGGCGCCTTCAACATCCAGTCGAGCTTGTCTCCAGGGACGTAGAGCATCGAGCGATACCAGGGAGCGTCTCGAAATGGCTGGGGCACAATATGATCCTCATTCGGAACTCACATTTCCAAGGTCGCATCAGGTCCGGGCCTGCCTCGGATCGATGACCATTTTGGTATACCACTGTTTGCATATCTGAATTGCACGTGCACCTACCTGTCCTTGTGGGCATACCGCGATGAGGGTCGGCGGAAGCAACTCGCGTAAGCTGCCGAAACCGCAGCGCGAGCCGAACGCTCCTTGCCGACCGATCGCGGGAGGGCCAGGGACCAACCCTAATGCTGACGTGACTATCCGCCGGAAAGTGCAGTTTTCCTGCCGTCAAAGCTGCTGCTCACCGACCATGCAGAGCTACGTTGAAAGGGCCGTTCGCTTTGCTTGCAAGCGAGGCGCATTATTAGTCAGCTTGGCAAGCATGCATCAAGCAGCCTTGCGAAACGCCTGCGGGCTCGGGTGGTTCCCGCATTCGTTGCGGAACTGAACCACCAGGACGCACTGATGAAGAGCGAGGAAGGTTCAGAGAATAAGAGACGACCGCGGTCTTGAAGCAGCAAGAGGCTGGGCCTCAGTAGCGGGCTCGGCTCGCAAGAATGTTGTCTCCGAAGCGCCTATCTATTGTCAAACTCGGCGGCATGGATGCGCATTTAGCAAATAAGGGACAGCAGTTTCGCTAACTGACGAACAGCACTTTCGCTAAATCGCGGACAGCGTGGCGGCGCTGGCCTTCGGTTCCCTGACTGTTGAAATGGTTGGTATTCGTTTCGTCGATTTCGATGGCGGCGAAGAGGCACGTGGCTTTCTTTCTTCCGCATGCTGTCGCCTTCGAGGGCGTTACCGTGGGAGTTGTGGATGATCCGGTCGAGGATGGTATCTGCGGATGCTTGGCTCGCCGAGCACGCCGTGTCGTCGATCACCGGGTAGCTGGGTGGCAATCAGGGTGGATTGCGCCCGTAGCGTTCTTCGAAGATTTCGAGAAGATCGAGGCGCTGTTGATCATTGAGGGTGTGGGTGCCCCAGTCGTCGAGAATGAGCAACTAGACGCGTGCGAGCTTATCTATGAGGCGCGGGAAGACCGTCGGGACGGGCCATGGCGAGGTCGTCGAACAGGCGTGGCATGCGCAAATAAAGGACGGAATGACCGAGCCTTGCTGCGCGGGGGCCGAAGGCGCAAGCCAGCCAGGTCTTGCCAGTCCTGTTCGGGCCAGGTGATGATGAAGTTCTCATGAGCTTCCAGCTGAGCGCCCTACGCCTGCTGTAGCGTGTTACGCTGGTCAAGTCCGCCGCGGGACGCGAAGTCGATATCTTCGATGCAGGCATCGACGAAGCGCAACTTGGCTACGGCCAGCCGGTTGGTCAGGCGCCGGCCGGCGCGCATGGCGGCTTCGCGGTCGGGCATCAGACCGAGCCACTCGTAACGGCTTAGATCGGCGGCATTAACCTGTTCGGCCAATTCCCGATAGGCGGTCGCCATTCCGGTAAGGCCCGAGGGTCTGCACCTGAATGGGTAAGCATCACGATGTTCCCTTACTTCATTGATAGTGGGTACCGCTACGGATGTTGGCGTGAGAGGAGCAGCTTGAATGGGCTCGGTGGCAGGGCTCGCACGTGTCGAGCCCGGATTTGAGGATGGCACTCACGGAGGAGCGAGCTGATCGCATTGATGGCGAGCGCTCTCTCGCGGGCTGCATCCAGCGACCGCACTGGTGGCGGAACGATAGCCCTGCTCAGGAGGGGGGCGCTCACGCATCATCCGCTCGACCAAATGGCGGCGTTAAGGCCGATCCGCCGGACCACTTTGATCAAGCTCGCCGGCGTCATATTGGCGTAACGGTGATTGGCCTTGGCCATGCTCGTTCACCGTGACGTGGCCGCCACGCTGGGAACGGCGTACATGGCTGGCGACACGCGTGTAATCCTGGAGGATCTCGACAGCCCCGATACGTGAGCCGGACGCCTACTTGATGGCGCAGCCGTGCCGAATCCAGCGCTCGACAATCAGCACCGCGCCTTCAACCTTGCCCTTCGCGCGGCTTGCGGCTGCGGGTCGGCAAAATCGTCGTGTCGTAGTGCTCGGCCATGGCGGCAAAAATTTGGTTAAGTGCCGGCTCGAACCACGGCGCCTTGACGACGCCGGCCTTCAGATTGTCGCAGACGATCGCCTTGGCAACTCCGCCGAAGTAGTGCCCGGGTCCGGTCTTCGATCCAATCTGGCAGTCGCTGACCGAGCTCCCCATAGCGAGTCAGACGAGGCTCCGAGTACCGCTACAAATATGTGTGCCTGACGGATCTCGCCGGTTTGCGCATCGATCACCTCCGCCGGGCTGGCATAGTCGGTCTTCATCACCGCACCAGCCGCGCGGCGGTGGCGGAGCTTAGTTTCATTGAGGGGCCGCGCCCTGTCTGAGAGGATCGAGAGCTTTCTTTTCAGAGCCAACACTTCGGATAGGACGTTGTCCGATGGCCCTGGTGAGCTCCGCCGAAGCATGATTGAGGACATGATTGTGCGCAGCTTGTCGCCAAGACCGCAGCGATCACATCTCACGTGCATCGAAGTTCAGCCATTTTGAACGATCGCCCGACCACCGGGGCTTCGAGACAGTTCACGGGTTGCAGGTCTAATGGCGACTGGGATAAACACGGCTTGCTCTTAATCAGATTGTCTGTGGGTTGCGCTTTTTCATTTCGTGCGCTCGGCCACAGCTCGAGCCCGGAGCGCATTGCCTACGGTATCGGCGCAAGCGGCCGGTCGTGGGCTAAAAAGAAACTGCACAGCATGGACGACACTCTATGCCGACAGATTCTGAGTGCGTGAGGTGGTCTTTCCTCAAGATCGGGCCGAACAAGGCAAAGGAGGCCGGTACTAGGTCATGCTCTTGCCGCAGCTTCACAGTTTGGCCACCCATCTCTTGGAGAACGGCGCGGACCTGCGTGCCATCCAGGTGCTGCTCGAGCTTGCTAGTCTGCAAAGCATGGCACCCAACGCGCAGTTTGCCACCAACGATCACCCAGACCTTGAGCCCGCTTGATCGTCTGCGATCGGAGATCGTTCCACCCGGCGGAGGGCACGCGCGCAATCTCTCGTCGAACGGTGCCGTACTTGCTTGCCAGCCCCCGCCGAAGACATCGCCTTCCAAATAAAGTCACCGTCTATCCATCCTGCTCCGCTACGCCGCCGAGACGTTCACCACCAGTGCGGCCGACCCCAAGCACCTCGGCGCGCAGCTCCGCGTGACTGCCGTCCTCTGTACCTGAGGCCCAACCCTGCAACAGCACCCGCCTAATGGTGGACTTTCGCCCGATGGCATACGCTGAGTCGCTTGCCGGCCGGCTTCTTCCTGCCGGTGCACGTTCTCTCTCGGCTGCTCCGACGCGTGTTTCTGCAAGAACTGCAAGCAGGTATGAATTGGCGGATTACCTGCGCCCTTTGCGGCCTAAACTCTACCTGATTTGGCAGCTGTCCAAGATGTAAGCCGTCGTTTAGTTCAATCGCAAGAATCCGCACGATCTAGTGCTTTGCTCGTGTGTTAATCCCAGAGGCTATGCTTGATCGCACGGAATTCTCGCATTGCTTCGAGTTCAGGCGAAGGATTGCATCATTGCAAAGCGCCACATTGCGGAATTCCGCCTTGAGGATCCCGTAGTGTTCCCGGAGAAACTCCGTGCAGCTATCAAAAGTGTGCGACCGAGGAGTTGACGTGTTTACTTAATCATCTGGAGATCTCTGACATGAGAAAAAGGCTAGGAATGAGAGGGAAGATCGAGGAGATCATCTACGTTCGACTCGAAGCCGGCGAAGATTTCGTTCACGCCCTTTGGGACATCTGCAAGGAATACGATATCAAGACAGGCGTGCTCCTGGACGCCACCGGCAACTTAGCCAAGGTTAGGTTGATGCGGAATTCCAGAGAGCCAAGGAGGGATAACTGGGGAGTTGATTTCCTTGAGATCCCAGGACCGCTAATGGTGAGCGCGACTGGCATCCTCGGGACGGGCTGGGTCCCGGAAAACTTGCCGCCATCGCCGGAATCTCACCGTAACTACCCCGACACAGGCTTCGGTCCTGGCGGCTGGGAGGGGCACGATACGCCTTACTTCAAGATCAATATGACGGCGACGAATGCTTACGAGACGATCTGTGGGCACCTGTTGCAGGGTTCACTGGTTGCCGCCATCAATCACGACGGGAAAGCTGATGTGCCGTCGCACTTCACGGTCGCTATTGCAAAGGTTTCGGGCGTCATCTTGCGGGCCACCTACGACAAGACCGGCTTCTATCACGACCTCGTACCGGCATAGCCCCATCGACCGAAAAGAATACGGCGCGGCGCGGTGAATCACCAACACGCCAGGATGAACTTACGCTAGGACCAGCATATCGGCCGGCGCGCTGGCGCTGATGGTCGTGCCGGCCGATGCCTCGCAACAGGCGAGGCGTCGCGGAGACAATCAGTCATTGTGCGGAACGCCGCCCCAAGTGGCACATCACGACCGAAGACAGCGGCAGACTAAGGCTATCGGGCGACTGCATCGCTTACGTGATGTGCACAGACGTGCACGGCAAGCATGTTGGCTACAATACGCGGTCGGTAAACGCCGAATGAACAGCGACATTTAGTAGCCTGATGACGCCGGAATCTGTTCCCGCAAACGGAGGCGCCTTCGGCATTCCGAGTGGACCTCAAGCGCCGGCAGGCAGTCTGAATGAGATCTCTGTCCATTCGGAAACCCCGCACGATTCCTCAACTGGGATGCCGCCCTAGCTGCGCTTGCTTCAGGGGGAGGCCGCGCGCGGATTGCCGCGAGGGTGCAAGAGCTCAATGTTGGCGTCGAGATTCGGCGCGTGTTGCCCGCGGCCGTCCCGAGAGTGTCGCGCGGGGTCGATGATTAACTGTATAACGATTGGCCTTGCAACTCAACGCCGGCCGTCGATCGGTTAAGAAACGAATGAACCGATTGACAGAAATCCGGATGAGCGCGACATTTAAAAAAGTCGATCGCGATCTTCGCCGGAACCCGGAGATGAGCTTCCGCTTCATCGAAGATCACCGCGACACCTATCCGATACAATTGATGTGCGCCATGCTCGATGTCTCGCCGGCCGACTACTATGCCTGGCGCGATCGCCGGGTGAGCGAGCGGACAAAATCCAATGCCACGCTCCTGGCTGTTACCCGGCAGGCCCATCGAGACAGCAGCGGACGCTACGGCAGTCCTCGCGTCCATGCCGTCCTGCGGACGCAGGGACGTGGCGACCACGGAAGGGGGGTTGTACCTGGCGGCTGTTATGAATTCTTCAGCCGAAAGATCGTTGGCTGGGCCATGCGCGATCATATGCAGGTCGAACTCGCATCCGCGGCACTAACGAGAACACCAACGGTTTGTTGCGGCAGTACTTCCCGAAAGGCACAGACCTGAGCATCCACAGCGCCGACGAGATATCCGCTGTGGCAGCGGCCCTCAATGCCCGACCGAGAAAGACACTGGGTTGGAAGACAACCGCGGAGGCGCTTGACGCCTTGCTGTCATGAGCGAAAGTAACTGGTGTTGCGACGACCGCCTGAATCCGCCCAGTGTGCCTCACACTCTTATCGCGACGCTCTCGCGGGCGCCGGCATCACCGCATCAATGAGCCGCAAGGCCCATTGATACGACAATGCCCATGGAGAGCTTCTTCCATACCCTGAAGACCGAACTCGTTCACCATCGCGGCTACAAGACCCGCGCCGAGGCCAAGCGCAACATCTTCTTCATCGAGGGCTTCTACACGGAACCCGGCTCCATTCCGCAATCGGATAAATCGCCCCGATCGAGATGGAGCTAAAACCGCCTAAACCCGTCTCTTCTTCGGGAAAGATAATGTCCAGATCGATACGTCGCTGATTCGCGGCAACGTGAGTTGGGACAGCCTCACCGAGCAACATGTGCTGGATGTACTGAGCAAAAATTAAGGACAGGATGAAAGCGAGGTCGAGAGAACGGGGCGACAGAGCGGCAAGTACAAGAAGGTCTGCACGACCGATCCGGATCCAAAGGAATGCCCGGAGGCGGCTGGAGCCCTCTTACAAGCAGCACACGGCCGCAACGAGGAAGCAGCCAACAGTTCCCAGACGCCATCGTCATCATGGACAACTTGTCCAGCCAAGGACCAAGGGTCCGCCACATGATCGAAGCTGCGGGTGCAGGCCTGCTCTACCTGCCTACAGCCCTGATTTTGATCCGACCGAGAACGCCTTCGCGAAGCTCAAGGCGCTCTTACATCAGGCTGCAGAACGAACGGTCGACGGCCTCTGAAGTGCGGTCGGTCGCATCCTTGATCGCTTCACACCAACCGAATGCGCCAACTACTTCACCGCCGCAGGATACGTTGCAACATGACCGGCGGCTGCTTTAGCGGTTGGTGATCCACCGTCGAAAGCTACGCCGCGTTCCTTTCCAGCCTCCTCGCGCCCCCACCTAGGCCGGCACGAGCTCGTGATAGTAGCCACTCTTGTCGTAGGTCGCCCTCAAGATGACCCCTGAGACCTTTGCGATAGCGACTGTGAAGTATCCAGTTCCCACGTATGACCCCTCCATGAGGTGCCCACAGACCGTCTGGGAGGCGTTCGTCACCGTAATATGAACGTGGATATAGGGTGTCTTGTGTCCCTCCCAGCCTCCGGCACCGAAACCCGTGTGGCCGCCGCCCCGGGTAAGCGCTGGCGAGGGTTTTATCGAGTCGTCAGGGACCCAGCCCATCCCGATGATGCCGTGCCCGCTCACCTCTAGCCCACCCGGAATTTCAACAAAGTCAATCCCGGCTATTCCCGTTCCCGGTCGTGGCTCGTGGGGTTCCCGCTGTACCCTAACCTTCCTCATGTAGCCGGTCACGTCCAGAAGGACTCCTGTCTTGACATCCTTTTGTTTGCAGATGTCCCAAAGAGCTCGAAGAAGGTCTTCGCCTTCCTCGAGTTGAGCGTAGATGATCTCCTCGATCTTCCCACTCATCATTTTCCTAGTCATGTCACAGATCCCTAAGTGATTAAGGCAAAGCGCGTGAATTCCTCACGCCCTTGAGGTCTTTTAAAGGGGGCCGAGGTGTGAAGCGCTGCGGAATGCTATGGGATTCCTTAGCCGAATTTCCGCAATGCGCGGCCTCGCAAGCACGAAAGTCTCCGCCTGAGCCCGAGAATTCGAGGCTTTTATGCGATCAAGCGTCGCTTCTAGGTACACGAGCGCGTCCAACTCGGTCGGGGATCACCGAAGGCAGTCGCCGATTATCGAGATCACAGCCGTGCTCGGCAGACCGGCCTGAACGCCCAGAGCCATCGGATACTTCCAAATTGATTTGGCCCGAGGACACTGGTCCTTCTGCCGATCAGCTCACTCGCGCGAGAGAAGCCATGCCGTGTCCTATCAGACTCGCTGGTCGCGCAACCAAACTCGATTACGTGAACAATTGAGGGGCCGCTTGAGACCAAGATTCTCTCTTGGAGTCTGCCCCGCGTATAGGATCTGACTTTCCTCGACGCCGTAATTCCAGAGATCGGACCATGCAGCTTCATGACATCCCGCCTGAAGAAGCATAATTCCAAGTATAACGTCGTAGCGCATACCGCACCTCTCGATCTCATTAGGCTCGTTCACCATGGTCCGAGCAAACGATCAGTAGCGCCCTTTTGCCGGTTACAGCAAACGCAAGCCAGAACGAAAGCCAGCGTAGATCCGCGGCTGAGAAAGAAGGCTACCAAGCATCGCGCCTGAGAGGCTATGATGAACCGTTATCAGGCCACATCGGATTCGTCTAATTGTTGGGGCGATTAGATCGTCCTCCACTAAGGCAACAAATGTATGTAACTCAATGCAAGCGACGGTCCCAACGCCAAGCGCTGAATGCGTCGACGCATGCAACTCGTTACATGCTCTGATGTCAAACTCAACCACCAGCATCGGTAGGTCGCGCGAAACAAAATCTGGCAACTGGGAGCGTCTTCAATCGAAGGTAACGGCACAGGAGCCCATCACAGCGCAGAAGCGTCTGCGCCGCGGGCGGGCATGAGCGAAGCAAGCAGCAGCGCAATCTACCACGACATTATCATCTTCACCGAAGAAGAGACGGGTTTAGGCGGCTTTAGCTCCATCTCGATCGGGGCGATTTATCCGCATCGCGGAATGGAGCCGGGTTCCGTTGTAGAAGCCCTCGATGAAGAAGATGTTGCGCTTGGCCTCGGCGCGGGTCTTGTAGTCGCGATGGTGAACGAGTTCGGTCTTCAGGGTATGGAAGAAGCTCTCCATGGGCATTGTCGTATCAATCGGCCTTGCGGCTCATTGATACATCGTGAAGCGGGTCGTGCGTTCGCACGCCTGCCGATCGACTTCCCGGACGACAAGACGATGCGCGTCAGCCACGAAGCCATCTATCAGTCCCTCTTCGTTCAGGGCCGGGGAGTGTTGCGCCGCGAGCTGACGGCTTGCTTGCGAACAGGACGCGCGTTGCGGATGCTCTTCGCGCTCCACCAATGACAAGTGTCGCCCGGAGAAACGCCTTGGCCACGCGACAATAGGATTTGCCGCAGCCTGACGCCATGTCTGGTTGCCAGGCGATTCAGGCCCCTTGATGGCCGCATGAAGAGCTTGGCATCCGTCGGAAAGGTGATGGCCTTCGGCTGAACCGTGGTGTCGACCGTCACCCCGCTTGAGGTCCTCGCTGCGCAACGCGCCGGCCTCGTGCGTCACCCGCAAGCTCTCGGCGAGCAGCAACTCCAGCTAGTCGCCGAGCCGCTTGCGCCAATGGCTCAGGTCCGAGCGCTCGTGTGGGAAAGCGTGCTGGAAGAACTCCTCGCCGGTGAAGAACTGGAAATACGGGTCGTGGACCCAGCGCTCGCACGCCCTCTCATCAGACAGCCCGTAAATGTGCTTGAGTAACAACAGCCAGATCTGAAGCGGGTTTCGATCCCCCGCTGGCCGTTCTCGCTGTAAAGCGGGGCGATCTCGCCGTCGATCCAGTTCCAGTAAACCTTATTGGCGAGCAGAATCAGCTCGTGCTTCATGTCGATGATCTGGTCCAGCCTGGCCCGGAACAGACCGCCCGTTCGCGTCGTCCTGTGCTTCTTCGGTCGCATCGTCCCCCTCCGATGCGGTGACGCAATCACGACTGGCGGTTCGACGGAGTCCTGAAAATGAAATTGAAGCGTTCCGATGCTCGAAGCATCAAAATCCTGCAATCTAAAAACAGTCCACAACGAAAAATGCAATTCTAGCTCAATCGCTTAGCCGCTCGTTACTGACGACTACACCTGACCTGGCTCAACGCTGCGGTCTCCTCGACCCGCTGCATCCAGCCAATGGCTGTGCTGGTCGCCACCCCAACTGCTGGGCTGGCCGACTGCGGGATATCCCGCTCTCAATCGCGGCCACGACACGCTTGCGGAGATTCGGAGAATAAGGCTTGCCCATCCATGCTGGCGTGCAATCCAGCCAGCATGGTGTATCAGAAACAAGGTGATTTTGGAAATGTCAAATCCTTTCAACCTAACCCTACCCCGCTTTAGGGCCTGAATTGCTCCTGTGCTGGTCGGTGATTTAACAGCGAGGATACGCCGTGTCCCTGTCCAGCAACTCAACTATGCGGGCACGAGGTCGTGATAGAAGCCGCTCTTGTCGTAGGTGGCCCGCAAGATGACCCCCGAAACCTTTGCGATAGCGACCGTGAAGTGCGACGGCACAGCAGCTTTTCCGTCGTGATTGATGTTGCCCACGAGTGAACCCTGCAAGAGGTGCCCACAAATCGTCTCCGAGACATTCGTCACTGTAATATTGATCTTGAAATAAGGGGTCCCGTGTCCCTCCCAACCTCCAGCACCGAAGCCTGTGTCGGCGTAGCCACGATGAAACTCCGGCGTCGGCGGCAAATTATCCGGGACCCAGCCGGTCCCAAGGATCCCAGTCGCACTCACCTGCATCGGCCCCGGAATCTCAAGGAAGTCAACTCCCCAATTGTCCCTCCGTGGCTCTCTGGAAATCCGCATTAACCTAACCTTGGCCAAGTTGCCGGTCGCGTCCAAAAGGACACCTGTCTTGATATCGTACTCTTTGCATATGTCCCATAGGGCGTGAACGAAGTCTTCGCCGGCCTCGAGCCGAACGTAAATGATCTCCTCGATCTTCCCTCTCATTCCCAGCCTTTTCTTCATAGTATAGATCTCCAGATGATTAGCAAACGCGTGAGCTCATCAGGGCGCACGTTGTTTGGGGTACCGCGCGGAGACTAAGGGATTCCGCAGCCGAATTTCTGCAATGTGTCGCTTCGAAAGGACGAAAGTCTTCACCTGAATTTGTGACCGCGGCGCTTCTGCGCTATCCAGCCTCGCTTATGGGATCGTCGCTAGATGGCATGAACTCTTGGCATCGAACCAAGCCGCCGTCCACATCGCTATCCTGATGAGAGGGCTTGATCAGGCCGACTGTACTTGCCTGGCGAACGCCCACGCGAAGCATACGCAGACGACGAGGACCGCCTGATGACGCATGCGCGGGTACGGCGAGCTCTACGATGACGTTCCATGGAGGTTAGGCGGCCTGGTGATCGGCAGGTTCTTCGGCTTGGCGCAGGAGCTTCCATGCCCAGGGCAGCAGTTCGTTCAGACACAATGCGGGAAGATCGGCAATATGGGCGAGGAAGTCGGCGAACCATGGCTTCGGATCGACATCGTTGAGGCAACAGGCGGTGATCATCGTCAGCATAATGGCCGTACGGTCGGCGCCCACGCTGACAATGATCTGAGGCCGGCAAACTGGACCATTTTTGGCTAGAGTTGGCGCTGCGTAAATCCCTCGACTGGGAGGAGCGACGACGATGAAGGCCTCGAAGTTTTCGGACGCCCAAAAGGCGTTCATTCTCAAGCAGGGCAACGACGGGGTCCCGGTTGCGGAGATCTGCCGCAAGGCCGGGATCAGCCAGGCGACCTACTTCAATTGGAAGAAGAAGTATGACGGTCTGCTGCCGACCGAGATGCGCCGGCTGAAGCAGCTCGAGGACGAGAACGCCAAGCTAAAGAAGCTAGTAGCCGATCTGTCGCTCGACAAGGAGATGTTGCAGGACGTGATCCGCCGAAAGCTATAAAGCCTGGTCGGAAGCGCAAGCTCGTCGATGAGGTTTGTGGTGAGTGGCAAGTCTCGATCCGCAAGGCTTGTGAGACCCTCGAGTTCGATCGCTCGACCTACCACTACAAATCTCGTCGCTCCGGCCAGGCCGCCCTCGAAGCTCGGATCAAGGAGATCTGCCATGTTCGCGTACGCTACGGCTATCGCCGCGTCCACGTCCTGCTCCGCCGCGAGGGATGGCGTCATGGGCAGAACAAGACCCGTCGCATCTATCGCGAATTGGGCCTGCAATTGCGCAATAAATCGCCGAAGCGGAGGGTCAAGGCCAAGCTGCGCGATGACCGCAGGCCAGCGACGCGCGCCAACGAGACCTGGGCGATGGACTTTGTTCATGACCAGCTGGCAAATGGTGGCAAGCTCCGGGTGCTCACGATTATCGATATCTTCTCCCGCTTCTCGCCCGCCCTGGAGCCGCGGCTCACTTTCCGCGGCACCGATGTTGTGGAGGTGCTGGAAAGGGTTTGCAACGAAGTGGGCTTCCCGGCGACGATCCGCGTCGACCAAGGCGGCGAGTTCGTGTCGCGTGACGTCGACCTCTGGGCCTACCAGCGCGGCGTCACGCTGGACTTCTCACGCCCGGGCAAACCGACCGACAACGCCTTTATCGAAGCGTTCAATGGCCGCTTCCGGGTCGAATGCCTCAACGCCCATTGGTTCCTGTCGCTTGCGGACGCCCGGGAAAAGGTGGAGACTTGGCGCAGATACTACAACGAGGAGCGGCCCCATGGAGCGATCGGCAATCGGCCGCCGATTTTGCTGCAAAATCACGCCGGCGCCACCAGCCCGCCAACGTGATAAGAGCGCAAAACTCTAGTTCTGGGTGGTCCAAAGTTCGGTCTCGCTACACAAAACCCCGAGTCTCTAACCGCTGCTGGATGAAAGTTCGGTGGCAGGTCACGCTGCACAAAACCCGAACTCTAACTGCCGCTGGATGAAAATTCAGGGCAGGTCAGCGCCTTCCCAAGGCGAAGCCTCTCAATGCGCTCAGCACAACATTCGTTAAGCAGATCCTGCCAGTCGTCCAGGAAGCGGGCGAAGTTCTCCCAGCGCCTGAGCATGTAATTCATAGGCTTCAGAACTTCCGAGGAGCGCGAGAGGGTTTCTCGCTCGCGGAGCAGCCAGGCGTGCATGTCTTCGAGAAGCGGCTTGCACTTGTCCCGGCGCGCGGCGCGCCGTCGTCGGCGCCCCGGCCGTTGCTGGCGCGCTCGATCTCGAACAACTCATCGGGGCGTCTGACCGCTTCCAGCGCAATCGGGGAGACCGGTTTGCGCTTGTGGCTTCCCGGGCGTCCTTCTCGATGCGGGCGAACTCGAGGAAGCCCGCCGCGCGTGGGCGAAGCAAAAATGCTGGCGTAATCGGCAACACCTTCTTCTGCGGATTAAGCAGCGGGCTCGAAGCCGTTGTAATCGCAGGATGCCCGCGGGCGGCCAGATGCTCCTGGGGATGCTCGCCTCGTCGGTCACTCGAGGCGTAATAGACCGCCGCCGGCGGCGCTGCCCGGCAAAGGGCCGGTCATCCCGCACATAAGTCCAGATCCGCCAGGTCGTGCACTTGCCCTTCGCCAGGATACGGATGGTGTTGCCGTCGTCATGAAGGCGCTCGGCAGCGAGCATCTGGCGTTCAATCAAGTGAAAGAGCGGCTTGACGGCGAAGCTCCCGTGGCCGACCTGGTCCGGCAGCGTCGACAACGGCGCGTCGATCCCCTCGGCCTTAAAGCGCGCACTCTGACGCTTGAGCGGGTTATGCATACCGAACTTGTCGAACAGGATCGTCCCCAGCAATTGTGGGCCGATGAAGTCGCGCGGCGTGGCGTGGAACAGCGCGGGCGGGTGGCTGATCTTCTCGCAATCGCGGCAGGTGAACTTCTCGCGTACCGTCTGGATCAGCTTGAGCAGCGCGGGATCTCCTCCAGCCTCTTGGTGTCCTCACCGCTTTTTTGCCAGCCCCGATCCACCGCAGCAGCCACAGGTCGTTGGAGCCTCAACGACGATGCGCTCGCGTTCGATGTCATCCGGCCATGGCTTGTGCACCGGCCGCTAGCGCATAGAGGGGCGGACGTTCTGCGTCTTTGTCGCGGCGGCCTGCGCGGCAAGCTCATCCTCGCTCGCTGTGGTGACGAGTACTTCGAGTTCCAACTCCAACTGCTTGAGCAGCCGTGCCGTGCGCTCGGAGCACTACCCATACAGTTCGCGTTTGAGCTTCTCGATCCGCAGCTCCAGATGCGCGATCAGCGCCTCATTGTCCGACAGCTCCGCGCGCGCACTGGCAGCCACCGCCTCGGCTCGCAGCCACCCTCACGCTCGGCCTGCAGCGCCCCACGGCAGTGACAAGGTCCGATGGAAGATCGTCCGGCTTCGGTATCATGAAGCCATTGAATCAGATCAAGCAGCAGATTCAAACCGTAAACGGCTATCCAATCCGCGTCGGACGCCGGGTTTCTTGAGGGCAACGCAAATCGAACGCGGACAACAGATAGCTCAACTGCGCCGGAGAGATCGTTACCGATTCCCCGGTAACCAATGGTCAGATGACATGGCCTTCTCCGACCCGTGATGGCATCCTGGGCGCCGCCCGGCTAGGACCCGGCAGGAAGGAGAAATGCTATGCAAGGGTTTGTGCCTTCGTTGGTTTCGACGTACACGAGAAGACAATTTCTGTCGCGTCAGCGAACGCTGGGCGAGGGGGGGGTGAGGTTCAGCACGTCGGCACGATCAAGAACGATCCGGCAGCGATCGGCAAACTCGCGCGGAGTCTGGCGCGTCGGCATGGTGTGGTCGAATTCGTCTACGAGGCTGGATCATGCGGCTACAACGTCCAACGTCACCTCTCGACAATGGGGATGATCCGCAGAGTGTGCGCTCCCTCGCTGAGGCCGCGCAACACGGGCGAGCGGATCAAGAATGACCGGTGCGACGCCATCAATTTTGCCTCGACTGCATCGGGCTCGTGAGCTCACCTATGTTTGGGTGCCGGACGCGCTTCATGAGCCACTACGCGACTTGGTAGAGGCGCGGGCACGCAGCCGGTCAGGATGTCCGCCCGGATGATTCGCATTCAGGCGTTCATGCTGCGTCCTGCGTTTTCAAAGAGTAAAGCCTGGAGCCGCCGACATCGGATCTGGCTCTGCAACAGGACGTTCGCCCATCCGGCGTAACAGATTGCATTCCAGACCTATCTCAACGCACTCGACCACGACCAAGCTCGCAAGACTGGAGTAGACGCGCAAATCAGCGAACTACACGCGCGAGTTCCCGTGGGCCAAAAAGATGCAGACTCTGCAAGCATTCAAGGGCGTCGGTCCGGTCGTCGCCGCTACTGTGCTCGCCGAGGCCGGAGACGTTGCCTACTTCCGCCTCGCTCCAGGCAAGCACAGCAGCGGCAGTACGGTAAAGGCCCCGTGGCATCACCATGGCGGGCAGTTCGATTGCGCGGGCCGTGCTGTGTGAAGCCGCCCGGAGCTATCGCACTACGCCGGTAAGCGGTAAGCCGCGGCCGCCACACGGCGTGGTTTCATGGGATAAGCGCGTCGATTTCGCTGCTCGGCCAGCCGTTGGCTTTATGCTGAAGCGTTAGGCTCAGCCAGGCGAACGGATCGACGTTGTTCATTTTCGGTGTCTGAAGCAGTGTTGCGATTGTCGCCCAAGTTCGTCCGCCGCCGTCGCTGCCCGCGAAGAGACTATTCTTCTTGCAATTGTCTGTGGTCTGATGGCGCGCTCGACGATCTTGGAGTCGAGCTCAATGGGGCCATCGGTCAGGAAGCGTTCGAAGAGGGTACATCGCGAGACGGGGTAGCGGGTTGCGTCGGCCAGTTTTGATTTGCCGGAGATCCGCCGCAAGGTCTGCTGCCAGAGGCAAGAGATCCGCGACGATCGCCGCGGAAGGTTGCTGGCGCGGGGCAACGCGTGCGTTAGGGCGCTGGCCACGTACGGTCTTCTCCACCACCTTGCTTTCCGCTTGCTCACGGCCTTTACTGACCTGGGCCTTGATCGCAGCGATTCCGGTCTTGATCTCCTCGAAGACAAAGGCGTGCTGTACATCGTCGCCGTTCGCAGAGCCGAGCTTTTCCAATGGTCGGCCGAAGCGGGCGCGGTCGAATGCCTTCAGGATTTGTGTCGGTTGCGCGATGCGCGCATCGGCATCGGCGTTGCGCGCCTTGAGATCGTCGACCTCGCTCTCCAGAGCATCGGCGCGGGCCGCCTTCCCGGCCACGGCAAGCACCATGGCTTGCAACATCTCTACGTCTTTCGGGAGGTTGAGATCGGACGGCGTGATTGACCCGACCAGAGCACATTTTGCCCCGGTTCTCTCGTCCTTTCAGGCCGCTGATCCACTTCGCCGCAGAGCTTTTATCCAACAAGCTGCGGCGGCCTGACCGGCACAGCCCTGACCCGCTTTCAGTCCATCCCATCCGCCAGTGCCATTAACTGCCCGGAGGTGAGCTGCACCGGTGATGCCCGATCCGCGGCCAGCAGAACTTCGCAGAGGCGTTTCAATAAAGGCACACGCCGAAGCCATCCCACCATACGATCTTGATTCGGGCGGCTCTTCGGCCCGGAACACATAAAGCACCCCATCGAACGGATCTGAGCCGGCATCGGGCACAAGCGCAGCAAGCCCATCGATGCCCCTTGCCGAAGTTCGACCGGATGGCTGGCGAGGAACACCTTCACACCAGAGGGATCATGCCGATCGGACCGCCCGGATCACCCGCCGCAAGTGTGCCTCATCGACATCAGCGCGCACGAGGACCTCGCCAATGGAAATCTCGAGCACTGACATGCACGCCACCGCGGCTTCGCTTCTCGAAGGTGCGACAGGTGAGTTCGTTGGGCCCGAGCATCGGTAAGCATCCGGCGTAGGCCGCGGGCTTGAGCGGATTATTGGGTCGACCAGCGTTTGAGCAACTCGGGATTTTCTTTATAGACTTGGATGAGCTCGATGAGGCGCTCGATGCCGAAGTCGGTGAACGCTTGAACGCCGTCTTCGCCAACGCCAAACACCCAAATGGCGCCGTCCTCGATCTCCATTTCGTTGGCGACGTCTCGTAGCCAATCTTCATCTTCGTCGAGATCTTTCGCGACCTGGGTGATGGTGGTGACGTGATGGACCTTGTTGACGTGGGTGGTCATGCTGCTCGAGCGTCGATCGCTGATGCTGGCGTCCAATTCCAGGGCAGCAGTTCGTCCAGCCGATGAGCCGGATGGGCAGCGATACGGGCGACGATATCGGCCAGCCAGGCTTGCGGATCGACGCCGTTCATCTTGGCCGTGACGATGAGGCTGTAATGGCCGCCCCGCGCCGTCCGCCACGATCGGAGCCGCAGAACAGCCAGGACTTTCGCCCAAGAGCGATGCCTCGCAAGCCTCTTTCGGCAGCATTGTTGGAGAGGCACACGCGGCCGTCCTCGAGGAACAGCGTGAAGTTCGCCCATCGCTTCAGGATATAGTTGAACGCCTTGGCTAGGTCGTGCCCCCGAGACAGCTTGGCAAGCTGCTCCCGCATGTAGACCTGGAGGTCCTCGACCAGAGGCCGGCTCAGCGTCTGCCGCACCTGAAGGCGCTCCTCGGCACTCTTGCCGTTTGATGGAGCGCTCGATCTCGAACAGTGCATCGATCCTCCGCACGACCTCGATCGCGATCGGCGAGAGCGGGATTTCCTTCTTGCCGGCGGCCTTGCGCCGGGCATTCTCTTCGATGTCAGCCATGGCAAAGAACGGGCGCCGTCCGTGCGACCAGCAGGCCGCTTCCCGGATCGGGCCAGGTTGGCGTCCCGCCAGATAGAGCTGGTTGTACCCGTCATACGCGTCGGCCTGCAGGATGCCGGCATAGCCCGCCAGATGCCCCTGCGGACGCTCGCCCTTGCGGTCGCGTGAGTAATAGAACATCGCCGCCGGCGGATCCGTGCCCCCAAACGGCCGGTCGTCGCGGACGTAGATCCAGCATCGTCCCGTGTCGGTCTTACCCTTGGCCAGCACCGGCACCGTCGGGTGAGTAGGCCGGAGGGATTTCACCTCCAGCCTCTCGCAGAACCGGGCGTGAGACTCTCGCCTCACCCGGCTCCCATCAGGCAAGCTTGCCGTCATCGCCGAGTTGCCAATGCACAAAGAGCCTGCGGTTCTCACGCGCGATCTTCTCCAGGAAGAGACGTGCGCGTCCCAAGCGGTGATGGAAGCGCTTGTACTTTCGCTTCAACCAGATAGCCAACGTCTGGTTGATGTAGCGCGCCAAAGGATAGAGCGCTGAACGCGTATATTGCCCATAATAAGCGATCCACCCCCTAACCATCGGGTTTAGCTCGCGGGCAATATCGTCCAAAGTCACCTCGGTTCGCTTGCGAAGTTTCAAGCCTCGGATCGTCGCTCGCATGGCATTCAGCGCTGGTTTGCTGACCGCCGGAGTGAACCCGCAGAACATCCTCTGCGAACGCGTCCCCAGGACCGATCGCGGCCGGAAGCAATAACCGAGAAAGTCAAACATAACCGTCTCAGTCTTGCCCCGGCGTCGGTCGTCCTTGCAGTAGACGATCCTCGTCTTCGTAGGATGCAGTTCCAGGCAGCACTCCGCCAGCCGAGCCTGGAGCGCTTCGCGAACGCTTTGCGCCTCCATCTCATTCCGACAATGTACCAACCCGTCATCCGCATACCGACACCACCTGAGATCGGGGAACATCCGTGCCATCCAGAGATCAAATGCATAGTGCAGGAAGAGGTTGGCGAGGATCGGGCTCACCACGCCCCCTTGTGGGGTACCGCGGCTTCGCTCGATTATCGTTCCATCCTCTTGCACCATCGGCGCTGTCAGCCATCTTTCAATGTAGAGCAGCGCCCATGCGCACGTCACATGTTTCCGGACGGCCCGCAGCAGAAGCTCGTGGTCGATGTTGTCGAACAGTCCCTTGATGTCGAACTCCAGAACCCAATCGTACTTCCAGCACCGCTGTCGCGTTACGCCTACGGCATCGAGAGCCGATTTACCGGGTCTGTAGCCGTAAGAATCCGCCAGAAAGATTGCGTCGAGAGCCGGCTCAATTAGTTGTTTGACAACCGTCTGTGCCACGCGGTCTGCCACAGTGGGCACCCCGAGGATCCTTTGGCCCCCACTCTTCTTTGGAATGGAGACGGCGCGAACAGGCGGCGGAAAGTAAACGCCTGAGCTCATGCGATTCCAAATCTTGTAGAGATTGCTCTTCAAGTCGGACTCGAACTGCTCAATCGTCACTCCGTCGACACCGGCTGCGCCACCATTGGATCGCACCTGCAGATATGCTTCGTACACCTCTCTCTTGTCGATGTTGAACGGTTTGCTCGGCTGGTTCACCGTCGTCCTCCTGTTGTCAGTTGCGCCGGTGGCCAGCCCTCCTGATCCGATCCCTTTGCTCCGGCCCCATTACGAGCCTTCGTCGCTAATACGGATCGGTCCGTCCCAGTGCTCCGCGTTGGTAATCTCGCCTCGCGGTCTTCTCCGCTTGTGCTTCTCCCTTTCCATCGGAGCGACTGGTTCCTGCAGTTCCGCGGCAGCGCCTGCATCCGATTCACGCCCCCTCAACGCCGGTCGCCGCCCGCCCGGTCATCAGGCTTCCGGCGGGCTCATCCCAGAGGGACGACACACCTCTGGTTTTGACGACGATTTCCACGTTACGACGGTTCATCGGCGGGTTCATTTTCATTCGTCTCTCGGACGCCTATCCGTTCGGGTATTCCCGACCGTTGGCTTCAACGCTCACGACCGCGCCTCTTAAGCGAAGCCGCTTGAAGTGATTTGGGACCCACTCCTGAAAGTCGATCCCGAGGGGCCCACCCTCATCGCTGCCACAGCTTGTGCACACAGATTTTCAGATCATCTCGATCATCCTTTCCGTGTGCTTCTGCAGCACACTATCATCGGCATGAAGGCGCTCGGCCCGCATGACATAGGCTTCCAGCAGGCGCAGCAGGGGATCCAGCGAGGCACAGACCGCACCAACGGCATCGGCCATGGTCGACAGTGCGATCGGCACGCCTTCCAGCACGTACCGCTCGGCCTGGCGGTTCAAGGGCTGATGCTGACCGAACTTCTCGAACATGATCATGGCCAACAGGCTGGGCCGGCCCATCCCCGCGCGATGGCATGGAATGGCGCCGGAGCCTGGCTGATCTTCTCGCAGTCGCGGCAGGAGAACTTCTCCCGGACCGTCTCGATTACCTTCCACTGGCGCGGCACCACTTCCAGCGTCCGCGTGACATCTTCACCGAGCTTGCGCAGACGGTTGCTGCCGCAGCATTCACAAGCTGCCGGCGGATCAATTACCACCCGTTCCCGTGGCAGATGCTCGGGGAAGGTCTGACGGTCGGGGCGCTTACGTGTAAATCCGCGCACCGTCGTCATCTTGGCCACGGCCCGTTCGGCCGCCAGCTCGTCCTCGGTGGCGTTTGCTTCCAGCTCTTCGAACGTCAGCGCCAACTGCTCGATCAGGCGCGAAGAACGCTCCGACCGTTGCCCATAGATCTGATGCTTTAGCTTGGCGATCTGCAGCTTCTGCTGTGCGATCAGCGCCTCGTCTTCCGACGCTTTCGCACGGGCGACAGCGAGCTCGGCGGCGATCTCCAAACCCTTCGCGCGCTTGGCTGCCAGCGCCGCCTTCAGGTCGGCAACGTTATCCGGAGCAGCGTCGCGATCTGCATTCATGCGACGCAGTGAATCACAGATTGGACGCGATGGGACTCCCCAAAATGCAAGAAGCTACAGATTCTGCGCTCAGCCCGCGCTCTGCGGCCGCCAGCTCAGTTGGGGATTCCGGCAGTCGATGCCCTCGAGCATGTAAGCCATTTGCGCCGCCGAGATCGATATCGCGCCGTCCGACACCGAGGGCCAGATGAACTTGCCGCGGTCCAGGCGCTTGGCATAGAGCGACATGCCAAGCCCGTCATGCCAGAGTATCTTGACCAAATCGCCGCGGCGACCCCGAAAGATGTAGAGATCGCCACCATGAGGATCGCGCTTCAGGCTCTCCTGGACCGCAAGCGCCAGGCTTTGCATCCCGCGGCGCATGTCGGTGTGGCCGGTGGCGATCCAGACCCTGACGCCGCTCGGGATCGGGATCATCGCCGTCTCAGAAGCTCAAGAACCCGCTGCAGCGCCTCAACGTCCACGTCGCGGTCAACGCGAACACGACAGCCGCTAAGCTCGATCTCGATAATGCCGGCCCGTGCACGTTGCGCAGGCGGTGAAGACACCGGTTGCGGCGCGCCACTCGAGATCGGAGCCGCCCAAGGCGTGATCTCAACCGGAACAAGCGTCGGCGCGGCATCCCCGCTCAACTTGCCTTCGCGCGCCAACCGGCGCCACGTGAACAATTGACTTGTCGACAGCCCGTTACGTCGTGCCGTCACCGACACCAGACGTGGCCCGTCATAGCTCTCGGTGACGATCCGCTGCTTTTCTTCCAATGTCCAACGGCGTCGTGCGCCCGTCGAGACGACTTCAAGTCGGGAAACCTTCGGCATAGGCATATGGTCAGTCATACGCCTATGTCTTCATCCCCCATCAAACCGCGCAAGGTGGTCCTCGCCGGAGCGATACGAGCATCGCGACGCCAGGCGAAGAGCTGCGATGGGTGAATGCCGATGCGATGGGCGATCCCCGATTTACTCGCCTCGGGCTCCAGCGCCTCTGCCACGACTTCTGCCTTGAGCTCGTCCGACCAGCGTCGGCGAAGCTGTCGGGCCCCTCAAGACGCTCGGCGACCCCTTGGAACATACGGAAGGTTCTAGTTTCAGGACTAGGCACACACATAGAAGCTCACATCGGCTCACAGACTCCCTGCCCCATAGCCGATCGCTCATCCTCTCCGCCAGATCGGGTCTCTTTGCCGCTTACAGGATTATCTCTAGGACCTGCAGCGCTCGCGTCCCTCAAAAAAAGCGGCCCGTAACGGAGGAATACCAGGAAGCCGACCAGTTCATGGGTGAAAGCAAGGCAGATTGCCGGCGTTCGCTTGCCGCGCCAAGCGAGCTTTCAGCAGTGAGCAGTCAGGCGAGTCTGCGCTGCGCCCTCCATGCGATCTCTCGCACGCGATCCGCTACTGCTTGTGTTTCCGGTCTTCGGCGGGTTCCGATACGTCTAGGCGCTCTCGGCCACATATGGCGTAGGCGGTCATTGCCGACCTTAACGATGCCGCCACGCCTGACCGTCTGCCCGGTCAACCGGCATTAGGCCGAGACGGCCCATGAGCTGCTCAAGCACGTCCGCACCTATCCGCAACAGGGGGTGGACGATGCGATGTGAGGTCTCAAAACGGCTCACGTCGCCAACCTCGGTGACGCATGCGATCGCGGCAACCAGATGGATGCCTCGCAATGTCTGAAGCGCCGGCACGCGCGGCTCAAGAGACCAGGCCAGGATGAATCGACCACGCGTTTCAGCCGGTCGAGCCGCTCTCCTGGCAACGCCAACTGCTTCGACCATTTCCTGCACGGCGACCTGATGTGCGGGGTGATCAAACTGCTGGTTTGAAGCCAAACGGAGATAGCCACAAAGGCGCTCATCTGTTGCCGGTGTATCCGTAGCGCCTTAACTGCTGCCGCTCGGGGACGAACGAGATCTCGCATCGCTCATAGCATCATCGGGCCTCATACCGTCGTTAGTCGCCGCGCGCAGCAACCGGGCGCGCGCGTGCGCGCGCGCGCGAGAGAGAGAGAGAGAGAGAGACGGCGTCCCAGCGGTCGCTCGATCACCTGCCTTCCTTGGAATCAGCGATGGCGCCACCACCGTGCATTCGTGGCCGCGCGACTGGATCAAGCGGTCAAACCGGCCGGCTACTCACACTATACACGTCGCGTCGTCTTGACGAGCCGAAGCATCGATTCTCCGAAGAAGCGAATCTCTCCGTCCGCCTGCCCGCTATCGCGACGGCATTTCTCAGCTTGGAGACATCGATTCCGACAAAGGCCAATGATGCGCGACGGCTCGTCCTCCTGTGATGAAAATCGGTTCGGACCGTCCGAGCAACCTCGGACGCGCAGTGTATGGCGAGCCACCTCACTGGCAGAGGCGGACATACAGTCTTACAAAATTGCGGCGAGAACGCGTGGACATTCTATAAGCTCCGACGGCGGGCGATTGGTCAGAGTATTGGCTGAAGTTGACACCACGTCGAGAGATGATCGCTGCGTCGCAAGCGACTTGGTGCGGACAGTTATGCCTTCAATCATGTCGCGGCGAACCTCACTTAGCCATCTGACAACCTCCTCTCCTCAATGTTGTGCCAGCGGCTTATCTGTAAACAGGCCTTAGTCGTACGAAACATGGGTCATTCGACTCGCAGGCTGGTTCAACCTAGCAGACACCTGACCTCGAAGCGCGCGGTGAATCGCACGTACCATTCGTCAACCGCTGATCGCGTGGGCGTCGGTGATTCTTGAACCGGCGGCACGGCTGGACAGGCGCGGCGCCGGGCCCCGTCAAATTATTTCATCATTGTTCGTCGTTCGCAGCCCACGGCAACCAGAAACACGGGGAAGGCCTCACGATGAATAAGCTAGCGCGACCCAGCAGCAGCGGAATCACTGCGCCCGCCATGCCAGCCAGCGCTCCTGTATGTTGTCCGCGTTGGTCTTGCCATCGGCGCGCTTCGCCGTAAGCCAGGCAATGTCGAGCCGGACCGCCCCAACCGCGTTGTTAGGGTTTATACTAATCAGCGGCACCAGATCGGCTGGCAAGTACTTCAGTTGATTTAGGTTCGGGCCGGGATAGCCTGTCCCTTGCGTAAAGGCGGCCGCCATTTCGGCCCGATTCACGAATGCGATGAATTTCTGTGCGTTTGCGGTGTTCGGCCCGCCCTTAAGAACAGTCCAGTAGTTATCCCCTAAAGTTGCGCCGTCCCATACCATGCGAAGGGGTAGTCCTCGCTTAATCGCCGCGAGGACACGGCCATCCGGGGCACTCGTCAGGGCGTATTCACGGTTGATGAGCAGCTGTATGGGCTCCCCCCCTGCCATCCACCACTTCGTGATGTGCGGCTTAATCTCGTCGAGCTTCTTCAGGGCCCGATCGATCTTAGCATCAGTCAGCGGCCAGAGATCCTTCTGCGCGACACCGTCGGCCATCAAGGCAAACAGCATGACAGTTGGACCACCGCTGCCATTGAGCCCCCTCGGTCCCGGAAATTCCTTGACATTCCATAAGTCGGCCCAATTCTTCGGACCGCTGTTCGGGAAAGCTCGTTCATTATAAACCAGCATAGTCGCGTTTTGGAATGCAACGACTGCGTCGTTAAGACGGGCAGATTCCGGCACTCCCTTAAGCGCCTCGTTGTCCCATAGGCTGTAGTCGATAGGCATATAAGTACCGGCCTGCTGCATTTCCACATAGCCTTGGAAGAAAGGCGAGATAAAAGCAGTGTCCCAGTCCACGCGCTTGGCTGCGCTCATTGCTTTGACCTGTGGCTCCGCAAAATCGGCTGTCACATCGATAACCTTGATGCCCGTCGCCTTCGTGAAGGGGTCAGAGACATACTTACGCAAGTTTTCTGTGAACGAACCACCATAGCTGTGAACTACCACTTCGCCACTACCGGCGAGTTTTTCTTGCCCGAATGCTGCAGTGGCTTTTGCCACAAACGGTGCGGTCAACAGCGCTGCCGACCATTGGAGAACCGAGCGTCGGCTCACAGCACCGTATGAACGATTGCAAGAATCTTGCTTGCTCATGGAGTTCCTCTACTAGAAGCCGGTGCATGTTTTTGTGTGCTCCAAGAGAGGGCACACACATACCTCGTAGTTAAACGAGAACGTAACGGATCAATGGAGACGAAATTCACCAATTGCAGGCGGCAGATCGACGAAATTCCGCATCTCGGCCGGACGATTTGCTGATACTGCAGCGGAAATGGCAAAAGGAGACCACCCCTGAGTGCCAACCAGGAGGCAGCAAGAGGCGTGTCGAGAACCGGGTTGGCCTGGTTAGGGAACGCTTCTTCACGTCACGGCTTCGGTCCAAAAGCCAGGACGGGCTAACGGCTGGCTGCTCATAGTCAAAAAGCCGGTCACGTCCAGCGCGATTTCGTTATGTAGGAATGATCCAAGGCCAGCGCCGAAGATCGATTGTGCGATGAACATCTTGGGTCGGCGACGATATACGTAAACAGGCGCTCGGTATTTCAGCGAGCGTCGCACCGGCCTCGAAAGGGTCTGCGTTGTCTCCACTTATTCGACGAGCGTAATTGGGTCCGCCGGGTTATCGTGTTTGGTGGGCAACGAGCCGGTTACTCCAACCGCAACTAAATCGACAGACGAATTCTTGGCGCGCCGTACCATCGACATCAACTCCCCGTTTCAGCAGTGTTTTTTGGAGGACGGCAGGCGAAGGATCTCCGTCCATAAAATGGATTGCGGATAGCGGGCGCAGCGGATACCGCGCGCTGGTTCAGCGCCTGCCTCATCGCCTTTACGAACGTTGCTCCGGGAGCGCGAATGGCGGTCATAGTCGACATCCAATTGAGAACGGATTGATCGGCGGCTCTGGGTAGCACGCCCATTGACGCGTTGATGCGTTCGGAGGTCAGCCGATGGTCCTCTTCAGTTACGGCTCGTGTTGCTAATTTGTCTTCTGCTAGTTCCTGGCGCCAACGTCGTTCCTGTGAGTTCAGCGCGGCAACGTCACTGTCATGTGCGTGTTGATGAAGAGGCGTCCCACAATCTTGCTAGACTTTCGCGAACTCAGCTCTATAGCGTTTGACCAAGTCTTGACACGAATTACAAATGGTGCATCTTAAACGTGCGACATAAGCTGTCGCGGTCCCGTCGGGCCAAAAGATCCTGACGGATTGGCAGGCACAGGTCGCGCCCCATAAGCTTAGCTGCTTTCTCGACCTCACCGTCTGTCAGTAAACGTGACAGCTTGAGGTCGTTATGATCAAAATATCCTTGGTGGTCGGCAATCCAAAGCCGGCGTCGCGAACTCGCAGGATTGGGGAACAGCTGGTCGGACGGCTCTTTCCTTCGGGTTCGTATGAGTTTGTCGTCGTCGATTTAGCAGATCACGCGGACAAACTTTTCACATGGCCCTGTGAGGAAATTGCGAAGCTAAATGCCGCAGTAGCCTCAAGTCAGTTGGCCGTGTTCGCCTCCCCAACTTACAAGGCGACATTTACGGGCCTTCTAAAGGCATTTCTCGATCGATACCCGGCGAGCGGACTGCGGGGAGTAGTGGCTATTCCGCTTATGACAGGCGCAGATCTTGGTCACTCCATGGGGCCGGTATCCAATCTTACTCCACTTCTTATCGAACTCGGAGCCGTGGTGCCGGTGCGTGGACTCTATTTTGTTACGGCGCACATGGACCAATTGGACATTTTTCTAAACAAAGTCGCCGGTGAGGTGACGCAGTCGTTGCGTGCCGTGGCTTCGATCGCGTCACGACTCCATTCTAACATCGACAACTCTGAAGAGGACGCCCGAGATGACCGCTTCGATTGATGCTTTCCAGTTCAGGCGCATGCTCGGTTATTATCCCTCTGGCATAACGGTTGTATGCGGATCGGATTCCGGCCAGCCTTTAGGATTTACATGTCAATCATTCCATAGCGTTTCGCTCAATCCGCCTCTGGTCTCTCTCTCTATCATGTCGACTTCGAAGAGTTGGCCGCGAATACGCGCTAGCGGCCGCTTCAGCGTGAACATCCTTTCAGAGGCGCAGAGGGACATTTCCGATAAGTTTGCAGAGCCAAGCGGCGATCGATGGGCGGGAGTGAGATGGGAAGCAAGCGGAGCTGGCAATCCAATAATTCTGGGTGCAATCGTCTGCCTTGATTGCGTTCACCACGCTGAGTACGAGGCCGGAGATCACGTGATTGCTATCGGCAATGTGCTGAATATTTTTGGCCCTGATCCGTTTGATCAAAGAATGCCTCTGCTTTTTTACCAGGGCCGATATCACCGTATTGTTGAGGATACCTGAACCCATGGCAGAGGAATGCTTGGGCAAAATCCAAATCAAACGCAAAGAAGCTCTCCTACTGAGCCCGAGACGCCGCATGACGTGGCCGTTCATGCTTTTCGAGCACGAGCGCAATTGGCCTCGGCAAGGGTGAAGAAGGCCTTATACCGCAGCACCCGAGAATATAGGTTTGGGCAAACTTCACCCCGGCCTCAATTTTAACCTTCGCTCGGAAGGAAGCGGAATTCGTCGAGCAGCCGCGGACAGTTGGTGAATTTCGGCTGCATTGCTCCGTTACGTTTCGGTGAACTGCAAGGTAGGTGGTGCCGCCTCGGAGCACACAAAAACATGCACCGGCTTCTAATGAGGAACATTCATGACTAGGCAAGATTCTCGCAATCGTTCCTACGGCACCGTGAGCCGACGTTCGCTCGTCCAATCGACAGCGGCCCTGCTAAGTCTGCCGATGGTCGCCAACACCACTGTTGCCATCGCGGGCGAAAAACTCGCCGGGAGTGGGGAAGTGATCGTCTACAGTTATGGTGGCTCGTTCACGGACAGAGTTCGGCGACATGTCTATGAGCCCTTCACGAAGGCGACAGGAATACAGGTCGTGGATGTGGTGGCCGATCTCGCCGAGCCTCAGATCAAGGCTATGCGCGAAGCTGGCCGGGTCGACTGGGACGTCGCTATTATCTATCCCGGGGCCTATCTGGAGCTGTCACAGGCGGGCGTATTTGTGCCTATCGACTACAGCCTATGGGACGACGAGGGGCTTAACGGAGTGCCGGAATCTGCCCGTCTTAAAGACGCTGTCGTTGCATTCCAAAACGCGTTTCTGCTGGTTTATGATGAACGCGCTTTCCCGAACAGCGGTCCGAGGAACTGGGCCGACTTTTGGAATGTCAAGGAATTTCCGGGGGCGAGGGGACTCACTGGGAATGGCGGTTCAAGTACCTTGCTGGTTGCCTTGATGGCCGATGGTGTCGCATACAACGACCTCTGGCCGCTAACTGATGCTAAGATCGATCGGGCGCTGAAGAAGCTCGACGAGATCAAGCCGCATATCGCGAAGTGGTGGATGGCGGGGGGCGAGGCCGTACAGCTGCTCATCAACCGTGAGTACGCGCTGACGAGTGCCCCAGATGGCCGCGCCCTCGCGGCGATCAAGGAGGGAGCACCCCTTCGTATGGTATGGGACGGCGCTATCATAGTCGAAAACTACTGGGCTGTTCTTAAGGGCGGGCCGAACAGCGCAAACGCACAGAAATTCGTCGCATTCGTGAATCGGGCCGAAACGGCGGCCGCCTTTACGCAAGGGACAGGCTATCCCGGCCCGAACCTAAATCAGCTTAAGCACCTTCCGCCCGACCTACTTCCACTGATTAATATAAATCCCGAGAACGCGGCGAAAGCAACGCGTTACGACGTTCCCTGGCTTGGGGCGAAACGCGCCGATGGCAAGACCAACAACGATTACATATTGGAGCGCTGGTTGGCATGGCGGGCACGATAACCTTCGCCGCGACCGCCGCTCGTCCGATGTCTTCGCTAGCTTCATCGTCGTCCGAGCCACCCAATGGGCTTGGCCGCTGCTGCTTGGATTACTCAGAAATTTTCCTACTTTATCTCGTGGTCGCTCGTCGGTTGCTTTGTGCAACGGCAAAATAATACGAAAGGGTGGAATATGGCGGGGAAACGACAGATCGTGCTAGGAGCAGCGATGATCCATCCGCACGGGTCTCATGCCGCTTCGTGGCTCATGCCCGAGGCACAGGACAACGCTTCGAATGACATCGGTTACTATCAGCACATAGCGCAACTATGTGAGCGAGGAAAATTCGACCTCTTTTTCATAACCGATACTCCAGCGGCCCGAACAGACCATTTACTTGCCTTGAGCCGTTCGCCGGACTTCATGAACGTATTCGATCCAATTACTTTGTTGGCAGCCATTTCAGGAGCGACGAGAAGAATCGGTCTTGCTGCTACAGCTTCAACAAGCTTCTCGGAACCCTATACCATTGCGCGTCAGTTCGCCACACTCGACCACATCTCTGGTGGTCGGGCCGGATGGAACGTGGTGACTTCCGCTAATGACTCCGCCGCACGTAACTATGGATTGGATCGCCTGCCACCGCACGAAGATCGCTATGAACGCGCCCGCGAATTTTTGGATGTCGTCAAGGCCCTTTGGGATACGTGGGAGGACAATGCCTTTGTCTACGACAAAGAAAGCGCCCTTTCGTTCGTACCCGAAAAGTTCCATGTCTTGGACCATCACGGCAAGTATTATAAGGTTTTCGGCGGCCTCAATCTAGCTCGTCCCCCGCAGGGTCACCCTGTCATATTCCAGGCGGGCGCCTCGGACCCGGGTAAAGAACTAGGTGCGGAGACCGCGGACGTCGTATTCGGCGGGGGCTCCAGCATTCAATCTGCGCAGGCTTTTTATCGCGATCTAAAAGGCCGCATGGGTAAATACGGTCGCAACCCAGACGACCTCAAGGTTCTCGCTGGCGTAACGGTCGTGATCGGAGACAGCAAATCTGACGCCGAACGGATTTTCGCCACGTGGGAGGAGAAGATACACCCGGATGTTGGCGTGATGAAGCTGGGACAGGATCTCGGGGCCGATCTGTCAGATCTCCCGCTCGATCAAGCGATACCGCAAGACCGCGTCCCAACAACGTCCAATTTGCAGAAGTCCTTTTTCGATCAAATCGTCGGACTTATCAATCAGGGCGGTAGCTTGCGTGACATTGCGGCGCAATACAAGAGAGGAAAACCCACATTTTCCGGCTCTCCAGCCGATATCGCTGACCACATGGAGCAATGGATAAGCAACAAGGCCTGCGATGGATTCCTGATTTCTTTCCCGGTGCTTCCCAGCACCCTTTCTAAGTTTGTCGATCAGGTTGTGCCGGAGCTTCAACGTAGAGGCTTGTTCAAAACGGAATATGCGGGGGAAACTCTTCGCGAGAACCTAGGTCTGAAGAAACCACCCAACAGGCACGTTGTTGCCAAGGGTAATGTCCGCGCAAAATTGCCGCGGGAGACGCAATCAAGCAGGGGGAAGCAAGAACCAGGCTAGTTCTACTGCGTCACAAATATCCAAGGTTTGGGCTTGGCGCGCGTGACAGATGGGGATGTCCGAAGCGGCGTTTGCAGCATGGACATCGCGACAGTGTTCGAGCAATAGCGACCGCGAGCCTTTGGCGCACGGTCGCGATCGAGTTTGGGATGTGGCGTTCAGGCCGCAAGGGCGGATCCTCTGGGTCGATAACCGTCGGAAAGCACAGCCGGCGGGAGCAGCCCGGCGGAACGTGTTGCTGAGGGGGGAATCGTCTCCCGCTCGGAGATCAGGAATCCGTAAGCGGCGATGCACAGCGTGGCGTGGTGGTGGAAGCCGCGCCATCTGCGGCCCTCGAAGTGGCCACGCCCGACCTCCTGCTTGAGCTCCTGGTAATCACGCTCGATGCGCCAGCGCAGCTTGGCGAGATCGACGAGACGGGCAAAGCCGATGTCGGCAGGCAGGCTCGATAGCCAGTACTTTGTCGGTTCCTTCTCGCCTTTGGGCCATTCGATCAGGAGCCATTCTTCCGGCCAAGGCTCGCTGCGGTTGAAGTCGCGCCGCGCAATGCGGATGCGAACGCGCGCAAAGCGGGATTTGAGCGACACGTTCGTTCCCTCGCGGCCAAGTGATCGTCCGCCACGCCTTGGCCGGCAGGCTTAAGGCGAGATCCTTGACATTGATCGGCTGGTGCTCTGCATCGCGACGCAGCTGCTTGGTCGGCCGTCCGCGGCCAGGCACGTAGGGCTTGGGCGGCAAGGGCCCCGTGCCGGGCGCCCACACCGTGGTGTTAGAGAGAATGCCGGCGACATAGGAGAGCTCGAGCCGCGTAAGGCTGGCGCGCAGATCGCTGTGATTGCCGTAGCCGGCATCCATCAGCACGATGCCGCGCGGCAGGCCGGCGGCGCAGGCTGCACGGATTTGATCGAGTGCGATCTCATGCTTGGTTTTGAAGCCAATGTCGTCAGGCACACCTGCCTTGCGCAGACGCTCGCTGTCGTTGGTCCACTCCTGCGGCAAATACAGCCGATAGGCCACCGGCAAGCTTGCATGATGATTGGCAATCGACAGCGACACCGCGACCTGGCAGTTGTCTTCCTTGCCGAGCCGGCCGCAATATTGCCGCGCAACCCCGACCAATGCCGTCCCTTCTTGGGGAAGCTGGTATCGTCAATGATCCACGCCTCGATCGGTCCGTGTTGCCCGATCCGAGGCAGCACCATCTCGCGAACCTTGGCTAAAACCTGCTCGTCCGACCAATGGCCCTCGCCGACAAAATGCAGCAACGATTGGTGTTGGGCCGCTACCCGCGCCGGCGCCGTCACCGCTGCCATCGGCTCCACGCTTTTGCGCTCACCTGGCATGATCAGCCCAGTGCAATAGTCCCGCAGCGGCTGCGCACGATCCGCATGCCCGATCACGCCCACAAGTCCCTCGACATACGCCGAAAACCGCGATTCACTGCTCCCAGACACTCGGCGACCCATGGCAGCCTCCATGCTGACCTGAATCCCCTTGTCTATCTGAGTCCCGCCCGCCTTCGTAACGCAACTTTCTGACTCAGTAGAACTAGAGCATGATGCTTTTACACCGAAACGTTTTTGAAGTAGTTGGTGCACTCCTCCTCGGAGAAGAGATCGAGGAGTTCACCGACCTTTCGCCAGGTTGCCTCCACATCACGGGGCTCCGCAGCTCGCATGAGGTGTTTGAGTTTGGCGAAGACCTGCTCGATCGGATTGAGGTCAGGGCTATATGGCGGCAAGAAGATGCGGTGGGCGCCTCTGGCGCGGATGGCTTGGGGAGCCGTGGCTGCCAAGATTGTCGAGGATGACGATCTCGCCCGGTGCGAGGGTGGGTCCCAACACCTTCTAGACGTACAGGGTGAAGAGTTCACCATTGATGGGACCGTCAATCACCTAAGGCGCGCTGATCCGATCGTGACGCAGCGCCGCGATGAAGGTCATTGTCTTCCAATGGCCGAAAGGTGCAGATGCCCGGAGGCGCTGCCCACAAGGCCCCCAGCCGCGCAGCGGTGCCATATTGGTTTTGATCCACGTCTCGTCGATAAACACCAACCGCGCGACGTCGATCCTGTCTTGATGTGCTTTCCAGCGGGTCCGCCTACGGGCGACGTCGGGGCGCTCCTGTTCGGCTGGTAGAAGTTTTTTTTGAAGCTGAGCCCTTCGGTGTGAACAAAAGTCCACACCGCCCGCACGTCCGTCTTGATCCCGCGTGCGGCCAGCTCCTGCGTCAGCTTGCGCAGGGTGAATGGCCCCGAGCGAATGCGCTTGCGCAGCCAGTCGGCGTTGGCATCCGACAGAACCCGCTTCTTGTGGCCGCCGATTTGGCCAGGTGACAGGCCTCCGGTATCCCGTCTCAGATTCTTCCACTTCGTCACGCAGGAGGGGCTGATCTGCAGCGCCTCTGCAATCGAACGAACCGTTTCGCCCGCGTCAGCTCGCGCCAAAGCCCGTTCCCGGATGTCTTCCGAATAAGGTCGTGTCATCCATGCCGGCCTCCGCCCTCCAGCATGGAGGTTGAATCAGAAATCGCTCGCGGTGGGAATCCCGATTCCAGTCAAAAACAACATGCTCCTAGAGCAATGCCCAAGCAATTCGGAAACCGTGCAAGCTTCGGCAATTCCCAAGTAGACCGTCGAACAAGCGGACTTCAAGACCAGGGCGTCGGCGCGTCCATCAAACATTTCGCGTGCAATAATTGCCGAACATCGAACGTACCTCGAGGGACTCAGTCGTTGAGGAGCGGGCGTTGCGCGAGAATATCTCAAGGGCTTCGAACGTGCGACCGCGCAAGCTGATCCTTGGTCAGTCATAACGTTCTGTACCGGCTCAATGGCGAGCAGATAGCAGTAAGCGGGCGGCTGCAGACGGGTATTCTCCGAAGCGATTTGCTCGCCACCATGCGGTCGGCATCATCGAAAACCAGGTCGTGAACAAGGTCTGCGAAACCATCCTCCGCTAGAGATCAATGTCTTCGAACATCGCGATCAGGCCGACCTACGGCGTGCAGTTCTATCCGGAGTCGATACTTACACAATAGGGACGATTCGCTGCTTTCAACTTCTTGCGGCTTGCAGGCACGTCTGCACGTCCCGAGTTGCGGGCGCCGGAAGGCCTTCTCGTCCTCGTGCGGTTCGATATTGCCTATGGTGCTCGGCTTCTATTCACTCGTTTGATGGTTGCAGAGAATGTGAGTACCAGCCGTTCACTAGATTTCAGCTCACCTCGGACAAAGATCAGTGAGCCGCCGGCGCGGGTGACCTGGCCTGTGGCTTCGATCAGCTCATTCTCGCGCGCAACGTCGAGGAATTCGCTGGACAAGGAGACCGTGACCCCGGGGCCGTCCAGCACGAGGCCTGCGATGGCAAACACCGAATAGTCCACGAACGTCATGAAGCAGCCACCATGGACATTTCCGTGGCCGTTGAGGTGTTTCTTTTGCGCGCGGAAAGCGCAACGTACCGTTCGATCCGCCTCTACGCGATGCCAAAATGGCCCGCTCTGGTTCAAGAAACTATCAAATGTCCAGGTGCGCCAGCCCTTGAACTCGCCCTCCGTCGCTTCATGCAAATCGGCACGTGTGAGCAGGGCTGACTTGCTGATGTCTTTTACGTCATGCACTTGGGCCTCCAGATGTGCAAACTCAACCTCTGAACAGCAGTTAGCTAGCTGTCACGGGCGTGCGCCTGGTGAGCGTTTCCCTTATCGGCCTTTCAAAAAGTCGATTTGGTTCATGCTCTTCTTTCAAGGTTCCTAAGCTGCTGCCGCCGTACGCGCGTTGCCTCTTCATCGATTTGCAGATCTTTGCCTGTCAGAACAACTCCGTAGTCTGCCTCCGCCTTTTCACGGCTCACCATTCCGTCGAGCACGTCGTTTAGAACTTCCTCCGCAGGCCGCAGATATGGCGCCCCGAAGCCGCCACCGCCGGCGGCCTTGATCGTGAGTGTCAACGGGGGCAGCCGCTCGACACCGAAACGGGGCGGCACGTATGACGAACCATCCTCGAAGTTGATCGAACAGCTCCCGACGTCCGCGGCATGTCCGCCCAGGACGCCAAAGGACGTCGGATTGCCGTTGCCTTCGCCGCGAAACGAGTACTCTGCAGGATACTGTACTTTGACCGTTGCTACCGCACCGGTGCCGCCCCGGTAGCGGCCCGCGCCACCGCCATCAGTAACAAACTCCTGACGCTCAACAAGGAAGGGATAGCTTGTTTCGAAATCTTCAACATCGGGCAATGCGAGACCGCCGAGCGTGGTGATCTGCCCCATGACATTGAATCCATCTCGGCCTTTGACGGCGCCGGCTCCAGGCTGCGCCAGCCACTGATATGCAACGTAGTATCGTCCGCTGTCATCTGTCCCGGACGTGTTGCAATGCGAGATCCGGCTCCAGCCTGCGCAGCTCAATTCAGGAGCCGTTGGGCTCAATGCCTGCCAGATCGCATGGATGATTTGATGCGCTGGATAGGTGGTCGCAGAGGTGACGGGGGCCGGCGATTTCGCGTTGACAAGCGATCCCTCAGGGGCCTCGACGCGAACGCGGCGAAAGACGCCATCGTTACGAGGGATGTGTGCACCAAGAAACGAGACCAGCCCAAAGAGCACGGCTGATCGCGTATTCGCCAGTGAGCTGTTCTTGAAGCCGCGCATCTGGGGGCTTGTGCCTGCGAAGTCCACGAGAACTCCGTCCGGCCCGATGGTAATGGCCGTCTTAATGCGTGCGTGTGTGGCCTCGAAGCAATCGTGATCGAAGAAATCCTCGCCCGTGTACGTTCCAGGCCTGAGTTTACGGATCGCTGCGAGAAAGCTTTCCTCTGCCCAGTCGAGCAGCGATGCGAACAATTCGTCCAGTCCCTCGGCTCCCATGGGGCTTGCCATGTCCTGAACACGCTTGGCGCCGATTTCCGTGGAGCCCAGCATGGCGCGGAGATCGCCGTCCAGAAGGTCGGGGGTCCTCGAGTTCAGAAGGATCAGGCGCCAAAGATCATCCTGGATTTCTCCTTGTGAGACCAGCTTGATGACGGGTATGCGCAGCCCTTCCTGAAAAATCTCCTCGGCTTTCGGATTGTACGTGCCGGCCGCTCCGCCTCCGATATCGGATTGATGCGCACGATTACAAGTGAACGCGACGAGCGCATCGTTCAGGAACACCGGTCGCATGACTGTGAAGTCCGGCAGGTGATTGCCGCCGGCAACATACGGATCGTTGGCCAGAAAACAATCGCCGGGATGGATGCGGTCCCCGAAAGTTTCCATAAGCCGTGTCAGCGCAATCCCACCTCCCCCGGTATGAATTGGAATGCCGTCGGCTTGGGAGACGACCTGCCCGGACCTGCTTCCGATGAAGCAGGAAAAGTCGTGCGACTGGCTGAAGATCGGGCTTCGCGCGGTGCGCGCCATGACCCAACCCATCGTGCGACAGATATGATCGAGTTGCTTCTGGCCGAGTGCCAAGCTGATTGGATCGATTGCCCTCATGCCTTGCCTCCTTGAGCCGGAACAGCCAGCCGAACAACGAAGTTGTTCGTCGCGTCCACTTCCAACCTGTCATCCTTTCCGATGAACACGGTGGTCGTCATATCGTTGATGACTGCAGGTCCACTAAGATGCGCGCCTGGCCGCAGATCTGAGCCTTTGTAGACGTTTGCATCTACTGCTCCAATCTCCGGACTGACGTGGATGCGGCGTTTGCCAGAGGGGGGCGGAACGTAGTCGGTTACTGGCATTTTCTGGATCGAAACGCCCGGAAACTGGCGAGATCCGCTGACACGCAGCGCGCAGGTCATGATCGGTGAATGCTTGTGAGCGTGGCCATAAAGGAGACTGTAGCGCTCCTCGTAGTTCGCGACGATGCTATTGATATTATCATCCGCCCACTCGATCGAGAGCTGAGACTGCTGATCCAGGTAGTTGAGATCGATGTAGCGGGTGAAACGCGGATGGCTGCCAGCCTCGCCGTATGCCATGAGACGTGTGCGCAGCGCGATTTCCAGCTCGTGCGCAACACGCTCCAGATCCTGAAGGGCCTGCTGATTGAAGGGCCGGCGGATCGTTCGGACCTCGTCGAGGCGCACGTCGGAATTGAGCATGCCGAATGCGCAGAAGACGCCCGCAAGCCGCGGGATGTAAACGTTCGAACAGCCGAGGCTTCGGCCCACGGAAGATGCATGCAACGCGCCGGCACCGCCGACGGCAACGAGCGTAAAGTTGCGAAGGTCAAAGCCACGCTCCGCGCTCACATGCTCCACGGCATGCCGCAAATTCTGGTCCATCAGCTCGACGATGCCAAGCGCGGCCGCTTCGGGCGCTAGCCCAACGGTATCGCCATAGACGCGCTGCAGCGCCTGCCGGGCCGCCTGATCGTCGAGATCGAGCGTGCCGCCGGCGAACGGTCCCGGGGCAAGACGGCCGAGGACGAGCTGGGCGTCAGTATTTGTCGGGTTTTGTCCGCCGCGCCGATAGCAGACTGGGCCAGGCACCGATCCGGCGCCATCGGGCCCGAGCGTCACCATCCCGCCAGCATCGAGGCGAGCAATGCTGCCGCCGCCTGCGCTGACAGAGTGAATGTCTACACTCGGCACAAGGGCGAGGTATCCGGCAATATCGATCCGGTCGGTCGAATGGACGCGCCCCCCTTCCATCAAGGCGAGGTCGCAGCTCGTCCCTCCCATCTCCAAAGAGATCAGATTATCGGTGCCCGCAGTCGCCGCAACATGTCTCAGCGCACCAACCTGCGCCGCAGGGCCGGACAGAAGCAGGCAGGCCGGATTACGCGCGATTTCGTCAACGGACGCGATCCCGCCGTTGCTTTGAATGAGGAGCAGCGGACCGAACAGTCCGCTCTGGCGCAAAATACCTTCCAGAGAGCGCAGGTAAGGAACGACACGCTTCGAGACATAGGCCGCGAGCACCGTCGAGGACGTGCGGCCATATTCACCAGCGTAAGGGGAGATCTCGTGGGAGCAGAAGATCGCATCCGGATCCCACTCCACCGACAGGATCTCCATGGCCCGACGCTCCTGCGCGCCATTGATATAGCTATGGAGAAAGGACACCGCGACACAATCGAGGCCGGCGGTCTTGAATGCCGCTGATGCCGCCTTCACCTCTGCCTCGTCCAGCGCTGCGAGTTCACGCCCATCCCTATCGAGACGCCCGCTAACCCCCAGACGCCAGCGGCGTGGCACCAGCACGTTCGGGAACGCCGGACGATGGTTCCAAGGCTCCTCGCGGATGCCCCGCCGGATCTCAAGTGTGTCGCGAAATCCCTTGGTCGTGAGAAGGCCGACCTTAGCCCCCTTGCCTTCGAGTACCGTGTTCGTCGCAATCGTCGAACCGTGCACGAGCATCGCGCAGCCGCCAAGCAGGTCCTTCGTAGCAAGGCCAAGGCGCCGCGCAAGCCCTTCAAGTGCCGCCATCACGCCAGCTGTGGGATCGTCAGGCCTGGAAGGCGACTTGAGGACCTCGATCTGGCCGTTGCAATCAATAGCCACGACATCGGTAAACGTGCCTCCGATGTCGATTCCGATCCGCCAGGGGGCAACAAGCATGGGTCTCTCCGTTTCGGTACGATGGGTCGGAACGACAGTCATTACGGAAAAAGGCCTCGGGTACTCTTGGCTGATTGCACAACACTCACGCCGATTGCCATGGCCGCCATGCGATGAGAAATGCCGTCGCGTTTGGCGCGGGCAATCACTTGTTGAAAGGAGCGCTCGAGAATCCGGTAGAGGCGGTCGAACACTTCGGCCTCCTCCCAGAATAGCCGCTGCAGATCCTGCACCCATTCGAAATAGCTGACGATGACCCCGCCTGCGTTACAGAGAATATCGGGCAGCACGAAGATCTCGTCGTGTCGTCGATCCAGTATGGCGTCGGCTTCGGGCGTCGTTGGACCATTGGCGCCCTCTGCAAGAATGCGGCATTGTAGCTCGGAGGCATTTTCGCCCGTAATCACCTGCTCCATCGCAGCTGGTACGAGCACATCGCACTTTTGCAATAGCAGCTCCGAAGGCTCTATCGTGCTCTGGGTCGAAAACCCCGCAAGCTGGCCTCGCTTAGTGATGTGTCTCTGTAGCTCGGCGACATCCAGCCCCGATGGATCATAGTATGCGGCAGTGTGATCGCTGACCCCGATAATTTTCACGCCTCTCTCCGCAAGAGAATAGGCAGTCACTGACCCCACATTGCCGAACCCCTGGACAATTGCCGTCGCATTGCCTGCCTTGATCCCAAGATGATCAAGGGCCCGGCCCACAAGATAGGCGACCCCGCGCCCGGTCGCTTCGCGGCGACCAAGTGTACCTCCTGCCGAGACGGGCTTTCCGGTTACGATCTCGTTGATCGTCTGGCCTTGGTACATGGAATAGGTGTCCATGAACCAGGCCATGACCTGCTCATTCGTACCCATGTCCGGCGCCATGACATCGGTGTGCGGCCCGACAAAGGGTATCATCTCCTGCATGTAGCGCCGGGACAGCGCTTCGAGTTCGCGCGGCGACAGCGTGTACGGATCGACGGTTATTCCACCCTTTGCTCCGCCATAGGGAAGTCCCGCCAGCGCGCATTTCCAGCTCATCCAAACAGCCAGTGCAGCGACCTCGCCGACATCCACTGAGGGAGCGAACCTTGTGCCGCCCTTCGTTGGCCCGAGCGTCAGGTGATGCTGTACCCGGTAACCCTGGAAGACTTCCGTTCGGCCATCGTCCCGGTGAATGGGGCAGGACACTGCGATTGCGCGCTTCGGATAAAGCAGCCGATCCCTCTCCATTTCCGGAATCTGCAGGTGATTGGCCACCTGCTCGAACTGCTGCCGAGCCATCTCGAAAACGGGACCGCCATAGATTGAACTACTCATCGTCAGTCATCTCATCGAACTGGATCTAACGCCCGACCGGAGAGCTCAGTTTTTAAGAGAAGAAGTGGCCGCCCCATAAAGGGCGACCAGTTCGCATTCGTCGAGGGAGGAAAGACAGTGAGGACGGAGGATTGAACACAGCGTGCTCGGTGAACAATCTGCGCACGCTCCGCCACGCGATATCTCAGCCATTCTCATGTGTCGATAAACGACCATTTGGATCTCGTCTTTTCCAGGCGCCATATTGGCTGCCTCATTGGCCGTCGGCGATCAGGCGCAGCAAAGTCAGCGGGCTCCCGGGAAGCTCGCCCATAGACGAGGCCTCCCAGGGCCCCTCGAGTTCTCCTTCGACAGAGCAGATACCTGATGAGCGTCGACACACACGTGTTTCTCAAACGGACGCGAGAGCTCGATCAAGCGTCCCGTCGAAAAGCGAGATGGGCGGATGAGCCGATGGATCGGTCACCACCTCTATCAACCACGGTCGCCGCTCTGTCAGCGCAAGGTCGAGCGCCTTCCCCAGATCGCCGGGCGCTGAAACCACGGCGCCGCCGCATCCGCACGCGCGCGCGATCGCTGCGTGATCAACAGGCGAGAAATGGCAGGCTGTCGTGTAGCCGCCAAACTTCACCGTCTCTGCATCTTTTTGAAATCCCAGAATGCCGTTGTTGAGCACGATAACGACGACAGGCACATTGCTGCGGACCGCAGTTTCAAGTTCGGCCCAACTGTGCGCAAAGCCGCCATCTCCGACCAAGGCTACGACAGGGCTCGCGGGCCGCGCCAGCTTGGCGCCGATAGCAAGTGGCAGCCCCCAGCCAAGTCCCGCCAAACCGCGGGGCGTGATAAATCGCTGGCCTGCCGTTCGGCCACGAAGCTGACCGACAACCCACATCGACGAGTAACTTGCGTCGGCGACCACGATTGTTTCCGGCGCCAGACGCGCCTGGAGTTCGTGCATCACACGCTCAGGCCGGATTGGGCTTCCATTACTGCCCGAAAACACGGAGCGCTCATTTTCGAAAGTCTTCCAAGCCGCGGCGATACGTTTCTCCAAGCCGCCACGACTATCTCGACGCAATGAAAGATCGACCTGTTCGATCGCACCGCAGAGTGCCTCCAGCGTTGCCGCAGCATCGCCAACAAGACGCGTCGCCTCATAATTTCGCCCGATCTCCTGGGGGTCGACATCGATGTGGATGACGCGCGCATTTGCAGGAACTTGTCGCCAGCTGTCAGTGCCATTCTGGTTGGTGCGCGTCCCGACCAGGATAACGAGATCCGCCTCTTGCAGGATCGGCAGAGTGTGTTTGCCAAGCGAGCGAGGACCGACCAGAACGCCAAGGACCCCCGCGGAGAGTGGGTGCGTTTCGTCGACCGCGCCTTTGCCCATGGTCGTGGTAAATACCGGCAAATGCGCGATGTCCTGCAACTTGGCTATCGCAGCAGCCGCGGCGGGAGATGCAACACCGCCCCCGGCGAGGACGACGGGGGCCTTTGCTGCCGCAATCGATACGGCCGCCGCGCGAATCACCGCCTCGCTGGGGCGCGGCCGATCAATTGGCCATTCACCAAAGCTCGACCGGCGCTCACGATTTGAAGCGGGCGCTTTTTCGCGCAACAGATCGGCCGGCAACAATAGGACAGCTGGCCCCGGCCGGCCGCTGCCGGCAGCGACAAAGGCCGCATCGACATAGTCGTCGATGCGATCTGCGGTGATGATTCGCCGCACAGATTTGGCGCACGACGAAAATAGCGCAAAATGATCAAGCTCCTGGAAAGCATTGCGGTCGAGCTGGTTACGCTCCACCTCCTGCACCAGGGCGACGATGGGAATACTCGCCTTGTATGCCTCGGCGAGAGGGGGGACAAGCAAGGTTGCCGCAGGCCCGTTTTGAGCGGCAACGACGGCGATCTGACCTGAAACGCGCGCAAAGCCGTCGGCCATCGCGCCGCCCATGTTCTCCTGTCGGTAGGAGAGCTGTCGAATACCGATTGCTTCGCAAGCAAGAATGACGGCTGACGGCAGGCTTTGGCCGAAGATCACCTTCACGCCGTGACGCTGCAAAGCGAGGGCAATACGCTGCGCAACTGTTACTTCGGTCACTTCTGCACCTCAATGCCGTCCAACTGGTTTTGACGATTATCGAGAAAGCCTTCGAACACCTCGATAATGATCTCAGCGTCCGCGCGAGTCATCGGTGTCGAGAGCGCAGCAGCGGCGCCATATGGCAGGATGATGCCATTAGAAGCAAAGAAGCGCGTAAGCTCCTTCATGAGCGCCGCTCCGCTGGGAGACGGAAACGCATCGCGATAGTCGATCGGCGGCTGCGCCATGGGATGAATGCGAAATAGTGAGGCGGCGCCCGTCACGCAGAGCGAGACTCCCTTCTTTTCGATAGCTCGACTAATTCCGTGTCGTACAAAGTTGCCAAGCACCTCAAGATGGGCAAAGGCCGCATGGTCCAGGTGCCGCATTGAGACAAGGCCAGCGGTCATCGAGAGGGGATTGGCAGAGAACGTCCCGCCCTGCGGAAGCAGGGGCCGGCCCGCCGAGGCATCAAACACCTTCATCACGTCCTCGCGGCCACCGATTGCGCCAATCGGCAGACCTCCACCGATAATCTTGCCCATGGTGACGAGGTCCGGAACGAGGCCATAGCGTGCGGCAGCCCCTTCAAAACTCTGCCTGAGATTTAAAACCTCATCAGCAATCAGCAGCACGCCGTTGTCACGTGCAGTCTGTTGAACCGCGGCAATGAATTCCGGACTAGGCGCAGTCAGTCCGCCGCGGCTTGGCATCGGATCCAAAACGACAGCCGCGAGATCGCGCGCATGCAGCGACAATAGCCGGCGCGCACCCTCAACGTCGTTGAACCGGAGTACAACAACTTCGCCGAGAACACTTTCAGGCACGCCACGATAGAGAGGCACAGACTTGGGGGAAGCAGGATCACCCCAGTTATCTGCCGTCGCCGCCTGGCTCACCTCGACCCAATCGTAGGCGCCATGATAAGCGCCTTCGAGCTTGGCGATTCTTGAACGACCGGTGAAGGCCCGAGCAGCCTTGACGGCAAAGAGGACGGCCTCGGTTCCCGTGTTGACGAAACGAACCCGATCAACCCGCGGAATCCGGTCGCAAAGCAGCTCTGCCAGCGCAATTTCTCCACGTGTCGGATTTGCAAAGCAGTTGCCGCGTTGCAGTTGATCGGTCAAAGCTTCGACAACAGGCGCGAATGCATGACCATGGATCAAGGTCGTGAAGTTGCAGTTGAGATCCAGGAATCGCCGGCCATCGATGTCGAACACATAGCTGCCCGATCCGCGCTCGATGTAGACCGGCTCCGGATCCCGCTCGACGGTGACTCGCGAGGTCCCATCAGGGAAAACAAGGCGTGCCCGAGCAAAGCTGTCTTTTGAGCCTTGCCCAGCACGCGCATATTCTGTCGCTTTATTCGAACTTGCCCGACCCCGTGTCACGATATCCTCGCCGAATTCGATGAAACGCGTGAACTCCTGTCCACGGACGACGGCTAAGACTTAACCAGACACGACCGATCCAGCATTCACGGGAACGAGTTTACATAACCCGAAAGCTGAACCCCTTCGATTTCAGTCGCTATGCAGACCGAATCCTGCGGATTCGGGCGCAAATCGATCTCTTTTCTTCACAGACCAGTCGAATGGCTCCGAAGATGAAGCATTTCAGGTGGCGATGACATTTGAGGAGGAAATGTCCTATCCTCGTAAGACCCGCCATTCCACTGCAGCAAGCCATAATCAACACTTTCCTGAGTATCAAAGCACTTACAATAGGTCTCCATCCGGACCTTAACTGGATCGAGACTGATGATGGCAATGTGCGATGTTTTGATGCTCCGGCGCGCCCCATGCAAGCGTGCCTGGCGGCTGAGTTGATCTGATCTCCAATCACTGTCTCTTTCCAATCTGTAGCCTGCAGGTCGAAATGCAGTTTCACAGCTTCGCGAATCTGACGTTCGAGCCGGGGATCGATCGGGAAAGAGTGATTGACGGGCGCTTTGCACCGCAAATGTACTGACGCCGCAGCCCAAGAACTTCGAGTATGCAAAGTCCGCAAGAAGCAACGAGTCATTGAAAAAATACGAGAAGCGGCTTTTTGATCAGAACAAGCGCGCAGAGCACTCCTAAGTACGTGGAAGCCGAGACAATACGAGCAGAATCTCCGCGATCAGGCCCGAAGACTAAGTGGTAGAAGATCGTGAGCAGGGCGGCGAGCGGGGTCCGCTCCATTCGTCCTTGCGCCGCGCACGAGCCTCTGGTCGACCGGAGTGACGGGGAGCGTCGGCAGGCTCATCATCGGCATGAGGATGAGGGTCGTGCCGAGGATTACGTCGAATCCTTTGTGGAGCATGCAGACGTAGCTCATTGAGCAGCAACTCGACGCGGGCGGCACGCATGGTAATCGCGCTGACCTGAGTCCTTCTTTCATCCAGGAATGAGCAAGGTCCCAGGTTGATTTGGTTCACCAAACCCTTCGGCCACGATCCGCTCGGTCTCGAGCTTCGGCAGGGCTATGCCCGGTCACGACGTAAGCTCCTCGAGCGGTTGGTGATCCACCGTCGAAAGCTACGCCGCGTTCCTTTCCAGCCTCCTCGCGCCCCACCTAGGCCGGTACGAGTTCGTGATAGTAGCCACTCTTGTCGTAGGTCGCCCTCAAGATGACCCCTGAGACCTTTGCGATAGCGACTGTGAAGTATCCAGTTCCCACGTATGACCCCTCCATGAGGTGCCCACAGACCGTCTGGGAGGCGTTCGTCACCGTAATATGAACGTGGATATAGGGTGTCTTGTGTCCCTCCCAGCCTCCGGCACCGAAACCCGTGTGGCCGCCGCCCCGGGTAAGCGCTGGCGAGGGTTTTATCGAGTCGTCAGGGACCCAGCCCATCCCGATGATGCCGTGCCCGCTCACCTCTAGCCCACCCGGAATTTCAACAAAGTCAATCCCGGCTATTCCTGTTCCCGGTCGTGGCTCGTGGGGTTCCCGCTGTACCCTAACCTTCCTCATGTAGCCGGTCACGTCCAGAAGGACTCCTGTCTTGACATCCTTTTGTTTGCAGATGTCCCAAAGAGCTCGAAGAAGGTCTTCGCCTTCCTCGAGTTGAGCGTAGATGATCTCCTCGATCTTCCCACTCATCATTTTCCTAGTCATGTCACAGATCCCTAAGTGATTAAGGCAAAGCGCGTGAATTCCTCACGCCCTTGAGGTCTTTTAAAGGGGGCCGAGGTGTGAAGCGCTGCGGAATGCTATGGGATTCCTTAGCCGAATTTCCGCAATGCGCGGCCTCGCAAGCACGAAAGTCTCCGCCTGAGCCCGAGAATTCGAGGCTTTTATGCGATCAAGCGTCGCTTCTAGGTACACGAGCGTCTCCAACTCCCGAGCAATGGCCGAAGCGCCTACGATCGAGATCACCGGCGTGTTCGGAAGACCGGCCTGGGCGCCGAGGGCCATCGGATACCCCAGCCGAATCCGGCGAGACCTCGAGGCGTGAGGAACCTCTACCCTGCGCTCGTTTTGACGCAGGCGTTCATCCACACCGAGGAATAGGTTGCAGCATCGGGCGTCAGAGCGCTCTTCAGCGCTTCCGATGATGCGCTCCAGCCGGATCGGGCGAGAGCCAAGGAGATGCGCAGAGGTTCCCCTCACTCTCCACCTGGCGGGCAGCCCTGATGGACTTCTGGATCTCACGGGCAGCTCGGAAGAAAAGTATGACGGACTGCTGCCGACGAGATGCGGTGCGAGGAAGCTTGAAGACGAGAATGTCAAGCTGCGCAAGCCTCGCAAGTCTTCCTCTCGATTTTGGCAGCTGGAGGTTTGAAGCCCGACACCCTACAGAACTCTCCACCGGAAGCCGAAGCTAGCTCGGTCCGGAGACTGCCCTCCGGACCGGTGCCCCGTTTGTGGAAGTCCTTCCGCTGAATGGTCCGCTGGGATCGATCGCCCCCGGAGCGGCACGGCCGATCGGAGCCCCGTTTTCCGCGCCCCGCATCCGGTGACGAAGAGTGGGCTCCGCACTGATAGGCCCGAACCCGCACCCTCACGAACGAAGAGTTGAAAGCGCTCTGGCGAGCCGCCGATAATCCCAGCGAGCTGTGGATGCGAGAAGCGCTATAGGCCGATGCTGGTGAGCGAGCCAGTCGGGATCCGCAACAAGCTTTGCCTGGTGATTTTGCAACAGCGCGCAAAGCCGCCGGCATAAAACCGGCGACATCATTTTACTCGTCGCGGTGGCTCATTCTGAGACTCCTGACCCATGAAGACGCAGCTCGTTCTTCACGACGCGTCCCTCCTTCATCACGAATTTGACACGCTCCAGCTCGCTGATATCCTTGAGAGGGTCTCCAGCTACCGCGACGATGTCCGCAAACTTGCCGGGTTCAATCGTGCCAACCCGGCCCTGCCAGCCCAGCATTTCCGCGGCGTTGACGGTCACCGCTCGCATGATGTCCAGTGACGGCATGCCCTCGCGACTCAGCTCCGTGAACATGGTGGCGGAAGCCTCGCCGCGAGTCTTGCCGGGAAAGTACAAATACATGTCCGATCCCGCGGCAAACTTCACGCCCGACTTTAGAACCTTCTGCACAAGCGCCGCGCCGGCGTTGCGGCCCCAATCGTCGCGCGCAACGCGCCGGGCGCGGAATTCCGCCGAGAGCCACGCAGGCGAATAGACCGTCTCCCAAACCCACGGCGTTATATCGAAGAAGATGCCCTTGTCCCGCATATCCTTCAGCTGCTGATCCGTGGCTTCGTCTCCGTGTTCGATCGAGTCTACGCCGGCGTCGATCGCTTCCTGGATGCTCGCTCGGTCATGGGCATGCGCAGCTACTTTCATTTTCTGGCGGTGCGCCTGCTCGACCACCGCGGCGAGGCTGGCTGCGGATATGCCGTCGCCGAGAATGACTTTGATCTGGTTGGCGCCCTGGAAGGCGTTCCTCTGTACTGCCGCGCGCGCCCCATCGGGGCCGTCGACGATCAAAACCTCGTGGTCTAGGATCGCGTCGGCGAGCGCGGGGTTCAGGTTCCTGAGGAGGGAGCCGCGCGCAATCAGCTTTCGTCCGGACGCCAGCAGGTGAGGCCCCTCGACCTTACCGGCGGTTAATTGCGTCGCGAAGCTCGGTATCACCGTCAATGCCAGAGTTCCCAAGATTCCTTACGGTCGTGAAGCCGCTCTCCAGGTCTTCGCGTGCGAGCTGCGCAGCTGTGAGCACGCGCTTTTGCGGCGATTCCACTATGGCGAGAAGCAGATCGGGTGCGGCATCCGGGTTCCACCGTCGGGTGAGCTCCGCGTCTGGAGGAATGACCACGTCGAGGAAGAGATGGGTATGGCTGTCGATCAGGCCGGGCAGGAGCGTGACCCCGCCCAGATCCAACACTCGGGCCTGCGAGGGCGCGCGGACCTGCGCCGGCGGCCCTACCTCAGCGACCTTTCCGTTTTCGATCAGGACCGCAGCCGGGGAAAGTACTTCTCCGGATCGCGGATCAAGAAGGCGGGCGGCCTTGAGGAGCGTTACGCCTCGCCCATCATTAGCCACAGCAGGGCTTCCGCTGAGCAAAACAGCACATAAGGCTAGAGCCAGCCACTTGAGCATTGATGTCCTCCCGATCACGTACAAAATCAGTGTGGTAGCGCTGTGAAGTTCTGAAACTCGATCTGCGCCTGTTGCTCTAGGAGCCAAGCCCAGCCGTACGGCCAATTGTAGCCGCGCGTTGACACTGGCGGGTGGGGACTCCTCAGCGCGCCGTCCAGCCTGGCTCGGATCTCGCCTGCAGCCCGTAGGTCCGCGAAGCGTTGATAGTGGGCGTGGACAGAGTCAAAGCTGCCGAAGATCGGATGCAGCGCGCGTGGCCCCCTTGGGTCAATCGACCCAGTCAGCACGTCGGGGTGGAGCTTGTTCAGGTATTCGCCGTCGACGTGATCGAGCCCGATCGCCTCGGTTCCTTTGGGTGTCAACTCGCTCATTCCGCCTCCCACCCGCACATCGCTCCGCAAGAGCAATGTGCACCACGTCAAGCATAATAGGATCGCGGCTGCGCGGGGTTTACGCGAATTCACGTCCCTTTTAAGGGAAATAATTCGGAAATGATGCGCGGGACGCGTAGGGCCGACTGTCGCTGGCATGCCGGCGAGATGCAGGACGAATAAGGGACTCCGCATTAGGTCCGCGAGCTTGCCGATTAAAACCCGATTCACCCAGGTATCCTGGATCACCGCCTCGTGCGGCGTGGCTTGAGAAGCGCAGGAAAGTGTCGGGCTCGGATCCGCAATTTGGAGATCTCTAGTGCGGTCGGCATGACATTAGCGATACCGATCCGCCAGTCGCTGAACTCACCTTCGAGCCGCCGCCGCTGGTACTCGAACGATCTTGCCTCCGACGGGATCACCTTGCACAACGTGTTGCGCGATACCTTAAGTGCCCCGGCGTGGGCGAGCATCTCGCCGGTGTGCAGAGTGATTGGCAGCCCAGTGCGTCACACGCATGATCCACGAACAATTTCCCTTATCAAGAAGGTGAATTCGCGCAAATCCCGCGCAGCCGCGATCCTATTATGCTTGACGTGGTGGACATTGCTCTTGCGAAGCGATGCGCCGCCAGCCGACGAAGGCAATATTGAGCAAGATGACAGCAGAGAGGGCGGAGGCTTCGCCAGGATTGCCCTCAGTCACATAGGGCGTGAGTACCCAGCCAGATCATCACATCGCGATTGGGCCGGACGATCTGAAGTGACCACGCGCGCTGCATCCGATCTTCTACGGCAGCTTAGACTGGCACTCGTCCGTCCACACCCACTGGCGCGCCTCTATCGGCGCTTCGTTGGCCTCCGGGTCGCGGGCGAGATTCGCGCTTGGTTAGACGGCGCCCTGACGCCTGACAAAGTCGCAGCCGTGCTCGCCTACCTCAATCGGCCAACATCGACGCGCGGCTTCCAGCGGCCGTACGGCTGGGCCTGGCTCCTGATGCTGCAGGCCGAGCTCGAGACGCACGTGACGGACGAGGCCGGCACTTGGCCGAGGCTCTGCGTCCTCTGGCGGAGCGTTCGCGGCGCGCTTCCAGAGCTGGCTGCCCCTGGCGATATACCCGATACGCGTCGGCACAAATGCAAACACGGCGTTGGCCCTCGTGCTGGCAAGACGTTACGGGCCCGCCGCCGGTGACCGCCAGTCGCCGAGACGCTCGCGGCTAGCGCCCGGCGCTGGTATGGTATGGACGCCGCGGGCCAAGCGTGGGAGCCGAGCGGCACCGACATCCTGTCGCCTACTCTGATGCAGGCCGAGTGCATGCGCGCATTGCTCCCCCGCGACGGCTCATGGCTCGGGCGCTTCTGCCGGGCTTGGCGCGCGGCGAGCCAGCGACGCTGTTCACGCCGGTGACGATCAGTGACCGGAACGACGGGCTGATCGCCCATCTAGGTCGGGCTCAACCTCAATCGCGCGTGGTGTTGGCGGCGTCTTCACGGCGGCGGCGCCTCCGTCGCTGAGGCCCAGGCTCGAAGAAGCAGGCTACCGTCACCTTGACGCAGCTCTTCCGCACCTCGCCCAGGCGAATGGATAGTACTGGCTCGCCAGCTTCTCGCACTCGACGATGGCGACTAGGTCTGAGCTTTCAGGAGGTTGTAGACGGTCTGCTTTTTTCCGCCTTGCCGTGATAGCGGGTTCGAAGCGCTCACAGCAACTCGTGCGGCATGCCGCCCAACCTCAAACCGGGCTGGATGGCGACGCAGCAGCGCAGCAGGCCGCTCAAGAGCGTCCAGATCAGCCGGCTGAGGGGCCATCGAGGAGCGCCGGATGATCTTGGGTCGGCTCATCAGTGAACACCACCTGGACGCGTCGAGCAATTACCATGAGCTTTACGCCGCGAACGTGCAACAGCGCTTTGCCGCGCTGCGGCCTACTGGCCCGCCAGGCGTTCTCACAACAACCCGCGTGCCGATGCGGCAAGACGCGAACCCCTGCCGTCGCCGAAGCCAAGCTGCTGATGGAATCGAGCGAGACGCATAGTTCGCTGGGCCTGCACGACTGGCGTCGATGATCTATAACTTCGCGCGGATCTCGGCGGCCGTTCGGGTCAACATCCGGACCTCCGAAGACCGCCGGCCGCTCGTGGCTAAGGTTGCACGAGAAAAGACTGCAAGGTGCACAAGATGCCCGTACACCAACGCTGGAACAGCACGAATTCTACCAGTTGGGCGGGCGCCGCAGGAGGCGAAGCGCTTCTTCGCTCAACGCGCGGGTGCGCCGGTGAGCTCACGTTCGAATGGCTGACGCGTTTCGATGCCCACGCGATAGCGCGCTGGCGCCAACACCGGCGGCGCGGCGAAGGTCGGCAATCACTCCTTCAGCGGGGCCGGCGTGATTACCTTCCAGCTTAACGACGGCTGGCTCGAGTTTGCCCACGAGATGGCCTATCTCGCCGCCGTTCGGGCAATGACCAGATCACCCTAGATCCCTTCGCAGACTACATCCGCGCACGCAGCGCATTGCCGCAAAGCAGCCCGTCAAGCGATGGGGTAGAATTAGCACAAACACGAGCGTAGTCACCGTAACACTCATCTCTAGCGAGACGCGTAACACGATGATGTAGAAAAGGGGTGCGGGAAATTCGCCAAGTCTGGTTTGGGATTCCAAGCGAAGGTCACAGAAGCCCAAGGAGCGGCACTACTAAAGAACTGAACCTCCTCCCAATGAGTGGGCACCTGTCGTAGGCTTGATAACCCAAGAAAGATGCTTCCAGGCAGTACACCAACCGGGCCCACTATGTAGGCTCGGCGAGGATGCCGACTCAGGGCCGGTAGCGGTTCAGGCTATTGTGTCCGCCATGCCAGCCAACGCTCCTGGACGTGGTCCGCGTTGGTCTTGCCGTCCGGACGTTTTGCAAACCACCAGGCCACGTCGCACCGGGCTGTTTTCGCAGCGTTGTCGGGGTTTATGCTAATCAGAGGCGTCAGTTCGGCTGGCAGGTGCCTTAGCTGATTTACATTGGGGCCGGGATAACCGGTCCCTTGCGTAAAGGCGGCCGCTATTTCGGCCCGATTCACAAATGCGATGAATTTCTGTGCGTTTGCGCTGTTCGGCCCCCCCTTAAGAATTGTCCAGTAGTTATCGACTATCGCAGCACCGTCCCATATCATGCGAAGAGGGATCCCCTTTTTGATGGCTGCAATGGCACGGCCGTCGGGGGCGCTCGTCAATGCATATTCTCGATTGATGAGCAGCTGTATGGGCTCCCCTCCCGCCATCCACCACTTGGTAACATACGGCTTGATTTCATCGAGCTTCTTCAGCGCCCGGTCGACCTTATCATTGGTCAGTTGGAAGAGACCCTTTTGCGTGGAGCCATCCGCGGCCAACGCAGCCGCTAAACTACCAATAGAATTGTAGACGCCGAGCCCCCTCGGACCCGGAAACTCTTTGACATTCCAGAAATCTGCCCAGCTGTTGGGGCCGCCCTTCGGGAAAGCGCGTTCATCGTAAACAAGCACAGTTGCGTTTTGATACGCTAAGACCGCGTCAGTAAGGCGAGCAGATTCCGGCACACCTTTGAGGGCTTCATTGTCCCATAGGCTGTAGTCGATGGGCATAAACGCGCCAGCCTGCTGGAGTTCCGAGTAGGCCGGAAAATAAGCATTGGGCATGGCGATGTCCCAGTCGACCCGGCCAGCTTCGCGCATAGCCTTGATCTGAGGCTCGGCATTGTCAGCTGTCGCATCGACAACCCTAATGCCCGTCGCCTTCGTAAAGGGGTCACAAACATACTTACGCAAGTTCTCCACAAACGAGCCGCCTGCGCTGCTGACCACTACTTCGCCACTCCCGGCGAGTTTTTCCTGCCCGAAGGCTGCAGTGGCTTTGGCGACAAACGGTGCACTCAATAGGACCGAGGTTGATTGGAGGATCGAGCGCCGGCTCACGCGACGGCACTGAAGTTTACGAGACATCCGCTCTGACACGATTTCTCCCTTCTTTTGGAAGCTCACGCTTGGACATCAACGACTCAAGCTTCGCGCGTTACCTTGAGCCTGAGGGAACCGTAGCTCGTCGACAAAGCGGGATTTTACCAATTGTCGACCCTACGTGGATGAAATCCCGCACTTCTGCCCGGCAAGTAGACGGTCTTGACAATATGACCGCTCAGTTGGCGACTGAGCGGGAGCAATAAAGGCTCGCCAAGCCTGCAGGCTCCCGCATCATAGCGCGAAGCAAGGCCAGGCTGCAGCCGTAGGCGAAAGGATACCTCAGCACGAACGGCCGTCACCGCAACACTGATGTCCAGCGGGACGCGCAACACAATTATGTAGACAAGTGGCTCAGAAAATTCGCGAGCGATCAGTTAGGCATCCCAAACGGAAGCAACAGAAGCCCGGCACAACAAAGGGCACGACAAGGAAGCCCAGAAGAACGTTGGCTGACCATCCACAGTGGCGGCGGTTATTGTGCCCGCCATGCTAGCCAACCTGAATGTGGCCGAGTTAGTCTCGTGGGAACATTTCGCTACAAACCAGCGATTGTTGAACTGGAATATCTTCGCCGCATTGCGGGGTTTATGCTTTGGGTTCGACGAGACCGCATCTGACGGAATGAGCCGAATTTCATGAATTATCAGCGGCTACTTCGACGAAAATTCTGCGTTTCCGCCCTAGCACGCGGACAGTTTACGTTGCGCTCAGCTTGGCAACAGAGCGAACGGCAGACTCAGCATGAGGACGGGACCGAAATCTCTTGCATGAAGTGAGAGTAGCCGAACACCGAAGCTGCTGGCCGACCGCGAGCGATACCGAGACCACGAAGTATGTCAGGTGACCTCCGCCTCCACAATCTGCCTGACCCGTGGCGTGGCTCGTCACAGCGTTCACGAACGCGGCGTCTGCCGCGCCGGCGGTCGCATTGCGACCGATCACGGTACACGGACCATTACATGGGCTTATTGAGCCAAAAGCGACCTCCGAAGCCGGCTCGTCCAATCCATCGAAGGTGGCACTCAACATATCGAGGATGCGTTTGCTTGGCCGCTTAGACGGCGCCAGGAGCCAATTCTGTTGTCCCGATGCTCTGTAACACCTCGGCAAAGGCGCTGGTCAGGTCTGACTTCCCGGCCTGCATAAGTTCTTCCCTGTGCAGCAAGCGTTCGTGACGACTGACCTAGATGAGCGGATCCAGGAGGATGGTCGGACGAAATGCAGCCATTCGCCAGCAGATAGCTCGAGCAATAACGCCCCCGCCTTGCGTATCAGATGGCCGAGGCGGAAACCGCCCGCTGATCGAGTGCGTGAGACGGGATCAATTCGGCCTTCAATCCTCGTCAAAGCGAAAACGTGTGTGGCCCGCCTCGCTCACCACGCGCCCTACGGTGGGGGCGGCAAAATGGGTCGTCAGCAGCTTCGTCGACGTGTCGATACACCGGGTAATCAGGTCGCGTATCACTTGGCTTGCCGCCGCGTTATCGTAGCCATCGTTAACCCACTCCGGCCGGGCCAACTGGATGGGGTGGTGGATGGCATCGGCGCTAAAGATCGCATCCCGAGACCGCGAGCAGAGATAAAGGCCGCAGTGATGCTTGGTGTGACCGTGGAGGGGCATGTAGCGGACCTCGTCCGGCATTTCGTTCTCGAAGCGATAGTCGTCTTCCACGAACGTCGCCAACCCGCGGTCCACCACGGGCAATACACTGTCGTCCCACGACAGCTTCCGGTACGGCTTCACACTACCAGTCTTGAAGGCGTCGCGCCACCATTCGAATTCTCCTTTGCTTATAAGGTATCGGGCGTTTGGGAAGGTGGGTACCCATTCACCGTCCTGCAGCCGCGTGTTCCAGCCGATGTGGTCTGCGTGCAGATGAGAGCACATGACGAAATCGACCTGCTCGGGTCGGACGCCCGCGCGCGCGAGGTTCTCGAGGAAGGGTGTCCGCATTCGATGCCATTCGGGGTAATACGGACGCTCCTTGTCATTGCCGCAGCACGTATCGAACAGAATCGTATGGTGGCGCGTGCGTATTAGATACGCATGCGATCGCCCTTTCAGATTTCGCGTTCCCGGTTCTACGAGACGAGGACCCAGCCAGTGCTCGTGTTCTGCAACGCCCTCCGGCGTCGCCCCTACCAACATGTCTCCCGGCGCGATCGACCAATCGTACTCGGGGATCGAGTCGACGCGAATATCTCCGAAGACTTGTGTTTTCACGCTGTAGCTCCCTTCGCTCGAAGCATGGCGATCTCATGTTCGTTGAATCCGAACTGGGTCAAGATATCATCCGTGTGCTCGCCGAGCATCGGGGCACGTGTGGTAGGCCGATCTCCCACACCCATCTTCACCGCTTTGGTCATAGCTCGGTACTTGCCGATCTTCGGGTGTTCGTGCTCGGTGACGAGCCCCTCCGCGAGGACTTGAGGGTGGTCGAACATGTCCCCGATCCCTCGGATTGCGATGCAAGGGACCTGGCCAAGCATCAGCTGCTCCCATTCCAGCGCGGTGTGCTGCATTAATCCCCCTCTGATCAAGGGCCTGATCTCGTCCCTCAGGGCAGTGCGCTTCACGTGGGTATCAAAGCGGGGATCCTCCCCCAAGTGCGGAAAACCAAGGTGTTTGGAAAGGTTCTTCCAAAATGGCAGAGTGGTGGCTTGCAAGAAGAGGTAGCCGTCCTTGGTCTCATATATTCCCTGGATGCCTGGCCCCCACCAACGGTCGATGTCGCGAGGCTCGCCATCGGCCCAAATGAACTGGCCAGCCTGCAACGAGAGGGCAGACCGCAACAACGAGGCCCTCACGTGCTGTCCTTCACCAGTCCGAAGCCGATGAACGAGGCCCGACAAGATCGCGATCGCGACCATTGACGATGAATAGTAATCAACGATCGAGCCCTGCAGGATCTGCGGTACGCCCCCGCCCCCCTGCATCGCGGCCAAGCCGGTGAAACACTGAAGCATCGTGTCGAACCCGGGGTGGTCCCGAAGAGGCCCGTCTTCGTTCTCTCCGTAACCCGTGAATGAGCAGTAGATGAGGTCTGGACGCCGGCTACGCAGTGTCTCGTAATCAATGCCAAGCCTCTTAGGGACAGAAGGACGAAAGTTATGCACGACGACGTCGGCCTGCTCGACCAGCCGGTAGAAGGCCTCCAATCCTTCAGGACGTTTAAGGTCGAGTACGATCGAGCGTTTGCCCCTGTTTGCTCCGATGAAAGATCTATTTTCATTAGGCAAGCTCGATGGATATTGACGACCCATGTCACCGGCGGGCGGCTCTATCTTGATGACATCCGCTCCTACATCACCAAGAAGAGTACAGCCATACGGCCCCGCAAGGTACTGAGTAAGATCAAGCACAACTATTCCTTGAAGGGCTTCCGGCATCTTTTGCTCTCAGGTTCAGGTATGATTTAACTTGCAGCGAATATCGATAACGGCCGCGCGCGAATGAGCGCCCGGCGCTCACCTATTAGTAGGCCGGAATTTCGATCTTCGGAACGTCGCCGATATTCATTCCCGCCGCCTCGGCCTTCTTGAGCACGTCCATAGCCGCGCGAACGTTTGCAAAGTCGACAAGCTTTGAATTGTAGCGAACCGCGGCTTGGCCACGAGCGATACCCTCTGCAAGCGCCGATACGACTCCACGCGCCTCATCCACCTCCTCTTGCGAGGGCGAGTAGATCTGATTGATGATCGGGATGTGACTGGGATGGATCGCAGATGCAAAGGAGGCGCCCATACGCTTTGATTTTTGGCAGTTCCGACGCACAAGATCGAGGTCGTTTAGCCGCCCCGTCATCGCGCCTTCGATTTGCACGATCCCAGCGGCGCGCGCCTGGAGAACAGAGTAGGCTCCGAAGGCGACCCCCTCGACGGCGTCCTCTTCGTCGAACTGCAGACCGAGAGAGCGCCCCCCATCGCCTCGGGGGTTTGGGCCGGTCGCTGCACCTGCCCGCCTCACGCGCTGCGAAGCCATGCAAATCTCGTACAGCCGGTACATCGCCAGAGCAGTTTCAGGATATGGACAAATCTCGATTGAACCAACCGGAAGCCCGCGAGACCGCTCCAGCTCGCCTAGGACGAGGTCAAGCGCGGCAACGTCTTCCGGGTCCTCGGCCTTGGACAGCATCACTCCGTCGAGACCGTCAACGACCACCGCGCTCAGGTCATCGATCAGGCATCCCGTCCGCCATGCGTTGACTCTTACGAACAGCCCGACTGGCTTGGCTCTCAGCTCTTTGATGGCTTCGGCGACCGCAATGCGCGCCGCCGGCTTCTCCGCGATTCCAACCGAGTCCTCCAGATCAAGGATCAGCGCGTCAGAGCCATATTTCGGCGCCTTCAACATCCAATCGAGCTTGTGTCCCGGCACGAACAACATCGAGCGATAACACTTAGCGTCGCGAAACGTCTGAGGCATACGCTCCTCTTAAGTTTTAACTTCTCTGACCCATGCTTCTTATAGCTACCTCTCCATGTGATTTGATGGAATTGACCTCCCTTTGCAGCCGAATTTCGGCGACAAAGAGGGCTTTGCGCAGGTTTTGCGCGATGCTATTGCTCCCAGGCGATGGGAGATCGACGAGTTTCTCGGAATTATTCCGAGCGGCGACGCCGGATATCAACCAAGCATCGTCATGCCGTTCTTGACAACTGTGACACCGCGTTTCTTCACGCTCGCTTCGAAAGAAACCGCGTTGCCATCCTTCCACATCTCCAGCGTAACAGTCTCCCCGGGGTAGACCGGCGATGAAAACCGCGCCGCGTGCCGCCTGAAGGCGCCTGGATCGTAATCGGCATAGGTCTGCAAAATGCCGCGGCAGGTGATTCCGTAGGTACACATACCGTGCAAGATTGGCCTCGGAAACCCAGCTTGTTTGGCGAATGCCGGGTCGGAATGCAGGGGGTGACGGTCCCCGCAAAGCCGATAGATCAACCCTTGATCGGGGCGCGTGCGAATATCGACGATCCGGTCGGGCGTTCGGCTCGGCATTTGGTGTGGCTTGGGCTGGCGATCGGACGGGCCGCCAAAACCGCCATCTCCACGCGCAAAGTAGGAGGTCACCAGGGTAGCCAGCGGTTCGCCGTGACTGCCCTTCAGCACCGTCCGGAAGCGGATCACTGCCCCCTTGTCCTTGCCTTTGTCGTAGACGGCAATCACGGAGGAATCAGCCGTGATATCCGCAGCGGGCGGAAGTGCGCCGTGAAATGTGATATCACGCTCGCCGTCTAACGCGATGGAGTTCAGATTGAACTCACCCGGTTCAGCGAACCCGGCAGCGACTGAGGCAAACGTAGGCACGACCTTCAGTGGCCGCGCTGTCGCTGTCGCCTCGTTCACGAAAGCGAGCTCCTTCTGGCCCAGGGGATCAGCTCCCATGCCGATGCCAAGAGCGTAAAGCATCACATCGCGATCGCTATAGCTGTATTTTTGGCCAAGTTTCTTCATGGCCATCAGCTCTTCATAGTTGATCGCCATTGTGATCTTTCCTCGCGGCACGGTCTGGTGAATCTATAGCGGTTCGACTGCTGAGGCTGTTGTGGGAGGAGCAAGCGACGATCACTGCTCGGCTTAGATCTGCCTCTAAGCCGAAGAGATCACGTCCGCCGCCTCTCAACTCAATCAGGCGGCGATACCCTTTTCGGCGAAGGTCTCGCTAACTAATTCTTGCAGCTCATCGCTGGCTCGCCCATTAACCTCCTTTGATCTTCTTTTTGACGATCAGGCAGTCAACGGCGGTCAGCCCGGTGCCACTGGCAGAAAGGATGACGGGATTGATATCGATCTCGCCGATCTCGTCTGCAAGATCGGTGCAGAGCGTGCCGAATCTCACAATGCAGTCGGCCAATCCGTCCAAGTCTGTCTTTGCGCTACCCCGCGCACCACGCAGAACAGTCGCGCCGCGCAGCCGCCCAATTGCAGATTGCACGTCGGCCCCATCGTAGGGCGGCAGCAGCACCTGCACATCCTTTAGGGCCTCAACCCAGATTCCGCCCAAACCAAACGCGATGACGGGCCCGAATTGCTGATCGAAAGTCGCCCCAAGCATGATTTCCGGCCCCGGTTTGGCCATTTCCTGCACCACGACTCCGGCGATCATCGCTTCAGGGCGATGAGACCGGACCGACGCCATGATTTGCTCAAACGCCTCCGCTGCTTTTTCCGCTGACGGAATATTCAAGATGACGCCGCCAACGTCCGTCTTGTGCACAATCTCGGCCGACTCGACTTTCATCACCACGGGGAAGCTAAGAGTCTGTGCAATGCGCACCGCTTCGTCCGTACTGGTAGCGAGGGCATCACGCGTGACCGGGATTCCATAGAGCGCGAGCAGACGCTTGCCCTCACGCTCCGTCAGAACGTCGTCCTTCGATTCGCGTACGGTGCGCAATGCGTCGGAATAGCAAGCGCTGCGTTGCCCCCGCTGGGCCGACAGACGATCGCCTGGTTTCCGGCCGCGTTGAAACTCAGCATAGCCAATGAGAGCAGAAAGCGCCTTCAGCCCGGGAGCCAGCCCTTGCAGAAACGGCATGCCTTGGAAATCGGCCCTTGGCTCGACCATCGTCTCCTTTGGATCGAGGGAAGTGTAGAAATGGCCGCCGGCAAGGCTCAATATCGGGAATACGACCTCTGGTGCCGACGCCGCGGCCTGCGACAAAGCTCGTCCGAGGGCCGAGCTCATATCGAGGCACGAAGGGAACCCGCGGCCCCAGATTACCATGTCATACGCGCCAGAGGTGGCAAGCGTGCTCAGTGATTCATCGATGATATGCGTATCATAGCCGCCCTGCGCGGTGAGATCGAGCGGATTACCGACATTGCCGAACTCGGGAAAGACCGCTTCCAGCCGGGCCTTCGCCGCTGCGGGCAGCGGCGGAAACTCTATGCCGTAAGAATCGGCGACGTCAGAGAGAATGCCAGCGGCGGTACCGGAGAAAGATGCAAACGCTACGCGGCGGCCCCGCGGCCGCTTGGTCGAAGACAACGCAACCGCGGTCTCAATCAAATCATCAACGGTATCGACCCGGATGACACCCAATCGCTTCAGAACGGCATCGATCGCCACGTCTGAACCTACGAGCGAGCCGGTATGAGCCAATGCCGCTTGGCGCGCCTTTTCAGAGCGGCCAACCTTGATCATCACGATGGGCTTGCCCTTATCGGCCGCGCGCTCGCAGGCTTTGATGAATTCAACCGGCCGCCGGATCTGCTCGCAGTAAGAGGTGATGACGCGCGTATCCTCGTCATCGACAAAATAATCTATGAAATCTGCGACATCGAGACATGCTTCATTGCCAACCGTGACCACACGGCCGATGCCGATTCCGCGTGCCAGCAATGGCACGATAAGGCTATAAACGAGAGTACCGCTCTGCAGGATGGAGCTAATTCCGCCTGCCTTCATGGTGTGAAAGTCCAGCGGCACTGCCATCAGCCGATTGGCCGCGTTCATCAAGCCGAAGCAGTTTGGACCGACCACTGGGATGCCCGTTCGTGCGGCCCAGTCCATGAGCCAGCGCTGCTTACTTGCCCCTTCCCCAGCTTGCTCGGCAAACCCGCTCGAGATGATCTGAATCGCTCGTACGCCAGCGGCTTCGCAATCCTCAAGGACCTCTGGAATGGCTTTGCTTGGAATGGCGACCATGGCAAGGCCAACGGGATGAGGTATAGCTTTCAAGCTCGGATAGCATCGCACGCCCGCGATCTGCGTGTAACGCGGGTTTACTGCAACGACCTCTCCCGAGAAGCCCCATTTTTTGATGTTGGTGAGGATTTCTGTTGCAAAGCCTCCCTTCTGGGATGCTCCTACGATTGCGACGGATTCGGGCTGAAAAAGCTGGCTGATCCTTGCCGCCGTTCCCTTTTGAAGGCGGTGGTCCTGTGGCAGCACACGATCAACTTGCATGTTCAACTCGTCGGTTCTCGTATTGCGTGACGCCGGCGCCTCGTTTCGGTTGAGGTCCCGGTCCTAACGTTGGATCGCTTGCTCGCCGAAAAGGCCTCCGAGCAAGGCGAGTCGCTGAAGATGGTGGTCGGCATCGCCGAACCAGGTGTCGATCATCGTCACGTGTTTGAAGTAGTGGCCGATGCTGTATTCCATCGTCATACCGATGCCACCATGGAGCTGGATGGCCTGCCGTCCGAGCGCTTTCGATGACTGACCGATCTGCGCTTTTGCCGCCGAGATGGCCCGTTCACGCTCGGTCACATCACCTTCTCCAGCCATCATGGTGGCGCAGAGGGCCATGGAGCGCGACTGCTCGAGTTCAACGAACATGTCGACCGCGCGGTGCTGAAGCACCTGGAAGGAACCGATTGTCGTGCCGAACTGTTTGCGCGTCTTCAGGTAATTGACTGTAATGGCGTGCATTTCAGCAAAGCAGCCGACCGCCTCGGCGCAGAGGGCCGCAACCGCCTCGTCTGCAACTCGAGAGATAATCGGGAAAGCGCCTGTTGGGTCTCCGATCGCGTCAACTGCCGCGATTTGCACGTTCTGAAGCGTGATCTCGGCCGCGCGCAGCCCGTCTTGCGTGGGATAGGCGCGAAGCACAAGACCAGGCGCATGAGCGTCGACCAGGAAGAGGCCAATACCGTCCTTTTCCCGCGTGCTCCCCGCCGTGCGCGCCGACACGATGATCTTGTCTGCTACATCGCCGTGGAGAACGAGACCCTTGGTGCCGTTCAGCACCCACCCCTCGCCATCCCTCTTCGCCCGAGTTTCCACATCGAAGAGATCATATCGTGATTGCGGCTCTGCGTAAGCGAAGGCAAGTTTCATCCGACCTTCGGTAATTACGGGGACGAGATTCGCCTTCTGGGCCTGGTTCGCCCCATGCCGCAAGATGCCGCCTGCGAGCACGACCGTCGCGAAATATGGCTCCAGAATGAGCGCCTTGCCGAAAGCTTCCATGACGATCATTGTCTCGACCGCCCCGGCGCCAAGCCGCCATCAGCCTCCGAAAAAGGAAGCCCGAGAAGCCCGAGTTCAGCATAGCGCGCCCACATCGCTTCGCTGAAACCAGACTTCTCTGCCCGGTACTTGCGGCGATCCTCAAAGCTATAGTGCTCGCGCATCAAGCGCTCGACGCCATCCTTAAGGAGCCGCTGCTCCTCGGAAAGATCAAGATCCACTACAAAACCCTCCTAAAAAACGGGGCCGCATATATGCCCCTCAAACCTTACAACCTGCGCAGTCAGCGTCTTATGACTTTGCTGAAGCGTCAGAGGCCGAGGACGACCTTTGCGATGATGTTCTTCTGGATCTCATCAGAGCCGCTATAGATCGGCACCTTACGTCCGTTGAAATAAGCTGGCGCGATCGGTCCGGCCCAATCTGGACCGATGGACGCCTCCCCTCGCTGAAACTCCTCCTCTGACTGATAAGGCAGCGCGTAAGGGCCGATCACATCCATCAGAAGCTCGGCGGTAGCCTGCTGGATCTCAGAACCCTTGATCTTGAGGATCGAGCTCGCCGGATCCTGGGTACCCTTTTCGCGTTTCGATTGGTTGGCCACGACGCGGAGCTGCGTCATCTCAAGCGCCTTGAGCTGGGCCTCGACCGCGGCGATCTTCTTGCGGAAATCGGCCCTGTCAATGAACCGCTCGCCACCCACTTTGGTGCGCGAAGCGAGCTCCTTGATGCGCCGGATGCGCTCCTTCGAAAGGCCAACACAAGCGATCGTGACGCGCCCGTTGCCGAGGACGAACTTGGCGTAATCCCAACCGCGATTTTCCTCGCCGACGAGATTCTCAACAGGAACCCGAACGTCGTCGAAGAACACCTCGCACACTTCTGGATAAGCGTCGTACAACTGGATCGGGCGCACTGTCACGCCGGGAGACTTGAGGTCAATCAGGAGAAATGAGATGCCCCGCTGCTTCTTGGCCTCAAAATCAGTCCTGACCAGACAGAATATCCAGTTTGAATATTGCGCCAACGACGTCCAGGTTTTCTGGCCATTGACGATGTAGTGGTCACCGTCGCGCACGGCCCGCGTCTTGAGCGAGGCTAGATCGGAGCCAGCACCAGGTTCCGAGAAGCCCTCGCACCACCAGTCATCAACGTTTACAATGCGCGGCAGAAAGTACTTCTTCTGCGCTTCATTTCCGAAGTTATAGATGACGGGGCCGACCAAGTTGATGCCGCTACCTGCCGGCTCCGGCGCCGGCGTCTGACTCACTTCCTCGCCGAAAATGTACTGCTGGACCGGCGACCATCCCGTGCCGCCGTACTCGACCGGCCAGTGCGGGACGGCCCACCCCTTCTGCGCCAGAATGCGCGTCCAGCGCACCTTGTCCTCCCTGCTGGGATGCCTGCCCGCAATCAATTTCTCGCGGATGTCCGCGGGGATTGCGGAGCGGCAGAATGCCCGGACCTCGTCGCGGAAGGCAAGTTCGTCGGCGGTAAAGTTCAGATCCATCGTTGCTTCCTCGTTGCGCGATAGGGCGCGTCGATCCTGTATTTGCAATATACCCACGGCTCCGAAGCCGAAACTCCCTAATCAGGCCGTGCGGAGCCGAAAAACTGCGCGAAACAGCGGAATTCAGAATATTTCGCGCGCCCCAAAGCTGAGTTGCTGTGATCCTCGACGTGATCTCGGCCCAATTTCGCGGAGACGTGCTGCTAATACAGGACGGGCTACGACCGAACGGTAAGCCTCCGTGACTGCCCCTAGTTAACTCGTCTCGGGCGGATGACGATCATGCTTAAGTGGCGTGAGCAACGTTCTGAGACGCCACTTCCGGGACATGAGCTGGTGGATCCGGTCGTTCGACTGAAGCGGGTCGCTTGCCACGCTCGTACGGCATAAGCCTCGCCAGCGCAGCTTCCCTGAGGGCGAGGTGGGCGTGCAGGTACGTCTGCGTCGTCTCGACCGATTCATGACCGAGCCACAGCACGATCACGGAGCAGTCGACGCCGCGCTGTGCCTCAGCACATGCGGTCACACGCCCTTGGCCTTCAAAGACGGACAACTCTTGTGAGCGACACGAACATGCTTTCCCAGCAGCGACTGGACGCTGTCGGCACTGAGCCGGCCCCGTGCACGTTTGGGAACAACGCTATTGCTCCTTTCCGTAACCGTTCCTTGAGCTATGCCTGGAGCGCACACCGAGCGAGTGTGGTCAGCGGAGTAGTCCGCTCCTCCGCCCTTTACCGACGCATCGTACATGTGCGCCAGACCCGAGGTGGACGGCAACTCCTTGAAGATCCGTTCATGCGGGGTGAGAGGCGGTAGCACTGACGGTGCGATCGCGCCTTCCTCGCGCAGCACTGATAGCCATCGCTTGAACGCAGCTTGGTCACCGGGTTCGATAGACTGCCTCCCGCCTCGATGTCGGAGGTACGGCTTAACGACCTGCTCATCGAGATCGACCAGCTTGTAGCGACGGCCCGCAATCCAACTCAGGAGCCCGCCAACCACGTTGAGGCAACGCCACGTGCCGTGCCGAACGAACCTCTTTTCGGCGAGACGAGTGGCGTAGCGCTCGATGAACTGTCCGTGCGCCCGCTTCTGAGACGCCAGTACAGCCGGTTTCTGGCCCAAAGTACTCTTCAACTTACATCTTCAACTTCCATCTTCCTGTTCTCCGCTGTTGAAAGCGGAGGCACAGAACGAACTATGCCGAACCGACCAAACGCCGGTCAGCGAGAAATCTGGGGAAAACGACCCGACTCGGCATAGGTCGGCGGACGGCATAAACCGCGAAGCTCAATTACATCGACCCGCAGGCTTGGCTTGCCGACGTGCTGGCGCATCTACCGGATCACCCTCCCAAGCGCATCCACGAACCCATGCCCTGGAATTGGCGACCTCAGAACATCGCGCAGGCCGCATAAGCGCAGTCGGCTATCCGCTCAAGATGACCTAACCAGTGGCCGTCACCGGACGCGTACGCAGCGCCCGCTTGCCCGCCACCATTGCCGAGTACGAGATCGCTGAACACGGCCGCCGCCCAATCGAGCGACCGTCTCGTCGCTGCGGGGGATGCGCTGCTTCAAGGGAAGCGTTGCATTGATTTGACCGATGAAGCTCTGCTTTGGCAGCGGGTGAATTTTGGTGGAGACGTTGCTTGCTGCCTGAACCGAGCCCAACTTCACTTCCTGCCAGCCGAAGAAGGCTTCTATCGGAATCCGCCCGAGCCGATATACTAGCGTCCGGGGTCGCCAACATGCGATTCCGGTGGACATGCTGACCGAGGATGCAGCCGGTTTCGCTGAACTGCGCGCCAATGCTGCGAGCACCTCCGGCGCCGATCTCGTCAATCTAAACATTAGCCTCCGCGCTGCTCAAGCCCGACAAGCATCTGGCGACTATCCAGTTCCCCTGACACCAGCAGGCTCCGCCTCAGCAAGGAAAAGGGAGGCAGTCAGCGAGGCAATTGGATCTCAGACGTTAGCGAAGCCGGTACGCAGGAATTCTGCACAAGGAGCTCATTTACGCGGCATTTGGTACGGAGAGTCCACCTATAATCCCTTCGAACGCGAATGAGGGCTTTCATGGTCGATGTTCTGCCGCGTTACAAAAGATCTTCAGTGGTTAGCTCTTGGAGAGCACAAGCGAAGCGTGGGTACGCATGTTGGTGCTTGCGCAACAATGGACATACACATGAGCGAGATAACGTACAGAGTCTTTCGCACTTTCAGGATTGACGGCTTCTTCTAGAATGAAGGAGCTTTGAATGAACGATGGGAATGCCATGGGTCAGGTGATCCAAATTGATGAGGCCCGGATTCGAGATCACCTGGGCGAGATGGTCCGCGGGACAGTGGAAGAGACACTGAACGCGATGCTGGAGGCCGAAGCGGACCAGCTGTGCGGTGCTGGGCGGTATGAGCGCAGCCCGGCGCGGCAGGACACGCGGGCAGGCAGCTACGAGCGAACGCTGCAGACCAAGGCGGGCGACGTCAATCTGAAGGTTCCGAAGCTACGGCGGCAAACCTTCGAGACGGCGATTATCGAGCGCTACCGGAGGCGGGAGAGCTCGGTTGAGGAGGCGCTGATCGAGATGTATCTGGCGGGGATTTCGGTTCGGCGGGTCGAAGACATCACGGAGGCGCTGTGGGGCACCCGGGTCAGCCCGAGCACAGTGTCGAACCTGAACAAGAAGATCTATACCAAGATCGAGGCGTGGCGGAATCGCAGGATCGAAGGCGAGCATCCGTATCTCTACCTCGACGGCATCGTGATGAAGCGCAGCTGGGCTGGTGAGGTTCGCAACGTGTCGCTGCTGGTGGCCTCGGCGGTCAATGCTGAGGGGTTCCGGGAGATCCTCGGCATCTGTGAAGGCGCCAAGGAGGACAAATCCGGCTGGTCCTCGTTTCTGCGGCATCTCGTCGATCGCGGTCTCAAGGGCGTGCAGCTGGTGATTTCCGACGCGTGCCGAGGTCTTGTCGAAAGCGTTGCGGATTATCTGCCGGAGGCACGCTATCAACGCTGCATGGTGCATTTTTATCGCAATGTCTTCAGCCACGTGCCGTCGACCCGGGTCCGCGAGGTGAGCCACATGCTCAAGGCCATTCATGCCCAGGAGAGCCGCGCCGCGGCCGACGAGAAAGCCAGGACCGTCATCGCGGATCTGCGGGCCAGCCGTATGGCCAAAGCTGCTGATCTCGTCGAGCAGGCGGTTCACGAGACGCTCGCCTACTATGCTTTTCCGGACATCCATTGGCGGAAGATTCGAACGAACAATCCGCTCGAGCGCATCATGAAGGAGATCCGGCGACGAACCCGTGTCGTCGGCGCCTTCCCCGACGGTCAATCCTGTCTCAACTTAGCGGCGGCCCGGCTGCGGCACATTGCCGGAACGGCGTGGTCGACCAAATGCTACATGAACATGCGACCGCTCTATCAGCCACAACTCTCTGAAACCGGAGCCGTCGCCTGATCAAAAGTGCGAAAGATTCTGGACAGTACCAACGCGATCGCTAGGGCGATCATAGTGGCCGGAGACATGAATATGGCCTGCGCGCGCAGACTGCTCGTTCGGTTCATGGGCGGTTCGTGCGGCCTGATGGGACAACTTTGACGCGCTTCCGGGACGAGCCGAGTTGACCCTTGCCGGCGGGGAAATGCGCAAATCAGGTCATCAGCCACTCCAGGAACCGGCGGCTTACCGCGTCGAAATTATCCGCCCAGTACGCACCATCCAAGATGAGATTATTGGGGCTATTTGGGTCCGGCTGCCATTTTCGCATCTCGGGTGACAACATCCCTGCAGCCGTCTTGGATACCGGTGTGACTGCGATTAGATTATAAAGCCTCGCCTGTACGTCAGGGCGCAGGTAATAGGTGATCAATTTGATCGCGTTTTCCTTGTTGGGCGCACCCTTGACGATTGCAAGACAATCGACATCAATTATGTTCTGCTCGAAGGAGAACGCTAAGGGCACGCCCCCCGAGTCGGTCGTCGATTTGACCCGGCTGGCGTAGCAGTTGCCGAAATCCGCCTCTCCAGTCTGCAATAAAGAGGTCAGCTGAGGAGTGGTCTGCGCCCATATCGTATTCGACTTGATCCGGTCGAGCGCCTTGAACGCGCGATTCAGGTCCAGAGGATAAATGTCTTTCGGCGACACGCCGTCACCGAGAAGAGCCGGCTCCAGCGCTATGGTACCCTTCTTAATCACACGGCGCCCGGGGAACTTTTTCATGTCGAAGAATTCGGCATAATTCGCCGGATGCTTGCCTTGGCCATACTTCGCCGGATCCCATGCAATGCCTTGGGCGAACGTTTCAAACGCCACGTAGTCGCTTTTCGGCTCAATCACCATATCCTGGAGATCGAATAGTGCAGGATCCAGGCTCTCCCAGAAACCCCGCTTGGATCCGGAAGCGGTGTCTTGGCTTCCGCTGAGCCAAACATCTATGTCGACGTTACCCGTGAGCTGTGAGGCCATGATCCGGTCGAGTCCCGGGGCGGGGATAATGTTGACCTTGATTCCCGTTTCCTTGGTGAACGGATCGTACACCGCTTTAACGGTGGCCTCTTGATAGGATCCACCATAATTGCATGTCGTTACTGAATCGGACTTGGCCGCGGCGCGACGAGTCCCGAGCACCATTGGCGCTGCAAAAAGAGTGGCGGTGCCGGCAAGGACGGCCCGTCGAGATATTTCTGTGAAATGTTTACTCACGGACGGCCCCCTTCTCTGAATTATTCTTTATCAAAAATATTGTAACAAAAGGCTTGCGCCTGATTCCGCCAATTTGGCCCGTAGCAAAGCAGATTTGCCGCGTCACGGCACCGACTAGGTGCGGTCATCCTGCATTTCTAGTTTTCGCGCCTTCAATGTGTGACTTCGATCGGCAATGGCTAGGACGCGCAATTGTCATTGGCGATGATTGAATATTGCGCAGGTTGGGCGGTGGAACGACGTCGGCTACCAGGGCGCGCTAATGCGGCATCACTCGGCGCACTGGGCTCCGCCTACCGTTCTAAGCACCCGAAGCACGACCCTTATGTGCCGGCGCCAAAAGTGTAAGGGCAGCTCTGCGGTCCCTCTTTCTATGTTTCCGGGGATGCGATGACGGCCGCCTCAAGCGCTTGCCGATCGATGACGCTGGGATCGAACTGCTCGGGCCCCGTGGCGCATATTTTCTTGTTCCTGGATGGGTGGGGGTCGCTGTTGGCATCGAGCTAGTCGGCGTAGCTGGGCGCACCTCCAACATCCTCTAGAGGATAGCGGCCATCGGCGCGCTCGCCAGTCACGGCATCGCCATCAGCATCGACGGCCGGGCTTCTGCCGCGACAACGTGTTCGTCGAGCGGCTGTGGCGCGGCCTCAAATATGAGGTGCTCTATCTGCGCCTACGACACCGTGTCCGATGCCCGCGTCTCGATCTCTGAGATCTCGACTTTTACAGTGGCCGCCGTCCTTACTCGAGCCTTGACGGCGGCACTCCGGATCAAGCTTACTTCAACCCGCTGCCGTTCCGCGCTGCCGCTTAACTTTGGCAGAATCTCCACTCATCGAGGCGGAATTGCTGTTCAGACAACCGGGACCACCTCAAACCCCTCTGCACACCGACTGGGCTGATTCACCCGTTGACCGATGAGGCGCGTCTCAAAGGTCATCAGCCCCAACGAAGTTCAGTCGAGCCTTCCGTTCACTCAATGAGTCAAATTGCAACGCCCGGGCATAGCGCCTCGGCCAGCCGGACCTTCTCGTGCAACTCGGCGCCAGGTGTGTCATTGAGCAGTATAACAACGCCGCCCTCGTCGCGCTTGGTCGAACACCTCCGACGCGGCTAGCACGCATTGACCACCACCCACGTACTTTTCCTTATCAACTTCGATGCGCATATTCGCAAGCAGCTTCCATTTTCTCTCTCATATCTGATCGAGCTGCTAGGCGGGCCGGTCGTTGGGTGGCCCTGGCACATCGAGGTGCGGTTCGCCGGGTCTGGTATCGTCATAGCTGTCGCGGAGCGACAACGCTCCCGATGGGCATAACGCGACCGCCTGATGAGCGAGGTCTTGCTCGGCGTCACTGACAGCGCCTTCAGTGAGCAGAAGAACTCGACTTTGTTTGCCCCTGGTCGAACAGGTTCGGAGCGGTGAACGCACACATCCCTCCGCCTACACATCGGTCCCGACCCCCAATGATTCTTGTCACCATCTCATCACCAAGTCACGGGCAGTTTTTCCGGCGAGTAGATGTCCCGATCGGTGTGCCAAGGTATATCCTCGGCCGGCACTGCCAGATCCAGATCTGGAAAACGCTGTGCAAGGCGGTGGAGCGCGATCTGGAGTTCCAGTCGTGCGAAGTGTTGGCCGAGGCATTGGTGAATGCCAAAGCTGAAGGTGAGATGCCTCCCTGCTTCCTGGCGCGTGAGATTCACCCGGTCAGGTTCAGCGAAGACCGCAGGATCGCGGTTCGCTGCTGAGAATGAGATGCCCACAGTTTCGAAGGCCTTGATGACGGTGCCACCAAGCTCCACATCTTCCAGAGCCATCCGGACACTGAGTTGTGAAGCGATAGCGAAGCGTAGCAGCTCTTCAACGATGGCGCCGACCGGCGCTGACTGGGTCTTGAGTTTGTTCCACCGATCACGGTCTTTCAGGAGTATGTAGACGGAGAATGCTAAAGTCCTGGCGATCGCCGAGTGAGCTGCCTGCAGCAGGGTAACGGCCGTAGCCACGAGCTCCTCATCGGTCAGCTTACCGCTGCGGACCAACTCGCTGAAAATATCATCGCTAGGTCGCGCGCGCTTCCGCGCGAATACATTCCTCATAAACGCACGAAACTCCTCGTTGATCTCTAGACTACCGTCGGAGGTGGCGTCTTTGCTTATCGCGAGGCCCGTAAGCCGCTCGAAGACATCACGGTCGCTTTCCGGTATGCCAAACATTTCGCAAGCCACCAACGATGGGACTTGACGCGCGAATGCCTCAACCAAATCGACCGGCGGCTGGAGCCGCTCGATCGCGTCCAAACAGCCAGCAACGATTCGCTCTATCCTTGCACGATACTCTCCGGCCTGTCGGACCGTGAAATAGCCCGCAAGCGCGCGTCGAATCCGAGTGTGCTCGGGCGCGTCCTTAAGGAAAAAGGGCAAGTTGCTTAGGGGGCACTCACGGACCGTTCTGAGGATTTCGGGATCCCGGAACGCGTCGGCGAGCCTCCCATCGCTCCGGTAGCGATCAACAAGGGCGCGAAGGGCCTCCGGAAATATCGGGTCATGGGAGATTGCATAATAGGCTTGGGTGAAACTCCCCCCCGGGGGCAAACTTTGCGCCCCAAGCCGAGTGAAACGATGATCACTCAGCACTGCGCGTGCGAGCTCCTGATTCGTCACTAGCCAGCCAGCGCGACCGTCGGGAAACCGAAACCGGCTAAGGGGCTGCGTTTCGCGCAGCTTATTGAGTTCGCTCGTCGGATCGAGCCACTCACGCTCTGCCGGAAGGCGAACCGGTTGGGAGCGCCTGGGGTTGGACGGCGGCAGAGTTGTCATAATCATAAACCTCCCTCTCTGGCCCGCCACGCGAGTGAGCGGGTAAACGCCCTGAGACGCCACCGGCGAGCATGCCAAAACCATATCAAAAATGTGCGCGAGATTTCGCTAAATTGCCCTACGCCAAGGCAGATTTGATGTAGGCGCCAACCATATTGCGCAGGAATGCTGCATGTCCTTTGGCTGAGTCGTGTTGTTGCAAGGCTTGTTAGTCGCGACGCGGTGTGCGTGGCTCAAGTTTCTGCCGGTGACTCGGAGCGATAAATCGAGTGCCATACCGAAGGAGCCCTATTCTGAGTTAGCCGGCAAAAAAGCCACATCCAGATCGGCTGAGCCGGTATGGCCCGCCGTGGGGAAGATGCCAGGCTACCTCTATGCAGATGCTATGTTTCGTGCCCAAGCTGGAGTATGAGCTGCGCGACGAGCACCGCATCTGCAAAGCAAATTGCGCAGCCGCACGGTCAGTATTAATCGGGGGAAGCGCTTCATTGGTTTGGATGGCAGGCCAGCCGACAGCGCCGGACAATGGTTACGATGAACCACCGGCGATCGAATCAAGCTTCCTGCTTGTAGTATACGCCCACGTTGTCGTGCAGAACCCATTGCTGTCCGTGTATTTGAAATAGACAGTCAGGATCTTCCCGTCCAGCGAGAGCGTGAGCGAACCCCTCCCCCATGGGCTTACCCGCCCTTTTCGCCTCGAACGTGATAGTGTTGGCATCAACTCGTTCGAAGGAGTACGTTTCGTCCGGATCTCCACTTACGGCAGCGGTCCGCCGATGGTGGCGTATCGCTTTCAGCCGCGCCGGCCAATGCGCGGTCCGCCATCTCAATGGTTATCGCGGTATCCTGCAGGTGGATGGCTATGCCGCCTATAATAAGTTGGCTCGCCCCGATCGCGGCAATGATGCCATCAACTTGGCTGGCTGCTGGTCACACAGCAGGCGCAAGTTCTACGAGCTGCATGTTGCAGGAAGGTCGAAAGTGGCAACGACGACAGTCGAACGGATGGCAAAGCTCTGGCGGGTCGAGAAGACTGTGCGTGGCCAACGCCCCAACGCACGCGTTGCCGCGCGCCAGCAACCCTCCGCGGCGATCGTCGCGGATCTTTCGACCTCTGGCAGCAGACCTTGCGGCGGATCTCCGGCAAATCAAAACTGGCCAGGGCAATCCGCTATGCCGTCCCGGCTTGTGTGGAATTAGGGACGAGGCAATGACAGCACATTCATGGCAAAGCGCTGCGATCTCTCGCTTCAGCCCATATCCCCTCGGCCCAGCCTCACACAAAACCTAGGAAAGCTACGGCGCCGGAAGTTCTGCGTCTTTGAGAAGCTGCCAGCATGCCTGGGGGGATGGAGGCACGCGGTGCGCCCACTATTGGGCACGCGAGATCGCAGCTCTCGTCATGCGGTCTGGCTCAGACGGCTTATGTCAAACGCTTCGTCAAGCGTGGAAAGACGGATGCGGCGGACGCTCAGGCCATCAGCGAAGCGGTGACCTGAACGACCATGCGCTTCGTGCCGAATAAGGCGGCTAAGCAACAGGGTGCCGCGATGGTGCGTACGCATCCGGCGAGGGCCCCGGCTGGGCCGTTTTGTTGGATGGCTGACCTCGCTTAAGCGGCGTGAGCGACGCTTTGGGGCTGCCAATTCCAAGGCAGCAGTTCGTCAATGTGCTTGGCAGGGTGATCCGGCAGGCGCGCCAGCACGTCGGCAAGCCAAGCCTGAGGTCGATGTCGTTGATTTTGGCGGTAGCGATGAGGTTGTAGATGGCAGCTGCACGCCGGCCGCCCGCGCGCAACCACGCCTGCAGCTCGACCATCAGAGGGCGGCTACGCTCCTGGCGCACACGCAAACGCTCCTGTGCAGCAAGACCGTTGATCTCGCGCTCGATGGCGAACAGGACATCGATGCGCTTGACCGCCTCGGCCGCGATCGGCGCCTTGCTGAGCCGCGCGGGATCGAAGAACTTGCGCCTGCCGTGTGCCCAGCACGCTGCTTCGACGATCGGGCCTGCTTTGCGATTGGCCTCGTAGAGCTTGCTGGACCCTGCATAAGCGTCGGCCTGCATCAGTCCGGCATAACTGGTCAAATGCTGCTCCGGATGCTCACCGCCACGATCCGGCGAGTAGAAGAACACGGCCTCTGGCGGATCTGGCCCGGCAAACGGACGATCGTCGCGTACATAGGTCCAGAGCCTGCCGTTTCGGGTCTTGCCTTTGGCCAGGACCGGCACTGTGGGGTGAGTAGGCCGGAGGGATTTCACCTCCAGCCTCTCGCAGAACCGGGCGTGAGACTCTCGCCTCACCCGGCTCCCATCAGGCAAGCTTGCCGTCATCGCCGAGTTGCCAATGCACAAAGAGCCTGCGGTTCTCACGCGCGATCTTCTCCAGGAAGAGACGTGCGCGTCCCAAGCGGTGATGGAAGCGCTTGTACTTTCGCTTCAACCAGATAGCCAACGTCTGGTTGATGTAGCGCGCCAAAGGATAGAGCGCTGAACGCGTATATTGCCCATAATAAGCGATCCACCCCCTAACCATCGGGTTTAGCTCGCGGGCAATATCGTCCAAAGTCACCTCGGTTCGCTTGCGAAGTTTCAAGCCTCGGATCGTCGCTCGCATGGCATTCAGCGCTGGTTTGCTGACCGCCGGAGTGAACCCGCAGAACATCCTCTGCGAACGCGTCCCCAGGACCGATCGCGGCCGGAAGCAATAACCGAGAAAGTCAAACATAACCGTCTCAGTCTTGCCCCGGCGTCGGTCGTCCTTGCAGTAGACGATCCTCGTCTTCGTAGGATGCAGTTCCAGGCAGCACTCCGCCAGCCGAGCCTGGAGCGCTTCGCGAACGCTTTGCGCCTCCATCTCATTCCGACAATGTACCAACCCGTCATCCGCATACCGACACCACCTGAGATCGGGGAACATCCGTGCCATCCAGAGATCAAATGCATAGTGCAGGAAGAGGTTGGCGAGGATCGGGCTCACCACGCCCCCTTGTGGGGTACCGCGGCTTCGCTCGATTATCGTTCCATCCTCTTGCACCATCGGCGCTGTCAGCCATCTTTCAATGTAGAGCAGCGCCCATGCGCACGTCACATGTTTCCGGACGGCCCGCAGCAGAAGCTCGTGGTCGATGTTGTCGAACAGTCCCTTGATGTCGAACTCCAGAACCCAATCGTACTTCCAGCACCGCTGTCGCGTTACGCCTACGGCATCGAGAGCCGATTTACCGGGTCTGTAGCCGTAAGAATCCGCCAGAAAGATTGCGTCGAGAGCCGGCTCAATTAGTTGTTTGACAACCGTCTGTGCCACGCGGTCTGCCACAGTGGGCACCCCGAGGATCCTTTGGCCCCCACTCTTCTTTGGAATGGAGACGGCGCGAACAGGCGGCGGAAAGTAAACGCCTGAGCTCATGCGATTCCAAATCTTGTAGAGATTGCTCTTCAAGTCGGACTCGAACTGCTCAATCGTCACTCCGTCGACACCGGCTGCGCCACCATTGGATCGCACCTGCAGATATGCTTCGTACACCTCTCTCTTGTCGATGTTGAACGGTTTGCTCGGCTGGTTCACCGTCGTCCTCCTGTTGTCAGTTGCGCCGGTGGCCAGCCCTCCTGATCCGATCCCTTTGCTCCGGCCCCATTACGAGCCTTCGTCGCTAATACGGATCGGTCCGTCCCAGTGCTCCGCGTTGGTAATCTCGCCTCGCGGTCTTCTCCGCTTGTGCTTCTCCCTTTCCATCGGAGCGACTGGTTCCTGCAGTTCCGCGGCAGCGCCTGCATCCGATTCACGCCCCCTCAACGCCGGTCGCCGCCCGCCCGGTCATCAGGCTTCCGGCGGGCTCATCCCAGAGGGACGACACACCTCTGGTTTTGACGACGATTTCCACGTTACGACGGTTCATCGGCGGGTTCATTTTCATTCGTCTCTCGGACGCCTATCCGTTCGGGTATTCCCGACCGTTGGCTTCAACGCTCACGACCGCGCCTCTTAAGCGAAGCCGCTTGAAGTGATTTGGGACCCACTCCTGAAAGTCGATCCCGAGGGGCCCACCCTCATCGCTGCCACAGCTTGTGCACACAGATTTTCAGATCATCTCGATCATCCTTTCCGTGTGCTTCTGCAGCACACTGTCGTCCGCGTGGATGCGTTCGGCCGCAAAGACATGGCTCCGGATCGCGTCAACCAGCGGCATCAGGGTTGCCGCGGAGCCTCCCACTCAATCCGCCAGCGTCGAGACATCGAGGTCGATGCTTTCACGCTGATAGACGTCGCTCTGACGATTGAGCGGCAGGTGCAAGCCGTACTTGGCGAACAGGACATGGGCCAACAGCTTGGGCCCTGCACGCCCGCGCGCGATCGGGTGCGAGGGAGCCGGCGGCTGGGTGATCGCTTCGCAAGCCCGGCAGACGAGCTTCTCGCGCACGTGCTGGATCACTTTCCACTGGCGCGGAACGAGTTCCAGCGTCTCGGGCACATCCTCGCCGACCTTGCGCAAACGGCTATCGCCGCAGCATGGGCAGGTCGCAGGCCAACTTTTGTTGGACCACCATGTCCGACTCATGATGCCGATGTCCCTAACCCGACAAAGCGCGCTAACCACTCCAAGGAGCGTACGCGCAGCTGTGCGATTCTCACTCCTTTCAAGCGGGACCCGGGAGTGGCACGCCGCTTGCTGGATGAGTAGGCCCATACAAAGCGGAAATAGTTTCCATGAAACTCGCTTCCGGATACAAAGCCTTCCGTGATGCCATCCACAATAACTACCCCGATGAACTGAGACCCGGCGGACTCGACGGAAATCTAAATCAGCCGATCTTCGATGGAATGAACGCCGTCCTCGAAGCTGATCATTCTGACCGCTTTGCAAAGCCATCTGATCGGTGGTGGATGACCTCTATCTACCCGTGGAGCCCTCTCAAACGCAACACAAAAGCTGGAGCCTTGGCGCAGACTTACAGAGGGCTGATACTTCTCAAGACTCCTTTTGATCTGGCTGTGTATCCAAGGCTCGTTTGGGAACTTCAGCCAAGGACAATTCTAGAGCTCGGTTCATATCAGGGTGGCAGCGGACTGTGGTTCGCTGATAATATGTCTGTGCTTTGTGAGAAGCCGGGTGAAGTTCACTCCTTCGATTTGCGTACCAAATGTGTCCATGAGGATGCAATTAGGCATCCACTACTTACCTTTCATGAAATTGACCTTTCTGATGTCGCCAACTTCGATGAACATTTGCTGATGAGGCTACCTCATCCCTGGCTTGTGATCGATGACGCTCACGTGCAAATATTTTCGATCTTTTCTTACCTCAACAACTTTCTGGTGTCAGGAGATTACTATGTAATCGAAGACAATCCTGTGCACGCAAATAGGGAGATTATCGATGGCTTCCAGTTGATTGAGCAATCAGGATTCTTGATTGATACTTATTACACAGATTCGTTTGGGACGAATGTTACTTGTGCGTCAAATGCCTGGCTTCGAAAGTCGTAAGCCTGCGACGAAACTTTCAATTACCCACAAATGCTTGATCCGATGGCGGCAGTCCTGATCGGAAAAGAATTGGATGAATCGCTTGTGATTCATTGTCGGGCATCTGAAGCAAGGTTGCCTTGATGTGTATAAGCAGAACGGGGTGTCGCTGCTTGGTCGTCCGAATGATGGTGATAAGTGCCGTCGAACAGTTCATGTGCCAGGACTGGGCGAACACGAAGGCGGCCTACCTCTTCTTCGCCAACGAGCGCGTGGAGGAGGCCGAAGTCCTCAGCGGCCACTTCCCCGCGACGCGCGCGTTACGATGATTGTAGAGGCCCGATCCTCCTTGTTCAGGACACGACGGAATTCCCCTACCAGCGCGCGAACACGAGCACACACGGCGTCGGGCTGCGGCAATCCTATTGTCGCGGGCCAAGGCCGCGACGATGATGGCTTCCCGCTACGTGCAAACAGTTCAGGCGGCATCAGCGACAGTGCGTATCCTGCGCAGTCGGCTCGGCCGGATCATGCGCGACATCCGCCGCAAAATCGAGGGCCAGCCGGCACTGGAGTCGCCGGGAGCCCTGCGATATTGACATGGAGGCCTTCACTCCGAACTCGTAGGGCGTGGCGGCCTTGCCCTTGCCGATGCACTCCACCTCCCGGGCATAGAAGGAATAGAGCTACCAGCCGCGCAGACGAATGAAATGGCCTCGTCGGATTCTTCATCAAGTCGCAGGCCAAGAGCACGGGCCGGTCCTCACCCGGCCCTGGGCCGCATGCTGCGCCCGCTTAACGCGTTGGGACGCCATGCAGATGGGGTAGAGCTACGGCAGTTTCGGCGTACGGGCAAATCTCGATTTCGCCGAGAGGCAGCTCCCGCGACCGCTCCAGCTCCCCAAGAACAAGATCGAGCGCGCGCGACATCCTCCGGATCCGGTCTTGGAGAGCATCACTCCGATGACCAGTGCAGTTAGGGCATCCAGCATGCACCCCAGCTCGCCACCCGTTGAGCCTCACAAACAACCCAATGGGCTTAGCGCGCAGCTACTTGATAGCGTGCACAACCGCAGTGCGAGCCGCCGGTTTTTCAGCTAGCTCTACAGAGTCCTCCAAGCCGAGGATCAGAGCATAGGAGCCATATTTGGGCGCCTTTAACATCCAATCGAGCTTGTGTCCCGGGACGAAGAGCATTGAGCGACAACACTTAGCGTCGCGAAAAGTCTGAGGCATCTAGCCCCTTAAGGCCTCGGTTTCACTGGTCCATTGCTTCTATAACGAGCGTTCGTTTGTTTTGATGCAATTGGCCTGACTTGGAGCCCAATTTCAGCGCCGTAAAGGCATTTAAGAATTTGTTCGGTTAGTCCGATGATCCGCATTTTTCCGGTCGAACCAATGCCAGAAGCTCAGATCCTTCGGCCACAAGCAGGCAACCGTCCGCCTTATACGTCATATTTGTGCGGCATCAGCTGTTGACCTTACAATCCCGCCGTTCGCTCGCCCCGGTAGACAACCACGCCATGGGCGTCAGTCTTCATCTTCGCAGCGGACATCCCCATTTCTATGGCAGCAGAGTCCTTCAAGGCGGCATTGTCCAGCATGGCGTCGGCCAAGAGCTGAATTCCACGCTCTCGTCGACCAGCTCTTCAGCGGCTTCGCTTGCAACACATCTAAGTCTGACTTTCGCCTTAGAATTCCAGAAGCTGGCATCTGCTAACGCCATGCTTGAGGCAATTGGGCACAAACTCAGCTTCGTGCTTCTTTAACCCCGATCTTTTGCTCGTCCGTAATGGGACTGCGCTTCGTACTCTGGCCTTCTTGGCCAAAGCGAACTGCAAGCTGAGTTAGCCGGCGGGGAAAGGACACCGTGTTTAATTTCTCCGCGCCGCGCTCCTCGCCATTATCCTCACAAATGCCGAACACCTCGCAATTATGCGGGCAGCCGGTTAATGCAGTAGCACCTTTAGCAGGCGTTCTCCAAAGTTTGTGCCCGTCAACTACCAGGCTCGATCATTGAACTTCGCGACGGACAGCGCAAGTGTTTCTTCGCGACCGGAATTTTCCGCTATCGCACCTTTGGTGGCTTTGGCCGGTCGCTCCCCTTGAGCAGCGAGTGCAATAACCTAGACCAGATGTAAGGAAGCGAGGATGACCGTAGCAAGTGACGCCTTCCGTGGTAGCGCGCCCTACTATGCCCGGCACTGGAAGACCTATCCGGAAGACTTATTCAGATCCTTGGTCAGGGTCTGCGGGCTAACCACAAGAAGTCGCGCAATCGATCTTGGCGCCGGCACGGGACAGGCCGCTATTCCCTTGGCCCGGTGGGTCGCGGACGTACTGTTCGTCGATCCAAGTGATGAAATGGTCGTAGAAGGGAAGCGAATGGCAGAAGCAGCGGGAGTCACGAATATAGATTTTCTCGTTTCGAGAGCGGAAGACCTAGACGAACGAATATCGTCATTTGACATCGCAACAATTGCGGGCTCCTTCCACTGGATGGATCGAGAGGCGGTCCTGCAAAAGTTGGACAAAATGATCAAACCGGGCGGTTGCGTCGCGGTCATCTATCCCAAGCTAGATCGCTCGGAACCTGGAGAATGGAGGAAAGCATTGATGAACGACCTCATTGAGTTCTGGGGAGGGAGTTGGCCGGGACTACCCGTGCAGCGGACCCCTCACCGAGAAGTACTTCGTGATTCCAATTTCGGCGAAATCACAGAGCTTCGTCACGATATCGAGGCGCGCTGGAATATCGAGGATCTTCTTGGCTGGGTCCACGGAACGTCCTTGGGTTCACCCGTCAGCCTCGGAGATCGTCTTGACGAATTTAGGAGTCGTGTTCGTCGGCTGTTACTGTCATACTCGCCGTCTGGCTTCTTTATGGAACGGGGTTACTGCTCGACGTTGCTAGGGCATAGGTTTTCGGACGAAATCGTCGGCCGTGAAGAACATCGATTTCGGCCCCAAACGAACTGAACTCCAACTTGAGAGCTGGGCAAGGGTTGGATCCAGTCAGCGAGTGACCGCCGAAGTTGCCTCTGCTGCGGCTGGGACGTGCCGATAGAGTCGTCCCTTCGCGGTACCAGAGCTACTTGCTGCTCACCCGGTGTTCGGATTGAATTGGCAGATAATCGGCTCAATGGCCGAGCGCAGAGCAAGGAACGTTCAGGGTCATCGTTCGCACGCCCGGCAGACGAGCTTCTAGCGCACGTGCTGGATCACTTTCCACTGGCGCCGAACGAGCTTCAGCGTCTCGGTCACGTCCTCGCCGATGTTACGCAACCGGCTGTCGCCGCAGCATGGGCAGGTAGCAGGCACCGGATAGACAAGGCGCTCTCGTGGCAGATGCTCCGGCAGCGGCCGGCGGACCGGCTTGCGGCGCTCGAACGATGGCACCGTAATCTTGTCGACTGCGGCCCTCTGCCGCGGTCTCGGCCTGCGCCGCGTTCTCCTCCAGGTCGGCGAGCTGCAGCTCGAGCTCGTCCAGCAATACGCCGCGCTCGGAGGACTGACCGAACTGCTCATGACGCAGCTTCTTGATGGTGAGCTTGAGCTTCTCGATCAGCAATGTCCGCGCCTGGGCTTCGGCCTCCGAGGCCAGGCGAGCTGCCCGCTCGGCGCGCAGCATCGCCTTTCAGGGTGGTCACAATGTCCGGGAGAGAACCAGCGGCGCCCATCGCCGACCAGAATCACAAGACGCGGTCCCTGTCCGGACTGCCATTCCTGCCATCGATTCAAATTGCAGCGATCACGCAGCCGCTTGCGGGCGCCACGTGCGTTGCGGCATCCGCCAGTCAATACCCTCGAGCAAGTAGCCACGCTGGGCTGGGGTGATGGTCACCACGCCATCAGCCGTCGCGCGCTCCAGCCGCTTTGCATAGAGCGACATACCGAGCCCATCGTACAAGGGATCTTGATCAGTTTGCCGCTCTTGCCAAGGAACACATAGAGGCCGCCGCCGTGCGGATCGCGCAAGGCTTCCTGCACCAGCAGGGCCAGCGGAAGTATAAGCGCGGGTTCGACCTTGAAGGCGAGTGTAATTATCATCCGTTGCCAATTACCAGGTAATCGGATCCGTTGATCCGGCGATTACCGTGGCTATTCTTGGCTAGGGACCGCTCTCTGGGCGCCAACGTTAAAGCGTCATCAGAGCGAAGGATTGCAGCGGGTGAGAGAACTCAGCTGGCTAAGCCCGCCAACGACGGTTTTCGCACTTCCTATTCGTCGCCGCTTAAAGGAACCTCGCTGCCGTGCGTGCCAGCGACCGCCTCGTCCGCGTCCCTTCGGCGGAATTCGTCAACGACGTTCGGTACAGAGATACGCTTGCCGGCGCCCCCGCCCTGCTGCATCCGCCGGATGGGCGGAGCCCCAATGTCCGATGAAATAACTCAGCGCTGTAGCCAATTGATGCCTAGGCTAGCACGCTGTTAAGATCGAAGTTCTCGTCCGCTGCTCTCTCTGGAGCGAGTGAACGGCCAATTCCAAGCATTCGACGGCCAAAAATGTGGTCCGATGCGCGGTTGACCGACTCGATGCCAACAAGCTTGCCGGCCTTGTAGCAAAACACTGAGAACGCCTTCCGCGCTGGAGTGCCACGCAGAACAACCTGATCATAACCGGTTATCAATCCCGCAATCTGCAACTTGCTATCTCCTTGATCGCTCCAGAACCACGGCTGACCGTCATAGGGTTTCTTGTGCCCGACCAAGCGGGCAGCCACGCAGCGCGCCTGATCCATCGCATTCTGCACTGACTCCAGCCGCAGTGAGTCGCCGAATCGCGAGCAGGTGAACAGTGCACAGTCCCCGATCGCCGAGATGTTCGGATCGGCGGTCAATAGATACTCGTCGACGACGACGCCTGACGCGACCGGCAGACCGGCTTCCGCTGCGAGCTCAATGTTTGGCAGAACGCCCACACCGACAACGATCAAACAGGCCGCCAAATGCCGGCCGTCGCTCAACGAAACGCCCGTGACCTTGGTTCCATCAGCCTCAATGCTGGTGGCATGCACGCCGAGATGAATGCGGATGCCAGCCTCGCGGTGCCCAGTCTGAAAGTAGTCCGATACTTCGGCCGTCACGGCGCGCGCCATGACGCGCGGCGCGAGCTCGATCACCTCGACCTCCAAACCTTTGTCGCGCGCGACGCTGGCGAACTCAAGCCCGATGAATCCCGCGCCGATAATTACCACGCGCTTTCTGGATGGAAGAACGCTGCGCAAGGCCTCGCTTTCATCGAGGGTGCGCAAATATCTTACATCTGGCAGATCGGCGTTCGCAAGGTCGAGCAGGCGATTGCGCGCGCCCGTTGCCAGCACGACGTGGCCGTAGTCGAACGACGCGCCGGACGCAAGCAACAGCTTTCGGTGCGGGCGATCGATCGCGACGACACGGCCTTGAATGATGTCTATACTTCCCTCGTGATAGAAACTAGCTGGCCGGAACAGCAGGCTTTCCGGACCTACGGAGCCATTGACGTAAGCTTTCGAGAGCGGCGGCCGCTGGTATGGCGGATGCGCTTCGCCATTGATAAGATAGACGCGTCCCTTGAATCCGAACTGGCGTAAGTACGCGGCGATGTGAAATCCCGCATGGCCCGCGCCGACGATAATCACCGGGCCGTCCGTCATCGGAATAGCCGCAGGAGCCTACCACAAGAGCTACCCATGTCCTCTTCTCTCCACTAAATTTTGCTTGGTGGGCGCCGCGCTCGCGAGCCCACCAATCTCATGCGCTCCGAGGAGTTAAACGAGCCAATTATGAAAGCGATTCATGGAACGCTTTCTTGCACCTGGCGGCATGTTAAGATGTTTGCCAATGACGACGCTAGGCCGTAAGCGGCGTCAAACCACAACGGAGCACAAGGACTGGATCGCGCCTGCTGTTCACTCAATGATTCGAATCGCAACAGCGGGGCACAGCGCCGCCGCCAGCCGAACCTTCTCGTGCAACTCGGCGCGTGGCGACTCAGTGAGCAGCACAACAACACCGTCCTCATCGCGCTGGTCGAACACCTCCGACGTGGCAAGCACGCATTGTCCACCGCCCACGCACTTTTCCTTATCAACTTCGATCCGCATCCGCGAACTCCTTCCATTTTCTCGGTCACGTCCAACGACTAGGCCGCGCGCCGGGCCGAACATGTGGCGCTGCCACACTCACGCGCGGTTCGCCGGTCCTTACATCTAAGGTTTGTCACGGAGCGACAATGCTCCTGATGGGCATAACGCGACCGCTTGACGAGCAGCCTCGAGCTCCGCCCCATTTATAGCGCTTTCGGCGAGCAGCAGTACTCGACCACCCTTGTCCTGATCGAACAGATGCGGAGCTGTGAGCGCACACATGCCTGCCCCTACACATCGGTCCCGGTCTGCAATGACTCTCGTCACCATCGCATCACCAAGTAACGGACAGCCTGTCCGGCGCGTAAATGTCCCGATCTGTGTGCCAAGGTATATCTTCGGCTGGCACCGCAAGTCTGAGGCTTGGAAAACGCTGCGCGAGCTGGCAGAGCGCGATCTGTAGTTCCAGTCGCGCGAAGTGTTGGCCGAGACATTGGTGAATGCCAAAGCTGAACGTGAGATGCCTCCCAGCTTCATGTCGCGCTAAATCCAGCCGGTCAGGCTCGGCGAATACCGCAGGATCGCGATTCGCTGCTGAGAAAGAGATCGCCACAGTTTCGAAGGCCTTGATGACGGTGCCACCGAGCTCCACATCTTCCAGAGCCATTCGGACACTAAGCTGGGCAGCAATCGCGTGGCGCAGCAGCTCCTCGACAATTGTGCCGATCGAGCCCGGCTTGGTCCTGAGCACGTTCCACCGCTCTCGTTCTTTCAGGAGCATGTAAACCGAAAATGCCATAGTCCTGGCGATCGCCGCGTGAGCTGCCTGCAGCAGGGTGACGGCGGTAGCCACGAGCTCTTCATCGGTCAACGCGCGGCTGCGGACCAACTCGCTGAATATATCATCGGACCGCTGCATTCGCTTCCGGGCGAATACACTCCTCATAAACGCACGAAACTCTTCGTTCGTCTCTAGAATGTTCTCGGAGTCCGCATCCTTATTTAGCGCGAGTCCCGTAAGCCGTTCGAAAACGTCACGCTCACTTTCCAGTATGCCGAACATTTCGCAAGCCATTAACGATGGCACTTGACGCGAGAAGACTTCGACCAAGTCAACGGGCGGCTGTAGTCGCTCCATCGCATCGAGACGGCTGGCGACGATCCGCTCGATCGCAGCGCGATGCTCTGCGGCCTGTCGGACGGTGAAATAGCCCGCAAGCATACGACGAATCCGAGTATGCTCGGGCACGTCCTTAAGGAAAAAGGGTAAGTTGGTTAGGGGGCACTCACGAACCGTTCGGAGAACTTCCGGGTCCCGGAACGCGTCCGCGAGCCGGCCATCGTTCCGATAGCGCTCAACGAGCGCACGAAGGGCGTCCGGAAACACTGGGTCATGAGAAATTGCATAGTAGGCCTGGGATGAACCGCCCGCCGGAGCCAAACTCTGCGCCCCTAGCCGCGTGAAGCGATGATCACTCAGCACTGCGCGTGCAAGCTCCTGATTCGTCACTAGCCAGCCAGCGCGACCGTCGGGAAACCGAAACCGGCTAAGCGGTTGCGTTTCGCGTAGTTTATTGAGCTCGCTCGAGGGATCAAGCCACTCGCGCTCTGCCGGAAGGCGAACCGGTTCGGAGCGCCTCGCATCAGACGGCGGCGGAGTAGTCATCATCAAAAACCCTCCCTTTTCCCCGCGATAACGCGCTGATACGCCACCGCCGAGCATGTCAAAACCTATCAAAAAGGGGTGCGTGATTTCACGAAATCGGCGACATCAGGGAAGATTTGCTGTAGGTGCCGGCGATATTGCGCAGAAATGCTGCATGACTCCCTGGTTTGGCTGCCTCGTTGCAAGTCTCCTTCATCACGCAAGGGGCTGGTTGGATTGTCAGATGCTCCCAGCTCCTCACTGTCCGCCGAGCGATAAATCGAGAGCTCCCTTATCAGGGATACCATCCTGATTTGCGCGGTCAAAAAAGTCCCTTCCCACTCGGCTGCCCCGCATTGAAGCGATGCGGGGAAGAAGCAATTGGCCCGCATATCGGTGAAATCCGAAAGCCAAAGCCGGAAGGGCTTGTGAGCCGCCGAAATGGGACCTTCTGCTCCGCCTCGAGAGTGCGCGACGCGCAAATCTGCTGTTTGAGCGTGCGGCCGGTACCATGCGTTACGACAAAGCTTCACGATGTCCCCGCCGACATCGCCAACTAACGAAGCGGCGTGCCGGGAAGCTGCATCCACTCACTTCTTGTTGGAGAAAATGCGCGAAAGCAGCGCGAGGATTACTGCTAAGCCACGCGGCAAGAAGGCTATACGAGCATTATCGGAGCCGGTTGCAGCCGCCGAGGGTGCACCCTTGAACAGAGGCTGCTGTGAAGCGCCGGCGCCTCAGTGCAGACCTGCATCTGGGGGCGGGGCTCCGCTGGTGGAGAGCGTGCGATAATGAGTTCAGCACAAAGCGTAGGTCAACACCACAAACTTTGCCCAGAGGCTCAAAAGGCACTCTTAGGCGATTTTCTCCGGGACTGGTCTGCTCCATAGAGAGCCGCCATCCTTTTTAGGAAATTATGAGCCTAAGCGGACACAACTGAATCTAAAGAATGCAACCGCGATTCCGGGTGGTGGCGCCGCGCAAACTTCTAACCGACTCGAGAGGACAACATGGTCAATCGAATGCAATTTTACATTGACGGCGCGTGGGTTGACCCCGCCGTTATGAAAACGACGCGCATCGTCGCTCCGACGACTGCGGAGGAGACGTACGAGATTGCGCTCGGCTCAAAATCGGATGTCGACAAGGCGGTCATCGCAGCCAGGCGCGCGTTTGATAGCTTTTCTCGGACAACTCGCGAGCAGCGCGTCAGCATTCTCCAAAACATTCTCGAGATTTACAAAGGTCGTGCGAAGGAGATTGGGGATTCCATTTCGGACGAAATTGGCGCCCCGCTAGCGATGGCGCAGCAAAAGCAGGCTGGTTCCGCCATCGCTCACCTAGCTTCCACGCTTGACGTGCTCAAGAGCTACTCTTTCGAGGAGCGGATCGACAGTACAATCGTAGTTCGCGAGCCTATCGGCGTTGTCGGAATGGTCACGCCGTGGAATTGGCCAATAAACCAAATAACGTGTAAAGTAGCGCCGGCACTCGCTGCAGGCTGTACAATGATTCTCAAGCCGTCGGAGTTCGCTCCTACTTGTGCACTGATATTTGCGGAGATCCTACACGAGGCTGGCGTGCCAAACGGTGTATTCAACCTGATCAACGGTTTGGGACCTGAAGTGGGCGCCGCTATGAGCGAGCATCCAGACATCGATATGATCTCGTTCACCGGATCGACATGTGCGGGGATCGACGTCGCGAGGCGAGCCGCTTACACGATCAAGCGCGTTAGCCAAGAACTCGGCGGCAAATCCCCGTACATCGTTCTTGAGGACGCCGATTATGAAAAGGCCGTTAGCAAATGCATCGCGACGCTTTTTCAAAACTCCGGCCAATCTTGTGACGCACCATCGCGCCTCATTGTCCCAAAATCTAGAATGGCGGAAATCGCGAGGATCGCGAAAGCTATAGCGGAGAGGTACAGCGTTGGTCACCCGCGCGCGGCGGGCATTCATATGGGCCCCGTCGTACACCGCAGCCAATGGGAGAAGATACAGGCATTGATTCAGAGAGGAATTGATGAGGGGGCCACATTGCTCACAGGCGGACCAGGGCTCCCGGAAGGCATCGACAAAGGCTTCTACGTTCGCCCCACCATCTTTGCCGATGTGACAAACGAAATGACTATCGCGCGCGAGGAGATCTTCGGGCCGGTGCTTGCGATCATTGGTGCCGCGGACGAGGACGACGCGGTCCGCATTGCTAACGATACACCATACGGCCTCGCTGGTTACGTATTCTCAGGCTCATCAGAACGCGCGCGAAGCGTTGCCGGGCTAATTCGAGCTGGCACCATATATCTACAGGGTGGATCACTCGAGAGCTCCGCTCCCTTTGGCGGGTACAAACAATCCGGAAATGGTCGTGAATGGGGGCGCTTTGGCCTTGAAGACTACCTGGAAGTTAAGTCGGTCGCTGGGTTTGTTGAGCTGGATAAACCTTAACCTCTCTAGATTTTACATTGCTAGCTTTCGACTGAGTGACTTCGAAAGCTTGCAACCTGACGCTGGATTCTTCGGATGGGCAAGCTGGACCTGAGAGAGCTTGTGCGGAGCTCCCCTTACGAGTCAAACCAACCACGCTTATCACAATGCTCGAGAACGACTTGGGGTGGGGCTACGCAGTCGGAATCGAGTGGACTGAAACAACCGCTAGCCTCAAGCACGGGATTCGACGGTGCTTAAACCAAATATGACTTTCCACCTGATGCTTGGAAACTGGATTGATGAAGACCTCGGGTACGTGATTAGCGAGACTTTCCGCATTACCGAAACTGGCGCAGAAACATTCTCTCGCATTCCTCGGGAGTTATTCGAGATACCCGTTTGAAGCAGTCTGCTGGTGGCATCGCAAATGTGCGAGGCCGCCGGCTCAAGCCGCCGATATTTTGACCCGGCTTCGCCGCCTGCGCGAGCCCTGTAAGCTGGCGCTCGCCGACTTCATTGGTAATCACCAGCGTCCAAGAACGAGCCGAAACAGGACTATGGCTCCTCCACGTCCCGGCGCTCTATGCGAGGCACCGGTGTTACCCAGGCTTGTCTGATGGCGGTGGATTGAGCCAAAGGCATTTTCCCAAAAATCGGCTCATTCCGGGAAAGACGACGCTGCTGAGGGCTCTGATGACCCTCGAGCCGATAGACGGCGGACTAATCAGAGTAGAGGGCGAGTCGTTTACGCATGAGTCCGTCGACGGCCGCCTGGTGCCAGCGAAGGGAGGCGCATCTCCGCCGGAATCGCGGCAAGATCGGAATGGTGTTTCAGCCGTTCAACCTGTTTCCACATATGACAGCCCTGCAGAACATCATCGAGGCTCCTGTTCACGTCCTTGGTTTATCCAAGGAGGAAGCGACTGAGCGCGCAATTTCGTTCCTTGGCAAGGTCGGCCTTGTTGACCGCAAAGATCACTATCCTGCGCAGCTCTCCGGTGGCCAACAGCAGCGCGTTGCTATTGACCGGGCCCTGGCGATGCGGCCCAAAATCTTGCTTTTCGACGAGATCACATCGGCCTTGGATCCTGAACTCGTACACGAGGTTCTACAGGCATGCGTCAGCTCGGAGAGGAGCAGGACCTTACGATGTTGATCGTGACCCATCAGATGGGCTTTGCTTCAGAAGTTGCCGATAGGGTTTGCTTTTTCTCGGAAGGTGAAATTCTCGAGCAAGGCCCGCCCGAGGTGATCTTCCACAAGCCTGCACACGAACGAACGCGAGCGTTCCTTCGCGCGGTGCTTGAGGCTCGATTGCTCACACGCCGGCCAGGCCGACCGGCCGCTTGCCCCGGACTTGTCCAAATAGCCCCTCGAGTTGCCGGACAAAAAAGGACGCTCCCAGCGTCATGATAAGGAAGAAAGCGCCGACGATCGTCGTTGGCTCTGTATAACGGAAGCTCTCGGAGCCGATCATCTTCGCCCGCGTCATCATTTCCAGTACTGTGATTACGGACAAGATTGGCGTCGCCTTAAAGATGTCGATCAAATAGTTACCGAGCGCCGGGATCATAGGCGGAATCGCCTGCGGCAGAATGATCGCTCGGTATGCACGCCAGCGCCCAATGTTGAGGACCATGACGGCTTCCCATTGCCCGCGCGGAACGGCGTCGATACCGCTTCGGTAAACCTCTGCGATAAAACGAACCATAGTAAAGCCGATCGCCATAAGGCCGGCGGTAAGCGGTGAGAGCCTGATGCCGAATTGCGGCCCAACGAAAAAAATGAAGTAGAGCTGGATGAGGAGTGGGGTGGATCGAATGAATTCGATCACTGCCGTCGCAGGAATGAAGAGCAGGAATGATCGGCTGCGGCGGCCCAATGCCAGCGGTAGTCCGATTGCGAGGGCCAAGACGAACCCGATCACCGTTGACTCGAACGTGACCAAAGCGCCAGACGCGAGCAGCTGAAGGATCGACCAGGCAAAGGCCCAGTCAAAGACATCGCTCACAGCCCCCCTGGTCATTCCACTGCTCAAGCGCCGGTATAGGAAGGCGAGAGCCGGAGCGATTGCCTGCGCCAACACAAAGTACATGACAAGGGTCAACAAATAGAGCTCCCATGTCCGGAAGGTCAGCACGTTAAGATTATAAGCCTGAAACGTCAGGTCTTGCAGCGTGTTCAGGGAAACAAGAGTTGTGGATTTCAGAATGATTAGAAGATTGCCCCATGGCAGTAGCATCGTGATCAGGGCTTGTGGAGCGATGATACGACGCATTCGAAAGCTTGGCGACAGGTTGAGCGCGATCGCTGCCTCCACCTGCGACGCAGGTACTGCAACGATGGCTCCGCGCACGATCTCGGATCCGTGCGCACCAATATTCAGGCCGAGAACGAGCACCGCCACTGGAAAAGGATCCAGTCGCACTCCGAAGTTTGGAAGAACGAAGAACATCCAAAAAGTTGGACAAGTAAGGACGTGCCGCGAAACAGTTCGACGTAACCGACCGCGAGCCAACGTATCCCGCGGTTAGATGAAAGCCGGGCGAGGCCGGCCGTGAACGCCAAGGCAATAGCAACTACCGACGCGGCTGCGGTGATTTGGATTGTCACCACGACCCCTTTAAGCAGAATCGGAAGGAACTCGATCATTTCCGTATCGAAAGACTTTCAGCGTCGAACTTGCCTAATCGCGCTTACACAATTCTTCAGAAGTTACGTTTCCAGCCAGGACTTCATCGCCTCGACCAATCGTCGCGTTGATTGCTTTGTGTTCAGCAGAGCCCACGAACTCGCTGAGTGCCTTGTTGAAGGCTTTCAGCAGCGCCTCGTCTTGCTTGCGAAACGGAGGAGAGCTGTAGGAGATCGCCCCAGGGGGCCGAGTGGAACGGCTGCGCCTCCTCCACGTCGCCGCCGCCTTTTTCGGCCATGGACTTGGCTGATCCTGGCGAAACAGCGGCACATCGGCTCGCCCGGACTTTACAGCAGAAAGCAATACCCGAGGATCCTGCAAAGGCAGAATCCGATCATCCGGAACACCGGCTTTGCGAGCGCAGCCTTGCTCGGCTGCGCCTGACATGACCGCGACAATGACGCCCTTGTTCTTTGCGGCATCTTCATAGCTTTGGATCTGCTTGGGATTGCCATTCTTGACGAGCATCGCTGCTCCTGTCTTCGAAATCGGGTTTGAGAATGCGACTTCCCGACAGCGGTTGGGCAAGATGAACATTGGTACCACGACATCGAAGCGGCGAGCTTTAAGCCCAGGGATCAGTGATGCCCATTCAGTCAAGACAGGGCGAACTTCCGTTACCCTGCGACGGCTATCTCAGAACCAGGTGCCAGCAGGTTTGCCCTCAGCACTTAAGGACGCATAGAGCGGCTCATTCGAGAAGCCGAATACCACACCGTTCTTCTCGGCGCGCGCTAAAGAGTCATCTGCATGCGCCGTAGCAGCGAAAGCGACCGTTGCTGTGAACGTAAGGGTGGCTACCCGAATAAATAAACCCATTCTGAGCGTCCTCCTTCTCCTGTCTTTATTCAGGCTGGATGTTGACATGCCAGCGGCGCAAAACTCTATAGTTCTTGCGATTTGGAGGAAGGAATTTCGGCGCACCTCGGATTGTTTCCTCGAAGAGAGCTTTCGTAGTCAGTCTAGTTCAGACCTGCTACGTCCCGCGCCGGCGACGTGGCGGTGGATTCCGCCGCATGCGAGGTTTCTGGTTTAGCTGTTTTCTCGGTTTTCTTCGAGTGTTGCCGAACTAACCCCGATAGTACGGTCGCGCAGATACGGGGGAGCTTCGATGGCGTTGCTTGTCCCGAAGGGTCTGCACAGCTGCCCCGCTGAGACCTGATCAATCGCGGTCCGTAGCAACAGCCCCAAAAGCATGATGTACAGAGACGGGCAGTAACATCACTGGTTACGATCTCCGCCCACGTTTTTCTGAGCCAAAAAGCCGCCGCCTCATTCGGCAGCAGCTTACTCGCCATCGAATTCATCTCACAAGGGATAAAATGGGCTCTGATCCGACGATCGCGCGTGGCCCAACACCCAGATTTCCTCAAGCGATCTGCACCTCGACCAGATACGGCCCCGTTGTCGAAAGTCCGCGGGCCACTTCGATATTGAACTCATCCATCGTAGTCACCCGCACTGCCGCCATACCCATGCTTCTTGCAAGTCCGGCAAAGTCGAGGTCAGGCCGGCTCAAATCGAGCATGTCCAAAGCTTTGCGGCCGACATTTTGCGCCCCGACATTGGCGAGTTCATCCCGGAGGCAAGCGTATGACTTGTTGTTGAACAGCACTGTCGTAATGTTCAGACATTCGCGCACCTGTGTCCAAAGCGATTGAATAGCGTACATCGAGCTGCCGTCTGCCTGAAGGTTGAGCACAGGCCGATTTGGGCATGCGATCGCAGCGCCGGTTGCCATTGGCATGCCAAGCCCGATCGAACCGCCCATGTTCTGTAGATAGGTATGTGGCTGCGAATTCCAACTTGCAGCGAAAAAACTGGCGCTCGCCGAGATTGATTCATCGACGACGATCGCGTTTTCCGGAATGAGCGCGGCGAGTGATTGTGAGATATTGGGGCCGGTAATTGCGCCGGAAGCGAGCGATGGCGGTGCTAGTTTCGCCGCCTGGCTTGGAAATGATTGAGCATCCAGTTCGTCTGCAAGTCTCTCAAGCGCATCCAAGACGTCCTCTTCAGCACGTGCAAGCGTCAAAAACTCCGTATCGTCAGAAGCCATCAGGCTTGGTTTGTCCGGATAGGCAAAGAAGGCCACCGGAATGCGGCTACCCACCAGAACGATATGCTTAAGGCGGTCAAGTGTCGCGCGCGCTTGGTTGACCGGATATGGAAGCCGATCGACAGGAACGCGGCCAGCCCCGCGCTCGATGCGACCGGGAAAGGTTTGCGACATGATTTTCGCGCCTGTCTTGGCACATATGCGCCCCGCCAGATCAAGGCCGCGTTCTCGCAACGCAAGCCCCCCCAATAACATCATCGTGGGCTCTCCGGAGCGGAGCGCCCTGGCAATATCGTTGATGCACTCCTGCGAAACACGCGTTCGCTTTGGTGCCCCGGCCACAGCAGCCGGTCCACTGCCCTCGTTCCAGGCAGTGTCGGCCGGAAGAATAAGGGTTGCCACTTGACCGGGGGCGGTGCGCGCGGCCGTGATAGCCGCCGCACCATCGGCCGCAACTCGCGTTGCGTTCGGGGAGGTACGGACCCAACCAGAGAACGGCTTCGCTGCCCCCTCGATGTCGGACGTGAGCGGTGCATCGTAGCTGCGGTGGTAAGTTGCGTGATCTCCCACAATATTGACTATTGGCGTGGACGCTTTGGTAGCGTTGTGCAGATTGGCAAGACCATTCGCCAAGCCCGGCCCAAGATGTAGCAGGGTGGCGGCCGGCTTGTCGGCCATACGCGCATAACCATCCGCAGCGCCGGTTGCAATCCCCTCGAAGAGCACGAGCACGCAGCGCATACCGTCGACGCGGTCAAGGGCAGCGACAAAGTGCATCTCGGATGTGCCTGGATTTGCAAAGCAGGTGTCTACTCCTCCCGCAACCAGTGTACGAACTAGGCTTTCAGCGCCGTTCATGAATAGGTTCCTCGCATAAGTTTGCGCATCCCGAAGCATCGGGCAGAGCGTTGAAAAGGCTATCGCTGGCGAAAGCCCGCTACACTCGCCTCAAGCGGCGGTGCGGGTGCGAGCGGATTGAACCGGCACCACAGTGTGGCGCGGGTCCGATTGAGAAAGTTATTCCGTCAGAATCGTTGCGTCGTGAGCAGCCCACGATGCGACGCAGGCGTCGCCCACCTCCGGCATTGTCTCGGCCGACACGTTCAGCACCTTGGATAACAAGTGCAATCCAGCTTCGCTCCGGAATTCGAAGAGGGTCGCGTCGCCAACGAACGTCATGCCACTGATGCGCCCTTCAATTCCGCCGGAGCAGCCGGAAGCGCTGGCTTGAAGATGCAGGTGTTCAGGTCGCACGCACAGCGTCGCGTCCCTGTCTGCATGCTGCCAGGCTGGAGCCGGGAGGCTTTCGCCCGCAGGACCTTGCACGGTCCCGGATTTAAGCTTGACCGGAATCAAATTGACTTCACCCACGAAACCAGCGACGAACAAGTCGGCGGGCCTGCGATAGATGTCCTTCGGCGCCGAGACCTGGCGAATCCGGCCCTCGTGCATCACCGCGACCCGATCGGACATGGCGAGCGCCTCATCCTGGTCGTGCGTGACGTAGATCATCGTCTTGCCGACCTCCTTGTGCAGGGTCTTGATCTCGTTCCTCAGATGCTCGCGCAGCTTCTTGTCGAGCGCGCCCAGAGGTTCATCGAGGAGGAGAACGGGTGGATCGAAAACCAAAGCCCGCGCGATCGCCACTCGCTGCTGTTGACCGCCGGACATCTGGTGAGGGGAGCGCGAGGCCAAGGCACCAAGATGTACCTGATCGAGGATGCGCCGCACCCGCGTTTCGACCTCTGCCTTTGCCATACGCCGCATCCGAAGCGGATACGCGACGTTCTCGGCGACCGTCATGTGTGGGAATAGGGCATAGTTTTGGAAGATCACGCCGAGTTCGCGGCGGTGAGGCGGCAGGCGCGTGATATCCTTCTCATCGAGCAGGACCTGACCGCTGTTAGGCAGCTCGAAACCGGCTATCATCATGAGAGTAGTTGTCTTTCCCGATCCGCTCGGGCCTAGCAGCGAGATGAACTCGCCGGGTGCCACGGAAAGACTGATATCGTCGACGGCGATCGCGCTACCGTAACGCTTCTGCAGGTTGCGCAGGGCGATGCCTCCGGTTTTCACATCAGTGCCGCTCGCGGTCGCTTTCATCAACATTTCAGCTCCCTAGGGTGAATTCATCATTGGTTTGCAGGTTGACCCGCGCCCAGACAGGGCCGTCAGGTGGTCTTGCTTCGTCTGAGCAGGGTCCCGACGACAATTACGATCGTCGCAAACAGCATCTGCAGCGTCGCTACGGCAGCAATGGTGGGACTGATATCCTGTCGGATCCCCTCCCACATGCGCATCGGCAAGGTCGTAATCTTTCCAATGCCAAGGAACAGCACGTAGACGACGTCGTCGAATGAGGTCAGGAACGCAAAGAAGCTGGCGACGAGGAGCGCCGGCATAACAAGCGGGGCGACGATGGTGCGAAAGGTCGCCCAAGACCCGGCTCCAAGACTGCGGGCCGCGCGCTCGTAGCTCGGGTTAAGGTCGCGCAGATTGGCAACCACAATCACCACCACGTAGGGGATGGCGTGGACCGCGTGACCGAGTGCCAGGCCGAACTCGGTGCCCTGCAATCCGAACCGTGCCAGGAGGAAATAGGTCGCGACGGCCACGATAACAGTCGGCATGATAATCGGCGAGAGCAAGAGAGCGACCATTGCTCCCCGACCAGGCATAGCGCCGCGCGAAAGACCGAAGGCAATCATGGCGCCCAGCGTCGTCGCCATGGCAACCGCCATAAGCGCAATACGGATGCTGGTGACGGTCGCACGCACCCATAGCGTGTCAAACAGAAAGGCTTCGTAGTTGCGGAGCGAGTAGCCAGGCAGCGGAAAGACAAAGTAGGACGAGGCGCTGAACGACAAATAAGCGACGATCAGGACTGGCAGCAGGAGAAGCACAGCCAGAACGCATGCCAGGATCGGGACACCTCGCCCTCCTAGCGAAGGAAGCCAGCGATCAAGAGCGTTTGACGCGGAGCCGATCCGCATCAACATCTTGGCACCCATCTGGCGGCGGGCAGCGCTCGAACCGAGCTTGCCATCGGAGAAGCCCAGCAGTTGCTCTATCGGGAAAAAGCGCGAGCCAATCCACAATATGCTCAGAACGGCCACCAGCAGGACCACTGAAAGCGCAGAGCCAAAATTCCAATTGAGTTGCTCCAGGATCTGGGAGCTGATCGCCATCGTGATCATGACGTCCGATAGCCCACCCATCAAGGCAGGTGTAATGTAGAACCCGAGACAGTAGATGAACACGAGCAGCACTCCTGCAATCAGGCCCGGGAGGCTGAGCGGCAGAAAAATAGTGAGAAAAGCCGCAACTGGGCTGGCTCCGTTCGCCCTTGCAGCACGCATCAGCTTTGGGTCAATGCTGGACATGACCGTGTACATCGGCAGGATCATCATAGGCATGACAATGTGGGTCATGCCTAGAATCACACCAAACCGGTTGTAGAGCATTGAGATCGGTTGAGATGCCCAGCCGAGCTCGAGCAGGTACTGGTTAATGACGCCATTGCGCCCGAGTAGGACGATCCAGGCAAAGGTCCGAGCCAGAGTGCTGGTGAAATAGGGCAGCACGACTGCAATGAGCAGGAAGGTACGCAACGTTGTTCCTGCCGTCGTGAGAGCGTAGGCGATCGGATAGCTAAGCACGAAGGCGAGCGCAGTGACCGTAACGCTGATCTCGAGCGTGTTACGCATCACGGTCAGATAGACGGGGGTGTCGCCGATCCGCAGGAAATTGGCCAGAGTCCAGTTTGGCATCCCAAACGCGAGCAACAGAAGCCCCGTGAGCGGCACGACAAAGAGCACCACGAGGAAGATAGTGCCAGGCAGCAACAGCCAAGCCCACGGCGTAGGCCATGGCCGCGAATATTGCGTTTGGTCTTTGATTGCGATGGAACTCATTGTGCCCGCCATGATAGCCAGCGCTCCTGGAGGTGGTCCAAATTCGTCTTTCCGTCCGATCGCCTGTTCGCGAGCCAAGCGGAATCCTGTTCAACCACCGCCGATGCAATTGCCTGATTGATGTTAAGCAACGGAAGAAGATCAGACGGCAAGTGCTGAAGCTGGTTCGTATTAGGACCGGGGAGAAACGTCCCGAGTGTGAAATTGGCGGCGCTCTCGGCACGATTAACGAATGCGATTAACTTCTGCGCATTCGCGGTATTAGGACCGCCTTTCAGTACCGCCCAGTACACGTAAACCAAGTTACCGCCATCCCAGACGATACGAATGGGTGCACCCTGACGGATGGCCGCTAAAGCACGATTGTCTCCGCAGCTCGTCATCTCCAGTTCACGGTTCAGCAACAGCTGAACCGGCTCACCTCCCGCGCTCCACCACTTCGTGATATGCGGCTTGATCTGATCGAGCTTCTTGAAAGCTCGATCGAGCTTGTCCTCCGTCAAGGGCCACCGATCCGCTGCTGGTAGCCCATCGGCTAATAGCGCGAATGCCACATTGTGCCGGACGTTCGAGGCGAGCCCGCGCGGCCCCCGAAACGATTTCACGTCCCAGAATTCCGCCCAGCTTTTTGGCTGCTTATCTCGGAAGGCGCGAGCATCATACGCAAGCACAGTTGTTGCCCGGTAGGCGACAGCCGCATCCTTGAGACGATTACCCGCCGGAACGCCCACCAGGGATTCCGGATCCCACCAGCTGTAATCGATGGGCTCGAACATGCCGGCTTCGGACATAGCCGGATAACTCTGCGCGTCGATGAAAGCCAGATCCCAATCCATGCGCCCAGCTTCTTTCATCGCCTTTACTTGGGGTTCAGCAAAGTCTCCCGTCACATCGACCACAGCAATCCCTGTCGCCTTCGTGAAGGCCTCATAAACGTATTTTCGCACCCCCTGCGTGAACGATCCCCCGTAGCTGAAGACTACAACTTCCCCACTGCCGGCAAGCTTTTCCTGCGCCCAGGCTGCAGTCGCCTTCGCAACAAACGGCGCACTCAGTAAAGCCGCGGCTGATCCAACAAACGAGCGTCGGCTCAGGCCACGACATAACTGACCAAGACAGTTCTGTTCGGTCATTGCATCCCCTCCCTGCCGCAAGCACTACATGGTTTAAAGCATACATTTTCACCATCTACCGCGGCCCTGACGCTCAAAGACAGCACAGGAGGGCATGGCACTGAAGAAAACCTGCAGGTGCAGCGAACGTAACTGCGATTTCCCCCCGCGGTTATGGCGCCATGCGCCCGGGCACCACACACCACTCCATCCACGCTGGGAACTAAGATTGGGCGATATCGCGGACCGGCGCGCCCCACTGGTCAGGTGTCGCTGCCATTGCAATCATAGCACCGCCTTCGATGCGATGGTCGAATGGAGCGGAAACTCCGGCAACTCATCCATCATGGCACCGACGTGCGGGTCTTTGAGCACTTTACAAGGACCTTGCTGCAGCCGCGATCGAAACGGATCCTGGTTGTGGCCAAAGCAAGCGAACATGAACGAATCGACGAACCGGTCCGTCGCATCGGCAAGAATAGGTGTCGAGCTCAGACCGCAAATTCTTTGGTAAGCTCGTCCATTACTTGCTTCGTGGCGCGATAGGCGAGCTCAACGATCTCATCTATTTCATGTTCGGAAACGATGAGAGGCGGGGCAAACCCCAGAATGTCCCCATGCGGCATTGCCCGCGCGATTAGCCCCCTGTCGCGCGCCGCCTTGGAGATCCGGGCGCCCACCTTGAGCTGCGGATCGAAGCGCCGTTTGGTCTGGCGGTCGGCGACAAACTCCACTGCACCGAGCAAGCCCACGCCTCTCACTTCACCGACGATCTCTAGCTGCGCAAATCGCTCATTGAGGCGCTTCAAGAAATGAGCACCAACGGTTCTCGCGCGGTCCTTTAGTCGCTCCTTCTCCACGATATCGAGAACGGCATTCGCGGCCGCCGCTGCAATCGGATGACCGGAATAGGTATATCCGTGGGAGAACGCACCGACCCGATCGGCGGCCTCTTCCATGACCGCGTAGACCCTCTCGCCAACGATTGCTGCAGAGAGCGGCATATAGCCGGACGTCAGACCCTTGGCCACCGTTACGAGGTCAGGCTCCATCCCGTAAAGAGTGCTGCCGAACTCAGCGCCTGTGCGGCCAAATCCACAAATCACTTCATCTGCGATCAAAAGCACATCGTAGCGTCGCAGTACGGCTTGAATTTCACGCCAATAACCGTCGGGCGGCGGTGTGATGCCTCCTGTACCCAACACCGGCTCGGCAATGAAGGCTCCGATGGTTTCTGGCCCCTCACGCACAATCATGTCTTCAAGTTCGGCTGCACGTCGGCGAGAGAACGCCTCTTCCGTTTCACCTGGCTCCGCGCCCCAGTAGTGATGGGGGACTCCGGTGTGCAAAATGCCTGGAAGCGGAAGATCCATGTGATCATGATAGAACGACATTCCGGTCATTGAGCCAGAAACGACAGAGCAGCCGTGGTATCCGCGCTCGCGCGAGATGATCTTCTTCTTTTTGGGCTGCCCGCGCAAATTATTGTAATACCAAACCAGCTTCGCCTGTGTTTCATTAGCGTCTGACCCGGACAGACCGTAAAAGACTTTGCTCGCTTTGCCCGGCGCCATTCGCACGAGGCGATCGGAGAGGTTGGCTAGCTCGTCCGTCGTATGTGCCGCATACGTGTGGTAGTAGGCCAGCTTGTAAGCCTGCCGCGCAATTGCCTCGGCTATCTCGGTCCGGCCGTAGCCAATATTGACGCAGTAAAGGCCGGCAAACCCGTCGATGTAACTATGTCCCTGCGCATCCTCAATGCGGATTCCTTTCCCTGCGGTGACAATCGTCGGATCACCAGCTTTACCTGTGGCGAACTCCTTGAGCTGGGTGAAGGGATGTAGAACAGTCGCGCGATCTTTCTCCGCGATCGTCTTGATATCGTTCATACCAATTCTCCTAAGCCACCAAGTCGCCGAAACAGACGTACTTCAATTCCATATACTCCTGAATGCCATGCCGCGAACCTTCGCGACCAAGGCCGGACTGCTTCCAACCTCCAAACGGAATTGGCGGCCCAGTGAATGACGCCGTGTTAATGCCGACCATTCCGTACTCGATGTTCTCAGAAAGTCGCAGCGCACGACGCAAGCTGTCGGTATAGATGTAGGCGGCCAAGCCCATCTCACTGGAATTGGCTCTGGCCAGGACTTCTTCCTCCGAGTCGAATGGAAGCACTGCGGCGACCGGACCGAACGTCTCCTCCTTCGAAATGAGCATATCTTCCGTGACATCGCTCAGCAGAGTTGGAACGACGAAATTTGGCCCGAAGCCCTGATCCTGGCTCGCAGAAATAACGCGCGCCCCTTTTGCCGCCGCATCACTGATTTGACGCCTGCACTTTTCAGCCACGGACGACTTCGTCATCGGCCCGATATCAGTTCCAGCCTCAAGACCGTGGCCAACCTTGAGCCGAGTGATTGCCGCAGCAAACTTTTCGACGAAGGCGCTATAAATGCTTCTCTGTACGTAGATGCGATTAGCCGCCAGGCAGTCCTGGCCGGAGGTCGCAAACTTTCCGTCGATTGCGCCTTTGACAGCTTTCTCGATATCAGCATCATCAAAGATGATGAAGGGAGCATGCCCTCCAAGCTCGAGCGACACCTTCTTTACAGTCCGCGCAGCCCCTTCCAGCAGCAGCCGGCCAACTTCTGTAGAGCCTGTAAACGATAGGGCTCGCACTCTGGTATCTCGCAAGAGCGGCGTCGACAGTTCGACTGGATTACCAACCAGAACTTGGAAGACGCCGGGCGGTACCCCGGCCTCCTCGGCCAGTCTTGCTAGGGCAAGAGCGGAGAGCGGCGTTTCAGGGGCGGGCTTCACAATGACTGGGCAGCCGGCCGCCATAGCGGCGCCGGCCTTGCGCGTAATCATAGCGACCGGAAAATTCCAAGGAGTAATTGCGGCCGCAACACCAACGGGCTGCATTCTGACCTGAAGCAAACTTGCGGGCTTATGGCTCGGAATCGTCTCGCCATAAGCACGCTCTCCCTCTGCGGCAAACCACTGGAGAAATCCCGCACCATAGCTAATTTCGTACCTCGCCTCCGCAAGCGGTTTGCCTTGCTCGCTCGTGACTAGGACGGCGAGCTCTTGCGAATGGGCAAGCACTAATGAGGCCCAAGACCTCAGAATCGCGCCCCGCCTCTCTGGCAGCAGCCCCCGCCATTGTGCAAAAGATCGTTCGGCGGCCTCGATCGCAAGATTCATATCAGCAGCGCCGCAACGAGCAACTTGGGCGATCACTTCGCCAGTTGCCGGATCAACGACGGCATCTTTTTTGTCGCCCTCGATCCAGCGTCCGCCGATCAGAGCGGCCCCGGCGACAAAATCCCGACGACTTAGACTCTCCAGACGCCCTTTTGCCAGCCCGACCAGAGGTGGACTTTTGGGCCGAGCAACTTGCAAAACCATTTAGACGTCCCTGTCGGTCATTTTGTTGAAATTCTGCTGCCAATCAGGATACTAATGTTGCGAATAGATTTGCGTCGCTTATTACCGTCGTTTGGACGGTTTCCTGCAGAACCTCGCCATTTCGCGGCGGAATTCAACTGGAGCTCCGACTAATGCAATACGACCGAACAGACGCCCGCATCTTGGAGATTGTTCAAAAAAACAATCGCCTTACCTCTGAGATCATCGGAGAGCTTGCTGGATTGTCTGCAACTGCGTGCCAACGACGCCTGAAGAGGCTTCGCTCTGACGGAATCATCGAGGCGGACGTATCGATCGTTTCGGCGAAGGCCGTAGGAAGGCCCATTCAGATGCTGGTACTGGTAAGTCTTGAACGTGAGCGCGCAGATATCATCGACAGATTCAAAAAAGCGATTAGGTCATCAGCTGAAGTCGTCAACGGCTTCTACGTCACTGGAGACGCCGACTTCGTCTTGTATATTACGGCACGGACGATGGAAGATTATGAGCAGTTTACCAGGCGATTCTTCTACGAGAATCCGGATATCAAGGGGTTCAAAACGATGGTCGTCATGGATCGCGTGAAGGCTGGCTTTGCGATTCCGGTAGAGGCTCCCAACGAAGATTGAGTTGTGTGTCTTTGTCGGCGTTGACCCATGGCTTCCCGCCTTTTTTCATCGATTAGTCATGCCGAACGCACAAAAGTCGTGCAATCTCTGTGCTAGAGTTCTGGCGATGTTAAATTCGCACCAAGGTAGGGGCATGATTGCTCCAAGCCAGTGAATGGATGTCGCACATCTGTACGCGCACATCTGCAAGAGAAGGCAAAGGCCGTTCCTCTCAGATCGGCGCTGACAGCGTCGCGTCGGTTAGACGCTAAATCGGCTATCAGAAACACTCGGGGAGACCTCCGATCAAAGCGAGACAGATTATCACGAGATCTCGATATGGTGTTTGCGGGTTAATGTTGGCGGCAGCAAAGCGAAGAGCGGCACGGCGCGTATATTTCAAATGTTTGGGCGCATGTCAGAGCCGCTCGTCCACCTCCGCCTCAACGTTTCGCGAGTTTCTGAGCTGGGATCAGATTGCCGCGCGCGGGCCGCGAACCTAGATGCCAAAGACTTCTTACTTTCAGACATCCAACAGCATTGCCACGCCTCTGCAATATCCCACGTTCCGGCGCATTTGGTTGGCGAGTCTCCTATCGAACCTCGGTATACTTGTCCAAGGCGTCGGTGCGGCCTGGGCGATGACCGAGATGACGTCTTCCGCTGATAAGGTAGCTCTCGTGCAGACAGCCTTGTTGCTGCCGGTCATGTTGGTGGCGATGCCGGCCGGCGCTATTGCCGATATGCACGATCGGCGGATCGTAATGCTGGTTGCACTGTCGATCGCGCTTTGCGGGGCCACAGCCCTCACCGCGATTGACTGGTTGGGTTTCACGACACCAAATCTATTGTTGGTGCTTTGCTTTGTAGTCGGCACTGGCATGGCGTTGATGGGACCGGCCTGGCAATCCTCTGTCAGCGAGCAGGTGCCGGCCGAGAGCTTGCCTTCTGCGATCGCCCTCAATGGCATCAGCTACAACATCGCTCGGAGTTTTGGACCGGCCGTTGGTGGCCTAATCGTTGCGACTGCAGGCGCAGTTTTAGCATTTGCCGTCAACGCGCTTCTTTACCTCCCGCTGATAACTGCGCTGTTCCTGTGGAAGCGTGTGCCGAAGCCCTCGCGGCTACCGCGGGAAAACTTAAGCCGCGCCATCGTCTCGGGCGTGCGCTATATCGCCAATTCGCCGTCGATCAAGGTCGTGATTGCGCGCTCGATGATAACCGGAATAGTTGGCAGCGGAATCCAGGCATTGATGCCGCTGGTCGCCCGCGATCTGTTGCACGGAGGAGCGCAAACCTACGGCATCATGCTCGGTGCTTTCGGCGTTGGAGCTGTAATAGGCGCGCTCAACATCGGTGAATTACGCGCGCGGATGAGCAGCGAAGCCGCGGTTCGGGCCTGCACGATATCGATGAGCGGCGCGATAGCCGCGGTCGCGCTCAGCCGCGAGCCGATATTGACAGTCGCGGCTCTGGTTCTAGCCGGTGCCGTGTGGACAATCGTGTGGACGTTGTTCAACATCGGTATGCAGCTGTCAGCGCCGCGGTGGGTTGCGGGCCGATCGCTTGCGGCGTGGCAGGCATCGTTCTCGGGCGGACTTGCGATCGGCAGCTGGGCTTGGGGACGGCTCACCGATGGAGCGGGGGTCGAGATCGCGCTGCTTCTATCCGCTGCACTGATGCTGCTCTTGCCGCTGCTTGGCCACTGGCTGCGCATGCCGTCCGTCACGGAGAGGAGAGAGGACGCGGAGATGCTTGCCGATCCTAAGGTGCGGCTTCCGCTTACCTACCGCAGCGGGCCGCTGGTGGTTGAACTCGAATACAGGGTGGCTTCCGAGAATGCGCGCGCTTTCCACAACGTCATGCAGGATGTGCAGCTCTATCGGCAGCGCAATGGCGCCTATGGCTGGTCAATCGCGCGTGACATCGCGGATCCCGAGCTATGGACCGAGCGGTATCACTGCCCTACTTGGTTGGATTATTTGCGTCAACGCAACCGGTGGACCCAGTCGGAACGCGCGTTAGAAGAGAAGGCCATGGCTTTCCACGTCGGCCCTCAGCCTATTCGTATTCGCCGCATGCTGGAACGCCCATTCGGATCGGTACGCTGGAAGGAAGAGGTGCCCGACTGCGTTCCGAATGAGCTCTAGGCTAGTACACGAAGAAGCCCGATTCGGGCGGAGGTGGCGTCCGCCTCGGAAAACGGAGGTGGGCTTTATGGCGCATTGTCTAACGGAGTACGATGTTCGGCATCGCCTCACCGGGCGGGCGCAGACGATCTCGACTGAAGGTTCGTCTTGATCTGCATAAGCAGAAGAGCGGCCAGCGCACTGGATTTGCATGACACCTGCCAGTTGAATGCAGATTTTCACCCAAAATGGGGCTTAGCACGAGCGGATTCTGCCTCCTTTGCGCGCTATGCTCTCTTTATGCCGTCAGAAAACACACGATCTCCCGAAATCGTCAATCTCGAACGCGGACTGTCGCCGGGTGAGGTGCCGCCTCGGGGGCTGACTCCCGCGCGCCGAATCCGGCCACTTACGATTTCTCCGCTAGGGAAAACGTCAGCGCAGCTCAGAGCGATATCGTCATTGCTGCGATCGGACGCTGGAGCTCGCCTCCCCCTAGCCACCAGGCGAAAGAGGCCCAGTTCGGGTGATTTCGGCCCGACCGGGAGCTAGCACCTAAGAAGCCTAAGCTGGCGTTTGCCAAAGCTTCGGCGCTTGAAAGGCGTTCGAGTTCACAGATTTGCAGGCGCGAGGCGCGGCAATCATAGAGAGGTATTCCACATGAGGAGAGTTCTAATCACGGGTGCAAATCGAGGCATTGGCCTTGCTCTCGCGCGTCAATACGCCGCCGACGGCGCCGAGGTCATCGCGTGCTGCCGCGATCCGTCAACAGCCGTTGAGCTCAAGGAACTCGTGGCCTCGTTCGGTGAGAAGGTGCGGATCGTTCAGCTCGACTTGGCCAACGACGCCTCCATTACCTCGCTCAAGCGCTCAATCGCCGACCTGCCTCTCGACATTCTCATCAACAATGCGGGAATCAACGGAACACCTAAAGCACAGTCGGCTGAGCAAATTGATGTCGAAGGCTGGATGACTACGATGCGCATCAACGCACTGGCGCCCATGCTGATCGCGCAGGCGATGCGGGACAACTTATTGCGCTCCTGCGAGAAGAAGGTAGTGGCCATTAGCAGCGACTATGCTTCCACCGGCAGAAATTACGGCTCGAGCCGTGACAGATATGCTTACCGAGCCTCGAAGGCGGCACTCAACAATGGCATGCGCGGCCTCGCGCGCGACTGGGCCGAAGACGGGATACTCGTAGGAATACTCTACCCCGGATGGGTGCGTACCGATATGGGAGGGGAACGCGCGTCTGCCTCCCCCACTTCGATCTCTGCCGAACAAAGTGCGCTCTGTCTCACCCGACGAATTGCAGAGCTCACACCCGCCACTAGCGGTGCTTTCCTGGACTACAATGGCGAGACACTCGACTGGTGACCCGATTTTGGCGAACACCTCGATCGCCGAGAGCCAGACCGATTGAGGTCTGGTAAATGATTATTAAGCGCGGCCTTTTCCTCCAGCCGGATTGTCCGGCGAGCTAAGGCCGAGCTACCCCATTCCTTGGATCGAGCCGCCTGAGCGGAAAGGCACTACATGCTGTAAAAAACGCGACTGGCGCGCAGGATTCCTACAACAGGTAGCTAAAAATGGAGAATCCAGCGGCAGAGCTTGGCAATACTATTTAAGAAAAGCCCCATTTTCATCCGCGCATGACCGCGGGACAATGGCCATTCGGCGAGGTGCAGATGCACGACGCAACCGAATTCCTGTGCACTCGTGGGCGGCAGGCTCATCTCCATGAACAGCGACGCGTCAAAGCAAGTCGCTTGCCTTTTCCTCGAGATAATCTCACCAGCAGGTAGGCCTCCCTGCTTTGCTCGCGGGGCAAGCGACATTCATTCGGACAGCGATCCGCCCCAAGCTGCCCTCTCCTCAATAAGGCGCTTGAACGCACACCTCTACTTGCCCTGACTCGCGGAAATCGAAGGATGCGCAAATGATGAACCGAAGTGACGTTTCATGTTCGCTCCAGACTAGCGAAGGTGGCTATTAGCTGCGATAGCGGCCGGATCAATCTTCAGTTCGCAAGCCTACTCCGTTTCGGCCACAACGTTGGACGAAGCACAAACAAACGGAGTCATTATCGCAATTGCCAATGAGCCTCCCTGGATGAAGCTGGATTCGGATGGGTCGCCCGCCGGTCTCGGCCCTGAACGCGACAAGGCTATCCTACAGGAAGTCGGAGTGACCAAATTCACCGGCCAGATGATGGAATATGGCGCGATGATCCCGGCGATCCAATCGAAGCGAGCGACGCTGTCGTTGTCAGGCGCTCTCTTCATTCGGCCTGAGCGCTGCCAGGCAGTCATTTTTTCTAATCCCGTGAGTTGTGAAGGGGAAGCGTTTGTTCTCCCCGCCTCACTGGTCGGCAAAGTGAGCTCCTATAAGGATGTCGCCGAACAATCCTTGAGGATAGGTGTCTGTGGCGGCTGCACTCAACAGAAGCTATCGATCTCCGCAGGTGTGAAGGCTGGCAACATTGTGATATTCCCTGATGGCACTAGCGGAATGAAATTGCTGGCTGACAAACGTATCGATCTTCTGGCCCACGATACTGCAACTGCCGCTGACTTGCAGAAGCGACTTGGCGATCTCTTCCTGACATAAGTCATGCATGTGGCCGATACAAAACTTCCTGCGCCGCGGCTGCCTTTAGCAAGGACAGCGTGGAATTGAGAAACGCTTACAATGAGGGCCTCCGAAAGATCATCGCTAGCGGGAATATCTCGAGGGAGGATGGCACAGTCGGTGCTGGGACAATCACAACCGAAGAGCTGTATCTAAGTAGCTGCTCAGCAGAGCTTGAAACGCACGTCGAGGCGGGCGCGTCACTAAGGGCGAGCAGCTGGTGTGGTTGGCAAGCGTGATATCAGGGTCATCGGCTCTGCTCTGGCGTTCATACAGAGCTCTGTGTTGGAGGAGGCGCAATGACGCAGCCGATGATCCAGTTCAGCGAGGTCTGTATTGATGCGTCTGCTCGAGCAACGCCTCTCGCAGAACAGCGACAGGATGCAACTTTCAAAAGCTCCGGGGCGGTCATCCCGTGTATCGACATTCTGGAGCCGCGCCTCGGTCCGGCTTCGGCTATTTCGACGTTGACGCACTTCTTGAGCAACAGTGCACCCAAGCAACGGAAAGATGCAGAATGGATTGGAGCTGGTCCTTCGCTTTCGAGATCGTTCCTAAGCTCGTTGAGGGCGTAAAGATCACCGTATTCGCGAGCTACTTGGCTCCGCAGTCGCTATGGTAATGGCTTGTGCAATCGCGATCGGCAGACGGTCAGACTTGCCCCTGGTAGCCTCACTTCTGCGGTCCTTCGTGGAATTCGTACGAGTCACGCCGCTTCTTGTTCAGCTTTACGTCGTGTTTTACATGGTGCCAGACATTTGCATTTCTCTCAGCCCCCTGGCCGGCGGGTGATCACGCTTGGGGTGCATTATTGGAGTTACACGTCGGAAGTCTACCGCGCTGGCATCGACAATGTGGAACGCGGCAGTGGGAAGCTGCCAAAGCGCTGAACCTGACCCGTTTTCAGGTGTGGTGGCACGTCATCATTCCGCAGGCCGCACCTCCGATGGTTCCTGCACTCGCCAACTACGTGGTTTCCAGGTTCAAAGAGACTCCGCTATTGTCTGTGATCACCGTCGTCGAATTGATGTCTCAGGCGCGCATTGTTGCTAACATCAATTATCGGCATCTTGAGCCGATCACGATGGTCGGTGCCTTCTTCCTGGCTTAGTGTACCTGCTGTTGCAGACCTTCGTTTTCTCGAGCGACGCTATGCTTTGGGACGCAAGCGCAGTAGCGATCTATCGGTGCTCTGAAATCAGCTCAGCGTCTTCGCTCGAAGAAGCGTCGAGTCTGTTTGCGATCAATATGCTTTAGCGTCCTGCAGCCGAGCACCTTTTGATCAACGTTTTAGATGCGCCCCCTGCAGATCAGAGGCAAGACGATAAGCGTAGTCGTCTCGTGACTCAGCGAGCGAGAGTAAGTATCTCTCAAATATCACACAGAAGGGCGGTGTTTCGTCAACGTAGCGCGATAGTTGTTGAAATCAGCTGGGCGGGGAATCTACGGCTTCTCAGGTTCGAGGTAGACGCGCCCTCGCGTCGGCCATTGACGACCACGTGTGCGGCTATTCAACCCTACCCCTCTATCGAGCCGCAGAACTGCGACGGCGATCCATAGCAGGAAAACAGGATTGTGAGTGTCGGTGTCTCACCGAGTACGCCCACACAGTTGCTTGACATAGCAGTCCGGCAGCAGGGCAGCGCCATGCTCTAGGCGATAGAGACCGAAGCGGGCAAGGTGGTTGGCCAAGAGCGCGGCAGCCATCCGCATGACAGGCAGCGCACAGCCCAGCGACAGCATCGTCTCGATACCTTCACCGACAGCGAGGACCTTGTCGACCATGCCAAAGCGGACGGCATCGCAGGATAACGTACAGAGTCTTTCGCACTTTCAGGATTGACGGCTTCTTCTAGAATGAAGGAGCTTTGAATGAACGATGGGAATGCCATGGGTCAGGTGATCCAAATTGATGAGGCCCGGATTCGAGATCACCTGGGCGAGATGGTCCGCGGGACAGTGGAAGAGACACTGAACGCGATGCTGGAGGCCGAAGCGGACCAGCTGTGCGGTGCTGGGCGGTATGAGCGCAGCCCGGCGCGGCAGGACACGCGGGCAGGCAGCTACGAGCGAACGCTGCAGACCAAGGCGGGCGACGTCAATCTGAAGGTTCCGAAGCTACGGCGGCAAACCTTCGAGACGGCGATTATCGAGCGCTACCGGAGGCGGGAGAGCTCGGTTGAGGAGGCGCTGATCGAGATGTATCTGGCGGGGATTTCGGTTCGGCGGGTCGAAGACATCACGGAGGCGCTGTGGGGCACCCGGGTCAGCCCGAGCACAGTGTCGAACCTGAACAAGAAGATCTATACCAAGATCGAGGCGTGGCGGAATCGCAGGATCGAAGGCGAGCATCCGTATCTCTACCTCGACGGCATCGTGATGAAGCGCAGCTGGGCTGGTGAGGTTCGCAACGTGTCGCTGCTGGTGGCCTCGGCGGTCAATGCTGAGGGGTTCCGGGAGATCCTCGGCATCTGTGAAGGCGCCAAGGAGGACAAATCCGGCTGGTCCTCGTTTCTGCGGCATCTCGTCGATCGCGGTCTCAAGGGCGTGCAGCTGGTGATTTCCGACGCGTGCCGAGGTCTTGTCGAAAGCGTTGCGGATTATCTGCCGGAGGCACGCTATCAACGCTGCATGGTGCATTTTTATCGCAATGTCTTCAGCCACGTGCCGTCGACCCGGGTCCGCGAGGTGAGCCACATGCTCAAGGCCATTCATGCCCAGGAGAGCCGCGCCGCGGCCGACGAGAAAGCCAGGACCGTCATCGCGGATCTGCGGGCCAGCCGTATGGCCAAAGCTGCTGATCTCGTCGAGCAGGCGGTTCACGAGACGCTCGCCTACTATGCTTTTCCGGACATCCATTGGCGGAAGATTCGAACGAACAATCCGCTCGAGCGCATCATGAAGGAGATCCGGCGACGAACCCGTGTCGTCGGCGCCTTCCCCGACGGTCAATCCTGTCTCAACTTAGCGGCGGCCCGGCTGCGGCACATTGCCGGAACGGCGTGGTCGACCAAATGCTACATGAACATGCGACCGCTCTATCAGCCACAACTCTCTGAAACCGGAGCCGTCGCCTGATCAAAAGTGCGAAAGATTCTGGACAGTACCCATCGCAGACCAGCCCCCATTTCGCGGCGTCTCGATCGGTGCCTTCGAGCCATCGGCGACAGCCAGGATCGATGCACGCCAGTCATGGCGCCGGAAGGATCGGTGGCGGCAGCGATGATCGCGGCCAGGTCTCGGTCGCCTGTATTCGTCGAGACGATAGTAGCAACGCGGATGAAAGCGCAACGCCCACCTCGATGCCGCCATTGGTAGGTAGATCTCGACAAGAGTCCACCGGATCGGCCGCTAGACGGCAAAGAGCCGCCGTGCCGCTTCCAGCGATCCGACGGGACAGGCGCGCACGCGCGCTTCGGACTGGCCCCGCGGTTCTGCGCGGAGCAGAATCAGAAAACGCCGCCCTTCCTCAACAACATCGCGAAAGTGGGTGAAACTCCTGCGCATCACGTCAAGCAGATCGCCATGTTCGGTGGACATCGCCATGTTGACTCGGAATCGATCCAGCGCCTAGCGGCGCCAGGCCGGATGCCGGAGCGGCCCTGGCTCCTTCCGTTCGATAGCTAGTGACGACAGACTGCCTCGGCATCACGGGGCGACAGCTCGGAAGCGTCTGGAACAGTCCACCGCGATAGAGGTTTGGCTATTGCACTTAGCCGAGATCGACTATCGGAATGGCGCGGCGTAGCGGGAGCAAGAAAGTGCCCAGCTGAGTAAATTCCAAACGATCGAAATTGCTTATTACAAGTCATCTCCTTGGTAATTAGTGCTGTGCAAGAAAGGATCTTCATTTATCGACCACCACCATATCGACCGCAGACCAGTACAGTCGTACACGCGCGCCAGGTTCAGGCCGCGAATTGGCGCGGTTGGACATCATCTTGGCCGAAATGTTAAGGCCGTTGTCGGTCTTGACGGTCACGCACGTCATGCCGCCTATGAACGAAGTGCTTGCGACTTCGCCATCAAGAGCATTGCTGCCAATTGGAATACCCTCACCGAAGCCGCTAATGCATACTCTTTCGGGTCGAATCATAAGTAGCAGTCTAGAGCCTTCTGTCCATTCCCTGCTAGGAACTGCAATTGGCCGATTTCCGGCGATCAATACCTTGTCTTTGCCGACCACCTGACCGGTGATCAGGTTCGACTCGCCTATGAACTCAGCGACGAAGCGGTCGTTGGGGTGGAAGTACAATTCGTCCGGCGTCCCGAGTTGGGCAATTCCTCCCATCCGCATCAGGCATATGCGGTCGGACATATTCAAGGCTTCTTCCTGATCGTGGGTGACGTAGATGAGCGTCGTTCCCAAATCCTTATGGAGACGCTTGATTTCCCCTTGCATCTGTTCGCGCAGGTTTTTGTCCAGCGCACCCAAAGGTTCATCCATCATAATTATGGCCGGAGAATAGACGATGCAGCGTGCAATCCCGACGCGCTGTTGCTGACCGCCAGAGAGCTGGCGCGGTTTGCGATTTTCAAAGCCACGCAGGCCGACGCGCTCGAGCGCCTCCGTTACCTTGGTGCAGATCGTCTTTGCAGATTGGTGGCGGCAACGCAGAGGATATGCTACGTTGTCAAATACATTCATGTGCGGCATCAGAGCGTAGTTTTGGAACACCATCCCGATGCCCCTCTCACGCGGGGGCATATGGGTGATGTCGCGCCCGTCTAGCAGTATTGTGCCTGTGCTGGGGCTGGTCGCTCCCGCGATCAGGTTGAGCAATGTCGTTTTGCCGGACCCGGACGGACCGAGCAGAGTCAAGAATTCTCCCTTCACCATACTTAAATCGGTGGGGTGCAACGCCGTCACTTGGCCATAAGTCTTCGAAACCCCCTTCAGCTCGATCCCGTGGGCGATTGAGCCAGCAAGAATGGCGCTGTTATGCATCCGGATTATCTCTCGACCGGGACCGTTAGGGAAGTGCGTCCACGTCCGTTCATGTTGGCGAATGTCTTCATTTGATACCCCCTTTTCCATCCCTAGAACCATGCGAACTCATCCCTGAATCCATGCAAATCATACTGTAGTGTCCGTTCCGATCCATCGGGCCATTTTCGATCAAATATGGACCGGTGCCCCCTTCCTCAATACGATGGCGACGATGCTGACCAGCAGGGAAATTCCTGTGAGCAAGGCGGATATGGCTGCGATCACTGGCGACAGCTCCCACTGGAGGTCATTGTACATTTTGACCGGCAGGGTGATGGTATTGGGACCAGCTAAAAACCAGGAAATGACCACCTCATCGAAGGAACCCAGAAAAGCGAGAAAGGCAGCGGCCACGAGCGAGGGAACGAGTTGTGGTATCACGACAGTTAGGAACATGCGTATCGGTCCGGCCCCCATTAGTTCGGCGCCGAATTCGAGATTGCGGTCCAATTTGTTCACCCCTGCCAAGATCATGAGGATCACAAGAGGCAAGGTCCCCATCACATGGCCGAGCACAATCGACAGGGCCGTTCCGCTGATGCGAAAATAGGAGAAATACAAAAAAAGGCCCAAGCCAATAACGATGTGAGGAACGATCAGCGGGCTCATGATGACCCCGCTAATGAGTCCCTTCCCCATGAATTCATGGCGCGCGATCCAATAACCTGCAGGAACGCCGGCGAGAATCGCCATCGACATGGACGCCAGCGCAATCTTAAAGCTTTCGGAAAGTGGCCCCTGCCAACTAGCAGAATTGAAGAAGATCCTGAACAAGTCGAACGAATAGCTCGTCGGCGGAAAGGTCAGCGCATTCGTCGGACCGAATGCCATGGGAATCGCCACCAGCAGCGGCACCAACAAAAACAGATATATGGCTATCGCCAAGCCGGTACCCAAGGCCCGATAGCGGCGCGAGTGCGAATCATGAATGATGGCGGACATCATCCTCTCCTAGACCTTACGTCGGCGCCAAAGCGCCAGGGGCGCAGCAAAAATAATGGTCATGCCGAACAGAACCACGCTGATTGCCGAGGCTTTCGGCCAGTCTAATACATCGCGATTGTAGAAATTGACTAGATTCGACAGCATCTGGTCCTGCGGTCCGCCCAGCAGGCTGGGGACGATGAAGGCACCGAGCGACATAACGAAAATGCTCAAGAGGCCGGCGAATACGCCCGGCAGGCTCATCGGCAATGTGATCGTCCAGAAAATACGGGCAGGCTTGGCGCCCATGATCGAAGCCGCGCGGTAGAGCGCGCCGTCGATCGCGAGCAGGCTTGCGAGAACCGACAGGACGACGAGCGGAATGAGATAATTGGTCATGCCGATCAGGAGGCTGACCATGTTGAACATAAGCGGCAACTGGACTTTCGTGCGAAAGATCCAGCTCAGGAAAGTGTTCACGATCCCATCGCGCCCCAGGATAACGGTGAATGCGAAGCATTTGACCAGTACGCTGGTCCAGAATGGTAGTAGCACCAGGATCATGAGGAACGCTCTTCGCTGCGCAGGCTGGCGCGCAAGATGCAACGCAACGATGAAGCCCAATAGCAAGCTTAGCAATGACGAGAAGCCGGCAACCAAAATTGTCGTGCCCAGCGTTTGCCTGAACAACCTGCTGGTTAGAACGGCATCGAAGGCGGCCAGCGACAAAACTGGCCCATGGACGCTCGTGAACAGGACGTATAAAAGCGGCGGGAGCACGATAGCTACGGCCACCATTGTGGCCGGCGACATGAATATGGCGTGCGCGCGCAGAATGCTTGTTCGGTTCATGGGCGGTCCGACCGGAAAAGGTTGGCATTTCCGGGATGAGCCGAGTTGACCCTTTACCGGCGGCGACAGACGCAATCAGGTGAGTAGCCACTCTTGGAAGATGGGGTTTACCGCATCGTAGTTATCCGCCCAGTAGGCTCCATCGATGATGAGATTGTTGGGGCTATTCGGGTTCGGCAGCCATTTGTTCACCTCTGGTGACAACATCGTTGCAGCCTTCTTGGATACCGGCTTGCATACTACCAAATTCTCAAACCTCGCCTGCACCTCAGGGCGCAGGATATAGGCGATCAATTTGCTTGCGTTTTCCTTGTTGGGCGCGCCTTTGATGATTGCGAGGCAATCGTCATTAATTAAGTTCTGCTCGAAGGAAAAAGCTAGAGGCACGCCGCCGCCCGGGTCCGCGGTCAATTTGACCCTACCAGCGTAGCAGCTGCCGAAATCGGCCTCTCCGGTCTGCAAGAAAGAGATTAACTGGGGATTGGTCTGCGCCCAAACTATATTCGATTTGATCCGATCAAGCACCCTGAATGCACGATTCAAATCCAAAGGATAAACGTCCTTTGGCGCAACCCCATCAGCCAGAAGCGCCGCCTCCAGCGCAGCGCCGGGATTTTTGCGAAGCAGCCGGCGCCCAGGAAACTTTTTCACGTCGAAGAATTCCGCGAAAGTCGAAGGATGTTTGCCTGGACCGTATTTCGCCGGATTCCACGCCACGCCTTGGACGTACATGTCGTATGAAACATAGTCGTCTTTCGGCGGAATTACCATATCCTGGACATCGAACAATGCAGGATCCAGTTTCTCCCAGAAGCCCTTCTTGGATCCCGTAGCAGTGTCTAGGCCACCGCCCAGATAAATATCTATGTCGACATTACCCGTGAGCTGCATCGCCCGAATCTTGTCGAGTCCGGGGTACGGGGTAATATTGACCGCAACTCCTGTTTCGTTAGCGAATGGATCGTACACCTCTTGTTTAATGCTGGCATCGAAAGATCCACCAAAACCACATATTGTTACTGAATTGGATTTGGCTGCACCACCGCGGCCCCCGAGCACCATAGGCGCGGCAAGGAGCGCGGCGGAGCCGGCAAGGACCGCGCGACGGGATATTTTCGTGAAATATTTGCCCACTGATGCCCTCCCTGCGTTTTCACAAGAATGTTGTACCAAAAGCATGCGCATGATTTCGCCAAATTTTTCGCAGCGAAGCAGATTTCGCGCAGTGACTGCGCTATACCGCAGCAATACTGCATTCCTATCTTCAAGCCTCTAGGCGTGAGTTCGGTAGCCGTGACTGAGCGTGCAATGCCATGGAGAGCTCCTTCTCCTCGCTCAAAACCAAACGGACCGACGGCGAAACCCACAGGACCAGAGACGAGGCGCGAGCCAATGTGTTCGACGCCATCGAACGATTTTACAATGGGTCCCGGCACTCGGCCGTCCGTTGTCTCAGCCGGGTTGAGTTCGAGCGCAAGCTAGGACTAGCTTAGCCTGGTGTCCATCAAACTACGGCGTGCTCGACCATCCAACGCCAGAACTGCTCGCTGGTGTCACTGGCTGCTCTGGTCGGAGTGGTGCAACGGGCGTCCGACTTCGCCCCTTTGTATGAGGCAGGCGTATTCTCGTGGTGCCTTAAGGAATGGCGACCAGGTGCCAGAGTGCCGTTGAAAACCTGGATGCGAAAGTCCTCGCTGCTGTTGTCAGTTTCTGGAAACCCTTCCGAACCATTTTCGAAGCCCGGAGGAATCATCCACACGTCGCCAGATTCCAAATTGAAGTCTTGCCGCATACCATCGTGATCAACCCAGTAACCCTTGCCTCTCCTGAGAGAATTAGCCAATTTCTTCATAATCATGGAAGTGCTTCTCGCATGTCGGTAGCTCGAAACCTCCCCGCATCAGCCCCTTGTGCAGCGCCATTCGCTCAGTCTCCTTTGATTTAATTCGGGGTGGCAGCGGCATTTGGGCCTTCGGCCGGGCCCCCAACCCACGGTGATATTAGGCGCGAGCGCCCACTCGAAACGATTGGAGGAATTCCTGTACTTTGACAGGATGGCCGCTCCGTGCACTTTCGATGGCGGAGAACACGATCGCCGCAGACCGCAGGTTGTCCTCTACGTTTGTAGCCATCGGCGGGCCGCCGTCGAGCCAGCGGCAAAATTGCTCGATCAAGAGTGAATTCTGCCACTTTTTTCCGGAGAGCAGGGACACCTGCTGTCCCTTCCCTTGTCGGCTCTGTTGATAAATCCGGTTCGGATCCCGGTGGAATACCTCTACCTCGCGATGGTCGAGGATAGCCGTCCCGGATGCCGCTTCCACCCGAAAATACTCGAAGGACCAGTCGTTCAGCCCCGTGGATTGTGCTGCAGAGCCTTCATACACTCCATGCACGCCGTTGGCGAATTCTATCAATGCTATGACATCAGTGTCGCCCTTGTACTCCGCCCATTCCGGCTTCCAACTACGGGCGAAAATTGACGTGCAGGGCGCTCCCGCCAGATCGGCCAGGATATCGAGGTGATGCACCGCGCCCTCGATCAGCGTAGGGTAGGCCATTTCGTGACGGAAACGCCTCCAGGAATCGTGCATCCGGTAGTCACTCGCGTGTCGACACGATACCGTATTGATACGTCCGAGGGCGTCCCCACTTACGAGCTCCCTCAGCGTCGACTTGTCTTGATCGAACCGGTGACTCATGGTTACTCCCATTTTACGGCTGGCAGCTTTCACTTTATCCGCAATACGAACGGAAGCCTCAATGGTATTGGCGATCGGTTTCTCCGACAGGATATCTATTCCCCGATCGAGAGCCAAGTCGACGATGGACTCGTGCAGCGGGGGCGGAATCACGATCGTGCAGAAGTCGGCCTCTACGCTCTGGAAAGCCTCTTGTGCTGAGGTGAAGCACCGCTCCGGTTTTAAGCCGAGGTGACGCCGGCCCTTCTCCAGCGCTTTGTGATCGATATCCACCACGCCAACTATATCGATAGTCCCGTCAGCTATGTTCGCCGGCAGGAATGTGTCACACCAGCGCTCTCCAAAGCCGCCGGCTCCAATATGAAGGACTTTGTAGGTCATGAATGTTTCGTTTCCTTCAGATCTGTCGAGTCAGACTCAAACCCACTAGGCGCGAACGTCGGCAGGTCCGTGCTTGTGCTCCCAAAGGTGCTCAAATTGCTTTTTGGGCTTCGAGACTGGTCTCGAAATAGACCCTCTTAACCTCGGCCCGAAGTTGAGGAAAATCGCCGTGGCGCCGCAGCGGGATGGCAACGCAGTCACCCATCTCGACCTCGAAACTCCGCCATCCGACAACGATGTCTGCCCCTTCTATGATCACCCAGTACTCATCGCACTCGCGAGAAATCGAAGTTGGTCCACTTGGGATAGCTAACCGGGTCTCCCTTGCACCGAGCTGGGGTGCTCGGACTGACATGCCGCAACCGCCCAACTCAGCGCCCCGCTTCCCGGAAAAGATGAGGGCTTGCGCGGTTCGGTCGCCCACGTCCGCCCTAAGCGGACCATCGGCCTCTTCGAGCTCGCAGAACTGGCGTTAACTATGCGCCCCTACTCCGCTCGCAAATCGGCAAGATTCGGTCGGAGCTGCTCGGTGAACTCGGACAAATCGACCTCCGCGAATCCGTGACTTCGCAGGAACTCGGTGGCTGTGGTTGTTGTGTACTTGATATAGCGTGCCTCTCGATCTGAAATCAGGCTGTTTGGCGGCGGATTGCCTTGAAGGCGGCCGTCTGCAACTTGATTGCCTCCTCAGTAGGCAATCGCTCCATGCTGCTTGCTCCGTAGAACCCGTGGGAGCCCGGGCAGGCACTGAGAATGAAGCGAGCATCTTCCGGATTGGCAATCGGACCGCCATGGCAAAGAATGATGATGTCGTCGCGAATCGCTCGCGCTGCCTCTATGCACTGTCCAATCAGAACGACGCAATGATCCAACGACTTGCCCGAACGAGCACCGATCGCGCCACCCGTAGTTAGTCCCATGTGGCACACGAGAATATCCGCCCCCGCTTTCGTCATTGCTGCCGCATCTTCTGGACTGAAAACGTAGGGAGTGGTCAACAAGTCGAGTTTATTCGCCTCGGCAATCATATGGACTTCCTCCGCATAGCTCATTCCGGTCTCTTCGAGGTTTTGGCGGAATATTCCATCGATCAGACCGACGGTAGGGAAGTTCTGCACGCCGGAGAACCCGATCTCCTTCAGTTCGCGCAAGAAGCTCGGAACGACAATGAACGGATCCGTGCCGTTGACGCCGGCAAGAACTGGAGTGCGCCTTACAATCGGCAGGACTTCGCGCGCCATGTCGACGACGGTCTGATTGGCGTTTCCGTACGCGAGAAGGCCGGCGAGCGAACCACGGCCGGCCATGCGATAGCGGCCCGAATTGTATATAACGATGAGATCGATACCACCAGCTTCTTCGCTCTTGGCGGATAGGCCGGTGCCGGCTCCGCCGCCTATGATCGGCTCTCCGGCCCTGATCTTATTTTGAAAACGATCAATCAGCTCAGAACGAGTGGGACGTTCGAAGTAAGTATCAGCAGTCACGAACGACCTCCTGGAAGTTTGCAACAAGCAGCTCCGCAAATAGCGGATCGTTTATGTGGAGAGAGACCCGCGTAATGCGTCTTTTGTCGGTCCTACGCACTGTGCGCTCAAGCGCCGAAAATAGCGCAGCATCGGCTTCAGGATCATAGAAGGGCTGACCTGGTGCATCGATCGCCGAGACACCCAGTTCTGGAATCAGGAAGCGCACTGGCCCAGCACAGAGATTGAGTCGCTCCCCGATCCATTCGCCGATGCTGTTGCACTCGTCTGGTGTTGTCCTCATCAGTGTGACCTGCGGATTGTGGACGTGCAGCTGGCGATCACGAAACTTGCCAGGAACGGTCTCCCTTGCTCCGAAGTTGACCATATCGAGAGCGCCACAGGAGCCAACATAGGGCAAAGCAGTTCTAGCGAACGCACCGAAGCGGTCAGAAGTGCAGGGGAAGACTCCACCCACCAGGTAGTCGCATATCTCGGTAGTGGTCACGTCAATTCCGCCAGCCAGGAGCCCAGAGTCGGCGAGCTTCTCGAACGATTGCCCTCCAGTTCCCGTGGCGTGAAACACTAGACAGTCAAAGGATTTGTCCAGCGCTCGGGTCACAGCCTGAACACATGGAGTTGTGACACCAAACATCGTAAGGCCGATTGCCGGCCTGTCGTCACACGCAAGGCCGACCTTGTTGAGCACCATGCCGGCAATGGAGTGGCCCGCATTGGCGAGGACCACCCGAGAAATTCGGTTTAGGCCGGATACGTCGGTTACCGAATACATCATGCTGATGTCGGTGGGTCCTACATAAGGGGCGACATTCCCAGAGGCGACCGTCGAAACGAGTACCTTCGGGGTGCCAATCGGAAGAGCGCGCATAGCTGGGGATATTAGGGCAGTCCCACCAGAGCCGCCAGCACCGATAATGCCGTCCACCTCATGTCGCGATCGGATGAACCCCACGAGCGCCTCGGACATGGCAGCAACAGCCTTGCCGCGGTCCCTGAGTTCTTCGTACTTCGGCAGATTCGGATGGAAGCGCGCCACCTCAGCCGGATGGACGTCGACATCATCGATCTTAGTTTGGAGGTCAGACACTGAAGCATCGACGAGAACGACGCGGCAACCTGCATCTCGAATACAGTCGCGGAGATACCGCAGTTCGCTGCCTTTGGTGTCGCAGGTGCCGACCACATAGACTGTTTTCATTGGCTCTCCCCCACGCACTGCACTCGGCAGTATGTCCGCAAAAGCTACATGCCATGTCCGACAAAGCAATTGGCGCAGGCTGCCGACTTGGGTAGAATTGAGTAAATGACCTCATTGAGTAAATGACCTCGCAGAACGCAATGCAGCTCTTTTCAACTCTTCAACCGGTCAACGTCGTGACTAATCTGGTCGCCGGCCCTGACGAGTTCGCTGACCTCGTCACTGTTTACTGCCCTTCTTGTGAACGGCTCGGCTGCAGTTCCTTCGATAGTCTCGTTCTGCTTCCGATTCACGACGCGAATGGGCGTCTGCTTGCGGAAGTAAGGAATGGAATTACCCCCCGGCCACGCTTCTTTGCGGGGGTGTTCGCGCTTGATCCTTTCCGCCGCCACTCAGACATCCTGAAGGCTCTCGAGATTGTCGGCTGCCCAGGCATCGTTAACTTCCCGAGCGTCACTGGGATTGACGGCGAAATGCGTGCAAGCCTCGAGGACTTCGGGTTTGGGGTGAAGACCGAGATCGAATTATTGCGTAGGGCGGTCGCCCACGGGTTCAGCGCGCTCGCCTTGGTTGACGGTTTCGCTATGGCACAAGAAGCTGTCGCTGTTGGCGTAAGCGGACTAGTCGCTGCGCGGCACACGAAAGAGAGCGTGCTTGTAGACCTGCCCGAGCTTGCACGGGAAACGGCACTGGGGCTGTTCCGACTTCCTGACGCCGTTGGAGGGATTGAACAAGTTCTCGGCTCGTGATCCGGCCTTGTAGTATGGGACCAATATGTAATCGCACTCAGGTTGGGCGTCCAGCCGGATTTGCTCGCCTGGTCGAGCGCCTATCCGGATGCCAGGATTTGACCGCCACGACCAACCATGCCGAAGTGCTATGGACGGCAGTTCTGAGCAAACATCGAGCGGCACGTCCCGGGCGTTGGGGTAGCCATTGAAATCCGTCAAAAAAAACAGCGTCAGACGCAGGATTAAAGCGTCAAGAGCAGATCCCTGCAATAAACCACATTTAGGGAGTGCTACCTTCAACGCTGTCTTATGCTGGCGGATGGACCCACCACAAGTCTGAGTCTGGTGGCGGCGCGCTAGGGCGAACAACGTCCTTCGGAGTTAGTATTAGCGCTACCGATGACGTTCGCTCATAGAAATGGAGAGTAATGTGGACGACACTCTATGCGGCACACGTGACAAACGGGGAAACTGGGCGCCCAATACGAGGGCAACGCGCGCTCCGATCTTCGTCTGGCCGGTGCGGCCGAAAGCAATCCTGCGCTGGCTGCCGGGTTATTTGTGGCCACGGGCGCGATCTACTTTGCGACCGCTCTCGTCTCTTGGTATCTGACACCCTCGCTTGAAACGATGCGAGACTTTAGCCTCGGGTGGATTTCGCTCATTCTTTTGCGGAATGCTGCGCTTACACTGCTGTTCTATGGCAGCCTCCACACCTTGCTGTACATTCAGAAGCGCCAGCAGACAAGCTTCAAGTACAATGCTAAGTGGCCTGATACGAACAATTCAGCACTCATGTTTGGAAGCCAGAACGCCGAGAACGTGTTCCGGACAATGTGCAGCGGCGTGCCTGTTTGGACGGCGTACGAAGTGCTCACTTGGTGGATGTTTGCCAACGGCTACATGCCCTACATCGATTTCCTGCAACAGCCGGTCTATTTCATAGTGCTGACGTTGCTGGTGCCGATGTGGTATGATCTGCATTTCTATGTGACCCATCGCCTGATCCATATGGGCCCGCTATACCGCATTATTCACGAGGTTCACCACCGCAACGTCAATCCGGCTCCATGGTCCGGCCTATCGATGCATCCGTTTCAGCACATCATCTACTTCTCCGGTGTACTTATCTTTTTCCTTCTACCCCCGAGCCCGGTGCATGCAGTATTTTACCTTGTGCGTTCGGCGCTGGCGCCGGCGGGCGGTCACTCCGGGTTCGATCGGATCATTACGAGTGACGATAAATGCTTCAAAAACGGTCACTACTATCATTACCTCCACCACAAATACTTTGAGGTGAACTACGGCTCGGAGTGGATCCCGCTGGACGAGTGGTTCGGTACTTCGCATGATGGTTCGCCGGGAGCCGACGAAGCTGTGTGCAAGCGAATTAAGGCTAAGAAGTACGCTCGCGGGTAGTGCATGCCGAATTGTGTATGGGCCGCCCATCCAGCACGAGGCCTTCCACAGGGCCAACCGCATTCTGCCTAGGCGAACTCAAGCCTTCGTAGCCAGCGGTCTCAGTGTTAACTCTGGCCTCTATCGACAATCGAGATCAGAGGAAAGCCAAATTGACTTCCGAGGGAAATTGGGTGGTGGCCTGCGCCGCCGATGCATTGGAGCCAGAAGCGGCGCTCAGGTTCGACCACGGAGGGCGCACATTTGTTATTGCTCGCTCCCCCGAGGGCGACTATTTCGCGATTGACGGCCACTGCTCCCACGAGAAGGTCCATCTAGCGGACGGAATTGTCGACGGCTATATCATCGAATGCCCTAAGCACTTCGGAGCCTTCGACTACCGAACCGGCGAGGCACGCGCCCTGCCCGCATGTATCGACTTGCGCGCCTACGAGGTCAAGGTCAAGGGCGACACCGTCTTCATCAAGATCTAGCTGGACCAGCCCGGGAGCTTTTCATATGTCCACGCACCGCCTGATCGTACCGCAGTGATTTTGGCATGGAGCGGCGCCATGGCTGGCACGGGGCCCTCGGCGATCGAGGGCACGCGCCTCCCACAGAAGATCAATGAGGTGAAAAGGCGATCGATCTCGCCCCGCAACTCGGCGCTTTGCATCTAATCGTGCAAACCCAACGTCTGGCCACGCCATATTGGGATTCTCATACATTACTGAGGGCTGGATCAAGATGGCCGGCATCACGTGGCTGACTTTGGCCACGAAGTTCGGATCGGTCGAGAGCTTGAACGTCTCCATCCGGTGCGGCTGAAGTCAAGACCCATCAGATGCGCTGCAGCGTCGACACTGGCAGGCTGCTGGCCTTCTCGCGGGAACTCCAATGCGTCGCGTTCTCGGGGCAACCAACGTCTTCATGATCACAGCTTCGATGCGAGCATAGTCAGTCGTGCGGGGCGCCCCGTACCGGGCTCGTCGGGCCGCCATTCCACAAAACGCCGCCGCCACTTGCCGACCGTGCCCGTGTTCTGACCACCTTCCGCGCAGGTAAGCACGATGCGGGCTCTTAGAGCCAGTGCCTGGCGGTCTTCCGCCGCGTGGTCAGCGACGTCGATTCGGCACGCTCTTCATCGCTCAACGTCAGGGCGCAAGTTGCTCGACCGCTATAAGAGACCCCATCTACGTTTGCGTCCGTCCTTCAGCGACACGAATCTATTGCGTGTCTATGATTGCAAACTTGTGACTCGGGACATTAGGTATCCGCTTAACAAGGGCGAGTGATGAGATGGAGCAGGAAGTGACCACCCTGCGAGAGTAGGAGATGGCCCGGCTAGTCGAGAACGACAAAGTCCATCTGGGTTAGGTGATGGGCACACCCGCCATCGGCATCAGTTTGGCTCCTGCTGTTCTACCCTTCCGGATTGATCGATCCCGATGTACAGTGTTGCGTCAATTGGTGTAGCCTCAAAGCGTAGCTTACCGCCCTCGATGACTGCGAGCGCATCGCTGCATGCATCGGTAAAGCAGCGCTCGTGGCAATAGACTGCTCCTCCTGCAATGTGCGGCGTTGTCAACACGTTCGGATGGAACCGATAGGGTGCGTCGGGCGGGAGTGGCTCGGTCGAGAAGACATCAATTGCTGCGCGCAATTTTCGTGTGTTGACTGCCTCCCACAGTGCAGGCTCGTCAACTACCGCCATGCGGCTCACCAGCACGAAGATGCCACCCACCGGCAAAGCGTCGAAAACTGCTTTGTTCACTTGACGCAGCGAAGATTTGAGCGGCGGAATACCTACGACGAAGATCTCAGAGGCAGCGGCCAGCTCAACGAGCGACGACGTATATGCGAGTCCGATTTTTTGCGCGGCGGCTTTGTCGAGCATTGGATCATACACCGCAGTCGGGCACCCGAACCCACTGAGCAGCTCGTGATACCGGCGGTTGATGCTGCCGTAGCCGGCTAATCCTACCTTCTTTCCCGCGAGGTCGCCATAGATATAGCCGAAGCTATCCCAAGGACGCCTCCAGCCACCAGCACGCATCAAGGCTATCGCGGCGGGAACATCGCGTAGGAGATTTAAGGTTTGGGTAAGTGCGAATTCGGCCACGCTAGGTGTCATAGAACGCGAGCTGTCGATCAAACGGATATTGCGGCGCTGCAGCGCCTCAATCGAAACGAAGCTGGTGAAGCGGTTATCGAAGGTGCCTGCTATAGCGCGCAGCTTGGGCGCAAGATCGAGCAATTCTTCACTCATGAACATATTCGGTGTCATCCATGGCCCGACCAGTAACAGATCAGTTTTCGGCAGCTTGGCGCGCAACTCCTCTTGCCAGGCCGGACTGTCGAGCATGATGGTCGCGGTTGAGCCCTTGCTCTCGAGTAAGGTCTTGCCACGCTTAACCCAATCTTCGCGCAGCGCGTCAGAGAAGATGATGGATAGGAGCTCCGGATGTACCGCCTTTGACATAATTTCCTCTTTTCTGTGTACCGCATTGGTGGTGTTAATATCGAACCTCCCTTCGCCTGAACATGGCACGCGAGCTGGTCCTTGGGTAAAAACGTGTAGTGCTTAGCCCTCGCCCTATTGGTAGTCATCTAAAGCGGGATGAACTTAGGTTGAATCGATTCGGGAGCCCCAACGATCGCGGTCGAGTAGCTCGGCCATTCGGCTTTGCCCTCACAGATCCGTGCGGGCGGCTTTCCCGCCCGCGGCTCTTCCCGAGGGTAACACGCGTCATATCCGCGCCTGCGCCCATGTGCGAGTGATGCGTGGAGTTGGCAGTCGGAAATGTGCCGTCAGGGGTTTCGAACTCCGGCTAGCTCACGCGCCAACTTTTTGACTACGTCGTTCTGCGCTCCGCAGGAGCCAAGCTCTTCTGCCCAAATACTCTCCAGATCTGAATCGCATCGAACGGGCCTTTGCCAAGCTGAAACAGTTGCTCTAAAAAGCGACCGCCCCACTGGACGATAAACACCGCTAGAAGGCTCGATCATTTAGGTCCAAGCAGACTGTAGGCTTTCATTTTGGTGTATAGGGTCTTGCGCGATATACCGAGATATCGCGCAGATTCCCCGCGACGGAAACGATGTCGCTCCAAAGCGTCGAGAATCCATTTACGTTCGTCTTCCGGGTGCGACGGTTGTGCGATTGAGCCCCCCAAGGGAGGCAGATGCTCGGCCTGAATCCAATCGCGTTCGCAATTCATGGCACCAGTCTCCAGCACGGAGCGCAACTCACGAATGTTTCCGGGCCATTCATATCTCATGAGAGTGCGGTAAGCTGAGTGGTCAACTAATAGCTTGCGACTGCGACGATCCTTTCGGAGGCCTTGGAGAAAGTGTTCTGCGAGAAGTGGCAGGTCTTCAAGGCGGTCTCGCAGATTCGGAAGGAAGACGTGTGCAGGGGACAAAAGGGACGCTAGCGACGGCTTCAACAGCCCACTAGCGGTCAATGTTGAGAGCGGCCTCGTCGCAGTCAGGATTAAGCGGCCCTCGAACCGACCCTTCTCGTTATCGCCCAATCGCCGATAGACCCCCGTTTCAATGAGTTCTACCAACCGCTCTTGGGTCTCGACGCACAGCCGGTCGACATTCTCGATGAGTAGGGTCGCTTTAGGGTAGTATTGTAGCAGTCCAACTACTTTTTTGCGGCCGTCACAGGGGGCGCAGCCGAAGAGCGACACTTTCATTTGATCTGCACAGCTCTGACGAACCAGCGCGCTGTCAGAACGTCTAGCGACTTCGTGAAGCCCTCGCACCAGAAGCTTTTTGCCGGTTCCGCTTTCCCCAGTGATTAGGACTGGTAGAGCAGAGGCCGCAAGTTTCTCGATTCGATGCTTGATCAGCTGGATCGATGGTGATCTGCCAACTATGGAATATTCGCGCTGCACGGGCTCTAGCTGCCGTTCCAGTTTATCCATCCGCCTTTGCAAGGTGGCTACGGACTTGAATGCGGATGTCACCTGCTCCATCGAGGATTCGACAGGGAGCCGGTCAATTGTCGAACCACCGATATAACCGTCTGCTTTCGAGTTTGCCGAAACGTCGTACATTTGTTCGGGATTGACGATGGGGCCGCCCTCCAGGACGCAGAGTACATTCGGCGAAATGGCCCGTATCTGACGGAAGACGATCTTTGCATACTCAGCTGCTTGGGTCAGGCTAAGCCGGGTGCGGCTCCCGAGCGCTCCTCCGACGTTCCAACCAAGATTGAGATTGATGATGTCCACACCGGCTTGCGCAGCCTGTTGGGCTTCTGCAACTGTTCGAACGTAGGCGAGAGTCGACATGTCCCTCCGCTGAGCGGCGCGCAGCATCTCGAGCTCGCGACGGAATCCTAGCCCTGCCGCCTCGATGTCGGCCCGAAAACAACCGTCAAGAAAGATGGAGGAAGGGAAGTTTACGATGCCACCGAAGCCCGCATGCTCGATTCTCTCGACTTCAGCTTCAATTGAACGCCGTGGATCGCAAGCACTTGCACCAAAGAAAACCGGGATTTTGGTGAATGGCAAGATTTCGGACTTGGCAAATTCCATGACGAAGTCATTGCTGTGGCTTAGTGCGAGCAGGGAAAAGATCGACGGCGCGCCCATGCTACGTAAACGGCCGGCGTTCAGCGCGAGGATGAAGTCTGCGCCGCCCCTAGATGCCGCCTGGGCGGCCAACCCAGTGCCGATGGCGGCGCCCACCAGAGTGCTGTTAGGCTTGCCGAGAGTAGCTTTTAGTGTGGCTACTATCTCTGATCGGGCATGCACGGCAGCGCACCGCGTAGAAGGTGGTCGTCCTGAATGAAGGATCACATCAACCATTTAGCTGACTCCTAAACCAACCGTGGTGCACTTAAGCGCCCTGTCGGAATGATCGCGGGAATTCCTGCAATTTTGGAGGGGCTGACCGACCCGTGCACTTTACATCGCGGAGAACACCACCGCACTCATTGAAGATTATCGTCAACGTTTGTAGTCATTGCCGGACCGCCATCCAGCGATCGGCAGAATTATTCGATCAACAAAGAATTGTTGCCAGTATCTGCCGGTGAGAAGGGACACCTGCCGCCCTTTCACTGGCCGGCTCTTCTGACAAACTCGCTTTGGCTCCCCACGGAAAACTTCAACCTTGCGATGAAATGATATAGCCGACCCGGATGCCGCTTCCACCGGAAAATATTCGAACATCCTGTCATTGAGCCCGCTGGATTTGGCCGCGCACCCTTCACAGAAAGGGTGTGCGCAGTGGCAAAATCCATCAACGCTATGACGTCTGTGTCGCGATTGTATTCCGCCCATTCCGCTTCCCAGCGAAACAACAATCGAGGTGCTCCGCACTCCCGCTAGATCCGCAATGATGTCGAGGTGATGGTCTTCGTGATCGATCAGGGTAGGATAAGCTATTTTCGTGACGGAAATGCCCCAAGAGTGGAAAATCCGATAGTCGCTCGCGTGCCGGCACGATACCCTGTTAATACGTCGAAAGGCATTCCTAGTGACGAGCATTCTGAATGATGATTTGTCTTGGTTGAAACGATGGCTCATCGTCACTCCCATTTACGGCCCGCCGCATTCACTTTGTCTGTGATGCGAACGAAAGTTCGATGGTATCGCCGATTGGCATCTTCGACAGGATACCATGAGACTGTACGCGCCGACTTCTGTACGATCGTGATGTCGCCTGCGCTGCACGAGTCCACCGTCCGATTTGACCCTTGCTCGGGGCACAAGCCAAGGTGCCCGGCCCCTTTTCCAGAGCTTCAGAAGTGATATTCACAACCTAATCACCTCGATATTGTGCCCTACGTCGCCGCAGGAACGTGTCGCAGCAGCGCTTTACGAACCCGCAGGCTCCAATATGCAGGACCTTAGGTTATGAAGCGTTCCTTCAGATCGGGAAACCGGAATCATACACGGTCGGCGCGAACGTCGGCCGGTCCGTGCTTGTGCTCCCAGAGATGTCCAAACCGCTTCTTGCCTTCAAGAGTGGTCTCGAAATAGGCAGCCTTTAGTTCGTTCTTAATTTGAGGAAGATCGTGATGATGCCCCATGCCGATGGCAACACAATCACCCGCCTCAACCTCGAAACTGTGCGATCCGACAACGACTGTGCCTCCTCCTTCAATGATCACCCAGTATTCGTCGCAGTCGTGAAAGTGTGAGTCGAAGTTGGTCGACTTGGGATAGCTAACCGGGTCTCCCTTTGACGCAATTGGGGTGCTCGGAATTGCGTTGAAAACGCCGCATCCGCCCAACTCAGTGCCCCACCTGCCGGAAAAGATAAGGACTTGCGCCGTGCGATCGCCGGCATCCGCAGTAAAGGGACCATTCGCATCATCGAGTTCGCAGAACTGGCCTTCACTGAGCACTTGCGCTCCCTTCTCGCTCGCCACCCGACACAATCCACGCGTCACGAGTAGACGCTGCTTCTTAGCAGGGACTGCTATCGGCCGGGGTTGTCCTGCGACTTCGACCAACTCGAACCCCGTGACTTCGCACCAACGCGGGGGCTGCTCCCCACTTCTGAAAACTGACATCTTGTTCCTTTCTTTGTACAATCAGATTGCTTGACGACGAATTGGACCTGAAGCTGAGTGCCTGAGCCTCAATTGCTCCTTCGGCGCGTAGGCGCTCCATGCTGCCTGCGCGGTAGAAGCCGTGGCACCTAGCAGGTTTCGCGGGATTGGAAACTCATCGAACGCGCGTTGCAGATCAGACACTGAAGCATCAACGAGAACGGCGCGACAGTCGGCACCGCTCTACCGCTCTTGGTATCGCACGTACCACCTACATAGACGGTGTTCATTGTCTCTGTCACACCCACCGGCAGTCCTCCTCGTCAGCAAAACTAGGCACGTCGATACGCTGCCGCGCCAGGCCCGAGCGTAACGACTTTTCAGTTTTAATTGATGCATCAGGAGGGTGTTGGCGCCTTAATCCTGCGTTTGCCGCCCGTCTTCGCCAACATTTCAGCCGGCCCATTCAGGGGCGTATGTAAAAGCGCTCTCCAGGACGTAGACCGAGCGTTTAAAAAACGCTGGATCAAGCCGGCCCCCTTCCGCGCTAACGCGGCATCACTCGCCAGACTGTGGTCTGCCTACCACATTTGAAGCACGACCTTATGCTCGCGCCCAAGTAGCTCGATTGGCTTATTCAAACTGCGCTTGAGAGCGTCTCCGCCAATTGAAACGAAAACGTATTCGGCCGCCATATTGTCACACAGCGGAAACGATCTTACGTAGTGCGCCTGTCGGTTGATCGAGGAAAGCTGCAATCTCTGAAGATCGGGCTGTGATAGCCCGGGGAGGGCGAGACGCACCTCGCGATCATGCCCGAAAACCGGCCGAGCATTCGCTGAGAGCGATGCCAAGTGGCCGCACCTTGCGGCAATCCATGCGAATGGCAACGCCACAGACAGTCCCGTCCGCCTGCAAGGTCTCATCAACCAGACGGCCCCTCGCGTGTACGCCGCGGACCTTCGGCCCCAAAAGACCTTGCCTTCGCTAGGTGCCGAGACCTGAGGTCACATCCTCAGAGTGGCGACCAAACTACTCAACCGGCCACCGCCGGAGGGATACTTACGCCAAGCCAGGTCTCGGTCGCGGCGCAATGGCCCTGTCGAGTCATCCGTTGCAGATGTGTGTCCGATGCTGTTCAACGCTCTGAACGTTCGCCTAATCCCTAGCACGTCAGGAGCTTCGCAGCAGCCCATGTATACACACGGGTTCGGTCTCGAAGTCGATTTTATTATCATTCCGTTCTCCCAAATTACCCGGACCGGCCGAACCGGCGACGACCGGGCTCCGCCTTCTGTCGATGACAACGTCAGAGCGCGGCCATACAGCGCATGAGGCGGCCGGCTGGTGCCGCCAACTGCGCTTTTTTCGACAGCAATCCTTAGCTGTCATCGCTTTCGGTAAGCCTCGATGCTGCGGGTCCCAGTGATTGCCTGCTCGTCGTCCTTTCGGCGCAGGCTGTCAACGACAATTCGATTGAATACGTCCTTGCGCAGCCGTTTCGTTGCATCTGGCGGACGGGCGGAACGCTATAAGGACAAGTCCGCGCTGCCCGCCAATTTGCATCCTAGGCTAGCGCTCTCTTGAGCTCGAAGCTCTCGTCCGCGGCTCTTTCCGGAGGGAGTGAACGGTTCATTCGGAGCAGGCGGCGGCCGTACATGTGGTCCGATGCGCGGTTGACCGACTCGATACCTACAAGCTTGCCGGCCGTGTAGCAAAACACTGAGAATGCCTTTCGCGTGCGTGCGCCACGTAGAACAACCTGGTCATAACCCGTTATCAATCCTGCAATCTGCAACTTACTATCTCCTTGATCGCTCCAGAACCAAGGCTGTCCGTCATAAGGCTTTCTGTCGCCGACCAGTCGCGCCGCCACGCAGCGCGCGTGATCCATGGCGTTCTGCACGGATTCCAAGCGAAGTGACCCACCGAAGCGCAAGCTGGCGAAACGCGCGCAATCGCCGATGGCCGAAATATTTGGATCGGCGGTTAACAGGTACTCATCGACGACGACGCCTGATGCAACCGGCAGACCAGCTTCTGCTGCGAGCTCAACCCTGGGCATAACACCGACGCCGACGACAACCAAATCGGCCGCCAAATGCCGATTGTCGCTTAGCGAGACGCCCGTAACCTCCCCCCGATCAGCCTCAATGCCGGTGGCGTGCACACCGAGATGAATGCGGATGCCAGCCTCGCGGTGCCGTGCCTGGAAGTAGTCAGACACTTCAGCCGTCACGGTGCGCGCCATGACTCGCGGCGCGAGCTCGATCACGTCGACCTCCAAACCTTTGGCGCGTGCGACGCTGGCGAACTCAAGCCCGATGAATCCGGCACCGATAACCACCACGCGCTTTTTGGACGGAAGAATCCTGCGCAAGGCCTCGCTTTCTTCGAAGATGCGCAGATATCTTACATCGGGCAGATCGGCGTTCGGAAGGTCGACCAGACTATTGCGCGCGCCCGTTGCCAGCACTACGTGGCCGTAGTCGAGCGATTCGCCGGACGCAAGCAACAGCTTTAGGCGCTGTCGATCGATGGCGACAACACGGCTTTGGATAAGGTCTATGCTCTCTTCGCGATAGAAACTAGCTGGCCGGAACAGGAGGCTATCCGGGCCTACGGAGCCATTGACGTAAGCTTTCGAGAGCGGCGGCCGCTGGTATGGCGGATGCGTTTCGCCATTGACAAGACAAACGGGTCCCTTGAATCCGAACTGGCGTAAGTATGCGCCGACGTGGAATCCCGCATGGCCCGCGCCGACGATAATCACCGGCCCGTCCGTCATCGGAATAGCCGCAGGAGCCCACCACGGGAGCTACTCATGCTGTCTTCTCTCCACTGAATTTCGCCTGCTGCCGACGCCGCGCTCGCGAGCGCAGCAAGCTCCTGCGTATCCGAAAGCCTTAAACCCGAAAGGTTCGCAGCCAACGAAGAAAGCGATTTCTGGAATGCCGTCTTTGCACCTACCGGCTTATTAACGTGTTAGCCAGAGCCTCAACCGGCGTCCGACCAAACGGGGGCACAAAGCATTTCACGCCTGCTGTTCACTCGATAATTCGAATCGCAACAGCCGGGCACAGCGCCGCCGCAAGCCGAACCTTCTCATGCAAATGGGCGCGTGGCGATTCAGTGAGCAGTACAACAACACCGTCCTCATCGCGCTGGTCGAACACCTCCGATGTGGCGAGCACGTATTGCCCACCCCCTACGCACTTTTCCTTGTCAACTTCGATCCGCATGCGCAAACTCCTTCCATTTTCTCGGTCAAGTCCAACGACTCGGCCGCGCGGCCGGCCGGCCACATTCACGCGCGGTTCGCCGGTTCTTACATCTAAGGTTTGTCACGGAGCGACAATGCTCCTGTTGGGCACAACGCGACCGCTTACGAGCGGCCTCCAGCTCCGCCCCCTTTTACAGCGCCTTCGGCGAGCAGCAGTACTCGACCATCCTTGTCCTGCTCGAACAGGTGCGGAGCTGTGAGCGCACACATGCCCGCCCCTACACATCGGCCCCGGTCCGCAATGACTCTTGTCACGATCGCGTCACCAAGTAACGGGAAGCCTGCCGGGCGCGTAAATGTCCCGATCTGTATGCCAAGGTATATCTTCGGCTGGCACGGCAAGTCTGAGACTTGGAAAACGCTGCGCGAGCCGGAAGAGCGCGATTTGTAGCTCCAGTCGCGCGAAGTGTTGGCCGAGACATTGGTGAATGCCAAAGCTGAACGTGAGATGCCTCCCAGCTTCATGTCGCGCTAAATCCAGCCGGTCAGGCTCGGCGAATACCGCAGGATCGCGATTCGCTGCTGAGAAAGAGATCGCCACAGCTTCGAAGGCCTTGATGACGGTGCCACCGAGCTCCACATTTTCCAGAGCCATCCGGACACTAAGCTGGGCAGCGATCGCGAAGCGCAGCAGCTCCTCAACAATTGCGCCGATCGAATCCGGCTCCGTCCTGAGCACGTTCCACCGCTCTCGCTCTTTCAGGAGCATATAGACTGAGAAAGCCACACTCCTGGCGATAGCCGCGTGAGCTGCCTGCAACAGGGTGACGGCAGTAGCCACGAGCTCCTCATCGGTCAACTTACCGCAGCGGACCAACTCGCTGAATATATCATCGGACGGCTGCGTTCGCTTCCGGGCGAATACACTCCTCATAAACGCGCGAAACTCTTCGTTCGTCTCTAGAATATTCTCGGAATTGGCGTCCTTATTTAGCGCGAGCCCCGTAAGCCGTTCGAAAATATCACGCTCACTTTCTAGTATGCCGAACATTTCGCAAGCCATTAACGACGGCACTTGACGCGAGAAGACTTTGACCAAGTCAACGGGCGGCTGTAGCCGCTCCATCGCATCCAGACGGTTGGCGACGATCCGCTCGATGGTTGCGCGATGCTCGGCGGCTTGTCGGACGGCGAAATAGCCCGCAAGCAACGACGAATCCGAGTATGCTCGGGCGCGTCCTTAAGGAAAAATGGTAAGTTGGTTAGGGGGCACTCACGGAGCGTTCGGAGAACTTCCGGATCCCGGAACGCGTCCGCGAGCCGGCCATCGCTCCGATAGCGCTCGACGAGCGCACGAAGGGCATCCGGAAACACTGGATCATGAGAAATTGCATAGTAGGCCTGGGATGAACCTCCGACCGGGGCCACACTTGCGCCCCTAGCCGCGTGAAGCGATGATCACTCAGCACTGCGCGTGCAAGTTCCTGATTCGTCACTAGCCAGCCAGCGCGACCGTCGGGAAACCGAAACCGGCTAAGCGATTGCGTTTCGCGTAGCTTGTTGAGCTCGCTCGAGGGATCAAGCCACTCGCGCTCTGCCGGAAGGCGAACCGGTTCGGAGCGCCTCGCATCAGACGGCGGCGGAGTAGTCATCATCAAAAACCCACCATTCTCCCCGCGATACGCGCTGATACGCCACCGCCGAGCTTGTCAAAGCCTATCAAAGATCGGCGCGTGATTTCACGAAATCGGCGACATCAGGGAAGATTTGCTGTAGGCGCCGGCGACATTGCGCAGAAATGCTGCATGACTCCCTGGTTTGGCTGCCTCGTTGCAAGTCTCCTTCAGCGCTCATTAGGCTGGTTTGATTGTCAGACGATGCTCCCCACTCCTTACTGTCCGCTGAGCGATAAATCGAGAGGGCCGTTATCAATAGATCGGCTGCCCGGCATCGCCGCGGCGCGGGGAAGAAGCAAGTGGCCTCGCATGTCCGTGAAATCGGAAAGCCAAAGCCGGCCGGACTCGTGAGCTCGCCGAAATGGACCTTCTGCTCCGCGCGTCGAGAGGGCGCCACGCGAATCTGCTGTCTCAGCGAGCGGCCGGTGCCATGTCCCCCTCGGGTTTTCCCCTGTACGAATCCGCATCACGCTGCCGATTGCGACCGAGATCTCATCATATTCTGTCGTAGGGTCCAGCAACAGGAAGCGACTTACTGACGGTTAGACGAATAAGGCTGCATTCAGATGCATAACCGGCCGCTAGACTCGCTTATGCGCATAGATGGCAGGATACTCAGGTGCGGCCTCGTGCAGCGTCGAAGATCTCGGCGACGATCGCGGCGGTGCCGCGTTTCTGCAACAGTAGCGCCGGATCCGCTTGAGGCGGCCTGCGGTGCGGATAGACGCTTTCGCCGGAGGCAGGGCCATCGGTTGCTCTCTCTGAGCCTCAGTTAAAGTCTCCTCTGAACCACAACGCTCCGCGGATGTTCCCGCCGATATCGTCAAGTAACGAAGGGGCGTGCCGGGAAGCTGCATCCACTTACTTCTTGTTGGAAGAAAATATGCGAAAGCAGCGCGAGGATCACTGCTAAGCCACGCAACAAAGGGGTTGTACGGGCATCATCGGAGCCGGTTGGCCAGAGACCGCAACCACCGGGGTGCGCCCTTGATGGGAGCTGTCGCGAAGGGCCGGCGCCCCAGCGCACGGCAAGACCTGCATCTGGGCGAATGGAGGCTCAGCTAGTGGAGAGCGGGCGCAATGAGCAGCACAAAGCGTAGGTCAACGGCACGAATTGTCCTGGAGCCTCAAAGCACTCTTAGGCGTTTTCCTTCCCGGACTGGTCCGCTCCATAGAGAGCGGCCATCGTTTCTAAGAAACTATGAGCCTAAGCGGACACAACTGAATCTGGAGAATGCAACTGCTATTCAGCACGGTGGCGCCGCGCAAACTTTCAACCAACTTGAGAGGACAGCATGGTTAACCGCATGCAATGTTACATTGATGGCGCGTGGGCTGATCCCGACGTTGTGGAAAACGATGCGAATGATCGTCCGGCGACCGCAGAGGAGACGAGATTGCGCTCGGCTCAAAACCGGACGTCGACAAAGGCGCTCATCGCAGCCGCGCGCGCTTGATAGCTTTTCTCGGACAACGCGCGAGCAGCGCATTCCATTTCGGACGAGATAGGGGCCCCGCTAGCAATGGCGAAGCAGAAGCAGGCTGGCTCCGCCATTGCCCACTTGGCTACCACGCTTGACGTGGCTCAAGAACTACTCTTTCGAGGAGCAGATCGACAGTACAAACGTGGTTCGCGAGCCGATTGGCGTGGTCAGGAATGGTCACGCCGTGGAATTGGCCAATAAACCAAATAACGTGTAAAGTAGCGCCGGCGCTCGCTGCAGCGCTGTACAATGATTCTCAAGCCGTCGGAGTTCGCTCCTACTTGTGCACTGATATTTGCGGAGATCCTTACACGAGGCTGGCGTGCGAACGGTGTATTCAACCTGATCAACGGTTTGGGACCTGAAGTGGGCGCCGCCATGAGCGAGCATCCAGACATCGATATGATCTCGTTCATCGGATCACACGTGCGGGGATCGACGTCGCGAGGCGGGCCGCTTATACGATCAAGCGCGTTGGAAGAACTTGTGGGCAAATCCCCGTGCATTGTTCTTGAGGGCGCCGATTATGAAAAGGCCGTCAGCAAATGCATCGCGACGCTTTTCCAAAACTCCGGCCAATCTTGTGGCGCACCATCGCGCCTCATGGTACCGAAATCTAGAATGGCGGAAATCGCGAGGATCGCGAAAGCTATAGGGGAGAGGTACAGTGTTGGTCAGCGCGGCGGGCATCCATATGGGCCCCGTCGTACACCGCAGCCAAGGGCTTCTACGTTCGCCCCACCATCTTTGCGGATGTCACAAACGAAATGACTATCGCACGCGAGGAGATCTTCGGGCCGGTGCTTGCGATCGTTGGTGCCGCGGACGAGGACGACGCGGTCCGCATTGCTAACGATACACCATACGGCCTCGCCGGGTGCGTATTCTCAGGCTCAACAGAACGCGCGCGAAGCGTTGCCCGCCTAATTCTGAGCTGGCACCATATATCTACCTGCTGGCTCACTCGACAGCTCCGCCCCCTTCGAGGGCTATAAACAATCCGGTAACGGTCGTGAATGGGGGCGCTTCGGTCTCGAAGACTATCTGGAAGTTAAGTCGGTTGCTGGGTCTGTTGAGCTGAACAAAACGTACGCCCATTAACGGCCGCCTGCTTGACGGAGGCGAGCGCTGCAGGTCTAGGGGTAGTCCTAGGAGAAGCGCTATGACGATTTCGCGGGGAGAGGGATCACATCGCTCGAGCGGCGGAGTCGGTGGTCGCCGAGACGAGAAGGAACGGCAAGTTGCGGAATCGCTCGGGCCCGGAGCCACTGTTTCCGAGGTGGCTCGCCAGCTGTTCAGGTGGCGCAAAGAGTTTTGCAAGCAGGGTCAGACGAGTATAGCTCGGCTCGTGCCGGTCGAGATTGGACGGTCTGTGCCGCGGCGGGATCTGACCGAAGCGCCGCTGCCGATTGCGCCTGCGTTTTGCTTTCCCCATGCGTGGCGAGGCTTGTTCGAGCTGGCTGACATCGAGAAAAATGCTCGGGAAGGTAAGAAGGGCAAACCGGTCTCTCCGATCGCGCTGCAGGCGGTCAGACGCGCCTGGATGCATTCTTCGAGGAGCGTGCCATGAACGGCAGCGGCGCCGAGGAGCGGCGCGTCGTGCGCCAGGAAAGTGCAAGCCGCTTATCGAGGACATGCACGCCTGGTTGCTGCGTTAGCGCGGAACCTTTCGCGCTGCTCTGAGGTCCTGAAGCTGAGCCGATGAAGGCCTCAAGATTTTCGGACGCCCAGAAGGGGTTCATCTTGAATCACGGCGATGACGGGGTTGCGTGGCGGAGATCTGCCGCAAGGCGGGGATCAGCCAGCCGTCCTATTTCAACTGGAGGAGGAAGTATGACGGTCTGCTGGCGACCGAGATGCGACGGTTGAAGCAGCTGAGGAGGAGAACGCCAAGCTGCGAAAGCTGGTGGCGGACCTGTCGCTCGACAAGGAGATGCTGCGGGACGTGATCCGCCGAAAACTATGAAGCCCGGCCGGAACCGCAAGCTGGCCGACCAAATGTGCCGTGAGTGGCAGGTGTCGATCCGTCGGGATTGTGACGCTCTCGAGTTCGACCGGTCAGCCTACCATTACAGGTCACCTCGCTCCAGCCAGGCTGCTCTTGAAGATCGGATCAGGGGCGATCTGCCACGTTCGCTACGGCTATCACCGTGTCCACGTCTTGCTGCGCTGCGTGGGATGGCGCCACGGCCAGAACAAGACCCGTCCCATCTATCGCAAATTGGGCCTGCAGTTGCGCAACAAAACGCCGAAGCGTCGGGTTAAGGCCAAGTTGCGCGACGACCGCAAGCCGGCGACGCGGTCGAACGAGACCTGGGCGATGGATTTTGTCCACGATCAATTGGCGACGGGGCATAAGCTGCGCGTGCTCACGATCGTCGATATCTTCTCCCGCTTCTCACCGGTGCTGCAGCCACGGTTCACGTTCCGCGGCAGCGACGTCGTGGCGATCCTGGAAAGGGCCTGCAAGGAAGTGGGATTCCCGGCAACGATCCGCGTCGAGCAAGGCAGCGAGTTCGTGTCGCGCGATCTGGACCTATGGGCCTACCAACGCGGTGTCACGCTGGACTTCTCCAGGCCCGGCAAGCCAACCGACAACGCGTTCATCGTAGCCTTCAACGGCCGCTTCCGGGCCGAATGCCTCAACACTCACTCGTTTCTCAGCTTTGCGGACGCCCAACAAAGAGTGAAGACTTGGCGCAGATCATGCAGCGAAGAACGGCCCATCGCGCGATCGGCAACAGACCGCCGATTTTGCTGCGAAACCACGTCGGCGCATCTAGCCCGCTAACGTGATCAAGGCGAAAAACTCTAGTTCTGGATCGTCCAAAGTTCGGCCTCGCTGCACAATACGCTGCTGACGGCACCGAGGTGACGTTACTCTCGATGATTCAAGCGAGGCGGGACATTCGGGTCTTCCGAAGGCGAAGGTCACACGTGCGAATCGTGTCGGTCGCCAATTCCCCAGGCTCGGTGAACAGCAAAGCCCAAGTCGGGCCGCGCGCATCCTCATCGCCAGCCCGCGGCTGCTCTGTATACTGCAAACAGTGCTGAGACTTGTCCGATGGCAGCGTGGCCGTGCGGATCGCCGCGTCAGTGAGCCTCAAGTAGTTCGTCGTCACTCCAGCGCTGAGGCCTTTATCGCTCGCTTCCATCGTCCCTGGCCTCTCTCCTTGCCCCCGTTACACGTTGCCTACAAGCCGGCTCCATGTTCCCACCCGTATTGTGCCCGGAGGGAAAATTCACGGAGGGGCACAGCCGGGGCATACAAGATATGGGATGTTCAGCCATGGCCGATTCCGTTGAAAAAGCCGGCAGTACTCCGTTGTAACGGTTGGGCCGGCGAAGAGATCGAGGTGGGCCATATGCGGGCCTTGCTATAGGCATCGCGATCAGCTTGTGTGCGGTGGCTGCGAGAGTGAACTCGTCGCGTGCGCCGTTTGGGCCTGGTAATCGTAAACGGTCGAGCTTGAGAATGCGCTTGAGGTGCGGACACAGCATCTCGAGCTTCCGCAACCCGCGTGAGGTACGGCCCTCCCATGACCGTGCTATCTCGCGCGCCATGTCGCGAGCGCCCTCGCAGATCGAACGAGACACTTTGAGGACAACTTTTTGGAGCAGCAGCGAGCCTTCAAGGCGGTCAGCATCTTGCCACCGGGGCAGCTATAGATGTCGCTGGTGTGATCCTCGCGCGAAAATGTCCCGTCTGCGCGGGCTGACTTGTCGACCACAGCCACGTGCGGCTCGCTTCCGTGCTCGTAAACCAGCCGGCCGAGCATCTCGGCCGAGCCATAGCCGCTGTCGCCAACGAGCCGGGTGGGATAAAGGTCAAGCCGTTCGAGCGAGCGCTCAATCATGCGCTTGCGGCCAACACCTCCGCCTGCCCGATTGCCGTGGTTGCCTCGACATCGACGATGATCGCGTTCTCGAGGGTCCGACAAGGCAAATTCTTGAGCGCCGACCAACCACTCCTCGATACGAAGGTGCAAGACGTTTTCGAACACGCACGGAAGAGATTGCTTTCTCGGAAGCGACCACGTCTGTTCTTTGAGAACGTCGAGTGATCCGGCACCGCACCATCCAGGCCAAGCCGGCAGAACCACCGGTAGCCAAATTGAGGTGAACCTGATCGCTTGTTCGACTTGCCGATTATCATCATGATCTTCAGTCCTGCCGATCAGAGAGACTGAATCACTGCTATCTACGTGTGGCAACTGCGGCCTTGGACCGAGCACAACCGTGGCTTACCGCTATGAATTTGAACGCATGATGGCAACGCCACTCCGGAAAGGTGTAGAATGCCTCAAATCGCGATCACAAGCGCGAGAGCGATTGATGCGATGGCAATTGCACTGAAGCGGTCCCTCAGCGCAAAGACGACGGGGTCATCGTGCATTAGACGCCGATGCGCCATCATGAGCGCCCTGCCTATCCAATAAAGAAGGATCGGACAGATCAGCCATAGCACCTTCGGGTGTCGATAAAGTACCTGCACGTCGGGTGACGCAACATAGAACGCAAAGACCGTGATAGCGTTCATACCAGACGCGGCAGCGAGAGCAGCAACAATATCAAGGTCGCCAATACTGTAGTCACGGCCTGAACAATCCGGGAGGTCGCGGTCGACTTTCTTCGACAGCTCAACGTATCGTTTTATTAGCGCCAGGGACGTGAAGATGAACATAGAGAAGATGAAGAGCCACTCCGAGATTCTGATTTCGGTTGCCACACCGCCTGCGACAATGCGTGTCGTGTAGAGCACTGCTAACACAATTACGTCCAAAAGCATCTTGCGCTTCAGATATACAGAATATGCGCTCGTTAGCACAAAATAGCCGACCAACACCGCGACAAATTCAGGCGAGATTGTCGTCGCCAGTGTCACGGAAATCAGCAGAAGGGCCGGAACCAGGAGCAGACCGGTCCGAAGTTGGAGAAACCCACTCGCAAACGGACGGGCTCGTTTGGTAAGGTGCACACGATCAGACTTGAGATCTAGCAGATCGTTCAGCACGTAGACCGCCGACGCGCAAGCGCAAAATGCGAAAAAGGCAATCACATCGCTGACGATGTTAACTATCGCAAATTGATGTGAGGCTGCCAACGGCACAAAAACAAGGATATTCTTGACATATTGATGAACACGAAGTGCCTTGCACCACACTCGTCTGCCCGCGTTCAGTTCATCTAATGCGACATAGCCACCTTTGAGTGCGATGAGCCGATCCTTTTCCGAGTTAGAGAGGCCGACGGCATAGGCTTTATCGGCAATTTCCCACACTGGAAAATCTGAAGGACCGTTGCCAACATAGTCAAATCCATCCTTACCGAAGGCAGCTAGGAGTATGTCAACTTTCAAGGATCGCGAGAAATTTGTTCTTGCGTCAGAAGCAAACCAGCCATGGAAGATGCCGAAATGATCAGCGATGGCCTTCGCGTGCTTCGCGTCGGCTGCGGTAGCTAGGTAGACCTTTCTGCCGTGTGCTTTGGCCGAGCGAACTAGATCCACCACGCAACAATTATACGGGAGAGTGGAATAATCGAGTTGGGAAGCCAGAGCAACATGATGTTTTACGGCTGCTTTGCCGTTGATCAGAGCTCGGATTGCACCACAGTTCGCGTGAAATCCCGTAGTCACAATATTTAACAATGATTCATATAGCAGATCGGTTCGCAGCAAAGAACCGTCTAAATCTACGACTAGCGGCTTGTCGCTGTGAAACGCTGCGTAAGCGACAGTAGGATCATCTCTGGCTCGCCAGACGCAGCTCAGATTTTTCGGTAACTGGCCTTCGAGATGCATCGGACTGACCTCGTTGCACGCCTACTCGGCGGGAAGCTAGGGCATACGCAAGTAACAAACCGGGCGACTCACTGTTCGGACTTCAATCGGGATATCACTTTCTCGCGCAGGTCGACCGGCTCAGTTGCAACGTGGCATGTTTTGGAGATGTCGATCAATTACTAGCCTGGGTAGTTGACTACAGCCCGCATCGTTTGCATTTAGCTACTCAGGCCCTGCAATCAGCGGACTTCACCCGTCGTTGACGGAATTTCAAGGTCGCGCGCGTTACGGCCGAGAAAGCCCGACCAACGAGACTCCTTTATCGGCTTCAATATGATCCCGAACTTCTGAATTGCTCTTCGCTATTCGAACTCTGTTCCGCACAAAGCTAAAGCCAAAGCTGCCCTGGCGCTTTCCGGGCCGCCGGCGTCAAAGCCGAGTATCTCCCTGCCGAAATGGAATTAGGGCGGACGTTGGCAGCCATCCGTCCTTACCGGCCTACGCAGCCGTTGCATCGATCCCTCGTGCGTCGGCGCGCGACCGGTCGGCACTTGGCAAGAGCATTGGTTCGCTCTGCGCAATTCGTTATCAAACAGCTGCCGGATCTCCTGCCCCGCATGTTATTGTAAAGGCTTCTCGATCCAGCGCGCATGCCTCGAACCGATGACGGCGAGCCGCTGGCAAAACGAGTGCCAGCTCGCATCATCATGCGCGTGCCGATGTCTAATCAGACCTGAAACTTACCTAAATGTGACCCGCTCAAACCTTACGCTCCCCATTCACTGACCTTATGTGCGGCCTGCAAGTGGACGGCTGCCTCACGGTTGAGAGTGGCGGATCTTTTTGGATAGCGACCATGGTGAGGTCGAGCGTCGCCTGCAGCTCATTTTCTGGTTACCGGCGCCTTTCGCCGCTGGGCAGGATTTCCAGTCCGCCGCTGTTTTCCTACCATTTACACAAAGGGCTGCAGATTCCGTTTGCCGGCACAGGTCGGCTGCTTTCGCTAGTACTCATACTGCCACGCGCTCCGATGATCTGCTCTTCAGCGAACCGGCTGATATAAGGTCCAACCCATAGGGCGAGGGAGCTCACCAATTTTAGGAGGAGCTTGTAAGGTTCAATCCAGATAAAAGCTCCTGGAGGCCGACATTTCATTAGAATGGACTAGCTCAGGCTGTCGGGAAGGAGCCCATGCCCAAAGATAATTGCTTTGCTAAGGGACGGACGCCATCAATATTCCTGGATCAATCTTTGCTGAGCCTATCCGCAGTAACCACAGCGATCCTTTTCGGTCAGCTGTTATATTACTGTAGTTACGGGCTCGATATCAGCTCCGAAGGTTTTTACCTCACCTCCATCGCGAACCCATTCCCCTACGTAATCAATGTTTCGGCGTCCCTTTTCGGGTTTGTTTATCACTGGCCATATCAGTGGGCGGGTGGCGACGTCGCAGTGCTTCGTATGGCGAACGTCACGCTTACCATGGCATTGGGCTGGGTTCTCAGCTTCCTTTTGATCCGACTTCTGTGGACGACAGACCCGCTACAGACGACGGTGCTGTCGGCAGGAATCGCCTGCCTAACACTGTGCCATTTTAATGGCTGGGGGCTCTGGGGACGAACGCCCACCCACTACTCGCTAACCTTTCAATCGCTCTTGGTGGTGATGATCGGCCTCCTTTTACTCCACCAGCCAGGGCGTGTCCGTCAGGTCTTAGGCTGGATCTTGGTCGGAGTTGGCGGCTGGTGCTGCTTTATGGCCAGACCGCCAACCGCAGCGGCCGTTGCCATCCTGGTGGTGCTCTACGTTATCGCCTTGCGCCGAAAGTGGCTGCTGCCGATGCTTGGCTCGGCACTGATCGCTCTGGCTCTGCTGGATACTACCGCCTATTTGATTGATGGCAGCGTCACCGCGCTGGTGACTCGCATCGTCAAAAGCGCTGAAATGGATACCCTGAAAGAAGACGGACACGGGCTGGCTCTCATGTTTCGGATCGATTGGCTCCCCACCAGTCGCTCAGAAGTCGCTATCGCTATAATAGTCGCGATAGCCCTTCTGGTCAGCATTCTCAGTGGAGCTAAGCACAACGTGATCACGTCGCTTGTTCTCGCCGCTGGGTTGATCGCAACAATCGCGATTACGCTACTGGGGATCGATCCGATCAGCATCCAGCCCTCGACCCTGTTCCTGGTTGCGGCCTTCACATGCCTTGGCGCGATACTCTATCGAGTGGGATCGGTTCCGCGCATCGAAGCTCCCACTAGCATTGCTCTGGCGCTGGCCCTTTTGGTCCTACCGCACCTGTCCGCACTCGGTTCCAACATGAACTATTGGCTCGTCGGTTCGATGGACGCCTTGTTCTGGATACTCGCTGCCCTGGCTATCCTGAGCCTTCTTACACAACATGGACGCAGCGTCACCATCCTGCTCCCCTTGGTGGTCTTGGCACAGCTGCTCACTGCATCAATCATCAATGCTGGCATTCTCAGGCCGTACCGTCAGGTGAAAGATTTGCGTGCCTATACAGCTGTCATGCAGATGCCGAGCGGTAATGGATTGGTGCTCTCGCAATCATTCTACGACTATCTGGCCATGGCCAAGGCCCAGGCTCGTACGGCCGGCCTTGAAGTTGGTGCACCAGTCATCTATCTCACTGGCTTTGCGACGAGCCTGCAGTATTTGCTCCAGACTCGGCCGCTCGGTCTACCATGGCTGACCGGAGGATCTTCCGGCAGTAATGCAGCCGCCGTTGAAGCCCTGCGACTTGAAAGCTGCGCTGATCTAGCCAAGGCTTGGATAATAATCGAGCCGGATGGTCCAAATCATCTCGACCACGCGAATGTCATAGCCTCTTTTGGAGCCGTGCACGCGGACTACGCCACCGCGGCTAGGCTCACTCCTCCCATGCTGGAGGCGGGTTACCCAAATGCTGTGAGCCAGTTTCTGCTCAAGCCCATCCGCCCGGCCGAGTTGGCGCAGCAATCCTGCCGTGACGCCAGACGCCCCTGGCCGGATAGCCAGAAACTCAACCGATGGTGAAGCTCAGATCTTCCGTTAAGCCGCTAACATACGAGGATGTCCACCTTAAGTCCCAAAGTCCGCCTTACATAATATTGGTCTTCAGCCTCACCATTCGTGCCGCGTGCGCGACTCTTGCGTGTGGCGCTCGATCAGGACACAATGATTGGTCATCCGGCCCATGGAGCTGCCCATCGCCCTACTTCATGAGCAGATCCTCGCTCCTGGTCGCAAAAGTTGAGGCGGTTGAGCCGAGAGCCAGTGGGTTTGCGCAAAATCCATTCGCGGGTGGTGTGAATGTTGCGGCCGGTCGAGAGGTCCATCACGGTATCGGCGCTTGAGCGGATCGCCCATCATCTTGTCGTGTTTTCCTCGATGCAGCCCGATGTGCGAGGCGACACTGCTATCGTCGATGAAGTCGATCTTGTCGGCATCGGCCCAAAGGTCGCGTCGCGCCGGTGGCCGTAGGAGCATGATGGCCCCGTTTCGTCGTTTCGTTGTCCGTGAGGTGAATGCCGTCGTTCCGCAGAATCTCGGCGTTATGCAACCGTCGCCGTCACGCGTGCGTCGAGGGCGAGTTCGGTTCGGGTTCGGGGGGGGGGGTTCGGGTTCGATGAAATGCTCACAGTCGCCAAGAGCGACTTGTTTCAATCCCAAACTGCCGCGCCAAACGTGCTTCCAGCTCCACACCCGGCGTTCATGTGGCCGGCGAGAACGCGCTGGTTGTCGGCAATGTGGCACCGGGAAGTCCTACATCGCCAGAATGATTGCCTATAGGGCGATTCTGCAAAGCCAAAATGCCGAGTGTTTTAAGACCGACGACTCCTTCCACGCTACCCCATTAACTCTCCGAATCGAGGTCTGGCTGCGAGCCATCAACTGCTGCGATCTCCTCTTTCTGGACGATCTCCTGCTCGGACGCGCCATCTCTGACGGTACCGGCGCATTGCGGCAGACGCTGATCTATCGACGCTACATACTCAACCGCAGCATCATCTTCACCTCTATCGCTCCGTGCATGATTGGGAAACATATATCGCGGATAATACCATGAGGGCGACAATCCTCGATCGCTGATGCCACCAGCATCTGCTAGAGTTCGACGGATGCAGCTATCGGCTCGAAGAAACCGCTGAAGTCCTTGCCTATATCCACACCGGCGCAACCACCCCACCAGCTTGGTAGAGGCGCGAACTCTAGTACTGGGTAATCCAAACTCCCGTCTCGGCACAGAGGTGCACACCCAATTCCGGGGCCGTCTACACCTCAGTCTCGCTCATCTGAGTATGGCTTCTATCAATCCTTGGAGGCGATTGCGGGCTAAGGTCAGCTATAAGCTCGTAAGGCTGATACCGATTGGAATGGGCCCAGATATGACCCAGAAGAAGCTTATGCCCGAACTTGACGACTCTGCACAACGAACGCAGGTTGTTCAGTCTTGGTCATCGGTATTTACCCGTCTGTCCGCGACAGCAATTCCATTCGTGTACTACAGCATCGGTCTCACGGACGAAGGTTTCCACATCAAGACCTTCGCAAACCAACTCGCCTATGTCATGCCTTCGGAAACCAATCAACATTTTGCGCGATCATTAGGTGCTAGTGTGCTCGGCCAGCGGCCCTATTAGTCATTTATAGCAGCTCACGAATTCTACCAGCTCACAAAATAGTGCCGCGATCTTATATCTACTACTTAAGATACTTCAGGTCCGCGCTCACTTCTTCTAAGGCCTTTAGCCCCTCCACGTCACCGTGTCCGCGAGCTTGGCTATCAGGCCTATTTGAACAGATACACAGTTTGCACCGCAATCAACTACCAAGTCTAGTCATTGATCCAAATGACAAACCTATGTCAGGTTCAGCGAGAACCGCATCTGGGAAACATCACCCGCGTCAATTCGACTCAAAACATCTGACCATCAATTCCCAGTAACAAACCACAGATCCTCTCACTCAGCCCACAGAAATGGTAGGCCTCCACCCAACTTGAATAGCTGCCGTTCTTACCGAGGAACGGGCTTCTTCGCCAAATCGTCTCGAACGAAAGGACATCATAGATGAAAAATGTCGCTGCACGTACAACGTCTCGATGCGCGGTGTCAGTCCACTGGCGACACGAACGTCGTTCTCCGGAACAGGACCCTAACTTCTACCCCCAGCAGTCCTATGAACGACCCATCGGACGACACGCGTTGCCGGTCGTCTCTTTAAGATTTGTGTAGTCACAGAAATGGCGAATACAGCTCTAGTTACCGGCGGCTCGGGATATTTCGGGCAAGTGCTCAGCAAACAGTTGCTTGAGCGAGGAACCCACGTTCGCATGATCGACCTCAACTTTCCCGGCTTCCGTCATCCCAATCTGGAATTTTTCAAAGGCTCGATTCTGGATCGCAACGCGGTTAGACAGGCAGTCTCCGGCATAGATAAAGTATTCCACAACGCTGCTCAAAACCCTTTGGCCAAAGATGTAAACTTGTTTTGGTCAGTCAACAGGGACGGCACGCAGACCATTGCTTACGAATCGGCTGCGGCAGGGGTCGAGAAGTTGATATATACTTCCTCCACCGCTGTTTATGGCGCGCCGAAATTGAATCCCATCACAGAGAATACTGAACCCAAACCAGCCGAAGATTACGGACGCGCGAAGCTCGCTGGAGAAGTCATTTGTCGGAAAGCAATGCAAGACTACGGCCTCGATGTAGCAATCGTGCGTCCACGGACTATTCTTGGACCCGGCCGGCTTGGCACCGCTCATATCCTATTTGAGTGGGTTCAACGTGGTTTAGACATTCCGGTCTTGGCTAGCGGGAACAACAGATATCAATTCGTCCACTCGGATGATTTGGCTTGGGCATGCATTGCAGCATCGGGTGTGAAAGGGTTTGCAGAATACAACATCGGCGCCGCTGAATTTGGCACAATGCGTGAACTTCTGCAGGCACTAATCGATCATGCTGAATCCAAGAGTCGAATAAAGTCTATTCCCATGTGGCCGACTCTCCCAATTGCGCAGTTGGCAAGCACGCTCGGTCTTTCCCCCTTAGGCCCGTTCCATTTGCTGGCGTACGGGCGATCAACATATTTCGATATTTCGAAGGCGCAGGAGGAGCTTGGTTATGCGCCGAAGTATTCTAATTCCGAGATGATCATCGACACCTACGACTGGTATCAGGCAAACAAGTTCTCTCTGCACAAAGGCGGCGCTTCGTACCATAGGTCGCCAGTCAAACAGCAGATATTAGCACTGATTCCCTATCTACTGCGGATGATTCCGGGGTGAAATGATATGTCAGGTCCAGCCTATTTCCGCGGGTTCAGATCCTACCGTAATTTGTTCGTGGGAAGGGACCTTACTGCCTACCAAGCGGCAGCCAGATTCACAGCTGCACAAAAGAGGTTGGCCTAGGTTTGTTTTGACGGCGCCATTTCCCGCCTCAAGGAGACAACAATGGTCTTGGATCGAGCGATCGTGATAACACTGATGCCCGCGTGGCCGTTACTAGACGCGGATGAAATGTCAGCGGCAGTCGCTGACGTCGTACCAAACGTCACCCGGGCCATCGCGGGCGCCCCCTTTTATGTCCGGCTAGGAGTTCGCAGCGCCTCGCTCTTCCTGTACCTTTGCATATTATTTATCTCAATTGGCGCAGGTGGCCCATTAGCCACCGCGTTCCGCGCAGAACCGTTCTACACTTTTCTGCAGAGATGGCCTGGCCCCATCAGGTCCATCGTTCGCCTTTATCGATCGATGACGCTGCTTTCATTCTATGAGCAGACCTACGTGGCGGCAAAGCTCCTGTCTGCACGGAACTGAAAGGCTCACAATGAAAGGAAGTTTTCAACCGAGCAAGGCGCGGCACCTGGAGGCAGACGCGTTGATTGTCGGATCCGGTGCAGGCGGCGCCAGCGTCGCGGATGTTCTGACAGCCGCCGGCCTGTCTGTCATCATGCTGGAAGAAGGCAAGCACATAGCGTCGTCGTCAGCTTCTCCTGTTGCGACGGAAGCATTTTCGATGGCCTGGCGTAGCGGAGGAATAACCGCGACGATCGGGCGTCCTGCGATTACGTATGCGGAAGGCCGCTGCGTGGGGGGAGGCACAGAAATCAACAGCGCTATTGCACAGCGAGCCGACAGCGACCTCATTGATCAATGGCGCACGCTCAATAAGATCGAAAATTTTACGCCCGACGACTTGGCACCATATTACGAGCGCGCAGAGAGGGCGGTGAATGCAAGCCTGACCCCAGGACCACTCGGGCCTGCCACCGATATTCTGAGGCGAGGGGGCGAAGCGCTCGGCTGGAAGGTATCGGAGCTGAAACGGGCACAACGTGGCTGCAATGGCACCAACCGGTGTTCTTATGTTTGTCCGAGCGGCGCCAAGCAGTCCATGGCGGTGACCCTTTTGCCGAAGGCGGTGGACCGAGGCATGCGACTGCTCGCGCAAACGCGCGCGGACAAAATATTAATTGAAAAAGGCCGTGCGAAAGAGGTCCTTGCCCATTCCATCGAGGAACAAGCCATGCCGGTGCGAATAAGGGCCGGCATGGTGTTTGTTTGTGCAGGTGCAATTCGGACCTCAGCACTTCTACGCTACTCCGGCCTGCGTGAAGGCATAGGCAATACGTTGCGCGTTCACCCCACAATCAAGGTAACGGTGCTGTTCAACGAGCTCTTCGATGCGCATCTATCGCGACTTCCTCTGGCAGCAATTACCGAGTTTATGCCCGAACAACGTATCGGTGGATCAGTGTTCACGCCCGGGGTCTTTGGCCTTTCGCTCGCGGAAGACTGGAAAAATCGCGGCGATCTGATGCGCGACTGGCGTTTTTGTGGCTCATATTATGGCATGATACGGCCGCGCGGGGTGGGCTCGGTGCGATTGCTTCCCGGCGTAAATGAACCACTTGTCAGCTTTAAGCTTGCGCCTGAGGATTGGATTGCTCTGGGCCAGGTTCTTACCCGTGCTGGCCAAGTCATGTTTGCGGCGGGCGCTCGCAAGGTATTCCCGAGCATATTCGGCCATGAGGGCTGGACGAGCCCTGATCAAGTGCATGAGTTCTGGGACAAGCCTCTGCCCATAAGCTCAACAGAGCTGATGACTGTACATTTGTTTTCAAGCTGCCCACTTGGCGAGCATCGGAAAGCGTGCGGTGTCGACAGTTTCGGACGGGTCCGAGGGGTCGAAAACCTTTTTGTCGCCGATGCTAGCCTGATTCCAGAAGCGCCAGGCGTCAATCCTCAAATGACCATAATGGCCCTGGCGTTTCGGGTTGCGGAAGCAGCTCTCTCGCATTCCACTGAAGAACGCGCTCGATCAGCGGCAAGAGAAAGAAATTAAGAGGATCATTAATGTGCAAGCGACAATCCCGATAGACCTGAGTACGCCGCTTGTGCTTCTGACAGGAGCCACCGGCTGGCTGGGCCGGCGCATCGTGGCGGCGCTGAGGGGGGGGTTGCCTGAAGCAAAACTTGTCCTGAAAGAAGGCTTCCGTTTGAGGGCTCTCGTTCTTGCGAGAGAAGATGTATCGCACCTGCGCAAGCAAGGTGTAGAAATCGTCACAGGCGATATCGTAGATATGGAAGCCGTCCATGCATTCATGGCTGGAGCGGACGGAGCCATACTGATTCATATGGCCGGAGTCATTCACCCGAAAATAGTCTCTCAATTTGAAGCGATCAACACGCAAGGGACAATAAATCTCATCACGGCCGCGCAAAAGACCGGCGTGCGGCGCGCGGTTGTCATATCCTCGAATTCGCCGGTCGGCTGCAATCCGCATCCGGACCACCGATTCACCGAAGAAAGTCCCTACAACCCATATATGGCATATGGCCGCTCTAAGATGCTTATGGAGAAGGCGCTGCGTACGGAAATTACCGCTGGCAGCCCCATGGAGATTGTTATCGTCCGTGCACCTTGGTTTTACGGACCCGGCCAGCCGTCAAGGCAAACGCTCTTCTTCAGAATGATCAAAGACGGCAAGTTTCCTATAGTTGGTTCTGGGCGGAACCGCCGCTCGATGGGCTATACCGACAATCTGGTGCAGGGCATCGTGCTTGCCGCAGCACACAAAGATGCCGCGGGAGAGATTTTCTGGCTTGCGGACGACACTCCATACACCATGAACGAAATTGTCGAGACGGTCGGCAAGGTTCTGAATGAAGATTTCGGGATGACGGTCAAACCTAACACGATCCGTCTGCCAAGCGCTGCGGCCGAAATCGCTACGATGGTGGATGCGTCCCTTCAGTATGTCGGCATCTATCATCAAAACATCCATATCTTTTCTGAGATGAACAAGACGATTGCGTGCGATATCACCAAGGCCAAAAAAGTGCTCGGTTATGCGCCCAACATAGCCTTGCAGGAAGGGATGCGCCTCTCGATCGCTTCGTGCCTGAAGACCGGCCAGGCGATTTAGTCGGTCGTCCCGCCATGAAGCGGGATCGATTGCTGTCCATCTGCACCTTTGCCACTACTAGCGCCCGGTTGGTGGCAACGCCGAAATTCGTGGCCATGGAGGCGAGCATTGAGATGGAGTGCGTTTGTTTGAATGCGCCGAAGATGGGCGGCGCGGTGCTGAAACCTGCAAATTAGCACGCGCAACAACTTTCGTCTTTTTGAGATATCTACCGTGAGCTTGGGCGACTGATGCATAGCGGCGAGGGCTTCGGCGTAGAGCGCCGCGCGGGCCTCATCGACTGCGTCACACCGCGTTTTCCGGATTGCCGATCGACTCGTCGTTGCCGACCTCCACGCGAACGTCTTGTCGAAGGCGTGCAAGACGTCCTGGGTCACATAGCTCCCAATGCCCTCGGCGTGCAAACAAAGGGCTTCGCTTAGTCTTTGCACGCGTTGCCGTAGGCATCGATGTGATCCTGAAACTGCTTGAGGCTTGTGAAGGGTTCCGCTAAGCGACTGTGACCTGCAAGACAGAGCACTATACCTCGACCTAATTGAGCCAGGACCGCAGCTGTCGGCGTGAGTGAAGTTGCACGTTGGGATTGCCCTTCAAAGAATGTTCGCTTTCTTGTGGGTGTGATTGTTGAGGACGAAGTAATCTTTCGGCCCAGAAGACGCCACGACGTCGTTTTGGATGAGCGACAATGATCCTCCCGGTGGCCACTTCTAGCGCCGCAAGGAATGTTGTGGTGCGATGCCGCTTGTAGTGGTGGGTCTGGCCGATTAAGGCGGGGCCACCGGATAGCTTCAGATAACCCTGCGCTCGCTCCGAGATCGAGGGCTTCTAGCACAATGGCCTTCGCGGGTCGACGTAGCGCCGACGGCGGCTTTGGCGTAAGTTCAGGTCGGTGCTCTCGCGCCAGGACTTGGCCAGCCGCGAGATCAATTTTGTGGCTGCGCAAGAACCGTCAGGCATGCTGCGCGTGGACATCGCCCAGCGCCTCGGTCAGCGGCAAGACCGCCGGTCCAGCGCTCAAACCCTTGAGGCGGCTTATCCAGCAGCTTCAGAATCCGCTTGTCGGTCCCTCTTCCTATAAACCGGCCGCTTGCCAAACCTCGGCTTCTCTTGCAGCCCTTCTAACCCGCGGTCGGCATAGCCATGCGCTAAAGACTGAGAATTCGCGGCTGTACTTCAACTTCCTTAGCGATAGACGGGGTGCTACGCCGTCCGCTACCAACAGAACGATCCGGTCCCGTCCAAATCGCGCTCCGACATTCAGTGAACGACAAGACGTCTCAAGCACGTTGCGATCTTCTTCAAAGGTGGACTTCTCTTGCTTAGGGTATTATCAATATCTCGAATCGCGACTCACCGTATAAGAAACTTAGGTACTAGGCCGCGAGCTCCGCGCAAACTCCCTGCTGCGACCACCGGTCCCGGCAAATCAAATTGCCAAGCTCAACACGGGGCACAACGAAATGTTTCCAATCTAAGAACTCCTGAAGACGCCGCTTACCTTTTCCTCGACGATGACACACGCGAATCTCTTAGGTCGTAATAGCTCGCTGGGTGGCGTCTCAATTCGCGAGCCACATTCGAGAAGGCTGCCCTTTGCTAGCCTCTTCTCCAACGCCTCGTCGGACTTGCCTGTGGTGCGCAACAGTGATGGATGGGGTAGTATTGCCAATTTAAAGCCGTAGATCATTATCATTCGTAGCTCTCCGGTGGCCAGCAGCCCCGGTCGAAAAACATCGCTCACACGCCCGGTCAATTCACTGCTCAGGCGCTAGGAAGGGCGGCAGCGAGAGCGATGGTCTACGCCGGCACAAAGTACACGACAAGCGTCAGCGAATAGAGCTCCCACGTCCGGAGCGTTAGCACACTGAGGTTATAAGCCTAGAAGGTCAGGTCTTGCAGCATGATCAGGGATACGAGCTGTGGATTTTCAGAAGTATGATTGCCTCATGGCAGTAGCATCGTGATCGGGGCTTACGGAGCGATTCGAAGGCTTGGCGATATGTGGAGCGCGTCGCTGCCTCCAGCTGCGAGGCAGGTACTGCGACAATGGCGCCGCGCACGATCTCCGATCCGTACGCACCAATATTCAGGCCGCCGTTGGACTTAAGCCGGGCGAGTGCGGCCATCAATGGCAAGACTATAGCAACTACGCAGACTGCTGCCGTGATTTAGATTGTCAGCACGGCGCCTTAGGCAAAATCGGGGAGAAACTTCATCGTTTCCATGCCGAAGAAGCTCAGGTGCCGAACATCACGCTTGCACAATTCTTCAGAAGTTATGTTTCTAGGCAGGACTTCATCGCCTCGACCAATCGTCGCGTGTGTTCAGCAGTGCCCACGAACTCGCTGAGTGCCTTATTGAAGGCTTCCAGCAGTGCCTCGTCTTCCTTGCCAAACGGAAGAGCGCTGTAGGACATCGCCCAAAGGGGCGAGTGGAACGGCTGCGCCTCCTCAAGCTCGCCCGCCTTTTGGCATGGACTTGGGAGATCCTGGCGAAACAGCGGCAGCATCGGCTCGCCCGGACTTTACAACAGAAAGCAAGCCCCAGGATCCTGCAACGGCAGAATCCGATCATCCGGAACACCGGCTTTGCGAGCGAAGCATTGCTCGGCTGCGCGTGACACGACCGCGACAATGACGGCCTTGTTCTTTGCGGCATCTTCATAGCTTTCGATCTGCTTGGGGTTGCCCTTCTTGACGAGCATCGCTGCTCCTGTCTTCGAAATCGGGTTTGAGAATGCGACTTCCGGACAGCGGTTGGGCAAGATGAACATTGGTGCCACAATATCGAAGTGGCGAGCTTTAAGCCCAAGGATCAGTGATGCCCAATCCGTCAAGACAGGGTAGCTCGGCCATTCGGCTTTGCCCTCACAGATCCGGGCGGCTTTCCCGCCCCCGGCTCTTCCCGAGGATAGCCCGCGTCATATCCGCGCCTGCGCACATGTGCGAGTGATGCGTGGAGTAGGCCTCCTGTACCACGCCTGTGAGCGCCTTCTCGGCCATGCGGCGCGGCTCCAGGAAGCCCGGAAAGTAGGAGCCCTTGCGCAGCTTGGGGATGCGCAGCTCGACCGCGCCGGCGCGGGTCTCCCAGACCCGGTGGCTATAGCCGTTCCGTTGGCCCAGACGCTCGGGATTCTTCTCGCCGTAGACCGCCCCGGTCTGGCTTTCGACCTCCAGCTCCATCAGCCGCTGGGCGGCAAAGCCGATCATCTCGCGTAACAGATACGCATCAGGGCTCTTCTCCACGTGGGTGCGTAGGTTCATCATCTCGTCGGTCATAGGTGGCTCCTCGAAACAGGTTGGTGTCAGCAACCAGACCCTACCCACGAATCATCGATGACCACCGCAACGGGGCCTGCCCGCTACGGCGCTGTTTAGGGGCGCCCGTGCAGGCGGCTTTGCGCTACCGAGCTACACCATCGCTGGGGACACGACCGACTTGGGGCTTCGGGCATCTACCAGCCCTACAGTTTGGCGATTGATGGTTCGAGAGAACCGGAGCACCTGATTTGAGCGATGCGATTTGGGTTACCGGATGTCGTGCTGGTATTCCTCGACAGGGCAATTCGCTGGTTTGTATTTCGGAGCGTCTGGTGCAGCCTTGCGGAGAGGGCGCCTTGGCAACCCCATGGCACCAAGTCAAACGCCGCAAAGCGGGAAGGCCAAAGTGCGCGACGCCCCCGAACGCGGGTGCGGTCTCACCGTCTCCTGGAGGTTACGTGTGGCAAATGTGCAAAGTCTGAAGAACCCACAATGTGGTGCAGATTTCCGGCAAGATCCCCCTTAAATCGGTAAGTTACGTCAGCAAAGCGACGCTATACTTGTCACATGGCACCGACACCTTCTCTCGGAATTCTTAACCTTGAACAAGGATTGACGCCCGGCGCTCCTTCTCGGGCACCCCGCGCTCACTCTATTCTGAACCCGACTTCGTACGATTTCCCAGTCATCTTGGAAACCGTCGCAGGAGCTTGGGCAGAGATCGTCATTCGGGGAGATCCAGCACTTGAGCCAGCTTACATCTCAGCCGCCCAAAGATTGGTCGACCGTGGAGCTATTGTTATCACGGCGAACTGCGGCTTCTCTATTCGGCATCAGGCCGCAGTGGCCGCGTCCGTTGACGTTCCGGTCGTTACCTCCAGCCTACTCTTACTGCCAACCCTTCTTCGCCAGCTGCCGAAGGCTGCGAACATTGCAGTGCTGACAGCGGACTCCACCCATTTGAGCGAGGATCTGTTAGGGATTGATCCCAGCGACAGGTCGCGGGTTGTCATTGGCGGCATCGAAGGCGGCGAGATGTGGCAAAACGAGATGAGACGTCCGCCGCCACAGACCGATGTGAGCGTGATTGAACGGGAAGTTGCCGCATGCGTTGCGCGGCTTCGAAGTGAGCATCCAACGATTGCTGCCATCCTGTTCGAATGCACGGCTTTTCCCTTAGTCGCGCCCGCCATGCGTCGTGTGACGAAGTTGCCCATCTACGACATCACGAGCCTCTGTCGCTTGACACTCGCATCTGTTGAATGAGGAGCAATTTACCACGGCTGACCGATTGCGTGGGGGCCACACCCTCGGTCATGCGAACGTGCCGAGTGACGCGGCAATAGCTTGAAACGATGTTGCTGCCTTGATCTGGTAGCCACGCGCGAGGTCGTGGCGAATAGCCACGCCGACACGCGTCCAGAACGTTTGGTTGTATCTCGCACTTTGCAGCCCTCGTGAAGGCGACGGACACGGCACGCTCGAGTACATCCCAGAAGCGAAAACAGAACCTAGATAGGCGACGATGGGTCAAATGCCACCGCGCCAATTAGCAACATCCCCGTGAACTATGAGAACTTCAATTAAAGCTCGAACAGCTTTCGCGGCGCCTTAGTCAAAACCTCGACGCCAGACTCCGTCACCCGAAATGTCTCGCTGAGCACGTAGCCAAAGTCCTCATCGATCCAATTACCCAGCATCAAATGGAAGGTCATGTTCGCCTGCAGTCCTGTCTGATCCCCGTCCTGCAGGCTAGCAGTTGGCTCCAACCAGCCTATTCCGTGAGCGTAGCCGCACCGCGAGTCCTTCTTGAGGCCGTGCTTCGCAATCGTACGGTTAAATGCGTTGGCGACATCGCTGCAGGTCGACCCAGGCCGGATCACATCGAGGGCGGCCTCAAGACCTTCCATCTCGGCCTCGTGGACCCGACGAAGACGCTCAGAGGGTGCGCCGATCGAGAAGGTGCGCATGATCCCTGCGCAATACCCATGGCGTACCCCGCCGAGCTCGAGATTGATCTGCGAACCGTCGCGAAAGACGTCCTCGCTCCACGAAATATGCGGGGTGCCAGTCCGAGGAGAGGAGCACAAGCTGACGTTCGGAAATCTCGTCGTTCCGGGCTTGCCATTAGCACCGCGGGCCAGCGTTCCCATGATTTCGGCGATCACGTCAGCTTCCCGCACACCAGGCCGAATGACTTCGGCAGCGCGCATGATTGCTGCATCCGAAATAGCGGCCGCTTCTCGCATGACCGATATCTCGAGATCGGATTTGACGATGCGAATCCAGGTTACGACATTCGTACAGTCGACAATCTTGGCCTTGGGCAGCCGCGTCCTGAACTTCTCTGCGGCTTGCGCGGAAAGGCCCCTTAGCTCGAGGCCGATGCCGCGGTTTCCTGAGCCTATATCGCTGAGGAAATCGATGACTGTGTCGTAACCATCCATCGTCGGATTGCCAATGAGCGCCTCAGGATAGCCGATGATCTTGTCACGATCCATAAAGGTCTGATGGATCGCAGCCGGTGCGTCTTGGCGGCGCAGGATAAAGGTAGGCTCCTCTTTGTGAAGAGAAACCACCAGTGCTTGTGGCACATAGCCTGAGTTGGCCGTGTATCCAGTAAGGTAGGTAATATTATGCGCATCAGAAACGACAAGTGCTTCGATCTCGCGCCGCTTCATTTCTGATTTTACCGCGGAGAGCCTCCGCAGAAACTCCGCCCGCGGGAACGCCTGAGGTCCTTTGCTGATCGCCATTATCGTAGCTCCATTGCATCTGATTGATTGAGATTAGAAGTCAGAGATCGACTTCGTATGGCCGATCATCAACTCTCGAATTCCGAGCCGACTTTTGCAGCCACAGATCGCGCAAACGCAAGTGATGCGATAGCCGTGTCCTGGATCCCCGTCCCGGTAAGATCGGCGATCGTGATTTGCATGTCGTTCGCGCGCGCAGCCTTCAGGCCAGCGACAATTTCGCCGAGTTCTGGAAACCTTGCATCCTCGCGGACAGTGCCCACGGCTATGGCATGGTGCAATTCGCCAAGCCGTCGCGTCTGCTTGAGGCTGTCAGCAACATAAAGGTCGGCACGCTTGATCGCCTCTGGCTCGATCTCATTTTTGTGTTCGGCGTCAGATCCCATTGCGGTTACGTGCTGTCCAGGTTCAAGCCATGACGATCTGAGAATTGGTTTGTCGGCCGGCGTCGTTGTAATGACAACGTGCGAGCCGGTCACAGCCTGAATCGCGTCTTCACATGCGACTACAGGAAACTTCAACAGCGCCGAGAGCGCCTGCGCCACGGATTTACCCTTGGAAGCGTCGCGCGCCCAAATCCGTGCCCCACGGATCGGCCGAACCAGAGCAAGCGCCTGCAACTGCAGCTTTGCCTGAATTCCGGCACCGAGCACAGCAGCGACCGAAGCATCCTTGCGAGCGAGATACTTTGCAGCAACGGCACCCGCGGCGGCCGTGCGGATATCAGTCAAATAGCCATTGTCAAGCAAGAGAGCCTGCACCAGACCGGTTTTGCTTGAAAGTAGCACCATCATGCCGTTAGTGCTCGGCAATCCAATCTTTGGATTGTTGAAGAAGCCAGGGCTGATCTTAATGGCAAAGTTGTCGAGACCGGGCACATAGGCTGTCTTGACGTCAACCTCGCCTCGGTGTTCGGGAATATCGAGCCTTAGAATGGGCGGCATCGCCACGGCCTTTGTGGCGAGCGCAGAGAATGCGCCCTCGACACATTGCACTGCCATCAGGTCGAGAGGAACGATGTCTCTGAGCTCGCGTTCCGTGAGCACTTTCATTCTTGGCATCACATCTCCTGCCCCAAAGGATTGCTCTCCCTGTTTACGACACGGCAGTGCAGTTTCATATCGATATTGCGGCCTGAGAGCACCAGTACCACAGGCCCCATCAATCTTGGGATCTTGTTGGCTATCAGCGCGGCGATTCCAACAGCGCCGGCGCCCTCTAGAATTTCTCGTTCGTGCTCGTAAGCATGACGAATGCCCGCCGCAATCTCTTCTTCGCTTAGCAACACCACGTCATCGAGCAGAGCTCGACACATCGCGAAGGTCACCTTGTTGTTGAGACCGATGCCGCCGCCCAAAGAATCGGCCAAGCTTGGAAATTCCTCCACTTGCACCGGTCGACCAGCATCAAGGCTGGCCTTCATCGCGGCGCCGCGCGCCATGGTGAGCCCTATAACTCTCGTATGTGGTCGGATGCCTTTGACCGCTGCCGCGATACCAGCGGCGAGGCCGCCGCCAGACAGCGGCACGAGCACGGTCGCGACGTCTGGCATCGCTTCGACAATCTCGAGACCAATTGTTCCCTGTCCGGCGACAATGTTCGGATGATCGAATGGTGGCAGCATCACGAGCCCATCTTCATCGGCGAGGCGCTCGACCTCCTTCTGCGCCTCGTCTTGGGAACTGCCGATAATGCGCACCTCGGCACCGAGGCGCCGGACTTCGGCGACCTTGTTTTCTGGCACGAGCTGCGACATGCAGATCGTCGCACGCGAACCTACTGTGCGGGCCGCATGAGAAAGCGCTCGGCCGTGATTTCCGGTCGAGGCGGCCACGACTCCCCGCTCCCGCTCGGCGTTCGTGAGCTTGAGAATCGCATTTGTGGCACCACGCAGTTTGAAGCTGCCGGTCGTTTGACGATGCTCGAGCTTTAACCCCACGGTGACGCCGCAGATGTCGGACAGCGTCGGCGAGCCTACGAGCGGTGTGGAGAGAATGCGTCTGGCGATATGATTGCGCGCATCCTGAATAGCAGCCAGCCCAATCATAAACATCCCTTAGTCAAAGAGGCCAAGCATTAGCCAGCTGCACGATCGGCTGGTGGTTGCCGGCGTCAGTACCCGTCGGGCTCCGCTGAGACCGCGAACGTCGACGCTACTTGGTCTGGCGTCGCGCCCCCAAGGCATGTTCGTGATCACAATAGTGGGACGAACAAGGTGGCCAGCGAAGCAGGCGCAAAGTTTCTCGACATACTCGTCTCTCCGGTGGGTTCGGTCACCAGATGGGCCTCTTCGGCGTTTTTGACACCAAAATGAATCTCAAGCGCTCAGCAGATCGAAGATATAGCTCACCGTAAGCTCAGTAGCCGGAATGATGAGCTCATCGGACGCCCCAAAAGTGGGGGTATGCACATGCGATTCGTTGCCCGGCGCGCGTGTTCCCATCCAGAAGTAAATTGATGGCACGCAGGCCGAGTAGAAGCCAAAGTCGTCGCTTCCGGCTATCTCCTTCTTTCCGTTGAAGAAGGCGTCGTGCCCGACGCTCTCATGAACGGCGCGGCGGAAGCGCTGCACCATTTCGGCGTCATTGACAACGACGGGCTCCCCCATCCGGATGATACATTCAGCGTGTCCGCGATGCATCGCCGCGACACCTTCCGCTACTTCGCGCACGCGCTGGAACAATAGAGCTCGACGCTCCGGACTACGAGTCCTGATCGTACCTTCCATGACAACAGACGGGCAGATAATGTTCGTTGCCTCGCCTCCATGGATGGTGCCGACAGTGACAACAGCGGCGTCATCGGCCGGCATTTCGCGCGAGACTACCTTCTGCACCTCATTGACGAAGGCGGCCGCCATGGCAATTGCGTCGACACCCTTGTGGGGTGAGGCGCCGTGCGCCATTTTGCCGGTGAGAGTGAGCTTGAACTGGTCGGCGGATTTGGTCACGGCCCCTTCGCGCGCACCAAACATGCCCGCTGGAATATCGGGACTGACATGGAATCCGACGGCCTTGTCGAAGCCATCCAGCAAGCCCTCGTCTTGGATCGTGCGGCCGCCGAGGGGCTCCGCCTCCTCGGCCGGTTGGAAGAACACACGTACCTTGCCCGCAAAATTATCGCGCAGCCGGTGGAAGGCGAGCGCAGTTCCTAGCGCGATCGAGCCGTGCACATCGTGACCGCAGGCATGCATGACACCATCAACTTGCGATCGATAGGGCAGATCGGCGCGCGTCTCCTGGATCGGCAAGGCATCGATGTCGCCGCGCACGGCGATCGACCGCTTCGGGCCGGAGCCTGCGCCCTCAATATCAATAAAAAGCCCAGTAGTATGAAAGGTCTTCGCGCCGGTCAGCCCGAATTGCTGCAACGCGACACGAATTCGTTCCTGAGTCTTCCATTCCGCGTTGGAGAGCTCAGGCTCACGGTGCATCGCGTGCCGTAGCTCGATTACGGCATTGCGCTCGACATCCGATAGAAAGCCGTTGCTGTTCTTACTCATCCTAGATTGTTTGATCCACCTTGTTGGCTGGGCGCTATTCATCCGAAAACTACCGGCTAACGACGAAGGAAATCGCTAAGTTTAGGCCGCCTCCGCATGGAATTGAGCTAGTTTTTCACTTTTCACGCAGGAGTTCGCCTCGAAAATGGACTGTATTGAGCACCCGGCGCAAAGTCGGAAACGGTATAAGGGACCGCAATTTGAGTTTCGCTCCGGATCTTTGGCTGCATCTTCAGCCGGCTTCAATCGAGACAATCCACGGTACAATACGCGTAGTCCAACCGAATTCTTCAAGATTGCCTGTCGGCATTGCCGAATCTAAATCGCACCAGGCCGAGCCACTTAGTGATTTACGATCCGGTACGTGATGCCTCCACATTGGGCCATAGCGCAGCCGGTTGTGGTACTGAGCGTGTCGCCCAGATCCGCAGGTCCAGTTCGACCAGTCTGGCGAGTGCCTGAACTGCTCATTATTCGGAAATTGGCAATGCGCTGGACGGGCCCGCCGATCCTTCGATTTTTGTCGCAAAGCGCACTGTGGAAGGCATAGGGACACCCTTCGGCAACCGAGAACTCGTCACGATGGGACTCGGCAATTTGACAGCCGGTAAGAAGAACTCTGCCAGCAAGCACGCGGGCGGACGCGAGATGCATCTGCGGCTGCCTTTTCTTCAGCGGCTGCTAAGTTTGCTCACACGCCCGGCATTGAGTTTGCCCCGACTAGGACGATCGCCAAGCTAGCCACCGCTCCTGGATGTAATCTATGTTCGTCTTCCCGTCGGGACGTTTGGCGACGAGCCAGGCGTTATCCTGAAGCACGAGCTTCGATGCATTTTCGTCGAAGATGCTGAGGTTCGGGACAAGATCAGGCGGCAAATGTTTAATTTGGTTCGTATTCGGGCCTGGATACCCGACGCCCATTGTATAAGCCGCAGCGATCTCCGCCCGATTTACAAATGCTATAAACTTTTGCGCGTTCGAGCTGTTGGGACCGCCCTTGAGCACAGTCCAGTAAATGTAGTTTAAGTTCCCTCCGTCCCATACAATGCGCAGAGGAGAGCCCTGACGAATTGCCCCGATGGCGCGACCGTCCGGGCAGCTCGTTGCCGCGTATTCGCGGTTCATGAGCAGGGTAACCGGCTCCCCGCCGGCCACCCACCATTTCGGTATTTGCAGCTTGATCTGGTCGAGCTTCTTGAAGGCCCTCTCGAGCTTGTCGTCAGTCAGCGGCCACAGATCTGATTTTGAGACGCCGTCGGCCTGAAGTGCGAACACGAGGTTATGCCTCGCGTTGGGACCAAGACCGCGCGGTCCTGGGAAATTTTTGACGTCCCAGAACTCTTCCCAGTTTTTTGGTCCGCCCTTCGGAAATGCACGCTGGTCGTAGGCGACCATTGTGACAGACCGGAATGCGACCACCGCGTCTTTGATTCGGGCATCTTGCGACGTACCCTTCACCGCCTCATCGTCCCACAGACCATAATCGATGGGCAGAAACATGCCAGCCCGGTCCATGGCCGGGTAATTCTGTGCGTCGATCATGGCGATGTCCCAGTCGACGCGCCCAGCTTCGCTCATTGCCCTGACTTGCGGTTCGGCAAAGTCGGCCACCACGTCAAGCACAGAGATGCCGGTCGCCTGCGTGAATGGCTCGAACACGGCCTTGCGCAACGCCTTCGTATAGGTCCCCCCGTAAGAGAACACTACGACCTCTCCACTGCCGGCAAGCTTATCCTTGGCGAAAGCTGTGTTTGACCGCGCGATTGCCGGAATGCTCATAGCGGCAGCTGCAAACTGCAAAAGAGTTCGGCGATTGAGGCCTGAACGTCGGAGCCCTGTGGTGAGTACCTTCGGTGCTTTTGCAAGATCAACTGCGCGATTTCGAATGAAACCAGACGGACTTGAGCGCTTCATTAGTGCCCCTCCTCGGTCAGCTGAAACTCACGGTGATGGCACTACAGGGCGGGCCGAGATCAAATTACGCAGCTGTCACGAGCTTTTCGAGATTAATTTGGAGATTACGGGATGAACTTCTGCAAAACATCCGCCGTTAGGGCAGGTTTTCAACTTCTTCGCCTCCCACCAACTATCCGCACGAAGATGACCCGGCTCAATGGCAAATCACCACGCCCGCCAAACGCGGTCTGGATGCCATTCCCGCGCGCCACACCGTCTAAGCCTGCAAGATTCAGGATCGCAACCGCAACGGAATTCCGGTTGCCTCGAAACAGGTCACGGGCGGCGCAGGCCCTCCGCTAGCCAAGGCAACGCAGTTGTTCGGGTCGTTAGCTTCCCTGGAAAGCAGGATTACGCTTTTCCCCGAAGGCGCGGACGCCCTCCTTGTGGTCGAGACTTAGTTCGGTCCGGATCAGATTTTCCGCCTCATAGTCCATCGACTCTAGAAACTCGGCATTCACGGCGTGATCGAGGTTATTCTTCATGCAACCGAATGCAAAAGTCGGCCCTCGCGCAAGGCAAGTTGCGAGCGCAAACGCCTTCTCCTGCAAATCCGCGTCAGGAAGGCTTTGGTTGATAAGGCCCAGCGATTCAGCCCGACGTGCATCAACGCGCTCAGACAAGAACATCAGTTCGCGCGCGCGGGAGAATCCAACCAAGCGGGTCAGTAGCCAGGAGATGCCGCAATCGCCGGACAGACCGACGCGCGAATAGGCCGTGATCAGAATAGCTGACTGTGCGGCGACACGGATGTCACATGCTAGCGCGAGCGCGAGGCCCGCGCCTGCAGTCGCTCCCGGAATCGCCGCCACAGTTGGCTTCCTCAGACCAACCAACGCCCCCCACACAGCACGCTGGTTGGAGCGCAAATCGGAAACCCGCTGATCGGATGTTAGTGCGGCCGCGGGCGAATTCTGGCTCATCCCATTCACGTCGCCCCCCGCACAGAAGGCGGCTCCAGCGCCAGTTATAAGGATCGACCGGACTTGCGAATCCTCGCCGCAGCGCTTGATCACGTCGCCTAATGCCGCGCTTAGACGCCTGGATAAGGCGTTCCGGACCTCCGGTCGATTGAGTGTAAGGACCGCAACATGGTCGCGGACTTCCGCGATAAGCTCGTCAGTCCCCGTGTCGATCTGAAGTCGCTGCGACATGAGTGTTATTCCCGTCGTCTCTGTTTAAGCGCGTGGCTCTCGTCCAGTCCTGGATAGGCCGGCGCAAGCCTTCGATCGAAGAAAAGCTGGCTGTGTCACAGCCACCCTAGAAGGCGAGCACAGTCTCACCTCCCGCCAAGAATTGACGCCCGCGCAGCCCACCACAGAAGCCCATGAGCATCAATCTGGCGGAGATCGCGTCAACGCACGCCCATAACTCGCCCCATCCATTCAGGGACTTTCGCGACAGCAACAAACGCTTGTGCTGTCCGAAAGCACTTTAGCGGACCGACGCAGGCCACGGCTTCGGCCGGTGTGGCTGGCTGCGCAAGCGCCAATCCACCGGATATGGAACGAAGAACATGATTCCTTTGTCGCCCTCGTACTTGAGCGGAGTGCCCTTGGGAAGCCACACTACGTCCCCGAACTTCGCGTTGATTGTACGGCTGTAGTTCTCGCCTGTGCGGATGCGTAGGACCCCACCCAGGCAAATGGAGACTTGGTCGTACTCAGTCGTCCAATCGGCAGAGCTTTCGTTGTACGTAGCTATCGTGGCAGCAATGGTCTTACTAATTTCTGACGTGACTAGGCTGCAGGTAGAAGCAAATCCACCCGCATGGATTTGGATTTGCGAATAGATCATGTCCGTGCTTCGGAAATGATAGACCTCGGTCAGCGGTTTTACGCCTTCCATGGACTCGCTGCGTGAGCTCCAATCAACCGGGTAACGCGCGTAGAACACCTTTGCCTTGTCGCCCTGGTACTTCAGCCGAGTGCCCTTGGTAAGCCAAATCACATCACCAAATTTCGCTTCAATAGTGCGGCTGTAATCTTCACCCCAGAGTATTCGATATGTCCCACTAAGCACAACGGCAGCCTCATCGTAATTTACTGTGCGTTCGATCGAACAGTCGTCGTAGATGGCGATGCCGGCATCGATCGTCTTGCTGATTTTTGGACCGATCAATTCACAGCAAGCTGCCTTGCCGCTAGCATCGCCATGCATTGGCGAAAAATCCATCTCGTCGCTCTTGAAATGGAGCGCTTCAGTCATCGTCTTTCTCCTGTCTTAGATCACTCGCCCCCCTAAGACACCACGTCCTGCTTCGGAGCGCGGAGTTCACTGCCGCAAGGGAGCCACCGTTAATCCCTTTGGATCGTGCAATCGCTGCCTTCAACACCACTACCCGCTGGCACTGCGCTTACAGCTATCGGCGAGGCACTGCCCACCGTACGTTGCGCGAGGGCCCCCAGGTACCCCGTGGCTGATGAGGATGCCCTAGACAGGCACCGCCGCAGGCTCCTCGACAATCCTCTGGTCTGATTGCCCCACACGCCTGAATGCCTAACAACTCCGCGATCGGACATGAGCCTGGCCAATCCGCATTTCTTTCCCATTTACGCAATGCGCCACTTTGCGCCGACGACGAACAGACGTTTACGTGCTTGGTGTTACCAAACTAGATCTATCACAGCAGGATGGTGATGGATCCTCAGAAAACAGACGGAAATCCGCAGGAATACTGCGAAAATGGGCGACCTGCGTACGAATTTCGAAGCCGAACGGCAACGCGGCAGCGCTCCACGCTTCAATCTAGCGGGAGGAATTGTTAGCCACGCCATGTAGCTACCGGAGATTCAGATCCAATAGTCTGGTTGCGGAAGCGATATCTGGAGATCAAGCCGCTTGCAGGTTGTCGGTGGGCGGTGAGCGCCAGCAGCACCAAATTCGATGTGCCAGATCGATCAGCACCTCCTGGCGCGTCTGCCAGCGCTCATACTCGCTGTGGCATTACGCCTTTAGGCCTGAGATCGCTAATGGCCACAGATTCGGCGCATCCTTGCCGAGCCCCGCCGAGAGCGCTTCCTGGAAATCGCCGGTCCAGATGCCGCGCAGACAGAAGACCGGCAGCAGCGCACTCAGACCTCTTCGTCCGGCGCGCCCACAGCGGCAGGATCAGCCGAGGTGAAGCAGATCAGATCAGCTCCGGCCGCACCACGGTCTTTGACCTCGGGGCGAGCGCCATCGCTCTGACCCCCTTGGCCAATCCTACGAGCCTGCAGCTCGATCTTGACCAGCCGCGAACAACTCACGAGCTCCGCAGAATTTCTGTCAGTGACTGTCAACCGCAGACGGCTGACGCGAGGATCTTGTTAGTCTCATTCATGGCGTATCGCTCCTTGAGAGGTTCTCGCAGGTGCGACACCCGCCTCGATACGCCGCCTCTCTCAACCCGTCATTCCCCACTTTCTCGCATAGCTCTCGCAAGGCTCTTCTCTCGGTATAGGCTTTCGCCTAAGGGCTAGTACACGGCGAGGCACGTCGAGCTTCAACTGTAGCGAACTAAGACTGAAACGGTCCTCTCACCCCAGGAACGCGGGAAAGCTGCGCCGACCTCGATCTACGTGTTTCGGTTAAGCGTGCCCGACCGCAATTTGGTGAAAATGATGCGCCGCTGAGCAGTAAGTTCACGGAGCTCGTGCCAAACCCATGCTGCTATAGACGAAGAGCGGGAGAACGAACGCGCAAGCATTCTCGAGTGATGCATCGATTGCTCTCGCTTGCGGCGGCCGAACTCCACCTGGGTGTTGCCTGCAACAAGCAAGTTCGGTAAAGCTTCCACTACTTTAGGTTGTTCGACACTGGGGAACGACCCTTGAAAATAAAGTCTATCGCTATCAAGAATTTTCGTTCTTTCAAGAACATGGTGGTTGATCTGGATGACTATACTGCTTTCGTTGGCCCTAACGGCGCCGGAAAATCTACCGTTCTGTGCGCGCTGAATATCTTCTTTCGTCAGACAGAAGAAGCTCCGACCAATCTCATCGAGCTGGATATCGAGGATTTTCACAACGGCAACGTCAAAGAGCCGGTCGAGATTACGTTGACGTTTTACGATCTCGAACCGGAGGCTCAGGCGGACTTCTCCGAATATTATCGGTCAGGTATTTTGGTCGTGTCCGCGCTGGCCGAGTTCAGTGAAGCCACTCGCAAGGCGCAAGTCCGCCAGTTTGCGAAGAGAAGCGCAATGAAAGAGTTCAGTGAATTCTTCCGCAGGTACAACGATGGGGCGCCGGCGGGCGAATTGGCAGGAATGTATGAGGAGGTTCGACAGACGCACCCTGAATTTGGTCTGCCCAAAAAGGGCAGCAAAGAAGCGAATCGACAAGCCCTTCGATCCTATGAAGAAGATCATCCTGAGCGGTGTGTTCTGATAGACAGCGAAGATCAGTTCTACGGCTTCAGCAAGGGAGGCGATCGCCTATCCCGCTATATTCAGTGGGTTTACGTTCCTGCCGTCAAAGACGCGACGAAGGAGAACGTTGAAGGCCGCAACACTGCGCTTGGCAAACTCCTCGCCCGGACAGTGCGCTCAAAGGTCAATTTTGACGGAGAGATAGCCTCGCTCAGGGATTCTACACTCGAATCTTACAAGAAAATAATCCAGAAGCAGCAAACTGCACTAGACCATCTCTCGCAGGCGTTGACAGCCAAGCTCGGTGAATGGGCACATCCGGAGGCGGTTGCGAGGCTGGAATGGACCGAGGATCCGATCAAATCTGTACAAATAGCCGACCCCATTGCGCGGCTCTTCGCCAGCGAGGGAACGTTTTCCGGCGATCTTGCCAGATTTGGGCACGGCCTTCAACGGTCCTATCTCCTGGCTCTCCTTCAGGAGCTTGCCGCGACGAACGAAACAGCCCAGCCTCGGTTGATCCTTGGGTGTGAAGAACCGGAGCTTTATCAGCATCCGCCCCAGGCACGCCATCTGGCCTCTGTCTTTAAGAAGCTCAGCCAGAAAAACGCACAGATCCTGGTTTCGACCCACAGCCCTCATTTCGTGTCGGGGCGGCACTTCGAATATGTACGCCTGGTTCGCAGGGATGAGACGAAAAAGGAATCCGGCATACGTTGGACCACCTGCGAAAAGGTTGCCCATAGACTATCCGAAATCTCCGGAGACAAGATAGCGCCCATTGAAGCCGAGCGCGCCCAGCTCCACCAAGCCCTGCAACCCCACATAAACGAGATGTTCTTTACGCAGAAGCTGGTGCTCGTGGAGGGACTGGAAGATACGGCTTACATCACGGCGTGGCTGGCATATTCGAATCTGTGGGATGATTATCGTAAGTCTGGATGCAACATCGTCGCCGCGAACGGAAAGAGCTCGCTCATAGAGCCGCTTCTAATAGCAAAGGAACTTGGGATTCCGACGTTCGTCGTCTTTGATGCCGACGGCAATGTTCAGGACCCGGGGCGACGAAACCTTCATAAACTGGACAATCTGAAAATTCTCACCCTGTTAGACGGTGATGTAAACACGCCTTTTCCAGACAAGCCGCTGTGGACCAGCAGCTATGCGGTATGGCCGGAGAATCTCGGCTGTATTCTCAAGCAAGAGGCTGGCGCAACGCAGTGGGAGAGCTCCTATTCGGCGGCGACGAAGGGGTTGGGCAATCCGTCGGGCAGCTTCACCAAGAATACGGTCCATATCGGCGACCATTTGGCCATCTTGAGAAGCAAAGGCGCAAAGCTTCCCACGCTCGACCGGCTTTGTGCAGCGATCCTGGCGCTAACATAGGAGATTTTCGAGAAATGATGGATTACGTGAAAGTAAGGTCCAGCACCGTGGCCGCGGTCGGCTACGATGACTCGGCAGGGGCTCTCGGCGTGCAATTCCTCAATGGCAGTGAGTACCACTACTTTGCGGTCCCTAAGTCCCTGTTTGACCGCCTTAAAGGTGCGTCCTCGATCGGGAGCTACCTGAACAAATTTGTCAAGGATGCCGGTTACCAGTTCAAGCGAGTCAGATAGAGGAGCATGGAAGGACAGAGACACAATATGATCGAGCCAACCATCACCTGCCCGAAGTGCAGCAGCGAGATAAAGCTGACTGAGTCGCTTGCGGCTCCGCTACTTGCGCAGGCCCAGAAGCAATTCCAGCATCAGCTTGCTGCCAAGGAAACGGAGTTCGCAAGGAGATCCGAAGAACTTCGCGCACAGCAGGATGAGGTGGCAAAAGCACGGGAGAAACTCGACGAGCTGGTCGCGGCCAAGTTAAAAGGCGAGCGCTCGCAAATCATCGCAAGCGAAGCCAAGAAGGCCCGCGATGCAACAGCCGTTGAGCTCGAGAATAAAGACAGAGAAACGTCAGAGCTTCGGGAGCTACTGGCAAAGAATAACGTGAAACTTGCCGCCGCCCAGAAGGGCCAGGCAGACCTGCTGCGCAAACAGCGGGAGCTCGAGGACGCCCACAGGGAGCTGGATCTCACGATTCAGAAAAAGGTTCAGGAGGAACTTGCCAGTGTCAGGACGAAGGCCAAGCAGGAAGCCGAGGACGAGCTGAAGCTCAAGGTCTCGGAAAAAGACCAGCAGATCGCCGGTATGACCCGCACGATCGAGGAGTTGAAGCGAAAGGCGGAGCAGACCTCACAACAGGCTCAAGGCGAGGTCCTGGAACTTGAACTGGAAGAAGTGCTCAAGGCACGGTTTCCGATGGATGTGATTGAGCCAGTCGCGAAGGGCGAGCTCGGCGCCGATCTTGTTCAGCGTGTCAACGGCGCGATCGGGGTTCCTGCGGGGGTGATCTTGTGGGAGTCAAAACGGACCAAGAACTGGTCGGATGGATGGCTTCCCAAGTTGCGGGATGATCAGAGACGCTGCGGGGCCGATATTGCGTTGGTGATCTCGAACGCCCTTCCCAAAGACATCGAAAACTTCGACCTTGTGGACGGAATTTGGGTCGCCCATCCGCGCTGCGCAATCCCGGTCGCCATAGCCTTGCGGCAGTCTCTTGTAGCGGTCAACGGTGCTCGGTCGATGCAGCAGGGGCAACTCAGCAAGGCTGAGGAGGTTTATCAATATCTCACCGGAAAACGATTCCGGCAGCGCCTCGAGGCGATTGTTGAGCGCTTTAACGACATGCGTGAGGACCTGGATAAAGAGCGGAAGTTCATGACGCGGGTATGGGCCAAGCGCGAAAGTCAATTGACGAGCGTCATCGAGTCCACGATTGGAATGTATGGGGATCTGCAAGGTATCGCGGGCAAAGCCATGCCTGAAATAGAAAGCCTCGACACGCCACTTCTCGACGGTCCCTCACCTGGCTCTTTGGCCCAGTAGCGGTTGCGGTCCAAAACACTTCGGGCTTGTCAGGTGCGCAACCGCCAATCGGGATAAAATAGCCAGTACCGTCAGCCCCCCTCTGCAGCCGGGCCTAACGGCCGGGCTCCCTGCGCCGTGACTCGGCGTTACGCGGGCCCGAGCCGGTGGGCTGTAACCTGCCCAAGCAGAAAGGGAGCCGGTCATGGCTAGCCATGGCGGCCGGCCGAAGTCTGTTTACGTCAGCGGCTATTTGCGTTGGCGTTTTGGCTTGGAGCATGTTTGCTCCCATTTCCGGTCTCTTTGGGGACAACTTAACTTCGGCTTTTAACAATTTGGGTCCGGCTCAAATTGGCCATTGACGACACCGGGGACAGTCCCCGGTGAGAGTGCTGCGTGGCGAGACCTGGCCGATCGGTGCGGTCTCGTTCCGCTGCACCAGACATCCTTTTCGTTTCCGGCCCTTCCTGACGTTGCGCTTTAGCATGATAAGGTCACTGTTGGCCGTGAGGTATCGACCCAGAGACTGAATCGCTAAATGGTGCATCAACCGGATTTCGAAGAAATCCGCCCACGCTGAGATCCGGCGCAAATTCGGACATATGAGCCGCATTCCATTGGCGACCGCGCCAGATAAGAGCAGAGAACGGGACGTCAAGTCGTACCAAACTCGTGATGTGAGTTCTTACTCTTTCTCCGATCTCAAATTGGGCCTTCGAAATGACGAGACTTCTGGGGTTCTTGCTTCTCGCCCATTCGTTCTTTCTTTCCGCCGCGATCGATTCGCTCATTGCTTGGGCATAAGACTGCTCTGGAGCGCGTTGCCCCTTTCTTGCCGACGTTATGTCACTGCCAATATCTGAACGAGACTTCGCGGATTACCTTACCTTGACGGTCGAAACCGTTTCATGCGCAGTGTCGCAATTGCATAGTGATGGCGTTCTCGAACTTCAGCGGCAATACTCAACGCGAGTCATGGTTCTAGGCCGGCAGCGGCTCGCTAGATCCGGCCTGCAAAGTTGAGCGACGACCGGATGCATGCAAGTCCTAGTTCGGGACGCGGATAAGCGGCGCAGCACGGGCTTGTCAGACTCCCGCCCTTCGGAGGACGGCGATGTCAATGCGGCGGTGTGGCGGTGACTGCGCCAGCGCTTCCTCGATCCACGAGAGAGGCTCGCGTCGGCCTGTCGAACCATCATCAGCGAAATGAGAAGGCACGGCTTAATCGGCAGTCCTTTCAACTGGCATTGCCAGAATGCAAGCCGCGCTGTAAACGAGCCCCGCACGGTTCCGGGCTCTGTTTTCAGAACTCACCCGCAACGGGGCCTGTAGCTCAATGGTTAGAGCCGGCCGCTCATAACGGTCTGGTTGCAGGTTCGAGTCCTGCCGGGCCCACCAATGATTTCAAGAGCTTGGTCCGGCTTTTCTCGCTTCGCCTTTTCTTCAACCAACGAAACAACCAACCCTACGTTCTTGCTCGGTGCCGAGTGCGTTCCAATGACATTCGCAGCGCCTCGTAAGTGGTCGGGATGATGATGCCCATAGGTATCGCGAAGGGTCTTCTCGCTCATGCCAAGAAAGCCAGCAGCTTCCCACATGGGCGCTGCACGCTGCATTAACCAAGTCGCCGCGGTGTGCCGAAGTGTGTGTGGCGTGACATTGCCGCTGGACACATCAAGTCCAGCAATTCGGACCCCAGATGCAAAGCCCGTTTGACCGACCCCACAGGCCGGCCGTTCCATTCCACGAAGTAGCTCTTTGCAACGCCGAGCCGTGCCCACCTTCTAAGATGAGCAAGGAGCCTGTCCGGTAACGGGACCGGCGTCTGACGTTTTGTGCTGGCCCGCTTGCCGATTGCGAGTCGATTGAAGATGCCGCTTTCAAGATCAACGAACGATTTGCCCTCCGCGCGGAAGGGCGAAGCCGTCGCTATCGCGCCGGCACGTGTGCCAGTGTAGAGACCAATCAATGCGAACCGCGCCACGTGTCTTAGAGGCCGCTTACCGGTCTCAATTCTTTGCCCCTTGAGGGGCCCGACGTGGACTGTTTGGGTCTCGCGATACCTCCAACAAGCCCAAAGAAACTTGGCGGCCTCGTTGCGAGTCAACCACCGCTCACGCGGCAGCCCCTTCTCTGGCAAAACGACGCGAACTACTCCGCGATGAAACCCCTCCTTGGCGTGGTGATTAATGGCGGCGCGAAAGTCTTCTAGATCGCGGCGTGCCCCACCGTTGCTGCCACGGGACTTAGTGTATGCCCGGCAATTGGCGCCGTTGACCTCTGACAGCGTCTTGCCGCCCCACCATTTGTTTAGGCGCGCTATTCGCTCGTCAAATTTGACTTTGTTCGCGTACGTCTCGCGGCGGTCGTCGTCATAGATCGAAAGCACGTCCGCGATGTCGATTTCCTCGATGTCCTTGAGGCGCCGCACTGGGGCGTACTTCTCTCCGATGTAAGCGGCTAAGCGCTCCTGCGCTTTTCTATCTTCGCCTGCAAAGCATCCCGTGGCGATATGCTCGCGACCGTCGACAATGATCCACGTTCCCTTCGCGATGACCTTGCCGTGGTTGCGCCGCTCCCTTCGCCACCAAAGGCGCGGCCCTCTGCTTTGACGCGGCATAGCTTCCTCATTTCCCCGATATCGCGAAGAGTGGTGAAATCCTTATTGGCGATCTTTTCTATCGTGAGGCGGCCGGCCCTAGCCTCCCGTCGCAGTCCGCTTTCAGTCATGCCGCCGAACGGGAAGCCGTATGCGACCGCGTCCTTGAGCCGTAACGGGGCGTCAAGGCCAATATTGTCGTTGGCATGAGTCGGTAATGGACTTACGGACATGAATTCCCCAGTATTGCCGTCAAATATGTACCCGACATTTTGTCGGATTTCAATCGCGTTTCCACTCTAGAGGCGACCAGTTTGCGCGACCTGTCCCTGTTAGCAGCACAAATCAGAGCGGCACGCGGCCTGTTGGGCTGGTCGCAAGCCTACTTAGCTGAAGGCTGCAACATTCATCGAGGCACGCTCGTTGATTTGGAGTCTGGGAAGCGAGAGCCGCACGAAGCGACGTTAGCGGTGCTCATGAACGAATTGGCAGCGGCCGGGATCGTCTTTACAGAACGCGGGGTGGAGTTTCGGAAGTGGCCGCCGAAGTCGTATGTTCCGGCTGGAATCAAAAGCAAACGGTGAAGTCGTGGATTTGTACGCTGTCAAAGGATTTCGCCGCTCCCTTCGCTACTGTAATCGCCACGGTCACTTGCTGCAGGCGGCCATATGTTTCCGAGCGACGACCATGCGAAGGCCATGGACGCGAATCGCTAAGGAGCTGTTCAGTTAAAGGAGAATCGCCTTGGTAAAGGCCTCGCTCTACCGTACTGGCGCTGGACAGTTTGAGGGCTGGGGACGTGTCCACGTCCAGGAGCCGCGTGGATACGCCTATGCTGTCGGAAATCACTACGTGCATATCTACGGCCGCGGCGACGGGTTGTGGGGAATCTCACCTGGGCTGACCGTTAGCATGGGGAAACAATTTGCGCTGGTTGATTGGGTCAAGCAACAGTTCGGCGCGGAAGACATTGAGATGTCGCTATTCGATGTTGGCGAGTCGATAGAAGGCGTCTGGCGGCCGGGCATTTTCTTCGACAGTGATATGTTTGCTGGTCTTGGTCAAAACGAAAATGACCTGCGGTCGGCGGAGCAGCGTCTTTTACTGCTAATCCAGAGACTGGACGAAGTGCTGCTTTATATCGAACCTAGCACTCAGTCTTTGGAAGCCTTTGGCCAGAAAACGAGAGAGCTTCTCATCCTGGCCTGCACAGATGTCGAAGCCCAGTGGAAATATTATCTCGACAAGGCAGGTGCGGCCGCAACCGGCCAAGGATTCAAAACGACGGATTATATCCGATTGAAGGATCCGCTGTACTTATCGGAATACGAAGTGGCGTTCCCGCTGCATTCGGCCGTGCAGCCGATTCGGCCGTTCCTTCAATGGACCACTGTCCGCCCAACGCAGAGTTTAACTTGGTATCATCAGTACAACGAAACCAAACACGACGGACTCAATAAGTTATCGTCAGCCACGGTCTTGGCGTGTATCCAAGCCGTAGCGGCGAACCTTGTGATGTTTAGCGTCCGTTTCGGACCAAATAGGCTATTCGGCGGGCAGGGCATGCTATCAGCATTTGCTAATAGTCACTTTTCAATCTCGCTGCGTAACCCCGATCCGAAAACATTCTATACACCGATCGTCGATGTATCTGAGAGATTACCTTCAATGACTTGGGGGCATGCAAAACAGCTTTCACCGACCCCGAAGCCATTTCAACTTTGATCGGCACGCCAGCCAACCCTACCCTACGGCGCGAAATCAATAATCTCATCATCGAATGGCGTACTATTTTCTGGATCAAGCGCATCGAACGCCTTGTCGACGGCCTTTTTGTCCCAGATCGTGCGCCCATAGAACCGCTTAGGCTTTGGCATGTCACCGGCCGCAACCATCTTGTCCCAAATCGCGTGCGACACACCCACGTAGGCTGCAGCGTTTACGCGCGACAGCCCACGCGGCCAGTTTGGCAGAGAACGTTCAGCCATTTGTGCTTTCGCTATACACCACACCGCTGAATTCGATCCTGAGCGACTCGGTAGGCTGTTCACGCCGTTGGCTAGCTCGCACTTCAAAAACTATGTTTCCTACCGCGAGAGACTCGCCGTCTCTTATGTGCATGTCGGCGGCCTGTTGATCTATTCGACCGACTCTAACCAGGTCCGCGAGAAGCTCCCTGTTGGCTGCCAGCTGTTCTTCAATGGTGCTTTGCATTTTCTCAATCTTCCCCATGCCGTAATCGGCCCCATGCCTGAATCGGCTGAGAAAAGTTTGCGATGCTCAACGAGCCTCTACAACTACAACTGTGTTCCGATTCTAGCTAATTATGTCTGGTTGCCGCGGATTCTGTAGCCTTTATCGGTACAGACGCCCTCGCGCGGACGCTTCGCGCTCGTAGAAGCCCGTACTTGCCTTCCCGCGCAAGTTGCGAAACAATCGTCGCCGCTGGGGAGCGTTTTCATGTCAGATATTGCACCGCCAACGCCTAAGCGTTGGTATGTCGACGTAGATTCTAAGGTCTATGGACCGTACAACGAGTCCGCTATCTCGCAGATGGTGGAGCGGGGCCAAATATTACCCGGCGACTTCGTTGCGCCCGAAGGTTCTTCGGACTGGATTGAAGCAAAGAGCGATCCCATATTGCGCCGTCTGCTTGCTAGGCAGCCAACGCGCACGGACTCTGCTGAACCGCCAGTGCGCCGCAAGCGAAACGGATGGGGCGGAAAGCTTGCCGCGATCATCGGGCTGGCCACAGCCGGGTGGGTAGCGTGGCCCTACTATGCGGTCCTTAGCTTGATGCAAGCGGCCCGCGATGGCGACGTGTCGACGCTTGAGAAACGCGTCGACTGGACCACTTTCCGGCAGGGGTTGCGCGGCGACCTAAATGCACAACTCTTGCAAAACGTGAGAAGTAAGGACGCAAGCAACGCAACGGCTAACGGTTTAGCAGCGGTGGTTGGCCCGGCCGTGATAAACCAAATGATTGACGGTTACGTCACCCCTCAAGCTATCGCCGCACTGGTCAAATCAGAAAACGACAAGTCTTCCGGCGACAAGACACCTGAAGGCATCGACAAATCCGCCAGCCTTGTGCGTCGAATCCAATGGGATCAGGTCAAGTATGCGTTCTTCGCTGGAAGCCCGTTCAGCTTTAGAGTTGACATTCTTCCAAATAATGACTCGACCATCCACACACCCATTGGGTTCGAGTTCGCTTGGAGCGGAGATTGGCAACTTAAGCACATCGCCTTGCCAGAAGACGTTTTCAAGCCCGAGGGAAAGCGCTACGGCCGACCAGCGGCGAACGAAACTACCCCGAAGGGTCCGCCAGCTACGGTCGAACCTCCGCAAATCGCAATATCTATGCAAGCTAAGCGCTTCAAACCCACCGACGTCCGAAACAACGAGTTCGAAGCTGCCATTGTGTTCGACCTCTCTATTGTCAATAAGTCCAAAAAGCCCATCCGCGCTTTCGATGGATTGCTAACGTTTACTGACCTTCTCGATAACGAGGTTCTCTCGACAAAGCTTGCTATCAACGATCCAATAAATGACGGCTCCACCTACAACTGGACCGGTCAGATAAAATATAATCAATTCATGGACGACCACAACAGACTTAAGAACGAAGACCTTGCGAACCTCAAAACCCGGTTTACTGTGCGAAAGATTCTATTCGCAGATGGCACCTCGAAAACGTATCCCTAAGCTCTTGCTCGTCGCAGCATATTTTAACGCGCTTACAGCGCAAGCCTCTGCAATCGAAGGCTCGATATACATGATGGCTCCTTCGTCAGATGGAACGCTTATTGTGATAGCCGCGTCGAAGGATGGACTGGTCGTCGCATCCGACAGTCGTCAAACTCTCGGCGCCGGACTCTATTGTGATGGTGCGGAGAAGGTCTTGAATCCTTCTAGACCAGACCGATTTCTAGTTGCCGTGACGGGACGCCGCGGCTTCTATCCAGTTGCGATCAACGCCCATGTCGACGACATTTGCGCTTATGTTGCATCCACTCCACGGGAACTAGACATTGGAGAAATAGCAAGGACGTTCGTTGAAGAGACGTCTCCGGACGTCGACTTAAGAAAGCTGAACGTCCGAGAACTAGCTCAGCGCTGCAATGATGCGCTAATCGCGTACTTCACAACCCATCCGTATTGGTCGCCCGCGATATCCGGACAGGGGTTCAGCTCTTCCGTTGTGATTGCATCGTACGACCCAAACACGTCGCAGGCCTTCGTCCGCACAATAGAGATTTCCTCAAGCGCTGATCTAAAGCAGCTATCTATCAATGACAAGCTAAACGAAGTCTTCGGACCAGATGATATCGCAGAGCCGGTATTGTGTGGCGAAGGCGACTACCTTCGCCAACACGTACTTCCAACCATCAAAACTCAGCCGATTAGTCAGACGACTATCGATCAAATTGGAGACTTTCCGCTCGTCAACTTTCCGAAAGTTCGTGACGCTGCGCCCGATGACGCCGTCGCTTTAGCTGGTGACCTAGTTACTTCTGCATCACGAATGACAGCGAAGGTGCCAGCAGCTTCGGGCATTGGCGGCGCTACAGTAGTCTGGCGCATCGGAAATGAGCCCCGACCATCTAAGCTGAAGCCGTAGCACCAGCCCGTGTGTAGCCGCTGTTATCTCAGAGCCGTCGCGTCTGCCTCGCTCTAGTCACCGCACGCTCCGCGCGCCTTCATCCGCTAATTAGTTTCGGTGTCTCAAGACCCCCACGCGGCACGTAGTTGTTGACCGTAGCCACGACGTTGCGAAGACTTTCGAGCGCCGCGCCAGACTGCCGAGTCTGTTGCGCGTTCTCAATCATGAGCGCCGGCAACCACCTGTCGGAGCAATCGTGGGTGTCAACCGGCTGGCCCGTATTGGGATGTGAGCCGGTGACATGAATCCACTTTGGACAGTTGTGCTTAGTCACGCCGTCAAAGCAAGACGTTTTGAACGCGGTGTAAGGACACTTGATCTTCTTATCAGGCAACATTCTTTTGAGCCTCTAATTCCCACGCGTCTACTAGGTGTTGATAAGCGGCGAAGTCCGTGATGGTTTCGTTGGCCTTCACCGTCCCGGCCGTGTTCACGAATTCGATTTCGCCATGCTCGCCGTACCAATGGACCACATGAATGGCGGGGTCGAGGGATGAGCAATCAACGGCCTCGGAGAAGCCCTCGACGATGATGCGGTTTTCCAGCGGAATGATAGTGACTCGCATGGTCAATCCTTTGAGCAAATGATCAGGTCGACGTACTGGATGTCGATATTGTACGCGTGCGCGTGTGCGCCATCGCCGCCGGCGCTGCCGGTAGTCGTGCCGCTACCACTGTTCGGCAGGTAAAGGTTACCCGTGCCAGAAACGCGGGCACCCGAGTCGCCTGGATAGAGATAGCTATGATTATGCGAAGGCATGGTTGCAACCGTGATAGTCGTGTTGCCGACCACTCTTGCGCTATTCAAAGCCGCCGAGAACGCGTTGCTGCCGCCATTCCCGGCTGTGCCAGAGACGACTCGCAGTGCCTTATCATTGTGCGTGACTTGCTTTGTCCAGTAGAGCGGCGCGTTCGTTTGCTGGGACAGCATCAACGTTCCCGATGGGAACGTGTTGTCCATCACGTTCCCCTTGGACGCTGGCAACGCCATAAAGATGTCTTTGGTGCCGGCGCCGAAATTCGCCAGCGCGTTGCCGTTCGACGAGCGGAGGACTGTCGTGCGTTGCAGGATGTTGCCGGCTACCCAAGTGCCGATCCCCGTTTCCCACGCGCCTCCGGGCAGCACGCACGCCTAAGTTTGCATGAAGTCCTCGTTGTGAGTGTGCATCTGGCCTTTCCAACAGGCCGAAAAAGAACACCCGCCGCAGCCGCGAGGCTGGGCGGATCAAGTCTGTTGGGATGTGAGGCCCCTATGTTCAAGAGCCGCACGAAGTTGGAATAAGGGACAGCTAGGCAGCAAGTCGCTCTTTTAACTCAGAAAATGAGTTGCACGCTTCCAAAACGAGCCGTTTGCCCCAGCGCTCTGCCGTCTTTCCAGCCGCATACCCTAACCGAACGCCGACAGTTTCGAAGTTTGGGCTGGTAATGGCAGCGTCGAGCGCGCGGATGTGCTTGGGGTCGAGATTGTCGTTCATGGCAGACCTATACTCGCGTTCGATCAGGTGTTCTTCGGGGGTCAATCGTGGGGGCGGTGCAGCCGCGATCTTACGATTCTTGGAACCGAGCACTCGTGGTTTGTTCTTTTTCTGCTGTTCGGCTTGCCGACCCCAACTGATGATTGAGCCCAATGGCCTTAATTCGTCACCATCGATATCCGATATCTTTACATAATTGAGTTTGACGCTGGAATGCAGCTTACCGCCAAGAACGACGCGTGGTCGCGTGCGTTTCTCTCCCTTGTAAAGATACGTGATTACAGCCTCCCGATTTTCGGGCGCATCGAGGTCTACAATCAATCGTTCCCGCCAAGCATATTCTAATCCATAAAGGACGAGGTCGTGGGTCTTCTTGAACGCGATGTCATCAACCGATTTCACCATCTGTTCGGCTGTAGGGCCGTCATTCAAGCTACCAAGAAGGTCCCGCTCGACACCCTTTGTTTCATCGTTCTCGTCATCGAAATCTTCGTCTTTAGGGTGCTAAAGATAGTTCGTCTGCAATGGATCACCGGTATCATCCCGTATAACTTTCCATTCCTGGAGCGCTCGAAGGTCAGCACACAAGGCGGCGTGCCTTGGATTCTCAGAAACCTTCGGCTTGTCGGGTATAATGTCTGAGTCGTTAGGTGGAGCAGTCTTCTTCCACTCATTATAGAGCGTTCGATATTCGGTTGGGCCGAAGTTATCGTTAGCGTGAAACCGCAGCCTGATCACGTCAGGCGCGAGCGCTTGTCCTATCAAAATAGCCTCATGAAATGATCGCCCGCTGCCGTTCTGGCTAGTCAGGTCGGGTGGCAATGAATCGAAAAATTAGATCGTCGCCCACCAACACGGACGTTGAGCCTCCTCTGACAATGGCACGACGAAGCCTCCGCTTAGGCGGGTGCGCCGGCTAGTTGGTTCTCTTGGTGGCGTCCCGTGCCGCCAATGGCGGCGAAATCAAATAATCAATGTCGATACGCGTAGCCGAATCACTGGCCAAAATCCAGACTGTTCAAGGTCTTCACCTTGCGCTTTCCGGGGGGCGACCGTTCTCGATCGCGCGTGTGAGTGTATAGCCGCAAATGGAACCAAAATCGACCCCGTTTCCACTTCTAGGAGCCGCCGGTCTCTGGGGTTGCGAGTAACGAGTAAGAGCTATTCGACAGCTCGGAATTTCGCACTTTCCTCGTTCATCACCGTATGTTAGCCCAAGCTCGGGCAACGCAACCGGGGGGTGCAACCAATGAACAAGACCTTATTTCAAATTCGTGAAGCGCTTGAAAAGGTTATTGCAGCGCTACGATCCGCGATTCCAAGCGACGAGCCATTTTCGAACGCCCATGGCACTTGGACTAATCCAGGTGTTACTCGAAACGACTTGATACGCGAAGCTCAGTCCATTCTCGATCTAATCGAGAGCCACAGCATCGACGATCTTGGCGACAGCGAAGCACAATTGGCCGACTACGTTCGCCGTCTCGACTTCCTAGCGCAAACCACCATTCCAAACATCTGGGGTAACGCCGCACCCGGCGTGCCTGCGTTCATGTTCACAATGGATGCACTTCGCAACGCTCTCGAACCTGTTTTGAATCCTGACAATCAGAGAGAGGCGATCGTCAAGCTTAGGAAACTGACTGCTCAAGTGCGTGGAATGGAGGCTCGGCTGAATGGGCTGGAACCTCGCACAGCCTCTATCGCCTCGATGGTCGACGCAATCGAGCGCGCTTACAATGCTGCCGACCAGCTTCCGACAGATTTGGAATCTCTCGCCGAAGCAAAGAATCGGGTTGATACGATCCTTGCTGGCGTTAGGCAGGGTGAAACTGACTTTCAGCGACTGCGGGAAAACGCTGAGAAAATTGACGAGAAGCTCCATCGGAGCGCCAGTGAAGCTGAGGCTGTGCTGAAGCGTTCTGAAACTGCGTATTCAGCAGCCACGAGTGTGGGCTTAGCAGTCGCGTTTTCGGAACGATCCAAGCAACTTTCAACCTCAATGTGGGTTTGGGTGATCGGCTTGATCATCGCCCTCGCCGCTGGCGGGTATTTCGGGACACACCGACTTCAAGCTTTGGTCGAGCTGTTTAAGGACCCAAACCAACCGTCGTCCCTCATTTATCCAAATGTCCTCTTATCCTTGTTGTCGGTTGGTGCTCCAATTTGGTTTGGTTGGCTGAGTACGAAACAAATCGGGCAACGATTCAGACTCTCTGAGGATTATGCTTTCAAAGCTTCGATATCCCGCGCCTATGAGGGATTCCGAAGGGAAGCCGCGAGACTTGATCCAGATTTGGAGCATCGACTATTGTCATCGGCGTTAACCCGCTTGGACGAGCAGCCCCTTCGCTTGGTCGAGGCGGAAACTCATGGCAGCCCATGGAACGAACTCGCTAATTCAGACCTCGTGAAAGACGCGGTTAGATCGGTTCCGGGATTCGTTGGACAAGTTAGAGATTTGGCTGAGAAGACGATTGCCCGTGTAACCCCGTCCAAAGCCGTCACGACAACTGCCGCGCCAGAGGCAGCAAAAGCAACGGAGTAAGTTACCCAGAGACTGGGAAGCGCTCTAAAAACGCATCCCTTTAGTCCCGTGGGCTGATTGGGCTCTATAGCGATACGTACTCGACCCGTCCCATAGACTTCACGATGGCGCGTAGGGACTTGCCGTGGAAGTCGGAGGTGTCGTCAGGTTCCAGAACTCCGGTGGCTTCTCGAATCTGCCGGTAAGTGGCCATACCTTGATCCTGTGCGCTTTCGTCGGCGGACATGAGTTTGAAGGCATGCGAAAACTCTTTTCCTGCATGGTCTCCATCTTCGATCTTGAGTGACAGGACTAGTTCCCTTTCCTGATCCCAAGCGCCGCCCACTACTTCAGAGTTCACAATTTTTACGCTGTGTCCCCCGATCGGTGTTTTCGATGAAAGGCCCGACTTGCCGGCTTCGTTTTCTCTGGCCTTTCGAGGGCCGTTCTCTTTTGCGCGGGCTATCGCCGCCTCCTTTCGGTTTTCATATGGCTCTGGCAAGTCTTCAAGGTATCGCTCTTCAACAAGCCATGTGTGTAGGTGCTTCCACCATTTCTTTTCGGTGGCCGTTTGCTGATAGTGGGAAGCCCAAGCAGCGGCCCGCGTCACGAGGGTGGCATGGAGAGCCGCCGAGGGCGCCAACGCCCTGTACGCTGCCTGAGCCTTGGCCCTTTGGTGCTTACGAGGGAAGACGGCCCAAAGCTCTTCGAAGCCTCCCGGGTCCCCAGCCGTCTCCGCCGTGTCGGCGTTCACGCCGGACACGGGCGGTGCCGTAGGCACGGCGGGGGTATTTTCAGTTCTACTTACCGTAAGCCCGCTTGTCAGCGGGTTACGTAAGCAGGATTCGGTACTGTCTACAGGACCACTAGGCACGCTAGCGGTATTGCCTACGGGACCGGCAGAGGTATCGTCTACAGGACCGCTAATAGCGGTATCCTCTACAGGACCTCTAGCAATCTTGGTGACGAAATCAAAGTTCAGGCTGTATTCCGTCGGGCGGGTACCGATGCCTTGCCGTTTGACGGTGATGGCTCCTTGGTCGGTGATGCGGCGCAGTGACTCAATAATATTGGTTCGGGTCGCGCCAGTTGCCAATTCTAGGTAGCGAAGGCTTGCGCGAGCGACTCCGTACTTGCCAAAATAGCGATCTATGATGTGGCTCGTGATCTTGTGGTCTAAACGGGTTGCCCATGGTGCGTCGATGACAGCGCGCAGCAACTTGTATTGACTCAACAGAGAACCGGGAGCGGCGACTATTGTTTCGCCAGCTGGTGATTGCTTCATCTGTTGGCGATCAACCGCGCATCAGGTTCGAATGCAGGTTCTCAAGCCAACCCGCGAAGTTGGCAGGATAGGTTCGGAATCCAACATCTCGGTTCGTCTCCGAAATCGCTGCTAAGCAGGATTGATCAACCAGCAACGGAGCCAGCTTTGTCCAGTCCTCGTCTGAGACGAAAATTTGAGTTCCTAGTTCCCTGAGACGGTGAGCTGCGGCGGCGTTGCGCTGATCATGCTTATAGCGGCTCGCATTGCTATCGCGCCACCTCGCGGAAGTTTGGATTTGATCAGAGAGTGCAGCACTAAAATTTGCTTTGTTGTGAAACATAACTTCTTTCAATTTTATGGTGTTGTAGGACCCCCGCCGCTAACGCGGCGGGGTGGTCTGACCGTCAGCTCTGCAATTCGGCGACGAGCAGTTCGATGTATGAATCGAAGTCACGCGCAATTTTCTGATCGGCAATGATATCCGCATTCAGATGCATCACGGCCAACTGCAGCTTGGGCGCAAACGGATCATACAGCTGCGCGATACGTGCCCAATAGCCGTCTGAAATGTTCTCAGCCGTACGCACGATCTGATCAAGACGGCCGGCTGTCGCCCTGTCGGTCGGATTGCCGGCCAGCAGCTTGGCGGAGGCGGCGGTAAGCGTGGACTTAAGGTAAGTAATGAAATCGAGTTTGCTCATATCTTCTTGTTGGTGGTGCGCACGAAAAAACCCGCTCGTGGCGGTGCGGTGTTCTTGGGCAAAAATAAAGAGGCCGCCTCAGTTGGCGGCCTCTTACTGTCATTTGGTACTTTTCGCACTTCGGCGATGGTGTCGCGGCAGCGGCATTCTATTCCGCTTTTCCTTCCGACTTGCTCGGACTTCTCCGCGTATCGTCACTATCAACGTAACGACAGAGCTGATCACACCAAGGACCCCAATGAGGGTCGAAATGGAGTCTGATAACAATTTTCATTGCTCCAGCACCCCGCGGCCAGTGCAACTGCTTCTTATAACACACGCGACCTTGATTCGCCTGTGTCCGTCGTGTGCTAATGATCCGGGCCGTCGGCTAAGACGACCAGCGATACTCAATCATCGCTATCCGAGGCTAAATGGCGGTTTACCGTCCCCAACCAATGGATATCGCTTCCTATCTCCTCCTCCGAAGACTCGCGTCTTCCAAAGATAGAGTCGAAGAGGCGTTCCAACACAGTCCGCTTCTCTTCATTCCAGTCGCGGTCACTCATCAGAAGTCTCCTTTGATGGGTAGCCCCGCAATGATGCTCGGCGAGTCGATCGAGTTTCGCCAATCACAAAAGCCGGCACCAAAACCGTATGACTACGGTGGAGAAACCTGCCGCCAACCAATCAATAACCAATACTACGGCGCAACCAAACGCGAACGAACGCCACTAATCATCGCCAAATTCATCTGAGTTTTAAGTATCTTTCGGGCGCCCCTTCCCGCTCATAACGGTCTGGTTGCAGGTTCGAGTCCTGCCGGGCCCACCAACTTACCCCGCCTCCTCCTGCCGCCAAGCGAGTTGGCTGGCAGGCCCACCAACTTACCCCCTGGGTTAAGTTGGCGGTCCCTCGCTTGTGAGGTCCTCCGCTTGATTGGCTTCAGAGCGGTATCATCGAGACCCGCGACAAGTTTGATTTCCCGGAGTTGCTCTTCATCGCACATCGGTTCGTTATCTCCATTTGCAACATTTAGAATAAGCGCAAGATGTGTGCTGTAATACAGCACGCATCTTGGCAAAGGGGCGCGCTGGCGCGCCCCCGTTGCACCCCCCCCGACGCATGACGTTTGGCCGTTTCATCACCAGCTCGGGCGGAGCCTCCATGCTCCCCCGGCCCCCCATGGTAGGGGTCTTGCCCCTGAACCACGCGCGGGAGATTTCGCTCTCCCTGCACCCATCGACATGAAGGGCTCGCCGCCGCCCCTCATGAACCCTCTGCTAGACTTGGAGCCTTCCCGCTCCACCGGCACCCAACCATGGAGGACCGTTATGGCCGGTCCAACGCCCATCCCATACCGCGCGGTCATGCCCGAGCTTTTCACCCGGGGGAATTTCGGCTCCGACTTTTCCACATGGCGGAGCGAGCGCCAGAAATGTCTCGACGCATGCCACGTTGTGGGTAGCTCCACGATATGATCTGACATACCGCGATTCGTCGAAGGAGCTCTGGTGGTTCAGCCCCTCTCACAAAAAGCAGCCGGGGCGTATTACACACCCGACTGGGTTGTGCGCTGCCTGCTGAACTGGGCCGTCCGCTCGGACGAGGACCGCATGCTCGATCCCTCGTGCGGGGATGGACGCTTCATCGCGGGCCATCGGAACGCTGTGGGCATCGAACAGGACGCCCGGGCGACGCAGGCCGCCATTGAGCGCGCGCCGTGGGCCCTCGTCCACGAGGGCGACTTTTTCAGCTGGGCCGCTGAAACCTCCGAGCGCTTTGAGTGCGCTGCTGGCAATCCACCCTTCATCCGCTACCAGACCTTCAAGGGCGAGCAGCGGGCCCGGGCGTTGGCCTTGTGCCAGAAGCTGGGCGCAAACTTCTCCGGGCTGGCCTCATCATGGGCACCGTTCCTTGCCGCCACCGCAGGGCTTCTCAAGCCGGGAGGACGGATGGCCTTCGTGGTACCGGCAGAGATCGGTCACGCCCCTTACGCGGCGCCGCTGCTCGACTACATGGTCGAAAACTTCGCGACCGTTCACGTCGTGGCTGTGAAGGACAAGCTCTTCCCCGAGCTATCGGAGGATTGCTGGCTTCTCTATGCCGACGGATATTCCCGGAGGACCTCGCAAATCCGGCTTTCGGTCGTGGATCACTTCGAGCCGTCGCGTCGCCCTCCCGCGCCCACCCACACGATCGCCGTGCAGGAGTGGCGCGAGGTCTGGAACCGACGGCTCAGGCCGTTCCTGCTCTCCAACTATGCACGGCACGTTTATCAAGACGTCGCACGCGACAGTTCGATCCCGCGACTGGGTGACTTGGCTCAGGTCGGCATCGGATATGTCAGCGGTGCGAATGACTTCTTCCACCTCCGCCCGAGTCTCGCGGACCAATGGGACATTCCCGAGCAGCTCCTCCATGCGACCGTTCGCAACGGACGAGCACTCCCTGCCTCGCGGCTCACCCAGGGCGTTGTCAGCAAGTGGAAGCGTGCCGACGACCAGATCCTACTTCTGCGGCTCCCCAAGGGCGGCGACCTGCCACGCGGCGTCAGGAAATACCTCGAGACCGACCAAGGCCAAGAAGCGCGGCAGGCTTACAAATGCCGCGTCAGAGATCCTTGGTATTCGGTGCCGGACGTTCAGGTGCCGGACTTCTTCCTTTCATACATGTCGGGTCGCGAAGCGAGTCTCGTCCGGAATGATGCGGGCTGCACCTGCACGAACTCGGTTCACAGCGTTCGGCTAAGGTCCCCCGGTGCCGCAAAGTATCTGGACTCATGGGGCACCGACTTTGTCCAGCTCAGTTGCGAGATTGAGGGGCATCCACTTGGCGGCGGGATGTTGAAACTCGAACCACGCGAGGCGAGCCAGATCTGCCTTCCGCGTCTTGCTTCGCTTAAAAGGATAGACAAGCTCGCCGTCGCCGACGCGCTGCAAACCATGCGCAGTTGGAGGCATTATGCCGAAAGCTGATACATCCCCGTGCCAGTGGGTCAGCGGACCGCAAGCGTTCAACGCCTTCGCCACGCACGAGGGCAAAACGCAGAGCGCCCGGCATATCAAGCCGCTTCACTGGTACATTGCATGCCGCCTCCTCATTGAAGGCGGTTTCCCACCCGACGACATTACGCCGCGCCCCCCGTTCAGGATTGAGACCAAGAAGGTTCGGAAAGTTACACGTCACATCCTGCACTACGACCCGAAGCTTGGGGGCACCGGCGAGGAGGTGATTTTGGGTGGTCTGAAAACCAAGAATGTAGATGTCGTCTTGAATCGTCGTCCCGTTGGGCCTGTCCTTGCCGTGTCATGTAAAGGCGTAACGAAGGCGTTTCGCAATCTCACCAACCGCATGGAAGAGACCATCGGTGAGTGCACGAATCTTCACATCACATACCCGGCGATGGTGATCGGCTACTACGCACTCATGAGGGCGAACCGAACCGTCGAAGACGCCAAGTCGGCGGCAGACCTCGAAAAGGACGATACTCCGACCGAGGTCAGCAGCGATGCAGAAGAAACTGGCGAAGGAGAGACCAGCGAGCGCAGCATTGAAGCGATCAAGAAGAACGACATCGCAATCCACGAAAACGACCGGATCGCAGAAGGAATCGTTCGCTTTCATTCCGCGTTGCGCGAAATGACGGGCCGTCGTGGCATTCGCGACGAGATAAGCCGTTACGAGGCCATGAGCATCGCGCTCGTGGAGCCTCAAGGACCGACTGCTGGTTCGGTCTATCCCTCGTTCCCGCCATCCGATAGCCCGTTGCTCTCAACCAGCTTCTTTCAAACGCTTTATCAGCGTTACGAAGAGCGGTTTGTGTACGGGGCAGCATTGCTGGCCGAGCGTGGCATGACGACGAGATATGAATGGGATCCGTTGTCTCCGATATTCACGCGCGATACTACAGAAGCCGCGAATTGGCCGGTGCTCGATTATGAGCCGCGATTGGCTGCCGTCTAGTCATTGCCGCCGAGGGTCTCTCCTGGGGCAGCGGCCCCATCGCTTTCCATATTATTTCTGAATAAAAGAGCGACAGTTGCATCACCACTCCTCATAGTTGCAAGCCATTGCTATTCTTAGAGATGAAACTTTTGCCAGACATTTCGGTCGCGCAACTAGAAGAAATTTTGAGCGGCGACCCCGAAGAGCTAGGCGTACACCTCTCTCTGGTAAAGCGAGATGTGGCTGTCGCAGGCTGCAAGGCGGTAATGCATTGTCACTGCTTGTCCGTGGACGCAATGGGACGAGTTAATGTTGCGCGGCTTGCCGAATTCATGCGCGACACTCTCGCCGACTATGCCATCCCGAGGACAAAGCTGAAGGCTGCCCGGGATCGAGATAGCAAATTTAAACAAACGAGCGCTGTAGCGAAACTCCATCACGAGGCAATCAACCTGTTCACCGACCTCGCCAACACGGGCGAAGGCGGCGAGATGCTATTGTACCTACTTACCGAAAGATTTCTCAAGATCCCTCAGGTCCTCTGCAAGATGGATCTAAAAACAAGTTCTGCGATGCACTATCACGGCTCGGATGGCGTCTATGCTCACGTTGCCGATGACGGCGTGATCAAGCTCTACTGGGGCGAGTCGAAGATCTACAGTGATCCTTCGGACGCGATACGCGATTGCCTGGCAAGCCTTGCGCCTTTTTTAATCGAGCCGGAAGGCGAAGAGGCAAAGCGCGAGCGTGATCTAATCTTGCTCAGCGACAAAGCCGATTTGAGCGACAGCCAGTTAACAGAGGCGTTTCGCGAATACTTCACCACAAGCTCGCCCAAATCCAACCGCAGGCGTTACTGCGGCGTCGCGCTGGTCGGCTTCGATTGTAGTTGCTATCCGAGCGGAGACATCAAAGCCGTCGCAGCCGAGGTCGCTGCGAAGGCGGAGGAAGCTATCGCGGCGTGGAGCAAGCAAGTGCTAAACCGCGTGACTACCGAAAAGGTTGATCAGATAGAGATACAATTCTTTTGCGTCCCTCTGCCATCCGCGGACAAATTCCGCGAGGCATTTCTCAAGGCGCTGGGGAAGACCTGATGACCGAGCAAGAGCTGCACAACTGGCTTCTCGATAACGCGATCGCAGACGAGCTCACAGTTCTAACGAGCGCGTCGGTGCTATCGGAATTGGACAACGTCGATGACGAAGACAGTCTCGACGCGAAGATTGCGGAAATTGACTGGCAGAGACTGCTGCTCGCAGGAAGTATTCTTGCCAAGTCCAAGCGGCGCCCGCCCACGGAAGCCGCCCTCAGGATTGCGACGTCAGCCTTGACATTGCAGGACGCACCCAAGGTGAAAGACGCAGGGTCTGTATTGCTTCAAAAGCTGTCGAATTACCGCTCGGTCGAGTTAGCTCAAAAGCGCGGCCTTTTGAACGAAGCCGTGGAATCTCGGCTCGGCATCTCCATGCGCGTCGAATCTGTGACCCGCGCGCTGGAAAATTCTGTACTGGTCCAACACTCCGGCGAATGGCTGACAGTAAATCCGTTTCAACAAGAATTTTGGAACGAGGCCAACAGTCATATCTGGATTTCCGCATCCGCGCCAACGGCATCTGGCAAGACTTATATGGTTCTTCAGTGGCTCCTCGACCAGATAACCACGAGTGATACTCGCGTCGCTGTGTACTTGGCGCCCACCCGGGCGCTAGTTAGCGAGATTGAGGACAGTCTATTGTCCCGTATCGCAGGAGAGAATCTCTCTGGAATTGCGGTCACCTCTCTTCCGCTGATCGAAAAGTACAGCGATGCGAGGCTTGGCAAGGACAGAATAATCTTCGTACTAACGCAAGAGCGACTCCATTTGCTTGCCAATGCCCTTAACGAAAACCTTTCTGTTGACCTTCTTGTCGCAGATGAGGCACACAAAGTCGGCGACAAGCTAAGAGGCGTAGTCCTACAAGATGCTCTCGAGCGAGTTCTACGTATCAATCCAAAGGCCAAGTTCGTTTTCGTTAGCCCGGCCACACAAAATCCTGAAGCGCTACTCGATGACGCGCCTGCTACTTCCGATACCTCGTCAGTCGATAGTGATGCCCCTACCGTGCTGCAAAATGTTATCTTGGCGTCACAGAGGCCCTTGCGACCGGATCGCTGGCGGCTCGCTTTGCGATATTCGAACGGCGTCGAGGCGGATCTTGGAACTCTACGGCTGTCTGCTCGTCCAACGACCATAAAAAAGAGACTTGCTTTGATTGCGGCCGCTGCCGGCGCAAAAGGCGGTACACTTGTTTATACAAACGGCGCTGCCGAAGCGGAAGAAGTTGCCTCGCTTATCGCGCAAGCCGCCTCGTCTCCGGAAGCCGATATCGATGACGAATTGGTTGCCTTAGCCGACTTGGCAAAGCGTGGAGTGCATGACGCGTATTTACTCGCCCCGTTGGTCAAGAAAGGCGTGGCGTTTCACTACGGCAACATGCCTTCTCTGCTCCGCGAGGAGATCGAGCGATTATTCCGCCAAGGAAAGATTAAGTTTTTAGTTTGTACATCGACGTTGATTGAAGGCGTCAACTTGTCTTGTCGCACAATCGTAGTGCGGGGTCCGCGCAAGGGCAAAAAACAACCCATGGAGCCTCACGACTTTTGGAATCTGGCTGGTCGCGCCGGAAGATGGGGCAACGAATTTCAGGGGAATATTATCTGCGTTGACCCTGAAAATACGACTGCTTGGCCAAACGGCGTCCCACAACGTCAGCGCTACCCAATCCGTCGCGAAACCGACACGGTACTCTCAGATTCAACGTCGTTAGTGTCGTTTTTGGAAGCAAGATGGGACATCGAAACAAACGCTCTCTCCCGCTTTTCGCAGCAAGAGCAAGTCGCATCGTATCTGCTCACCCACTTTCTTCGCGAAGGAACGCTGAATTCTGCCACCTTCGTCAAACGGCATAGCCCCGAACTGGTCCAGAGGCTGAACGATGCCTCGGCAACGTTGGCAGGGAAGATTGAGATCCCCGCATCTGTCGCCGTGCGGCATGCATCGGTCAACGCCGTCGGAATGCAGAAGCTCCTATCTGCATTCCGCGCAATGGATAGCAATCCAGAAGATCTGCTCCCAGCTCCGCCGGAGAGCACCGATGCGTACGAGCGTATGACGAAGATCATGGGTTTGATCAACTCGTACCTCTATCCTGCATTTCTGCCAGCCACTCTTATTCCTCTGCACACAATCGTCGTTTTGGAATGGCTAAAGGGGTATTCACTCTCTGCTATCATTCGTGCCCGGATTGCCTATTACGAAAAACATGGAATCCCCTACCAAAACCCCAAAGTCATACGTGACACGATGGAGATGGTTGAACGAATTGCTCGATTTACAGCACCAAAATATCTTGCAGCTTACATGGACGTATTGAAGCACTATCTAGCCGAAATTGGAAAACTGGATTTGCTTCAAACCAACCAGCTCGACGTGGGCGTGGCGTTAGAATTCGGCGTTTCGACCCGAACGCTTTTGTCGTTAATGGAGCTCGGCCTTTCGCGAATGAGCGCTGTGGCAATTTCGGAGAAGATTGTTTTGGACAGTCTTGGTCGTGAAGAAGTGCGGTCTTGGATCGAAGAGCACAATGCTGAGCTGGATGGCCTCGAAATCCCGGCGATTATACTGAGGGAGATACGAAAGAAAATTTTGGGATTGATACCGGAGACCGATGTTGATCCTACATGATGCCCTGCATGTCATTCACGCTGCGGCCACAGTACTCGGCGTCGCTTCAACAATGGATGGCGTAGAAAATGCTCTAAAAGGGCCTCACTGACAGCCTTTTCCTTGCCTTGTTTCGCAAGTGCGAGGATTTGCTGGCCGTCTTTCCAGTCAATGCGCAGCCGCGTCCTCCGCTGTTTCTCAGTTGCTAAAAGCTGGAGCGCGTCCGCCCTAAAAATTCCGGATGTCCAAAGTTCAAAACAGCGACCAGCTTTTCCCTCAGGGGCTGATGGCCTTGTAGATAGCGCATTGAATGTCGGTATGCGCTTAACCAGTCCTCGACCTCATTGACGTGCACCACTCCGCCGGGCTGCTTTCCTTTCGTCGAAATGAAGACAGCGGCTGTCGTGCACGGCAGATCGAAGTGTGCGCCGGGCGACGAGCCTTCGTACTATTGACTCGCCAATAGTACGAAAGACGCCTAGCTTCCAAAATCAACCCGAAATTTCTTTTCGAATTTCGCTCTCAAGTCAGTTGGCAAATTCTCATATCGCTGGCGCCGCCCCGGCTCGCTGTCAATGACCCCGAAAATGCGATGCAGCGAAATGGCCTCATCCGTCGAGATATCCAGCAGGATCTTGTATCCGTCCCAGTCAAACTCATAAGGATCAAAAAATTGCTCGACATTCTTTAAAGCCTGCAGCGTGCGCTGCGACAGACGCAAGCCGCTACCATCCACCATCTGCGTGAGTTTTTCGGTGTCGCTCCTTAACCGCTCCAGGTGTTTTGTGAGCTTTTCGACCTTTTCGCTGAGCTCGTTGAGAGCCTTTACCTCGGGCGGCTTGATGATCGCCGACTCCAGTAAGTCTGTCATGTAAAACGAAGCATGATCGGTGACCGGCTGTTCCCGGAATTCGTAGTTCACGCGTACATGCAACTCAGCTTCAGCATTTTTCTGTAACATTCCAGGGATGGTGTCGAGTAGGAAGTAGCGCTGGACATCGGGTCGCAGCTCTCGCAATCCGCGTTGACAAAGGTGTTCTATCCCGTCCCGCTCAAACCTAAAGTTCGTTTCGACGCGGCATTTGAGATTTTTAATGATGTCTGTGGTCGAGTCATTTCGAAACCGCAGGAAGCCAAACGTATCCTCCGTAAAAAGGCTGATGCGCAATGGTGCTTGCGCCGACTTTGGCCGACTCCGGACATCCTCAATCTCGTAATGCTCCATTGGCTCGCTGTGCGAACCCTGACGCTTATAGTATCGACGGTCTTTGCTCTGATGGGGCGCATGAACGCTTGCAGTTGTGCTGATAACGTAATACGTGCCGTCGCTGTCCGGGATCTCAATGACCTCGACTGATTCCAACGGAGGGAATGTGTTCGCATTGATCGTCTTGTGGATCCAGTCGAGCTTAGAAGGTCCGGGGAGACCTCCATCAAGCTTCATCGGGCCGCCCGCGGGCGCTTCGATTCCGATGATGAAATGACCACCGACTGAGTTGGCGAGTGCAGTCACTGCCTTACAAATGGCACTGTCATCACGGTTCCTAAGCACGCTCGACCCTTTATATTCCAGCGTCACGCCTTCAGGGATGCTGTCAGCAATGATTCCTTGCAGGTCAGCCAAAGTTCTATAGGAAACATGCGCCATCGTTTGCTCGCCAGACCTCGCCTATCGGAAAACAAATACCAATTTATCTCCCAGCTCCCAGCCAATCAATGAACCCAGATTAGCGCCTACAGTACTTGAATTAACTTCCAATGAATTACGAATGTTTGCGCGTCCCTCCGGGACCGGGCTCTATTCGCTTTCGCTCACCAAGCCAGGCCGTTGCCGCGAAGGCGCGGAACGGCTATCTCGGCCAGGCGGTGACGATCCCTCGCGCGAGGGCATAATGAACCGCTCGCCGGAGGCACTCGGCCTCGGTCCCGCCGTGCCGGTCGTCGCTATCACTGCCCTTCGTCCGGGTGTCTTTTTAACCGGTCTCGCGGTCACAGTCGGTCCCGCGCCCTCAAGTGGCGCTCTTGCGGCTGCATATTCCCGCACTCTGCTCCTTAGAAGCTTAGGGGTACCGCCTCGAAATGGGTGTGCGCGATCGCCATGCGCGTGAACCCTTGCGTCAGCTGCTGCATTCCTCGTTCCGTGGTACTCAACCGTTTGGGCGAGACAATCGGCGACGTCCGCAGGAGGCGGAGGATTCAAACTGGAATATGCGATGTCTTTGTTTCCGCCGATCCAAACGACGCGCGTGCGGAGGTCGCCGGGAATGTCCTGGTAGTCAGGATTGTCCTTCATCACGGCGCGATGGAGGTCCTTGATCAGCTCCATCGTGAAGACGCCGTAGCCGCTCTTGGCGGCTCTCGGGATGAATCCGTCCAAGGCAACGGCTTAGTTGCGGACCTGGCGCGCTTCGTCCCGGGCGCCGTCGTCCCCCGTCTCTTCGACCGAAAGCAGTTCGTCGAGAGTGCTCTGGGTGCCCTCGATCGACGAGGAACTGACTGCCACGCGTCTGGTAAGGACCCGGCTGACGACGTAGGGGTCCTTCATCTGCGCCGGATGTTCCATCGACCACAACGGCGGCTACGTCCCTTCGCGCGCTCCGCGATCATGCCTCCTCCTCTGACCCGATCAGGGAGGCCACCCGCCCCCTTAAGTGGCCCGGAAAGCAAGCCGGCCGACTATCACCGCGACAGTTTCGGGCGCTCGTCACCACCACCGGTACCGGCCATGCCGCCGCCATGCAGATCGTGCCGGAACACGGCTCGAAAATCCGCACCTGCGTCACCGAGTACAAGGTGCGGCTGCTTCAGACCCGCGAGAAGATAGGGGTCGATCAGCCCGTGCCGCGCGAAGTCGAACTCGAGGCGGTGCCTGCCGACTGGGGTCCTTCGCTCACCAAGTACCGCTATGTCTACTCGGGCGAGCGCGGGATGCTGGTCAATCCGTCGACCCGCACGGTCGTCCAGGAGATCGAGTAAGCCTTCCCGGCGGGTCGCTGATTGCAGCGGCTCGCCCCTCCAATCCGGCCCCGCCGATAACTGATTTCTCATTCGCGAGCGGCCGTCCATGCCCATCATCCGTTATTTCATCTTCGTCGGCGGGCTGCTGCTGGCGTTGCTCTTCGCTGTGGATCGGTACCTGCCGGTTCGCGTGGAGCGCGCGGGCCCGTCTGATCCAGCAAGACCATCAACCGGATCGCCTCAGGGCGAACGCTTCCGCTAGCTAAGCGGATTCATGGCGCGAACACCCTCGCCGAGCTCAGCACCGTCCAATATCGCGCGGCTTACTGGATTTCCGCGTGCCCGATCTCTAGGCGCGCGCCCTCTCCTGTTCCGCGTTCCTTGTCGGGAACGACCTCGATTTTCAGCTTCACGGAGTCGACCGCCAACTCCTTCGGAAGCGGGAAGCTGAACGCCCTCGCTCGGGACGTCTCGGCCTTGAAAGCCGTGTCCGGAAACACCCCGAACGTTCCGATCTCCTGCTCCTTCCCGTCCGCCCTCTGCACCTTCACGACACCGCGGACGTTGCCCTTTTGTGCGGGCTGGTAACCGGTGACGAGCACCACGACGCGGGACGGTACCTTGTCTGCTGTCAGGCCTTCTCGCGGCTTCGATAGCTTGGCCGTCACTATCGCGGGTTTGCCGACGGTTGCGATCAAGGGATCTCCCTCTGCGGGAAGTGCTCCGATCACGACAAGGGTCGCGAGTGCGCTTCCCATACCCATTATCGAAAATCGACGAACTTTCATGACCTTAGTCCATCAGCTTTGCGTCACCCGCAACGCCTGATGTGGGATCACCCCGAGACAATCGCAACTTCGACGCTGGCAGGTCTGGCGCTGCCGTCCGCATTGCCGCCGGCCCGCAAGGCTACCGGCTGGATTTGCAGGCGCAACTTGCCAGGCGGCGTTGCGACTGGACCGTAAACGCGCGCAATCGTCGCCGTCAGATCGACGCTGATGGAAGGCTTTTTCGGCTCACCGCCGCCGTGGGAATGGCCACCGTGGCTGCCGAAGAAGCCGAACGACCCGACATAGTGCCGGTCAGTGGTCGGCGTACTCGCCGACAAATAATCGCAGTTCAAGAAGAGGCGATATTCGGTGTTCTTGTTCTTCTGGAAGTCGAAGTCGCGCAGGAAAGCAAAGCAGCGCGGTCCGTCGAGATAGTGCTGGCGGGCCGTGGCGAGGCTCAAACTCTCGAAGCCGCTTGGCAACGATGGCCGGGCGGCGACTGGCGCAAGTGCTGCGGCATCCACATCGATTGGAACCTCCAGATATTTCGCGAGGGTTGCAGCAGGCTGCGTCACCTGAGCAGAATAGGAAGCGATGCCTGCTGGCCTCGCGCCCCCCCTTGGCGTCGACCAAAGACTGGTGAACTTGTTGGATCGCATGACAAGCGCCGTCGACATTCCGCTGAGGGACACGGTCGCGATTGGCGTCTCGACGTAAGTGTAGCCCAACGGCTCCGGCGTCAGCATCTCGGAAACCCTTGGCGAAAAGCGCGTGCCGTCGGGGTTGAAGAAGTTGTTCTGGAATGTCATGCCGCTCCATAGCGGATCGGGAGAATCCGCACCGCCGCCCTGTCTCCACAGCCACCAGATGCGATCGATATTGCAGTGGTGCATCATAAAAATCGGGTCCCGCGACGAGCCGGCTGTTGCCATGATGCCACCGACAAAATTGTGCACGTTGTTGTGCGGGGTACCTTCTAACGTTCCGGACACGCCGCAGAACTCACAGACGATCCATGATTGGTCGACATTGTCCTGTCCGTCAGGGCGGCTAGTGCCAAAAGTCTCGAACGGCGACTCTTGGAGCATCTGGTTGATGACCGCCTGTCCGACCACGCTGTCCGGCAGGGAATCCGTCGGCGTCGCGTCGCGCTGCGGCTCGAACAGGGGATTCGGCTGTCCGTTGTAGGTCTGATCCGTGAACGCCTGCGGCATCTGCCGATCCAATGTCCAGTCCCAGTAGGGCAGCGCAAAATCACTATTGCCGGTGAGTTGCCGTACCGCACGCTCGTACATGAGAAGGTAAGCGCGATGCCAGGGCAAGAAATACCAGTTGCCGTGCGGACACAGACCCCAACCGGCGTCGTTGCCATGAATGGCAGCAAAGCTCGCCCAACTGACATCGCCATTGGCAGACTTCAGGAGCCGCACCCCATCGCGCCACGTCTGCAAGATTGGATCATTGAGCGACATGCCATGAAGCGAGCGCCGCAATTTTGGCGCAGGCGGCCCGTTCTGCGCCCACGCTTCCATGCCGGTCGTGTTGGCCGCGATAATACCTGCTCCGATCACTGCCCCTTGCAGCAATACGTCCCTGCGCGAATTTGCCATGACACCCCTCCCTAAAAATGCATTTAAGAATATTGCACGTTCATCATACGCTACCAAAAAGTGCATACAATAGTAATATATCTTTGAACTCGAATCGTCGAAGTGGCGTTGACGATTTAACGACTAAGAGAAGCGGCACCCGCGATCCTGCGGTGACAATCCGGGGCACCTCGGAGAAGCGGGCTGTCAGCGACGCGAATTGGCATCAACAATGGCAGGCAGCTTTCGCCTTCACCCATCGAGATTAGTTGGCGACCATCAAGGTCACCTCGACCTGCTTCAGATGCATCGTATTGCTCGCTGGGGCCAGCGGCTTGATTTCGATGATGGCGCCGCCCACGCCTTTTTTCCAGTGCTGACTTGACCTTGGCGATGCGAGCCAGGGCCGTTCCCGGTGCCGTTTGATCGGCATGCGCCAAGATGCTTGCGTGCTAGGATCTATGAAATCGCGAACCGGTTCAGCAAAAATTGTGGAGTTCTACCGGAGGATCGTCACCGGCAGCGGCATAGTTGAGGATGACAGGTGCTTGCAACAACGGCACCGGACTGGCGGACCGAGACGCCACATAGCACAGCTCGCCGTCGCGACGTTTGCAGAAACACCCAGTCGCTGGAAGACGAGATCAGAATGCCACGCGTCCCCTTATATGACTTTCCAACGGCGGCGCTTTCGATCGGCGAATCCCGCAGGGCGGTACAATCTTCCAACATTTCGACCTGCGTCGGGTGCGGGTCGGTCACAGGCGACGGGGCGGAATCCCTTTTCGCGCGCGCTTGAGCGGCGAAATACCCGGCCGGAAACTGTTGCAGGAAACGCCGATAGTCGTCGGCGCTCGCATTCGCCGGAATTGCATTCCAATATTTAATCTCGTCGGCAAAAGTCTGCACACTGGCCGGAAGAAGAAGTTTGCCCTCCATTGTTGGAGGAGTACGGATTCTGCGGGCCTTTGGCAAATGGTGGCATAATGCCGTGGCCTACAACGAGCAGTCATATTCCCCTGGCAAGTGAGACGGTACTCAGCACTTCTCTGGCTTTAGCTGCACGAGGTCAGCACCGGCTGAAAGGCGCTGCATTTGCATCCACGCTTTCCCCGCCAGATCTGAACTCACGAATTTGGCGCATACCCTCGTTTCGCCCTCGAGCCCGATTCTCGTGTCCGAAACTTCGACAACCTGACCTTCCGCCTTCATTTCACGCAAGAGCTGACGAAATCCTTCGAGGGCCTTCCGGCCATCGTCGGACAACCCCTTGCCCCGCGATAGCGCGTACAACGCAAAGCTCTGAAACTCGAGAACGGTGTCAGGGGCACCGGTGTCCCCACCCGAGTCAGCAGATCCAGCCGTGCGCGTAATCCATCCGCCGTCGATAACCGCAAAGTTCGCGGCGCGATCGGTTGCCGGATCCTGAGGTGCAGTCAAGTCCAGCGTCTTACGTAGCTGTGCAGTCTCAACCGTCAGGTGAGCGTGGCAAAGTTGCCAAGGAAACGATAAACTAACAAGTCCCGAGAGAAGCAAACGCGCCATCTTCATAGCGATACCTTGGGGAGGCCTCAACCGTTAGCAGCCCAGGCACTGGCCAGGCTGCTAACGGCATCATTCGTCAGGTCGCCGGATCACTGCTTCGGTTTGCAAATAGTCGTGTCAATCGTGAATCCAGGTGCCGGCCCGTACAGGCAGGCGATTCCATTCTTGTCCTGCACGGTCAGTGTCAGCGACCAATCGCCCTTCCCGTTACATTGGGGATAGTGCATGACCGAGAAGGCATCATAATCGGTCACACCTCTCCAATCGTTGTCCTCAAAACAAGTTCCTGACTCTGGTCGGGTTTGTTCATGTCGTGCGCCCAACGTATGTCCAAGCTCATGCCGGAGAATGCCCGTCAACGAGAGCTTTCCCCCAGCCGGGATCTCGAATGCCGAGTTATCAATGAGGACATTTCTGGCCTCGCGGTCATCGTTCGGAAAAAATGCACGCGCCAAATATTGGTTGAGATTGACCGGCCTGACGTCAAATTTGACGTTTGAGTTGGCCGGCGTACAGTTAGAATCTTCTGTATTTACGTGAACGTATTTGACGTCGGCAACTGCTTCCCATGCTCGCGTCGCATCGGCCATGGTGCTCACAACGGTGTTATAGCGGTTTCCGAACCCACCCGAATCCGCCGCAGCATTGCTCACGCAGTATGTGAGTGCTTTCTTATCCGCCGGTTTCCAAATGACGTCTACTCCCAGTATGCTCATGACGGCAAACTCAGTGGTCGCATGTCCTGCGACAACCACGTTCTGCTTGTAGAACTCTTCGAGGCCTTTGTCGGTGGAAATGGGCGTGTCCCCGTTCACAATGTATTTTCCGTTTTGAAACGGCTCTTTGGTGACGGATTTCTTGAATTCTTCAAACGTCTTAGCGGCCTCCTTCTGCTTCACTCTCGCCTTTTCGGCGGCGCTTCGCAAAAAAAGCTTGCCTTCGTCGGGGCTGAATGCGGGCTTATTGTCTTGCGCAAGAACATTGGAACCAGCAATCATTGAGACGGCCAAGACCAGGGCCGTCCCGGTTAGCGGGCGGCGAACTCGTTGCGGCAATACCGGCGAAAGACAAAATCCGACAATCATGATCTACTCCTTTCCAGAAGAACAAAGGTGGTAAAATTGATTCAAGGCAACCTTGATGATCCTATCACCGTATTGAGTTTTTGCCAGCGCGCTCTCGTCGCATGTTGCCCACGCAGCGCAACACACACGGTGAGTCCAGAGCAACGTTCAGCATAGTCCAAGCTTCGACGCCAAGGCCGCGGGATATAAAAAACCGGCCGGATAGTCTGGTCCGATGACAAAGCAGTCCTCAGTTGCAGTCGGCCTGCGAGTTGTGATCGGACGCTCCATAGTGAGACCGAACCACGCGTATTTTGGGGCCCCCGACCAGGACAAACAGGTTGGAATACTCGGACTCGGAAATCTCTCCCATATCAGGTCCGCCTAGACCGGCAATAATGCCGGGAATTGTGACAGTATGACCCACAACGAGCACGGCACCCTCGTTGGATGCGCGGACGGCATGCACAACCCGCCCGATGTGAGCGGGCAGATCGGGCGGGTCGTTCTTCAAATTTATGATAACGGGTTGAAGCGCAAGTGCCTGCGCCAAAGGTCCCGCGGTTTCGTTCGTTCGCCGAAAATCCGTCGTGATCACACGCCTCACCGCGGCGCTGGCGAGCGCAGCCGCAAGGGCCTCTGCGCGTTTCTTGCCGGCTTGCGACAATGGCGGATCGTCTGAATTCGTGCAGGCTTTTTCCGCGTGCCGGACGAGAATGACCAACGGAGCGAGGTCGGTCGAGGCTTGCGCGAGCGGGGGCGATACAAATCCCACCAAGAGCTTGGCTGCAGCCAAAGCGATGAGAAACTTCACGAGCATGCTTTGCTCCACACTGGCTCTCTGGCGCGCTGCTCTCTCGGAGGGCCTGCAGCTCTCCTCGTCACGGCAACTGCTGAAGACTTCGCGGCAAATCGGTCTCAAGCGCATCCATTGCGCCAGCTAAAGACCAAATCTTTCCCTGATGAAGCGTATCTGCACGGCCCTGTTCTCCGCACTCCACTTCTCGACCTGATCGACAAATCCCCAGTGATGGAGGCCCATCACCTTCAGATCTGCTCGCCTGAGTACCGGAGATCCGGAGCTACCATCCATGGTGTCGCACGAGTGACCGAAGTCGCTTTCCTTGCCAATCTTCACTCCGTCTGCCGGCATTGTGGATACGACGCAGTCTATGCGTGAAACAAATTTGGGAAAGCCTGCGGGGTGCTGGACCACGACAGCCGCCTCGTTGAGAGTTGGTATGGAGTCGCTGAACGAAAGGAAGCCCCAACGTTTGCCCGGCGAACCGGCGACCTCTATCAGGGCCGCGTCAAGGTCTTCGTCGTTGTCAACGAGCCGCAGGCATTTCTGCATCTCATCGCCGAGCGGAGAGTCGGATTTGTTGAAGCCGAAGATTACGTCCGCTGACTTGCAAATCTCGTCGGTGTTGATGCAGTGATGGTTGGTGAGCATCCAATCGTCGGTCACCATAAATCCCGTGCAAGCTGCGGGCCCCTCGCTGCTCACAAAAGAAATCTTTGCTACAGGACGACTAGCAACGAACATTTCAGGCTGATTTACCCGGATGTACTCGATATTCTCCAGGTCGAAGTCCCTGACAATATTGAGCGTCGGCTTTAAGGGTGGAACGTTGGAAGCGACGGCTCCGATCAAAACACGAAATTCGGCCCCCGCCTGCGGCTGCCCCGCCACTTCCACCTGAGCCGACGTCCCCTTTATCAGCGGGGTCCAGATCCTGCGTTCTTTGACCAGTTCTGCGCCGGCGTACCGGGCCACTTCGTTATTGCTGGCATCCCGTATGACAACGATCGCGCCGAGTGGGACATTCGCTCCGCTGATATGATCTAACCGGAGTTTGATCGTCGTGGCGCTAGGAAGCCCTTGCACGACGGCCGTTCTGTTTGCAGGCTGCGCATCTGCCAATGCAATCTCGAGCCTGACGTCCTGTGTCTGTCCAACAACGAGCGGGGCGCGTCCATTCTGGAAGGTTTGGGCCGCAACCTGCCGATTGAGTGACGCGGTCAAAACTGCAGCCACACAGAATATTGTCCGCAACATCGAACATTCCCCTGCGCACTAACGGTTCAGCATGGGAGCGACAAACCGGGCTATGTTGCCGACCGAGAACGTCCTGGGCCTCCATGCTCCGGGAGCGGGCGGGGTCTCTTCCCACACCTCTACCCTAAGCTGCGCACCCGCTTGGACCGACATACGCTCATCCTTTGACAGCGAGGCATTGCTGTTCTCAGGAGATCTTTTGTAGAAGATCGTGAACTCTTCCGGATTGCTGCTTTCTCGCAAACCACGAAGCTGCTTCGGAGGGATCACAAGGTGATAATTGTAGTCACTGACGACAGGGTCGAACCCAATATCCGGTTGCGCCGCAGCGATCACACTCCTGACGCGAAAAATTTCGTTTGAGTTCTTTTCCCGCAGTATGCCCTCCCCGTCGGAGCGAAGTGTGCAAGTCGCGTCCACTCGACCACCGAATATTGCATTTGTGGCTGCATTGGGGGTGTCCGGTGGTGCCGGTACGGGTTGTGAGCAAACGATGAGCCGCTCCTTGATGTCCCCCGGGGTGGCGCGCGGTTTTATCGTTCGCAGGATAGAAGCGATCGCCGCCACTTGGGGAGCGGCCTGGGATGTGCCGCTCAAAAGCCCGAGGTAATTTCCGTTGATCACGCCCAGGATATCGGCTCCGGGCACCGCAACATGCACCCGGCCCCCATAATTGCTTCCCCCAGCATTTCCTGCGAGCAATCCGGCAGTCTTGCGTCCAGCGCGGCCACAGAAATAACGTTTGCCAAATCCAGGCAAGCCGGTCTCATGTCGCAAATCGCCGTGAAATCCTCCCCATCATTGCCCGCAGCGACGACGAACAAGGTCCAATAACCGGCGCCAGATTGGATGACATCGAGAACCGGATCGCCGCGAGGACGACTCCCGGCACCACCGGGTCCCACGGGAGTTATACTCTCTTTCTGATAAAACATGCTGAGATTGACGACATCCAGACCGCCTGCCGAGCCCGCCTCATCGAGCATGTTTCCCAAGAGTTTAGCCAGTTCAAGACTTGAGACTTTCACCTGCTGGCCTATTGTCGTGGTCTCGATTTGTCCGGCAGAGAGCGTTGCAAAGGGGTTCAATCCCCACGATTGGTCGCTGATCTTACCGACCATCAGCCCGGCGACATGCGTTCCATGAACACCGGGGTCGATTTTCCCATTCGGCATTATCCACTTGCAGGGTACGTGCCCTGCACTCATCGGCGCCGGATTCGATATTATAGTGGTACCGATAAGCTTGAGGCGGTTCGCTGTCCTCAGGTGGTCAAATGCGCAATGTCCGAGTTCCAACCTCGTATCGATGACCCCCAGACGCTTCGCCTGGGTCTTAACGGCCGGTGGAAAGTCGACAAGGGTTCGATATGGAAAGTTGACGCCATCGAGGAACCGCTTTTGCAATTCAGAAAAGTCGATCGGGTCCAATTCGCATGGGCCGGCCTCGTTGCCATTGCATCGAGGCTGCCATCTGGAGTTCTGCTCGATGCGTGCCGAGCCGGAGGCCGTCGAACCGAGCGATTTGAGTACCCCGTCCAAACCTGTCGATATGCTGGCCTCGGCGGGAACCTGCAAAACGCGATAGTCGGAGTCCGACGATTGCGATGTCTTCCCGGGTGCTGCTTCGCTTGCGCGCAATATCAACGGACCGGTCTGCTCGGAGGATACCGGCTTAATTTCTTTCGTAGGGCCCGCGCCTTTCTCTGAAGCAGTCGAGATGTCGATATCCCGCGCGCTGAAGGATACCTTGGGCAGCAAAACCGTACCCGTATAGTCGCGGTTGAGTCTCTCGGCCTGGTTACGGTTCATTCCGAGTATGAGATTCTTGCACTGATCGTCGAACTGATCGCAAGCTCCAAACTCACGTACGATTTCGCTGATCTCCTGGCCCGCGCGTTTGCGATAGACCACCCAACCCCGCTGTTGCTCAAACCTGATACTAGGAAGCCACAACGACGTGGACGGTGCCACGGACCATTTACCGCCGGACGGCTTTGACATTCCACTCGGCCTGCCGGTATCAGGAATGACATCACGTATGTACACGCCCGACTTCAGTTCCTCCAAAGTCGCCGCGACCCTCTCTCGCGTGCAGACATTCGGATTTACATCACAAGCTATACTGTCGAGTTCTAGCGGGAACGGAGATCCATAGAATAGCTGATTGGATCGGAATGCGTCTTCAATACTTGTGAAGCTTCCCACTTGATAGGGCTTGAGAGGAAGTCGGCCATCATTGTAAAGCGACAGGTAGAGGCGCTTGAAATCGGAAGCTATCTCGCCAGGCTTGCCGCCGACCGTCCGGAAATCGATGATCGGAGTGGTCGAGGGTCTGATCGTCGCAATGTTGCGAATTAGATCGCTCTCAAGAGCAATCGAATACATTGCCGACGCTTGGTTGGATCGAGTATCGGCAGGCCCCATATGCAGACCGAGGATTGCCAGATCGTTGGCGGAAAACAGTAACGCGCCACTGCTGCCGGCCGTCGTGTCACAATCGTGAAGAACCAAGCCCCGGTCGTTTGTTCCAAGCACCGAACAATTTCTAGATATCGTCTGCTCACCGTCGGTATTCACAGCGAGGATGAATGCGCTTTCCCCTTTAACTGGGATGCGAAGCAGCAGCTTCGCAGCGTTAAATTGCCGGGACGGCGTCCCCTCGACTTCCAGGACGGCATAATCCCGATCCTTATTGATTTCGATTGGGCGCGTTACAGCAAACTTTGCACTCTCCTGGCCGTGGCCGAAAATGGTCGTCAGGCTTAGCGCATCAACAGCACAATGCGCTGCAGTCAGGATGTAGCCGTCGGATATGATCGCAGCCGTGCAGGCCCTTATCGAGCCACCAGGTAACTCTGCACGCAACAACCCGACTGGTTGCGCGACCTGTCGTATCGGATCGTTCGTTGCCAGCCCCGCGACCGGTCGCATTGCGCCGGCCTGGCTAACACTTTGAGCGTGGCCGGTCTCAGCGATAAGCACGGCAAACGCGACCAATGGAATACGGATGGATATTTGGATCGCGCGGAACATGGATCGCTCTCCGCAAATCGCGCTGCGAGCCGTAAAGTATTAGCATCGGACAATGAATCCAGCTTATCGACTCCCGGCAAATTCGACAACCACAAATCGTCTTAGGCGGCCCTGACGCCAGTACGCGCCGTTGTTATTCCCAATGCCGCGGACACCAGATGATCACGCGAGGAGGACCCTGCATCAATTGTTGGTTCGCATAAGTGGAGCCCGCTCTAGGCTAGCGCCCCCGGCTCTCGCGAAACGAAACGCGTCAAGTTTGCTTCCCTATTCGGCACCAGCGTTCGCCGTGATTCTGCTCAAACGTTTGCGGCAGCCGCAGCCTTGATCACCTGCAGGCACCCAGTTCCACGGCAAAAAGCTGCGGGGCGTGGCGTCAGCAGCAATATGCGCTCAGCCCTCGCTGATAAAATCGGTCGGCCTTAAGCGGCCTCAGGAAAGCAGATGGTTCTGTTCAGAGTACTTCATTGCTGTCACTATATCCTCCTGCCCTCACTCGGGTTGATCAGATATACCGAGCAAAGATAAAGATGGAGAACACAGAGCCGAGCGCACTTGAAAGGCACAGGTGCCCTCAACTCTGCCACGGCTGATCACTTATCGACCCCCTACTCCGAGGGCCGTTCCGGCGCTTCTGGATTGCGAGCCTGATCTCAAAAGTGCAGGAAGGCGGAGTAGATGGACCATGACCGAAATTCGTCGCCGGCGGACAAGGTGGCGCTGGCTCAAACTGCTCTCGGATCGCCCGTGATGCTCATGGCAATACCAGCGGGCGCGAATCGCAGCTTCGCTCATTCAGCCTTTCAATGACTTTGTCCGACACACGAAGCTGTCTGCGCTGTCGCCACACGCAAATGGTGCTAATTCGGGGCGCGCAGATTGATTTTCCCTGAAGCCGACGCCGCCACGCGCTGTCGAACGACTACTCGATGTCCTTCGAACAGCGCCCGAGCTCGACGCTTCACCTGCGAAAAGTTGCGTAGATGCAGTTGCTGCGAGCTTTGCTGCATTCGCGCACAAAAGCTGCAAGATCTCCCAGCGAACGCCGCCAATACTCGTGAGGAAATGAGTATGCGATGGGTGCTTGCACGAATTCACGACGTTTCGTGCCAGATTGGAGTTGCCGCGAGTTCATCTACCTTGCTGGAGCTCCTGTGCCCTTTGGGCCGTTTCCTCCCTGACTTGGCCGCGCGGTATGTCGCGCGGCCATTTTTCTAGAGCCGCGATCGAATCCACGCTTCCCTCAGGACCAACGCCATGACGCCGACGGCCGCCACACACACCCAACACACCTCCGCCTTGCACAACCGCCTTAAGGATCCGTCGCTGCTGCGGGACGCCTGTTACATCGATGGTACCTGGGTCGGATCGCCTTCACACGCGGTCACCAACCCGGTCGACGGCGTGGAACTTGCCAGGGTCCCGGTGATGAGCGCCGCCGAGACGACGCAAGCGGTCGAAGCCGCCGCACGCGCCTTCCCCGGCTGGGCCAAGTTGACCGCCAAGCAGCGCTCTAACATCTTGCGCAAATGGTTCGAACTGATCGCCGCGAATCGCGAGGACATCGCGCTGATCCTGACCTCCGAACAGGGCAAACCGCTCACCGAGGCGCTCGGTGAAGTCGACATTGGCGGCGCCTATGTTGAGTTCTTCGCGGAGGAAGCGCGCCGCGTCTACGGCGAGACGATTCCAACGCAGCGTGCCGATGCGCGGCTGCTCGCGATCAAGCAACCTATCGGCGTTTGCGGCGCCATTACGCCGTGGAATTTCCCTTGCTCGATGATCACCCGCAAGGTGTCACCGGCACTCGCCGCCGGCTGCACCGTGGTGCTCAAGCCCGCCAACGAAACCCCTCTCACCGCGCTGGCGCTGGTTGCTCTCGCCGAAAGAGCCGGCGTCCCGAGAGGCGTTTTCAACATTCTCACCGGCAATTCGGCGGCGATCGGCAAGGTTCTATGCGAGCATCCTGCGGTGCGCTTCATCGGCTTCACCGGCTCGACCGAAGTCGGCAAGATCCTATATCAGCAGGCTTCCGCGGGCGTGAAGAAGCTCGGCCTCGAGCTCGGCGGTAACGCGCCTTTCATCGTGTTCGACGATGCCGACGTTGATGCTGCGGTCGAGGGCGCCATGGTTTCGAAATACCGCAACATGGGCCAGACCTGCGTCTGCGCCAACCGCATCTACGCCCAGGACAAGATCTACGAGGAATTCGTCGACAAGCTGTCAAGGAAGGTCGCCGCGATGAAAATCGGCAACGGCACGGAAAACGGCGTCACACAGGGACCACTGATCAACATGGAAGCCGTTGACAAGGTCGAGAAGCATATCGCGGACGCGGTCAAGGGTGGCGCGAGGATCGTGACCGGCGGCAAGCGTCACGCGCTTGGTGGCAGCTTCTTCCAACCGACCGTGCTCGCCAATGTCAGGCCTGACGCTCTCGTTGCACGCGAGGAGACCTTCGGCCCGCTCGCGCCCGTATTCCGCTTCAAGGACGAAGCCGACGTGATCGAGATGTGCAACGCCTCGCCGTTTGGTCTGGCTTCTTACTTCTACTCTCGTGATATCGGCCGGGTCTGGCGTGTCGCAGAGACGCTGGAATCTGGTATGGTCGGCGTCAACACCGGTCTGATCACGACGGAGGTGGCGCCGTTCGGAGGTGTCAAAGAAAGCGGCCTCGGGCGTGAAGGCTCCCACCATGGCATGGAAGAGTACGTTGAGATCAAGTACGTTATGATGGCGGGGCTCTGAACTACAGTGGTGGTGGTGCATGGGTCCGCTTGTGTTCCGGCCGATTGAGGCATCGCCCACGGCGCTACCCGCACATCATCTCTGGCGCACAATAGCTGGGGACGTCTTTTGGAGCTCACGCCGGCAGCGACGATACCATATTGTCGATCAGCCGAGTTGAGCCGACGTAGGCGACCCTGACATCACACTCTGCGCCTTGCATGCTTCGATGAGGGCGAGGTGCCCGTCGTGCAGATAGCCTATGGTCGGAACGAAGCCGACCCGCTTGCCGGCCTTACGACTTTCAATAAGCGCCGGCCGAAGCTCCGCGACTGTCCTGATAGTTTGCATTTGAATGCTCTCACGTCTGACTGAAGCGTGTCCATTGTGCGGTCGCGTCGCCAAGACCCTCGGGAGTGGATGGGATTCTTCCGGGCTCGGAAATGAGCCGTCTCGAACATCGCTGGCCCAGCGCGACAGCACGTCTTGCAACAGCCCAAACCCTCTGCATAGGTTCGAACGAATTTGGGCACGGTGATCTGCGGTACGCCCCAACACATCGTGGAGTACCACCACCTGACCGGCCCGCGAGCTCGGCTAGAATGCCCTCAAGGACGAGAGCGAAGCATCCAGCTTCCTGCAAACTTTGGGCATCCTCCAGCAAGCGCAACGCGCTGCAGAACATGACTCTTTCTTTGCAAATCCTGTCTTGCGCTGCGTCGCGCTGACTGAGCGGCCGCACGGAGGAGCGACAGCTATCTCAGCTTTCACCTCAGCCCAGAGGAGACGATCCGAAATGCAGGTGGCTTTTTGCAGCGGGGCACCGACGCTGTGAAGCTCGAAGGTGGTGCCAGGCGCGCGGCACTCGACGTGCAGGACGGTCTTGCCGTGCGAAATAGCGCGCAGGCCGCCGAATGATTTCGGCAAGCGGCGCGTCGTCGGCCCGACTGCTATTTTGTCGGGCAGTCCTTCGTGCCCCAGGATGCCCCCCCTATCTTGCAGCGCCAGCTCACAACTTCGTCAACTCTGCAAAGCCCCAACGGGTTACCCGTCACTTTCCCCTGCCGAAATCCGGAAACGATAGGCGTTCGTCACGCCCCCCAGGGGCAGGAACCTACACGGCCGAAGGCGCGGCCCCCGCTGCCATTGTCGCCACCCCAGAAAAGTTCGCCGAATTCAGCGCGCGCCTGCGGGGCGCGTTATTCGGCGGCGAAGCGCGCCCAAGAGAGAATATCGAAGAGATGAGCTTCTTAGCTTTCGAGAGACACCGGGGAAAGCGACGAGCGAGGGGTGGCTGTCAACGTTGAAGCGGGCGTCGTCGTCGCCAACTTGGCGACGATTGCGGCCGCCAGCCTTGCACGAACCAAACCACGTCCTTGTCTTCGGCAGAAAATGCTTGGCCCCGCAACTAATAAGTGTGGTAGAAAGGATCGTTCACGACATGGAGCCTAGCATGTTTCACAATACATTGCTTCCAGTAGGTGTCCTCACGTCATTGCTTACGACCATTTTTACCGCTGCTGCTCAAACGGTCCGGGATGCGCAAGTAAGCGCCATCCGGCTGACAATCGCGGAGACCGTGCTGGCGACGAATTCCCAGCTCAGCGACAGGCCAGGCTTGCTTTTAAAGGAGATGAATTGGCACGCACAGCTGAATGATCGAAGCTGGTCTCTAACAATGACAGGCTTCGCAGAGACCGGACGAATTGAAATTGGCTTCGGTGGATTTCTTTGGGGCAGTGACACAGAGGACTGGATCGTGACCTACGCCGGAGCGGGGCAGGTCGCGGGCGAGCCGATAGAGATAAATGGCAAACTGGATTGGCCCTTCGACAAGCCGTCGTCCGACCGTCTTAAAGCCAATTTCAAACAGGTGGCGAAGTTTGGCAAGAATTCCACATGGGCTTGGATCGTCGGCACGGAAGTGATTGTCGGTGGGGCATTGGGCGGAGGTGCGGCAGTCCTTGTGTCTGCCGCCGCGCCGCCAGCCGCCATTGTGCTGGGTTTAGCGGGTGCGTTAACAGGAGCGAACGCGGCTGTTACTGTGAGCAACGCGGTTCGCAGCGCGATTGACGCAGACAGGCCGACTGCGCCGCCGGCCGCGCCGCCTGAGCCATCCCCAGGCAAGGATGAGCGTCTGTTGCCGAAAGATGGCATCCTTTATGCCGCCGTAGCACGAGACGGAAATGTGGTGGGAAGCGGGTCGGCCGCACGGTACATTCTCACCGGAACTGCACAGGTCGGTTATATGTCAGGTAGGCTGACGCGGCAGTGAAAGGACGTTTGGTCCGACTACTGAAAGCCACCTCCCAGCAAAGCTATTGGAACTAAACCTTGAGAGCTTTCATTTTTCTTTGAGAGTTTTCATTGTTCCAGGAACAACTTGCTGGAGGCATCCCGGTTGCGACAACCATTTCAAAGGAGGAACGTGCAACTCACAATGTTTATTGGCTCGGTCGCGCTCGGATCGGCTGGCATGTTCTGTGGTAGCTGGCTGCTGGCTAACGGCGATCTGTCCTTTGCGACAGGAGTTATCGGCAGCGTATTTCCGTTGGCAATCGGTTGTATTGGACTGCGCAAACTGTCCAAGTCTTGAGCGCCCAACCACAGGTCCGTCAAAACCAGCGGCTCGCGTCTTCGCGGCTTAACTGCGTGGCTTGACGCGACGACTTCGCCTTGGGTGGCCCGGACGGGGCAATGTCCGCTGTTTGAGAAGCTAGCGCTCGGCAGCATCGCCAAAATCAGCATAAAGCTTGCCGATCGCTTGGCTTCGGCAGCTGGTCAGGCACCCTTGCCCCGCTGACTATCGCGCAGGGCGAAGCTAATCGTCGTTGACGATGTCGAAGCTGTGAGCGACAGCCGCTTCGCCCAACGTCATTGCCCGGCGTCCAAATGCAAGAGACTTTCGCAGAACGTGTCGCCTGCGCGAGCATGACGTCGCCTGCCACCAAAGCCTTTTCACGAACGAAACACCACCCGGTCTCCGGCTGTCCGGCTCCGTGGATCTGCACAACATTGCTCACGGTACCATATTGAATTAGATACCGTCTGGCCGTGTGAGAGCCAGTGGCTTCGAAATAAAGATGACCGGCCAAGGATTTACACCCGTGACCCGAATTCCAGAAGGTGGCGATCGAAACAGACGAGATGTCAGTGCTCGCACTCGCCAACTGGATGATCTCGCCGAGACTGCCTCGATTGCCTCCGAGTGGTGCGCCGGGCCTATCAGGCTTGCTCATGGGCGGGGCCGCCGACGAAAGCGGCCGCCCCTTGCCGCGAAGGCATCAGTACGCGAAACAAGGACGCTCTTTGCGACTGCGTTAGCATTGGCGCCGCCGCCGGCAAGTGCATTAAGATACGATCGTAGCGTTACTTGGATGGCTTACGGGTCGTGTCGCTTCGTGCCGGCCTGCGCGAGGTGATCGCATCCACCTTCTTCAGCGTCTGTGCAAACTCAGATCGGAGAAGCTGTTCGTGCTTCGGGTCTGTAGGCTCCGAGAGGAATGTAATCTTCACGAGGAAGCGGTTCAGTAGCGATGCTATCACAAGATTGTCCGAGTGCTGCGAGCGCAGGGCCTTGAGTTGCCGACGCATCCCGATAAGGTCAAGCCTTCCGTAGTCTGACTGCTGTTTCAAATAGAATGGTCTGCAATCAAACGAAGCCGCCGCGTCGAACATATTGGCGCGACGGCTTCGCATGGGGCCCGGACCAAGGAGCAATGTCCAGCCATGAGAAGCTGGCGCCCCGCAGCTTTGCTGCAATCAAAGTCTGGAATTAAGCTTGATGTCCCCCTGGCGGGTTAATTCTGGAACTTCGCGCCTTCCGCTGATCAGTTGGGCTTCGGTAGCCTGATCGGCCAGCGTGGCGCCGCTGCAATCGCGCAGCGTCAGATCAGCATAGCCGGCGTCGAAAGGGGCGCGATCATCGTCCAACGGTCATTGTCCCTCATCCAAATCCAAGAGATTTTCGCTGAACGTGTCGCCTGTCTCGACAGCGGCGTTCAGGTTGATTTCCGAGATACGGCCTGGGTCAAGCGAGTGCCGCACCGCAAGCCGTCTCAGAAGGTCCGCGTTCTCGACACCGACGCGATAGACGCGGGCGCCAGCGTCTTCCTGTCGCGGCCGTCCACCCTGCCCCGACAGCTGAATATCGCAGGGCTTGCAAAGTCCGAAAATGCGCGGCGCTTGGTTCGCCGCCAGTCCGATGTCGAGCGCGATCTCGCGCGCGGTCAGCCGATGCTCTTCCGCGAGGAAAGATAACGTACAGAGTCTTTCGCACTTTCAGGATTGACGGCTTCTTCTAGAATGAAGGAGCTTTGAATGAACGATGGGAATGCCATGGGTCAGGTGATCCAAATTGATGAGGCCCGGATTCGAGATCACCTGGGCGAGATGGTCCGCGGGACAGTGGAAGAGACACTGAACGCGATGCTGGAGGCCGAAGCGGACCAGCTGTGCGGTGCTGGGCGGTATGAGCGCAGCCCGGCGCGGCAGGACACGCGGGCAGGCAGCTACGAGCGAACGCTGCAGACCAAGGCGGGCGACGTCAATCTGAAGGTTCCGAAGCTACGGCGGCAAACCTTCGAGACGGCGATTATCGAGCGCTACCGGAGGCGGGAGAGCTCGGTTGAGGAGGCGCTGATCGAGATGTATCTGGCGGGGATTTCGGTTCGGCGGGTCGAAGACATCACGGAGGCGCTGTGGGGCACCCGGGTCAGCCCGAGCACAGTGTCGAACCTGAACAAGAAGATCTATACCAAGATCGAGGCGTGGCGGAATCGCAGGATCGAAGGCGAGCATCCGTATCTCTACCTCGACGGCATCGTGATGAAGCGCAGCTGGGCTGGTGAGGTTCGCAACGTGTCGCTGCTGGTGGCCTCGGCGGTCAATGCTGAGGGGTTCCGGGAGATCCTCGGCATCTGTGAAGGCGCCAAGGAGGACAAATCCGGCTGGTCCTCGTTTCTGCGGCATCTCGTCGATCGCGGTCTCAAGGGCGTGCAGCTGGTGATTTCCGACGCGTGCCGAGGTCTTGTCGAAAGCGTTGCGGATTATCTGCCGGAGGCACGCTATCAACGCTGCATGGTGCATTTTTATCGCAATGTCTTCAGCCACGTGCCGTCGACCCGGGTCCGCGAGGTGAGCCACATGCTCAAGGCCATTCATGCCCAGGAGAGCCGCGCCGCGGCCGACGAGAAAGCCAGGACCGTCATCGCGGATCTGCGGGCCAGCCGTATGGCCAAAGCTGCTGATCTCGTCGAGCAGGCGGTTCACGAGACGCTCGCCTACTATGCTTTTCCGGACATCCATTGGCGGAAGATTCGAACGAACAATCCGCTCGAGCGCATCATGAAGGAGATCCGGCGACGAACCCGTGTCGTCGGCGCCTTCCCCGACGGTCAATCCTGTCTCAACTTAGCGGCGGCCCGGCTGCGGCACATTGCCGGAACGGCGTGGTCGACCAAATGCTACATGAACATGCGACCGCTCTATCAGCCACAACTCTCTGAAACCGGAGCCGTCGCCTGATCAAAAGTGCGAAAGATTCTGGACAGTACCCGAGGAAACGAACCCATGCGACGCTATCGTCGCTCCATTCAATGCGACGATGGACGGCGCTGGGGCTTCGACATTTGGGCCCCTCTTTTGCGGGGTCCGCATCGTGGCGCGATTGACGAACCCTGCGGTTTAGTCGGGCGAGCCGCGGCTTCCGGATCGGCGCTTGGACGTTCTGCGGTATGTGGTAGCGAGGCGGCTACGTTGGGACGCATGATGGGCGGGCGCGTACAACAGGAACTGATTGGCTGCTCCGACTGCGGCGGCAATGTCTCATTTTCGGCCGTCGCCTGCCCGCACTGCGGCTCGCGTGAGCCAGCCGGTCCTTATGTGCAAAGCTCCAAAGAGCAACGCCTGCACCGGATCCAAGAGCTGAACGATCAGACACTGATCGGAATGATTGTCTTGTGTACAGGTATCGGCTTCTTCTACGGCGCGGGGTTAATCGGTCCCGGTGGCGCCGCCCGCTATGGCCTAATCGGCGCTATCATCGGCGCACCGTCCGGTTTCATCATCAATGTGAGCCGCCGGCTGTTTGAGTGATCCTGCACAGGTCACGCCGCCGACACAAACACCGGGAAATATCCCGGCGTCACAACCAATGACCCAGTACGCCAATGCCGCCGCTGCTCAATACAGTTGTCGCCGATCTGGCGCCCTCCGGTCCGACCTTACCGTCTACGAAAGAGCACATGACCACGTATTCGCGCCTGCTCGAGGCCAATGCCGAAGGCGCTGACTGGCGCGAGGTATCGCAGATGCCCAAGCGGGCCCGGAAGGCGTTTGAAACCCATCTTGAGCGCGCGTTATGTATGGCCAACAGCGGATACCGTCAACTGCTGCGAGGCGGGCCTTCGAAGGCTCCGTAACGGCAGAGAGCGCGGACAGTCTCTTCGAGCAAAACGGCCGGCGGAGGTGTCATCCACCGCCGGCCATCTTACGCTGCCTTTGGGCTGGGGGGCTGATTAGGCAGCGATAACAGTGGCTGCAAGCCTGCCGAACGGCGGTTAATAACCCACTAACCAATTCGGGCGGGCTCCGGATCATTCAAAGGCCGGAAATGGGCCGCCTTGCGTCTTCAGGCGAGCCCCATTGTAATCGGCATTCAGCGCAGCATGGACCTGGGGCGGCCAAAATGTTCGGATGGGACGATCAAAGAAGTCGGTTTTGGCCTCTGCCGAAGAGACTTATAGGCGATCTCTTCGAACCTCTGACGCACCTGTCAGCCCTCGACAGGCTGCTTCCATGGTACCTAAAAGAGACCGACGAAGGGCGACTTGTGTATCCGGCGTGTAAACGCACCCTGAATGACGCCGATGGAAATGTTCGGGCAATTTGGGAACACATCCGGCTCGAAGCGTGCCGCTACGTGATCATGGTGCCGAGGCGCGACGTAGAACTTTTGGTTAGCGCTGTGCGCCAGCCCGAAATGATGGATGCCTTTCTCCGGTAGCCTCCACACGAAGAAACGATCGTCGATTTCAAGGGCGTTCCCGTTGTCGATTATTCGAGTGCAATCACCGCAGGCCTGAACTGGCTCGACCATTGCGCCTTCCTCGGCGGCGTTGACCCTGACAAGTTCAGCCGGACGAGACGGGACTTCCGGCGTCTCGTGGTGCTCGCGCAACAATGGTGGGCGATCGAAGATGCGGGCCCACGCTCCTACATGATGCTTGCGAACCGCGAGCTCCCGCCGCTGATGTTCTATCTCATGTGGCAGAGCTATACGCGCTTGGCCAAGGAGATTGCGATTGCGGCGATCTATGGATCGTCGCTCGATCGCGCTATAGAGCAGCAGCGACAGCATCTTAAGAAGACGCTCACTTCGCAGCCCGGTCAAATGCAAGCTGCCCTCTCTGCGCTGGCCGAAACCACGGCGAGATTCAAAAGCGCTTCCGATCCAGACGACTTGGTTCGATCGTAGCCTCCTCGATTTTTGCAGCTGGCAGGGTCGGCGCCTTTCGTGGTCGTGGATCCTCAGCAGGGCCCTAAGGTCTTAGGTCTTAGTCGGGACCCACCGGATCGTCCGTCTGCGGTCGCGGCTGAAGGAAAACGTAAGCGGAGGCGTCGCTCCCGCTTTTGGAAGTTGCACCCCCACGCGCGCTTTGCTCTCAGCCGATCGCAGCGACGAACGAAGTTCGCTGCTGGTCTTTCGAAGGACAAAATGGTGAGCGAGGCCGGCTTGATCGTTCAGTCCTATTGCGATCCCATCAGGTTGTTCGGTCGGGTGCGCCTGCACCCGACTGGCCGGCGTCATTCTTGTGAAGCCGGGCCCTCTAGTGGCCACGCTACTAACGCCCGCTGAAAGGGCGGTCGTCATGTCGTGGGCAAGCCGCGCCCCGGCGTCAGCGTCAAATCCAATATTGACAATCTTGCCACTCGCAAACGTGAATTGAAGCGCGCTCGTCTTTCCGTCTGCGCCGACCAGTGAAACTGCACTCGAATCAGTTAGATAAGCAGACTTTCTGCTGTGGGCATGTGTTGCGCTTCCTTTGTTAGGCCGGGAAATCCTTTTCGCGCGCAGAAAGCTCGCTGAGGAAGGACCATTGGTTTTCGGTTCGTTTTTCGCGCCCTTCTCGTGACTGTTTCAGAACCTTTTGGAGGATGCTGTAGTAGTCGAAGACGATATCGGCACGGACGCCCATATGCTTCGCGGAGCGCGGACGCGATCTCCCACGCCTCGGCGCCGCGCGCAGATGCTTGCTCGTCCAACGTTATGTCGAGATCGTCCATCGTATGTTCGCCGCACCCGACGATGGCGTTCTGACTGGTGTGAACTCGGCTGGGAAAATCCAAGCATTTCGCCAGGAGATTTCGGTCCAGCGCCCGCCAGGCCTCAGTGTCGGCAGGGTATTCGGGCAGCTCGGGCAATTTCGTGCGCCAAGATGGATAGGGTTCCTCCGGCAGCTGCTCGGCATTTGAGTTTTCGAAATAAAATCGCAGCACTCCGAGGCGTACGCCTCCAAGAGCACGGCTACCCGGAACGCGAGATATGCCGCCTTCTCGTTCTTCACGGCGCGTTCTCGATACAGTGTGACGCCGCCTTGTACCACGGCTGTTCCTATGCCAGCTCCGACCGCCGTCTTAAGCAAGGACAGCAATTCCAACGTGGTCGGGTCGAACATCGGGCTCACTTTGCGAGCTCGCACAAGGTCATTTATGGAAGATCGCCCAAGCGCAGCCGATCACCGCGGCGGCCGCGGCGACGGTCGCGGCCCAGGCCGCAACACTTGTCCAGAACACATGGTGACTGTGTCTCTCGGCTTCCAAGGCGTCGCGCTTGCGGTCATGCCACGCGAGCCATTCCTGCGCGAACCCGATCGTCACAACCTGCAATTCGCCGATAGCAATAGCACCGGCAGAACCGGCGTCAGTTTGCGCCAGTCGCGCCCGAACGTTTTGCGGGCCGAGCGTTTCAACTTCTTCGAACCATCGTTTGGCTTGTTCCGGTAGGTTACTCCACCGGGACCTCTCATAGGGAAAGCGGTCCGTCTTCATCGCGGTTGGTCCTTTGCGACGATGGCGCAGCCGCGTTTCAGTGCCGCCTCGAAGACTTGCTTTAGGCCGGGATCCGCTAGGATGGCCTCGCCGGGCAGGAAGTCCGCCATGACGTGCCACTCGAAGCCGCTGTGGGGATCGGGCAGCTTCATCGGATTGAGCACGTAGGCGGTGCGACCTGGACCTTCTCCGAAGGCGCCTCGCTCGACGAATTTCTGCAGCCTGTTCATTCTGTCCCCTTTAGACGAAGCGTTCAGCGGGCCGCGAGATCATGGTCGTTCTGATGCCATGGGCCTCTCAGCGAGAAGCCTCAGGGCGATCGGTTCGACGTCTTCGCGCCAGTAGTCGTCACCGTTCCGAAGGACGCTTCCCAGCATTCCGGGAGAATAGACAGCTGGCTCCGGCCGGCCGGGGTACGCCCTCCAGCGAGCATTGGTCGGCGTGTGGATGACCTCGTTTTCGTCGAGTTGAAACTGATCCCTGGTGACCCGCGTTCGCGCCATTACTTTGTCCCGGTTTGTGGGGCGACACTACACGCGCGGTCACCGGCCGGGCATGCTCCCGGCGCCGTTATCCCCGGCAAAACTCCGCCAACCTCCGGAATGTGTTGGTAGCGACTTTGGTATGCCGTCGATTTGCTTTAGAAATTCGTGTGAATCATTGGTATCTTACATCTTAGTTTCGATCCCATCAGCCGGCGTCGTGTAGCGTCGGAGGTTGGAATGCGAGCATCGAGTCGCAAGGAATGCTTTTCGCGAGCGCTGCTGATAATCAGCGCTAACATTACGGCCCCGCTTGCGGAGACTTAAAGTCAGCCACAGACCCCAAAGTGCCTTTAATCGCAGCCACATCGGCCGATATCTTTGTATTGAGCGAAGTGATCTCGCCCGCATGATTGGATGGAACGCCATTGGATCCGCCCGGACAACTGTCTTCCACGGCCAACTTGTTTTGAGCGGCTAGATCCTGCAGAATCTTTTCGACGTTCGAAGCCGCATCCTTAATAGCCCTACTTTGACTCGCCGCGATGGAGGCGTACTGTGTCGACGTGGCCGCATTCCCGCTCGATGTGGTAAATGCACCCGCCTTTGCCACGTTGTTCGTATACTCCAAGATCGCCCCGATAATTACGAGGACGATGGCAAATCCCTCGAACATATAGATCGAACTCAGGATCGACGATCGCGGCTTGACCATTCCCTGCTCCTTCAGAAGGAGCCTATACGCCAGCCAAGCAAGCAGAAAGCCCAACCCAATAGCGCCATAACTCAAGATGGATGATGCATAAGACATTCGCTGGCCCTCCGACGAAACGGTTGAACCTTAGCCAAACGCTGGAGCGTCCCACTTTGCAACATATAGAACCCACTTGAAAGAGATTTGAAACCTAAGCGGTCAACTCTTACCCCTCGCACCGGCGCCTCGCACTGCTTCGAACCCCTTCGCCCGCCGTGCTTCGCACCTTATATTCTTCCGGCCGGTGCGAAGCCCGGCCCCGGTCACCGACTGGCTTGCACGCTTTCCCCCATTTGACATTCATTAGAAACGTCAAAGCCGGAGGCCGGGATATCTGGAGTGTTACCAATAATGACGATGACGGATGATCAAGACGAAAGCGAGTTCCAGTTGCTGGGATTGGCACTCTATGCCGCGCAGCGCGTGGAATTCACCCTTTACGGACTCGCTGCCCACGCAGCTCACACCCCTACAGCTAAGAAGGAACGACGCTTTCGCGACCTGACACCAGAAAAATTTTTAAGAGGAGATGCTAGCGAGCTTAAGGCCACCCTGGGGCAACTAGTCACGACATTCGGAGAGGCTTTCCTTATCCGGACGCCCGAACTCATTTCATTCTACGAAGATCGCAATCTTCTAGCGCACGACTATTTCCGCACGTTTCGTACAAACATTCGCGGCACGCCAGATCGCCGTCAGGAAGGGCCTGAGTTCTTGCGAGACTTCATTAAGCGAGCCTTGTATTGGGAGACCGTGTTGCGCGGCCTCTTAGCCGAGATGATGAAAAGCGCGGCGCAAAAGGAAGGCCGAGAAGCCGAACTCGCATGGACGGCGGAAGACTTCGCAAGAATCGATCTATTCCGCGAACATGTAGCGAAATACCTAGCTGGCAATGGAGTCTCCGCAGAAGGATTGACTCCACGAAAGGATAGGTGACTAGCGCTCCATCGATGACGTATCGCAACCACGGCAGCGCGGCGTGCTAGTTTCAGCGGTGTCTTCTTCGCGGGTTTTTGGAAAACGAGAATTGCAGGGATCGACTACGATCTAGACCACTTGGATCCGTTCACGATTGAAGCGAAGGCCAAGGAGGAGGATGCTCCGCCATACATTGTCCGTGGCAGCTTTGGCTTTCACCGATCACCCGAGAAATCACCCCGGAAGATAGCCCGGCCCTCCATATGGTGCATGGTAAGGAGAAGCGTTGTTTCTGCCATCATCGCTATAAGCTCTCAAAAGACCAAGGCTTTGCCCTAAGAAATCATAATTGGCGAATTACAAAACAGGCCCCTGGAGGGACAGCCGGGCGCGCTGTCGCCGGGGCAGATCCCCCCACTGACGCCACCACCAGGCTGCTCCATAGCGCTGAGCCACGCCTGCACGCATGGCGCCAGCGGGGCCTGGGTCAACGCTACCGCACGAAATTCCGCCTCCGCCGCGCTTCGCGGAGCGGCGACGGTGAGAGTGCCAGGCTGCGAACTGTCTGCGTTGCGACCGCGGCCGACTGCGTTGCCGCTGGTCCCGTAGTCGGCGAACTCCTGCCGTTCTCTGCTGACGCGATTGACGTCCTACCCGAAGTGCTCGGTTGCCCAGCTTCCCCCACCCGCTAAGATTGCGCCGTGTCGCAGACACTCTTCAAGACGGATTGCAAGACTTGGTCCACAGCCGAAGCCTTATGGTGGTAAAATTGATACCTGCGCGCGGCTTGAGGACTCACAGCTGGCGGTCTCGTGCTGGGCTCCCACGTGCGCGGGCTACTCTCCTCGGAAACACCATCCGGATTCGTGCGAGCGCTTGGAACCCCTTGGGTAGGTTCTACGAAACCGATCGACGCGATCTTCGCTCAATCCGACAAAATCCGGTTGTCCCGATCAACTCTCACGACGCGCGGGCTAAACGTTCGTGCCTCGTTGTCGTTGAAGGAGGCGTATGCCACGATGATGAGCTTGTCTCCTGGTAGGGCCAGCCGTGCAGCTGCTCCATTCAGCCCGACTATTCCTGACCCCGCGGGTGCCTCGATGACGTAAGTGGCAAACCGTGCGCCAGTCTCGACATTATAGATTTCCACGTGCTCATTGGCCAAGAACCCCGCTGCGGTGAGCAGGTTACGATCAATCGAGATCGCACCTTCAGGGTGCAGATCGGCCTCAGTGACCGACGCGCGATGGATCTTTCCCTTCATCAAGGTAACCTGCATGTCCGACCTTCCAAGGACCTTTGCACACTACCGGTTACTGACGTCACCGGAACAAGTCGGAGGTGATGCCTAGCCTGCCCAATAGATATGGGGTTTGCATCGGAAATGTTCGCGATGAGCGCTCTGTGCTTGGAACATCAGATCGGGGCAAGGCAAGCCATACAGGCTTTCGGCCTCTACGCGCGTCCAATCACTGCGGACGGACCGGCTGTCGCCGAACGCCGCCGCTCCCACCGATACACGAACGTTCATAAGTCTCGCTTCTTCATCCACGACAGGCGATAATACTCGGGATTACGATAATCTCGGACCGGATGGATGCGGTGTGGGACGTCGAAGACAGCCCTTGGCAAACGTGCCGCCGAATGCCTTTGTTCGGTCCCGCAAGCTAATGATCGCATCATTCTAACACTAGTGCGATGCGAAACACCGCGAAAGCCGAGCAGCAATTGCAGAAATCCTGCGCGGACGCGCGTGTCCGTCTCTTCCGGCGTTGTGCCACCACGTGATAGATCATCTCAGTGAATGTGAGAATATCACAATCGCTGGGCTACCAACGCGATCGGAGAGCGGATCATCAGCGGGGCACTGCGGCCCGAGGCGCCGCTCCGTCAGGATGATATTGCGCGGGAAGCCGGTTCAAGCCGTGCTCCGCGATGCTTTTCGGCAACTCGGAGCCAAACACCCTGTTGTCGCTGCCGCGAAGGTGTTCGCGTCGCTCCCTTGATTACCCAATCGGTGAAGGAGATCGCCTACATCGCGCGGCGCTTGAGGTGGTTGCCTTGCGCAATTCGGCGCAAGACTCACGGCTTGGGAGCGCAAGAGCTGGCACTTCTTGATGGACAAGCTCGCAGCATCGAGGGTATGAGACCCCAACCGAGCATTCCACCAACGCTGGTTGCGCGTTGCCGCATGCCGCGTTCTCTTGAGAGTCTTCATGGATTGCAGCTTGCGAACTCGCGACTGGTTTTCGCGACGGCACGAAGTGGCGGTTGGCAAGCGCGATCCCATCAGGATCACCGCATGATTTTCCATGCTTTGCGTGCGTACGACGTCCATCGGGCTTGCAATCTGCTCGCCCGCCATATTCAAACGATCGAACGGCTTTCGCTTCCCCCCTGAACGTGAAATCGATCTTGTAGGCCCATTGCATAGAGACGAGACGCTGGGACGCGGCGGATCGCCCCTTGCTGCAGCGACCACTATCGAAGCTAATGATCTGACCATTCTTATGAAATCCGCCCAGACACCATGATACGTCACATCGTCTTGTTCAGCGCCAAAGATGACGCCAACATCAGCCAGATCATCGCTGGGCTTTCCGTTCTCACCCAAATCCCCCATGCAAATCGGCTCGAGATCGCTCGCAATCGCAAGAGCGATCAGATCGGCAACGATATCGACGTCGTCGTCTACGGAGAGTTCGAGAACGAGACGGAACTCGCGGCGTATAAAGCTCACGATCGATATCAGGAAGCGATCAGGCGCGTACGCCCCTTGCGGGAGCTGCGGTTTGCCGCCGACTATGAGGTACCAACAGATGCCCAGACCGGCCCAACGGTGGGGATTCCATTCGGTCCACACGCTACTTCATAAGCCTGTACTCGAGACGAGTGTACGGAGCCCCACGACACGATCGACTAGACGAATGCGCCCCGGAGTGCCGCGATCGAGCTACGCTACGCGCCGGCCTCCGACATTGCTGATGCCCGATGCATATTAGCGAATTCCAGTGGATCGAGCCCATCCACGCGATGCAACGGCTGGCGGGCCTGGCAAATCTGACATTTCTCGACAGCGCTGCTGGGCACGATGCGCTTGGGCGCTATTCGTATCTGGCTTGCGACCCGTTCGGCACGTTTATCGTCGTGGATGCTCAGGCGAGCTGGAATGGCCAGTTTGTCGAAGGCGATCCGTGGGACGTTCTGCGTGGTCTGCTGGCCAAATACCCGCAGGATCATCGTCCTGAACTCCCGCCGTTTCAGAGTGGCGCGGCCGGATTCTTTGGTTATGATTTGAACAGAACTTTGGAGCGCTTGGCCCCGCCGGCTACTTCGGGACAGCGCTTACCTGAGGCGATCTTGCATTTTTATGATGTGATCGTCAGCTTCGATCAAAGGTCTCAGAGATGCTTCATCGTGTCGACGGGCTGGCCCGAGCAGGATCCGGCAGCTCGCGCCGAGCGAGCGCGCGCCAGAGCCGATGAGCTAGCAGCGCTGCTTGCCGCCCGAACTCCACTGTTGCCGCCGGTCGCCGGCCCAGTAGCCGCATGGGAATCCAATTTTTCGCGGCGGGACTATATCGCCGCAGTCGAGCGGGTGATCGAATTGATTCTGGCGGGCGACCTCTTCCAGGCCAATGTTGCACAGCGATTCACGGCTCGCCTGTCGAGCTCGTTCGATCCGCTCGCCTTCTACGGTCGCCTTCGGTCAATGAACCCTGCTCCTTTTGCGGCGCTCTTGCGCTACGGCAAGCTCACGATTGCATCGAGCTCACCGGAACGTTTTCTCAAGCTCGATGGGCACGCTGTCGAAACGCGGCCGATCAAAGGCACGATCGCGCGCTCCGGCGATGCCAAGGAAGACCAACGCCGGGCCGAGCTCCTCCAGAACTCCGAAAAGGACCGCGCCGAAAATATCATGATCGTTGACCTTTTACGCAACGATCTGTCTCGCGTCTGCACCGCGGATTCGGTGGAGGTTCCAGTGCTGTGCGGTCTGGAGTCTTACGCCTCAGTACACCATCTCGTGTCGGTCGTTACCGCTGAGCTTGCACAGGGACAAGATGCCGTAACGCTCCTCAATGCGTGCTTCCCCGGGGGATCCATTACGGGGGCGCCCAAGGTGCGATCGATGGAAATCATCTGTGAGATCGAGGATGTCGCGCGGGAAATCTATTGCGGGTCAATTGGCTTTATCGGTTTTGACGGGCACATGGACACGAATATCGCAATCCGCACCGTCACTATCCGCGAGGACATGGCTATGTTCCACGCAGGAAGCGGCATAACGGTGCTATCAGATCCCGAGTCCGAATATAACGAGACGATCGCCAAAGCACAGCGCATCTTCGATGCATTTGATGATAACAATCATGGTGCTTGATGATTGTCATCATCGATAACTACGATTCGTTCGTTTTCAACATTGCTCGTTACTTCCGGAAGCTTGGTGAAGCAACCGAGGTGATCCGGAATGACGCTATTAGCGTCGGCGACCTCGCTCGCCTCACGCCACGCGCCGTGGTGATATCGCCAGGACCATGCACACCTATGGAGGCCGGCATATCAACTGCCGTTGTCCGGAAGCTCTCCGGCGTCATTCCAATTCTGGGGATCTGCCTCGGACATCAGTGCATCGGGAGTGCTTTCGGCGGAAATGTGAGGCGTGCAAGGCGGCCAATGCACGGCCGGTCCTCATCTCTGGCGCATGACGGTCAAGGACTGTTCGATGGACTCCCTTCTCCATTTAACGTCGGGCGGTACCACTCCCTAATTGTCGAGCTGGACGATTCTTGCGCGCCAAAGCTCGCCGTGCCGGCGCGCTCCGAGGAGGGCGAGATCATGGCGCTTACCCATCGCGACCATCCAACCTTTGGCCTACAGTTTCACCCTGAATCTATTCTGACGCAACAGGGGGAGGAAATCCTCAAAAATTTTCTTCGGCTAAGTATGAACTTCGGCGCGAGAGGATTGTAGAACAGGCGGGGGCTGGCTGGCGCAGCCGGTTAGTGCGCATCAAAGCTGGGGCGACACGATTTTACAGCAGCCACTATGAAGCGATGAACTTCCTGAACCCGCCGCACGTCGTGGGTATCGGGATGCGAGGTCAGCCAGTAGCTTCGAACGAACCGCACATCAGGGAGCAGACGCTGAAGCTCCGGATAGCGGCGGGCAGCATAGTCGTGCAGGATGCCAACGCCATGGCCGCTTCTCACCGCTTCCATTTGAGCAACCACGCTGCCACACTCGTAGCGGCGCGACATGAGCCGACCGAGTGCTGAGGCGTAGTCCAGGGCCCTGCTGTAAGCGAAATCCTCAACATGCGTCACGAACAATCGACCCGTCAGATCGCGCTGTGTCTCGATTTGGCCTTCGCGCGCGAGATAGCTCTCAGCCGCATAAACGCTGAGCGTGTAATCGGTCAATTTCGACAGGATCAATCGCCCCTGCTTCGGCCGGTCAAGAGTTATTGCAATGTCAGCTTCTCGGCGGGACAATGAAAAGGTGCGTGGAAGCGGCACCAATTGAATGATCAGACCGGGATGTCTGGCCGCGAGTGCCCCCAGCTGATCTGCTAGAAAGTAGTTGCCCAGTCCATCCGGGGCCCCAACGCGCACAGTGCCAGTGATCGCTTCAGCGGCGCCTCCGATACTTGCGCCCACCTTGAGCAACTCGCTTTCGGCGCGTTCCGCCGCCACGACGAGGGCGTCTCCTGCCGCTGTCAACACGCAGCCAGAAGTGTGGCGCTCAAGCAGCTTAACCTTGAGACTCCTTTCCAACGCCGTGACCTGGCGAGCGACCGTCGCATGGTTCAGCCGCAAATGCTTTGCCGCTTTCAAGAATTGCCCGGCACGCGCGACTTCAAGAAAGATCCGAACGCTTTCCCAATCCATCGACTACACTTTCTGCACAACGGAGTCGCGAATTTGGCCGTTGATGCGCAAATCTATGCATCCATTATGAGACCCGATCAAGCGATTTACAGGGGAGCGCTGCCGTGTCGGCAACCATTCGGAACTTCATCAATGGCGAACTGGTGCAAGGACGGAGCGGCAGGACTTCGCCGGTTTTTAATCCTGCAACTGGCCAACAATCCGCGACGCTCGGTTTGGCTTCGGCAGATGACGTGAGAACTGCTGTAGGTGCCGCGCGTGCCGCCTTCCCGGCCTGGGCCGCTACGCCCCCCCTCCGGCGAGCGAGGATTCTCAACCGGTTTTTGCGCATCTTGGAAGAGCGGACTGACGAACTCGCCCACGCGATCACAGCCGAACACGGCAAGGTGGTTTCAGATGCCAAGGGTGAAGTTCAGCGCGGAATGGAAGTAGTGGAGTTCGCCACGGGCGCACCGCAGCTCTTGAAGGGTGAAATTACGGAGAACGTCGGCTCGCGGGTTGACAGCCATTCGCTGCGGCAGCCCTTGGGTGTTGTGGCCGGCATCACGCCGTTCAACTTTCCGGCCATGGTCCCGATGTGGATGTTTCCCGTTGCGCTCGCCTGCGGCAACGCCTTCATTCTCAAACCATCCGAGCGCGATCCGTCTGCTTCGCTGATCATGGCGAAATGGCTCGAGGAAGCAGGCCTGCCCCGTGGCGTCTTCAACGTCGTGCAGGGCGACAAGGAAGCGGTTGACGCGCTTCTTACCCATCCTGATGTTGCAGCCGTGAGTTTCGTGGGTTCGACGCCAATTGCCCGCTACATTTACGAGACCGCGACCCGGCACGGCAAGCGCTGCCAGGCGCTCGGCGGAGCTAAGAACCATATGATTGTCATGCCGGACGCAGACATGGATCAGGCGGTCGATGCGCTAATGGGCGCTGCTTATGGCTCGGCCGGCGAGCGTTGCATGGCCATCTCGGTTGCTGTCCCGATCGGCGAGACGACTGCCCAGCGCCTGATCCAAAAGCTGGCCCCGAAGGTGCGCGCATTGAACATCGGACCCGGCACCGATCCCAATGCCGAGATGGGGCCCTTGGTGACCAAGCAGCATCTCGAGAAGGTTCGCGCCTATATCGATGCGGGTGTTGCCGAAGGAGCGGAGCTCGTGGTCGACGGACGCGACTTTAAGCGTCAGGGTTATGAAGACGGCTATTTCATCGGGGGCACGCTCTTCGACCGCGTCACGACGAAGATGAAAATCTATCGAGAGGAGATCTTCGGTCCGGTTCTAGCGGTCGCTCGCGCAAACTCGTATGATGATGCAGCGAACATGATCAACCAGCATGAATTTGGCAATGGCACAGCGATCTTCACCAGGGACGGCGATGCGGCCCGGGAATTCGCTCATCAGATTCAGGTGGGCATGGTCGGCATCAATGTGCCGATTCCGGTTCCGATGGCATTTCATTCGTTCGGCGGCTGGAAGGCATCTCTGTTTGGCGACCACCACATGCATGGCCCGGAAGGCATTCGCTTCTATACCAAGTTGAAGACAATCACGACGAGATGGCCAACGGGTATTCGAGCCGGAGCCGAATTCGTGATGCCGACGATGGGATAACCTTTTCCTTAGACAACAACCAAGTGCAGCGTTGTCGCGCGAACGAAGCAGAGAAGCAGGCCCCCCGTACGGTGGCTGAAGAGATGCCCAGAACGGTTATCCAGTGTCTCTTCGGCCGGGCAAATACGCGCCACAGCAGGTTTGCCGTGACGGCACCTGCGATGACCATCTGACCTACGAGATCCAGCTCGATCGGTCTGATGCGCGCTTGTTACACCTTGCCAAAGTGCCTTCAAATGGCGGTTAGTTGATCGAGCTGGTCGTCAGTTCGCGCCAACGGATGCAATCGAATTCCGCTTTTTCTTGTCTTCGACCGGCTCGTTGAGCCTGACGACGGCTTTCTCAAGATATCTGCTTGCCCACATGATGTCGTTTGCCAGCGCTAGCCGCGCGCCTGCACCATCACCTGCCGCCAGGCTCGCCAGGATCGATCGGTGTGGATGATCCCTCGCTGTTGCGGATGCACTGAAATCATTGAGCGTGAGAAGCGGGCCGATCTGAACCCAAAGGTTTACGATCAATCCGCAGACCACAGGCAAGTCTGACGATCTGTAGATTCTGAAATGAAATTCTTCGTTGATCGCCAAGACGGTCTGCACGTCGCGCTGCCGTCTTGCGACCATCAGCTGCTCCTGCATTTTCTCCAGCGCGAAGATGTCACTCGATGAGACGTTCTTTGCCGCAGCTTCTGCTGCACGACCTTCCAACTCAATTCGAATGTCGCGAATTTCCTTGAACTGGGCCACGCTTAAGACTGGAACCATCATCGTGCGCGACTGATGCGGAACAAGCCCGCGCTCGGAGGCGAGGCGCAAAAGCGCCTCCCTTACAGGAGTTACACTAACTCCAAGCTCTTCGGCCAATGGTTTCAGAAGTAGCCGCTGCCCCGGGCGAAACCGACCAGCCATAAGGGCTTTGCGAAGCATCAAATATGTTCGCGCGTGTAAGTTGTCGCGTCCGACGTGCAGCCAATCAAGTTCGGTGGGCATGGGCAATGTGGATGAGGAAGCAAGGGGGTCTGCGTTAGATCCTACCTTCCTCATTTTCTCTTCGTTCCCGTCTCTACCCGCGCGACTTCTAATAGACCCGCTCCTCATAGCAACTCCGTGTACCATGACAGTGCAGAGCCTCAAAAGGCAAAAGGGGCCGCGCGGGCCCCTTTTAGGCTATGTCTTTGGCCAGGGAGTACCGGCCTAGCTTCCGGACGGCGGGCTCCATGGCAATGGAGCAAGCGCCTCAAACTCCGTCACCACGTCGATGACTGCGGGCTTACCGGACCGGCGCGCATCGTCGAATGCCTTAGCCAAGTCACCGGGCTTCTCGACGCGCACACCGAAGCAGTCGAAATCGCGCGCGATTTGCGCAAAATCCGTATCTCGATAGGCAAAGATCTCCTCCTTGTTGCCCTTCCTTCCTTCGTAGGCCATGTCGATGTTTCTTCTGCCCTGTCCAAGGCAATGATTGTTGTTCACGATCGTGATCACGTTGAGGCCATACCGCCTGGCCGTTTCCAGCTCGGGCAGATGATACATAAAACCACCATCGCCGGTTAAGCAGACGATGGGACGATCCGGCATCGCGCATTGAACGCCGAGCGACGCAGGAAAAGCCCAGCCCAATGAGCCTGCGGCTCGCAGGTAGCCTTGAGCCGGGTCGGTCAGATAGACGAGCGTCCCGCTCCAGTGCGATGCGTATCCGGTATCGGCCACCAGCATTGCGTTCTTCGGAAGCCAGTCCGAGATCTCCCGGCACAGACGCTCCGGCCTGATCGGCGTCGCCTCAGAGGATCGCGCGATCTCAGCTTCCGCCCGCCATTCGGCGACGTAGTCAGCAACCTTCCGCTGCCAACCAGGTCTCGAACGGGATGGCAGTTCCGAGCCAAGACGATCGAGAGCCGCTTTCGGGTCGCCGTGTACACCAATGGCTTCGGGGAAGTTGCGACCAAGCTCCGCCGGATCGATGTCGATCTGTACAATTTGCGCCTCGGGCCTCGGCAGCTTCCAGTGGTTCGTAATCATGTCCCCGGTATCGCTCCCGACAAACAAGACAAGATCGGCGTCGTTCAGGATCTTGTTTGCACAGCTGCGCGAGTAGGTCCCGGCCACACCCCCATTTTGCGGGTGAAACTCCGGAAGAGCGTGTTTTGCGTCAAGCGACATCACAACTGGAATCTGGTGATGTTCAACGAATGCCTTCAGGGCACCCTCGGCGCCTGACATCATCAAGCCGGCGCCTGCAAGGATCACAGGGCGCTCTGAAGCCGCGATTGCGGCCGCGGCACGGCTGACCGATTCGGCATCCGGAGAAGGACGGAAAGCTGGTACCTTTGCGTAGGTCTCTTCGGGAAAGATGCTAGCTGTGAATTCGGCAGCACCAACGATGTCGCCCGTATAGCCGGTGATGTCGAGATGGACAGGGCGGGAGGCACCGGTGGTCGCCTCCCTGAATGCTTGACGAAGGAGATGGGGCAATTGCGCCACCTCATCGACTCGACCTCTAAACTTCGTGACCGCGGCGTAAAGCGGCTCGTGCGGAAGCTCCTGATACGCGTTTCGGTACTGGTAGTTGGCCGCGTGGCGCCCCGTCAACGCGACGACCGGTGCGTAGGCAAACCAGGATTCCTGGAGGGCCGCGGCAAGATTGGCGGCTCCCACGGATTGCGCCATGCAAACGGCAGGCCGCCGCAATGCACGCGCATAGCCGTCCGCCATGTATGCGATTCCCTTCTCGGAGTGCCCGAGAATTCGCTTGATTCCAAGGTCTTCCATTTCGGTGAGCGCGCGTCGCAGAACGGCATCCATGAAGAAGACGTGCGAGATACCCTTCGCCTTGATGGTCTCGGCAATGAAGCGACCTCCGGTCATGCGGCGGGCCGGCTCAGCCGTCGGCAACTTAAAATTGCTCATAGTGTCCTATCTCTCTAGTCGGTTTGGCGCTGAAATAGAGGGCTCAGGCCGGCATTTAGCTTTTTCTGACAACCGGCCGTCGAGCATTATCTCGCGTTGCACGAGCTTTTTATATGATATAAAACGTCTGTCAATTCGCGGTCAGTGCCAGTGGGGGCGCTGAGCTGCGCCCGCGCGGCTCGCTTATGAGAGAAACCAAAGGAGAGATCATGATCCGCTACGACCTGTCGGGAAAAAGAGCGCTCGTCACCGGTGCCGCCTCAGGCATCGGCTTGGCGACTTTGAAGCGGCTGGCAGAGTCGGGGTGCAGTGTTGCGCTGAACCACCTTCCAGATGATCCAAGGGCGCCTGAAGAAGTAAAAAAGCTTCGCGCGGAGGGTTACGATGTCTTCGGCGTGCCGGGCGCGATCGGTGATGGAAAGGAAGCAGAGCTGGTGAACGCCGCCGTTAACAAAATGGGCGGGCTTGACCTTCTCGTTAACAATGCTGGCACGCCGGGAGCACGACAATCCATTTCGTCTTCCGATCTCGACCTCATTACTGACGAGCTGTGGTCGAGGGTATTGGACACGAACCTCATCGGGCTTTTCCGATGCACGCGCGCGGCTGCACCGTCGTTGCGAGATACCAGAGGTGCTATCGTAAGCTTGGCGTCAGTGTCAGCATTGACCTCGAGAGGATCCAGTTTGGCCTATGCAGCAAGCAAGGCCGGTATCATTGCGATCACGCGTCATCTTGCGCAGGGTCTCGCTCCAGAGATCCGGATCAACGCGGTGGCTCCGGGCGCGGTTGACAGCACCTGGCAGATCGAATGGACCGAAGCGCAACGGCAAAGTTCTATTGAGCGAACTCCCCTGCGGCGCAGATGCATTCCCGAAGATATTGCCGAAACCATCGTCTATCTGGGCTTTGCAGCGCCCATGATCACAGGACAGACCATCGTGATAGATGGCGGTCTAACACTGTAGCTACCGCCCAATTCAATTCTGAAGCTTACGACATCATTGAACATCGTTCTGCTTTGGATTGGATCGAATGGCCGAGGCCGACCCTGAAATAGCTGCACCAAGTCGGATCGCGGCACCCAACATCCGACCCAGCCGCGCAGGGTAGCTGGTCGCTGACAGCAAAGTCGCTGGACCGGCTTTGCCGTCCCGAGCCTTGGTGTGCGGAGAAATCCTGTCTAACGCGTTTCCGCCACGCAGCTACCGATGTTCGGCAGATGAATTGAGCGGCCGAGGGCCTGCTCAACGAGGTCAAACGTGTCGATGAGCGCCCGCATATTGATGAGCCGGGCGGCCTCGAACTGGACGAACTGGGCAAGGCGCAACGCAATTGGTTTTTTGGAAGCACGCGTTAGTAGCGAAAATCGCAAAATGGAGGCCGCAGAATCCAACCCGAGTATAGTCGTCTCGCGGTCGAAACGCCGCACCTGGATATTGCCGGCAACATGACGGATGACTTCCAGCACGGCATGCTTGCCGTGCCGGCTGCCGAGAAACGGAAACATGTCAACAGGCCCGTAGAGCGACCACTCGACATTTTCATGAAGCAGACCTTCTATTTCCGCAAAAGATTGATCGTTGATCGCGCGATGCAAGGCCCGCGAGAAACGCCAATAACAATGTTCTGTCATGCGGGTACTTCCTGCAGATCCGACTTGAGAAGAGAAGCGGCTGTGTTGTCGTAGGAACTCAAACGTCATCTGATTTCATTGATTCGGGGCGCGTGAATTGTGCGTGTAGCAAAGCGGCGGCCGGTTAAGCCGATCGAGAATTGAATTGTGGCGCGTGATCGTGGATCGGTTATCGGAATCGACCCCAGACGTGAAACACTGACCAGCGGATACTCACACCGCGGCAATCCGGAAAGACGCCGCTATGGTGGCCCGCGTGAGTTCTGCGTTTCGCTCGATGCGCCCGCGCGCCACTCTTCGCCCGAGATGTAGGCAGTCTTTCCGCAGGACATTTCCCTCTGGACCCAGCCGGGATTTAGCAAAGAGACCAAAATGCCGTCTAGGGTCGGCGGCGTGACAGCCCGCGCATGCATCGGACTTATTTTGTCTGCTCGCGCGCGGAGAATATAGACAGGCGTGAGGCCGAATAGCTGCGGAAAATAAAACCAAGGTGCGGAAATTATGCGGATGCGACACCGGAATTTCCTGAGAGACGGTCCGGGGCACATGGTCCGCGGTAGCCAGCAGCGGTTGAGCGACATCCGGGGCTACAATGGCTCGCAAGAGCGGCCGAATTTCTTCTGCTCACGCCAAGGCTTGCCGGATCGAACCGTTTAGCACGCTCTATCGTTTTACGGGATAAACCGGATAGTCCATCATCGTTGGACCTAGTGGACCGCTCCTCATGGCTGTAATCAAACAAAACTTCGACGGCCTGCTTCTGACGGAGAAAGGCCTCCGGCGGGCATGCCGGAGGCCTTCTTGGAGGTTAACTCAAGAGCCTGTTGTTTGCTCCTTTCCTATACAGCGACGATCTAGAAATTGCGCTGAGCGCGGAGCAGCAGTACCAAGCTGTTCTGGTCCTTCAGCTCATACACTGCAGCCGGCTTTGCGACGCCCGACTGAAGCGGAAGCGTCACCGTGCTTCCGCTCGCATGCTTCTGGTCGAGCATCATATACGCAAGCTCACCGGTAAAGGTCAGGCCCTTGACCGGGGTCCATGACGTCTTTGTGCCGACCACTGCATAATTGAAATCTGGGTTACACCCGGCCGCGCCGCTCGATAGGGCGAGAGTGGTGACCATCGCGCCACAGATGTAGCCCTTAGCCGTGTTGTTATACCTCACAGCCGCCCACGCCCCAAAGATCGAACTATTCCAATATGGGTCCCAATTATGGGTGTATCCGCCATTGAAACCATAGGTCGTGGTCAGCTCCTGACCAGCGCCAGCGACAAACACCGAATCCGAAACCCCCGCGATACCCAAGCTCTGGTAAGCACCCGGCAATCCGGTGCTGCCATACATCGCGTATGACCGCGACATGTAGTCATGGAAGTTGTAGCTGCTCGCACCATGCGTATACACACCCGTCAGGTTGATTGTGTCACCCGGGCCGGTCGGGAGGTTCTTGATTGACAACGCCAGCTGTCCAGCCCAACCCCACTTGTCGTTGGGATGACCCGTGGGCTCGGACGCCCCGTAGTAGGCAGCATGGTTGTCGTGGGCGGCGACCGAAGCTTGGAAAAGGCCCCAGGCCTGATCAACACGAACCCTCGCGACGAGGTCAGGGGCTCGGGTCCCGCCAATGTCATTAGCACCGTAGGCTCCCACTGCAAGACCCGCGGCTGTCGCACCGGTGACGTTCCAGATGTTAGTCGTGTAAGCCTGAACCTGATCCTGGGCCGAGAAGGACGCCGTAATGCCCTGACCGAAGTCTGCGGTGTACGTGATCTGGTTGACAGGATCCCAACCGGCGCTTCCCGGCAGCTCGAAACTGTTCGCCGGATATTCGGCCCAGGGTGTCCTAAACTGCGACTCCGCCTTACCAAACGTGAACCCGGCGAACTGAATAAATGCGTAGTAGAGACCGACTCCACCTGTAGCAATCTGGGAACCGAGCGAGGTGGTGTAGCTTGTCGCCCCATTGACAGCGGACGTGCCGGCGCCAGAGTAGGTGCCGCTTGTCCACGTGAACGTCAGTTCAGCGAAGGTGCGAACGACACCGTACTCGGTGGCCGTTCGCGTATCAATCTGCAGATCTTGGCGAGCCCGCGCCGTGTAGTAGTTGCTGAGCCGATTGTGTGCGCCAGCTACACCACCAACGGCAGCGTCGAAGTCAGCGTTGGTCGCCAGCATGGTGTCCACACGCAGATACCCGCCGAGCTTGATACACGTCTCAGTGCCTGGGATGTAGTAGAAGCCAGCACCATACAGCGAGCAGATCTTCACGTACTCGATCGCCTTGGCCTTGACCGGGAGATCGGCGGCCTGCGCGCCAGCCCCCACGAACATTGCCGCAGATCCAAGAACAATACTCTTCATGACCTTCATCGATGAACCTCCAAGTTGGAAACCGCGTTTCCGTCCTTCAAAGATCCGCTACCAGCTCCACCCCAGGCGGACCGCTTGACGGAACGACTTCGAGGACCCCCTCGCTGTCCCAACGAGACATACTTTCGATCATCAATTGCTACAATCAATTAATTTTCGAAACTATACGTTTATGCCGCGCCGTTGCTGATTGGCAACACGCGCAGCAATCAAAACCGCCAAAGGACGGACTTCGCAAAAAACAAAGCCCTCGGGGGGCATCCCGAGGGCTTTCTTGGAGATTTTCATTGAGCAGACCGTGTTGAGAGCCTCAATGATGGTAATATTGATATCACCAATCAATTGCATTAGTCAATTGATAAATTCGATGGCGGGCATGCTCCGAGTACGCTATTTCAGACTTCCCGACATTGGATAGGATGCAGCGGACTCCGCTCAGGCTCGCCGCCGCGGACAATCAGAACTGGCACAAAGAATGAAGATGGCCACGCAACAGCAATTTGACAGGGCTGTAAGGGACCTGATCTGGAACATCGTCGAGATTCGCGCTCAACTGGAAGAGATCGATAAGAGTTGGGCGGAACTAATCGGTATAAGCGAACCTCAATGGCTGATGCTGATGGCCATCGATGAACTGGACGATGGCAGCGGTGTTTCGGGCATTGCAGTGGCGAATAAATTGGGGTTTCACCCCGCATTCATCACGACTCAGACGAAGAAACTTGAACAGCTGGAATTTCTAATCCGCGCCACCTCGCCTGATGATGCAAGATACTTGCAGATCTCGTTGACCCCAAAGGTGCGGACGGAAATTGCTAAGCTGTCGGACAAGAGACGAGCCGTCAATTCGACGATTTTAAATGGCTTGGATGAGGAGTCGCTTGCGTATCTCAATAAGCGGCTAAACGCGATTGCCAAGAACACTAGATTGGCATCTCAGAAACTAAGCCTGGGGCTGCTATGAAGCTGGCGCGCGATCGAGTTTGCGCTCGAGCCATTCGAAGACGGCCTCATCGCATGTTATGAAGTTCTCGAAAGCCCCCTCTGCGGTCTGTGGCATTAACAAATCCAGGTCAATGCTCGCCCAGGCGCAATCAGCCTCTAATTTGATTGCCTCAGACGCGTTGAAAACACTGCGCTCGCCAGCAACGACGAGAATGGGGCATCTTAACTTCCTCGCCAAACGCGATCGTTGCGTCGTGGACAGCCCCGCGCCGGGAGGCTCGGCAGTCCTAGTCATCCACTCAATAGATGACCGAGTCCGGGTCCAGCTCCAAAGCCCCCCGTCGCAAATCGCCGCAGACACGCGGCGGTCAGTCGCAGCAAAATTGGTCGCGAGCGCGGCTGAAAGGCCTTCTCCGTAGATTGCCATTCGAGACGCATCAATCTCCGGCAGGGTCGACAAATGATCCAAGCAACAAGAAAGCAATATGTCTGACGGTCCAACCCAATGACTTGAGACGTCATCGTAAGAGACGACGAGAACCGCCATGTTTCGACCAGTTATAAGGGGCAAGAGTCTACCAAGCAGGATCCCTGCCGTTTCTTCTTCCCGGCTGATGCAAACAATTGCGGGGACGCACGAAGTAGAAGTACCGGCGGGCACGTAGTAGGCAGACAACTCGCCGTGATCATAGAGTGTGATTTGAACACGCTCCACCCTCTGATCTAAGGATCCGAAGCCCTCGACGCTGGCCTCCAGCTTGGCCACAACGTCCACCCTTTGCGGGTCGTCTTCATCCGATAGTCGCCTAGCGACTTCAAATGCGGTCAGCGCGCAAAGCCAAGCATGGGCAGCCTCATCATGCGCACCTCTTTGGACGCTAAGATTGGCAAAGAGGCAATGAGCGTCTCCGATACTTGTCCATTTTGCAGCACAGTTTCTCCGGCTTGCAATGTCGCTTTCCTGATCAACACCATCAAGGAACACGACAGCACTTTGCCGCGTGGACGTAAGATTGCCTGTCAGTTCAGGCCAAGCAGCGCGCAACATCCGTTTCATCCCTTCAGCGCGAGTCCTCAAAACCGCTCAGGATTGCTCTAGACAACCCCAACGGGAGCTTCGTATAAGGCTAATCAATCCACGGTGACTGACCGGCCGGTGGGTTCCGCTATGCTTATTTTTCGATGATACGATTCCTCCGAGCTGAGGATCGCCGATGTGCGGCCATTTGCCGCCGAAATTCCGCTTCATTTTCACGAAATGCGCATTTTTCGAGTTCGAATCGGGTCGCACGCTCGATCGATCGAGAACACATCAAGTGCCGGTGCGCGTCCTGCGTTTCGCAAAAGCCCGCGTCTTATGCGCTTCCCGAATGGAGGCCTCTGATGGCGCAAAAGCGCGTAGGACAGTCTTGCGTCCCCACTGCCAAGCCGATCGTTCTAGCCGGTATCGTGCAAGATGCGCCGGTCAGATGAGCTATCGGCCGTCGAGGTTCTCAAATGACCCTGCGCCGTTGCCACATTCGTCGCCCGATGAAATCGCCCCCTTCGTCTGCGAAAGAGGCTTGATCTCAAAAACTGCAATTCCTCGTACGGGTATGCAGATTTTCGGCTACAGCAGTGAGAATATTCGGGGAATCCCGCCTGAAGCCGCCCTAAGCTGTGACGACACGACGATCGCGACGGCCCCGCGCGTAGGCACATGAGGCCGGTCGCGGCGATGCGGCACGTCGTCCCCGTAGCTGTCGATGTGCTGACGAGTAGGCGAAGGAGGAGCGGTTGCGGATCAGTTCGGCGCGTGGGTTCTCAAGCCGACGTCAGTGGCGATTGCGGCATCAGTAAGCATGTCGATGTCACCAGCGCCGCTCCGCCTATGGCCAGCCCTTGGCAAACTCGGCGCGTCAGAAGCGAACAATGGTGATCAGCGACATCGAAGGGGGCTAGGTCTTCAACGATGACTTAAACGTGCTCTGTATTGGTCCGATCAAGGCGGAATTTGCCACGTGCGCACGGCCCCACCCGTTCTGAGCTTACGGTCATCTGTTCGAGCGCGCGGCGCTAGTGATCGCGGCTCCGGCGTCTTCCTTGCCCCGGCGCATAGCAGTCGGACTTTCCAGCTGAGGTCCCTTGTCAAAGGCAGAAACAGACAAGTTGCGAGTTCTGAGTCGGAGGCCGCATTCTGCCAGGAAACACCCCTCGTGCAATGACAGGCTTATTTCAAAAGGAGATGAATATGCCCAATTTCATGCCCCAGGAATGGGAGATCCGCTGTGATCTGGCTGCGGCCTATCGACTGATTTCCCATTTCGGCATGGACGATTTGATTTCGACTCATCTGTCGGCGCGCTTGCCGGGCGCAGAACCTCGCTTTTTGCTGAATCCTTACGGCCTTATGTTTGATGAGATTACGGCTTCGAGCCTGGTCGCCGTCGATCCGGAAGGGCATGCGATCGAGAGGGAGGACGAGTCCAAGATTAACAACGCCGGTTTCACGATTCATTCGGCGGTGCATATGAATCGTGATGACGCTCACTGTGTCATTCACACACACACGCTCGCCGGCATGGCCGTGGCCGCACAGGGGCAAGGGCTGCTACCATTGAACCAGAAATCAATGTGCTTTTTCGGCGGGGTCGCTTATCACGAATATGAGGGCGTTGCGCTGGATCTTAGCGAGCGCGATCGCCTCGTACTGGATCTCGGAAAGAAGGATGTAATGATCCTCAAGCACCACGGTTTGCTCACGATCGGGCGGACCGTCTCCGAGGCCTTCCTAAACATGTACCTCTTGGAGCAATCTTGCCGCATTCAGATCGCGGCTACCCAGGGCGGTCAACAAATCGTCCTACCTTCCGAAGGTGTCGCCGCTCACACGGCATCGCAGTTCCACGAACACGGATATAACAGAAGCCCGCGCCCTTGGGCGGCACTCAAACGTCGACTCGATCGGATCAGCCCGGACTACGCAAGCTGACTATTCCCATCATGGACAATCCTCCGGCCCGACTGCTCGGTCGTTCCGTGCTGTTTCCAGGTGACGCTGGCCAAACAGCCGGAGCTCTCTGCAATTTGGCAATCGTCTCGTGGTGGCACCAGTGGAGTCCGGCGACCGATGCATACGATCGTTCTTCCAAAGTGGTTTGATGGCGCGTCACCTAGGGGACTGGAGGGCATCCAACGTAAGTGCTCGGATCAAGCTTGAGGACTCGAACTTGGAGAGCGGAGCTGGTTTTGCTATTCCGCCAAACGTCCTTCTCCCTCGACAGGTTGCATCATTCGCGCCGCTGCTGGTCGTTTTGCACGCTCGCTCCGCGAAGCCCTTCGGAGCCGGCGTGTTCAGTTCTGGGACCCTACACCGGTAATGAGCTAACAGCCGTCTCCCTTTCTGTAAGCTCTATGGCGATAGGGCTCTACTCGGATTGGACGATGAAACAGACGTCGGCGATCCTACAAGCAAAAAAAGAGCATGCGGCGATGCGGACCGGCTTTGGGATCGTAGAGTCCGCGCGTACCGAAAGAGCGCGCGCGGATGGATCTCCGCCGGTGGCTTTCTCGAACTGATATTGATCCAATCTTACTTACATGGAGCGCTTGATTTGTCCTCCTCGATCTCTGACAGCTCCTTACATTTCGATGCCGCGCGCTTTGATGAAATACTGCACGTCCCCTGCTCTGGCGCAGAATTTTCTTGTTAGCATCACCGATTTGAACAGCTTGGTGCCTCGGTAACCGATAACGTGCCTCGAGCAAAGCATGTTTGCATGGGAAGTGGTTTGTTCGCAGCGGGCTTGCGATGAACGAGCTCCTGTTGAGATGGGCATTTTGCCAGATCATCTGACGCTTCCCAAGTTGAAGACGAGAACAGGAGCTTCTCAATGCGGCCGGCCAATTTCGATCATCTCGCCGATAAGCTGCGCAACTGGGGGCGGTGGGGCGAAGCGGACCAGCGGGGTGCACTTAATCACATCGGACCCGAAACGTTGAGGAACGCAGCCGCCGAGGTGCGCCACGGCAAACTCTTCAATCTCGGCCTGCGGTTCGACCGCAATGGGCCCCAATTGGGACGCAAGCGGTTCAACCCGATGGTCTACGCAACGGACCTTTTTACGCCGATGGGCCCCGGAGCAGCGCCAGGTGTCTGTTTTTCCGACGACGTCATCCACATGCCTCTGCAGTGTTCCACACAATGGGACGCTCTCGGTCACGTCCACTATGACGGCCAGCTCTACAATGGGTGCAACGCACGCGAATGTCTCACCGAAAATGGTGCGCTAAAGATGGGCATCAACCATTTGGCAGCACCTGGCATTGTTTCGCGAGGCGTACTCGTTGACGTCGCGCGGCTAAAGGGCGTTGAGCGGTTGCCGCTTGACTACGCGATCACGGCTGATGATTTGAACGCCGCATGCGAGAAACAAGGCACAAGCGTCGGCACGGGCGACATTCTTTTAGTACATACCGGCCACATGCTTCGGTTCACCGCGGACGGGGACCGGGATAGCTTTATGGGGATGCAGCCGGGCCTCAGCTATACTTGCGCCGAATGGGCTTATGAGAAGTCGCTAGCAGCCGTAGCTGCCGATAACATGGCGGTGGAGATATTGGACGTCGAGAGCACGGGTTCGGAAATGCCCCTTCCTTTCCACATGCTGGCGCTACGAGACATGGGCCTTCCGTTGGGCGAGATGTTCAATCTTGAGGCGCTGGCTGCCGACTGCGCTGCCGACGGCCGCTACAGTTTTCTGCTCGCAGCTCCACCTCTGGAGGTGACTGGTGGCTTTGGTTCGCCCGTCAACCCGCAGGCGTTGAAATAGGCTGCACGTAAGATCGACGGACTGGCGGGCCTTTCGAAGTCGACGCTCATAAGGTTCACGTTTTACCCGGCGTTTGGTCGTGCCCCTTTTCGCAGGCCCACGTGGTTCCAGAATTCGCAGGGACCCTCTCGGAGCTCGCGCAAGGCCTTGCGGTGGACATGTCAACCGAATGTCTTGCCGAAATTTGCAGCGAGAAGCTCGGCATCGCCGTCGGCCGTCGGAATCCCTCGTAAGAGACACCCGCAATGAGAAATGGCGCTCGAAGATTGGCCGACTCGCATTTCGGTGATGAGAGAGATCGCTGTTTCTTGCGGATCTTGCCGGGAACTAGCTGTGATCACGGAGTGGCATAGACAGGAACGTAAGCTGAGCTATGCGGGAGAGGCGGCGCATCGAGGCGGGTGTCGAACCTGCCAAAACCTGTCAGGAGAGCGATACGGCATGAACGAGATTACCAGCATCCTCGCTTTCCGTCAGCCGTCTGCGGTTGAAGATCGCTGCCAGACATTTCTGCGGAACGGAGCTCGTCAGTTGCTCGCCGGCGGTCGAGATCGAGTTGCAGGCGTTTCTGAAGACGACGGCAGAGCTGAAGCTGGCGGATGGCCGTGCCCGGGCGGTGCGGCACGATTTGGTCCTGCGCGTAAGATCGCCACGGGGATCGGCGCGACCGTGGTCGGCCGGCCCAAGGTCAGAGACCGTGGTGCGACCGAGCTGATCGAGATCCGCTTCACCTCGGGCGATCGTGCCGCTGTGGGCGCGGCGGACCAAGTGCCTGATTGCCTGCTGCCGATTGACTATCTGCGGCATCTCGACCCCGATTTTAAGGACGCCCCTAGGCGCTGCTCGGCACGGATACGAGAAGCTGTCGCCATCGTGATCTCAGGCCTGAAGCCCCATGGCAGGGCGAGTACGAGCACTTGCAGAAGAGCGATGTGTCTGCGCGGCGCTATGTCTACGTCCCGGCGGACTACGTTTTCCTGCAGGCCCGGGATGAACGACCGCAGCGAGTGCACGCTGGTTTTGATCGGCGCCACGCCCGAGGGCAAGAAGGAGCTGATCGGCTTTGAGGTCGGCGTGAGCGAGAGCACCCAGAGCTGGCGCCAGCGAGCTCTGATCCACATTCGCCGGCAAGGACCGCAGGTAGGCGCCTGATTTGGCCATCGGCGAATGGCGCACTCGGCTTGCGGAACGCGATGAACGAAGTCTTCCCCGGCACGCGGCGGCAGCGCTGCTGGCAGCACAAGGCCGTCAACGTGGGTAACAAGGTTCCGAGCTCCGTGCGGAGCGGCATGGAGAAGGCTTTGCAGGACATCTCCATGGCCCAAAACCGAGCTGCCGGGAGCTTGCACTCGACGTCTTCACCGAGAAATATATCTCAAGATACGCGCGCACGTTCGATTGCCTGGTCAACAATCGCGAGGATCTGCTCGCATTCTATGACTTTCCTGCTGGGCACTGTGTCCACTTGCGAACCACGGTCCGATCGAAGGTGTTCAGCACAGTGCGACACCGACGGTTCGGACCAACACATCGTTGTCGCCACAGACGGCCAGGCTGATGGTGTTTGAGCTTATCGATGCAGCCTCGAAAAACCTGGCGTCGAGCACGAAGATAAGTGGCATTCGACGAAGTTGTCATCACGAGCCCCAGGAAAGAAGCTGGCCGTGACGTGTTCGCAAGTTGGACGGCCGAACGATCCGAAGCGTCCGCATCATCAATGGGCGGAACACACCAGATTTGGCAGTTTTTTGAATCGTCAGTACGCCATAATTAAGTCTCGTTAGCGGCCCTTCCAGCCAACTATGAAACGATGAGATTAGCTGTGCACTCTGCCGGCCTGCTCGTCTGCAGTTTGGGCCTCCTACGCACACTCGTTCCGATTGAGGAAACACCACAAGGCCGTCGAGGAAGAAACGTAATGGAAACCGTGGCGAAACAGATTCTGATACCAACTCTGCCCGGTCCTCTCCGGCCCTTACGTTTTGGCCGCGACAAAATGGCCGACGTTATCGCCAAAACATTTGAAAAGTATCCTTCGAATACCGCTCTACGTACTCACGAGAGGGATTTAACTTACCGGGAGCTGCGGACTTCCGTGCGGAGTCTTATGGAGCGGTTCGAGGCTAACGACGTCCTCGCTGGGGATGCCGTTATTGTCAAGCTTGCTCGATCGGTCGAATTGGTCACGGTCATTCTTGCTGCTCAGATGCTTGGCGTAGCCTTCGTGCCTGTTGATCCATCGGAATCGCATCAGCGATTGGACCACATTGTTAGAAATACGAACGCCCGTGCCATGATCAGTCTGAGTCCAAGTGGTTCGATGCGCATTGAGCACGTTTCGAAACGCCGGGGTGTGAATCCAGCCTTCTCTAACATCGCGTATATCATGCACACCTCCGGGAGCACGGGAATCCCGAAAGGGGTGCCAGTTTCCGGAGCTGCTCTTCTAAATTTAGTCGACTGGTATATCGATATGATCGATTTTTCGGAGAGCGATAGTATTTCGCAGCTTACGCGGCCAACGTTCGATGTCTCAATCCCGGAGTTCTTCGTGCCATTTGCGACTGGTGGAGCAATTGTCCTGCCATCTACCCAACTTCAATCGCAGATCGTTCAAACGATCGAGTTTCTAGTTCAAAGCAGAACTAACGTTGTTCAGATGGTTCCAACGCTGCTGAGACGCTTCCTAGCGACCCTCGAGCGTCTTCCCCACTTGGCGGAAAGGTTTACAGCTCTAAAATGTCTCGTGTGCAATGGTGAAGTGTTGCCTGATTCAATCAGGCGGCGTTTTTACTCCAGATTCCCAACTGCGACACTAATAAACAGCTACGGGCCGACCGAATGCTGTGTTGCCGTTAGTTACCACCGTTGTGCTCGTGGTGATGCGCCTATTCCGATGTTTATAGGGAAACCAGCGTGCAATACCGACTTCTATGTTCTTGACGAGACCCAGTCCAATGTTGGGCTTGGCGTCGAGGGCGAGCTCTGGGTTGGAGGCGTGCAGACTTCTGAACGTTATGTGGCTGACGAAGCCCAATCGAAACTCCGGTTCGTGCGGTGCATGACGCCCAACGGTGAACAAATGTTGTATCGCACGGGTGACTATGTCGTGGCGTCAGCGAAACATGGCTTGCGGTTTCTCGGACGGAAGGATGATCAGATCAAGTATCGAGGAACGCGACTCGAAAAGGGGGAAATTGTCAGCGCGATCGATAAAACGGGCCTGTGCGCGGATTCAGCCGTTGTCGTAGTGGATAGAGACGACGGTAGCGGCCAGGAGTTGGTATGTATTGTGACACCCGCGAGCGCCGATGTGGACCAAATTCGCGCACGGCTGTCGGGTTTGCTCCCGGCCGACCGTGCGCCGAGGTTCATTGTGCCAGTTGTTGAGCTTCCATCTACGCCTAACGGAAAGCTCGATCAGCTCGCTCTTGGGAGAACTGCCAAGGAGGCGCTCACATCTAACGTGCACGGTGCCGCAGCCGAGATCAATGATGCGGCTGCGTCAGCATTGCACCATCTGTTGAAAGCGGTGCAAGCCGTCACGGGAAGACCAGTGTCGTCCGCCTCTATAGTTCGGGAGTGCGATATTGATTCACTGAATTTTCTGGAGCTGCAAGTCAAGCTCGCCGAAACTGCCCTCGGGTTCAGCGAAGATGTGTTTCAACAGCAACACCTGTCACTCAAGGAGTGGGCAAAGCTACTTCAACCGATTGAACGCAGCTTAGATCCAGCGGCGGACAAGAGCGGACACGTCGCCGAATTTACAGACGAGCTCGCGCCAATCATCAAATACATTGAAACACGGGCTCCGAGCACGATTCTGTTGCATTCATCGCTTCTAGCATTGAGGAATGTAGCTGCAAGTGACATAGCATCCATTCTGCTTGAGGCAATAGAGCGCGTCTCCGCGTCGTCCACGGTGATTCTACCGGCGTTCACATTGAGCTACTACCGCACCCGGTGTTTTCATTGGATGAGCACTAAGTCCGAAACGGGAGCTCTGGCCGATCTTGTGATGCGACAGCTTCCCGCTGGGCGTACCAAGCATCCAGCGTATTCGATGGTCGTGACCGGCCCGAGAAGGCTCGAATTGTGCGAGATAGACTGGTGGAGATGCAGCCCATTCGGCGAAGATTCAATGTTCGGCGAGGTAAGCCGCTCAGATGGATTGATCGTCGGCTTGGGTACATCAAGTTTTACTCATGTTCACAGGTGTGAACTCTTAGCCGACGTGCCTTACAACAAGACAGTCACCTTGCGGGGGCTCGCCGACTTTGGAGGCGGGCCCGTTGATTTATCGACGGAGGTTTACGTTCGCGACATCGAAGGCCGTCCTGAGTATTCGTTTCTTGCGCACGATACGACGCGGGATGTCTACGAAATGAGAGATGTTCTGCGGGAGTTCGCAATAGCCGGAACTTACGCGAGGTTGGTAGATGCAAGAGACATGGAATCCAAGTTGGTGCCCCTCATGCTGAACGAACCCTATGGGTTCTTGCACGAAGGGGCTAGAGCGGCGGCGCAGCACGCATATCCGACCGAACTCCGGGGCAAAGGATCGTTAAGCTTTGACACTCAGAGCAGCGTTTGATGCAAGTGGTAGTTTCTGTATCGACGGCCTTAGGGGTTGAGACATGACAGCCAGAAAAAGGGGTTTCACTCTATTTCCGGCCTCAAGCGAGGAAATGTTGGATGCGAAGCGTAGCGAGTCTCCGCCAGTGGTGGTCTATGCGTTCGCGGATGGCCGCTTCGCTGGCAATCCTGCGGCAGTTGTGCTCTATCATAGGTTTCCAGCGACCGCCGAGTGCCTTCAGCTGGCGCAGCAGTTTCGTCAGCCGGTGACAGTGTTTCTTCGCCCTCTCCAAGAGACAGGCCATTTCGAGATTCGCTGGTTCACGCAAAATGCCGAACTGGATCTCTGTGGACATGGAACACTGGCAGCGACACATTGGCTTTTTCGTGCCGGCTACGTCCGCTCCAATCGGATCTCTTACCATTCCCCGAGCGGGATTCTCGATGCTTGGCTGCAAGGCGAGAATGTTCACATTGCGTGTCCTGCCATCGACACGACTCCGGTAGACCCGAAGGAATATGGAGCTATTCAACGATATTTGGAAGTGCCGGCTAAGGAAATTCGTAAGGCATATGACGATTACCTCGTTATCGTCAGCAACGAACGCGTCGTTTTTGATTATGAGCCAAATTTTAAAACTATAGCTCAGATCGACTGCCGCGGTGTCGTCCTCACGGCTCTCGCTGATCCGGAGGGAGTGTTCGGAGAATTTAATATCGTATCAAGGATGTTTTCGCCCAGAATCGCAATTGACGAGGATCAAGTCTGCGTGTCGGCGCATTGCAAACTGTACCCATATTGGGCGAGGGTTCTGGGTAGGACCGACCTACGCGCGCTGCAGGCATCTAAGAGCGGTGGCGTCCTCGAGCTTTCATCATTGGATGGTCGTGTCATCATCGGGGGAAAAGCGAAGTTGCTCATGTAACCTCGGCGTTTTAGTGCTCGATCCAAAGCTTTTTGTACGGGTGAGGTTCTGCACACCGATCCAAAATGAGAGCGCTCCATCGAGCGATATGCACTGCATTTGGGTATGTGGGAATCCCCCTCAAGCGGAGTGATTGAACTACTATGAGCAAACTCTGTTGCGTGATTAGCCGACCGCCGAATCGAGCGGGCCATACACGTGCTGGACGCCGAAACTTTGTACAAATCTATGACGGAGCCGGTGCACTGGCTCGAAGTGTTTACTGGGATCACCTGACGCCGGGCCTGCAGGGTGGAACGGAAAGCGCAGATGCTCTCCGAGCTGTACGCTGATGATGAGATCTAAAGGTGGCGGCGCGCCGACCTGATCTGACGCCCAGCAATTATTTGATTGGTGCTGGCAGACTTGCCGGGAGACTGTATGTGAGTCGGATAATAGCGGCCCGGGCTTTGCTTCCGTTCTCATCGAAGGGCGTCAGGGAGCTAGAGATACGTCCGTGCGGTAGCAGCACCGTGCAGCTCACATTTTTCTTGCGATCGTAATGGAACGGCCAGCGTACGCGCTCGCCTCGACCTGACGACGCGTGCTGCCCTGGATGCGCTTGGAGGCCGAATTTTCCTCTCGTGCCTCAAGCATTCGTTCTGGCCCCCAGGGTTTCGAAGCGCCGTCCGGCCGGCGCGTGCCCTTGTATGTTGAGTCGCATTCTCGACGCATCCTTTCCGATTGGATCGGCCACCCGAGCGGGATTGGCGACCGTAATGATCCGGCATCGCGCTGTAAATCGGGTTGAGCTGGGGCTAGTCCAAATCCGGGTTGAAGACGCCTCCCTTCAGGTCGTCGAAGACTTAGCGCCCCCAAAAAATACCGGCCCCCTCTTCGTAGAGTTGCGCCTAGATCTTGTTGGCTGAACGTCCAGACTAGCCGCGGGAAGCTGCGCCGCGAGTAGCGCAGCGTCAGCACGAACAGGCCGGGCGGCGATAGCGGCCACTCCTGGGATTCAATCGTCAGAGCGCCCTCCGCCACAGTCACTGTGGCCTCCTCGCGGGCGAGGAACTCAAGTCGATTCATCAGCCTGCGACGCCAATATTGCACCCTCGGCAGGGTTGGCTTTTGTGCGCTTTCAGTCAAGGCTGACTTGATTACGACAAATATGTTGCGAATAGGACAAAAATTTCCTAAAGGAAAATTCTTCCGATTTCGGTGCCGTCGCTGCTGTGATCGTATTTTGGCTGCTTCGACCCGACGGATGACAACGAATGGGAGAGGGGTTGGATGGGTTGCGCCGAGAAGGGGCTGCACGAGGCCGCCATCATCGTCGATGCTGTATGTCCGCTGCTGGACGATACGGGCAAGATCTCTGCATACAGGGCGGGTGGTCTGACCGCAGTCGCGCCGACCGTCGGGGGGTGGCAGGGAGCTGAGGTAACGCTGCAGAAGATTGGTGCGTGGCACAAACTTCTACGCGAGCGAGACGACCTGATCCTCGTCCAGTCGGCGGGCCATATTCGAATGGCCAAGGAGACCGGGAAGACCGGGATCATCTTCCACTTCCAAGGGCCAGAGCCGATTGAGGACAAGTTGAATCTGATCGACGCCTTCAAGGCGCTAGGCGTCGGCGTCATGCAACTTGCGTATAACGTGAAAAACCGGATCGGAGATGGGTGCGAAGAGCGTACGGATGCCGGTTTGAGTCGTTTTGGGGTGCAGGTAGTTGAGCGGATGAATCAAGCACGCATGATTGTCGATTGCGCGCATACTGGCGTTCGCACGACAATGGATGCAATCGAGCATTCTTCGGCGCCGGTAATAATTTCGCATGCCAACGCCAAATCAGTCTACCCCTCCCCTCGCAACATTTCTGACGAGTTGATCAAGGCAATCGCAACGAATGGGGGGACGATTGGTGTGGTGGGCTTCCCGGGTTTTGTCTCAAAAGATACACGGCCGACAATCGATCAGTTCATCGACCATCTCGCGTATATGAGCGACCTGGTCGGAACTAAGTATATCACGCTTGGCATCGACTATTACAGCGGTCAGTGGCCATATGCCGACGACGAGACGGCGCTGAAGATTTACGAGAAAGCGCTCGCCGATAACAGCTGGAGCCCGAAGGCTTATCCGAAACCTCCGCACTATTATCCCGCGGGCATAGAAACGCCCGAGGGCATGCCGGTTCTCACCGAACGGCTTCTTAAGCGCGGCTTCACGGAAGCGGACATTCGTATGGTCTACGGCGAGAACCTGTTGCGGATCTACGAAAGCGTCTGGGGTGAACAGCGCTGAAGAACAGAGTGTGTCGCATTAGGGCAGAAAAAGTAATTGCAATGAAAGAATACAATGCCCCTTTATTGCCGCCGCGTCGCCGCGCCGCTCCTCGACCATGCACGTGTGTAGATGCAACGGGGTGGAGTTACGGGAAACGCTTTCGGCGTTTGCCAGAACGGCTGCGCCGCGACGGCCAGACTAGCTGTAATGTTTTTGCTGCATCCGCAGCCGGTCGTCGGCGACACATTGTTCACCGTTACCGTCCTCTCGCGGCTCGTCGAGCAGGGGAGGCGCAATTTGGACGACCCGATCCGCGCCCAACTGGCCGAGTTCGCCATTGGGAATCCGGATGTCTTACCCTCTGCCACCATCCGCGATTGTTTAACTCACAGTTGCGGCTGGGGGGAGACGCCTTCGAGGACGCCGGCTCGGACGATGGCGCTCTGGCCGCCACGCTGGCTCGGATGGACAAGCTGGTTCAGGTGACGCCGCTTGGCTCATCGCGTCCAGCGCGGGCGGCCGGTCGGAGCCGCCTTGCGAGGCGGACAGCACGAGATCTGTTGGCTGGGCGTCAACCGCCGGGCCGTGCGCAAGTGAGCCGGAGCACGACTGGCGCGGCACGACCACCAACTAGACATCAGCAGGAAGGGTATCGTGATCGCAGATCGAATGACCAAGCCGGGCCGAACTACGCTCAGAGGCGGTCCAAAGAAATTTAAATTGAGTTGCAAGACACAGGGAATGGAGGAAATGGACCATGACAATTTCTCGACGCAACCTTGTTAAAGCCGCTATGGCCGCCGGAGCGGCTGCATTGATTCCCTCGGTCGCGCGGGCGCAAACGGCGCCGTCCGCCGCGCGGACAGTGCGCATTGTAAAATCCAATATTACCACCTTCGATCCATACTCTACGACCTCTTATGATACTGTCGACCATGCCTTAGCAATTTACGATATGTTGTTTGCTCTCGATTCCAAGTTTTCGCCGCAGCCGCAAATGGTGAGAAAGTGGAGTCTCTCCGAGGACAAGAAAACTTATACATTTGAGCTGCGTGACGGCTTGGGCTTTCATGACGGCACGCCCGTCACGGCGGCAGATTGTGTGGCATCGATCCATCGCTGGCTCCAGACCCCCGGCGGACAATTAGTCAAGGAACGGGCAAAGGACGTCTCGAAAACAGACGACAGGACTTTTGCAATCACACTCAAGGAACCGCTGGCGCTTTTGATCGATCGGCTGGCGCAGCCGTTAGCCTACCAATTGTTCGTCATGCGCGAGAAGGATGCAGACCGCCCCCCGACGGAGCCGGTAACCACACGGATCGGATCGGGCCCGTTCAAGTTCAACGAAGCGCTTTTTAAGCCGGGCGCGAGCTTTGTGTATGACCGAAACGAAAAGTATATCCCTCGCGATGAGCCGCCCGATGGGTTGGCCGGTGGCAAGGTTGTCAAGATCGACCGCGCTATCTGGGAAGTGATCGCAGACCCGCAGACCGCTGTGGCCGCCCTGCAAGCGGGCGAGATCGATCTCCTTACCCCGAGTGCCAGTCTCTTTCCGATTGTCGAGAGGGATCCTAATCTTGTGCTCGAAGATCTCCACAATTCGGGCGAGGATTGGATTGTGCGCATGAACTGCTTGCAGAAGCCGTTCGACAATGTGAAGGCCCGCCAGGCGCTACTTCATCTGATCGACCAGGACGCGTTCCTGCGTGTTATTAATCCAAATCCAAAATACCACCGGTCCATCACGTCATTGTTCGGAGCCGGTACCGCCTATGTCAATGATGTAAACACCGAATGGTATAAGAAAGGCGGCGATCCGGAAAAGGCCAAGCAACTCTTCAAGGAGGCTGGCTATGCCGGGGAGAAAGTCCTTATCCTCCAACCCACCGATTGGCTCTCGGCTAGTAATGTTTCGCAGCTCTTGGCGGCTACGCTGCGCAAGATCGGAGTTAATGCCGAGCTTGCGCCGTCCACCTGGGCTGCGCTTGGCCCGCGCCGAGCCAAAAAGGATTCGGTTGAAAATGGCGGCTGGAGCATTTTCGTCACGACCCCCTCTGATTTTAGCCAGAGCGACCCGCTCTCATCATCGTGGATGTTCTTGAATGGAGAAAAGGGTTGGTACGGCTGGCCGAAGAACGACGAATACGAGATCCTTCGAGCTAAGTGGGTGGACACCGAAACGCTCGAGGAGCGCAAGGCGCTTGCCCGCAAGATGCAGCAAATTTGGTGGGACACCGTTGGCTTCATTTTCTTGGGCCAAGTTATTTCGCCCATCGCACGCCGCAAGACCCTAGCCGGCCTCATTGGCGTGCCGGCGTTCAACCCAATGTGGAACATGCAGAAGGGTTGATGGCGCTTTGGGCACTTACATCCTTCGCAGGCTGATCTCGGCCATCGCAGTCATGGCGGCGGTCGGTATTTTCGTCTTTCTGCTTCTCAGGCTGGCGCCTGGCGATCCGGTAGCCATGATCGCCGGCGACATGGCTACGCAACAGATGATTGACGGCATCCGCGAACAACTGAAGCTGAACGAACCGCTGCCGGTTCAGTTCGTCCGTTGGGCGTGGGATATAGTGAGAGGCGATCTCGGCACCTCGATTTTCACTGGGCTGCCAGTTCTCAAGCTGATCTCACAGCGGCTTCAGCCGACGCTTTCGCTTGCGATCTTAACGATGATTCTTTCGGTCACGGCCGGTGTCTTTTTCGGTATTTTTGCTGCGTGGCGGGCTGGCGGCCTGGTCGATCGCATGCTCTCCGCGTTCGCGGCCATTGGCTATTCCGTCCCGGTGTTTGTCGTCGGTTATTTCCTTATTTATTTTTTCGCGATCGAAGCGCATTGGTTGCCAGTCCAAGGCTATATAGCGATAGACCAGGGCTTCGGCCCCTGGTTCGTGCATCTGATTCTGCCGACAGTGGCATTGGGGCTGCCCTATATTGCCTTCATCGCTCGCATTACGCGCGCGAGCATGCTCGAAGTTCTATCGGAAGATTACATGCGCACGGCGGCCGCCAAAGGCGCTTCGACCTATGCCATGCTTTTTCATCATGCTTTGAAGAATGCAGGCGCCCCAATCCTCACCGTGATCGGAACGAGCCTCGCCTATCTGATCGGCGGCGTGGTGATCACTGAAACGGTGTTCAACATTCCCGGCGTCGGCCGCTTGGTCGTCGATGCGATCAACAATCGCGACTATCCCGTCATACAGGGCGTGCTCATCCTCGTTTCGGGCCTTTACGTCCTGATCAACCTGGCTATCGATCTTGCCTACACGCTCGTCGATCCTCGTATCCGGTACTGATATGCCACTTCTCTCACAATCGATTGATGCCGCGCCCGCAGGCCGAGCTCGGCTGTTTGATCTTCCCCGTCGGGCAAAGCGGTACCCTTTGCTCCTTACCGGCGGCGGCCTGTTGGCTCTGGTAATCGCAATGGCGGTAGCCGCTCCACTTTATGCTGGCGACCCAATCAACATGGATCCATCCACACTCCTGCAACCTCCTTCGGCTGCACTATGGCTTGGAGCCGACAATCTGGGGCGCGATGTCTTTGCGCGAACCATGTTCGGCGCACGGATCTCCATTGTGGTGGGTTTGGCGTCCACCGCGCTGGCGGCCTCGGCTGGCCTCCTGATAGGACTCATAGCCGGCTATAGCCGCAGCTTCGATAACGTCATAATGAGAGCCATGGACGGCCTGATGTCGATCCCAACCATTCTGCTAGCCATCGCACTTATTTCGCTGACGGGTCCTGGGATCGGCATTCTTATCGTAGCGATTGCGATTCCCAGTACCCCATCGACCGCCCGGCTGGTCCGTTCCGTGGTCCTGAGTGTCCGGGATTATCCCTATGTGGTGGCCGCGATCTGCGGCGGCGCGCGGCTGCCCAAGGTGCTGTGGCGGCATGTCCTGCCCAGCGCCGTACCGCCGCTGATGGTCCAAAGTGCCAACGTTTGCGCTAGCGCGATTCTGACCGAGGCTGGACTGAGCTTCCTCGGCGCAGGCGTGCCGCCCGACATTCCCAGTTGGGGCAACATGATCGCAAGCTCCCGCTTGTATCTCTCCATCGCTCCATTGATGGTCTTCGCGCCCAGTATCTGCCTCGCCGTCACCGTCCTTGCAGTCAATCTGCTCGGAGACGGTTTGCGCGATTTGTTCGATCCCCGCTCGAAAGGCAGGCGTTGAGATGCCAGTACCCAAACCCGCAAGGGATAATGTGCTGCTCGAGGTTCGCGATCTCGAGACGCATTTCTACGGGGAGGACAGTGTAACGCGTGCGCTCGCGGGCGTCAGTTTCCAGGTCAAAAGCGGCGAGACGCTTGGCATCGTCGGCGAATCAGGATGCGGAAAGAGCGTCACCGCTCTCTCCATTTTGCGCCTGCTGCCGAAACTGACCGGCAAAATCGTGGGCGGCGAGATCCGCTTTCATGGGCGTGACCTGCTGAAATTCCCGGACCAAGAGATGCGAAAGATCCGCGGCAATCGGATCGCCATGATTTTTCAAGAGCCTATGACGAGCCTGAACCCCGTTTATACCGTCGGCAGTCAGATCGCCGAAGCGGTGCGAATTCATACGAAGGCCTCCCGTGCGGAAGCGATGGCAAAGGCACAGGAAATGCTCGGCCTTGTCCGCATCGCGGACCCCGACCGCCGGATCGAAAACTACCCACACGAAATGTCGGGGGGCATGCGCCAGCGCGCCATGATCGCCATGGCGCTGGCCTGTTCGCCGGAACTGTTGATCGCTGACGAGCCGACGACCGCGCTCGACGTCACCATCCAGGCGCAGATCCTGCGGCTGATCGTCGATCTGAAAGAGCGCATGGGCACGGCCGTGATGTTCATCACGCATGATTTGGGTGTTGTCGCCGAAACCTGCCAGCGCGTGATCGTGATGTATGCCGGCCGGATCGTCGAGCAAGCGAATGTGAGGGACCTGTTTGCACATCCTGCACACCCCTATACCCAGGGCCTGATGCGCTCGGTGCCCAATCCGCGGCTCGGCCGGAGACAGCACCTTCCGGAAATTCCCGGTATGGTGCCGACTCTGCGTCAGCCCATCGTCGGGTGCAGCTTTGCGCCACGCTGCCCTTTTGCAATCGGAAGGTGCTGCGAAGAAACGCCTACGATGCGCGATGTCGGTCTCGGCCATGCTGCGGCCTGCTGGCGCTCCGAGGAGGTCGCGAGCGCATGAGCAATCCGCTGCTGAAAGTCGAGAATCTAACCAAGCACTATGCGCTTGGGACGAGCCTCCTCAGGAAGTCCGGCCCGATGGTGCGGGCGGTGGAGGATGTCTCCTTTTGCGTCGAAGCCGGCGAGACGCTCTGCATCGTCGGCGAATCCGGCTGCGGCAAATCCACCGTCGCGCGGCTCCTGATGCGGATCGTCGAGCCCACGGGCGGGCGCGTGCTGGTCGACGGCAACGACATTGCGGGTCTCGATGCGCGTGCGCTTCGCGCATGGCGCCGTCGGATGCAGATGGTGTTTCAGGATCCCTATTCGTCGCTGAATCCGCGCCTCACGGCCGGGCAAATCATTACCGAGCCAGTCGAGAATTTCGAGCGCCTCAGCCGAAAACAGCGCCACGCGCTTGCCGCGGACCTTCTCCAAAGGGTTGGCATGCGGCCCGAAATGATGCACCGGTTTCCGTCCGAATTGTCGGGTGGGCAGCGCCAGCGGCTCGGCATCGCCCGGGCGCTGTCCCTTGAGCCGTCGCTCATCATCGCCGACGAGGCGGTCTCAGCCTTGGACGTCTCCGTGCAGGCCCAGATCTTGAATCTGCTGCAGGATCTCCAGCAGCAGATGGGCATCGCCTTTGTCTTCATCTCGCATGACCTCAGCGTCGTGGAGCATATCGGCCATCGCGTCGCGGTCATGTATTTGGGGCGGATCGTCGAACTCGCGCCGTGCGAGGCACTGTTCGCCAAGCCAGTCCACCCCTACACCGAAGCTCTGATTGCGGCGGCTCCGGTGCCGGACCCCACGCGGGTTCGCTCAGAAGTTCCGGTGGAAGGCGAGGTGCCAAGCCCCATCAATCCGCCGAGCGGGTGCGCGTTCCACCCGCGCTGTCCGCTCGCGGTCGAGCGTTGCCGTATTGAGACGCCGCCTCTGGTCCCAATGCCGGATGGGCGTATCGTCGCCTGCCACGTCCGCGCACCCACCAAAGAGAGGTCGACGTTGCCGTGACGGTTGCTTCTTTAACACGGGATTTCCCGATGCGATGCGTGGCATCTCATCCTACGTCCCTCCACAGTGCGGCGAAATGCCTTGGCCAATTGACCACCAATGGGAACGAAATAGAAATGGCGCAAGTGGATCATGTGGCACAGAATAATCACCCCCCGATTGGGATGATAGTTCAAAAATTGCGCAAGCACTCTGGGCTCACGTTGAACGATCTCGCTCAAAAGTCGGGCTTATCTCTTTCCGCTGTATCGAAGATAGAGAATGGTCAAGTTTCGCCGACTTACGAGACGATCCTGCGCCTTGCCGTCGGGCTTAACGTAGATGTGACGAAGCTCTTCGGTAGCACCACCGACAAACCCGGTGCGGCAGGACGGATGGTCGTGACCAGAAGGGGCGAGGGCATCCTGCAAAAGACCCCTCATTACGAATACGAAATGCTCAGCGCTGAGCTTTCAACGAAACAGTTCACTCCCCTGCTGACGAAGGTGCGCGCGCACTCAATCGAGGAGTTTTCTAAGATTGAAGGACATACAGGAGAGGAGTTCTTTTATGTAATATCGGGCGAAGTACTGTTATATACCGAACATTATGCGCCTGTTCGTCTTTCTCCAGGAGATAGCAGTTATTTCGATTCAGCGATGGGGCACGCTCTAGTCTCGGTAAGCGACGAGGATGCGTTGATATTGTGGATCGCGACCCGAGTTCATGGAGTTCTCGTTCAGGTGAGTATGTCCTCCGACAATTGAGAATGCCCTTGTCGTTCACAAAACGGCAGTGAACAGTTCTCGCGAATTGTTTCCGGCAATCTCGTTCAAATGTCGTGTATCTGCGCGTAGACGTCGATTTCTTGAGTGCTGGTTATGGATTACGCAACTCGCAAGGGCAGCATTGTCGTGGTCGGAGCGGGCGTGGCGGGGATTATGACCGCTTACGCGCTCGCGAAGCGTGGCTTAGACGTGACCGTCGTTGATGCGTTGTCCGGCCCGGCAGAAATGTGTAGCCGCGCAAATGCCGGTATTATCGCTGTAGGCCATGCAAAAGCTTGGGCGGGGCCTGAGGCGATCGGAGCCATGATAAGGGCCCTTGCCGGAAGCACCTCATCGGTGCGAGTAACTTGTTTGATGGATCCCGCGCTCTGGCGCTGGGGACTTGAGTTCCTCCGCAACTGCACCCGGTCGGCTCATCACTCAAATACCGAAAAGCTGCAGGATTTGAGTCGGTACAGCCGCGATCTGGTCGCGGTAGCCGAGGCGCAGATGAATCTGCCGAGGGAGACGCGGCATCAGGGATGTCTTTATTTGTTTCAGAATTGGACACAGTTTGGCGCTTCTATCGCTTCGATCGAAGACCACGGGGGTGGCTCCATTGAGGTGCTAGATTGTGCCGCGCTGATCGAGCGCGAACCGGCACTGTCCGGAATGTCCGACCGATTGGTTGGTGGGCTATTCAGCCCAACAGATTGCGTGGGTGATTGCCGGTTATTTACCCGGCGCACGGCTGACTATTTGATGCAGGCGCACAAATTAGATATGCATTTTAACACGCGTGTTACCGGCTTCCGCCGCACAAAGAATACGATCGAGGCCGTCGAAACCAACCGTGGGGAGATATCGTGTGGCGCAGTGGTCTTGGCCACCGGTGTTGAAACAGCTCACATAACCCGCCCCCTCGGCTTCCAGCCCAATATATACCCCGTCAAGGGCTATTCCGGCACGTGGAAGATTATCGATCCTGCTCGAGTACCTTCGCTGCCCTATGTCGATGAGACTGAACTTCTGGCAGTGGCGACCTACAGCGGGAATCTCCGTGTGACAGCCATGGCAGAATTTGCGGCGTACGATCGTTCCGTTCGCGAAAGCCGCACTTCACAGATCACGGATTATGTGCGGCGGTCTTTCGGGAACGCGGTGGATCTGAATACGACGGAATTTTGGGCCGGTCTGCGGCCGACTACAGCGGCTGGGCCCCCCTATCTGGGTCGGGTCCGCACATTCAACAACCTTTGGATCAATGCGGGGCACGGACAGCTTGGATGGACCATGGCTTTCGGTTGTGGAGAGTTCATAGCGCAGACAATGACAGGCGAACACACATCATTGAAAGACGTGTCGTCTACCGCGCAGTGGCTTACTTGATCTCCATCTTTTTGAGAAAACTAGAGGCGCTGAGCCGCCAGAGCTGTTTCATACGCATTCAACCGAAGAGGGAGCCGGAGAAATATTCGAATGACTGATGCTGAATTTAGATTCGTGGATACTGAGACGACAGCTGCGAACCTACCGTATGGCGCTCTTATCGATGCGCTGGAGGCTGGCTTTTCTCAAGGCTGCGTGCTGCCAGTACGGCATCATCATTATATCGAGAAAACCGGCGAACCTAATGCTACTCTTCTCCTTATGCCCGCTTGGTCCAAGCCGGACGATGCAAGCCAGTTCCTGGGAGTTAAGCTCGTTACAATCGTTCCGGGCAATACCGCTCGAGGATTATCCGGTTTGACGTCTACCTACATGCTTTATAGTGCCGAGACAGGGCAACAGTTAGCGTTGATGGACGGCAACGTAATAACATCAAGGCGGACGGTAGCGACGTCGGCCTTGGCAGCCCGTTTCCTTGCCCGCAAAGATGCACGGACGCTGCTCGTCATTGGTGCGGGTCGAGTCGCCAGCCTCATCCCCGAAGCCTATCTTGCTGTAAGGCCAATCGAGAAAGTGTTAGTTTGGGATATCAGCACTGAAAGTGCTGACAGGCTCGTGCGATCACTGAACGAGCGGAATATTGCCTCCGAGCTGGCCACTGACCTGGAGCACGCGGTCGACGCATCCGATATAATTAGTGCCGCAACGCTTGCGACGAGTCCGATCATCAAAGGAACATGGATCCGAAAAGGAACGCACGTCGACCTTATTGGTGGCTTCACTCCCAAAATGCGAGAGGCAGATGACGCGGCATTGGCTCTTGCTAGGGCTTTTGTCGACACCAAAGAGGCGCTGCATGAGGCTGGTGACCTTGTTCAACCCATTGAAAGCGGCTTGGTGGCCGAGGGTCACGTTCTAGGAACACTTTCGGATCTCGCTAGTGGCAGGGTGAACGGGCGAATTACTTCAGACGAGATCACTTACTTCAAGGCCGTCGGATCCGGACTTGCTGATCTTGTCGCGGCCCGCATGGTGTACGAACAAGTCTGTGTAAAGTGGCAGTGAGGATGGGCCTACGTAACGTCTTGCGCCCGCGCTTGGGCCCTACGTCTGATTATAAGCGGACAGCATCTTTGATATGTTCTGCTCGACACGGCGTCTCGATGTGCCAGATAGCCATGGGCTTGATCAGTATTGGGCATGGCATGTGAGGCAGCATCGAGAGGCATTCGCAACCGGCTGTTCGCATGTGCTTGCGAGAGGCCGCGCCAAAGGCGGACCGTGCAAAAGTCATATGAAAACTTCAAACGAGCGGGCCGATGTTCGCGGATCAAAAAGCCACGGAAAACACCTCAAGGCGTCACATCCAAGCAGCTCGCAAGCCGACCGCATCAGACAAGGTTTGTATAGTTTGGCATTGAGCTGCCCCTCAGCAGCTTCGATATGCCGCGCACACAAGCCAGGGGCGGGAAATCACATCCGGTCTCCCGGTATGAATAGCCGTAGCGTTTTCCGCCATTGCCGCGGCCGCGTTCCATTGAGGAGAGAACCATGAAACTCATAGACTCTATTGTGCGCGAAGCTCCACAAATCGCGGCGTTGCGTCGCGACATGCATGCCCATCCCGAACTATCGTTCGAGGAAGTGCGCACCGCCAGCCTGGTGGCCACGAAGCTTGCGGAATGGGGAATCCCTGTCAATCGTGGCCTGGGCAGGACCGGCGTCGTGGGGATAGTGAAGAACGGCTCCTCGTCGCGCGCCGTTGGGCTGCGTGCCGACATGGATGCGCTGCCGATGCAAGAGCTCAATACGTTCGAGCATGCGAGTAAGCATAACGGCAAGATGCATGCGTGCGGTCACGATGGCCACGTCGCAATGCTGCTGGCGGCCTCACAATATTTCGCAAAACATCGCAATTTTGACGGCACAGTATACCTGATCTTCCAGCCTGCCGAGGAATTCGGTGGCGGCGCGCGCGAGATGATCAAAGACGGTCTGTTCGAAAGGTTCCCGATGGAGGCCGTGTTCGGCATGCACAACTGGCCGGGGCAGCGGGTCGGGAGATTTGGCGTTGCGCCTGGGCTTGCTTGTGCGTCCAGCAATGAATTTAGGATCCTCGTCTGCGGCCGTGGCGGCCATGCGGCGCAGCCGCACAATGCGATCGACCCCGTGCCAGTCGCATGCGAGATCGTTCAAGCGCTCCAGACCATCATTAGCCGGAACAAACGACCAATCGACCCAGGCGTGGTCTCCGTCACCATGATCCATGCCGGCGAGGCAACTAACGTGATGCCAGATAGCTGCGAACTCCGGGGCACTGTGCGCACCTTCACTCTCGAGGCGCTCGATCTAATTGAAAAGCGAATGCAGCAGGTGGCTGAGCATGTGTGCGCAGCTCACGAGGCAACCTGCGAGTTCGAGTTCATCCGCGGCTATCCTCCCACCGTGAATTCGGCCGCCGAAGCAGAATTTGCACGGCGCGTGCTTGCATCCATTGTCGGCGAAGAGAACGTGATGCTGCAGGATCCAGGCATGGGCGCTGAGGACTTCGCGTATATGTTACAGGCGAAGCCGGGCGCTTACTGCGACATTGGAAATGGTGACGGCAGCCACCGGGACGTGGGCCACGGAAGTGGCCCATGTATGCTGCACAATCCCAGCTACGACTTCAACGATGAATTGATCCCGCTAGGCGCCACATATTGGGTCAGACTCGCGGAAGCTTGGCTGGCAAAAGATCGCGCATGACTGCCATTCTCGTCAGTTCTATCGCTGTAGCGGTCGGCGGCCGCGCGGACCCAATCGGGCTATCGGTCATTCTCGCATCGGTGATCAGATTTCCTCGCTCAGTTTCTGCGCTTAAGTATGAGAATCGATCCAATGCAAGCTCATGCCGCCCAGAACTCGGTGATTTTCTTCTTTACGGCACCGGTACGTTTTTCCTTTTTAAGCGGCCGCATTCGTGTTGCCGATCCTCGAAGTCAGTTACCCGCAAATCCGATGGACAATTGTCCGCCCTCTGCAGTCAACAGGCTTCAAGTTCGACGGAACTGGCGCTCGCGATTGCAGAACCGCTGTTGCGCGATTGAATCAAGTAGCGTTCGGACAGAGCCTTCGGAGCATATGCCATTTCCGAACTAGGATGCACGAGAGATCCGGGTCCTGTCCCCTCCATCGATTCGGCGCCGATCGGAGCGTCATCAAGTTGGGCGATCGCAAACTCAACGGTCTCTCGGCATCCTGCTCCTTGAACGCGGGCTGCCCCCCTGCCCCGCCCCAGCGCCGCTGGCCGACTGGTTGGTAGGCATTCGACTTTCACGTTGGGTAAAGAATGTTGTCCGCGGCAATCCGTCCTTAAAGGCGCAACCAGGTGCCACGCTTCCGCATGCGCTCGGCAAGGATGACATAGACATCGTCGCCCGTTCCTTGAGTTTTCGGAAATTCACGGCTTGGCTTCTTAGGATCATCGCGCATTGGCTTCGACAACAGTTTATCACTGGTTGCTCGCGAGTTCGTTCCTATCACCCTAGTCAAGACCGAAAGGAAGGACACGCATTGGTCGTACTCGGCTCAAGGTCTGGTGGTCCCGCCGAACGTGTGGGAGAAGCTGCAACGCAGCGACAACTCCAATCATGAAAATGTCCCCGGCACTCCTGACCGCACCCGACACCTCGAGACCTTCATCGGCGACAACGGGAAACCGCATGAACGGATGACTGGGGGCTCCGCTTCACCGCAACTCAGATGATCTCCACGGCGCCGGCGAGATCGCCAGTCTTGCAGCGCGCTTTGCCGCGCTTCTTTGGATTTCATCCACAGCAGCCGAAATTCCCGGGTCGGTCCCCGCGGGTGGCCGTGTTGGCCTTGGTATTTCATTGTGCCGCCTGCGACCTCTGCCCCGCCCGCCTTTTGCTCGGCAGGGGAACGGCCGTCGTCGTGTTCCAACGCGCCTGGTCAGCGATCGATTTCAGTAGCGGTCTGGCGCCAGCGCGAAACGGCATAGCTCGGCGCGCACCAAAGCGATTTATGCCGATGTGATCGGTTCCGAAGAACGGGCCTTCGTCGCCAAGGTGTTACTCAGTGGTTCTTCCGCAGGCGAGCTCATGCAATGGAGTTTCGACGGTGAAGAGCACGCCTGCTTGTCAACAACTGAAAGCGCCACGCGAGAAGTCCCGCGTAGATGATCGTACCGCTACATAAACCGATCCAGATACCAATCGCGCCAAGGCCTATCTTCAAACCAAGTACGTAACTTACAGAGAGGCCGATCAACCAATAAGCGATGCCCGCGAACAGAACCGGTACTCGCGTGTCCGTCAGTCCGCGCAAGGTGCCGGCCAAAACGTTCGCCACGGCATCGGGGATATAGAAGCTCGCGCCGACCAAAAGGAGGTCAGCAGCGAGTCGGATCGTCGCGTCGGCATCGCCGCCCGATTCTCCAAAAACGAATTCGGCGATCTCAAAACGAGCGGCGACCACTCCGACCGTCAGAGTTGCACCGACTACGATACTGAGCAGTGTCGCGACAAGACCTGCTCGCTTGGCGCCCAGGCTGTCGTTGCGGCCAACCGCATTACCAACGCGCACGACTGCCGCCATGCTGATAGCTAAAGGAATCATAACCAGTATCGCGGCGACCTGAACCGCTATCTGATGGGCGGCGACCGCAGTGGTGCTGATCAGGCCCGCTAGCAGCGTTGCGACGGAGAAGGATCCATTGACGATCAACCAAGTGACTGAAATCGGCATCCCGATTGCAAATAGTCGCCTCAGCATGGACCAATCGAATTGCCAGAAGTGTCCAAGCACGCGGTAATGTCGGAAAGGACGTCGCATTACGGCGACGCACAAACTGGCCGAAAAAGTCCCACAGTTCACGATCGTAGTCGCAAGACCCGCCCCGAACAACTCCAGCCGGGGCAGGCCAAGCTTCCCATAGATCAGCAGATAGGCCAGCAGAGCGTTGAGTGGGGGAGCTATAAGCGTGATCCACAAGAGTGGCCCAGGCCGATTGACTGCGGCCATAAAGTTACGGATGCTGTAAAACCACAGCGCTGGCGCCATGCCCCAAGCCAGTCCCGACAAATACTGGTGCGCTAGCCGTGCTGCGTCGTGTGGCAGATCAAGGGAGAGCAGTATCTGCTCTCCTCGAAATCCAAATGCCACCATCGGGAGCGAGAGCAGCGGCGCCGCCCACAGGCCCATGCGCAGCGAGCGCCGTACTACGCCTAGATTGTTGACCGCGAACGCCTGAGCCGCCAAAGGAGCGATTGCCGCCAGCGGGCCCGCGGCGAAGGTAATGCTAACGAAATAGATCCTGCCGGCCAGCGCAGCCGCGGCGAGTGCGTCAACACCGATCCTCCCAATCAGGGCAAGATCCGTCGTCAGCATCACGATCTGGCCAAGTTGCGTTACCACCATAGGCGACACGAGCTTCGCGGTTTCGCTGAGCTCGAGAGCGAGCCGATGGTTAGCGGCCCTCCCCAGGAGCCCCTTGCGCCACATCACCTCGCGCCTTCTCTCAGCCACACTGTCCATGAGATCTTGGCGACCGGCTTGAGGCTGAAGGCATCGACGTCTCGTGATTGAGATGCACTCCCGTGTCCTGCATTCGCGGCGGTCCGTTGGCTCTTAGATGAAATCTTCTTCAAGGCTCGTGCCAGTTTCGAAAGCTCGACTTCTCAACACTATTTGCTCCACCATGTGGTCGGGTAGACAGCAATGTCGTAAGCATGACAATCAGCAAAGAAGTCTGCATCTAGATGCCGCTGTTGCTTTCCAAGGCTTCAAGATCGGTGCTGACCGTTTCGGTGGCTCTGATCCGGGGCGAATAAACTGTACTATTTCGCTAGAGTTCTCGCTGCCGAATCCCCTCGGTCGGGAGGAGCGCATACCGATGAAGGCCTCAAAATCTCGGACCCAGAAGGCGTTCAGCTGGAAGAAAAGCCATGACGGCGATGGGCATAAGCTGCGCGTGCTCACGATCGTCGATATCTTATCCCGCTTCTCACCGCTGCTGCAGCCACGGTTCACCTTCCGCGGTAGCGATGTCATGGCGATCCTGGAAGGGCCTGCAAGGGAGTGGGATTCCCCGGCAACGATCCGAGTCGATCAAGGCAGCGAGTCCCTGTCGCGCGATCTGGACCTACCACCGACCCACGCGGTGTCACGTTGGACTTCTGCGGCCCCGGTGAGCCACCTGACAACGCGCTCATCGGAGCCTTCAGTGGCGGCATCCGGGCCTAATGCCTGAACCACTTGGCGCACGACCCGTCTAATGTCATCCTCTGTGCCGCCGGGCAAAACATCCGCTGCATCCTCTTCCGGCTCAGGAAGCTCTTGCTTTTCATCCTGACCGTTGTTTGGCCGCCTTCGAACCCGCAGTCGCTCTCACAGCCGCTTGTTGTCGGACGACTAACGAGGACTTCCAAGGCTCGGTCCCAATCGCGACTAACCCAATCGCGACTAATTAGTACTCATCGGTGGTCATGACCTTCCCGACAGGTGGCGTCATCGTTGTAGTATCCATCGCCTTTGAGTTAAGCGGCCGAGTTGAAATGCCCACGGCAGTACGGTTGTTGGCGGTACCGACTCCAGGCTTTGACGCCGATCTATGGACCATGCCTGTCCTGCAAGATGAAGCCGACAAAGCGATGTGGCGGCCCGAGCCAATCTATCCGTCGCCCAAGAGATGCTGTGTCGTGATTAACACGTCGACACGGTCACACAAGGACAGCATCCAATATCACCAGAGCAGGTAGTGTCGAACTCATTGCTAACGCAGTACCATCATTAATAACTCCCGATACCTAGATGCAGCTCATCAGGATAGAATATGGTGCAGCTATGACAGGCGTATCAAAGCTGCTTCAAGCCACACGTCTCATTCGAGTGCATGATGACGTCGCCGCGAAACACGGCATCGAGCTCTCGATAGGATTCGACTTTCGAGAGTATGTCTCAATCACGCAGGCCACAGCGACAAAGGTCGCCACACCTTCAATCTTCCAGCCGGATCGTTCACCAATTAAACCGGGTGAGGGATATTGGATTGTGGGCGTCGACAAGAATAACGACGTCGCACTCGTAGAGGCCGCTCGACTCTACGATCTCTCACACAGCAACCTTGCAGAACATTTTGAGTCTCTAAGGGCTTTCTATGCCGACCCGGCCATGCATGCACATCCTCAGGACTATTGTACTTGCACGGCACCGAGCGCGAGGAAGATTAAGGGGAAAGTCGCATACCATGGCGATCTTTGGGTCCGCGAAGACCTTAGAGGCCGGGGCATACCCAAGATCACGACAAGAGTAGGCCGCAGCGTCACATGCGCCATGTGGGATCCTGACTTCGTATGTTGGATTGTGCTGCGCTGCTTGCTGGATAAAAACATCCATAGATCAGCGCATCATGAAGCCGCCGGGGCGATATTGCGGCTGGTGGAACAGCAAATTGTAGGCGACTATTGGCTTGTTTGGCGAACCGGGGAGGAGTCGAGGAGCTTTGTTGATCGTCACGACAGAAGCGGGCCGATTTTTGCCCCGTAATTTCACCGGCGTCGTCGGACGAAAGCTAACCTTGCTTTCTTGAGGCTGCAAATGCTCGCCACGAGACCTTTTTGTGCCTGCACGAACATCCGCTTGCGGCGCGCCGACGGTGACACTTGTTTCGACATCTTCTCGCCGTTTCCTGGCGACAACGAGGTTCAGCCAACTAGAGCGGCTGAGCTCCAACTAAACGAAACTCAGGCCAAGATCGGTGCGGATGGTGGTCGGGCGGGCGGATCGTCCCTCTCGCCATCGGTGATCTGAGGCCTGAAGGCGCAATAGGACGCGGAAGATAACATTAAGGTCGCCGCGACCAACGGTTAAGTCAGAATGATGCGTAAGCCGCCTGAGCCGTGCGCCCGTCTTCTGACAGTTCCGAACCTAGGCAGTCCACGAGTAGAGGACCAGTCATGAGGTTTCGTGAAGCGCGCTCGAGTGGCCACATCCGAGCTTCCCAACATCACCCCCTTGACGAACGGTATGCTGTCATAACGCGCAACGTATCGTGTTGTTTGGGTGACACGTAAAACGCCTCAGGCGACGGACGCCATCGTGATCCGGCACAGACTTGTGATGTCGTAAATTGGCAGTTTTGTGATATGGCGGGTTGTCGCCGTTACCAACGGAAACGCTGTACATTCAAAAAGGAGTGCTGCGATTTCAGGATGCGCAGCACGAAGTCGCGCAGCGCAGGCGGCGACATCCGCCTGAATATCGGCGACATCGGTCGGCGATGGCGGACGTTTCATCTCGTTCTGCCACAACTTCCCACCTTCGACCCCTCCGACAACTACCCTCATCCGCTCGCCTTGATCACTGATCCCCAGCAGATCTTCGCCGCAATGCCTCGCGTCAGCGGTCAGCACTGCGAGCTTTGCGGCCGGCGGCAGTTGCCGGAGCAATGCCGGCACGAGCAGCAGGCTCGACATCACCACAGGGACATTCACCGACGCGGCAACTGCCCCCTGATGCCGCATAGAGAAACCGCAATTTGAGCTTATTGCGACAGCGCCTCGTTCGATCAGGCGCTGGGCAGCTGCGATGTAAGCCGGCTCGAGCGATGGATCGCCGTGGATCACAGCATCCGCCCAAGCTCCCGCGACAGTTTCCGTGATGACTGGGAAGTCGAAGGTGGTCGGATGCAGCAGCGAACCCGGCCGCGGGACCGGCGGGGCGGCATCCCGCGACAGTCCGATTTCGAGTTTTAGGACTCCGAGAGAGCGTTGGGTCGACGCCACTAAGGTCTCCTGGGCGTGAGGTCTACGATGATAGTGTTCCACCACCAGTCACATACCAGAGCAACAGAGAACACACCAACCATTAGTCTGAAAGTGCACCGAGCCCGCTGGACCCAACAAACATAGTGAAGGTCGCGAGCGCTTCAACGCGTCGGTCAATCCGCGGACCGGATCAACCAGGTTGCCAAAATGAGCATCGACAAATGGTAACGCATTCTGCGCATGTGCGTAAGAGATGCCCGTGCCTTCCTCTAGTGAGATGTGCCGTCATATTGTCCAGAAACGCCTCATTTGGCTTCTTGAGGCCAGGGTCACCAACAGCGCATTGATTTCCTAAGCTCCGATACTGAAACCTTGGCCTGATGCGCAGGCTGGTGACCACGCGTTTTACGACTGAGATGATCTCCGCAGTCCTTAACGAGCGGGTTCGCTCCGTAACCTCAAGAGACGAGATGGCTTGCACTTTAGATGCTTGGGCGGCCACCATTTGCTTGCTACGGTTGTGCATTGTTTAAGATGCTGGTGGCACGATTGAGTTCGTCATGCCCCGAATGCCACGCGTTAGGCCTAGGACGCGAATGCATCGTATTCATTCTAGCACTCCCCTCACGGCACTGTCCTTCGCAGGTAGCACCAGGGGAGTGCCCGTTGGCAGCGGTTCATTTCGGCTGAATTCATGTTGTAATACGCGCCTGCCGGAATGGCTCCGCCTACTTACCTGAGAAAAGAGAACAACGAAGCTACTAGGGCTGATAGTCCAGGGATCCGGCAGCACCTCCGAGTCCCGCCATCATCTGGAGGCCCTCTCGTGTTTCTGAGCGGTGCGTTTCGCTGAGCGGCTCTCAGAGCCCGAGCTTCAACACTGAATGTGCAGCTAACGTAAGCTGCCCGCGAGTTATCGATGTTGGGAGCCGTCACAGGCTCTCACGCTTTGCCCGAGCCTGTAGCTCTTGAGCCGAGCATTGGGACAGCCCTGCTTGTGAGAAAGCCGCGGAACCTTTCAAGGCATTCGAGCTCCCCACTCTGGCCCAGTGTTGTTGCCGCTCAGCAGCGAGACGCGAGCAGGTCACCGCCTTGAACTTTCTTTCGTGCTGGAAAAGAGCTCGCTCGCAATAGCGATCGACCAGTGATCTTGAACCCTGGCGCCATGTATTTTTGTCCGAAACCTGACAGATCAGCGGCTTTTGCGTGGACGTCTGTGATCGCGCCGATCCGCACTCCTGTCGCGCGAATTCTTACATGCACGGCCTTCATGCCTTTCTTAAAGATCTGACGAGCCGCAGCATTCGATTCGCGCCGTCGGATTCGTAAATCATGAGACGGAAAACTCTGCCACCCTCCCCAAGCTGGGCGTCGGCAACCGCGGACGTGCACGATATATTCTTATCTCCTGAGGCTTGTTGTCTTTGTTAGTCTGGAAACGCAAGTGCAGCATCTAGACCCCGGTCTTCTGCGGGCCTTCGTGATGGTCGCAGAGACCAGCAGCTTCACGAAAGCGAGCGAACACCTATTCCGGACCCAGGCGGCGATCAGCATGCAGATCAAGCGACTAGAAGAGCGCATCGGAAAGCCGCTCTTTGTGCGAGGTCCATGCGGCGCTCAGCTCACCACCGCGGGCGAGCTGCTGATCCATGACGCCCGCCGGATACTGCGTCTAAATGACGAAGTGCTTGCCAAGCTCTCGGTTTCTTCGTCGGACGACGTAGTGCGCATCGGCGCATCGGACGACTGCGCTCGGATTCTTTTGCCCCAAGTATTGCTGTTGTTCAATAACTTTTGTCCAAATGTACAACTGGATATCGTTGTCGATAATCGACTCGATTTGTTTCGGGAAGTTCGGGAGGGAAGGTTGGACCTCGCCCTAGTGGTCCGGCATTCGGAGACCAGTGACGGCGAGCTGCTCCGACGAGAGAAACTCCATTGGATTACGTCGAAGCAAAGCTCGCCGCACGGGTACGATTTATTGCCTCTAGCGTTCTTTTCTAGTGGTTGCATTCGTCGTGAGATCGCTCTGCGGGCACTCAAGGAGGCCGGCCGAAGGTTTAAAATCGTCTTGTCGAGCGGCACAATGGCTCCCATTTTCACTGCAGTGTCGGTCGGCGTGGCCGTCTCGGTAGCGGAAGAGTCTGTCATACCAGCCGGTGTGCGCCAGCTTACGGAGGCGGAGGGGCTTCCATCACTCCCTACGGTTGACCTTGTTCTGTATCGCGCTCCAGGCCATCAGCCTCGTTCCGCAGCAATGCTCGCGGAGCACATTCGCTTATCGTTAAGGAGATCGACACCGTCGTCGGAACCCTTCCAGGCGGCGCGGTCGGCGGCCGAATAGCTCGCCCATTAGCGAGACGTATGTTCCCATAAGTGCTTTTGATTTCTATCGATGAACGAGATTAGCTACCTTCAGCTGAAGGTTGCGGCTCAATCTGATCATGATGAAGGCGCATAGAAAAGTGGTGAACATGAAAGAAGCATCAACTCAAGCGTCACGGGATCGATCATCGTCGGCGCAAGGAGCCCCGGGCTCATCATCGATTGCTATTTTGGCGCAGCTTACTGAGTCGGACTTTGCGACGAATTACCGAGATGCAATGCGGCCAGTTCTCCTACGTGGCGGTTGCGCGACTTGGACGGCGTGCCGGCGCTGGTCCCCTCAGTATTTTGACCAGGTCGCCGGATCGCTTACTGTGCCAGTCAAGACGCTGAACAGTGGCGACATCAAAGTCTCGTCTTGGCGACTCGCAGAATACGTGCGGCTCATAATGGAGCAGCCGCCGCGCGAGGATGAAGTCCCATCAAATGCGGGGGCAATTCCGTATTGCCACGACATTCCATTACTGGGGTTAGTGGAAACGCTGGCGGCAGATTGTCAGCCCTTTCCCGCCGAGCTTCTTAGTCCCTGGTATCGTCAGCATTGGTGGCGGTATTCACAGTTCTTCATGGGCCCAGCAGGCACGATTACCCCGCTTCACTTCGACAGCCTACTTAGTCACAACCTCTTCTTCCAGATCTACGGCACGAAGACGTTCACAATCATACCTTCGACCCAAGCCGATCTTTGTGGACGCCGCGGTTGGAGGTGGTTTGATGTGGATCCGGAGCAACCGGACTATGTGCGGTTTCCGCAGTACCGGGATGCAACGCCCGCCGTAATCACCGTAAGTGCAGGCGATATGCTGTATATGCCACCTGGTACCCTCCACCATGTCCGTAGCTTATCGGCCTCGATTTCCTTCAACATCGATTGGCACAATGAGCAGAGCGTATTGGACGCGTTAGCGCAGCCCCCCGATGAAATCCCGACAGAAGTCAAATATTACAATGCGATCACAGCATTGGCCGTCATCGCCAAGATACCTGAAGCCATCACGTTTCCATTATACCGGCCCTATTTGAGCTATGTAAGTTGACGAGGCGAGTTGCAGGCGAGAGCGTCACCTCGGCCTTGCGGGTTTAGCTCGGACGAGCTGAGGCCAAGTGATAGGTGACGCGCGTATTTCGAGCAACAACACTTCGGCCCCAGATTGCATCCCGCCGACGTAAGATGCTGTGGCGTGCTGCTAAGGCATGCAAACGTTCAGGCGGTGTGAGCGTAGCCGCCCGGCAGCATTCTGCGGCATATGCCTGGCGCGATTTGTGTAGGGGACGTAGCGGTATATTGGGCGCGAAGTTCTCCGCTTGTTCATGGAGCAGAGGTCAATGCGCCCAGCGGCCTCTGACGAGGGCTGACTGAAACCCGGCTGCAATGCTCGTATGGATGGGATAGTCGATTAGCCATCGTGCCTCTGCTGCTTTCGCCGCTTCGCAGACGACATTCGCCCGGCTGGGTTCGTCGATCGGAATCTCGAGCATGATCACCGGAATCTGACGCTTCTCCGACGGCCCTTCCATCGTCGTACGCACAGACGTGCGGCACAAAAGGTGATGACCAGAGGATCTTGAGCCGGCTTCGCTCGGCACGCCCGCCTGCTCGCAACCTATCCCCTTGATGGTTCTCATAACCAATATCGTCAACCTTGCGCGGACTTTTTACATCGAAAGGTGGTGGCTAACCGGTCGAGCATCAAGAGGGCCCCAGCTTAACCACCGGCGGTCACGCGCGCTCACCTTCCAAGATTTGATCATCGCCTCAAGTCATTGAGGCAGTGACGTTTCGGAGCGTACAATCGATTTACTCCGTTCAGAGGATGGAGACGTGGCAGTGCCAGCGAAGTCGAACGTTCAGAGAGCCAGCACTGTCTCGACCAGGTTCACCCAATAGCCGATGCCATATGGCAAGATGTCATCATTAAAATCATATGCCGGGTGGTGCAAGCCAGCTGTCGATCCGTTACCAAGAAAGATGATGGCACCCGGCCGCGCCTCAAGCATGTAAGCGAAATCCTCTGATCCCATCCGCGGCAAGATCTTGTCATCTACTGAGGTCGGTCCGACAAGATTGCGTGCTGCCTTGATCGCCAGATTGGTTTCCTCCACGTGATTGATGGTGACCGGGCCGGATCGGCAGTACCTAAATTCGACATCTGCACCAAATCCGCGCGCAATGCCTCGAGCGGACGACAGAATCTGTCGTTCCGCGAAGTCACGCAGGTCGGGCACAAGAGTCCTGACACTGCCCGCCATTTCTACTTGGTCGGGAATGACATTGTAAGCCCGAGCTGCACTGAGTTTGGTGACTGAGATCACCAGCGCCTCGATTGGATTCGTGTAGCGAGAAACTAAGGTTTGCAGGCCGACGATGATCTGTGCTGCAATGACGACTGGATCAATGGCCTCGTGTGGTTTCGCGGCATGGCCGCCTCTCCCTTTTACGATCAGGTCGAACTCGTCCAGAGCGGCCATGATCGGCCCATGGCAGATGCCGAACTTGCCAACTTCAATTCCTGGCACATTGTGCAGTCCGAACACCTTGTTTATTGAAAAACGATCCATGATGCCTGCCTGGACCATCCTTTTGCCGCCCACCCCATCCTCTTCAGCGGGCTGGAAGATCAGGGCGACGGCCCCCCTGAAGCGCCGAGTAGCCGCAAGGTATTTCGCGGCGCCCAACAGCATGGCCATGTGACCATCATGCCCACATGCATGCATCTTGCCCGATACTTTCGATGACCAGAGCTTCTCTGACTGTTCAAGTATCGGTAGCGCGTCCATATCCGCGCGCAGTGCAATCGTTGGCCCGGCTCCGCATCTGCCGCTCATCAAGGCGACGATACCAGTTTCGGCTATCCCCGTTTCGATATGATCAACGCCGAAAGAACCTAGCTTCTCCGCTAAGAATCTGGCCGTATTGTAAAGCCGGTAGTCCAGCTCGGGATTTTCATGAAGATAGTGGCGCCAAGCAGTTGCCTCGGCCTGCAGATTTCGGAACGCTTCAACGCCATTCATGTGGATCCCACCTTATTGAGTACGGCGCCACCGAGCGGCCCCGTAGCCGTGCCTCACGCCACCAATTCGATCATCCTGGCTTCAACCTCTTAGATAGCATGAAGCGTCGGAAGGCCGTGCGGCATCTTCGTTCGACCACGAATAAGAGAGTAGCGGATTGCCAGTGCAAGATTCCAGTAGCCAAGTTCGAGACCTACTCTCCGATCTCGCGGCCGATCCTGACGAAGAACATCTGGGCAAGTTTGATAACATCGCGCTCGTGCGTACAATAAACGATCTTGTCGATGCATCCTTCGCCTTCTCATCGTACTCTCGCACAACAAACAATGGCGCAAGCCCCGGTGCTAGAATAAACTCGAACGGGCGTCGTCCCCACCAAATCCAGGATAGCCGGTAAGATACTTCGGGTGACAGGAGTGGTAATCAAGCTTGCATTAAGCTTGGCGAGCGCTACTGCATCCAGCACCTTTTTCTGCCGGCAACAGTACTCCCACTTGGAAGTGGAAGCCCCGCCCGAGGAATCTCCGAACCCGCCGTTGTGAGCATATATTGAAATCTCCATCTTCGGGCCGATGTCGCGCCTGCGCTTTCCTGTGACGAGCACGCGTTCTCGTCAAAAGCTCGGCGATCTGATAGAGCCAGTCTGATCTGTGTCCCGGCGGCTCCAGCTCACGTAGCGAACACTGAAGCGTTCCGCGACAGACATATCAACTGCTGGGTTTAGTAGTAGAATGGACCCGCATAGCTGGGCCGCTTGAACGATTTCTAGTTTGAGGCTGACCGTTCTCCCACTATTATGCTGCAAAGGCTATCGTCTGCTGTAGTTGCCGCTGTGGGCATGTGGGCCCCGGCGGCCTTGTACATTATGTCCAGACGGGGCATCCCTATTGCCGCGCGCCATACGCGATCGGCCGCCGTGTTTGGCCCGACCGTCGCCGAGCGCCGTCACGCAGAACGAGACATTCATCGTTTCGACGATCGCCACGCCAGCATTGCGCCCGCTCGCCAGGTCAACAATTACCACCAGATTGAGGACGCCCTGTCGGACGGAGATGTAGGTGATGTCGGCCGCCCAGACATGATTGACGCGCTCATTGTGAGGTTGCGCCGCAGATACGGATAGAGATCTTGTGGCCGGCGGCAGGCCTCGTTGTGCGAGGTCGTGGCCCGAGCGCCGCGATCCCCATCGTGCTCATAGCCGTTCTACACCCTTGCGGTTGATCCGCGGGCCTTGGGTGCGCAGCATCGGCGTCATGCGGCGCGCGCTGAGAAACGGCGACATCGTGAACCGCTCATCGAGCGGGCGCATCGGTGCGGCGTCATTGGCCGCGGTCGCGGCCGGTAGATGCCGGAACGCGCGACGCCGACCGGGCGCATCTTCTTTCTAATCGACAGCGCCCGAGCGCCGCGGTCGAGCATCGCTCCGGCGGTACAGCGCGGCTCATCCTCCGGACCTCCTGGCTTAAAACCTCCCGCTCTACCGTGAGCTGGCCAAACTTCGCATGCAGCTTGTCGACCTTTCGCTCGCGAAGGACTCGCCATCTCGGCCGATGCCCGCGTCGAAGGCTCGCCCTGCGTTCTCCAGCAGCTGCTGCTTCCAGGCACGAATCTGCTGGCGTAAACTTATAGCACTAGGCCAGATCGGCAAACGTCGCCTACTCGCGCACCACATCCACGGCAATCTTCGCGTTCATGGGCGACCTCAATCTTGCGCATCGTCTTCGTCATCGTTCGCTCGTTTATGAAACGGAGCGGGTCAATCTCCAACTTAGCCCCTGGTCCCCAAACCGGGTCCATTTCAATCCGAAGCACCTCAATCGGACCATTGCGTGACTCAAGTTGAGCGAGGATGACGCTGCGGTTTCAACCGCGACGGCTTCCGTACGATGCGGGAACGCTTAGACGTAGGTCGGGAACTAGCTGCTGAGAGTGGGGTGGCGACGCGGCGCTTAATAGAAAGAGCTGGAGTACTAGCGCCGCGGCATGCAAAGCAAGCTGGACGGGCTGTTTGCCGTTGGCTCACCCAAGCTACAATTTGCCCGTGCTGTGTAAGCTCAGCGTCGCTCGCGCACCGAGCCCTCTTGGGCGACCGAAGCTACAAGCGTGCCGTCGCGCCTGAAGATCAGCCCACGGGTAAAGCCACGTCCGCTCTGCGCGCTCGGCGATTCCTTGGCATAGAGTAGCCAATCATCGGCACGGAACGGGCGATGGAACCACATTGCATGGTCAAGGCTTCCGGACAAGATGCGTCCATCGAATAGCGTGCGCCCATAGCGTGCCATCACGGCATCCAGCAGGGACAAATCCGAGGCATAGGCCAGTGCGCATATGTGCAGCGCCGGATCGTCGGGCAGCGTTTGCGCGGCCTTCATCCACATATGCAGCCTTCCGTTCTCGATTTTTTGGCCAACATACCTACCGATCTCAACGGGACGAAGCTCGACTGGACGATCCGGTTCATAGTAGCGCCGGACAATTTCGGGCAGATCCGCATAGAGTGGCAGATTCGACAACTTTTCGGCTGCGAAATGTTCGGGCGCTGGCACCACAGGCATTTTATCCTGGTGTTCGAACGCCCCTACTTCGCCCTTGTGGAAGGAGACCATGATCGAAAAGATTGCGCTATCATGCTGCGTCGCCGTGACGCGCCGTGTCGAATAGCTCTTGCCATCGCGTAGGCGCTCGACTCTGTAGATCAAGGGTACCTGAGGATCCCCGGTGTGGAGGAAGTAGCAATGCAGCGAATTCGGCAGCCTGGCTTCGACTGTGCGAGATGCTGCAAACATCGCCTGACCAATGACTAGACCGCCGAATACTCGTTGCTCGCCGACGTTTGGGCTCTTGCCGAGAAATAGGTCGACCCCGATCGTGTCAAGGTCGAGAATGGCTGCAAGGTCGGTCCGGCTTTTTTGCATTCAAGAACTCTTAGCGTGTTCAGCGTCATCGCTGGAGCGGTGCGATCATGGACACCAGTGTCGTGGGCCTTCGAGAGATGAATCGCTGCAACCCGCGTTTTGGAGCCGGTAGCCGGACTGCTTCCCTCCCGTTACAACACACCGTACCACCGACAGTTCACATGACGGATTTTTCTAGTAAGGCTGATGCAATCGGCGTGCCGCTCCGCGCATCACCTGACGAGATGCACAATGAGGAAGTTTGTCGCGTCAACATTGGTAGCGCTGTGAGCGTTTGGTTTCGGACACGTCGTGAAGCAAACAGCTGGGATGCGATTGGCTTACGTAAGATACGATGCGAAACCGATTGAGCTGCTTCCTAGAGGCACACGTTGCTGCCGCAACGGCTCAAGGACGTCCTGATCTTCTAGGAAAGAAGCGGACGGCGGTTCAAGCCGAACTTAGCTCCAGCTCGACCGGGCTGATATAGCAGATGGCTGAATGTCCGCTGTGATTAGGCCCTCGATGTACGTGACGATGTCGTGCTCTGCATTATTGCGAATTGCATATTGGCGTCCGGTCTTGAGCCTGTGGAAGACGCTTTCCACAGGGGCACTGTCGCAGCATTCGACTCTGCGGCTCGTCTAAGGCCGGCAGCTCGCGGCCAGAAGGTTGAAGTCTCTTGGATGCCGCAATCGGGAGTGACGGAGGAGGTCGGCACCGGACTTTGCCCCTTGATCGCCTCTCCTCAATGGGGCGAGCGGCAATTCGGCACGCATATGCTGCGGATCTGCAAGCCCGCGCTTCAGAGAGTTTAAACCGCGCTTCGGCGTCGACCCACGCGTCTGCCTCGCTCCGAGAACGGCGAAACGCCCTACCGCGCTCTCTGTTGAAGCCCAAGAGCGCGATCAGCCGGGACGGTCCACGCATGAAGGCCGCAATTGGAGTGCTTCCCACATCTTCGGTTAGTAAGATTTGCGCTGCGCGGCGCATCCATGCGGACGTTGCCTCGGACCTTTGTATATCGGCAAGAACCGCTGAAGCGCGGCAAACTGGCGGCCGATTAGGTGACGGTCCGCCCCTGCTCAGTGCAGCACCGTGAGCCCATTCTTGACGACTGTAACCCGACGCTCTCGCACGCAAGCTTCGAATGAGATCGAATTGCCATCCTTCCAAAGATTGACGGTAACAACTTCTCCCGGGAACACCGGCGCCGAAAAGCGGGCGCGGTGGCGATGAAAGGCAGACGGATCGTAATCGGCGTAGCTCTGCAGGACCGCTCTGCAGGTCAGCCCATACGTGCACATTCCGTGCAGAATGGGCCTTGGAAAACCGGCCCGACAGGCAAACTCCGGATCACTATGCAAGGGGTTTCGGTCACCAGAAAGACGATAGATAAGGGCCTGGTCAGGTCGGGTAGGGATATCGAGGGATCTATCTGGTGGTCGGCGGGGCACTTGATGTGGCTCAGGCATCCCCTCCGATGGACCGCCAAAGCCGCCGTCCCCCCTCGCGAAGGTCGATGAAACGATTGTGACGATCTTATCGCCGCCCCTCTCTCTGACAACCACCTCGTTCTGAATGATCGCTCCTTTCTCCTTACCTTTGTCATAAATTCCCCTCACACGCGCATCCGCTGTCACGTTCGCCGCGACCGGCATTGACTTGTGAAACGTGATGTCCCGCTCGCCGTCAACAACCATGACGCGATTGAGATCAATGACTCCGGGGCGGGCGCCCCAAACGCAAACGGAAGCAAACGTCGGCATCACCTTTAATGGCTTGGAAGTTGCAAATGCTTCATTGACAAATTGCAGCTCCTCCTCATTCAAGGGATCTGAGCCCATGCCCACTCCAAGCGCATAGAGCAGTACCTCCCTGTCAGTCCAGGAATAGGGAGCCCCACAAGTCTTTAAGTTCAGTGCAGCGGGATAGTCGATCGGCATCCGCGTCTTTCTACCGTTGAGACCACGGCGCCGCCGGTGGCTCAACTTGAATGTCCTTCGTGGGGCGGCGCGCGTACCGAAGGCGCTCCATGTTCGTTGCGCTGGAGCGCGTGCGGCGGATCTCATTATGCGGGCAGATCATCAAGCCAGCAGGCTGTCGCGACGTGCGGTCGGGAAAAAGTTCTCACCGATCTTCTCGGGAACTTTATTCTGGTGGTATCGCATATACACGTGACCTTGTCCTAAGTCCAAAATCTCCATTTCTCCTGTGTAATGGGACATGATGTATTTAAATGTCTTCTCGATCCCGCTCAGACGTTGGTTGATGCCGCGCACAATTTCTAGTCCGCGCCCCAGTGCGACTTGGAAGTGCGAGGCGCCCTTCACCGCCCTCGCTTGAAATAAATAGTAGGGCCGCACTCCGATTTCGTGGCACTTGGCAAATGTCGCAGCCAATATCTCGGGATCATCGTTGACTTTGGCGAGAAGCACGGACTGGTTGAGGAATTGCACGCCCTGTGCTCGCAAAGCGCGCACTTTGCGCTCCGCGCTATTCCAGCGTATCCACAAGGCGGGTAAATCTCCAATCATCGCCGGATGAGATCTCACCTACGTGATCGAAATGCGCGACGGGGCGTACTTGTGCTGAAGTCCCGGCACGACCGTGTTGTCGTGCTCGCCGCTCGTATCCAAGGTGCCTGCGCTGTCGAACTCTCGGATTGATGGCTCCACAATGTACTTCAGCTGATCGTAGTACCCGCTCTTGACGATCTGTTCGCGATAAGACTTTGTGACATGATAAGGTATGATGTTGTTAACTTGCAGTTCACTCTCGCTCACGATGCGTGTTTCTTCGATGAGCTTCAACACGTGTGCCCTGCAATCCAGCTGACTAGCTGTGGTTTCCATTGCACACCTCGCCCGCGCTTATCAGCATGTTTCAGATTCACTGCTATCTTCCTCGTCTACAATACAGAACCATCAGTGGATCGATACCTACCTGGTGTGGTGAGGACCTATCGGGATCGACAATTGAGAAGAGTGCGCTGATTGGCCGCGAAGGACCGCAGCGACCTAAGTTGCGGCCAAAGAGGCGTGATGAGATCGAACTGAATTTCAAGGGATAACCCAAATCGGGCGAACCGTGATTATACCTTCGCGAGCATGGCCGATAGGAACGCTCTTCCGATTTGAGTGATCAGGGCGGTTTGAGGAAAGCCCCCCGAAGCAGCTTTGCCGATCGGGCGCTGGCCGACGCTTTCCCGATACCGAGATTAGCTCCTGCAACTGCGACCTAGTCTAGGAGCACGATCTCACGCTCGATGCGATCGCCGAACGCCTGCGTCCGCCCGCGCAGAGGGCAAGCCAACAAGTCGATGCTATCGCGGTTCTTCGCCGGCGAGGAGATCAGCTTCGAATAAAACCGTGCGGGCCAGGGATTGGCATCCTTTCGAAGTCGCTGAGCAACGGGAAGCGTGGCGGGGTGCGGAGGATTTTGGTCGCCGGTTGAGTATGCTCGATGAGACTTGATGACAAGCGTGACAGCACGCCGTTACACCCCGGGGCCGATGTCGGCGCAGGCGCCATGGGAGTGCGCCATAAGACGACCACGGTCATCGGGACCTCATTGCGAAGGGCCTGATTGCGCCTCGTGCTCGACGCGGCGGTCAATGCCGACTGGTTCCCGGCCGATGGCAAGCAAACCTCTTCTCCGTGGTGCACCAGAGCGACGCGGTGAGTCCTCACAATTTGCCGAGCAGACGAACGACGAGGCTACATGCCTCATAGCACGCGCTGGCGCGCCCCCATTGCTTCTGCCGTCGACAGCTCGGATCTCAATTAGGCCGAGATGACATTCGCCAAAGCCCAAAGACCTTTGCGCGGCAAGCGCGCGCTCGCCGTGGTCCCTACAAACACGCGGCCATCCTCATAAGCGAAGTCAGCGCTATCCTAAACTGCGCGAGGCGCGCGCTGCGCGATCTCGACCTGTTCCGTCCCGATCGCGACGCCTTCGCCTCGACGCGATGCTGTGCTCGATCCTAACCCACCGGATCCCGTCACCGCTTCGCCGCTGTGTTTCTCGCTCAGCGCATAGCTGCCCTTGTCGTCACCTTGAAGGTATTGATCAAGAATCAGGACGCCTGGTGTGCCGGGGCCCGAAGAGTTATTCCGGTGTGCGAGGTCGCCTTCAACTCGAATAGCGCCTCGAGCATCGCCGAGCTCGATGCGCTCCAGCTTTTCAACACCCCAGCACCGATAGGCAGGAGCCGGCTCGCATTGCACTCGGCTCTGACACGAGAATAGCACCGACTGCTCGCATCTTGAGTAATGCTACGGACAAGAAAAGAAGCAGCTTGCCCGCGCCGGTTAGCCAGTCCTGGGAACAAGAAGCCCCGCTCCGCTTGATATGTCGGGCCGCAACTCAGTCGCTGACCGCCTGGCGTCGTACGAATTCCGGACGTGCTGACTGCGCTAGGCAGCCTTAGCGGCCCGTGACTTCGGCCGTTTCATGTGCGGCACGCCGGCGTCGATTACACGCTGGTCCATGGCCCAATACGGATTGCCGGTTTTGTTGAGGGGGTACGGCTCAGCCGCGCGATTGTCCCAGATTACGACGTCGCCTGATTTCCACTTCCAGCGCAGAGTGTTCCGCGGCGCGACAAGGTAGGATCGTAGCAGTTCAACTAATTTTTGACTGGGATAGCGCCGCAGGCCGACAAAGTTCTGCACGGAACGACCAAGCGAGAGCATACGTTCGCCGGTTTCGGGGTGAACACGAACCATCGGATATGTCGTTTCGTGGATCGTTCCGGTAGATACGCCGTCCCATCCGCTCTTGTTGGCTTCGGTGACCCTCTCTGGCGAAGTGAGATCGAATGCGGCGCAGCTCACAGCCCAAAGGTTATCGGCCAACATCCGCAGGGGATTGGGAAGGTCGAGATAGGCGGCCGCCTTGCTCGACCAAGCGATGTCCGCGCCTAAAGATGGGCTCCCAGCGCCCCACAGCATTGAAATTGCTGGGCGGCCGGCGCAGAAGACGACCGCATTCTCCATTTGGTCGATATGACTGCCGGCGCGGTCAGGCAGCGTCTTCCCGGCTGTGAAGCCTCCCCTTGTATCCGCCATTGTGGGATTCGGTATCAGCGAATCGAGCCGAAACAAAAAGCGCTGTTGCAGGGCATCATCGAAATGTCCCTGATCACGGAAGAAGATAACCTTATGCTCCAGCACCAGCCGGTTGAAGGCTATGAAGACCTCGTCGGGTAAATCATCCGACAATTTAAGGTTCTTGATTTCGGCACCAAGCCGGTCCGCGTGCTTGACGATGTCTGCTCGCGAAATGACGTTATCAACGGTCATTGTGCCACTCATGACGGCGCCTTTCTCTGCGGATTGCTACAAACGCCCGCGTTTTGTGGTCGTGTTCAGGTCGTACGAACATGGCAAGGCCGTGTCGCGGACACGGATCCGAATTGTCTGATCGTGGGGGTCGCCGCGCCCACAATTAGGCGGCTGAAGTCTAATGCACACGACCATCATCTCAGGATCTCACTCCCTCTGAGTGCGGACTCGGCAATGCCGTTCCATGGAGGACGCTCGCATATACGGCCACCAGACCGATCTGCCGCCTGATCAACACTACAGATCATAGACGCAACACATGTCCAGTCCATGAAACGAAACCAGCTTTCTTTTCGAGCTTGCGCGACGTTCGCTTCGTCTAAGAGCTCGTGCGTGGAAACTCCTCCAATCAGCGACCGGGACGCGCCTCATACCAACCCGCACGGCCTCATCGGAGCGATGAAGATTGGAAGTGGTTCGCGGCCGCACCGGCGGCGGGCCTGCGCTTGCGAAGCGTCCAGGATGGACCGCCTCTCAGCCCTATCTACCTATAGATGTATAATATTTTTACGACTACTTCAACGGGCTCACAACTATTTGTTTATCGACCTTAAGTTGTTTTCATGGCGCGGCTTGTTTCGTCGGCCGATCTATTGGCTTGCTGCGATAGCTTGGAATAGCCGGAGAGCCGTGCAAACTAGAAGGCTGCAACTTCCGATGCAGTTTAAACAACGGGCTCAATCCCTCAATTTTCGAGATTTGCACTCGGCACGAATGCAGGTCGTCCCGCTGGGACCTGCCTTTTTGAATCTGCTCGAAGACGGAGATTTTGCTTATGGAGTACATGCTGTTTGACTTCGTGGCAGTTGAGCACACCACTAGAAACAGAGCGCCGACGGCCCGGAAATATCGCTCCTCTGAGACAAAAAGGCGTCTTTGCGCTCTTAGACTGCAAGCCGCAAATTCCGGCTCGCTATTTTTACCTCAGTATGAGCCATACGACACCGAACGCCACGTCGGATTTCAGATCATAGGCCGGGATTTCTTCTCCTTCATGATCGCTGTCTCTTACTCACCTCTATAACTTGAAGCACGTGAATGACCACACACGATCAAGGCCCGCACCATAAGCTCCAGCCTGAACTTTGGCGGTCGCGGCTCGAGGAGCGTTGGACAAGGCAGCTCAACAAGGTCAGTCTTTCAGGAGCCGTCGCGGCTCTTGCTCCTAGACCAGCTGTCTGGAATGAATCAGCACCGGCTCCGAGACCTTCACATTTAAGGCGGACAAGTCTATTTTTGTTTTGGTGGTGGCGCAGTAACCGGGAGCAGCGCAGGCGAGACGCTGTCGAAAGAAGGAGCTCCAAGTAGCTTCAAACTCACTATTTCCAGGAGACGCATCCGCAAAACCCGTTCCGCGAATGCAGCCATTATTGCGAGCTGGTGTCGGACACGAGCCAGCTGCCTTACGTGCTGGAGAACGCCATTCGCGCGGCGGTGGGCCTGCGCGGCGTTGCCGTCGTCGTCATGCCCGGCGATGTCGTGTTCCGTAGTCCTCCGAAGCGTGCGCTGTCGACCACGCGCAGCCTTGCGCCGGCTCCGCAGAGGATCGTGCCGCAGGCGGATGAGCTGAAGGCGCTGGATTGGCTTCGATACTGAAGCAGACAGTCACTCATGTTCACCAGGACTCAAGCAGGCGGGAACGATCCGCGCGGTTCATACGAATGAACTGACTACTATGGGCTGTCAGTCTCATAGTTACAGCATTCGCTGAAGGGTCAGCATAGCGCCGCCGCAAGGTGCCGGTGACCCCTCCGATAGTTCGGGGAAACCGGCTTGAGGCGGGCAGCGTGACGAGGGAGAAATATTGACCGGGCAAACTCAACCGCCGGATGCAAGGCATCGGGATGTTAGGTTGTCATCGGCTCCAGACCTGAGGGACGTCGCACCAACCCAAGCTTTTCCACGAGCGCGCCGCCCAATTCCATATGGGCGTATGCTCTCAGTGCTCGAACAGCTGCATTGCATGAGGTATCCGCAACGTAGATGAGGAAACGTGGATAGTCGCTCAGTTGTCGACAATGGGGTACACTGATGTTTACATGTCTTTGGCGCAAACAAATACGTGCGAGCATCAGACCAATCGCGTGCCTTATGCAGACAGCGGACGCCACGGGGCCGGTCGCCTGGAGCATAGTCGCCGCGGCAGCGCTGTTGGTCGTCTGCGTGTTCTTCGCGCGGCGCGATGTGTGAAGCCCTCGCGCCCTCACTGCTTCATCACGGTCCGTGTCAAAGCGCTTCTAGCAAACTTCTTTAGCGGCATCGGCTTGCCGAACAAATAGCCCTGGACGAGGTCGAAGCCGAGCTCGCTCACCGCCACCAGATCAGTCCCGCTCTCGACGCCTTCCGCTACGGCGCGCGCGCCGTACCCCTGTGCGAGCTCGACGATGTGACGGCACACCGTGCGTTTCAGCCGGTCCTTGGCACAGCCGGCGACAAATTGCCGGTCGGCTTTCAGCTTGATAAAGGGAATCCTGTCCAGTCCCATCAGCTCCGGCCAGTTGGCACCGAGATTGTCGATCGACAGGCCGATATTGTGGAAGCTCATCTCGCGAGCCAGGAAATCGAGCTCGTGGATCGCCTCATTGCTGGCGATCTCAATCGTCAGCCCACCGAAGGCTGGATGCATCGGCATCCGGCGGCACAGGTCACGGACGGCCTGCGGCTTTCTCAGATACGGTGCCGGCAGGTTGATCGATAGATCGACCGCGCTCTGCCGTTCCAAGATAATGCCAATCCTGCAGGGCGCGCTCAATCACGAACTCGGACAAGTCGCAGAAATATGGATCGTGCCCCTCCGGAATGAAATAAGCTGGCGGGATCACGCCCCAGGTCGGGTGCCGCATTCGCACCATCGCCTCGGCGCCACGGCGAACCAGCGAGCGCGCCTCGATTTTCGACTGATACCAGAGCTCGAGCCAGCCCCCATGCAGCGCCTCGCCGACGTGCACAGCCGGGCTCGGGACCGGCTCCTCGGGCAACAGCATCGCCACGCGCTCCCGGAGCGTGTCGGCGGCAAAGGGAGTGAGCGGCGGCAGCATCGTAAGCCCATATTCCTCGCCAACCTGCTGCACCGCCTTCACGATGATCGAATCGGGCGCGCCGACAGCGAGAACCTTTCCCTCGAAGGCCTCGCGTACAAGAATTTCGAGGAGTTGGCCGGGCTCGATGCGGTCGGCGGCAATGCTAAGCACGATCAGGTCCGGCAGATCGGCGGTAAGGATGGTTTGTAGCTCGCTCGCTGCTGCATTCGCTGGTGACGAAGCCGAGATCCTCGAGCACCTCGCTCATGAAAGCGCGCAGATGACGCTTGCTGTCGGCCACGCATACGCGCGGCGTCATCTTCAGACGCCCGAAAGTCTTCAGCCTCGGTCCGGCAATTTCACTAATCACATTGTCCATCGCTAACTACTCCCCGCTTCGCGGCGGTGTGTTAACGCCCCGGCGGGCTAAAATATGGAGAGCTTTCAGCACGATACTTGAATCGTCCAGATAGCCAACATTCTTAAAATTGTCTGGAATGCCGTGGCAAATGTTTACGGTTGCCCCATCCGGCGCTTTCGCGCCCCGTAGCCTCCCTTATATTTTCACCAGGGCCGTTGGTCGATGCTAGCGCGCGGGGTGTCCTGCAATTGGACGGGACCGCAAGGCGCTTCTGCGCGTGTTTGTTGGCAGGGTACTCCCGACTCTGGTCGAACGACACGTCCGAGGCATGTCGGGGGCGCGACGCAGTCGCGAACCCGGAATCCATCGGGCAACCGTCTCTGCGGCCGCAAGTCTGGCGCGAGGGATCGTTACCGGAAGTAATTTGGGGAGCAGGGATTACCAAGTCTCCTTCCGGCGGCTCACAACATCAAATCAGTTTTCTGGCGGCGCGAAGTGCGCAACTCTTGTTCAAGTTCCGACAGCGGCACAAAGCCATCGGGTTCAAAACACTGGTCGCGGTGAACTGCCGTTGAGCTATTCATGCGCAATTAGGCACCTAAGGCGCGCAGACGATCCTGGCACGGACGTTGCTACTAGGTGCAGCAGTACTGAAAGTGCTGAGCGCACCCAGGAGCGAGTCGAGCGATGCTCTCCCTCCTTGAACCGAGGCCTGCCGATCATTGGCCCGGGCCGCGCAAGCGGCCCGGCTCACCCATCAAAAATTAGCCGCGCGCCTCTCAAGCGCACTGCGTCGGGAGGGCAGAGTCGAACCGAGTGTCGCGAGAGCAAGGCCGACATGTTCGCCTACCAAGCTCTATGACTTGGCATTGGATGGCATCGCCTTTAGCACAATGGACAGGAGCGCGAACACTACAGCTCCGACAATGGATATGCAGATCGTTGCGAACTTCAACCACGTAAGAGCAGTCGCTCTCTTGGCATCGTCATCGCGGATAGCGCGTCCAGGCTGGAGAAGCATCCGAAGGATGATATCCTCACCCAGGTCGGACAGACCGTAGATGACGCCCGCCATTCCGCAGAACATCGCGAGGGACGACACGAACGACGAGCCGGCTTGCTGCGTAGCCACAACCCAAGACAGCAGGCTGAAAAGGCCCAAGGCAACGGCGAAACCCATATCAAGTAGCAACACACGGTCGCGATACAGATCGAGCGCAGATTTCCCGAGCGCTGTCGGCTGTTTGAGCGCGGCTATCCTGAACTCGTTCAGGTCCTGGGCGCTATATCCGCGCCATCGCCGCTCAGGGACCTTCATCGGGGCGACCGCCCGGTCGACCGCCGCCCTGAACTTATGGTTTGCACCGAAGAAGCCGATCGTCGCTACGCCAGTCACAACCAGGCCGACGATACAAACCGCGCTGAAATCCATCAGACCCCCAGCATAACCTTGCTAGACTAGTCCGCGACATGATTAGCCTGCAAGCGGCGCAGAACTTCAGCGATTCTCGCCGGTGTCGCGCAGTATTTCAACAAGCGAAGCCGCTGCCGACATCAACGTTGCCATTCGCGCGCTTCCAGGCGCGTTGACTTGAACGAATTCTCGCAGCAGGTTAACAACCTTTGCGAGACCGTGCTTAGATTAAAGGTGGTTTGAGTATCGATCGTTGATTGCGTCAGACCAGGGAGGCCTACAGCCAGTGGCTTGACGGCTGGCCGAATGCCATGGCTGGGCGCCTGAAACGTCGTGCGTTTGTGGCTAGGAATGTGCGTCGCATCCGCTTACAACGCAGTCTTTCGCATGTAAAATTGGCTTATGAGGCTGGGATTGAACGTCTCCTACCTGGCCAGTCTTGAGCGAGAAGCGAAAAATACAACAATTGACCTTCTCGACCTCATCTCCGGAACGCTGGGCGTCCATTTATCGAAGCTCTTTGATCGGCCACCCGAGCGTACGAGAACTCCCAAGAGCGTCCCTAAGGGCCTTCAGCCGTTGCGTCGCAGGAAGCGCGTATTACGTGGCCGATGAATTTGACGCCGGGTCGGCTCGGCCTACTTCTCAGGGGCGGCGCGGCTAGTGAGCTTTAACGCCGACTGCGGCCCCACCTTCACGAGCGCCTAACATCGCCTCGCTTCAAAAATCGCCGGAGGCAGCCAGGCCAGCGGAGAAACCAGAAGTACTATCGCCATCGGTACCGCGCGCGGTAGCACGGTTTGTATCTCCGATTTCTGAATTTCATTGCCTGTTGCGCGAATACGACATACACAACAACCAGAATGTGCGTACAATCAGAGGATTAGACGTTGCCAGGGGACATCCGATGTTTATTCGAATACTTGCCGCGAGTGCGGCCGCATTTCTGTTGGTGAGTTGCTCTATCCATCCGCTGCCAGAAGACGTCACAGGTGTAAATACGTATCATATTGCTCGACAAATCCGCTGTGAAACGCGCGAGGCCGCGTTACAGTTTCTGATCCGACAACTTACGCGACTTGCCACCGATCATGATGATCAACTCGGCGATCCAATCGCTCGACAAGTACTAGCGGATTACGAAGCGGACCCCGACTCGATTAGCAACTTCAATCCAGATCGATTTCCGGGTCCGAAATATGAACAAGTGCGAAATTTTTACCGGGTGATCTACTCGACCGCGATTGCTTACAATTTTGATCTCACCATGAGTGAACAAAATGATCTTGGCACCACCGTGAACCTGTTGGGTCCTTGGGCACGAAAATTGACACTTGCTGTGTCAGGCGATTTCAACAGGAACCGAACGAACGAGCGTTCCTTCACGATCACCGACACCTTCAGCGAGCTCTTAGTAAGAGTGAATGTGCCTGTTCGAGGTCACCGATACTGCGACGGGCAAATAAAGCAGGCCAACTACGTCTATCCTATCGCCGGCCATATCGGTGTCGACGAACTTGTGAAGACCTTCTTCGAGCTGGTTTATCTTGGGCAGTTGTCTGAAAAGGACGCCGCAGCCGGCGCGATCGGCGCTCCAACCATTGCAGATAAACTTACCTTCACGACGACAATTGACGGATCATCAACGCCCAAGGTCACCTTTACACCCGTCGGCTCAGGCTTCCAACTCGCCGACGCTTCGCTTACTGGTTCGCTAAACCGGACGGACACCCATAAAGTCACTGTGGGCCTTGCTGTAGATAAGGACGTCCTAGCTTATCTTACTTCGCTGCGTAGCTACCTCTTCTCCCGAGAACGAAGCGGCGATGCCTCCGTCGTCTCCCCTTCCGTGCGCATGGCAAGGTTGCCGCCCCGCCCTGTCCGCACGCCACGCCTACCGGCGGACGAGATATTTGTTGGAGCTACTCTTACTGCGCAGGCTCGTAATTGGGCCGAAGAACTTGCGGCCAGGGCAGTCGACCAACTGAAAAGTCGCGAGCTGCAACTCATTCGCGCTCCATAAGGGATCACCTCCGAATGGCAAAATCAACCTCGAAAGCCCAAAAGCGCGCCCCACCTCGCCCCTCCAGGCGCACAAAGAAGGCAAAAACACTGGTCATCAAGCGACCAAAGACGAAGACCCGAACGCCTAGGGTGGTGGACCCAATTCCGCGTGACAAAGATGAAGATCCATTTGGTGATTTGTGATTTCCCCCGCGCATGAAGACCTAACCCTTTTTAACCGCTACTCGAAGGAGCTTCGCGATGATTAGAGCAGCCGCATTCAATCAAGGGAAATTTCCGACCATAACTTTTGTCAATCTGGCGAAGGCACCCCTTGAGGTCGACCTCAAGAAACTGGTGGCAGCATTAGAAAAGCAATTGGAGCGAGATTTCGTACCCATATGGGGTTATCCTGCGAAGCTTCAGATTGCCGACAAGCCGAAGCCCGATGAATGGCAAATTGTCTTTCTGGATGATTCTGATGCGGCCGATGCCCTCGGTTATCATGATCTGACTAAGGACGGACAGCCTGTGTCGAAGGTCTTCGTCAAGAGTACCGTCGCGGCCGGGGAGAAGGTGAGCGTCACCACGTCCCATGAGTTGCTCGAAATGTTGATCGATCCCGGCGCGCAGATGTGGGCTCAAGGCAGCAACAGCCTTTTTTACGCTTACGAAATGTGTGACGCGGTGGAGGACGGGGAGTATGAAATCGACGGCATCGCCGTGAGCAACTTCGTCTATCCTTCTTTCTTCGAGTCCTGGCATAAGCCGCGGTCGGTCCGATTTGATCATCTTAACAAGGTCAGCAAACCGTTCCAGACTTTGAAAAACGGTTATCAAATCGTCAGCAACGGTTCAGCAGCTCGAGAAATCTTCGGCTCGCGCCACAAGGAGCGCCATTTTCATGAGGTCGAAGATCGCACTATGCATCGCAGCGAATATCGCAAACGAAGAGCGAATGTACGCGCTGCCAGAGTCGATCTGCCGACAGCACTTGTTACGGAAACCTGGTTAGCGGCCGACACGAGAACGCCTCGCGCGGCTGTACTGCATCATGCCGGGCGACTCTTGACGGAGTTGGCCGCCATGGTCGACCCGCTTCCAGGTGGCGATCCATTTGAATTGGCAAGACGCGGCCCTAAAAGCAGAGTGGTCGATCCGCTACCTGGTGGCGACCCGTTCGAATTGTGACGCGAAGCTACCGGTCGCACCGGTCTTTCCTGTGAGTACAAGAAAATCCCCTGCACCCGACGCAGAAGCCAATCAGTACTTGCAGCCGCTTATTTGAAGCGTTCTGTCGACTGGGCGAGATTGTGCTCGACCGTTCTGAGGGTCAGGAAGGAGTGCCTCGGCGAATCGCGCAGGATGGACACCTCGTTGCCGTTCCGACATCCTTGCTTGTCATCATGAAGGTGCAGCGGACCGGCTTCGAGGCGAAAGTGATCGGTGCCGGCAAGTTCTTGAGACATGAACTGCTTCTGCGCCGCTCGCAGCTGCCAGACTTGAAGAAGCTTGCGATGACCAAGGCAGCCAATCGTTTGCTGGCCGACACGGCCGGCTACCGCAGGCTGCTGCGGTTATCCTAGCGGGTATAAGCCGCAGATTTGCAGCTTATGGATCCGGCAGCCGTGCCCAGTTCAACTCAAGGGGCCTGCCGCGGACGCGCGATCCTCCCGCGGTCCCGCAGCAACTTCGGACTCCCGGATTTTCGCGACATAGTGAGCTTGACGCGCTCTCAGCCGGGGCGATGTGCCGCTGCACCCTCGTGGCCGAAGCCTGAAATTTCGAGCCGTTGAGGATAAGCCATTGAATTTGCGCAGCACGCTGACGCCCGTGCCAACGTGCGCTCCCAGGCTCGGAGCTTGACCAGTTGTTCTTTGAGCTTCTGCATCTGCGCGAGAACCAGCTTGTACGCGCAACGGTCTGGTCGAACCGCTTCGGGTACTCGCGCCAGGATCTCCCGCATCTGCATGTCAGGGGCGTGCGCGTCTTCGCTGGCGGGTGGCCACCGATCATAGGGCCTTCGCCAATGCCAGTGCGGCCAGGAGCGGTAGGTTGCCGACCATCACCCGCAGAAATCCTGCGTAGATGTCCAGCTTCTCCTCGTCGACCGCCAGGTAGATGGCCTTTACTTCCGTTATGAGCCTACCCAGGTCGCAGTCGGAGCAGCGGCTGATCTCGCTTGCGGGACCGCCTGCGGTCCAAACGCGGGTGCCTTTTTCGGCCTTGGAAAGCATGCTCCTGAACTCTTCGCTCTCGTCCATCGAGAGGAAGCTCGCGGCGATTTCGGCGGCGGCGCGGGAGCCGCTGGTGGCGTCTCGCGTAGCAGCTCCTTGAACGACTCTGGCGGCAGCGTCGACAGGGTTCGCACCTCGGCCAGATTGCGGCGTTCGTGCTCGAAGCGGACCACGTGGAGGATCAGGCAGGCCAGACCTTCGGCCTTGGCGTCCCAGTGGCTTGTCTTCTCCTTGGGGATGATCATCAGGCGCGCCAGCGCTTCCGCATCGTCGCGTTCGTGCAACGTGCCGGCGCGGATCATATCATGCGGGTTGAAGTGGACGGACCGGTCGGGAGTGGTGGTGTCAAGGATGCGGACTATGCCGACGCTGTCGCGGCGCCGCCGGGTGATGGCGCTGTTCTAGCCCTTGATGTCGGTGCAGACCACCGAGCCGCGATAGTCGAGTAGGTTGGGGATCACCACGCTGATGCCTTTGCCGGCGCCCATCGGGGCGAACAGGTGATCATGCCGTCCCAGTTGAAGCGCAAAAAAGAACGGCCTACCCGGCCGACGATGGGTCCTTCTCCTCGTCGTACGCCAGACCGGAAGAGCTCCCGCCGGCTCGCGAACCTCGCGGAGCCGAGAGCGCCCCCGGCGGCTGAGGCTGCCAAAACGAAGCAGAGCGTAGATGATCTTGCACGCCAGGCAGCCAGCCCGCAGCAGCAGGACGGCGACCAACCACGTGAAGCGCAACAAACCGCCGGCATGGAGCAACATGGCCGCAACATGCCGGCAAAGGCCGGACCCGAACGTCCGCTCAGCCGTGAACTTGGCTTCCGGCCTGAGCACAGAGGTGCACGCCCCGGAATCCGTCCGATGTCGAACCTCGGACCGCCACCTTCTCCATTCGCCGGTAGGAGGACGAGCGGTAGCGCCACCTTTCGGAAGGCGAGGCGAGATGGATTTTCGCCTCGACGTCGTGCTTACGTTTGGCTCCTCCGCGTCCAGGCTGGGTAACCTCGTCCCTGACGACAAAACCGATCCTGGCGCGGCTCTGATGCGTCCCATGGGTACTCCCGTTGTGGTCGTCCGACCCAACACGCAGCCAGAAGGACGGGGAAACTGGGCCCGAGGCGTACCCGTGCAAGGCATCCAGCCGTATTCCAGGGGAGCCCTCGGCCGAACCCTCCGTTGCGCCGCTGCTGTCTCCTCGTTCCCTCGAGATTTCCCGTCCGCCGCGATTGGCGCAGCCGGCAAAACCAAAACGGGAGAAGACAAATGAAACGCACACATCGGTGCCGCCTGGGAGCACCATGACGGCAAGGGCCTCAACATCACGCTGAGCGCCCTGCCCCTGAACGGTCGCCTGGTCGTTCGCGATCCGAAGGTCGACGAAGTGGAGGAGTAGCCCCATGCCCAGATCCCGAGCGATTGCGGAGCCAAGCCCGAATAAGGCTTGGCTCACCGCTACTGGCCGAGGCCGCGGAGACGCCCGGATCGCATTGCTCGAGGTAGAACTCGGCACCGGCTGATCCAGCTTTGCGGCCATCCGATCCGGTTGAAGCGCGAGAGCGGTCAGCCCCGCTGACGTTTCTGTCTCGTCGTACGCCGGATCGGAAGAGCTCCTATCTGCTCGCCATCGTCGCAGAGCCGAGAGCGTTAGCCAGGGTCGAACCCGCCTTCATCGACGGAGCGTGATCGCAATAGAGCTCAGCGCAGGGAGCGCGGAAGCCCGAGGATAGTCGCAGTAGCACCAAGCGTTAGACGATCACACGCCCCTACCAGGATAGCGGAGGAAAATGCGATAGCAGCCAACAAGCCGCTTGGCGATTGTCCCGCTGCAGGGTGGCCAGCAACTGCTTTCAACAACCGAACCAGCAACCGCTTGACCGGTTAGTCCACGGATTCAGATCTGCAAGAACTACGTCTTTCAAGAAAAACCCGGCTGACGTTAACTGTTTTGATCCTGAAACCTTCTAGCCTCAGTCGCAGCAAAAGCGTACAACTCCGTTGACGAGCATTGCATATTAGGTCAGCACAGATTACCTAATGTGCAAAGGGAGCCATCTTAATGAAGCAAGATGCACTGCTGTTGCTTTCTCTTTTTGGACCACTGCTAGTCGCATTCCTAACCGTGGTCGGAATGTACTTTTATACGCGGCACGAACGCCACTTGCGGCGCCGAAGCCACTCTTAGGTGTGAAGGTGGGGCGATGCCTTACCTCACAATACTATCAAAATAATCGGCATCGTTCATTTCCGCTCTCTCACGTATTCGGTAAAGGCCCGATAACACTCGGCCCGCGTTCGTAATCAAAAATTGTATAACTAAAAGCGACGAGCCTGCAGAATAAATACCCGCAAACAGTAACTGGTCGTCGGTACCGAACGAACCTCGAGAACCTTCTGCTATCGCTATCGTAGCAACCACAGAAATGGCAAAAAGAGGCTCCTTCACTAAGTAATTCCGACGCAGCGCCAATAGCAGTCGCCATTGAGTAGTATAGGTGCGATCGAGCTTTGGCTCAGGTTCTCGCTTGTAAACGATATCCTGCTCCAGCTCGAAACCTTGCGCGAGGAGCATTTTCCGAAAAGCCTTAACCCTTGTCGCCAAAAGAATCACCGTCAGCAACCAGGTTGCTGGCATAATGACCCACCAACGTGTTGGCCATTCCAGAACGATGAACAGTAAGTAGACTGAATAGAGGAATATCCATCCTAGCAGTAGGGGAAAATCATTCCTCCGTACGAAGAAACGATTCCAAACCACGTCGATGAACCTCATTAAAAAAATCCAGTAGATGAAGCTGTAAACACCGCTGCACACAAACCCAACTCCCAACATGATTGAGCGAGGCTTGTCGAAAAGATTCGCGGCCAACATCCCAGACCAATCATGCCTGATCGTTGCGGCAGCCGTATCCGGAAGAAGGGGGCGGGCATAAGAGCTGATGAAGAAAAAAATGAGAGAGACGACTATCGATGCCAACAAGGCGCTTGATGGGATCGTGTAAGTGCACTTAGATGCATCTTCTTCGGTCGGAAACAGAATATTGCTCTTCATCTGGTCGATCGGTGCTAAATAACAATGATAGCGGACGCTACAACCATCGAGCGAACAAATTCAAGGGCCGCCTCTGGACATTAGCTCGGAACGGCTCGCACCTGGCATTCCTTTCACGCGGCTCAGTCGGCTTAGTGTCGATGCCCTCGAATGGGCCTCGCACAGCCCTCAACGTGTCGGTGGGATACTGAAGATGATGTCGCCAATCTGCTTGACGACGGCGCCTCCGGCTTGGCGCTTCGCCACATCGGCCCGCGCCCCTTATGTCCCGTGCTGGCGGCTCCGTCGTACAGGGCGTCCGCTTCGCCCCAGGTTCGGGCGCGCAGATGTTGACGCGGATAGCATCGGCCAGCAAGATCATCGTCGCGGAGTGCGGCTCCGCCTCTCGCCAGAGGTTCTTTCTCGCGTAGAAGTGCCCCTTGTTGTCGAAGGCGGACGGGTAACCCGCTCTGATAAGCTGGTCGAGCAATGGCCCTGCCGCATCGTTGCCGGCGGCATCAAGCGCGCGTGCGCGCTGGTACAAGAAGCGCAGCTCCGATGGGAATTCGGCAATGGCCCTCTCGCAGGCTTCGATGGCGAGGCCGGGATTGCGCTTGAGGTCAGGCCATCTCGCGCCGAGTTCGGGCGAGACCCTCGTCGGGTCGTTCGAGTTGGCGGCGAGCAGGTCGCAATCGGCAATCCGTATCCGCGGTGTTGAAGGCACGAGCGCCTATGATTGTGGATTTGTCGGGGGCGCCGATTGTGGAGCGAGCTGCGGAGCCACGGCGGGCTGGGGCGGATTCCTGATCACCAATCTCGCGCTATCCAGCTCCTGTCGCACGGTGGACAGTTGCTGGCGCGTAGCAGCGTGAGCATCAATCTTGCGTCGGAGGTCGGCCCTGGCGTTGATTTCGTTGCACCGCGCCAAATCTCGGTCACGTTCGGCCGCATTGACGTCCTGCAGAAGGCTGGCCTTTTCCTTCGCCAACGCTTCGCGGGCGCCGACTAAGGCATCACGTGCCGATGCAAGCGAGAGATTGTCTTCACGCAGACACTCGATCTCGTTGCTCTGAATAACGAGCCACGCGAGCGCGCCGAGCAGCACCAGCAGTATCTCAGCCGATCGGGCTTCAAGGACCGCGCTTTCCTCCGCGCGTCTCCTGGCCTGCTCTTCTTCCGCGGTCCTTGCCTGATTCCACGGCATCGAGCAATCGTTCGAAGCCGGGGTCCGTCAGCAGCTCGCGGACAGCCGCCCTCGTGTGGCGGTTGACCTTTCCCGAGCAGTTGATGCCTCCCGCACCTCCAGCGGAGCATACCTCAGGATGGTCCGCAGGCGCTCGAAAAGCGCGAATTGCTGGTCGGTGATCGGCGGCTCGACATCCCTGAACCCCAGCCACCGCAGCACAAGCGAAGCCGGCCTATCCGACGAATAGACACGAGAACGGGGACGATAGCGACTTCGTCAAGCGCTTCGTCTAATCACGCTGTATGCGAGGCCCAACCCACGGTTTTCTGCAGGTGTTTTGCGCCGAGCGCAGTTTCTCGTCGTTATTGCGCCAAAAAATGCATTCTCTTTGCGCGGCTCTATGGCAACAATTACCGAAAATTGAGGGGCCGTACTGATTCCTGTTCTTCTCGGAAATTGAAAGGATCGGCTCACAGCCGCGATTCCTAATGTGTCATCCATCGGCTGCCCTATCGCCGGTAGACGCGACCTTCTCCATTGCTATCAGCGACGAGTGCGTCAATCCCGCAACACACGATCGATCCTTACGGCCTAGGATTAGTTTATGCACTATGTGTACGCGCTTATTTTCGGCGTTCTCATCAGTCCGATCGAGACGCTCGTTCGATACTTGGACGGCGCACTCTTCGGAACATGGGATTCCTTTCACGAGGCCATAACGACCGGCGCTCTTTTCGCCTACGCATCAATACTGAGCTGTGACGCGTTGATCAGGGCAAGCTTGCTCCCGCAGGCCTATCGCAAAATCGCCAAGGGAGCCCAACGCATTCACGCGACAGCACTTACGCTCTGCGTGCTTTCCCTGGTGATGTTCGTCATGCTTTGGGCTAAGCACAGCACCACCATATCGCAGGTGGTCCACGTGAGCGCAGTGGGCATTGCAGTAAGCGCCTTGATCCTGACCTTCGTGGCTATCTGGTACGACGCACAAAGCCGCGTCTTCGAGCAGATTGGATCTATCAGCAGGTCGGGCGGAGGACGTTCCACGCATTGAAAGACGCGACCGCCCTTTATGGAATCAATTTTGATAGAAGAGACGGTATGTTCGAGTTTCTAGCTGTCACCGCATTAATATTGTCTATCGGCGCAACCGTTTGGATGAGCTACCATTTCTATGGCGACTACCAAAACCGCCGATCGATAGCGGCTTTCGCTGCGCAATTCCCGAGCAGGTCAGGCGAAACCGTCGCCCTGTCTAAACTCGCGCACTTCGAACAGGAACTGCCTCCAGGGAGTACCGTGATCGTGCTCGCCCATAGAATCGAAGAGCCTCAGGAGGGACTGCGAGCCGCAGTCCAAGACAATTTCCAGCAGGGTATTCGCTACATCTTCCTGGTGTCGCAATCGCAGTACAACCGAAGCGTGACAGAGTTATCTGATTTCTTCAAAGCCATCTACGTTATCGCGAAGCGGCTTTCGCCGGCCGCAGGCCCCAATGCGAAAGTGCTGACACTGACGTTCGAAGAGCTGTTTTCCATTCTTCCGTTGAGCGGTGAGTGGACCAGCTGGCCTTACGTCCTTTACATGGAGCCGAGCGGGGAACGGCAAAGGGTTTGGGTGTTCCGCGGCAACCTCCGAAAGGAAGGCCTCGCTGAAACTTACGTCCAGCTTGGCAACATCGAGGCTGAGTCCTTCATGAACGCGATAAGGCTCGCGATGAAGGGCGCGAACCATGAACTGTTCGCGGCCGGCGCGGTAATTGACTTCACCTCCGACAAAATCGTTCGTATGAAGGAAGCAAGATGATGTCTTTTCGCGCCGACAAGCCCGATGCACAACTCAAATACTTTTGGCCGATCGTTCTCGCGTATGTAACATTCCAGCTCATTTCCGATGTCACCGCCGGAAAAGTCACAGCACTCGGACCCGCACAGTTTTCGGTCACCGTTCTCTATTTCCCTGTGACTTATGTCATTTCCGACGTACTGACGGAGGTCTACGGCTACGCACGGGCTCGCCGGGTCCTTTGGCTGGTGATGGCGAGCTCGGTCACGGCCGGCCTCGTTTACCAGCTTGTGGTGGTGCTGCCGCCTGCTGAAGGCTTTCCCAGCAATGCAGCCTACGAAACAGTGTTCGGTCAGGTGCCGCGAATCCTAGTTGCCGGCTGGATAGCCGTATTCGCCGGCGATCTAGCCAACAACTACGTTCTTGCCAAAATGAAGCTCTGGACTAAGGGCAAGTATCTCTGGACCCGTACCGTCGGCTCAACCCTGGTCGGGCAGTTCTTCAACACGACAATTTTCTACGTCGGTGCTCTTTCGAGCGTGTTGCCGACCAATGCGTTGCTGCAGGCCATCTTTTGGGGTTGGGCCGCAAAGGTTGCGGTCGAAGTGATGTTTACGCCCTTGACCTATTGGATTGTGAGTTTTCTTAAGAAGAGCGAAGGCATTGACTACTTTGACTATGATACTGATTTCACACCCTTGAGATACTGAACATCCGCTAATGACCCAGGCACCGCTTGCGCAGCCCCTTGCGACTTGTCGAGACATTCGCATAATCTTCACCCGCGGCATGCTCGATTGGCTGCCCGCCCAAGTCGTGCCAGTTTGATCAACATCTTCTTTTGGGGTCCGGCCGATGGCGAAGGAAATCGCTGCAAGGAGGATCAATTCTATTTCGACCCCCGTCTGGGCGGCCCTGTTCTTCACTTCGTTCGGCTTTCTGTTGATTGGCTTCGTGGGCTATCTGATGGCTCCTCCGCGCCTTTCGGTAGCTGAAATCGCAGCCTCCGCGCAGCATGATGTACCTGAGGTCCAGTGCCCTCCGCGCCCCGCTGGCCGGGTAGAGCAATCCACCGTTGCGAGGCAGGTTTGCACAGATGTCCCGAAGATCTCAGGCTTCCGGATCGAGACCAATCGGATTTGCACCAATATCCAAGAACCGACCGTAAGATTCGTTGACCCTCCCACCGATGAAATCAGCCGATGGGAGACGGATTGTAAGCAAAGGAAAGATGCTCGATCTGACCGTCTGCAGGCGCGAATTGCCGAGATTTCTGCGCGTCAGAGGAGCGAGCTGAAAGATTATGTCAACGACATGATCAAGATCGCGCTGGGAATTGTAGGTGTGATGGCAGCCTTCCTCGGTCTCTGGGCCGGCGGCAAAATGGCTAAAGGCGGATAAACGCAGCACTTTTTGTCAGGTGCCGGATATACTGTTCGTCATGTTTGTCTGGTCGCTTCGGGCGCTTCTCCGTTTAGGCGTGCATCGCCACGCAGCAAGGCTCGATTGCCGATCTCGGCCATCCTTGCGCCGTGCCTCGGTCGCGCCCTCTTCGCCCGTCCTACCCCAATTCTCCAGATCAATGTGGCGCAGCACAATGGGGACCGCCTAGCCAGCAATACGTAACCATTTTTTCGGCATCCTAAAGCGTGATGACATTAGGTTCGATAGCCTGAATTTTTGAGGTAGTTGGCGCATTCCTCTGAGGTAAAGGCATCGAGTGCGTGGCCGATTGCTGCGCAGACAGCGTCGACGGTTCGCGCGGCAGCTTTGCGGACCAGGTGCTTAAGCTTGGCAAAGACTTGTTCGATCGGGTTCAGGTCTGGCGAGTATTTTGGCAGGAAGAAGAGTTTGGCGCCGACCGAACGGATGAGCTGGCGAACCACTTTGCTCCTGTGGCTACCGAGATTATCCAAGACGACGATGTCACCGGGCTGAAGGGTCGGCAGGAGAACCTTCTCGACATAGGTGCGGAAGCTCACGCCATCGATCGGCCCCTCGATGAACCATGGCGCATCGATCCGGTCATGGCGCAGGGCCGCCAGGAAGGTCATGGTCTTCCAGCGGCCGTGGGGGACTTTTGCGTGGAGTCTGCTCCCGCGCGGCGCCCATCCCCGCAAGGGGGCCATGTCGGTCCTGGTCCAGGTCTCGTCGATGAAGACCAGCCGTTCAGCTTCGACGCGATCTTGATACTTTGCCCACTGGGCTCGCCGCCGCGCGACCTCGGGACGATCGCGTTCGCCAGCCGCCACGCTTTTTTTTGAAGCTGAGCTTCTCGGCATGCACGAAGTCCCATACCGAGTGATAATCGACTTTCAGGCCGCGCCCGGCGAGCTCAGCAACGAGACCGCGTATGGTGAAATCGCCGTCCTTGATCCGCTGCGACAGCCAGACCGCGTGCTCACCCGAGATTGCCTTCGGCTTGTAGCCGCCGATCTGGCTAGGCTCGACACTGCCAGTCTCATCAACCCGCTTCATCCAGCCGATGGCCGTGCTGATTGCCACCCCAAATTGCTTGGCGGCCTGATTGCGGGACATCCCGCCCTCGATCGCGGCCACAACACGCTTGCGAAGATCAAGAGAGTACGGCTTGCCCATCCATGCTGGCCTCCGTCCAGCCAGCATGGTGAATCAGAAACCGGCTGATTTGGGAATCCCAAATCGATTCAGCATAAACCCATCCCGCTTTAGAGCACCCGCGCCGGCTCGCGACGTACGGCATCCCGACATGGGCTCGAGGCCGACAAGCATTCTTAGGACGCAAACACCGACCGTCAGCGCAGGGCATGCATTCACGCGGCAGATGCTGCAGCGCTGCGGGTTGTCTACGAAGCCTCGTTCAGTCGAACCGAGGCTTTCCCCGTTGTTTTCACCGATGCATTTTGGCTTCGCCATATGGCGCGCCGCCCATTCCCTCTCGTCATGACGTCGCTGCAACTTGACGCGAAACTATCATTGACAACAGGCCGGAAACCATCCCATAAGTTGCTGTCCGAGCGCATCACAACTTTACATTGCCACGGGAGGGGAATAATGCTTGCTCAATTTTCGATGCTCGGGATTGCCGCGACTATTTCCGGAATTAGCTTTACGTCTTCGCAAGTGTTAGCCGACGATGCGCCGCCAGTGTGTGTAGCCGAACAAGCGGCTCTCGGTTCGGTGGCAAGCGAATATAAGCCTCGCCTGGATAGCATTAGCAAAAAAGGTGACGATCTCAAGAAGGATGTTGACGACAAGCACGATGTCAACTTCGAGATGAAGGTGGAGATGAAAGAGCAGAAATGGATATTCGATCTTCCCTCCGTCACGATGCGCGACCAAAGGATCATTTACTCACTTCCGGAATTTCGGATGAATACACGCGAATTCTCGTTCGACGTGCCAGAAACCGTCATGGTTCCCAAGAAGATTGGACAATACCCCGAGTTCAAGTGCAGCGGACTCAGTTGTACGGTGAAGTGGAGCGACATCATCACAAATGTCCCGGAAGTCCGCATGTCCCGCCGCTCGTTCAAGATGGACATACCAGAGACGAAAATGGCCGATCAGCAGATCATCATGGGCATTCCGGAATTTAAGATGGATCGGCAGACGTGGTTCGTGAAACTTCCCGAATTCATCTTGACGAAGATCGAGATCGGTAAAGTACCGGTCTACAGCGACTACGAAAAGCGGGGTAAGGAGCTTGAGGGCGAAGCGAACGCGCTTAAGGCCGAGATGAAGGGGACCCTGATTACAAGGACAAACGGCCTCTTTTCCTGCCTCAGGGCCGATCTTGCTCAGAAGCGCGGCTTAGCTGTGGCTCAAACCAAATCAGCCGTCGACCAACTGGACGGGACGATGAAAGCGTTCCGCGCACAAGGCGGCGATCCTGCAACGGTCAAGGTCACGGTCGACGGCAAAGAAGTCACGTTGGCGCAGCAGTACGATCAAATGGTTCGGAACCTGGCGGCGGTGGGGCAGCGATTTGATACAGCTGCCTCGAAGTTGAATGAGGACGAGAAGGCCGCAATCGCCCAAATCAGCTCGAACTGACTTGACGGCTTTTCTTCGGGGATGGTCCGTGTCGATACGGTCCCCCCCTTCACGCGAGAGCAGATGGTGGAAATTGCGACCTTATTCGAGACGAAGCTCCGTCTCGAAACCCATGTTACGGGAATACTTGGCAGTCGCTTTGATTCATCACCATCCATTTTCGTTTGATGCAGCCGCCGAAACTCAGCTGCAGAAGGCGCTGAAGATGGCGGGAGCAAATGAAGAATATTTCGTCAAAATGAATGGCGCCAGATCAATTTCTCAGTTGGCGCGCTGGCCGCCGGGTGCCTCTAGTCTTACACAAGCACAAACATGTTACCAGATATGTTCGCGGCAGCATCGAATGGAAAGAGGGATGGAGGGAAGTTACCGCCGTTGGTTGTGGAACGTCGTCGGGTGCTGAGGGTCTTCCTATGCCGTACAACATGTTTGAATGGTCGCCGACGACCAAGAAAATGGACAGCATCATTTTTTTCCGATCCTGGCCTGGGAACGCAATTTGAAGAGATATTTGTCACGCAGCATTCGGCGCACGTGAATTGAGCGGCACAGCAGTGCCGGCTGCGCACGACTCAGCTGTCCAGATCGGCGAATAAGCCAACGCTATCCCGACAGCGAAAGCAAACGAAACAATCGCATGGTGACTTGTCAAAGAGTCCTCAACGGTGAAAGGCACTGATTCCGCTCATCCGATTACGACCCGGAACGGGCCACTCTTGCCAACAAGGCGGCTATCGCGCTTACGAACAACGAAGGCTTCGACCATGTGCACGCCGCGATACGATAGCGCCTCCCAACGTCCGTTCTCCTTTGCGGGTCCGTAAAACTCCCCACGTAGCGCGTTGGCGCGATAGGCCCTTCATCCGTGTTTGTTACGCGCCAATAGACTCTATAGTCATTAGTGTTAAACGGAAGACCAGAGCTTGAAACGGCGCGGAAGTGAAGCCGCCGGCCGGCGGATAGCGGGTTAGGTCCCGAGACCGGCGCGACGAAAGCTCCTTCCTCCGATTCATGTAGATCAGCGTTGACCTGCACTGAATCCAACTGATCGGCTTCTTTCCACCTCGGCCTATCCATATAGGGCAACCGATAGAAGCGCGGCGGAAGGATTTTGAAGCCGAAGCGCTGCACAGCTTCAACGAGGTCGCCGGTGAAAGCGGAGTCTAGCGCCGTGCCGCTCTTCAACAAGGCAACGCAGGACTTCGTGATGCTGCGGGCCTCCTCTAGCACCTCGCCCTTAGCGAAGTCGCTACCGAAGACGCGGCGCCACTTTGCGATGCTCTCGTTTGGATCCTCCTCTTCGTAAGCATCATCAACCCATTCACGATACGTGTGGATCTTGTCGCGAAACTTACTGTAGTTTTCGTCGGTCCAGGTGTCCGCAAATCTTTCGCTAGAGAGGAATGGGTTCCTTACGGCCGGCTTCGTCTTGTTTGACTGAAGCCAGCTGTCCAGGCGACCAAAGTCGTTCGCAACGCCGTCGGCATGTCCGCAAACTCATCACCGTCTTTGTCAGTCGGTGCGATATGGTAGCCGCGCATCGTCGTGAGTAACACGGAGGAGCACGTGAAGCTCTCCTCAATGTCCCGCAGATACTTGATGAGGCGGGTGACCTTGCGGAAGCTGTTACTTCCAGAGTAACCGTTCTTCTCAACGAGCCAATCTGTATATTGCTTCGGCTCTGTCCGCTCGAACTCATCCTTGGTTCTATTGCAAACCTCGAGTTGATTTAGGATGGTGCGATTGGTGAGGCACGGCGCGACGTCGATCTTCTTGTCGTTTGCGTAGCTGATCGTTACGCAGTGCGAGGACCGGTTGACCATATCCTTGTATGTCGCATTCGCGCGAAACGCGGCGTAAAGCTCGTCAATATACGTTGCTGCCGTCCAACCCTGCACATGCTCCACAAAAACAATCAGATCGGCATCGAACTCACCTTGATCTACTGGCTTGATGATTCGTCTTATGCGCCCAAGATCCGTGCGCCATCCACCCCTTGATGTGGGGTTCCCAATCGGAAGCGCGTAAAGCGTCTTTGACTGCTTCAATGCTGGTTTCGAGGTCTTTGACCCGGCTTTCATTTAGATTGACGGTGTCGGTCGAAAATGCCTTGAAGATATCGACGTGCTTCATGCCGACCGCCCTTGTGCTGCCAACCCCCGCCTTTCCTCACGACCGCGCCGGTAGGTCGCCCATCCTTCGTTCAACTGATCGGCTTGCAATGAATAGGCGTATGGAACGATCTCAAGGAGCCGCCTCCACCGCGCTGTGATAGTCGGCGAACGCTAGCAATACATCCGCCTGAGGATAGTGAGCGTCCGCCGCGATCAAGCGCAGCCGGATATCTCTGATTTCTTTGGCAGCTTCTCGATGGGCACGATACGCCCCGAAAACGTCGGCAGACATCGCGAAAACAACCAGGGCCAAGAAGACCCGCGTGATACTTTGGCCTACGTCGCGCCCCACATATGGAGTTACGCCGAAGGCAATCATCGCTGAAATGATTGCAAACCCGACCAGAACCGCCAGCATTACCTTCGCACTCATCCGCTGAAGGCGCTCGCTGTAGAAGGCGGATTCTTCCAACATTTGTCCTAGCCTCGCTGGATCGGGCTCTAGTTTGGTCGTGTAATAATCGGCCTTCTCACACCTTTCCGCTTCGCTATCTTTTACGGTAAAGCGCTCGTGCAGGGCCTGGGCTTCACTTGGGGAAAGTGTTTCGTTCAAACCGCCCAACAGCAGAGCTCCCCTCAGGGCCGCCTGCCCGGCTCCCCTGATTCGCGTATACTGGGTGTTGACAAACCACCACAAGGCCGAGAGCGCGATGCTGAAGAACGCCAGCGCATAAAGCAAATCACCATAATGATCCGGGATCAAAACAGCGATTGCTGCCGGCACAGCCGCGAGCAATTGCAAGAGGAAGAGCCAAAGTCGGTATTTGGCACTCTTCGAAAATTCCGCCCGCAGGTAGCCAACTAGGTTTGCAGATGTAAGGGGCATAAAGAATTATTCTGAGTGTGGATCGCCGCCCATACGAGGAACGGTTTCAGCGGCCCATTCTCTGTCCCGAGAGCATCGCTCCTGGAATCGCTGTTATTCTTCAGCGACGGGGGCGGCACGAACCCAACGCACTTCGCCGACTGACTTCAGATCTCCTTAGAGTAGACCAGCGGCGGCGCCGTTTTTTATCGTTTCAGCCTGGACTCGCGATGAACAAGCGCGCGCGGTCTCGTTTGCACGCTGCAAGACGGCGCAATCAAAGGCCATTCTAGGAGCTTCGTCACGGACCATCTCGCACCTGTGCCTGGCAAGCGCGTATCCTTTTCTACAGTCAACGGCGCAGTTCGTACTGAGCGTCTGCGATCAGGCATTGCCAGCCTTCTCAAGGGGAGTCATACGTCGGCAATCATTTGCGCAACGATGCAAAGAAGTAGAGGCCAATCGGAGGAAAACTCTCTGATCGCCACGCAGAACATATCGACAAACCTGGCACACTCCTGTAGGGAAGTGCACAATGTTTGCCGCGCTACCTAAGAGCGTGTCCTAAAAGTCAATCGGTTTTCAAGTCGCCCGTACGCTACGGGCTAAACAATTTCAACGTGAGTGGGCGCGAATGCCTAATACCAGAGCCTCTTTCAGTGACTTGCCAGCAATCTCCATAAATATGTGAGGGAGATGACGCGATGAGTGTGCGCGAGCAGCTGTTTACACTATTGCGCAATCTTCGATGGATAATTGCTCTGTCTGCAGCTATCTCAGTATTGCTCTACCTGCCAGATCAGATCCAGGAGCTCTATCGGATAGCCGCGGACGACCTTGGTTGGGTGACGTTCAAGGAGTTCGCTGCCTTAGGTGTGATTGCCATCGCGGTTTGGGCAAGTGCGTTTCAGCTCACAACTGCATCCCTGCCGCAAATCCCTAAGCCTTCGGGGCGCCTAGCCTTCTATATAAGACTTGCGCCCGTCCTGCTTGGAGCACTGCCGATCGTCGCCGCCACAGCAGGCCAATTCGTCTCGCGACCGGCGCGAAAGATTGGAGAGGTCGAGGAAGTCGGCAGTATCTTCCGCATTCAGGACCAGGCGCTCGCGTTTGAGCGGAACGTGCTGCTCATCCTCGCGATCGCCATGCTGATCATGCTCGCCTGTTTCGTGGCATTTACTTGGCGAATAGGTTCAAGAGATCGCTCGATTGATATCGCGAGCCGCGCCAACAACGCCTACTTCATTCGCTACAGGTTTCTCGCGCTCTCGATTGGCGGCATCGTGCTGTTGACAACAGCATTCATCCTGCTGCCGGATAGGCTCGCACAATTTCTTGGATCGTTCGGCGTGATCGCTCTCTTTGCGGTTTGCGTCATTGGTCTGACAGTCCATTTTGCGCTCTTGACGATCAGATTTGCGTTTCCGTTTATTCCGGCTGTCTTTGGCGGCTTGTTTCTGCTTGCCTCCTTATTCGGAGGTGACAACCACGAACTGCGTACCGCCTCTGAAGAAAACAGCCCGCCGGAGAACGCGCGCATGTCCGCTGGCGGCGCATTCCGCGAGTGGCTTTTGCAGAAGCCGCGGGTAGAGGAAGCCAAGAGGCTCGGCGAATATCCCGTCTTCATTGTGGCGGCTCAAGGCGGAGGGATCTATGCCGCCAATAATGCGGCGCGGTTCCTTGCGCGGCTTCAGGATCTCTGCCCGGCATTTCGCCAACATCTGTTTGCGATAAGCGGTGTGTCCGGGGGCAGCGTCGGTTCGGCAATCTTCGCCGCTGCGCTCCACGCCGAAAATGCGTCCCTTGATTCGAATGCCGTCGACGGAAAGACATGCCCCAAAATCGCAGATTTCCTTGCAGGGGTTGGGCGGGCCCAAGATATTGATGCTCCCGGGCCAGTCGAGCAGCGCGTAGCAAGCGTCTTGGCGACCGATTTTCTGTCGCCTTTGGTTGCCGGCTTTCTGTTTACTGATTTCACTCAGATGTTTTCACCGTTTGCGATCCCCGCCTTCGATCGCGCGCGCTTTCTCGAATACACCTTGGAGAACGCCGGTGACAGAATGCTTGGCAGCCACAACGGCGGGGACGATCAATCCAATCTGCTAAAAGCCGACTATCAGTCCCATTGGGCGCCCGGCAACAACATGCCGGCCCTGTTGTTCAACACGACAGATGCCGGCAGCGGCAAACGGGCTGTGATCTCTCCCTTCGATTTCGATCCGCTGCATCCGAAAGACACGGACCTGTGTGTTCTTGCTGCGCTTGAACGCGCGGGCACTGGGGCTGACCAAACGGTCAAGAGCCACTCGCTTCGTATTCCGCTCAGCACAGCCGCTTTCACGAGCGCGCGATTTCCGTGGGTGACGCCGGCTGCGACCGTCTCGGTCAAGAATGACTGCATAACCTCTCATCCGCAGGCGCGCCTGGTGGACGGCGGATACGTGGAAAACTCTGGGATTGAGACCGCGCTCGGCCTGATTGAGAAGCTTAACGCCATCAAGGGCACCTCCGATGCGCCGAAATTCAGGATTTACCTGCTGTCGCTCGTGAGCGGACAATTCGGGGATCATGGGTCATTCATGTTCGGTGAGCTCATGGAGCCGGTACGCGCGCTTCTGAGCACGCGAACCTCCCGAACCTATGTCGCGCTCAATCATGCAACAAGCATTGATCGTCTGCCCGAGGCTGAGGTAACTCCAAGTGTGCAGCGCTTTCCGACGTTCGGGCGCACGGACATAACAGGCCTGTTTTACAGCCTTCCACTCGGCTGGACGTTGTCCCAGAAGACCGAGGATATCATCTCATTGAGCAGCGGTCGCTTTTGGGATTGCGTGCCAAAGGACGACTTCGATCAGTCCCGCGAGAGGCAGAGCAACGCTGATTGCCTGCAGGTGAAGTTATTCCATCTTCTGAATGGATCGGTCCCGTCCGCATTTGAAACGCTTAAGGACGCCAAGCTCGCACGGGCTGCTTACGCCGGCGAGCTAGCCAAGGAATATCAACCATCTCCAAAGATCAAGTCGCAGCCGTTGCTTGCCTGCTATGAGAGCAATTGGCTGCAGAAGCGCGGTTATGAGAAGTATCAGGAAAAACTCGCCGCCTACGAGCACCAGTTGGCCGAATCGAGCAAGGACCATTCACCGGCTCCTCCACCTGTTCCGCCATATCGCAAGAGCTACATGGCCTATTATCAGGCCGAGCAGGTGAAGGCCTTGTTGCAGGAATGGGATCGCGTCGAGGAGACGGATTCTCGTATCCTGGCCTATATTCTTGGGTCAGTGTCCTACGACAGCGCCGACTTTACGCGCAGTAGCGAGAATTTCTCGTACAGCGCGGCTTCACAACTCCCACAGAAATGGCGCGATCGCATCGACCAGAATAACGCAAAGCTTGCGGCCGCAAACAAGGCCGCGGTCGACATTAGTTCATTACTCAACCATCCCAAGGAATTGGCCAACTTCGTCCTTGGCTACGAAGGCAATCTGTTCGGCAATCAACCCGGAACGGATGACGGTTGGCTGTTTCGCCCGCGGGGAATGTATCAATTGGTCGGCCGCGAGCAATATCAGGAAGCGCAGGATCAAATGCAGCAGCTGGGCGAGCTCGACGGGTTCGATCTGCTGACGCTTCCCGACGCGCTCAGGGATGCCAAGATCTCGGCCAAGGTCACTTTCGCCCACTTCCGATTGCACCGGTATAGGGACGACCGATTATCTCCCCCCAACAATCGCCGAACACTGTTCGAGTTGCTCAAGGATCGTGCAAACGACTGGACGGCCGTACGCGCGTTGCAAGCGGACATGGCACATGCGCCGGTCGACAGCGCCCGGGTCAATGCAAGAAGTGAGATGTTCCTCGGCTGTATCGAGGAGGCGTTGCATCCGACGAAGCTCAAGACCTTGCAAAGCCAATTCTACGGTGAGGAATGAGGAGTTTAGTCCCGTCGCTCGCATTGCCGCAGCGAGAGAGTAGCGGCGGACCGCCGCTTTTGACAGCTGATGTTTGAAGTTTTTGATCTTACAGAGGGGTTCCAATGGTGGCGAGGGGTGAAATGCGCAGATTGATTTTTCGTCGGCGGCTTGCACGACTGTTTGCGGCGGGAGTGATGTTCGCATCGGCTTTGGACGTCACAACGGCTCCGGCGCAAGCTGCATCAAAGCCGCTTGCGCCTAATGATGTGTCCATTCTCTTTCCTCCGCCGAAGTCGGCGGGCGACCTCGCCAATCTGATCGCAGTGTCCGATCTCGCCGGTCCCTCGGGGTCCCTCCAGCGGCTGTTTTCCGACGCGGATTTCGCGCGCTTTATAGCCAACGCCGAAAATCCGGAGCGTCCGGGCGTGCCTGATTCGGGTGTACGTCAAATTCAGTTGCCCGATGCCGTGAAAAAGATCGACGCCTGGTTCGTGGCTGGCATCCGTATCGATCCGGGCGCGCCGGGATTGGCGCCGGATGTCATCGCCCAATTCGGCCGACAACCGCAAATCCGCCTCATCATTCAGCCGGTGACCAATGGGCCGGACGGCTTCAAGGTTCACGACACCGCCGGCCACCTGATCTTCAGTTTCACTCTCGAGGCGGATCCGCCTCTGGACGGTTGCGCGCCGTTCCCGCGGTTCAAACCGGACGACCAAGCCTTCAAGGCGATCGTTCGTGACGTCGCGACCTTGCGCGATCAGCTTGCAGCCGGACATTTTGGTAAAGTCAAAGTCTTGACTGCCGGTGATCTGAATGTGCATCCCGGTCTTGTAGGAGCATCGGCCAAGGCTTTTCGCGATGCGCTCAAGACCTTGCTTGAGAAGCATCTCTCGCCTCAGCGCCTCAACACCATGGCAGTGATGGGCATCGCACCGCCCGAGCCCTGGATTTTCGTATCGATGTTAAGGGTCCCGCAAGCAGGCCTGATACCTGTGCCCGGCCCGACGCTTGATGGCCTGCACGCAGCACAGATGTTCAGCATCATCGGCGGAAAACACGTCGTCCCGCAACCGGGTACGAACAATCACAATCCGATCACCTGTCGACACGCGGCGTTGCAAAATCCGCCCTTGCCCGCCGCTGATCGCAAGGGTGTTTCGACCTCCGAGTTTCTCGATGGCAACGTGCCCAACAGCCGAATCATCGAGATCGTCAATACCATTGCCGATCCGAACAAGAGCCACTTCTTCAATACCGATTGCGTCAGCTGTCACACCGAGACAGCGCAGCCACTCGCCAGGAAAATTGCAAACTTCGCAGTGCTTGGCGTGAACCGCGCGGTCTGGCCGAAAGAAGATTGGAATGTTCGCAATTTCGGTTGGTTCCCGTCGTTCTTACAAGGGGGCCCAGCGGCGGCGACAATAACCCGGCGCACGGCAGCCGAGACGACCGACGTGGTCGCCTTCATCAATAGCCGACTGCTGAACAAGTGACAGAAGCCGTGGCCGTTTGCGGCAGTCTGCCGGCTCGGCTTGACGCACGAAAAATTAATGGGGTACTTGCTATGGGGAGACCTTCTTTTGGCTCTCGTCTTTATTCCTGGGTGACGCGCTGGCCTCATATCACCAGCCTGTTGTTGGCAATCGCAATCGTCGTGATCGTGGCGGCCGGCCTGGTGTATTTCGCGCCGGAGAAGGTTCGCGATGCAGCCCTTAAAATCAAGAACGACGCAAATCTGGTCGCTCAATTATTGCCTGCGACCCTGCCGGAGCCATCAAAAATCGAAAGCGCTTATTGGCTGCCGCAAAACTGGAGCTCCCGTCAGCGTTACTGGTTTCACCACACGTCCCAGGGGACAGCGACCATTCCTGTCCCCTATCAGTGGTTCTTGGCCCTGGAACGCCCGGAGCTGTCCTTCTCTTACACGAGCTTGAGCGACGAGGACTATCTGCGCCGCCTGGGCTTCATCCCGAGTCCTAGCTCAAAGGGCTTTGCCGGTAATGCGCCCTCATATGGTTATCACGACGATGCACTGAATGGGGGTACCGCGACCCCCGGTTGGGCTCCAAGCGTGCCCGACAATCCGAACGCTTTGCCGGTCGGTTTTGCCATCCTCAAGGGCGGTGTCGATCCGACGACGGGCGCCCCATATGAAGATCAGATCGGACTAACCTGCGCCGCCTGTCATACGGGGCATCTCGAATACAAGAATGTCAGCATACGGTTCGACGGTGGGCCGGCGATGGTCAATCTCGGCGAAGTTGAAAGAGTCATCGGGCTATCGATCGGCTACACGCTGATGTTGCCATGGCGATTTGAGCGTTTCGCCAGCAAGCTGGAGCGGATCAAAGGGCAAAGCGTCGATCGAAAGCAGATTCGAGGCGATCTGGAGCTTGCACTTCAAAAGATCAAGAATCAAAAGGCAGCGACCGACAGACTTTTGACGGGACAGGGAGTGGCGGATCTCGACGAAGGGTTCGGTCGACTTGATGCGCTGAACCGGATCGGGAACCAGGTTTTCTATACGAACCTACTTGATCCCGTGACTGGCGAACACCGGGACCCACTCCTCAAGGGCAATTTCGCGCGGCACGATGCGCCCGTGAGCTTTCCGCCAATCTGGGGCACGCCGTATTTCCTTTGGGCACAGTATGACGCCTCTGTTCTCAACGAACTTGTTCGCAATTCCGGCGAGGCGCTCGGTGTCAGCGCGAAAATCAATATGACAGCGGCCGCGCCCGGACGGCCGCTTTTTGCCTCGTCGATACATCTATCCGAAGTCGCACGGTTCGAAGAGCTTCTTCGCGGCGCTGATCCGTTTTCGGCGGGCGATGCAGGCCGCAGAAAATTTACCGGTCTCGTGGCCCCCCGATGGAAGGACGCGCAGGAGAAGCTCCGCGGTGACCCGGCCTGGGCGATTGATGAAAAGCTCGTAGAACAAGGTCGCGATCTTTATCGCACTCACTGCTTTGAATGTCACCGGGGCCCGGTCAACGATACTGCCTTCGACAAGAAGTGGCCGGAAGATTCGTTCTGGAGCCCAGAGAACCCCGATCGCTCAGCCAAGAACGAGAAGAATTGGTTGGAGATCGGCGGACGGCATTATTTCAACGTGGTCCAGATGCCGGTCACAGCGATCGGCACAGACCCCCAACAATCCAGCGTCCTCACGACGCGGCGCGTTCACCTACCCGAATCACTCGGATTAAATCCTGCAGATGACCTCAACAAAGCCGGAGGTTGTGGCCTTCCGGCAGATAAAGGGACAGATCCTCTGTTTGTACTCGCACTTATGGACGTGGTCGGCAAGACGATTGACCAATGGATGATTGCGAACGGCACTTCTGAAGAAACCAAGCGTCAAATGTGGGGGCCGAGAAAGAACTGCCAAAACCAGCGGGTCTATGTCGGGGCGCGTGCAAGCCGCAACGGCAAGGACGAAGTTGTTCTCGCCCTTGAACCTCAGTACCGGGCGCGTCCGTTGGACGGTGTGTGGGCGACAGCTCCTTATCTGCACAACGGGTCCGTTCCGACGCTGAGAGACATGTTGGTACCGCAGGGCGAGCGGCCAACGTCGTTTTGCGTCGGCAGCCGTGCGTTCGACCCGGTCAATGTCGGACTTCTTACGAAAGCACAGTCGGCCGACAGCTGTGCGCCCGGCTTGACGAACTTCGATGTGTCTCTGCTGGGGAATAGCAATCGTGGGCATTCCTTCGAGGGCAAGGAAACCGACTTAAGGAGGTTGCCGCCGGGCGTGATCGGACCAGAATTGACCGACGCCGAACGGCGAGCGCTTATCGAGTATCTCAAGACTCTATGAGCAAGGCGTTGCTCGTCGACCTGTACGTCGGCGTGGCTACGTTGGATCTTCCGCCGAGCCGATTCATCTCTCTGTCGGCGGCGCGCACCATCGCCGCGAGGACGTCGACGCCGACTTCGCTTGGATCGCCCTCGAGCCTTTGGAGGCTTCGGATGACGCCGCCCCTCGCCTAGCCCAGAGCCCGATTGCCGCTCAGGACGTGGACACGGAATTTGGCTTCCCAACGACCTGCGAGATCCGGTGCCGGGTCGGCTGGCTCATGCGACGGTCAAAGCATAGAAGGCGTCAAGTGTCTGGCCGATTGGGGCGCAGACCGCATCAACAATGGATTACACGAATGCCGGCGCCACTCTAGAAGATGGGTCGCAAAACTCTGTCGCACTGTGTGCACCGTCACGCGTTTGTTCAGATCCGCTGCGATTTGGGCCGAGCGGCACGCAGCGTACAGAACGGCCGAATCAAGCGGGCGCTAGCTGTCCGGGTCGGCAAATAGCCTGCGTGCCGGTCGGGTTAGCCGCCAAAAGGCCCTTAGACTAGAATGTTAAGAAGTCGCGCGAGAGCATAACGTCCCTGCCGGCTTTGCCCGCGCGACCCGGATTACCATCCGCTCTGTCTGTCGATATCCGGCATCGCGAGGAAAGCCACTTCCGACACGCTTGATCCTGCGGCATAGACCTCGCCGGCGCTATGCGGCTCCTTAGGCTCAGGATTGCCTTTCAGAAAACTCACCATCTCCTCGGCAATCAGCACGATCGGCAGCTTGCGAGGCTCTCGGGCGTAGGCGATGCGCCCGGGAATCTCACTGTGGCCGAGCGTCACGCCGTCGAAAAAGTGCAACGCACAGACCATCTGGTTGAGATGCGGCCAAGAGATCCCTGTCACTCACCAAGTGAACCTGGAACGTCGATCGTTGACCACTGCTTGTCGCGGCGGCGTTGCACCGAGGAGGGTATGCGCATGGCTTCGCGGTACTTCGCGACCGTGCGGCGGGCAATATCAATGCCCGAGGCGCGCAAGCGTTCCACGATGGTGTCGTCCGACAGGATCGCGGAGGGCTCCTCCGAATCGATCAGCTGCTTGATGTGGTGACGCACCGCTTCCGCCGAATGCGCTTCGCCGCCGTCGGCCGAGGCGATCGAGGCCGTGAAGAAATATTTCAGCTCGAACGTGCCGCGGTTGGTCGCCATGTATTTGTTGGCGGTGACGCGCGACACCGTGGATTCATGCATCTGGATGGCGTCGGCGACGGCCTTCAGATTGAGCGGCCGCAAATGCGCGACGCCATGGGTGAAGAACCCGTCCTGCTGGCGCACGATCTCGGTCGCCACTTTCAGGATGGTGCGGGCGCGCTGGTCGAGCGCGCGCACGAGCCAGGTCGCGTTCTGCAGCGCATCGGTGAAGTAGGACTTGTCGCCGTCCTTGCCGACCTTCTTCGACAGCTCGGAATAGTAGGTCTGGTTCACCAGCACGCGCGGCAAGGTGTCGCTGTTGAGCTCGACATGCCAGCCGCCGTCGGGACCTGGACGGACATAGACATCGGGCACCATGGTCTGCAGGCGCGCCGAGCCGAACTTCATGCCGGGCTTGGGATTGAGGCGGCGGATCTCGCCGATCATGTCGGCGATGTCCTCGTCGTCGACGCCGCAGATCTTGCGAAGAGCGGCGACATCGCGCTTGGCGAGCAGATCGAGATGCTCGACCAGCGCCTGCATCGCGGGGTCGTAGCGGTCGAGCTCGCGCAGCTGGATCGCCAGGCACTCGCTCAGAGAGCGCGCGCAGACGCCGGGCGGATCGAATTTCTGGAGCACGGCGAGGACGTTTTCCACCTCGGCCTGCGACGCGCCCAGACGCTCTGCGGCCTGGCCGAGGTCGGGCGGCAGATAGCCGGCCTCGTCGACGAGGTCGATCAGGTACTGGCCGATCATGCGCTGCGCGGGCGCGGTGAAGGCCACCGAGAGCTGCTCGGCGAGATGGTCCGACAAGGTTGTCTCGGCCGCGACAAAAGCTTCGAGATTGTAGTCTTCGTCACCGGAGGCGCCGCCGCCCCATTCGGTATAGGTGGTCGGCGCCGCATCCTGGGCGTTTCGGGCGGTTGCCTCGGCCAGCTGTTCGCCGCTGACCTGATCGACTTCGGTCGGGGCTTCGGCGCCAGCTACATCGTCATTGGCTCGTTCGAGCAGCGGATTGCACTCGAGCTCCTCCTCCACGAAGGTCATGACGTCGAGATTGGACAATTGCAGCAGCTTGATCGCCTGCATCAGCTGCGGCGTCATGACCAGCGACTGCGATTGCCGGAACTCTAATCTCTGCGTAAGCGCCATGAAGCAAGAACCGTTACTGAAGTTGGCCCGCGTCTTGCTCATCTAGTCAAGAGCTGATCCACCCGCTTTGATGTCGCGCAAACGCAGATGCGAGGTGAGATTTTTGATGAAGGCAGCCCACAGCTGGACACCGAAACACTTGCGAAACTCCTTCGTTAAGTTCCGTTGTCCGTGAGGCTACAGAACTAGAGACTAGGACCTGGCACTTTGACCCGAGGACATGAACCAACAGGACAGTTTCACTGTGGCGACACTCCTGTGAACGACTTGGCAGTCCGCGGTAGTTTCGGTGACTTCTGAGGGTATCCGCGATCCTACACCATCCCGTAGGACCTCCGGCCATAGGTGCGCTGGGCTTCATCGGTCCCTGCCCGTCACTCCGACAGTCCATTAACATAGAGCCTTGCTGCACGCTCGGAATTGGCGCGAACTTTGAAGCCAATCATGGAAGAACGTTACCCAAACCGATTGGCACTAAGGCTGGCAGTCAAAACAGTTGAGGCGGCGGGTTGAACTGGCCGCCAGATCGGCCTTGCGCCAAAAGAGATCGCGAGGTGGTCGTCGCGTTTGGCTGCCTAAAGCCCGCCGCTTGTTAGCGCAGCGCCTTCCCCATGTGCGTCGAAAACAAGTCCCTTCCTCAAGTTGCTGAGGCCTCGGCGGAAGATCGAACAGCGGACACTATTGTGCCTGGGCTTCGGCTTATCCTGGCGAAGGTCCCAAAGTATTCGCGTTGTCGCTTCTGGGCCTCTCACGCATCCGAATCTGGGAAGAATGCCTCCTCCTCCAAATTGGCCGGCGTGACCAGGACGATCTTGTCGGTTGTCGAGAGCCTGCGCGAGTTGCTTCGCTAGCAGCAGACTGCCGACAATCACACGGGGCGAAAGGCGTCCGCATGCGCGTAGAGCGCCATGCTGTTGCCCATGACCTCGAGCACCACCTCATCGCGGGCCCGCAGAGTCTTCCCAGCCTTTGACGCACTCAGCGTCACATCAGTGCTGCCGGCGGACCCTGCCGCCACGCCAAACATCCCTCCGAAGCTTCGCTGGATACCGAGTCCAATCACTCGTCTCATCGGCATCTGAGCTGCGGCGAGATGCCAACTGCGAGTTAGCGCTCTTGCTACAACGCAGTGAGTCGCAGAGGTGGCCAGCTCCCAACTCGAACTCCCGGCTCATTTCCTGTATCGCCGGAGCCGCAATTCGTGCTCCCGCTGCCTCTGTGCCGATGGTAGCACCATACACCACGCTGCAGAACACCGCAGCGGAACGTTGGCACCGGCAGATCTCATACCGGTTACTAACACCATTGAGCGGCCGCACGAGGAGTTCAAGCGACGGATCAACATCAAGACAGTTTGCGATCAGCGGCCGCCACGGACAATATTGTCCTGGCCTGCTCACCTCCTGCCAGATCAACATGCGGCAAGGTCGATGGCTGGAGAACCCTTACCACAATGCCTAGATAGGCGATTGACCTCGCTGAACGAGCAGGTGGCTTCACGCTGATGGAAATCGCGCCACAATTGTAAGGCGGCGCTCTCCGCGGTGAAGCGCACGGCTTCGGCGACCATGGCTTCGTCCACCGGCAAGCCGCTGCCATAGCGCGAACCACCTTGCCTCGGCGAATTGCATCAGGCAGCGGCACCTCGATTGCCTGATCGATAAGGCCGGGACGGCTGGCGCGCCTCGATCGCCTCGGGACGGTTGCTGGAGAGAATGAAGATGATGTCAGCGTCTTCCGCCATCTCGTTCAGTAGCTTGTTTAGCAACATGAGATCGCTTGAGAGGCGGATTGAGTCTGGCGCAACGAGATTTGCATGCAACGACGACGCCCCAAGTCCACACCGGCCTCTGTTGAGGGACAGCGCATAGGCGCGCCTGATGCGCTTCCCTGCCCAGCTATCTGGTTTGAACCGCTTCCGTTGAAGTACATCGTCGAAGCCACTAGAGATCGATTGTCCCGATCCGCGGCAAGAACGGAAGAGCCCGCCCGAAGACGGGGCCTTTGATCGTGCCTTCAAACGGGCGCGGAGTTAAATGATGCGGCGTCGGGTTGCTTTGTGTACAGCATTTGTTCGGTTCGCCGCCCCTAGCTTTCTGACGACGTTCTTCATGTGAAAGTTGACGGTATTCTCGCTAACGTCCACAAGTCGCCCGATGACCCAGGCTGACTTTCCTTCTGCGACCCAGTATAGGCACTCCGTTTCTCGTTCGGTTAGCGGAATGTCTGTCTCGCAATCTTCATCAAGTGGTGGTGTAATCTGCGCGACAGCGTTGTGAAACGCCGACGCCAATGTCGTGAGATGAGCCATGCGATCCTGTGGATTGGCATCATCGAAGGGAGATGCAAACGATACGAACGCCAATCGGCCTTGCGATCCAAACAATGGCACGCTTATGCCATGCTTAAGACCTGCTTCTCTGGCCTCGCGTAAGACGCGCAGCTCACGGGGCTGCAGTTCATATCGACGGGTTAGTTCATCCCAAAGAAAGGGTCTTGGCAGCATTGCTGTCCGCCGGACTACCGGGTCGATCGCTCGATACTCTTGCTCAGCATAGCGTTGGCACCAATCAGACGGGAAGTTTATGGTTGGCGGTGGCGGCAGATAGTCCAGCAGACGACGCTCATTCGAGCAGGTGAGTGCTCCGTACGCGACCTTATTAAATCCTTCATGGCTCGCGCAATTCACAAGAAGCTCGAACAGCGCTTTGATTGATCTTGTCTGTGTAGCGCATTCGACGAAGCTGAATAGGTCTGGCCCGCGGCTTTCCCGTATGCTTGAAGATAGTGGCATTTCGCCGTGCGATTGGTCATCCATTTCTATTTCCATTTTACTTACACAAATGTTGGCTCTGCTTGTTGCAGCTGGACGCCCGCGCGAAGGAAAGCGCCGGGCCCGAGGTGTTTGACCCGGTCTAGGTGCGCACCGATCAGATAGGTGGAGCAAACCGGCGCGGACCGCCCGTAGGTTTGAGCCAACGCGGAGCTGACTTCGTTCGTTGCCGAGCGGTCGGATTACTATCCGAGCCGCCGAATCGTCGCGTGCGTATCCAGACTCTCGAAAGAATGACTGGCAAATGATGCAACCGTTGCAGCGGACAAGGTCAGCACTTCTCGTAAGAACATACCAGCGTCTCGAGCGGCGAGGTAAAGAAGTGCGCTCGGCACGGAATTCTTCGCGCAGCTCGGCACACCTCAGGTCACGGACCGGTGCAGCCCCTCTCAGGCGCTTGCGCATGTTGGGCCGCCGCTCGCGGACATTGACAACCAGCTGCTTGATAAGGACGACAGCGTGCATGCGATCATCAGGACTTCCAAGAACCAGCATGGTGGGCACAGCAATTCTCGTACCACTTTCCGATTTGGCAAAATGGCCCTTAAGAGAGAGGCACTCAGACAAACACGGCCTGGTCTGAGATGTTTGGAGCGGATGCGACATACGCCAAACATGCGACAACGTCTCAGGCGCGACCTCGAATTGATATGGATCAAGAGCGTGATTAAAGGCCGGTTGCCTCACCTGAATTAATGCGGAACGCGGATGGGCGCTGCCTGTGAGTGTGGTCCTAAGGCGCAAGCCAACTCCAGCAAGGGGCTTTCCGTTCTTGAAGTCGAGCAGCGGAGCGGCAGTTTAGTCTTGCGGAGTCTTTGAGCAGACGAGGAGCTGAGCTTTCGGCGTTTGCTGTGGCGCCCTTTGCGAACTGCCCCTTCAGGAGGCCTCGTGAGGACTTGCCCCCTCCTTGCAAAGCCGAGAAGAAAGCAAATGAAGGAGGAAAGAATCAAAGGCTCGTCGTTGATTGATCCGGGGCTCGCTGTTGATAAAGACTCAGGCTAACGTGACGGAGATGCTTCGCCTCTCGGGCGTAGGCGTGGGGGTCTGAAGCCGATTACACACCAGCTCGGATGCAGCCTTCACACGATAGGGCTACGTCGCGGCGTGTGGGGTGAGGCCGTTCAAGTTATGTCCGGGCTAGGTCTCGCGCACCATGGTCTTCAGATAATGGTAGGCCTTGATGATCTCGACCAGGCGATCCTCCGTAGAGCGGTCGCCGCCATTGGCATCGGGATGGTGCTGCTTGACCATCGCCTTGTACTTCGCCTTGATGTCGCCGAGCGTCGCATTGGCATTCAGGCCCATCACCTGCAACGCTTTCCGCTCGGCATTCAAAATCTTGCGCGCCTCAGGCTTGGCCTCCAAGCGGGGGCGGACACCGGCGCGTCCGTTCAGCTCGAGGAGCGTGCAGAGGGCATGCCAGTCGTCCTCGAAACCGGCCGCGCTGCCGGCCATTTTGCGGGCGCTGATGTTCTCGCCCATCTTCCAGGTCGGACGATGGCCGGTCAGCGCGTCGTTCTGGTAGCGCGCGACCGCTTCCGCGTCCATCCCCGAGAAGAAATCGTAGGACTGATTGTATTCGCGAACATGATCGATGCAGAAGTGCCAATATTCACGGGCATTGCCGCGGCCCTTGGGCGCCGGATGGGTCGCTTTGTTCTGGCAACCGGGCCATTCGCACAGCGCCGCGGTCTGGCGCTCCTGCGATTCCTTCTTGTTGATGCGAATGGAGTCGAAGATTTTCGATGTGTCGATCAGCATGACCGGGCTCCCTTGGCGGAGCGGCAGTTAACAGCGCCGCTTGTCTGCTAGAGAATTGGTTTCGACGGCAAGTTGGATCTGTCTTGGCCTTTGCGTCTAGTTAGTGGCATGATGTATCAGGCACTTCCTAGCAATCGACATGCCAGGACTCGCGAGCTTGGTTCAGGCAAGCATCTCTTTGCGATTCAGATCGACTCAATTGCAATGCTGTCGGGTTCTGTACATAGGGTCTTGAATGGGACCGGGTGAATACAAGGAGAGCGGCAGCTACACGGGATGGCTGGTGACGCGCTCAGAGAGGCAGCGTACCCAGGCGGATGGCGAACCTGCGAGAACTTCTCCAGGGAGCCGATGCGGGCCGAAGGAGACGATTAACATCCTGCCCTTCGGTCAGCCGTCTGCGGTTGATCATCACTGCTACAAACTCCTGCAACATAACGCGTGATCTGTTCGTCCGGGCCGTCGAGACGGAACTGCTGCAGTCCGGAGACGCCGGGCGAACCGAAGCCGCCGCGGATGTCGCGCCGGGCCGTGAAGGCACGGCTATCGGCGCGCACGCGCAAAGCATATCGGCGCGATCGAGGTTTCTAGGCCCAATGTGAGGACCGGCGTGCGAGCAGCTCGCCCCTTGGATCCGCTCCACCTCGGTGATTTTGCCAGTCCGAGTGGGCGTGGAGCAGGAGCCTCGATCCCCTGCTGCCCGCCCTTAGCTGGCGCTACGTCGACACGCGATCCAGGAGGCGCTCTCGGCCCTGCTGGAAAGCATGCAACGAACCTTTCGCCTTCGGTGATTTCTGGCTTGAATGACAAATCAAAGGGCGAATACGAGAGCTGGCAGCAAAAGGCCGTCAACGTGCTCAAAGATATCCCGAGCTGGTTCGGAGCGGCAAGAAGAAGGCCATGCAGGATCTCAATAGCGCCGAGCCGGGCGGTCGCGGAGCATGCACTTGATACCTTCGCCGAGAGCCGCGCCAAACATGCGCGCGACGTTGATTACCTGATAAGGATCGCCAATCTAGGCCTATCGGTTTTCTATGACCTTCCTGCCGAGCACCAGCGCCAGCTGAGAACTACAATCCGATCGAGAGCATCCGGCGCGGTGCGGCAACGGAGCGTGCGAGCCAAGGAACCGTTGTCGCCACAAACCGTAAGATTTATGGTGAAAGCTGATCGAGCTGGCGTCGAAGTTGGGTTGGCGAAGAGCCGCAATCAATTGCCGAGGTCGTGGCGTGTCGGAGTGCCGACGCCGTTGAGCTCGTCCCGAACACGCAAAGTATACCGCCCGCTCGGCGTCCTCATCAGTCGCGGTCAGGAGCGGCGAAATGACTGATCTGAGATCACAGTCCGGTAAGTATCTAAGCGCGTCAGCTTGTCGACAGCTGGTTCTAATAGAGCGAGACAGAGCGTCGCTATCGGCGGGGCATCGCCAACCGACTCAAACCCGGGGAGTTGACATGGACCCATTTAACCGCATCAACCCATTCGACCGTGACCAGGCCGCAGTGTCACAACCGCAACAGCAGCAAGCGGAGTTTGAGCCGTACTTGGATGAAGTGCCGCAGCTTGATTCCCCTGCCGTTCCAGAGCTTCCTTCTTCTTCAGATCGCTACTATCTTCCTCTGTCTGAGGAAGAGCGTAGGCTCATCGAGGCTTTGGAACTTGGGCACCAGGGGGCCCACGGTCCTCATCCCGAAGACGCTGTCACCAGACACCTCGGGGACACCGCTGCCCAGCACAGCGCGCCGCGGGAAGCTTGGACTTGGCCGATAGAGCTGCCTGCGGAGGGCCACGATCAGGACCCGCTGCGAGGGATGATGGACGAACCCATCCTAACATTGTCTCTCCCAACCGCGCGCGATCACCAGGGACCGGACCGCGGAAAAGCTGTTCTCCAGTTCAACTGGAGCGACGGCTACCAACCGGCTCGGAACGAGCTGACCGGGAGCGCTTCCTCTTCAAGTCACGCGGCGCTCATGGGTGAGGATTACACCGGGGAGTTGAACCCTGCGAAGAGGCAAAGAACACTAAGCCATACGGAAGGGGATGCCATCGGACGCCAGCTGAGCGTGCCCGGTAGTTCGGTCGTTCGCGAGCTGATGGAAGACGCCGTCGCACCGTTTCAGGCCAGCGGTCGGCTCGTCGTTCCTGCGGAAGGCTACGATCAGGATCTGCTGTCGGCGATGGTGGGAAACGCCGGACCATCGTGGTCGCTTGAGCCAACCGAGGGTTATCGCCAAGCCCTGGATTCAGAATCGGACGTTCTTCCCTTCAGTTTCCGGCAGGGCGGCCAGCACGCGTCCGCTGCGTTTGGTCGTAGCAACGTCCCGCCGAGCCAGGACAGCCGACCCAACAGTTTTATCGTTCACAATGACCGCTACACGGCGCTGTTCGTGCCCGCGGCAACGATGAGGCGAAGCACCCCACTCAATCCGCCAGGCGCTGCCATTGCTCTGGGATTTCGACCGGAAAACGTTCCGCAGCCCAGCGCGCAGCCAGCAAATCAAGCCTCATCATCGCGGCTTGGACGGTCGATGGGGCAAGCCGCTCCGGCGTCCTCCTCCAGGGGTGTGGGGACGCCCCCCGCGGCCCGCGAGTTTTATGCTGCATCATTCGCCGTTCCCGAAGATTTTTCGCACGGCACCCAAAAAGCTTCGGACGCGACGCGCTCGAAGCTCGGCCACTGGGGCCTCTTGCCGAACGAGGTGCAGCCCGTAAAACACTACGACATTCGCGGCGAGCGTTACAAAGCCCTCTTGGGGCCGGAAGGCCCCGATGACGTTTGGCTCATCCATCAGCCGAGAATGTAGATGCCGAGGGACAATCCCCCACGCTCAGAAGCGGTCCACATAGCTCCGGTATTGGAGGTCTTATTGGATCATAGCTTGCTAAAGCGAGTCTTGCGAGCTTGGCGCGGTGCCCGGGGGCGCGGGTGAGCGCTACCCTGCCCGATTAACCTGCGCGATCATCGCTGTGCGGCTCCTCGTTGAGCCGCACAGCCATCGCCCTTTGATCTTTCCGAACGCCAAAGCTGCGAAGAACACCTACGGTGTTCTTGCCGTTGCGTCTTACATGATTGGCATCGATCAGGGGCCTCGGCTCCGAGACAGGGGAAAGCATCATCCGAGTAAAGAGGCTGCTTCCCGCCCCCATCGAAAAGGCCTCGGCTGAGTTTAGCTGGCTGCAGATGGATGTGGTCGTCCATTAGCCTCAGATGCACATCCTGGTCGTGGCGTACCGCCAGAAAGCTTCTCTCGCCAACGAGGCGCTGCCCAGCATCTCGTCGACCGCCTCGAACCTATCAGCACCGTACTTGGGGATCAGCAATGGTCGGGTAGCGTGTGCGGACCTCTTGCTTACCCCAACCGACGAGTTCCGCACGGCAGCAGTTATATCTCGAGATTTTCAGGAGACCGAACTTTAGACCACCCAACAGTAGAGCTTTGTCCCGTGATCACGATGGCGGGCTGGTTGCGCGGACGTGGTCGTGCGGCAAAATCAGCATCCGACCGCCGACCGCCCACGCGCTGCGCCCTCGCCAACGATGTGCCCATGTCTCTTCTGTCCTGAGCATCCGCAAGGAACGGAACCAGTGGCCATGAGGCATTCGACGCGAAAGCTGCTTTTGAAGGCCTCGATGAAGCCGTTGTCGGCGGCTTGCCGGACCGCCGAGAAAGTAAGCGTATCGCGACGCTGGAGGCTTACAGTCTCGATCGCACGACATGAACTCGCCGCCTTGAGACGCGGATCTTTGCTCGGAATCCCACTGATTTGCAGCCCCTTCTAGCACCGCCAAGATGGCGGTACCGCGGGACGCGATCCGCAACAGCCGCTGCCGCGACGAATGCGAAGAAACTCCAATTTGGGACGTGAGGCGCGATTAGATGACCCTACCGATTTGTGCAGGAGATTTCGCGACTCAGGTCAGTTAGCTTTGCTGGGTGTTAGGAGATTTCTTCAATGTTGATTATTGAAACTATTTTGAAGCCAGACCAGTTTGGGGGTATCGGACTTTTCTCCGCTGCCCTTTTGCCCAAAGATTCGCTGATTTGGATTCACAACCCGATCGTTGACATCGCGGTGACGCCTGAGCAGTACGATACTCTAGTTCCGACATTTCAAGCTCTGCTAGATAAGCATGCCTATCCAAGAAACTACAAGGCTAATGATGGTGTTATAGAGTACAATGCTGACAACGCCCGCTTCATGAATCACAGCAGTCAGCCAAACACATATCAAGACGATCATTGCCGAATTTTAACGGCGCGTGACGTACAACCTGGTGAAGAACTTACTTGCGATTATTTGTCTTTCGATCCAACGTGTGACTTATCGTGGAATAGAGAACCATCGGTGAATGTTGATGCCCCAACGGGCTAGGCGGCACTCGCAGTGCGATGCGGCTAGGGGACGCGCCCGACGACTAGGCGCGTCCCAAGATGCGCTGATTGTGCAACGTCAGAGTCGCAGATGTGCTGTTCACAAACGCACTTGATGAGATCGCTTGCGGCTCGATCTTTGCTCCTCGATTCACTTCCGCGCGCAGCGCAGAGCAAAAAAGCAAGCCGCTTCTCGAGGACATGCACGCCTGGTTGTTGCGCAAGCGCGAAAACCCCTCTCGCGTTCCTCCGACGTCCTGACGCCTATGAACGACATGCTCAGGCGCTGGGGCGACTTCGCCGGCTTCCTCGACGATGGCAAGATCTGCTTGACCGATGCGCTGAGCGCGCATTGGAAGGCAGGGAAGGCGCAACTAGACCTTCGCTGGTAGCGAGCGTGGCGCCGACCGTGCCGCAATCACGCTGACGATGATCACGACCTGTCGTCTCAACGACGTTGATCCCAAGGCCTGGCTCGCCGAGGTCCTGGCCCCGGTCGCCGATCTTCCCGCGTCGCGCCTGCACGAATTGCTGTCCTGGGAATGGAAGCTCCTGCGCCAGGCAGATAAGCCCGCTAAGCCCGCTCTCTTCAGAAGTGTCGGCGTTTGGAGCTGGACCTGCGACCCCGCGTCAGATGGGAACACTCCGCTCAAACATACCACATGCATCTAGAGTTTAGCATGCAAATTATCTAAGCGCTCCAGCCCCTGCTCAATGAGAGATATTGGAAGATAGCTGAAACACAGGCGCATGTGACGGCCACTTCGTGGGCCATAGTTCCGACCGTTTGTAAGGTGCACGTCGTGCTCGCGGCTTGCAGCGTCAATAAACCTCTCCGGATCCGTACCCGCTGTAAGCCGTACCCAAAACGAGAAGCCCCCGCTTGGCACACTATAGTCCGGCTCGCAAAACCGGCCGCGCTGCAATAACCTATGTACGCCGTCTCGCTTCGCTCGGTAGTGCTCGCGCAAGCGAGTTATGTGCGAATCAAGAGCGCTCGATTGCAACAAACCCAAAACGACATTGCTTAGAACCGGACTTACGCCGCCGTCGCGTTTAAGGTGCGCAAGCCTGTTGATAATGTCCGACTCCGCAAGCACCCAGCCTACCCGTAGTCCCGGTCCCGCGACTTTTGAGATGCTATGGACATTGATCACGTTGTCGCCCGGCGCCAACCAATGCACTGGACCGTTATAGGGCAGCTCAGCATAGACAAGATCCTGCACCAAGAGAGCGCCACTGCGGGCTAGCAGTGCCGCCAATTTGGCCGCATGGTCGCACGACATCTGGCGCCCGGTTGGATTATGAAATGCTGGCATCGTGTAGAAAAGCTTCACCCGGGCAATGGACTGCAGCACTGCCTCCACTTCGTTCAGATCCACTCCCTCTGCAGCCAGACCTAGCTGGACGACGGTTGCACCCGCGATCGAAAACGTACGCAGTGCACCCAAGTAGGAGGGGTCCTCCGTCAGGACCACGTCACCGGGGTCAATCCAGCCATCAGCAAGCAATTGTAAGGCCTGTGAAGCTCCACTCGTAAGCATAATTTGGTCATGCCGCACACCATACCTCAGCGCGAGCCCTGTACGGAGTTCGGGCAAACCCGCCGCATCCGTATACTGGGGCAGATCGGCGAGAGCCACACCTGTACCTCCGTCAAACGCGCTTGGCCACGGCAGTTCTGCAAACATCACCGGGTCGGCCATCCCGTAGCCGAAATTGATACCATGCTTCGCACTTGAGAAGTCGAACGGCGCAAAACCCTGAGCGACAGCGCTGCGTTGTGAGATGCGGGAATTCATGGCTTCGTCATTCGGATCGTCATGATTGCGAAATCTGTTCTTTGCCAAAGCGCTTATTGTACTCTGCGGCAAAGCTTTCGGATATTGGCGCGCTGAAACGGGGAAAGTCCACCGACGGCTTTGGCTGAGCTGCTACGGCCGAAGTCTCGAGGGATGGCCGCCACGCACCGCCAAAGTAGTGCTGGCCGTAGCCCATCGCTAGCTCAGGTACTACGGGATAGAGTAGGCTCAGGAACAGCGAGATCTGCGCAGCATTCCATGTCCAATCGTCTGCATGTGCGAAGCCAGCTAGCTCGAAGTAGCTGTCGATGATATCAAGCGCATCCCAGAAACGCAGCGCGGTGACCGCATCGGCATAATCTTCAGCGAAGCGGCGGAAATTCGGGGAGAGTTCGGTGCTCTCTACTGTACGTGCGTTTTCTGCACACCGCCGTAACGCATCTTCCCAGACCCGAATGCGTGACGCTGCCGAGATGAGGCCATCGAGATCAAAATCGTTTGCGTCGGTTCCAAAGGGCTTGGCCACTCGCGCCAGTGCATAACGGAGTACGTTTGGCCCCACCTCACGCGCCACTTCGTCGGCCCAAAGAGCATGATCACGACTGGTGGAAAACTTCTCGCCTTCCAGCTTGTAGAAATCCTGGACGGAGTGATTTTTTGGAATTGGGTAGCCGCGCGCCAGCAGAGCGCCGGCCACACCTAGCGTGTAATAGAAGCGATTATCTTGCCCCATGAAGAAGACAAGCTCGCTGTTCTGGTCGTGCAACGTCGCGTTTGCGTCCAGACCTAAGCGGTCGCATTGCTCGCGAATTCCGGTGTCGAAGCACCAGAGGCCCTCAAACCATGTAAGCAGTGTTTGGCCAGTCAGAGAGTCAGGTTGTTTTACCTCAACTCCGTGCCTAAAATGGCGGGTCATCGGCAAGCCGCGCACCTCCCGCTGTAGCCAAGCGCGCGCCTTGGCGCGTATCGGCTCGGGCCACGCGCTTTCTCCAATGGCTTCGTCCAGCTGGCGAGCGAGCCGTGGCATGTCGAACACGGCCTGCTTGATGGCTCTTAGCACAAGATTGCGGCCGCAGGTGACGTGCCGTGCGTCACGGATTGTGCCGTGCTGAACAGCCAGCCCGCAGTTCTCACACAGATTGCTGTCGCAAGGCGATGAGCAGGCCGGGCAACGGCCAGTTGCGAGCGAGTCCGCAACGAGCTCATCGCAACGTTCGCAATACAGTTGGACGCCCGGCCGTACGTCGACGTAGCCGGCCTCTTGCAGCTCGCGGAATATCGCTAGCGCATTTTCCTTGTGAATCTCGCTAGATGTGCGCACGAACACATCAGGCGTAATTTGTACGGCACGCAAACACTCTAGGATCTGGTGAACGAATTGTTCTGCGACCTCGCTAAAGGATCGGCCGAGCTTTCGTGCCGTTTCGAGCGTATGTGTGCCGTGCTCGTCTGAGCCGGTGATGTAGTAGGCCCGATGGCCGGTCATGCGTTGGAAGCGGACGAAGATATCAGCGAGTAAATACACGCCGCCGATGTGGCCCAGATGTAGTTTGCCGTTAGGGCAAGGCGGCGCAGGACAGACAAAATAAGTGCGCACGTCAATCCCACCAGATCGAGATAAACTTGAGAGTGCTGTCTTGGCTGATATTGCGGATAGTGTGCGTCTGATGTGGCGACATGTAACACAAGGTCGCTTCGCTAACATTACGGACCTGGCCGTCGACTTCGAACTCTCCGAGACCAGAGATCAGCAGCCACAGCTCGTGCTCCTGATGATCGTGCGGGTCGACCGCATCGCCTGGAGCGAGCTCCACGACTGAAGCGCCAAATGCTAGGCTGAGACCCTCCGGGAGATGCTCCAAAAGGCGCCAGACCAGAACTCCGTATTCCGATCTCATCAGAGAATAATCGAGCTGCCTCGTGTACACGTTGGTCTTCCTCAGACGGGGCAATCAGTCGCGATAGAATATGCCATTGGGACGCTTTAGGTTTTCAAGATCGGCCACCGCTTCCTCTGGTGGGTTGTAGGCGCGTTTCATGCTGTTGTATTCGGTGCGTGTCGGCCCGCCAGTGGAGGCGCGCTGGAATACCAAGTGAATCGCACGACGCGACCGATCGCTCTTGTTTGGCAAGGAGTAATGGGGCGCATAATCGTCGAAAATGAAGACGTCACCAGCTTTCAATCGCACGGGCTCCCATGTGAAGGTTTCGGCGATCTCCGGGTAAATCACGCCGCCGGCATCCATCGGAAACATTCCCTCCTTATGGCGAGCTGGCGTGAAGAAGAGCCCACCGTTACCCGGATCGGAGTCGTCCACGGCGATGGATGCAATTGCGTGAACCATGCGGTCGGGTATCTTGTGCGGCACATGGTAGATGTCCTGATGAGGGCGGTATCCGCCGCTGTCCGGGTACTTGAAGATCAGAAGCTCCTTCAACATCCGTGTCTTCTCATTCAAGAGTGTCTCGACTGCCATACGAATGCGGCCATCGGCCAGGAGCGCCTCCCGTAGAGGGCCATGGTAGTGTAGGAAGTTCTCGGCCTTGGAGATAATCTTCCGGCTGTCACTCGTCTTCTCGAACCACAACATCCACTTATCGGAGCTTACATCCCAACGTGCAACTTCCTCAACGTAACGGGAGATCTTTCCGCGCGTGGCTGGATCGAAGAACCCTTCCAATCGAAGATATCCATCCTTACGCCATTTCGATTGTTGTGCCTCAGTCAGCATGTGTGAGCTCCTTCCTAAGATGGGGCGGATCGATTGCGCTTTGCCCGAGGCGAGTTGCCAGCACCGCATTAAGAGCGGTCGCGCTCAATAGGCTCAGCAACATCACGTCAAGGCCGAATCCACCGACCAACTGCCCTCCGACCAGGGGAAAGCCGAAGAGCCCGAGGAAGTATGCGAGGGTAAAGATCTGCGAGGTAGTGGGTACTGAGACGCCGTGATCGCCGGCGAGATTGACGGCGATCGTGTTCAAGGTTGAATAACTTAACCCATAGCCGACGGCAAACAGCACTGTGGCCACAATATAGAGTGAGGTGCTGCCACCGTTGAGAAGGAACAGCACCAGAGACGCAGCGGTCAATAGGATGAGAGTGATCGCCAGTCGGCGTAACGGCAGGCTGCCCATGAGGTGAGCGACTGAGAAGCGTAGCACCACGCTTGCAGCAGTAAATACCAGAAAGAACAAATCGGAATTCAAGTGACGTGATACGGAATACGCGCTCTGATATGTGGACAGCCCCGCGAAGATACAGGCTGAAATCGCAATCATGGCGATCGGGAGCGCTGTGCATTGCTGAAGCAGTGCCGTAGTCGCGGCAAGTGTAATCGCGATATCCGGCATAGCCATTGCCGATAGCTTCGACATCGCGCGTCTTGTCAGGTCTACGCAGGCGGCGGCAATCACGCACGCAATCGCAAGCACCACATAAATCGTGGCCAGCGAACCAGTGTATTTCGCAAGCAAGTGACCAAGTGGAGTCGCTAGGCCGAGCCCAGCCATTTGTGACCCGGATAGGACCGTCAAATACTGAATACGCGCTGATGGCCGTAGATGGCGAATGACCTGCAGCGGCGCCAGAATAAAGAACACTGACCAAGCAGCGCCCACCAGTAGTCCTCCAACGTACGCCGCTCGCGTATCGAAGGCAGCGCCGGCAAAGGCCAGCATGGCTACCGCCATAATGAGCGATGCGACAGTCAACGTGGGTAATAGGCCTATCTGCTTTGCCAGCCACCCAGCCAGGCAACAGGAAACGAGAGTAGTAGCCATGCCGCTGGAAATAATAAGACCCGCGGCTCCACCATCCGCTTCGAGCGCATCCATGTAGTCCGGTAATAGAAAGCTAGTGCCGTAAGCTGCTGCAACGACAATGGAGGCAATCAAAAATGGTACAAAGGCGCGGTAGTCGAGCGTGCCTGGAAGCTGGTCGGCGGGGTTGGCCGTTCCATCCGCAAACCGGCCCTGCAGCGGTGAGGTCGATCCGCCGTTCATGTGCTACCCAATACCTGTCGGGTTGATCGCATCGCAACCACACCGGTATCTCGTTCAGACGGGTCTGAAGCTGCGCAACCCTCAATCATCTGCCTGTCGGATGTATTCAAATAGAACGGTCGGCCGAGCAGGCTATTAATAATTTGGCTGTTGCGGTACGCCACCAAAGATAGATTGGCACTCTGCAATCCGTGCTGCACCCGGCTTTGATTTTGTAGATAAATTGGTCCTGGCATGTGCCGACCGAAGCGGACTGCGTAGTCCGGGCCGAGTACGGGCAGGCCATCTTCCGTACACGCGCCCTCGAGAAGGCCTTCCAAGAAGGGCGGCGTACGTGGCTGGAAACCTGTAGCAAGCACTATACGATCGACAACGATGCAGCTATTTCGCTGCGTTGCGATCTCATCTAGATCTACTCGCCAGCGCTTTTGTGGGACTTGATGTCTTTCACGACTACGCTGGACAACACACGAAAACGGTCGGCCAGCGTGCCATCCACGCTGCGTTCGTACAGCATTTCATACAGGCGATTGCACAAATCGACCGAAATACCATCGCTCGTAAGCATCTCGCCCTCGACCAGGTCCCGGCGCTGCTGAAGTGGTAGGGCGTGAAAGCGACGGCTATAGGAGGGCGTATAAGCCTCATTCACAAAGCTGTTGTCGTCGATCGAGAACAAGTTTGAACGCGACGTTGCCCACGTGATTTGGGTGGATAGAGAACGAGTAAGCATGTCCTCAATAATCTCAGCCCCGCTCTGACCACCTCCCACGACGAGCACATGCTCGTTTGCACGCGGAAGCTGCCGCTCGAGATAGTCGGCTGCATGGTAGACAGTGTCACATAGAAGAGATCTCGCGCAGGGAGGGATCTTGGGCTCTACGCCAACGCCCACAACAACAGCGCGCGCCAAGTATGTGGTTGTATTTGTGCTGATGCGGTAGCCGTTCCTAAACGGAACAACATCCGTGACGTCCTCCGAGAAGCGGAGCGTATTGAGTCGCCCTGCGACCCACCGGTAATACTCAATGAACTCCTGCCGGGACGTTGAAGCATTGCGCTTGTTGACAAAGCTGTAGAGCCGACCATGCAGTGCCAAATAGTTGAGGAATGAGTATGGGCTAGTAGGATCGACTAGGGTCACGCAATCCTTGAGCGGCGACACCTGCAGGCGGCTGTTCGGCAGTGCAAGGCCTGGATGCCAGAAAACTGCTTCTCGCTTCTCCAGGAAAAGTGCGCGGAGCGGAGTAGGTTCAATAAGCGCTGCAAGACTGAGGTTAAATGGGCCGATCCCAATTCCGATGACATCCAGCATTTCCACAGAAGTCTCTTTGAGCTCGTGTAAGTTCTTGCCCTTCGCGCTCGTGTAAACCCTCTCCGGGTCCTTCGCTTCATTACCGAAGAACGTCTGTGTGACTTGGGATGGGGCAGCGGCTTGGCCTGTAGCCGCGGGAGGCGTGGTGAATGACGCATCCGCAATAGCCGCGTCTGGCAAGACGTCTGTTGAAACCGGCAACAGTCTCATACGTGTGAACACTAAAGTCCGCCTGCTACCTTCTTCACCCACCTCATCCGGTGATCTCTGTGCTCATTAGCAACCGCCGTGCCACCCACAAAATCTCGAGCTGCGCCTTGTTGGACGAGAAGAACATGCCCACGCACAGCGTTTCGTGCGGAGTTGCTCCGACAGCTCCTGTCGGATTTACGACATTGAGGCGGCAATCGGACACAACATACAGAATACGAAGCGCGGAGGTCCGTGGGAGGAAATCAACACACCGGGAATGCCCATCTATGCCGACAATGCGCAAATCACCACGACCCTCCACGCATCATCAGCGTTACAACAAGTGTCGGTGACGATCTACATCGAGAGTGGACTCGGCGAATAGGTCTATCATGTCAGTAAAGGAGCGGTACGGGCCGACAAGCTGCCCTCCGATGGGCGACGCCAGATTGGCCCGTTTCATTTACCCGGTGATATTTTCGGATTCGAGAATGGTGGGGGACACCGATTTTGCCGCGAAGACCGTTACGCAGGGCGCTGTTCGGCTGGTTAATAGGCACACTCTTGATGCAATCGCCCACACTGACGCACTTGTCTGGCGCACGTTGCTCAGCATGACCATGGCTAAATTGCAGCACACGGAGAACCAAATGCTGCTGCTTGGACGTAAGACTGCTCTGGAGCGCGTTGCCGCTTTCTTGCATGAGATGGATGCGCGGCTCATGACTGCTGATGTTATGTCACTGCCAATGTCTCGCCGAGACATCGCGGATTACCTTGGCTTGACCATCGAGACCGTCTCACGCGCAGTGTTGCAATTGCACAATAATGGTGTTCTTGCTTTCGTCGACAACACTCAACGCGAGATCATAATTCTAGACCGGCAGCGGCTCGCTATTCGACCTGCAGAGTTGAGCGACGGCCGAGTGCTTGCAAGCCGTAACTCGGGACGAGCAAAGGTGACGCGGCTACGGCTTGTCAGGCAGCCGTTCGGCGAGCGGCGAATCAGCATGAACAAGCTCGTGGTTGCGTTAGACTCCCTTCAATTGATGGATGATCCGTATCCTAGATCCCCTTCAGAGCGTGTTCGCAATCCTTGGCTCGCGTGCCCAATGCCGTTGCCAATCGCGCGATGACAGCGTTTTCCAACCCCTCGTTTTGCGCGTCGGTGCGAATGTCCGTCACCAGGTCAGGAATCTGCCCGGCCATGGAGATCAGCCTGGTGATGAGCACGTCCGCATCGACGCGCGTCTCGCGTGCAAATTTTTGCCAGTGACGCAAGCCAATGTGATCGAGCTTATGTTCACCCCCGACTTTCATCGCGAGCTTGATTTTGCGCTGATCGACGTGGTCGTAAGGAAGAATGCTGGCGATGTCGTAAAGGGGAGCGAGACGCACGAGAGGACCGCTGCCCAGAAGCAATGAATAGTTCTTGGCGTGAGCATCGGAGCCTCCAATGAGCCAGTTGAAGATCAAAGCGCTGACGAACGTCTCAACGTCAGCCTCGCGGTCTGTCGAGTAGGTCCGCAAGAACTCGACCACATCGGCAGGCGCAGGTCCGCCCTCGCTCTGGTATTTCTTGGTCGGTGGGATACCCAGGGCCTGACAGATATCTTCCTGATGAACGCGGATAATGTCGTTCCCGCCGACCTGCCGATCGTAGCGTTAAACCACGATCGCTATTTCCTGTTCGAAGCGCATCACCTTGGTTTCGGCGGCTGGCAGCCCGAGTTCGCGTGCGAGCTGCAGGCAGATATGCTCATTCTCAGCGTGACCATCGAAATGGCCCGTCGGCGGTTTCAAAATGTGGGTGGTTGGTATGCGCCCGGACGGAATGCCCCATTTGTTGTCTTTGAGGACAAGCATCGGTTTTCGGCTGGGCGCCTGCAAGACTGAATTGACCCGTGTCGCGGAGCAGACGCCAGGCAGCGTGATCCTCGCGCAAGACTCGAAGCCGATTTGCTATTTCCGGCTTATCCAGGCATTCGATCTTGTCATCTTTGCCTATTTTCAGAGCCTCCAATCGATCAGTCGTGACGAACTGGATGGCCCCGGCGCAATCCTCTCCGACGTTAGAGATGAGGGCAAACACGTTGCGCGCCGATACCTGAAATTTCTTGGCCCAGCGCTCGAGCACCTGCTCATTGTCAGGAAGCAGCCCCCACAAGAAGGACTGAACAGTGGCTGGACCGTGCTCCTCGGCGGCAAGCGGCATCGAAAGCGGCAGGGGATAGGCCCCCTCCGAGTTGCGCCATGCATTGTCATAGACGAAGGTCAGCCGGCCGCGCGGGTCACTGCGGACGCGACCGACTTCGGTGCCATCCAAGAGTGCAATGAGCTCGGCCATTATGTCTTGCCTTTCTTGGCTTTGGTGACGATGGCGTTGATATCAACTGCGGAGGTTGACCCGCGGCTGGTGGACCCTCCACTATTGGCGTCCACCGGGATGCCGAGAACGTCGAGAGCACGGAGGACAAGGGCCAGCTCCGCGCGGGGATGACTATGCTCGACGTTAATCACCCATTGACGGCTGACGCCGATCCGCTTGGCGAGTGTCGCCTGATCTAGCTTGAGGCGTTTGCGTCTGTCTCGAATGACGGCGCCCAGGTCGGCAGGCGTACGGATAAGCATGGCAACCCTAAATGTCAGCGTTCACTTACATTAGCATATGTCGTCGCTCGTTGACAATTCAAGATGTCACCATTCGCCGACATTCTGATGTCGGCGATCGCTTTCGCCCCCGGAAATGCTAAGGTTTTCAGAGATATAAAGCAGACAACCTGGCAGGCCTTAGCGGTCCCCGCTCCGCCGGCAAGTTCCTCGCCTGTCGGTGTCTCCTTGCTCGGATGTGACACCGAGTGGCGGCACCTCGGGCCATGAGCCGCGCGCGCTCATGTGCCCCGATCAATCGGCATGAGCATTTCCTTCTCGCCGCTCGATACCTTTGCAGGGCTTCTTCACCGCTCTTCGCGGGTCTGAGAAGACGATGACGTTGCGAGCCCTGCTGTCCCCTCGCCGTTCGATGCGTGGCTGCACCCATGCCGAGGCGAGCCTCGGATCCCAAATTGCTCGTGGGATGCAAGGCGTCGGCTGCCTTAGGCACACCGCACGCCGACTATCAATCAGCATTTCCAAACGCATGGATTTCGACCATTCCGGACGCGCCTTAATCTAACCCCGGCAATTTTGAAGGATCTGGGTCATCGACGAGCAGCGTTACTCGCATCGCAAGTTTTGTCCGCTGATCCTCATGAATGGACGAGCCGTATTTCTCACCCTCAATGGCGGCTTACTAATTGCTTCTACATCTGGCTTGGTTGCCGTCCGGTAGTTCGTCGTTGCTGCACGAGGTTGCGGTCTATGTCGGCTGGAAAGGACTTGAAGTCATCAGGCTCGGCCTCGAGCCTTTCGCACACAAGCCGGACTGGCAACCCATCGTGGCGGGACGAGCGTCGCGAAGCATCTACGGACATCGTAGTATGCCAGGCGTGAGCAGGGCCGTTGCCCTCGCACGGTCGGTACGGTCGCCGCGATTTAGAGCGGGCCTCGCGCTTCAAACCCATGCATCCTCAATCAAAATGCTTGCAGCCGCCATGAATTTATCTATTTGAAACCCGTTCGAAAAATCCGCCCCGCTGTAAGTTAGATGACGCCCGGTCAATAACTTCGTCCAGAGTCCATTGGAGACCCAAGCTATTTGGAGCTAAAATGACGGGGTCCAGATCGACGAATGCCGCCGCGGCTCAGCGCACTACGAAATTTCTGGCCCGAAACCCATGCAGGAAGTCCGCCGTCCGTTGGGCATTGGACGAGATCGTGAAGATCGCGCGTCCGTTCTTCAGCACCTTGATTCAAGAAGCGATATAGGAGGCGTGATCCTCCCTCACCTCCGGTATTAATCGGCGGACAGGAAGGCCGCGCCACGAACTCGCGATTTAGGCGACTCTCGTGGCGGTATGTAGTGTCCCATTGCGCGCTGCGGCAGAAAAAGGAAGTACGTGACTCACCTAGGTGGTGTACCGACCTTCGCCAGAGTACCTGCGAAGCTTGTCGAGATAGCCACCACGATCGGTCGGAGCGAGATGTAAAGCAGTGCGGGTGCGGCTCGGTACTAACCGACCCGAGCGTGAAACCAGGCCAACTAGTCCCTACCACATCCGCACTGCCGTTGAGACTAGCGGAAAGTGACTCGGCGCGGATCGCGTCTGGAGCAAAAGCGCTGTCCCTGCCACATCCCGTTAACCCCAAGGGCTCTGTATCTGTGATAGCTTACCGCAAGCTGACATGCCTTTGCGCAATCGGTCAATGGTACGTGTGGGCTATCAATACCGGCTCAAACTGCCACGGTAATTCCTGCAACCACTCAGAACATGCTCTCAGTGCTGTTCTGGCAAGACTTTATGAGTAAGGCGCTATCCCTATCTGCATCCGCACTGCCAACGAAGTTGGCCATGGGATCGAGAGGCTAACGCACCGGCTTTGCCCTGAGGGCTGTTCACACGAAATGCCTCTTGGGCATTACGAGAACTCGGCCTTGAGTCACCTACAGAGACTGATAGGCGAGACGGCGAACGTAGCTGATCGCTGGCATTCATCGTCAGCGAGATACTATCGCCCGCCGAGAATGAGCAAAGACGGGCTTGCTGACGCCGCTGCTGATAACGTCGTCCGTCAAGCGTCATCATTGAAGTAGATCTTAGTCCTCGCCATCACTCATCGACAAGCCGCCGGGATGCGTACGTATATTCCAAAGCGATCCGGCGTGCCTGTTCAATTAGGTTGGCGGTGGCGCTATGCCCCCCGTCGGTATTCTCATAGTAGAGGTACGGTTGGCCCAACGCAGCGAGCCTTGCCGCTGCCTTGCGGCCATGCGCTGGATGCACGCGATCGTCCTTGGTGGACGTGAGAATGAAGGGGGCTGGGTAGGTCTTGCCTGGCACCAACCTCTGATAGGGCGAGTAAGCCTCGAGCCACTTGCGCTGATCGGGAATGCTGGGATCGCCATACTCGCTGATCCAGGAGGCCCCGGCGCCCAGCTTGGTGAACCGAACCATATCGAACAGCGGAACCTGTAAGATGGCCGCATTGATGAGGTCGGGTCGTTGGGTGATTGCGGTCCCTACCAGGAGGCCTCCTTGGCTACCGCCGACCACGCCTAGCCGGCGGGGAGAAGTGATTTTGCGCCGAATCAAGTCCTCCGCGACGGCGATAAAATCATCCCATGTCCGCTGCTTCGTTGCTCCTTGGGCAGTCTGGTGCCATTGGGGCCCGAACTCACCGCCGCCGCGCAGGTTCGCGACAACATACGCGTTGCCCTGCTCGAGCCAGAGTCGTCCGGTGAGGCCGGCGTAAGAGGGGATGAGCGGAATCTGAAACCCACCATAGCCGTAGAGAAGCGTTGGAGTTGATCCGTCAAACCTTGCGCTCGTGGGTCGTAGCAGAAAGTAAGGAATGCGGGCGCCATCGCGCGAGATTGCCTCGAATTGTTCGACGACATGTCTCGAGGGATCGAACCTAGGAGGTGTCGTCTTCAGGGTCTCAAGGCGACCGGTTGCGGCGTCGAAGTACCAGAGCATCGTCGGGCTAAGAAGGCTAGAGACGGTGAACATCGCCTCGTCGGTTTCACCCGATGCCGCAGCTATACCGACACTCGCATTATCTGGAAGCGGGATCGGCGTGGCCTGCCAGGCGCCTTGATGGTACTTGTAGACAAACGCCCTACTCTGAACATTGTCGAGAATCGTCAGGATTAACAAGTTTCTTGTGGCGGTGAATCCGCTGATCGCTTGTCGAGGCCCAGGCTTGAAAACGAGGGTGGGCGTGGCGCGCAGCGGATCCTGCTTCCATTCGATCAGGTCATACGAGATGATCGAGCCGGCTGAGAAGGGGGTGTCTCCGGACGGCGGCATCCAGTCTTCATTTAGCGTCACTAGCAGGCGACCACTCGCGATGCCCCCGATGGTCGACTTCTTTGGCAGATTGAGCTTAATCGGCTTGGAGCCAAAGAGAACATACTCATGCTCGAACGAACTGATGCGGCGGTCGGCGCCGGTCGCATGGATCGTGCCTTCACTGTCGCGCAGCACGAATGGTGTAGCCTCGACATCGGTCGGCTCGCCACGGAAGACCTCGTGCGCTTCCGCCAGCGACTGAGCGCGCTTGAGCTCCTTCACAACGAAAGGGTAACCGGCTTGCGTCATGGTCCCTTCGCCCCAATCGCGTGCAATCAGGACCGTGTCGCTATTGACCCAAGTGACCTGCTGTTTTCCCTCGGGAAGTGCGAAGCCGTTTGTGACGAAGGTTTTGGCAACTGCATCGAACTCCCGGACGAACACAGCGTCCTTTCCGCCCTCGGACAGGTTGAGCAAGCATAGGCGCTCTTCGGGCGGAAGGCAGCTCACCCCTTTAAAAACCCAGTTCTTCTTGTCCGCGTCAGCGAGAGCATCCACGTCGAGGATGGTCTCCCATCGGGGAGCTTGGCTGCGATAGCTTTCAAGCGTCGTACGCCGCAAGACGCCGCGCACATGGTTCTCGTCCTGCCAGAAATTGTCGAGACCGCGCCGTCCCATTGAGACGTACGGAATCCGGTCCTTGGCCTGAAGAATGTGGAGCGCTTCCCCGTAGAAGCGCTGGTAACGTGGATCAGATTGGAGCGCACTGAGTGTCCTATCGTTCTCGGTGTGAGCCCAAGCCAATGCGCGCGGCCCTTCGATCTCCTCAAGCCAAAGAAACGGATCTTCAGCCCCGCTCGCAGGCGCTAGCGTCGGGGATAGCCCCGCGGCCATCAAACAGCTCATGGATAGCGAGGCTGCGATAAAAAGAGAGTTTTTCATGGGAGTTGTCCTGAAGTAGCCAGCCTTGAGCATCTTGCTAGGTGAGTGGAAGCATTCGGAGGATGCACACTCGGCTTCAAAGCGCAGGCATGCCGGAATTGCGTCCGCTGGTTTTCGATGGAGCAAGCAGCATGCCGCTTTAAATGCGAGGTTCTTCGGCGTTCCCAACCCATTTAAGTGTCGACTTTCGGACGTCAGTCTCAAACCTGACAGGCGGTTCTTGGTAAAGGCGACATGTTGCAGAACGGCCACCTTGCACATCGTCGCGCTACGTAAATCTTCGACCATCATTAGCGCCTTTCGTTCGGCCACTCGCAACTGTGCTAGGCATAAATTGCCTTAAGCATGTGGCTCACCTCGCAAACCTTGCGCGAAGGGGGTATCGCTGAAAACGTTGCGGTAAAGGTAAACCATGCAGCGCTTTGGGCGCGCATCGAGTAGGACTCTGCTAAGCTCTCGACGAGGTCTCCGCAGACATCCGAAATGGCAGTTCCGGTCCGGCAACGATCGCGAATGCTGACAACGCCGCTTCATGAACAACAGCAATCAGCCAAACACATATCCACACGATCATTCCTGACTTCTAACGGCGTGTCACGTACAACCTGGTAAAGAACTGACTTACGATTACTTTCTTATTCGATCCGACGTGCGACCTATCGCGGAATAAAGAACCATCCGTGAGTGTTGATGCCCCAACGGGCTAGGCGGCATGAATCGAGTTCGCGGTCTGAAGAACTTGATTTCGCCCGCGAAATTTACGGGAAGAGTTTCGCCAACTCATTACGGCCATGGACCGACCCAGTTCTTCTTGTGGGCTGCCTCCTCGAGCTTAAAAATTGTTGCGAGCGCTGCGTTGTTCGACATCTCTGGCGTGCAGAGTGCGGTGGCCCAAGGCTCGGAATGTGCTTTCCATGCCGTATAGCCGCGACGTGGATTTCACAACATCTGTAGAGCCTAACGTAGGCAAGATCTCCGCAGGTGTGCCCGATCTCGCATTTACTTTACAATCTGATGATGCTCAATCAATTCCCAACCGCAGCGGACATGGCTGCAGAAACTATGCCTGATAGCATCTTAGCATACGCTGATTGTGCCGCTTGACATCAGTGTCGCAGATGTGCTGCTCACAAACAGCACCTGATAAGGGTCGCTTGTGACTCGATCTTTGCCCCTCGATCTACTTTCGCGCAGCGCAGAGAAGATCCTTTCCGATTCAGTCGCGACCCTGAGACCTGTTTTGGCTATGACATCAGCCACTAAAGAGTGATCCAGCTCGGCCCGCGCTCCATCCGATCTTGCCCTCGTTCCGGTCAACTATTCTTACGCGATCAAGGACGCAACGAAGGCGACGAAAACCGCAAGACGACGGGCGCCGCTAAAGCGGTCCGAGCAGGACTCTTAGCTTTCTTGCGCACTCACGCTTCCGAAAATTAAGACGAGCTGTACTCGCAACGACCAGCTGCTTGCCATCACCGCAGCTCGCGCGGAGACAAGAAGATTGCACTTTTGATTACGCAGTAAGAGCGGAACGGGTGCGCGCACACTTCAATGAACAGAAATAAACGTCGCACATGCGCGCGCGTTCTTGCTGCGCAATGTAGGGCTATCGACGCTCAATTGTTCGCGTTCAAACCACCGTAAGGAAGTTGACGCGACACACTCTTAGAAAACGCGTGCAGAAGATACGAATTAGTCCGGCACGCCGCTTGCTTCGTTCAGGACCTCATCAGCAATCGTAGTGCGGTGATCTTCGGAGCCGCCCCGGCGCGTCATTACGTGTCTGGTCGCTCCGACGATTTGCCGTGCGGCGATACTTAGCGAGCGGGACCGCGTTTCGGGAAAGTGCATGGCAATCATTATGCGATCAGGAGTTCTCTTTTTGGGTGCTACGACGGTGGCGCTCGTCACAACGGGTAGAGCTATGGCGGAGCTCGAGCGACAAGTACTGCCAGCAGCGGTGTGGAACTGGTCTGGAGGCTACATTGGCGGGCACGGCGGCGGCGGGTACGGCCGAACCTCATTTAGCAATCCCTTTGGTCCGTCGATCTATGGCGGCGTCGTCGATGTTCCATCGTTCGTCGCGGGTGGCCAGATCGGCTACAATTGGCAGAATAACAGTTGGGTGTTCGGCCTCGAACTGGATGCCAGCGCAGCTGCCGCCAACGGCTCAAACACCTGCCTAGCCGCCTCCCACTTGATTGTAAGCGCAAACTGCAACGCAGGTCCCAACCTCTTTGCGACCGGGACCGGCCGCATCGGCTACGCCTTCGGCGCGCTCGGGAAGACGCTTGCCTATCTCAAGGCAGGCGTCGCCTGGCAAAACAATCGGGGCGACGTCGTCAACAACGTGGAACCGAAGGACAAGCTACAGGAGAAAACCCATTTCGACTATGGCCGAGTTGGTGGCGTCATCGGGCTCGGTCTCGAGCAAGCCCTTACGCCTGCATGGTCGGTGAATGTCGAGTACGAGTATCTGCATTTCGCCGGACCGAGTGTCGCCACCGCTTCGACGGTGCAATTGTCTCCGCCTGCGATTCTGCCGGCGAACACAACCAGCCTGTCCAGCAACTATCACATCGGAAGAGTTGGTCTGAACTACCACTTTGGCGTGGACCCAGAGACCGCACCAAGGCCCGATGCGCCGTATGCGAAATCAGCGGGCAGCGTACCACCCATTCCCTACGCGCCCGGTTGGTCGTTCGAAGGCGGCTCGCGGCTCTGGCTGAGCCGGGGACGATTCCAGTGGGATCACGGCGCACTTGAGAGTAGCTATGCCGGAGACCCCAGCCTACTCCTATCGCGGCTCACTTATCACGGACTGGACGGGCTTTCGGGGGAGGTATTCGGCCGTGTCGACAGTCCCTGGGGAGTGTTCCTGAAGGGAAACCTTGGCATCGGAAGCTTCAACAAAGGGAAGATGAACGATGAGGATTGGCTGGTCCGGCACAAAGGGTACCCGTACGAAAATACTCTTTCAGGTCAGTCAAACGGAAGGTTCGCATATTACACGGCGGACGCCGGTTACGATTTCCTGCGCAGCGCGAACCACAAGGTCGGTGCATTTATAGGCTGGGCCTATTACAGCCAGAGCTCAGACTCCATGGGTTGCGTTCAGGTCGCCCCTCAGGATGAAGCATGCCTGAAGCCGGGCGACACTAGAATCATCGGTGCGGAGGATACTCAATGGAATGCGCCTCGAATCGGCTTGAGCGCCGAAACTATGCTGACCGGGCGCTGGCGGCTGAATGCTGACGTCGCTTACCTGCCCTGGACCGATTTCAAAGGCCGCGACTATCATCTCTTGCGAGATAAGACCACCTTTTCTGAACAATACGGCAATGGTGGCGGCGGAGTCCAAATTGAAGGCCTTTTGTCGTACTTTGTCACCAAGAATATCAGTCTAGGCGTTGGAGGACGCTATTGGGCCATGTGGACGAATAAGGAGGCCGAAAGCAGGAACTGCGAACCCGGCTGCGACAGGTTACCGCCAGGATTTGCGAAGTACAGCATGGAACGGTGGGGCACATTCTTTCAGGCCTCTTACAAGCTCGATTAAGGACCTCACTAAGGAGGCTCCAGACTTCAGATTCTTTATGCCGTTCTGAAGTTTGCTGATGACCAGTCCTCGGCGCGCAATTGCCGCCGAGGATTGGTATGTCGAGATCACGCTATACCCCGGGTTGCTGCGATTGCATATCACCCAACTTGGACAAGGGGAGCGCAACTCCGTCCCCCGAACAAAAGCTCGTTCCACCAATAACAGCTCGATCTCTTAGCCCGGACGGAGCTCGCTTCTGGCCGATTGTGCGCGCCATTGCGACCGAGCTGGGACGCGCTCGATGCACGATTTCTAAATTCCGCAGCGGGATCTCTCCTGGGCAACCGAGACCGCGGCGAGCCCCAACATCACGTCGCCGGTGAATCCGAAATGGAGACGATAGAGCCACCAGATTGCGCAGCACCGGTCGAGATCGTACATGGCGAACGCGCGCCTTGTTGCTGCGACCATCCGCGCCATCGGCTTCATTCCGCGTGTCATCTGGAAACCTCGACGTCTCGGGGCCAGCGCTCTCCATTTGATGACTTTTAGGGCGGTGATGGCTCGCTGTCCGGCGCGTGCACCTGCAATCGATTGGGAGCTGAGATTGATGTTCGCCATGGCGTTCTTTTCCGCGTTTCGAAGCTGTTTGCGCACACCTATGTGCATGCGCTCTTTGCCGTGATCCTAAGGCGAAGGTACTGCTTGCAAAACGCCCAGATCTGGTAGTGCCAATTGGCCGGACTGCCGACCGAAAATACGCTCACGCGATCCCACCGCTGCGCGCAGCCACTTGCGACAGTCGTTGCGGCTACGCACCTTTGCTGCCAGCTCCTTGAAAATACCTCGCGCGTCCGCCAAGGCTATCTAGGCTCGCATCGCCAGAGCCTACGCCGTTTCCGAGTAACCCCTTCCAGGTCACCGGTTTTGCTACCCAACTTGCGCGGACCTGCGGACATCGAGTGCTGGCTTGCGGCCGAGCCCGGTCTGACCGCGCATGCAATTCCCGGTCGCCTCCCGAAGCAACGCTCCGAACAGTTCGGCCTGCACCACACCATCCTGCAAAGCTTGTTGGGATCGCTCAGAAGCAAAGCAGCCGGGACGATTATGCCCGGCGGCTAAGGCTGCGGCGCTGGCCACGTGGAATGAGCATTCCGCGCGTCTCCAGTAACTTCCGATCCTGCGCGGCATGCTGCCATCCCGGACCGGCCGATAGTCGGAGCTACATCGATCAAGCGAAAGTAACATCCTCAGATGAGGCAATACCGGGGCAATATGGCAGGGTGGGATTGACGGGCCGGCGTCACGAGACGAAACGGCCAGGATGACCGTTCATCTCGTGGGCTGCCAGTGGGCCCGGGGATGCGTACCCACTGGCGGCGCGATTAATCCACTATTGGGCGGCGAAGGTCTCTCCAGCTAAGGACAACCGAAGTGATCGCAGCCCTCCAGCCCCGCGCGATCGGTTCACAGCCGGGTTGGCTCCCGTGTAAGCCTAACGAACCCTCCTTCGGTTAATTCGGCCTTGTAGGCCCGTCCGTTGAGTAGGATTGTGGTGGAGTTCTCTGCGGTCGGCATGAAACCTTCTTGGCGCAGCTTGTCCATTAGGGCAGGTGTCGCCCATTGCTGTGGTAGCGGCGTTCCGAAGCGCCGGTTCTCCGAGAAGAACGCTCCGAAGTCCGGTACCCCCGCCCGGCCGGCCCCAACCACTTGGTCCTCCGCAGGGTTAAGAACAAGACGAACACGATTGGACTCATCCAAACCGGCCGTGTAGCGGTGACCTAGGATTTCATAAGTCATCGTCCGCTGGTCCGCGTCCGGCAAGAGACCATGGTGGAATAGCCTCTCAACCATCGCGTCGGGGGCGATTTGCGAACCGTGTGAAAACCTCTGTGGAACGGCGAATGAGACATCTACCGCTTCCTCAGGTGCGGCAGATGATGATGGTCCAGCTTCATTCATGATCTGACTGAACAAATCACGATCTTCCTGCGTCCAGACGTGCGCCGTAGGCGATTCTGGTGAACGGGCATTATCGATCGGGTTCGGATCCATAAAGCTCTCCTTCCTGTTATGAGAACAACGGCCTCTTGAAGATCTCCCCCAAGGGATGAACTGGGTTCGTCACGAATTCAGAGATGGGTAGCTGCGTCATCGAGAGGCCAAGTTCAAGATGCTAAAGATGCTGGCTTTCGGGAAGCTGACAAAGGTCGAAGAAGGAGATAACCCGCGGCCGCATCTGCCACGTCGGATGCGATCTCACCGAGCCAAGTCTCATTCCGCTTGGCCTCGCAATCGGGGCGCGGGTCTGCGTCGTGCATTGCGTTCATTTGGCCATAAAGCCGGTTACGAGGTCCAGGTGATGCGGACCGCGGCCAGACCCAGTCTTGCACCGAACATGTCTATTTCGCCCGCTGCCCGCGACCTGTCGTTCTGGCTGGCGCTTCGCGCCTATGCTCGCGGCCGCTAACCAGAATGGCCGGATAGCCGCGCCAGCGCGAGAACAGACGAGAGCGAGACCTACGTAAGATTCCGGTAGCGCGGCCTGAAGTGCTCGCTTGATGAGATGAAGAACGAAGTCGCCCAGACGCAAGGCAGCCGACGATCATCCCGCATACGGCTAAAGGTGCGGCGGTGCGGGTGATCCCGGGACTGCGCCTGCCGCTGCTGTGATGGGCATTCCGCGAGGTCCCCTTTGCCTCCGATCTGCGCCTATGATGCAACCTCGGCCCGGCAGTCCGGAGCTACATCGGTCAAGCGGAAGGTTACATCCTCAGGTCAGGCAATACGACCCGCCAACTTTGTCGCGATTTCTATTGACGCTCTGCGTCGTGCAGGTGGCGCTCGTGTCAGGGTGTTGGAAAGAGAATTCGCTCGAGCCTGAATAAGGCGACCCGGCCGCGACGCAAAGGTGGAGCACCGATGACTGGTGGATCTTGTCCACAGCGCGAGCGACCGCCGCAGGCGCGCTGAGCGGCGGCGAGCGCCTTGACGACGAAGGGCGTGGCACGCTGACTGCTTCAGGCGCGAAAGCAACCTGGAATCGGCTGAAATGGCGCGAGGCACCGCCAATCGTGTTCGGTGTCCTCCAATTTGTCGCAAACTCCCCACAGCAGCGCAATGTCTGCGGCGTCCGACAACCGCAGCAGGTTTTCATATTTGTCTTGCCGGCACGGCTAGCGATCAGACCAAGGGTGAAGTGGACCACGAAAGGCGGGCATTTTTATTGCAGACGTTACCATGAGGTTCGTCGTTGCACGCTTCAGCCTACACGTGGACAGGCGATAGCTGTGAGGACGAGCTAGGGCAAGTGAAATGCAACTTTGCGGGTCTGGTCGAAATGTTCGAGCTAGGCATCGCGCTCGAGATTAGGTCGAGGAATGGCGAGGCAATTTACTCGAGAGAGGCCGGATCCCCTCCTCGGTCCGGCAGACGGACGCTTGACACGCCGCGCGGTGTTGGGCGCAACCATCGGCAATATTTTCGAATTCTACGACTTCGGGACCTACAGCTTTTTCGCAATACAGATCGGTCAGGCGTTCTTCCCGGCAACTGACCAGTTCGCCAGCCTCATGCTGTCACTCGGAACTTTCGGCGCGGGTTTTGTGACCAGGCCGATCGGGGCCGTCGTGCTCGGCTCGTATTCGGATCGGGCTGGCCGCCGTCCCGCGATGACCGCCAGCTTTGCCATGATGAGCGCCGCTGTCCTGCTATTGGCCATCACGCCATCGTACGAGACAATAGGACTCGCCGCTCCGTCACTAGCGATCGTCGCGCGTTTGCTGCAAGGCTTTGCTCTCGGAGGTGAGGTCGGTCCGACGACGGCCTACTTGATGGAAGCAGCCCCCATCAAAGCCCGGGGGCTTGCTGTCTCTTTTCAGCCCGCGAGCCAACAGCTAGCTGCGACGGCCGGAGCGTTGGTTGGAGAGATACTCTCGCTCACCATGACAAGCGAGGCGCTCAATGCCTACGGATGGCGGATCGCGCTGTTGCTCGGCGCCGCTACGTTGCCGTTTGGACTTTGGTTGCGGAGCGCCCTGCCTGAAACGCTGCACTGCCCCGAGGCGCCGGTTCCGGTCACCCGGCCTGTGGGGCGATCGCCTCCCGATGGCCGCATCATGAGCTTGGGATTCATCATCTTGGCCAGCTGCACGATCACTACTTATGTTACAGGATATATGACCACCTACGCGTTGAACACCCTCCGCGTTTCCGCGCCTCTTGCATTTGGCACTACGCTCATCAGCAACACGGTGGGGATTGCCGCAGCACTGTTGGGTGGCCTGCTCGCCGACCGCGCAGGCCGTCGACGTGTCATGATATGGCCGCAGGTCACTGCATTGCTCATGACCTATCCGGTATTCTTGTGGATTGCAGAGAGCCGCAGTGCCTTCGCACTTCTAGGAGGTCTCGGCGTCCTCACTCTGATCGGAACGATTCCGTATAGCGCCTTCTACGTGAGCATGGCCGAAGGTTTGCCCAGGCACATTCGTGGTGGCGCCTTCGCGACGATTTACGCTTTTGCAATAGCGATTTTTGGGGGCACCGCTCAACCGATCGTCACCTGGCTCATCCACCTTACCGGGAGTGCACTCGTGCCCGCCTGGTACATGCTTTTCGCGGGCGCGACCGCGCTCTGTGCCATGCTTATGATGCCGGAGACGGCGCCACTCAATTTAGTGCCCGACCATAGACGAACGTCCGTAACGCCACGACCGCTGCCCTAAGCATACCCGAACAGGTAAGGATGACATCTATGATGTCCGAAATGCGAAACATCCAGGCGGAGGACGGCTATGGGGCCATAGCACAGAAAGCAATCTGTCCCGAAGATTGGAGCAGCTTTACATTGAGCAGGGTTCCTGTCGGAACGCGGCGTCGCCGTCTGAAATGATTTGTTGCCGTTTACCCAATTTTCGCCGATGCGGCAGTTGCGCAATTGGCGGACGTCACCGACTGGCTGTAAGGGAGCCGTCACTCTGATGGTCTAGAGAACAAGAAGGCGCGGCTTGCACCATCTGCCAGCGCAACCGTACGCCATGAGGATGCGACCGCTGTCGGAGCAGCGGCCGCACGAGGCTCGATCCTCATTCTCTGCTTGACATGTTTGCCGTTGTCAGTGTCGGACGCACGAGGGATCGGTCAAGCAAAAAAACAGATCGCAGATACCGTTTAACGGGTCATCCACGCACTCAGGATATGATGTATCGGCTACCGGCGCCGGCTGCGCGGCAACTTTTGCAGCAAAAGGAGGCAGCACCGCCGTTGCAAGCGCGAGGGCGCTCGCGGTAACCAACACAGACTTTTTCATTCGAGACATCGCTTTCCTAGGTTAGCCCCAGCCGCTCTCGACGATCTATATGACGACGCTGCAAGCAGTAAAATTGATTTTCTTGATCTGATCTATAGACTGAATGGATAAGTCCGGGCATCACCGCCGAACAGTCGAGAGTGCGCAGCCTGTCTGGGTAGACCGCCTTGCTGACGACTAGCTGATCAAGAGCATTCATCCGGGTGCACAAGAAAGAAAATCTCGCCTTGAGTTCCTCTGCCATCCCAGCTCCTCGTGTTGCTGAACTAGCCGCATCAGTGCCCGAGTGATCAGCTGAGACGTGACCGGGGCCCGATCTGCCCTGCTCGCGAGATAATCCCGCCCCAATGCGGTGCCTCTGTTCACGCGAACTGGGCCACGTCATCTCCAACGGCCTTCTGGACGGCAATTTTTGGCCGAGCAGAAATGGCCGGCGTATGTCGATCGGCGGCCCTGCGCTCGCAACATGCGTCCCGCTATCAGAAAATAGATTTCGACCTAAGAGCTTACCAATACACGGTTATGGCGAGACGCCGGAGGCCGTCAGCAACAACATTCTCGCCGTCCGAACTGAGCAGACTCGACGTTGCGCAGCCTTCCAAACTATCGCCCAGGTCGGTTAAATCACCCTCATAGAAATATAGCAGCAAGCGTACTGAGCACACCGAGCGTCACCCTGATCAGCGAACCGCCTGACGGCACGGCTCTAAAGAGCAGAAAGGTGAGTTTGGGCTCCACTACCAGAATAGCTCCCACTAGTTCGGGACAATGATCCAGATATTCTTCAGATGCATGTCGCCCAGCGCTTATCGAAAAATAACGAACAGGCCACCGAAGGATATCAGGAGACACGTCGGCCGCAGGCATTGCCAAATTACTGACGGCCTTCCCAAGGTGCCTTGAGGCAATCACTTCGGGGAACAACCAAATCGCTTCGCCAAGGAGAATCGCTGCAATTCGCCACAATCTTCAGTATCAATTCGTCGGCCCCAACGGCTCCGGCTATCCAAGGCAACCCGAAAAGCCGGCGTCGGAGTTGCCGTTGAGGCCCTTTCGGCATTTCAGGCTTTTGAAGTCGAGAACCCGCGCCTGAGATGTCACTTCTCACAGGCACTCCAAACGTCTGTCCGGTTTATGAGTATCGGCGACAGCAATTGTTTCGGTCGATCGGACCATCTGCGCAGCTTGAACAAGATAGTTCAGATCAATCCACCCCGACCGCGCACCGGCGGTCCGGACTGGCGCGACCAGGGCCTAGGCTTCAATCCGCACGGGGAGCGCGGAATAGCCGTGGACGAAGTTGGATGCAATTCGTTCGGGTTCGCCGACGACCTTGACCTGCAATCTCGCACCCAAAATCTCTTCCCAGAGGACTCTCAACTGCAGTTCCGCAAGATGTCGACCAAGACAGCGATGGATTCCGAATCCGAAAGAGAGGTGCTGCCGCACATTCTTCCGGTCAATTACGAAACTGTGGGCGTTCTCAATGACCTCTTCGTCTCTATTGCCGGAGATGTACCACATGACGACCTTGTCGCCTTTCCGGATCTGTTTCCCGCCTACGATGCTGTCGACCACGGCAGTGCGGCGCATATGTGCGATTGGCGTCTGGTACCGGATGATCTCGGACACGGCGCTCGAGACCAGCTTGGGACTGTCAGTTAGTTTTCGCAATTCGGAGGGGTACTCGCTCATGAACAGGAGGCCGCCAGTAATCGAGTTGCGCGTCGTATCATTTCCTCCAACGATCAGCAGAATCAGATTCCCGAGAAACTCACTCGGCTCCATATTGCGTGTGGCGGGCGAATGCGCCATCAGGGAAATCAGGTCGAGGCGCGGCTCGCCATTAATGCGCTCGTTCCAAAGGTCTGTGAAATAGTCCAGGCACTCGGACAAGATGGCGCTTCGCTTGTCCCAGCTGTCGATCGCATGGCCTGCTTTCGGAGCTGTAACAGCTACGTCTGACCAATACGTCAGGAGTCGCCGATCCTCAAACGGAAAGTCGAAGAGCGTGGCGAGCATTTGCGTCGTCAATTCTATCGAGACCAAGTCTACCCAATTGAAGGCTTCATTGCGCGGCAAGCCATCGAGAATCGCCCTAACTCGAGAGCGGATCAAGGTTTCGAGTTTCGTCAGGCTTTCCGGTCCGACGATCGGGCTCACGGTATTGCGCTGCTCGGCGTGCTTGGGAGGCCCCATCTTGATCAAACTCTGCATCCAGTGCTCATCAGGCACGTCGACAATTGTGACACCTCGCTCTGATGAGAATGCTTTGTGGCTAGTGTCTACCGCAACGATGTCCCGGTATTTCGTCACGGACCAATATGGACCATGAGCGCTGTTTTGACAGTAGTGAACGGGATCTTCCTTTCGCAACCGCTCGAAGCAAGCCCATATGCGGTCATCCTGAAAACGCTTGCTCTCACTTACATCCAGCTTGCTGAGCGGGATAACACACGTATCGTCGGCCCTATCATCTTCCAAACGCCTGGTCATGATCATCTCTGCAGATTCTGCTCTCGAGAGCTTACGGCCTAGGGGCGCCTCATCGCTTCGAGCTGCCGCGGCGCTTGGCTGCGACGGGCTTCTCGACCAGACTACCTCACAGTCAGCTCGCCTGGCCCTACCATGTCGGGCAGCAAAAATTGCATTGACTTTCGGACTGTCTACTCAGTGGAACACTGAGAGCTGCCAGCACTGGTTGGATAAGGATTGTGCGCGGAAGACAACGTCAAGCGAACAGACACTCACAAGGCTGGCCCCATTTTTTCTACCTTTCGCCGCTTCCACGAGCTTCTTTGATCGTCCCAACTCTTCCCGGCTGCGGGACAAGCCACAACAGTCGGCTTCCATCTGTTCGCGGGTTGTTGGGCTTGGTGCGGACGATCCGGACTGAGACCCATTCGACCTTCCCGAAAACCCGCGAGCTGCTGCTCGAGGCGAGATTGCAGCCAAGTTCCTGCACGCCCTTGGAGCCCAACCGAAGGTCAAGCGTCCGCTATCGAGCGATCATTTCTCGGTGGGCGGTACGTTGATTGAGCCTGGTCTCGATCAAAAGCTCCGGCAGCAGAATGGCAGCGACAAAGGTGAGGATAGACCGGAGCCAAATTCTGAGCGCAACCTCCATAAGGAGAAGCGATTCAGCGAGACCATGAGGGCACGATCGATACTGAGGCATGACTTTACAACAACCAATTTTGAGAACTCGGGCAAATGAAATGAGAGGTCCCACTCCCAGCTTGACGTTCGCTTTGACTATGTTCGAACGAGGCCGCTCATCTAATGGAACGGTCTCTCCGTCTCAGGCCCGACGGCCCGCATCTGAGACGGAAAACCGTGATCGAGCCCAATTATTCGCCCCGAGCTCGTCAGCTTCTTGAAAGCCAACCTTCCTAGCATCCCAGCTTAGTCTCTGAGTATCGATGCCCACCTCGGGTTGAACCGCCCACGAAGCTAGGGCACGTGCTCGGCGGGGACACAGGAGACTTGTTTTTACAACGAACAGGAGACACTTTTGGAGACCAATCGGATACGTTGTGCCGGCTCGCCCGGGTCCCCCACGGAAAACCTCCAAACACAGGAACATCGTGACCCATTTATGCAGGCCGTGAATGAAGTCAAAACATCATCTGCTGCCGCCCCAGGATTGGCGAAAGCTCCGATTTGGAAATCTAGCGCTCCATACGGGAGCTTTTCACTCGGCATCTACTCTTGGAACAACGACGTATGGGGGCCGGGCGCTGGGCCTCAGACGATTTCAGTGAACGCCGCAAACCAGTGGGACGTGTGGTCGAACCAGCCTAACACTCCTGGCATCAAGAGCTATCCGCACGAGACTTTCAACATCGAAAGGCCGCTCAGCTCCATAAAGAGTTTGACCTCGAGCTTCGATCAGCAAGTGCCTAATGGCGGCGCTTGGGACACTGCTTATGATATTTGGGACAGCTCAAACGAGCACGAGATCATGCTCTGGACAAACTACACCGGAACTCCGGAAGGTGGCGGCAACGTTAAGCCAATTTCCTATCATTACGCCCCCTCCGGGGCCGCGATCCCGATCTACAGCAATGTCAACGTAGGTGGATCAACCTGGAACGTGTTTGAAGGCTTCAATGGTCACAAAGTCATCTCGCTGCTTCGCACATCGAAGACCAACAGCGGCACGGTGGACATCAAGAGTATCCTAGAGTGGATCAAGTCGAAGGGCTACTTTGGCGACATAAGGGTTGGAAGCGTCCAATACGGCGCCGAGATTACGTCGTCACCAGGAGGAATGAACTTCAATTTCAATAACTGGACGGTCACCTCGAAATGAATATCCACGGGATGAGGCTCAGCTGCAGTCTGCCATTGAGCCACGGTGACTGACGGACTCCGCTTGCTTCCAATTACTCGTAAAGCTTACCGCGATTGCGGCTCCCTGTTCGATGTCGGTCAGTCGCGATAGTCCGCGCCAGATCACGGTATTTGCTGAAGGCGGATCGTTGGCTTCTGCCAAGTATCCTCCGAGTCGCACGATCTTGACGACATAGTGCGAGAGCGTGATTCGTCGAGAAGCAGTCGCCGGTTCGGCCTTTTACCCAAAATCAAAAAGCCTGATTTCGATCTGTCACACTGTTTTGCGGTACAACATTCGGGGAGGAACGATTAAACATTGTCATACGAGAAGCCCGCCAGTTCAAAAATACAGAAGACCGCAATCAGATCGACCAGACTCGCAATTTTGACTTCTCCACCCTGCAGCGCGATTGAGGCCGCTATTGGAAGGCTTCAAAAAGCTGTTTCTGGCGCCTCCAAGGCGCTTGGCGACCGCTTCGATCATATGGAAGGTCAGAATAGGCACGCTTAGGAGCTCACGTCTGCTCACAGACCCCACACCCGATGGCCGATCGCTCATCCCCCGGCAGATGGTGGTCGCTTTGCCGCTTCACTGCCGACGATCAGCTCAGATTCTGTTCGACATGTTGCTTCAATGCCAAGCTAGCGCACTCGTTTTATGAAGATCATGCTATCAAATAACGGCCTGCCTAGGACCGCTCAGGCAGATCGATCCACAGATCCGGAGCACCGTTTTGGAGTGTATCCTGATCTGGAACGTAGATATTGTCGAATACCCTCAGGCCATGAGCCGTTGCCGCCCCAATAATTATGAAAGGGAGCTTGACCTGCTCTAGATCTTCGAAGCTGTCGGCGCCGACAATCCGAAGAAAATCGAATTTAAACCGTCGAAACTTTATCTGGGATGTAGCCGACGCTACCAGGTCCTTGACGCTCGACTCCCCTCGGACGATCTCTTCCCTTAAATGGTTGAGGGCCGTGAAGAGGCACGACAGCTCATCAAGCTCGGAACGGCTAAATCGCCTCAAGCGCGACGAAATCGGCACTCCGTTCTTGTATCTCACGGTCGGCACAAACCTTATCTCGCAATCGAGAAGGAGGTCTGCGACGGCGCGCTTCACCAGGATCGCCTGACCGATATCTTTCAGGCCGAAGTAGCTGCGAGTTGGCCGCGCATAGCAGATCCAGCGGACTGCACCGGTTACGGCTTCCTTCAAGCATGCCTCAGGCCCATCTAAACGCAAATGATAGTCACCTTGCGATACAAAGGTTCGATAGCCAGGCGGAAACATTTCAGTGTCGTTCGAGGAAATCACGGCAGTCGCTCCCGAACGTAGGGCGAGTCCAATATCATCGTCCAAATTGAAATCGTAGCTCCCACCTGGTCTAAGCTGGATCTTGTTCGGGTACACTGTGACAATAGCGACATCATTCTCCACGGCCGCTCTTCTGATCAGTTCTGCATGCCCAAGATGCAGGGCGCCGAGAGTGTGTACCGTGCCAATGGTCTGACCTGTTCTTGCGACCTCCCGGATGAACGCCTTGCCTGCGGAAAGACCTGCCAGATGCATTTTGTTACTCCAGTTTTCTTGAACGCCAAAAGAGTGGAGCGCTTGGATCTCGGAAGATGCGCGGCCGGGGCATCCCGCGTGAGGCCGCGCAGGCAGACGAGCTCCAAAGAGCTTTAACGCCCGCTTACAGCTCGAACCACCGCAAACTGTTCTAAGCGCACTGGCACGTTGGCTCCCTCTATTCTTGCGGTTCTCAAACGAGTCAGGTTGACCCTTCTCGGCCACGTCTGATCAACGATGAGAATTCAGCCAGATAGTTTGATGACTCGCTCCGCTGCCCCCTCTCCAGAGCCACCTGCAGTCCCCGGCAACGGTCAGCAAAAAACGGTGGCTCGAAAGTGGTTATCTTAGCACCTGAAAAGTCGACCTTCACGAAGCTGGCCTGGAACGGCGATATCCCACTCAGGTTCGCATTGCGTAGGGACGATTGGTTCATGCGAACGTATGCGACGCGTGTTGCCTCCAGGTTGCTATCGGTCATACCCGCGGCGACATATGCCTGAACCAGATTGGCCCCCTCGAGATTTGCATGGTTCAATGCCATTGATGGCGGCGGATCACCAGTGATCATCGACCGGTAGAGGTAAGCCTGGGACAAGTCCGCATGTTCGAGATCGCAGTCGCGTACGAAGGCGCAGCGGCCGCGAAAACCGGTGAGTTTGGCGGCTCGCATTGTGCTCTCTGTTATCGAAATGCTTTCGCCCGATGCCTGAGATAGGTCCGCCCCATCTAGCTGACAGGAATGAATAGATGCACCATTGAGCACAGCACCGCGGAGATTCGCGTCGGACAAGCCTACGGACAGAAGCCGCGCCTCGGTGAGGTCCGCATGTTCCAGCTCCGCGCTCGCGAGATTTGACAGGTGAAGATCAGCGAATGGGGCGCTCAGGGCTCTCGCCCGAATCCGCCCGCTCACCTTTGAGAGTCTCAGATACGGAAGATGAGCACCTTCCAAGAGAAGGCCATCGATGGAGGTGGGACGCACGATCGATAAACATTCTCCCTTTGACTGGAAGAACGAGCAATCCGCCAGATGCGCCTTCGTGATCGTGACTTGGCTCAGCTTTGCAGAGCGAAAAGAAGCGGAAGGAAGGAAGCATTCATTGATAGTTGAACCCTGCAGCTCCGCGCCATCAAATGCAGCATTACTCGCGTCGCACTGATAAAGGAGGAGACCGCTGAGCATCGCGTTGTCAAAGCGTGTTCTTTTCATGCTGCATCCATGAAACAGACTGCCGGTTGCATCAATTACATTGCGCAGACTGGCGTCATCGAAGTTGCAGACTTGCGCTGCCACCGCGTGCATATAGGCAAAATCAAGCTTGGCCCCGAGGAAACTTGCCCGCTCCAGCCCCGGGCAGATAAGGTTCGCCTCAGAAAGATCTGCACGATCCAACTTTGCCCCGTAGAGCTGCGCACGATTGAGAGTACAGCGTCGCATTGGAAAATCTGAGAGGTCGTGATCGCTAAAGTTCTCGGAGGATAGCTGCAAGCCAATCCCGGTCCTTTTGATCGCCTCCTCGGTTCGCCTGCCGACAGCAGCCACTGCGCGCAGCCGATCGGCAGCTCGGCTCCAGTATCGAACGAACTCGCCATCTGATGAAAGCTTGTTCTTCGGATCTGAGCAGTGCTCTGCCCCTTCATTCACGGTGCACTCGGTATCAGCGCCGATCCTATGCGACATGCCGAGGGTTCCGTATTGCCCGGATTTCGGAGGTCCTGTTATTGACCTCTTTGTGCTGGGCCTGCACCCAAGCTATGCGCTTTGTGGTGAACTCGTCTGCGAATTGGCGCCACGATGCGTCGATGAGGCTCCTGTTGCGTCGGTGTCCTTCGCAGCCGACGCTTGAACACGTCAGCCGAATTCTCGTCATGCGTCCCCACTGCTACTCGGTGCGCTTGTTCACCAAGCCCGCCAACCTCGATAACGATCCGTTGACCGTGCCCATATAGCTGACAGCGCGATTGACTGCGTCGGCTCTGGGAAATTCCACATCATTCTCCTTCAGATCGAATGCGCAAACTAGGTCTTGCTTCTTTTTCAGAATGGATCCGCGGCTTGCGGGCGGAAAAGTGACCGTTCATGAAGGGCTGCACTTAGCACGGCGTTACCTCATCGGTAGCAACGAGCGTGCCAGCCGCGTCAGTCGAAATTAGCGAGCTGAATAGGGCGTCATAAATTCGAGATTGACGCCGAATGTTTCGAATCTGACAAACACGGTCTTTGTCGGGAACGCACCATGGCTAGGCTGTCGTGAAGCGAGACCCGAGCTCGTTTGCAGGAGAGCAAGAGCCGCACTCCTTGCAGGCAGGAAATCGACAGCTTGCAACTCCACACGTGCGGATCGCCCGGCCTCTAGCTTAACCAATGTTCGAACTCGGCCGGGTCTGCTCCGTGCGCCGGCCGGTCCCCACTTTAAACCTGGGGTCCACCGATTGTCCCGACGAAGCGATGAGCGAGGGCGCAATTCGCGACCAAATCGCAGGCAAACGCGGTTGCCCCGCGATCGGCGACAGATAATTTTTGAGAAAGGAAGTCGAATTCGAAGGCATTCACACGATACCTTCTTCGAGATTCGTAGCTGAATGACCACTGCGTTGAACACGCACAAGGCGCGGCATGGCCGCGATAAGGCTCTTCGTATAATCAGACTGTGGATTACGAAATATCTCTTCAGTGGCCCCGCTATCGACGATTCTCCCGCGGCGCATAATGATGACGCGATCGCTGATATGCCGAACGACACCGAGATCATGCGAGATGAAGAGATAACTTACGCCCAGCCGGTCCTTCAGATCGCCCAGCAGATCCAAGACCTGTGCCTGGATTGAGACATCGAGCGCCGAAACCGGTTCATCGCAGACTATTACGGCAGGATTTGGTGCAATCGCGCGGGCTATCGCAACGCGCTGGCGCTGGCCGCCGGAGAGCTCGAGCGGCCGTCGGTCCAGCAACGCCTCGGATAGTCCGACCATATCGAGCAGCTCGATAACGCGCTCTCGCCGCTGCCATTTCTCGATGTCGCCCGAAAGACTATCGGATATGATGCGTCCGACCGTCCATCGTGGATCAAACGAACCAAGAGGGTCCTGGTAGATGATCGATATCGAGCGCCGCCGAAGCCGTCGTTCGCGTTCGGCGAGCGTGGTCCAGGGCCGGCCTGCAAACTCAACCGCTCCCTCGTCAGGCACATCGAGCGCCATGACCATGCGCGCCATCGTCGACTTTCCTGATCCGGACTCACCAATGATGCCCAAAGTCTCTCCGGATCGCAGTTCGAAGGAGACGCCGTCCACAGCCGCCCGTAAAGTGCCATCCAGGCCCTCAAAGCGCTTCACCAGACCAGTCGCTTCGAGCAGGATGGAACGAGCTTGCGGCAACGATTGCACGGGTCGCTGCGCTTGCCGGCCAGGTGAACGTAGAACAGTCGATGGTGACAGCCGTGAGCCGCGTGGCCGGCCTGATGGCACAGCATCCAGCAGCTGACGAGTATAGGGGTGTCGCGGATCTTTGAATATCTGGACGGCGGGGCCGCGTTCGACGACCTCGCCTCCTCGCATGACGAGGATCTCGTCCGCCACGCGGGAGACCACTGCCAGATCGTGACTGATCAGGATCAGCGCCTTGCCCCTCGTTTTGGTCTCCTCGAGGAGTGCCAGCACATGAGCTTGCGCCATCACGTCGAGAGCGGTAGTCGGCTCGTCGGCGATAAGGACGCTTGGATCGAGTGCAAGTGCCGCAGCCATGAGAGCTCGTTGGCGCTGGCCGCCCGATAATTGATGCGGCAGCTGGGCGGCCTTGGTTTCGGGCTCAGGGACACCGACGAGCTCAAGGAGAGCAATGACGCGCTGCGCGAGCTCCTCGCGCGATGATACCGCATCGTGGAGGAGTAAGCCTTCAGCAACCTCTTTGCCGATCGGGCGAAGCGGATCAAGCGCGACGAGTGCGTCTTGTAATACAAAGCCGATCTTGTTGCCGCGGATGCGCCGCCAGGCACGATCGTTGAGGCCGATCAGGTCCGTCCCCTCGAAGCTCAGCTGGCGTGCATGAACATCGGCGTGGCGACCAGCGAGCCCTATGAGAGCCCGCGCACTTACACTTTTGCCCGAGCCGGATTCACCTACGATCGCAAGACATTGTCCCGGCCGCAGGGAGAAGGATAGACTGCGCACAGCCGCATTCTGGGCGCTGCCCCGCCCGAAGGAAATGCGCAGCGAATCGACCGTGAGGAGGTCTGCCTGCTGCAAGAGAGGCTGGGGGCGGCCCTGCGACATTCACGTTTTTCCTTCCAGGCGGTCCTGTAGATGGCGCCCGACGATGGTGACGCTGAGAGCAAACGCCGTCACCGCCAAACCGGGTATGATCTCCAGCCACCAGGCGTAGATCACATAGTTGCGCCCGGCATTGAGCAGCGCGCCCCATTCAGGCGCCGGGGGAGCGACGCCAAGGCCTAGAAAAGCAAGACCCGAGGCCCATATAATCGCTTGACCTACGCCGATCGTCATCATTGCCGTCAGCGGGTTCATGGCGTTCGGAAGAATATGCCTCCAGACAATACGGGGAAATGGATGACCCATCGCCTTGGCGGCCTCCACATACCCTGTCCCTTTGATGGCAAGCATCTGGCCCCTGATCATGCGCGCATAGCCTGGCGCTGTGCCGATTCCGACAGCTATGACCTCAGTCAATACCGCCGGGCCAAAAACAGTCACGAACACAAGGGCGAGCAAGAGCGTGGGAATCGCGAAGAGCACGTCGACAATCCGGCTGAGGATGCTGTCCACTACGCCACCAGAGAGCGCTGCGCCGACGCCGAAAACGATCGCAATGGACATGCTCAGCGCCGTTGCGCCAAGTCCGATGGCGAGGGATTGGCCCGTCCCTTCGACTAGTCGAGAGTAAAGATCTCGCCCTAACTGATCAGTTCCGAACCAATGAATGATCGACGGAGACTGCAATGACGATCTCAAATCAATAGCGAGCGGATCGTGCGTCTGCAGTACCTTTGGGGCCAAGGCCGCGAAGGCAAAGAGGCCAATTATGACAAGAGAGACGGTAACCCGGAAGGGAACATGGCGCGTGATGGCCAGGACTTCTTTGAGCGAACGAGATATGGTGACTTCGGCGAACATGCTCATGTCAACTTGATCCTCGGATCGACCAGCCGGTAAGTCAGATCGACGATCAGATTGGCAAGAACGAATACGCCCGCAGAGATCAAAACAGCTCCCGAGACAATCGGAACGTCTCTCGAGGACGTTGCAGCGACGAGGACTCCACCTAGGCCTTGACGGGCGAAAACCACCTCGATCAAAATCGCGCCTGAAAGAAGTTTGCCCAGCGCCCAGCCTGACAAAGTAATCCCGGGCAGTGCGGCGTGGCGCAGGACATGGCGAAGCCTCACGCCAAAATCAGTCATACCTCGGGCCCGCGCGGACGTAACGAAGGGCTGCTCGAGCACGCGCGTGAACTCGTTCTGAACGACTTGTCCGAAAAAGCCCGACAGTTCAAGAGCCAACGCGAGCGTCGGCAGAATGAGCCCGACCGGAGAATTTCCACCGATGACCGGAAGGATGCGCAGCTTTACCGCAAAAACAACCATTAAAATTGTGGCCAGCCAGTAAGGCGGCACTGTTGCCAAAAAGACTTGCGTGTCATTGAGCAGCTTCGACCATATGTTGTCTCTGCCGGCGATGAACAAGGTTGTCAGAATGGCGATAAACCACGCGATCAGCAGTGCGGTGACCGCCAGAATAATTGTAGGCCCGATCTGCTCCGCGATGATCCCTGCGACTGGCCGATGCTGCTGGTAGGATTCACCAAGATCTCCATGCAGGATTCCCAGTATGTATTTTCCGTATTGAACCAGGAGCGGCTGATCAAAGCCATATTTCGCATTGATCGCCGCGAGTTCTGCCGAGGATGCCGGTCCGACGTTGCCACTTGTCACATTAATGATGATCTGGGCGCGATCGCCAGGCAGCACACACTGAATTAAGAACGCAAACGTTGCGGCAGCCCACACCACCACGACACCGGACAATATCCGGTGCGTGAACCAAACAATGGGATGACGGGCTATCTTCATGGCATCATTTCTTGTCGTCAAAATGAGCATCATAGAAGACAGGTTCGCCAACTGACCCACGGTCCAGCCAAACGTCTTTCAGGCTCGGCTTGGTCGCCAAAGTTACGTCCAGCACAGTAAGGCCAATAACGGGTGCCTCATCCACGATCTTCCGCTCCGCCTGCTGATAAAGCGCGGTACGTTCAGCTCCATTGAAATTCTGTTCCGCCTTTTCAATGATTTCCCAAAGCTTCAGATCCTGGTAGCGCGAGGGATTGAAGCGATTGGGCTCGCCATTCTGATCGGGCTTCCACGAGATCCGGAATATCTCAGCGCCGGGGGCAACCCAATAGAGGAGAACAACCTCATAATCATCGGGTCCGAGGTTTTTTCCGGCGAAGAAATCAGCCGGATTGGTGGGTTGGAGATGTACGTCAAAACCGACCGCCCGCGCCTGCTGCTGGATAACTTGCAGGGCTTGCTCGCCATCCGGCTTCAGAAAAGCGTTCGAATAGGAGATACGCACGATCAGCGGACGACCGTCCTTGACACGAATGCCCTTAGGATTTCTCTCAGACCAACCAGCCTGATCAAGCAGCTGATTGGCCTTTCGAATATCGTACCCATAGGACTGCCCGAGTTCACGCAGGTATTCCGGCGAGCTCTGACTTAGCGCACCGTTACCTTCAAATGGCAAAGAACCGAGGAAGGATGTGTCGACCGCGGCCTTTCGGTCAGTAGAATAGGCAAAGGCCTTGCGGACGAGCATGTCGTCAAAGGGGGGCCGAGCCGTATACAATGCGAGGCGCAGAGGGGTACCCCCGGTCAGGTGCCGCAATACTGGAAATCGGGAGTTGGCGTCCTTCCATGCGACAGCCGGAATGTCATATATGGCATCGGTCTCGCCCGCGATCAGCGAGCCGTATCGGACAGTCTGATCTGGCAGAAACTTCCAACTAATCCCGTCGACGTAAGCCGGCCCTTGATGTTTTGCGGTGGCCGGCGCCGAATTGTAGTCGGGATTGCGGCGGAAGGTGACTTCTCGCCCATGGTGCCACTTGTCGACAATGAATGGACCTGAACCGACGGGGTTCTCGCAATTGACCGAAAGTCCACGTTTGAGTGCCGATGGCGAGAGAATGCCTTGTGAGGATTGGGCGAACACGTTCAGCAAAGGCTGGAAGGGCACCTTCAATTTTACCTGCAACCTCAGAGGAGCAATTGCCCTTGCCGATTCGAAGCTATCGCCGAGATAAGGAGCGGCAGTCGGATTGCGAAGATCGGGGTCATTGCTGAGCCATCCGTTGATGTTGTCAGCGATGGCCTGCGCATCGAGGGCAGTCCCGTCGGTAAACTTTACATTCGGCTTTATCTCGAATGTGTACACCTTTTTGTCGTCGGAGATGGTCCAAGACTCGGCCAGCCATGGCAAAATCTTGCCGTCCTCGTTGCGCGCAACCAGATTATCGCTGTACTGGCGTTGCAGATACCATTGTTGGACCCATCCTCCGAACAGGCAGGCAGGCTCTTGAAAATGCCCGTAACGAATAACGCCTCCGCGCTTGACGCTGCCGGCTAAGCCTTCCTGAGCGTGAACGCTGGGCGCTAAGTGCGACAGGCCCAAGAGCATGACAAGGGTAGCCGCAACCGTTCTTGCTTGAAGGTTCGACTTGCCAGTGAAGCGCCTCGCTGACGGCGCATTTGAGAAATGCATTTCAGTCTCCAGAGCATTGGTGTTGAGGAAGCGTCAGAGCGGTGAGCTAGCTGTGGCTCGTGCCGGCACAAAAGGAATAGAGATCCCAAAATGCTCTCGCAGAGTCTGTCCCAGATACTCTTTGCGAAACAGCCCGCGCCTCTGCAGGATCGGAACCACATTGTCGACAAACGCTGAAGTGCCATCGGTCAGAACGTCCGGAATGATGTTGAAACCATCGACCGCGCCAGCGCGGAACCATGCCTCAATCGAATCCGCGATCTGCTCGGGTGCACCCACGAGCAGGCGGTGGCCAAAGGCCTGAACGCTGCTAATGATCTCGCGAACCGTCCGGCCTTGACGCGCCAGAGTTTCAATCGTGCGATGGTGACCGACGGAAAACGGAACGTGATCTGGATCAGGCAAAATCTCCTCCGGGATTGGCCTCTCGAGGCTGAGCTTCTCGACTGCCACGCCCATGCTTCGTGCAAGAGCGGCGATGGCGCGCTCCAGATCGATCAATCCATCAAGCTCGTCTTTGCGGCGAGCCGCTTCTTTCTCGGTGCCCCCGATACAGGTGACAAGGCCTGGCAGGATGAGCGGAGCCGCAGGGCGGCCGAATTGCCGAGAGAGCGCGCGTAGGCGCTCTGCCTCCTGCAGCGCCGTTGTCAAGTCTCCCGCCGCCGCAAACACGACATCTGCACTGCGGGCACCGAGCCGTAGTCCGGGATCCGAGCCACCCGCCTGAACGATGACTGGGTGACCTTGGGACGAAGCGGGATGCGTCAGCGGGCCTCGGATGCCGAAGCTATTGGTATCGGGATCGAGCAGGCGGAATTGGCTTTGATCTGCGTAAACTCCCGCAGCCTGATCGGCGATGACCACCTCGCCGCTCCAGCTCAACCAGAGAGCACGGACAGTTTCAACGAAGTCCTCGGCGCGTCTGTAGCGATCCGCTCGCCCGACTTCTCGACCGCCAAAGTTTGCTACCGTCGCCGGGCTCGACGTCGTGACCGCGTTCCACGCAACGCGGCCACAGCTGATGACATCGAGCGATTGGAAACGCCGGGCGAGATTGTAGGGTTCATTGTAGGTCGTCGACGCTGTCGCAATCAGGCCAATCCGGTGCGTTTCTCGTGCAATCACGGCGAGAACCAGGGTCGGTTCGAGCCCATTAAGCGGTGGCTGGTGCGTAATGTCGAAGCTTATCGCGGGAGTATCGGCGAGGAATACAGCATCCAGCAGACCACGCTCTGCAACCTTCGCAGCCTGGACGTAGTGCTCGATATCGAAAAAGGCGCTTGGATTTGTGCCCGGCCAGCGCCACGCGGCGGAATGACCACCAGCGCCATGAAGATTTAGGCCAAGATGAAGCATGGAGCTAACCGAAGACATCACAGCCCCTAATGCGGCCTGTGAGCCACTTGGTAGACCTTGAGGACAAGTCAAACTCGGCGACGACTCTGCCCTTTGTCGCAAGCTCACGGTGAATGTGCGCCGGGCAGCCGATTCGAGGCATGGATAACAAACGGTCGGCTGATGTTAGAGGACCCTCACCAATGTAGCCTCGGCCACGTCCTGTGATGTTCTGCGAGCGGGCGCGGCCGCAAAAGGATTCGACCACGCTGGCTGCCCATTGACGCCGTCGTGACAGCCAGCTTCCGGCGGCCAGTTGATTCCACACGAGCACACTCAATTCGGCTCTCCAGAATTCATCAAGAAGGCACCCCTTCACAGGAAGGTGTTGCCCATTCACGTTCGAACCTCGATGATCTTTAGAGGTCGAGACCACGCAAACGCAATAGTTGAGTATTTCAATCTACTCTCGTCTGGTGGGATCCTCTTCTATTGCGACTGTCCATCCTTCCATCGCTCGCTTAACCCAGACGGCCTCTGATCAGGCTCCCCGAACGCGTGCTGCGTGATTGCGCGACTTCAATTGGCAGCGTCGGCTAAAGCGAAGAACATGCATTGATGCGTTCGAGAGCACATGACAGATTTCGGGACATTGTTGATCAATCGCATGCTGCCCTCGCTGCAAAGCGACATCCGATCATTAAGGCCGCGCCAAGCCAACCATCTAATAATGAGATGAAACATTCTAGATTATAGATGCCTCGTTGCGCCAACGCTTGGAAACCGAGCTCTCTTCTGCACCACCGTCCCGCCCGCTGCATTGGAGTATGTGCATGGGTTCCGTTACCTTCGAAGACAGGCCGCCTTGGAGCGTCAAAACTCGCGGGCATCAACGTTCGCAGAATCACCTGGTTGGGTACGGGGAATGTGTCACGTAATGGCGCATGGGGTGGGGCGCGTCGCTCCCGCAGTATCGCGGGCTATACTTCAACAATGCCGGATCGAACCGCCTGCCCGGCGCCGAGGTCTGCGGCAACCGTCGGCGAGGAAGATCACGGACGACACGCTCCGCGCCAGCTTGGTGGAGGACCGCAGCCCCGGCGTTCTGAACTAAGCCATCACCGTCCTGCTACCGTCCTGCCATGAGCCCCCCGAGCGCCAAGAGCGGCTTCCTTGTGGCATCCCAGCTGGTCGATTTTGATGACGTAGGAAAACTGATGCTAGTCAACTTCTTCATGCGTTGGGTTCGGCACCACTTATTCTGCGGTTCGGGAGCAAGTCTCCGCCGCTTTGAATAGATCAGGCCTTTTTTACCTGAACGCGGCGCAGGCGGTCCATCACTGGTCTGGGGTCTGGAGCTACGTTGGCTGGAAACGCCCAGCTCAGAGAAGGGAAGGAGGGGCCGGTATGACCGACTGCGGACCGCTCTAAGTCTTTTGTTCGACTACGCCTGCAGGTCACACCACAGGCTTTCGCGGCGATATGTTTGTTAGGCGCGACCAACCTTGTTGTGCACTGTGTGGCGCATCGACTGTAAGCGTCAGCTCCCCAGTCAGTCCTGTTCGAGCTGAGGCGCCCCGTGCGCCGATCTTCACCGCCACGGCTCTCATGTACCCGAATCGCTCGGGCCTCGCCACGTCTGGTTGGCGATTCAACCTCTCGCGGCCGCGCAGCCTCTCAATGTTATGAGTTCAGCTGTTACCCACCTTATTTGCGGATGCCTGGATCGAAGTCACACGCGCCGCTCTTGTTTTTCGACCAGCGACGCGAACCCTCACGTCAGTAACCCAACAGAGGACACTGAGCTTCACACCACCATCGGTCCGGTCACGAGCCCGATGGCTGCGGCCAGATCCAGCTGTTCAGATCACAGCCAACATCTCGACGCAATTTCGAGGACATTCACTCGCACCAATGCAAGCTAACCCAGACAGACTTCTCCACGCGAGCTCGAGCTCACCGATAGCTGGGTTTGCGCCGGGCCGCCTCTCCCGGACCTTTCTCACGGCGCTGCCATCGAGCGCGACAGCGACGATGACGCCATCTCGCCAGACGTAGCTCTGCACTGAACAACAGGCTTGCCAGCACAGTCACAAGGGATCCGAGTTTCCTAGCAATGAATGTGGTCAGCTGTTCGACAGCTAAGCCTTCTAGCATACCAACATTTCTGTCCGGGCAGGAGGGCCGACTTGATTTCAAACTCTGGAAGAGAAGATTGACCAGGACCCGGGTCAGTCCCACCCGTACGCCCTCAACACAACTTCGAGAAGCAGACCGGCGTATTTTGTAGCAGCGCGCGCGGCTCGGTTTCTGCGCCTTATTGATCAACTTTGTACGAGTGAGATTGACACGCTACCAAAGGGAGAACGAAATGGACCCATTTGACAACGTCAACCCATCCGGGGCTCAGATGAATTACCTCGAGCCGCAACAGGAAGAGACAGCGCAAGCAAACCTTGAGCAGCGGATTAGAGAGGCTCAGCCAATCCTCGCGACATCGGCTTCGCCCGAGACTGGATCGAACCGGACCGTGACCGATGGCAACAAGAGAGCGCAAGCCATTCCGGACAACGAACGCTGCGCGGCTGTACCCTTTGTCAGAACACGCGCGCAGCTTGCCGCAACGCTGACCTGCGCGAACCTTCCGGAACTCAGAAGAGAAATTGAACTCGCTGCGCAAAGATCAGCAAAATGGTCAAGAGCGAGTGGATCGTCAGTCGACCGCGTTGATAGTGGGCGCGTTTACGACGACGCGGTAGCATCGTCATACATGGAGCTGAAGCGGTTTCAAAACCACGCCAGTCATTGCAAGCCACATGCGTTGGACGGTCAAAGCGCGATGGCCCATTTGCGCTTTATGGCGGCTTTGCGTTACGACGCTGCCCCCTGGAATATCTGGGGAGGACAACGACTTGATCTGGGTCGCGCAGCGGCAGAGCACATGAGGGGCGATACCAGTTCTTCGCCTTTTGTGTCGCTGTCCGAGGAGGCCTCACAAATGCTCCTTTCGCCGGACGATGACAACCAGTATGGCGCCAAAGTCATCGCAGAAAACGCGAATGAGTTGCACACCTACACGGTGCCGAGGGTCACAACTTGGACGGCGGAAGAGCTCGTCAGTAGTCTCGAGGACGGGACTGAGGATGATGAACCCGATCTGGCATGGGTGAGTGATACCCCAACTGAGGAGCATGAGGTCCTATTTCTGGGCGGGAACCTGGATGACTATCGGACCGCTAGCGCATCTAATCCATACAGAAAGTCAGGAACAAAGGGCTGATGGTGCAGGCTTGGGAAAGGGTGATTTCCTTTTCCGACGCTCAGAAACATCGAAAGCAGCGTTTCGCGCTACATTACTACTCCGGTCCAACCGGCCGGCGCGGGGACTGGCCGCGTACCGCGCTTAGAAAAATGAGAGTTTCTGCCCAAACTTATATCGTCTCCTAAGTTTGGGGCACTCCGATCATTATTCATTCTAGCTTTCCGCGCGCGGCCAGATCGGGTTCCGCGAAGCTGACATGAGTAGCGATAGAACGAGCTAGCCATGCCCGCCGACAGCAGCATGGATGGATACAACGCGATCAGCTCAACCTGGCCGCGCTCTTCTCTTCCGTTGGCCGCAATTTGGCCGAACGAGGTGCTCGTCGGCACCTCGGGCAGCTGCTCGAGCTCCCGAATCGACGGACCGTTTGCTCAGAGAGCCTAGATCTGGGCCCGAACGCGGTTTGCGAGCGGTGAGCAAACCCATAGCGGCCAGCTCACATGATCTTAAACGGGATGGTTCAATCACTTTGTGGCTGCATTCGGCAGCACTGTGATTCAGGTGAAAGGACCCCACGAGAGGCCGATGAAAGGTACGAGCGCATCGTGGGGGCCTAGGGTCCAGTGTCATCATCGCGAGCCCGCGGCTGGATCGAACTTGGACATAATGTTCGCACCAGGACCGCAGACAGTGTGCGGACGTCCTTGGCGAGCTCATCTGAAGCGTTCAACTGAGAGCCTTGACCCCACCCCATACGACGACGGCCGGAACCACCGCCGATCTACCAATCCCTGAGATCGAATGGAGATCGGCGGCCCTCATGGCTTACCTGAGCAGCAAGTTCGTGCAACTTGATCCTCGCCCCACGAAACGGCGGCCAGAAAACACCTGATCGTTCCTGACGAGCGAAAGGATCCGTATCATGCCGTGCGAAGGTGCCCGCACGTTTGAAGGATCTAGTTTTTGAACCCGCCCTGCTCTGTGCCTTTCGTTACCAGATGAACTTCGCGCCATCCGGAAGTTCGCAGATGAATTCGCCCTGGTTCACGAGTTCGGTGGTTCCGACGACCAATTTCGAGGCCCGCACCGTCAGCTTGCCTTCGCGGCTAAGGCTATGGCGGATGTACTCGGTCACGGCATGTCCGGAGCTGTCGACGGTTTGATGAGCATTGGCAAAGCTGATGCCGTGCTGGGTGGTCACCCTGAAGGCTGTGATGACCAGACCGGCTTGCGTCGCCGACGCAGGCTTGCCACCCTCCGCCGCGGTACAGCGGCTCATGTCCAGTATGAGCTTCACATTCTTCCCCGTCTGGAGCGCACTGAGCACCTCGGTGTATTTCGGCGAGGGCTGCTCATCGGCTCTCACCGGCACGGTCACGCTCGCGGCCGAAAGCAAGGCCAACAGGATCGTTAGTGCTCGGCCAGTATACTTCATGTGCTCTTCTCCCTCGGTAAGTACTGCCGATTGCGCTTTTAAAGACGTCGTGCTCGCAAGCCGTTCGTCTGAGTCCAGACACCACGCGCGCTCGCACCTGTACCAAAGCCGCCTGTTGCAACGAGGCGCAAGTCGCTGTGACGCTATTCCAACATCACAACCTCGTAGGTCAGGTTTGCTGAAGTGGCTTAGCCTCGCCCGCGTCGACTAGAACGATTTGATCCTGCGTCGTCCTCCGCTTGGAAACCACAGAACGCAAGCCGGTTGTGCTTGTCCATGGCAGTCCTAACGGGTGAGAGAATGCAGTTTTCACATCTGCATAAGGAGACGATCTACGAAAGCAATTCGACTAGCCGTAAGCGTCAGCTCGTCCGTCTTGCTGTGCAAGGGCGCCCTCCCAAGATGACGCGTCCACAATGAGGTGGTGGAGCGAAGCTGACGCGGCGGTCCGAACAAGCTCAGTCCGGGGACCCCTTCTTGGTCTGATCGACCACCAATGCCGGAAGGCACAAGGCAGCGCCCTATTATGACTGGTCGATTCGCGCGGCTTCCGTCCAGCTGACCGTTCGCCTCGTTGACCGAATCTATTCGACTCATTCCGAAGCTAATGACCTCCCTCCTGGTCCGTCAGCTTCTCGAAAGCTGCACCTGCAACATTCTACGCCGACCGCCTGCACTTCGACGGGAGCGAAAGATGAATGTCGATCCAGGAAATGCCGCAGACACTCCCTTTGAGGCTCACAACTCGCTACAGGAGCCGCGCCGGGTCCACGGGCCACAGGACGAGCTTAACACGCAGATCAGCGCACCGGCGCACGGTTCAGACGATCAAGAAAGCTTCGAGCAGCACCTGAATGACTTGAACCTAGATGACGTAGATTCTCTCTACCCAGCCTCGGCTTCACTCCCCTTAGCGGCAAATTCCGCGATCGCCAGGTCCTCGTCTGCTCCAGGCGAGGAGGCTTCGGAAATCGATCGCTATCCAGCCCCATCATTTGTCAGCGCGCGCGCCCAGCTTGCGGCAACGCTGATGGGCGCCACGCTCCAAGAGCTCAAGAACGAGATTGTCTTCGCCGAAAAGCAGTCAGCGCGATGGGCGCCAGCGGGAGACAACGGCGTCGACCGGGATCGCATTTACGACAATATAGCGGACTCGACATATCTCACGCTGCATCGTTTCCAGAACCAGAACAGCGATTGCAAACCGCGCACGGAAGCCACCACATCTGCAATCTCACACGTCCGTAACACGGCGCGAGATCATTCTTCCATTGGACATCCTCTGGAGCGATATCCCCTGGACCTGGCACGCCAGGCTGGATGGCATATGCGCGGTAAGACCGCTTCTCCATTCGTATCCTTGGTCGAAGATCCATCGAAACTCAGCGTTTCCCGTGACCACTGGGCGAGAGCGATCGCAAACGAAGTCAACACGCTGCATACCTACGTCGTACCGAAGCCTGCAGTCTGGACGCCCGACGACGTACTGAGCAGTATTGGCCTTGGAATGAATGTGGAGGATAAGGACAACATCGATGCGGACATGGATTTGATGTGTTCGCTTGGCAGAGCGCCAACCCGTGAGACGGAGCGCTTGTTCCTGGGCGGCAATTTGGAAAGCTATCGAGTCGCCAGCGAAGACAATCCATTCAAGCGGGAGACTGGACAGTAACGATTAGCCAACTGGCGACTGCGCCATGCGCGCAGGTCCCTTAATGATGACGAGATGACCATTCGAAGGAAGGGTCATCCCAACGGCGTCGCTTCACGAACAACGGCAATGGCTTGGCCACACGTTCTGATCAACCTATCTCTTCACCTACGCGGGGGACGACGGCGCGCCCGCATTGCAAGAGGTACCCTCGATAGTGTGGAGGAGGACACACTCGCGCCATTGCTCACTCTTCCACGCCCCTCATTCGAGTGCTGCGGCCTCTTCTCGCATCAATCCGGTCGCCGCCGGCACATTGGAAGACAGTTCAGATGACATGAGCCCTAAGGCCGCGCATCGATCGTTTCCGCATCGCGACCTGCCATCGATGGTGCGATCAATCTCAAAAGCTCGAACGCGATCGCATCAAAGATCAAGTCAACAGAGTCTCGCTCACGCGGCAAGTCCTGCCGTCGCACAATGGTCTATTCGCTACCTGGATGCGTTCCATCAAAACAATCGATTTTGCCGATCTTGCCCAAAAGCTCCATAGTCGCTCGTGATCTATGGAGGTAGCATTCAAGAATGTCGTTTGGCAACCCTTCCAGTCCCTTGCCGGTCAAATCAGCTTGCGCGCTCGGGCGCCTGCATTCCAGAAGTTAGCTCCTGCGCTTCACATAGAAGCATCAAGAGGCTCGCCACCGTCTCCCTGCTGCATTCGCATGCATGAGGTCGACCGGACGATCGTGACCTCGAAGCTTCACGGACAGCAAAGAGGACTGCCTTCACGCAGCGTCATCGCCTTTAGCTCGCGCTACGCTCATTGGACCGACGAAATGCTCATGACATTGGGGAGAGGGACAAGCGTTCCGCGCAGGTCAATCGTCTGGTTTCGGACGTGCAGTCATCGCTTCAGGCTCGTTGTGAGTACTAGAGCACTGCTACTTACCAGCGGTCGAAAGCACTTGAACCTCACATAGCGTCAGATTGTAGGATTTCTGACAGTCGCGACACAGAATCCGCTCGCGTGAACTCTTCCTGACAGGTAGCAAGAATTGCGAACGTCTCAAAAGCACAATGCCCGCCGCGGCTCCAAATCATGCTGCTGGTTGGCTCCTCTCCAAGGTCAGCGTCCCACATCGCCCATGTGCAGATCGAGGACGCAGCGCCGATCCTATCGCAAGCAACTCAAGATGCACGGCGCGAGAAGAACGCTTACGGCCGCAATATGGGCCCTGCCGGGCACACTCCAACTCCACGATCGAGATCGGATCATTCTGGCGCCGTGTACTCTGTGGGACGAAATGACTCTGGGTAGCCACCGGGATCTGTGCGTGATGACAACACCTTGGAGCTCGATTCGGCATTCGGTCGCAGCTTTCGCTCGGCTGGAACATATGACGGGACCTCGTGCGCGGCAGAACTTCAGCACGGGCACATCTTGCGTGCGAACAATTGCGAGCGAGAGGGTGCCCTTCCGGCGCATTGATCGTTTCGGCGCGCATCTTGGCTGGTGAAACCATTGGCCAGATGCGTCGCGTGATGTGCCTTCGAATGCAGGAAAGACTTACATTGTCGTGACTTCACGACACGAGAGGCTCGACAGCTCAGCAAAACTGGCCACAGACCAACACGAATTGGGGAAATTTCCATGTCGGTTCCGCTCATCTGTTCAGCCACAAATCCGATCGTCTCGCGCGTTCTGGTTTCGATTGCGCGGCTAGGCGCTGTTCGTACTGCAGGGGGCGGGTCGGTGCGTGCAAGAACAATTTTGATCGGCCCACGGACGCGTCGGTGGGCTGCCGCGGCAGTTAGCCTCATAAACAAGGTCAGATCTGGCATGAGGGGCATGTTGAGCGGCGCCGACACCGTAAGCAGTTGGCAGCGGCCTGGGGTCTATCCGATGACAATCGGCCCGCAGATATTGAACGCCCGTCAAGATGCCCCGCCCTCTCGTGTCGGGCTGTCCAAACTCGCACCAGTCCAGCCTCCTCTCGGTTCCACCGAACCCCATGCTCGATCGTGACGCGCTCAGGTCTTCGTGGATGGACAAGAGGCAATGAAATGCGAATTCTCCTGGTTGATCATCATGCGGACTTTGCCCGCCACGTGAAGGAAGTGCTGTTAAATTGCGGCTTCGCGGTCGACGTAACACGCACGCTGGATGAGGCGGCGGCCGCGCTCGATTGCGCGAACTACCACATGGTCCTGCTCGAATCGGCTTTGCCCGATGGAGACGGATTGGACTGGCTGAAGCAGTTGCGGCGCGAGGGACGGTCAATGCCCACTATGATGATGAGCAGTTTCAATGACCTCGGCCGGCGGATTGCGATTTTTAATGCGGGCGCCGATGATTTTCTGCCTAAGCCCGTCTCCACCGACGAACTCATTGCTCGCATGCGAGCGATTTTGCGACGGTCAACGCAAATGACGGCGCCGGTGGTGACATTCGGGAATCTGCATTTCGATCCGATCGCGCGACAAGTATCGGTCGGTGGTCGCATCCTCAGAATTGCGCGCCGGGAAGTGTGCATTCTTGAGCATCTGCTCAACCGCGCGGGCCGTACCGTACCGCGCGCATCGCTCGAAGATAGCTTGTATGCATTCGACGACGAGGTCTCGACCAATGCGCTGGAAGTCGGGATCTATCGCTTGCGAACGCATTTGAGCCAGGCGGGTGCAACGCTCAGGATCAAGACCGCGCGCGGTGTCGGTTACACACTTGAACTCATTGGCGCAGCCTCCGCTGCTTAGCCAATCGAACTTGAAAGCGATACTCCCTTGAACATCGTTGACAATGCCGCCGGCGCCGACAAGCCGTCCATGGTGGTGGCAGACCTCTCGCACCATGCCGGGTTTCGCCGCCTCTGCTACGCCCTGTGCGCAGTCGCTCTGTTATTTCCGTTTGCTGCCACAGCTCAGACAAAGCGAGATGGCAACGCAGAGCAGCCACGCGCGGCGTCTGGCAGCACCACTGGCACGCTCAGCCTTACATCCTCACAGGGCAAGACAGTTCATCTGACCGGACCGGCTGCGAGCATTTTTGTCGCGGATCCGGCGATTGCCGACTATCAGGCGCCGTCGAACACCACGATCTTCGTCTTCGGCAAAAAGTCGGGACGGACGAGCCTGTTCGCCCTGAACGACAAGGGAGAGGCTCTGGCTGAGCTGCGTATTGTCGTTACTCAACCGATCGAGGATCTGCGGGCCGCGCTGAAGGCCGAGGTCGGCGACTATCCGATACAGGTCAGCTATACCCCCCGCGGCGCGATTCTTAGCGGGATCGCGCCCAGTGCCGATGTTGTCGAGAACGCCAGGAAGGTCACTGAGCAGTTTCTTGGGGCGGGCGCGTTGGTTGCAAACAAGATCCAGGTGGCTGGCTCGTTGCAGGTGAATCTCAGCGTACGGGTGGCAGAAGTCTCCCGCAGCGCCGTCAAGGATCTCAATATCAACTTCACTGCCTCCGGCCCAAACGGCGCTTTCCTCATTAGCGGCAAAGGGGGCGGGTCCGGCGCGGCCGGCGGCGGCGGCACGATCGGGATCGGGGTTAGCGCCGGCAATACCAACCTCAGCGCTGTTCTCGACGCTCTCGCGAGCGAGCACCTCGCCTCAATCCTGGCTGAGCCGAATCTGACGGCAATGTCCGGCGAAGCCGCAAGCTTTCTCGCCGGCGGGGAATTTCCGATTCCGGTCATGCAGGACAATCGACAGGTTTCGGTCCAATTCCGGCAGTTCGGCGTGAGCCTGGAATTCGTCCCGACTGTGCTTAACAACAATCAGATCAATATACGCGTGAAGCCCGAAGTCAGCGAATTGTCGAGCGAAGGCGAAGTCAGAATCAATGGCATGGCGGTCCCTGCACTCTCGACGCGACGCGCGAGCACCGTTGTCGAGCTCGCCAGCGGTCAGAGCTTTGCAATCGGCGGCCTCATCAGGCGAAACTTCAACACTGACATCCGCGAGTTTCCCTGGCTCGGCGATGTGCCGATCCTGGGTGCGCTGTTTCGCTCCTCATCCTTTCAGAAACGTGAAACCGAGCTGGTCATTATTGTCACGCCCTACATCGTGCGACCGGCATCGAACCCAAACAAGATGAGTGCGCCGACCGACCGCATCTCACCGCCCTCAGATGCGGGGCGCATTTTGACGAACACGGTGGCCCGCCCGCCGCGAGAGCGCGATGCTCCTCGCACCAGCGCACCAGGATTGACCGGCAGCGCCGGCTTTATCATCGAATGAGGATCGTCAAATGACCTTGCGACATTTGTGTCACTTGATCGTTATTGGGGCAACATTGGGCGGCTGCGCCAATAGTGCGTCCACCCATCTCGGGCCGGCTGAACCAGCAATACAGGTCGAGCAGAAGAAGCGTATCTTGTTGCTGCAGAGCCTCCGTGGCTCCGAAAAGCGTCAGCTGCGGAGCTTCCTCGCGAACGTCAGTGGCGGTCGGCGGGATGCACTCCATGTGGATGTCACCGGCTCACCCAGGCTCATTGTCCAGGTGGCGCACGAGGCCCGCGCCATGGGCGTTGCTCCTTATAACATCCGCCTGTCCGCTTCCCCCATCGATTTGCCGCCCCGTTCCGGCGTGAGGATCGAGGCGATCACCTTTGATGCCCATCCTCCGATTTGTCCGTCGCTTTTGATCGTCGGACCAGCCGTGAACGACAATTCGTTCGAACCCGCGCTTGGTTGCTCGACCAAAAGCAATCTGGCAGTTATGGTAAACGATCCGCTCGACTTCCTGGATAATCAGTCTGTCATCACAAGTAATGGCGATCGCGCCACCATTCCTCTGGCCAATTATGGTACCTCCTCCCCGCGAAACAAGAGCAACGCAGAAGATGGAGCAGGTACGGCAGCCCCGAACGCGGCGGGAACGACAGCACAAAATGTGCAGCCGCTCAGATAGCGGCTTTTGGCGAATGTTTGGAAAAATCACAATCCCTGCTGCCATGTTGCCAAAGGAGAGGCGACTCGATCGTGACACACAAGGCCGCGCTATGTTTCGAAGTGGTGACGATCAAGCGCAGTGCTGCACAGGATTTAGCTCTCAGCGAGAACAGATCGCAGATCTGTTCACCCCGACCAATGGATCTCGTCCAGAAATTCCAGGTGGCGTGCGCGTGCTCCACAAGGCGGCCATCACCGCCCTGAGCGCTTCGGCGTGAAAGCGTGACCGGACGTGCCTCTGCGAGATCGACGCCGGAAGAGAGACCCTACGATCTGTCGGGCGTGTCCAAGAGCGTGACTTAGGCATGGCGACCACGTCGATCGTTGGCCACGCTGTGATGGCTAGGGAGCACCTATTTCTGGCTCCAGTTCAGTAACGCGCTCGGCAGCTGGTCTGCATCATCGTCGTCCTATCCGATCAGTGGAATGCCCACTTGCGCGAGCACCACACTTGCCGCCCGGTGGACACTATCATGGGTGCACATCGGGTTAAGCGAATAAAAGCATGGTTGGTCCTGGGTGTCTGAATGCACGCGGCTTCACGGGCTAGCGTTGCCTCTCAATAGCAACGACCGGGCCATCAGCAGTCAAAACGCGCTCGGCCTCTGGCTCATGGATCAATGGCCCTCGGTAATCCCTGAGCCAATCTGCCGCCCCAGCATGTCGGAGCCTGTCTTGAGAGCGAACATGGACCGTGAGGTGGCATACGAATGGCTTCGTTTCGCTGCTATTCTCGCAGCAGGCGACCACGAACCAGAGATCGCGAGCTTTGTTGAAAGCGCGCGTTCCTGCGGATGTGGTCAGGAACGCGCAAAAGTGCGCTCAACTCTGGTGCAGCCGATATCGATATCTCGTTCTTTCAAGGAGCGAGCGACACGTCGCCGCCCCACGCCCGACCTCCGAGTAATCGAAAGCCCCCCAATGGCCCGGTCCTCGCGATCATAGCGTTGTGAAGGGACGAGATCTGACGATCAAGACGATCGCGAACGACTGTGGCGCATCACACCACGCTTGAGTTGAAGAGGCTGGTTTTTATCCGGCGCTTTCCTTTTCCCGCTCGAGCGAGGCTGCAGCGCGCGCCGGCCGTTATTCACCTGTCATTCTACTTTTCCGCCCGGCCGCGTCAGATTTTGGAAAGCTAACGTGAGTAGCGAACTAGCGAAAGAGCATGCCAGCGGACTGACCATGGATCGATCCAACACGATCAACCCAGCCGATAGAGCGCCTACTGCGTCAGATGCCAGCGTGGAACAGCCGCAACAGCCGCATGTTGCGTTTGAGCAGCACCTGGCAGGCGCGCGAGAGGGGGGCCCCGTATATCCTCACGCGGCGCTATATGATGTCACTGAGGAAGACGATCGCCTCATCCAAGCGGCGTCGGCTGCTGCTCTCGATCGAGTGCCACCGTTGAGTAAAATCACTGTCGAAATTTATGATCGTCGGCTTCGCAACTTGGCGGACGCACTGAAGAAGTCTGGCAAATCAATCTCTGGACTGGATGACGATACGTTGGCCGATCACGCTAAGAAGCTGCTGCCAGGCGATAAGATCATCGCCCCAGCATTGTCAATGGTCAGTCAGTACCGCGAGCCTGACGCCGACGCTGGCCCTATCTCAACACATTATCGTCCTTCCAGGGAAGATCAGAGGCTCATCAGGAAGGCCGCCAATGCAGGTTTTGGTCGACGGATCGGCAAGAGTACGGCCGGGACCTATGCGAGCCATCTGCGGAAACTGGCGGTAGCTCTCCGACCCTTGTCCATAGCCGAGCTCAGTGATGATAGGCTGCTTGGCCACGCGAACAAGTTGTTTCCAAAGAACAATACCCTCATCGTCGCCTTGAACGGCCTCCGCGATTATCGCGCGACTACCCTGCAGAACAATTTGGGCGGGGAAGGAGGCAGCTCGCCTCATTTCATTCATCCGTCCACGCCCTCGCCCATGCCGCCGGCCGATGGGCAGCCGATGGAAAGCGTTGCGGATGGGGGCGGCTCATTGCCGCCCGGGTTTGATGTTCCGCAGGTCATGCATGCAATGGGTTTAGCGGCCTATTCTCCTATACAAAGTGTCGCCCAGGACGAGCTTTTCGATGCGGCGGATCGCGAGGGCCTCTTGCTGGCGACCACACATTTGCCAGTGCCTTGGCCAACAATGGGTTCAATCGCCCCCTCGCCGGTGCAAAGTGTCGCTCAGGAAGAGCTTTTCGATGCCGCGGATCGCGAGAATCTATTGCCGCCGCGGACCTTCGATGCACCGGTGCCTTGGCCAACGATGAGTCCAGCCATCTCCTCGCCGGTGCAAAGTATCGCTCAAGATGAGCTCTTCGATGCCGTGGATCGCGAGAACGTCTTGCCGGCCCTGACCTTCCATGCACCGGTGCCTTGGCCAACGATGAGTCTAACAATCCCCTCGCCGGTGCAAAGTGTAGCTCAGGAAGAGCTTTTCGATGCCGCGGATCGCGAGAACCTCTTGCCGGCCCTAGCCTTCGATGCACCAGTGCCTTGGCCAACGATGAGTCTAACAATCCCCTCGCCGGTGCAAAGTGTAGCTCAGGAAGAGCTTTTCGATGCCGCGACTTGGCAGCCGAGCTCGCGGCAGCCGAATTCCGCCTCTGAAGACCATCCTGAACGGATGATGATCCAAGGCGCTGCGGCCCAGACCACGCTTGAGCAGACGTTCGCGGCGGCCGGCGACGTCTTTAATGCAGCTTTGAGCGTTCCCGAGGATTTCTCCCACGGCACCCAGGGCGCGCCCAATATGATACACACGCTTCGCCGCTGGGGGCTCCTGCCGGATGCAGCACAGCGGGTAAAGACCTACGACATTCGCGGTGAACGCTATATCGCCGTCTTGGGACCGGGAGGGCTCAATGATGTTCAGCTGGTCCATCTGCGGTCGCCCGCTGTCGGCGACACGTTCGACGTTTCGTTCGCCGTTCCCGAGAATTTTTCCCACCGCACCCAGCTGGCCCCCGACATAATGCTGTCCACCTTGGGGGATTGGGACTTCTTGCCTGTTGCGGAACATCCGATCATGAACTACCAAATCGGCGGCGAACGCTATACGGCCATCTTGGGACCGGAAGGCCCCAAGGACGTTCAGCTCATTCATCACCCTCGGCCCGCTTTGCCGGGTGAAACTACGCCTGCGGCCCGGAGGACTTCCTCAGATATTTACGGCGGTCTTGCGCCCGGCTTTGATTCGCCGGCACCTTTCGAATGGCGTGAGGACCCTCCCTCGGCACCGGCACCAAACCTTCCCCTGCCATCTGCCGCACCGGCATCAGCCCATCAGCCCTCCCGCCAAGTGCCTGAACGAGGAGAATTGTTGGGGGACGACTGGACGCACGGGCCGCAAGAGGCTTCGCCTGCCGTGATCGACACATTGCAGATGCTTGGCCTTCTGCCGAGCCAGGACGTCCCCATGACCGTGTTTTTGATCCACGGTCAGCACTACACGGCCGAAAGCCTAGCGGGAGGCGGCGTTCTTCTGTTCCATCGGCCATAATTTGGCTGAACGAGCGGCTCGTCGGCAGACCGGCTGAGAGCGTGCTCCAGATCGGAGCCGTCCTAGTTGATGATCAGCAGTACCGACTCATCCAAGTGGCAGCCCCTCTAGCTACCGTACAAGTCGACGTCCTCGAGGGTGCGGGCGCGGAAGCACTCGAATCGGCGAACAAGTTGTTCCGCTTGGCGTCGCAGCTGATCCGGTGATCCGGTCGGCGAGGCCGTGGCCCAGAGGCTATCTGCGCGAGCCCATCGGCCCCTCGCGATCCGAGCGTCCATCGGGCGCACGTTGCAAATCGCAGCGTCAGGACAGGATGATCTAGACTAGCCCGGCCGCATAGAGTGCTTTTGCAACCGACTCGAAATATTGCGAGGGAACCGGGTTGCCGAGCTTTGCTTTGCCGAGCAGCTGACGCGCCAGAACATCGTCATCCACAATGGTAAGGCGCAGCGCGCGCGCCTCACCAAGCAGCTGTGAAGCAGCTTCGCCCTCGCCACGGCAGACCAAGACCGGCACGCCCGTCTCGCCGCGAACATAGCGCAGCCCAATCAACGTTGCCGATCCCCGCAATATCAACGTGGCACGACTGATGCCGAGCGGAGCCTCGTTGGCCGACTCTTGCCGCAGACGCCGGTGCTCACGCTTCACCTGCGGATTGCCTTGCTGCTCCTTGTTCTCCCGCTTGGCCTCCGTTTCCGTCATGCGCATGTCCTGCATAAACAACCAGCGCTGGATTAGGAGGTCAGCCAATCCGCCGACCAGAAAAGCTCCAGCGGCAATCCCGGTCAGCAGTTTAACCTCGGTGAAAACGAAGCCAAAACAGCTCATGCCGCAGACTGGCAGGTACACCAGCGCTTTCCAGCTGGCGGTCACCGTGAGAAGGAAGATCGCACCAAGCAACACCACTTTAACCAGTGTCTTGCCAAGCTCGATGGCCGAACGTTTCGAGGCGATACGTTTCAAGCCTTTGATGGGATCCAGTTTCTCGAGCTTCGGCTTGAGCGGCTCCGAAGCAAACATAAAGCCGCCATTGGCCAGGACATTGGCCAGAAGAGCTGCTGTCACGGCAGCGGCGAGCAGCGGAGCGACCGTGGCAATCGAAAGTTCTAGCAAGCCGCTGAGCGCTTGTGGCACCGCGTTTGTGAACGGCTGCTCCTGCAGTTTATCGACCAGTTGGACCGTCTCTTGCCACTTGTCCTTGATCGCACCCGCTCGCCACCACAGGCAGCCGAAACCGGCACAGGCGCTGACGCCGCTCACCAGATCCGAGCTGCGCGCGCTCTGCCCCTTCTTGCGGGCATCGCGCAGCTTCTTGGGCGTCGGAGGAAGCTTTTTCTCCTCACTCGTAGAGCTCATTTCAACAGCTTCTTCAGATCCTCGAGCATGTTGTTCGAAGTCAGGATATCAGCTCCGGCGTATTCAAGCAGATAAACGGCGTAGCTGACCATGATGACCCCGAATGCAACATTCTTGATCATTGGGGACAGATCGTTCAGCTTGAGCTGCGATGCAAAACGGCCGAGCATCATGACCGAGACATCGACCAGCAGCAGCAGGGCCAGCACCGGCCCGGCGACTAACAAGGTCGTCATCATGATACGATCGAGAAGGGCCAGACATTCCATTGCCCCTTCCGCTGTCACGGCAGGCAGAAACTGATAGACAGGCCACACTAGGTAGCTGCCATAGAGGCCGCTCACCATGGTCTGCAGCCCGCCGACCAGAACGAAGATCGTAACCGCCGTAACGCCGAGAAAAAGCCCGGTTCCGGACGCTTGGCTGTGCGTCGCGGGATCCTCCCCCGCAACTTGGCTTGAAATTCCGCGTTGTGTATCGATGATGTCGCCGACTGCCTGTATGCTCCATAGTGGAATACTGAGCAGGATGCCGAGCATAAGACCGACGAACACCTCCTTCAGGCCAAGCATGGTAACGCTGACTAGGCGCGTGTTCGGGTCCAGGGCCTGCAGACCGAGCTTGATGTGAGCGAGGCACGGCAGGCCGATCGCAATCGTCAGACTTCCCCGAACCAGACCGCTGATGCGCGGCCGGGTGAAGACGGGAAGCACCATCATGATGCCGAGGGCGCGGGCCGCACTCAGGCCGGTGGCGGCGACGAACTCGATCGTGCCCTGAACGAGAGCTTGCGCCTCCGCGGGTGACAGGCCAGCCATTCAAGCGCTGCTAATATCTTGCGGTGAGCGCTGGAAACTCGCTGAAGATGTGCTCGGCCTGGTCGATCAGTGGCGCGCTGAGCACGGGAGAAAACCCGGCGAGCACGGCGACGACAACCAGAAGCTTGACCGTCAGTGGCAGGGTTTGATCCTGGAGCTGAGTTGCCGCCTGGATGAGGCCAATGATCAGTCCAGAGATGAGAGCTGCGAGCAGCGGCGGCAGAACCCAGATCATGAAGAGCACGAGCGATTGACTCAGGTGCGTAAGGATGCTGGCTTCGTTCATGGTCAACCTCCTGGCGTCGTGTAGCTTAATACCAGCCCGTGCATGAGACGTGACCAGCCGTCGATCGTAACGAACAAAAAGAGCTTGAAGGGGACAGATATCACCGTAGGGGATACCATCGACATACCCATGGCCATCAAAATCGTCGTTACAATGAGATCGATCGTGATGAAGGGAAGATAGAGAAGAAAACCGATTTCGAATCCACGCTTGAGTTCGGAGATCAAAAACGACGGCACGAGTATCGCAAAATCATCTGCCGTGGCGCTGCCGCGCATGTCCTCCGACCAGACGTGTTCCGTTGAGGACAGGAAGAAGCGGCGCTGCTCTTCATTGGTGAATTTCTTCAAATGAGCTCGGAGCGGCTCCTGTCCCTCCTTGGCGGCCGTCACCCAGTCATCGAAACTTTGGTAGCGAAGTTGCGGATCGGTAAGGCGATTATAGGTCTGCTCGAAGACCGGAGCGCTGATGAAGACGGTCAGGATCAGTGCCGCTCCGTAAAGGACGATGTTCGGCGGTATCGATTGAGTCCCCAGCGCATTGCGCACGAGGAAGAGAACAACCGAGACCTTGATAAAGGCGGTCGTTGTCACGACAGCAAAGGCCAGGAGGCCAAGGCCGACGGTAATCGCAAGAAGCGCAAGGATGCTGGGTTGAACCTCAGTCATTAAGCGCCAACCTGCTGCGCAGCCTGACGGCCAGCTCGTCCCCGATCCGCACGATGTCGCCCCGGCCGATACGTTGGCCGTTGGCAAGGATATCGACCGGCCCATCCAGAGACCGGCCAAGTTCGAACACGTGGCCTTCGTTGAGGGTTCGCAAGGTTCCCAAGGGCATCGGCCAGCGGCCACATTCGAATATGAGTGTGATCTCGATGCTGTCGATATCCGCCTCTGACGGAGGCTGCTGTTGCACCTGGCTTTGGGGCATAATGTCTTCACTTGTTAGGGGGTGGGATCGCGAGCTGAATGGCCCTCGCAGCACCAGCCTGTCGCCGCCGATCTCTGCAGGGGCCCACAATCGGTCTGCAGCGAGAATGATCTGGCCTCGCGCGAGTGGAATTACGTCCGGGAGCAGCGCGTCGCCTTGCTCTGCTCGGCGAAGAATGCCGATCGCGACGCGAAGCGAACCGACTTGGCCTGCAACGATGACAGGGAGTTCGGAAGGCAGCCTGGCCGCCTGTCGCGGCAATCGGCCGAGCAGCTCGCCGAGCGCGGCGAAAGCCGGCGGAACAGGACCGTCAAGTGGCGAGAATAGAAGCAGCCGCGCCTTGCTGGCGAGCTCACCATAGGCGACGTCAAATTCAAGATAAGGCCTGATATTCAGCGCTTCCTCGGTGCGAACAAGCTGCAGATTGCGCTGCGTCATTCTTTCCAGCGGGGCAAGCAAGGGTTCCAGCGCAAGTTCCAGGACCAGCGAACGCGTCGGCTCGGAAGGTAAGGTAAGGCGATCCTGCACGGTCGCAATCAGCGCTTCCGCAAGCGGAGCTGGCAAGGACAGGATCAAGGTTTCCCCATTTACGTCGAAGACGCAGTCAAGCATCGACGTCGCAGCCGGCTCCGCCTGCCAGACGGTTCGGCTCACGCGCACAGACATCGGCCTCTCGCCGAGGCGCGCTTGCAGAGGCGCACGCGACGCTGCGATCTCGTTGAGCCACGAGGTCACGGCGTGCGAGAGGATCAGCGTCGGCATGAAGGCTGCGCCTTCCGCCGGCCGATATGGCGCGGATGCGGCTTCCGCGTCGCAGGCCCCTAGCTCGCGCGGGAGAGGATCTGCAATCATGTTCGCTCACCTCCCGTCTGCCCTGATCGGCCTCGCCGGTAGCGGAGCAAGACTTCATCATCGGCTTCGATTTCGGCGGCAGCCTCGAAATGTGCATTCGTGATGCGCCGAACGTCGTCATCGATCTCACGCCATTTCTGGCTCGCCGCTGAACGCTTGGTCCAAACGGATCGGGCCTTAAGAACCGCAGCCTCAGCTTGCTCTTGAGCAGCACGGGCCTCGTCAAGAACGCGCTGCGCCGCTTTGATCTCGTCTGTGAGCCGCCCGATGATGAGATGATAGCGTCGCTGCAGTTCGCACACAGATATCGCATCGGCCGCTAGCATCTCCCGATAGAGCTCCGCCTCGAGCTTTGCGCGGCGCTCTTCGGCATGTGCAAGATGCTCGCAAGCTTGTTGGACAGCTTGAACCGCGAGGTGGCGCTTGGCTTCCATGTTGGACAATTCACGAAGGGCGCTTCGTTCCCGCATATCCTTTACGAGCCGCAGCTTTGAGGCGTGAACGGGACTTAGGCCGTTAGACGCGATATCCATGCGACCGTCTCCTCAAAGCTGCACGCCTCACCCTGCCCCTGGCGCAAAAAGGCCCGCAGCTGCTCGATTGAGGCGATTGCTCGATCGGTCAGCGGATCAGAGCCTTGCTTGTATTCACCGACCTTGATCAAGAACTCGGCCTCAGCGTAGCGTGAGAGCAGATCACGGAAGAAAGATGCCGCCTTGCGATGCGGCACCGACACGATCGCATCCATGACACGGCTGCGGCTCGACAGCACATCGATAGCCGGAAAATGCTCCCGAGAGGCCAGCGCGCGGGACAGAATAATGTGGCCATCAAGGATGCCGCGTGATTCTTCCGCTATTGGATCGCCGGTGCCGTCACCTTCGACAAGCACCGTATAAAAGGCCGTAATGGAGCCATGCTCGCCCATGCCGGCGCGCTCCAACAAGCCCGGCAACAGCGCAAAAACGGAGGGCGGAAATCCGCGTCGGGTCGGCGGCTCTCCTGCGGCGAGGCCGATTTCACGCATGGCGCGGCTAAAGCGCGTCAACGAATCCATCATCAAAACGACGCGAAGCCCCTGATCCCGAAAATATTCCGCCAGTGCGGTCGCCATGTGGGCGCATTGGGCCCGCTCCATCGCCGAACGGTCGGAGGTTTCCACCACAACGACGGAACGATGAAGGGCTTCGCCAAGATGACGCTCGATGAATTCACGCACCTCTCGACCGCGCTCGCCGATCAGCGCAACGATGGTGACGTCGGCCGCCGCGCCTCTTACGATTTGCGATATCAGCGTCGACTTGCCGCAACCCGCATCGCCATAGATTCCAATCCGCTGACCTTCTCCACATGTCAGAAGGCCATCCAGGACACGAACGCCTAGCGGGAACGGCTGTTCAATCCCGCGCCGTTTCATCGGATTGGGCGCCCTGCCGCGTAGCGGTCTGGCTTCGCCGGCTTTTATCAGGCCCTTGCCATCGAGCGGTCGGCCAAAACTGTCGACGACGCGGCCGAGCAAATCGGGGCCGACAGCCACTTCCTGCATTCGCCCGGTCGTCACCACCTCCGCACGATTGGATAGCCCCACCATCTCCCCGATGGGCGTGAGTAGCACCCCGTCCGGCAACAGGCCGATCACCTCGGCCTCGAGCGACCAGCCGCTACGAGGATCCTGCAACAGGCATAGCTCTCCGACCCGAGCCTCCGGCAAGACGGCGTGCAGCAGCGTGCCCACCGCCCGCGTGATCCGGCCGCGGACGGCGCGTGTATCGATGTGCTTGGCGGAAGATCTCAGGGACGAGAGTGCGGCCTCTACAGTACCTTCTGCGGCCGCATCGTGGGTTGGTCGCTGCACGGTCACGATTCAGCTTCCTCTGACAAGCCAAACCCGAGACGCAGCGCGCGGAGCTGCGCGACAAGTCCAAGATCGACATTGCCAAACTCGCTCCACAAGACACATTGGTCCGCACTCAGCGCCGGATCCGCCTCAATCCTGACCTTCAGCCGGCCCTCAAGTCCGTCATAGTCCTTGAACTCACTGGCGAGCAGGTCGGCCCTCAGTGGGGATACGTGGAGGCAAACCTCCGTGTTCTTATATCTTTGCTCGATGGCATGACGAACGCCGTGGACCAGCAGCTCACCCGGGTCGAACGCGCCAAGCAGATCGCGAACGATCTCGAAGACCAGTTGCGGCAATTCCCGCTCCAGAACCGCCTTGCGCTGGGCCAGTTCACAAGTCGCTCGCGCGATCAGCCGCGCCATTTCCTCTGCGCCAGCCTTTGCACCCTCGACGCGACCCCGCGCCCGTTCCCGCTCATAAGCCTGGCGTGCCCACCCGCGAACCCGCTGCAAATGCCGCTCGGCAGCGGCTCGCGCCCGCACGGCATCGTGCCAGATCTCAAGTTGCGCAGCTGGGATCAGCGGTCCAAGTGGCCGAATCTGCGGGGCCGCGGGTGATGCGGGGTCATCGGCCGTCATGCTCCGACAGCCTCTGTACGCAAATGCGCCATGACGAGGGAAAGCAGGGGGCCTGCTGCGCTACGGTGTTCAGAAGTTGGACTCTCGGCCGCCGTCCCAACAGGCAAGCGTAGAAGCACGCGGATACGACCAAGCGATGAAGTTTCTTCCAGCCAGGCGCCGAGACAAGCGTGCCCGTCATATTCGACTTGTCGCGACAATTGCTCTGGATCCACGGTCGGGGTCGTTGCGACGGCACTGGATAAATGCCGGACTGCGAAGGCATGCGCTTCGGCACCGATCACCTGCACCAATATCGGCAAATCGTGCCTGGAAACCAACTTGAGGATGGAGCGTGCATGCCAGATGCTGCCCGCGAGCAGCGCAGCCCGCCGCGGATCATGCCCAAGGAGAGCATCTTCGTCCCAGTCGGCGCAGCTCACATCCACCTTGCTGCCCAGCAGCAGCTCGGCGAGCCTTGCCTGCAGCCTGGCACTCTGCTGTAGCCGAGCCAACGTGGAAGGCAAAAGCAGCGGGTCAAGAAGCCCAGCAAAACGACCGGGATCGACCGAGGCAGCAAGCTCGCGAAGCCGATCGGCTGCGAGCGTGAACGAATTGTTGGGTTTTGTGGATGACATTGACATTGATGCCGACATGAGCGTCCTGACTATGTCGCATCAGCAATCAACTTTTTGTCCGCCGCCTGCTCAGCAGACGCACGCGAGCCTCTACCAAACATGCTCAGCTTGCGCGATGATCGTCCAAACTGACGTATGCGCGGACCCAGCAATACGCAAGATACGATGCCGAATAGGGCTCCGGCGCCTCCCACAGCAAGCGCAAGCAACGGCGCTGAGCCGGCTCTTGCTGACTGAACCGTACGGGGTACCGGCGCGGCAGACTGCTCGATTGGAGCGCGCTCGACCGGCACGAAGACGACGGCGACCTTGTCATAGGACAGACCTTCAATGCCGTTTGCGACGAGCATCTTGATCTGCGGCAACAGTGCCGAGAGTTTCGCGCTGGAGCCATGGCGAATGAAGACCGAGGCTGAGGACGGGGTCGCATCTTGTCGCAGCAAGTCGTTCTTCGGCAGAACGACGTGGACGCGCGCTGAAAGGACGCCATCTATATCGCTGATCGTGCGCGACAATTCTTCGCTTAGAGCATAAACGTAACGTGCCCGCTCCTCGATCGGCGAGGCAACGAGGCCCGATCCCTTGAACACCTCGCCGAGATTCTTGAAGGATTGGCGTGGCAACCCCTCGACATTTAGCAGGTCAATTGAATAAGCGAGCTGCTTTTCCTCGACTTGGATTGTACTGGTTCCGTCCTTGGCGACAACGCGGACAGCATCAACGCCCTTGCTAAGGAGAAGCGCGAGCATCTCATTAGCCTCGCGCTCCTGAATTTTGGTGTAGAGATCAGCCTTACAGCCGATCAGCGAGAAGAGAAGGGGCATCGCAAGACACATGCGAAGCCACCGCCACGATTGACGGCCGCCACAGCTACCCCTTTTCATGTCGCCGGTCATCAGCTTACTCAGCCGGCCGATAGCAGCTTGTTTAGCGACGAGCTGACAGCGCTGGTGCCCTTGGAGACGAGGGAAACCTGAATAACGTCCCTGTATACGTCTCGCAGATTCGTCATCATCGATTCAAAATCGGCTCCAACCGGTTTACCAGTCGCATGTGCACCGACGTTATCCGTCTGCAGAAGCGGCTGCGTAGCCGGTCCAGGCGCCACACCAGTCACGGCAACCGACGCAATCGCCGGAGGAACGGCGCAGCCCTGGTACATACTGGAAAGGGTTTGAAGGATCCGGTCACCCGGGGGACTTGCCAGAACATTCGTGCGCTGGACCTCCAATATCGGCGGAGCCGCTACGGGCCGATCGGCGGGCGGGAAAGCGGATCCCTGATTTGCAGCTACTTGCGCCAGGGACAGCTCAAAGCGCGCCTGCTCGCCAGCAACTGCGGGCGAGCAGGCATTGGAAAGACAGTCGGCCGAGCTTGGAGAAATCGGCGTTGCGCCTAACGGCATGGAATGAGTCATTGTGCTCGTGTGATGAGACCTAGGCGTTTACCGATGAACCGATCAACTTCATAGGCCGGCGAGCTGACGAAAACCTGACGGAGATCGGTCTGACTGCGTCATCTAAAGATCATGTTTGGCTTTCAAGCTACGACGAAACTCCACTTGATGATGAGCGGAAGGCGTCCGGGAATGCTCGCGCGATCTACGATGGTACATATTCTAAAAAGAACCCTTTGTGCCGGCGTTTTAATCTGTATCGGCATAATGCGCTCGTCTGCTGCATCCCTTTCCCTGCCGTCTGCCCCATATAGCTACACCGTTCTCGATCAGGATCTTCCTGCGGCGCTGCAGGAGTTCGGCAACAATCTCAACATCAGGGTTAATGTCAGCGCCGAGGTCAAGGGCCGGATTCGCGGACGAATGCCTGACCTACCGCCACGAGAATTCCTTGACCGTTTGACCTCCCTGTACAATCTTCAGTGGTATTACGACGGGCTCGTCCTTTACATCTCCGCCGCCCACGAGGCGCAAAGCCGCCTCATCGTATTGAACCCGATCAGCTTCGATGCGTTGAACTCCGCGCTCGACGCCCTCAACATCTCGGATGTGCGCTATATCGTGAAGCCGGCTCCGGGAGAGGGCCTCATCCTTGCTTCTGGTCCACCCCGATTTGTTGCGCTGGTGGATCAGACCCTTAAAGGCCTTGTGGCGGAAGCGCAGGCCCGACGCAGTCCCGTCGCAGCCGAGAGGCCACAACGCGAGTCGGTTTTGATGTTGTTTCGCGGCTCCTCGAGCACGGTCTTGCGAGACGGGCGGCCGGAAGGTTCTCCCGAAACGCCGCACCATGAGGGCATTTTGCGCGAAACCGGTCCAGGCCAGAAGTGAGGTCGAAGATGCAAGGCCGCTCCGAGCAAAGTCGGTCCGGCCGGCGTACGCCTATATTCATCCGATCGTCAGCTTTTCGAAAGCTACGGTCCCCAACTTGAGCATGCGAGGTTTGGACGGCTGCCTTGCTTGGGGCAACCCTGATAGAGGGATCAGAGACCCAGACGCTCAAGGGAAACTTAGGTAGTGCCGTTTTTGCAGGCGGCGCGAGGCAGCAGAGATCAATGCGGACCTCCGCACGCGTGCTTCCGAGCTAGCTGAGGCTTCGCGTAACTCGATGCGCGTCATCAGTTGGAAGGAGGAACAGGGTGGATTTCAATGCAGTCGCCCCGGCGAATACGAGCCCGGAGCCCGACACAGCACAACCGGCTTCAGATGCAACCGAATTCGAGCAGCAGCTCAGCGGCGCACAGGCTCCCGCTTTGGCGCGGGGCGTCGCCCATCCAGTGCTGCAGGGCGAGGCTTATTCACCCTATCTGAACGCGGGCCATCCGTACTCTCCATACTTTGATACCGGACACCTGTATCCGCCTTACGAAGATTTAGCGCATCCCCATTCGCCAGACTCGGGTTGGCAGGATAATCTACATGCCGCGCCTGCGGCTGTCGCGGCGCCTGAGCCGGAAAACGGCCGGCAGCATCTCTCGCCGCAGACCATCGCTCAGGCGATCGAGGAACATCCCGGCTTCGATCAAGATCTGATATGGCAGAATCTGGATGCCGGCCCGTCTCATGGCGAACCACGGCACAGTGAGCCGCAAACGGGCCCATCGCATGCAGGACCATCGCACACCGCCCCTTTCCAGGGTGACCCCTCGCACGCCGGCCCATCCCATGCCCGGCCATTGCAGGCGGGACCGCCCCAACCTGGGTCTTCCGCAGCTCCGCCAGAACTTTCCGAGTTCCGCATGTGGGACGGGCATCTCGCCAAGGACACTTGGGTGTTTACGCCTCAAACAGCCACCGGCGCTCAGATCGACATGCTGGAGCGCAGCGGAGTGAAGCCAAGCAAAGACAACCCGGCAACAGTTTTCGCCATGCTCGGTGTGCCTCATACGGCCGAATGGAGAGAGGAGGACTTCATTCGTCTCACACCTTCGCTCGATCCGACCCTTTGGCCCGAAGCGTTAGAGCAAGACCAACCTGTAGATGCGGAAGATCCGCCCAGCCGCTAACGGTTGCAGCCGTGCCACGGGTGATCTCCCCGTGGCCGACCAAGACTTAGAGATGGCAGGACACCTGGTGAGAGGCGACCCGGGGGTATTCCGCGGCCACTCTTCTCTTTTCCGGCCACTCATATGACCAGCTCGCGAGGGGAGCGGCCTAGTCAAAGACCGCGCGAGCCGGATGCATTAAATAGCTTTTCATATGGTTCGCTGAGAACACAACGGCCCGCAGAGAAGAACATTGCAATTTAGCTGCGAATTCAGGACTGGCTCGCCAGCCCCGCGAGTCACGCTGCAATTTAAGAGCACCGCGAGACGATCATGCGTCCAGACGAGGGTAAGGGCGTTCCGGATCAGGAGAGTCAGGGTATGACCGCCCCCTGAGCACGTTTAACATCAAACTGCTTCGGCTGCCGCTTGTCCTCGTTCCTTGGCAAACGATTGATCATTCGCAAAGCGAGGACTCTAGCATCTGGCGTTAATGGCCTGCCGATAGCAGCTCTCAGAGAGTATGCCCCTGGATCATCCAAAGCATAAATATCATCAAGATCGTCGGATTGATCCGCGAAAACTCTGCCCGCCACCCAAGGTCTCTCATCTTCTTTTGCAGCCCGGCCGAAGGCAGCTGCTTCCACGCGCTGGCCTGCTTCAGAAGCCGCGCAAGGCGCACCTCTGTCGTGCGCTTTCTTAGCTCGTATCGTGAGATAGAGGCCAGCTCTCTATCGCAGCGGAACGCAGATGCCCATCCGATCCACAGGCTCTCAGCCGCGCCTGGAGTCGAACCGAACGCGCCGATGTTCCGCAGCTACGCAGCGGCCGAATGATTCCACCCGGCAGCGTCCTTTGCACATCAAACTCCAAGGGCGGAGCCACCCGAGTCACTGAGCACAGGGAATCACGGCATCAATCCAGCCTCACTCTTCGTCAGCTTCTTGCAAGCTGTCCCTGCTAGAACGGCCGGAATACGTCATCTCGCGGCACCGCCGCTATCTCGGTTTTATGACATGGACACAGGCGCAGCCGATATCGCAGCAACGGCGCCGGAAGCTGGCGCAAACACCGATAACGCCGCGAACGGCGGCGAAAACTCGCCCGCAGCATTGTTGCAGCGAGCCTTCGAAAAGGCTCTGGTTGCCGTCGCCACCCAGGTCATAAGCGATTCCCAGTCAGACATGGATGACGCTATGAGCGAGCTAGATGATGGGTGAAGGCCCGGATTATCAGACGCGCACAGGGAAGGATCTTCGGAGGGCAAGCCGCACCGAGAACGACCGGCGAAGCGGCCGACTTGCCAAACCAGCCGCTAGATGCGTCTTGGGTGATCCTCCAGCTCGGCGGTGCGGCCGGTCGCAATCCGATCGCACTTGGAACTCTCGGAAGACGCCGCAGCGACTAGCTTACGCGGCGGTGCGCCACATTCCTCAATGAGGGTTCATCACGAGTGCTTTTCAGTCAGCACATTTCAAAGCGGAACCAACCGCTTCCCCCTTTATGATCAATTCCGTCAGCTGGCTGTCCTGGATCGGTTCTGCAGCCGCCGCGAAATCGCGCGCCAGAGAGATCCTCTAAGATCGTAACTTCGGCAGCTTTGGCGCTCGCTGCGCAGATACGTGCATAGCTCCCGGATTGGCGCCCAAGCTTAGGCGGCCCCGATTGCGAGATGAGAGGGGCGATCCTGATCGATACGCCGCCGCATCTACTATCTTCATTTCCCTCGCCGAACACGAAAAGCGGGCGCTAACGCCCGCTTCAGTGACTTACCCGATAATCTGGGAACGCCTCGCAGGACCAGCCAGGCTTGCGGCCAACTCAAGCGTCCGACGGTGTGCCTGGATTCTCATTGCTGTCGATGATCGCCTGGTTAACCTGGCGTCCAGACCGATCAACCCAGCCCGAGCCTGGCTGTTCATAAATCGTCTGGGCTCCATCTGAAGTCAGCTGATCAAGCGTACGGCCTGCATTCGACTGCGTCACCTTAAGATTGTTCTTACCGTCGAAGCGATCTCCAAGCCCTTCGACGACCATGGCGTTGTCGCCGTTGGTAATGGTCAGCTTCGAGGCCATCGTTTTGCCATTGCCAATATCAACGGTGTCGATGGTAATTTTCGTGCCGTCGTCGAGCTGGAAGGTCATGTTCTTTTTAAAGTCAAAATCGATCTTGCCGTCGCCGTCGGCATCGACGTGGGGGTCGCCCTTGATCGCTGTGATCTTGCCCGTTTGATTGTTGCGAATGAGCACCGTTCCGTCACGTTCGTCCACGAGCATCGAATACTTGTCACCAAGCTTGATCTCAGCCCTGCTTCCCCTGACCTCATGCGACCAGACTGGCGCCGGCTGAGACGACTGCGTGGGCGCCTGGGCGACCGCAACAGGCACCATCGCAAGAGGCGGCGGCGGAGGAGGAACGAAGAAGACGGGGGCGGTAGAGGCAGGCGCCGCGCTTGCATACTGGTAGTTACCCGGCCCGCGCCCTTGTTCGCCTGCATCGATACTCGCCTGATTCACCGCGCGTCCGGCCCCATCGACCCAGCCTTGGCCACTCTCATGGATCGTTTGGGCACCATCGGACGTCAACTCGTCAAGGGTCATGCCAGCATTGGACTGCGTCACCTTTAGATTGTTTTTTCCATCCTTGTCGTCGCCGAGCCCCTCGACAACCATCGCGTTGTGGCCGTTGGTAATGGTAAGCTTTGAAGAGATGGCCTGACCATTACCGTAGTCAACATTATTGACGGTAATTTTCGTGCCGTCGTCGAGCTCAAGTGTCATATCCTTCTTGAAATCGAAGTCGTCTTTGCCGTCTCCGTCGGCATCAACGTGGGGATCGCCATGAATTACCGTGACATGACCGGTCTGGTTGTTGCGAACTATCCAGGTGCCATCCTTTTCATCGGCCGTAATCGTATACTTGTCCCCAAGGTTGATCGTGGCCTTGCCATCCTTGACCTCGTGCGTCCACACCGGATCCACAGCAGGCTCAGAATTTTGATTCAGCTGGCTCATCAGCATGGTGGGAGGAGGAGGCGCCATCATGTACGCTTGGGTCGTAACGACGGCTGGCGTTACCACGACCGGAACGGCGACCGAACTGACGAGGGCTGGTGAGGCTACCGGTAGGTACTGGTAGCTCGCCGGAGCATACTGTCCCAACAAGGCGTTGAAGGCGGGAGTGACAACCGCGCCTTCTGGCACCACTCCGTTCATCGAGTCGGGCGCGCCCACCACCGGAAGGCCAGCCACGGGAAGATACGGCATTTAGTTTACTCCTGTTGCATAGACGAAATCTGTAAACCTGCGAACGCTGCGCGCATAGTCAACCAAGGTACGCTGCTTCGATTTGCATGAGGGCGCGCCATTAGCTCATCGACGAACGACTACTTCTCTTCCCAGAACCACCAGCCCTAATGAGATCTTCTTTTCGCCGCGTCACAGTATTGCACGATCACATCACGCCCATTTAACTCACAAAGACTGTAGCCCGAATACCTGTCGAAAAGCTGACGACGATGAGCGAGCAAAGCCCCATCTACTTTGACACCGATCGAACGTCCGAGCCGCATCCTTGGCTGAGCTGTATCGCAAGCTTCAACGCACCTCTTCGCAAGATTGGTCTAGGATCAGAGCTCGCCCTATGTCTCCGCGATAAGTGACGCGACGTCTGCCCGTTATTAACCAGTGATCCCACCCTCACCGCGCAATCAGCGCTCCCGCCGGTCGCGCGCATCATCTGTGAGCAGCGATCGATCGGTTGAAGACGCGCGCGGACCAGTCTCTCCGGTATAGAGGATCTTCGCGGAACCCGACTTTTCGCAAGCCGCCTGTGTTAACGAAACGAGTCAAGCGCGGGCCGAGACCCGCACAACTCCATGGCCTTATTCCGCTTCCGCGCTCGATCCGGCTGGCCACGCGCCAGCGCAGGCTCCGCACGGTAAACTCATTCCTGAACGCGCAGCAAAGCACTGCGCAACCCGGCCTTGAGCCAAGCCGACTATGGGCGGAACTAGGAACGCCCGGGCGATGCGATGATTGCGAACAGTTGCAAGCTGCCGAAGTATCAACCCACTCGTCGCAACATGAGGCTCGTCAGCTTTTCGAAAGCTAGCGCCCCTAGCATGAGGCCGCTGAGATCTAGGCGAGCAGTCGCCTATTGAGCGCAACAAGACGAGGATTAGGAGAATGCGATGATCGGAGAAATGATCGGAAGCGCTGCCGGCGGATACCTTGGCGGCCCTGCCGGAGCGGCCATTGGTTCGGCACTGGGCGGGACCGTGGACAAGGTCTTTGACAAGGTGGTCCACACCTTGGTGCCCGACGAGGGTAGCCATGATAAGCCCGTAGACCACAAAGACGCCGGCGACAAGAGCGAGGTACAACCCAAGTCCGATACTCTCAGCAAGAGCCCGGAGCTAAACCTTGGGCTCAGCACGCTCGGCGGTACGCCCATGCTCCTTTCAATTCCTGCGATCGTCTCGCCGGCCCAAAACTCGTAACAAGTCAGAACCAAGGTTATCCCAACAGAAAGGTAAGTAGACATGGCAGTTGACAATGTTGGCGGAAATGGCGGCGCTGCTGGTGCACAGCCGACGGGCGATGCGGGCTTCCAGAACCAGATGGCTGAATTCGAGCGTGTTAGCCAGAAGGTTCAGGCCCAGGCCGTGGCAATGCGTCGAATCACGACCGAGCTCTCGTCCGAGAAGAAGGTCGCCGACGAACGCGTTCAGTAATCTGCAAGACGGCTGGCTCACCGCGTTGCTACCGTCGCCGCGCTGTGAATGACGAAATCTGGATGAGCCGTACGGCACTGCCGTACGGCTTCTCTCGTTATTCAGGAGGTTGTCGTGAAGGGCTCTGTTTCGCTCGAGTTCGAGGTGCTTTCGGGACTCTATACCGGGCTCAAGGGGAAGGCAGCGGGCGGCGACAGCATTGTTGGCAGCGGCCTCGATGCCGACATGATCTTCGTTGAACAAGGGCTTGAGCCGCATCACCTTCGTATCATCGCGCAGCACGATTCGATCGAGGTCGAGGCGCTCGCCGCCAATATCAGCATAGACGGTCTCGCGAGCATCGCTTCAGGTGAGCGCGTCAGAGTGCCCCTCCCCGCAGTCGTTCATGCTGGCGCGATGTCCATCCGCTGGTCGACAAAGGATGTCCAGCCGGTTTCTTCGAGCAAGCGCTCTCGCAGCTCGATCATCGCACTCAGTCTGGTTCTGCTCAGCTCTGTCGTGATCGGCACCGTCTCAACTATCTTCGCCCCCGGCGATAGAGCGGTGGTGCCAAGTACACAGTCGTCGCGCACGGTCGAGATTGCCACTAAGCCAACCGTCCATCATTTTGATCCGAGAGGTGCTGATGAAATCGCCGTATCGCTGCGGCAAGAGATCGAACGAGCGGGCCTTCTTGACGTTAAGATCGGGCGCGGCCCCGGCGTTTTGACCGCGGAAGGCACGATTACGCCGAACCTCGCCGCAAAATGGAAAGAGATCCAGCAATGGTTCGATCGTCAAACCAACGGCACCACGACCCTTGTGAATGCTGTCACGGTGAAAGAAGAGAAGATGCCGACTTCGATTGCTGTCCAAGCCGTCTGGCGCGGAAGCGAACCTTATCTGCTTATTGCCGGGCAGAAGTATTTCGTCGGCGCGCTCTTAAGCAACGGATGGACCGTTGATCGAATTGAGGATGGACGTGTTCTGCTCAGTCGCAACGGCCGATCCGCCGCCTTGCCATATTAAGGTCTCTACCCTGCAAGAAAGAAGGAGAAGGCGATGGCTAGGCTGCCCCAGCACTCTGTAGGGCCCGGCATCTCATCGCAGGGATTAGATGCGGGCCAGCACGCACCGGTCATCGGCTCGTCTCCCTCGCGAGGTGATAAACTCGAGGTCGGAGGCGCCCATGCGGATAGCGGCACGAAGCGCGCGTCGTGGCGGGATGCGGTTTCGCATGATCTGCCAATTGATGTTGCGAGCGACGCGGCGCTCGAGGTCAACTCCGTCGGCGCCATCTCACGCGTCACTTTATTCGAAAGCGAAGCAGGGGCAAATGAGGTAGATCCACGCGCGGTATTGGCTTCGCTCTATGGTCCCAATCTGTCCCGCGGACTACTCTCCTTCGTCGTTCCACGCCTCCGTCATCCGGACGTACTGCGCGCCGACAAGCATGGTGCTCTTCTGGAGCGCTTGACGCGAACGTTGGAGACGACGCCAGATGACAAGACGGCGCGAGAGTGTTTGGCAATCCTGCAGCAGGAACTACAGCGGTTACTAATGCTCCGGCAAAATCAAAACAGCTTAATCAAGGGCTAGCCATGGCCGATCCTGATGGATTGCAGCATGGGCCCGCTCCCCTGGTTCCAGAAGTCTCCAAATCCGGCGATATTCTGTCGATCTCCGGGCCGGAGCGCGACCTGCTTTGCGCGCTGTCGTATGTACATCTCGCGTGCGGGCAGAGCGCACAAAGTCTGGCTCTGTTGCGAATTGCAGCTCGCGAGCATTCCAACGACATCGGTTTACTCCGCATTCTAGCCTACGCGCTAATCTCCGAGGGCCTTGGCGATGAAGCGCTCCACGTGTTGGACCGGCTGGACGCACTCGATACGCAACCTTCTTCGCGCATACCGATGACGCTGTTGCGCAGTCACGCCCTGCGGCACGCTGGCCGCATGCCCGAGGCTCGCGAGATTTTCCAGCGCTATGTGTCACTGCGCGCGAGCAGGGCCGCCCTCATCAAAAAGCAATAGGGAGTTATCATGACCAACGTCTTGCGTGACTTCATCGTGCGCGCTCCGGCCCACCCGGATTTCATGGTTGCCTTGATGCTGCTTCTAGCGATCGGCATGATGATCATGCCAATCCCAATCATCGTGATCGACATGCTGATCGGCTTCAATCTTGGCTTTGCCATATTGCTGCTGATGGTTGCGCTCTATCTCACCACACCGCTTGATTTTTCGTCGCTACCGGGCGTCATCCTGATCTCCACCGTATTTCGACTGGCGCTAACGATTGCAACAACGCGGCTGATCCTTGCCGAGGGCGACGCCGGCAGCATCATTCACACCTTCGGTGACTTCGTCATTTCAGGGAATATCGCGGTCGGAATCGTCATATTTTTGATCGTGACCATGGTGCAGTTCATGGTTCTTGCCAAGGGTGCCGAACGCGTCGCAGAGGTGTCTGCGCGCTTCACGCTTGACGCGCTACCAGGCAAGCAGATGGCGATCGATGCGGAACTGCGCAACAACCACATTGATCAACACGAAGCACGCCGCCGACGTGCCGCCTTGGAGCAAGAGAGTCAACTTCATGGCGCGATGGATGGCGCCATGAAGTTCGTTAAGGGAGACGCGATCGCAGGACTAATCGTGATCTGCATCAATATGCTGGGCGGAATCAGCATCGGTCTGCTCTCAAAGGGTATGTCGCTCGATGACGCGTTGCATCAATACACGCTTTTGACGATCGGTGATGCGCTCATTTCGCAGATTCCGGCGTTGCTGCTGTCAATTACCGCTGCGACCATTGTCACGCGCGTCAACGGGCCCTCCAAACTCAAACTCGGCGCCGATATCGTTCACCAACTTACCGCAAGTACGCAGGCGCTTAGGCTAGCGGCCTGCGTCTTGATATTCATGGGGCTTGTTCCCGGCTTTCCTTTGCCCCCGTTTGTCGTGCTGGCCGTCCTGTTCGCTGCCGCCAGCTTCGTCAAGATCGGCGCCAAAGGCGACAAGCCTGCCGCTAAAATAGGAGCAAGCGCCGCTGCTTCGGCGCCGGCTCCGGCAGCGGCCCAGAAGCCGACCGCACATGCGGAAGCACTTCCGATCGCGTTGTTCCTTGCACCGAACCTGACGGATTCAATCGACAAAGACGAGCTGGAGGAGAGCATTTCGCGTGTTTCAAGGCTGGTCTCGGCGGACCTTGGCATCACCATTCCGCGCATCCCGGCCCAAATCGGCGAGAGCTTGTCCTCGTCGCAATTCAGGGTGGATGTCGATAGTGTGCCAGTTGAGCGCGATGTGATCAATCCCGGGCACCTGGCGCTCAACGACGATGTGGCGAACATCGAGTTGAGCGGCATCCCCTTTCAGCAAGACCCGGAAACCAATCGTGTCTGGATCGAAGAACGGCATGCAGCGGCCCTCAAGGCCGCTGGAATCGGATATCATCGCCTGAGCGAAGTTCTTGCCTTACGTCTCCATTCCACATTGACACGCTATGCACAGCGCCTGGTAGGTATCCAGGAAACCCGCCAATTGCTCGCCCGGATGGAGCAGGAATATCCTGACCTGGTGAAGGAGGTGCTGCGTACGGCCACCGTTCCTCGGATCGCCGAGGTCCTGCGCCGATTGCTCGATGAAGGCATTCCAATCCGCAATACCCGCTTGCTCCTGGAGGCATTGGCAGAATGGAGCGAGCGCGAGCAAAACGCCGTCCTGCTCACCGAATACGTTCGTGCTACCTTAAAGCGACAAATCTGCTTTCGGTATGCTAACGCCCATCGCGTCGTGGTCGCCTTTATCATCGAGCGTGAGAGCGAGGAAATCATCCGCGGCGCAGTACGGGAAACTGCCGTCGGCCCATACCTCGTCTTGGATGAATGGCAGAGCGAAAAGCTGCTTGCACAATTTCGTCAGATCCATGCCACCATCGCGCAAAGTAAGAGCCAGCCTGTCGTCCTTGGGTCGATGGATATCCGCCGTTTCGTACGCGGCTTTCTCACGCGCAACGGGATCGACCTGCCTGTTCTGTCCTATCAAGATCTCGCCGCCGACTTCACGGTCCAACCGATTGGATCCGTCAAGCTCCCCAAGGCGCCTTCCTCAGGAGGGCTCCTAGCAGCTGCAAACTAAGAACGCGCAGCACTTCCCCGTGAGTCGCCGATGAAACAAAATGAAACCAGGTGCCGCCGGCATTTGTGCTCCGCCAGTCGAGGGCCGCTGCCCGCTCTGCTTGCGATGCTGGCTATTGTGCTGCTCGCTGGCTGCGCTGCCCCAGATAAACATAGGCTTTCACCGCAGCAGACGTCCACATCTGACCTCGCACACAGCGAAGAAATCGATCCCGCGGTACGCGAGCGCATTTCATACGCGCTCGGCCGGGATTCTGATGAAGGGGCTCTGCTCGATGCATTGAAGCAACAGCCGAACAACATCGATGCGGCGATTCCTCTTGCGCGAGTCCTGCTGGCCCGCAACCGTCCGAATGATGCGCTCGAAGTGCTCGACGGCGTGTTATTGGCAGCCCCTGGCGACCTCCGCGCATTGAATGCCAAAGCGGTGGTCCTCGATCACGAGGGCCGCCATCGGGAGGCCCAAGAACTATACCGCCAAGCTCTCGCAGCGGAACCCGCAAACCCGATGTTGCGCAACAATTTCGGACTGTCCCTCGCCCTTGAAGGCAAGAAGGAGGCTGGCGATGCCAGCTCAGCACCGCAGGCGGGCGGCCGGAACGCATTGGCTCGTTCAAGATAAGCGTGGCGATGAGGAGCGAGGCGGAATTAGCGAAGCTTGATGCTCAGCTTGCCGACCGCTGGGCTTACCCATCCGCTCGTCGATGACGCGGGCGATATCTTGCTTGAACATCAGGTCCAGATCGACGGTAACAAACCGCTTGTGCTCTCCCACTTTCCAATCCGGAAGCGAAATCCCGCGCAGCAGCGTTGAGCTTTCTCGAGGTAAGTGACTCGATCATGGTGCTTGATCCCGCCAAGCACGGACAAATGGAAGAACAAAGAAGGCAAATGGCAGTGAGCGGGTAAATCGCCTTAGTATCTTGCCGCGATTGAAGACGATGGCAGCAATGCCAGTTTGTGGCAAAGCCCACGAACGATTCGTATGATGATGACTATGACTTTATGTAGAGCGTACACGAACCACGTGAAGAGCGATTGGCCAGATCGCCTTTGGTGAGCTGAGGCTCGCACTGAATACCTAATCTGCGCGACCGATAATCTACGTTATTCTGGCAGCCTCGTCCTGGATTACTTCGACGCAGCATACTCCAAGCTGCTGCTCGCCGAGTGCCACCTCGCGGCCACGAGAAAGATTGTCAAGCCACTCATCTTTTAGAGCGAGACGTGTGATGGCTAGCCTGCCGGGTGTTGTGCTGACGTCATATCGTGCTCGATTGACCTGAAGTCTCGATTGGACGCGAAGTTCTCCTGACGCGTTGCGCGCAACGTCGTTGTGTGCCGTTGCGTACGCGAGGCGCCATCCGGCGATTGGTCCGGATTTTGCTCCACTGTTTGCCAAGACGAGGTGCGGCTCCCCGCCGTGTCGGATTTTCTACCATAATGACGACTATGAAACGAAAGGCGATGCCATGAAGAACCGGCTTTCGGTCACCGGCAAGGCGGCAAGCAGCGCCGCTGAAGGGTCGGATTCGACGACGCGCACCGCCCCGGCGGTCGAGCGCAAAACGGAGAATGGCACCGGCTTATACCTTCCTGACGAGGCTGGCGTCTTTGCCGACACGGGCAAATCAGATCAACCAGCATGCTTCACGCTTCAGAACGGCCTGCAGGTCGTCGTGATCCCGGATCATCGCACACCCGTCGTGACTCAGATGATTTGGTATAAGGTCGGTTCCGCGGACGAACCACCTGGCAAATCGGGGCTTGCGCATTTCCTCGAACACCTGATGTTCAAGGGCACATCCAAACATCCGGCGGATGAGTTCCGCAAGGCTGTGCTGCGCGCCGGCGGCTATCAGAACGCCTTTACCGGATTCGACTTCACCAGCTACTTCCAGCACGTGCCTCGCGAGCACCTCCGCAAGATGATGGAATTTGAAGCCGACCGCATGATCGGTCTCATTCTCAAGGACGAGGATGTGCTGTCCGAGCGCGACGTCGTGCTGGAGGAATTCAATATGCGCGTCGCCAACCAACCAGGTAACCGGCTTGCTGAGCAGATGATGGCGGCGCTTTACCTTAACCATCCCTATGGCCACCCCATTATTGGGTGGCGCCAGGAAATCGAAAAGCTTACCCGAGAGGACGCGCTTACCTTCTACAAGCGCTTCTATGCACCCAACAACGCAATCCTGATTGTCGCTGGCGACGTAACCAGCACGGAGATGCTCTCGCTGGTGAAGGAGACGTTTGGCGACATCCCTGCGCAACCGTCGATTCCCGTGCAGCGCCTGCGGCCGCAGGAGCCGACGCCGGCCGCGCAGCGCAGAGTGACGTTGGCCGATTCCCGCGTCGAGCAACCAGCCCTGCACCGCTATTATCTCGTACCGTCGGCTCGCACCGCCGCCGCTGGGGAGGGTCCGGCGCTTGAGGTGCTCGAGCAGTTGCTGGGCGGCGGTGTCAACTCATATCTCTATCTCTCGCTCGTCGTCGAAAAGCAGCTCGCGGTTACTGCCAAAGCGAGCTACCAATCTGCCGCACTCGATCCCTCGCTATTGGAGATTTCCGCCATACCAAAACCTGGCGTCCACCTCAGCCTGCTCGAGCAGTCCATCGACGAGGTAATCGCCGACATTGCCCGTAATCCCGTGAGCAGCGAAGATCTGCAGAGGGCGAAGACGCGGCTGATTGCGCAAGTCACCTACGCCCAGGACAGTCAGGAAATGCTCGCGCACCGGTATGGCCGCGGCCTGACGACGGGACTATGCATCGAGGATATTGAACGCTGGCCGGACGACATCCGCGCTGTCGGTGCACGGCAGGTGCACGAGGCAGTGCGGAAATGGCTCGACAAGAAACGAGCGGTGACCGGCTATCTCATAAAAGAGTCTACTCCACGACACTGGGAGAAGCTCTAGTGATTTATCCTTGCACACGACGTGGGATCCTTCTCGGCGGAGCGTCGCTCTCCATCGCTATGCTCGCTTCGCCAAATTCGGTTGCCGACGCGCGGTCACTTGGCCGAACCAGGATCAAGCGCCTAATTTCGTCTTGCGGTATAGAAGCCTGGTTCGTGAAGGATTCTGCCGTCCCATTGATCACGATGGAATATGCCTTCACCGGCGGCGCGACTCAGGACCCCGCTCAAAAACCTGGCGTCGGTCACATGGTGTCTGGCCTGCTCAAGGAAGGTTCCGGCGACTTTGACTTCAGGACCTTTCATCAGCGGCTAGACCGTCGTGCCATTGAGTTGGGCTTTCATGTGACCCCTGATCACTTTCGCGGTGCCTTGTGCACGCTCCAGGACAACGCGGACGAGGCCTTCGAGCTCTCACGGACGGCGCTGACCTCGCCGCGTTTCGACTCGGCCGACGTCGAACGGACCCGTGCTACTGTGCTTGCGCGCCTTCGGCACGCCTCGAGCGATCCTTCGTCTCTGGCTCATCGCAAGTTTCTCGAAGTCGCGTTTAGGGATCATCCTTATGCTCGCCCCGCCGAAGGCTCGCTGGAAAGCGTGCCGAAGATCGAGGTCACGGATCTCAAGGGTTATGTCCGACGCGTGATCGCAAAAGACACGCTCAAAGTCGCTATTGTCGGCGACGTCGATCCAGCGGTCGTCTGCAACTTGCTCGACAAGACATTTGGCGGCCTGCCGAGCAATGCAGAAGCTGTGCCGGTTGCGGAAGTCATCGCAGCAAAGCCGCCACAGCGGGTCTTCATTCCGGTCGATGTGCCGCAAACAGTTGTGACTTTTGGGGGTCCGGCCGTTCGTCGGAGCGAGCCGGATTTCATGGCCGCCTATATCGTCAACCACATCCTCGGCGGCCCCGGCCTTACGTCTCGCCTGTTCCGCGAAGTCCGCGATAAGCGCGGGCTGGCCTATTTCGTCCGTGAGCACCTTGTCTGGTTGGACCATTCAGCCATTTTTCTCGGCAACAGCGGCACCTGCGCAGATCGTGCCGGCGAGACGGTCGAAGAAATCGAGAAGCAGGTCCGCCACATCGCCAAGGAAGGACCTACTCAGCAGGAGCTCGATGACGCAAAGTCCTACCTAAAAGGCTCGCAACAGGTGGCTCTCAACACATCATCTAAGCTTGCGCGAACGCTACTGCAGAATCAGATTGACAAGCTTCCCATCGACTATTTCGAAAAGCACAATGCCCTGGTCGATGGGGTGACGCTGGAGGACGCCAGGAGAGCAGCGCAGCGGCTGTGGGGCGAGGGTCTGCTCACAATTATCGTTGGTCGCTCCTCGAACGACGCAGCGCAGTGCACCCCCATGCAAACCGGGACCACACCCCCGCCAGGTGCCGATCAGCCAGACGCCGGGCCGACAAAGCGCCAAAATTAAGCTTTCTGGCAGCGCCGGCCGCCTAGCAAGCGCATCGCCTTTGCGCGTAGAGTGCATCTAGCACCCGCCTTTAGCTCGTGGAGATCCGTCGTTAAGCCATTACCATACGGCCGCTCGAGGCCGCTTCTACGCAAATGCGTTTAAACAACCTTTTCAGGTTGTCAAAGTGGGCGCTTTAAACCGGAGCGTACGCGGTCTGCCGCTTCAAGGAAGCGGCTAACGAGAGTGCCATGGCTATCGATCATTCCAGTAAGAACCTCCTTGACAGGTAGGACGTAGCTCGGCGAAATCCGTGTCCAACACAAAGATCGCCGTTCCGGCCACCAGACGCGCGCTTCTTCTATCGGAGCGTCCGATATCGCTTCACCTCCTATGATGCGGGTCCGCCGGCGCCCCGCTCCTCCTTCGATCTTGTTCTCCGTGGCCCGATAATCCCGCCGCAGAGCGAACAGACGCATGGTTGCTATTGCGTCACCGACGCGCTCCAGCTTTCGCATATCCCGATATTCATCAGTAGAGTGAGAGTGCGAGCTCGGTCGTTCAGGGTGATCTTTCAGAAATTAACCAGCCGCTTCGCTCTCTGCCGAAAAGACGACCATCTGATCCAGCAGACCTTTGTGGTCTGCCAAGCGATAGGCGCACCGCGTGGCATCGCCTTGATCTGCGCCTTCATCGAGCTCCCAATCTGACGCCACGTTAGTTTCCGTCGCTCCATGAAAAGTCGATAGCGGCAGCAACGGCATCTATGAATAACCTATGTCGTTACAACGATCACAACAGGCGGACAGTTGATTCTTGCCCGCGCATTCCAACTGCCCACAAACCTCACGTAGATCACCAATACAAGCGATTACTCCCATTCGCCGGGCTGCATCATCGGACGATGCTACTCGCTCAATGTTGAAAACGTTTATCAGTTGCAGAGCTCCAGCATCGAAGGTTCATTGCCCCTTCTTTCTGCCATGATCGCACCCAAAAGCAGAGACGCGCCGATTGCGCACTTTGCGCGCGGCAATAACGAGTGTCTCGGGAGATGTTGATGGTTAAGCCAGTTGTAATTGTGGTCGGTGCGGACAAGGGAGGAGTCGGCAAGACGACCGTATCACGAACGCTACTGGACTACTTCAGCGTCAACAACGTGCAAACACGCGCATTCGACACAGAGTCGCCCCGCGGAACGCTGAAACGCTTTTATCCCGAGATTACTGAGATCGTCGATATGACCACGACGGCGGACCAGATGAAGATCTTCGATACCTTGAACTCAGGGCTATCTGTCACTGTCATCGATGCTCGGGCAGGCCTACTGTCCTCTGCGTTGGCTTCCTTGCGGGACATTGGCTTTCTGGACTCGGCCCGATCGGGCCAGATCACATTTGCCGTGTTCCACATCCTGGGATCATCCATCGCTTCGCTAGACGAGATCGCTGAAACCGCGACTTTCATGAGCGGCGCAAAGTACTACCTGGTCAAGAACTTCATCAACGACACTCAATTCTTCCAGTGGGATCAAGCGACATATAATTCCTATTTTCACCGCATCAAACATGCGACTGAGTTGACCATACCGAAGCTCAACGAGATGGCCTATGAGCAGGTGGAAGTCGCATCCGTCCCATTCATAGACTTCGTGGCAAACAAGGGACGGAACGATGAACCCGCGAACAACTCCTTCGTCCTGCGCGGCTATGTCCGGCACTGGCTGGCAAATGTCTGGAGCGAATTTGATCGCATCAACTTGACGGAATTGGCGGGGGCCAAGTCCGCCACCCGGGCCGGCGAAAAGTAGCGGCATATCCGGCGAGCTCCGGTCGGGCCCACGTACGGAACGAATTGATCTGCTGGCTATGTTAGCGACCCCCATCTACATCATCTGCTCTCCTAGCCCGCAGGTCGGTAAAACCCTCATCGCTCGGGCCATGAGCGAGTTCTTGCTGCTGAAAAACGGCACAGCGCTATCGTTCGATGTCAACTTGAAAGAGCCGTCATTGCTCGACTACCTGCCCAACATCACGGAGACCGCTGATGTGATCGACACTTACGGCAAGATGCAGCTGATGGACCCTCTGATCATCCACGATCGGGTACCCAAGGTCATTGACCTCGGCTTTCACGTCTTCGACGAATTCTTCAAGATGTGCGAGGAGATAGGCTTCATGAAGGAGACAGCGCGCTGCTATGTCACCCCTATCATCCTCTTCGTCGCGGGCGCAGACCGCATCTCCTTTCGCGCTTATGAAATGCTGCGGCGGCGAATTCCGCCGGCGTCGCTGGTCACCGTCCACAATGAATTCGTGCTGCGTGGCGAATTGCCGGAAGTAATGGATCACGAGCGGGTGATTCGGATTTCCGCACTTCCCCTGTTCCTTAAACGATATATAGACCGGCTGAGCTTTTCCTTCACTGGATATCTGCGCGACGAGAAGGATTGGTCCACCGAGCTGCATCAATGGATTCGACGCAATTACAGCATGTTTCGCGATCTGGATTCGAGTGTGACGCTGCGAAGGCCTGACCGTCGACGGGGAACGGATATCGATAGCCTACGTTGCACAAGGGCTACTTAAGAGTTCGGACTGATCGCCATCTGTTCGTCCGGCCTATGAGTGGTCGTTGACCGCTGACTTCAATGGCGCTCGCAACGCGAACGCATAAATTGCGGTATACGACTTTCCGCTTGGATCTCCATCCTTACAATCGTGCGCACGGACAGCGCGGCCGGCAATCGGCGGCAGCTCATTGGCCAATGGCTGATGCAGGCAGCCCCGTCCTCGAAGAAACGATGAATGCCTTGACATTGTGAGCGATTAGGCGGGTCGACGAGGCTTCCTTCGGGAGGCGCTCATAGCTTCAGGCCCAATTTGCCGAGCACCTGATGCATGACCGCGCCTTTGATCTCGCGGGCGATCTCGTCTCGTATGTGGGCGCCGAGGACCCGTTCGGCATCGGCATCGCCTGTCAGACCATGCTCGGCCAGTCGCTCAACCAAGCGGGTTTCAAACGGTACGCCCATCGCGTCAACGAGCCGCTCCTGCATGTCAGCATAGTCTTGGGGTGCGATGCGCCTCACCACGCTTTCCCATGGTTGCCAGCGCGCTGCCAAATAGTCCGGAAATTCCGCCGCTTCCTGCTGCCGCACCAATACCTCGGCCCTGGCCACATCGCCCTCGGTCACGTGAGAGACATTCATGAAGCGCATGTCAGGAGCCGTGTGCCGCAGCTCCAGCGCGTCCCGCAGCCGGGTCTGGTAGGCAAGGTAGACCTCGATCTCATCGACATCCGTGTCGGGATCGGCACGACGAAGTGAATTGCCCCTCTCGCGCGCGATCCCGTCCAGCGCTTCCAAGCGAAACATGACGCGGCCGTTCTGGAGCAATTCGCCCAGTCGCCCGTCATAGACGCCGTCCTCGACATCAGCGTTCAGGCGTGCAGTCTGCATGCCGTTCCAGACCAAAGTAATGCGATCTTCGCAGCTCTCGCTCGCTCCCGAAGCCAATTCGAAATACTGCTCACGCAAACGCGGCCTGACAGCTGCCTGCCGCAGATCTTCAGCGACCGCCTGACGGAACGCCTCATGATGGTAGTTCACGGTGCCCCGGCCGGTCGAGGAAGCGTGCATAGTCCGCGGCCCCCGCCTCATGGGCGAAGTGCTGCCAAGTGGACATTGCTGTGGGCTCACCCTCAAGCCAGTCCGCGGCGACCTCTTGCAGGGACCGCGGCTGAACTTCCACCGCTCCAGGGGTGGTCGAGAAGAAAACCTGAGGGCCGGCATAGTGTCCGGCATGCATCGCTGTTGCCAGGCCGGCCTGCACCCAATCGGCGAGCGGATTATTCTCCAGATTAACACTCGACTCACGGCCTAGGTGCGTCAGCAGGGTCTCGGGCACGCTGGTCAGCAGATTGTCGCTGGCACCGAACCATATCAGCTGGTGCGGGACCGTCTCAGGCAGGCTGGTCAACCGGTTGTGGCTGGCGCTGAGCCATTCGAGCTCAGCCGGGAGAGGCTCGGGCAGGTCCGCCAACTGATTGTGCTCGACGTTCAGACGCTGAAGCCCGGCTGGAAGGCGGGGCAGGTGGGTCAGGCGATTACCGCGCGCGTCCAACTCCTGAAGCGTTTCTGGAAGGCGTTCGGGCAGGCTTGCCAGCTGATTGTTGTCGACATTCAGGCGGCGCACTCCGGCCAGAATCGGCGCAGATAAGGCGGTCAGGGACAGGGACGACAGATCTAGCAGCTCATTGAGATCACCCGTGCCGCGCCAAGCTCTCGTTCGACTTACTGCCTGTTGCCGATCCTCATGTTGCCCCTGCCCGTCTTCGGCAGCCCAGTCGGCCAGCAACTCGGGCCGGGCAGCCTCCTCGGCGGCGGACCCGTGCATGTCCCTCAACGCCTCTCCCCACTGCGATGCGGCCGCGGAGCCGGGTTCGGAGCTTTCTGAATCGGAAGTTGCGGAAGGAGCACCAGCCCCGAGCTGTTCTGCGTTCATCGATATCGTTTCTTGGTGTAAAATAGAGCGAACGCGCCGGGACGGCGCATCTTACAACTGGTAATCCCCCACTATGGCTGACGCTCCACCGGCCAACCGAAATGAGGTGCGATCTCACAACCGGGCAGTCCCGCACGACTGGCGCGAATACGCCTGCGCAAGTACCGCCGAGCAACTGCAAGCAGTGCAGCGAACGAGGCGACGTCTCGCTCGCGGACCGGTTGATATCGGAATGCACCCCGGTCTCGCCTGCGGGATCTGCACCCTTCCAAGCCTGCAAAGCGAGTAGCGACGTTCGTGATACGAAAGTTAGCTGTCGATAAGCTGACGGACCACGGAGCGATAGAAAGGCGCGGCTTGGCTGGGTCAGACACATTTTATTGCCCGCATCAATCCATCATCGACGCCGTCTCGCGGTTCCAACTGGCAAGTGTACTGACGATGCCGGCCGGGCGCCCCGTGCCGACCATCTTAAATGGCTTTCCTGGCCATCGCCCGCAGGCAAGAAAACTGGAGATCAACAGGTCGTCGTCGTCGTGATCTCCATTTGGGAAGGGACATCAACGCCTGCCCATGTGAGCCTTTATCTTTTACAAATCAACAACGCTACAAGCTGGTGCAGCGTGCGATCCAAGCTATTCAATCGATCTTTCAGAGGTGTGCGCAGCGGATGTCGACGGCAATGACCGTCTGTGGAATGCTCAACTGCCTCGACCCTGCGTCCATCGACATTTTGCCTTTTACTACCAACCGCAACCGCGCTTCTTTGATTGGCTGGCGCGTGCCGTGGATCGCAGTCAGGCTGGTTTGCCCTCCTCAAATTCGTTGTCATGGCTTTCCCATGTTGTTGATAAGGTCCACCTCGCCCGTAGATTGGTTATCGGGTTAGCGATTGTGAATGCCTATAGCAGGCCGGATCTACTTAACTGCTGGTCGGCCAACCAATCTTGTAGAGCGCTGAAATTGTGCAGGACACACGATCGGGACGCCGTGAAACCGCGAAATTCTGCCGCGATTTGTCGTCACACGCGCGGCGTAGCGTGATATTGATTGGTAAGAGTTGCACATATCTTGGTCGCCGCCTCCGGGGACGAACGCGCGGGACGTCGTAAATCCTCGGCTCAACTATTCGGTAGATAAATCCGGAGCCAAGCAACGGCCGCTCAGACGATCGTCATGCTTGATGCCCAGGGACGAATATCTGTGATGACTTCGATTGATGATACATTAAGTGAGATCAGATGGTTGCGAAACGAAATCTGGCGTTGCCGTCGATTGCTTGGCACTGAACTCCCTGCCGCGCAGCGGGAGACCGTTGAGAAGCGTCTGCATGAACAGCTTTCTGCGTTTGAACGACTTATGTCGACGGCGTTCCCTTTAGCCCTGAGCTCTAAAGTGTATTCGTTCAAGAGCACCACGATCGGGCGAAGCGACTCCCCTGAAGCGCCCATCGAGAACGCCGCAATCGCATCAAGCGGATGCCTTGAGAAGTCGATCAGCGGCTAGCAAGAGGTTTTCCTACCTCACTTTGCTACCTTGAGTCCGGCAGTCCAGCCCAAGGTAGTCCCAAGCTGAGACTCTAAGGAAACCGCAATGAAACAAACCTTCGACGCAAATATTCGGGCGAATCTTTTGCCCGTTCCTACCCCATGGCCACCTGCCCAAAAACACCTAGTCGCCGACCACAACGGTGTAGATTGGTGCGGAGTACGGATTTCCAGCATATGTCCGGCCATTCCTCCCTCAGCTGACGCGGTTGTCGGTCGGACCCGTTACCGCGAACCAATAGCAACGTGACGAAAGCTCGAAGTCGTCGAATGGCTGCAGCGCTGATCGAAGCGCAACTGCTGCCAATCGATCCGCGGATCAGCCCTCAGATAGTTGAACTTCGCATCGGCAGGCTGATGCTCCAGTCCGATCAACTTGCAACCACCGAGCTGGCCAAAGCCGGAGACCCCGTCAGGCTGAACACCTCACTATCGTTCGACTTCGCAATTGCCGTGCTTCACTCTCGATGAAAGCCTACCGGGCGCCTGTTGAGAGATTGTCTCGACCGGTCGTTTCTGTCCGCGGCGGCGGTCGGCATCACGCGTCGGCATTCGCGGCGTAAGTTTTTGAAGTTTTCCGTTAGACAAAACATGGCCACGTCAGCATCGTAACGGCCTGTAAAGCGATCACAGAAGCGGATCACGTCTGGTTTGCACGACACCAACACTTCCTCGGCCCGACGATCTCGCGCGCAAGCGTATCCTGTGCACCACGTCGCTGCGATCGCGATCGTAGCGAGGACGGCTGCATAGCGATGCGCATTGCAAGTCCCGCCTATTCGTCGCACTTGATTCACAAAACCTCTCTTAAGCCGCATATACTTCACTGTTTTTTCTTTGCCCCGCCAGGCTGATCTGTTTACCGGATTGGAGCGTCTCGGCAGCCACTGGCTCGCTGTTCCGGGCGCCGCAATGATACAGGCGCTCGGAATCATCGTACCGCTAGGCGCAACACGCATTGCGAGGACCGGGATCAAACAGAGATCGGCCGTTTAGCGCTTATGTGCCGATGTTGGCTCCCAATATGGCGTTCTGCTTCGCAATGCCTACATCCTGACGTTACGATCGATTCAAGCACTTTGAACGAGCGGGCAGCGGATATCGTCTCATATCAGCGCTTCTTCCAAGCGATCGGCTGCCGACCTTCTCCTTCGCGCAGATCGGAAGGTGCGTCGGCCGGAGGCAGGGACTTGTGCATCACTGACGCGTGGCCGCACATTCGCCGAAGCACCATCTCCAACGCGAGAGGCATGGTTTCACCCTCAGGTGCCATCTCATAGCCCTGCATGTGCGGGTGGCGACGCGAACGTCCAAAGTCATACACTACAATGCGGCGATCTAGGACGAAGGGTGGACACCGATGCAAAGCCTCCCTTGCCAATAGCTGGCCAGATACTCCTTAAAACGGCACGCCGATTGCTGGGTAAGCATCAGCAAGTTGCCGCGAAGGAAGCGGTCGCGGCGGAGCCGGGATTCCAATGAGGTTTATTCGATTCATCCTGATCGACCTAGCTTTGATGCTACTCGCACCTGAGAGTGCAAGGGCCACCATTGTGGCGACCGACGCAAACTTCAAATCGGCTCGGCAAGCTGTGGGATCCGTCATGCCCAATTCTGGCCCCGAGCCAGTATCCGGCTCCGGCGTGTTCCGACAGCTTCACCGCCAAGCTTCTCAAGTCGCGCTAATCCAACATTCATCAGAGACCCTCGGCCCGCCAAGCAGACTGACAACCTCGCGCTGCTGGAAGGGCGCTTACCTCTCATTGGCAAGCGCAGCGGGCAACGTCCGGTTGCCACAATCCTAGCGGCGCGGAGCTGCTCAAGAGCTTGATACCAATCTGCAGTCCGCCCTCCCCCCCTAGGCCCCTCACGTGAGCGGAAAGGCCGTGCTGCCGCGCCATAGACTGGATCGTCGAAAGCATGGCCATTAGCTCCACTGCAGCCATTGGCCCCCTGACTCAGATGAGAAGATACAGAACATGCGAAGCTTCATCAGAGAAGCCAAAAAGGGCTATATCGAAGTTGCCTTCAACGGCTCTCTCGGAAGCATTCCGCTAGATACGCAATTCAGCGTACCGGCCAAAGGCGTCACAGCGATTTCTGGTCCGCCCGGGTGCGGCAAAACTACACTTGCGCGCTGCATCGCTGGGGTCCAGCGCCTGCCGAATGGATTCTGCGCGATTGACGGGGAGATCTGGCAGGATGAGACTACGTTTCGACCGCCTCATCTGCGTCACGTCGCATATGTATTTCGCTTACCGATTCTCTCTTCTCATCTGTCTGTACGACGCACACTCTTATACAACGCGTCAAAATCGGAACCGACACTGATCGATTTTGATGGTGTGGTCGAATTGCTCGCCTTGGCGCCACTGCTCGAGCGGTTGCCATCACTTCTTTCCGGAGCGGAGCGACAGCGACTCGCCCTTGGCCGCGCGCTGCTGGCCCAGCCTCGGCTACTCTTGCTTGACGATCCACTCCTTGTGCTCGACCGCTCCGCCAAACGCGAGATCCTGCCCTTTCTCGAGCGCATGCGGCAAACGCTTCCATTGCCGATGATTTACTTCGGCCATGACATCGCTGATATCGAGCGTTTTGCCGATCATCTCGTCATGATGAAGGATGGCGCCGTGACTGCGGCCGGTCCGCTCAGTGTCCTTCAGAGTGATCCGGCGCTTGCCAAGCGCGGCGAAGCGGCAGTCTGTCTTGATACTACGGTCGGCGGCTATGACGGGCGCTATGGGCTGATCATGCTCCGCCTCAAAGCTGTTCGCTTTCTGATACCTGGAGTGCCGCTTACACCGGGAGCGCAGCTGCGGCTGCGCATCGCTGCCGACGACGTCAGCATCGCGCGCGAGCCTCGGCGCGCAAGCTCTATCCTCAATGTTTTTCCAGCACGCATAAAAGCCTCTCTGCCGCACGGCGAGGCCGAGGTCACCTTGGTTCTGACTCTTGAAACCGGCCGATCTGGCGTGCCGCTTTTGGCGCGCATCACACGCCGCTCCTTTGATGCGCTACGGCTTAGCAATGGAGGGGAAGTATTCGCGGAGGTCGCGCGCGCCGTTCCGCTCGGGCTGCCGAGCGGTTTCTTGCAACGCCTGCCACATCCGCATGAGCACCTTCGACAGCTATGCCCCGATGCGAGAAGAACACCAACAAGATCCCGGCCGTGATCGATGGTCTATGTGAGATAATCCGAATAATGTCCCGGGCAGCTCTTTGCCTTCCAAAAAACGATCTCGATAGGCTACTGGCCGATCTGGCTCAGGACTCCGCGCACCAAGGCGTACGCATCGGTAGCAGGTGCAGCGACAGTCGAGGCGAGCAGATGGCACGCAGCTGATACTCGCAATCGATGTTGCCAGGGGAGAAAACATCTCGATCGCAACCACCCGCAGCAGAGCAATGTCCTGTAGTCTTGATATAAACAGGCTTGCCGAGGCCGCATCCGTCGGCCCGGCCAGCTACTTCTCGTTCTTTTGGCGAATTTGCTGATTGGGAGGTGATCGGTCTTATTGCCAAGCGAGCGGGAACTGCCGACCGGCGAGCCTCACCGCGGAGTTGGCACGCTGCTGCCTTGATCGTGGCGCGCACCCGGGCCTCAACCCGAGCTGCGGCTTTTTGGTTACAACGATACCGGACGACCTTAACGCGACAGTGGGGCCGCCGAGCAGGTCGGCTCCGCGATCGTCCATCAAACTCTTCGCCATTTCGGAAGCCGCCTTAGCTCTGGCGTCCGCTCCTGCGCCACCTTGATGTCTTGCGAATGTACCGATTGTGGACGTTCAATGGCGAGACGTCGCAGTTCGATCAGCTGCGCGCGCTAAATAGCACGAGCCCACGTTAAGTCCATAGTCGGCTTTGCAGTGCCTGCTGGTCGATGACGAGACCGCTACAGTTCAGGTCAGCCATCTTCCTGCCAAGCGCCTGACCAGCGCCCGCGTGCCGTCGAGCTCAAAGGCACCGCAACCGTTGCCGTTGCTCTGCTGACGTATAGCGGTGTTTTTTGCAGGTTGTCCCCGCGCCTTGTGCGAACCTACGTGCTCTAGATGACCGTCAGCTTAGTGCTGATCGAGCCACTAGCGCGCGAGCATGCCCGCATCTAAGCCGCTGGGCCGGCCTTGTTGCGCCCATTCTGGACCTAAGAACGGGTGGCATATAGTTTGCTCCATTAGTGACGTCACGACCTACAAAAAGCAAGTTTGTGAGGACAGCATGCTCGGAATTGGAAGTCAGTTGCCGCCATTCGACATCACAGGCGTGAAGCCAGGTTTTCATGCGCAGGAAGAAGAAGGGCAGAGTGCATTTCAGACGCTGACCGAAATGAGCTTTCCGGAAAAATGGAAGATTATCTTCTTTTACCCCAAGGACTTTACATTCGTCTGCCCGACAGAGATCGCCGAATTTGCCCGGCTTTCCAAAGAATTCGCTGACCGCGATGCGGTTGTACTGGGTGGTTCGACTGACAACGAATTCTGCAAGCTTGCTTGGCGGCGGTCACATGTCGAACTGCACAATCTACCAATCTGGCAGTTTGCCGATACAAAGGGAACGCTCGTCGATGGTCTCGGTGTGCGCTCACCCGAAGGGGTCGCCTATCGTTGCACCTTCATTGTTGACCCAGAAAACACGATCCAGCACGTTTATGCGACCAATCTCAGTGTGGGGCGCAGCCCGAAGGACACGCTCCGCGTTCTGGACGCGCTGCAAACCGGCGAGCTCTGTCCCTGCAACCGCCAAATCGGCGGCGAAACCTTGAAAGTTGCTTGAGCCAGCATGTCGTGGATCGAACAAATAAGCGGCAGGATTCCTGACTTTGCGAAGGATGCCAGGCTTAACTTGGTCTCCGTCGTCGAGGATGAGACGTTTTCGCCGCAACGAAAGTACGGGCTTCTGCTAGCGAGTGCGGCTGCCACCCGCAATGCAGCCCTGGTGGCCGCTATGGAATCCGCGGCGTCCGCCGTGATGACCTCTGTAGAGATCGCCGCAGCGAAAGCCGCGGCCACTGCGGAGGCAATGAACAACGTCTACTACCGCTTCGCTCACCTCGTTTCCGATCCGGAATACAAGACGATGCCGCCACGGCTACGTATGGACGTGATCGGCAATCCGGGCGTGGACAAGACAGATTTCGAGCTGTGGTCGCTTGCGGTCTCCGTCATAAATGGTTGCGGAGTCTGCATTGATGCCCATGAGAAGACACTGAGGGCCGCAGGCGTTGATCCCGGAGCGATACACACCGCCGTGCGCTTTGCTGCGATCACGCAGTCAGTGGCGATCGCTATGGAGGCCGCTGGGCCCGTTCCCGCTCAGGCGAGAGGCTGATCTCTACTCTCTCATTCGATCAACGCAGTTGGGGCGCGCCACGCAATAGCACCACAACGAGGCCTTTGCGGCTCCCGAACGAGCGTCACGGCGGGTCACGTTGGCAAGCCACGTCGCGCAGCGTCCTCATGAAAAGCGTCGTGGTCGAATTCCCGCCGTCCGGCAAATGACATGCCATGCGGCACGGATAGCATGAGTTCCCCTCGCCTAGCCTCGGTCGTCCGACGGCCTTTTGTTCACCATCATCCAAACTTGAACAGCACACCATACCCGCCGCGTGGATGGCTCCATTGGATGTCGCCGGTCGGCTCCGCGATAACGCGACAGGTACCGCACTCGATGCAGCCGTCAACCGCTATCTCGACCTGGCCAGCGTCGTTGAGCTCGTAGCACCGCGCGGGGCAGACTTTCAAAAGTGCAAGTAGCTGCGGCGATGGCGTTGTGTGCGCACGGACCTTGACGTGAGGGTTTCCGACGTCGACAAGATAGCGGTTGTAATACAGCTTGTCTTCGACGCGCACCGCGGGTTCGGAACTCATGCTTTGGCTTTCCATTGTTGGACTTCACACTGTTGCGGTCAGCGCCAGGCCCGAGCAAGACGACAAGCATCGCCGAATAGACCTGACCATGACCGCGCCTTGACAAAGGATTTCAGGCTCGCTTTCTCCTTTTCAGCCTTGGGCGTACCATCGACGCGCACAAAGTTCTGCATCGCCTTGGAGATGAGCTGCGGATAGGTGAGAAAGAAGTTCTGGGAGTGAGTATGCATTAGAGGCGGCAAATCCTTGTACTTCTTCAGATCTTTGATAACGAACGAATCGTCCAACATCTTCTTGTAGATCGACAGATTTGTCGCACTCATCGGGTCGCCGCGTGATTTGACCAGACCTATCGCTTCGGCGGCAATACGGCCGGAAGTCATCGCGAGATTCGAGCCCTCACGATGAATGGCATTGTTGAGTTGAGCCGCATCGCCCACCACGACCCAGCCTTCCCCATAAAGCTGAGGGATCGACTTGTAACCGCCTTCGGGAATGAGATGCGCCGAATATTCCTTGACTTCGGACCCTGCTATTAGGGGCGCCACAGAGGGATGCCTCTTGAATTGATCGAGCAGTCCGTACGGCGTTTGGCCCGTGCGCTGGAAGTCGTCGACGAGACAACCGATGCCAAGCGAAATGCACTCTTTATTGGCGTAGATGAAACCCATCCCGGTCATGCCACGAGAAATGGTGCCGGCCGCCTCGATCACGACGCCTTCATCGCCCCTGAGATTGAAGCGCGCCTCGATAGTCTCGCGAGGCAGGAAATGCATTTCCTTAACCGCGAGCGCAACGTTGTCGGCTGTCGGGCGCGCGCGTAGGCCTGCACGTGTGCCGAGCAGGCCATTGACGCCTTCGGCCAGGACGACGATGTCGGCATGTATTTCGCCGTCTCTGCGATCCGTACGAACACCGACGATCCTTTCATGATCGTCCCGTACGAGCTCGGTGACGGTGGTCTCGCACAGCACGATCGCACCAGCTTCACGCACCTTGGAAGAAAACCATTTGTCAAACTGAGCACGTATGATCGTATAGCGGTTCGGCCGCTCCTCGTTGAAGTCCTCCGAACGGTAGTGCATGCCGACATGGGAGCGGTCGTCCATCATCCAGAACCGCTGTTCGATCAGGTGGCGCTCGAGCGGCGCCTCCTCTCGAAACTCCGGGATCAGCTTTTCCATCATATCGGCATATAGGATGGCGCCCTGCACATTCTTCGATCCGGGATATTCGCCCCGCTCGAGCTGCAGCACCTTCATGCCGCGTTTGGCCATCGTCAATGCCGCCGCGTTTCCGGCCATACCGGCTCCGACCACGATCGCATCGAATTTCTCTTCAATCATCCTCATCTCCTCTAGACCGCGATCCGGGCGCGCGACTCTGGCAAAAGCCGCGCGCGGAATGCAGCCGTCAGCGTCGGCAGCAATTGAATGGCATCACTGACGATCGCGAGATGGGCGAAGTCGAAGATCGGAGCGTTCTTGTCAGTATTGACCGCGACGATCAGATCCGCGCCCTCGACGCCAACCCGGTGCTGGATCGCCCCCGAAATGCCCGCGGCAATATAGAGCTTCGGCCGGATGGTTTTGCCTGTCTGGCCGATCTGCCGGTCGGACGTAACCCACCCTTTTTGCACGAGAGGACGCGAGCAGCCATATTCAGCCCCAAGCAGACTTGCGAGCTCGCGCACCAACCGAAAGTTCTCAGGCGATCCTAGTCCTAGGCCGCCCGCCACCACGACATCGGCATAGGCCAGATTGGACGTTTGCGCATCGCGATCGGGCAGGAATGACAATACTTTTGTGACAATATCGTCTTCGAAAAGGCCGAGCGGATGAACGACGATACGAGCGGCATCGCGCTCGACACGCACAGGCATCGGCATGACCCGCGGGCGGACGGTGGCCATCTGCGGACGATAATTCAGGGTGTAGATCGTGCAGAGCAGCGAGCCGCCAAAGGTCGGACGCGTCGCCGCAAGCGAACCATCGGCGTCCACGTCCAGCGCGGTGCAGTCGGCAGTGAGCCCCGTCGACAGGGTCGTCGCCACGGAACCTGCGAGATCGCGACCGAGCGTCGTCGCTCCCAACAGCAGGATCTCGGGCTTGTAGGTGTTGACGAGTTCGGTTAGCGCCTTGGTATAGGATTCGTTACGGTAATCCGATAAAACATTGTCGCTCACGAGATAGGCCAGATCGGCGCCATAGCAAAAGGCTTCAAGCGCGGCGTTACGTGTGTGCTGCCCCTCCGGACCGATAACCACAGCGGCAAGATTCACTTTTAGCCTGTCGGCAAGGCCGCGCCCTGCACCCATAAGCTCCCAGGAAACGGGATGCACTTGACCACGCTCAAGCTCGACGAAGACCCAGACGTGCTTGTACGACTTAAAGCGCTCCGGCAGCTCTTTTTTGGCTGCTGCGCGGCCGGCGGCCGCTGGCATGGCCGTTCTGCTGACGTTGCTCATACTTTCAAATTCCTCCTCAACGATAGGGGCGCCGGCGCCATGGGTTGCTTGTTCGCTTCGTTAGCTGAAGATCACTTTCGGTTAGCAAGTGGCTGGCTGCTCTGCCCCGCCTGCGTGCTTGGACCGGCCGGACAACAATACACGTCGTCGCAATAGAAGCACCCGTCCGACTGAATTTGGAGGGCTCCGCCAAACCGAACCGTTACTCGCCGGGTTCGACGAGCGCCACCGCGGCTCGGCAAGGCGCCGTGGTGATTCTAACCGATAGCTTCGATACCTGAGTAGGCGAGTTCGTACGCTGCGCAGTACCTGCGACCCAGTTCGGCCCAACGACTCCAGATTCGCGGCGAAAACGAGGGCGATCCTGGCAACACTCCTGTCACGCAATCCATCCCGCCCCCCAAACGAAAGCATTCCGTATGGGCCGAAGCTGGCGCTGTTCGTGGCACAGTTCCCATCCGCCAAGAGATGGGCACCGATCTGAGCGGGATCGGGGACCGCTTTGATGCAGATGTTGTTATGCATACCGACTGCAGGAGTAACGCGAAGCGACGACTTACCATTGACCATCATCTGACCGACGCTGCAGAGCTCTGATCGCGTCAAAACCCCTATCCAAGGAAGCTAACGCGACTATGGGCCTCGGAATGGTAGCGCAGATCTCAGCAGGTCGTAAAAGCAGCATCATAGGTCCTCCTTCAAACTTATGCGGTCGACTGCCATCTGTCGGCTTCGATGGCAGGACAACAGCAAGTGTCGTACCAGTTGCAAAGACCATTGAAAGCCAGTCGAAAGTAATGTCCTGCGACACAATTCAACGAACGGCTGATACCTTTGACGCGATCAGTCCAGACATGGGTCGGGAATACGACAACCGCCGCTCCGGTCATTGCTTCAGATAGTTGAGCACGAAAGAGAAGGCCCCGATATCGGATCGCCTCGGCGCCGGTCGGTCGCAATTCGCTTACCGTGTCACTCCAACTCGCTCAACGGGACAAAGGCCGCGGCCTTCTTAGGGTCTGCGACGGCATCCTTCAAAACCTTGAACACTCGCTGATCGATCGGTGACGATGTCACGAAATCTGCATAGGCTTGCTCCAGTATCGCCTTGCACCTAGCTCTGATTTCCGGCTCTTCGGCGCCAGTAAATTGCTCTTCAGCAAAATATTGTCCCATGCGCTTTAAGATGTGAAGGCGCGCGACATTCACGATTTTGGGGTCGTAATCGACGCCAAGCAGCGAGAAAAACTCCTCTGCCGACGAGGCCTTGCTGAGCCGATCCAGGATACCGGCTGGCATGGATGAGCTGATCATCGAAAATTTCTCCTTCGGATTAGCTCTGGACAGTCAGTGAGATGGGGTGGCGCCTGTTGACTGCTGCCGTCCTGCCTCGCACAGCTGGTGCGCATCGCCACGGCCTGACTCCGGAAAGCGGTGCTCTCAACTTCGCTGCCCAGATCGGCAGGTCCGCCGGTGACGAAGCAAGCCCCGATGAAGATCCGGAATCAAGGACCACACCATGATCTAGGTTGACGCTCGTCCGGACGGTCGTCGGACCAGAAATTAGCCGCGCGAAAAGATGCCGATTGGCAGACCGGGGATGGCTGGTCATTGCGTAGGAGATCACGGCATGCATGGCGGAACGGGAAGTAAGATCTGGAGGTGCGATCGCGCCAGGGGATCTGACGTGCCAAAGCTGGACGCCGATCGCGTCATCAGCGACATCGGACACTGTCCTTGCGGCGCGTCGGTTTGCGAAGGGTCGACGCAAACGTTGCTGGACACGGCTCTTCACGCGGGGTCGGTTGCCAAGCATCCGCACACGTCGCGCCAGATCGCCGCCACGGTTTCGCGCTCGACCGGCAGCTTGTGCTCGATGGCATATTTGCGGACTTGAGACAGGATCTGCCTGGCTTGATCGTCGCTGGCGACGAGCTGCAGTTCATTGAGTAACGCGGTGATCGCCGCAAGTCCGGAATGCTTGCCGAACACAAAGCGGTTGCAGCGGCCAAGCAAAACGGGATCAAGCGATTGATAAGTGCGTTGATCCTTCAAAAGGCCAGCGACATGAATGCCGGATTCGTGCGTAAATACATGTTGTCCGACGATCGCCTTGTTCATAGGAATCGCACGTGCGGCCGCGGCTGCTACCACCGTGGCGACGTTCTCGAGCTCCGGGAGAATGATGCCGGTCTCGCGCCCGTAGAGCTGCTTGAGTGCGACCGCAATTTCCTGGAGCGGTGCATTTCCGGCCCGCTCGCCCAGCCCGATGACGGTCACTGAGGCGTGGCTCGCGCCAGCCCTGATGGCGGAGAGCGTGTTCGCGGTTGCGAGTCCTAGATCATCGTGACCGTGAAATTCAAGTTCGAGATCGGTAGTCGCACGCAAATTTCCGACCAGCGCGTAGGTTGCGTCGGGATCGAGCACACTGAGCGTATCTGCAATACGAAAGCGGCGCGCGCCCGCGGCTTTTGCAGTCGCCATCAGTCTGGTGAGAAAATCGACCTCGGCGCGGGAGGAGTCCTCACCACCGACGGCGACCTCAAGTCCGCGCTCACGGGCATAGCCTACCAATCGCTTCACCCGTTCTAGCGCCAGGTCGCGATGACCACCTAGCTTGGCCGCAATCTGGACATCGGAGGTCGGGATCGACATATTGATCATGGACACCTTCGCTTCGATCGCCGCGTCGACATCAGATTCCCGCATCCGGCACCAGCCTATGGTGGTCACCGGAAGATCTGCTTCGACAATGGCGCGGATGGCGGCGATCTCCTCGTTGCCCATCGCCGGCGTTCCCGCCTCGATCTCCGTGATTCCGGCCCGCGCCAGCGCCTGCGCGATAGCCAGCTTTTCCTCTGTGGTGAACGCAACGCCAGGTGCCTGCTCGCCGTCGCGCAATGTCGTGTCGTTGAGCACGGTCGGCTTGGCGCGCACCTGGTCGGGCCGAGACGATTTGGCGGCGGTGCTGGCGGCGCTCACGCGAGAGCTCCTCATTGTTTGACCTACCTACGATTCAGCAAACAGCATGCCGGCCTGCCGTCCCGGCCAACCCATTGATGACCCTACCGCTTCCGCCCTCGACCTTCTTGAGCAAATGAATTGTCGCAAATGCGACAGGTCATGAAGCGGACGCCTTGCCTGTTGTTACGTCGAGTTCGAACGTTAGCAATTGCGGCTCGCCACGATGTGAGGAATTGTCGCCGAGACTTGGGGGCCGCCGCGGCCTTGAACACATGTTCACTCGCTCACATGTAACCGGCGTCAGCCGCGCGCTCAACGTCCTGCGCGGCTTACCAAATCCGGCGAGGCTTTCTCGGATGACTGGGCGATAGCGGACCTTTGCGGCAGTTCAGATGGCCAGTCGCCGGCAACCACCGGCCGAACCGCCTACAACAGAAACTCGCGCCGGCGCTCGGCCATCCGGCTCTCACCGCTTTCTTCACCGAAGCAGATGTTGAAGTCGGTACATTGATTGCACACGGGTGTTGTGCACATCACGAGACCTTCATTCTCACAAAGCATGCGGTAGAAGAAGCGCTTCCAGCGCATATTGTTGAAATTGCGCGCGGCGAGCGGCGCGAAATGACAGCTCAGCAGCCGAGAGAGTTCGCCACGATTGCGCAAGCCGAGAGCTTCCCACAGATGGTCCGGCTCTATCGCGCGGCGCGCGATCATCGAAGCCAGCCAGCGGCCGATATCCCCTTCCGTCGATCGTTGCTTGAGCAAGAGATCGCGCAGCATTGCGATCTCGTCGTCCTCTTCGCAGTTGAAAGCCGAAAGCTGCTCCGCGAGCTTGATCTCAAGCGTGGGAAAGTACTGCTCCAGCAAGGCCACCAGTTCAAGGCCGGACAGGCCAGCCTTCTCGGGAAGGGAGCCACCATCCATTGTGGCAGCCGCCAGGATAGACGCCACGACATGGCGATCGAATTTGCTGTCAATGGTAATATCGGCATCTGCAGGATGCACACCGGTGAGCATGCGGTAGGTTGCAATTCCCCTAGGCATATGGCTGTTGATATCAACGGCACAAGCAGCCAGCGACGGAAGGAAGTGCGCGTCAGACATAATTTGCGGGTCTCCACAATGGTCAGGTTTGCGCGCCGCAACCTGGTTTTGATCAGGGTCGCTCGTCAGAATGCCGGCCTCCCGGGATGGGCGGTGAGGAGACCGGCATCCGTCGCGCGCCTTTACGAGGCCGCGAGTTCGGCGGCGGTCTTGCCGATGATGGATTCGTCCACCGGCTTCATAATGCCGTGCTCCATCAGCATGTCCTCGAGCTCGTCCATGGAGATCGGGGTGGGGATGATGCCCTTGCCTCCATTATTGTGAACCTTGGTTGCAAGATTGCGATAGTGATCAGCCTGCTTGGAATCGGGTGCATATTCGAGAACCGTCATCCTGCGCAATTCTGCATGCTGCACCACGTTGTCGCGCGGCACGAAGTAGATCAGCTGAGTGCCTAGCTTCTTGGCTAACGCTTCCGCTAGCTCCAGCTCCTTGTCAGTCTGCCGCTCGTTGCAGATCAGACCGCCCAGCCGCACGCCGCCAGAGTTCGCGTATTTTAGGATGCCCTTGGAGATGTTGTTCGCGGCATACATCGCCATCATTTCACCGGACATCACGATGTAGATTTCCTGCGCCTTGTTCTCGCGGATTGGCATCGCAAAGCCGCCGCAAACAACGTCGCCAAGCACATCGTACGAGACATAGTCGATGTTCTCGTAAGCGCCGTTCTCTTCCAGAAAATTGATCGAGGTGATGACACCGCGGCCGGCACAGCCGACACCTGGCTCAGGACCACCGGACTCCACGCAACGAATGTCCTTGTAGCCCACCTTCATGACGTCTTCCAGTTCTAGGTCCTCCACGCTGCCTGCGCTCGCGGCAAGGCTCAAAATCGTGTCCTGCGCCTTGGCGTGCAGAATCAGGCGGGTCGAGTCCGCCTTCGGATCGCATCCTACAATCAGGATTTTCTGACCCATCTCGGCTAACGCCGCCAGCGTGTTCTGCGAAGTGGTGGACTTGCCGATTCCGCCTTTGCCGTAGAACGCGATTTGTCTCAGTGAAGACATGTTGCTCTCCATCAACCGATTTGCCAAAAGTTGCGCGCTTCTTGTGCGAGCTTGGTTCTCTCACAGAAGCGGGGGCACACGGGTTCAAGGGAAGGAGCGCATCGCTCGCCTTGGGCGTCGGCGTGCACTCAGCCCTCACTCAGTGTTGCTGCAGCTCATTAGCAACAGCCGTGCCAGCGCCTGAACCACGCATTAAACTTCTGATTACACATAAAAAGCCAACCAGCCGGCGCGTGATCGTTGGCTGTTGCGGATGTGACGGGTTCTACGCGGCCTGTCGGAAAGCAAACAAACAACCACAAACATCAACGACAAAAGCCGGCATCACGGGATCTATTCCGCTCTCTCCAATTGTGGAACGGAGCTTGCTGTTCCTCTCGCAACCCGAGCGATTTCGAGAGAATGAATATGCCGGACGGGCTCGAAACCTGCCGGACCAGCGGCGAGTGTTGCAAATCCGGAATGGCGCTTGGTGCGCAGATATCGGGGTTGACCGAAGAACTTCAAATGGGCCCGCGGGTAGCCGCAGCGGCTTGCCACTTGGTCAGCTCAGCACCCCTACATAGGTCGGCCATGGCGACAATGATCGTCTATCAGAAACCCGGCTGCGCAAATAACGCGCGTCAGATTCAAGCGCTCAAGACCGCCGGCCATGACGTGGTCGTGAAAGACATCTTGAAGCAGCCATGGCATGCGGACGAACTGCGCGGCTTCTTTCGCAATACGCCCGTTAACTCCTGGTTCAACCGAGCCGCGCCCCGTATCAAATCAGGCGAAGTCAATCCCGATGCTCTCGACGCGGCAAGCGCACTCGCATTGATGGTGGGCGATCCGCTCCCGACACGACGACCGCTGGTCGACGTAGACGGGGCACGAAGTGCCGGACTCGATCGTGAGCCAGCGCTGTCGCTGCTTAACGGCAAGACGCAAGATGATTTCGAGGTATGCTTGCACGAAGGACACTGCACGCCCGGCCGGCGGGTGTGAAGACGCTGAGCGTCTCTGCCAGCCAACAAGCGAGGCAGAAATGTGGTTCTTCTCTTCGGGCTTGCTTCACGCGAAGTAACCGCGGGAACCTGCACCGAGACGTCCTGCGCGAGTGATTTCTGGTAGCGTGGCATCGCCGATATTGCACGGTAATGCAGCGCCCGCCGCTTTGTAACGCGTGAGAGACGTAGCCGCATTTGCTACCTTTATCACGCTCGACCTCCACGGCCCGCCTCGGAGTGCCAACGCCGCGAAGCAGATTCTTCAAAGGATTCATTCAAACTGACTACTGGATTGAATAACGATCAAAACAGAAAAAGCTTCGTGGCCGTGATCCTAATGCAACTTAGCGGGCCAATCGTGCTAACGGTCGCTTCGATTTTGATCGGCATCAAATACTACTCCGTTCATCATGTGTGACAGAGATCTCGCGCGGCTGCTCGCGCGAGTTTTGGAATGGAGACTTAGATGAGAGTACTAACAGTTCTGGCGAGGGCATCGATCCTCGCGCTTGCGAGCTCGTTGGCTAGCAACTCGGTCCGAGGTGCGGATCTGCGCCCGGCACCGGTCTACTATAAGGCGCCTCCAATTGTTGCCTCCAGTCCCTGGATGATCCGCCTGCGCGTGCTCGGCGTTCTGCCGGATACCGCAGATAGCTCAGTCAACGTTGCCGGAACGCCATCGCTGTCATCACCGAGTTCAGGGCTTTCGCTCAGCGAGCGAGCCATACCAGAGCTCGATATCACCTACTTCTTCACAGAAAACGTAGCCGCTGAACTTATTCTCGGCGCGACTCGCCATCACATCAGCGGCAATGGCGCACTCACGGGGGTCGATATCGGCACCGCCTGGCTGTTGCCGCCAACACTAACCCTTCAATATCACTTCACCGATTTCGGCCCGATAAAGCCGTATATCGGCGCAGGCATCAACTACACTGCATTCTTCAACCAATCGGCAGCCAATTTGTCGTTCGGCGGTCTTACCGTTACGGATCTACACATCAGAAACCAATTCGGCGCGGCGGTCCAATTCGGCTTCGATTATATGCTTGACCGTCACTGGGGCCTCAACCTCGACGTGAAAAAGCTGTGGCTGCGGCCGGAGTACTCCGCGACCGTAAACAATGCGGTTGCCGTCACCGGGCGCGCCAATATCGACCCATGGCTCGTCAGCGGCGGCGTCGCTTACAGGTTCTGAGGGCGAGGACAGGGTCAAGGAGACTCCGTTATCGACTCGGACGCTGCGAGCGCGTCAAGCGTGTCTCCTACCTTCACCGTGTGCAGTGGGAAGCTAGCTGACACGTCATCGCCGCGTCAGCCGGCCAGAGGCAGACAATCATTACCAGCATTGCTCTCGCTGTGAGCTACGGATCGGGCGGCACGTAAGTGACGATACGAACAGATGGGCGCGTTATAATTCTATTACTGCGCGGGCGCGCGTTGCAAAGGCGAAACTTTGCCTATTTGGCCTCAGAAGAGGCGATGCGCCGCGCCCATGTCAATGACCTACTGTTAGCGACCCGGAGCTCGAGTTGGACGGTCAACCTCAGACGATCCGAGCTCCGAGCGGCCGAGCAGCTCCTGGACGAGCACGCCGTCCATGCTTGCGGGTCCGGTAAGTGGTCGCCAAGGACGCCTCTAACTTCGCTTGAGCACCATCACAAGGCGGTCGACACGTTTGCCCTGCTTGAGATGGGATTTGACGATCTCGTCAACGTCCTCAGGCGTGGTCACGCGGTACCAGATTCCGCCGGGATAGACCACCAGCAAGGGACCAGAGTTACAAAACCCAAGGCAGCCCGCCATCGTGAAACCGGTATCGTTGAGGCCTTGCGCTTCGATCGCCTTGCCCATTCGATCCCACAGGGTTTGCGCGCCTGAGGCGCCGCAACTGCCATGCGGATGTCCTGGTGGACGCTGCGTGTTGCAGGCAAAGACATGATGCCGATACAGCTGCGGAAGCTCCATTTCTTCTTCTGAGTTCATGCGCCTATCCTCTGTTGATGCTGAAGAAATGGGGTGCGAGCACGTAATGCCCAGTAGTCTCTTACGATTGAACGCACCATAGTTCCCAGTCGCGCTTGCGGAACAGGCGCGATGAGCCGGCGCCATAGTGGTTGTCGTCGCCAAAGAAGCGCAATAGGACCTGCGCGTACCGGCGCCGCCCATTGATCAATTTCAAGCTCGCTCCTGTCATGTCGATCTGTTTATCCACCCGTCGCTTATTCTCGATCCAAGTCAGGTAAGTATCACATCAGATGTGCAACGTTCACTTCTGCAACGATCCTTTGCTTTGGGCGGCGCGCCTCGCAAGTAATGCCGAAGTAGGCGATCTGTCGTTGGCTTCTCGCTTCTATCAGCGGTCCCCAACCGGCTAACAGCCCCACGGCTTCTTTCAGGTCAATGGCATCGGCTGGAAAGACGCCCAAACCCTCTGACCTATTCGCTCATCAGGTCCCGCCGGTATGCTGTTCGCTCATCTCGGCCTCGCAGTTTCCTGCCTGAAGGCATCGACCGCAGTCCGACTCAGCCGAAACACCCCGCGGCCACGAGTGAGCGGCCGATAAGCCGAGCTGGCACGGGTGTTGAGGACATCAAACCATTGGTCTGGCGTGAGCTGTGCCGGACGCTCGCTGATTTGTATCACCCTCCCGTTCGGGGCGAAGCGGACGTGGATGACGATTTCTTGCGAATTCATACGATCCCTATTTGGTAACACTCACGATCACGGGCCGAAGGGACCAACGATCTCGATGATAGCGTGCTTGCCCTGGGGCACTCGGCGCAGGCCTCAAGGCGAGCCCTTGACGCCGATACTTGTTATGATTGAGCAGGTCTTCTCCGCGCTCGCCTGGAACATTTTTCTTCCCCCTTTCCTGAACGCGTACATGCCGCCGGTGCCATTCCAGCGCGGGTCACGATGTACAAAGCACGTATCCCCGCTTGCTCATCTCCTGCGATGATAGGTGTGCGCCCATCCAGCTGACACTCCGCAAATTCAGTGCTCACCGCACAACATTCCTTTTGCGCCATCGGGACGCTAGTCGGTCGCTTTGGGTCGGCCGTAATCTGCACGCAGCGATCCGATCGATCGAGCATATGAAGATCGAGACGATGAAATTGTCGGAACGGGCTGATTTGATCGTCTGACGCATCGCAGCGGCCCAATAAATCTGCGACAATCGGTACCGCAGCCCAACAAACGGGCCCAAGCCGGCGCCATCCGCAGCAAGCTGGTCGTTCGATTTCGATCAATTCTCTCGCAGTGAGCGCCATCGTGGCTTCTTTTCAACTAAAAGGCCGGTCCCTTATTGCCAGAACAGACGCTCTGGATCCGCGTTCAATTCGTCGATTGCAGAAGGCAAACGGAGGTAAAGGCTGTAAAATTCCCAGACTCCCTGGGCATGATTCTTGCGAAAAAGCTTCCAGATCCCGCTCACGGTATCATAAAGAATTAGGGCGACATCGATGAGAGCGCCATCCGTGTCGATGTTGCGCGAGCAACAAGGGCTCTCGACGAGGTAGCCCCCTCTCACCGGCCCAACTTTCGGCGAGACGTAAAGATAGCGCTTGCGCGCGCTCAAGCCGCGCTCAATTCGTTTGCGATCGAGCTCGTTTGGGTGAGGCAGCAACCCCTTCTTTGCTTTCCTCATCAGCGCGGCATTCATGGCGGAAGCCTCCTTCAAAGCACTGCTATTTCTTCTTCAAGACAGCCGATCAGCAGCGCCTCACCAAAATCGACAATATAGACCGGCACGTTCGCTTCGGTGTGGATAGCGACCTTGATGATTTCGCCGGTCGCTCCGGCCGCGAGCAAGACTCCCTCGGGCTCCGCGTTCGGAAATGAGCTATCGTTGGTGAGGTCGACTGCGGCTTTGACTCGCTGGCCCCGCCGATATTTCGGAACGGCTTGCTGAGTCATGACTCCTCCGGCAACGGCAGATCATCGATCTCCTCGCAGGTTTCCACCGGCTCTAGTTCCTTGCGTTTCATGCCAACCCGGTGGCCGCTGTCCAGAAATGCCACACCGTAGATGTAGAATTGCTGCAAGAAAGTGCCGATCGAGACGACGTAACCCACCTCCCCCTTCTTGACTAAGACGTCACCAATCTCCTTGCCGGGATAGGTGCCATCGTTTCGGATGGTGCGATTGGCTCGGAGCTTTTGGCCAAAGCTGAAGACGGGTGGGTCGCTGAGCTCGACGATGTCGCTGTCACGAACAATGCTGCTCATATACCCCTCCTCATGCGCCGCTCCCTCTTCAGATGCAGAGAAGCCGCCTAGCCTACGCGGGCAACACTCTGCATCATTTCGTGCCCACCCGCCGGATCGTCAATCGCATCGACGATGGGAGGGCTGCCTCGGAGGGCGCTCTCGTACTACGAAGCGCCCTCACACCGCCGAGATGCCGCCAGGCCGTGCTGCCGACCCAGCAGCACGACCGCGGGACAATGCAGAGCAGGCGCCGTCCGGAAGAGCGCGAACGCCGGCACCTGCGACGCCGCCAAGCCCGAGGGCGACGCTTGCGACGGATTCAGCACTAGGTCCTGGCATGCCGTTCATGAGATCTCACCTTTAGCCTGGCGCTTGATAGCGGGGCAAGGACTTGTCAACCACGCAGGTATTGTCGACGGGACAGGCGGCTACACATTAAGGCTCGTCAAAATGGCCGGCGCATTCGGTGCATTTCGTCGCCTCAATGACAAAGCTCCCTTCCTTCTCCGATATAGCAACGTTCGGGCATAAGGGTTCGCAGGCAGAGCAGCCCGTGCACTGCGAGACGATGATTTTGAACGGCACATATTCCTCCTTATGCCGCAGAGATCCGAAGCGGAACCGCGGCGCCGCCGCGCTCCACATGCTGGACTTCCCCGCGCCTCACCTTGTCGAGATAGGATCTGAACCAAGCGATCGCCGACTTCTCAATGAACTCATAGGCGAATTGATCGACCGGCTCGATGCCCGCCTTGATCAAATTGCTTTTCGGGCCGCCGCCAATCTTGGCCACGAAGACCGCATGGCAGTTACGGATGCCGCGCACGATGGTGGAAAGTCTATCTTCCTCGCCATAACCGCCCTGGCAGTAAACCTCCACACGGCGTCGGCCAACGAATTTGGCGCCGGATGTAGAGAGCTCGTACATTTGGAATTCTTTTGCATGCCCAAAGTGCTCGTTGATCAACCCAGAGCCCTTGGTTGCAACCGCCACCAGAAGAGTGATCGCGCTGATCTCTCCGGAAAGCTTCTCAAGCTCCTTTTGGCACGCCTCGGCTTTGGCGACGCGCTCATTCTCTACTCTTTGCTGATAAGCCTTGCGCATCTCTAAGTCATACTGGACGTCCATTTTCATCACCTGATCAGTGGTGAACTCTGGGCCTCGATCGTCCCCGAGTAGACCAACCGCGTCGGCGCGGCACTGGCGACAATGCCGCATCATGTTTATCCGCCCTTCACAAGCATCTTGCAGCGCTTTCAGTTCTTGCGCGGTCGGGCCGCGCTGACCGCTGAGGCCAAATGCTGTGCCATGCTCGGGTGCGGAGATCAGCGGCATAATATTGTGAAGGAAGGCGCCGCGCGACGTGACCGCCTTGTTGACCTCGACCAAGTGGTCATCATTGATGTTGGGGATCATCACCGAGTTTATCTTGCACAAAATACCCCGTTCGCTAAGCATCTCGAGGCCTTGCAGCTGGCGATCAGTGAGTATCTTTGCCGCCTCAATGCCCGTGTATCGCTTGTGGTTGAAGAAGATCCACGGGTAAATCTTGGCTCCGATTTCGGGATCAACCATGTTGATGGTGATGGTGACGTGGTCGACCTTGGACCTGACGATGGTATCAACATAGTCCGGCAGTGCGAGTCCGTTGGTTGACAGACAAAGCTTGATGTCGGGAGCCGCCTTGGAGACCAGCTCGAACGTTTCGAACGTCTTTGCTGGATTGGCCAGAGCATCGCCCGGTCCAGCGATGCCAAGCACTGTCATCTGAGGGATGGTGGTCGCGACCGCGAGCACTTTTCTGACCGCCTGCTCAGGGGTGAGCTTCTCGCTCACCACGCCCGGACGCGATTCATTGGCGCAGTCGTATTTTCGGTTGCAGTAATTGCACTGGATGTTGCAGGCAGGCGCGACCGCGACATGCATGCGAGCGTAATGATGGTGCGCGTCTTCGCTATAGCAGGGATGGTCTTTAACCTTTTCCCAGATTTCGGTTGGCAGATCGCCTTGGCCGGCCTTCGAGCCGCAGCTCGCCTGCCCGGTCTTAGCCGAAGCGCAGCAGCCCTTATGATCGGTGGTGGGCTGCATCATCTTGCCGTGATTTACTGCAGCTTTGACATATGTTCTGCGTCCGACGACCGCGTTCATTCTCTTTTCCCTGGAGACATCGTCGCTCTCCCAGGACCATCCGTGAGCGAGCCTCATAAAGCTGGGTAGCAACTTGCATGCCATGGCCAGAATGATGCAATCGCAGCAGCAGGCCATCGAGTTAGCGCTACGTTAGCACTGGCGCATGCAACAACAGCCATGATGAGCTTGTTAGCGAAACGACAGATACGTCGCTATTCTCACCCAGAGCTTTATGCCTTGCGCATTCATTCTCGCGCTAAGCTCCCCCGAACGCCGCTCCATCTAACGCGTTTGCCGCGTTGCGGCTCTCGCAAGCCCGATACACGCGGGGGGATCCGGGCTCGACAAGGCCAGTAGTGGCTACCACGGATCGTGCTGGACACCCAACGACGGGGCGCAGGACGGAGTGTAACCGCCTCGGCTCAACTGAGCGAGCGATTGTCTGCGTCGTCAATTCCGTTGCGACGGCGCTATGTTTGCTAATTTCGATATGCTGGGTCGCCGCTGACCGTATTGCCCCTAACTTCCCGCGGCGGCGCAAACTGGCTGACGAAGAAGCCGACCACTGGCGTGGTCGGCAGAACGGGTCTCCGCCATTCAGCGTGGCCAGGACGATATGGAACGATGCTCGGGGCCCTCAAACCACGAGAGCGCCCCATGCGGCCGCCGCAACGACAAAGTCGATCTGCGGGAGTGTCTTCACGGATTGTGCCCGGTCTCGTCCCGCTTTTTCGCATTGATTGTGATCGGCAACCGGGTGTCGCTCGCCATCTCAGGCAAATCGAACACCCAGCCATTAGCCACTTTGATCCAGCCGCCCCATAGAGTCTCGTACTCGGATTCCACGATTTTCTCTTCGAGATCCTTTTTTGGCACGTAGATGGATAGGCCCTCCGGAGACCGGCGGATCATGATCTTCACGAGGTCTACTCCCTAACAGTGGCGCCGGAGATGGCGCGCATGCGAGCCACAACGTCGGACACAGCGCACACGGCCTCATCGACCTCCGCCAACGAGGTCTCACGCGACAGAGAAAAGCGCACGGCGCCGTGCATCCGCCACGTCGGCACCTGCATAGCACACAGAACATGCGATGGCTGCATTGAACCGGAGTTGCAGGCTGATCCGAGCGACACGGCTATGCCCGCCCGATCGAGATGGTGGGCGATGGCTTCGCCTTCGAGGTGGTCGAAGGCAATATTGGCCGTGTTCGCCAACCGATTGCTGACGTCACCGAGCACAACGCACTCCCCATTGCGCAACACTCCACGTTCAAGGCGGTCGCGCAAAGCGCCAATGCGAACGCGCTCGGGTTCAAGCCGCTCCGCCGCAAGCCCGGCAGCCTTTCCCAGGCCGACGATCGCGGGAACATTCTCGGTCCCGCCGCGGCGCCCTCGTTCCTGTGATCCGCCGCAGATTAGCGGCCGGAATTTAGTCCCTTTGCGCAAATATAATGCGCCGACCCCCTTGGGGCCGTGCAGTTTGTGCGCGGATAGCGACAGCATGTCGATCGCGCCTTCCTTTAGGTTCAAACGCACCTTCCCAATTGCCTGGACCGCATCTGTGTGAAACAGCGCGCCCGCCTCACGCGTCAATCCTGCCAGAAACTCCACAGGAAACAACGTTCCGGTCTCGTTATTGGCCCACATCACGGAGGCAACGGCTGTGCGTGGCCCAAGCGCGCAGCGAAACGCCTCGATATCGAGCCTGCCGCAAGCGTCTACGGGTACTATGTGCGTCTTGACTCCCCTTGTCGCCAATTGCTGAGTTAGCGCAAGTACAGCGGAGTGCTCAACCGAAGTAGTGACAATTTCGTCTCGATCTTCCTGCGTCGCCAGAGCAGAGAGGATCGCGGCATTATTGGCTTCGGTCCCTCCCGACGTGAAGACGATTTCATGATCGTATGTGTTACCTAACAGGTCCCTCAGGCTTCGCCGGGCCTGCCTCACAGCAACTGCGACGTCGTTGCCGAAGGCATGCCTGGATGAGGCATTGCCGAAGTTCTCAGTGAAGAACGGCAACATCGCTTGCACGACGGACGGATCAGTCCGTGTCGTTGCATTGTTATCGAGGTAAATCGGCGCTCGATCTTCGGTCAATCCACTGCCCCACCAGTACCAGAAACGAGGATTAGCTGACCAAATCCGCGGATTTTACCCACGGGCCGCGCGTGCGTACGTCCCACGCTCGCCCTCGAAAGCTTACACGACGTACAGGCACCGGCCAGCCTAGCCATAAACAGGCTGCCATCGATGCCGATCAGCTGCCAGCCGCCACCGCGGAGTTGTAGAATGAGGCATGATATGTTCGAGCGCGTCGCGAATGCGACGCTCCCGCTTTGTCGTAGTGGACGACGATTGCCTCAGTTGTTTTGGCTCGGCCGGCGCGCTTCGATGTTTTCTTCTCATCACCTGAACAATGTTTTTCATCAACAGAACGATTTCCCGCAGGAGCAGTTTGCGGTGGCGTTCGGGTTGTGAAAGGTAAATCCAGAGCCCTCCAGCGCCACGACGAAATCGATGGTCGTCCCGACTAGATGATCGCAGCTCTTGCTATCGACGAACACCTTCAGCCCATCGCATTCGATCACGGTGTCGTCAGGCTTCTGTTCCTCGGCCAGACCCATCTTGTATTTGAATCCACTGCAGCCGCCTGCTTCAATCATGACGCGCAGACCGCCGGACGGACGCGTGGACGATGACATCGCACTCTTGATTGCATTCACTGCGCTATCGGTCAGGTTGATCAAGTCTTTCCCTCATCAGCTTGAACGTAGCTAAGAGCAAGTCACGTGCCAGCGCGCAGACACTTAATGGTGCGTGCCTTCGCACGTCGGCTTTGGAACAGAAGTCGGGTTTCCTACAAGACTACTCGAGGCGGTGCCAGCCAATGACGCGTTGTCTTCTTAGGCGGGGCCGCTACGCTGCGGCGGCAGACAATTTGCATCGGATCTGGCACCGACCAACGGGTCGGTGAAGAGCTTAGATCAAGGACGCATTTTATGACTGCAATCGAGAACACCGCACTTGGCAGACTTGAGAAGGAGGGCCGCTTGCTTAACGCCGTACTCAAAGGTGCGACTACCAAGCCGGGCCGGTTCGGCTTTCGTGGCGACGTCGCACTGAAGTTCCAGACTCAGGTCGCGGACGAGAAGCGACCGCCAGACTATTCGATCGAGCAGGTTCTGACGTTCGCGCAGGACGGAGAGCGCACTATTCCGGTGCTGGCCGGTTACCTACATTCCTTTGCATATCTTGCTGACGTCGCGACCGTCCTTGACGGCACCTTAAGCCCAACCGGCGGTTACTTTATGTTTTGCAACAACATCGATTTGCTGGCGAAGTACAGAGTGAAGTTCGGCGATATTAACTTCCACGTCTTACCCTGCGATGAATCCACCGTTTGGAAGGAGATGATGGACCTGGTCGGGCTGAACAAGGATGATATCAAGAAGCTCGATCCGCGGGGTAAGCTTGATTGCCTCCTCGATGCCACGAAGGATCTCGATCTGCCGTGTGAGGAGATCTCGTATGACGACGGGCTAAAGAGGATGGAAGCCGTGAAGAACCGCAACGAGAACCGGCCGGTCTAAGCGCAGTCTTCAGTTATTCGCCCATGCATCGTCTTCGACAAGATGCACACCAACGATGCAGATATCGCCGTCCAGAACTGCCAACGCGATCGGCGTGAGCGCTCTACCCTCACATGGACCTTCGACGCACCGCCCGGTGCCGAGTTCGAAGGTCGAACCGTGCTTGCCGCACATCAACCGGGTGCCGCAAGAATCGAGGAATTGGTTCTGATCCCAGTCCAATTTGACGCTATTGTGCGGGCATTTATTGACATAGCCAAGCACCTCTTTGCCCCAGCGCACCACGATGATGGACCACGGCCGGTGCTTGCCGTCATCTTCGACGACCATAAGATGGAATCCCATGGCTTGGCGGCTCGGAATGTCGTTAAAGCCGCAAATTGTATAGATGGAATTTGGCTGCATTCATCACCCGGTTGTTGCAAGGCGCTTTTCATTGTCGTTGTGCAATCACCCTGCAAGAAGCGTACAAGTGCCGGAACGTGTTTCCGGCATTCCAATCGTAAGCTTCGCCGTCGCAGCATACCAATTTCTTTCGCTTGCGCGCACAATTCAGAACAATTCGCAGGAGCAGTGAGCCTTGCTGCCCTTTCCATGCCTGGCTGCGCAGCATAGCTCCAACCTTTCTGGACCATTTGCAGGACTGCTAAACTTGACAACTGGTCTTTGCTGCTCGCCAATCGCCACGCTGCGGAAGGCCGGTTCCAATGCCCTGCGATGGCGTATCCATCGCGGAATCGCAAGTGCCTCCCACAAAGTGAACGCTCGCTCCCAGCCCGCAACGGCGCACGCGGCGAACATGCGCCCCCTTTAGGCTAGCCCTTGCGCCCGCGCATGGAACGGCGAAAATGTCCGCCTTCTGGCCCGCTGCTGCTGTTGCAGCCACTTTACCCTGCAAGCGGCCGCCTAGCCTGCGAAAACCTCTCGAGCAGAGCGATACGCAATGAATGACACTACCAATACTGTTCAGGCGCGAGCTCCTGATCGACATCAAGCAAAGCGCGGGTTGCCAGATCGGCCCGGAAATTGCCGTCGGCGACGGCGCGCTCGGCTTTTGGAAGGCTTCCCGCGCCCGACACCTGCGATGCTAGGTGCACAACACCGCCAATATCCTGGACAAGGTACCGCTCTCGGTGCCAGCCGCCATCAGGAGGGATTCGCGCCAGGTCTATTGGGAGCCGACCCGGACGTCCGCCCGCAGCGGCAATCGACGTCTTTGCGAACAATACCGCGCCAGATGCGGACCGGGGAGTCGAATGATCGCCGCAATCGTCGTCTCACCATGAAGAAATCGCTAGTCTAACTCATCCTTCGTTCGCAGTTGATCCCAATGCTCGGCACGGAAGTCGTAGAAGGCCAGCAGGGTTTCGCGATCCTTGACCAGGCTCGCGGCCAGGTTTGACCGTCCCGCAGAGAGACCATATCATTTCCAAGTTGCTTATCCTCGATCGGCTTTATGATCCCTTCCCGGCTCTTTTTGAGCGCCCGCCGCCTCTTTCGGGCTCTGCTTTGGTGCATTGCCGATGTCGTCGATCGCATCAAGATGCCCCACTCAAGCAGGATTGGTCGATAGACCGCTCCCTAGCCAACGCGGTGGGGGAGCACCGGGCTGCGCAGCGCAAGCGCAGGCAGCTGAGGGCTAAGCCGCGTTGGCGGCGAGCGGCCCCGCGCTGCGTCGGTGCAGCACTCGGGGCGCGATCCCGCCGCCTGACGCCGGCGCGTGTTGAAGTGGCGAGCCATTTCTGCAGCAACATCCTCGATGAGCTCAAGTAGCCACCGCTTTCAGGCCCGACCTCGTCCCCAGCGACTATTCTGCAGCCGACCCCGGACCTAGATTTAGGCGCTCGAAGTACCAAGACGTGTCATCGCCTGACGACTCTGTCTCATCACTTGCTTCACTCGAAGCTCTCTTGATGTTTGCCTGAGCACCACTACTCTCGGCGGCAAGATATCCTTCAGGTTTGCCTACACGTTGCCATTTACCTTCGTCGTTATGCGTCCACTTGTCGGGATGCTGGTGAGGATCAAGTACCCAGTGATTCTTATCACTCACAGGAACAAAGCCCATCTGAGCCAGGCGGGACTCGATGCCTGGGAGCGCAGGTTTTGACATAATCAATGCTTGTTCGCCGTCTTGCCGAAGCTGATGTTCGAGTAGGATATCGCCAGCGTTCTCGACGAGCGGATGAGTAACCCGAAGATCTACTTGGGATGTGACCTCGTTTCGACCGGGGAACTGGGCGCTGAATCGCCTTCCTCCTACCCGAAGTTTGCCTTCTGTCCTCAGAAGCCCGACAGTTTTGTCACCCAAGCGATAGGCGTAATATCGCGCCTGGTCCGTATCTTCGTCGGTGTGGCCATAGGTTCTAGCAACGTTTGCCGCGCGCTGAGCTTTCGTGGATATGAAATCCGAGTACTCCAGTGGACGCTCGGCAATGTACTTGATGTCCTCACCATAGAAGGCCTTCACTTCTTCCCCGAACTTATCGATGTCGATCTCTTCGATCGGAGCTTGGGAGCTAACGGAGTACGGCCGTGTCGCCGCCTGAGACGAACTCGGGCCAGCATCGGGCGCCATGCCTGCAAGCCTTTCCGCAAAGCCCTCGTCATCTGAATGCTTTGATTCATCACCCTGGGTAGCGCTTGTGGATTGGCTAGATGAGCCAACAATTCGGCCATACATCGGATCGCTCTCCTGTCGGTACGGTTTGGTGCTGAGCTCGCGTTGCTCGAGCCCTACCGAAGATTGTAAGATGTCTAGCTGACCACGAGCTGACGCGCCGAGGTTGAGCATCTGTCGCCGGCTTTTGTGAGAGGAAGCAAACTCCTCGTGAGTGAAGAACGGTTGAGCAAATGAGCTAGAACCCCATCTCCTCGTTTGTGGACTGCTGCGAATGCACGGTTTGGTACACCAGACATGGAAGTCTTGGAATTTCATTTTCAGGATTCCGTCGAATCGACAGCCATAATTCCGTCGTCGCATCAGAGGTGGCGATGCGGACGAAGAAGCACAGGACGACGGGCTCGGGCAATCCGTTCCGGGCGAGGCTGGATCAGATCATCAATATGCAGCACTCGCGGTTCAGCTCGCCACCAAGGTCGATTGGGACTGGATCCACATCCGCCGCTGTACAGCGAGAACAGCCGTCGCGCCGCAGCTCCACGAGCTTGTTTCGAGCGGCCAGCATCGGGCCACACAACCACAGGCGGCTCTCAGCGGCAGCTGGGCATCTTGCACGCCTGGCTGAAAACTCTCTGGCGTCTCTTCCTGACCGCCGATGGCACTGAGTTCCGGCCACAGGTGAGGGCCGGATGAGGCAGTCTTAAACCACACCAGATGCGCCTTCGGCGGAACAAGCGTCCCTGCCGGGACGAAGGTCGTGGCAATCTTGAAGTCGTGCCTGCGGGCTTTACGCGCCGCACTCTCCACGTCGAGATGCACACCTCTTGAACGCGATCATGCGGCGGCCCCCTGTGGAGACGACCGCCGAAAGACCCATGAACTCGGTAGTGGATCACGTTTACTATCGGGGTTGACACCGTAACTGCGATTAAAGCACGGACGACCTCGTAGGCCCGTCGACGCGCGTCCACTCGTCGTTCTCGTTCTTCACACTTCGCCCGCGTTCTCGACGGGGATGAGTAACCTGAAGACCTACCAAGGACGTGATATCGTTGCGGCCCAGCTGTTCCTGCAAATCCTCTCCTTTAATCCGAGCCGGGCCTGCTGCACTTAACGGCCCGGAGAGCGCCTTCGCTCATGCAGCTTCGGCTGCAGCTGAAACGTGGGTCTGGCAGTCGGCCGGGCAAACCCTGGCGCACGCACCGCATCCGATGCAGGCACCCTGATCGTCCAAGACCATGATCTTCTTCTCGATCTCATCGTCCTCGTCATTGTCGAGGTCGACAAGTTCGCCTTCCTCGTTGATTCCTTTCAAGGTCATGACATCTCGACCGCACACCTTGAAACAGCGGCCACAACCGATGCATTTCTTTGCATCGATCGTGACCAGGTATTGTGGCGTCCAGTCGCGTCCGTCTCGTGTTTGAAACGACATGCATTGCCCCCTCTAGGTATTCTCCAGCGCTTTTAAGGCGCGGCTCGTGCGATCAAGTTCGGCGTAAGAATCGTACGCTTTCTGAGCGACCACCATGATCGAGGTCCAGTTGATGGGTAGTTCTTCCGAAAGATCGTGCAAATCCATCTTGGCCTGTATCGCCTTGGCGGACACTTTCCTCAGTTCGGCCTTCAGTGTTTCACGATCGCCCATGAGTGAGTATCCTCAATAGTTTGCCACGTCTGGGAACTTCCGAATCAGGTCGATTCCGTCCCTGACATATTTATCCCCCTCCTGCGCCAGCTTGACGAAACTGTCGAATCCGAAGCGATGCACGTCGCGCAGCTGCTTGTTTACGGCGACCAAGCGCCCTGCGATGAGCACTATGCGCCCGAAGCCTTCATGATGCAGCTTCAGAATCGGCTGAATCATCACGCCGGTCTCCCTCTCTACTGACAGCGCAACCGCATTGAAGAACAGCTCAAGCCGCCACAGTGTTTTGGGATCGGGATCACCGATAATCGGCAATGCGCGCCGTTTTTCCATGTTCAGGATATAGGGTTCGAGCAGATCACGATCGCTCCTCCCTTCCCAGGCTCCGTTGGTATCCTGAGCACGCCAAATCTTGACCAAATCGATGAGGAATGGCGCGTCGACCAGGCTGGCCTGCCGCTCTATTTTTGCGGTCATATCACCTCATTCATCAAACTCGAACGTTCTCCGCTGGTCCTTTGCCATGACTTTGCGCAGCCAGGGAGGTGGTGTGCCCTTCAGCACCCGCTGGAGTTTTTCTAGGAGCACCAGAATGTTTTCAGGTTTGCTCACCTTGATAGGATGGACTTTGTTGGCCACCACTCGCGCAGCCGCTGCACCACCAATGGCAGCGACGTAAAGGATTGTGCAATCCTTGATGGCCTCGATCTTTGGCGCCAACTTATCATCGCTGCCGTCTTCCTTAAGATCGCCCTCAAACTCGATCGCTGCAACAAACACGTGCCCGCCAGGAGCGACATCGTAGATTGCGATATTCTTTGCCCAACCAAAATGAGCATCGACGCGTCTCAGGTCCTGAGTGGCAAACGCAACTTTCATGCAACCGACCTCTCAGTCGCGCCGGCGGAGCTGCGATAGCCTGGGCATAGTGGCAGTCCGGGCGCAGTTCGCCACCTATCTGGCGTAGGCTCATCGTTTTTGTCGCGATTCGCGATCACGAGATTAGCGATTTCGAAGATCAGATGACGGGTACCACGATAGCCTACTGACAGCTGGTGTCCCGCGCCAAGTCGATCGAATATCGGAAAACCTGCACGATAGAACGGCACGTTCAGCCGCGCCGCCGCTTGCCTTCCATGCGAATGCGTGATCAGCAGGTCGCAACACCTCTCTTTGGCAAGGTTTTCCAGATCTTCGAGATCGCCAATGATCACCTCCTTGGTCTTGATCCGCTCGATCACCTCCGACTGAGTAGTCGTCACGGCAACGGTCACCTGCGCGCCCATGTCGCTCAGCATGCCGGACAAATCGAGCAGAAGGTCTGGCTCAGCACCGATTGCGAGTTTGCGGCCGCCAATATGGAAGTGTGCATCCAGCATGGCATCTGCGAGCTGACTGCGCTGGCGTCGATATTTCAAGGGTATCGGGCGGCCGCTGATCTCGCTCAAAAACGTCATGAACTCATCATTCGGACAGAGACCACACAGCCGCTCGAAGATACGAAAAGGCACGCCGGTCTTTGCCTGCATGACCTCTGCAGCTCGCCGCATCTGCGCGCCGATTGCAATCGTGCAGCCCGCGCGGCCCATATCCGCAATTTGGCTGACGCCGATGCCGCCGATGGTCGTTGGCGTAAACTCATCGGGGATATGCCCATCGAGCGATCCCGCCAGGTCAGGGAGGAAGGACGGTGACAACCCGAAATCCTCCAGTATGACACGGAGTTCATCAAGATCGCCGGGCGTGAGGTGACATCCCGGCAGAACATTCACCCTCGATGGGTCCCTCAGGCGACTGGCATTTGGCCCATCCACCAGGACCTCCACAATGCGCGCGACAGCCTTCTCCCAGCCGTCCTGGAGCGCACCCTTGAAATCAGGTGTCGAGACGTAGACGAGCGGCAACTTTGCGAGTTGCGGATGCTTGCTCCGGATCAGCTTGAGGTAGGCATCCACATCGTCGCCGTTGGTTTCGGTGACACCAGTCGAGCAGATTCCAATGATCTTTGGCTTGGCTCGCTTGTAGATGTTCAGTATCGCCTGCTCGAGATTCTCATAACCACCAAGTACCGTCGTGACCTCGCTCATCGCGGTGGTCTGCAGCGGTACAGCCTCTTTGAAATGCCGGACAAAGAGCGTGAGCCCGAAGGATGTGCACCCCTGGGAGCCGTGCAGAAGCGGCATCGCCCCGCCCAGCCCCATGAAGGCGAATGCGCCGCCGATCGGCTGGCTCATCTTCAGCGGGTTGACAGCGCAGGCTTTTGTTGGCGCCGTGACGATGGCCATGACGCCTCCCTACTCAGCGGCCTGTCGCATGGCAGATGGCTCGGACGCCAAGATATCCTCGATACGTCTTTGGCAGCAGCCACCAACCGCATTGGTATGCTTCCTGACCGCTTCGACGCTTCTCAGGCGATGCGCGTAGATTGCATCCTCGATCGTGCCCAGATCGACCTTGTTGCACATGCAGATCTTCCTGGCGCGGCGCGCCTCTTCGGCGAGCGCCGGGTCGGCGAGCGCGGTCGCGGGCGATTGCATCTGCTCCATCGCCTTGGCCAACGCCTCCCAAGGCGCAGGTCGACGTAGCTGCTTCCACATCGGACTGGAGAGCGACTTATCGATCTCCTCCACCAGCTTGACCATTCCGACATAGCCCATATAGGCGTGGCAACGCTCCTGGTTGATATCGAGCCAAGGCACCGCTGCTTTCAGTGCGACGAACTGCGACTTGCCGCCCGATAGCATGATGTCCGCTTTTGCGCCCTTCAACATCTCGTACATTTCGCGCGGCGTCATATTCTCGATCATGTGGGCATCATGCCCCATGAGCTCCTTAATGCGCTTCTTATCTTCCTTGGTCGATTTTTTCACACTGGTACCGACTAACTCAAGCCCGGCTTCCTGGAGTGCCGCAACGACCGACCATGACTTGACGCCGCCGGTCATTAGCAAGGCCTTTTTGCCTTCGAACCGTGGCTTATACGGCTCGATCGCACCCCAGGCCCACGCTTCCTCGCGCGCGATCAACGATTCGGTGCGCCCGAGCAGATCTGTCGGGGCGCCGCGTTCAACCAATAAGCGGGCAATCTGCCGTAGCGATTCGCTCGAATCTTGAATACCGTAGAAAGACCCCTCGAAGAATGGAATCCCGTAGCGTTGCTCCATCTTGCGTGCAACGTTGATCATGGACTTTGAGCACACCAACATCGACGCCCGTGCGCGATGAGATGAAGCGACTTCGCGATATTTGCCATCGCCTGAGATGCAGCAGAGAATTCGTACTCCAAGCTCGTCTAGCAATGGCTTCACTTGCCAGAGCTCTCCCGAAAGGTTGTATTCTCCGATCAGATTGATGTCGTACGGGGTGGTGTAGTCCGGTTCTCGCGTACCGATCACATAGTCGAGCAAGGCCTCGCCGGCCAGCTTGTTGCCGAGGTTCTTCGAACCGACGAAGCCCGGAGAATTGATCGGGATCACCGGCTTTGAGAATCTTCGAGATGCCGCCTTGCAGACTGCGTTGATGTCGTCGCCGATCATCGCCGGGATGCAGGTTTGATAAACGAAGATTGCGGACGGATCGTACTTGTCGATGATCTCCTTGATCGCCTTGCAAAGCCGCTTCTCGCCCCCGAATACAATATCGGTTTCGCTCAAATCGGTTGTAAATGCGGTGCGCCACAGATCCGAGCCGGACGACGCTGCACCCCGATTGTCCCAGGAATTGCCCTCGCACGCGATCGGACCATGTACCAAGTGAGCCACGTCGGTGAACGGCTGCAGCGCAACCTTGGCGCCATCGAAAGCACAGCCGCCGGCAGCACTACCCGGCTGCAGCTGTTTTGTGCAGCCGTTCCTGCGTTCAGCCTCCGACTTACTGCCATTCTTGGCGCAGCCCGGCTCGTCGAAGATATTCTGGACCGTGGCCGCCAGTGAACTCATCCTGTTTCCTCTCAGGGCGAACAAATTGCAAAGTCGACCATGTGCCCGTGCCATCGCCCATTGCATGGACGACGGCACGCGCAGTCCCTCATCAGCGAATGATGTCGAAGCTGTAGTCCGTTTTGCCAAGAACGTTGGTGTTCTTGTCGATCTCGTCGAAGATCTTGTCCAGGATCTTCACCAGCACATTCAGGCCGCCCTGATAGCCCCATAGGGGGGAGCGGTGATGGTGATGCCGATCAAAAATCGGAAAGCCGATGCGGATCAGTGGCGTTCCAGTATCACGCTCCAGGTACTTCCCGTAGGTGTTGCCAATCAGAAAATCGACCGGCTCGGTAAACAGAAGTGAGCGCATGTGCCAAAGGTCTCGGCCGGGATAGGCTTGGCAGCCCTGTCCAAATGGCGAGCTTGCAAGCAGCGCCTGCATTTTTTCCTGCCATGCCTTGTTGCCGTTGGTAGACAGCACATGGGTCGGTTCGGCGCCGAGTTCGAGCAGAAACGCAGCCAAACCATAGCAAAGATCCGGATCGCCATAGATCGCGAACTTCTTGCCATGAACATGCGCGCTGGAGTCGGCGATGGCGTCCACCAGGCGGCCACGTTCTAGCGCAAGTTGCTCGGGAATCTCCTTGCCGCTGAGGCGTGACAGCGCGACGATGAAGTCATCCGTTGCAGATAAGCCCACCGGGTAGTTGAAGGATAGGACGTCCTGGCCATGCTCCGCCACGAATGTCAGCGTCTTTTCCGTGCACCACTGTTGCATGGAGATAGTCGCCTTGGCATGAATCGCGTTCGCCGTATCCTCCAGAGTCGTACCACCGTCATACATCCGGAATTCGCCATCGGTCGGAGTATCAAAGACTTCGGAATTGTCGGCGAGAACCGTATGCTGGATGCCCATCAATTCCAAGACGCGCTTGATCTCGCGAAGGTTCCCGACGGTATAGCCATCGAACCCGCCAATGATGTTGATCGCCCCATTCTGTTTGCGCTCAAGCTTCGGCGCTGTTCCGGCCTTGCCGTCCCAAAAATGCTCCAGAATGCCCTTGAGCGCATTATCATAGCCCGTGACGTGGCTGCCGACGAACGCCGGCGTGTGGGCGAACGGCACGTCGAAGTCCGCCGGAACCGAGCCCTTTTCTTTCGAAGTCTTGATAAAGGCGTTGAGGTCATCGCCGATCACCTCGGCCATGCAGGTTGTGGAAACCGCAATCATCTTGGGCTTGTACATGTTGTAGCTGTTCGCGAGCCCGTCGGTCATGTTGTTCAGACCGCCGAATACGGCAGCGTCTTCCGTCATTGACGAAGAGACACAGGAGCTGGGCTCCTTGAAGTGCCGCGACAAATGACTGCGGTAATAGGCCACACAGCCTTGCGAGCCGTGGACGAAGGGCAACGTACGCTCAAAGCCAACAGAGGCGAATACGGCGCCAAGCGGCTGGCACGCCTTGGCCGGATTTACCGCTAGCGCCTCCCGCGCGAAGTTTTTTTCGCGATACTCGGCGGTTTTCGTCCATTCCTTGATACGTTCGACCTCGGCAGGATCGCGAGGGTTCTCGAATATCTTCTTCTTGGCCAGCATCTGCTGGTATTCTGGACCGCGGAACAGTTCGACATGATCGAGCACGTGCTCGGCACTCTGCGCCATTGGTGAAATCCTTCGCTATCGTCGGGATTGTTATCGCCTCGGCTTTCCCGAGCGAGTTGACTTGCTTTATTCGGCAGCCTGGAGCTTGGCGCTCGAAGCTTCCTTCCAGGGGGCCTTGGTTTTCTTCCAAACCGGCGAATTGACCGCCATGTCCATGTCGCGGGCAAAGATCGCGAATCCGTCATAGCCGTGATATGGACCCGAATAGTCCCAAGAGTGCATCTGCCTGAACGGCACACCCATCTTTTGAAAAACGTACTTTTCCTTGATCCCCGAGCCGACGAGGTCAGGCTGGAGCTTTTCGACGAAGCGCTCGAACTCATAGCCATTGACGTCATCGTAGATAAGCGTGCTGTCCTTCACGTAGTGCTGAGCTGTGCGCTGATAGTCGTCGTTGTGACCGAACTCGTATCCGGTGCCAATGACTTCCATCCCCAGGTCCTCATATGCGCCAATCACATGACGCGGACGGAGCCCGCCGACGTACAGCATCACGGTCTTGCCCTCCAAGCGAGGCCGATATTTAGCGATCACCGCGTTCGCGAGCGGCTGATACTTCTCGATTACCCGCTCGGCGCCTTCCTTGATCTTGTCGTCGAAATAACCCGCAATCTTGCGCAATGACTCTGCGATCTTTGATGGTCCGAAGAAATTGTACTCGCACCACGGAATACCGAACTTCTCTTCCATGTGGCGTGAGATGTAGTTCATTGAACGGTAGCAATGCAGAATGTTGAGCTTTGCCTTCGGCGTTGCTTCGAGCTCAGCCAGTGAGCCGTCGCCGGACCACTGCGCGATTACCCGCAAACCCATCTCCTCCAGCAGAATTCGGGATGACCAGGCGTCGCCGCCGATATTGTAGTCTCCGATAATCGCAACATCGTACGGCGTCGGCTCGAACTTGGGTTTGGCATCGTCCTCAAGATGGCCGAAAATCCAATCGCGCACCGCATCGTTCGCAATGTGATGGCCCAGTGACTGCGACACGCCCCGGAAGCCCTCACAACGGACCGGCACGATGGTCTTGCCTCCATACTCCTTGGATTTCGCTCGTGACACGGCTTCGATGTCGTCACCGATCAATCCGATCGGGCATTCCGATTGGATCGTGATGCCGTTGTTGAGTGGAAACAGCTCTTGGATTTCATCAAGAATTTTGACCAGTTTTTTGTCGCCTCCGAATACGATGTCCTTTTCCTGGAAGTCGGAGGTGAACTGTAGGGTCACGAAGCTATCGATACCTGTGGTGCCAACGTAATAGTTGCGACGCGAGCCCCACGAATACTGACCGCAGCCGACGGGGCCATGGCTGATATGAACCATGTCCTTGATTGGTCCCCAGACCACCCCCTTTGACCCCGCATAGGCGCAGCCTCTGATCGTCATCACGCCCGGTATGGATTTGATGTTGGACTTCACGCCGCAGTCTGACTTTCCGGCCTGGTGAACATTGAGGTGCTTGGCACGCCGTTTCGCGGTTTTCTCCGGATAGACCTTCAGCACCTCCTCGATCAGCTCTTTGTTGCGAGCCCTGATTTCTGCGATGCTCTGGGTCGTGGCGAGACTCATCTGATGTCCTTCAAAGGTTAGCTGTTGCGAGGGCGGCTTCTTGATCCAAGACTTTTGCAACCAGCATGCCAGCGTCTCGTGAGCACCAAAACCGCAACAATCAAAGCTACTTAGCGCGCCTCGTGCGGTGAAAAGGGCGTTGTTGCGAATCCGACATGGCGCTTTCGCAGAGAACTCTTGGTGTGGCCCCGTTCGAAATGGAACAAGGCGGGCTCTGCCTGAAATTCCCCCACGCGGTTCTGGAGCCTATCCGCGACTGCAGTGCTCTGCGATTGAAGGCGGAAGTCGGCCGCAAGCCCGGCTGGCCGACACAGGCTTACCAATGCTTTTAACTTACTGAAATTAAAGATGCTCACCTGCCGCGATGATGATGACGTGCACGATCCGAAGCTGCAGAGCTCAACTCGAGCTGCCTTGCCACGTGTACGCTCGCCGGTCACGCGACACACCTTGATAAGGGCATGCAGGAGCACATCGATCTCTTCGCGTGTATTGTAAAGTCCAAGGGACACACGGCACGTCGCCAGCAGGCCGAAAAACTTGACCAGCGGCATCGCACAGTGCGCCCCCGCCCGCACGGTTACACCGGCGCGGTTCGGCCGGCGTCCCGATCAGGCGCACGAAGTTGATGGCCTGAGCCCCTCCTCCGGGTAAGCGAGCAGCATCTTCTCGGGACGTGAGGATCTGCAACTTGACTATTGAACTGATGTAATCGACAGCGGCGACCGACGGGCTTCGACGATCGGCGACGTACCCGCTTTGAACCGGTGTGGCGGATCGCCGTAAATGACACTGGAATGCCCGACCACGCAAATCATCTCCTCGCCGCCATTGAAGGGCGACATCGAGGCCAGTGCTCAGACTTGCCGTAAAGTACCTAGAACCCCTGTCGGAACATACAGTTTTTGACCCGTCATGACTTAGAAATCGCAATCGATGTCGCAGAAGTCGGCGTTCAGATGGACGCATTCATTGCGAACCGTCGACCCGGCGAACGCAAGCCGTTGATTGCGTTGGCGACGATACGCAGCGCGTCGATGCAGAGGCCAGCATCGATCTCGTGCAGGACGCACAGGCTCGGCTCGAACAGTGCCATCTGTAAAACCTCGTTGCGCCTGTTCTCGCCACCGGAGAAGCCGAATTGAAGCCGCGCTTGAGCATCTCCTCGGCAATGTTAAGCCAACCGTCTCTTTTCAGAAATTCGCGGGTGGAGAATTCCTGCTCGCCGCGCGCCTTGCCCTGGGCGTTTAGTGCCCCCCGCAGAAAGTTCATTGTACTCACGCCGGAAACTCGACAGGATACTGGAATGTCAGGAACACGCCTTGGCGCCTCAACCCGCCGCCGCATCGGTCTGGCGCGGCGTCGTCACCCAGATCACGCGCGCCACCTGCTGGGTCGGGTTGTCGAACATGTGCGGCACGATGCTCGGAAAGCGAAAGCTGTCGCCGGTTTCCAGCACATAGGCCTGATTGTCGAGCCACAGCCTTAGGCTGCCCGAGAGGATGTAGCCTGCCTTCTCGCCGGTGTGCTGCAGGAAGTCGGTGCCGGAGGAGGCGCCGGGGTTGAGCGTGAGCTCGTAGAGCTCGAGCTCGCCCTTGCCTTCCGGGGTCAGCGCTTCCTTGACGACGCCGCTGGCGGTGAGCCGGAGCAGCCGCCGGTTGCTCTTGCGCACGATGTAGCGCTGCCCGTCGGCGGGATCGCTGCTCTCGAAGAAATAGGAGATGGGGACATCGAGCGCGATGCCGAGCAGGCGCAGCGTGCGGATCGAGGGCATCGCGCGCGCGCGTTCGAGCTGGCTGATCATGCCGGTCGACAGGCCGGTCTTGTTGGCGACGTCCTGGATCGAAAGGCCGGCGCGCTGCCGCAGCAGCCGCACGGTTTCACCCAGGCGCTGGTCGACCGCATCGTCAGCTTCGATCGTGGAAGCGTCCTTGGTGCCGTTGGTATCGCCGCGACCATCCATGTCGCTCTCCCATGCATCTTCAGCCTCAGGGCATCGCGCCCATGGCTTCAGTCAGAGTGAAAAGCTGACGCATTCTAACAATGTGGCGACGGCTGTTTAGTCGTGAAGAACTTTGCCAGAACAATTTAGTAGCACTAAAGCCCACTCCTGTCCCTTTGCCGGGGTCTCGGGGCGGCGCGGTCGTTATGTCCCAACGCTCTGCGAGCGGCTCGCGCAAGTCACCACGAACTCGCGGCTAGCAAGTGAGAAAAACAGGAGACGGATAGGAAAGGCGGCTGTGTCGATAGCGTCTTATGTTTCGTGCGGGAGCTCCTCTCGTCGGCTACCCGACCTTTGCCGGCACGCAGGTATCGGGCACCGGGCAAACGACGGCGCATTGTGGCGCGTCAAAATGCCCTTCACATTGGGTACACTGGGACGGATTGATCACATATATGTCGTTCTTCAGGCTGATCGCGGCATTGGGACACTCGAACTCACACGCACCGCAGACGGTGCACTGGGATGCGATTATCTTGTAAGCCATCACTGCGATTCCATAAGCAAAAGGTGCGGGACAGCTTCTTGCTATCAAGTCTTGTGCCAGACAGTTTGAGCTTGATTCGTCTGGAGTATTTTCGATAACGCAAATCGCCGCCTCGACACGCTGTCGCAAATCCTACACTGGGCGTGGCGGCTTGATCTCGATGCTTTGATTTGCGCATGGTCAATTCACAGCAGTTAGCGATCAGATGAACCACCTTCGCCAGACTCAGCGGAACGATCTGAGATGCTCCCCAACGCCCGCCGTGCCACGGCTAAGATCGATGCGTCGCGCGGTATCATAGAGTTCCCCGCGGGTCTAACCCAGAGCGCATCTTGTTGATTCCACTCACCGGGACAGCCGCGGCTTACGCGACAGCATCACGGGCAGCAACCGGCAGGTCCTCACCAGTCTCCCTCGCCACAGCCAGTCAGAAGGTCGCGGCGGCCTTCCAGATACAATCACACCCGTGATGCGCGTCCCTCTCGGGGCCCGCGGGACGCATTTTCAGTTGCCCCGGATTGCCGGCAAACCGGCATTCACATGCGCTGTATGGGGCAAAAGTACACTGTCTCCCCCTCGCGCGGGCGATCGAAGCCAGGTGTTCGTCTGGTGATCCTCCGCTACGCTTCGCGGTCAGAGTAGATGCCGGCGGCGGTCAGGCGATTGATGTGGCCGAAAAAAAAGCCACCCAAAAGGGTGGCTTAGTCGCGGAGGAAACAGCATGAGGGCCTTTGGGATCACGCCGCAGCCTGTTCGATCGGTGAGAAGGGAAGCCCGAGGCTTTCGGCCACCGCTTTGTAAGTTAGCCGGCCCCGATGGACGTTGAGGCCTGCGCGCAAATGTGGATTTTCCAGTACGGCGGAAAACCCCTTGTTGGCCAGAGCCAAACCAAACGGTAGAGTTGCGTTATTCAGTGCTTGACTCGAGGTCAGCGGAACGGCGCCGGGCATATTGGCCACACAGTAATGAATGATGCCATCTACTTCGTAAGTTGGATCAGCGTGAGTGGTTGGGTGTGATGTCTCAAAGCAGCCGCCCTGGTCGATAGCGACGTCCACGAGTACCGCCCTCTTGCGCATCGATCTCAGCATGCTCCGGCGGACCAGCTTCGGCGCGCTCGCACCTGGAACGAGCACGGCACCAATCACCACATCCGCCGCAAATACCTCTTCCTCTACGGACTCGATGGTTGAAAACCTGGTGCGAACGCGCCCTTCGAATAGCTCGTCCAGCTCGCGGAGCCGGATTAACGAACGATCGATGATGGTCACTTCTGCGCCCAGACCGATCGCCATGCGTGCCGCGTGCGTACCGACGACGCCACCTCCGATCACCACGATTCGTGCAGGCTGAACACCGGGCACCCCACCGATCAGCAGCCCTCGTCCGCCTGTACTCCGCTTTAGGGCGCTACCCGCCGCTTCGACCGCAAGCCTACCCGCGACCTCGCTCATCGGCGCCAGCAATGGAAGACCACCATGCGCATCAGTTACCGTCTCATAGGCGATCGCGGTGCATCCAGATTCCAGGAGGCCGGTAGCTTGGTCCAGGTCGGGAGCCAGATGCAGATAAGTGAAAAGGATGTGGTTCTCACGCAGCTGAGACCATTCGGACGGCTGAGGCTCCTTGACCTTTACGATCATCTCGCTCAAGGCGAATACTTCAACGGCGGAAGTTAGAATCGTTGCGCCAGCATTGCGATAATGGTCATCGGTTGCACCAATGCCAGCGCCCGCATTGGTCTCGATCATCACGCTGTGGCCTGCTGCCACGTATTCGCGGACAGCTCCAGGAGTAAGGCCCACGCGATATTCGTGCGCCTTGATTTCCTTTGGGACTCCCACCTTCATTTGAAAACTCCCTGCCTGACGCGCCCTTCTTATCGGAAGCGAGCAGCGATATCGCGACGCAGCCGATAAAATCCTGCAGGAATTCAGCGATATTTGACAGGCTTCGCAGGATTTCAAACCCACGGCTGCCGAGCGGACCGTGGGGACCTTGCTCCCTGAACTTAACGCGTCGACACGCGCGATACTGATAAATCGTTCCGAATTGTTGTTTCGGCTCGGTGCGGAAGGTTCTTGCAGAGCTCGTCGAGAACCACCGGTAAGAGGCAGTGCTGGGGTCATCCAACATTTGGCGATCTCCCTCATCTTCTGCAGCTAGCGGTAGATTCGCGCTGGAAAGCCTCACGTCAAACACTACTCAAAGTAGATTGGTTGCGCGGTCACCATGGAGAAGGAAGCTGACAAAAACGCAACAAGCAGATGTCTGTTTGATGGTTCGCGTTGCTTTCTCTTGAATTGAATAGAGAGCGACGCCCGGCTGCGTGTGACGCCGATGAATCACTGCAGCCTGATGCTTTTGCTTTGCGTCCGACGCACCTGAGGTGACGCATCGCGTGGCGTGCTCGATGCTCGAACGGGGGAGGTCCGGATCGGACGGCAGGGCCAGGTCCCTCAACCCGGCACGGCCGGTCCATTTATCTAAGCACGCCTCAGACTGAGGTCTCTAGCGTGCTCGACCTTCGCACGCTAGCGCGATTGCGCTCTCTGTCGCGCGAACGCGTACACCGGATTGATACCACAATAGGCGTAGGTGCCTGATGCAGTGGCCATACACTGCTCATAGGTCGAGAACTGGCAATTGCCCGGATATCCCCAGGTACGTCCCTGCAGACAATATACGTCCTGCGGGGCCGGGGGGATGTACGAGCGACCCCGCGAAGCGGCGCTCGAAGCCGATCCGAAGCTGACGAGCATGGGGATTGCAAGCACACCGATAAACAGAAGTTTGCGCATGATCTCGCGTCCGCTAAATCTCGCCGAAGGATAGAGGATTCGGATTTGATGTTTTGATCTTAGTCAATGGCAAATAGCCGGTCGCCATCGTGGGACGATCACTTAGTCTAGAAATTCAAGTGTGACAGCGCTCCGAGTTCAGAGCAGCAATCCGGCTGCTTTCAGAGAAGAACGCATTTTTCCGGCGTGATGTGCCGCATCTGGGCGCAAAAAAACGCGGGAAGTAGCGAATCGGCATATTACTCGCGCTCGCGCATGCGCGTTTGTAGCGATCAGACCGCCTGACTCACTGCGCTTCGAGCGCGAGAAATTGATTGGGCGATTGCTTCCGCGGATATCGACGTGGCCAGCCGCCAAGCGCCCCGTTTACAGGCCGAACATATGACGCACCGTCGTCCTTGTTCAACAAGAGAAAGATCTTGCAGCCGGGCCGTTCTAACGATGAGTCAGAGACCCTTTTGGACGCCGGTGGGGGTCCGAGTCCAGTGCCGATTGACTCTAGAGGCTATTCTCCCGGGAGAGGGCGGCCATGGCGTTCACTCTTTCCATATTTCAACGGATATTGAATTTGTCGTCGATGCCCTCCAGCACGATCATGTGGATGTGCGGATGGTAGTTCATCATCGAACCCGAGGAATGCAGCACCACGTTGATGCGGATACGTGCGCCGAGATGCTCGGGATTTGCAGGGATAATCGTCATCGCCTCGGAAGCAGCGTGAAACAGCAGGCCACAAGTGCCGATCGCACCCGATAATCGGCAACACTAGAGTCTAGCGAACCTGCCCCCCCGGTAAGCGCGCCGCAGGCAAGCGGATGACGATCTGGCTGTCGGTGATGTTGACGACTTCCTCGCGCTTTCTCCCGTCATCGTACCGCAATTCGAACGTCACTCCCGATGCAGATGGGGCAAAGGGCTCAGGCGTAAGGCTGATCCACCCCTCCCCCAAATTCAGAATGATCGGTCGGTCCGCCCGAAAGCGGGCGTCGAGCAGCACCAAGTCCAATCGGAGAGACTGGAGCCGAACGTTGAGCCGTCGACGCACGCCATCACGTGGCCAAATACGCAGGGTGTGAGCGAACGTCTCCATGATGCCACCGTGACAAACCTGCCCAAAGATGGGATCGTCGGCAACGATCGTCGCAGCAGCGCGGACCGCCCCACAAAATCCCAGGTCGATCTCGCACGAGTAATACCACGTTCCACGGTGATGCGGTTGACCTAGCCATGTGGTCCCGCTCGGCGCCGGCTCGAAGCCGCCACCGGCTGCGCCGTCATTCTCCTCGCCCGGATACCAATAGCCATGACCGGCCGACGCAGGGCCGCTGTTCAGCAAAGCCCACGCGCTGAGTTGTGACGCATAGCCGAGACGAAGGAGCGGATGCGGGTCGTCTGCATCGTTCAGCACATGATTAAGCAGCGCCCAGCCACCCATCTGCGCCATGTAAGTTAGCGTATAGGCGTCGCCCGCCGTGCGGCGATAATCGCTGCCCAAGTAGTAATAAGCAGGCTCCAACCAGCCTCGGCAGAACAGATTTGCAGCGATCTGACGCTCCGCGAAAGCACGCGCTGCCGCCTTCGAAAACCCCCATGGCGACAGGGTCGTCCAGGGCCGAGCGCGCCAGTGCCTGCGTTGATTCGAAGGCTGTGGAATCGAACGGATATTCAGACTTGAACAGGTCCGCCTTCGGATCGACGAAGGCGCGCACCTTACGCGCCCAGTGCGCCTCCAACGTCGCCGCCTCGCGCGTCAAGCCCGCCGTCGTGAGCGCCGAAACCAGTTCGGGGATCACACATTCGTTGGTGCAGCCGGTGTGGTAGGCAGACCACATCACAACGCGCATCGGCACCGTGAACATGGCCAGCGCCGTACCGTAGGCGCGTACCAAATAATCTCGCGCGCTCTGGCGGGTGGGTATCGCGGGACGGTCACGCGCGATGCGATGCATGGCCAAATACATCGCGAAGATGTGCGGATAGTCATAAGGCCGCCAGATATGCAGGCGGCCCTTTGGTCTGCTTCCAATCGGGTATGCCGTACAGGCCGTAGGCGTATGCCTCATGTGTGGTACGTTGCAGCCCGCCCCAGACGAACGTATCTATATACCGATCCAGCGCCGCCACTTCCGCCACATCAGGATGCTCGGCATTCTTGGTCGCGAGGTAAGCGGGCTTGCTCAGCCCGGGATCGTCGCACGTCACCTCGTAGATGCGCCAGCCCTTGATCCGATCGTAATTGTCCGGGCCAAGCAGGACCTGCGTCTCCATATTCCACTCGCCAAACAAACCGTCGTACCATTTGGACGGGTCACGATGCTGCCGCTTCACGATGAAGGTTGCGCGCTTCTTCATCATCGTCTCGACGGGCTCGGTAGCGAAGAATTCAAGAAAGGTCTGGCGCGCACCCGGCTGGTGCAGGGTCAGCCGGTTCTCTCCCAATCGCGAAAAGCGAATCCGCCACAGTCGCCTGCCAGCCCGATCCGGCAACCGTTGCACCACCGTATCGCCGGTAAATTCCGCTTCGATTCGCTCCACCGGAATGGAGGACGCGAGCGCGATGTCGACGTGCAGGTCGTTGGGAACGGTCATGCCAGGCATTACTTCCACGTCCACCAGACCGGCGTCCGCGATAGCCCTGCGCGCCGCCTCGTAATCGGCAACCCACTGGAAGCGGAGACGGTAACGCCGTTGCTCGGTCGGCGACAGGAACAGGGAATGGGTCGGCTGGCGCCAGCGAGTGCCGCCTGCCCCTGCCTCGCCAGCGTCTGCCCCGGCTAAGATGTAGGCGCACCACGTCCCACTGGCTTCGGCCGAATCCTTGTGGACATCCCAATATTCCAGTGACGTGTCCGCTTCCGGTAAGAGCATGAGGAAGGGACCGGTGCTGTTGCCGCGAATCCAGAGGATGTGCGATCCATGCCCCGAGACGAAGCTGTGCTTCAAAACAGCCACCGATACCGGTTGCCCTGCCGGAAATTCGGTGTTCATCGGCATGGGTAAATAGAGGTCGCCAACCTCCACGCTCGTCGTGCCATCGTTCCGCAGCATGATCTCCCACGTCAATCCAGCCTCGTCGACTGCGAGGCGAGTCGTGAGAAGGACGCCGGCATCGCGGGCTGCCAGTTCAAGGGCCGCGCTATGCATCGGCTTCGTTGCATCAACGCCGGTTCGAAGCGTATGCCACTCGGATCCGGCACGCCGAACTCTAGCGTGAGCCGTCCCCAGCACGGCTCCAGGCAGAACATAATCCGTGTCATACGCATCGTTACGATAACGCAACGAGGTAATGCCGTCTTGTGTGCACCCAACGATGAAGGGAGAGTCGGCCGCCTTCAACACCATGACAACCTTGCGCTGCGACCGATTGGGTGTAGGCACCGTAAAGCCTGCTAACAACGCGCTACCCAAGAAGCTACTGCCGAACAGCATCGTACGACGCGTATACCTTCAGGCCTTAGACTGCCTTTGGTCTTCGCCATCAACCATATCCGGTATCGCTGTTAAAAGAGCTGGAGCCTATATCCAACAGGCGAACTTCTCGCCGGACCTCCGTGGAGTCGTGGATCATCCCTGTGGCGGCAACTTGGCAGTCACAGGCTCGCTCTCGAGAGTTACGCTCGTTCTGCGGGCGACGACCTTCCGGCCGGCCCTTTCTGCTGCTGAGGCTGGCTGTATGGGAGTCGGCGGCCGTTAGGCGGATTCGGTTGCTGCTCGTGCGAGTTGCGGCCGTGCACGATCAACCTTGTGCCGATCGAGCGCCTTCTCGAGAAACAGCGTCGCAAACCATGGAAAGCCAGGCGCTACCAGCGGGCGCGGGTTAACTTATGGGGACGATGGCTTTGGTGATTGGGGCCGTGCTCACGCCGCGTAGAAGTTTCAGACAGCCGCGCTCGCCCATGGCGGTGAAATTATGAATGTGCCGGTTAGCCTTGGGGCGGGCATGCGAATCCACTCGACCAAAGGACGCTGGGCGTGGTCGGAGGCGAGCACCTTCGCTGCCACGTCTTGCGGGCCACCGCCGAGGTCGTGGACGTCGAAGGCTTGAAGGAGTTGTATCAGTCGAGGTTTCTGAAACGACGTCGGCCGCAGAGTGCGGCACCCTTTTCAACATATCCGAGGCAATTGTTCGCCCCACAGCCAGTCGACGACGCGTCGCCCGCCGAAACCGGTGGTCATCTGCACAAATTTGTGATCGTCAGCCACCGCCTCGCCAATATCAGCTGCATCGGACGCGAGCGGGTGGGCCTTCATGGCAGCAAGCACGGCATCGGCCGAATCAGGCGCGACGATCGCAACGAGCTTGCCCTCGTTGGCGACATGGATCGGCTCAAGTCCAAGAAGTTCGCAGGCAGCCGTAACCGCAGGCTTCACCGGAATGCTTGATTCCTGCAAATGGAACCCAACGTCGGATTGATGCGCAATCTCGTTGAGAGCCGCAGCGAGCCCGCCACGCGTGGGGTCGCGCATCACCCGGATGCCGCCAGGGCCGGCGGCAATCATGACCGCTACGAGATCATGCAAGGCTGCTGAGTCCGAGACGATTTCGGTTTGAAAAGCGACGTTCTGACGTTTTGACATAATCGCCACCCCATGGTCGCCGAGGCTTCCGGACACCAGCACACGATCCCCGACCCTTACCTTGTCGGCGGACAGATCCAGCCCGTCGGCCACAAGCCCGATCCCGGCCACAGAGATGAACAGACTGTCTGCTTTGCCGCGCTCGACGACTTTGGTGTCTCCAGCAATGATGTGAACGCCGCCCCCGCGAGCTGCCGCGCCCATCGAATCCGCGATCGTCTTCAGATCCGAAAAACGGAAACCCTCCTCGATGATAAAGCTGGCTGACAGATAGAGCGGACGCGCACCGGACATCGCGACATCATTAATCGTGCCGTGCACAGCCAATGACCCGATATTGCCGCCGGGAAAGAACAGTGGGGTAACCACATAGCCGTCGGTCGTCATCACCATCCTGCCTGCCGAAACGTCAAACGCCGACTGATCATTGCAGCGAGCGAGCCATTCATTACCGAAGGCTTGGTGAAAAAGGTCGGAGATCAGCTGCGCCATGGCACGGCCCCCGGATCCGTGGGACAGTTCAACGCGCCCGTTCTTTACGTCGAGCTTGCGTGGATAGGCTTTCACGCTCATGACCTTTGCCTCACCTGTTCACCACGAACTCGGCCATAGGTCCAATACGCCGCACAAGCGCCTTCTGATGATACCATGCAGGCGCCTATGGGAGTTTCCGGCGTGCAGATCTTTCCAATCAACTTGCAATCGGCCGGCCGTTTGGCGCCACGCAGGATCGCGCAGCATTCGCACGCCGGATTGTCTGCGACACGCATGTCATGGATCGCAAAACGCGTCTCGGCGTCGAATTTTGCGTAAGACCGCTTCAGCTTCAGTCCGCTGTTGGGTACGAGTCCGAGCCCACGCCATTCAAACTGATCACGCAGTTCGAATACCTGCGACACCTCGTCCTTGGCCCGCAGATTGCCTTCGCGTGTCACTGCACGGCGGTATTGGTTTTCTACCTCGTAGCGGTGTTGATTCACCTGCCGCACCAGCATCAATATAGCTTGCAGTACGTCGAGGGGTTCAAATCCCGCGACTACGATCGGCTTCTCGAACTGTTCTGCCAGAGGCTCGTAAGGCTGCGTACCGATAATGGTGCTGACATGCGCAGGTCCGATGAAGCCGTCAATTGGGACGCCGCCGGTATTGCGGATCTTCGGGTTATCGAGAATACTGTGCATCGCAGAGGGTGTAAGCACGTGATTGCAGAACACGCTCAGGCCCTCCAACCGCTTGCTCTCGGCAATCCGGATCATGACCGCCGTCGGGGGCGTCGTGGTCTCAAAACCGATGGCAAAGAAGACCACCTCGCGGCCCGGTATCTGTTCGGCGAGCCGGATAGCGTCCAGCGTCGAGTAAACCATCCGAATGTCAGCGCCCAGCGCTTTGGCTCGCAACAGGGACTGTCCTTGCGACCCGGGAGCACGCATTAAGTCGCCGTAGACGCAGAGAGTGACCTCTGGTCGCTCGACGAGCCGGATCGCCATGTCGATTCGGCTCGCGGGCAGAACGCAGACGGGACAACCGGGCCCGTGGATCATCCGGACGTTCGCGGGCAGCAGATCCTCGAGGCCGTAGCGGGAGATCGCATGAGTGTGTCCGCCGCAAAATTCCATGAACCGATAGGCTCTTTGCGAACTGACCTCAGCGTCAATCGCACGCGCAAGTCCCTGCGCGATGGTCTTGTCGCGAAATTCGTCAGAATATTTCATGATCGGCATTCCTGCGCGGCGGTGCTTAGCTCCTGCAGGAGCTCCAGCGTGCGCTTGGCTTCCGCCTGATCGATCTTAGCGAGCGCATAGCCGGCATGGACGAGGACGCAATCGCCGACATCGAGCTCGTCGACGAGAGCAATCGATATCTCCAGGCTGATGCCATCGATGGACACGAGAGCCATGTCGTTGGGTAGAATTTTCGCGATCTTCGCCGGAACCGAAAGACACATATCAGGCAGTTATTCCCGTGGCGGACGACTGTTGAGCAATCTGTAGAGCGGCAATCCAGGCCTGGCCAAGGCTCAAACCGCCGTCACTGGGCGGCAGCCGCCGCGGCACCAATGGGGTAAGACCGGCTGCGCTGCAACCGCGCGGGATCTCGTCCGACAGCACCGTGTTCAGGAAGCAGCCGCCGCTCAGAACGACGGTATTGACGCCGGTTGTTCGCGCAGCGCGCGTGACCCAGTCGACACAGGCGGCGGCGAAAGTGCCATGAAACAGCCCCGCTCCACCTGCGGCGTCAATGTCATCAGCAATCAACCGCGAAAATAGCGGACGAAGCGACAGCACGCCGCCGTCGATCGTCCAGCCGGCTTCGAGAATCGTTGCCCGCCGCACCAGCGCTTCGAGCTTCATCGCTGCTTCGCCCTCATAGCTCTGCAAATGCGCAATACCCAGCAGCGCGGCTGCCGCGTCGAACAACCGCCCCGCACTGGTGGTGGTGGTCCCGCCCGGCTGATCGAGCAAGTCCGACACACACACCGCTTGCCGTTGCGCCGCAAAGCGCTGCCCGATTTCGTTAGCCCTGCCGAGCCCGTGTAGTACTGCGCTCGCCATACGCCACGGCTCGCGGGCTGCACGATCTCCACCGGGCATCTGCAGGGGCGCTAAGTGCCCTATGCGTCGGAACCACGTCCCTTCGCACAACAATAGTTCGCCACCCCAGTTACCGCCGTCGGCGCCGAAGCCATGGCCATCGAGCACCAGCGCAAGCGCTGGTCCCGTATGGCCATGCTCGGCGATTACTGCGGCAGCATGTGCGTGGTGATGCTGGACCGCGACCAGCGCGTGAGCATTTGCTTCCGCAAACCGGGTAGAAGCCATATCGGGATGCAGATCATGGGCGTAAGCCACAGGCTCCACGTCAAGGATCGATGTGAGATGTCGTATCGTCTTCTCGAACGCACGGATGCCTTCGGCCGTATTTAGATCGCCAATATGCTGAGAGACGAACGCTTGGTTGTCCCGGGTGATTGTGACGGTCGACTTCAGTTCGCCGCCGACGGCGAGCACGGGCGGGACCGATCTCGCAAGCCGGATCGGCTCGGGAACATAGCCACGAGCACGACGAACGAATTGGGGCCGGCCAGCCACCACCGAAACCACGGAATCATCAGCACCCGTCAAGATATCGCGATCATGGGTCACGATAAGATCGGCGATTCCGTCGAGCCGCCGCAGCGCCTGCGCGTTGTCAACCAGCAGCGGTTCGCCGCAAAGATTGGCACTGGTGGCCACCATGACGGGGCTGCAACCCGCACGCACACCTCGCGAGCGAAGCGCATGGAAGATGAGGTGATGCAGCGGCACTACGGGCAGCATGATACCCACTCGCGATAAACCAGGAGCTATGGCGGGCGCCAGATTGTGGCGCGATGGCAGGAGGACGATAGGGCGTGCTACGGATTCTAGCAGTGCTAGCTCGGGCGCGTTCGCTTCCGCGATCTCGCTGACGCGCTCGATGGAATCGACCAAAATCGCGAACGGCTTCTGAAGGCGGTGCTTTCTCCTGCGCAAACGCTGCACGGCGTCTTGATTACGCGCATCGCAAAGAAGCTGGTATCCGCCCAGCCCCTTTATCGCCACGATCTGCCCCCGCGCGATTGCCGCGACAATATCGCTGATCCCATGGCTGAGCCGAGGACCGCATGCTGGGCATGCGATCGCCTCCGCGTGAAACCTGCGGCTTGCCGGATCGGCATAGTCAGCCACGCACGCGGCGCACAAACTAAACGCCCTCATCACAGTGTTGCGACGATCGTACGGAAGCCGTTCGGCGATGGTGTAGCGTGGGCCGCAATGGCAACAACTGATGAAAGGGTAAAGGTAATGCCGATTTTCTGGATCGAATAGCTCTTTAAGGCATCGCTGGCAGACCGCGGCATCAGCGACGATCTGCGTCGACAATTTGCCGGCTTCGCTCGTACCGATCGAAAAACCCTTCTCCGCGAGCGCGACAGTCTCGCGAACGCAGACGTCGACTATGCATGCCAATGGAGGCGCCTCGAGCGGCAACGTGGCGACAAACTCCAACGCACGGTGGCCCTCAACCTCGATGATAACGCCCTCAGCGCCATTGATGACAAACCCCGCCAATCCGTACCGAATGGCAAGTCCATAGACGTAAGGACGAAAGCCGACCCCTTGCACTGCCCCAGTCACGATGACGCGCAGCCGTGTTCGGTCGCAGGTGGCTGCGGCGCTCATCGCCCTGTGTCCTCGCAGGCGCGCCTCAGACGGCCCGCCTGTCTATCGATCCAGGCGTAGAGCGCGGCAAAGCCTTCGCCAGTCCGAGCCGAAACTGCAATCACGTCGATCTTCGGGTTGACCCGTCTGGCGTATTCGATGGCCTTGCCCAAATCGAATTCGAGCGCCGACGCTAGATCAATCTTGTTAATCACCATGAGCGACGAAGCGGCAAACACATCGGGATACTTCAGCGGCTTGTCTTCACCTTCAGTAATCGAAAACACTACGATCTTGCAGGCTTCGCCAAGATCGAAGGCGGCGGGACAGATCAGATTACCCACGTTTTCGATGAAGAGAATACCGCCTGAGAGCAGCGGCAGGCGGCGATAAGCCTCGCCAATCATTGTAGCGTCGAGATGACAATTCTTGCCGGTATTGATTTGAACGGCTGGCACGCCGGCGGCCTGAATCCGTCTGGCATCGTTCGAGGTCTGCTGGTCCCCTTCGATGACCCCGACCCACCGGTTGCACTTGAGCTCGGACACCGCGCGGACGAGCAGCGTCGTTTTGCCGGCACCGGGGCTGGACAAAAGATTAAATACAAGCAGGTCATCGGCTGCGAAGAGCGCGCGATTGTTCGCCGCTATTCCATTATTCTTGTGCAGGATATCGCGCTCAATCTCAACGAGCCGTTTCCCGCTCCTGCCACAGCCCCTCAAATCAGGCGGAACGACGCCGTTCGGAAGCGCTCGCACGTTATGCGCCTGGTGATTGGCTGAGCTAGGAGAGCGATTATAGCTCTCACCAGAGTGGTTTGACGGCGGCGGCCGTCGGTCCCCCGGCGGAAGAGCAGAATGGCAGTCGCGATCTTCCTGAAGGGATCGTTCATGGCTCTGCGCATCATTCTCCTCGGCGCGTTTTGTGGACGGCGTCCGTTCGTGGCAGCCGCAAACAGTACACATCAATCGATCTCCAGCTCTTTCACCCGCATCTGTTCGCCCGCGGTCACCTGCAAGTGATAGCTGCCGCAGCAAGGGCAGCACTCACCGCGCCGAGCAATTTCGACGCTCTTCGAACAGCTCATGCACCAGGCAACGCCTGGCAGTTCGACGATATTAAGTGCCGCGCCCTCGGCAACGGTCCGCGTTGCAGCGGCAGCAAAGCAAAACCTGATCGCTTCAGGCGCCGCATGACTCAGCGCTCCCATCTCCAGACAGATGCTCCGCACCCGCGAGGAGGATCGCTCGTGTACCTTCTCCTCGACGATCTGAACGATGCCAAGACAAATCGCCATTTCATGCATCGCGAACTTCGCTAAGGTTGAGGGTGAACGCGACGCACGGATCGAGCGATGCAATCACCGCATGGACTGCATCTCCGCGTTTTCGAGCCGTCAGCACCGCGCCTTGCAGGTTCCGTACAAGCGGCCCGCGCCGGTGGAAATTCCACTCCGTCGGCGCAAGAAATTCGAAGCGGGATATTCTACCCTGAGCGTCGAGTTCAACCGCGTGGTAGAGACGGCCCCTGGCGCATTCGACCGCGGCCGCTGCACGGCGCGGCCCTAGCTTATATCTTTCGATAATCCCATGCTCCGCGGCGCCAATCTGAGCGCCGGCCTTAAGCCAGGCACATAGCCGGACGATTTCATTAAATCTTGCCATCAGCCGCTCGGCCGCACCGAAGGGTCCTAGCGGGACCCGATCCCGGCTGATCTGGCGCGCCCATGGACCCGTCTCGGGCACATGTCCGTCAACATCGGGACAATGGCAGAACGTCGAGTCATCTCCGAGCAATCGTTTCGTGATGTTGGGGTCGTCAGCAACAGACAGGAATGAGTGCCCCGCCGGAATTGACTTCACGTCGACGTCATTAAGCGCCGCAACGCGAACCGCCAGCGGGCTACCAGACCTCAGCGCCCCCCCCTCATGTAGACCGAGCGCGGCAAGCGCAGCGACAATCCGCGCGATAGCTTCGCGTTGAGCGGAGCTCCAGGCTGGCTGTGCGGAGCGGACAAATGCTGACAATTCCGACATCAGGGAGCGGATCGTCACCGCACTGGCGACATCTAACGTAAGATGTCCGACAAAAAGGCTCCGGGCCAACTCCGCGATCCGCTCAGTAACGATAAGTGCAATACGCTGCCGTCTTGTTGCGCGGGTGATCACCTCGTCGCGCGCCGTCTCGATCGCGGACAAGAATGCAGTTTGCTGCGCAGCGACACACAACGCGAAAAGCCGCGGCAGCACGTTGAGCACTGTCGAGGGCTCCTTCCCGGCGAACATCCGCGCCAGCGGCGGCCGGACTCGCGGCAGGATCTCTACCGAGGCGACTACGTCGGCAGCTAGCAATACGCGGACATCGATTTTGTTGCGGGCAACGAGACTCATGGGCAACGCTCCGTCATCATCCCGCGCAATCTATAGTCCACGCGCTTGCGCCGTCTGCGGGATCCCACCCGATGCCGAATGCCCAACAGAGCTCTTCATGTGAAGTACGCCTCGATAATTTCCTGCATGCGCTCGGCTGAGTCCTGGAAATCCTCATCGGCAGCCAACGCAACAATCGGCACGCCGCCGACCTCCAGCGTATCAAGAATGATGTCGTCCGTAGAATTGAAGAACTGCACGGACCAGACATTCCTAATCCTGGTTGCCTGTACTCGGCAGGTGCCGTAGCCGTGCAACATGAGCTGGACCGGTCCATTGCCCAAGCTTTGCTGTAGGAATGCCAGGTCGATAATGCTCATCGGCAGTGACGTCAGATTGATAACATGGGCGTGCATGCCCAATTGCCAGACCCTCGCCCGCTCCCGTATTTCGGCCAGCACCGGTTGAACGTTCATCGCGCCATTCGGCGGCGAGCCGATCACAAGCTCGGCCGACGTCAGGTCAGTTGCGGCACGCCGGACAACCTGCGGAATCGACCCGACCTCAACATATTCATGCGCGGGCTCAGTGCCGATGCGCAAGCGCCAGATTCCCGCAAGCACAGACTCCCGGATTTGCGCCAAAGAGCCATCTGGCAGCGCAACCACGCCGGCCACCTCACCTTCTCCGAGCAGTTCGTCAATCAACTTGCGTTCGCCATCGCCGAGATTTGCGAGTCCGTACAGTTGTGTCCGAGCACCGCTTCTCTGACCGCGAACGGCAGCGGCGGCGTTTGCTAACAGCAAGGTGGCGTTCGGATAGTTCCTTCCACGCTCGTCCGCGTCGCGCCAGGCGGGGCCGGCGAGCGAACTCATTGGACCGGTATGGAATAGATCGAGACTCGCAGAGCCAGTGGCAAGCTCGTTCGTCGCCCGCTCAGCGCCGCTGGGTAGAACGGGGGTCGCTGGTTTCATGATGCGATGCTCCGTTGTCCGCACCGAGCGGCAATGCACTTGCCGAAGCAAGGGCTGGCGGCGTGTGCCCGAATGATCGGTACGGAGATGCGGTTGATCGCAAGCAAACGGTCCGATCTCTTGCTGAGCAGGCAGACTTCATCGTGCCTAGGGCATAGAGTCCGCATCGACGGTCTACGTCGGCCGAGCCCGCCGACCCGTGTGCCGCTAACGCCGCGGGAACCCACTGCGTCTTGCATGCCTTGTCGAAACCTCTTGACAACTTCAGGAAGGAAGAATGCGAGCTGGATGATCCGGAGCTCGGTCGCGGACAGCGGCATCACAGTCACCGTCACTTGAGCGTGCGCGGCTAGGCGCGCATCGACGCTGACGCCCTCCACGTCGGACGGAGGGCGTCGCGCCGAACCATGCTGCGCCGGCTGCAATTTCATCAAACGCCTTTCTGATGATGTTCGGTTCTGCTAGCAGACCGTTAGCAAGGCGCATGCCAATCACCGTCTGGCCGCGGCTCGCGCTCGGACCAACGGCAAAGCGCCTGATATTTTCCAGGCAAACGTTACGTGCGACTGGAATTCGATTGTGAGAACCCTCACTCGCTCAAGCGAGCAGAACGGCTACCGTAAGTGCTCCGGCAATTGTGGCTCGTGACCAATCAAGTCTGCAAAGAATCGATTGCTGTCCTGGCCGTTGAGGCTGGCCTCAAGCCCGTCAAGTGCTTCCGAGATCAGCCTTGCTTCATTGTCGTCCAAAACCCGCACCGCGCTGTCGATATGGACGAGCACCTTGGCGCCGACCGCTACGTCGGGGAGCAGCATGACCGAGACGCGCCGCTGTTCATTGCCATACTTGCACAGCGCCGTGATACCGTCGGTCTCGGCAATCGTCATTGGCAAGCCAAGGCACATTGTCAGTCGCAGGCCGCTAGACGGGCTGCGCCCTCATCTCATAACTCGCATGGTCAATATTGTTTGCCAACAGCCGTTCTGATGCAGGCAGCGGCGCGCCCCGCGGTTTCACCGGCGAGCCCCACTGCGCTAGAAGCTTACAAGCCAGTTCAATCGCAGGCGCAATCTGAAAGCGCACCGGCGCTGTCAGAGGACCGCCCCAATTCTCCACGTCCAACGGCTGACAGCCGATGAGAGCGAGCTGTCGCGGGCGGCGGCCAAGAAAGTCGGCCGCGCTTAAGACTTCCTGAAAACCGGTCTGATGTAGGCTCACTTTCTTGGCACCAGTAAATCTTGGCACTTCGTCATCTCGTACAAGCTCCAACTGCCCGGGCAGCAATCCATAGTCGATGGCATCGAACACGATCAGGCAATCGGCCTGTTCAAGAAAACTGACAAGGTAGAGCCCTTGGGTGCCGCCATCGAGGACGGTGACATTATGGTCGACCACGTAGCGGCTATGAAACTCCTCGACCACACGCACGCCGAAGCCCTCGTCGGCCCACAGGATATTCCCGATGCCGAGCACGAGGATCCTTTTTTTGTCTTTCGAATCGAGCATCCGCTTCCCGGTCAATCGCCAAACCCGCGCTCAGCCGGTCTTTTGGAAAAGAAGCTGCGGCGCGAGATGATGTCTTCCCGCATCACCGCGTAAATGTGGACCAGCGCGAACATCACGATCACCCACAGGCCGAGATGATGCAGAGTGTGGACGTCCTGACTGTTCGGCCAGATTGAAAACACCCAGCCGAACATCTTGTACTGCCAGCTGTCAGTACCGGCACCTTGCCCATACAGTGCAAAGCCTGTGACGACCATGAAGGTGATCGTCTGTGTAAACATGAAGAACATTGCGAGCTGAGCAAGGCGATCGTGCCCGAGGTGCCTGTCAGCCCCCCCTGTAAGAAACGCATACCAGCGAATCTCCTGATACACCTCCCGCCAAAAGCACCCGCGCCAGAGCGGCACGCAAAAGATCTGCATGGCATGCGCATTTCCCATCAAGGCCCAGTAGATGCGCAGAAGAAAGCTAATGCTGGCCACATATCCCGCCGAGAAATGGGCAAAGCGGATATAGCCGAACAGGAAATCATCGCTTGCCTCTCCCTTGATCGCTGGTGTGCCGGTCCCAATAAGGTAGCCAGTTAAACTTAGTACCAGAATGGCCGCCGCGTTAGCCCAATGCCACAGTCGCACCGGCGCATAAACGTAGGAGACGCCACCGCCAATGCTGCGATCAGTCGGTGCCGCACCGTCGGCGGCGAGGAGCTTCCGAGCCCTATCCAGCATGGACTTAACGCACTTTGACTGAAGCCATTTCTTGGCCCTCAGGACTCATCACGTGAGTCGAGCAAGCCAAGCACGGATCAAAGGAATGGATGGTGCGCAAGATTTCCAGGGGCCGCTGCGGATCGGCCATCGGGGTACCGATCAGCGAGGCTTCAAAAGCGCCGATATTGCCTTTGGGATCCCGAGGAGATCCGTTCCACGTCGTCGGAACGACACATTGATAATTGTCGATCTTAGCGTCCTTGATCTTGATCCAGTGGCCGAGTGCACCGCGAGGCGCCTCAGTGAACCCGTAGCCCTTGGCCTCCTTACGCCAGCTTTCCGGGCCCCACCTGCTAACGTCGGCAGTTGCCGTATTGCCTGCCTTGAGCTGGACTATGAGCTTATCCTGAAAATAACGCATTTGTTGCGCCGCCCACTGGCATTCGAGCGCCCGCGCCGCTGTACGGCCAAGCGTCGAGAACAGCGCAGTCAGAGGGAGATTGAGCCCCTTGAGCAGTCTCTCGGCGGGCTCCTTGAACTCGGCTTTGCCTTGCGCATAACCAATGATGTATCGCGACAACGGCCCGACCTCGACGGCGTGGCCACGCCACCGCGGCGCTTTGATCCAGGAATACTTGCCGCCTTCGTCGAGTTCCTTGATATCTGTCTTGCTGCCTTTGAATTCTGACCCAAGTTCAAAACTCGGCTCGGTGATGCCGTCCCAGGGATGGAGCCCACCGCTATCACTGGGGTATTTATACCATGAATGCGCGACGAATTCCTGGATCTGCTCGGGATCACCATGGTCGATCGGCAGTATCTCATTGAGATTGCCATTAAGAATGACCCCGCGCGGCAGCTTGAGACTTTTCGCAGAACAGTCATTGGCGTTTTCGGGGATGTCGCCATAGGACATCACGCTTTTGCTCGACAGGCCACCGCCGTGGAGCCAGTCCTTATAGAACGAGCAGATTGCAGCAATGTCGGGCAGATAGACCTGCTCGACAAACTCGATTGAGCGGTCGATGATCAAAGATACGATATTCAGTCGCTCCATATTGATCGCGCCCACCGCACCGATTCCATCGATGTTGATCGCGCAGGGCACGCCGCCGACCAGCCAGTTCGGATGCGGGTTTTTGCCACCATAGATAGCTTGGATCTTGACGATCTCCTTCTGAAAGTCGAGCGCTTCCATATAATGAGCTACCGCCATCAGGTTTGCTTCTGGTGGTAGCTTGTAGGCCGGATGCCCCCAATAGCCATTCTTGAACGGACCGAGCTGCCCTGACCCGAAGAATTTGCTGAGCCGGATCTGCAAATCTTTAAAATAGCCGGGGGATGACAGCGGCCAAGGCGAGATAGACTGTGCGAGTGCGGAGGTTGACTTGGGATCGGCCTTGAGCGCGGAAACCACATCGACCCAATCCAGCGCATGCAAGTGATAGAAATGTACGAGGTGATCATGCACGAGCAGGCACAACTGCATGATATTACGGATCGAATTGGCATTCTCCGGAATCGTAATTCCCAGTGCATTTTCAACCGCGCGCACGGAGGCGAGCGCATGGGTGCCGGTGCAGACCCCGCAGATCCGCTCGGTGAACGCCCAGGCGTCGCGCGGATCGCGCCCGCGCAGGATGACTTCGATGCCACGCCACATCGTCCCGCTTGAGACCGCATTGCGAATTACATTGTCGGAATCGAGATTGGCTTCCACGCGGAGGTGGCCTTCGATCCGCGTCAGCGGATCGATGACGATTCGCCTGCCGGAACGATCGAGACTGAACCCATTCGGCGTCTGGACGACCACCGTCGTGTCTCCTCAACTCGGTTCGCCTTTATCGGCCGCGCGATCCGGCTTGTGGGTTAACCGCTTCACGGCGGTGACCGCCGCATGAGCAGCGACCGTTAGCCCGACCACCCCGGCAGCGGCCATGCCGATCTTGTCGGCGTTCTCCTCGATGCCGAACTGCTTGATGGTTGTGAGTCGGTCGTAAAATGACCCTTTGTCCCAGAAGCTGTCCTCAGAACAACCGAGGCAGCCGTGACCGGATTGAACAGGAAATGAGACGCCACCGTTCCACCGAACGGCCGAACAGGCATTGTAGGTGGTTGGCCCCTTGCAACCCATCTTGTACAAGCAATAGCCCTTGCGGGCGTACGTATCGTCCCACTCTTCGACGAATTGGCCAGCGTCGAAATGGGAACGCCGATAGCACTTGTCGTGAATGCGCTCGGAGTAAAACATACTTGGACGTCCTAGGCGATCGAGCTCCGGAAGTTTTCCGAACGTGACTATGAAAGTCACGAGACCACTCATGATCTCTGCGATAGGAGGGCACCCAGGCACCTTGATGATGGGCTTGTCGGTGATCACCTTATCGATCGCCGCCGCGCCAGTCGGATTGGGCTTGGCCGCTTGCACGCATCCCCAGGACGCACACGTGCCCCAAGCGATGATCGCCATGGCCCCTTCCGCCATCCACCTGAGCTTTTCAACGAACGGTTTGCCGCCGTCAATGCAGAACATGCCCCCCTCCTTCAACGGCGGATTGCCTTCGACCGCGAGCACATACCGGCCTTTGTACTTGGCACGGGTTTCTTCCAGGATGGCCTCAGCCTGGTGTCCAGCCGCCGCCATGAGCGTATCGTCGTAGTCGAGCGAAATCATCGACAGCAGCGCGTCTTTAATCAAGGGATGGGCCGAGCGGATAAAGCTTTCCGAGCAACAGGTACACTCGAGCCCGTGCAACCAGATGACGGGCACACGCGGTTTGGTTTCCAGGGCGTGGGCAATACTGCTTGGGGTGAGCGAACCAAGCCCCAAGCTCGCGGCCGTCACACTACAGAATTTATGGAAACTACGACGCGTGATACCCTGGCGTCTGATCACGCTGTAGAACGTTTCCGTTGCATCATCCATGAAACCTTCCAAGTGAGTAGTCGTGGCCGTTACGAATTGCTGACGGTTTAGCAAGAACCAGGCCAGCGAAGCGAAACACTTAAGACATCAAGCGACCACTGAGATTTGCGAAATTGTGAACCCAGCCACCCACCAGTAGCTTTGCCATGGATCTGTCATGCTAATGGTGTTCAGTTTCGGAGATGTGAGCACATGAACAAATCAGTACGATGGCTCACCTCTGCACGGAGACTATCCTACAATCGCTACACTCATCAGCCTTATTGTCGAATAGAATTGGTGCAGTTGACGGGCACTGCACTGCCCGCCCCCAATCAGGCTTGCCGATTGCTGACCAACGAGGCGTTCAAGCTCTCATGATCGCGACTGCACAGGCAGCCTGTCCAAAAGCGGCCGTCGAGCGAGGAAGAGAGGCGGCAATGGACCGAGCTGCGATGCGCCCCGCTGACGTTGCTTTAGGGTCTGGCTCGATTCGATCTGACTTTGGTAATAGCGGCTGGTCTCACGTCATCGCTACGGCGATGTAGGCAAGAGATAAAGTTATGATCAAGAAGCGTTCATCACGCAAGCCAATCGTTGGAAAGGCGCGACGTCTGGGCGCATCGCGACACTCACCGGCTTGCAAGGGCTTCTTCGGAAGGCGATCGCGTCTTGAAGCATTGGTCCAATCAATCCGACACGGATAGATGGCAACGGCAAAACTCAGTCGACATCCATCCGTACTAGCAACACTGTCTACCTAGTACCCAAAACGGATCATCAAGCCTTTTGGCGGAAAGTCATCGGATTATCGCGGCATAGACGATATACTGGACTTGTTCGCGGTAGTACTTCCGGATTTCCCCGGGCGCTGCCGTTCCGACCACCACGACCAGACGCTCTTTTGGGTCGCAGAAGAATTGTGTGCCGTAGGCGCCGGTCCAGGTGAACTCTCCTGGATTGCCCGGAACCGCTGAGAGCCCCCCGGTTAGCCGTACAGCCACTCCAAGCCCGAAGCCGAAGCCGGCACGATGCGGCTCAACATTGGCGACTTTATTTTTGATCTCTGGCCCAAGGTGGTTGGAGATCATGTGGCCCACCGTCCTCGGACCAAGAATTCGCTGCCCGTCCAGCTCCCCGCCATTGAGCAGCATTTGTCCAAAGCGCACGTAGTCACCCACTGTCGCAAATGCGCAGGCTCCCCCGCAGTCAAACTTCGTCTGGCTTTCGAGGAGTTCGATTTCTTGCGGCTTTCCCGTCAGGGGGTCCTCCGAAAATGGACGCGCGAGGCGCTCGCGTTGCCATTCCGACAAATGGAAAGTGGCATCTCGCATTTTGATGGGCTTCCATAGGTTGCGGGTGAGATAGTCGCCCAATCGGTGTTCGCTGACCTGTTCAATGACAGCTCCCAGCACATCGGTCGAGAAGCCGTATTCGAATTCAGTCCCCGGTTGGTGCGCTAGCGGCAGCTTGGTAATCGCTTCGATGAAAGCCTGCTTATCGCCCCTTAGGGGCGGATCGGCGAAACCGGGATAGACACGCGCCACTTGGTCTGAGCTGCTGGGCGCACCGTAGGTGAGTCCGGATGTGTGACGATAAAGATCGTGGATGTAGATCGCAGAACTCTGTGTTCGCAATTCTAATGAGCCGTCATGCTGCGGCACTGCCACCTTCATGTTTGCGAATTCCGGGTAGTAATCCGTAAGCTTGGCTTGTAGAGGCAGGCGACCTTGCTCCATGAGGATGAGCCCCGCAACGGCCACCATCGGTTTGGTCATAGAAGCAAGCGCGAAGATCGCATCGAGGCGCATCGGCCTTCCTTTTGCGGGGTCGAGTTGGCCGTACGCTTTGTAGTGAATCAACTTTCCGTCTCTTGCGATTGCAACCACCGCGCCTGGCACACGTTTACTTGCGATCTCACGAGCGAAGAAGTCGTCTAGCTTGGCAAGGCGCTGCTGAGAAACGTCTAGCTCATCGGCCGCTGCTTCGGGCAGAGGCGCGGAGTGCACCGAATTGAAAGCGACTCCAGCAGCTGCCGTGGCGATAGCAAGCTTGTTCATTGTACCCTCGGAAGGTTGACTGGGCGCAGTTTGCTAGACTGCTGCCCGGCATTATCGGATATGTCGGACGGCAGCGCTAAGACGATTCGGTGCCCCTCCTGGCACAGTGTCTGTCGATGAGCGCCAAAGTGAAGATTGTCGCAAAGGCGAACATCACCATACCGCCCGCAACCAAACTTGCCTCACGCCAGCGCGACGCTTGGACGAAGTCTACGACGTAGGCCGACAACACCTTGGTGCGCCCAGGAATATTGCCGCCGATCATCATGACGACGCCGAATGTGCCGATCGTATGAGAAAAGCCAACCACGGCGGCTTTAATGAATTCCAGTCGCGCCAGTGGCGCGGTGATGGCAATGAAGGCATAGAACGGCGGAACGCGCCCGGTCGTATCCAAGGGGAGATCGCCTATCGCAACAAAGGCGTTACGGATCAGCTGCACGACCAACGGCAGCGCCGAGAGGACCGATCCGACCACGATTCCGGCGAAGGTAAAGGCAAGCGTGTGCTCGCCCCAGAAAGAGGCGAGAACGCCACCCGGTCCGTGGGGGCCGAGCAAAACGAGGACGCAAAAGCCGAGAGCCGTTGGCGGCAGCACCAGCGGCAGGACGATCATCGTGGCCACCGCCTCGCTCGCAAAGGTCTTTGAGCGCGCTAGCCACCAAGCGAGGGGCACACTGATCAAGAGAAGGATCACGGTCGTCACACTGGCGAGCTCAATCGTGAGCGCAAGGGATTGCGAAATCTCTGCCCAAACCACATCCATCTGCGTCAGCCCGCCAGGGAGCGCGGGCCGACGTATCGTGACAGTGATGGCCTGCACGTGCGGCTCACGCGGCGAGGTGGCGCGAATCGCCAGTTGGTCGCGCCGCAGCTCGTGGCGGCCGCCAAATTCACGCGCTTCGTTTGTGCGAGCAAGAGCAGCATCGCAAGTCTCATCGACAACTCCAGTGGCAGGTCCGCTTCGGTTCATATGACGGCGGCAACTTCTCATTTGTCATCAGCAATTCCTGTGCCGGGTGCGAACAGTGGCAGCTCTATGAATGCGAGAGACATTCGCGTGGACGGCGACGTCACTTTGGAGGGGACCTAACACTCTGTCAGGTTTTCGGCATCTTTGTTCCCGAGCAGACAGCGACGGCCCTGCAACGAAGCGTTAGAATTTGTCGGCCGAAGAGATGCCTGTGTAGTTGGTCGACGGCTCGCCGCGCCGGTAGTGGAGCGGACCGCAGGAAGCCCGCCGTTTGGCAGCAACACGAACGCGTTAGCTGAGAACTCGTTGTAAGGCTGCTTCTGCGACGGCGCAAAAGGCGCGAGGGGCCGCGAGCGAGACGGCCTCGTGACCGCCCTGGCCAATGCGGATCGTCAGCACAGGCCTGGAGACAAACGCCCCGTGCACACCGAGCTTTGCCGCCACCCACAACGCAGTTCATCCATCAAAGGCTTTTACGAACAATCTTGTTTCCCAAGCCGCGCTTCCATCCGGCAAATGTATGCAATCCAAACTATCGATTTTACGGATGCCCCGGGTTGTTGCATCGATCTCAGCACTGTGTGCATATCGAGCACGCTAAGGCCCCCAGTCGAGACGTAACTCCGCCGATGCGCGCTACGCTGCAATTATTTGTTCGACCTTGCGAATGCGGTCCGCGCTCGACTCAGCCAATGCCGCCCAGGCAGACGACTTGTCCACGACTGATCAAATCGGCCGCAGTTTAGGCATCTGGTGCATATCTTGCTTAACGAGAATGGACAACGTAACTACACGCCTGCCTTTGGAATGACGCGCCGGCTCCCGGAACCGTCTTCAATCGGACACGGCTAAAATGATGAGTCTCGTATGACGCTGCCGCCTCTGAAGCGCGGCGGCTCACATTCGAGTATATTCGGGAAGGAAGCGTCATGACCACCATGGCAACTGCGGCGCCTGCACGCGCGTCGCAAGTTTGGTATAAGATACTCTACGTTCAGGTGCTGATCGCGATCTTTATGGGCGCCGTAGTCGGCTGCCTCTGGCCATCTCTAGCCACCAACGACTGGATCAAGGCTCTCGGTGACGGGTTCATCAAGCTCATCAAGATGGTGATCGCGCCGATTATTTTCTGCACCGTCACATCTGGTATTGCGCATATTCAGGATGCGAAGAAAGTTGGGTGCGTCGGCGTCAAGGCGCTGTTCTATTTCGAGATCGTGTCCAGCTTTGCCTTGCTGTTGGGCCTTGTTATGGGCAATCTCGTCCAAATCGGCCATGGCCTTGCGGTCAAGCCGGATGCTGCGGCGGTCGCCAATTACGTCAAGCAGGCGGAAGCTTCGAAGACCGTCGACTTTTTTCTCAACATCATTCCCGATAGCGTGGTCGGCGCCTTCGCTCGCGGGGATGTTCTGCAGGTTCTCCTGTTCGCGATCCTTTTCGGCTTTTCTTTGATGGCTCTGGGAAAGCGTGGGGAGCGGCTGCGCGGCATGATTGACGACGTCGCGCACGCAGTGTTCGGCGTAATCGCTATTGTAATGAAAGCGGCCCCGGTCGGCGCCTTCGGCGCCATGGCGTTCACGGTCGGCAAGTTTGGGCCGGCAGCACTCGGTAATTTAATCGGTCTGATCGCGCTTTTTTACTTAACAGCCGCGCTGTTTGTTGTGGTGGTGCTCGGCCTGATCGCGCGCCTCGTCGGCTTTTCAATTTTCAAGTTCCTTGTCTATATCAAAGACGAGATTCTGATCGTGCTCGGTACTTCGTCCTCCGAAAGCGCGCTGCCGCAATTGATGGAGAAGCTCGAGCGGCTGGGCTGCTCGAAGACGGTCGTCGGACTGGTGGTGCCAACTGGCTATTCCTTCAACCTCGACGGCACTAACATCTATATGACGCTTGCAACATTGTTCATTGCCCAGGCACTCGGGGTGGATCTCTCCTTTAACCAGCAGCTCACGATCTTGCTCGTGGCAATGCTGACGTCGAAGGGAGCAAGCGGCGTCACCGGCGCTGGCTTCATCACCCTCGCTGCGACATTGTCGGTGGTAAACCCGGCGCTTGTGCCGGGCATGGCAATCGTGTTTTCGATCGACAAGTTCATGAGCGAGGTGCGCGCCCTGACCAACATCATCGGCAATGGCATCGCGGCCGTGTTCGTATCCTGGTGGGAAGACGAGCTAGAGCATGGGACGCTGCAGGCTCGGCTCAACCAGCCCACAGCTTCGACCACTATCGACCCTACAAGCACAATGAAGTAGGTCCCGGACCTCAACCGCCACCATCCGACACGAATTGACTCAATCGGCCAAGCCGACTTAAGGCGAGCCGGCACTTTCTCCTGCGCTCTCCAGTGCACAGCTGTTGCTCCCGCGTCGCGGCCGGGCAGCTCCCCCTGAAAAGCACGCGATCAAAGAAATAGCGGCTTCCTCAGGGCGCCTCTTTGGCGGTCCAGGCTATCTCCATTTGAACTGCGGCGTGCCGCCCACGGCACCGTCGGTTCGGCGTCATGTCGGCGCTCGATTCCAGCGAAACCAATTGGAAATGAGTCCTCCGCAGCTAGGCGTGATGGCTTAGTCGCACAGGCAACACTCGCGCAACTTTTCGTTCCTGTCTCGGCACATGAAGGTTGCGCTTTCCTTCGCAGACTGTGCCGGGGTCGGCCGCTTGTTTTCTGTTCTTTGCCGGTTCGGAGCGGCGCCTGATCGTTTAGCTTCAACCTCTCGGCTGAACTAGATCTTCGGCCCTCGTTCCGGGGGCGTAAGGAGGGCGCATCGGGGGGCAGGCTCGAACGAATGCCGGGAGGGCTATCGGCAGGGGCGGAAAGCAGAAGTTTCAGCTTCGAGTGCTGCCCGTCAGCCGCACCTCATCGAAAGTTTAGGACAACTATACGCATGTTTATAATGCGTTTTTTCCCCGCACGTGCTGAGTTCGGCAGTAGGTGATCAATCTCGGACACGCTCGACCAAAGCGTCGAAGATTGCCCCATTTTTGCCTAAAATGCTATAGCTCTCCCGCCGGAGAACAGCCGGACGGTCTCAAAATGTCTATCCAGATCAGCAGTCTTAAACGTTCAGCCCCTCAGTTGACCTTCGGCGGCATAACGCTAGCCGCTGTTACATTAAGTTGCGTATACCTTAATGCCCATTTCGCCGCGACGGCGTTCGCCTATTTGTTAGTAGTCTTGCTATTTTCGTTGATGGGCAGCTTCATCGCGTCATCCGCGCTTTGCATCATGGCAATCGCTGCTCTCGCATACTACTTTGCGCCGCCGGCGTTCAGCCTGCAAATCGATGCCCCCCGCGATCTTCCAGTGGTTGTCGCATTCTTTGTTGTCTCAATTGTAGGAACGTACCTGATCGGAAAGCTCCGCCAGGAAAGAGAGGCTGCGCGTGTGGCTGCGGTCAAGCTTCAGCGTAGCGCGGCGGATTTGGAGGATCGTGAAAAACGGTGGCGAGCAATCTTCGAGCACAATCCGGCCATGTACTTCATGGTGGATGAAGCCGGCACTGTCCTTAACGTCAATACATTCGGCGCGACACAACTCGGCTATGCTCCTTCAGAACTGATCGGCCACTCCGTGCTCGGCATATTTCTTGAGGAGGATCGCGCATTCGTTCACAAATGCATTCGGGCGTGCCTTGAGGATATTGGACAATCGCGCACGTGGGACGTCCAGAAAGTCAGGAAGGACGGCTCCGTATTGTGGGTACGTGAAAACGCCAAGGCCATGCTTTGGGCCGACGACCGGCCCGTTGTCCTTATCGCCTGCGAAGATGTCACAGAGCGAAAGCGGACCGAACTTGCCCTGCAGCGGAGCGAAGCGCATTTGGCTCAAGCGCAGGAGTTGAGTCATACAGGCAGCTTCAGCTGGAACGCCACCACTGGCGAGGCGTTCTGGTCAAAGGAAACATTTCGGATTTTCCAATTAGATCCTCAAACGATCCCCTCGCCGCAGCTTGTCGTTGATCGCACTCACCCAGATGATAGGGCTTCGGTTAAAGAGGTTATCGATGCAGCGATGCGAGACTTGAGCGGTTTCGAGCACGAGTATCGATTGCTGCTGCCAGACGGCTCTGTGAAGCACATCCGTGCAAAGGCACGGCTCACGAGAGCCGCTTCTGGTGAAATCGGGTTTGTTGGGGCAGCTACCGATATTACGGCAGCGAGGAGAGCAGAACAGCAGTTGCGTCGCAGCGAGGCCTATCTGGCCGAGGCCCAGCATCTCACCCACACAGGCAGCTGGTCCTGGGACGTGCACGGGCTAGATTTCGTTTATCGGTCCGCGGAAGTTGATCGATTGTTCGGCTTTGAACCACAAGAGCCGGTATCGATAGAGACCATTCGCTCGCGCATCCATCCGGAAGACTTGCCACGGTTACAGGAGGTGCAGCGCCAGGCGAGAGAAAAGGAGCAGGAGCGGTTCGAATATGATTTCCGTATTCTTCTGCCAGATGGCAGGACAAGGCGCATACACTCCGTTGCGCATGTTGTCGCCGCTAGCGATGGTAAGGTCAGCGAGCTGATCGGAACCCATATGGATGTCACCGATCAACACGCAGCTAGGGAACGCCTGGAAAACACACTTGTCGCGCTGCGCGAAAGCGAACAGCGCTTTCGCGACTACGCCGAGACAGCTTCCGACTGGCTCTGGGAGACCGGTCCAGATCATCGGGTCACCCGCTTATCCGAGCACACCAGCACTGCAGGAATTTTGGCCACAGGATTGATGGACCTGCTTCGCTGGGAGATTGCGTGCGACGTCGAAGACGAGCCCGAAAAATGGCGGCAGCATCGGGCGACGTTGCAGGCGCGACAGCCGTTTCGGGATCTCGTCTACCGTACCGTGAATCGCATGGGATCTCCGATCTACGTCCGCACCAGTGGCAAGCCTTTCTTCGACGGAAACGGTAATTTTCTGGGCTACCGTGGCGTCAGCACTGACATCACAGCCATCATTCGCGCCGATCAGGCCGAACAAGACCTGAGAAAGGCACAGGCGGAGCTTGCACATGTGACGCGTGTAACGACGTTAGGAGAACTGACAACCTCCATCGCCCACGAGATAAACCAGCCACTCGCCGCTATTCTCACTAACGCCGATGCGTGCCTCGGCTGGATGGCTCGCGAAACTCCCGATCTTGCCGAAGCGCGCTCTTCAGTGGAATGGATCATCGAAGATGCGATCCGGGCAAGCGAGGTGATCCGGAGTGTTCGCGCACTCGCGAAGAAAGGCGAGATTGAGATGGTGCCGCTCGGCATTAATGATGTCGTAAGGGACGCCATAGCGCTGGTAACACGAGAGCTGGTGAGCCACCGGGTGACGTTGCGAACCGAGTTGGCGACCGTGCTGCCCAGGATCCTCGGTGATCGAATTCAGCTACAACAGGTGATCATCAATCTGGTAATGAACGGAATCGAGGCGATGGACGCAATTACAGACCGGCCGCGCGAACTTCTGATTCAATCATCCAAGGACGATCTGGGGCGCGTGCAGCTTGCCGTGGCCGATTGCGGCGTCGGGATCGCTGAGAAGGACGCTGACCACGTGTTGGACCCCTTCTTCACCACCAAGTCGAGTGGCCTTGGAATGGGACTTTCGATCTGCCGATCTATCGTGGAAGCTCACGGAGGGCGGCTGTCGCTTCTTCATAAAGATGAACCGGGCGCGACCTTTCAGTTTGTCCTGCCCGTGCATAAGGAGGCCCTCCAGTGACAGGACCATTTGACTCGCTAGGTGAGAGTAGCAATGCCGAGGCCTCGACGAAGGCGATCGTCTTTGTCGTTGAGGATGACATCTCCGTGCGCCGCTCGCTTACTAACCTTTTTCGCCAGGTAGGATTGGAGGTCGTTGCGTTCGGATCGGCCCGGGAGATGCTGCAGAGCACAATTCCGGACGTCACAAGCTGTCTAGTTCTTGATGTCCGGCTGCCAGGCCTGAGCGGCCTTGACTACCAGACCGAGCTGGCCAGGTTGAACATACACATCCCGATCATTTTCATCACCGGTCACGGCGACATTCCCATGACCGTCAGGGCCATGAAGGGAGGTGCGGTCGATTTTCTCAGCAAGCCGTTCCGCGATCAGGAATTGCTTGATGCCGTCGTTGCGGCGACCGAACGCGATCGCAAAAGACGGGAAGCTCAGCGAACCGTCGCGAACCTGCAGTCTCTATTTGAGACCTTAAGCCCGCGAGAGCAGGCCGTGATGAAACTGGTCACGGCCGGCCTGATGAACAAGCAGGTAGCCGCCGAACTTGGGCTCGCCGAAATTACCGTCAAGATCTACCGGGGTCACGTCATGAAAAAGATGCGTGCCCGGTCGCTGGCCGAGCTGATCAGAATGAGCGAGACGCTGGGACTTCGTGCGAATCGTCCTGAACAAACGCAAGTATGATTTTACAGTTTCATCGCTCCAGCCCATGTTCGCCGAAGGTGGCTAACGCTTTGGCAGCCACTGTTCCTGCGTCAGGAGGGCTCATCTTGTCCACGCCTTTGATTTCCGTCGTTGACGACGACGCCTCAGTCCGCGCAGCGACAGGGAACCTCTTGAAATCGCGTGGCTACGTTGTGCAGATATTTGCGTCGGCCGAGGCGCTCCTGCGGTCGCCGCAGTTGAACGAGATATCCTGTGTCATTACCGATGTGCAGATGTCGGCTATGAGCGGGCTGGAGCTGCTGGCGCAAATGCGGACGCGTGGTTACGAAGCACCTTTCATTTTCATTACAGCGTTCCCCAGCGAGCGTGTGCGCACGTCAGCCCTGGAGGCGGGCGCAATTGGCTTCCTCGCCAAACCATTTGGCGGACAAGAGTTACTTAAGTGCCTCGACAACGCACTGAAGGCATATAGCGCCCGAGGCGGCATCTGATTCCAACCTGCAGCTTGAGTTCATGCCCGATCTAAAAGCTCGTGGGCAACAATCAAGCTGGCAAGGAATTCTCAGTCCAAACCCCAGCTTACCTCAAATATGCTAACGGCTAGCAATTTCTTACGCCTCCAGGCTTTACGGATTTGGGCGGCTGCAGAACAGACTATCCTGCGAGAGACGCTGGCGCGGACTCATTCCACGCCTACGCTCATGGTAATGCTGCCCCAGAGCCGTCGTTGCGCCTAAGCACTTCTTAGCTTCATCTGGAGCGAGGTTACCTATTCCATTGCAGAGCGGAGTTGCCCGAGTGCGCCCGGAACGCACGAGATTGGCTATGCTGGGCCCCACCGCGGTGACGACAAAAATGGAGCTTCGCTCGTAGCCCTCATGTCTTGCGCACCGCTTTTCTGGTGAGAGTGTTCTGCACGATCCTCGTGCTCACCGGATCGTTACGCCCGTTGACGCTTGCGGGCCCGGGTTGACCATTGGGCGCAGCTTCGCTGTACATTGTTGCGACCGACTCTCATCAGGCGTCCACGCCATTATTTGTTCGCAACCTTCATCGCCGGAAGACTTGTGGTCCAAGCCGTCCAACGTGCTCGGCGCCACACGTCTCGCCCCCCGGTTAGCGCGGGGGGTCAGAACAGGTCGTCGCCGCAGGCAAGCATTCTCAGCAATAGGCTTGTTCGATAGGCCCTATTTCGCAGGCGCGAACAATCAGCAACTGCTCAGCCAAGGAGAACTGAGGCGAGAGCATTCTGAGCCAAACAAGGCACTCTGAGCTAAACGGCGCCGGCGCAGAGGAGTGCGGAGCAGACTAGATCACTTCGGGCCAGACGCCCGGTGATTCATGGTTACATGAAATCATCCTCGTAATCGTATGTTGTAGCACTCGCTGGCACCTCGATTTTACGATCTTGGCTGTCGTCAGCTTTGCGAAGATACCGCGAAACGGTGCCTTCTCGCTGCCACTTGCCGTCGCCATTCCTCACCCACTTGTCTGACTTCACTGGGTCGAGGATCATGTTATCGGCGTCAATCTCGACGAACCCCATCTTTGCAGCACGGGCTCTTGCCTCCGGATTAGCCGGACGCAAATTCAGCAGTGGCCGTTCACCGGCGATTCCAAGTTGATGCTCGAGCAGAATATCGCCAGCGTTCTCGACAAGCGGATGAATGACCTGAAGATCTACAGTAGCGGTCGTCCCAGATCGCCCGGGAAACAGCTTCTGCCAGTTTTCGACCTCGAAATTCGTCATGCTGTCGCCCCCTTCCATTCGCAGAAGTCCGACACTCTCGCTTCCTAATTGATAGCTGAAGTATCGCGCGTTATCAGAATCTGAGCTTTTCCATACTTCTGTGCAACCTCTGCAGTTCGTGCCGCTTTCCGAGAGACGAAGTCCGAATATTCTTGTGGGTTATCGGCGATTTTCCTGATTTCGTCGCTGTGATAGCCCTGTGCTGCCATTCTGAACGACCTTATGGAGCTCTACGATAGGCGGGCTTGAATCAAGCCAATAGGGCCGTGTTGTCGAAGACGAAGTTCCGCTGGAGTTTGACGGGGCTAAACGCAGCTGCCGAAACGCATCGGCGAAACTGGCCGCGTCGTTTTGCTCATCAGCCTCGTCAAGGAAGAGGATGTGAAATAGGACGAGCCATTGATCCGATTATAGCAATTGGTGCTCCGGTCGGACATGAATTTCCACGTCTGGTTCAGGCTTGCTAGGCCCTGCGGCGCAGAAAGGGACTCAGGCTTACGAAAATCTAACGTGATGCTGCTGGCTGCCCTAACGTTAGCTGAGACAGGGCCTGCTTCTAATGGAACGACGGCGCGCTCGCGCATTGCCATTCACTAGGTTGGATGAGAAGCGAGTCGGATCCTCCTCGGTTGGGAACGGTCGATCCACGATTCACTGACGACGCCAATCGGATCCTTTTGCATCGATCGCGATACTATGCAGAAGGGCATTGTAGAGCGCGCGCTTCATGACGACTGCATCGCTACCCGTCCAATCCCAGCATACGGTTTGGAGCATCATCAGGGCAACCAGGGTGGAACTCCTGGCATCCTGAGCGGATTGCAAATGGCTCCTGAACGGCTTCGCCAGCACATTGCAAGCCGACGGCACCCCGAGCCGCCGCTAGGGTGGCCGATCCTACTACGCAAGGCGGGCTGACGGTAGCATCGCTCGAGGTTGCGAGACCGCACCGCAGCTACCAGCGACTCCGATTGGGAACTCGTGAGATCCATGACCCACAAACCGAGGAAAGGAGACGCAAGCCGAACGCGTCGGCACCGAAACTTGACGCTTCGATAGCAACACTGCATCCTCATTCCACAGTGACGGATTTCGCGAGATTACGCGGCTGATCCACGTCCGCGCCGCTTACGAGGCCGGTATGGTAAGCCAAGAGCTGGACCGGAATGGCATAGACCATCGGCGTAAAGCTTGCGACCATTGTCGGCAGAACGATGGTCACGAGCGTGTCCACCGTCGCTTCCGAAGCGCCCTTCGCATCGGTGATCAGGATGATCTTGCCGCCCCGAGCCGCCACTTCTTGCATGTTCGAAATGGTCTTCTCGAAAACGCCGTCGTAAGGCGCGATCACCACCACAGGCATAGCCTCATCAACCAGTGCGATCGGCCCGTGCTTGAGCTCGCCGGCGGCATAACCTTCTGAGTGGATATAGGAAATTTCCTTCAGCTTGAGCGCGCCCTCCAACGCCAGCGGAGCCGATGTGCCACGACCGAGGTAGAGTGCCGCCCTCGCGCCGGCGATATAGCGCGCGAGCTTCTCAATCTGCGGCTCGACCAACAAGGCCGCAGCGATCAACCGCGGCACCTCGACGAGCTCTTGCACGAGCTTCGATTCATCTAATTCAGACAGCTTACCTCGCTCTCTCCCTACTGCGATGGCAAGCACCGCCAGTACCATCAGCTGGCAGATGAATGCCTTGGTGGAAGCGACGCCGATCTCCGGCCCCGCCAGCGTCGGCAGAACGGATTCGCTCTCGCGCGCAATCGTCGACGTCGGGACATTAACTATAGATATCGTATGCAGGCCCTGGCCCCTGGCGTATCGCAACGCAGCTAGTGTGTCGGCCGTCTCGCCCGATTGCGAGATGACGATCGCGAGATCGCCCCGGCGCAGAGGCGCCTCCCGATAGCGGAACTCAGAGGCTACATCTATCTCGACAGACAACCGCGCCAGCCGCTCGAACCAGTATTTGGCGATGTGCCCGGCGTAGCTTGCCGTGCCGCACGCAGTAATTGAAATGCGCTGAATGGAATTGAAGTCGAATGGCAATGCGAGCGGCAGCGCTACCCGCTTGGCCGCCACATCGAGATAATGCGCCAATGTCTGGGCGACCACTGTCGGCTGCTCGTGGATTTCCTTAGCCATGAAGTGGCGATAATTCGCCTTGTCCGCAAGGAGAGACGACACAGCAAACTTTGATGTTTCCCGTCGGACGACACAGCCGTCTGCACCATAGATCACGCACGTCGCGCGCGTAAGCACGGCCCAGTCGCCGTCCTCAAGATAGGTAATGGTATTGGTCAGAGGCGCGAGCGCGATCGCATCAGATCCTAGATACACTTCGCCGTTACCATGTCCGATCGCGAGGGGCGACCCCTTGCACGCACCGATCAAAAGATCGTCGTGGCCCTTGAAAAGGAATGCCAACGCGAAGGCACCGCGCAAGCGCGGCAACGACGCCTGCACCGCATCCTGCGGTGAGTAGCCGTTTTTGAGGTAGAACTCGACGAGATGCACCACAACCTCGGTGTCCGTCTCTGAGTAAAACTCGGCTCCAATTCGTTCCAGCTCCGCTCGCAGCTCGCGGAAATTCTCAATGATCCCGTTATGAACGACCGCGACATTTTCCGTCGCATGCGGATGAGCATTGCTCTCGGTCGGCTTTCCATGAGTCGCCCAGCGGGTGTGACCGATTCCGCTTTGACCCACAGGAGGACTATAGCGCAACTGCTCCTCAAGGTTTCTCAGCTTACCTTGAGCGCGGCGGCGCTCGATACGGAGACCTTCGAGAGTAGCGAGACCCGCTGAGTCGTAGCCACGATATTCCAGTCGCCTGAGCGACGCGACCAACTTCCCAACGACCGGACCACGTCCCAAAATGCCAATAATTCCACACATATTAATCCATGCAGCCCAACTTCGAGGAGTCCGGCGTCCGCGCTATAGGAGCCCCGTGACAAAACTCGCTTGCCCGATAACAACGGGTTTCAAGTTCGGAATCTTCCGCGGGCGCCTTTATCGCATCTGCATTCGCCCGCGTGATTTAGATCTTTTCCAGCCATCGGCTTCATTTGTTCCTTTAGGTAGCTAGTCGAATAGACGCTGCGATGGTGTCGCCAACGCCGTAACCGCCTCGACGAAAGCCGAACGTGCAGTTGCGCCTGCACGCCGACATCCTGCTCGGCACAAACAGACTCACCCGGACTAATGAGCCATCTCGCGACCCTCCTTCTAAGTTTCCAAAAAAATGAGCAGCGATACCGGCCCCCGCGATGAAGTTGATGCGCAACAACTGAGTCTATGCATCTCCAGGATCGAGTCGAGAGAGCGGTCACGTTTGGTCTCGGCTTCTCTCCGCTTCAGACAGGAAAAGAACGCTGCCACATCCTCTACATGATCTGCTGGTGATACACGTGCGCGGCGGCTCTAGCTTCAGTTGTCCAGTTCTCCTGAGACAAATTTCCGGCGCGGGCTTAAGAGACTTGTCATACTCGGACTGGGGCAACTTACGTTCGCTCAAGATTAGAGGATCGGCGTCGAAGCTCCATTGTACTAACGTAAACTTTCGATATCGAAACGTTCGACGGTCTATACCAACGTTTGCCAGTCCTTATCATTTTGTCTTGCGTCGGCTGTGCATCGCCAGCTGCAAACCAGCTATTGAGGCGGCGTGGATTATAGTTGTTATACCGACCGTTAAGCCGGGCCCCCTGTTCGGAAGCCGCAACCCGCCGCTCCTCCGCGCCTCCCTGAGAGCGCGCGGATGCATACATGCGCATGAGAATAGATAAGGCTCACAGATGGACGCCATCTATCTCATTGGAAATATAGCCAGGCGGCAAGCGCCCCGGGCAGGCGTGTCGGCGCTTACACTTCGTCTCACCTGCCTAGGATCATCGCCGTTGCGACGTCGCCTGACTTTCATCTCTTGAGATCGATGTTTGGCATACATCAGTCCACCTATAAATCAATGTATGTGGTGTGTATTTCTTCATGATGTGTATGACAGGGGCTAACGGTCGCGCTCCTTTGGTTGACGGTGGAGCGCGCGTACGCATCTCGATTTCCGGGAAGCGACTACGCAACGGTTTTTCGGAGCGAACTCTTTCCGGCGTAACTAAGCGAGATCATGGCGGCTCACGATTCAAAACGGCGCGTTGCGCTGATTACCGGCGTCACCGGGCAGGATGGCGCATATCTGGCGCAGCATTTGCTCGGTCTCGGCTACACCGTGCATGGGATCAAGCGCCGGTCGTCCTCCTTCAACACCGCGCGCGTCGATCATCTCTACAAGGACCCGCATTTCGGCGATGTGCCATTCCTAATGCATTATGGGGACATGACGGATTCGTCCAACCTGATCCGGCTCGTCCAGCAAATTCGGCCGACCGAGATCTATAACCTGGCCGCACAGAGCCACGTCCAGGTCAGTTTTGAGAGCCCGGAATACACCGCCAATGCCGACGCGATCGGTGTGTTACGCCTGTTGGAAGCTATCCGCATCCTCGACATGAAAACGGAGACGCGCTTCTACCAAGCCTCGACATCCGAGCTTTACGGCCTCGTGCAAGAGGTGCCACAGAAGGAAACCACGCCATTTTATCCGCGTTCGCCCTATGGCGTCGCCAAGCTTTATGGCTACTGGATTACGGTGAATTACCGTGAGGCCTACGGTATGTTCGCGAGCAACGGCATCCTGTTCAACCATGAGAGTCCCATCCGCGGCGAGACGTTCGTGACCCGCAAGATCACCCGCGCCGTTGCCGGCATCGAGGTCGGCCTCGAGAACAAGCTCTATCTCGGAAATCTCGACGCCAAGCGCGACTGGGGCCATGCCCGCGACTACGTCGAAGGCATGCACAGGATCCTGCAGGTGGATGAGCCCGGTGACTTCGTGCTTGCGACCGGCCAGACACGGTCTGTCCGCGAGTTCGTCGAGCTGGCGTTTGCCGAGGTCGGACGCAGCATCGAATGGCGTGGTAAGGGCATCGAGGAGGTCGGCGTTGATAAGGCTTCTGGCAAGACCCTGGTACAGGTCGATCCGACCTATTTCCGTCCGACCGAAGTCGATCTCCTGATCGGGGACGCCAGCAAGGGGCGCGCGAAACTCGGCTGGGCGCCGAAAACGTCGTTCTCGCAGATGGTGAAGGAAATGGTCGCCAGCGATCTCGTCCAAGCCAGACAGGACGCAGCAAATGGCAAGCGCGGCGTTTGAGCTGAAAGGCAAGACCGTTTTCGTCGGCGGCCATCGCGGCATGGTTGGCGCGGCGCTGACGCGCCGACTGGCACGCGAACAGGTCGATCTCTTGACGGTGTCACGAAGCGAGGTTGATCTGCGTGACCAAGCCGCGGTGACTGCCTGGTTTGCAGCGAAGAGGCCGCAGGCCGTGTTCCTCGCCGCAGCCAAGGTCGGCGGCATCGTCGCCAACAACACGCTGCGCGCCGAGTTTCTCCACGACAACCTCTCAATATCGAGCAACGTGATCCAGGCGGCCCATGCCAACAGATGCGAGAAGCTGATGTTCTTCGGCTCCTCCTGCATCTATCCGCGCCTGGCGCCGCAGCCGCTGCGAGAGGACTCGATGCTGACCGGCCCGCTGGAGCCGACCAACGAGCCCTATGCAATCGCCAAGATCGCGGGCATCAAGATGGCCGAGGCGTATCGCAGCCAGTACGGCGCCGATTTCATCAGCGTGATGCCGACCAATCTATACGGGCCTGGCGACAATTATCACCCCGAATACAGCCACGTCATGGCCGCGCTGATCCGCCGCTTCCACGAGGCCAAGATTGAGGGCGGAAGCAACGTCGTGGTGTGGGGTACCGGCAAGCCGCGCCGCGAATTTCTCTACGTCGACGATCTCGCCGACGCCTGCATCCATTTGATGAAGACCTATTCCTCGCCGGAACCGGTCAATATCGGCACCGGCGAGGACATCAGCATCGCCGAGTTATCACTCATGGTTGCGGCCGCCGTCGGCTTTCGCGGTGAGATCAGCTTCGACACGTCGCGCCCCGACGGAACGCCGCGCAAGCTGCTCGACGTCAGTCGGCTATCCGGGCTCGGCTGGCGCGCCACCACCTCGCTCAAGGAGGGCATTCAGCTGGCATACCGGGCGTTTCGCAGTGAGGGCGATCGACGGCACAAGAGTGATCGGCTTGTTCTCGAAAAGGAAGCCTGCATCACGGATTAGAGCAACCCCACCAACGATCCGAGTGGCGGGCCGAGCCATTCACGATGATTGGTAAGCCCACCTTTTTATCAAGAGAGCGCCAACTGTCTTTTGCCTCTCCCGTGGGTCGAGCTTGGTTCCGAAGCCGTGAATATCCGGCACCGCTTCGCCTAGCAGCCAGCAGCGGACGTAAGCGGCGCTCTGCCCCAACCTTGTAGAGTTCGAGCTGATCGGCAAGATGCGAGCCGACACATACAGTTCGCATATATGGCTGAGCATATAGTTGACGCTTCCGAACCGCGGGGGCGGGTGGAAATTCCACGTGGGTGCGGGACATTCGCCGGCGGTGGAGCGACGAGGTCAAGGGGCGAATCGTGGCCGAGTCGTATGCGCCGGGCGCGGTCGTGTCCGAGGTGGCGCGCCGGCACGGTATCTCGCCGCAACACCTGTTCGTTTGGCGCAAGGCGGCGCGCGCCGGCATGCTGAGCCTGCCGGCCGACGAGGCGCCCCTGTTCGTTCCGGTGGTGACGGAGCCGCGCCCCGCTGGGACGGTCGCGGAAGTGGCAACGCGGAGCTCGACAAAGATCACCATCGAGATTGGCGGCGGTGGTTCACGCCGCGGCCGGGGTTAACCCGGCATGGCTGCGCGATGTGCTGCGGGCCGTGAGGGCGGCAACATGATCGCAGCGTCGGCCGGCGTGAAGGTCATGGTCGCGACGAAGCCAATGGACTTCCGCAAAGGTGCCGACGGTCTCGCCGCGCTGATGCGCGAGCAACTCCGCCAAGATCCATTCGCGGGAACGATTTTTGTCTTCCGTTCGAAGCGAGCGGACCGTTTGAAGATTTTGGCGTGGGACGGGTCCGGACTTGTGCTGCTGTGGAAGCGGCTGGAGCATAACGCGTTCCGGGTGGCCGCCGATCAGCGATGACGTGATGCGGTCTCCGCCTCGCGGCTCGCCGCGCTGATGGACGGCGTGGTTTGTGCGTCTGCATGCCCACGAAGTTGCGCCGCCAACCGCAACATCGTGCCTCGCGACGGATTGAATCGGGTCGGCCGCGGTATTCCACAACGACCCGCGAATCAGGTTGAGTGGGTGCGTGAGCGAGACCGCAGAGCAGCTTCCGATCGATATCGATGCGTTGCAAGCGCTTGTTACGGCTGCGCGCGCGGAGCACGACAGCGCGATCGCAAAGTACGACGCTGCGATCGCAGAGCGCGACGACGCGCTGTCGCAAATGGATCGCCTGCGGCACCTCTTGCGCCAGCTAAACGCGCGCAGTTCGGCCGCAGCTCGGAGAAGCTCGATCCTGAGCAGCTGCAGCTGGCGCTCGAGGACATCGAGCAGGCCGTGGCCGGCGACGAGGCGGTCGAGGACAAGAAGGATCCTGCGGGCGCTCACAGGCGCGCCGACAAGCGTTGTACCAGTCGCGGCGCGCTTCCGCCCCATCTGCCGCACGTCGATGTCACGATTGCCCCGGAAGATACCAACTGCCCGTGCTGCCGCGTGCCGATGCATGTGATCGGCGAGGAGACGTCGAAGCGGCTCGACCTCGCTTCGGCGCAGTTCCGCGTGATCGTCACGCATCGTCCCAAATATGCCTGCCGGGCCTGCACGGATGGCGTGGTTCAACCCCAGCACCGGATCGGCTGATCAAGGGCGGACTGCCGACCGAGGCGATGGTCGCCACGTAGTGGTCGCCAAATATGCCTGGCATCTGCCGCTCTACCGGCAGGCCCAGATGCTGCTGGCGCAGGGCATCGACATCAAGCGCGCGGTGCTTGCGTTCTGGGTGGCCTATGCGGCTGCGGAGCTTCATCCGCTGTGGCTGCGGCTGCGCGAGATCATCTTGACCGCGGGGCAAGATCGCGGTCGACGAGACCACGGCGCCGGGCTCGATCCTGGCCGCGGCCGCAACAAAAAGGGCTTCTTCTGGGCGATTGCGCGCGACGATCGGCCGTGGGGCGGGACCGACCCGCCGACGGTGACCTATACCTACGCGCCCGGTCGTGGTGCTGTCCATGCGCTCAAGCTGCTCGACGGCTATCGCGGCAATGCGACGGCTATAGCGTCTACAAGACCATTGCCGAAACCGCGCCTGACGCGGCGATCACGCTGGCTTTCTGCTGGGCGCACCTGCGGCGGCGGTTCTTCGACGTTGTCCAGGCCGGTCCTGCCCCGATCGCCAGCGAGGCGCTCGAGCGTATCGCCGCTCTCTATGCCATCGAGAAGACGATCTGGGGTAGCAGCGCCGATGAACGCCATGCCGTCCGCCAGGAACGCAGCAAGCCTCTCGTGCTGGCGCTCAAGGCCTGCCTCGAGCATCAACTCACCCGCGTCTCGGGCAAGGCGACGATCGCTGAGCATATCCGCTACGCCTTGAACCACTGGGACGGGCTCACGCGGTTCCTCGACGACGGCCGCATCGAGCTCGACACGATATAGTCGAGCGAAGCATTCGCCCTCTCGTCCTCAATCGTAAAAAACGCATTGTTTGCAGGGCATGATCAGGGCGCGGAGAACTGGGCCTGCATCGCTTCGCTGATCGAGACCTGTAAGCTCTGCGGTGTCGAACCCCAAGCCTACCTGACTGACGTCCTCACCAAGCTTGTCAATCTCTGGCCGACCTCCCGGCTGGATGAACTCATGCCTTGGGCGTGGGCCAAAGGGCACGCGGCACACCTCGCCGCTTGACGAGCCAGGATCCTGGATCGCGGCCGTTCCGGAGGGCCCCGTTGCCAGCGGCTCAGTGCGGTCGGCCAGCTTCGACAAACCGTCGCGGGCCGCCTTGCGCCAGGCCAGAGGTTGCTGCGGCGAGATCTAGTGCTGACGCGCGACTTCCGACATCGCCGCGCCAGGTCCAAAAGATTCCGTCACGATCTGTGCCTTGACATTGTCGCACCAACGACGGCGCCGGGCCCGAGCCCGTAGTGCGTCAACGACATCCGTACTCACGTTTCGATCCGCTCTCTTCATGACGGAACGCATATTGCAGGCCAGCCCGACTACAACCTCGCCAAAATCAAGGCCGCGTGCCATCCCTGAGATCAATCTTCGCAGGCTCATCTCAGGTTTTGGTAAGCCGGGGCCACCTGTCAGTTCCACAGCGCCTTGCCCCAACGTAATGTGGGTATGCCTGATGGGAGCACCAATCGATCGGGCCGATGGCTCGTCCTAACTTTCAATCCTCGCGCTCTTGCCAAGGACCTACCGGCTAACGGGATGCTGACAGCTTCGCGGGGGCGTATTGGACCCTCGCGACGCGCCGAAACGTCCCTCTACATAAAGTCATCGTCTTCCCAATCCGGCGCGGTATTTTGTGCTCCCTCGGAACGTTGCGTAGCCCTGCCTTCACTCTCCTCCGCTTTTAGATAAAGTCGAGGTTTGTTCTCTCGCTGCCATTCACCGTGGCTGTTCTTGCCCCATTTGTCGGGATGCCGGGTGGGGTCAAGGACCATCAGCGAGTTACTTATCTCAACAAAACCCAACGCTGCCGCACGGGCTTTCGCTTCCGGATTCACAGGATGAGAAAGGACCAAGGGCTCGTCGCCGTCAAGCCGAAGTTGATGCTCCAGCAAGATGTCGCCTGCGTTATCGACCAGGGGATGCGTAACCCGAAAATCTATCGTCGATGTGATGTCAGACCGTCCGGGAAACTGTTCCTGCCAGCGGGCGCGCGCCTCTTCCTCTTCGAACAAATCACTGGCGGTAGCTCCTCCTTCCGTCCGGAGAAGTCCAACGCTTTTGTTTCCTAGTTGATAGCTGAAATGTCGTGCGTCGCCTGAACCGGCCTTCCTGCCATGATTATAGGCGACGTCCGCAGCGCGTTCCGCTTTCAACGCCACCGAACGCGAATACTGCTGGGGATTGGCCGCGATACGCCCGACTTCATCGCCATAGTAATCTTCCAGTAGTCCCTGAAATGAGGTGCTTGAGATCTCCACGATGGGTGGTTTGGCAGTTAGTGAGTACGGCCGCGCTGCTGCCGAAGATGAACCAGTGTAAGACCTCGGTGGCGCTATCTGCATACCGGAAAAGACGTCCTCGAAGCTTCGGCCTTGATTTGTTTGCGTACCGCCGGTTTCAGCTTGTGTCATTTCATCAAAGTCGGAACTACCCATCCACGGAAAGCCGGGTGAACCATCTAGTCGGTTGTACATGGACGTTCGCGCTCCCATCCAAGAAAGCTGTGTTGAGTGTCAGGCTACACATGCCGAGCGGGACTTTGATAGTCAGATTCTCTGACGAGAAGCTGACTGGAAGTGTCAAGCATCTTGCAAATCAGTTGTACATAAGCTCAAGCGATGGGGTGTCTTTGCCGCTTACCAGCGGACCACCGACGTGTTCTTCTCTCCGAGAAGATGAGGCGCCCACCTCGGCACCAAGTGCGCGAAGATCTCGATGTCACAGGAAGCGTGAAGCGGTCGTAGGCTCCTTCGCGCGCACCACGGAGCAAACCCACATTTTATTTGATGGTCATTACCTGACCATCTCGGTATTAGCAGCGCCGGTGAAGTCGAGCTCGGCTAGGTTCGCGCGGTCGGCGCTCGCGTCGTCACGGTGATCGGACGCGATCGCGACGTAGAGCGCTGGGAGCACGAATAGCGTGATCAGAGTGCCGACAGACATGCCGGCGGCGAGGACCAGCCCGATCGAGAAGCGGCTCGCCGCTCCAGCTCCCGTTGCAGTCAATAAGGGTATGAAGCCCGTGACCATCGCCGCCGTCGTCATCAATATTGGGCGCAATCGGACGCGCGCCGCCATCTCTATAGCCGAGCGACGGTCAAATCTCTCCTTCAGCTGCAGCTCATTGGCGAACTCAACCATTAGGATGCCGTGCTTAGAAATCAACCCGACAAGTGTCAACAGTCCAACCTGGGTGTAGATGTTCATGGTCGCCCAGCCAAAGAACGGCGGAATCAACGCGCCGACAATTGCCATCGGCACGCTGATCATGATGATGAGCGGATCGCGCAGACTTTCGAACTGCGCCGAAAGCACCAAGAATATGATGATGAGTGCAAATCCGAATGTAATGACCAGTTGATTACCCTCTTCCACATACTGGCGCGCGTCGGCCAGGAAGTCGTGGCTGAAGCCTGCTGGCAGATTCTTCGCCTCGGCTTCCAGGAAATCCACAGCCTGTTCGATCGTGACGCCGGGCATCGGCACTGCCTGAAAAGTCGCGCAATTGAGCTGATTGTAGTGGGTGAGCGCGTTAGGATCGGTGGCGGTCTCGATGGAGACTACGGTAGACAGTGGAAGCATTGAACCTGCCGCGGTCTTTACGTAATAGCTCCCGATTGCTTGCGGCACCAGACGTTCCTCTCGGGGAACCTGCGGGATCACCTGGTAAGAGCGGCCCTGCAAATTGAAGCGGTTGACGTAGTTTCCCCCCAGTAATGTGGCAAGCGCATTCCCGATGGTCTGCATGGTGATGCCAAGCTCGTTAGCCTTGGATCGATCAACCTTGATTCGTACCACCGGCTGGTTGAACTCGAGGTCGGAGTCGCTCACCATGAACAGGCCGCTCTTACGCGACGCATCCTTCAGCTTTGACATCTGCTCGTAGATGGATTGGAAGCCAAGGGTCGAACTGATCACCATCTGCACTGGTAGCCCGTCCGAACCGCCCGGAAGCGGAGGCAAGCTAAAGGCAAACGCGTTGATGCCTTCGATTTTTGACAGCTCGGCCTGGACAAGGGACTTTAGTACAATCGATGATCGCTTGCGCTCGTCCCACGGCTTGAGCAGCATGCCCGCTAGGCCACTCTGCTGGCCGCTAACGCCATTGAGCACGAAGCTCAAGTCAGTCTCTGGGAGTTTCTGGAACGCGTGTTCGAGCTTGGTGCCGTAATAGTCGAGGTAGTCGATATTGGCGTATTTCGGCGCCTTCGTTAAAGCGAATACGATCCCTTGATCCTCCTCGGGGGCAAGTTCTTTGGCAATGTGCATATAGAGAAAGCCGACGAGTCCAAGCATGGTTAGCGCAAACAGGCCCGTAACCGGTCGATAGTCAAGCGAGCGGTCGAGCTTGCGGCCGTACCACTGTGTCATGGCGCCGAACGCACGGTTCACAAATCTTGCGAACCGCCCCTCCTCGTCGCGCTTCAGGAGGAGCGAGCACATCATCGGCGATAGCGTCAAAGCGATCACGCCCGAGACGATCACCGCTCCCGCTAGCGTAAACGCGAACTCGCGGAACAGCGCACCGGTGAGGCCGCCCAGAAATCCGATTGGGGCATATACCGCAGCCAAAGTAATCGTCATGGAGACAACGGGGCCGACGATCTCGCGCGCTCCCGCTGTGGCAGCCCCTCGAGGCGTTGCACCTTCTTCTAAATGGCGGTGAATGTTCTCCACCACCACTATCGCGTCGTCGACTACGAGACCGATAGCGAGAACCATTGCAAGGAGGGTCAAGAGATTGAATGAAAACCCCAGCACCAGCATCATGCTGCAGACACCAACGAGCGACAACGGAATAGTGACAACAGGAATGATGACCGAGCGCAGCGAGGCAAGGAAGAGGAAGATCACGACCACAACGACCACGACGGCCTCAATGAGCGTCTTCTCAACTTCATCGATCGATGATTGAATAAATTTGGTGGAGTCGTAGGCTACCTTCATCCTCAGTGACGGCGGCAGGTTACGCTCGATTTCTGGAAACAGACCTCGAACGCCTCGCGCTATGCTTAGAGGATTTCCTTGCGGGCTCGCCTGCACGCCGACAAAGACCGCGTGCTCACCATTCATCGCGACACTAATGTCAGCAGTCTGCGCGGCAAGCTCCACTACCGCAATGTCCTCCATGCGCACAAAGCCACCGTCATTGGCCTTCACGATCATGCGCTTGAAATCTTCGACACTCCGCAGATCCGTGTTTGCCGTGACATCGGAGATAGTGAAATAGCCCTTGGTCTGGCCCGCCGCGGCCTGGAAGTTGTTAGCGGCGATTGCAGCCGAAACCTCAGCCGGCGACACGCCGTGCCCAGCCATTTTGGCACTATCGAGCCATAGCCGCATCGCAAAATTCTGGCCGCCCAGAATGTCTGCCGCTGCAACGCCGTCGACCGTTGAGATAACCGGTTGCACGACGCGTGAGAGATAGTCGGAGATCGCGCTTGCCGCCAGTTCCTCGCTGGAGAAGGCGATGTACATGACAGCAGTCTTCTGACCCGTCGACTTCGTGACAACTGGATCGCTTGATTCCTTCGGGATCAGGTATTTGACTGAGTTGACCCTGGAGAGCACCTCCGTGAGCGCTTCGTTGGGATCAAAATTGAGCTTGATGTAGACTTTGATGGTCGAAGTACCAAGCACAGACGAGGAAGCAATGTAGTCAACCCCCTCGGCGGACGCGACAGCCTGCTCCAGGGGAGAGGTGATGAACCCCTGAATCATGTCGGCAGAAGCGCCAGGATAGGAAGTCGTGATATTGACGACCGTATTAGATAGCTTGGGATATTGCCGGATCGGCAGTACGGCGGCCGCGCGCAAGCCGATCAGCAAAATCAAGGAACTGACGACGATAGACAATACCGGACGTTTGATGAAAAGCTCGGTAAATGCCATATCGACTCATGTATCAAGAGTGGGATGCAAATTCGCCGCAACTTATAAAGCGGAATGATCACCAATGCTGCGGCTGTGCTAGAGCCCCCGGCATGAGGGACGCGCTATTGGCTACTCTAAGAGCTCACGCGCTCGCGGGTGCGGACGCCCTATCCTTCGCTTCCATGTTCATCGCTCGAGTAAATGTTATTCCGCTGCTCTGATGGCTAAATCCCCATCTCGATGATCGGCGCCTGCTATAAAGCTCCTGCCTTCTCAGCCGGAGGTCCTGACTCCAGATGTTCGTCGTAACGATTGATTGGGACTCAACGAATTATAGCAAGGCAGCAGCCCAGGTTTCGCACTGACCCGCAGACCAATGATCGAGGTTCGACGTCGAAAGTACAGGCGACGTGACGGGTGCTCAACCCTACAAAGGTCAATGGGTGATATAGCCTGGGCTGTAGAGCACTATACGAAGGTTTGTCGAATTGATCGCTGATCGCCGTAGAGCAAATCTCGTGATGTTGTCGGACACAAAGTTTTAGGTCCCACAATATTCCGTACGCACCGGCTACCTATCCTCGCTAAGTCGCTAAACAAAGTCGCGTTGGAGTTGGCCCTTCGCTACCAGCTCGACGCGCCTTTCGGAGATGCTTTGAGCATTTCTTGCCGCTCAATATGCTGCGCGCGGTTTAGCCACGCATTGCGCTACCGAGTTGGCAACCCAGTAAGACGTTGTCGATCAGCCGCGTTGAGCCAACGTAGGCTGCCGCACAAAGCGCCGCGGGGCGCCGCAGTGGACTATCGGCGGTTTTGAGCGTGTCACCGTCGACAAGTTCAAGATACTGCAGTCTGTCAACTGCCTCTAAATGCCCCCTGGCGACCGCAATCAGCTTTTCTACGTTGCGCTCTCCCGAGCGAAATTCGTCGAGCGCGGCGGATAGTCCCCGATTGATCGCAAGGGCCCGCTGACGCTCTTCTTTGCTGAGATAGCGGTTGCGGCTGCTCATTGCGAGCCCATCCCGTTCGCGAACGGTTGGTACAGTGACCATCTCGATCGGGAGATTGAGATCAATTACCATGCGACGCACGACTGCGCATTGCTGAAAATCCTTCTGCCCAAAAAATACGACATCGGGCTGCACCATATTGAACAATTTGCATACGACGGTCGCGACACCGCGAAAATGCCCAGGCCTGAAGACTCCGCACAGAGGTTTGGCGAGGTCGCCCGGTTCAACGAAGGTTTCGAAATGGCTCCTATAGACTTCCTGTGTATCCGGCGCGAAGAGGATCGCAACACCGCCATCACGGCACAGTTCCTCATCACGTAGAAAGTCGCGCGGGTAGCTGCTGAGATCCTCGTTTGGTCCGAACTGAGTGGGGTTGACGAAGATGCTGACGACGGTGACGTCGCATTGCGCCTGGCTCGCCGCGATCAGCGCCATGTGACCATCGTGAAGATAGCCCATTGTCGGCACCAATCCGACCCGTCGATCGGCGCCGCGGGATTTAGCGAGAGTACTGCGAAGTTCAGCAACCCTCGTGATTGTTTGCATGTGGAGCTCTATATCAAGCTGGGTTGGACGGCGCCCAGGTGGCAATTGCCTCTCCGACGCCTTCGGGAAGCCTATAGGACTCTTGCGGTCCTGGGAATGCACCACCGCGGACATCCGCGGCCCAGCGCGAGAGCGCATCATGCAAATACTGAAAGCCTTCTGCATAGGCGCGAACGAATTTGGGGCGATGACCTCCAGTGAGGCCCAGCACGTCGTGAAACACGAGCACCTGGCCCGAACAGTCCGGGCCGGCGCCGATCCCGATTGTCGGTATTGTCAAGGACTTGGTCGCTCGAGCAGCAAGCTCGGCCGGAATGCCCTCCAACACCAAAGCGAAACAACCGGCCTCCTGCAGACGGTGAGCATCATCGAGCAAACGCAACGCTTGATCCGCTTTCCGACCCTGCACTTTGAAGCCGCCCATCACGTTGACGCTCTGGGGCATAAGACCGAGATGACCCATCACAGGAATCTCGCAATCGACGAGGGCCCGTACCATTTCGATTCTCTTGCCACCGCCCTCGAGTTTCACTGCAGCTGCGCCTCGCTGCAAGAATCCGCCGGCATTGCGTATCGTTTCCTCGACGCTGACGTGGAAGCTTAGAAATGGCATATCGGCGACGACTAAAGCACGAGGCTTGCTGCGTACCACGGCTTCCAGATGATGGTTCATCATCGCAACGCTCACTGGAAGCGTATTTTCGAATCCAAGGCAAACGTTACCCACACTGTCACCAACGAGAATGATGTCGACGGACGGATCCGCGATACGCGCCGCAACCGCGTCGTAGGCAGTCGTCATGACGAGACGCCGACTGTCCTGCTTCCACCGCTGCAGCATGGGAATTGTGATGCGATCGATCGGCTGCTCCGAAACGTGGCTCATTTGGACCTCAGTTCGATTTTGCGGTGCGAATGTGGCAAAGCTTGAACTTCGCTTAACTCGCCGACGACTTCGAAGTCATAGCTATCCACAGCGACGAAATGATCGAATATGTCGGGTGATCAGCAGTCTAGGCGCTGCGAAACGCAGGTGAACCTCTGGGCTTTAACTCAACTAATTTGCTGCTCATCCAAGAAGGAAAAACAGCAAATAATGAGTTAGTCGGGATTAGCAGATCCGCGCAACTGCGGCGTTGAGAGCACAGCAACGCGAGCCCTGCGCTGAGAATTGGTGGAAGGGCCGCTGCGAGACAATGGGGTGGCATCGAGGGGTGATGGAACCGTGGTAATGAAGATTGCCTCCGTCTCATGCTTCGCAGCGTATACTGTTCTCGTTTGAAGAATGTTCGGCCTGCGGCGCAAACGGTACTTCCTAGGGAGCGTGGAAGAAAATTGTCAACTTGCGCAAGAGAAAAAGAAATCGACGGCTCAAAAATGGCCCGGGAATGGATGAAAATCCTTTTGGTTGCGCCATCATCGCCGCGAGACTTTCTTCGCTTGTCTGTTAGTTATGCAGGCCTGCGTCGGCTTCCGCCGATTCGCCGACCGGCTACCGCGGTCGGCGACCTAGAGCAGCTCATGGGCTGGATTGACGATGTGCAGTGTAGAATTCTTTGAGGTCCGCCGAGGTGACGCAATAACTGCGGCCTGACAAAGATCGTATTTCCAAGCAGCGCAGCAGCAGATCTCGATCGCTAAAGAGCCCCTATAGAGCTTGGTGCCGATTTACTCGAGGCCGAGGCGTTCGCCCGCTTTTGGGGAAGCAAAGGTTCGTAGCGGGGTCCGCTGTCGGTCATGACCTGCTAACCTTGACGCCGACGCTTGTGGCGTCCCCGCCTTGAGGAGGGCCGCGGCGCAGCCCTGACGATCGCTCTTCATCGCCTTGCTGAACGTATTTCGGGAGGCATCCTCGATTCAGGTGTCGACATAATCCTGGCCAGGTTCTTCGCCGCGTACCCGCAGGCTGCTCTTTCAACCGGCCGGCACGGTTGGACTTGGCCAGCTTTTTTATATCGATGTGTCAGCTCACCGGGATGTTCACGTTCATAGCGCCGCACCGGCTCGGCCGGGTCAATCTGCGCAATCGGCGTAGCGCGGTCGTCGCACTCCGACTTCGGCGCATGTGGCAGGCAGAGTTTGGCTCGGCGTTCAAAGAAACTTATAGAGCGATCACGCTCCATCGACGCCTGCCCTTGCGGAACGCTTGACCCACTTGGCGACGGACTTGGCCGAAATATTGAATTGTAGCGCGGTTGGCCTTTGTCAGGCTACTATGATCACGCTCGGCACCATGGCTTCCCGATCTCTCGGCGTCAGAGCCGCATCCTTATGCGTGCCTATCAAGTCTCCAGGAGTGGGCTAAAGCTTCGCTAACTCCAGCTTCCTCGTTCACGACCTGTTGGACAATCTACCGAAAGCTCACACTAGTGGGCTCACAGACATGCTACCCGAACCGGCTGACACTCATGCGCCCCCTCTAAAAGCGCGCGTATGCGCGCAGCGATCTGCCGTGCTTCCTTCGGCCGCAGGTTGGGTTTCATGCAATCGAGTATGGTTAGCATTGCCTGAACTTCGTCCATGTTCAATGTGGCGACCTTGCGATCTGATAGTCCCAGAGACTGATCGGAGGCACGGACCTGATTGGATACAAGCACCGCAAGCGCTTGCGACCGCAGGGTCGTGATATGCCGCTCCAATATATGCATTTTTGGCCTGTAGCTGCCCTAGGCATGGTGTTGTAAGCGCTGGTGGCCAACCCGGTCACAAAGACTGGGGCTGGCCACCTTTGCTCCCATGAGGCTCAAATTCTCAAGGGTGACTAAGTTATATCTGCGAGAAGTAATGAAGGGCACCTACCAAAATAGGTCGGCCCCATCTCATCGGCGCCCCTCTAAACTGAGTCTTTGCCTTAAAGCAATTGGAGACACCAGCATGACCAGACACGTGGGCGTGCATAGAAAACAGTGCATAAAAGACAATGTCAGGCCAAACGCACATGAGAGGCGCAAGAATGTTGGCAGGGCAAGTCCAGACGAAGCGCGGTAGAATGAGAAGATTATCCGAGACCTTGAAAGCCGCGACAGGGAGTACCGCGTTGAAGAATCGACGACGCTGTGAGCGTCGTCGCCGCCACACATGGCGGACACAATTGCATCAAGACAACAGCGGACCGGACTAAGCCAAAGCAGTCTCCTTTCCCTTCCTGAGTATTGGCGAAAATTGATCGGAAGCAGTGTGGGTGCGACTCGGCGCCGTTTGGTTGCGCTGGAGCAGACGCTGTCCCTACCCCGCACTGCCAGTTGAACTTAGCAGAACTTGAATCAGCACTTTTCCCCCCATGCATGCAGTTGGCAACGCTTTTCCTGCCACCCAGCTAACTGCTCCAAACTGAGCTTTAAGCGGCGGCAAGAAGCTGATTACTTGTAAAAACAATCAAAATCGAAAGGAGAACTAACCCGCGAGTTGGAAGCATTGCGGACGCGACTCGGCGCCTGGCAGCCTGGGGGGCATCATGAGGCACTATTCTGCCGCATCCGCAATGCAATGAGCTTAACGGAAGCGTGACTCGGCACATGGTGGTCCTTCAGCTCATGCGCTGTCCCTGCCACGCCCCGTTAAACCCAACGGTTTTTATCGGGGCTCGCTTACCGAAAGCTGACAGACCTGCGCAATCTATAAAACGAAGGCGACCCATGTGGGCGGGCCGCTTGCCGTTGGCAGCGATATCGCCGTTACGCCTCAGATCAGCCATTCGGCGCGCTTGCGATCAGCGGCAACCGCATTGGGACGACGCGCCGGATTGACACTCAGCCAATCCACCGCGTTTAATGACTGATCGACGTATGACTTCACGCCCCCTGCTCGTGGGCTCTTCGACCATGCAGGATTGGCCATTCGGATTGCGCACACTTGCTTTCGAATTCGAATACCTCGCGCCGTTACCGGCTCGTGCTCCAGGCTGAGTTCGCGTGTGGAGGACGATTGGGTTCCGATTCGTCAAAATGCTTAATGAGCTCGTCAGCCTATCTCCCTGTAAGGCGCGAAAGCTAGACGCAATTAGCGAGTTCGAGAGAAAGCAGCGCGGATGCGACTCGGCGCCGATGTCCACCAGGGAGGGTGGATAAATGCGCTATCTGTCGCATCCGCTTCGCCGGAACGCTGGGGGCGACGTGACTCGGCACCCCCCATTGGAGGAAGGAAGGCGCTGTCCCTATCACGTGCCGCTGGCTTAGTAGTCAGCCTCGGGGATCACAAGGCTAACCCACCCGGCTTTCCCGTGAGGCCCGCCGCCTCAGGGTACAGTGGGACTTTAGCGAGAGAGCGGCCTCGGGCAACCTACCAGTATTGGTAGTCATGCACAGCACGGCGGCGCAAATGGACAAGCATACCGCGTTTAACTACCTGCATGAAGGCAGTAGGCTTCGGCCGGTTCGGCGGTATCGGCCGCTCCGTAACTTCGTTATCCAGAGCGTCTTTGCGTATAAGCACTGGAGCTCCCTCACTACACCGCGGCCTTTGTCGGGCCGATAGCTCCCGGCGCTGTTCGCCATTCTGGCAAAGTTCTCGTTGCCCACCGCCTCTACGCTGCCCTTGATTTGCGAGAGATCAAGGTGCGGCGGCGAGCGTTGGCTTCGAGGCGTTTGTCCCTCGGGCTAGCGTCTGCGGCAGGCTTCCTGCCCTTTTGGAGCGCAGTTGCGCGATGAAGTTCGCGGCGAACAGCTCGATGTCAGGCACAGCCCTTGATTTTGTAGAGGCGCAAGCGTCTGCATGCTCTTCTTTCACCAAGCATCGGTCAATTCATTCTCTCGCGGGCGACCAAACGGCTTGCGTTCCCAAAATGAAGCCACACGAGCAACGCAATGACGACTATGCGTGCCGCAATGCAGTCGCGCCTTTTGCGTACAGTCAGCGCGTGGCTCCGAATTCCCGCAGGATCTTCCGCGATGGATCCCGAGAATTCGCGCGGCCTCAACCTGTGAGGCTGCGGGGCGATCAGCGTTGATGTTATCTGTGCTCAGCATAGCTTTGAATTCGCGTCTGCCGGTTCCTCAACGGCATGCCACCATTTTGGTTCGCCGAAACTCGGCGGAACGACTCGCAACATCGAAAAGTGCGCATGTGCGGGATCGGCTGCGAAAATACACGCGGAAGAGAAGTGCTGCCGCCGTCGTCGAGCGGCCCGCCATGATCTGTTCGGCGAAGGCGATCGAAAAGGACCCTTAGCTGCGCAATGCTAAGGTAGACTATCTGATTTACGCGCTTGCCTCTTCGGCTCGCCAAAAACTGCGATGTATCGTACGCGCGGCAAAGATCCGTCGCCTGCCGAACCGCAATCGGCGGCGTTGGCGGCGTTGGCGGCACCACGATAATTCAGCCTCCTCTGCAGCTTAAGCGAGGTCAAAGGAAGCTGTGACCCATAAGAAGGCGCAAATCGACGTCGCTGATCCAGATCAGAGAAACCCTCCCTTGGTGACAAAAAGCGATCTCCAGCGGCGCTCGACATGGGGCGGCGGCCTCGACTCATGCTGACGCTTGCCAAGGAACGTGTCCGCCAGCTTATGCAGCAGATCGCGAGAGCATCCCAAGGTTCTGGCTGACAGCAATCGACAGCCAGGATCGGGCATGGCTCACCCATTAGTGTGTTGAGGTATTCCGAGCCCAGAAGGTTCGAATTAGAGGGGAGGCAGCGCGGGCCGGCCCTCCGCGCTGTTCAAAGCTCTGAAACTGCCAACTCCGCGCTGCCAGCGGAGTTAAATGACGATGTGACTCGGCGCTCGTCAAAGGGGCCCTCGGAAAGCGCTGTCCCTATCACGTGCGCCACTAACTTCGCTCGCCAGCGTCGCGGTACTGCAACGCTGCCACCTCGCACCCTTGGGCGGCTGCCCGGGGCACCCTGCCTTTTATCGTCGAGACGTCCCGCAAGGCACCTGCCAGATTTGGTCGGCTGAGCTGGCTTGCGAGGGAGAAACTGAAGCGTTATGCCGACCACTCCTGCCCCCGCACCCAATCCTGAAGCCGCTTATCGCGAGGGGGCAATTATGAGCTTCTGGCCTGTTCACCGTAGGCACGCATCCGATTCCAGACTTCCGCATCATTGGAGCGCACCTGGAGATAAAGACGCAATATCCAGGCCATAGGTCGAGCCATAGCAGTCTGTCTGATCGTTGCGAGAACCGCGAAGGCCATTTCCGCTCGCTAGGTAGACCTGCCTAAGGACGGTTGAACCATCCACCGCCTCCTCGCCCACGGTCTAGCTAAGGACTCCAATCAGCCGAACTGGTGGCGAATTCGACAGCGGAAATAGAGTCCTGTGGCGAAGCCCGGGGTTTCCACTTCGGTATCGGCTAGATGGAGAGGTTGTGCGGTTTCTAGCAGTATCAGTTCCACGCACGCAAAGCCGTTCGCTCGTGTCTTTTTCTTCGCCTGGGCATCCGATTGCACGACGAGCTCATGGCGGCCGTTACACTTGGTCATGATCCGAGCAAGGATGCTCGAGATGATCAGTTCCCCCCACGTCGTCTTGTCGAGTGGCGCCAGCGCAGGTGCGTGCACCTCGTTGGGGTGCGCGATAACCTAGAGGTTCGATCGTGGGGGAGGCCGATTGCAAATTTTCCTTGCAGACGAATCCAGACAAGGCGATCTTACGTCTCGCGCGAGTACTTGCCCGTGTGGCCGCGAGGGAAGATCATGAAAGACAGCTCATCGATCGAAGCGAGGAAAAGAGCGACGATCTATGCTCGATTCTCAACCGATCTTCAGAACGAGCGATCGATTGAGGATCAGCTTTCACTTTGTCAGATCTATGCCGAGCGCGAAGGATTAATTGTTGTCAGTACGCATGAAGATCGAGCTCGTTCGGGCGGGTCTGTCATGGGCCGCGAAGGCCTTCTACGGATGTTGGACCAAGCGCGGGAGAGATCCTTTGACGTGGTGATCGTCGAAGCGCTCGATCGCCTCTCTCGCGACATGGAAGATCTGGCTGGCATTCATAAGCGGCTGTCATTTCTCGGGATCGAGATCCGGGCGGTCCACGAGGGCGTCGTTAACACTGTGCTGGTGGGCCTTCGCGGCTTGGTCGGACAACTTTATCGCGAGGACAATGCGCACAAAGTGCGTCGCGGCCAAGCGGGTCGGGTTAAGCAAGGTTTGGCTGGCGGGGGCCTGACGTACGGATACGCAGCGGTCCCTGGAAGAAGTGGTGAACGAGTGGTTGTCGAGGCCGAGGCACAAGTGATCCGGCGCATTTTTCAGGAATACGTGGACGGTCGTACGCCTCGGGAAATCGCGTATGATCTCAACAACGAGGGGGTACCACCTCCGCGGGGGCGAGGCTGGAATGCGTCAACAATCAATGGCAATCATGAGAGGGGCGCCGGCATTCTACTAAACGAACTTTATGTGGGACGCCTTGTCTGGAACAAAGTCAGGATGGTGAAGGACCCCGACTCCGGAAAACGCCTGTCACGACCTAATCCGAAGAGTGACTGGCAGATGGCTGAAGTTCCACATCTTGCAATTGTCAATCCAGGGCTATTCACGGCTGCTCAGCAACGCAAGGAAGAGCGCGGTCACATCCACCCCAGCCACCAACGCCGGGCTCGTCGGATGCTATCCGGACTGCTCCGGTGCGGCTCATGCGGTTCGGGTATGGCAACCAATGGACGCGATAAGTCAGGGCGCATTCGTATTCGCTGCTCCGCGTCGAAAGAGAGCGGCACATGTTCTGATGCCAAGACCTTTTATCTAGACGCGGTCGAGAGTGCAGTCCTCAGCGGGCTCAGGGCCGAACTGCGTGCACCGAAGGTGTTTTCGGAATACATACGAACGTATCTGGAGGAGCGGAAGCGCCTCCTAGCTACATCACATGCAAAGCGACACCGCCTTGAGCAGCAGCTAGGGCAGTTGAGTCGAGAAATCGAACGACTGGTGGATGCGATCGCGAAGGGACATGGCGATCCGTCCGTTCTCGGGCCGCGATCAACTACCTTAGATGCCGAACGAAAGCGGATATCTGAGGAGTTGCAAAGCGAACCACCCGCCCCGAACGAAATTGCGCTGCATCCGGCCATCCTCAAAAGATATGAGGAGCAACTCGGTAGGCTTGAAGAAGCAGTGGGTAAAGGTGTCAGTGCAGGCGACGGAGAGGCCGCGGAAGCCATTAGAGACTTGGTCGAGACGGTCACCGTGTTCCGCCAACCGGGACGCCCAGGTGGTTTAGCCGTCGAGATAGCAGGCCGGCTGAACTCCCTGCTCGGCGAAAAGGCCTATCCAAATCAAGTCAAAGGAGTGTGGGGAAAGGTGGTAGCGGGGGAGGGACTCGAACCCCCGACCCCAGGATTATGATTCCCGTGCTCTAACCAGCTGAGCTACCCCGCCACAGGGATCGCGGCGGCGAATAAGGCCGATCTCGCGAACGCGCGGCATATAAGGAAGGGGGCGGGGGTAAGTCAATCCGCCTTCGCTAAAGCTTCCGCCTTCGCCAAGGCTTCGGCGCGACAAGTCGGCGCGACAAGTCCGCTTCGGCCCGATTTCTCACCAGAATTTGCGATTTTTTACGGCGCCGGTCTCGTGGAGGGTCCCCCTCACCCGGAATCCGCGCGTCGCGCGGATTCCGGCCTCTCCCCGGCGGGGAGAGGCGAAGGGAAGCGGCCCTTATTTCGGCCTGACGTTCGGGTCGCCGCCGGGGCTGCCGGGGGGCGGGATCACCGGGGTGTTGCCGCCGGTGCTGGGCGCGGGGGCGTGCATATCGGGATCGACGCCCGAGGGCGGGCAGAGCACGCCGTCGGTCTTGGCGAGCTTGTCGCCGAGCGGTTCCCGGGACTGGCCGGTCGTGGTGCCGTCGGGGGTGGTAGCCAGCCGATCGGATGGCGCACAGCCGGCGGCGCGTTGCGGGGATGGCGGCGCGGTCTGTTGTGGCGGCGTCGCCGGGGCGGGCGGGGCCTGCGCGATCGCGCTGCCAGAGGCGGCGATCAGGAGGCCCGCAAGAATGAGGTTTGTCGTGCGCATGGGACGGAAACGCGCAGGGAGGGCGGGCTGTTCCCGGCGCGGAGTGCGATGTGATCGGGCCCCGTCTCCGGTTTCCTGCCTTGTCATTGCGAGCGCAGCGAAGCAATCCAGAATCCCTCCGCAGAGACAGTCTGGATTGCTTCGCTGCGCTCGCAATGACGGGATGACTCGCGAGATATCGCGCTCGGAGAGAGCCCTCTCCCCAACCCTCCCCGCTCGCGGGGGAGGGAGCGCACTGCCGTCTTGGCGGCGTGCCGGGCTCTCGCAGCTAGGTCTTGCGGTAGCGGATCAGCGAGAAATGGCCCATCGGCGGCATGGGCCTGCGCTCGGTGAGCGCGACGCCGCCGTGCCTTGTGGCCCAGCCCTCGAGGCGGGCCCACGGGAATTCCGGGCGCCAGCCGAGGCGGCGGGCGATGGGCGCGAAGGCGAGCTCGAACAGCTTGCGAGGGCCGCTCTCCGCACCGATGTGGTTGACCAGGATCAGCTCGCCGCCCGACTTGAGCACGCGCACGAACTCGTCGAGCGTGCCTTCGGGATCGGGCACGGCGGTGATGACATATTGCGCCACCACGGCGTCGAAGAAATTGTCGGGAAAGGCGAGGTTCTTCGCATCCATCACCGAGAGCACTTCGACGTTGGACAGACGAAGCGCGCGGACGCGCGCCTGCGCCTTGCGCAGCATCGGCTCGGAGATGTCGACGCCGCAGACCTTCGTGGTGCGCGCGTAGTCGGACAGCGAAAGACCCGTGCCGACGCCGACGTCGAGGACGCGGCCGCCGATGCGATCGGCTTCCGCGATCGTCGACTGACGGCCGGCGTCGAACACCTTGCCGAACACGAGATCATAGACCGGCGCCCAGCGGCCATAGGCCTTCTCGACCCCGGCCCGCGAGATGTCTGCTGCCATGCCCCCTGCCCTTGCTTACTTCACCTCTCCCATAGGGAGAGGTCGGATCGCATCGCAAGATGCGATCCGGGTGAGGGGTTGCAGTCTCAACGGGAGTTGCGGCCCCTCACCCGGATTGCTTCGCAATCCGACCTCTCCCCGCTGGGGAGAGGTGAACCCGGCCCTACCAATTGCGCTTAAAATCGTCATTCCGTCAGCCGCGCACGGCTTCCGCGAGCGGGCGCGATGTACCCGCACCGAGCTTGGCTGCGGCGCTCTGGATGAAGCCGCCGCCGAGCACGTGGGCCTGGCCTGAAGGTGCGTCGTAGAACACGCAGGCCTGTCCCGGCGAGACGCCCTCTTCGCCGGCGACGAGCTCGACCTCGTAACGGCCATTGCTGCCGCGCAGCCAAGCTGCTTGCGGACTGCGGGTCGAGCGCACGCGCACGAACATCTCGAGGCCGGCACCGATGGCGCGGTCGATGTCGCCATCGCCGATCCAGTTGACGTCGCGCAGGGAGATGCGATGCATCTTCAGCGCATCGCGCGGGCCGACCACGACGCGGCGGGTCGCCGCGTCCAGCCGCACCACGAACAGCGGCGAGCCGGAGGCGATGCCGAGGCCGCGGCGCTGGCCGACGGTGAAATTGGCGATGCCGTGGTGCCGGCCGAGCACGCGGCCCTCGAGATCGACGATGTCGCCGGGGTCCATCGCATTGGGGCGCAGGCGCGTGATGATGTCGGTGTAGCGGCCCGTCGGCACGAAGCAGATGTCCTGGCTGTCGTGCTTGTCAGCGACCGCAAGCCCGAAGCGGCGCGCGAGCTCGCGAGTCTCGGGCTTGGTCATGTCACCGAGCGGGAAGCGCAGGAAGTCGAGCTGCTCCTGCGTCGTCGCGAACAGGAAATAGCTCTGGTCGCGGTCGGCATCTGCCGCGCAGACCAGCGCGCGCGAGCCGTCGGCCCGACGGCGCGAGGCGACGTAATGACCGGTGGCGAGCGCCTGGGCGCCGAGCTCGCGGGCGGTCTTCAAGAGGTCACGGAATTTGACGCTGCGGTTGCACTCGATGCAGGGCACCGGCGTCTCGCCGAGCGCGTAGGAATCGGCGAAGTTGTCGATGACGGACTCGCGAAAGCGATCCTCGTAATCGAGCACGTAATGGGGAATGCCGAGCTTGGCCGCGACGTCGCGGGCGTCGTGGATGTCCTGACCGGCGCAGCAGGCGCCCTTGCGATGGGTGGCCGCGCCATGGTCGTAGAGCTGCAGCGTGATGCCGACGACGTCGTAGCCCTCAGCCTTGAGCAGCGCAGCCGTCGTCGAGGAATCGACGCCGCCCGACATGGCAACGACGACCCTGGTGTCCTCGGGACGGCCTTCGAGATCCAGACTGTTGAGCATCGGCCCTGAAGCGTTGTGACGGCGGCGAAGCGCGATCCGCGATTGCTGTGCTTTCTCGGGGGACAGCGGCGATCCCCCGGAACCTTGGTTCCCGAAGAGCACGACTGCCCAAGTCGAAAGCGGCTGAGAGTAACCTCTTTAATATAGGCGGCATTCCGGTGAAGCAATCACGCGGGCCCCCGGTTAGGGCAATTCTTGCCGGGGCGGCAGAAATGGCGGGGTCGCGGCCAGCCGCCCGGCATTGCCCCTGCATCATCAAAACCTTGATTATATTGATGAAATACCCGATTTCGGAGGCTGGCCCACTCCTTGCTCCCTCTGGTCCGAAGTTGCTTGCAAGGGGTTGCCTGTGGTCGGTCGGATGTCAGATGTCGTGGCAAGCGTGCAAATCCAGAGCGCGCAGCAGAAGCCTGCCCGCTCGCAAGCCCCGAAGGACGCGCCGGCAAGCGATGATTTCGGCTCGCTGGTCGACAGCAACACGCAGGCCATCAGCAACAACGCGCCGGCGCAGGACACCCCACCGCGCCGGAGCGAGCAGACCTCGTCCGCCCCGGCGCCCGAGCGGCCTTCGCGCGACAGCTCGTCCACGGACCAGTCGTCGCAGAGCAAGGCGAGCGACGACACCGACCCGTCTGCACCGGTCGAGAATGACAGGGCCGAGGCGTCCAGCGATCCGGCCAAGGACGCCGGCAAGGTCAAGGAAAAATCCGAGACGGCGGACGCCAAATCGGCGGACAAATCCGACGAGACCGAGGGCGAAACGACCGACGGCACCGAGGTCGTCACGGCCGCGGTCGACGCGGCTGCCGCCGCGCCGCAAGATGTGACGCAGACCGCCCTGCCCGATCCCGGAATCATCGTTGCCGCGCCGGTCGTCCCGGTCGATCCGAATGCAGCTGCGAACCAGGCTGGCGATGCCGCCGCCGCGCCGCTGGCGATCGCCTCGGCCGCTCTTGCCGCCAGCGCCTCCACGGCGGCGCAAATCGCCGGCACCAAGACCGATACCGCCACGACGAGCGACAAGAGCGCCAAGGCCGCGGGCGCCGAGGTCGATGCCGACACCACGACGACGCTCGGCGAGGCCGCAGCCGGCACGACCGAGACCACCTCGACCGATGCAAAAGCTGGTGGCGGACTGATCGCCGCCGTCAGCCAGGGCACGCCCAAGACCGCGTTCAAGGACGCCGCTACGGCGCAGGCCAACACCGACGTCTCCAATATCGGCCAGGATACCGGCAAGGCGAACCTCGCCACGGCGCAGGCACCGGCCGCCAATGCCGCACATGCGCAAGGCTTGGAGCCGCAGGCCGATAACGTCGCGACCGAGGCGAAGGCGGGCCCCGCCGACCGCGCCGCCGATCCGGCCCAGGGCACGCCGCCCGCGCATGCGGGCGCGCAAGCCACGATCGCTCCGACGGATATTAGCGCGCAGGCCGCCTCCGCCGTGCAGGCGCCGCTAACCAATACGACCTCGGCCGCCACAGCATCGACCGCGACGCTCACCGCGACCGCGGCGACCCACAATGCGGCGGTGCCGGTCAGCGGCATCCCGATCGAGATCGCGGCCGCCATTCGCGCCGGCAAGTCGCGGTTCGACATCAGCCTCGATCCGGCCGAGCTCGGCCGCATCGACGTGCGCATCAACGTCGACCGCGCCGGCAACGTCACCTCGCATCTCACCGTGGAGAAGCCGGAGACGCTGCAGATGCTGCGCCAGGACGCGCCGCAATTGCAGCGCGCGCTCGACGATGCCGGCTTCAAGACCGGCAGCAACGGGCTGTCCTTCAGCCTGCGCGACCAGAATTCATCGGGCCAGAACTCCGGCCAGAACAACGACAATGGCGGCAATGCCCGCCGCCTGATCGTCAGCGAGGACGACAGCGTTCCCGCAGCGCCCATCGGGCGCGGCTATGGCCGCATGCTCGGATCGAGCAGCGGCGTCGATATCAGAGTGTGAGGAGTATCAGGCAATGACCACCACGAATGCCGCCACTGCGCCAGCGGTCGTCTCCGGAACGACCGACATTCCGAAATCCTCGTCGAATTCGTCGATGAGCTCGACCACGGGGTCGACGCTCGCCGGCAATTTCCAGACCTTCCTGACCCTGCTGACGACGCAGCTGCAGAACCAGAACCCGCTCGATCCGCTCGACACCAACCAGTTCACCCAGCAGCTGGTGCAGTTCGCCGGCGTCGAGCAGCAGCTCAAGACCAACGATGCGCTGTCGCAGCTCGTCACCCTGCAGCAGACCACGCAAGCGACCCAGGCGCTGGGCTTCGTCGGCAAGACCGCGCTGGTCGACGGTTCGACCGCGACCATGAAGAACTCGTCGGCGACCTGGCATCTCAACGTGCCGACCGATTCCACCGTCGACATCACCATCGCCAATTCCAGCGGCCAGACCGTGTTCACCGGCAAATATAGCGCCGCCGCCGGCACCGACATCCCCTTCACCTGGAACGGCATGGGCAATGACGGCACGCAATGGCCGGACGGCAAGTACACGATCTCGGCCACGGGCAAGGACGTCGCGAACAACAATGTCGGCATCGCCGCGCAGGTGCAGGGCGTGGTGTCGTCGGTCGACCTGACCCAGTCGCCGCCGCTGCTCACCATCGACGGCGCCAGCTACACGCTGAGCCAGGTGAAGAGCATTATTGCGACGACGAGCAATTGATAGTGGAACACTGCCAGCGACGGATTCAGTGTCATCCCCGCGAAGGCGGGGATCCATAACCCCAGGACGTCGTTTTCGCATGAGGTCTTAACCGGAGTCGTCGCCCAACTACTCCCTGGGGTTATGGATCCCGGGCTCGCGCTGCGCGCGCCCCGGGACGACAAGAGAGGGCCTTGCGGCATCCCCGAAGACCCCGTTCGTTAGTAGAGTATTTACCTTCTGCCCCGCTCAGCCGGCCGAGATTGCGTCTGCCGGCCGCCGCGCCGGCCGCGTTCCCGCAAGTTTCAACGAGAATTGTATTGAACCCTTAGGCTTAGCGGATTTTTAAGCCGCGGGGGTTACGGTTACGGCGTGAGTTCAGTGGTTGAGAGTTTGTGAGTACGCCATGACAGAACCCCATCGCCCGAGGGTGAAATACGTCATCGGGCCGGACGGCAGTCCGTTGACGATCGCGGACCTGCCTGCACCCGGCACCAAACGCTGGGTCATCCGCCGCAAGGCCGAAGTCGTCGCCGCTGTCCGTGGTGGACTTCTCTCCCTCGAGGAGGCCTGCAGCCGTTATACCCTGACGGTCGACGAATTCCTCTCCTGGCAGTTTTCCATCGACCAGCATGGTCTGGCGGGTCTTCGCACCACCCGCATTCAGCAATATCGCCAGTAGGCGACCCGGAAATCTGCGGCTTTTGACGAAAATCGGCCTCGCCCTGCGAGGCCGATTTTTTTCATGATGCACTTTTGTCCGACCTCTTAACCTTCGTTAACCATATCGAAACCATCACCTAGGCAATAATTGCCCAGTCGGCCGCTCGGTTGCGGGTCGGATTGGTCGGGGCGGTTGCTTGCAAGGTCTTGGGGACTTCTTAAAAAGTATCGGCGCCGCCCGGTTCGGGGCGATGATCGCGGTCACCGCCGCGCTCATCGGCTTCTTCGCCTTCGTCATCATGCGCGTCACCACGCCGCAGATGACGACGCTGTTCACGGACCTGTCCGTCGAAGATTCCTCCAGCATCATCAAGGACCTGGAACGCCAGGGCATCCAGTTCGAGATCCGCAATGAGGGCTCCATCATCATGGTGCCCAAGGACAAGGTCACGCGGCTGCGGATGAAGCTCGCCGAGGGCGGCCTGCCCAAGGGCGGCGGCGTCGGCTACGAGGTGTTCGACAAGTCGGACGCGCTCGGCACCACCTCCTTCGTCCAGAACATCAATCATCTGCGCGCGCTCGAGGGCGAGCTCGCCCGCACCATCCGCGCCATCGACCGCATCCAGGCCGCCCGCGTCCACCTGGTGCTGCCCGAGCGGCCGCTGTTCGCCCGCGAGGCGCCGGAGCCGTCGGCCTCGATCGTGGTGCGCGTCCGCGGCGCGCTGGAAGCCCAGCAGATCCGTGCCATCCGCCACCTCGTCGCCTCCGCCGTCAACGGCCTGAAGCCGCAGCGGGTCTCGATCGTGGACGAGGCCGGCCAGCTGCTCGCCGACGGCGCCCAGACCGATCCGGAGCAGGCGCTCGGCGACGAACGCCGCATCTCCTTCGAGAAGCGGATGCGCAAGCAGGTCGAGGACATCGTCTCCTCGGTGGTCGGTTCGGGCCGCGCCCGCGTGCAGCTCTCCGCCGATTTCGACTTCAACAAGGTCACCCAGACCTCGGACAAGTTCGACCCCGAAGGCCGCGTGTTGCGCTCGAGCCAAACCCGCGAAGAGCAGAGCATGACCGCCGACAACAACGGCCAGGTCACCGTCAACAACGAGCTGCCCGGCAACCAGCAGAACAACGGCGTCGCGGCCAAGGACCAGAGCAAGAAGACCGAAGAGACCAACAATTACGAGATCTCCCGCACCACCAAGACCGAGGTGACCGAGGCCGGCCGCGTCAACCGCATCTCGGTCGCGGTGCTGGTCGACGGCATCTACACCAAGAACGACAAGGGCGAGCTCGCCTACCAGGACCGCACCAAGGAGCAGCTCGACCGCATCGCCACCCTGGTGCGCTCGGCGATCGGCTTCGACCAGAAGCGCGGCGACCAGGTCGAGGTCGTCAACCTGCGTTTCGCCGACGCGCCCTCTACCGCCCCGATCGGCGAGCCCTCAGGCTTCCTCGGCATGCTGCAGTTCACCAAGGACGACGTCATGTACTTCGTCGAGCTCGGCGTGATGATGCTGCTCGGCCTCGTCGTGCTGTTCCTGGTGATCCGCCCGCTGGTCAAGCGCATTCTCGCCTCCGACGAGGTCGCCGCCGCCATCTCCGGCGTGCTGAGTGGCCCCGCCGCTTCGGAAGAGGCTGCGCCGGCCAGCCAGCCGCTGCTGCCGAGCGGCGCCGCCAGCGCCATCGACGTCGCCACCATCCAGGGCCAGGTCCACGCCCAGTCAGTTCACCGCGTCGGCGAGCTCGCCGAACGCAATCCCAACGAAACCGTCGCCATCATTCGCCAATGGCTCACCGAGCCAACCAAGTAACCGCCAAGTAAATCAAGAAGTGATCTGACATGGCCGCCTCCTTGCAAAACGCCAACTCCAACGACATCACCAGCGTGATCTCCACGCTCGGTCAGCGCGCCGGCAGCCGTGCCGCCGACGGCAAGGGCGCCGCGCAGCTGTCCGGTCCGCGCCGCGCCGCGATCCTGATGCTGGCGCTGGGCGAGCAATATGGCGGCAAGATCTGGGGCCTGCTCGACGACGACGAGGTGCGCCAGCTCTCGCTGGAGATGTCGACGCTCGGCACCGTCGAGGTCGACACGGTCGAGGACATGCTGCTCGAATTCGTCTCGCGCATGTCGGCCTCGGGCGCGCTGATGGGCAATTTCGACGCCACCGAGCGGCTGCTGCAGCAATACCTGCCGCCGGAACGCGTCAACGGCATCATGGACGAGATCCGCGGCCCCGCCGGCCGCAACATGTGGGAGAAACTCTCCAACGTGCAGGAAGAGGTTCTCGCCAACTACCTCAAGAACGAATATCCGCAGACCATCGCGGTGGTGCTGTCGAAGCTGAAACCGGAGCATGCCGCGCGTGTGCTCGGCATCTTCCCCGAGGATCTCGCGCTCGACGTCGTCAACCGCATGCTGAAGATGGAGGCGGTGCAGAAGGAGGTGATCGAGAGCGTGGAGAAGACGCTGCGCACCGAATTCATGTCCAACCTGTCGCAGACCCGCCGCCGCGACGCCCACGAGGTGATGGCGGAAATCTTCAACAATTTCGACCGCCAGACCGAAACCCGGTTCATCACCTCGCTGGAAGAGGACAACCGGGAATCGGCCGAACGCATCAAGGCGCTGATGTTCACCTTCGACGACCTGGTGAAGCTGGATTCCGGCTCGGCCCAGACCTTGATGCGCAACGTCGACAAGGACAAGCTCGGCGTCGCGCTCAAGAGCGCCAACGAGGACGTCCGCAACTTCTTCTTCGGCAACATGTCTTCGCGCGCGGCCAAGATGCTCCAGGACGACATGGCCGCGATGGGGCCCGTGCGCCTGCGCGATGTCGACGAGGCCCAGGCGCTGCTGGTCAATCTCGCCAAGGACCTCGCCGCCAAGGGCGAGATCATGCTGACCAAGAACCGCGCCGACGACGAGCTGGTGTACTGATGGCCGCTCCGGCAAAATTCCTGTTCGATACCGACTTCGCGGCGCCCGAGCGCTCGCCGCGCGAGAAGGCCGCGACCGCGGCCGAAATCGCGCAGAAGGTCGCGGAAGCCGAGGCGCGCGCCTATCAGGACGGCTTTGCCGCCGGCCAGCGCGAGGCCAAGGCCGAGAGCGACCGCCGCGTCGCGCTCGCGATGGAAGAGATCAACATCGCCATCCGCGGCGTCGCCGCCGGAATCGGCAACATCGAGACCAGGATGGAGACGGAGGCCGTCGAGGTCGCGGTCGCGGTGGCGCGCAAGCTGTGCGCCGACCTCGTCGCCGCCGAGCCGCTCGGCGAGATCATCGCGCTGGTCAAGGACTGCTTCTCGCATCTGGTCGCGACGCCGCATCTCGTCGTCCGCATCAACGATGCGCTCTACGACAGCGCGCGCGAGAGGATCGAGCGGCTCGCCAAGCAGAGCGGCTTCGAGGGCCGGCTGGTGATCCTGGCCGAGCCGGACATTGCCACCGGCGACTGCCGGATCGAATGGGCCGATGGCGGCGTCGTGCTGGAGCGCGGCGCCATCGCGGCCAAGATCGACGAAATGGTCGGACGCTACATCGCGTCCCGCAGGGGGAGCTAAGCCATGAGCGACACTGACGGACAGGTCCCGCTGCCCGATCTCAACGGCCCGATGCCGCCTGCCGGCACCGACGTCGGCTACAACGAGGACGAATATGCGGCGCGCGCCGCCGCCGACCTCGAAGCGGTGTTCGACGTGCCGGTGCAGGTCTCGGCCGTGCTCGGCCGCTCCAAGATGGACGTCGGCGAGCTCCTGAAGCTCGGACCCGGCACCGTGCTCGAGCTCGACCGGCGCGTCGGCGAGGCCATCGACATCTACGTCAACAACAAGCTGGTCGCCCGCGGTGAGGTCGTCCTGGTCGAGGACAAGCTCGGCGTGACCATGACGGAAATCATCAAGGCCGACCGCGGCTGACACGCAAGGACATGACGCGCGCCGGCGCGAACAGACGGACAGGAGACTGACATGCGGCTTCTCATCGTTGGCACATTGAAGGGCCAGCTCACCACCGCCACCAAGATCGCGATGGAGAACGGCGCCACCGTGACCCATGCCGAGGATCACGAGCAGGCGATGCGCGTGCTGCGCGGGGGCAAGGGCGCCGACCTCCTGTTGGTCGACGTCGCGCTCGACATCCGCGACCTCGTGCTGCGGCTGGAAGCCGAGCACATCCACGCCCCGATCGTCGCCTGCGGCATCACCAACGACGCCCGCGCCGCCGTCGCCGCGATCCATGCGGGGGCCAAGGAATACATCCCGCTGCCGCCGGATCCGGAGCTGATCGCCGCGGTGCTGGCCGCCGTCGCCAATGATTCCCGCGAACTGGTCTATCGTGACGATGCGATGGCGAAGGTGATCAAGCTCGCCCAGCAGATCGCCGGCTCGGACGCCTCGGTGATGATCACCGGCGAATCCGGCACGGGCAAGGAAGTGCTGGCCCGCTACGTCCACACCCGCTCGGCCCGCGCCAAGCGTCCGTTCATCTCGATCAACTGCGCCGCGATCCCCGAGCATCTCTTGGAATCCGAGCTGTTCGGCCACGAGAAGGGCGCCTTCACCGGAGCGGTCGCCCGCCGCATCGGCAAGTTCGAGGAGGCGACCGGCGGCACGCTGCTGCTCGACGAAATCTCCGAGATGGACGTCCGACTGCAATCCAAGCTGCTGCGCGCCATCCAGGAGCGCGTGATCGATCGCGTCGGCGGCACCAAGCCGGTACCGGTGGACATCCGCATCATCGCGACCTCGAACCGCAACCTGGCGGAAGCCGTGCGCGAAGGCACGTTCCGCGAGGACCTGTTGTTCCGCCTCAACGTCGTGAACTTGAAGATTCCGCCGCTGCGCGAGCGTCCCGCCGACATCCTCGAGCTCGCTCAGCATTTCGTGAAGAAATACGCCGAGGCCAACGGCGTGCCGATGCGCCCGCTCTCGGCCGAGGCGCGCCGCGTGCTCTCCGCCAACCGCTGGCAGGGCAACGTCCGCGAGCTCGAAAACACCATGCACCGCGCGGTGCTGATGGCGCAGGGCGACGAGATCGGACCCGACGCCATCATCACGCCGGACGGCGACCGCCTCGACCTCGCCAAGACCGCACCGGCCGTGGCGCATGCCACCATGGCCGCCGAGCAGGTGACGCGCGCGCTGGTGGGGCGCACCGTCGCCGACGTCGAGCGCGACCTGATCCTGGAGACGCTGAAGCACTGCCTCGGCAACCGCACCCATGCCGCCAACATCCTCGGCATCTCGATCCGCACGCTGCGCAACAAGCTCAACGAATATGCCGACGGCGGCATTCCGATCCCGCCGGCGGGCACGCCCGGTGAATATCCGCGGATGCCGATGATGGGGGCGTGATCCCTCGAAGCACACGAGCTGACGACGAATGCCCGGGCTAGACCCGGGCATTTTTGCTTGATGCAGGCCGCCAGCACGTCATTGCGAGCGCAGCGAAGCAATCCAGAATCCCTCCGCGGAAAGACTCTGGATTGCTTCGCTGCGCTCGCAATGACGGCGTTGAGAGCGCTCGTCGCATAACGGGCGCGCGCCACGCGACTAGGTCGCGCCTGCGTCAGGCCCTATAACCCGCCCGAAACCACGCGAGGGACCACATGTCTGAAGCTCAAATCACGGATTGGCTGGCGTCGCAGAAGCAGGCGATGATCGACCTGCTCCGCGACGTCGTGAACATCGATTCCGGCTCCTACGACAAGGAAGGCGTCGATACGGTCGGTGCGCGGTTCGAGCGGCATTTTGCCGAGCACGGCATTCCGTTCCGACGCGAAGCCAACGCCACCTTCGGCGACGCGATCCATGCCGAGGTGGCAAAGCCCGGCAGCAACGAGAAGCCGGTGCTGTTGATGGGGCATCGCGACACCGTGTTCGGCAAGGGCGAAGCCGGGCGGCGGCCGTTCACGATCCGGGATGGCCGCGCCTATGGACCCGGTGTCGCCGACATGAAGTCCGGCCTCGTCATGAACGTGTTCGTGGCCACCGCCTTCCACAAATTCGGCAGCTCACCGCATCCGATCAAGGTGCTGATCACCTCGGACGAGGAGATCGGCTCGCCCTCCTCGCGCCCGGTGATCGAGCGCGAGGGACGCGCGGCCCGCGCGGTGTTCAATTCCGAGCCGGGCCGGCCCACGGGCAACGTCGTCACCGGGCGCAAGGGCGGCATCTTCATGCACATGGCCATCACCGGCAAGGCCGCGCATTCCGGCGCCAATTTCGCCGCCGGCGTCAGCGCCATTGGCGAGCTCGCGCACAAGATCGTGCAGATCCACGCGCTCACCGATCTCGACAAGGGCATCACGCTCAATGTCGGCCTCGTCTCGGGCGGGCAGTCCGTCAACACGACGGCGCCTTACGCGGAAGGGCAGATCGACTTGCGCTATGTCGATCCGGCCGATCGCGCGCGGATCATGGCTGCGATCGAAAAGATCGTCGCGACCTCCTCCGTGCCGGGCACCAGCGCGACGCTGTCGATCAAGGGCGAGTTCGTGCCGGTGGTGCAGAGCGCGGAGTCGAAGGCCCTGTTCGAAGGCTATCAGGCGGCCGCAAGGCAGGTGGGCCTCACCACGCTGCAGGGCGAGTTCTCCGGCGGCTGCGCCGATTCCGGCTTCACCGCCGCGGTCGGCACGCCGACCATCTGCGGCCTCGGCCCGGTCGGCGGGCTCGCGCACACGCCGGAGGAATATCTGGAGATCGACAGCATCGTGCCACGCGCGCAGGCGCTGGCGCTGGCGATTCTAAGGGGTTGAGCGCGGTGCCGTAGGGTGGGCAAAGGCGCACTTGCGCCGTGCCCACCATCTGGCTTCGCTGGGTAGAAATGGTGGGCACGCTTCGCTTTGCCCACCCTACGAGACCTTCCGAGCCTCACGAATAACTCGGCGCGTCCGGCTTGCGGAAAATGTGGATGGGATCGCCCGGCACGATCGGAGAGCCGGAGAACATCGCATAGGCGTAGAGCGCGAGATAGGCGATCGCGAGCGCGCCGATGGCGTAGAAGGCTAGAGTCGCGACGCGCTTCATCGATCCGCTCCATGGTCATCCCGGCGGGAGGCTCAAGCAGCGCTTCTAGAGCGATGAGGCGGAAAAGACCAGCCTTGCGCGAGGCGCGCCGTCGGCGGTCAAATGCCGCGCCGGCCGCGCGCGGGAAGACTGACATCGGCGAGCCTGGCCGCGTCTTCGTCCTGATCGACCGCCACGTACTGGCCGTGCCAATAGGCCAGGGCGGCGGTGCGGGTCGAGCTCCTGATGTCCCTGACACGGCCGATGACGATGCCGTGTGAGTGGCGCTCGACGATCTCCTCCACTTCGCAATCGAAGGCCGAGAGCGCGCCGGCCAGCAACGGAACACCCGAGACCGCGGTCACCCACTGGCTGCCTGCAAAGCGATCGGCGCCCTTCAGCCCGCCCTTGCCGGCAAAGCGTTCGGCGACGTCAAGCTGGTCGGCATTGAGGATGTTCACGCCGAAAGCGCCGTGGCGGCGGATCAGCGGGAAGGACGAGGCGTCGCGGTTGATGCTGACCAGCAGCGTCGGCGGCTCGACCGACAGCGAGGCCACCGAGGTCACCGTCATGCCGGTGATGTCCTTGCCCCGCCCGGCGGTGATGACGCTGACGCCGCCGGTGAGGTGGCGCATGGCGCCGCGGAAATCGGCGGACGAGACGGGAATTTCGGTCATGAGATCGCGGGGCACTACATTCATGGCGTTGCTCCCCGAAAGCGGGGTTCCCTTTATCTAGGTACGATCGTCCGCCGACAACAGGTGGCTCAGGATCGAGCCTTCGAGGCCTGCCAGCTCGGCCGAGCCGCGCTGGCGCGGCCGGGCGGCGTTAACCGTGACGTCGTGGGCGATGCGCCCCTCCTCGATGACCAGCACACGGTCGGCCAGCGCGACCGCCTCGGCAACGTCGTGGGTCACCAGGATCGCGGTGAAGCCCTGGTCGCGCCAGACCCGCTCCAACAGGCGCTGCATCGAGATGCGGGTCAGCGCATCCAGCGCGCCGAGCGGCTCGTCGAAGGCGAGCACGCGTGGCCGGGAGACCAGCGCACGGCCGAGCGCGACGCGCTGCTTCTGGCCCCCTGAGAGCACCGAGGGCCATTGGTCGCGCTTGTCGGCGAGGCCGACCTCGATCAACGCCTTCTCGGCGCGCGCATGCGCATCGCTGGAAGCACGGTCGCGGCCGAGGCCGACCTCGACATTGGCGAGCACGCGGGCCCAGGGCAACAGCCGCGGCTCCTGGAACATGACGCGGATGTCCTCGGGCTGGATCTCCTGACCGAAGCTGATGCTGCCGGCGTCGATCTTCTCCAGCCCGGCGATCAGGCGCAGCAGCGTGCTCTTGCCGCAGCCGCTTTTGCCGACGATGGCGACGAACTGGCCGGCGGGAATGTGAAGGTCGATGCCGCGCAGCACCTCGTTGTCGCCGTAGGACTTTCGCAGGCCGCGGATGCTGAGCGGCAGACCGCTGGCCTGAACTCGGCGTTCTTCTTGCCGCTCCTCGCGCGCCACGCGGGCGTGAGGCGCGAAATTGGCGCGGCTGGCGAGCTCGGTCTCGGGAAGAGAGGTACGAAGCGCTGTCTGCATGTGATTCCCAGTATTTCTGCTCAACGTTTCTGGAAGGCGGGGTGCCAGGAGAGCGTCAGGCGCTCCAGCACCCGGGAGGCGCTGTCGGCGAGCTTGCCGAGCAGGGCATAGATCAGGATCGAGAGCACGACGACGTCGATCAGCATGAACTCACGCGCCTGCATCGCCATGTAGCCGAGGCCCGAGGAGGCCGCGATGGTCTCGGCGACGATCAGGGTCAGCCACATGATGCCGAGCGCGAAGCGGATGCCGACGAAGATCGAGGGCAGCGCGCCCGGGAAGATGACGCGGCGGAACAGTTCGCCGTCGGTCATGCCGTAGATGCGGCCCATCTCGATCAGCTGCGGATCGACGGTGCGGATGCCGTGCAGCGTGTTGAGGTAGATCGGGAAGAACACGCCCAGCGCCACCAGGAAGAGCTTTGCGCTCTCGTCGATGCCGAACCAGAGGATGACCAGCGGGATCAGCGCCAGATGCGGCACGTTGCGCACCATCTGCAGCGTGGTGTCGGTGAGCTTGGCCGAGAGCTGCGACAGGCCGTTGGCGAGGCCGAAGGCGAAGCCGATGCTGCCGCCGATCAAGAAGCCGATCGAGGCGCGCCAGAACGACACCCAGATGTTACGGACGAGCTCGCCGGAGAGCAGCAGCTTCCAGCCGGAGAGCACGACGTCGCTGGGCGCCGGCAGCACTCGCGTCGGCACGAAGCCGGTCACGCTCGCGACCTGCCAGATCGCGATGATGGCGAGCGGCACGATCCACTGGATCAGGCCGTCGGCGCGCGGCAGGCGGATGCTGCGCGGAAGCGAAATGCTGTCGATCAGGCTCATGATTGCGACACCCGGTGCTGCGGACGGAAATCGCTGCCGACCGTCTCGCCGAACGGACCGCCGTTGAAATGCAGCTTCGTCACGTTGCTCGGCTGCTCCAGCGCGAGCAGCGGGAACACCAGCTCGGCGAACCGATAGGCTTCCTCCAGATGCGGGTAGCCCGACATGATGAAGGTATCAATGCCGAGATCCTGATACTCCTTGATGCGGGCCGCGACGGTCTGGGCGTCGCCGACCAGCGCGGTGCCGGCGCCGCCGCGGACGAGGCCGACGCCGGCCCACAGGTTCGGCGCGATCTCGAGCTTGTCGCGCTTGCCGCCGTGGAGCTGCGCCATGCGCTGCTGGCCGACCGAGTCCATGCGGGCAAAGTTCTTCTGCGCCAGCGCGATGGTGTCGTCGCTGACATGCTTGATCAATTCGTTCGCGGCACGCCAGGCTTCTTCATTGGTCTCGCGGACGATGACATGAAGACGGATGCCGAAGGAGAGTTTTCGGCCGCGCGCGCTCGCGACCTCCCTCACCTTGGCGATCTTCTCGGCAACGAGCGCCGGCGGCTCGCCCCAGGTGAGATATTTGTCGACGGTATCGACGGCGACGTCGATGCCGGCATCGGAAGAGCCGCCGAAATAGAGCGGCGGGCGCGGCGACTGCACGGGGGGAAACAGCAGCTTGCCGCCCTCGATGCGGATGTGCTTGCCCTCGACGTCCACCGTCTTGCCGGCGAGCAGGTCGCTGTAGACATTCAGGAACTCGCGGGTGACATCGTAGCGCTCGTCGTGAGCGAGGAAGATGCCGTCGCCCTTGTTCTCGACGGGATCGCCGCCGGTGACGACGTTGACGAGCAGCCGGCCGTTCGAGATGCGATCGAGTGTCGCGGTCATGCGCGCGGCAACGCTCGGCGATTGCAGGCCGGGACGAACGGCGACGAGATAGCGCAGCCGCTCGGTGAACGGCGCGACCGAAGAAGCGACGATCCAGGAATCCTCGCAGGACCGCCCGGTCGGCAACAGCACGCCGAAATAGCCGAGCTGATCGGCGGCCTGCGCGATCTGGCGCAGATAGTTGAAGTTGACCTCGCGGCCGCCGATGCCGGTGCCGAGATAGCGGCCGTCACCATGGGTCGGCAGGAACCAGAGGATGTTGGCGTTGGATTGGGTCATCGATGTGCCCCTAGCCGTAAGTCGTGCCGACAGCGGCGGCGACGATGCCGATCGAGAGCACGATGGCTGCGATCATGCGTTGAACGATACGCCTCATGTTCAGACCTTTGGAAATGGGAAGAGTTGTAGGCACGGTCAGGCTGCCGGGTTGCGCCAGACGATGTCGCGGATATGAATCGGCTTCGGGATCAGGCCGAGCTTGTAGAAGCGGTCGGCGACGCCCTGCTGGGTCGCGACGATCTCGTCGGTGACCGGACCGATCACGAAGTTTGCGCGGTTGGCGGCGACGGTCTGGATATCCAAGGGAACGCCGGTGATCGCGGCGAGCGATCTGGCGACCTCGTCGCGATGCTGCTCGGCCCATGTGCCGGCCGCAGCAGTGACCTCGACGATCTGCTGCAGGATGGCACCGTGGTTCTTCGCGAACTCGCGGTTGGCGATGAAAAAGGAATTGGTCTTGGTGACCTCGCGCGCATTGATCAGGATGCGGCCGTTCTGCTTGGTCTCGCCGATCGCGAAATAGGGATCCCAGATCGCCCAGGCCTCGATGCTGCCATTGGCGAAGGCGGGCCCGGCGTCGGGCGGCGTCAGGTAGACCGGCGTGATGTCGGCGTAGGTGAGGCCGGCCTTCTCCAGCGTCTGCACCACGACGTTGTGAGCGCTGGAGCCCTTGGTGAAGCCGATGCGCTTGCCCTTGAGGTCGGCGATGTCGCGGATCGGCGAATCGTTGGGCACCAGGATGCCCTGGCCGTTGGTGATGGGCTGGCCGGCGGCGTAGACGATCGCCGCGCCCGCGGCCTGGGCAAACACCGGCGGGGAATCGCCGACCGCGCCGAAATCGACGCTGCCGACGTTCATCGCCTCCATCATCGGCGGACCCGAGGAGAACTCGATCCATTTCACCTCGATGCCTTGCGACGTGAAATGTTTTTCCAGGGCGGCCTGCTGACGCGTGATGACCAGCACGCCGGTCTTCTGATAGCCGATACGAATTTCCTTCACCGCGCCTTGCGCGATCGCGGGGGACGCGAACGCAGCGGCGGCGACAGTTCCAACCGACAACTTCAGAAAGTCTCGACGCTGCATTCCACACTCCGGGCCGCGTGCGGCCGTCATCATTCACGTGTGCGGAATGATGGTGCGGGCCGTCAGAAGTGTCGAGACGTCCGGGAAAATAGCGATGCGAGCACTGCGGTTCATGCTGCGCGCGTGATCAATCTTTCAAGCGGCGAGGCGAATGAGGATGGAATTTTTCTGCACGCAAATGTGAGAGCTGCACGGATTTTGTCCAGGCCAGACGAACGGAACACAAAAAGTCGCAAAACAACCCCATGCACAGTAGCCGGGGCGCGCGAAAACAATGACTTACGTATTATCCGAAGCACGTTTGACTCGTCGGGCAAAACAGGAGCAGAATGGCATGATCGCGGATCAAGGGCTGAGGTGTGAAGCCCCCTCTCCCACTTCCACTGTCATTCCCCGCGAAGGCGGGGAATCCAGTACGCCGTGGCCCATCGATTCAACCACAACTGTCTCGGAGTACTGGATCGCCCGGTCAAGCCGGGCGATGACACCGAACGTGTGACGCGCCACGTGCCCCAAGCACTTCCGGCCTAATGCAGCCACCTCACCGGCAGATTCTGCAGCCCGCGAAAGGCCCAGCCGCCGATCCGCACCTCTTCATCGTCGGCGAGCTCGATGCGCCCCGCGCGCGCGAACAATGTCGGCAGCGCGACGTCGGCGATCATGGCGCGCGAGGCGAAGGCGCCGGCGCAGAAATGCGGGCCGGCGCCGAAGGCGACGCTCTTGGAGGTGTCGCGCCGCACGTCGAACTGATCGGCGCGCTCAAAATGCTTCTCGTCGCGGTTGGCGGAGCCGAACATCAGGAACACGCGTTCGTCGCGCTCGAACGAGACGTCGCGAATGGTCCAGGGCTTGGCGATGCGGCGCGGCGACATGCCGATCGGCGAAATCCAGCGGGCATATTCCTCGAAGGCCTGCAGCCAGGTCACCTCGCCGCCCAGGACCAGATCGAGCTGGTCGGGATGGGTCAGCAGCGCCCAGACCGTGCCGGCGATCGCCTTGCGCGGCTCGTTCTGGCCGCCTGATATCGCGAGTTTTACATTCGCGCGCACGCTCTCCATCGGCATGCCCGAGCTAAGGAGCACGCCCAAAATGCTCTGGTCGGGATGCTTGCGCATCACCGGCAGAATGTCGTCGATCGCGGCGTCGATGCCCGCGGTTGCCGCATGGCAGCGCGCCTCGACCTCGGGATCGCCGGCATAATTGGCAATGCCCTCGATCATGCCTTGCGACCACGCGTCCATGTCCTGAAAGCCGATATTGGTGAGGCCGGTGATCGACTTCAGGCATTCGCCGGAGAACGGCAGCGCGAAGTCGCGCATGAGATCGATCCGTCCCGGTTCGAGCGAAGCGATGATGCGATCCGCATGGTCCTGGAACTGGGCGGTCCAGTGCGCCTTCACCGTCTTCGGCGAGACCGTCGGAAACATCGCGCGACGCTCGACGAGATGCGCCTCGCCGTCCTTGCGCATCATGTTGTGGCCCATCAGCCGGTTCATCAGGCCGGCGGGCTGGTGGGAGGAGAACACGTCGATCTGCTTCTCGGAGATCGAGATGTCGTCGCGGCTCGCCAGCAGCGTCGAGCCGAGCTGCGGCACGAACGCGATCGGCGCCTCCTTCCGCATCCGGGCGAGCATCGGATAGGGATCGGCCCAGAAGGCGGCCGGGTCGATGTCGATGCGCGGCGCGGTGCTCAAGCTTCGCTCCCTTGTCGTCTCCTTGATGCCAAGGCTAGCGCCTTCGCGAGCCGCCGTCTGTCCCCAGCGATTGGGACGGGCGGCCTCGGGGGGCGTACCTTCAAGACCAAAGTACGCGCGGGCGAGACAGCGAGGTCCGCATTGCCCACAACGGCGGATGCTGACGATGCATAGGCGAACTTTCGTTAAGGGCCATTTTCAGCCCCTTGCACCGCAGCAAATGGCTTCCTCATTCGATGACCTCGTCGGCACGCGCAAGCAGCGTCGGAGGCATTTCGAGGCTCAAGGCGCTGGCGGCCTTCAGGTTGATCACCAGGTGGAATTTGCTGGGCCGGTAGATTGGGATGTCGCCCGGCCTGGTCCCGTTGAGAACCTGGTGGACATCAACGGCAAGTCGTTCGGCAAGCTCACCGAGATCCGGCGCATAGCTGATCAGCCCACCCGAATCCGCATAGTCGCGGAAGGGATAGATGATCGGAAGATGAAGTTTCCCGGCTAGCTCGGTGATCGAGGCGCGTCGTGCCAAAAAGCTGCCGCTCGCGTCAACCATGGCAGCGTCGAACCGCTGTGACGTCAACTCGGCAAAGGTCCGTCGGAGTTGCTCTTCGTTCACCTCCGGAAGGAAATTCCAGCTCAGCACGATGCCCAGGGCCTGCCCTGCCTTCTGAAGCGACAATCCCAGGGGAGTATCCATCAAGGTACGCGACGATGTCAGGTAAGCGACCTTAGCGGCCGAGGGCATCGCCTCCTTCAGGATTTGCAGGCGCTTCGCGATGATTTCGTAACCTGCATCGATGCTGACGCCCGTCAGGTTGCCTCCGGGATGCGCGAGGTTTGCAACCAATCCTGTCGCGATCGGGTCTCCCATGATCGCGACAATCGGTATCGTTGTCGTGGCCGCGGCGAACGCTTCGATCAGCTCGTTAAGATTTACAACGATCACTTGCGGATCGCTGCCAACGACGGCAGCGGCGAGAGACGTAAAGTGCTGGGAGCGCCCCTCGGCTGAATAACGCTGGACGACGATATTGCTGCCTTCGGCATAACCGAGCTTACGCAACGTTTGATAAAACCGCCGCACCCAGAAGGGGCCAGCAGTCTCGGTCAACTGATCAGCAGGGATACCCGAATGAACCAACGCAATGCGGTGTTGCCGCCGCGCCTGCTGTGCTCGCCCCGCGAGCGGCCAGGCGGCTGCCGCACCGCTCACAAGCGTGATGAACTGCCGTCGCTGCATCGCCAATCCCCGATGCTCCCAACCCGAGCGTAAGCAATATTTGGCGCAGGTCCAGGCGGATATACGCACCCTTGCATCAACGCATATCGGCGTCCACGAACGTCGGTACGCTCCCGTCAGGGCCTGGCCCAGCTCGACGGGTTCGGCCATCGTGTATCCTTGTCTGCTTCCAACTCAGATGGCAGCTCCGGCCAGCAAGAAAACGCCGCCAAGCGCGACCATCACAAGTCCGGGCCAGTTCGATTTGACGCCGAAGCCGCTACCGGGCCTTTCAGGCTCCAGCGTATCACTCCCGGAGCGAAGCCACTTCCCACCGCTGAACCGGCCTCGCCAAATGGGCTGATACGCCATTTGGAACACGCCTCCGAAAACAAGGAGCACTCCAAGCAATATGAGAGTCATGCTCACCTCCTCTACCCGCGAACGCCGATAGGTTGCGGCGCCGAGAACCGTGGCCCATTCAACGTCTGCCCGCGGAATCAGACCGACCTTGAAAGCCGCCGGGCGGACCAGCGCGCTGCACGCAGGCTGGAGATCGCGCTCACCGAAGCTCAGACCATGTCCAAGCGTCCTGCCGAGTCCTCGTCCGGCTCGCGCACGACCGCCGGTTCGCCGGTTTGGCTTTCTTCATCGTCTTGCTCGTCCTCATCCTCTTCGTCGTCATCAGGATCTCGCGGCGGCATCGTGTTGGTCATGACCGCAAAGACATGCCGGTCGGTCCCGGCGGTAACCAGCTCAGGAAGTAGGGTCATGTTGTTGCTCCTCGGATGTGACCCTGGGACACTCTGTCCCTATTCGGCGGAGCAGACACGAAACGCCCCGCCAACGGCCCGCTGGAGCCCGGATCACCCGGGCCTCCAGGTCCTGAGATCGCGCGACGCTGGGATAACGCAATATCTCTCAAATAGTTGAAATATGAATATGATTTCTGCTAGGCGTCTATTGGTGCCCACCCGGGAAATAGTAGCAATTGAGTTCCGCTGAAGCGGGTTGGTATCAAGGGCCTTGGACGAGCGAAGCACGAACGCTCCTGCAAAGATGCACGCCGTGCGTCTGAAAGATCGGTCGAATCTGATGGGTCCAGCGCAGCAATGACGGGCATCGATTTCGAGCAGATCGTGGACCGCATCCACGAGGCAGCGACCGTTCCGGAGCTCTGGCCTGATGTCCTGGAGCAAATCGCACATGCCGCGGGCGCGCATGGCATGGTCATGATCACCACGGACTCCGATCAGTGGTCCGGTGTCTGGAATGGTGTCGTGACGTCGCCGTCGATCCGCGAGGCCTTCTCGGCGTTCCTGCGTAGCGACCTCTCCAGCCGGACGGAGACGACGCCGAGACTCCTGGCGCTTGATCATCCAGGCTTCGTCGGCGAGCAGGAGGTGTTTTCGCCGGAAGAATGGGACCGCGATCCATATCGGGTGGAATGGAACAAGAAGTGGGGCTTCGAGCATGCTTGCGCGACGGCGGTCCGCAGCCCGTCCGGTGAGATCATCGTTTTCCATATGGAAAGACTGGCCGGCCGGCCCGCCTTTTCGCGGCAGGACCTCGATTTTCTCGACCGCTTTCGCCCCCATCTCGCGCGGGCAGCTTTGCTGTCGACGCGCTGGCGCCTCACGCGGATGCGGGCGGCAACCGAGGCGTTGTCGCTGGTCGGTCTGCCGGCCCTCGCGATCACGCGCTCCGGGCGGGTTCTGGCCGCGAACGCCTTGATCGAAGCCATGACGGATGTTCTGCAATGGCTGCCGAAGGACCGGATCGCCATCAGGGACCGCGCGGCCGACACCCTGCTGCGCTCCGGCCTTGCTCAACTCGATGCGCCGGACAAGGCCGTATGCTCCTTCGCCGCGCGCCGCACCAGCGATCTCGATCGGGTGGTCCTTCATCTCGTTGCGATGCCGGGCGAAGCCCGCGATCTCTTCGATGGGGCGGTTGGCCTTCTCATCGCGACACCGGTCGCCGCCTCGCAAGCACCGAGCCTCGCCCTCATTCGTGGCCTGTTCGATCTCACCCCGAGCGAAGCGCGCGTTGCGCGCGGAATTGCGCAAGGACAGACGATCGGCGACATCGCCGCGCATCACGGACTCAGCCGCGAAACCATCCGCACGCAGGTCAAGGCCGTCCTCGCCAAGACGGGAACGCGGAACCAGAAGAGCGCAGCTGCACTCTTCGGCGCGATCCCCAAATTGCCGCTGAGGGACTGACGCCAGACTTGTCGCCCGTGACTCGTAGCAGCGGCCTGCGCGCACGCCTCGTCCTTCGAGACGGCGCTGACGCGCCTCCTCAGGATGAGGCTCATCGGCTTCAGTTCTCGTTGAAACTGCTGCCGCGAACTCTAGCCTCATCCTGAGGAGCCCGCCTTAAGCGGGCGTCTCGAAGGATGGCCGCAGGGAAAAGCTCTGCAACAGCCTGCCCCGGCAGGAGCAAGCTCCGCTTCACCCAAATGGGTGAAGACACAGGCCGACGCTCCGGGTTCAACTCCGCCCAAATTGGATCTCTGGCGAGAAGCGGCGGCGATGGCGGGACCGGAATTTCCGATTTTCGAGATGACCCTGGCGCAGCGCAGGCGCAGGAAATGGAACTGGAGCGTCTGCACCGTTCAAGGCGCGGTCGTGATGCAGGGCCGGGAATCCAGCCGAGCGGCCGCAAAGTACCGGGCCGAACGAGCGCTTTTCATGCTGCTGCTCACCGCGCCCTATCGTTCCCGACTTTCCGCATAGCAAGGCTCTCGTCGAGGGCTGCAGGGTTGCCGACGCCTTAGTTCATGCTGCGCGTCAGCAGGCGCAGCACGATCGCAAACAATTCGCTCTGCGAGGAGATGCCGAGCCGCTCATAGGCGCGCTTGCGGTAGGTCAGGGTCGAATGCAGGCTGATGCCGAGCGCTTGCGAGATCGCCTCTGAGCTGAAGCCTGCGAGGATGCGGCGGCAGACCTCCTGCTCGCGCGGCGTCAGCGCGGAGAGCGGCGCGCGCGTGGCGAACAACGCGGCGATGTTCTGGTCGGGTGTCGCGGTCTCCGCCTGCTGGAAATGGCGGGCGACGCTGGCTGCGATCGCCGGCGCGATCGTCCCGAGCCGGTGGCGCTGGGCGGCGCTGAAGCGGCCCTGCGCGGCGATGCGGTAGAAATTGACGTAGAAGCAGGTATCGCCGGCCCAGATCGCGGTCGCGCATTTGTCGACGATGCCAGAATCCTGGAAGAAGATTTTTCGGTAACGCGCCCCGTACATGCGCGGCGCGAAGTGGGGCAGCACGATCGGCGCGCCGCCCTCGCCTTCGAACAGCGCGTCGCGGTTGGGATCCGTTTCGTGAAACTGGCCGGCATAGGCGGCGCCGAGATCGCCGCCGATCGGGATGTTGCCGGCATCGAGCAGGCAGCTTGCCGCGCCGGCCCGGCTCAGCGCGAACACCATGCAATGGCCGACGTCCGCCTGCCGGCGCAGCGTGTCGATGAGAACGTTTGGAAAATTCGAGCGGCCGATGGCGAGCACCGCGGGCGTGACATCGCCGGCCGCAAAGCCTGAACCTGTCCCGTTGGGTGGCATCGCTCTCTCCCGGTCGCCTTCCTTATGGCTTGTGCCGATTTGTAGCAGCAGCTCTCGATGGCGTGAATGACTCATCTTTCTCGGGGTCTTCCGGCATAGAGCCAGTGAGGTTCGTCGGGCTAACCGGTTCCGCCTGGAGGAACAAGTGCGGTGGCCCCGCCTTGTCCAACCGATGAGATCAGCCGTTTGTCGGCATTCGGTTGCCTATCGAAGGAGGAGTCATGCGAATTCTCCTCGTTGGCGGTACAGGGTTTCTCGGCTCGGCGATCCACGCCAGGCTGTCGGCCGAAGGCTACGAATGTATGTTGGTGTCGCGCCACCCGGCAGCAGAGCGCGATCGACGCCATACCAGCCTCGACGTCGCCCGCACAACCGATCCCTCGCAATGGAAGGGCGTCCTTGCGAGCGTCGATGCGGTGATCAACCTGGCCGGAGCGCTCCAGGGACGGGATCTACACGGGGTTCATGTCGCCGGAAGCGCGGCACTCTACAGTGCCTGCGAAAGCGCAGGCGTCCGCCGCGTTGTCCTGTTCTCGGCCATCGGCAGCAATGTCGATGCCCCCAGCGATTTTTCTCGTACCAAGCGGGAAGGCGAAGCCGCCTTGATGGCGCGCGACCTCGATTGGGTCATCCTGCGCCCCTCCGTCGTGATCGGCCGCGCCGCCTATGGCGGCAGCGCGCTGTTGCGAGGGCTGGCGGCGCTGCCAATTCTGCCGGTCATGCCCGACACGGCGGCGATTCAACCGGTGCATCTCGACGACGTCGTTGAGACCGTGCTGTTCTTTCTGCAGCCGGGCGCGCCTTGCCGCATCGCCATCGATCTGGCCGGCCCACGGCAGATCGCCTTCAGCGACGCGGTCGGGCTGTTTCGGACCTGGCTGCGCTGGAGGCCGGCGTACCGCCTGCAGCTGCCATCCTGGGCAGCTTCGGTTGCTTTCCGCGCGGGGGACGTTGCGCAGATGCTGGGATGGCGAACGCCCATCAACACGACGGCACAGGCGGAAATGCGCCGCGGTGCGACCGGCGATCCCGAGCCCTGGCGTCGATTGACCGGCACTCCACCGCGCGATCTCGAAGTCGCGCTCGCACGCGAGCCTGCGTCGGTGCAAGAACGATGGTTTGCACGGCTGTATACGCTCAAGCCGCTGATCTTCGGCGTCTTCGGCGCGTTTTGGATCGCCACAGGCATCATCTCGCTGAGCGCGGGCTGGAATATCGGCATGTCGTTGCTGCTTGAAGGCGGGCTGCAAGGGAACGTCGCGGCGCTCGTCGTCACCGCGAGTGCGCTCGCCGACATCGTCATCGGCCTTGCCATTCTCTGGCGGCCTCTGAGCCGCTACGGACTCTGGGCAGCACTGATCATCTCGCTCACCTATGCCGTGATCGGCACCGTCCTGGTGCCGCGACTGTGGGCCGATCCGCTGGGACCGATGCTGAAGATCTGGCCGGTGATCATGCTCAACCTGGTCGCCATGGCGATCCGGGAGGATCGCTGATGCTCTACTTCCTCGTGAAGATGGCGCACATCATCGGCGCTGCCGTCCTGCTCGGCACCGGGGCCGGCATCGCCTTCTTCATGCTGGTGGCACATCTGCGCGGCGACCCGCGCGAAATCGCGGGGGTCGCGCGGACGGTGGTGCTGGCTGACTTCCTGTTCACGGCGAGTGCCGTGATCCTGCAGCCAATCACCGGGACTTGGCTCGCCTGGTCGAGCGGGTATTCCCTCGGCGACGGCTGGGTGGCGGCGTCGATTGCATTGTATCTCGTGACGGGCGCCTTCTGGCTCCCGGTGGTGTGGATGCAGATGCAGATGCGCGATCTCGCCGTCGCAGCGGTCGCGAGCAACAGCGAGCTGCCCGCCCGCTATAACCATCTCTTCCGATGGTGGTTCGCCTTCGGCTTTCCGGCTTTCGCGGCCGTGCTGATCATCTTCTGGCTGATGATCGCCCGTCCGGCCATTCCATTCTGGGATTAGATCGGCACCCTCCAGCTTGATTGGCTTCTCATTGCGCCTGCTTCCAAATGACCGGCGCCGGATTCGGCAAGCTTCAGGAACAGAACCGGACCGGCCGAGTTCGACCTGTTTGGCGCTACATACAATGGAGTTACACGATGAGCCGCGGAATGCCGTCGATGACCGCACTTCTCGGACTGCTCGCAATCGCGGGATATCAGAATCGGGACAAGCTGGCGGAGTTGCTCAGAGGTCCGGGGGCCGGATCCCTCGAACCGTCCAGCGGCCAACAACCGCTTGGCGGCCTGCTCGGAAACCTGACGGGCATGCTGAGCGGGGCCGGGGTTGGAGGACTATTGCAGGGAGGAATTGGCGAGCTGCTGGAGAGATTCAACCAAAACGGCCACGGTGATGCAGCCCAGTCGTGGGTCGGCACGGGGCCGAACAAGGACATCTCGCCCCCGCAATTGCGGGAAGCGATCGGGCCCGACGTGCTGGACAAACTCGAGAAGGAGACCGGGCTTTCGCAAGAGGAAATTCTCGCGAGGCTCTCGCGCGAGCTGCCGCAGGCGGTCGACAAGTACACGCCCGAGGGGCGTCTGCCGAGCTGACGGCCTCGTCATTGTCGCCATTGATCAGGAGGAGTGGAGAATGGGCATTATTTGGACGATCATCATCGGCTTTATCGCGGGCATCATCGCGAAATTCATCATGCCGGGTGACAATGAACCCTCCGGGTTCATCCTCACGACCATCCTGGGCATCGTCGGTGCCTTCGTTGCCACTTACCTCGGCCAGGCCCTAGGCTGGTACCGTCCTGGAGAGGGTGCCGGGCTGATCGGAGCGGTCGTCGGCGCCATCATCGTCCTCTTTGTGTATGGTCTCTTCGCCGGACGACAACGGCGCGCGATCTGAAGAGCAGCAGGCCGGCCCGGTCGGTGGCGACCTGCGTGCGAGCCGATGAGACCTGCCCAAATCCCAGCGGGCGAAGGGGCGCCATTGACCGCAGCCCCTTCGCTTTCTTCGTCTCAAGGAGACTGCACCCCGGCTCGGGCAGCTGCCGCAGCAGCGCCACGAAGCAGGAGCTGTCGTTGCTTATACGCTACCCCGCCGCCGCCTTCGCGGGGGCCACGTTGATCGCCAGCTTGCCATAGCGATCGGTGAAGGCCTCGGTGTCGATCTCTTCCAGCTCGATCTCGCCGCTCATCACGCCCTGCTTCCAAGCCGCCTGCGCCGGATCGTCCTGGAACTCCGGCATCACCTCGCGGCCGAACAGCTCGAGCGATTCGCAGATGTGCTCGTGGCTGTTCTTGCCGGCCTGATTGAGCAGGATGACCTGGTCGATATGCGAGGACTGGAAGCGCTTCAGCTTCTTCCGGATCGTCTCGGGTGAGCCGATCAGGCCGCCGCGCAGCGCCGCCTCCTGTGCTTGCGGATTGTCGCGCTTCCACTTGTTGTACTCGTCCCACATGTTGACGGTGTAGGGCGCCGGACGCTGGCGGTTCTGCGCGGCGCCGTAGAAGCGCAACGCGAACTGGAAGAAGGTGGCGCCGTCGGCGCGGGCGCGTGCCTCCTCGTCCGTTTTCGCGCACATGAAGAACGAGACCAGCGCCATGTTGGGATTGATCTCGTAGTCGGCGAGCTTGTGCAGGCGCTTGGTGATGGCGTTGTAATAGGCGTGCACCCAGGCGTGCGCGGCATCGGCGCTGACGAACTGGAAGCCGAGCGCGCCGAAACCGTGGCGGCCGGCGCGCTCGATGGTCGGCAGCTGCGAGCAGGCCATCCACAGCGGCGGGTGCGGCTTCTGCACCGGCTTCGGCACCACATTGCGCAAGGGGATGTCGAAATATCTGCCGTGATGCTCGCTGCCGGCGTCCTTGAACATCGGGAAGATGGCCGCGACCGCCTCCTCGAACACCTCCTTCTTGGTCTCCATGTCACGGCCGAACGGCTCCAGCTCGGTGATCGAGGCGCTCTCGCCCATGCCGAACTCGCAGCGGCCATTGCTGAGCAGATCCAGCACCGCGACACGCTCGGCGACGCGCGCCGGATGATTGGTGGTGAGCTGGAGGATGCCGTGGCCGAGCCGGATGTTCTTGGTGCGCTGGCTTGCCGCAGCCAGGAACGATTCCGGCGAGGGCGAGTGCGAATATTCCTCGAGGAAGTGATGCTCGACCACCCAGGCGTGGTCGTAGCCGAGCCTGTCGGCGAGCTCCATCTGCGAGAGCGCATTCTGATAGAGGGCGAGCTCGTCGCCGGCCTGCCAGGGCCGCGGCAGCTGCAGCTCGTAGAAGATGCCGAACTTCATGGCGTCGCTCTCTCCCGCTTGTTCTTGTTGAGCTCATCTTAATGGGTGAGGCGAAGCTGTCTACGCAGTGGCAATTCCGCTGCGCGGGAGAATGATTTCGTCGCCCGGCTGCGGAGCGGGGCTCGTCTTGCCCCGGGCGCTGCGACATCCGCGCAAGCGGCAGGTTGATCCAGATCAACGCCGTGGCGGCCCGGATGCATCAGAAGTGCAGCAAGGCAACGGCCCGGATGCCGTCCCGATTCCCATCCCATCCCGAAGAGACCGAATATGTCGGCCCCTGACGACACGACGTCGCGCGTGCGCCGTAAGCGCATGGAGATTTTTGCGTTCCTGTTCCTGACCGCGATCGTGATGCCCGTCCTCGCGGTCGGGACCGTCGGCTCCTATGGGCTCGGCGTCTGGATCTACCAGATGTTCGCCGGCCCTCCGGGCCCGCCACCCTCCCCGCATTGATCCGCTCAAAGCGAAAGACAGGCATCATGGCCCAAGCCACATTCAACAATGCCACATTCAAAAGTGCCAAGCTCAACCGCCGCGCCCTGATCACCGGCCGCGTGCTCACCGCCGAGCGCATCGTGCCGCCGCCGGGCGCCGAGATCGCCAGCATCATCGTGCAGGCGCGGCCCGAGCGCCTTGCCGAACTGGAAGCGGAGATCGCGGCACTTCCCGGCTGCGAGATCCATGCCCGCGACGCGCGCGGAAAGCTCGTCGTCGTCGCCGAAGCGCCGGATGCCGGCAGCCTCGGCACCATGCTCAACACCATCCAGTCGCTGCATCATGTCTATTCCGCGGCGCTGGTGTTCCACGCCATCGAAACGACTTAAGGGCCGGAGAGCCATCATGACATCGCCGAAGCTCGACCGCCGCCAGATGCTCAAGCTCGAGGCCGCCGCGATCGCCGCGGCCGCCGCCGGCCTTCCTGCACCGGCGCTCGCCGCCAACCTCGCCGCCGAGCGCGAAGTGAGCGAATTGAAATGGGACAAGGCCGCCTGCCGCTTCTGCGGCACCGGCTGCTCTGTGATGGTCGCGACCAAGGACAACCGCGTCGTCGCCACCCACGGCGACATCAAGGCCGAGGTCAATCGCGGCCTCAACTGCGTCAAGGGCTACTTCCTCTCCAAGATCATGTACGGCCACGACCGCCTGACGCAGCCGATGCTGCGCAAGACGGGCGGCAAGTACGACAAGAACGGCGAGTTCACGCCCGTGTCCTGGACCGAAGCCTTCGACATCATGGAGCAGAAGTGGAAGGAGGCGATCAAGAAGCGCGGGCCCAACGGCGTCGCCATGTTCGGCTCCGGCCAGTGGACGATCTGGGAAGGCTATGCGGCGTCGAAGCTGTTCAAGGCCGGCTTCCGCACCAACAACATCGACCCCAACGCGCGGCACTGCATGGCCTCGGCCGTCGCCGGCATGATGCGCACCTTCGGCATCGACGAGCCGGCCGGCTGCTACGACGACATCGAGGCCACCGACGCCTTCGTGCTGTGGGGCTCCAACATGGCGGAAATGCACCCCATCCTGTGGACGCGCATGGCAGACCGCCGGCTGTCCGCGCCGCATGTCCGCGTCGCCGTGCTCTCCACCTTCGAGCACCGCTCGTTCGACCTTGCCGACATCGGCATGGTGTTCAAGCCGCAGACCGACCTCTACATCCTCAACGCGATCGCCAACCACATCATCAAGACCGGCCGCGTCAACAAGGACTTCGTTGCCGCGCATACCGTGTTCAAGCGCGGACAGACCGACATCGGCTACGGATTGCGGCCGGAACACCCGCTGCAGAAGAAGGCGACGGGCGCCGCCAAGGTCAACGACTCCACCGACATGAGCTACGACGAATTCGTCAAGTTCGTCTCGGAGTACACGCTGGAGAAGGCGGCTCAGATGTCGGGCGTGCCACTCAATCGCCTGGAGGCGCTCGCCGAGCTCTATGCCGATCCCAAGACCAAGGTGATCTCGTTCTGGACCATGGGGTTCAACCAGCACACACGCGGCGTCTGGTGCAACAACCTCGTCTACAACATCCACCTCCTGACCGGGAAGATCTCCTCGCCCGGCAACAGCCCGTTCTCGCTGACCGGCCAGCCCTCGGCCTGCGGCACCGCGCGCGAGGTCGGCACCTTCTCGCACCGCCTGCCCGCCGACATGGTGGTGACCAACAAGGAACACCGCACCAAGACCGAGCATCTCTGGCTGCTGCCCGAGGGCACCATTCCCGACAAGCCCGGCGCGCACGCCGTGCTGCAAAGCCGGATGCTGAAGGACGGCCTGATCAACGCCTATTGGGTGCAGGTCAACAACAACCTGCAGGCCGGTCCCAACGTCAACGAGGAGACCTATCCGGGCTTCCGCAACCCCGACAATTTCATCGTGGTCTCGGATGCCTATCCGACCGTGACGGCGCTCGCCGCCGATCTGATCCTGCCCACCGCGATGTGGGTGGAAAAGGAAGGCGCCTACGGCAATGCCGAGCGGCGCACGCAGTTCTGGCACCAGTTGGTCACGGCACCAGGCGAAGCCAAATCCGATCTCTGGCAGCTCATGGAATTTTCAAAACGCTTCAAGATCGAGGAGGTCTGGCCCGCCGAGCTGATCGCCAAGAAGCGGACGTTCGCGGCAAGACGCTGTTCGACGTGCTCTACAAGAACGGCCAAGTCGACAAATTCCCTGTGACGGAGATCGAGCAAGGCTACGCCAACGAGGAAGCCAAGGCGTTCGGCTTCTATGTGCAGAAGGGGCTGTTCGAGGAATATGCCCAGTTCGGCCGCGGCCATGGCCACGACCTCGCGCCGTTCGACACCTATCACCGGGAGCGCGGCCTGCGCTGGCCCGTCGTCAACGGCCAAGAGACGAAGTGGCGCTTCCGCGAAGGCAGCGACCCCTACGTCAAGCAGGGCACCAACGTGCAGTTCTACGGCTATCCCGACGGCAAGGCGCGCATCTTCGCGCTGCCCTACGAGCCGGCGGCGGAATCGCCCGACAACGAATATCCCTACTGGCTCTCGACCGGCCGCGTGCTGGAGCACTGGCATTCCGGCACCATGACGCGCCGCGTGCCCGAGCTGTTCAAGGCCTTTCCCGAGGCCGTCTGCTTCATGCATCCGGACGATGCGCAGGACATGAAGCTGCGACGCGGCGACGAGGTGAAGGTGGTCTCCCGCCGCGGCTTCATCCGCGCCCGCCTCGAGACGCGTGGCCGCGACCGGCCGCCGCGCGGCCTCGTGTTCGTGCCGTGGTTCGACGAATCCAAGCTGATCAACAAGGTGACGCTCGACGCCACCGATCCGATCTCGCTGCAGACCGATTTCAAGAAATGCGCCGTGCGCATCGAGCGGGTGAACATGTCATGATGAAACGATCCGCAATCGTCCTGCTCGCCTTCGCGGTCGCAGCGGGGACGGGCTCGCTGACGGCGCAGACCGTGACCTCCGGCCTGCGCGGCCCGACCCCGCTCAACGACGAGGGCCCGGCGCCGCCGATGCTGCCGAACCGCAACACCTCCGAGAAGGAGGTGCGCAACTATCCGGAGCAGCCGCCCGTCATCCCGCACAATATCGACGGCTATCAGGTCGACCTCAACGGCAACAAATGCCTGTCCTGCCACGCGCGGGCGCGCACCGCCGAGTCGCAGGCGCCGATGGTCTCGATCACGCACTTCATGGATCGCGACGGCCAGTTCCTGGCCTCGGTCTCGCCGCGCCGCTTCTTCTGCACCGAATGCCACGTGCCGCAGAACACCGCCAATCCGCCGGTCAGCAACGATTTCACCGACATCGACACGCTGCTGTCGCGTGCAAGTCCGGGTGGCCGGCGATGACGACGACTGCTGACGAGCCCAATGCGGAGCTGAAGGCCAAGCGCGGCTTCATCGCGCGCAGCTGGGCATTTCTGCTCGAGCTCTGGCAGGTGCTGACCCGGCCGAGCTCGGTGTTCGCCCTCGGCACCCTGGTGCTGGCCGGTTTCGTTGCGGGCGTGATCTTCTGGGGCGGCTTCAACACCGCGCTGGAAATCACCAACACTGAAAAATTCTGCACCGGCTGCCACGAGATGAAGGACAACGTCTACGCCGAGCTGAAGTCGACCATTCACTTCTCCAACCGCTCCGGCGTGCGCGCGACCTGCCCGGACTGCCACGTGCCGCACAACTGGACCGACAAGATCGCGCGCAAGATGCAGGCCTCCAAGGAGGTCTGGGGCAAGATCTTCGGCACGATCGACACGAGAGAGAAATTTAGGGATCACCGGCTCGAGCTCGCCGCGCACGAATGGGCGCGCTTCAAGGCCAATGATTCCCTGGAATGCCGCAACTGCCACAGCGCCGATTCCATGGACATCACCAAGCAATCGCCGCGGGCCTCGGTGGCGCACCAGCGCTTCCTGTTCACCAAGGAAAAGACCTGCATCGACTGCCACAAGGGCATCGCCCACCAGCTGCCCGACATGCGCGGCGTTCCCGGCTGGCAGTAGGGGCGGCCTGTTGAGCTCAGGCTCGCTTATAGCGGGGCCCGAGCAAGCGCCTCGTCCTTCGAGACGACCGCTTTCAGCGGTCTCCTCAGGATGAGGCTGAGCGGCATCTTCGCCTGCCGAAACTGCTGCCACACGCTCCGCCCTCATCCTGAGGGCCCGCCAAAGGCGGGCGTCTCGAAGGATGGGCCGCGGGGGAACGGCCTCCCTACGCTTGAACGGGCGGGGCGAATGGTTAGTTTTGGGGGATGGCGAATCGCCTCATTCGCCGCTCCCTCAAGACAGACATGGCCACTTTCACCCCGCATCAGGATGCTGCGCTCAAGGCCGTCGGCGACTGGCTCAAGGCCAGGCCGGGACGCGGCGGCACGCCGCCGGTGTTCCGCCTGTTCGGCTTTGCCGGCACCGGCAAGACCACGCTGGCGCGGCACATCGCCGAGGGCGTCGACGGCGAGGTGAAGTTCGCCGCCTTCACCGGCAAGGCGGCCCTCGTCATGCGCAACAAGGGCTGCGACGGTGCCTCGACCATCCATTCGCTGATCTACCGCGCCCGCGAATCCGGCGAGGAGCAGCCGAGCTTCGAATTGTGGGACGATGCGCCGGCCTCGAAGGCGAAGCTGATCGTGATCGACGAATGCTCGATGGTCGATGCCGAGCTCGGGCGCGACCTGATGTCGTTCGACTGTCCGCTGCTGGTGCTTGGCGATCCCGCGCAGCTGCCGCCGATCCAGGGCGGCGGCTTCTTCACCAACACCACACCCGACGCGATGCTGACCGAGGTGCATCGCCAGGCCCAGGACGACCCGATCGTGCGGATGTCGATGGACGTCCGCGAGGGCCGCGAGCTCGACATCGGCCGCTACGGCGAGAGCGAGGTGGTGTCGCGGAAGGAGCTCGACCCCGATCGCGTCATGGGCGCCGACCAGATCCTGGTCGGCCGCAACAACACGCGCCGCGCCTACAACATGCGGGTGCGCCAGCGCCAGAACATCGAGGATCCGTTTCCGGTCGCCGGCGACAAGCTGGTGTGCCTGCGCAACAACCGCAAGAAGGGCCTGTTCAACGGCGGCCTGTGGCGCGTGAAGTCGCGCAACACCTCGCGCTCGAAATCGCGCATCCTCTCGATGCGGCTATCGCCGGACGAGGATTTCGGCCACAAGGTGACCAAGGTCTCGGTGCGCGCCGATTGCTTCGAGGGCGGCGTCGAGCAGATCGCCTGGGAGCAGCGCAAGCCCTATGACGAGTTCGACTACGGCTACGTGCTGACCGTGCACAAGTCGCAGGGCTCGCAATGGGACGATGTCGTTCTGTTCGACGAGAGCTTTGCGTTCCAGGATTCGCGGGCACGGTGGCTGTACACGGGGATCACGCGGGCGGCGAAGCGGTTGAGCATCGTCGTCTAGAGTCCGCTGCCGTAGGGTGGGCAAAGCGCAGCGTGCCCACGCACTATTGCTTGAGGAGAGAGATCGTGGGCACGGCGCGTTGCGCCTTTGCCCACCCTACGGCACCGCAGATGTGGCGCGAGTATTCCCCTCACTTCCCCGCGACGAAGTAAAAATCCTCCCGCCCCGGCGGCGATCCATATGTGAACGGCTGCTGCTCGTGCTTGGTCGCGGCCCAGACGTCGTCGCGGACGATGTCGAACAATTTTCGGATCTCGACGCGCGGCTGCTTGATCTCGCGGGCGAGCGCGGTAGCGAACGGGCTGTTGGCGGCACCGTCGCCGTCCATCGCGGTCTCGCCGTGCTTGGCGGCGTAGACCACCATGAAGCCGGCACCGGGCTCGATGTTGGAAAAGCCCTTCTCCACCAGCTTCAGCGACAGGGTGCGTTGCATGGCCGGCGCGAACGGATTGTCGCGGCAGGCATCGAGGACAACGAGGCGAACTTTCCGCGCGGCGCCGACCGCAGCGATCACCTGCTCGAGCGCGACGGCCTCGGTCTCGGCGTCCTTGTCGGCGGTGAGCCTGGCGTCGACCGGGACGAGATAGTTCACGCCGCCGATCTCAAAACCATGGCCGGCATAATAGACCACGGCCCAATCGGCTTTTTCCGCTTCCTCGGCGAAGGCCTTCAGGGTCTGAAAGAACGTATCGCGGGTGAGGTCCTTGGTGTCGAGCACGGTCTGGAAGCCGAGGTCGCGCAGCACGCCCGCGATCAGCTTCGAATCGCGCGGCGGATTGGGCAGCGGGTGGGCGTTCTTGTAGGCGCCGTTGCCGATCACAAGCGCGACGCGACGGCCGGTCGTCGCGCTCGCCGCTGCTTTCGGCGACAGGGCGGCGAGCCGCTCCTGCGCGATGGCGCGGGCGCGCGCAACCTCGGTGTCGTCGAACCTCGTCAGCGAATAGGCCGCGGCGCGATAATCGGCGCGGGCCTGCGCGAGATCCTTCCGCCGCTCGTAGATCTGGCCGCGGCCGGCATGGGCGCGGACGTTGTTCGGGTTGATCTGGATGGCCGTGTTGTAATCCTTCAGCGCGGCCTCGAGGTCGCCCTTCATCATGCTGACGTCGGCGCGGTTGTTGATCGCGAACACGTTCCTGGGCTGCTTCTCGATCAGGCCGTTGCAATCGGCCAGGGCGCGGTCGAACTTGCCCATCATGCCGTAGGTGACGCAGCGATTGCCGGCGATCTGCGGCGCGGCCGCATCAATCTTCTCGGCCTCGGCGAAATCGGCGATGGCGCCGTCGAAATCCTTCATCAGCGTGCGCGCGCGGGCGCGATTGGTCCAGGCGAGCAGGAATTTGGGCGTGTACTTGATCGACAGGCTGAAATCGTCGATCGCGCTCTGCAGCGCGCCGCGGCGCGCATGGATGACGCCGCGGTTGTTGTAGGGAACGCCATAGGCCGGGCGCTTCTGGAGCGCGAGGTTGTAGTCGGCCATCGCGAGATCCTCCTGTCCGCTGCGCTCATAGGCGAGGCCGCGCAGGTTGAGCGCGACGACGTTGTCCGGATCGAGGTCGATGGCCATGGACAGCGTCTCGATCGCGTGGACATGGTCGCGCTTGTTGAGCAGGATATTGCCGCGCACGGACAGGGCGATCGCCTTGTCCTTGCCGGTGAGACGATCGGCGTTCAGCAGGTTCTCGCAAACCGTGGCGCGGGCCTGCAGCTCGGCCTGACGGTCGCGGCACAAAGCGAGATCGTCGCCGGGTTGGGGATCGGCCGCGGCACTGCAAGTGCCGGCGGCGAGGACGGCGAGGATCAGGAATACGACGCGCAGCATGTTGTCAGGCCAGCTCCAGCCACCATTTGGTCGATCGTCGATCGCGCCGGTTCATCTAGCGCGGAGTTCCGCACCCCGCCAAGCGGGCCGGTTGCCGCGTCACCCCTGCGCGTCCTCACGGTCTCGTGTCCGCCCCGGCGTAACAATCGGCGGCTCGGCCCGTATCTCGGATGATGCGAAAACGTGGCCTGGCAGGCTGTTCGCCCGGTCCCGTCCCCCCTAGACTGTCAGACCTCCCAAAAGAGGATTGCCGAAAGAGGATTGCCATGCGCCGAACCGCCCTCGCCACCCTGCTCGCCGCAACCACCGCCGTGACGCTGGCTTTCTTGATGCCGTCCCGGGCCGCGGAGGAGGCGGTCGTGATCCCAGCTCCCGCATTGGACGCTTCGCCCGCAAGCGGCATCCAGACCGCCGTGCTCGCCGGCGGCTGCTTCTGGGGCGTGCAGGGCGTCTTCCAGCACACGGCCGGCGTAGTCAACGCGGTGTCCGGCTATGCCGGCGGCACCAAGGCGACCGCAGACTACCAGGCGGTGACGAGCGGCCGCACCGGCCATGCGGAATCGGTCGAGATCAAGTACGACCCGAAGAAGATCTCCTACGGCAAGATCCTCCAGATCTACTTCTCGGTGGTGCACGACCCGACCCAGCTCAACCGCCAGGGCCCCGACGTTGGCCCGCAATATCGCTCGGCCATCTTCACCACGTCGGACGAGCAGAAGAAGGTGGCGGAGGCCTATGTCGCCCAGCTCAACGGCGCGAAGGTGTTCAACAAGCCGATCGTGACCAAGATCGGCGCGCTGGAGGCGTTCTATCCGGCGGAGGCCTATCACCAGGACTATCTGACGCTGCACCCGAACCAGCCTTACATCGCCTATAACGACATCCCGAAGGTCGAGAACCTGAAAAAGCTGTTCGCGGATAACTACATTGAGAAGCCGACGCTGGTGAATGCCGGCAAGGCCACCAACTGATCGAAAGATCACCAAAGCAACGGGAGACCCATGCCCGACACCAAGACGAAAGCGACCGAGGACAAGGTCATCAAGAGCGAAGAGCAGTGGCGGCGCGAGCTATCGCCGATGCAATACGCCGTGCTGCGCGAGAAGGCGACCGAGCGTCCCTTCTCGGGCGAATATGAGCACGAGCACCGTGTCGGCACCTATGTCTGTGCCGGCTGCGGCAACGTGCTGTTCGAGTCGGACGCCAAGTTCGATTCCGGCTGCGGCTGGCCGAGCTTCACCCAGCCCGCGGTCGAGAGCCACATCGACGAGGAGCGGGACACCAGCCACGGCATGATCCGCACCGAGGTGCTCTGCTCCAAATGCAGCGGCCATCTCGGCCACGTCTTCCCCGACGGCCCCGGGCCGACCGGCCTGCGCTACTGCATCAATTCCGCGGCGCTGAAGCTCGAGCCCAAATAACGCGGCGCGCCGCCGGGTTCCCCCGTGGAACCCGGCGGCGCGATGTGCTTTTCTGCTCTGGCGGTGCGGCCGATGATCGCATTCGGCGGCCGCCAGGGAGGATGCCATGACGCTTGGGACCATCCTGATCATCCTGGTGATCATCTATCTCGTCGGCGGCCTGTCCGGACGGTTCGGCGGCTACGGCTATGGCCTTGGTCATTCCGGCATGGGGATCGGCGGGGTCGTGCTGGTCATCCTGGTCGTGCTGCTGCTTCTTGGCAAAGTTTAGACCATATAAGTTATTGAAATATAAAGATTTTATTGGTCAGCGGAGCTGCCATGCGCGGATTCATCATCTCGCATCGCGGGGGTCGCATTTTTGTCAAATCGGCCTATATTAGAGGGCGACAATGACATGTGGCGGGCCCGCTCGATTGCGGCCCCTGCCCTCCCCAACCCCACGCGCTTAAAGCCCCAGAGAAGATCACGAGGTCTTTGACCATGCGTCCACTGCGTCCGTTCAACTTCAACACCTCCGCCGAGCTCTTCCCCGCCGCCATCCGCAAGAAGAAGCGCGCGGGCTTCACCTATCGCCGGTTCGGCACGGCGGCCGAGGCCGTGCAGTTCGCGATGGAGCAGTTGCCGACGGACTCGCTGAACGGCGCCTATCTCCAGGTCGAGGAAGCGCGCTTCGACCAGAACGGCATCCGCTCGCTGTACGAGAGCGATGCCTTCCCGCTGCCCCGCCGGCCCAAGCCGGCCCCGGCCGCGGAGACCGACGCCGACGCGGCGTAAGCTTTCGCAACAAAGTTCGATGTGCGCAGAAGGCGCGATGGCCGAAAGGTCGTCGCGCCTTTTGTGTTTTTGGGCTGTCCGGCCGTCATTGCGAGCGCAGCGAAGCAATCCAGAGTCCCTCCGCGGAGAGATTCTGGATTGCTTCGCTGCGCTCGCAATGACGACTCTGGGAGATCCGGCGCATTGTCGACCAGTCGGACTCGCGGCGAGCGCTCTCAGCCAGACTACATCCGCGGCTGCTTTTCCAGCCAGCGGCGCAAGAGGCGGACGTTGCGCATGTTGGCGCGGAACATGACGTCGAAGGCGTCGCCCGCGAACGGGACGAGGCCGACCACGCCGTCGACCGCGACATTGCCGAGCATGCGCGCCGTGATGTGCCAGGGCGCGCCCAGCGCGCGGGCCTCGCGCACCAGCCACAGCGAGATCGCGGTGGTGATGATGTCGCCGACGACGGGGATCAGGCCGATCAGCCCGTCGATGCCGTAGCGGATGTTGGTGCCGGGCAGGATGAAGGCGACGTCGAGCAGCTTGGCGATCGCCTCGAGCCGTGCGATCCGCTGCTCGCGGGTCAGATTGCCGAACGGGCCGCCTTGACCGAACTCGAAGCGAAACTCGCGAAATCCCTGCTCCAGGCTTTCGGGCCTGATCTCGTGGCCTTCCTGGTCGATGATCGGCCCGCGGGCCTCGTCGCGCGAAAAGCGCGCACGCGAGCTGCTCCCGGAACGGGATTTGCGCGGAGCGAGGATGTCGTCGTCGGGCATGCCCATGGCCTCGAGTGAACGCGCCAGCGCGGCGGAGGTTGCTGCCGCGCGTCAGGTCGGCGCCGGCGCGGCTTGCGGCTCCTCGACATAGCGATGCACGAGCCAGGACGAAATCACCGCCGGCACGAAACCCACGAGCCCGTACAGGATGAACTGCACCGCGCCCGAATCCGGGCCGCGCGAGCTGTAGGTGAGCGAGGCCAGGACGAAGGCGAACAGGCCGACCAGGAGCATCCGCAAGCCGGGACCGATCCGGCGGATGTGGAGCAGGATGTCGTCGACCGCGCCGATCATCAGCGAGGGGAGGAAGCCGAACAGGTAGCTGTATTGCAGAGTCTTGAAGAACACCGCGAAAAGCTTGCCGACCTCGGCGAGATTGGTCTGCGCCCAATAGCCGGACTGGTAGGTCGTCGTCAGCAGCAGCAGGAACCCGCCGACGAACGGGCCGACCAGCGCAAACACCAGATAGCGTTTCATCAAGCACCTCACACTTTGCCGGCGTTATAGCAGCGCAGCGGGAACCTTGAACAGCGGGCGCCGGGCGCCTCAAGGGGAACAAGTGGCAAGGCGATGAGTTCATGCTGGACCTGAATTCAACCCCTGACAGACTGGAGCCGCCGATGGCCCGCAAGATTCTCCTGGCGACGATCGCGCTGGCGGCCCTCAGCGGGCTGTCGACGTCACCCACGTTCGCCCAAGGCCATATGGGCACGCCGCAGGAGCAGCAGGCCTGCTCGCGCGATGCCCAGCGCTTCTGCCGCAAGGACCTCGGCAATGACGGCGCGGTGCAGAGCTGCCTGCAAGCCAATCGGGCCAAGCTGTCGAAGCCCTGCAGCAAGGTGTTTCAGAGCCACGGCATGTGAGGACGAACCCATCCCCGCGAATGGAGCGTGAAGCCATGTTGCACGACGAAGAGCTCTCGATCCTGCGGGACATCAGCCAGTCCGTCGCCTTCGCCGACGACCGGCAGGGCAAGATGGGGCAATTGATCGCCGACGGCTACGTGATGAAGGACGGCGATCTGTTCGAGCTGACGCCCAAGGGCGTCACCGCCGTCGAGGAACACGCCGCGTCGCTCGGCGCGAGCGATGCGGAACAGGCACGGGCGTCGTAGGCTGGCTGATCTGATCGCGCACGAGTGACTGGCGTGCAACAATTGCGAATTCCTTTGTGCCGGCCATTGCGGGCGCGTGACATTGGCGCATACTTCGCTCGGGCGGCGCAGCACTTTCGATTCGAGCATCACGAAATCGAGCGACCACATGCGGGATTGAAGCTCCCGGCGTGAAGGCTGTGACATGCGGCAGATCAAGCCGCGTGCGGCGCCCCAAAACCAAGTGGCTCAACCCACGGAACTCGGGGACGCAACCTTCATGACGCGCTATCAGACCATCACCTCTCTCTTCGCCTTCGCCACTACCTTCGTACTCCAGACATCACCCAGTCTCGCCTTCTCGCAACAAGCCCAGCAGATGTGCTCGGGTGACGCGATGCGGCTGTGCTCCAGCGAGATTCCCGACATCCCGCGCATCACCGCCTGCATGGTCCGGAACAAGGCCCATGTCAGCCCCGGCTGCCGCGCCGTGATGGACCGCGAGCACGCCGCCGCGGCGGCATCGCGCAAGCGGGAAGCCGCGGCGCAGTAGTCGTTCCATCCAAGATGTCATTCCGGGGCGGTGCGCAGCACCGAGCCCGGAATCCATCAGGCGGCATGTGACACGGTGAAATGGCTTCCGGGCTCGCGCTACGCGCGCCCCGGAACGACAGAAGGGCTCAATCGCCCCACTGCGCGAAGGCGTCGTTGAAGGCGCGCTCGCCGGGGGCGCCCTTCTCGATGGCGATGATGGCACGGCGCTGGTTGGCGTAGACCAGCGGCACGTCGAACCAGGAGCGCTCCTTCAGGAGCTGGACGTTACGGGCGCGGTCGGCGTCGACATTGGAGAGGCCGACCAGGAAGAAGCCGTCGGTGACCTTGACCGCGAGGCCTGCGAGCGGCGTGCCGCGGGCCTGCTCGTTCGACTTCATCAAGATGCCCGGCACGTTGGAGACGCTGCCGCCGGGGAAATCCTGCGGCAGGATGAAGGTCAATTCCGCGGTGTGGCTCGCCGGCAGCGAGGAGTCGGTGTTGCGGCGGAACGACATCGTCATCTTGAACTTGCGGTCGGGGATCTCGATGTCGGCGCGCACGGCGAGGTCGGCCTTCTGGTTGCCCGAGGCCTTGATCGGCTCGAGCCGCCATACCACCGAGCCGACATATTGCTTGCCCTTCGGGTCGGACGGATCCTCGTCGTAGAGCACGACCTTCTGCGCCACCGGCGCGACCGGCTGGTCGCTGGCCGAGGGCTGGCCGACGCGATCGGGAATCTTGGGCTTGCTCTGCGGCTGTGCCGGGGTCGGCGTATCAGCCACTTGCGTCGCGGACGGCTTGAGAAAGCCGTTGACGATCTGGACCAGCTGCTTGCCCCAGAGGATGCCGGCGCCGACCAGGATGAGCACGATGCCGATGGCAATCGCGCTCTTGAACGGAAAGGCGGAGCGGGTACGGGCGCGCTTCTTGACGTCGCGGTCGGGGGCAATGCGCGCACGCGGCGACGGCGGCTGCGGCGTGTAGCGCTCGGCCTCCTCGATCGACTCGTCGTAGGAATAGGGCGCCTCGGATTCGCCGGTGCGGTTTTCCAGGCTCGGCTCCAGCCGGTCGAATTCCGGCGAGGGCGAGGGCACGTTGGCGTAGGTGCGGCGCGCGGCGCGGCTGGCCTGCGCGGCGGCACCGCCGAGATCATTGGCATCGGCCGTGATGTCGCGGAAGCCGCGCACGCCGGGCGAGGACGGCAGCGGCGGCGGCGGTCCCACATCGGGCGGACGGCGCGCACCCTGGCGATCGCGCCCGGCCGGCGGCTCGGGCGGCGCGGGGGGAGGACCCGACGGGCGCGGGGCGTCGAAACGGGGCGCGCGCGGCGGACGCGGTGCCTCGCCCTGCTCGTCGACGTTGAAGGACGGGCGGTCGGCGCGCGGCGGCGTCGGGGCCGGACGCGTGCGCGGCGGCGCCGCAGCCGGGTTGCCCTCGGTGGCACGGGTGCTGGCGCGGCGGAAGGCATCGCCACTGCCGCCGCTACGGGCGCCGCCACCGGGACGCGAGGCCTCGCGGGCACGCTGGGCGGCCTCCGATTCGACCTTGCGGACGGCCTCCTCCAGCGACAGCCGTTCGCGGGTGATCTCGGATTCGGAGAGCGGCGGCTGCACGCTGCGCAGCTGCGCGATCAGGGCCGTGCGCGCCCGCTCATAGAGCGCGCGACGGCTTTCGCCGGGAGCGTTGGGGTCCAGGGCGGCAATAGCGCGGGCGATCAGCGGGTAGTAATCAGCCATTTCTACTCAACTATACGCGCGTCCCGGTAAGATATCGTTAAGCCTCAAACGGATTTTGCACCAGGATAGTATCTTCGCGTTCCGGGCTGGTGGAAAGCAGCGCAACCGGACATCCCACCAATTCCTCGATCCGCCGGACATATTTGATGGCCTGCGCCGGCAGGTCGGCCCAGGACCGCGCATTGGCGGTCGGCTCCTTCCAGCCCTCGATGGTCTCGTAGATCGGCTCGACGCGGGCCTGCGCGCCCTCGCCGGCCGGGAAATGGTCGATCTCCTTGCCGTCGAGCTTGTAACCGGTGCAGACCTCGATCGAATCGAAGCCGTCGAGGATGTCGAGCTTGGTCAGCGCGAGGCCATTGATGCCGCAGGTCCGCACCGCCTGGCGGACCAGCACGGCGTCGAACCAGCCGCAGCGGCGCGGGCGGCCGGTATTGGTGCCGAACTCGCGGCCGCGCTCGCCGATCTTGCGGCCGATCTCGTTGTCCTGTTCGGTCGGGAACGGGCCCTGGCCGACGCGGGTCGTGTAGGCCTTGCACAGGCCGAGCACGTAGCCGACCGCGCCCGGTCCGAGGCCGGCGCCGGTCGCGGCCTGGGCCGCCACCGTGTTGGACGAGGTGACGTAGGGATAGGTGCCGTGGTCGACGTCGAGCAGCGCGCCTTGCGCGCCCTCGAACAGCATGCGCTTGCCGGCGCGCCGCTCGATATCGAGCAGCCGCCAGACCGTCTCGGCATAGGGCAGCAGCTGCGGCGCCATCGCCATCAGCTCCTTCAGGATCACGGCGCTGTCGAATTCCGGCAGGTTGAGGCCGCGGCGCAGCGCGTTGTGGTGCGCCAGAAGGCGGTCGATCTTGTGCGGCAGCGTCTGATGATCGGCGAGATCCATCAGGCGGATGGCGCGGCGGCCGACCTTGTCTTCATAGGCCGGGCCGATGCCGCGGCGCGTGGTGCCGATCGCGGTCGCGGCGCTGGCGGATTCACGATGCGCGTCGAGCTCGCGGTGCAGCGGCAGGATCAACGTGACGTTTTCCGCGACACGCAGATTGTCGGGGCTGACATCGACCCCCTGCGACCTGAGCCTGGCGACCTCGTCGAGGAAGGCGGCGGGGTCGAACACCACGCCGTTGCCGATCACCGACAGCTTGCCTTCGCGCAGCACGCCGGAGGGCAGGAGCGCGAGCTTGTAGGTCTTGCCGTTGATCACCAGCGTGTGGCCGGCATTATGGCCGCCCTGGAAGCGGACGACGATATCCGCCTGCTCCGACAACCAGTCGACGATCTTGCCCTTCCCTTCGTCGCCCCATTGGGCGCCGACGACGACAACATTGGCCATTCGCGGGTAATCCTGTTCAATCTGTCTCTAGAAGGCATGATCCTCGCGGAAAACCGGTGCCCACTCTTCCGGGATCATGCCTGCGCCCAGCCCAATCGGCGGCCGGAGCCGCCCGCACGCAAGGCAGCCAACCGGATAAAGGAAGCAGCCCCTCTAGGCAAGCAAGAACGGGGCTTTTTCGGGGTCCAAAGCCCGGTCCAAGCCCTTGATATCCGCGGAAAATCCCGACCCTTGCGGGCCGGCGTAGGCGGCTTCGACCAAAGCGTGAGAGGCCCCTTCGCCGCTGGCATGGTCGCGATGCGTCCGCCCCCCGTTGCTGCAACCTCGTTTTCCGTGTCTTTGGACCTGCCGGGTGGATCAGCCGGCCCGGACCTCGCCGGGCCGGAGGGCTCGGCGTACTCGACGCGGGGCCCAACCATCACAATGTCCGCCACCGGCCACACTACGCATGCGGAAACATCCGGCCACAGCTGGATCGCCAACCAGCCTTACCTGCTGCTCAGCATCACCGCGCTGTGCTGGGCCGGCAACGCCATCGTCGGGCGGCTCGCCGCCGGCCACATTCCGCCGGTCACGCTGTCGTTCCTGCGCTGGTTCTTCGCCTTCCTGCTGGTGCTGCCGTTCGCCTGGAAGCACCTCATGCAGGACTGGCCGGCGATCCGCGGCAAGCTCGGCCTGATGATCACGCTCTCGATCACCGGCATCGGCGCCTTCAACACGCTGCAATATTGGGCGCTGGAGCATACCCAGGCGCTCAACACGCTGCTGCTGCAATCGGCCGCGCCGCTGCTGGTGGCGCTGTGGTCGCTGGTCATCCTCGGCATCCGTCTCACCGCGGCGCAGGCCTTCGGCGTGCTGCTGTCGATGTGCGGCGTGCTGACCATCCTGCTGCACGGCGATTTCACCACGCTGTCGAGCATCGACTTCAACAAGGGCGACCTGATCTTCCTGCTCGCGCTCCTGATCTTCGCACTCTATTCGGTGCTGTCATTGAAACGGCCGCCGATGCACGGCCTCTCGTTCCTCGCCTTCACCTTCGGCTGCGGCGCCGCCTGTCTCATTCCGCTGGAGATCTGGGAACTGTCGGCACGCCCGGTGATGAAGCTCGACGGGCCGAACCTCCTGACCCTGTTCTACGTCGCCGTCTTCCCCTCGGCGCTCGCCTATCTCTGCTTCAATCGCGGCGTGCGCCTGATCGGCGCCAACCGCACCGCGCCGTTCTTCCACGTCGTGCCGGTGTTCGGCTCGATCATGGCGATGGTGTTTCTGGGCGAGCACCCGCAGGCGTTCCACTTCATCGGCTTTGCATTGGTGCTGTCGGGCGTGTTCGCGGCGTCAAGGAAGCAGACGACGTAACTCGCCTCGTAGGGTGGGCAAAGCGAAGCGTGCCCACGGCTTCTGCTGTGCGGGGTCATGGTGGGCACGGCGCAAGTGCGCCTTTGCCCACCCTACGAGTCTGCCCGCCTTCAACTTCGATGTGCGAATGCCGTAGCCTCCAAGGGAGGGTAAGCAAGATCGCCCCCCTACTTCGTCCTGAACTTGCTGTAGGCCTCGCTCGTCGCGATGATCACGTGCTCGGCGCAGCCGTTGACGCGATGCGGATCGGCTTCGCGCTCGTAGGCTTCCGAGGTCATCATGTCGAGAAAGGCCGAGACGGACGGGTAATGGACCAGCGCGACGAAGTCCCAATCGTTGCCCGCGTGAGGACCAAGCGCGACCGCCTTGGCTTCACCGGTCCAGAGCAGCGTGCCGCCGCGCGCCTTGATCATCGGCACCGCGATCGCGCTGTAGCGCAAATATGCGTCCCAGCCCGACCCGTTGCCGTCGCGCGAGCGCGCGTGGAAGCGCATCAGGTTCAGCATCACCACCGGCGCATTCGGATCGAGCCGCTCCAGGCCCTCGATGTTCAACATATTGACCGCCAACGGCACCTCCTTAAGGCTCGGCTGCATTGTAGCATTGCGGCGCTGTGACTTGTGCCACGGCGCCGATCCGGCGCAAGCTTGCACAAAACGCCCATGACAATTGCTTCGCCCGCGCCACCGGCCGCCAATCCGGCCAGCTGGCTCAACAACCAACCTTATCTGCTGCTCAGCCTGAGCTCGCTGTTCTGGGCCGGCAACATCGTGCTCGCGCGCCACGTCGGGGCGCATGTTCCGCCGCTGACGATCACCACCATCCGCTGGTTCGGCGTGTTCCTGATCCTGTTGCCGTTCGCCTGGCCGCATCTGAAGCGCGATTGGCCTGCCTTGCGCAAGAGCCTGGCCCTGATGCTGTTCCTGTCGCTCGTCGGCTTCGCCTTCAACAACGCGATCTCGTACTGGGCGCTGCAATACACCGAGGCGCTGAATGCGCTGCTGATCCAGTCGGCGGGTCCGCTGTTCGTGGCGCTGTGGTCGCTGGTGCTGTTCGGCGTGCGGCTGACCGGCGCGCAGCTCGGCGGCATCGCGATCTCGCTGCTCGGCGTGCTGATCATCATCCTGCGCGGCGATCTCGCGGCGCTGGCAAGCATCAGCTTCAACAGGGGCGACATCATGTTCGCCTCCTCGCTGGTGGCATTCGGGCTTTACTCGGCCTTCATCCCGCGCCGGCCGAAGATCCACCAGCTCTCGTTCCTGTCCTTCACCACCTGCTGCGGCGCGACGATGCTGCTGCCGACCGCGATCTGGGAGGCGGCAAGCGGCAGCGTGCTGCAATTCGACGCGATCACGCTGGCGACGCTGGGCTACATCCTGATCTTTCCCTCCACCCTCGCCTATCTCTTCTTCAACCGCGGCGTGGCGCTGATCGGGCCGAACCGGGCGGCGCCGTTCTTCCATCTGGTGCCGGTGTTCGGCTCGGCGCTGGCGATCCTGCTGCTGGGTGAGAAGCTCCAGCCGTTCCACCTGATCGGTTACGCCCTGGTGCTCGCCGGCGTCGTGCTTGCATCGCGCCGGGGCTCGACGATGAAGTAATTCCGCGCGACGGACGCGGTCACGACCTATAGCCATCTTCCGATTCCCCCTTGGACAAGCTAGGTTCCCCGCCAACCAAAAAGAGGGAACGACCAGACATGATTTCAGGGCTGATCCGAAACCTGCGGACCGTCGCCGCGGCCGCGCTGTGCCTCACGGCAGCATCCACCGCTCACGCCGACACCTATCCCAGCCGCAACATCACGCTGGTGCTGCCGTTCGCGGCCGGCAGCGGCACCGACACCACGACGCGGCTGATCTCGCAGCATCTGTCGCAGGCGCTCGGCGTTCCCATCGTGATCGAGAACAAGGCGGGGGCCAACGGCATGCTGGCCGCGACCTATGTCGCGAAGGCCGCTCCCGACGGCTACACGCTGCTGGTGACGACCAACACCACGCATTCGGCCAATCCCTATCTGCTCAAGAGCCTCACTTACGATCCGGTCAAGGATTTCACCCCGATCGCGCGCACCGGCGACCTGCCCTTCATGCTGGTCATCAATCCCGATGTGCCGGCCAAGACGGTCGGAGAGCTGGTGGCCTACGGCAAGGCCAATCCGGGCAAGCTGAGCTACGCCTCCGGCTCGTCCTCGGCGATCGTGTCGGGCGCGACCTTCGCGCACAATGCCGGGCTCGACCTCTTGCACGTGCCCTACAAGAGCTCGCCGCCGGCGCTCAACGACGTCATGGGCGGCCGCGTCTCGATGATGTTCGTCGACATCCTGACCGGCCTGCCCCACGTCAACGGCAACGCCCTGCGCGCGCTCGCCGTCACCACCAAGGACCGCTCGCCGCTGGTGCCGCATCTGCCCTCGATGCAGGAGGCCGGCGTGCCGGACTTCGACATCTCGTCCTGGCAGGGCTATTTCGGCCCCGCCGGCATGCCGAAGGAGATCGTGACGCGGCTCAACACCGAGATCCGCAAGATCATCGAGAATCCGGAGGTCAAGGCCAAGCTCGCCACGCTCGGCATGGACGCCTTCTCCGGCACGCCGGAGCAGCTCGGCACCTTCGTGAACGAGCAGCTGGTGCTGTGGGAGAAGCTGATCACCAACGCGAAGATCGAGAAGCAGTAGCGCGGTGTCGTAGGGTGGGCAAAGCGTAGCGTGCCCACCAACCGTCGCGAATCAAAAGAAAAGGTGGGCACGACGCTTCGCGTCTTTGCCCACCCTACGAATACAGCGCACTTACGCCGCGCGGACCTTGGCGAGGAAGCCATCCACGGCATTGCGCAGCGCGCCGGACTGATTGTCCAGCTCGCGGGCATTGCTGAGCACGTCGGTGGCCGCGCTACCGGTCGCTTCCGCGGCCGAGGTGACGCTGCCGATATGGGCGTTGATCTCGCTCGATCCGGCCGCGACCGACTGGATGTTGCGCGCGATCTCGCGCGTCGCTTCGCCCTGCTGCTCGATCGATGCGGAAATGCCGGCGGTGATCTCGCTCATCTCGGCGATCGTCTGGGTGATGCCGGAGATGGCCGCCACCGCGTCGCTGGTCGAGGTCTGCATCGCCGCGACCTGGGCGGAGATCTCTTCGGTCGCTTTCGCCGTCTGGTTGGCGAGCGCCTTGACCTCGGAGGCGACCACGGCGAAGCCGCGCCCGGACTCGCCGGCCCGCGCCGCCTCGATGGTGGCGTTGAGCGCGAGCAAATTGGTCTGCGCCGCGATCGAGTGAATGAGCTTGACCACCTCGCCGATCTTCTCGGCTCCGGTGGAGAGCTCCTGCACCGTGGCGTTGGTGCGCTCGGCATCGGTGACGGCACGGCCCGCAACTTCAGTCGAGCGCGTGACCTGGCGGGAGATTTCCGCAACCGAGCTCGACAGCTCTTCGGCGGCGGCCGCAACGGTGCCGACATTGCCGGACGCCTTCTGCGAGGCGGCACCGACGGTCGCCGCGCGCGAAGAGGCGTCGCTGGCGGTCGCGGTCATCGATTGCGCCGTGGTCTGCATGCCGGCTGCGGCCGAAGAGACCGAGCGGACGATGCCGTTGACGCTGCGCTCGAAGTCGTCGGCGATCTCCTCCATGGCGCTGCGGCGTTCCGCCGCGGCGCGTTCCTTGGCGTCCGCCTCGGTCCTCTCGAGGTCGCGGATGCGGACCGCGTTGTCCTTGAAGATCTGGACGGTCGCCGCCATCGCGCCGACCTCGTCGCCGCGGCCGACGCCGGGGATATTACCCTCGAGCTTGCCGTCGGCGAGATCCTTCATGCGGGTGCCGAGCCGGGCGAGCGGAGCACTGATGCTGCGGCCGATCAGCCAGGCGACGCTGCCGGCAACGATGACTATGCCGAGCACCGCCAGTCCGAGCAGCCAGTAGACCGGGCCCATCTTGGCGTCGATGTCGTCGAGATAGGCGCCGGTGCCGAGATACATGTCGAAGCCGGGCACCGCGACGGCGTACCCGATCTTGCGGATCGGCGTTTCCTGGCCGGGCTTCATATAATCATAGTGAAGCAGAATCTCGCCGTTGGCCTTGACGCCGTTCATCAATTCCAGCGACAGCTTGCGGCCGTTGGTCACGACGTCCATTCGGTTGGTGCCGATCACCTTCGGATCGGGCGCGAGCTGGGTGAGACCGTCATAGGACGTGCCGAACAGGTAGCCGGCACCCTTGTCGTAGGTCATCGCGTTGCCGTAGCGGCGAAGCTCGGCCATCGCGGCGTCCTTCGTCATCTCGCCGGCATCGACGCGCTTCTTCAACGCGGCGGCATAGTTGCGCGCCAGCTCGACGATCGCCTTGGCCTGGTCGATGCGCGCATTCACCATCTCGCGCTTCATCAGGTAGCCGGCGAGAACTCCGGAGATGCAAAGGCCGAACAGCGTGACGCCGACGAGAATGCCAAGCTTCGGCGCGATCTTCAGATTGCTCAACTTCACGGGTTAGCTCCGGCAATAATGGTACGGGCGCACGACGAGATCGATCAAATTCGAATCAAGGTTTAGTGGCGGAGCCCTTAGCAAGTTACTTACGTACCTCCGTAAAAGCCCCGACCTTTGCTCGGAAAAGCGGAAAGATACCTCGCTCGCAACAACCATGAATTGTACGCACCCGCCCCGATTTCGCGTAAAAGACGCAAAGGCCCGTCACGAAGGCGGGCCACGACAAGAAACCAATCGGGAGCAGAGAATGCCGAAATACAGGGTGGTGACGCCGAAGGGTGCGAGCTTCACGGTCGCGGGCAGCGATTATTCCTATGAGCGCGAGGCGCTCGATCCGATCGATGCCGAGATCGTCGAGGCGCCGGCCGACGAGGCCGGGTTCATCGCCGCCGCGAAAAATGCCGACGCGATCTACGCCAAAGGCATCCCGATCACCAAGTCGATCATCGACGCACTCGAGAGCTGCAAGGTCATCACGCTCGGCTCGGTCGGCGTCGACAGTGTCGACGTCAAGGCCGCCACTGCCCGCGGCATTCCGGTCACCAACATCCCCGACACGTTCATCGAGGAGGTCGCCGACCACGCCATGATGCTGCTGCTCGCGGGCTTCCGCCGCCTGGTCGAGCAGGACCGCATGGTGCGCGACGGCCGCTGGGCCGAGGGCCGGCCGGCGCTGCTCAAGATCCCGAGGCTGATGGGCCAGACGCTCGGCTTCGTCTCGTTCGGCCGCGTCGCGCGCGCGGTTGCGAAACGCGCAGCGCCCTTCGGCCTGCGCATGATGGCCTACGATCCCTTCATCCAGGAAACGCTGATGTACGACCACGGCGTCATCCCGGCGACGCTGAACGAGGTGCTGTCGCAATCCGACTTCGTCTCGATGCATGCCCCTGCACGGCCCGAGGTGCACCACATGCTGACCGAGAAGCACTTCCGGCAGATGAAGAAAGGCTCGATCTTCATCAACACCGGCCGCGGCGCCACCGTGGACGAGGAGAGCCTGATCAAGGCGCTGCAGGAGGGCTGGGTCGCGCACGCCGCCCTCGACGTGCTGGAAAAGGAGCCGCCCTCGCACAACAATCCCCTGCTCGGCATGGAGAACGTGACCCTGACCGCCCATGTCGCCTCGGCCTCGGCACGGTTCGACGAGGCGCGCAAGCGGCGGGTGGGCTACGAATTGTCACTGGTGCTTCAGGGCATGTGGCCGGTAAGCTGTGTCAATCCGTCGGTGCTGCAGAACACCGCGCTCCGCCGCTGGCAGCCCGTCAGCATGGATCGCGGACCGAACAGCTAGGCGGCCGGCGCAACAGCGCCCACGACCGAAACGGCCCTTCACCGGCGATCAACGCCGGGAAGGGAGACATCATAGGGAGGAACTGATGAGGAACGACATCACACGTCGTGATGCCTTGGTGCTGGGCCTGTCCGCTGCAACGCTCGCGGCCACCGGTGCTGCTGCGCAAACATCGAATATCAAGGCTGCCGACGTCCCGGCACCCAAGCTCGACATCGAAAAGGGCGCGTCCTTGCGCATGCTGCGCCCGGTGCGTTTCGTCCAGGCGGACGAGGACGTGTTCCGCGCCAATGCCGCAAAGTTCACCAAGGACACCGGGGTCGAGGTCAAGGTCGACTTCGTCGGCTGGGAAGACATCAACCAGCAGACCGCGGTGACCTCGAATTCCGGCGCCGGCCCCGACATCATCATCGGCTTCTCCGACGCGCCCCATATCTACATCGACAAGCTGATCGAGCTCACCGACGTCGCCGACTATCTCGGCAAGAAGTATGGCGGCTGGCTGCCGCTGGCGCAACGCTACGGCAAGAAGAACAAGAGCGAATCCTGGATCGGACTGCCGTTCGGCGCCACGGCGGGTCCCCTGATCTACCGCAAGTCCGTCCTGCAATCGGTCGGCTTCGACAAGGTTCCGGAAGACCATGCCGGCGTGGTCGACCTCTGCCGCAAGCTGCACAAGGCCGGCAAGCCGGCCGGCTTCGCGCTCGGCAACGCCAAGGGCGACGGCAACGGCTTCGCCAACTGGGCGCTGTGGTCGCACAACGCCTCCCTGCTCGACGAGGAGGGCAACGTCACCATCAACAGCAAGGAGACGATCGCCGCGCTCAACTGGGTCAAGGAGCTGTATCCGACCTTCATCGCCGGCACGCCGTCCTGGAACGACGTCAGCAACAACCGGGCGTATTCCTCGCAGGAGATCGCGCTGACGGCCAACGGCGTCTCGCTGTACTTCTCGCTGAAGAACGATCCGGCCACCAAGGCCATCGCCGAGGACAGCGAGCATCAGCTGCTGCCCAAGGGCCTGGCCAAGGTCTCGCCGATGGCGGGCCTGACATTGAACGCCATGGTGTTCAAGCACAGCCCGTACCCCAACGCCGCCAAGGCCTTCCTGCAATACATGCTGGAGAAGGACCAATACGAGCCGTGGCTCAATGCCAATTCCGGCTACTGGTCCCAGCCGCTGGCCGCCTATGCCGAGGCTGCCGTGTGGTCGCAGGATCCGAAGGTGAGCCTGTTCAAGAACACGATGAACAGCACCTATTATGACGGCTACAAGGGGCCGATCTCGACGGCGACCGGCGCGGTCAGCGCCGATTACGTGCTGATTCAGATGTGCGCGTCCGTCGCCACCGGCGCTGCCACGCCGGAAGCCGCGGCCGCCGAAGCCGAGCAGCGCTGCAAGCGCTACTTCCGACGGCAGAAGTGACGGCCGATAGGCCGTCATTGCGAGGAGCCCTTGCGACGAAGCAATCCAGACTTTCACCGCGGAAGCAGACTGGATTGCTTCGCTTCGCTCGCAATGACGGCGTGTTGAATTTCAAGAACAGGACAACACACTAATGTCCGTGACCACCCTCTCCTCCGCCGCACTGGCACAACGGCAGCCGAACTGGATCGTGCGGCTGTTCGACTACAAGCCGTTCCTGATCGCGATGTGCCTTGCGCCCGCGCTCGGGCTGCTCACCGTGTTCCTGACCTATCCGCTCGGGCTCGGCGTCTGGCTCGCCTTCACCGACACCACGATCGGCCGGCGCGGCATCTTCGTCGGGCTCGAGAATTTCCAGTACCTGCTGACCGATCCCTTGTGGTGGAACGCGGTATTCTACAGCGTGTTCTACACGGGGGTGGCGACCGTCGGGAAATTCGCGCTCGGCTTCTGGCTCGCCCTGCTGCTTAACAACCATTTCCCGTTCAAGAGCCTACTGCGCGCCATCGTGCTGCTGCCCTGGATCGTCCCGACGGTGCTCTCGGCGCTGGCGTTCTGGTGGATCTACGATCCGCAGTTCTCGATCATCTCGTATCTCCTGGTCGACGTTCTGCACTGGAAGTCGAGCAATATCGACTTCCTCGGCTCGCCCTGGCCGGCGCGCTTCTCGCTGATTGCCGCCAACATCTGGCGCGGCATTCCCTTCGTCGCGATCTCGCTGCTGGCGGGCCTGCAGACCATCTCGCCCTCGCTCTACGAGGCCGCGATGCTCGACGGGGCCAGCGCCTGGCAGCGCTTCCGCTACATCACCTTCCCGATGATGATGCCGATCCTCGCCATCGTCATGACCTTCTCGATCATCTTCACCTTCACCGACTTCCAGCTGGTCTACGCCATCACCCGCGGCGGCCCGGTGAACTCGACCCACCTCTTGGCGACGCTGGCGTTCCAACGCGGCATCGCCGGCGGCGAGCTTGGGGAAGGCGCGGCGATCGCAGTGTCGATGATCCCGTTCCTGGTGTTCGCGACGCTGTTCTCCTATTTCGGCCTGGCGCGCCGCAAATGGCAGCAAGGAGAGGCCAATGACTGACACCGTCGCACAAGGCTCCACGGTCGCCGACGCGAAGGCGCCACCCGACACCATGGCCTGGGATTCCGGGCTGCGGCGGCTGATGATGATCTACCTGCCGCTCGGTTGCTTCGTGCTGATCCTGCTGTTTCCGTTCTACTGGATGGCGATCACCTCGTTCAAGCCGAACGCGGAGCTGATGAACTACCGGGACAACAACCCGTTCTGGATCTCCTCGCCGACGCTGGCGCACATCAAGCATCTGTTGTTCAACACCGCCTATCCGCAATGGCTGAAGACGACGATGCTGGTCGCGATCGGCTCGACCACGCTGTCGCTGATCGCGTCTACGCTGGCGGCCTATGCGATCGAGCGCCTGCGCTTCCGCGGCAGTCCCTATGTCGGCCTCGGCATTTATCTCGCCTATCTGGTGCCGCCATCGATCCTGTTCATTCCGCTCGCGACCGTCGTGGTGCAGTTCGGCCTGTTCGACTCGCCGCTGGCCCTAATCCTGGTCTATCCGACCTTCCTGGTGCCGTTCTGCACCTGGCTCCTGATCGGGTATTTCAAGTCGATTCCTTACGAGCTCGAGGAATGCGCGCTGGTCGACGGCGCGACGCGCCTGCAGATCCTGCGCCGGATCACGCTGCCGCTCGCGGTGCCCGGGCTGATCTCGGCCGGCATCTTCTCCTTCACGCTGTCCTGGAACGAGTTCATCTACGCGCTCGCCTTCATCCAGAGCGGCGCCAACAAGACGGTGCCGGTCGCGATCCTGACCGAGCTCGTCACCGGCGACGTCTATCAATGGGGCGCGCTGATGGCGGGATCGCTGCTCGGCTCGCTGCCGGTCGCGATCTTCTACTCGCTGTTCGTGGATTATTACGTGTCATCGCTGACGGGGGCGGTAAAGGAGTAGACGAAGCTGCGGCCTTTGGCCCGGCTTCACAATCCTGCAACATGCGATCCGCATAAGCGTTGCGTCCGCCAACAGGAGACGCACATGCGCGCGACTTTTCTTTGCACCGTCGCCACGATGATTCTCACCGCGAGCACCGCGCTCGCGCAGAGCGAGGGCGAATTCCCCGCCAAGCTCGCCGGCCACGTGGTGATGCCGGCTGAAACGTTCATCGAGGCGCCGGCCGATGCCCCCGCCGATCTCAAGGCGGCGGGCAAATATACCACCGGCAAGCGGGTCGACGCGCCCGGCACCGTCATGGGCAAGTCCTTTGAACGTCCGACCGGCGTGTCGCTGCCGTTCAAGGGCCAGCCTCTGCAGGGCCATTCCGGCATCAAGACCATGCCCGACGGCACGTTCTGGGTCCTCACCGACAACGGCATGGGCGCGCGCGCGAACTCGCCGGATTCGATGCTGTACCTCAACCGCTACAAGATGGATTGGGCCAGCGGCAAGATCGAGCGGCTGGAGACCATCTTCCTGCACGACCCCGACAGACGCGTGCCGTTCCGCATCGTGCATGAGGACACCCAGAAGCGCTATCTCACCGGCTCCGATTTCGACACCGAAGGCTTCCAGATCGTCGGCGACACCTTCTGGATCGGCGACGAATTCGGCCCCTATATCCTGAAGGCGGACAAATCCGGCAAAATCCTCGGCGTGTTCGACACGGTGGCCGACGGCAAGCCGGTGCGCTCGCCCGACAATTGGGCGGTGGGAACGCCGGCCGCGCCGGGCGCGACCTACACCAACGTCAATCTCCGCCGTTCCAAGGGCTACGAGGGCTTCGCCGCGTCGAAGGACGGCAAGTTCCTCTACGGCCTGCTCGAGGGACCGCTGTGGGATGCCGAGAAGAAGGATTGGGAGAAGGTCGACGGCAAGGAAGCCTCCCGCATCCTCGAATTCGACGTCGCCGCGGAGAAATTCACCGGCCGCTATTGGCAATATGTGTTCGAGCAGAACGGCAACGCCATCGGCGACTTCAACATGATCGACCAGGCCTCCGGCCTCGTCATCGAGCGCGACAACGGCGAAGGCACGGCCGACAAGGCCTGCCCGCAAGGCCAGCGCGGCGAGAACTGCTTCCCCGACCTCGCCAAGTTCAAGCGCGTCTACAAGATCGAGCTGACCGACGCCAATGTCGGCAAGCCCGTGCGCAAGATCGGCTATGTCGACCTGATGAAGATCAGGGATCCCGACAAGAAGGCGCGCAAGTCGCTCAACGAGGGCGTCTACACCTTCCCGTTCTTCACCATCGAGAACGTCGATCGCGTCGACGACACCCACATCATCGTCGGCAACGACAACAACCTGCCGTTCTCCTCCAGCCGCGATCCCAACAAGGCCGACGACAACGAATTCGTGCTGCTCGAGGTCGCGGATTTCCTGAAGGCGAAGTGAGCGCCCCACCCTCATTGTCATCGCCCGGCTTGACCGGGCGATCCAGTACGCCGCAGCAGTCCTGATGAATCTCGCTGCCTCTGGAATACTGGATGCCCCGCCTTCGCGGGGCATGACACCGAGGGCTACCTCACCGTAAATGCCACCGGAATGGTGAAGCTCATCGCGCCGTTCTTGATCTCATCCGGGATCGGCGGGAACGGGGAGGCCTGGCGGAGCATGGACATCGCCTGGGCGTCGAAGGCGGCGATGCCGGACGCACCACTGAGGCGGCTCGACGTCACCTGCCCGCTGCGGCTGATGGTGAAGCTGAGCCTTGCAACGCCGCGCTGGCCGCCGCCGCCGGCCGGATAGGAATGGAAGCGCATCAGATGCGCGCGGACGCGTTGGTTGAAGGATGCGACCGCGGCGGCCGTCGCACCCGCACTCATGGCGGATGCCATGGGCGCCTCACGCTCGGCGCGCGGCGGTGCGCTGGTGCGCGGCGCCGGAATTGCGTCCGACGGCCTCTTTGCCTCACGTCGAACCACCTTCGGCTTCTCCTGCGCGGGCTTTTCGACCGGCACGATTTTCGCCGGCGCGGGCCTGGCGGGCGTCGGCTCAAGCTTCTGCTCCGGCGGCGCGACCACCTCCGGCCTTTCCTGCGGCGGCGTCGGCGCGATGGTCTCCTCGACGGCCTGCTGCTGCACCGGCTCCGGCGGCGAGGCATCCGCCTCCTGCATCAGCGGCCCCGGCGCGACGTCGTCCAGCGTCGGCTGCGGCGCCGATGTCACCGGCGACATGTCGACCATGATCGCAGGCAGGCTGACGCCCTGCTCGGGCTGCGTCCTGAGCCAGCTCATTGCAAGCAGCGCGGCGGCGACATGCAGCGCCACGATCACGCCCGCCGACAGGCCCCAGCGCGCGCCGTCGCGCTCGCCGAGCGGCTCGTGCAGGGCGAAGGCATTCGCGGCCATCAGCTGCGTCCGTCGAGGCCGACGAGGGCGACCTTGAGATAGCCGGCGTTGCGCAAGGTGTTCATCACCTCCATCAGCTCGCCATAGGAGACGGCCTTGTCGGCACGCAGATAGATGCGCTCGTCCTTGCGGCCCTTGGTGGCGGCATCGAGCGAGGTGCTGAGCACGTCGCGAGCGACGACATCCTCACCGACCGCGATCGAAAGGTCCGGCTTGACCGTGACGAAGACCGGCTTGTCGGGCCGTGGTGCCGGCTCGGCCGCCGTTGCCGGCAGATCGACGCCGATGTCGACGGTGGCAAGAGGCGCTGCCACCATGAAGATGATCAGGAGCACGAGCATCACGTCGATGAACGGCGTGACGTTGATCTCGTGCGTGACCTCGAGCTCGCCGGCATCGCCGCGCGAGCCGAGCTTCGATGTCCCGAGCCTGGCGGCCATGGCCTACTCCGCAGCTCGCGCCAGACGGAAATGGCCGTGGTCGCGCTGGCGGCTCACCAGCAGCATGAGCTGCGCCGAGGCGTCGCCGAGCAAAGCGCGGTAATTGGCGATGCCGCGGACGAGGTGATTGTAGATCACCACCGCCGGAATCGCGGCGACGAGACCGAGCGCGGTCGCGAGCAACGCTTCGGCGATGCCGGGCGCGACCACCGCAAGACTGGTGGTATGGCTCTCGGAGATGCCGATGAACGAATTCATGATACCCCAGACAGTACCGAACAGGCCGACGAACGGCGCGATGGCGCCGATGGTCGCGAGCACGCCAGTGCCGCGCGCGATCTGCCGGGCCATCGCCGCCTCGACCCTTTCCAGCCGCAACGCGATGCGCTCCTGCAGGCCGTCATCGACGATGCCGCCGGAGAGCTCGGCCTCCCTGGCGCAGGACTGGATCAGCTGCGCGACCGCGTCGCGCGCGTCGCCGGTCCGTGCGCATGCTTCGCCCAGCGTCATGTTGCCCTCGAGGGCACGTGTCCGCTGCACGGCGAGCGAGGCCTTGCGGCGCAGCTCGACGGTCTTGGCGAGCCACACCGTCCATGTCACCAGCGAGGCGATGGCGAGGCCGACCATCACGACCTTCACGACGATGTCGGCACCGAGAAACATGCCCCAGGGCGACAGATTGCGCGGCAACAGCGCCGCGTCGATCGCGAAGGCCGGAGCCGGCGCGAGCGCCAGCGCGATTGCTGGGATCACATGCCGAAGCGTGGATTTGCTCTGCATCCTGATCTCCCCAGGTTGAAGCAAACTAGAGTGCGGGCGCGATCCGGTCCGCAAGCTGCCGGAACCGTGCCAGCTGATCCGCCCGCAGCGCCCTCGTCTCGTCGCGGCCGACGAAGACCTTGAACATGATGCCGCCGTCGGCGTTCACGAAGGCGACGAAGGCCGACACCTTGCCCATGAAGGGCCGCTCGACGAAGGCAATTCCTGCGCAGCGCTCGTGGCGGAGATGACCGTGCAGGCCCTTCGGCTGCATCAGGTTGAAATAGCCGCGGCCGACCTCGCCCGCAGGGATCGATCCCGTGAACTCGAAGATCGCGTCATCGGTGTGCACGATCAGCGTCACCTCGCCCCATTCCGAAATGTCCTGCATGGCGGCGGGGAAATGCTCGCCGCCTCCCATGCGCACCATGGACGGCGGCAGCGCCTCGATCACCGCGCGCGGGGTGACCTTGCGCTCGCGCGCAACGTCCTCGACCACCGCGCCGGGATTGTCGGCCATGTACGCCTTGAGATCGGCGAGTTCGGTGCTCAGCATGTCCGGCTTCCTTTCGTCATCGGCCGCGATCAGGCCGCCGCGCTCGCCTTGCGCTCGGTCATGATGACCTCGAAGCCTTCGAACTTCGGATGACCGAGATAGAGGCTCTCGCCGGTCTTGTTGTCGGCGCGCGCATGAGCGCGGCGGAATTCCTCCGAGCGCGTCCAGGCCTCGAAGGCCGCCTTGTCGACCCACACGGTATGCGAGGAATACAGCGTGTGGTCCTCGGCGACCGGCCCCTTGAGCAGATGGAATTCGACGAAGCCCGCCATGCTGCCGAGATAGGACTCGCGGGTCCGCCAGACGGTTTCGAACGCGGTTTCCGAGCCGGGCTTCACCTGGAAACGATTCATGGCGATGAACATTCGACTTTTCTCCTGTGACTTGTAGATCGGCAATTGCCGATCGGATCTTTCATGACGGATCGAAAGCCACGCTGACGCATCAGCGTGGCTTTCGAGATCAGCTCGACATCCCTGGAGAGAACCTCCGGTGTCTCCCTCAGGTGCCGCCAAAGTGGTACTTGAGACCTCCCTTGATCACGAGCCCGGCACCGGCGCTCGCCCACTTCACGTCATTTTGCGTGTCACCCGTGCTACCGACCGGAATGGCGTACGGCCGATAGTAGCGGTTGAAGAGGTTCTCGACCGAGAAGTTGAGCGTGAAATCGCGCGTCGGGTGATACTGCGCGTAAAGATTGACGAGATCGTACGACGTCGCCGGCGTGTAGGTCCTGGGGATGTCGTAGTCGGCGATTGCCGACGTCCACATCATCGAAAGGATGAGGGTGCGGTCGAGCAGACGCACGCCGGCCGTCGTCGTGATCTTCTGCGGCGGAATGCTGTAGAGGCCGAAGCCGGTCTGGAGATTCTTTCCGCTCTGATAGGTCCCGGAGAGGCCGAAGAACCACAGGTTCGCGTCATACATCGCCTCGGCCTCGACGCCTTGAATGAGCGCGGACGCCACGTTCTGATACTGCAGGAACGGAAGCACCGTGATCGACGGTGCCGGTGGCGGCCCGGTCGGGACCACGAGCGGGTTTCCGTAAGCGACCTGATCGATGAAGTCGCTGATGTCGTTGCGGAACACGTTGATCTTGCCGCGCAGCGTGTCGCCCGCCGTGAAGAGATCGTTCTTCTTGATGTTGAAGCCGATCTCCTTGTTCTTGCCGATCTCGGGGCGCAGGTTTGGATTGGGCACGAAGCAGAAGGTCGAATCCGCGCCCGGTCCCGGCGTGCCCGACGGACAACGGAAGAACGAGTCGTTGACCGTCGCGCCGGCATGTGGCCCGCTCACCAGCGTCTCCGTGATCGAGGGCGCCCGATAGCCTTCCGCGTAGCTGGCATAGGGGGTCACCACAGCGGTCGGAACGAGAGCAACGGTGATCTTCGGCGAGAGGCGATCGCCGCCCGACGACGACGCCGAGGAAAGCTGATAATTGTCGTAACGGAGCGCACCGATCACCTCGAGCATCGAGGTGTAGTTCGCCCTCCACTGCACGAAGCCGCCCGATACCGTGCGCTGACCGCCGGGGGTCGTGACCTCGGATGTACCGGTCCTGTCTTGAGATGACACCTTGTCCTGGAACGCATCCAGACCGTAAGTCACCGCGTGGCGCCAGCTTCCCGTTTCGAAGCGCGTCGTGTTGTGCACATCGATGCCGATCGTATCGAGCAGGTATCCGCGATTGCTCCCGATGCATCCCGAGACGGCGTTGCCGGGCACGCCGCCGCAATAAACGGAGGGCGTCGCAGTGGTGTGCCGGGTCTTGATCTGGTCGTTCTCGGTGCGATTCCAGTAGATCTTGGCATCCCAGTCGAACCACTGATCGTCCGGCTGCGCGTATTTCCAACCGAGCGTCGTGGTGTAATTCTTCACGTTGGACGCGTAGATGGATGTGCCGCTCAGATTGTTCGTGCCGTTCGCATTGGTCGAATTGGGATCGCCCGCGCGCCGCGGTGGTTGGCCCACACTGAAGATGTCCTCCTGGAAGATGGCGCCGAGCTTGACTTCGTGGCCGTCGGCCGGACGAACCGTCAGCTTGGCGATGCCGCTACTCAGACGGTTGCCAGTGTTTGCGACTTCATAGCCAGTACCGTCCTTGTAGCTCTCCTGAGTCGAATAGGTCCCCCCTGCGAATACGTCGACATTGGGATTGACGTGAACACCGCCAAAGGCGGATCCGAGTGCACGTCCGTAGTTGCTGCCGAGGATGGTTTTCACGTCGACGCCCCAGCGCTCTCCCACGCGGACAACGTCCTCGATGTCCTTGGTGCGGAGCGAGGCCACGCCGCCGATCGCACCGGAGCCGTAGATGTTCGCGGTCGGCCCGCGCACGATGTCGATGCCGCTGATCAATTCCGGATTGAGGAAGAACGAACCATTGGCGAAGTGACCGGTGCGCTGGTAGTTCTGCCGCGCGCCGTCGACCACGACGGCAACACGGCCGAAATCCTGGAGGCCGCGGATGTTGATCGAGGTGGCCGGATCATCGCCGCGATTCTGAACCCAGACGCCGGGCAAGTTGTATATGAGATCGCCGATGGTGCTGGCTTGGCGGGCTTCGATCTGCTCGGACGACACCACACTGACCGGCGCCAGCGCGTCGACGGCGCGCTCTTCCGTCTTGGTCGCCGCAGCCGTGATCGTGTCGAGCACCTGAACGGGTGCCGTGCTGCCAGCCTGGGCGCGCGCATTCAGGGCGTCAGGCGTCGGCTGCTGTGCGACTTGCGGCTTCGCAGGCTTGCGCTTGGCCTGTTTCGGTCGTTCGGAGGACGCGTTTTCACTCTGCGGCGATGCGGTCTGCGCGAGACTGCCTTCCGCCGTCATTGCCGCAATTGAAACCACCGACGCGCCCAAAATCAGGGCGCGCGCATACCTAGCCCCGTCAGCCATATCAGCCCCAGCCTGCACTTCACTTTAGTTTTTGATTTCGTCTGGCTGGCGTGCGCTCGCAACGCGAGCGACTGGCTGGCTGATTGTCTCGAGAGGCGGGCAAGTTCCCCGCTGCCAGAAATGGTTACGTGGCAACACTCTGACGGTCAATGACATCAGGTTGCAGTTTATATCGATTGTAAACTGCGAACGTTGGAATGCGCTTGGCGCCGCCTATACAAACGGGCGGTACTCCAAGTTTTCGAAAGCGCATCACACCGACTATGTCAGCAACATCAGGAGACAGCAGCGGCAGCGCGGCAGGGCCGGCACAAAGCCCTTCCGCAACAACGCGAACGCTCACCATGCGCGGGAGCCGCATCGACAGCCGCGAGCTGTTTGCCGCCGAGCGCGAGATCATCATTGCGCATGGCGAGGACAGTTATCGTCTCCGCCTGACCTCGCAGAACAAGCTGATCCTGACGAAGTAATTGCAATGACATCTTGCCGCACCCTCGTCAGTCTTCTGCTCTCCGGTGGAATCGCGTTCGCGTCTGCTGCGCACGCCGCGGGCATCACCGTGCATGACGCGCGCAATCGCGACGTCACTGTTGACGATTTTGCCCGCACGGTGTCGATCGGCGGCGCCATCACCGAGATCCTCTATGCGCTGGGATTGGAAAGCCGGCTGGTCGGCGTCGACACCACGAGCCTTTATCCGGCGGCGGCGCTGCACGACAAACCCAATGTCGGCTATATGCGCCAGATCTCGGCCGAGGGCGTGCTCGGTCTCAACCCGACGCTGATCCTGGCGATCCAGGGCTCGGGCCCGCGCGAGACCATGGACATCCTGGAGACGGCGAAGGTGCCGCTGGTGCTGGTGCCCGAGACCTTCTCCGAGGAAGGCCTGATCGAGAAGATCAAGCTGGTCGGCCACGCCATGGGCGTCGATGCGCGTGCCGAATGTCTCAGCGCCGCGGTCGGCGCCGATCTTGCGCAGCTCCGCGCTCTGCGCGCCAAGGTGACGAAGCCGGTGCGCGTGATGTTCGTGATGTCGCTCCAGAACGGGCGGGCGATGGTAGCGGGCCACAAGACCGCGGCGGACGAGATCATCCAGCTGGCGGGCGCGGCCAACGCGGTCGACGATTACGACGGCTACAAGATCATCGGCGACGAGGCGATCGTGGCCGCAAAGCCCGATGTCGTGCTGTCGATCGAGCGCGGCAAGGAATCGCTGCAGGCCGATGCAGTCTACACGCACCCCGGCTTTGCGCTGACGCCGGTCGCGGCCAACAAGAGCTTCATCACCATGGATGGGCTCTATCTGCTCGGCTTCGGGCCGCGCACCGCGGCGGCGGCGCGCGATCTCTCGGTCAAGCTCTACCCGGCCCTGGCTGCGGGCGGCGCATTCACGTCGGCGCTGTCGACGGCGAACTGCCGGCAATGAGCGCGGCCGTCGGGATCGAAGCACGGGGCCCGCGACACAGTGCGGGACGGCGGGCCGCATCGTTCGCGATTCCCCTTCTGCTCGTGGTGCTGGTGATCACCGCGATCGCCGCCCTGACGGTCGGCGCCGCCGGCATCCCGCTCTCCCGGCTGCCTGCCGCGCTGGGCTTGGCCGGCGAAAGCACGGCCATGACGGCACGCGACCAGCTCGTGCTGTGGTCGATCCGCATCCCCCGGATCGCGGCCGCCGCGATGATCGGCGGCCTGCTTGCTGCGGCCGGCGCGATCATGCAGGGGCTGTTCCGCAACCCGCTCGCCGATCCCGCCCTGGTCGGTGTCTCCAGCGGCGGCGCGCTCGCGGCCGCAAGCGCGATCGTCTTCACCGATTCCCGCTTCGGCGAGGCGCTGCGCTTTCTCCAGACCGAGCTGTTGCCGCTGGCGGCCTTCGCGGGCTCGCTGGCGACCACCGCAATCCTCTACGGCATCTCCAGTCGGTCGGGGCGCACCTCGATCGCGATCTTCCTGCTCGCCGGCGTCGCCATCACCGCGATCGCCAATGCGGGCATCGGGCTGCTGGTTTTCATCGCCGACGATCGCCAGCTGCGCGACATCACGTTCTGGATGCTGGGCTCAATGAGCGGCGCAACCTGGACCAAGGCCGCCGTGCTCGCGCCGATCCTCATCGCCGGACTCGCGGCCTGCGCCTTCATCGCCCGCGGTCTCGACCTGCTGGTGCTCGGCGAGGCCGATGCCTTTCACGGCGGCGTCGATGTCGAGCGCCTGAAGCGGATCTCGATCGTGATCGTCTCGGCCATGACCGGCGTCGCGGTGTCGATCAGCGGCGTCATCGGCTTCGTCGGCATCGTGGTGCCGCACCTGCTCCGTCTCGTCATCGGCCCTGCGCATCGCCTGCTGCTGCCAGCCTCGGTACTATCAGGCGCGATCCTGATGGTCGGCGCCGACACGCTGGCACGCACCATCGTCGCGCCGGCGGAGATGCCGATCGGCATCCTGACCGCGGCCGTCGGCGCACCCGTCTTTCTCTTCATCCTGCTGCGGCAGCGCGGGCTCGCAGCGCTATGACAGCGGTGCTCGAGGCACGACACTTGGGCAAGCGCGCCGGCCGCGCGACATTGCTCGACGGCGTCGGCCTGACGGTCGCGGCCGGCGAGATCGTCGCCATCATCGGCCCGAACGGCGCCGGCAAGTCGACGCTGCTGCGGCTGCTCTCCGGCGATCTCCGTCCGAGCGCCGGCGAGGTGCGGCTCAAGCAGCGCGACATCGGTAGCTTCACGCCGCGCGAGCTCGCCGCGCGCCGTGCCATGCTGTCCCAGCACATCAACGTCACCTTTCCCTTCACCGTCGAGGAGATCGTGCTGATGGGCGCGGGCGAGCGCAGCTTGCGCGAGGCTGGCCCGCTCGTCGATGCCGCCCTGGACGAGGTCGGCCTGTCGCATTTCCGCGAGCGGCAATTGCCGACGTTGTCAGGCGGCGAGCAGCAGCGCGCCCATTTCGCCCGCGTGCTGGTGCAGCTCGCCTGCGGCGAGGCCGAGCATGGTCCCGGCCTCCTCCTGCTGGACGAGCCGACCTCGAGCCTCGATCTGCGTCACCAGATCGATCTCGTCGAAGCGGCGCGCCGCCGAGCGGCTGCCGGCACCGCCGTGATCGCGATCCTGCACGATCTCAATCTCGCGATCCGCTTTGCCGACCGACTGGTCGTGCTGGCCGGCGGCAGGCTCGCCGCGGACGGCCCCCGCGCCGATGTCGTCACACGCGAGAGGATCCGGGAGATTTTCGAGATCGACGCTCTCGTGCATCAGGCTGACGGCGTGCCGTATGTGCTGCCGCAGTCGATGCGGGCTGCCCCTCACCTCTCCCCAGCGGGGAGAGGTCGGATTGCGCAGCAATCCGGGTGAGGGGCCGCAGCGACACGTGAGGATGTAACCCCTCACCCGAAACGCATCTTCGATGCGTTTCGACCTCTCCCTATGGGAGAGGTGAAGGCACCACCTCTACCCCGCCGGCACGATCACCATGCTCTTGTCCTTCGGCCAGCGGACGCGCCAGGCGAAGTTGATGTCGCGGGCCTCGCCGGGCTTGGCGTCGAACGACCATTCCAGCACGCCGCGCTTGTCGCGGATGTTGGTTGCGGTCGGCTGGGTGCTCGAGGGCAGCAACTCGACGACGATGTCCTCGTTCTCGCTGACCGGCAGCTGATCCTCGATCGCGACGCGAATCGGGAAATCATGGCCGTTGCGGATCGTGGTCTTGAACGAACGCTCGTCGGTCTTCGACGTCGTGACCAAGAGGCCGGCCGAACCTTCGTTGCGCTTGAGCACGGCGCGCTCGATCTTGACCTTGTCGTCGGCGCCGAAACCGAGCCGCACAATGTCGTCCTTGGCGGACGCCGTGATCTTGCCGCGGCCGACGAAGGTACCGTCGCGGTAGATCGCGACCTTGCCGGGCAGCAGCGTTGTGTCGTCGGTCTGCTTGAAGCTGGCTTCGAGGAACGCGGTCGGATCCAGCACCGGCGCGGCGCGCACCGCGAGATCGGCGGGCACGTTCACCGAAGCGATGCGGAGGCTCTTGGCGCCCTCGGCGGCGCCGAGGCTGACGCGGCCGGGAATCCTGAAGGTCGCCTGGAAGTCGCCGATCTCGGCGATGGCCTGCTGTTCGTCCGCCCGCTCGCGCGACTCGGCCGCCTCTGCGATCTTGGCCATGGCGGGCGATTGCGCCTGGCGCGTCATTGGCGCGGGCCGCGCCAGATCGGAGACCGAACCTGCTGCCAGCGGCTTCGGTACCTGCGGATATTGCGCGATCAGCGAATGCAGCTCCGGCGCACTGCCGCCGCGGCTGATGCGGGTCGTGGAGACGCCGAGCGTCACGTTCGACCAGTCCTCGCCGGTGGATTGCGTCACCTCGGCGCGACGAACCAGTTCGAGCTGCGGCTTGCGATCCCTGGCGCCGGTGTCGAGCCGGGCGTCGTAGAGCGGCACCCAGCGTGCGTTGCGCACGGCATAGGTCACTCGCAGCGTCGCCTTGGTCGCGGCGGCCGAGGCGACGTCGATCCGCACTTCCAGCTTGCTCGGCGGCTTGGCCGAGCGCTCGGCTTCCAATTCCGCGATCTGGCGGTCGAGCTCGCGCTGTTTTCGCGTCGCATCGCGAATTGCGCTGTCGGCGGTCGCGACCTCCTCGGCGACCGCGGCAAAGGCCGCGCGCCATTCGGCGATCGGGCGCGCCTCGCCCTTCTCGCCGAGGCCGGCCGGCGAAGCTTCTGCAAAATGCTGCGCGAACTTGCGCCGGGCATTGGCCGAGTCGATCGCACCCTGCAGGTCGGCCCGCTGATCCCTCAGCGCTTCGAGGCGCTTGTCGAGCTCGGGCTGGTTGACCGGCGGCGCGGCCTTCGGCGGGCGCGCATCGATCGTGCCGATGGTGAGCTTGGCGCCCGCCTCGCCTTCGACGCGGAGGGACGACGGATCGAGCGAGAGTGGAAAATCCTTGGCGACCAGCGTCGAATCGCCGGAGGCCAGATCCAAGGAAATGACGCGGGTGATGGTGGCGCCGTCGGGATAGACGGTCACCGTGTCGATCGCCGACGTGGCGTCCACGTTGGCCGCCCATGACGGCGACGCGAGGGCCGTGGTCACCAGGACCAGGCCCGTGGTTGCCAAATATCTGGCGGTGATGCGCATGAAGTCCCTCCTGCCGGTATCGCCGCGCCGCCAGCCGGACGCGCGCGATGAAATGCCTCGCCATCGTGGTTGGACGCGGCAGGGAAGGAACTGGTTCGATTGAGGTATCCATGGGGCGCCGCCGCGGCGGCACCATGGCCGCGGAACGCTCGGGTGATCCCGGCAGCTTCAGGCCTGGGTCTACGAGCCCTGGCCGAAGATGCGCCGGAGCAGATCGGTGACGTTCTTGGCGCCGGCCTTCTTCAGGATGCTGGCGCGGTAACCTTCGACCGTCCGCGCGCTCAGATGCATCCGCCGGGCGATCCCCTTGTTGGTGAGGCCGGCGGCAAGATGCTCAAGCACATCGGCTTCGCGCGCGGTCAGAGGTTCGCAGCCCGGCAGCCAGCGTTGCCGGATCGCGCCGGGTTGCGCGAATTCATCGATGGCGGCATCGATCCGGCCGACGATGTCGTGGGTCCGGAACGGCTTTGCGATGAAGTCGGTCGCGCCGCTCTTGATGGCGTCGACTGCCATGGCAATGCTGCCGTTCGCCGACGTCACCAGCACCGGCGCCATGCAATTCTCCTCGCGCAACCGCCTGAGCACGTCGAGAGCGGAGCGATCCGGCGGCATCTCCAGCAGCACACAGGCCGGCATCCGGGCCTTGGCTTCCGAGAGCAGAGACGCGCCATCGGCAAAGCAGATCACGTCATAGGCGCTCTGCTCAAGCGCGGCGGAAAGTTGTTCGCGGAAGGCGGCGTCAGTGTCGATGACGAAAACCTCGCCCTTGGAAAGCATGTTCCCCGGCATAGTCCCGATCCAGCAATGTCTTGGTCAAATGGCCGAGACGGCCGGAGGCTCCGTCGCGCCCCGCCGTCGTGCGCACGGCATTCACGCCAGTGCTTCGGTTTCTCTTATGTATGCGCCACCCGGTTCCCGGATTTGACGGATTGAGACAGAAACTTTACATTTCGGGACATCTGCGGGAATGGCTGGCAGGAACGGGTCGCATGACCGACCTCATTCGCAGCGCAGGCTTGAGCTATTACCCCGAGGTCGCCCGGTCGGTCGGGCTCGACCCCAACCAGATGATGCGCAAGGTCAGGCTGCCGCTGGCCTGCCTCGACAAGCCGGACATCCCCATCGCCGTCACGGGCCTGCGCCGCCTGCTGGAATTATCGGCGGCGGCGTCCGGTGCCGAGGATTTCGGCCTGCGTCTCGCCGAGCGCGGCGGCCTCACCAATTTCGGCGCGGTCGGCCTGATCGTGCGCGAACAGGCGACCGTCGGCGAAGCGATCGAGGCGTTCTCGCGTTTCATTCACATCCATCATGACGGCATGCGGCTCGACGTCATGCGCGACAAACGGACCGTGACCATCACGCTGCATTTGCGCGGCCGGCAGCCGCGCGCGCCGAGGCAGTCGATCGACATGGCGCTCGGCAGCGTCCACCGCATCATCCAGTCGCTGTTCGGCGGCGATTGGCGGCCGCTGGAAGTGCATCTGCATTACCCGCCGCCGCACGACCGCAAGCGCTACCGCGACTTCTTCGGCTGCCGGGTGACCTTCAATGCGGATGACGATGCGATCCTGCTGTCGGCGCACGACCTGGAGCGCCGGATTCCGAGCGCGCATCCCTTGATCGCGAATTACTTGCGCAAGCGGATCGAGGCGATCGAGACCAGGCCGGCCAGCTGGGAGGCGAAGGTCGACGAGGTGGTACGCACCCTGCTCGCCAGCGGCGATTGCACGGTCGAGCGCGTCGCCGAGCATCTGGCCTGCACCCGCCGCACCATCCACCGGCGCCTCGCCGCATCGGGCACAAGCTTCTCGGCCATCCTGGACGCGCAACGCGCCGATCTCGTGGTCCAGCTGATCGAGGATCCCGCCCGGCCTCTGGCCGACATCGCGGTGCAGCTCGGCTTCTCCGCGCAGAGCGCCATGGCGCGCTGGTTTCGCGGCCGCTTCGGCTGCACCATCACCGATTGGCGCAAGGGCGTGCGGCCTCCGTCAGCACAGCCCTCGGCGACTGCCGCCTGAATTCAGCGCGCGGGAGCGGGCACGCCCATCGTGGCGAGCGCCCGTCGCCCGCTGCCGGCGAGCAGCGGTCCGAACGCGACGGCAAATCCGAGGAAGGCGATGATCCAGCCGCAGGCGGCAATGTGCAGCAGCACATCGTTATACGCGGGCGACACGACGGCACCGACGCGGGCCAGGGCCGCGATGATGATTGCAGCATAGATTCCCTGGATCGCAGGCGAAGCCGTCAGCGCCTGTCCGGTATGGCCGAGGCTCGCGCGGGTCATCACCGCGAGCGTCATCGTTCCCGCCGCACCTGCCATCCAGGCGTGGATCCCGGCGCTTGGCGGCAGTTCGCCCAAGGCGGCCACAGCATTCAGGATGAAGCCGAGCGGCACGAAGACGTAACCGACATGCAGGATCAGCAGCAGCCGTTCGCGCGTGGTGCGATCGCCGGCCCAGCGTGCAAGCCGAACCAGATGCAGCACGCCAACCACCGCCATCGCAACGCCGGTGATCATGTTCAGCGGCGCCACGATCCACGCGATCAGCGCCAGCGCGCTCAAGCCGATCACCCCGCCGTCAAATCGTCCGAACGGCACCGGCAGGCGGCCGGGATTGAACTTGACCAGCCAGTTTCGGGTGAAGCTCGGAATGATGCGGCCGCCGATAAGGCCGATCAGCAGAATGACCACGCCGATGCCGACGCGGATGCTGACGTCGGCCGCGCCTTCGTAATGCGTTTCGACGTGGAAGGCGACGTTGCCGGCGAGCAGAACCAGCACCAGCCCCACCACGGGCAGGTTGCGCCAGTTGCCGCCCGCGATGATCTCGCGCGTCGCGGCCGCAACGACCAATGCCAGGAACGCCGCATCAACGACCAGCGCAAACGCCCAGCCGGTATTCGCCGACACCGTCACCACGACGCGCCCGGCAAGCCAGACCGTCAGCAAGGCCGCCAGCGGCCCGCCCTGGATCGGCAGGCGCCCGGTCCAGTTCGGGATTGCGGTGAACAGGAACCCGGTGATGACAGCCGGCAGGAAGCCGTAGAGCATCTCGTGGATGTGCCAGTCGCGCGGCGCGAACGCGGAGCTCACCGACAATTCGCCGTAGAACATCGGCAGCCAGGCCAGGATCGAGAGCGATGCCTGGATTGCGGCGAGCAGGAAAAACGGGCGAAAGCTGTTCGCAAACAGCGGCCAGCCCGCAAAGTTGCGGGATCGGGCGCCAGCCATGGGGTCAACTCCAATCGATTCAGACCGTTACCTTGAAAAATACTGCCGCCGGGCCGCCTCGTTTTGCGCTAACGCAAACTCGTTGACGATTGCAGGTGCCATCACACTCCCTGATGCCAAGGAGGCAGAATGGCCAAGGTCGACACATCGCTGGTTGCGCATTTACCCCTGTTTGCGGGGATGACGCCGGAAGCTCTCGACGAGATCCTGCGTGAGGCCCGCTCGGCGCGCTATCCCAAGAACAGCGCGATCTTCGAGCAGGGGGCGGACGCGCAGTCCTTCTTCCTGCTGCTGCACGGCCATGTCCGCGCGGCCAAGACCACGCCGGCGGGCGAGCAGATCGTGGTGCGCTATGTCGCGCCCGGTGAGACGTTCGGGCTCGCGATGGCGATCGGAGCCGCGCGGTATCCGGCGACGGCGATGGCGGTCGACGACAGCGTGGTGCTGATCTGGCCAAATTCGGCCTGGCCACGCCTGGTCGAGCGTTTTCCGGCGCTTGCCGCCAACACGCTGCAGACCGTCGGCACGCGGCTGCAGGAAAGTCACACCCGCATCCTGGAAATGTCGACGCAGCAGGTCGAGCAACGCATCGCGCACGCGCTGCTGCGCCTCGCCAAGCAGTCCGGCAAGAAGCTCGACCACGGCATCGAGATCGACTTCCCGATCAGCCGCCAGGACATCGCGCAGATGACCGGCACCACGCTGCACACCGTCAGCCGCATCCTGAGCGGCTGGGAGAGCCAGGGCCTCGTCGAGAGCGGCCGCCAGCGCATCATCCTGCGCGAGCCGCACAAGATCGTGGTGCTGGCGGAGCGGAGCGCCGACAGCGGCGCGGCGTGAGAACTGACACCTCTTCCCTGAAGATAGGGATGAGGCGCGCTTCCGCTTACGGCGAAAGCGCGCCCTCATCCGGGAATCAGCGCACACCTGCGCGATTCCTGACCGTTTCACGCCGGCACGCACTCGCTCAGCGCGGCGAGGAACTTCTCACGGTCGATGCCATGCTCGCGGCAGGCGTCATCGACCGTGTGGAAGGTCGCGATCGGACAGCCGACGCAAGCCATCCTGAAGGCGAGAAACACGCGGATCGTGTGCGGCGCCGATTGCATGATGTCGTCGACCAGATCGTTGGATCGGAAAGGCATGGACAACTCCATTCCGATTGACGATAGCGGCGCGGGCGGAAGTCTCTTTGTTGAAGCGCAAGCTGGTGCCAGTTCCTCCGCCGTCATTCCGGGGCGCGCCGCTTGGCGCGAGCCCGGAATCCATTGTGCAGCGGATTACGTGGAAGGATGGATTCCGGGCTCGCGCTTCGCGCGCCCCGGAATGACGGGAGGAGAGACCTCACACCGCCCGACTGTGCAGCTGCTTGCCCGGATCCAGATGCGCATCGAACGCGGCGGCGACGCTGCGGACCAGGAAGCGCGAATCCCCGGCGACGGCGAGCCGCTCGCCGTCCAGCCTCACGACGCCGTCGGAGATCAGCGGCTTCAGACGAGACGCCGCTTTCAGCATGGCGCCGGCCTCCGCGCCATGGCGCGCGCAGATGTCGCCGAGATCGGCACCGAACTCGCACATGATGCGTTCGATGATGTCGGCGCGCAGCCGGTCGTCATCGGTGAGGCCATAACCCTTCGCGGTGGCGAGGCGGCCGGCCGCGATGCTCTGCGCATATGCGCCGATCTGCACCTCGTTCTGGACATAGCCCTGCGGCAGGTGCCCGATCGCGCTGGCGCCGAAGCCGAGCAGGACTTCACTCCGGTCGGTGGTGTAGCCCTGAAAGTTGCGCCGCAGCGTGCCCTGCTCGAACGCCACGGCCATGGCATCGTCGGGCCGGGCGAAATGGTCGAGCCCGATCTGCACGTAACCGGCTTCCTTCAGCGCATTGGCGATGGCGCAGGCCTGGTCGTGGCGCGCAAGGCCATCGGGCAAGACGGCCTCATTGATCATGCGCTGGTGCTTCTTGAACTGTGGCACGTGAGCATAGCCGAACACCGAGAAGCGGCTGGGCGCGAGCGCGAGGCTGCGCCGTACCGTCTCCAGGCACGAGGCCACTGTCTGGTGCGGCAGCCCGTAGATCAGGTCGAAATTGATGCCCTCGATTCCGGCGCCGCGGAGCATCTCGACCACGGACGCCGTCTGCTCGAAGCTCTGCACGCGGTTGATCGCCCGCTGCACCACGGGATCAAAGCTCTGCACGCCGAGGCTTGCGCGGTTGACGCCCGAGAGCCGCATCGCCTCGACCATGTCTGCGGTCAACGTGCGGGGATCGATCTCAACCGCGATTTCGGCCGACGGCAGCACGAAGAATTCCTGGCGCATCGTCGCCATCAGTTCGGCAAAGGCGTCCGGCGCCATGATCGTCGGCGTACCGCCGCCGAAATGGATGTGCTCGACCTTGATGCGGTGGCCGATGGCTTCGGCGGTCAACGCGATCTCGCTGCGCAGCATCCGCTGGTAGCCGGCGACGAGATCGTCGCGGCGGACGATCTGGGTATGGCAGCCGCAATACCAGCACATCTCGCGGCAGAACGGCACGTGCAGATAAAGCGAGGCGCTGGCGGCCACCGGCAGCTCCGCCAGCCAGCGGGCATAGGTGTCCGGACCGATCGCGGGCGTGAAATGCGGTGCGGTCGGATAGCTGGTGTAGCGTGGCAGGCGTTCCTCGCCGTAGATCGCCGCAAGATCAGCTCTCATGAGTTACCCATTCGTAAACGTCCGCCGCGCAAGACAATCGCGGCAAATCACGGAATGAATTCAGATAACCCGGATCCGCGGCAGCGACTTTGCGCTCGCGCAAAGCGCGAGGGCCCCGTCTCGGCCATGGTGAGCGATATTCGCGGCCATCCGGAGCGTTTGCCATGGGGCTTTTCGCACTCGAACTCATTCTCTCCCTGCTCGACGTCCGCGGCCATATCCCGCGTTTCGACGACTTCCGGCCCGCGCCGGCCGCGCCTGCCCCGGTCGGCGTGGTGCGCGCCCTGGCTGCCGCAATCGCCGTCTTCGTCGCGCTGGCGCTGGCGATCTGGGGATTGGTCTGGCTCGCCGTGAATCTGCTCTGACCGGCCGTCCGCCAAGCCTCCTTCGCGATCTCACCCACGCGCGCATGAGCCGGGGCGAGATCGCATCCAACTTGAACATGCAAACGAATTGCCGCTGACGTCGATGCGGTTGCGATGACGCTCGGCCTGGATCGGCATCGCCCCTGCGGACGCGGTCAGCCGGTATCGCCGATTCGCTATTCGAGAACCCAAGTCCTGTTGCGGCGGTGAATCCGGCGGAAGCTTGTCGCAGCGCAAACACGCTTGCCGTAACAGGCGCACACTGCACTCCGTCATCAAAACCATTTCAGATGAAGGATGCTTCCGATGTTCACCCGCAGAGCCGCATTGATCAGCGCCGCCGCGACCGCCTTGATGTTGGCGACGCCGGCTTTCGCTGCCAGCGATCTCAAGCTGCCGCGTCAGAAGGTGGAGCTGGTCGCTCCGCCCTTCGTGCACGCGCACGAGCAGGCCACGACACAGGGGCCCAAGATCGTCGAGTTCAGGATGACGGTCGAGGAGAAGAAGGTCGTCATCGACGACAAGGGCACCACCTTCCAGGCCATGACGTTCAACGGCTCGATGCCGGGCCCGCTCATGGTCGTGCACGAGGGTGACTATGTCGAGCTGACGCTGGTCAATCCCGCGACCAACACCATGCCGCACAACATCGACTTCCATTCCGCGACCGGCGCGCTCGGCGGCGGCGAGCTGACGCTCATCAATCCCGGCGAGCAGGTCGTGCTGCGCTGGAAGGCGACCAAGACCGGCGTGTTCGTCTATCACTGCGCACCGGGCGGCCCGATGATCCCCTGGCACGTCGTCTCCGGCATGAACGGTGCCGTGATGGTGCTGCCGCGCGAGGGACTGAACGACGGCAAGGGCCACGCGCTGAAGTACGACAAGGTCTACTATATCGGCGAGCAGGACATGTACGTGCCGCGCGACGAGAAGGGCAATTTCAAGTCCTACGAATCGCCGGGCGAAGCCTTCACCGACACCGAAGAGGTGATGAAGAAGCTGATCCCGACCCACGTCGTGTTCAACGGCAAGGTCGGCGCACTCACCGGCAAGAACGCGCTGACCGCCAAGGTCGGCGAGAACGTGCTGATCGTGCATTCGCAGGCCAATCGCGACAGCCGCCCGCATCTGATCGGCGGCCACGGCGACTATGTCTGGGAAACCGGCAAGTTCGGCAACGCGCCCGAGGTCGGGCTCGAGACCTGGTTCATCCGCGGCGGATCGGCGGGAGCTGCGCTGTACAAATTCCAGCAGCCCGGCATCTACGCCTATGTCACGCATAACCTGATCGAGGCGGCCGATCTCGGCGCCACCGCGCACTTCAAGGTCGAAGGCAAGTGGAACGACGATCTGATGATGCAAGTGAAGGCACCTGCGGAAATACCGGCCGCCACCAACTAGACGCGACAAGGGGCCGGTCATCACCGGCCCCTTTTTTCCTTCTGCGGAGGATCGACCGTGCTGATCGCGTTCAAGCTCAAACTGGCACTCGCCTGCGCGGCCGGGCTTGCGGGGCCGCTGGCCGTTACGCCTCTGGTCTCTGGAATGACGACGCGCCATGCGGGAGGTGAGCCGGCCTTGGTCGAGGTTGCCGCCGGCAGCTTCTCCTATCGCGAAGCCGGCGATTTCACCCGCGACGGACTGCAGGCGGAAGCGCCGCTGCGCCTCATGCGGATGAACCGGCCGCTGCGCATCATGCGAAATCAGGTCGCCTCATCCGACTATCAGCTCTGCGTGCTGGACGGCGCCTGCCGTTCGCTCGACCGCGACGTCGTGGTCGCGCCCGATCGTCCCGCAGTGCAGGTGAGCTTTCACGATGCCGAAGCCTATGCAGGCTGGCTGTCGCGCAAGACCGGCCACCATTACCGCCTGCCGAGCGACGACGAATGGGCCTTTGCCGCCGGCTCCAGATTCCGGGATGACGGTGTACCGGTCGATGCAAGCGACCCTTCGAAGCGTTGGATCAGCCGCTACGAGCGCGAATCCGAGCGCGACCTCTCCGACACCACGGCCTATCGCTTCGGCAAGTTCGGCCCGAACGAGCACGGCGTCGAAGACCTCGCCGGCAATGTCTGGGAGTGGACTTCGACCTGCTTCGTGCGCTCCCGCGTCGACGTTTCAGGCAATCCCGGCCGCGCGACCGTGAATTGCGGCGTGCGTGTCGCCGAGGGCGCGCACCGCGCCTATGTCACCGACTTCATCCGCGACGCCCGCGCCGGCGGCTGCGCCCAGGGCGTACCGCCCGCCAATCTCGGCTTCCGCCTGGTGCGCGAGGAAACGTCGTGGCTGGCTAGTGTCTCGCAGCGCGCGAGCAAGACGAGGCCGCCAAGATCGTAGGGCGCCAATCGTTTCCGATGACCTTCTGGTATTAGAATGAGTCTAAAAGATACTTTGGAATTGCTCTAAGCTCATGCCGTCGCGACATCGCGTCGCTGACTTTGTTCCAACGCCTGCGCTACTCAATCGGCGTTCAATCGCGCGCCTGGGAGCAGCCCTTATGATCTATCTTCGCGTCCTCGCCGCGTCTGCGGCGGTGTTGAGCCTGACCACGTCTTTCGTGTCGGAGGCAGCCGCCAATGGCGAGGTCAACGTCTATACCTACCGCGAGACCAAGCTGATCCAGCCGCTGTTCGATGCGTTCACCAAGGACACGGGCATCAAGGTCAACGTCGTCTCCGCAAGCTCCGGTCTGGAGCAGCGCATGAAGGCGGAAGGGGCCAACAGTCCGGCCGACGTGCTGCTGACGGTGGACATCGGCCGCATCGACGAGGCCGTGCAGGCCGGCGTCACCCAGCCGATCAAGTCGGAGGCGGTCGACAAGGTCGTCCCGGCGCAGTATCGCGATCCTGACGGACACTGGGCCGGCATCTCCATGCGCGCGCGCGTGATCTATGCCTCGAAGGATCGTGTCAAGCAGGACAAGATCACCTATGAGGAGCTCGCCGATCCCAAGTGGAAGGGCAAGATCTGCATTCGCTCGGGCCAGCACATCTATAACAATGCGCTGTTCGCGGCCTACACGGCCAAGTACGGCGAGGCCAAGGCCGAGGAATGGCTGCGCGGCGTGAAGGCCAACCTCGCGCAGAAGCCGTCGGGCGGCGATCGCGAAGCCGCGCGTGACGTCGCCGCTGGCAAATGCGACATCGGTATCGGCAACACCTATTACTGGGCGCTGATGATGAACAACGATCCCGAGAAGAAGCCGTGGGCGGAGGCGACCCGCGTCATCCTGCCGACCTTCGAGGGCGGCGGCACTCACGTCAACCTCTCCGGCGTGCTGCTCGCCAAGAACGCGCCCAACAAGGCAAACGGCATCAAGCTGATCGAGTGGCTCGTGAGCGAGCAGGCGCAGCAGATGTATGCCGACCAGAACTACGAATATCCGGTTCGGAGCGGTGTCGCCGTCAACGCGACCATCGCGGGCTACGGCAAGCTCGGCCCAGATCCGTTGCCGATCGCAAAGATCGCCGCCAACCGCAAGGCTGCGGCCTCGCTGGTGGACAAGGTCGGCTTTGACAACTGATCTCTGGCGGCCCACGTCTCTTACACTGGGAGAAACTTCGGACGCACGGCCTCGCTCGAGACGTCGTGCCTACGCCGGGCGCGCCGCGACCGCAATCGCGATCGCAACCGCGATCATGGTCGCGGCGCCCGTGATCTCGATCGTTTCGCTGGCTCTGCAGCCGGCGCCCGATGTGTGGCACGACCTGATCAGCTACGTGCTGCCGGCCGCCCTGCTGGATACCGCGCTTCTGCTCGTCGGGGTCGGCGCGGTCACATTACTGATCGGCGCCGGCACTGCATGGGTGATATCGCGCCACGATTTTGCCGGCCGGGGCATGCTCCTGTGGCTGATGCCGCTGCCGCTGGCGATTCCGACCTATCTTGCGGCTTACGTCTATGCCGACCTGTTCGAGCCGCTTGGCCTCGTGCATCGCACCCTGGCGATCTGGCTGCCGCTGCGCGATGCACTCGGCCATCTGCCCAACCTGCGCTCGCTGCCGGGCGCCATCTTCGTGATCGGGCTCGTGCTCTATCCTTACGTCTATCTGTCGGCCCGCGCGACGTTCCAGGTTCAGTCTGCCGAATTCGCCGAAGCGGCTAAGACGCTGGGCGCCGGCCGATGGACCGTTTTCTGGCGCGTTTCACTGCCAATGGCGCGGCCGGCGCTCGCGGTCGGCGTGGCGCTGGTCGCGCTGGAAACACTCAACGACATCGGAGCCAGCGAATATCTCGGCATCCGCACGCTGACGGTCTCGATCTTCACCACCTGGCTCAACCGCGGCAGCCTTGCCGGTGCGGCACAACTGGCATGCCTGATGCTTGCGATCGTCGCCGGCCTGATCGCGATGGAGCGTTACGGCCGTCGCAACGCCAGCACCGAGTTCTCGGCCGAAAGCCCGCATGTGAGGCAGCGAACCCCGCTGTCGGGTGCAAGAGCGTCGATCGCGTTCGCGGTCTGCGCGCTGCCGGTGCTGATCGGCTTCGTGGTACCGCTGCTCTATCTGGCGCATCAGGCTCTCGGTCGCGGGCTGCTTGCAAATTTCGACCCGCTGCTGTGGCGCCACACCTTCCATTCGTTTGCCTTTGCAGGGCTCGCGACGCTCATGGCGCTGATGCTTGCGCTCGCTACGACGATCGCGCACCGCTTGCGGCCGGATCCTCTGCGATATGTCGCGCTGAGCATCGCGCAGGCCGGATACGCGCTGCCGGGTCTCGTCATCGCTCTCGGCCTGCTCACCCCGGTCCTGGCGGTCGACAATGCGCTGAGCGCGGTCGCGACCTGGACCGGACGTTCCCTTCCCGGGCTGGTCCTGGTCGGCTCCGGGATGGCCGTCGTGATCGCCTACACGATTCGTTTTCTGGCTGTGCCGGTCGGCATGATCAAGGCCGGATTCGACAGCATTCCGAGCGACTATGACGAGAGCGCGCGCGCGGCCGGCGCAGGCCAGGCAGTCATCTTGAGGCAGATCTATCTGCCGTTGCTCCGGCCCGCGATGCTGGGCGCCGTCATCATCATGTTCGTCGACTGTCTGAAGGAGCTCCCGGCAACGCTGCTCTTGCGGCCCCTCAACGTCGAAACACTGTCGACGTCGATCTACCAATACGCCAGCCGCGGCAATTTCGAGGACGGCGCGCTGGCGGCGCTCCTGATCATCGTCGCCAGCATCGGCCCGGTTGCGTGGCTGACCCGGTTCTCCGAAGTGCCGAGCGGCCCCGCTTGATGGGGCACATCGTCCGCACATTCATGGCGCCTCGACCAATTAGGTCGACGCCTGCTCAAATCTTCCGCGCGAACATGCGAAAACCGGGCGCGCCGATGATTGCCTCGAAATTCGGATCGCGCTTCTCTTCCGCGAAGACAAAACCCGCCTTCGAGTAGGCGCGCTCGGCCGGCTCGTTGCCGATCAGGAACGATATCGTCGCCCGGGCAAACCCAGCTGCCCGCCCTTTGTCCAGCGCATGCGCGATCAACGCCTGCATCAAGCCGCGGCCACGATAGGCAAGGTCAGTCGCGACATGCTCGATCATCCAGTCGCCCTCGCCGCCCTGGACCCAGCAAGCTCGCGAATAGGCACCGCGCTGGCGGATGGCGTCGAGCTCTGACGCCGTGAGCCCAATTGAGAGACCGACCTCTTCGAGCGCGCGCCATGCCGCAGGTCCGGTGCCGGCCGCCGGCACGGCGCAAAGTGCAGCAACTGGCTTGCCATCGATCTCGGCGACCAGGAACTGCGAAACGTGCCACATCGACACCGTTGGGGCGACGGCGACGCGCGCGACGAAAGCGAGGCACTCCGCTTCCGGCCAGCCGAGCGCCACGTCGAACCAGCCGCGCGGCCGGTAGCCGCGCATCGAATTCAGGATGGTTTGTGCGATGAATTCGGCATCTTCGGGACGCGCGGACCGTAACGTCATGCGCGCCCCTTACGACGACCTTAGGTGTTCTTCAGCGCGACGCGGAATTCGGCTTCGGTCTTGGCCTTGACCTCGTCGAGCGAAACGCCGTCGGCGAGCTCGATCAGCGCCATGCCACCGGTGCCATGCTTGTCGATGGTGAAGACGGCGAGATCGGTGACGACCATGTCGACCACGCGTTCGCCGGTCAGCGGCAGGTTGCATGTCTTCAGGAGCTTCGGGCCGTCCTTGGCCGAATGCTCCATCACCACGACGACGCGCTTGACGCCGGCGACGAGATCCATCGCGCCGCCCATGCCCTTGACCATCTTGCCGGGGATCATCCAGTTGGCGAGATCGCCGTTCTGGGCCACCTGCATGGCGCCGAGGATCGACAGATCCATGTGGCCGCCGCGGATCATGCCGAAGGAATCGGCGCTCGAGAAATACGAGGTCGAGGGCAGCTCGCTCACGGTCTGCTTGCCGGCGTTGATGAGATCGGCGTCTTCCTCGCCCTCATAGGGGAACGGCCCCATGCCGAGCATGCCGTTCTCGCTCTGCAAGGAGACGTCCATGCCGTCGGGGATGTAGTTCGAGACCAGCGTCGGGATGCCGATGCCGAGATTGACGTAATAGCCGTCGCGCAATTCCTTCGCTGCGCGCGCGGCCATCTGTTCACGGGTCCAGGCCATGTGAGTCTCCTGTTGCGCTTAGGCGGCGGTACGCGGGCGGGTGTTGCGGAATTCGATGCGCTTCTTGGCCGTGCCGACCTCGACGATGCGCTTCACGAAGATACCGGGCGTGTGGATGTGGTCGGGATTGAGTTCACCGGCGGGAACCAGGTGCTCGACCTCGGCCACCGTGATCTTCGCGGCGGTCGCCATCATCGGGTTAAAGTTGCGCGCGGTCTTGCGGTAGATCAGGTTGCCGGCGGTGTCGCCCTTCCAGGCATGCACGATGGCGAGGTCGGCGAACAGGCCGCGCTCCATCAGGTACTTCTCGCCGTCGAATTCCTTCACTTCCTTGCCTTCGGCGATCAGGGTGCCGACGCCGGTCTTGGTGTAGAAGGCCGGGATGCCGGCGCCACCAGCGCGGATGCGCTCGGCCAGCGTGCCCTGCGGATTGAATTCGAGTTCCAGCTCGCCGGCGAGGTATTGCTGGGCGAACAGCTTGTTCTCGCCGACATAGGACGAGATCATCTTCTTGATCTGGCGGGTTTCGAGCAGGCGGCTGAGGCCGATCCCGTCGACGCCGGCATTGTTGGAGACCACGGTCAGGCCCTTGACGCCGGAGTCCCGGATCGCGTCCGACAGCTCCTCGGCGATGCCGCAGAGGCCGAAGCCGCCCGACATGATCATCATGTTGTCCTTGAGAATGCCTGACAGCGCCGACTTGGCGTCGGGATAGACCTTGTTCATGCAAAAAACCTCGACTGAACCTTCGGCTGGCGGGCGTCGCGCCTCATTGGCGGCGATTATTAGGCGAAATCGTCCGAAGCCGTCAATGATACGGGGTTCTCCGCTCCGCCCCCGGGTGATAGAAGCTGCCCATGCCGTGGGCATAACCGTGCAGCGGCCTTGAAAGCGTCAAGAAAACCCATCAAGTTGCGGCACTTAACACCATAGGATCTGGGCGTCGGCACGCAAGCTTTCGCGGCCCGCCCTTCTGGCTCCAACGACCAACCCGATCAGGACATGCCATTGACCATGGCCCAAGGAATGAAGCGCCTCGGGACGCCGATCGCGGCGCTGCTCGGCATCGCGCTGATCGCCCTGATCGCGACCTCCTGGCTCATCAACCGCGACGCGCTGCGCAAGGCGGTCGAGGCGCAGATCCGCGACGTCACCGGGCTCGAGCTCAATGTCGCCGGCAGCATCGACATCTCGGTGCTTCCGGCGAGCTACATCTCCTTCCGCGACGTCGGCCTCAAGGGCGGCGGCACCAGCGCTCCCGCGCTCCAGGTCGACGTGCTCACCGCGAATTTGCGGCTGCTGCCGCTCTTGCTGCAACGTTTCGAGATCGCCGACCTGACCCTGCTGCGGCCGCGCATCCACGTCAGCCTGCAGCCGGACGGCGAGAGCAACTGGACGCCCTTCATCCAGACCATCGCGCGCACCATGAAGCCCGGAGCCGAGAACCAGGTCTCGTTCTCCGAAATCCGGATCCAGGACGGCGTGCTCGATTACGAGGACGTTGCCACGCATGCCACCGAGAAGCTCGAGGACATCGACCTGTCGCTGGCCTGGCCTTCGATCTCGCGCTCCTTTGCCGCGACCGGACAGTTCGACTGGCGCGGCGAGCGCGTCGACGGCTCGATCAGCTTTTCCGACTTCGTCGCCGCCCTCTCCGGGGACCGCTCCGGCCTGAAGGCGCGCATCGCCAGCGCGCCGCTCAAGCTCGCCTTCGACGGCAGCGTCGCCAACCGCACCAGCCCGATGATGGAGGGCACGCTCACCGTGGACAGCCCGTCCTTGCGCAACGCGCTGCGCTGGACCGGACAGCCGCAGCCCGGCAGCGGCGGCTTCGGCCGCTTCGTGCTGAAGGCGCGCGCCAACGTCGTCGGCGCCTCGATCGCGCTCACCAATGTCAATGTCGAGCTCGACGGCAATGCCGCCGAGGGCGTCATGACCTACGCCAATAACGGCCGGCAGACCCTGCAGGCGACGCTCGCCGCCGACGCGCTCGACTTCACGCCTTATATCTCGACGTTCCGCCTGCTCGCGAGCGGCGCGCGCGACTGGAACAGGCAACTGTTCGATCTCAACGGGTTGTCGACCACCGACCTCGACATGCGCCTGTCGGCGGCAAAGCTGACGGTCGGGCCGACCAAGCTCGGCCGCACCGCGATCGGCGCCAATGTGCGCAATGGCACGCTGGCGCTCTCGGTCGGCGAGGCGCAGGTCTATGGCGGGATCGCAAAGGGCTCGTTCGGCATCGCGCGGTCCGATACGGTCGCCGACATCAAGGCGCAATTCCAGTTCACCGACGTCGATCTGCAGGCCTGCGCCACCGAGCTGTTCGGCCTCAACAAGCTGTCCGGCCGCGGCAACATCAACGTCTCGCTCTTCGCCTCGGGCTCGAGCCCGTTCGGCCTCGTGCAGTCCCTCGACGGCAGCGCCACCGTGACCGGGCACAACGGCGCGATCTCGGGCTTCAATGCCGAGCAGCTGCTGAAGCGGCTGGAGCGACGGCCGCTGTCGGGTGGCGGCAATTTCCGCAACGGCTCGACGCCGTACGACAACCTCACCATCTCGGTGAAATTCTCCGACGGCATCGCCACCGCCGAGGACATCCGCATCGAGGGCCCGGCGGCCAAGATCACGCTGACCGGCACCGCCTCGGTGCCGGCGCGCGAATACGACATGAAGGGCGTGGCGAGCCTCAACACGGCGTCCGGCTTTCAATTGCCCTTCATGGTGCAGGGCCCCTGGGACGACCCGCTGATCTTTCCCGATCCCGAAAGCCTGATCCGGCAGTCGCCTGCAGCGTCTCCCTTCCTCGATCTCCTCAAGCAGCGCATCACGGGAGGCGGAAAGCGCCCCGACGGATCGCCGACGGCGGAGAATGCCAAGGAAAACGCCAAGGAAAATGCCAAGTCCAACTGAGGCATGATCCGGCGCGGCCTCACGCGGCCGATTGGGTCGTCGAAATCCAGCTCTTCTCCTCCCGCACCAGCGGCGCTGCAGCGATCGTCGGCGCGGCCGCGGGCGTGCTGCCCTGGCCGAGCTACCTCGCCTGCTCCGTGTTCGCGAGGTCGATTTCGGCATCAATTTCATCGGGGCTTCGCATGCCGAGATCGAGTTCGAGAAACTGGTGGAGGACCCTTTCGTCCTCGCCTGCCGTCACGACCATTCGCTAGCGTCGCGCAAGCAGGTCAGCTGGCCGGAGATCGTGCCGCACCGGGTCATCACCGTCGGCCGCAACAGCGGCAATCGTGCGCTGATCGACAATGCGCTGGCGCGGCACGGCTTGCAGCTGAACTGGTCCTATGAAGTGGCTCACCTCTCCGGTTCGCTTGGCCTGGTCGAAGCGGGTCTTGGCATCGCCGTGCTACCGAAGCTCGCGATGCCCGCGGCCGGCCATCCGATCATTCAGACCATTCGCCTGATCGAGCCGGAAGTGTCGCGGACGATCGGCATCGTGCGCAGGCGCGGAGCGACTCTGTCCCCTCATGCCAGCCAGTTTCTCAAGATGTTGCTCGAGGCATGGCGCTCTCCTGCTCGCACGAGCGGGCAAGGCAAGCCGCGCGCGCGATCGGCTGACACGAGCCCGACTGCCGCTTCGGCCGGCATCAAGGGGAAGCGCTGACGAGGCCAGACACCACGAGCCGAATTGATTGGCATGTATTGATGCGGCCTTTGGATCGATGCGCGAATTCGCATCGTCGCAGCCTCGCTCCAACCGCGACATAGGTCTGACAAGAAGCCGCTAGATCGGATGACGGCCATGCGCTAGTGTTTTATACGACCGGTTAAAACACCGGCCGTTTGAGGGAGAAAAACGTGAAATCCAAGGTTATTCGCGCAGTTTCATTGGCGGTCGCTGCGGCTGGGCTATTTGCCGCCACCGCACCCGCCTTTGCGCAGCAAAAGACGATTACGGTTTGGTGGGTCAAGGGCTTTTACAAGTCCGAGGACGAAGCGCTCGCCGAGACGATCAAGAAGTTTGAAGCCAAGACCGGCATCAAGGTCGAATTGTCGCAGTACGCAATCCAGGACATGATCCCGAAGACCGTCGCGGCGCTCGATGCAGGCACCGTGCCCGACGTCGCCTATTCCGACAGCTACGACGTGCAGGTACAGGGCAAGTGGGCCTATGAGGGCAAGCTCGAGGACCTCTCCGGCGTCATGGAGCCGATCAAGGATCGGTTCGTGCAGAACACGCTCGACGCCTCGATTCTCTACAACGACGTCACCAAGAAGAAGGCCTATTACGGCTTTCCGCTGAAGCAGCAGAGCATGCACGTTCAGATCTGGAACGACCTGCTGGAGAAGGCCGGCTTCAAGCTGAGCGACATTCCGAACGATTGGGCGGGCTACTGGACCTTCTGGTGCGACAAGGTGCAGCCGGCGATCCGCAAGGCGACCGGCCAGCGCCTCTACGCCGTCGGCCAGCCGATGGGCGTGGAATCCACCGACGCCTTCCAGTCGTTCTACACCTTCATGGACGCCTATCACGTCAAGCTGGTCGACGACGACGGCAAGCTGCTGGTCGACGATCCCGCGGTTCGCGAGAACCTGATCAAGGCGATGAAGGACTACACCGACACCTACATCAAGGGCTGCACCCCGCCGTCCTCGACCACCTGGAAGGATCCCGACAATAACGTCGCGTTCCACAACAAGACCATCGTGATGACCCATAACTTCACGATCTCGATCGCGGCGAAATGGTTCGAGGATTCCCAGAACCAGAACCTCACGCCGGAACAGCGCGAGGCCGGCAAGAAGGCCTATGAACAGGACATCATCACGGCCTCGTTCCCGAAGGCGCCTGACGGTTCGACCATCCGCTACCGCTCCGACGTCAAGACCGGACTGATGTTCACCGCGGCCAAGAACAAGACCGAGGGCAAGCAGTTCATCAGCTTCCTGCTGCAGGAAGAGAACATCCGCCCCTACATCGAGGGCGCGCTCGGCCGCTGGTTCCCGGTGACGAAGGAAAGCCAGGAAAGCCCGTTCTGGCAGGCTGACAAGCACCGCAAGGCCGTCTACGCCCAGTTCAAGGGCGGCACCGCAGCGTTCGACTTCACCAAGAACTGGAAGTTCACGATTCTCAACAACGAGAACGTGTGGGCGAAGGCGATGAACCGCGTCGTCAGCGAGAAGGTTCCGGTCGACAAGGCCGTGGACGAGCTGATCGCCCGGATCAAGCAGGTCGCGGGCTGAGGTCCATCCCTCTCTCCCCGTGGCTCGCAGGGAGTGGTAAACGACAAACACCGGCCGCCTCGTGCGGCCGGAAGTCCTTTCAAAGAGTTTCGAAAGAATGGCGATCACGCTCTCTGGCGATCAGGCAATCCCCGGCCCGCCCCTGTCGTCGCGGCTGACCCCGGCGCAGGTCTGGGGCATCATCCTGCTCGCGCCCTATCTGCTCGTCTTCCTTGCCTTCGTCGTCTATCCCGTTTGCTACGGGCTCTGGCTGGCGCGGGCGCCGTCGAATTACGTGGCGCTGTACAACGACCCGATCTTCGCGCGCGCCGCGATCAACACGCTGATCTTCCTGGTCATCGGCATCAACATCAAGATGCTGATCGCGCTGTTCCTGTCCGGCTTCTTCGCGCAGCAGCGCACCTGGATCAGATGGCTTTCGGTGATCTTCATCCTGCCCTGGGCGGTGCCGTCGATCCCGACCATCCTGTCGGTGCGCTTCATGCTCAATCCCGAATGGGGCGTGATCAACCACCTCATCTTCTCGTTCACCGGCGATGACGGCCCGAACTGGCTGAATGACCCGACCGTGGCGCTCAGCATGGCAATCGGCGTTCACATCTGGAAGTCGCTGCCGTTCTGGACCCTGATCCTGATCACCGGCCGTCTCGCGATCCCGCACGATCTGTTCGAGGCCGCGGAGGTCGACGGCGCGAGCTGGTGGCAGAAATTCCGCTACATCACCTGGCCGTCGATGCAGACGCTGTACGTCACCTGCACGCTGCTCTCGATGATCTGGACGCTGGGCGATTTCAACAGCGTCTACCTGCTCACCGGCGGCGGACCGGCCGACCTCACGCACGTGCTGGCGACGCTCGGTATCCGCTATCTCCGGCTCGACCAGCTCTCGCTCGCGATGGCATCCATCGTCTGCGCGATGCCGTTCGTCCTGCCGCTCGTTTACTTCATGATGAAACGGTTGTCGCGATGAAGCTCCCCTCTCTCCGTGACGTCGCGACGGAAGCGCGGCTGCTGCTGATCGGCATTCCCGTCTTCCTGTGGACGATGATCCCGATCTACCACATGTTCCTGTTCGCGATCTCCCCGAAGGAGGACGCGTTCTCGGGCAAGCTGTGGCCGGACCATCCGACGCTGCACAACTTCGAGATCGTGTTCAAGCAGCAGCACTATTTCCTGCGCGACTTCTACGTCCAGTTCTGGAATTCGACGCTGATCGCGGCTTCCGTCGGCGCGCTGACGCTGGTCATCGCGACCGCAGCCGCGTTCTCGATCTCGCGGCTGAAGGTGCCGGGCGGACGCGCGGTGCTGAACCTCGCACTCTTCACCTATTTCATTCCGGCGGCGTTCCTCGCGGTGCCCATGTATCGCACCATGGGCAATTACGGTCTGCTCAACAATCACTGGTCGCTGATCCTGGCCATGGTGACGATCGCGAGCCCCTACGCCATCTGGGTGCTCAAGCAGGCCTCCGACAAGCTGCCGGTCGAGCTGGACGAGGCCGCGGTGATGGACGGCGCCACCACCCTGCAGATCTTCCGCCTGGTCTACGTGCCGCTGATGATGCCCTCGCTGGTCGCGATCGGCACCTATGCGGTGCTGCTGGCCTGGAACGAATATCTCTACGCGTTCCTGCTGCTGTCGAACGACCGCGAGATCACCCTCCCCGTCGCGCTCGGCAACTTCCTCGCCGCCGACGACTCGCCGTGGGAGCTGCTGATGACCACCGGCTTCATCTACGCGCTGCCGCCGGCCGCGGTCTATTACGCCTTCCGCCGCTACATGGTGGGCGGGCTCACGGCGGGCGCGGTGAAGTCCTGACGCAACAGGACGCAAGGGGTCGCCGCAAGCAAAGCGGTCGAGCAACGGCGTGGGCAATTGAAGATTGTCCACGCCTCATCTAACCTCCGGGTTCCCAAAGGCGGGGGCCGGCATCATGCGAAGCAACGACGCGATCCATCTCGGCCTGATGCTGCTGGCGCTCGCGGCCGCCTATCTGGTGCCGTTCGAGCTGTTGCTGCTGGCCTATGTCGTGCTCGGCCCGGCGCACTATTTCACCGAGATCTCGTGGCTGCATGACCGCAGCTACTACCTGCCCCATCGCGGCATTGCGGCGGTCCTCGCCATCGTCGCCGTGGTCGCGGCGCTGATCGACAACGCCTCGTGGTTCGGTTTTGCGATGTGGGCCGCGCTGGTCGTCTGCGCCATGCTGGCGGCGACCGCCACCGCGATCGAGAGCATGCTGCTGTTCATGGTGGCACTTGCCCTGTCCGCGATCATGTATTCGAGCGGCTCCTCGCTCGCCGTGATCGGCATCCTGATTCCGACGCTGATCCACGTCTCGCTGTTCACGCTGATCTTCATGGTGCTCGGCGCCTACCGGTCCGGCAGCCGCGTGCAGGCCGCGCTGGTGGTGGTCTATCTCGCCGCAATCGCCGCGATCCTGCTGCTGCCGCCCGCCGCCGAAATCCGCATCGCAAGCTTTGCCCGGGTCGGGCAGGACTATTTCGGCAATGTCGGCCCGGCGCTCGGCCGGCTGTTCGGCGTGCCGGGGCTCGTCCTCGACACCAGGCTGACCAGCCTGCTCGCCTTCGTCTACACCTATCACTACCTCAACTGGTTCATCAAAGCCGACGTGATTCGCTGGGCCGAGGTGCCGAAGGCACGGCTCGCGGCAATGGCCGCGGCCAGCGCGGCGGCGACCGCGCTGTATTTCTACGACTACGCGTTCGGCTTCACCTTCCTGCTGGCGCTCAGCCTCATTCACATCCTGCTGGAGTTTCCGCTCAATGCGCTGGCGCTGCGCCAGCTCGGCGCGGCCATGCAGGACGCGGCCCGCGCGCGGTTCGCCGCACGACCGGCTACAGCGGCGCCGCGCTCTCGCCCTGCGAGCTCGACAGCTTCGAAGCGAGCGAGGCGATGACGATGACGACCGCGATCAGGGCGATCACCAGCGTGCAGATCGCGTTGATCTCGGGCTTCACGCCGAGCCGCACCTCCGAATAGATGCGGATCGGCAGCGTCGCCGAGCCCGGGCCGGTGGTGAAGCTCGCGATCACGAGGTCGTCGAGCGACAGCGTGAAGGCCAGCATCCAGCCGGCGACGATCGCCGGCGCGATCAGCGGCAGCGTCACGGCGACGAACGCCCGCACCGGGTCGCAGCCGAGATCCATCGCCGCCTCCTCCAGCGAGCGATCGAGCGATCCGAGGCGCGACTGCACGACCACCGCGACGAAGCACATGGTCAGCGTGGTATGGGCGATCGTCACCGTCCAGAAGCCGCGCTCGGCGTTCAGCGCGACGAACAGCAAGAGCAGCGACAATCCGGTGATCACTTCCGGCATCACCAGCGGGGCATAGAGCATGCCGGAGAACAGGGTGCGGCCGCGGAACCTCTCCCCGCGCGACAGCGCCACTGCCGCCAGCGTGCCCAGCAGTGTCGCGATGGTCGCGGAGGCGACCGCAACCCGCAGGCTCATCCAGGCCGCCTCGATCATGGCGCGATCGTTGAAGAACTCGTGATACCAGCGCAGCGACCAGCCGCCCCACACCGTCACCAGGCGCGAGGCGTTGAAGGAGTACAGGACGAGGATGAGGATCGGCAGATAGAGGAAGGCCAGCCCGAGTGCCAGCGAGGCGATGTTGAAGCGGGACAGGCGGGCGACCTTGCGCATCGTCTCAACGCCCCTGTTCCAGCTGCCGCTTCTGCAGCCGCTCGTACAGCAAAAGCGGCAGCAGCAGCACGACCAGCAGCACGATCGCAGCAGCGGAGGCGACCGGCCAGTCCTTGTTGGTGAAGAATTCGAGCCACAGGGTTTGGCCGATCATCAGCGAATTGGATCCGGCGAGAAGATCGGGAATCACGAACTCGCCGACGATCGGGATGAAGCACAAGAGCACGCCGGCACCGACGCCGGGCAGCGACAGCGGGAAGGTGACGAGCCAGAACACCTGCCAGGGCGGCGCGCCGAGATCGGAGGCCGCCTCCTCCAGCGCCGGCTCCATCTTGGCGAGCGTGGCATAGAGCGGCAGGATCATGAACGGCAGATAGGAATAGACGATGCCGATATACATCGCAGTGTCGGTGGAGAGCCACACCACGGGCCGGCTGACCAGATGCAGCGCGAGCAGGACCTGGTTCAGCAGGCCGTCGTGCTGAAGGATGTTGATCCAGGCGTAGATGCGGATCAGGAACGAGGTCCAGAACGGCACGATCACCAGCACCATCGCCACCGCCTGCCAGCGTTTCGGCAGCCGCGCCATGCCGTAGGCGATGGGATAGCCGATCAGGAGCAGCAGCGCGGTGGCAGTGATGGCGACGGTGAGGCTGCGCACATAGGCGAAGACGTAGATGTCGTCGGAGCCGAGCAGCTTGAAATTGTCGACCGAGAGCGCTGCGAACGCCGCCTTGAGAGCGTCCCATCCCGCCGTCACGTCGAACACCGGCGCGTAAGGCGGCTGCGCGATCGCGGTCTGCGACAGGCTGATCTTGAGCACGAAGGCGAACGGCACCAGGAAGAACAGCACCATCCAGACATAGGGCGCGATCGCGGCGAAGCGCGCCGGCCTTGCGAAGATGCGGCGCGAGCTCATGATTGCAGCACCACGCAATCATCAGGCGTGAACCAGGCGACGACATGCTGGTTCAGGCTGTAGGCGTCGACGTCGAGCCGCGCGCTGTTGGCGACCGACGCCTGCAACATTCCGCCGGTGTCGAGCTTCACCTTGTAGGTGGTGGTGCCGCCGAGATAGCAGATGTCGGCGATCACGCCGTCGAGAGTGTTGATCGCCGTCTCACGACCAGCCTCGCTGACCGGGGCGCGGCGCGACAGCTTGACCTTCTCGGGACGGATCGCGACCGCCAGTTTTCCGGTGCCGACGGCTTCGCGCGGCTCGGCCACCACCAGCGCCCCCGCATCACGCGTGCCGATGACCAGACGATGACCGTCGCGCAACTTGGACTCGCCGTCGAACAGATTGATGTCGCCGACGAACTCGGCGATCCAGCGCGAACGCGGCGCCTCGTAGAGCTCGCGGGGGCTCGCGACCTGGGCGAGCTTGCCTGATTTCATCACACCGATCCGGCTCGCCATCGTCATCGCCTCCTCCTGGTCGTGGGTGACGATGATGAAGGTCATGCCGAGCCGCCGCTGCAGCTCCATCAGCTCGGCTTGCGTGCTCTCGCGCAGCTTCTTGTCGAGGGCCGCGAGCGGCTCGTCGAGCAGCAGCAGTTGTGGGCGGCGCGCCAGGGCGCGGGCCAGCGCCACGCGCTGGCGCTGACCGCCGGACAGCTGGTCCGGCTTGCGCTTTTCCAACCCTTCGAGCTTGACCAGCGCGACCATCTCCGCCACGCGCGTGGCGATGTCGGCGCGCGGCATGCCGGCGCGCTTCAGGCCGAAGGCGATGTTGTCGCGCACCGACAGATGCGGGAACAGCGCATAGTTCTGGAACATCATGTTGATCGGCCGCTCATGCGGCAGCGCCTGCGCGATGTCCTTGCCGCCGAGCAGGATGCGTCCCTCGTCCGGCGCCTCGAAGCCCGCGAGCATGCGCAAGAGCGTGGTCTTGCCGCAGCCGCTCGGGCCGAGCAGCGCGAAGAACTCGCCGGCGTTGATATCGAGCGACACCCCGTCGACGGCGCGGAATGTGCCGAAGGTCTTGGCAACGCCCTCGATGCGCAGCAGCGGCTGGCCTGCGGCCGGAAATGATTCTCCGCCAGCCGGTTCAGCCGCAACGTTCGTTTCGGGCAATTCTTCCGCCATGGTCCCTGCCAACCCCGATTCCGCCGCACGCTAGCGGCCGATCGTGTTTAGCTCAACCGGTTCGGGATGAAACGCTCTCGCCCGCCATGAACGCCGCCAGCGCCTCACGGTCCGCGGCGGGCATGGTCAGGCCGAGCTTGGAACGGCGCCACAGAACGTCATCCGGAAAGCGCGCCCATTCACGGCTCATGAGATAGCGCACCTCGGCGCCGGTCAGTTCGGGTCCGAAGGCCGGGCCAAGCTCCTCGCGTGTCCTTGCTTCACCGAGCATGGCCGACAATCGCGAGCCATAGGCGGCAACCAGGCGCTGGGCTTCCGGCTCCGACAAGAAGCGCCAGCGCTCGCGTGCGAGGTCGACCTCGGTGTCAAAACGGTCCCAGGCGAAATCTCCGCCGGGCAGCGCTGCGCCGGCGGTCCAGGGCGGCGACATCGGGTAGAACGGCGTCAGCTTCGTCACCGCCCGCTCGGCGCGCCGGCGCGAGGTGGTGACGTCGCCGCCGAACATCGTGATCAGCGGCGCCTTGCGCCGACGCGCATGGAACAGGGTCGTGCCCTCGCGTTGCCGCGCGGACGCCGGCCTCAAATTGACGCCCGAGACGGTCCGGACCACGTCGGTCGGGACGATGCGCTCGCGAAAGTAGCGGCTCGCCGCTTCGCAGAGATAATCGACGTCGGCACCGCGCATCGCCACGATGGCGGGGTCGCCGGTGAAATCATGCGTGACCGTGCCGATCAGCGCGAACGCGCGCTCGAACGGGCTTGCGAAGATCAGCCGGCCGTCGCTGTTCTGGAACACGTAGACATTGTCTGAATCGAACAGCCTGGGCACGATGATCTGGCTCATCTGCATGGCCGTCACGGCGGGCTGCGGCTGGCGCAGGACCGTCTCCGCGACGATCGAGGTCCAGCCGCCACTGGTATTGGCCAGCGCCCTGGCTGTGATGGAGCGGCGGTGGCCGCGATCGACCACGGCGAGCCGCCAGATGTCGGTTCGGTCGGCACGCACGCAGCGTGCGCCGGTCCGGATCGCCGCACCACGCTCGGCGGCGTCCAGCGCAGTGAGCACGACAAGGCGCGAATCGTCGACGATACAGTCCGAATATTCGAACGCCGTGCCGAACGGGCGCTTCAGCGCGTTGCCGACCGGGTGATGGGTGATGTCGAGGGTCGCCGACGCGGGCAGGCCGCTCCTGCCGGCGAGGCCGTCATAGAGAAACAGGCCGGCCCGCAGCAACCAGGGTGGACGCTCGTCTACATGCGCGGGAATCACGAAACGCATCGGCCGGACCAGATGCGGCGCGATCCGGAGCCAGATCCGGCGCTCGGCCAGAGCCCGGCGCACCCGCCAGAAGCCGCGGCGCTCCAGCACTGAGAGATCGCCGTGGATCAGCCGCGGTGTGGCCGACGACGCCGCGCCGCCGAGATCGCCTTGCTCGAACAGGATTACCCGCAGGCCGCGGCCCGCCGCATCGCGGGCGAGGCTGACGCCGTTCAGGCCGCCGCCGATGATCGCGAGATCGTAATCCGCCATGAAGCCGTCGAATGGGAGCGAAGCGCTCCCATCACTAACCGGTCTTCAGCGCAAGCTCCATGGCTTCGTCGCGGCCGACGAGGCCGGCATATTTGCCGATCGGCAAGGGCTTGCCGAGCAGGTAGCCCTGCACGCCGTCGCAGCCCTCCTTGGCGAGGAAGGCGAGCTGGTCGACCGTCTCGACGCCCTCGGCGATGATCGACATTTCGAGGCCGTGACCGAGGTCGATGACGGCGCGCACGATCGCCGCCGATTGCGGGTTGCGGCCGAGATTGATGATGAAGGCGCGGTCGATCTTGATCTTGTCGAACGGAAACGCCTGGAGATAGCTCAGCGAGGAATAGCCGCTGCCGAAATCGTCCATGGAGATGCGCACGCCGAGCGCCTTCAGCCGGCGCAGCAGCGCGAGACCGCGGTCGAAATCCTCGATCAGAACACCTTCGGTGATCTCGAGCTCGAGCCGGCCGGGTGCAAGGCCCGTCTCGAGCAGGATCGAATGGACGAGGCCGACCACGTCGCCGTGCATGAACTGCGCCGGGGATAGATTGACCGCGACCTGCAGCGGCTTCGGCCAGGACGCCGCCTCGCGGCAGGCCTCGCGCAGGATCCACTCGCCCATCTCGACGATCAGGCCGCTCTCCTCGGCGATGGGAATGAACTCGGCCGGCGAAACCTGGCCGCGCACCGGATGCTGCCAGCGCGCCAGCGCCTCGAAGCCGATGATCTCGCTCTCGGCGACGCTGTGGCCCGCGGCCCCCTGCGGCTGGAAGGCGAGCGCGAGCTCGCCGTTCTTGACCGCCATGGAGAGGTCCTGGTGCAGCACGCGGCGGTCGCGAATCTGCTGGTCCATCTCGGGCTGGTAAAGGCTGATCGTGCCGCGCGACTTCTGCTTGGCGCGGAACAGCGTGGCACCGGCATTGGCGAGCAGCGAGGCGCCATCGGTGCCATTGTGGGGGAACACCGACATGCCCGTGGTGATGCCGGCGCGGACCGGACGGCCGTCGATCTGAAAATCCTTCGCGACGGCTTCAGCGATCTGCTGCGCCAGCGCGAGGCCGGCCTCGGGCTGCTTGCCGTCGATGATCAGCCCGAACTCGTCCCCGGACAGGCGCGCCACCACGCCGCCGCGCGCGGAATCCTGGAGCCGATGGGCGACCTCGATCAGGAGCTTGTCGCCGAGCGCATGGCCGAAGACGTCGTTGACCTCCTTGAGGCCGTCGAGGTCGACGCAGAGCACGGCGAACTCCTCGCCGGTGCCCTCGCAGGCCTCGATCATCTGGGTCAGCGCCTGCAGGAAGGCGGCGCGGTTCGGCAGATCGGTGAGGCCGTCGTGATAGGCCATGTGCGCCATGCGCGACTCGGTCTGCCGGCGGTCGGTGACGTCCTCGTGGGTCTTGATCAGATATTGCGGCTCGCCGGCCTCGCTGAGCACGGTGGCGCGGCGGGTGAGGAACAGCCGCAGGCCGTCCTTGGTCGAGATCGGATGCTCCTCGGTGATCATCCCGCGTTTCTTGATCGCGGCCTCGTCGCGCGCGACGATCAGCTTGGCTTCCTTGGCGTTGAAGATGTCGGTCGCGGTCAGGCCGGTGGCTTCTTCGCGGCTGCGGTTGAGGATCGTCTCGGCGCTGCGGTTGGCGAGAAGATAGCGGCCGTCCTTGACCTGCTCCACGATCAGCGCAACCGGGATGTTGTCGACCACGAGCTCGAGGAACTTCTTGGTGCTCTCCAGCTCCTCCGACAGCGAGCGGCGGTCAGTGATGTCCTCGAACACGATGAGCAGAAATTCGGGCTTATTGCTCTCGTTGCGGACCACGATCCGGATCGAGGCGACCGTGCGCTGCGCGCCGGCACGATCCACGTCGAACTCGTTGCGGTACTGGCCATCCGGCGAATTGAGTGCCGCCTCGTCGGCCGCCTCGATGCTCGCGGCCGAGGCCGATGCAAACAGCTCCCGCGCATTCCTGCCGACGGCGAAGTCCCGCGACAATCCCCAGAACTTCTCATAGGCGCTGTTGGCGAAGATGTAGCAGCCGTCCTCGATGTTCTTGGCCGCCACGCAGGCCGGCACATGGTCCAGCACCGTCTCCAGGAACTGCTTGGTGGAGGCGAGCTGCCGCGACAGCCTGCGCTCCTCGCTGACGTCGAGATGGGTCGCCACCGAGCCACCGTTCGGCAGCACGAAATATTTCACCAGGATGGCCCGTCCGTCGGGCAGCTCCGTGATCAGGCCGTTGACGCTCGATGCCTTGTCGTAGAACTCGGCGTCGGAGGCGGCATTCAGCACCCCGCGCCTGCGACGAAGCTCGAGAAGGTCGTGGCCATTCATGCCAGGCCGGACTTCCGACCGCGTCAGGCCATAGATCTCGAGATAGCGGTCGTTGCAGAAGATGATGCGGCGCTGCGCATCCGTCATCACCACGCCCTGGTTGAGATTGTTCATGGCGGAGGAGATGAAGGCGTTGCGCCGCAGCTGCAAACGCCTGGACCGGCGCAATGAGGAATGGATCCACAGCCCGATCGCGGCGAGGAACGCGCAGACCACGATGCCGGCGATCAGGGCTTCCCAGATCACGCCCGGATCAAGCCCGGTGAGATCTCCCGCCACGGCAAGGCTGTCCGATGCCGCAAAGGCGCGCGCAGGCGCGCCCGTGCCGGCCAGGCATAGGAGGGCCTGCACAGCAATCGAAAGCGTGCTGCCCACGTGCCAGTTCTTCTCAGCCATCAGCCACCCGCGATTTCAACGTCGGATTGTCTGGCCTCGCGGGTTTGGATCGGGTAAACGCCTGAGGGAACAACAGAATAATGTCACGTGAAATACGGCAATTGCCCTGACATGATAAACGCCTTCTTAACGGAAGCCCCGCCTGCGCGCCCCTGCCCGGGCCATACGCCACCGGTGCTTCCAACTGGTATCCTGCACAACCATGGATAGGGTCGACTGCGTCGTCATCGGAGCCGGCGTGATCGGTCTCGCGGTGGCCCGAAAGCTCGCCCAGGCCGGGCGCGAGGTGATCGTGCTCGAGGAAGCCGAGGCGATCGGCACCGTCACCTCCTCGCGCAACAGCGAGGTGATCCATGCCGGCATCTACTACCGCGCCGGGAGCTGGATGGCGCGCATGTGCGTGGCCGGCAAGCACGCGCTCTACCGCTACTGCGACGAGCGCGGCATCCCGCACAAGAATTGCGGCAAGCTGATCGTCGCGACCAGCCCGAAAGAGACCGAGAAGCTGCAATCGATCAAGGCCCATGCCGAGGCCAACGGCGTACTCGACATGCAGCTGCTCTCGGGGGAGGCCGCACGCGCGCTGGAACCTGCGCTCGCCTGCGACGCCGCGCTGCTGTCACCGTCGACGGGCATCATCGACAGCCACGCCTACATGCTCTCGCTGCGCGGCGAAGCCGAGGACGCCGGCGCGGCTTTCGCGTTTCACACTCCACTGATCCGTGCCAAGGCGGCGGCCGGATTCATCGAGATCGATGCCGGCGGCGAGGCACCGATGACGCTGCAATGCAGCCTCCTCGTCAACGCCGCGGGGCTGTCGGCGACGCATGTGGCGCGCAGCATCGACGGCATGCCGCTGGACCGGATTCCAGCGGCCTATCTCGCCAAGGGAAACTATTTCAGCTGCAACGCCAAGGCGCCGTTCTCGCGCCTGATCTATCCGGTGCCCGAGCCCGGCGGATTGGGGGTGCACCTGACGCTGGACATGGCAGGACAGGCGCGCTTCGGGCCTGACGTCGAATGGATCGAGACGATCGATTACGAGGTCGACCCCTCACGCGCCGAGCGGTTCTATCCCGCGATCCGCAAATACTGGCCGACGCTGCCTGACGGCGCGCTGATGCCGAGCTATTCCGGCATCCGCCCGAAGATCGTGCCCCCGGCCGTGGCCACGCAGGATTTCTTGATGCAGGGCCCGCGCGATCACGGCGTTGCAGGCCTGATCAATCTGTTCGGCATCGAATCGCCGGGATTGACGTCCTCGCTCGCGATCGCCGATCACGTCGCCGAGCTCGCAGACATCGAGAGCGCTTCGAGAAGCGGATAAGTGTTGGTGTCGAGACCACGCGTCCAAACAAGAGTGAGCGCCGCGCAAACCTGTTGCACGGTGCACACCTTGCAGCAGGGATGAGCACGAATGCTCTCATCCCTGCGTGAAGGATGTGATCAACTCTACACTGTCACGGGGGTTACTAGTGGAGCGTGTCGCCTTGCTTCAGACGCTCGATCTGGTCCTTGACCATCAACTTCCGGCGCTTCAACTCAACAATTTGCAGGTCGTCTGTTGAAAGGTGCACGAGAGCTTCGTGCAATTCGTTTTCGAGAAGTTTGTGCTTCCGTTCCAATTCAACGAGATGTGCCTGAATTGTCATTCGAAACCTCCTCGGTAGGGTTGAACCTCAGGATTCGATCCGGACGCCTAAGTCTACATCACCGATTCGTCCTGTCGATGGGTAACCGTCGTCGCGGCGTCATTTTTGAAAGTTCATATGTAACGAAGCGTGACTAGGGGAACCACGCCGGAAAAATCCATGATATCAATGCGCCGGCGCCACGCCGCAGCTCCTCGCAGAAATATCTTGCGGGAGATCGGCGATGCGGGATCGCAGATCGCTTGCGATCACGCGGCGCAAGGACGATAATTTCCACAGGGCATCCACAGCCCAGATCTCACGCCTATCGGTTTTCGGCCACCGCAGACATGACCAATGAAGATGAGCGTGAGCTCGAAGCCGAGCTCACCCGGTTGCAGCAGGAACACCGAGATCTCGATGCGGCGATCGATGCGTTGCATCAATCGCCCGCCCCCGACCTGTTGCGGTTACAGCGCCTGAAAAAGCGCAAGCTGTTGTTGCGCGACCGCATCGCTTTCATCGAAGACCAGATTACGCCCGACATCATCGCCTGAGCCGGTCTCGCGCGGCGCCCGCCGCTTCCGAATCCGCTTGACTCAATAAGAACAAAATAGGAACATTCGCGGGCGCCCCAACACCTCAGAGAACGCTCAAGACAACACACGAGGACAACGCAGATGTCGGCGACCGCCCTTCTCGACAACAGCCATTATGAGCAGGCCTGCGATCAGGCGATCGCGATGTGCGACGGCAATCTGCGCAGCACCATCAAGGCGCTGATCATGGCCAACGAATATCTGGAAGCCGAGCTGGAGGAATTGCAGGCGGCGATTTCCGCGGGCTGCATTCCGGAGACTTCGCGCAGCAAGATGCGGAGCAAGAGCAGCGCCGCCTGATTTTCAAAGCGCGAAGAGACCGCGCTTTGTTTTAAGCATGATCTTGTCGGAAAACCGCTTCACACTTTTCCGGATCATGCTCCATCGGAGCAACGCCATGTCGGATGTGACCTATTACGTTGCAATGCCCTTTTTGATCGATGATGACGGATCCCCCGTCGCAGGCGCGGCAGAGGAGTGTCAGTCCTCGACGGCGGCGCTGCGACGCGCAGAGATTCTGGCGCGCGGCGCCGGCCATATCGGCGCGGTCGCATTCAGCCGCAGCGGCGATCCCATGACCGGCGAGTTCGGGGATGCGACGCTGCTGCGCAAGTTCGGCAACGTGCCGGAAGATCTTGCAACCCTCTAGACGAGCGCTCGCTGCGGAGCCTGATCCGCCGCCTCGTGCCGGCGGTGCGCCTTGCGCACGTACATGGCGGCATCCGCTTCCTCCAGGGCGCGAGCTGCCGCGGACTGCGGACCGAGCAGGGCGACGCCCGCCGAGGCGCCCGCGGTCACGTGCTGGCCGCGAAAGACGAAGGACAATTCGTCGATCGCCTGCTCCAGGGCGGCGGCCTTCGCCTTGGCATCGGTCTCGCTGAGATTCCAGAGCAGCAGCGCGAACTCATCGCCGCCGAGGCGGCCGACCACGTCGGAGGCGCGGACCTGTCGCGTCAGCGTGGCGACAATCGCCTTGAGCACCTCATCGCCGGCGGCATGACCGAAGGAATCATTGATCGGCTTCAGCCGATCGACGTCGAGCACGATCAGCGCCCCGCTGGCGCGGTAGCGCTTCATGTAGGCGATGGCGCGCGCGAGCTCGCGCTCGAAACCGCGCCGGTTGGGGATATCGAGCAGGAAATCGGTGTCGGCGGCCGCCTCGAGTTCCGAGATCCGCAGCAGGGCTGCCTTGAGCTTGCTCCTGAGGCCGCGAATGGCCGCCTTGCTGTCGTCGGCAGCAGGCGCTCCGCGCAAGGCCGGTTTGGCCGCGCGGCTCGAAGCGGCTTTGGATCGGCCGGCGCTGATGGTCCGGCCCTTTCCGGCCTTCGCAGAGCTCGCCCTTTTTGGTTTCTTCATGGGCATCCTGCTCAATGAAGGCTTGCGGGGATTCACCAAGACAGGATAGTGGATTCCCTTCTCCTTGCCACCGCCTTGCGAGCCGCCGGCCGGAAACATTAATCTGGCCTATCTTTCTGTTTTTCTGGGCACAATTGACCTCATGACCGCGCCAATCGCCATCATCATGGGAAGCCAGTCGGACTGGGACACGATGCGGCACGCCGCCGACACGCTTGACGCGCTCGGCATTGCTGCCGACAGCCGCATCGTCTCGGCCCACCGCACACCCGACCGGTTGTTCGCCTTCGCCAAGGGCGCCAAGGCCGCGGGTTACAAAGTCATCATCGCCGGGGCCGGTGGCGCGGCACATCTGCCCGGCATGGCGGCAGCGCTGACGGAACTCCCGGTGTTCGGCGTTCCCGTCGAATCCAGGACGCTCAAGGGCGTCGATTCGCTCTATTCGATCGTCCAGATGCCCGCGGGCATCCCGGTCGGCACCCTCGCCATCGGCAAGGCCGGCGCGATCAATGCCGCGCTGCTGGCGGCCGCCGTGCTGGCGTTGTCGGACCCGGCCCTGTCGGATCGCCTCGCCGCCTGGCGCAAGGCGCAGACGGAGGCGGTCGCCGAGCGCCCGGAGGACCAGGCGTGACGGACACCAGGCACGTGAAGCTGAAGCCCGGAGACACCATCGGAATCCTCGGCGGCGGACAATTGGGCCGGATGCTGGCCATGGCCGCGGCGCGGCTCGGCCTGCGCTGCCAGGTGTTCTCGCCCGATCCGGATTCGCCGGCCTTCGACGTCGTGCTGAACGCGACCTGCGCCGAATATGCCGACGTCGAGGCGCTCGAATTGTTCGCGCACGATGTCGACGTCATCACCTATGAATTCGAGAACGTGCCGGCGGCAGCCGCGCTGGTGCTGGACGCGCGCCGCCCGGTGCTGCCCAACCGCAAGATCCTCGAGACCACCCAGGACCGGCTCGCCGAAAAGGATTTCGTGACGAAGCTCGGCATCGGCACTGCCGCCTATGCCGACGTCACCTCCGTCTCCTCGCTGCGCGAGGCGATCGCCAGGATCGGCCTTCCGGCGGTGCTGAAAACCCGCCGCTTCGGCTATGACGGCAAGGGCCAGGCCATCATCCGCGAGGGCGACGACATCGCGAAAGTGTGGACCAGCCTCGCCACCAAATCGGCGATCCTGGAGGCCTTCGTGCCCTACGAGCGCGAGATCTCCGTGATCGCCGCGCGCTCCGCCACCGGCGAGGTCGAGTGCTTCGACGTCACCGAGAACGAGCACCGCGACCACATCCTGAAGATATCGCGTGCACCCGCGCCGATCCCGGATGCGCTCGCCGAGGAGGCGCGCAGCATCGCCGGCAAGATCGCAACCGCGCTCGACTATGTCGGCGTGCTCGCGGTCGAGATGTTCGTGCTCGCCAACGGCACCGGGCCGAAGGTGCTGGTCAACGAGATCGCGCCGCGCGTGCACAATTCCGGACACTGGACGCTCGACGGCGCCTCCATCTCGCAGTTCGAGCAGCACATCCGCGCCATCGCCGGCTGGCCGCTCGGCAAGCCGGTGCGCCACGGCGACGTCGTCACCATGACCAACCTGATCGGGGACGAGATCAAGGACTACGAAAAGTGGCTGAGCGTGCCGGGCGCGACCGTGCACATCTACGGCAAGGGCACGCCGCGCCCCGGCCGCAAGATGGGCCACGTCACCGAAATCAGGCCGCCCCGGGACGAGTGACGGGATCGCAGCAAAGGCTGCAATCCCGCCGGGTGCTTTTCGATTACGCCGTCTTCACGCCCGCAACGACGCCGGTGGGCTCCTCGCTGAGCCAGCGATAGATCACCCCGCCGAGCGCGCCGCCGATCAGCGGCGCGATCCAGAACAGCCAGAGCTGCGACAGCGCCCAGCCTCCGACGAACAGCGCCGGGCCGGTGCTGCGCGCCGGGTTCACCGAGGTGTTGGTGACGGGAATGCTGACGAGATGGATCATCACCAGCGCGAGCCCGATCGCCAGCGGTGCGAAACCCGCCGGCGCGCGGCCATGGGTGGCCCCCATGATGATGAACAGGAACATCATGGTCATCACCACCTCGGTGAGGAAGCACACGATCATGCTGTACTGGCCGGGCGAATGCGCGTCATAGCCGTTGGAGGCAAAGCCCTTGCCGACGTCGAAGCCGGGCGCCCCGCTGGCAATGACATAGAGCAGCCAGGCGGCAATGATCGCCCCCGCCACCTGGGCGACGATGTAAGGCAGGACCCGCCCCGCCGGAAAACGGCCACCGGCGGTAAGACCGACCGTGACGGCCGGGTTGAGATGGCAGCCGGAGATGTGGCCGATCGCATAGGCCATGGTGACGACGCTCAATCCGAAGGCCAGGGACACGCCGACCAGCCCGATTCCCACCTGCGGGAAGCCGGCCGCAATCACCGCGCTTCCGCAGCCCGCGAATGTGAGCCAGAAGGTGCCGATGGCTTCGGCAGCATATTTTTTGATGTCCATTGTGGTCCCCTCATTGCAAGATTCCGGAACAAAGCTCCGGCGCGGCCCCGTCCTCGGCGCCAAACCGCCCAAATCGGGGCCGCATGGAGGTATTTTCGCCGCATTTAATGGCCGAACTTGGCCCGAAAATCCGCTTGGCCGGTGGACATCTGCTGTTTTGTCTGATACATCCGCGCGCTCAAGGTTAAGGGCTTGCGCGTTTCGCCATCCCCTTTGACTTACCAGAATTCAAATCCGATCCACTTGAAGAGGATGCCGCGTGCAGGTTCTCGTTCGCGATAACAATGTTGATCAAGCCCTCAAGGCGCTGAAGAAGAAGATGCAGCGCGAGGGAATTTTCCGCGAGATGAAGCTCCGCGGTCATTACGAGAAGCCCTCCGAGAAGAAGGCCCGCGAAAAGGCCGAAGCCGTGCGCCGTGCGCGCAAGCTCGCCCGCAAGAAGCTGCAGCGCGAAGGCCTGCTGCCGATGAAGCCGAAGCCGGTGTTCGGCGCCGGCCCGGGCGGCGATCGCGGCGGTCGTGGCGGCCCCGGTGCAGGTCCGCGCGGACCGCGCTGATCCGATTCAGCAAGACTTCAGTTTTCGATGACGCGGGCCCCAGGCCCGCGTTATTGTTTTGAGGACTTGTCGGATCAAGCTCTAGCGCGAGCGAACCGTAGATGGCCTCCCCTTTCCCTCAGCGCGGCTTTGCGCGACGGCGTCGGATCTGGCAGCCGCCGCTCGCGGTGGCGTTGACGGGAATCGCGCTGTGCGGCTGCTCGTTCGATCTGGGATCGCTGATGCCGGAGAAGGACAAGCCGCAGGAAGCGCCCAAGGCCGCCACGCCGGCCGAGAGCGCGGTAAGCGCCGGCAACGTCACCGAAGCCCAGGCCCATACCGCGAAGGCCCAGTCCCTGGCGAAGTCAGGCGAGACCGCGGCAGCGCTCGACGAGTTCAACCGCGCGGTCGGCCTCGATCCCTATAATGCGCAGGCGCTCTATGGCCGCGCCCTGATCTACCAGAGCAACAACCAGCACGACTTCGCGATCGCCGATTTCAGCGCCGCCAGCGGCCTCAACCCGCAAAAGGCCGAGCCGCTGCTCGGCCGCGCCATCAGCTATCTCGCGCTCGGCAAGGTCAAGGAGGCCGCAGCCGATCTCGATGAAGCCTCCGAGGCGGATCCGCACAATGCCCAGGTCTGGACCGCGCGCGGTCAGGCCTATGAGCGGCTGGGCGACAAGGCAAAAGCGGCGGCGTCCTACACCAGGGCGGTCGCGCTTCGTCCACGCGACGAACCCGCCCGCAGCGGTCTCGCCCGCGTCGGCGGCTGACCGTTTGGTGTAGCCTGAGCGTAGTTCTAGTCGGGCGTAGCGCTCTTGGGCAGAACGGCGTTGAACATCGACTTCATGCCCGACAGCATCTCGTCGGCGACATTGGTCTTCTTCGGCCGCGGCATGGAGGCGCCCGCATCGGCACGCAGGTCGAGCGGGGGCGCGATCACCGGCACGGGAATGTCGGCCGGCGGCGTCACCCGATTCGGATCGTCGTTGCCGACCGAGGCCGTGTAGGGCGGATTGGAGCCCGCATTGCCATAGGCCTCGGGCGAAGGCGTCGAGACATTGATCGGCGGCGGCAGCGGACGGACCGGGGACGGCTCCACATTCACGACCCGCGGGGCCTCCGGCGTGCGGGCAGCGTCCCGCACCGCAGGCTCGGCCGGCTTGGTCTCCGAAGCGCGAGCCTCGGCAGGCCTGGTTTCCGACGATTTGGCCTCGGCAGCCTTGCCCTCGGGCGATTTGCGCAGGCGCTCGATCGCAGCACGTGCCAGATCGTTGGCGTCGGGAGCCGGGGAAGCCGCCGCCGGGGCTGAATTGGCCTCGACCACCGGAGCAGAGGCAGCCGGTGCGGATTTCGCCGCGGCCTTGTCGCGGGTAGAGGGTCGGCCGCGCGGGGCGGCGTCAGCGGGAGCCACGTCTGCGGCCTTGGTCTCGGCGGCCGGCGGCCGATCGGCCGGCTTCTCGGCTGCCGCCTTGTCCGTCACGCTCTTCTCGGGAATGCCCTTGGCCTTGACGCCAGGCGCGGGAAGGTTGGCGCTATCGGTCGGCTTGCCGTCGGCGCCGGTCTGGGCAGGCGCGGTCACGGCGGCTGGGGTGTCGGCGGCCGGCTTGGCGTTGATGTAATGATTGACGATGTAGGCCCCGATGATCGTCGCGAGCACCGAGGGGAAGATATCCATCGAAATTTTTGCGAGGTATTTCAGCATTCCGACCACTCCCCGCGCGACCTGATGCGGGAACTTTAGGGCATTGTGAGGGATCAACTGCGACGGATCGATGGCAAAGGGTGGCGCGCCCCTAGCGTTTCAGCTCAATTTCAAGGAACACGATCTCAGTTGAGGTTTCGTTAAGTACGTCATGCTGGACGCCGGCCTTGCGGAAATAGGATTTACCGGCGGAAAGCTGCGCCTTGGACCGTTCGCCATTGGGCGCCACGATGGTCATCTCGCCGGCGGCGACCGGAACGATCACATAGTCCATCCCATGGGTGTGATGGCCGGTGGCGCTGCCGGGGGCAAGCCGCCATTCGGTCACCCGGACCTCTTCGTTGTCGATCTGGACGTCGGACTTGGCGGCAAGCACCGGGAGCTCCTTCTACGGCACGAAAACCATGAACACGTAGACGGCAAATACCACCATATGCACCAGGCCGAACAGGACATTGGTTCTGCCCGTGCCGAAGGTCAGCATGCTCAGGAAGAAGGTCAGCAGCAAAAGGACGCTGCCCTGGGCGCTGAGGCCGAGCTCGAGCTCCTTGTCGAGCGCATAGGTCGCGACGCCGACGGCAGGAATGGTCAGGCCGATGGTCGCCAGCGAAGAACCGAGGGCGAGATTGATGCTCTTCTGGAGGTCGTTCCTGCGCGCCGCCGCGACGGCCGCAACGCCCTCGGGCATCAGGATCAGCAGCGCGACCAGAAGGCCGGCGAAGGCCGGTGGCGCGCCGATCCTGGCGCCCACGGCATCGACCACCAGCGAGAATTTCTTGGCGAGCAGCACGACCGCCAGAAGCGAGACCAGGAGCAGCACCACGGTGAGCGCGAGTGCCCCTGCAGACACGTGCGCCGCCCCGCCCTCGCCGTCGGCACGTTCGTGCACGAAGTAATCCTTGTGCAGGACGGTCTGGGTGTAGAGAAACACCGCATAGAGCGCCAGCGTGACCACGTCGACGAAGCCGAGCTGGACCGCGGAATAGACCGGCCCCGGCGTGGTGGTGGTGTAGTTCGGCATGATCAGCGTGATGGTCGCGAGCGCGAACAGGACGCTGAGGTAGACGTTGGCGCCGGAGAGCTGAAAGCCCTGCTCGCGATAGCGCAGGCCGCCGATGAAGATGCAGAGCCCGACCAGGCCGTTGCAGACGATCATGACCACGGCGAACACGGTGTCGCGGGCCAGTGCCGGGGCAGGCTTGTCGCCCAGCATGATCGTGGTGATCAACGCGACCTCGATGATGGTCACCGAGAGCGTCAGCACCAGCGTGCCATAGGGTTCGCCGACCCGCTCCGCGATCACCTCGGCATGATGAACCGCAGCGAACACCGTGCCGAACAGGATGACCAGGAGGACGATTGCGAAGAGCAGTCCGCCAAACGACAGCGTGAACACGTAACCCGTCGCGCTGACGGCCGCGAACAACAGCACGGCCAGCGCCGGAAAGACCCAGGCCGACCGGGGCATCGGATCATGCGCGCTCATCCACCGGCTCCAATCTCAGCATGATCCGGAAAAGTGTGTTGCGGTTTTCCGATATGATCATGCGCAATCGAAAAACCGAGGTGCGATGAAATTCATCGCAGCTCGGCCGAGCAGTAGCAAATCGGCCGGCAGATTCAATGCCAGTGCAGGATCGGCGCGACCGGCAGGAACGTCAGCAACAGGAACAGCGGGATCAGCACGGCGCCCGCGCGCAGGAGATAACCGAAGAAGCTCGGCATCTCGATGCCGTTCTCGCGGGCGATGCTGCTCACCATGAAGTTCGGCGCGTTGCCGATATAGGTGAGCGCTCCCATGTAGACGGCTCCCATCGAGATCGAGGCGAGCGTGCCCGAGAGCTCATGCATCAGCACCTGCGGGGCGCCGCCGGCGAGCTCGAAGAACAACAGATAAGTCGGCGCATTGTCGAGGAATGCCGACATCAGTCCGGTGAACCAGAAATAGGCGACCTCGCGCGGGGTGCCGTCCGGCGCCGTCACGGCCGACAGCAGCCAGGCGAACGCGCCGTGATGGCCGGCATTGAGCATGGCAATGACCGGGATGATGGCGACGAAGATGCCCGCGAACAGCTTTGCGACCTCGCGGATCGGCTCCCAGGTGAAGCCGTTGGCCTGCCTGTGCTCGTCGGGCGTCAGCCATACCGACAGCGCCGCGATGGCCAGCAGCACCAGATTGCGAACGAGGTCCTCCAGGTCCAGCCTGGTGCCGAGAACATCGAACGCGATGCCGGGCCTCCACATCGCGGAGGCGAGCAGGCTGGCGACGATGGCTGCGATCAGCACCAGATTGACGAGGCCGCGGATGCGCAACGGCTCGCCACGGCTTGTGTCAGTCGGAGGCGGCTCGCTGCGAAAGCGCCAGACGTCGATGACGGCGAAGATCGCGAGCAACAGACCGGCAACCAGCGCGGTCTGCAACCAGATGGTCCGCGTGGTCCAGAAGAAGTCGACACCGTGGAGGAAGCCGACGAAGAGCGGGGGATCGCCGAGCGGGCTCAGCGCGCCGCCGACATTGGCCACCAGGATGATGAAGAAGATGACGACATGGGCGTTGTGGCGCCGCAGCCGATTGGCGCGGATCAAGGGGCGGATCAGGATCATCGCGGCACCCGTGGTGCCGACGATGCTCGCCCCCAACGTGCCGAGCGCGAGGATGCCGACATTCGCCGCCGGCGTGCCCTTGATGTCGCCCGTGATGAGAATGCCGCCGGCAACGACATAGAGCGCGAACAGCAGCACGATGAAGCCGAGATATTCGGCGAGGATGGCATGGACCAGCGCCGCCAGCATCGCCATGCCGCCGGCGAAGACGACGAGCGCGGCGAGCGCCAGCAGCGACCAGGCAGCTGTGATCTTGCCGTAATGGTGATGCCAGATCTTCGGCAACAGCAGCGGCCCCAGTGCGATCGACAGCAACAAGCCGGCAAAGGGCAGCGCATGGGGCCAGCGCATCGCCGCGCCGTCGAGCCCGGTCGCGGCAAGCGCATTCTGCGGCAGAAACGTCAAGCAGGAGACGGCGAGCGCGGGAACGTAACGTTGAGCCAAGCCGTCAGTCGCCAATGAAGCCTCTCGCCGTTTCGATCGCGCCATATTGATCGAGATTGTCGTGCCCGCCGCCCTCCATGCGAACGAACCGCTTGGGCTCGCGGGCGAGTGCGAACAGACGCTCTCCGAAGACGATCGAAATGACAAGGTCATTGGTGCCATGCATCACCAGGAGCGGCACCGTGACGCGCGAGATGCGCTCGTCGGAGGGAAACGGGTCGCGCATCAGCAGGCGCACCGGCACGAACCGGAACGACGAAGCTGCAATGTCGGCCGTCGACGTATAGGGGGCTTCCAGGATGAGCTTTCCAATGCGCTGCTCCGAGGCGAGCGCGACCGCCACGCCGGTCCCGAGCGAAAAGCCCCAGGCGACGATTCGTTCCGCCGCGTAGCGCGCGGTCGTGAAGGCGTAGGCGGCCGCGGCATCGCGCAACAGGCCCTCCTCGCTGGGCGCGCCGCTGGAGCCGGCATAGCCGCGATAGGACAGCGCGACGAGGCCGGTACCGTCTGCGGTCATCGCCTTGAAGCGGCCGACAGGACCGGCGAGAAAATCACCATTGCCTGGAAAATACAGGATCACGGGACGACCGGGTTTCGCCGGCACGTGCCAGACGATGACCTTCTCGCCGTCCGAGGTAGTCAGGACATGCTCTTCCGCCTCGGGAAGGCCCGCAGCATCGGGTGCGGTGCGACCGACGGGCGGGATCGGAAACAGCATCTCGCGCTGGCGGAGATACAGCACGACGAGACCGGCAAGATAGACGGCCACGAGCAGGATGACGGTCCATTTGACGATGGTGATCATTGCGCGGCCGGCCCCGATCCAGACTAGGGCTTGCGACGGCTCCGCAGCAATTTCATGACGTCGGGCCGGAGACTCGCCGGAACGTCGCGGCAGCCGCACGCCGCCTTGTGGGCAGCGTGCCAGGCGATGCGCTGCTCGCGCGTCGCCTTGGGCGGCATGCGATGGGACCGGTGCCATTCCTTGTTGATGGCCACGGTCCCTCCCTCGCTACATCGCCTTGACGATGTTCTCGGTGACCTTCTTGGCGTCGCCGAGGAGCATCATGGTGTTGTCCCGGTAGAACAGCGGATTATCGATGCCCGCGTAACCCGAGGCCAGCGAGCGCTTGATGAACATCACCGTGCCGGCCTTCCAGACCTGGAGCACCGGCATGCCGTAGATCGGCGAGGACTTGTCCTCTTCGGCCGCCGGGTTGGTGACGTCGTTGGCGCCGATCACGAAGGCGATGTCGGCCTGCGCGAATTCGGAGTTGATGTCCTCGAGCTCGAACACCTCGTCATAGGGCACGTTGGCCTCGGCGAGCAACACGTTCATGTGGCCGGGCATGCGGCCCGCGACCGGGTGAATGGCGTATTTCACCTCGACGCCTTCCTTCTTCAGGATGTCGGCCATCTCGCGCAGCGCGTGCTGCGCCTGCGCCACCGCCATGCCGTAGCCGGGCACGATGATGACCTTGGAGGCGTTCTTCATGATGAAGGCGGCATCGTCGGCCGAGCCGAGCTTTGCCGGCTTCTGCTCGCCCGTGCCGCCGCCGGCCGCAGCGGTCTCGCCGCCGAAGCCGCCGAGGATGACCGAGATGAAGGACCGGTTCATCGCGTGGCACATGATGTAGGACAGGATCGCGCCCGAGGAGCCGACCAGCGCGCCGGTAATGATCAGCGCGGAATTGCCGAGCGTGAAGCCGATGCCGGCCGCGGCCCACCCCGAATAGGAGTTCAGCATCGAGATCACGACCGGCATGTCGGCGCCCCCGATCGGGATGATCATGAGCACGCCGAGCAGAAGCGCCAGGATGACGTTCAGCCAGAAGAACACGGGGCTGCCGGTGACGACGAGACCGACGATGCAGGCGACCAGCGCCACCGCGAGCGCGATGTTGATCACGTGGCGGGCCGGCAGGATGATCGGAGCGCCGCTCATCCGTGCCGAAAGCTTGAGGAAGGCGATCACCGAGCCGGTGAAGGTCAAAGCGCCGATGGCGACACCGAGCGACATTTCGACCAGGCTCTGGGTGTGAATATTGCCCGGCGTGCCGATGTCGAACGCCTCGGGCGCATAGAACGCGCCGGCGGCGACCAGCACCGCGGCCATGCCGACCAGCGAGTGGAAGGCCGCGACGAGCTCCGGCATCGACGTCATGGGCACGCGCCGCGCGATCACCGCGCCGATCGCGGCGCCAATCGCGATGCCGACGATCACCAGCACCCACGCGAGACCGTCAGCCGGCGGATGGTTGGCAAGCGTGGTGGCGACCGCGATCGCCATGCCGATCATGCCGAACAGATTGCCCTGGCGCGACGAAGCCGGGCTGGATAGCCCACGCAGCGACAGGATGAACAGCACTCCCGCCACGAGATACAGAAATGCAGAGAGGTTGGCGCTCATCTCAGGTCCCCATAGATCCCATCAGCCCGAGGTGGCCGCTCACTTCGACTTCTTCTTGTACATCGCCAGCATGCGCTGGGTGACAAGGAAGCCGCCGAAGATGTTGATGCAGGCAAAGATCAGCGCGACGAAGCCGAAGGCTCGCGCCCAGCCGGAGCCGCTCGAAACATTGGCGACGCCGCCGGCAAGCAGCGCACCGACCACGATCACCGAGGAGATCGCGTTGGTCACGCTCATCAGCGGCGTGTGCAGCGCGGGTGTCACCGACCACACCACGAAATAGCCGACGAAGACGGCGAGGACGAAGATCGACAGCCGGAAGATGAAGGGGTCGACGACCTGTGCAGCGTGCTCCATAACGGGTCTCCTTAAGCCTTCGGCTGGAAGTTCGGGTGGATCACGGCGCCGTCCTTGGTGAGCGCGGTGGCCTTGACGAGCTCGTCGTCCCAGTTCACGGCGAGCTTCTTCTCGTTCTTGTCGACCATGGTCTCGATGAAGGAGAACAGATTGCGGGCATAGAGGCTGGAGGCCGAGGCTGCGACGCGGCCGGCGACGTTGGTGTAGCCCACGATCTTGATGCCATCGAGGTCGACGACCTCGCCGGCCTTGGCGCCCTCGACATTGCCGCCGCGCTCGACGGCGAGATCGACCAGCACCGAGCCGGGCTTCATCGATCTCACCATGTCGGCACTGACGAGCTTCGGCGCCGGCCGGCCCGGAATCAGCGCGGTGGTGATGACGATGTCCTGCTTCTTGATGTGCTCGGCAGTGAGCGCGGCCTGCTTGGCCTGGTACTCTTTGGACATTTCCTTGGCGTAGCCGCCGGCGGTCTGTGCGTTCTTGAACTCCTCGTCCTCGACGGCGAGGAACTTTGCGCCGAGCGACTCGACCTGTTCCTTGGTTGCGGGTCGGACGTCGGTCGCGGTCACCACGGCGCCGAGACGGCGGGCGGTCGCGATCGCCTGGAGGCCGGCGACGCCGACGCCCATCACGAACACCTTTGCGGCGGGCACGGTGCCGGCCGCGGTCATCATCATCGGAAAGGCGCGGCCGAAGGCCTCGGCGCCCTCGATCACGGCACGGTAGCCGGCGAGGTTGGCCTGCGAGGACAGCACGTCCATCACCTGCGCGCGGGTGATGCGCGGCATCAATTCCATCGCGAAGGCCGCGACGCCCGCATCCGCGATCGTCTTCAGCGCGGCCTCGTTGCCGTAAGGGTCCATGATGGCGATGACGAGGGCGCCGCGCTTGTACTGCGCAAGCTCGGAGGCCTCGGGACGCTTCACCTTGATGATGATGTCGGCGTCCTTGAGCGCGTCTGTGCTGACGATGGCGCCCACGGCGGTGAATTCGGAATCCGGAAGGCCCGACTTGATGCCGGCACCCGGCTCGACGGCGATCTCGGCGCCGAGCGCCTTGAATTTTTTCACCGTATCAGGCGAAGCGGCGACGCGCGGCTCCGACGGATCGATTTCCTTGGCAACGGCGATCTTCATAGGCCCTCCGGCGACGCGGGACAAAGCGCGCACGCGAACTTAGCGTTACTCCCGCAACGTTGGATACCGGTTTTAGAACCGGCTTGAATGCAAATTTTATGGGCACCGACAGCGCTGGCGGTGCGGCAACGGACGGATCAGGTGAGGAAGATCGCCATCAGGATCACGATGAGCGCGACCGAGGCCGTGCCGTATTTCACCAGTTTGATGAAACCCTCATAGGTCTGCTCGTGGGCAACGTAGTCGTTGCCGTCGGCAGTGGTGTACGCCACTTCGCTATGATCAGCCATGGATTGTCCCCAGTCGAACGTCGAATTCTCGGGCTGGGATACCTGAAAGATTTAGACAGGGCAACGGCACCGAAGCGGGGTTTTCCCGCAAATCGGGTCATTTGGAATTCCAATTGTCGCGAATCCAGCGCGTCAGGCTCTGCTCGCTGACTTCGCCGGCGGCGAGCGAGAGGATGATCGTCGTCGCCTCCGCAGGATCGGGACTGAAGGCCACGCCGTTCTTATGAAGGAAGACCATCATCACCATGAAGGCGATGCGCTTGTTTCCGTCGACGAATGCATGGTTCTTCGCGAGGCCGAATGCATAGGCTGCAGCGAGTTCGTCCATCGGCGCCCGTTCATAGCGCCGTTTATTGAGCGGGCGCTCCAGCGCGGAGCGCAGCATGCCCTCGTCGCGCAATCCCGGCGCACCACCGAAGTGCCGGAGTTGGCGGCCGTGAATTGCGACAGCCTGCTCGTAGGTCACCCAGAGCGGCTCCTGAGGATCGCTCATGCGCGTCGCCGACTTATTTTGCGAGAGCGGCGAGCGTGTCGCGATACTTGTCCATCACCTCGTCGGCGATTTCCATCGTCCGCTCGAAGTCGGGATCGTAGGGCAGCAATTGAAAACCACCGCCAGGCAATTCCACGACATGCAATTGCTGCCCCCGCTTGAGATCGAGGCGCTGCATGAGCTCGCGGGGCAGTAGCAATCCGTCCGAATTGCCAATCTTCTTGATCTCGATTTTCATGACATGGGCTCCAGCACGTTATACATATGTATAACATCGCCGAAGCCCTAGTTCAACAGATGTTTTACGCGCGCCCATCGCCAAAAGCGCCGCGCGCCTCAGCCCATCGCCTCGAGTTCGTCGATCATCCCCGCGATGACGCTGAGCCCGCGGTCCCAGAACTTCGGGTCCTTCGCATCGAGCCCGAACGGGCGCAGCAGCTCGGAATAGTGCTTGGTGCCGCCGGCGGCGAGCATGTCGAGATAGCGCTCGGCAAAACCCTCGGCCGCGTTCTCATAGACCGCATAGAGCGAGTTCACGAGACAGTCGCCGAATGCGTAGGCGTAGACGTAGAACGGCGAGTGGATGAAGTGCGGGATGTACATCCAGTAGTTCTCGTAGCCCGCCTTGATCTCGATCGCCGGCCCGAGGCTCTCGCCCTGCACCGACAGCCAGATCTCGCCGAGCCGCGTCGCGGTGAGCTCGCCGTTCTTGCGCTCGGTGTGGACCGCGCGCTCGAAGGAATAGAACGCGATCTGCCGAACCACGGTGTTGATCATGTCCTCGACCTTGCCGGCGAGCAGCGCCTGGCGCTGCTTTGCGTTCTTGGTCTGGGCCAGCAGTCGCTTGAAGGTGAGCATTTCGCCAAACACGCTCGCGGTCTCCGCCAGCGTCAGCGGCGTCGGCGCCATCAGCGCACCGTTCTTTGCCGCGAGCACCTGATGGACGCCATGGCCGAGCTCATGCGCGAGGGTCATCACGTCGCGCGGCTTGCCCTGGTAGTTCATCAGCACGTAAGGATGAGCCGATGGCGTGGTCGGATGCGAGAACGCCCCCGGCACCTTGCCCGGCCGCACCGGCGCGTCGATCCAGCGGTCGGTGAAGAAGCGCTCGGCGATATCGGCCATTTTGGGCGAGAAGCCGCGATAGGCCGTCAGCACCATGCTGCGCGCCTCCGGCCAGGCGATGACGTCAGTCGCCGCAAAAGGCAGCGGCGCGTTGCGGTCCCAATAGGCCAGCCGCTTCTTGCCGAACCATTTCGCCTTCAATGCGTAATAGCGATGCGACAGCTTCGGATAGGCTGCGCGCACCGAGGCGACCAGCGCGTCGACGACCTCGCGCTCGACGCGGTTGTTCAGATGGCGGGAATCGGCAACGTCCTTGAAGCCGCGCCAGCGGTCGGAGATGTCCTTGTCCTTGGCGAGCGTGTTGGTGATCAGCGCAAAGGTGCGCTCATTGGCCTTGAAGGTCTTCGCCAGCGCCTCCGCCGCGCTCTTGCGCTTGGAGCCGTCGCGGTCCTGCAACAGGTTGAGAGTCGGCTCGATCGCGAGCTCCTTGGTGCCGAGCTTGAAGCGCAGGCTGGAGATGGTCTGGTCGAACAGCCGGTTGAAGGCCGAATAGCCGGTTTGCGCCTTCTCCAGGAAAAGCTGCTCGAGCTTGTCGTCGAGCTGGTACGGCTTCTCCTTGCGCAGATCCTCGATCCAGGGACGGTAGTGCGCGAGCTCGGCGGCCTGCATCGCGCGATTCAAAATATCGTCATCGATCCGGTTGAGCTCGAGCGCGAAGAACAACAGATGCGTGGACGCCGCCGTCAGCCGTTCGGACACATCGCCGTAAAACTTTGAAATCGCAGGGTCCACGCTGTCGCCGGCATGGACGAGGCCGGCATAGGAGCCGAGACGGCCGGCGAGATCGTCGATCGCCTCATAGCGTCGCACCGCTTCGGCGAGCCATTTTCCGCCATCTTCGTTTGCTGTCCCTGTCGCCAGCTTGCCCTTGTAGTCCGTCTCGAAGGCGACGCAGTCGGCATCCATCTTTTCGAGATCGCGCGCCACTTCCGGCGCGTCGATCCCGGAGTAGAGGTCGGCCAGGTTCCACTCGGGAAGCTTGCCGGTCTTGCTCGCAGCTTTGGAGGGTCTTGCCTTGGCGACGGATTGTTTGGCGCTTGGCTTACGGAGAGCGGGCTTGCTGGAAGCGGACTTCTTCAGAGCGGTCTTCTTAAGAGCGGGCTTGTTCGAGGCAGACTTGGAGCGCGAATTCATTGTGTGGGAAACCTGTGTTCAACAATCGCGGCGGCGGGCGGGGGCATCAAGGATTAAGCGTGCGTTAATCGGCTTCGGCCAGAGTGCCCCGATTCGAGACAGATAGTAGTAGCGTGCGGGGAACACCATGGCTGCCAGTATTTTGATCGCCGACGACGACGCTGTAGCCCGCCGGCTGGTCGAGAACATGGTGCAGAAATGCGGCTATGAGACGGTCGTCGTGGACTCCGGCGACGCCGCAATCGCCGCCCTCACCGCTCCCGACGGACCGGCCATCGACGCCGTCATCCTCGATCTCGTGATGCCCGGCCTCGACGGCATGGGCGTATTGGCCAAGATCCGCGAAGCCGGCCTGAGCGTCCCCGTCATCGTGCAGACCGCCCATGGCGGCATCGACAACGTGATCTCCGCGATGCGCGCGGGCGCGGCCGATTTCGTCGTCAAGCCGGTCGGCGTCGAGCGGCTCCAGGTCTCGCTGCGCAACGCGCTCAACACGTCCGCGCTCAAGGGCGAATTGCAGCGCATCCGTCACAGCCGCGAAGGACGGCTCACCTTCTCCGACATCATCACCCGCTCCGAAGCGATGGCGGGCGTGATGCGTGCCGCCCAGAAGGCGGCAAACTCCGCGATCCCCGTGCTGATCGAGGGCGAGTCCGGCGTCGGCAAGGAGATGTTCGCGCGCGCCATCCATGGCAGCGGCGAGCGCAAGGCCAAGCCGTTCGTCGCGGTCAATTGCGGCGCGATTCCAGACAACCTCGTCGAGTCCATCCTGTTCGGGCATGAGAAGGGCGCCTTCACCGGCGCCACCGAGCGGCACACCGGCAAGTTCGTCGAGGCTCATGGCGGCACGCTGTTTCTGGACGAGGTCAGCGAGCTGCCGCTGACGGCGCAAGTGAAGCTGCTGCGCGCGCTCCAGGAAGGCGCCGTGGAATCGGTCGGCGGCCGCAAGCCGCTCAAGGTCGACGTCCGCATCATCTCGGCCACCAATCGCAAGCTGCTGGAGCGGGTCAAGCAGGGACATTTCCGCGAAGACCTGTTCTATCGGCTGCACGTGTTGCCGCTAACGATCCCCTCGCTGCGCGCGCGGCGCGAGGATATCCCGCATCTGCTCAGGCATTTCATCGCGCGCTTCGCCGCAGAGGAGAACCGCCCGATCACCGGGATCAGCGGCGAGGCGGTGGCCCACCTTGCCCAGCTCGACTGGCCCGGCAACATCCGCCAGCTCGAGAACGCGGTCTACCGCGCCGTGGTGATGAGCGACGGAGACCAGCTCGGTCTCGGCGACTTCCCGCTGCTCGCCTCGCAGCCACATCCCGCCACGGAAATTCCGACCGCCCCGCTGATGCTCGAGCCAGCGGCGACGCCCTCCCTGGTGTCGGGTAACGAAATACCAATCGCTCCGCTCCCCCTGGTGGGAACGCTCTCCATGCTCACTGCGACCGGGGATGTCCGCCCGCTGGAAGACATGGAGAACGAGATCATCCGTTTCGCGATCTCGCACTATCGCGGCCAGATGTCCGAAGTGGCTCGCCGCCTCAAGATCGGCCGCTCGACGCTCTACCGCAAACTCGACGAGGCCGGGGTTCCCGGGCATGGCGGCAAAAGCGGTGAAGAGACGCACTGAGCCCAGCGTGAATGGGGGTTCGCGCCGCGGTGCGAGACCGCTCTAAGCCGTTCGCGTGCCGACGGAATTCGTCTGCGATTTGAACCGTGACTTGGAAGTGACAGACAGAGGGAAAAGCGCGTGGCAGAAGCGTACAATCCGTTGCCAAGAGGCTCCCTTGAAGTCAGTTTGTCGTGAGTCGTCCCGGGTAGCGCTGGCTGCAAAATCGGGGCCTGTATATCGTCTGCGTCAGAATCGTTGCGTGCAGGCGTGCAACTTTCGAGAGGCCGGCGCGGTTTTAGCCGTAACTCATCACTAGGCGATAACGAAGCTGTTCCACGAAGGAACAGCTCACCCGAGGGGTGCGACACAATGCGTGACTGTTTGAACCATCGTGTGGGCTTTGACCGTGTCTTGATGACGGTCGCGGCAACCTTCCTCACGGTGTCGGCCAGCTCGGCCCTGGCGCAGGATCAGGTGCGCAGCAGCGCCGCCGAGCTCGCGATCGAAGCTGCGATCCCGCGCCCCGAGCCCGCAAACGTCCCGCCCCCGACTGCAGCCGACATCAAGCTCGACACCACCGCCACGGTGCAGGATTCGACGAAGGACGCCGCGAGGGACTCCGCCAAGATGGACGTCGCGCCAGCGCCGGACAAGGTCGAGACCAAGCCGTCCGACGTCGCCACCACACCCGCGCCAGAAGCGCCGAAGGGCGAGACTGCGAAGACCGAGCCGGCAAAGACCGAGCCTGCCAAGGCCGACACCGCGACCGCCACGCCGGCGGCTCCCGCCGCACCGGCCGCCGAGCCGGTGAAGGCCGCAAGCACCGTGCCCGCCGCCGACCAGCCGGTCGCGGACAGGCTCAAGGACATGATCGGCGCCAAGACCTCGCGCCATTTCGACCGCAAGAACGAGCGGGCGGCCGTCGAGAAGTTTTACGGCGCGCGCGACTTCGCGCCGGTCTGGACGCAAGGCGGCAGCCTGACTGCTGCGGCCAAGGGCGTGATCGCGCGGCTCAAGGACGCGGCCTCCGACGGTCTCAATCCCGCCGACTATCCGGTGCCGGATTTCGCCGCCGCCACGACGCCCGATGCGCTGGCCGATGCCGAGCTCAAGCTCACCGCCGGGATGTTCGACTACGCCCGCCACGCCCAGAGCGGCCGCATGCATTGGTCGCAGGTCAGCGGCGACATCCTCTATCCCGAGCACCCGGTCGACCCCGGCGAGGTGCTCGCCAAGGTCACGACCGCGAGCGATGCCTCCGCGGCGCTCGACAGCTACAACCCGCCGCACAGGCTCTACAAGGAGCTGAAGGCCAAGCTCGCCGAGCTGCGCGGCCAGGGCAGCGGTCCGGTGATCGAGATCGCCGACGGTCCGGCGCTGAAATATACCCCGGCCGGCAAGAAGCAGGCTGAGATCGTCGTGGAAGATCCGCGCGTGCCGCAACTGCGTGCCAAGCTCGGCCTCGCCGAGAATGCCAGCGACACCCGCTACGACGCGGCGGTGGCCGAAGCCGTGCGCAAATTCCAGACCAGCGTCGAGCTGAAGCCGACCGGCATCCTCGACGACAAGACGGTCAAGGCGCTCAACACCCCCAAGCGCGACAAGCAGATCGACGTGGTGCTGGTGAACATGGAGCGCTGGCGCTGGCTGCCGCGCGACCTCGGCACGCCGGCGCTGGGCGATGCCTATGTCATCCTCAACATTCCGGACTTCACGCTGAAGGTGATGCAGCGCGGCCAGCAGGTCTGGACCACCCGCGTCGTGACCGGCAAGCCGGGCTCGCATGCGACCCCGCTGCTCACCGAGACGATGAAGTACATCACGGTCAATCCGACCTGGAACGTGCCGCCGTCGATCGTCTACAACGAATACCTGCCGGCCTTGCAGCAGGACCCGACCGTGCTTCAGCGCATGGGCCTCAGGCTCGAACAGAACCGCGACGGTTCGGTGCACATCTCGCAGCCGCCCGGCGAAGCCAACGCGCTCGGCCGCATCCGCTTCAACTTCCCGAACAAGTTCCTGGTCTATCAGCACGACACGCCGGACAAGCATTTGTTCGCCCGGGACGAGCGCGCCTTCAGCCACGGCTGCATGCGCGTGCAGAATCCGGATCAGTACGCCTCCGTGCTACTCAACATCGCCATGCCGAACGAGAAGTACACGCCGGAGCGCGTGCGCAGCATGTACGGCAAGAGCGAGATCGATCTGAAATTTCCGACCCCGATCCCGGTCAACATCACCTATCAGACCGCGTTCGTGGACGACGCCGGCAAGCTGCAATTCCGCAAGGACGTCTATGGCCGCGACGCGACCATGATCAACATCCTGAAGAACAACCGCGGCAAGGACCTCGAGGCCGTCGTGGCGCATTCCCAGCCGAGCTATTCGCGTCCGGCGACGACGCTGCCCTCCGGGGTGGCCGTGGCCAACAGCGGCTTCGGCTCGTCCGGGCCCAACTTCTTCGAGCGGCTGTTCGGGGCGCCCACCCAGGCCGTGCCGCCGGCGCCGGTCGGCCGCCGTCCGCAGCGGGTGTTTACCCGCTGAGCCTCGCTCGGCACCCTTAGCTTACAGGAATTATGTAATGAAATCAGCGGCCTCATCCCCAGGATGAGGCCGCTTAACGTTAACCATGCTGCGACCCGCCCTGGGGCGGCGGGCGTTTTTTTGCCACAGTCAACGGCTTAGGATCGTATTCTGACTTGGTTTGGGGGCGGGAAGGTCAACTTCAAATTAACCTTCTCGCTTTAAGAAAGCGTTCATCCTCTTTCGCGCTGCTAACGGGGTTGGCGGGAGAGTCCATTTGAACGCTCGTCGACTGGGTGGGCTCATACGTGCTGACTGGTCTCGCACGCCAACTTGCTGTGCTGTCGTTGTCCCATGCGGGCGTGAAGGCCGGATCCCGGATCGGCCTCGCGGCTGCATTGCTGCTTGCGGCCGCCGGTTCGGTTCATGACGCCGCCGCGCTGAACGAGACCAAGACGCTCTCGTTCCACCACACCCATTCCGGCGAAGACCTCACCGTCACCTTCAAGCGCGACGGGCGCTATGACGAGGCGGCGCTGAAGCAGCTCAACCACTTCCTGCGCGATTGGCGCACCCAGGACGAGACGGTGATGGACCGCCGCCTGTTCGACATCCTCTGGGAAGTCTATCGGGACGTCGACGGCAAGCAGCCCATCCAGATCATCTCCTCCTATCGCTCTCCCGCCACCAACGCCATGCTCCGCCGCCGCTCCTCCGGCGTGGCGCGCGCCAGCCAGCACATGCTGGGACATGCGATGGACTTCTACATCCCCGGCGTGCCGCTGGAGCAGATCCGCTTCGCGGGCCTGCGCCTGCAGCGCGGCGGCGTCGGCTTCTATCCCACCTCCGGCTCGCCCTTCGTGCACCTCGACACCGGCAGCGTCCGGCACTGGCCGCGCATGACGCATGACCAGCTCGCGCGCGTGTTCCCGGACGGCAAGACGGTGCATCTGCCAACCGACGGCGTGCCGCTGAAGAACTATGAGCTCGCCAAGGCCGAGATCGAGCGCCGCGGCAGCGGCGACGATGCCGGCAGCAAGCCGAATTTCTTCGCCGCGCTGTTCAAGGGCAAGTCGGCAGCTCCGGCCGCCAGCGACGAGGATGACGAGGGCGCGCCCGCTCCGGCCGCGAGGCCGGCGGCACCGACCGTCGTCGCAGCCACCGCCAAGCCCGCAGAGCCGGTGCCGACGCCGCGCGCCAAGCCGCAGATCGCCACAGCGATCCAGCTCGCCTCGGCCGATGCGCAGATCGTCGCGCCGCCCAAGCCGAAGCCCGCGCCCGTGGCTGACAAGCCCGCTTCCGGCAAGCCGGAGACCCCGGCCGACATCATCAATGCGCGCGGCTTCTGGGATGACGTTCCTGCGACGCCGCAGCAGGCGACGCCGGCGCAGGTCGCAGCGCTGAAGGCGCGCCAGGCGCTAGCTGCGGCTACCGATCCGCAACCAACAGCGAGCGTGCCCAACGCGGCCCTCCAGGCCCTGGCTTTCGCGCCGGCGGCCTCGCCGGTCGACCGCGCCAATGTCGTCGCCGCCTCCGCGCCGATCCCGCGCACCGCCCGTCCCCGCAGCGCGGCCCAGGCAGCGGAGATCAACACGGTGGTCGGCAAGAGCATCGACGGCAGGATCGCAACCGCGACCCGCCTCTCCGCGGCCAAGGGCGAGAGCATCTGGCTCAAGATCGTGATGCTGTCGCCGAGCGCCAGCCGCGCGATGTCGGTGACGCTGATGGGCGAGCTCGATACCGCGGCGCTGCGCGGCTATTTCGTCAAGCCGAAGGCCGTGATCGCGATGGGCTTCTCCGACGATCCGATGCTGGGCCTGTCCTGCGACAATTTCTCGGGCAGCGCGACCGCAAAGCTCGAGACGACGTCGTTCGTCGTGCGCACCGCCGCGCTGCGCTGAGGCGCATAGCGACCTCCACGAATTCAGTCTCGTAGTCCATCTTGCGATGATCGCAGGCAGTCTCCGCCGCGCGCCAGATCAAGCCGGCAGGCCTGCCCGAAGAAGGCCTGCCTCATAGCGCTGACGATCGACCTGCTGCTTGTAATGCTGGGTAGCAAGATGATTGGCCACCGAGAACGCCGGCTCACGCTTGAGAACTTCGGCCGCGTGCGCACCGGCAGCCACTGCATTGCCCATCTGCGCGAAGATCCCGGCAAGGAACGCATGATGGGTGTGATCGGGACGTGAGATCCGCGAGAAAGCTTCGGCGGCTTCGGCGTATTTCTCGGCACAGTAATAGGCACGCCCGAGATGGCTCCAGAATCGTTCCGGGTGATATGGGTTGAGCCGCATCGCCTTCTTGATCCAGTCGATGCCCTCCTCCGGCCTCCCCAGCCAGGTCAGCAGTTCGCCCTGCTGCACCACCACGAGATCATAGTTCGGGTTGAGCGCGAGCGCGCGTTCCTGATGGTAAGTGGCCTTATCATGGTCGTCGCGATTCAGATTGAGTGCCGCGAGGATGCGATGGACGTCGCTGTCGTTGTCGTCGAGGACCAGCGCGGTTTCCAGCTCTGCAGCCACCTGTTGGAAGGTGGCGTCGCGATCCGCGCACCAATTATAGACCCAGGTCTGGCCGAGGACGCACGCCTTCCACGCATGCGCGTGCGCATAGCTCGCGTCGAGTTCGAGCGCCCGGTCGAGCAGAAGTTGCGCCCGCGCATTGTCTTCGCGATTGGAGCGATGGTGCAAGACCTTCGCGGCCAGCACGCATTCGTAGGCCGCCATGTTGTCCGTCGGCTTGCGGTTCGCGCGATCGTGCGTCGCCGCCTCGACGCGGCCGGGCAATGTGGCGGCGATCGCGCGGGTCATCTCGTCCTGGATGGCGAAGATGTCCTTGAGCTCGCCGTCGTAACGCTCGGCCCAAATGTGCCGATCCGTCTCCGCATCGATCAGCTGCACGGTGACGCGGACGCGATCCCCGGCCTTTCGCACGCTTCCCTCGATGACGTAGTCGACGCCGAATTCGCGGCCAACATCCTGTACCTTGACCGACTTTCCCTTGTACACGAAGGTCGAGTTGCGCGAGATCACCAGCAGGTCGTGGAAGCGTGAAAGCTCGGTGATGATGTCCTCGGTGAGACCGTCGGCGAAGAACTCCTGTTCCGGATCGCCGCTCATGTTGGCGAAGGGCAGCACGGCGATTGACGGCTTCTTCGACTTGCCAATCGGCTTTGCGGCGGCCGTCGCACCGGCTGGCGTGCTTGCCGGCGCATCCTCCAATCGGATCCGGTAGACGCGGATGGCGCGCGCGATGTTCTTGACGTTCTGCTCGCCGATGTCCTCGAATGCGACGCCATCGAGGCGCTCGCCCAGTTGGTCGCGAACCGCGCTGGAGATGCAGATGCCTCCAGGCTCGGCCAGCGTCTCCAGCCGTGCCGCGACGTTGACGCCATCGCCAAAAATGTCGTTCTGATCGACGATGACGTCGCCGAGATTGATGCCGATGCGGAATTGGATCCACCGCGGCGGCGCGACATCGGCATTACGCCGCGCCATGCGGCGCTGAACCTCGGCCGCACATAGCACGGCATCGACGACGCTGTGGAATTCCGCGAGCATGCCGTCGCCGGTCGTCTTGATGATACGGCCGCGATTTTTCGCAATGGCGGGATCGATGAGTTCGACCCGATGGGTCTTGAGGCGCGCGAGGGTGCCGGCCTCGTCGACCTCCATCAGCCGGCTGAAGCCGACCATGTCGGCGGCAAGAACCGCGGCAAGCCTGCGCTCTGGTCCCGGCACATCCATCGCTCGGTCCCTTCACCGAGCAATCTAGCAGATGCCGAGATTTTGCCCAAGCTTGGTGCGCTGCAACGCCGACCGGGCGAGGCGCCTCAGAGCATCCCCAGCGCCTGCATGTAGGTCTCGAGAATGGTCTCGGCCTCGGCGCGCTCGTTGGGGTCCTGCTTGCGCAGGCGCACGATGGTGCGCAGCGCCTTGACGTCGTAGCCGTTGCCTTTGCTCTCGGCATAGACGTCGCGGATGTCGTCGGAGATCGCCTTCTTCTCTTCCTCCAGCCGCTCGATGCGCTCGATGATGGATTTGAGCTGGTCCTTGGCAAATTTCGTCGCGGGCTCGTCGTCGCGGACGGCGGCGGAGGTGGCCATCTTGGTACTCCCAATGGAACTGGCAAAACGAGGTGACGCCGGCATCCCTCACCGCGCGTGCTGGGTAGACCCTTAGGGTCGGCGCTCCCAGCGTTCAAGCAAGCATCACGCTCGTCCACAGCGCGCCCACACCTTCCTGCACTGATGCAAAGAAAGCTGTTGTGTGGTGCGACTCAGGGCACCGCGATGTTCCGTTCAATGCCCGTGGGGATGGACCTTCTTCATCGCCTCGATCTGCTCGGGCGTGGCCGTGCCCTGGTGCTTCGCCTTCCAGGTCTCGTAGGGCATGCCGTAGACGGCCTCCCGGCTCTCGTCCTTGCTCAAGGCGACGCCCTGGGCGTCCGCGGCGTCCTTGAGCCAGTTCGAGAGGCAGTTGCGGCAGAAACCGGCCAGATTCATCAAGTCGATGTTCTGGACGTCCGTCCGGCTCCGCAGATGCTCGACCAGGCGCCGGAAAGCGGCCGCCTCGAGCTCCGTTCTGGTTTTGTCGTCGATTGCCATGGCTGTCGTCCTTAACCGTGCCGGTGGAGGTTAGCGTTAGGGGATCAGGTGGGTGTTGTCACAGATTTTGCCATATCGCGGCGCAAAGGGACCACGGCCCGGCTGGCCCCGGCCCAACGCCAAATCGTCAATGATCTGGTATAGCTTCCGCGACAATGACGACCGAATCTCCCCGCTCCCCGCTTTACCTGCTCGCCCGGTTGGTCCCGGTGCTGGTGGTCGCCCTGCTGTGCCTTGCCGCCAGCCCCGCCTCCGCCGATTTCCGCCTCTGCAACAACACCTCGAGCCGGGTCGGGATTGCGCTCGGCTACAAGGATGCCGAGGGCTGGACCACCGAGGGCTGGTGGAACATCTCGTCCCGCTCCTGCGAGACGTTGCTGCGGGGCACGCTGGTCGCCCGCTATTACTACATCTACGCCATCGACTACGACCGCGGCGGCGAATGGTCGGGCCAGGCCTTCATGTGCTCGCGCGACAAGGAGTTCACCATCCGCGGCACCGAGGATTGCCTGGCGCGCGGCTATGACCGCACGGGCTATTTCGAGGTCGACACCGGCGAGCAGCGGGCCTGGACGGTGCAGCTGACCGACGCCAACGAACAGCCGGCGCAGCAACGCGTGCCTGGCCTGCCCGGTCCGGTGGGCCCGGGCGGGGTTCCGGGTTTGCCCAATAGCCCGCCCGGTGCTACGCCCCCGGGCTCGCCCGGCCTGCCACCCCCGCCTGGAAATAAGCCATGAGGCGTCTTCGCCGTATCAAGATTCTCGCGACCCTGGGACCGGCCTCTTCAGACCTCGCGATGATCCGCCGCCTGTTCGAGGCCGGCGCTGACCTGTTCCGCATCAACATGAGCCACACCCCGCATGACAAGATGCGGGAGCTGGTGGCGACGATCCGCAACGTCGAGTCTAGCTACGGTCGGCCGATCGGCATCCTAGTCGACCTGCAGGGCCCGAAGCTGAGACTGGGCTCCTTTGCCGAGGGGGCGATCCAGCTCCAGAACGGCCAGACCTTCACGCTGGATTCCGACAAGGCGCCGGGCGATGCCACGCGCGTCAATCTCCCGCATCCGGAGATCCTGGCCGCGCTCAGGCCCGGCCATGCGCTGCTGCTCGACGACGGCAAGGTGCGGCTGATCGCGGAGGAGACCTCGAAAGAGCATGCGGTGACCCGTGTCGTGGTCGGCGGCAAGATGAGCGACCGCAAGGGCGTCAGCCTGCCCGACACCGATTTGCCGGTCTCGGCGATGACGCCCAAGGACCGCGCCGACCTCGAGGCCGCCCTCGTCACCGGCGTCGATTGGATCGCGCTGTCCTTCGTGCAGCGCGCCGACGACGTGATCGAGGCCAAGAAGATGATCCGCGGCCGCGCCGCCGTGATGGCCAAGATCGAGAAGCCGCAGGCGATCGACCGCCTCGCCGACATCATCGAGGCTTCCGATGCGCTGATGGTGGCCCGCGGCGACCTCGGCGTCGAGCTGCCGCTGGAGCGGGTGCCGAGCCTGCAGAAGCAGATGACGCGGATGGCGCGCCGCGCCGGCAAGCCGGTGGTGATCGCGACCCAGATGCTGGAATCGATGATCCAGTCGCCGGTGCCGACCCGCGCCGAAGTCTCCGACGTCGCCACCGCCGTCTATGAGGGTGCCGACGCCATCATGCTGTCCGCGGAATCGGCCGCCGGCAAATTCCCGGTCGAGGCGGTCTCGACCATGAACCGGATCGGCGAGGAGGTCGAGCGCGACCCGACCTACCGTTCGGTGATCATGGCCCAGCGCCCGGCACCGGAATCCACCGCGGGCGATGCCATCGCCGACGCCGCCCGGCAGATCGCCGAGACGCTCGACCTGCCGGCCTTGATCTGCTGGACCTCGTCGGGCTCGACCGCCGTGCGCGTGGCGCGCGAGCGGCCGAAGCCGCCGATCGTGGCGATCACGCCGAACATCACCGCCGGCCGCCGGCTCGCGGTTGCCTGGGGCGTGCATTGCGTGGTGGCGGAAGACGCGCGCGACCAGGACGACATGGTCAGCCGCGCCGGCCAGATCGCGTTCCGCGACGGCTTCGTCCGCGCCGGCCAGCGCGTGATCATCGTCGCCGGCGTGCCGCTCGGCATCCCCGGCACCACCAACATGGTGCGCATCGCCTCGGTCGGCCCCGAGGGCGACGCCAACCTGTAAGCCTCGCCAGAGGCCGCCAAACACAAAGTCGAAAAACAACCCCATGCACAGTAGCCGGCCGCTTGGCCGGATTTGCCGGGGTTTTGCGAAAAGGCATGCTCAGGCAAAGGCCTGAGCGCGATCACCTCGCCACCGCACGCGCGGCGCGATTTTTACGCGCCGACCAGCGCCTTGGTCGTCGGCAGGAGCGTCTGCTGCACCACGAGGCCGCGGGCGCGGGCGTCCATGACGCCGACGGCGCGCAGCGCCAGCAGCGTCACCGTCTGCACCGCATCGCGCATCTTGACGGGATCTTCGAGATTGTCGGGCGCGAGCGGGCCGACGAGAGCCTCATGCAGGGCCCCAAGCAGCGCGGTGGCGGCGAGCGCGGTGTCCTGCGCCGGCAGATGGCCGGCGCGCACCGCAGCGTCGATCCGGGAGGCGATCTCGCCGGCGATCTCGCGCCGGCTAGCGAGGCGGGAGGCGCTGACATCGACATCGACCGGCTCGGCCAGGATGCCCCAGGCCAGCCTGCGCTGCGACAGCGTATGGACCGCCACTGTGGTGACCGCAGCCGCCAGCGCCGAGGACGGCCCCGGCGCGGCATCGGCCGCCCGGCGGATCGCCGCGAGCTCGTCGCGGGAGACCTCGGCAATGAGCTCGGAGATCAGCTCGGCCTTGGAGGGGAAATAGCGGTAGACGGTGCCGGCTGCGACATTGGCCCGGACCGCGACCGGCGCGATCTGCACCGCCGCCATCCCGCCTTCCGCCGCCGCCTCCCGCGCCGCCGCCAGTATAGCGCTGCGCCGCGCCGCAAGGCGCTTCACCACTTGATGCGTCCGCCGATAAACCATGGCGCGCTTCCTGTCCCACACGCCGTCCGCACGCCCTGCGGCCCAACGCTTCTCACGCAAAAGATGCAAATCGCCCCGCAAGGACTGAACAACTATTCAGGATGAATGACAAGATGAGAAATGCGTGGAGCGCCATGGTGAGCGGACGGGGGCGCCAGGCCTGCGTCGGCGCCATCCCTGTCGAGGCCGCCTTCCGAGGGTGGCAGTTTGCCAGGAGCAGAGCGGAATCAGCGTCACGTCTGTCCGGTACGATCGATCTCCAGCGAACCTTCGCGAGGCCGAACGAGTAGGGTTGGAGGACCTGGACCGCCGTTCACAATGAGCTCGGTAGTCGCGGCAGAGGTCGTGCGGCATGCGCGCCATCCGGAGCTCCGCCGAGGTCATCGAGACGCCGGCCCGCTGCAGCATCCAGTCTCGTGCTCTTGGGCGCGATCTATCCGCTCTATCCCTTGAAAGAAGCCTACGAGCATCTAGATAGCATCCATATGCCATCCATACGGATGGTAAGAATGGATGCTAGCCATGGCCGATAATGTGCGCGAGCTGCGCCCCAAGGTCCCCGACACCGAGAAGATCACGATCAACCTTGGCTATGTCGACCTCGGTCATGTCGATCTCATGGTGCAGGAAGGGTTCTATTCGAACCGGACCGATTTCATTCGGACAGCAATCCGGAACCAGCTCGAGCGCCACGCGGAGGTCGTCAGACAATCCACGGTCCGGAAGAACCTGGACCTCGGGCTGCGCAACTACGCGCGCGAGGATCTCGAAGCGGCGCGCCGCGCCGGCGAGATGCTGCAGATCAATGTTTTGGGCTTGGCCACTATCGCCCAAGACGTCACTCCCGAGTTGGCTCGCGCCACGATCGCGTCGGTCTCGGTGCTGGGGGCCCTCCACGCCACTCCCGCGGTCAAGGCCGCTCTCGCCGACAGAATGAGGTGAACGATGCTGAATCAAGACATAGTCCGCGAAGCAACCCGCCTTACGCGTGCCGGCCAACTGGTCGAGGCCACCGCGCTCCTGCAGCGCATGCTCCAGGGCGGTTACGCTCCAAGACCGGAGTCTCGTAGCGCCGCTCAGGCTCGGCTTCCGCTCGATCCGCTTACTATCGACGCCACTGCCGACGTCGTCGAGGAGCGGGAAGCTCCGCCGATCTCGCCGGCCCGCTCTGCTCAGGGACGCAGACGCGCTTTACCGCTCGACGGCATGCGGGATTTTCCCGGGGTCGGCCTGCGAAGTCCGATCACGCGCGCTCCCCTGTCCCCATCGGACATCGTGCCCGAGGGCACACAATTTATCGCCGGTACCTTCAGTAACGCCGCAGGAAGCCGGACCTACAAGCTGTTCATTCCAAGCCGCTTTCAGGGACAACGTCCCCTGATAGTCATGCTTCATGGCTGCACCCAGTCGCCGGACGATTTCGCGGCCGGCACCCGGATGAACTTCCTGGCGGAAGAGCAGAATTGCTATGTGGTCTATCCTGAGCAGCCGAGCGGAGCCAACCAGTCGAAGTGCTGGAACTGGTTTCGCACCGGCGACCAGCGTCGCGGCGGGGGCGAGCCGTCGATGATCGCCGGTATTACCCGCCAGATCATGCGCGAGCATCCGATCGATCCGAAGCGCGTATACGTCGCGGGTCTGTCGGCCGGCGGGGCCGCCGCCGCGATCATGGGCGCAACGTATAACGACCTGTACGCGGCCGTCGGTATTCATTCAGGCCTCGCGTGCGGGGCCGCGAGCGATCTTCCCTCCGCGTTCGTCGCCATGCGGCAGGGAGGCGGCTCCAAGGCAAATGCGGATGGCAAAACTTCTGTGCCGACCATCGTTTTCCATGGCAATCGCGACACTACGGTGCATCCAAAGAATGGCGATCAGATTATCGAGCAGTCCGCCAGGGCGACGAGGCCGACGACGAAGGTACTTCGCGGACGCGTACCCCACGGCCATGCCTATACTCGCACCGTCCTGATCGACGGGGCCGGTCGGGCGATCTCGGAACACTGGGACATCGATGGCGCCGGACACGCGTGGTCAGGCGGCAGCCCCGCCGGGTCTTACACTGATCCGCAAGGGCCGGATGCCACAAGGGAAATGCTGCGCTTCTTCCTCGAGCATTCGCTCGGTGGGTAACCCAGCTTCACAGGGCGCTCGGGTCCTCGAGCACGTCGCCGAGCTTCCGGATCAGCTTGCCGGCCTCTATCCGCCAGTCTCGCGATCAAGGCACGAATGCGAGCGTAGTCGCCGCAACTTAAAGCGGTCTCTGGAGAGCACAACGAGCGGAGAGCTGATTGTTCTCAGACCGACACCCGTTGAGTATAGGTCTGGAAGATCGCCAGCTATACGCTTGTTGGTTGGAGTTGCGACATCGCAGAGCGTGCGATTGATCTCGGGACTCCAACAATGCGCGGGTTGGAACGCCAGCTCACAAAGCCTGTTGTCCGTTCAGAAATGACCGTTGTGGTCGCACCCCATTTTATTGGAGCGTCAGATGAGCAAACGCAAACCGGCATCAGCCTCAAAGCGCGCCCGCAATCCGAAAATGGCCGTGCGGACCGAACGGAACAAACAGGCCGTTGTTAGAAGCCCGAAAGAGAATTTTCTTCGCTCGGTTGCGGCAGTTTCGATTGAACCGCCTCTTAAGCTTCAGGATGATCCTAACCACGAGGTTCCTACCATTGAGCCTCGGGTGGATGCCTTGCCAGATGACGTCAGTCAGAGAATGACGGAAATCGATCAAACGAAGAGCTTTGTTTTAGCCACGGCAAACATGCAGGCATATCAAACGAAGCTTTTTGAGGTCGCCCGAGCCAACGTGCAATTTGCTTTTGAATTTGGCCTGAGATTTGCGACGATCGGGTCACCGACTGAATTTTTCGGCGTCCTTGCGGAGTTTACAAGCAGACAGGTCGATATGTTCGGGCAGCATTCGAAAGAATTGGCGGCATATCCATTCTGGCGCATCGAGCCGCCCCGTTCGCAAGTCACCAAGGAAGCCTCTAGTTTGAAGTAACGGACGCCGGCCGCCGTTGCCAACACGATCATCCCCGCAGCCATTCGAGTTGATGCAGTCGAGACAGGCCCTAAGGATGAAAATACGGGTTGGCTTCGAAATGATCTACGACTTCCAGCAAGTCACACCATTGATTGCTATCGTCGGTATGCATTTTACCCGGGCATCCGACATCATTGTGCCGGATTACCTCATCACCGAGCCTTCCGTCCCGATCTCGCCCTACCGCGACGGCTTCGGAAACTGGTGCAGTCGGTTCGTTGCGCCCGCCGGCCGCATGCGCCTTTCCGCCAACGGTACAGTGCGCGATAGCGGTTTGCCTGATGTGATCGCGCCTTCCGCCACGCAATACGCGGTCGAGGATCTTCCACCTGATACCATCGTTTATCTGCTTGGCAGCCGCTACTGCGAAACCGATCGGCTTTCCGACATCGCATGGAAGCTGTTCGAGAATGTGGCGCCGGGTTGGCCACGGGTCCAGGCGATCTGCGATTTCGTGCACAATCACATCGCGTTCGGCTACGAGCACGCGCGGGCCACCATGACGGCTTGGGAAGCATTCAACGAGGGCAAGGGCGTCTGCCGCGACTATGCGCATCTTGCCATTGCATTCTGCCGTTGCATGAACATTCCAGCACGCTATTGCACCGGCTATCTCGGCGACATCGGCATCCCGCCGCCCCACGCTCCCGGGGACTTTGCAGGCTGGTTCGAAGCCTATCTTGGCGGTCGCTGGTACACATTCGATGCACGCAACAACACTCCGCGAATCGGCCGCGTCCTGATCGCGCAAGGCCGCGATGCGGCGGATGTTCCGATCGCCCAGACTTTCGGACCCAACACGCTCGTCAGCTTCAAGGTGTGGGCTGATGAACTTGTATAAAGCGCTCGCCTTGGGCGATTGGGTACGAGGCGGCTGAGATTGATCTCGGCTGATTGCTTGGAAGACTGTTACACAGTTCGCATCACCGCCCGAAGTCCAGCTCGTACTTCTCGCAAAGAAGGGCCAACAGGTCGTTCGTGAGGAAATAGAATTCGAAGAAGATGATGGTTGGCAAGAGATACAGCCCCGTCTCAGAGCTCAGACTTTGCAACGTCCTGCTCCATTGCAGCCCAAGGATGCCAGCCAACGGGATCGCCGAGATCGCCGGCAACTACGCCAGCAAGGGTGTCGCTCAGCGAGGCGCGTGGTTCCGCGACAGCGAAGGCAATCTTCCTGGTATCGAACAGCCAGTTCGATCCTGACGTTCCAGTAGAAAGATCGATGCGCGTGCGGGCCGAACGGATCGTGGTCATGTTGCCGCGCGGCCAAAACGCGCGCGACCATCAGTAGCATTGTGCTTCTGACTGCAAGGGTCGTCTTTAAGCGGTGAAATCTATCGATCGTGGGGTGCGCTCTCGAGAGAGGCCAGCACATGATTGAGCTTTGGAACAGGTGGTATGAAACCTTGGCCTCCGTCGAGGGGCTGGCAGCCGTTGTCATTGTTGCCGTAACGACCGCTGGCGTTCTTACGTTGATTGAGGGTCGGCGGCATAGGACAACAAGACATTCATTTGAGAGGCGGAAAACGCCCAAGTAGACCGGATAGTTCAACGAGTAGATGGCTCCTACATAAAGCGCTCGTATGCAGGAGGATCAAATGATCGCTTCTCATGCAAATTGGAACAGGAATGCGCCTTGGCGGGACACATTCTGCTTATTCGCGTTGTTGAGCATCCTGGTCGCGACTCCCGCCCTCTTTATGATCCTCCTGCTGGATTCCCAACTCGTCTTACCAGCGCTCAGTCTTCTATTTTTCTCAGACGCGATGATCACCGCGCTCTTGGCCTGGGCAAAGCCCGAACATGTAACGCCAGAACATGTAACGCTCTGGGATATCGCAGGTGCATTCACCATGATGTGTTGCGCCGCAGCGATTTTTGGCGAACCAGATCAAGTCGCAATGCTTTTCGGGGCGCCGGTCGGACAGCATTCGGACGCCGTTTTGGGAGATCGTCACCTGGCGCCCGGATTGCCGGCGACGTCGGACTAGAGCTGAATTGGCCGCTCTGTTTTGGATGGTAACGCGCATCGGTCAATCCGTAAGAACGTATGCGACCATCGCTCGGAGTTGCCATTTCCCTGGCATCGGGGACCATGATCCGTGTTAGATTCTCTCAATACGGATGTTCTTAGCGTACTCTTGCAGGTCGTTCTAATCGACCTTGTGCTCGCCGGCGATAATGCCATCGTCATCGGCCTTGCCGCGGCGGGACTTCCTCAGGCCCAACGAAGCAAGGCGATTTTGATCGGTATAGTCGCCGCGACGATACTGCGCCTTCTGTTAGCCGGGATAGCGACGCAGATCCTGCAGATCGTCGGCCTCCCGCTCGCCGGCGGGATCCTGCTATTGTGGGTATGCTGGAAAATGTGGCGAGAGTTGCGCACGTCCCGCACGGGCCCCACCGATAGGAAAGGGGCAAGTGAAGCAATCCCGGAAAGCAAACCTCGTAAAACACTCATCCAGGCGAGTTGGCAAATTATCGTTGCCGACGCTTCGATGTCTCTCGACAATGTTCTGGCCGTCGCGGGGGCTGCGCGGGAGCATCCATTGGTCCTGATCTTCGGCTTGGGCCTTTCCATCGCGATGATGGGAATGGCCGCTTCCTTCATTGCCCGCCTTCTGGAGACTCATCGCTGGATTGCTTACGTCGGTCTGGCCGTCATTCTCTACGTGGCACTTGAGATGATCTTTCGCGGAACATTGGATGTCATGAAGGTCGCGTCGATATGACGGCCCTGTTGTGTCCGACGGCACGGCAACATTTCCCCCTTGCCCGACGAGACACTGACTGCGCTCCACTCCGGAGGCTGCGCCGCTTTGCCCCGTCACGGTCCCATACCAATTCTTGCGAATGCCATCGCTTGGGAGCAATCTCGAGCTAGCTGTCTGGTCGGTCGCGGACTTCGGCCTTGAGGGTCAGGTGCCCCAGTTTTCGAGTCTACTGATTTTGCACAAATTGATGGCGGCATTTGCAGCCGTGGTAGCGGTCATATTCGTGAGCGGCGCAATCGTCTACGACAGACTTAGCGTGATCGAAGAGGCCAAAAACCGGCGGGTCCACACCACTGACGTGTTGGACACGCTAGAGGCGGCAGTAGCCGCAACGCTGGATCAACAAACTAGCCTACGCGGCTATTTGATCAGCGGCGACGAGAAATTCCTGGACCCGTACCGCAGAGGCAGCGCCGACTTCAGCGCGGCAATCCGAAAATTGAGAGAACAGACTTCGGATAACCCAGACCAGCAAAGTCGTCTCGATGAATTGAACAAGCTGGCGATGACGTGGCGCGTCGAGACCGCCGAGCGGGAGATCACGCTGATGGCGGATCCCACGACGCGGGAGCAGGCGCGCACGTTGGAGGGGGCGACCGGCAAAGCTGCCATGGACGCAATCCGCGCCAAGGCGCGCGAAATCGAGAAGGTTGAGCGCGATCTGTTGGCAAGGCGTGACGCCGTACAGAACTCGGCATATGCTACTGCATACACGGCAACCGTGATGGGCGCCGCAGCCTCACTCATGATCGCAGTGTTGATGGGCATACTACTCACACGCGCGATCGCGCGGCCGATCACACGCATGACCGGGGCTATGGCAGCACTTGCCAAGGGAGACACGAGCATCGACGTGCCCGGAATTGACCGGCGTGACGAAATCGGCGCAATGGCGGCCGCGGTCAATGTTTTCAAGAAAGGCATTGTCGAACGCCAAAGGACACAAGTCGAGCTCGCTCATGTCAGTCGCGTAGCCACAATGGGCCAGCTGACGGCCTCGATTGCCCATGAGATCAATCAGCCGATCTCGGCCGTGCTTAGTAACGCCGACGCCGCCTTGAACTGGCTCGCCGTGGACCCGCCAAACCTGGGCAAGGGCCGCGAGTCCCTCCACCACATTGTCACAGATTGCCAACGAGCTGGCGACATCGTCCACCGGATCCGCGATATGGTCAGGAAAGCGCCGGTGCCCAAAAGTCGGCTCGACGTCAACGCAGCCGTTCTGGACGTCATCGCCATGGTCCGGAGCGAGGCGGTGAGGCATGGAATCTCGGTACAGATGCAACTCGCTGAGGATCTGCCGCAAATCGAAGGTGAGCGCATTCAGCTGCAGCAAGTGCTCCTTAATCTGATCCTCAATGCCGTGGAAGCCATGAACAGCCTCGAGGACGGCAAGCGGGAGTTGCAGATCAGTACCGAAAGAGACGTTGCAGGCAGCGTGCTCGTCGCTGTACGGGATTCGGGCCCGGGGATCGAGCCGACGAGTGCGGAACGTGTTTTCGACGCGTTTTACACGACCAAGTCCGACGGCCTAGGCATGGGGCTTGCCATCTGTCGGTCGATCATTGCGGCTCATGGCGGACGGTTGTGGGTCACCGTGAATAAACCGCGGGGCGCCGTCTTCCAGTTTACCCTCGCTCCCCTCCAGGACTAGATGACGCCACTTGCCCTGCGCGGCTGCTGAGTTTTGCGGCCGATGCTCGGGTTGCGCGAGATGGGCCCGAGGGCTCACACGCCCCTCGCGCCTCACCCGGAGCCCGATCAAAGCGTAATCGAGCTTCTCAGCTCGTTCGCGCGATCGCGGGCTGCGCCGATGCGGCCTCGGCGGTCCGCCAGGCTGCACAGCGTCCGAGGATCAGCCCGAACACGATCAGGATTGCCGGGAAGCCCACCGGTTGCCCGAGAAACAGGAAGCTCGCAAGCAGCGCAAAGACGAGCGCCAGCGCCAACACCTCGTGGCGTGCGAAACCCTCATCGAGTCCGGCGCGGATGAGGAAGGCCACCGCGATGCCCAGCACGACCAGGTCGTACATGAAGAGATAGGGCGTCGTCAGCAGCGTCGCCGTCGCGAGCATCGCCGCCTTGAGGGCGTGGGGCAGCCGGCTCCGCCACACCACGGCCAGCACGACGGCAACGGCTGCGGTCAACACCCACTGGAAGATCCATCCGAGCTGCTCGGTGCCGCCGACATAGCGCACCAGCGCGAAGATGCTCTGCATCTTGAACCAGGGCGCCCTGCCCTCGGTCAGGAAGGCCTGGGAGAACATCGGGATCCAGTGGAAGAACGCCTGCCAGCTGTCGGTGCCGAAGGCGAACCAGGACACTACAGCGATCGCAGCGGTGACGATTGCGGCCGTGAACAGCACGGTCCATTCGGCGGCGGCGAGCAGTGCAAGCGGAAACAGGAGTCCGTATTGCGGCTTGTAGCTGAGCAGGCCGAGACAGATTCCGGCCAGCACCGGCCGCGTCGGCAACAGGTAGAGCGTGCCGCCGATCAACGATGCCGTGAGGAAGCCGTTCTGCCCGACCAGGGTGTTGAGGAAGGCGGCGGGAAATCCAACCCCAATCACGAGGCCCGCATTGCGCCCGATGATCGCGCGCATCACGGCGAGATACGGCACCATGCTGAACGCGGCCCAGCCGATGAAGGCGATTGCATAGGGAAACTGCGCAAGGAACGACGCGACGAACAGGAAGGGCGGCGGATAGTGCCAAGCGAAATGGCCGACGAAATCCTGCTTGAGCAGCGCAAGCTCGACCTGCTTCTGAATGTCCCAATCCCAGGCCTGCGCGGGATGCCCCTCGAGCGCCAGCTTTCCGGCCGCCCAGACATTGACGAAATCAGTGGGGATGCCGCGTCCGTCGGCGTCGAAGATCCAGAGATGGGTGAGATAGGCCGTCGGAAAATACGCCAGCGTGACGATCGCCAGCACGAAGGAGATGTTGACGAGGATCGCAGGGACCGCATCGTGACGGCCGACGGCTGGCGGGACGGACGAAGCTTCGGCCATGCGGCTTCCTTACGCGATACGCTGACGCAGATGCGTTCAAGCCATACACCCGAGTGGCTTGAAGGAGGCTTAAGCCCGATCGTCGCGCCTCGCGCCGATACCGGCAAAGCAAAAGAGCCCCGTCGATGACGGGGCTCTTCGCTATTTCGCTGGTCGTCCGGCCTTACTTGAGGCTGGTCGAGATCGAGGTGAACTTGGCGTTCAGTGTGGTGCCGAGGTTGTTGACGACGGTGATGATCGCCAGCGCGATGCCGGCAGCGATCAGGCCGTATTCAATGGCGGTGGCGCCCGATTCATCCTTCATGAAACGCGCAACGAGGTTCTTCATAGAGTGCTCCAAATGAGTACACGAGGCTACAACTGATCTGGTCTCTTCGGCTTCCCAGCGCCGCCCGACCATGGGAACGAAACGTAGAGGCAAAGAATTGCGCCGCAGTTAATTCGACTGCGTAAACACTGAGCGGATTGCGTGTATTGGCCCATGGTAAATCCAAGTTCGAAACAATCCGTTAAATTGTAAGTATATGACGCCGGTCTGGCGCGGCCGGTTTACCCGAAGTTATGACCGGCGTGGTCCAATGCCGCCCGCTCGGACTGAAGCGCGGCGAGATGGTGCGCACGCAGCCCGCCGGGTCCGGATCATGGCCGGACCGGCAAGAACAACCAGGACGACGAGGCGGCATGTCCCTTTCCTTCGCCAACAGCATCGCGGTGCAGGGCCGCGCACGCGCCCTGGTGCCATTGTGCGTCGGCGCCGGCGCCTATCTGTTCTTCCTGTTCCTCGGCGACACGCTGCTTCAGGATTCCGACTCGTTCTGGCAGATCAAGATCGGGCAATGGATCCTCGATCACCGCGCCATTCCCATGATCGACTTCTATTCCTTCACGCGGACGGGCGCGCCGTGGATCTCGACGTCCTGGCTGTCGCAGGTCGCGTTCGCCTTCTCCCATGCGCAATGGGGCTGGGCGGGTCCCGTCATCCTCACCGCGGCCGCCGTCGCGTTCACCGTCGCAATCTTCGTCCATCTGCTCGAGGCGCATCTCGAAGCCCCGCGCGCGGTGCTGTTCGCGATGCTGGCGCTGCTGCTGTCGATCCACCACGTGCTGGCACGCCCGCATATTCTGGCGCTGCCGGTGATGGTGGCGTGGGTCGGCTTGCTGATGGCGGCTGCAAGCCGCAAGAGCGCGCCGTCCTGGACCTGGCTGCCGCTGATGGCGCTCTGGGCGAACCTGCATGGCGGTTTCGTGCTGGGGCTCGCGCTGATCGGCCCGATCTCGCTCGAAGCGGTCGAGCATGCCGAGAAGGGCCGGCGGCTTGCCCTGTTCATGCGCTGGGTGCTGTTCGGAATCGGGGCACTGATCGCGAGCTGCTGCACGCCCTATGGCTGGCGAACGCTGCAGGGCGCGACCAACATCCTCAGCCTCGGCGAGCTGCTGACGCTGATCCTCGAATGGATGCCGGCCAACTTCGCCACCTTCACCCCGTTCGAAGGCGCCCTGCTCGCCCTGATCGCATTCGGCTATTATCGCGGCCTGGTGCTGTCGGCGCCCCGGATCTTCCTGATCCTGTTCCTGACCTGGAGCGCGCTGAGCCACGTCAGGAGCATCGAGGCATTTGCATTCCTGGTACCGCTGGTGCTGGCAAAGCCGCTCGGCGAGATGTTCCCGCAGCCGGCGCCTGAGGCCGCCGGTGCCGAAAGCTGGCCGGGCCGCACCCTCACAGCACTCGGCGCGCTGATGATCATGGCGGCAAGCTGGACCTCGACCTCGCTCTACATGGGGCACCACCGTTTCACCTTCACCATGACGCAGACGCCGGTTGCGGCGGTCGATCTGCTCGAGCAACGCAAGGTGCAGCGTGTCTTCAACGCCTACCAGTTCGGTGGCTATCTGATCTCGCGCGACATCCCTGTTTTCGTCGACGGCCGTGCCGAGCTCTACGGCGAGAAGTTCATCATGGACTTCTTCAAGGCAACCGAAGGCAAGAAGCCCGAGCTGCTGCCGCGTCTACTGGAAGAATACAAGATCGATGCGACGCTGCTGGGCGCCGATGCGCCGGGCCCGCAGATCCTCGACCAGCTCAAGGGCTGGAAGCGGATCTATGCGGACGACATCGCCGTGATCCATGTGCGCGACACCGCAGACAGCACGATTGCGGCGCCTGCGAAGTGAGGACCGGCTCCAGCGCGCGTCGTCGGCCTCAGCGGCTCCATCACATGGTTCCTTTCGGCAAGCCGACCCTGACAGATCCGGCTCGTCCCGACCCGGACCGAGCCGTGACGATGATCGTGCTTACGATGCTGGCGGCGGTCTCGTTTGTTCCGGTGCTGCTGACGCCCATTCCGGCGATGGTCGATTATCCCAATCACCTCGCCCGCATGTACATTCTGAGCCAGAACGGCACCCCGGGGGCCAATCCGTATTACGAGGTGAGGTGGGCCTTCTATCCCAACCTCGGAATGGACCTGCTGGTCCCGCAGCTGGCGCGGCTGATGAGCGTCGAGAACGCCACGCGGCTGTTTCTGCTGCTGAGCCAGGTCCTGATCGTCACCGGCGCGCTGCTGATCGAATGGGTCCGGAAGGGGCGCATCCATCTCGCCGGCTTCGCCGCGCTGGCTTTCCTCTACTGCCTGCCGTTCAGCTGGGGCTTCGTGAATTTCGAGTTCGGGCTCGGCCTCGCGCTCTGGGGCATCGCCGTCTATCTGATGCTCGCCGAGGGCCCCTGGCCGCTGCGCTTCGCCGCCAATCTGATCTTCGTCGCCGTGCTCTATGTAGCGCATTTCTTTTCGCTCGGCATCTACGGCGCGACGCTTGGCCTCTTCGAACTGTCGCGCATCCGCCGAGGGCAAGTCGCGTATCCGATCGCGGCCGCGCGGCTTGGCGCGCTCGCCCTGCCGGCGCTTGCGCTGCTTGCGATCATGCATCTCACCGCAGGCTCGATCGGAAGCGAAGGCAACAGCTGGTTCGCCGCATTCAAGCCGGTCTGGCCGCTGCGTATCATGAACGGCTACAATCTGACGATCGCGGCGATAACCGGCCTGGCGCTGATGACCGGTTTGCTGTTCGCCGCAAGGCGCGGCGTTCTCAGGCTCGAGCCGGCGGGGGTCTGGCTCGCGATCGGCTTCGCGCTGCTTTACCTCGTCATTCCCTCAAAACTGTTCGGAACCTCGTTCGTCGACCTTCGCATGATTCCCGCCGCGGCTCTGATCCTGCCGGCGTTCTGCTCGCTGTCCTTGCCGAGCCGGGCCTGGAGAATGGCTGCGCTCGCTGCGATCGGTGGCATCATATTGCTCAATGTCGCCGTCGTTCTGGCGGTCTGGCTGCCTTACCGCGCCGACTATGCGGCGATGATCGCCTCGTTCCAGAAGATCGATCGCGGCTCGCGCGTTCTCGTCGGCAGCACGGATGACAAGGGAGATCCGCCCTTCGCCGACCTCACCTCCTATCCGATGTATTATGCGCCGACGCTGGCGGTGCACTATGCCGACGCGTTCGTGCCCAACCTGTTCACCGAAACGGGCAAGCAGCCGGTGCGGCCGCGCGAGGCGGTGCGCAATATTGCCATTCCCTATGGCGGGCCGGTGCCGTCGGGCCTGCTTGCCGCGATCGCGATGGGCCAGCCGGCGGCGGACGCTCCGCAATTCGTCCGCACCTGGCACCGGGATTTCGACTACCTCTATGTGCTGGGATCGCCGGCCGCAAATCCGCTGCCGGATCGGCTGGAGGTGTTGGAGACCTCGAAGCGATTCGTCCTCTACAGGATTCGCCGCACGCCCTAGCGCGAAGCCGCGGCCGCAAAGCGTGGTTAACCGCACTTCACCATTCCGGTCCGCCGCCCTCACCAATGCTCCGGGCGATAGACCCTTAACGGTTGCGGCAAGGCGACCTTAACCACCTGCTCATAGACTTCCGCCCCTGCAACCCCAGCCGGACTCCTTCGCATGGCGGCCAATTCCAGATCGATCCGCTACAGCCTCGTCATCCCCGTGTTCAACGAGGAAGCGGTGTTGCCGGTGCTGCTGCGCCGGCTCGACCAGGTCATGTCCAAGCTGGACGGGCCGGCCGAAGCGATCTTCGTCGACGACGGCAGCAGCGATTCCAGCTCGATCGTGCTGCGGGCGCTCGCCGCGCGTGACGAGCGCTTTCGCTATATCGGCCTGTCGCGCAATTTCGGCCACCAGATCGCCATCACCGCCGGCATGGACGCCACGCAGGGCGACGCTATCATCGTCATGGACGCCGATTTGCAGGATCCGCCCGAAGTGATCGAGCAATTGATCGCGAAGTGGAAGGAAGGCAACGACATCGTCCACGCCCGCCGCCTGTCGCGCGAGGGCGAAAGCCGTTTCAAGCGTGCGACCGCGCATCTGTTCTACCGGCTGCTCGGCAGGATGTCCTCCGTCGGCATTCCCGCCGATGTCGGCGACTTCCGCCTGATCGATCGCAAGGTGCTGGACGCGCTCATGCAGATGCCGGAGCAGGATCGCTTCGTGCGCGGCATGATCGCCTGGCTCGGTTTCCGCCAGGCCGAGGTCGCCTTCCATCGCCTCGAGCGCGCCGCGGGCGAGACCAAATACCCGCTGTTCAAGATGGTTCGGCTGGCGGTGAACGCCGCGCTCGGCTTTTCCGATCTGCCGTTGCGGCTGGCGATCTGGTGCGGATTGACGGTCTCCGGACTTGCGCTGCTCTACGGCGGCTGGGTGGTTCTGTTGTGGCTCAGCAAGGACAGCCATCTCGTCACCGGCTGGTCCTCGACGATCGTCGTCGTGTCGCTGCTGTGCGGCATCAACATGCTGATGACGGGCATCGTGGGACTCTATGTCGGCCGCATCCATGCCGAGGTCAAACGCCGCCCGCTCTACGTGGTGCAGGCACGCATCGGCTTCGATCGCGGCGAGGCCGCGGCGACACCCGCAATCCACGCCGTCAACGAGTGACCCAGCGCATGGCCGAACTGTTCGACGGCTATCACGACAATTACCGTGATGTGGTCCAATCCTCGATCGACTTCTCGGGCCTGCCGCATGATTTCTTCATGCGCGCGAAGGCCGACCTGCTGCGCGATCTGATCGCGCAGCGGCTCGGCGCGGAAAGGCCCGACATGCTGGACGTCGGCTGCGGCGTCGGCAGCCTTCATCCGCTGCTGCACGGCATGGTCGGCCGCCTCAGCGGCATCGACGTCTCGTCCGCAAGCCTGACGCAGGCGCGCGCTCACAACGCTGCGGCCGACTACAGGGAGTATGACGGCCGCACCTTTCCGTTCGCCGACGCCAGCTTCGACCTGGTCACGGCCATCTGCGTGATGCACCATATCGTGCCGGCCGAATGGGCGCAGTTCATGGCCGAGATGCGGCGGGTGACGCGCCCTGGCGGGCTCGTCTGCGTGATCGAGCACAATCCGTACAACCCGCTGACGCGCCTCGCGGTTGCGCGCTGCGAGTTCGACCGGGACGCCGTGTTGCTCGGCGCCGGCACGACCCGGAAGCTGATGGCGGCGAGCGGCCTGCGCGAGATCGGCGCGCGGCATTTCCTGCTGCTGCCCTGGGACACCAAACCGGCGCGGCGCCTTGAAGCAGCGTTGAGCGGGGTCTGGCTCGGCGGCCAATACGCCGCGTTCGGGACCGTTTGAATTATTGCGGCGTGGCCCGCCGCTTGTGCACGACCGCCACATCGTCGCCGTAGACACGCTGCCATTCGGGAAGCCGGTCGAGCAACGCGACGGCCGGTGTGCCAGGCGCAAGCAGCGTCGCGCCGATCCTGTATTCATCGAGCAGCTTGAGCAGATCTCCGAGGTCGACCAGCGCCAGCGCACGGTTGTAGCGGTCGATGAACGGCCCGCCGTAGAGCTCGCCGCGGCCGTCGATGAAGGTGGGAATGCCGGCATAGATCAAGTAGCCGCCGAAGGAATAATCGTTGAGCACGCGCTCCGCCTTGGCGAGGCCGGCTCGGGCGATGGCGGCCTCGGGGGTGATGATCGGCGCGGGCCGGATGTCGCGCGCCAAAGCCAGGCCGCTGATCGCGGCCAAGACGCCGAACGCGGCCAGATTCAAGCCGCGCGAGGGGCCGTCGGTCTCGCTCTCGCTCGGCCCGCCGAAGGTGCGGCCCAGCGGGGCCGCCAGATAGAGCGGCGCCAGCATGGCCAGCAGATCCGCATTGCGCATCTGCGCCAGCGCGAAATGCAGCAAGCCGATCACCACCAGGGTCCGCACCACCGGCAGCGTCACGCCGCGCGAGAGCGCGAAGATGCTCCCCAGCAGCAGCAGCTCGAAGCCGCCGACATGGCTGAAATCCTGCGGCCGCCATTCCGCGATCCAGGCGAGCGCGGAGCCGAGGCCGAGCGTGGTCAGCGGCATCAGCAGCGGTTCCGGGCCGTGCGGCGTCAGGCAGGACGCCGCCAGGGCAAGCACCGAGAACGGCAGCCATCGCAGCAGCACGCGCGGCCATTCGCTTCGCTGCTCGCGCAGCAGCGCCTCGAGCACCGCCGGGCCGATCAGCCCGAGCGCCAGCACCACGCTGCCATGCAGGTTGGTCCACAGCACCAGCAGCGGCAGGGCCCAATAGGGCGGAGGCATGCTGCGGTCCATGCAGCGAACCAGCGCAGCCGCCCAGGTCACCATCAGCGGCAGCACGAGGACATGGGGCCGCGCCAGCATGTGCGGCGCCAGCAGAACGATGGCCGCGATCACCATCAGCATGGTCAGGGCCGGCGAAAGCTCGCGCAGCAGGAAGAACGTGAGCAGGCCAAAGGCGAGTGCTATCGCCGCGGCGGCGATGGCGACGACGCCCGGCCAGCCGGCCGGCGCGTAGACGGCGGCATAGATGACCTCGGACAACCATTCGAAGGTGATCCAGGGCGCGCCGTGCTTCGAAAATGAAAACGGGTCGCTCGTCGGCAGGGTGCCATGCGCGATGATCCAGCGTCCGACCTCGATGTGGGAATAGCTGTCGGGATCCCCGAGCAGACGCGGCCCGATGGCCAGCAGCACGGCATAGAGCAACAGCCCCACCGCCCAAGGGAGCGCTGCACGCGCCGAAAACGGTTGAACCGCGCTGTGGACGACCTGATCAGTCATGGCGGGCCAAGGTAGGCCGCAAGCGTTAAGTTCTTCTTTAGGGTTTCGCGCATTTGCCCCGGAGCGCAGTGCGCTTCTGCCGCCCGCTTCAGGCTGCGCGCGCTGGCTTGCGCCCCGGGGGCCAACCAACAAAAAAACGCGGCGTTGCCGCCGCGTTTTTCAATCTCAGTTGCCGCCTGGGTTTACGCCTGCGGCTGCGGCTCGAGGCCGGGATCCGGATCGGGACGCGGGCGCGGCTTGCCGGCCGGGGGCACGGCGGAGGCGCGCGGGGTGGTCGGCTCGAGCACGGACTCGCGGTTCGGCTTCTTGCCCTTGAGCAGGTCGACGATCTCGTCGCCGGTCAGCGTCTCGAACTCGAGCAGGCCCTTGGCCAGCGTCTCGAGATCGGCGCGCTTCTCGGTGAGGATGCGGGTCGCTTCCTTATAGCCTTCCTCGACCAGGCGCTTGATCTCGGAATCGATCTTCTGGACGGTGGCTTCGGAGGCGTTCTGCGTGCGCGACACCGACATGCCGAGGAAGACCTCGTCCTGGTTCTCGCCGTAGGAGACGGTGCCGAGCTCTTCCGACAGGCCCCAGCGCGTCACCATCATGCGGGCAAGGCGCGTGGCCTGCTCGATGTCGGAGGCCGCGCCCGAGGTCACCTTCTCGCGGCCGAAGATCAGCTCTTCGGCGACACGGCCGCCCATCATGATGGCGAGCCGCGAGGTCATCTGCTCCAGCGACATCGACAGCTTGTCACGCTCGGGCAGCTGCATGACCATGCCGAGCGCACGGCCGCGCGGGATGATGGTCGCCTTGTGGATCGGATCGGTCGCGGGCACGTTGAGGCCGACGATGGCGTGGCCGCCCTCGTGATAGGCCGTCAGCAGCTTCTCTTCCTCGGTCATGACGAGCGACTTGCGCTCGGCGCCCATCATCACCTTGTCCTTGGCCTCCTCGAACTCGGCCTGCGTCACCATCCGCTTGTTGCGGCGGGCGGCGGTCAAAGCGGCCTCGTTGACGAGGTTCATCAGGTCGGCGCCGGAGAAGCCCGGGGTGCCGCGCGCGATGGTCTTGAGGTTGATATCGGGCGCCAGCGGAACCTTGCGAACATGCACCTTCAGGATCTGCTCGCGGCCGACGACGTCGGGGTTCGGCACCACGACCTGACGGTCGAAGCGGCCCGGACGTAGCAGCGCGGGATCGAGCACGTCGGGACGGTTGGTGGCGGCGATCAGGATCACGCCCTCGTTGGCCTCGAAGCCGTCCATCTCGACCAGCAGCTGGTTCAGCGTCTGCTCGCGCTCGTCATTGCCGCCGCCGAGGCCGGCGCCACGGTGGCGACCGACGGCGTCGATTTCGTCGATGAAGATGATGCAGGGCGCGTTCTTCTTGGCCTGTTCGAACATGTCGCGGACGCGGCTCGCGCCGACGCCGACGAACATCTCGACGAAGTCAGAACCGGAGATGGTGAAGAACGGCACGTTGGCTTCGCCCGCGACCGCACGCGCGATCAGGGTTTTACCGGTGCCGGGAGGGCCGACCAGGAGCACGCCGCGCGGAATGCGGCCGCCGAGGCGCTGGAATTTGCCGGGGTCGCGCAGGAATTCGACGATCTCCTGCAGGTCCTGCTTGGCCTCATCCACGCCGGCGACGTCCTCGAAGGTGACGCGGCCATGGGCCTCCGTCAGCATCTTCGCACGCGACTTGCCGAAGCCCATCGCCTTGCCGGCGCCGCCCTGCATCTGCCGCGACAGGAAGATCCAGACGCCGATCAGCGCGATGAAGGGCAGCCAGGAGACCAGCAGCGAGACGAACCACGGCACGTTGTCGCCGGGCGGCTTCGCGGTGATCTGCACCTTGCTGTCATAGAGGCGCTTCACCAGCGTCGGGTCGTTCGGCGCGTAGGTCTGGAAGCTGGAACCGTTGGTGAAGGTGCCGTGGATGTCCGGCCCCTGGATCACGACGTCGCGCACATTGCCACGGTCAACCTCGCTCAGCAGCTGCGAGAAGGCGATGTCCTGCGAGGAAGCCCGCTGACCCGGATTCTGGAAGAGCGTGAACAACGCCAACAGCAGCAAAACAATGATGACCCAGAGGGCGAAATTGCGCAGATTGGCGTTCATCGATCTTCCTTCGTGGTCGCGCGGATCGCGGCCCTGATCCTTGGGTCGTTACTTCCGTCAATGCGAGGAAATCCCAAGGAATCCTCATCGTTGGACGCATACAATTTAGGTGCCGCCCCGGTCGCTGCCAAGGGAACGAGATGGGACTATTTATCCCATCTTACCGCGATTCCCGCTGAAATAATGGCGCCCAAACCGGGGTTTTTCCTGCCTGGTTAAGGTGGCCTGACGGGCACGGACGCGAATTGACCGGTGTCATGATCCGCTTCTCTGTCGCGCTCATTTGCCCTTGCGCCGCCGGGCCGGCGCCGGCGCGATCTGGATACGCCCGCCGGCAAGGCTGATCAAGGCTCCCGCAAGGGTTTGCTTCAGGACCGGCCGGCCATTTGCGGCTGCACGGGGGCTGGCGGCCGCCCGATCAAGCACGGACATCAGGGTTTCGACCTTGCCGAGTTCCGCCGGCCCTTCATGACCGAGCGCGTTGATGGCCCGCAGCAGCAGCCGCAGCCGCACCTCCTCGGGCAAGGCGGCAAAAGCCGAGGCCTCGAAGCTACGGACGCCCACCTGCGGCGCATCGCCGCGATCCCGCACGCGGAGGAAGCGCTCGGCGCCGTCGGCGAGCACCTCGATCGCCGCGTTGGCCCGCGCCAGCCTTGCCGCGAGCCGCGCCAGATTTCTGGCATCGCCGCCCTCGGCTGCGAGAAGCGGCAGCAGCGCGCGCAACCGCGGCCGGGTGAAGGCGGCGTCCCGGTTGCTGGGGTCCTCGACAAAGCCGATCTTCGCCCGCCGCAAGGTCGCGATCAGCTGCGATTTGGGGACATCGAGCAACGGACGCGCCAGCACGATTCCCTCGCGCGCGGTGAAAGAAGCCATGGCCGCGAGCCCGGCAAGTCCGCTGCCGCGGAACAGGCGCATCAACAGGGTCTCGGCCTGATCGTCACGGGTGTGGGCCGTCAGGACATGGCTCGCGCCGGCGGCACGCGCGGCCTTTGCAAGCAGACGGTAGCGGGCCTCGCGCGCAGCGGCAGGCAACCCCGTCTTCGGCTTTTCACCGCGCCAGCGCAGGGTCCGGTGCGGCAATCCGAGCGCGGCGGCGAGCCGCTTGACCTCGCGCGCCTCGCGGGCGGCTTCCGGGCGCAGGCCGTGATCAATCGTCACGACCGTGATTTGCGGGGCTCGCGTGAGGCTGCGCTGCCAGCGGGCCGCAAGCCACATCAGCGCAACCGAATCGGGCCCGCCGGAGACCGCGAGCACCAGCGCCGGCGCATCTTTCAGGCCCGCGAAGAGCCGCCTCGCCTCGCGCGCCGAGATCGGTGAATTGTCGTCGTCTGACATGACGCTGCAATCATCCGCGGATGGACCGAGTGTTTAGCGCAACGCCATCGGTTTTGTCAGCGGATCAGCACTTCACCCGCTTCTGCTCGCGATCGACGGTGGCTTTGACGCTCGCCGAGGCGCGCGGATATTTGCGGCCGATCTCGCCGAAGGCGGCGCAGGCGGCCTCCTTCTCCTTCAGCGCGGCGAGCGACTGGCCGAGCCGCAGCAGCGCATCCGGCGCCTTGGCCGATTTCTCGTATTTGGTGGTGACGGCGAGGAAGGCTTCCGCGGAGTCACGATATTGCTGGCGCTGGAAATAGCTCTCGCCGAGCCAATATTGCGCGTCACCAAGCAGCGGGTCACTCGGATATTTCTGCGTGAAGTTCTTCATGGTCTGCTCGGCCAGCGCGTAGTCCTTGCGCTGCATGTAGCCGATGCCGAGGTCGAACTCGTCGCGCGGCGTCGCCGAGGGCGGCAGGGTGGCCAAGGCAGCGCCCCCGGCCGGTGCGGGATAACCCGATTGCGCCGGCGGATAGCCGGGCTGCGCGGCCGGCGGCACACCTTGCTGGTAGCGGGGGCTGGTGTTGGCGAGATCGAGCGGCTCGCCGGCATTGCGGCCGCCGCCGGGCGTGACCGCCGGCATCGGCTGCTGCCCGCCGCCGAGTGCGCGCGGCGCACCGGGCGCGTTCGGGTTCTGGTTGGGGTCGAAGGCATCGCCGCGGCGGCGCGTGCCGGGTGCGCCGGGCGTCGGCTGCTCCTGAACGATCGGCGCGGGCGCGGCGATCTGCGGCTGCTCGTAAGCAGGCTGAGCGGCCTGCTGTTGCGACGGCGGCTGGCGGTAGCCGGGCGCGGCCTGACCTGGTGCAATCTGGCTCGGGGCGATCTGCGCCGGCGGCATCGCCGCGACGTTGGGTGCCTGCCCGGGCGCGGCTTGCGCGCCGCCCTCGAGCGCCCGCAGCCGCTCTTCGAGCTGGCGGTTGCGATATTGCAGCTCTTCGTTCTGGCCGGTGAGCTGGCGCAGCCGGTTCTCCAGCCGCTCGATCCGCATCTCCGGGTCGGCATCTTCCGACTGCCCGTAGCCCGATTGCGCAAGTGCGGGCGAGCACAAGAAGAGCAGCGCGGCGGTCGCCACGGTGCCGGTAAAGACCTTAAATCTGGATGACATCTTGCCCTGACGACGAAAGCGAAATGGCCTGCGACGGAACCCTCGACGCGCCACACATTGAAGTGGAGTACGCCAAAAATGTGACTGATACCAAGGGGTTTTCAGTCACAGAATGCTGAAACGAAACCGGCGCCCGAGAGGGCGCCGGCATCATCCAATTCCCAAGCTGAACGGCACCTGACTGACCGCCCGCGACCTGACCGATCGTCAGGAGCTCGCGTTCAAGACAGTGACTGCGCGGCGGTTCTGCGACCAGCAGGAGATGTCGTTACAGACGGCGACCGGCCGCTCCTTGCCGTAGGAGATCGTACGCATGCGGTTCGGGTCGATGCCGCGCGAGGCGAGGAACGAACGCACCGACTGGGCACGGCGGGCGCCGAGCGCGATGTTGTATTCGCGGGTACCGCGCTCGTCGGCATGACCTTCGATGGTGAAGGAGTAGCGCGGATAGGTCTGGAGCCACTGCGCCTGCTTCTCCAGGGTCACGATCGCCTGCGGGGTCAGATCGGTCTGGTCGCTTTCGAAGAACACGCGGTCGCCGACATTGACGACGAAGTCCTGCTGGCTGCCCGGCGTCGCCGCATTGGCCATCGCATCCGTCGCGGCATTCTTGTTGGCGCAGGCGCCCATCGACAGCGCGACGGCGAGCACCGCGGCCAGCTTCAATCCCTGGAGGATACGCATAGGATGTTTCATTCCGGAGCCTCCACGCTCACGTTAGTCCACTGCTGTCCGGTCTACAGGGGGTTGGTTAAGCGAACGTTCCGTCAACCTTGACGGAACCTTGCCACAGCCGGTCAAATGCCCCCAACCAGCGAAAAGCAAACGCCATGGTTAATGGGTTGTAAATGTGGCGCGAGGGTGAAGGCAAGCCGGTCGATGATCAAAACACCGTTCCGCCAGGATCGACCCCGGCGGCCGAGCGGCTGAAGCCGCTCACGGACCGAAGAGTTCAGGCCGGCGCAGCCGCGCCGGCAACGAGAACCGGCCGCGATGGGGCGATCCGGGGGGTGCTACGTTCGAACAGCATCCGCCGCTCGAACGCACTGGATCGCATGATGGGAAAACGCGTGAGGATTTTTTCCCGGACTCTAGGATAGTCCGAAGCCATCAGGACGGCTTTCTTGGTCGGCCAGCCCGGAAATGAACGCGGCTCGGTGAGAGTCTCGGACAGGAACACGCGGCGGTAGAACGCCTGATGATCGGTGCGCACCATCGAGAGTCCGACATCGGCGTTGAAGTGCTCGCAGGCGACGAAGGGAAGCCGCACCGTCAGATAAGGCAGTTCGGGGAACCGCTGCTGCATTTCCGGATCAGCGACGAATCGACAGGGGTCGATGAAGACCTCGCCCCGGTCCAGGCGCGGATGCAGCACGTCACCGAACACCTCGGTCGTGTAGGACATCCGCCATTCGAATGTCAGAACGTGGATGCGGACGGCACTGCAGAGTTCGTTGTCGACGTAGACTCCGAAATTCCAGACGTTGGGCGCGTCGTCGAAACGGTCGGTCACCCGCTGGGATTCCGACGGCGGAATCAGCCCGGCGTGCAAATAGGCATGGTAACGCACCCGATGGAGGCGATCCTTGTCCTCTTCCGTCTCGATGAGCCGATAATCCACACGCTCAAACAGCGCGGCTCCGCGTGGAACAAGCGCCGTTTGCGGTTCGGCCCCGGACTTCATCGATAACCCCTACGCTGCAAGCAACTTCTGCGAGTGAGCACAAGTTAATAGTTCCTTAAAGAAATTGCAAAGCGTTAGAAACGTTAGGGTTAACCTTTTGCGCCCCGTAAAAACACCGACAAGAAGAGCCTTTGTGAAGTCGGAAGGGAGGTCAGGCGATCGATCGCGCCGAAGCTGCGAGGGACTGATCGTTGCCGCCGCGAACGCCGTAGGAGGCATTGAGCAGCTGACGAATGCGCACGGCAGGGACTGGCCGGCTGAACAGGTATCCCTGCGCTTCGGTCACTGTCCCGTCGGCGTTGATGAGCTCGAGTTGCTCGTTGGATTCAATTCCTTCCACCACCACCGACATACCGAGGTCGGCGGATAGCCGCGCCACCCCCCGCAGCAGCGTCAGCGGACGGTCCGAGTCGATGCCTTCCAGGAAGGAGCGGTCGATCTTCACCTTCTGCATGGGGAAGTTGTGCAAATAGCTGAGGCTGGAATAGCCGGTGCCGAAATCGTCCAGCGAGATGCGCACGCCGAGCGCGTGCAATTGCGACAGGATGTCGTGCGTCAGCTGGGTGTTGCGCAACAGCGAGGACTCGGTGATCTCGATCTCGAGCCGATGCGCCGGCAGGCCCGACACTTCGAGGGCATAGCGGATTTCACTCAGGACGTCGCGCTGGTGGAATTGCTGCGGCGAGAAGTTGACGGCGACGCTGACGCCTTCCGGCCACTTCATGCATTCCACGCAGGCGCGGCGCAGGATCCAGCGGCCGAGATCGACGATCAGGCCCATGTCCTCGGCGACCGGGATGATGTCGATCGGCGACACCGTGCCGCGCACCGGGTGATTCCAGCGCAGCAGCGCTTCGCAGGTGGTGATCTTGCCGGACTTCAGATTGACCAGCGGCTGATAGAACAGCTCGAACTCCTCGTTGGCGAGCGCCTTGCGCAGGTCGAGCTCGAGGATGCGGCGGGCCTCGACGGTCGCCGCCATCTCGTCGCGGAAGAAGCAGAAGGTGCCGCGACCGTCGGCCTTGGCACGGTACAGCGCCATGTCGGCATTCTTGAGCAGCGTGTCGGCGCTGGTGCCATCCGGCGAGGTCAGCGCGATGCCGACACTGGCGCCGATCTCGACCAGGTGATTGTCGATGCGATAGCGCTCGCTCAGCCGCTCTACGATGCGGCGGGCGAGCGCCGCCGCGTCCTCCGGCGAAGCGAGGTTCTGCTGGAACACGACGAACTCGTCGCCGCCGAAGCGGGCGACGAAATCTTCGGGCCGCAGCATCTCGCGCAGGCGGTTGGCCACCGCACACAGGAGCTGGTCGCCGCAGGGATGGCCGAGCGTGTCGTTGACCTGCTTGAACTGGTCCAGATCGATGAACAGCAGTGCGGAGAGCCGCTCGGCATGATGCGTGCTCGCCAGCAGTCGCTCGATCTCGTCGCGGAAGCTGACGCGGTTCGGCAGCGCCGTGAGATCGTCGAAGCGGGCCAGATGGCTGATCCTGGCCTCCGCCGTGCGCCGCTCCGTAATGTCCTCGAGCAGCACCACCGCACCGCCGTCAGCCATCGGCTGGACGGTCCATGACAGCGAACGGTTCCTTTGTGAATCGGGGTCGGCGGTGATGATCTCTTTCGCATGCGCGTTTTCGATATCGGCAATGATCGCAGCGCCGCTCGCGGCCGAAATCGACCCCCCCTCGACACATGCGGCGACGATGTCGCGCGCTGTCATGCTGCTCTGGGTGAGATTGCCGGGCAGTTTCATCATGGCGGCAAAGCGGTGGTTCATCACCGCGAGCTGGCCGTCGATGCGAAACATGCAGAGCCCGTGCGGCATGTTGTTGAGCGCCGTGTCGAACTGGCCGGCGAGCGCAGCCTCGCGTTCGCGTGCGACAACCGCGCGCAAGAATATCTTGTGCAGATTGCCGGACAGCCGCATGACCGAAAGGAGGAACGCGGCGCAGACGACGGACATCGCGACGTAATAGGGCGTGCGGTGCAGCGCCAGCGCGATCACGGCCGGTCCGAAGATCAGAGTGGCTTGCAGACGAAATATCCACTGCCGTCCATAAGCCCTCCCGGCCCCTCCCGCCACGATTCCGGTGGTGACCGAGAGCGCAATCATGTGGGCGACGGCATCTTCATTGCTCAACAGCGTCGTGGAACACCAGAGACCGATTACGGCCGCCTGAATGAGCGCTCCAATCTGGTAGCGCTTCTGCCAACGCGCCGCTTGTTCGGCGCTCAGAACCGATTTTTGGGCCTGGTATCGACTGAGATCGAAAGCGCGTATAGCTCCCGCAAGAATGAGAAGCGGAACAAAGCCCCAGAGCAGCACCTGTCCGGTCTTGAGCGCCGTCAGCGAGGCCGAGAATGCCGAGAACACAATGCCGGTAAGCACCGTGCCGGGAGCTTCGAACAGCGAATCGGTCAGCGCCGCCGAGATCGTCGGCGAGGCCTGGTCCGGCTCTCTGCTCTGGCTTGCGAACTGCATTGGTGTTTGTACGCGCGTCCTGTTTGCCGCGTACTTTTACCCACTTCAGGTGAAGCCTTTCTGAGGGAACATCGTTAAAGTCGAGTTGTTTTCGGCAACGACGAAATGGCTTTCGCCTGATATATCAGGCAGGTAGGAAACTCTCGCCGGGGCCCAAGGTGAAGGAAGTGTTGCCCTTCGTAGAGAACGCGGAAAAATCGGCGCGTTTTTTCGAAAACATCGCGCGTCTGAACGCGCGATGTTTCAGATGTCGTCAGCCCGAGGTCGAGGACAAGAGCGGCGACCATGCCGGGTCCGAGGCGAAGCCCGGCGTCGGCACCTTCAATTCGTTGCGGCCGGAGATGTCGACCGAGTACAGCGACGGCCCGCCGTTGCCGCCGGGATCGCGGAAGAACATCAGCACGCGGCCGTTCGGCGAGAAGGTCGGGCCTTCATTGTGGAAGCCGGAGGTGAGCAGCCGCTCGCCCGAGCCGTCGGGCTTCATGACGCCGATCGCGAACTGACCGCCGCCCTGCCGGGTGAAGGCGATGTAATCGCCCTTCGGCGACCACACCGGGGTGGAGTAGCTGGCGTTGGTGTCATCCTTGGAGAAGGAGATGCGCTGCGCCTGTCCGCCACCCGCACTCATCACGTAGATCTGCGACCTGCCGCCACGATCGGACTCGAAGCAGATCCGGCTGCCATCGGGCGAATAGGACGGCGAGGTGTCGATCGCCGGCGTGTCGGTGAGACGCGTGGTCGAGCGCGAGCGCAGATCCATCACGAACAGGTTGGAATTGCCGCCCTGCTGCAGGCTCATGATGACGCGCTGGCCGTCCGGCGAGAAGCGCGGCGCAAAGGTCATGCCGGGGAAATTGCCGACGATCTCGCGCTGGCCGGTCTCGATGTTGTAGAGATAGACCTTCGGATCACCCTGGCCGAACTCCATGTAGGTGATCTCTTGCGAGTTCGGCGAGAAGCGCGGCGTCAGCACGAGGTCGGAGCCGCGGGTCAGATAGCGCACATTGGCGCCGTCCTGATCCATGATCGCGAGCCGCTTGACGCGGCGCTCCTTCGGCCCGGTCTCGTCCACGAACACGACGCGGCTGTCGAAATAGCCCTTCTCGCCGGTCATGCGCTCGTAGATCTGGTCGGAGATGATGTGGGCGATGCGGCGCCAATATTCCGGCGAGGTGAAATATTGCTGGCCGGCGAGCTGCTGGCCGGAGATGACGTCCCACAGACGGAATTCGGCCTTGAGACGGCCGTCCGGCTGCCGCGTCATGCGGCCGGTGACGAGCGCCTGCGCGTTGAGGGTCTTCCAGTTCTGGAATTGCGGCGCGACGTCCATGTTGCTGATGCGCTCGATGAAGGCGGCCTGGTCGATCGGCGCGAACAGGCCCGAGCGCTTCAGATTGTTGGTGATGACCTGCGTGACGCCGTTGCCGACGTCGCCGTCGGACGGCGAGCCCGGCAGGAAGCTGGTGATCGCGATCGGGATCGGCTGGAATGCCGTGGGATCGATGCGCAGGCGCCCCTCCTGCCCTTGAGCGAAGGCGCGTCCGCTCCCGAGCATCGCGAGCGTCGATCCGGTCAGGGTCATGAAGCGGCGGCGGTTCATCGAGCTCACGTCATTCATCGCAAAATTCTTTTGTTCGGATGTCACAACATATCTTTCAGGCCGAAAGTCATCGGAATGAGCTTCCAGCTCTCGTACTGCTGCTTCGGCATGAAGGAATAGACCTGGCACTGCACGATGGCACGCTTGGCGCTCTCCGCCACCGCCTGTGCGATCGACCGCGACGGTCCACGCACTGCGACGACGATCGGCTCGGAGGCGAGCGATCCGTCGATCTTCATGGGAATGTCGATGTCAGCCTCGTACTGATCGGCATCCTGCCCGTTATAGGTGGGGGTGAAGCAGCGCTTGACGGCGCCCTGGAATGCACCGCGCCAGGTCGCGACGTTGTTGGCGGCCGTCCCGGTCGCCGCCCCCAGCGATGCCGACGCGTTCAGCGTCGACCCGGCGAGCTCGTGCCGGGTCGCGGCGCGCTTGTCGAGGTCGCGCTGGATCTGCGCGGGATCGAAGGTGCGCTCCTTGGGCTTGGGCTGCTGCTGCGGCTGCACCGCCGCGACCTTCTGCTCCACGGGCTTCGGCGGCGGCTTCTTGGTCTCCATCTTCTTCTGCAACTCGGCGATCGGATCTTCCTTGGCCGGATCAGGCTTCTTGTCCTGCGGCTTCGGCTCTTCCTTCGGCTTGGCCTCGGCGACGGGCTTGGGCGGCTCCGGCTTCTTCTCGACCGGCTTCTCGACGGGCTTCGGCGGCGGCTCCGGCTGCGAGTTGGTCTTGATCAGCTCTTTCTTCTCGGTGACCTTGCCGACGGCGTCTTCCTCGGGCTTGGGTTCGGCGATCTTCTCGACCTTGGGTTTCGGCTCTTCCTTCTTGCCGGTCTTCTGCCCCGCCATCATCTTGGCGAGCTGATCGGTGGAGATGATGTCGACCGGAAGCGACTCCTCCGGCGCGATGTAGGCCTTGCTGCTGAAGGTGACGAGCCCCCATCCCAGCACGAGGACATGCAGGGCAATCGACGCAACGAGTGTCTTGTCGACGTTCACCTTCACGGCCTCAAGACCCCTGATCCGCTTCCGTGACGAGCGCCAGCTTCTTGAATCCGGCGCCCGAGAGCTGGCCCATCACCTTGGCGACGGTGCCGTAATCCGCCTTCTTGTCGGCGCGCAGATAGATGCGCTCCTCGAGGCCGCCGCGCGCATCGGTGATCGCCTTCAGCTTCGGGATCAGCTCATTCAGCGCAATCTCGGTATCGTTGATGAACACCTTGCCCTTGATGTCGACCGACATCTGGATCGGCTTCTGGTCGTTGTTTTCGAGGCTCTTGGCATTGGTCTGGGGCAGGTCGAGCGGCACGCCGACCGTCAACATCGGCGCCGACACCATGAAGATGATGAGCAGCACCAGCATGACGTCGACCATCGGCGTGACGTTGATCTCGGCCACGACCGGCTTGCGCCGGCCGCGGCGCCCGCCGCCGCCGGACGAACTCGCAACGTTCATGGCCATGATCGCGTGCCCAAATTGCCCTTCACACTATACATGCCGTCGTTCAGCCCCGCTCGTCGATCTGACGGGACAAGATGGCTGAAAATTCATCAGCAAAGCCCTCGAGCCGCTGGGCCTGCCGGTTCACCTCGGAGGTGAACTTATTGTAGAAAATAGTGGCAGGAATGGCGGCGATGAGGCCGACGGCGGTCGCAAACAGCGCCTCGGCGATGCCGGGGGCGACCACCGCCAGAGAGGTATTTTTCGACGCCGCGATCGACTGGAAGCTCGACATGATGCCCCAGACCGTGCCGAACAGGCCGACGAAGGGGCCGGCGGAGCCGACGGTCGCGAGCACCAAGAGGCGCCGTTCCAGCCGCTCCACCTCGCGCGCGATCGAGACGTTCATCACCTTGTCGATGCGCATCTGAAGCCCTGCGACCGAGCGGGCATGGCTCTCGAACGAGCGCTTCCACTCGCGCATCGCCGCCACGAAGCAGGCCGCCATGGAATGCGTCGGCTTGGCCGACAGCGTGCGATAGAGCTCCTCGATCGACTCGCCGGACCAGAACGCCTGCTCGAAACGGTCCATCGAGCGGCGGGTGCGCGCGTAAAGAAAGATCTTGTCGATGGCGATCGCCCAGACCCAGACCGAGCAGGCCAGAAGCCCCAGCATCACCGCCTTCACGATCCAGTGAGCCTGCCAGAACAGCGCAATCAGCGACACGTCGGCGGCGGCAGCAACCGGAAGGGCTGACTGAGCCAATTCGGCCGGATTCATAAGCAGTATCCTCTCAAGGCGATCGTTACCTAATGTCCTTCGGCCAGCAAATCTCGGCCGGTGTTCCCCAACAGCCGCGCTGGACCCGCGCGGCGGGCAAGCCCGCTCAAAGCCTTGTTTTTCTGGGGTGCAGGGCTAGTCCAAAGCCGGCCGCCTGCATTCCCCGCCAAGATGTCAAAACTAAGGGGCCTTGACCCCAGGCCTTGACGTCGGGCTCCGGGCACGCCTGTCCAGCCTTACCAGAGCCCGCCGATGGTTAATGCGGGGTTACCGGCGGCGCATTTGGCTGCGGGAAACCTAGGCCGTGCAGGGGGATCGGCACGGGTTCCGCGTACATGGTGCGGCCGGAGGAACCAGCTTTCTCGCCAAAAATTGTCCGGAAAATCACTTTCAGCGAGGTCTTGCCATGTCCATCAACCCCAAGACGACCGCCGCCATCGGCGATCACCCGCTCCACCCCATGCTCATCCCGTTCCCGGTCGCGTTCCTGGTCGGCGCGCCCATCGCCGATCTGGCCTTCATCGGAACCGGTGACAGTTTCTGGGCGCGCGCCGCGATGTGGCTGATCGGCGCCGGCATCGTCATGGCGCTGGTTGCCGCCGCAGCCGGCTTCACCGACTTCTTCAGCGAGCCCCGCATCCGCCGCCTGAACGATGCCTGGTATCACATGGTCGGCAATCTCGCCGCGGTCGTGCTGGCCCTGGTCAATTTCTATCTCCGCTACGCCCAAGGCGCGGAGGCTGCGATCAAACCGTGGGGCGTCGTGCTCTCCCTGGTCGTGGTCGGCATCCTCCTGTTCACCGGATGGAAGGGCTGGGAGATGGTCTACCGCCACCACGTCGCGGTGCTGGATGCGCCGGGCCAGACCAGCTCGGAGCCGGTCAACCCGCATCACGGCGGCGAACATCGCCGCGCCGCGTAAGCGAGGGCCCTCAGGCGGCCGATGCTGCCTCGGGGCAGTTGGTCAATCGCGCGGGATTGCCGACCGCGGTGCAGCCGGCGGGGATATCGCGCGTCACGACGGTGCCGGCGCCGATCTTGGCAAAATCGCCAATAGCGATGTCGCCGAGAATGGTCGCGCCCGATCCGATGAAGACGCCGCGGCCGACCCGCGGCGAGCGTGTCGGCAGCTCGCTGCGACGGCCGATGCTGACGTTCTGCAGGATGGTGACCTCGTCGCCGATGACGACGTTGGCGCCGATCACGATGCCCGTGGCGTGGTCGAGATAGACCGCCGATCCGATGCTGGCGGCCGGATGAATGCTCACCTGCAAGACATTCGACGCCTCGTTCTGAAACAGCAGCGCCGCATCGATTTGGCCACGATGCCACAGCCAGTGCGAGACGCGCCAGGCTTGCAGCGCGACGTAGCCCTTGTAGTGCAGCAAGGGCGGCAGCAGCTCGGCGATGGCGGGATCGCGAGATGCGATGGCCTGCAAGTCGCGGCTGGCGGTCTCGATCAGGTCCGGCTCGCCGTGAAAGGCGTCGCGGGCAAAGGATGCGAAGCGCGCGCGTTCGGCGGCATTGCTGCCGAGGCGCTGGCCGATCAGATCGGATAGGGCTGCGGCAAAATTATCATGAGCGAGAATGGCGCCGGCGAGCGCCTTGCCGAACACGGGATCGGCAGCGGCCGCGCGCTGCGCCTCGCTGCGAAGTCTCCGCCAGAGGCTGTCGCTCGCCATCGTCGCAGCTTCCGCCATTGCCGCCTCCGGTATTCTTGCGCGTCCTACTCAGGTGCCGAATATAGGACGTGGCTGGCCCCCGCGCCACGGCGCACGCGTGGCCCCCAAACAGCATGCCGCAGCTCCCCGTGAGGCTACGAGCTTGCATGCCAGGCACCCGCGACCATATAGTTCGCTTGCTATTCGGCCGGCGCTGCGTTGGCCGGGGATGTACACGCAGAGCATCTCAAGCCCCCGCGGTGGTCCGCCATCCGCGGGTTTTTCGCACCCGACGTCCTGCGCGGCCGATGCGAATACCCGATCCCCCTCACCCAAGGTCACGCCAAGACATGTCGCCCAACGCGCTCGCCGACGACCACCATGACGACGTCATGTACCCCTCCGCCATACCGTTCGTGCTGGTCCATCTCGGCTGCTTCGCGGCCATCTGGTCGGGCGTCACCTGGCAGGCCGTCGCGATCTGCGGTTCGTTGTACGTCGTGCGCATGTTTGCAATCGGGGCAGGTTACCACCGCTATTTCTCTCATCGGGCCTTTGCGACAGGGCGCGCGTTTCAATTCATCCTGGCCTGTCTCGCGCAGAGCAGCGCACAGAAGAGCGTTCTGTGGTGGGCGGCCAAGCATCGGCACCATCATCTCCATTCCGATACCGAATTGGACGTGCACTCACCGCGCCAACGCGGCTTCCTGTACAGCCATGTCGGCTGGATTTTTTACCGGCAGCACGACGCGACCGACCTCGTGAAGGTCGGCGATCTCACGGTCTATCCGGAGCTGATGTGGCTGCATCGGCTGGAGCTTCTGCCGGCCGTCGTGCTTGCAGCGCTCTGCTTCCTGGTTGCGGGCTGGTCAGGTCTGATCGTCGGCTTCCTCTGGAGCACGGTGCTGGTCTATCACGCGACCTTCTGCATCAACTCGCTGGCCCATGTCCATGGACGCAAGCGCTACGTGACAGGCGACGATTCCCGCAACAACTGGCTGCTGGCCTTACTCACCCTGGGAGAGGGCTGGCATAACAATCACCACGCCTACCAGAGCAGCGTGCGACAAGGCTTTCGCTGGTGGGAGGTCGACGTGACCTATTACATCCTGAAGGTCCTGTCCTGGTTCGGCATCGTCTGGAACATGAAGGCGCCGCCCGAACTGGTGCTGCGCAACGAGCAGCAGCTCGGCGCACGGGTCATCAACAGGGCAGCCCGCCAGCTCGCCGGACAGTTCGACGCTCACGCGCTGGCGCACGCGATCTCGTCGGCGCTGCACAGGGCCGACATGGCCCAGCTGCAACTGCCGACGCTGCACGACATCTTTAATCGCGCCCACGAGAGCGTCGATGCGCTGACGCATCTGCATCTGCCGAAGATCCCGACCCGCGACGAGTTTCTCGCCGAAGCCAGGGCGATGTTCGCGCGAACGCGATCGCTCAACGAGATTGTGGACCACGCCTACGAGCATTTCCTGACGTCGGTTCGCGCGCAGCTCGCCACCGCGCGCTGACCAGGGTGACCTGCAAGGCCATCTGAACGTCGCGGCTGCCCAGCCGCACTCCCCCCAAAACCAAACCGCCCGCCTGCGGGTTGCGCAGGCGGGCGGCTCGGGGCCATCAGGACTTTGGGGGCATGCGCCTGAAGGCTTTGAGAGGTGGACTTCTTCGGATCAACCCTGCTGCTGGTCGGTCGGCGGCGGGGTCGGACGCGTCTTGTGCTGCGCCATGAACTGGTCGAACTCCTCCTTGTCCTTGGCGTGACGCAGGCGGGTCAGGAAATCCTTGAACTCGCGCTGCTCTTCCTCGAGGCGCTGCAGCGTCTCGGCGCGATATTCGTCGAAGGCGCGGTTGCCGGAGGACGGCGGGCCGAAGCCAAAGCCGAAGCCGCGGCGATCCATGCGGTCGCGCATGCGATCCATCTTGTACTGCATCTTTTCCATCTTGTTCTGCCAGCGATCCTGGTGGCTCCAGCACGACATTCTTCTGCTCCCGAGTGTGAAAAAGAGAAGGGCAAGTCCGATCGGCCACCAGATGATGAAGCCGAGAATGGTCACGGCGATCCAGCCGGGATGCCAGGGCGTATCGAGCATGCGGGGGCGCTCGTACTGTTGGTATTGGTCCGAAGGGCCGCGCCATCGATTGACATCAGCGGTGTAGGCCATTTCCCATCTCCATCACGGCAACTGCGCCGTTGTGAATGTAAATAACATTTACATAGCTAGACTATCCCGCGATTTTGTCAAGCTGGCCGCCAGACACGCCCGCGTGATTATTCGCGCAATCTTATTTCGGCTTGCCCCAGGGACCGCCGGGCGGGACGCCCGAACCGGAGGGAGCCTCCGGCGGCACCGGCGGCGGCGCGGCGCCCTTGCCCGCAGGACGGCGGTCGGTCGGGAAACCGAGGCCGCGCAGATAGATCAGCACTTCGGCCTCCAGCAGCTCGTCCGGCGACATCGGCAGCTTGCGTCGCGCGGCATCGCCCCGCGAGAACAGCGAGGCCACGCCATGCGCCATCGACCAGATGTGCAGCGCCATCATCATCGCCGGTGGTCGGGGCGTGCCGGGCGGCGTCAGCGCGGCGAGCCGCTCGGCTGCGGCTCGGATGATGTTGAAGGCGCGTTCGCTAGCCGCCTGAAGTGCGGAATTGGCATCGACCGGCACGCCAGATTCGAACATCGCATTGTAGAAGGCCGGCTCCTCGCGGGCGAAGGCGAGATAGGCCTTGCCGACGCGCTCGAACGCGGTGACCGTATCGGGCCGCCCGTCGTCCCAGGCCGCGGACAGGCGCGCCTCGAACTGCTCGAAGCCGCGCTGCGCGATCGAGGACAACAGCTCCTCGCGGTCGCGGAAATGCCGATAGGGCGCCGCCGCACTGACGCCGGCCATGCGCGCGGCATCGGCGAAGGTGAAGCCGGCCGCCCCCTTCTCGGCGATCAGCCCGAGGGCCGCCTGCAACAGGGCTTCCTTCAGATTGCCGTGGTGATAGCCGCGCTCGGCGCGGCGCTGCTCCTTGCGCCAGCTCATGTGAACGACCTTTACATGAGCCGGGCGTGAAGGTCACTAGCGGCGATGGGGCGTGATTAACCCCGTAGTCTCCGCAGTCGTTCCGAAGTGGCTCGAAGAGCCGCCCCGGAATGACGATCGCCGGAAGCTACATCTGCGGAATCGGCAGCACGGGCATGACCTCGATGGCCTCGCCCGGGAAGATCGCAAAATGCGGGTGGTTCTCGAACAGCTTTGCAGCGTCCTCCTGCGAGGCGGCGCGCACCACCGTGAAACCGGTCAGCGCGTTGCTGATCTCGGTGATGCCATTGGCGTCGATCCTGCGGGTCTTGCCGAGCGGGCCGCCCATCTCGACGATCACGGCTTTGTGCTTCTCGACCCAGCCTTGCCAGGCCGCCATGCCCTCCTGCTCCTTCGCCTTCCGTTCGGCCTCGGGCAGTGCGCGCCACGCCGCCATTTTCGATCCCGTCGTGCTGCCGAGATAGATGGCGAGGAATTTGTGTTCGGTGCTCATGGTTTTCTCCTGGGGTTGAAAGATTGGGGACATCACGCAGCGGCTGTGTCGTCTACGTCTTCAGGTCGCCAAACCCGGCGAGGATCTCCTGCACCTCGGGCGAGTAATCGGCGATCTCGTGCACCTGCCGGATTTCGACGATCTCGTTCGGCGAAGCCGGGCACTTCCTGGCCCACGCGATCGCTTCCTCGCGCGAGGCGACCTCGATCATCCAATAGCCGCCCAGGACTTCCTTGGCTTCCGCGAAGGGCCCGTCGGTCACCACAGGCTTGCCGGTCGCGAACGAGACGCGCGCGCCGGTCGACGGCGGGTGCAGCCCGTCCAGCGTGATCAGCACGCCCGCATCCTTCAGCGCCTCGTTGTAGCGCATCATCGCCGCAACGCGCTCGGGATCGAGCTGCACCTCCGGCGGCGCATTCTCGTAGCCGAGCGGGATCATCAGCATCATGAATCGCATGGGACTCCTCGCTGTCAGTCCATTCCGATATGTCCTGCGGGCGGAAACGGCTGGCCCGCGCTCCCCTCCAAGACGAACGACCTTCTGCCGGGCCGACAGCGGGACAGAAATTATTTGGAGGCCGCGGGCGCAGCCGCGTCTGGCGCATTCTGGGCCACACCGGGCTCGATCGGCACGGCGCGAGGCCTTTCATGCCGAAACGAAAGCGCAGTAAAAGGGGCCGGCGCTCTCGCACGCCCCTCCCCGACACAGGACAGATCAGCCGATGCCGCAAGCCACGCAAAAAGTCGCCCTCGTCACCGGAGCCGCCCGCGGCATCGGGCTTGCCACCGCGAAGAAGTTCCTCGCAGAAGGCTGGCGCGTGGCGCTGCTCGACATCGAGGGCGAGCTGCTCGGCCGCGCGGTTGCCGAGATCGGCCAGAGCGAGGTAACGCTGGCGCTCACCTGCGACGTTTCCGACGCGGCCGCAGTCAGCGATGCGATGACGGGGATCGAGCGGCGGTTCGGCCGGTTGGATGCGCTGGTCAACAATGCCGGCATCGCCGTGTTCGCGCCGCTGATGGAGACGTCGGAGGCCGACTGGCGCCGCGTGCTCGAGGTCAACCTCACCGGTCCGTTCCTCTGCACCAAGGCGGCCGTGCCCTTGATGCGCGACGGCAATGGCGGGGCCATCGTCAACATCACCTCGATCTCGGCCGTGCGCGCCTCGACGCTGCGCTCGGCCTACGGCACCAGCAAGGCAGGCCTTGCGCACCTTACCAAGCAGCTCGCAGTCGAGCTCGCCTCGCTCAACATCCGTGTCAACGCGGTCGCGCCGGGACCGGTCGACACCGCCATGGCCAAGCAGGTGCACACCAAGGAAATCCGCGCCGACTATCACGACGCCATTCCGCTCAACCGCTACGGCCTGGAGGAGGAACTCGCGGAAGCGATCTATTTCCTGTGCTCGGGCAGCGCGAGCTACATCACCGGCCAAATTTTGGCCGTGGACGGCGGCTTCGATGCGGCGGGTATCGGCCTGCCGACGCTGCGCGGGCAGAGGCGCAACGGGTAGAATTTGTAGGGTGGGTTAGCGCTGCGGCTGCGCGAAGCGCGGTCGCGGCGCGTAACCCACCACTTCTCACGCGGTCAGAAAGATGGTGGGTTACGCCAACGGACTGCGCTTCGCGCATCCGTCGGCTAACCCACCCGACGGAATCGAGTTCGTGGAGAGTACCATGCAACGCATCACCTTCCTCAAAACCCTGATGCTTGCATCCGCGCTGCTCGTCGCCGCGCCGGCGGCGGCCGAGATCCGGATCATCCAATCCCCGGGTGGACAGGTCGGGCCGTTCCTCGATCTGTTCGAGAAAGTGCGCGAGAGCGGCGAGCGCGTCGTGATCGACGGCCCCTGCCTGTCCGCCTGCACGCTGGTGCTGAGCATCGTGCCGGGCGAGCGCATCTGCGTCACCAAGCGCGCCGTGCTCGGCTTCCACGCCGCGCGATCGGTGGACCGGCGCGGCCGCTTCTATGCCGAACCGGAAGCATCGGTCGCGGTGCTTGCCGCCTATCCAGGCCCGGTGCGCGACTGGATCAGCCGCCGTGGCGGTCTTAGCTCGCGGCTGCTCCTGTTGAAGGGGCGCGATCTCGCCGCGATCTATCCGCGTTGCCGCTGATACAGCCGGCAGCCGCCAACCGCTTTCAAAAGAGCGTCTGGATCACCGGCACCAGCTTCGCGCTGGCGCAAATGAGCATTCCCCAGAGAGCAAAGTTGATCTGTAGCGCCGCCGCCATCGGTCGCTCCCCTTCCACGTGACGTCCATCCCAGTTTGTAGCTTTTATGACTCACCAATAGCGATTCTGACGTGCATATCACAGCCCAATATTGCGCCAATTGTTGTGCGATGCAGCCGGCGCCTCACTGCGTCCGCAAAGTGATGCGAAAGCACGACTCATATTCGGCCATGCCGGCAAGCTTGTTTTGCCTTGAGTTCCATTGAACCGATGAGGCGCGTGTCTCTCGCGCGCCGCTTATGGAGGCAAAAGCCCGGCATGATTCGACACGGCTTCATCGTGCTTACTTTTTGCACAGCGCTGATCGGCTGCGCAGAGGCGCAGGAGCGCCGCGCCATCGCATGGGATGGTCTCGGCAAGGATCCGAACCGTCCGCATGTCGCCAAGCGGCGCGTCACGACCGGCGCGCCGGCCGCAAGTGATCCCAATCAGGAGCGGGAAAAGGTGCTCGGCACATTGCGCCCATATTCCGAGGCGTGGTGGGCGGTCCAGGACGAGATTCAGGCGGAGAACGACAAGAAGCTCGGCGCCAAGCTCGTGATCTGTCCTCGCTGCGTGGAATCGTCGCCGCCGCGCGAGGACGTCACCGGATCAATCCGGTGAGAGGAGACACGGCCGATCGACTCGTGACGTAACGAAGCGTACGTCCCCTCTCTCGCAGCATTGGAGAGAGGGGATCGCAACGCGACGGATCGCGCTCGCGCCCGTCACATGCCTTCGGCCGGGCAATTCACCATCCAGGGAATGCCGAACTTGTCGACGCACATGCCAAAGCCCTTGGCCCAGAACGTCTTGCTGAAGGGCATGGTGACGCTGCCGCCGTCGGCGAGCGCGTTGAACTTGCGCTCGCCATCTCCAGGATCCTTGACGGTGAGCGAGACCGAGAAGCCCTGCGGCTTGTGAAAGTGCTCGGCCGGCGCATCGGAGGCCATCAGCACGCTGCCGTCGGGCAGCGACATGCGCGCATGCATGATCATCTTCTCGCGGCCGGGCGCGGCCGGCATCTCCGGCGGAGCATCCGATGCGCGCATCATTGCGTCGATCTTGCCGCCGAGAACCTTGGCGTAATAGTTGAATGCCGCTTCGCAATTGTCCTGGTAGAACAGATAGGGATTGAGCATCGTTTCTCTCCTCTTCGTTGCAGTCCTATTGCTTCTCGGTGAGCTTCTTCAGGCCGGCGAGGCCCGCCTCGAAATCCTTGCCGATCATGCCGTCCATGTTGATGAACACCTGCATGACCTTGGACAGGAACGGGGCCGGACCGTACATCGCCCATGTGACGAGTGTGGCATCGCCTTGCGGCACAAAGGTGAACTCGGCGGTGTTGTGGCCTTCGAACGGCCGCTCGAAATCGAGCTTGATGCGGAGCTTGGAGGGCCCGTTCGCCTCCAGGATCTCCATATGGCCGGCGCCGACATTGTTGTTGCCGTCCCAGGCATAGGTCGCGCCCTTGCCTGCCGCGGTTCCGCCGAACGTCCGCTTCATGGCGGGATCGCGGGTCTCATAGGGCGACCAGGCGGTCCAGCGATGGAAGTCGGCAACCAGCGGATAGATCGCAGTGGCCGGCGCCTTCACGGCGAGCGCGCGCTCGACACGGAGCGTATCGGGTTTGGTCAGGGCAAAGACGAGGACCGCGGCAATGCCGACGGCGAGAACGATGGCGATGACGGCAATGGCTTTCAGCATGAGGGCTCTCCTGGATACGGGATTAAGACGAAGGAGAACGGCTGGGGCCGACAAGACGGAAACGGAATTATTTCAGCGTCATTCCGGGGCACCCGAAGGGTGAAACCGGAATCTCGAGATTCCGGGTTCGATGCTTCGCATCGCCCCGGAATGACGGTTTAGGGGCACCTGCCCTACTTCGTCTTCGCGCTTTCCTTTGCCCTCGGCTGGCTGTCCCGGATCAGGCGATCGAGATGCATGCGGATGTGGGCGGCTTCGGCCGAGGTGTTGGCGAGCGCAATGGCGCGGTCGAAGGCGATTCGGGCTTCGTCGTTGCGGCCGAGCTGCATCAGGAAGGCGCCGCGCACGCCGTAGAAATGGAAATAGTTGGCGAGCTTCGGCGCCAGCGGCTCGATCAGTTCGAGCGCGGCCTGCGGCCCGCGCACCTTGGAGACCGCGACCGCCCGGTTGAGCGTGACCACCGGCGAGGGCTGCACCACTTCGAGCGCGCCGTAGAGCAGGTCGATCTCCGTCCAGTCGGTCTCCTCCGGCGTCGCTGCGCGCGCATGCAGCGCGGCGATCGCGGCCTGGATCTGGTAGGGCCCGCTGCGGCGGTGGCGCATCGCCTTGTCGATCAGCGCGAGGCCCTCCGCAATCATGGTGCCGTTCCACAAGGACCGATCCTGATCGTCCAGCAGGATCAGCGAACCGTCCGCGGCAAAGCGCGCGGCGCTGCGCGCGTGCTGCAACAGGATCAGCGCGGTCAGGCCCATGATCTCCGGCTCGCTCGGAAACAGCCGCAGCAGCAGCCGCGCCAGCCGGGTCGCCTCCTCGCACAGCGGCTTCCTGATTTCGGCTGTGTCGCCGCTCGCCGAATAGCCTTCGTTGAAGATCAGGTAGATCATCGCGGCGACGCCGGCGAGCCGTTCGGAGCGCTCGACCGCGCCGGGCGCCTCGAACGGTGTCCCGGCCTCGGCGACCTTTGCCTTGGCGCGCGTGATGCGCTGCTCCATCGCCGCTTCCGAGACCAGGAACGCGCGTGCGATCTGCTTTACCGTGAGGCCCGAGACGATGCGCAACGCCAGCGCGATCTGCTGCGTCGCCGGCAGTCCTGGATGGCAGCAGATGAACATCAGCCGCAAGATGTCGTCGCGATATTGCGAGCCGTCGAGCCGCTCGGCGAGCGCGCCTTCGGCGTCGTCGAGATCGGAGATCGCCTGGTCGTCCTCCGGCAGCGGCTGCTGCCTGCGCGCGCGTCGCACTTCGTCGATCGCAACGTTGCGGCCGACCATGATCAGCCAGGCCGCGGGATCGCGCGGAGGCCCGTTCTGCGGCCAGGTCTTCAGCGCGCGCAGGCAGGCGTTCTGAAAGGCCTCCTCTGCGGTGTCGAGATCGCGGAAATAGCGCAGCAGCGCGCCGACCGCCTGGGGTCGCGCCGAGGTCAGCGCAGTCTCGATCCAGGCGGTATCGGCCTCGCTCACGTCAGGTTTCCTCCGGGCCGGAACACGCCGACGGGACGCACCTCGTAGGCGCCGCCGGGGTTGGCGGCAGCCAGCTCGCGTGCGACGTCGAGGGCGTCGTCGAGGTTCTTGCAGTCGACGATGTAGAAGCCGAGCAGCTGCTCCTTGGTCTCGGCATAGGGGCCGTCGAGCACCAGCGGCGGGTCCTCTTTGCGCAGGGTCGCCGCCGCAGTCGTCGGCAACAGCCGCGCCACCGGCCCGAGCCGGCCCTGCTTGGTGAGCTTCTCCTGCACCACGGCGAGCTTCTTCATCACGACCTCGTCCTGGTCCTTGCTCCAGGAGCCGACGAAATCCTCATCGTGATAGCAAAGAATGGCGTAAAGCATGGCCGGCACTTCCCTCGTCTGTTCTGAAGACGCGCCAATATGCCCCGCGCCGACAGCGCTGCGGAAAAAAATTGCAAGAAAAATCCGGCAGATCGTGCCAAGGAGGGCTTTCTCGAGCGGAACCTGAAGAGGCACTTCGAATGACCATGGGCACACTGGCCGTCCTGATCAACAGCACGCAGCAGAACTGGCTGCCGGAGCGCTGGAAAGCCCGGTTTGACGCCGTCTGCGGGGACCGCCGCGTGGTGCTGCTGCCGGACGCCGGGCTCGATCCGGCGGAGGTGCATTATGCGGCGGTGTGGAAGCCGGTGCCGGGCGATCTCGGTGCGTTCCCAAATCTGCGGGCGATCTTCAACCTCGGGGCGGGCGTCGACGCGCTGATGGCCGACAAGAGCCTGCCCGAGGTGCCACTGGTGCGCGTCGCCGTGCCCGATCTCACCAACCGCATGACCGAATATGTCGTGCTGCACGTTCTGATGCATCACCGCCAGGAGCTTTACCTCCGACAATCGCAGCGCGAGAAGCGCTGGGAGCCCAGATATCAGTGGCCGGCCAGCGCGATCACGGTCGGCGTCATGGGACTGGGCACGTTGGGAGCCGACGCGGCCGACGTGCTGCGGCGGCTCGGCTTCCGCGTCGCCGGCTGGAGCCGCAGCCCGCGCACGATCGACGGCGTCGAATGCTTCCATGGCACGGCCGGCATGGACGCATTCCTGCGCGCGACCAATATCCTGGTCAGCCTGCTGCCGCTGACATCCGACACGCACGGCATCCTCAACCGTGACGTCTTCGCAAAGCTCAACCGCAGCAGTCCGCTCGGCGCGCCGGTGCTGATCAATGCCGGCCGCGGCGGCCTGCAGAACGAGGCCGATATTCTCGCCTGCCTCGACAACGACACGCTGGGTGCCGCCTCGCTCGACGTCTTCGTGCAGGAGCCGCAGCCAAAGGACAGCCGGTTCTGGACCCACCCCAAGGTGGTGTTGACGCCGCACAATGCCGCCGACACCGACGCGGATGCGATCTCGGCCTATGTCGCCGAGCAGATCGCGCGGTTCGAGGCGGGCGGGAAGCTGGAGAACGTGGTGGACCGCGCAAGGGGCTATTGAGACCGGCTGAGAGTCGCACGGCTCCGGCATGCCGTTCACCGTCTCTTAGCGAGAAGTTGATAGGCCTCGTTAATCAACGCTCAAACAACGAGTCGGACATGCGGGCGAGTCTCGGTCTCAGGATGCGGATCACGGTTGCGCTGGCGGTGACGGCCGCAGCGACCACCCTGTTTGCCGTGCTCGGCGCGATGTGGATCATCGGCGGGATCATCGACCGCGCCGACCAGCGCGAGCTGCGCAGCCATTATGATGCCCTGTTGTCGCGCATCGCCGAGGAATCCCGCCGCGCCGCCGCCATGAGCACCGTAGTTGCCGCGATGCCGGCGACGCAGGATGCAATGGCGAAACAGGACCGCAACGCGCTCGTCACCCTGTTCGGCCCGGTGTTCACCGCGACCAAATCGGAGTACGGCGTCGAGCAGTTCCAGTTTCATGTGGCGCCGGCAACCTCGTTCCTGCGCGTGCACCAACCCGCCAAGTTCGGCGACGACCTCTCCGGCTTTCGCAAGACGGTCGTCGCCTCCAACCAGGACCGCAAGGTCGTGGTCGGTCTCGAGGGCGGCGTCGCCGGTCTCGGCATCCGCGGCGTGGTGCCGATCGCGCAAACCGGCAAGCATCTCGGCAGCGTCGAATTCGGCCTGAGCTTCGGCCAGTCCTTCCTCGACGAATTCAAAGCCAACCGCCATGTCGACATCGCCTTCCATCTCGCCGATGGTTCGGGCTTCAAGCTCTTTGGCGGCACGCTGAAGGGCAAGAGCTTCTTCGATGCGACCGATTACGGCCGGGCCACCGGCGGCGACTTCACGGTGCGGCAGGGCAAGCTCGACAGCACGCCGGTCGCCGCCCTGCTGGGACCGGTCAAGGACTTTTCCGGCAAGCCGCTCGGCGCCGTCGAGCTGGTGATGGACAATGCCGACTATGTCGCTTCCGCCGATCGCGCGTGGCGGCTTTCGCTCGGGATCGCCGCGCTCGGGCTCGTGCTGGCCGCGATCGTCGGCTATCTGATCGCTCGCAGCATTTCGCGTCCGATCCTGTCGATCACATCAGTGATGCGCGAGCTCGCCGACGGCCGGCTCGACGTCGAAGTTCCCGTCAGCACGGCGAATGACGAAGTCGGCGCGATGGTGAAGGCGGTCGGGGTGTTCCGCGACAATGCCGTGAGCTTCGGCAAGCTTCAGGCCGAGCAATTCGAGGCCAAGGCCCAGTCCGAGGCGGAGAAGCGGCGGACTTTCGCGGCGCTCGCCGACAATTTCGAAGCCAGCATCCGCGACGTCGTCACCACGGTGTCCTCGGCCGCGGTCGAGATGGAGCATACGGCGCGATCGATGTCGGCCATCGTCGAACAGTCGCGGCAGCAGACCCGGATGGTGTCGTCGGCCTCGGCGCTGGCCTCCGAGAACGTGCAGACGGTTGCGGCAGCCGCCGAAGAGCTATCCTCGTCCATGACCGAGATCAGCCGCCGCCTCGCCCATGCGACCGAGGTGGTCGGCAAGGCGGCCAGCGACGGTCAGCGATCGAATGCGCGTGTGCAGAGCCTCGCCGACGCCGCGCAGAAGATCGGCGACGTCGTCTCCTTCATCAACGGCATCGCCGGTCAGACCAACCTGCTGGCGCTGAACGCGACGATCGAAGCGGCGCGCGCGGGCGAAGCCGGCCGCGGCTTCGCCGTGGTGGCGTCCGAGGTGAAGGCGCTGGCAACCCAGACCGCGAAGGCGACCGAGGAGATCGGCGCACAGGTCACCGCCGTGCAGGGCGAGACGTCAGGCGCGGTTGACGGCATCCAGTCGATATGCGCAACCATCCAGCAGGTCGACGAGATCTCGGCCGCGATCGCCGCCGCCGTCGGCCAGCAGGGCACGGCAACGCAGGAGATTGCGCAAAACGTCCAGCAGGCCGCGGCCCGCACCGGCGAAGTCTCGCAAAACATTGCGGGCGTCACCGACGGCATCGCAGCGACGGGTACCGCCGCCGAAGAGGTGCTGGGCTCGGCGGTCGAGCTTGCCAAGCAATCGCAGCGGCTGCGCGAAGAGGTGGATCGTTTCCTCGCGCAGATTCGCGCGGCGTAGCTCAGGCCCTGGTCCCAGCTCCCACCATCACGTCGATTGCGCCCTTCACGATCGCCTCCAGCTCCTTGCGCGGCACGCGGGCGCGCGAGCGGATGGCAATGGTGTGGACGGTGGCCGATGCGATCTGCGCCAGCGCGAACGGATCGGCGCTCTCCGGCAGCTCGCCTTTCTCCTTGGCGCGGCGGAAGCAAATGGCAAACGCTTTGTCGAGCCCAGTGAGGCCGTCCAGCACCATGGCGCGGATCTCGGGATCGCCGACCGCCTCGGAGGCCGCGGTCACCACCGTGAAGCAACCCCGCGGTCCGGTGTCGCCGGACAAATAGATGTCCAGCGCGGAAGCGTAGATGCGCTCCAGCCGCTGCCGCAGCGGCATCTCCTCGCGGAAGATCGCGACCATCGCCGCGCCCGCCTCGTCGCGATAGCGCTGGTAGCTCTTGATGTAGAGCTCGCGCTTGTCGCCGAAGGCGCCGTAGAGGCTCGGCCGGTTCATGCCGGTGGCTGCGCTGAGATCGTCCAGCGAGGTGGCCGCGAGACCCTGCTTGCGGAACAGATCGAGCGCCTTGCCGAGCGCGACATCGGGCTCGTAGGCGCGCGGGCGCCCGCGGCGCTTAGGCTGGCCGCGGCGCTCGGGTTGACCGCGGGATTCGGGCTGATTGGCAGCAGCTGGCGGCTTCGATTTTTGTACCATTTCGCAAGATAATCCTTGACCGCATCCATATTATGCAAGATGGTACAAAAATCAATCTGGCCAGGTTGAGCGACACCCAAAGAGGAATTGCCCAAGGAGGCTACAGATGGATCTCTATTTCTCGCCGCTTGCCTGCTCGATGGCGACGCGCGTCGCATTGTATGAAGCCGGCGCCGGGGCGAAATATCTCGAAGTCGATCCGCCGACCAAGAAGGTGCTGAACGACGGCTCCGACTTCCGCACCGTGAATCCGATCGGCCTCGTGCCGACGCTGCGCACCGACGAGGGCGTGGTGCTGACCGAGAACGCCGCCATCCTGCAATATGTCGCGGACCGTTTTCCGCAATCCGGTCTCGGCGCCACAGTTGGCATCGAGCGCACAAGGCTGCATCAGTGGCTCTGCTTCATCGGCACCGAGCTGCACAAGGGTCTCTTCATTCCCCTGCTCGACCGCAAGGCGCCGCAGGAAGCCAAGGCGTATGCGCTGGAGAAGAACCTGTCGCGGCTCGACTATCTCGACAAATACCTCGAGGGACGCGAGTTCCTGCTTGACCATTTCAGCGTGGCCGATGCCTATCTCGCCACGGTCATCAACTGGACCATGGCGACGCCGCCGATCGAGCTTGCGAAATGGCCGAACGTGAAGGCGTATTACGAGCGCCTGCGTCAGCGGCCGTCATTCGCGAGGGCGGTCGCCGAGGAGTTCGAGCTGTACAAGGCCGAGCTCGCGCGGAAGAAGGCGGCGGCCTGAGGCCGCACGCGAGCTCCGTATTCGCGCGGCAGCGACGCTATTCCGGCTCAGTCGGGTCAGCGTCGCTCCGTCGTGCAGCGCGCTATCTCGGCGCCTGCAGCGTGATGCCGTAGCGGCGATAGATCCGGTCGATCGTGCCGTCGCTGTGCAGCCGTTCCATCGCTGCGTCGACGGCCTCGCGCAACGCATCGTCCGGGCGGACCATGCCGACGCCGACGTTCCAGTTCAGATCGGCCGTGCTCTCATCGCGATCCAGGATCCGGAGCGGATTGTCCGGATGGGTCAGATTGAAATAGCTCGCCGCAGTGGGCGTGACCGCGGCGGCATCGATCTCGCGGTTCGATACGGCCTCCAGGCTGTCGCTCTCGAAGCCGAAGGTCGATATCGGCACGCGCCGCTGACCGATGATCATGGCTGCGATCGATCCAACCTGCACGCCCACCTTGGTCGACCCGTTGAGGCTCGCGAAGGACGTGAGCGTGCTGGATGAAGGCACGGCAAGCGCGACGCCCGTGCGATAATATGGTTTGGAGATTCTCAGGCGGGTTTCGCCTTGCGCTTCGCGATCGGCGATGACGTCCAGAAGAATGTCGCAGCCGGCGCTGCGCATCTGGTACTGCGTGATGATCCAGTCGAGCCTCAGGGAGACACCGAGCTCGCGTGCCAGAACCCGGCCGAGCTCGACCTGGAAGCCGGGCGGATCGCCGGTCTTGTGCGCGAAGGGAAGCGAATTGGGATGCGCGCAGAGCCCGATCACGCCGCTGGAGCGGATCGCCTCCAGGGTTCGCGCCGACGCCGGCCCCGACAGCACGATGGCGGCGACGATAACAGGGACAAATGCCTTCATGCCGCGCTCTCTGCGGTTCAACCCTCGCGCGGTTTCAGGGCGCGGATGTATTTGACCATCTGGTCGATCTGGGCGTCGGTGAAGGCGCCGTCGAAGGCCGGCATCGCCCCCTGCTTGCCCTGCTTGATGCGATTGCGAATGAAGTCGTCGTCGCGCGGCGAATTCATCAGTTGCGGCCCCTTGCCGGCGGCCCGGCCACCGTCGGAGTGACAGAAGCCGCACGTCCCCGCGAACACCTGCTCGACCTCGAACGCCGCGTTCTCCGGCGCGGGCGTGGCGGATTGTGCCTGGGCCAGCGCAGCCCACAGCAACGAGGCGCCCAGCCCCGCCGGAATCGTTTTGCAAGGCAGTCTCAACAGCTACGCTCCATTCCTGATCCACGCACGGGCCGCGACGTCGATCGAGGAGCGGGCTTGCGCCCGCTCCATGACCGAACATCTGCGGCAGACTATTTCAGGCTGAAGACGACCAAGGCGCCGTCGTCACGCGGCATGCTCTTGTAGACGCCGCCGAAGTTCGGCGCATATTCGTCTGCCAGCATCCCGCCGAAGCCCGCCGTCACGGCGATATATTGCTTGCCGCCGACGGAGTAGCTGACGATGCCGCCCTGATGGCCGGTTCCGTTGTTGTGCTTCCACAGCTCGGCGCCGGTTTCGGCATCATAGGCGTGCAGCACGCCGCGGGAATCAGGCACGAAGACGAGGTTGCCCGCGGTCGACAGCACGCTTCCGAGCGGAGGCTCGGGATAGCGAACTTCCCATTTCTTCGCGCCCGTGATGGGATCGCGCGCGTCGAGGTGTCCGTAGATCTCACCACCTGGAGGCGGCACCATCTTGAAATCGGCACCGATGTTGAGCTGGGCCTGCGGCGCTGTGACCGGGGTCGTCTTCTGGATATCCAGCGTCATGCACCATTCCTGTCCGATCTTGTAATAGAGACCGGTCTTGGGGCTGTACGAGCCGGCGTTCCAGCTGATGCCGCCGCCGATGAACGGACACAGCGGTGGTTCGGTGACCTTCCCGACCGGGAAATCGCGACGGCCGATCAGCGCGCCGGTCTTGGGATCGATGTCCTTCACGAAGTTGATGTTCTCGACCAGCCGCCAGACGTTCTTCACGGCGAGATTGCGGTCGTAGACGAAGACGAAGCCGCCCTTGTTGGGATGGACCACGTATTTCTGGCCGTCACGCTCGAGCATCACGAACTCGCCAACGGAGCTGTCGAAGTCCCAGGCATCGTGCGGCAGTTCCTGATGGTAGAATTTCAGCTTGCCGGTGTCGATGTCGAGCCCGATCACCGAGCTGGTGTAGAGATTGTCGCCGGGACGCGCGCCCTGCGTCTTGTAGTCTGCGCCCGACCAATCGTAGAGCGGCGCCGGGTTCGCAGTGCCCCACAGGATGGTGTTGGTCTCGGAATCGTAGGTGCCCGGCATCCAGCCGCCACCACCGCCGGTGCGCCAGGACTCGTTGCCCCAGGTCTTCATGGCCTCGTCGGTGCCTGCGACCGTCAGGAACTCCCACTTCTTCTTTCCCGTCGCGGCATCGAGCGCGAAGATCGGGCCGCGGCCCGGCCATTCGCCGCCTTGCGCGCCGATGATCACGCTGCCCTTGGCGTAAAGCGGCGCGCCGGTGAAGCCGACCGTGAGCTTCTGCGAGTCGAGCAGCCTGGTCTCCCAGAGAACCTTTCCGGTCTTGGCGTCCAGCCCGAAGGCACGTCCATCCATCGTGCCGACGAAGACCTTGCCTTCGCCGAGAGCGACGCCGCGGTTGTAAGGCGAGTGGGTCTGCCGGCTGATCAGCGCTTCATCCAGCTCCGGAAAGAACGACCAGATGACTTCGCCGGTCGCGCCGTTCAGCGCGAAGACGCGGCTGTAAGAGCCCGAATAGTACAGCACGCCGTCGGCTACGAGCGGCATCGACTGCAGCCCGCGCGTCGAGCGTCCGGGAATGTGCATCCACGCCACGCCCAGATTGCCGACATTGCTCGCATTGATCTGCGCAAGCGGGCTGTAGTGATGAGATTTGTACGAGCCGTGATAGGTGAGCCAATCGTTCTGCCCGGCGCTCTCGATACGGGCCGTATCCACGGACTGAGCCAATGCCGCCGTCGCTGCAAACGTCGCAACGACAACGACAGGCAAGACCGAGCTGAGCCACTGTTTCCTCATTTGCACTTCCTCCCGCTCTTGTGTTTGTTGATTGCGTCTCGTGAACGCCGCCGCGAGGGATTATTTGCAGTTCAGTGAGCGTCGATCGTCCTCCATCGGACCGAATCGTCAACAGACGTCCCCTCGCTCGGCGCATCGCGCCGAGGAGCCACGTTCACCGGAGTGGTTGCTATTGTACTTCTGCTTGCCGCTACAGTGTACGACGGATCAAAGAACGTGCAAACACGGAATGCGCGCTGAAGGCGATTTGATGCAGGGCAACTTGAAACGGCAGCGGCGCTGACCGTTTTTGCTTTTGAGCGGCCAAGTTTCTCGGAACGAGCCGCCTTATCCGTAGAGCACCTTCGGCAGGATCGTGACGATGCCGGGCCATAGCGTGAGCAGCAGCACGAAGGCGAGCATGATCTCCGATTACCAAGCGCGTCGATGCATCAACGCGCCTACCCGTAAACCTTGACGGCGTTCTCCGACGACACGAGACCGCTCGCGATGTCGTCGTTGACGGCCGCGCGATCGCGCTCCCGGGGATCGCCGATGCCGGCCCCGCCGGGCGTCATCACAACCAGTCGATCGTCCGGCGGCACCTGCTGGAAGCCTTTGCCGCGCAGTTTCTTGCCGGACTTGAGGCCGACATAGCCGGCCTCGCCGTTCCGGCCGCCGTCGCGCCCGCGCGGCGGATGATCGATGCGGTCGAACGCGGCGAGGATGTCGAACGGCGCATCGACGCCGCTGCCGACCTCGATGATCTGGCCGAGGCCACCGCGGGTGCGCCCTGCCCCGCCGGAATCCGGACGCAGCTCCTTGCGCCAGAAGATCAGCGGCGTCTGTGTTTCCGCGATCTCCACCGGCGTGCCGCGCACGCCGCTCGGGTAAGCGGTGGCCGACAATCCATCCTTGCCGAAGCGCGCGCCGGTGCCGCCATTCGAGGTGACCGCCATCGAGAACCCGTAATTGCCGCCGGCGCCGCTTCGCGTCTGGCCACGCACGTTGAGATTCCACAGGCAGGAGGTGCCTTCAGCGGGCACGCGCTCGGGAATGATCTGGCGCAGGCAGCCGAACACGACGTCAGGCAGCATCTGGCCGATGACGTGACGCGAAGCCACGGGCGCCGGCTTCGGCGCATTGAGGATCGCGCCCGCCGGCGCCGACACCGTCAGCGGCGAAAGCGAGCCGGCATTGTTCGGGATCTGCGAGGCGACGACGCAGCCGAGGCCGAACACGGTGTAGGCCGTGGTGTAGGACAGCGGCACGTTGATGCCGAACTTCGAGGCGGCGGATGTGCCGTCGAAATCGACGTGGATGCCGGTCTCCGAGATCGTCAGCGTCGCGGCCAGCGTCACTGGCGCATCATAGCCGTCGACCACCATGGTGTTGCGCCAGCTGCCCTTCGGCAGCTTTGCGATCTCGGCCAGCACGGCCTCGCGCGAGCGCTCGCAGATGTAATCGCCGAGCTCGTCGAGCGTGTCGATGCCGAACTCCGTCATCATCTCGACCAGGCGCTCGCAGCCGACGTCGTTGCAGCCGGCGAGCGAATAAGTGTCGCCCTCGGTATCGATCGGCAGGCGTGTGTTGGTGCGGATCATCGCCATCAGCGTCTCGTTGACGACGCCCTGATCGATCAGCTTCAGCATGGGGATGTAGAGCCCCTCCATGAACACGTCGGTGGCGTCTGGCCCGAAGCCGATGCCGCCGATGTCCATGAGATGGCTCGTGCAGGAGAACAGCGCGACGACCTTGCCGTCCTTGAAGCAGGGCGTGGTGACGACGAAATCGTTGAGATGACCGGTCCCCATCCAGGGATCGTTGGTGATGTAGGCATCGCCCCCCTTCATCGTCTCGATCGGGAAGTGAGCGATGAAGTGCTTGACCGATTCCGCCATCGAGTTGACGTGGCCGGGCGTGCCGGTCACCGCCTGCGCCAGCATTCGGCCCTTGAGGTCGAACACGCCGGCCGAGAGGTCGCCGCATTCGCGCACGATCGGGCTGAAGGCGGTGCGCAGAAGCACCTGCGCCTGCTCCTCCACCACGGCGATCAGCCGGTGCCACATGATCTGAAGGTCGATCAGGCTCGCGCCATTTGCCTTGCTCATGATCAGGCCGCCTTTCGTTCCATGACGATGCTGCCTGCACCGTCGATATGGGCGTCGAAACTGGTGGAGACGAAGGTCGAGGTCTCGTCTTCCGCGATCACGGCGGGACCCGCGATGGTCGCCCCCGGCGCCATGTCCTCGCGGCGATAGAGCGGGATCTCGATCACTTCTCCGGCCCGGCCGTCGAAGAATTTTCGACTGCCCGACGCCTTGGCCGTGGCCTTGCGCGCGACCGCCGCAACGGCAGGCGGATTGCGCGCCTCCGTGGTCGCCAGCACCGACCAGCTCAACACCTCGATCGCCGCGCCCGGGATCGGACGCTCGAACATCGCCGAATAGTCGGTTTCGAACTGCTGACGCAGGGAGGCGAGATCGGCCGAGGTGAGCCGCCGGTTCGGCAGCTCGACGGTGATCTCGTGGCCCTGGCCGACATAGCGCATGAACGCGGCGCGGCGCTCGCGCACCGGTGCGCCGGCAGCTCCAGGCTCGACCAGCGCACGCGCTTCGGTTGCCATCTCCTGCAAGAGGTCGGAGACGACCTCGGTGTCGAAATCATCGAGGCGGACGTGCCGGCTGCGCACCAGCTCATAGGCGATTGGCGCCGCCAGAAAGCCGACCGCCGAGCCGACGCCGGCATTCGACGGCACGATCACCCGCGAGACGCCGATCTTCTCGGCGACGCGCGCCGCATGCAGCGGCGCAGCGCCGCCGAAGGCGATCAGCGTGTGCTGGCCGACCACCGCGCCGCGCTCGACGGCGTGCACGCGCGCCGCGCTCGCCATGTTCTCGCAGACGACCTCGTGCACGGCATAGGCGGCCGTCTCCGCCGACAGGCCGAGCGGCGCACCGACATCGCGCAGCAGCGCCTGTTTCGACAGCTCTGGATCGAGCTTGATCGTGCCGGCCGCGAAGGCATCAGGGTCGATCATGCCGAGCGCAACGTCGGCATCCGTCACCGCCGGACGCTGGCCGCCGCGGCCATAGCAGGCCGGGCCCGGCTCCGACGAGGCGCTCTCCGGGCCGACGGTGACGCGCTTCATCGCGTCGACATGGGCGATCGAACCGCCGCCCGCGCCGATCTCGACCATCTCGATCACGGGGATGCGCACCGGCAGGCCGGAGCCCTTGAGGAAGCGCGCGGCGCGATCGACCTCGAACACGCGTGAGGTCTCGGGCTGGTACTTCTCGATCAGGCAGATCTTCGCCGTGGTGCCGCCCATGTCGAAGGAGAGCACCCTGCTCTCCCCGAGCCGCGCCGCGATCTGCGCCGCGAAGATCGCGCCGCCAGCAGGACCGGACTCGACAAGACGCACCGGAAAGCGCCGCGCCGTCTCGATCGAGGTGACGCCGCCGCCCGACGTGACGAGATAGATCGCGCCGCGAAACTGCTCGACCTGCAGGGCGTCGGCCATGCGGGCGAGATAACCGTCGATCAATGGCTGCACATAGGCGTTCGCAACGGCCGTGGAGGTGCGCTCGTATTCGCGGATCTCGGGACAGACCGCCGATGACACCGTCACCGAAATGCCGGGCATCTCTTCCGCGATGATCACGGCCGCGCGTCGCTCGTGCTCGGGATTGGCGTAGGAGTGCAGGAAGGCGATCGCGACGCTCTCGACGCCGAGCTCACGCAATTTCGGCGCCAGCGCGCGCACGGCCGCCTCGTCGAGCGGGAGGCGGACGCCGCCATGGGCGTCGATGCGCTCGGGCACCGTGAAGCGGAGGCTGCGCGGGGCCAGCGGCTTCGGCTTGTCGATGCCGAGATCGTACTGGTCGTAGCGGCTCTCGGTGCCGATATCGAGCACGTCGCGAAAGCCTTCGGTTGCGACCAGCGCCGTCTTGGCGCCGCGCCGCTCGATGATGGCATTGGTCGCGAGCGTCGTGCCGTGGATGAAGACGTCGATATCGCTGATATGGGCGCGTGCATCGGCAAGGATGAGCCGCATGCCGTCCAGCACCGCCTGCTCGGGCCGCTGCGGCGTCGTCAGCACCTTGCGGGTTTTACGATCTTGTCCCACGTCCAGCACGATGTCGGTGAACGTGCCACCGATATCGACGGCAAGCCGCACCTCGGCTCCCTCAAGCATTCCAATTTCTCCGTGCTGGTCGTCAAGACTGGGTCCAAAAAGCGCAGCAATTCCCGTGCCATGAGGCATGCCGGCAGCGCTGTGCCCGGCTATTTTGCGCGGCACCTATGCAATAGGCAAGGCGTGTTCGCGCCTGAGCGATCAGAGCAGGAATGCAAGCGCCGCTTCGCAGCGCTCCTCGACCTGACGCGCGAGGAGATCGCCGGCGCGACGCGACCAAGCAGCGGATGCGTTCTGCCTTTACCAAAGATTGCATCCGTGATTATTTTCCCGCAGCAGCCATTCCCAGGAGTGACTTGCATGGCCGACGATACTCCGCTCGAGGAGCGCAAATTCCTTTTCGAACAACAGCGATGGCGCGACGAGCTCCCGCTCAAGCGGTTGGAACTCGAACAGAAGCTTCGCGAGAACGGCTGGCTTGCCCGGGCATTCTCGCCGCTGACGACGGCCCTGATGGCGGGGGTTCTGACCATCTTCGGATCCGTGGTCGCGACCACGATGCAGAGCCGCAATTCACTCGAGCTGGAAACCAGGAAATTCGAAAGCACCAAGCAGTTGGAAAGCCAGAAGCAGGAGCACGAATTGATCCTGAAGATGGCCAGCGTCGGTGACGTCGAGCAATCCCGGAAGAACATTCGATACCTTGCTGAAACCGGACTCATTACAGACAAGGCGCTGGTCACGAGAATCCTTGCAAGAACGGATGCGCCCGTTCTCCCAGCGCCGGCCGGGGCAGCCAACTTCCCTGTTCCCGACTCGCTATCCCGGAGGCTTTCGCCGAGAGCGCTTGAAATGATAGCGAGCTTTGAGGTTCTCGGCCGCGAGAACTACGAAAAGACTTATGCGCATCCAACTTGGACAGGCATGGGCGGCGTCACCATCGGGATCGGTTATGATCTGGGTTCGGTGTCTCCAGGCCAGATGAATCAGGACTGGGGCGGCCTGATTGCCTCGGCCGACCTGAACCGGCTGACAACAGCTGTCTCGATCAGAGGGCAAGCCGCGCGCGATCTCGCAAACAGCTTGCAGGACATCGTGATCGATTGGGATGACGCGGTCATTGTATTCGGCAAGCAGATCGAACGCTGGTCGAGCCTGGTTGACGGGCGCCTGCCAAATGCCCGCGAGCTTCCTCCCGATTGCTACGGAGCGATCCTGTCGATCGCATACAACAGGGGCCTGTCCTTCGACTCGCAAGGCGATCGCTACATCGAAATGCGAGCCATCAAGGAGCTGATCGAGAAACGGGAGTTTGACAAGATTGCCGATCAGATTCGGGCGATGAAGAGACTATGGCCGACCGTCTCCGGACTACAGCAGCGCCGCGACAAGGAGGCAAAACTTTTCGAAGATGGGCTCGCGCGTGCCGGCAACAAGGCCGCAATTGCTCCAAACTAGACTTGCTACAGTGCCGGGCCGAGCCTGATCAACAGCCAGGCCACCCTGTTGGCCATGCGCTCAGAGCAAAAACGCCAGCGCCGCTTCGCAGCGCTCCTCGACCTTCAGCGTCAAGAGATCGTCGGCGCGGGTGCGGCCGAGATTGACCGCGGCGATCGGAATCTGCCGTTTCGCGGCGGCCTGGACGAAGCGAAAGCCGGAATAGACCATCAATGACGAGCCGACGATCAGCATGGCATCGGCCTGCGCCAGATGATCCTGCGCCGTGGCCACCACCTCGCGCGGCACGTTCTCGCCGAAGAACACCACGTCGGGCTTGAGGATGCCGCCGCAGGCCTCGCAAGGCGGCACCTCGAAGGAGGAAAAATCCTCGTGCTCGAGATCGGCGTCGCCATCGGGTGCGTCCGCGGCATCCAGCGTCAGCCATGCCGCATTGGCGCGGCCGAGAGCGTGCTGGAACGCGTCGCGAGGGGTCTTGCGACCGCAGCCCATGCAGCGGACCAGGTCGAGCCGGCCGTGCAGGTCGATCACCTGCCGGTGGCCGGCCGACTGATGCAGCCGGTCGACATTCTGCGTCAGCAACATTCCACATCGCCCATTCGCCTCGAGCCGGGCCAATGCGCGATGCGCATCGTTCGGCTTCGCCTGGCCGAACCGCCGCCAGCCGATCAGGCTGCGCGCCCAATAGCGCCGGCGCGTAGGCGCGTCCGACATGAAGGCCTGGAAGTTGACGGGCTGGGTCCGCTTCCAATTGCCCTGGCTATCGCGATAATCGGGAATGCCCGAATTGGTGCTGCAGCCGGCGCCGGTCAGCACGAACAGGTTCTCGTGCCCCTCGATAAAATCCTGGAGCGATCTGTTTCCCGGCGCAGCATTCGTCATGGCGTAGATGTAGTTCGCGCAAGTGCATTTTGCCAGATCACGAGCGTCGGCGGCGCACAGCCGTCCGGACGAGTGGCTATCGTGAGGACCGGCGCCCTGTGAGATCGGGCGGAGGAGCCTTCTCTTGTCCGGCGATTCGAGCGGCCTGCTGCAGCGTGCGCCGGAATTCGTCCCGCTTCTCGTGCACCGAGGCGATCGCATGACCGACCGCAACGCCGAGGCCGACCAGCGCGGCTTCGGAGAGCTGCAGGCTCGCCTCGATCGTTTCCGGCACCGCATCGGTTGCGCCGATCGCATAAAGGTGGCGGGCATGATCGGCGTCCCGCGCGCGTGAAACGATCAGCACATCCGGCCGCACCGCCCGGATCCGCTCGACGACGGCGTCGATCGCCGGCCGTGATTGGACGGTGATGATCACGCCGGTCGTCTGCATCAGGCCGCAGGCTTCGAGGAATCCCGGTTCTGTCGCATCGCCGAAATAGACTCTGTGGCCGTCGCGGCGGTCGCGCGCCACGCTGGCGGCCTCGTGATCGACGGCGATGTAGTTTAGGCCGTGGCTTGTCAGCAGCGAGCAGACGACTTTTCCAACACGGCCGTAGCCGACCACGATGGCTTGCGCCTGATCGCCGGGCGGCCGAACCGCAAGCTCGGGATCGGGCGCGCGTTCGCTGCCCAGCTTCGCGGCCAATTTTCGTCCGAGAATACTCAGAAGCGGTGTCAACGCCATCGTCACGGCGGTGACGGCCACGGCAAAGCTCGATACGCGGGGCTCGATCAGGTCGCCGGCCGCCGCCATTCCGATGCTGACGAAGGCGAATTCGCCGACGGGGCCCAGCAGGAAGCCGATCTCGATCGCCGCCGGCCATGACAGCCTGAAGAGGCGGCCTAAGATGATGAGCACGATCGCCTTGCCGACGACAATGCCGATAACGGCCGCCAGCAGCCAACCGGGCTCCCGCGCGAACACGCGGAAGTCGATGGCCATGCCGACGGTGAAGAAGAAGATGCCGAGCAGCAGGCCCTTGAACGGCTCGACGGTGGCCTCGATGGCCTTGCCATACTCGGTCTCCGCCAGCATCAGTCCTGCAACGAATGCTCCGAGCGCCATCGATAGGCCGGCCTGGTGGGCGGCAAGCCCTGCGCCGACGATGACGAACAGGGTCGCGGCAACGAACAACTCCGTCGAATGGGTGCCTGCAACCATCTGGAAGAGCGGACGCATCAGCAGCCGTCCAATCAGAATCAGGAAAACGACTGCCAGCACGGCCTTCAGGATCGCCGTGGAGATGTGCGCCACGACCGAGCCGCCGCTGCCCGCGCCGAGCACTGCGACAAGGACGAGGACGGGGACCACGGCAAGGTCCTGAGCCAGCAGCACCGCGAAGCTGGCGCGCCCGGCTGTGGTCGCAAGCCGCCTCTCGGTGGATAGAAGCTCGAGCACGATCGCAGTCGAGGACAGCGCAAGGCTCGCCCCGAGGATAACGGCCGTATCGGAGCTCTGCCCAAAGAGAAGCGCCACGCCGAAAATCATGGCCGACGTCGCAAGGACTTGCAGGCCGCCAAGCCCGAACACGAAGCGTCGCATCGTGACGAGCCGGCGCAACGACAGCTCGAGCCCGATCAGGAACAGCAGGAACACGATGCCGAGATTGGCGATACCCTCGACGTTCTGCGCGTCCGTCACCGTGAACCAATACAGGAATGGGATGTCGCGAACGAGCGAGCCGAGCCCGAGCGGACCGAGAATGGCGCCGGCGCCAAGATAGCCCAGCACGGGATTGATGCCCCAATGCCGGACCATTGGCACCACCACGCCGGCGGTCCCGAGCACCACCAGCGCGTCGCTATAGGCATTGATGTTGATGGTTGTGGTCACGAGCCCGTCATGTGTCGGCGTCTGCCAATAGCGGCAGCATCGTCCACGGTCGATAGCACACGGCGCCGCAGACCCCCAACCGGACCTGCCCCTCCATCCCGCGCGAGGGACGCGTCATCCCAAGCCGATTCTCAGCTTGCCCAGTTCTCCCGAAACTCCGGAAACAGCGTGAGACCCCCGCAGGCATAGATGGTCTGCCCGGTGATGTAGCTGGCATCGTCGGAGGCGAGGAAGGCGAACACGGCGGCGATCTCTTCGGGCGCGCCGACGCGCCCCATGGGAATATGGGAGGTGACGACGCCGCGCTTTGCGGGATCTCCCGTCCAGGCGGCGTTGATCGGCGTGTCGATAGCGCCGGGACCGACCGCATTGACGCGGATGCCGTGCCGCGCGAATTCGAGCGCCAGCGTGCGGGTGAGACCGGCCATACCGCTCTTGCTGATGGAATAGGCGAGATAGCCGGGCTTCGGGATGATCTGGTGGACGCTGGAGCAGTTGATGATGCTGCCGCCTGCCCCGCGCGCGACGAAATGCGCCAGCGCCTTCTGCGCACACAGCACGGCACCGTTGAGATTGACGTCGATGATGCGGCGGTAGGTTTCGACGTCGAGCGCCTCGCTCGGCGATTCCCGCTGGAAGCCGGCATTGTTGACGAGGCAGTCGAGGCGCTTGAAGCGCGCCAGGACGGTCTCGAACATCGCGGCGATGTCCTGCTCATTGCCGATATCGGCCTTGACGACGATATGGTCGAGCCTGCCGTGGCCGCGATCGCTCGACGCGCTTCGTGCAAGGGCAAGGGTCTCCTCGGCATTGCCGGCGTGATCGAAGTAGTTGATGGCGACGGTGGCGCCTTCCTGCGCCAGCCGGATGGCAACGGCGCGGCCGATGCCTTGCGAGGCGCCGGTCACCAGCGCGTATTGGCCGACGAGGCGCGAGGGAAACGAGGTCGAGCGTTCGGTTTGCGGCATATGTTCTCTCCGGGATGCACCATCATGGATGGAACCGGCGATTTGTTCCATCCCTTGCAGTGCTGGGATCTAGTCGGCTCGCTGCGCGAGCGGCGAGGTCAGGATCTGATAGAGGATGATCGCGCCGAAAGTCGCGGTGCCGATGCCGCCGATCGTGAACGCACCGAATTTGAGCGTGAGATCGCCGGCACCTGCGGTCAGCGCCACCGCGACGGTGATCAGGTTCGCAGGATTGGCGAAGTCGACCTTGTTCTCGACCCAGATTCGCCCCGCCATCGCGGCGATCAAGCCGAACAACACGATCGAGAGGCCGCCGATGACGGGACCCGGGATCGACAGGATCAGCGCGCCGAATTTCGGCGAGAAGCCGAGCAGAATCGACACCAAGGCTGCGAACGCAAACAGCAGGGTCGAATAGACCTTGGTCGCCGCCATCACGCCGATGTTCTCGGCATAGGTGGTGACGCCGGTGCCGCCGCCGCAGGCCGCCACGATGGTCGCGAGGCTGTCGGCGAACAAAGCGCGGCCGAGATAGGCATCGAGGCTGCGGCCCGTCATGGCGGCGACGGCCTTGATGTGCCCAAGGTTCTCGGCAACGAGAATGACCGCAACCGGCGCGATGAGGAAGATCGCATCGGCATGGAAGCTCGGCGTGGTGAAGTTCGGCAGGCCGAGCCACGGCGCGGCCGAGAGCTGGGTGAAGTCGATCGGCTTGCCGAAGCCGAGGCCGTTTGCGAACAGCAGATACAACAGATAGCCGCCGGCCGCGCCGAGGATGATCGGCAGGCGGCGCCACAGGCCTGGCGCTGCAACGGCCACCACGCCGATGATCAGCACGGTGGCGAGCCCGATTCCCGTGTCGAAGGCACTCGCGCTCACCGCCTTGACCGCCACCGGCGCGAGATTGAGGCCGATCGCGGCGACGACAGCGCCGGTGACGGCCGGCGGCAGCAGCCGCTCGATCCAGCCGACGCCGGACCACATCACGACCAGCGAAATCAGGCCATACAGCACCCCGGCGCCGACGATGCCGCCCAGCGCGACCGACAGGTTTGGGTTCGGCCCCTGCCCGGCATAGCCGGTGGCGGCGATGACGACGGCGATAAAGGCGAAGCTCGAGCCGAGATAGCTCGGCACGCGCCCGGCAACGACGACGAAGAAGATCAGCGTGCCGACGCCCGAGAACAGAACTGCAACGTTGGGATCGAACCCCATCAGCAGCGGCGCGATGATCGTCGCGCCGGACATCGCGACGCAATGTTGAAGACCCGAGACGATGGTCTGCCCCCAGGACAGCCGCTCCTCCGGCATGATCACGCCCGAGGTCTTGAGCTTCCAACGTGGAAAATAGCCTTGCCCCTGCTCGCCCGAGCCTGTTGCGATCGTCATGTTCCCACCCAAGTTGCGGCGCAACGATCGATGGTCGTGCCAACAGACAAAAATGTGATTATCGCTTCTGCGGCGCCCATCACATGATGCAAATCGTGCACGATCAATCCGTTCCCGAGCCTGCATTATGACACAGATCGCAATTCCGTCAGCCATCCAGCGCCGGCACCAGCCCTGGTACAAGATCCTCTACGTCCAGGTGCTGATCGCGATCGTGCTCGGCGTGCTCATCGGCTATGTCTATCCCGACCTCGGCAAGGCCTTGAAACCGCTCGGCGACGGCTTCATCGCGCTGATCAAGATGATGATCGCGCCCGTGATCTTCTGCACCGTGGTGCACGGCATCTCCTCGATGGGCGATCTGAAGCGGGTCGGTCGGGTCGGGCTGAAATCGCTGATCTATTTCGAGACGGTCTCGACCGTGGCCCTCGCGGTGGGTCTGCTCGTCGGCGAGATTCTCCAGCCCGGGCACGGCTTCAATATCGATCCGGCCACGATCGACCCGAATTCGGTGGCGACCTACGTCACCAAGGCCAAGGAGGAGGGCATCGTCGCCCATCTGATGGCGATCATTCCCGACAGTTATCTGGGAGCGATTGCGCGCGGCGACCTGCTCCAGGTGCTGCTGATCTCGATCCTCTCCGGCTTCGCCATCGCCTTTCTCGGCAAGGCCGGCGAGCCCATTGCGGACGCGATCGACAAGGCGGCGAAGATGTTCTTCGGCATCATCCGCATCATCGTGCGCGTCGCGCCGATCGGCGCCTTTGGTGCGATGGCGTTCACCGTCGGCGCCTACGGGCTCGGCTCGCTGCTCAATCTCGCCGCTTTGATCGGAACGTTCTATCTGACCAGCATCCTGTTCGTACTGATCGTGCTGGGCGCGATCGCCCGCCTCTCCGGCTTCTCGATCCTGCGTTTCATCGCCTATATCAAGGACGAGCTCCTGATCGTGCTCGGCACCTCGTCCTCCGAGACCGTGCTGCCGCAGATGATCCAGAAGATGGAGCATCTCGGCGCCTCACGCTCCGTGGTGGGCCTCGTCATCCCCACCGGTTACAGCTTCAATCTCGATGGGACCAACATCTACATGACGCTGGCGACGCTGTTCCTGGCGCAGGCAACCAACACCCATCTGACCATCTGGCAGGAGCTCGGCATTTTAGGCATCGCCATGATCACCTCCAAGGGGGCCTCGGGCGTGACCGGCGCCGGCTTCATCACACTCGCCGCGACGCTGTCGATCGTGCCTGATATCCCGATCCAGTCGATCGCGATCCTTGTCGGCATCGACAAGTTCATGAGCGAATGCCGCGCGCTCACCAATCTGATCGGCAATGGCGTCGCCTGCGTCGTCATCAGCATCTCCGAAGGCGAGCTCGACCGCGACGCGCTGCACGAGACCATGGCGCATCCGCTGGAGATCGGCGAGGCGCTGGAGCCGGGCGGAGGCGCGGCGTCGTAGTCCGCGCAGTCGGTGAGCAGACGACGCCTAGTTCCAATGCGGTAGTTTCCCGGAGTAGAAAATCGATGCGGTCCGCGTCACAACAATGGCGTTGGGATCACGGATTGATACTCATTCTTTCCGCCCGACGCGCTGGGGGCAGGGCGTCGGGCTTTTGAAAATCATTACCGCATGCGATCTGGCGGCGGGTCGAATTCCCTCTCATGAATGCGCTGGCAAGATCGGGCGATCGCCCGATCTCGGTCCCGCCGATCGCGATCAGCCCTTGAGTGCGGTCACCACCACCTCGATCAGCGCGCCGCCGCCGAGATCGGCGACGCCGACGGTGGCGCGGGTCGGCAGGTTGTCGCCGAAGAATTCGGTCCAGGCCGCGTCCATCTCCTTCTTCTTGGAGAGATCGGTGACAAAGATCGAAGCGCTGACCACGCGCGACTTGTCGGTTCCCGCTTCCTTCAGATAGCCGGCGATCTTGCCGAGGATGTTGCGGGTCTGGTCCCCCATCGAGACCGAGGTGTCGTCGGCGATGGTGCCGCCGAGGAAGACGAAGCCATTGGCTTCGACGGCGCGGTGCATGATGGGCGTGCGGATGCTGCGGGTGATGCTCATGATGTCCTCTTCTTTTTAGAGCGTGGAGGGGTGAAAGCGGTCGATGCCGAGATCGCTGACGCGGGTCTGGGTGCCGCCGTTGACGATCAGCTCCGCCATCACGGCGCCGGCGCCGGGGCCGAGCTGGAAGCCGTGCAGCGAGAAGCCGAACTGGTGATAGAGGCCCTTGTGACGGGAGCTCGGCCCGAACACGGGAATGTCGTCCTTCATCTTGGCTTCGATGCCGGCCCAGGCGCGGACGATGGTGGCGCTGCGCATCACCGGGAACAGCTCGAACACAGTCTGCGCGCTGGTCGCAAGGCTCTTCCAGTCCAGCACTGTCTCGTTGCGGTCCTGATAGGGCGTTGCCAGATGGCCGCCGCCGATCAGCACGGTGCCGTTCTTGAACTGCTTGAAGGAGAGCTTTCGCCCGCGCAGGATCACGACGGGATCGATGAAGTGGGGCACGCGCGAGGTGATCATCAGCATCGGCGCCACGGTCTCGACCGGCACCGGCTCGCCGAGATCAGCCGCGATCTTGCCGGCCCAGGCGCCGGCCGCATTGATCAGCACCGGCGCGGCAAAGCTCTCCGAACCGACATCGACGTGCCAGAGGCCGTCGCTGTAGCGGATGTTGCCTGCGGCCACGCCTTCGCGCACGGTCGCACCTAACTGCTCGGCCTTGCGGCGGAAGGCCGTCGTCGTCTGCGCCGGATTGGCCGCGCCGTCGCGGCGCGAGACCACGCCACCGGGACAGGTCTCGGCCACCGCCGGCACGAGCCGGCGCAATTCCGCCGCGTCGATCAGTTCTTCGTGGGTAAAGCCCAGCGCATTGAGCTCGGTGACACGCGCACGGCAGACCGCGAGCTCGTCCTCGTTTTCGGCGACCAGCACCTGACCGTAGCTCTCGAAGCTGCAATCGTCGTCGAGGAGGTCCGAAATCTTCTCCCAGATGCCCATCGAGCGGATCGAGAGTGGGATTTCTGGAATGTGCCGGGCGAGTTGGCGAACGCCACCGGCGTTGACGCCCGAGGCGTGACGGCCGGCATAGTCCTTTTCGATCAGCAGCGGCTTCAGGCCGGCGAGACACAAATGCAGCGTGGTCGAGCACCCGTGGATGCCGCCGCCAATGACGATCGCATCCACGTTTCGTGTCATCCGCGCACCACCGCCTTGACGTCGGCCTCGCTCTTGGGAACAGCGGCGAGCTCGGCCAGCGTGATCGGCTTCACCGGCGCGCGCAGCCGGTAGTAGCCGATCTCCTGCGGATTCTTGCCCCGCGCCTGCGCCATCAGCTCGGTGACGGTGAGGCCGCAGAGCCGGCCCTGGCACGGGCCCATGCCGGTGCGGCGATAGGCCTTGAGCTGGTTCGGCCCGGTCGCACCGATTGCGACGGAATCCAGAACGTCCTTGGCGGTCACCTCCTCGCAGCGGCAGACGATGGTATCGCCCGCGGGAATGCGGAACTGCGGCGCCGGGCGGAACAGCGTGTCGAGGAACAGTCGGCCGCGCTCGGCCTTGGCGAGGTCGGAACGAAGTGTCGCCATTGCGGGGAGTTTTGCGGCAGAAGCGGGCGCAAGTGCTTCCACCGCGGCGCCCGCGGCAATGCGACCGCGCACCACAGCGGCATTCGCGCCGCCGATTCCCGCGCCATCGCCCGCGATCGCGATGCCCGCGACCGACGAATTGCCGCTTGCATCGAGCACCGGCGACCAGCACAGCTGTAAATCATCCCAGCGATGCTCGATGCCGGCCGACATCGCCAGATTGACGTTGGGCACGACGCCCTGATGCAGCAGCAACAGATCGGCCGGAATGGTCTCGCGCTTGCCGCCGGCGACATAGCTGACGCTCGCGAGCTGGCCGTCGCCAGCCGCGGCGAGCTCGGTGACGCCCGAGACGACCTGCACCTTCGCCTTCACCTCGCGCATCATCGAGAGGCCCTTGGCGAAATAGGGCGACGTCAGGAATGCAAAGGCGTGCCGCAGCGCCGCGAAATAATTGCCGCGCTCGGTGGTGTCGAGGATGCGATCGATGCGGCCGCCGAGCCGCAAAATCTGCGCGGCGAGCAGCCAGAGCAGCGGCCCCTGCCCTGCGATCACCGTGCGTCCGTCGGGCACCAGGGCTGACGACTTCAGCATGGTCTGGGCCGCGCCTGCGGTCATCACGCCCGGCAGCGTCCAGCCGGGAATCGGGAACGGCCGCTCAAGCGCGCCGGTCGAAAGGATCACGCGCTTGGCCTTCACGAAGGCGGAGGCGCCGCCGATCGAGACGGCGATGTCGAGATTGCGGTCGAGACTCCAGACCGTGGCACGCTGGATCACCTCGGCATTGCTCGCGCGCAGCGACTGCACGAGATCGGCCCCGACCCAATAGTCCGGGCCGAGCTGGTTGCGGTCCGTCACAGGTGTCGAGGCGATCGCCCGAAACACCTGACCGCCAGGGCCGATGTTCTCATCGAGCAGCAGCGTCGACAGGCCGGCCTCGGCAGATGTGGCCGCAGCGGCGAGGCCGGCAGGGCCGGCGCCGATCACCACGACGTCGTAGTCATTGCGCTTGGGAGCCACACTCATCTTCCGATCTCCCGCTTGCCCTTCTGAATCTCGATCTGCATGCCCTCGGCGACGGGCACGAGACAGCCTTGCCGATTGCCGACGCCGTCGATGGTGACGAGGCAGTCGAAACAGACGCCCATCATGCAGTAGGGCAGACGCGGTGCGCCGCTGACTGCGGTGGAACGCCGTGCGTCAACGCCGGAGGCCAGCAGCGCGGCCGAGACGGTGTCGCCCTGGCGCGCCGCGACGGCGACGCCGTCGACGAAGATCTGCACCTGTGGGCGCTTGTCCTGTTCGGATCGTCTAAACATGGGATGCCCTTGGCTCCTTGTGATCTCTAGTAGCCGCTGCTGTTGGCAGCACCTGCGCCACCAAAGCGGCTGGCGGAGAACGCACCAACCAGCTCCGGCTCGAGCGCGCCCTGCGCCACCATGCGCGCAATCTCGAAGGCATGGTTGGAAGCCAGCGTCACACCGGAATGGCAACAGGCGACGAAGGCGCCGGGATGCGTCTCCGACTGGTCGTAGATCGGAAAGCCGTCCTGCGGCATGACGCGAATGCCCGACCAGCTCCTGACCACGTTGAGCCTCGCCAGATGCGGGAACATGCGCTGCGCACGATCGGCCATGACGCCGCTGATCGACGGCTTCAGCGTGCGATCGTCGAGCTCGTCCTCCTTGCTGTCGCCGATCATCACCGTGCCCTCGTCGGTCTGACGGATCGTGGTCAGCGGATGCGGCAGGAACGGCATGGTGCGCTCGGTCACGACGACCTGGCCACGGGTCGGGCCCATCGGAGCAAAGAGGCCGACCATCGGCGCCAGCGTCTGGTTGGCATTGCCGGCGGCGAGCACGATCTTGGCGGCACGCAGCTCGCCCTGCGGCGTCGTCAGGCGAAATTCGCCGCCGCTCTTGCTTATCGCCGAGACCGAACGCTCCGGAAAATAATCGATGCCGAACGCAACGAAGCCGGTGTGGAAGGCGCGGAACGTGCGCAGCGAATTGACATGGCCGTCGAGCGGACAATAACTGCCGCCGGAGACCTCGGGCCCGATCAGCGGCAGCGCCTTCTTCAGCTCGGACGGCCGCAGCATTTCCATCTTGTAGTCGGCCGCGCCGGCCTGGTTGTGCATGCGCTTGACGAGCTCGGTGCGCTGGCCGAATTCGTCCTCACCGAGGGTGAGGTGAAAACCGCCATTCTGCTGAAGGGCAACGTCGAGGCCAGTCTGCTGCTTCAACTCGGAGGCAAGCCGTCCCCATGCCTGCGAGGCCTGCACGGTCCACACCGTATAGGCGGGCATGCCGAGCCCCTTGCTCTGCACCCACACCAGCGCGAAGTTCGCGCGCGAGGCGCGCTTGGTGATGTCGCCTTCGTCGAGCACGGCGACCTTCTTGCCGAGCCGGCCGAGCCCCCAGGCAATGGCGGAGCCGAGCAGTCCGCCGCCGACGATGGCGACGTCGTAATCCGTTCGCATAGGTTCTCCTATCGTCCCGTATCGCCCTTGCCGGCGAGCACACGGTCGAGCCCGTAGAAGCGGTCGAGCAGAATGAGGGCGGTCATGGTGATCGCGATCACGCAGGCCGAGACAGACGTCACCAGCGGATCAATGTTGTCCTGGATGTAAAGGAACATCCGCACCGGCAATGTTTCGGTGCCCGGCGCGGCGAGGAAGACGGTCATGGTGAGATCGTCGAAGGACTGGATAAAGGCGAGCGCCCAGCCGCTGATGACGCCAGGCAGGATCAGCGGCAGCGTCACGCGACGGAACAGCGTCCAGCCGCCCGCACCGAGCGAGACGGCAGCCATTTCGACCGAGCGATCCATGCCGGTCGCAGCCGCCAAGGTCAGCCGCAGCGCGAACGGAAACACGATGATGACATGGGCGATGATCAGCGCTGCAAAGCTGCCGCCGAGGCCCGCCGAGGTGAAGAAGCGCAGGAAGGCGATGCCGAGCACGACATGCGGGATCATCAGCGGCGACAGGAACAACGCCGCCAGCGCATCGCGGCCGCGAAAGCGATAGCGCGCGATTGCCAGCGCCGCCGGTACCGCGAACAGGAGCGCCACGAGCGAGGACAGCGCGCCGAGGCCGAGGCTGACCCAGAACGCGTGGATGAATTCGGGATAGTTCAGGATGGTCCTGAACCAGCGCAGCGAAAACCCGTTGGTCGGTAGCGACAGAAACCCTTCGGGGGTGAAGGCGACGAGGCAGACCACCAGGATCGGCGCCACCATGACGATGACGAAGATGGTGTGGAAGATCAACGCGAGCGGACCGTTCTGCCTCATCGGAACACCTCGGCATAGCGGCGCTCGATCAGCGCATTGCTGCCGACCACGATCAGCACCAGCGCGACCAGCAGCAGCGTTGCGACCGCAGCTCCCAGCGGCCAGTTCAGGGTGTTGAGGAACTCGTCATAGGCAAGTGTCGCGGCGACCTTGAGCCGGCGGCCGCCGATGATCGCCGGTGTGGCGAAAGCGCTGGCCGAGAGCGAGAACACAATGATGGCGCCCGACAGCACGCCGGGCATGATCTGCGGCATGATGATGCGGCGGATGATGGTCGCGGGGCCCGCGCCGAGCGACATCGCGGCATTCTCGATCTGCGGGTCGAGCCGCTGCAGCGCCGCCCAGACCGAGAGCACCATGAACGGCATCATCACATGCGCGAGCGCGACCACCATGCCGGTTTCGGTGAACATGAACGGAATGGGCGAACGGATCGCGCCGAGCGACATCAGGAGCTTGTTGACGAGACCGTTGTTGCCGCCGAACAGCAGCGCCCAGCCGAGCGTGCGCGCCACGACGGAGATCAAGAGCGGCCCGAGAATGACCAGCAGGAAAAAGCTCTTCCAGCGGCCGCTCATGCGGTTGAGGATGTAGGCTTCGGGCGCGCCGAGCAGCGCGGTGAGCAGCGTGGTCAGGATCGCGATGCGGAACGTCCGCCAGAACATCTCGGCGTAATAGGGATCGGTCGCCATCTCGTGCCAGTTCTTCAGGATGAAGACCGGCTCGATGCCCTTGTACTGGCCCCAATCGTGGAACGACAGCATCACCGTCATCGCCAGCGGAATCAGCAGCACGCCGGCGAACAGCATCAGGGCGGGCGCGGTCAGCGCCCACGGCGCGCGTAGGCTGCGCTCCTCGGCGGCCATGCTCATGCGCCGGCCCTCGCGCGCACGCTCATGTCCTCAGGCCGCCAGGTGAGGCGGACGGCATCGCCTTCGCCTGGCTGCGCCGTGCCGTCATTCTGGCGGATCACGATCGCCGGGCCGCATTCGCTGTCGCACTGGAACAGCCAGTGATTGCCCTGGAAGATGCGCGTGATGATTTTTGCGCTGAGCCCTGTATCGCCAAAGCCGATTCTTTCCGGGCGAACGCTGACGGTGACGGGACCGCCGAGCGCGGCCGGCGCCGGTGCGCGCCAGGAGCCCGCCACCAGTTGCGTCGGCGAGACGGTCCGGTCGATGGTTCCGGCAAAATCGTTGGTCTTGCCGAGGAATTGCGAGACGAAGGCGGAGGCCGGCTTCTCGTAAGTCTCTTGCGGCGTGCCGATCTGCTCGATCTTGCCCTGGCTCATCACCACGATGCGGTCGGACAGCGACATCGCCTCGTTCTGGTCGTGGGTGACCAGGATCGTGGTGGTACCGACGGTGCGCTGGATCTGGCGCAGCTCGATCTGCATCTCCTCGCGCAGCTTGGCGTCGAGGTTCGACAGCGGCTCGTCGAGCAGCAGCACGCTCGGCTTGATTACCAGCGCACGCGCCAGCGCCACGCGCTGCTGCTGGCCCCCGGACATGCGGCGCGGATGGCGGTCCTCGTATCCGGCGAGCCCCACCATCGCGAGCGCGGCGCGCACGCGCTCGGCCCGTTCGGTGCGCGGCACGCCACGCATCTCCAGGCCAAAGGCGACGTTCTCCGCCGCGGTCATGTGCGGAAACAGCGCGTAGCTCTGGAACACGATGCCGAGGCCGCGCTTGGCCGGATGGATCGCGGTCAGGTCCTTGCCCTCGAGGCGGATCGCGCCGCGCGTGGGATCGAGGAAGCCCGCGATCATCTGCAAGGTCGTGGTCTTGCCGCAGCCGGACGGGCCGAGGAAGGAGATGAACTCCCCCTTCCCCACCGACAGGCTGAAGTCGTCGACCACAGTCTGCGTGCCGAACTGCTTGGCGACCCGATCGAGCTCGAGATAGGCCATGGCGCTGTCTCCGCGGCGACCGATCAGCGTTCGACCTCGCGATTCCAGCGCTTGGTCCACTCCTCGCGCTTCTCGTTGATGACGGTCCAGTCCGGATTGTAGAGCTTCGCCGCGCGCTCCCCGATCGGCGCCATCTTGCCGAGCTCCGGCGGGATCACCAGCGATTTCAGCACCGGGCCGTAGCCGTAATCCTTCAGCATCACGAGCTGGATCTTGGGATCGAGCAGCATCTTGACGAAGCTCGCCGCCAGCGGCGAAGCATTGGGCTTGTTGATCGGACACGCCGTCGTCAGCAGCGTCGCCGCGCCTTCCTTGGGATAGACGAAGTCGACGGGAAAGCCGGTATTGGCAAAGCTCTGCACGCGGCCGGTGCCCCACACCGCGATCACGGCCTGGCCGGACTGGAACAGCTCGGTCATCTTGCCCGGCGACGGCTCATAGGCCAGCACGTTCGGGTTGATCTGTTCCTTGAAGATCTTGAAGCCGGAATCGACGTTGGTCTCGCCGCCGCCGTTCATCTTCGACAGCATCACCAGCGCTTCGAGACCGTAGGTGTTGTTGATCGGCGGGATCACGAGCTGTTTTGCGTATTTCGTGTCCTTCAGGTCGTTCCACGAGGTCGGCGGCGCCCAGCCCTTCTCCTTGAACACTTTGGTGTTGTACATCAGGCCGGTGGCGACGATGCCGATCGCGACTGCGCGATCGTCCTTGAAACGCGCGGTGTCGTAGAGATCGGCGGGCAGGCCGTCGAGCCTGCCGCAGAAGCCGAGCTGGATTGCCTGGTACATCGGGCCGTCATCGACGATGGCGACGTCGATCTGCTGGTTGCCCTTCTGCGCCTGGAGTTTGGCCAGCGTGTCGGTGGAGTTGCCGGCGACGTATTCGACCTTGACGCCGTTCTCCTTCTCGAAGGCCGGGATCACCTCGTCGCGGATGGTCTTCTCGAACGAGCCGCCATAGCCGGCGACATAGAGCGTTTTCTGCTGGGCCCAGGCGACTGATGGGGAGGCAATGAGCGCTGCGATGCTGACCGCGGTCAGAAGGCGAAAAGTCTTCATGTGGACCGATCTCCAATACCGGAATGAGGTGACGTGCCGACGAGTCTCGCTGGCTGAAGCACCTTCCGCATTCCCTTCCGCGCAAACCCTCTCCGATTAGGGCTCCGGCCCCTGTTCGGCGGGTTTTTGGCGCGATCTGGAGGTTTGAACCCTCCAATCTGCCGAAAAAGCGGGCTGTCTCCAGTCCTGATGAAAAAGATCGCAACCTGTACTTCCATCGTCCAATGAATAATGGCACCCTCTGCATGCCAAAATGTTATGATTGGAATCGGGAATGGCGCGGATCAATTCGCGGCAGGTGGAGGCCTTCCGCGCGACAATGCTGACGGGCAGCGTGACCGAGGCCGCGGCGCTGATGAAGGTGACGCAGCCGGCCGTCAGCCGGTTGCTGCGCGACCTCCAGGCCCTGCTGAAAATGGAGCTGTTCGAACGGCGCGGCACCGGCCTGGTGCCGACCGCGGCGGCGATGGCGCTCTATACCGAGGTCGAGCGCTCCTTCGTCGGCCTGGAGCGCATCACTGCGGCAGCAGAAGAAATCCGCGGCCGCCGCACCGGCTCGCTACGCATCGCAGCACTGCCGGCGCTGTCGAACGGCTATCTGCCGCGGCTCACCGGTCACTTTCTGAAGGAGCGGCCCAACCTCAACCTGGCCTTCTTCGGTGTCATCTCGCCGATCGTGGTCGACTGGGTGCTGAACAATCAATGTGACGTCGGCTTTGCCGAGGTGCCGATCGCGCATTCCGGCCTGCCGAGCCAGCGGCTGCCAGCGCCGGCGCGCGTTGCAGTGCTCCCGACCGGCCATCGCCTCGCGGAGAAGGAAGTGCTGGAGCCGCGCGATTTCGAGGGCGAGACCTTCATCTCGCTGTCCGCGGGATCGTCGAGCCGTCATCTCGTCGACCAGGTCTTCCATCGCCATGATGTCCGCCGGGTGCTCAGGGTCGAGACCACGCTGTCGGAGATCATGTGCGGCATGGTGTCGTCGGGGCTCGGCGTCGCGATCTGCGATCCCTTCACGGCGCAGGAATTCGCAACGCGCGGGGTCGTCGCGCGCCGCTTCTTGCCGCGCATCGACTTCGAATTCTCCGCGGTCTTTCCGGCGCAGCGCAGTCCCTCGCCGGTGGCGCTGGACCTGGTCGAGACCATGCGCAAGGCGCTGGTGGAGTTTGAGGATTAGGGCTTGGATTTGAACAGTGCAGCTACAGGCTCGCTGCAACCTCTCCCGCTTGCGGGAGAGGTCGGCGCGTAGCGCCGGGAGAGGGCTCCCTCCACACTGAGAGTGTCCTATGAGGAGAGAGCCCTCTCCCCCGCCCTCTCCCGCAAGCGGGAGAGGGAGCGCACCGTCGTCGTGGCGTCAGCAGCGCTCAGCCGTTGAACGCCGCCTGCGCCTCCGGCAGATCCCAGATCTTGCCGATTGCGGCGGTGCCGGCGGCAATGATCGCCGCTTCATCCGCGCCGAGATAGCGTCCCTCATCGACCAGCACGCGGCCATCGACCACGACCTGGTCGATATTGGCGCGGTTGGCGAGCGCGATCAGCGCGCGGCGCGGATCGAACAGCGGCTGCAGATGCGGATGGGTGAGATCGACGACGGTGAGATCGGCAGTCGCGCCCGGCTCGATGCGGCCGAGATCGGGCCGCTTGATGACGTCGGCGGCGACCGTCGTGTTCGCCTCGATCAGCTCGGGCGAGTTCGCGACATCTGGGCGCGCCGAAGTGATCTTGGAGATCAGCGAGGCCGCATTGAGCTCGCCGAGCAGGTCCATGTTGTAGCCGTCGGTGCCGACCACGGTACGGACGCCGTGCTCTGCGAAGCGGCTGAAGGCTGCGGTGATGCCGGCGCGCGCGAACACGCGTGGACAGTTCAAGACGGTCATGCCGCGCGCGGCCATGAGCTTGAGATCGTCGTCGCTCGAGAACATGCAATGCGCCGCCATCAGATCGGGCGCGAGCAGGCCGAGCCAATCCAGATATTCTGCCGGGGTGCGGCCGCCATAGCGCTTGCCGATGGTCTCGACCTCGGCGCGGCTCTGCGCCATGTGCGTGGTGATGGGAACGCCGAGTTCGCGCGCCCGCGTGGCGCAAGCCTTCAGGAGATCGGGACCGCAGGTGTCGGTGGCGTGCGGGCTCATGGCAAGGCTGATGCGGCCGTCGCCGCGATTGTTCCAGCGCTGATAGAGCGCATCCCATGTCGCCATGTCCGCGGCGCCGTCATCGCCGGAATATTGCACCACGCCGTCCGGGCCAGCCTTGGCATCGGAGGTCGAGAACAGATAGGGCGCGCCGTAGAAGCGGATGCCCATCTCTTCCGCCGCGTCGAACATTTCGGGGATCGAGTTGCGGAACGGCTCCATCACCGTGGTGGCGCCGCCCTTGAGCAGCTGGAGGATGCCGAGCCGCGCCACCGCGAGCCGTTCCTCCGCCGACAGGATGTCGGCGCCGCGCTTGGTCAGCGGCAGCAGCACCGTGTAGACGATGCTCTGGTTGTTCTTGCGGCCGTTGCCGTCCTCGGTGTGACTGCGCGCCACTGCTTCCGAAAAGCAGTGATTGTGCAGGTTGAGCAGACCGGGCAGCACGAAGCGGCCCGGGCGGTCATAGATCACGTCGGCGCGCGGCTTGTCGCGCGTGACCGCCGCGATCTTCTTGCCTTCGACCAGAACCCAGTGGTCGCGCAGCACGTCCTGCACGCCGTCTTTCCGTGACAGCACGTAGCTGCCGAAGATCGCTGTTGTGCTCATGCGGGGCGCACGTTCCAGAACACGGCGGTGCCGTCGAGAATGCCGGTGATCGCCTTGCGATAGGCGGTCGGCTGCTTGTACAGGCCGATCGGAATATAGGGGATTTCCTCGAACGCCACCGCCTGGATCTCGCGGCAGATGCGCTGCTGCTCGGCGAGCTCGGAGGCCGCCAGCCATTGGCTGCGCAACGCGCCCATCTTCGTGCTCGCATACCAGCCGGCGACCTTGCCTTCGCCGCGGATGTTGGTGTTGCCGGCCGGGTTGAGCCAGTCGATGCCCTGCCAGTTGCCGACCGCGGCGCTCCAGCCGCCCTGCGGAAGCGGATCCTTCTTCAGCTGGCGCTGCAGTACCACGGCGAAATCGAGGCCGGCATATTCGACGTTCATGCCGGCCTTGCGCAACGAGTCCACCGCGATCTCGCCGAGCGGCTTTTGCGCCAGCGAGTTGGTGGGCACGAGCAGCACGATCTTCTCGCCGTTATAGCCGGCGGCCTTGAGGTCAGCCTTGACCTTGTCGTAGTTGCGCGGGCCGCGGAACACGTCGAGGCCGACGTCGTTTGCCATCGGCGTGCCGGGTGCGAAATAGCCGATCGGCGAGACCTGGAACGCCGGATCGGTGCCGGCGACGGCCGTCATGAACGCGGACTGGTCGATCGCCCCCAACAGCGCGCGGCGGATGGCGGGATTGTCGAACGGCGGCTGCAGGTGATTGAGGCGCAGCATGCAGGCGTAGCCTCTGGGATCGAGGATTCGCGTCTCGATATCGCCGGCCGCCTTGATCACCGGGAGCAGATCGTGCGGCGTGGTTTCCTGCCAATCCTGCTCGCCGGTCTGGAGCGCGGCGACGCCGGTGCCGGCATCAGGCGTGGTGGTCCAGACCACGCGGTCGTAGTGCACGATCTTCGGCCCGGCGGTCCAATCCGGCTTGCCGTCGGTGCGCGGCTGGTAGCGCTCGAACTTGGCATAGGCGTTGCGCGCGCCCTGCACGCGCTCGTCGGCGAGATAGCGGAACGGGCCGCTGCCGATCACCTCGGTCAGCGGCTTGAACGGATCCTGGCTCGCCAGCCGCTCCGGCATCATGAAGCAGGCATTGATCGCGGCCTTGCCGAGCGCCTGCGGCAGCAGCGGGAACGGGCGCTTGAGACGGAAGCGGATGGTGCGGTCGTCGACGGCCGAGAGCTCGGCGGTCGCCTCCATCAGCTCGCCGCCAAAGCCGTCGCGCGCGGCCCAGCGGCGAATGCTGGCGACGCAATCGCGTGCCAGCACGCGCTCGCCATCATGCCAGAACAGACCATCACGAAGCGTGAGGTCCCACTGCAGCTGGTCGCCAGAGATGGCTTGGCCCGACAGCATCTGCGGCGAAACCTGGAGCGAGGAGCTCATGCCGTAGAGCGTGTCGTAGACCATGAAGCCGTGGTTTCGCGACACCTGCGCGGTCGAATAGATGGGGTCAACGAAAGCGAGGTCGATGACCGGGATGAAGCGCAGCGTGGACTGCGATTCAGCGCGGACGATGCCCGGCAGCGACAGCGCCGGCAGCGCCGCGCCGGCCTTCAGGAGCAAACGGCGGGAAATGGACATTAGCGGTTACCGGCCTCGTGGCGCAGGAAGTTCTCCGCGATCTTCTCGCCGGTGGTGATCCAGACATCCGGGCACGATTTTGCGTAAGTGAGGAACTCGCGCAGCAGACGCAGCCGCATCGGACGGCCGCTGCATTGCGGATGCAGCACGGTCGTCACCATCGCGCCCCAGTCGCGGACCTCGTCCAGCTCGTCCTTCCACATCGAGAGCACGTGCTCCTTGGGGAAGATCGAGCGCGGGCTGAAGCGCGCGGAGAGGCCGTGCATCCAGTCGTCATAGCTCGCGGTCACCGGCAGCTCGATCGTGCCGGGCTTGCCGTCGGCGAGGCGATGGCGATAGGGCCTGACGTCGTCGCGGAACGAAGACGTATAGACGATGCCGTGGCGCACCAGCGCGACGCGCAGCTCCTCCGTGAACTCGCCATAGGGCGCGCGATAGCCGGTCGGCTTGACGCCGAGCCGGCGCTTCAGCGCCTCGAAGCCGCGCTCCAGCTCCTCCTCGATCCAGGGATCGCCGGGATCCGGCAACAGATGGTGATAGCCGTGATGGCCGATCTCGTGGCCGGCCTTCAGGATCGATTCCGCCATCGCCGGATGCGCGTCGACCGACCACCCCGTGACGAAGAACGTCGCCTTGAGATCGAGCTGGTCGAGCAGCTCCAAGAGCTTCGGCGTGCCAACGCGCGCCTCGTAGCCGCCATAGCTCATGGTGATGAGCCGCTGCGCATGCACCGCATCCTTGCTGGTCCAGGCGCTCTCCGCGTCCACGTCGAACGACAGGAACATCGCGGAATTGTACGGCTTCGGCCAGGGATATTCGGGCGCGGGATCCGCGGTGTTGGCCGGAACGAGCGGAATGCTCTGGAGTGCCTTACTGTCCAGCATTGATGGTCGCCTTCTCAATTGCGTTGTCGCTCAACTTCCACTTCGCCAGCAGCGTCTTGTAGGTGCCGTCCGCAATCAGCGCGTCGACCGCCTCCAGCATTGCCTGCTGCAATGCCTTCTCCTTCACCGGCAGAGCAATGCCGGTGAATTGCTGCGCGATGGGCTCGCCCACGGTCGCATAGGTGTTGGGCTCGAGGTCCATGATGTAGGGCAGCGTCTCGTTGCCCTGGGCGGCGGCATCGATGCGTCCCTGCCGCAGCTGGGTGCGCGCGTCGGCCGAGCCGTCGGTGCCGATGACCTGGATCGGATTGCTGCCGCAGTTCTTCTCGCTCCACGCCGCGATCTGCGCCGGGAACATGGTGCGGCGGCTGGAGCCGACCTTCTTGCCGCACAGCGACGTCGCATCCTTGAATTCCGCCTTGCGTGACGCCTGCACGAAGAACTGCGGGCCGCTGCGCAAATAGTCGACAAAAGAGGCGGTCTCATGCCGGCTCGCATAGTCGGTGAAGCCGGACAGGATGGCATCCACCCGCCCCGTCGAAATCGACGGCATGAATTCGGCAAAGCTGGTCTCGGTCCATTCGATCTTGAGGCCGAGCTTGCGGCCGATCGCCTCGCCGAGATCGACGTCGAAGCCGGAGAGCGCGTTGGTGGCGGGATCGCGGAACTCCATTGGCGGATAGTTCGGCACGATCGCCACTTTGAGGCTGCCGCGCTTTGCGATGTCAGGCGGCAATTCGGCCGCCATCGCCGACGCGCTCATGGCGCCCAGGAACGCCGCCGCAAGCAAAAATCTCTTCATCGCCATACCCCCAATGTCAGATCACTGCCGAAAGAAATGCCTTGGTGCGCTCCTCGCGCGGCGCGCCCAACACGTCGGAGGCGCGGCCCTGCTCGACGATCGCGCCATGGTCCATGTAGACGACGCGGTCGGCCACCTCGCGGGCGAAGCCGAGCTCGTGCGTCACCACCATCATGGTCATGCCGCTCTTCGCCAATTCCTTCATGACAGCGAGCACCTCGCCAACCAGCTCGGGATCGAGCGCGCTGGTCGGCTCGTCGAACAGCATCAACATCGGCTTCATGGCGAGCGCCCGCGCGATCGCGACGCGCTGCTGCTGGCCGCCGGAGAGCTGCGCCGGATAGGAATCCGCCTTCGCCGCCAGCCCGACGCGACGAAGCAGCTCGGTCGCCTCGGCGCGCACCTCGTCCAGCTTGCGCCCCTGAACCTGGGTGGGGCCTTCGGTGATGTTCTCCAGCGCGGTCTTGTGCGGAAACAGGTTGAAACGCTGGAACACCATGCCAGTCTTCAGCCGCTGCCGCCCGATCTCGCGCTCGCTGAGGCGATGGAGCCGCCCGCCGTGCTCGCGCACGCCCAGAAGCTCGCCGTCGAGCCAGATGCCGCCGGCATCGATGGTGGTAAGCTGGTTGATGCAGCGGAGCAGCGTGGTCTTGCCTGAGCCGGAGGCGCCGATCAGGCACATCACCTCGCCGGGCCAGACGTCGAGCGAGACGTTGTTGAGAGCCTGAAACTCTCCAAAGTTTTTGCTGACGGAGCGGATGGCGACGAGGGGTTTTGTCATCGCGCCAGCCGCAATGTGCCGCGTGCAAAGCGGCGTTCGAGCAGCATCTGCAGCGGCGTCAGGATCGAGACCACGAGCAGATACCAGAGCCCGGCGACGATCAGGAGCTCGATCACGCGCGAATTGGCGTAGTAGATGTTCTCGGCATTGTGCAGCAGCTCCGGATACTGGATCACGCTGGCGAGCGAGGTCGCCTTCACCATGCTGATGAACTCGTTGCCGAGCGGCGGGATCACCACGCGCATCGCCTGCGGCAGCACGATCCGCCGCAGCGCGCGCAGCCGTCCCATGCCGATCGCCTGCGCCGCCTCATACTGCCCGATATCGACCGACAGCATGCCGGCGCGCATGACTTCGGAGGTGTAGGCGCCCTGGTTGATGCCGAGCCCAAGCAGCGCGGCAAGGAACGGCGTCATGACGTCGACGGCGCGCGCGGACCACAGGCCGGGAATGCCGATGGTCGGAAACACCAGCGCGAGGTTGAACCACAGCAGCAGCTGCAGGATCAGCGGCGTGCCGCGGAACAGCCAGGTGTAGCCGGCGGCGACCGACTTCAGCACCGGATTGGGCGACAGCCGCATGATCGCGACGACGATGCCAAGAAAGATGCCGAGCATCATCGCCAGCACCGCCATCACCATGGTGTTGACGATGCCTTCGAGGATGACCTTTGCGGTCAGGAAGCGGCTGACATAGGACCATTCGATCTGGCCGTTCGCAAAGGCGCGCGCGATCGCCGCCAGCACGAGGACGATCAGGGCCGCGCTGATCCAGCGAAACCAGTGCGGCTCGCGCGCGATCCGCATGCCCGACAGATCGGGAAAGCCTTGCGCGAGTGCCGGCGCCGGCTTCATTGCGGCGCCGCGTTCAGCATGGGCTGGGCGACCGCATTGGCCCCTAAGCCCCATTTGTCGAGAATGGCCTTGTACGAGCCGTCGGCGATCATCGCCACGAGCTTCTCCGTCACGACCTCGCGCAAGGCCGCATCGTCCTTGCGGAACATGATGCCTTGATAGCCCGTGGACAATTGCTCACCAATGACGCGGTACTTGCCGGCTTCCTGCGTTTGCGCGTAGGGCAAGGTTTCACTGCCCTGAACCGCGGCATCGATGCGGCCCTGCTTGAGCTGATTACGCACGTCGATCGAATTCTCGCCGGGCACATACTGAATGGCAGGCTTGCCAACCGCCTCGCAGTTCTGCTTGCTCCATTTCTCGATCTCGATCGGAAATGCGGTGCTGCGGGTGGTGCCGACCTTCTTGCCGCAAAGATCGGTGGCGACCTTCGCCGCATTCTCGGTCAGCACGAAGAATTGCGGACCAGTGGTCAGGTAGTCGACGAAATCCGCCGTCTCACGCCGCGAACTACGATCCTGGATGCCACTGATGATGAAGTCGGCCCGCTTGGTCTGGAGCGAGGGGATCAGCTCGGCGAACGGCGTCTCGCTCCAGACGATCTTGAGGCCTCCGAGCCGCTTGGCGAGCTCGTTCGCCAGATCGATGTCGAGCCCGACCAGCTCGTTGGTTGCGGGATCGCGGTATTCCATCGGCGCGTAGGTGGAGTTGACCGTGAGCTTCAGCGTGCCGGCTTGCTTGATCTCCGCCGGCAGCTCGGCGGCTCGCGCCGACGTCACGGCAGCCAATGCTGCGAAGGCAAGCAAATGCGAAAGGCGTGTCATGTCAGCTCCTTTGCCAACGCCGCGACCGGCCGTTGATCAATCCGCGTCGAGAACGGCCGGCTCGATGACGCCGGCACGCTCGGTGATCACCCTGTATTGCTCGGGCCGCCGGTGGGCGGCGAAGTTGAACATCTTGTCCTTGCCCTGGCGGCAGAGGTCGAGATCGATGTCGGCGACGATCACCTCGTCGGCCAGCGTCTGCGCCTGCGCCACGATGCGGCCATTGGGATCGACGATGCAGGAGCCGCCGATCAGCCCGGAGCCGTCCTCCTCGCCCGCCTTCGCCACCGAGATCGCCCAGGTCGCGTTCATGTAGGCGTTGGCCTGCGTCACCAGCGTCGAGTGGAAGGTGCGCAAGGCGCCGTCTTCCGTCGTGCCGCCGTTGGGATCGTAGGCCGCCGAATTGTAGCCGATGCAGACGAGCTCGACGCCTTGCAGACCGAGCACGCGCCAGGATTCCGGCCAGCGACGGTCGTTGCAGATCATCATGCCCATGATGGCGTGGGCCCAGGACGAGCCGGCGCGGAAGGCGGGAAAGCCGAGGTCGCCATAGTCGAAGTAGCGCTTCTCGAGTTGCTGGTAGCGCGCGCCCGGACGTGGCTCGACCGAGCCCGGCAGGTGCACCTTGCGATAGCGGCCGAGAACCTCGCCGTCGCGATCGACCAGGATGGAGCAATTGTAGCGCCGGCCCTCCGGCGTCAGCTCGGCGTAGCCGACATAGAAGCCGACGCGCAGCGCACGGGCGCGGTCGAACAGCTTTGCCACAGCGGGGTTCGGCATGTCGCGCTCGAAATACCGGTCGAGCGCCTCGCCCTCGAGCAGCCAGCGCGGGAAGAAGGTGGTGAAGGCGAGCTCCGGAAACACCACAAGGCTCGCACCCCGACCGGCCGCCTCCTCCAGCATGTCGAGCATCCGCGACAACGTATGCTCGCGGCTGTCTGCTTTTTGCGTCGGCCCCATCTGAGCGGCGGCGGCGCGAAGGACACGAACCAAGATTGCCTCCAATCTGTGCGCAGTGCCGCCTCAATGGGCGAGCGAACCCTTTGATGCGACGTGCAAATCTGCTGCCATTACGGGGAAGCGCTGCTGCAAAATCAATTCGCTTTGCTATGATGTTTTGGCTCAGACTATAATCGGTAGTGATATGAACCTGCGTCAGCTCGAGATCCTGCGCGCCGTCATCCGGCACCGCACCACGGTGGCGGCGGCGGACGAGCTTGCGCTGTCGCAGCCCGCAGTCAGCAATGCGCTGAAGACGATGGAGACGCAGGCCGGCTTTGCGCTGTTCGAGCGCGTCAACAACCGGCTGTTTCCAACCGCCGAAGCGATGGCGCTCTACAAGGAGAGCGAGGCGATCTTTGCGCTGCACGCCAAGCTCGAGAACCGCGTGCGCGATCTGCGCGAGAACCGCTCCGGTCATCTCGCCATCGTGGCGACGCCGCCGCTCGCCTACAGCATCATTCCGTCCGCGCTGTCGGGCTTCCTGCGCCGCCGACCGGAGACGCGGGTGTTCTTCGACGTGCGGCGCTATGAGGGGATCATCGAGGGCGTACTGAGCCGTGTCGCCGAGCTCGGCTTCGCGCTCGGACTGACGCACCATCCCGGCATCGCGCATGAGGTGGTGCACACCGGCGAGATGGTGTGCGTGCTGCCGCCGCAGCATCCCCTCGCGGAACGACCGGTGATCACGGCCGCTGATCTCTCCGGCCTTCCCTTCATCGGGCTCGAACGCGGCACGCGGCTCGGCGAGGCCGTGCGCGACAGCTTTGCACGGGCCGGCGCGCCGTTCCGGCCGACGGTCGAGGTGCGCTACTGCAACACGGCTTGCGTGCTCGCCGCCGCCGGCGTCGGCGCCGCGGTGGTCGATCCCTTCTCGCCGCGGCAGAACGGCGGCAGCGGCCTCGTCGTCCGTCCGTTCACGCCGACGACGCAGGCGGTCGCCTACATGCTATGGTCGGAAGCCGAGCCGCTGTCGCGTCTGGCCAAGGCCTTTCTCAACGAGATCCGCAAGGAGAGCGCTCTGCTCGAGCGCACAGCGCCGCACCAGCAACATGGGGCAGAAGGCGGCTGAGCTTCGCAACCTCTTGCCTGGGAGGCCCATGGCACGCATCACCATCATCGAGACCGGAGAGGTCCCACAAAAATACCGCGAGCGCCACGGTTCATTTCCGGACATGTTCGCGCGTATGATCCGCGCCGAAGATCCGGCCGCGACAGTCGAGGTCGTCAGCATCCCCAACGGCCATGCGCTTCCCGATCCGGGCAACCTCGAGGCCGTCCTGATCACCGGCGCGGCTGCCGGCGTCTATGACGGGCTCGACTGGATCGCGCCGCTGGAAGATTTCGTGCGGACGGCCTACGCCAACAAGACTCCGATGGTCGGTGTCTGCTTCGGCCACCAGCTGATCGCGCAGGCGCTCGGCGGCACCGTGCGCAAGTCGGAGAAGGGCTGGGGCATCGGCCGGCACGTCTATCAGGTGCTGCCGGAGAACGGAGTGGTCGACGGCGAAGCGGTCGCGATCGCCGCCTCGCATCAGGATCAGGTGATCGAGCCGCCGAACGACGCGCTGACGATCCTCTCGTCCGACTTCACCCCGCATGCCGGCCTGCTCTATGCCAACGGCGCAACGCTGACCGTGCAGCCGCACCCGGAATTCGACGTGGGGTTTGCGCAAGTGTGCTGCGACCTGCGCGACGGCAAGGCGCCGGAGGAAGTCGTTGCCACGGCGCGGGCGTCGCTGGCGGAGCCGATGGACAGCGCCAAGCTCGGCGGAGCGATTACGCGGTTTCTGGCAAGGCGCGCGGCGCCTTAGTTCGCAACAATCACCACGGCGACTCTTCCCTTCTCCCCTTGCGGGAGAAGGTGGCGCGAAGCGCCGGATGAGGGGTATCTATCCGCGTGTTCGCTACTATCGAATGCTCGGATAGATACCCCTCACCCGTCTCGCCGCTACGCGGCGAGCCACCCTCTCCCGCAAGGGGAGAGGGTGAAGCAGCTCCGCTGGTGAGAATTTAGAACGGATCCGGCCCCAACCCCGGCACATCGGCCGGCCGCGGGCCCGGCGCCGCCCAGTGAAACCGGCGGTCCTTCTCCGCGATCGCGATGTCGTTGATCGACGCCTCGCGGCGCTTCATCAGGCCGTGCTCGTCGAACTCCCACTGCTCGTTGCCGTAGGAGCGGTACCACTGCCCGCTTGCATCGTGCCATTCGTACTGGAAGCGCACCGCGATGCGGTTCTCGTCGAAGGCCCAGAGGTCCTTGATCAGGCGGTAGTCCTGCTCCTTCTCCCATTTGCGGGTGAGGAAGGCGACGATGGCCTCGCGGCCCTGAAACACTTCCGAACGGTTACGCCAGCGGCTGTCCTCAGTATAGGCGAGCGAGACCCGCACCGGATCGCGTGAATTCCAGGCGTCCTCGGCCATGCGGGCCTTTTGCGCGGCGGTCTCGCGGGTGAAGGGTGGAAGCGGCGGGCGCGACATGATGGCCTCATCGGTTGATCGGGACCGCGAATGTATCGTCGCAATCGGCAGAGTCGATAGGCCATCCGCTATCGAGCGATCACGAAACCAGATCGGCCTTCATCAGCTGGCGGATCGACTTCGGAATCGGCTGGGCGCGGCCGCCGCTGATGAAGGCGACGCGGACCTCGGCTTTCACCAGCACATCGTCGCCGCGTCGCACCTCCTGCGCCAGCATGATGGACGCCCCCTTCACAGCAACCGGCCAGGTCACGACATCGAGCACGTCGTCCATTCGCGCGGGCTTCAAGAAGTCCAGATGCATCGAGCGCACCACGAAGGCAAAGCCCGTGCCTTCCGTCTCGGTCTGCTCGAACAGCGCCTGCTGCTCGGCGCCCATCAGCCTGAGATGATTGGTGCGTCCGCGCTCCATGTAGCGCAGGTAATTGGCGTGATAGACGATGCCGGAAAAATCCGTGTCTTCGTAGTAGACGCGGACCTGCATGTGGTGGCGGCCGTCGCGGATCTCGCCGTCGAGATGAGCTGTCACGTCGCGAGCCTCTTCGCTTGTCGGTAACCGGCTCGTTTTGCGCAAAAACGGCCGGAGGCGCAAGCGTGTTAGGACACAACCAGCCCTGACCGTCCCAGCGTCACCTCGACGATCTCAGGCGGCACGCCGAACCGGAGCGGCATGATGCTGCAACCAAGGCCGCCGGAGACGATGAGGTCGCATTTCAGGCGGAAGTGGCCATAGGCGAGCCGCAGGCCGTTCTTGGGCGAAACCGCAGGCGACCAGCCGAGCAGGCGGACCTGGCCGCCATGGGTATGGCCGGACAGTTGCAGCGCGACGCGCGCGGGTACCAGCGGCGCGATGTTGGGCTCGTGCGCGAGCAGGATGACCGGCGCATCGTCGGTGATCTTCGCCAGCGTGGCGCCGAGATCGTCGGCGCCGAGCCTGTGTACGCGGCCAAAGCGCCTGGCTGGATAATAGGCCAATTGGTCGCCGAGCCCCGCGAGCCAGAACGGACGGCCATTCTTGGTCAAGCGCACGACGTCGTTCTCGTAGACGGGGATGCCGGCCGCCTCCAGCGCACGATGCGCGATGGTCGGCCCGTGCCCTGCCTGCTGCACGGTCCTGTCGTCCCAATAGTCGTGATTGCCCATGACGGCATGGACGCCGAGAGGCGCCTTCAGGCGCGCCAGCACCCTCGCCCATTCGCTCGACGGAATGAAGCGCGTGACGTGGTGAAGGCCGGCGACATAGTCGCCGAGCAGCACGATGAGATCGGCGTTGAGCGCATTAGTCCGGTCGACGATGCCCTCGATACGCTCCAGCGACATCCAGGGATCGCAGGCATGGATGTCGGCGATGGCCGCAATCTTCAGCGGAAAATCCGCCGGCCACTGCCGCGGCGTGGGATGATAGCGCGTGACGCGCAGCCGCAGCACCGGCTCGACGCCGACGCCGTAGGCTGCAGTCGAGACGCCGAGGGCGGACAGGCCGCCGATGGAACGAATGAGATGACGGCGCGTGATCATGGAAGCCCGATGATGATGCGACGTCTTGATGATATCCGATTGGAGCGGAATTGGGGTGCGTTCGTGCAGATCGTTTGCACGAGATTAACGGAAATTCATCAAAGCCGGAACGGCGCGCGGTTCAGCAGATCACTCGTCGCTGTCATCCGTGCCGAACAGACCGAACTGCGCCGCCGCATCGCGCGACGGTTCGGCGATGCCGAGATGACGGAAGGCGTGCGAGGTCAGCAGGCGGCCGCGCGGGGTGCGCTGCAGATAGCCGCACTGGATCAGATAAGGCTCGATGATGTCCTCGATGGCATCGCGCGGCTCCGACAAGGCCGCGGCCATGGTTTCGACGCCGACCGGGCCGCCGCTATAGTTGAGCGCGATGGTCGTGAGATAGCGGCGATCCATGGCGTCCAAGCCGGCGGCATCGACCTCGAGCGCGCTCAGCGCGTGGTCGGCGATCTTGCGGTCGATCTTGTCGGCATCGGCCGCGGAGGCGAAGTCGCGCACACGGCGGAGCAGGCGGCCGGCGATGCGCGGTGTGCCGCGGGCGCGGCGCGCGATCTCGTTGGCACCGTCCGCGCTCATGCCGACGTTGAGCACGCGCGCGCCGCGGCTGACGATGCTCTCCAATTCCTCGATCGTATAGAAATTCAGCCGCACCGGAATACCGAAGCGGTCGCGCAAGGGATTGGTGAGAAGGCCGGCGCGCGTGGTGGCGCCGACCAGGGTGAATTTCGACAGCTCGATCTTCACCGATCGCGCTGCCGGGCCCTCGCCGATGATGAGGTCGAGCTGAAAGTCCTCCATCGCGGGATAGAGCACCTCTTCCACCGCAGGGCTGAGGCGATGGATCTCGTCGATGAAGAGCACGTCGCGCTCTTCGAGATTGGTGAGGAGCGCGGCGAGGTCGCCGGCCTTGGCGATCACCGGTCCCGATGTGGCACGAAAGCCGACGCCGAGCTCTTTCGCCACTATCTGCGCCAGCGTGGTCTTGCCGAGGCCGGGGGGACCGACAAACAGCACGTGATCCAGCGCCTCGCCGCGCTTGCGCGCGGCCTCGATGAAGATCGAGAGATTCTTGCGCGCCTGCTGCTGGCCGACGAAATCGGACAGCGATTGCGGCCGGAGCGCAGTGTCGCCGACATCGTCGCTGCGGCGCTCGGGCGAAACCATGCGGCTGGCTTTGGGGTCGCTCACTTCGCGAGTTCCTTCAGCCCGAGCCGGATCAGCTGCGCCGTCTCGGCGCCCTCACCCGCACTGCGCGAGGCCGAGGCGATCGCGGCGGCGGCTTGCGGCTGGCCATAGCCGAGATTGATCAGCGCGGAGATCGCATCCGCGACGGGGCGCGGCGCGCGCTGGTCGTCGACGGCACCGGCAAGATGCACGACGGCGGGATCGACATTGGCAAAAGCCGGCGCCTTGTCCTTCAATTCGGTGACGATGCGCTCGGCGACCTTGGGGCCGACGCCGGGCGTGCGCGCCACCGCGGCCTTGTCGCGCAGCGCGATGGCATTGGCGAGATCGGCCGGCGACAGCGTGCCGAGCACGGCGAGCGCGACCTTGGCACCGACACCCTGCACGGTCTGCAGCAGGCGAAACCATTCGCGCTCCTGATCGGTGCGGAAGCCGAACAGTTTGATTTGATCCTCGCGGACATAGGTCTCGATCGACAGCACCGCGGCTTCGCCTGGCGAGGGCAGATGCTGCAAAGTTCGCGAGGAACAGTGCACCTGATAGCCGACGCCGCCGACGTCGAGGATGACGAAGTCCTCGCCGTAAGAATCGATCAGGCCCTTGAGCTTGCCGATCATATCCCCACCACCTTCAGCCGCAGCGCGGTGCTCTGGCGGTGATGGGCGTGGGTGATGGCGATGGCGAGCGCGTCGGCGGCGTCCGCGGACGGCGGCTCGGCCTTCGGCAGCAGGATCTTCAGCATCATCGCGATCTGTTGCTTGTCGGCGTGGCCGGCGCCGACCACGGTCTTCTTGACCTGGTTCGGCGCGTATTCGGCGACAGAAATGCCGAACATTGCGGGCGCAAGCATGGCGACGCCGCGGGCCTGTCCGAGCTTCAGCGTAGCAACGCCGTCCTTGTTGACAAAAGTCTGCTCGACCGCGGCTTCCATCGGCTGGTGGCTGGACAAGACGGAAGCGAGGCCTTCATGGATCGCAAGCAGCCGGCTCGCCAGCGGCAAATCGTCCGGCGGTTCCACCGAGCCGCAGGCGAGGTAGATCAGGCGATTGCCCTCAGCCTCGATCACGCCCCAGCCGGTGCGGCGCAGGCCGGGGTCGATGCCGATGATGCGAACGGGGCCACGAATCGGGAGCGCAGTCATGGGCCAGTGATAGCGGCTGGCCGCGGCGGGGGAAACAGAAACAGAACGGAAGTAACAGGGGAAGTGGGGTATCTCGGGTGAGCACCGCCGCCCACTCCACAATTCGTCGTCATACCCCGCGAAAGCGGGGTATCCAGTACGCCGCGGCTTATCCGTATCCCTCTGGCGTCTCTGGAATACTGGGTCGCCCGGTCAAGCCGGGCGACGACAGCAGAATCCGGAGCGAGGTATCAGCCGCCCATCTTCGCAACAAGCGCGTCCGACACCTCGAAATTGGCGTAGACGTTCTGGACGTCGTCGTGCTCGTTGAGCAGGTCCATCAGCTTCAAGAGCTTCTCGCCGGTCTCGTCGTCGACCGCAACCGTGTTCTGCGGCTTCCAGATCAGCGCGGCCTTGCGCGGCTCGCCGAACTTGGCTTCCAGCGCCTTGGCAACGTCGCGATAGCCTTCGGTCGAGGCGTAGATCTCGTGGCCGCCCTCGCCGGACACGACGTCGTCTGCGCCGGCCTCGATCGCAGCGTCCAGCACCGCGTCGTCGGAGGCGACGCTGCGGTCGTATTCGATGATGCCGGTGCGGTCGAACATGAACGACACCGAGCCGGTTTCGCCGAGATTGCCGCCGGACTTGGTGAAGAAGGAGCGGATGTCGGAGGCGGCGCGGTTGCGGTTGTCGGTCAGCGCCTCGACGATGACGGCGACGCCGCCCGGGCCATAGCCCTCGTAGCGGATCTCGTCATAGTTCTCGCCATCGCTGCCGAGCGCCTTCTTGATGGCGCGCTCGATATTGTCCTTCGGCATGTTCTCCTGGCGCGCAGCGATCACGGCGGCGCGCAGGCGCGGGTTCATGGCGGGGTCGGGCGTGCCCAGCTTGGCGGCGACGGTGATTTCACGCGCCAGCTTGCCGAACAGCTTCGACTTCTGGGCATCCTGCCGCCCCTTGCGGTGCATGATGTTCTTGAATTGGGAATGTCCGGCCATGCTTGGTCTCGTGAAGGAAGCGTGCGTCAAGGTGAGTGCGGGAAGCGCGGCCTTATAGGCCGCCCACCCAGCGGAATCAAAGGGCTCGGCTGCTCCTAAGGTAGCCCTGTAAAGGTAGCCGCCGTAATGGCGCCTGCCTAGACGTCGGGCACCGTTAACCCTGATTTCATTCCGACTTGCGAAAATAGCGCCCGACCGTTCCCCGACAAGAGAGAGCTGATGGCGTTCGGACTATTTCGGAAGCGTCTGCCGGACACGGCCGCGCCTGCGGCAGCCCCGGAGGCTGCGCAGCCGGCGGCCCCTGCCGCACCCGCCCCGACCGCCGAAAGTGATTCGGCCCGGGAAATCCTGGAATTGCTGGAACTCGAGCTCGGCGCCATGATCCGCCAGCTCGAGCGCGCCGCCAATTCCGTCGCCGGCGGAGCCGATGCGACCGCCGCGACGCTCGCCGCCATTCGCGACCGCACCGACGCCCTGACCGGCCGGACCAACGCGGCGCAATCGACCGCCTCTACCTTCGCCCATGCCGCCGACAAGTTCACCCAATCCGCGCAAGGCATCGGCGCGCAGGTCCGCGAGGCCGGCAAGCTCGCCGACGAGGCCAGCGCCGCCGCGCAAGAAGCCCGCGCCAATGTCGACCGCCTGCGCGAATCCTCCGCCGCCATCGGCAACGTCGTCAACCTGATCGCGCAGATCGCGCGGCAGACCACGCTGCTCGCGCTCAACTCGACCATCGAGGCCGCGCGCGCGGGCGCCGCGGGAAAAGGCTTTGCCGTCGTCGCCACCGAGGTCAAGGCGCTCGCGGTGCAGACCCAGAGCGCGACAGAGGAGATCACAAAGAAGATCGACGCGCTGCAGCGCGACGCCGCCGGCTCGGCGGATGCGGTGCACCGCATCTCGCAGGCGATCGAGGCGATCCGCCCGGTGTTCGACACCGTCAACGGCGCGGTCGCCGAGCAGAATGCCACCACCAGCGAAGTCTCCGGCAATGCCGCCAGCGCCTCCGAGTTCATCATCTCGGTCGGCGAGAGCGCGGCCGAGATCGACGCGGCGACCAAGGCTGCCGAGACCCATGGCGAGAGCGTCGCCAGCGCCGGCAAGGCCGTCACCACCTTCGCCCAGAAGCTGAAATCGCGCTGCGCCGTGCTGCTGCGCCAGAGCGAGCACGACGACCGCCGCAAGACCGAGCGGCTGCCCTGCCATCTCAGATTCGAGACCGCGCGCGGCGTGATGCCGGTCTATGAAATCGCGATGGAGGGCGTGCTGATCGGCGGCGCGGACGCAAGCCGGCTCGCGACGCAAGCCACGGTCGAAGGCAGCCTAGAGGACATCGGCGCCTGCCGCCTGCGCGTGGTCGAGCAATCCAAGGCCGGCGCCCGCGCGCAATTCGTCGGCGCCACCGCCGCGCTCAACGAGAAGATCGAGGACAAGCTCTGGTCGATCCATGAGGAGAACACCGAGCTCGTCACCCGTGCCATGGAAGCAGGCAATGCGCTGACGAAGATATTCGAGCAGGCGGTTGCGCGCGGCGAGGTCAAGATCGAAGACCTCTTCGACACCGACTACGTGGAGATTGCCGGCACCAACCCGCAGCAATACCGCACCAAATATCTCGACTGGGCCGACCGCGCCCTGCCTCCGTTCCAGGAAGCCTTCCTGGCGAGGGAGTCGCGGATGGCGTTCTGCGCCATGGTCGACCGCAACGGCTTTTTGCCGGTGCACAACAAGATCTATTCGCATCCGCAGCGGCCGGGCGACGTCGCCTGGAATACGGCCAACAGCCGCAACCGGCGCATCTTCAACGATCCGGCGGGGTTAGCTGCCGCACGCAACCTGCGATCGTACCTGGTCCAGAGCTATGCGCGCGACATGGGCAACGGCAACACGGTGATGATGCGCGAGATCGACGTGCCGATCCGCGTGCAGGGCCGGCACTGGGGCGGCTTCCGCACGGCCTACAAGCTATAACACCCCGCGCCTGCACTCCTGGGCAAGACGCCGGGCGCGAATCATCCTCTAAGGTCGGAGCTAGGAATCGGAATGCCGCCAAGGAGCCGATCAACGGCTCCGACTGGAGAGAGCCCGTACATGTCCTTTGCCCAACTTGCCGTGTTGGACACTGCGTCCAACCGGACGCTCGCCGAACGCCTGATCGACCAGCTCGCCGACCGCATCGGCGGTCTCGGCGTCGAGCTCGCCGATATCGCCGGCAACGTCCAGGAAGTCGCCAACCGCGTCGCGAACCAGTCGGAACGGTTTCACCATCTGCAGAAGACGGCCGAGACGATGGTCTCGGCCAACCACGACATCGCCAACGCCTCGCAGGCGGTGCAAAGCACGACGTCGGCTGCAGTCGGCGAGATCGCGCAGTCGCGCGGCGCGGTCGACACCGCGGTCAGCCACATCTCCGAGCTCGTCGCCGCGGTGGAGCGGATCGAGGCCCGCCTCAGCGCCGTCGGCGCGGCGCTGGCGCAAGTTGCGAAGGTCTCCGGCTCGATCGAGGCGATCGCGAAGCAGACCAATCTGCTCGCGCTCAACGCCACCATCGAAGCGGCGCGCGCCGGCACTGCCGGCCGCGGCTTTGCGGTGGTCGCAAGCGAGGTCAAGAACCTCGCGGAGGCCACGCGCCAGGCCACGCATGAGATCTCCGACACCGTGCGCGATCTCGACGGCCAGATCGAAGGCTTGATCGGCGAGAGCAGCGACGCCTCGCAGCGCGCCAAGACCGCCGGCGAAGGCGCGCAAGCGATCTCCGGCATCATTTCGCGCGTGCAGCAGGGCTTCGCCTCCGTCGAAGCCGAGATCGACGGCGTCGCGCGCGCGGCGACCTCCAACCTCGGCCATTGCGACACCGTGATCAGCGAGCTCAACGAGCTCGCCAAGGGCGTCGACCTCTCCTCGCGCGACCTTCGAAGCGCCGACGAGCGCGTGGCGAAGCTGCTCGACACCTCCGAAGGCCTGATCGCGCTGATCGCCGACAGCGGCGTCGAGACATCCGATGCGCCGCTGATCCGCGTCGTCATCGACACCGCGAAGCGGATCTCCGCCGAGTTCGAGGCTGCGATCGACCGCGGCGAGATCACGCTCGACCAGCTCATGGACGAGAATTACCGCGAGATCCCCGGCACCAATCCAAAGCAGTACAACACCGCCTACGTCGACTTCACCGATCGCATGCTGCCCGCGATCCAGGACCCGATCCAGACATCCGACCCGCGCATCGTGTTTTGCGTCGCCTGGGCCAAAGGCGGGTACCTGCCGACGCACAATCCGAACTACCGCCTGCCGCAGGGCAAGGACCCGGTCTGGAACAACGCCAATTGCCGCAACCGCCGCCTGTTCACCGACCGCGCGGTGAAGAAGGTCGCGGCCAACACAAAACCCTTCCTGCTGCAAACCTATCGCCGCGACATGGGCGGCGGGCAGTTCGTGCTGATGAAGGACCTGTCCTCGCCGATCATGATCCGCGGCAAGCACTGGGGCGCCTTCCGGATGGGCTTTCGGCAGGGCTGACGAGGGCGCTCCAGCGTCCTCAAAACAAAAAGCTCGAAAACAACCCCATGCACAGTAGGCGGGGTGTGCGGAATCAACGGCTTACGCTGGCGGGCCCTGGCGCGCGTTGACTCGTCGGGCAAAACAGGGGTAGAATGCTAATATTCCGAAATTGTGATGCGATTCTCCCCGCCGCCTGCCGAGCACAAAAGCCGACAGCACTGGTGAGGCGGCCGACGTTGCCGTAGAAATGCCGCCGCGCATTCGCGCGAACCCGAACACAGCAAGCTGGCTTTTCGATGTCCTGTCCACCCGCCCAAATCGGCGCGCCGTTTTCCGAGATCGATACACCGGCGCTGATCATCGACCTCGACGCCTTCGAGCGCAATCTCGACACGATGGCGGCGGCAGTGGGCAAGCTCGGCGTTCGCTTGCGTCCGCATGCGAAGACCCACAAATCACCGATCATAGCGGCCAAGCAGATCGCGCGCGGCGCAATCGGCATGTGCTGCCAGAAGGTCGCCGAGGCCGAGATCCTGGTTGCGGGCGGGGTGAGCGACGTGCTCGTCAGCAATGAGGTGGTGGGCCTGCGGAAGCTGGAACGGCTCGCAGGCCTCGCGCGCCACGCACGCATCAGCGTTTGCGTCGACGATGCGATTATGGTCGAGCAACTATCGCACGCCGCGGAGCGGGCAGGATCGCAAATCGAAGTCCTGGTCGAAATCGACGTCGGCGCCGGTCGCTGCGGTGTCAGGCCGGGACCGGCGGCGGCCACCCTGGCGCGGCAGGTGGCGGCTTCACGCTTCCTGTCGTTCGGCGGCCTGCAGGCCTATCACGGCTCTGCCCAGCATTTGCGCACGCCGGAGGAGCGGCGCGCTGCCATCGCCGGTGCCGCGAACGCGACCGCGGAGACACTGCGCGTCCTCAAGGACGCGGGCTTTCACTGCCGGACGATTGGAGGTGCGGGAACCGGCACATTCGAGCTCGAAGGCGCGAGCGGCATCTGGAACGAATTGCAGGCGGGCTCCTATATCTTCATGGACGCCGACTACGCCAAGAACCTCGCGGACGGGGCACGCAACGCCAATCCGTTCGAGCATGCGCTGTTCGTGATCGCGACGGTGATGAGCACCGCCGCCGGCGAACACTCGGTCATCGATGCGGGCCACAAGGCCCTTTCGAACGACAGCGGATTTCCGGTCGTGCTGGGCCGGCCCGACCTGCGCTATCATCGGCCCTCCGACGAGCATGGCTTGCTCGATTTCGACAGCGCTTCGTCGCGACTGGCGATCGGCGACAAGGTGACGCTGATCCCCGGCCATTGCGACCCGACCGTCAATCTCTACGACTGGTATGTCGGCGTGCGCGGCTTCAACACGCCGGATGCCCGCGTGGAGGCACTCTGGCCAGTCGCGGCGCGGGGCGCGGTCACCTGAGATTGACGCGTGATTGCGCGCGACGATCTCCACCGTCGCCACGGACAAGCGAAGCGCAGATCCGAGGCCCATACGCCACAGCATCGGTTTGGCGAAGACGCGGAGTGACAAGCTTTGCGAAGCAACTACGCGCTTGGCGTTACGGGTTCTGGCCCCTCGTTCGCAATTGCGGGCCAAGGCGTACACTCATAATTCGGGACTGCCCGTTTCCAAGGGACGAGCAGACGTGGCTTGCCCGGCTGGGACGTCTGCAAATGCCCCAAAGCGGAAGCTCGTCGCAAGAGGCCATGGTCCTGTCGTGTGCCACGGAACGCCGCCCCTGGTTCAAGTCGTCTCGGGCGCGGGAAAGTACTTCATCGCCGGAGTTGCGCACAGCCAGGAACTCCTTGCGTTATGCGTCTGATTGCAAGAAGCTCGCCATACAATCGAGGGGGATCCGGTATGGCTGCCAGAAAACGGGTCGTGCTTGTCAGTATGCCATTTAGCTCACTCAGCTCACCATCTTTAGCGCTTAGTCTGTTCGAGGCGAAGCTCAAAAGCGACGGCCACTGCTGTACGACTGCATATTTTTCGTTCCCGTTCGCCCGTCTTATCGGCGAGGCACTCTACCAGCAAATCGCCGATGGTTTTCCCAGCACGAGCGATCTTGTCGGAGAATGGATATTTAGCAAGGCATCAGGACTTGCCCGGCCGGAAAAGGAACGCGAGTACGTCGAGAAACTCACTCGCAAGCTTGCGATCATGCGCGAGCGTGCTGAGACTGTGGTGCCGGACGAGTTCATCGAAAGTATCGTCAGCGCTCGTGACAAAGCAGTCGAGTTCGTCGAAGATTGTGCAGAGCGGGTGGCGCGGGAAGATCCCGACATCATTGGGCTCACCAGCGTTTTCCAGCAACATCAAGCATCCCTCGCTCTCGCGAGAACACTCAAGCAACTAAGACCAAGCATCTTCACCGTCTTAGGCGGCGCAAACTGTGAAGGAGAAATGGGGCGCCAAGGCCAATATCAACTTCAAGCGCCTTGCGTTGATGAAAGCTGCCGGAATCACCGCAGTTCAGCCGGGGATTGAAAGTCTGAGTTCTCCGATACTGCGCATCATGCGAAAGGGTATCAAAGCTATTCATAACATCCAGTTTCTTAAACATTGTCGTCAGCTGTCAATTATTCCTCATTGGAATATAATCTGGGGATTTCCGGGAGAGGCAGCTGAAGAATATCGCGAGATGGCTGTTATTCTACCGCACCTGCGGCATCTGCACCCCCCTAGTGGGTGCGGGCCCATTCGGCTCGATCGATTCAGCCCGAACTTCGTTCAAGCAGAGGAACTCGGCTTTCAGAATGTGAGACCGAACCAGAATTACGAACGGATATACAATCTGGACGTCACAGAGCTTTCGCGGCTGTCCCTTGGTTGCCCGTCGATGTCCGCTGCTGAGGGCGAAGTTGATATAATCGTCCGCGGACGACACCAGTGATTTGGCTTGGCGCTTCAGCTCAACCAGAACTTCGGTGTCGCCGGCTCCAGCCTTCCGCCCATGCGCACCGGTGCGATCTTCAGCGCTAACCCCGTCGCATCATCCGTCTCCACCGCGACGCCGCTGAGCGTTGCCGCGCCTGCGGCCGGCTCGAAGCGGCTCGACGGAATTCCCGATGTGAACCGGCGCAGCGGTTCTTCCTTCTGCATGCCGATGATGGAATCGTAATCGCCGGTCATGCCGGCGTCGGTCATGTAGGCGGTACCGCCTGCGAGGATCTGGTGGTCGGCGGTCGGCACATGGGTGTGCGTGCCGACGACGAGGCTGGCGCGGCCGTCGCAGAAGAAGCCGATGCCCTGCTTCTCGCTGCTCGCCTCGCAATGGAAATCGACGACGATGGCGTCGGCGGCCACACCGAGCGGACAGGCCCCCAACTCGCGCTCGAGCGCGGCGAATGGATCGTCGAACGGGGTCATGAAGACGCGGCCCAGCGCGTTGACGACGAGGGCGTGCTTGCCGTTCTTGGTTTCGACCAAGGCGGCGCCGCGGCCGGGCGTGCCGCGCGGATAGTTGGCGGGGCGCACGAGGCGGTCGGCGCGCTCGATGAAGACGAGGGCCTCGCGCTGGTCCCAGGAGTGATTGCCGAGCGTCACCGCATCGGCGCCGGCCTCGAGAAACTCCCGGTAGATCGCTTCCGTGATGCCGAAGCCGCCGGCCGAATTCTCGCCGTTGACGACGACGAGATCGAGCGACCAGTCCTTGACCATGCCGGGCAGATATTCGGAGACGGCCTCGCGCCCGCTACGGCCGACGACATCACCCACGAAGAGAATTCGCAACTTCAGAACTCCGGAAATCGAACACGTCCGATTCCGTTAGCACATAATCCAGCGCCACGTCGTGGGATAGTGCCGGAACCGCCTCGATCTCCTGCGCTGCAAACGCAAGGCCGATGCCGACGATGTGCTTGGCTTTGCGCAAATGCGCGAAGGTGAAATCGTAATGGCCCGCGCCATAACCGATGCGATGGCCGAGGCGGTCGAAGGCGGCGAGCGGCGTCAGCATGATGTCGGGAATGACTTCGGCTGCTGCCGGCGACGGCTCGGGAATGCCGAGCGGGCCGAGCATCAGGCGGTCGTTCGGATGGAAGAGACGGAAGATCAGCGACTGGCCGCGCGCGGTGACGCAGGGCAGCGCCAGCCTGGCGCCCTCTTCCGCGAGCTTCGTGAGCAGCGGCATCGGATCGATCTCGCTGCGGATCGGCGAATAGCCGGAGACGATGCTGCCCGGCAGCAGCGTGAACGGCAGCCCGCGCTTGGCGAGCTTTGCGGCGGCAGTGGCGCGCTTCTTCTCGCTCAGCGCATCGCGCTTGGCGAGGGCCTTGGCTCGGAGCTCGGCTTTGGAGTTCGACATGCGCTTTGGTCCCCCACGTCATCACCCGCCTTGTGCGCCCTTGCGCACTGGTGCGGGTGATCCAGTATTCCAGAGGCAGTGGTGATTCACACAAAGGCCGCGGCGTACTGGATGCCCCGCCTGCGCGGGGCATGACACCTACTGATTTGCCGCAGTCATTTCGACAGGCACGAATCGACAGACAACCAAGCAAACAAAAGTGCGAAGCCGCGGACGCCGTTGAAGCACTCGATCCCGGAGTTCCCTACGAAAGTAGGTGGGCACCATATGTCCGAGCCCACGGGCCCGGCCAGGGACAGTTCCCTAAAGGATCGATAAGGCCCCGGGGATATATGGCTCCTGACGCACGTCGCAGCCTCGCGGAGGCAATGTAACAACGATACTGACGAATCGCCAGTGCAACGAGCGGGGCGCTTTCTTACCCTCCCCTGGAGGGGTCCGGGACGAGCGAAGCTCGCCCGTGGGTCGGCTCACATGGAGCGCAGCGAAATGTGAGACGGGGTGAGGTGACGGTCTCTCCACTCGAACAGTGCCCGTGCGGAGAGATCACCCCACCCCGCTCGCGCTGCGCGCGATCGACCCTCCCCCTCCAGGGGAGGGTAAGGCGCGCGGCCCCGTCGAGCCTAACAATTTGGTCGAGTCTTCCGAAGAGCTTCAGCCGATCGCGATGCCGTTGCCTACCGTCCGGTTCAGCACCTGCGTCGACTTTTCGATGCGCTCGGCGGCGGCATTGAGCGCGTTCACCACCGCGGTCTGCGTCATGCGGGCGCGCTCGACGGCGGCGTTGCGGAAATCCCTGAGCTCGGTCAATTCCTGCTCGAGGGTGCGGACGCGGTTGGTGGTGTCGATCAGTTCGTCGCAGACGGTCAGCGCGGCCATCACGGTGAGCCGCGCATCGCCGATCTCGCCGAATTTTCCGCGCAGCGACTGGATACGCGTCTCCAGCGTTTCGGCGAGCTTGAGCAGCCGCACCTCCTGGCCCTCCTCGCAGGCCATGCGGTATTGCCGGCCATTGATGGTGACGTTGATGTGGCTCATCCGTCCTCTCCGGTATCGAGCACCGAGCGTATCGTGACGATCGCGGAATCCAGCCGGTCGGAGATCTCGCGATTGGTGCGCTCGAGCTTGCGTGCCTTCACCAGCGCACCGTCGAGCTCGTCGGCAAGACGCGAGCGATCCGCGCCGAGCGCCTGGATTCGCGCCGCAAGCTCGTTCTCGTCGCGATCGGCGTCGCGCCGCCGCTCCACCGCACTTTCGAGCGCGTCGAGCGCCGCCATCAGTCTGCGGGTCGCAATCTCGATCTCGACGGCGGAAGACTCCGTCATGGCGGAACTGTTGGATACGCGATCGTTCATGCAGCTAGCGGCGGAACCTGGCGGCCTTTGCCCAGTGGCCTTTCCCTGGAGCTTGCCGTCCGGCAAAAGACTCGGTTCGGCAAGCGGTTAGAAGCAGAAATTTACGTGGCAAGCTAGCCAAGCGCAACGCCGCCGCAAAACTATGCACCGATCTATCGGGATGACCGTGATGATCCGTCCATTCCGCCCGGCGCGATCCGAGCGGAAACCGATGTCCACACGGGCAACTTTTGCGGCCAAACCGGCGTTTGATTGCCTTGGACTCCCGGAACCGAGGTGCTATCCCAGCCCGACCTTCAGTGGCCGCCAGGCTCCTCCCCGCGCGGGCAACCATCGCCAAGCGCCTCTTTTCAGACGGATTTTCAGACATGACGCAGGTCGATCACACCCGTATGGCCAACGCGATCCGCGGCCTTTCGATGGACGCTGTCGAGAAGGCGAAATCGGGCCATCCCGGCCTGCCGATGGGCGCCGCCGACATCGCCACCGTGCTGTTCACGCAGTTCCTGAAATTCGATGCCACAGCGCCCGCCTGGCCGGACCGCGACCGCTTCGTGCTCTCGGCCGGACACGGCTCGATGCTGCTCTATTCGCTGCTGTATCTCACCGGCAATGCCGAGATGACGCTGGACCAGATCAAGCAGTTCCGCCAGGTCGACTCGCTGACCCCCGGCCATCCCGAGAACTTCCGCACCAACGGCATCGAGACCACGACGGGCCCGCTCGGCCAGGGCATCTCGACGGCGGTCGGCATGGCGCTGGCCGAGAAGATGCTGGCGGCCGAGTTCGGCAAGAAGATCGTCGACCACCACACCTATGTGCTCGCCTCCGACGGCGACCTGATGGAAGGCGTATCGCAGGAAGCGATCGCGATGGCCGGGCACTGGAAGCTCAACAAGCTGATCGTGCTCTACGACGACAACGGCATCTCGATCGACGGCCCGACCTCGATCGCCGATTCCGTCGACCAGGTGAAGCGCTTCAAGTCGGCGGGCTGGGCTGCCGAGAAGATCGACGGCCAGGACCAGGCCGCGATCGCCGACGGCATCACGCGCGCGAAGAAATCCAGCAAGCCGACGCTGATCGCCTGCCGCACCACGATCGGCTTCGGCGCGCCGAACAAGGCCGGCACCTCCAAGGTGCACGGCGAGGCGCTCGGGGCCGACGAGCTCAAGGCCGCCAAGGAAAATCTCGGCATCGCGCTCGAGCCGTTCGCGGTCGCCGACGACGTGCTGAAGGCCTGGCGGGCGGCCGGCAGCCGCGGCGCGGCGGCGCGTCAGGAGTGGGAGACACGGCTCGGTGAGCTCGGCAGCCGCAAGCGGGCCGAGTTCGAGCGCCGCCTGCGTCATGAGCGTCCGGCTTCGCTGGCAAAGGCCGTGCGCGCTTACAAGAAGGAGCTGCTGGAAAAGCCGATGATTGCGGCTACCCGCAAATCCTCGGAAGCCGTGATCGAAGTCATCGCCGGCGCCATGCCGATGGAATTCCTCGCCGGCTCGGCCGACCTCACCGGCTCCAACAACAACAAGGCGAAGTCCGCGACCGCCTTCTCGGCCAAGACGCCGAAGGGCCGCTTCATCCATTACGGCATCCGCGAGCACGGCATGGCCGCCGCGATGAACGGCATTTTCCTGCATGGCGGCTTCGCGCCGAACGGCGCGACCTTCCTGGTGTTCACCGATTACGCGCGGCCTGCAATGCGCCTTGCCGCCTTGATGGGCTCCGGCGTCGTTTACGTCATGACCCATGACTCGATCGGCCTCGGCGAAGACGGCCCGACCCATCAGCCGGTCGAGCATCTCGCTGCGCTCAGAGCCATTCCCAACATGCGCGTGTTCCGTCCCTGCGATGCGATGGAAGTCGCCGAGTGCTGGGAGCTCGCGCTCAACCGCGTCGACGGCCCGACCGTGCTGGCGCTCACGCGGCAGAACCTGCCGCAGCTGCGGACCACCGCACCGAACGATAACCCTTGCGCGGCCGGTGCCTATGAACTGGTCGCCGCTCAGGGCGAAGCCAAGGCGACGCTGTTCGCCTCCGGCTCCGAGGTCGAGATCGCGGTCGCGGCCCAGAAGCAGCTGGCGGAACGCGGCGTCGCCTCGCGCGTTGTCTCCGTTCCCTCGCTCGAGCTGTTGTTAGCGCAACCAGAGGCGAAACGCGCCACCATCATCGGCAACGCGCCGGTGAAGATTGCGATCGAGGCTGCGGTGCGCTGGGGCTGGGATGCCGTGATCGGCCAGGATGGCGAATTCATCGGCATGCATTCGTTCGGCGAAAGCGGCCCCGCAAAGGAGCTTTACAAGCATTTCGGCATTACCGCCGAGGCCGCGGTTAACGCTGTGCTGAAGCGCGTTTCCTGAGAGTTGAGCTTGCCGCAAAAAAGGACTACCTAATCTCCCATATGATCAAGCACCGCCCGGCCGAACCGGGCGTCCGCCCCTAAAAAACCCTCGCAGGCGCGGATAGCGCGTTGTGCGGGATGACAACGGTCATTGAAGGAGACGAAACATGGTAGTCCGCGTCGGAATTAACGGTTTTGGCCGCATCGGCCGCAACGTCCTGCGGGCTATCGCCGAGTCAGGCCGCAAGGATATCGAGGTCGTCGGCATCAACGACCTCGGCCCGGTCGAGACCAACGCCCATCTCCTCCGCTTCGACAGCGTCCATGGCCGCTTCCCCGGCACCGTCACCGTCGATGGCGATTCCATCAGCCTCGGCAACGGCAAGATCAAGGTGACCGCCGAGCGCGATCCCTCGAAGCTGCCCTGGAAGGATCTCGGCGTCGACATCGCGCTGGAATGCACCGGCATCTTCACCTCGAAGGACAAGGCTAGCGCGCATCTGACCGCCGGCGCCAAGCGCGTGCTGGTTTCCGCGCCCGCCGACGGCGCCGACGCCACCATCGTCTACGGCGTCAACCACGACACGCTGACCAAGGATCATCTGGTCGTCTCCAACGGAAGCTGCACCACCAACTGCCTCGCGCCGGTCGCCAAGGTGCTGAATGATCTCGTCGGCATCGAGACCGGCTTCATGACCACGATCCACGCCTATACCGGCGACCAGCCGACGCTGGACACGCTGCACAAGGATCTCTACCGCGGCCGCGCCGCTGCGATGTCGATGATCCCGACCTCGACCGGTGCGGCGAAAGCGATCGGCCTCGTGCTGCCCGAGCTGAAGGGCAAGCTCGACGGCGTCGCGATCCGCGTGCCGACCCCGAACGTCTCGGTCGTCGACCTCAAGATCGTCGCCAAGCGCGCTACCGACGCCAAGGAAGTCAACGCGGCGATGAAGCGCGCCAGCGAGCAGCAGCTCAAGGGCATCCTCGGCTACACCAGCGCGCCCAACGTCTCGATCGACTTCAACCACGACCCGCACTCCTCGACCTTCCACGAGGACCAGACCAAGGTGCAGAACGGCACGCTGGTGCGCGTGATGTCCTGGTACGACAACGAGTGGGGCTTCTCGAACCGCATGGCGGACACCGCCGTCGCGCTGGCGAAGGTGATCTGATCGGGGTCTCGTGTCCCGGCTGCGGTGCAGCGCGCAAGCGCTGCTCCGCAAAGCCGGGACCCATTCAACCGCGGGACTCGCTGTCATGTGGGTCCCGGTTCTGCAGCGCATCGCTCCGCTGCTATCGCAGCGCCCGGGACAAGAGAGATGACCAACAAATTCCGTACCCTCGACGACGTCGACGTGAAGGGCAAGCGCGTGCTGCTGCGCGTCGACCTCAACGTGCCCATGGAGAACGGGCGCGTCACCGACGCCACCCGGCTGGAGCGCGTTGCGCCGACCATCACCGAGATCGCGGACAAGGGCGGCAAGGTCATCCTGCTCGCGCATTTCGGCCGGCCGAAGGGGCGCGATGCCAAGGACTCGCTGAGGCCCGTCGCCGAGGCGCTGGCGAAGGAGGTGAAGAAGCCCGTTGCGTTTGCCGAGGATTGCATCGGCGAGCCCGCGGCCAAGGCGGTTGCCGACCTGAAGGACGGCGACATCCTGTGTCTGGAAAACACCCGCTTCCACAAAGAGGAAGAAAAGAACGATCCCGGCTTCGTCGCGGAGCTCGCTAAGCTCGGCGACATCTGGGTCAATGACGCGTTCTCGGCCGCGCACCGCGCCCACGCCTCGACCGAAGGCCTCGGCCACAAGCTGCCGGCCTATGCCGGCCGCACCATGCAGGCCGAGCTGGACGCGCTGGAGAAGGCGCTGGGCTCGCCGACCAAGCCTGTCATCGCCATCATCGGCGGCGCCAAGGTCTCGACCAAGATCGACCTCTTGGAAAACCTCGTGACCAAGGTCGACGCGCTCGTGATCGGCGGCGGCATGGCCAACACCTTCCTGCACGCGCAGGGCGTTGCGGTCGGCAAGTCGCTGGCCGAGAAGGATCTCGCACCGACCGCGCTGCGCATCATGGAGAAGGCTGAAGCCGCCAATTGCGCCATCATCCTCCCTGTCGACGCCACCGTCGCCTACCACTTCGCCGCCAACGCGCCGTCGCATGCCTATGGGCTCGACGCGATCCCGACCGACGGCATGATCCTCGACGTCGGCCCGCAATCGATTGCGCGCGTCCACGCCGCGATCGACGATGCGGCGACGCTGGTCTGGAACGGACCGCTGGGCGCGTTCGAGATGCAGCCGTTCGACCGCGGCACGGTCGCGGCCGCCAAGCACGCCGCCGAGCGCACCAAGGCCAAGAAGCTGATCTCGATCGCGGGCGGCGGCGACACCGTCGCCGCGCTCAACCAGGCCCATGTGGCCGGTGACTTCACCTATGTGTCGACCGCCGGTGGCGCGTTCCTTGAATGGATGGAAGGCAAGCCCCTGCCCGGCGTTGAAGTTCTGCGTAGCAAGTAATCAAGCGGCCCTTGCAGGCCCCAACGGGAGACAAAGACAGATGGCTCGGATCACGTTACGTCAATTGCTCGACCACGCGGCGGAGAACGATTACGGCGTACCGGCCTTCAACATCAACAATATGGAGCAGGCGCTGGCGATCATGGACGCGGCCAACCAGGTCGATGCGCCCGTCATCATCCAGGCCTCGCGCGGTGCGCGCTCCTACGCCAACGACGTCATGCTCAAGCACATGATGGACGCGGTGACCGAAATCTATCCGCACATTCCGGTCTGCGTGCATCTCGACCACGGCAACGAGCCCGCGACCTGCATGACCGCGATCCAGGCCGGCTTCACCTCCGTCATGATGGACGGCTCGCTCAAGGCCGACGGCAAGACCCCCGGCGACTGGGGCTACAATGTCGGCGTCACCAAGACCGTGACCGACATGGCCCATCTCGGCGGCATCTCGGTCGAGGGTGAGCTCGGGGTGCTCGGCTCGCTCGAAACCGGAATGGGCGACAAGGAAGACGGTCACGGCGCCGAAGGCAAGCTCAGCCACGACCAGCTGCTGACCAATCCGGACGAGGCCGTGAAGTTCGTGCAGGAGACCAAGGTCGACGCGCTCGCGATCGCGATGGGCACCTCGCACGGTGCTTACAAATTCACCCGCAAGCCCGACGGCGACATTCTCGCCATGAACGTGATCGAGGAGATCCACCGCAAGCTGCCGAACACGCATCTCGTCATGCACGGCTCCTCTTCGGTGCCGCAGGACCTGCAGGACATCATCAACGCCTATGGCGGCAAGATGAAGCCGACCTGGGGCGTGCCGGTGGCCGAGATCCAGCGCGGCATCAAGAACGGCGTGCGCAAGATCAACATCGACACCGACAACCGCATGGCCATGACCGGCCAGATCCGCAAAGTGCTGAAGGACAACCCGGAAGAGTTCGATCCGCGCAAGTACCTGAAGCCGGCGATGGAGGCGATGACCAAGCTGTGCAAGCAGCGCCTGCAGGAGTTCAACACCGCAGGCCAGGCCTCCAAGATCAAGAAGGTGCTGACCACCGCCGAGATGGCCAAGCGCTACGCCAAGGGCGAGCTGGACCCCCGCGTCGCGTAAGCGATCGCGAGGTGGCGTAAACCAGTGCACCTCTCTCCGTCATTCCGGGGCGCCGCAGAGCGGCGAGCCCGGAATCCATAACCACAGCCTGGGGTTATGGATTCCGGGCCTGCGCCTTCCGGCGCATCCCGGAATGACAGTCTTTTTGTGGCACGACATTCCCTCCCCCCTTTACCCTGCGACGAACGATAACTCGGCAATTGCCCGAGAACGGTCTATTTTCACGGGCAAGGGCAGAATCGTTTTGGGAGGACCTCTCGATGAATCTGACTGAGCTCAACAGAATCGCGACCGCCATGGTCGCGCCGGGCAAGGGCATCCTTGCCGCCGACGAATCCTCCGGCACCATCAAGAAGCGCTTTGACGCCATCGGCGTGGAATCGACGGAAGAGAACCGCCGCGACTATCGCGAGATGCTGTTTCGCTCCAAGGACGCCATGAGCCAATACATCTCCGGCGTGATCCTCTATGACGAGACGATCTGGCAGAATGCCAAGGACGGCACGCCGCTGGTCAAGCTGATCGAGCAGGCTGGCGCCATCCCCGGCATCAAGGTCGACGAAGGCACGCAAGGCTTACCGATGTGCCCGGGAGAGCTTGTCACCGTAGGCCTCGACAAGCTCGCCGATCGCCTGAAGAAATATTACGAGCGCGGCGCGCGCTTCGCCAAATGGCGCGCGGTGATCGACATCGGCAGCGGCATCCCCTCGATGACCGCGATCAGCGTCAACGCCCACGCGCTGGGGCGCTATGCCGCGCTGTGCCAGGCGGCGCAGATCGTGCCGATCGTCGAGCCTGAGGTGCTGATGGACGGCGACCACGACATCGAGCGCTGCTATGAGGTGACGCAACGCGTGCTCAACAAGACGTTTCAGGAATTGCGCGTCCAGCGCGTCGCGCTCGAAGGCATGGTGCTGAAGCCGAACATGGCGATCTCTGGCAAGAAATGCGCAAAGCAGGCCTCCGTCGAGGAGGTCGCGGAGAAGACGATCCGGCTGCTGAAGGCCTGCGTGCCGGCGGCGGTGCCCGGCATCGCCTTCCTCTCCGGCGGCCAGTCGGACGAGGAGGCAACCGCGCATCTCAACGCCATGCACAAGCTCGGTCCGCTGCCCTGGGGCCTGACCTTCTCCTATGGCCGCGCGCTGCAGGCCGCGCCGCAGAAGGCCTGGGCCGGGAGGCCTGAGAACGTCGCGGCCGGCCAGCGCGCCTTCAGCCATCGCGCGCGCATGAACGGCCTCGCCTCCAAGGGCGAATGGCAAAGCAGCCTGGAACAGAAGGCAGCCTAGACCTTGTCGAACAAACCGCTTCCGCCGCGCCCGGCGCCGCGTCTCTATCTCGCGACGCCCGTCGTCGATGATCCCGCGGCGCTGATCGCCGCGCTGCCCGAGCTGATCGCGTCCGCCGACGTCGCCGCCGTGCTGCTGCGGCTGAAGGAGACAGATCAGCGCAGCATGACCTCGCGCGTCAAGGCATTGGCGCCGCCGGTGCAGAAGGCGGGCGCGGCACTCCTCGTCGACGGCCACCCTGATATCGTCGCGCGCGGCGGCGCCGACGGCGCACACCTGCCCGGCATCGCCGCGCTGAAGGAGGCGCTGCCGTCGCTCAAGCCAGATCGCATCGCCGGTGTCGGCGGGCTGACGACGCGACACCATTCCATGGATGCGGGCGAGATGGGCGCGGATTATTTGCTGTTCGGCGAGCCCGATGCGAAAGGCCAGCGTCCCTCGGCGCAGGCGATCGCCGAGCGGCTGGACTGGTGGGCCGAGCTGTTCGAGCCGCCCTGCGTCGGCTTCGCCATTTCGCTGGACGAGGCCCACGATTTCGCCCTTAGCGGCGCCGATTTCGTGCTGGTCGGCGACTTCATCTGGGCCGATCCGCGCGGGCCCAAGGCCGCGCTGATCGAGGTCGACGCCGCGATCAAGAAGGCCCATGCGACGGCGCTGGCCGGCCAAGATCCTGCGAGCCAAGATCCTGCGCGCCAGGAGCACGGCTAGCGCCCGACATGAAGCTCCCGTGCATCACCATGCTGGCCACGCTGCTGCTGACAGTGCCCGCGGCCGCGCAGCTGCAGATCACTCCGCCGGCGACGACGCCGAGCGCACCGGCAGAGAAGCAGAAGCCGAAGCCGCCCGCCCCTGCCAAGAAGAAGGAAGCGGCGCCAAAGCCCTCTTCATCTCCCAAGCCGTCCGCCTCGCCCAAGCCGGCAACCGTGATCCCCGCGCCGCCGTCCGACGATCCCAACGTCGATCTGGTGTTCGGCGCCTATCAGCGCGGCCAATACAAGACCGCGTTCGAGCTCGCCACCGCCCGGGCGCAAGCGGGCGACGCCAAGGCAATGACCATGCTCGGCGAGCTCTATTCCAACGCCATGGGCATCCGGCGCGACTACGCCAAGGCGGCCGAATGGTACAAGCGCGCCGCCGATTCCGGCGATCGCGAGGCGATGTTCGCACTCGCCATGCTGCGCATCTCCGGCCGCGGCGGCCCGGTCGACAAAAACGAGGCGGTCAAGCTGATGGCCTCCGCCGCCAAGCTCGGCGAGCCCAAGGCGGCCTATAACCTCGCTCTGCTCTATCTGGACGGCCAGACGCTGCCGCAGGACGTCAGGCGTTCGGCGGAGCTGCTGCGCCAGGCCGCCGATGCAGGCCTGCCCGAAGCGCAATACGCGCTCGCGACCTTCTACAAGGAAGGCACCGGTGTGCCGAAGGACCCCGAACGCGCGGTGCGGCTGCTCCAGGCCGCCTCGCTCGCGGACAATGTCGATGCCGAGGTCGAATATGCCATCGCGATGTTCAACGGCACCGGCACGCCGAAGAACCAGCCGGCGGCCGTCGCCCTGCTCCGCAAGGCCTCCCGCCAGGGCAGCGCGATCGCGCAGAACCGGTTGGCATGGGTGCTGATCAACGGCGTGGGCACGCCCATGGACAAGATCGAGGGCTTCAAATGGCACCTGGTGGCCAAGACATCAGGCAAGGGCGACCCCGAGCTCGACAAGCAGTTCTCCGATCTGCCGGCCGATGACCGCGCCAAGGCCGAGGCCGCCGCCAGGAAGTGGCTGGGGCCCAAATGACTTGACGCGGGGCCCCTCACGGGGCACCCAGTCCCTCAAACAGGCGCGTTTCCGCGCCCCTCTCCCCGATCAAGACCAGAAGCACATGCTGTATTCCGCCACTATCAACGTCATGGTCAAGGCGGCGCGCCGCGCCGGCCGCAGCCTCAAGCGCGATCTCGGCGAGATCGAGCATCTCCAGGTCTCGCTGAAGGGGCCGGCCAATTTCGTCTCGCTCGCCGACAAGCGCGCCGAGGAGATCCTCTACCAGGACCTCGCCAAGGCCCGGCCCGGCTACGGCTTCATCGGCGAGGAAGGGGGACAGCGCGAGGGCACCGACAAGAGCCACACCTGGATCGTCGATCCCTTGGACGGCACCACCAACTTCCTGCACGGCATCCCGCAATTCGCCATCTCGATCGGCCTCGCCCGCGAAGGCACCGTGATCGCCGGCGTGATCTACAACCCCGCCAATGACGAGCTCTACATCGCCGAGCGCGGCAAGGGCGCCTTCCTCAACGACCAGCGCCTGCGCGTCGCCGGCCGCCGCCAGCTGAGCGAATGCGTGGTCGCCTGCGGCCTGCCCCATATCGGCCGCGGCGATCACGAGGAATTCCGTCGCGAGATGACCGCGATCCAGGACCGCGTCGCCGGCCTGCGCCGCTTCGGCGCCGCCTCGCTCGACCTCGCCTTCGTCGCCGCCGGCCGCCTCGACGGCTATTGGGAGCGCGATTTGCAATCCTGGGATATCGCCGCCGGTATGCTGATGGTGCGTGAAGCGGGGGGAACGGTGAGCGATATCGCCACGCCGGGCGACCCGCTGGTCACGGGGCACGTCGTGTGCGGCAATGAGTACGTGCACGGGGAGCTGGTGAGGATCTTGCGGAGGTAATCTCCGCTCGTCATTCCGGGACGCGCCTCTCGGCGCGGGCCCGGAATCCATTCATCGACTGTGATTGCGGCTTGATGGATTCCGGGCTCGCGCTACGCGCGCCCCGGAATGACAGCTTCAGTGGCCCTGCGACGCTGGCGCCGGCCGGCCGTGCGCGTCAGCTTCCCGCGCCGGCGCTGGCTCGCGATCCCCCGCCAGCACGCGCTGCACGGAGACGAAGAACACCGGCACCATCAACAGCGCCAGGATCACCACCGCGATCATGCCGCCCATCACGACTGAGCCGAGCGCCTGCTGGCTGGCGCCGCCGGCACCGTGGGCGATGGCCATCGGCAGCACGCCGCAGATGAAGGCGAGGCCGGTCATCAGGATCGGGCGGAAGCGCAGGCGGCAGGCTTCGATGGTGGCTTCGACCAATGGCTTGCCTTCCTTCCGCAGGTCTTTCGCGAACTCGATGATCAGGATCGCGTCCTTGGCCGCAAGGCCGATGATGGTGATCAGGCCGACGGTGAAATAGACGTCGTTGGGCAGGCTCCGCAGCGTCGCAGCCGCGACCGCGCCGACGATGCCGAGCGGCACGGTGAGCAGCACCGCGAGCGGAATGGTCCAGCTCTCGTAGAGCGCTGCGAGGCACAGGAACACCACGAACACCGACAGTGCGAGCAGGAACGGCGCCTGCGAGCCCGACAGCTTTTCCTGCAGCGACTGTCCGGTCCATTCATAGCCGAAGCCGCGCGGCAAGCGGCCGGCAAGCCGCTCCATTTCCGAAATGGCGTCGCCCGAGGTGAAGCCGGGCCTGGCTTCACCGGAGATGCGCACCGCCGGATAATAGTTGAAGCCGGCGATCTGCGTCGGGCCGCGCGCCCATTCCACCGTCGCAAAGGACGAGAACGGCACCAGCTGGCCGCGGCTGTTCTTGACGTTGTAATTGAGGATGTCCTCGGTCCGCATGCGATCGCGCGCGTCAGCCTGCACCACGACGCGCTGCATGCGGCCGCGGTTCGGGAAGTCGTTGATGTAGTTCGAGCCGAGATTGGTCGAGATGGTATTGTTGATGTCCTCGAAGGTGACGCCGAACGCGCCGGCCTTCTCGCGGTCGATCATGAGATTGACCACGCCCGCCTCGGGCAGGCCCTCGATATAGACCTTCTGCAGCACCGGGCTGGCATTGGCCTCCGCGATCAGCTGGTCGGCGGCGCGCATCAATTGCTGATAGCCCTTCTGGCCGCGGTCCTGGAGGCGGAACGAGAAGCCGGAGGAATTGCCGAGATTGTCGATCGGCGGCGGCTGCAGCGCCGAGATTTTTGCATCACGGATCGACGAGCCCAGGTCGCGGTTGATGTCGTTGACGATCGCAGCAGCGGAATCTTTAGGCCCGCGCTCCGACCAGTCCTTCAGCGTGATGAAGGCCTGCGCGGTGTTCATGCCCTGGCCGGAGAAGCTGAAGCCGGTGAGGAAGGTGACGTTGTCGACGCCCGGCCGCGCGGCCAGATATTTCTCGACCTTCTCGATCACGGCCTCGGTGCGGGCATAGGACGAATCCGAGGGCGTCTGCACGTCGGTGGTGACGAAGCCCTGGTCGTCGACCGGCAGGAAGCCGCCGGGCAGGTTGACGAAGGCCCAGGACAGGCCGACCAGCAGCGCGGCATAGACCAGCATCAGGCGGCCGGTGCGGTTCAGCGAGAAGCCGACGGTGCGCGAATAGCGCTCCTTGCCGCCTTCGAGCATGCGGTTGAACCAGCCGAACACGCCTCTCTTCGCATGACCGTGGCCGGCCTCGACGGGCTTGAGCAGGGTCGCACACAGCGCCGGCGTCAACGACAGCGCCAGGAAGGCGGAGAAGCCGATCGCGGCGACCATGGTGACCGAGAACTGGCGGTAGATGATGCCGACCGAGCCCGGGAAGAACGCCATCGGCACGAACACCGCCATCAGCACCAGGGTGATGCCGATGATGGCGCCGGTGATCTGCGACATGGCTTTGCGCGTCGCTTCCTTCGGCGGCAGGCCCTCCTCGGCCATGATGCGCTCGACGTTCTCGACCACCACGATGGCGTCGTCGACGAGGATGCCGACCGCGAGCACCATGCCGAACATCGAGAGCATGTTGATGGAGTAGCCGGCGAGCAGCAGCGTGGAGCACGCGCCGAGCAACGCCACCGGCACCACGATGGTCGGAATGATGGTGTAACGGATGTTCTGCAGGAACAGGAACATCACCACGAACACCAGCACCACGGCTTCGACCAGCGTCGACAGCACCTTCTTGATCGAGGCCTCGACCACGGGCGTGATGTTGTAGGGGATCTCGTAGCTGATGTTGGCCGGGAAGAAGCGCGACAGCTCCTTCATCTTCTCTTCAACGGCGCTCGCGGTCGCCAGCGCGTTGCCGGTCGGCGACATCAGCACCGAAAGACCGGCGGTCGGCTTGCCGTCGAGGCGGGTGTTGAACTGGTAGCTGAGGCCGCCGACCTCGACGCGCGCGACGTCGCGCAGGCGCACGGTCGAGCCGTCGGCATTGGCGCGCAGGATGATGGCGCCGAACTCGTCCGGCGACGACAGCTGGCCCTTGACCAGCACCAGCGCCGAGGTGCGCTGGTTCGACGTCGACGGTTCGGCGCCGATGCTGCCGGAGGCGACCTGCGCGTTCTGCGCGGTGATGGCCTTGTTGACATCGTCGGCGGTCAGCCCGTAGCCGACGAGTTTTGCGGGATCGACCCAGACACGAAGACTGCGCTCGGTCGAATAGAGCGTGGCGCGGCCGACGCCGGGAATGCGGCGGATCTCGCCGAGCACGTTGCGGATCATGAAGTCGCCGAGGCCGACTTCATCCAGGCTGCCGTCGGTCGAGTTCAGCGTGATGATCTGCAGCACCGCGCTGGAGGCTTCCTCGATCAGGATGCCCTGCTGCATCACCGCGCGCGGCAGGCGCGCCTCGACGCGCTTGATTCGGTTCTGCACCTCGACCGAGGCGGCGCTGGTATCGGTGCCCGGCTGGAAGTTGGCGATGATCTCGACCTGGCCGAGCGAGTCGCTGGTCGATTCGAAATTGAGGATGTTGGCGGCGCCGTTGAGCTCCTCCTCGATCAGCCGCGTGACGCTGTTGTAGAGGTTTTCCGGCGAGGCGCCGGGATAGCTGGTCGAGACCGAGATCGACGGCGGCGCGATGATCGGATATTGCGCGATCGGCAGCAGCGGCACCGCGATCGCACCGATCAAGCAGATGAACAGCGCGACCACCCAGGCGAAGATCGGCCTGTCGATGAAGAAACTCGGCATTGGCCGTTTATCCTCGTTGTTTCGTTAGATCCTCATGGTGAGGAGCGCGGAACGCGCGTCTCGAACCCCGGCTCTCTCCCGGCCATCCTTCGAGACGCCCGCTTCCAGCGGGCTCCTCAGGATGAGGACGACACTTGCAAAGCCGTCCGGTTACCGCGTGAGCTTAAGGGCGTGCCGGTTGTCCGCGGTCGCGTCCGCCTCGGACCAGGATTGCGGCTGGACCTTGTCGCCAGCCGCGAATTTCTGGAAGCCTTCGACCACGACCTTGTCGCCGGCCTTCAGGCCTTCGGTGACGAACCAGAGGCCGTCCTGCACCGATCCGGTGCGCACAGGCTGCACCGCGATGTGGTTGTCGTCCTTGACCACGAACACCTCGCTGCCGCCGCCGCCGTTGCGCTGGATCGCCTGCTGCGGCACCGCGATCGCGTCGGAATCGAGACCCTGGTCGATCCGGACCCGCACATACATGCCCGGCAGCAGCTCGCGCTTGGGATTGCGGAACTCGCCGCGCAACGTCACCTGGCCGGTGTGGGCGTCGACCTTGGCGTCGGAGAACAGCAGCTTGCCGTCGAGCGAATAGATGGTGTTGTCGTCGAGCACGAGGCGCACCTTGGCGGCATCGGCGGCGATGCGCTCGAGGTCGCCGGTCTCGAAGGCACGGCGGAGCTGGTTGAGCTCGGTCACCGACTGGGTGAAGTCGGCATAGATCGGATCGAGCTGCTGGATGGTGGCGAGATTGGTCTCGTTCTGCACGGCGAGCGCGCCCTCGCTGACGAGGGCCGCACCGACCACGCCGTCGATCGGCGCGCGAACGGTGGCATAGTCGAGATTGAGCTTGGCCCGCGCGAGCTCGGCCTTGCGGCCTTCGACCTCGGCATGGGCCTGGCGTTCGGCCGCGATCGCCTTCTCGTTCTCGGCTTCGGGGGCGGCGCGATCCCTGGTCAGGGTGGCGATACGATGCGCCTGTTGCCTGGCCTGCATCAAAGCCGCTTCGGACTTGGCCAGCGCGGCCTCATTCGCCATCACCTCGACCTCGAACGGGCGCGGATCGATGCGGTAGAGCGGATCGCCGGCCTTCACCTCGCTGCCCTGGCGGAACAGGCGCTCGACCACGATGCCGGACACGCGCGGCCGCACGTCGGAGACCCGCGTCGGCGCGATCCGGCCCGGCAGCTCGCGCACCACGGCGCGGGACTGCGGCTTGACGACGACGATGCTGACGTCAGGAGCGGGCGGCTGGGCGGCGGACACCGCGGAGCTGGATTCGTCGCAGCCTGCCAGAAGCGGCGCAAGGGCCGCGAGCATCATTGCAACGCATGCCGATCGCGCGCGAAGTCCGGACATGAAGTGGGGTGCCCCGATATTGTTGAAACTGATCGTGCTCGCGCGCGGCCCGTTCTGGACCTTTTACACGCGACTGATGCCGCCAAAATAGAATGCATCTGCTGCGATGCAACGCATGGCGCGGGCGGCTCATTGTCACACAGCTTATGCTGCTGAGATCAGAAGGCTTTTACGGTGTCACTTGATTGTGAGTCGGGGTCCACCGGCGCGTGCTGCGACGGAACATCGCAATTACTCGGCGGCCTTCATCCGGTAGTGGCTGACGCCCCATTCGGTTCCATCGGCGTAGCCGAACAGGCCCGAGGTCGCGAGCAGGAACCAGCGCCAGCGACGGATCCAGAGAGCGGCCTCCTCGCCATAGACCCTGCGCAAGGCGGCCTCGATGGCCTCGCGATGGGCATCGAAATTGGCGAGCCAGTCGTTGGCGGTGCGCTGGTAATGCGTCCCGCTCCAGCACCATTCCTTCTCGACCGCGAAGATATCGTCGAACTGCCTGACCAGGTGATGGCTCGGCATCAACCCGCTTGTATAGAGATGCTGCGCGATCCAGTCGTCGCGATCGGCGGGGTCAAGCAGATGCGAGCCGGAACGGTGGGTGACGACGTGCATGAAGAAGCGCCCCTCCGGCGTGAGCCATGACCGCGCGCGCGTCATCAGCTTGCGCCAGTTGCGCATCTGCTCGAACATCTCGACCGAGACGATGCGGTCGAACTGCCCCTCGGGCGCGAACACGTTCATGTCGGCCGTGACCACGCGCAGATTGAGCAATCCGCGCAGCCGCGCCTCCTCCTCGACATAGGCGCGTTGCGCCTGTGAGGTCGCGACCGCCGTCACCCTGGCGTGCGGAAACTGCCGCGCCATCCACAGGGACAGCGAGCCCCAGCCGCAGCCGAGCTCGAGGATGGCCTGGCCGTCGGCCAGGCCGGCATGCTCGACGGTCTGGCGCAGCGCCTCCTCCTCCGCCTCCCGCAAGGTGGTCGCGTCGGTCTTGTAGAAGCAGGAGGAGAATTTACGGTTGGGACCGAGCAAATCGACGAAGAAGGCGGCAGGCACCTGGTCATGCCCGGCACCTGTACCCTCGGCGATCGGCCGCAGCATCATCCGGCCGGCAAAGGCGGCATCGTCGCCGGCGCCCAGGGCGGACAGGCGCGTCGCCATGCGGGAGCACAGGCGCTGGATCGCGGCGCGGATCACCACGTCCGGCAGCGGCACACGCTCGGCAGTCCCGATGATCGCGGAAACGACGCTCATGCGCCCCCCGAATGGCGAAATTCTGCAGAGACCTGCTTATCAAAGCGCCGCTTCCGGTCCGGGTTCCCCGAGCTGTCCCCGAAATCGGCGCATCCGGCGCTTTTTTTGGGCCGGCGCTGTGCCATAGTGCGCGCCGCAAGCAAGCTTACGTAACGGATGATACTGGCATGCGGTCTGGCACTTCCCGATCCACGATGGACATCGAGTACACGAAACTGTCCTCGCCCAGCGTCTTCCTGGTGCGGATGCTGGTCTTTCTGGTGCTGTGCACGCTGGTGGGCGTGGTGCTCTACAAGCAGATCATCCAGGCCTTCTTCGCCAATCCCGGCCTCAATGCCCTGATCGGCGGCGTGCTGTTCATCGGCATCATCCTGGCCTTCCGCCAGGTCATCCGGCTCTATCCCGAGGTCTCCTGGGTCAACAATTTCCGCGTCGCCGATCCCGGCCTGGCGCCGTCCCGTCACCCCAAGCTGCTGGCGCCGATGGCGGCGATCCTGGGCGGGGAGCGCTCGGGGCGGATGACCATCACCCAGACCACCATGCGGCACCTGCTCGATTCGATCGCAACCCGCCTGGACGAGGCCCGCGACATCTCCCGCTACATGACCGGCCTGCTGGTGTTCCTCGGCCTGCTCGGCACCTTCTGGGGCCTGATCGAGACGGTCGGCTCGGTCGGCAAGGTGATCGACGGGCTCAAGGTGGGGGGCGATTCCGGGGCGCTGTTCGACACGCTGAAGGAGGGCCTCGCCGCCCCGCTCGGCGGCATGGGCATCTCGTTCTCCAGCTCGCTGTTCGGCCTCGCCGGCTCGCTGATCCTCGGCTTCCTCGATCTGCAATCGAGCCAGGCGCAGAACCGCTTCTACACCGACCTCGAAGACTGGCTCGCCACCACCGTGCGCGAATACGGCAATGGCGAGGTGCCCGCCGCCGCCTCCGGCGGCGGTGTCGCCAGCGGGGAGCTTCAGGCCGCGGTCGAACGCCTGCGTTCCGTGTTCGAGGAAGGCAGCGCCGGCCGCGGCACCACGGCGGCGATGGCGAGCCTTGCCGAAGCGATCCAGGCGCTGGTCTCGCACATGCGCACCGAGCAGCAGATGATCCGCGAATGGGCCGACGGCCAGGGCGAGCAGAACCGCGAGATCCGCCGCCTGTTGGAGCGGATCGCGCGCCAGCCCGAGAAGAGTTGAGACGGTATCGTGCCCCGGACGCGACGCAGCATGAAATGATGCGTCGCTGAGCCGGGGCCCAGCGTCAGGGACAATATGGGTCCCGGCTCTGCGAAGCAGCGTTGCACGCTGCATCGCGTCCGGGACACGAAAGAAACGGAGACGTTAATGGCTCTAGCGCGCGGCCGCCGCAGCGAAGGCGCCTTCAATTACTGGCCCGGCTTCGTCGATGCGCTGTCGACGCTGGTGCTGTCCATCGTCTTCCTGCTGTCGGTGTTCCTCGTCGTGCAGTTCTTCCTGTCGCAGGAGGTCACCGGCAAGGACAAGGCGCTGGAGCAGCTCAACGCCAAGATCGCCCAGCTCAACGAGCTGTTGTCGCTGGAGAAGCTCGGCAAGCTCACGCTCGACGACCAGGTCTCGCAATTGAAGGCCGGGCTCGCCTCGGCCGAGACCGAGCGCGACCGCATCAAGGGGCTCTATGACGGCCTCGCCGCCGCCGGCAACGACGCGCAAGGCAAGACCGCCGAGCTCGGCAAGGCGCTGGATTCCGAGAAGGCGGTCTCGGCGCGGGCGCTAGCGCAGATCGAGGTGTTGAACCAGCAGATCAGCGCGCTGCGCCGGCAATTGGCGGCGCTGGAAGAGGCGCTCGATGCCTCCGAGAAGCGCGACAAGGAATCGCAGAACCGCATCGCCGACCTTGGCTCTCGCCTGAACGTCGCCCTGGCGCAGCGCGTGCAGGAATTGTCGCGCTACCGCTCGGAATTCTTCGGCCGGCTGCGCGCAATCCTCGGCAACCGCCCCGACATCCGCATCGTCGGCGACCGCTTCGTATTCCAGTCCGAAGTGTTCTTCGACACCGGCCAGGCGGTGCTGCTGCCCGAGGGCCGCGCCGAGCTCGACACCTTGGCAGCGGCGCTGATCGAACTCGACAAGAAGATCCCGAGCGACATCCCCTGGGTGCTGCGCGTCGACGGCCATACCGACGTGCGCCCCGTCAACGGTCCGAACTTCAAGTCGAACTGGGACCTGTCCGCGGCGCGCTCGATCTCGGTGGTGCAATATCTGGTCTCGCTCGGCGTGCCCGCCCAGCGCCTCGTCGCCGCCGGCTTCGGCGAATTCCAGCCGCTCGATACCGGCAACACGGAAGAGGCCTACAAGCGCAACCGCCGCATCGAGCTGAAACTGACGGAGCGGTAGTGAGCACGCTCCACCTCCGCCCCTATGCGGCCTCCGACGAGGCCGCCGCGATCGACCTTTGGCATCGCACCTGGCAGCAGGCCTATCCGCAGATCGACTTCGCCGCACGGCTGGACTGGTGGCGCGAGCGCTGGCTGAGGGATCTGGTGCCGAAGGCCCAAATCGTGGTGGCGGAACAGGACGGCGCGCTGACCGGTTTCGTCACCATCGATGGCGAGGGCTATCTCGACCAGCTGGTGGTCGATCCCGCGCATTGGGGCTCGGATGCGGCACGGCTGCTGGTGGACGAGGCCAAGCGCCTGTCACCGTCGGGCGTCACGCTGCTCGTCAACAAGGACAATGCCCGCGCCATCCGCTTCTACGAGCGCAACGGCTTTGCCCATGCCGGTGACGAAGTGAACCCGACCTCGGGCCGGCCGGTGTTGAAGATGGTATGGCGGGCGTGAGGCCTGTCACATCGGGGATCCCAAGGCGCCGGTTATTCGTTGTCTCAAGGCATGGCCATGGAGACGATCGATGAAGCTGAGCGAGCTGGCCAAGGGGTCCTCGGTGATGCTGGGCGTCATCGTCGCCGGCTATGTGTCGACGACCTATGTAGACCAGCGCTTTGCGACATCGAGCGCCCCTGCGCAGACGAACAGCCCTGAGGCATCAGCCTGCGTCGAAGCGGACGGCAGCTGGAAGAACTGGCCCTGGCCGAACGTGCCGGCGCTGTCACCGAAGTGCCGGTAGGCCCGCAGTTGTGGCGCGAAGCTCCCTCCACACGTCATTGCGAGGAGCTCTTGCGACGAAGCAATCCAGAGTCTTTCCGCGGAAACAGTCTGGATTGCTTCGCTGCGCTCGCAATGACGAGAGTGAGGCGGCGCCTCACGCCCCCTCGAACTGCAGCCGCGCCAGCCTGGCGTAGAGCCCGTTCGCCGCCACGAGCTCGGCATGCGTGCCCTGCTCGACGATCTTGCCCTGGTCCATCACCAGGATGCGGTCGCAGGAGAGCACCGTGGCGAGGCGATGGGCGATCACCAGCGTGGTGCGGTGGCGCATCAGCTCTTCCAGCGCGGTCTGCACCAGCGTCTCGCTTTCGGCGTCGAGCGCGGAGGTGGCTTCGTCCAGCAGCAACAGCGGCGCGTCGCGCAGGATGGCGCGCGCGATCGCGATGCGCTGGCGCTGGCCACCGGACAGCGTCACGCCGCGCTCGCCGAGCGCGGTCTCGAAACCTTCGGGCAGGCGGCGGATGAATTCGGCGGCATGGGCGAGCTCGGCGGCGCGCTCGACCTCGGCATCGCTCGCACCGGGCCGGCCGAAGCGGATGTTCTCGCGGGCGCTCGCGGCGAACACCACGGAGTCCTGCGGCACCAGTGCGATGCGCGCGCGGAAATCCCCGGGGTCGGCGGACTTGACCGGCACGCCGTCGAGCGAGATCGTCCCGCTGCGCGGATCGTAGAAGCGCAGCAGCAGATGAAAGATGGTGCTCTTGCCGGCGCCGGAGGGACCGACGATCGCGACCTTCTCGCCGGGGCGCACGGTGAACGACACCGCGTCGAGCACCTTGACGTCGGACCGTGCCGGATAGGCGAAGCTGACCCGGTCGAAGCCGACCTCGCCGCGCGCCGGCACCGGCAGCGCAAGCGGCGCCGCAGGCGCGGCGATCTCGGGCCGGACGTGGAGGATCTCGAACAGGCGCTCGGCTGCGCCCGATGCGGCCGAGACCTCGCCCCAGACCTCGCTGAGCTGGCCGAGCCCGGCTGCGGCAAACACCGCATACAGCACGAACTGGCCGAGCCGGCCCGGCGTGATCGCGCCGGTGAGCACGTCATGCGAGCCGATCCAGAGGATGGCGACCACGCTTGCGAACACGATGAAGATGATGATCGCCGTCAGCACGGCGCGGGCCTGGGTCGAGGTGCGCGCGGCTTCATAGGCCTGCTCGACCTCGCCGCCGAAACGCTTCTCGGCGAAGCCCTCGCTGGTATAGGCCTGCACGGTGCGGATCGCGCCGACCAATTCGCCCGCATAGGCGGAGGCATCGGCGAGCGTGTCCTGCGCGTTGCGCGACAGGCGCCGCACCCAGCGCCCGAACGCCACAAGCGGCAGCACGATCAGGGGAATGGCGAGCAGCACGAAGCCGGAGAGCTTCGGGCTCGTGATCACCATCATCGCCGTCGCGCCCAGGAACATCATAAGGTTGCGCAGCGCGATCGAGACGGAGGCACCGACGGCCGATTTCAGCTGGGTGGTGTCGGCGGTGAGGCGCGAGATCAGTTCGCCGCTGCGCGCGGAATCGAAGAAGGCGGGGGACAGCGACAGCAGATGGGCGAAGACGTCGCGCCGGAGATCGGCGACGATGCGTTCGCCGATCGTCATCACGAGGTAGTAGCGCGCGGCACTGGCGATCGCGAGCACGGCAACGACCGCGAGCATGACCGAGAAGTAGCTGTTGATCAGCTCGATGCCCTCGGGCGTCAGGCCGAAATCGATCATCCTGCGCACCGCGACCGGCACCAGCAGCGTGGTCAGCGCGGCGATCGTGAGCGCGACGAACGCCAGCGCCGCGCGGCCGCGATAGCGGATCACATAGGGCGCGAGCGCCAGCAGCGGCCGCAGCTTGGCGCGGCCCTTGGCCGGCGCTTCGATCAGCTCGGCCTCGATCGAAGGGGTGTCCGCGGCGTTCATTGCGGGCCGATCGACATATTGGTCATCAAGCCGTTCCACTGCGCTCATGAGATCCGACCCATTGCATTCGTTTGCTCCCAATAGGCCGGTGCATCAGTAGTGGCAAATCCGGGAAGTCCCTTAGGGCAAACCCCCGGTTCACCGCGGCAGCATGGCTTGTTTTGCCGGGTTTCGTGAGGTATAGAGCCGCCCAAATCCGTCATTCGCGAGCCACCCAAGAAGGCGCCGGAGCGCCGAGGAATTGCCATGAAAGCCGAAATTCATCCGAATTATCATACGATTAAGATCGTCATGACCGACGGAACCGAGTACCTGACCCGCTCCACCTGGGGCAAGGAAGGCGACACGCTGAACCTCGACATCGACCCGAAGTCGCACCCGGCCTGGACCGGCGGCTCCGCCCAGATCATGGACCGCGGCGGCCGCGTCTCGCGCTTCCAGAAGAAGTTTTCGGGCTTCCTCAAGAAGGATTGAGCCGGCCGCAAGGCTGGACATGGAAACGCCCCCGGGAGACCGGGGGCGTTTTTGTTTTGGGGCCGGTCGTCGGCCAAGGCTGAGGACTCGTAAGGGTGGGCAAAGCGAAGCGTGCCCACGACCTCTATTGTGATCCCAAGAGAGAGAGAGATGGTGGGCACGGCGCTTTGCGCCTTTGCCCACCCTACGGCACCGGTGAGACCTACCGCTCGAACGCGGCCTTCAGCGCGTTGAGATGCGGCACCAACGGATTGCCGATCGCGGCCTGCTCGGCCGGCGGGGTGTGGATCGTGCTGTCGAGCCGGCGGACGCGGGTCTGCAGGCTCATCGAGCGATGGATCAGGTCCTGAAGCTGCGCCGGCAGCTTCTCGATGGTGTCGGCCGGGCCGGGATCGGCGGCGGTGAGCTTGACCTTGGTCTTCTCACGGTTGGCCTGGCTCAGCGTCATCTCGCCTTCCTTCACCGCGCGGTGCAGCAGCAGCCAGGAGGCGAGCTGCATCAGGCGCGTGGTGAGGCGCATGCTCTCGGTCGCGTAGGTGAGGCTGACGGCGCGGTCGAGCGCCTTGGCCTCGACGCGGCCAGCGCCGTCGAGATAGGCGGCGGTTTCCTCGACGAGGTCCATGCCCTCCCGGAACAGGCTGCCGAACGCCGCAGAATTGGTGAATCGCTCGCTGAGCTGAACGAGAGCGCCTTCGGCCTGCAAACGTTCCATGGTTAACGCCTCTTACGCAACTGTTTGACTGCCCGGCTTTGGCGCCGGCTTATGATGAACAAATCATTGCGCGGGCGAGAGGCGGAGTCCAGTGACAAGCGCGGATATGGTTTCCGCGGGTCAATCCTTCGGAATGCAACCGGACGGGGATGCTAGACAGCGGGAGCGGAAGCAAAAAAAGAGCCGCCGGAGACCGGCGGCTTTGAAAGTTGATAACAGGGAGGCGTCAAACAGAGTGGACAGGAGCCACTCGGTGTCCAAACGAGGACAGTTCCAGTCATAAACCCGAAAGCTTAATCCGAAGTAAACGAGCTAATTTTTTGGGATTTCGTTAGCCATGTCGGCCAGTGGCCGAATGAAGTGCGGAACAATCTTCAGCCGTCATTCCGGGGCGCGACGACGTCGCGAGGTACGATGCGCAATTGCGCACCTGAGAATCCATAACCACAGGCGGATGGAGTAGCCGGCCACGATCAGCGTGCCCGTATCAACGGCCTGTGGCTATGGATTCCGGGCTCGGCGCTGACGCGCCGCCCCGGAATGACGAGGCGGAGAAAGTTCGGCCCACGCGTCCGGGACGACAGTCGTTGTGGGGCGACTGCTACGACTTGAAAATGCTGTTCGCCGCATCGCGCGAGGCGCGCTTCTTGGTGGCGGCTTCTTCCAGTCTTGCGATCTCGGTCTTGAGCAGCGCGACACGCTCGGTCAGTTCCTCCACTGACAAGAGTGAGAGGTCCTGTCCAATCTCATGGCTGATCTTCTTGCGCGGGCGGTCGTCGTCTTCCATCGGCATCGTCGTTCCTCCTCTCGTCCGCGGACCGGACCACATGGCCTAAGGCGGTTGCCAGCCTGCACCGCGCTGGCTAAGCAAGGGCCTCGTTTCCTCCCGCACCTTTGCTCAAGGACACATCATGGACAAGCTGCCCGCGCAAATGACCGTGGTCGCCATCTCCAAGCCCGGTGGGCCGGAAGTGCTGGTGCCGGAGCAACGCAGCGTTCCGCAGCCCGGTCCCGACGAGATCCTGGTCAAGGTGATGGCTGCCGGCGTCAACCGGCCCGACGTGGCGCAGCGCTCGGGCGCCTATCCGCCGCCGCCCGGCGCCAGCGACCTGCCCGGCCTCGAGATCGCGGGCGAAGTCGTCGCGGTCGGCAGCAATGCCAAGCGGCACCAGGTCGGCGACAAGGTGATGTCACTCGTCGCCGGCGGCGGATATGCGCAGTACTGCATCGCGCAGGATGCCCAGGCGATGAGCGTGCCGCCGGCGCTGTCGATCAAGGAAGCCGGCGCGCTGCCGGAAACCCTGATGACGGTCTGGCACAACGTGTTCGAGCGCGGCGGCCTCAAGGCCGGCGAGACGCTGCTGATCCATGGCGGCTCCTCCGGCATCGGCACCATGGCCATTCAGCTCGCCAAAGCCTTCGGTGCGAAGGTGTTCGTCACCGTGGGATCGCAGGACAAGATCGATGCCTGCCTCAAGCTGGGGGCCGACCGCGCCATCAACTACAAGAGCGAAGACTTCGTCGCCGTGATCAAGGCTGAGACCAACAACGTCGGCGTCAACCTGATCCTCGACATGGTCGCCGGTGACTATGTCGACCGCAACTATGATGCCGCCGCGGTCGACGGGCGCATCGTCCAGATCGCGACCCTCAACGGCCCCAAGGTCAGCGTCAACATCGCCAAGGTCATGGTCAAGCGCCTGACCCATTCCGGCTCGACCTTGCGCCCCCGTAGTAATGCGGACAAGGCCGCGATGGTGGCCGCGATCGAGCAGAAAGTGATGCCGCTTTTGCGCGAAGGCCGCATCAAGCCGGTGATGGACAGCACTTTCCCGCTGGAAAAGGCCGCAGACGCCCACCGGCGCATGGAAACGAGCGCACATATTGGCAAAATTGTGTTGGAGGCCTAGGTCACCGGCCCACAGGGCAAGCCGGAAACCCTTTGATTTTCCTCGCTTTCGTGGCATCTATCGCGACGCACCGAACCACATCGGTTCGGTCTGAAATCGCCTTTTAGATTCGCCTTGCACTGACGAGTTTGCGTCGAACGCGGAGAACTGACCTTGCGTCTGATCAGGTGCCTCGCGCCCATCGCGCTGGGCCTCATGATTCTCGTCGCCGCGTATCCCGCGCGCGCGCTCGACGCCGTCAGCGTCCGTGGCGACGCGCCCGCGATCGACCTCACCAGCGTGCTCGAGCATCAGCGCAGCGATGCCGATCGCATCCAGGTCTCGACTGCGCCGGGCACCGACGGCATCGTCCGCCGCATCGAGGTGCGCGCCCGCGAGGGCGGCCAGAACTGGGTGGTGTTCGCGCTTGCCAACAACACCGACGACCAGCTCGACCGCCTGATCGTCGCCCCGCATTACCGCATCGTCTCCTCGGGATTGCTGTGGCCCGACCTCGGCCTGTCGCGCATCGCGACCATCACGCCCTCGATCGGCGACCGGCCGGAACGGCAGGAAAGCGCCACCGCGGACGTGTTCCGCATCACGCTCGACCCCGGCGCCGTCGTTACCTTCGTCGCGGAGCTGCGCACCGACAAGCTGCCGCAGCTCTATCTGTGGGAGCCGGAAGCCTACAAGGACAAGGTCAACTCGTTCACGCTGTACCAGGGCATCGTGATCGGCATCTCCGGCTTGCTTGCCCTGGTGCTGACCATCCTGTTCGTGGTGAAGGGCAGCATCATGTTCCCGGCCGCGGCAGCGCTGGCCTGGGCGGTGCTGGTCTATATCGGCGTCGATTTCGGCTTCTGGGGCAAGGTGCTCGACATGTCGAACAACGCCGAGCGCATCTGGCGCGCGGCGGGTGAGGCGATCCTGGCGGCGACGCTCTTGGTGTTCCTGTTCGCCTATCTCAATCTCAGCCGCTGGCACGTGCGCTATTCGCACATCACGGTCGGCTGGCTTGCGTTCCTCGGCTCGCTGGTGGCGCTCGCCCTGTTCGATCCGGCAGTGGCCTCCGGCATCGCGCGCATCTCGCTGGTGCTGATCGCCTTCGCCGGCTTCGCGCTGATCGTCTATCTCTCCACCCACGGCTTCGACCGCGCCGTGCTCTTGATCCCGACCTGGTTCCTCCTGGTGGTCTGGGTGGTGGCGGCCGGTATGACGGTCGCGGGCTCCGTCACCAACGACATCGTCGGCCCTGCCCTGCTCGGCGGCCTCGTGCTGATCGTGATGCTGATCGGCTTCACGGTGATGCAGCACGCCTTTGCCGGCGGCGGCGCCAGCACCGGCGTCGTCTCCGACATCGAGCGGCGCGCCCTGGCGCTGGCCGGCTCCGGCGACCTGATCTGGGACTGGGACGTCTCGGCCGACAAGGTGTTCACCAGCCCCGAGACCGAAGCCCTGCTGGGACTGAAGCGGGGCACGCTGGAAGGGCCCGCCGCCTCCTGGCTCGAGGTGCTGCACCCGCTCGACCAGGACCGTTTCCGCGCCGCGCTCGACAGCGTGCTCGACCAGCGCCGCGGCCGCCTGGTGCAGGATTTCCGCCTGCGCACCCCGGACGGCCACTTCATGTGGTTCGCGCTGAAAGCGCGCCCGGTGGTCGGCTCGGACGGCGAGGTCTCGCGCGTGGTCGGCACGCTCACCGACGTCACCGAGCTGCGCAATGCCGAGGAGCGCCTGCTGCACGATTCCGTGCATGACAATCTCACCGGCCTGCCCAACCGCAAGCTGTTCATGGACCGGCTGAATGCGGTCGCGCATTTCGCCAAGACCATGCCGACGCTGCGGCCGACGCTGATGGTGATCGACCTCGACCGCTTCAAGCAGGTCAACGATTCCGTCGGGATTGCGGTCGGCGATTCCATCCTGCTCACTTTGGCGCGCCGCCTCACCCGCATCCTGAAGCCGCAGGACACGCTGGCCCGGATGGCCGGCGATCAGTTCGGCCTGATCTTGCTCTCGGAGCAGGACCCGGCGCGCATCACCGCTTTTGCCGAGACGATCCGCAAGACCATCCGCGCGCCGATCGCCTTCAACGATCGCGAGATCTTCCTCACGGCGTCGATCGGCCTCGCGCTGTCCGATCCGCAAACCCAGCTCACGGACGAGATCATCAAGGATGCCGAGCTGGCGATGTATCATTCCAAGCGCATCGGCGGCGACCGCATCGACGTCTACAAGCCGGCGATGCGCGCGCGGAAGACCGACCGCCTGACGCTGGAGAGCGAATTGCGCCGCGCCATCGAGCGCCAGGAGATCACGATCCTGTACCAGCCGATCGTGCGACTGGAGGATCGATCCGTCGCCGGCTTCGAGGCGCTGGCGCGCTGGGATCATCCGAAGCTCGGACGCATGGCGCCCTCGGAGTTCATATCGATTGCGGAAGAGACCGGCCTGATCGTCGACCTCGGCATGTTCGTGCTCGACCAGACCGCCAAGCAGCTTTCGGTGTGGCAACGCGCGATGCGCTCGCGCGAGCCGATCTTCGCCTCCGTCAACGTCTCGTCACGGCAGCTGCTGCGCCACGATTTGATCCACGACATCCGCACCGTGCTGTCGCGCTCCTCGGTGGCGCGCGGCACGCTCAAGCTCGAGCTGACGGAATCGCTGGTGATGGAGAATCCGGAGCACGCAGCCCAGATGCTGACCCGGATCCGCGAGCTCGGCACCGGGCTGTCGCTCGACGATTTCGGCACCGGCCATTCCTCGCTGGCCTATCTGCAGCGCTTCCCGTTCGACACCATCAAGATCGACCAGTCCTTCGTGCGCACCACCAGCCGCGGCACCCGCCCCGTGATCCTGAAGTCGATCATCGCGCTCGCGCACGATCTCGGCATGGACGTCGTCGCCGAAGGCGCCGAGACGGATTCGGACGCCGTGGAGCTCTACCAGATGGGCTGCGAATACGCGCAAGGCTTTGCCTTCGGCGAGCCGATGGACGCGGACGCGGCGATGCGGCTGCTTACGGAAGTGCGGCTGGAAGCGGCGAGCTGATTGCTCTCTTACCCTCCCCTGGAGGGGGAGGTCGATCGCGCGCAGCGCGAGCGGGGTGGGGTGATCTCTCCACTCGGGCACCGCATCAGTCGAGAGACTGTCACCCCACCCCGGCTCGCAATCTCGCTTCGCTCGATCGCGAGCCGACCCTCCCCCTCCAGGGGAGGGTGGACGGCGTGCCCTACGATACTATCGCCGCCGCTCGTTCTTCTGCTTCCTGAACCTTACGCTCTGGCCATCCGGCATGCGCGTTGCCACGAAGCCGGCGGCGAGACAGGCTTCGCGTTGCGGCATCTGGATGTCGGGGCTGCGCAGGCTGTCCCACCATGAGGCACGCTGGGCCGCGCGCGGCAGCGCCGCGCCGATGATCTCCTCGATCTGCTCGAAGCTCAGCACGAGCTCCTCCTGCTTCTGCCGCAGCAGATAATCGCGCAACGCATCGTAGTCGTTCACACTCGTCCTCTCGTCCGGGGCCGAAGATCAGGTCTGCTCAAAACCGTCAGCCGCATAAACCGATTCTTAACTCATTGCAGCAGCGCCGTCGCGGCTTAAACACTACGCAAGCTTTCGGGCGCATCCACTATGGACAGGAGCGAACAATGTTCTCTGGATGGCGCGACGTTGCGGCCCGCCGGCCGTGGCGGATTTCGGCGAAGCTGCTGATCATCTCGTCCGTGGTGACGGTGATCGGCTTTTCCGCCATTTGCGTCAACGTCATGCTCGACATGCGCCGCGGCGAGGAGGCGCTCGCCCGCCAGACGCTGGAAAACCTTGCGACCACGATCGAGTCCGACGTCAGCCGCAACGTCGAGATCTACGATTTGTCGCTGAAGGCGGTCGCCAGCAACATGCTGCTGCCCGAGCTGGCGACGGTCTCGAAGCCGATTCGTCACCTGATCCTGTTCGACCACGCAACCACCGCCAGGCATTTCGGCGCCATCCAGGTGTTCGACGCCGAGGGCCGGCTGACCATCGACGCCTCCACGCTCGATCCGCTGCCGGAGGACCGCAGCGAGGAAGACTATTTCAGGGTTCACCGGGACAATCCCGGCGCGGAGCTGTTCATCAGCCGTCCCATGCTGTTTCGCGGCGCCTACTCGATCGTGCTGAGCCGGCGCATCAGCGACGCGGACGGCGGCTTCATGGGCGTCGTCGCCGGCTCGATCCGATTCAGCTATTTCCACGAATTGTTCGATCGGCTCAACCTCGACCCCGACGACACCATCACCGTGCTCAAGCGCGACCGCACCATCATCATGCGGCGGCCATTCGATCTCGACGTCATCGGCACGAACCTGAACGACCGCCAGAACTGGAAGGCCGACAATCTCAGGGTCGGCGCCTCCTATTCGGGACAGGGCCCGGTCGATCCGACGCCGCGACTCTATGTCCGCAGCAAGAACAATGGTCCGCTGTTCGTGGTCGCCGGCAAGCCTTTGGCCGCGGTGTTCGCGCTCTGGCAGAAGGAGGCGATCCGCATCGGCGCCGTGGTGCTGGCGCTCGCGCTGTTCGTGCTGGGATCGACGCTCGTGCTGGCGCGCGAGATCGGCCGGCGCGCCGAGGCCGAGCGCAAGCTCGAGGAGTTGGCGACGACGGACGCCCTCACCGGCCTGAAGAACCGCCGCAAGTTCGATTCCGTCATCGACGTCGAATGGCGGCGCGCCATGCGCCAGAAGGCGCCGATCGCGCTGCTCATGATCGATGCCGATCATTTCAAGGCCTACAACGACACGTTCGGCCATCAGGCCGGCGACCAGGTGCTGGTCGGCATCGCCATCTGCATTTCCGATTCGGTGAGCCGCGCCGGCGACTGCGCGGCGCGCTATGGCGGCGAGGAATTCGCCGTGCTGCTGCCGAGCACCTCGGCCGCCGATGCCTTCAAGGTGGCGGAGACGATCCGCCTCAAGGTGCAGGGCTGGTCCGACGATCAGGCGATGTCGACGGTGTCCTGCGGCATCGCCAGCCTCGTCCCCGCCGCCGGCATGGACTGGGCGCTGCTGGTTGCCGCCGCCGACAAGGCGCTCTACGCCGCCAAGGCCGGCGGGCGCAACCAGTCGGTGGTGGCGAGCCTGCCGCAGCTGTCGCTGGTGGCGTGAGGCGCTGTTCTCTCGCAGTCATTGCGAGCGAAGCGAAGCAATCCAGATCGTCTCCGCGGATACATCACTGGATTGCTTCGTCGCTTCGCTCCTCGCAATGACGAGTTGAGAGATAGCGCATGCTACTGCCCCAGATATTTCTTCATCTCCGCGATCAGGCCGTCGCGCAATTCCGGGCGCTTCAAGCCGTAGGCGATGTTGGCGCGCAGGAAGCCGGGCTTGGAGCCGCAATCATGGCGCTCGCCCTCGAACTCGACGCCGTAGAATTTCTGCGTCTTGGCAAGCCCGATCATGGCGTCGGTGAGCTGGATCTCGCCGCCGGCGCCGCGCTCCTGGGTCTCCAGGATCTTGAAGATCTCCGGCTGCAGGATGTAGCGACCGGTGATCGAGAGGTTGGAGGGCGCCGTGCCCTTGGCCGGCTTCTCGACCATGCCGTCGACCTCGAACATCTTGCCGTTGCGCTTGCCGACGCCGCAGATGCCGTATTGGTGGGTCAGATGATCGGGCACCGCCTCGACCGCGACCAGATTGGATTTTTCGCCGAGCGAGGACGCCATCTCGATCATCTGCTTCAGGCAGCCCGGCGTGTTGAGCACGAGCTCGTCCGGCAGCACCACGGCGAACGGCTCGTTGCCGACGATGTCGCGCGCGCACCAGACCGCGTGGCCGAGGCCGAGCGGCGCCTGCTGCCGGGTGAAGCTGACCGCGCCGGCTTCCGGCTGGTTCTGCGCCAGGATGTCCTGCTCGGCTTTCTTGCCGCGTGCGGCCAGCGTCGCGTCGAGCTCGAACATCCGGTCGAAATGATCCTCGATGACAGCCTTGTTGCGGCCGGTGACGAAGACGAAGTGCTCGATGCCGGCTTCCTTCGCCTCGTCATAGACGTACTGGATCAGGGGCTTGTCGACGATGGTCAGCATTTCCTTCGGCATTGCCTTGGTGGCAGGCAGAACGCGGGTGCCGAGGCCGGCGACGGGGAATACAGCTTTGCGAATCTTCATGGGATCGATCGAATACCTTGGGGCACATGGGACGGGAGCAATGGCATTCTTGCTAGCCTGTTTGCAGCCGCCAACAAAGGCGGATGTGGGGCCTCGCCCCGACAGAGTTAAGAAAAAGGCCGTCACCAAAATTTCACCTTTGTTAAGCTATTGGCAACGCTAACCAGGCCTCCTGTGGCGGGTTTTCAGGCCGACGCGTGGGATATGATGCAATCAATGGCAGGACTGACGAGACGGGCTGGCGGCGCAGTCGTTGCGGCCGCTTTGCTGCTGCCGGCCGGCGCGCAAGCGCAGGCACAGAACGGCCTGTCGAACCTGTTCGGCGGCATCTTCTCGGGATCGAACCCGGCACCGGCGCAACCCACACCTGGCCCGAGCGGCGCGCCGACGGGAGCATTGCCCTGGAGCGGCGAGGACGGCGCCTCCGGCCATCCCTTGATGACGGCCGCCGCGATCCGCGAGGCCGCCGGCAACTTCAACAATTGCGTCGCTGCGATGTGGCCCGATGCTGCACGGCGCGGCGTCACGCAGGAGAATTTTCAGCGCTTCACCGCCGGACTCTCGCCCGACCTGCGCATCATGGACCTCATGGACTCGCAGCCGGAATTCACCAAGTCGATCTGGGACTATCTCGACATCCTGGTGAACGACAACCGCCTCGCCAAGGGCCGCGAGGTCCTCGCCAAATACAAGGCGCAGTTCGACGCGACTGAGAAGGCCACCGGTGTCGACCGCACCATCATCGCCTCGATCTGGGGCATCGAGTCCAATTACTCGACGCAGATGGGCGACCGCAGCGTGCTGCAATCGACCGCGACGCTCGCCTGCATCGGCCGCCGCCAGGCCTATTTCAAGGACGAATTCCTCTCCGCGCTGGAGATCCTCAACCGCGGCGATCTGCGTCCGGAGCAGCTGCGCGGCTCCTGGGCCGGCGCCTTCGGCCCGACCCAGTTCATGCCGACCGCGTTCAAGCGCTTCGCGGTGGACGGAGACGGCGACGGCCGGCGCGACGTCGTCGACAACCCGACCGACCTGATTGCCTCGACCGCCAACAATCTGAAGAAGGACGGCTGGCAGCCCGGCCAGACCTGGGGCTACGAGGTCGTGGTGCCGCAAGGCTTCAACTACATGCTGGCCGACCGCGCCAAGGCGATGCCGATCGCGCAATGGGAGAAGCTCGGGCTCAAGCGTCCGAACAACCAACCCTTCCCGCAGCCGGCGGAGAAAGCTTACCTGCTGGCGCCGGCCGGCGCGCAGGGACCGGGCTTTCTGATGCTGCAGAATTACCGCGTCATCATGAAGTACAATCCGGCCGAGGCCTATGCGCTGGCGATCGGCCATTTCGCCGACCGGCTGCGCGGGGGACAGCCTTTCGTGCAGCCCTGGCCGCGCCAGGAGCGCGAGCTCTCGCGGACCGAGCGGCTGGAGCTGCAGCAACTGCTGGCCCAGCGCGGCTTCTACAAGGGCACCCCGGACGGCCAGTTCGGCGGCATGACCAGGGAGGCCTTGCGCAACTTCCAGGCCTCGATCGGGGCCCCCGCCGACGGTTTTGCCTCGTCCGACGTGCTGGACCGGCTGCGCGGGCGGTAAAATCGCGCCTGAAGTAACCTTGAAGGCGGATTTTGCCTGAAAACCTTGACCGGGACTGGTGTTCCCCGGTCTATGGACAAGAATCTGCGATGGAATTTGCCCGTTTGGCGCCTGATTCCGTTATTATATGAAGCTAACTCCGATCCTCCATTGCGCGCGCCCGAGATCGCATGTCGAAGAAGTCCCTGTTCAAGGCGCTGACCGAGACCGGCCCGTTGATCGCGCTGGGGACGGCGCTTGCGATCCTGGTGTCGGTGGCGGCACCGGCTTCGGCACAGTTCTTCAACTTCCCCGGCTTCGGCGGGCCGCCGCAGCGTTCGGCCCCACCACCGCCACCCCGGGGCGGCGGAGGTGGCGGCTGGTTCGGCGGCGACTTCTTCGCACCATTCCAGCAGCAGCCGCAGCAAGCGCCGCGCCAGGATTTTTCGCGCGCGCCGGCACCGGCCAAGCGCGACACCATTCCTGAGAAGAACGTGCTGGTGATCGGTGATGCCATGGCCGACTGGCTCGCCTATGGCCTCGAAGACGCCTACGCCGAGCAGCCCGACATGGGCGTGATCCGCAAGCACAGGACCACGTCCGGCCTGATCAAGTACCAGCCCAAGGGCGAGCCCGCGGACTGGGCCGCGGCGGCCAAGGGCATTCTCGAGACCGAGAAGCCCGACGTGATCGTCGTCATGCTCGGCCTCAACGACCGCGTCGCGATCCGCGAGCCGGCCGCCGACAAATCCGACAAGGCAGCCGCGGAAAAAGACAAGGACAAGAAGAACGACAAGGGTGCGCGCGCCAAGCCACAAGCAAAGCCCGGCGACGCCAAGCCCGACACCGCCGCCAAGCCGGACGACAAGCCTGCCGATGCCGACCTGCCGCAGGACGACGCCGACAACGCCGACACGCCGGCGGCCGCGCCGGAAAAGACTGCGCGCAACCCGAACGGCCTCTATGAATTCCGCGACGAGCGCTGGGTCGAGCTCTACGGCAAGAAGATCGAGGAGCTCGCGGGTGTGCTCAAGGCCAAGGGCGTGCCCGTGCTCTGGGTCGGCCTGCCCGCAGTTCGCGGACCGAAGGGCACCGCGGACACGCTGTTCCTGGATTCGCTGTATCGTGAGGGCGCGGCCAAGGCCGGCATCACCTATGTCGACGTCTGGGACGGCTTCGTCGACGAAGCCGGCCGCTTCCTGCAGAAGGGCCCGGACTTCGAAGGCCAGATCCGCCAGCTCCGCAGCTCCGACGGCGTCTACTTCACAAAGCCGGGCGCGCGAAAACTCGCGCATTATGTCGAGCGCGAGATCACGCGCCTGCTTGCCGGACGCTCCGGCCCGATCGCGCTGCCGAGCGAGCCTGCGACCCCCGACACCAGCGCCGAGCCGGGCAAGCCCGCGCCGCGGCCGCTGGCCGGGCCGATCGTGCCGCTGGTTGCAGCCTCGATCTCGACCGATCAATTGCTGGGCGGACCAGGCACGCGTCCCGCCGCCGTCGATGCGCTCGCGGCAAAGACCATGGTGAAGGGTGAGCCGCTGGCAGCTCCCGCCGGCCGTGCCGACGATTATGCCTGGCCGCGCCGGGAAGTCGGCCGCGAGCAGGCCAAGGGCGATACGCCGATGGCGGCAACGACGCCGGACGGCGGGGCGGCTCAGGGCGCACCGGGCGCAGCCGCCGCGATCGCGCCGCCAAAGCTCGCGCCGAAGAAGCCGCCGCTCCCGCCACAACAGCCGGCCCAGGCAACGCCCTCGTTCAGGGATTTCTTCGGCTTCGGCTCGCCGCAGCCCCCGCCGGCCCCGCGCCAGCTGGCGCCGGCACCCGGACCGCGCAATCCGAATCCCAATCCTGGGGTCCCGCGGCCGCCGGGCAACGTTGGCCGCTCGGCCGAGATGTTCCGGTAATCGTCTCTGACGATTTCAGATGTCATTCCGGGGCGCGCATAGCGCGAACCCGGAATCCATCGTGCCACCGGCAATGTTGATGAATGGATTCCGGGCTCGCGCCAAGAGGCGCGCCCCGGAATGACGCACGACAATCAGCCGTAATAGCGCCAGCGTGACGGCGGGCGACGGGCGGGACGCGACATCAGAAGCGCCAGCGCGAAGCCGATGCCGCCGGCCACCAGCAGCGCGCCGAGCGGGTTGTCCTGCACCTTCTGCGCGATGGCCTTCGAGCCGTCGCGGAAAGTCTCGCCACTGTTCTCATAGGCATCCTTGGCATAACCCGCGGCAGTGTCCGTGGCCTCGCGAACGGCATCCTTGGCCTGGCCGTAGAGATTCTGCACCGTGCCCGCGGCTTCCCGCGCCTTGCCCGACGCCTGCGTCTTGGCATCGCCTGCCATGTCGCCGATCGCGCCTTCCGCGCGTCCGGCATATTCCTTCGCCGATCCAACAATCCGATCCGTGTCCATGATGATCCTCCTCGGTGGTCAGCCGAAGTAACCGATCAGACGCAGCGCGGTTCCTTGGCTTGGCCTACAGAATCTTGGCCTACAGAATCAGGCCGCCATCGACGACCAGCGTCTGGCCGATGATGTAGGACGACAGTGGCGAGGCCAGGAACAGCGCCGCGCCCGCCATGTCGGCCGGCGTGCCCAATCGCCGCAGCGGGATGCGCGCGAGCGCGCCTTCCAGCCGCTTCGGATTGTCGGTCGTCACCTTCGTCATCTTGGTGTCGACGAGCCCTGGCGCAATGCCGTTGACGCGGATGCCGTCCTCGGCCCAGGCCTCGCCCAGCGTCCGCGTCAATCCGACCGCACCGGTCTTCGAGGCGTTGTAGGCGGGATTGCCCATGGTGGAATGATAGGCCGCAGTCGAGGACACGATGATCAGCGCGCCCTTCGCGTCCCGCAACATGGAATGAAAGCGCGTCGCGCAGGCCATCAGACTCATCAGATTGACCTCGACGACCTTGCGGAAACCCGTCATCTCGAATTCGCCGCGGCGGTAGATCACCGCGCCCTGCGCGAGCACCAGGATGTCGAGACGTTCGAACGATGGCTTGAATGCTTCGATGGCATTGGGATTGCTGACGTCGAGCTGCGCGTAAGCAAGACCTTCGAGATCGGAGCCTTCCTCGGCTGAATATTCCGTTGCGTGAGCACGCGTGCCGCAGACCGCAATTGTTGCGCCCTTGGCGCGAAAGGCCTGCGCGATGCCGTTGCCGATGCCGCTGGAACCGCCGACCACCAGCACCTGCTTGCCTGAGAAATCGAGCTCGTTTGCCATTCGCGGCCTCCCCTGGTGTTTTCTGCTTGTTTGACCTGTCTGCGGATCGATGCCAGCCTTGTCAATCATAACAAGAACCAGCTCGGCGCGAGGAAACAGCATGTCCAACTTCAGGGAGCTCAGCCGGTCCGTGAAGGGCCTCACCGTGCTCGTCACCGGCGCAGCCAGCGGCATGGGGCGCGCCACCGCGTGCGTGTTCGCTAGCGAAGGTGCGAACGTCGCCGTCACGGATTTCGACGAGCAAGGCGCGCAGGACGTCGCCAAGGAGATTGCGGCGAGCGGTGGCGCGGCAAGGGCGTGGAAGCTCGACGTCGCCGATGGCGGCGAAATCAAGCGCGTGGTCGGCGATGTCGCCGCGCATTTCGGCGGTCTCGACATCGTCGTCAACAATGCCGGCATCTCGGTGCGTGTCGCGATCGACGATGAGGCCTACGAGGACGCCTGGGCGAAGGGCATCGCCGTGATGCTGACGGCGCATCCGCGCATCATCCGCGCGGCGCTGCCCCACTTGCGCCAATCGAAGAGCCCGCGCATCGTCAACATCGCCTCGACCGAGGCGCTCGGCGCTACCGCCTTGCACAGCCCGTATTCGGCCGCGAAGGGTGGCGTTGTGAGCCTCACCCGCTCGCTCGCGGTGGAGCTTGGCCGCGAGGGCATCACCGTCAACTGCATCTGTCCCGGACCGATCCGCACGGGAATCACGGACCGCATCCCGGAGGAGCACAAGACCATCTACGCCAAGCGCCGCACCGCACTCGGCCGTTACGGCGACCCTGAAGAGGTCGCGCATATGACGCTGAGCCTGTGCCTGCCCGCGGCGTCCTTCCTCACCGGCGCGGTGATCCCGGTCGACGGCGGGCTGATGGCGCGGAACGCGTGAGAGCCATGCGCGCGGCGCGTTGACATCGCCGGATGCGGGAGTCATTTTTTCCACAAACAGAGCGGGGAAACCGCTCGTCAATGCGGGAGGAACGCCATGACCATCGCCATCCGGCAGCTTCAGAAACATTTCGTCGGCGAGGTATCCGGCCTCGATCTGCGCAAGCCGCTCACGCCGGATCAGGCGCGCGAGATCGAGGCCGCCATGGACAAGTACGCCGTGCTCGTCTTCCACGATCAGGACATCACCGACGAGCAGCAGATGGCGTTCGCGCTGAACTTCGGCCAGCGCGAGGAAGCGCGCGGCGGCAACATCACCAAGGCGGATGAACACCGCCTCACCTCGGGCCTGAACGACGTCTCCAACCTCGGCAAGGACGGCAAGCCGCTGCCGAAGGACAGCCGCGCCAATCTGTTCAACCTCGGCAATTGCCTGTGGCACTCCGACAGCTCCTTCCGCCCCATCCCCGCAAAGTTCTCGCTGCTGTCGGCGCGCGTGGTGAACCCGAAGGGCGGCAACACCGAATTCGCCGACATGCGCGCGGCCTATGACGCGCTCGACGACGAGACCAAGGCGGAGATCGAGGACCTCGTCTGCGAGCATTCGCTGATGTATTCGCGGGGATCGCTCGGCTTCACCGAATACACCGACGAAGAGAAGGAGATGTTCAAGCCGGTGCTGCAGCGGCTGGTGCGCACGCATCCCGTGCATCGCCGCAAGTCGCTGTATCTGTCATCGCATGCCGGCAAGATCGTCGGCATGAGCGTGCCCGAGGGGCGGCTGTTGCTGCGCGATCTGAACGAGCACGCCACGCAGCCTGAGTTCGTCTACGTGCACAAATGGAAGCTGCATGACCTCGTGATGTGGGACAACCGCCAGACCATGCACCGGGTCCGCCGCTACGACCAGTCCCAGCCCCGCGACATGCGCCGCGCGACGGTGGCGGGGACGGAGCCGACGGTGCAGCAGCAGGCGGCGGAGTAAGGCGCTGTCGTCGTGGTGAAGGCAGCAACGACAGAGTTGCAGACGAAAGGGCGCGGGCGTTTCAACACACTCCGTCATTGCGAGCGAAGCGAAGCAATCCAGAATCCCTCCGCGTCGGGTTTCTGGATTGCTTCGTCGCTTCGCTCCTCGCAATGACGTCGTGGGAGGCCAGCTACACTCAGCGCCAGCTACGCGTGCCCGGCCTCGTTCGAGAGCATGCCGGGATCGATGCCGATCTTCTGCAAGGCGCGGTTGTACTTGTCGTCCACGTCGTCGCCGAAGATCAGATCCGCATCCGCGTCGCAATGCAGCCAGCCGTTGCTCTGGATCTCCGTCTCGAGCTGGCCCGGCGCCCAGCCGGCATAGCCGAGCGCGAGGATGGCGTGCTTGGGGCCGGCGCCGTTGGCGATCGCGCGCAGAATGTCGACCGTCGCAGTCAGGCAGACGCCGTCATCGATCCGCAGCGTCGCGTTCTCGATGTAGAAGTCGCTGGAATGCAGCACGAAGCCGCGCCCGGTGTCGACCGGGCCGCCGCGCAGCACCTTCATGCTTTCGGCGTTCTCCGGCAGCTTGATGTGCTCGCCCTTCTTGATGATGCCGAGCTGCTGCAAGAGCTCGGGGAAATCGATGCTGCCGGCGGGATGGTTCACGATGATGCCCATCGCACCTTCCGCCGAATGGGCGCAGAGATAGATCACCGAGCGCTCGAAGCGGGAATCGCCCATCACGGGCATTGCGATCAGGAGCCGGCCGTCGAGATAGCCGGAACTGGGCAACGCGGCGCCCGAGCTGCGGGTGCTTTCGCCCGTCCTCTTGCCTGTGGGAGCCATCGCTCAAGCACTCCGGTTTCAATTCCTATCCTGATGTCGGGCCGGGCGGCTGTCAAATCAAGGCTTGCGGCGACTTGATTCAAGTGCATCCATCACACGCAATTCAATGGTTTGGCCCGGGGCCACCCTGTAAAGACGTGCTATGCTTACGAGAGTTCCCCTGCGTGCGGCGATTGGCGTCGCAACAACCCTGCTCGCGTCGGCGTTGGCCATCGCCGCCCGTGCCGATGACGCCTCGCCTTGGCAGCGCGACGGACATTCCGCGGTGCGGCTGCTGGCGGGATCGCGCAGCGGCGCGGTTTTGCTCGGCGGTATTGCCTTCCAGCTGCAGCCCGGCTGGAAGACCTACTGGCGGTCGCCCGGCGATTCCGGCGTTCCACCCCGGTTCGACTTCTCGAAGTCCGATAATGTCGAAGCGGTGACGGTGATGTGGCCGGCACCGCTGAAATTCGACGACGGCGCGGGCGGTCATTCGATCGGCTATCGCGACCAGGTCGTGCTGCCCCTGCGCATCGTCGCCAAGGCCGCGGACAAGCCGGTGACCTTGCGCGCCGAGATCAACTACGCGGTGTGCGAGAAGCTCTGCATTCCCGTGGAGGCCAGCGCCGAGCTCGGCTTCAACAGCGTCGCCTCGACCGAGGATGCGAACTTGCGCGCTGCGCTCGACACCGTGCCGAAGCCCGCCAATATCGGCGACCCCAACCCGCTCACCATTCGCGACGTCAAGCGTGACGGGCCCAAGAACGTGGTGGTCGACGTGGTGACGCCCGACAGCCGCAAGGTCAATCTGTTCGTGGAAGGCCCGACACCCGATTGGGCGCTGCCGATTCCGGCGCCGGTGCAGCACGGCCCGCCGGGGGTGATGCGCTTCTCGTTCGAGCTCGACGGACTGCCGCCGGGCGCCAAGCCCGAGGGCGCCGCGCTGAAGTTCACGCTGGTCGGGCCGGAGAAGGCGTACGAGTTCAATACGAATTTGGAGTGAGGCCAGGTCAACGCGAGTGAGTTGCCGGGCTCCCGCTCCAGCCGAGAGTGGGCCACGGCACCCCGCCCAACCGAATCTTAACGAATCGTTGCTAGTCCCTCACCTGCCGCTGCAGGTCGCCCTGGGGATTCTTCGAATTGGCCGTGATGGATGCACCACCCGCAACGACCGGACCGGCCGGCCTGATTGCGCGGCTGCGCGCCAAGCTCGCGGGCGGATCGAGCGAGGCGTCGCTGACGCGGCGGCTCGCCGGCACCATCTTCGTCATCCGCGTCATCAGCGCCGGCCTCGCTTATGTCTCGCAGGTGCTGCTCGCGCGCTGGATGGGTACGTCCGATTACGGCATCTACGTCTATGTCTGGACCTGGGTGCTGCTGCTCGGCAGCATGATGGATTTCGGCATCTCGGCCTCGGCGCAAAAAATCATTCCGGAGTACCGCGCCAGCGGCGCGCAAGCGCTGCTGCGCGGCTTCCTCTCCGGCAGCCGCTGGCTGACCTTTGCCGTGTCCACGCTGGTCTCGCTCGGCCTTGCCGGCATCGTCAAATTGCTGTCGCCCTGGATCGATCCGGCCGAGGTGCTGCCGCTCTATATCGGCTGCATGACGCTGCCCGCCTTCGTCGTCGCCAACACCCAGGACGGCATCGCGCGCTCGCACGACTGGATGCAGCTCGGCCTGATGCCGCAATTCATCATCCGCCAGGCGCTGATCATCGGCATCACCGCGCTCGCCTTTCTGCTCGGCTATCACCTTGGCGCGGTCGCCGCGATGGTGGCGAGCCTGGGCGCGGTGTGGATCGCGATGGCCGGGCAGATGGTGGTGCTGAACCGCAAGCTCGCCGATCACATCACACCGGGACCGAAGGTCTATGACGTCAAGGGCTGGCTCACCGTCTCGCTGCCGATTCTGCTGGTCGAGAGCTTCTACCTGCTGTTGTCCTACACCGACGTGCTGGTGCTGCAGCAATTCCGTCCCTCGGACGAGGTCGGCGTCTATTTCGCCGTGGTGAAGACGCTGGCGCTGGTCTCGTTCATCCATTACGCGATGTCGGCGACGACGGCGCATCGCTTCGCCGAATACAATGCCAGCGGCGACAAGGCGCGCCTGTCGGCTTACGTCGCGCACGCCATCAACTGGACGTTCTGGCCGTCGCTGGCCGCGACGATCGTGCTGCTCGCGCTCGGCAAGCCGCTGCTGTGGCTGTTCGGACCGCAATTCATGATCGGCTACGACATCATGTTCGTGGCCGCGATCGGCCTCGTGGTCCGCGCCGCCATCGGCCCGGTGGAGCGGCTGCTCAACATGCTCGGCCAGCAGAAGATCTGCGCGCTGGCCTACGCGCTGGCCTTCGTGATGAATGTCGTGCTCTGCATCGCGCTGGTGCCGCGCTACGGCGGCCACGGCGCGGCGGCTGCGACCTCGATCTCGCTGAGCTTCGAGACCGTGCTGCTGTTCTGGATCGTCCGGCAGCGGCTGGGGCTGCACGTGCTGGCGTTCGGGAAATAGCGATAGCAATTCGTAGGGTGGGCAAAGCGAAGCGTGCCCACCGCTCTTTCTCAATCGCGGAAAAATGGTGGGCACGGTGCTTACGCGCCTTTGCCCACCCTACGGCCTCGCCTCTTACTCCGCGGTCCAGCCGCCGTCGATCGAGAGGTTGGTGCCGGTGATCTGGGCGGCGTCGTCGCTGCACAGGAACAGGGCGAGCGCGGCGACCTGCTCGGAGGTGACGAACTCCTTGGTCGGCTGCGCATCGAGCAGGACATCGTTGATGACCTGCTCGCGCGTCAGATTGCGCGCCTTCATGGTGTCGGGGATCTGCTTCTCGACCAGCGGGGTCCAGACATAGCCCGGGCTGATGCAGTTGCAGGTGATCTTGTGGGTCGCGACTTCCAGCGCCACGGTCTTGGTGAGGCCGGCGATGCCGTGCTTGGCCGAGACGTAAGCCGACTTGAACGGCGAGGCGACCAGCGAGTGCGCCGAGGCCGTGTTGATGATGCGGCCCCAACCCTTCTTCTTCATGCCCGGCACCGCGGCGCGGATGGCGTGGAAGGCCGAGGACAGATTGATCGCGATGATCTGGTCCCACTTCTCCGGCGGGAATTCCTCGATCGGCGAGACGAACTGGATGCCGGCATTGTTGACGAGGATGTCGACCGAGCCGAACGTCTTCTCGCCGAGCGCGATCATGCCGGCGATCTCGGCGGGCTTGGTCATGTCGGCGGGCGAGTAGACCGCCTTCACGCCGAAATCGGACTCGATCTTGGCGCGCTCCTTCTCGATGTCCTCCGGCGCGCCGAAACCATTGATGACGACATTGGCACCGGCGGCGGCGAAGGCGCGTGCGTAAGCGAGCCCGATGCCGCTGGTCGATCCGGTCACGACGGCGTTCTTGCCTGACAGAGTACCCATTCTATTCACTCCTTTTTTGCCGGGGGCGCGGTGACGTCCCCCGTGAGATCGTAGGTCACCATGGTCTCGCCGGACTGCGGCCGCTCCAGCCAATCCTTGTGGCGCATCGACAGGTGCACGTCGCGCACACCGGCTTCCCAATGCTCGACCATGGCGACGTGCGAGAAATCGTAATCCTTGGACGAGGATTCGTAGTTCTTGCTGCGGTAGATCAGATGCACCACGGTGACGGTGCTTTCGCGCGACACTTTCGCCAGGAATTCGACGGAAGGATCGTTCCTGAGATAGTCCGGCAATTTGCCGATCAGATCGCGCACCGCCCTCCGGGCGTTGTGCAGCTGCTTGTTCTTGTCGGTGTTCATCCGCGTGCGGCTGGAATAGCGGATGTCCTTCTCGCGCTCGGCGGCCTCCAGCAGCGAGTTCGGCAGGTCGCCGCGCGCGGAAAACAAATCGACCTGGAAGATCAGCATGTCGCGTGCGACCTCGGCATCGAGCACGTAGTCGAGCGGGGTGTTGGAGGCGATGCCGCCGTCCCAATAATGCTCGCCATCGATGACGACGGAAGGAAATCCCGGCGGCAGCGCGCCGGAGGCCATGATGTGCTCGGGGCCGATCTTCTTGCCGAGCTTCTTGAACTCGTAATTGTCGAAATATTTGAAATTGCCCGAGGTGACGCCGACCGCGCCGACCGACAGGCGCGTCTTCAGATCGTTGATGCGGTCGAAATCGACGAGACGCTCCAGCGTCTTCTTCAGCGGCGCGGTGTCGTAATAGCTTTCGGCTTCGGGATGCCCCGGCGGCCACAGCGGCGCCGGCGGAATGCGCGGCGTGAAGAAGCCGGGGACGCCGAAGGTCGCGATCAGCGCAGCACTGGTGGAATTGAACAGCTCGCGGCTGTGGTCGCTCTTGCCGACCGGCTTCCACGGCACCGGGGCCGACACCATTTCCCAGAATTCCTTGAGCCGCTCGACGCGGGTGCGACCCTCGTTGCCGGCGATGATGGCGGCATTGACCGCGCCGATCGAGATGCCGGCCACCCATTCCGGATCGAAGCCGTAGCCGCACAGCGCCTGAAAGGCGCCGGCCTGGTAGGAGCCGAGCGCGCCGCCGCCCTGGAGGACCAGAACGCGTTGCGCATTCGCGGGGACGCTGGCGGATTCCGGGCTATGATCGGTCATATGGGAACAATAGCAAAAGGCTGGCCACCGTGGCGACACTCCGCCGCGGCGTCAATGCATCCCGGGATCAAGTCTGGCTTATCGCGGCTCCGTCGAGGCCAGGATCATGGTCCAGAACACCTTGTATTTGGTGCCTGGAGCATAGCTCGCCGCGATGCCTAATTTTGTGACACCGCCCTTGAGCATGTTGGCGCGGTGCGGAGGCGAGTCGCGCCAGCCGGAAAACGCTTCCGCCAGCGTATGATAGCCGGCCGAAATGTTCTCGACCGCCACGGTGGCAGGATAGGCGCCAGAGGCCAGACGCTTGGCCAGCGGCGCGCGGACGTCGTGGTCCATCTTGTTGGCCGCCGCCATCGCGCCCGACTGGGATTCGGCGAGCCTGGTCAAATCCGGATCGACCACGACCGTGCCGAGCCCGTTGTTCTGGCGGTATTGCGAGATCATGATCGCAGCCGCCTGGACGTCGAGCTTCGAGCCCGGGACCGCCATGTCGGCATACATCGACGGCTGCTGGACCGGTGCTTCGTTGCCGGCGCAGCCGGCGAGCAGCAACATGATGAGAATTGCGGCCGCAGCGCGCATGAATCGGGGCCCCCAAATGAGGGGCCGTTGTTGCATACCAACAATGGCTGAAAGGTGAATTTTGAAGAGAATTTGGGCCGTCATTCCGAGGCGGAATGACGGCAGACTTAGCCCGCAAATATCCGGTAGCGACGCGGATTGAGACCGATCGTGTCGCCGGCGCGCAGTTCCTTGTCGCGGGGGGCGTCGATCTCGATCGTCTCGCCGCCGGACAGGGCCACCTCCGCCCGCTGCACCGGGCCGAAATTGCGGACATGCTGGACCGCGCCCTCGAAGGCCCCGCTGCCGGGCGGGCCGACCAGCATGTCATGTCGCCGTACGAACAGCTTTGACGCGCCAGGCGTCAGGCCCTCCGCGGCGAGCTGAAGCGGCCGGTCGCCGAGCCTGATCACGCCGCCTTCGACCTGGACTGGCAACTCGATGGACTCGCCGATAAAGCCGTGAACGAAGGCGCTCGCCGGCGTTTCGTAGACATCGTCAGGCGAGCCGACCTGCTCGATCCGGCCCTTGTCCATCACCACGACGCGATTGGCGACTTCCAGCGCCTCCTCCTGGTCGTGGGTGACGAAGATCGAGGTGACGTTGATCTCGTGATGCAGCGAGCGCAACCATTTGCGCAGCTCTTTCCGGACCTTGGCATCCAGCGCGCCAAAGGGCTCGTCGAGCAGGAGGATGCGCGGCTCGATCGCGAGCGCGCGGGCGAGCGCGATGCGCTGGCGCTGGCCGCCGGAGAGCTGGCTGGGATAGCGGTCGGCGAGCCAGTCGAGCTGCACCAGATCGAGCAGCTCCTTGACCCGCGAGCGGATCGCGGCCTCGTCCTTTCGGACCGCGCGCGGCTGCACGCGGAGGCCAAAGGCAACGTTCTCGAACACCGACATGTGGCGGAACAGCGCATAGTGCTGGAAGACGAAGCCGACGTGGCGCTCGCGGGCGCCTTGCGCCAGCGCGTCCTCACCGTTGAAGAAGACTTCGCCCGAGTCCGGCCAGTCGAGGCCGGCGATGATCCGCAGCAAGGTGGTCTTGCCGGATCCGGAGGGGCCGAGCAGCGCCAGCAGTTCGCCGTTGTCGACCTTGAGGTCGACGCCGTCGAGAGCGGCAAAGCTGCCGAATTTCTTGACGAGATTCCTGACTTCAATCGTCACTGGCGTCTTGTCCTTCGTCGAGATGACGTTCGAGAATTGTTTTTGCGATGAGCGTGATCAGCGCAAGCATTGCGAGCAGCGAGGCGATCGCGAAAGCGGCGACGAACTGGTATTCGTTGTAGAGGATCTCGACCAGAAGCGGCATGGTGTTGGTCTCGCCGCGGATGTGGCCGGAGACGACGGAGACCGCACCGAACTCGCCCATTGCGCGCGCGTTGCAGAGCAGGACGCCGTAGAGCACGCCCCATTTGATGTTGGGCAGGGTGACGCGGAAGAAGGTCTGCAGCCCGGAGGCGCCGAGCGAGATCGCGGCCTCCTCCTCCTGCGTGCCCTGCTCCTGCATCAGGGGAATCAGCGCGCGCGCCACGAACGGGAAGGTCACGAAGGTGGTGGCGAGCGCGATGCCGGGAACCGCGAACAGGATCTGGATGTCGTGCTCGCGCAGCCAGCTGCCGAAAAAGCCTTGCGCGCCGAACAGCAGCACGAAGACGAGGCCCGAGATCACCGGGCTGACCGAGAACGGCAGGTCGATCAGCGTGATCAGGAAGGTCTTGCCAGGGAACTCGAATTTCGCAATCGCCCAGGCGGCGACGAGACCGAACACCAGATTGAGTCCGACGGAAATCGCCGCGACGATCAACGTCAGCTTGATCGCCGCCATCGCCTCCGGCTCGGCGAGCGCGGCGAAATAGGCGAGGATGCCCCGGGAAAACGCCTGCGCGAACACGACGACGAGCGGCAGCACGACGAAAACGGTGAGAAACAGCACCGCCAGCGTGATGATGGCGATGCGGACGGCGCGCGGCTCGGTGCGCAAATTGTTCCGCGCTGCCGCCGCGTGAGCGCGTGCCTTCGAGTCGGAGGCCGAGAGCGACACGGAATCTGCGATCTGCATCGTCATGATCCGCCCTCAGCGCGCCGGAATCCGGCTCCGCGCCCAGCGCTGGAGCCGATTGACCGTAAAGATGATGACGAAGGAGACGACCAGCATGACCACCGCGATTGCGGTCGCATCGGCGTAGCGGAATTCGGACAGGCGTATCACGATCAAGAGCGGCGCGATCTCGGAGACGTTGGGCAGATTGCCGGCGATGAAGATCACCGAGCCGTATTCACCGACCGCGCGGGCGAACGCGAGCGCGAGGCCCGTGAGCAGCGCCGGTGCGAGCGAGGGCAGGATCACGCGGACGATGGTCTGCCAGCGGCTGGCCCCCAAGCTGCCGGCTGCCTCCTCGATTTCAGGGTCGAGATCCTGGAGCACCGGCTGCACGGTGCGGACAACAAAGGGAATGCCGATGAAGATCATGGCGACGAAGATGCCGACCGGCGTGAACGCCACCTTGATGCCAAGCGCGGCGAGCGGCGCTCCCAGCCAACCTTTCTCGGCGAACAGCGCCGTCAGCGCGACGCCGGCCACCGCCGTCGGCAGCGCAAACGGCACGTCGACGATGGCATCGAAGATGCGACGGCCGGGGAAGCGGTAGCGCACCAGCGCCCAGACGATGATGCTGCCCATCACCAGGTTGACGCAGGCCGCCGCAAAGGCGAGGCCGAACGAGACGCGGAGCGCGTTCAGGGTGCGGCGGCTGGAGAGGATATTCCAGAACTGCTCGGGGCTGAGCTCGAGCGATCTCAGGAACAGGCCGGCGAGCGGAATCAGGATGATCACGGACAGCCAGGAAAGCGTCAGTCCCATGGTGAGACCGAAGCCCGGCAATGTCCGGCGTCGTGCTGCGAGTGCGCTCACCAGGCCCCCTGCTAAAGCCTCTACGACAGCGCCCGATCAGTTCTTGTAAATCTGATCGAAAACGCCGCCGTCTGCAAAATGTTCCTTCTGTGCCTTGGTCCAGCCGCCGAAGACGTCGTCGATCGTGAACAGCTCGACCTTGGCGAAGGAATTTTCGTACTTTTTGGCGGTCTCGGCATCGCGCGGACGGTAGAAATTGCGCGCGGCGATCTCCTGCCCTTCCTTGGTGTACCAGTATTGAAGGTAGGCGTCGGCCGCGTTGCGGGTGCCCTTTTTGTCGGCAACCTTGTCCACGATCGCGACCGGCGGCTCGGCGAGGATCGACTGCGGCGGTGCAACGATCTGGAATTTTTCGGGACCAAACTCCTTGAGCGCAAGATAAGCCTCGTTCTCCCAGGCGAGCAGCACGTCGCCGACGCCGCGCTCGACAAAGGTCACAGTGGCGCCCCGCGCGCCGGTATCCAGGACCGGCACCTGCTGGTAGAGCTTTCCAATGAAGTCCTTGGCCTTGTCGGTCGAGCCGTACTTCTTCTGCGCAAAGCCCCAGGCGGCCAGATAATTCCAGCGCGCGCCGCCCGATGTCTTCGGGTTCGGCGTGATGACGGCAACGCCCGGCTTGAGCAGATCGTCCCAGTCCTTGATGCCCTTGGGATTGCCCTTGCGCACCAGGAAGACGATGGTCGAGGTATAGGGTGATGAATTCTGCGGCAGCCGCTTCTGCCAATCCGTCGCGGTGAGACCCTTGTTCGCGATCGCGTCGATGTCATAGGCGAGCGCAAGCGTCACCACATCGGCCTGCAAGCCGTCGATCACCGCGCGTGCCTGCGAGCCGCTGCCGCCGTGCGACTGCTTGATCTCGACGCTCTTGCCGGTTTCCTTCTGATAGGCGGTCGCGAACGCCTTGTTGAACTCGACATAGAGCTCACGCGTCGGATCGTACGACACGTTCAGCAAATTGATGTCAGCGGCCAGAGCCGAGCCTGCCCAGAACCCCGTCGCGAGCAATCCCGCGGCGAGCGGAACGATACGGCGCATCATGTCCATCTCCATTCACCTCGACGACATCGGCGTCATCGACGGCAGGCATAACTCGTGGCGAAACGCTCTTGTGTCAACGGAACCTGATTTTCTTGTTCGCAGCGTGGCAGCGTGACTGTGCTACGAAGTCTTCATCGTGTGGATGCCGCATTCTGTCTTGGCCCTGCCACGCCAGCGGCCGGCGCGTGCATCCTCGCCCTCGGCCGTTCGGCTGGTGCAAGGCATACACCCAACCGACAGGAATCCTGACGCAGCCAGAGGATGTCGCGGCAATTTGGCGCGGGAGAAGATCGCCTCGATCTCCTCGCGCGAGACGTTGGCGAAGGGATTGAACTTCAGCCGCGCGCCATCGTCCTCGACGACCGGAATGTCGGCGCGCGCATTGCCCTGGAAACGCTTGCGGCCGTTGAGCCAGGCGTCGAACGGTTTCAGCGCACGCGCCAGCGGCTCGACCTTGCGGATGCGGCAGCAGGCGTCGGGATCGGAGAACCAGAGGTCGCGGTCGGGATCTTCGCGCGACAGCGTCTCCTCGGCGGGCCTGATCGAGCGGACGTCCTTCAGGCCCAGCGTCGCAATGAGGGTATCGCGATAGGCCAGCGTCTCCTCGAACAGCCAGCCGGTGTCGAGAAAGATCACGGGGATCGCCGGATCGACGTCCGCCATCACCTTCAACAGCGTCGCCGATTCCGTGCCGAAGGAGGACACCAGCGCAAGCTTCTCGCGCCCGACCGTTTTCAGCGCCGCGGCAATGACCTCCGCGGGCGAGGCATCGCGCAGGGCGCGATCGAGCTCGTCCGCCGAAGGCAGCGCAGACACGGGCGAAACCTGTGGCGCGATCGCGTTCACGTGCCGACCCCTTCGGAGTGGCGCAGCTGCATGCGCCGGTGGAGCGCGGTGATGCGGCCATCGCCGGTCGGCTGGTAGAACACCGAATAGCGCTTGGCGGTCTGCATGAAGGCTTCGGCGTCGGCCTGCTTCTTGACCTCGAAGGCATCGAAGCCGGCACGCAACATGAACACGAACTGGTCGCGCAGCACCTGACCGGTCGCGCGCAATTCGCCGCGGTAATTGTAGCGTTCGCGCAGCAGCCGCGCCTGACTGTAGGCCCGTCCGTCACGGAAGGTCGGGAACACCAGCGCGACGGCGGCGATCTTGCCGAGATACGGCACGAGCTCGCTGATGTCGCGACTGTTGGGCCAGATCACGCCGACCTTGCCCGAACGCTTGAGCAAGCCCTCGGCCTCGCCGAGGAAGCGCTCGGCGGGCACCAGGATGTCGCCGCCCTCGGGCAGCGGCGTGTCGACGGCGAGCTTGACAAAGCTGTCATCGACGATCTTTCCGCCGTTAACGAGTGGCATAGACGCGCTCCTTGAAGGGTTCGACGCCGAGGCGCTTCACCGTGTCCATGAACAGCTCTTCCGGCCGCTCGCGCAGCGCGAGATAAGCTTCCACGATGTCCTCGACGACGTCGGCGACCTCGTCGAACTTCACGCCGGGACCGATCAGGGTGCCGAGCGCCGCATTCTCGTCCGCACGGCCGCCGATGGTGATCTGGTAAACCTCCTCGCCGTTCTTCTCGACGCCGAGAATGCCGATATGGCCGACATGGTGATGGCCGCAGGCATTGATGCAGCCGGAGATGTTGATGTGGAGACGGCCGATCAGGTTGGCCAGCTCGTGGTTGGCGAAGCGCCGCGTCAGCTCCTGCGCGATCGGAATCGAGCGCGCGTTCGCCAGCGAGCAATAATCGAGCCCCGGGCACGCGATGATGTCGGTGATCAGATTGACGTTGGGCGTCGCGAGCCCGAGCTTGTCGAGCGCCTTCCACAGCGCCGGCAAATCGCGCTTGGCGACGTGCGGCAGCGCCAGGTTCTGCTCATGGCCGACGCGGATCTCGCCGAAGGAATATTTGTCGGCGAGATCGGCCAGCGCATCCATCTGCTCGGCCGTGGCGTCGCCCGGAGGCCCGCCGGTCGGCTTCAGCGAGATCGTGACGATCGAATAGCCCTGCACCTTGTGCGGCGCCACCGAGTTCTTGCGCCACGCCTCGAAGTCCGGATCGGCCGCGGCCTGGCGCAGCTCGTCCGGCATGTGCGGCAGCTTCTCGTAAGGAGGATAGGTGAAGCGCGAGCGGATGTCCTCGATCACCTCGTCGTCGATCTGGAGCGAGGAGTTACGAATGTGCTGCCACTCGTCCTCGACCTCGCGCGAGAATTTCTCGATGCCGAGCTCGTGCACCAGGATCTTGATGCGCGCCTTGTAGATGTTGTCGCGGCGGCCGTACTGGTTGTAGACGCGCAAGATAGCCTCGATGTAGCTGAGGATGTCGCGTCCGTGCACGAAGTGCTTGATGGTCTTGGCGATGAACGGCGTGCGGCCGAGACCGCCGCCGACGAGAACCTCGAAGCCGGTCTCGTTCTTCTCGTTCTTGATCAGGCGGAGGCCGATGTCGTGGATCTTGATCGCGGCGCGGTCGTGGTCCGAGGCGGTGATCGCGATCTTGAACTTGCGCGGCAGGAACGAGAATTCCGGATGCAGCGTGGTGTGCTGACGGATCAGCTCAGACCAGATGCGCGGATCCTCGATCTCGCCCGGCGCGACGCCGGCCCACTGATCCGAGGTGACGTTGCGCATGTTGTTGCCGGAGGTCTGCATCGCATGGATGCCGACCTTGGCGAGGTCTTCGAGCGCGTCCGGCAGCTCGGCGAGCTTGATCCAGTTGAACTGGATGTTCTGCCGCGTGGTGAAGTGGCCATAGCCGCGGTCGTATTTGCGCGCGACATGGGCGAGCGCCCGCATCTGGTTCGTCGCCAGCGTGCCGTAGGGAATCGCGACGCGGAACATGTAAGCGTGCAGCTGCAGATAGACGCCATTCTGCAGACGCAGAATCTTGAACTCGTCCTCGGTGAGCTCTCCGGACAGGCGCCGCTTCACCTGGTCGCGGAACTCCGAGACGCGCTCGTTGACGAGCGTGCGGTCGATTTCGTCGTAAGCGTACATAAGTGCGTGCCTTAAACCTGGGCCGGCTGTCCGATTGTGACGCCGGTGCGGCGAATCTGTTCGCGCAGATTGCCGGGCAGGACCTTGCCATCGTCGCCGATCTCCACCGGCGCGATATAGGGGCCGATGGCGCCGACGTCATCGGCCACGGCTTCCGCAAGCAACGCCTTGGCCTCGTCGGAGTTGCGCACGATGGCGGCTTCCGACAGCTCGGCGGACCAGCTTTTGGCGGCGGTGCGGTAGACCACGATGCCGTCCCAGGTGCGATTGGCCGTCACAACCGAGGGGCCGGCGATCTTGATCTTCTTCTGTTCGAGCGGAGAGGTCATTCGGCTGCATCCAATAGGTCAGAGATGATTTGCTTGGGAGTCTGGCGGCGAAGCGAACCGGCATGCCGGACCACGTCGCCGATGATGAGAATGGCGGGACCGCCATGGATCCGCCGCACCAGTTCCGGCAGGTCGCGCAGCGTGCCGATCGCGCCTTGGGCATCGGGTCGCGTGACGCGGGCGAACACGCCGACCGGCGTCTCCGGCGAGCGACCGGCCGCGAACAAGCCGGCGCGCACGGCGGGCGCTGCGGTCACGCCCATGTAGACCACGACGGTCATCTTCGTGTCGGTCAGCGTCGACCAATCCACGTTCTCGGCATCGCGCGACTTGTGCGCGGTGAGAAAGGTGATGCGGGTCGCTTCGTGACGATAAGTGAGCGGCACCTCGAAATCGGCAGCGGCGCCTAGGCCTGCAGTGATGCCGGGAATGATCGAATAGGCGACGCCGGCGGCGCGCAGCGCTTCCACTTCTTCGCCGCCGCGGCCGAACACGAAGGGATCGCCGCCCTTCAGCCGCACGACGCGCTGGCCCGATTGCGCGGCCTCGATCATGCGCCTGTTGATGGCGTCCTGGCCGATGCCGGGCCTGCCGACGCGGCGGCCGACCGCAACGCGCGTTGTGTCGCGGCGAATGCGATCGAGAATCTCGGGCGAGACCAGCTCGTCATGGAAGACGATGTCCGCGTCCTGCAGCGCGCGCAGCGCCTTGATGGTGAGCAGATCGGGATCGCCGGGGCCGGCGCCGACCAGCGCGACCGAGCCTTCCGGCTTGTCGGCGCGGGCAAATACGGCGGGATCGGAGATCGCCTTGAGCGAAGCGTCCGCCTCAGCCTTGCGGCCGGCGAGCACGGCAGCGCCGATCGGACCGTCGATGACGCGCTCCCAGAAGCGGCGGCGCAGCGGAAACTCGGCGATGCGCTCGTTGATGGACTTGCGGAAGGTGCCGATGAACTCGGCGAGTTCGCCGATGCGCGCCGGCAGCAGCGCCTCGATCTTCTCGCGCACGCGCCGCGCCACCACCGGGGAGGTGCCGCCGGTGCCGACCGCGACCACGACATCGCCGCGATCGACGATGGCCGGAAAGATGAAGCTGGAATGCTCGAGGTCGTCCATGACGTTGACGGGAAGGCCGAGCGACTTGGCGCGAGCCGACATGGCCACACCGACATCGCCCGCGCCCGCGCAGACGACAGCAATGACACCTACGAGATCGGCCGTGAGCGGATCGCTCGCCGCGATCTCGATGCGGGCCGCATCTTCGGAGCCCAGGCCGAGGTCATGATTGCCGTCGATCGCATGCACGCGCAGCCGCGCGCCGGCAGCGGCGAGCACGCGCAGCTTGGCGCGCAAAAGCTCGCCCGCGCCGATGAGAATCACCGGGCCGGCCTTGAGATCGAGAAACACCGGCAAGAACCGCATGCGATACTCGCTTCCCCACAAACGGGGTTGACTGGAATTATTTTCTATATATGTCTCGTTTCGAGCGCGCAAAGAGAAATTTTTTTCTTCTCTTCTGCACCGCAACTATAGAATTTTCGCCTCCAAACGCAAAGTGGCAGAGATGCATCTTCTCAGGACGGATTCCGGTGCAGATGGGCAGAACTTTCGCGCGCCCATTTCCGAGCAAATTCCAGTCGGGCTGACCGCCCCGAGCATGGATCATCTCGACCAGCTCGAAGCGCAGAGCATCTACATCTTCCGTGAGGCCTTTGCCCGGCTGAAGAAGATTGCCCTGTTGTGGTCGCTCGGCAAGGACTCCAACGTCATGATCTGGCTGGCGCGGAAAGCCTTCTTCGGCAAGATGCCGTTTCCGGCCCTTCACGTCGACACCGGCAAGAAGTTTCCGGAGATGTATCGCTTCCGCGATCATTACGGGAAGGAATGGGATCTCGATCTGCGCGTCGAGCCCTGCCCGCCGATCGATGCGGTCGACCCGACGCTGCCGCCGGCCGCCCGTTCCGCCGCGCGCAAGACCGAGGGCCTCAAGATGGCGCTCGCAAAGTATGGCTTCGACGGCCTGATCGCCGGCATCCGCCGCGACGAGGAAGCGACCCGCGCCAAGGAGCGCGTGTTCTCGCCGCGCGGGCTCGAAGGCAATTGGGACGTGCGCGACCAGCCGCCGGAGTTCTGGGACCATTTCAACGCCTCGCCGCCGCAAGGCGCGCATTTGCGCATCCATCCGATCCTGCATTGGACCGAGGCCGATATCTGGGCCTACACCAAGCGCGAGAACATTCCGATCATCCCCCTGTACCTCGCCAAGGACGGCAAGCGCTATCGCTCGCTGGGCGATCAGGACATCACCAACCCCGTGAATTCGACGGCGTCCAGCATCGACGAGATCCTGATCGAGCTCGAGCAGACCAAGGTGCCGGAGCGCTCGGGGCGCGCGCTCGACCACGAGACCGAGGACGCCTTCGAGCGTCTGCGCGTCGCCGGCTATCTCTGATCAAGGACGCTTTGCGGCTATGAACATGATCGTCACTCCCGCTTCGCCTGCGACCCCGAACGGCACCACGCGTCCGCAAGTGCGCATCGTCATCGTCGGCCATGTCGACCACGGCAAGTCGACGCTGGTCGGCCGCCTCCTGCATGAAACCGGCAGCCTGCCCGACGGCAAGCTCGAAATGCTGAAAGCTGTGAGCGCGCGGCGCGGCATGCCATTCGAATGGTCGTTCCTGCTCGACGCGCTGCAAACCGAGCGCGACCAGGGCATCACCATCGACACCACGCAGATCCGCTTCCGCACCAATTCGCGCGACATCGTGCTGATCGACGCGCCCGGCCACGCCGAATTCCTGCGCAACATGATCACCGGCGCCTCGCAGGCCGACGGTGCGGTGCTGATCATCGATGCGCTGGAGGGCGTGCGCGACCAGACCAGGCGGCATGGCTATCTCCTGCATCTGCTCGGCGTGAAGCAGGTCGCCGTCGTCGTCAACAAGATGGACCGCGTCGATTTCTCCGCCGCACGCTTCAAGGACATCAGCGACGAGATTTCCGCGCATCTGAACGGCCTCGGCGTGACGCCCACGGCCGTGATCCCGATTTCCGCGCGCGACGGCGACGGCGTCGCCGAGCGTACGGACCGCATCGGCTGGTACAAGGGACCGACCGTGGTCGAGGCGCTCGATCGCCTCGAGCCGGCGCGTCCGCTGGAAGCGCTGGCGCTGCGGCTGCCGGTGCAGGCGATCTACAAGTTCGACGACCGCCGCATCGTTGCCGGCCGCATCGAATCCGGCAGCCTGATTGCCGGCGACGAGATCGTGATCATGCCCGCGGGCAAGATCGCGAAGATCAAGACGGTCGAGAGCTGGCCGGTGACGCCGGTCGCCAGCCGGCAAGGCGCGGGCCGCTCGGTCGGCATCACGCTCGACCGCGAATTGTTCATCGAGCGCGGCGACATCATCGCGCATGTGGGCAGCGCCCCGCGCGAGACGCGGCGGCTGCGCGCGCGGATCTTCTGGCTGCACGACAAGCCGCTCGCGAAGGGCGACCAATTGCTGGTGCGCTGCGGACCGAAGGAAAGCCGCGCCACCGTTGTCGCCATCGAGAAGGCGGTCGATCCCGGTGAGCTCTCGAGCAGCGAGAACAAGGCGATCGGCCGCAACCATGTCGGCGAGATCGACATCTCCCTGTCCAATCCGATCGCGACCGATCCCTACACCGAAAATCCGCGCACCGGCCGCCTCGTGATCGAGGTGTCCGGACGCATCGCGGGCGGCGGCCTGGTGCTGTCGGTCGATGCCGGCCAGCGTGCCGTGCCGGTCGACATCGTGCCGGTGGAATCGGCGCTGCGCAGCGACGAGCGCTCGGCGCGCTATCGCCATAACGGTGCCGTGGTCTGGCTCACCGGCCTGCCCGCCTCCGGCAAGTCGACGCTGGCGCGGGCGCTGGAGCGGCGTCTCTTCACCAATGGCGGCTCGCCGATCCTGCTCGACGGCGACACGCTGCGCGCCGGGCTCAACAGCGATCTCGGCTTCTCCGCCACCGATCGCAGCGAGAACATCCGCCGCCTCGCCGAGGTCGCGACACATCTCGCCCGCAACGGCCACATCGCCATCGTCGCGGCGGTCTCGCCCGCGCGCGAAGATCGCGCCGCCGCGCGCCGCATCGCCGATACCGCGTTCCGCGAGATCCATGTCGCGACGCCGGCCGAAGTGTGCGAGGAGCGCGATCCCAAGGGCCATTACAAGAAAGCCCGCGCCGGCGCGCTCGCCTCGTTCACCGGCATCGGCAACGATTACGAGAAGCCTGAGGCTGCCGAGCTCGTGATCGACACGTCGAAGCGGACCGTGGCTCAGGCGGCTGACGAGATCGAGCAGATGCTGAAGACATCAGGCGTGCTGTTCGACGAGCTCGTGGACCTCGCTGCGAACATTTGAGGTCGCCCCAGTCTCCGCTGTCGTCGCCCGGTGTGAACCGGGCGACCCAATATTCCAGAGACAGCGTTGGGATACGGAGAAGCCGCGGCGTACTGGATTCCCCGCTTTCGCGGGGAATGACACCGGTGCGTGGGGCTTCTCCCACCTTCTCTTGACATTTTGACAAGCCCCCGGGGGTCTTCTCACCGCCCTGATTTTGGGGCTAATAGGTCCGGAAAGCCGCCCCGCGTGGGCGCATTTTGCTGCTGTCGGGTCAAAAGCAGCCAAAAACAGCCATTTCCAACAAGAAAGCCCATCATGAAACGCGTCGACGCCCACGGATTGAAGATCGCCCCTGTTCTGTTTGACTTCATCGCCAAGGAAGCCGCCCCGACAACGGGGATCGCGCCGGATGCGTTCTGGGCCGGGCTTGCCGGCATCATCAAGGAGCTGGGACCGAAGAACCGCGAGCTGCTCGCGTTTCGCGACAATCTGCAGGCCAAGATCGACGACTGGCACCGCGCCAACAAGGGCAAGGCGCTCGACCTCGATGCCTATACCGCCTTCCTGAAGGAGATCGGCTATCTCGTGCCGGAGCCGGCGACGCAGAAGGTCGAGACCGCCAATGTCGACGAGGAGATCGGCAAGATCTGCGGCCCGCAGCTCGTCGTGCCCCTCACCAATGCGCGCTACGCGCTGAACGCGGCGAATGCGCGCTGGGGCTCGCTCTATGACGCCTTCTACGGCACCGACGCGATCCCGCACGACCCGTCCGAGAGCGGCAAGGGCTACAACAAGGCGCGCGGCGACAAGGTGATCGCCAAGGCCAAGGCGTTCCTCGACAACGCCGTGCCGCTCGCGACCGGCAGCCACACCGACGTCACCGCCTACAGCGTCGTCGCGGGCCAGCTCGCAGGGAAGCTGAAGAGCGGCAACGCCACCGCGCTGAAGCACGCCGCACAGTTCGCCGGCTTCCAGGGCGATGCCGCCGCGCCGAGCGCCGTGCTGCTCGTCAACAACGGCCTGCATATCGAGGTCAAGATCGACCGCAGCAGCGCGATCGGCAAGGACGATCCGGCCGGTGTCGCCGACATGATCGTGGAGGCCGCGGTCTCGACCATCCTCGACATGGAGGACTCGGTCGCCGCGGTCGATGCCGAGGACAAGGTGCTGGTCTACCGCAACACACTCGGCCTGATGAACGGCACGCTGTCGGCCGATTTCGAGAAGGGCGGCAAGACGCTGACGCGTTCGCTCAATTCCGACCGCCTCTACAAGACGCCTGACGGCAAGGGCGAGGTCAAGCTGCACGGCCGCAGCCTGCTGTTGATGCGCAATTGCGGTCACCACATGTTCACCGACGCGGTGCTGGACGAGAAGGGCGAAGAGGTTCCGGAAGGCCTGCTCGATGCCGCCGTCTCGGGCCTGCTCGCGATCCACGACCTCAAGGGCCACTCCAAGGTCAAGAACAGCCGCACGGGATCGGCCTATATCGTCAAGCCGAAGATGCACGGCCCGGACGAGGTGTCGCTGACCTGCGAGATCTTCGACCGCGTCGAGAAGATGCTGGGCCTGCCCGAGAACACGCTCAAGGTCGGCATCATGGACGAGGAGCGGCGCACCACCGTCAACCTCAAGGCCTGCATCCAGCGCGCCTCCAAGCGCATCATGTTCATCAACACCGGCTTCCTCGACCGCACCGGCGACGAGATCCACACCTCGATGGAAGCGGGCCCGATGATCCGCAAGAACGAGATGAAGGCGCAGGCCTGGATCAAGGCCTACGAGGACTGGAACGTCGAGATGGGCCTGACCTGTGGCCTGCCGGGCCACGCCCAGATCGGCAAGGGCATGTGGGCCGCCCCCGACAAGATGGCGGACATGCTGGCGCAGAAGCTCGCCCATCCGCAGGCCGGCGCTACCACCGCCTGGGTGCCCTCGCCCACAGCGGCGACGCTGCACGCGCTGCACTACCACCAGGTCAACGTGATCGCGCGCCAGGAAGAACTCGCCAAGGGCGGACCGCGGGCAAAACTGTCCGACATCCTGACCATTCCGGTGTCGAAGTCGAACTGGGCTCCCGATGACGTCAGGCAGGAGATCGACAACAATTGCCAGGGCATTCTGGGCTATGTCGTGCGCTGGATCGACCAGGGCGTCGGCTGTTCCAAGGTGCCCGACATCCACGATGTCGGCCTGATGGAAGACCGCGCCACCTTGCGCATCTCCAGCCAGCACCTCGCCAACTGGCTGCACCAGGGCGTCATCACCGAGGCGCAGGTGATGGAATCGCTCAAGCGCATGGCGGTCGTCGTCGACAAGCAGAACGCTGGCGATCCGATCTACAAGCCGATGGCGCCCGCCTTCGACGGCGTCGCCTTCAAGGCGGCCTGCGAACTCGTCTTCAAGGGGCGCAAGCAGCCGAACGGCTACACCGAATACATCCTCACCGCGCGCCGCCGCGAGGCCAAGGCTCTTGGATAAGAGGCTCTTGGATAAAGAGGCGCTGGGCTGAACGAAGTCACGGAACCGTCAAAAGCCCCGGCCCGCGCCGGGGCTTTTTTCTTGCGCGAAACGTCGCGGCTTGGCGCGGAACAGGCTGCGTGCGCCTCGCGTTGTCGGGCCATCAACCCATGGGAGATGGTCATGGACTGGAATCGGATCGAAGGAAACTGGAAGCAGTTCAAGGGATCGGCCAAGGAGAAATGGGGCAAGCTCACCGATGACGACCTCCAACTGATCGAGGGCCGCCGCGAGCAGCTCGAGGGCCGGCTGCAGGAACGCTACGGCAAGGCCAAGGACCAGGTTCGTCAGGACGTCGACGACTGGCTGAAGTCGCTGCACTAGCGCAGCATGAACGAAGCCCCGGCTCAGGCCGGGGCTTTTTGTTTGGGAGCAGTAGCCCCCGCTAGAATACTGTCAGATATTTCAGCAGCGACACGACGCCGATGATGATGACGATCACGCGCGCGATCTGCTTGGCGCGGCCGTCCATCGGCAGCATGTTGATCAGATAAAGCACGAGAATGACGACGAGAAAGGTGACGAGGACGCCGATCAGCATTGCAGGGACCCCCCTTCTGGCAAATTGCTAACGATGTCCTAACGCTGGCCTCGCGCGCTGGTTCCATCAACGCAACCCATTGCAACTTCTAGTAAATGCGTATTTTTACCGGTAGCTTGGCTGCCTAAAACTTTACCCTTTTCCTCTCACATGCAGAAACCGTCTGGCCATGAGGCGCCAACGGCATGTGATTGCCGATGCCACAGGGCTCCTCCTTTTCGATTGTTGCCGGGCGCCCTCCGCGAACTCGACATGGAAATTGGGGGACCTCGATGCTGAATCGTCTGACCGTATCCGCGCTGCTCAAGGCCGTGATCGCGATCACGTCGGTCTGCGTGGTCGTTGCGCTCTCGCTCACCGCCTACGCATCCTGGGATCGGCTGAGGACCGCCAGCCGGATCTCGCAGATCGCGGACGCGTCCGCCGACCTGTTCAAGGCGATGCACAATCTGCGGACCGATCGCTCCACCAGCAACAGGCTGCTGAACGCGACCACGCCAATGGACGCCGACATCGAGAAATATCTGCGCGCGATCCGCGACGCCGAGATGCCGGCGATGGCGCATGCGCTCGAGCTGTTGCCGGCCATCGACTTTCCGCAATCCGGCACGCTGGTGCCGGAGCTCGCGCGCCTCTACAAATCCGCGAGCGAGCAGCAGAAGCAGTTCTGGGAGGACGTCGCCAAGCCCAAGGATCAGCGCCGCGCCGGCCTGCCGAAGGACTACATGGAGACGACGCAAGGCCTGCTCGACACGCTCGACAAGCTCTCGAGCGTCCTGGCCGGGACCGTCAATCACCAGGACGCGGCGATCGATCAGCTGCTGTCGATCAAGCAGAACGCATGGCTCTTGCGCAACACTGCCGGCGAAGCCTCGCTCATCGTCTCGACTGGCCTTAACGCCGGCAAGATCACGCCCGAGGCTCACCAGTCCTACACCCAATATGTCGGCGGCACGGCCGCGATGTGGAAGGCGCTGGAATTGTCGGCATCGGGCATGCAGCTGCCGTCCGCACTGTCATCCGCCATGACCGCGGTCAAGTCCGCCTATTTCGATCCGCAATATCTCGCCCTGCGCGACCGCCTCGCGGAGACGCTGGTGAAGGGCGACAAGGCCGAGATGACAGCCAATCAATGGACCCCGGTCACGGTCGGTCGCCTGTCCAATGCCGTCGCAGTGGCAGAAGCCGCCCTCGACGCCGCCAAGGTCCATACGCTGGAGCAACACGGCGCCGCGCAGCGCGCGCTGATCGTGCAGCTTGGGCTCCTGGCGCTCGCCATTGGGCTTGCCGTCGGCGCGACCATGCTGGTCAGCCGCCGCGTCATCACCCCGCTCAACACCATCCGCGACGCCATGCTCAAGGTCGCCGGCGGCGACCTCGCCGTCGACAGCGGCTATCTCGACCGTCATGACGAGATCGGCGCACTGGCCGGCGCACTGGAGACCTTCAAGCAGCAGGCGGCCGAGAAGCTCAAGATCGAAGAGCAGGAGCGTGAGCGCAATGCGGGCGCCGCCGCCCGCCAGCGCGTGGTCGAGGCCCATGTCGGCGAGTTCGAGAGCGCCGTGCGCAAGTCGTTGGGCGAGCTGAGCGAGGCCTCCGGCGAGATGCGCAAGACCTCGGGCGACCTGTCGGCCGTCTCGCGCCAGAGCAATGAACGCGTCGAGATTGCCGGCAAGGCCTCGAACGAGGCCTCCACGAGTGTCGAGAGCGTCGCGGCAGCGGCCGAGGAGCTCTCGGCCTCCATCAACGACATCAGCCAGCAGGCCGCGCATGCCGCGGGCATCGCCAGCCGCGCCGTCACCCAGGCGCGCGAAACCGACGGCACCGTGCAGGGCTTGGCGCAGTCGGCGGGGCGCATCGGCGAGGTCGTCGGCCTCATCAACACCATCGCGGCGCAGACCAACCTGCTCGCGCTCAACGCCACGATCGAGGCGGCGCGCGCCGGTGATGCCGGCCGCGGCTTTGCCGTGGTCGCCTCCGAGGTGAAGTCACTCGCGAGTCAGACCGCGAAGGCGACCGAGGAGATTTCCGAGCAGATCGCCGACATCCAGAAGGTTGCGGGTGATGCCATCAACGCGATCCAGGCGATCGGCGGCATCATCAGCGAGGTCAACGAAGTCGCTACCGCCATCGCGGCCGCAGTGCAGGAGCAAGGCGCCGCTACGCAGGAGATCACCCGCAGCACGCAATACGCGGCGCAGGGAACCAAGAACGTTTCGGACAACATCACCGGCGTGAAGGCCGATGCCGACACCGCAGCCGGTGCCGCGGAGAACGTGAAGCAGGCCTCCGAGATGCTGGAGACGCAAAGCCGCCAGCTCGGTCAGCAAGTCAGCGATTTCCTGGGCAAGATCCGCGCGGCGTAGGGCTGGCGAGGACGGCGTTCGGAAGCCGAAGCTACTCCTTCGCCACCACGGGGACCTGGCGGAATCTGGCGCGCACCGATTCCGGCAGCGGCGAGAAATTCATCGCGACACCGCGGCGGTCATTGGCGTTGCGGCTGGCGACCACGAGGCCGCCGGCTCCGGCGACGATGTCGCCCTTGCGCAGGGTCGGATCGTCCTCGACCTTGACCGATGCGAGCCCGACCGGGTCCTTGCCGTTGCAGGTACAGCCCGCGACGATCTCGTTGCGAAAGCGGAACGCGTTCGGCAGGTCGGAATAGGACTTTCCGTTCTCCGTAGAGGCGTCGTCGATATTGCTGCCATAGACCAGCGAGGTTTCCGAGGCTGGGCAGAAGCTCTTGCAGGATTGCGCCTTGCTCTCGGAATCGCTGCCCTGCGCCGGGAAATAGCGGCCGTCACAGCCGCGCACGCAATAGGCCGCGCCGCCGCCATAGGAGGCCCGCTGACGCGGCCCATCGTAGCGCGGCCCATCGTCATTGGGGAACGGCATGCGGATTTCCGGCGGCGGCCGCATCCGGAAGCCGCCGAACAATGCCGAGAAGAAATCCTCCGCATGCGCCGACGGCGCCGATGCAAGACCGGCGGAGATCGCGATCAGGATCACCGTTCCGCCAGTCCATTTGCCAATCAGGCGTCTGCTCATATGACCTCGCTCACGCTTAATTCACGGCCGACGACGTGACGTTCAACGCCTGCCGACCCGAGGGCAGCGTCGTCACGGCCGGCCGCCTGCGCACGGGCTCGCCGGCCTTGTCGCCTCCTCTGGCCATCAAGGGCGCGTTCTTCGGCAGCACCACGACCTTGGCGCCGACATTAACGCGATTGAACAGGTCAATGACGTCCTCGTTGGTCATGCGGATGCAGCCGGAGGAGACGAACTTTCCGATGGTGGAGGGATCATTGGTACCGTGGATGCGGTATTGGCTCGAGCCGAGATACATCGCACGCGCACCGAGCGGGTTGCCGGGGCCGCCGGCGACGAAGCGCGGCAGATAGGGCTGGCGCGCGATCATCTCGGCCGGCGGATGCCAGTCCGGCCACTCGGCCTTGCGACTGACGCTCTGCACGCCCGACCAGGTAAAGCCCTCGCGGCCGACGCCGACGCCGTAGCGGATCGCGCGGCCGCCTCCGAGCACGTAGTAGAGATAGGTGCTGTTGGTATCGATGACGATGGTACCAGCCGCCTCGCTCCTGTCGAAGCTGACGATCTGCCTGCGCAGCCGGTCGGGCAACTGAGCATCCTCGTCGGCGACCTGCGGCGCCTCGTTGAGGTCATCCTGCGAGTATTGGCCCTGCGAGTACAGGTCCTGCGGGTACACCCGCTGCATCGGCGCATAGCCGAAGGTTTGCGCGCTCGCGGTGCCCATGGGCGCCATGAGCAGAGCGCTTGCGAAAGCGAATGCGCCGACGGCGCGCGGCGAGAAGCTGCGACGGACTGCAAACAACTTTGTCATGAGCTGCCCCGTTGGATGTGCATCAGGTAATGCGCTGCCCAACAAACTCCGCCGGCTGGATCGAAGTTCCGTTGCCGCGTGCGGCAGCGACGTCACAGTCAAGCGAGCCATCGTTCACGAAGCCGCGATGGAACCGGCATACCGCCCACGCGTTGTGAGGTCATCAATGGGCGCGCGGATCGCGGATTCCGTGCGGGAGAGATATTGTGCGCGTCCTACCCAGTGACCGTTTGATTTCCGGCAACGGCGAAGGCGAACCGCTCCCCGAGAGCCATGTCGAGCTGCCGCCGGTGATCCGCCGCACTGAATTCGTCGCGTTCGCGCTGGCCGGCCTGTTGCTGATTGCCATCGTCGCCGTGCTTTATGTCGGCAAGGCGTTCTTCCTGCCGGTCGTGATGGCGTTCGTCACCGGGACCATGCTGTCTCCGGCGGCCACCTTCCTGGAGCGAAGCAAGGTCCCACGCAGCCTCGGCGCCGTTCTGATCGTGGTCGCGGTGACCGCGGTGGTCGCCTTCGTCGTGGCGCTGATCGCTTCGCCGGTCATGGCATGGAGCACGCGCCTGCCGGAGCTCGGCGCGCAACTGCGGGACAAGCTGCACGTGTTCGATCGGCCGCTTGCGCTCTGGCGGGAGATGCAAGCCATGCTCGGCGGCTCGGAGGGATTGCCGAGCATCCACATGCCCAAGGTGGAGTGGGTGCAGCCGACGCTGGAATTCCTGTCACCGACCTTTACCGAATTTCTGCTGTTCTTCGTCACCCTGATCCTGTTCATCGCAAGCTGGCGCGACCTGCGGCGAGCCATGATCATGACCTTCAGCGATCGCGACGCGCGGCTGCGCACGCTCCGGATCCTCAACGAGATCGAGGTCCATCTCGGCAATTATCTGCTGACCGTCACCCTCATCAATGTCGGCGTCGGCGTCGCCACCGGCCTGATCTGCGCGCTCACCGGAATGCCCAATCCGGCCGGGCTCGGCGCGCTGGCGGCCACGCTCAACTTCATCCCCATCATCGGGCCCGTGGCGATGTTCGCCGTGCTGGTCGTGGTGGGGCTGATCGCCTTTCCGACCATCGGCGGCGGCCTGATGGCCGCGCTCGCCTTCGGCGGCCTCACCTTTCTGGAGGGGCACTTCATCACACCGACGATCATCGGCCGGCGGCTCGCCCTGAACGCGCTCGCCGTGCTGCTCGCGCTCGCGTTCTGGACCTGGCTGTGGGGGCCGATGGGCGCGTTCCTGTCGTCGCCGCTCCTGATCGTCGCGCTGATCCTGAAGGACCACCTGTTGCCGGAGAATTCGCCGCAGCTTCCGCAAGCCTGACCGGTTTCAGCGAACGGAACTTACCCGGCGACGAAACGTTCTCCGCCCATCTCAGCCGTCAACAGTTCGGAGCTCCCGATGTCCACGCCCAATGCCGAAACCGGGATGAGAGACTGGACCGACAAAGCCACCCGAGACCGCCTCGAAAAGGATGTAGCAGCCGTGAAAAGCGATATCGCCGCCCTCACCGACCAGATCACCGACGCGCTCAATACTTTCGCCAACTCCACCAGCAAGCAGGCTCGCCGCGGCTATCGCCAGGCGCGCGAGAACATGGATTCCGCGATGGACGACATGTCCGAGCGCGGCAGCGCGATGATGGAAGCCGCACAAGATGCCTACGGCTCGATCGAAGAGACGCTGGAAGATGCGATCACACAGCGGCCGCTGGCGACCGTCGGGCTGGCGCTCGGCATCGGCTTCCTGATCGGCGCCGCCTGGCGTCGCTAAGGATGCCGCCGTTCATTTGACACGGCAGCGACACGCGGCCGCTGTCGGCCCGTGACGATTCGGCTGGCGGGGATTGAGGAGCAAGGCCATGTTTCAGCGCATCATCGACAGCATCAGTGCATCCACCGGCACGACTGTTCGGCTGACCTCCCTGGCTGCGGGCGCTGCCTTCGCGCTGCTCGTGACGACAGGCTTCCTTTGTGCCGCCGTCTTCATCTGGGTGCTGCAGAAATATGGCCCGGTGCAGGCTTGTCTTGCCGGCGCCGGCATCTTCTTTCTGCTGACGCTGGCCGCGGCAGGCTCCTATTGGGGCTACAAGCGCGAGGTGCAGAAGCGCGCCCAGATCGCGGCCGAGCGCGCGGCGAAATCGGCCGCGCAGAGCATGCTTGCAGATCCGATGCTCCTCGCCACCGGGCTTCAGATCGTTCGCGCCATCGGGGTGAAACGATTGTTGCCGATCCTGGCCATCGGGGGCGTCGCCCTCGGCATCCTGGCGAGCCGCGCCGGCGTGGCCGACGAGGTGTCGGCGGAGCCTGCCGAGTAGCGATCGGCGCGGGTCAGAAAATTTCGTCGTAAGTCCTTTGGGCGCATCAATTCGATAGAGGGCGAGGGCCGCATTTCTGCGCGGTTCGGCGCGATTGCCTTGCCGCTCACGCAAACGCTACTCGGATGGGCAGGCGATTGCCGCTAAAAGCATCATCCTGATTCCCAAAGCTATTTTACTTAATGAAACCGTCCGTCAAGGCGAACCTCGCCGCATTCCAGCACGACGCCAGGCTCTATCTGACGCTCGGCATCGCCAATTGGTCCATCTTCGTCGACCATATTCCGAACAACGTCGTCAACCTGCTGACGCTCCGCAATTTCGGCTTCAGCGGCGCGGCGGACCTGTTCGTGTTCGTGGTGGGCTACGGCGTTGCCATCATCCACGGCAGGATGGCGCTGGAGCGCGGCTATGTGGTCGCAGCGACGCGCATCTTTCGTCGGGTCTGGCGGCTCTATGCCGCCTATGTCGTGCTGTTCGTGATCTATATCGACGCCATCGCCTATGTCGCCTCGCAATCGATGGCGCCGGAGATCATCCACGAATACAACATCTCCGGAATTCTCGAGCATCCGCTGCGCATCCTGGTCCGCGGTCTCGTGCTCCAGGAAGAGCCGCTGAATCTCGACCTGCTGCAGCTGATGATCCCGCTGATGGCGCTCTTTCCGCTCGTGCTGTGGGGCCTGTTGCGGGGGCCGAACCTGACGCTGGCGGCATCGGTCGCGCTGTATCTTGCCGCGCGCTGGTTCGGCTGGAATTTTCGGATCTATCCGGACGGGGAATGGACCTTCAATCCGCTGTGCTGGCAGCTGCTGATGGTGCTGGGCGGCTGGTTCGCCGTGACCGGTGCGCCGGGGCGGGCGCTGCGCGGCATGTCCTGGCTGCGGATCCTCGCAGGCGCCTATTTGATCTTCGCAATGGCCGTCACCTTGATGCGCCATTCGCCGACGCTATCCGCTTACCTGCCGGATCTCCTCCTCAACAGCATCGCGCCGACCGACAAGGAAAACCTCGCGCCCTATCGCGTGGTCCATTTCCTGGCCCTCGCGTTCATTGCGACCCATCTCATTCCGGCCGATCACCCCGGCCTGAGATGGAGACCGCTGCAAGCGGTGATCGCATGCGGTGAGGAATGGCTCGCGGTATTCTGTGTCGCCGTGTTCCTGTCCTTCGCCGGCCACCTCATCCTGATCACCGGGCCGAACTTGGTGGTGATGCAGGTGGCGGTGAGCATCACCGGCTTCGCCGCGATGACCGGGCTCGCCTACTACATCGCCTGGTCGAAACGGCAGGATCTGCCGGCAGCCCTGCGGCGGCAGGCGTAGAGCCAAAAAAGCGTGCGATTCTGCTAGGCCGAAAGGCGCCCCTGCGCTATGCCGGGACTCTGCGTGAGGAGACCGGGCGTGGCGATGGCGAAAGACGGGCGTGAAGAGGCGGAGAGCGCGCCCCGGCGCGGCCGGCCAAGGTCGATCGAGACCACCAACGCCATCCTCGAAAGCGCCTATGCACTGATGGCGACCACCGGCCTTGCCGCCACCACCATCGATGCGATCGCGCGCCACTCCAGCGTGTCGAAGATGACGATCTACAAATGGTGGCCGTCGCGGGAAGCGCTGCTGATCGACGCATTCCTCCACCATGCCGCGCAGATGCTGCCGCTGCCGCCTGCGAGCGCCGGCACGCCCGCGGCGCGCGCGCGGCGCCACGCCACCGCCTATGCCGAGGCGCTCCAGGGCGAATTCGGCAAGGTGCAGCTCGCCGTGATCTCAGAATGCATTTCCAAGACCGGCTCGGCCGAGCTGTTCTACGCCCGCTACTTGCAATTCCGCCGCGACGCGCTGGTGGACATGATCGCCGCCGGCCAGAAGGACGGCAGCATTCAGGCCGAGGGTCCCCCTGAGAATCTCTACGACGCGATCTATGGCAGCCTGTTCTACCGCTACATCTTCGGCATCGCGCCGATCACACCTGGCTACGCGCGCAGCCTCGTCGATCTGGTGTTGCGGCCAAAGAGTTAGCTTCGCGCCGGCCTGACCGGCGCCGAGATCTTGTCCGTGCGGTCGCGCTCGGTCATGTCGACCACCGTCTCCATCGGCGCGGTCAATTCATAGACGTAGGAGACGTCCGTGAAGAAGCGCTTGGCGGTCCCCCCCAGCGCCTCGGGCGCGACGCGGTCGAGCAGGATCAGGCCGAAATCGGAATCGGGCCGGCGCGTCGCCTCGCTGGTGTTGAACTCCTCCCATCGAAAATGGAAGACCTCGTGGCCATCTTCGCCCGTCACCGTCCAATTGGCTGTGATGTGGGGGTGCTTGCCGACCAATGACAGGCCCTCGTCGGAATGCGAGGCGAGCTCGAAGAACAGCAGCGAGAGGCTCTGCGCCGCACGCGCGCTGACCGCGATATCGGGGCCGGTGACAGCGATGCGATCGGCATGCGGAATCGCGCGCGCCTCGAACAGGCCCTTCAACTTGACGCCCTGCCACTGGCTCTCGCTGAGCAGCGACACCACGTTGGACATGGCGTGGATGCGTCCGATCAGGAGCTCGCGCGCGCTGTCGATGTCCGAGCCGTGGCGCAAGGTGCGCGTCACGATCGACTGGATCACCGCCAGGATGTTCTTGACGCGGTGGTTGAGCTCGTCGATGACCGCGGTCAGCCGGCGCTCGAAGCCGATCCTGACCTGGATCTCCCGGCTAAGCCGCAGATTGTTGTAGGCGACATAACCGAACAGGCCGCACACCATTGCAGTGATGGCAAAGCCGATCGCCGCCACGATGATCGCGGTCTGCTCGGCGCGGCGCACCGAATTGGTCTTCGCGTAATAGCCGAGCTGCCAATCGCGGCCGCCGAAGCTCACCGTGCGCGTCGCCGACGGCGCCGGCCCGTCCGCCGCCGCCATCCGCGTCGAGACCACGCCCTGATCGTTGGCGATCAGCTCGCCGCCGTCCTTGCGCGGATCCCTGAGCGCCACCGCGAACAGCGACATGTCGTCATTGGCCAGCATCAGCGAGGCGAGCTCGTAGGAAAACGTCACGAACCCGGCCGGCTCGGTCGCTCCCTCGGGAATGACGGGCGCAGCCACGATGATGCCGATCGCTCCGTTTCCGCGGATCAACGGCACCGGGTCCGAGGCAACCGACCTCTTCTCGGTGCGCGCGCGCGTCAGCATCGCGCTGCGAACCGGATCCTGATCGTAGCTGCGGCCGGGCAACATCCTGGTCTCGTTGCTGCGCGGCTCGAGATCCAACAGTACGTCGATCGGCTGGGTGACATCGGCAGGGTTGATCGGCTTGTCGTCATACGAGCGGATCTGCGGAGTCGGGAAGCCGGCGCCAGCGAGGGCGGCCTGCGCCGCCGCAAGCTCGTCCGGCTTCAGCCGGGCGACCCACCCAGCCACCACGAAGTCGGTCTTGAAGGCGTAGATCGCCGAGCGCAGCGGCTCCAGCATGTTCGGCTTGATCACCGACGGCGCGCGGAACAGGCCCGAGGCGACACGCGCGAGCAGCTCCCGCTCGGTCAGGCGGTCCTGGACCAGGCTCGCATGCACATCGATCGCACGCGCCAGCGCGATCCGGTCCAGCGCCAGCTCCTGGTCGTGGACGCGATAAGCCGCAAGCCCGGAGAGCAGGGCCCCGAGCAGAGCGATGAAGCCGATGATGAAACCCAGCCTGACCACGCGATTACTCAGGCGAAAGCAGGAGGTCGGCAATGAACACGGAGCACATGAACGCCGCTCGAACGGCCATGGGCCGAAGCAGGGTAAACCCCAGTGGCGGAGATAATGAAGGAGGAGACATCAGTACGCAACTTGGGTCGCCTGAAAAGCTTAATCCGTCCGGCCGATGGTCTGGCCGGGATGAATTCGCCCCGGGCGCCGGAGGTAGTTAATCCCCGTGTCCCAAATTTGTTCCGCGGGTTGCGGCGTGGCCCAGCTCGTTAACGGCTAAAAACACCTGCGCCAACTGGTCGCGTCCGGTCAGCCCGCCCGTTTCAGGCCGCCTTTGGCCTCGATGAAGCCGACGATGCGGTCGAGCCCCTCGCTTTTCTTGAGGTTGGTCATGACGAAGGGCCGCTCGCCGCGCATGCGCCTGGCGTCCCTCTCCATCTTCTCCAGGGAGGCGCCGACATGGGGCGCGAGGTCGGTCTTGTTGATGACCAGGAGGTCGGACCGGGTGATGCCGGGGCCGCCCTTGGACGGGATCTTGTCGCCGGCGGCGACGTCGATGACGTAGATGGTGAGGTCCGCCAGCTCCGGGGAAAAAGTGGCAGCAAGATTATCGCCACCGGATTCGATCAGCACGAGGTCAAGTCCGGGAAACTTGGCGCGCATGTCCGCGACCGCAGCGAGATTCATCGAGGCATCCTCGCGGATCGCCGTGTGCGGGCAGCCGCCGGTCTCGACGCCCGCGATGCGATCCGGCGTCAACGATCCCGAACGCACCAGGAACTCCGCATCCCATTTGGTGTAGATGTCGTTGGTGATCGCCGCAATGTCATAGCGCTCGCGCATGGTCTTGCAGAGCAGGTCCATCAGCGCGGTCTTGCCCGATCCGACCGGACCGCCGACGCCGACACGCAAGGGACCGTGAGATTTCGCCATGTGACTTGCTCTCTCCTGATGACTTGAAGGCCGCGCCTCTCACGACCGAAACAACCGGGTATATTGCGTCTCGTGCCGCAAGCTGGCGAGGTCGGCCCGGAACGTCGCGCTGCCGAGATCGTCCAAGGTTGCAGCCAGCGCGCGATTGGCGGTGGCGGCGACGGTGGCTTCCAGCTTCACGAGCACACGCTGGCTATCGGTCTGGCCGAGCGGAATGAGCCGGCTGGCCGCGGAAATCCAGTTCGAGACCAGCGCATGCAGGAAGGCGTGCAGCGTCGGCGCCAACGGCACGGCGTGCATCGCGGCAACGACGCCGACCGCGACCGGATAGATCAGTGGCGCGCTGCATGCCGCGACCGTGGCATCCAGTCCGTCGGCATCCCACGCGGCGCGGGCAATGTCGATGAAGGCGCGGCCCTGCGAGGTCGTCTCCAGCTGCCGCTCGCGCGACGGCACGAAGGCGCTCGCAAGCTCGGCGATCTCGTTCAAAGCGGCCGTCTCGCCCGATTCCGTGGCGCGATAGGCGTGGACCAGAAACGTCGCGTCACAGAAGCCCGAGCCGTCGGCGAGCATCGCATCGAGCCAATCCGCCAGCGTCGTCGTGTCGGTGACGTCGCCGGCCTCGACCGCCCATTCGATGCCGCTGGAATAGGAGAAACCGCCGACCGGGAACGCCGGCGAGAGCCAGGTCATCAGCCGGTACAGCGCCGCCGCCTCGCCCTCGGCAAGACCACCGGCGCCGACCGGCTCATTTGTGGTCATGAGCATGCTTGTGGCCGTGGTGATGATCGGGATGATCGCAATGCTCGTCGTGGTGATGGTGGTGCTCATGGCCATGGTCGTGCGCGGCATGATCATGGTGGTGGCCATGGTCATGGTGATGATGGCCGTGATCGTGATGCGCATGGTCGTGTCCATGCGCATGGCCGGCATCGGCATAGGCGCCGCCTTCGGGATCGAACGGCGCTTCGATCTCGATCACACGCGCGCCGAGGCCCTTCACCATCGCCTCGATGACGTGATCGCGGCGGATGCGCAGGGCCTTGGCCAATATCTGCGTCGGCAGGTGACGGTTGCCGAGATGCCAGCCGACGCGGACGAGGTGGTGCGGATCGCGGCCGCGGATTTCCAGCAGCGGCTCGGGCGCCGCGACCACCTCGATCAGCCTTCCATCCTCAAGCACCAGCGCATCGCCGCCGCGCAGCGCGACGGCATGCTCCAGGTCGAGCAGGAATTCGAGGCCCCGCGTTCCCGTCATCGCCATGCGACGACGGTGCCGGTCGTCGAAATCGAGCACGACCGTGTCCACTGGTGCTTCCGTGAAGCGGTGCTGTCCCCTGACCTGCGTCGCCCGGATCATGCGTCGTCCCTCTTTACCGTGTCTCGACCTTCTCGGGCGTGATGTATTCGATCTTCGGCGGCGCCGTGAAGCATTTCACCGCAACGCGGCCGAACGTCTTCATGTGCTCGGCAGCACGATGCGGCCCCAGCGCCTCCATATTCTCCCACTGCTCGACGAACACCATCTTGGCAGGGTCCGTGACGCTCTCATGCAGATCATAGGCGATATTGCCGGGCTCCTTCCGCGTCTCCTTGATGCAGGCGGTGGCGGCCGCGATGAACTCGGCGCGCGTCTCGGGCTTGATGGTCAGGGTGGCAACGACGTAGATCACGAGAAATCCTCCCGGCTTTTCTTCTAAAGGGTTACGATACCGGGCGGGACATTAGACCAGGCGGGACCGAACGCAAAACCGCAAAAAGCCGTCCCCGGACACCGCCGGGGACATGCGTTGAGGCGCTATTTCAGTACATGAAATATCGCTGCGCCATCGGCAGCACCTCCGCCGGGGCGCAGGTCAGCAATTCGCCATCGGCCCGCACTTCATAGGTCTCCGGATCGACCTCGATCTTGGGCGTCGCGTCGTTGTGGATCATGCTCTTCTTGGAGATCCTGCCCCGGGTATTCTGGACGGCATAGAGCTTCTTCTCGATGCCGAGCTTTCGCGCGAGGCCACCAGTGATCGCGGCCTTGGAGGTGAACACCACCGAGGATGCCGTACGCGCCTTACCGAACGCGCCGAACATCGGCTGGTAGTGCACCGGCTGCGGCGTCGGGATCGAGGCGTTGGGATCACCCATCGGCGCCGCGACGATGGTGCCGCCCTTGACGATGCAGTCCGGCTTGACGCCGAAGAAGGCCGGCGACCACAGCACGAGATCGGCGAGCTTGCCCTTCTCCACCGAGCCGATCAGCTTCGACACGCCATGCGCGATCGCGGGGTTGATGGTGTATTTGGCGATGTAGCGCTTGACGCGGAAATTGTCGTTGTCCTTGCCGTTGTCCTGCGGCAAGGCTCCGCGCTGCTTCTTCATCTTGTCGGCGGTCTGCCAGGTCCGGATGATGACCTCGCCGAGCCGGCCCATGGCCTGCGAGTCCGAGGACATCATCGAGAGCGCGCCGAGATCGTGCAGGATGTCTTCGGCCGCGATGGTCTCCTTGCGGATGCGGCTTTCGGCGAACGCCAGATCTTCCGCGATCGAGGGATCGAGGTGGTGGCACACCATCAGCATGTCCAGATGCTCGTCGATGGTGTTGCGGGTGAAGGGGCGCGTCGGATTGGTCGAGGACGGCAGCACGTTCTTCAGGCCGGCGACCTTGATGATGTCAGGAGCGTGGCCGCCGCCGGCGCCTTCGGTGTGGAAGGCGTGGATGGTGCGGCCCTTGAAGGCCTTGATCGTGTCCTCGACGAAGCCGGATTCGTTCAGCGTGTCGGTGTGGATCATCACCTGGATATCGTGATCGTCCGCCACCGACAGGCAATTGTCGATCGCGGCCGGCGTGGTGCCCCAATCCTCGTGCAGCTTCAGCGCACAGGCACCGGCCCTGATCATCTCAACCAGCGCCGCGGGGCGCGAGGCGTTGCCCTTGCCGGAAATGCCGAGATTGACCGGGAAGGCGTCGAACGACTGGATCATCCGCGCGATGTGCCAGGGCCCCGGCGTGCAGGTGGTCGCGAACGTCCCGTGCGAGGGGCCGGTGCCGCCGCCCAGCATCGAGGTGACGCCTGACATCAGCGCGTGCTCGATCTGCTGTGGGCAGATGAAATGGATGTGGCTGTCGAAGCCGCCGGCCGTGAGGATCTTGCCTTCGCCCGCGATCACGTCGGTGCCGGGTCCGATGATGATGGTGACGCCGGGCTGGATGTCGGGATTGCCGGCCTTGCCTATGCCTGCGATCAGGCCGTCCTTGATGGCAACGTCGGCCTTCACGATGCCCCAATGGTCGACGATCAGCGCGTTGGTGATGACCGTGTCGGCCGCGCCCTGCTTGTTGGTGACCTGCGACTGCCCCATGCCGTCGCGGATCACCTTGCCGCCGCCGAACTTCACCTCCTCGCCATAGGTGGTGAAATCCTTCTCGACCTCGATGACGAGGTCGGTGTCGGCCAGCCGCACCTTGTCGCCGGTGGTCGGGCCGAACATGTCGGCATAGACGGAACGCTTCATCTTGACGGACATCACAAGCCCCGTTTGCGATTGAATGTCTGGTTGGTCACAGCAAGGCCTTTGCTGCCTTCACGGCATCGTCGAATTTTTCGTCGAGCCATGCATTGCCGCCGCGGCACCCCGCCACGACCTGCGTGGCCCAGCCGATATAGTCGGCGAGTTCCTCGCGCTCCTCGGCGCTCGGATCGGTTTGAATGCGCGCGCCCGTATTGCTGATCTTGTCGGCGATCTTGATCAGCTTGGCGCCCGGCGATTTGTGGGGCGCGTCGTCGATCTGCTTCTGCCGCCGCTTTGCCTTCGGCAAGCTCATGTCGTCGGTGCACTCGGCAACCAGCGAGGCGACACGCTCGGAAAATCTCTGCGCGAGCTCCTCGCGCGTGGTGTCGGTGTCCTCGATCGTGTCGTGCAGCCAGCCGGCGGCGACCAGCTCTGCATCGGCGCCGTCGGTCGCGGTCGCGAGCAGGTTCGCGACCTCGGCGAGATGATTGATATAGGGCTCATTGCCGCGGCCCTTGCGCGCCATGCCGTTATGACGATGCGCAGCGAGCTCGGCAGCTTCTGAGACGAGGCGGATCGGGGAAATCACTGGAGCCTCCTGGTCAATGAAGCACCGGCAGCAGACCGCGCGTCCTGAATACGTCCTGCAGCTTCAATCGCGCAAGCTTGTATCCGGCCTCGCGACGCCGCTGAATTCCCGCGGCCGAAAAATCGCGAAAAGCGCCGGAGTCCCGGGACTCCGCGGAAAGACCGGCTTCCTTCATGAGACCCGCATCGGCCAGGTCGATGTTGGTGATGGCGCCCAGGGTCTTGAAACGCTGCGCACGCGAGACCTTGTCAACGAGCTGCGGATCCCGCGCCTCTACGGGAACGGCGGCGTAGAGCGCCTCCACGGTCTGCAACAATTCATTGATGACCGCTGCGTTCGCACCGTCCTGGCGCAGGCGGTTGCCATAACGCAGCTCGCTCAAGCGATCATTGACCTCGATCATGTTCTTTGGCGCCGCACGCTTGCTTCGAAACAAGTTCATCACGACCAGGATGCGATCGACGTCGTCCGATCCGGAAAACGCATCAATCGCATCGCCGAGCGGCGTGTTGTCGACGATGCCGCCGTCCCAGAAATTCGCGTCGCCGATTGGCGTCGCCGGAAATCCGGGCGGAAGGCTGCCGCTTGCCAGCACATGGCGAGGACCGATCTCGGTCCGCTTCTCGCCCTTGTGCGGATGGTTGCAGAAACGCACCAACTCGCCGGACGACACGTCGACTGCGGTGACGACGAAGGTGGTCGGGCTGTTGTTCAGCGCCGTGAAATTCACGTGTCTCGCCAACGTCCCGAGCATGGGCTCGGTGTTGTAGAAATTGGTCCAGCGGAAGACATTCCAGTAGTCATAACGAGGCTTGTAGAAACCGTGCACGCCGAACAAAGCGAAATCCTGGCTGGCGATACCCCACCAATAATTCCGCGACTCCAGCGAAAGCTCCGACCACAGCAATTGCAGGCGCCTTTTGGCATCGGCCCGATCGGTCGCGCCAACCACGCAGGCCGCATTTATCGCGCCAATGGAAACTCCGGTGACCGCGGCCAGCGTAACGGTCCTGCCCTCGGCATGGATGGCATCCATCAATTCCAGAAGCGCCTCGATCGCGCCGAACTCATAGGCCCCAAGCGCACCGCCGCCCTGGAGCACGAGTCCAATCTCGACCTTGTCCTTGAGGACGGTATTCATGGCAGGCCTGCCCTACAGCTTCCCCATCACATCCCCGCGGAAACCGTAGATCGTCTTCTTCCCCGCCATGGCGACGAGTTGCACGTCGCGGGTCTGGCCGGGCTCGAAGCGGACGGCGGTCCCGGCGGCGATGTCGAGGCGCATGCCGCGGGCCTTCTTGCGGTCGAACTTCAGCGCCGGGTTGGTCTCGAAGAAATGATAGTGCGAGCCGACCTGAATCGGGCGGTCGCCGGTATTGGCCACAGTCAACGTCACGGTCTTGCGGCCGGCATTGAGCTCGATCTCGCCGTCCTGGATGAAGAGTTCACCGGGGATCATGTTTTGCATTCCTCTGTCGTTCCGGGGCGGCCCGAAGGGCCGAACCCGGAATCTCGGTCAACAATCTCTGGATTCCGGGTTCGCCCTGCGGGCGCCCCGGAATGACACTTAGCGGATCGGCTCGTGCACCGTGACGAGCTTGGTGCCGTCAGGAAAGGTCGCCTCGACCTGGATGTCGTGGATCATCTCGGGGATGCCTGGCATCACCTGGTCGCGGGTCAGCACCTGCGCGCCCGACTGCATCAGCTCGGCGACGGTGCGGCCGTCGCGGGCGCCTTCGAGGATGAAATCGGAGATGATCGCGATCGCCTCGGGATGGTTGAGCTTGACGCCGCGGTCCAGCCGGCGCCGGGCCACGATTGCCGCCATCGAGATCAAAAGCTTGTCCTTTTCGCGGGGAGACAGGTTCATGCGACATCTCTTCCGTTCAGCACGTCAATTCAACCAGTCTAGTTCAACCAGAGCCGCGGCAGGGCCGCACCGGTGCGTGCCAGCACCGTCATCATGTCGGCGCGCAAGCGCGCCTCATCTTGGGCACAGAACCGCGCCATTGCAAAGCCATTCCAGGCCGAGATTCCGACCTCGCCGGAGAACGATTCCGACGCCTCCCGGATGCGCTCGACCAGGGCCTCGTCGCCGGGCACGATCAGGGCTGTGCCGATCGCCGCGCCACCCTTGGCGACCGCGGGCCGTGCAAGCTTGCCGCCGATGTCGCCGTCGAGCCGGACCGTCTCTGCGAACACCAGCCGGCCGCCACGGCGCAGCCGCCAACGGTCGATGAACTCGCCCTGCTCCATCCGCTCGCCCATGGCGGTGCGGCCGAACACCACGATTTCGCAGAGCAGGAGCGAGGCTGCCTCGTCGAGATCGATGTCGAAGCGGCGCTGCACGCGGGCGCGGTCGAACAGAATCGTCTCCTGAGGCAGCCAGGCAAGATGCGCGCCCGCGCCGACCTTCAGGGCGATGTTGAGCTGCGCCGCAGCTCCGGGCGTGCGATAGACCTTTTCGGCGGCCGCTGTGGTCAGCGTCAGCCGCGCTCCATCCGCCGCCGCTATCTCGACATCGAAGCGATCGCCACCAGCAACTCCGCCGGCCGTATTGACGAACACGCCGGACAGACCCTGATCTTCCGGCGAGGGAAAGCGGACGCGGAGCGAACCGGATTCATGCAAGGCGCCGCGACGCGTCACGCCGGCGCGCGCATGCACGTCGAAGCGCACCGCGCCACGGGCGCGGTTGGCCTCGAACAGCGTGGATGTGGCTGACAATTCGCTGCGCATCCGTCTCCCCCAGCCGGTCGCGGCAGGTCTTTGCCGGCTTACAGCGCCATCTGGCGGCTGATCTCGCCCGGATCGAGATTGGAGCGGTCGCAGGTGAACTTCACCGCACCGCGATCCATCACCGCGAAACTGTCGCCGAGTTCGCAGGCAAAGTCGAGATATTGTTCGACCAGCACGATGGCGATGTTGCCGAGATTGCGCAAGTAAGAGATGGCGCGGCCGATGTCCTTGATGATCGAGGGCTGGATGCCTTCGGTGGGCTCGTCGAGCAAGAGCAGTTTTGGCCGCATCACCAGCGCGCGGCCGATCGCGAGCTGCTGCTGCTGGCCGCCGGAGAGGTCGCCGCCACGCCGGCCGAGCATGGATTGCAGCACGGGAAACAGCGAGAACACGTCGTCCGGAATGTGCTTGTCCTCGCGCTTGAGCGGACCGAAGCCGGTCTTGAGGTTCTCCTCGACCGTCAGCAGCGGAAATATCTCGCGGCCCTGCGGCACGAAGCCAATACCCTTGCGCGCCCGCTCATACGGCCTGAGGCCGGTGATATCGCTGCCGTCGAACACGATTGCGCCCGAGGAGATCGGATATTGCCCGACCATGGCGCGCAAGAGCGAGGTCTTGCCGACGCCGTTGCGCCCGAGCACGCACGTGACCTTGCCGGGCTCGGCCGAGATCGATACGCCGCGCAGCGCCTGCGCCGCGCCGTAGAACAGGTTGATGTCCTTGACCTCAAGCATCGCTCAGCGTCCCAGATAGACTTCGATGACCCGCTCGTTGGACGAGACCTGGTCGATGGTCCCTTCCGCGAGCACCGTGCCTTCGTGCAGGCAGGTGACCTTGACGCCGAGCTCGCGCACGAAGGTCATGTCGTGCTCGACCACCATGACGGTGTGGGTCTTGTTGATTTCCTTCAGCAGCTCGGCGGTGAGGTGCGTCTCGACGTCGGTCATCCCCGCGACGGGCTCGTCGACCAGCAGCAGTTTCGGATCCTGCGCCAGCAGCATGCCGATCTCGAGCCATTGCTTCTGGCCATGGCTGAGGCTGCCGGCGAGGCGGTTGCGCGCCTCGGTGAGACGGATCGTCTCCAGCACCTTGTCGATGCGCTCGGACTCCGCCTTGCTGCCGCGCCAGAACAGCGTGCCGCGGACCGAGTGATCGACATTGAGCGCCAGCAGCAGATTGTCCTGCACGGTCTGGCTCTCGAACACCGTCGGCTTCTGGAATTTGCGGCCGATGCCGAGCTCGGCGATACGGGTCTCGTCGAGGCGCGTCAGGTCGGTGATGCCGTCGAACAGCACGGTACCTTCGTCCGGCTTGGTCTTGCCGGTGATGATGTCCATCATCGTTGTCTTGCCGGCGCCGTTCGGGCCGATGATGGCGCGCATCTCGCCGGGCTCGAGCGTCAGCGACAGATTGTTGATGGCGTGGAAGCCGTCGAAGGAGACGTGCACGCCGTCCAGATAGAGCATCGCGGAGGTCGCGCGGGTGTCCATGACGTTCATGACCGCTTACTCCGCCATCTTGGGTTCGGTGACGCCGTCTTCGGCCGCGGCGCTCGCGGTGGTAGCGGCGGTGCGTTTTTCCTTCGACTGATCCCACCAGGCGTTGAAGGTGCCGACGATGCCCTTGGGCAGCAGCAGCGTCACCAGGATGAACAAAGCGCCCAGCATGAACAGCCAGTACGGCGCCAGCACGCCGGAGGTGAAGAACGTCTTGGCGTAGTTGACGACGACGGCGCCGAGCGCGGCGCCGACCAGCGTGCCGCGGCCGCCGACCGCGACCCAGATCACCGCCTCGATCGAATTGCCCGGCGCGAATTCGCTGGGGTTGATGATGCCGACCTGCGGCACATAGAGCGCGCCGGCGACGCCGGCCATGCAGGCCGACACCGTGAACACGAACAGCTTGTAGGATTCGACGCGGTAGCCGAGGAAGCGCGTGCGCGATTCCGCGTCACGCACCGCGATCAAGACCTTGCCGAGCTTGGAGGAGACGATGGCACGGCAGATCAGGAAACCGACGATCAGTGCCAGGCAGCTCAGCGCGAACAGCGCGGCGCGCGTTCCCTCCGCCTGCACGTTGAAGCCCAGGATGTCCTTGAAGTCGGTCAGGCCGTTGTTGCCGCCGAAGCCGAAATCGTTGCGGAAGAAGGCGAGCAGCAGCGCATAGGTCATCGCCTGCGTGATGATCGACAGATAGACGCCGGTGACGCGGGAGCGGAAGGCGAGCCAGCCGAAGCAGAAGGCGAGCAGGCCTGGCACGACCAGCACCATCAGCGCGGCGAACCAGAACATGTCGAAGCCGTACCAGTACCAGGGCAGCTTCTGCCAGTTCAGGAACACCATGAAGTCGGGCAGGATCGGGTTGCCGTAGACGCCGCGGGTGCCGATCTGCCGCATCAGGTACATGCCCATGGCGTAGCCGCCGAGCGCGAAGAAGGCGCCGTGGCCGAGCGAGAGGATGCCGCAATAGCCCCAGATCAAATCGATCGACAGCGCCAGGATCGCGTAGCAGACATACTTGCCCCAGAGCGCGACGAGATAGGTCGGCACCTGCAGGAACGAGCCCGCAGGCAGCAGCAGGTTGGACAGCGGGATCAGCACGCCGAGCGCGGCGACAACCAGCATGAAGATCGTCGCGCCGCGGTCCAGCGATCGCGTCAGCATGTGAGGGGTCATGCTTCCACCGCACGGCCCTTGAGCGCGAACAGGCCGCGCGGCCGCTTTTGAATGAACAGGATGATGAGAACCAGTATCGCGATCTTGCCGAGCACGGCACCGGCGACCGGCTCCAGGAACTTGTTGGCGATGCCGAGCGTGAAGGCGCCGACGAGCGTGCCCCAGAGATTACCGACGCCGCCGAACACCACGACCATGAAGCTGTCGATGATGTAGCTCTGGCCGAGATTGGGGCTGACATTGTCGATCTGCGACAGCGCCACGCCGGCGATGCCGGCAATGCCCGAGCCGAGGCCGAAGGTCAGCGCGTCGACGCGCGAGGTGGCGATGCCCATCGAGGCCGCCATGCGGCGGTTCTGCGTCACCGCACGCATTTCGAGGCCGATCGCGCTGTAGCGCAGCATCGCGAGCAGGATCGCGAACACGGCAAGCGTGAAGACAAGGATCCAGAGCCGGTTGTAGGTGATGGTGATCTGGCCAAGCTCGAACGCGCCGCTCATCCAGGAGGGGTTGCCGACCTCGCGGTTGGTCGGGCCGAACATGGTGCGCACCGCCTGCTGCAGCACCAGCGACAGGCCCCAGGTCGCCAGCAGCGTCTCGAGCGGGCGGCCGTAGAGGAAGCGGATGATGCTGCGCTCGATCAAGACGCCGATCGCGCCTGCGACGAGGAAGGCAAGCGGCACGGCGATCAAGAGCGAATAGTCGAACAGGCCGGGATAGCGGGTGCGGATCACCTCCTGCACCACGAAGGTGGTGTAGGCCCCGATCATCACCATCTCGCCATGCGCCATGTTGATGACGCCCATCACGCCGAAGGTGATGGCGAGCCCGATCGCGGCGAGCAGCAAGACCGAGCCGAGCGAGAGGCCGTACCAGGCATTCTGCACCATCGACCAGACTGCGAGCGAATTCTGGATCGAGCCGATCGCGCTCGCGGCGGCCTTGGTCACCGAGGCGGGCTGCTCGCCCATGCCGGTGAGCAGCGCCAGCGCATCCTGGTCGCCACGCGCCTTGATGGTTGCGACCGCTTCGAGCTTCTCGACCTCGGTGGCGTCGGACTTGAACAGCAGGATCGCAGCGCGGGCCTCGCCGAGCGCCGCCTTGACGGATTTGTTGGTTTCCTTGGCAAGCGCGGCATCGACCGCCTCAAGCGCGGTCTCCTCGTGCGACTTGAAGACGGACTGCGCGGCCTGCAGGCGCGCTCCCAGATCCGGCGACTGCAGCGTCAGGCTGCCGAGCGCGGCATCGACGCTGCGGCGCAGGCGGTTGTTGAGGCGAACCGCGCTCGCACTGTCGGGAACGCTGGCGACGGCCTCGCCGGTCGCAGCGTCGATCGACTTGCCGTCGGCACCGGTGACGTAGACCTTCTTGCTGTCGGGATCGGCCATGAGACGGCCGTCCTGGAGCGCACTGATGATCGGAAAAGCCAGCTTGCTGCCGCTGCCCGCGATCGCACCGATCGCCTCTTCCGTGTCGGAAAAATCATCATTGGCGAATTTGGCGACCGCGTCCTCGAACGGACCGGCGAAGGCCGGCAGCGCGAACGCAATCAGAAACAACGAGAGTGCAAGCGAACAGAGACGGGCGGACAAATGGGCTGGCACTGTGAATGACCCCGGCAGAAATGAGTGGAGAAGGCGGCGGGATCGCCGCCCTCTCCGGTCTTGTAATGGAGCGTCAGATCGGGATCAGGAGCCCGAGCCGAGGCACTTGTTGGTCTTGGTGTTGAAGTTGCCGCACTTCTTGCCGACCCAATCGCCGATCAGGTCCTTGGAGCCGTCGAGCTCCTTCGACCAGGCATCGCCGGGGACGAGGCTCGGGGTCTTCCAGACCACGTCGAACTGGCCGTTGCCCTTGATCTCGCCGATGAACACCGGCTTGGTGATATGGTGGTTCGGGAGCATCTTGGAGGTGCCGCCGGTCAGGTTCTTGGCTTCGATGCCCGGGAGAGCGTCGATCACCTTGTCGGGATCGGTCGACTTCGCCTTCTCGACCGCCTTGACCCACATGTCGAAGCCGATCACGTGCGCTTCCATCGGATCGTTGGTCACGCGCTTCGGATTCTTGGTGTAGGTCTGCCACGCCTTGATGAACTTCTCGTTCTCCGGCGACTTGATCGACTGGAAGTAGTTCCAGGCGGCGAGGTGACCGACCAGCGGCTTGGTGTCGATGCCGGCGAGCTCCTCCTCACCCACCGAGAACGCGACCACCGGGATGTCCTTCGCCTTGATGCCCTGGTTGCCGAGCTCCTTGTAGAAGGGAACGTTGGCGTCGCCGTTGATGGTCGAGACCACCGCGGTCTTCTTGCCGGCCGAGCCGAACTTCTTGATGTCGGCCACGATCGTCTGCCAGTCGGAATGACCGAACGGCGTGTAGTTGATCATGATGTCTTCCTGGGCGACACCCTTCGACTTCAGATAGGCTTCCAGGATCTTGTTGGTGGTGCGCGGATAGACGTAGTCGGTGCCCGCGAGCACCCAGCGCTTCACCTTCTCTTCCTTCATCAGATAGTCGACGGCGGGGATCGCCTGCTGGTTCGGCGCAGCACCCGTGTAGAAGACGTTGCGCTCGCTCTCCTCACCCTCGTACTGCACGGGGTAGAACAGGATGCTGTTCAGCTCCTTGAAGACGGGGAGCACCGACTTGCGCGACACCGAGGTCCAGCAGCCGAACACGACCGAGACCTTGTCCTTGGTGATCAGCTCGCGCGCCTTTTCGGCGAACAGCGGCCAGTTCGAAGCGGGGTCGACGACGACGGCTTCCAGCTTCTTGCCGAGCACGCCGCCCTTCTTGTTCTGCTCGTCGATCAGGAAGAGGATGGTGTCCTTCAGCGTGGTTTCGCTGATCGCCATGGTGCCGGACAGGGAGTGCAGCACACCGACCTTGATGGTGCCGTCCGCGGCCTTCGCGCCAGTCAATGAAGCCAGACCGAGCATCAGTCCGGCGGTCGCGGCGAGCACGCCGCGGCGGCTAAATGACGCCGCTATATCGTGAGTGGATTTGCTAAACATGAGTGCCTCATCTCCCTGACGCAGACGTGAAAACGCTGCGAAACGGCCCCACGGCCGCCTGCGATTAACGGAATCGCAAGAACCATGCCATGGGCTGAGCACCCATCAACTTATTGAATCTATTGACTTAATCGTCAGAAATCAAAGTTTCGCCGCAGGCAGACAGCCCAAATCCTAGGCAATATAAATGTATGCGAAAGCGGCAGTCGGACTATTTTCTGAGCAAATCGCCAGTTCTGGCTAAATTTCCGGCAGTAGTATTTTTGCACCGCACCCGCTGTTTCGGGCGCACCTGCCTTGAAAGCGCCCCGTCGATGTTCCATATGAACGTCCGAGACCTCTTGCGAATCAAGGGGTCGTTGCGAGCCGCGTGTTCTTAAGCCCTCTACGGGCCTCTGGCTTGCCCCATATCATCCAAGCCATCCGACACCCCAAACACGCAGGTGTCTTCTCGACACCCTTTTGCGCGCGCCGCGCTGATGCGCCGGGCGTTCGCTTTTGACATGGAAAGAACCCCTCTTTTGACTTCGTTTCAGGACTTCGGCCTCGCCGAACCCATCGCGCGCGCTCTTCGTGAAGAGAATTACGTCACCCCAACCCCGATCCAGGCCCAAACCATCCCGCTGGCATTGACCGGCCGCGACGTCGTCGGCATCGCCCAGACCGGTACCGGCAAGACCGCGTCCTTCGCGCTGCCGATCCTGCATCGTCTGCTCGATAACCGCATCAAGCCGCAGCCCAAGACCGCCCGCGTGCTGGTGCTGTCGCCGACCCGCGAGCTGTCCGGCCAGATCCTCGACAGCTTCAACGCCTATGGCCGCCACATCCGCCTGTCCTCGACGCTTGCGATCGGCGGCGTGCCGATGGGCCGTCAGGTCCGCGCGCTGATGCCGGGCGTCGACGTGCTCGTCGCCACCCCCGGCCGCCTGCTCGACCTCGTGCAGAGCAACGGCTTGAAGCTTTCAAGCGTCGAGTTCCTCGTGCTCGACGAAGCCGACCGCATGCTCGACATGGGCTTCATCAACGACATCCGCAAAATCGTCGCCAAGCTGCCGATCAAGCGGCAGACGCTGTTCTTCTCGGCCACCATGCCGAAGGACATCGCCGAGCTCGCCGATTCCATGCTGCGCGACCCCGCCCGCGTCGCGGTGACGCCGGTGTCCTCGACCGCCGAGCGGATCAACCAGCGCATCCTCCAGGTCGATTTCGCGGCCAAGCCCGCCTTCCTGACCAAGCTGCTGCAGGACGAGGCGATCAACCGCGCGCTGGTCTTCACCCGCACCAAGCACGGCGCCGACAAGGTGGTGAAGACGCTGGCCAAGGCCGGCATCGCCGCCAACGCCATCCACGGCAACAAGTCGCAGAACCATCGCGAGCGCACGCTCGCCCAGTTCCGCTCGGGCGAGATCCGCACACTGGTCGCCACCGACATCGCCGCCCGCGGCATCGACGTCGATGGCATCAGTCACGTCATCAATTTCGACCTGCCGAATGTGCCGGAAACCTACGTCCATCGCATCGGCCGCACCGCGCGTGCCGGCGCCGACGGCACCGCGATCTCGCTGGTCGCGGGCGGCGAGGAACTCGGCTATCTGCGCGACATCGAGCGGCTGATTCGCGTCGCCCTGGCGCGGGAGGACCACCGCACCGACGCCGGCCGCCGCGATCCCGGTCCCGCTCCGTCGCAGCAACGACAGGGCCGGCCAGGCGGCCGCCCCGGCCAGCGCCCGCAAGGCGCACGGCACGGTGACGGCCGTCGTGCCGACGAACGGCATGCCGACGGGCGCCACCATGGTGCCGGCAAGCACGGCGACGGAAGGCACGGTGAAGGACGGCATGCGGAGGCAAGGCATGCCGACGGACGGCCCGGCAGTGGGCAGAATGCCTCCAAGGGTTCTCGCCGCCGCCGCTCCGGTGGTAAGATGCATTCATCGCCTGTCGACCGTCCGGAACAGCGTTCCGCGCATAGCGCCGGGACCCCTGATGGGATACAAGGCGTTGCCTTTTTGCGCCGCCAGAGTCGGCCAAACAGCCAACCGAACCGCAAACCCTATTCGCACTAGCCGTCCACGACCTGGAGACATTCATGGCTAAGGAAGAGCTGATCCAGTTCGAAGGACTGGTCACCGAAATCCTCCCCGATGCCCGCTACCGCGTGCAGCTCGACGCCGGACACGAGATCGTTGCCTATACCGCCGGCAAGATGAAGAAGAACCGCATCAAGACGCTCGCGGGCGACCGCGTGACGGTGGAGATGTCGCCCTATGACCTCGAGAAGGGCCGGCTGATTTTCCGCCACAAGGACGAACGTCCCAGCGCGCCGGGCGGACCGCCCCGTCCCGGACAGCGCGGCGGCCAGTTCCGCCGCCGCTAGTCGGCTGCGTCGAGTTCGAATTCCGATCTGTAGATTGATCCGCCGTTGGCATCACGGCGGATCAAAAATCGTGCACGTCCGGATTGTTTCGGACCCTCGTTTCCGATAAAATGAATTAATCGATTTTCGGCCGGACGACATTGGCATCCACCGGTACAGCCGGTTCAGACACGCTGACGACCCTTCCAGAAATTCGATCTAACCCTGCCCGCGCGAGCGGGCTCCGACATTGTGTTATCTGAGAAGGACTACCCCATGAGCATGGGAACCGTGAAGTGGTTTAACGCGACCAAGGGTTTCGGCTTCATTCAGCCCGACGACGGCGGCCAGGACGTGTTCGTTCACATCAGCGCCGTCGAGCGCGCCGGCCTCGGCTCGCTGCGCGAGGGCCAGAAGATCTCCTACGAGATCGTGGCCGACCGCCGTTCCGGCAAGTCGGCAGCCGACAACCTGCGCGCTGCGGGCTGAGCCCACCGGGCCGGTGGCCCGATCGAGCCAAAGCAAAAAGGCCGTGCGTGACGCACGGCCTTTTTCATTTCACGGGCGGCTGGCAAGTCTCAACAGGTCGAGGGCACGTTGTTGTAGGGCACGCAGACGACCTGACGCGGCCGCGTGTAGGAGAGATCGCTCAGCGTCACGCTCGACTTCAACACGTAACCGATGGTCGGCGTGTAAGTGTACTTGACCTCGCTCAGAATGAGATAACTCGACGGAATCAGGAGCGTCGGGGGAATCATCGTGGTGACCGTGTCGCCGGCGGTCCGAGTCGAGGTCGCAAGCGTAGCCTGCGTCGCGCCGCTCGCAATCGTGCCGGCCTTGCTCCACTGGACCTTGGCGACGCTGTTGGCGTCGATGTAGATCTGCGAGATCGTGCCCTTCACAAGCGTCGCGTCGTAGGGCATGACGACCGAGATGCTTGCCGTGAACGAATCCTTCATGCTGGCATCGTCGAGCGTCGTCGACTGCGACGTCAGATCGGACAATGTCCGCGCGATCAACGTGATTTTGCGGTCGATCGCCACGGCCGACGAAAATTCGACGGTGCCGAAGAACATCACCAGCATCAGCGGTACGATGATCGCGAATTCGGTCGCCGCCAGCGCGCGCTTGTCGGCGACGAAGCCGCGCACGGAGCCGCCTGCATTCCTCCAGATGTTCGCAATCGCCCGCATCGGTCCGCCCAGATCCATCCGCCTCAGAAGGGTTCGTTCTTGAACGCCGCCGTTGCCACCATCAGCCGCTTGTTGTTGCATCCCATGTTGTAGCCGAGACCGGTGACGATGAGCGGCCACTGATAGAACAGGCGCACCACGACGACCTGTCCGGAGGTTCCGGCACTGTACTGCATGCCGGAGGGATTGAAGGTGCAGGAAGTGCCGAAGTTGGTGAGGCTGAGCGTCCCGAAGGAGCTGGTGCTGACAACGTCGACATAAAGCTTGCTGCAATCGAACAGCGCCGGGATCTTGGTGCAGACAAAGGCCTTGAACGTCGTCTGATCGCACGCGGAGACGGTGTTGGGCGCGGTCTGACAGGCCGCCACCGAGCCGCCTTGTGCCTGGGCCTGGCCGGTCAGAATCGCGCGCGCGGAGTCCTGCGCGATGGTTTCGAGCACCTGGCTCGAGAAGAACATGAGCGCCGTCTCGATGATGGCGAACAGCAGCGCGAAGAACATCGGTGCGACCAGCGCAAACTCGACGGCTGCGGAGCCGCGGCGGTTGCCGCGAAACCGGAGCAGCGCCTTCCGCAGCGTGAACCTCGTAGGTGCAGGCGATGGCATCTCGTCAAATTCCCCAGCGACCGGCGATCATCTGCCCGTTCAATAGCGGAAACTGATTGTCTAAGTGTTTCAGACGATCCGCAGCCGGCGGACCGCGCCGTTAAGACTGCGTTAACCAGGCGCGTCCCGAAGCGCGCTGAAATACGGCGCGCGGAGAGCCGCCGGCGAAGCGGCGAGCGGCCTGGCGGGGTGCAGGCCGGCCGGTCGGCTAGTTTGGCTTGGCAGCCGCGCCGGCACCCGCACCGCCGCTGGCGCTGCTGCTCAGCGTACCGGCCTGGCTCATCGCGTTGTTGAAGTAGGCATCGCTGTCGCCGAGCGTCACGCGGCGCTGGCAAAGCGGTACGCAGCTGTAGGACTCGCGCTCGATGCCGCGATAGACGGTGACGAGCCGGTCGCTCGGACCTTCGACCTGGATCTGGCGGTCCACCAGAATCTCGCCGCCGCGGTCGAGCGCGATGAAGTTGGTGGCCCCGTAGCCCTTTCCGGTCACGACGATCATGCCGCCGGGCTGGAGCGTGACGTCGGCGATCAGGGGATTGCCGACCACGATGGTCGCCACCTTGCCGGGCAGCCGCACCAGCTTGGCCTGGTCGACATTGACCGCGATGGTATCGGCGACGGGCTCGGCGAGGCCTGCGGCCGGCGTTGCCAGCATCGCAGCGGCAACCAGAAGACAGACGCGCACATGACGGCGCAGCATTTCTTTACGCATACTCTTACCCCCGGGACGTCACAAACCGGCAGAAACGACCGAATACAGCGGAGCCGGTGCCCGACCCGGCTAACCTGCCTTTAATTCGTGAACGTTCCGCAAACTCGCCGCGTATTGTTTGAACGGACGGACATTTGCGGGGCCCGCCCCCTAGTGCCGAAACGGATAGGCGAGCTGGCCTCCGATCTCCTTGGGCATGCTCGCTTCGTCCTTGCCGTAATCCTGCGGCAGCCTGCCCTCCGGCATGCGGAAGGTGCCGAACAGCACGTCCCAGATCGGGAACGTTCCGGCGAAATTGGTGTCCCCGCCCTCTTCGAGCGAGGTGTGGTGCCAGCGGTGGAAGACCGGCGTCGCCAGCACGTATTTGAACGGTCCGAAGGTCCAGTTCAGGTTGGCGTGCACGAAGGCCGAATGGAAGGTGGTGAACGGGCCGACCCAGACCATGACGTTCGGGGAGATGCCTGCCATCAGCAGCAGGACGTCGACGCTGATCGTCCCGAGCAAGAGATTGACCGGATGAAAACGGGCCGCGGAGATCCAGCCGATCTCCTCCGACGAATGATGGACCGCGTGATATTTCCAGAAGCCGCCGTCGTGGAATAGCCGGTGCAGCCAGTACAGCATGAAATCGGACAGCACCAGGAACAACAGGGCCTGCAGCCACAGCGGCAGCTGCGCCAGCGGACCGTGGCCGTTGTCGTAGAAGGCGATGAGCTCGTCGGCATCGTGGATGTTGAAGACGACGCTGGCGCCGACGACCAGCAGCCCGATCCGCATGGTGCGGGCGAACACCGGGACGAAGAACCAGTAGCAGATGTCGGTGACGATCTCCCGCTTGCGCCACCACGGCGCGCCGGGATTGCAGGCCCAGAAATGCTCCAGCACGGTGAAGACCGCCGCGAGCAGGAAGGTGACCGGGATCACCTTCACGATGGTCTCGCCGAGCATCAAGGCGACTTGCATGGGCAGGCTCGACATCGTCGCCTCTCTCCGCGAATTCCGCTGTAGCCTTACGCCTACTCCGCGAAATTTAAGGGAGGGTGAAGCAGGCGCCGCGTTGGCGAGGCATCCGGAACCGGAACGAATTGCAGAGGCCGTCTTAAGGCGAAATTCACTCTGGGCAAAAGCATCGCGCCGAAGCTGGGTTTACCCGATCGAATTAACTCCCCCGAAAGAGCTCGGCTCTCATGGTCGTCACGTCAACGACAGCGCCGAACGAGGCGGTCCCCACCCAGACGGAGTTTTGTTCATGAAGAACTTGATTGCGCGTTTCGCGAAGGATGAATCCGGCGCCACCGCCATCGAATACGGCCTGATCGCCGCCGGCATCGCGCTGGCCATCATCACCGTCGTCAACAATCTCGGCACCACGCTGAACGCCAAGTTCACCTCGATCAGCACCTCGCTGAAGTAAGCGGGTCCACGAACGACGACAAAAGCCCCGGACCTCCGGGGCGTTTGTTTTTCTGAAGACGGCGAGTTCCAGTGGCGTTGCACAAGGTAAGAACCGATGCCGCGGTTGCGGCGCGCGAGGCGGAAGCGGCGCAGGCCGGCTCGCCGGTCTATTGGATCTGCCTTGCGCTGCTGGTTGCGACGGTCGCGCTCGCCGCACGCATCGCCAGCTTCTGGTGAAGGCGCGTTCGGCGGCCGAGGGCCCGCGCGCCCGTGCCGCCGTTGTCGGTTTGTTTAGCATCGCGCGCTAGCATCGCCCGACGCCAGCTCCCGCGACAACCCAGGCCCCAAGACGCAGCCCATGATCCTCGACCTTGCGCGCCTTCTGCTCTTCCCGGCCCTGATGGCGTTCGCCGCGGCGAGCGATCTCTTCACGATGACGATCTCGAACCGCGTGTCGCTGGCGCTGGTGGCAGGCTTCTTCGTGCTCGCCCTCGCCGGTGGCATGGCACCTTACGAGATGCTGAGCCATCTCGGCGCCGGTGCGCTTCTCCTGGTCGTGGCCTTCACCTGCTTCGCCATGGGCTGGGTGGGCGGCGGCGACGCCAAGGTCGCGGCTTCCGTCGCGCTCTGGTTCGGCTTCCCACATCTGATGAACTTCCTGCTCTACGCCTCGCTGTTCGGCGGCGCGCTGACGCTGCTTCTGCTCCAGTTCCGGCAGTGGCCGCTGCCGTACGGGCTGGCAGGACAGGCCTGGCTCGCACGGCTGCACGCCAAGGAGAGCGGCATTCCCTACGGCATCGCGCTCGCGCTGAGCGCGCTGATGGTCTACCCGGAGACCGAATGGGTGAAGGCGATCGACCTCGCTCACCTCGCACTGCGCTGAACGCCCAGGGTAAACCCGGCGTTAAGGCGATTTAGATACGCCTCATTAACCATGCTTTGACGAATAGCTGGTCAACTGCCGATGACGGCGGCGGCAGCGTCGCGGCGTATTGTTGGAAAGTTGAAGCGTATGAATAGGGCACGCATTGTCGTCCTGACGGTCGCGATCTGCGCCGGCGGCGTCGCCGCGTACCTGGCGAGCGGCACCGACAATTCTGCGCCGCCTCCGGTTCCGGTTGCGCAGCTGCCGACGGTCGACGTCCTCGTCGCCAAGAACGACATCGGCCTCGGCCAGACCGTGAAGCCCGAAGACGTGCAATGGCAGACCTGGCCGACCGCGACCGCCAGCGCCACCTTCATCCGACGCAACGAGCGCCCCGATGGCGCGACCCAGGTGACCGGCTCGATCGCGCGCGCGCCCTTCATTCAGGGTGAGCCGATCCGCGACCAGAAGCTCGTCAAGGCCGAAGGTTCCGGCTTCATGGCGGCAATCCTGCCCACCGGCATGCGGGCGATCTCGACCGAGATCTCGCCGGAGACCGGCGCAGGCGGCTTCATCCTGCCCAACGACCGCGTCGACGTCCTGCTCACGCGCCGGCTCAAGAACCCGGACCAGAGCAGCGGCGCTCCCGACATCGTCACCTCCGAGATCATCCTGGCCAATATCCGCGTCCTCGCCATCGACCAGGCGCCCAAGGAAAAGGACGGGCAGAACGCGGTGGTCGGCAAGACCGTCACCCTCGAGCTCAATCCCGCGCAGACCGCAACGCTCTCCGCGGCGCGTCAGAGCGGCACGCTGTCGCTGGCGCTGCGCAGCATCGTCGACGTCAAGATGAGCGAGATCACGCTCGATGACTCCGCGCAGAAGCGCGAGGGGGTCTCGATCATTCGCTACGGCATTCCAAGTCAGACGGCTAAGGCACGATGAAGACAGTCGACATCAAATGCAGGCCAGATTCGGCGACAATGCGGACCTCACTGGTCCGCGCCCTGTCGTTTTCGGCCGCCCTCGCGCTGGCGCTCCATCCGGCGATCGCCCCGGCGGTCGCAGCCGATTACCGCCCCGTGGCGCCGGCCGCGGCGGACGGCCAGATCAATGCGCGTTTCCTTTCGCTCGGCGTCGGCAAGTCCATCGTCATCGACCTGCCGCGCGACATCAAGGACGTGCTGGTCGCCGATCCCAAGATCGCCAACGCGGTGGTCCGCTCGGCGCAGCGCGCCTATATCATCGGCGCCGCGGTCGGCCAGACCAACATCGTGTTCTTCGATTCCGCCGGGCAGCAGATTGCGGCCTATGACATCGCGGTGAAGCGCGACCTCAACGGCGTGCGGGCCGCGCTGAAGCAGGTCCTGCCCAATTCGGACATCCAGATCGACGGCCTCGGCGACGGCATCGTCCTGACCGGCACCGCTGCCAATCCGCTGGAAGCGCAGCAGGCCAACGACCTCGCCGCGCGCCTGGCTGGCGGCGCCGACAAGGTGGTGAACTCGATCGTGGTACGCGGCCGCGACCAGATCATGCTCAAGGTGACGGTGGCCGAGGTCCAGCGCAACATCGTCAAGCAGCTCGGCATCGACCTCACCGCCAACCTGAACTACGGCACGTCGGTGGTGAGCTTCACCAATTCGAACCCGTTCACGGCGCTCGGCAAGAACCTCGTGGACGGCAACAACCTGACCACGAAGTTCGGCGCCGCCCCGTCGGTGCAGGCCACGCTGCGCGCGATGGAAACCGCCGGCGTGATCCGCACGCTGGCCGAACCGAATTTGACTGCGATCTCCGGTGAATCGGCGACGTTCATCGCCGGCGGTGAATTCCCGGTTCCGGCAGGCTATGCCTGCGATCCCACCACGCATGTCTGTACCACCCAGATCAGCTTCAAGAAGTTCGGCATCTCGCTGAACTTCACCCCCGTCGTGCTGAGCGAGGGCAAGATCAGCCTGCGGGTGATGACCGAGGTCTCGGAGCTGTCGAACGAGAATGCGATCACGCTGTCGCAGGCGGTGACCACGAACACGGTGAACTCGCTGACGGTCCCCTCGATCAGGACCCGCCGCGCCGAGACCTCGCTGGAAATTCCCTCCGGCGGCGCGATGGCGATGGCCGGCCTGATCCAGCAGCAGACCAAGCAGGCAATCAGCGGATTGCCGGGGCTGATGCAGCTGCCGATCCTGGGCACGCTGTTCCGCAGCCGCGACTTCGTCAACAACGCGACCGAGCTGGTCGTGATCGTGACGCCCTATGTCGTCCGCGCGGTGGCGCCGAAGGACCTGTCGCGGCCGGATGACGGCTTCGCCCCGCCTGCCGATCCGCAAGCCCAGCTGATCGGCAACATCAACCGGCTCTACGGCGTGCCCGGACGCACCGAACCGGCCAAGAACTACCGCGGCACCTACGGCTTCATCACCGACTGAGGCGGAACGGGGACTCTACGATGACCACAAGACCACCCCAGCTTCGCAAACGCGCCGTCCGCCTCGGCGGCGCGCTCGTCGGCCTGACGCTCGCGCTCGGCGGCTGCCAGCACAACGAGGTCGTTACCGCCTCCATTCCCGACGACTACAAGCAGCGCCATCCGATCGCGATCGAGGAGCAGAACCGCTCGATCGTCGTCTTCGTCGGTCATGCCCGCGGCGGATTGACCGCCGCCCAACGCGCGGACGTGATGGGCGTCGCATCGGCATGGTTGCACGAAGGTACCGGTGCCATTCGCATCGACGTGCCGTCCGGCACGCCCAATGCGCGTCCGGTCGCGGATACGATGCGCGAGATCCAGGCCATGCTGGCAGGGGCAGGCGTTCCGCCGCGCGGCGTCACCATTCGTCCCTATCAGCCCGAGGACAAGCGGTTCCTGCCGCCGATCCGGCTCACTTATTCCAAGATCGCCGCGGTCGCCGGTCCCTGCGGCCTGTGGCCGGACGACATCGGGCCTTCGATGAAGAACAAGAGCTGGTTCGAGAACAAGGACTATTACAATTACGGCTGCGCCTATCAGCGCAACCTCGCGGCCATGGTCGACAATCCATCCGACCTCGAGCAGCCGCGGCCCGAGACACCTTCCTACACGATACGGCGCACCGCCGCCTTCGAGAAGTATCGTAAGGGAATGCCGACGGGTGTCGCCTATCCCGATGCCGACAAGGCCAAACTCAGCGACACAGGCAAATGATCAGTTACGCGCGCCAGACACACGAAGAGCAGCCGGCAGCAGCTCCTCCGCCGGTCGAGGAGCATATTGCGCCCGCGCCGCGCGTCTCGGTCCAGGCCTTCTGCGAAACCGTGGAGACGGCCGCCGCGGTACAGTCGGCCGGCGAGGATCGCCGTCTCGGCAAGGCTCACCTGAAGATCCAGATGGGCGGCATGGCGGCCGCGATCGAAGCCTACCGCTCGGCACCCACGCCGAACGTGATCGTGCTCGAGAGCGACGGCCGCAACGACCTGCTGGGCGGGCTCGACCAGCTCGCCACCGTCTGCGATGCCGGCACCCGCGTGGTCGTGATCGGCCGCATCAACGACGTCACGCTCTACCGCGAGCTGGTGCGCCGCGGCGTCAGCGATTACGTGCTCGCGCCGGTCGGCGCGATCGACGTCGTGCGCTCGATCTGCAACCTGTTCTCGGCGCCGGAAGCCAAGGCGGTCGGCCGCATCATCGCCGTGGTCGGCGCCAAGGGGGGCGTCGGCGCCTCCACCATCTCCCATAACGTCGCCTGGGCGATCGCGCGCGACCTCGCAATGGATGCCGTCGTCGCCGACCTCGATCTCGCCTTCGGCACCGCTGGCCTCGACTACAACCAGGATCCGCCGCAGGGCATCGCCGACGCCGTGTTCTCGCCCGACCGCGTCGACACCGCCTTCATCGACCGCCTGCTGTCGAAGTGCACCGACCATCTCAGCCTGCTGGCGGCGCCTGCGACGCTCGACCGGGTCTATGATTTCGGCACCGACGCCTTCGATGCCGTGTTCGACACGCTGCGCTCCACCATGCCCTGCATCGTGCTCGACATTCCGCATCAATGGTCGGGCTGGACCAAGCGCGCCCTGATCGGTGCGGACGACATCCTGATCGTGGCCGCCCCGGACCTCGCCAATCTGCGCAATACCAAGAACCTGTTCGACCTGTTGAAGGCCGCCCGTCCCAACGACCGGCCGCCGCTGTACTGCCTGAACCAGGTCGGCGTGCCGAAACGGCCCGAAATCGCCGCCGCGGAGTTCGCCAAGGCGATCGAGAGCCAGCCGGTCGTCTCGATCCCGTTCGAGCCGCAGATCTTCGGCTCGGCCGCCAACAACGGCCAGATGATCGCGGAGATCTCCGCCAACCACAGGTCGATCGAGATGTTCCTGCAGATCGCCCAGCGCCTGACCGGCCGCAGCGAGACCAAGAAGCAAAAGTCGTCCCTGCTTTCACCTCTGATTGAGAAGTTGCGGGGAAGATAAGCCGCCGCATGGAGTTGTTAAGTGTTCGGTAAGCGTAGCGGAACAGACACCGACTTTCGGGCGCCCAAGCCCGGCGCCGTGTCGCTCGAGCCTGCCCCGGCTCAGGCGCCGACGGTGTCGCGCGCCCCGCCTCCGCCGGCCGTCGCCTCGCCGCCGCTTGCGCCCGCCAAAGCTCCGCCGCCTCCGGCCATGGAGAGCCGGCGTTCGGACAATTATTACGAGGTCAAGGCGACCATCTTCGGCGCGCTGATCGAGGCCATCGACCTCGCCCAGCTCGCCAAGCTCGATTCGGAGTCCGCGCGCGAGGAAATCCGCGACATCGTCAACGAGATCATTGCGATCAAGAACATCGTGATGTCGATCGCCGAGCAGGAGGAGCTGCTCGACGACATCTGCAACGACGTCCTCGGCTACGGCCCGCTCGAGCCGCTGCTATCGCGCGACGACATCGCCGACATCATGGTCAACGGCGCCAACACCGTCTACATCGAGGTCGGCGGCAAGATCCAGCGCACCGGCATCCGCTTCCGCGACAACCAACAGCTTCTCAACATCTGCCAGCGCATCGTCAGCCAGGTCGGCCGGCGCGTCGACGAATCCTCGCCGATCTGCGACGCGCGCCTCGCCGATGGCTCCCGCGTCAACGCCATCGTGCCGCCGCTGTCGATCGACGGTCCCGCGCTCACCATCCGCAAATTCAAGAAGGACAAGCTGACGCTTGATCAGCTCGTCAAGTTCGGCGCGATCACGCCGGAAGGCGCCGAGATCCTCCAGATCATCGGTCGCGTCCGCTGCAACGTGCTGATTTCCGGCGGTACCGGCTCGGGCAAGACCACCCTGCTCAACTGCCTCACCAACTACATCGAGCACGACGAGCGCGTCATCACCTGCGAGGACGCCGCCGAGCTCCAGCTGCAGCAGCCCCACGTGGTGCGGCTGGAAACCCGCCCGCCCAACATCGAGGGCGAGGGCCAGGTCACGATGCGCGAACTGGTGCGCAACTGCCTGCGTATGCGCCCCGAACGCATCATCGTCGGCGAGGTCCGCGGACCCGAAGCCTTCGACCTGCTGCAGGCCATGAACACCGGCCACGACGGCTCGATGGGCACGCTGCACGCCAACAACCCGCGCGAGGCACTGTCGCGCTGCGAATCCATGATCACGATGGGCGGGTTCTCGCTGCCCTCGCGTACCATCCGCGAGATGATCTGCGCCTCGATCGACGTCATCATCCAGGCCGCGCGCCTGCGCGACGGTTCCCGCCGCATCACCCACATCACGGAGGTGATGGGCATGGAAGGCGACACCATCATCACCCAGGACATCTTCCTCTACGACATGGTCGGCGAGGATGCCAACGGCAAGATCATCGGCCAGCACCGCTCGACCGGCATTGGCCGTCCGAAGTTCTGGGAGCGCGCCCGCTACTACGGCGAAGAGAAGCGCCTCGCTGCGGCGCTCGACGCGGCGGAAGTCGCGCCGAAGACGTGAGCAGGTCAGCAGCGCCATGAACATTCAGGTCCTCGCCCTCGCCTTCCTCGCCACCGCAGCGGTCGGTGGCATCGCCTGGGTCTTTCTCTATCCGCTGCTGTCCGGGGAGCGAAAGGCGGAAAGCCGCCGCGCCTCGGTCGCGCGCGCCGAGGCGCCCACGGCCCGTCAGGCCGAGAAGACCCAGCGCTCGCGCCGCGAGCAGGTCGAGACCACGCTCAAGGACCTCGAGGCGCGGCGCGCCCAGGAGAAGAGCGTCCCGCTCAGCGTCCGCCTGTCGCAGGCCGGGCTCGACTGGACGCCCCAGAAATTCTGGATCGTGTCCGCCGTCGTGGCGGGCGTATTTTTCGCGGCCGCTGTGTTCGCGGGCGGCGGACTGATCGGCGCCGCCGGTCTTGCCTTTGCCGGCGGCTTCGGCCTGCCGCGCTGGGCACTCGGCTTCCTCAAGAAACGCCGCGAAACCAAGTTCCTGGCTGCACTGCCCGATGCGGTCGACGTGATCGTCCGCGGCATCAAGGCGGGCCTGCCCTTGTTCGAATCGATCAAGGTCGTGGCCGCCGATGCGCCCGAGCCGCTGCGCAGCGAGTTCCTGGCCATCATCGAGACGCAGGCGATCGGCATGCCGCTGGGCGAGGCCTGCGCGCGGCTCTACGAGCGCATGCCGCTGCCGGAGGCCAATTTCTTCGGCATCGTGGTGTCGATCCAGCAGAAGTCGGGCGGCAACCTCTCCGAAGCGCTCGGTAACCTCTCCAAGGTGCTGCGCGACCGCAAGAAGATGAAGGAAAAGATCCAGGCGATGTCGATGGAAGCCAAGGCCTCGGCCGGCATCATCGGATCGCTGCCGCCGATCGTGATGTTCCTGGTCTATCTCACGACGCCGCAATACATCTCGGTGCTTTGGACTCATCCCACCGGCCAGCTGATGCTGGTCGGCTGCGTCGTCTGGATGTCGATCGGCATCCTGGTGATGAAGAAGATGATCAACTTCGATTTCTGACGGTGGCGTATGGTCGAATTCCTCGTCTCGAAACTGCACGACGTCCGTTTCATGACCATGCTGCTCGCGGCCATCGCCGCGAGTGCCACCGTCTATACGCTGGTGATGCCGTTGTTCGCCGGCGAGGGCCTCTCCAAGCGCATGAAGGCGGTGGCGAGCGAGCGTGAGCGCATCCGGCAGCGCGAGCGTGAGCGTCTCAACAAGAGCGAGAAGGTTTCGCTGCGCCAGACACCGAAGCAACTCGTCTCCAGGGTGGTCGAGGACTTCAACCTGACGAAATGGCTCGCGCAGGAAGCTGCGCGGGACAAGCTCATCATGGCAGGTTACCGCGGCCAGGCACCCTATATCACCTTCCTGTTTGCCCGCATGGTCGCCCCGATCGTGTTCCTGATCGGCTCGGCCCTCTACGTGTTCGTGATCGGAAACATGCAACAGGCGCTGCCGATCAAGATCGGCATCTGCCTCGGCGCCGCCTATCTCGGCCTCCAGGCGCCGATGCTGTTCCTCAGGAATGCGATCTCCAAGCGCCAACTCTCGATCAAGCGTGCGTTTCCCGACGCGCTCGACCTGCTCCTGATCTGCATCGAATCCGGCATGTCGGTCGAGATGGCATTCCGGAAGGTTGCGAACGAAATCGTGGGCCAGTCGATCGCGCTGTCGGAGGAGTTCACCCTGACCACCGCCGAGCTGTCCTATTTGCAGGATCGCAAGGTCGCCTACGAGAACCTGGCACGGCGTACCGGGCTCGAGGGCGTCAAGTCGGTGTGTCTGGCGCTGCAGCAGGCGGAACGTTACGGCACCCCGCTCGGCCATTCCTTGCGCGTCATGGCGCAGGAGAACCGCGACATGCGCATGAACGAGGCCGAGAAGAAGGCGGCCGCGCTGCCGCCGAAGCTCACGGTGCCGATGATCCTGTTCTTCCTGCCGGTGCTGTTCGTGGTCATTCTCGGACCCACCGCCATCAAGGTCACCGAGATGCAGTGAGCCGGGCTGGGCCCATACGCTCTGCCACCAAGGCCAGGAAGTCAGATGATCAGTCGGGCTGGCTCAGCGAAGCGATCGGCGTCCGCTTCGGCGCGCCGCGCGGGGCGTCGCTGCGGCTCAGCATTTCCTTAAGATAGGCGACATTGGCCGCAGCCTGGTCCGGCGGCAGGTCCGCCTTGACGATGGCCTCCGCTTCCGCGAAGCGGCCCTGCAGACCGACGACCAAGCCGAGGTTCTGCCGCACCCGGGCGCCGGCACGCGGCGAGGCATGGGCCTGCCGTAGCGCCTCTTCCGCCTTCGGCAGCTCTTTCGACAGCATGTAGGACAGGCCGAGGTTTGAGAGCACGCCGGGATCACCCGGTGCGATCTTCAGCGCGCTCGCGTAATAGGATCGCGCCTCCTCATGACGGCCCATCTGGTCCAGCGCGGTGCCCTGCACAGAGAGCAGGCGCCAGTCCGGATTGTCGGGCGAATGCGCCTTCGACAGCACGTCGAAGGCCTGCTGGAAATTGCCGTTGTCGGCGAGTGCGCGGCCGTATTGAGCGAGCAGCGCCTTGTTGCCGGGGTTGGCGATGGTCGCCTGCTCGAGCACGGCGGCCGCCTGGGCGCGTTGGCCGTTGGCGCGCAAGGCCTGTCCATAGGCGAGTGCGGCGTCGGCATCCCGGGGATTGGCGCGGTAGCGCTCGCCATAGGCTTCGACCGCACGCGCCGGATCGGTCGGCGCGCGATCGGCGGAGGCCGCATCCGCCCGGGGGCCGACCGAGCCCGTCACCTCGGAGAGCTTCGACATGGCCGTGCAGCCGCCGAGGCCCATCGCAACCGTCGCGACCAGCGACGTGGAAGCAAGTAGCCGGGTAAGCCTGATCCGTTGACGCATGACGCTTTGACTCTCGAGCTGCTCGATCGAGCCGAACGCGTCAGCAATAGAATGTTAACCCTAACGGCCGGTTAACGGCGCTATCCGACGTGCTCCTCTCGCGCCGGCGGTTGTTGCGGAGGCGCGCCTCCGCCGAGGCCGAGATCGGGGCCGAGCGCCTTCACCTGCTGGTCCAGCTCCCGCAGCAATTGCAGTCTCTGCCGCGCCCGCCGTCGAACGTCGATCCCCTCGCGAGGCAGCCGCGGCACCTGGCGCAGGAAGTCGTGACGGTTGATCAGGCCTCTCCCGTAGAGCTCATCGAGCTGAGCGCGATCGATGCCGAGCACGTCGGCGGATTGCTCGATCAATCGACCGAGCAGCGTTCTCACCGCGGCGAGCACGTCGACATCGAATCCCGGCCCGGATCTCGCGGCCTTGCGCTCGAGCTCCGCCCAGGCATGGGCCGAGACGACGTAGGCGTAGAGCGCATTCGCCCAGTTCGGCTCCGCCTCATCGTAGAAGCTGCCATGCATGAACAGCCGGCGGACGATCGCCGCGACCTGGTCGCGTGTCAGCGCGCCGGATGAGGCGGCCGTGATCGCCGACTGGAGGGCCGGATCACGGGAAAAGTCGCGTCCCGCGGGCAGCCTGATGACGCCGCCCGGCAGGTTGGAATCGAGTGGCCTGAAGGCCGCATCGTTGCGGAGCCTCGAATAGCGGGTGATCGCGAAGCGGTGCTCCGTGCGGCCGGCATGGGACGCGGGGCCGAAATGGACGAGGTTGAAGCCGGCATCGTCACCGGCCTGCCCGGTCGAGGACGGACAGGAGAGCACGTAGATCGTGCGCCAGAACGCCTCACCGCTGTCGCTCGACGTCGCACGCGGATCGGGGATGGAATAACGGGTCAGCCCCTCGACATGGCGATGACCGTGCAGAACCAGATCGACGTTGAGCGAGGTGGCGGCCTCGAGGAAGGTCGCGGGTGCGGCGAGATACATCAGCGGCTCGTCGGGCACGCCGAGAAAGCGCTTTCCTTCGCCGGTCGCCTGCGGCAGCGGATGATGGTGCAGGGCCAGCACGCGGACCAGGTTGTCCACGGGCTCGGCATAGTCGGCGCGCCCGGCAGAACCGATGCTCCCAGCGAGCTCGGCGCTCAGCCGGGCGGAATCAGCGACTATCGCCTTGTAGGCGCTCTCGCCGATCTTGCCGCTCGCGAGCGCCATGAGGCTTGCGCGATTGGAATCGAGCAGCACCAGGTCGAGGCCGGCCTGACGGTAATAGACGCTCTTCGCGCTCCGCGGCAGGTGCAGGTAATCGTAGGCGTCGTGACGGCCCGCACGCTGGCTCGGCCGCTTGACGTCGTGATTGCCGGCCACGGCCTGGATGTCGGTGAACAGCCCGGTCTGCCGGAAGGATGCGATGACGGCGAGCGCCTCGTCGAGTGCGCGCGGCGTCGGATCGTCCACCAGGTCGCCCGTGATCAGCAGGATGCGATCGGGAACATTCGTGGCACCCGCCATCTTCTCGCAAATCGCGGCCCTGAGCGTCTCGATGGCCGGAAGCAGCCGGCCCGACCCGTCCAGATGCAGGTCGGAAATCTGCGCAACAACGAACGATCTATCCATTTTGCGCCGCTCATCTGCAATGCTGCGCCGCCCAAACAGTAAGAAAAATGCTTCGACGAACGGATTCGGCCGTATCGACCTAACCTGGGCAGGCACCGTGCTGCTGCGGTCTGCGTTCGGGTCACGCAGAGCGAGCGGCACAATCTAGAATATTCTCAGATAATGCCACAACCAAAACGCTAGTAAAGCCCTGCGGCCGCGGCGTCGCGAACGGCAGCTCTCGGCGTCAGATGCGAGATTTGTCCGAGGAGGGTTTCGTCTCGTCCGCTCAATATTCGATGGCAATCCGCTTGCGGATCTCGTCGACGCGCCTGTCGAGCGCATCGAAGCGCGCGTGGACGGAGCGGTCGTGGAGATAGAAGAGGTAGCCGCCGGCAAGGAACGCGAAGATCCAATGGTGGTGCTCGACATAACCGAAGATCACCTCGATAGCCTGGCCGATGAACGTAACCACGCTCCACACAAACTCCATTGCATGTCCTCCCGGCGCGTTTGTCGTCGGTCGCCCCCGATTTCATTCTGGCGACCGTTGCCGGAACCTACCATGGCCCCCTTGAGGCGAGTAGCGGCTCGCCGAACGGTGACGGCAAAGCCGATTGCAGCGGCGGCCAAACTCTGCGAAGTCTCGTCCGTTCGCATGATCCGCCTGAACTGACGATCCGGACCCGCCAATGCCTTCTGTCTTCGAGACGTCATCTACCGCCACACCGATCACCTTCGTCACCAAATCGAGCTGGGATCAGGTCGCCGAGACGCTGCCGCCGGCGCAACACCAGTTCGCGAGCGCCAGCGCCTTTGCCGCAAAGCCGGGCGGCTATCTTGCCCTGCCCGCGACCGACGGCGCCATTGCACAGGTGCTGTTCGGGCTTGAGGAGGAGAGCGCAAGATCGCGCGACCTGTTTCGGCCCGGCGCCCTGCCCGGCCTTTTGCCGCCGGGCACCTATCGGTTTGCCAATGCACCGCACGACGCACGGCTCGCGGCGCTCGCGTTCGCGCTGGGATGCTATCGCTTCGCCCGCTACCGTAAGGCTGATCGCCCCGAGGTCCGGCTGGTGCCGCCTGACGGTGTCGATGCGGCCGAGATCGAGCGGATTGCCGATGCCGCAATGCTCGCGCGCGACCTCATCAACACGCCCTCCAACGACATGGGCCCGGACGAGCTCGCCGCAGCCGCGCAAGCGCTCGCCGCCGAGTTCGGCGCGAGCTTCGCCTGCACCATCGGCGAAGAGCTGGCGAAGAGCTTTCCGCTTATCCACGCCGTCGGCATGGCCTCCAGCCGCGCGCCGCGGCTGATCGACATCGTCTGGGGCGATCCTGATCATCCCAAGGTGACGCTGGTCGGCAAAGGCGTGTGCTTCGACACCGGCGGCCTGGACCTGAAGCCGTCGAGCGGCATGCTGATCATGAAGAAGGACATGGGCGGCGCCGCCAACGTGCTGGCGCTGGCGCGCATGGTGATGGATGCGAAGCTGAAGGTGCGGCTGCGCGTGCTGATCCCGGCGGTCGAGAACGCCGTCGCCGGCAATGCCTTCCGCCCGCTCGATATCTTCACCTCGCGCAAAGGGATCACGGTCGAGATCGGAAACACCGACGCCGAAGGCCGCCTCGTGCTCGCCGACGCGCTGGCACTGGCCGACGAGGAGACGCCCGATCTGCTGATCGACCTGGGTACGCTGACCGGCGCGGCGCGCGTCGCGCTGGGACCGGATCTGCCGCCCTTCTACACCAATGATGAGACGCTGGCCTCCGACGTCGCGCGCTGCGCGATGAAGGAGAACGATCCGTTGTGGCGCATGCCGCTATGGCCGCCTTACGATGCCTGGCTGGACTCCAAGACCGCCACCATCACCAATGCGCCGTCGGGCGGTTTTGCCGGCTCGATCACCTGCGCCCTGTTCCTGCAACGCTTCGTCGAGCGCGCCAAGAGCTGGCTGCATGTCGATATCTTTGGCTGGACGCCGTCGGCGAAGCCGGCACGGCCCGAAGGCGGCGAGTGCCAGGCCGCGCGCGCCATCTACGCACTGCTGAGCGAGCGCTATGCATGACCCGCGGCTGACACCGGCGCGCGGCGACCTCGCCGCCAAATATCTCGAAGGCAAGGTGCAGGCGGATCGCTACGTCGCCGGCGAGGAATTCGAGGTGGTCGAAGCGATTGCGCCGGTGCGCGAGCAGCCGTCTTCGAACGCGATGCTGATGACGGAGGCCCTGCGCGGCGAACGTGTCACGGTCTACGACCGCAACGGCGAGGGTTGGGCGTGGGGCCAGCTCAATGGCGATGGCTATGTCGGCTGGCTGCCGGATGCGGCGCTCGCAAAGCCGGCGGCCGCCCCAACTCACTTGGTCAGCGCGCTGCGGACGTTTGCGTTCCCCGGACCCTCGATCAAGCTGCCACCGGCCGACACGCTCGTGATGGGATCGAGGCTCGCCGTGGCGCGCCAGGACGGCGGCTTCGCCGTGACGCACGACGGCAGATATCTGCCGAGATCGCATCTCGCTCCGCTCGATCACCGCGAAGCGGATTTCGTCGCGGTCGCCGAGCGCTTCCTCGGCACGCCCTATCTCTGGGGCGGCAAGAGCAGCTTTGGCATCGATTGCTCCGGCCTCGTCCAGGTCTCGCTGGCATCGACCGGGATCGGCTGCCCGCGCGACAGCGACATGCAGCTCGCCGGTCTCGGCCGTGCGCTGGAGCCGCATGAATGGAGCAGCTTGCAGCGCGGCGATCTGATCTTCTGGAAAGGTCATGTCGCGATCGTGCGCGATGCCGCCACCATGGTTCACGCCAATGCGCATCACATGGCAACGGTGATCGAGCCGATCGAGCCGGCGATCGCGCGGATCAAGGCGGCCGGCAGCGAGGTCGTTGCGATCAAGCGGCTGTAGCCGCGCACCTTGTAGATGGGTAGAGCGCAGCTACGTCGCCACCGCCCCATTCCCGGCCGTTTCCAGCCGGAACGCGGCCGCAAACAGCGCGCGCGTGTAATCCGTCTTGGGATTCCTGAACAGCTCGGCCGCCTGACCTTCCTCGACCACCTTGCCGCCGCGCATCACGATGAGGTGGCTGGCGAGCGAGGCGACGACGCGCAAATCGTGCGAGATGAACATGTAGGTGAGCTCGCGCTTGCGCTGGAGCTCGCGCAACAGGTCGACCATCTGCGCCTGGAACAGCATGTCGAGTGCGCTGGTCGGCTCGTCGAGCACGACAAAATCCGGCTCCAGCACGATCGCGCGCGCGATCGAGATGCGCTGACGCTGGCCGCCGGAGAATTCATGCGGATAGCGGAAGCGCGTCTCCGGATTGAGCCCGACATCCTCGAGCGCCTTGACGACGCGCGCCTCGCGTTCTTCGCGCGAGAGCTTCGGCTGATGCACGGACAGGCCTTCGGCGATGATGTCGGCGACCGACATACGCGGTGAGAGCGAGCCGAACGGATCCTGGAACACGATCTGCATGTCGCGCCGGAAGGGACGCATCTCCTGGAAACGCAGGCCCTGGATGTCTTTCCCTAAGAACACGATGCGCCCGTTCGAGGAGATCAGCCGCAGCAGCGCAAGCCCCAGCGTGGTCTTGCCCGAGCCGGATTCGCCGACCACGCCGAGCGTCTCGCCCTTGCGTACGGCGACACTGACGCCGTCGACCGCCTTGATGTGGCCGACCGTCTTGCGCATCAGGCCGCGCTTGATCGGGAACCAGACTTTGAGATCATTGGCCGACATCACCACCGGCGCATCCGGCTGCGGCGGCGCCGGATCGGGCTTGGGCTCGGCCGCGAGCAGGTCGCGCGTATAGGGATGTTTCGGGCTCTTGAAGACCTGCTCGACCGGCCCCTGCTCGACGATCGCGCCGCCCTTCATGACGCAGACGGTGTCGGCGATGCGGCGCACGATGCCGAGATCGTGGGTGATGAACAACAGGCTCATGCCCAGCCGCGAGCGGATCTCGGCGAGCAGCGCCAGGATCTGCGCCTGCACGGTAACGTCGAGCGCGGTGGTCGGCTCGTCCGCGATCAGAAGGTCCGGCTCGTTGGCGAGCGCCATCGCGATCATCACGCGCTGGCGCTGGCCGCCGGAGAGCTGGTGCGGATAGCTGTTCAGCCGGGTCTCCGGATCGGGAATACCGACCTGGGTCAGCAGCTCCAGCGTCCGCTTGCGCGCCTGCGCATTGCTGGTCGGATTGTGCAGCTGGATGATCTCGCCGATCTGCGCCTCGATCGTGTGCAGCGGATTGAGCGAGGTCATCGGCTCCTGGAAGATGATGGAGATGTCGCTGCCCCTGAGCTCGCGCATCTGCTGCTCGGATTGGTCGATCAGCTCCTGCCCCTTGAAGCGGATGCTGCCGGAGGGGTGGGAGGCGTTCGGATAGGGCAGCAGCTTCAGGATCGAGAGCGCGCTGACCGACTTGCCGGAACCGGATTCGCCGACCAGCGCGACGCATTCGCCGCGCTTGATCTGGAACGAGACCTTATCGACCGCGAGCGTGGTGGCGCCCCCCTGGTGGAAGGCCACCGAAAGATCGCGCACGCTGAGCAGAGGCTGGTTGATCGCGTCCATGTGCCTTACCTGAACGTCTTGCGCGGATCGAAGGCGTCGCGCACGGCTTCGCCGATGAAGATCAGGAGCGACAGCATGATCGCGACCGAGAAGAAGCCGGAGAAGCCGAGCCACGGCGCCTGCACATTGGCCTTGGCCTGCGACAGCAGCTCGCCAAGGGAAGGCGACCCCGGTGGCAGGCCGAAGCCGAGGAAATCGAGCGCCGTCAGCGTCATCACCGAGCTCGACACGATGAACGGCAGGAACGTCATGGTCGCGACCATCGCGTTCGGCAGCAGGTGACGGAACATGATCACGGGATTGGAGACGCCGAGCGCCCGCGCCGCCTGGATGTATTCGAAATTGCGCCCGCGCAGGAACTCGGCTCGCACGAGACCGACCAGCGAGACCCAGGAGAACAGCAGCAGGATGCCGAGCAGCACGAAGAAGCCGGGTACGAGCACCGAGGACAGGATCAGGAGTAGATAGAGCGATGGAATCGCGGTCCAGATCTCGATGAAGCGCTGGAAGATCAGATCGACCCACCCGCCGAAATAGCCCTGCACCGCGCCCGCCGCGATGCCGATGACGGACGAGACGATGGTGAGACAAAGGCCGAACAGCACGGAGATGCGGAAGCCGTAGATCAGCCGCGCCACCACGTCGCGACCCTGATCGTCGGTCCCGAGCCAGTTGTATTCGAGATCGCGGCAGCTCTTCAGCCCCTTCTTCTCGACCACCGGCTTGCACTGCTTCTCCGTCAGCATCCAGGTCGGCGGCGACGGCGCCGGCGTCGGCAAATCGAGATTATGGGTGTCGTAGGAGTAGCGGATCAGCGGCCAGACGATGCTGCCGCCCTTTTCCTTGATCAGCTTCTGCAAGTACGGGTCGCGATAATCGGCCGCCGTCTCGAAATCGCCGCCGAACGTCGTCTCCGAATAGGTGACGAAGGCCGGCCAATAGAGACGGCCATCGAACTTGATCAGGAAGGGCCGATCATTGGCAATCAGCTCGGCGAACAGCGAAATCACGAACAGGCCGATGAAGATCCAGAAGGACCAGTAGCCGCGGCGGTTCGCCTTGAAGTTCTGCCAGCGCCGCCGGTTGAGCGGCGACGGAGCGAACGGCTTGCGCGTGATCGGAACGACATCGCCGAGCGGCGACTTCGCTGTGGTCTCGATCGGCGTCGGCGCGGTGATCGTCATCAGACCTCCCGCGCTTCGAAATCGATCCGGGGGTCGATCCACATATAGGTCAGGTCGGAGATCAGGTTGATGACGAGGCCGACCAGCGAAAAGATGTAGAGCGTGCCGAACACCACGGGGTAGTCGCGGTTGAGCACGCTCTCGAAGCTGAGCAGCCCGAGCCCGTCCAGCGAGAAGATGGTCTCGATCAGCAGCGAGCCGGAAAAGAAGGCGTGGATGAAAGTGCCGGGGAAGCCGGCGATCACGATCAGCATCGCGTTGCGGAAGACGTGGCCGTAGAGCACCCGGTTCTCGCTGCAGCCCTTGGCGCGGGCGGTCATGACGTATTGCTTGCGAATCTCGTCCAGGAACGAGTTCTTGGTCAGGAACGTCATGGTGGTGAAGGCACCCAGCCCCATGGCGATCAGCGGCAGCGTCAGATGCCAGAAATAATCGATGATCTTCCAATACCAGGGAAACTGCGACCAGCCGTCCGAGGTGAGTCCGCGCAACGGGAACCAGTTGAAGAAGGAGCCGCCGGCAAACAGGATGATGAGGAGGATGGCGAACAGAAAACCGGGGATGGCGTAGCCGAGCACGAGTACCGTCGAGGTCCAGGTGTCGAAGCGCGCCCCGTCGTTCACGGCCTTGCGAATGCCGAGCGGGATCGAGATCAGATACGTCACAAGCGTCAGCCAGAGGCCAAGCGAGATCGAGACGGGCAGCTTCTCCTTGATGAGCTGGAGCACGCTGACGTCGCGAAAATAGCTCTTGCCGAAATCGAAGCGGGCGAAGTTCCACACCATCAGCAGGAAGCGTTCCGGCGCGGGCTTGTCGAAGCCGAACTGCACCTCCAGCTTCTTGATGAAATCAGGGTCGAGGCCCTGCGCGCCGCGATATTTCGAGTTGATGGCATCGCCGCCAGCACCGACCTGTCCCGGCGCGCGCTGCGCAAAATCGCTGCCGCCGGAAATACGCGAGGTCCCGCCGGTATCGGCACCCGAGAGCTGCGCGATTACGCGCTCGACCGGGCCGCCCGGCGCGAACTGCACGACGACAAAGGACACGAAGAGGATTCCGAGCAGCGTCGGAATCATCAGCAGGATGCGGCGGGCGATATAGGCGCTCATGGCTATTTTGCCTGCTCGAGCTTGGCCGCCTTGGCGGGCTCATACCACCAGATCTCCGGCGCGCCGACGCCATTGGCATAGCGCGGCAGCTTCTGCGGATGGCCGAACTGATCCCAATAGGCCAGCCGGTGCGTCTTGTTGTACCATTGCGGTATCCAATAGCGACCGGCGCGGAACAGGCGATCGAACGCGCGGCAAGCGACGGTCAGCTCTTCGCGGCTGTCGGCCGCCATGATCTTCTCGATCATGGCATCGATCGCCGGACTGGCGACGCCGGCGAGATTGTACGAGCCCTTGGTGTTTGCGACCTGCGAGGAAAAGAATGCGCGCATGGCATCGCCTGGTGTCGCCGACATGCTGAAGCGCTGGATCGTCAGGTCGAAATCAAAATCTTCCTGCCGGGCTTTGTGCTGTACGGCATCGACGAGGCGCACGCTCGCTTCGATGCCGAGCGTCGCGAGATTCTTGATGTAAGGCGCGTGGTGCGGCTGGAACGAGGGCTCATCCAGCAGGAACTCGATCTTGAATACCTCGCCGTTCGGCAGTACCCGCTTGCCGTCCTTGATGGGCACGCCGGCCTCGGTCAGCAATTGCTGCGCCTTGCGGAGAAGGCTGCGATCCTGACCGGAGCCGCCAGAGGTCGGCGGCGTGAACGGCGCCGCAAACACCTCGTCGGGAACCTGGCCGCGAAACGGCTCCAGCAGCTTCAGCTCTTCCGGCGAAGGCGGCGCATTGCCCGCCATGAGGTCCGAATTCTGGAACGGCGACACCGTACGGGCATAAGCGCCGTACATGATGGTCTTGTTGGTCCATTCGAAATCGAAAGCGTTGATCAGCGCCTCGCGCACGCGGGGGTCTTTGAATTTGTCGCGCCGCGTATTGATGAACCAACCTTGCGCACCGGAGGGCGTATCGTCGGGCACGACCTCCATCTTGACACGGCCGTCCTTGACCGCGGGGAAGTCATAGCGCGTCGCCCAGATGCGCGAAGTGAACTCCTCGCGGTAGAGATAGCTCTTGCCGGTAAAGCCCTCGAAGGCGACGTCGCGGTCGCGGTAGAATTCGTAGCGGACGACATCGAAGTTGTAGCTGCCGCGGCAGGGCGGGAGATCAGCGGCCCACCAGTCCTTCACGCGCTCGAACTCGATGTAGCGATTGACCTCGAACCTGCCGACCCTGTACGGGCCCGAGCCGAGCGGAATCTCCAGCGACGATTCATCGAACGGGCGGGACGCGTAGTACGCCTTCGAGAAGATCGGCAGGCTGGCGACATAGAGCGGCACGTCGCGCGCACGCCCCTTGGCAAAGGTGACCACGAGCGTCGCATCGTCGAGGGCTTCCGCGCTGACCATGTCGCGCATCTGCACGATGATCAGCGGATGCCCCTTGGTCTTCAGCGTCGTCAGCGAAAAAGCTGCATCGTGGGCCGTGAGCCTGGTCCCGTCGTGGAACTTCGCTTCCGGCCGCATCATGAAGCGATAGACCAGCTTGTCCGGCGATATTTGCACGGATTTGGCGGCCAGCCCGTACATTGCGTCAGGCTCGTCACTTGCCCGGACCATCAGCGGCGAAAACGTCATGTCCATACCTTGTGCGCCGTCGCCTTTCAGGATGAAGGCGTTGAGCGAGTTGAAGGTCTGGTAGGACTGATTGTAGGCGCGCACCGACGGGATCAGCGAGAACGTGCCGCCTTTCGGCGCATCGACATTGACATAGTCGAAATGATGGAAGTCGGCGGGATATTTGAGATCGCCGAACGCCGACATGCCGTGCGCCTCGATCGCCGCTTCCGATGCTCGTGCGCCGCGCAACGGCTGCGCACCCAGCGACGCCCCGAGGGCGCCGCCAACACCCAAGACCAGCACATGGCGGCGTGACATCTGCGTCATGCGGGAATTGTCCTTCACGACTTCTTTGCGATCCGCGCCGCCTTGTCTGCGTCGTACCACCAGATGAACGGGAAGCCCGACTGACCGTATTTGGGCAGTTCCGCCGGCCGGCCAAAGCGATCCCAGCGTGCGGTGCGGACCTTGTTGTAGGTCCATTGCGGAACGACGTAGTGATTCCACAACAGCACGCGGTCGAGTGCCTTGGTGGCCGCGACGAGATCGTCGCGATCAGTGGCGTAGATCACCCGCTCGATCAGCTTGTCGACGGCCGGATTCTTGATGCCGGCGATGTTGCGCGAGCCGGCGATGTCGGCCGACTTGGACGACCAGAACTCGCGCTGCTCGTTGCCCGGCGATTGCGATTCGCCCCACGAGTTCGTGACGATGTCGAAGTCCCACTCGCGCGTCCTGTTCTCATATTGAGTCGGATCGACCGTCCGCACGCTCACGGCAATGCCGAGCCGCTCCAGCGACGGCTTGTAGAACAGCGTAATTCGTTCGAAGCTGGGATCCGAGTTGAGCAGTTCCAGCGAGAACTGGGCGCCGGTCTTGACGTCGATCAGCTTGCGGTCGCGCACCTCGTAGCCGGCCTCCTTGAACAGGCGCAGCGCCTCACGCAGATTGTCACGCACCGCTTCCGGGTTGCCTCCTACCGGATTGGTATAGGCCGTCGTGAAGACTTCGGGCGGCACCTCGGCGCGAATCGTCTCGAGGATCTCCAGCTCTTTTCCCTGCGGCAATCCGGTTGCCATCAGCTCGTCGATGCCGTCGAAATAGCTGCTGATGCGCTTGTACTGACCGAAGAAGATCTGCTTGTTCATCTCCTCGAAGTCGAACGCGTAGTTGAGCGCACGACGAACACGCGGATCGCTGAACTTGGCGCGGCGCAGGTTCGGCACGAAGGCCTGCATCACGCCCGAGCTGCGATTGGCGAACTCCTCGAGGATTACCCGCTTTTCGGTCACGGCCGGGAAATCGTAGGCGGTCGCCCAGCTCTTCGCGCTGTTCTCGGTACGCCAATCCACCTGGTCGGCCTTGAAGGCCTCGATCGCAACGGTGCCGTCGCGAAAATATTCGTAGCGCAGCTCGTCGAAATTGTTGCGGCCCACATTTATGGGAAGATCGCGACCCCAATAGTCCTTGACGCGCTCCAGCGCGATCGACCGTCCTGCAACGAAATCCTTGATCTTGTAGGGACCGGACCCGAGCGGCACTTCGAGCGTGGTGGTGGACACATCGCGCTTGCGGCCCTGCGCATCGGTCCCCTCCCACCAATGCTTCGGCAGCACGATGAGCTGCCCGACGATCTGCGGCAGTTCGCGATTGCCGGGCGCGTCGAACACGAACTTCACCTCGCGCTCGCCGACCTTCTCGGCCTTCACCACATGGCTGTAATAGGCCGAGTACATCGGATGGTGCTTCTTGAAGGAATCGAGCGAGAAGATCACGTCCTCCGGCGTGACGGGCTTGCCGTCGTGCCATTTGGCTTGCGGCCGCAGGCGATAGCTGACGAAGGAAAAATCGTCGGGATGGCTGACCGCTTCGGCCAGCGCGCCGTATTCGGTCGAGACCTCGTCAAGAGACTGCGTCAGGAGCGATTCGTAGATGAATGCGACAGCGCCGGCGACCTGGCCCTTCACGCCCGAGACGACGATGTTGAAATTGTCGAACGTGCCGACGGCGATCTGGCGCGCCACGCCGCCTTTGGGCGCGTCCGGATTGACGTAGTCGAAGCGCTTGAAGTCGGCGGGATACTTGACCTTTCCGAACAGGGACAGCGCGTGGCGCCAAGGCAACCCATTAGAAGGCAGCTCGCTTGCCGATTGCGCCTGTGCCGTGCCGGCGACAGGAACGCCCGCGACGGAACCAAGGGCTGGAAGCGCTGCCGCAGCAGTGCCGGTGAGCAGGAGATCGCGTCGGGTAATGGCCAAATCAACATCCCTGTCTTGAAGGAGGCTACTCCTTTAAGTTCCCAATATAGGCGAGGTTTCGACGGAATATGTTGCTTTTTCCTCATCTTGGAAGTCCGGCCGGCCTAACGGATGCGGCCAAACGCCCCGATAACGTCGTTGCGAGGCCCGGATAAGAAAACGGCCAGGCTTTTCAGCCTGGCCGCATTCCGAAGAATGCTCTGGAAGCCTTACTTAGACGCGGTCGGCAGCGGCTGCGGATGCTCCGACAGCGAGTTCAGATAGGCAATGACGTCGGCGCGCTCGGAATCCTTCGGAATGCCGGCGAAGCCCATGGCAGTGCCCGGGATGAAGCCCTTCGGGTTGGCAATGAACTTGTTGAGGTCGTCGAAGGTCCAGGTGCCGCCCTTTGCCTTCATGGCAGCCGAGAAGTTGAAGCCGCCACGGCCCTCACCCCGCTTCTCGCCGACCACGCCATAGAGGTTCGGACCGACGCGATTGGGGCCACCCTTCTCGAAGGTGTGACAGGCGCCGCACTTCTTGGCGGCGGCAGCGCCCTTCTCGATGGAGGCAGTCTGGAGCAGCTTTTCGATCGGCTCGGAGGAGGCTGCGGCGGCGCCACCTTCCTTGCCATGGCCAGCGTCTTCCTTCACCGCGATCTCGAAGCCCGGCTTTTCCGGCATCTTGGGGGAGAACAGTGCACTCGCGGTGAAGCTCGTCACCAGCAGGAAGAGACAGGTGCCGAGCACGGCACCGAGAATCTTATTGAGTTCGAAAGAGTCCATTTCCGGCCAGGCCCCACCGCAAGAAGGAAACAGCGGCCCAAGCGGCCGCCAGGACGAGCCTCGGGAGAATCAAACGTTCCTTATTGTTTCCCCGAGTTTTGCCATTGAGATATCGGTTTGCCCGGGGTCTGGCAACCCGTATAAGCGAGCCGGCTTCAGGCCCGTCCCCATCCCATTTCCCGGTGCGGAAAACGCTCCGTTTTCAGGCTCTTGACCCCAGACCTTTGAACCCAATGATCGACCCCCGCATCCTGGTTCTGATCCCGGCCCGCATGGCGGCCACCCGCCTGCCCGGCAAGCCGCTCGCCGATATCGCGGGACTGCCGATGATCGTGCATGTGCTGCGCCGCGCAGAGGCCGCTGCAATCGGCCGGGTTGCGGTCGCGACCGACACCGACGAAATCGCCTCGGTCGTGACCGCCCATGGCGGTGAGGCAGTGATGACCCGCGCCGACCACCCCTCCGGCTCCGACCGCATCCACGAAGCCATGCAGAAGCTCGATCCCGAGGGCAAGGCCGAGATCGTGATCAATCTCCAGGGCGATTTCCCGACCATCACGCCGCAGACCATCCGCGAGGTGCTGCCCCCCTTCGACGATCCCGCGGTCGACATCGTCACATTGGCCTCGCAGATCCACACCGAGGAGGAGGACCTCGCGCCGAGCGTGGTGAAGGCGATCGGTTCGCCGATCGGGCCGAAGCGGTTGCGGGCACTTTATTTCACCCGGGCCACAGCCCCTTACGGCAACGGACCGCGATACCATCACATCGGGCTTTATGCCTATCGCCGCGCGGCGCTGGAGCGGTTCGTATCGCTGCCGCCGTCGCCCCTGGAACGTCAGGAGAGCCTGGAGCAGCTCCGGGCGGTGGAGGCCGGCATGCGGATCGACATCATGATCGTCGATAGCGTGCCTCGCGGCGTCGACACGCCGCCCGATCTCGAAACCGCGCGCAGCATCCTTTCCAAATCCTGAGCCGCTGCTACAAGGCCGAGCATGAGCAAGATGAAGATCGCATTTCAGGGCGAACCCGGAGCCAATTCCCACATCGCCATCGTCGAGGCCTATCCCGACGCCGAGCCGATGCCCTGCGCCACGTTTGAAGACGCGCTGTCGGCGATCTCGTCGGGCGAGGCCGATCTCGGCATGATCCCGATCGAGAATTCGGTCGCCGGCCGCGTCGCCGACATCCATCATTTGCTGCCGGCGTCCGGCCTCTTCATCGTCGGCGAATGGTTTCTGCCGGTGCGGCATCAGCTGATGGCGGTGAAGGGGACCAAGCTCGAGGACATCAAGAGCGTCGAGAGCCACGTGCACGCGCTCGGCCAGTGCCGGCGCATCATCCGCAAGCTCGGCATCAAGCCGATCGTGCACGCCGACACCGCCGGCAGCGCCCGCGACATCTCGGAGCGCAAGGACAAGACGGTGGCCGCGATCGCCTCGCGCCTGGCGGCAAAGATCTACGGCCTAGACATCCTCGCCGAGGACATCGAGGACGAGGCCCACAACACCACGCGCTTCGTGGTGCTGGCGCGCGAACCGAAATGGGCGCCCCAAGGCACCGCGCCGCTCGTCACGACTTTTGTTTTCCGCGTGCGCAATTTGCCGGCGGCGCTCTACAAGGCGCTCGGCGGCTTCGCCACCAACGGCGTCAACATGACCAAGCTCGAGAGCTACATGGTGGACGGCAATTTCTTCGCCACGCAGTTTTATGCCGATGTCGACGGCCACCCCGATGATAAGGGCCTCGCCTTCGCCATCGAGGAGCTGAAATTCTTCTCGCGCGAGTTCCGCATCGTCGGGGTGTATCCGGGCCATCCGTTCCGCGCGACATTCAGCGAAGCGCAGGATTGATGGCGTGTCCCGGACGCGCGAAGCGCGAGCCGGGATCCAGGGACAGGATACCCAGTCGCGAGATGGGCCCCGGCTCTGCAGCGCACCGCTGCACCGGACGATGCTTCGCATCGCCGGGGAAGCGCTGCGCTGCGTCCGGGGCACGAGAGCGGGTTTACGCGCTTTCTCTTTTCGCCAGCCCGAACGCCTCCGCCAGCAACGAATACGACTTCTTTCGGGCCTCGTGGTCATACACCGCCGTGATCACCATCAGCTCGTCCGGTTTGCTCGCGTAGATCAAGGGCTGCAGCTTCTTCTGCACCGTCGCGGGGCTGCCGACGAACAGGCGCGACCGGTTGCGCAGAATCGAGGTGCGCTCGGCATCCGTATACGGATAGGCCATGGCCTCCTCGACGCTCGGCAGCGGCAGATATTGACCACGGTCGCGGCGAAGGCGGTTGAGGTCGAAGGACGAGGCGAGCCTTTCGGCCTCCTCGTCGGTATCGGCCGCAATGACGGCAACCGCGAGAATGGCGTGCGGGCTCGCGCGCCACGCCGAGGGCTGAAATCGATTGCGGTAATGCACCATCGCATCGATCGCGTCGTGGGATGCGAAATGATGGGCGAAGGCGAAGCCCATGCCGACCTGGGCGGCCAATTCCGAGGAATAATCGCTGGAGCCAAGCAGCCAGATCGGCGGTAGCCTGGTGTCGTCGGGCATGGCGACGACGTTGTTGTATGGGTGCCCTGCGGGGAATTCGCGCGTCTCCCACAGGATCAATTCGTGCAGGCGCTCCAGGAAATCGTCGCCCTCGCGACGGTCGAGCCGGCTTCTGAGCGCGTAGGCCGTGGCGCCGTCGGTGCCCGGCGCGCGGCCGAGACCGAGATCGATCCGGCCGGGAAACAGCGCCTCCAGCATCTTGAAGCGCTCGGCGACGACGAGCGGCGCGTGGTTGGGCAGCATCACGCCGCCGGAGCCGACGCGGAGATGCTTCGTCACCGCCGCGATCTGCCCGATCATGACATCGGGCGCCGGGCTCGCGACAGAGGCGAGGTTGTGATGCTCGGCGAGCCAGTAGCGGACATAGCCGAGGCCATCCACGTGACGCGCCAGATCGATGCTGTTGCGTAGCGCCGCGGCGGGCTTGGTGCCTGTTGTGACGACGGAGAGGTCGAGGACGGAGAGCGGGATCATGGCGGCTTAACCTAATGGAGGCCGTCGCGGCGGCAATGGGCAGGCTGCGCAGGCCTGACGTGTACGGACGGGCGGGCCCGTCAGCGGCTCAGGTTGGGCCAATTGCTGCTCGTTTGTAGACGGTTTTATCCTGCCCACCACGAAATCAGGCCCGCGAAACGAAGCCAAAGAACAATAATTCTTTTAAAATCAGTATATTATGCCGGCCGCCCTCTTTCCCACCAGACGCGCGATTCAAACGAAGAAACTGCACATTGGCGCCTAAATGGGCAACTTCCCATCAATGATGGGCTGTCGACCCGGGGGCCTTTGCCGTATTTTAGGTCTCCGAAGCTAGATCCGATCGCCGGCCTACATTGGAGTGAGTGGCGCCATGACTGACCTGACGACGCCTGCGACAGCCGACCGGCAAGATGGGCACCTGAAACGGCCTGCGATCTCCTTCGAGTTCTTTCCGCCCAAGACGGAAGAGATGGAGCGCAATCTCTGGGAGACGATCAACCGGCTCGCCCCACTCGAGCCGAAATTCGTCTCGGTGACCTATGGCGCCGGCGGCTCGACCCGCGAGCGCACGCATTCGACCATCGCGCGCATCCTGCAAGAGACCGCACTGCTGCCGGCGGCGCATCTGACCTGCGTCGGCGCTTCGCGCAGCGAGATCGACGAGATCGTCGACCGCTATCACGAGGTCGGCGTCCGCCACATCGTGGCCTTGCGCGGCGATCCCGTCGGCGGCATCGGCACGCCCTATTCGAGCCATCCCGAGGGTTATCAGAGCTCGGCCGGGCTCGTCGCCGGGATCAAGAAGCGGCACGGCGATATCGAGGTCTCGGTCTCGGCCTATCCCGAGAAGCACCCTGAATCGCGCGACTTCGATGCCGATATCGACACGCTCAAGGCCAAGGTCGATGCGGGTGCGACGCGCGCGATCACCCAGGTGTTCTTCGACAACGACCTCTACTTCCGCTATCTCGACCGCGTGCGTGCGCGCGGCATCGATATCCCGATCGTGCCCGGCATCATGCCCATGCACAATTTCAAGCAGGCGCGCAATTTCGTCACCCGGAACGGCACCTCCGTGCCCGACTGGCTCGCCGCGAAATTCGAGGGCCTCGATGACGATGCCGAAACGCGCAAGCTGGTGGCGGCGACCGTCGCCGCCGGCCAGGTGCAGAAGCTCGCCAAGCACGGCGTCGACACCTTCCATTTCTACACCATGAACCGCGCCGATCTCGTGTTCGCGATCAGCCATTTGCTCGGCATTCGCGCCAAGAGCGCGCAGAAGGCGGCATAAGAGAAAATGACCGTGACCGTCTCTCCGAAGCGAACTGCTCTCCTTGCCGCCGCGCGCGAGCGCATCCTCGTGCTCGACGGCGCCATGGGCACGATGATCCAGAACCTGCAGCTCGACGAGAAAGCCTTCCGCGGCGAACGCTTCAAGAACTTCCATCGCGACCTGCGCGGCAACAACGACCTGTTGATCCTGACGCAGCCGCAGGCGATCGAGGACATCCACGCGGCCTACTTGCGCGCCGGCGCCGACATCGTCGCGACCAACACCTTCTCGACGACCTCGATCGCGCAGGCCGATTACGACCTCACCGACATCGTCTACGAGATGGCGCGCGAGGGCGCCCGCCTAGCCGGCAATGCCGCCCGCCGCGTCGCGGCCGAGGACGGCAAGCCGCGCTTCGTCGCCGGTGCCATCGGACCGACCAACCGCACGGCCTCGATCTCGCCCGATGTTTCCAATCCCGGCTATCGCGCCGTCACCTTCGACGATCTGCGCAAGTCCTATGGCGAGCAGATCCGCGGCCTGATCGACGGCGGCGTCGATCTCTTGCTGGTCGAGACCATCTTCGACACGCTCAACGCCAAGGCGGCGCTCTATGCGATCGCGGAGATCACCGAAGAGCGCGGCATCGACATGCCCGTGATGGTGTCAGGCACCATTACCGACAAGTCCGGCCGCCTGCTGTCGGGGCAGATGCCGGAAGCGTTCTGGAATTCGGTGCGGCATGCAAAGCCTGTGACCATCGGCTTCAACTGTGCGCTCGGCGCCGAAGATCTGCGCGCGCATATCGCCGACATCGGCCGCGTCGCCGACACGCTCGTGTGCGCCTATCCCAATGCAGGCCTGCCGAACGAGTTCGGCCAGTATGACGAAACGCCCGACTACATGGCGCGCCTCGTCGGCGAGTTCGCACGCGACGGCCTCGTCAACATCGTCGGTGGCTGCTGCGGCACGACGCCGGACCATATCGCCGCGATCGCGGCCGCCGTCGCCCCGCACAAGCCGCGCATCGTGCCCGAGATCGCACCGCGCCTGCGGCTCTCCGGCCTCGAGCCTTTCGTGCTGACGGACGCGATCCCCTTCGTCAATGTCGGCGAGCGCACCAACGTCACCGGCTCGGCCCGCTTCCGCAAGCTGATCACCGCCGGCGATTACACCGCCGCGCTCCAGGTCGCGCGCGACCAGGTCGAAAACGGCGCGCAAATTATCGACGTCAACATGGACGAGGGCCTGCTCGATTCAGAAGCGGCGATGGTGACGTTCCTCAACCTCGTCGCCGCCGAGCCCGACATCGCCCGCGTGCCCGTGATGGTGGACTCCTCGAAATTCTCGGTGATCGAGGCCGGCCTGAAATGCGTGCAGGGCAAGCCGGTCGTGAACTCGATCTCGATGAAGGAAGGCGAGGAGAAGTTCATTCACGAGGCGAAGATCGCCCGCCGTCATGGCGCGGCCGTCGTCGTCATGGCGTTCGACGAGGTCGGCCAGGCCGATACGTTCGCGCGCAAGACCGAGATCTGCAAGCGCGCCTACGACATCCTGGTGAACAAGGTCGGCTTCCCGCCCGAGGACATCATCTTCGATCCGAACATCTTCGCGATCGCGACCGGCATCGAGGAGCACAACAATTACGGCGTCGACTTCATTGAGGCGACGCGCTGGATCCGCCAGAACCTGCCGGGCGCGCATGTCTCGGGCGGCGTCTCCAATCTGTCGTTCTCGTTCCGCGGCAACGAGCCGGTGCGCGAAGCCATGCACTCGGTGTTCCTGTATCACGCCATCAAGGCCGGCATGGACATGGGCATCGTCAATGCCGGTCAGATGATCGTCTATGACGACATCGATCCGGAGCTGCGCCAGACCTGCGAGGACGTCGTCCTCAATCGCGACCCCGGCGCGAGCGAACGCCTGCTGGCGCTCGCCGATAAATTCCGCGGCAAGAAGACGGAAAGCAAGGAAGCCGATCTCGCCTGGCGCGAATGGCCGGTGGAGAAGCGGCTGTCGCATTCGCTGGTGCATGGCAACACCGAGTTCATCGAGCAGGACACCGAGGAAGCCCGCAAGAAGTCCTCGCGGCCACTCGATGTCATCGAAGGCCCGCTGATGGCCGGCATGAACGTGGTCGGCGACCTCTTCGGCGACGGCAAGATGTTCCTGCCGCAGGTGGTGAAGTCCGCGCGTGTCATGAAGCAGGCCGTTGCCTACCTCATGCCGTTCATGGAGGAGGAGAAGGCGCGCAACCTTGCGAGCGGCATCGGCACCGAGGGCTCCTCGTCCGCCGGCAAGATCGTGCTCGCGACGGTGAAGGGCGACGTCCACGACATCGGCAAGAACATCGTCGGCATCGTGCTCCAGTGCAACAATTTCGAGGTCATCGACCTCGGCGTGATGGTGCCGGCGGCGAAGATCGTCGAGACCGTGAAGGCGGAGAAGGCCGATATCGTCGGGCTCTCCGGCCTGATCACGCCCTCGCTCGACGAGATGGCGTTCTTCGCCGGCGAATTGCAGCGTGAAGGCTTGAGGCTGCCGCTCTTGATCGGCGGCGCCACCACCAGCCGCGTGCATACCGCCGTGAAAATCGACCCGAGCTATCGCGCCGGCCCCGTCGTTCACGTCAACGACGCCAGCCGCGCCGTCGGCGTCGCTTCCGCGCTGCTCTCGCCGGAGAAGCGCGAGGCCTATGCCGCCGAGGTGCGCGCCGAATACGCAAAGATCTCGGAGGCGCATCTGCGCGCGCAGGCCGACAAGAAGCGGCTGAAGCTCGCTGATGCCCGCGCCAACCGCGTGCCGGTCGACTTTGCCGCGAACAAGCCGGTGAAGCCGACCTTCTTGGGCACCAAAAGCTTCGACGCATACGACCTCGCCGAGCTCGTGCCCTATATCGACTGGACGCCGTTCTTCCAGACCTGGGAGCTCGCGGGACGTTTCCCCGCCATCCTCGACGACGCCAAGGTCGGCGAGGTCGCGCGCTCGCTCTATGACGATGCGCGCAAGATGCTCGACACCATCGTCAAGGAAAAGTGGTTCCGGGCGCGCGCGACGATCGGCTTCTGGCCGGCGAATGCGCAAGGCGATGACATCGTGCTCTATGCCGACGAAAGCCGGACCAAGAGCATCGCGACGCTGCACACGCTGCGCCAGCAGTTGGAGAAGCGCGAGGGCCGCTTCAACGCGGCGCTGTCCGACTTCATCGCCCCGGCCGGCGTGCCCGATTACATCGGCGGCTTCGTCGTCACCGCTGGGATCGGCGAGGACGCCGTTGCCGACCGCTTCAAGATGGCCAACGACGACTACTCCTCGATCCTGTGCAAGGCGCTGGCCGACCGCCTCGCCGAGGCCTTTGCCGAACGCATGCATGCCCGCGTGCGCCGCGAGTTCTGGGCCTATGCACCTGACGAGGCGCTCTCCAACGATGAGCTGATCCTGGAGAAATACCAGGGCATCCGCCCCGCGCCCGGCTATCCCGCGCAGCCCGATCACACCGAGAAGGCGATACTGTTCGAGCTGCTCGATGCGGAGGCGACCGCCGGCGTGAAGCTGACCGAGAGCTTTGCGATGTGGCCGGGCAGTAGCGTGTCGGGGCTCTATTTTGCGAGCCCCGAGAGCTACTATTTCGGCGTCGGCAAGATCGAGCGCGACCAGGTCGAGGACTACGCGGCGCGCAAGGGCATGACGGTAGCGGAAGCCGAGCGCTGGCTCGCGCCGGTGCTGAACTACATCCCGTCGCAGGACAAGGCCTTCGCCGCCACGCCGGCGAACGACGAGATGCCGAAAGATCTCGCCTCGCATCCGCCGGGCTGCACCTGCGCGGTGCACCTCGTCTGGCAGAAAAAGCGCGCCGGCGCGGGGTAAGCGGGGCGTCCAAAACAAAGTAGAGAAAACAACCCCATGCACAGTAGCGATGGGGTTGAAAAGGCTTGAGGATTTTCGGCCTTGCCGAAATCCCGTTGCGGCGTCGGGCAAAACAGGGGTATTATGGCATCATCGGGCTGCTGTAGCGGTCCGACACTCTCGCCAGCGCCAGCGCCGTCATTCCGGGGCGCGCCACTTGGCGCGAGCCCGGAATCCATTGCTCCACATCATCCGCTGCACGATGGATTCCGGGTTCGCGCTTCGCGCGCCCCGGAATGACAGAGCGCACCTCATCCCTTCGGCGGGGACAGCGGCTGCACGATCTCCTGGAACGGGGCCAGTGCCTCGCAACGCGCGCTATGCGCCGCGAGCGCCGGATAGCGCGACGCATCGAACAGCTGTGGATGCGCTTCGCGGGTAAAGCGGACGACGCAGGCCACCGCGATGTCGGCGTGGCCGATGCGCGTCCCCAGCCAGTACGGCGTCGTCACCCTGGCGCGCTCGGCCTCGAGCACCTCCAGCACGTCCGCGATCTGTGCCTGGCAGCGCTCGACCCACAGCGCGAGCTGCTCCTTCCGCAGCACGCGCTCGTAGAGCAGGCTGACCGCCTTGTCGCCGAGGCCGGAGGCGAGCGCGCAGATGCGCAAATGCCTGCGCCGCTCGGTGCCGCCGCGCGGCAGCATGGCCTTCTCGGGCCCGACGAGGTCGTCGAGATAATCCAGGATGATCATGCTCTCGATCAGCGCCTCGTCGTCGTCGAGCACCAGCGTCGGCACGCGGCGCAACGGATTGTAGGGCGCGATCTTGTCGGCATCGCCGAAGGTCGACCATGGCTTGTGCTCGAAGGCGAGCCCGTAGAGCCGGAGCGCAATCGCGACGCGGCGGACGAAGGGGGAATCATATTGGCCGATCAGGAACATGGTTCTCGCTCTTCTCAATCATTGAACAACGGCCGATCAGTCTCCACGACGGGCTCGGCGCGACGCAACAAAAATCTCGGAAAGGGAGCATTGCGCCGGCTGCAACGAGGTCCGCGGGCGGCCTTGCGCTCAAAGGCCGTCCTGGATCGAGCGCTTGATCGCGGCGATGGCCGTCTCGTTGCGCTTGTACATCGTCCATTGCTTGATGCGCTTGGCGCGCACCAGCTTGGCTGCCGTCAGCACCCGCATGTGCTCGCTCAATGTCGGCGCGCTGACCCCGAGCTTTTCGGCGATCAGCAATCCGCAGACGCCGTCCTCGACCAGGTCGCCATCTTCCTGCTCGCGAAAATGCCGCCGCGGATCCCGCAGCCATTCCAGGATCTGCAGGCGGCGTTCGTTGGCGAGCGCGCGCAAGGCGACGGCAAATTTCATTTAGCCATTTTGCTAATTACCTAATTGATGTCAACGCTCCCTTGGGCTATCCTGGACGGTATCATGACAGCGACAATGGACATCAATCGGGAGCGGATTGCGGCGACCGAGCCGGTCATCCGTCCGCATATCAGGCGCACGCCGCTTGTTCAGGCCGATCTCGCCGATTTCGGCCTGCCGGCAGCGCCCGTCACCTTCAAGCTCGAGATGCTGCAGCATTCCGGATCGTTCAAGGCGCGCGGCGCCTTCGCCAATCTGTTGCTGCGGCAGGTGCCGCAGGCCGGTGTCGTCGCCGCATCCGGCGGCAATCACGGCGCGGCCGTCGCCTATGCGGCGCAGCGGCTCGGCATTGCCGCCACGATCTTCGTGCCCGACATCACCTCGCCGGCCAAGGCCGAGCGGATCAGGACTTACGGCGCAAAGCTCGTGATCGCAGGCAGCCGCTACGCCGATGCGCTCGCCGCGAGCGAGGCGCATGTCGCGCAGACCGGCGCGCTGGCCGTCCATGCCTACGATCAGGCCGAAACCCTGCTCGGCCAGGGCAGCGTCGGACTGGAATTGGAGCAGGATGCGCCCGGCATCGACACGCTGCTGGTGGCGGTCGGCGGCGGCGGACTGATCGGCGGCATTGCGGCGTGGTACGCCGGCAGGACACGCATCGTCGCGGTCGAGCCGGAGCAATCGCCAACCCTGCACGCCGCGTTCGAGGCGGGCGCACCGGTCGATGCGCCGGCCGGCGGCATCGCCGCCGACAGCCTTGCGCCGCGGCGCGTCGGCGAGCTGATGTTTCCGATCGCGCGCTCCCATGTCGAGCGGGTCGTCCTGGTCAGCGACGATGCAATCCGGCAGGCCCAGGCCGCGCTGTGGTCGCACTTGCGCCTCGTAGCCGAGCCTGGCGGCGCCGCCGCCTTTGCCGCGGTGCTCTCCGGCCGCTATCGTCCCTCACCCGCCGAGCGCGTCGCGATTCTGGTCTGCGGTGCCAACACCAATGCGGTGAATTTCGATAGCTGAGCGGGAATGACATGACGGCACCGCGCGGACTGATCCTGATAGCGATCCTGCTGCCGATGATCGGCGCCGCCCACGCCCAGGACCGCCCGATCGACGACCGCCCGATCGGTTTCTTGACGCCGTCGAAGAACATCGCCTGCCAGTTCTTCACCGACAACGGTCAAGGCGTGCTCCGCTGCGACATCATGAACATGGACGCGCGCCCGCGCCGGCCCGCCGATTGCGAGCTCGACTGGGGCCACGCCTTCGAGATGAGCGCGAAGGGCGCCGCAAGCCGCATCTGCGCCGGCGACACCGTGATGGATCCCTCGCTGCCGGTGCTGGCTTATGGCGAGATCTGGCAGCGCGGCGGATTTACGTGCCGGTCGGAGCAGACGGGGCCGACATGCTTCAATGCGATGCAGCGGGGGTTTTCGCTGGCTCGGGGGAAGCAGGAGGTGTTTTGAGATCGTAGGCCCATTGCATGCGGAAAAGCAGGTCCCGGACTTTGCTGTGCGCCATCCAGTACGGCGCCGCCGCCCTTTGATGTGCTAATCAGAACATTGACGTCAGCGCAGCACTTCGTCATTGCGAGCGCAGCGAAGCAATCCAGAAACTCTTCGTGCAGACATTCTGGATTGCTTCGTCGCAAGGGCTCCTCGCAATGACGGTGAGGAGGCAGCCGCACACTACTCAATGATCGGCACATGCGGCGCCGCATCGCGCGGCGACCTCCCGTCGAGGCGCGGGTCGTCGTCGATCTCGATCTGGCGGCGAAAGGGGCGGAAGCCGAAGCGCTGATAGAATGCCACCGCCCCGGGATGATCGAAAGTGCAAGTGTGCAGCCAGAGGCGGCGGAGGTCGCGTGACCATGCGATCTCCAGCGCACGATTCATCAGGAAGCGGGCGGCACCCGTTCCGATCAGGCCGGCGGTGACGCCGAAATAGACCACCTCGCACTGCCCGGGTTCGCGGAAATCCAGTTCCAGAAAGCCTTCCTCGCGCCCGTCCTCGACGAGGGCATAGACCTCGACGCCAGGCGCGTGGATGATTGCGGCGAGCTCGGTGTCGGTCAGATGGGGCCGCGCCAGCCAGAGCCAGTTCTCGCCGACGCGGCGGTAGAGATCGCGGTACCAGGTGAGCGCGGGCGAATCGACCTTGCGCAGGGACCAGTTTCCCGGCGGATCGTCGCGGCGCGCGGGCGGCGTGGTTATCTCCAAATGGGTGACGACGGCGGCGATCTTGCCGTTCGGCACGTCGGAATAGCCGTCGGGGACGATCATGCTTGGTTGCTTCTTTCGTTATGGGCGAGCGGGCGGCGCCGTTTGAGCCACCACAGCAGCGCCACACTCCGTCATTGCGAGCGCAGCGAAGCAATCCAGGATCTTTCCGCAGAGGCAGTCTGGATTGCTTCGTCGCAAGAGCTCCTCGCAATGACGACGTGGAGGCAGTTGAGCGCGTCTCGCGGCATCGAGCTGCGAGGCCGTGCCTACGCCTACCCTTCCCCCTCGTCGCTCGCCAGCACGCCCTTCACCGCGCGTGCCCAGCCGGCGAGCTTCCGCTCGCGCGTCGCTTCGCTCATGTTCGGCTTGAAGCGGTGCTCGAGGCGCCAGTTATCGGCGAATTTTGTCGGCTCGGGATAGACGCCCGCATTGAGACCGGCGAGATAGGCGGCGCCCAGCGCCGTGGTTTCCTGGATCACGGGGCGGTCGACCGGCGCGTTGAGGAGATCGGCGAGGCGCTGCATGGTCCAGTCGGATGCGGTCATGCCGCCATCGACGCGGAGCACGACGCTGGCCGTCTCTGAACTCGGCCAGTCCGCGCGCATCGCGGCCCAGAGGTCAAAGGTCTGGTAACAAACACTCTCCAGCGCGGCATGGGCGAGCTCGGCCGGACCGGTGTTGCGGGTGAGGCCGAACAGCGCGCCGCGCACGCGCGGATTCCAGTAGGGCGCGCCCATGCCGACGAAGGCCGGCACGAGATAGACGCTCTGCATGGAGTCCGATTGATCGGCAAGAGGTCCGGTCTCGGCGGCGTGCTTGATGATGCCGAGGCCGTCGCGCAGCCATTGCACGGCGGAGCCCGCGACGAAGATCGAGCCTTCGAGCGCGTAGGTGCGCTTGCCGTCGAGCTGGTAGGCAACGGTGGTGAGCAGCTTGTTCTTCGACACGACGGGAGTCGTGCCGGTGTTGAGCAGGGCAAAACAGCCGGTGCCGTAGGTGGATTTCATCATGCCCGGGCGGAAGCAGGCCTGGCCGATGGTGGCGGCCTGCTGGTCGCCGGCGATGCCTGATATCGCGATGGCGCCGCCGAACAGATCGGGCGTGCTCTCGCCGAAGCGGGCGGAGGAATCCTTCACCTCGGGCAGCATCGAACGCGGCACGCCGATGATCTCCAGGAGCTCGTCGTCCCACTGGCCGGTGTGGATGTTGAACAGCAGCGTGCGCGAGGCGTTGGTGGCGTCGGTGGCGTGCACCTTGCCGCCGGTGAGGCGCCAGAGCAGATAGCAATCGATGGTGCCGAACATCAGCTCGCCGCGCGCGGCGCGGGCGCGGGCGCCGGGAACGTGGTCGAGTATCCAGGCGACCTTGGTGCCGGAGAAATAGGGATCGATGATCAGGCCGGTCTTCTCAGAGATCACGCCCTCGCGGCCGTCGGCTTTCAGTTTCGCGCAGATGTCGGCGGTGCGCCGGTCCTGCCAGACGATGGCGCGGTGCACGGCCTGGCCGGTGGCGCGGTCCCACACCACGGTGGTCTCGCGCTGGTTGGTGATGCCGATCGCGGCGATGTCCTTTGCGGTGATGCCGGCGTGCTCGATCGCCTCGCGGCAGACCATCACGGTCGAGGTCCAGATGTCCTCGGGCTCGTGCTCGACCCAGCCCGAGGCCGGAAAATGCTGCGGGAATTCGGCCTGCGCCTTGGCGGCGATGGAAATATCGCCGCGAAACACGATCGCGCGCGAAGAAGTGGTGCCCTGGTCGATGGCGAGGACGAAAGACATGGCGGCTTACCTTGATGTGTTCTTGGCGTTTCCCGGAGGGTCGTTGTGTTGGGCCAAAGGGAGCGGATTGGAGGCAGAAGGTCAAGATTGGATAACGGAGGTGCACGCTTGCTTACCCTCCCCTGGAGGGGGAGGGTCGCTCGCGCGCAGCGCGAGCGGGGTGGGGTGAAGCCACAAAGGCGGTCTCACATTTGTTCCGCCGAAGGCTTTTCCGTTCATTCAGGAGCACTGCGCTCGCGGATGGTCTGTCACCCCACCCCGGTTCGCATTCCGCTTCGCTGCATGCGAACCGACCCTCCCCCTCCAGGGGAGGGTAAGAGAAGGGTCGCGCGAGCCGCTAGGTTCGGCGGTGCTTTAAGGGTGTCGTCTCTGCGTCGCTCGATCCGTACAGCTCGACATAGATGCGCTCCATCACCGCGGTCAGATCGGTCGTGATCTCCAAATTCCAGAACCGGATGACGCGGTAGCCTTCGTGTTCGAGCCAGCGTTGGCGGTCGAGATCGCGGGCGGCCACACCGTCTTCATTGTGGTGGCCGCCGTCGAGCTCAATGATCAGGCGCCTGGCAGGGCAGAAGAAGTCCACGATGTATGGACCGATCGGCGCTTGCCGGCGGAAATGCGAGCCATCCATCGGTAATTCTTTGAGGGCACGCCACAAGATGCGCTCATGTGGGGTTGTATTCGCCCTCAGCTTTTTCGCGGCGCTACGTCGGATTGATGTTGAGACCATTGCCTTGGCTTCACCCCACCCCTCCAGGGGAGGGTAAGCGACGCCCGTCACGCCGGCAACCAGAAGTCGCGTCCCGGCAGAGCCGACAAGGCTATGACCATCTCGACCAAAATGCTAAATGCCGTGTCGGGCCAATGGGGCGGCATGACTTTCACCTCCTTTCAGTTCGGCGTCTTCGTCGCGGCCGTGTTCGGCGCTTATTACCTGCCGCCGCTGCGCGGCTTCCAGGTGCAGCTGCTGGTGGCCGCGAGCGTGTTCTTCTACGGGTTCGGCCAGCCCGAGTTGCTGCCGCTGCTGCTGGTCGCGGTGCTCGGCACCCATGTCTGCCTGGTGCTGGCGTTCGAGAACCGGGCTGTGTGGATGCCGGCCGGCATCGTCTTCAACCTCGGCCTGCTGGCGTTCTTCAAATACAAGTTCCTGTTCGTCGATGGCGCCGCAAGCCATCTGACCGGGGTCGCGCCGCTCGACTTCCTGCTGCGGCTGCCGCTGCCGATCGGCATCTCGTTCTTCGTGTTTCACAACATCAGCCTGCTGGTCGACCTGACGCGCGAGAAACGCACCGCAAGCCTGCGCGAGGTCTTCCTCTACATCATCTTCTTCCCGCAGTTGGTGTCCGGGCCGATCACGCGCGCGGCCCAGTTCATGCCGCAGATCGTGCCCAAGCGGATCAGTGACGTCGCTTTCGTCGAGGCCACAAAATGGATTCTCGTCGGCTATTTCTTCAAGCTGTATGTGGCGAACAATCTCAACGAGATGACGTCCTACATGGACTTCCCGCTCCACGAGACGCTGCGCACGCAGGACCGCTGGCTGCTCGTGTTCCTCTATAGCTACCAGATCTACGCCGACTTCTTCGGCTATTCCGCGATCGCGCTCGGCCTCGGCCTCTTGTTCGGCTATCGGCTGCCGGTGAACTTCAACCTGCCCTACATCTCGACATCGTTCTCGGAGTTCTGGACGCGCTGGCACATCTCGCTGTCGAGCTGGCTCAGGACCTATCTCTACATTCCCCTCGGCGGCAACCGGCATGGGGGCTTGCGGACCTATCTCAACCTGATGATCGTGATGATGCTCGGCGGGCTCTGGCATGGCGCGAGCCTGAGCTACGCGCTGTGGGGCATGGCGCACGGGCTGCTGCTCGCCATCGAGCGGCCGTTCCTGAAACTTCTCGGCGACCGTCCTGCGTTGCGCGTCGTCCGGATGGGCGTCGTGTTCTTCTGCGTCACGATGCTCTGGATCTTCTTCAAGCTGCCGAATTTCGACCACGCGATCAGCTACCTCAAGGGCATGTTCATCGCGACGGACGCGCCCAATCCGCCGAAGCTGTTCTATAACCTCGCCCTGCTCTACGCGCTGCCGGTGATCATCCAGCATGCCGGCATCGGCGCGCTCGTCGACGGCCGGTTGCGACGATGGGAGCCGTATCTCTATGGTGCGCTGGCGGCGCTGGCCTATCTCGAAGCCGGGCCCGACAGCGCCTTCATCTACTTCCAGTTCTGACCATGCGGCAGCAAGCGACACTTTCGTGGATGATCAGGTGCGCCGGCGGCGCCGCGATGCTGCTGCTCGCCTGCGGCCTCGCCACCGCGCGCTTCGGCTCGGCCCTGCAGCAGCCGGCCGTCACCACCCGCGACGGCAGCCTCGTCACCCTCAACCGCTATGTCCGGGAGCCCACGCCTGACATCGTGCTGGTCGGCAGCTCGGTCGCGTGGCGCCTGAAGGAGGAATATTTCTCGTTGCCCCGCATCCGCAATTTGGCGCTGGCCGGCGGTTCGCCGGTGACGAGCCTGGAGATCATCGCGAGGCAGAAAAGCCTGCCGAAGATCGTCCTGATCGAGACCAATGTGCTCACGCGCCTGCCGGACGACGCGCTGATCGAAAAATTCTCCGGCGGCGCGGACAACGACGCGCGGTTCCTGCGCCCGGTGCGAACGGCGGTGGCCGCCTACGAGACCTGGAATCACACCCCGCCAAATCCCGCAGAGGCGCGCGCGGCGCGGGATCGCCTGCTCGGCGAGCCACCGAGCACTTTCGACAACAAGGTCTATCTCGACCGCGCCGTGCAACAGATGAACGACGAGGACCCCACGGTTGCGGCGCGGGTGAATGTGGCGCGCATCAAGGCGCTCATCGACGAGATCGAGCGGCGGGGATCGCGCGCCTTGCTGCTCGAGAATCCCTTCGCGGCGGAGATCGAGGAGTCCCGCATGGTCAGGATGAGCAAGGCGATCGTCCACACGGCCTTCCCGGATGGCGGGCGCTGGCTGCCGATCCATCCGCCGATCGGCGAGCTGCGCTGGGCCGACGGCGTGCATCTCGACGAGCGGTCCGCCCTGATCGTGGTGCGCGCCATCGAGGGCGCGCTGGCGGCGCGCGGGGCTACACCGCCGCGGTCGTGACGCCGCCATCGATGACGATGGTCTGGCCGGTCATGAAGCTCGAGGCGTCGGAGGCGAGGTAGGCGACGGCGCCGGCGATCTCGTCGGGCTCGCCGATGCGGCGCAGCGGCGTGGTGGCGGTGCGGCGCTTCAAATTGGCTTCGTCTTCCCAGAGCGCGCGGGCGAAGTCGGTCTTGACGAGGCCAGGCGCGATGCAGTTGACGCGGACGCCTTTCGGGCCCCATTCGCCGGCGAGCGAACGGCACAGCGCGAAGTCAGCGGCCTTGGAGATGCCGTAGGCGCCGATCACGGTGGAGCCGCGCAGGCCGCCGATCGAGGAGATGATGATCACCGAGCCCTTGCCGCGCTCGGCCATCTCAGGGATCGCGAGCGCGGCGAGCCAGATGTTGCTCTTGACGTTGCTTCCCATGATCTTGTCGAAGGCTTCGTCGGTGATGTCGAGCAGCGGGCCGTAATACGGGTTGACCGCGGCGTTGCAGACCAGGATGTCGATCTTGCCGTAATGCTTCGTGGCGCCTGCGATCAGCGCCTCGACCTCGGCCTTGCGCGCGATGTTGCAGGGGATGACGATGGCGTCACCGCCGGCCGCATTGATGCCGTCGGCGACCTCCTTGCAGGCCTCCGCCTTGCGCGAGGAGACCACGACCTTGGCCCCGAGCCTGGCGAGCAGCTCGGCGGAGGAGCGGCCGATGCCGCGGCTGGAGCCGGTGACCACGGCGACCTTGCCGGTGAGATCGAACGGGGTGTTTTTCATTTGGTGTTCTCGATGCTTCAACGGCTTCCGTCATTGCGAGGAGCGAAGCGACGAAGCAATCCAGACTGCCTCAACGGAAGGATCCTGGATTGCTTTGCTTCGCTCGCAATGACGATGTGGAGAGATCCCGGGACGATCGCCTCTTGATGCCCCGGGATGACGCCAAGGCGTCAGATCAACCCGCCCGCATCGGCGACGCGGCGCTGGTGGTAGTCGGTGTCGCCAAAGGTGTTCTCGATCATGGTGAGGCGCTTGAAGTAGTGGCCGATCTTCGCCTCCATGGTCATGCCGATGCCGCCGTGGAGCTGGATCGATTGCTGGCCGACGAACTTCAGCGACTTGCCGATCTGCACCTTGGCCGCGGCGATCGCGTTGCTGCGCTCCTTGGCGTCCTCGAAATCACCAGCCATGGTCGCGAACATCGACATCGAGCGCGCCTGCTCGGTGGCGACGAACATGTCGGAGGCGCGGTGCTGCAGCGACTGGAACGAGCCGATCGCGACGCCGAACTGCTTGCGCGTCTTGATGTACTCGACCGTGGTCTTGAGCGATTCGTCCATCAGGCCGACCGCTTCGGCGCAGAGCGCGACGCGGGCCTCGTCCACGACACGCTCGATCAGCGCGAGCGAATCCTCGGGGTTGCCGAGCACGGCATCAAGGCCGACCTCGACACCGGTGAAGGTGATGTCGGCGGCGTGCAGGCCGTCTTGCGTGGGATAGGACTTCCTGGCGACGCCCTTGGCATTGGCCGGGACCAGGAACACGCCGATGCCTGACTTGTCGCGACGGTCGCCCTTGGTGCGTGCGGTGACGATCAGGGTGTCGGCGTTCTCGCCGTTGAGCACGACGAACTTTTCGCCGTCGATCACAAAGCCGTCGCCCTTCTTCTTCGCGGTCGTGGTGACGTCGAACAGATCGTAGCGCGAGTTCTTCTCGAGCTGGGCGAAGGCGAGCGTCTTGCTGCCGTCCATGATCCCCGGCACGTGCGCGGCCTTCTGCGCATCGGTGCCGGCATGACGCAGGAAGCCGCCGCCGATCACGACCGTGGCCAGATACGGCTCCAGCACCAGCGCCTTGCCGAGCGCCTCCATCACGATCATGGTCTCGACGCCGCCGCCGCCGAAGCCGCCGTCGGCCTCGCTGAAGGGCAGGCCCAAAAGACCCTGCTCCGCGAGCTTGAGCCAGACCGTTTTGCTCCAGCCGCCCTTCTCCGCCATGTACTTCTTGCGCTGCTCGAAATCGTAGGAATCGGTCAGCAGGCCGTCGATGCTTTCCTTGAGAAGCCGCTGCTCCTCGGACAGATCAAAATCCATTTCTGTTTCCTCAAGTCAAAAGTGTACGCGTTGTGTGGGGTGCCTCTCTTCACCTCTCCCCGCTTGCGGGGAGAGGTCGACGCGTGAAACGCGTCGGGTGAGGGGGTACCGCTCTCTCGACAGTCCCTGCGCGGAGAGAGGCCCCTCACCCTGCCCTCTCCCCGTAAGAACGGGGAGAGGGAGAGGAGAGAGCATCACAGCCCCAGCACCGCCTTGGCGATGATGTTGCGCTGGATCTCGTTGGAGCCGCCGTAGATCGAGACCTTGCGGTTGTTGAAGTAGCTCGGCGCGATCTGGGCGGTCCAGTCCATGGCTTCATTGGAGCCGTCGTCGCCGTGCACGTCGTAGGGCGCGGCGAACGGGCCGATCACTTCCATCAAGAGCTCGGTGGTGGTCTGCTGGATCTCGGAGCCCTTGATCTTCAGCACCGACGAGGCCGGATTGGGCTTGCCCTTGCCGTGCTTGCCTTCGTCGGCGACGACGCGCAGCTGCGTCAGCTCGAGCGCCTTCAGCTCGATCTCGCAGGCCGCCAGCTTCTCGCGGAAGGCGGGATCCTGGATGATCGGCTTGCCGGCGGATTCGACCTTCGACGCCAGATCCTTGATGCGGCGGATGCGCTCCTTGGAGACGCCGACGCGGGCGATGCCGGTGCGCTCGTTGCCGAGCAGGAATTTTGCGTAGTCCCAGCCCTTGTTCTCCTCGCCGATCAGGTTCTCGTAGGGAACCTCGACGTCGTCGAAGAAGACCTCGTTGACCTCACGGCCGCCGTCGATGGTCTGGATCGGACGCACGGTGACGCCCTTCGACTTCATCGAGAACACGATGAAGGAGATGCCCATCTGCTTCTTGGCGTTGTTGTCGGTGCGGCAGAGGCAGAAGATCATGTCGGCGTGCTGGGCGAGCGTGGTCCAGGTCTTCTGGCCGTTGATGATCCACTTGTCGCCACGGCGCTCGGCTTTCGTCTTCAGCGAGGCGAGGTCGGAGCCGGAGCCGGGCTCCGAAAAACCCTGGCACCACCAATCGTCGACATTGGCGATGCGCGGCAGGTACTTCTTCTTCTGCTCCTCGTTGCCGAAGGTGTAGATGACGGGGCCGACCATGCTGACGCCGAAGGCGAGCGGCTGCGGCGCCGGATAGGACTGCAGCTCCTCGTTGAAGATGTAGTGCTGCACGGAGCTCCAGCCGGTGCCGCCATATTCCTTCGGCCAATGGCTGACGCCCCAGCCCTTCTTGTTGAGGATGCGCCACCACGTCACCATCTCGTCCTTGGAGAGATGACGGCCCTCGACCAGCTTGCGCCGCGTATCCGGCGGCACGTTGTCGCGGAAGAACTGCCGCACTTCGTCGCGAAACGCCTGCTCTTCTTTCGTGAATGCGAGATCCATCGGATCCTCCTGTGAATTACTGCAAAACTTCGAACAGCCCGGCCGCGCCCATGCCGCCGCCGACGCACATGGTGACGACCGCGTACTTGGCCTTGCGGCGGCGGCCTTCGATCAGAGCGTGGCCGGTGAGGCGCGCGCCGGACATGCCGTAGGGATGGCCGACCGAGATCGCGCCGCCGTTGACGTTGATCTTCTCGGGGTCGATGCCGAGCTTGTCGCGGCAATAGAGCACCTGCACCGCGAAGGCTTCGTTCAGCTCCCAGAGGCCGATGTCGTCGACGGTGAGGCCGTGGCGCTTCAAGAGGCGCGGCACGGCGAAGACCGGACCGATGCCCATCTCGTCCGGCTCGCAGCCGGCGGAGACGAAGCCGCGGAAAATGCCGAGGGGGCTGAGGCCGCGCTTGGCGGCTTCCTTGTCGCTCATGATCACGGAGGCGCTGGCGCCGTCGGAAAGCTGGCTGGCGTTGCCGGCGGTGATGGTGAAACCCTCCCCGCGCACGGCCTTCAGGCCGGCGAGACCTTCGATCGTGGTCTCGGGGCGCGGGCCCTCGTCCTGCGACAGCGTGACTTCCTTCATCGAGACGGCGCCGGTCGCCTTGTCGGTGACCGCCATCTGCGTCGTGATCGGGGCGAGCTCGTCCTTGAACTTGCCGCCCTGCTGTGCGGCCGCGGTGCGGCGCTGGCTCTCCAGCGAATATTCGTCCTGCTTCTCGCGCGAGATGCCGTAGCGCTTGGCGACGACTTCCGCCGTGTCGATCATGGGCATGTAGACCTCGCCCTTGATCTTGAGCAGCGCCGGATCCTGGGCGTGGAAGCCGTTCATCTTGTCGTTCTGCACGAGGCTGATCGACTCGCCGCCGCCGCCGACCGCGATCTCGACGCCGTCGAAGATCACCGAGCGCGCCGCGAGCGCGATCGCCTGCAGGCCCGAGGCGCATTGCCGGTCGATGGTGGTGCCGGCGACGGTGACGGGAAGGCCGGCGCGTAGCAGCGCCTTGCGCGCGATGTTGCCGCCGGTCGCGCCCTGCTGCAGCGCTGCGCCCATCACGACGTCCTCGACCTCCTTCGGATCGATCTTGGCGCGGGCGACCGCTTCGCCGATGGCGTGGCCGAGCAGCGTTGCGCCCTCGGTGGCGTTGAGCGCGCCGCGATAGGCCTTGCCGATCGGGGTGCGGGCGGTGGAAACGATGACGGCGTCGGTCAAGAGCGACCTCCTGATGCGGTTGTCGTGGATTGTGACGGTTTCTGCTGCTGGCGCAATTCGTGGCGCGACAATTTCCCGACCGGCGTGCGCGGCAGGTCATCGACGAATTCGACCGCGGCCGGCAGCTCGTGCCTGCCGAGCTTGCCGGCGAGCTGCGCGCGCAGCTCGTCGAGCGAGAACGGCTTTGCGTCAGGCCTCAGCTTGATGAAGGCCTTTGCGGCTTCGCCACGATACGGGTCGGGAATGCCGAGCACGATCACCTCGTGCACGCCGGGGACTGTGTAGATCGCCTGCTCGATCATCTGCGGATAGACGTTGAAGCCGCCGGAGATGATCATGTCCTTCTTGCGGTCGACCAGGAAGAAGTAGCCGTCGGTGTCGACATAGCCGATGTCGCCGGTGAGGAAGCGGCCATCGACGAAGGCCTCGGTCGATCCCTCCGGCTTGTTCCAGTAGCCTTTGGTGACGTTCGGGCCCTTGATGCGGATCTCCCCGATCTCGCCCGGCGGCAGCACGCGTCTGGGATCGTCGAGCGCGACGACGTCGAGCTCGATGCCGGGCAGCATCAGGCCGATCGAGCCGGGCTTCTCGGGACCCGTGGGCGGATGGCCGGTGCCGGGCGAGCAGGTCTCGGTCATGCCCCAGCCGCTGCGCAGCTTCTTGCCGACCTTGCGCTCGAAGAAGCTCGCGATCTCCACCGGCAGCGGCGCGCCGCCGGAGCCGATGGTGACGAGCGAGGAGAAATCGCGCTTGTCGAGATCGGGCAGCGCGGCGATGGCGATCCACATCGTCGGCACGCCGGGGAAGTAGGTCGCACGCTTGACCTCGATGTCGCGCATCACGGCTTCGACGTCGAAGCGCTGATGCAGCGAGATCAGATTGCCGCGCCGAAGCGAGGACAACAGCACCACGGTGAGCGCGTAGATGTGGAACAGCGGCAGCACGCAGATCACGCGCTCGATCACGTCGCCGCGGGCAGCGCGCGCCGGCTTGCCCCAGACGTCGTAGATCGACACCGCCGAGGTGAGATTGCCGTGGGTGAGCATCGCGCCCTTGGGCAGGCCGGTGGTGCCGCCGGTATATTGCAGCAGCGCGACGTCATCGGCCGCGACGACAGGCCATTGCGCAGGCGCGGCGGCGCCCTCGACGAAGGTCTTGAAGGTGACGATGCGGGGATCGTCGGGGATCGGCGCCTGCGGCGTGCCGACCTTGCCCCAATGATCGTCCTCGCAGACGACGAGCTTGTCGATCAGGCCCTTCTCCAGGAATTTCAGCGCGGTCGGCAGCAGGGCCTGGAGGTTGGAGGTGACCAGCACACGCGAGCCGGAATCGGTGATCTTGTGCGTCAGCGCGATCTCGCCGTCGAGCGGCGACAGATGCGCGACGCGGCCGCCGGCCTTCAGCGCGCCGAAGAAGTTGACGGGGTGATCGGGCGTGTTGCCGAGGAACAGCGCGACCGAGCTGTTCTTGCCGCATCCGGCGCGCAGGAACGCCGCGGCGGCGCGATCGGCCTGAGCTGTGAGCTCGGTGTAGCTGATCGGTCGGTCGCGGAACTCCAGCGCGGTGCGCGTGCCATAATCGGCGGCGGCCTTCGCGAGGAGATCCGGCAGCGTGCCCTGGACGATGGTGTCGTCCCACCGCACGCCCTCGGGATAAAACTGTTCGCCGGGATGGGTCATTTTCTTGATTGCTTGAGCGAGCACTCGCGAAATCCATAGCCACCAGCTGGGGTTATGGATTCCGGGCCTGCGCCTTGCGGCGCATCCCGGAATGACAAAGGTTGAGACGAAGCGGCCATCACGCCGCTTTCGACTCGGCCGCGAGCGAGGCGAACGTCTTGCCCTCCGCCGCGAGCTTCTTCAGCAGCGGGGCGGGCTCGAGGCTGGGGTCGTTGGTCTCCTTGGCGTAGAAGGCCAGGCGATCGGCGATGTGCTTCAGGCCGACGCTGTCGGCCCAGAACATCGGGCCGCCGCGATAGATCGGCCAGCCGTAGCCGTAGAGCCAGACCACATCGATGTCGCTGGGACGCGCGGCGATGCCCTCTTCGAGGATCTTCGCGCCCTCGTTGATCATCGGATACATCATGCGCTCGAGGATCTCCTCGTCGCTGACGACGCGCTTCTTGCGGCCGAGACGCAGCAAGGTCTCGTCGATCAGCTTCTCGACATCGGGGTCAGGCAGCGGCGCGCGAGAACCCTGCTCGTACTTGTAGTAACCCTTGCCGGTCTTCTGGCCGAAGCGGCCGGCTTCGCAGAGCGCGTCCGCGATCTCCGACTTGATGCCGCGGTCCTTGCGCGAGCGCCAGCCGATGTCGAGGCCGGCGAGGTCGCCCATTGCGAACGGCCCCATCGGCATGCCGAATTTCGTCACGACGGCGTCGACCTGCTGCGGCAGAGCGCCTTCGAACAGGAGCTTCTCGGACTGCTTGCCGCGCTGCGCCAGCATGCGGTTGCCGACGAAGCCGTCGCAGACCCCGACCACGGCCGGGACCTTCGCGATCTTGCGCGCGATCGACACCGCGGTCACCAGCGCATCCGGCGCGGTCTTGTCGGCGCGCACGATCTCGCACAGCTTCATGACGTTGGCCGGCGAGAAGAAGTGCATGCCGAGCACGTCCTGCGGACGCTTGGTCGACTTGGCGATCTCGTCGATGTTGAGGTACGAGGTGTTGGAGGCGAGCACGGCGCCGGGCTTGGCGTACTGGTCGAGCTTGCCGAACACCTCCTTCTTCACCGCCATGGTCTCGAACACGGCCTCGATGACGAGGTCGGCATCGCCGACATTCTCGATACCGACGACGCCGTTGATCAGCGCCATCCGCTTGGCGGGCGCATCGGCCGGGATGCCGCCGCGCGCGGCGGTCGCTTCCCAGTTCTTCTGCATGATGCCCATGCCGCGCTTGAGCTGCTCTTCGCCGGTCTCGATCAGGGTTACGGGCACGCCGGCATTGGCAAAGGACATCGCGATGCCGCCGCCCATGGTGCCGGCGCCGAGAATGGCGACGCGGTTGACGGGCCGCGGCTTGGTGCCTTCAGGAACGCCCGCGATCTTGTTGGCCTCGCGCTCGGCGAAGAAGGCGTAGCGCTGCGCCTTGGACTGGTCGCTGGCGACGAGCTTGAGGAAGCCCTCGCGCTCCTTCTTCAGCCCTTCGTCGAAGGGCAGGTCAATGGCGTAGCCGACGGCATCGGCCGCCGCGAACGGCGCCTCCAGGCCGCGCGACTTCTTGGTCATTGCCGCAACCGCATTGGTGAAGATCGAGCGGTCGGCCTTGGCCGCCGCGAGCTTGGAATCGTCGTCGCGCAGGCGCCGCAGCGGGCGCTTCTCGGCCAGCAGTTTGCGCACGAAGGCTTCGCCACCGGACGCCGGCCCCTCGATGATCTCCTCGATCAGGCCGTTCTTCAGCGCTTCCGCCGCCCCGATCGGGTCGCCGCCGACGATCATCTTGACGGCGAGCTCTGGGCCCACCGCACGGGGCAGGCGCTGGGTGCCGCCGGCGCCGGGCAACAGGCCGAGCTTGACTTCGGGCAGGCCGAGCTTGGCCTCTTTCACTGCAACGCGGAAATGGCAGGCCAGCGCGACCTCGAGGCCGCCGCCGAGCGCGGTGCCGTGGATGGCGGCAACGACCGGCTTGGGCGAATTTTCGATCTCGGACAGCACGTCGTTGAGGGCAGGCGGCTTCGGCGGCTTGCCGAACTCGGTGATGTCGGCCCCGGCGATGAAGGTGCGGCCGGCGCAGGTCAGCACGATGCCCTTGATGGCGGGATCGGCGATCGCCGCCTTGATGCACTCGAGGATCCCACCGCGGACTGCGGCACTCAGCGCGTTGACCGGCGGGCTGTTGACCGTGACGATCCCGACTTCGTCATGACGCTCAAGCTTGACCACTTCGCTCACGGTGTCCCTCCTTGGTGGGGATTTACTTTTGTTCGATTTCGCGGTGCGGAATTTAATTCCGCATCTTGACGGCAGGGTTATTTTGAAGCACGGACGTTGTCAACGACTCCGCGCAAGAAGCAGATCAGGGATGAAGCGTACAGGAAAGAAGACCGCGACCGATCGGAATTTCGTCGTCGCGCTTTCCCGCGGACTGGAAGTATTGCGCGCGTTCCACCCCAATGACGGCCTGCTCGGCAATCAGGAGATTGCCTCGCGCACCAATCTGCCCAAGCCCACCGTGTCGCGCCTGACCTACACGCTGACCAAGCTCGGCTATCTGACGCCGGTTCCCCGGTTCGAGAAGTACCAGCTCGCACCTGCAGCGATGTCGCTCGGCTACGCGGCGCTGGCCAATCTGGGCGTTCGGCATTTGTCCGAGCCGTTCCGCGAGGAAGTGATGCGCGCGACCGGCGGCGCCGTCGCCGTCGGCGGCCGTGACCGCCACAGCATGATCTATTTCGGGCAGAGCCGCGGCAGCGAGACCGTCGGCGTTCAACTCGACGTCGGCTCGCGCGTGCCGATTGCAACCAGCGCGATGGGCCGCGCCTATTTCTGGGCGCTCGACGACGAAGGTCGCGCTGACGTGTCGCGCATCCTGCGCGAACATTACGGCAGCCGCTGGCCGAAGATGCGCGAGGGATTGGAACGTTCCGGCGAGACCGTCGCGAAATACGGCTTTGCGATTTCGGTCGGCGACTGGCACGACGACATCGGCGCGGCCGGTGTCGCGCTCAAGCTCAACGACGGAACCGGACCATACGCATTCAATTGCGGCGCGCCCGCATTCCGTTTCACGGAAGAGCGCTTGATCAACGACATTGGACCGCGTCTCCTAGCGATGGTAAGGAACATCGAAGCGGCGCTCGGGGGTCTGATGCCGCATTCAAAAAAAGACATCGGCAAAAAGCTGAAATCAGGAGGAAAAGTTGCGCGTGTGGCCGAGGGATTCAGATAGCCTTTGTCATCACCGGGAGCGGCTCGGATCGCCCCATCGCTCACTGAACGACGTGAGCGAGACGAGATGACGCAGGCACAGCTCGCGCAGGGTACATCGCCCCTGCTCGCGGTTCGCGACGTCAGCGTCGTGTTCGGCGGCATCGTCGCGCTCAACGGCGTGTCCTTCGACATGCACAAGGGCCAGATCCTCGGCTTGATCGGCCCGAACGGCGCCGGCAAGACCACGCTGTTCAACTGTCTGTCGCGGCTGTACCAGCCGTCGTCCGGCGACATCCTGATGGAGGGCGTGAGCATCCTGTCGCGGCCGCCGCACCGGATCGCCGAGATCGGCATCGGCCGCACCTTCCAGAACGTGGCTCTGTTCCCGAACTTGTCGGTGATGGACAACGTCCGCGTCGGCGCGCATGCCCGCACCTCCAGCGACATCATCAGCGACTCCTTGAAGCTTGCCTGGGTCCGCCGCAGCGAGACCGCGGTCAACAAGAAGGTCCACGAGATCCTCGCCTATCTCGACCTCGAGGACGTCGCGCACACCATCGTCTCCGGCCTGCCCTTCGGCACGCAGAAGCGGGTCGAGCTGGCGCGCGCGCTGGCGGCGGACCCGAAGATCCTGCTGCTCGACGAGCCCGCCGGCGGCCTCAATCACGAGGAAGTTCACGTGCTCGGCGACCTCATCCGCCGCATCCGCAACGAGCGCCACATGACCGTGCTGCTGGTCGAGCACCATATGGGCCTCGTGATGTCGATCGCCGACCACGTCGTCGCGCTGAATTTCGGCAAGAAGCTCGCGGAAGGTACCCCCGCCCAGGTGCAGGCGGACCCCGACGTCATCAAGGCCTATCTCGGGAGCAAGGACCAATGACGACACTGCTCAACGTCAAGGACCTGCGCGCCTATTACGGTCAGGTCCAGGCGCTCCATGGCCTGTCGTTCTCGCTCAACGAGGGTTCGCTGACGACGCTGCTCGGGGCCAACGGCGCCGGCAAGACCACGACGCTGCGCGCGATCTGCAACATGGTGCGCTCGACCGGCGGAATCGAGTTCGACGGCAAGCCGCTCAACAACCGCTCCACCGAGAGCATCGTGCGGTTCGGCATCGCCCATGTGCCGCAGGGTCGCGGCACCTTCACCACCATGACGGTCGAGGAGAATCTCCAGCTCGGGGCGATCACCCGCAAGGACAGCGCCGGCATCGTCTCCGACATCGAGCGCATGTATGCGCATTTCCCGGTCTTGAAGCAGCGCCACACCCAGCAGGCCGGCACGCTCTCCGGCGGCGAACAGCAGATGCTCGCGGTCGCCCGCGCCCTGATGCTGCGGCCGCGGCTGATGCTGCTCGACGAGCCCTCCTTCGGCCTCGCGCCGCTGGTGGTGCGCGATCTGTTCGGCATCCTCGGCAAGATCAACCGCGAGGACAAGGTGTCGATCCTGGTGGTCGAGCAGAACGCCCAGCTGGCGCTCGAGCTCGCCGACCAGGCCTATGTGATCGAGACCGGCCGCATCGTGATGTCCGGCAAGGCCAAGGACATCGCGAACAACGAAGAAATCCGCAAATCCTATCTGGGTTACTGAGGGAGCCGGGACAATGGAGCTGTTCACCAACCAGGTCCTGGCCGGCATCGCCACGGGCGCGATCTATGCCTGCATGGCGCTTGCCGTGGTCATGATCTACCAGGCCATCGACCATCTCAACTTCGCGCAGGGCGAGATGGCGATGTTCTCGACCTTCATCTCGTGGCAGCTGATGCAGTGGGGCGTGTCCTATTGGGCCGCCTTCCTGATCACGCTGGCATTTTCCTTCGTTGCCGGCATCGCGATCGAGCGCATCCTGTTCAAGCCGCTCGCCAAGGCACCGGTGCTCACCAACGTCGCCGGCTTCATCGCGCTGTTTGCGATCATCAACTCGTCGGCCGGCCTGATCTGGGACTTCACCATCAAGCAATATCCGACGCCGTTCGGCTCCGCGCCGTTCCTCGGCAGCCAGCTGATCTCGACCCACCAGGCCGGCATGATCGGCGTCACCGTGCTGCTGTTGCTCGGGCTCTATTTCTTCTTCCAGTACACCCGCATCGGTCTCGCCATGCGCGCGGCCGCGTCGGTGCCTGAATCGGCTCGCCTCGTCGGCATCAACACGAGCTGGATGATCGCGCTCGGCTGGGGCATGGCGACCGCGATCGGCTCGATCGCCGGCATGCTGATCGCCCCTGTCGTGTTCCTCGAGCCCAACATGATGGGCGGCGTCCTGATCTACGGCTTCGCCGCGGCGGTGCTCGGCGGACTGTCGAGCCCGTTGGGCGCCGTGGTCGGCGGCTTCCTGGTCGGCGTCTTCGAGAATCTCGCCGGCACCTACATCCCGGGCGTCGGCAACGAGCTGAAGCTCCCGATCGCGCTCGCGCTGATCATCTCCGTCCTGGTCGTCAAACCCGCTGGTCTGTTAGGCCGGCACATCGTCAAGCGAGTTTGATCATGAGCGCAGCAGAAGAAGTCGTCGCCGAAGGCCACGAGGCGGTCGAGGCGGTTCCGAAGCGGGCCATGACGCTGGGCACCGGCACCTCGCTGGTGGTGCTGGCGGCGCTGTTGATCGTGCCGATGTTCGTCAAGAACTTCATCATCTTCCAGATGACGATGCTCCTGATCTACGGGCTCGCGGTGCTGGCGCTGAACATCCTGACCGGCGGAAGCGGCCAGTTCTCGCTCGGCCAGAGCGCGTTCTACGCCGTCGGCGCCTATACCTCGGCCGTGCTGATGGAGCACGCCAACATCAACTACGCGCTGACCATTCCGATCTCCGCTGCGGTCTGCTTCGCGTTCGGCTATTTGTTCGGCAAGCCGGCGCTGCGGCTGTCCGGCGTCTATCTCGCGCTCGCGACCTTCGCGCTCGCGACCGCGATGCCGCAGCTGCTCAAGCTGAACTTCCTCGAGCACTGGACCGGCGGCGTGCAGGGCCTCGTCGTCACCAAGCCGGACGCGCCGTTCGGCCTGCCGATGTCGCAGGACATGTGGCTCTATTATTTCACGCTCATCGTGACGGTCTTGATCTACATCTTCTCGGTGAACCTGTTGCGCTCCCGCTCCGGCCGCGCCTTCATGGCGATCCGCGACAACGAGATCGCGGCCTCCTCGATGGGCGTCAACGTCGCGCTGTACAAGACGCTGGCGTTCGGCGTGTCCGCCGGCATCACCGGCGTTGCCGGCTCGCTCGGCGCCATCGCGGTGCAGTTCGTCGCACCCGACAGCTACACCATCACGCTCGCGATCTCGCTGTTCCTCGGCATGGTCGTCGGCGGCGTCGGCTGGCTGCCCGGCTCGTTCGTCGGTGCGGCCTTCATCATCTTCGTGCCGAACATGGCCGAGAGCATCTCCAAGGGCCTCTCCGGCGCGGTGTTCGGCGTGCTGTTGTTCCTCGTCATCTACCTCGTGCCGCATGGTGCAAGGCAGGTCGCGATCCTGGGCCAGCAACTCGTCGGCAAGCTCAGGAAGAACTGAAGACCCGTTGAATTAACCAAGGAGACCGAATTGTATTTTGGAAGAACACTGCGAGCCGCCGCGCTGGTCACGGCAACGGCGGCCATCACTCTCACCTCCGGCGCTGCACTCGCCCAAAAGAAATACGACACCGGCGCGTCCGATACCGAGATCAAGATCGGCAACATCATGCCGTACAGCGGTCCGGCGTCGGCCTATGGCATCATCGGCAAGACCGAAGAAGCCTATTTCAAGATGATCAACGACAAGGGCGGCATCAACGGCCGCAAGATCAACTTCGTGACCTATGACGACGGCTATTCGCCGCCGAAGGCCGTCGAGCAGGTCCGCAAGCTGGTCGAGAGCGACGAGGTGCTGGCCGTCTTCAACCCGCTCGGCACGCCCTCGAACAGTGCGATCCAGAAATATCTCAACGCCAAGAAGATCCCGCAGCTGTTCGTCGCCACCGGCGCCACCAAGTGGAACGATCCGAAGAACTTCCCCTGGACCATCGGCTGGCAGCCCTCCTACCAGAGCGAAGCCCACATCTACGCGAAATGGCTGATGAAGGAGAAGCCGGACGCCAAGATCGCGATCCTCTATCAGAACGACGATTTCGGCAAAGACTACCTCAAGGGCACCAAGGACGGTCTCGGCGCCAAGGCCTCGTCCATGGTCATCCTGGAGGAGAGCTACGAGGTTTCCGAGCCGTCGATCGACGGCCACATCGTCAAGATCAAGGCCGCCAATCCCGACGTGCTGCTGATCTACGCGACGCCGAAATTCGCCGCCCAGACCATCAAGAAGACCGCCGAGCTCAGCTGGAAGCCGCTTCAAATCCTCACCAACGTGTCGATCTCGGTCGGCAGCGTGATGAAGCCGGCCGGCTTCGAGAACGCGCAGGGCGTGCTGTCGGCCGCCTATGCCAAGGACTCGACGGACCCGCAATGGGCTAACGATCCCGGCATGAAGAGGTGGAACGAGTTCGTCGACAAGTACATGCCGGGCGCCGACAAGTCGGACACCAGCATGGTCTATGGCTATGGCGCCGCCTCGACCCTGGCCAAGGTGCTGGAAATGTGCGGTGACGATCTCACCCGCGCCAACCTCATGAAGCAGGCCGCGAGCCTGAAGGACTTCGCGCCGGATACGCTGCTGCCCGGCGTCAAGATCAACACCGGCGCCACCGACTTCGCCCCGATCGCGCAGCTCCAGATGATGCGCTTCAAGGGCGAGAAGTGGGAACTGTTCGGCGAAATCATCAGCGGTGACGTCGCCTCCGAGTGACGGGCTGACGCTATCATCCAAGACGAGGAGCCCCCGCGGACAGCCGCGGGGGCTTTTTGTTGACGACAGGCGTCAATCTTGTTCAATGCGATCGATCCATCCCGGAGTAGGAGAACAATGGCCGCCGCTCGTTCCCAGGTTGCGCTCCTCTGGGCCGCGCTCGCCTTGTGCACCGCAACGAGCAGCGGAGCGCTGGCGCAAAAGAAATACGACAGCGGCGCATCAGATACCGAGATCAAGATCGGTAACATCATGCCCTATAGCGGTCCGGCCTCCGCCTATGCCGCGATCGGCAAGATCGAGGAAGCCTATTTCAACAAGATCAATGCCGAGGGCGGCATCAATGGCCGCAAGATCAAATTCATCTCCTATGACGACGGCTATTCGCCGCCGAAGACGGTGGAACAGGCACGCAAGCTGGTCGAGAGCGACAATGTGCTGCTGATCTTCGGCTCGCTCGGCACCTCCACCAACAGCGCCATCCGCAAATACATGAACGAGAAGAAGGTGCCGCAATTGTTCGTGGCGAGCGGCGCCTCGAAATGGAACGATCCCAGGCAATATCCCTGGACCATGGGCTGGCAGCCGAGCTACGCGAGCGAGGCGCGCATCTACGCCAAATACGTCATGAAGGAGAAGCCGGAGGCGAAAATCGGCGTGCTCTACCAGAACGACGATTTCGGCAAGGACTATCTGAAGGGGCTGAAACAGGGCCTCGGGCCCAAGGCCTCGATGATCGTGCTGGAAGAAGCCTATGACAGCTCCGAGCCGGCGATCGACGAGCACGTCGTCAAGTTGAAAGCCTCCGGCGCCGACGTCTTCATCAGCATCACCAGCCCGAAATTCGCCGTGCAGGGGATCAAGAAGGCGGCGGAGATCAACTGGCATCCGATGCAGATCATCTCCAACGTCTCGGCTTCGATCAGCGGCGTCTTGGAGCCGGCGGGCATCGAAATCTCGCAAGGCGTCCTGTCGGCGACCTACACCAAGGACGGCTCCGACCCGCAGTGGAATGCCGATGACGGCATGAAGAAATTCTACAACTTCCTCGCCCAATACCAGCCCAAGGCCAACAAGCTCGATGCCGGCGTCGTGTTCGGCTACGCCGCCGCGCAGACCATGGTGAAGGTGCTGCAGATGTGCGGCGACGATCTCACCCGCGAGAACGTCATGAAGCAGGCCGCCAGCCTGAAGGACTTCGAACCCGACACGCTGCTGCCCGGCATCAAGATCAACACCGCGCCGGACAATTTCGCCCCGATCGAGCAGCTGCAGATGATGCGCTTCAAGGGCAAGAAATGGGAGCTGTTCGGCGACATCATCTCGAGCGAGATGAGCCACTGAGCGCCGCGGCGGCACAATTCAAGATAGCTGCTTCTTCACAAGGCAACTCCCGCGGTGAGTTTGCCCCGCAAAAATCTCACGCGCCGGAATATTCCGAGTCGGCTTCGAAAAGATCTCCGCTCCCGCGATGCTCGTGCGGGGCGTTTGTCTTGCTGACGGCCGTGGATAGGTATTGAATACACGACGGAGCGACGAGCAACGATCGCTCCCAACAAGAACAATCGACACAATCAAACCCACCTAGGGAGAGCAAGATGCCTGCAATGCATGTGCGATTGGGGGCCGTCTCGGCTGCCCTCGTGCTGGCCGCCACACTTTCCACGGCAGCGTCCGCGCAGAAGAAATACGACACCGGCGCATCCGACACCGAAATCAAGATCGGCAACATCATGCCCTACAGCGGTCCCGCGTCCGCCTACGGCGTGATCGGCAAGACCGAAGAGGCCTATTTCCGCAAGATCAACGCGGAAGGCGGCATCAACGGCCGCAAGATCAACTTCGTCACCTACGACGACGCCTATTCGCCGCCGAAGACGGTGGAGCAGGCGCGCAAGCTGGTCGAGAGCGACGAGGTGCTGCTGATCTTCAACTCGCTCGGCACGCCGCCGAACTCGGCGATCCAGAAGTACATGAACCAGAAGAAGGTGCCGCAGCTGTTCGTCGCCACCGGCGCAACGAAGTGGAACGATCCGCAGAACTTCCCGTGGACGATGGGCTGGCAGCCGAACTACCAGAGCGAGTCGATCATCTACGCCAAGTACATCCTGAAGAACCATCCGAACGCCAAGATCGCCGTGCTCTACCAGAACGACGATTACGGCAAGGACTATCTGAAGGGCTTCAAGGACGGGCTCGGCGGCAAGACCTCGATGATCGTGATGGAGGAAAGCTACGAGGTCTCGGAGCCGACCATCGACTCCCACATCGTCAAGCTCAAGGCGACCGGCGCCGACGTGTTCTTCAACATCACGACGCCGAAATTCGCGGCGCAGGCGATCAAGAAGAACGCGGAGATCGGCTGGAAGCCGCTCCACTTCCTCAACAACGTCTCGGGCTCGATCGGCAGCGTGATCAAGCCGGCCGGCTTCGAGAACGCGCAGGACATCATCTCGTCGCAATACTTCAAGGATCCGACCGACGCGCAGTGGAAGGACGACAAGGCGATGATCGCGTGGAACGAATTCCTGGACAAGTACTATCCGGAAGCGAACCGCGCCGATGCCTCGGTGATGTATGGCTATATCGTGAGCCAAGGCCTCGCTCACGTGCTCAAGGCCTGCGGCGACAATCTGACCCGCGAGAACATCATGAAGCAGGCCGCCAACATCAAGGACTTCGAGCCGGCGGGCCTGTTGCCGGGCGTCAAGGTCAACACCTCGGCCGCCGATTTCGCGCCGATTTCGCAGCTGCAACTGATCCGGTTCAAGGGCGAGCATTGGGAGCGATTTGGCGAGGTCTTGAGCGGCGACGTCGGCGGCTGACCATTAACCAGTCGCTAAAGACGTAAGTCCCAATCGACTAAAGACGCAGCCCCTGCGGCCCTGCCGCAGGGGCTTTTCCTTGAAGCTTCTGGGCAAATCGTATTGAATTGCGCTCGCGCCGCCAAAAACAATCAAGCCAAGAAAAGGGACGCACACACCAAGAAAAAAACAGGGAGATTGGAATGCCCGCTGTCACCGGCAAATTTGCGGCCGCGTCACTGGCGCTCGCGCTCATTGCAGCTGCGACCTCCACTGCATCGGCCCAGAAGAAATACGATACCGGCGCGACCGACACCGAGATCAAGATCGGCAACATCATGCCCTACAGCGGACCGGCCTCCGCCTACGGCATCATCGGTCGCACCGAAGCCGCCTATTTCAAGAAGATCAACGAAGAAGGCGGCATCAACGGCCGCAAGATCAATTTCGTCTCCTACGACGACGCCTATTCGCCGCCGAAGACGGTGGAGCAGGCGCGCAAGCTGGTCGAGAGCGACGAGGTGCTGCTCGTCTTCAACTCGCTCGGCACGCCGCCGAACACCGCGATCCAGAAATACATGAATTCGAAGAAGGTGCCGCAGCTGTTCGTCGCCACCGGCGCCACCAAGTGGAACGATCCGCAGAACTTCCCGTGGACGATGGGCTGGCAGCCCAACTACCAGAGCGAGACGCAGATCTACGCCAAGTACATCCTCAAGGCCATGCCGAACGCCAAGATCGGCGTCCTCTACCAGAACGACGATTACGGCAAGGACTATCTGAAGGGCCTGAAGGACGGCCTGGGCGCCAAGGCCGCGAGCATGATCGTGCTGGAGGAAAGCTACGAGACGTCGGAGCCGACCATCGACAATCACATCGTCAAGCTGAAAGCGACCGGCGCCGACGTGTTCATCAACATCACCACGCCGAAATTCGCGGCACAGGCGATCAAGAAGATCTCCGAAATCGGCTGGAAGCCGACGCACTTCCTCAACAACGTCTCGGCCTCGGTCGGTAGCGTGATCAAGCCCGCCGGCTTCGAGAATTCGCAGGACATCATCTCGGCCGCCTATCTGAAGGACGTCTCCGATCCGCAGTGGAAGGACGACGCCGGCATGAAGGCGTTCCTGGAGTTCATGACTAAGTACTTCCCCGAAGGCGACAAGCTCGACGGCGGCACCATCGTCGGCTACGGCGTGGCACAGACGCTGGTCGAAGTGCTGAAGAAGTGTGGCGACAATCTCACGCGCGAGAACGTCATGAAGCAGGCCGCGAGCCTGAAGGACTTCCGCACCGAAGTGCTGCTGCCCGGCATCAAGATCAATACCGGGCCGAACGACTTCGCGCCGATCAGCTCGCTCCAGCTCATGAAGTTCAAGGGCGACAAGTGGGATCTGTTCGGTGACGTGATCAGCGCCGACGCCGGCGGCTAGAAGCTGCAAAGCGCGGACAACGAGCCCCCTGCGCCGATCACGCAGGGGGCTTTTCTTTGCGCGGCAATTTTGATCACGCGATTGCACAATCGAATGATGGCAAAGGCCGCTTACGCTTTGGCGCACGATGCGGTAGGCAGATGGCGGCGACCTCGTCGCCGCCACTCCCGTCTGCTCAAGGCCATCGTCCATGACCGACCGACGCCCCCTGCTCCGCGCGCTTTACGACGCCGCCGTCGCCGCCGCCCATCCCAACGTGGTGCTGGCCCCTCACCTGCGGCCTGCGCCCAGGGGGCGCGTGATCTGCCTCGCCGCCGGCAAGGGCGCCGGCGCGATGGCCGCGGCCGCGGAGCGGCATTATCTCGACGCGCTGGGATTGGCGCCGGAGCGCCTCGTCGGCATCGCCACCACGCGCCACGGCTACGGCGTGCCGACGCGCCGCATTCGTGTGGTCGAAGCCGGTCATCCCGTGCCCGACGAAGCCGGCCTGAAGGGCGCGGCCGACACCCTCGCACTCGCGGGCGAGGCCGGGCCGGACGATCTCTTGCTGGTGCTGCTCACCGGCGGCGGCTCGGCCAACTGGATCGCGCCGGTGGAGGGCATCAGCTTCGCACAGAAGCAGGCGGTCAACAAGGCGCTGCTGCGCTCGGGCGCGCCGATCGGCGAGATGAACGTCGTGCGCAAGCACCTGTCGCGGATCAAGGGCGGCCGTCTCGCCCGCGCCGGCAGGAAAGCCGCGGAGATCGTGACGCTCGCGATCTCCGACGTGCCGCACGACGATCCTTCCGCGATCGCCTCCGGCCCCACCGTGCCTGATCCGACCACGCTGGCCGATGCGCGCGCGATCGTGGCGAAATACAAGCTCGACATCGACGATGCGGTGCGCCGCGCCCTCGACGAGCCCGCCAATGAAAGCGCCAAGCCCGATGACGCCGCCTTCGCGCGCGCGTCGTTCGAGCTGATCGCGCGGCCCAAGCAATCGCTGGACGCGGCGGTGAAGCTCGCACGCGAGTCCGGTTACGAGACCATCGATCTCGGCGCCGATCTCGAAGGCGAGGCGCGCGAGGTCGCCGCCGACCACGCCAGGCTGGCACTTCAGGCCCGCGCGCAGGGCAAGCGCGTGGCGATCCTGTCCGGCGGCGAGCTCACGGTCACCGTGCGCGGCAATGGCCGCGGCGGGCCAAACCAGGAATACGCGCTGGCGCTGGCCTCGCTCTTGAAGGACACGGTCGGCATCGCGGCGCTGGCCGGCGACACCGACGGCGCCGATGGCGGCGCCGGCCACCCGACCGACCCCGCCGGCGCGCTGATCGACGCTGCGACGCTCGCGAAGATGAAGGCGCTGGGGCTCGAGCCGCAGGCCTATCTCGACAACAACGACGCGACCACGTTCTTCGAGGCGACCGGCGACCTGCTGCAGCCCGGCCCGACCCTGACCAACGTCAACGATATCCGGGTGATTTTGGTGGATTGAGCGCCTGCCCCAACAACGGTGTCATTCCCCGCGAAAGCGGGGAATCCAGTACGCAGGGCCTTCTCCGCATCTCACTACGGCCTCTGGAATACTGGATCGCCCGCCTTCGCGGGCGATGACGGAGTAACTCAAAACTCGTTGGCGATCTTCGCGAGCATTCCGATCAGGGCTTCGCGGTTGGCCTGGCCGAGCAGATCGTTCAGCCGGGCCTCGTGCTTGGTGGCGACGAGCTTCTTCGCACGCGCCAGCACGGCCTTGCCCTTGTCGGTCAAGACCAGGATGTGCGAGCGGCGGTCGTTGGTGGAGCGGATCCGCGCGCAAAGGTCGCGGCTCTCCAGATTGTCGAGCATGGCCACGAAGTTCGGCCGGAGGATGCCGAGCGTGGAGGCGATCTCGGTCTGGTTACGGCCGGGGTTCTTCTCGACCAGCAGCAGCACCGAGAACTGCGCCGGCGTCAGCTGGAGCGAGGCCATGCAGCGCAAGAAATTCTCGAACACCTTGAGCTGTGCACGTTTCAGGACATAGCCCAGCTGCTCGGACAACTCGCCGAGCTGGAGGGCTTCAGCCTGCGGCTCGCCCGCGTCCTTGCGGCCCTTGGCCGCCTCGGCAGGCTTTTCGGAAGACTTTTCAGCGGTTTTGGAAACGGTCATCGCCTCGTGCTCGTAATCCCGCTAAATTCGGGACGGGTTCGTTCCCCGCCCTTGAAGTTATATTTGATAATTGTTATGGACCATATCAAATATCGCATGCGTTTTTCAATGGCTGTGAGCGGACCGTCCACCACAATCAGGAGGACCGGTCCGGATTAAGGGGGAGCGTCCGGTCTTGAATACCACCATCATGCTGTTCCTGCTGCAGGACGGCATCACCAATGGCGCAATCTACGCGCTGCTCGGCCTGGCGCTGGTGCTGGTGTTCGCCGTCACCCGCGTCATCCTCATTCCCCAGGGCGAATTCGTCACCTATGGCGCGCTGACCTATGCCTCGCTGGCCGCCGGCCAGATGCCGGGCACGGCTAAGCTCGCTCTGGCGCTCGGCATCGGCGCCTTCGCCTTCGATCTGTTCGTCGCGCGCAAGGCGCTGCATGGGCGGCTGATCGCGCGCAGCTTCACCGCCAATGTCGTGCTGCCGGGCATCGTGCTGGCGCTGACGCTGTATTTCTCCGCCCAGAAGCCGCCGGTCGCCGTCTGCATCGCGCTGTCGCTGGTGATCGTGGCGATGATCGGCGTCTATCTCTACCGCATCGCCTTCCAGCCGCTGGCGCACACCTCGGTGCTGGTGCTGCTGATCGCCTCGGTCGGCGTCCACCTCGCGCTGCAGGGCCTCGGCCTGTTGTTCTTCGGCGCCGAAGGCCAGCGCGGGCCTGCCGTGCTGTCCGGCGCCTTCACCGCCGGCGCGCTGCGCTTCACCGGCCAGAGCATCACCGTCTACGCGATCACCATCGCCTTCATCGTCGGGCTCTGGCTGTTCTTCGGCCTGACACTCTATGGCAAGGCGTTGCGCGCCACTGCCGTGAACCGGCTCGGGGCACGGCTCGCGGGCATCCGCACCACGCTGTCGGGCCAGATCGCTTTCCTGCTGGCCTCCGTGATCGGCGCGCTCTCCGGCATCCTGATCGTGCCGATCACGACCCTGTATTATGACTCCGGCTTCCTGATCGGGCTGAAGGGCTTCGTCGCCGCGATCATCGGCGGCCTCGTCAGCTATCCCCTCACCGCCGTCGCGGCGCTGGTGGTCGGCATCGTCGAGGCGTTCTCGTCCTTCTATGCCTCCAACTACAAGGAGGTGATCGTCTTCATGCTGCTGATCCCCGTGCTGCTGCTGCGCTCGCTCGCCGCGCCCGCGGTCGAGGAAGAGAAGGACTGAGCCCGATGCAGAGCCGGCTTCCCATCCTCGTCTTTGCACTTGTCATGGCGGCGATCCCGTTCATCCCGGGCGTGCCCCCGTTCTGGATCGTGCTGCTCGACAATATCGGCCTTGCGGCCCTGGTCGCGATGGGCCTCGTGCTGCTGACCGGCGTCGGCGGCCTCACCTCGTTCGGCCAGGCCGCCTTCGTCGGCTTCGGCGCCTATACCACCGCGGTGCTGTCGACGGCCTACGGCCTGTCGCCCTGGCTGACGCTGCCGCTGTCGCTCCTGGTCAGCGGCTCGCTCGCGGTGCTGCTCGGGCTGATCACCGTGCGCCTCTCGGGGCACTATCTGCCGCTCGGCACCCTCGCCTGGGGGCTTGGACTGTTCTACCTGTTCAGCAAGCTGGAGTTTCTGGGCCGCAACGACGGCATCTCAGCGATCCCGCCGCTGTCGATCGGCACGTTCAAGATGCTCTCGCCCGGCTCGATCTATTACGCGATCTGGGTCGCCGTGATCCTCTCGGCCCTGCTGACGATGAACCTGCTGGACTCCCGCACCGGCCGCGCCATCCGTGCGCTACGCCGCGGCCATGTCGCGGCCGAGGCGTTCGGCGTCCACACGCCGCGGGCCAAACTGCTGGTGTTCATCCATGCCGCGGTGCTCGCCGGCCTGTCCGGGTGGCTCTACGCCCATCTCCAGCGCGCGGTGAACCCGACGCCGTTCGGTGCGCATATGGGCATCGAATATCTCTTCATCGCCGTGGTCGGCGGCGCCGGCTATGTCTGGGGCGGCGTGCTGGGGGCGGCAATCGTCGTGATCCTGAAAGAGGTGCTGCAGAGCTATCTGCCGTTGATCCTGCCCGGCTCCGGCCAGGTCGAGACCATCGTGTTCGGCATCATGCTGGTGGCGCTGCTGCAACTTGCGCCCGGCGGACTCTGGCCCTGGCTGATGTCGTTCTTCCCCGAGCGCACCGATGGCGAGAAGCCGGACACCTCGCTGAAGCTGGAGCATCGCGCCCGCGCGCCCACCGAGGCCGGTGTCCTGCTTCAGGTCGAGAAGGCGCGAAAACAGTTCGGCGGCGTGGTCGCGGTGAACAACGTCTCCTTCGACGTCCAGGCCCGCGAGATCGTCGCGCTGATCGGCCCGAACGGCGCCGGCAAGAGCACGACCTTCAACCTGATCACCGGCGTATTGTCGGCGACGTCGGGCTCGATCTCGGTGCTCGGCAGGAAGGTCGACAACGCGCCGCCGCAGGAGATCGTCAAGCTCGGCATCAGCAGGACCTTCCAGCACGTCAAGCTCGTCCCCGACATGACCGTGCTGGAGAATGTCGCGATCGGCGCACATCTGCGCGGTCATTCCGGACCGGTTTCCTCGATGCTGCGGCTCGACCGCGCTGACGAAGCCAAGCTGCTCGCCGAGGCCGCCCGGCAGATCGAGCGCGTCGGCCTCACCGAGCAGATGCACCAGCTGGCAGGCTCGCTCTCGCTCGGCCAGCAGCGCATCGTCGAGATCGCCCGCGCGCTGTGCGTCGACCCGATGCTGCTGCTGCTCGACGAGCCGGCGGCGGGCCTGCGCCACATGGAGAAGCAGCGGCTCGCCGCGCTGCTCCGCGAGCTGCGCGACGGCGGCATGAGCGTGCTGCTCGTCGAGCACGACATGGGCTTCGTCATGAACCTCGCCGACCGCATCGTGGTGCTCGATTTCGGCACCAAGATCGCCGAAGGCACGCCGGCGACGATCAAGACCAATCCCGAAGTGATCAAGGCCTATCTCGGAGTGGCGGCATGAGCACGCTGTTGTCCGTCACCGACGCGCATGTCGCCTATGGCAAGGTCGAGGCAGTGCGTTCGGTCTCGCTCGAGGTCGGCACCAACGAGATCGTCACCATCGTCGGCGCCAACGGTGCCGGCAAGACCACGCTGCTTTCGGCCATCATGGGCATCCTGCCGCTGAAAGGCCGCGTCGCCTTTGCCGGGCAGGATCTCGCCCGGCTCGACATCGAGGACCGCGTCGCGATGGGGCTCGGTCTCGTTCCCGAGCACCGCGAATTGTTCGTGACCATGAATGTCGAGGACAATCTCGAGCTGGGCGCGTTCCGGATCGAGCGCAGCAAGGCGAAAGCCTCGATCGAGCGGGTCTATGCGCTGTTTCCGCGGCTGAAGGAGCGGCGCAAGCAGCTCGCCGGCACGCTCTCCGGCGGCGAGCAGCAGATGCTCGCGATGGGCCGCGCGCTGATGGGCGAGCCGAAGCTCTTGATGCTGGACGAGCCGAGCCTGGGCCTTGCCCCGATCATCGTCGCCGACATCTTCCGCATCGTCACCGAGCTCCGCGCCGCCGGCGTCTCCGTGCTGCTCGTCGAGCAGAACGCGCAGGCCGCGCTGAAGATCGCGGACCAGGCCTATGTGATGGAGCTCGGCGAGTTCGTGCTCAGCGGCAAGGCCAGCGACATCGCGGCCAACGAGCGGGTCGCGGCGAGCTATCTCGGCTTCCAGCACGAAGGTGAAAGTGTGATTTAGCGATATAGCGCTGTTCTTCCCTTCTCCCCTTGTGGGAGAAGGTGGCGCGAAGCGCCGGATGAGGGGTTCTCTCCACCCGCAAGATTGCTCGTGAGGATAGAGACCCCTCACCCGTCTCGCCGCTCCGCGGCGAGCCACCCTCTCCCACAAGGGGAGAGGGTGCACCGCGCAGGCTGCTTTAGCTTTCGTTGGAGGCTAAGCTCGCCTTCTCACCCTTCAGCGCCGCAACCTCCGCCTCCAGCTCCGCGATCCTCGCATCCCTCGCCGCCAGCGCGGCCGCGACGTCGGACGCGTCGAATTTCTGCGGGATGTGCTGCGGGCAGTTGGTGTCCCAGGCCGCGATCTTGAACAGGATCACCTGCTCGGGGCGGGCGCGGTAGCCTTTCGGCATCAGTGACGTGGTCAGGGCTTCGTCGTCCTCGACCACGCGCGCCTCGCCCCAGATCTTCACACGGCGGCGGTGGGCGTAGTCCATCACGAAGATGTAGGCTTTGGGATTCTCCGAGAGGTTCCCTTGCGTGATGAACTGCTGGTTGCCGGCGTAGTCGGCGAAGGCGAGCGTCTGCTTGTCCAGCACCTTGAGAAATCCCTTCGGGCCGCCGCGGTGCTGGATGTAGGGCTGGCCGTCGGCTGAAGCGGTGGCGAAGTAGAAGCTATTGGCGTCGGCCAGGAAGGCGGCGAGATTGTCGTCGACCTCGGTGCGCCAGCCGCGCTGCTCGCTGCGTGCATAGGCCTCGCGCGAACCCTTGCGGGCCTGGATCGTCTTCACCGCCGGCGAGAAGGCGACATCGCTGGCATAGGTGTGTACTGCCGTCATCGGAACATCTCCTGAAATTCCGGCGCATGCTTGCGTCTTTCGCGCCTAATCTGGACCTTTCGGCGCCTAAAACAATCGAGCACCTTGACACTTCATCATTGCTATATATGCAATAATGTCCCATGGACCGCCTGGAAGCCATGCACGTCTTCGTCACGGTCGCTGATCTCAGCGGCTTTGCGCCGGCCGCGCGCAAGCTGCGCCTCTCGCCGTCGGCGGTGACGCGGCTGATCGCGGCGCTCGAGGAACATCTCGGCGCGCGGCTGCTGCAGCGGACCACCCGGCAGGTGACGCTGACCGACGTCGGCACGCGCTATCTGGAGCGAGCTCGGCGCATCCTCGCCGATGTCGAGGAGGCTGACGGCTCGGCGCGGGAGGAGCGCAACCGACCGAGCGGGCGCCTCGTCGTGTCGGCGCCGGCCGGCTTCGGCCGGCTGCATGTCGGGCCAGTCATGACCGCCTATCTCAAGCGCTATCCCGAGGTCACGGCCGAGCTCCGGCTGTCGGACCACCTCGTCAATCTCGTGGAGGACGCCGTCGATGCAGCGGTGCGGATCGGCCATCTCGCCGATTCCTCGCTGGTGGCACGCCAGGTCGGCGAGATGCGGCGGATCGTGGTGGCTGCGCCCGGCTATTTGAAGCGGCATGGCGAGCCGAAGACGCCGGAAGCGCTCGCCACGCACCAGACCATCCAGTTCGGCCCCTGGTCCGAATGGCGCTTCCTGCGCGACGGCCGCGATATCGGGCTGCCGCTGTCCCCTCGCTTCATCAGCAACAGCGCCGACGCCGCCCTGCAATATGCCGAGGCCGGCGGCGGCGTGACGCGGGTGCTGGCCTATCAGGCCGCCGAGGGCCTGAAGCGCGGACGCCTGAAGATCGTGCTGGCGAAATTCGAGCAGCCGGCGCTGCCGATCCACATCGTCTATCCGACCTCGCGCCTGCTTTCGGCCAAGGTGCGCGCGTTCATCGATCTCGTGGTGGAGACGGCGGAGTGGCGGTTTGGGTGAGTGCGTGTCCCGCCCCGCTATCTCCACATCGTCATTGCGAGCCAACGGGTCCGCGCGTAGCGCGGCCCGATGACAGGCTCCGCGAAGCAATCCAGAGTCTTTCCGCAGTGGCAGTCTGGATTGCTTCGCTACGCTCGCAATGACGGGGCAAGGGGCGACATCGCGGCGACCTCACGAGCATCATCCCTTCTTCGGCACCACCCGGAACGTGCCGCTGGCCCGCGCGATCACGGCGTCGTCCGCCTTCACCAGGCACTGCGCGAAGCAGATCGTGTTCCCGGTCTTGATCGCCTCGCCCTCGACCGCGAGCCACTGGCCGATCTCGGCGGCGCCGACATAGTCGACCGACAGCGAGATGGTGACGAACGACGTCGTCCAGCCCGTCGCCTGGGCGCAGCTGTAGCCCATGGCGGCGTCAGCGAGCGCTGCGATCAGCCCGCCATGAATCAGCCCGCGGGCGTTGGTGTGCGGCGTCGCCAGGCGCAGTCCGACGGTGACGCCCTTGTCGGTCTTCTTCGAATAGAGCGGCTCCCAGGGATCGGTCAACGGCGCTTTGCGGAAATGCGGCCCGTAGCCGGCGGGGATGTCGGTGAAGGTCATGGCAATCTCGCTTCATTGCTTTGGCCGCATTGGAAGCGAATGAAGCGGCGAATGCATCACCTACAAAGCTTTAAACGGAATTTGTGCAGGTGTTTGAAACGAGCTCCGCCGTCGCCTCACCAAGACTGTCATCACCCGCCTTGTGCGCAATGGCGCACCGGGGCGGGTGATCCAGTATTCCAGAGACGGCAGTGATTGAAATCGAAAGGCCGCGGTGTACTGGATGCCCCGCCTTCGCGGGGCATGACAGTTGCCCAAGCAGCAATTCGGCCGGCCCGGCTCCGCTGATTGCGACCTTTGCCCGCAATACTTGCTCTGCCCGATCCTGTAGGCTCTGGGTCCGGGGCCTGCTTGTCGCACGGGCTCGCAGACGATAATTATACCATATAACGTTTGCGCAAAGGGGAGAGCGGTCGTCGCCCGAGCAGCGACAAGTCCATGCAACATGGCTGACGTAGATGGCGCGACACCGCGCGCCTCAGTTCCGGCTTGAACGCGCCGGCCAATTAGATAACATGTTAATTAACGAGACCGGGCCAACGAAGCCCGCCGTCGCAAAAGGGAGAGACGCGTGATGAGGAAAGCCTGTCTGGCCTTGCTGCTGGCAGCAAGCGTGAGCCCAGCGCTCGCGCAGGACAAGACCTTCGACCTGAAGATCTCGCATTGGGTGCCGGCCTCGCATCCCCTGCAGAAATCGCTGGAAGACTGGGCCGCCGCCGTCGAGAAGGATTCCGGCGGCACCATCAAGGGCAAGGTGTTCCCGGCCCAGCAGCTCGGCAAGGCCTTCGACCATTACGACATGGCGCGCGACGGCATCGCCGACGTCACCTATGTCAATCCCGGCTACCAGCCCGGCCGCTTCCCGATCATCGGCGCCGGGGAATTGCCGTTCCTGATCTCGGACGCCAAGGGCGGCTCGATGGGGCTCGACGCCTGGTACCGCAAATTTGCCGAGAAGGAGATGAAGGACGTCAAATATTGCCTCGCCTTCGTCCACTCGCCCTCCTCGTTCCATTCCCGCACCAAGAAGATCGTCAACCCCGAGGACGTGAAGGGCCTGAAGATCCGCCCGGCCCACGCCACCATGGCGAATTTCGTCACCTCGCTCGGCGGCACCAACGTGCAGTCCTCGGCTCCGGAAGTGCGCGACATCATCGAGCGCGGCGTCGCCGACGGCGTCACCTTCCCGTGGGGCTCCCTGGTGCTGTTCGGCATCGACAAGGTGACCAAGTACGACATGGAGGCGCCGCTCTACACCACGACCTTCGTGTTCGTGATCAACAAGGACAAGTACAATGCGATGTCCGACAAGCAGAAAGCCGCGATCGACAAGAACTGCACGGTCGAGACGGCGGGCGCGGTCGGCGAGCACTGGGGCAAGTTCGAGGACGCCGGCATCGACAAGGTGAAGGCGGAATCCAACCATGAGGTCTACAAGCTGACGCCCGAGCAGATCGCGGCCTGGAAGAAGGCCGCCGAACCGCTGGTCAAGACCTGGGGCGACGGCGCCAAGAAGGCCGGCGCCGATCCCGATGCGACGCTCGCGGAGCTCAAGGCCTCGCTGAAGAAGTACAACGCGCTGGCGGAGTGACGCGGCGCCGGCGCGGCGACTTTCTCTTCCCCCTCGCCCCGTTCTTACGGGGAGAGGGTCGGGGTGAGGGGCTGCCTCCGCAAAAACAGTGAGAGATGGACTCGCGGAGAGTCCCCCTCACCCGCATCGCATCTCCGATGCGATGCGGCCTCTCCCCGCGCGCGGGGAGAGGCGAAGAGCCGCCGCTGGAGTCGGGATCAAGCAATGACAGCACACGACGGAACACACCCCGCAAGGCGCTCCTGGATGGATCGCGTGATCGACTCGATCGAATGGATCGCGGCCGGCTTCGTCGGCATCGTCGCGCTCGACATCTTCCTGTCGGTGCTCTTGCGCAACACGCTGAACTATTCGATCCCTGATTCCTTCGACATCGGCCGCATGCTGCTCGGCATCCTCATCTTCTGGGGCATCGCCGCGACCTCCTATCGCGGCACCCACATCACGGTCGACCTGGTCTGGGGCAATGTCGGGCCGCGCCATCAGCGCTGGATCGACGTGTTCGCGACGCTGGTGCTGCTCTTCGTCGTGACCGTGCAGACCTGGACGCTGTTCGACAAGGTGCGCGGCACCTACAACGACAACGTCCAGACCTTCGACCTGCACATGCCGACCTGGCCGTTCTTCGCGGTCGCCTGGATCGGTGACGTCTGCGCCGTGCTGCTGATCGCGATCCGCACCTACCGGCTGATCTTCCATCCCGAAGAGATGCACGACCCCAAGATCAAGGCGACGGAGTAACCATGAGCACCGATGCCGTCGCCGTAATCGGCTTCGTTTCCCTCTTCGTCCTGATGCTGCTGCGCGTGCCGGTCGGCATGGCCATGGGCCTCGTCGGCGTGTCCGGATTCGCCTATCTCGTCAACGGGACTGCCGCGCTGAAGCTGGTCGGCCAGACCTCGATGCGCACGGTCACCGACTACACGTTCGGCGTCATCCCGATGTTCCTGCTGATGGGCTCGTTCGTGTCCCATTCCGGCATGAGCCGCGAGCTGTTCCGCGCCGCCAACGGTTTCGTCGGACATCTGCGCGGCGGGCTCGGCATCGCCACCGTCGGTGCCTGCGGCGGATTTGCCGCGATCTGCGGCTCGTCGGTGGCGACCGCCGCAACCTTCTCCGCCGTCGCCTATCCCGAGATGCGCCGGTTCGGCTATCCGCAGTCGTTCGCCACCGGCGTGATCGCGGCCGGCGGCACGCTGGGGGCGATGCTGCCGCCCTCCACCGTGCTCGCGGTCTACGGCATCATCACCGAGCAGGACATCGGCAAGCTGTTCATCGCCGGCATCATCCCGGGCCTGCTCGCGATGACCATGTACATGATCACGATCTTCCTGATCGGCTATTTCCGCCCAGACTTCCTGCCGAAAGGCAAGGTGACGCCGTGGCGCGAGCGCTTTGCCGGGCTGAAGGAGATCTGGGCACCGGTGCTGCTGTTCATCTTCGTCATCGGCGGCCTCTACGGCCTGCCCTTCCTGCCGCGCTTCACGCCGACCGAGGCCGGCGGCGTCGGTGCGACCGGGGCCTTCATCATCGGCGTGCTGACCGGCCGGCTCGACCGCGAGAAGGTGCTGGCCTCGCTGCTGCAGGCCACGCGCACCGCGGCTGCGGTGTTCACGGTGCTGATCGGCGCGCTGATCTTCGGCTATTTCCTCACGGTGACGCAGACGCCGCAGAAGGTGACGGAATTCCTCACCGGGCTCGGCCTTGGTCCCTACGGCGTGCTGGCCCTGATCATGGTGATGTATCTCGTGCTCGGCTGCCTGATGGACGCCATGGCGATGATCATCCTCACCGTGCCGATCATCTTCCCGGTGATCATGCATCTCGGCTTCGACCCGATCTGGTTCGGCGTCATCATCGTCATGACCGTCGAGCTCGGCCTGATTCATCCGCCGGTCGGCATGAACGTCTTCGTCATCAAAAGCGTGGTGAAGGACGTGTCATTCTCGACGATCTTCAAGGGCGTGATCCCGTTCGTGGCAACGGACCTGGTGCGGCTGGTGATCCTGATCGCCTTCCCGCTGCTGGCGACCTGGCTGCCGACGCGGATGATGGCGCATTGATGCTTTGAGTCGAGACAGTCGCCGCGACGGCAGTAAGCCCCCTCGCCCCGCTTGCGGGGAGAGGGTTGGGGTGAGGGGGAGCCTCCGCGGGGACGCTGGCAGTTGGACTCGCGGAGACTCCCCCTTACCCGGAATCCGCGCTACGCGCGCATTCCGGCCTCTCCCCGCAAGCGGGGAGAGGCGAAGAAGGCGGCGCCTTCTAACATGAAAGTTGGAGTGACCGATGGCCCCTATCCTCGAAACGAAATACGTCTTCACCATCACCGCGCGGATCGGCGACGTCGTCACCGCCGGCGAGACCGGGATCGGCGTCCGCCGCATCATTCCGATCATCGGCGGCGAGGTGACGGGCGCGGTCCGGGGAAAGGTGCTCCCGTTCGGCGCGGACTTCCAGACCATCCGGCCCAACGAGCTGATCGATCTCGAGGCGAAATACGCCTTCGAGACCGACGACGGTGCGACCGTCTACGTCGAGAACAGAGGTATGCGCTTCGGCCCGGTCGAGCTGCTGCACAAGCTCAAGCGCGGCGAGCCGGTCGATCCGAAGCTGATCTATTTCCGCACCGTGCCGAAATTCGAGACCGGGCACGAGAAGTACCGCTGGCTGATGGAGCACATCTTCGTGGCGTCAGCGGCGCGCCATGCGGATCGCGTCGTGATCGACGTGCATCAGGTGATGTGAGGCGAAGATGCCTACAACGTCTCCTGCTTGTGCCCGCAGTTCTTGCAGGCGAACTTGACGCGGGTCTGGCCTTTCTCCGCCTGCACCCGGTTCGGCGCTCCGCACTTGCCGCAGACGGCCTCGATACGGGTCGAGCCCTGCTTGACCACGATGGTCTTCTTTTCCATCGATTCGCGGATCAGGCGCTCGGCCTCCTCGCGCAGGGATTGTTTCGACAAAGCTCGTCTCCGCCTCTGGAAAGCGCGAGAGCCATATCGCACCTGCTCGCGAAGCACAATGCGCCCGTCCTGCCGCAGGGGCCCCGCCGCCCCACATTGCGGCGGGGCCGTTCGCTCCTCACGCCGCCTTGGAGACCTCCATCAGCAGCCGCTCGGCCTTGGCATCCTCGATGCGGTTCACGAGGCGGCTGCTCTCATGATTGTCGCGCACGGTCTTGGTCAGGGTGACGCAGGTCTGGATCATCATCACGATGCCCATGGTGAGATAACCCTTCATCCAGAGGTCGATCGGCAGGAAGAAGATGCCGATGGCGACGAGGAAGGCGGACGCTGCGAAGGACGCGTAGGTAAAGCTCACCCAGGCGCCGCTGTGGGGCTGGCCGGTTTGATTCATGATCGTCTCCTGTTGTTTCGAATGATGATTGCGTTCGGCTTCAGGCGTGAGTTCAGGCCGCCGGCATGCGCTTGGACTTCAACCGCGCCAGCACGTCGTCTGCGGTCGTCTTGAGCCGGGGGCCAAAGCCCTGCTCGGCGAGTTTTTCGGCGGTGGCGAGCGGACCGGTGGCCGCGTCGAGCTCGACCAGGGCATCGTCGGCCGCCTGAGCCTCCATCTGCCGCTCGCGCAGACGCCTCAGCGTGCCCTCCGCCTCCGGCAATGTCGATTCATAGGGGCGCGCGGCCTCGATGCCGCTGCGGCGAAGCGAGCGCACCGCGTCAGAGGCACGCGCGATCCGGCGACCGCGATCGAGCTCGGTGATACGGGCCTGCGCGTTGGCGACGTGGCGCTTCAGCCGGGCGATCTCGGTCGCGAACAGCGCGCGCGCCGTCATGGCCGCATCGCGGTCGGCCTCCAGGGCCGCAATGGCTTCGGCGGCCTCCTTGGCGAGGTCCTCGCGGCCGCCATCCAGCGCCGCAACGGCGCGGGTCTCGAGATCGGCGATGCGCGCGTTCGTGGCCTCGAGCTTTCGGCCTTCCTGCTGGTCCTGCGCGATCGCCAGCGCCAGCGTGCGCTTGCTGCGCTCGACGGCTGCGGCCGCATCGCGCATCTGCTGGTCCAGGATCAGAAGGGCGGTGCGGTCTTCCAGTTCCTCGCCCGCAGCGGCGACGCTGCCGCGGAAGAGGGTCACGACGGTCTTGAACATTGGTTGCTCCCTGTCTATGAGCGTTGCTCACAATTTCTTTGTAGCAGGAATCTTGAACTTCGTTCAATAAAAATTTGAGCGACGCTCACGGATTTGGTTAAAGATGGCTAAAGCTCTGGAACGGCGAGAGAAATTGCGGACCGCCCTGATCCAGGCGGCCGAGCAAATGATCGCTGAGCGGGGGTTGGCGGGCCTGAAGACCCGCGATTTGGCCCGCGAGATCGGCTGCGCCAATGGCGCGGTCTATAATCTGGTGGCTGATGTCGACGAGCTGATCCTGCGGGTCGGCTCGCGCACACTGCTCCGGCTCGACGAGGCGCTGACTTTCGCGACGCGTGCGGGCGAGCCATCGCCACCGGAATCCCTGGTCCGCATCGCCCTCGCCTATTGCGATTTCGCCGCCGAAAATCTCCAGCTCTGGCGCGCGCTGTTCGAGCACCGCATGGAGACGGGCAAGCTGGTGCCGGATTGGTCGGTGCACGACCAGATGCAGCTGTTCCGTCATATCTACCAGCCGCTGGCAGCGCTGTTTCCCGGGCGCAGCCCGGAGGAACTCGGCATCACCGCGCGCAGCCTGTTCTCGGCCGTGCATGGCATGGTGGCGCTCGGGCTGGAGCAGAAGCTGGTGGCGGTGCCGTTGCCGGCGCTGCGCAAGGAGATCGCGGGCCTTGTGCGCGCGATGATCGACGGGTTGGTCGCGCGCGATGTGAAAAAAGGAGCGGCGGCGGCTGACTAAAATTTCACCTGTCGCATCGCCAGTAGCGCGCTTAGCCTTCGAGCCGTCCCTCACCTCTCGGAGTGCCTCATGCCCCTCCTCATCCGCGGCGGCACCGTCGTCAATCACGATCATTCGCGCCGCGCGGACGTGCTGATCGACGGCGAGACCATCGTCGCGATCGACGCATCGCTCGATGCGCCGACCGGTAGCCAGATCATCGATGCGGGCGGCGCCTACGTCATCCCGGGCGGGATCGATCCGCACACCCATCTCGAAATGCCGTTCATGGGCACCGTCACAGCCGACGATTTCGAATCCGGAACCAAGGCGGCGCTGAGCGGCGGCACCACCATGGTGGTGGATTTCTGCCTGCCCGATCCCGGCCAATCCATGCTCGCGGCGTATCAGGAGTGGCGGCACAAATCCGAGAAGGCGGCCAGCGACTACGGCTTCCACATGGCGGTGACGTCGTGGTCGAAGCAGATCCATGACGAGATGGAGACCGTGGTCAAAACCTACGGCATCAACACCTTCAAGCACTTCATGGCCTACAAGGGTGCGCTGATGGTGAACGATGACGAGCTCTACAATTCGTTCGCGCGCTGCGCCCATCTCGGCGCCATGCCTGTTGTCCATGCGGAGAATGGCGACGTCGTCGCCCTGATGCAGGAGGCGCTGATCGCGCGCGGCGTCACCGGCCCGGAAGGCCACGCCTATTCACGGCCGCCGGAGGTCGAGGGCGAAGCCACCAACCGCGCCATCATGATCGCCGATATGACGGGCACGCCGGTCTATATCGTGCATACCAGCTGCCGCGAGGCGCATGAGGCGATCGCGCGGGCACGCGCCGCGGGCAAGCGCGTCTATGGCGAGCCGCTGATCCAGCATCTGCTGTTGGATGAGAGTGAATACCAGAACAAGGACTGGGATCATTCCGCCCAGCGCGTGATGTCGCCGCCGTTCCGCGACAAATCGCATCAGGACAGCCTCTGGGCTGGCCTGCAAGCCGGCTCGCTCCAGGTGGTTGCGACCGACCATTGCGCCTTCACCACCGAGCAGAAGCGGTTCGGGCGCGGCGATTTCAGGAAGATCCCAAACGGCACCGGCGGCCTCGAAGATCGCCTGGCGCTGCTCTGGACCGCGGGCGTCGCCACCGGGCGGCTGACGAAAGAGGAATTCGTCGCGGTGACCTCGGCGAACATCGCGCGCATCCTCAACATCTATCCGCGCAAGGGCGCGATCGCCGTGGGCTCGGATGCCGACATCGTGGTGTGGGATCCCAAGGCGAGCAAGACCATCAGCGCCAAGCGGCAGATGAGCCGGATCGATTACAACGTGTTCGAGGGTTTTGCCTGCACCGGCGGTGCGGCCGCAACGCTGTCGCGCGGCCGTATCGTCTGGAAGGATGGCGATCTGCGCGCCGAGGCCGGCGACGGGCGCTACGTCGAACGTCCCGCCTTCTCGCCGGTGCATGTGGCAAATTCGACCTGGAAGGAACTGACGGCTCCGCGCGCCGTCGCACGCAGCGCGGTAACACCATAAGCCATCGCGCTCGCTGGCAGACGTCCGGGCAACGACAGCCTCAATCTCGGAGAGACTTAGGAACGAACGGCCGGAGGCCTCGTTGTCGCGCATATTTCCCTCCAGCACGCGAGTCCCTCCATGTATCACCACGTCAAGAAGCTGATGTTCACCGTGCGCGTCGACGAACCCGATCCGCGCTTCGGCAATATGCTCCTCGAGCAGTTCGGCGGCGCCAACGGCGAACTTGCGGCTGCGATGCAATATTCGATTCAGGGACTGAATTGCGAGGATCCCGACCGCAAGGACCTCTTGATGGATATCGGCACCGAAGAGCTCAGCCATCTCGAGGTCGTCGGTTGCCTCGCCCGGATGCATCTTGCGCCCTCGCGGAACGACCGCCAGGCCGCGGAGGCCGATCCGCTGATTGCGATCGCCGGCGGAGGCGGCGTCAATCTGTTCAACTCGCAAGGCAATCCCTGGACCGCCGACTATCTCAAGATCACCGGCGAGCTCGACGTCGATCTCCGCAGCAACATCGCCGCCGAAGCGCGTGCCAAGATCGTCTACGAGCGCCTGATCAATTTCTGCGACGACGCCGGCAGCAAGGACGCGCTGCAATTCCTGATGACGCGCGAGATCACGCATATGAAGGCGTTCGCGCGCGCGCTCGAGAGCCTGTCGAAGCCGGCCTTCAGCATCGGCCGGATCGCCCCGACGCCGGGCCTCGTGAACCAGTATTTCAATGATTCCACCGGCAGCGGTGATCACGGCGAGATCGACACCCGCGGTCCTTGGAACGAAGGCGAGGACTGGGTGTTCACGGAATCGCCTGCGCTTCAGTCCGCCGATCCCGGCGCTGCCCCGTCGATCGTCGCGGAGAGTTCGCCGCCCGTCGACGAGGCCGGCCTGACCGATCTGATGCTCCATGAGCTGCGCGATATTCTTCATGCCGAGAAGCAGCTGACGAAGGCGCTTCCCAAGATGGCGCAGGCCGCCCGATTCGATCAGCTGCGTGAACTGTTCGAGCAGCATCTGGCCGAGACCGAAAATCAGGTCGAGCGCATCAACGAGTGCTTCGAGCTGCTCGGCGAGAACGCTCGCGCCAAGCCCTGCAAGGGCATGATGGGCCTGATCGAGGAAGGCCAGGAGGTCATGAAGGAAGGCGAAGAGAAGGAGGACGCGGCCGCCGACCTCGCGCTGATCTCTGCGGCGCAACGCGTCGAGCATTACGAGATGGCCGGCTACACCACCGCGCGCAACCTCGCGCAGCAGCTGCGCCACAGCGCCATCGTCGCCCTGCTCTCCAAATCCCTCGCCGAGGAAGAGAATGCCGATCTCCTGCTCAACCAGGTCGCGCGATCGCTGATGTCGGTCGCGAAAATGCCCGCCGCGCTGGAGCAGGCCGAACAGACCTAAGACGATCGCGCAGCGCGTATCCGGTCGAACCCAAGCCGCCTCGCGCTTTGCGGGGCGGCTTGGCACGTCCTGCCTGTGGCATACACCTTGCCTCTCGATGCCGGACAATTCCGGACAGGAGGTATCCTTGAGCGTTTCACCCCTCGATTTGAACCGCCGCAGCGTCGTGCTCGGAGGCCTCGGTGTCGCCGGTATGGCAGCATTTGCTCCATGCCTCGCCTGGGCGCAGGGGCGCAGCGAGACGCTGCTGGTGGTGCAGGAGCTCGGGCCGAACTCGCTGGACATGCAGGGCGTCGGCTCCAACCAGACCGTGAACGGCCTGTCCTGGAATTGCTACGACCGTCTGCTCACCTACGCCTCCAAGGCACTGCCGGACGGCACGTTGTCGTATGACCGCGAGAAGCTCGCGCCCGAGCTCGCCGAGAGCTGGGAGGTCTCCGCCGACGGCATGTCCTGCACCTTCAAGCTTCGCAAGGATGCCAAATTCCACGACGGCTCGCCTGTGACTGCCAAGGACGTCAAATGGTCGTTCGACCGGGCCGTGAAGGTCGGTGGCTTTCCGACCTTCCAGATGTCGGCGGGGTCGCTGGAGAAGCCGGAACAGTTCGTGGTGGTCGACGACCACACTTTCCGCATCGACTATGTCCGCAAGGACAAGATGCTGCTGTTCAACGTCGCCGTCGTCGTGCCCTTCATCATCAATTCCGAGCTCGCCAAGAAGAACGCGACTCCGGAAGACCCGTGGGCGCTGGCCTGGCTGAAGAACAACGAGGCCGGCGGCGGCGCTTACAAGATCGAGAGCTGGAAGCCGGGCAGCGAGACCGTGCTGACGCGCTTCGACGACTGGAAGAGCGGGCCGCTGCCGAAGGTGAAGCGCGTGATCGCACGCGACGTTCCTTCCGCCGGCACCCGCCGCGCCATGCTGGAGCGTGGCGATGCGGATATCTCCAGCGGCTTTGCGCCGCGCGATTTCGAGCAGATCATCAGGGAGGGCAAGGTCAAGGTCTCGGGCGTGCCGATCCCGAACGCGCTCTGGTACGTCGCGCTGAACACCGCCAAGCCGCCGTTCGACAATGTCAAGCTGCGCCAGGCCATCGCCTGGGCCATGCCCTACGAGCAGATCCAGACCAGCGCCTTCTTCGGGCGCGCCGTTCCCATGTATGGCGGCGCCGCCGAAGTCTCAAAGCCGGTCTGGCCGCAGCCATTTCCTTACGTCACCGATCTCGACAAGGCCAAGGCTCTGCTGAAGGAAGCAGGCTTCGAATCCGGCCTGGAGACCACGCTGTCGCTCGACACCGGCACCGCCACCGTCGGCGAGCCGGCCGCGATCCTGATCCAGGAGAGCCTCGCCAAGATCGGCATCAAGGCGGGAATCGAGAAAATTCCCGGCGCGAACTGGCGCACGACGCTGAACAAGAAGGAACTGCCTCTCGCGCTCAACCGCTTCAGCGGCTGGCTCGATTATCCCGAATATTACTTCTACTGGAATTTCCACGGCAACAACTCGATCTTCAACATCTCCTCCTACAAGAACAAGGAGATGGACGCCCTGATCGACAAGGCGCGCTTCACCACCGATACCGCGGAATACGACAGGTGCGTGAAGGATTTCATCGCGCTCTGCATGCGCGACGTTCCCGTCGTTCCGCTTAACCAGCCGATCCACGACGTTGCCATGCAAAAGGGTGTCTCCGGCTACGAATTCTGGTTTCACCGCGAGCCGGACTACCGCCAGTTCGCAAAAGGCTAGTTCCGCCGGGCGACGCTGACGGTGCGTGAGGCAGCTCGCGCCTGCGCGGTCGAAAAGCCGCGCTCCAGGCGCGCCGCGCTCGCATGCAGCATCGCCGCATCGAGCCTGCCCTGTCGCGATCCTTGCAGGGCGCAGGCAAAGACCCGGTAGAACTGCGCGCCATCATATGCGACCAGCAACAGATCGACGCCGGCATTGACCGCCTCGACCACGGCCTTGCAGACGTCGTTCTGGTAGATCGCGCCCATCACGAGGTCGTCGGTCATCACCACGCCCTGGTAGCCCCACGTCCCGCGAATGATCCCATCGACGACGCGCTTCGAATGCGAGGCGGCGCGATCGGGATCGACGGCGGTGAGCGTGACGTGGCCGACCATGAGCGCGCTGCGCGAATGCGACAGCACCTCGCGGAACGGGCGCCAGTCGGCTGCCTCCAGCTCCTTCACCGGCGTGTCGAGATTGGCGCTGAAATGATGCGTGTCGGTGCGGACGCGGCCGATGCCGGGAAAATGCTTGAGCGTGGCGCCGACGCCGGTCTCTTCCAGCCCGCGCACATAGGCGCTGGCGATGGTGCTGACGACGGCGGGATCGGTCGCAATCGCGCGCTGGCCGATCAGCGTGTGGAAATCGAGACGGTTGCGCCGCGCCGGCGGCTTGAGGTCGAGCACCGGGGCGAGATTGAGGTTGACGCCGACTTCGGCAAGCTCGCGGCCGTGAATGCGGCCGAATTCCTCAGCCTTGGCCTGCTGATCGTCGGGGGCGAGCCCCGTCAGCGTCGCCAGCGCCGGCACCTTCGTCAGCGGCGGTGCAAGATGCCCGACGATGCCGCCTTCCTGATCGGCGGCGACGACCAGCGGCGGCAGGCCGGCTGCCCGTCTGAGATCCTGGAGCGCCGCGATCTCGGCCCGCAGCGCCTCGATGGTGCGGCCGCGGATATTGTGCCGGGTGACGTAGACGCCGCCGATAAGGCCCTGCCCGGCAAGACGCGCCACCTCGGGAAAGGAGGAATAGCCGACCATGAAGTGAGGCCCGAGCTGCCGCGCCTCGACGGCGCTGGCGCCGAGAACGTCGTGCTTGCGCAGCTCGAACTTCAGATGCGCGGCGGACATCGAGACAGGCGGCAAGCACCAGAGCACGACGAGCGCCTTGCCGGCCAAGGTGCGCCAGCGGCCTCTGCGCAGCAAGAGAACGACGATTGCGATGCTTGCGACGACAAGAGCGATGTTTCCGGCGCCGCGCAACACGAGCAGATACGGATCGTTCTTGTTCGCGGCCAGAAATGCAACGAACGGCGCGGCGAGCCAGAGCAGGATGAGACCGATGCGGTTGAGCAATTGCATGATGCGTCACTTGCGAAAAGCGATGAATGCTTCGCACCTATCAAAGCACTTCGCGCCGCGCGAGAGCCAAAACCACGCCTGCACGAAAACTGCAAAAGACTCCTGAAACCGTGCAGACGATGGCCGCGGCTTCTGCGCAAACGCCGTTCAGAGTTCGTGATGCCACCATTCACGGAGACTTTCTGGACATGACGAGCCTGGCTTCGACATCGACGACGGACATCCAGCCGATCAGGCCTTCTGCGCTGTCGGCCAAGCTTGCAATGGCGCTGCTGCTGGCCGCGCTCGCCGACTGGCTGTTCTACGGCCAGCGGATCGGGCTGTCGCTGACGCTGTTTGCGATCGCGACCGCCTGCGTGTCGGTGCTGTTCAATCATGCGGCCCTGGACTTCAGGCGTGCGGCAATCGGCGGCGCGATCCTCACGCTCGGCGTCGTCCCTGCCGTGGAGGAGCTCAACACGCTGTCGCTCCTGATCCTCGTCGCGTCGCTGACGATGGCCCTGTTGCTTGCGACCAATCCTGATACGACCGAGCTCACCGAACGCGCCCGTGCGCTGCGCAATTTCCTCCTGCTCGGTCCCTTCAGGTTCTTCCTCGACGCGCCCCAGGTCTTCAACATGTCGGCGTTCACCCGCGGCATCGCGCTCTGGCTGATGCCGGCGGCACTCGGCACCGTCTTCGTCGCACTGTTCGCCGCGGCCAATCCGGTGATCGAGCAATGGGTGTCCCTGCTCAATCCCAAGGTCATCCTCGAATATGTCAACACGTGGCGCGTTCTGTTCTGGACCTTGATGCTGGCCCTGGTCTGGCCGTTCATCCATGTGCGCTGGCGGCGCAAGACGATGGTCACCACCACCGGGGTCGACGGCCCTGTGCCACCGCCGCTGCCGCCCATGGTCTCGGCAGAGTTTCTCGGCCCCTCCACCATCCTGCGCTCGCTGATCCTGTTCAACCTGCTGTTTGCGGCGCAGTCCATTCTCGACGGCATCTATCTCTGGGGGCACGTGGCGCTGCCCGACAACATGACTTATGCGACCTACGCCCATCGCGGCGCCTATCCGCTGATCGTCACCGCTTTGCTCGCCGCTGCCTTCGTGCTGGCGGCAATGCGTCCGGGCGGGCCGGCCGAGAAATCGAAGGTGATCCGGCCGCTGGTCTATGTCTGGGTCGGGCAGAACGTGCTGCTGGTCGCCTCCTCAATTCTTCGGCTCGATCTCTACGTCGGCATCTACATGCTGACCTACTGGCGCATAGCGGCCTTCATCTGGATGGGCCTTGTGGCGCTAGGACTGATCCTGATCGTGGCCCGCATCGCGCTCAACCGGTCCAACCGGTGGCTCGTCTGCGTCAACCTGATCGCATTAACGATCGTGCTCTATAGTGTCTCGCTGATGAACTTCGATGCATTCATTGCCGACTATAATCTGAAGCACAGCAGCGAAATTGGAGGGAACGGCGTGAAGATCGATGCCAACTACCTCCTCACGCTCGGGCCGCAGGCGCTGCCTGCGATCGACAAGGTCATTGCGCTTCGCGGCGGCGACTACTGTCTTGCGGGACGTCGAGATCGGCTTGTAGAAAGTCAACGGCAGGACCTCGCCTGGCGGGCCTGGGGCTTCCGAAGCTGGCGGCTGCAGCGCCGGCTCGATGCTCAGGTCAAGATGCAGCCCGGCAATCAGCCGGCGGGGTGAGCGGAGAGTTTCTTGGCGCATCGCATTCTCATCGTCGACGACGAGGGCCATATCCGCGAGGTCATCCGCGTCGCCCTGAAGAAGGCCGGCATGGACGTGATCGAGGCGCGCGACGGCAAGGAGGCGCTTCTCCGCTTTGCCGCCGACAGGCCCGACCTCATCGTGCTCGACATCGGCATGCCCGAGTTCGACGGCCTCGACGTCTGCCGCGAGATCCGCAAAGGCTCCGACGTGCCGATCCTGTTCCTGTCGGCGCGCGATGAGGAGATCGACCGCATCCTCGGCCTCGAGATCGGCGGCGACGATTACGTGACGAAGCCATTCAGCCCGCGCGAGCTGGTGGCGCGGGTCAACGTCATCCTGCGCCGCCTCAGCCCGCGCAATGGCGAGGCCAAGGCCGGGCCCACCGCGCTCGCGCAAGGCGGCCTGCTGATCGATCCCGAACAGCACGTCGCAACCTTCGCCGGCACGCCGCTGAAGCTGACCGCGATCGAGTTCGGCATCCTGCGCGCATTCCTGACCCGGCCGACATCGGTGTTCAACCGCGAGCAGCTGATGCGCGCGGCCTATCAGCTCAACATCCAGGTCTCCGACCGCACCATCGACAGCCATATCCGCAACATCCGCGCCAAGCTGGCGGCGCTTTCCTGCGACAACGTGATCGAGACGATCCACGGCGTCGGCTTCAAGCTCGGCCGCTGCGAGAAAGAGGCATGAGCACAGCGCCCGACAAATGGCGGCCGTCGCTCACCCTCGTGATCTTCACGGTGCTGGCGACGGTCGGAATATTGCCGCTGGTCGGCCTGTTCTTCTTCCGTCTCTACGACAACCAGCTGATCCGCCAGACCCAGGCCGAGCTGATCGCGCAGAGCCGCGTGCTGGCGACGATCTATGCGCAGGAGGTCGCGGCCCGGCTCGACGGCGGCCTCATGCTCGGCGCCGAGGTGCCGCCGGGCGTGCTGCCCGATCCCGGCGACCAGGTCACGCCGATCCGCCCCGCGCTCGACCTCACCGCGAACGACCTCTTGCGGCGGCGGCCCGACGCATTGGCCGCGCCCAAGCCGGCGCAAGCAGCCTATGTCGAGATCGGCGCCAGGCTGACGCCGATCATCCGCGAGACCCAGAAGGTGACGCTGGCCGGCTTTCGCATCCTCGATCCCCAGGGCGTGGTGATTGCCGGGCGGCAGGAGGTCGGCCAGTCGCTCGCCCATATCGAGGAGGTCGCGGACGCCCTGCACGGGCAATACCGCGCGACTTTACGCAACCGCGTGCCGGACAAGCCGCCGCCGCCGATCTATTCCTTCAGCCGCGGCCTCGGCGTGCACGTCTTCTCGGCGATGCCCGTCATCGTCAACAACCGCGTCGCCGGGGTGATCTACACGACGCGGACGCCGAGCAACATTTTCGATCACCTCTACCAGGAGCGGGCCAAGTTCGTGTTGGCGGGGTTGGCGGTGATCCTCGGCACGATCGCGATCGGCCTCGTGTTCTCGCGCACCATCACGCTGCCGATGCGCGAGCTGATCGACCGCGCCGCCAGAATCGGCCGCGGCGACCGCGAGGCGTTCCAGCCACTGAAGCATTACGGCACCCGCGAGTTCGCCCAGCTCTCGCACAGCTTTCTCGGCATGGCCGAGCAGCTGGCGCGGCGCTCCGACTATATCGCGACCTTCTCGGCCCATCTCACCCACGAGCTGAAATCGCCGCTGACCTCGATCAAGGGCGCGGCCGAGCTGTTGCAGGATTCGGTTCAGGGCAAGGCCGAGGGCCTGACGCCGGCCGAGCAGAAGACCTTCATCGCCAACATCCTGTCCGACACCCAGCGCCTGGAGGCGATGGCACAGCGGCTGCGCGAGCTCGCCCGCGCCGAAAGCCTGCCGCAGAACGAGCGCACCGAGCTGGCGCCGGTGATCGCCGATCTCAGGAACCGGTTTCCGGCAAGCGCGATCGAGGCCAGCGGCAGCCTCGACCGGGCGATCGGCATGTCCTCGGAGAAGGCGCTGATCGTGCTGTCGCACATCGCCGACAACGCGGTGCGGCACAAGGCTGGGACGATCAGGCTGGAGGCGGTCGACGCGCGGACGACCGTGCTCGTGACGGTCAGCAATGACGGCGAGCCGATTTCGGCGCCGAACCGCGACAGGATCTTTGATGCGTTCTTCACCACCCGCCGCGACCAGGGCGGCACCGGCATGGGGCTGGCGATCGCGCGCGCGGTGATGGCGAGCCATGGCGGCTCGATCAGGCTGAAGCCGACCGACGAAGGGGCCGCCTTCGAGCTCCAGTTTCCGGTTGCCTAGATTGCAAAGACCCAGGCGGCGACGATGGTGCCGATGGTGACGAGACCGGCGATGGTCCAGCCGGCGGCGTATTCCAGCTCAGGATGACCGGTCGCCCGCATGATCTCAACCGGATCGGCGGTATGCTTCTCTGCCATGACAGCCTCGCACGTTTCTTCCCGCGTCATAGATAAGTCGCATCAGCCGCAAAGAGGTTCCATCACGGAAATGCGAGGCATGACGCAGCTAGGTTTGTTCGCCGACCCGCAGGAAGGCCCGGCCGGCCTTCGCTACACGGACGATTTTATCGATCGTGCCACCGAGCAGGATCTGATCGCCCGCATCGCAGCATTGCCGCTCCAGCGCTTTCAGTTCGGCGTCTTCGAGGGCAACCGCCGGGTGGCGTCGTTCGGCTATCGCTACGACTACACGCTGCAGCTTCTAGCCGAGGCCGATCCGATCCCGGACTGGGTGCGGCCGGTCGCGCACCAGGTCGAGGCCTGGGCGGGGCTGCCGGAGGGCAGCGTCCGGCAGGTGCTGTGCACCGAATACGAGGTCGGCGTCGGCATCGGCTGGCATCGCGACAAGCCGCACTTCGACAAGGTGCTCGGCCTGTCGCTGGGCTCGCCTTGCGCTTTCCGCTTCCGCCGTCGCAGGGGCAAGAAGTGGGAGCGCCACACGCTCAAAGCCCTGCCGCGCTCGCTCTACATGATGGACGGCGAGGCGCGGTCGCAATGGGAGCACAGCATCCCGCCGGTCGCGGCGCCTCGCTACTCCATCACCTTCCGGACAATGAAGCGGGCCTGACGGGCCGTCCAAAACAAAAACTGCGAAAACAACCCCATGCACAGTAGAACGCCAGATCCGGCGCGAGCCTCGGCGGCGCCGGACAACGGCTTGACGGATCGGGATAAAACGGCGGCTGCGCGCGGTGTCGGCCAAGGCGCCGCGAATTCGCCTCAAGGCCGGCGGACTAATGAGACGAATTGAAAAGACGGGCCATATCTGCGAGCCAAGACGAGTCCCGCAAGGCCGCCACACCCATGAAGAACTATCTGACATTTTTCCTGTTTCTGACCATGACCGCGGCCTCTGCGCACGGACCCGTGCCGGGCCGGCTCCCGCCGCCCTCCGATCTCGTGCAAGTGGGCCTCACCGATTCCGACACCACCGCCGGCGGCACCGCGCGGCTGTGCGAGCAGGTGACCTTCTCGCGCGGCCTGCGCTATGGCGAGAGCGAGGCCAACGTGCTCGATGTCGCGGCCAGCGCGACCAAGGCCGATACGCCGCGGCCGGTGCTGCTGTTCGTGGCGGGTGACACCTTCACCGGCGACCGCGGAGCGCCGGAGCTGTCGCGCCAGATCCAGGATCAGGCCATGTGCTTTGCCGCGCGCAACGGCATGATCGGGGTCCGGGTCAATTATCGCCTGGCGCCCGCGGCGACCTGGCCGGCCGGCGCGTCCGATGTGGCGGCGGCGCTGTCCTGGGTCCACGGCAATATCGACCTCTTCAATGGCGATGCCCGCGAAATCGTCGCGGTCGGCTACGGCGCCGGCGCCTTCCACGTCGCCACCCTGCTGGCGCATCCGGAGCTGCAGACCGCCGGCGCCGACGTCGCCGGCGTGGTGCTGGTGTCCGGGGTCTACCGCGCCGGCAAGGACGCCAGCGACAGCGAGAAGGCCTATCTCGGCGGCGATGCCACCCAGTACGACAAGCGCTCGGTGTTCCCCGGCATCCTCAATGTCGACGTGCCGATCGTGCTGGCCTGGGCCGCGGACGATTCCGCCGGCCTCGTGGCGCAGGGCGAGACCCTGAAGAAGACGCTGTGCGGCGCCGGCCATTGCCCGCGCAGCACGCTGCTGCGCAGCCGCGACGGCATCGCGAGCGCCTTCGGCCTCGATGGCTCCGGCGAGAGCCTCGCGGAGCCGACGCTGCTGCTGGTGCATCAGTTGGAGGCGCGGGGGTTGCCGTAACGCGTTGCGGCAACACGCCTGCCGCTTTCATCGAAGCGCGCTCCCAGCCACACGATTGCCAAACGCTTGACCTAGATCAAGCGGCCTTGGTGGGGATTGAGCCGACCTCGCTGGGGGCCAACCACAGGGCATCGAACATGCGCGTCATCGGCAGGATGCTGTTCGTTTCCGCGATTGCCGTCGCATCGCTGGGCGCGATGTCGCAGCAGCAACACTCGGTTCAACCCGCAAGCGACCAGGAGATCCGCATCGGCAATGTCATGCCGTATTCGGGGCCGCTGTCGGAGTTCGGCGCGATCGGCCAGGCGGAAGCGGCCTATTTCGACATGGTCAACGCGCGCGGCGGGATCAACGGCCGCAAGATCCGGTTCATCACCCGCGACGACAATTCCGATCCGGCGACCGCGCTGGAGCTGACGCGCAAGCTGGTCGAGACGGACGGCGTGCACCTGATGTTCGGCTCGTTCGGCACGCCGGGCAATCTCGCCACGCGCCGGTACCTGAACGAGAAGAAGATCCCGCAGCTGTTCGTTGCCACCGGCGACGAGGAGCTGAGCCAGCCGAACGCGTTTCCCTGGACCATGGGCTGGCAGCCGTCGTTCCGGTCGGAGGGGCGCATCTATGCCAACTACATCCAGGCCTATTACCCCAGAACGAAGATCGTCGTGCTCTGGCAGAACGACCAGTTCGGACGCATGCTGTACAAGGGGATTCAGGAGGGCCTTGGCGATCTCAACCGCCACGTTCTCGTCGACATCGCCTTCGACCTTGCCGATGAGCATCTCGACGGGCACATCTCGATCCTCAAGCGCGCCGGCGCCGATATCTTCGTCTTCCTCGGCGTGCCCTCGACCGCATCCAAGGTGATCAAGCTGGCAGCGTCCATGAATTGGCGCCCGGTCTTCATCGTCAACGATGCCTCCGCCTCGATCGCCAATGCGATGGCACCCGCGGGGCTGGAGAATTCCGCGGGTGTGATCTCCGCAGCCTTCCTGAAGGATCCGAGCGACCCGGCCTGGAAGAACGATCCCGCCATGAAGGACTGGTTCGCCTTCATGGACAAATACCATCAGGTCGAAAGCACCAACAATAGCGCAGCCGTCTATGGCTACGCCGCGGCCGAGGCACTGACGCAGGTGCTGAAGCAATGCGGCGACGATTTTTCGCGCGAGAACATCATGCGCCAGGCGGCCTCGCTCAGGGACGTCAATCCCTCCCTGGCGTTGCCCAACATCCGGATGAGCACCTCGCCGAACAATTATCTGCCGATCAGGCAGATGCGGCTGGTGCAGTTCGACGGCCGGTCGTGGCAGCAGTTCGGGGACGTGATCGAGACGGCGTTCACGGAAGGTGCGGCAAGGTGAGGTGACTCTGACCCTCCCCTGGAGGCGCAGTGCTGTCGCATTTGAGAGCTTTTCCGTGCGGCCATCCTTCGAGACGCCCGCTTTAGGCGGGCTCCTCAGGATGAGGACGGAGTGCGCGGAAGCAGTTTCAACTCGCACTGACGCCAAATAGCCTCATTCCGGCTTAAGCGAGGCCAGCGCGTCTCCAGCAGCGAGCGCACGCGGGTCCTTTTCGTTTGATCACGGATGCTTAAGATCGGCGCGACCTGCAGCCGCTCCGCCGGGAGAGACCCATGACCGAGACCATCCGCATCAAGCGCTTTGTCGCACGCGCCGTGATCGTGCCGATGAACCTGCCGCTCCAGACTTCGACCGGGGCGGTCGCCAAGGCGCCGCTGGTGCTGATCGACTGCGAGACCGACCACGGCGCTATAGGCCATGCCTACCTGTTCTCGATCACGCCCTCGGCCCTGAAGCCGCTGACGGCGATGGTCACGGAAATGTCAGACCTCGTCGCCGGCGACGAGCTGCTGCCGTTCGAGATCGAGCGCAAGCTGAGCCGGCGCTTCACGCTGCTGGGCCTCGCCGGCCTGCAGCGGCTGGCGCAATCCGGCATCGACATGGCGGCATGGGACGCGCTGGCGCGCACGCGCGGCCTGCCGCTGGCGCGCCTGCTCGGCGGCGCGCCGAAGCCGGTGCGCGCCTACAATTCGAAGGGCCTCGGCATCATGCCGGCGGGCGCGGCGGTGGAGGAAGCGCACAAGCTGCTGGCGGAAGGGTTTCACGCCGCCAAGATCCGCGTCGGCCGGAGCGATGCGCGGGAGGACCTCGCCGTCGTGCGCGCGGTGCGCAAGGCCGTCGGCGACGAGGTCACGCTGATGTGCGACTACAACCAGGCGCTGACGGTCACCGAAGCGATCCGCCGCGGTGAGATGCTCGACGACGAGGGCCTCACCTGGATCGAGGAGCCGATCCGCCACGACGATTATGAGGGCAATGCCCGCATCGCCGACGCGCTGCAGACGCCGGTCCAGATCGGCGAGAACTTTGACAGCGCCTTTTCCATGCAGAGCGCCCTCGCCGCGGAGGCCTGCGACTACGTGATGCCTGACGTGCAGCGCATCGGCGGCGTCACCGGCTGGCTGCGGGCCGCATCGCTCGCCCATGCGGCCGGCATCGAGATGTCGTCGCACCTGTTCTCGGAGATCAGCGCGCATCTGCTCTGCGTGACGCCATCAGCGCATTGGCTGGAATATGTCGACTGGGCCGATGCGGTGCTGGCAACGCGGCTGCAGATCAAGGACGGCTTTGCGCTGCCGAGCGAGGAGCCCGGCAACGGGATCGCGTGGGACGAGGCGGCGGTCGCCAAATATCTCGTCAAATAGAACGACCTCCTACGGCCGAACGGCGGCAATCATGTTCAGCTCGACCGGCGCGCCCCGCGGCAACTCGGCGACACCGACTGACGTCCGCGTGTGACGGCCGCGATCGCCGAGGCGCTCGATCAGCCGGTCGGAGGCACCGTTCATGACTTGCGACTGCTGGGTAAATCCGGGCGCTGAAGCAACATATCCAACGACTTGCAAGACCTGGACGATCCTGTCCTCGCCGCCCGTTGCGTGGTTGATCGCCGCAATGCAGAGATCGGCGCAGAGGGCCGCAGCCTCCTGCGCGGCCGCGATATCGACGCCAGCGCCGACCTTGCCTGCATACAGCAGGTCCTCGCCGCGACGGGGCAGCTGACCGCTGACATAGGCAATTCCATCATGGATGATCACCGGCAGATAGTTGCCGCCGGGCTTGTTGATGCTGCTCATCTTGAAAGCCTGCCTTCTTTTCATCTCCGGCACAGCGACGCATTTCGCCGAACGCCGTAACCCGATCGCACCAGGCTCGTTGCCGTGGTGGCCGACCGGACAATGGCAGGCGGCGAGTCGTGGATCAAGGCGGTGCAGATCCAGCTCCGACAAGACCTCGCCTGCACGCATTGCACGGCGGCGGTGCGCGGGAGCAAACGCGACGTTCCGTCATCCTGAGGCGCGAGTGGCGCGATGCAAATGCATCCCGCCGGGAGCCTCGAAGGATGAAGGCCCGGATACAACCGGGCCGTCGCCATTCGAGGGCCGCTGAAGAAGCGGCCACGTCCAGCGACAACGGCTTCGCCGTTGCGCGGGGGTGACGGTCCGCATGTATCTGCCGGCTGCATCAGCATCGTCATTGCGAGCGCAGCGAAGCAATCCAGACTGCTGCCTGCGGAAAGACTCTGGATTGCTTCGCTGCGCTCGCAATGACCGGCCCCATCATTGCCACGGCGAGACAGATCGTCCGCATCGTGCCCGTCATCGTGACCCGCCCACATCGCGCTTGTAGCGGAAGTCGCAATGGGAGGCGCCTTGCATGATGGTCTGCGTGCGCGTGAGCTTGATGTCGGGACCAAAACCTTCCGCGGTGGCAAAGTCCGCGGTGCAGATCAGGAGGAAACCGAGCTCCGGCTCGCCCAGGGCCTTGTAGAACTCGGCATAGGCGCAGCGCGTCACGTCGAAAGCGAACGCGTCATGCGTCTGCTCCACCACATCATAGGCGAGCGCATCGTCGCGGGCATAGGTGCGGAAGGCCGAGGACACGGCCTTGCCGAGATCGCGCTCGTTCTTGGCCTTCCAGAATTCCTCGCCGAAGCGGCGATAGAGATCGCCGAGCGCCTTGCGCACCAGCGCGTTGGCGCGCGTCTCGCCGAGCTCGGCCTGCAATGCCTTGACCAGCGGCACCAGCACCTGCGCCTGGATCTTTGCCTGTTCGATGACGGATACGGTCATGGCAGCCTCGCGTCGGAGACACTATCGTAGACCTGATGGAGCGTGCGCGTAATCCGGGGCGGTGCCCGAGGGGATAGAGCCCTGGATTGCGCTGCGCTCCATCCAAGCTACGGATGTTCCAATGATACCGAGGAGGCCGCACCAGTCCGTCTACGCTCTTCGAGCTACGCCGGACACGCTTCGCAATGAGATTCGCGGCTTGCCGAGCCGAGCTCGCGGCGGCAGCCCGCCTGCGCCCGTTGGGCTTCGGCGCGGCATCCTTCACTCTGCTATCGCGAGCGAAGGATGGTGGGCACGACAGGGATCGAACCTGTGACCCCTACCATGTCAAGGTAGTGCTCTCCCGCTGAGCTACGTGCCCTAGAGGTCATTTCATCGGTGGGGTCCCTATAACGGCTCAGGGGACCCGGCGCAAGGACGGAACGGGGCCGATTTAGGCCGCCAGCATCTTGTTCACTTCGCTGACCAATTCGCGCAAATGCACGGGCTTGGACAGCACCTTGGCGTTCTTGGGGGCGTCCGAATCCGAGTTCAGGGCGACCGCGGCAAAGCCGGTGATGAACATGATCTTGATGTCGGGATCGAGTTCCGAGGCCCGGCGGGCCAGCTCGATGCCGTCCATTTCCGGCATCACGATGTCGGTCAGCAGCATCTCGAACGGCTCTTCCCGCAGCCGCTGATAGGCGGCCATGCCGTTGTCGTGGGACGAGACCTGAAAACCGGCGTTTTCCAGCGCCTTGACCAGGAAACGGCGCATGTCGTTGTCGTCTTCGGCGAGCAGGATCTTTGGCATGGCAGGAAACGTCGAATCCCCAGAGGATATCAGCAGAGGTCACTAAGCCCGACAGAGGGTAAATTTGGGGTGAAAATCTTAACCCTGCGGCGGCCCCGCTGCCGGCTCTTTGTGGACCGTAACGAACTCCGAATCAATCGAGCCGGATCTGCGGGTCCACATCCCGATGCCCGCACGGTTAAGACCTGTTCCAATCGGCCAATACATCTTTTCGCTTGGCAGAATGGTTGCGATTCCGGACAATGACGACACATAAGAGCCGCGTGATCGGCCGAATCATTGAATCCGGAGCTTGTCCGGATCGTGCGGCACGAAGGGACGAAGCCTGAGAAGATGACCCGGTTTGACGGCGACATGTCGCCAGCCTTCGAGATCTTCGAGCCCGCCGAATGGCGTGCGCCTGTCATCTTCAACTCGCCGCATTCCGGCTCGACCTATCCTGAGGAATTCCTGGCGGCCTCGCGGATCGACCTGCCGACGCTGCGGCGGTCGGAAGATTCGTTCATGGACGAGCTGATCGGCCATCTGAGCGCGCGCGGCTTTCCGACGGTGCGGGTCAACTTTCCCCGCTCCTATGTCGACGTCAACCGCGAGCCCTATGAGCTCGACCCGCGCATGTTCACGGGCCGCCTGCCGAGCTTCGCCAACACCCGCTCGATGCGGGTCGCCGGCGGCCTCGGCACCATTCCGCGCGTGGTTGGCGACGGCCAGGAAATCTATCGCGACCGCATCCTGGTCGATGATGCGCTGGGGCGCATCGAGACGCTGTACAAGCCCTACCATCGCGCGCTGCGCCGGCTGATCAACAAGGTGCACCAGATGTTCGGCACGGTGGTGCTGGTGGACTGCCATTCGATGCCCTCGGTCGGCGTCAGCAGGGACGAGCCGCGCCGGCCCGACGTCGTGATCGGCGATCGCTACGGCACCAGCTGTACGCCGCTCTTGCCCGATCGCGTCGAGGAGACCATGAGCGGGCTCGGCTATTCGATCGGCCGCAACAAGCCCTATGCCGGCGGCTTCATCACCGAGCATTACGGCAATCCCGCAAGCGGCCTGCACGCCGTGCAGCTCGAGCTCAACCGCGCGATCTACATGGACGAGCGGCGGCGCGAGCGCAGTGCTCGCTTTGCGCAAGTGGCCTCCGACTTCGGCGTTCTCGCCGACGTGCTGGCGACCACGATTCCGTTCGCCGACCTCGGCCCGTTCCAGGCCGCGGCGGAATAGGACTCAGCTTCTCTCCAACGACGAGACCTTGCGCGCGAGTGCGCTTTCACTTCGCAAGCTTGCGCGCCCCAAAATGAAAACGGCGGGGCTAAGAAAAAAGGGCCGCTCGCGAATGACGCAAGCGGCCCAAGTCTAGGGAGGAAACGCCCAAGGAGGGCAGCGGTAACGCAGAGCGCTACCGCACCGCAACAATATGCGGCCGCGCCGCACAAAGTGCAAGGGCTTTTGCGCCGTTTCCCATGCAAATCGCACATGGCTCAGTTGCTTCCATGGAAACCCAGATTCAGTTTCTTTGATAAGGAAATTCAATGGGTTGATAGTCGTTTGCATACGAACAAGGCAACCTCGGAACTAAGTTTTCAACTCCGTGATCGATATTTGGCCAGCAGATGACTGGAATGGGGCAGCGCGCTTCGGCATCCAAAATACCAGGGCGCAACATCAAGACAGCGCTGCACGCGGCAGGCGAATTGAGCTAGGCAGGAGGCAAGCTTCATCCAACCTTCGCTTCGAGGATTTCGCCTGTGACGGTGATCGACTTCTCCGCCTTCATCGATCGGCTTGCCACCGCCTCCGGCGAAACCATCCTGCCGTTCTTCCGCACCTCGCTGTCGATCGACGACAAGAGCAAGACCAAGGATTTCGATCCCGTGACGGAGGCCGACCGCGCCGCCGAGGCGGTGATGCGGCGGCTGATCAAGGCCAACTTCCCCCAGCACGGCATCGTCGGCGAGGAATTCGGCAGCGAGCGCGAGGACGCCGACTACGTCTGGGTGCTCGATCCCATCGACGGCACCAAATCCTTCATCGGCGGCTTTCCGATCTGGGGCACGCTGATCGCGCTGTTGCACAAGGGCACGCCGGTTTTCGGCATGATGCACCAGCCCTTCATCGGCGAGCGCTTTTCCGGCGACAACGGTTCGGCCAATTATAAGGGGCCGTCGGGCGAGCGCCGGCTCCAGGTCCGCCGCTGCGCTTCGCTGTCGGAGGCCACGACCTACACCACCAGCCCGCTGCTGATGAACGAGAGCGACCGCGCCATCTTCGGCCGCATCGAGAGGAGCGCGCGGCTGTCGCGTTATGGCGGCGACTGCTACTCCTATTGCATGCTTGCCGCCGGCCACGTCGACCTCGTGGTCGAGACCGAGCTGAAGCCCTACGACATCGCGGCGCTGATCCCGATCGTAACCGGCGCAGGGGGCGTCGTCACCACCTGGGAAGGCAAGCCGGCCCAGGGCGGCGGCCGCATCATCGCGGCCGGCGACGCGCGGGTTCACGAGGAAGCGTTGAAGCTTTTGAACCAATAGCAAGGGAAGCGGAGGGCTTGCATGATTCTCTCAAGCAGGCTGCTCGTTACATTGTTCTTGGGATTGTTCCTGCTGCTGCCATCGCTGGCATCGGCGCAGAACTTTCCGGCCAAGCCGATCAAGCTGATCGTGCCGTTTTCCGCCGGCGGGCCCAACGACATCATCGCCCGGGTCGTCGGCCAGCGCATGTCGGAACTGTGCGGTCAGCCGGTGCTGATCGACAATCGCGGCGGACAGGGCGGCGTGCTCGGCACCGACGCCGTAGCGAAGAGCCCGCCCGACGGCTACACCATCGCGATCACTTCGGCTGGCGCCCTCGCGATCAGCGCGAGCATGGAGAAGGTCGCCTACGACACCCTCACCGACCTCACCCCGGTGACGCTGGTCGCGATCGTGCCGGAAATGCTCGTCGTCGCCGCCAACGTCCCCGCAAAGGACGCCGGCGAATTGATCGCGCTGGCCAGGGCGCAGCCGGGCAAGCTCAACTTCGCCTCAACCGGCGCCGGCAGCCTGCCGCATCTCGCCGGTGAATTGTTCAAGCTGACGGCCAGGATCGACATCGTCCACGTGCCCTATCGCGGCGCCGCGCCTGCGGTGAACGACCTCCTGGGGCAGCAGGTGCAGATGGCGTTCCTCGATCTCCCGGCGCTGCTGCCGCAGGTCAAGACGGGCGCCCTGCGCCCCATTGCCGTCGGCTCGGCCGAACGTGCCCCGACCGCGCCTGACGTCCCGACCACCGCGGAAGCGGGCTTTCCCGATCTGCGCATCGAGAACTGGTACGGCATGGTCGCGCCCAAGGGCACGCCGAAGGAGATCATCGCCGCGCTGCATGGCCTCGTCACGAAGGCAATGGCGGATCCCGCGGTGAAGGAAAAGCTGAGCCAGCAAGGCGCGACGCTGATCGGCGATGAGCCGGAGCATTTTCGTCAATTCATCGCCGACGAAACCAAGAAGTGGGCGAAGGTGATCAAGGACGCCGGCGTGGAGACGGCGAAGTAGACTTGCTGACCCTCCCCTGGAGGGGGAGGGTCGATCGCGCGAAGCGCGAGCGGGGTGGGGTGATCTCTCCACGCGGGCACTGTTGGATGTGGAGAGACCGTCACCCCACCCCGTCTCACATTTCGCTCCGCTCAATGTGAGCCGACCCTCCCCCTCCAGGGGAGGGTAAGAGCGCCCCTCACACCGCCTCGGCCCTGAGATGCTCCACCAGCATCTTGGCCGGCCGCGGCAGCGTCTTGAAGCTGCGCGCGCAGATCACGAGGCGGCGGTTGGCCCAGGCATCGCGCAGGCGGACCATGGCAAGCGGCATAGTCTTGGCGCAGCGGCGGGCGGCGGCTTCGGGCACGAGTGCGACGCCGACATCGGCGGCGACCATCTGGCAGATCGCGTCGAAATCGCGCAGGCGGGCGCGGACATGCTGGCGGATGCCGAGCCGCGCCGCGTGCCTGGAAATATGCATCTGGAGCGCGGTGGCGCTGGTCAGGCCGACGAAGTCGCAAGCCCCCGCCTCCTGAAAGTCGATCTGGCGGCGGCCGGCGAACGGACCGCGTTTCGAGGTCACCAGCGTCAGGCGATCCTTGCTGAAAGGGAAGCGCTCGATATGCTCCGGCAGCGCGTGCTCGGCGGCGAAGCCGAGGTCGGCAGCGCCTGCGGCGATCGCCGCCGCGATATCGGTGCTCTCGCGTTCCTCGATGTCGACGGCGACGTCGCGATGCTCGCGCAGGAAGCCGGCGAGCGCCTTCGGCAAATGCTCCGACAGGCCCGACGTGTTGGCGAGGAAATGCACGCTGGCGCGCACGCCGCTGGCAAAGCCGGCAAGATCGCCGCGCATGGCGTCGATCTGATGGATCACGAGCCTGGCATGATCGAGCAGGCTCTCGCCGGCCGCGGTCAACTCGATGCCGCGGCGCCCGCGCTTGAGCAGTACGACGCCGAGCGCATCCTCCAGGCCCTTGATGCGCGCGCTGGCCGAGGCCAGCGCCAGATGCGAGCGCTCCGCACCGCGCGTGATGCTGCGCTGGTCAGCGACCGCGATGAAGAGCTGGAGATCGACGAGGTCGAAGCGCATGAAATGTCTCTTCTTTGTTGTTGGAGTATGATCTTGTCGGAAAACCGCTTCGCACTTTTCCGGATCATGCTCCAGCCTTCGTTGGTAGCGAAGGCTGTCTCCGTAACCTCCAGATTGTGCGCCCGCGCGGCTTCGGTCAATGTATTGAGATGATCGACCCGCTGCTCATTCTCATCGCCGTCGTCTTCCTGCTCGCCGGATTCGTCAAAGGCGTGGTCGGGCTCGGCCTGCCAACGGTGTCCATGGGCCTGCTCGCCGTGAGCATGGCGCCGGGCCGCGCCATTGCCATCGTCATCGTTCCCGCCATCGTCACCAACATCTGGCAGACCTTCGTCGGTCCGTATTTGCGCGACATCCTGCGGCGGCTGTGGCCGCTGATGATCGGCACCGTGATCGGCTGCTGGCTCAATGCCGGCGCGCTGACCGGACCTCACGCGCGCTACGGCACGATCGTGCTCGGCGCCCTGCTGGTCGTCTACGCCGTGATCGGGCTGAACAAGTTCCACTTCCGCGTCGCGCCCGAGAACGAGAAATGGGTCGGTGGCGTGGTCGGCGTCATCACCGGCGTGATCTCGGCCTCGACCGGCGTGCAAGTGATCCCGTCGATGCCGTTCATGCAGGCGATCGGCATGGAGAAGGACGAGCTGGTGCAGGCGCTCGGCGTGTTCTTCACTACCGCCACGCTGGCGCTCGCCTTCAACCTGACCGCGGTCGGATTGCTGACGCCGGCCAATGCCGTGCCGGGCGCGATCGGCCTCGCCATGGCCTTTGCCGGCATGTTTATCGGCCAATCGGTGCGGGCGCGGATGCCGGCCGAAGCGTTTCGCCGCTGGTTCCTGATCGCGATGATCCTGCTCGGCCTGTATCTCGCCGGCAGTGCGCTGGTGAAGGAGTTTGCCTGAGAGAAGACCGGTAGGGTGGGTTAGCGCAGCGTAACCCACCACTGTTCGTATCCGCAGAGACAGAAGAGGTGGGTTACGCCTAGCGACTGCGCTTCGCGCAGCCGCAAGGCTAACCCACCCTACGCAGCCCGCTCATTCGTTCGAGCGAGTTACCGGCTCTCCAGCATGGCGACACGGATGCCGAGATAGATGAAGAGGCCGCCGAGCGCGCGGTTGACCCAGGCAATCGCCGCCTCGGACTGACGCAGCCGGTGCGCGGCCCTGGCGGCGAACGCGGCGAGCACCAGGCACCACAGCGTCCCCGTAAAGATGAAGATCAGGCCGAGCGTCAGGAAGGCGAGCGGCTTGTGCGGGGCATCGGCTGCGACGAATTGCGGCAGGAAGGCCAGGAAGAACAGCGCGACCTTGGGATTGAGCGCATTGGTGAAGACGCCCTGGAGGAAGACCCGCGAGAGCGAGCTGCGCACCGGCTCATCGATGCTCGAAGCCAGCACAGGGCGCGACCACAGCATCTGGAGGCCGGCGACGACCAGATAGGCCGCGCCGACCAGCTTCAGGATCGAGAAGGCCGTGGACGAGGCCATCAGCAGAGCCGAAAGCCCGATCGCCGCGCCCGCGACATGGACGAAGCAGCCGCAACTGATGCCCAGGGCGGCAGCGGCGCCGCCGCGCCAGCCCATCTGCATGCTGCGGCCGATCACATAGACCGAATCCGGCCCCGGCGTGATGTTGAGCAGCACGCCCGAGAGGATGAAAAGCCCGATTTCGTGAATACCCAGCATGAAAGGTGCCCCGCTGCCGTCCTGGCGGTCCCAGTTCCGCTTAGTCGGTTCGCCCGTCCCCGTCCACCGCCGGGATTGCGTAGGATTTACCTCGAATTTGCAATGCGGATCATGCTTCCGCTCCTGCGCATCTGCTCTATAAAGGCGGGGTTCTTGAAATGCGGGATTCGCGGTAACCGCCACGCTGTGGCCGGTCACCTATCCCATGGGAGCTTTGCGGATATGGAAAGACGTCTGGCCGCCATCGTCTGCGCCGATGTCGCCGGCTATTCGCGCATGATGGGCAGCGACGAGGCCGGCACTCATGCCGCCTTCAAGGCCCATCGCGCCGCGATCCATCCCATCATCCTCAATCACGGCGGCCGCGTCGTGAAGAACACCGGCGACGGCTTCCTGCTGGAATTCCCCTCGATCGTCGGCGCCACCGAGGCAGCGATCGCAATGCAGACGCTGATGGCCGAGCGCAACCACCATCTGCCGGCCGATCGCGCCATGCAGTTCCGGCTCGGCATCCACATGGGCGACGTGATCGCCGACGAGGACGAGGTGTTCGGCGACGACGTCAACATCGCCGTCCGCCTGGAATCGGTGGCGAGCCCCGGCGGATTCGCGATCTCGGCCAAGGCCTATCGGGAGGCCAGCAAGCATCTCACCGTGCCGCTGACCGATGCCGGCAACCATCGCTTCAAGAACATCAAGGATGCGATCGAGGTCTTTACCTGGACACCCGAAGGCGCGCCGGCGCTTGCTCCCGAGCTCCGGGAGGCCTCGGTTCTCTCGCAGCAGTACCGTACCGCGATCGTCGGCGTGCTGCCCTTTGCCAATCTCAGCGACGCCCAGGACGAATATTTCTCCGATGGCCTCACCGAGGACCTGATCCATGCGCTGTCGCTGCAATCCTTCTATCGGGTGCTGAGCCGCAACTCGACATTCGCCTTCAAGGGCAAGAACGTCGGCACGCGGCTGATCGCGCGCGAGATCGATGCGACTTACCTGATCCAGGGCTCGGTGCGACGCGCCGGCGCCAAGATCCGCGTCACCGCCGAACTGATCGCGCCGGAGACCGGCGAGCAGCTCTGGACCGGCCGCTACGACCGCGACATCGGCGACCTGTTCGCGATGCAGGACGAGATCACGACCAACCTGTCCGCCGCCATCGCCACCGAGATCGTCCGTGCCGAGGCTTCGGCGCCGGCGCGGCTCTCGACCGACGTCTCCGCCTGGGACCGCTTCCTCAAGGGGCTGTCGCATTACTACCGGCAGACCAAGGAGGATCTGGCGGCCGCCGTCGAGCTGTTCCGCGAGGCCATCGGGCTCGATCCCAAACTGTCGATCGCGCACGCCTATCTCGCCACGATCCAGATCCAGAGCATCCAGTTCGGCTGGGTCAAGGGCACGCGCGAGATGTGGGCCGAGGCGATGAACCTCGCCGAAACCAGCGTGCGGCTCGACCCGCGCTCCTCCTTCGCGTTCTCGATCCTGTCCTGGGCGCATGCGATGGAGGGGCATCACGAGGCGGCGATGGACGCCGCCAAGCGCGCGGTCGCGCTCAATCCCTACGACAATGGCGCACGCGGCGTGCTCGGCATCTGCCATTTCATGATCGGCGAGCACCGCGAGGCGATCGAGCTGTTCTCGATGGCCGCGCAACGCGACAACAGCGACCCGCGCTACCAATGGGCGGCGCTGAACGCGTTCAGCCATTATCTGTTGCGCCAATATGACGCGACACTGTCATGGGCGCGCGAGCAGCTCTACATCAACCCGAATCACATGCAGGCGCTGGCGATCCGGGCCGCGGCGTTGGCGCAGCTGGGACGAAACGACGAGGCCAGCGAAGCCGCCCGCGTGCTGATGGCAAATTATCCAACGCTGAACGTCGACAGGCACTTGCGCAACTTCCACTGGAAGCGGCCCGAGGACCTCGCCCATTATCGCGAGGGGCTGCTGAAGGCCGGCGTGCCGCTCGGCAAGCTGACGCTGGTTCAGAGCGACGTGAAGCGGGCCGCCGAATCCTGAGCGAAAGCCCGCTCTTGTTGACAGGACAGTGAAATCCGCCACACTTCGTCACACGCTGAAGTAGTATATCGTGCTGTCGGTTTGTTAGGACTTTCCGCGCTCTAACGGCGCGCCTGCTTTCCACGATTCGCTGTTTTCAGGATTTGGGCCATGCACGACCCCGCTTCGAAACCGCCCTTCGACCCCTCGATTCAAGTCTCGCCGAACAATCCCTGCCCGTTCCTGCGCGGCCTCGTCGGCGAAGGCTTCGTCGAGGGCGGCATCGTCCCGCTCAACACGCTGTCGCAGACCATCGCCAATGCGAGCGGCGAGACCGGGCTGAAGAAGGTTTCGGCGCGCATCCAGGTCCGTGGCGTTGCGATGATCGCCAACGGCCTCAAGCATATCCTCAAGAGCATCGTTTCGGGCGCGCAGCTCGACGCGCTGCGCGGGGGGCCACTGGACAAGCGCGGCGCCGGCTCGCGCATCCTCGGCGTCGACGGCAAGGTCAACGAGGACGAGATCGCGCGCCTTGCCAGCTTCGGCCGGACCTACACCGACCCGAACACCGGCAACAGCGAGCCCGGCCTCAACGCCGCGGAAATCAAGACCTTCATGCGCGACAACCTCAAGCGCGCCGGCAGCGCCGCACGCTGGTACTACCCGCTGCTGATGAAGTTCGAATGGCCCGTCCTCTTGAAGATCCTCGGCAAGGGCAAGCCGGGCGAAGAGCGCTATCTCAGCGTGGCCGACGTGCGCACGCTGTTCGAACAGCGCCAATTCCCCGACCGCATCAACCATCGGATCGTGTCGCAGCCGCTGCTGTCATCTTGCCAACTCCGCTTTCGCTGGGCGGTCGCGCTCACGGCCGTTGTCATCGGCGTTGGCCTCATCGCCTTGGTCGCCGTCGCCGAATTTCCCAATCAGGTTCGCGCCATGCTGCCCCAGAAGGGCGTGCTGGTGAATCTCCTGCCGCCGCCCCTGCCCGCGATGCCCGAAACCAAGGCTGCCTATTGGCTCGAGCAGAACTGGTCGCTGAAGGACCGGCACTGGTTCCACCACGCCAGCCAGGGCACCGCGACGTTCCCGGTGCCCTATGAGTGGTTCGTGGCGCTGGAGCAGCCGCAGCTTCACCTGTTCTCGAAGCCCGGCATGATCAAGGACAGCGCTTATCTCGAGCGCTTCGGCTTCATCCCGAGCCCGCAATCGGTCCAGGTCGACACGGCGACGCTGCGCCGGTTCGGCTACGCCAATGTCTACGAGACCACGCAAGCGTCGGACTGGTCGACGCGGTGGACGCCGGCGGAGAACGTCGACGGCCTGCCGGTCGGCTTCGCGCGCATGACCGGCGTCGTCGATCCCGCGACGGGTCGGCGCGAAGAGGACAAGATCGGACTAACCTGCGCCGCCTGTCATACCGGCCAGATCCACTATCAGGGCGTCGACGTCCGCTTCGACGGCGGCCCGGCGATGACCGACCTGAAGAAGCTCGAGCTCGCAACCGGCCTGTCGATCGCCTACACGCTGTACGTCCCGTTCCGCTTCCAGCGTTTTGCCGATCGCGTGCTCGGCCCCGACGCCAGCAAGACAGACCGCGCCGCTCTCAAGCAAAGGCTCAGCGCGATCGGCAGCTTCCTGATCGACTGGGCCAAGAACTACGAAAAGACGATCGAGGCCAAGAAGACCTGGGACGGCAAGCAGCAGCAGGACACCGAGGAAGGGTTCGGCCGCCTCGATGCCCTCAACCGCATCGGCAACCAGGTGTTTTCGCAGGATCTCGCGCTGAGCGGCGTCAAGGGATTCGAGAAGAACCTGCACGCCCAGGACGCGCCCGTCAGCTACCCCGCGATCTGGACGGTGCCGTGGTTCAAGTTCGCCCAATACGACGCCTCGATCGAGCAGCCGCTGATCCGCAACGCCGGCGAAGCGCTCGGCGTGACCGCCCTGCTCAACCTGTCCGACGCCTATCCGGAGGACAGGCTGTGGCGCTCCTCGGTCAACATCAGGACACTCGGCTGGATCGAGGACATGCTGAGAGGCCCCGATCCATTCAAGGCGGCTGATACCACAACGGGTCCGAAGTTCGGCGGCCTGCTCGCACCGAAATGGCCCTCGCACATCCTCGGCGACGCCTGGAAGCTGAAGTCAGATCGGGTCGAGCGCGGCCGCGCCATTTACGCGGAGATGTGCTCCGGATGCCATCTGCCTGATATCAACAGTCCGGCCTTCTGGTCGTCGAAGCGCTGGGAGCCGAGCGGCGACAGCAAGGTGCTGAATGCGGTGACGATCCCGCTCGACGAGATCAAGACCGATCCCGAGCAGTCCCTCGTTCTCAGCAAGCGGACCGTCGACGTGCCCGGCTTCCTGAAGGTCAACACGGCCGACCTGCAGACATGGTGGCAGTGCCAGATCCCGACCGCGAGCGCTTCGCCCAACGAGATGGTCTACGCGCTCGGCCTGATGACGGTGGTCGATCTGGTCGCCCGCAAATGGATGGACGACGAGGACATCCCGGAGGCCGAACGGGCGCACATCTGGAATCTCGCGCGCAAGAACTGTCTCAATCCGGCGCCCGATCCGCGCTATCGCGCGCGGCCCTTGAACGGCATCTGGGCCACCGCGCCTTACCTGCACAACGGCTCGGTGCCGTCGCTGTACTGGCTGCTGAAGCCACAGAACGAGCGCCCGCAGAAGTTCTGCATGGGCCGCCGCGACTATGACCCCGACACCGTCGGTTTCGCAGTCACCGCCAACGAGCGCTGCAAGACCGGTGAAACGGAGTTCTCCGCGACGGGCTCCGACGGCGAGCCGATCCAGGGCAACAGCGTGCTCGGCCATTCCTTCGAGCGCAAGGACGGCGAGCCGAAGCGCCCCGGCGTCATCGGTCGCATCTTCAAGGACGACGCCGAGCGCTACGACCTGATCGAGTATCTGAAGACGCTGTAACGCGACCCGTACTTCGTCATTGCGAGCCAACGGGTCCGCGCGAAGCGCGGCCCGATGACAGGCTCCGCGAAGCAATCCAGACTGTCTCCGCGGAAACAGCCTGGATTGCTTCGTCGCAAGAGCTCCTCGCAATGACGGAGAACGAGGATTCTCCCCCTTGTCGCCGCCCTCACTTGAACAGCGGCGTGCCCGGCACGAAGGCGTCGAAGGCGGCCCAGAACTGGGCGCGGTAGCGGTCCTGCTCCTGGAGGATCTCGTGCTTGGCGCCGGCGATCACGAGATGGGAGCCGGCGCGCAAGTGATAGGCGAATTCCTCGATCGCCGCGGTCGAGACCACGGCGTCGTTGGAGGCCGCCAGCATCAGGATCGGCTGGCGGATCTGCGAGGGGTAGTTCACGCGCTTGAAGGTGTGCATGGCCCGAAAGGCGGTATCGGCCCAGGCGACGGTCGGCGAGGCCAGTCCGAGCGTCGGGTCTTCCTCCAGGATCGCGGCATTGCGCGCATAGCGGACGGGATCGCTGGTCAAGGGGTTGTTGATGAAGGGTTCGAGCCCGGTGAGGCGGTCGCTGCCGCCGGGAACGTAGCGGCCGCCCTGCCCCAGCAGGCGCATCGTCTTGAGCAGCGCACGCACCGGCAGCGAGGTGGTGCGCCCGGGCAGGTCGATCATCGGCGCGGACAGCACCATGCGGTCGAACCAGCGCTTGCCGGCATGGGCCACCCGCAGCAGCACCGTGCCGCCCATGGAGTGGGCCAGCGCGAAGAACGGCGGCGGGCAATCCGGCAGTACCACCTGCTGCACGAAGGTCTCGACGTCGATCTCGAAATCGGCGAAGTCGCGCACATAGCCCTTGCGCGGATCGCGCAGGCGGCGCGACGAGTGCCCCTGCCCGCGCCAGTCGATCATCGCCACCGCAAAGCCGCGGTCGCGCAGGTCGCGCACGGTCTCGAAATATTTCTCGATCTGCTCGCTGCGCCCGGTGAAGACGCAGACCGTACCCTTGCGGTTCGCCGGCGGCGCCCAGCGCGCAAAGCGCAGCTCGACGCCATCAGGGGTCTTGATGGTGCCGCTGACGACGTTTTCGGGGACGGGATTGGCGGGAATCGAGACCAGCGTCATTTGGGCGTGCTTGGGCGGGAAGTGCTGCAATTCAAGGGGCCAAAGCGCCGAAAAGGCGCCTGTCCCGCCCTCTTGAACGCCGTCTCGTTCCACCCATATCACCTTCGTGCAGGCCGCTACCAGTGTTTCGGAACCGGAACATCAGGCTGCACACAGACTAAAGCCCGGCCCGATTGGCGGGCGGGTTACCAACAGTCGCTCAATGGAGGACTTGACCATGCGTAGCTACGATCTCACTCCGTTCTATCGTTCCACCGTCGGCTTCGACCGCCTCTTCAACCTGCTCGATCAGGCCAGCTCCGACGGCAGCCCCGGTTATCCCCCCTACAACATCGAGCGCACCGGCGAGAATGCCTACCGCATCACCGTTGCGGTCTCGGGCTTTGCCAAGGATGAGCTCTCCATCGTCGCGAAGGAAAACACCCTGACGATCAAGGGCGAGAAGGTCGCGAGCGAGAACTCGAAATCCGAAGTGCTCTACCGCGGCATCGCCGCGCGTGCCTTCGAGCGCGCCTTCCAGCTTGCCGACTTCGTGCAGGTGAAGGACGCTTCGCTCGAGAACGGGCTGCTTCACGTCGACCTCGTCCGCGAGATTCCCGAGGCCAAGAAGCCGCGCCAGATCGCGATCAACGCCGGCGCAAAGGCGCAGGTGATCGAGAACTCGGCCGCGCAGGCCGCCTAACCAGGCAACAACCGAAACGACTTCCAGGTTGCGAAAACGCCCCGGTGCCCGGGGCGTTTTTTTGCACTGCATCACAGAACGGTGAAGGCGTAACGCTGCGGCCTCGCGCGCCGTCCTTTGGGCATCGACCCCAAACAAGACGGAGAAAGATCATGTCACTCTGGCGCAGCCTTTTCGTCGCCGCGAGCCTTTTGGCGGCTCCCCTCAGCCTTGCTCATGCGCAGACACCGCAGACGGTGAAGGCGAAGAACGTCGTGCTGGTGCACGGTGCCTGGGCCGACGGCTCGAGCTGGTCGGAGGTGATCCCGATCCTGCAGGCTGCAGGCCTGCATGTGACGGCCGTGCAGAATCCGCTGTCCTCGCTCGCGGACTCCGTCGAAGCGACCAAGCGGGCGCTGGCCGAGCAGGACGGGCCGACCGTGCTGGTCGCGCATTCCTGGGGCGGCACCGTGATCAGCCAGGTCGGCACCGACCCGAAGGTCACCGGCCTCGTTTACGTCGCCGCACGCGCGCCCGATGCGAACGAGGATTTCGTCGCGCTGTCGAAGCAGTTTCCGGCCGGGCCGGCGCGCGCCGGCATCGTCGAGCGCGACGGCTACACTAAGCTCTCGGAAGAGGCCTTCCTGAAGTACTTCGCCAACGGCGTGAAGCCGGAGCAGGCCAAGGAGCTCTACGCCGTGCAATGGCCGACCGCGGCCTCGATCTTCGCCGGCCGCACCACGGAAGCGGCCTGGCGCTCCAAGCCGAGCTGGTACGCGGTGTCGAAGAACGACTACACCATCAACCCCGATTTCGAGCGCTTCCTCGCCAAGCGCATCAACGCCACCACGATCGAGCTCGATGCCGGCCACCTCTCGCTGGTGTCGCACCCTAAGGAGGTGGCGAATCTGATCCTGGATGCGGCGGGGTATCCGCGGAGCTGACGCGCAGTCATTTCACGCAAAAGCGCCCGAGGGGTTCTCGGGCGCTTTCCGTTTGCTGACGCCTAGTCCAGCCCCTGCGCGGCGGGCATGTCCTGCGTCGGCAGGATCGTTGGGGCCAGCCTGGCCTGACCCACGGTTGGCGCGGCAGCTTGCGGTGCGGCCTCGGCCGGCTTGGCTTGCACCACGGCAGCTTGCTGCGCGGGCTGGGCCTGCACTGCCTGCACCTGCTGCGCCGCGGGCTCGGCCGGCTTCGCAGCGATCGGCGTCTCGGCGCGCCGCGGGGCGGGCTTGGGCAGCGGCACGGCGCGGCTTGCCACATGCGGGATCGACGCCGGCGGGCGCGGCGGACCGCTGCGGATCACGGTCGGCGGCGGCAGCGCGGTTTGTGGCCCGTAGGGCGCGACCCGGCGTTCGTCATAGGCCGGCGCCATGCCATAGGCATCAGCGGCGGGCATGAAGCGGATGATCCGCCCATCGCGGGCGTCGATCACCAGCCGGCCATCGTCGCCGCTTCTGTCGATCACCGCGATGGTGTAGACGCTGCCGCGCAGGCGCGGAATGCCGAGCGGCGAGAAGCCGTTTTCGCGCAGCACGGCGTAGACCTCGGTCGGCGGCAACACGGCCAGCGCCGGGCCGCGTTCCTCGTAGCCGTAACCGTAGCGCGGCGGCGGAGCGACCTCCGGCGGGGCGTAGGGCCCGTCGAAATCCGACACCGCGATGACGGCCCCTCTCGCAATACCGCTCGCGGGAACCTGGGCATGCCCCGCACCGGCAGCCAGCGCCAGCGCGGCGGCCGCCACACATCTTGTGAAAAACTTCATGATCGAGACGCTCCTGTCAGGCCCCCCGGTGGCCGCCCTCTTTCGCTTCTCGCGGCGTGGCGCGCCTTCCGAAGGGTTGATCCGAAGCTTCATTGGGGATTTCGGCGCCGCCGGGGCCGGATCAGGGCGCGTTTGCCTCAAAACCGGGGCCGCGCAACTTTTGGAAAGCGATTGATTGACTTCTGCGGAATCGGGACTTCCGCGCGCTTGTGTGCTAGACAAAAATTTGGCAAGGTGATGGTTAGGACAGGAAGACTGTCTCATTTTGCCTGCGGTTCCGGCATAGGGATTGCAGCGAGAACTGGTGCTCTCGAGCGCCGGCAAGGTACCAGGCAAAGCCGTTCTCGGGGACGAAGAACGCCTAGGCCTGAATTTAAGAAAATGCGGCTCGCAGAGGACGAGCGGTGGCCCAGGATCGGGTGCCGCGGGACGCCGAAGGTGCGCCGAAGATGGCGGTGAGGCAGCTTGCCGCATGGAGAGGACAGGAACAATGAACGGGTCGCAATTCGAGCGCGCAAACATCGTGGCAGAAGAGCTGTCGGCGACGGTCGCCTCGAAAACGACCGATCCGATCACCTCACCGATTCAAGAGCACAATTCGCGCCCCCAAGCCGAAGGCCTGTACGATCCGAGCCTGGAGAAGGATTCTTGCGGCGTCGGCTTCATTGCCAACATCAAGGGCAAGAAGTCGCACGAGATCGTCTCGGACGCGCTGAGCATCCTCTGCAACCTCGAGCATCGCGGCGCCGTCGGCGCCGACCCGCGCGCCGGTGACGGCGCCGGCATTCTGGTGCAGATCCCGCACGCCTTCTTCAGCCGCAAGGCTGGGGAGCTCGGCTTCACGCTGCCGCAGCCCGGCGAATACGCCATCGGCGCGCTGTTCATGCCGCGCGACACCGCCTGGCGCAACGTCATCAAGAGCATCATCGCCGACCAGATCAAGGAAGAGGGCCTCACCCTGCTCGGCTGGCGCGACGTGCCGACCGACAATTCCTCGCTCGGCGTCACCGTGAAGCCGACCGAGCCCGCCTGCATGCAGGTGTTCATCGGCCGCAACGGCACCGCCAAGACCGAGGATGAGTTCGAACGCCGGCTCTACATCCTGCGCAAGTCGATCTCGCAGGCGATCTACCAGCGCCGCGACCGCGGCCTCGCCGGCTATTACCCGTGCTCGATGTCCTGCCGCACCGTGATCTACAAGGGCATGTTCCTCGCCGACCAGCTCGGCAAGTACTATCCCGATCTGCACGAGAAGGATTTCGAGAGCGCGCTGGCGCTGGTGCATCAGCGCTTCTCGACCAACACCTTCCCGGCGTGGTCGCTGGCGCATCCCTACCGCATGATCGCGCATAACGGCGAGATCAACACGCTGCGCGGCAACGTCAACTGGATGGCGGCGCGCCAGGCCTCGGTGAGCTCCGAGCTCTACGGCAAGGACATCAACCGGCTGTGGCCGATCTCCTACGAGGGACAGTCGGACACCGCCTGCTTCGACAACGCGCTCGAATTCCTGGTGCAGGGCGGCTACTCGCTGCCGCATGCCGTGATGATGATGATTCCGGAGGCGTGGGCCGGCAATCCCTTGATGGATGAGAAGCGCCGCGCCTTCTACGAATATCATGCCGCGCTGATGGAGCCGTGGGACGGCCCCGCCGCGATCGCCTTCACCGACGGCCGTCAGATCGGCGCCACGCTCGACCGCAACGGCCTCAGGCCGGCGCGCTATCTCGTCACCAAGGACGATCGCATCGTCATGGCGTCCGAGATGGGCGTGCTGACGATCCCCGAGGACCAGATCATCACCAAGTGGCGGCTGCAGCCCGGCAAGATGCTGCTGGTCGACCTCGAGCAGGGCCGCCTGATCCCGGACGACGAGATCAAGGCTTCGCTTGCCGCCAGCCATCCCTACAAGGAGTGGCTGGAGCGGACCCAGATCGTGCTCGAAGACCTGCCGAAGGTGCCGACGACAGGCGTGCGCTCGAACCTGTCGCTGCTCGATCGCCAGCAGGCATTCGGCTACAGCCAGGAAGACATCACCATCCTGATGACGCCGATGGCGGCCACCGGCGAGGAAGCCGCGGGCTCGATGGGCAACGACACGCCGATCTCGGCGCTGTCGGACAAGGCCAAGCCGCTGTTCACCTACTTCAAGCAGAACTTCGCGCAGGTCACCAACCCGCCGATCGACCCGATCCGCGAGGAGCTGGTGATGAGCCTCGTCTCGATCATCGGGCCGCGGCCGAACCTGTTCGACCTGCAGGGCATGGCCACCACCAAGCGCCTCGAAGTGCGCCAGCCGATCCTGACCGACGCGGACCTGGAAAAGATCCGCTCGATCTCGGAGGTGGCGGAGTCGCACTTCAAGTCGCGCACGCTGGACACCACCTTCCACGCCGGTCTCGGCGCGGCCGGCATGGACCAGGTTCTCGACGAGCTCTGCGCGCGCGCCGAAAGCGCGGTGCGCGAGGGCGTCAACATCATCATCCTGTCCGACCGCATGGTCGGCACCGACCGCGTGCCGATCCCGGCACTGCTCGCCTGCGCCGCCGTGCATCATCACCTAATCCGCGTCGGACTGCGCACCTCGGTCGGCCTCGTCGTCGAATCCGGCGAGCCGCGCGAAGTGCATCACTTCGCCTGCCTTGCCGGCTACGGTGCCGAAGCGATCAATCCGTACCTCGCGTTCGAAACCATCATCGCGATGAAGGACCGCCTGCCCGGCTCGCTCGACGACTATGAGATCGTCAAGCGCTACATCAAGTCGATCGGAAAGGGCCTGCTCAAGGTGATGTCCAAGATGGGCATCTCGACCTACCAGTCCTATTGCGGCGCGCAGATCTTCGACGCCGTCGGCCTCAAGGCCGACTTCGTGTCGAAGTTCTTCGCCGGCACGCATACCCGCGTCGAAGGCGTCGGCCTCGCCGAGATCGCGGAAGAAGCCGTGCGCCGTCATGCCGACGCGTTCGGTGAGGCGCAGGTCTACAAGACCGCGCTCGACGTCGGCGGCGAATATGCCTATCGCAGCCGCGGCGAGGACCATGCCTGGACTGCCGAGTCGGTGTCGCTGCTGCAGCACGCCGCGCGCGGCAATTCGCAGGAGCGTTACCGCGCCTTCGCCAAGATCCTGAACGAGCAGTCGGAGCGCCTGCTGACGCTGCGCGGCCTGTTCCGGATCAAGAGCGCGGAGGAGGAGAAGCGCAAGCCTGTGCCGCTCGACCAGGTCGAGCCGGCCAAGGACATCGTCAAGCGCTTCGCCACGGGTGCGATGAGCTTCGGCTCGATCTCGCGCGAGGCGCACACCACGCTCGCGATCGCAATGAACCGGATCGGCGGCAAGTCGAACACCGGCGAAGGCGGCGAGGAAGCCGACCGCTTCAAGCCGATGCCGAACGGCGATTCCATGCGCTCGGCGATCAAGCAGGTCGCCTCGGGCCGGTTCGGCGTCACCACGGAGTATCTCGTCAACTCCGACATGATGCAGATCAAGATGGCGCAGGGTGCCAAGCCCGGCGAAGGCGGCCAGCTGCCCGGCCACAAGGTCGATGCCACCATCGCCAGGGTGCGACACTCGACGCCGGGCGTCGGCCTGATCTCGCCGCCGCCGCACCACGACATCTACTCGATCGAGGACCTGGCGCAGCTCATCTACGACCTCAAGAACGTCAACCCGACGGGCGACGTTTCGGTCAAGCTGGTCTCCGAGATCGGCGTCGGCACGGTCGCCGCGGGTGTCGCCAAGGCGCGCGCCGACCATGTCACCATCGCGGGCTTCGAGGGCGGCACTGGCGCTTCGCCGCTGACCTCGATCAAGCATGCCGGATCGCCGTGGGAAATCGGGCTCGCCGAAACCCACCAGACCCTGGTGCGCGAGCGGCTGCGCAGCCGCATCGTGGTCCAGGTCGACGGCGGCTTCCGCACCGGCCGTGACGTCGTGATCGGCGCGCTGCTGGGCGCCGACGAGTTCGGCTTCGCCACCGCGCCGCTGATCGCGGCCGGCTGCATCATGATGCGCAAGTGCCACCTCAACACCTGCCCGGTCGGCGTCGCGACCCAGGATCCGGTGCTGCGCAAGCGCTTCACCGGCCAACCCGAGCACGTGATCAACTACTTCTTCTTCGTCGCCGAAGAAGTCCGCGAGATCATGGCGAGCCTCGGCTTCCGCACCTTCAACGAGATGGTCGGCCAGGTTCAGCTGCTCGACCAGACCAAGCTGGTTGCGCATTGGAAGGCCAAGGGCCTCGATTTCTCCAAGCTGTTCGTCAAGCAGAAGGAAGAGAAGGGCCAGAAGATCTATCACTCCGAGCGCCAGAACCATCATCTGGAGGCGGTGCTCGACCGCTCGCTGATCGAGCAGGCAACGCCTGCGCTCGACCGCGGCGCGCCGGTGAAGATCGAGGCCGCGATCAACAGCACCAACCGCTCCGCCGGCGCGATGCTATCCGGCGCGGTCGCCAAGATCTACGGCCATGCCGGCCTGCCGCACGACACCATCCATGTCAGCCTCAAGGGCACCGCCGGCCAGGCCTTCGGTGCCTGGCTCGCCCACGGCGTCACCTTCGAGCTCGAAGGTGAAGGCAACGACTATGTCGGCAAGGGCCTCTCGGGCGGCAAGATCATCGTCAAGCCGCCGAGGAACTCCGCCATCGTGCCGGAAGAGAGCATCATCGTCGGCAACACCGTGATGTACGGCGCGATCGAGGGCGAGTGCTACTTCCGCGGCATCGCCGGCGAGCGTTTTGCCGTGCGCAACTCGGGCGCGGTCGCCGTGGTCGAGGGCGCGGGCGATCATTGCTGCGAATACATGACCGGCGGCATCGTGGTCGTACTCGGCAAGACCGGGCGCAACTTCGCGGCCGGCATGTCCGGCGGCATCGCCTACGTGCTCGACGAGGCCGGCGACTTCGACAAGCTGTGCAACCTCAGCATGGTCGAGCTCGAGCCGGTGCTGTCGGAGGAGCTGATCAACGCCGGCACCTACAACCATGCCGGCGATCTCGAGGCGCATGGCCGGGTCGACGTGTTCAAGAACCTGCTCGCCTCCGACGTCGAGCGGCTGCACGTCCTGATCTCGCGCCACGCCAAGGCAACCGGCTCCAAGCGCGCCGCCGAGATCCTCGCCAATTGGAAGGATTGGCTGCCCAAATTCCGCAAGGTGATGCCGGTCGAGTACCGGCGCGCGCTGCGCGAAATGGCGGCCAACGCGGACGCCGAGCCGAAAATCGCGATCGGGGCGTAGGGCATCACATCCCGTCATTGCGAGCGCAGCGAAGCAATCCAGAAACTCTCCGCGGAAACAGACTGGATTGCTTCGTCGCAAGAGCTCCTCGCAATGACGGCGAGTAAGAAACGGAACGAACTTAAGCGGCAGGGACTTCGGGTTTAATGGGCAAGATCACGGGTTTTCTGGAAATCGAACGGCACGACCGCAAGTACAGCCCGGTCGCCGAGCGCGTGAAGCATTACAAGGAATTCGTCGTTCCGCTCTCCGAGAAGGAGGTGCGCGACCAGGCCGCGCGCTGCATGAACTGCGGCATTCCCTATTGCCACGGCACCGGCTCGGTCGCGCCGGGCACGCCGGGCTGCCCGGTCAACAACCAGATTCCCGACTGGAACGATCTCGTCTACCAGGGCAATTGGGAAGAGGCCTCGCGCAACCTGCACTCGACCAACAATTTCCCGGAGTTCACGGGCCGCATTTGTCCGGCGCCGTGCGAAGCCTCCTGCACGCTCAACATCGACGACAACCCGGTCACCATCAAGACCATCGAATGCGCGATCGTCGACCGCGCCTGGGACAATGGCTGGCTGAAGCCTGAAGTGGCCGCGGAGAAGACCGGCAAGAAGGTCGCGGTGATCGGCTCGGGTCCGGCCGGCATGGCGTGCGCGCAGCAGCTGGCGCGCGCCGGCCACGACGTCCACCTCTACGAGAAGTACGCCAAGGCCGGCGGCCTGCTGCGCTACGGCATCCCCGACTTCAAGATGGAGAAGGGTGTCATCGACCGCCGCGTCAAGCAGATGGAAGCCGAAGGCGTTACCTTCCACTACAACAGCCACGTCGGCGCTGAAGGCAATGTCGATCCGCGCGAGCTGCTCAACGAGTACGACGCGGTCGCGCTGACCGGCGGCGCGGAGGCTCCGCGCGACCTGCCGATCCCCGGCCGCGAGCTCGCCGGCATCCACTACGCCATGGACTTCCTGCCGCAGCAGAACCGCCGCGTCTCCGAGGAGCCGCTCGGCGGCGTCCAGGAGATTTTGGCGGGCGGCAGGCACGTCGTCGTCATCGGCGGCGGCGACACCGGTTCGGACTGCATCGGCACCTCGCTGCGCCAGGGCGCGCTCTCGGTGACCCAGCTCGAGATCATGCCCGCTCCGCCTGAGCGCGAGAACAAGGGCCTGACCTGGCCGAACTGGCCGCTGAAGATGCGGACGTCCTCGAGCCAGGCCGAAGGAGCGGTGCGCGAATACGCCGTGTTGACCCAAAAATTCTCCGGCGAGAACGGCCAGGTCAAGAAGCTGCATTGCGTGCGCGTCGACGACAAGTTCAAGCCGATCGCCGGCACCGAGTTCGAGCTCGACGCCGAGCTCGTCCTGCTCGCGATGGGCTTCGTCCACCCTGTCCACGAGGGCCTCCTGAAGCTGCTCGCGGTCGACCTCGACCCGCGCGGCAACGTCAAGGCCAACACGCTGGACTACCAGACCTCGCGCCCCAACGTGTTCACCGCCGGCGACATGCGCCGTGGCCAATCGCTGGTGGTCTGGGCGATTCGCGAGGGGCGGCTGTGCGCGCGGTCGATCGATACGTTTTTGATGGGGAAGACGGACCTGCCGCGCTGAGCCTTTTGCTCCGCCGTCAGATCAGCAAACGGTGTCATCGCCCGGCTTGACCGGGCGATCCAGTATTCCAGAGAGAGTTGTCATTGAAACGATAGGCCGCGGCGTACTGGATGCCCCGGTCAAGCCGGGGCATGACAGCGGAGTGGGTGGCGGGCTTCACTCCAAGACGTGCGGAAAGTGCTGCGCGTCCCACTCGTCAAGCCGGAACAGCACCTTGCCGTATTCGAGAAGCTTGTCGCTCGGTCGATAGGGTCGCGTCGAAACTTCAACGTCCGATGCAACTTCACTTGGCATCAAGTGAAAGTGCTCTTTGGTCTCGCTCAGGGCCAGCAATTGCTTCACAAGAACGTCTCGGCCTTCGGGATTAAGCCATAGCTCGAATTCACCGGCCGAGTTGATGTCCAAAGTAATTCGAGCTGCCATCGTAGCTACTCCTCAATTCTGCAGCCTCACCCCCAGCATCACCACCGTCCCCTGCGAGCTCGATCCCGGCTGGTTCGAATCCAGGATGTCGTGGCGCAGCGTGCCCTTGACCCAGATGTTGCGGTTGAGCTTGTAGATCAGGCTGCTTTCGAGCGAGTAGGTCTTGTCGTTGCGGTTCTGGCCCTGGTAGTCGAGCGTGCCGTAGGTGAACTTGCCGACCGCGGTGAGCCAGCGGCGGAAGTCGTGGTCGACTTCGGCGGAGTAGGTGCGCACCAGCACGCCGGAGGAGCCGGGGACCGTGGTCTCCGAGATCTGCGTGTCGGTGAAGAACTTCACCGTGGTGAGGCCGCTGGCGCTCCAGATCAGGGAGCCCGTGGTGAGGAAGCCCGAGAGCCGGCTGAGGCGCGGGTCGGTGTAGCTGCGCGCGGAATAGCCGACCGAGATCTCGCCGGTGAGGATGCGCGAGAACTCGAACGACGAGCCGACCTTGGCATAGCCGCCGTTCGAATCGCGCAAGTAGCCGTTGCGGTCGGCGGCTTGGTCGTGGACGCGCCTGTCGCCCTGGACCTCGACGAAGGGTTTCAGGCCAGGCTTGAGGTCGTAGGAGAAGCGGCCGACGCCGCCATACTGGTTGAAGTTGCGGTCGTCGTTGCTGAAGGTCGAACCATCGGTGAGCTTGGAATCGGTGTAGGCGGTGCGATCGATGGTGGCGCCGGCGGCGACCTGGAAGCGGTTGAAGGTCTGGTCGAAGCCGAGCGTCGTGCCGTAGGCAGCGTAGACAGGATATTTCTGCAGGCCGGCCTGCACGTTGGGGCTGCCGGGATTGTCGGTGGCGAGCCGCAGGCGCAGCTGCGAGGTCAGCTTGAAATCGCGGGTGACGTCGAGCCGGCCGTCGACATGGCCGTTGAAATCGGGACGGTTGGCCTCAACCGGCGACGGCGAGGCGAAGCCGTTGATCGTCGCCGGCATGTCGTTGGTGTAGCCCGAGAACGAGCCGCGCAGATCAGCGACCAGCGCGTGGCGCTCCCAATCGGACACCACGAGCAGATCGGGCGCGACCACATAGGCGGGCGAGCCGACCGGCTTGTTGAGGCGCGTCGGATTGCTGTCGTAGCCGGCGGAGAGCTCGAGCCCGCCCTTGATCAGGAAGCTGCCGGCATAATCGCCGACCGCGCCGAACGGATCGTTATCGGCCTTGAGGCGGCGGCGCAGCGGCTGGCCGGGCGCGTTGCCCGCCATCGCTGCCGGCACCGGCACCTTGTGCGCGGTCTCGGACGGCGGCGTCGCAATGCGCGGTGGGCCGAGCGTCGTGGCCGGCGTTGTTGCGGGTGGCGGCGGCGAACCGGGACCGGCGCGCTTCGGCTTCGGCTGGCCCGGATAGAGCTTGGGCTGCTGCCGCTTGCGGTTGAGCGAATCGTAGCCGGAGCCGCTCGCGCCGGTGGCAGCGGGCAGGCCATAGGTCGGGACCTGACCGACACGCGAGCTCGCCGGCGTCTGCTGGCGCTGGCGCGGGTCGGCATTGGGATCGGGCAGTTTCGGCAACGCGTCGGAGGGCGCCTGCAGAACGCCGGCGGTGCGGCGGGTCGGCAGCGTATCGGGCGAGGCGAAGCCGCCGCGGTTGGGATTGAACAGGTCGGGCGTGAGGCTCTGGGCGGCCGCCGGGCTGCTTCCGAGGGCAGTCAGCGCGAGGCACGGCAAAGCGGCGCGCAGGAAATGCGCGACAGTGCTCCGGCCCCTGCCTGGAGACGACCCCACGATGGAATTACCCCAACGAAATCAAATACTTTCTCGATCATCCCCGCCGGCCGGCCGGAACCATCGTTAATGGAGTTAAAACAATTATGGTTAATGAGCCGTTGAGGGCGCTCGGGCGCGCGTCGCCTCGCTGATCGGGGCGTGCTAAGCAGGCGCCAATGGGCGAACGCCCCCCTTCCCTGGACCAGACCATGCCGAGCTCGAAACCGCTGATGACCCAATCATCCGGCTCCATTCCCGATAGCATCGAATCCGCGCTCCGCACCCTGGAGACGGAGAGCGGCGGCATCAACGCGCTCGCTGCCGCGCTGCGCGGCCCGCTGGGCGAGCCCTTCGCCAAGGCGGTCGAACTGATCCGCAACGCCAAGGGTCGCGTCATCGTCACCGGCCTCGGCAAGTCGGGCCATATGGGCCGCAAGATCGCAGCGACCCTGGCCTCGACCGGCACGCCCGCCTTCTTCGTGCACGCCGCCGAAGCCGGCCATGGCGACCTCGGCATGATCACGCCCGACGACGTCATCATGGCGCTGTCCTGGTCCGGCGAGCAGCCGGAGATGAAGAACCTCGTGAACTATTCGGCGCGCTTCGCGATCCCCATGATCGCGGTGACCTCGAACGCTTCGTCGTCGCTCGGCCAGGCCGCCGATCTCGTCATCGAGCTGCCGAAGGCGCGCGAGGCCTGCCCGCACAATCTGGCGCCGACCACCTCGACGCTGATGCAGGCCGCGATCGGCGACGCGCTAGCGATCGCGCTGCTCGAGGGCCGCGGCTTCACGGCGCTGGAATTCGCGCATTTCCACCCGGGCGGCAAGCTCGGCGCGATGCTGAAATTCGTCCGCGACTACATGCGCACCGGCGCGGAGATTCCGCTCAAGCCACTCGGCACCGAGATGTCGGAAGCCGTGGTCGAGATGTCGGCCAAGGGGCTCGGCTGCGTCTGCATCGTCAACGATGCGGGCGAGGCCGTCGGCATCATCACCGACGGCGATCTGCGCCGCCACATGCGGCCCGATCTTTTGACGGTGACCGTCGACGAGATCATGACCAAGCAGCCCAAGTCCGTTCCGCCCTCGATGCTCGCGACCGAGATGATCGAGGTGCTGAACACGCGCAAGATCACCACGCTGCTGGTGACGGAAGCGAACAAGGTGGTGGGGATCGTGCACCTGCACGATCTGCTGCGCGCGGGCGTGGCGTAGGGTTTGCGCCCTCTCACCTCGTCATTGCGAGCGCAGCGAAGCAATCCAGACTGCCTCCGCGGAGACAGTCTGGATTGCTTCTTCGCAAGGGCTCCTCGCAATGACGGTGGAGAGACCTACGCCGGAAACCGCGCCGCGTTCTTCTCCAGCGGCAAGCGCAGCCCTTTCGCCAGATACGACACCGTGCGATAGAAGCCGCACAACAGCATGATCTCCAGGATCTGCGCCTCGTCGTAATGCACGGAGAGCGCGGCGAACTCCTCGTCCGTAAGTGTCGCGCGATGATGCAGCGCGTCCACGGCTGCGATCAGCGCCCGCTCGGCCGGCGACCAGCAGGCCGACGTCGCATCACCCAGCACCGTCGCATGCACCTCCTCCGCGGTGAGCTTCGCCGGCCCGGCAAAGATCGCGACATGCACGCCCCATTCGTATTCGCATCCGTTCAGCGCACAGGTGCGGTCGATGACGATCTCGCGCTGGCGCAGCGAGAGCGGCCCCGGATCAAGCAGGCCGCCGGCGCGAAACTTGTCCCAGGCCCGGCCATGGCCCGCCATCACCCGGAACAGCACCAGCGGCGGCGCACCGCGCATGATGCGGTCGAATTGCGCCTGGATCTCCGGGGGATAAGGCGGCGAGAGCGGGGCGATGCGCGGTGAGGCCTGGGACATCGCAGCAGACATGGCAGAAGACATGGGCCGTCTCCATTGCTACATTTATCGTAGCAATACGCTACATTATTTGTAGCACAACGCAAGAGGCGACGATGGCGAAACAGGCCGGCTCGACGACACGCAGCGTCCGCGGCTCGCGCACCGGGCGGCCGATCATGGCACTGCTCGACCTGCTCGGCCGCCGCTGGGCCTTGCGGATCCTGTGGGAGTTGCGCGAAGAGCCCCTCACCTCGCGCGCCCTGCGCAGCGCCTGCGACGAGGCCTCGCCCACGGTGCTGCAGGCACGGCTGACCGAGCTGCGCGAGGCGGGCTTCGTAGAGCTGGGTGCCGGTGGAGGTTACGGACTGACGCCGCTGGGCCGGGAGTTGTGCGAGACGTTCATGCCGCTGCACAGGTTTGCGGAGAAATGGCGCAACAAGAACGGCGCCTAAGTCCGGCGACGCCGTCTCAACAAACTCGTCATTGCGAGCGAAGCGAAGCAATCCAGACTGCCGCCGCGGAAAGATTCTGGATTGCTTCGTCGCAAGGGCTCCTCGCAATGACGGCGGTTAAGCCGCCGCCACGGTCAGGTTCGCGCCGTCCACCTGCACCACCTTCACCCGCGTGCCGGCCGGCGTATCGGGGCCCGCAACACGCCACACCGTGTCGCCGATGCGCACGGTGCCGGTGCCGTCGATGATCGGCTTCTCCAGCGTGAACTCACGGCCGAGCAAGGCTTCGGTGCGCTTGTTGAGGAACGGGCTGGCGCTCGCATCCGGCTTCGGCTTGGCGAGGTGGCGCCAGACCGGCACGGCAGCGGCGGCAAAGATCGCGAACATCACGAGCTGGATCTGCCAGGAGATGGCAGCCGCGAACGAGATCAGGCCGACCAGCAGCGCAGCCAGCCCGAGCCAGAACAGGAAGATGCCCGGCGCCAGCACCTCCAGCGCCATCAGGATGAAGCCGAAGATCAGCCAATTCCAGTTGCCGAGCGATACGAACATGTCGGTCATGACACGACCTCTGTAAAATACCCCGTTATTGCGGCGGCACTGCGGGCGGGATCGGACCCGACGACGGGACCGATCCGCCGCGGCGCGCGGCAGCGGCTGCGGCACTCTCGCCGAACGTCGCCTTGGCGATCTCGCCGATACCGGCGAGCGAGCCAAGCATGCTCACGGCTTCCACCGGCAGCATGATGATCTTCTGGTTCGGCGCATCCGCGAACTGGCCGAACGCCTTGATATATTTGTCGGCGATGAAATAGTTCAACGCGGCGACGTCGCCCTTGGAGATGGCTTCCGACACCACTTGAGTCGCCTTGGCTTCGGCCTCGGCGAGACGCTCGCGCGCCTCGGCGTCGCGGAAGGCGGCCTCGCGGCGGCCTTCGGCCTGGAGGATCTGGCCCTGCTTGGCGCCCTCGGCGCGCAGGATCTCGGACTGGCGCTGGCCTTCGGCCGCGAGAATGTCGGCGCGCTTGACGCGCTCGGCCTTCATCTGCCGACCCATGGCTTCGACGAGGTCAGCGGGCGGCACGATGTCCTTGATCTCGATGCGGTTGACCTTGACGCCCCAGGGCGAGACCGCGGCGTCGACCACGCGGAGCAGCCGCTCGTTGATCTCGTCGCGGTGCGACAGCACCTGGTCGAGGTCCATCGAGCCCATCACCGAGCGAATGTTGGTCATTGTGAGCACCGTGATCGCCTGGTTCAGGTTGGCGACCTCGTAGCTCGCCTTAGCGGCATCGAACACCTGGAAGAAGGCGACGCCGTCCACCGTCACGGTGGCGTTGTCCTTGGTGATCACCTCCTGCTCGGGAATGTCGATCACCTGCTCCATCATGTTGATCTTGCGCCCGACGCGATCGAAATAGGGCACGATCAGATTGAGCCCGGGGCTCAGCGTCTGGGTGTATTTGCCGAACCGCTCGATGGTCCAGTCATAGCCCTGCGGCACCGTCTTCACGCCGGCGACCAGCGTGACGATGACGAGCAACACCAGAACGATCGCGAAAATGTCGAAGCCGCTCATTTCTCCTCCAAGGCGGGCAAGACGCCGGGAAAGCCCTTTCCCGCGCTGTCATTGGTCGGGATCACGACCTTACCGGTTCAGCGGTCGCAAGTAACGTCGGTACCGGCGCGATTCTGCACAAGACGCACAGCAAGAGAACGGTCACGATATGTATTTGCGACAGGTTCTTGAAAGAGCGCGGGCGCAGACCTAGCGGCGAACGTTAGGACCTGCGCCGTCACGACGGGCTCTATTCGATGACGTCGTTCGCGATTGCGAGCAGGCCCGGGGCAAGCGTGACGCCAAGCGCCTTGGCCGTCTTCAGGTTGACCGCAAGCTCGAACTTGGTGGGATTTTGCACCGGCAGATCGGCCGGCCGTGCGCCCTTCAGGATCCGATCGATGTAGCCCGCAGCGCGGCGGAGCTGCTCGGCGCTGTCGGTGCTGTAGGACATCAGCCCACCTTCGTCGACGAAGGTGCGGCTCCAGAACACCGCGGGCACGCGCGCCTGTGCAACGGCGGCCAGAAGCTGCGCGCGGTTGGCCATGGTGAAGAAATCCGGCAGGACCAGCAGCCCATCGGCCTTGCGCGAGGCCAGCGCCGCGATCGAGGCCGTGTCATGTACCGGCGCGGGCTCGATCGTCATATGGAGCGCGCGGCCGGCGTCCTCGATGGTGCGCAGCATCAGGGGCGCGAACGGCGCGGTGGCGGGATTGTAGACGATCGCAACGCGGGACACCTTTGGCGTGACCTGCGTCAGCATCTCCAGCCATTTGCCGGCGAGCGGACCGTCGTAGTCGGTAAAGCCGGTGAGGTTGCCGCCGGGATGCGCGAGGTTTTCGACAAAGCCCTGGCTGACGGGATCGGTGACGACGGCGAACACGATCGGGATCGTCGTGGTGCGCCGGCGCAGCTCTTCGACCGAGGGTGTGCCGACCGCAAGCAGGATGTCGGGCTTGAGCGCGATCAGCTCGTCGGCGAGCTGCGCGATGCGGTCACGATTGCCGCCGCCGCTGCGCCAATCAACCTTGAGATTGTCGCGCTCCTTCCAGCCCTGGCCGGCGAGCGCTTCGACCAGGATCATGCTGCGCGTCCGGCCGATCGCATCATCGGCGGCCGTGACCGAGAGCACGCCGAGCCGCCGTATCGCGTTCGGCTGCTGCGCCAGGGTCGGGCCCGGCAGCGCTGTGAGCATTCCAAGAAGCGCCAGGCACCGGCGGCGGTTCATGGGACACCCATCAGATCCAGCCCTGAAGCTCGCGCAGCACCAGGGTGCGGATCACGTCCATGCCCGGTCCGCTGTCGTTGAGGCAGGGGATCGCGGAAAACTGCTCGCCGCCATTGTGCTTGAAGATCTCGGCGTTCTCCTGCGCGATCTCCTCCAGCGTCTCCAAGCAATCGGCGGAAAAGCCCGGCGTCACCACCGCGATGCGGCGCACGCCGTCCTTGGCGAGCCGCTCCATGGTCTTGTCGGTATAGGGCTGCAGCCACTCGTCGTTGCCGAAGCGGGACTGGAAGGTCAGCAGCAGTTTTGTTGCGTCCATGCCGAGCCGGCGGCGCAGCGCCTCGGTCGTCGCGATGCAGTGCTGCTGATAGGGATCGCCCTTGTCGACATAGGCTTTCGGCATGCCGTGGAATGACGCCACGATCAGCTCCGGCTTGAACGACAGCGTCGCCAGATGCCCCTCGATCGAGACGGCGAGCGCCTCGATATAGGCTTCGTCCACGTAATAGGGTGGCGTGATCCGCAGCGTCGGCTGGTTGCGCAGCTGCGCGAGCACCCGGAACACTTCGTCGCAGACCGTCGCCGAGGTCGAGGCCGAATATTGCGGATAGAGGGGGACGGCCAGGATGCGCTCGCAGCCTTTCGCGATCAGCGCGTCGATGCCCGACTTGATCGACGGATTGCCGTAGCGCATCGCCCAATCGACAACGACGTTGTCGCGGTCGGACAAGGCGGCTGCGAGCTTGTCGCGTTGCGACCGCGTGATGGTTTTCAGCGGCGACTCGTTCCGATCATTGTTCCAGATCTTCTGGTAATCGAGCGCCTTGGTACGGGGACGGCTGCGCAGGATGATCCCGTTCAGCACCAGCTTCCAGATCAGGCCCTGGTCCTCGATGACGCGGGCGTCGCTGAGGAACTCCTTGAGGTAGACCCGCACGCCGGGGGCATCGGCCGTATCAGGCGTTCCGAGATTGATCAGGAGCACGCCGACCCTCGGCAGGGCGGATCGGGTGGCCGGTTTCGCAGTCTCGAGGGGGACGACGCTGTTCATGGCTGGTTGGGTCGCGCGTTGGTCCGAACTTGTCAAGATGAGCCAGGGTTCGCTAGGGTCGCACCCAAGGGGGAGGGACGATGACGCTCGCGGAATGGTGTGTCTTCGGGGCGCTGCTGCTCTATCTGTCTACGATCGCCTCGGTCAAATGGATCAGGTTTCGCCGCTTCGACAATTCCCGGCCGCGCGATCCCGCCTTCTACGAGGACGCCCTGTCGCAACGCGCGCTCGGCGCGCACCAGAACGGCATCGAGACGTTTCCGTTCTTCGCGTTCGCGGTGCTGCTCGCCGAATACAGGGAATCGCCGCAGCGGCTGATCGACGAGCTCGCGGCGCTGTTCCTGATCGTCCGGATCGCCTATGTGCTGACCTATCTCGGCAATCGCCCGACGCTGCGCTCGATCCTCTGGAGCATCGGCTTTGCGATCAATCTCGGGATCTTCTTCATGCCGGCGTTGAAGCGGTTTCTGCCAGTGTGAGGCGGCTTCACGTCGAGAGGTGCCGCTCGCGCGTCGCGATCAGCGCCCGCATCGATGCGGGGATCGTGACCGGACGATGGGTCTTCTGGTCCGTGTAGACCCACACGATCTCGCCGGTCACCAGCGCGTCGGCGCCACCCTTCCGGAAGATGGCGAGCTCGAAGACGAGGCTCGAATTGCCGATCCGCGCCACGCGCGAGCCGACGTCGAGCTCCCAGTCGAACCGCACCGGCGCCTTGTACTCGATCAGCGATTTGACGACGTGGAAATCGATGCCGCTCGTCTGCGCATCCGCATATTGGTCAAAGCCCAGCGCACGGAAATATTCGGTGATGGTGGTATCGAAATAGGTCAAATAATGCGCGTTGAAGACGACGCCCTGGCCGTCGATCTCGGAATAGCGCACCCGGAACGGATGGAAGAACCAGAATTGTTCGCGCGACATGGAGTCTCCCGACCAAGATATCTCAGGCTCGTCATGGCGAGGAGCTCGCGACAAAATTGCGTAGCAATTTTGCGCTGATGCGACGAAGCAATCCAGACCGCCGCCGCGGAGACATTCTGGATTGCTTCGCTGCGCTCGCAATGACGGAGCTGGCGCTCGACCGTCTTTGCCCAATTAGCGCCGAGAAGTGCAGATGCACCCTCAAAAACACGTGGTCCGTTCGGCGGCGATGTAGCCGAACAGGAGGCCGACGCCGAACAGAAGGACCAGGCCCGCGGCGCCGAACTCGATGCCGCGCATGAACAGCGCGCCACCGCCGTCGCGGCCGGCGCTGAGACGGGCGGCGATGTCCTTGGCGGAGACGGCGATAACCGCGATGGCAGCGACCGTGATCGCGGTCCCCAATCCCATCAGAAAGGTGGCGGCGATGCCGGCCCAGAACAGGCCCTGGGCGAGCGCGAACACCAGGACCAGGATCGCGCCCGAGCAGGGGCGGATGCCGACGGTCAGGATCGCCGCGAGACCGCGCCGCCAGCCGCCGGGGCCGGCGAGTTCGCTCGGGGTGGGGCCGTGGGAATGCCCGCACTGCTCGTCATGGACGTGATCGTGCCCGTGATGGGCATGGGGATGGGCATGGGCATGACCGTCGTGATGATGATCATGCTCATGATGGTCATGCGCATCGTGATGATGGTGATGGCCGTGACCATGGTCGTGCGGCACGCCCGCCATCACCGGCACCGGTTGGGCGGCCTGAAGTGCGCGGATGAAGGTGCGGCCCTTGACCCAGACCAGGCGCAGGCCGAACAGCGCGATCAGGGCGTAGCTCGCGATCTCGATCACGCCTTCGGCCTTGCACATGGTCTTGGCCGTCGCATTCAGCACCCAGGCCGAAATGCCGACGATGAGGATCGCGACCAGCGACTGCATCAGGGCCGAGGCAAACGACAGCGCGATGCCGCGCCGCGCCGTCTCGCGGTTGGCGACCAGATAGGAGGCGATCACCGCCTTGCCGTGGCCGGGACCGGCAGCGTGGAAGATGCCATAGGCGAACGAGATGAAGAGCAGCGTCCACACCGCCGAGCCGTCGGACTTGGCGGCGCGGATGGTTGCCGACATCTGGCGATAGAATTCCGACTGGTTGGCCAGGAGCCAGCCGATGAGGCCGCTTGCTTCAGGCTCGGCCGCCTGCGCCGGCCGCGGTGCGCCGAACGGGTTTTGCGCAAGGAGATCATGAAGCGCGGCGTCAGTCACGCCGACCACCATCAGCACAGCAGCACAGGCGAGCAGACCGCGCGCGAGCGGAGAGAGTTGCGGCTTCAAGGGCAATCCACCGTGATCTTGTTGGCGAACATCATGCCGAAATTCGAGTTCTCGCCGTCCAGGAAGGTCTGCTCGTTCAGCTTCTGGGCGCTCGCGGTGCCGTCGTTCGGCCGTTCCAGCTTCATCTGGCAGCCCGCGGGCGCACCGACCAGCTTGACCGGACGGTCCTTGGCCATCTGGAAGTCGATGAAGAAGGAGCGGTCGAACACTTCGAGCACCAGCTGCTTGGGCTTGACCGGGTTCTTCAGCGGCAAGGTGAAGTGCAGGGTCAGCACCGTGTCCTTGTAGTCGAGGAAATAGTCGACCGGCTCCTGGAATCGCTCCTTCTTGCCGTCGGCTCGCGCAAAGGTGAAGTAGGCGTATTCCTTCAGCGACTCGACATTGGTCTGCGCCAGCGGCTTGAGCTCCTCGCGCGTGTAGGCGCCCTTGGTCTTGCTCTCGAGCCCCTGCACGGCATAGGCCGAGAACATGTCGTCGAAGGTCCAGGCGTGGCGCACGCCGGTGATGCTGCCGTCAGCGGCATAGAGCAATTCGCTGGTCGCGGTGATCCAGACATGTGGATGCGCATTTGCTGCCCCCGCCGCGAGCGTCATCGCGGCGGCGAACAGCATTCCGAACAGGGCCCGCATGCTCATCAGGCCGCCCTGGCGTCGTCGAGCAGACCGCGGCGGCGGAGCAGCGCATCCGGCTCCGGCGGACGGCCGCGGAACGCCTCATAGGCGGCTTCCGGATCGACCGACCCGCCCGACGAATAGATGTCGTCGTGCAGACGCTTGGCCACGGCAGGATCGAAGATGTCCCCGGCCTCCTCGAACGCGCCGAAGGCGTCGGCGTCCATCACCTCCGACCACATGTAGCTGTAATAGCCGGCAGCGTAGTGGTCGCCGGTGAAGATGTGGCCGAACTGCGTCGGACGGTGACGCAGCGCGATCTCCTCGGGCATGCCGATCTTCTCCAGCTCGCGTCTTTCGAAGGCGCGGACATCCTCCGCGGCGGCTGCCGGCTGGGTGTGGAATTCCAGATCCACCAGCGCCGACGAGACGAACTCGACCGTGGCAAAGCCCTGGTTGAATTTCCGCGCGGCGAGGAAGCGTTGCAGCAGGTCGTCCGGCAGCGGCTCGCCGGTCTGGTAGTGGCGGGCGAACTTCTGCAGCACCTCGGGCCGCTCCTGCCAGTGCTCGTAGAGCTGCGAGGGCAGCTCGACGAAATCGGTGAACACCGAGGTGCCCGACAGCGAGGGATAGGTCACGTTGGAGAGCATGCCGTGTAGGCCGTGGCCGAACTCGTGGAACAGGGTGCGGGCATCGTCGGGCGACAGCAGCGACGGCTCGCCGCCCGCGCCCTTGGCGAAATTGCAGATGTTGAGAACCAGCGGCGCGACGCCGCCGTCGAGCTTCTGCTGGTCGCGCAGCGAGGTCATCCAGGCGCCGGAGCGCTTCGATGGCCGGGCGAAGTAGTCTCCATAGAACAGCGCCTTGTGCTTGCCGTCCGGCCCCTTCATCTCCCAGACCCGGACGTCCGGGTGCCAGACCGGAATGTCCTTGCGCTCCTCGAAGGTGACGCCGAACAGGCGCGTGGCACAGTCGAAGGCGGCGGCGATCATGTTGTCGAGGCCGAGATACGGCTTGATCGCGGAATCGTCGAAATTGGCGCGCTGCAGACGGAGCTTCTCGGCGTAGAAGCGCCAGTCCCAGGGGGCGAGCCTGAAATTGCCGCCCTCTTCCGTGATCAGCGCCTGCATCTCGTCGCGGTCGGCAAGCGCGCGGGCCCGGGCCGGCTTCCAGACCCGCTCCAACAGGTTGCGCACCGCGTCCGGCGTCTTGGCCATGGAATCCTCGAGCCGGTAGGCGGCGTAGGTCGCATAGCCCAGGAGCCTGGCGCTCTCCTCGCGCAGCTTCAGGATCTCGACAATGGTCGCGTTGTTGTCGTTGGCGTTGCCGTTGTCGCCGCGCGCGATGAAGGCCTTGTAGACCTTCTCGCGGAGGTCACGCCGGGCGGAGCTCTTCAGGAACGTCTCGACCGAGGAGCGCGACAGCGTGACGATGGCCTTGCCCGCCATGCCGCGCTCTTCCGCCGCAGCCTTGGCGGCGGCGACAAAGCTCTCCGGCAGGCCCTGGCGATCGGCCTCCCCGAGCTCCATGAACCAGTCCTGCTCGTCGCCGAGCAGATGATGGCTGAAGCCGGTGCCGAGCTGGGCCAGCCGCTCGTTGATCTCGGCCATCCGGGTCTTGGCCTCCTCGGAGAGGCCGGCGCCGGCGCGGTGGAAGCGGGTGTAGGTGCGCTCCAAGAGGCGGAGCTGCTCGGGCGTGAGACCGAGACCCGCGCGGTTCTCGTGCAGATGGGCGATGCGGCCGAACAGCACGGCGTTCATCATGATCGGATTCCAGTGCCGCGCCATCCGCAAGGAGACCTCCTTGTCGATCTCCAGGATGGCCGGGTTGGAATGCGCCGAGACGAGGTCGTAGAAGACCGCCGCGACCTTGCTCAAGAGCTTGCCCGAGCGCTCCAGCGCCGTGATGGTGTTGGCGAAGTCGGGCGCCGCGGGATCGTTGGTGATCGCCGCAATCTCGGCGGAATGGTCGGCGAAGGCCTGCTCGAAGGCCGGCAGGAAGTGCTCCGGCTTGATCTCGTCGAAAGGCGGGGTCGCGAACGGCGTCACCCAGGCCTTCAGCAGCGGATTGGTCTCGGGGTCCGTAATTTGGCGGGGTTCTGACATCACAAGTCCCGGATTTCGTGGCTCTATTGCTGCGGCCAGCTATAGCACGCGTGGGGCTTTTTTGGGCCGTTTGCCCTTGCTCCCGGCCGCCTTTTCGGGGAGATTGCGGCCCTCGAAGCCAGGACCCTCTGAAACCATGAACGCGCCTTCCTCATCGTCCCGCCGGATCGTCTGGCCCAGCGTCATCACCGTCATCAGCGCCGCCATCCTGATCGGCGCGGAGGTGTTCGGCGCGGCCTTTGCGGGCGGCTGGGCGCTCGCGATCCTGTTCGGGCTCGGCGACCAGGGCGCCCATATCCTGCAGGCCGTGCTGTTCGCACTCGGCGTGCTCGTGATGACCGCCTTCATCCGCGGCGCTCAGCGCATCGAGCCTTTCACCAAGCGCGGCTGACGCGTCTCGCGCGTCGGCAACACGCGCAGCGCAGCGAAAACTTAACGCGCGTTCATCTCCCGCGTCGCTCGCGCAACAGCGCGCAAGCAGATGTTAGGCAATTCTGTCCGCAGCCTAAAAAAATTCTTGCGAAGCAGAGTCAAAACGCTTATGTGCGGACTTGCCCAATTTCGCACGTGCCTGTGGTCGTGTGTCAGTCGGTAGGTATCCGGACAAGAGGCCGGACAGCCGCCAAGGGGTGAAGAAGCCGAGGGGCTCTTCGGAAGTGCGGAAGTCGGAAGACCGAGGTCGCAAGACCAGAAAGTCGGAAGACGAAGCAAACCCGGAGCGCCCAGCATCTCTCTCAAAGAGATGCCATGTCGAAGGTGACTTCGCTCTTTGCAACCGTGACTGGCAGCCGGAGGCGAACCGGCGCACCCCGCTCTCAACGGGGGACGCGACTTAAAGCAACGACGGATCGGGCTTTTTTGGTCTCTACCGGCATTCCAACGCCGGCGCGGGCTACTGAAAAGGCTTGTCCTTCATTGCCAGGTGAGCGGGCGGGAAACTCTCCCAACCAATCCACGGCAGCACAGTCTGGTTTGAGTTTTTTGGCCTCGACGCGCCTCCATCGCGCGATGCGGCCGAAGCACTCTCATCAGACGTCATGTTGATACGGCTCCCGTCGCTGGGGCCGTTGGAGAGTGCCATGACCGAACGTATCCAGGAATTCCTGCGCAACCGCCGCAACGAAGGCCTCGACACCGAGCCGTGCCTCGTCGTCGACCTCGAGGTCGTGCGCGACAATTACCAGAGCTTCGCCAAGGCGCTGCCCGACAGCCGCGTGTTCTATGCCGTCAAGGCGAACCCGGCGCCGGAAGTGCTGGCCCTGCTCGCGTCCATGGGCTCCTGCTTCGACACCGCCACGGTCGCAGAGATCGAGATGGCGCTGACCGCGGGTGCGACGCCCGACCGCATCTCCTTCGGCAACACGATCAAGAAGGAGCGCGACATCGCGCGCGCCTTCGCGCTCGGCATTCGGCTGTTCGCGGTCGATTGCGCCGCCGAGGTCGAGAAGGTCGCCCGTGCCGCCCCCGGTGCGAAGGTGTTCTGCCGCATCCTCTATGACTGCGCCGGCGCCGAGTGGCCGCTGTCGCGCAAGTTCGGCTGCGACCCGGAAATGGCGGTCGAGGTGCTCGACCTCGCCAAGCGCCTGGGCCTGGAGCCGTGCGGCATCTCCTTCCATGTCGGCTCGCAGCAGCGCAAGGTGAAGGCGTGGGACCGTGCGCTGGCGATGGCCTCGCAAGTGTTCCGCGACTGCGCCGAGCGCGGCATCAACCTGTCCATGGTCAACATGGGCGGCGGCTTCCCGACCAAGTACCTGAAGGACGTGCCGCCGGTCGTGACCTACGGCCGCTCGATCTTCCGCGCGCTGCGCAAGCACTTCGGCAACCAGATCCCGGAGACCATCATCGAGCCGGGCCGCGGCATGGTGGGCAACGCCGGCATCATCGAATCCGAGGTCGTGCTCATCTCGAAGAAGAGCGACGAGGACGAGGTGCGCTGGGTGTACCTGGACATCGGCAAGTTCGGCGGTCTCGCCGAGACCATGGACGAGTCGATCCGCTACGCCATCCGCACCCGTCATGACGGTGCGGACATGACGCCGTGCGTGCTCGCGGGTCCGACCTGCGACAGCGCCGACGTGCTGTACGAGAAGAACCCGTATCCGCTTCCCGTCACGCTCGAGATCGGCGACAAGGTGCTGATCGAAGGCACCGGGGCCTATACGTCGACCTACTCGTCGGTGGCGTTCAACGGCATCCCGCCGCTGAAGACGTATCACATCTGATCCGCCTCTTGGTTCTAGAGGCCTGACGAACCCGGGAGCCGGTCCGCCGGCTCCTCATCCACCATTTAGATTTCTGACGACGTCTTGGACAGGCGTGCTGCGCGCACGCCGGTTCAAGCGGGGACTGACGTGCCATGACTGCTCCTCGGAAGCCGCAAGTTGCCCTCACCTCGAAAGCCGCTCCGTTCGTGATCCGCGCGGAACGTGCTAGCGACGTCGCGACGCGCGAAACGCTGCTCGATGCCTGCTTTGGCGAGAACCGCCACGGCCGCACCTGCCAGCGCCTGCGCGACGGACGCGCGCCCGCTGCAGGCCTTGCCCTGTCGGCGATGCGCGAGGGCAAGCTCGTGGGAACCGTGCGGCTGTGGCATGTCAGCGCCGGAGGCAGGCCCGCTCTGGTCCTCGGACCGCTGGCGGTCGACCCTGCCTGCCGCGAGCTCGGGATCGGCGCCGCGCTGATGCATCAAGCGCTGGCCGCCGCCCGGGCGCGCGGGCATGACGCCGTGATCCTGCTCGGCGATGCCCCCTATTACGCCCGCTTCGGCTTCTCGGCCGACAAGACGGCCGAACTCTCGCTGCCGGGCCCGTTCGAGCGCGACCGCCTGCTGGCGATCGAGTTCACCGATGGTGCGCTCGATGGCGCCGCCGGGATGATTGTCCCGACCGGCGCGGCCCTGCCCAAACGGAGGTCGGTTCGCGCGCCTGAGGCGCACGCGGCCTGAGGGATCGCTCCTGTAGCGACGACCTAGGCCGCATCGAGCGGCAACGCCCTGCCGCGCCTGCGCGAGGCCCTTCCTTTGGGGTTGCGCAGGCCCCCGAAACGCCCTTTAAACCCCGCGAAACACCCCTTCAGTCGAGGCCCATGACCATGTCCCGTCGCCTGATCTCCACCGGCTCCCCGCTCGAGAAGACCGTCGGCTACAGCCGTGCCGTGATCGACGGCGAGTTCGCCTTCGTCGCGGGAACCACCGGCTATGACTACACCACGATGACGATGCCATCAGATGTCACGAGCCAGTCACGCAACTGCTTCAAGACCATCGCCGCCGCACTGACGGAGGGCGGCTTCGAGATGGCCGATATCGTCCGTGCGACCTACTACGTGACCGACGCCAGCTACATCGACGCCCACTTCGCCGTCTGCGGCGAGGTCCTCGCCGACATCAGGCCGGCGGCGACGTTGCTGGTCGTCAGCGCCCTCGCCAGGCCCGAGATGAAGGTCGAGATCGAAGTCACCGCCAAGCGCCGCGGCACCTAAAAAGCGCCGCAGCATCTGACAAGCGCCGCAGCGCCTGATCCATCCCTCACTGCCAGCACTTTCCGGAGAACCCATCCCATGAGCCCTCCCTCGCAGATCTACGCGAAGATCACCGGCCCCATCGTCATGGTCGGATTCGGCTCCATCGGCAAAGGCACGCTGCCGTTGATCGAGCGGCATCTCGACTACGACAAGTCGCGCATCACCGTGCTCGATCCCAAGGACGAGGGCCGCAAGGCACTTTGCGAGAAGCACAATGTCCGCTTCATCCAGAAGGGCCTGACCAAGGACAATTACCGCGAGGTTCTGACCCCGCTGCTAACCGAGGGCGGCGGCCAGGGCTTTTGCGTCAATCTCTCGGTCGATACCGGCTCGACCGACATCATGGAGCTCTGCAACGAGCTCGGCGCGCTCTACATCGACACCGTCAACGAGCCCTGGCTCGGGTTCTATTTCGATCCCTCGAAGGGCCCGGAAGCGCGCTCCAACTACGCGCTGCGCGAAACGACGCTGGCCGCCAAGAAGGCGCGCCCGGCGGGCTCGACCACGGCGGTCTCCTGCTGCGGCGCCAATCCGGGCATGGTCTCCTTCTTCGTCAAGCAGGCGCTGCTCAATGTCGCCGCCGATCTGAAGCTCAATGCCCCCAGGCCGAAGACCAAGGGCGAATGGGCGGATTTGATGCGGCAGGCCGGCATCAAGGGCATCCACATCGCCGAGCGCGACACCCAGCGCTCGAAGAAGCCGAAGGAGCCTGACGTCTTCGTCAACACCTGGTCGGTGGAAGGCTTCCTGTCGGAAGGCATGCAGCCATCCGAGCTCGGCTGGGGCACCCATGAGAAATGGATGCCCGAGAATGCGCACACCCATGAAGCCGGCTGCGGCGCCGCCATCTACCTGATGCAGCCCGGCGCCAACACGCGCGTGCGCACCTGGTGCCCGACCCGCGGCGCCCAGTATGGCTTCCTGGTCACCCACAACGAGTCGATCTCGATCGCCGATTACTTTACCGTGCGCGATGCCTCGGGCAAGGCGATCTACCGGCCGACCTGCCACTATGCCTATCATCCGGCTGACGATGCCGTGCTGTCGCTGCATGAAATGTTCGGCCGCGCCGGGAAGATGCAGGAGAAGCACCACATCCTCGACGAGAACGAGATCGTCGACGGCATCGACGAGCTCGGCGTGCTGCTGTTCGGCCATGACAAGAATGCCTATTGGTTCGGCTCGCAGCTCTCCATCGAGGAGACGCGCGAGCTCGCGCCCTACCAGAACGCCACCGGCCTGCAGGTGACCTCCGCCGTGCTCGGCGGCATGGTCTGGGCGCTGGAGAACCCGAACGAGGGCATCGTCGAAGCCGACGAGATGGATTTCGAGCGCCTGCTCGAAATTCAGCTGCCCTATCTCGGCCCGGTGAAGGGTTTTTATACCGACTGGACCCCGCTGACGGATCGTCCCGGACTGTTCCCGGAGGATATCGACACGTCTGATCCGTGGCAGTTCCGGAATATTCTGGTGCGGTAAGAGAAGCCCAAGCGTTCCGTCAATCATTGCCGAGTGACGCCGCCCCACACTCCACTGTCATGCCCCGGCTTGACCGGGGCATCCAGTACGCTGCGACTTCTCGACTCCAGCACTGCGGCCTCTGGAATACTGGATTGCCCGCCTTCGCGGGCAATGACACCGAGTGTTGAGAGGGAAGCTACTTCTTCTCAATCGGCGGCGCGATCTTCTCGGCCGGGGCCGGCGGCAGTGCTGGTTTGGCCGCGCCTGCCGCGCCCTGCGTCTGCGGCTCCGGCCGCGCGGGCTCGGGGGCCGGCGTGGTCGGCCGGTCGCCGCCGGGCTTCGCCTCCGCGGGCACCTTGCTCTGTTCGTCGGACGGGGTGCCCTGGAGCGGGGGCGTCGCCTGTGCCAGCTGCATCCGGCTTTCCGCGCGGATTTGCGCCAGCGACATCACCGATACCACAACGCCTGCTGCGAACAGCGCACCGGCGATTGTCAGATTGAGCTTCAGTCTGTGCTTGTCATCTTGGCCGGGCATGTCGATCACCGCCTTTGTCCTGGGGATCAACGAGTTTGGGGCGCGCCGGTTCCGGAACCGAAGACGCGGGGAACCCACGCGCCAAAACGCCGCGCTACTCCGTTGTGCTGACTTGCCAGGTCGCATGCCGCACGCCTGGGAGATGCTGCAGATCGGTCGCGACCGCGTTCAGCTCGTTCGGGTCGACCGCGCTCGCAACCAGCCTGGCGGCGATCTCCAGAATGTCCTCGCTGATCTCGGCGACTTCGATATCGGCCACCGCATATTTCGCCGCCTCGAGCTTGTCGACGAGGCGGTCGCGCATGTCGGGCAATGCGTCGGCCGCCACCGCGAGCTTGAAATAGTAGGTCGCCTCCAGCGCCTTCTCATTCAGCGGGATGCGGTTGATGGCGTTGACCAGCGGGCGCAGCATGGTGTTGCCGGCGATGACGAACACGGTCAGCGCGGCCGCCTGCGCGACCATGTCGGCGCCGGCGCAGGAGCCGACCGCGGCCGAGGCCCATAGCGTCGCTGCCGTATTGAGGCCGCGCACGTCCATGCCCTGCTTCATGATGACACCGGCGCCGAGGAAGCCGATGCCGGAGACGACGTAGGAGATCACCCGCACCGCGCCGTCGGCGCCGGTCAGGTGCATGGCGAGATCGACGAAGGCGGCCGCTCCCACCGCAACCAGCACGTTGGTGCGCAGCCCCGCGGTGCGCTGGCGGTACTGCCGCTCGGCGCCGATCAAGGTGCCCAGCACGAAGGCCGTGGTCAGGCTGATCAGCGTGTCGGCGAAATCGGCAAGCTGGAAGGTCGTCAGAAAGCGCATGAATTGAGCTGCCGTAGGGTGGGCAAAGGCGCGCTCTTCGCGCGACGTGCCCACCACTTTTGCTTTGCGGAGAGGATGGTGGGCACGGCGCAAGAGCGCCTTTGCCCACCCTACGGCCTGAAGGATGACAGTTTAAAGCTCGAGCAGACCGCCGTCCCCATTTTCGTCGGCAAACGCCAGCAGCGTGCCTTTGGCGTTCCAGGCAAGCGCGGCGACGGGAGGCGTGCCGTTGCGACGGACCAGGATCTCCGCGCCGTCCTCCATGCGGACCATCAGCACGGTGCCGTCGCTATAGCCGGCGGCGAGGATGTCGTTCTTGGGATGACAGGCGACCACGGAGACGCGCGCCTGCAGCGGCGCGAGCATCGCGGGCTCCTTGCCCATCGGGCCGTCCTTGCTGCCGAACGGCCAGATGATGACGGTATCGGCGCCCGAGGTCGCGAGCCCCTTACCGCCCGCGCTCCAGGACATCGAGCGGACGCGGCCGGGATAGCCGGTCATGCGCATGTGCCTGTTGTCGGCAAGCCGCCAGCCGTGCAGCGCCGGCTCGTGCATCGCTGTCACAAGAAATTTGTTGTCGGGGCTGAAGGTGACCGCGTGGTGCGAGCCGGCCCAGGGCAGGAATTCGGCCGATCCCGCCATGTTCGGAAACCACAGCGTCGCGCCGTTGTAATGCGCGATCGCGAGCCGCAGGCCCTTCGGCGCGAAGGCAAGGCCGCCGACGGTCGAGGGCACGTCGAGCGACTTCTCCTCGGCCTTGCCGCTCTTGACGGTCGCGGTCTTGCCGGCGGACCAGGCGAAGGCGCCGTCGGCCTGCAGCGCCACCGCGTCGATCCAGCGCCGCTTGGGATCGGTGGCGAGCAACGTCACATCGCCCTTGGCGTCGAGCGAGACCACCTTGCCGTCGTCGCCGCCCATCACGATGCGCTTGCCGTCGGAGGCGGTCGAGAGAATGCCGCCGCCATGCACGGCGACCGTGGTGATCTCGCAATTGGCATCGACGAATGCGACGTTCTCCTCGCCGCCGACGAAGACGGCGCGATCCCTCAGGAAATGCACCGAGGTCACGGCCATACCGAGCGCAACAGGCTTGACGCGGTCGGTGACGGAAACGATCGAAGCGGAATCGGAGGCGGGCGTAAACTCTTTCATCACGAGACGATGCAGCTCTCAAAGCCCTTGCGGATTGCCTCTTCGGGCAATTCGCGGCCGATGAAGACGAGGCGGCTCTCGCGCGGCTCGCCATCCTTCCACTTCCGCTGGTGGTTGCCCTCCAGCATCATGTGGACGCCCTGGAAGACGTAGCGGTCGTCGTCGTCGTGGAAGGAGAGGATGCCCTTGGAGCGCAGGATCTTGCCGCCCTCGACCTGCACCAGGTTCTGCAGCCAGGGCATGAACACGTTTGGATCGAGCGGCTTGTCGGTCTTCAGCGAGAGCGACTGCATGTCCTCATCGTGATAGTGCTTGAGGCCGTGACCGTGGTGATGATGGTCGTGGTCGTGATGGTGGTGATGATCATGGTCGTGATCATGATCGTCGGCCTCGAGGAAATCCGGCTCGATGTCGAGGATGCGGTCGAGATCGAACGCACCGCGATCGAGCACGTCGGCCAGCGCCACCGAGCAGCGCTCGGTGCGGTGCAGCTTCGCATAGGGGTTGATGCCGCGGATGCGCGCCTCGACCTCGGCGAGCTCGCCCTTGTTGACGAGATCGGTCTTGTTCAGCACGATGACGTCGGCAAAAGCGATCTGGTTCTTCGCCTCGGGCGCGTCCTTGAGCCGGTCGGACAGCCATTTGGCGTCGGCGACCGTCACGACCGCATCGAGCCGCGCGTTCTTCTGCACGTCCTCGTCGACGAAGAAGGTCTGCGCGACCGGCGCCGGATCGGCAAGACCGGTGGTCTCGACGATGATGGCGTCGAACTTGCCCTTGCGCTTCATCAGGCCGTCCATGATGCGGACGAGGTCGCCGCGCACGGTGCAGCAGATGCAGCCGTTGTTCATCTCGAACACTTCCTCGTCGGCGCCGATGATGAGATCGTTGTCGATGCCGATCTCGCCGAACTCGTTGACGATGACGGCGTATTTCTTGCCGTGGTTTTCGGACAGGATGCGGTTCAGCAGCGTGGTCTTGCCGGCGCCGAGATAGCCGGTCAGCACGGTCACGGGAATCTTCTGGGAGGTCGCTTCAGACATAACAACTCCGGACTTCAAGGCTTTTTCGCGCGACGCGAGGCGGGGTGGCCCCTGCCCTAGTGGTCAAGCGCGCTGGTCAGGGCCTTTATATTGTGCCTGACCATGTCAATGTAAGTGGGTGCAGGCCCCTTTTCGCCGGTCAAACCGTCCGAAATCAGGGTCCCGCCGACCCTGGCCCCGGTCTCGGCCGCGATCCGCCGGATCAGGCGATCGTCGGTGATATTTTCAAGGAACACGGCCGGGATTTTCTGGGCCTTGATCTGGCCGATGATGGCGGCGATATCGCGCGCGCTCGGCTCGGTTTCCGTGGAGACGCCCAGGGGCGCGATGAACTGGATACCGTACTCGGCGGAAAAATAGCCGAAGGCGTCGTGGGTGGAGATCACCTTGCGCCGCTCGGTTGGGATCTTGCCAACGGCCTCGCGGACCTCGCGGTCGAGTGTTTCGAGCTTTTCCAAATAGGCCTTGGCCCGGTCTTGGAAGAACTCCGCGTCGTCAGGAGCGGCTACGGCCAGCGCATTGGCAATGTCCGTGACGTAGATCTTTGCGTTGGGAATGGACTGCCAGGCGTGGGGATCAGCGGCCGAACCTAATTTCAGCGGCGCAATGCCGGCGCTCGCGGTGATTACCTGCGCCTTGCTGCCCGCTGATTGCACGAGGCGCGGCAGCCAGCCCTCCAGCCCGAGCCCGTTGACGATGACAAGCTTCGCCGCCGCGACCCGCTTCGCATCGCTAGGGGCCGGCGTATAGACGTGGACGTCGCTGTCAGGCCCGACCAGCGTCGTCAGGTTGATGCGGTCACCACCGACATTGCGAACGAAATCGCCGAGGATCGAGAAGCTCGCAACGACGTTGAGCCGCTCCGCGGCCTCAAGCGGCGAGGCGATCAGCAACAGTGCACAAAGCAGGATGAGCCGCATTGTCATGCTTCCAGATGCCGGCCGGGAAATAGCTGCCGGACGATGCCGCCGACGCGGCCGAACAGGACGGAGACGATGTAGAGCACCGTCGCCACCAGAATGATCGCGGGGCCTGAAGGCACGCGGGTCTGGAACGAGAGCACGAGGCCGGCATAGCCCGACACCGCAGCGGCCACCACGGCGATGCAGATCATCGCGGTGAGATCGCGCGACCAGAACCTTGCGATGCCCGCGGGCAGGATCATCAGCCCCACCGCCAGCAGCGTGCCCAGCGCCTGAAAGCCGTTGACCAGGTTGATGACGACCAGCGCGAGGAAGGCGAGATGGGCCGGGCCGCCGGCCCGGCTCACGGTGCGCAGGAACAGGGGATCGACGCTCTCGATCACCAGCGGGCGGTAGATCACTGCGAGCACCAGCAGCGTCACCGTGGCGTTGAAGGCGACCACCAGCAGGGTCTGGTCGTCCATCGCGAGGATGTTGCCGAACAGCACGTGCAGCAAGTCGATATTGGTGCCCTTGATCGAGACGATGGTGACACCGAGCGCAAGCGAAGCGAGATAGAAGGTCGCGAGCGAGGCGTCCTCCTTCAGGCCGGTCGAGCGTGCGACCACACCGGCGAGGATCGCGACGGCAAAGCCGGCGATCAGGCCGCCAGCGGTCATCGCGAACAAGTTCAGGCCGGAGAGCAGGAAACCGACCGCCGCGCCCGGCAGGATCGCATGCGCCATGGCGTCGCCGACGAGGCTCATCCGGCGCAGCATCAGGAACACCCCGATCGGCGCGCCCGCCAGCGCCAGTGCGATCACCGCGGCGAGCGCCCGCCGCATGAACTCGAATTCGGTGAACGGACCGATCAGCGCGTCATAGAGCATCGGAGATCAGGCCGCCCGCGAGCTTATATCATCGGCCGCGCAGGCCGCCGCGCTGTCGTCGAAGGCCTCGCACATCCGCATCGCGACCAGCAGGTTTTCCGGCGTCAGCACCTCCGCCGTCGGTCCCCACGCGACCGGGCCGCGCGCCAGCACCAGTGTTTCGGCGAAATGGTTGCGCACCATCTCCATGTCGTGCAGCGCGGCGAGCACGGTGCGGCCCTCGCCGTGCCAGCGCTTCACCAGCGCGAGCAGATCGGTGGTGGTCTTGCTGTCGATGGCGTTGAAGGGCTCATCCAACACGATCAGGCTGGCATCCTGGAGCAGCACCCGCGCGAACAGCACGCGCTGCATCTGGCCGCCGGAAAGCGTGCCGATCGGGCGGTTCTCGAACCCGCTGAGGCCAACGGCTCCGATTGCGCGGAGTATCTTGTCGCGCGCGGCCTTGCCGATGCCGCCGAACAGGCCCGTGCCACGCCACAGCCCGGTGCCGACGAAATCGAACACCGAGATCGGGAAGCTGCGGTCGATCTCCGCACTCTGCGGCAGATAGGCGATGTCCCTGCTGTCGAGCCCGCCGAGATGGATGCTGCCGTCGAGCGGCCTCAGGATGCCGACGATGCCGCGCAGCAGCGTCGACTTGCCGGCGCCGTTCGGACCGATCACCGCAACCAGCGCACCCGGCGCGACCTCGCCGCTGAGATGATGCACGGCGGGGTGCCGGTCGTAGCCGAGCGTGACATTGTGGAAATGCAGCGCTGCCATCCTCACCTCATTGCCAGCAAGACGATGCCCCACAGCACGGCACAGACGGCGAGCGCGGCCGCGAGGCGGCCCGCCATGGTCATGCGCAGGATCGACCAGGGCGCGGCCTGGGCGGGGTGCGGCGAAGCCGCATCGTGGACATGGGCGTGGGTGTGATCGTGCCCGTGAGAATGCTCGTCGCCATGACCATGGGAGTGGCCATGAGCATGGTCGTGCTGATGGGCGTGGGACGCGGCGGGAGCCATTTGCGGACGTTATATTATAACATTACGCCTGTCCACGGCTGGACCGACATCCCGGCTCAGGGCTTGCCGATCACCATGGCGATGGCGGCTGCCACGAACGGGAACGGCACCGAGACGGCGCAGCGGAACCAGACGAAACGGGCGGGCATGAACGGGATCTCCCACAAGATCACCCGCTGGAAGGCAAACAGCGCCCAGGCGACGACATAGGCGACCACCTGCGGCATCCCACCGCCCGACTTCAGCGCGACCGTGCCGATGGAGAAGCCGACCACGGGCCCCCCGGGCGTGGCCGCACCGGCGACCACGGCGGTGGCAACCCCGAGCCAGCCGCTATCCGGGCCGAGCCAGCCGGTGATCACCTCCTGCGGAATGATCGCAGCGATGTAGCCGGAGCCGATCACGCCGAGCGCAATCCGCGGCACGATGTTGACGAAGTCCATCGTGCCTTCGCGCAAGGAGGCCTTGAACACCGGCGCGCCGCGGCGAAAGGCGATCAGCCCGACGCCGAGCACCGAACCCCACAGCAGAACGTCGATCAGGAGCGCTGCGCTCAACTCTCGTCGTCCTTCGCGAGTGGCTTCGGATAGAGCCTGACGTAGACGAAGCGGCCGAGGGCGCCGGCGAGCACGGGCAGCGGCAGCGAGATCAAAATCCGCCACAGCGTGAAATCGGTCCCCATGATCGGGATTTCCCAGGCGACCGCCCGCCCATAGCCGATCAGGGTCCAGCTCACGACCATGGCGATGGTTGCGCCGAAATCGGCGCCGACCGCGAGCAGCGCGCTCGCCACCGGATAAGCGGTGAAGGGACCGCCGGGCAGAATTGCCCCGAAGGCGGTGCCGATCAGCAGGCCCATCAGCCCGGATTTCGGCCCGAGCGAGCGCGAGACTTTCTCGTGCGGCAGGATTTCCGAGATGAAGGCGCCGAGCAGGCAGCCGGCGAGCACGCGCGGCAGGATGCCCGAGAACAGCGAGAGATCGTGGGTGAGTATGTCCAGAACGCCGTCGGTGCCGTCGCGCCGCCAGACCAGTGCCGCACTCACCGCCACCAGAGCTGCTATGATGATGGTCGACCAGCCGATCGGCTTGCGGACCCGGCCCGGCCGCGGCTCGGATTCCGCGTCGCCGCCAGGCGCCGGATTGTTCGGGGAAGGTTCTGACAACGGGCTGGGTCGCTCGAGGATGATGCCCGCCCTGATTAAGGGCCGTGTTCCCCCGATGCAAACGGTACGATGACAGACCCGTGCGCGCTCGGCGCAGGGCAATTCCGCACAGCAAAAAAGGCGGTCGCGCCTGCGACCGCCTTTGTTTCTGTCATTCCGGGGCGGCGCGTCAGCGCCGAGCCCGGAATCCATCGGGCGTCACCCGAACGGACAATGGATTCCGGGCTCGCGCTTTCGCGCGCCCCGGAATGACATCGTCACGCCTTCTCGAACAGGGACTCCACGTATTCCCAGTTCACGAGGTTCTCGACGAACGCCTTGAGATAATCAGGGCGGCGGTTGCGATAGTCGATGTAGTAGGAGTGCTCCCAGACGTCGCAGCCGAGGATCGGGGTGGCGCCGTGCACCAGCGGATTCTCGCCGTTCGGGGTCTTTGAGATCTCGAGCTTGCCGTTCTTGACCTGGAGCCAGCACCAGCCGGAGCCGAACTGGCCGACGCCGGCCGCCTGGAAGTCCGTCTTGAACTTCTCGAAGCCGCCGAGGTCCTCGTTGATCTTCTTCTCGATCTTGCCCGGCAGCTTGGTGCCGCCGCCATTGGGCTTCATCCAGCTCCAGAAATGGATGTGGTTGTAGTGCTGGCCGGCGTTGTTGAACACCGCAGGGTTCTTGCCGAACGAGCCCTTGACGATCTCTTCAAGGGACTTGCCTTCCCATTCGGTCCCCTTGAGCGCGTTGTTGCCGTTGGTGACGTAGGCCTGATGATGCTTGTCGTGGTGATATTCCAGCGTCTCCTTCGACATGTACTGGCCGAGGGCGTCATAGGCGTAAGGAAGTGGGGGCAGCGTAAAGGTCATGGCTTCTTGTCCGCAACTGGTGGGGAACGAGTTCTAACGGTCACCCCTTATAGAAGGTTCCGCCGCCATTAAATACCTCAGAATTTGCGAAAAGGCGTGACGGGGTGCGCCGTGCCCGAATGCACAAATTGATCGCAATCGGCCACCGTCGATCAGGCCTGCGGGCCGTGGTAAAATATCATTGCCTTTGAAGCGCTTAAGACAGAACAAGCGCGCCACGAAACGGAGCTGTGGAGGACCACGCCATGAGCATCGAAATCGACATATTGAACGGCGACGCCTCGTGGCCGATCGCGGAGCCGCTGCTTCAGGCGGTCTGGGCACCGCAGTTGGTCGCAGGCAAGCCCTGGGCTCACGTCAAATGGGCCAATGCCGATCTCCGCGTGCTGCTCGAGACGCCCGAGGACGGTCTCGTCTGCCACGTCGGCATCTACTTCCGCACCATCACCTGGAACGGACAGAAGGTTCATGTCGGCGGCATCGGCGGCGTCTCCACGCGCGAGGACCGGCGCGGCCGTGGCTATGCAACCACGGCTATCGAGGCAGCGGTGCATACGATCCGCGCCAACGAGGCGGTCCGTTTCGCCCTGCTGGTCTGCGAGCCGCACAACGCGGCCTTCTACCAGGCCCGGAGCTGGCTGCCCTTCAACGGCGAGATCTATTGCGAGCAGCCGGAAGGGCGGATCCGGTTCACCTACATGGCGCCCTATGTCTTCCACATCGTGCGCGCGCCGACGCTGGGCACGATCGACCTATGCGGCCTGCCGTGGTGAGCCCTGCATGAGCCAGGGCTGCGCCGGCCGCCTCATTCTCTTATAATATGTCGATCATCATTTAATATTCCGCCCGGTGAACATGACGATCGACGCCCCCGCAGATGCCGCCCCGCCGGTTGCGCCGGTCGCCTCCCCCATCGCAAGCCTCCTGACCGCGCCGATCCTGCCGACATTGCTGCGGCTCGCGATCCCCAACATGATCGCGATGGTCGGCAGCACGCTGGTTGCGGTGGCCGAGACCTCCTATATCGGCCGCCTCGGCACCATCCCGCTCGCCGCGATCGCGCTGGTGTTTCCGTTCGCGATGCTGACGCAGATGATGAGCGCCGGCGCGATGGGCGGCGGCGTCTCCTCTGCGATCAGCCGCGCGCTCGGCGCAGGGGATCGCGACCGCGCCGCGACGCTGGCGCTGCATGCCGCCATCATCGGCCTTTGCGGCGGGCTGTTCTTCACGGTGATGATGCTCGCCTTCGGTCGCTCCTTCTTCGCGCTGCTCGGCGGACGCGAGCGCGTCCTCGAGGAGGCCAGCGGCTATTCACAGGTGCTGTTCTCCGGCGCGGTCGCGATCTGGCTCGTCAACACGCTGGCCTCGGTGATCCGCGGCACCGGCGACATGCGCCTGCCTTCGATGACGTTGATCGGGACGAGCGTGCTCCAGATCGTGCTCGGCGGCACGCTGGGCCTCGGGCTGTTCGGCGTGCCGCAACTCGGCATGCCGGGCGTCGCCAGCGGCCAGCTGATCGCGTTCAGCTGCGCCGCGCTGTTCTTCCTCTGGTATCTCCTGTCCGGCCGCAGCCGGCTGCCGCTCGATCTCCGCGCCTTCCATTTCGAGCGCGCGATGTTCCTGGACATTCTCAAAGTCGGCGCGGTGGCCTGCCTGTCGCCGCTGCAGACCGTGCTCACCATCCTGATCTTCACAAGGATCCTCGCGACCTTCGGCACCGAGATGCTGGCCGGCTACGGCATCGGCTCGCGGCTGGAATTTCTGCTGATCCCGATCACCTTCGCCTTCGGCATCGCCTCGGTGCCGATGGTCGGCATGGCGATCGGCGCCGGACATGTGAAGCGCGCGCGGCGTGTGGCCTGGACCGCGGCTGCGGCCTCAGGACTCACGGTGGGCCTGATCGGCCTCGCCGTTGCGCTCGCTCCGTCGCTGTGGGTCGGGCTGTTCACGCGCGATCCCGACGTCACCGCCGCCGCGCACAGCTATTTCCACTGGGCCGGTCCAGCCTTCGTGTTCTTCGGCATGGGCGTGTCGCTTTACTTCTCCTCGCAAGGCGCCGCACGCGTCGGCGGGCCCGTGCTCGCCTCCACGGCACGGCTTCTAATCGTGGCGGTCGGCGGCATCGGACTGATGACCGCGCAGGCTCCGGCCTGGACCCTGTTCGCGCTGGTCGGCGGCGCCATGGTCGTGTTCGGGCTCTCGACCGCCGCCTCGGTCGCTTTCGCGCGCTGGGGCAAATGATCGCAGGCAAAATGTTCGGGCAACTGAACGCAGGAATGTGATTCCATCAGGCGTTGCGCGCGCTCGATTTGCTGCTATGGAGGCGCCTCCATTCCGGGGCTCCTCTCCATGACATTCAGATTCGCCGTTCTCACCGTCATTCTGGCTGCGCTGATCGGTGCGCCTTCCGCCTATGCGCAGAACGCCGAAGGGACCTGGCTCACCCAGGCGGGCGATGCGCGCGTCAAGATCAGCAAATGCGGCGGCGGCATCTGCGGCCACATCGTCTGGCTGCGCGAGCCCTTGGACACTGCGACCGGCCAGCCCGCCACCGACAGCAAGAATCCCAATCCCGCGCTCGCCAGGCGTCCGATGATCGGCCTGCCCTTGTTCAGCGGCATGGAGCCGGCGGGACCGAACAAATGGTCGGGCCAGATCTACAATGCCGACGACGGCGGCACCTATGCGAGCAACATCAGCCTGACTGGCGCGGACGCGCTGCGGGTCGAAGGCTGCGTCGGCGCGCTCTGCGGCGGCGAGACCTGGACGCGCACGGGCCGCTAACCCGCTGCCATCATCGCCTTCAACGCCGTCGCCGCCGAGGCATAGCCGCCGCGCGCGCCGTCGATGAAATGGACGTGATCGCTGCGCAGTGCCGACGGCGTGAAGCAGGTCATCATCGCGGCGTCCTGCCGATGCAGGCCGTAGCGCACGATGCCTTCGCGCGCGGCGGCTTTGAGACGATCGTTCAACGCGCGCTCGAGCTGCGGCGTGCAGTCCAGTATCATGCGCAGGCCGTCGTCATATTTGCGGAAGTCCGAGTTCTCGACGACCTGGCGCTTGTAGAGGCTGGGCACGAAGCCGCCGATCTTGATGTCGAAGCGCATGATGAGATAGGCGAACAGCGTATAGGCCAGCACGCTGGCTCTGCGCGCGAGCAACGGCCCCCCACGCCTGGTGCGGGCCTCGAATTCTACGCCCTGCGGCGGCCATTTCAGCGGCGGCCCCTGCGGCGGCACCGGGCGCCCGCCCTCCGGGCTGCGCTCGACGAGATGGATGATGTCCTCGATCACCTTGCGGAAGGCCTGCGGATCGACGCCGCGCGCCGGCATCACCAGCACCGACAGGATCAGGCCGCGCGCAGCCGGCATCACCTCGAAACGGCACGACAGGCCCGAGAGGTCCGGCTGCGTGCCGGCGGGCGCCTCCTCGACGGCAAACTCGCCGCGCTTCATCGCGGCGTCGGCCCAGGCGAGTCCGCCGCCCGAGAACATCGCATAGGACAGATTGGGCGACGGCCCGAACCGGGCGACGCGCACGTCGAGGCCCTGTGCGCGAATGACGCTGACCGGCACCAATGCGACGCGCATGGTCAGATCGAGGTCTTCCCGCACCCAGGTCGCGGTCGCCGCCAGCGCCTCGCGGGCAAGTTCGACATCGTCAGGCGCCACCGCGAAGCTGGCGCCGTCGCCGCCGAACACGAAGGGGAATTCCCGCCCCTGCAGCGCATTGGTTACCGCCGCGATCACGGCGGCGCCCGCCATGTTCACGGCCTTGTAGCGCAGCGCCGCGATCGCCTTGGTCGAATCGACGATATCGGCCACACCGATGCTCCAGTCGTCCGGCAGCGGCGCATAGAGCGCGGGATCCATCAGGCTGGTGAAGCCTCGGAAGACGGGAATGCCGCCATAGAAGGACTCGCCTGAGCTCATCGGGATTACCGGATGGTTGGAATGCGAAACAAAATACGTGGCAGGATCGATCCGGGTTCGCTGGCCGGCACCCGCTTTCGATCATTGGCCGAAACCGGCCCGGACAACAAGATGCGGCCGCGTTGCAATGGCGCGACGGGATCATTGATCGGCATCAAACGACCGCCCGGGGAGAGCGGCTATCGACGGTCGGCTCCAAGAGGTTGAGGGCCGCCGGAATTTTCACACGAACGAATCGACTTGCCGAAGCAGCGACCGTGAGCGGCTAGTGCAGCTGCTCGTCCTCGCGCTTGCGCAGCCGGGATGCAGGGACATCGTGGCAGCCGACGAGACGCACGAATTGCTGCGGATACATCTCGTGACCGTGAGCGCCGGAATTCTGATGCGACATCGGCGGACAGCGAACCTCATCCGGCTTTACACGGACTGGCTCCGTCAGGGCCCGATTTGAAGCGGTCATGTTTGAAGTGGCCATCGACTGCTCCTCTTCGACTAGGGCAGATCGATTGACGTAACCCAATCGATTGCGGGGCATCTTACGACCAAATCCGGCTGGCTGTCATTGCGCCCGATCAACGCAATTGTGGCAGCCGGGTTCCGCTTACGCCGTGTTCCCGGCATCGATGGTGAACACGGTGCCGGTGACGTTGCGGCCGCCGTCGCCCAGAAGGTATTCCACCATGCGCGCGACGTCGTCCGTCTCCGGCAACCGGCGCAGCGCGCTGCGGCCGGCGATGCGCTTGCGGCCTTCGTCGGAGAGAGTGTGCGTCAGCTCGGTGTCGATGAAGCCCGGCGCGATCGCGTTCACGGTGATGCCGAGCTTGCCGACCTCGCGCGCGAGCGAGCGGGTGAAGCCGGTCGCGGCGGCCTTGGTCGCGCCGTAGACGGACAGGCCGTTATAGCCTGTCGTCGCGATGATGGAGGAGATGTTGATGATGCGGCCGGCGCCGTCAGCCATCATCTGCCGGGCCACGTATTTAGTGAGGATGATCGGCGACAGCACGTTGAGCTGCACCAGCGCCTCGATCTCGGAATTGTGCATGGTGGCGAGCAGGCCTTCGGTGCCGAGACCGGCATTGTTGACGAGGCCGTGGATCGGGCCGAATTCGTCGCGCACGAGCTTCGCGAAAGCCGGGATCGCATCGATTACGGCAAGATCGCAGGCGCGGAAATGCAGGCGGCCGTCGGCGGCAGCGATGGCCGCGTTGAGCTCGTTGCTTTCGCGCCGCGCCGCCGCGATGACGTTGAAGCCGGCCGCGACCAGGCGCTTGCCGATCGCAAGCCCGATGCCGCGGCTGCCGCCGGTGACCAGAACGTTATGCATCGGTGCGCGCCAGTTTTCCGGCCGGGGTGACGTCGAGCGCCTCGACGAAGCGGAGCACCGCCGGCACCTTGTGGGATGCGAGCTGGGCGCGGCACAGCGCGAGGATCTGGTCGCGGATCTCTTTCGCGCGCGCAGGATCGGTGCCCTCAGCGAGGATCACGTCCGCGACGACGATGCCGCCGGTGATCGGGCTCTTGCGCGACTTCGCGCGGGACATCCGCACGTCGGGATGGCGGTTGATCACCGCCTCGATCTCCTCGGGGTGGACCTTCAGCCCGCCGATATTGATGATGCCGCCGCGGCGGCCGACGAAATAATAGCGGTCGCCGCGCAGCTCGACGATGTCGCCGCTGTCGACGAACCCGTCGCCGTCGGTGAGCGCGGCGGCATTGCGGCCGATATAGGCATGGGCGGTGCGCGTCGAGCGGATGCGCAGCGAGCCGTCGACGACCTTCATCTCGACGCCGTTGCGGTTGCCGAGATAGTCGGCCGGAAAGCCTTCCAGCCCGTCATTGACGGCGAAGCCGACGCCGGCCTCGGTCGAGGCATAGGCATGGCCGACGGACGCATTGGGGAATGCCGCCTTCAGGCCGTCGAGCACGGCCTGGTCGGCGATCTCGCCGGAGAGGCGGACGTAAGCCGGGGCGAATTGCGCGGCCGAGCCGCTCATCAGGAGCTTGCGCCAGTGCGAGGGCGTGCCGGAGATATGCGAGACATTGCGCGCCTTCAGCCGCGCGACGTGATCGGCGAGCGCCTCATGTGGATCGGATAGCACCAACGAGCCGCCGGAGAGGATGGCGCGGAGAAAGATTTGCAGGCCGCCATAGCGGCGGATGTCGTAGAACGTCGCCCAGACCGGTGCAGGTCCGCGTGCGGGGCCTTCGGCGACGATCGCGCCGGTCAGCGCTTCCAGCGTATGGCCGGCGATCTTTGGCACGCCCGAGGTGCCCGAAGTCAGCATCAGCCATTCGGTGGCGCGCTCGGTCCTGGCCGGCGCGGCGGCTTGAAGCGGCAATTGCGCGGTGACGATCAGCGGCACGTCGGACGCAGCCCAGCGATCGGGCTCATCGGTGACGACAGCATCGATCCCGGCGTCCGCAATCAATGCATCGAGATGCGCGGGATTGAGGTCCGGCGGACACAGCAGCATGCGGCGGGCGATGCCGTCGAGCTCGATCATGGCAAGGCCGGACCGAAGCTGGTCCGACAGCTTGAGCAGCACGGCGCGGCCCGCCAACTCACGCAGGCGGCCGCCCAGAACCGTGTGCGACAGGATGTCGGTCAGCGACACGACATCGTGCGCATCGGAGATGGTGCGGCCTTTCAGCTCCGCGCCGAGATGGTCGCGAAGCGCAAAGATCTCACGCGGGGACATTTTCGTAGGCCCGCACGAAATCGCCCACCGTGGCGGGGAACGCGGTGTCCTCGGAGATGGTGAAGGGGTCGACGCCGGTCTCGTCTTCCAGACGCGCGACAAGAATTGCGAAGGCGAGTGAGTCAAAGCCCGTCTCGTGCAGGGACAGATCGTCCGAGAGGGCGGGAAGCGTGACGTGCTGCTCCTTGGCGATCTGCTGGATCGCTTCGATGACCTTTGACCTTACCGACATGGCTGGCTCGCTTTTGTTATCGATCTCGTTGTTGCGGCGGCTCTTGATGACCGCCTCCCCATGGCAGCCTGTTTACCCGACAGAAGTAAATGGCTTCTTGGACAATTCAGATAAAATTGGACCTATCTCTCGATTTTGGTTGCTCTACAGCCTGATCGTACCGTCCGAGATTGCCGCATACGCCTTCTCGTCCAGCGCGACGTAGGCGCCGGATGTCGGGTCGAGCATGAACAGTGGATCGGATACCGCGGCCGGGGTAAATCCCTCTCGGGCGAGTTCGCCCTTCTTCTGCTTGAAGGTCTCGGTGGCATCGAGCTCGCCCGAGATGCGGATGAAGAGCGGGCGGGCGTAGACCGGAAGGCGCTGCGCCAGATGAGCGGGCAGCGCGCTGATGTCAAACCCCTCGTTCACGACGATGGCGCTCATGCCGGCCCGGCCGTCGGCGCCGGGAATGCTGACGCCAAAGGTGGTGGCATCGACCACGCCGGTGAAATCGCGCACGGCGTCGTTCACCTCGGAGGTCGCGACATTCTCGCCCTTCCAGCGGAACGTGTCGCCGATACGATCGACGAAATGGAAAAATCCCTTGTCGTCCATCCGCATCAGATCGCCGGTGCGGAACCAGGCATCGCCTTTGGCGAAGACGTCGCGCAGGATTTTCTTCTCGGTCTCACCCTCGTCGGTGTAGCCCTCGAACCGTCCCCCGCCCTCGTCCGCGGTGCCGATGCGGCCGATGGCTTCGCCGGCCTCGCCGCGGCTGCAGGCGATGCAGAAGCCCTCGTCATTGCGCAGCGGCGCGCCGCTATCGGGGTCGAGCTTGACGAGACTGGCAGGAAAGCGGTGCGCGAGCAGCGGCGGGATACGGCCGATCGCGCCTGGCTGGCCCTCGACGTTGAACAGCGAGAAATTGCCTTCGGTCGCGGCGTAGAATTCGAGGATGCGCGGAATGGCGAAGCGCGCCTGGAAATCCTCCCAGATGTCGCCGCGCAGGCCGTTGCCGCAGGCGAGCCGCAGGCGGTGCCGGTTTTCGTATTCCGAGGGCGCGGCCTTGAGCAGATAGCGGCAGAGCTCGCCGATATATTGAAACAGCGTGCAGTCGTGCTGGACGATGTCGGACCAGAAATGCGAGGCCGAGAATTTTTCCGCAATCACCACCGAGCCGCCGGCGGCCAGCATGCTGCACGGCGCGACGATGCCGCCGACCGAATGGAACAGCGGCAGACAATCGTACAGCCGATCCTGCGGCGTCGCGCCGGTGAGGCCGGCGAACCAAAAGCCCCAATTGAGGATACGGCGGTGGCTGATGCTGGCTGCTTTCGGCAGGCCGGTGGTGCCGGAGGTGTAGATCAGCAACGCACGGTCGTCGATGGTGACCTCGCCATGCTCCTCCGAAGCGAGCGGGCCGTCGTCAAAAACGGCAAGCGCGTCATCGATCGCGCGCTCGCCGCGGCCATCGCCATGCGTCCAGATTTTGGCCTGCGTCTTCAGATGAGGCGCCGCGCTGTCCAGCATCCCCGTCAGCGCATGCGCAACGATGAGATGCGACGGCTTTGCCACGTCGAGGCAGTGCGCGAGCGATGGCCCGACGAGCTTGGTGTTGATCAGCGCGACCACGCCGCCGACACGGCTGATGCCGAGCCAGGCCGCGACATAGTCGATGCCGTTCGGCATGATCAGCGCGACGGTGTCGCCCTTGGCAAGGCCGACCGAGCGCGCCCAGCGGGCGTAGCGGTTGATCCTCCTCGACAGGCCTTCGTAATCGAGGCTTGCCTCGTCCGCCACCAGCGCAACGCGGTTCGGTTGGCGCTGCGCCCAATCGTCGATGACGTCGGCGAACAGACGGCCCGGCAGCGTTTCGATCCGCGCCGTGAGCTCGATCGCCCTCAACCAGATCTTGGAAGCCGACGGTGCGCGCGCGGCTTTCGGCTGCTCGATGACGCCGGTGGTCATATTGTTCACTCTTTCGGGCGGTCTGCGGTTTCCGGCAGCTTAGCCCGCGCGCCCTGACCCAGGCGTTAAGAGACAAGGTAAAACCCGGTTAGGGCGCGATTAACCGTCGTCGGCAGCGCGCAGCCAAGGTCGCGCCCGCCGGCAGCGCGCCAACGGGTGTGATCAGGCTGAAAGAGCGATGAATGCAGAAGTCCTGGGCTCGCTTACCTAGTGCACCTTCTTGGGACGCCGGCGCGGCGGCGGCGATTCGTTGAAGGCGTAATAGGGATTGAGGTCGCAGGTCGCGGCAAGGCCCGAGGCCGTGGCGCGGCACTGCTCCAACGAGGTGAACGAGCAGTCGAAATAGTCACTGCCTCCGCCACCAGGGCCGCCACCGACGTAGCGGTGCATGCAGACGGGATAGGCCGGATCGTATCGCTGCGCGCTGGCATCCGCTGCGCCCAGCAGCGTGAAGATCGCGGTAAGAGTGAGGAATGACAAGCGCATGGGGAAATCCTCGAATAGTGACGTCGCTTCATATGACACATCATCTCGTCGTTCGCGACTGTTCCTCGGGCCAATTGACGTCAAGTTGAGTGGGACGCGCAGCGCCAGAGCCGATGCGCGCCGAACGGTTTGACGACCCGGGCGGCCCCCGGTCGGAACGATGCTGCGAAGCGGCGCTAGCCGCCGAGTCCCTGCAAGACGAGCCGGTTCAGCCGCGCCGCGAACGCTGCCGGGTCTTCCGGCAATTCGCCGTCCAGGATCTGCGCCTGTTCGAGCAGGAGCAGACTGAGATCGTCGACGACCGTCGAGCCAGCCTGCGCCTTGGTGACCGCGGTGACCAGCGGATGGCGCAGATTGATCTCGAGGATCGGCTTGGTCTTCATGCCGCGATTCTGCTGCGACAAGATGCGCTCGAGCTCGCGGCTCGGGCCCTGGCTGTCGGCGACGAGGCAGGAGGCCGAGCTGGTGAGGCGCGTCGAGGCCTTGACGTCGCTGACGCGCTCGCCGAGCGCGGCCTTGATCACGGCGATGGTGGTGGCTTCGTCCGCAGCCGGCTCGTCCTTCTTCGGCTCGTCCTTTTCGTCGATACGCGGGATCAGGTCGAGGTTGAGATCGCCCTGGCTCAGCGACTTCAGCGGCTTGCCCTCGAACTCCGAGGGCATCGAGGTCCAGAACGCATCGACGGGATCCGACAGCAACAGCACCTCGATGCCGCGCGCGGTGGCAGCTTCCAGCCGCGGATTGGACTTCAGCCGCTCGATGCTGTCGCCGACGAGATAGTAGATCTCGGTCTGGTTCGGCTTGAAATCGCCGATCACCTGCTTCAGCGACCGCTTCTCGCCTGACGTGGTGGTGAAGCGCGACAGCGCGAGCAGCTTTTCGCGGCGCTCGAAATCCTCGTAGATACCTTCCTTCAGCACCGCGCCGAAGGCGTCCCAGATCTTGGCAAAATTCTCCGGGTCTTTCTCGGCGAGGCTTTCCAGCTCGGACACCACCCGGGTTGCCACGGCTTTGCGGATCTGCGCCAGCTGCGGATTGTTCTGCAGCATCTCGCGCGAAATGTTGAGCGGGAGATCCTCGCTGTCGACGACGCCGCGGATGAAGCGCAGGTACCCCGGCAACAGGTCGGCGTCATCGGTAATGAAGACGCGCCGGACGTAGAGCTTTACCCGCCCCTTGCGGTTCGGCTCGAACAGGTCGAACGGCTTGGTCGAGGGCGCAAACAGCAGCACGGCGTAGGAGTAACGCCCTTCCGCGCGATAGTGCAGCGTCATCGCGGGATCGTCAAAGGCGGAGGCGGTCTGCTGATAGGCCTTCTTGTAGTCGTCAGCCGTCAGCTCGGATTTGGAGCGTTGCCACAACGCGCTCGCCGAATTGATCTGGCGCGGCTCGCCGTCTTCGGGCACCAGCTCGATCGGAAACAGGATGTTGTCGGAATAGGCGGTGACGATGCGCTCGATCTCGTAGGTCTCGAGATATTTCTTGGCGTCGTCCTTCAGGTGCAGGACGATCTCGGTGCCGCGCGTCACGCGCGCCGTCTCCTCGTCGCTGGCACGGGCGATCTCGAAGCCGGAGCCACCCTGGGAGCTCCAGGTCCAGACGTCGCTCTCGCCGGCGCGGCGGCTGATCACGACGATCTTGTCGGCGACCATGAAGGCGGAATAGAAGCCGACGCCGAACTGGCCGATCAGGCCGAGCCCGTCCTTGGCCTCTTTCAGCTTGGACACGAACGCCTTGGTGCCGGAGCGGGCGATGGTGCCGAGGTGGTCGATCAGCTCCTGCCGCTCCATGCCGATGCCGTTGTCGGCGATCGTGAGCGTCTTGGCCGTCTTGTTGGGAATGATGCGGATCTTGAGCGCGTCGCCTTCGCCCAGCAGGGCGGGACTTGCGATGGCCTCGTAGCGCAGCTTGTCGCAGGCATCGGAGGCGTTGGAGATGAGCTCGCGGAGGAAGATGTCGGTTTCCGAATAGACGGAGTGCACCATCAGGTGCAGCAGTTCGGAAACTTCGGCCTGGAAAGGCTGCGTATGCACAGCCGTATCTGACGTCGTCATGCGCTTACCCGGTCAAACAAAAGGGAGGGAACCCGGATATAGCGCGAGGCAACGGCGGATCAAGAGGATGTGAAGTCTGGGTCCGCCAAGCCACCCTGGCGGCGCGGGTCAGGTCACGCAGCGACCGGGCTGGAGCAGCCTTGCGACCTCGGTCAGGGAGCTGACCATCGGCTCACAGGCGATCGTCGGCTTGTTGCGGGGCTTCTTCTGGTTCTGGAGCAGCACCGGCGACTTGGCATTGCCGGTCTCGATGACGGCGGGGACCCTCAGCAGCACCGAAGTATCGGCGAGGTCGTTCAGGCGCATCGACACCGTCCGGGTGGGCACAGCTGCCGGCTTGATCTCGGCGAGCCGGTCTGCCTTGGCGACACGATTGACGTTGTGCCCCGGGGCGATGCTGGAGCTGTGGCTGGAGATGTCGGCGACCGCCTGCCAGCGGTCGGCGAGATCGTGGCCGGAGGCCAATTGCACGGCACCGAGCGTCGCGGCGATCGCGATGGCGCTCAAAAAAACCTTTTGAATCTGTGACATGGCTGTCGATCCCTCGCCCCATGGCGATCGCGGGAACAACTCCGCCGAAGGACCGGGGGTTCTTGGCCGTTACGATCACTTAACCGTGTGCGAAAAATGCAGCAGACCGGCAAAATATTTCGCGACGTGTGGAACGACTTTCGCGCACGGGAGTCGTCTCAGCAGCCGGCTATTCCCCCCTGCCCCATAAGCCGGCGACGTAGGGCGCGACTGTGGTGATGCCAGTCGCGCCTTACTTTTGTCTGGCGTCTACTTCGCCTTTGCCGGCGAGCCACTCGCGCCCTTCCCTATAGAGCTTCTCGACCTCAGTGCCGGTGAGGCCCGGCATGTCGCGCTTGACCTTGTAGCCGATCAGCTCCTGCATGTAGGCGAGGTGGCGGTAGCCTTCGGGGAGTGCAGCGAGCGCTGTCTGGTCGAGGCGAAGCGTCGCGGCGGGATCGACCGGATCGATCCGGTCTTTCTCGTAGATCGGCTGGCGACGGACGATGCCCCATTTGCCAATACCTGATGGGTCATGCCGCTTCTCCAGGAAATCGTAGAAGCGTCCGGTGCAGACGACGTCGCAGAGCACGTCGTGCACGAGGCCGCGCTGCGAGATCGTCATCTTGGTCTGCGCGATGGCCCGCTCGCCGGCGAGATCGATGCTGGTGCCACCGAGGAAATGCAGGATGCGCACCCCCTTGGCAAACCCCTCCTGGCTGACGCGCATGAAATCCCGCGCCGGCCCCTGAAACCAGGTCGCGGACATCCAGCCTCTTCGTGCCAGACAGTGGCAAAGCGCTCCCAATCGCCGGCATCGCGCCACACCGCCCAGTTCTCGACGAGGTCGCGGATGGCGAGACGGTCGAGGAGTTGCTGGTCCATGGGCCCGTCTCCGATTGGGCTGGTCGCACGCGCAGCTGCGGCATCAGCTATGGGCGGCGAATTCAGCGCCCGTCAAGCGGGCGGGCGGCATGAAAAATCCGGCGTGCCTCGCGGCACGCCGGACCAAACTCGCCAATAGGCAAGCCGCTAGCGCCCTGTTACGCCGCCGGCGCCTTCGGCGTACGGTTGCGCGAGTTGCGCTGGAAGAACAGGGCCTGGCTCGCCACCGCCGACACCATCGCGGGCTGGAACGGCTTTGAGATCAGGAACGCCGGCTCGGGACGCTCGCCGGTGAGGAAACGCTCCGGGTAGGCGGTGATGAACACCACCGGCACTTCGAAGGTGCGCAGCAGCTCGTTGACGGCGTCCAGGCCCGACGAGCCGTCGGCAAGCTGGATATCGGCGAGGATCAGGCCGGGCCGCCTGTTCTTGGCCAGCGCCACCGCATCGGCGTGGGTGCGGGCGACGCCGACGACGTTATGGCCGAGATTCTTCACGAGGCTCTCGAGATCCATGGCGATGAAGGTCTCGTCCTCGATGATCAGCACGTCGGTGGCGATCTCGGCGGCCATCTCGCGTCCGGCTGCGTCGGCAAGACGGCGCGTCTCGGCGACGTCGGTGCCGAGAATGAAGGCGACTTCCTCTTCGGAAAAGCCCTCGAGCGAGAGCAGCAGGAAGGCCTGTCGCGGCAGCGGGGTGATGTTCGACAGCCGCCGCTCCGGAGGCATCGGCAGGGTCGTCACCTCGGCATCGTCATTGATGGAGACCGAATTCCAGATCTGGGTGAACAGCCGGAACAGGCCGGCCCGGGGCCCATGGCTCTCGTCGAGCACCGAGGGATCGCCCAGCATGGCTTCCAACATGGCGGCGACATAGGCGTCACCGGAGGCCTGGCTGCCTGTCAGAGCCCGCGCGTACCGGCGCAACAGCGGCAAGTGTTCAGCAACTACCTGTGAACGGGACATCCCCACTCCATTCGTCTTCGGGCCAACCTTGAGGTCCAATCCTGAGGTCAGGCATCACGCGGGGGGCCCAGGTTCCCCTGCTGGGCTGTCTACGCCTCACCTCAACAAAAGTTCCGCCAAGCTGGGAACTTTTTGGCGCAGCTGGAATTGTGCCTATCCAGGGAACGGCTCCCGGTTGAGAAAACTTCTCGATTTTACAGTCACTTAACTCGGGGAAACGTGGAACAGGTCATGAAAGATCTCAAGTCTCAAGCCAGCAGAAGCACGACCCCCGGCAAGGGAGGCCTCACTCCGGAAATTCAATCCCGGATTGGGCACCAGTTGCGCGCCATGTACGACGATGTCGTACGACAGGGGGTTCCAGATCGGTTCGCAGAACTGATCAAGAAGCTTGATGCGCCGGGAGCGTCACCCCACGTGGAAAATGAGGGCGGATCCAACGACAACAACAATGGGAGGGATTAATGCCTCTCACGGACTCCCTGCGTAACGACATCTTGGCGGCCGTGCCCAGTCTGCGCGCCTTCGCCATCTCGCTCAGCGGCAATGCGGACCGCGCCGACGATTTGGTCCAGGAGACGCTGCTGCGCGCGCTCGCCAACATCGACTCGTTCCAGCCCGGCTCCAACCTGCCGGCCTGGCTGTTCACGATCCTGCGCAACCTGTTCCGGTCCGACTACCGCAAGCGTCGGCGCGAGGTCGAGGATGCCGAAGGCAACTATGCCAAGACGCTGAAGACCCAGCCTTCGCAGAATGCGCATCTCGAATTCGAGGAGTTTCGCACCGCGCTCGACAAGCTTCCACAGGATCAGCGTGAAGCCTTGATCCTGGTCGGCGCGTCCGGTTTCTCCTATGAGGACGCGGCCTCGATCTGCGGCTGCGCGGTCGGCACCATCAAGAGCCGCGTCAACCGCGCCCGCTCGAAGCTCGCCGCGCTGCTCTATGTCGACGGCGCCGAGGATTTCGGCCCGGACGAGACCGTGCGAGCCGTGATCGGCGGCAGCGGCGGCTGACCCGCCGGCGTCAATCGAACGGGACGAGAGGAAGACGGCCGTTTCCACGGCCGTCTTCGCGCGCGCGTCCGACGCCGATGGCATCGGGCTCACGGCGCGCGATCACACATCCACGAAGGTCGCGGTCTCGGCCACGCTCGCCCGCGAGGTGCGGTAGCTGTTGACCTTGTGCGCATGGTCCGCATAGCCGAACGAGATGCCGCAGACGACGCGGCGGTCGCCGGGCAGATCGAAGTGGCGGCGGATCAGTCCCGAATGCCGCGCCAGCGCGGCCTGCGGAATGGTGCCGAGCCCGAGCGCCTGCGCCGCCAGCATGAAGTTGGAGACATAGGCGCCGCAATCGATCGCACCATAGATGCCGAGCGGCTCGTTGGTGTGGATGATGGCGACATGCGGTGCGCCGAAGAAATTGTAGTTCTCCAGCGCCTGCTTGGCGTAGGCCGCCTTGTCACCGCGGGCGATGCCGAGCGTGTTGTAGAGCTGGAAGCCGCTCTCGCGGCGGCGATCGAGATAGACGCCGGCATATTCGCGCGGTGGCGTGAAGTCGTAATCATCGCCGAGACCCTTCGAGGCTTCGGCGTAAATCGCCTTGCGAAAGCGCTCCTTGGCCTCGCCGCTGGCGATGATGATCTGCCAGGGCTGGCTGTTGCACCAGGACGCCGTGCGCTGCGCGGTCGCCAGCACGTGCTCGATGATGGCGCGATCGACCTCCTTAGGGAGAAAGGCGCGAACGGAGTAGCGCTCGTTGAGGAGCTCTTCGAGCACGCCGATGCGGTCGTTTTGTTTCACTTGTGCGTCCATCACTCAGCTCGCCCTTTTTTCTTCTGGTTGGGCAATGGCGCCAGGCGCCGTACCCCTCGGCCATACTTACCTCGATGCACCTGCATATGGTAGGCGTGCTTCGCTTTGCCCACCCTGCGGGAGGCGGTGACGGCGACCATTACTTGGTCAGCAGGGCATAGGCGCCGGTCCAGCCCTCCGGCGGCGGCTCGATCTGGAAATCCTTGATCCGCGCCTCGTAAAGCCTGAACAGCTTCTCCAGCGTGTCGGCGTCCTCGCTCTTGCGGCCGCGCTCGATCGCGTCCAGCGCGCCCTGCCAGTCGCGGCTACGGTAGCAACCGAGCATCTCGATGGTGATGTTGCGCAGGCGCTGGAACGCGGCCGAATGCATCACGTCCTCGCGGCCGGCGATGGCGTAGATCACTTCCGGCTCGGACTTGCCCTTGACCATGATGAAGTCGAGCTCGAGGATCGCGAACTTTTCCTTGGCGGCGAGCGCGGTGCGCGAGCCCACGATGATCGGGAAGCCGTATGCCTTCGACTGGCCCTCGAGGCGCGAGGCCAGGTTCACGCTGTCGCCGAGCACCGAATAGTTCTTCTTCAGGTCGGAGCCCATGTTGCCGACCACGCCGATGCCGGTGTTGAGACCGATCCCGACATTGAGCGGGATGTAGACGTGGCCGCCGTCGGCGGCTTCCTGCTCGCGCTCCTTGTTGACCTCGTCGATCTGCTCCAGCATCTGGATCGCGGCTTCGCAGGCGTTGATCTCGTGCTCGGCATCGTCGAGCGGCGCGTTCCAGAACGCCATGATGGCGTCGCCCATGTACTTGTCGATGTAACCCTTGCGCTCGATGATCACGTCGGTCAGCGGCGTCAGGAAGCGGTTCATCAGCGCGATCAGCCCTTGTGGATCGTGCTTGTAGCTCTCCGAGATCGTGGTGAAGCCGCGCACGTCGGAGAACATGATCGTCATCTCGCGCTCCTCGCCGCCGAGCACGAGCTTTTCCGGCGATTGCGCCAGCTGCTCGACCAGCACCGGCGACATGTATTGCGCGAACTGCCCGCGGATCTGCACGCGCTGGCGCTGCTCGCGCACGAAGCTGGCGAAGATCAGCGTCAGATAGACCGCGGTGGTCGACAGCAGCGGATAGGTGAAGTCGATGAGCTGGCGGTGCTGCACGTAGAAGAACCAGGACACGCCGACCAGGATGGCGGCGAAGGCCCCACCCGCAAGCACCAGGCGGACGGGGCCGAGATTCGGCGTGAAGATGATGACGAGCAGGCCGATCACCAGCGCCGTGATCAGCTCGATCCCGAGCGCGTAGTTCGGCTGCGAGATCACTGCGCCGCTGAGCACGCTCTCCAGCACCTGGGCATGGATCTCGACACCCGGCATGGTCGCGGACACCGGCGTCGTCTTGATGTCGTTGAGCCCGGCCGCGGAGGTCCCGACCAGCACCAGCTTGCCGGCGAACTTGCTCGGCGACGCGCTGTTGTCGAGCACGTCGGCCGCGGAGACGTAGATCGAAGGATCCCTGCGGGCATAGTGCACCCAGAACTGGCCGTTCTTGTCAGTGGGGATCTCGACGCCCTTGAGGCGCACGGCCCGCACGCCGGTCTTGTCGGTCCTGATCAGCAGCGTCGGTGTCCCCGTGACGACGCGCAGGATCTCGAGGCTGAGCGATGGCATGATGTTGCCTTGGGCACGCATGACCATCGGCACGCGGCGGATGAACCCGTCGCGCTCCTTTCTGATCGAGAACAGGCCGCGGCCGGCGGCCGCCATTTCGATCACCGGCACGTTGCGCAGCAGGCCTGGAAATTCGAACAGGAAGCGGTCGGCGCCCTCCTCCCCGACCGTCGCCACGCCCGTGAGCGGAAGTGACTTGTCGGGCTCGGCCAGGATATCGGGCAGACCCGTCTCGCCCAGCACCACCCGCGAGCGCTTGATCGCCTCGGCGAGGATCTGGTCGTTGGTCGGCAGCCCGCGCAGCTTGGCGCGCGTGGCGTCGTCGAGATAGCGCATCTGGCCCGCGACCAGATCCGGATTGAGTCGGTCGGGCTCCGAAAACACCACGTCGAAGCCGATCGCCACCGCGCCGTTGTTGGTGAGGCTCTGGATCAGATCGGCGATCCGCGTCCGCGGCCACGGCCATTGCCCGAGCTTGGCGAGGCTCTTGTCGTCGATGTCGACGATGGTGACCGGCCGCGCCGTCTTGTGCCTGGGATCGATCAGCTGGAACATGTCGAAGGTGCGCAGCCGCAATTCCTGGATCGGCGGCGGATCCCAGAGGCGCGCAACGGCGAATAGAACCAGCAGCGCAAGGCACATCAGCCGCGCAAAGCCGAGCTTCCGCGCAAACCACCGCCGCAGGATCCTCAGACGTTTCATGCCAGCCGAACTTCCCGCCCCGCACCACGCCGGGCGCACCGATCATGGAGCCTCGGCCCGCGATTGGCTATTCCCTGACGGTGGTAGACGGTGAATTTTTTGCCGCGGTCAAGCTACGCGCCTGTTGGCCGATAGGACCCGCACGTCCTCACGTGACATGCGTGCCGAAGATGAAATCGCTGGCCTGGAGATTTGCGGCGACCACGTTCTTGAGCAGGAGCGACTCGTGCTCCTGTATCAGTCCGGATTGCTGCGAGACCTCCTGATTCCAGGTGATCAGGGTGTCGCCATTTTGCTGCTGGGCGATGGCGAGGTCGCCCTTGCAGCCGACGTCGGAGAACTGCCGCAGATCGATCTTGTCGAGCCCTACCTTGAAATCGGTGATCGTGTGGGAGAAATCGGTGACGGGTTGCCCGTTGTCGTCATACAACAAGCCCGGCGCGAACACGAACTGATCCTTGCCCTCGCCGCCTGTCAGCGTGCTGTTCGTATCGGTCGCGAAGATGACGTCCTTGCCGCTGGTGCCTTCCAGGGCAACGGCCTGGCTGGTGTCGCCGGCCTCGTGGAAGATGAAATGGACGGTGTCGAACAGCCCCGTGGCCTGGTCCGTCACAGTCAGCGTGATCTGCTCGATGTCCGGCGGCTGGGCTTGAGGATCGGAGCTGGCCGCTGTCGGATTGTAGGTGGCGCCGGTCTCGAAACCGAGGTTGATCTCCTCGAGCGAGCCCGACGCCGGATAGAAGTCCACCTGACTAAGACCTGGATGCGCCGTCGACATGGTGACGCTGAAGTCGTGGTCCGCCGAGCCGGTGACCATGAGATCGGTGATGATGTCGGAGTTGTTCTCGATGATATGCTCGACCTGGAAGCTCTCGGTGTTGATCACCGGGCCGTCGGCGGGAGCAGTCACTTCCGTGCCGATGGTGGTGAGATCCTGCGAGACCGGAGTCTCACCGCCGGTGCCGGTCACTGAAAGATCGATTGTCGCGGTCGACAGATCAGTCGTGATGGCGCCGGTATAGGTGTCGTCGAGCGCGTGGACTCCCAGCGCGCCCGGCGTCCCGGAAAGGCCGTTGGCGGGCACGAACCGGATCAGCGTATCGGGGCCCAGCACCAGCGCGTTCGTGTTGCTGACCGACCCGATATCGACCCATTGATCCGTGCCGGCGAGCTCGTACTGCCAGACGCCCTGCGCTGCGGTGGCGGCGTCGGAGGTCACCGCGAGGGCTTTGAATGTCGCACCGGTGTCGGCGTCGTGGAACTTGTCCGTGAACAGGCTGCTGATCGCAGCTCCGCTCGGATCGCTGTCGTTGCCGGCGACGGAAGCCAGCGTCGCATCATCGAGCGTCGGCGCGTCGTTGCTGCCCACGATGTCGATCGTGACGGTGCTGCTGGTGCCGGCGCCATCGGCATCCGACGGGATGATCGTGTATTGCAGCGACAGGGTCTGGCCGGCGGCGAGGAAATCGAAGTCCTCCCCCTGCGAGTTGAAGGTCCAGGTGAACTGCGCGTGGGTGGCGGTGCCGTTCAGGATATCGGCGGCCGGAACGGTCAGATAGTTCAGTAGATCGGTGTTCGACAGCCCGCCGACGTCGTCGGTCTGCAACACACCGTCAAGATAGACCGAGAGGTGATCGCGCGCGACGCTCACATGATCGGTGGCGTCCGCGTCGGACAGGGTCAGCGTGCCGGTCTTGTCCAGCCCCGCATTGGTCTCGTCCAGAGTCGCGCCGGCGCTGTCGCCGCTTGCGACCGTGATCACCGGCGCGTCGTTCTTGCCGGTGATGGTGACCGTCACCGCGGCCGTATCGGTCTTGCCCTGATGGTCCGCCAGCGTGATGGTGGAGACCACCGTCACGGTCTGGCCTTCGCCGAGGAAATCCAGCGCGCTGTCGGCGATCGAATAGCTCCAGCCGATCGCGCCGTTGTTCTTGTTGCCGGTCGCAGAGAGCGTCAGCGCCTGCTCCAACGCGGTGATTTCGTCCGGCGACAGCGTCAACTGCGTGGTGTGGTCGGCGTCGAGCCAAGTCAAGGCATACGCGACGTTCGTCACCGTCGGACGATCGGTGAGGTCGATGTCGGTGAAATGGATCGCGCCCGTCCCACCCGAGACCGGATCGAGCGTCGGATCGCCGGTGGTGCTCTCGAGCTCGGAGAAGCTCACGCTCGGCGAGGCCTCTGCCGCGGTGAAGACCGGTGCATCATCATCCGCATTGAACGTGATCAGGGTGCCGCCATGGCCGTCGCTGCTGCCGGCGAAATGGGCGTTGCTGTAGTCGGCACCGGTCAGATTCAGATCGATGTGGTTGCCATCGGCGTCGGTGACCGTCAGCACGCCTCCGGTCGCAGGGTCGGCATTGGCGACATAGACCGCACTGGTGCCGAGACCGTACTTGATCGTGGACAGGTCGATCGTGTCGCCCGCGGACAGCCCCGCGATCGATCCGCCGAAGGACGACGTATCGATCTGAAGCGCGGCGCCATCACCGGCGAGCGTGACCGTTTGCGTGACCGTGCCTTCGAGCTTCAGGAGCGCGCCGGCATCGACGGTAACCGACCCCGCGCCGGACAGCGAGCCGAACAGCGTCAGGATCCCGGCGTTGACCTCGATCGTACCGGCGTTGGTGATGGCGCCGGAGATCGTCGCCGTGCCCCAGCTGTCGATCTCATGATAGTTCGCAATGCTCAGGCCGGTCCCGGCAATCGAGGCCGCATCGAGCAGGTCGATATCGCCCTCGTTGACGATCGACGACAGGCTGCCGAACACGCTGGTGCCGGAGACGGTCCAGATGCCGCCCGCGTTGTTGTTGAAGGTGGCCGTGGCGACGGAGATGTTGCCATTGATGTCGCCAGAGTTGTTGATCGTGATGGCGCCGCCGGTCTCGACGATCGCATAGGTCGTCGAGGTCACGCTGGATGCGTCCGCAGCACCGATCGTGCCGGAATTGTCGATCGTCGCCGTGCCGGTCGCGTTCTCCTGGATGTAGATCGCTGCGTGACCGGTGGGAGCCGAGATCGAGCCGGAATTGGTGATGTGCGTCGAGCCGGTCGCGCCGGCCCCATTCTGCGTGACGCTGATGCCGGCGAAGCTCGTGCTGCCGATGTCGCCATGATTGACGATGGTGACGTCGCCGGCGCCGGTGGCGAGGGCAGCCACGCCGACCGCCCCGGAGGCCGAACCGTCATTGGTGATGCTGACGTCGCCGCCGCCATGATCGAACGCCGCGATCGCGGTGCCTGCGGCGGAGATCTGTGAATTCTGGCCGGTCGCGACGGTGATGTCGCCAACACCCCAGGTGAACGCCTCGATGCCATAGCCGGCAGCCGCGGTGATGTTCGCATCGCTGTTGACGACTACGTCGCCGTTGACCGCGTTCGAGAATGTGCCGTTTCCGCCGGGCTTGTAGCCGGCGATGATCGCGCCCGGCGTGGTGCCGTCGTTGTTGAGCGTGGTGCCGGAATGAATCGTGCCGTGTGCTTCGACCGAGATCGTGCTCGCAACGCCGGCGGCAATGGCCGTCGCAAAATTGACGGCCACGATGCCGGAGCTGCCGGAGGTGATGCTGTCGCCGTTCGCCAGGGTGACGCTGATGTCGCCCTGGTCGATGCTGTGGGCCCTGATGCCGCAGCTCGCCGCACCCGAGATCGTGACATTCTCGCCGAGCGTGACCGTGACGTCACCGGTGCCGCCGCTCAATGCTGCGGCGTTGATTCCCATGCTCTGCGCCCCGGACACCGAGATCGTGGTGCCGGCGAAGCTGGTCACCGAGACGTCGCCGCTCCCGTAATTATAGGCGTTGATGCCGTAACCGGCCGCGGCGGTGATGTTGCCATGGTTGTTGACGACCACCGAGCCGTTGACGCCGGTATTGGCGTGGGTGCCACTGGTGGCGCCGGTGTAGCCGGCTTCGATGCCGGCCGGAACATTGCCGGCCAGGTTCGGGCTGCTTCCCGAATTGATCGTGCCGTAGCTGGTGACCGTGACGCTGCTATCGGCCGCAGCGTTGATCGATGTCGCGCGATTGACGGCGACGATGCCCGAGCTGGCCGACGTAACGATGCTGCCGGCCTCCGTCGTGACGGTCTGGCTGCCGCTGCCATAGCTGCGCGTCCGGATGCCGTAGATGGAGCCGCCGGTGATCGAGCCACCGGCGTCAATGTCGATGTCGCCGTGGCCCAGCGTCGCTGCATCGATGCCATACGCGCCGCCCGCCGCGCCGCCGAGCTGAGTGATCGAGATGTCGCCGCTATTGGCAGCGTTCAAATTCTCGACGAGAACGCCGACCGAATTCGTGCCGGTGCCGGTCGCCTTGCCGGTGAGATTGTTGACGGTGACGTCGCCGGAGCCGGTCGCACTGTCGCGCAGCGTGATGCCGTTGCCGGCGAGGCCCGTGATGTCCTTGGTTGCGGTCAACGAGACGTCGCCGGCGCCGTTCTGGGTGACGACGAGCCCGCTGGCCGCGCCGGTCAGTGCGCCGGTTGGCGTCAGAATGACGTCGCCATGGTTGCCGCTGGTTCCGCCGGATGCAGCGAGCACGAGCGCGTCGCCGCTCGCGCTGGCGATATCGGCATCACCGGTGACGGTGAAGGTACCGCCGGTCGAGGCCCCGGCCGTAATGGTGCCGGTGAAGTCATGGCTCGTGGCATCGAGCCGGAGCGTGTTGGTACCGCCGGCAAAGGTGACGGTCTGCGCATCCGCGCCGCCCAGCGCGAGTGTCGCGCCGTCGTCGACGAGCAGCGTCCCGACGCCGGTGATGCCGCCAGCGAGGTTCAGCGTGCCGGCCTGCACCTCGATCGTGCCGGTGTTGGTGACCGCGCCCGTGATCGTGCTGCTGCCGGAGACGCCGTAGAGATGACCGGCATTGCTCAGGGTGCCGCCGTTGATCGAGACGTCGGTCAGATAGAGCTTCGAGGCGCCGTCGACCGCGATCGTACCGCCGGCATTGCTGACGGTCGCGGTCGCGAGCTTGAGGATGCCCCCGCCCGCCGCCTCGATCAGCCCGAGATTGGTGATGGCATGAAGCAGGCCGGGATCGATCGTCAGCGTGCCGCTGGTCACGGAGATCGTGCCGGTGTTGTTGAGGTCGGCGCCGTCGACTGCGCTCGTGCCGGTCGATTCCAGCGTGCCCGCGATCGTCACCGTGCCGCCGCTGATGGTCGAACCGGCGAGATCGAGCGACGAGCCCGATGCGACCGACACGGTGCCGCCGGTGTTGGTCACCGTCATCGCAGTCAGCTTCAGCGTGCCGCCGTTGATCGCGGCCAGCGTGCCGGTGTTGGTGACGGCCTGATGGTCGATATCGAGCTCGGCGCCGTTGGCGCGGAGGGTGCCGGCATTGGCAATGGCGGCCGAGGTCGTGGCGGCGAGCGTCAACACGCCGCCGATCGCCTCGATCAGGCCGTTGTTGGTGATGGACGCATTGGTGACGGTGCTGGCGCCGGACGAGGCCAGCGTACCGAGCACGTTAAGCTGGCCGCCGGTGACGCTCGCGCCCGAGAGCGTCAGTTTCTTGCTCGCATCGATCTTGACGGTGCCGCCATTTGCGATCGCGGTCCCCGCAACGGTGACATCGTCGAGCGTCAGCGTCACCCCGCTTCCGACGGTGACGGCGCTCGTGCTCAATGTCGCCCCGCCGTCGATCCTGCTGGCGCCGGTGACGTCTATGTTGCCGCCACCGTCGATCATGCCGCCGCTGATGGTTGCGCCGCTGATCGACAGCTTGCCCGAGGCATCGACCGTGACGTGGCCGGCGTTGGCGACGCTGGATCCCTGGTCGATCGTCAACCAGCCATTCGCCAGTACCCTGATCGTGCCGGCGGAGGTGTTGGAGACCGTCTCATTGGCAAATTCGACCGTGCCCTCGACGTTGACCGTACCGGAATTGGTCAATGAGCCGTTCTCGATCAAGCTGGCGCCGTCGAGTTCCAATGTCCCGAGAATCGTGACCGTGCCGCCGTGGACGGCCGCATTGTCCACGATCAGCGTCGTGCCCGCGTCAGCCTTCAGCGTGCCGCCGGCATTGGCAATGTCGGCCAGCATCTTCAAGGTGCCGCCCGACAGCTCCAGCGTGCCGGAATTGGTGATCGTGGTACCGGCAGCGAAATCGCCGCCGCCTGCGAGCGTCAAGTGGCCCGCATTGGTGAGCACGCTCGTGTCCAATATCTCGGCCTTGCCGCCGACCGACATCGTGCCGGTCGCGGCGTTGGTGAGGATCGAGTCCGCGCTCATGTTGAGCGCACCGGCAATAGTCAGCGAGCTCTGGTTGATCAGCTTCGGCGGCGGGCCGCCGAAATCGTTCATCGTCAGCGATTTCGCATAGGCGGCCGCATCGATCGTCACCGGATAGGACGGCGTCAGACCGTGCAGCTGATCGGTGATGACAATGACGTCGTCATCGATGGTCGGGACGGTCCCGGTCTCCCAATTGGCCGCGTCCTTCCAGAAGCCGCCGGAGGGCGCGCCCGCCTTGTCGGTCGCGATCCAGACCACGGCGGGCGCGTCGGTGCCGGTGATCGTGACCGTGATCGTCTGCTGGGCCGTCGCGCCTTGCGAGTCCGTGACGGTGACGGTGTAGACCAGCGTCAGCACCACGCCCTTCGGGATGAAGTCGGCGAGATAGACCGGGAGATCGGCCAGTGACCAGTTGATGGTGCCGGTGCCGTCACCGGTGCTGTCGGCGCCCGCAGCGATCGCGACCGACATCGCGCTCTGGAATGCCGCGAGCGGACCGGGCGGAACGGTGCCGCCGGGCAGGGTCGCGCTGGTCAGCGCCACCGACACCGTATGCTTGTCGGTGAGATCGACGTCATCGAAGCTCAGCGTGCCCGAGGTCGGAACGTCGCTGGTGAGCGGGCCACCCGGCACGCTGGTGCCGCCTTCGAAAGTGATGACGGGAACGTCGGTGGTGACCACCGGCTTGTCGTTCGTTCCCGTGATCGTGATCGTGATCGGGATGAACTTGGACTCGGGGTTCACCGAGAAATTGGTGTCGACGCGGACCATGTAGGTCAGCGTCAGGGTCTCGCCGGCCGCGAGGAAATCGAAGACCTTGTCCGGGATCGTGTAGGTCCAGACCGCCGAGCCGTTATTGTTGTTGGCGGGGTCGGCGACGACACTGATCTGAATCTGCGTCGCCGCGATGTCCTGCTTCTGCAGCGCGGTGAGCGAGCCGGTGACATCCTGCTGGCCGGCGCTCTTGTAGACGTAGTTCGGCGCCTCGGCGAGGCTCACGCTCACCGTCGGCAGGTCGCCGAGGTTTTGATCGAGGAATCTGATCAATCCGGAAATCGTGTCGGCGTGCGTATCGCCCGTGGTGTCCGCCCGTTCGGTCAGCGCGAACGCCGTCTTCACGTTGCCGCCGAGGTCGAAGCTTTGCGCGATCGGCTGACCGGGAATGCGGCCGGGCGTCGGCGTCGACGTGGTCGGGCCTTCCTGCGTCTGCGGATTGAGATTGACGAAGGTCGCGGTGACGATCGGACCGGACCCCGACTTGAGCACCACCTCATGGCCGAACGGCGTGATCGTGTCGGTGTAGTTCGTGGTCAGCTTGGTGTTGGTGTTGTTGTCGGTGAACTTCAGCGTGAACACGTCCGTGATCAGCTTCTGCACATCGGGCGACATCAGTGCATTGGTGACCGAGACGTTGCCGCCGCTGATCTGGATCATCTGGCCGGCCTGGTTGACCGTCGCGATCGGCAGCAGCGTGACCTTGTCGAACAGGATGTAGGAGCCGGTCGTGCCGTTCGGCTCGACCAGCACCTGGAAGCTCGCCTGCGGCTGCGGATCGCCGCCGCCGGCGGGAACGACGAAGTTGATCTGTGTCAGCACCGCCGTGCCGCGGATGCCCATGGTGGCGACCGGCGTGTCGACCTTCATGTCGCCGTGCTTGGCGGTTTCGCCGGCGACGAAGGTGATGGTGCCCGCGACCAGGCTGAGCAGCGAGGAATTGTTCGACCCGTTGGGGTCGTAGACCATCTCGTTCAGCACCATCCGCGCATTGGAGGACAAGCCGAACACGGTGCCGTCGATGAAGGTGATGCCGAGCGTCGAATCGGCGCCGGTCGAGACCACGTCGCCCTTCTCGACGTTGTCGCCGTTGTTCAGGATCACCGAGACGCCGTTGCGGATGGCGGTCGCGCTGCCCACGAGCTTGGTGACGTGACCGATGACCTGGGCCGCACCGGCGCCGGGCGCGGCCTGGGCGACCTGGACGTGGCCGGTGAGGGCGTTGACGACGTCGCCGCCGAGGTGGGCGCCGTCGGGCGAAGCGATCGCGGCGCGCTTGTCGCCCCTGAAATAATCGTGAACGACGAACTCGTGACCGTCGTGCGACAGCACGAGGTCGAGCCCGGCACGCTTGAACTCGCCGTTGAAGATCAGATTGGCGTCGGGAACGACGAATGCACCGTCGGGCACATGGCCATGCGCCTTGGCAATGAAGGGCTTGGCGGCAAAGGAATCGACGTGGACAAAGACGGGCGAGTTGGAACTCTGGCCGTCCAAAGACGTCGCGGCGTCAAATTTGCCAGCGTAATTCAACCGGGCACCGTAAAAAGGGTTAAAATTTATGTAAGTATCGACGACCTAAGCTTGCTTAGCATTACCAAGTCCTTAGCGAAACCATCTATTGCTTGTGTGATTTCGCGTCACTTGACCGTAAGAGCCTGCGCCGGGCGGTGCATTCCCAGAGGAGCGGAAGTCATATTCCAAGAATTCGGAAGTCGAAACAGGGTTAGATGCACGCATTTCCCGCCGTCCCAAGTCATTCGAAGTAAAGCTGGTAGAACAGATACTTGCGTCATCTTTTGTTCGTGATGCCCTGCAACATCCTGCGGCAAATACGGCGTTAAATCTGTGACCTAACTAACAGAACCCGTGAAATAGCGGGTCGTTAGCCATAGGTGAGATTCGGCGCCCGTCGCAACTTCTGCCTGCAATTGGTTCCATTTCGCGGCAGCGAGGCTCTCCTAGCCGTCGAATCGTAAAATTTTACGCAATTCGCGCGGGTCCGATTCAGCCTGCCACCCGGTTTTGAGACCCCTGCCGGGCGCGTTAAGCAGAACAAAACGGCCCGTCTCGCACTATCTCCGCGAAAGCAACAAAGCCCGGCACGACGAGATCGAGGGGGATCTCGCGAAGCCTGGGAAGGGGATGTCAGATGGAGACCGCTGCTCGCTCGCGCGCCTTTCGCGCAATCCTTGTCATGTGCGGCTTGATCCTGCTCGGCTCGGCCGCCGAGCTTCGCGCCGGCACGCTGCTCTCGCCGGGCGCCGGCGTCCTCGTGCGCAAATCCGCCGAACCGTTTGGCGTGTTCGCCTTCGCCATCTCATCCGGCAGCCTGCAGCAGAAATGGTCCGCGCTGAAGGACAAGCTCGACGACGACATGGTGCAGCTCGCGCTGTGCGACGGCGACCGGGACAATTGCGCTTCACCCGCGGCGCTCGAGCTGCTCGCCATCGTCGATCAGGCCCGCGCCCGCGACGGCCGTGCGCGGCTCGGCGAGATCAACCGCGCCATCAATCTCGCCATCCATGCCGCCAACGACGGCAGCGCCGACCTCTGGAGCTCGCCGCTTGCGACCTTCGCGCGCGGCGCCGGCGATTGCGAGGACTATGCCATCGCCAAGCTGGCCGCGCTGCGGCTGGCGGGAATTGCCTCTGAAGACCTCCGCATGGTCGTGGTGCGCGACGTCAGGGCCGGCGAGGCGCACGCCATTGCCGCAGCAAAGCTCGACGGCCAATGGCTCATGCTCGACAATCGCCGCATGGCGATGATCAGGGACGACGCGACGCGGAGCTATCAGCCGCTGTTCGTGCTCCACCAATCGGCCGTGCTGAAATATGTCGACGAGCCGGTACAGGTCTCGATGGCGGCCGCCGAGGCGCGTTGATCGAATCGGCCTCCTAGCCCGGCTAGAGCGCAGCGAAATCCGGGACTCTTGCCACTCGCACCGCCCCCGGATTACGCTTGCGCACCATGCGGGCTACAGACCTCCCGCTGCTCTTCCGCACAAACCCATTTCACCGCGCAAGACCAGACGCTAGCATGGCGCCTTCCGTGCGGGGGCGACTGGAATGCGATTCATCGTGCTGTCTGTGCTTGCGCTGCTGGCATTGCCGGCGGCGTCCGCGTCGGCGCAATCCGACCGCGCGATCGCCGACAGGCTGCCGCTGTTCTCCAGGAACAACTGCCAGCAGATTCGCGACCCCGGCAATCAATTGTTCTGCGGTGATGCGACCCTTGCCGCCGCCGCCGAGAAGCTGAGCGTCGCGATCGAGGCGCGGCTCGCCCGCCTGCCGGATCGCCTGCCTGGAATCGAGGAGAATGCGATCTGGGTCCGCCAACGCAACCTCAGCTGCGGCATCGTCGGCCAGACCGCGATCCGCCCGGACGAATTCGACCAGGTCAAGGCGTGCCTGCTCAAGGTCACCGAGGAGCGCGCCGCGATCGTTCGCGATCCGGATTTCGACTGCCTTGCGGCCAACACCGCTGCGGGCGCGGTGATCTGCGCCGACCCCACGCTGGCGCTTGCCGAAACCGAGCTCAATGGCCTGGTGCTCGGCCTGATCGGCAAATTGGACCCGACCGCGGCACGCTTTGCCTTCGCCGAATATGGACGGTGGACACGCGAGCGCGACCGCAAATGCAATCTGGTCGGCAAGGAGAACGTGCCGCTGCATGAGCTGGAATCCGCGGAGGACTGTCTCGCCGAACATTTGAAGCGCAAGACCGACGAAATCCGCGCGGCGAAAGGCGATCCCAAGAAGGTGTTCGGCCGGCAGGTCGCGGCCCGATCACCCGACACCGACGCGGTCGATTTCTGCGCCGCGCGGATTCATGCGGCCAATTCCTGCGGCAATTTCCTGCGCATCAACCGCGTCTATGCGCTCGACAGCCAGGTGAGCGACCAGGAGGCGCAGGTCACCGGCGAAATCGAGATGGCCGTGCTGGCCCCCTTCACCGTGTGCAGCAAGATCGCCTCCATCTGCACCGGCACCTGCTGGGACCCCACGACGGGTCGTCCGCAGCCGGGAGCCGGCAACAAGGAGCGCGCCGCAGACGCCTTCAACGTCACGCGCCGGCTGAGAATTCAGCGAACCTTCGCCTTCGTCAAAGCCGACGATGGCTGGCGCTGCCGGGAAGACGAGCTCGCCCCGGTGAGCTCGGGCACCGCAGGCGGGGGATCGTAGGGGCTATCTTCCTTCTCCCTCTCCCCGTTCTTACGGGGAGAGGGTTGGGGTGAGGGGCTGCCTCCGCGATCACGGTGAGAACTGGACTCGCGGAGAGTCCCCCTCACCCGCATCGCATCTTGGATGCGCTGCGGCCTCTCCCCGCGAGCGGGGAGAGGCAAGAGATCAAAACATCAGATTGTCCTTCACCAGCACCCAGCGGCCGTTCTTGACCTGTTGGACCTGGGTGACGGTGGTCGCGAGATGGTTGGTCTTCGAGAACACCGTCGGCGGCGAATTGAAGATGTCCTGGAACTTGTCGCCGGACTCCAGCGCGTCGAGCATCTTCTGGCCAGTCAGATCCTTGCCAGCCTTGTTGGCATAATGCGCGAACGTCATCACTGCATTGTAGCCGATGATGGCCTGGGTGTTGGCGTCGGCGCCAAACATCTTCTTGTAGTTGACGAGCCAGTCCTTCACCTTTCCCTTTGCGGTGTCTTCATAGGGAATTTCGAAGTTCGAAGCAGCATACAAGCCTTCCACCGTTTCCTTGCCGAGCGCCGGCACCTCGAGCACGTTGACGGGCGTGGCGCCGAGGAAGGTGACGTCCCAACCGAGCTTCTTCGCTTCACTCATCGTGCCGATCGGCTCACGGAGCACCGCGCCGAGCACGACGAGGTCACAGCCGTCGGACTTCATCTTGGCGACTTGCGCCGAGAAGTCGGAGGCGCCGCGCTTGTAGCTCGTGATCGAGGCCGGCTGCACCTTCATGGCGGCGAGCTGCTGGTTAAAACCATCGAGCACGTTTTTTCCGTACTCGTCGTCCTGATGCATGATGCAGGGCTTCTTGAAATTCTTTGCCTCAATCATGTATTTGAGCGCCGCGCGCGTGCTCTCGACGTAAGGAAGCAGGTTGTTGAACTTCAGCCGCTCCTGCGGCTTGGCGGGATCGAACTTGAAGGTGAACTCGGCCGCCGTCAGCGGGAAGAGCTGCATGACCCCGGCGTCGAGCAGGATATCCTGCGCGGCGAGCACGGTGGGCGATCCCATCGGTCCCACCATCGCGAAGATCTTGTCGCGCTCGATCAGCTTCTGCGAAGCCAGCACGGCCTTCTTCGGATCGTAGCCGCTGTCCTCGACCACCAGGCGGATCTTGCGGCCGTTGATGCCGCCGGCGGCGTTGACCTCCTCGACGGCCATCTTCATGCCGTTGGAGACCGGCACGCCCCAGCCCTTGATCGGACCCGACAGGTCCTGATGGGTGCCGATGACGATCTCGGTTGCCGAAATGCCTTCATTGGTGATCTTGGTTTGCGCGACGGCCGGCAGACAAGTGAGCGCGATAGCGCCCATAGCAAGGCCGAACGCGTGGAACGACTTCGACATTGAGGTCTCCTCTCCTTTTGGGCCCGTATTGTGCGAAGGGCGGGGCCATCCCTCCCTCGCTTTTTCGCTAGGTATTCACGCCACCGCACGCTCGCGATACATCGCCTCGATCTCGGCGGCGTAGCGCTTGTTCACGAAGCCGCGCTTCAGCTTCATGGTCGGCGTCAGCTCCTCGTCCTCGGGGGTGAGCTGGCGCTCGATCAGGTAGAACCTCTTGATGGTCTCGACGCGGGCAAAATTGCCGTTGACCTGTTCGATCTCGCGCCCGATCAGGTCCTGGATCTCCCTCGCCCGGCACAGGCTGGCATAATTGGTGAAGGGGATGTCGTGATCCTGGGCGAACTTCTCGACGTTCTCCTGGTCGATCATCACGAGGCAGGTGAGATAGGGCCGCTTGTCGCCGATCACGACGGCGTCCGAGATGTAGGGCGAAAACTTGAGCTGGTTCTCGATCTCGGACGGCGTGATGTTCTTGCCGCCGGCGGTGATGATGATGTCCTTCATCCGGTCGGTGATGCGGACGAAGCCCTCGTTGTCGATGGTGCCGACGTCGCCGGTGTGCAGCCAGCCGCGGGGATCGATCGTCTCCGCGGTTTTCTCCGGCTGGTTCAGGTAGCCCATGAACAGGAAGTCGCCCTTGATCAGGATCTCGCCGTCGGGCGACAGCGCGACCTCGCCCCAGGGCACGGCGGTGCCGACCGAGCCGAGCTTGATCCTGTCCGCGGGCATCATGGTGGCGACCCCGCAATTCTCGGTCTGGCCGTAGACCTCGTGCATGTCGATGCCGAGTGCCAGATACCAGCGGATCAGCTCCGGCGCGATCGGCGCTGCGCCGGTGAATGCGATGCGGCAGCGGTCGAGCCCAATCATGCGGCGGATGTTGCGGAACGCGACCACATAGGCGATGCGGTTGGCGATGCGCAGCGACAGCGGCGGCGCCCTGCCCTCGAGCCGGCAATCGACCATGCGGTAGCCGATGCCAATGGCGCGGCGATAGACCCATTGCTGCAGCGGCGTCGCATCCTTCAGCGCGATGGTGATGGCGGAATAGAATTTTTCCCAGACGCGCGGCACCGCCAGAAAGGCGGTGGGCTGCACCTCGCGCAGATTGTCCGGCACGGTTTCCGGGCTTTCGGCAAAATTCATCACGGAGCCGAGCGCGACCGAGATGTAATAGCCGCCGACGCGCTCGGCAACATGGCACAGCGGCAGGAACACCAGGCGATCCTCGTCCTCCCGCGCCGGGATGAAGTCGTTGGCATGCCGCATCTGGTGGGTCACGCTGCGATTGGCGTGCATCGCGCCCTTGGGCGGACCGGTGGTGCCGGACGTATAGACGAGGATCGCGAGATCGCCGGCGACACGGCTGTCGATCATCTCCTGCCACAACGCCTCGCGGCCGACCATGTGGTTGCGGCCAAGCGCGCGAAACTCGTCGAGCGACATCACCATGTCGTCGGAGAAGCCGCTGAGGCCCTCCATGTCGAACACGATGATCCTCTGCAAGCTCGGGCAGCGCGCGCGGCAGGTGAGAATCTTGTCGAGCTGCTCCTCGTCCTCGGCGAAGATCACCCGGGTCGCGGAATCGTTGACGAGATACTCGACCTGGGACGCAGAATCGGTCGGATAAATTCCGGAGGAGACGCCGCCGGCGCACAATATGCCCATGTCGGCGTAGACCCATTCGGGGACGGCATTGGCGATGATGGAGGCGACGTCGCCGGGCATGAAACCGACGGCGCGAAGCGCGTAGGCGATCTCCTTCGAGATCGCGAGCCACTCTCGCCAGCTCGTCGGCTGCCAGATACCGAACTTCTTCTCGCGGATCGCCGGCCTGTCGCCCCGCGTCTCGGCGGCGCGCAAGAAGCTCTTCGCGATCGTATCAGCGACCGTCAGCACCGCCGGTCCGGCCATGCACCTCTCCTCCTTGTCGCCTACCTCCGCTGCCTGCCTTGCCGGCGGTCTTTGCTTAGCGTTGGGCAAGCTCATCTTACTGCCAGCTCGCCCTCACCGCCACGTCTTCTTCTTCTTCCAGCGCCGCTCGCCGCGCGCGCCCGCTTCCTTGGCGCCAAGGTAGAATTCCTGGATGTCCTGGGAATGCATCAAGCGGTCGCAGCTGTCGTTCATCACGATACGGCCGATCTCGAGCACATAGCCGTAATGGGCGGTTTCCAGCGCCACCTTGGCGTTCTGCTCGACCAGCAGGATCGACATGCCCTGCTCCTCGTTGACCCGGCGGATGATGGTGAAGATCTCCTTCACCAGCAGCGGCGACAGGCCGAGCGAGGGCTCGTCGAGCAAGAGCAGCGTCGGCCGGTTCATCAGGGCGCGGCCGATCGCGAGCATCTGCTGCTCGCCGCCGGAGAGCTGGCCGGCCGGCTGGTTGATGCGCTCCTTCAGGCGCGGGAAATAGCCGTAGACACGCTCCAGATCCTCAGCGACGCCGTCCCGGTCCTTGCGCGGATAGGCGCCCATCATCAGGTTCTCGCGCACTGAGAGGAACGGGAACACCTCGCGTCCCTCCGGCACGTGGCTGAGGCCGAGCCGCACGATGCGGTCGGCCTCCATGCGCTGGATCGGCTTGCCCATGAACTCGATCGCACCCTTCTGCGGATCGAGGATGCCGGAGATCGTCTTCAGCACCGTGGTCTTGCCGGCGCCGTTGGCCCCGAGAAGCGTGACGATGCGGCCGCGCGGCACTTCCAGCGAAATGCCGCGGATCGCCATGATCGGCCCGTAATAGCTCTCAATGTTGGAGAGTTTTAAGATGATATCCGGAGTCGCCGCGGCATCCATTGCTTCAGGCTCCCAGATATGCGGCGACGACGTCGGGATGCTGCTGCACTTCAGCGGGCGAGCCCATCGCCAGCACCCTTCCGTAGTTCAGCGCGATGACGCGATCGGAGACGCGGTTGACCAGCGACATGTCGTGCTCGACCATCAGTACGGTGACGCCGAGCTCGCTCTTCATGTCGCGGACCCAGAACGACATGTCGTCGGTCTCCTCGACATTGAGGCCGGAGGACGGCTCGTCGAGCAGGATCAGCTTCGGCTCCGAGCACAGCGCGCGCGCCAGCTCGATCACCTTGCGCACGCCGTAAGGAAGGCCCGAGATCAGCTTGTCGCGATAGGGTTCGAGGTCGAGGAATTCGATGACCTGCTCGACCCTGCGCCGGTGCACCTTCTCGTTGGCCCGCACGCTCGGCAGAAACAAGAGTTCCTGCCAGAGCTGCGTGGTCGAATGGCGGTGGCGGCCGACCAAAAGATTCGACAGCACGGTCGCATTCTCGAACAGCTCGATGTTCTGGAAGGTGCGGGCGATGCCGAGCTTGGCAATGTCGTAGGGAGGCTGCTCCGTGATGTCCTGGTCCTCGAAGAAGATGCGGCCCGAGGTCGGCCGGTAGATCCGCGAGATCAGGTTGAAGATCGAGCTCTTGCCGGCGCCGTTGGGCCCGATGATCGAGAGAATCTCGCCCTTCTCGACCGCGAACGACACCGCATCGACCGCCTTGAGGCCGCCGAAATGCAGCGACAGGTTCTCGGCGCGGAAATAGCTCATCGATTGCGCTCCGACTTCACATAGATCTTATGCCGCTTGAAGGTGGCGCGCTTGTAGAGCGGAAACAGCTGGAAGAAGAGCTTGATCTTGAGCCAGCGGCCGTAGAGGCCGAGCGGCTCGAACAGCACGAATAGCACGATGATGACGCCGTAGATCGCGCCCTTCAGGCCGTTGAGCGAGGCGAAGGCCGCGACCTTCGCCTGGATGTTGCCCGCCGTCGCCGTGCCCGCTCCGAATGTCGCGGCAATGCCGGCGATGATGCCGGGCATGTCGTCCTTCAGATAGGTCAGGAACGGATCGATCATCACGATGAAGATCGCTCCCAGCACGGCGCCGTGCAGGCTGAAGGTGCCGCCGATCAGGATCACGATGATGAACTCGATCGAGAGCTGCAGCGTGAACATTTCCGGCGAGATGAAGGAGAGCTTGTGCGCGAACAGCACGCCGGCAAAGCCGGTGATCGCGGCCGAGATCGCGAACGACTTCACCTTGTAGAGCGCAACATTGACGCCCATGCTGCGCGCCGCCGTCTCCGAATCGCGGATCGCGACGAAGGCACGTCCCGTCGGCGAACGCAGCAGATTGAGCGTGCCGACGATGGTCAGCACCAGCACGGCAAGGCAGAGATAATAGAAGGTCGGGCTGTCGCGCGGCACGGCGACGCCGAGCAGCGACAGCGTCTTGACCCGCATGCCCTCGTTGCCGTGGGTGACGCTCTCCCACCGCGCCAGGATCTCCTCCACGATCAGGGCAAAGGAGATGGTGGCGATGACGAGATAGATGCCGGTGAGGCGTAGCGCAGGAAAGCCGACCATCGCGCCGATGATGCCGGTCAGGAGCCCGGCGGCGAGGAAATAGACCGGGAACGGCACATTGTACTTCTGCAAGTAGGCCGCGGTGTAGGCCCCGATGGCGAGGAAGGCGGCATGGCCGAGCGAGGCCTGGCCGGTGAAGCCGGTCAGGATCAACAGCGCCACGCCGACGGTCGCATAGATGCAGACGAAGACCAGCTGGCTCATAAGATAGCTGGAGAGCACGTAAGGCGCGATCAGCAGCAGCGCGAGCAGGACGCCGTAAGTGGCGACGTAGCCCGAATGCGGGAACAGCTTGATGTCGTCCTCGTAGTCGGTCTTGAACAGGAAGCGCATGGCGTTCAGACCTTCTTGCGGACGTGCAGGCCGAACAGGCCCTCGGGCTTCAGCAGCAGCACGGCGAGCAGCACGATGTAGGGCGCAACGTCCTTCCAGCCCTCGGGCAGGTAAAAGCCGGCCATGCTCTCGATCACGCCGATCAGAACGCCGCCGACCACGGCGCCCGGGATCGAGCCGAAACCGCCGAGCACCGCGGCGGGAAACGCCTTCAGACCGAGCACGAGGCCGACATTGGAATGGATGAAGGTGATCGGCGCCAGCAGCACGCCGGCACAGGTCGCGACCGCCGCGCTGATCGCCCAGACGACCGAAACCACGCGCTTGACCGGAATGCCCATGTAATAGGCTGCCAGCATGTTCTCGGAGCTGGCGCGCATCGCTGTGCCGAGCGTGGTCTTGTTGAAGAACAGCCAGAGCAGCGTGCACAGGATCATCGTCGCCGCGATCACCGAGAGCTTGTCGTAGGCGAGCACCAGCGAACCCATGCGCAGCACGCCCTGGCTGAATGGCGTCTCGATCTTCAGGTCGTCGGTGCCCCAGATCATGCCGGCGATCGAGCGCAGGAAATAACCGAGGCCGATCGTGGCCATGATGATGGAGAATTGCGGATAGCCGAGGATCGGCCGCACCACCACGCGCTCGGCCAGCATGCCGAACAGCGCCATCGCCGCCACCGCACCGGCAAAGCCGATCCAGTAGTTCAGGCCCATCATGCCGATGAAGGTGAAGGCGAAGAAGCCGCCCAGCATCATCAGGTCGCCCTGGGCGAAATTGACGACCTCGGTGGCCTTGTAGACGAGCACGAAGCCGAGCGCGATCAGGCCGTAGACGCAGCCGAGCGCAACACCGCTGACCAGCTGCTGAACGAAATCCAGCATTGACGCGCGTCCTCCCGATGCATCCGGCGGTTCTTTTGGCCGCCTTGCCGCATCTTGTGTCCAGTCGCTACGCAGTCGTTTCGCCGCGTTCGCGCCATTTGTCCGGAATCAATTCAGCCTGAACGCCCGCGCGCTGTCAACAAACGGTGACTTGTCGGGATGCCTTGTCTTTAGTCCAATCCGGTTGACGGAATTTGCGGCAGTGCGATTCACGGTGCCGAAATATCTTCGGGTCATGGTCGCGGGCGATGCAAACCGGATGGTATGGCCGTCATGAAGCCGGACAACTCGGCGCTGGAAGTGGTGGGGTTAACGAAGCGTTTTGACCGTCTGGCGGTCGACAGCCTCGATCTCACCATCCACGCCGGCGAATTCTACGCGCTGGTCGGCCCCAACGGTGCCGGCAAGACCACCACCCTGCGCATGGTTGCGGGCCTGCTCAGGCCCGATGCCGGCGCCGTCTCCATCTTCGGCATCGATGCGCTCCAGGATCCCGTCGCCGCCAAGCAGGTGATGGCGTGGGTCTCCGATGAGCCCATGATCTACGACAAGCTCACCCCGCTCGAATATCTCGAATTCGTCGCCGGCCTCTGGGGCATCGCGCCGTCGATCGCGCAACCGGTCGCCGAGGACCTGCTCGATTCGCTCGGGCTGGAGGCGCACCGGCACGAGCGCTGCGAGGGCTTTTCCAAGGGCATGCGCCAGAAGGTCGCTCTCGCAGGGGCGCTGGTGCACGACCCCCGCCTCATCATCCTCGATGAACCCTTGACCGGGCTCGATGCCGTCTCCGCTCGCCATGTGAAGGGCCTGCTCAGCGCGCGTGTCCGCGCCGGCTGCACGGTCATCATGACCACGCATATCCTCGAGGTCGCCGAGCGCATGGCCGACCGGATCGGCGTGATCGCCTCCGGCCGCCTGGTCGCCGAAGGCACGCTTACCGAGCTGCGCCAGCAGAACGGCCATGCCGACACCAGCCTGGAAGATCTCTTCATCGCGCTGGTGACGCTTCAGGAAGCGGCATGAGCTCGGCCACCGCGCTGTCCTGGTTTGCCCGCCACGAGCTGCGGCTCGCCTGGCGCGAATGGCTCGCCATGATGACGGGCGGGCGGCGCAAACGGGCGCGCGCGGCAATGATCGGCCTCGTCTGCTTCGCCGCGCTGCTGCACCTGCCGGCCTGGGCGGTGATCGGCCGTTTCGCCGACCTGCAGCTGCCGCTCGACAAATCCTCGCTGATCGTGATTTCGGCCACGATCTTTCTCGCCTGGACCTTGATGCTGTCGCAGGCGATCGAATCGGTGACACGGGTATTTTACGCCCGCGCCGATCTCGACCTGATCATGTCCTCGCCGGCGCGGCTCGCCAATCTGTTCTCGGTCCGCATCGCCGCGATTGCGCTGACCGTCACCGTGCTCGCGCTGCTGTTCTCGACACCCTTCATCGACGTGCTGGTGATCGGCGGCGGCGCGCGCTGGCTCGCGGCCTTCGGCGTCGTCATTGCGATGGGCCTGTCGGCCGCGGCGATCGCGATCGCCGTCACCATTCTCCTGTTCCGGCTGATCGGCCCGGCGCGGACGCGCCTGATCGCCCAAATCCTCGCAGCGATCATCGGCGCGGGCTTCGTGATCGCGCTTCAGGTCGCGGCGATCATGTCCTACGGCACGCTTTCGCGCTTCACCATCCTGACCTCAGGCAGCGTTGCCGCCTACGCCCCCCACGTCGACAGCATCTGGTGGTGGCCGGCGCGGGCAGCGATGGGCGACAACGAGGCGCTGTCGCTGATTCTCGCGCTCGCGCTCGTGATGCTCGGCAGCGTGATGGCGATCTTCTCGCACCGCTTTGCCGACACGGCGATCGATGCGGCGGCCTACGCCACGTCGGGCCGCGTCCATACCGAGGAGCGCGCGTTCCGCGGCGGATCGCGCCAGCAGGCGCTGCGCCGCAAGGAATTCATGCTGCTGTGGCGCGATCCATGGCTGATCTCGCAGACCTTGATGCAGCTGCTCTATCTTGTGCCGCCGGCGCTTCTGCTCTGGCGCAACTTTGCCGACAGTTCGGCGGCGCTGACGCTGATCACACCTGTCATCGTGATGGCGGCCGGACAGCTCGCCGGCGGGCTCGCCTGGCTGACGATCTCGGGCGAGGACGCCCCCGACCTGGTCGCGACCGCGCCCTTGATGCCGTCCGCCGTCATTCGCGCCAAGATCGAGGTGGTGCTGATCGCGATCGCCGTGATCTTCGGTCCGCTGCTGGCGGCACTGGCCTTTGCCTCGCCATTCCAGGCCGCGGTCAGTGCCGGCGCGATCATCGTCAGCGCGGCCTCGGCGACCGCGATCCAGCTCTGGTTCCGGGTGCAGGCAAGGCGCAGCCAATTCCGCCGCCGGCAGACCTCATCGCGGCTCGCGACCTTCGCCGAGGCCTTCTCCTCGATCGGCTGGGCAGCCAGCGCCGCACTGCTGCTCGCCCTGCCGCTCGCCGGCCTCATCAGCGGCCTGATCACCGCAAGCCTCGTTGCCATCACTTGGAAGTTCAGCCCGCGCCGGGAGTGAGCGGCGCCCCTTGAAAGTAAGGAGAAATTCCCTTACTTATCGAAGGATCTCAAGGATTGAGGAATCCCATGAGCACGCTCACCGTCACGGCGAAGGGGCAGGTTACGCTCCGGAAAGACCTTTTGGAGCACCTTGGTGTGCATCCCGGCGACAAGATTTCGATAGAAAAGCTCCCTGGGGGTCGAGTTGAGGTGAGGGCAGTTCGGCCCACCGGAAAGATTTCGGATGCGTTCGGCTTCCTGAAAGGGAAAACGAACGGTCGATCGCTTTCGATCGAAGAGATGAACGAGATCATAGCTGACGGCTGGTCCGGCAAGCGATGAAGATCACACCAGACACCAATGTCCTGGTACGGGTTCTGGTCGGGGATAATGCCGAACAGAGCAAAGCAGCCGAAGCCGTTCTCAAAAAGGCAGACGTAGTAGCCATCTCGATCTCGGCACTGTGCGAGTTGGCCTGGGTCCTCTCGCGAGGCTACAAAACTTCCGCTGTGAATATCGCGGCGTCTATCCGGCACTTCATCAGCGCCTCCAATGTGGTCGTCAACCGTCCCCTGGCTGAGGCTGGGTTGGCACTCCTCGAAGCTGGCGGCGATTTTGCCGATGGGATCATTGCTCATGAAGGCTATTGGCTTGGGGCCGAGACCTTCATTTCATTCGATAAGAAGGCCGTAAAGCTGGTAGAGGCAAGCGGCGGATTGGCGCGGCTGCCGTAGCGGCGCATGACGTCGCGCAAATTCGACGATACACTCTCGCCGAATGCGCAACGGGTGATCGCGTTATGCCTCGACTGGTCCTGACGATCTTTGCCTTCTTCGGCTTGCTCCTCTCGCCTGCCCTCGCCCAGCAGCCACAGCGCAGCGAATGTCTGGCGATGGCCCATGCTGCTCCGCGGGCCATGCCGGTCGCGTTCCGGCCGGCCGCCGGCTCTGCCGAGGTCGAGATCACCTATGCGGGCCATTCCACCTACTACATCGACACGCCCGGCGGCTTGCGCATCGCCACCGATTATAGCGGCGCCTATCAGGTCGGACGGCTGCCCGACGTCGTCACCATGAACCGGGCGCACAGCACCCACTACTCCTTATACCCGGACAAGCGCATTCCCCACGTGCTGCATGGCTGGAGCGACGACGGCAAGCCGGCCATCGTGTCGCAGCGCATCGGCGATACCTTTGTCCGCAACGTCACGACCGACATCCGCCGCTATTACGGCGACGATGTCGGCGCGGACATGATCCGCGACGGCAATTCCATCTTCATCTTCGAGGCGGCCGGCCTCTGCATCGGCCATCTCGGCCATCTCCACCACAAGCTCGACGACAGCCATTTCGCCCAGATCGGACGGCTCGACATCGTGATGGTGCCGATTGACGGCACTTACACCATGTCGCTCGAAGGGATCTCGGACATCACCAAGCGCTTGCGCGCCTCGGTGGTGCTGCCGATGCACCGCTTCGCCACCCCGCTCGACGACTTCATGCGCCGGATCGGCCAGCAGTTCGAGATCGACCGGCGCATCGAGCGCTCGTTCCGGATGTCGCGGGATACGCTGCCGACGAAGCCGACGGTGATCATCCTCGACGGGGTCTGAAGCGCAATTTTCTCCAAGCCGGCCGTTGGCGGGTCATGCTGATCTCCCTGCAACAGGAGAGCGATATGACCGACTTTGCGCGACTATTGCACGCGAACGGACCCAACCCCGAGCACGCCGCGGCGCTCCAGCTCTACGGCCGCTTCGTCGGCGACTGGGACGCCGAGATCACCGCCTTCGGGCCGGACGGAACGAGCCACACCGCGCCGGGCGAGATCCATTTCGGCTGGGTGCTCGAAGGCCGCGCGGTGCAGGACGTCTGGATCATTCCCCGGCCGGCGGGCGGCGCGGCCTTTCCGATCGCCGGCAATTGGTATGGCACGACACTGCGCGTTTACGATCCGGGTATCGATGCGTGGCGGATTTCCTGGTTCGATCCGGGCCGCCGCGTGTTCAGGCAACAGATAGGCCGTCCCCGTGGCGACGACATCGTGCAGGAAGGCACGACCGAAGCCGGCGACCTGACGCGCTGGAGCTTTACGGAGATCACCGGCGACTCCTTCCTTTGGCGTGGGGAGGTCAAGCCAGCCACGGCAGCGGAATGGCGGTTGATGGTCGAGGTCAGAGCAAGACGGCGCAAGGCCTAAGGCAAACAGATATTGATTGGATCGATCGGGCGGCAAACAACCTCTCCGGCTGGCGGGCCCCGCAAGCGGGAGGGAGCGCACCTCCTCCGCCGCCGCCATGGTGCTCTGAACAACGCGCGCTGCTGTGCGTCAGAATGAGGTGCTAAGCTCCGGGTACAAAAAATCAGGGAGCGAAGGCCGATGGCAGCAAGCGGTGTGCCCGCCAACACGAGCGGGCTGTTCGTCGATCCGCGCGAGGACTGGCTCGCGCTGCATCGGGAGGAGATCATCGATCCCTTGCGGCCGATCGTCGATCCCCATCACCATCTGTGGAATCGCGGGCACCGCTATCTGATCGAGGAGATGGCCGCCGATATCGCCTCCGGTCACAACGTCATCGCCACCGTCTATGTCGACTGCCGTTCGATGTATCGCGCGCATGGGCCGGAAGCATTCCGCCCCGTGGGCGAGGTCGAGTTCGCCAACGGCGTCGCCGCCATGAGTGCGAGCGGTGGCTACGGCAAGGCCGCGATCTGCGCCGGCATCGTCAGCCACGCCAATCTGCTGCTCGGCGACGCCGCAAAGGGCGTGCTGGAAGCCGAGATCGCCGCCGGCAACGGCCGCTTTCGCGGCATCCGGCATTCCTCGGCCTGGGACGAAGATCCTGTCGTCGCCGGCATGTATGCGAACAGGCCGAAGGGATTGTTGCAGGACCCGACCTTCCGCAAAGGCTTTGCCTGCCTCGCGCCCCTCAAACTCAGCATCGATGCCTGGCTGTTCCATCCGCAGATCGGCGAGCTCACAGCGCTGGCGCACGCCTTCCCCGACACCAGGATCGTGCTCGACCATTGCGGCGGCCCGGTCGGAACCGGCCGCTTCGCAGGGCGGCGCGAGGAGGTGTTTGCGCAATGGCGCGCCTCGATCCGGGAGATCGCGAGATGCGAGAACGTGGTGGTGAAGCTCGGTGGTCTCGCGATGTGCCTGCTTGGTTACGACTTCCATTTGCGCGAGAGGCCGCCGACATCCGAGCAGCTTGCCACGGCCTGGCGGCCCTATGTCGAGACGTGCATCGAGGCGTTCGGCCCGAAGCGCGCGATGTTCGAAAGCAATTTCCCCCCGGACAAGGGCCAGTGCAGCTACCAGGTGATCTTCAACGCCTTCAAGCGTATCACCTCAAAGCTGAGCGAGGCCGAAAAGACGGCGTTGTTCTCGCAGACCGCGATCGACGTCTACCGGCTCGAGCTGCCGTCATGACGAAAAGAGGGGCCGGGACATTGATCCCGACCCCTCTTCGTCGTGGCCGCTGGGAAGCGTCCTTGAAACGCGCTTGCGAGCTCTAGCCGGCGCCCATCAACGAGGCCGGGCGGCGCTCGCCGGTGGGGGTGAAGATCTTCTTCAGCTTGTTGACGACGCGGATCAGGAAACCGATCATCACCGGATTGGTCTTGCGGCAGAAGGCGATCTTCTTGACGTGGCCTTCGACATGCCATTTGGCATGCGCGCCGTCGCGGAAGAAAATGACGTCGCCGGGGCCGTAGCGCTTGGGCGGCATGCCGTCGCTTTCGAGCACGATCGATCCTTCCATGATCATGATCGTCTCGTCGATGTCGTAGTACCAGTTGAAGCGGCCTTCGGTGCAATGCCAGATGATCGTCTGCGCGGTGCCGTCGGCGCTGGTCGACAGGACGCGAGAGCGGGATACCGGATTTCCCTCGATGATCCAGGACGGCTCGATCGGCCGCAGCTCGAGGTCGACATTGCAACTACCAATTTCAATCAATGCGCGCGACATCTGCTTCCCCAGGAGATATAATATGAATGACCGGGTCTCGGCCCGGATTGCTTTCGAAAGAAGCTGGGACGCTAGTTGCCGGTTTTTAATTCTTTCTTACGCGGGGCTCGACAATCAGCCCTGAGTTGCGGCTGCGAAACGGTTAACGTCACGATTTCCTCTGCGAATTCGCACACATGAACCGATCCTGTCCGGGGTGCGACAAAGTGCGCAAAGTATTGGAAGGAGCCGCACCGATGCCCCTCACGCCCGAGATTCTGACAGCCAACAGCGAGGTCGTCGCCAGGCTCCGCAGTCTCGATGTCTCCTTCGCGCCGGACGAGGAGCCCTGGTTCACCATCGACGGCGTCGAAGGCCCACGGCACGTCGGCAGTGACGGCTCCGGCAGCGCGTTCGTGCTGCTGCCGTCGCAGACTGTGCTCTATGTGTCATCGGAGGGCCGCGCAGGCATCATCGCGGAGAGCTTTGAAGCATTCATCCAGCTCGTCCTCGTCCGCCCCTACTGGCGCGACATCCTCAAATTCTCCGGGGGCGGCGACCTTGCCGAAATGCGGCGCGCGGCGGATGCGCTGGAGGCGACGCTCGACGATGAGGACGAGGTCAACGTGGCCCGCGAAGACATCCGCGGCGCGCTCGCGCTGCCGGGGGCGGATGATCCGGTCGGCGCGCTCTACGAGGCGGTGGCGGCGTCCGACGCGATCGTGCGGGCCACCGACGGCTGCCCGTTCACGACACTGTTCAACCGCTTCAGCATCGACAACAACCCCACCCTGCGCAACGCGGCGGCGTGAGAGCGCGCTTCACGTGAGTCTCCTGAAGTCTATAGGCCGATCCTTACCTCTCCCCAGCGGGGAGAGGTCGGATTGCGCAGCAATCCGGGTGAGGGGCCGCGGCGTTCGGTGAGACCGTAACCCCTCACCCGGATCGCATCTATCGATGCGATCCGACCTCTCCCTACGGGAGAGGTGAAGGCTACTTCGCCCATTCGCCCTTGCGGAAGACGGGCACCTTGCTGCCATCGGCCAAGATGCCGTCGATGTCGGTCTCGGCCGAGCCGATCATCCAGTCGATATGGATCAGGCTCTGGTTGCCGCCTTGCGCCGCGATCTGCTGCGGCGTGAGCTGGGCGCCGTTGACGAAGCATTTCGAATAGCACTGGCCGAGCGCGATATGCGAGGCCGCGTTCTCGTCGAACAGCGTGTTGTAGAACAACAGCCCGCTCTGCGAGATCGGCGAGGAATGCGGCACCAAGGCCACTTCGCCGAGGCGCCGCGCGCCCTCGTCGGTATCGAGCACCTTGTTCAGCACCTCGGCGCCGCGCGAGGCCTTGGCGTCGACGATCTTGCCGTCCTCGAACCGCACCGCGATGTTGTCGATCAGCGTGCCCTGGTAGGACAGCGGCTTCGAGCTCACGACATGGCCGTAGACGCGGCGGCAATGCGGCGTGGTGAAGACCTCTTCGGTCGGGATATTGGCGTTGCAGCTGATTCCGTTCTTGGAGAGCGAGGCGCCGCCTTCCCATTCGTGTCCGTCGGCAAGGCCAATGGTGAGATCGGTGCCGGGACCCGAGTACTGAAGCGCGCGGAAGCGCTGGCCGTTGAGCCAGTTGGTGCGCTCGCGCAGCACCGCATTGTGGCTCTCCCAATTGCTGATCGCGTCCTCGCGATCGACCCGGGACGCTGCGAAGATCGCATCCGCGAGCTTGCCGATGGCGATATCTTCCGGATCGTTCGGGAACACCTGCTTGGCCCAGGACGGACTCGGATAGGCAATGATGTTCCAGTTGGTGTCGAAATTGACGATCTTTTCCAGCGCGGGCTGGTAGGCCATTGAATTGGCCTTGCTGGCGCGCGCGACCTTGGAAGGATCTTCGCCCGACAGCAACATCGGGTTGTCGCCGACGATGGCGAGCCGTGCGGTGTTGTCCGAGAACGCCTTGGCCATGCCCTCGTAGAGCCAGCTGGCGGCACGATCGAAACTGTTGTCGTGGCCATGACGGTAGCGCGCCAGCGTCATCTCCTCGTCCGACAGGATCGGCGTCACCAGGCCGGCGCCGGCCTTGTAGGCATGCACGGCGATCCGCCGCACCAGCGGCAGCGCGATTGCGGGCGCCGTCAGAAGCAGATCCTGTCCCGGCCGCAAGCCCAGGCCCACCTTCACCGCCACCTCGGCCAACCGGTCGAGCTTCGCGGGATCGATGGGAGTGGAAGTATTGCGTTGGTCAGTCATACCGGGCCCTCTGCCGAAAGTCGCTCACTCAATTTAAACCTAGCACCGCGAGACACAAGTATGCGAGCGTCTTGCGGCCTTGGAAAGATACGCGGTTTCACGCATTTTGGTTTTCAACGCGTTGCCGATGCCAGCACCCGGTCGACCATGGCAGGCGCGAGCCCGAGGTAATTTTTCGGTGAGGTGAGCGCCTCGATTGTGGCGCGATCGATGCGGCTCGATATCCGTGAATCTGCGGATAACGCATCAGCAAGGCTCATTCCCTTCTCGTTGGCCTGACGGCAGGCGTCATAGACGACGTCATGCGCCTCCTGCCGGCCGATCTGCGGGGCGAGGCCCATCATGACCGCTTCGGCCACAATCAGGCCGCGGCTGATGGCGAGATTGTCGTTCATCTTCGCCTCGTCCACGATGAGGCCTGCGAGCGCGAACTTCGCCTGGTGCAGCGCGCCGGCGGTCAGCACGAAGCTTTCCGGGATCGCCATCCATTCCGCGTGCCAGGGGCCGGTGGCACGCTCGAAATCCTGCACCATGGCGTCGAGCATCAGGCCGGCGTGCTGGCGCACCGCCTTGGACGCCGCAAGCATCAGCTCCGAGGAGATCGGGTTGCGCTTCTGCGGCATGGTCGAGGAGGCGCCGCGCCCCTTGACGAAGGGCTCGTAGACCTCGGCGAACTCGGTCGAGGCCATGATCATGATGTCGAGCGCGATTTTGCCGAGCGAGCCGGTGACGAGGGCGAGGAAATTCACGGCCTCGGCAAAGCCGTCGCGCGCGACGTGCCAGGTCGAGGCGGGAACGCCGAGCTTCAGCTCGGCACAGAGCGCCTTCTGCACGTCGAACCCCTTGTCGCCGAGCGAAGCCAGCGTACCGGCCGCGCCGGCAAACTGGCCGACCAGCACGCGCGGCTTCAGCTGCGCCAGCCGCTCGGCGTGGCGGTCGAACATCGCAAGCCAGATCGCGGTCTTGTAGCCGAAGGTCACCGGCAGCGCCTGCTGCAGATGGGTACGGCCCGCCATCGCCGTGTCGCGATGGCGCTTCGACAGATCGGCGAGGATCTTGCGCAGCTCGGCGATGTCGCGCTCCACGATCTCGAGCGCGGCACGCAGTTGCAGCACCACGGCGGTGTCCATGATGTCCTGCGTGGTGGCGCCCCAATGCACGTAGCGGCCCGCCTCGCCGCATTGCTTCACCATCTGATGCACCAAGGGCAGGATCGGATAGCCGACGACATCCGTCTCCTGCCTGAGCAGATCGAAATCCAGCGCGGCGACGTCGGTCCGCGCCGCGATCGCTGCGGCCGCCTCCTGTGGGATCACACCGCACTTCGCCTCCGCCTTCGCCAGCGCCACCTCGACCTCGGCATAGCGCGCGACCGTCGCGACGTCGGAGAACACCTCGCGCATCTCGGGCGTGCCGAAGGCGTCGCGAAACAGCAGGGAGTCGAGCACGGTGGTGGCGGCGGGAAAAGCAGGCATGGCGTTTCTTCGTGGTTGGTGTTTTCTGTAAGCGGTAACTTACGCAGGCCACTCAATTCGGCAAAGGGCGTTCACCCTTCGCCACATCTATTGTGGGGGCATTGTGCCGAGGCGCCTGAGGATGACGGTGTTCGGCGAAGCAGATTTCGGCGGCCCGCGGCCGCAACATTCCAGTTGCGGTTGTATTCCCGTCTGAAAACGGCATGGCAGCCATCACGCGATTGCGATGAACCAAGCGCCCCCTTCAGCAGACACACGGTTTTCGACCCAAATTTCATTTTGTTTGTTTGCCCGATTTCGCAATGAGGCCTGAGTTTTCGACGTGCAGTTTCTGTTCCAGGACCACCTTCTCGACACCGACCGGCGCGAGCTGAGCCGCGAGCAGGTTCCCATTGCCGTGGAACCGCAGGTTTTCGACCTCGTCGTCCATCTCATGCAGAACCGCGACCGGGTCGTCAGCAAGGACGAGCTGATCGATAAGATCTGGCACGGGCGCAGCGTCTCCGAATCCACCCTGACCAGCCGGATCAACGCGGCGCGCAAGGCGATCGGCGACAATGGCGTGAGCCAGTCGCTGATCCGCACCATCACGCGCAAGGGTTTTCGCTTCGTCGGCGATGTCCAGACACAAATCGGCGCGGTCGCGTCGGGGCCGGTCCGTATCAGCCCGCCCCAGGCGGCCTTCGCGCTGCCCGAGCGGCCCGCGATCGCCGTGCTGCCCTTCACCAATATGAGCGGCGAGGCCGAGCAGGATTATTTCTCCGACGGCATCAGCGAGGACATCATCACCGCGCTGTCGAAGCTGCGCTGGTTCTTCGTCGTCGCGCGCAACTCCTCCTTCGTCTACAAGGGCCGCGCCGTGCACATCCACGAGGTCGCGCGGGAGCTCGGGGTGCGCTACGTGGTCGAAGGCAGCGTGCGGCGGAGTGGCGAGCGGGTGCGCATCTCGGCCCAGCTCAACGACGTCTCGACCGGCAGCCATCTCTGGGCCGAACGCTACGACCGCGAGCTCGCCGACATCTTCGCCGTGCAGGACGAGATTACGGAAGCGATCGTCGCCGCGATCGAGCCGCAGCTCTACGCCGCCGAAAGCTTCCGGGCCCAGCAGAAGCCACCGGGCAGCCTGGATGCGTGGGACCTCGTGATGCGCGCGCTGTCGCATTATTGGCGCATCACCCGCGAGGACAATGCGGCCGCCCAAAAGCTGCTGGAAGAAGCCGTCGCGGTCGATCCCGCCTATGGCAAGGCGCTGGGCCTGCTCGCGACCAGCCATATCTTCGGCGCGCATATGGGCTGGGCCGACATGGCTGCCACCGTGCCGGTCGCCGAGCGTGCGGCGCTCGCGGCGGTGGAGGCCGATCGCGAGGATGCCTGGGCCCATCACGGCCTTGCTTACACATACCTGTTCCGCCGCCGCTTCGACGACGCGCTGGCTGAATTCGAATTGGCCTTGCGGCTCAATCCGAATTTCGCGATGGCGCATGCCTTCCACGGCGTGACGCTGTGCTATGCCGGGCGTTGGCAGGACGGCGATGCCGCCGCCCGCCGCGCGCTGCGGCTGAGCCCGCGCGACCCGCTCGCGGCGATCTATTGCGGGGTTGCGGCCTATGCCCGGTTCGTCGGCCATGACTACGGGGGCGCCGTGCAGATGGCTCGGGAATCGATGCGCCAGCGCGGAGATTTCGTCGGTGCGCACCGCGTGCTGACGGCGGCCGCCGGCATGCTCGACGATCCGGCCCTGGCGGCATCCGCCCTGGAAGGCCTGCGCCGCACCCAGCCCGAGGTTTCGCTTGCCTGGATCACGCGCGAGCTGCCGATGCTGCGGGACGAGGATCGCGCGCATTACCTCCAAGGCTTGCGCCGTGCAGGCATGACGTAGGGCACAATGCTGACGGCATACCCCCCTTTGTGGATGGGGAGGAATTGCACTGTGCCGATCCGCAAAGCACGAAACTTGCAAGCACTCCGCGACGTGAATGATCGCGGAGCGCTCGTCTATGTACGACACCATCATCGTGGGCGCCGGCTCGGCCGGCTGTGTGCTGGCCAATCGGTTGTCGGCCGATCCAAATCGCAAGGTTCTGGTGCTGGAGGCCGGTCGCGCTGCCCCGCCCGCCTCGGACATTCCGTCCGACTGGCCGACGATGTTCAATACGGCGGTCGATTGGGGGTTTCATACCGAGCCGCAAGCAGGCTGCCGCGGACGGCGCATCTTCTGGCCGCGCGGCAAGATGGTCGGCGGCTCCGGCGCGATGAATGCGATGATTTATATCCGCGGCCTGCCGTCGGATTACGATGCATGGGCGCGGGCGGGCTGCGCAGGCTGGGCTTGGGGCGACGTGCTGCCGAAATTCATCGCCTTCGAGAACAATGCCCGCTTCGCCGACGATCCCTTCCACGGCACCAGCGGGCCGCTGCACGTTGCCGACGTCCCTTTCGTCGATCCCAACGAATTGAAATGGCTGGAGGCAGCCCAGGCGGCAGGCCTTCCGTACAACCCCGATTTCAACGGCGCCACCCAGGAAGGCGCCGGCTTCTTCCAGTTCGTCATCAAGGACGGCGAGCGCTTCGGCACCGGCAAGGCCCATCTGCGCCCGGCGCTGGCGCGTCCCAATCTCGTCCTGAAGACCGGCGCACGCGTCACGCGCATCATCATCGAGCGCGGCCGCGCGATCGGCGTGACCTTTCTCGACAATGGTGAACTGAAGAGCGCCTTCGCCACCACCGAGATCGTGCTCGCCTCCGGCGCCATCGGCTCGGCACAACAGCTCCTGCTATCAGGCGTCGGCCCGGCTGACGAATTGAGGGCGGTCGGCGTCGACGTCCTGCATGAGCTGCCCGGCGTCGGCAAGGATCTCCAGGACCACATCAACATTCCCATCACCTTCTACACCAAGGAGAGGATCGGCGTCGGCGCCTGGACCGACGAAAGTCTCGCGGCGAGCCTTGCAGAGTGGCAGGCGCATCGCACCGGTCCCCGCACCTCGCCCTGGGTCGCCGCCGGCGCCCATGTGCGCAGCCGCCCCGACGTCGAGCCCGATCTCCAGCTCTATGGCGCGATCAGCCCGCACCGCGACTATGTCCGCTTCCTGTCGTCCAGGCCGGGCATCACCCTGCATGCGACCTTGCAGCGACCGAAGAGCCGCGGTGAGATCACGCTGCGCTCGTCCGATCCGATCGAAGACCCTGCGATCGACCCCGGCTATTTCGCGTCGGACCCGAACGGCAGCGACATCGCGACCATGATCGAAGGCGTGCGCATCAACCGACGCATCGCCGCGCAATCACCGCTCAAGGAGATGATCGACACCGAGGTTACGCCGAGCGCAGAGGCGATCAGCGATGCCGAGATCGCCGATTATATCCGCGGCCATTGCACGACGCTCTATCATGCCGCCTCGACCTGCCGGATGGGCATGGACGACCTCGCCGTCGTCGATCCCAAACGATTGCAGGTGCGCGGCATCGACGGTCTGCATGTCGCCGATGCCTCGGTGATCCCGATCATGATCTCAGGCAATATCCAGACGCCGACGATCTTGATTGCCGAATGCGCCGCGGCGGCGATCCTGGCTTAGACGCTAATCGTCGTCAGGCCCGAACAGCTTGATCTGGGGGAAGCCGCCGCGCGGCCGGCTCGCGACATCGCGCGCATCCGAATCCTCGCGGATGTTGCGTGCGACGTCATCCCAATCGGTGCGGTCGCGCATGCCGCGCGGCTCGCGGGACTCGTAATAATAGCGGCGCTCGGCCCAGCGCTCGCGACGCTCGGCTCGGCGCCGTTCGGACGCGGCGCGCTTCACGTCGGAATCCCTCGCCTTGGCATAGGCGTTGTTCGAGGAGGACGACGGCTCGGTCGGAGCCTGCTGCTCGGCAGGCTTTGCAGCCAGTGGCGACGATGCAGCGGCGGGCTTGGGCGGCTCCTTGGGCGGCTCGACGGCGGCGGCTTGCGAGGGCTGCGGCGCCGCCGGCGCAGCATTTGCCTGCGTGGCTTGCGTGTCGGGCTTTGCGGCTTCAGGCTTTGCTTCGGCCTGCGCCGGCGCTGCGATCATCGTGCCGAAGGCTTGCGAGCCGGTGAGATAGTTCACGCGCTCGGAAGGAGCGTTCGTCGTCGCCGCAGCTGATGTCGCCGTGCGCTGCGCCACCTTGCTGGTGTCCGGCCCCTGCTTGGACGCCACGGGATTCATGATGTTGCCGGCCACGATACCGCCACCGAGACCAATGGCGATGGCCCCGATGATGGTTCCGGCACCGACAAAATAGGCTGTCGAGGCGCGCATTCATCCACTCCCTCTTTTGGAGCGGGCAACGCGTGGGGATTGCCAGATGTTCCTGATGGCCGCGGCTCCTCGATGAGGAACCGCGCGTATCAGATCTGCTGTGCGACCTTCTCGAGCCCGATCAGGCGGGCGAGCTTGCGCACTTCTTCCTTCTGGTCGTCGCGAAGCTGGAACAACAATGGCATCGCGGCCGACTTCAGCTGCTGCACCTCGTCGCAATTCGGATCGATCTGCGCGCTGGGCGGCGCATTCGGATTCGACAGCCTGTTCGCCTGCATCTTGCGGGCAACGTTGCGCAGTGCGGTCTCGACCGAGGGCCAGTAATATTCCTGCGACGAGGAGAGTTTCAGGCGATCCCTGATGCCCGCGATCTGCACGTCGGACAGCAGCGAATAGGATTTTTGCGGCTGCGGCTTGGCGACGACCTTCGGCTTGGCCGGAACTTCGACGGCCGGAACCTCGGCAGTAGCAGGGGCCTCGTGCGCGCTCGCCTTCGGCATCGGGAAATCGGAGGGGGTGGCGGCGGCGAAGGCCTGACGCAGCGGCTCGGTCAGGACCGGTGCCTGCGCCAACTTGTCGGCGGCGACCTGGACCGGCTCGATCGCGGCCGAGGCCAGTGCGAGCGTCGGAACCAGGCGGTCGGCCTTGGCGGCGCGGTTGGTCGCGAGCGGCTTGGGCGGGGGCGTCTCGGCGATCATCTCGGCGCTGACGCTGGGAACGCTGTCGCGGCCGAGGATGGCGGCTGTGGCGGCGCCGAGGACGAGGAAACAGGTCAGCGCGACGATGGTGATGGCTTTGGACAAACGTCTCTCCGCGTCCGACTTCAAGTCCACGTGATCACTGCCCGGTAACTGGGCGATAATTAAGGCTGAACCGTGCCAATGCGGCGGCAATCGCGCGGACTACGGCGACATCCCCCGGAAATCCCAGCGAAATCAGGCCGCCGCCGCAAGATCATAGGCGTCCTGGATGTCGGCCACGATCTCCGAGGCCTCCCAGACTGCGCGCGGCTCGACCGATTGCAGCGTCACCGTCCAATTTCCGCCGCGGCGGGTCTGGGGGACGCTGACGATGTCGAAGCGGACGTTGCGGCACAGCGGGTGGCGGGCCAGTGCGTGGGCGACGCGGACGCGGATCTCGTCCATGGTCGCAGCCGTCTTGCTGTTGAGATAATTGAAGTCCATCGCCTGTCCTCTCGTCCTGATTGGCGGCCACGAGGGGATTCTTGGCTGGCGATGGTTAATCCGCCGTTAAGTGGGGCGGACTGGAGGCATGCGGGATTAACCGTGTGCGATGCACCGTGGGAGAGGCGACGACGCTACCGCCCACCCGCCCGGTGATATTCCGCGACGGTCCGCGCGACGAGATCGTCGACCGCGAGCACCTCGGTGACACCAGAGGTCGAATGCCCGCCGCTCCAGACGTCGCGCCAGCGCTTGGGACGGCTTTCGCGCGCGGCGACGTCGATATCCTCAGTGATATCGATCGCGCCGCGCGCCGGCAGATCGTCGGGATCGAGCCCGGCGGCCACGATCGACGGCCTCAGCATGCTGGTCTGAAGTCCCGTGAACGCGGTGGTGAGCAAGATGTCGTCGGCGCTGCTCTCGACCAGCATCTGCTTGTGACGTTCGTCCGCCATACTCTCGCGCGTTGCGATGAACTTGGTGCCCATATAGGCGAGATCGCAGCCGAGCACTTCTGCCGCGTGCAGCGCGCAGCCGTCGCCGATGCCGCCCGCGAGCACGATGATGCCGTCATAGAACGCGCGCACCGCGCGGACGAAGGCGAACGGGTTGAGCCAGCCGGTCTGCCCGCCCGCGCCCGCGGCGAGCAGCACCAACCCGTCGGCGCCTGCTTGTGCCGCGCGTTCGGCATGGCGGATGGAAGCGACGTCCGCCAGCACCAGCGCCCCGGCGTCGTGCAGCGGCTTCAACACGGGCGCGGGCGAGCCGACCGATGTGATGACGATCTCCGGCCTGTGCCGCAGCAGCACGGCAAGATCCTGCTCCAGCCGCGCATTGGAGCGGTGCACGATCAGATTCGGACAAAGCGGCGCGGCCCTGCGGCCGGCCTGATCTTCGTACCGGCGCAAGCGCGTCTCGATCGCGGTCAGCCATTCATCGAGCTGGTCCGCGCCACGGCAATTCGCCGTGGGGAAGCTGCCGATCACCCCGTTGCGGCAGGCCGCGACCATGAGCTCGACGCCTGAGACCAGAAACATCGGCGCCGCGATCAGCGGCAGTGCGAGACGATCGCGAAAGCGTTGCAGTCGATCCGATGGCATGCGTGCCTCCCTCTCGCGGGCGTTTCGTGTCCTCTCGCAGTCTCTGTGCCAGCGTCGTCCCCGGCTTGTGGCAAAGGTGCTGCGCGCCGGCTTCTGGAGCGGGCAGTACCGGATGGTAGAGCAAATACTCCGGAATTCTACGGTGTCATTGTTGCTCCGGCACCACAGCACGCAGCGGAGTCTACGGCGACGATGCCCGCGCAATTGCCGGCGAATCAGGGAATCAACTAGACCGCTGACGGGGCTGGGGAAGCGGAGAGTGAAATGAGAGTCGCTTCCCTGGAAAGTGCGGTCGCCGCGATTACGTTGATCACGGCTATCATCGTGGTGCTGTGGGGGATCAAGATCTTCTACGGTGTGTGAACTGGCAGGATGGCGAGCATCCCTTCCGCGGCGGCGGAAGCCTGCCGTTCATCCGGAAGGAGCGATCGCGGCCCCGCCGTGACGCTCACCGCTTCTCGATCACCAGACTCTGCACCGCGCGGCCGAAATAGCCCTGACGGTCGGCGAGGCGCGACATCGCAAGGCCCGCGCCGTCGGGGCCGATCCAGGAATCGCCGTCGAGCAGGATCCACTCGCCGACCGGCTGGCGCGCAAAGCTCACGGTGAGGTCGGCGTTGATGTAGGTCCAGGCGCGAAAGTCGAGCGTCGAGGCGGTGCCGTTGGAGAAGTCGGCAGCGACCACGGCGCGCATCGCCTGCGAGATGGCCTCGCCTTCGATGAGCGGATGGTCGACGCGAAACCAGATCGCACCGGCGCCGGCCTGGCCGAAGCGGCCGCGCGCGGCGCGCATCGAGACCGATCGCACGAACGGGCTGGTGGCGGCGTGACCGTCCTCGACCAATGAATCCTCCGGCGCGGGCAACGTGACCGGCAGCTCCTCGACCTCGTCCGGCAGCGTCAGCTCCTGGCGCCTGATCTTCAGCACGGTGGCGCCGACCACCTGCACGCCATCGGCGAGCAGCTTGATTCCGCAGAGCTGGATCTTGCGGCCCTCGCGCAAGACCTCGGTCGCGATCGTGAGCGGCGCCACCGGCACCGGGCGCATCAGATCGATGGTCACGCGCGCGACGTCCATCGGCACCGCCGTCGGGATGCGCTCAGCCGCCCACGTCACCAGCGATGCCGGTGCCGAGCCGTGCTGCATGCGCCGGTCCCAGGGGCCGGCCGCATCGGGGCTGGTGACGACGTTGTTGCCGTCGATGCGGTAGATGGCGGTCATGCTGCACTCGATCCGGGAGCGATCACAGCGGCGGATCGATCGCTTCGTCGTATTCCTTCTTGAAGCGCGCGATCAGCTCGGCGGCGGGCACGATGCCCTCGACGCTGCCGATGCCCTGGCCGCTTCCCCAGATCTCCTTCCAGGCCTTCGGCTTGGCGCGCTCGCCTGAGGCGTCGGTGCCGAAGTTCATCTTGGAGGGATCGGACGTCGGCAGGTTTTCCGGGTCCATGCCTGCGGCCAGGATCGAGGGCTTCAGATAATTGCCGTGCACGCCGGTGAAGAGATTGGAATAGACGATGTCGTCGGCGCTCGAGCCCGCGATCATCTCCTTGTACTTCTCGACCGCATTGGCCTCCTTGGTCGCGATGAAGGCCGAGCCGATATAGGCGAAGTCGGCCCCCAAGATGCGCGCGGCGCGGATCGCCTTGCCGTTGCCGATCGCACCCGACAGCGCGATCGGGCCGTCGAACCATTTGCGCGTCTCGGCCACGAAGGCCAGCGGCGAGATGGTACCGGCATGGCCGCCGGCGCCGGCCGCGACCAGGATCAGGCCGTCGGCCCCCTTCTCGATCGCCTTGTGCGCGAATTTCTGGTTGATCACGTCGTGGAAGACGATGCCGCCCCAGCCGTGCACGGCCTGGTTCAGCTCCTCGCGGGCGCCGAGCGAGGAGATGATCATCGGCACCTTGTACTTGGCGCAGAGCTGCATGTCGTGATCGAGCCGGTTGTTCGACTTGTGCACGATCTGGTTGACCGCGAACGGCGCCGACGGCTTGTCGGGATGGGCGCGGTCATAGGCCGCGAGCGCTTCGGTGATCCGCGCCAGCCATTCGTCGAGCAGCTCCGGCGGCCGCGCGTTCAGCGACGGAAACGAGCCGACCACCCCCGCCTTGCACTGCGCGATCACCAGATCGGGCACCGAGATGATGAAGAGCGGCGAGCCGATCACGGGGATCGACAGGCGCCCCTTGAACAAGGCAGGCATGGACATTGCGGAACGATCCTTTGTTGGCCGGTCGAATTGAAAGCTGGGAGCCATACCAACAAGGCAATCTTTCCACTGTCAAGTATTGCGTTTTGGCGCCGTGTCCGATGCGGCCACCGCAATTCCAAGCAGCGGAATTCGGGCCTTCCAGGTCTACCCGCCCGTCATTGCGAGCGAAGCGAAGCAATCCAGAAATGTATCCGCGGAGACGGTCTGGATTGCTTCGTCGCAAGGGCTCCTCGCAATGACGCGGCGGGAGCTGCAGATGACACCCTACCCGATCAGATCCGGATTGATCAGCCGCTCGAACGAGAACATCTCGTCCCACTTCTCCTGCGTCAGCAGCTTGCGCTCGACCACCACGATCTGGTGCAGCGACTTGCCGCTCTTGTAGCCCTCGCGCGCGATCTCGGCGCATTGCTTGTAGCCGAGCAGCGGCTTCAGCACCGTGACGATGCCGAGCGAGTTCAGCACCATGTTGCGGGTGTGCTCCTCGTTGGCGGTGATGCCGACGACGCAATTCTCGCGCAGGCTGTTGACCGCACGCTCCATGGTGCGGATCGAGAAGAACAGCGCGAACGAGATCACCGGCTCCATCACGTTGAGCTGGAGCTGGCCGGCGGATGCCGCGAGCGTCACCGTGGTGTCGAGCCCGATCACGAGGAAGCTGGTCTGGTTGACGACCTCGGGGATCACAGGGTTGACTTTGCCCGGCATAATTGAGGAGCCCGGCTGCAGCTGCGGCAGGTTGATCTCGTTGAAGCCGGCGCGCGGGCCCGAGGCGAGCAGGCGCATGTCGTTGCAGATCTTGGTCAGCTTGCTCGCGGTGCGCTTCAACACGCCGGAGAGCTGCACATAGGCGCCGGTGTCGGAGGTCGCCTCCACGAGATCGCCGGCGAGGATGAAATCGACGCCCGTGAGCGCGCTGAGGTGGCGGACGGCGAGCTTGGGATAGCCGACCGCCGCAGTGACGGAGGTGCCGATCGCGGTGGCGCCGAGATTGATCTCGCGCAGCAGCGCGCGCGCTTCCGAGATGCGGTCGACCTCCTCGCCGATCGTGGTGCCCCAGCCCCGGAATTCCGCGCCGAGCGACATCGGCACCGCATCCTGCAGATGGGTGCGGCCCATCTTCAGCACCCGGTCGAACTCGCGCCCCTTGGCGAAAAAGGCTTCCTGGAGCTGGCGCAGCGCCGTCATGTAGCTCTCGAGCCGCAGGATCAGGGCGAGGCGAAAGGCGGTCGGATAGGTGTCGTTGGTGGACTGGCCGTAATTGACGTGATCGTTCGGACTGACGTGCTGGTAGTCGCCCTTGGCAAAGCCGAGCGATTCCAGCGCGAGGTTCGCGATCACCTCGTTGGCGTTCATGTTGGTCGACGTGCCGGCGCCGCCCTGGATGAAATCGGTGACGAACTGATCCATCATGTCGCCGGCGATGACGCGGTCGCAGCCGAGGATGATGGCGTCCGCGACCTTGGCGTCGATCGCGCCGAGGTCGCGATTGGCCATCGCGGCGGCCTTCTTGACGTAACCGAGCGCCTTCACGAAGTAAGGCTCCTGGTTCATCGGAATGCCGGTGATGTGGAAGTTCTCCTTACCCCGGATGGTCTGGACGCCGTAATAGATGTCGTCGGCGATCTCGCGCTGTCCGAGGAAGTCCTGCTCCGTACGGCTCATGGGCGCTCCTTGGTTCTCGCGCGAGGGCCTTCAGTTCTGGCACAGCGCGCTGGTCACGAAAGTGTCGGTGCGGCAGTCGTCCGGCTTACGTTGCCGGCCGGGGATCAGGACCTTGGCGGAGCATTTTTCCGCGGAATCGGCGTTCAGGCTCTTGCCTTCCTTGTAGCCCTTGCCCTGGCAGAGCTGGTCGGCCGCCTGCTTGCAGTCGGGTGCGCCGTTCGCAGAGACCGGGCAGATCACGCGCCCCGACACCATGGTCGAGGGCTTGGCCAGCCGCGACAGGTCGTCCATGGTTTCGCTGGGGCTTTTGATCGGCGGCAGGATCGAGGGCAGCTTGTCGAACAGCTTGCCCATTTCGTTGATCAGCCCGGGATTCTCCTCAGCTGCCGGCGGCGCCGATGGAGCGGGCGTCGACGGCGGCGGGGCGGCCTGCGCCCCCTGCTCCCGAAGGCCGAGCGTCGGCGGGGCGGATTGCGGCCGGGCTGTTCCGCCGGCCGCGAGAAGGAGCAGCAGCGCTGCCGACATCAGCGTCCCAGACCGTGCGGCCGGATTGCCGGATCGAACCATCATGACGGCAACCGTAACCGAAGCCGGCGCGGCGGCAAAGCCGCCGCCCTAGATCAGCTTGACCGCGATGACGAAGCCGAGCACCAGCACCGCGGCGCCGATCGCAACCCAGAGACCGAGATGCTTCTCGATCCGAACCCGGATCCAGTCGCCATAGCGGTTGAGCAGGATCGCGACGACGAAGAAGCGCCCGCCGCGCGCGACGATCGAGCACAGGATGAACAGGATGATGTTGTAGCCGGCAAAGCCCGAGGTGATAGTGACGAGCTTGTAGGGGATCGGCGTCAACCCCTTGAGCAGGATGATCACCGCCCCCCATTCGGCATAGGAGGCCCTGAAGGCGTCGACCTTGTCACCGAGGCCGTAGACCTGGATCAGCCACTGGCCGACCGAGTCGAACAGCAGCGCGCCGATGGCATAGCCGACGACGCCGCCGATCACCGAGGTGATGGTACAGACCGTTGCATACACCCAGGCGCGCTGCGGGCGCGCCAGCGACATCGGGATCAGCATCACATCCGGCGGGACCGGAAAGAAGGAGCTTTCGGCGAAAGACACGATGCCCATGATCCAGAGCGCGTAGGGCTTGTGGGCGGCGTCGATGCACCAGTCGTAGATACGTTTCAGCATGGCGCCGCGATGAAGCACCATGGGACGGATTTGTCCATCGCCAGTTTTTGGGCGATTTGTGACGTTTTCAGTGGCGCTTGCGCGCGGCGCGGCCGTCGAGCGCGACAATAGGCCGCCGCGAGGCCATGCGCGGTGACGCGACTTTGGGCAATTTCGCCGGCGTCTTCGGCAGTTTCTCGGCAATACCGAGCATGTCCTCCCGCCGCGTCATTTCCCGCCAGACGTCCTCGGGGCGTACTCCGGCCGAAGCCCACAGCACGGTGAGATTGTAGAGCAGGTCGGCACTTTCCCGGATCACGGCCTCACTATCGCCATTGACCGCATCGATGACGACCTCGATGGCTTCTTCGGCCAGTTTCTTCGCCATTTTTGAGGGCCCACGCTGAAACAGCCGGGCTGTGCGCGATGTTGCCGGATCAAGATCTCTGGCCGCGAGCACAGCCAGATATAGCCGCTCAAGCGAATCACTCATGGTACTCAAAACTACTCGAAACAAATGGCCGGCGTGTTAACACGCGGCAATATAAGCAAAAAACAAGCCGCCGCGGCAAGCGCGACGGCCTGTTCGCCGATGACGTATGGCCGATCGGTTAATAGCAGCTATAGCCGGAATAGCCGTGGGCGCAGGGGTTTTTGTAGCCGCCATAGGTGTAGCGGTTGCCGGAGTCGTAATAATAGGGACCATAGCCGGGGCTGCTGTAATAGACCGGGCCGCCCTCGTAATAGTAACCCGGACCCGGATCATAGGCGTAGGCATTGCGGCTGGCTGCGATCGCGAGGCCGGTCGCGGCCAGGCCGAACATCGCGGCAGCAGCGGCGCCGCCACCACCGCCATGCCAATGACGGCCGCCCGCGTAGGAGGCGCTGGGGGCAGCGGCGGTCAGGGCCACCACGGCAGCCGTGGCAAGAACGGCCTTGCGGCCGACGAACTTCGAAAAGCTGTCAAACATGATCTGGACCCTCCTTGGGACCTCGGATTGTGCCTGACGACAGGCTGATGTCTGTCAAACACTCGCCCCCTAAGTAGGTTCCCCAACCCCAACACAAGCTGAACGGGGTTGCGTAACGATGCCGCAAGCCCGCTCATCCACCGTTCATGTTCGCGCGCGCACGCTCGTCGCGGGCCGGCGCTGCAAGCCGTCACGAAACCATAACAATGCGGGGCCGGCGCGACCGATGTCCGGATTCAAGACGATCGCCCTTCAGTGCCTGCTGGCCCTTGCAATCCCGTTCGCCGCATTGAGTGTGCCCAAGGCCATCGCGGCCGAGAGCGGCGCTCCCTCGACTGCGATCCACTTCACCTTCGACCGTCCCATCGATGCGAGCATGGCGCCGTTCTTCCTTGCGGCGAAGGACGGCAGGTTCGGCGCCGAGCGTCTCAACGTCTCCTTCAACAGCGCGAGCGGATCGCCGGAGGCGCTCGCACGCCTCGCCAAAGGCGACAGCGAGCTTGCGCTCGTCGACATCAACGAGCTGATCCGCTTTCGTGACAAGGACGACGCGGCGCCGGTCAGGGCCGTGTTCGTGCTGTTCGACCGCGCGCCTTACGCGATCGTCGCGCGCAGGAGCCGCGGTGTCCGCGTCCTGCCCGATCTCGATGGCAAGACCGTCGGCGTTGCCGACGGCGATCTATCGATGCGGCTGTGGCCGGCACTGGCGCAGCAGAACGACATCAAGGCATCGCACGTCAAATTCCACAAGATCGGCGCCGCGGTGCGCGAACCGATCCTGTCCGCAGGACAGGTCGATGCCGTCGCCGGCTTCAGCTACCTCTCGGCGGTGAACCTGCGCGATCGCGGCGTGCCCGAAGCCGATCTCGTCGTGCTGCGCTACGCCGACTACGGCTGCGAAGCCTACGGCTTTGCCGTGGTGGCCAACACCGCCTTCGCCGCGTTGAAGCCGGATGCGGTGAAGGGCTTCGTCCGCGCCTTGATCGCGGGCATCAAAGCGACGGCCAGGGAGCCGGCGCGGGCGGCGGAGGAGGCCGCGAGCCGCATCGACGACGGCGACCGCAATCTGGAGCTGGAGCGCCTGCGCGCCGTCCTTGCCGACAACATCCTGACCGAGGAGGTCAAGCGCAACGGCGTTGGCGGCATCGATCCGGCGCGCCTGGAGCGCTCGATCGATCAGATCGCGCAGGACTTCAAATTCCGCAAACGGCCGGCTTTTCGCGACGTGTTCGACGACCAGTTCCTGCCGCCGCTGGCAGAGCGGCTGATCAACTGAGCAAAACTGCAAGCTTGCGCTGTATCTCGCGGCGGTCCCTGCTTAGAATGTGGGCTCCCTCGTCGCCGAGTCCTCGCCCACATGTCCATTCTCCGTCTCTACACCCGCGTTCTCGAGCTGCTCGGCAAGGAGGCGCGGCTCGGCTGGGTGCTCGCGGTCGCCAACCTCCTGCTGGCGGGATCGCAGTTCGCCGAGCCGGTGCTGTTCGGCCGGATCGTCGACGTGCTCTCGGGCAAGGCCGTGGCCGGCTCGAGCTCGGCCTGGCCGTTCCTGGCCGCCTGGGTCGCGTTCGGGCTGTTCACCATCGTCTGCAGCGCGCTGGTGGCCTTGCAGGCCGACCGGCTCTCGCATCGCCAGCGCCAGGCGGTGCTGACCGATTATTTCGAGCACATCCTGCAGCTGCCGTTGACCTTCCACTCCGGCACCCATTCCGGCCGGCTGATGAAGGTCATGCTCAACGGCACGGACGCGCTGTGGCGGCTGTGGCTCGGCTTCTTCCGCGAGCATTTTGCCGCGATCCTTTCGGTCCTGGTGCTGCTGCCGCTGTCGCTCTACCTGAACTGGCGGCTGGCGATCCTCTTGTTCGTGCTCTGCATCGTCTTCACTGGCCTGACCACCTTCGTTGTGCGCAAGACCTTCGGCATGCAGATGGAGGTCGAGGAGCATTACAGCGAGCTCTCCGCGCGCGCGTCGGACGCGCTCGGCAACGTCGCGCTGGTGCAGAGCTTCGTGCGCGTCGAATCCGAGGTCAAAGGACTGCGTTCGGTCGCCGACGAGCTGCTGGCCGCGCAGATGCCGGTGCTGTCGTGGTGGGCGCTGGTCACGGTGATCACGCGCGCGTCCACCACCATCACGGTGCTGGCGATCTTCACCCTCGGCATCGCGCTGCACGACCAGGGCCTGACCTCGGTCGGCGAGATCGTGATGTTCGTGAGCTTCGCGACGCTGCTGATCCAGAAGCTCGAGCAGGTGGTGAGCTTCATCAACAGCGTGTTCATGGAAGCCCCGCGCCTGCGCGAGTTCTTCAATGTGCTCGACGCCGTGCCCGCGGTGCACGACCGACCCGACGCAATCGATGCCGGCAGGCTGTCGGGCCTCGTCGAGTTCAACGACGTCACGTTCTCCTATGACGGCAAGCGGCCGGCGATCGAGGACCTCACCTTCACCGCGCTGCCGGGCCAGACCATCGCGCTGGTCGGCCCGACAGGGGCAGGCAAGTCGACCGCGATTGCGCTCCTGCATCGCGCCTTCGATCCGCAATCCGGCGTCATCAAGATCGACGGCATGGACGTGCGCGGCGTCACGCTGACCTCGCTGCGGCGGAACATCGGCGTGGTGTTCCAGGAAGCACTGCTGTTCAACCGCTCGATCGCGGAGAATTTGCGCGTCGGCAAGCCGGATGCGACCGAGGCCGAGATGCGCAAGGCGGCGGAGCGCGCGCAGGCGCTGGAATTCATCGAGCGCAGCGGCGGTTTCGAGACCAATGCCGGCGAGCGCGGCCGCATGCTCTCCGGCGGCGAACGGCAGCGGCTGTCGATCGCCCGCGCCCTGCTGAAGGACCCGCCGATCCTGATCCTGGACGAGGCGACCTCCGCGCTCGACGCCGTCACCGAGGTCAAGGTGAATGCCGCTCTCGACGAAGTGATGAGGGGCCGCACCACCTTCGTGATCGCCCATCGCCTCTCCACCATCCGCAACGCCACCCGGATCCTGGTGTTCGAGAATGGACGCGTGATCGAAACCGGAACTTTCGAGGAACTCGTGGCCAAAGGCGGCCATTTTGCCGAGATGGCCAAGGCCCAGTTCATGGTGCAGGAGAACGCGCGGGCCAGCGTGACGGCCGCCGAGGCTGCCGCGACAGCTGCCAAATCCCCCTAGCAAGTCCCGAGAGGACCGTCGAAATTCGGCCTACTTCGTTGCGGAATACCCGCCCGAAGCCCCTATTCTCGACGCACCAGCCGGTATAGGTTTGCGACGCCGCAAGCGGCGGCGCTGGATTTCAGAACCGACAATCAGATCACGAGAACCGACCCTCTCGGGCGCGGATCTCCAAGGACCGGAATCGGATAGTGCACGCCCTTCGCCCGCTGCTTCGCAAATCCCTGTTCAACCTGTTCGCTGCGACGCTCGCCTGTGCCGCGTTGCTCGCACCGCGCGCGGCGGACGCCGAAGCGCTCCTGCTGATCGAGGCCGACAGCGGCAAGGTGTTGCAGGCCGAAAACGCGACCATTCCGTGGTATCCGGCCTCCGTCACCAAGATCATGACAGCCTATGTGACGCTGAAGGCGGTCAAGGACGGCAGGCTGACGCTCGACACGCTGCTCACGGTGTCGCCAACCGCGGCCTCGCAATCGCCCTCGAAGATGGGGTTCCGCCCGGGAACGCAGGTCACCGTCGACAACGCGCTGAAGATGATGATGGTCAAGTCGGCGAACGACATGGCCGTGGTGCTCGCCGAAGGCGTCGGCGGCTCGGTCGACGGCTTCTCCGCGGTGATGAACGACACCGCGAGGAAGCTCGGCATGACCCAGACGAGCTACGTCAACCCGAACGGCCTGCCCGCCGAAGGCCAGGTCACCTCGGCGCGCGACCTCGGCATCTTGGCGCGCTCGTTCCTGCGCGACCTGCCGGAGTACGAGTACTTCGTGCACATCCCGGCGATCCGCTTCGGCAAGCGCGTCACCGGCAATTTCAACAAGCTGATCGGCCGCTATCCCGGCGCCGACGGGTTCAAGACCGGCTTCATCTGCGCCTCCGGCTACAACCTCGTCGCCTCGGCCACGCGCAACGGCCGCCGGCTGATCGCGGTGGTGCTCGGCGCCAATTCCGGCACGGCGCGCGCGGTGAAGGCGGCGCAGCTGCTGGAGCGCGGCTTCGCTCAGGACAACCTCACCTGGCTGCGCCCCTCGCTCGGCACCGTCGACAATCTCGTGCCGGTCGATGCCACGCCGCCGAACCTGCGCGACGAGATGTGCGGACCCAACCGCAAGCGGCCGGCCAGCGACGACGACGATGCGCTGATTGCTGCCAATGGCGGCGCGACCGGATCCGCCTCCGCCACCGGCGGCGCCGCCCAGTTCACCTTCTTCACGGCCGGCCTGCAGCCGCCGCTGATGAAGGCTTCCGAGCTGATGGCCTCGGCCCCCGCGGCCACAGAGCCCGTGCAGGTCTATACCGGTCCGACCCGCACCGGCACGGCCCTGATCGCCGCGGTCGCAGCCGATGCCGACCAGCAGGCCGCGTCCAAGCCGCGTGGCAAGAAGTCGCGCGTCGCCAAGAAGCCAGACGCCGCCGACAAGCCCAAGGAGGGAAACAAGGAGGCTGGCACGAAGACCGCGGCGGTGAAGCCCGACGCCAAGCAGGCTGACGGCAAGGGCGACGGCAAGACCGCAGCCAAACCGGCCGCTGCCAAGCCGGCCGGCGCCAAGCATGCTGCGGCCAAGCCCGATGCGGCCAAACCTGCCGAGAAGCCTGCAAGCGGCGACCAGGCCGCCAAGCCCGCCAAGCCCAAGGCTGCGAAGCCGGCCGCTGCCGCCAAGCCGGCGAACAACAGTTAACGCCTCTCGGAATTGAGCCAGCCCGCGCTTCGCACCTGCGGCAGCGGGTTTTGCGACGATTCCAGTAGCGACACCCCGACCTTTGCCCTAAGCCACGATGGCTTGCCACCCGTTCCGGCAAGCTGGATACTGGCGGCAACGAGGCAAGCCCGAGGACAACGGGCCCTGGTCAATGAGGGGAGTCTTCCATGGAGCGCATCTGGCTCAAGCAATATCCGCCCGGCGTGCCCGCCGATATCGAGCCGACGCAATACGCATCGCTGGTCGACCTGCTGGAGGAGAGCTTCACCAAGTTCGCCGACCGCAAGGCGTTCATCTGCATGGACAAGTCGATCAGCTATCGCGACCTCGACCAGATGTCGGTCGCGCTCGCCGCGTACTTGCAAGGCCGCGGACTGCAGCGCGGCGCGCGTGTCGCCATCATGATGCCGAACGTGCTGCAATATCCGGTTGCAACCGCCGCCGTGCTGCGCGCCGGTTTCGCGGTGGTCAACGTCAACCCGCTCTATACCCCGCGCGAGCTCGAGCACCAGCTCAAGGATTCCGGCGCCGAAGCCATCATCGTGTTGGAGAACTTCGCTCACACCGTCGAGCAGGTGATCGCGAGAACGCAGGTGAAGCACGTCATCGTCGCCAGCATGGGCGACCTGCTCGGCTTCAAGGGCGTGATCGTCAACCTCGTCGTCCGCCGGGTCAAGAAGATGGTCCCGGCCTGGTCGCTGCCAGGCTCGGTCTCCTTCAACGACGCGCTGTCCGCCGGCCGCGGCATGACGTTCAACAAGCCGAAGCTGTCGCCGGGTGACGTCGCCTTCCTGCAATATACCGGCGGCACCACCGGCGTCTCCAAGGGCGCCACGCTGCTTCATCGCAACATCGTCGCGAACGTCCTGCAGAACGACGCCTGGCTGCAGCCGGCGCTCAATGCGCCGCCGCATGTCGAGCAGCTCATGATCGTCTGCGCGCTGCCGCTCTATCACATCTTCGCGCTGACGGCCTGTTATCTGCTCGCAGTGCGCGCCGGCGGCTGCAACCTGCTGATCCCGAACCCGCGCGACATCCCCGGCTTCGTCAAGGAGCTGGCGAAATACCCGGTCAACAGCTTCCCGGCCGTGAACACGCTCTACAACGGCTTGATGCACCATCCCGACTTCAAGAAGCTCGACTTCTCCAAGCTGAAGATCTCCAACGGCGGCGGCATGGCGGTGCAGCGCCCCGTGGCCGACCAATGGAAGGCGATCACCGGCTGCTTCATTGCCGAAGGCTACGGCCTGTCGGAGACCTCGCCGACGCTGACCTGCAACCCGGCGACGGCAACCGAGTTCACCGGGACGATCGGCATCCCGGTGCCCTCGACCTACATCTCGATCCGCGACGATGACGGCAACGAAGTCCCGCTCGGCCAGGCCGGCGAGATCTGCGCCAAGGGCCCGCAGGTGATGTCCGGCTACTGGAACAGGCCGGAGGAGACCGCCAAGGTGATGACCGCGGACGGCTTTTTCCGCACCGGCGACATCGGCGTGATGGACGAGAAGGGCTACACCAAGATCGTCGACCGCAAGAAGGACATGATCCTGGTCTCGGGCTTCAACGTCTATCCGAACGAGATCGAGGAAGTGATCGCGAGCCATCCGGGCGTGCTCGAATGCGCCGTGATCGGCATCCCCGATTCCAAGTCCGGCGAAGCGGTGAAGGCCTTCGTGGTGAAGAAGGACCCGAACCTCACCGCCGAAGCCGTGATCAAGTTCTGTCACGAGCAGCTCACCGGCTACAAGGTGCCCAAGCACATCGAATTCCGCAACGACCTGCCGAAGACCAATGTCGGCAAGATCCTGCGCCGGCAACTCCGCGACGAGAAGAAGGCGGAAGCGGCTTAAAGGCGCGCTTCGGCTCGATGGGGCGCGCCCACGCGCCCCATCGTCATTGCGAGCGTAGCGAAACAATCCAGAGTTATTTCCGCAGAGACAGTCTGGATTGCTTCGTCGCAAGAGCTCCTCGCAATGACGAGAAAATTGCGACCGTCGCCTCATCACAGCGCGGTGAAGCCGTTTCCCTCCGGCGGTAAAATGCTCTAGAACAGCCCCCGGCCCATTTCCATGGAGAAACGACGATGGCGATCCAGATTGGCGACAAGCTGCCCGAGGCGAAATTCCGCGTGATGACGGCGGAAGGCCCGCAGGTGAAGACCACCGACGACGTCTTCAAGGGCAAGAAGGTGGCGCTGTTCGCGGTGCCCGGCGCCTATACCGGCACCTGCCACAAGATGCATCTGCCGAGCATCTTCCTCAACGCCTATGCCATGAAGGACAAGGGCGTCGACACCATCGCCATCGTCTCGGTCAACGACGCCTTCGTCATGAACGCCTGGAAGCGCGACACCGACCAGCGCGACGAGGCGATCTTCCTCGCCGACGGCAATGCCGACTTCACCAAGGCGATCGGCATGGAACTGGACGCCTCCGCCAACGGCCTCGGCATCCGCTCCAAGCGCTATTCGATGCTGATTGAAGACGGCGTGGTCAAGAAGCTGAACCTCGAGGCGATGCCCGGCAAGGTCGAGGTGTCGGGCGGAGATACGTTGCTCGGGCAGTTGTAAGACTCTGGTCATTCCGGGGCGCGCGCAGCGCGAGCCCGGAATCCATCTCACGTCACAACGCGTAGAGGAATGGATTCCGGGCTCGCCCTTCGGGCGCCCCGGAATGACACCTACTCCCTCACCCGCTGCTGCAACCGCGCCATGGCGATGCCGTCGCGAGCGAGCTGATCGGCGCGCTCGTTCTCGGGGTGGCCAGCGTGGCCCTTGACCCAATGCCAGCGGACTTCGTGCTGCTTCAGCGCGGCGTCGAGGCGTTGCCATAGCTCGACGTTCTTCACCGGCTTCTTGTCGGCGGTACGCCAGCCGTTGCGCTTCCAGCCGAAGATCCAGCCGGTGATGCCCTGCCGGACATACTGGCTGTCGGTATAGAGATCGACCGTGCACGGCCTCTTCAACGCTTCGAGCGCCGAGATCGCCGCCATCAATTCCATCTGGTTGTTGGTGGTGTGCGGCTGGCCGCCGTTCAGCTCCTTCTCCTTGTCGCCGAACTTCAGGATCGCGCCCCAGCCGCCCGGCCCGGGATTTCCCGAGCAGGCGCCGTCGGTATAGATCGTGACATTGGGAAGCTCGCTCACGCCACCAGCCCCGACGGCGTCAACCCGTAGTCGCGCACGCTCGTCACACTCTGGTGGAAGCGCAGCTTGCGAACATATTCCAGCGGGTCCTTCGGCTTGACCAGCGCGCCCGGCGGCACGTTGAGCCAGTCGACCAGCCGCGTCAGCAGGAAGCGGATGGCGGCGCCGCGCGCCAACAGCGGCAGCGCGGCCTCTTCGGCTTCGCTCAGCTGGCGCACGCGGCCATAGGCGTTGAGGAAGGCGCGCGCCTTTGTGACGTTGAAGGAATGATCAGGCTCGAAGCACCAGGCGTTGAGGCAGATCGCGACGTCATAGGCCAGCATGTCGTAGCAGGCGAAGGTGAAATCGATGATCCCCGAGAGCTTGTCGCCGAGGAAGAAGACGTTGTCGTTGAAGAGGTCGGCATGGATCACGCCTTCGGGCAGGTTGCTCGGCCAGATCCCGCTCGAGAGATGGTCGAGCTCGGCGGCGAGGAAGGCGCGCAGCCCCGGCTGCACCTCGTCGGCACGGTTCGAAGCCGCATCGAACAGCGGCCGCCAGCCCGCGACCGACAGCGCATTGGCGCGCCGAACCGCGAAATTGGCGCCGGCCAGATGCATCCGGGCCAGCCCCTCGCCGACCCCGGCGCAATGGGTCGCGTTCGGCTTGCGCGGCCAGACGCCTTCGAGAAAGGTGATGATCGCGGCGGGCCGGCCTGCGAGCTCGCGCAACGCCTCGCCGTCGCGTCCCCGCACGGGCAGCGGACAATTGACGCCGTGCTCGGCGAGGTGCGTCATCAGTCCGAGGAAGAACGGCAGATCGTTCTTCGCCACGCGCTTTTCGTAGAGCGTGAGGATGAACGAGCCTTTGCTCGTGTGCAGCAGGAAGTTGGAGTTTTCGACGCCCTCGGCGATGCCCTTGTAGGAGAGCAATTCGCCGAGATCGTATTGCTTCAGGAAATCCGCAAGCTCGTCGGCGGCGACGTCGGTGTAGACCGCCATAAAGGTCTACTCGGCGGCAGCTTCGGGGCGCACCTGACGCGGCAGCGGGAAGAACTCATTCTCCTCCGCGGCCGAGACCGTCTCCACGTGCAGCGTGTAGCGCTCGGCGAAGGCGTCCATGATCTCCTCGACGATCACCTCCGGCGCCGACGCGCCCGCCGTGATGCCGAGACTCTTGATGTTGCCGAACCTGCCCCAGTCGAGGTCGGCGGCGCGCTGCGCCAGCACCGCGATCTTGCAGCCCTCGCGCTCGGCAACCTCGCGCAGGCGCTGCGAGTTCGACGAATTGGGGGCACCGACGACGATGAGCGCGTCCACCACCGGCGCCACCTTCTTCACCGCGAGCTGGCGGTTGGTGGTGGCGTAGCAGATGTCTTCCTTGTGCGGCCCGTTGATGTTCGGGAAGCGCTCCTTGAGCAGCGCGACGATCTCCGCGGTGTCGTCGATCGACAGCGTGGTCTGGGTCACGAAGGCGAGGTTGTTGGGATCCTTCGGCGTGATGGTCTTGGCGTCCTCGGCGGTCTCGATCAGGGTCACGGCGCCGGGCGGCAGCTGGCCGAGCGTGCCGACCACCTCGGGATGGTGGGAATGGCCGATCAGGAAGATCTCGCGGCCGCGCTTGAAGTGGATCGCGGCCTCGCGATGCACCTTGGTCACGAGCGGGCAGGTCGCATCCAGCGAGAACAGGTTGCGGGACTGGGCGTCGGCCGGAACCGACTTCGGCACGCCGTGGGCCGAGAACACCACCGGGGCGGTGGTGTTTTCGGGGATTTCGGCGAGCTCCTCGACGAAGATGGCGCCCTTCTTCTTCAACCCATCGACGACGTACTTGTTGTGCACAATCTCGTGGCGAACATAGACGGGGGCACCGTACTTATCGAGCGCCCGTTCCACGGTGTCGATCGCCCGGACCACCCCGGCACAAAAGCCGCGGGGAGAACAAAGCACGATCTTGAGGTCTGGTTTGGCTGACATTGAGCGATCTCGGGACCGAATCACCCGTTTCGCCTTCTGGCGGGGGCGGTCGATGGATGGGAATTAGGCTTAAAACTGTCGGCTTGAACCCTACAGCGGTTCAAAGGGAATTGGGCCCCCTTTCGGGCGGTGTCAAGGCACTATCTATAGCAGAACCATTGCATGGCTACCCCCTCCGGGCTTATATAGCGCGAATTCCCTGTCATCGCTGATGACCACCGGTTTCGCCTCCAGAGGGGTGGGCGAAGCACAAAGGAGATTTGCCATGAGCAACGCACCTCTGATGCCCAAGGCGACCGCCGTTTGGCTGCTCGACAACACCGCGCTGACCTTCGATCAGGTCGCCGATTTCACCAAGATGCATCCCCTCGAGGTGCGCGCCATCGCCGACGGCGACGCCGCCCAGGGCATCAAGGGCATGGATCCCCTCTCCAACGGCCAGCTGACCCGCGAGGAGATCGAGAAGGGCGAGAAGAACCCGGACTACCGGCTCCGCCTCCAGGAGAGCAAGGTGGTGCTGCCGCCCCAGCCCAAGCGCAAGGGCCCGCGCTACACCCCGGTCTCGCGCCGCCATGAGCGCCCGAGCGCCATCCTCTGGCTGCTGCGCAACCATCCGGAGCTCAAGGACGCCCAGATCATGCGCCTGGTCGGCACCACCAAGAGCACGATCGCCAGCGTGCGCGACCGTACCCACTGGAACACCTCGTCGCTGACCCCGATCGACCCGGTCACCCTCGGCCTGTGCTCGCAGATCGAGCTCGATTTCGAGGTGCAGCGCGCGGCGAAGGAAAAGCCGATCGACGCAGCCTATGGCGGCGCCACCCTGCTGCCGGCGTCCGAGACCACCAAGAAAGACGAGTTCGAGCCTGCCGAGCGATCGAGCGACGACCTCAACGTCGACGCCGTGTTCGCCAAGCTGAAGACGCTCGGCGGAAAGAAGCAGGACCAAGAGGAGGAGTAAGACCCCTCTCTTCGTTCGCGATCGAACACAAAGCAAAACGCGGCAGGAAAACCTGCCGCGTTTCGTTTGGGTGTGTGGTCTCCCCGGCTTGAGAAGGGCGGGCCGTTGCCACACCCTCGGCGTCGTCCCCTCAGAACTTGTACGTCACGCCGGCGCCGACCAGCCAGGGATCGATATGCGCTGTGCCGGTGACCGGCAGGCCGGAGACGGTCGCGCTGTAGTTCGGGCGCAGCCAGAGCTTCTTGACGTCGACGTTGAGACCCCAGTGCCGGTCGATCATGTAGTCGAAGCCGAACTGGACGGCACCGCCCCAGGCATTGCTGACGTGCAGGTTCGTTGCGGTGGCGACGATCGCGGGCGGTCCGACGATGGCCGCCGGCACGTTGGCGGCGGAATTGTTGAAGAACACGGTGTAGTTCACGCCCGCGCCGACATACGGCTTGAGCGCGCCGAACTGGTCGAAGTGATATTGCAGCGTCAGCGTCGGCGGCAGCAGCGTGGTCTTGCCGATCGGCAGGTTCGCGAGCGAGCCGGTGCCGCTGATCGAATGTCTGGTCACGCCCAGGATCAGCTCGGCCGCTATGTTCTTGGTGAAGAAATAGCTGATGTCGAGCTCGGGGACGACCTGGTCGCTGATCGACAGACCTGAATTCGGCGACGACAGCGAAGGCACGCCCGCGACATTGACGGTGCTCCCGCCCGCATCCGGCAACACGCCGAGCACCCGCAGGCGCACCATCCACGGATTGAACGCCTCCGCCGGCGGCGGCGCCTTCTTGTAGGCCGGCAGATCTGCGGCCTGCACTGATGCAAGCGTGCCCACGAGCAGCGCGCCGAGTGTCGCGATCCGCGCCAAGTTTCTTATCGTTCCATCCATTGCAATCCCCTTCAACCATGTCCGCGCATCGTTGCGCGACATCAGCGTCAGAGCAGAAAGAGGACGGGGAAGGATTTGATGCCGATCAAACCAGGACCATCGCGACGCGATTTGACCCCCGGCGTTGCAGATGTGTCACGGAAGGCGCGAATCCGAAGCGGGCGGCAACATAGTGCCGCAGCTCACATCATGGGCGCACGGGGTTGTTCAACATGTACTCGCCGAGATCGCGCTGGCGACGGTCGGCGCGCGCGGTGGCGGCGTTGCGCTGGACGTCGCGGTCCTTGCGGCAGGTCACGTATTCCGGCGAGCCCTGGGCGTAGCCGCGGCTCTGGCACACCGCGTCGTCATCGTCACCGCCCACTGCCACCGGCGTCTGGTAGCGCGCCGAGCAGGCGGAGAGAGCGATGGCGAGAGCTAAGGCGGTCAGCAGGCGTGGCGCGGCGGCAAGTGGCATCGAGGGTCCCTTGTTGACCGCCCCTGTTTAGCGCGGAATGAGGAGATTGTAAGTCCCCGGGCGCCGTTCCACGCTCGCTGTCATTCCCCGCGCAGGCGGGGAATCCAGTACGCCGCGGCGGTCATTGGCTCACACAATCGCCGCGGGGTACTGGATCACCCGCTTCCGCGGGTGATGACAGTTGAGTTGGGGACGACCTCGCGCCTCGCCCGTATGACCGCAGAACTTCCTCACACCCTTCCCTTCAGCGCCTCGCCGATCTCGTCGAGCGCCTTGGGATCCTCGATCGTCGCCGGCATGGTCCAGGATTCGCCGTCGGCGATCTTCTTGATGGTGCCGCGCAGGATCTTTCCGGAGCGCGTCTTGGGCAGGCGGCCGACGGTGATGGCGAGCTTGAACGCGGCGACCGGGCCGAGCTTGTCGCGCACCAGCGCGATGATCTCCCTCTCGATCTCGGCGGGCGGGCGCTTCACGCCCGCTTTCAGCACCAGGAAACCGCAGGGCACCTCGCCCTTGATCGCGTCCTTGACGCCGAGCACGGCGCATTCGGCGACATCGGGATGCGAGGCCAGGATCTCCTCCATGCCGCCGGTGGAGAGACGATGGCCGGCGACGTTGATGATGTCGTCGGTGCGGCCCATCACGAAGACATAGCCGTCCTCGTCCTTGTAGCCGGCGTCGGAGGTTTTGTAATAGCCGGGGAATTCGCTCAAGTACGCTTCCTTGAAGCGCGCGTCCTGATTCCACAGCGTCGGCAGACAGCCCGGCGGCATCGGCAGCTTGATGACGATCGAGCCCATGGTGTTGGGGCCGACCGGCTTTGCCGCTTCATCGACGACATCGACCTGGTAGCCCGGCATCGGCACCGTCGGCGAGCCGTGCTTCACCGGCAGCATGCCGAGGCCGACCGGATTGCCGGCGATGCACCAGCCGGTCTCGGTCTGCCACCAATGGTCGATCACCGGCACCTTCAGCTGCTGCTCCGCCCATTCCACGGTCGGCGGATCGGCACGCTCGCCGGCGAGGAACAGGGTGCGGAATTTCGAGAGATCGTACTGCCTGATGAATTTCCCTTCCGGGTCGTCCTTGCGGATGGCGCGGAAGGCCGTCGGAGCGGTGAAGAAGGCGACCGCCTTGTGCTCGGAGATCACGCGCCAGAACGCGCCGGCGTCGGGCGTGCCGACCGGCTTGCCCTCGTACATGATCGTGGTCGCGCCGTGCAGCAGCGGGCCGTAGACGATGTAACTGTGGCCGACCACCCAGCCGATATCGGAGCCGCACCACCAGACCTCGCCCGGCTTGACGCCATAGAGGTTGAACATCGACCATTTCACCGCGACGAGATGCCCGCCATTGTCGCGCACGACGCCCTTCGGCACGCCGGTCGTGCCCGACGTGTAGAGGATGTAGAGCGGGTCCGTCGCGGCGATGGGCACGCAAGCCGCGCGCTTGCCGTCGTTCAGCGCCTTGCGGCGCAGGCTGGCCCAGTCGTAATCGCGGCTCGGCGTCATCTCGCAGGTGAGCTGCGGGCGTTGCAATACGATGCAGGCCTTCGGCTTGCTGCCGGCAAGCCTGATCGCCTCGTCGAGCAGGGGCTTGTACTGCACGATGCGGCCCGGCTCGATGCCGCAGCTGGCGGACAGGATCAGCTTGGGCTGCGCATCGTCGATGCGGGTGGCAAGCTCCTTTGCGGCAAAGCCGCCGAACACCACCGAGTGCACCGCACCGAGCCGCGCGCAGGCGAGCATCGCGACCACCGCCTCCGGCACCATCGGCATATAGAGGATGACGCGGTCGCCCTTGGCGACGCCGAAATCCTGCATGATTGCGGCGAGCGCCTGGACCTCGTTCAGCAGTTCGGCATAGGTGAGCTTGGTGACCGAACCCGTCAGCGGCGAATCATGGATCAGCGCGACCTGGTCGGCACGTCCGCGTTCGACGTGGCGGTCGAGGGCGTTGTAGCAGGTGTTGACGACGCCTCCGGCAAACCAGCGGCCGTAGGTTCCTTGCGAGGGATCGAAGATCTGTTTCGCAGGCTCGATCCAGTCGATGTCCTTGGCTGCCTCGGCCCAGAACCCTTCCGGATCCGCCAGCGAACGCGCGTGGACCTCGTGATAGCTGCTTTTGCCCTGGACGTTCATGCCCGCGCTCCCGTTCCCTTTGTTCGCCTAGCCCTGACCTGACGACAGGACGAGCGTCCCGCCATGACCAGGATCAATTGCCGGCCTTGTTTGACGGGTATTTTCCCGGGAACGGGCCGCGGTTCAAGCCGAAAAGAACGCGTCTTCTCCCTGTCCCCGTTCTTGCAGGGCAAGGGCGAAGAACGGGCTTTCAGCTCTCCATCGCGTTCAGCCGCTGCAAGCGGTCCTGCATGATCTTCTTCAGATCGTAGCCGGGGCGGCGGAAGCTTGCATTGCGCGTGGTGAGGAACGCGCGCTGGGTCTTGCGCAGGTCGCTGGCGGAACGTCCCTTGGAGGCCCTCAGCACGCGTTCATAGGTCTCGGCAATCTGGCGATCGAGCACGCCGAGCTGAGCATCGGCGCAGATCACCTTCTCGACCTCGCGCTTGGCAGTGGCGCAATCGAAGGACGGGCCGTTGCCCGCTTCTGCATTCAGGGCACGCGGGGGCTCGGCGCCGAACTTCGCGATCTCGGCGATCATGACCCGGCGGCCGTTCGCCGCATTCTCGTTGCCGGGATCCAGCTTCAGCGCCGTCTCATAATCGGCCAGCGCCTTCTTCCGCTCGCCCATCTTCTTGTAGAGCACGGCGCGGTTGTTGTAGGTCTTCGCGAAATTCGGATCGAGCTTGAGCGCAGCCTCGTAGTCGCTCAGCGCCGCCCCGAGCTCGCCCTTGAACTGGTATGAATCGCCGCGGTTGGTCAGGAAATTGGCGCGCTGCTCCCGTCGTATCGCCTGGTCGTAATCGGCGATCGCCTTGTCGTACTCGCCCATCGCAGCATAAGTCAGGCCGCGATTGTCGTAATATTCCGGCACCTTCGGGTCGAGCCTGATCGCCTCGCCGTCGTCGGCGACCGCCTTGTCGAGCTGGCCGAGCTTCTTGTAGGCCGCGCCGCGATTGGTGTAGGTGCGCGCGCGGTTTGGATCGAGCCGCAGCGCCTCGTCGAAATTCCTGATCGCCTTCTCGTTGTCGCCGCCGAGATAATAGGCCACGCCGCGGTCGGACCAGGCTTGCGCATCGTCCGGCTTCAGCTTGATCGCCTGGTCGTAATCGGCGAGCGCGCGGTCGAGCCGGCGCTGATTGGTGTAGACGACGCCGCGCAGCTCGTAAGCTTCGGCATCCCGAGGGTCGAGCTCGATCGCCTTGGTCAGATCCGCCGCGGCGCGGTTGAGATCGCCGCCGGCCTCGCGCAGGAGGTCGCCGCGCACGCGCCAGGCCTTCGCGTTCTTGCCGTCGAGCGCGATGGCGCGGTCCAGATCCCGCAGCGCCTGGGACTGGCCGCCGGAGGTCCGTGCATTGGCGTCGGCGCGCGCAACGAGCGCCGCGCTGCGTTCGGCGGCCGGATTGGCGGTCTGGTCGATGATGGCGCTGCATGCCGGGATCAGCTCGGCCGGGTCAGCCTTGCTCCCCAGCACGCACTCGGTGCTCGCCGCGGCGGGGGCCGCGAGAGCGAGACTGATTGCCGCGCCGAGGAATAGGGCGCGAAGCGAGATCTTGGCAGGCGAAAGCGCTTGCGCGGAGGCGTGAGTGCCGCACATGACATAGGGCTCCGTGACGTCGGGTTCTCACCGTTGTCGCAGCTGGCAAGGGATGGGTTCAAACCGGGCCTGGCAGGGACGGCCAGTGCCTGCTCTCCCTCGCCCCGCACGCGGGGAGAGGCGAAGGACTCAATACCCATCCACCCCGTTCAGCCGCTGCAAGCGCTCCTGCATCGCCTTCTTCAGGTCGTACCCCGGGCGGCCGAAATCGGCGTTGCGGCGCGCGATGAACGCGTCCTGCTCACGTTGGAGCGCTTTGGCCTCGGCCGCATTGCGCGCTTCACGGATCGCACGGGCATTGGAGGCAAAGACCTCGCGATCGAGATCGGCGAGCTCGCGATTGCCGCAGATCGCCCTTTCCACCGCCAGACGCGCTCGCGCGCAATTGAAGCTGGGCTTGCCCGCGACCGCCATCTGCGCGCCGATCCGCTCGATCTCGCGCGCCATCGCCTTGTGATTGGCCTTGGCCTTCTCGTGGTTCGGATCGATCCTGAGCGCTGCGCCGAAATCCTGCACCGCCTTCGGCTTGTCGCCCTTCTTCAGCCAGAGCTCGCCACGCGCGTTCAAGATGTCCGCAAGGCCGGGGTCGAGCAGAAGAGCGCGGCTGTCGTCGGCGATGGCGCGGTCGATCTGGTCGTGCCGCGCATAGAGCGCGCCGCGCGCGATCAGCGCCTTGATCAGGTCGCCCTTCACCGTCTTCTCGTTGTCGATCACGGCGTCGCAGGCCGTGGCCGCCTTGTCCATGTCGTCGGCTGCGGCCGCCGCGAGGCAGGGCGCGACATCGACCGGCGTCACGGCCACCGGCTCGCCGCCGGTCGCGGCATCGGCCGGGGCGAGCGAGAGCGCGTAGAGCAGCCCGGCGCCGAACAGGTGGATGAGAAAACGCATGCTCGTTGCGGTCGAAACCTTGCCGTCCATCCTCTTAAGATGTTGTCTTGAAGCGGTCTTGCCTTGAAGCCGTACTATCCATCATACGGCAAGATTGGTGCTAGCTTGTGGCACCGCTCAGATCGGCTTCGGGGATCATCGTGTCGACATTCGAATGGATCATCGCGCTGCTGCTCGGCGCCGTTGGCTTATCGGCGCTGGCGCGGCGGATCAAGGTGCCCTACCCGACCTTTCTCGCCATCGGCGGCGCGCTGATCGCCTTTGTGCCCTCGAGCCCGTCCTGGGCGCTGGAGCCGGACCTGGCCTTGGCGCTTTTTGTCGCACCGGTCCTACTCGATGCCGCTTTCGACACGTCGTTGCGCGACCTTCGCAACAACTGGGTTCCGGTCTCGACTCTGGTCGTCGCCGCGGTCGGCTTGACCACGGCGGGCGTCGCCTATGTCGCGCACCGGCTGATGCCCGACATGCCCTGGGCCGCCGCGGTCGCGCTCGGCGCCATCGTGGCGCCGCCGGATGCGGCCGCTGCGGTCGCGATCCTGAGCCAGGTCAAGCTGCCCCATCGCATGGTCAAAGTGCTGGAAGGCGAAAGCCTGCTCAACGACGCCAGCGCGCTGCTGATCTATCGCATCGCCGTCGGCGCGGTCGCCACAGAGCATCTGACCTGGAGCCAGGTCGCGCCGACCATGGCGCTGGCGCTGGTTGGCAGCGTCATCGCGGGTCTGGCCGCAGGCCGCATCATTCCGCTGTTCATGGAGCGGGTGACGGAGGCGCCGAGCGCCATCATCGTGCAGTTCGCCACCACTTTCCTGGTGTGGATCGCCGCCGAGCATCTCGGCCTCTCCGGCATCCTCACGATCGTGGTCTATGCCATCACGGTCGCACGGACCGCGCCGGCACGCATCCCGGCGCGGCTGCGGGTACCGTCCTACGCCGTGTGGGACACGACCGTGTTCGTGCTCAACGTGCTCGCCTTCATGCTGATCGGCATGCAGATGCGGCCGATCTGGACGCGGCTGGACGCGGACGTGCGCTGGGAATATTGCGTAGCCGCCGCCTGGATCCTGCTGACGGTGATCCTGGTGCGCCTGTTCTGGGTGACGTTCTATCGCACAAGTCTCCGGGTGCTGATCGCGCAGGGACTCTATCGCCCTAAAGATCCGAAGCAGATGGCCTCGCCAAAGGGCGGGCTCATCATCTCCTGGTGCGGCATGCGCGGTCTCGTCACGCTCGCCACCGCCTTTGCCCTGCCGGAAAACTTTCCCTATCGCGACTTCATTGTCTTCATCGCCTTTGCGGTGGTGCTGGGCTCGCTGGTGATCCAGGGCCTGACGCTGCGGCCGCTGATCCTCGCTTTCAACCTCAAGGACGACGATCCCGTTGGTATCGAGGTCGCCCGCGGCCGCGCGGTCGCCTATCGCGCTGCGCTCGATGCGATCGAGAGCGATCCGTCGGAGGAGGCGGAAATCCTGCGGCTCGAATATCGCGCCATCCTGATGCAGACCGAGACCGATCCGAACGGCGGCATCAGCAACGGCGAACTTCCCGCCGATCCCCTCCGCCGCCGCGCCATCGAGGCCGCGCGCAAGGCGATCTTCGATCTGCGCGCCACCGAGGTGATCGGCGACGATGCGTTTCATCGGCTCGAGGAGGAGCTCGATCGCGCAGAATTGAGCGCGGGCGGATGAGGCAGCTCCGCGACACAAACTCGGGGTCGTCCCGGACGAGCGAGCCCTAGGGGCGCAGATCGGGGGCGACGGCGAGTTTGGTGCGTTCAGCAACGTGCGCCTCGTCACACACAGCGTCCCGGAGTTTGAACCGGACCCCGCTTTCCCAGACTCACTCCTGATGACGACCTTGATCGACGATCGTCGTGTACGCGCGCGTGATGCGTCGCCCGCACGATACTTTTATTTCCACATGGCGCTGGCCTGCGCCGCCACCGCCTTTCTCGGCTTCGCACCGACCTATTGGGTGCCGCTCGCTCACCGGACATTCTCCGCAAGCCCGGTGATTCATTTTCATGGACTCTTGTTCTTCACCTGGTCTCTGTATTTCGTGCTCCAGACCTGGCTCGCGGCCTCCGGCCGCGTGGTCAACCACCGCTCGCTCGGCATTGCCGGCGTATCGCTCGCGACCGCGATGACGATTTTCAGTTTCCTCGCCTCGGTCCACGTGATGCAGCATTCCGCCGCGCTCGGGCAGAAGGACGCCGGCATCGCCTTCTCGATCGTGCCGATGAGCGGAATCGCGTTCTTCGCCGTGGTGTTCGTGCTGGCGATCATGAATACGCGCAGGCCCGAGGTTCACAAGCGCCTGATGCTGCTCGCGGCGGTCTCGATCCTCGACGCCGCGATCGCGCGCTGGTTCCTGACCTTCCTCGCGCCTCCCGGACCGCCCGGCCCGCCGCCGGTGCCCGTGACGATCGCGCCGGCTGTCGTCGCCTCCCTTCTGCTCGTCGTCGCCATGGTGCGCGACTGGCGCACCGAAGGGCGCGTGCATCCGGTCTACATCACCGGCACGCTCGCGCTTTTGGCGGTGAAGGTGCTGAACTGGCCGGTCAGCGAAACGGCGGCGTGGCATTCGTTCGCCGGCGGCATCCTGGCGCTGGCGCAGTAGCTCTCGGCGTCGTCCCGGACAAGTGGAGCGCCAATCCGGGACGGCGACGAAGACTGAAAGCTACGCCCCCGCCTTGCACGTGATCCCGCCGTCGACCACGAGCTCGATGCCCGTCACGTATTTCGACTCGTCCGACGCCAAAAACAGCGCGGCGTTGGCGACGTCCCATGCATCGCCCATGTGGCCCATCGGCACCTGCGCGTCGCGCGCGCGCCACATCGCTTCGACATCGCCCTTGGCGTAGCTGGCGGCGAGGCCGGCGGAGTGCTCGACCATCGGCGTCTTCATCAGGCCGGGCAGGATCGCGTTGACGCGCACATGATGACGCGCGAACTCGATCGCCGTGGTGCGCGTCATCTGGTTCATCGCCGCTTTCGAGGTGCCGTAGGTAACGTAGGAGATGCCCATGTGGCGGATCGAGGCGATCGAGGAGATGTTGATGATCGAGCCGCCGCCCTGCTTCACCATGATCGGGATGACGTGCTTCATGGCGAGATAGGCGCTCTTGAGGTTGACGCTGAAGACGCGGTCCCAGCTGTCCTCGCTCACCTCGACCACGCTGCCCATCTCGGCGATGCCGACATTGTTGTCGAGCACGTCGATGCGGCCATAGGCCTTCAGGCACGCCGCGACCATCGCCTCGATCTCACTGGCGCGCGACACGTCGGCCGTGAATGCCGTCGCCTTGCCGCCTTCGCCCGTGATGATCTTCGCGGTCTCCTCGGCCGCGGCAGCATTGCGATCGACGCAAAACACCTGCGCGCCCTCGCGCGCAAAGGTCACCGCGGTCGCCTTGCCGTTGCCCCAGCCGGGTCCGATCGAGCCGGCCCCCACCACCATCGCAACCTTGCCCTTGAGCCGATCCATCGTGATCTCCCTTATTTCTCTTGTTGTTCGCAGATGCTCATTTTGGTCACGTTAGCACCAATGGGATGCCCGACAATCTCCGACAACGTCCGGCACTTCCCGCCATGGCACAGTCGCCATTCCCCGGCCGCGCCGGAATTGCCGAGCACCACCTCCGGCATCGGCGCACGCTGCGGCCGCCATTGAAACCAGCCATCGACCAGCCGCGCCTCGGGCGGCGGCTCCATGCCGGGGCCAGTGCCCTTGACGCGGGCCTGCACCAGCTCGAGGCCGGCGGGCGTGAGGCGCCAGTCTTCCTGCCATTCGACCTTGGCGATCGAATGCGTCCAGACAAGCGTGAACGCGGACAGGGCGAGCGCCTTCACGCCGCCAACTGTCGCAAGACAGAGACTCACACCGCCTCGACCGTTGCCGGCGGACGCTGCCGCCATTGCCACAGCACGAGCGCGGCGGCGAGCACGAAGCCGGCGGTGTCGCTGAACGGGAATTCGCCGAGCAGACAGAGTGCGCCGCCGAGCGCGACCACGCGCTCGATCAGCGTCAGCCGCGTGAACAGGAAGCCGATCGCGACCATGCCGAACAGGCCGATCGCCACCAGCGCCTTCAAGCTCGCCAGCGCCACCGCGCCGTAGAAGCCGAGCTTGGCCGCCATGGGATCGCCGGCCTGCAGCATCAAGGCCGGCGAATAGACGAAGATGAAGGGAATGACGTAGCCGGCGAGCGCGATGCGCATCGCCTCCCAGCCGATCTTGTCCGGGTTCTCCTTGGCGATCGGCGCGGCCGCAAGCGCGGCGAGCGCTACCGGCGGCGAGAGGTCGGCCATGATGCCGTAGTAGAATGCGAACATGTGGCTCGCGATCAAGGGCACGCCGAGCTTGGCCAGCGCAGGCGCTGCGAGCGCCGCGGTGATGATGTAGGTTGGGATGGTCGGGATGCCGGTGCCGAGCAGGATCGACAGCAGCATGGTCATGACCAGCGCCAGGAACAGGCTCTTCTCGCCGAGACCGATCACCCAGCCGCCGAAGATGGTGCCGACGCCGGTCTGCGACATCATGCCGATGATGACGCCGACGATGGCGCAGGCCATGCCGACGGTGATGGCGGATTTCGCGCTCTCGGCGAGCGCATCGCGGCAGGCGCGCAACGCCGCAAAGCCGCCGCGCACGAAGGCCGTGATCACGATCAGGCCGACCACGACGGTCGCGACCGGCACGATCTGGAGGCCGTCGCGCGACAGCGCGGCGACCACGAGCGCGAGCCCGACCCAGAAGATGGTGCGGATCACATTCGAGGAGGCACCCGTCGTGATGGCGGTGCCGAGGATCAGCGTCACCGTCAGCGCAAGGCCCATGCTGCCGGCGTAGAGCGGCGTAAAACCCTCGAACAGCATGTAGACCAGCGCCGCGAGCGGCAGCACGAGGTACCAGCGCGTCACCAGCGCCTTCCAGGCGCTCGGGATCTCCGAACGCTTCATGCCGACGAGGCCGTGCTTGCCAGCTTCCAGATGCACCATCCAGAACGCGGAGGCGAAATAGAGGATTGCGGGAATCGCCGCCGCTTTGACGATCTCCGAATATTGCACGCCGAGCGTCTCGGCCATGATGAAGGCGACCGCGCCCATCACCGGCGGCATGATCTGACCGCCCATCGAGGCCGTGGCCTCGACGCCGGCGGCGAAGGCGCGGCGGTAGCCGAACTTGATCATCAAGGGGATCGTGAACTGGCCGACGGTGACGACGTTGGCGACGCCCGAGCCGGAGATGGTGCCCATCATGCCCGAGGCGAACACCGCGACCTTGGCAGGTCCGCCGCGGGTGCGGCCGAACAGGCCGAGCGAGACATCGGTGAACAGCTGGATCATGCCGGCGCGCTCCAGGAACGAGCCGAACAGGATGAACAGGAAGATGTAGGTCGCCGAGACGTAGACCGGCACGCCGTAGAAGCCTTCGGTGCCGAACGACAGATGCGTGACGATCTGGTCGAAATCATAGCCGCGATGGTTCAGCGGCGACGGCAGGTACTGCCCGAAAAACCAATAGAGGAGACACGCGCCGCACATCAGAGGCAGCGCCGCGCCCATCAGTCGCCGCGTGCCCTCGAAGATCAGCACCGCGAGCAGCGTGCCGACGGCGAGATCGAGCCTGGTCGGATCGCCGTCGCGCGCGATCAGGTCGGCATAGAAGATCCATTGGTAGAGACCGCAGAAGAAGCCGGCGCCGCCGATCACCCAGCCGAGCGCACGGCCGAAATCGCTCTTCGCAGTGAAGTTGGCGATCAGGCCGAAGGTGAGCAGGAGCAGGAAGCCGACATGGACGCCGCGTACCACCTGGCTCGGCAGATAGTTGAACGCGGCGACATAGAGCTGGAAGGTCGCGAACGCGATGCCGATCCAGTAGGCGAGCTGGCCCCACCAGCCCGGGCCGAACCCTTCCGGAAAACCGTGCTCGAAATTGTCGAACTCGACCTTGATAGGGCCCTCGGTGGCCTCTGCCTGCGACATCGATATTCCCCGCGCCCTGATGGAGGTCGTTATAGCAAAGGCCCGTCTCCGCACACGTCATGGCCGGGCTTGTCCCGGCATCCACGGTTACGCTGCCTCTAAGAACGTGGATGCCCGGGACAGCCCGGGCATGACGATACGGAGAGAGCCGATCCTACTTGATCAGCCCCTTTTCCTTGTAATAGCGGATCGCGCCAGGGTGCAGCGGAACCGGGCTGCCGGTGGCTGCCGTCTCGAGCTTGATCTCCTTGCCGGCCGCATGCGCATTCTGCAATTCCGGCAGGGACTCGTAGATCAGTTTTGTCATTTGATAGGCGAGATCGTCCGACACCGCGGAACTCGTGACGAGATAATTGATCACGGCCGCGGTCGGCACGTCCTTGTCCTGGCCGGTATAGGTGTTGGCCGGAATGATCGCGGAGACGAAGGGCGGGCCGATCTTGTCGACCGTCTCCTTCGGCACCGACACCACGGTGATCGGGCTCGAGGTCGAGAGGTCTTTCAGCGAGGCGACGCCGAGCCCGGCCGATTGCAGCGTGGCGTTGAGCTGCCGGTTCTTCATGAGATCGACCGATTCGGCAAAGGGCAGATATTCGACCTTGCCGAGATCCTTGTAGCTCATGCCGGCAGCGGCCAGGATCGCGCGCGAGTTCAGCTCGGTGCCCGACTTCGGCGCGCCGACCGACAGGCTCTTGCCCTTGAGGTCGGCCAGCGTCTTGATGCCGGATTCAGCGGTCGCGACGATCTGGATGTAGTTCGGATAGATCGCGCCGATCGTGCGCAGCTTGTCGAGCTTGGTCTTGAAGCCCGCTTCCTCCTCGCCGTCCCAGGCGGCCTTCAGCGAATCGCCCAGCGTGAACGCCAGCTCGCCGCGGCCCTGCTGCAACAGGATCAGGTTCTCGACCGACGCCTTGGTGGCTTGCACCTGCGTCTTCACGTTGGGAATCTTGTCGCCGTAGATCTTTCCGATCGCGACCCCGAGCGGGTAATAGACGCCCGAGGTGCCGCCGGTCAGCACGTTGACGAAGGATTGCGCCTGCGCGCAAGGTGCCGACGCCGCCAGAGCAAGAGCCGCGGCCGCGCCGAAAATGGTCCGTTTCATGGTTGTTGTTCTCCCCAAACCGGCGGCGAAATTGGCCGGATGAGGGATGCGGGTCAACCCATCCAAAAGGCAAAACAGGACTGCGGCAAAGGGCCGTTCCCGCTGGTTTTTTTTTGGAACCCGACGGTGCGGTGAGGTGGCGCACTTCAGCTCTCCCGCTTTGCTTGCGGGAGAGGTCGCGCCGAAGGCCCGGGTGAGGGCTATCTCCTCTAGGGGAGGGTCCCATTGCGGAGACACCCTCTCCCCAGCCCTCCCCCGCAAGCGGGGAGGGAACGCACCTTCTACGAGGCGATGGTCGAGCACACCCTCAGCAGCAATGCTACTGGAACGTCATGTCCAGGCATTTGGAGATGTCGGAGCCGAGACCGGAGGAGATGATGATGCAGCCGCGCACCTTCTGCGCGCCGACGTCGGCCGCCCAGACCGAATAGCCGCCGGGGCCGAAGAACGAATTGGTGTTCGGCGGCTCGGTCTCGGTGGCGTCGAAATCATACTTGCCGTCGGTCTCGAAAATGCGCGGCTTCTTGGTGCAGCCGCCGTCGGTCTGGACGTTGATGACTTCCTTGTTGTCGCGGGTCAGCGCCAGGGAGACCTGGCAGCGGAAATATTCCGACGTCTTGGTGTTGAAGAGATAGGTGTAGGACTTGCAGGTCGCCGTGTTCAGCTTGCCCGGGGCAAGGCCGCGGCTGCACGAAATCCGCTGGTTGTGGCTGAGCTGGTAGTCATCGGCTTGGGCGGCCGGCGCCAGCGCGGTAAGCAGCACCGCGGCAGCCGAGCAGGCTTTAACGACAAGGTTCATTCGAATCACCCCCACCAATATTTTTGTCGAGTTGCGTTCTAGACGGAAAGCGGAACATAGTCGCGAGGGGACGAAGGGAAAATCACAAACTGCTGGGCAAGACGTGATGCGCTGCGGCGCTTTCGCAAATTGACCGGGACGCATCGTTCGTGATTTGTTCAAGCCTGGAATGTCCCGACCTTGGGAGGATGGGATGACGGCATTTTCAATCAAGACATTTGCAATCGCAGCCGCGCTCGGCGCTTTGGCAGGGCCCGCATTGGCGCAAACCGCAGCGATGCCCTGGGAGCTCAAGCCCGACACCGGCTACGCCTATGACAAGGACGGCAAGACCTATTCCTACAAGATGGGCACCAGCAATGCCGGCGAGCTCTTGAAGGGCGCCAAGAAGGTGCCCAGGGGCACGCTGTTCTTCCTCGGCCACAACGGCCAGCTCTACATGCGCAGCGGCCCGTATCTGGAGGGTGACGGCAAGTTCAAGTTCGGGCCGGATCAGTAGAAGTCGCGGTCGGTGCGCTCCCTCGCCCCGTTCTTACGGGGAGAGGGTTGGGGTGAGGGGCCTCTCTCCACGCATGAGATTGTCGAGGGACCTGTACCCCCTCACCCGGATTGCATCTGACGATGCAATCCGACCTCTCCCCGCAAGCGGGGAGAGGTGAAGAAGGCGCTCCTAAAACGCCCCTGCCAGCTCCCTTGCGCCGGCTTTGCTGCTGTTGAAGTCCATGCGCTCGTCCGTCACGGCCAGCAGCTTCGCCACCGTGTTGTGGCGGATCGCGACCGGGTTGCGCTCGTAGCCGCCACGCTGGAAGAAATTCGAGGTCGGCACCTGCTCGCGCATCGCCTGCGGCATCGTCACCATGTCGAGGCCGGTGCCGTCGCCGGTGAGGTTCATCATCTCGAGCTCGGCCGCCGACAGCGGGCGGGTGAAGCCCTTGGCGCGGGCGAACAGCACGGATGTCAGCAGCTTGTGGGTCTGCAGCATCGGGCCGATGTCGATGTCCAGCACCATGGCATGCATGGCCCAGCCCTGCGTCGTGTTGCCGATCTTCTCGTGCTCCGACCAGGTGTCGGGCACCGACTTCGCATGCACCACCATCTTCTTGAGCACGGCGAGCTTGTGCTCGAGCGCCTGGCGGGCCGGCCCCGAGCTCCGCGCCACCTTCTCGGACAGCGCGCGAATGAATTCATGGCCCTGCTCGGCGAGCAGCTCCACGCTGTTGGTGGTGAGCAGCTGGTTGTAGCCCATCGCGGTCGAGATCGCGCGCTTGCCGCCATGCTCGATGCCCGCCTGCACGTCGTAACTGCCGGTGCCGCCGGTCTCGAACGAATAGACCCGCACCGCCTGCTCGCGCGTCAACCCGGAGGCCAGCGCGTAGCGCGCATAGGCGCGCTTGAACTCGAGCTCGCTGGAGGGGCGCTGCGGCGTGAACTGGTAGTGCTCCTGCGCCGCGCGCAGCAGATCGGCGACCACGGGGATGGGCTTCTTGGGCGGCCGGTCCGGGGTTTCCTCCGGCTCCGGGTTCACCGGCTTTTTCGGCCCGGTATAGAGCGGCGGATGCTCCAGAACGTAATCATCGAGCGTGATCTGCTGCCCGCTGCGCCGCTTGGCGTTCCGCGTCTTCCGCTTCTCGGAGATCTGGCTCCAGTAAGCGCCGGCCTCGGCATCGAAGGCCGCGCGCGCGGCCTGATATTCCGCGAGCTTGCGGCGATATTCGAGCACCGCGGGCGAGGCCCCCGCGCCTTGCGCGAAAAACTGCGACAGCAGCTGGGCGTTGGCATTGCGAACGGCGGGCGGCAGCGCGTCGGCCTCGGCGCCGCGCGCTGCGGGCGAGATCAGGACGAGCGCGAGCGGAACCAGCGCCAATTTGTTTCGAATCGAATGATGCATGCTGCCTTCTTAGCAGGCATCCGGTAACCGTCACGTTAACGCGCCGTTTACCATCGTCACCTCCAGGCAAATACCGGCTGTTCCAGGTCGGTCACGCGAGTGTGCCGCCCCGCCAGCACCTCGCGGAACTGGTAGATCAGCGCCGCGGTCGGGGCGTGGATCAGGCTCATCTGGTGATGGAAGCGGATTACGCGGCGGCTGCTCTCGGGAATCGCGGTGAAGTCGAAGGCATCGTCGCGCTCGATCGTGTCGAGCGCGATGCGATGGACGGAAGCGACCTCGTCCGGGTTCGGGCGGATCGCAGCACTGTCGGCTGCCCAGACCACGACCGGCGTGATCAGATAGCCCGAGCGCGTCGGATAGTCGTCGAGCAGGCCGAGCACCGCATCGGCTGAAAGCTCGAGTGCGAGCTCTTCGTCGAGCTCGCGCAGCGCGGCCTCGACCGGCGTCTCGCCGGCATCGCAGCGTCCGCCGGGCAGCGCCCATTGGCCGCGATGGGCGCGCAGGTGCGAGGCGCGCCTGGTGAGCAGGAAGGCGGTGTCGCCACCGTCGTCGGATTCAGTCAGCGCCAGCACCACTGCGGCGCGCTTCAGCGCCGACGTCTCGGCTATCTCGGGCAGCCGCGCGAAGGCCGCGCAGGCCTCCGCGATATTCCGTCTCGTGGCATCGTCGAACGCTCTCATGATGCTTGACTACACCAGGACCGCATCTGATGAAACGAGGAGAGATCGCGTTGCAAGGATGGACGACGACATGACCAGCAAGGCCGCCGCAAGGCTGAAATCAGAGGGCTGGAGCATCCTGGAGACCACGGGCTTCCTGCACCTGATCGGCCCCTTGTGGGAGCGCAAGGTCGACGGCCATTACGAGTTCGCGCTCGCGACCGAAGACAAGCACCACAACCGCCGCGGCATGGTCCAGGGCGGCGTGATGATGACGTTCGCCGATCGCACCTGCGGCATAACGGCCCGCCACGTCTCCGGCAAGGAGTACTTGGCGACGGTGCAGCTCGACACCCATTTCGTCGAGGCCGGCCAGATCGGCGACATCCTGATCTCCCGCCCCCGCGTGGTGCGCTCGACCCGCAGCCTGATCTTCATGAGCACCGAGTTGACGGTGGACGACCGCTGCATCGTGATGGCGAACGGCGTGTTCAAGATCTTGAAGGCGCCGGGGTAGCTGTTCGGTCAGCAAGGCCGCCAACGCTGCACACCGCACCCACCGCCGTCATTGCGAGGAGCTCTTGCGACGAAGCAATCCAGCACCTCTCCGCGGAGGCATCTCTGGATTGCTTCGCTGCGCTCGCAATGACGCAACCCGGCGGCTATGCTGCGCCCATAACATATCGAGGACCCGCTCATGCAATACCGTCAGCTCGGCCGCAGCGGCCTGAAAGTGTCGCCGATTTGCCTGGGCACCATGATGTTCGGCGGGCCGACCGACGAAGCCACATCAACGCGGATCATCGATAAGGCCCACGACGCCGGCATCAATTTCATCGATACCGCGGACGCCTATTCGAAAGGCGGCTCGGAGGAGGTCGTCGGCCGCGCCATCGCGCGCAACCGCCAAGCCTGGGTGCTTGCCACAAAGCTCGCAAACCCCATGAATAGCGAATTGGGCGATGATCCCAATCGCGGCGGGCTGTCGCGGCGCTGGGTGCTGCAGGCGGCGGACGAGAGCTTGATGCGGCTCGGCACCGATCGCATCGACATCTACTATCTGCACAAGGAAGACCATGCCACGCCGCTGGAGGAGACCGTGCGCGCGATGGGTGACCTGATTCGATCAGGCAAGGTGCGCTATTTCGGCGTCTCGAACTACCGCGCCTGGCGCCTCGCCGAGATCTGCAACATCTGCGACCGCCTCGGCATCGACCGGCCCGCGGTGAGCCAGCCTTATTACAACGCCATGAACCGCATGCCGGAGGTCGAGCAGTTTCCGGCCTGCGCCTATTACGGCCTCGGCATCGTGCCCTACAGCCCGCTGGCGCGCGGCGTGCTCACCGGCAAGTACAAGGTGGATGCGGCGCCCGACAAGGAGACGCGCGCCGGCCGCAACGACACCCGCATGATGCAGACGGAATGGCGGCCGGAATCGCTCCAGCTCGCCCAGGAGATCAAGGCTCACGCCGAGAAGAAAGGCATCACCGCCGGCCAATTCGCGGTCGGCTGGGTGCTCAACTCCGCCTTCGTCTCGTCGGTGATCGCCGGTCCCCGCACCGAGGAGCAATGGGACGGCTACATAAGCGCGCTCGATTATCGTTTCACCGCGGAGGACGAGGCGCTGATCGACCGCCTGGTGACATCAGGCCATCCCTCGACGCCGGGCTATAACGACCCGGCCTATCCGATCGAAGGCCGCCGCGCGCGGACGGCGTGAGGACGGGGACGTCGATGACGCTTGAAGACCGCTACGGCTTGCCGCTCTCCACCTCATCGCACGAGGCAGCAAGCGCCTATCGTGACGGCGTCGACCTCATGCTCGCGGGCTGGACCGGCACGGCGGAGATGCTGGAGCGCGCGATCGCGGCCGACCCTGATTTCGCGCTGGCCCATATCGCCCGCGGCCGCGTGCATGCCTTCTACCAGCAGGGCGATCTCGCGCGACAGAAGGCGGCACGCGCGCGTGAGCTCGTGGCGAAGCGCGGCAGCGAGCGCGAGCGCTCGCATGTCGAGACGCTGGCGCTCGCGATCGAGGGCCGGCTGCCGGAGGCGATCGCATCGACGCTGAAGCACATCGACGCATGGCCCCGCGACGCCGTGGTGCTGTCGCTGCCGCTCGGCGCGTTCGGCCTGTTCGCCTTCTCCGGCATGGCCGATCACGACCGCGCCCGGCACGAGCTCTGCGAGAGGGTCGCGCAGCATTACGGCGAGGACTGGTGGTTCCTCACGATGTCCGGCTGGGCGATGACGGAGAATGGCGACGTCGCGCGGGGGCGCATCGTCACCGAGCGCGGCTTCAATCTGCGTCGGGCGAATGCCCATGCCGCGCATGCGGTGCTGCATGCGATGTTCGAGGATGGATCGATCGAGGAAGCCGATCGCCTGGTCGAGGAATGGATCCCGGCTTACGGCCGCGCCGGACTCCTCCACGGCCATATCCGTTGGCATCAGGCGCTCGGCGCGCTCGAGCATGGCGATGCGGCGCGGGCGCTCGCGATCTACGCCGACGTGCTTCAGCCCACTGCCACGCAGGCGCCGCCGCTCAACGTCATCACCGACAGTGCCTCGCTGCTGTGGCGCCTGTCGATGTACGGCCATGCGGTGCCGAAGGCGCTGTGGCTGGAAGCCGACGCCGCCGCGCAAAAACTGTTTCCGAAATCGAGCCTTTCCTTTGCCGACGTCCACATGGCGCTGTTCGCGGCCGCGATGCAGAATCGCGAAGCGCTCGCCGTCCGCCTTGCGGCGATCGAGCAGCGGCTGGCTGACGGCAAGCTGCCGGCCGGCCCGGTGGTGCCGGCGATCTTCCGCGCGCTCGCGGCTTTCGCCGATGAGGATTACCGGACCTGCGTGCAGATGCTCGCGCCGGTGCTCGGCGAGGTCGTGCGCATCGGCGGCAGCCACGCCCAGCGCGAGCTGATCGAGGACACCTATATCGTCGCGCTGATGCGTAGCGGCGAGCTGCCCCGCGCCCGCGCCGCGCTGGACGCCCGCCTCCACCGCCGCCCCTCCTTCCGCGATCAGCGCTGGCAGGCGGCGGTGGGCTAGCTCCGCCACGAAAAAAACACCGGCCTGATGGCATGTGCCCGCTGGGATGGATCGGGCGATTTGAACGAATCGCCGTCGGGGTTGACGCGGTGGTATTCCAGTCGGGACTCGCAGCACAAACGGGATCGCAACCAATTTGCGATTCGATAGTTATGGTGCGGAATTGTTCCGCCGCCATGGCCCCCGTGAGCCCTACGATGCACCTTCGCCGATTGGTCCTCGCCGCGTTGCTCGTTGTCTCGGCAAGTCCTTGTTTTGCCGAGACTTCCAAGCCCATTCCGGTCAACAATCCGCCGGCGCAGCCGAACGCCTTCATCGATCTCCTGGCGCTGATGTCGGGCCACTGCAAGACGTTCAGGGTCGCAGGCCGCACCTTGCCCTGCAAGACGGTGGCCTACGCCCACGGCGACACGGGCCGGGTCAATTTCGCGGTCGCAGTCGACGATCCCTCCGATGACAGTCATGTGGTGTCGTTCTCCGGCGAGAACGGCAAGCGCGCCGACGACAATTCCTATGAACTCCCAATCGACCGCGTGCTGCTCAACTCCAAGGACCGCCCCAAGGTCGATGGCCTGCCGGTGCCGGCCGAGCAGACCTCGACCGGGATCTGCCGCCAGACCGGCAACTTCGCCGCCAGGAAGGTGAACGACGTCACCTGCTCGGCGACCGACAGCCAGGGCCGCAAATACGAGCTCCTGTTCGTCTCCGACGGCACCCCCGTCAGCGTGCGCCGCATCCGGCAATCGTCGCCGTCGATCCAGGATCCGTTCAAATAGCTCCGTGTCCGCTGGCGTCAACGCGTACGATGGCGATGACGTCACGGAGCGACCTATGAAACGTGACCGCCTGTTTCTGCTGCGTCCCGGCTTCGAGGATCCGGCCTTTCCGGGCCAACGCTTCTATTGCTGGCACTGCGCGCTGATCGAGGGTGTGCTGGCCTCGTTTCCACAGCTGGCCGAAAAGCTCGACGTCGAGCGGATCCCCTGGCCACGGCCGCGGCAAGCCGTGATCGCGCTGGTCGGCAAGGAGAATCAGTCGCTGCCGCTGCTCGTGCTCGCGACTGGGGCGACTTCGCCGCACCAGACCGGCAGCCATCATGGCCGCGCCTTCATCGCAGACAAGGACGCGATCCTCGCCGCGCTCTCCGAGCGGCACGGCTTTCCCGATCCGCATCCGTGATAGTGTGTGCGAAAATCTGTATGCCCCACTCTCGTGTCCCGGACGCGCTGCAACGCTCCTTGCGCTGCTGCGCAGAGCCGGGACCCATGCAGCGGGTCCACCAGGAAAATAGGCCCCGGCTCAGCAGCGCATCGTCGAAGAGACGCTGCGCTGCGTCCGGGGCACCAATCGGCAGGCGAAGCCTCGTCATGCGACGATAGAACGCGCGCCTTTCGAGCGTTCACAAACGTTAACGAGCGTTCATCGGAACTGATATCTGCGTCGTTTCGACGCCCGCACCGGCCGGAACGCGCGGGATGCTCATGTGTTGTCACGCGACATTCAACTGGAGTGATGACATGAAATATCTCATTGCCGCGATCGCCCTCGGTGCTGCGGCGTTGGCCGGCGGATCGGCGAACGCGGCCGGCAGCGTAAGCGCCAAGCAAACCGCGCAGGAAAGCCAATCCACCGACATCAGCGCGCACCGCAGGCACTACCGCTGGCACGGTCACCACCATCACGGCTATTATCGGCCCTATTACAGAAGCTACGGCTACTACCCGCGCCATAGCTATTACGGCGGTGGCCCCTATGGGTACTACGGCGGAGGCCCCGGCGTGACGTTCAGCTTCGGCGGCGGTCGCTGGTAAGAGGGACACAGACGAGAGGCCCGCAGAGATGCGGGCCTCTTTTGTTATTTCTGCAGGATCGCGGCCACCGTCTCCAGGCCACTCGCCAGGGCCGCCTCGACTGTGCCCATGTCGCGGCCGCGATAGAGCGCTTCACCCGAAAACAGCACCAAGCCGTCGGCACGCGCGAGGATCGCCTGTGCCTCGCGGGTGCGCGGCGTCGCCCACGAATAGGCGCCGCGCGCGAAGCGATCATGCGCCCAATTGGTCGCAGCAGACGCCACCAGCTCGCGCGCGATGTGATCGCGCGGCAGGCCGAAGACGGTGGCCAGCGAGCCGAGCCCGGCATCGATCAGGGCTTGCGCGTCGAGGCTTTCCAGCTCCGCCGTGCGCGGTCCGCCGAACCAGCCCGTGAGCACGGGACGCTGGTCCGGGTAGCGCGTCCACCACACCGGGATCACCTCATCCGACAGCAGGAAGGTCATGTCGGCAAGGTCTGCCATGCGCTCGCGCCACCATGGCCGCGCGAAGCGCAGCAGGATCTTGATGACGTTGCCGAAGCCGATATCGTCGGCAGCCGCAAGCTTGGCCACCGCGCCGGCCGGCAGCGCGATGTCGCGCAGCAGCGGCAGCGGCACGGTGATGATCGCGCGATCGCAGGTCTGCACATCGCCGCCGGCGCAGCGAACGATCACCGCGCCGCCCTCCTCCGCAATGGCCGACACGACGGAGCCGAGGCGGATGGTGACGCCGTGCCTGCGGCAGTCGGCCGCCATCCATTCGATCATCGCACCGTAGCCGCCGGCGATGCGCGCCTGCGGAGCGTGTCCGCCGTCCATCCATTCCGCGCGTAGCGCCAGCGTGGAGGCGCGTTCGGGATCGGCTGCGTCATAGCCTTCGACCATCCGCTCGATCGAATGGCGCATCGGCGCGTAGTTATCGCCTGCAAAATGCAGGCGCAGGAAGTCGGCGGCCGTGAGGTCGTCCTGCAAGCCGCCCAGCACGGCCTGAAGCTCCGCCTCATGGGGATCGTCGCGCGCCTCGCGCGTGAGCTTCGTCCCGTCAAAGCTCCACCGCTCGCCTTCGATCTCCTGAAGCGACAGGCCGGCCTCGCGCAGCAATGCGCGCGTGACCGGCGCCTCGCCATGAATGAACTCGGCGCCGCCATCGGCAGCATAGCCGAACTCCGCGGCCGGCAGCGGATGAATGCGGCCGCCGCAGCGCTGGCGCGCCTCCAGGATCGTCACCTTGCGGCCGGCACGCGCCAGCTCGCGCGCCGCCATCAGGCCGGCCGCGCCGGCACCGACGATGACGATGTGCTCGGATGGATCGGACATGGCCGCGCCTTACCGGCTCGCGGCTTGCGGATCGTTCTGGATCAGATAGCGCAGCAGCAGAACGCCGCCGCCGAGCTCGCGCGTGCTCTCCAGCGTCATCGCGGTGAGCGGCGCGCGCCGGTCGCCGTCCGCCTCCGTCGAATCGAACACGAAGGGGGCGCCTTTTGCGCCGTCGATCGCGGGGCTGAGGATCAGATTGAATTCGTCGATGAGGCCGGCGCGCAGGAACGCGCCGTTGGCGACGCCACCACCCTCGACCAGCAGACGCTTCACGCCGAGCTCGCGGCTGAGAATGTCCAGCGTCAGGGCGAGGTCGATCTCGGATTTGCCGGCAAAGATGTAGGACACGCTCTCGCCGCGGAGGCCGGCGAGATGCGAATCCGGGACGTTCTCGGTCAGCACGACGACGATCGGATCACCGCCGATCTCCGCGCGCCCCCAGCCGATCTTGCCCTCTGCATCGAGCACGACACCGTAGGTCTTCGCATCGCGCCGGGCGAACCAGCTCTCGCGTGGGAATTTCGCGTTCGTCGCGGGATAGGGCTTGCCCTTGGCGAATTCCGATCCGGTGACGCGGCCGATCACCCAGGCATCACCGCCGAGCTCTTCATGGATCTTCTCGAACCAGTCCGTGCCCGCGCCTTTCGGACGCCAGCGGCTGGGATGCGTGCGGCCGTCGAGGCTGGAGTGCATCAGGCAGATGACATACGGTTTCATGCAATCCTCCGGGCAGCGCTCAGGCCGCGGATCCATCGCCTGCAGCACGACCGTGCACGATCGCCGCCAGCGGATTGAGCCTGGGCGGCGCCACCAGCTGGAGCGTGTTGGTGTCGTGGTGATTGAACGGCGCGCCGCGCACGAACAACTCTGTCTGGATCAGATAGGTCCAGCTGCCGTCGTCGTTGAAAGTGATGTCGCAGCGATAAGCGTCGGTACGGAAGGCCTGCTCCAGAAAATCGGTCGAGCAGATCCCGTAGGCGGTGTCGCCGCGCTTGGCGGTGACCGAGATCGCCCTGTCATCCGGTCCGGCCTCACCCGAGGCCAGCAGCACCTGCCCGCGCGGGATCGCCAGGGTCTGCATGATCAGCCCGGTCGCCGGCTCCCACAGCCAGTAGCCGACCTGGTCGTGGAAGGTGATGTCTTCCTCGGGCGTGTTGATGTGAATGTGATAGCGCAGCCCGTACAACAGCTGCGGCCCATTGGCCTGCGGATCGATCGGGTCCATGCGGATGCGCTCGATGAAGGTCCGGCGCTCCGGCCCTTCCGCCTTCGGATTGATGTCGATGCCCTTGTCCGCCTGCCAGGTGCCGGCAAGACGCCGAAGCGGGCCGAGATTGGCCAGGCCGTCGGGCGAGACGTCCTCGGGTTCGGTGAAGATATCGGCGGGAACGGGGAGCATGGAGGCCTCGCGGAGTTGCAGAGACCAGCAATAACACGGGCCGGCGGCGGTCTGAATTCAACTGTTACCGGCAAAGCGCCGGAGGCATTCGAGCCATGCGATGATGCGTATTGCATCCCGCGCGCGCTCGGGCGCTGCAGCGCGCAGGTTGACCAGGTCGTTGAGCTGCCGGCGCGCCCGCGAGCCGTCGTCAGGCCGCTTCGGACACCGATTTCGCGCGCAGCTCGAGCACGCCGATCGTCGCGACCAGATTGTCGCGCCGCGCGCGAAGGTTGAGCGCGAGAAGCGGATAGGTCGGTTGAACCGGGTCGAACACCCCGGCGCGCGCTTCCTCCTCGAGAATGTCGGTATTAATCAGCCGAACGCGCCACCATAAATCGGCGATCAACGCGTCGAGCCGGAGTTCATCAGCAGCACCAGAACGGGACACTTCCTGCATCACTTGCCTCAACCTGAAACGGCCTCTCCGCCGAGGCCTGGGGTTGGGTCATGACTGAGCAAGTGGAGTGCCAGGACGGCGGAGGCGCCGGACCAACAGTTGAGCAGCTCTCTTGGGCCCAAGGGGCTGCAGTGGCCGGCCATGATGACAAACGCCGGAGGAATTCAGCTCACGCCACACGCCGTTTCCGGCGCGCCGTCGGGGCTTGCCAGGAGAGGTTTGCAACCGGCACGGGCTTGCTGAAGTGAAATCCCTGGCCGAGCGGTATACCGAGTGATTGGAGCAGCCTGACCTGTTCGGAGGACTCGACCCCCTCGGCGACGATCGACAGCTTCAGCGTCTTTGCGAGCTGCACGATGGATTTCAGCACGGCGACGGTCTCGCAGCGATCGATCCTGTCGATGAAGGATTTGTCGATCTTGACCTTGTCGAAAGGAAAGGCCGTCAAATAGGACAAGGACGAGTATCCGACGCCGAAATCGTCGAGGGCGATGGAGACGCCGAGCGCCTTGAGGCGCTGGAGCGTCCTGAGGTTCTCCTCGGTGTCGGCGAGAAATACGCTCTCGGTGATCTCGAGCTCGAGCCGGGTTTGCGGAAGCCCGCTCTGCGTCAACGCAAACGTCACGGTGTCGACGAGATTGGCGCTGGCAAATTGCAGGGCGGAGAGATTGACGGCGACCTTGACGTCGGCCGGCATGCTCATCGCATCGCGACAGGCTCTGGCGAGCACCTGTTGGCCGAGCTCGACGATCAATCCCCCCGCCTCCGCAACCGCAATGAACTCTGCCGGAGGGATGTAGCCCCTGGTGGCGTGATGCCAGCGCGCCAGGGCCTCGACCGATTTGACCTGACCGGTGCCAAGCTCGATCACAGGCTGATAATAGAGCTCGATTTCCTCGCGCCAGATCGCTTCACGCAGCTCGATCTCGAGCACGTTGCGCTGATCCGCTTCCGCCTTGAGCTCCGCTGAATAGACGTGGAAGCAGCTTCGGCCGGCATTCTTCGACCTGTAGAGCGCAAGATCGGCATTGCGAAGGATCTCGTCGACCCGCGTGCCGTGCTCGGGCACGAGCGCAACGCCAATGCTGCAGCCGATCACGACGGGATGGCCGTCGATGTGATAGGGCTCGGCAATGGCCTGGACCAGCCGCGCGGCCAGGCTTGCAGCGCCGTCGCGCATCGCCGCCCGGCCCGCTGCCACGATCACGGCAAACTCGTCGCCGCCGATTCGCGCCGCCGTATCGGCATCACGGATCTGCGCCTTGATCCGGTCGGCGACCTGCTTCAGCAACGCGTCGCCGCATTGATGGCCGAGCGCATCATTGACCGACTTGAACTTGTCGAGATCGAGCAGGAGTACGGCGAACGCGGGCTCGATCCGGCGCGAGCGGGCCAGCGCCTCGTCGAGGCGCTCCTTGAACAGGTTGCGATTGGCAAGGCCGGTCAGGCTGTCGTAATGCGCGAGCCGCTCGATGCGGTCCGCCGACGCCTTGCGCTCGGTGATGTCCTCATGCGTGGCAACCCAGCCACCGCCCTCGCGCCGGCCGTAGGAGATGTAGACGACCCGCCCGTCCGGAAACTGCACGGTGTTCGAGATCTGCTCCGACTGAGCGAGCCGGTTCTTCAAATCGACGAGGTACGTCTCGACGTCGAGCACGGCGGTCTGCTTCGCGAACACCTCCCGGAAGTCCATGCCGATCCGAATGTCTTCCGGCACGAGGCCATAGAGTTCGAGCCATTGCCCGTTGAACGCGATCAGGCGGTCCCGGCCGTCGAACATGCTCAAGCCCTGGGGAAGGTTCCTGAGCGCATCCTCGAACTTGCTGGCGAAATCGCGCCGCTCGCGGTGGGCGCGATCCAGCGCCTGCTGCCGTCGCCAATGGAAGGTCGTCGCGGCGAGGATGATGAACGTAAGCAGCAGCGCGCCGCCGAGATAGACCTTCTGCCTGAAGGCGGAGCGGGAATAAATCTCCTGCTCCGAAACGCCGACGGTGAAGATGAGCGGAAACGCGCGCGACCTGCGCGCCGTGATCAGCCGGTCGCTGCGGTTCGGCCGGTTCTCGTTCCAATATTGCGCATAGAAGCCGTCGCCCAGTTCACTCTCGACGCGGCTCGGCGCGCTTTGTCCCAGCACGGAGCCCTGGTCCACGCCCCGGGCAGCGAGCACGACGTGGTTCGCATTCCTGAGCATCAGCGTTCCTCCGACGCCGAGCTTTGCGGTGTCGTAGAACCTGCCGACGACGTCGACGCTGATCGAGCCGACAACCACGCCGACCGGCTTCCCGGCGAGGTCGAACAGCTTTCTCGCGAGCTGTATCGTCCATTTTTTGGACGCGCGGCCCAGCACCGGCTTCGCCACGTAAAGGCGATCGTCGGCCTGCGACATGGTATGAACGAAGTGCTCGCGATCACCGAGATAGAGCGGCGGACCGGAATAGCCCGCCGTCGTCTCGATCATGTATCCGTCCGATCCGATCAGAGCGAGCTGGACCACGTCGCCGGTGGCGATGCGGGCCTTTTCGGACCAGAACTTCAGGCGGAAGGTCAGCGGATCCTCGGCGTAGAGTGCCCGTACCACCAGCAACGACTGATCCACGCGCTCGAAGATGCGCTCGGTGTTCTCCTCGAACAATTCGGCGACGCTGTTGCCGTGCGACCGCGCTTGCTGGATCGCATCCATCCGCTCAGACGCGGTGATTGCGAAATAGCCGATCCAGACCAGGGGCAGAAAGAACAATGCGATCTGCAGCGGACCATTCCGCAGGATCGTTCTTCCGGCTTTGTGGACTGTTCCTGCGGGAATCACGACGCGCGCCCCCGCTCCGGCCGCCAGGGCAGAACTGCGCTCGCTCGCAGTATTGGCATCGCCTTGTCTCCGCCTCGACTGCACAGGGACACCCGCGGCCGAAGGCGGCGCGCGGGTGCCGTTCATGGCGCAAAGGTAGCTGAAACAGCCTTAAGTTTCTGTTTGGACGTAGCTCAATTCTTCAGCTCAAATCATCCGTATCATCACGGAGGTCGGCCGGTTTTGAGCAATCAGGCACATGGGCATGTCAAAAGCGGCGCATTTTAACCGTCTTTGGACCGCTTTTCACATCGCGCGCGCAACGACGATCGTGCCGGACAGGATGAGGAGCACGCCTGCCGCATAACTCAGTCGTTGGCCGAACGGCAGCAGTTTCTCGCCGGCGACATAGAGCGCGATGCCGATGATCCAGGCGAGGTTCATCACGCCGCCGACGAACAGCAATACCATCAGAAACCAGCAGCAGCCGACGCAATAGCTGCCGTGGCGAAGTCCCATCCGGAATGCGCCGCGCGTGCCGGGCCGCCAATGTCGGCTGAGAAACAACAGCGGGCTCTCGCAATAGCGCAGGCAGGCCTGTTTGAGCGGCGTGAACTGATAGATCCCTGCTGCAATCAGAACGCCGCCCCCCATGATCGCGCTGGTGCTCGCCATCGCCATCGACAGCAACCCGAAGCGTTCGAACGCTCCTTGCACCAGGACGGCAGCGAGACTGAACCCGGCCCAGGTCACGAGATAGCCGGCGAGGAAGGTCCAGCTATCGGTTGCGGCGCGGGAGGCAGTCTCTTGCCTGCGCTTGACGGTCGCATACAGGAGAACGGTGGGCACCGCGCTCGGCGCCATCATCGCGACCATCATCACCCACCACATCACGAACAGCAGTACGCCATAGAATGGCGTCCACGGCATCGGCGCCATGTCCGGCATGTCGGCCATCATCTCGGTGTCCATGCCGGCGCCCGCAGCGAGGTAGGCCCAGGCGAGCGCCACCACTGCGGCGGTCCCGATCGCGACGATCAGCCGGTCGCGGTGGAGCAAATGTTCCAGTATCGAGCGCCCCTGCATCGACTTGTCCATAGCGATGAGGAGCTGACACCGAGGTTTGTGTCGGTGTCAGCGCCGCATCATGCCGCAACGCCCTCCGGCGTCTGCACGACATTGGCGAGCGAGCTATGCGTACCGCGGGTCTCGAACGGAATCGCGCCGGTCGAGCGGATGTTGGCGGATGCGACCTCGGCCGCCCGATGTTCGAACCCCTCGGGCATGACCACCTGGATGCGATGCGGATCACCGGTCACCGGATTCTTGATCGGCTCGACATCGGTCTCGAGCACGCCCCTGGCGAGGAGCCTTGCGATGCGTCCGTCCTTGTCGAAGGAGAACTCGAACGGCACAAACACCGGATCGTGGATCTTGGTGACGATCATGCTGACGATCTGGAAAAGCGTGCCTTCGGCCGAATGCTTGCCGGAAAAGATATCGAACAACGCCTGACGCTGCTCCGCCGTAGCGCGTTCGTCGATGATGGGCTGGATTGTCCCGTTGCCCTCATGCAGCGGCCCAGGGAAATCGACCGTGATCGCAAAGCAGAGACCATCGAGCCTGGTCCCTTCGAAATGTCCCTTGGCGATCCGCATGGCGACCAATCCCTTGCAATAGCCTTGGGTCGGCCGTGCGTTGAAATCGCAGGGGCAGCCAAACGCGCAGCTGCAGTTCTTCATCCATTCGCCTTCGAGACGCCAGTCCGATGCAGCCATGGCACATCTCCTGATGTGAGCGGGGACGCGGCAGCCGTTGACGAATTTGTTCAGCGTTCTTGTCGAGGCAAGGCGAAAGGCGCGAGCGGGATCGAGATCCGATCAGAAGGCCGGCATCGCAGAAAAAGTATGGTGGCGAGCTGCCGTTTACCGTCCGAGGATCATATCAGCGGCCGCCGGCCACGTATACCGAACGAGGGTAGTGCCTCAGGGGCAGCCACATCTCGGGGATATCCGACGTCAGAGCCATGGTGCCCAGGGGCGGAATCGAACCACCGACACTGCGATTTTCAGTCGCATGCTCTACCAACTGAGCTACCTGGGCGTGCTCCAAGAGAGGGGCCAAAGCCCATCGAGCGGGCGGTTTATAGTGGGCCGAGAGCGGCCTGTCCACCCGGCTTCGCCAAGTGGCTGCGCCGGGCGCGGCCCTTCTGTGCACAACATCGGGTGGGGTTGCTGCGGCGGGTGCGGGGCACCTCAGGAAGGCCATTAAGGCATTGATATAGATTGATTATTCGACGTCATCCGCCTCGTCGTCGCGGCCGGGGATGACGTAGGAGCCCTTCAGCCAGCGGTTCAGATCGACGTCGCGACAGCGCGAGGAGCAGAACGGGCGGGTGGCCTGCGTCTGCGGCTTGCCGCAGATCGGGCAGGTTCTGAGCGAGCCCGTGGGCTTGGTGACCTGGTTGTCCATGGGTGTCGGCAGCTTACGCGGGGTGACGGAGTTCAAGAGTCTGTCGGGAAACGGGTTCCTGGCGCAGCCGCACATACGCCGCTGCGCGGACCGGCCGGGCCATTCTACTGTGCATGGGGTTGTTTTCGAGGTTTTTGTCGGCGCCTCACCGGGGCTCACACCGCGGTGGAGTTGAGCCAGCCGAAACGGATCGGGAAACCCTCGCCGCCGAGCAACGTGGTGGTTTCGTAGAGCGGCAGGCCGACCACGTTGGTGTAAGACCCGACCATCTTGACCACGAAGGACCCGGCGATGCCCTGCACGGCGTAGCCGCCGGCTTTGCCGCGCCACTCGCCCGAGCCGATATAGGCCTGGATGTCGTCCTCGGAGAGGCGCTTGAAGCGCACGCGGGTCTCGACCAGGCGCTGGCGGAACGCTTCGCGCGGCGTGACCAGGCAGATCGCGGTGTAGACGCGATGGTTGCGGCCCGAGAGGAGACGGAGGCACTGCGCGGCTTCGTCGACCAGATTGGCTTTGGGCAGGATGCGGCGGCCGACCGCCACCACCGTGTCGGCGGAGAGGATGAAGGCGCCGCGCAGCTCGTCGTCGAGCTGCACCGACTTCAGCGCGGCGTCGGCCTTGGCCCTGGCCAGCCGGTTGGCGCAGGCGCGCGGCAGCTCACCCCGCTTCGGCGTCTCGTCGACGTCGGCCGGGCGGAGCGCATCCGGCTCGATGCCGGCCTGGTTGAGCAGCGACAGCCGACGCGGCGAACCGGAGGCAAGTACGAATTTGGGGCGGCCGAGCATCAGGTGATTTGGGGGATGAGGCAGGGGTGAAATTGCGCGCGGAACCTATCGGAAGGGGGCTGATTTCACAACCCGGGAACCCGGACTTTGCTGATTCGAGGGTTCCGACATGCGTGCACTCACTCTGTGACGCGGGTGTTACGGCCGCCGCATGCTACCCGCTCGCCGCGCCCACTTTCGCAAACCGCCGGCGGATGCGCATCAGGAGCTGATCGCAGACCTCGCGATAGGCAGCTAACTTCTGGTCGCGGCTGCCTTCGATGGTGGTGGGATCGTGCGTCGGCCAGTATTCGACCTCAGCGGCGAGCGTTCGCGTCAGCTCCAGCGCCTTATGGTGCGCCTCGGGCGAGAGCGTGATGATGAGGTCGAAATTCAGCCCCTCCCAATCCTCCAGCTCCTCGAAGGTCTGCGGCTTGTGGGCCGAGATGTCCTGGCCGAGCTCGCCCATCACGGCGACCGCGAAGGGATCGAGATCGCCCTTCCTGGCGCCGGCCGACTTCACGTAGAGGCCTTGCGGAAACATGTGCTGCAACAGGCTCTCGGCCATCGGCGAGCGCACGCTGTTCATCGCACAGGCGAACAGCACCGATTGCGGATCGCGTGCGCGTGGGGGCGCAGCCATCGCTTACGCTCTTTTGTTTTTGCGCATGATCCGATCCGAAAACCGGTTCCCACTTTTCGGGATCATGCGCGCTCACCCCTTCCAATGAAGGACGGTAATGAGCGTGAACAGGCGGCGCGAGGTCTCGAAGTCGACCCGCACCTTGCCTTTCAGCCGCTCCTGCAGCGTGCGCGATCCCTCGTCATGGATGCCGCGGCGGCCCATGTCGATGGCCTCGATCTTGTCCGGCGTCGCGGTGCGGATCGCCTGGTAGTAGCTGTCGCAGATCATGAAATAGTCTTTCACGATCCGCCGGAACGGCGTCAGCGACAATAGATGCGCGACGACAGGCGTGCCGTCCTCGCGGCGGATGTCGAACATCAGCCGGTTGCCGGTGATGCCGATATGCAGCGTGAACGGGCCCTTGCCCTCCGCACCCTCGGGCGCGAACAGGTTCTGCTCGATCAGATCGTAGATCGCGATCGCCCGCTCGTGCTCGATGTCGGGCCCGGAACGGCCGATCGAGTCCTCGTCGAGCGTGACGCCGACGATGCGATTGGTCGAGTCGTCCTGTTCGGGCGGCTTTGTCATGACAGATTGAGGCGCAATCCAATCGAGCGCGAATGGGCGTCCAGCCCCTCCGCCTTGCCGAGCGTCATCGCGGCCGGCCCCAGCGCACGCAATTGATCGGGTCCGCATTTCAGGATCGAGGTGCGCTTCATGAAGTCGTGCACCGAGAGGCCGGAGGAAAACCGCGCCGAGCGCGCCGTCGGCAGCACGTGATTGGAGCCGCCGACATAATCGCCGATCGCCTCGGGCGTGTGCGGTCCGAGGAACACCGCGCCGGCATTGCGGATCTTCGCGGCGAGCGCGTCGGGATCGACGGTCATGATCTCGAGATGCTCGGCCGCGATGGCGTCAGCGAGCGGGATGGCGTCGGTGAGGTTCTTCACCATGATGACAGCGCCGAAATCGGCCCAGGACGCGCTGGCAATTGCGGCACGCGGCAGCGTCTTCAGCTGCGCTTCCACCGCCTTTTCGACGTCGGCGGCGAGGCGCGCCGAGTCCGTGATCAGGATCGACTGCGCGCTGGCGTCGTGCTCGGCCTGCGCCAGCAGGTCGGCGGCGATCCAGTCGGCATTGCCGGTGTCGTCGGCGATGACGAGCACCTCCGAGGGGCCGGCGATCATGTCGATGCCGACCTTGCCGAACACCAGCCGTTTGGCGGCAGCGACATAGGCATTGCCCGGGCCGACGATCTTGGCGACCGGCGCGATGGTCGCGGTGCCATGCGCGAGCGCAGCGACGGCCTGCGCACCGCCGACACGGTAGATCTCGGTGACGCCGCCGAGATGGGCGGCCGCCAGGACCAGCGGATTGAGCTTGCCGTCCGGCGAGGGCACCACCATCACGAGGCGCGACACGCCGGCGACTTTCGCCGGCACTGCGTTCATCAGCACCGATGACGGATAGGCGGCCGTGCCGCCCGGCACATAAAGGCCGGCGGATTCGATCGCGGTGTAGCGCCAGCCGAGCTCGACGCCGAGCGGATCGGTGAAGCGCTCGTCTTTCGGCAACTGGCGGCGGTGATAGGTCTCGATGCGGTCGCGCGCGAGCTTGAGCGCATCCAGCGTCGCAGGCTCGCAGGCCTTCACGGCGGCCTCGATCTCGGCGGCGGAGACGCGCAACGAGGACGCATCCAGCCTCAAGCGGTCGAACTTGGCTGTCGCTTCGAGCAGGGCGGCATCGCCGCGCCTGGCCACATCGTCGACGATCGCGCGCGCGGCGGCCTCCACATCGGCCGAAGCCTCGCGCTTGGCGGCGAGGAAGGCGGCGAATCGCTGGTCAAAATCGGCGCTGCTGCGGTCGAGGCGAACGGGCATGTTTCGCTTGGCTTCCGGCTGGTCTTGAGGGGCGGGTCGGCGCACCAGGTCCCTGCTCAATGGCGCGGCGGGGAAGCTGCGTCAACCCTCGGGAGGTGCCGTTCGGGCCAGGGCCGGAGCCCATTCGGCTGGTATACCGGCCGCTTCACCCCTCCCCCTCGACTCCCGTGCCCAGCGTGTCGGCGCCGAGGTCGGTCAGCTCGCATTCCAGGCACTCGACGTCCAGGCGAATGGCGCCGCCCTGGGCGAACAAAAGCAGGGCGCTGCCGCCGGGCTCCTCGGCGCGGCCATCCTGGGGGTGAAATTCAATGCCGACGAGATCCAGCACCTTGTCCGGCGCGGCGAGGTCGATGTTGCGCGACTTGCAGGCGAGCACACGGTCGAAACGCAGTGCGGCGACCAGCCGGCGCGGCTCGGTCTCGCCCTCCAATGTCTGCTCCCAGTCCAGCCGGCTCATTCCGACCACAAGCCGCTTTTCGCCCTGACGCCAGATGATGTCGGACGCCTGGACACGGGCGTCCTGGACATGGGTCGAGATCACGGCGAGATCGTCGGCGTCGAGCGCAATCAGTTTGAGCTGGGGCGACATCGCCGGCGCTTCTCCTGAAGTGGACGGGGCTCAACGCGCGCGAGCCCCGAAATTTCCACTCAAGTTAAGCCCTCGCCCGTCTCGCCGCTACGCAGCGAGCCACCCTTTCCCCACAACAAGGGGGAGAGGGTCCGTGAAGCCTCACTCCTTGAAAAACGCCAGGAGATCCGCGTTGATCGTCTCGGCATGCGTGGTCGGCATACCATGCGGAAAACCCTTGTACGTCTTCAGGATGCCTTTCTTCAGCAGCTTGGCCGAGAGCGGCGCCGAGTCCGCATAAGGCACGATCTGGTCGTCGTCGCCGTGCATCACCAGCACCGGGACGTTGATCTTTTTCAGATCCTCGGTGAAATCGGTCTGCGAGAACGCGACGATGCCGTCGTAATGCGCTTTCGCACCGCCCATCATGCCCTGACGCCACCAGTTTTCGATCACCGCTTCCAGCGGTTTCGCGCCGGGGCGGTTGTAGCCGTAGAACGGGCCGGCGGCGATGTCGCGGTAGAACGCCGAGCGTCCGGCGGCGAGCTGGGCCTGGAAATCGTCGAACACGCTCTTCGGCAGGCCGCCGGGATTGGCCGCGGTCTGCACCATCAGCGGCGGCACCGCCGAGAGGATCGCGGCCTTCGCGACGCGGCTCTCGCCGTGGCGGGCGATGTAGTGCACGACCTCGCCGCCGCCGGTGGAATGGCCGACATGGAGGGCGTTCTTGAGGTCGAGATGCGCGGTGAGCGCGGCGAGATCGTCGGCATAATGATCCATGTCGTGGCCGTCGGCGACCTGCGCCGAGCGGCCGTGGCCGCGGCGGTCGTGCGCGATGACGCGATAGCCGCGTGTGACGAAATACATCATCTGCGCGTCCCAATCGTCCGACGACAGCGGCCAGCCATGGCTGAACACAATCGGCTGGCCCGAACCCCAATCCTTGTAGAAAATCTCGACGCCGTCTTTGGTGGTGATGATGGGCATGGTGGGGGCTCCTTTTAAGCTCGAGTCATTCCGGGACGCGCGTTTAGCGCGGACCCGGATTCTGGAGATTGTCAAATCGAGATTCTCATGTGCGCGATTGCGCACCTGAGTTCATCGCTGCGCGATGCCCCGGAATGACGAATGGCGCGCACAAACGGTCAGGCAAGCGCCATGGGCTTGTAGCGGCGCCAGGCGCCGATGGTCAGCACGACGAAAAACACCAGCACGATGCCCTGGACGACGGCGAACACCGGACCCGATGGCGGCGCCGGCGGCACGGCGGGCGCCAGCGCGGCAAGCGCGGGCACCTTCAGGAACGACTGGATCACCAGCACGAAGACGTTGAAATAGAGCGAGATCATCGCGGTCACGATGTAGACCGGGCGCCAGACGCCGGCGAGCTTCATGCCGTAGAGCGCAAAGCAGGCGACGGCGAGCAGCAGCAGCGAGATGATGCCGATGATGTGCGAGGGCAGCAGCTCCTTGAACGGAAACAGGAAGCCGGTGGCGCTGGTGAGGATGGTGAACAGCAGGAAGATCGCGGTCAGGCCCGGCATCGGCTTCGAGCCGAGCAGGCCGAACATCACGACGAGCCCGGCGATGATGGCAATCAGGCTGATGATGACATGGATCAGCGTGAGGGCGGGCAGACTCAACCCAAAGATCATGACATCTCTCCTACTCTCCGTTGAGGTGACGAGAGTAGTATTACGATCCTCATGGGATTGCCACCTGCGTTGTCGTCACATGCATGAGCGCAGCCATGCGTGATCGTGCGAAATCGAAGAACGCATGGCTGAACTTTTTGCAGCGCTGTCACAAACGACGGCAGCTTGGTTTTGGGGCCCGTATGGAGCGAAGCGAATTCCGACAATCGTGCCACAAGCAATCGCGGCCCCGGATTGCGCTTCGCGCCATCCGGGCTACGAGCTTGCAGGATTCAACGAAAGTTGAATCGATCCCTCACACGTCCTTGGTGTCGAAGATCAGGATGTCGGCGCCGCCGCTGGCGAATTTCGGCACATCAGCGCCGGTCGCCTTGCCTTCCGGGCTGGCGAAGGCGGCCTGAACGTCGGCCACGCTGTCGAAGGTGAGGATGGCGACGAGATGGATTCCGGAAGGACCCGCGGGAGAGGCGACCGGCCCCTTGCTGACGGCGTAATTCTTCAGGCCGGGAAGTTTCTTGGCGAGCGGAATGTGGGTCTCGGCATAGTACTTGTCGAAGGCGGCAGCATCCTTGGGTGTCTTGTAGAGCACAACGACTTCAGCCATTTAGTCCTCCCGTTGAATCCTTGTTTTTTCCGCGCGCGATTGGCCTCGCGACGAGGGGATAGTCTGTAGTTGTCGGCAAGATGGCAAGCCGGATTCGGCTTGCCATTCCCTTGTATTGTCCTTGCTCTTGTCCTTGCCTAAAGCGCCGGTTTTGCGGCATCGCCGAGATAGCCGTGCAGGGAGGCGACGACCTGCGCACCCTCGCCGATGGCGCCGCCGACGCGCTTGACCGAGCCGGAGCGGACGTCGCCGACGGCGTAGACGCCGGGCACGGAGGTCTCCAGCGGCGCCACCAGCTTGCCCTGGTTCTGCTCGGACTGCGCGCCGGTCACGACGAAACCACCGCGATCGAGCGTCACGCCGCAACCGTCGAGCCAGGACGTGGCGGGATCGGCGCCGACGAACAGGAAGAGATTGCGGATGTCGGCGGAATCCTCGTCATCCGACAGCCGGCTCTTCCAGCGGATGCGCCGCAGCAGCGACGCCTCGTCGCCCTCGAGTGCGGTGATCTCGGTGTTGAACATCAATTCGATGTTCGGCGTCGCTTCGATGCGCTCGATGAGATAGCGCGACATGCTGGCACCCAAGCCTCCGCCGCGGATGATCATCAGCACGCGTTTGGCGTGGCCCGACAGGAACACGGCCGCTTGGCCTGCCGAATTGCCCGCACCGACCAGGGCGACTTCCTCGCCCGCGCACAGCCGCGCCTCCACGGGCGATGCCCAGTACCAGACGCCGCGGCCCTCGAACGTGTCGAGGTTGGCGATGTCGGGGCGGCGATAGCGTGCGCCGCTCGCGACCACCACCGAACGTGAGCGCAAGGGATCGCTGCCCTCCAACGCCACCGAAAATGCGCCGTCCTTGCGCGTGCAGTCGAGCGACTTCACCGTGACGGGAATCATGATGTCGGCGCCGAACTTCTGCGCCTGGGTAAAGGCACGCGCGGTCAAGGCCTGGCCGGAAATGCCGGTCGGAAAGCCCAGATAGTTCTCGATGCGCGCGCTGGCGCCGGCCTGGCCGCCGAAGGCGCGGGTATCGAGCACGGCGACCGACAGCCCTTCGGACGCTGCATAGACCGCGGTGGCGAGCCCGGCCGGTCCGCAGCCGACGACGGCAACGTCGTAGATGCGGTCGCCCTTGGCGCCGCCGATCATGCCGATGGCGCGCGCAAGCTCGGTCTCATTGGGGTTGCGCAGCACCGCGCCATCGGCGGTGACGACCAGCGGCCAGTCTTCGGGCTTGGGCGAATAACGCGCGATCAATTCGGCGCCGCCGCGTTCGCGATCGGGATCGAGCAGATGATGCGGCTGGCCGTTGCGGGTGAGAAAGCCCTGCAGCCGCACCAGGCCGACGGAGTTCGACGGTCCGATCAGCACGGGACCGCCGACGCCGCCCTGGATCAGATTGACCCGGCGCAGGATCAGCGCCCGCATGATGCGCTCGCCGAGGTCGGCCTCGGCGACCAAGAGCGCGCGCAGCCGGTCCGGCGGCAGCAGCAGCGTCTCGACCTCGCCCTCGGCGCGGCCGTCGACCAGCGCCGGCTGTCCCGAGAGCTGACTGAGCTCGGCCAGGAATTGCCCCGGCCCCTGGTCGATCACCGGGATGACGTGACCAAGGCCGTCGCGCTGGCTGATGGCGACATGGCCCTTGAGCACGACGAACATGCCGGGCCCGGGCTTGCCGGTCTCGAACAGCAACTCGCCGTCCACATAGGTGCGGATTTCGCCGAAGTGTCTGATCCGTTCGATCTCGGCAGGCGTCAGCGCCGGAAAGGTCTGCTCGGGGCGGGTGAACCGCACCAGCTGCGCTTCACGGTCGGTTCGTTGTGTCTCGTCCTGCCCCATGGTCACTGCATGCACTCCAAATTTCCAGCCGCCGGCTTTCAACGACGGATCTTGCCGGCGGCCCCCTCATTTAGGGAACCATCCTCATTCTGCGAGGGGTCGGTGCTTGCGGCGCGTTCGCGCGCCTGCACCTTCCGCCGCTTCAGATTTTCGCGGAGCGCCGATTTCAGCCGGTCGTCCCGGGACGCCCTCGCCTGCCTCGCGCTCTTGTCAGTCTCGTCAGCCATCGCGGCTCCATCACAGCAACCGGCAGCAGGATGCCATCGAAGTGTGGCAGCTCAAGAGGCAACGCGATACGCCCATGTGAGACGCGAGATGGATCGAATCCGCCCCCAGGCCAACTGACCTCTTGGGCAGGGATACCAGACCCCGAATCGGCGTGAAGTCGGTCAGTTCAGGCGAAACCGGGCATTTTGGCGCCGATATCGGCCCGATTTTCTCGTATTGGCGCGGCTAGCAAGCTTGCGCAGGAGGGGGGCTTGTGGCAGATATCGGCCCGCTTGGTAGGCCCCTCGGGCGGCCGATTCTTGTCCCAGCACATGCTGCCGTAGCTCAGTGGTAGAGCACTCCATTGGTAATGGAGAGGTCGACAGTTCAATCCTGTCTGGCAGCACCAGTCCCCCTCGACGCGAGCCGTGTGAACCAAGCCTTGCGCCCGGCAGCGAGCCCGCAACAGCCACGGATGCCATCGTGATCACACGTTCCCTGCCCTATGAAGGACTGCTCCACGAGATCGTCGAGCATAATGGCGTGCTCTATCTCGGCGGCATCGTCCCTGAAGATGCCGGGCTCGACATGGCGGGCCAGGCCGACGATGTGCTGCGCCAGATGAAGACCCTGCTCGAGGGGGCCGGCTCCGATCTGTCCTGCGTTCTGCAGGTGACGATCTTCATGGCTGACCTCACTGAGAAGGCCGCGTTCAACCAGGTGTGGAAGCGCTATTTCACCGCGGAGCATCTGCCGGCGCGTGCCGCGATCGGCGTTGCGGATCTCGGCCCGGGCGTCAAGCTGGAGCTGACGGCGGTCGCCGCCCGCCGCTGACCCTTCGACCGACGGGTGAGGTGAGCAAGCCCGATCATTCCTGCGTTCGCACATGAAGCCGCGCTCTCGCAACGCCAAGCGTCCGAGTTTTGCTGTGTTCCTTGACCCTCTTCTGTGAAGAGGGCGCAGGGAAGGCCGGGTGCCGGCTGGCACCCATGATCCGCCGCGCGAAAAAATTTGCACACGCAAATGCGCAGGCGGGACGACAGGTGGGCCGGAAAACACCCGGCCTTCCCTGCGCGATGGTTTGACGGCTTATGCCTGCTCTCCCCGGAGCCGAGTTCCTTCTGGCCTCCGTCACCTCGCGAATTGATGCTTCCAGGCCCGGTTGAGCCCAAAACCATCTCCGCAAGGCTTGACCGTAGCAACGACGGTCAGGACCACACGGTTTTGCCGTACGCAGCTTCCGGCTCCGCCAAGAGGCTTCGCCGGATGTTGGCGCCGTCCGTTCCGCACACCGACCAGGACCTCACGAGGTTCATCTCGCCCTGGTCCCGCCACGCGTGCCCGACACAGCCGCGTCCACCGCACCCTGGCCCTCGTTCGTGACGACGTACGATCGCCCCTCTCCTTGGACCGGGATGCGCGATGGATACCGCAATTCCGAATTTCGGTAAAGTAGGATGTTTTTGCAGAAGGGGATTGACGGGGTTTGCGTAGAGGGGTGGTGTTTTGCCCGACGGATTAGAAGCGTTGCGGTCGATCTCGGGTTTTGACCGGATGGGGAAATCCTACCACCGGCCATGCCGCCTGAAATCACGTGGTCTTTGGACCCTCGTTGGGGTAATTTTCTGTTGCAACTGATAATCGCGAGCGGTCATTTCGCCGCGGCATCAAGGGAGGACGATCATGACCTTCCGTGCACGAAGTCATCTTGCTTTCTTCGCTTCATTCTTGCTCCTGACTACGGCTGACGCGGTTCGCGCGGGCAGCGAGGACGAAGTGAAGGCTCTTTTCATAAGATTTGTTGCCGCACAAAACGCTCATGACCTCAAGGCGGTTGGTGAGCTTCTGCAAGACTCGGCTCAGTTCCTGTGGATCACGCGTGGCGCCCCTGTCTGGGGTCACGCTGCAGCAATCAAGCGCTTCGAGACCCTGTATCAGGGCACTTGGTCCCTCGACCCGAAAATGGACGAACTGAAGGTCATCGAATTGCAGACGGGGGTGGCGCAACTCTATGTGCCAGTAACCTTCATGATTTCACCGCCTGGACAGACTGCGCAGCCGACACGGTTCCTGATGAATCAAGTGCTGGTGAAAACAGGCGACGGTTGGAAGATAACAAGCATCCTTCCAATTCCTGCGCCTCAGCCATAGACCAGATTTATTCGTCGCATGCAGCTCGTAGGATGGGTAGAGCGCGAAACCCATCAATGCCCTGCTCGGAGACGAAAGATGATGGGTTTCGCAAGTGCTCTACCCATCCTACGAGACTGTGAATCTTTTGTACCGCGCGTCAGACGAATGTGATTCTCTGGGCAGACTGATCTGCTGGAGAGGATGATGGCTGACGACGGACTTTTTGGTGAATTGCCGGAGCAGTCGGCACGAACCGAAGCGGTGCCGCAAGGCGCACCTCGGCTGCGCGAGCCTGTGCGCAATCAGGTCGAATTGCGAGCGGTCGATATCGACAGCCTGATCGGGCAGGATCATCCAGCGCGGGTGATCTGGGCTTATGTCGAAGGGCTGGACCTGAGCGAGCTGGAAGATCGCGTCAAGGCACGGGAAAACAGGCCGGGCCATCCGGCGCCATCGCCACGGTTGTTGCTGGCGCTTTGGCTGTACGCCGCGAGCGATGCCGTTGGCAGCGCGCGGGCGCTGGACCGGCTCTGCGACAGCCACGACGTCTACCGCTGGCTCTGCGGTGGCGTGTCGTTGAACCATCACGGGCTGTCGGACTTCCGGGTCGGCTGTGCCGACTTGCTCGACCGTTTGCTGGTTGAACATCTGGTGGCCCTGAACGAGGCAGGGCTGGTCGATCTGGAGAAGCTGACCCAGGACGGGGTGCGGATACGAGCGAATGCCGGGACCGGATCGTTCCGGCGGGAGGCGACGCTGGATCGGCAGATGGCGCAGGCCGAGGCCATTGTGGAAGAGCTCAAGCGCGAGGTCGATGCGGACCCGGAAGCCAGCAATCGGCGGATCCGGGCCGCCAAAGAGCGGGCGGCGCGCGAACGCAGCGAGCGGGTGCAAGCCGCGCAGGCCGCGCTGGCCGAGATCAAGCGCAAGCGAAAACAGCTCGACGACAAGGGCGGCAATGGCAAGAAGCCGAAGGAGCCTCGGGCCTCCACCACCGACCCGCAGGCCAGGGTGATGAAGATGGCCGATGCCGGCTTCCGTCCGGCCTATAATGTGCAGGTGGCTAGCGCGGCTGGCGAACTGATCGTGGTCGCGATCGATGTCGACAACAGCGGCTCAGATCGTGGCTTGATGCGCCCGATGCTGGAGCGAACGCGCGCTCGGCTGAAGCGCTTGCCACGCCGCTACCTCGCCGATGGCGGGTTCTGCACTGGCGACGACATCGAATGGGCGCATGGCGAGGGCATCGAGGTTTACTGTCCACCGCCCCAATCCAGGAGCGGTGTCGATCCCTTCTTACCCCGGAGCAGCGACGGTCCTGGCATAGCGGCCTGGCGTGCTCGCATGGCCAGCGAAGCCGGCAAGGCACAGTACCAGGCCCGTACCATCTGCGAATGCATCCATGCCCGCTGGCGCAACTGGGACCTCAGGCAACTGACCGTGCGCGGCATCGAGAAGGTCCGTGCCGTCGTGCTCTGGTACGCCCTCACCAACAACATCCTGCAAGGGCATCGTCTCGCAAAAGCATAGATAACCAACAGCCTGACGCCGCCGGCTTCCCCCATCAAGGGGCGATACCACCCCTTGATGCCGAAGCCGAAACAAAACGAATTGGCTCACAGGCTCTACGCACTGATGGTTCTATGTTCGATGGAGCGCGCCCGCCCTTGGTGAACGACCGGGCGGCTTGCGTCGTCCCTTGGCCGTTGGTGGGCATCACTTGAAGTCGGCTTGAGCCCCGAATCGAGCGTTGAGCAACCCTGTGGCACGACGTAAGCTCTCGCCCAGTTCGCTGGCTGAGGAGAAGGCGCTTATGAAGAGGCGCGACTTCATGGCAGGGTTGGGACTTGCGACTGCGCTCCCTGCTGCTTCACGAGCCCAACAGACATTCCCGACCATCGGTTTTCTCAGCACGCGTTCGCCCGATGAAGCCGCAACGCACACCAATGCTTTCAGGCGCGGCCTCGAAGAGATGGGTTACGTCGAGAACCGTAATATCAAGATCGAGTATCGCTGGGCGAAGGGTGACTACGGCAGCTTGCCGTCCTTCGCCGCTGAATTGGTCCGCCATCCTCTTTCGTTGATTGTAGGAGCGGGTGATCCCGCTGCCCGCGCGGCCAAATCGGCGACCTCGGCGATCCCCCTTGTCTTTCTCGTTGGCGACGATCCCGTTCGCGCGGGCTTGGTGACGAGCATGAACCGCCCGGGCGTAGCAACTGGCGTGAACTTCTTCACAGGCGATTTGGGCGGCAAACGCCTGGAACTCATCTGCGCGATGGTCCCCACTGCCGGGGTCATCGGCTTGCTTGTCAATCCACGCTTTGGGAGTGAGGTTGTCGAGCAGCACCGGCAGGCGGTCGCCAACGCGGCCAAGTCCCTTGGGCGCGAACTTGTCGTGCAGGCCGGGACGACGGATGCCGAACTTGACGCGGCTTTCGGCGTGCTTGGCAAGGCTGGCGTCAAGGCTTTGGTCGTGCAGAACGATCCATTCTTCGACTCCCGGCGAAGCCAGATATTGGCACTCTCATCGGAGCATCAATTGCCAGGCATCTTCCACATTCGAGAGTTTCCGGCCGATGGCGGCCTGATGAGCTACGGCGCCAGTCTTTCCGATACGTATCGCCTGCTCGGCGTCTATGCCGGCAAGATCCTGCACGGCGCGAAGCCCGACAATCTTCCGGTCTTGCGACCAACGAAATTCGAGCTCGTGATCAACATGAAGTCGGCCAAGGCATTTGGCCTTGCAGTGCCACAGTCCGTCCTTGTCGCGGCCGATGAATTGATCGAATGACTTTGACTCGGCCATGCCAAGCTTCGCCTCTAGGCGGTCCAAGGGATGCTGGCCAGTCCAAAGATCGCACCCTTCGCGGACGTCCGAGGTGCCGGATGTTTGACCTGTGTCGCTCAAGCCTGCGGCCGTTGCAAACTGTGCTGGCGCGCCTTTTTGAAAAGCTGCGGTCACACGGCACGTTGACCCCTCATTTCATGGTGATAGTCTTTCAGCTCGCGGCCTGTCCGGGAGGACACAATGGGATGGTTCGACCGCCTGTTTGGAAGATTGTCGGAGCCGACGACCCCTCTCTTTGCGAGATTTCGGCGGAAATCGAAGGCACCGACCGACCCTGATCTTCTGAAAATTGCCAAAGACCGGAAGGGGCATGTTTCCCGAAGGGCCGTCAGGGACGAATATAATCGGCTGGTCCTGGAGAAGTACGCGCACGACAAGTCGTGATGCGAGGACCCGTCGAGGCCGATCTCGGTGGCGAAACGTGATGGTTTCCCGACGGCTCTCTCTTGCGCACCATCAATCGTCGCCATTCACCTGCAGTGCCGCGAAGCGATCATCGGCCCGGCGCAGCCGCCGGCACACCTCGCGATTGACGTTCTGCAGGACGATCACGTAGGCGTGGATGTCGGCCTTGTAGCAGGCATAGAGCTTTTGAGCCGTCAGCTCGTACAGCACCGTCGGTGCCTCCGCGACCACCGTAGCGGAGCGGTTCTGCATTTCGATCAGCGTCATCTCGCCGAAGAAATCCCCAGGCTCCAAACGCGATATCGGAATGACGCCGCCCGCATGGGTCCGCTTGCTCACCGCGAGCCGGCCGGACTTGACGATGAACATCGAGCGCCCCGGCTCGCCCTCGGCCACGACGGTCGCGCCCACCTCGAAGTCGCGCTCGACCAGCATCGAGATCAAGAGGTCAAGGCTTTCGTCCGAAAGGCCACCGAAGAACGGCGTCGCCAGCAGGAACGCTTTCAGATCGGGGGCCGTGACGGTCATCGCGCGAGGTTACGCCCGGTCGATGGCTGCGGCAAGCTAAGCGGCGCAGCCAGGTTCCGTCATTGCGAGCCAACGGGTCCGCGCGAAGCGCGGCCCGATGACAGGCTCCGCGAAACAATCCAGGAATGTGCCCGCGGAAACAGTCTGGATTGCTTTGTCGCAAGGGCTCCTCGCAATGACGCGGCGAGAGATTTTCGCCTCTCGACTCTGGTCCACTGCCGCGCGAAGCGAAACCCATCAGGCTCGTTCGCTAACGGAGATGATGAGTTTCGAGAAGTGCTCTACCCGTCCTGCACAATGCGGGCTATTTGGGCCGGCGCCCCCTGATCGCGTGTGCGCGCGCACTGCAGGTGATGCGACCGTCCGCATGCGCCGGCAGGGCCGCACGCACCCGCGCGATGAGCGTCTCGACGTCTGCGGGCCTCATCGCGGCAACGGCAGGCCGGAGCGCGGGGGACTTCAGACTGATTGCCCAGAAGTCGTCGAAACCCGAAAACGTCCGTTGCACCGTGATCTCTCGCGTTTGCACGTCCTCGAGACCTGCTCCTCGCCACAGGTCCCGCAACGCGTCCATGCGAGAGGCGTTCATCCGTGGCGGGCGGGTTGCCGGAATGCCCATCGCCTTCATCTCGTCGTAGATCGGGTCGAGCGGAAAGCCGCCACCCAACATGTCCCACATATACGTCATGACCGTACCGCCGGGGACGACGACCCGCACCATTTCGCTGACGCCCCTGGCGGAATCCGGAACGAACACGAGAACCAACGCCATCACAGCCGCATCGAAGCTGCCATCGGCGAAAGGAAGTGCCATCGCATCGCCCTGGTGAAACTTTGCCACGCGCGCCGCAGGTCGCGTGCGCGCAAAGGCAAGCTGCTCTGCCGAGGGGTCAATGCCCTGGACCTCGACGGGGCTGCAGCGCTCGACCAGGAGTTCGGTGAAGGCGCCGTTGCCGCAACCGATGTCGATCCACCGCAAGCCGGGAGGAGGTGCCAGCCAATCAAGGAATATCTCGCCGGCGAACCGGCTCCAGATTCCCATCATCTGCTCGTAGGCAGCACCGTCGTCGAAGTGAATGGTCTGCTCTGCCATGTCGAGATCCTCCCGGCCCGATGACGATGCTTGGCGCGCGCCATTCTGCTCACAAGAGATGGGACGGGGGAAGTCCCGAAGCTGACCTGATCCGCCGGATTACTGTCGCGCAATGCCCTCGCTGCGCAGCAGCCGCCGCTTTCGCCACACCTTCAGGTCAATCATGACTTTCACCGTTGCCGCGAGGACGAGCGCACAAAGCGCCGCCTTGGAGATCGTCTCCATCGTTCCCTCGATCAGGAGGCAATGGATCACGCTGCCCGTGACGATGACGATGGCGAGGGGAATATGGATGATGCGCCAGGTTCGCGGCCGCAAGCCCAATGGCCTTCGCAACAGAGCCAGGAGCGCAACGATGAAGATGGCCCACATCGCGGTCACGCCAAAGGGGGAGAACGGCGTCGGCGACGAGAATGTCAGCGCGTCGATCATATCGGGCGGGCTGGTGACCCAGAGGCCGGCGACGTGGATCATAATCGCCAGGGCAAGCGCGCCGCCGATCCAGTGATGGACGCGCCTGCCGCGATAGGCCGACAAGCCCGGCAGGTAGCCGCCGATCAGCAAAGGCTGCACGAGCACGAGACCGAGGGCGATGATCCCGGCGAAACCGGCGAGGATGTAGACAGGACCGCGCCAGGCGAGCTGCTCGCTGGCTGCGGCAGCGGCGACCGGCACGCCGATCGCCAAGGCGAGGGCGGCCCAGATCAGGGGCGCCCGGGCCGATCTCCATCCCTTCATCTGCAAATCGGGTTCAAGCCGGCTGCAGCACGAAGTGCGCCTCGAGGCTGGTCTCCTTGGCGCTCCGCATCACCGGCCGCAGGAAGACCGTCTTGAACTCGCCGCTGTCATAGGCGAGATGACCGTGCGGCTGGCCGAAGATCGGAATGATCTGCGGCATCTCCAGCCGGAACTTGCCGTCCTTGTCGGTGAGCGTGGCGCCGTGGCTCTGCGGCTCATGCTCCTGCCCTTCGACCGTGTGCGCCCAGATCTGGATGCGCTGCCCGGCCAGCGGAGCTCCGTCCCCGGCGCGGCGCACGGTGCCGCTCATCCAGAAACCGCCCTTGCCGATGCGATCCACGATCGCCGCGCCCTTGCGGTAATTGTTCGCGCCGCCCGACATCGACTCGGTCGGCGCGAGGCCGCTGGCACGGGCCGGCAGCAGGAGGCCGGAACCGCCGGTTGCCAAGACACCGGTCGTCAGGACGGAGGCGCCAGCGACGAGGAGATTGCGGCGGGTGAGTGCGACCGTGGTCATGTCGGTTCCTCCGGGCGAGCAGTGCAGTGGCACCAAAGAGACTACAGCAACAGACGCCAGACGCCCAGTTGCGATGAAGGGCGCCCCGGGTCGCAATAACGCTGTTGTGAAAGCAAATGGAGCCGCGTCAGAAGTTGTTCTTGATGAACTTCTCGCCGACATTGAGGGCGTCCAACAGCGACTTCCTGTCGTCGTGTCCGGTCTGATAACCCTTGACGATCGCCTTGCCGCGTTCCTCTGGGGTACCGTGGTGTTTCGGGTGCTTGAGCATGTTGTCGCCCGCGTTGAATTGCGTCAGCGCAATCGCGGCGGCATTGAAGCTCGAATGCTGCAACTTGCGAACACCTGCGAAGTAGCCGGCCAGGAAATCCGCATGCAGTTCCACCCGTTTGACGGTGGGCTGCCCCTCGAGGAGAATTTCGTCCACCCCCACCTTCCACTGCAGCACGTGTCCAAACTCGTGGGCGCAGATGCCGGCGACCGCGGCATCTCCCGCCTCGGGGTCGGCCATCAATTGCTTCAGGAGTCGTTGGCCGAACAGCACCGTGCCATCGGTCTCGGCCACACGTTTCTCGCGCAATGCAAACGCATTCGGTGAGTCGAAGTCGTCGAAATAGGCGAAGCTCGGCGTGACGTTCAGACAGTCGGAAATCCGGACCAGCGTCTCTGCCAGCGCACGGTCGAATTCCTTGTCGCCCGATTTGGGAATTGACGGCCTCTCGCGCACGCTGCCGCCCTGCCCCTCAGGCTTGTTGCCGAGAATGTTGCCGGCTTCGCTCGCGGTCAGACTGCAGCCATAGGCCGGATTGTGGCGAGCGTCGGCGGCCACTGCGCCGATGCCGCCGAAGAGAAGAAGGCCGCAGCCGATGCAACATCTTCTTGTCAGCATCTGCATGTCTCCCTAGCAGAGATTTGGAAATCTTCGGCAGGCCTCCGAGGTGCCGCTTGTCTGGGGCGGGGCATTCGCCGGCGGATTTGGCACGCTTCCGGGAGTTGGAGCCGCGGTTTGCGGGAGCGGCACGGGTGGAGCCGGCAGGGACTGGGGCGTGGAGCCGATGTTGAAGTTCGCGTATTCGATCCGGTTGGTATAGAGGCTGATGCCCAACAGCCAGGTCGACACGCCCTGCTGATGCTGCGCGACCAAGGAATAGACCGGTCCCGCAGGGAGCTGGGTCTGCCCGTTCAGGACGACATTGGTCACCTGCCCGAGTTGGACCAGTTGCGGGTAGACGCCGCTGTTGCCCGTCTGCATCGCGATCGTCTGCCAGAGCTGCGGGCCGTACCAGGTCCAATTCGGCGTGCCTGTCTGCAATTGCTGGATCACGGCCGTCAGGATTTGCCGCGGGTCCGCCTGCGCCGCCGCGATCCGCGTCCCCTGCGTCTGAAGCAGGCAGGCCAACACGGCCGCGATCAAAAACCGGATCGATCCCTTCGACATCATCTGCATTCCCCTGCACCCCAAACTACGAAGCCAAAGCCGCCAGATGCACCGGCATCTCGATCGGTCAGTCAGCCGATCACCTGTTGATCTGCCCGGTCGAACTCCTGATATCCGGCACCGTCGAGGGCACGACGATCGGCCGCTCCGGGACTGGACGATCGACATCAGGAGCAATCCTGAACGTACTCGACCCGCCGCCCGTGCCGGATCCCGACCCAATGTCGGAGCATTGGATCCTGCACGCCATCTTGCTTCGGTCGCAGGTGCAGCCTTCGGCGATCCGGCTGAACAACTCAGCGCGAGGCAGCTGAAACGCGATCAGCGCCAGACTGGCCAGCATCAGTCTCTTGCGTGTGCTCATCCTTCACTCCACAGGCTTCAATCGAACGCTCTTGAAACCGACCACGACCGGGCGCGGCAGCAGCGTATCCGGCAACAGCACGTTCGACGTCGCGCGGCGCTCGAACGCGATCGCCCCGCCCGGCGCACCGTTCGGGCCAGCCTGCGGCGTCGGAGCGGGGGATTGCGGCTTGCCGTCGCCGCTCGCGCCTGCAGCCACGGGGGCCGCTTGCGCGGCCGCCGCCGGCAATACAGCCTGCTGGTTCACCCCCACGTTCCCCCGCGTACCGCCATCCTCGCCCATGCTGGTTTGAATCGAGCGTGCCAGGAACACGCGGCTGACAAGCGCGAGCTCGACCGAGAAGCGCGGCCGCTCAACGCCAGTCTTGCGATCCTTCACCTTGTCGTCGATCCTCTTGCCGATCAGGATCGAAAGCTGTTTGCGCAACCCTTGCTGCGTGCAGAACCCTTTCGTCGCGTCATCTTCGCAGAAGTCGAGCAGCCGAAGCTCCGCCGGCACCGCCGGAACACCATAGGTTTCGGTGGCTGAAAACCTGACCTCGACAGTTTCGGTCGAGCTTGCATCGGCACCAAATCCGCCGCCCAACAACTGGGACATCGCGCTGGCGCTGCCGCTTGCCCGCTTCACATTGGTGATGGTGAAGCGCGGAAACAGCACGAGCGGAAGGGTGGTCCGGGTCGCGGGCGGCTTAAACAGCGAGTCGGTGGCGACCGTCTGCGGCCAGACCTGTCCGTCATGGTCGGGGCGGGCATTCGTGGCGGGGAATTGATAGACGGCCCGATAAGCATCCTCGATTTCCGAGGTCATATCGAGATGCAGCAATTTGATGGAGCGACCCGCGAACGGCTCGTCCGTCGCCGAATCGCTGACCGCGTCGTCGGAGATCATCGCAAAGACATCGCCGACCTGGATGTCCTCGATGGGTGGATAGACCGGCTCGAAACCGAGTTTCTGGATCGCCTCGTTCCATTGCTTTGCGACCGAGAGCTTGGGCTGCTCGCCAGTCTCGGCCCAACGCACCAAAGCGAATGTCGCGGCTGCCACAACGATGAAGCCCGTCACCACCATCCAGGTCTTGAAACCGTTCCTTGCCGGGGCAGGCATGCCGCTCGCCGGAGGAGCCACTTCGCCCGGAGGACCACCCATGATCCAACTCTCTATTGTGCGGCGCAGCCCTGCGGCCAGGACGCCTTGCCAAAACATTTTCCGCGAGCCCAGCTTTGCTGGTGCTCACTCACGATGGCCGCTCCATCGACAATCAATCGCGTCTCAGGATGCGGCTTCGTTCACAAAACAGGCCTTCAAACAATACGTGTCACTAAACATGAAACTCGCGCTGGTTGCCACTGGCAATTCGCACAATTCCGGAGTTGGCGGTCCTGCCGCGCGGCTGGGAGCCGGGTCGTAATGACGCACGCAGGCCCAACCGCCGTCGTGCCGTAGCTGGCCTGCAGGTTCCTGCTCCGCGAGAGGGAGCTGAGGCTCCACACCGATGCCCTGCCAGCGCGCATCAGCGGCAACGCCAGGGACGCTTGCCAGACGCCTGAAAACGCCAGCTATTTCAATGCGATCCATATCCATCCATGCTTGACCGACATGGTCGACCATTGCGCGGCGGCGCTAACATTCCCATCGACGGGCACTACATGTGAAGCCCAATGCGCATCCACTCACCGGTCCCCTCCCCATGATCCCCTTCTCCGTGCTCGACCTCGCCCCCATTCGCCAAGGCGGCGACGCGGCGCAGGCCTTCCGCAATTCGCTCGATCTGGCCCAGCACGCGGAGAGGTGGGGGTTCAAGCGGTTCTGGCTGGCCGAGCATCACAACATGACGGGCATCGCCAGCGCGGCGACATCCGTGGTGATCGGACACGTCGCGGGCGGCACGAAGACGATCCGCGTCGGCTCCGGCGGGATCATGCTGCCGAACCACTCGCCGCTGGTCATCGCCGAGCAGTTCGGCACGCTGGAATCGCTCTATGCCGGACGGATCGATCTCGGGCTCGGCCGGGCGCCGGGCACCGACCAGTTCACCGCGCGGGCGCTGCGGCGCGATCTCGCCACCACGTCCGAGAACTTTCCGCATGACGTGCTGGAGCTGCAGGCGCTGCTCGGCGACGTGCAGCCGAACCAGGCGATCCGCGCCGTGCCCGGCATGGGGACCAAGGTGCCGCTGTGGATTTTGGGATCGAGCACGTTTGGCGCGCAGCTTGCGGCGATGCTCGGCCTGCCATTCGCCTTTGCCTCGCATTTCGCGCCGCAGATGATGATGCCGGCGCTGCGCGAATATCGCGCGCGCTTCGAGCCCTCGGCGCAGCTCGACAAGCCCTATGCGATGGTCGGCGTCAACGTGTTCGCGGCCGAGAGCGACGCGGAGGCGCAGCGGATGTTCTCTTCGCTGCAGCAGCAGTTCATCAATTTGCGCCGCGGCACGCCTGGCCCGTTGCCGCCGCCGGTGGACGACATGGAGGCGCTGTGGTCGCCGGCGGAGAAGGCCATGGTCGGCCAGTCGCTGTCGTGCTCCGCGGTGGGCTCGCCCGATATGGTCGAAGCGCAGCTGAAGGCGCTGATCGCCGAGACCGGCGCGGACGAATTGATGACGACGGGGCAGATCTACGACCATTCCGCGCGGCTGCGCTCGTTCGAGATCGCAGCAGAGATTCGCGACCGCCTGGCGGCGCAGCCGGCCCGGTGATCACACCGGGCCGGACGTCGGCGATGCCCTCGGAGCGTGGCAAATTCGCGCAGATTGCAGTTGCGGCCTTGGCGTCCTACACTCGGTGCCTGGAAGGGTAGCGTAGCGCCGATCCCTCAAAGCCTGATCGTAGGCCGCCGATGGACGTGGTCCGCAGTCGCGCATTCGATTTCGTCGAGACGGTGCGGCAGCTTCCGGACGCCGCGAGCATTCTGGATGCGATGAGCCGCACGCTCGGCCAGCACGGCTTCGACTATTTCTGCACTTCATATGTCGCCCCGCTGTCGACCGAACAGCCGCGCGAAGCGGTTCTCGCCGAACGGTTGCCGGCCGGCTTTCTCGATATGTATTCCGAGGCGCAGTATGTGTGGCACGATCCTGCGCTGCGTCATTGCAGGACAACGCTTCAGCCGTTCCGCTGGTTCAGGGAAGCGCCGTACGATCCGGAACGGGAGCCGCGCGCCGTCGAGCTCGTGCGACGCGCCCGCGATTTCGGCATGGTGGATGGCGTGGTGATCCCGGTCATCTCGCCAGCGGGCCGCACCGGCCAGGTGTGGTTCGGCGGCGCCGAGATCGACCTGCCGGAGCGCGATCTCCCCGCGCTCCACCTCATGGCGCTTTACGCCTTCGACCGGGTGCTGGCGCTGCGCGGCCGGCCCGAGGCTCCGCAGCTCGTACTGTCCTCGCGTGAGCGCGAGGTGCTGACGCTCGCGGCCGTCGGGCGATCCAGCGACGAGATCGCCGACGCCTTGACCATTACGGTACGCACCGTGAAGGCGCACATCAACAGCTGCTGCAAGAAGCTCGGCGCAGCCACCCGCACGCAGGCCGTGATGATCGCCATGCGCGACCGGATCATCTCGCCCTGATCCGTCGCGCTGCGGGCTGTTGTTTGCGCATGATCTTTTCGGAAAACCGCTTCGCACTTTTCCGGATCATGCTTTAGTCCGCAAAGCCGAACAGCTTGGCCGGATTGTGCACCAGAATCTTTTCCAGCTCGGCCTGATCCGGCGCGTAGCGGTACATCAGCTCGAGCAGATCGGCATCGTTCGGCGGCTGCTTCACCGAGACCGGATGCGGCCAGTCGCTGGCCCAGACGCAGCGATCGGGGGCGGCCTCGATATAGGCGCGCGCGATCGGGATCACGTCGTCGTAGGGCGCACCGGCCTTCGAGGTCTTCTCGCCGAGCGAGAGCATCACCCAGAAATTGCCCTTGGCCAGCAGCTCCAGCATCTTGCGCAGGTTCGGATCGTTCCTGCCGGCCTCAGGGTCAGGCCGCGCCATGTGGTCGATCAGCACGGGCACGTCGAGGTTCTCGTATTTGGCGACGCTGGAGACGATGCCGTCCTTCTCCGGCTGGATCTTGACGTACCAGCCGAGCTCGCGGATGCGGGCGATGGCGCGGGCGAAATCGGCGTCCGACAGCACCGCGCCCAGCTCCTGGCGGAAGCTGAAGCGGGCGCCGCGCACGCCGGCATCGTGCAGCTTGGCGAGATAGGAATCGTTCGCTTCCGCGAACACCAGTGCATTGGCGCAGCCGCGATAGTTCGGACCCATCGCTTTGAGCCCGTCCAGCACGACGGCGTGGTCGGCGCCATAGGTCGTGGTCTGCACGATGATGCCGCGCTCGATGCCGAGCGCCTTGTGCATGCGCAGCGCCGCTTCCCAGGTCGCGGTCGGCATCCGATAGGCGGCGCCGGGACGTTCCGGGTATTTCTCGATCGGACCCAGCACGTGGAACTGGCTGTCGATGGTCTTTGGCGGCGGCGCCTTGATCGGACGGCGCGGGTTGGGGTCGAACGGCAGATAGGTCGGCATGCGCTAGAGCTCCTCAATCGATCACGGCGGTGAAGTCGCACTGCACCAGCGCGCCGCCATCCATGTTGTCCATCGGCAGCGCGTGGCGTGCGGGGCGCGAATGCTCGTCCGGAAACATTTTTAGCCATTCGACATTGAGGGGTCCGCGCTGCGAGCGGTCCTTCAGCCACACCGTCATCTTGATGATGTCGTCGGTGGTGCCGCCGGCGGTCTCCACCGTCGCCTTCATATGCGCGAACATGTTGGCGCATTGGGCATCCAGGCTTTCCGGCATCGCATTGGTCACGGGATCGCGGCCGAGGATGACGCCCGACATCACGAGATTGCCGATGCGGCAGGCGTTCGGAATCGGGTTGACGTGCTTGAAGCCTCCGATGTGGATGCTCTTGCGCCGCGTTTGGCCACTCATGGTGCGCTCCCTGCTTGTTATTGTTTCAGACGAACTGGCATGACACGGAGCCGAATGCGCCGTAGTCGGCATGGAAGGTGTCGCCGCGGCGGATGTCGACCGGACGCGTGAACGATCCCGCCAGCACCACCTCGCCGGCTTTGAGATGTTCGTCATGGGGCGCGAGGCGGTTGGCGAGCCAGGCGATACCGTTGGCGGGGTGATTGAGCACGCCGGCGGCAAGCCCGGTTTCCTCGACCTCGCCATTGCGGAACAGCAATGCGCCGATCCAGCGCAAATCCGCATCCATCGGGCGGATCGGCCGGCCGCCGAGCACCAGCGCAGCATTCGCAGCGTTGTCCGAGATCGTGTCCATGACCTTGCGCGTCTTGCCCGTTTCGGGGTCGACGCGGTGCATGCGCGTCTCCAGAATCTCCAGCGCGGGCGTGACGTAGTCGGTGGCGTTGAGCACGTCGAAGATGGTGCAGTCGGGTCCGCGCAGCGGCGCCTTCAGCACGAAGGCGAGCTCGACCTCGATTCTTGGCGCGTGAAAGCGGTCGAACGGAACAGGTGTGGCATCGGCGTAAAACATGTCGGCGAACAGCACACCGTAGTCGGGCTCGTTGATGCCGACCGCGTTCTGCATCGCCTTCGAGGTCAGGCCGATCTTGTGGCCCTTGATGATGCGGCCGCGGCCGAGCTGGAGCTTGGTCCAGGCGCGCTGGACGGCGTAGGCGTCCTCGATGCTGAAATCGGGATATTCCTTGGTGAACATCGGGATCAGCGATTTGGTGCGCTCGACTTCATCGAGGCGCGCGGCGAGGCGTTCGATCGTGGCGGTATCCAGCATCATCTATTGCTCCGCGGCAACCGTGTTGCGCAGCACACCGATGCGGCTCGACTCGACCTCGACGACGTCGCCCGCCTTGAGCCAGCGCGGCGGATCAAAGCGCGCGCCCGCGCCCGTCGGCGTGCCCGTCACGATCATGTCGCCGGGCTTGAGGGTGGCGAAGGTCGAGAGATAGGAGATCAGGAAGTCGAACGGGAACATCAGCCGCTCGGTGGTGTCCTGCTGCCTCACCTCGCCGTTGACGCGCGTGATGATGTCGTGGGGACCACGCGGGTCGAGCTCGTCCGCGGTGACGATCCACGGGCCGATGCTGCCGGAGCGGTCGAAGTTCTTGCCCTGCGTGACGTTGAACTTGCCGTGGCGCAGCCAGTCGCGGATCGTGCCCTCGTTGCACAGCGTCATGCCGAAGATATGCGACCACGCTTTTTCGCGCGGAATGTGGCGACCGCCCTGCCCGATCACGATGACGAGCTCGCCTTCATAGTCGAGCTGGTCCGAAACCTTGGGCTTCTCGATCGGCTGGCCGGAGCCTGATATCGAGGACATGCTGCGCACGAACAGGCTGGGGTATTTGGGCAGGTCCGAATTGTCTTTGTATTCCGCATTGCGCTCGGCGTAGTTGACGCCGATGCACCAGAGCTTCTCCGGCGCCAGCACCGGCGGCAGCAGGACGAGCTGGTCCAGCGCATGGTCCGGCTTCTGTCCCGCGACGGCATCCTGCGCGTCGGCGCGTGCGTTGGCCGCGATCAGCGCCTTCACGTCCGAATAGTCGCGGCCGACGCGCCTGGTCAGATCGACCACGCCGCCGTCCACGGCCGCGCCATAGCGCGCCTCGCCGTCCAGGAGATAGCTCAGCAGTCGCATTGGATGTCCTCCGATGATCTTGGGGCGGCGGCCGGCGATGAGCCCCGCGCGCTCAGTCTTTCGATTTGGGAGTCTGGAACACGCTGTTGAGCGTCACGATCTCGCCGAGCCGGGCGTAACGCGGGCCGCCGATGCGCGCGATCGGGTCGAGCGCCCTGGTCTCGACCTTGCCGTCGTTGACGAGGCCATCGCGCAAATGGAACAGCACGACCTCGCCGACGATGAGCCGGCTCTTGGCGTCACCGAATTCGAGACACTGCCGGAACCGGCACTCCATCGCGACCGGCGCGGCGGCGAGCCGCGGCACCTTGATGCGCTCGCTAGGGAGCGTTTCGAGCCCGAGATGCTCGACCTCGCTGACCTCAGGCGGATGCTCGACGGAGCTGTCGTGCAAGGCCTGCATCAGCGGGGTGTCGGCGATGTGGATGACATATTCCTCGGTATCGAGGATGTTGTGCGCGGTGTCCTTGTAGTCGGCGCCCTTGCGGCCGACGCTGATGGCGAGCATCGGCGGCTTCTGCGAGACGAAGGTGAAGGCGCTGAACGGGGCGAGATTGAGCACGCCCGTGGCTGACAGGCTCGTCACCCAAGCGATCGGGCGCGGCACCACGATGCCGGTCATCAGACGGTAGATGCGGTCGGCGCCGAGCTCGGTGGGGTCGACCCGCATCGATCAATCCGCCCTGATATTGGCCTTGCGCACCACCGGAATCCACTTGGCGTCCTCGCGCTCGAGATAGGCCTTGAATTCGTCCGGCGTCATCGGCGTGGCTTCGCCGCCGAGTTTTTCGAACTTGTCGATCACGGCGGGGTCTTTGAGAATCGCGACCAGCGTCTCGTGCAGCTTCTCGACGATGGGCGCCGGCGTGCCTGCCGGCGCGAACAGGCCGGTGAAGGTCTGGCCGTCGAAGTCCTTGTAACCGAGCTCTGCGAAGGTCGGCACATCTGGCAGCGACTTCAATCGGTGCGGGCTGGTGACGGCGAGCGGACGGAACAGGCCGGCCTTGATGTGCTGGAGACTGACCGTGAGCTGGTCGAACGCGAACTGCACCTGGCCGCCCAGGAGATCGTTGATCGCCGGCGCGTTGCCGCGGTAATGCGCCGTGACCCATTGCAGCCCGAGGCTGGACTGCATCAGCTCGCTGAGCAGATGGTTGGTGGTGCCGGGGCCGGGCGAAGCCATGGTCAGCTTGCCGGGCTCGCGCTTGGCGAGATCGAGAAACTCCTTGAACGTGGTCGCCTGCACCGACGGATGGACCTCGAGCACCAGCGGCGTCATCGAGATCGTCGAGATCGGGAGAAAGTCCTTCTTCCAATTATAGGCGTCGCGCTTGTTGATCTCGGTTGCGAACAGCACCGGGCCGTTGGCGCCGACGAACAGCGTGTAGCCGTCGGGCGCCGACTTGGCGAAGGCTTCGCCCGCGATCATGCCGCCGGCGCCGGCCTTGTTCTCGATGACGAAGGGTTGGCCGAGCTTTTCCTGGAGCTTGTCGGCGACGATGCGCGCGGCGCTGTCGACGTTGCCGCCGGCGGGATAGGGCACGATCAGCTTGACGTTGCGCGCCGGCCATTGCTGGCCCAACGCGGGCCCGGCCAGCATCGCAGTAACGGCTATGGCAATCCAGATTAATCGCATGTTAACCTCCCGGCGGCGCTTCCAATTCCATATCGGGCGCCGATGACTTTCGTGCATGGCATCCCGATCGGAGGGCAATCTCCAGATGCGCGCTTGCCCTGTCGAGGGAATTGTGGCGTTCTTGTCCATATTATGGACAAGAGACGTGCAACGAAACTCGCCCGCAGCGCCGTGGAACCGCGACAAGGCGCGCAGGCGATCCGGCGCGCGCTCGCGGTGCTGCGCATTCTTGCCGCGGGGCGCGAGGACGGTGTGCCATTGGCCGAGGTGGTCCGCACCACGGGCCTCACCCGCCCAACCGTGCATCGCATCGTCCACGTGCTGATCGAGGAAGGCATCGTCGAGCGGCATGGCAGGAGCGGCCGCTACGCGATCGGCAACCAGGTGCCGGAGCTGGCGCTGGCGCGCCCGCGGCCCTCGCGGCTCTTGGTCGCCGCAACGCCATCGCTCCAGCGCGCGTCTGCCGAGATCGGCGACACGCTGTTCCTGACCGTGCGCACCGGCAACGACACGCTGTGCGTCGATCGCCGGATCGGGGTCTATCCGATCCAGGTGCTGTCGATCGAGGTCGGCGCGCGGCGACCGCTCGGCGTCTCCAGCGCGGGCGTTGTCATCCTCGCCGCGATGCCGGCGCAGGAGGCACGAAGGATCGTCGCGGCGAACGAGAAGCGGTTCGAGGCCTACCGGACCGACGTCGCGACCGTGCTCGGTGAGGTCACCGCCGCACGGCGCCTCGGATACGGCCTGAGAGAGACCGGCCTAGTGCAGGGGACGAAATCGATCTCCACCTGGATCAAGACGCCGGACGGCCAACCGGCTGCGGCGATGACAGTCTCCGCCGTTCGCACGCGGCTCGGCCCCCGCCGCGAGCAGGAGGTCGCGGAGATCTTGCTGCGGGAAGCCCGGATCATCGAGCAGGCGATCGGGGGCTAGCGACGACACCGGACGGCATTTCTTCGCCTGTCCCCCCTTGCGGGGAGAGGCCGGAATTCGAGCGAAGCTTGAATTCCGGGTGAGGGGGAGTCTCCGCGAGTCTAACTGCCACCGTTTTCGCGGAGGCAGCCCCTCACCCCAACCCTCTCCCCGTAAGAACGGGGCGAGGGGGCGCACTGCCGCTGTCGCACTGTCAATGGCTGACTTGGCACACAGTTTTATGGCACAACGGCCGCCATCACCGACCGACCAACGAGGCCACGCATGCCCGCGCCGAAACCGCCTGCCTTCGAGACCCTGAGCCTGCATGCGGGCCAGCATCCGGATCCCACGACCGGCGCCCGGGCGGTGCCGATCTACCAGACCACGTCCTACGTGTTCCAGGATTCCGACCACGCCGCGGCGCTGTTCAATCTCGAACGCGCCGGCCACATCTATACCCGCATCTCCAATCCGACCACCGGCGTGCTGGAGGAACGGCTCGCCGCGCTCGAAGGCGGCGTCGGCGCGATCTGCACGGCCAGCGGCCAGGCGGCGCTGCATCTGGCGATCGCCACGCTGCTCAATGCCGGCGACCACATCGTGGCGTCGAGCTCGCTCTATGGCGGCACCATCAACCTGCTGGCGCACACGCTGCCGCGCTTCGGCATCACCACGACGTTCGTGAAACCGCGCGATCTCGACGCGTTCCGGTCGGCGATCAAGCCGAGCACGAGGCTCGTGATAGGCGAGACCATCGGCAATCCCGGGCTCGAGGTGCTCGACATTCCCAAGGTTGCGGCGATCGCGCATGAGGCAAAGATTCCGCTGCTGATCGACAACACCTTCGCCACGCCCTATCTCAGCCGCCCGATCGAGCTGGGTGCCGACATCGTCATGCATTCGGCGACGAAATGGATCGGCGGCCACGGCATCGCGATCGGCGGCGCCATCGTCGACGGCGGCCGCTTCGACTGGCGCGCATCGGGCAAGTTCGGCGTGCTGACGGAACCCTATGGCGGTTATCACGGCATCGTCTTCGACGAGCAGTTCGGCACGGCCGCCTTCATCATGCGCGCCCGCACCGAGGGCCTGCGCGATTTCGGGGCCTGCCTATCGCCGACCAACGCGTTCCAGCTGCTCCAAGGCGTCGAGACCCTCGGCGTGCGCATGGACCGGCATATACACAACACGCATCTGGTGCTGGAAGCGCTGAAGGCCAACAAGGCAGTGGACTGGGTGCTGCATCCCTCGCTCGAGGATCACACGGACTACCAGCTGGCAAAGACGCTGCTGCCGCGCGGCGCCGGCTCGATCGTGTCCTTCGGCATCAAGGGCGGGCGCCCCGCCGGGCGCAAATTCATCGAGAGCTTGCGCATGATCAGCCATCTCGCCAATGTCGGCGATGCCAAGACGCTGGTGATCCATCCGGCCTCGACTACGCATCAGCAGATGGATGCCGAGCAGCTCAAGACGGCCGGCATCGGCGAGGAGCTAGTGCGGCTCTCGGTCGGCATCGAGACCGCAAGCGACATCATCGACGACCTCAATCAAGCGCTGCGCATCTCGCAAAAGGCCTGACATCATGAAGCTCTCCGTCAACGGCACCGATGTGTTTGTCGCAACCGGCGGCCGCGACTTCGACAAATCCCTGCCCGCGGTCGTCTTCATCCACGGCGCCGGCTTCGACCATTCAACCTGGGCGCTGCACACGCGCTGGTTCGCCCATCACGGTTTTTCCGTTCTGGCGCCCGACCTGCCCGGCCACGGCCGCTCTATTGGGCCTTCACTCGGCAGCATCGCCGAGATGGCCGACTGGACAGCAGCGCTGCTCGAAGCGGCGGGAGCTGCGAAGGCGCATCTGATCGGCCACTCCATGGGCTCGCTGATCTCGCTGGAAACGGCGGCGCGGCATCCGGACAAGGTCTCAGCGCTGAGCCTGATCGGTACTGCCGCGACCATGACGGTGGGTCCGGATCTCCTGAAGGCCGCCGAAGCCAACTCGCAGGATGCCAACGACATGGTCTCGATCTGGGGCCTCGGCTTCAACGCGGAGCTCGGCGGCAGCCTGGCGCCGGGCCTGTGGATGCATGGCGGCGCGCAGGCGGTGCTCAGGGCATGCGAGCCGGGCGTTCTGTTCAGGGATCTGTCGGCTTGCAACTCCTATACGAATGCGCTTGCCGCTGCAGCGAGCGTGAAGGTGCCGACGACGCTGATCCTGGGCGAAAAGGACATGATGACGCCGGCCAAGGCGGGCAAGGCGCTCGCCGCCGCGATCCCGCATGCAAAAACCGTCGTGGTGTCCGGCGCCGGCCACATGATCATGGCCGAGCGGCCGGACGAGTTGCTGGCAGCGCTGCGGAACTAAGCGGATCGATCTTCCGTCTTGCGCGTTGCGGTCAGACATCCCTCTCACTCTCAAGAAGGGGAACTCGACCATGCCGAGACAGGAAGTCATTCGCAAAGCGAGGCAAGACAAGCGCGCCGGCAAGTCGGCCAGCACGCAGGCCGGCGAATTCGTCAAGGACGAGATCGACAGGATCCGCAAGGGCAAGCACGGCGCGCGCTCGACCAAGCAGGCGATCGCGATCGGCCTGTCCGAAGCGCGCCGCGCCGGTGTCGATCTGCCGCCACCGCGCAAGGGACGCACCAAGAAGGCGACGCGGCGCAGTGCCAAATATGCCTATGAGGTCGGCCAGGGCAAACGGACGCCGAAGCGGAGGCCGAAAGTATCGCGCGCCGTCACGAACGTCCTGAAGAAGGAGCCGCGATCGACCGCATCGCGCAGTGCGCTGTCGAAACAGGCCAAGCGAGCCGCAAGCCGCCGAACCGCAGCGTCCCGCTCGGCCACGGCGCGGAAGGCGAGCCGCACCAAAGGCGCCAAGGTCCGCTCCGCTGCCGCCAAGAAGGCGGCGCGCACCAGGGCGCGCCGCCGGAGCTGATCAGTCGCGCCGGTTCAAGAACCCGGCGTCCATTTCCAGACGATGTCGGAGACGTTGACCGGCTTCGGGATCAGGCCCAGCTTTGCGAAGCGATCGGCGACCGCTTGCTGGCTCCTGACCACCTCGGCGTCGAGCGGCACTACGCGGAAGTTGGAGCGATCCACGAAACGCCTGACGGCCTCGATGTCAACGCCGGTCGCGTCTGCCTGGGCTTTGGCGACGTCCTCGTGGTGTTCGTTGGCCCAGACGCCTTCGGACGCGAAGGTGGTGTTGAGCTTGGCGACCAGCGAAGGAAATTTATCGACGAAATCCGTGTTGGCGATGTAGAACGCATTCGGCTTGTGCACGTCCTTGTCGAAGGCGATCACGCGCGCGCTCTCCTTCAATTCGGCGAGCGCGAGATAGGGATCCCAGATCGACCAGGCATCGACCGAGCCCTTCACAAAGGCCGCGGTCGCATCGGCAGGGGCAAGCGGCGCCGGCGTGATATCGGACCAGGACAGGCCGGCCTTTTCGAGCGCAGCGACCAGCAGATTATGCGCGCTCGATCCCTTGCCGAAGGCGACGCGCTTGCCCTTGAGATCGGCGAGCGAGCGAATCGGCGAATCCTTCGGCACGATGATCGCCTGGGTGTTGCCGTCGGATTTCACCGCAGCGACGTAGCGGATCTTGGCGCCGCCGGCCTGCGCGAAGATCGGCGGGGAGTCGCCGACATAGCCGAAATCGACGCTGCCGACATTGATGGCCTCCAGCAGCGGCGGACCGAACTGGAAGTCGATCCACTTGATCTCGATGCCGAGCGGCTTGAAGGCGTTTTCCAGAGTCTGGCGCTGGCGCACCGCCGGGAAAAAACCGCCCTTCTGCGTGCCGATGCGGATTTCCGCCGGCTTGTCCTCGGCGTGGGCGGGTACAGCCAGGGCCGTCGCAAGCAACAGCGTCGTAGCCAGAATGTGTCGTCGATTGATCATAACGCGGTCCTTTCGGTGGGATCAGTTGGCGAAAAGTTGCGAGCTCGCGCGACGGCCACGCTCGGAGAACACCGCACGGGCGGCGCGCTCGGCCTCGCGGGCCGAACGGAACTGGCGGCCTTCGAGGCTGTCGAACAGGCGCTCGGAGGAGAAGAAGCGGAAGCCGCGCTCATCGCGCGTGATGATGCCGGCGGCGCGGTCGTGGATCTCGATGATGTAGGCGTTCGACTGGATCTGGGACATGACTGCTCGTTCGCCGAAGTTCGGCGTTCCTGTCTTGGGATTTTCGGTGTGAGGTGCTGTTAGGACGTGGTCAGCAGCAACAACAGGCGCCCGTGGCCGCCGAGAAACAGCGCCGCGTCATGCACGCATGCATGTCGTTCTGATTGCGCTGGCGATCGGTTTTCATAATGCGGCTTCAGGCTCGATGAGCAGTTTCGACGCTCCGAATATCGAGCGGTTGGCAGGATTGGTCAATGAAATGGCTATCCATATTTGCGGCGCGCGCGCTGGGGCGCTTCTCTCGCCGCAAGCACGGACAGACGGATTCATCTCGCGATGAGTTCAACACACGCAAGCGGCCGGCATGATACGCTCCCAACGCCAATGATATGGGAGGTTCCAGGCATGGCGGATGCTCTGAAGGGGCGCACGGCGCTCGTGACCGGCGGCTCGCGCGGAATTGGCGCCGCCGTCTGTCATGCATTGGCCGAAGCAGGTGCAGCGGTTGCGATCAACTGCCGCGAGAGAATCGGGCAAGCCGAGCAGCTGGCGGGCGAGATCGGCAAGCAGGGCGGCCGCGCCATCGTGGTCGCCGCCGACGTCTCGCAGCGCGAAGCCGTGGCTGATATGGTCGAGCGTGTTACGGCCGGGCTCGGGCCGATCGACATCCTCGTCAACAATGCCGGCATTGCGATCACGCGCGGCGTCGACGATCTCACCGAGGACGATTTCGACCGCACCATCCTGGTCAACCTGAAATCCGCTTTCCTGTGCACGCAAGCGGTGCTGCCATCGATGCGCGCGCGGACATGGGGCCGCATCGTCAACATCTCCTCGGGTGCCGCGCGCGGTGCGGGCTCGATCGGCCCGCACTACAATGCGTCAAAGGCAGGCATGGAGGGCCTGACGCGCGGCTATGCGGCGCGGCTGGTGAAGGAGGGCATCACCGTGAACGCCGTGGCGCCATCGCTGATCGAGACCGACATGATGAGCGGCCAGCTCCAGCTCGTCGGCCGCATCCCCCTCGGCCGCTTCGGCACGGCGGATGAGGTGGCGAAGGCCGTGATGCTGCTGGTCGACAATGCCTACATGACCGGACAGACCATCGCGCTGAGCGGCGGGATGGCGTTTAATTGAAGCGGAGCGGCGGGCTCTTCTTCCTTCTCCCCTTGTGGGAGAAGGTGGCGCGAAGCGCCGGATGAGGGGTATCTATCCGCGCGCAACACTCTTCGTGAGGATGGAGACCCCTCACCCGTCTCGCCGCTTCGCGGCGAGCCACCCTCTCCCACAAGGGGAGAGGGGAAGAAGGAACTCACCACATCGTTGCCGCCGCCCGTTCCGGCCAGATCCGGTCGTACTCCGCACCGCCGACCTTGTTGTCACTCATCTCCGCAAGAATCCGCCCCGGCGTCGGCAACGTCTTCGGATCGACGCGCTTGTCGGGATTCCAGAGATCGGAGCGAACGATGGCGCGGGCGCATTGGAAGTAGATCTCGTCCACGTTCATCACCATGACGCTGCGCGGCGCCTTGCCCTCGACCTCGAACGAGGCCAGCAGCTCCGGATCGATCGACAGATGCGCGCGGCCGTTGGTCCGCACCGCATTGCCGGAGCCGGGAATCAGGAACATCAACGACACGCGCGGGTCGCGCACGATATTGCGCAAGGAATCGACCCGGTTGTTGCCGCGGCGGTCGGGCAGCATCAGCGTCTTGGGGTCGTGGATGCGGACGAAGCCGGGCAGATCGCCGCGCGGAGAGCAGTCGATTCCCTCGGGCCCGATGGTGGCGAGCGCGGCGAACGGCGCCTTCTCGATGAAGATGCGGTAGAGCGGGGTGACGTGGTCGGCGACTTTCACGGTCGAGGCGTCATTGGTGGCGCCGTAGATGGCTTCCAGCTGTTCGATCGTTTCGATCACCGTCATCCCACACTCTCTCTATCGCGCCGACAACTCGTCTTGCCAGCCTTGATTCCTGATCACGCGCACCAGCTGGCGGCTGTGATAATCCGCGCTGCCGGCATTGAGAATGGTGACATCCGCCTGCGCCGACGCGTCGTCGACGCTGCGCGACAGCCGCTCGCCGATGTCGCCGTCGCTTTTCCGGGCGCGCGCGGCAAGCCGCTGCGCCAACACGTCCGGCGGCGCCGTGATCGCGATCACCACGACCTCGGCATAGGCCTGGCGCAAGGCTTCGATCACGGTGCGCGAGACGTTGACGACGATGGTGCGGCCGGCGCGGATGTCGTCGTTGATCTCGAGCGGCAGTGCATAGGAATGCCCATGCGCCTCCCAGTGCACGGCGAAGTCGCCGTGCTCGCGCGCGCGGCGGAATTCGTCGGGGCTCACCGCGATATTGTCTTCATCGGCCGAGGACGCACGCGTCACGATGCGACGCGGGAAGACGATGTCGGGATCGTCGCTGCAGACAGCTTGCGCCAGCCGCAGCAAGGTATCCTTGCCGGCGCCGCTGGGGCCTACCACGAGCACGAGCCGGCCGGAGCCGATCGCACCGGTCTCGCCCTCGGCGGTGGTCATGGTCTCGTTCATGCGACCCGGTGTCCTTCGCGCCACACGCTGCGAACCACGGGAACGTGGCCTGCGACATGGACGCGGATCAAATCGGCGCGCTTGCCGGTCGCGACCTCGCCGCGGTCGGTGAGGCCGACCGCCTCGGCGGGCGCTTTCGTCACGGTGCGAACCGCGGCAGGAAGGCTGATCGCGGGTACATGCTCGGGCAATTGCAACGCGGCCATCAGAAGGCTCGACGGGATGTAATCCGACGACAGGATGTCGAGCAGGCCTTCGCGCGCGAGATCGACCGCGGCGATGTTGCCGGAGTGCGAGCCGCCGCGCACCACGTTCGGCGCGCCCATCAGGATGTCGATGCCGGCCTGGTGCAGGCCGCGTGCGGCCTCCAGCGTAGTCGGGAATTCCGCGACCGAGACACGGTCGCGCACGGCGTCCGCGACGTTCTCCTCGGTGGTATCGTCGTGGCTCGCCAGCGGAATGTTGTACTCATGCGCCAGCGCCACGATCTCGCGCATGTTCACCGCGGCATAGAGCCTCTGATATTCGAAACGCTTTGCGAACAATTCGTCGAGCTCGGCATCGGTCTTGCCGCCGCCCTTGCCGCGATAATAGTCGCGCAGCTTGACCTCGTCGCGGAACTGGCGCTGGCCGGGCGTGTGGTCCATCAGCGACATCAGCTTGACGTCGGGACGGTCGATCAGCTCCTTGGCCTCCTCGACCACGCTCGGCATCGGGATCTCGCAGCGCAGATGCAGGAAGTGATCGGCGCGCAGCAGGTTCGCCTCGCGCGCATTGGTGATCGCGGCGGCGAGCACGCCGGCACGGCCATCGACCTCCTCGGCGCCGTCCTCGCGCCAGACCCGGAGCGAATCGAATACGGTGGTGATGCCCGAGGTCGCAAGCTGGCCGTCATAGGAGATGACGGCGGCGACCGGATTCCAGAACACCTTTGGCCGCGGCACGTAATGCGCTTCGAGATGATCGGTGTGGAGCTCGATCAGGCCGGGCATGATCAGATCGCCGCCGGCATCCTCGGCGCCCGCGGGCGCCCTCCCCTCGCCGACCTCCGCGATGCGGCCGTCGGCAAGCGCGAGCCAACCCTGCTCGATCACCCGGTCAGCCAGCACGATCCTGGCATTGGCGATCACGGATTCCTTCTTCATTTCCCCATTCCTTCAGGCCGCGGCGGCAAAGCTGGTGACGTCAACGATGCGGTCGGCAATCAGATGACGGATTTCGTCGTCATGGACAATGGCGACCATGGCGACGCCCTGATGTTTCTTTTCAGCGACCAGCTCGACCACCACGGCGCGATTGGCGGCATCCAGCGAGGCGGTCGGCTCGTCCAGCAGCAGGATCGGCAGGTCCGAGATGAAGCCGCGCGCGATGTTGACGCGCTGCTGCTCGCCGCCGGAGAAGGTCGCGGGCGGCAGCTGCCAAAGTCGCTCGGGGATGTTGAGACGATGCAGCAATTCGCCGGCGCGCGCCTGTGCGTCGGCCCGGCTCATGCCGTTCACGATCAGCGGCTCCGCGACGACGTCGATGGTCGCAACCCGCGGCACGGCCCGCAGGAACTGGCTGACATAGCCGATGGTGGAACGGCGGATATTGAGCACCTGACGCGGCTCGGCGGTGGCGAGATCGACCACCCCGCCGCGATGGCGGATACCGATCCGGCCGCTGTCGCAGCGATAATTGCCGAAGATCATCTTCAGGATCGACGATTTTCCGGCGCCGGATGGGCCCGACAGCACGACGCACTCGCCGGGATTGGCCTGGAAGGTCACCCCGCGCACCACCGGCAGCTCGATGCCGCCCTGCAGGTGCATCGTAAAGGTCTTGCCGGCGTCGGTGATGTCGATCATGGCGGTCATTGGAGGGCTCATATTGCAAGGTTCATGGCGGCAGGATCGAGGAGACGAGGAGCTGGGTATAGGCTTCGCGCGGATCGTCGAGCACCTGATCGGTCAGGCCGGTCTCGATGACGCGGCCGCCCTTCATCACCATCACGCGGTGCGACAAGAGACGCGCCACCGCGAGATCGTGGGTGACGATGACGACCGCGAGATTCAGCTCGGCGACGAGGCTGCGCAACAGGTCGAGCAGGCGGGCCTGCACGGAGACATCGAGACCGCCGGTCGGCTCGTCCATGAACACGAGCCGCGGCTCGGTGACGAGGTTGCGGGCGATCTGGAGGCGCTGGCGCATGCCGCCGGAATAGGTGCGCGGCGCATCGTCGATGCGCGCTGTGTCGATCTCGACGCGGGTGAGCCAGTCGGAGGCGGTGTCGCGGATACGGCCGTAATGATTCCAGCCCACCGCCATCAGCCGCTCGCCGACATTGGCGCCGGCGGAGACCGCCATGCGCAGGCCCTGTGCGGGATCCTGGTGCACGAAACCCCAGTCGGTGCGGAACAGGAAGCGCCGTTCGGCCTCGCCCAGCGTGGCGAGATCGCGGGTGACGCCGTCGCGCATCCGGTACGACACGTGGCCCGCGGTCGGCGTGAGCTGGCCCGACAGCATCTGCAGCAGCGTCGACTTGCCCGAGCCGGATTCGCCGACGATCGCCAGCACCTCGCCGGGATAGAGCGAAAACGACACGTCGCGGCAGGCATTGATGCGGCCGAACGACTTGCAGAGGGATGTTGCGACCAGCAGCGGCTCGTCGTTGTCGAGCAAATCCTGATCAGCCATTCGCGGCCTCCTGCGCCTTTTCCTTGTACGGCGCGGCACTGAGGCTGCCGTGATGGCCGGCGGCCTGGCGGCCCTCGCAATAATCGGTGTCCGAGCAGACGAACATGCGCCCGCCCTTGTCGTCGGTCACGATCTCGTCGAGGTAGGAGTTCTCCGCACCACAGAGCGCGCAGGGCGCATTGAAGCGGTAGGGCTCGAACGGGTGATCCTCGAAATCGAGCGACACCACCTGCGTATAGGGCGGGATCGCGTAGATGCGTTTCTCGCGGCCGGCGCCGAACAATTGCAGTGCCGGGCTATTGTCCATCTTGGGATTGTCGAATTTCGGCGTCGGCGACGGGTCCATCACGTAGCGCGCGTTCACCTTCACCGGATAGGCATAGGCGGTGGCGATATGGCCGAAGCGGGCGATGTCCTCGTAGAGCTTCACATGCATCAGGCCGTATTCGGCGAGCGCGTGCATACGCCGCGTCTCGGTCTCGCGCGGCTCGAGGAAGCGCAACGGCTCGGGGATCGGCACCTGATAGACCAGCACCTGGTTCTCGTTTAGCGCCGTCTCCGGGATGCGGTGGCGGGTCTGGATCACGGTTGCCTCGTCCGTCGCCGTGGTCGTCGCAACGCCCGCGGTCTTGGCGAAGAATTTGCGGATCGAGATCGCGTTGGTGGTGTCGTCCGAACCCTGGTCGATCACCTTGAGCACGTCCTTGGGCCCGAGGATCGCGGCGGTGACCTGCACGCCGCCGGTGCCCCAGCCGTAGGGCATCGGCATTTCGCGGCTGGCGAACGGCACCTGATAGCCGGGGATCGCGATCGCCTTGAGGATCGCGCGGCGGATCATGCGCTTGGTCTGCTCGTCGAGATAGGCGAAGTTGTAGGCGGGCGCGTTCATTCCGCGGCCTCCTTCATGGCATCGGGCGTGTTGGCATCGGCGAACGCTTTAGAGAACTCTTGGCGCAGCTTGCGCAAGAGGCCGAGCTCGGACTGGAAGTCGACATAATGCGGCAGCTTCAGGTGCTCGACGAAGCCGGTCGCCTGGACATTGTCCGAATGCGACATCACGAACTCTTCGTCCTGCGCGGGTGCAAGCGCCTCCTCGCCGAGCTCACGCGCGCGCAGCGCGCGATCGACCAGCGCCATAGACATGGTCTTGCGCTCGCTCTGGCCGAAGGCGAGGCCATAGCCGCGGGTGAAGCACGGCGCCTCGGTCGCGGAGCCCTTGAACTGGTTGACCATCTGGCACTCGGTGAGCTCGATCGCGCCGAGCGGCACGGCGAAGCCGACGTCTTCCGCGACAAATTCGACCTCGACCTCACCGAAGCGGATCTCGCCGACAAAGGGATGGTTGCGGCCGTAGCCGCGCTGGGTGGAATAGCCCATCGCGAGCAGAAAGCCTTCGTCACCGCGCGCGAGGTTCTGCAGGCGCAAATCGCGATCCGCGGGGAAATTCAGCGGCTCGCGGGTGAGATCGCCGACGCTGGCGCCGTCCTCGGCTTCCGGCGATGATTCGATCAGCCCGTCGCGGCCTAGAATGTCGGTCACGCGCGGGGTCGGCGCGGTCGAAGCTTCGGCCGCGGCCGGCGTCTCCGGCACGAAGCCCTCAGCGAGCGAAGGGTCGAGCAGGCGGTGCGTGTAGTCGAAGGTCGGCCCCAGGATCTGGCCGCCGGGGATGTCCTTGAAGGTCGCCGACACCCGCCGCTGCACCCGCATCGCGCCGGTGTCGACTGGCTCGCTGGCACCGAAACGCGGCAGCGTGGCGCGGAAGGCGCGAACCAGGAAGATCGCCTCGATCAAATCGCCGCGCGCCTGCTTGATCGCAAGCGCCGCGAGCTCGCGGTCATAGAGCGAGCCTTCGCTCATGACGCGATCGACGGCAAGGCCGAGCTGCTCCGAGATCTGGTCGAGGGCGATTTCCGCAACTTCTTGGTCGCCACGCCGCTTATGCGCGAGCAAGCGATGGGCGTTCTCGATGGCGCGTTCGCCGCCTTTGACTGCGACATACATGCTTTCAGCTTCCCTTGCTTACGACGCGCGTGGTGCGGGGGATCGCGACCACGGCGTCATCGGCGACCAGCACCACATCGATACCGCGCGGAAACAGCGCTTCGTTCATATGCAGGCGCTCGAACAGGTCGAAAGGCTTGATCGACGCCCGCAGCGTGGCGACCCCATCGATGCCGGGGCCACGCAGTTCGAAGCTCCGGCCGGAGGCGAGGCTGTCGACCTGGATGATCACGGTCGTCGACCGGTCCGGATACTCGCTCGTGCCGAGCGCGAAGCGCTCGAGCGAAGGCAGCGCACCGCCGTCGCCGATGAGCGCGAACGAGGCGATGGATGAATCCTGCACGACCGGCGCGCCGGTGTGGAACTTGAGCCACTTCGTCACGTCCGCGCTCTCCGCCATCCGCGCATCGAGCCAGAGCGGCGTGTCGTGATCGAACAGCGTCAGCGCGATCGCGGCGGTGCCGCGCATCATCGTATCAGGCGCCCCCGCCATCGGCACGATGCGCTGAACCGAGCCCGGCCGCGCCATGGCATCCATGACCGAGCGAAAGGTCGATTGCGCCGACAGCACCTTGTCGGCGAAACCCGGCGGCAGTTCCGCAATCGTGGTCATGATCTCACCCCTCACCGCGCACCATGGTGTAGAAATCAACCTTCGTCGCAGCGGTCGCTTCCGCCGCCTGCTTGCGCCTGACCATAAGCTGCTCGAGCAACGGCGCGATAACGTTGCGCTCCACCGCTCCGCCGAAATCGCGGGACTGCACCAGCGCATCGCACAGCGCGATCAACCGCGCCTTCTCGCTATCGCGGCCGAGCGTGTAGCCGAACCCGACCTCGCCGCTCGCAAGCCGCACCGCGGCGCGCGACACCGTGGCTTCGCCGAGATTGAACGGCGCGCCGTCGCCGCCGACCCGCCCGCGCAGCATGACGAGGCCGTTCTCCGGCGTGCGCAGGTCCTGATGGTCCGGCAAAGGCAGGTCCGAGGCCAAGTTGCGGAGGCGAGCGGCGATCTCGCCCGCCTCCGCGTGCGCCAGCACCGCCATTGCGGCCTTGCGCTGGGCTTGCTGATTGTTGTGCTGGGTCACCTGGTCCACCGAACCTTTTGACAGAACTTGCCGCATCGAAGTTGTCTATGATAATAGACAACTTCATAAGGACGCGCCATGACTGTTTCGTGACAATGCTGTGATTTCTGGAGTAGGTTTCCCGCGACATGAGCATGCAGGACACAGCCTCGTCGGGCGTCGCGCTATGGCGCCTCGTTGCCGACGGCATCGAGCGCGGCATCGCCGACGGCCGCTTTGCGGCCGGCGACAAATTGCCAGGCGAGATGGAGATCGCCGAAACCTATCGCGTCAACCGCCACACCGTACGGCGCGCGCTCGCGGCACTTGCCGAGCGCGGCCTGGTGCGCGCGGAGCGCGGCAGCGGAACCTATGTCGAGGCACAGAAGCTCGCTTATCCCTTGCGCTCGCGCACGCGCTTCTCCGAGATCGTCGGCGCGGATGGCCGCGAGCCGCATGGCCGGCTGATCGAAGCGACCGATGACGTCGCGACGCGCGAGCTCGCGCGGGAGCTGGGACTAAAGACCGGCGCGCCCCTGGTGCGGATCGAGGCGATCCGCCTTGCCGACCGTACGCCGATTTGCGTTTCCACGACCTGGCTGTCGGCGGACCTGTTCCCGGGTGCCGGCGCCGTGTTCGCGGCGACGCGCTCGATGACGAAGCTGCTGGAGCATTTCGGCGTCCGCGACTATCGCCGCGGCGCAACCCGAATCACCGCGGGCATCGTGGACGCGACCGATGCGGCACGTCTCGATCTAGCGCTGGGGCGGCCGATCCTGGTGGTGGACGCCACCGACCACGATCTCACGGGCAGGCCGCTGGTGACCAAGCATTCGCGGTTTGCGGCGGAGCGGGTGGAGTTTTTGGTGGAGTCGTAGCTCTCTCCACGACACCGGACCCGTAGAGCCTGTGAGCCAATTCGTTTTGTTTCGGCTTCGGCATCAAGGGGTGGTATCGCCCCTTGATGGGGGAAGCCGGCGGCGTCAGGCTGTTGGTTATCTATGCTTTTGCGAGACGATGCCCTTGCAGGATGTTGTTGGTGAGGGCGTACCAGAGCACGACGGCACGGACCTTCTCGATGCCGCGCACGGTCAGTTGCCTGAGGTCCCAGTTGCGCCAGCGGGCATGGATGCATTCGCAGATGGTACGGGCCTGGTACTGTGCCTTGCCGGCTTCGCTGGCCATGCGAGCACGCCAGGCCGCTATGCCAGGACCGTCGCTGCTCCGGGGTAAGAAGGGATCGACACCGCTCCTGGATTGGGGCGGTGGACAGTAAACCTCGATGCCCTCGCCATGCGCCCATTCGATGTCGTCGCCAGTGCAGAACCCGCCATCGGCGAGGTAGCGGCGTGGCAAGCGCTTCAGCCGAGCGCGCGTTCGCTCCAGCATCGGGCGCATCAAGCCACGATCTGAGCCGCTGTTGTCGACATCGATCGCGACCACGATCAGTTCGCCAGCCGCGCTAGCCACCTGCACATTATAGGCCGGACGGAAGCCGGCATCGGCCATCTTCATCACCCTGGCCTGCGGGTCGGTGGTGGAGGCCCGAGGCTCCTTCGGCTTCTTGCCATTGCCGCCCTTGTCGTCGAGCTGTTTTCGCTTGCGCTTGATCTCGGCCAGCGCGGCCTGCGCGGCTTGCACCCGCTCGCTGCGTTCGCGCGCCGCCCGCTCTTTGGCGGCCCGGATCCGCCGATTGCTGGCTTCCGGGTCCGCATCGACCTCGCGCTTGAGCTCTTCCACAATGGCCTCGGCCTGCGCCATCTGCCGATCCAGCGTCGCCTCCCGCCGGAACGATCCGGTCCCGGCATTCGCTCGTATCCGCACCCCGTCCTGGGTCAGCTTCTCCAGATCGACCAGCCCTGCCTCGTTCAGGGCCACCAGATGTTCAACCAGCAAACGGTCGAGCAAGTCGGCACAGCCGACCCGGAAGTCCGACAGCCCGTGATGGTTCAACGACACGCCACCGCAGAGCCAGCGGTAGACGTCGTGGCTGTCGCAGAGCCGGTCCAGCGCCCGCGCGCTGCCAACGGCATCGCTCGCGGCGTACAGCCAAAGCGCCAGCAACAACCGTGGCGATGGCGCCGGATGGCCCGGCCTGTTTTCCCGTGCCTTGACGCGATCTTCCAGCTCGCTCAGGTCCAGCCCTTCGACATAAGCCCAGATCACCCGCGCTGGATGATCCTGCCCGATCAGGCTGTCGATATCGACCGCTCGCAATTCGACCTGATTGCGCACAGGCTCGCGCAGCCGAGGTGCGCCTTGCGGCACCGCTTCGGTTCGTGCCGACTGCTCCGGCAATTCACCAAAAAGTCCGTCGTCAGCCATCATCCTCTCCAGCAGATCAGTCTGCCCAGAGAATCACATTCGTCTGACGCGCGGTACAAAAGATTCACAGTCTCGTAGGGTGGGCAAAGGCGCCCTTGCGCCGTGCCCACGATCTTTCTCGATCGTCAGAGGTGGTGGGCACGCTTCGCTTTGCCCACCCTACGGCACCTTTGCTCAGGCCACAGCCCTTCGCCCAATGATCGCAAAGCGCAGCTTGCCCGAGATGAAATCGATCGCGGCGACCGCGACCAGGATCATCAGGATCAGGAACGACACTTTCTGCCATTCCAGCACGCGGATCTGCTCGGCGAGCTGGAGGCCGATGCCGCCGGCGCCGACGATGCCGATGATGGTCGCCGAGCGCGTGTTGGATTCGATGAAATAGAGCACCTGTCCGGCAATCACGGGCAGCACCTGCGGCAGCAGGCCGAAGCGGATCTCGTGCAGCGCGCTGCCGCCGGAGGCGCGGATGCCTTCGACCTGCTTCTGGTCGGCGCCCTCGATCGCCTCCGAGAACAGCTTGCCGAAGGCGCCGAAATCCGACACCGCGATGGCGAGCACGCCGGCGAACGGGCCGAGGCCGACGACGTTGATCCACACCAGCGCCCAGATCAGGGTGTCGACGCCGCGGATCGAATCCAGGAAACGACGGACCGGGAAGCGCAGGATGTTCGACGGCACGATGTTGCGCGCGGCCAGCAAGCTCACCGGCAGCGCGAACACCGCTGCCAGCGTGGTGCCGAGCAGCGCGATCGAGAGCGTCTCCCCGAGCGCCTTCAGATAGACCGGCAGCGAGGAGCCGGGATCCGGCGGGATCATCATCAGGCTAATCCAGCCGAGCTGGCTAAGGCCGGCGAAGAAGCGCGACGGCGAGAAATCGAGATCGACGAGGCCGTAGATGAGAATCGCGAACGCCGCGACGATCATCGCGGGCGTCGCGAGCCGCGCCGAGGCCGGCCGATCGAACACATCGGGGTAGCGTGCACGCATCTCGCGCGTATCGACCTCCTGCGGCCTCGTCACGTCCGCGCCTCCTTGCCGAACAGGCGGCCGCGCAGCCAGCCGGTGGTGATGTCGATGATGAAGACCGTGACGATGATGGTGAGCAGGATGGCGCTGACGTCCGAATAGTAGAACTTGCGGATCGCGACGACGAGCTCCTGGCCGATGCCGCCGGCGCCGACGAAGCCCATGACGGAGGCTTCGCGGACATTGATCTCGAAGCGCAGTAGCGCGTAGCTGGCGTAGCCGGCGGTGACCTGCGGCACGATGGCGAAGCGCATGCAGGAGAGCCAGCTCGCCCCGGTCGAGCGGATGCCCTCGACCGGCTTCATGTCGGCATTCTCGACGATCTCCGAGAACAGTTTTCCGAGCGCGCCGGTGGAGTGGATCGCAATCGCCAGCACGCCCGCCATCGGCCCGAGCCCGAAGGCGATGACGAAGACCAGCGCGAAGACGATGCCGGGAACGGTGCGGGCGAATTCGAGCAGGCGCCGCACGGTAAAGCGCAGCCAGGGCGCGGGCGAGGTGTTCTCGGCCGCGAAGAAATTGAGGGCGAAGGCGAAGGTCGCGCCGATCAGCGTGCCGACATAGGAGATCAGCAGCGTCTCACCCAGCATCTTCAGCCATTTGCGCCAGCCCCAGAACCACTCGCCGACATCGGTCCAGACCCGCTGGCCGCTGTCGAGCGTGAGGATGCGGTCGAAATAGCTGACGAAGTTGCCGAAATAGGTGAACAGCGTGCGCAAATTCACTTCGGCGCCGATCGCGGCGAGAGCCAGCGCGGCGGCAAACACGCCCGCTCCCAACAGGAGACGTAGCCGCCTGCGTGAAACCGCCTGGCGATAGGCAGCGTTGAGCGCGGCGAGCTGCTGCTCGGGGAGGATCGAAACCGCTGTCGTCATGGGGTCGAAACAGGTCCCGTCAAAGAAAGAGCCGGGTCTTTGGGACCCGGCTCAGGTGCATCGTCCCGAAGACTCAGGACGCCTTCTTCTTACGCAGTGCGTCGACGAACTTGATCAGCTCGATCGTGCCATCCCAGTCCTTGGTGGTGGCGGGATGAAAGCCCTTCTTCTGGCCGTCGGAGAGACGGTCGAACGCGGCCTTGTCCTTGGCCGGCGCGTCGAAGAACGCCTTGGCAATGGCGGTCTTGGCGTCTTCCGGCAGGTCGGAATTGTAGGCATAGGGGCCGTTGATGATCGGCGCCGATTTGTGGATGATGCGGAAATCGTCCTTCTTCATCGCCGAGCCGTCGGCGTTCTTCAGCATCCCCTTGGTCAGCATCTGCGCCAGCGTGGAATCGTCGTCGCTGGTCCACTGGTTGGCAGCGACTTCGACCGTGCCCTGCGCCAGCGCCAGCATCGCGTTCTCGTGGCTGCCGGTGAAGACGACCTTGCCGAAATAGGCGTCGGCATCGTGGATGCCCATCTTGTCGAGCTCGAAGCGCGGCACGTTGTTGCCGGAGGTCGAGTTCGGGTCGACGAGGCCGAGGTTCTTGCCCTTCAGGTCGTCGATCTTCTTGTAGGCGCTGCTTGCCTTGACGAAGAACACGGAATAGTAGCCGGTCGAGCCGTCGGCGTTGATGTCGTTGGCGAAGGCCTCGGACTTGACGCCGGTCAGGCGGGCACGCGCGAACGCGGCCGAGCCGTAGCTGGCGATGTGGATATTGCCGGCGCGCTGGCCTTCGATCACCGCGGCATAGTCGTTGGCGATGCGCAGCGTGACCTTTACGCCGAGTTCTTTCGATAGATAAGTCATGAACGGTGCCCAGCGCTCGGTGACGCCCGACGCGTTCTCGGCCGGAACGACCGCAAAGGTCAGCTCGGGGTATTTGGCCTTCCAGTCGTCGGCCGAGGCGGAGGCGGTGAAAGCGAGCGCAGCGGCGCCGGCCAGGATTAATCTGCGAGTGATCATGATACCCTCTTCATCGGTTGGGGGTCGGTTGACGCAAACTGGCAATTGAACAGGTGCGATGCGGCTTTAGGCGGCCGCGGCGGTTCCGAGCGCCGGCACGCCCTCGGGCGCCGGGACAGGCAGGCCACCCACGACGTCGGCAGCTTCGAGATCGTACAGCTCGCGCGCGACGTGATCGGTCAGCGCGGACGGCGCGCCGTCGAATACCACGCGACCGGCGGCCATGCCGATCAGGCGGTCGCAGTAGGTGCGGGCGAGATCGAGCGAATGCAGGTTGCAGAGCACCGTGATGCCGAAATGCTTGTTGATGCGCAAAAGCGCATCCATCACGATCTTGGTGTTGCGCGGATCGAGCGAGGCGATCGGCTCGTCGGCGAGGATGATGTCGGGCTGCTGCACCAGCGCGCGGGCGATCGCGACGCGCTGCTGCTGGCCTCCGGAGAGCTGGTCGGCGCGCTGGGCAGCGAGCGAAGCGATGTCGAACTGCTCGAGCGCCGACATCGCCAGCGCCTTGTCCTGCTCGGGCCAGGCCTGCGACAGCGAGCGCCAGGCTGGCATCGTGGCGAGACGACCCATCAGGACATTGGTGAGCACGTCGAGCCGACCGACCAGGTTGAACTGCTGGAAGATCATCGCCGAGCGGGCGCGCCACTGCCGCAGCTCCTTGCCGCGCAGCAAGGTGACGTCGACGCCGTCGAACAGGATGCGTCCCCCGGTCGGCGTCACGAGGCGATTGATGGTCCGCAGCAATGTCGACTTGCCGGCGCCGGATCGCCCGATCACACCGACGAAGCCGCCGGGGGAAACTTGAAACGAAGCGTCGTCCACCGCGGCTTTCGCGCCGAAGCGACACGTCAGGCCTTCAACCACCAGCATACAGGGGCTCCAGAGTAGCTGGAGCCAACCGCTAACGCCCGTGCTTAACACTTGTGTGACACACGCGCTGCGATGCGGCGATCCTACGCACGTCATCCCCTGTCATCTCGTTGTCATGACATCGTCATCCAGCCGCTCGAAGAAAAACGCCCGCCCTCGCACTTCGGATGCAACATGGCCGCCAAAGCTCTTTCGGTTCAGCCGACCGTCGATCCCTCGGCCAAGCTGCACGAGACCAGGCTCGGCGCCTATACCGAGGTCGGCGCCCGCACCATCCTGCATGAAGTGGCGATGGGCGATTACTCCTATGTCGTGAACGACGCGCAGATCACTTACACCACCGTCGGAAAATTCTGCTCGATCGCGGCGGTGACCCGGATCAATCCCGGCAACCATCCGATGCATCGCGCCACGCAGGCGCACTTCACCTACCGCTCCAGCGCCTATTTCGAGGGTGCGAGCGACGATTCCGAGTTCTTCGACTGGCGGCGCCAGCATCACGTTCATATCGGCCATGACGTCTGGATCGGCCATGGCGCGATCGTGCTGCCGGGCCGCAACATCGGCACCGGCGCGGTGATCGCCGCCGGCGCGATCGTCACCAAGGACGTGCCGGCCTACACCATCGTCGCCGGCAATCCCGCCCGTATCGTGCGGCGGCGGTTCTCGGAGGAGGTCGCCGGCCGCCTTGCAAGGCTCGCCTGGTGGGACTGGGATCACGACAAATTGCGCGCGGCGCTGCCCGATTTCCGCAGGCTCGGGATTGAAGATTTCCTCTCGACATACGAAGCACGGACAAGCTCACTCGCCAATTCCCCTGCCAGCAAACGAAGCGCGGTCGCGTGACAGACATAATCATCGAAGGCGGCCGGGCCTTGATCGGCGCCGAGCTCGCCGAAGCCTCTCTTCTCGTCTCCGGAACGGACATTGCAGCGATCGATGCCTCTCGCGGCCGGGCGCGGCTGGCGCTCGACGCGCGTGACCTGCTGGTGCTGCCCGGCATCGTCGATCTGCATGGCGATGCCTTCGAGCGGCAGATGATGCCGCGCGCCGGCGTCGACTTTCCGATCGACGTTGCGCTCGCCGACAGCGACCGCCAGGCGATCAGCAATGGCATCACCACCGTGTTTCACGCCACGACCTGCTCCTGGGAGCCGGGCCTGCGCAGCGCCGACAATGCGCGCGGCCTGATGGAGGCGATCGAGCGGCAGCGCCCGCAATTCGCCGCCGACACCCGCTTCCACCTGCGGCACGAGACCTACAATCTCGATGCCGAGGCCGAGATCGCACAATGGCTCAGCGAGGGCCGCGTCGACCTGTTCGCTTTCAATGATCACATGGACGGCACGGTCGCCGACATGGCCAAGCCGCGCAAGCGCAACCGCATGGTGGAGCGCACCGGGCTGTCGAGCGAGGATTTTGACAAGCTGGTCGAGCGTGTGGTCTCGCGCGCCGCCGAGGTGCCGGCTTCGGTATCACGGCTGGCCGCTTTTGCCCGCGCAGCCGAGGTGCGGATGCTCTCGCATGACGACGCGAGCCCAAGGATGCGCCGGGACTTTCGCGAGCTCGGCGCCTTGATCGCGGAATTTCCGATCAACGAGGAAACGGCGCGGGCTGCGGCCAGCCACGGCGATGCCATCGTCTATGGCGCGCCGAACGTCGTGCGGGGCGGCAGCCACACCGGCTGGACCAGGGCCTCCGACATGATCGCCAAAGGGCTCTGCTCGGTGCTGGCGTCGGACTATTACTATCCCGCGCAGCTGCTCGCCGCGTTCCGCCTGGCCGCCGATGGCGTGGTGCCGCTGGCTCAGGCCTGGGATCTGGTCTCCGCCGGCCCGGCGCGCGCAACCGGCCTCACCGATCGCGGCCTGCTCGCGGAGGGGCGCCGCGCTGACATTCTCCTCGTCGACGACAGCGTGGAGCTGCGGCCGCGGCTGATCGCGGTGATCTCAGGCGGCAAGCTCGTGCATCTCACCGACGCGACGCGGCTGCTCACCACGGCAGCAACGCCGCGCGAGGCTATCGTTGCGGCATGAATTGGTTATGCTGAGGTAATGACAGGTTTCCCCCGCTACGCGATCTATTTTGCCGCCGGCAGCGACAGCGCCCTCTCCCGCTTCGGCGCGGAGCTGCTCGGCTATGACGCCTATACCGGAGACGAGCTGCCGTTTCCGCGACAAGCGCTGCATGTCGCGCCGGACTGGCGCGAGGTCAGCGCCGATCCCCGCAAATACGGCTTTCACGCCACGCTGAAGGCGCCGATGGCCCTGGTATCGGGCAAGACCGAGGCCGATTTGATTGCTGCCTGCGCGGCCTTCGCCGCCGAGGCGCGGCCGCATCCCGTGATCTCGCCAATTGTGGATTCCATCAGCGGCTTCATTGCTGTTATTCCGGCCACGCCGGTCGAAGCTCTGCAGCAGCTTGCCGCCGATTGCGTTCGCGAGTTCGACCCATTTCGCGCCGCGCTGACGGCGGAAGATCGCGCCCGGCGCAGGCCGGAGAAGCTCAGCGAGCGGCAGCGGGACTATCTCGACCGCTGGGGCTATCCCTACGTGATGGAAGAATTCCGCTTCCACATGACGCTGACGGGGCGCCTGGATGCGGAACGGCGCGGGCCGATCCTGCAGATGCTGCGGGAGCGTTTTGCGGCGCTGAAGCTCGACGCGCTAGCGGTCGACCGCATCGCGCTGTTCAAGCAGGATGATGCCAAGGCGCGCTTCCGCATCATCGGCGAGTGGGCTCTGGCAAGATAGTCACCACGTCCTCCGTCATTGCGAGGAGCGAAGCGACGAAGCAATCCAGACTTTCTCCAGAGGGAAAGTCTGGATTGCCTCGCTTCGCTCGCAATGACGTTGGAAAGACATACTCAGCCTAATTTAGCGCTAGCTCGCAAGATTGAAAGCGAGCGCCACCGCGCCAACCACAACGAGGCTGGTCGCCCAGACTGCATCCAGGTTGAACCAGCTTCGCGAGACGAACCTCAATCCCAGATGGCGGTAGACCAGCCACGCCAGACATCCGCCGGCGCCGACCATGGCGGCAACGTGCACCAGGGACACCAGCACCGCCATCCCGAGATTTGCCTTCATCAGCGCGCCCGCCGCCTCATGGCCGGCATCGAGCTCGAAGGCCTTGCAGAGCCCCAGATAGATCGGCACGAGCATCAGGGCGGCGCCGTGAGCGATGGCGACGGCAAATGACCAGAGCGCCAATTGCGTCGGCGGAATTCGTGCCAGCGTGCGCGGATGACGCCGGTCGATCAGCCGATAGACGCCAAAGCCGATGACGAGAAGGCTCGCACCGATCTGGATCGGGCGCTGCCACGCGGCCAGCACGAGCAGGAAGGCGAACGGCAGCAGCACGAGAAGTGTCGCCAGGAGATGCCCGGCCGCCAGAGCCCACAATGCACGGAAGAGCGCGCGCGGGCTCTTGTCCATGAGCCCGGCCGAAACGGCGAGCGGCCATCCCATTCCGGGATTGACCCCGTGGTAGAGGCCGCTCGCAACGAGCGCGAGCCACAGCCAGCCAAGGGCCGGGCTCGCATGCGTCCCATCTAGACCGACGGGTAGCAAAAGGAGTCCGTCGAACAGTCGCCGCCCTCGAGCCTGATCTGGTGCGCACGATATCCGTCGGGGAAGCTCACGAAATAATCCTTGTCGAGCTCGAGGCCGCCGTTGCGACCGACATTGGCCATGACTTCCACGCCCGGAACCCCGTCGGGATAGAACTGGTCATCCCAGGTGGAATAGAGCGAATTGGTCCAGTACACGCGCCGGCCGTCGCGGCTGATCTCGACCATCTGGGGACCTGCCGCAAAGGCCTTGCCGTTCGGATGGAGCGTGCGCCGCGCGATGCCGCCGATGTGGACTGAGCCCGCAAGCTTCGGCTTTCTGGGATCGCTGACGTCGTACTGGCGCATCTCACCCGTCCCCCAGCACGAGACATAGAGAAACCGGTCATCCATCGACAGGTCGATGTCCGTCACCAGCGGCGGCACGGCGCCAAATCCCTGCAGCAGCGGCGGCAGCTTCTCCTTGGGCGCGGGTTCGGGAGGAATCGTCGCCGTCTTCTCGGCATGGAATTTTCCATCCTCGCGCCACCAGGTCCAGATCGATGCTTCGAGGTTGGTGGTGTCGACCACGACACCGACGAAGCCGTACTCGCGAACCGGATCGTGCGCCGGCCGCACCTCCAGCGCCATCTGATGATTGGCGCCGAGGTCGATGGTCTGGACGTTGCGGCGGGCGCGAAGGTCCCAGAAGTGGAGACGATGGCCATATTTGTTCGCAAGCAGATCTTCCGGGACGATCCCGTTCTCGAACTGCGGCGGCAACGCCCATTCGCTCGTCACCATGTAATCGCGCGGCAGATTCCACCAGAAATCATAATGCAGTGTCTGTGGGCCACGGTCGATTTCCCATCGTCCAAGAACTTCGAACGTCTCGCAATCCATGATGAAGACGCCCGGAGGTCCGTTGGTGCCGTCCTTGCCGCCGCCACCCAGGGTGCTCACGTAAATGCCGTCCGGCCCGCAATGGATCGTGTGCGGCCGCGAGTAGCCGGTCTTCTTGAAGACCTCCTCCGGCTCGATGATCTTGTGGATCTTGGCTTTCGTCGGATCGGGCTTGGTGTCGATGACGTAGATCCGCGACGAGCGCAGCCCGGGGATGATGAGATAGCGCCGCTCGATGAAGGCGTGTCCGGCGAGCGGCGACAGAGCGGAGGAGCAGGCATTCCAGCCGAAGTGATGAAACTCATCGCCCTTGTTGGGCATCGTGACGGTGTGGACGACCTGGCTGTAGGTCGGCGATCCCGGCTTGACGTCGATGACCGCGAGAGCGTCCGGCTTTGAGAAATCCGGACTGAGCAGCAAGGTGTAAGCAAAGTTCTCCGCAGGCGCTTCCATCGCAAGCTTGGGCGATGCGTGAAAGGTGGGATCCGGCCTCATCGTCATGGCACTGCCTCCCTGTTCTGTCGGTTTGCACCAACCTGGCTCGGGATCGTGGCAAAAGAAGAGCTGTTGCGCGATGTCTTGTTGCGCGATGCCTGGGATTCTCCGCAGGGCCGGTTGGCGGGCGTACAATATGCCATCGCCGGGCCGGCGGAAACTGGCGGAATTGCGTTAATTCGACGCCTTCAGGCGAAATGAGCGCCCCCGTCATTGCGAGCGAAGCGAAGCAATCCAGACTGCCTCCGCGGAAACAGTCTGGATTGCTTCGTCGCTTCGCTCCTCGCAATGACGGGGAGAGACCTATTTCCCCCAGCGCAGCCTTCGTAGGGTGGGCAAAGGCGCGCTTGCGCCGTGCCCACCAACTTTCGCGATGGCAACAGGTGGTGGGCACGCTTCGCTTTGCCCACCCCACGGCCGCGGGGTATGTGGCTCTACTTCCCCCACCTGAGCGCCAGTGCGTCGCGCTCCTTGGCCAGTTCCAGCAGACCCGCCCGCGTTGCCGGATGCAGCGGCTGCAGCGGATGGCGCACCGCCTCCGACTTGATCACGCCGCCGGCCTGCATCATCACCTTGCAGGCGATCAGGCCGCATTGGCGGTTCTCGTAGTTGATCAGCGGCAGCCAGCGCTCGTAGGCGGCCTTCGCCTTCTCGCGATCGCCGGCGAAATAGGGATCGATGATCTGGCGGATGCCGTCGGGATAACCGCCGCCGGTCATGGCGCCGGTGGCGCCGGCGTCGAGATCGGCGAGCAGCGTGATTGCCTCCTCGCCGTCCCAGGGACCTTCGATGTCCTTGCCGCCCGCCTCGATCAGGCTGCGGAGTTTCGAGGCCGCGCCCGGCACCTCGATCTTGAAATAGCGGATGTTGGCAAACTCGCGCGACAGCCGCGCCAGCAACTCGACCGACAGCGGCGTGCCGGCCACCGGCGCGTCCTGGATCATGATCGGGATATTGATCGCCCCGGAGAGCACCTTGAAGAATTCGACGATGCCTTTCTCGGGGACGCGGAAGGTCGCGCCGTGATAGGGCGGCATCACCATCACCATGGCGGCGCCGGCCGCCTCGGCCTGTTTGCTGCGCGCCGCGCACACGGCCGAGCTGAAATGCGTGGTGGTGACGATCACGGGAACCCGGCCGGCCACATGCTCCAGCACCGTGTGCATCACCGTCTCGCGCTCGGCATCGGTAAGCACGAACTGCTCGGAGAAATTGGCGAGGATGCAAATGCCGTGCGAGCCGGCATCGATCATGAAGTCGATGCAACGGCGCTGGCCCTCGAGGTCGAGCTCGCCGCGCTCGTCGAAGATGGTGGGCGCGACCGGAAACACGCCGCGATAAGGGCGTTGGGCCTTGTGTGGGGTGACCGGCATCGAACTCTCCATCCCTGATGTGTCTTGCGTCTGTCGCTGCGCTCGCGGGAGCGAGGCGGCACAGATGTACCCGCAGTGCCGGGCTGCGGCAATGCCCGCGCGACGTCCGATGGAAAGAGGACGAAAATCAGGCGCTCTTCACGGCGCCCAGGAAGCCCTCGACGGCGACGCGAAGACGATCGGCATCCGCCGACATCTTCTTGACGGACTCAGACAGCACGGTCCCGGCATTGCCGGTCTCCTGGTTGAGCCTGGCGACGCTGCCGATCGTGTCGGTGACCTCGCGGGTGCCCTGGGCCGCCTGCTGGAAGTTGCGCGAGATTTCCGTCGTCGCCGCGCGCTGCTCTTCGACCGCGGCAGCAATCGCCGTCATCTTCTCGTCGATGCCGCCGATGGCCCCGCCGATCGACCGGATCGCGGCGACCGCCTGGCCGGTCGCGCCCTGGATCTCCTCGACCTGGCGCGAGATCTCTTCCGTCGCGGTCGCGGTTTGCGTCGCGAGGCTCTTGACCTCGCCCGCGACCACGGCGAAGCCGCGGCCGGCCTCGCCCGCGCGCGCGGCTTCGATGGTGGCGTTCAATGCCAGCAGATTGGTCTGGGCGGCGATCGCGTTGATCATCTTCACGACCTCGCCGATGCGGCTGGCCGTCTGATCGAGGATCTCGACCGTCGCATTGGTCTGCTCGGCCTGGGCCACGGCCTCGCGGGCCTCGCGCGCGCTCGACTGCACCTGCGCGGAGATCTCTCCCACGGAAGCGGAGAGCTCCTCGGTCGCGGCGGCAATGGTCTCGAGATTGTTGGTGGCCTGCTCGGCGGCGGAGGAGACCGCCGCGGTCTGGTTGCTCGATTCCGAGACCAGCGAGCGCACGCCGCTTGCGGTGGCGTCGAGCTCGCGCGTCGAGGCCGCAACGCTCTGGATAACGGCCTGCACCGTATCGTCGAAGCTGCGGCAGGCGGCATCGACGGTGCCGGAGCGGGCGAGCTGAAGCGCCTGCTGCGATTCGCGTTCGCGGCCGAGCCGCTCCGCGGTCGCCGCGCTCTCGCGCAGGCTTTCGAGCGCAGCCGCCATGGTGCCGAACTCGTCGGGATGCCGCGATTGCGGCACCGGCGTCGCATAGTCGCGGGCGCTGATGCGGGCGATGGCGTCGAGGATGGCGCGCACCGGCCGCATCAGGCGATTGCGCACCACGAACACGCCGGCGAGGGTCACGGCCAGCGCGAGCAGGAACGCGAAGGATTGCACGATGAGATTGGTCAACGCTTTGGCCTGGACCGCCTCAGCGCGCGCGATCGACAGGTCGAGCGCCTTGCTCGCGACCGCGACGATGGACGCGAAGGGGGACTGGCACAATGCGTTCCACTCCGAGGCGGGCATCGCGGGCCGGCCGCTGCCGTCGAAGCCCTTGGTGAGCTCGCCGATCTGCTTGAGGGCGCCGTCAGTCTTGGCCCTCGCATCCTTGGCCGTGTTGACGAGTTCGGCCGGCACGTCAGGCGCAGCCAGGAGCTCCTCCATGCCGGTCCACCCGGCGGTCACGACGCCGTTCCATCCGGCCACGGTCTGCTTCTGGGTGTCGTCGAGCGGCTTGCTGGCGTTGACGTTCGGCCGCAGGGTCGAGCACTGGATGCCGTAGCGGTCGCGCACCTGCCAGGCGAGGCGGCGGGCCTGGATCATGCGGGCGATGTAAGGATCGTTCATCCAGGCGCGGTTCGACACCGCGGTGGAGGCGAGATTGGCGGTCTCGATCACCTTGGTGACCGCATCGTACCAGGGTGCGGTGCGCTCCAGCTTGCGCTCGGCGCGCGGCAGCTTGGCCTCGTCGTAGAACAACTGGAATTTTGGTGCGGCCTCACTCCAGCGCTGCTTCAGCGTGCTGGCGAGCTCGTCGCGCGCCGCGAATTCGACGGTGGAGAGCGCAGCGCTGATGGCGTCAAAACCGGCCTGCTCGGCTTTCTCGGCGGCGCCGAGCTTGGCGCGCGGATCGTCCTCGCCGAGCAGCGCGCTCTGGGCATCGCCGCGATTGCTGCGCAGGGCAACCACGCCGTGGAAGATCGACTTGTCGGCATTCGCGAGCCGCTCGGTCTCCAGACTGTCGCTATAGCGGCCGAAAGCCCCGACCATCTGGATGGCCGTGCTGGTCAGCGCGCCGGCCGCCAGCAGCGTCATCAGAACCAGGAGAAGCGTGCTTACCGATTTCTTAAAAATGGACATGGACCCAAAGACCCGCTCGCCGAGAGCGGTCACCTTGCACGGCCACATGCCAAAGTTTCGTTAAGGTTTATATCAAATGATAAGCGCCCCGGAGTTGCCGGCCCTGTCCGGGGCAGCCGGCTCACGCCACCTTCGTGAAATCCGGCGGGCGGCGCTCCGCAAACGCCGTAAACGCCTCGCGCGCCTCGGCGGTACGCAGTCGCTGCGCGAACTGCTCGCCTTCGGCCTGCATCTGCGCGACCAGCGCCTCGCCGTTGCGCATCAGCCGCTTGGTGGCGATGAGGGCCCCGGCCGGCTGGCGGGCGAGACGCTGCGCCAGCGCAAGCGCCTCGGCATCGAGCTTGTCCAGCGGCACCACGCGGTTGGCAAGGCCCCATTCCAGCGCGGCCTTGGCCGCCACGGTCTCGCCGAGCGCGAACATCTCATAGGCGCGGGCATAGCCGATGCGCGCCGGCATCAACAGGCTGGAGGCGGCTTCCGGCACCAGCGCGAGGCTGACGAACGGCGTCGACAATTGCGCGTTGTCGGCGAGCACGACGAGGTCGCAATGCAGCAGCATCGTGGTGCCGACGCCGACGGCGCGGCCCTGCACGGCCGCGACCAGCGGCCGGGTGCAGCGCGCCAGCGACTGGATGAAGCGCACCACGTTGCGGCTGCCCTCGGACTTGCCGGCCGCGACGGCCGCGAACTCGCCGACGTCGTTGCCGGCGGTGAACATGTCGCCCTCGCCGCGGATCAGGATCACACGGGCGGACGGGTCGCGCTCGGCGGATTCGATCGTGTCGGCCAGCTTGCCGTACATCGCATCGGTCAGCGCGTTCTTCTTGTCGGGACGCGCCAGGGTGAGGGTGAGAATTCCGTTGTTATTCTCGATCCGGACGTGCTCGGTCATTGGTCTGCTCCGTGTTAGTCGTCTAAACTTCTTGGAAACTTGTCCTGAATGCTCGTCAGCCAGCGCGCGACGATGTCGATCTCCGCGGCCGTGAATCCCTCCGTCAGCGCCGCATTGATCTCGGCCGCGCCAGTCTTCGCCTGCGCCAGCGCGGTGCGCCCCTTCGGCGTCAACCAGATGCGAAAGGCGCGGCCATCCTCGCGGTCGGCCCGCCGCTCGACCAGCCGCGCCGCTGCGCTGCGATCGACGAGGCCGGAAATCCCGGCCGGCCCGAGATCGAGTGCCGCACCCGCCTCGCCCATCAGAATGCCGTCCTGCCGGCCGAGGATGAACAACAACCCCGCCTGCGCCGGCGTCACCTCGCTCGAAGGCTGCGCGGCCATCCAACGCTGCAAACGGCGTTGCGCGACGTTCAACAAATAGATCAGCCGATGGTGCTTCGCTGCGGCTGCATTATTTCGCATGCGAAATATCTAGCCCAACGGATCCCGATTGTCAAATCAGGGCCGCTAGGCCGACGCGGCGCGACAACCGTCGAGCAGAATTGCGGCGCATGTCTGCGCCCGCCTCTCGATCTCCTTGCGCGAGGGCAGTGCCAGGCTGGCGTAGATCGCCGCGCGCTGCGGCGCCGACACCATCATGCCTATCATCATTCCGGCGGCTTCATCGACGTTATCGAGCGCGATGCGCTTCTTCCTGACTTGATCGCGAAGCCAGCCCGCGAGCGCCGCCACGGTACGGGAGATGCCATCCCTGTAGAAATTCGCGGCAAGGTCGGGGAACGTGGCCGATTGCTGCAGTACCATACGCTGGAGTGCCACGACCTCCGGATCGAGCGCGAGATCGGCACAGGCGACAAGCACGGCAGCCAGACTCGTCTCGACGTCGGCCTGATTGTCGGCCTGAAGATTGACGTCGGAGAGCAACCGATCGAGCCGGTCCGCGCACATCGCTTCGAACAGCGCTGCCTTGCCCGGAAACAGCCGATAGAGAGTCTTGGTGGAGATGCCGGCGCCACGCGCCAGTTCTTCGGTGCTGGTTGCTGCGTAGCCATCGACTGCGAAGGCGTGCCGTGCCGCCTCGATGACGATGCGCTTCGTCTCGTCGTCGGTGCGCACTGGTGGCCGCCCACGCGGGCGGCCTTCTGATGACGATTTTGCCTGAGCCATGTTTTTAGATGATGCCTGTCATTCCATTGACAGTCCTCAAGCTAGCCCTATTTTGGAAATCGTCAAGTTTCCTAATTCAGGGAGCCGGCCATGACCGTGCATACCAATCCATCGAAGAGCGAAACCATCGTGGTGCCAACCAGCCCGCCCGAAGGCATCCTGCCCGCCGCGCCGGTCCCCGCCCCGCGCCGAAAGCTGAACTTTCGCAAGCTGTTGCTGGCGGGAGTGGCCGTCGCCGCGCTCGCCGGCGCGAGCTGGTACGGCTACGATTACTGGACGGTCGGGCGCTTCCTCGTCTCCACCGATGACGCCTATGTGAAGGCCGACAACACCACCATTGCGCCGAAGGTCAGCGGCTATCTCGACCGCGTCCTGGTCGGCGATAACGAGCATGTGAAGGCCGGCCAGGTGCTGGCCCGGATCGACGATCGCGACTTCCGCGTCGCGCTCGATCAGGCAAGGGCCGACGTCGCCGCCGCGAACGCGACGGTGACGAGCAAGCAGGCCCAGCTCGAGGTTCAGGAGGCGGTAATCGCAGCCGCGAAAGCGACCATCGATGTCGACACGGCCGCGAAGACCTTCGCCCAGCAGGAGAACAAGCGCTACACGGATCTCGCCAGGACCGGTTATGGCAGCGTGCAGAACGCGCAGCAGGCGCAGGCGCGCGATGCCGGCGCGGACGCCGCGATCGCGCGCGACAACGCCAACCTCATCTCCGCACAGAAGCAGGTCGATCTTCTCAAGGCCGAGATCGTGCAGGCCAGGGCCGCCGCCGCCCGCGCAACCGCGGTCCAGCACCAGGCCGAGCTCAATCTCGGCTACACCACGATCGTCTCGCCGATCGACGGCGTCGTCGGCAACCGCACCTTGCGCGTCGGCCAGTATGTGCAGGCGGGCACGCAGTTGATGTCGATCGTGCCGGCCACGGGCACCTATGTCGTCGCCAATTTCAAGGAGACCCAGCTCACGCATGTCCGCGCCGGTCAGAGCGTCGAGATCGAGGTCGACACCTTCCCGGGCCAAGTCGTTCATGGCCACATCGATTCCATCGCGCCGGCCAGCGGCCAGGAGTTCGCGCTGCTGCCGCCCGACAACGCCACCGGCAATTTCACCAAGATCGTGCAGCGCATTCCCGTGAAGATCGCGCTGGACGCCGGGACGGTGCCTCCGATCGCGCTGCGGCCCGGCATGTCCGTGATCCCGACGATCGCAACGCGTTCAGCGCCGGCCGCTCAGGCGGCAGCGACGCCCAAAGCAAAACCTGTTTCCGGAGGGTCGTGCCATGTCAAACAGCCTCTCAATATCGACGCCAGCACAAGCAATTCCGGCCGCGACGCCTGAGCGCGTCGCCGCCGACCCCAATCGGGCCAGCGCCACGATCTGGATCGCCGTGTTCGCGGCGATGATCGGCGCCTTCATGGCGATCCTGAACATCCAGATCACCAACGCCTCGCTGCTCAACATCGAGGGCGGCATCGGTACCGGCGCCGACAACGGATCCTGGATCTCGACGTCCTATCTGATCGGCGAGATCATCGTCATCCCGCTGACCGACTATCTGTCGCGGGTATTCTCGTTCCGCAACATCATCCTGAGCTTCGCGAGCCTGTTCGCGGCCTTCTCGGTCGCCTGCGCCTTCACCCATGATCTGCCGTCGATGATCGCGATGCGCGGCCTGCAGGGTTTCTTCGGCGGCGTGCTGATCCCGATGGCGTTCACGCTGGTCTTCACCAAGCTGCCGAAGGGCCAGCAGCCGATCGGCCTTGCCATGTTCTCGCTCGCCGTGACCTTCGCACCGGCGATCGGGCCGACCATCGGCGGCTATCTCACCGAGAATTACGGCTGGCAGACCATTTTCTTCGTCAACGTGCTGCCCACGGCGGTGATGGTGACCACGCTGTTCTTCACGCTGGAGCGCCAACCGCTGAACCTCGCTTTGCTGCGCGAAGGCGACTGGTTCGGCATCGCGACCATGGCGATCGGCCTCGCTTCGCTGCAAGCCGTGCTGGAAGAAGGCAACAAGGACGACTGGTTCGGCTCTCCCTTCATCGTGCGGCTCGCGGTCATCGCCGTGATCAGCCTGTCGCTGTTCATCGCCAACGAGCTGATGGTGGAGAAGCCGCTGCTGCGTCTGCGCCTGTTGACGCAGTGGAATTTCGGCATCGGCACCATCGCGGCGGTGTTCCTCGGCTTCGCACTGTTCGGCTCGGTCTATCTCCTGCCCGCCTATCTCGGCCAAGTGCAGGGCTACAATGCCGAGCAGATCGGCAACGTGCTGGCCTGGACCGGGCTGCCGCAGCTTCTGCTGATTCCGCTGGTGCCGAAGCTGATGCAGCGTTTCGACGGCCGCTATGTCGCGACCGTGGGCCTGCTGCTGTTCGCCGCGAGCTCCTTCATGAACATTCAGATGTCGCTCGATTATTCCGGCGATCAGTTCCTGATGCCCAACATCGTGCGTGCGGTCGGCCAGGCGCTGACGCTCGCGCCGCTCTCGGCACTCAGCCTCGGCAGCGTCGCGGCGCAGGATGCGGCGGCCGCCTCCGGCATCTCGAACATGATGCGCAACCTCGGCGGCGCCATCGGCACCGCGGTGCTCGCCACTATCGTCACCAAACGCGAGCAGTTCCACTCCAACATCATCGGCCATTCGGTCACGCTCGGCCGCGAGGAGGTCCGCGCCCGCATCGCGCAGATGACGGACTATTTCATGGCCCACGGCGTCCCCGACCCCAACGCCGCACGCGAGCAGGCCATCATCGCGCTCGGCAAGACCGTGAAGCGCCAGGCGCTGGTGATGGGCTATTCCGACACCTTTGCCGTGATCGGCGTGGTGCTGGTCCTCGCCGCGATCGCGGTGCTGCTGACGCGAAGGGTGAAGGCGCCGGGTGGCGGAGGTGGCGCGCATTAGAGCTCGAAAACGAACGACCAAATCGACGCGGCCGTCACGCTTGACGGCCGCGTCCTTTTATGTCCCCTATTTGTTCATATCAATTATAGGTTGCTCAAGGGGACACTTCATGAGCGATACTCAGGTCGAGGCCGTGCCGGCTCAGCTCGTGCTGCATGCTGACGAAGATACTCCGCGTGAATTCATCGTTGACCTGTTGCGTCGCGTCTTCGGCAAGTCGGAAAGTGAAGCCGCCTCCGTGATTGCCGACATGGAGAGGCATGGCGCGGCAGCCTGCGGTCCCTACCCACCACCGGTCGCAGGCGCCCTGCTGGAATCTGCAAGGCGTCGTGTCGCTGCCGCCGGCCACCCACTCCTGATCACAAGCGAAACGGCGAGGCCCTGCTGCGAGCTTTGCGGCCGACCGATCGCGCAGTCGGAAGCACAATTGGTGGACCGCACGGTGTGGCTGTGCGCCGATTGCGTACTCGCAGCAGCAAGCGCATCGCGGGACCTCCCCTCGGAGGAGTTCAATTACACGTTCGGTGTCTTGAATTGGCACTTCGCCGATGTGCCGCGGAGTCAGCTGGTGACCACGGTACGCCAATTTCCTGGCCACATGCGGGCAGACGTCCAGGCCGCCATCGACCGATTATTTGCGTCTCCGGTCCGGCTATTCGGTATCGCCGAGGACCGCCGCTACGAGACGCTATCCATGTCGAGATTGATGCAGAACGACGGTTTCGCGGCGACGATCGCACCGCTTCAGTACAACGACGTCGATATCGGCGAACCGACACCAGCCAAGTGCCTCGACAATGGTCTTTGGCTTTGCGCAACCGCTGGTCTCCGCTACGCGGTGCTTCTGGCCATTCATCGTGAATACAGCCGCGAGGTCGGCGTGCGGATCGAAATCATGGCGCCGGCCGGGGCCGCAGGCTCAGCGCTTGTCCAGCAGTGCTTCAGCGCGCTGGAGGACGCCGTTCAGGCCGCGCGCACCTACCGTGGCAAGATTCTCTCTCTCGATGCCGATTCCGACTACCGTGGGCGCTCGCGCGGGATCACAGTGCACCGGCTTCCTTCCGTCAGTCGTGACGAGGTGATCCTGCCTGAACAGACGTTACGGCTACTTGATCGTAACGTCCTGAACTTCGTGGGCACGCGGGACGTGCTGCGCCGCCTCGGACAGTCGACCCGGAAGGGTATCTTACTCTACGGCCCACCCGGCACGGGCAAGACTCACACCATCCGCTATCTCGCGGCCCATCTGCCCGGTCATACGACGCTGATCATCACAGCGGAGCAAATCGGCCTGCTCGGCGCCTATATGAATCTCGCTCGCCTCCTGCAACCGGCCATGGTTGTGATCGAAGACGTCGATCTCATCGCGCGGCAGCGCGAGAACATGAGCGGCTGCGAAGAACCGCTGCTCAACCGATTACTTAACGAGATGGATGGCTTGAAGCAGGACGCTGACATCCTGTTCGTGCTGACAACAAATCGGCCTCAGCAACTCGAAGGCGCCCTAGCGGGCCGCCCCGGTCGCATAGATCAGGCCATCGAAGTGCCGCTTCCCGACGAGACCGGCCGCAACAAACTGGTCCGGCTCTATGGCAAGGGACTGCCACTCGACGACGCCGTCGTCGCCGAAGCCGCCAGGCGCAGCGAAGGCACGAGTTGCGCATTCATCAAGGAATTGATGCGGCGCCTGGCACAAGCGAGGCTCGCGCGCGATGGCGGCAATTCCGTCATTTCCGCCGATATCGACGAAGCCCTCGATGACATGCTGTTCTCCGGCGGCCGGCTCAATGCGCGACTGCTCGGCGGCGCGCAGGCGATGGCGGCGGGATGAGCGGAGCATGTCTCCCTCTCCGCGTCTTCGCGGGGAGAGGTGAAGGGTCACTGCGCGCAGAAATAGCTCGACGCCTCCGTCACCGGTCCCGACTTGTAGTGCGGCCAGGCCGGCCAGCGGCACAGTGGCAGCGCGCGGACGACAGGGAACGCGTGCAACCTTCGCCCGTCCGTCAATCGCTGACGCCGGCTTTCCGTCAGAACGACCCCAGCGCACTGCCCAGGGCAATCACGGCCACCAGCGCCAGGAGCGAGGTCACGATGCCCACCATGACGATGTCGAAATAGCTGTCGCGGTGAGTCAGGCCGCAGATCGCGAGCAGGCTGACCACCGCACCATTGTGCGGCAGGATGTCCAGCGTTCCCGCGCCGATCACCGCCACGCGATGCATCAACGCAAGGTCGATGCCGTTGCGAGCGGCAAGTTCGACATAGGTCGGGCCGAGAGCGTCCAGGGCGATGGTGAGGCCGCCCGACGCCGACCCGGTCAGCGCGGCCAGGATGTTGGTCGCGACGGCGAGCGAGACCAGCGGTCCGCCCTCGATCGCCAGCACCCAGTCGCGCACGATCGTGAATGCCGGCAGCGAGGCGACGACGGCGCCGAACCCGACGAGGCTGGCGACGCTGAACGCGGGCAGGACCGACGCATTGGCCCCGGCGTCCATGGTCCGGCGCAGCGCCGGCAGGCGCGCCCAGTTCAGCGCGATGGTGGTGGCGATGGCGGCAGCCAGCGCAACCGCGACCGACCAGACGCCTGCAACAGCTGCAAGCGTGGTATCTCCAAAGCGTTGCTCGGCGAGATAGCTGACATCGAGCCGCGGCAACACCAGGAGCGACATCAAGAGATTGACAGTCACGACGACGACCGGCGGCGCGATGGCATTCAGCACCGGCGAAGGCCGCTTGCTGCGATGACCGTGCTGTAGCTCCGCCGGGTCGAACTCGCGGGCGGTCGTCGCGCGCTCGCGCACGAGCTCGTCGGCGGCTGCGCGCTCGGCCGAGTCCTCAACGTCATCGCCGTAGCCTTCTCCGGTGCGGCGCGCCGACGCTTCGGCGCGATGCAGCCACCACAATCCCGCGCCGAGCATGATGAGGGAGGCGACGATGCCCAGGCCCGGCGCCGCAAACGGCGTCGTGCCGAAGAACGGCATCGGGATCGCATTCTGGATCGACGGCGTGCCCGGCAGGGCCGACATCGTGAAGGTCGACGTCCCCAGCACGATCGCAGCCGGGATCAGGCGACGCGGAATCGAAGCTGCGCGAAACAGCGAACGGGCCATGGGAACGATGACGAAGAACGCTACGAACAGGCTGACGCCGCCATAGGTGACCAGCGCGCCGGCAAGCACGACCGCCAGGATCACGCGCCGCTCGCCGAGGCGCTCCGCCATGAAGCCGGCGACGGACGTCACCGCCCCGCTGTCGTCCATCAACTTGCCGAAGACGGCGCCAAGCAGAAAGATCGGGAAGAACTGCGCCAGAAATCCCGCTGCGTTGACCATGAACACCTGGGTCAGGTTGGCGAGCAGCGGCTCACCGCCGAACAGCGCCGCAACGAGTGCGGCGAACGGCGCGAGCAGCAGGACGCTCCAGCCGCGGAAGGCGAACAGGACCAGCAGAGCGAGCCCGACGAGGAGGCCGAGGAGACCCATGCCTCAACACTCCGACAGGAGGACGTCGAGATCGGCGGTCGAACGACGGCCGATGTCGGCACCATGCTCGGCGAGGAAGGCGTCTGCGGCCATGCGCCCCTCGGCGCGCAGCATCGAGACGAATTCCCATTCCGCGTTGAGCTTCGAGGACGCCCCGAACTTCGCCAGCATGTCGCTCTTGACCCGGTGCGTCCGCATCTTGGCCCAGCGCGCGCCCTCGCCGCTGCCGGGATCGGCCGCCTGCCGCAGCAGCGCGATCATGCGCAGCTCCTTCATCAGCGGCGAGTTGAAGGAGATTTCGTTGAGCCGGTTGAGGATCTCCGCGGCCGTCCGCGGCGCCTCCAGCCGCTCGGTCGGATTGATCTGGACGAGGATGGTGTCGTGCGCGTCGCTTTCGCGGACCAGCGGCGTGATCGTCGGGTTACCGGCGAAGCCGCCGTCCCAATAGGGCTCGCCGTCGATCTCGATGGCGCGGAACATAGTCGGCAGGCAGGCCGATGCCAGCAGCACATCCGCCGTGATCTCCGCGTTGCGGAAGATGCGGCCGCGCCCTGTGCGCACCCGCGTCGCGGTGATGAACAGCTGGATCGGCGAGCCCACGAGGCGTTCGAAATCGATGCTCTCGGCCAGCACCGCACGCAGCGGATTGTAGCCGGTCGGATTGAGATCGTAGGGCGACAGCACGCGCGACATCAAATCGGTCAGGATGTAGAAGGGCGAAGTGTCGAGCGTCCAGCGCCCCATGAAGCGGTCGAGCGGCGAGCGTTGCAGCGGGCTGAAGGCCGCAGCCTTCGAAACACGGCGCCAGTATTGGTCGAGCGCCTCACGCGCGCCCTCGGCGCCGCCGGCGGTCCAGCCGTCCGCCAGCACCGCCGCATTCATCGCGCCTGCGGAGGTTCCGGAGATTGCGGCGATGCTGAGCCAGTTTTCCTCCAGCAGGCGATCAAGCACACCCCAGGAGAAGGCGCCGTGCGAACCGCCGCCCTGAAGCGCGAGATCAATCAGTACGGCGTCCCGTTCCATGGCGGACACTCACGCAACTGAAGCTCAAATTCGACCTGATTGGAACACGTCGAATTCGACCGCAGTGTGGGAGCAGTGGCCGCACAATGCAACCGGAACGTGGTGGCAGTCTAGTGCTCGAATACCAGCCGCGCACCGACCGTGCCGTCGAGCGCGCGGATCTGCTGGAGCAGCGCCGCCGAGTCCTGACCACCGAGATCGGCGTCGAGCACGACGTAGCCGAGATCGCCGGCGGTCTCCAGATATTGCGCGGCGATGTTGATGTCGCGCTGGAGGAAGACCTCGTTCAGCCGCCGCAGCATGCCCGGCACGTTGCGATGGACATGGCTGAAGCGCGCGCCGGAGGGACGCAAGTGCAACTGCACTTCCGGGAAGTTCACCGCGCCCATGGTCGAGCCGGTGATGAAATAGTCGACCAGCTTGCGCGCGACCTCGCCGCCGATCCGCTCCTGCGCCTCTTCGGTGGAGCCGCCGATATGAGGGGTGAGGATGACGTTCTCGATGCCCTGAATGGGGCTGTTGAAACGATCGGCGTTCGACGAGGGCTCGACGGGAAAGACGTCGACGGCGGCACCGGCGAGATGGCCATCGCGCAAGGCACGCGCCAGCGCATCGAGATCGACGACGGTGCCACGGCTGTTGTTGATCAGGAACGAGCCTGATTTCATCGCCCGCAGCTCCTTCTCGCCGATCATGCCCGCGGTCTCCGGCGTCTCCGGCACGTGCAGGCTGACGACATCGCTCTGCGCCAGCAGCTCTTCCAGCTTCTCGACCGGCTCGGTGTTGCCATGGCGAAGCTTGTCGGTGCGGTCGAAATAGATCACGCGCATGCCCATGGCTTCGGCCAAGGTCGAAAGCTGCGAGCCGATATTGCCGTAGCCGACGATGCCGAGCGTGCGGCCGCGCACCTCGCGGCTGCCGGCCGCCGACTTGTCCCAGCCCCCGGAATGCGCCGACACCGAGCGCGGAAAGATCCGCCGCAGCAGCATCACGATCTCGCCGATGACGAGCTCGGCGACGCTGCGCGTATTGGAGAACGGCGCGTTGAAGACGGGAATACCGCGCTTGCGCGCCGCCGAAAGATCGACCTGGTTGGTGCCGACGCTGAAGCAGCCGACAGCGAGAAGCTGGTCGGCCGCCCCCAGCACCTCATCGGTGATCTGGGTGCGCGAACGGATGCCGAGCAGCGACACGCCCTCGAGCGCGCGCCGCAGATCCGCGCCGTCCAGCGCTTTGGTCAGCCTTTCGACATTGGTGAAGCCCGCGCTTCTGAAAAGATCGACAGCGCTATCATTGACGCCTTCGAGCAGCAGCGCCTTGGCGCTTCGCTCAGGGCTTTGGCCTGGGGCGGACATGGAATCTCCGTAAATGGCAGCTTTGCCGCAGCTCATAGACCGCGGGCGATACGCAGCACAATAGGGCTTGGATACGGGGAGAAGATGGCGAGGCGATGGGTGCGCTTGGCATCCCAGATCTCGGTCAAATCACATAGAACCCGTGCGTGGCGTCGCGGCGGAGCTGCTCGACGAGGCCGTATTCCCAATCGAGATAGGCCTGCATCGCAGCTTCGGCCACATCGGTGCCTTCATAAGGACGGCGGTAGCGGTGGGCCGGATCAGGCTTCGGCATCACCAGCGATGGACCGATTTCCAGCGCTCCGTCATAGCCGCCCTCGAGCACATAGACCTCCCAGCCCATCTGCGCCAGCCAGGACGCCGTCATGTCAGCGCGGACGCATCGGTCGTCGGTCAGGAGGATGCGCGCGCCGCGCACCGGTGCGGCCATGTCGGTTTCCTGCACGAGCTGGCCGCCGGGATAGTGGCGGAAGCCGGGGAGATGCCCGGCCGCATAGTCCTCGGCATCGCGCACGTCGAAGCGATACAGCGTGCGATCGGTCTCTGCGACCAGCGCCGCCATCTCGTTCGCGCCGATATGACGGACACCGGCGCGATAGGCGACGTCGCGGGCTTTGGCCGGCCCGCCCTCGAACGGGCCGATCGCGCCGCGCCTGTCGGCGTCGTGATTGAGCGCGTGCCGCGCCAGCGTCCAGCCGATCGTGCCGTTGCGCAGCGCCCGCACCTTGTTGGGCACGCCGGCATTGATCAGGGACTGGGTGCCGATGATGGAGCGGGTGCGGCCGGCGCAATTGACGATGATGGTGGTGTCGGGATCGGGCGCGGCCTGCCCTGCCCGCAGCACCAGCTCCGCGCCGGGGACGCTGACCGAGCCCGGGATGTTCATGGTCGCGTATTCGTCGAAGCGGCGGACGTCGAGAATGGCGATGTTGGCCTTGTCGGCGATCAGCTTTGCCACCTCGTCGGCGCTGAGCGAGGGCGTGTGACGACGCGACTCGACCAGTTCGCCGAAGGCCTTGGAATAGGAATTGACGTCCTCGAACACCTCGAAGCCCGCATCGCGCCACGCCGTCAGCCCGCCGTCGAGTGCGCTGACATTGGTGTAGCCGAGTGCAGCCAGACGTTCGGCACCGGTCGCGACCAGCCCCTCGCCGTCATCATAGAGCACGATCGCAACGTCCTTGCGCGGCAGCCGCACCTCGGCCTCAACTGCAATCCGGTCCGCAGCCATGTTTGCGGCGAACAGCGGATGGCCGGTGGCAAAGGCCGCCTCGTATCGGAGATCGAGCAGCGCGATCTCTTTGCGCAAGAGCAAGGCGCGGCGGATATCGGCGGGGGTAACGGTGGGAAGCTTCATGGCGTGAACCTGACAAGGACGTGCCACGGGCTTTTGAACGATTGTCGAGGTGTTGGCTAGCCTCTTCGGCAGCAGCTCACTCGCCCGGAACGAGCCGGCCCTGCGGCGCCTGCGCCGGGCGCCGCAGCTTGGGGCGCGACAGATAGAGCAAAATGCCGGTGACCGAGAACAGCGGCATCAGGGCCGCGGCAATCATGAAGGCGAGCTTGCCGGGCCAGCCCAGGACAGCGCCGCGATGGATATCGAGCACGTTGGCGATGATCTTCTCGCCGAACGTCTTGTCGGAATAACGTTCGGCGGAGGCGACCTGACCGGTGACGGCATCGATCCGGAACTCGTCGCGCGTGGTGTCGAGCGCCGAATCCCTTCCCCACGACCGGATCCGTATCACCGTGCCGGGGCTGGGCGGCAGCGTCAGCAGAGCCCTGGCAAAGTGGTCGCCCTCCTCACGCCGGAACGTCGTCCATGCCAGGTCGAACCCGATCGGCCGGGTCGGCTCGGAACGGGCCGCCGCACGCGGCGCCTTCGCAGACATTTTTGGCTGCATCTTCGCAGCAGAGACTTCTGGACGCGACAGCAGCCAGACGACGCCGTCCTTGTACCAGTCGAACGAGTACCACAGGCCCGTCAGCGTCATCACCAGATAGACCGGAAGCACCCAGGTGCCGATGACCGCATGCAGCGAGCGATGCAGCCCGCGCCCGCTGAGACCGAGATTGGGCTTGAGCCACATCTTCACGCTGCGCGCGCGACGTGGCCAGCGCAGCACGAGACCCGAGACCAGCATGACGATCAGGCCGAGCGCGGCCACACCGGTGATCTGGCGGCCCCAGCCCTTGGCATCGCCGGGGATCAGCAGCCAGCGATGCAGCTTCCGAACCGTCGCGAAAAACGCCTCGCCACGCGGCGCACCCAGCACGCGCGCATCATAGGGATCGACATAGAGCGAGTTCGGCCGCGCGCCCTGCTCGTCGCGCGCGAAGCGGATGCGCACGGCGGCGGCCGGATCGCTCGACAGCATGACGGCCGAGACCTGACCCGAGACTTGACCCGAGACTTGGCCGAAATCCTGCCCCGCCATCAGCCGCGCGACCAGCTCGTCCGGCATCAGCGCCGGCATCTCGCGCGGTGCTACGTGCATGATGCCGGCGTTGAGATGATCGACGATCTCGTCCTCGAAACTCATGATCGCGCCAGTTAGCGCGATCAGGGCGAGCAGCAGCGCGAGCACCAGGCCCGCGATGGAATGGACCTGGAGCAGGACAGCTTTGATCATGTGCCCCGGCCGCACTGCCATCGCTAGAACTTCACCGTTGCCGAGAGCGAGAAGCGCCGCGCGTCGCCGATAGCAACATTGAGCGCGTTTCCGGTGCTGGAGGTATAGTAGACCTTGTCGAACAGATTCTTGATGTTGAACTGGTAGGTCACCGGCAGATTGTCGATCTCTGTGTCGTAAGTCGCAAAGACATCTGCGACGGTATAAGCCGGCAAGAAGAACTTGTTGGCGGAGTCGCCCGGCCGGTCACCGACATAGTGCGCGCCGCCGCCGAGCCGCAGGCGTCCGGGGAGCGTATCGCCGAAATCGTAGACGAGATAGAGCGAAGCCGTGTTCATCGCAGCATTCAGCAACTTGGCGTTGCCGTTGATGGGATCGTTCTCCAGGCGGGCATCGGTATAGCCGTAGCTTCCGATCATGCTCCACTGATCGCTCAGCTTGCCGGTCACGTCCAACTCGACGCCGCGCGACCGCGCCTTCGCGGACGTTCGTACCAAGACCGTACCGCTAGTAAAAGGGTCGGAGACCAGCACGTTCTTCTTCTCGATATCGTAGACCGCAAGAGTGCCGGACAGCCGCTTGTTGACATCGAACTTGACGCCAGTCTCCCATTGGGTGCCCTCTTCGGGCAGAATGGTGGAGTCGACGACGAAGCCGATGGGAGCACCGGTGAAGGGCGCGATGGTCGAGGTCGGTTTCAGCGACTGCGTGTAGCTCACATAGTAGGACAGCTGATCGTTCAGCTTGAAGATGACGCCGCCGAGCGGCAGCACCTTGTCGCCCGACAGATTGGTGTTGGTGACGAACACAGGCCGGCCTCTTCCCGCGAGCTGCTCGTATTCCATCCAGCGCACGCCGCCGACCACCGACAGCCAGCTGGTCACGTGGAACGTGTCCTGGGCGAAGAAGCCACGGGTGCCGAGCTTGTCGGTCTGCTCGCTGTCCGTTGCCGAAACGGTCGTTCCCGGTGTGATCAATCCGTAAACGGGGTTGTAAAAATTGAAGCTCGGGGTCGCCTGGCGGATCAAATCGTGGCGGTCGATCGTGCGATACAGCGCCTCGCCCCCGAACAGGATCTCGTTGCGGAAGCCACCCACCCAGACGTCACCCTGCAGATAGGAGGTGCCGTAGCTGGCGTTGCTCAGCGAGTTCCTGGTGCCGTCGTTGCTGCGGGTCTCGACGCCGGACTTGGCGTTGACGCCGGTGATGCGAAGCTGATTGGCGCTGTAGGTCTCGGTGTTGTAGCTGTAGGCCGCCGTGACCTTCCAATTGTCGTCCAGCTTCTGCTCGACCGAGCCCTGGATCAGGTCGGAGGTGCCCCACATGTTGTTGAAGGGCTCGTCGAGCCGGCGAGTCTTCGGGATCGCCAGCGGCGCGCCGTTGACGAAAGCGGTGCCGCGGTCGAACGGATAGATGAACTCGCGGTGCTCATAGGTGAGCTGGACCGTCGTGGTGTCGCCGTACCAAGCCAGCGAGGGGTTCACCAGCATCTCGCGGTGACGGCCGAAATTGCGCCAATAATCTTCGCTGACGCCGTAACCGATGAAACGATAGGCGAGACCGCCGTCGCCGATCGGACCGGTGATGTCGAGCGTACCGTCCGCTCCGTTGCGGTTGTTGGCGTAGGTCGAGCCGAGCAGCGTGACCGAGCCGTGCTGATAAAGCTCGGGCCGCTTGCTGATGGTGTTGACGATGCCGCCGGGATCCATGATGCCGTAGAGCAGCGAGGCCGGGCCCTTCAGCACTTCGACGCTCTCGACCGCGGCATTGAGGCTGCGGCCCTGCACCAGCGGCATGCCGTTGCGCATGATCGAGCCGTCGCGGTTGTCGCCGAAGCCGCGGCGGATCACGGCGTCCTGGGTGCCGGCGAGCGTGTTGGTCTGGGTGATGCCGGATATATTGACCAGAGCGTCGTCGATGTTGCGCGGCAGCTGGTCCTTCAACACTTGCGCAGGAACGATGTTGACGGACTGCGAGGTGTCGAGCGGCGAGGCGCCGCTGCGCAGCGTGGTCGCGCTCGGCATTGCACGATAGCCGAGCTTGGCCGCCTGTTGCGCGGCGGCTTCGGCGGCGGCGCGCTCCGACAAGGTCGGCGCCGCGGGTGCGGGATTGCGACTGGGCTGGCGGCGCACGACGGCTTGGTTGCGACGTGAAGACTGATCCGATGCACGGGCCGGCTTCGGCCGCAGCGCCGGCGCTTCAACCGTCACCGGCGGCAGAGCCGATTGCGCCTGAGCGCTCGTGGTGTTGGAGGGGCTTTCGGCAAGCAGCACGGCCGCACCGATGAGAAGACCTGCTCGGCTCTTGCCGGCACGGGTTCGATGGCCGCTGACGCAGCCATCCACGAAGGCACGCACTTTGATTCCACTTCAAGTCAAGAACGTTGAAGTGTGCGCCTGTAACAGTCGCCGCAATCGAAGAGAACCGTAGCCGAGCTTGAATCGCTCTATTGTTGAATCGTTCTAAGCACCGTGAGGCGCGGGGCAACAATCACCGATTGCCCCCGCAGCGATGGCGACACGCTGCACGCGAATTTCGCGGCAACGTGTCGGGACGCCAGCGCGATCTCACGCGATGGCGGGCGCCACCAGTTCGTCAAGCTTCTGCTTGAGCGCGGTGCCGTCGGCCAAGGCGCGGAGCGGCGGTCGCACGCGCAGCCAGCTTGCATCGCCGGTCTGCGCCGCAAGGATCGCCTTCAGCGTCGTGAGGAAAGACGGCGACTTCACCACGATGTCGATCGCCGCCTGCATGCGCGCTTCGACGTCCTTGCCGTCAACCATCGCCTTGACCAGCTCCGGCGCAATGTTGGCCATGCCGCAGATGGTGCCGGCGCCGCCGGCGGCGATCGCGCGGGTGATATCGGCTTCGTTGCCGACGGTGATGGCAAGCTCCGGCGCGGCGGCACGGAACGCTTGGAACTGCTTGAAGTCGCCGCTGGAGTCTTTCAGACCGGCGACCACCCTGCCGTAACGTTTGCGCAAGTTCGCAGCGACATGGGTCGGGATCGCAACGCCCGAGATCTGCGGGATGTGATAAAGATAGGCGCGCAGGCGATCGTCGCCGACGCCGTCAATGATCGCAGCGAAGGCGTCCTCGATGCCTTCGGCTGTGACGCTGCGGTCGAAATAGGGCGGCAGCAACAGAACGTGGCGCAGGCCGAGCCCGAGCGCGGCGCGCGTCAGCGCGATGCTGTCGCTGATGGCGGGAAAGCCGCCGCCGATTCCGATGCGCTCCGGCGCCACACCGGCCTTGAGGACGGCTTCAACGGTCGCAACGCGTTCGGCGGCATTGAACGAAGTGCCTTCGCCGGTGGTGCCGAACAGCACGACGCCGTCAACGCCCTTGCTGAACAGCTGCTTGGCGTGAGCTGCCAGCTTTGCGGCGTCCACGCTGCCGTCCGCTGCCAGCGGCGTCGCCGACGCCACCCAGAACCCGCGAATCGCCTCCGTCATCACACCACCCCTTGTTGCGGCCGCCAGCTAAGCCTCTGATCCCAAACGATCTTCTCTGCGGGGCGAAGCCTTGTTTTTGCTTTACTTTCCATCTTGTACCTTACATACAAGACGGGTGCAAACCCTTTCCACGTCGCGGCGCGCATGCGGCGCAGTCGAATCCTAAAGGAGGTCTCGCATGAACATGGTGAGCCCCATTGAGCATCCCGACCAATTGCTCGGCGCGTTGCGCGACAGGCTCGGCGCGGCCGCGGTGCTCGTTGGCACCGATGTGCCGGCGCGCAATTGCAACGACTGGAGCGCGAGCCTGCCGCAGACGCCGCTGGCGGTGATCCGCCCCGTCGACGCGCGGGGCGTTGCCGATGCGATTGCGACCTGCCGGCAGGCGCATCTGCCATTCGTGCCGCAGGGCGGCTTGACCGGCCTGTGCCGCGGCGCTTCGCCGGAAGCGGGCTGGGTCGCGATCTCGCTGGAGCGCATGACCGGCATCGAGGAGATCGATCGCGCCTCCGCGACGATGACGGTGAAGGCGGGCACGCCGCTGGAGACGATCCAGAAGGCGGCGGACGAGGCCGGCTTCTTCTTTCCGCTCGATCTCGGCTCGCGCGGCTCCTGCGCGATCGGCGGCAATCTCTCGACCAATGCCGGCGGCAACCGCGTGATCCGCTACGGCATGACGCGCGAGCTGGTGCTTGGCCTCGAAGTGGTGCTGCCCGACGGCACCATCATCACCAGCCTCAACAAGCTGATGAAGAACAATGCCGGCTACGATCTGAAGCATCTGTTCATCGGCTCGGAAGGCACGCTCGGCATCATCACCCGCGTCGTGCTGAAGCTGTTTCCGAAGCCGCGCTCGACCATGGCCGCGCTGTGCGCGCTGAAGGATTACCCGGCCGTGATCGCGCTGCTCGATGCGGCGCGTTCGGGGCTCGGTCCGCTGCTGTCCGCCTTCGAGGTGATGTGGCCGGATTATTGGGACGTGATCACGGCGCGCGCCGGCGTGAAGCCGCCGGTCGCCGCAGGCCACGGTCTCTACGTGCTGGTGGAAGCGCAGGGCACCGACGAGAGCGTCGATGCGCCGCGCTTCCAGAGCTGGCTCGAGGAGCTGATGGACCGCGGGCTGCTGGCGGATGCCGCGGTGGCGCAGTCGCTGGCGCAGACGCAAGCCTTCTGGCGCGTGCGCGACATCTGCGCCGAGTTCGGCCAAGTGCTCGGCCCGCACATCTCCTATGACATCGGCCTTGCGGTGGCGCGGATGGACGAGTTCGTCACACGCTGCAAGGCGGCGCTCGCTTCCGGCATCAAGGGCTGCGAGAGCGTCTATTACGGCCATATCGGCGACGGCAATCTGCATCTCGTCTCCTGGGTCGCGGGCCTATCCGTCGCGCAGCAGCCGAAGGAGGAGATGGACGCGATCATCTACGGCCTCGTCCGCGAGCTCGGCGGCAGCGTCTCCGCCGAGCACGGCATCGGCACGTTGAAGAAGCAATGGCTGGGCCATGCCAGGAGCGAGGCCGAGATCGCGCTGATGCGGACGCTCAAGGCGGCGCTCGACCCCGGTCACCTGCTCAATCCCGGCAAGGTGATCTGAGCGCACCATGCGATCGCTCAAGCTCGATACGCCGAAATCGCTGTCGCAGCGGGTGATGCAGCGGCTGCGCCAGGCCATCATCGACGGCGAGTTCGCGCTTGGAGCGGCCATCTCCGAGGAGATGGTGGCCAATTCCTTCGGCGTCAGCCGCACGCCGGTGCGCGAGGCGATGGGCCAGCTGCAGGCGCAGGGGCTCGTCGTGATCCGGCCGCAGGTCGGCAGCTTCGTCTTCACGCCGAGTGCGGACGACATCAATTCGCTCTGCACCTTCCGCATCGCGCTGGAGCCCAAGGCCGCCGAGCTCGCCTTCCGCCACGACCGCGACGGCACACTTGCGACCATGAGCGCCGCGATCGCGGCGATGGAGCCGGCCGTCGCGGCAAAGTACAACATCGCCTATGGCCGCGCCGACACCGCGTTTCACGAGGCGCTGTTCGCCCATTGCGGCAACCGCTATCTCGCCGAATCCTATCAGCTCGTCTCCGGCCGCGTCGCCGCCCTCCGCACCAATTTGACCTCGCCGATCGACGTGCGCACCCGCACCTCCTTCGACGAGCACCGCAAGCTGCTCGATTTGTTCGCACGCGGCGATTTCGTCGCCTTCGGCGAATTGATGACCACGCACATCACGAATTCGGGAATCGTCTACGCCAAGGCGCTGAAGGTGGATGAGCGCGTCTAGCGCTCCTCCTTCGACCCCGGCCTGTCCAGAAAATCCAGCGCGGTGTTGATCTGCTCCAGCTGATGCTCGATTCTGTCGCGATCCTCCACCGACGGCGCCGCTTCCAGCTGCTCCACCAGCTTCTGCTTCCGCATCAGCAAGTTCTCTATGACCGTACCCACGATTCCCCCATCGCCAGAGGCGACGTCACGGACGCCGAAACGATGGAGGCGCGCGCAACCCGGGCCCGCGTCGAACCCGTAACCAGAATGCACGCGGGCACGGTTGGTTCCTGCGGCCGGTCCGACCGGCGCCGGAACCGCATCACCGGACAGCGAGCGGTTGAATTCGCCCGCCCCTCGCCCTATGCGTAGGCGCCATGGACACCCAGATGATCACCGCCGAAAGGCCGCTGATGGCCCAGGCCCGCCCGCGCAAGCCGGCGCCGTTCCTCCCCATGAGCCGCGCCGAGATGGATGCGCTCGGCTGGGACGCCTGCGACATCGTGCTGGTGACCGGGGATGCCTATGTCGACCATCCCAGCTTCGGCATGGCCATCATCGGCCGCCTGCTCGAGGCGCAGGGTTTTCGGGTCGGCATCATCGCGCAGCCCGACTGGCATTCGGCCGAGCCGTTCAGGGCGCTCGGCAAGCCAAAGGTGTTCTTCGGCGTCACCGGCGGCAACATGGATTCCATGGTGAACCGCTACACTGCGGACCGACGCATCCGCAGCGATGATGCCTATACGGCGGGCGGCGAAGGCGGCAAGCGGCCGGACCGGTCGACCGTCGTCTACGCCCAACGCTGCCGCGAGGCGTTCAAGGACGTGCCGATCGTGCTCGGCGGCATCGAGGCCTCGCTGCGCCGGATCGCGCATTACGATTACTGGTCCGACAAGGTGCGCCGCTCGGTGCTGGCGGACGCCAAGGCGGATCTCTTGCTCTACGGCAATGCCGAGCGTGCCGTAGTCGAGGTGGCGCACCGGCTCGCCGCCGGGGAAGCACCGCGCACGTTCGACGATATCAGGGGCGTGGCGCTGTTCCGCAAGGTCCCGGACGGCTACACCGAGCTGCACGCCGACGATCTCGATTCCGCCGACGAGGGCGCATCGCGCCAGAAGGGCTTAACCGTGATCCGCCTGCCGGCGCTGGAGCAGGTCGAGCAGGACAAGGAAGCCTATGCGCGCGCCTCGCGCGTGCTGCACCGGGAAAGCAATCCCGGCAATGCGCGGCCGCTGGTGCAGCGCCACGGCGACCGCGATCTCTGGCTCAACCCGCCGCCGATCCCGCTGACCACGGAAGAGATGGACGCGGTCTACGATCTGCCCTACGCGCGCGCGCCGCATCCGTCCTATGGCGAGGCACGTATCCCCGCCTGGGAGATGATCAAATTCTCGGTGACGATCATGCGCGGCTGCTTCGGCGGCTGCACCTTCTGCTCGATCACCGAGCACGAGGGCCGCATCATCCAGAACCGCTCGGAGGGCTCGATCCTGCGCGAGATCGAGCGCATCCGCGACAAGACGCCCGGCTTCACCGGCGTCATCTCCGACATCGGCGGCCCCACCGCCAACATGTACCGGATGGCTTGCAAGGACCCGAAGGTCGAGGCCGCCTGCCGCCGGCCGTCCTGCGTCTTCCCGGAGATCTGCCCGAACCTCAACACCTCGCATGACGATCTGATCCGGCTCTATCGCAAGGTGCGCGAGACCAAAGGCATCAAGAAGGTGATGGTCGCCTCCGGCGTGCGCTACGACCTCGCGGTCGAGAGCCCCGAATACATCAAGGAGCTCGTCACCCATCACGTCGGCGGTTACTTGAAGATCGCGCCTGAACATACCGAGCGCGGTCCGCTCGACAAGATGATGAAGCCGGGCATCGGCGCCTACAACAAGTTCAAGCGGATGTTCGATGAAGCGGCCAAACGCGCCGGCAAGAAATATTACCTGATCCCCTATTTCATCGCGGCGCATCCGGGCACGACCGACGAGGACATGGTGAACCTCGCGCTGTGGCTGAAGAAGAACCGCTATCGCGCCGACCAGGTGCAGACCTTCCTGCCCTCGCCGATGGCGACCGCGACCGCGATGTACCACACCGGCGTCAACCCCTTGCGCGGCGTGCGCCACGGCGGCAGCGACAAGGTCGAGGCGATCAAGGGCCTGCGCCAGCGCCGCCTGCACAAGGCGTTCCTGCGCTACCACGACCCCGACAATTGGCCGCTGCTGCGCGAGGCCCTGATCGAGATGGGCCGCCGCGACCTGATCGGCGCACAGCCCCACCAGCTCGTGCCTGCGCACCAGCCGCCCGGCACCGGCAAGGCCGCCGGCACGAAGCGTCCAATGCGGCCCGGAGGCAGGACGCAGAAGTTCACGACCAAGGGCCTGCGGGTGATGAAGTAGCGCGCGAGGCCGGATCAGGCGCGGTTCGGTTGCGCTTTCGTGCGCTCGCAAACAAAAAGTTCGAAAACAACCCCATGCACAGTAGGCGGGGACAGCAAAATCAACGGCTTGGCGCGGCACACGATCGAATGAGGCGTGACCTCGCCTTAGCCTGTTGATTGAGCACGATCTTTTCGAACAACCGCTGCGCATTCTGCTGATTTTACGAAACGGTTGCTTCGTCGGGCAAAACAGGAGCAGAATGACAGCATCGGAAGGACCGGGATCGGATGCCACGTACGTTGCTCAGTGCCAGCGTCTTCGAGCTCACGACCGCGTCGTCCGCGCAATCCGTTCCAGCGGCCGCGCTCCGCTTGATCATCGGCAGCCCAGCAAGAGCCTGTGATACCCGCTGCCGGCTTTGCCCTGGCCGGACCACGCACGAGGTGCTCGCGGCTTGTGGCCCATCTACGAAGTCGCGTGGGGTCGAAAGTCGCTACTGGGCACACGCGTAGTCCGGCGTCGCTGCTGTTGATCCAAGTCAACTATCACCCATGCTTTGGCTTCACACTACTTCGGTCGTCCTCTCCCTCCCGAACCTGCAGAAGGCCTTCTGAAGGTTCGGCACCAAAGTGAGAGATTGCTCATGATAACAATCCCAGAACTGACGTCTCAGGCGCTCGGTGCGTTCCTGATCTCGGAGACAAGTGGTCGCTTCGGCTGGTCCCACGCCAGCTTGCCGGAATTGCTCCCCTATGCAGCAAAGCTGGCCCTGGAATGTATTGGTAACAGCGATGCACTCTACCACAACGTCGAACACACCTTGTTGGTCACACTGGTGGGACACGACATCCTGATCGGGCGCTCCCTTCTTAGGCCAACGACGGCTAGCGACTATGCTCACTTCATCCTGGCGTGCCTGCTTCACGACATCGGCTACGTTCGGGGAATAGTTCACGGAGACCAGGACGGTGCCTATGTGGTTGATGGTACTGGCCGAACGGTTGAATTGCCAGTCGGCTCCTCCGATGCAGCGCTTGCGCCCTATCATGTCGACCGCTCAAAATTATTCACCGTGGAGCGTCTTGACGCAGTTGACGAAATTGACGCCGCTCGCGTTGCTCGAGCCATCGAATACACTCGTTTTCCTTATGCAGACGCATCAGCGAATGAACTCAAGGATGATCTTGACGAAGAGGAGGGTTTATTGCTTCGCGCCGCCGATCTGATCGGTCAGCTCGGCGATCCGAACTACATGAAGAAATCAAATGCGCTGTTCTACGAGTTCGAGGAGATAGGACTCAACAAATCGCTCGGATACACCACGCCCGCGGACGTGGTGTACAAATATCCTCAGTTCTACTGGACCAAGGTCGCACCGCACATCCAAACTGCCGTCCGCTATTTGAATGTAACCTCGAGCGGAAGACAATGGATCGGCAGTCTCTATGGGAATGTCCTGCGTGCTGAGCGAGAGGTCGGACTTTCTGGTCCGGAACTGTAGGCGTTCCAATAGCGTGATTTCGAGTGGATCCCGATCAATTCTCCGACGCTCAGAACCGACAATAGCTGACTTAGACGGTGGCTCCAGTCGGGTCCCGGTGTTCGGCGCGTTTGCTCCTGGCCCATCGGCGAAGTTGCACCTCGGCGGTCGGTAGTCCGCTCATTGAACCAGAGCGGACCAGATTAGCTCAACCTGAGTTCTTCACGTTTGACCCAAAGCGGACCGGACTCGGCGACAGATCGTCACCAATATCTAAAGCCAAACCAAGCAGCCGGTCCTTGCCGCGCCGCCAGAAGGATCGGCGGCTCCGCATGCCGCCTTCCAGCATATTTCCTGCTCGGTTGTCGCTTCCGCTGTTCAAGCGATGCTGCGCGATGCGACCCGGGCAGAGGCAGCCGCGCAAATGCGTCGCGCACTCTGGCATCATTATTAGGACCGGCCGGTACAGTGCCAGGCGGCGCCGGAGGGTTCGTGTCCCATGGCGCAGGTGTCGGCGCCGCAAGACTCGCCTGTGTTGTATCGAAGACGACGAGCGCGGGTAATTTCCGCTCCGAGTGGATGTGTATGACAGGCGGACTAGCTGCCGCTCTTTGGGCGACGGGCGAGGTTGGCAGATAGAAACCCGCGATCAACAGCAGCGCGAGCAACACGGCGCCGACGTTGCGGAAATAGGCCAACAAAGGCATCTGTCGCTCCGCACCCTCAAACTACTCGGGCTCAATGCGCGACACGTTGACAAAGGCCGGGCCCTCCCGGGAGCAGATTGCTCGTCGTAAGACCCTGCCATCTTCGGCCTGAGCGCGAGTTGCGCTCAACCATCCTGCTTCGCCTTAGCGACCAGCCCCAATGCGATTGACGCCGCCATTTGCATTGCCACCGACATTATGACGGACCGCAGCGCGAGCCACCGGTCGGGGCCTCAGCACCACTCCCGCGCGCGCAACGCAACCGGCGGGATAGCCGACGTACGTGCAGTACACGACCGCACCTGCCGGCTTGCTGCTGAACGTTGCGCCCGCAATTCCCAGCAACGCGCTGCATGCGAGACCCGCGAATGCAAGTTTTGTAAGAGGGGGAAACTGCAGCATCGGCGCCTCCTGATCTCACGAGGCTTGATCGCATGCCGTCGGCTGCGATCAGCGCCTGACATTGTGAGGCTGCCGATGCATAGCCGCCGTTGATCCAGGTCAAGCCCTGAGGCCGATTTGCGATGTCGGAGACTTGCGAAAGGACAGACACCAATATTGTCCCATCGGTGCACACTGGGCAGCCGAGGCTACTTCCGAAGACCGCGCGGCGCTGTCCTGCTCCTCGGCAGGCCCAGCGACAATGCCGGATGCTGGAAATGGCCCGCAGGGAAGGTGGGGAGTTATCGAAAATCGCGAGGCCTTCCGACTCCGACGTCTTCCTGTCGCTGGGCGTGGCAGGCTACACTGTTGCACTCTAATCCTGGGGGCGCGGGATGCTGCGACGGGATTTTCTTGGCTTGATCTGCGGCGCGACAGCATGGTCGCACTCAGCCCGGGCGCAGCGGTCGAACCCGCTAGGCTCTCTCGAACTAACCGAGCCTAGTGGAAAGCCGGTTCACATCAACATTGCGCAGGTGACCTTCGTCCGATCTGACACGCATATTTCAGGTGCTAACGCCGAACTAGGTCTCGCAAGCGGGAAATCTCAAGGCGTCCGGGAGAATGTCGATGAGGTCATGCAGTTGATCATGACATTACATCGCGGCGAAATGTCCTGGATCAAACTGACTGAACCGAACGGCAAGCTCATCCACATCAACGTGTCACAAGTAACGACCGTCAGGTTTGAAGATCGAATTCCGGGCGCAAATGCCGAACTTGGTTTCGCGAGTGGAAAGCTTCAGGGCGTGCGGGAAAGTGTCGATGATGTCATGCGACTGATCACGGTCGTCGCAGGGCAGAAAGGGAAATCGCCATGACCCTGCGCGACGTCTCTACTCTGGGACCGATTTGCGATCGAACTAATCGCAGCCCGTGATGCGCTTCACCGCCTTCGCGTACTTCGTGTGAAGCGAACCGAGAGGCTCATCCGAAGGTGCATTACGAGCGAGGAGGCGATCCGAATCGATGCATGTCTGGAGGTCGAGCTGAATGTGCGAGCAGGATCCCAGGGCGTTCTTCTCGGCCTCCTCCCTTGATGCTCCAAATCCAACAAAAGTCTGCACACGCCCGGCCTCGGTGTCGACCGCGGATACAACCGTGACTTCCGAAATGTAGTAGGACGAGCACGGGGCGGCGAGCACCTCAGCGGAAAGCCCAAGCAATCCAAGACTGAGTGCGCCGAACGAAACTGCTTTCATGTTCGCTCCTGTACAGCGAAGCCCACAATGGCGACTGGTCGCATCATTGTGCTTATCCTTACGGTTCGAGTGCCGACTTCCAATCGAACGATTCAGTGCGGGATAACCGTTGACCTAAATCAAACCGGCAGCGGGCACACTGGCGTAGGCCGGAATCAGTCGCGTGAGGGCGCAAGTCCACGTGAGCGCGTTCGCGGGTAAGTGCGCGTCCACGGCAGCACGCCGCAGACCAAGTGCGCTCGTTGGCCAGTTTCGCGAAACTGCGCGTTCGGAGTTCCCGTGAGATGACGCCAGCCTGGTATGTCACTTTTGAAAGTCGTCCGCGCAACCTGCGCGCAAAAAGGCGAAGCCCGCGCGAAACCAGAACATTCGCAACCGAAGGCGAAGCCAAGATCTTTGCGCGCTCAAAGGTCGAGGAAGGGCTGATTGTATCGACGGGAACGATCAATCCGTATCTGCCGCGGCGGCATATCCCGTCCAGTCAAGTTCACCAGTGGCTTTCGGAAGGGCAGGAGGATTCCGCCGAATCCGCGCCGCTTCCTGACAACGAATGAGCGCTGTGACCCGCACGCTCCGTGTCGGATATCGCTTGGGTGTTGCCATTTTATTACATGGGCATGAGGCGGTCACGACTAAACTCGCGATTGTTATGAAGTACTTATGCACGATTACGTGCACAAGGGTTATCAATCAACAACAAGGGATACGGAGACAATCTCATGAGGAAACTCCTGGTAGCCGCTGTCAGCGTGGCGTCCATGGGCCTGGCTGCCCCTGCATCGGCTGCCGACATGGCCGTCAAGGCCCCGCCACCAGCACCGGTCGTGACGATCTACAACTGGAGCGGGTTCTACATCGGCGCTAACGGCGGTTGGGGACGGGCCGAAAGCTGCGTGGATTTCGTGACGCTCGCCGGGACAGTGGCGGCCGGTTGTGCTGATCGCAACGGTGGTCTTATCGGTGGTCAGATCGGCTATCGCTGGCAGACCAATCAATTCGTCTTCGGCCTCGAAGCACAGGGCGATTGGGCCGACATTGAGAGAACGCGTGTGAGCCTGGTCGATCCGCTTATTTCGACCACGGGCAAAACCGATGGCATCGGCCTTTTCACGGGCCAACTCGGTTGGGCATGGAATGCGTCGCTGTTCTACGTGAAGGGTGGCGCGGCCGTCACTCACAATCGCTTTGACATCTTCAACAACGTCACCGGTGTCGGCCTCGCCTCGGCTGGCCACACGCGCTGGGGCGGGGCCCTTGGTGTCGGCTGGGAATATGGCTTTGCACCGAACTGGTCGTTCGGCGTGGAATACGACCATCTCTGGATGGGCCGCGACAACGGTACCTTCGCCGGCGTGGTCACGCCCGGAGGCTTGACGCTTACGGGCAGCGGGGTCAGCCAGGACGTCGATATGATCACCCTACGGCTCAACTATCGCTTCGGCGGTTACACGGCCCCGGTCGCAGCACGTTACTAGTCCACGAGCGGTACCCGGCAGCTGGCCCCGGGGTTTCCCCCGGGGCCTTCTGTTGTTCGTATGACGAACGCCGCGTCGCGCTGTGCTGCGATGAAAGGTCGAGGGCCGCGCGTCCGAATGGGGGCGCAAGAACGGACATGTCGGAGTTCGCGCCTGACCTGTGCGCCACAATTCTTTCTCCAAGTCTTCTTTCTCCAAGTCTCTTGATTTGAATCAACGTGACATCGTCCTGCCGACGATTGTTTGCGCGGTGCCTGGGGGCCACTTACCAAGGAGGTCGCCGATGATGAAGATCGTAGTGATCGGAACAGTTGCACTCCTTCTTGCCGCACCGTCGATTGCCAGGGCGCAAGCTAACTCCGCTGCAACGCCAGAACGGCTCAACGCAGTAGACCGAAATACCCTGATGGACATGCGGATCGATTTGACCAAGGCCGCCTTGCAGCTGACACCTGACCAGGAAAAACTCTGGCCGCCTGTCGAGAGTGCCATTCGTGCCAGGGCGGAGGATCGGAAGGCTCGGGTTGCAAAGATTTCGGAAACAGTGGGTCGACGGACCGACCAAAATGCCGTCGAAACCATCCGCAATCGTGACCCCATCGCCTTTTTGCAACGACGCTCGGAGGCATTGGCTCAACGATCAGCCGATTTGGATAAACTCGCCGAGGCGTGGCAGCCACTTTACAAGACCCTCAATCCCGAACAGAGGCAGCGCATGGGGGCCCTGGCGGTCCTTGTACTTCACGACATGAGTGATGTCGTGGAGCGACGTCGTGCGCAGGCCGACGACGAAGACTGAGTTTGATTCAGACCTGCCGCGTGATGGTCTGAACATGCGCGGCTAACTGACTTTAGGCCTGGGTGATGTCCCATTTGCCAAAGCCGACATCCCCCGGGCCCACGTCTACGGTCATGGGTCTTGGAGCGCCAATGATTGGGAAGTCACCCCATCGAGCCGTACGTGCACGGTACCGACAGAGTTGGCAGGCTCGTCCACTTAGCTCTGGCGAAAAGCTCACTCAAAGAATAGCAGCGAAACACTGTTCGCGGCGATGCGGCGGAGGAGATGAAAGCGGATTTCGCGCTCCCGCCGTTGCTTACCTGTTGCGTCAGCGTCGTTGCCTCGTTGAGACACAACAAGCGGAGGAACCGTTGATCTAGCGCAACGCCTTCCTTGATCCGGAGGGTGCATCATCGAACGGGGCGGGAAACGGTGGAGTAAGGTCCATGATGCAGATGAATGTACGAAACGTTGCATTAGCAGCCTCGACGTTCACTTGTGCGATGCTGCTCTCCTTCAGTTGGTCCGAGCAAGGCGGCGCTTCGCTTTCTACCGATAGCGCACAAGCACGGGTCGGTCGTCCCCTGACACCCGTGAGCGTTGCGGGTGTTGCACGCCGACAAAACCGGCGGGCTGCATATGGATACGGGGCGGGCGTCGTCGGCGCCGGCGTAGGCGCTGCAGCGGTTGGCACCGCCGCCGCAGTTGCGGCCACCCAACCCTGGAACTGGGGTGGTACCGGATACTATGGCAGGCCATACGTGGGCAGCGGCGCATTGGCGGCCAACGCCTATTATGGCGGTCCGATTGAAACCAGTCCCTACTATCTCCAAAGGGCCTACCCGGCGAATGGCCCCTGGTATGGCTTTAGCGGATGGGCCGACTACAAGGCTCGCGGCGGCATTGTCTGCGATCCCGGCACCATGATCAAAGGCCCTGATGGCCTGATGCACGTCTGTCAATAAAACTCGAGCGCGAATGAGGCTGGAGGGGGCGGCTCAAGAGCCGCCTCCTGGCGGCAGAAATACAACTCGAGCAAATTTGGAGAGTTCGTCCCGCTGTTCGGGTAGCTAACCTTGACCAATCGGCGGTGCTCGGAAGTCTGCAAGGCCTGCCGTTGGGACGAAAGGGCAGCCGGGTACTATGGATGATCTGTCGAGAATTCGCATTGACGGTGCCAAACTGCCGATCTGGCTTCGCATCGTCGTCATCCTGGCACTAGCACTGTTGGCCGCGGGCGCAAGCCTGTTCGCGTATCGCTGGTACGTCCGACCGGTGACGCTGTCGATCGCGGTTGGATCATTCGATGGCGACGCCCCCAAAATCGTGTCGGCGCTGGCGAGCAGGCTTGTCCTCAACAACGCGCCGGTCCGGCTGAAGGTGGTGGAGACGACCGGTCCAATTGAATCCGCGGAAGCGTTTTCCTCCGGCAAGACGGACCTTGCTGTGGTCCGCGGAGATGTCGGCGACCTTTCACAAGCGCAAGCCATCGTCGTCCTCGCCGAAGCCGTTGCGCTGCTGTTTGCACCGCCGGGATCGCCGATCAAGGACATGGCTGGCCTAAAGCGCACAACAATAGGGGTGGTTGCGGGCGAGACTAATGAGAAGATCGTCAGCGTATTGACAAAGGCATATGACCTCGACCGCGCCAACGTTGCTTTCAAAAGTGTCGCGCTCGACCAGGTTCGCCGCACCCTCGACACAAAGGAAATACGTGCCGTCCTTCTCGTAGCGCCGCTGAGCGAGAAGTACGTATCATTGGTGCGAGGTCTATTCCCGCAGACTCCGAAGAGCGCACCGGTCCTGATTCCGATCGAGAATGCCGGTGCAATTGCCGAGAAGGAGCGCGCTTACGAGAGCTTCGACATCCCAAAGGGAACACTACGCGGATCTCCTCCCGTTCCTGAGGACGACGTGACCACTTTGAAGGCTTCTTTCTACATCGTCGGCAAGAAGAGCCTTGACAACGATATGATCGCCGACTTCACGCAAGCCATTGCACGCGCTCGCAGAGACGTTTTGGCCGAACTGCCGGTTCTCGCGCAGTTCAAGGCGCCCGATACTGACGCCGGCGCCTACCTCCCCGTTCACCCCGGCGCTGCAGAGTTCTACAACGGTAGTCAACTGACTTTCCTGGACAAGTGGAGCAACGCCATCTTCCTGGCGCCAATGGCGCTCGGCGCGCTTGCCACGATCCTTGCGGCGGCATGGCAGTTTCTTAGATCCGGCGATCTCAAGCCGAGAGAACCCGCGCTGGATTTGCTCTATGCATTGGGGAGACGAATAAGGCACGCCGAGAACGAAGCGAATTTGTTGGAGATCGAGACTGAGATCGACCAGGTACTGAGCGCGCAACGCGCCAGAGCAGATGCGGACGTATCCACCCTCGATACGGCCACGCTCAACGTTGCCGCACATCGGCTCGAGAACCTCATACAAGATCGTCGCGCGGCACTCGGTGCGCGACCTCCCGGGGAAGCGCACAATGCGAAGCGGGCAGCGCTCGGGCCAGTATCGAAGGACAGTTAGCGCACCGGACAGGTGAGTGATCTGGGCAGGCTGGGCGAGTATCGCAGATCGCCGCCTATCGCGTACCCCGGAGCAACGGCCCCCGAGCCACACGCACCGCGACGCGAACCTTGACTTATCTCAAGCCTCTCAGCGACCGATGCTGCCAGCTTTTCGAGCGGGGCCAGTGCTAAGGGAGGATCGAATGATCAGATTGATCGCTGTTCTCGGCTTCACCTTGTCGGTTCTAACATCGGCGCACGCCATGGGGCCTGCACCGCTCCCTTCGATCGAAAATGATGAGATTACGCAAATCGCGGCCGCCTGTGGTCCGGGCAGGACGCGAGTCAACGGTGTATGTGTGGCAAGGACGACCATCCGTCAAACCCGCCGAGCGGTTCGCAGGTGTGTGCGTTGGCAGGGTGGCGTTTGCGCTCTGTACGAGTGAAGGTCGCCGCGGGATTCGCCGGACCCCAACATAGCGAGCACCTCGAGCGCGGTGTGGCTAGGGTCAAGCGGGCAGCGGGTATCGCAGGCCTTTGCAAGGCTGGCGGGTCATCCGCCATCGGATCTGACCGGAAGCCATCGCGGCCGGACTAAACCGACGCGCTTGCCTCAAACGAGACATCACTGGAATCGAGAGCGAAAACTACGCGGGTCCGTCCCCACCATAAAATTGGGCCTCTTCGATCACTGGGGGAAGCAACTGGCCGGATAATCTGGCTCTGTGGCGGGCGGCGAACATTGGCCCACGGGCGGGCTGCAGCGGCGCGAACTGTGCGAGGCCAATGGGCGCCGGCAGGTCATCGTAGATGGCCTCCATACCGCCCCGCATGAAGTAAGTTTCATGCCAGAAGCCAGTGCCGCGCGATGACTTCAGAAAATCCTGCCACCATTGGCGGTGCGGCATCGAACGGGACCACGCCTCCAGCGCATCAAAGTCGCGCCAATATTGGCGCATGCCAAGGTGCAACGGAAACAAGGACATGATGAAATTCTCATGCAGGAGAAGCCCTTCAGGCCTCTTGTCGACTGCGTCCTGAATCTGCGGACCCAAGCCGAGCAAGGTTCTTATCCCGGTCCACGCATTGACGCGCATCCCGAGATAAATCACGACCAGATCGGGAAACGACGAAAGGTCGACAGTTTGTCGTTGGACTGCGCCCTTCATTCTGACCTCCTGACGCATGATGGGTCCGCCATGGATGGCCGCGAGCTCCGCCTATGACGACGGTGGTCGTGTTGCACCCGAAGAGTTCCTGCAAGCCATCGCGTGCACCTTGCGAACCGCCGACGAATTTAGATCAGGGGCGGCACCGTGTGCTGACGGAGCATAAGGGCCATCCGGTTCGAACGCATGTCGGGCAGATCACATCACGCAAGGTAAGCGAGTTCCGCGATGTCAGCAAGGTCGGCTTCCCGCCCATCTGCGAAGTTACGTGGGGTCTGACGGAGGTCCGCTCCTCGCGGCAGAGCAATCCCCGCGCGTGCGGGAGCGCGAGAGCCGGCGGACGCATGACTTATTATCACCACGCTTTTGCGTGCTCGCGGAGACTGGGTCTTGTTCTCCAAAGGAGTTGGGAGCGAAGGTCAGATTGCAGTGAGACAGATCGCTCGGCCTAAAGATAAGGCTCGGCGTTCCCTTGCCGAGCCTTCTTTCTATTTGTCTATCCGTCGACTCCAATCAGACAAAGGCGATCTTTACTTCACTTGGCGGCTATCACACGGCAAACGGCCCGTGTTTCTCGGTCGTAGTGATCCGGCTGTTTCAGGACAGCTGCACAGCGACGCAACACCCGCTGCTGCTCTGCGACCTCCAATGTCGCGAAGGCTGTGCCGACGTTGGCAGCATTGAGGCCTGCCAATCCAGAGCTGTTGTTTCCATTGGCAACGCCATTATTTGAAATGCCCACGGCTCCCGCGGCACCAGGACCAATGCCAACAGTGCCAAGCCCGCCGGTGCCGAGGCCCCCAGTACCTACGCTGCTAGAACCGACACCAACTCCCGCGCCTGCCCCACCAACTCCTGCAACACTCGCACCTGCGCCAGCTCCTGCCGCGCCTCCGCCGACACCCACGCCCCCCGTAGCGCCAATTCCGCCAGCTCCGGCGCCCACGCCGGCACCGACGCCACCATCGCCCACTCCGGCGCCGGCACCCGCGCCAACGCCCCCAACTCCGGCACCAACACCGGCGCCGACGCCACCGCTACCCACTCCCGCACCAGCACCTGCACCGACACCTCCAACACCGGCGCCAACACCCGCGCCCACCTGGGCTTGCGCGAGTGGTGCTGCTGCGGACAATGCAACGCAGACCGTGGCCGCATAGAAAAGCTTCATTCGCATACACGCCTCCATGAATTCCCGGCGCCCGCAAAGGGACGCTCTGCAACAAGATTCTTGTCCAGGAGGAAGCGATGATTTGTGGGTCCGTTCCTCAACCGGCTGCGAGTAGGTTAACGGGACGAAAAGAGCAGTCTGAGAATTTTTGCGATTGCGGAACCAGCGCGCAGCCGCGAGGCTATCGAGTTCGCGATTCATCTCGTCGCTTTTGGGGAAGCGTTTGGTGGCTCACGCGCGGCTTCGTAAGCTCCGCTTTATGGCCCGTGCTAGCTCGGAGGATGGGTAGAGCGCCAGCGAATCCCATCAATTCCCCGCTTATGCCAAGCATGATGGATTTCGCAACGGGCTCAATGGAAACAAGGACATGATGAAATTCTCATGCAGGAGAAGCCCTTCAGGCCTGTTGTCGACTGCGTCCTGAATCTGCGGACCCAAGCCGAACAAGGTTCTTATCCCGGTCCACGCATTGACGCGCATGCCGAGATACACCACGACCAAATCGGGAAACGACGAAAGGTCGACAGTTTGTCGTTGGACCGCGCCCTTCGTGAGCCCCCTGGGTGCTGTTCGTCACGACCGCAGCGGTGGTCATCGTAACGTGGCGGCGGCAATTTGCGTCGAGCGCGTGGGCGGAGATGGTACCGGAAGGCACCTCCCCTGTCGGCAAGAGCACTCGGGCCGGAGGACAATATAGTGGCGGCGTGCATCCGCGGCCTGTGGATCCTGAATGGCCCCGACACGCCTTTGTGCCGGGGTCAAACAGCGGTAGAGCGCATCCTGCTTGCTCAACGCGCACGAAGCCGACATCAAAGGATGTAAAAGTCGCTCGCGTGGTTCACTAGATCAGACTTCGTGATACCGACAAGAGTTATCGTATCGGCACTATCGTAAGTGATCACGGCATTGCCCTTTACGTCCGCGGTTGCTTTCAGAATCGCGTCGACATTCGCAAACAAGTTATGATCGAATGCCAAAACGTCCTTCGTGAGATCGAAGCTGGTGATCGTATCCTTTCCGAAGCCGGCGTGAAAAACGAACGTGTCCGCCGTTCCAGCTCCTCCCGTGAGCTGATCTGCGCCGCCGAGGCCCTCGATGAGATCAGCAGCACCCGCGCCCGTGATCTTGTCGCCGCTCGAGCTGCCGAGCACTGCGACTGAGCTCAATCCGCCCTGATTACCCGCCACGTCCACTGCGCGTGCCAAAAACGTATGAACCACATCCGACAATTTTGAAATCGTGAAATTCCAATGTCCGTTGCCGTCCACTTTGATGGGGGTGGTACTACTTACGGAAGTGCCGTCCTTAAAGAGCGTTATCGTGCTCCCTGCTTCCGACGTGCCGCTGATTGTCGCGTTTGTTCCCTTTGAAGTCGTGACCAATATATCGCCGATGGCGGTCACGGGCGGGGCCGTGTCGAGCGTGAAGGCGAACGCCGTTGAATTGCTCGACGTGTTACCCGCCACGTCGGTTTGGTGGACGATCACGCTCTTGAGGCCATCACCCGTGAGCGTCAGGCTCGTGCCGGTGCCGTTGAGCCAGTGCGCGCCGTTGTCGGTGCTGTATTGCCAATTCGCTCCTGTCTCGAGGCCAGTTACGTCGACGAGGCCCGAGTTGGTGATCTTGTCGGTGCTCGAGCTGCCGCTGTCCGTGTGCAGCTTGAGCGAAGGCGCAACCGGCGCGATGGTGTCAAGCCTGAACGTCAGGCTCGCAGCCGCACTGACGTTGCCCGCACTGTCCTGCTCTTGGACAAAGACGGTGTGTGGACCATCGGCCGTGCCGTTGGTCAAAAACACCGGCGCGATTGTCGAGAAGCTCGTCGCACCGTCGGCCTTGTACAACAGCGTGTCGCCCGCGGCCGAGGCCGTATAGGTGATGGAAGGATCCCTGGTGACCTTGTCGCTGTTCAAGCTGCCGGAATCGTTCGTCAGGGCCAGAGTCGGCGTTCCCGGGGCCGTCGTGTCCTTCGTGGAGGTGTCGCCGGTGCCAGCAGCCGTATTGCCAGCCGTGTCGGTCACAGAGATCGACGCCGTGATTGGGCCGTCAGTCAGCCCGGACAGATCAACCGCGCTAGAGCCATCGCCGCCAGGTCCACGAACAACATCGTGGAGAGGATTGCCATCCGAGAACCTCACCATCGCAACCGCATCAGGATCAACGCCCACAATCGTGAAACCAACTGCCGACCTCTCGCCAGCGTTGATGAAGCCGTCGCCGTCGTTGATCGTCACAGACGCTGTTGGCGATGCATCCGCCGTCGTGTCCTTCGTGGAGGTGTCGCCGGTGCCAGCAGCCGTATTACCAGCCGTGTCGGTCACAGAGATCGACGCCATGATTGGGCCGTCAGTCAGCCCGGACAGATCAACCGCGCTAGAGCCATCGCCGCCAGGTCCACGAACAACATCGTGGAGAGGATTGCCATCCGAGAACCTCACCATCGCAACCGCATCAGGATCAACACCCACAATCGTGAAACCAACTGCCGCCTTCTCTGCATCGCTGATGAAGCCGTCACCGTCGTTGATCGTCACAGACGCTGTTGGCGATGCATCCGCCGTCGTGTCCTTCGTGGAGGTGTCGCCGGTGCCAGCAGCCGTATTGCCAGCCGTGTCCGTCACAGAGATCGACGCCGTGATTGGGCCGTCAGTCAGTCCGGACAGATCAACCGCGCTAGAGCCATCGCCGCCAGGTCCACGAACAACATCGTGGAGAGGATTGCCATCCGAGAACCTCACCATCGCAACCGCATCAGGATCAACACCCACAATCGTGAAACCAACTGCCGCCTTCTCTGCATCGCTGATGAAGCCGTCACCGTCGTTGATCGTCACAGACGCTGTTGGTGGTTCATCCGCCGTCGTGTCCTCGTCGTAGAGGGTTGCTGTTGCGGTACCGGGATCACCAACCGTGTAGCCGTAGTTGCTGACAAGATAGACCCCGAGGGACTCGGATCCCTCGGTCATCCCGTCGCTGAAAGTCGTGAGGCGGTGCTCGTAGGTGTCCGAGCCGGCCTCAAATCGGGGCGGAAGACCATTGTTGCCGGCCCACGTAAAGTCGACCTCGTTGGTGGCCGAACCATTGTAGCCGAAGTCCAACTGCATCGAGCTGCTGAGACTCCCGGTGCGATGGAACGTGAACACCACGTCATTACCTTCGGTCGCGGTGCTGGTGGTGGCGGTCACCGTCACGACGGGCGGATCGTTGTTGGTCGTGTTCAGCAGCACAGATACGGTATTGTCGCCGAAATTTGAAGCGATGATGTCAAGCTTGCCGTCGCCGTTCACATCGCCGAGCACATCGGAGGAAGTTCCAGAGCCCGCCGCAAAGGTGGTCACCGGCTGGAAGGTGCCGTCACCATTGCCGGGCAGCACCGCCACTCCATTTGCGACCGCGACGATATCCGGCTTGCCGTCCCCACTCACATCGCCGACCTGAACGAAACCTTGACCGGCTCCGACATCATAGTTGGTCTGCGGCAGGAAGGTGCCGTCGCCATTGCCGAGCAGCACCGAGAGGTCATTGGAGGTTTGACTTGCGACCACGATATCCTGTCGACCGTCCCCATTCAGGTCGGCGACTTGTACTAGACCAGGCTGGCTTCCCGCCGCATAGCTGGCTGCCGCTTGGAAAGTGCCGTCGCCGTTGCCGAGTAGCACCGACGCCGTATTCACACTGTAGTCTGCGGTGGCGAGGTCCAGCTTGCCGTCACCATTCACGTCGCCGATCGCAACCGAAATAGGCCCGGGAGCAGACGCTACCGCTTCAGTGGTCCGGGATTGAAATGTCCCGTTGCCGTTGCCGAGCGATATCGAAACCGTACCGGAGTTGCTGTTGGCGTTGACGAGATCCAGATTCCCGTCCCCGTTCAAGTCGCCAATGACCACCTGGTGAGATTCCCCGACCTCGACACTTGTCTGGGGTTGGAAGGTACCGTCGCCATTGCCGAGCAGGATACTGTCCGTGCTAAACGAATTACCATTCGCAACAGCAAGGTCCAGCTTGCTGTCACCATTCAGGTCGCCGATCGCAACGGAGATAGGTCCAGGTCCCGTTCCATACGTCGTCTGTGTCAGGAAGCTGCCGCTGCCATTGTTGAGCAGCACCGACAGGGTGTTATTGTTGGCATTTGCGGTGACGATGTCCAGGTTGCCGTCCCCATTCAAGTCTCCACTTGCAACGGAATAGGGTCCAGATCCGGTCGCGTAGGTCGTCTGCTGGAATTCGGTTGGCATCTTCGCCTCCTTTGGTTTGGCAATGCAGGGCATTGCGCATTCGATGAAGGCCAGCACCGCGGTTTCAGCCAATAAAGCTGTGGGTCTCGCCTTCTCCGTGTGAGACTGCGCGAAGCGATCAATGCCGCGCGTCCAAGATCCAATTTGTCGCCCCATTGAGGTCTGCGACCGGAACGAATATGGAGCCGCCCGTAAGGCGGAAGTGAAAGGGCCTGCCGATGGCACTAGCGCTGCCGCTTACAAGAAACGGTGAGTTCGGCACGTCACCGATTTACGGGCAGCAGGTGGCAATATTGCCTGCGTTGGTAACTGTGCTCTCTCCCGCAGTCATGATGCAAATGTACTATGCGTTGCAAAATTTCCTCAGCAGCCCACACGTTCTGCGCAACGCCTCCGTTTGAAGCAAATCAAAGCGGGAAAAATTCTGTGCGCAGTCCTTTGAAGCTAAGCCTCTCCGCCGTCCATGGCGTGAGGGCCAGCGCAGTGTAAGCGCGCGAACAGCGCCACGATTTCCGCCTGCCGGTGCGTGTCCGTTTTCGCGAAGATCGCCTGCATCTGATTGCGTGCCGTTTGGTAGGCAACACCGATTTCATCGGCAACGTGCTCGAGGTGTTCGCCCGATGCCACGCGCGTCGCAAGTTTGGCTTCGGCAGAAGTCAGGCCGAACAAGTTCCTTAGATGCGCTTCGGGCGGCATGGAGCATTCTTCCAGATCTCGGATAACCACAATTGCACGCACGACGGCCAACACGTCGCGGACCACGCCGCCGCTCGTTGGCACCGCGTAGACCGCCATCGGCCGGCGGCCGGGCCGCGCAATGGCAACGGGCGGCATGATGGTCGCGCCCGCGTCGGCGTTTTCCAGCGCGCGCTCGATCAGCCGCTTGAGCGCGCTCGCGGCATTCCGATCATCTGTGATCAGGTGCCCGTCGACGATACGCAGGTGATCGCCGAGTTTGCTGTCGGCCACCTTGTTCGTCCTGACGACGCGTCCGTATTGGTTGATCAGCAACGCGGCCGTTTCCATCATGTCGAAAGCGTCGGAGATCGCGAGCGCCCGCACGAACCCCAGTTCGCGTGCTACAGTGGCGGCGCTGGTCAAGGGGGCGCGAAGAGCGACAAGCCGTCGTTGCTCAGCTGGGCTAAACGGCCCCTGTTTGGGACTGCGCTGAATTGCAAGACACCAATTGTCCTCACCCGCATCTAACGCCACGCCGGCGAACCATCGAAAACCACATCTGCCGAGAAGGTCGTTGTAGAATGGTGAGCGACGCATTTCCTCCGGCGAGGTATGATCCTGATCCACCATGATCCCGGTGCAGAGCAGTTTGGGAATGCCTCGACTCCGCTCGTCGTGCTCGTACCAGCCTTCCTTGATGTACCGGTCCATCAATTCGGCGACGCCGGCCGTGAAGGTAAGGCCGAGGGGCCTGTCGCTTGTTTTGATCGGAATCAGCGCCGCGCCGACAGCGCCGGCAGCCGCCGCAATTTTATCCATTGCCGGCGTCCAGCAGGACGGGTCGAGCGCCGCCTGGGTGATCGCTGCATGTATTGCGGTTAGGTCCCACGAGGTACGCATGCCTGCCTCGCGTCCGGTCGTGTTGGCTGCTAGCCTGTTCAAAACTGCATCAAACTATCCGCGGAACAACAACCCCGCATTAATACTGTGAGAAACGGTGACCTTTCTCGGGCAGACGTCCTTTGTGCGCGAAGCCCTACTCAACATCAATGGACGTTATTTGACGCACGGCAGGCAGGGAGAACAACTCCCGCTTTTTCTCCCGAAAGCTAGCGCGGACAGCAGCTCTACGACCCGCTCCCGCGGGGGGAACGACAGGTCGAGCACCTTCCATTCCTCATAATTCTCCGCCGGCAGCATCTTGTAGGGCTGGCAGGCTTCCAGCGCGCTCTTGGCTGACATGGCGAGAAGTAGGAGGCGGGCTAATGCGATGCTAATGGAATCCCCCAATGCCAATACAGTCTTTCGGAACATCTCATCGTTGATTGTTCCGTACAGCCTAGAGCCGATCCATATGCCAGCGACCATGAACGGAAGACCGATGCATGGCTTCGAGCGTGTACGATCCTGCGATCAACTGCGAGATCGAGATGATCACAAGGCTGCAAACAGCACCGGCTGAAAAACGGCGCGCTGCTCAACCGTCCCGACACCTGCCCTCCAGTTCCTTTCAGGGCATCTGCGAGCGCTTCCGCTGAATGCCTTGGCGCCACCCACTTCTCACAGGATGTCTCCTCCTGGCCCACCGCTTCCAAGTAGCGGCGAGTTGTCCGAAGTCGGGGATAAACCGGATGCGCCCGACCGCTGGTCAAAACGGCGCTTTCGACCCGAAGGCGACATCGACCAGACGTCTAATCGGCCCTTCAACTCACCTGTGTGCCCTTGTGTTATTGTATCCCTTCCGAGAACTCGATGGAGGGAAGGATGGACATTCGATCGAAATTGACGGCGCTGTGTGAAGCGTTCAACGCGCACGACTTGGATTCCATCATGGAGTTCTTTGCCGACGATTGTGTCTTGGAGATGCCGAGGGGAAGCAAGCCTTGGGGCTCCCGCTTCGAGGGCAAACGCAACGTACGAGACGGGCTCGCGACGCGCTTTGAAGGCTTACCGGATGTTCACTACGGCGACGCCGAGCATTTTGTGGATACGATGGCAAACACGGGCATTTCAAAATGGACGCTGACGGGCACGACAGGCGAAGGAAAAAAGATCGAGGTCCGAGGATGTGACTTTTACACTTTTCGCGCGGACGAGGTGATCCGCAAGGACTCGTATTGGAAGATTGTTGAAGGACCTTCGTCAGCCTAACGACGCACATGTCCGAATGTGGCCCATCGCCTCCATTAGGGCGTAGCCGCGAGTTGTCCGGAGTCGGAGGTAAAACGGAAGCGCTCGACCGCTGGTCAAAACGGCGCTCATGACCCTTCTCGGACATCAGCCCGGCCCGGTGACATGCGATTCAGGCTATCCCGGCCCTTCCTGAATGATGGTTTGGACCGATAAGATACCCTTCTTGACCCTTTGGGGACGGATATGGCGCGGCCATCAAGAACGGGCAGCAAGACGAGCCAGGCGAAGACCCGCAAGGGCAGCAAGACCACCAAGAGCAAGCGCCGCATTGCGCCAGCGGCCAGCCGAGCGAATCGTCGTTCGGTCGCCGGTCTGAGCAAAGACCTGAAGGAGGCCCGCGAGCAGCAGGCGGCGACGGCCCAAGTATTGAAGGTCATCGCAAGTTCGCCCGACGATGTACAGCCGGTATTCGAGGCGATTGCGATCAGCGCCAACAGGCTTATTGGCGGTTTCTCTACGGCAGTGTTTCGATATATCGACGGCATGCAACACCTAGAGGCGTTCACGCCGACAAATCCGGTCGCTGACGAAGCATTGGGAGCTTCGTTCCCGCGGCATCTCACAACGTCTGCGGCGCCCTTCGAGTTGCTGCGTAATGGCAAACCAATGCAGATTGTCGATACCGAATCCTCGCCAAACATGCTGGCCAGGGATTTGGCGCGATTGCGCGGCTTTCGCAGCATGTTGTTCACGCCGTTGATGAGCAATGGGGTGCCTATCGGCTCGATCACCGTGACGCGAGTCGAGACCGGTTCATTCGCCGACCATCACGTGCAATTGCTACAGACCTTCGCCGACCAGGCGGTGATTGCGATCGAGAACGCGCGATTGTTCAATGAAGCGAGGGAAGCGCTGGAGCGGCAAACCGCGACGTCGGAAGTGCTACAAGTCATATCCAGTTCGCCTGGCGGACTTGGGCCGGTGTTCGAAGCCATGCTGGAAAATGCCGTGCGCATCTGCCGTGCCAGTTTTGGGACGCTGCTCCTATACGAAGGCGACAGGTTGCGGCGGGTGGCGCGAATGGCGGCGAAAAACGTGCCGCAATTGTACGCGCCCGACCAGGAAACGCCGCCACACTTCATCGCGCCGTTTGATGGGGCGCCTTCGCTGGGGCGCCTCGTCGAGACCAAGGCGCTGGTTCACATTGCCGATATCGCCACAGAGCATCCCGACGATTTGATCTACAAGGTCGCCGCAGCCCGCACCGTTCTGATTGTGCCGATGCTGAAGGAGAGCGAGCTTGTCGGTGGCTTTGCTGTCTACCGCAAGGAAGTGCAAGAGTTCAGCGACAAGCAGGTCGAGTTGCTGGAACATTTTGCGGCACAAGCGGTGATCGCCATCGAAAACACACGACTGCTCAAGGAGCTGCGGCAGCGAACCGACGATCTCTCGCAATCCCTCGACGACCTCCGCACCGCACAGGACCGCCTGGTGCAGACCGAAAAGCTTGCCTCGCTCGGCCAGCTCACCGCGGGCATTGCGCACGAGATCAAGAACCCGCTCAACTTCGTCAATAATTTCGCAGCCCTTTCAGCGGCGTTGACCGAGGAGTTGAACGAGGCCCTCAAGCCCGCCGAACTCGTCGACAAGATCCGCACCGAAGTCGACGAGCTGACGGCGCTTTTGAAGAGCAACCTCGAAAAGGTCGTGCAGCACGGCAAGCGGGCCGATTCCATCGTCAAGAACATGCTGCTGCACTCACGCGAGGGACCGGGCGAGCGTCGCCTCGTCGACATCAACGCCCTGGTCCAGGAGAGTCTCAATCTCGCCTACCATGGCGCGCGCGCAGAGAAGTCCGACTTCAACATCACGCTCACGCAGAACCTCGATCCCGACGCAGGCGAAATCGAGGTATATCCGCAGGAGATCACGCGCGCGCTGCTCAACGTGATCTCCAACGGCTTCTATGCCGCGACCAGGCGCAAGTCCGAGGCGGGAGACGAGACCTTTGAGCCTGTGCTGAGTGCGACCACGAACAACCTTGACGATAAGGTCGAAATTCGCATCCGCGACAACGGCACCGGGATTCCGATCGAGGTGAAGAAAAAAATGTTCAATCCCTTCTTTACTACCAAGCCAGCTGGTGAAGGCACGGGGCTCGGTCTGTCGATGACCCATGACATCATTGTCAAACAACACGGCGGAACCATCGATGTCCAAAGCGAGCTGGGTGTGTTTACCGAGTTCATCATCGCGCTGCCGCGATGACCTCTTTTGGCCCGAAGGCGACGACCGCGGTCTCGGCCGGAACGTCCGCACTTGAAGCCAGACCGGAAATGCTTGAGGCCCGCCGGAAACGACACGCTTGACCCCTAGCCGACCCCACGAGCCTCTCCCGCCAGCGGCCGCTGGTGAACCAAAGGGGGACAGATCGAGTTGCGAGGCGAAAGCCTGCCCTCGTTCACCACATTTAAACCTTAAGATTCTACCAAGAGTACTCACCCACAGGCCGCAGGACCATGCCAACAGCCTTCGTACAGAAGCCATCGGTGGACTTCGGGCAATGAAGGTCTGGCAGACCAGCTGCATCGTGGCTGTTGTCGCATCCGCAGGACTCTATCTGGCCGCCGGTAACAGGCCGGCCGCGACTTTGCCGGATGTCATGCCGGAAGCGGCAGCGAGCACACCGGCTGCGCGCATGGCGGCTCCCGCGAACATGGTGACGCCTGCGGTGTACGCTGAGGCATCCGCCAGACTCGCGGCAGCGCTTCGGGCCGAAAGCGCAGAGCTGGGCGCGGTGACGTCAGCAGATTCCGGGCCGCCACGCACCGAAGCCGAGATCGTCGACGAACCCGTCGCGCCGAAATTGGCGTCGTTGGGACAGGATGTCGTCCAAACGCTGCCGCCAGAACGCGATGCGTCCAACGATGCTCCGAAAGCGGCGTCGACGCCAGATTTTCGTTATCTGGTCTACTACGTCTGGTCCGAACTGCCGCCCGCCGAGAAACCGGCGGAGATCGTCTTGCGTGCGTTCAAGGACATTCCGGTCGGAACGCCGACTGAGGAGATCAAGCGCGCTGCCGACGCGTTTGGTCTCGATTTCAATTTCATGATGGCGGTTGCCAAGATCGAATCCGGTTTCAACCCCAATCAACGCACCGGGTCGTATATCGGGCTGTTTCAGCTGAGCCATTATGAGTTCGGCAAGTTCGGCTTCGGGCAGATCCGCAGTCCGCGGGATAACGCCGTTGCGGCCGCCTACAAAATCATTGCCGAAGGCGTCCAATTCGAGTGGATCACGCGCCGCAAGCCGGACATGAGCGATCTCTACCTGATCCATCAGCAGGGCTGGGAAGGCGCCGCCGAGCACATCAGCAAGCCCGCTCGCCTCGCCTGGAAATCCATGTGCGCCAGCAGCGAAGGCAAGGAGAAGGGTGAGAGGTGGTGTAAACGCGCGATCTGGGGCAATGCACTCCCGGCCTTCAAGCGCACCTGGAAATCGGTCGACAACGTGACGTCAGAGGCGTTCGTCGGCATGTGGCGCGGCCGGGTCGCCGAATTCTACACGAAATACGTGGCGACTGCTGCGGCGGCGGCAAGCCAATAATTTGAAGCTTCACTAACTTGACGGGTTGCAGACCCCAGCGCTGACGGTGGCAACAAGTCTGCCGCGCACATTGCGAAGGCGGGTCGCTTTGGAGTGCCTATGAGGCTGCGCCGCCTCGGCGATGCCAACTGTTCCGATTGATGGAACCATCGGCTGCTTCGGACATTACGCGAAACATTTTTCATTCCCCTAACTTAAGTTAATCGTGGGGCCTAATCGAAAGGTCTCGATATGGAACCAGCCAATCGAATATCGGACCACATCGACCGTAAGACGGCCCGGTCGATCTGCGACGAGGTGGGCGACAGGTTGCAACAGCATTTACTTCACGAAGCCTCGCCACTGCCGTCCTACCTCGAACGTCTCGTCGATGAATTGCGTGAACGGGAGCGTCATCAAATGGATGGCGTCGGCGCGCCCGCTGACCGTTTCCTTCACGCCGCGCGGCGATAATCGCGGGCTGACCGCCGCAGAACTTTGGCACGGCCCTAAGTTTCGTTTCTTGGCTTTCGCGCGGACTGTTCTGCAGAACAAGCCAAGGTCGTGCGGCGTTATAGTCCGATGCAGGACGAACTTCTTCAGCGGGCGGACACGGCGATTGCAGCGAGCGAACGGCTCGTCGATGAGCTGTACGCAGCGATGGAAAAGGCAAGGAAGCTAGACGAGCAGCTTCATTGTATCCACCAGCGCCGGATTGCGGACGAGCTGTCCAGGAAGCAAGGCAGGCCGCCTCAATTGGTGGCCTCCTTCGCTGGCAGGCAACTGGAAAGTTGCAAGCGTCGCGATCCGAGCGGTCGAACCTCATCGCACTGGCTCGGGAACACCTGAAACGCCGCTTGGCTCCGAATAGGTTCCCGGCGCGTGTTCCTGGGATTACCTGCAGAACCTAGAGCTCTCCAGCGTCGATACCCTCAATGGTCCTGATGATGTGCTTCCTGTACTCCTGCATCTCTTGGAGAGTACGGCGGAAAGTTTCCAGCATTTGCTCCGCCAATTCCGTGTTGTGACCACCTTCGCGTAGCCGCTCTATCTCGATCAGCTGATGTCCGATGGACCGTTCTGCGACGGCGACGTGACGATCAGCCTCTGCAAGATGCTGAACCTCAGCGTTGCGGTCCAAGGACATGCCATTCTCCCAATCTGTTAGGAAAGTGAAATCGAACGGCCGAAGTTCCCGAAGCGACCATTTCCCCCTAGAAGAGAGGTCGCCCGCGCCAGGCCGGGGGAAGCGTCGCAATCGGTTCCATGTTCCCAAAAGGCTTGCGAACGCCTATTTTCGACAAAACAAGGTTGCCCGCACCGAGCCAAGCGGCAAGACGCGCTGAATAACGGGTCGAGACATGACGATCGCCACTCGCCAACCGAACTTCCGGTCGCCCGCTGCTGTGATGGCCGAAGCACAGAACGTGTGGCGGCGGCTGTTCGAGCATTCGCCTCTTCCGATATTGGTCCTTGCGCCGGACTTGAGAATAGTCGACGCCAACGAGAGCTACCTCCGCGAGGTCTCGCGCTCGCGGGAGACGCTGGCAGGTCTGGACATGTTCGAGGCGTTTCCGGACAACCCACTTTGTGCGGGGGCGGATGGCGTTCGCAATCTGAGCGCGTCGTTCGAGACCGTGCTGCACACAGGGCGGGGACACGTTATGTCTCTGCAGCGCTATGACATCCAACCCGATGGACGACCATGGCAGGTACGTTATTGGTACCCGAAGAATTGGTCAGTCCTCGATGACAAGGGATCAACAGTCGCGCTGGTTCATCATGTTGCCGACGCGACCGCTTCCGTCTTGCGCAGAAAGAAATTGCCGCTGCCTTCGTCATCCCGCTCGTCAGAGGATGTCTTGCAACAGGCCGACGAGGCGATTTGGGAAGCGCGAGAGCTGGTGAGGCAGACTCACGAGAGCATTCTGGCATGCCGCGCAGGCATGAAAGCGAGAAGCTAAACCCCCCGGCTCGCAGCCCCACCAGTTGGTCCCTGCGCACCAGCCGCCCGGCACCGGCAAGGCGGCACCAGGCGTCCGATTCGCCCCGGCGGCAAGACGCAGCGGTTCACGACCAAGGGTTTGCGGGTGATGAAGTCGCGGGGCTGCTCGCCGGCTACAGCGCGAGCACGACCTCGCCCGACACCGCGTCCGTCACACCGCGTCCATTGCCCTGGTCCTCGAGCACGGACCTGAAGCTGTCGAGGGTCTTGATCATCGCGGAGCGTGCCGCCACCAGCGCATCCTGGCTGGACCACGTGCCGATGAGGCAGAAGGTCTGATCACCGGTCCTGATGATGACGCCGTGCTCCAGCCCCGGCCATTTGGCCTTGCCGTCCCGGTGCGCATCGAGGAAGGCGCCTTCCTCGCCGGGCTTCACCTTGAACTTGACCACATTGTAAACCTGCATGATGCGTCTCCGAAAAATGAATGGATGAAAATGCGAGCGCCGGACCAGATCGGGTTCGGACAGATACTTTTGCACCCCCGTTACAAAAAGTCGAAAACAACCCCATGCACAGTAGCCGGATGCAGCAAAATCAACGGCTTAGTGCGCGACGAGATGGGATGGCTTCCCGCCGCGGCCCTGGCCGCTCGAGCGAAGCACGATCTGATCGAATGATTGCTGCGCGTCCTGCTCATTTTACGAAACCGTTGCACCGTCGGGCAGAACAGGGGCAAGATGGCAGCATTGGAAGTAGCAGGATGGACGAGCCCCTTCCGCTGCTTCCGGTGCCAGCATCCCTGGGCTTCACACCTTGCGGAACCAAGCGACGTGCTCCGCGTTGCTGCGGTGCTCTTGAAGGTGACGCCGCCAAGACCCGGTCGCCTTGCTGAGCCAATCAAGGCGGGAAGCCAGGCGGGCCAGACCAGATGCGTCGTATCCGACTCGTGATCGCAGATCGCCGTCCGATCGTCTTGCAGGGTTTTGAGTCGCTATTTGCGACGGAGCGTGACTTCGAGATCGTTGCATCCTGCACCAATGGAGCCGAATGCCTCGAAGCCGTCCGGACGTTGACGCCGGATGTCGCGCTCGTCGAGGACGGATTTTCCGACGTGACGGCGTCTGGAATGCTCGCCGCCGTCAATGCCGAAAGCCTTGCCACACGGCTGGTCTTCTACACCGCATCGATCGCCCGTGGCGATCTCGCGGCGGCCATCGCTGCCGGTGCCTGCGCTGCTATACCGATGCGCGAAGAGCCGGAGAACCTGTTGCAGTCGTTGAGGCTGGTGGCGCCAGCCGCAGCCCGCAGGACCGGTCATGGCGCCTTGGGCGAAGCACTGACGGACCAGGAGCACAAGATCATCCGCCTGGCCGCCAGCGGCATGTCGAACAAGCAGATTGCGCGCCAGATCAAGGTCGCTCCAGCCCGAGTTGAGGCGCGTATCGAAGAGATATCTGCGCAGCTTGGCATAAAGAACCGGACGGAACTCGCAAGGTTCGCCCTGTCGCGCCTTTACGGCGGCGTCGGCGTGCTTGCAGCTCTGATTTGGGCCGTGCTCGACGACATTCAATCCGCAAACGCGACCGCAGTCGACCATGCGGATGCCGATAACGTCACGATCATGACCGCCGACGGCACCGGCGCGGTCGTGACCATCAAGATCAGCCCCCAAAAAACGTCTGCTGCTTCGGAGAAAACGGCCAAAGCCGTCGGCAAAGTCCTCCGGTTGGAGCATTCGTCGGCTGACATGCCGATGCGGGCGAGCAAGCTCATCGAATCCCGAGCCGATATTGCTGGCAGCACGATCACAGTGCCGACACTCAACCCTTCAAGGCCGGTGAGCAGCGCCGGCGCGTTCATGATGACGGCGGTCGGCCTCTCGATCTACGAACTCCTCAGCCGTCACGCCCAGGCGTCCACCGTTTGGGACAGCCCGAGCGATGTCTTTGCGTGGGCTGACGCGAACGCCCGCAGCGAGTTGGTCGCCCTCAATAGTCCCGGCAGGCCCGACTTCAACGGCTTCGACGGCCTGCCCTGGCTTGATTCCGACAGACACCATGAATCATTCGCCTTCGAGGCTGCCTCAGGCGATGCCATGGCCAGAGCCGACGAAGTTCAGACCATCGATGCGGCCGCGCGCGAGGACAGCTTCCGCGGCAGCGATAACCCTCACATCGGATCCGGTGCCGTCGACGCACTGAGTGGTCATGGCGGCGTCGAGCAGGCGGCCGCAGCAGACTCACGCAATCATGAACAATCGCAACGCGAGTTGCACGTTTCGGAAGACGGCGCAGCAGCAGGCAAGCCGCATGCCGAGCACGAGCCACCGGGTCACGATCCAAGTCACAGGCAATCGCAGCGTGACTTGCATGCTTCGGAGAACGGCGCAGCAGCCGACAAGCAGGATCCAACCGGACACGACTCCAATCCTGGGCAACTGCGTCACGCTTCGAAGGACGGTTCCGCAGCTGCCGAGCAGCATGTCGAGAATGATGGACCGGGAAGCCACGCCAATCCCGGCCAGTCGCAACGTGACTCGCAACAGACCCATTCAGACGCTTCCACGAAGCTGCATGCCGAGCCGAGCCAAAAGGCTCGCGGCAACGATCCAGCGGAGCATGACGCCGGTCAGGCACAAGCGGCTGCCTCGCCCAGCGCCGGAGATTCCTTCCATTTCAAGAACGATATGCCATGGGCCAAGGATTCGGATCATCGTGCGAATGGCTACGGCGCCGACACGGCTGAACATGGTCCGCACCGAGGCGGATATGCTGATCTGGCGCTGATCCCGGATGCAGACCTGATTGGCCCGTCGCGCGCGGAGCAAAGCGCAGTCGATCACACACCAGGCGTCGAGCACCATCCGACGCATGATTTCTTTGTGTAGCTGGTTCGACGCCTCGCGCACCGGCATCGGTGCGGACATTCAACAGAAGCCTCGAAGTTCCATTCACGAAATTCTGGCCCCGCGCGCGCAGCGCGAGCCCGGAACGATTTTTACCGAAGGTTGTGAGGTAACCACCGCTCGCGGAGACAAGATCGGTCGGGTGGAAGTCTAGTTTGGGATATGCCTCACAAAGTTCCGAAGGCGGCTTTATCGAAAATGCCGGCAAGGGTCACGCTTAGCAGGATGCCGGTCTAGCAACCCGACTGCGATAACCGCCCCCTGGTTCTAGAGCGTTAGCCCGGAGGATGGGTAGAGCGCCAGCGAACCCGTCCTCCGCCTCTCGCGAGGCTTGATGGGTTTCGCAAGGGCTCAACCCACCCGACGTGCGTACTGTGCCTCGCCGAGGGACGGCGCTCAACCCGGACCTCGGCTGCATTTCCGTGCACGCGCCTGATGCAATCCGAAGCAAACTTTGGGCTAAAACAACATACGATTCACATATGTTGATGCTGGAACAACGTCGGCGGATTTCAGTCGCGATTGCATCATTTTCCCGATTGGTCCACCGCCGGGCCATGATCCAAGCCCGTTCGAAAGCTTGGTTTGGGGGTTACACGACATGCATGAAGATCGTGACCTAGCGGCTGACGCCGCTGTGCTGCTGCATGAGCGTGTGGAACAGCTCACGTCTCTGTTGTCCGAATTGGAAAGTCTTCGCGCCCGCGTGCTTGCGGCGGAGCGTACCACCGCGGCCGAAACCAATTCGGTCCGAGTGCGAGCGCCATCGCGGCACACGCCTTCTTCAATTTCTCCGGCCGCTACATCGGCTTGGAGTTGTGCTAATTCCCGATGATGCCCCCGCGTTGCGAACCGTTCCGTGAGAATTGGCGGATGCAGGCAGCAGACCACCCGCCGACTTGGCTGCAGCGAAAACCCTTCTGGCGAGTTGGCGGATTTGCCGCCGTTGCACCGCTCGCGGAAAGCGGACTTTAGCGAGCAATGGCTTTAGATCGAATCGATTGCGGCGGCTCGTTCACCTCTCCTGCTTGCGGGAGGGGTCGGCGCAAAGCGCCGGGTGAGGGCCTTTCTCCTCTTGGAGGTCTGCTTCTTGAAGAAACCCGAACAGAACAACCCAAACAGAACTATGCAAGCTGGCCAAGGCAGGCTTTAGCCTAAGCGGACATTGCGGCTGCCAGAACAGCCCTGCGGATCATCCCTCCGGCACGCCGGCTAGGCGCAAACCCTCGAAGCAGCGTTGGCGTCGCGCCAGATAGATCGGATTGTCGCCTTTGGCGTTGATGCGGTAGCGACGGATCGTGAAGCCAGGATCGAGTGCGAGTCCTGCTGCGGCGATCGATCGAGCCTCCTGGAGGTCTCCAACCAGGGCCAACGCGGTCGCGAAGTGAAAATGAGATAGCGCGTGATTTCGATTCGCTTGGAGGCTCCGGCGAAACCAATCGAGAGCCTCGCGATCTGCGTTGACGCTCAACTTGGCCAGCCCAACAAACATATACCATAGGAAAGCGCGCGTATCACGCGGGGAAAGCCGGAGCGCCTCCTGAATGTGGCCCTCGACCTCCTCGCTTCGTCCCGATTGATACTTGCCGAGGCCAATAAACCCATGTGCATCGGCCAGATTTGGATCGAGCGTCAATGACCGCCGGCATTGGGCGACACCGTTGTCGATACGATTCGTCTGGATCTGCACGGCGCCGAGTAGCATGTGCGCTCTGGGATGATTGGGGGCGTGAAGCAACGCGCCGTCCAAGGCCATCTCTGCGGCGCGAAAGTGCACATTGACGTCATCGGCCATGAAGGCCGATCCCACCGACACGTCGACCTGGGCGGCGGCAATTGCCGCTTCGATGTTGCCAGGATCGAGCGCAAGCGATCGCGCAAAAAAATCCCTGGCCTGAGTCAGAAGCGCTCGCGTCACGCCTTTGTTCTGGAGTGCTCGCCCCTGGAAATACAGATCCATCGCGTCTGGGCGAGGCGAACGTTCCGCGCGTCGCGCTTCGGCGGCTATGAGCTCCGCGTTCAAGGTGTTGGCCAGCCGGGACACGATCTCGTCTTGCGTGTCCAATAGTTCGGCCGCCGGCTTATCGAAGCGGTCCGCCCACACATGGCTTCCGGTTTCGGTATCGATGAGTTGCGCATTTAGGCGGAAACGGTTGCTACCACGCTGCACCGAGCCTTCCAGCACGTAGCGCACGTTCAGGTCACGGCCGATCTGCCTGGCATCGACCGGTTTTCCTTTGAAGGTAAACGCGGTGTTGCGGCCGATCACGAACGAGCCGGCGATGCGCGACAAATCTGTCGTCAGGCTTTCGGTCACCCCATCGACGAAATAGTCCTGCGCAGGATCACCGCCGATATTGGAGAAAGGCAGGACGATGATCGACAGATGCGGCATTGACGAATATCCCGATAGCTCTTCGAGACCGGCGGGCTGCGGCGTATTGCCTGAGACGACGTTTGTGTTGATCGGCCTTTCACCGGCCACCAGCACGTAGCCACGGCGAGGCAGTGTCTTCAGGGCTGATCTGCCGCCGTCGCCCAGGGCTCGCCGGATGTCGCCGATCGCCTGGATGAGGGAGTCCTCCGTGACCTCGCAATCCGACCAGACCTCATCCATGATCTCGTTCTTGCCGACTAGTTGCCCCGCCCGTGCCGCAAGCAGCCGCAGCACTGCCCAGGCGCGCGGACGCAGGGGGACGATGCCGCCCCACCTATCCCGCAATGTTTCATTCGCCAGGTCCACGACCCGGTCGCCCACGACAATGGAACGGTGCGACGACTTCAACAAGGACTGCTCGTGAAGCTTCTTTCGGAAAATTTCGGCAAAGTTTCGGGACGCAGGGACAATTGTACAGCATCATCTTACAGTCCGGGATAGCAAAACGTTATCGAAGCCGCCAAATCGAGGTGCGCCTCCCATGATCCGGCCCCTGATCCTTGCCACCCTCAGTTTCTCGATCGCCGGTCTTTCACCCATTGCCGGGGCGGACAAGAAATACGGTCCTGGCGTCACCGATACTGAGATCAAACTCGGCCAGACGGTTCCCTATAGCGGACCGATCTCGTCGCTGAGCCGCTTCGGCCGGATTGAAGCAGCCTATCTCAAAATGATCAACGCAACCGGCGGCATCAACGGCCGCAAGGTGACACTCGTTTCGCTCGATGATGCCTTCACGCCGGCCAAAACGGTGCAGCAGACACGCAAGCTGGTCGAGGACGACGACGTGCTTGCGATCGTTGGATCGATCGGCACACCGACCAACCTTGCGGTGGCGAAGTATCTCAACAGCAAGCAGATTCCGCAGATCCTGCTGCTCGCGAGCACGCCCAAGCTCGACGATCCCGAGAACCTGCCGTGGACGACCACATTCATGATGCCGCAGCCGGTCGAAACCAGGATCTACGCCGACTATCTGCTGAAGACCAAGCCTGATGCGAAAGTCGCCGTGATCTATCAGAACGACGATCTCGGGAAGGGAAATTTGGCCGGCCTTAAGGCCGCTCTGGGATCCCGCGCTTCTACGATGGTGGTCGCAGAGGTTGCCTACGACATCATGGAGCCGACAGTCGATTCACATATCGTCGCGCTCAAGGCCTCCGGTGCCGATACGTTGTTTCACGCCTCCAACGCGCGCTTTGCCGCTCAGGCCATCCGCAAGGCGCATGAACTGAACTGGAAGGTCCAGCATGTGCTTCTGTCCGGCGTCAGCAGCATTTCAGCTGTCCTGCGTCCTGCAGGTCTCGCAGCCGCGAAAGGGGCGGTCAGCGCGTTCTGGCTGAAGACATCTGAAGACCCGATGTGGGATGACGATGCCGGCATGCGCGATTTTCGAGCCTTTATGAAGGAGTGGGCGCCGAACGACGATATCGAGGAATCCATCTTCCCCTATGCAACCGCTCAGATCATGGTCGAGGTCCTGAAGAAGTGCGGCTACGACCTATCGCGGGAAAATCTCATCAAGCAGGCCACCGACATCCGGGAGCTCCAGCTGCCGACATTCCTGCCGGGTATAACCATAAACGTTACTCCATCGAGCCGGATCGGCTGGAGAAAGGCCAGGATGGCGCGTTTCGACGGTACCAGGTGGGTGCTGCTCGATGATGTCGCCGGCAATTGACGATTCATCGCTATGCGAAATCGAATGTTCGGCAAAAGTGGATTGAACGAATGGTCGAAAGACTGAACATCGCAATCGTCGGCGCGGGTGTCGGCGGATTATCTGCGGCGGTTGCGCTGAGCGCGCGGGGAATGACCGTGACTGTGTTTGAAGGCGCAGAGACGCCGCGAGAGGCCGGGGCCGGGCTATCCATCCCACCGAATGCACTCATCTTGCTCAGCCGCACGGCGCTTTGCGACGAGCTCGAGAAGATCACCACAAGGAGCCTGGGACTAACGCGACGGACGTCAATGGGGGAGCCTATCTCCCCAGGCTCTCCAACCGTCCTGAGCTACCAGGTTCACCGCGTCGAGTTTCTCGAGATGCTTCTTGGTGTCGTGAAGGGATCAGTTCGGTTCGGACATCGTTGTACGGCCGTCGAAGCTACGAAGAGCGGAGCGCGACTGACCTTTGCCAATGGCGCGGTCTACGATGCGGACGTGGTTATCGGTGCGGATGGCATCCATTCCGTGGTCCAGCGTCAGATCGGGCTGACGGCGCATCCGAAGAGTGAGGGCATCGTGGCCTATCGCGGCTTGGTGCAGTCGCAAAAGCTTTCATGGGGCGTAGAGCTGCGCGGCCTACACATGTGGATGGGCGATGGCCGCAGCTTCATCTGCTTTCCGGTGTCGCAGGGGCGGCTGATCAACATCGTCGCGTTCGTCCCGACCATGCATGACATGGAGGAGACATGGTCCGCGCCGGGAGATCTCAGGGCCCTCGCAGCCGAGTACGAGAGCTGGGATGCACCCGTCCGAGATTTAATTGCCGCGCTCGAAGATACGTTTCGCTGGGGCATCTATGATCGGCCGCCATTGCCGTATTGGTCGCGCGGACATGTGACGTTGCTCGGCGACGCCGCCCATCCGATGGTACCGCATTTTGGGCAGGGCGCCGCGCAAGCCATTGAGGATGCTTTCGCGCTTGCCGTCATCCTGGAGCATGCCAAACGCGACGAGATTCCGGCGCGCCTCGAGGCATATCAGGATCTCAGATGGGAGCGGACCAGCCGGGTGCAGGCCGCTTCACGGTTGGCCGGCCGGTTCTACCGATCTGTCGGCGATCCCGCACAGGCGCAAAGATTGCGGGCCTGGATGTCGGCGGCAGAATGGATCTTTCCGCACGACGCGGAGAAGGCTGCCCTGGCACTTCGAGCGAGAAGTCAGCTCGGAGGGCGATTTGTCGGGGCGTTCTGAACGTCCGCCTTTGGCCTTAGCTGTCTTTGTCGAAGGCCTGCCAATTGTCGGATGCGACCTAAACCGAACCGAACACCAGTGCGAGCCTCTCACGCAATTGCTTCAGTCAGCAAAGGATGTGTTGATAAGACGGTCCACCTTCTAGTTTCAAGACTTCGATGGAGCGCGCGATGAAGACAGGAATTGCTACAGCGTGGATTCTTGCAGCAACGGTCTTAACGGCCAACGCTCAAATGCCCCGAATAGAAGTCTATCCGATCACGTCTGTCACTCTCAAAGACCCAGAGCTTTTGGCTGGTCGAAGAGATGGGCAACCAGTCACTATTGCTGGTGAGTTGCGTATCCCAAGAACCAAAACTGAAAAGTTGCCTGCTGTGGTCCTGCTTCATGGCTCAGCCGGTATTGCGGCATGGATTGAGGATTGGTCGAAGGAGTTACACCAACTCGGCATAGCTTCATTTGTAGTCGACAGCTTCTCGGGACGCGGGATCGTGACGACAGTCAATGATCAAGCACAACTGGGCCGCCTCAACATGGTTGTCGACGCCTATCGGGCTCTCGACCTACTGGCCAAGCACCCGCGAATTGACCCGAGCCGCATCGCTGTTATGGGTTTCTCGCGAGGAGGACAGTCGGCACTCTACTCGGCCATGAATGTGCTGTACGAAACGTTCGGTCCGGCCAACAACTTGCGTTTTTCAGCACACATTGCCTTCTATCCGGACTGCACGACGACATATCTCAAAGACGGCGACCTGAGCGGCAAGCCCATACGCATCCTCATTGGCACGGAGGATAATTACAGTTCCATTGACGCTTGCCGGAGCTACGTGGACCGGCTGGCAAAAGCTGGCAAAGACGCCACGATGATTGAATATCAAGGCGCACAACACAACTTCGATATTCCGGTCTTTAAGACGCCTGTAGTGTCACGGGGCGCGATTACCGTGCGCCGGTGTCGCTTGGTGGAGGATAACGACCATACGATAATTAATCGTGAGACACAGAAGCCTTTCACCTATAGTGATGATTGCGTCGGTAAAGACCCGACCCTCGCTTACGACGAGGCTGCAACCAACCAAGCTCGTGCGTTCATTCGGGAGTTCTTAACGCAAACTCTTCAATGAGGATGGAACCCACGGAGAGAGTAGGTCGGCTCAGCGCCCTTCAGATTCTGACATCTTCACGATGAGAAGTGCGCGGCGTTCACTTTGCCATCTGGCTAAGCCGCGCTCCCGGCCTGTTGCGAACCGAACATTCGCCGTTAACCATCGCCGACGGTTCCAGCCCAAGCCAAATCGTTTCGAAGTTTCTTAAACCTTGCCGGGTACCTCTCCTGGGTATGACGACCTGGGAAGAGACATGAGCAAGCGGGCCAAACGCCGGAAGGTCGAGACGATCGCACTGCCGATGGCCGCGCGCGTTGGAATTGGCGCCATGGCCGTTGCCGCGTTGGGGTACGGCCTGCTGGCTCGCCCCGGAAGCGTGCAACCGGTGCGGAAGCCGTCCGCGCCGCAGGCGATGGCATCGTCAAGTCCGGTCTACGTGGCACCTCCGGCTCCTGCAGCAGCGCCCGCGCCGGCTGCGATTCCTTCTCCGGCGCCGCTGGTCGAGCCGCCCAAGGCCGACGCCGACGTTCCCGGCGCCTTGGTCCGGCAGGTGGTCGACTATTCCAGCCACCAGGCGCCGGGCACGGTGATCATCGATACCAAGAACACGTTCCTCTATCTCGTCCTGAACGACACGCAGGCGATGCGCTATGGCATCGGTGTGGGCCGCGAAGGTTTCGCGTGGTCCGGCGAGCAGACCGTGGCGCGCAAGGCAGAATGGCCGGATTGGCGCCCGCCTGCGGAGATGGTCTCGCGTCAGCCCTATCTGCCGCGGTTCATGGCCGGCGGCCCTGGCAATCCGCTCGGCGCCCGGGCGATGTATCTCGGCGAGACCGAATATCGCATTCACGGCACCAACAAGCCCGATACGATCGGCAAGCGAGTGTCGTCCGGCTGTATCCGGCTGACCAACGAGGACGTCAGCGACCTCTATGAGCGGGTGAAAGTCGGCGCGAAGGTGATCGTGCTTCCGACGAATGCGGCCCGTCGACCATCCCAGGGCGCGCCGCCCGACGCAGCATCCCGACCGCCGGACCCGGCATCGCCATCGAACCGGCCGTCGGCAACCAACGCGCAGATGCCGTCACCTGGACCGAAGATCGCCGAGGTGCAGTAGTTCGCGATCGCCGCGCTCTTGACCGGAGCTGGGTGGCCTGCGCTTGAGGAGTCACGGCTTCGTCAACACGCAGGGCACCCATCCGGCGCTACATGCGCTAGGGTGAAGCCATGAAAAAAATCGGATTCCTCTCCTTCGGGCACTGGACGCCCTCGCCGCAATCGCGGACGCGCTCGGCGGCGGATACGCTGCTGCAATCGATCGAGCTGGCGGTCGCGGCCGAACAGCTCGGGGCCGACGGCGCCTATTTCCGGGTCCACCATTTCGCGCGGCAGCTGGCCTCGCCGTTTCCGCTGCTTGCGGCGGTCGGCGCCAAGACCAGCCAAATCGAGATCGGCACGGCCGTGATCGACATGCGCTACGAGAACCCGCTCTACATGGTGGAGGACGCCGGCAGCGCCGATCTCATCGCCGGCGGGCGGCTGCAGCTCGGCATCAGCCGCGGCTCGCCCGAGCAGGTGATCGACGGCTGGCGCTATTTCGGCTATCGGCCGGCCGAAGGCCAGAGCGATGCCGACATGGGGCGGCGCCATGCCGAGGTCTTCCTCGACCTCCTGCGCGGCGAAGGTTTTGCCGAGCCCAACCCGCAGCCGATGTTTCCCAATCCGCCGGGGCTGCTGCGCCTGGAGCCGCATGCGCAGGGCTTGCGCGAGCGGATCTGGTGGGGCGCCGGCTCGAACGCCACCGCAATGTGGGCGGCGAAGCTCGGCATGAACCTGCAGAGCTCGACGCTGAAGAACGACGAGACCGGCGAGGCCTTTCACGTGCAGCAGGCGGCGCAGATCCGAGCCTACCGCGCGGCGTGGAAGGAAGCCGGCCACAACCGCGAGCCCCGCGTCTCCGTCAGCCGCAGCATCTTCGCGCTGATCGACGATCGCGACCGCGCCTATTTCGGCGGCGAGCGCGGCAGCGAGGACCAGATCGGCTTCATCGACCCGCACACCCGCGCGATCTTCGGCCGCAGTTATGCGGCCGAGCCGGACATGCTGATCGAACAGCTGCGGCAGGACGAGGCGATCACCGAAGCCGATACGCTGCTGCTGACGATCCCGAACCAGCTCGGCGTGGACTATTGCGCGCATGCGATCGAGGCGATTTTGACGCATGTGGCGCCGGCGCTGGGATGGCGGTGACTGCGGTCGGCGAGCCAGGCAGTCGCACATAACATCTTTGAGCGGCCTGAGCGCGCGCCTCGTCCTTCGAGACGACCGCTTTCAGCGGTCTCCTCAGGATGAGGCTAAGCAGCATCGGCGTCCATTGAAACTGTTGCCACGTACTCAGTCCTCATCCTGAGGAGCCCGCATCAGCGGGCGTCTCGAAGGATGGCCGAGAGAGATTGCCAATCGTCCGCCCGCCTCACCCCGTCTTCGTCCCCGTGATGACGGCCAGTGCCTCGACGAGGCGGTCGAGATCGGCCTCGTCGGTGAAGAGCGCCGGCGTCACACGGATGCACTGGCCTTTGGCGACGCCGGCGCGGCGCACCGTCATGATCCGGTAGCTGTCGCGAAGCTTCGCAACGATGGCCTCGTTGTCGGTCTTGCCGGTCTTGCCGGCGAGGCGGAAGGACGTGATCGCGCCATATGAGCCGACTTCATCCGGCGTCAGGATCTCGATGTCCTTGAAGCCACGGACGCGGCTCACCCAATAATCGCGCAAGTGGCGCAGGCGCGCCTGCTTGGCCGCCGGGCCGATCTCTTGATGCAGCGCCAGCGCCGTCGGCACGGTCAGCACCGTGGCGAAATTGACCGTGCCGGTATGCACCCGCGAGCGGATGTCGCTTTCCGGAAAATCCTCGTCACCCATGTCGCGATCGATGGCCGAAAGGCGGTCCTTCCTGATGTAGAGGAAGCCGACGCCGAGCGGCGCGCCGATCCATTTGTGCAGATTGAAGCCGACGAAATCGGTCTCGAGCTCGCTCACCCGGAAATCGAGCTGCCCCCAGGAATGGGCGGCATCGGCGATGGTGTCGATGCCCTTGGCCCTGGCCATGCGGGCGATCTCGGCGACCGGCATGACGAAGCCGGTACGATGGCTGACATGGGTCAGGAGCAGAAGCCGCGTCCTCGGGTTCGCCTCGATGGCGCGGGCATAGGCGTCGAGCACCGCCTGGCGGGTGGCGGGCTCCGGCACGTCGAACTTGACCACGTCGACGCCGCGGCGCGCCTTCAGCGCGTTCATCGCGTATTGCATCGAATCATAGTCGAGGTCGGCATAGAGCACGCCGTCGCCCGGCTTCAACCTGTTGTAGCCGCCGATGAGGAGCTGAAGCGCTTCGGTCGCGCCGCGTGTGAGCGCGATCTCCTCCGGGAGCGCGCCGACCGCCTCCGCCACCTTGGTGCGCACCGCCTCGAAATCCGTGCCCGCACGCAGCCGCGCGTAATAGGTGTTCTGATAATTGACCATGTCGGACTGGCGAATGAACTCGCGCCTGACGGGCTCGGCCATGATGCCCCAATAGCCGTTCTCGAAATTGACGATTTCAGGCGTGACGGCATAGAGCCCCTTCACGGCCGCCCAATAGGACTTGTCGGTTGCGACAGCGGCGGCTGGACCGGTCGGCTGCGGCGGCAGGCCCGCGGCGGCAAAGGCCGGCGCCGCAAGCGGCGCCATTGCCGCGGCCGCAAGGCCCTTGAGCATCGCGCGGCGGTCCGCCGCAATCGTCTTGATCAGTTGCATGTCAGCTCTCCCCAGAGCGTCTTCGGGCGAAGCGTCGGGCTCGCGTCAAGAAAACGCATCAACAACAATCCAGAGCTCGGTCCCGATGTCATCGGAACGGAGCCCTGGCGCGCCGGGAAAAGAGCAACGGACGATGCAGCTAAGATGACCGGAGCATGACAATGCGATGATCGCGCAAAGGAGATTGCAGGATCAGGCTGCCGCCCGCTTTGTTGCGGCTCGCGCGTGCGCCGCGGACGGAATCGGACGGTCTGCAGGCGCGTCGGGCACGAGCGGAACGAGCTCCTCCACCGCGCTCTCGACCCGATTGCGGCCGAGCGACTTCGCCGTGTAGAGCGCCTTGTCGGCGCGCTCGCACAGCGCCTCGATGCCGCCGGGCGCGCTGTCCGCATGTGCGAGGCCGACGCTGACCGTGGCTGCGATCACGACACCGTCGACGACGCGCGCGATCGCCGCGAAGCTCTCGCGGACGCGCTCGGCGGCCGCGATCGCCGCCTTCCTGTCGGGCCCGCTGACGATCGCGGCGAACTCCTCGCCGCCGAGCCGGCCCGCAACGCCGCCTCGCGGCAGATTGGCGGACAGCGTCTGTGCGAACAAGCGCAGCACCCGATCGCCCATCGCATGCCCATGGGTGTCGTTGATCGATTTGAACAAATCGAGATCGAACAGCAGGAACGCGATCGTCCCGTTTGCAGGTGCCTTCAGGCGCCGTTCGCCGAATTCCAGGAAGGCGCGGCGGTTGGCGAGACCGGTCAGCGCGTCCGTCATCGAGGCGCGCTTGTGCGCGAGCTCGCTCCGCTCCTTGGTGAGCGCAAGAAACAGATAGTTGATGGCGATGAAGAAGAGCACGGTGAACGTGCTCACGATCGCGAACCAGAACGATTGCAGCGCCTCGAAGCGCGTGACCGGCACCGCGGCGAGCGGATGCGCCACGTGGAGCGGAATACGCACGAGAAACAGGCCGCCGCCGAGCGCGGTCAGCACGATCAGCGGCCAGCGCGACAGCAGCGGCTCGGCGCGGCCGGTCCACAGCACGTAGGCGCAGCCGAGCGAATAAGAGCCCATGGCGACCGAGACGATGATCAAGCGCGCCGTGGCGGACTCGTACATTGCCGGGATCTGACAGGTCACAATCCACATCGCCGCGCCCGCGAGCAGGAGAAGCGGGCTCGTCCGCCGCCCCTCGAAGCTGCGCGCCCCCTCCAGCATCAGAGCGCAGGCCGTGAACAGGACGGCGTAGGCGAGATCGAGCGAACAGACGTCCGGGATCACGCCGCGCAGGCAGAGCAGGCCGAGCGCGGCTGCCATGACCAGCACGGCGCCGCCCCACCAGGCAAGAGCGCGAACCGCGCGATTTTGCAGCCACGCGAAAAGCGTCAGCGCGCCGAGCAGCACCATGACTGCCAGCAGCAGCACGTAGATCGTGGGGACATGGAGCAGCGGCATGATTCTCACCTGTCACCGGCGCTATACCAAGCCGCCGCTACGATTTGCTTGCGATGATTGGTAAACGTGGTCGTAACGGCCGAGGAATCAGGTCTTCGCGCAGGCCAGGGAGGCGGACGCGCCGAGCATTCCGCAATCCATTGAGTCTGACGCTCGCGGCGAACAGACAGACGACGACGTCCTCTCCAGGCAGATGAACGGCGGATGAATGAACGCGATGGCTTTGCGCGTCGCGGAACTGACTCAAGGCCGCATCAACACGTCAACGTGTCTGGCACAAGGAACGTTTGCGCGATTGCCAATTTATCCCGTGCCTGATTGGCGATTTGATTTTGGAAACCCTGGAGGAAAATGGACATGAGGATCCTGAAGCTCTCTGCGGCTGCGGCCGCGCTGCTGGCCGGCACGGCGCTCGCTGTTGCGCAATCGAGCTCGACGATCGGCACCGGCGGCTCATCGGCCGGCGGCGGCACCAGCTCTTCGACGGTGGGCACCGGTGGCTCTTCGGCTGGCGGCAGCGGGTCGGGCTCTGCATCGACGCTCGGCACCGGCGGCTCGTCCGCGGGCGGCGGCACCAGCTCTTCGACCGTTGGCACCGGTGGTTCGGCGGCCGGCAGTGGCTCGGGCAGCGGCTCGGCCTCGACGCTCGGCACCGGTGGCTCATCGGCCGGCGGCGGCAAGAGCTCGTCCAGCGTCGGCACCGGCGGTTCTGCGGCGGGCAGCGGCTCCACCGTTGGCCAGTCCGGCGCATCGAAATCGCCCGGCATGAGCGACGGCAAGTCCGGCAGCCACGCCAGCGACACGGGCCTCGAGAAGGGCAAGGGCCACAACAAGGACGAATGGAAGAAGGACAAGAACTAGTCCGACCCGGGGAGCGGCACGCGCCGCTCCCTTTCGTCTATGGAGGAGGAGCCGCAATGAACAAGGCAATCGTTGCGATCACGGTGCTCGCCCTGACGGCGAGCGCTGCATCGGCAGAGACCATGGAAAAGACCGGAAAGACGAGCTCTGGCGAGACCTGCAAGGTCAAAGTGGAGAAGCACGCAGACGGCAGCATCACCGCCGCCGGCGCATCGAGCTCGGGCACGACGGGCTCGACCGCATCGAGCGGTTCACTTTCGAGCTCGAGCTCGGCCGGCGGATCGTCGGTCCACGTGCAAGCGGGCGGCGGCCACGTCTCGAGCTCCTCGTCGACGGCGGGAGGACCTGGCTCCACCAGCGCCAGCACCATCACCGTCAACGGCTGCACGATCTCGACCTCGTCGCCTTGAGACAAGTTGCCATCGAACAGAGGATTGAAACATGAGAACACTCGTTACGACCTCGGCGGTCGCGCTTCTGCTTGCCGCCACTTCACCAGTGCTGGCGCAGACCAGCATCACCGGCGGCAGCGGCGGCTCGGCCGCAGCGGGCGGCACCTCCGCCTCCACCGTCGGCACCGGCGGCACGTCCACCTCGGCGACGGGCCGCACCGGCTCCTCGATCGCCGCCGGCGGAAGCGCGGCTGCCGCCAGCGGCAAGACGCAGACCGGCGTCAGCATGAACAAGGGCAACGGCCCGGTGCTCAACTCCAACGCCCGCGCCCAGGCTCATGACGGCGGCACGTTCAGCCGCTCGCACACCCGCACCAAGGTCAAGGCCGGCGAGCAAGTCGGCTCGACCACCAAGACGATGTCGCATACGCCGGGTTCGAAGCCGACCATGTCGACCACATCGACGACCGCGCGCTAGAGCGGAATGGCTTTAGGTCGAATCGATTGCCACTGGCTCGGTGCAACCTCTCCCGCTTGCGGGAGAGGTCGCGCCGGAGGCGCGGGTGAGGGTTTTCTCCTCTAGGGGATTGTCCCATTGCGGAAACACCCTCTCCCCAACCCTCTCCCGCAAGCGGGAGAGGGAGCGCACCTCCGTCTTTGCAGCGATCGAGCCTCACTTCATCGCGCGCTAGACGCAAATACGCGCGGCTCTATTCCTCACGACCTGCTGCCCGGCGTGCCCGGGCAGCTCTTTTTCGTCTTGTGACTCTTCCGTCTTGTGAGCTGGCTCAACCAGCACGCAGGCTGCGGCTGATGCGGGTCACGACGGCATCCCATCGCTGCTTCTGGGCGGCTGGATAATTGATCAGCACGCAGTGCACATAGCCCCGCGAGAAATTGCACCGGTCGTACCAAATCTTGTCGCGCTTGATGCTCGAGACCACGAAGAAGTTCGACGTGATCCGCTTGTAAATGATCCCTGTCGGCGGATTCTTCCGCGCCAGGAATTCGGCCGGCGACAGGCCTTGCTGGTTCTCGACGGCCTGAACGGTGAGGTCCGCACTGCCGTCGTGGCTGCGAAACTGCTGCCCATATCCATCGGGCTTCCCGGCCGGCTCGGTAAAGATCGAGGTGGGAATGTCGACCGAGGTTGCGGATTCCGGGATGCGGTACGCCCTCCAGCCGTTTGCCGAGGCAAATGATGATGTCGCACAAAGCGCGATGATTGCGGCAATCAGTGTCTTCATGTTCGCCTCGTCACTTGCGCGGGGCCAGCTGCAGCTCCATCAGGGCGATCCTTTGCAGGTCGGCAACGTTCCGCTCGCCTGCGCTGGCGGTGCGCAGGATGGATTCGGCGAGCGCGTTGACGTGCGAGGAATGCACGGGGTCCGGCAGGGTCGCAACGGCAGCTTCCAGCGCGGCCGTCATGATCTCGATCACCTCGGGAGAAAATTCGGCGTTGGAAAAATTCTTCATCGCGTGCTTCGGCCGCTTGTGCGGGTCCTGTTCAACGCCGGGAAAAAATGGAAGTTCCTGGATAACCGCGGTCCAGGCACCGGGGCGAGCAGAACCGTTGGCGCGCCGGCAGCCTACGTGACGGGCTGGAAGCCGGTGAGCCGAACGGGCTCGGCATCCTCGTTTGCAACTGTCTGCACCCTCACATGGCTGCCGATGACGAGGCCGGCGAGCGAGAGCATCAGGCCCAGCGCGAGCGGCGCGAACAGGGCCTCTTCCTGAAACAATCCGTTGAGTACAACGACCAGGACGCCGAAACCGGCAAGGCCCTGCGTCAGATATCCGGACGAGGCGTACAGGCGCCAGGCCTTGAGGGCCATCGCGAAATAGAAGGCCAGCGGCACGAAAGCCGCGATTCCCATCTGATACAAGAGAACGCCGATCGCGCTTTCGACCGCGCCGTCGATCGTGCCGGCGGCCTGCGCAGCGCTCCAGTCGATGGAAAAATAGCTCTCCGACAGATTGCCGCCGATGCCGAGGCCACGGCCGTAAGGTCTCTGCACGAATCCGTCGAGACCGCCCATCAAGCCGATGACGTGATAGTCGCCGATCTGCAGCCCGAGGCGAATCGCCAGGATCGCAAAGGCGATCATGCCGGCGAACCCCAGCAACAACGTCGCCACGGCACCGATGAGGCGAGTCCCGATCCAGCCCGCAGCCACGAAGACGACGGTGATGAGCGCTCCCTTCACGCTGCAAAAGACCAGCAGCGGCAGGGCTGCCAGGGCGAGCAGCGGGCGTCCGACCGAGAACAGGAACAGGGCGAGAAAGCCGATCCCGTAGGCGAAGCTGATCGGGTGCATGTTCGGACCGTTGATGCGCAGCATCTTCGACAGGCCGAAGCCTTCGAGCAAAGGCGTGTTCAGGAAGTCGAAGCTGAAACGATCCTTGAGCGTGACCGGCACGTTGCCGGTCTGCCGCATCTGGGCCTCCCAGACGCCGGAATGGGTCGCCTTGAGCTCGTCGAAGCCCCAGAACGTATGGCCGTTGGTGACGGCCAGCCAGACATCGCGCAAGACGAGCTCGACATAGCCGCACAGCATGAGGATGACCGCGAGCGCGACCAGGAACGGCGTGATGCGCACCTCAAAGGTTGCCGCGGTCAGGAGCGACAGCTGAAACAGAAACAGCGGCAGAACGATGTTGCGCAAATAGACCGCCGCCGGCTGTCCATCCTGGACGAACCCAATCGCGAAATAGAGCGAGACGACGGCGAGGGTGAAGACGCCCCAGCGCATGATCTGATTGATTTCCCTCGACTGACCCCTCCGGCCGAGCACGTAAAGCGCGAACGTCGCCAGCCACATCACGGAGCAGACCAGGAAATTGTAGCCCTTGATGAAGTCGAGATCGGACGGAAGCGGGACCAGCGGCGACAGCACGGAGACGAACAGGTTCTGGAAGAACAGGACGAAGATCGCGACGGCCGGCGCGGAGGTCGGGACCGCAACGACGATGGCGATGCCGATCAGGACCTCGACGGCGATGGCCAGAGCCGGATTGGCGAGGTGCAGAACCGGCGCAGAGCCGATCGTCGCGATGGCGACGCAGAAGGTCACGGCCAGCTCGCGCCAGGCCGGAGGCGACGGCGCGGCCTGCACGCTGTGGCCTTGCGGTGAGTACCCGGCGCTCATCAATGGTCCTTTGGCATCGCGCCGGGACACGATAGCCGCGCGAGGGGTAAGGATCCGTTAACGATCACCGCGCGCGGCGGGAGACCTTTCAAGCCGGCCGGGCGCGCCGAGCAGCGCCCGCATCACGTCGGGATCGGGCTTGCCGGTGGTGGCATCGACGAGACCAAAGCCTTGCGCCAGTTCCCAATGCGCCCAGCCCCAGCAATGCGCGCGGGCATAGGCGGTGACCTCCGCCAGCCAGCGCAACCGGCTCTGCCTGGGGGCGCCGGCTTTCAACACGCCGAACTCGTTGACGATGATCGGCCGCGAAAATTGCTGCTGCCATGCGAGCGCGGGCGCGAGCCAGCGATCGGCCCCCGGCTTGTCCTTGGCGGCGGCAATCGCGGTATCGAGCATGGCGAGCGCCTTGACCGCGCCCCTCGCCTGCAAATCCTGCCAAAGCGCCTGAACCTTGGGATCGCCCGCATTGATCGGGTAAGGCAGATCCATGATGTCGTGCAGCGGATCGCGCGCGTCCCAATGGCCCTGATGGGTGAACACCATCGGATCGTAGAAATGGATGGCGTAGACGACGTCAGGGTCGGCCAGCGGACGAAACCGCGGCAGCGAGTCCGCGCGCTGCCAGTTGACCGGACCAACGATGAGCGTGGTGGCGGGCAGCAACCCGCGAACGAAGGCGGCGAGCGCCTCGACCTCCTTTTGCCATCGCTCCGCTTCGATATCGGGCTCGTTGAGCAGCTCGGCGAAGATGCGATCGGCAGGATAGGATCGAATGACCTCTGCAAGCGCGCGCCAGGCCTCCTGCATCTCACCCATCGCCGCATCCGGATCATCCTTGTGCAGGCGATTGAAGCGCTCGCCCGGATGAAGGTCGACCGAGCTGGAATATCCGAGCGAGGTCAGCTGCTTCAACGCGCTGTCGAGCACGCGCAGGGTCGCCGCGCGCTCGTCCGTTGCGGCAAAGCGCGGCATCACGCGCTCCGCCGGCACCGGCAGGCGGACATGGCTCATGCCGGCCTTGCGCAGCTGCTGCAGCAGCGCGCGGCTCGGCGGCGCACCGTTGATCCAGCCGTCGGCGTTGAAGCCGCGCGAGAGCGCGGCAAGCCGCTCAGGCGAGACCGTCGACGGCAGGGGCACGCAATCCTCGGCGAACACCGGCCGGACGAGCGAGATCGACAACAGCATCGCCGCAGCCAGCAGACGGCGGCGCAAGGCTGTCATCGTCAAACCGCAAGGCCCAGAGCGCCACCGTCGGGCTGAGGCGCCATTGAACCGGCGGGCACGTGATTGACGACGAGGCCGGTTGGCACGGCCGCGTATCTCGACAGCGCCCCGGTCACCCTGCGCATCGCGGACGAACCAAGCTCGCCGGCGCGCGCCACCAGGACGATCAGGTCGGCGTGGGCGGCCAGGGCAATGGCGTCGGGCTGCAAGGCGAGATTGCCGGCGTGGACGACGATCAGGTCGAACTCCGAGCGGATATCGTCCTCGGGCCGCGCATCGGGCTTGCGCCCGGCACCGAGCAGCTCGTCGATCGACTGAAGTCCCGCCGTGGTCGAGCCGTCCTGCCATTCGGTCACCGGCGGCTGGGCGCCTGCAAATTCAGCCTGGAGGCGGATCAGCACGCTCATCATGCCCAGGTTCACGGCGGCGCGATTGAGGGAACGCGCCACGGTGTTGCCGCCGGCGCTCTTGCCGACCGACAAGACCAGCGCGACCTTGCAGCCGCGCACCGGAACGCGGTCGATGCGTTCGAGCAACGGCCGTAAGTGGGGGCCGAGATCGAGCTCGGCCGACGCGCTGACCGGTCTCTGCCAGACCGTGTTGATCCCGGCGCCTGGCGCCAGCTCGGGGATGCGCGCCCAGACAGGAAGGCGGGGCATCGCCTCGGCTGGGCGCGCAGCGGCGGCCGAAGGGGTAACTTGCGGGCCGGGCGCCTCCTCCGCTTCACGTGAGGCAGGGGCCTGAACGGATTCGGGCTTGTCGGCGGACAGGCTCGTCGTCACCGCAACGGCGGCGGTCGAGGTCAGCAGCGAGCCGATCGCCAGCGCCGCAAGCAGCAAGGCGAGCGGCGGACGCGTCGAGCGCAACGGCGGAATCGCAACCGAGGCGATCTTGGTTTGCGAGGCCTGCAGCTGACGCTGCTCGTTGGTGGTCTTGAACCGCGACAGGAACTGCTCGTAGATGTTGCGGTTGGCATCGGCGTCGCGCTGCAGCTCCTGCAGCTTCACCAGCGCCTGGCCGTCGACCAGCATCTTGGTCTCGACCGCCTTGAGCTGCTTTTCCAGCGCGTTCTGCTGCTCCAGCTGGGCCTCGTATTCGGACTTGGCCGTGTCGATGTTCTTCTTCCGCTCGATCTCGATCTGCCGGTTGATGTCCGCCAGCTGGCTGTAGGAGATCGCAAGGTCGGGATGGCGGTCGCCATAGACCGCCTTCTTCTGCGCGATCTGGTCGTTCAGGGCGGAGCGCTGCGCGCGCAGCATGCTGAGGAGATCCTGCTTCACCGGCCCTTCGACATTGGCCTTGACGTCGCGTTGCACCTGCTCGTAGCGCGCCTTGGCCTCCTCGGTGCGCGCGCGGGCGGCGGAGACCTGCTGGGTCAGGTCGGTCACCCGCAATTGCTGCGTGGTGGATTCCTTGCCGGCATTGACGATGTTGTGCTCGAGCCGGAAGGCGGCGACGGCGTCTTCCGAGGCGCGCAGGCGCTCGCTCAGCGTCTTCAGCCGGTCCTGGAGCCAGCCGGCCGCCTCGTCCGTCGCCTCGGTGCGGACGCGGCCCTGGCTGGCGACGAAGGCCTCGGCGATGGCATTGGCATAGTAAGCCGCGCGATCCGGCCGGTTCGAGGTGAAGGAAATCGCGATGACGTAGGTCAGCCCGCGCCGAGTGATCTCGAGCCGGTTGCGGAATTTCTCGAGCAGGCGCGTCATGTCGGTATAGCCGCCCGCGACGTCCTCATCGTCCGCGATCTTGAGTTGCTCGATCAAAGGACGGAGGAAGCCGTCGGACTTGGCGATCTCGATCTGGCTCTGCAGCGCCGCGGCATCCTGGCCGATGCCGGGCAGCACGTCCTGATCCGAGGTCACGCGCAGCTCGCGCGGATCGAGCACGACCAGCGCCGTCGCGGCATAGCGGACCGGAAGGATCATCAGAGCGACGACGCCGAGGGCGAACAGCGCCAGGGCCAGCGTCAGAATGCGCCGGCCATTCTCGCGCAGGAAGGACAGCGTGCCGGAGACGGTCAGCGATCCCTTGGTCAGGCCCGGCGCGGCGCCGTCAGGCTTCGCCTTCGCAGCCCGCGGCGCTTCCCACGAAGCCGCTTGCTCCGTCGGGGCGATGCTTCGCGGAGATGGCCGGCTACCGAACGCCATGGGTTGGACTCGAAATCAACTGACAGTCATAGCTCAGAGGCTTGCTACACCGTAAATATCCATGGTTAACCGGCGGTTACGGCTGGGCTGGCCTTGGGCGGTGAACGATTTGTTAACGAGACGCGGCCAGCCACGCGCTGTCTGCGCTCGCCGCGATGTGCGTCCGCTCACAAGCCGATGACATACCCGTCCCGCCTCGGATCGGCGGCACCCGTCATCACGCCGGTCACCGGATCGAGCGCGACGGCCTGCATGCCTCCGCAGAGCATGGTCCATCCGGTGTCCAAAATCGCGATCTCGTGGCCGCGGCGCTTCAGTTCGGCGATGGTCTCCGGCGCGATGCGGTTCTCTGCCTGAATGAAGCGGCCGTCCCACAGCCGTGAACGCGGCGCCTCGATCGCCTGCTGCAGCGGAAGGCCGAACTCGATGTGCTGCACATAAGCCTGGGCCTGGGTTTGCGGGATGCCGTAGCTGCCGGGCGTCCCCAGCGCGAGCACCGGACGGCTGCCGCGCGTCGCAATCGACGGTGCCATCGTCACCGGCAACGCGTCGCCCGGCCTAGCGAGGTTCGGGCTTCCCGGCTGCACGTCGGCCCAATGCAGATGATTGTTGAGGCAAACGCCGGTCCCCGGCACCACGACGCCGCTGCCGAACGGGCTGCCGAGACTTTGCGTCATGCAGACCAGATTGCCTTCGGCGTCGGCGATCGAGAACGAGGTGGTGTGGCCGGGATCGGCACGATCCTGCGGCATCCATTGCTCTGTCGGGCCCGTGATCGGCCGGCCGTCGCTCACACGCTGGCGAAGCCGCGCGATCGTCGCGTCGGACATTGCTCCAGCGGCTTGATCCGGTCCCAGATCGCCGTGGGCGATGCGCTCGCCGGCGGCGAGACGGATCGCGCGATAGACCGTATCGAGATGATCGGCGCCGTCCTTCGGCAGACGCCCGAGGTCAAAGCCTTCAAGGATCTTGAGGGTCAGGGCGAACTGGAAGCCGCCGCATTGCTGCGCCGGGACGTGAAGCTCGAGCCCCCGATAGGACACGGTCAGGGGATCGAACCAATGCGGCTTGACGGCGATGACATCGTCCAGCGTCAGGCTGCCGCGGAGCGTGGCGAGATAGTCCACGATCCGCCGGCCGAGCTTGCCGCCATACAGATACTCGGGCCCCAATTCGGAGATCTCGGCAAGAGTCTGCGCGAGATCAGGCTGCGCGACGATGCTGCCGAGCTTCACCGGCATTCCATCCGGGAGATAGTTCCTGACCAGTGCGGCGTGCAGCTCCGGCCAGGGTTCGAGCAGCGGCACCTGCTCGTTGATCTCATCAACACCGAAGTCCGAGAGCGCGAAGCCGTCGCGCGCCAGCGTGATCGCCGGCGCAAAGACGTCTGGAAGCGATTTGCGTCCATAGCGCGAGAGCAGCTCGCACCAGCCCGCGAGATTGCCGGGCGTCGAGGCCGCCTGCGGACCTCGCTCGAGCTCGAATCTGCTTGTGTATCTGCCGACCGGGAAGCTTGCGGGCACCGGCGGAGCGAAGTCGAGCACGCGAATGCGCTGCTCGATCGCCACCCAGATCGTGGCCAGTCCAAACCCGGCAAGCCCCGACATGAACGGCTCGACCACGTTGAGGGCGGCCGCCGTGGCGACGGCCGCATCGAACGCATTGCCGCCCTGCATCAGGATTCGTGCACCGGCCTGTGCCGCGAGCGGATGCGCGGTGGCGACCATGCCGTGCCGCGAGAACAGCGTCGGACGGCCATATGTCCTGGCGATTTGCATCCGGTCAGGCCTTTCGCCGATCAGTGCGTCGTCGCAGCAGCCTGGATCGCCTCCGACATGATCTCGAGACCGCGATCGATTTCGGCCTCGGACACCGTGAGCGGCGGCGCGATGCGGAATACGCCGCCCATGCTGGGCAACTTGACGATGTTCATGCTGAGACCGCGACGCATGGTCTCCTCCATGATCCGCGCGCCGAGTTCAAACCCCGGCGTCTTAGACTGCCGGTCGACGACGATTTCGAGACCGAGCAGAAGACCGCGGCCCCTGACGTCACCGACGCATTCGAACTTTTGCTGCAGCGACAGCAATCCATCCCGGAGCCTGTTGCCCCTGGCGGTTGCCTGCGCCACCAACCCGTCGCGCGCGACCACGTCGAGCACCGTGACGCCGATCGCGGCGGGCAAGGGATCGGAGACATGCGTGGTGTAGAACAGGAAGCCGCGCTCGAACGCGGTCTGCTCGATGGCCTTTGTCGTCATGACGGCGGCGAGCGGCAGACCGGCGCCGAGCGTCTTCGACAGCGTGAGAATGTCAGGCACCACGCCGTCACGCTCGAAGGCAAACATGTGCCCGGTGCGGCCGATTCCGGTCTGAGCTTCGTCGAGGATCAGCAGCATGCCGCGCTGCTGGCATTTTTGCTTCAAGGCCGCGAGATAGCCGAGCGGCAGTTCCAGAATGCCGCCGCTGGAGAGGATCGGCTCGGCGATGAAGGCCGCCAGATTACCGGTCGACTGGCTGTCGATCAGTGCGAACGCATCGTCCAGCTCGGTCTGCCAGTCGTTGCTGCCGTCGACGTTCCTGAAGCGCGGCCGATAGGCGTTCGGCGCGGGAATGACGAACGATCCGACCGCGGCCGGCCCATAACCGCGCCGGCCCGCGCTGTAGGTCGCCGACGCCGCCGCGCCGGTCATGCCGTGCCAGCTTTGCGCGAAGGCGACGATTTCGTGCCTGCCGGTGACGAGCTTGGCCATCCGGATCGCCGCTTCATTGGCTTCCGCGCCTGTCGTCAGCAGCTGCACGCGGTCGAGACCGGGCGCAAGCGCAGCGAGACGCTCGGCCAGCGTCACCACCGGACGCGAGAGCATGCCGCTGAAGAGATGAGCGACCGCCCCCATTTGCCGTGCGACCGTGGCGACGATGTCGGGATGCGTGTGCCCCAGCACGGCGCTCATCTGACCCGAGGTGAAGTCGAGGATGGCGCGTCCGTCGGCGTCGTAGACGAAACTGCCGGCCGCACGCTCGATGATGACGGGTTCGAAACTCGGCCCATAGCGGGTCAGATGCGTGTTGGCGGACGCCCAGAAATCGGGATCGGCATTCAAGGTCATGACAGCCACCTACGCTTGGGACGTCTGACCTCTAGTCAAGAATTTGAGTTCAGGCTAGTTGATATAATTAAATCTGGATATCAATCTTCCTGATGTCGATGCTGGATCTCACTCTTCTGAGGAATTTCGTCGTCGTGGCCCGCACCGGCTCGATCAGCCTGGCGGCCTTGCAGATTGGCCGGACACAGTCCGCGCTCAGCATGCAGATGCAACGGCTGGAACAGACGATCACGCAGCCGCTGTTTCACCGCAGCGGATCCGGCATGAGGCTGACCGCGGCCGGCGAGAAACTGCTCGCTCACGCCGAGACGCTGCTGGCGCAGCACGACGAGATTCTCGCCGACATGAGCGGCGCGAGTCTCAAGGGGACGCTGAGCCTCGGCTGCCCGGAGGACTATTCGATCGCTTTCCTGCCGGCGCTGCTGAAGGGGTTCTGCGCGCTGCATCCCAATGTCGAGCTGCGCATGGTCTGCGCACCGACCTCCGAGCTGCGCCCGATGCTGGTGCGGCGCCAGATCGACATGGCGCTGGTCTCGCTGTCCGATGCCGGAGCGCGCGAGGTGATCCGCGAGGAGCGCTTCGTCTGGGTCGCGAACGAGGCCGAACCGAAAATACTGACGCAGGATGTGCTGCCGCTGGCGCTGGCGGCGCCGATGAGCCTGGACTACCGGGCCGCCTGCGCCGCGATGGACGCGGTCAATCGGCGCTACAGGGTCGCCTACGCGAGCAACAGCCTCGCCGGCCTGATCGCGATCGCGCGGTCCGGTCATGCGATCAGCGTCCTGACACGAACCGCCGTTCCGTTCGATCTTCACGTCGTCTCGGCCGGACTGCCCCTGCTTCCGACCATCGGCATCGCGCTCGAATTCTCGGAGGCGAAGCCCTCGCTGCTGGCGACGACGCTGGCCGAGCACGTCCGCACCGTGTTGCCCGGACTGAAGACCAAGGCGGAGATCGATTAGTGACCCGCGCGTGCGCGGCGAGCGCAGCGCTCAGCTGATGTTCAGGAGGATCCGTCCCGACGTGCCGCTGCGCATCAGATCCAGGGCGGCATTGATGTCATCGAGCGCGAACTCGTGGGTCACGATGCCGCGGTAGCTCACCTTGCCGGCATCGCTGAGACGCACGAGGCGCGGGATATCGCGCGCAGGCTGGCATTGACCGCCTTCCGAGCCCTTCAGCACCTTCTCGAAGTGCAATGGCAGGGTATAGATCTCGGCCTTCTCGCGCGGCACGCCGACGAGGATGCAGCGGCCTTTCTTGGCGGTGATCTCGTAGGCGAGCTCAATCAGGTTCTTGACGCCGGTGGTCTCGACGACCTTGTCGGGTCCGTCGGCCCCCGTGATGGACCGGACCTCGGCGGCCACATCCTTCACGGTCTCGGAATTGATGAGGTGGGTGGCGCCGAAATCCTTCGCCATGGCCAGCTTGTTGTCGAGGCGGTCGATCGCAATGACCGGCCAGGCGCCGACCATCGCGGCGAATTGCACGATGTTCAAGCCGACCCCGCCGACGCCGAACACGACGACGGCTTCGCCGATCGCGATCTGCGCATCGTTGTTGACGACGCCGAGCGCGGTCGTCACCGCGCAGCCGAGCAGCGGCGCGCTGGTGCGATCGATCGTATCAGGAACGGGGGTGACGCGGTTTTCCGACACCACGGCGTATTCGTTGAAGGTGGTGACCCAGCCGGCGTTGAGGCGCTTGCCGCGCCAGGCATAGACCGGCGTGTTGGACTGGATGCCCTTGCCCGGGCGCCAATGCATGACGACGGTGTCGCCCTGCTGGCAGGAGACGACGCCAGGCCCGGTTTCGACGATGGTCGCCAGCGCCTCGTGCCCCAACAGGTGCGGCAGGAACTTGTCGACGCCTTTGACGGCGTCGATCTCGTTGATCTGTGCGCCGCAAATGCTCGACGTGTGCACATGGGCGAGCACCTGACCGTGCTCGAGCCTGTCAGGCAGATCGAACTCGTCGACGATCAGCGGCTTGCCGGATTCGACGAGGATCGCGGCCTTTGCGGTCTTGATGTCCATGGATCGCGCGCCCGGTCACTCGAAATAGATGAATTCGTAATCGCCGGTGTAGCCGAGCTTGCCGTAAAGCCAGATCCATTCCGAGGTGTGCAGGATGGATTCCGCCGTCAGCGCCCAGCATTCGAGATTGTGCAGCTCGGCGACGTTCCGGTAGCCCTCGACCATGACGTATTTGTTCTTGCCGACCCGCTCGATCTCCTTGAGCGCGGCCTCGAGCTCGTAGAGCCTGAGATTGTGCAGGGTGCCGAGCGAGATGACGAGGTCGAAACTGTCGTCACCATAGGGATAGACGTCCTGGGCGCGATAGTTGAACAGATACGGCTTCACCTGCTCGTGCGCATTGGCAAGACCATGCTTGGAGATATCGAAGCCGGTGACCTTCAGGCCCGGCAGGATCTTCTGCATCTCGTACAGCAGAAATCCCTTGCCGCAGCCGACGTCGAGCACGCTGGACCCGTCCTTCAGGCCGTAGGTCTCGATCAGCGCCTTGGCGACCGGGGCCCAGCGCCCCTCGATGAAGCGGTAGCCGCCATAACCGAAGCGGCGGTCGCCGTCCCAGTAATCGGCCTCGTATTCCCGCGCCTTCAGCGAGCAGCCGATCTTGTCGTCGTTCATGCGGCCCATGTAGTCGCGCTTGGTCGCAGTGTGCAGCGGCGTCACGATATTCAGCAGTCGTCCCATTGAGCCCTCGGATTTGCATCACGCGCGGAGAGTATCTTGACCGGCCTGGGGAGCCTCGCACGCGACCTCGCGACTCGCCCTAGCATTTGTGGCGAAGACCATCATTGTTTCAGATCAATGATGTGGAAATGCTGCGGCGGCGCCGGTCAAGAACCGGCCGCCGATTCGCCAGACCGGCCAGCGCCAGGTTCCAGCTGCGGCCGCCGCTGGCCGTGACATGGAGACGCTGGAACGAGACCACGCCACGCGGCGTTCGGCAGCAAGGAGAGTCATGCCATGCCGACCCAGCCGACCATCGCCCGCATCTGGCGCGGCCGTACCCGCCGCGACATCGCCGACGCCTACCAGGCCTATCTGCAAGCCGAAGGCATCCCGCCGCTGCTCAAGACCGCGCTCGGCGTGCAGCAATTGCGCGAGGACCGCGACGAGGAGACGTGGTTCACGACCATCTCCTACTGGGCCGACATCGCGGCCATGACCGCCTTCACCAAGGGCGAGCCGACCAAGGTCCATCATCTCGCCCGCGACGCGGAGTTCCTGATCGAGCTGCCCGAGCGCATCGAGATCCATCGCATCCTGATCGACGAGCAGGGCCTGCGGTGAAAGCCGGGGCCGCTGGGCGGTCACCCAGCCCCCTTACATTTTCCCATAGACCCGCGTGGCGACCGCCTTGAGGCGCTCGACCGAGCCGGACTCCGGATGCGGCTTGACTGGTGCGAACACGATCGACGCCTGCCGGCCGTTCTTCCAGACATAGATGGTGACGGCGTTGCCGTTGCCCTTGGTGCAGGAATGCTCGCCGAAGGCTTCGCGGCCGAGCTCGGGGATCGCCACATGCGTGCAGGGACCCGCGCGCTTCATCATGCCGACGACGGTGTCGCGCGACATCGCGATCACCGCGACCGTCATGGTGTTGGCCTCGCGATCGAACATCATGCAGCTGCCCGCGCCGGTCCGCTGCACCGTCAGCGTGCCGTTGTCGAGAAAGCCGTCGGCATCGGCGGCCGTGAGCCACTCGCAATTGCCGAACCGCTCGCTGCTCTTGCCCACATTGGCAATGGCAACGCGCGCAGCTTCGGTGATCGGACCGAGCAGCGCATCGTCGGCGCGCCGGCCGATCGGATAGACGCTGATCTGCAGAATGTAGTCGCCGGACAGAACGAGGACCGAGGCCTCCTGGCGCTCGGCGCCGGCGGCGCTCGTTCCGCCCTGGCCTTCGTCGCCGATCCCGACCACAGCGCTCAGCGGCATTCGCTCACTGAGCGTCTTGACGAAGGTCGCGTACAATTCCCTGGCGCGGTCCTTGTCGGGATTGCGGAACACGCTCAGCATCATCGTGTCGCCGCGCCCGGCCTGGTAGATGCAGCCGCGGCCGTCCTGATTCGAGATCAGAGACCATTTCAGCGCCGGCATCGCGGCAGCGAGCTCTTTTGCGCTGATGAACGGGCAGGTCTCAGCCGCGCGCGCGGGAAGCACCGGCGCGGCGACAGCAAGAAACAGAGCGAGGCAGGAGAACAGACGATCGATTGTGCGCATGCGACTCCTTATTATCGCAAATGCGCGCCATTCAGAATGAAATCACGAACTCATACACAATTGAAATTCCTCGTCATTTTGCAGAGCACCAAATGACGCGATGGTCATCGGTCACCGGTTTTCCGCCCCCAAATCGCGCCTCACAACTCCCCGCGCCATGACGGCTGCGGAATGCTAATATCGTCGAGGCCGCAAGACCGAAGATTTCGCCGAAGCGATTGAATCGCGGTCAAGAAGATGCGCTCGAAGAGGCGCACTCCAAGAACGATGCCCGACCGTAATTGCGGCTCGTCGGCTGGGAGATGGAGGACGCTATGGCTTGGCGTGACGACAAGGCCCGGGCAACTCTGATCCACGAGGCAGCAGGAAGCGTGCAGCCGGGCAAGGCCCCCCGGGCCTTTGCCGAGCTTCTGTTCGCCTTCACCAATGTCGAGGACCTCGCCAGTTGCGATGCCTCCTCGCTTGCCTTCCTCGCGGAGCAAGCCTGGGAGCATGTGCAGCGGCGCACGGCGGGGCGTGCCGATATCCGCGTCGTCAATCCGCTGATGCCGGACGGGCGCGAGATCTCCGTGCTCGAAATCCTCAACGACAACATGCCCTTCCTGTTCGATTCCACTATGGCGGAGCTCACCGAGCAGGGCATCGAAGTCACTCTCGTCGCTCACCCCATCATCGCGGTGGAGCGCGATGATGGGGGCAAGCTCCTGCGCTTCTACGGCGAGGCACTGCCGGAAGGGGCAAAGGGCGCGCGAGAGAGCCTGATTCACCTCCACATCACCCGCCTGGACGCCGACGCGGACCGCGAGAGGCTGATTGACGGCCTCACCAGGACGTTGAACGACGTGCGCGCTTGCGTCGCGGACTGGCGCGCCATGCGCGACCGCGTCGAGGACGCGGTCAAGACGTTCTCGTCCAATCCGCCGCCGCTTCCGATCGACGACGTCGCCGAGGCCAACCAGTTCCTGCAATGGCTGTGCGCCGACAATTTCACCTTTCTCGGCGTGCGCGAATATCGCTTCTCGCCCGGCCGCGACGCGTCGGACGACATCACGACCGGCGAGGGCCTCGGCATCCTCCGAGATCCCGATGTGAAGGTCCTGCGCCGCGGCAGCGAAATGGTGGTGATGACGCCGGAGATTCGCGAGTTCATGCGCGAGCCGACCCTGCTCATCGTCATCAAGGCCAACGTGAGCAGCCGCGTCCATCGCCGCATCCGGATGGATTATGTCGGCATCAAGCTCTATACGCCCGACGGCCGGCTCGAGGGTGAATTGCGAGTCGTCGGCCTGTTCACCTCGGGCGCCTACACGCGCTCGGCACGACAGATCCCCTATGTTCGCCACAAGGTATCGCGGGTGCTCCAGCGCGCCGGCTTCGACCCGAATAGCCATTCTGGCAAGGCTCTCCAGCACATTCTCGAAGACTATCCGCGCGACGAACTATTCCAGATCGACATCGATACCCTCTTCGATTTCGTCATGGAGATCCTAATCCTCTATGAGCGCCCCCGCGTCCGGGCGCTGGCGCGGGTCGACAAGTTCGATCGTTTCGTTTCCATCCTCGTTTTCATTCCGCGCGACAAATACGACACTGACGTGCGCATGCGCGTCGGCGCCTTCCTGGCGCGGAGCTACAAGGGGGCACTGTCGGCGTCCTACGTGTCCTTCCCCGAAGGAGCATTGGCGCGCGTCCACTACATCATCGGACGCTATGAAGGTAAGACTCCCGCCGTCGAGCGCGCCACGCTGGAAGCAGGGATCAGCGCCATTGCCGCGACCTGGGCCGACAAGCTGAAGGCCGCGCTGGCTGCGTCGACCGACGGCATGCGGGCGCGCATGCTCGCAAATCGCTACGTCCAGGCCTTTAGCGGCGGCTATACCGAGGCTTCCACGGTAGAACAGGCGGTCGCCGATATCGCCACCATCGAGAAGCTCACACCGGCCCGCCCGGTGACGATTTCGGTTCACCGCTTCGAGGACGATGATCCCAGGCGCTTCGGCCTTAGGGTGTTTTCGGATGCCGCGCCGCTGTCGCTGTCCTACCGCGTGCCGGTGATCGAAAATCACGGCCTGCGCGTGGTCAACGAACGCACCTATCAGATCGTGCCCGGCAACAGGCCCGAGCCGGTCTGGCTGCACGACATGACGATCGAGACCAGCGACGGCCAGCCGATCGAGATCAGCCGGGACTTCAGCCATCGCCTGGAGGCCTCGATCATGGCGGTGGTCACCGATCGCGCCGAATCCGACGGGTACAATGCCTTGATCTTGCGCACGGCCCTGGGCTGGCGGGAAGTCTCGACCATCCGGGCGCTGTCGCGCTATTTGCACCAGATCCGCGCACCGTTCACCCAGGACTATATGTGGGAGACCTTGCGCAAGAACGCCGCGATCACAGCCAACCTCGTCGCGCTGTTCCAGGCCCGCCGCGATCCACGCCTCGTCCTGACCGATCGCGAGCGTTCGGCGCGCGAGATAACTCTCCTTGCCGAGATCGAGGATCAGCTCAAATCCGTCGCCTCGCTCGATGAAGACCGCATCCTGCGCCGTTTCACCAATCTGGTGCAGTCGACCATCCGCACCAATTTGTGGCAGCTCGGCCCGGACGGACATCCGCGTCCGGTAATCTCCTTCAAGTTCGACGCGCGCAAGATCGAGGATCTGCCCCCTCCCCGACCGCTCTACGAGATCTTCGTCTATTCACCGCGTGTCGAAGGCATTCACCTGCGCTTCGGCAAGGTTGCGCGCGGTGGCTTGCGCTGGTCCGATCGGCCACAGGATTTCCGCACCGAGATCCTCGGCCTCGTGAAAGCGCAGCAAGTCAAGAACGCCGTGATCGTGCCGGTCGGCGCCAAGGGCGGCTTCGTGCCCAAGCGCTTGCCGCCGCCTTCCGATCGCGAGGCGTGGCTCGCGGAGGGCACCGAAGCCTATCGCATCTTCGTGCGCTCGCTGCTCGAACTCACCGACAATCTCGACGGCGACATCGTGGTGCCGCCCGACTTGACCGTGCGGAATGACGGCGACGATCCTTATCTAGTCGTCGCCGCCGACAAGGGCACCGCCACCTTCTCCGACGTCGCCAACGCGATCTCGGCCGAGAAGAACCATTGGCTCGGCGACGCCTTCGCCTCCGGCGGCAGCCAGGGCTACGACCACAAGAAGATGGGGATCACGGCGCGCGGCGCCTGGGAGGCGGTCAAGCGCCACTTCCGCGAGCTCGGCACCGACATTCAGACCGTGCCGTTCACCGTGGTCGGCGTCGGCGACATGTCCGGCGACGTCTTCGGCAACGGAATGCTGCTCTCGCCGGCGACGAAGCTCGTTGCGGCGTTCGATCACCGCGACATCTTCATCGATCCCTCCCCCGACCCGGCGATCAGCTTCACTGAGCGCAAGCGCCTGTTCGACCTGCCGCGATCGAGCTGGCAGGATTATGACAAATCGCTGATCTCGCAGGGCGGCGGCGTGTTCTCGCGCTCGCTCAAGGCGATCCCGCTCGCGCCGGAAGTGCGCACCCTGCTCGATCTCGACAAGGAGCAGGCAACGCCGTTCGAGGTGATGACGGCGATCCTGAAGGCGCGCGCGGACCTCCTGTGGTTCGGCGGCATCGGCACCTATGTGCGGTCGTCGGCGGAGAGCGACGATCAAGCCGGCGACCGCGCCAACGATGCGATCCGCATCACCGGTGCCGACGTTCGCGCCAGGGTGATCGGCGAAGGCGCTAATCTCGGCGTAACCCAACGTGGGCGCATCGAAGCGGCGCAGAAGGGCGTCAAGCTCAACACCGACGCGATCGACAATTCGGCCGGTGTGAATACGTCAGACCTCGAGGTCAACATCAAGATCGCATTGGCGCGCCCCGAGCGCGAGGGACGCCTCAGCCCGGCTGACCGCAACACCCTGCTTGCCGCGATGACCGACGAAGTCGGTACGCTGGTGCTGCGCAACAACTATCTGCAGACGCTGGCGCTCTCGCTCGCCGAACGCAAGGGCATGGCCGAGACCGGCTTCCTCACCCGCCTGATGCAGTCGCTCGAGCAACGCAGCCTGCTCAGCCGCGCCGTCGAATTCCTGCCTGACGATGCTGCGATCGCCGAGCGCACACGACGCGGCCAAGCCCTGACACGGCCGGAGCTTGCCGTGCTGCTCGCCTATGCCAAGCTGACGCTTTACAGTGACCTGCTCGAAACCGGCGTGCCTGACGATCCATATCTCGCCCGCAGACTGTCCCTGTATTTTCCGCACGAGATTCTCGACAAATTCCCGGCCGCGGTCGAGCACCATCGCCTCCGACGCGAGATCATCGCGACCAGTCTCGTCAATGCCGTGATCAACCGCGGGGGTCCGGCCTGCATCGTACGCCTGACCGACGAGACCGACGCCGATATCTCGACCATCGTCATGGCCCAGGTGGCGGTGGACGCGATCTATGAGCTCAGGCGGCTCAATGACGGGATCGACGCGCTCGACACCCTCATCGACGGACAGTTGCAGCTCGGCCTCTACGCTGCGATCCAGGATCTCCTGCTCTCCCGCATGGTCTGGTATGTGCGCAATGTCGATTTCAAGGACGGTCTCAGTGCAGTGATCGCTCGGTTTGGTCCTGCCGTCCGTGAGGTCGCAGCCTCGCTCGACAGCGCCCTGCCACCGGACTTGCAAGCCGCGCGCAGCAAGCGCCGGCAGGACCTGATCGATGCCGGCGTCCCGACCGGACTCGCCGGCGATCTGGCCGACCTCGACGCCCTGGTCTCGGCGCCTGATATCGTGACGGTCGCCGAGCGCACCGGCCGCAGCATCGGTGATGCGGCCGCGACGTTCTTTGCCGCCGAGGCCAATTTCCGTCTCGACCGCATCACCGCCGCTGCGCGCAACGTGCCGGCCAGCGATCATTTCGAGCGCCTCGCCATCGACCGCGCCGTCGACCTGATCGCAGCTGCCGAAAGACGCCTGGCCGCGGACATGCTGACCATCGGCCAATCAGGTCAGCAGGCCGCGGAGACCTGGCTTGCAGCTCATCCCGAGGCGACGCGCATCCGCCGTACGGTCGAGGAGATTGCCGCCGGCGGCCTGACGCTCGCGAAGCTCATGGTGGCGGCGAACTTGCTGGGAGACCTGGTCAAAGTCTGAGGGCGTGCAAGACATGCAATGCTAGCGGAGGAATCCAATGATCCACGCCACTTGCCATACCGCCGACAATGTCCGCTGCATCGAGTTCGATGCCACGCCGTGGTTCAGCGAGGCTGAGGCTCCGAGCATCATCGATTTGGCCCAACGAGGATGGACCAGCACGGCGATTGCAGAGTCCCTCGAGCATCGACGAGGATACGAAGGCTTGCACGACCTCGTCGAGTATGCGGCGAAGCGACTGCAAGCGGAATCCCTGGAGGACCCGACCTGGGAAACCTTCGAGTGCGTCGTCGATGGACCCGAGGCCGTCGCCTGGCTCAAGCAAAACCGGCCCAACGTCGCGGCAAGGATCCGGTAAGCCACAGGAAGCGCAGCAAAGGCCACCATTAGCATCTCCTGAAGGACGAGCTCGATCGAGCGCGATTGCGGCTTCCTCGCCCTCGAATGGCAGTGTCCGATCTTACAAAGCGCGATCCGCGCGTCATCATACTTTGGTCCTGATCGTACTTTGGTCCTGATGCGGGACCGTAGTGGCCCGTGTACATAGCATTGCGCTTGATCAATTCAGGCGGGTCCCGTCCGGACAAATTACCGGCTCTATTGCATTGGAGACGCGTATGGCTGGAAATGGATTGACGTCGATGGCCGCCCCATGCGCGGCTCATCAGAATGCGGCAGATCGGATCGTCTATCTGATCTTCGACAACATTGCCGGACGGCCCGGCAGAGCCGGCCGGAAAACCGAGGTCGAGCGGACTGACATCGAAACCGTCATCTCGAACCTGATCGCCGGCCGTTTCAACGACCCCGTCCGCATCGTCGCCTTCGATCCGCTAGGTCATTGGTCGAAGGACGTGTCGAGAGAGCTTGCGGAAGAAATCCAGACGCGTTGCGACATCGACACCACGCCCGTGCCGGAGCACATCCGGGACTTCGTCAGGAGCCATTGGGCCGCCCCGGCAGCAGTCGCTTTTTGATCTGGTCGTGCTGAACGGGTCAGCTTGCGGTTGTCGTCACCGCCCTTGATATTCGGCCCAACAGTCCGCCGTTTCGTAAACTCGAATTGCGGAAAGCTGGTGGAGACGCGAGCCCAACCGGTCCCATATCCAGATCGCGATATTCTCAGCGGTTGGGTTCTCGAGTCCTTCGACGTCGTTCAGGCATCTGTGGTCCAGGGCCTCCAGGACGCCGGCAAAGCATTCTTCAATATCGAAGAAGTCCGCGACGAAACCCGTGTGCGGGTCCACGGGTCCCTCCAACTGAACCTCGACCCGATAGGAATGACCGTGCAGCCGGCTGCACCGGTGCGTTTCCGGCACGTTCGGCAGGCGATGTGCCGCCTCGAATTTGAATGCCTGCGATATCTTCATCTGATTTCCAAGGGCGCGCCCCATCCGCGATCTCGGACGAGCGACCGGACACTGCATTGCTTTTGCCGGCATCGGAAGAAGCTGGCGCGCCCGGAACGATTCGAACGTCCGACCCTCAGATTCGTAGTCTGGGGATCGGCACGCTATAGCACACATCGGGACGGTTGAAAGGGGTCGGTTCTCGTTTTATTCTGTCTATTATGTCCCCTCACGTCCCCACCGGTCCCATAGCATCCCGCCATTTTGCGTCCCCGGCGCGCCCCCATGGGGACGCATGAAAAAGCTGCTAACGGACGCATATTGCCGAGCCGTCAAGGCGCCAGCAGAGGGCCGGCTTGAAGTGGCGGATACCCGCTGCGCCGGGCTTGTTCTGCGCGTGACCAAGGGCGGCGTCTCCTCCTGGGCATTCCGGTTTCGTGATCCTGTCAGCCGACGCACACTGAGGGCCACCATCGGCACCTATCCCGACATCGGTCTCTCTAAGGCTCGGGACGACGGCGACGCGATGCGGAAGCAGGTTGCCTCCGGCATCAATCCGATTGAGGCGAAGCGCACAGAGCGGGCAGAGGCCGGCTCTCGCGAGTTTGCCACTCTCGCGGAACGCTACATGGTCGAGCACGCAGGTCGACACAAGCGCCCCAGGTCCGTTGCAGAGGATCGGCGCAACCTCGATAAGCACGTCCTCCCTAAGTGGCGAAAACGGGACTATCGAAAGATCCGGCGAGCCGACTGCATCGAGCTATTGGAGGCAATTGTTGCGGCCGGCACGCCCACTGCGGCGAACCGAGTTCATTCCCTGATCTCGAAAATCTTCTCATTCGCGGTCGACTGCGACCTACGAGAAGATAATCCGATGTCACGGCTTAAGAAGCGCGGCGCGGAGAAGACCGGCAAGCGCGTGCTCGATGACGACGAACTGCGCACGTTTTGGCGAAGCGCGATCGAAAAGCCAATATCGCGCAGGACCGGCTTGGCTCTTCGGCTGGCGCTTCTGACTGCCGGGCGCGCGACCGAGATTGCCGGCGCCGCGCTGGCGGAGTTCTCGCACCTCAATCAGGTGAAGGCGGCAGGCTGGACGATCCCAGCAGAGCGCGTGAAGAACAAGCGCGATTTTTTCCTGCCGCTCTCACCTCTGGCGCTGGAAGTTGTGAAAGAGGCTATCTCGACCTTGCCAGAGGGGGCGACCGTCCTCTTTCCCTCTCCTCGATCTAAGGACAAGTCAAAGCCGATCAGCGGGCACGCGCTGACCGTTGCTATGGCACGGCTCGCTAAGACGATGGACGGCAAGTGGATTGAGGATCCGCCCTCACCTCACGATCTGCGGCGCACGGTCGAAACCCGGATGTCCGCGCTCGGCATCAAGAAAGAGGATCGGGATGCGTGCTCAAACCACAAGGCGCGGGACGTGGGGTCCGTTCACTATGACATGTACGAACGCCACAAAGAGAAGCGCGTGGCCTTCAACCGATATGCTCGGGAGATAGAGAGAGTTTTGGCGGAGGCGCCGAAGAACCGGCGCGGCTAGGGTAGCTCCCGAAAAGCTGGTCCGCACCAGCCTGCCGCGTCGTCACCATGCGGGCACCAGCGGAGTGCGCATGAGCAACGATACTTATTGGCAAAACGGACAAGAGTTTTATCGATCGAATGGCTGGCCGGTTTGGCCCAATCGGCATCGAGAGTTGCCGAGCTTCCAGGACGACGGCGAGAAGCCTAAGGGCGACCTGTTACAAGATGGTTTTGCGAGGCTCATGCTTTCGCATCTCAACGACGCCGAAAAGAAGACCAGACCCAGCCTTGGAGATCAAAGCGCGCAGGCAAAAGACCTTGCGGCTTTCAGCGCGCTAAAAGATGCGGCTTGGTTGGTCCATTATGTTGCGGGCTGGGCAATCGATCATCAGCGCGGGCTAGCTCTTCAAGGGCTCAAGTTCGTTCCGCTCCAGCCGAACCAAACAAAGACACATTCGGAATATCTGGCCCGGCGCGCGGAAGTTGATAGCCACGAGCATGAGAAGGCGGGTGCAAAGGTTCTCCAGGATGAACTAGACCCCGTCACAGCGCGCCGTGTCATGCTCAACATCCTGGTGCCTATGGCCGGCCATCTCGGCATTCCAACCAGGATGCTGAACGCGCTGCGTGCGCTCGATTTTGGAGAGGTGATGCCGGAGCTGCAAAAGGCGGAGACCAACGCGAAGCAGGGGCTTACGGAAAGGCAGCTCCAACTTAGGGCGGTCGCCTATGTTGAATATGAGGTGGCTAAAGGTCGGAAGAAGGGTCTCGCTCAAGTCGAGGCGGCCCGGGAATTCGGCGTGCAACATACCGACCTAGGTTCCGATACAGTGCGAGGCTGGGAAGCCCAGCTGCGGGAATTTTTCGGGGACCTTGAGGTTGATCGAACCATCGCGATGGCCCGCAATTGCGGGAAGAATTACCAGCACTACAGACAGAAGAAGTTGGGAGGGGACCAGACGGCGGATCCTGAACACTTCGAAGAAATGCAGGGATTGCCTTCGTTGAGGGAAGCTGGCGCCCTCTATAAGAGGCGCGGTCGCTAATTTTTGGGGAGCAGGAAGCCGCCTGCTCCCCATTTTTATGGGGGAGCGCTACCCGTTCTAAACTCGCTTTTCAGGGGTAAGCTCGGCTTCATTCCCAGCGCGACGGCAGAACTGTCGCCCTTCTACACATGGTGCAACGTCACGCGATGCTGCGGGACGCTGTTGCAAAACAGGATGCACCATGCCGACGCAAGACACCGATAAGCGCGAGCAAGTCGCGAAGCTCGCATACACTCCCGAGGAGGCTGCCGCCGCCACGGGCCGCAGCCGTACGCGCATCTACAAAGCAGTAAGGGACAAAGAGCTCACCGCCCGAAAGGACGGGAAGGCGACAATCTTTGAAGCCAGTGAATTGCAGCGCTGGCTGCGAACCCTCCCCTCCATCGGCCGCGAAGCCACCGCTGCCTAATCCCCATCAAAGGAAAACCCGGCTGCACGATCCACATCTTGGCGGATCAGATCGTGCGCACCGGGCTCTCTAGGAGTTTTAAACTTGAAAACCTGTAGCAAACGACGTCCCAAAGCACAATCGGTTTCCGACCTTCCCCTGTTCAGCTGGCGCGTTGTGGTTGTTCGTCCGGCCACGCGGGCTGGAAGCTTCGTCGCACGCCGATACCACGTCCATCCGGCAGTCGCGGATCTGATCGCGAATCTGGCCGGCATCGGATCGGGGGTGGAGCAATGAACAGCATCACCGTCCGAATGCCGAGCGGATCATGCCTGACGTTCACCGGTCGCGAGGCCTGGACGTTGCGTCGGTTGATCAACGCCGGTTCCGTTGGGGTGACCACGATCGATCATCCGGCGCCCCGCTGGTCGCATTACGTCTTCAAACTCCGCCGCGCTGGGCTGACCATCACCACAGAATATGAGCCGCACCGCGGGTCATTTCCGGGAACGCATGGCCGCTATCGGCTCGAAACCCCCGTCACAGTTGTTGCAGAGGCCGCATAATGAATTTTCATCACTCACGCGCGCCGCTGACCGCAGCGGAGTTGAAGCGGCGTGCCGAAGCCCTGATGGCGAACGGCAAGGGCAAGCCGGAGAACCAGGCCGAGGCCGAGGCAGTCGGTTCGGAAGTCGGGGACGAACGGCAGTACGGCCCCACGGCCGCGAAAGTGCTCCGCGATGTCAAGCGCAGCGTTGCGCTGGCATCTCAAGAGGCCAAGTTCGCCGTGTTCACGGAAGCCGCCGCAACGCTGGCGGATGCCGTGGCGAGCCAATGGGTGCCCAAAAGCGTGATGGTTGATCGGCTGTCTGAAATTGCCATCGCTCACGGGTACTTCGCCCGCGATCAACGGGAGATCGAAGAGCTGATCGGCCATTACGCCGAACAGACCTCCGCCCCGAAGCAGAAGCCAGACAAAGCCTCGCCAGGCTCGAAGCCGGCAAAGCGGCGACTGATCGCACATCGCGCGAGCGACCTCGAACCGGAGAAGCTCGTCTGGGTCTGGCCCGGCCGAATCCCGGAAGGCAAGCTCGTCCTGTTGGGGGGGCCGCCCGGTTTGGGTAAGAGCCAACTGACCGCGTTCATGTCGGCCACCGTCTCGAACGGTGGTCACTGGCCGTGTGGTGAGGGCTCGACGCTCCCGGGAGACGTCATCTTCATGTCCGCGGAGGATGGTGTGCAAGACACCATCATCCCGCGCCTCATGGCGGCGGGGGCTGATCGTGACCGCGTTCACATCGTCTCGGCCGCGACGAAGCCGGACGGAACGGGCAGGAAGACGTTCAGCCTGAAGACGGACGTCGATCTGCTGGAAGATATGGCGAGGAAAATCGGCACGGTCAGGCTGATTATCGTTGATCCGATCTCGGCATACATGGGCGGCAGCGACGGCAATGGGAATGTGGAGACCCGGGAAGTCCTGGAGCCGTTGGCCGACATGGCCAACCGTCTGCGGATCGCCGTGGTCGCCGTAACGCACCTCAACAAAGGTGGTGGTGGCGGCAACCAGAGCGCCTTGAACCGGTTCGCCGGGTCGATCGCGTTCGTGGCTGCGGCCCGGGCTGCGTTCGCCGTGATCGAGGATCCGGAGGACGACGAGCGGCGGTTCTTGCTCCAAGCCAAGAATAACCTGGGCAAGAAGTGCAAAGGTTTGGCCTTCCGGCTCGAGCAGCGCCTGGTCGGTGACGACGTCATGTCATCGAACGTCATGTTCGAGGGCGACCACGTCTCGGAGTCGATCGACCAAGCGCTGTCTGCATCGGAGAACCGTGGAGCCAAGAAGGGTCAGTCGGGCGGCGGCAAGGACGACGTCATGCAGTTTCTGAGGGACATCCTCTCGGCCGGCCCGGTGGACGTTCTGGAGGTCGAGCGTCAGGCGCGGGCGGCGGCGTTGCTTGAGGACGACAAGCGGCTGAGCAAGAGCAAGGCCTTCCGCGATGCCCGAACCGAGCTAGGCATCAAGTCCACCAGGGACGGTTTCGGGCCCGGTTCCCGGTACGTGTTGGAGTTACCGGACGCACCATGGGCGCCCAAAAACCCCATGGGCGCCCCCTCCCAAACAAGGGCGCCTATGAATGATTTGGGCGCCTATGGAGAGGCTGGAGGTCCGCAATGACGGGCCTGCGAACTCGCCTGAGCGACCGGAGAGCGCATTGGATCTTCCGGTTCGAATGCGACGGCCAATCCTACACCGGCGGTATCGGCCGGTTCGAAGATGGCCGGATCGCCGAGGTCTTTATCAATGGTACGAAGGTCGGCACGGCTACGGCTGCCGAGACCAACGCTCAGGACGCGGCAATCGTCGCGTCCTTGGCCCTCCAGCATGGTTGTCCCATCGAGACGATCGAGCATGCCTTGGCTAGGTCAGGCGGCTTTGCTGGTCCGTTGGCAACTTTGCTAAGGGAGTTGAAGCGATGAGGCCGCCCGAGTTCACATCGTTCAAGATACTCACGCCCTACGACCCGCGTGAGGGAATAGGTCTGAAGGAGGCCGCGGCTCGAGCCGGAAAGTCCGAGAGCACGCTACGAAATTGGTGTGTGCAACACGGGCTCGGTAGGCGCGTTGGTGGCGGCGTTTGGAAGGTCAGCAAGGTCGCGCTTGCAATGTTTCTCGATGGCGACCAATTGGCTCTTGCTGCCTATCTCTCCGGCGACCGAGCTAACTCACTCGTGAAACGATACTTCGAACGAGTTGGCGCGCCGATTCCGGCCAAAGACCAATGTGTAAACTGAACAATCGCCCTTGAGTTGATGCGCGACGAAGATGACGCTTTTCCGTGTTCAATCGCGAGTCGACCGGCTAAAATAACCGCCCCCAAAATAGGTCAGGGAGGTGGACGTGACGGAACGTCTGGCAGGCGGCGACGCGGCTGTTTCGGTCCGTGTTGTCGGGAGAACAGGCTGGGACGCGGTATCCGAAGCATTGCGGCGCGTCGGAAGGCAAGCTCCTATCCTCATCCTCTTCGCGTTCGCCGCATTTGTAATTTACGTGTTCTATGACAGCTTTCAAAAAACTCAGAAGGTGAGCGCGGAGCAGACAATTGCCGAACGCGCTCAACACACCAAGACCCTCGTTGAGGCGGGCGCGCTGTTGAATCAGTCGTACGGTACCCTTGCAACGCTTAAGGCTTCGCAAGTCGCGGAGGTCGAACGCTTGTTTCAGTTAATCAGAGACGCGAGTGCCGACGCCAAGAAGGCCGAGGGCGAAGCCAAGAAGGCTGAGAGCGAGGCCAAGGAAGCGCTATTAAATGCCGCTCGCGCGAAGACAGAAGCAGAAGTAGCCCAGAGGCAGCAAGCCATTACCCAAAGAGAGTTGAAGACCAAGGAAACATCTCTTGCTGCGACGGAAGTTGTTTTGTCGCGCAAGACAAGCGACCTCGAAAAAGTAAAGGGGCACGTCATTCAGTTAGCCACTTTACTGAGCAAAAAGGAATGGGAGAAAGCATTCGAACAATTGACTAAGTTGCTAGAACTAACTGGGGCTCCACCGGAACTCAGCTTTGATCCGACCGCAATGCGAAACGCGGGTAAACTTGCGCCCACGCTCGAAAAAACTGCCCCCCATAAATTCGAGCAGCAGTTGACCTCAACCTTCATCAAGAAAATCCAGAGCACCTTGTGCGCCAGCATTGACGGCAAGCTTGGAGATTCGACAGATTCGCCTACGAGGACTGCGCTCTCGGAGTTTTATCTGGGATACGACCACGAACTACGAAATATAGATTCAAGCAGCGGCGAGCGCAGCGCTCGAGGGAAAAAGAAAAAATCGCAAGCACCTCCAAAGACGAAGCTCTTGAAGAGCCCAAACTCTTCCACGGAAGAGTCAGGCTTCATCGATACTCCTGAGAAACTTGCCGCAATTTCAGCTGCAGTGAAGCGGCACGGGGACTGCAACGATCATTCGTTCAAAGATGCTTTTGAAGTCGGACTAGTGTCTCGATATGGCGTTACCAGAATTTATGATGTCATATCGAAGGCAGCTTCTCGGGAAAAGATATCATTTGAAGGGAAGAATGGTGAGAAAAAGCCCGGCCGAGTGGCCATAGAAGAGTTGAGGAACAAGTTCGGCCTGAATAGCGGACTGGAAGGTTATTGGTCCGACCTAATCGACGTAGCACTCCTCGATGCTACGCGACTAGGAATTGTAGCACTACGTAAACATTTCGAGATGCCGCATGCGGAGGACGGACAGCTTGATTCAACGCTCAAGGGTCTGATGATCAAACGCTGATCCTCAGTTTCGAATACAACTTATTAGCAATGCGGCAATTTTGCCGCGTGAGCAGAAGCCGCATAGTCCGCAAGATCAGCAGCCTTGTCGTAGTGCCTGAGCTCTATCACTTGTACTGACAACCTCATGCAGATTGCATGGGGCAAAGCGATGGAAGACGCTCACAAGTTTGAGGATCTGGTGCAGTTTAGAGCGCCGACGAACCTGTCGAAAGCCATAGACACGGCTGCAAGGGAAAGATGCCAATCGAAATCTGACTACATCCGACAATCGATCGTCGATCGACTTCGCTCAGATGGCATCCATCTTCGCGGGGTCGCTGGGCGCGCGGCGTGCGCATTGCTTGTTTGCGCGCTGGTAGCTTCGAGCGCAATGGCGGCGGGCACGATTCCGATTTCCATGACGCAGCAGTTCGATAGCCTGGGCAAGCCCCTTGTCGGCGGGCAACTGTTTCTGATCAAAGCGGGCACGGTAGCCGAACCACAGAATTGCTTTCAGGATGTAGGGCTGACAATTCCTTGGCCCAATCCGATCACGCTTGATGCTGCCGGCCGCGTGCCACAGCTGTTCTGCGCCGATGGTTCTATCAAGATCAGATTGACCAGCAAGACTGGCGTCTCGCAGCTTGTCGCGGACAGCGTACTGGTCATCGGGCCGAGCAGCGGCGGAGGCGGCGGGAGCTCGGTTGACCAGACCACCTTGCTTCAAACTGGCCAGATGATCGACATGTACGCGACGGGTGTTTTGACAGGTTTCGTTCGCTGCAACGGCCGAAGCATTGGCGGAACCACCTCCGGTGCGACAGAGCGTGCAAATTCCGATACGCAGGCTCTGTTCAACTTCCTCTGGCAGCAAGATCCAAATCTAGCGGTTTCAGGCGGGCGGGGCGCAAGTTCAGCATCTGACTTCGCCGCGAACAAAACGTTGAGCTTGCCGGATTGCCGCGCTCGCGTCCGTGCGGGCCTCGGTGACATGGGAAACACTGATAGCGGCCGGCTGACAGCAACTTACTTTGGTGCCAGTCCGGTTACCCTAGGCGCAACTGGCGGCACTGAAAACCAGACGCTGACCATAGCCCAAATGCCTTCGCACTTTCATTCGGCGAGCATTTACGATCCGGGCCACACGCATGGTCACAACATTACTGGTGTCAATTCGAACACAACGGGCGGTGGCGGCTTCACCACCTCTGGGTACGGCACCGCCATCATCAGTGCTGCCGTGACAGGCGTGCGCGTGAACAGCTCTAACGGCCTGGACACTACGTACAGTACGGGCGGCGGCGGCGCTCATCCTATCGTCCAGCCTACTCTCTTGGTCACAACTTACATCCGTCTTTAGGAGCTTCCATGATCGTGCTCACAGTTAGCGAAAAAGACGGTCGCAATTTCACTGTCCGCTTCCAAGTGAAGGATCTGAACGGCAAGGACCGAGTTTGGCGGGATAGCGAGGTGAACCATGAGACCGGACTATCACAAGCGTACGGCATCGATGACAATTTCCGCCTCATAATCGAAGCCCCTGAGGAGCAGCGGGACAAAAGTGATGGCTGAGTTTCGAGCTCAGGCCGGTGTCGACGTCCATTCCGGAAGTATTGAGAACAAGGCAAAAGCAATGACTCGTCCGGTCGGAACCAGCCCACTAGCGCTTAGAGCGTCTGGCAACAGCGGGCGCGCGTGATGCCCGACCAACTCAAGGCAATTGAGAGCACAATTTGGGCGATCGACGCCGCCGTGCGCGCGGCGGGTCAGCCGGAGAATTAGAATGGGCGGGACCTCACTGGACGCCAGCGGCGCAATTTCAAACGGCGGCAATCGGCGGCGTCCCGGCATTCCGTACGTTGCCAGACCTGACGGTTCGAATCTCGACGTGCGCGCAATTCGTCTTGCCTCCAAGATCGGCGCGACACAGCGCACATTTGCAGACGCGATTGGCGTGCCGGTCAAGACGCTCCGCAATTGGGAGCAGGGCCGCCGCAAGCCGACTGGCCCGGCGCTCGTGTTGTTGAAGCTGATCGAGCTCAATCCATGGGTAGTGTTTGACACCTTCCACGGATCGCGAGAGACCGAACACGCCTAAGCCGCTTTGTGGACGAGCTTATTTCGATATTTCGTGCAGTCCAGCGTGAATTAAAATGAGAGAGTTTTGACAAGGCCAGCGTGGCGCAGGAGGACGCCGCTGGCGCAATTTTATCAGGCAACTACTGCGGCGATGAGCAATTGCCTCCTGTGCGCCGGCCACTTTTTCTGTGCGCCGAGTAGCCCGTGGTGGGCGACGTTCCTCCCTTGTCAGGGAATGTCAGGGAGCAACGCCGGGAGCGCGTCGGGTGCTCCTTGAAAACAATCAAGATCAATCAAACGATGGTTTCTGCGCAATACGCGCGCGGGAGTGCTGAAAGCAAATGACAACCAATGAAAACATGCCCGCCTATTTTGTAATGCCCTAAAAGGGCAGGCGGGCAGCGACAAGTCAGCTACCGATAGGAAAGCCGGCTCAAGCGCTTAGGGAATAAAATACTGCCGTCCGCGCCGCTCTGCCGACGAAAAATGACGGACACTATTCCTCAGCCTGAAGGGGATTGCTCACAACCGGCCGCTTCCCATTCTTCTTGAGCAGATCGTTGAACGCCTCGATTGCGAGCGCAACTAGTGTCGCGTCCTTTTCTGCGGCCAGGATCTTCAGTGCTCGCAAGCCTTCGGGATTGATGCGCACCAGCAGTTTTTTGACAGCCTGAGGGTCGTGGGTAGGGGAACGGGGCTTCCGGGACATTGTGGTCTGCTCAGTGCTGCGGGTGGGGTGTCGAGGCTGGCTCGACATGATGAGGGGCAGAGCGCGACTAAAGCATTTCAAAGCCGGCCCAGCAAAAGATTGGTCTCGGCGGCAAACCATACTTGATGACGGCATGCTATCATGATAGCTTCCGATAATGTTTCTTCTCGGAAGTAAAGGAACTCAAGGATGAGCAGCCTTCCCGCTCCTGCTGATGCTAGCGCCGTCCCGGTCGCCATCGCTCCCGAGCTGGCCGCCGCCGTTGCATTTGCGAAGGCCGAGAAGGCGCCAGCAACCCGTAAGGCCTATGAGACCGACTTCCGGTTATTCCGCGCCTGGTGCGAATCGAGAGGCGCCAGCGCGCTCCCCGCGAACCCAGAGACGCTTGCCGCCTACTTGGCGCACGGCGCAGCAGAAGGCGCTATGGTCTCGACGCTCAGCCGGCGCGTCGCGGCGGTCCGCTACGCCCACAAGCTGGCTTCGCTGCCGACCCCGAGCGACGCGGAGGCCGTCAAGGCCACGCTCCGCGGCATCCGGCGCACCATCGGAGCTGCCAAGGTCAAGAAAGCCCCCGCCGTCGTGGCGCGCATTAAGGCCATGGTCGAGACCTGCCCCAATACGCTAACCGGCAAGCGCGACCGCGCACTGCTGCTGTTGGGCTTTGGCGGCGCTTTCCGTCGTTCCGAGCTCGTCGCGCTCGACGTGGAGCATTTGCTGGAGACCGCGGAAGGGCTGCGAGCCTTCATCGCGAGGTCGAAGACCGATCAGGACGCCGAGGGCGCCACTGTAGCAATCGCCCGGGGATCCTCCGTCGTGTGTCCCGCCGCCGCCGTCCGGGATTGGCTCGATTCCGCCGGCATCACCTCCGGCCCGGTATTCCGTCCCATCAACAAGGCTGGCACGGTGAGCGCAGCGCGTCTGACGGATCGATCGGTTGCGAATGTTGTGAAAGCCTATGCCAGCCGGGCGGGCCTGGATGAGAAGCAGTTTTCTGGCCACTCGTTGCGTCGTGGGTTCCTCACGTCAGCAGCTGCAGCCGGCAAGTCCATTTTCCGCATGATGGATGTGAGCCGGCACAAATCGGTCGACACGCTTCGCGGATACGTTCAGGAGGCGGAACTCTTCAAGGATCATGCTGGGGCCGGCCTACTTTGACCCTGGTTCCGCGTCCGAGCATTGAGACGAGAGCATAGCCCTGCATTCAGCAACCCGGGATTCTACAGCTTGCTGAAACCGCCGTTGAACCCTTATGGTCCCCCCACTTCAGGCTGTGGGGCCCTCTTTTGTCTGTTTCCCTAGATCGACCTTGGCAGGGGTCGATAAGCGATATTGCTCATACCGCTGGTTTTAGTGTCAGTCGTGACTTTCGGCTGGACATCAACGCCCTGCGCGCGGCGTCCGTTCTGGCGGTTCTAGGCTATCACCTTCATGCCCCCGGCTTTGCCGGCGGATTTGTCGGCGTGGACGTGTTTTTCGTCATCACCGGTTATCTGATGACGAAAATTGTGCTCGCTGACTTAAGCGCTGAGCGGTTCTCAGTTGTGAACTTTGCGATGATGCGGATCCGGAGGCTGTTTCCAGCTCTCGCGGTTGTCATCGCGGCGTCGGTCGCTGCCGGCTGGTTTTTCAGTCTGCCCGGCGAGTACCAGCGCCATTTAAGGCAGGCCTGTTTCGCTCTGCTGTCGCTCTCAAACTTCGCCTTCGACGCTGATAGCGGCTACTTCGCTGCACCAGCTCAAACCAAGCCGCTCTTGCACACATGGTCCCTTGGGGTTGAGTGGCAGTTCTACATTTGGATGCCTTTGATCGCTTCTGCGGTTTGGCGCAAGGCCGTAACCTCAAAGCCGCGAACCGAGGTGCTCACCGGAGCATTCTGCTTATTCGCGCTCGCTTCCTTCCTTTGGTGCATTTGGCAGAGCCAAACTGATTTGACGGGCTCTGCTTTCTTCTCGTTGCGCACCCGTGCCTGGGAGCCATTGGCTGGCGGGTTAATCGCACTGTTCGAACGGCGCTTGCATGATGATGGCGCCAAAGCACCAAAAGTCAGAAATGCCGCTGCAGCATTAGGGTGGTTCATACTAGCGGCTTGCGTCCTATATCCGATGCCCGAACACCAATGGCCTGGGCTTCCTACATTATTGCCAGTCGGGGGGGCCGTTCTCATCGTCGCCGCTCGCCGGCAGGGCATTTTAGCCTTGTCGGGTTTGAGTTTCTTTCAGCGGATTGGGGATTGGTCCTATTCGATCTACCTTTGGCACTGGCCTATCTGGGTTTTCGCCGCAACCTGGCTGTCGTTCCGCGGCTACTCGGTTACGTTCGCGGCTAAGATGCTGATAGCAACGGCCTCGATCGGCTTAGGCGCGGCTTCCTACCTCCTCATAGAACAGCCCACGCGGAGAAGCCGGGACGCTTTGTCCGATTCGCGATTGATGGGGATCGCCATCGCTTCTTTTTGTTTGCTACTTGCATTCACAGTGACCGCTTTCAGCAGCCATGGCTTCCCGGGCAGGCTCCCCGCATATCTTGCCGCCGCCGAGGAGGCCCGGCGGACTGATACACCGCGCGATGAATGCTTTAGAAACGCCAACTCAATGAAGAAAGCGCCCGAGCCCTACTGCGAGTTCGGCAGCCAGGCACCTGAGGCCAAAAAGGCTATTTTGTGGGGCGACTCTTTCGCCAACCAGTACCTCGAGCCTATCTCATCAGCTGCAGTCGCGAATGGCATAAGGGGGCTGATTGCAACGCAAAGTGCGTGCCGTCCATTTGTTGACGATGGGATCCAGCATGCGTCGGACCAGGAACCATGCCGAGCCTTCAACCGCGACACGCTGAACTTAGTTCTGAGCCAGCCAGATCTGAGCATCGTTGTCCTTGGTGGCAACTGGGACTCTTCCGACGAGATTGTATCTCTTGCTCAAAAACTACTCTCTTCGAGAAAAACGGTCATTCTCATCCTCCCTCTACTAAACATCGGCTTCGATGTACCGCAACGATGGATGGAAGAACAAGCGAGGTCCGGCAAAGCGATAGGCGAATGGAAGGTGGAGGCGGACGCGAAGCTAACCAATGGAGCGCTAAGAGCCGATATCGCGCAACGCCTTCCTATCGAAGATAACCCGCGCTTACTGCTGGTGGATCCGCAGAGCGTTGTTTGCAGCGGTCATTATTGCTTTCTGGTACGGAGCGGTCGAGCGAATTTCAGGGATACCGCTCACATTTCAAATGTGAACGCGTCTCAATATCAGAACCTATTTGAGGCCGCCTTTAAGGCTGCAGTTCAGAAACATTGAAGGGGTTCATTGTGAGCCAAGAGGTATGGCTTCCTCTCGCGTCGCTTGTAGTCGGCTTCCTGATCAAGCTGGTTTCGGACCGAGTGCAGAATGGCTGGAATTTAGAGCGAGAGCGAATTGCAAGGGAAGCCATCGCGCGAGAGCAGAGACTAGCCCGCAAAATAGAGGTTCAGCGGCAAGCGTTGCTCGACTTGCAGGAGGCCGCTGCGTCTCTTGTGCGCGCGACTGCAATTGGCTCATTTCACGACATCACGTCTCATCGAGAGACCGGCCTTTGGGCAAAGAATAAGTGGCCAGATGAGGCGAATAGCGGCCACTTGATCGCCCAAAACAAAGTTGCTCGGGCTTTGTCGATAATAAGAGACAGCAGCATAAGGGACCAGGCGAACCAAATCAAAGCGCTCGCAGCGAAGGTCGCAATGGCGAGGAGCGAAGAGGAAAGTGAGCGCGGCATGGAAAGATTGGCCGCGGCCTCCGAAGCCTTGTACTTAGCAATCGCGAACAGTTTATGGACGATTGATGATAGCGACGTTTTGTGAGCCGAGGCTCTGCGAAGCAGGGACCAGGCGGGCCTGGCCCCCGCAACATCACGTCAATACCGAGCTGATGATTCTCGTGAGCTTCTAAACCTTCCTACGGCCAAAGACCGACGCTGATCCTTTCGATCAATGGAGTCTTGCTGTCGTGGAATGTCGGTGCATCAAGGGAGACGGGACCATACTTCGTCGGGAACATCCGGTTAGCGATACGTAAAAACTCGCGCCAGCGCCGAGGCGCGTCCTCGATCGTCAGTGTGCCTTCGAGGATAGCGAGCATCATCTCGCTCATGACTTCTTTTCGAGTCTCAAAATCTAGATTTCGGGGAACGGCGTGATCCGCCGCCGTGAACACGTCGTGGGCCGGCCCCGCGATGATGCCGGTCAGTGTCGGGCCGCGCGTGACGGGCTTACGCGTAATCAGGCGGGTCCGATTGTGTAAGCTGTTCTCCGAAAAAAGCGGCCTCAGAACAGCGTCAACCTGCGGGATGTTCCGCATGGCGTTTTTCAACGCTCCAAGCGACATCACGCGCTCACTGCTGCGGTAACTCGTAAGCTTGTACATCGAAGCACCGGCTTTGGCGCTCTCGAGGACCTTGGCGACGTCGTCGGCATTGTAGCTTCTGGTGTGTTCATATCCTCGCTCGCAGATCAGACAGCGGCGGACCTGCCACTGCCCCTGCCGGAGTGTACGGACTACTGACGTATCAGCGGTGAGCAGATGCCCGTTTCGACAGTGGGTTTTTGCCATCATCTTGTCGCGGCATGTTCTCACCTTACGAGCGGTGGTGTTCGCCAGAGACTGGCGAATGACCACAGCCCACCATTCAGGCCGCTCCGCCTTCAATATGTCGCGGAAGTGAACGCTGACTGGGCAGTCCCGAAGAGTGCCACCACCCTCCAGATGGACATTGATTTTGGCGGCGTTGCCATCGTTGTCCGGGACCGACGCTATGCGACCTGGCTTTCTTGGTGCTGCGGTCTGAACGTGCGTTGCGGGATGCTGAGATATCGCCATTTGGATCCTCTCCTTTGCGCGGGATGCGCACGGAGAGCCGAATCCTGAGTCGAGTCCGCCCGGAGTCCTCGGGACAGCAGAATGAAGGAGCGCCGCGGGATTATCTGTGACGGACCGCTGCCAAGAAGTTTTCTTCACCCCATTGTCCCTTGCTGCCAGTCCTGCGTACCGACCTGCTCAAGCGCGCCGTCAAGGTCGCCAATGCCGCTCTCCGAGTGGTCCAATTCGTAGTCATTGACTGACGCCGCATGCCAAGCAGCCCTTTGATCGGTGTGACCTTCCAGCGCGCCCAGGGAAGGTTCGTCATCATCCCCCGGCTCGGCGCCGTCGTGCTCGTCCTCCAGATCTTTAGTGCCACTGTCCGCCCAGGCGGTCTGGTCACCGGACGAGTTCCGGCCATCGACCCCGTAGCAACTGGCGTGCTTTTCGATCGCGCCGAGGGAGGGTTCGTCGTCGCTGTCGTCCGCCTCGATATCCTCGCCCTGAAACCGGCTCTGATCGAAGGTCCGCATCGTCCAGGGCGACCGGCCCAGGTAATCGCCGCTGGTGCGCGGATCTGGCGTCGCCAGATCCTGCTCGAGCTCGTCGGTATCGCAGGGGCCATCGTCAGCCCCATCCTCTAACTCGGTCATGACGTACGGGTCCGACTGATCAAGGAATTGTATCAGCCGCGATATTTCATCCCGTGCTTCGCGCCGCAGCCTCTGGAGGGTGGATATCGCTTCTAAGCGGCTTCGCTCCTGGGCTAGTAGGTTTGCGTTCAGCATGACTGCGCTCCCAATCGCTTGACGACGACGCCAACGGCAACTGTCAGATCCTCGTCAGCCTGGGCAGTGAGAAGAATCGATATCTTGATCGTCAGCCCAGCAAGGCGTTCGGCGCCTTGGCGAATTGCTATGGAATTTGCGGGCGCACAGGACACGAGTCCCCGTTGCCTCGCGATAGATACCGCGTTGCTCATGTCTTCTCTCGATTTGATGTGAGGGTGGTGGTTTGCTAGCAGCCGAGCGGTATGGTTCCGCCCTCGCCCGGCTGGTCGCGTCTATGCCGGCAGTCTGGTTACTTCACCTCCTTTCGATGCTGCCAACCGAACAGTTGGGGCCAAAGGGGGTCGAAGTGCTCGCAGAGGGCTTCAAATGCCTCGCTCGCCGCGCTCTCGACCAGCTGGATATGCAGGCGCGGCCACACCGCTGTGGCTTGCACCTGGGGTGTCCAATGGTTCGATGAAAAACCGCTCCGGACGCCTTCGATAGTTTCGTGGAAATGGCCTTTGCATTGTCCGACCGTGCCGAACGTGAGAGCAAGCATGCCAATTTCGCGCTGCTGTTCGGGTGACAGCCGATCCCAGGCCTTGCCGGCATCAAAGGCGGCGAGTTCGTGAAAAGTGGGCAGCCGATCGGAGAGAGGGATTTCCGCCTCGGGCTCCGCGACTTCCGCCGGCAGCGCGCCACCGCGACGGACGCCAATAATTGTTCGGGCGTTCCAGATGGCGGCGCGCTTGCGCTCACCCTTCTGCAAGAGAACGTCGACCATGCCGCGGGGCGTTTTGGCGCCAACGCTGACGCTAAGCACAACCTCGCCCGACCCGGTCACGTCACCGCGCAAGAGATGACGGGCCGGGACCTTGACGAGAGCGGCTTTGTTGGACGGTGCGAGCATGTGCGCCTCCCCTTATGCCCAACGCTGCGGGGGGAGTTCGAAAGCCGGCGCTACGCCCGTGCGGGCAACGCGCGCCTCAGCGAAGCCGCTGCGCATCTGGAGACCGAGGTAATAGCTGTAGGGGCGGTTGACGTGGTGGGCGCGACCGCGGCAGGCGAGTTCGTCGGCATAGTCGGCCTTCGCACGGGCGTGGGCCTCAGTCAGAAGTTTGGAGCGAAGTGTGTTGGCCGATGAGCGCGGCCTGGAGTTTGCGTAAGTGGGAGAGCGGACCAAGCCGGAGTTGCGGTTGACTTGCTCGGTCTGTTGACTTGTCAGGAATGGTGCGGACATAGCTCCGCCGCTCACCGGAAAGGCGCTGTTGCTCATCGGGGTTGCCTTAGATGGACTGTTGTGCGATACCTAGGGTATTAAATCAGAAGCTCGCCCAAGTCAATACCTGAGGTATCAAAATTGTGAGTCTGACTAGCGAACAAATCCGCGCAGCAAGAATGCTCCTCCGCTGGGAGCAAAAGGATCTGGCGGAGGCTTCTGGCGTCTCGTTGCCGAGCATCAAAAGATTGGAGACTCAGCCCGGCCCGCTTTCCGCCCAGGAGCGGACGCTCTCCGAGCTTCGAAAAGCCCTCGAAAAAGCCGGCGTCCAGTTCATCCCGGAGAACGGCGGCGGGGCAGGCGTGCGGCTGGCGAAGCGTGCAAAGAGATCCAAATGACACTGATCGCTGACCGACAGGAATCCGCGCTGCAATACTACTATCTTGGGCAGGAGAGCGATAATGATCATTTGGCTTGCCGGGAGCGCCTTTCTGCTTACCGCGGCGGTAATGCACTACGCGTTCGTCAGAGTATCTCCCCTTCAGAAAAAGAAGTGGCTGCAGATTGACTATGCCGCGAACGCAGTCGCGGCATTTGCTGTTCTCGTCGCAGCAGCTGACTACCAATATTATCGGACATCTCGCCAAGCGGGCGAGGACCGTGAAGCCTATAGCAGGGCTTTGATCGCGACTCGTGACGCCATAAGCTATTCAAACCAGTACTGCAAAGACAATGCTCATGTCGAGAAGATCAAGTCCTCAAGGACTTGCCGTTTGGGTCAAGCGTTCTCTGCAGACCTAGATCGACAGATCCCGCAGCCAGATTTTCCATTCGTGCCGCTACTGCTGTTCTCGGGGGACCAAATAAACCTTGAACTTATGGTATCGGATATCCCATGCATCAGCGGGGTATTCACAGATGAAGCTGCGCGCGACGTCCGGGTCGGCAATTGGCCGAACTACAAATATGTTAAGTTCTGTGATTTCTATCAAACTCTCGAAGCGTTGCGGCGCGCTGCCGTCGAATCAAGGTCGGGCGCCGAAGGCCTTGCGCGTTTCAAGTCACTGTCGGGCCTTTGGATCGTTCTGTTTGCTATAGTTCTAGGTGTCAGACTGACCAAGGTCGCAGCAGAAATAAAGGCACTCCCTCAAACAGGACAATCTGCGACTGGCTCTTAGGCCGGTGTCGAGTTCATTCCCGAGAACGGTGGCGGTGGGGAATTTTCATGCTCCAGGCAATTGCTGAAGTCGGTTGGTCAGCTCTTTTGCTCCTTAGCCTCGTGGTCTCTATCAGGCAGCTAACTCGATGGGGCCAGGCGACGGAGATTAACTGGTTGCTGTACGCCTTCTCATTCGTTCTAGTTGTTCGTCTCGCGGTCGATTTTGCTGCTTACGTCAACGACTATGGTTCGCTACACGTCTTCCTCGAACAACATCTGGGCATTCCGAGCAAATACACGCTAGCTTTACATGAATGGCTGACAAACGTTCGCGATGAACTGATTCTAGTCGCGACGATTATTGTGGTCGCCATTGCTCCGCAGTTGCTGACATACGTGCTTGCAGGTCTCTTCGGTTGCGCAAAATCACCACCTCTTGTTTGGCATTTTGAGCAATTCGCGGCCTGGAGCTTGATCAAGTTTTTGGCTGCGCTTAGCGGGATACTGTTTGAAGGAGCAATATCTCCGACAGAGAACCGGGGCCTTCCAGCCTGGACAACATCCAACCGTCAGCAAGCGCTCTGGGCGCTTACGATGTTGGCCATCTCTTTCGGTTTTGCCGTGATCCAGACGCGCGTAATCGAAATCAAAGAAGGACGAGCGAAATCAGCTTTCCGCTTACTATGGCCGGGCCGGCTCCGCTCGTTCTTCACCCGCAATTTGCCCGAGAGAGGGGAGCGCCGAGCTCACTGAAAGAGAGGCGCGTCAAGACGGGGAGAGGCAGCATGGGGTCCCGTGGACTTTGAGCCAGCAGGGCCGCTTGCTATAGGATCTTCTATTTCCAATTTCGCAGGAATGCCTTGCGTTGAAGGCCCAGCTTGGCATCACAAGCAACGATGGCGTGCGACACCGCGTCGGAAATTTTCTTTTGCAAAGCTCTCCGCTCAATCGCATCATCGCATTTCGTCATAGAACCCAATGCTAGATACAACGCGTCTTCTAGCTCAGCGTTGATCTCGAGAAACTCAGCCCGAAGTGAAAGCCTTCTGTCGGCTTCTTTCAAGACCATCGAAAAGAGGCTCAACGTCGTACAGGCCGAGTCATACCGAAGTTTCTTGATTGCATCTGCTCTTGCTGCAGCGTCGTCCGTCTCGGATGCCACGGCCGCCAGGTTGGCAAGTGTCCTCAAATCTTTGTAGGTCTCTTTGATAGGATCCCGGATATCACCGTCGAAGCTCTCCGACGCCTCCTTGCTCTGTCTATCCAGAACGCGATATCGCCACTGCAGTAAAAGACTGAGGAGCGAGAGCGCTCCTGATGCTCCGATGCCCCACCACCGAGCGTCGTAATACCAAGGTTGTTCAGCCGTTTCCCGAGCAGGTGCAGGCTTCGGAATTGGGATCTGCTTTTGCTGAGGGATCGCATAACCTGGCAAAGCGACCAACGCGCTTGCCAGCAAGCCTATCCGAAACCACCCTTTGCTGGGCATCAGAAAGGCAGAGGGTCACCTTTGAGAAGGCTATATTCGGCGCCTCTCCTGATCTGAGCCATCAAGTGTGGCTCAGCCGAGAAGTGATACTTTCTAAAAAACGCGTCCACATCACCTATGTGTTTCACGCTTTTTCCGAACATGCCCAAAACAAAGGATGGAGTAATGGCTTCCAATTCTGGTGACAGCACAACCGAGAGTTCCTCGTCGGCTTCATCCAGAGCATCGAGATTGTACTCAGCACGGGCAGCAAGACCGCGCTGCTTACCAGACAGAACGGAGGTATCACCCTCCCCCGAGAGATGGGACAAGTTCAGCATTTTGACCATTGCGTCATGTCGTCCGAACCAACTCATCTGCGTCGATGCAAAACCGCACAGCTACGATAGTGCCTGGAAACCGATATGGAAGCGAAAAAACATAGTCCTGGTCGGGCGGGTTTTGCAAGCTGTTCGAGGCGTTTAAGGCTAACGCTCGATGCCCGCTCGGCTGTTTGGCTGGTATATTATATGGTGGCCTTACCGTGAGACAAGCGGAGCCCGAGATGATTGTCATCCGCGGCTGTTCATCTGGTCGTGAACTCTTGCCCAACGAGTTCGCGGCTTCTACGAACGTGAGCATTCCAAAACCATTTGGGGTTTCATCCGATTTTGCCCGGGAAATGCCATCCTGGAGCGAGCAGAGAGTCCATAAAGCCTCTTCATCGTATCGGCTACTTGCTGGCCACCGAGGAAGGTGCCGTTCTGAAAAAGAAGCGATCCGCTCCCGCAGCGGCTCAGGTGCGAGCTGAAGTGTCTCGAATATCGTTAATCCGGGATTGATGATGCCTATATGGCAGACGTGCGACATGCTTCCATCGTCTCTGCGCCTAGATTCCATGAAGCCGGCGATAGCCCACGTTCCATCTTCGGATGGGTCGCTGTGTCGTTTGGCGTTGTCGAGAATCTCGCCCGCTAGCGTAAGGATATTCACCCTCCCGGTCGGCGAAAGGCGCCGAGGTGGAGAGAGCGCACCAAGCCATTGGTCGATAGTGGCGACGAGCTTCGAATCCACTCGCTCCTCGGACGAGACCGCCCAGGCAGAATTATCCTTCGTTGAGGCTCCCTGTCCTCGACGCTCGCGCAAAGGGAAAGGGAGAATTAGCGAATCTCCTCCCACCGGTCGCGTGCTTATCCTAAGATAGTCTGTGAGGTGAACCGCTCCGATGACCCGATTGATGCCGTGCCTTATGGTTCCCTCGCGACATACGGGGAGCATCCGTTGCCTGATAAGCCCTAGCACCATGTAGGGTGCTATATCTTTGCAGTGCTTATCTTCGAAGTTCATTGAGAACGTTCTGCAATCGGCCTCGCATTCTGCGAGTTTGCGCAACGTCAACATCGTTCCCAATGGATCATCAAGGAATGAGAAATTGACGAGGTCAACCTTGTCTTCGCGGTGGCGTCGCCACGACGGCAACCACTTGGCTTTTCGCTCTGGATAGATTGCATCGAGAACCGGACTGGAGCGAAAACCTTGCCGAATGATGACAGGCTTTTCGACAGACTCGCTTTTTCGAAGTTGTTTGAGTGCGCGCCTTATGCGCCCAGCCTCTTTCCATGCCGCTGGCGAACCTCCGGTTGGAATCCGGGAAAGCTCTAAGTCGAATTGCTCCTCCGACATCGAGCGGATCGTCTGTTTGCCGAGCTTTAGAGACCGGCCGCCCTTGCGGCGGCCTCGATGCTGATGCGCGCGAATTTTCATATCGGAGAATCAGTGAAGGGCAGGAAAGCACGCGTATTAGTTGATTTTTTCTCCTCCCGCCATCCGACCTATTGCGGCCTGCGGCACGGTCCGGATGCGGCGCGGCTGCGGGGCCAGCCAGCCACGGAGGAAGGGCTCTCTGTCGCAGCAGGTAGGCTGGACTAGAAGGTAGATTTTGCGTCCCTGCCGCGTCCCCGCGCGGCCACTGTACGATGTGGGCCGCAATAAACCGCGTTTTTCTCGGGAAAAATGGCGCGCCCGGAACGATTCGAACGTCCGACCCTCAGATTCGTAGTCTGATGCTCTATCCAGCTGAGCTACGGGCGCGTTTTTCGCGACAGTGCGGGCGGGGCCCGCAAGCAGCCCCCGGCGGAGCCGGAGGGGGTGCGAAAGAGCGCTCTGACTAACCGCTCTTGTCCCGATTGGCAAGGTCCGGGATGGGGAGATTTTTGCGCATCTCGACTTCACCGTCGTCATTCCGGGATGGCCCGGAGGGCCAGGCCCGGAATCCATAACCCCAGCTGGTGGTTATGGATTCCGGGCTCGCGACTTCGTCGCGCCCCGGAATGACGGCTTCAGTCGGCCGCCGGCCGACTTAAGCCCTCTGCCGCTCGTTGCGGATGGAGAGCAGTTCCACGGGACGGTCGGGGATGACGATGCGGAAGGTGGCGCCGATGGTGCCTTCGACCAGGTGGATGTCGCCGCCATGGGCGCGGACCAGCTCGGCGGCGATGGCAAGGCCAAGGCCGCTGCCGCCGGGGCGACCAGAGGTCTGGAAGGCCTCGAACAGGCGCTCCCGGGTCTTCGGGGGGACGCCGGGCCCGGTGTCGGAAACCTCGAGAATCGCGACGGCGCCTTCGCGCTTCCCGGTAATCCGGATCTGCTGCACACGCCCCTCGCCCGCCGCATGGCTTTCGAGCGCCTGGGCGGCGTTGCGGACGAGGTTGAGCAAGACGCGGAACAGCTGGTCGGGGTCGGCATCGACCGCGAGCCCGCGCTCGATCGCAGCGACCCAGGCGATCGAGGCCTCGTTGGCGAGCCCCGCGGTCTCCCGCACCTCCATCACCACAGGCTCGATCAGGATCATGCGGCGGTCGGGCGCGGCCTCCTGGGCCCGGCCGTAGGACAATGTCGACTGGCAGAAGGCGATGGCGCGCTCGAGCGAGCGCACGAGCTTGGGCGCAAAGCGCTGCACGCGTGGATCCGGCACGCTGGCGAGCTGGTCCGACAGCAGCTGGGCCGAGGCGAGCAGGTTGCGCAGATCGTGGTTGATCTTGGAGACGGCAAGGCCGAGGGCGGCGAGCCGGCTCTTCTGATGCAGCATCGACATCAGGTCGCGCTGCATGTCCGACAATTCGCGCTCGGCGACCCCGATCTCGTCGCTGCGCTGGCTCGGCACGATGATGCCGGCCGAGCTTTCGGGATTTTCGTGGAAGCCGACCAGGCTCGCGGTCAGCCGCCGCATCGGCCGCACGAAGAGATAATGGAGCGCGAGATAGACGAGGCCCGCGGTCAGCACCGCGATGATCAGCGCGACCACGACGACGTTGCGGGAGAAGCGGTACATCTGCTGCCGCAGCGGCAGCTCGTCGGTGACGATCTCGATGAACTGGGCATTGCCGACGCCGGGGCCGACGATGCGGATGGCCTGGTTGCCGGTCTCCAGCATCATGCGGAACGAGCCGGTGATCGCCTCCCAGGCGGTCACGTCGCGCAGGTCGATGTCATGCTCGATGGCGGCGGGAATGTTGTCGCTCGCGAGCAGCCGGCGCTGCTGGCCCATCTTGATGGCGACCGCACGGGCGTTGATGCTTTTCAGGATCTGGCGCGACAGCGAATCGGGAACCATGCCGAGCGGCGCCGCATCCAGCACCAGCGCCGCGGTGTTGGCGGCCGCAACGCGGTCGTTGAGCCGGTTGACCCAGAAATTGGCGATGGCGGGCACGTAAAGCAGGCTGGCGGCGATCATCACCAGGGGCACGGTGAGCAGCAGCAGCTTGCCGGACAGCCCCAGCCCGCGCGAGCCGCGGGGCCGCATCGCCGGCTGGTCCGGCTGATCCAGATCCTGGATCTGCTGGCGATCTGTGGCTGCCACGAAACTCGCCCCTCTTGACCTTGGCTGATGGAGGATGCGACCCGGCCGATGTCCGGTCAAATTACGGATCGCTAATCTGCCAAGGTGGGATGTAAGCGCTGTTAGCGCGAGTCGCTACCTCAAGGGTTAAAAACCTCGCACAAACAGCGATATTCACCAAAATCGCGCGCTTGTGCGGCGTTGACGAAAACAAGGCGCTCCCTTATAAGCCGCGCGAATTGTCCGCGATGACCCGGTGCGACACTGGGAGCGGCTCTCTTGGGGCCGAAAAGGGCCCGTTTTGGGCCGCATCTTCCGGACTTTACCATCAATTCTACAGGCAAATTGCCCGGTCAGCGGAGAAAAACCCGTGAAGCGGACTTATCAACCCAGCAAACTGGTGCGCAAGCGCCGTCACGGCTTCCGCGCCCGTCTCGCCACTGCCGGCGGCCGCAAGGTTCTCGCCGCCCGCCGCGCCCGCGGCCGCAAGCGTCTGAGCGCCTGAGCCGGACCCCCTTTTTGGGATTTCATCATGGATCGGCTGAGGCAGCGGGCGGATTTCCTCGCCGTTGCCAATGGCGCGCGGGTGAATAGTCCCGCGTTCGTCCTGCAAAGTCGCCGCCGCGATGATTCCGGCCCTGTCAGGATCGGCTTCACCGTCACCAAAAAGAACGGCAACGCCCCCGAGCGCAATCGCATCCGGCGCCGGCTGCGCGAATTGGTGAAGCGGCTCGATCCGACATCGATGCAGCCCCACCACGATTATGTCCTGGTCGGACGAAGAGACGCGCTCTCGCGCGACTTCGCCACCATGCTCGACGATCTGCGCATAGCGTTCACGAAGCCCGCGCGGCATACGGCCAAGGCGCGCGGCCAGAGGCCGGGTCACGCCGCAGCGACCAGCCGCAAACCGGATTGATGACGAGACAAACGAGATGACCGACAATCGCAATACCATCCTCGCCGTCATTCTGTCCGGCCTGGTGCTGATCGCCTGGCAGTATTTCTACAACGTGCCGCAGATGGAGAAACAGCGCGCCCAGCAGCAGGCGCAGACCGAGCTCCAGAAGACGACGCCGCAGCCGACCGCCTCGGCGACGCCAGGCGGCGCGCCGGCGACGCCGGGCTCCGCGCCGCAGCCGGGCGGTACGGCCCAGCCGGCAACGCCGGCCGCGAGCCAGCCCCAAGCGGTCGTTCCGCGCGAGACCGCCATTGCAGCGAGCCCGCGCGTCAAGATCGAGACGCCGCGGATCGCCGGCAGCATCTCATTGAAGGGCGGCCGTATCGACGACATCGCGCTGGTGCAATATCGCGAGACGGTCGATCCGAAATCGCCGCCGATCGTCCTCTATTCGCCGTCGGGCACGGCGGAGCCCTATTACGCCGAGTTCGGCTGGGTTGCGGCGACGGGCGTGACGGCAAAGATGCCGGATGCCCAGACCGTCTGGCAGCAGGAGGGCAGCGGCAGCCTGACGCCGTCGACACCGGTGGTGCTGAAATGGGAGAACGGCGACGGCCTGACCTTCCGCCGCACCATCACCGTCGACGACCATTATCTCTTCACCATCAAGGACGAGGTGAGCAATGTCGGCAACGCCCCCGTCACGCTCTATCCGTTCGCGCTGATCTCGCGCCACGGCGCGCCGCATGTCTCCGGCTACTATATCCTGCATGAGGGCCTGATCGGCTATCTCGGCGAACACAGGCTGCAGGAATATGCCTACAGCAAGATCGACGAAGCCAAGCAGGTGAACTTTAAGGCCACCAATGGCTGGCTCGGCATCACCGACAAATACTGGGCCTCCGCGCTGCTGCCCGACACCAACGCCCAGCTCCAGGCACGTTTCTCGTCGAACCCGGTCGGCAAGGTCCATACCTACCAGACCGACTATCTGCTCGACCCCGTCACCGTCGCGATCGGCGGCACCGCGACGGCCAACGCGCGGCTGTTCGCAGGCGCCAAGGAAGCCGGCGTGGTCGGCATCAACTTCCCGCTCGCCGGCCTCGGCGGCTACAACAAGGCGCTCGGCCTCAACCAGTTCGACCTGCTGATCGACTGGGGCTGGTTTTACTTCCTCACCAAGCCGATGTTCCTCGGCCTCGACTTCTTCTACCGCTTCTTCGGCAATTTCGGCATCTCGATCCTGCTGGTGACGGTGATCGTGAAGCTGTTGTTCTTCCCGCTGGCGAACAAGTCCTACGCCTCGATGGCGAAGATGAAGTCGATCCAGCCGCAGCTGCAGGCGCTCAAGGAGCGCTATCCCGACGACAAGGTGAAGCAGCAGCAGGAGATGATGGAGATCTACCGCAAGGAGAAGATCAATCCGGTCGCCGGCTGTCTTCCCGTGCTGATCCAGATCCCGGTGTTCTTCTCGCTCTACAAGGTGCTGTTCGTCACCATCGAGATGCGGCACGCGCCGTTCTACGGCTGGATCAAGGACCTCTCGGCGCCGGACCCGACCAACCTGTTCAACCTGTTCGGGCTGATCCCGTTCGACCCGACCACGATTCCGGTGTTCGGCTATTACCTCGCGCTCGGCATCTGGCCGATCATCATGGGCATCACGATGTGGTTCCAGATGAAGCTGAATCCGACGCCGCCGGATCCGACGCAGCAGATCATCTTCAACTGGATGCCGCTGATCTTCACCTTCATGCTGGCGGGCTTCCCGGCAGGTCTCGTGATCTACTGGGCCTGGAACAACCTGCTCTCGGTGGTCCAGCAGAGCTACATCATGCGCCGCAACGGCGTGAAGGTGGAGTTATTCGACAATCTCAAGGCGACGTTCGCGAGGAAGGCGACGTAAGCGCCGTCATTGCGGGCGCAAATGCCTCCACACCGTCATGCCCGGGCTCGTCCCGGGCATCCACGTTTAGGAGGGTGCTGGACAGCCAGACGTGGATGGCCGGGACAAGCCCGGCCATGACGAGAGGATAGACCGCTCGCATGAACGACAAGACCGACGAGCGACTGATCGAGGCCGGGCGAAAATTGTTCGCCCGCGACTGGCAGTTCATCTGGGCCTCGCCTTCGATCCAAACGCTGCCGCCGATGGCGGGGCTGGAGATCGCCTTTGCCGGACGCTCCAATGTCGGCAAGTCGAGCCTGATCAACGCGCTCACCGGGCGCAACGCGCTGGCACGCACCTCGCATACGCCGGGCCGCACCCAGGAGCTGATCTTCTTCGAGGTCCCCGGCAAGAACGACCTGCGCCTCGTCGACATGCCCGGCTACGGCTATGCCAAGGCGCCGAAGAGCCAGGTCGCGTCCTGGACCGAGCTGATCCACAAATTCCTGCTGGGCCGCGCCAGCCTCGCCCGCGTCTACGTGCTGATCGACGCGCGGCATGGGATCAAGGACGTCGATCTCGAAGTGCTCAAGACGCTCGATCGCTCCGCCGTCAGCTACCAGATCGTGCTGACCAAGGCCGACCAGGTGAAGGCCGCCGAGCTGCAGGCGCGCATCGCCGAGACCGAGGCCGCACTCGCCAAGCATCCGGCCGCGTTCCCGACCGTGCTCGCGACCTCGTCACGCAGCTCGACCGGCATGGAGAGCTTGCGCGCCGCGATGGCGAAGCTCCTGGAAGAGCGGGCCGCGTGATGCTGGCGTACCGCCTGCTGATCGGGCTTGCCGGCTTGATGGGCGCCGCCGGCGTCGCGCTGGCCGCCGCCGCCGCCCATGGCGCGGACGCTAATCGTCTTGCCTCCGCCAGCACCATGCTGCTGTTTCATGCAACGGCCATACTCGCGACGATCGCCTTGCTCACGCGCGGCCTTCTGCACGGCGGAATTGGGCTCGTGGCGGCGTTCGGCTTCGCGATCGGTGCCGCGCTGTTCGCAGGCGACCTCACCTTGCGGCAATATGCCGGGCACACGTTGTTTCCGATGGCGGCGCCGACGGGCGGAACGGTGATGATTTTGGGCTGGCTGGCGGTGAGCGCGGCGGCGGTGGCGGCAAAAAGGTGATGCTCGTGTCCCGGACGCGGTGCGGCACGCAGTGACGCTCCGCCGAGCCGGGACCCAGAAGCGACATGGGCCCCGGCTCTGCAGCGCACCGCTGAAGAAGCGCTGCGCTGCGTCCGGGGCACGAAGACCACTTTGCGCTGTCCCCGCCAATCGGATAGAACGCGCAGCATTCGACCCGCCAGCGAGACCCGCGACATGACCGACATCTCTCCGCTCGACCAGGCCCGCATCCTGTCCGAAGCGCTGCCGCACATGCAGCAGTATGACGAGGAAACCATCGTCATCAAATATGGCGGCCATGCCATGGGCGACGAGGAGACCGCGAAGAACTTTGCCCGCGACATCGTGCTGCTCGAGCAGACCGCGATCAACCCGGTGGTGGTGCATGGCGGCGGGCCGCAGATCGCGACCATGCTCAAGCGCCTCGGCATCGTCTCGGAATTCGCAGCGGGCCTGCGCATCACCGATGCCGCGACCATCGAGATCGTCGAGATGGTGCTGGCCGGCTCGGTCAACAAGCAGATCGTCGGCTACATCAACGAGGCCGGCGGCAAGGCGGTGGGGCTATCCGGCAAGGACGGCAACATGGTGAAGGCGACCAAGACGACGCGCACCATCGTCGATCCGGACTCGCATATCGAGAAGGCGGTCGACCTCGGCTTCGTCGGCGACCCCGAGAAGGTCGACCTCACTTTGCTCAACCAGCTGATCGGCTACGAGCTGATCCCGGTGCTGGCCCCGCTCGCGACCTCCAAGGAGGGCCAGACGCTCAACATCAACGCCGACACCTTTGCCGGTGCCGTCGCAGGCGCGCTCAAGGCAAAACGCCTGCTGCTGCTCACCGACGTGCCCGGCGTGCTCGACAAGTCGAAGAAGCTGATCCCGCAATTGTCGGTGAAGGACGCGCGAAAACTGATCGCCGACGGCACCATCTCCGGCGGCATGATCCCGAAGGTCGAGACCTGCATCTACGCCCTGGAGCAGGGCGTCGAGGGCGTCGTCATCATCGACGGCAAGATGCAGCACGCGGTGCTGCTCGAGCTCTTCACCAACCAGGGCACGGGCACGCTGATCCACAAGTGATGCAGGAGCGGCGAAGAAAAGAGGGCGTCATGCCCGGGCTTGACCCGGGCATCCACGTTCTTTCTTTGCCGAAGCAAGGCGTGGATGGCCGGGTCAAGCCCGGCCATGACGAACCGACAGAGCGTCGCCCGCCCCGCTCCCCCCTCACCCGCTTCCTGATGACGCTGCCCGCGGCCGTCGTCTCCTTCTTCTTCTCCTCCGCGCCGGCGATCGCCGACCTCAAGATCTGCAACCGCATGTCCTATGTCGTCGAGGCCGCGATCGGCATCGACGACAAGGCCGCCACCGCGACGCGCGGCTGGTTCAGGATCGATCCCGCCGCCTGCCGCGTCGTGGTGCAGGGCACGCTGACCGCCGACCGCATCCTGCTCAACGCCCGCGCGCTCGGCGTCTACGGCGCGTCCCCGATCCCGCAAAGCGGCAACGACATGCTCTGCGTCGCGCAGGACAATTTCGTCATCGCGGCGGCGCGGCAGTGCCGCAGCGGCCAGACGCAGGTTCCCTTCACGCAGGTGACGCCGACGCAAGGTGCGGACGGCAACCTGGTCGCTTATCTCGCCGAGGATTCCGAATATGACGACGAGCAGGCGCGCCTCGCCGGCATCCAGCGGCTCCTGGTGATCGCAGGCTACGACGCCGCGCCGATCGACGGCGTCGACGGGCCGAAGACGCAGAGCGCGCTGGCCGCCTTCCTGAAGAGCCGCGGCTTGTCATCCGACATCGTGGGCTCGCAAAATTTCTTCAAGACCATGGTCGATGCAGTGCAGACGCCATCGGCGACCGGCCTGACCTGGTGCAACGACACGCCGCACAAGGTGATGGCGGCGATCGCGACCGAGGACGGCAAGGCCGTGACGAGCCGCGGCTGGTATCGCATCGATCCCAAGACCTGCCTGCACCCCGACGTGACCGGCCAGCCGAAGCAGATCTTCAGCTTCGCGGAGGCTGTCGATGCCGACAACCGCGTCGTGAAATTGAAGGACAAGCCGCTGAACTGGGGCGGCGACAGGCAGCTCTGCACACGCGAGACCAAGTTCGAGACCAGCGAGCAGACCGATTGCGGCGCGCGCGGCTTTGCGCCGACCGGCTTCGGTGCCGTGGACATGTCGAGCGGCGGCAAGACGCTGCGCTTTGCCGTGCCGTGAACGAGAGACTTGTGATGAGCCCACCCCGCAGCTTCAGCCATGTCGATACCTGGGTGTTCGACCTCGACAACACGCTCTATCCGCATCACGTCAATCTGTGGCAGCAGGTCGATGCGCGGATCGGGGAGTTCGTCTGCAATTGGCTGAATGTCGGGCCGGAGGAAGCGCGGGCGATCCAGAAAGACTATTACCGGCGCTTCGGCACCACGATGCGCGGCATGATGACTCTGCATGGCGTTCGCGCCGACGACTATCTCGCCTATGTCCACAAGATCGACCACTCGCCGCTGGAGCCGAACCAAGCGCTCGGTACGGCCATCGCAAAGCTGCCGGGGCGAAAACTGATCCTGACCAACGGATCGGTCGACCATGTCGATGCCGTGCTGGCGCGGCTCGGCTTCGCCGGCCATTTCGACGGCGTGTTCGACATCATCGCCGCCGAGTTCGAGCCGAAACCGGCGGAGCAGACCTACCGCAAGTTCCTGAGGGATCATGCGGTCGATCCGACCCGCGCCGCCATGTTCGAGGATCTCGCCCGCAACCTCACCGTCCCCTACCGGCTCGGCATGACCACCGTGCTGGTGGTGCCCGACGGCACCAAAGAGGTGGTGCGCGAGGATTGGGAGCTGGAAGGCCGCGACGCCGCCCATGTCGACCACGTCACGGATGATCTGGCGGGGTTTCTGGCGGGGCTGTCACCACAATAACCGCTGTCGTCCCGGGGCGCGAAGCGAGCCCGGGACCCATAGCCACAAGAGTGATTGTGGCCCGAGATCGATAACTCCGAGTCCTCGCCAAACGAATTCCTGTGGTTATGGGTCCCGGGCTCGCGCTTCGCGCGCCCCGGGACGACGGTGGAGTATGCCTTGACTCTGCCCCTTCAAATCCCGAAAAAGCGCTCCAATTCCCGCGAAACCACGCGCTCCCCAGAGGAAATCCCGATGTCCCTTGCAGCCCTCGAATCCACCATCAACAGCGCCTTCGAGGCGCGTGACGGCATCTCGACCTCGACCAAGGGCGAGGTGCGCGAAGCCGTGGACCAGGTGCTGGAGACCCTGGACAAGGGCGAGGCGCGTGTCGCCGAGCGCGGCGCTGACGGCAAGTGGAAGGTCAATCAATGGCTGAAGAAGGCGGTGCTGCTGTCGTTCCGCCTCAACGACATGGACGTCATTGGCGGCGGCCCCGGCAAGGCAAGCTGGTGGGACAAGGTGCCCTCGAAGTTCGAAGGCTGGGGCCCGAACCGCTTTCGCGATGCCGGTTTTCGCGCGGTGCCGGGCGCGGTGGTGCGCCGCTCGGCCTTCATCGCCAAGAACGTCGTCTTGATGCCGTCCTTCGTCAATCTCGGCGCCTATGTCGATGAGAGCACGATGGTCGACACCTGGGCCACTGTCGGCTCCTGCGCTCAGATCGGCAAGCGCGTGCACATCTCCGGCGGCGCCGGGATCGGCGGCGTGCTCGAGCCGCTGCAGGCCGAGCCCGTCATCATCGAGGACGATTGCTTCATCGGCGCGCGCTCGGAGGTCGCCGAAGGCGTGATCGTGCGCAAGGGCGCGGTGCTGGCGATGGGCGTGTTTTTGGGTGCCTCGACCAAGATCGTCGACCGCGAGACCGGCGAGGTCTTCATGGGCGAAGTGCCGGAATATTCCGTCGTGGTGCCCGGCGCATTGCCCGGCAAGCCGATGAAGAACGGCCAGATCGGCCCGAGCACCGCCTGCGCCGTCATCGTCAAGCGCGTCGACGAGCGCACGCGCTCCAAGACCAGCATCAACGAGCTGCTGCGGGATTGATGCAAGGCGAGTAGCGAATGGCCAGTGGCGAATAGGGCGCGCGCCCTACGCGATTGGCTATTCACCATCCGCTGCCAGGATCGAACTCACCCTCCCTCTATCGCGACCAATTTCCGGGCGGTCCCGTTCCGCCCGGAGCCGTTCGCATGAACTGGACCTGGTACCTCTTCCGCTTCGACGGCCGCATGGGCCGCGCCGGATTCTGGTGCAGCCTGATCTTTGTCCTGTCCGGCATGATCCTGCTGCTCTTGCTCTGCCTGAGCGTCATGTCCGCGCTCGGCAGCGAGGTCAAATCCTTCAATCTGAATGCTGAGGACGTCTTCAAGATCGTCGATCCCGCGGCCTATCGATGGTCGCTGCTGGACAATTTGCCGCTGCTGCTGCTCAAGCTGGCCGCAACCGGATTGATGCTCTGGATCGATCTCGCGATCATGGTGAAGCGCCTGCATGACCGCAACAAGAGCGCATGGTGGCTACTTGCCTATTTCGTGCTGCCGGGCCTCTACAAGCAGTTCGAGGACCGCCTTCCGGACAGCTATTGGATGCTGCCGCTCGCGTTGGCGAGCGTCATCCTCCCCCTCGCCGCTTTCATCGAGACCGGCTTCCTGCGCGGCACCGTAGGGCCCAATCGGTTCGGTCCTGATCCGGCAGCCGAGGGCGATTCCACATCCGCCGCGCCTCCTGCGAAACGCTGGGACCAGAGCCGCGAGATCGAATTTGTCCCGCCCAGCGCTAGCCCACCCGGCGGCATGCATGTTAAGCGGGGCGCATGACCGATGCTCTCTCCATTGCCCGCGATCTGATCCGTTGCCCCTCAGTCACTCCGGCCGATGCCGGCGCGCTCGGGGTGCTCGAAAAAGCCCTGAACGAAGCCGGCTTCACCTGCCACCGCGTGACCTTCAGCGAGCCCGGCACGCCTGACGTCGACAATCTCTATGCGCGGATCGGCACTGAAGGCCCGCACATCACCTTTGCAGGCCACACCGACGTGGTGCCGCCGGGCGATGAGAGCGCCTGGAGCGTCGGCGCCTTCTCCGGAGAGGTGAAGGACGGCGTGCTGCACGGCCGCGGCGCGGTCGACATGAAGGGCGGCATCGCCTGCTCGGTCGCAGCGGTGCTGGAGCATCTGGCCGCCAACGGCGGCAAGCCGCGCGCGGATGGGACAGGCTCGATCTCGTTCCTGATCACCGGCGACGAGGAAGACGTCTCCATCAACGGCACCATCAAGCTGCTCAATTGGGCCGCCGAGCGCGGCGAAAAATTCGATCATTGCGTGCTCGGCGAGCCTTCCAACGTCGAGACGCTCGGCGACACCATCAAGGTCGGCCGGCGCGGTTCGCAATCCGGCACGCTCGTCGTCGACGGCGTGCAAGGCCATGTCGCCTATCCGCACCGCGCCTCCAATCCGGTGCCGGATATTTCGCGGCTGATCGTTGCGATCTCCGACGAGCCGCTCGACCATGGCAGCGCGCAATTCCAGGCCTCCAATCTCGAATTCGTCTCGGTGGATGTCGGCAACAAGGCCTTCAACGTCATTCCCGGCGAGGCCCGCGCGAAATTCAACATCCGCTACAACGACAACCACACCCAGGCGAGCTTGCGCGAATTGGTCGAGACGCGCCTCGCCAAGGCCTGCGGCAACCGCATCAAGGCCCGCATCGTCTGGGAGCCCTCGAACTCGAACGTGTTCGTGACCAAGCCGGGTCCGTTCACCGATCTCGCAGTGTCCGCAATCGAGGAGGTGACGGGCCGCAAGCCCGAGCTGTCGACCTCGGGCGGCACGTCGGATGCGCGGTTCATTTCCAGCTATTGCCCCGTGATCGAGTTCGGCCTGGTCGGGCAGACCATGCACCAGGTCGACGAGCGCGTGCCGGTGGCGGATCTGGAAAAGCTGACGAAGGTGTATCGCGGGATTTTGGCAAGGTATTTTGCTTGAGGCACTGTTGCCTCCATAAACACAAGTGTCATCGCCCGGCCTGACCGGGCGATCCAGTATTCCAGAGACAGCAGCGATTGAGCCGAGAGGCCGCGGCGTACTGGATGCCCCGCCTTCGCGGGGCATGGTACCGAGGGTTTAGTAAGAGCGTGCCCGCTCTCTGCGCCGCGCGCCTAATAATCCACCTTCATCAGATACAGCCCCTCGGGCGGGGCGACGATGCCGCAGGCGGCGCGGTTGCGGGCTGCGAGGGCGGCGGAGAGATCGTCGGCGGTCCAGCGGCCCTCGCCGACCCAGACCAGCGATCCCACCATCGAGCGCACCTGGCTGTGCAGGAAGGAGCGTGCCGAGGTGATGATCGTGATCTCGCGGCCGTCGCGGGTAACGTCGAGCTGGTCGAGCGTCTTCTCCGGCGATTTGGCCTGGCACTCGGTGTCGCGGAACGTGGTGAAATCGTGCTTGCCGAGCAGGCGTTGCGCCGCCGCATGCATCGCGCCAGTATCGAGCTTGCGCGGCACGCGCCAGGCGTGGCCGACATCGAGCGCGAGATTGGCGCGGGTGTTGACGATGCGATAGCGGTAGTGGCGCTTGACCGCCGAGAAGCGTGCTTCGAAGGTGTCAGGCACGATCTCGGCCTCGAGCACCGCGATCGGATGCGGACGCAGATGCGCGTTGAGACCGTCGCGAAAACGGCCCGGCGGAAACTGCTTGTCGACGTCGACATGGGCGACCTGACCGCGCGCATGCACGCCGGCATCGGTGCGGCCGGCGCCGTGCACGCGCAAATCCGCTCCGGTCATCGCCTTAACGGCCGCCTCGAGCGCGCCCTGCACCGACGGCAGCGTGTCCTGCACCTGCCAGCCGAAGAACGGCGCGCCGTCATATTCGATGGTGAGCTTGTAGCGGGGCATCGTGTCCAGTTTCGCCGTCATTGCCCGCGAAGGCGGGCAATCCAGTACTCCGTAGCCTATCCGATTGACCGAGAAGCCTCGGCGTACTGGATACCCCGCCTTCGCGGGGTATGACAGTGTCAGGTGAATTTGGATCCCGACCTCAACGGCACGCCGCGCAGGAAGTCTGCGGCCTGCATGCGGGCCTTGCCCTCGCGCTGCAGCTCGATGATGCGGATGGCGCCGTCGCCGCAGGCGACGGTGAGGAGATCGTCGAGCACCTCGCCAGGGGCGCCGGCGCCTTTCGCCAATTCGCAGCGCAGGATTTTTACGCGCGCATTCTCGAGCTCGGCCCAGGCGCCGGGGAACGGCGACAAACCGTGGATGTGGCGCAGCACCGCGCGCGCGGGCTTGCTCCAGTCGATCCGCGCCTCGGCCTTCTCGATCTTGGCGGCGTAAGTGACGCCGTCCTCGCTCTGTGCCTTGAGCTGGAGGCCACCGCGTTCGAGCGCGGCCATGGCGCGCACCATCAGGTCGGCACCGAGGCGCGAGAGGCGATCGTGCAGGTCGAGCGCGGTCATGCTGTCGGTGATCGCGATGCGCTCGGCCATGGCGACGTCGCCGGTGTCGAGACCGACATCCATCTTCATCACCATCACGCCGCTCTCGGCATCGCCGGCCATGATGGCGCGGTTGATCGGCGCCGCGCCGCGCCAGCGCGGCAGCAGCGAAGCGTGCAGATTGTAGCAGCCGAGCTTTGGTGCATCGAGGATCGCCTGCGGCAGGATCATGCCATAGGCGACGACGACGGCGGCATCGGCCTCGAAGGCGCGGAACTCCGCCAGCGCCTCCTCGGTCTTCAGCGTCTTCGGCGTCAGCACGGGAATTCCGAGCTTTCGCGCGGCGTCCTCGACCGGCGTCGGCTGCAATTGCAGGCCCCGCCGGCCGCCCGGCTTCGGCGCGCGGGTGTAGACCGCCGCGATGTCATGACCATGCGCGACCAGCTCGAGCAGCGTCGGCACGGAGAAATCGGGCGTGCCCATGAAGATGAGGCGGAGGGGCATCGACGGAGATCCCTACTCGCCCGCGCGCTTGGCGGCTTTCTCGAACTTCTTCATGACGCGGTCGCGCTTGAGCTTCGATAGATAGTCGACGAACAAGACGCCGTTGAGATGGTCGATCTCGTGCTGGATGCAGGTGGCGTAGAGGCCTTCGGCATCCTCCTCATGCACCTTGCCGTCGAGATCGGTGAAGCGCACGCGCACCTTCGCGGGCCGCTCGACCTCCTCGTAATATTCGGGGATCGAGAGGCAGCCTTCCTCGTACACCGACAATTCCTCGGACGAGGCGATGATCTCGGGGTTGATGAAGACCCGCGGCAGCGGCTTGGTCTCGCCGTTCTCGTCGCGCTTGGCGAGGTCCATGGTGATGAGACGCAAGGGCTGCGCGACCTGGATCGCCGCCAGGCCAATGCCGGGCGCGTCGTACATGGTCTCGAACATGTCGTCGGCAAGCTTGCGGATCTCGGCCGTGACCTTCTCGATCGGCTTGGAGACCAGACGCAGCTGCTTGTCGGGCAGGATAATGATTTCTCTGAGGGCCATGGCCGCGATTTAAGCCGCGCGCCGGATGCGGTCAATGCGGCCAGGAACCCGTTAACCCCTCGCTAACCATAAAACTTCGCCTTTCGTTAACCATAAAAATTAGGGGGTGGTTAACCCGATCGTTCCCTCTTCGTTCGCGAATATCGGCGAATCGCGTTAGAAGGGCCCATGAACGAGATCATTTTCATGCTGGGCGACTGGCCGGTGCGCACAATCGATGCGCTGATCGGCTTCGGCGCCCTCGTCCTCATCCTGCTGCTGGTCATCGCGGTGGTGATCGCGCGCTCGGGGCGGCGTGGCGCGGAACTCGCCATGGCGCATGCGATCCGGGCCGACGAGCTCGAGGAGCGCCTCAGCCAGGTGCTGCACGCCCAGAGCGAGGCTTCGGGGCGGGTCGACGCCATGACCCAGGCGCTGGCGGGACGTCAGGCCGAGATGGCGCGGGCGGTCAACGAGCGGCTGGATTCGGTGACGCATCGCGTCGGCCAGTCCATGGAACATTCGACCCGCAACACCATGGAGAGCCTGCGCGCGCTGCATGAGCGGCTCGGCATCATCGACAACGCGCACAAGAATCTCACTGATCTCACGACACAGGTGACGACGTTGCGCGACGTGCTCGCCAACAAGCAGTCGCGCGGCGCGTTCGGCCAGGCGCGGATGGAGGCGATTGTCCAGGACGGTCTCCCCAAGGGATCCTACGAGTTCCAGTTCACGCTCTCGACGGGCAAGCGGCCGGACTGCGTCGTGTTCCTGCCCGACCAGCGCCCGCTCTGCATCGATGCAAAATTCCCGCTGGAGGCGATGACGGCGCTGCACGACGCCCGCACCGACGAGGAGCGGCGCGTGGCCACGCAGCGGCTGCGCAGCGACGTCATGAAGCATGTCAGCGACATCGCCGAAAAATATCTCGTCACCGGCGAGACCCAGGAGATGGCGCTGATGTTCGTGCCGTCGGAATCGGTCTACGCCGAGATCCACGACGGCTTCGACGACGTGATCCAGAAGGCCTATCGCGCCCGCGTCGTGCTGGTGTCGCCGTCGCTGCTGATGCTCGCGATCCAGGTGATGCAGCAGATCATGAAGGACGCGCGCATGCGCGATGCCGCCGACCAGATCCGCACCGAGGTGATCAAGCTCGGCGACGATCTCGGCCGCCTGCGCGACCGCGTCCTCAAGCTGCAGAAGCATTTTGCCGACGTGAACGAGGACGTGCGCCAGGTGCTGATCTCCGCCGACAAGATCGAGAAGCGCGCAGGGCGAATCGAGGAGCTCGATTTCAGCAAGAGCGATGCGGTGGAGGGACCGCGGCTGGTGGCGACGGGGGCGGGCGAGTTGTTCCCGCGGAAGCTCCAGGCGGGGGAGTGAGATTGGGGCACACTGTCATGCCCCGCGAAGGCGGGGCATCCAGTACGCCGCGGCGGTTGTGATGGAACCGAGACGCTGGTGGTTACTGGATCGTCCGCCCCAGTGCGCAATTGCGCACAAGGCGGACGATGACGGTGGTGAGATAGTCACATGGGTGCACGCCATTACTACGTCTACATTCTCGCCAGCCGAATTGGCGGCACGCTCTATATCGGCGTGACGAACGATCTCATCCGCCGAGTGGCGCAGCACAAGTTGAAGCCCATCGAAAGCTTCACGGAGAAGTACGACGTCGCCCGACTTGTCTACTTCGAGCAGTTTGACGATCCCGAGAATGCGATCAAGCGGGAGAAGCGGCTGAAGAAGTGGAACAGGGCGTGGAAGGTTCGGTTGATCGAGCAGCATAACTCAAACTGGGATGATCTCTATCCTGGTATAGCCGGACCACCATAGCGCCGTCATACCCCGCGAAGACGGGGTCTCCAGTCCGCCGCAGCAGTTGTGATTGAACCGAGCCGCTGGTGATTACTGGATCGTCCGCCTTCGCGGACGATGACACCGAGCGTGTTGAAAGCTTTCCCGTCTGACCAGCTACCGCGAGAGTCTTTTCCCCCAGAATCTGCTAACACCTCCCCATGACCGCACCCGACGCGACCTCCTCCGCCGTGACCGCCGCCCCTGCGCCCTCCTGGCGCGAGAGCCTTGCCGTTTACCTGCAGCCGCGGGTGCTGATCGTGCTGTTTCTCGGCTTCTCCTCGGGGCTGCCGCTGGCGCTATCAGGGTCGACGCTGCTGGTGTGGATGCGGGAGGCTGGGGTCGATCTCAAGACCATTGGGCTGTTCGCGTTGGTCGGCACGCCCTATACGCTGAAGTTCCTGTGGGCGCCGCTGGTGGATGCGATGCATGTGCCGCTGTTCACCCGCGCCTTCGGCCGGCGGCGCGGCTGGCTGGTGTTCTCGCAGTTGCTCTTGATCATCGCAATCCTGCTGCTGGCGATGACCGACCCCGCACGCTCGCCGTTCTATGTCGCGCTCGGTGCGCTGCTGGTCGCAACCATGTCCTCGACCCAGGACATCGTGGTCGACGCGTTCCGGGTCGAGAGCCTGCCGGAGAGCGAGCAGGCCGCGGGCATGGCCGCTTACGTCGCGGCCTACCGCATCGGCATGCTGGTCTCGACGGCGGGCGCGCTGTTCATCGTCTCGGGCTTCGAGGGCACCGGCATTCCGCGCCAATCAGCCTGGATGTGGGGCTATGTGGTGATGGCGGCGATGGTGCTCATCGGGACGATCACGGCGCTGCTCGCGACCGAGCCCGAGCAATCGGCGCGGGCCGAGGCCGCGACACAGGCCGATACGGCTTTCGCGCGGGTTCTGCATGCGGCCATCGGCGCCTTCTCGGAGTTCCTGTCGCGCAAGGATGCGCTCGCTGCACTCGCCTTCGTGGTGCTGTTCAAGTTCACCGACGCCTTCTCCGGCACGATGACGGCGCCGTTCGTGATCGACCTCGGCTTCACCCGCAACGACTATGCGGCGATCGTGAAGGGCGTCGGCCTCGCGGCGACGCTGATCGGCGGCTTTGCCGGCGGTTTTGTCGCGCGGCGCTATCCGCTGGCGACGAGTCTGTGGATCGGCGGCGTGGTGCAGGCGCTCGCCAACCTCTCCTTCTCCTGGCTGGCCATCGTCGGCACCAACCAATGGGCGCTGGCGCTCGCCATCTGCGCCGAGAATTTCACCAGCGCCATCGGCACCGTGATCTTCGTCGCCTACCTCTCTGCGCTGTGCCAAAACCCGCTGCACACGGCGACCCAATATGCGCTGCTCACGGCGCTCGCGGCGGTGGGGCGGACCTATCTCTCATCCGGTGCAGGCTTCGTGGCGGATACCACGGGCTGGGCGATGTTCTTCGTGATCTGCGTGCTGGTGGCGATCCCGAGCCTGATGCTGCTGGCGTATTTGCAGAAGCGCGGGCATTTCGAGGCGCTGGGGCCGGTGAGGGTTTAAGCTGACGCTCTCACCACCGTCATTGCGAGCGAAGCGAAGCAATCCAGACTGCCCCCGCGGAACGATTTCTGGATTGCTTCGCTTCGCTCGCAATGCCGGCCGAGGGAGTGGAGCGCCCCTACTGCTTCTTGATCAAGCTCCACTTCGTGATCACGGCTTCGCTCATCTGGCCGGGATCGCTGGCGCAGGCGACCTCGTCCACCTTCACGGAGATCTCCTTGCCGACGAAGGATTTCAGCTGCGCGGCCTGCGCGTCGCTGGAGGTGACGAGCTGGAACGTCTCGGGGCCGGTTTCGAGATTGCACAGCCCGTTCGGCGGCGGCAGGCGGCGCGGTTCCGACGTGATCTGGTAGGTCGCGACGCGCTTGCCGTTCTTGACGTCGCGCACCTTCATCGCGTTAAGCTCGCCCGAGAGCACGTCGCCATTGTTGATCGGCTTGCCGGGCTTGGACGGCGGCGGCGCCTCGTCGCGTTGCTGCGCGGAGATGGCCGGGGTCACCAGCATCAGCATCGTCGCGACCAAAGCGAAGCGTGTGGCGAAAAGTTTCGTCATGTCGTCCGTTCCGTGGAAAGTCTGGATGGCTAGAACAGGGTGCGCTGCCGCATCGCAGCCGATAGCGTACCTTCGTCGAGATAATCAAGCTCGCCGCCGACGGGAACTCCATGGGCGAGCCGCGTCACCTTCACATTGGCGTCCTGAAGCAGGTCGGTGATGTAATGCGCCGTGGTCTGGCCGTCCACCGTCGCATTCAGCGCCAGGATGATTTCATGCACCTCGGCTGCGTGGGCACGCGCCACCAGTGCGTCGATGGTGAGGTCCTGCGGGCCGACGCCGTCGAGCGGCGACAATGTCGCGCCGAGCACATGATAGCGACCCTGGGTCGCATTGGCCCGCTCCAGCGCCCAGAGGTCGGCGACGTCGGCGACAACGACGATAATGGAGGGGTCGCGCTTCGGATCGGTACAGACCGTGCAGGGATTTTGCGTGTCGATGTTGCCGCAGGTCTTGCAGACCTGGACCTTGTCCAGCGCCACCTGCAAGGCGCTCGACAGCGGCATCATCAGCGCTTCGCGCTTCTTGATCAGATGCAGCGCCGCACGCCGCGCCGAGCGCGGACCGAGGCCCGGCAGCCGCGCGAGCAGCTGGACCAGCCGCTCGATCTCAGGACCTGCAACAGCGCCCATCTTATTGGCCGAACAGCCCCGGCGGCAGGCCGAGCCCGCCGGTGAGGGCCTGCATCTTCTCCTGCATGGCGGTCTCGGCCTTGCGGCGCGCATCACTGAGGGCGGTGACGAGCAGGTCTTCCAGCACCTCGCGCTCTTCGGCCTTCATCAGCGAAGGATCGATCCTGACTCCCTTGACGTCCATCTTCGCCGTCATGCGCACGGCGACGAGGCCGCCGCCGGAGATGCCCTCGACCTCGACGTTGGCGAGCTCGTCCTGCATCGCCTGCATCTTGGATTGCAGCTGCGCCGCCTGCTTCATCATGCCGAGAAAATCAGCCATGGGTGCGTGTCCTTGAAAACAAAGAATTGGCGCTAGAGATCGTCGTCGCCGTCGGAACCGTCAGGCGGATCGTCGCTGCCATAGTCGGCGTTAATATTGGTCTCCGGCGCCTCGGGGGCAAGCCTGCGGACCTCGACGACCTTGGCGCCGGGGAAACGCGACAGCACCTCCTGCACGCGCGGATCAGCTTCCGCGGTACGGGCATGCTCCTGCTTGGCCGCCTGGTTCACCGAGCGCAGCGTCGGCTGTCCCTGCTCGTTCGAGACGATCACGGTCCAGCGGCGGCCGGTCCACAGCTCGAACTTCTTCGCAAGCTCCGAGATCATGGTCTTGGAGGCGTTGGGCTCGAGCGCGACCTCGAGCCGGCCCTCGTCGAAACGAACGAGACGCATGTCGCCTTCGAGCGCGCCCTTGGTCATGAGGTCGCGCTTCTGCCCGGCGAGCGCAACCAGCTGGGTGAAGCTCGTGATCCGCAGCTGGGGTGCCGCCCCTTGCGGATCCGGCGCGGGCGCCGCCATCTGAGGTCGGGCGCCACCGCCAAACGCAGTCGGAGACGATGTCGGCATCCGCACAGGTGCTGGCGAAATCGGCGCAGCGGAGGCAACCGGCGCGGCGGGGGCGCCGCTGCGCGCGCTACTTCCACCGCTCACGACCGGCGAGCCGCCGCCGTTCTGCTCCAGCATCTTGATCGCTTCGTCGGGCGTCGGCAGGTCGGCGACATAGGCGATGCGCACCAGAACCATTTCCGCCGCGGCCGCGGGGCGCGTTGCGGCCTGCACCTCGGTGATGCCCTTGAGCAGCATCTGCCACATCCGCGACAGCACGCGCATCGAGATCTTCGAGGCGAACTCCTTGGCGCGCACGCGCTCGGTCTCGCCATAGGCGACGTTGTCGGCAGTCGCCGGAATGACCTTCACACGGGTGACGAAATTGACGAACTCGGCGAGGTCCGAGAGCACGACGATCGGGTCGGCGCCGACATCGTACTGGTCACGGAACTCCTTGAAGGCGGCCGCGATGTCGCCGCGCGCCAGCGACTCGAAGAGGTCGATGACGCGTGTGCGGTCGGCGAGGCCCAGCATCTGCCTGACGGCATCGGCCTTCACCTGCCCCGCTGCATGCGCGATCGCCTGGTCGAGCAGCGACAGCGAGTCGCGTACGGAGCCCTCCGCGGCCCGCGCGATGATGCCAAGCGCCTCCGGCTCTATCTCGACGTTCTCCTTGGCCGCAATACTGGCGAGGTGCTTCATCAGCACGTCGGCCTCGACGCGGCGCAGGTCGAAGCGCTGGCAGCGCGACAGCACCGTGACCGGAACCTTGCGGATCTCGGTGGTCGCGAACACGAACTTGGCGTGCTCCGGCGGCTCCTCCAGCGTCTTCAGGAAGGCGTTGAACGCCGCCGTCGACAGCATATGGACTTCGTCGATGATGTAGACCTTGTAGCGGGCGCTGGCGGGGGCATAGCGGACGCTGTCATTGATCTGGCGGACATCGTCGACGCCAGTATGGGAGGCGGCGTCCATCTCCAGCACGTCCATGTGCCGGCTTTCCATGATCGCCTGGCAATGCACGCCCAGCGTCGGCATGTGGATGGTCGGCCCCTTCACCGATCCGTCCGGCATCTCATAGTTGAGCGCACGGGCGAGGATTCGCGCAGTGGTGGTCTTGCCGACGCCGCGGACGCCGGTGAGAATCCAGGCCTGCGGGATGCGCCCGGTCTCGAACGCGTTGGAGACGGTGCGGACCACGGCCTCCTGGCCGATCAGGTCGTCAAATGAGGAGGGGCGGTATTTGCGCGCCAGCACCCGGTAGGGCGCGTTGCCGGCCTGGCCGGCGCTGTCGGGTTCGGGAGGGGCGCCAGCGTCGGTCATCGGTCGATCCGCAATGAAATGTCTCTTGGCCGGCTTTTGCGGAAAGGAGCGCGCTGGCGGCTGGTGCCGCCGGCGCTGGTTCGCTCGGAAAAACAGGTAGGAGACTGACGAGCGACCCGATCCGGACCTCGTTAGGGCTGCTTCCTTCCGGACCTGACCCGGTTGGCGAGTGGCTCGTCCACCGCCAATCTCCCGGCCCCTATTTGGGGCCAACGGGAGCGGAAAGCAAGCGGGTATCCGCTTGAACAGGTTGAGTTTGCTCAGCATCCGGGCAAATTTCGGCCTGCCCAGCCGATAGGCTGTGCTTTCGCTGCCGGGACCACCTTGCTAAGAACGCTGCCGGAACTCCACCCAACCAGAAAAGCGATTGATCCCAATGGTTACACGTCGTGATGTTGCATCGATTGTCGGATTTGGCGCGGTCGCCGCTGCCGCGTTGGCGGCGCCGGCCGTGGCCCAGACCGCCGATCCGAACGAATCGACCTTCGCCCGCATCCGCCGGACCAAGAAGATGCGGATCGGCGCCGTCGGCGGCGGCGCGCCCTATTACATGAAGGATCTGTCCAGCGGCCAATGGAAGGGCTTCTACATCGACATCGCCAAGGGCCTCGCGGACGACATGGAGGCCGAGCTCGAGATCACAGAGACCACTTGGGGCAATTCGGTGCTCGACCTGCAGGCCAACAAGATCGACATCTTCTTCGGCCTCAACCCGACCCCAAAGCGCGCGCTGGTGATCGACTTCTCGGTGCCGGTCTTCAACAACGCCTTCGCCATCCTCTGCAAGAAGGATTTCAAGCCGAAGAGCTGGGCCGAATTGAACTCGCCCGACATCAAGATCGCGGTCGACCAGGGCTCCTCGCATGACCAGGTCGTCAGCCGCCTGACGCCGAAGGCGCAGATCACGCGGCTGAAGACCGCCGACGATGCCACCGCCGCGCTGCAGACCGGCCGCGTCGACGCGCAGTGCCTGATCACCATGCTGTCGCTGACCGTGCTGAAGAAGAACCCCGCGCTCGGCCAGCTCGTGCTGCCGACGCCGATCTTCGCCACCACCTCGAATGCCGGCTTCCGCCGCGAGGCCGACAAGACATGGCGCGACTACGTCAACACCTGGATCGACTTCAACAAGGGCCTCGGCTTCATCCGCAACGCCATCATCACCAATATGGAGCTGGTCGGCGTGACGGAAGCGGACATTCCGCCGGGCGTGTCGCTGTAAGAGTAATGTTCGAGGTCGGCTCGCTCCGCACACTCCACTCCGCCCCCTCCACCGCTTGCGGGGGAGGGTCGGGGAGAGGGTGCCTCCACGGAGAGACTCCCCCAGAGGAAAGAGCCCTCACCCGCATCGCATCTTCGATGCGATGCGACCTCTCCCGCAAGCGGGAGAGGTGAAGAAGAGAGCACGCATGTATCAGTGGGACTTCGGCATCCTCTGGAGCTATCGCTGGCTCTTTCTCAACGGGCTCGGCGTCACGGTCGGCTTCACGATCGTCATCGTCGTGTGCGGACTGCTGTTCGGCCTGCTCGGGGCGTTCGGCAGCCTGTCGCGGATCAAGGCATTGCGGCTGACCGCGCTCGCCTTCATCGAGGCGTTCCGCTGCACGCCGATCCTGGTGCAGCTGATCTGGTTCTATTACGCGCTGCCGATCCTCGCCGGTGTCGAGATGACCCCGATCACGGCTTCCGCGCTGGCGCTCTCGCTCTATGGCGGCTCGTTCTATTCGGAGATCATCCGCGGCGGCATCGTCTCGATCGACAAGGGTCAGTCCGAAGCCGGCGCGGCGCTCGGCATGACGCCGAGCCAGAGCATGCGCCGCATCGTGCTGCCGCAGGCGATCAAGCGCATGATTCCGGCGCTGATGAACCAGTCGATCATCCAGTTCAAGAACACCTCACTGGTCTCGGTGCTGGCCGTGCCTGATCTGGTCTATCAGAGCCAGGTCGCCGCCCATGACAGCTACCGGCCGCTGGAGACCTACACCGCGGTCGCGCTGGCCTATGCGGCAATCCTGATTCCGCTCACCATCCTCGTCCGCCGCGGCGAGAAGCAACTGGCGGTGAGCGAATGAGCGAGACGTCGAAAATCGAGATCCGCAGCCTTCGCAAGAGTTTTGGCAGCAACGAGGTCCTCAAGAACATCAATCTCGATGTCGCCAAGGGCGGTGTCGTCGCGCTGATCGGGCCATCAGGCTCGGGTAAATCAACGCTGCTCCGCTGCATCAATCTCCTGGTCGTGCCCGACGGCGGCAGCGTCCGCGTCGGCGACACCCGCTTTGCGTTCGGAGACGGCGCCAAATTGCCCGATGTCAAAACGCTGGCGAGATTCCGCGCCACCACCGGCATGGTGTTTCAGCACTTCAACCTGTTCCCGCACATGACGACGCTGCAGAACGTGATGGAGGGGCCTGTCACGGTGCGGCGCATGGCCAAGGCGGAGGCCGAAACGCTCGCGCGTGCGCAGCTCGCCAAGGTGGGACTTGCGGAGAAAGCGGACCAATATCCGGCGACGCTCTCCGGCGGCCAGAAGCAGCGCGTCGCGATCGCGCGGGCGCTCGCGATGGAGCCCGATGTCATGCTGTTCGACGAGGCCACCTCCGCGCTCGATCCCGAATTGGTCGGTGAGGTGCTGAACGTGATCCAGCAACTCGCGTCGGAGGGCATGACCATGGTGATCGTGACGCACGAGATCGCGTTCGCCCGCGAGGTGGCCGAGCGTGTCGTGTTCATGCGCGACGGAATCGTGGTCGAGGAGGGTTCGGCGCGGCAGGTGATCGACAGCCCGCGGGAGGCTGCGACGCGCGCCTTCCTCAGCCATTTCCACCGCACCGGCGCGCTGCCGCCGGCAAATGCAGTATCGTGATGTCCGGCATCAATCGCGTCTATCTCGTCACTGGTGCCGCCAGCGGCATCGGCCGCGCCACCGCAAAGCTCCTTGCGGCGCCGGGCACTGCGCTGCTGCTCCACACGCGCGCGAACACAGAAGGCCTCGACGCGAGCGCGGCCGAGGCCGAAGCGAAAGGCGCCATCGTCGCAAAGTGTCTCGGCGATCTTGCCGAGAAAGCCGCCATTACTGCTGCCGTCACCGCCGCGAATGCCGCCTTCGGCCGGCTCGACGGACTCGTTCTCGTCGGCGGCCACGCCCGTCGCGGCAGCGCCATTGGCACGCCGGCGGATGAACTCCGCAAGGCGATGGACGAATCGGCGCTGGCGTTCACGCGGCTGGTTGATACCGCGCTGCCGCTGCTGCGCGCCGGGCGCGATGCGCGCATCGTCGCGATGTCGTCCTTCGTCGCGCACGCGATCCGACCCGAATTCGCGCCCTTTGCTGCGACCGCCGCGAGCCGTTCCGCGCTGGAAGCGCTGGTGCGGCTGGCCGCGATCGAGCTCGCGAAGGACGGCATCACCGTCAATGCGGTATCACCCGGCCTGATCGTCAAGGACAGACCGAGCGAGAGTCGGCTGTCGCCCGAACAGATCGCCGCAACCGAAGCGCTGATCCCGATGCGCCGCCGCGGGCGGCCGGAGGAAGTCGCCGAGATCATCGCCTTCCTGGCATCACCGAAGGCGTCCTACGTCACCGGCCAGGTCTGGCACGTCAATGGAGGCCTGACATGACCGAAGCAACCATCGAGCGCATCAGGCTGTTCCTGATCGAAAGCCCGATCAAGATGGCGCGCCTGCAGGGCGTCGGCAACGTCAAGGGCACGGTGAAGCGCGTGCTGATCGAGCTGACGTCGAGCGACGGCGTGATCGGCTGGGGCGAGGCGGCACCGTGGGAAGTGTTCACGGGAACGCCGGAAGCCGCGTTCGCCGCGCTCGATATCTATTTGCGTCCGATCGTGCTCGGCAAATCCGTTCGGCGCATACGCGCGCTGATGGCCGAGCTCGACCGTGCGCTGGTCGGTCACGCCGAAGCCAAAGTCGGCATCGAGATGGCGCTGCTGGACATCGTCGGCAAGTCGTCTGGGCTCTCGGTCGCCGACCTGCTCGGCGGCCGCGTGCGCGACACCATTCCCCTCTCCTTCTCGATCGCCGATCCGGATTTCGCCGCCGATCTCGAGCGCATGCGGAAAATGGTTCCGGACGGCAATGTCATCTACAAGGTCAAGACCGGCGTGAAGCCGCATCGCGAGGACCTCGATCATCTCGAAGCGATCCGCAAGGAATTCGGCGACAAGGTCGATTTGCGCGTCGACTACAACCAGGCGCTGGCGCCGTTCGGCGCCATCAAGATCCTGCGCGACGTCGAGGAATTCGCGCCGACCTTCATCGAGCAGCCGGTGCCGCGCAAATATCTCGACGTGATGGCGCAGCTGACCGCGGCATTGGAAACGCCGGTGCTGGCCGACGAAAGCTGCTTCGACCGCCGCGACATGATGGAGGTGGTGCGGCGTGAAGCGGCCGACGCCGTCTCGATCAAGCTGATGAAGGCCGGCGGCCTGTTCGAGGCCCAGGCGATCATGGCGATCGCCGACATCGCCGGCCTGCCCGGCTATGGCGGCACGCTGTGGGAGGGCGGCATCGGCCTTGCCGCCGGCACGCAGCTGATCGCGGCCACCCCGGGCATCTCGCTCGGCTGCGAATTCTACATGCCGCATCACGTGCTGACCGAGGACGTGCTGGAAGAGCGCGTTGCGAACCGCGCCGGCCATGTCGTGGTGCCCGACGGCCCCGGCCTCGGCATCCGCGTCAGCGAAACATCGGTCCGCGCCAATGCAAGGGTGCTGGCGGAGGCGTAGTTTCTGTCATTCCGGGGCGCGCGCAGCGCGAGCCCGGAATCCATAACCACAGGCAGGGGCTGCCGCACGCGCTGGCAACCAAGAGTCTTCGCCACGCTACTCCCTGTGGCTATGGGTCCCGGATCTGCGCTTCGCTTGTCCGGGACGACGAGCGCGTATGCGGTGACAGCGGGGCGCCATCCTTCCCCTCCGGGAATCCCTATCGTATGGTCGCACCCAACAAGCCCGTTCCCCATCGGGCCATCCGGAAACGCATATGCCCGAACCCGCCTGGTCGCTGCACTCCCGCCTGAAAGAGGACACCATCGATATCGGCGATCTGCCGCTGTCGAAGGTGCTGGTCATCAAGGACGCGCATTATCCCTGGCTGCTGCTGGTGCCGCGGCGGGTGGATGCGATCGAGATCATCGATCTCGACGAGGTGCAGCAGGCGCAGCTGATGACGGAGATCTCCCGCGTCTCGCGCGCGCTGAAGGAGATCACCAAATGCGAAAAGCTCAACATCGCCGCGCTCGGCAACCTCGTGCCGCAGCTGCACGTCCACATCATCGCGCGCCGAACCAGCGACGCGGCCTGGCCGCGGCCGGTGTGGGGTGTGATGCCGCCATTGGCGCATGACGCCGCGGAGGTTCAGAATTTCATCAGCGCGCTTCGCCGCAAGATCTGGTTGGGTTGAAAGAACAATAATGTCAGCATTCGACGCATTTCCGCTGGGGCAGCCGGCCTTCGTCACCAACGTCCTCGACCGCGCCGCGCATCTGCGCCGCGACGACGAGAAGCTGTTTGTGCTGGAGCAGAAGCCGTCTTCGCGCGCCTATGTGGTCTATCGCGACTCGCTGCTGGTGAAGCGCGAGGGCGACAAGGTGCGCGCGCTGCTCGGAATCGACGAGGCGCTGAGATGCGGCGCCAATCCCGGCACGGTGTTCCTCGGGCTTCGCGACGCTGCGGCCGTGTTCGGCATGGGCCTGTCGCAGGCGGCCGCCGAGAAGCTGGTCGGCGGCGGCGACTACGCCGTCACCGAGCTGCGCGGCATGGCAATGCAGGGCGCGATCCCGCCCGAGGAGCTCTCGGCCGTGGCGATGGCGAAGTCGATGGTGGGCTGGCACCAGCGCCACGGCTATTGCGCCAATTGCGGCACGCGTACCGCGATGAAGGAAGGCGGCTGGAAGCGCGACTGTCCGAGTTGCAAGGCCGAGCATTTTCCGCGCACCGACCCGGTCGTGATCATGCTGGTCGCCTCCGGCGACAAGTGCCTGCTCGGCCGGCAGAAGCAGTTTCCGGCAGGCATGTATTCCTGCCTCGCCGGCTTCGTCGAGGCCGCCGAGACCATCGAGGACGCGGTGCGCCGCGAGATCCTGGAAGAGTCCGGGATCCGCTGCACCGACGTGCAATATTACATGACCCAGCCCTGGCCCTATCCGTCGTCGCTGATGATCGGCTGCAGCGCGCGGGCCGTGAGCGAGGACATCGTGGTCGATCACGCCGAGCTCGAGGACGCGCGCTGGTTCACGCGCGAGGAGGCGGCCCTGATGCTGACACGGACGCATCCCGACGGGCTCGCCGGCCCGCATCCGTTCGCGATCGCCCATCATCTGCTCGGCCGTTGGATACACGAGAAGAGCAGCTGAGCCGAACGACGATGGCCGGGATCGCGCCGCGCATCCTCTGCATCGGCATGCCGGTGCGCGACCTCATCCTGCGCGTCGAGGCCCTGCCCGAACGTGGCAGCAAGGCGAACGCCAGCCATCTCGCCGAGATCTGCGGCGGCAACGCGCTCAATGCCGCGATCGCGATCGCACGGCTCGGCGGCCGCGTCGCGTTCGCAGGGCCGATGGGCGATGCGCGGGAGACGTCCAGTGGCTTCATTCTCGCGCAGATGGCGCAGGAGGGCATCGATAGCACGCATATCGTGCGCATGCCGGGCCTGAGCACGCCGGTCTCGGCGATCATGATCGAGCCCTCGGGCGAGCGGACGCTCACGATCTATCGCGATCCCGCCTTGTGGACGGTGAAGCTGCCCGAGGCCGACGCGTTGCTCGCTGATTGTCAGGCGGTGCTCGTCGAAAGCCGCTGCGCGGCGTTCGCGACCTCGCTTGGCGCAGAGGCACGCCGGCGCGGCATTCCCGTCATCGTCGGCGTCGACCGCGCGATGGCGTTGCAGGACGGTCTGCTCACGGCCTCCTCGCATCTGCTGTTCGCCAGCGCCGAGCTGCAGGAGACGGCTGGCATCGCTGACGACGGCGCGGCCTTGAGGCGCCTGGCGGAGCTGACGCCCGCCTTCCTGGCGGCCACAAGGGGCCCGCGCGGCACGATCTGGCTAAATGAGGCGGGCGCGCTGGAGGAGACGCCGGCCTTCCCGGTCCAGGCGGTCGATACGCTGGGCGCCGGCGACGTCTTCCATGGCGCGTTCGCGCTCGGCCTCGCCGAGGGTAAGGACGCAAGGGGGGCGATGCGATTCGCCGCGGCCGCCGCGGCGCTGAAATGCACCCGCCATGGCGGCGGCCCGGCTGCCCCGCAACGCGTTGAAGTTGAAGAGCTTTTGCGCAATCGCCGGTAGAGCGATTCCACTGTAACGCCGAGATTATAGGCTTGCCGTGGAATGATTTTCTCTATATCAGGGAAATCTGCCCCTGAAATGGAACAAAGTTCTTCAAATGACTGATGTCGCCGTCCAGATCCCTGAGACCAGCCGCCGCCTCGACGCCATCGACCGCAAGATCCTGATGGTCCTCCAGGAAGACGCCTCCCTCTCCGTCGCCGAGATCGGCGACCGGGTCGGCCTGTCCTCGACCCCCTGCTGGAAGCGCATCCAGCGCCTGGAGGCCGACGGCGTGATCATCAAGCGCGTCGCCCTCGTCGACCAGAACAAGATCGGGCTCGGCATCTCCGTGTTCGTGTCGGTCGAGAGCTCCGACCATTCGGATGCCTGGCTGAAGCGGTTCGCCGAAGCCGTCAGCGCCATGCCGGAAGTGATGGAGTTCTATCGCATGGCCGGCGACGTCGACTACATGCTGCGCGTCGTGGTCGCGGACATGCAGGCCTATGACGTGTTCTACAAGAAGCTGATCAGCGCCGTGCCGCTGAAGAACGTCACCTCGCGCTTCGCGATGGAGAAGATCAAGTCGGTCACCGCGCTGCCGATCCCGGCGGTGGTGGCGGCTTAGGATTCATTACACGAAAACTGTCATCGCCCGGCTTGACCGGGCGATCCAGTACTCCGAGGCGGCTGTGATCGAACCGAGAGGCCGCGGCGTACTGGATGCCCCGGTCAAGCCGGGGCATGACAGCGAGATTGTGGCGCGGGCTGTGTTTCCCTGACGCCCTTCAAATCTTCTGATTGTACTCGCCGACCTCGGGATGCGTGCGCAGCACGCTGTTCACCATCTCGAACATGTCGTGCATGCGCTGCTCGGAGACCGGGCTCTCGACCACGACGACGAGCTCGGGCTTGTTGGAAGAGGCGCGCACCAGGCCCCAGCTGCCGTCCTCGACCGTGACGCGCACGCCGTTGACCGTGACGAGATCGCGGATCGCCTGATCGCCGATCTTGGCGCCCTTGGCCTGCAGGCCCTCGAAGTGCTTCACCACCTTGTCGATGACGCCGTATTTGACCTCGTCGGCGCAGTGCGGCGACATGGTCGGCGACGACCAGGTCTTCGGCAGCGCGTTCTTCAAATCGGCCATCGACTTGCCCGGCGCGCGGTCGAGCATGTCGCAGATCGCGATGGCCGAGACCAGGCCGTCGTCATAGCCGCGGCCGAACGGCTTGTTGAAGAAGAAGTGGCCCGACTTCTCGAAGCCGGCGAGCGCGCCCATCTCGTTGGTGCGGCGCTTCATGTAAGAATGGCCGGTCTTCCAATAGGCGACCTTGGCGCCCTGCTTCTGCAGCACGGGATCGGTGACGAACAGGCCGGTGGACTTCACGTCGACGACGAACTGCGCATCCTTGTGGATCGCCGACATGTCGCGCGCCAGCATCACGCCGACCTTGTCGGCGAAGATCTCCTCGCCGGTGTTGTCGACGACGCCGCAGCGGTCGCCGTCACCATCGAAGCCGAGGCCGACATCGGCCTTGTGATGCAGCACCGCATCGCGGATCGCGTGCAGCATCTCCATGTCTTCCGGATTCGGATTGTATTTCGGGAAGGTGTGGTCGAGCTCGGTGTCGAGCGGGATCACCTCGCAGCCGATCGCCTCCAGCACCTGCGGCGCGAACGCGCCGGCGGTACCGTTGCCGCAGGCCGCGACCACCTTGAGCTTGCGCGTCAGCTTCGGACGGGAGGTGAGATCGGCGATGTAGCGCGCCGGATAATTCTCGTGGAACTGGTAGGAGCCGCCCGCCTTGTTCTTGAACTCGGCATTGAGAACGATCTCCTTCAGCCGCGTCATCTCGTCGGGACCGAAGGTCAGCGGGCGGTTGGCGCCCATCTTCACGCCGGTCCAGCCATTGTCGTTGTGCGAGGCCGTGACCATCGCAACAGCGGGCACGTCGAGATCGAACTGCGCGAAATAGGCCATCGGCGTCACCGCAAGGCCGATGTCGTGCACCTTGCAGCCTGCCGCCATCAGGCCGGAGATCAGCGCGTATTTGATCGAGGCCGAATAGCCGCGGAAATCGTGGCCGGTGACGATCTCCTGGCGGACGCCGAGCTCGGCGATCAGCGCGCCGAGCCCCATGCCGAGCGCCTGCACACCCATCAGGTTGATTTCCTTCTGGAACAACCAGCGCGCGTCGTATTCGCGAAAGCCCGTGGGCTTCACCATCGGCTCGGATTCGAAGGCGTAGGTGTTGGGCAACAATACGGATTTCGGCTTCGGGAACATTGAGTCGGTCTCGTGGAAAGGGGGGGCGGGATTTGCTGCAGCCTTAGCGAATGCCGGACCGCAGCGAAAGGCGGGAATGGAGGCTTATGGCCGATAATTGCGGCAGTTTGGTAACGAAGAAACGTTACCGCGAGGGCGGCCAGAGCAAGGATATCTTCTTGAAATTGACGACCGCGCGATGGCGCGGAGCGCCTCTACTGCTCCAGCACCATCTGCCCGTTCGCGTATTCGAAACGCTTCAGGCGGGACAGGAAGGAGAGGCCGAGCAGGTTCTCCGACAGCGCTTCGTCCGGCAGCACCATGGCATCGACCTCGCGCAGGATGAGGCCGCCGACATCGAGCATGGCAATGCGGGTGCGCGCGGCCTTGATGGTGCCGTTGGCGGTGGAGACGGTGGCGTTGTACTCGCTGCGCGAAGGACGCAGGCCAAAGCGGGCGGCCGAGGTCTCGTTGAGCGCAACGACGGACGCGCCGGTATCGATCATGAAGCCGACGCGCTGGCCGTCGATCCGGCCCTCGGTCTGGAAATGACCGCGGCCATCCCGGAGATGGCCAGGCTGCGGCCGCCGGCCGGCGCAGTGGCCGCGACTGCGACCGTCGTGCGCGGCACCGACGTGGCGGAAGCCGAGCTCATCTTGTCCGCCATCTGCGCCATGAAGGTGCCGAGGCCGATCATGACGGCCGCGATGATCATAATGTTACGCATCACACCACTTCCGAGCCGAAAGCTCGATTTCACCACGCGACAAGGCCGACCGCGAGCGAAGGCACGCCGGGGCTCCTGTCATTTTGACGAAAAGGATGAGCGGAGGGTTAATGCCGGTTGCGAGTTCTCACGTCCCGCGCGGCTTCGCCCGCCTGGTCGGCACTGCGCTCGCGGGATCGTCGGGCCAGGGGTGACGCGGATAGCGGCCGCGCAGGTCGGAGCGGACGGCGGCGTAGCTGCCGCGCCAGAAGCCTGGCAGATCGCGCGTCACCTGCACCGGGCGCTGGGCCGGGGACAGCAATTCCAACACCAGTGGCACCTTGCCGGCGGCGATCGAGGGATGGGTGTTGAGGCCGAACAATTCCTGCAGCCGCACCGCAATGGTCGGACCCTGCTCGGCCTCGTAGTCGATCGCAAGCACGCTTCCGGTCGGCGCCTCGAAATGGGTCGGCGCCTCGCGGTCGAGCCGCGCGCGCATCTGCCACGGCAATAGCGCCATCAGGGCATCGGAGAGATCGCCCGCGGAGATGTCCTTCAATGCGATCTTGTCGTAGAGCGCCGGCACCAGCCAGTCGTCGCGCCGTGCGATCAGGCCGTCGTCCGAGAGATCGGGCCAGCTGTCGCCTTCGGCCTTGCGCAGGAACATCACGCGATCACGCCACTGCTTGGCGGCCTTCGACCAGGGCAGCCGGTCGAGGCCCGCGGTGATCAGGCCATCTGCAAAGATGCGTGCGGTGTCCTCCGAGGGCGACACGGCAAGCGTCGCTTCGGACAGCGTGATCGCGTGCAGCACGCGCCTGCGCCGCGCCCGCAGCGCCATCGCGCCACGATCGAACGAGATCTCGTCGGTAGTCTCGATGTGCTCGGCGAAATGCCGCTCGATCTCGTCCTCGGTGATTTGCGCGGCGAGCAGGATGCGTCCGCTCGCCGCCGTCCCCGTCATCTCGCCGATCGCGATGTAGGACGCGCGGGCGAGCGAGGAGGTCTGCTCGACAGACGCGCCGCGCCCGTTGGCCAGCACGAAGCTGCCATTGCCGCGATTGCGCGCGACGCGGTCCGGAAATGCGTAAGCGAGCATCAGGCCGGTCGAGAGATCCTCCTGCTGCACCACCTTCTCCGCAGCCGCGACCTGCGAGGCCCAGCGGCGGGCCAGATCGCGCGCGCTTGCCGCGCGCGGCGAGCGGTCCCGGCGGAACTGGTCCCGGCGGTGCTCGAGATCGACGCTGTCGCCGCCAAGGCCGCGCTCGGTGATGACGGCTGCGATTTCGGCGGCGGCCTCGCCGCTGCCGGCGCGATGCGAATCCACGATCATGCGCGCCAGCCGCGGCGGTAGCGCCAGCGCGCGCAGGCTCTTACCTTCCGCGGTGATGCGGCCATCGCCGTCGAGCGCGTTGAGCTCGGTCAGCAGGCTCTTGGCTTCCTTCCAGGCCGGCTGCGGCGGCGGATCGAGGAACGACAATGCGGCGGGATCGCTGACGCCCCATTGCGCGAGATCGAGCACCAGCGAGGACAGATCGGCGCTGAGGATTTCCGGCTGGGTGTAGGGCGCGAGCGAGGCGGTCTGCGGCTCGTCCCAGAGCCGGTAGCAGACGCCGGCCTCGGTGCGGCCGGCGCGGCCGCGGCGCTGGTCCACCGCCGCGCGCGAGGCGCGCACGGTCTCGAGCCGCGTCAGGCCGATATCGGGCTCGTAGCGCGGAACGCGGGCGAGACCGGAGTCGACCACGATGCGCACGCCTTCGATGGTGAGCGACGTCTCGGCGATCGAGGTCGCCAGCACCACCTTGCGCGTGCCCTTGGGGGCCGGCGCGATGGCACGGTCCTGCACGGCGGCATCGAGCGCGCCGAACAGCGGCACGATCTCGACGGAGGCGTCCTGCACGCGCTCGGAGAGGAAATTCTGGGTGCGGCGGATCTCGGCGGCACCCGGCAGGAACGCCAGCACCGAGCCGCTGTCGGCGCGCAGCGCGGACGCGATCGCATCCGCCATCTGCCGTTCGATCGGCGCGTCGGCCTTGCGGCCGAGATAGCGCGTCTCGACCGGAAACGCACGGCCCTCGCTTTCGACGACGGGGGCATCGCCGAGCAGCCTTGCCACCCGCGCACCGTCGAGCGTTGCCGACATCACCAGGATGCGCAGGTCTTCGCGCAAGCCGGTTTGCGCATCACGCGCCAGCGCGAGGCCCATGTCGGCGTCGAGCGAGCGTTCATGGAATTCGTCGAACAGGATCGCGGCAACGCCGGAGAGTTCGGGATCGTCGAGGATCTGGCGGGTGAAGATGCCCTCGGTCACCACCTCGATGCGTGTGGCGCGCGAGATCTTCGAGCCGAAGCGGACACGATAGCCGACGGTTTCGCCGGCGCGCTCGCCGAGCGATTTGGCCATGCGGTCGGCACTGGCGCGCGCGGCGATGCGGCGCGGCTCCAGCACGATGATCTTTTTGCCTTTAGCCCAGGGCGCATCGAGCAAGGCCAGCGGCACGCGTGTGGTCTTGCCGGCGCCCGGCGGCGCCACCAGCACGGCGGCGTTATTGCCCTCCAGCGTGCGCGAGAGGTCGTCGAGCACGGCGTCGATCGGGAGGGGCGTGTCGAAGCTGCGGGGCAAGGAAGCATCCGGTCGTCATGCCCGGCCTTGTGCCGGGCATCCACGTTCTTTCAAGCGAGAGTGAACAAGACGTGGATGGCCGGGACAAGCCCGGCCATGACGGTTTCGTTCAACGAGAATGTGCAGCTATCAGCCCTGCACCGCCGGCCGCCCGACGCTCTCATAGGTGAAGCCGGCGGCTTCCATGTCCTCGGGGCGGTAGATGTTGCGGAGGTCGACGACGACCGGCTGCGCCATGGTCGCCTTCAGCCGGTCGAGATCGAGCGCGCGGAACTGCACCCATTCGGTGACGATGACGAGCGCGTCGGCGCCTTGCGCGCAGACATAGGCGTCCTCGCAATAGGTGATATCGGGCAATTCGCCCTTGGCCTGCTCCATGCCGACGGGATCGAACGCCTTCACCTTCGCGCCCATGTCGATCAGACCGGTCACCAGCGGAATCGACGGTGCATCGCGCATGTCGTCGGTGTCGGGCTTGAAGGTGAGGCCGAGCACGGCGACGGTCTTGCCGCGCAAATTGCCGCCGAGCGCCTGGCTCACCTTGCGCGCCATCGCGCGCTTGCGGTTCTCGTTCACCGCCAGCACCGATTCGACGATGCGCAAGGAGACGTCGTAATCCTGCGCGATCTTGATCAAGGCCTTGGTGTCCTTCGGGAAGCACGAGCCGCCGAAACCGGGACCGGCATGCAGGAATTTTGTGCCGATGCGGTTGTCGAGGCCGATGCCGCGCGCGACCTCCTGCACGTTGGCGCCGGCTTTTTCGGACAGATCGGCGATCTCGTTGATGAAGGTGATCTTGGTCGCCAGGAACGCGTTGGCGGCGTATTTGATCATCTCGGCGGTGCGGCGCTCGGTGAACATCAGCGGCGCCTGGTTCAGCGACAGCGGGCGATAGATGTCGCCCATCACCTTGCGGCCGCGCTCGTCGGAAGTGCCGACCACGATGCGGTCGGGGAATTTGAAATCGCGGATTGCCGCGCCCTCGCGCAGGAACTCGGGATTGGAGGCGACCACCACGTCCGCCGACGGATTGGCCTCGCGGATGATGCGCTCGACCTCGTCGCCGGTGCCGACCGGCACGGTCGATTTCGTCACCACCACGGTGAAGCCTTGCAGCGACTGCGCGATCTCTTTCGCGGCGGCATAGACGTAAGACAGGTCGGCATGACCGTCGCCGCGGCGCGAGGGCGTGCCGACCGCGATGAACACGGCGTCGGCATCGGCAACCGGCTTCTTCAGGTCGGTAGTGAAGTCGAGCCGCTTGGCTTTGACGTTGTTCGCGACCAGCTCGTCGAGGCCAGGCTCGTAGATCGGGATCTCGCCGCGATGCAGGGCCGCGATCTTCCTCTCGTCCTTGTCGACGCAGGTGACGTCGTGGCCGAAATCCGCAAAGCAGGCGCCGGACACCAATCCCACATAGCCCGTGCCGATCATCGCAATTCGCATGAAAAATCCTGTTCCAGCTTGGTTAACGGAAGCCCAATTGGGGGCGGTTTAGCATTTTCCCGAGGTCATGGAACAGTCCGCATGCAAAAACCGGCCCGCGATTTGAACCGGTAAAGAAGTCGGAAACCACTGGGCTCCAAACTGCCCCACGCCCACACAGGGACGGGCGGAACGCGCCTCGAAAAGGGACACCATGGCACGATCAGGCACAATCGCGGCGGCCAGCCCTTCCAAGGCGCCTTCGGCCGCGCGTATCGACTGGGTCGACTATGCCAAGGGCATCTGCATCGTCATGGTCGTGATGATGCATTCGGTGCTGGGGGTCGAGCTTGCCGCCGGGCAGATCGGCTTCATGCATGCCGTCGTGGCCTTCGCAAAGCCGTTCCGGATGCCGGATTTCTTCCTGATTTCGGGCTTGTTCCTGTCTCTGGTGATCGATCGGGACTGGCGAACCTATCTCGACCGCAAGGTGGTGCATTTCGCCTATTTTTATGTCGTCTGGGTGACAATCCAATTCGGCTTCAAGGCGCCGGCCTTCGCGGCCGAGACCGGCTGGCATCAGGTTGGCCTGTTGTATCTCGAATCCTTCGTCGAGCCGTTCGGCACGCTGTGGTTCATCTATCTGCTGCCGATCTTCTTCGTCGTCACGAAACTGACACGCAAGATCCCGCCGCTCGCGCTCTGGCTGGTCGCCGCCGCGCTGGAGACCGCGCGCATCACGACCGGCTGGACCGTCATCGACGAGTTCTGCGCACGCTTCGTCTATTTCTATTCGGGCTATTTGCTCGCGCCTTACGTGTTCGCCCTGTCGAATCGCGCGCGGAAGCATCCGGCGCTGGCGCTTGCAGCGCTCGCCAGCTGGGCGCTGGTCAATGCCGGCCTCGTCGCATCGGGCGCCAGCGAGTGGGCGATCGTCTCGCTCGCGCTCGGCTTCGCCGGCGCCTGCGCCATCATCGTGGCGGGCACGCTGCTCGCGCGGGCGCACTGGCTCAATTTCCTCCGCTTCTGCGGCGAGCATTCGATCGTGATCTATCTCGCCTTCTTCCTGCCGATGGCGTCGACACGGACGCTGCTGCTGCGCACGGGTGTCATTGCCGATATCGGCACGGTGTCGCTGCTCGTCACCGTCGCCGGCGTGCTGGGTGCGCTGGCGATCTGGCAAGGCGCATTGCGGCTTAATGCGCGCTTCCTGTTCGAGCGGCCCGATGCGTTCTGGATCGCGCCGAGGAAAACGGGTGCGGTGTTGCAGGCGGCGGAGTAGCCGCGCCCACGGTGTCGTCGCCCGGCTTGCCGTCTTCGCTAAAGCTTCACCGGCCGAGCACCGCTGTGGGCCCGGCGTAGCCTCGCGGAGACGGGACCGCGCGACCCAGTACGCCGAGACGCCAGTCATTGAACCGAGAAGCCGCGGCGTACTGGATTCCCCGCTTTCGCGGGGAATGACAGCGGGGGATAGTCGCGCTACCAGCGCAAAAATCCCCCTTCCAAGGCTGTCAAAGCCCGCAAAAATTCATACATTGCGGCCATGCCCAAGACATCTCCGAAGACCACCGCCAAAGCTGACACCAAGGCCGCGCCGAAAGCTGCCGAGACCAAGCCCGCTGCTGCCAAGACGATACCCGCGACAGCTGCTGCCAAACCGGTCGCGGCCAAGGCGGCCGGCAAGGGCGACCATGTCTTCTTGGTCGACGGTTCCTCCTACATCTTCCGCGCTTATCACGCGTTGCCGCCGCTGAACCGCAAGTCCGACGGGCTCCAGGTCAACGCCGTGCTCGGCTTCTGCAACATGCTGTGGAAGCTGCTCCGCGAGATGCCCGAGGACAACCGGCCGACGCATCTGGCGATCGTGTTCGACAAGTCGGAGATCACCTTCCGCAACAAGATCTATCCGGACTACAAGGCGCACCGGCCGCCCGCCCCCGACGATCTCATTCCGCAATTCGCGCTGATCCGCGAGGCGGTGCGCGCCTTCGACCTGCCCTGCCTGGAACAGACCGGCTTCGAGGCCGACGATCTCATCGCGACCTATGTGCGACAGGCCTGCGAGCGCGGTGCCAGCGCCACCATCGTGTCCTCCGACAAGGACCTGATGCAGCTCGTCACCGATTGCGTCACCATGTACGACACCATGAAGGACCGCCGCATCGGCATATCAGAGGTGATCGAGAAGTTCGGTGTGCCGCCGAACAAGGTGGTCGAGGTGCAAGCGCTCGCGGGCGATTCCACCGACAACGTGCCCGGCGTGCCCGGCATCGGCATCAAGACTGCGGCGCAGCTGATCACCGAATATGGCGATCTCGACCAATTGCTGTTCCGGGCCGGCGAGATCAAGCAGCCGAAGCGGCGCGAGGCGCTGCTCGAGAACGCCGCGAAGGCCCGCATCTCGCGGCACCTCGTGCTGCTCGACGACAAGGTCGAGCTGGAGGTGCCGCTCGACGACCTCGCCGTTCACGAGCCCGACGCGCGCAAGCTGATCGCCTTCCTCAAGGCGATGGAGTTCACGACGCTGACGCGGCGCGTCGCCGAATATGCGCAGATCGATCCCGCCAATGTCGATGCCGATCCCGGCTATGCCAGCGGCGCCAGCGTGTTCACGACGCTGCCGCCCTCGGACGTCGTGCCCACGCCAGGCACGGGAACCCCGGCGCAGGCCCGACCGAACCAGCCGAACAAGTCGGCAGGCAAGGAGGACAAGGCTGCGAGCCCGAAGGGTGCGCCGATCTCGCTCGCCGCCGCACGCGAAGAGGCGCTGCGCAAGCTTCCGGTCGATCGCGGCAAATACCAGATTATCAAGACCCCTGGGGAGCTCGACGCCTTCATCGCGCGCATCCATGATGCCGGCCATGTCGCGATCGAGACGAGAGCGAATTCGATCGATCCGATGCAGGCCGATCTCTGCGGCATCGCGCTGGCGCTGGCGCCGAACGAAGCCTGCTACGTGCCGCTGGCGCACAAGCAATCCGGCGGTGGCGCCGGCCTGTTCGATGCCGGCCTCGCGCCGGACCAGGTCAAGCATGACGACGCGCTGCAAGCGCTGCGGCCGGTGCTGGAATCGGCGGGCATCCTCAAGATCGGCTTCGACCTCAAGTTCACTGCCGTGATGCTGGCGCAGCACGGCATCACCTTGCGCAACATCGACGATGCGCTCCTGATCTCCTACGTGCTCGATGCCGGCCGCGGCTCGCATGCGCTGGAGCAGCTGTCGGAGCGCTGGTTCGGTCATGCCATGCTGAAGGAAAGCGAGCTGCTCGGCAGTGGCAAGGGCAAGATCACCTTCGACCAGGTGCCGATCGACAAGGCCGCACCGCTATCGGCCGAAGGCGTCGACATCGCCTTGCGGGTCTGGCGCGCGCTGAAGCCGCGTCTCGTTTCCGAGCACATGAGTGCGGTCTACGAGACGCTGGAGCGGCCGCTGGTATCGGTGCTTGCGCGCATGGAGCGGCGCGGCATCTCGATCGACCGCCAGGTGCTGTCGCGTCTGTCCGGCGACTTCGCCCAGACAGCAGCGCGCGTCGAGGCCGAGATCCAGCAGATCGCGGGCGAGCCGGTCAATGTCGGCAGCCCCAAGCAGATCGGCGATATCCTGTTCGGCAAGATGGGATTGCCCGGCGGCACCAAGACCAAGACCGGCGCCTGGTCGACCACCGCGCAGGTGCTGGACGAGCTCGCCGAGCAGGGCCACGACTTCCCGAAGAAGATTCTGGAGTGGCGCCAGGTCTCCAAGCTGAAATCGACCTACACCGACGCGCTGCCGACCTACGTCAACCCGCAGACCCACCGCGTGCACACCACCTACGCGCTGGCTGCGACCACGACCGGGCGCCTGTCATCGAACGAGCCGAACCTGCAGAACATTCCGGTGCGCACCGAGGACGGCCGCAAGATCCGCCGCGCCTTCATCGCCACGCCCGGGCACAAGCTGGTCTCCGCCGACTATTCACAGATCGAGCTGCGACTGCTCGCGGAGATCGCCGACATTCCCGTGCTGAAGCAGGCCTTCCGCGACGGTCTCGACATTCACGCCATGACCGCATCGGAGATGTTCGGCGTGCCGATCAAGGGCATGCCGAGCGAGATCCGCCGCCGCGCGAAAGCGATCAATTTCGGCATCATCTACGGCATCTCCGCGTTCGGCCTCGCCAACCAGCTCGGCATCGCGCGCGAGGAAGCCTCCGCCTACATCAAGAAGTATTTCGAGCGCTTCCCCGGTATCCGCGCCTATATGGACGAGACGCGCGACTTCTGCCGCAATCACGGCTACGTCACCACGCTGTTCGGCCGCAAGTGCCACTACCCTGACATCAAGGCGTCCAACGCCTCGGTGCGCGCGTTCAACGAGCGCGCCGCGATCAACGCGCGGCTTCAGGGCACTGCCGCCGACATCATCCGCCGCGCCATGACGCGCGTCGAGGATGCGCTGGCCGAGAAGAAGCTCTCGGCGCAGATGCTGCTCCAGGTGCACGACGAGTTGATCTTCGAGGTGCCGGACGACGAGGTCGAGGCCACGCTTCCCGTCGTGCAGAAGGTGATGCAGGACGCGCCGTTCCCGGCCGTGCTGCTCTCGGTGCCGCTGCATGTCGACGCACGCGCTGCGAACAATTGGGACGAGGCGCATTGATGGCCTCCTCTTCACCTCTCCCCGTAAGAACGGGGCGAGGGGGCGCACCGAACGCGCAGCGAGCACCTGATTGTCCTCCGTGCAATTGCGCGATGGCTCCACGATCCCGCGCATATTAGAACCTTTGCATCTCCCGCACCGGTTCACCCATGCCCCACACCTCCGCTCTGCTCGGCTTTGCCCTCGTCTGCCTTGGCCTCGTGCTCACGCCGGGGCCGAACATGATCTATCTGATCTCGCGCTCGATCACGCAGGGGCCCGCGGCCGGCATCGTCTCGCTCGGCGGCGTGGCGCTCGGCTTCGTGTTCTACATGCTGTGCGCGGCGTTCGGCATCACGGCGCTGTTGCTCGCCATTCCCTTCGCCTACGACGCGCTGCGCTTTGCCGGCGCCGGCTACTTGCTGTGGCTCGCCTGGCAGGCGGTGAAGCCCGGCGGGCGCTCGCCGTTCCAGGTGAGGAAGCTCGCCATCGACAGCCCGCGCAAATTGTTCGCGATGGGCTTCGTCACCAACCTGCTCAACCCGAAGATCGCGATGCTGTATCTGGCGCTGCTGCCGCAATTCATCGATCCCACAGCGGGCAGCGTGCTGACGCAGTCGGTGGTGCTGGGCGCGATCCAGATCGCGATCAGCGTCAGCGTCAACGCGATGATCGCGCTCGCCGCCGGCTCGATCGCGCTGTTCCTGGCGAACCGGCCGAGCTGGATGCTGGTGCAGCGCTGGCTGATGGGCACCGTGCTGGCCGGGCTTGCGGTGCGGATGGCGGTGGAAGCGAAGAAGGTGTGAGGGCACACTGTCATGCCCCGGCTTGACCGGGGCATCCAGTACGTCGCGGCCTCTCGACTCAATCACCGCCGTCTCTGGAATACTGGGTCGCCCGGTCAAGCCGGGCGACGACAGCAGAGCAACGGCTCAATCCAGCTTCGCCTCCATGCCGCGCTTCACCGCCGGCCGGGCCATCAGGGCCTCGTACCAGCGCTTGACGTTGGGGAAGTCGGCCAGCTCAACCTTGTGGCGAGGATGGCGCCAGGCCCAGCCCAGGATGGCAAAATCGGCAACCGAGAGATCGCCGGCGACGAAGTCGCGCCCCTCCAGGCGACGATCGAGCACGCCATAGAGCCGGCGCGTCTCGGCCATGAAGCGCTTCAAGCCGTAGGCCCGGTCCTGCTCGTTCTCGAGCGCGATGAAATGGTGCACCTGGCCGGGCATCGGCCCGAAGCCGCCCATCTGCCACATCAGCCATTCGTAGACCGGGATGCGCTGGATAAGCGATTTCGGCAGGAATTTGCCGGTCTTTTCACCGAGATAGAGCAGGATCGCACCGGATTCGAAGATGCTGACGGGCTTGCCCTCGGGGCCCTCGGGGTCGACGATCGCGGGGATCTTGTTGTTTGGGGAGAGCTTGAGGAACTCGGGCGCCATCTGCTCGCCCTTGGTGATGTTCACCGGGATCACCTTGTAGGGCAGCCTCATCTCCTCCAGCGCGACCGAAATCTTGCGGCCGTTCGGCGTGTTCCAGGTGTAGAGCTCGATGGTCATTCCGTGTCCTTCCCAAGAGGCGTGCCCCCTGAACTACTCCAGAAGGTTGCACCCTCACAACCGGCGGACCGGGATGGCCGATCCCTGTTGACGGGAGACGCCCCCTCTGGAATGTCGCGCCGGTCGCGGATAAATTCCGCCTCCTCCAAAAACGCTGTTCGAGGGACCGCCGTGTCGAAATCCGCCTCCCGCGCCCGCCTGTTCGAAATCATCCGCCGGCGCTCATTCGGCCGCGGCGAGGTGACGCTCGCGTCGGGCCGCAAGAGCGATTTCTACTTCAACCTCAAGCCGACCATGCTCGACCCCGAGGGAGCGACGCTGCTCGCCGAGCTGACTTACGAGGCGCTGAAGGACGACCAGCTCGATTTCATCGGCGGGCTCGAGATGGGCGCGGTGCCGCTCGCCGGCGCGCTGGCGCAGATCTCCTGGATCAAGGGCCATCCGATCGCGGCCTTCTTCGTGCGCAAGAAGCCGAAGGAGCACGGCGCCAAGCTCGCGATCGAGGGCCTGCCCAAGGGTGAGACGCTGGCCGGCAAGCGCGTCGTGATCGTCGAGGACGTCACCACGACCGGCGGCTCGGCGATGAAGGCGGTGGAATCCGTGCGCGAGGCCGGCGCCAATGTCGTGCTGGTGCTGACTATGGTCGATCGCGAAGAGGGCGCCACCGACACGTTCGGTGCGGCCGGCCTGCCGTTCCGCTCGCTGTACAAGGCGTCGGAATTTTTGAAGGGGTGAAGGCGGAAATTTCTCCGCCGTCATGCCTCAGTGTGCCCCGGAAGCCACCATCCGTCCAAAGCTGGGCCCGGCCTTAAAGAGGCCACCGCCTCGTCTTGAAACCGCCTCCGCTCAACTGCTCATTTACCATCCCGCTTTATGGTGAATCGTGTGCTGAGACCTCTCGGTCCCAGCCGGTTCAGTAGCGTCGGGTGGAGTAAGCATTGCGTACAGTCATGTCCCATGCGCGCCGGCGGCGTCGCGCGATGCTTGTGGCCGCCACGCTGGCAGCGCCGCTGCTCGCAACTCCGGCTCCGGTTTCGGCCGAAGGCCTGTTCGACTTCCTTTTCGGCGGTATGCAGCAGCAGCGGCCGCAGCGCGAGGTGCCGCAGCAGGCGAACTCCTACGTAGATCCCTTCAGCAGCCAGCAGAATGCCTCTCCGCAATATGTCCCGCCGACCCGCTCGGCCGCGGCCGGCGGCTCGGGACCTGCCTTCTGCGTGCGCAGCTGCGACGGCAAATATTTCCCGCTGATGCGCGGCCTCGTCTCGCCGGCGCAGATGTGTCAGGCATTCTGTCCTGCCACCGCGACAAAAGTCTATTTCGGCTCCAGCATCGAGGGCGCTTATTCCCAGACCGGCGAGCGTTACGCCGAAAGCGAGAATGCGTTCGCCTATCGCAAGACGCTGCGCGCCGACTGCACCTGCAACGGCCGTGAGCCGGTCGGCCTCGCTCCGGTCGATCTTGCCCTGGATTCCTCGCTGAAAGCCGGTGACGTGATCGCCACCACCGACGGCCTCGTCGCCTATACGGGCATCCGCGTCGGCAACGACCAGGCTGCGGAATTCACCCCGGTCGCCTCCTACCCCGGCCTCACTGCCCAGGTCCGCGCGCGGCTCGGCGAGATGAAGGTGGCGCCGGTGCGGGCAGAGACGGTGTCGGCGGATGCGCCGGCGTCAAACGAGATCGTGCGCGAGGCACTGCCGGACGTGACGGTGCCGAAGACGACCGCGAAGCCGGCGAAGCGGGCGGGGTTAGAATAAGCCTCACCTGCATCTGAGCCGTCATTGCGAGGAGCCCTTGCGACGAAGCAATCCAGAATCCCTCCGCGGAAAGATTCTGGATTGCTTCGCTACGCTCGCAATGACGGAGTTTGCGGCACTACCTCCCGATGATCACCCCGATCACGTTCGGCGCCGCCAGATATTTCTCCTCGATCGCCGCGCGCGCGGCGGCGCGGTTTTCCGGCGTCAGGAGGCCGCGCTTCTCGGCCAGGATCATCCAGCAGAAACCCCACCAGTCCGTCAGCATGCCCTGATCGCCGACGAGGTCATAGCCCTGCTCGGCCGCGAAGATGCGCGCATGCGCTTCGTCCAGCGTGTCGAGAAACAGATGATCTTCGGGCGAGAACAGATCGTCGCTGACGTCGTCGATGGTGTAGCCCCAGATCGACTGACACACCGCGTTGAACTCGCGATCGAACTGGTCATCGTCGACCCTCTGGCGCCGCGCGGCCTGATGCAGCCGCGACAGCGAGCGCGCGAAATCGGCGATCCGGGTGAGGGCAGACTGGTCGAAGGCAATGGTGGACATGTAGTCCTCGCGGAGTCTGACAAACGCTAGATATTGTGTCGGCTAGATACCGAATCACAATGATATATCAAAGACTTGCTAAAGTGTTCTTAATTTGTTCCAGGTGTATGCGGAATCGAAAGGGGCCGCCCGAGGCGACCCCTTGCCGGTTGCAATCTTGTTCGGGATGAAATCCAGCCCCGGCAAGCGTAACGTTAAAACCGACAACGGGCTTTGCGCGATTCCGGAAAAATACCGATCGTACTGCTGTCCTAATTCGGCGGGCGCCTCAATAGCAACGCGACGCCGCAATGGCGTGGACACGGCGGTCGCCGAGGAGATGGGCGACAAAGCCGTTCTTCGGAAAGATCCTGGCGAAGGCAGCGTCGCGGATGCTGAGGCCGCCGGCATAGGCGCCGAACGCAGGCATGACCGCGCGCAACCCGTCGCTGGCGAAGCAGCGGCGCTCCATCGAGCGACCGCGCGCCGAGACACGCGCCTTCGGATGCAGATGGCCGGCGATCTCGCCGCATGCGCCGGTCGGCTCGTGGCGGAAGGTGATCGGGCCGATCGCCACTTCATCCGCGATGGTGCCGCCGAGATCGCGCGGCAACATGGGATCATGATTGCCCGAGATCCAGATCCAGTCACGGCCGGTCTGGAGTGCGGCCACCGCGTCGCGGTCCTCGGCCGACAAGCGCTCATGCGCGCTGCGGTCGTGAAAACTGTCGCCGAGCGCGATGACTACTCGCGGATCATGGCGGGAGATGACAGCAGCGAGCCGGCCAAGCGTCGCGATGGTATCGTAAGGCGGCAGCAGCACGCCGCGCATCGCGAAGCTCGAGCCTTTCTCCAGATGCAGGTCGGAGACGACGAGCAGGCGCTGCTCGTCCCAGAACAGCGCGCCGGAAAGATCGGCCGCGAAGGTTACATCGCTGATCGTGACTCTGGAAACGCGCATGTCCTCGACATCTCCCGAAACTAGCGCGCCTGCCGTCACGTCTTACCCGCTTCTATCCATCGCCTCTTTGACAAGCTCGTCGGCGGCCTCGGCCAAAAGCTCGTCTGCAGCTTCGCCATAAACTGACTCGCGGCCGATTTCCAGCATCACGGGCACCGCGAGTGGGGAGACGCGATCGAGTTCCCGGTGCGTGATACGGCCCTGGATGCGCATCAGCATGTCGCTGAGGCGGCGCAAATCGAGCAGGCCGGTGGCGGCATCGGCGCGCGCGGCGCGGAGCAGGACGTGATCGGCCTGGTGCTTGCGCAGCACGTCGTAGACGAGATCGGTCGAGAACAGCACCTGGCGGCGGCTCTTCTCTTCGCCGGTGTGGCGACGCGCGATCAGGCCGGAGATGATCGCGCAATTGCGGAAGGTGCGCTTCATCAGCGCGGATTCGGCGAGCCAGGCTTCGAGATCATCGCCGAGCATGTCAGGGTCGAACAGCGCGTTGAGGTCGATCCGGCCCTGACGGATCATGAAAGAGAGATCGCCGAGCCCCCAGATCGCCACGGCATATTCGTTGGCGACGAAGCCGAGCGGCCGCGCACGGACGCGCTCCAGCCGCCGCGTCAGCAGCATGCCGAGGGTCTGATGCGCGAGACGTCCCTCGAAGGGATAACAGACGAGATAATGCTTGTTGGCACGCGGAAAGCTCTCGACCAGCAGCTCGCGGACCGCCGGCACTCTGCTGACATCCTTCTGCAGCGACAGCCAGTCGCGCACCTGCTCCGGCAAGCCGCCCCAGGCGCGGCCGTCGTCGAGAAGGCGGCGCACGCGCTCAGCGAGATAGGTCGAGAGCGGAAACTTGCCGCCCATGTAGGACGGCACCTTGGGGTCCTTGTCGTGCGCGCGCGAGACATAGACCTGGTCCTCGACCAGGGTCTCGTAGCGCACCACCTCGCCCGAGAACACGAAGGTGTCGCCGGGCGAGAGGCCCTCGATGAAGGCCTCCTCGATCTCGCCGAGCAGCCGGCCGCCGCGCGCGATCACGCCCGTGGATCCTGTCCCGCCGCCGCGCGAGCGCACCAGCCGCACCTTCAGCATGTCGTCCTCGACGATGGTGCCGACATTCATGCGGTAGCTCTGCCGCACTTTTGGATTGGCGACGCGCCAGCGTCCCTCCTTGTCCTGCTTGATGCGGGCGAAGCGCTCATAGGTCTTCAGCGCGTAACCGCCGGAGGCAACGAAATCGACGACATCGTCGAAATCCTGCCGCGACAGACTTGCGTAGGGCGCTGCGGTGCGGACCTCGCCATAGAGCTCGTCGCTGAAAAACGGCTCGCCGCAGGCGCAGCCGAGCACATGCTGGGCCAGCACGTCGAGGGCGCCCGTGCGCAAGGGCGGCGTGTCCTGCGCATTCTCGGCGATGGCGTCGATCGCGACGCGGCACTCCAACACTTCGAAACGGTTGGCCGGCACCAGCACGGCGCGCGAAGCTTCGTCGAGGCGATGGTTGGCGCGGCCGATGCGCTGCATCAGGCGCGAGGAGCCTTTTGGCGCGCCGATATTGACGACGAGATCGACGTCGCCCCAGTCGACGCCGAGGTCGAGCGAGGAGGTGCAGACCACGCCGCGCAGCCGGCCCGCCGACATGGCGTCCTCGACCTTGCGGCGCTGGGCGACGTCGAGCGAGCCGTGATGCAGCGCAATGGCAAGACCGTCATCGTTCATGCTCCAGAGATTCTGGAACAGCATCTCGGCCTGGCTGCGCGTGTTGACGAAGACCAGCGTGGTCTTGTTGGCCTTGATCAGCTCGTAGATTTCAGGAAGCGCGTGGCGCGCGCTGTGGCCGGCCCAGGGCAGCCGCTCGCGCGTGTCGAGCATTTCGACCACGGGCGGCGCGGCACCGCCGGCGACGACGATGTCGGCTGTTCGCTCCTTGCCGTCGGGCTGCGGCACCAGGAAGCGCGCCAGCTGCTCCGGCTCGGCCACGGTTGCCGACAGGCCGATCGCGCGCATCTGCGGGGCGAGGCGCCACAATCGCGCGAGCCCGAGCGAGAGCAGATCGCCGCGCTTGGACGTGACCAGCGCGTGCAGCTCATCGAGCACGATGCGCTTCAGGGCAGAAAACAGGAACGGTGCGTCGTCGGAGGAGAGCAGCAACGCGAGCTGCTCGGGCGTCGTCAGCAACACATCAGGCGGATAGCGCCGCTGCCGCTGGCGGCGCGAGACCGGCGTATCGCCGGTGCGGGTCTCGACCTTGATCGGCAGGCCCATCTCGGCGACGGGACGCTCGAGGTTGCGCGCGATGTCGACGGCGAGCGCCTTGAGTGGCGAAATATAAAGGGTATGCAGGCCGCCGCTGCGCTGCACGCTGCGGCCGGTGGAGACGAGGCTCTTCTTCGCGCCCGCGTCTCGCGTCACCGGCTGCGCCGACAGCTCCACCAGCGTCGGCAGAAATCCGGCCAGCGTCTTGCCGGCACCGGTCGGTGCGATCAGCAGGGCCGAGCGGTCCTCGCGCGCCTTCTCCAGCAGTGCCAATTGATGCACGCGCGGCGACCAGCCGCGAGCTGCGAACCAGGCCTGGAAGCGATCCGGCAGCAGCGCGGCCGGCTCGGCCGATGTTTGGAGGATACGGGGCGGCACGGCATGACAGGTAAGCCGTAGGGATGGCTTCGTCGAGGGGGGCCGCCCTCCCCGCCTGCACGAGGAGGGCCCGAGGTCTACGCCCCGGCCGGCACCTGATCGAGAAATCCGGTCACGCTCCTGATCCGGCCGTCCTTGAGCACGGCGAAATCCGTGCCCTTGATCGGGCTGTCGACGCCGTCAGGACCAAGTCCCCACGAGAAGCGGATGTGGTCGCCGTAGCCATTGGGCTCGCCGATCAGCTTGAATTTGAAATCGGGAAAGCGCTGCTGCACGCCTGATATCAGCGCCTCGATGCCGTCCTGGCCGTCGCCCTTCATGAGGGGATCGACATAGCTCGCATCCGTCGTCCAGCTTTCGCTCAGAAGCTCGCGGCGGCGGCCAGCAGTGCGCTCGTTCCAGAGCTCGATGTAGCGGCGGGCGATGGTGACGGGATCGGTCATGATGCTCTCCTTCGATGGCGCCGTGTTGTCCGGCTGACCGTGACTATCGAAGGTTCACGCGCATTGATCGATTACCTCGGAGGTCATCAACGCGCGTGAAGTTTTCGCAAGAATTACTTCGCTGCCGTCACCATGATCTCGACGGTGTATTGCGGGGCCGCCAGCTCGGCTTCGACGGTGGCGCGCGCAGGCGTATTGCCGGGCGAGACCCAGGCGTCCCACACCGCGTTCATCTCGCCGAAGGTCTTCATGTCGGTGATGTAGATCGTGGCCGAGAGCAGCTTCGACTTGTCGGTGCCGGCCTTGGCAAGGTGGCCGTCGATCGTCTTCAGGATGTCCTGGGTCTGCTTGGTCACGCTTTCACCGGCCGCGTTATTGGCGACAACGCCAGCGAGGTAGACGGTGTTGCCGTGCACGACGACCTGGCTCATGCGCGGGCCGGTTTCAAAACGCTGAATGCTCATTGGGGATCTCCTGACTGGAATGGCGGCCCTGTCTAGCCCAGCGATTTGCACTGTGCCACCCCCGGTACGCATGCGTTGCCTGCCACGCATGCGTTGGCCGGCAATGCATGCGCCGTTCACGGAAACCGACTGAAGAAGGTCCAGATCGTTTCGGCACCGTCGATGTCGCCATTTTGCGATCCGAGCAGGCTCCTGGCCACTTTTGGGAAGCGGGCATCCGGAGCGAAGCCTGGCATGCGGTGGCCGCCGTGGTTGATGCGATAGAGGACGACGTCGTGCCCCGCCGGACAGCGCGAGCCGATCCGCGTCACTGTGGACTGGTCTGCCGGCGCCGTGTCGGGCATGTCGGACATCCCGGCGTCGTCGGTCTCGCAGCCATTCAGCCTGCGCCAGAACGCCAGCGTTTCGTCCGTCGACCAGAATCCGTCTGCAGCAAAATAGCTCGATCCGCGCCCGCCTTCATAAGGGACCAGCGGGTCGGCGGTCCCGTTCATGAGCAGCATCGGCAGCGGCCGCGACGGATGACAGGTGACGGCAGCTTCATCGGTGAGATTCATGATCACACTCGCAGCTGCCGCAAACAGATCGGCACGCGCGCAGGCCAAGGTCATCGCCATGGCGCCGCCATTGGAGACGCCGGCGACGAAGACGCGCTTTGCATCGGCCGTGCCGTCGGCCACCAGCTTCTCGACGAGCTTTGCGATGAAGGCGACGTCATCGGTGCCCGCCGGTGGTCCGCGCAGGGCAGGCCCCGCCTTCGTGCGCGCGTCCGCCCATGCGTTGTTGAGCCCGTCCGGAAACACCACGGCCAGGCCCTCGCGCCTGGCAACCTGCGGCCAGGCCGTCCGCGTCACCATGTCGGCACCGCGCTGGGTCTTGCCGTGCAGCACGATCACGAGCGGTGCGGGCCGCTTGGCCGGCAGCTGCGCGGTGTAGGAGCGCTTCACCCCGTTGACGTCGATCGTGTCGGCGGATGCAGCTGAAGCTGCCGCCAATGCAGTGATCAGCGTCCCGATGTGCATCCACCGCCGCACCACCTAGCCCACCGCCTTGGCGGCGGCCCGGCCTGCATTGCGGCCTGAGAACAGGCAGCCGCCCAGGAAAGTCCCCTCCAGCGATCGATAACCATGCACGCCTCCGCCGCCAAAGCCGGCGGCTTCGCCGACGGCGTAGAGACCGGGAATGACGCGGCCCTCGTCGCCGAACACACGGGAGTCGAGATCGGTCTCGAAACCGCCCAACGTCTTGCGGGTGAGGATGTTGAGCTTCACGGCGATCAGCGGCCCATGTGCGGGATCGAGGATGCGGTGCGGGGAAGCGGTGCGGATCAGCTTGTCGCCGATATAGCGGCGCGCATTGTGGATGTTCATGACCTGCGCGTCCTTGACGTAGGGATTGGCGATCTCGCGGTCGCGCGCCTCGATCTGCATCCTGATGTGCTCGAGCTTGAGGAGATCGCTGCGGGCGAGCTTGTTCATGGCCGCAACGAGCTCATCGAGCTTGTCGCGGACAATGAAGTCGACACCATGGCTCTTGAACGCCTCCACCGGCGCCGGCGCTCCCTTGTTGGTGGCGCGGCGAAGTGTCATACGCCAGCTCTTGCCGGTCAGATCGGGGTTCTGCTCCGAGCCCGACAGCGCAAACTCCTTCTTGATGATGCTCTGGGTCAGGATGAACCAGGAATAATCGTAGCCGGTCGACATGATGTATTTGAGCTGGCCGAGCGTGTCGGAGCCCGGGAACAGCGGCGCCGGCAGCCGCGTGCCTGTAGCGTCGAACCACATCGAGGAGGGACCCGGCAGGATGCGGATGCCGTGGCGCGGCCAGATCGGGTTCCAGTTCTGGATGCCCTCGACGTAATGCCACATGCGGTCGCGGTTGATCAGCCGCGCGCCGGCCTTTTCCGTGATACCGATCATGCGGCCGTCGACATGCTCGGGCACGCCGGAGATCATGAATTTCGGGGGCTCGCCGAGCCGCTCCGGCCAGTTCTGCCGCACCAGCTCATGGTTGCCGCCGATGCCGCCGGAGGCGACGATCACGGCCTGCGCCTTCAGCGCGAAGTCGCCGACCACGTTGCGCGAGGAGCTCTTGCCGCGCTCTGCATTATCAGGCGCAAGAACGACGCCGCTGACGCCGTCCACCGTGCCATTGGTGATGGAGAGCGCATCGACGCGATGGCGGAATCTGAAGATCAATCGGCCAGACTTCATCGCCTCGCGCGCGCGGCGCTCGAACGGCTCGACGATCCCCGGGCCGGTGCCCCAGGTGACGTGGAAGCGCGGCACCGAATTGCCGTGTCCCATCGCGTCATAGCCGCCGCGCTCGGCCCAGCCGACCACGGGAAAGAAGCGATGGCCCATCGCACGCAGCCAGCCGCGCTTCTCGCCGGCCGCGAAGGCCACATAGGCTTCGGCCCATTGGCGCGGCCAGAAATCCTCGTCGCGGTCGAAGCCGGCGGTGCCGAGCCAGTCCTGCATGGCGAGCTCGTAGGAGTCCTTGATGCCGAGCCGGCGCTGCTCCGGCGAATCGACCAGGAACAATCCGCCGAACGACCAGAACGCCTGGCCGCCGAGCGACTGCTCGCCTTCCTGGTCGACGACCATCACGCGCTTGCCCGCATCGGCGATCTCGGTGGCGGCAACGAGCCCCGACAGCCCCGCGCCGACGACGATGACGTCGGTTTCCTCAGCCATGCGCTTCCCCCTCCATGAGTTCCTCCCTGTAATTGCCCGGATTGAAGCCAGCGGTTGCAACTGAGATCAAGGGTATGGCGCGTAAGACCTCGTTAACTTGTTCCACTTTGGGATAGAGACCGGCGGGGTGCAGCGCGAACGCAACACTGGATTTGAATTTGTTTTGGGCCAGCAGGCCTGCCTAGACAAAACCTTGGTTACGACAGACGCTAGCCGTGCATCACCACCGGACACGCAGATTCGAATTCGACTGGGGCGGGGGACAATGAAGTTTCTGACGGGGTTGCTTGCGGCGGTTCTCTTGATCGCGGGCATGGGGGCTTCTCACGCGGTGGTTCGGATCGCGGATGACCGCGGCGGCCGGATTGGAACCTACGTCGACAAATACCAGGACCTCAGGCAATCGGGCGAGACGGTCATCATCGACGGCCTCTGCGCCTCGGCCTGCACCATCGTTCTCGGTGCCATCCCGCACGACCGGATCTGCGTGACCTCGCATGCGACGCTCGGCTTCCACGCCGCCTGGGATTTCGGTGCCAACGGCCGCGCCGTCACCAATCCCGAAGCAACCCAGATGCTCTATGCGATGTATCCCTCGCAGGTGAGGCGCTGGATCGGCCAGCGGGGCGGCCTGACCCCGCGGATGCTGTTCCTGAGGGGCAAGCAGCTCGAGGCCATGTACAAGCCCTGCTACCTGGACGCGCAGGCTTCGACGGCCAAGCCGTCGCGCCGGTCGCTTCCGCAGGCGGAGCAACTCGAATCGGCTCGGGGCCAGCTCCTTCACTGACCTCCGCAGCCTGACGGCCCCCTGTGGCGCTGGCGGCGGCGTCTTGCCTGCTGGCGGCGTCTTGCCCGCAGGGGGCGTAAAGCCTATCTGAAAGCCAGGGAACCGGGGCCTTCGTCCCGATCGTTGTCATGGCTCAACCGCTGCACCCATCACATCGGCTATCGGACAATTCGCCCACTGCCGGGCGGATGCCATCCGTGCTGCTGTGGGCTGGCGCGGCAATCGGCGGTCTCGCCGTGATCGGCGCGCTGGCGCTCTGGTTCCATTATGGCAGCCAGGTGTTCTTCGAAATGATCAGGACCGGCTTCGCCGCCTGCTTCTGACCTGCGAAAGAAAGTTTTCCGCCCATGAGCTCCGCCACCCGCCCGCTGGTGATCGCGACCGCCTTCGCCGCAAGCCTCGTCGTCGGGCTCCTGATCATGTTCTGGGCCATGGGCGGGGTCAGCAAGGTGGCACAGCCGGCCGCGATCGGCGGCCCGTTTCAGCTGACCGACCAGAACGGCAAGGCGGTCACCGACAAGAGCCTGAAGGGCAAGCCGACCCTGATCTTCTTTGGCTACACCCATTGCCCCGACGTCTGCCCGACCTCGCTGTTCGAGATCTCGGAAGTGCTGCGCGCGCTCGGCAAGGACGCCGACAAGGTCAATGCCATCTTCATCTCGGTCGATCCCGAGCGCGACACGCCGGCAACGATGAGGGATTACCTGTCGAGCTTCGATCCGCACCTCCAGGGCCTGTCCGGCGACCCCGCCGAGACCGCCAAGGTGATCACCTCCTACCGGGTCTATGCCAAGAAGGTCCCGACCAAGGACGGCGACTACACCATGGACCACACCGCGCTGATCTACCTGATGGACCGTGACGGCAGGTTCGTCTCGCCGTTCAATTTGAAGCGGACGCCGGAAGAGGCGGCGGTTGATTTGAAGCGCTATCTCTGAGCCTCACCCTGGTCACAATCGGCGCTCGCGTTCCCGGACGGATGGTCTATAAGGCCCACCGATCCCGACGAAAATCATTCCTTCGGCCGATGGCTCCATCGCAACAGGCGAAATCGTTCAAATCTGTCCGTGGCTTGCTAACAGGGCTGGCGGCCGGCCTTTGCCTGCTCGGCGGCCTCACCGAGGCGAGCGCGCAAGCCCCCGCCAAGCGACCGCCCGCGGCACCTCAGGCCACGCCGCAAGCCGCACCTCAAGCCGCCCCGCAGGCCGTGCCAGGGTTCTGGGACCCGCGCCGCCGGCCGGAGCGGCCGGACCTGTCGCGCCTGACCGTGATCCGCTTCCTGACCGAGACCGACTATCCGCCGTTCAACTTTACCGGCGCCGACGGCAATCCGGCCGGCTTCAACGTCGACTTTGCCCGCGCGCTCTGCGAGGAGATCAAGGTCACCTGCACGGTGCAGATGCGGCGGTTCGAGACGTTGGTGGACGCGCTCACCTCCAACCGGGGCGATGCCATCATCGCCTCCATGGCGGTGAGCCCGCAGCTGCGCGCGCGCGTCGACTTCACCGATCCCTATTACCGCGTGCCGGCGCGCTTCGTCTCGCGCAAGGATGCGGTGATGCCGGAGATCCGCCCCGAATATCTCGAAGGCAAGAAGGTCGGCGTCATCGCCGGCTCCGCGCACGAGGCGTACCTGAAGGCGATGTTCACCGACGCCGAGCTTCGTGCCTATTCCAGTGACGATGCGATGCGCGCAGCTCTGCGCAAGGGCGAGGTCGACTTCATCTTCGGCGACGCCATCTCGCTGGCGTTTTGGATCAACGGCACGGATTCGGCCGATTGCTGCGCCTTCTCCGGCGGTCCCTTCGTCGAGAGCCGTTTCTTCGGCGAGGGCATCGGCATCGCCGTGCGCAAGGGCAACGACGTGCTGCGCCAGGCCCTGAACTGGGCGATGTTCCGGATCTGGGAAAAAGGCCGCTATACCGATCTCTGGCTGCGCTATTTCTCGGTCAGTCCGTTCTGATCTTTCGCCTCTCCGCGCCTGCGGCATGGAGTGGGGACGATCGCGGATATCCGCACGCGCTTCTCACGCCCGTTCACCACGCCTGAAAATCCCGGTCCCGCTCGCCAGCGAATTCCGCTATTGAGGGACGCGGCAATCGTTCCGTCCTTTTCCCGCGAGCATTCCGCGTTCGTCGATCCATCTCGCCGGTGCGCAGGTTCAATGCAGCTCTACCTCCCGATCGCCGATCTTCCGGTCAACGTCTTCCTGGTGCTCGCCATGGGCGCGGCGGTCGGCTTCGTTTCCGGCATGTTCGGCATCGGCGGCGGCTTCCTGATGACGCCGCTCCTGATCTTCATCGGCATCACGCCGGCGGTCGCGGTGGCATCGGTAGCGAGCCACATCGCGGCCTCCTCCTTTTCCGGCGCCCTCTCCTATTGGCGGCGGCGCGCGATCGATCCGGCGCTGGCGAGCGTCTTGTTGTGCGGCGGCGTGACCGGCACGACGCTCGGCGTCTGGACCTTCACCCAGCTGCGCGCGCACGGCCAGCTCGACCTGATGATCGCGCTCTCCTACGTCGTGCTGCTCACCACGGTCGGCAGCCTGATGTTCTCGGAAGGATTGCGCGCCTTGATGCGGACCCGGCGCGGCGCAGTGCCGCCGCGGCGCACGCACAACTGGATCCACGGCTTGCCGCTGAAGATGCGGTTCAAGCGCTCGAAAATCTACCTCTCGGTGATCCCCGTGCTGATCGTCGGCACCATGATCGGTTTCATCGGCGCCATCATGGGTATCGGCGGCGGCTTCATCCTGGTACCGATCATGATCTATCTTTTGAGGGTGCCGACCTCGACGGTGATCGGGACCTCGATGGTCCTCACCCTCGTCACCATGCTGTTCGCGACCATGCTGCACGCGGCGACCAATCACCTGGTCGATGCCGTGCTGGCGCTGATCCTGATGGTCGGCGGCGTCACAGGCGCGCAGTTCGGCGCCCGTGCTGGCCAGAAGATCCGCGGCGAGCAGCTGCGGCTGCTGCTGGGCTTGCTCATCCTCTCGGTCGGCGTCCGCTTCGCGATCGAGCTGGTGATCCAGCCCTCGGATCTTTTCACCATCCGTGAGCTCGGAGTGAGCGGATGAAGCGCACACTTCTCGCCATGGTCCTTGTCCTGCTGCTCGGCGGCGCTGCGCGGGCCGAGCGGCTGATTGTGTCGGTCTCGAACCACCGCGTCACGGTGACGCCGAACTATTCCGGCGAGGAGCTGGTGCTGTTCGGCTCGGTGGAGAAGGATGGGACGACGCTGGCGGACCGCACGGCCTACGATCTCGTCGTCACCGTGATGGGCCCGCGCGCCGAGATGGTGACGCGGCGGAAGGAGCGCACCTTCGGCATCTGGATCAACACCGACTACCGGCAGTTCCTGCAGGTGCCGAGCTATCTCGCGCTGTTCGCCAACCGCCCGTTCGACGCCATCACCTCGCCCGAGATCGCGCGGCGGCAGCAGATCGGGCTCAACAACGTGCTGCTGACCCAGCGGGTCAGCGGCGACTTTGCCGACGTGGTGCCGAACGATGCCTTCCGCTCGGCCTTCATTCGCCTGCGCACCCAGCGCGGGCTCTATCGCGAAGACGGAAGCGCGGTGACGTTCCTGACCCCGACGCTGTTCCGCACCGGCATTCCGCTGCCCGCGGAGGTGCCGATCGGCACCTATGAGGTCGAGATCAAATTGTTCGCGAACGGTGCGTTCATCGGCAAGACCGAGACCGCGTTCGAGATCGTCAAGGTCGGCTTCGAGCAGTTCGTCGCCACCACGGCGCGGCAGAACGGCCTGATCTACGGCCTCGCCACCGTGGCGATGGCGCTGATGACGGGGTGGATGGCCTCGATCGTGTTCAGGAAGGATTAGCCGAGTACTCGTAAGAGGAATGTCCCGAGGGCCGAACGGAAATTCTTGAACCGCCAGCGCATTACTGCTTGTGACCCCGGAGCGGACATTTCGGAGTCACCTGCCGGCGCATGGGTTTGCATCCCGCGCAAAATTTCTCCGGAACCATTTCCATTCCGAACCATCCGATGGGGAGCACGGCAAATACCGACAAGGCCGCCCGGCACGCAGTGTGCGCACGGCCGCGGTTTCGACGGGACGATGCTGGTGCCGCAATGCCTCACGAAACCCCGTAAGGAGGTACCCATGGCAAGGGCTCGTTCGACTTCCATCAGCAGACGAAGCGTGGTCGCAGGCCTGGCGCTGACAGCCGCCCCCGTGGCCTTGGCTGGAGCCAATCAGGCGCATGCGCAGGCCCAGCAAACCCCTCCGGATCAAAGTCTGTATGAACGACTTGGCGGCGTTTTCGCCATTGCAGCGGTCGTGGATCACTTCAGCGACGCTGTCGTAAAGAACCCCATCGTCGGCCAGAAGTCCAAAAATCCGCAGTTGAGGGAATGGCACACCAAGAATCTGAAACGCCTGCCTGGCCTCAAGTTCATGCGAACACTTTGGGTCTGTGACGTTTCGGGCGGGCCGTTCCAGTTCAAGGCCACCAGGCCGGGGACGACGCCCCTTGGCCTTGAGGAGGCGCACCGGGCCTTGCTGATCTCTCCGGCGGAATTCGACGAGGTCGCAGCTGAACTCGGACGGACACTTGACTTCGCCAAGGTCCCGAAGCGCGAGAAGACCGAAGTACTGGCTGCGTTCGCCAGCCACAAAGATGAGGTCACCGCCGGTTACGTATCGAAAGCCAAGCGCGGTTGAAGCATCGCTATGAGGTCGTGATCAACGGCGTTCATCGGCAAGGCCGAGACGGCGAGCGCAGCGAAGCAATCCAGAGTCCCTCCGCGAAAGATTCTGGATTGCTTCGCTGCGCTCGCAACGACGATGTGGAGATAGCGGGGCCTCTATCTCGCTCACGACTTCGCCTTCGCCGGCCGCGTCACCAGGTAGATGCCGAGCGCGACCGGAATGATGCCGAGCAGGTCGCGCGCCTCGATGTGCTCGCCGAGCACGAGGAACGCGAACAACATGCCGAGCGGCGGCATCAGAAAATGATAGGCGCTGGCGGCGGTGGCCCCACACGTCTTCAGGAGATGAAACCAGAGCCAGGAGGCGAGGATCGAGCCGCCGAGCACGAGGAAGGCGAAGGCGCCGATCAGGCCCGGCGTATAGTCGATGGCGTGGACATCGGCGAAAATCAGCGCGACTGGCGTCAGCGCGATGCCGGCAGCGAGGTTCTGCACGCCGTTGCCGATCCACAACGACCCCTTCGGCGCGAGTAGCTTGAACAGGATGGTCCCGGCGACGATGGAGGCGAGCGAGGCCAGCGTGAAGACGATCCCGTCCAAGCTGTCGGCGCCGACCGACAGGCGATGCCAGACGATTGCCGTCACACCGATGATCCCGAGCAAGAGGCCGCTCGCCTTGCGCCAGGTCATGCCTTCGCCGAGCAGCAGCGCGGCGAGCGCGGCCGTGAACACCGGATTGGCCGACACGATCAGGCCTCCGAGACCGGCCGAGACGGATTGCAGGCCGGTGTAGCCGAGCCCGAGATAGAGAGCATTGTTGGCGATGCCCAGCACTGCGAAGACCGCGGCGTCACGCCAGGTCAATGACCAGCCGTCGCCGCGGGCGAGCGTGGCGCCCAGGATCAGGATGCCGGCGAGCGAGAAGCGCGCGGCGAGCAGGATCAGCGGCGGGCAATGGGTGACGCCGATCTTGCCGGCGACGAAGGCGTAGCTCCAGAGCAGGCAGAACAGGCCGATCGCGAGCGGCAATGTGTTGAAGCGGCTGCGCGGGGCGGGAAGCGAGGTGGCGAGCGACATGAGGGCATTCTCGGATGTTTTTCTTCTGCCCTCGATCTAGGGAGGCCGCTTGTCATTTGGAAATTAAATGATTAACTGCAGTCCAGTGGATTTTTCGATGGAGGCGGCGATGCTGGATCTGGAGCTGCTGCGCAGCTTCGTCTCGGTGGTCGAGGCCGGCGGCTTCACCCGCGCCGGCGAGCGCGTCCACCGCACGCAATCGACCGTCAGCCAGCAGATCAAGCGGCTGGAGGAGGATGTCGGTCAGGTGCTGCTGCACCGCGACGGCAAGGACGTGCGCCCGACCGAGGCCGGCGAGCGGCTGCTCTCCTATGCGCGGCGGTTGCTGTCGCTCGCCGAGGAGGCGCGCGACGTATTGCGCCAGCCGGGCGGCGAAGGCGCGATCCGGCTCGGCATCCCCGAGGACTTTGCGGCCTACCGCTTGGCAAAACTGCTCGGCGCGTTTTCGCGATCGCATCCGGGGTTGCGGCTCGACGTGCGCGCCGACCAGAGCAAGCATCTCGCCCGCGATCTCGCGCGCGGTGAACTCGACCTTGCGCTCTACAAGCGCGAGGCCGGGGCAAAGGACGCGATCGCGGTGTGGCCGGAGCGGGTGCACTGGGTCACCAGCAAGAGCCATCCGGTCGATGTCGATGTGCCCTCGGTGCCGCTGATCGGCTTTCCGCTCGGCTGCATCTATCGCGCCGGCGCCATCCACGCGCTGGAAAGCGCGGGCCGCGCCTGGCACACCGCCTACACCTCGTCGAGCCTCGCCGGCATCCAGGCCGCCGTCGCCGCCGGCATGGGCTTGAGCATCCTGTCGGAGATGGCGATCCAGTCCGATCACCGCGTGCTGACGGCAAAGGATGGCTTTGCGCCGATCAACAAGACCGAGGTGGCGCTGATGGCTTCACCGGATGCGAGCCCGGCAACGCTGCGGCTTGCGGATCGTCTCGCGGAGTTTTGCGATGCGGTGCAGAGCAAGGCGGCTTAAGCTCGCCGGACCTCCGCTCAATTCGCAGCGGACATCAATTTGTCACCGCACGCGCTTGCGTAAAACTTGCCGCCGCATTGGCGTTTGATCGCAGTGCAGCGGGCTGCGGGCGACGCATTCTGCGGCACCGTGAAGCCGCAGCTGAGGCCGTCGGCGCTGCGCCCGGTTTTGGCGGCGGCAAACGCCGCGCTGGTGGCGCTGATGCAGACGACGAGCAAGGCCGCAGTGGCGATTTCGATCAGCAGTCTCATGGTCGTCTCCTCCACACTGATGGCTGAATCTTTCGTAATCTAGCACCGAATCCGGCTTTCTCCGTGCTCCTCCGGGTTCCCAACTCGGCCCGTTCCTTGCATAATTTTGCGCCAGCGGCGTGCACGACCGCCGGGCGTCAGTTCCGGTGCAAGGGGCAGGACGCGTAGATTGATGAGAGTACTTCGACCTAGGAAGTGACGGCTTTGCAGGATTCATCGTTCCAGCCCAGTTTTCCGGCCCCCGGGCAGCCGATCGACGAACTCGCGCTGGCCGAGATCAAGGGCGCAATCCTGGCAAAGCTGCGCCTTGCCATCGGCAAGGACGCTGGCATGGCGACCAGGCACGATTGGTATCAGGCCGCGGCGCTCGCACTGCGCGACCGCATCGTGCATCGCTGGCTCACGGCCGAGAAGCACAGCTACGACGCGGGCCGCAAGCGCGTCTATTATCTCTCGCTCGAATTCCTGATCGGCCGGCTCTTCACCGATGCGCTCAACAACATGGGCCTCCTGCAGATCTTCGAGGTCGCGCTCGGCGATCTCGGCGTCTCGCTGCCGGAGCTGCGCAAATGCGAGCCGGATGCGGCGCTCGGCAATGGCGGCCTCGGCCGGCTCGCCGCCTGCTTCATGGAGAGCATGGCAACCCTGTCGATCCCCGCGATCGGCTACGGCATCCGCTACGATTACGGCCTGTTCCGCCAGATCATCAATCAGGGCTGGCAGCAGGAATATCCCGACGAATGGCTGAGCTTCGGCAATCCCTGGGAATTGCAGCGGCCCGAGGTGATCTACGACATCAATTTCGGCGGCGGCGTCGAGCATGTCGATGACAAGGGCCGCGACCGCGCGATCTGGCACGCGAGCGAGACCGTGCAGGCGATCGCCTATGACACGCCGATCGTCGGCTGGCGCGGCCAGCACGTCAACGCGCTGCGGCTGTGGTCGGCGCGCTCGCCCGATCCGCTAAAGTTAGATGCCTTCAACAAGGGCGATTACGTCAGCGCCAGCGCCGAGCAGGCGCGCGCGGAGGCGATCTGCAAATTCCTCTATCCGAACGACGAAAGCCCGGCGGGCCGCGAGCTGCGGCTGCGCCAGGAATATTTCTTCGTCTCGGCCTCGCTGCAGGATCTGGTCAAGCGGCATCTGTCGTCCGACGGCCAGCTGCGCAGCCTGTCGAACAAGGTCGCGGTGCAGCTCAACGACACCCATCCGAGCCTTGCCGTCACCGAGCTGATGCGCATCCTCGTCGACCTCCACAATTTCCGCTGGGACGAGGCCTGGAAGATCACCGTCGCCACCCTCTCCTACACCAACCACACGCTGCTGCCGGAGGCGCTGGAGACCTGGCCGGTCGAGCTGTTCGAGCGACTGTTGCCGCGGCATCTGGAAATCATCTACCGCATCAACGTGCAGCATCTGGCGCTCGCGGAAGCGCGCTGCCCCGGCGACATCGACTTCCGTGCCTCGGTCTCGCTGATCGACGAGAAGAGCGGCCGCCGCGTGCGCATGGGCCAGCTCGCCTTCGTCGGCTCGCACCGCATCAACGGCGTCTCGGCGATGCATTCGGACCTGATGCGCGAGACCGTGTTCCACGACCTCAACCATCTCTATCCCGGCCGCATCACCAACAAGACCAACGGCATCACCTTCCGCCGCTGGCTGATGCTGGCGAACCCGAAGCTGACCGATTTGTTGCGCGAGACCTGCGGCGAGGCCGTGCTCGACGATCCGACCCAGCTCTCGCTGATCGAGGCGCGCGCCAGCGATGTCGAGTTCCAGAAGAAATTCCGCAGCGTCAAGCACCACAACAAGGCCCAGCTCGCCCGCCTGATCGGCGAACGGCTCGGCATCAGGGTCGACCCGGGCGCATTGTTCGACGTGCAGATCAAGCGCATCCACGAATACAAGCGCCAGCTGCTCAACGTCATCGAGACGGTCGCGCTGTACCAGGCGATCAAGGACGAGCCCAACGGCAATTGGGTGCCGCGGGTGAAGATCTTCGCCGGCAAGGCGGCGGCGAGCTATCGCTACGCCAAGCTGATCATCAAGCTGATCAACGACGTCGCCGACATCGTCAACAACGATCCCGCGATCGGCGGCAAGCTCAAGGTCGTGTTCCTGCCCGACTACAATGTCAGCCTCGCCGAAGTAATCATTCCCGCCGCCGATCTGTCCGAGCAGATCTCCACCGCCGGCATGGAAGCTTCCGGCACCGGCAACATGAAGCTGGCGCTGAACGGCGCCATCACCATCGGCACGCTCGACGGCGCCAACATCGAGATCCGCGACCATGTCGGCGCGGAGAACATCGCGATCTTCGGCATGGAGGCAGGCGATGTCATGATCCGGCGCAAGCAGGGGCTGGATGCCTCCGACGTGATCCGCAGGTCACCAAAGCTGCAGCGCGCCATCAACGCGATCGGCGCCGGCGAGTTCTCGCCCGGCGATCCCGGCCGCTTCGAATCGATCGCGCATGCGCTGCGCTATCTCGACCATTACATGGTCAGCGCCGATTTCGATTCCTATTACGAGGCGCAGCGCGCGGTCGATGCGCGCTGGCAGGTGGCGCCGGCCTGGACACGCGCCTCCATCCTCAACGTGGCGCGCATGGCCTGGTTCTCCTCGGACCGGACCATCCGCGAATATGCCGAGGAGATCTGGAACGTGCCGGTCAACCCGACCACGCCGCTGCTGCCGAATTTGCGCGACGCCGCGGGCTGATTTTCCGCGGCGTGGATTTCCATTACCAGCGACGTTATTGAACATGGCGGCGCCGACTGTCATATGATGACCGTCAGCGCACCGCTTGTCATTGCGAGGAGCGCAGCGACGAAGCAATCCAGACTGCATCCATAGAGACAGTCTGGATTGCTTCGCTGCGCTCGCAATGACGGCGCCAGGCATCGAGGACCCACAATGCACGCGAAGCTCCCGCACCCCTTCGACGAGGCCACGCGCGTCACCGCCGGTGACAGCAGCTGGCAGGGACACACCAGCGACGATTACTGGGCCTTTGTCGGCCCGTTCGGCGGCGCCACGGCCGCGACCATTTTGCGCGCGCTGATCGACCATCCCGAACGCGCCGGCGATCCGCTCGCCGTCACCGTCAATTATTGCGCGCCGATCGCCAAGGGCCCGTTCGACCTCGACGTGCGGCTGGTCAAAGCCAACCGCTCCAGCCAGCATTGGAGCATCGAGCTCAGCCAGGGCGGCGGCGAGGTCGCAACGCTCGCCACCGCGGTGTTCGCCGAGCGCCGCCCGTCCTGGGAGCACCGGGTGGCGCAATATCCTGAAACAAAGCCGTTCGAGGAGACGCTGCCGTTCCCAAAAATCTCGGCATCCTGGGCCAACCAATACGAATTCCGCTTCGTCGAGGGCGAGATGCGGATGGGCCCGCCGCAGGCCGAGCCCGCCAGCACCTATTCGAAAATCTGGATCAGCGACCGCACGCCGCGCAAGCTCGACATGCTGTCGCTGATGTCGATGTCGGACGCCTTCTTCGGCCGCATCTTCCACGCCCGGCGCGAGCTGGTGCCGTTCGGCACGGTGTCGCTCACGACGTATTTCCACACCGACGCCGAGGAGCTCGTGGCTGAAGACATCACGCGCGTGCTGGCGACCGCCGATTCCAAGATCATGCACAAGAGCTACGCCGACCAGAACGCCGAGCTGTGGTCGCCGAACGGCCGGCTGCTCGCGACCACGACGCAGATCGCGTATTTCAAGGCGTAGCTGCTTCCACGGACTCGTCATTGCGAGGAGCCCGCGACAAAATTGCGGAGCAATTTTGCGCTGGCGACGAAGCAGCCCAGACTGTCTCCGCGGAGGGATTTCTGGATTGCTTCGCTGCGCTCGCAATGACGGTGGAAAGATATGGGGCAAACAAAAAGGGCGGCCTCTCGGCCGCCCTTCTGCATTAAGACCGAGCGCTTACTCCGCCGCCAGCTTCACATCCGGCGCGGCGGCGCGGACCTCGGCGTCGACCTGGGCTTCGAACTTGGCAAAATTCTTCTGGAACATGCCGACCAGCGCGCGGGCGGTCTTGTCGAACTCGTCCTTGTCCTTCCAGGTGTTGACCGGGTTGAGGATCTCCGCCGGCACGCCCGGCAGCGCGGTCGGGACCGCGAAGCCGAAATATTTGTCGGTGCGAAATTCGACGTTGCGCAGCGAGCCGTCGAGCGCGGCGGTGAGCAGCGCGCGCGTCACCTTGATCGGCATGCGCGAGCCGACACCGTACTTGCCGCCGGTCCACCCCGTATTGACCAACCAGCAATCGACATTGTGCTGGGCAATGAGGTCGCGCAGCATGTTGCCATAGACGGATGGATCGAGCGGCAGGAAGGGCGAGCCGAAGCAGGTCGAGAATTCCGGCTGCGGCTCGTTGCCGAGACCGCGCTCGGTGCCGGCGACCTTGGCGGTGTAGCCGGACAGGAAGTGATACATCGCCTGCGCCGGCGAGAGCTTGGCGATCGGCGGCAGCACGCCGAAAGCGTCGGCAGCCAGCATCACCACGTTCTTCGGCTGCGGCGCGCGGCCGGTGCGCGACGCGTTCGGGATGAAGTCGAGCGGATAGGCCGAACGCGTATTCTCGGTCTTGGAGCCGTCGTCGAAATCGACGACGCGGGTGTCGTCGTCGAGCACGCAGTTCTCGAGCACCGCGCCGAAGCGAGTCGAGGCGGCATAGATCTCGGGCTCGGCTTCCTTCGAGAGCTTGATGCACTTGGCATAGCAGCCGCCTTCGAAATTGAAGACACCGTTCGGGCCCCAGCCGTGCTCGTCGTCGCCGATCAGCGTGCGGTTGGGATCGGCCGACAGCGTCGTCTTGCCGGTGCCCGACAGGCCGAAGAAAATCGCGGTATCGCCCTTGGCGCCGACATTGGCCGAGCAGTGCATCGGCATCACGCCGCGCTCGGGCAGATAATAGTTCAGCGTCGTGAACACCGACTTCTTCATCTCGCCGGCATAATAAGACCCGCCGATCAGGACGATCTTGCGGGTGAAATCGATCGCGACGACGTTCTCCGAGCGGCAGCCGTGACGTTTGGGATCGGCGCGGAAGCTCGGCATGTCGATGATGGTGAGCTCCGGCACGAAGGTCGACAGCTCGATCGCCTCGGGGCGGATCAGCAGCGTGCGGATGAAGAGCGAGTGCCAGGCAAGCTCGGTGAAGACGCGCGTCTTGATCCGGTAGGCCGGGTCGGCGCCGCCATAGAGGTCCTGCGCGAACAGGCGCTGGCCTTCGGCGTGCTTGAGGAAGTCCTGATAGAGCGTCTCGAACTGCTCTGCGGTGATCGACTGGTTGCCGGCCCACCACATCTTCTTGTCGGTGGCGGCGTCGCGCACCGTGAACTTGTCCTTCGGGCTGCGCCCGGTGAACTCGCCGGTGTCAGCGCAGAGTGCGCCATCGGCGGAGAGCACCGCCTCGCCCGCTGCGAGCGAGTATTGATAGAGTTGCGGCGCACCCAGGTTCCAGTGAACCTGCTTGAGATTCTTTAAGCCGAATTTGTCGGCGCCGAAGGCACCGTTGCGCACGCCCGTCTCTTGCACGAAAAAATCCTCCTAGAACTCGCGACACTCAGCGCGGCCAAGTCTGGCGCCGTCGCGATCACCGTGAATATGGGCCGTTCGGCCTCGGCTGAACGACGTAATACTGATGAACGCTGGCGTTGCCAAGCTGATCCCGCAGGATTTGGTTTATTCAAGGACCGCGCCAAACGTCGCGCATGTCAGCTCTGAATGGCTGCATCGAGAAAGTGCTGATGATCGCGCAACCAAATGCACGTTTGCGCGTTATGCCCGGTTATTGCGACGCACAATCGCGTCGCCGACGCCCTATCTTACCTCACCCTCGCCGATCAGCGCGAACGGCCCCCACATCGCGGGATAAGCGTTGCGTGGCGACGAGGCATCATCGAGATAGGCTAACATCGCGCGGCGCAAAGCTTCGGCACGACCGAGCTTCGGTTCGTTCTTGAGCAGCTCGAAGGTCGATGTGGTCAAGCGGGTCGCAGCCTCCGAATCCACGGCCCAATGCGACACCAAGAGCGCGCGGGCGCCTGCGTAGAAGAACGAGCGCGCCAATCCCGACAACGCTTCGGCACCGGGCTTGTCGCCCGCGATGGTGTTGCAGGCGGATAGCACAACCCAATCGGCATTGAGTTTGAGCTGGGCCACTTCGCTCGCGGTGAGAAGACCATCGTCGAGCTCCGTCGGCTGGTCGGGGATGGAGAGCGCAAGCGAGGGCTCCCCCAATCCCTTGACGTCGCCGGCAACGAGGCCGTGGGTGGCAAAGTAGATGATGCCGTATTGGGCAAGCGCTGCACGCTTGAGCGTCGTTTCGCTGGCGTCGCGGCCGAGATGAATATCGCCCTCAGCCGCGCCGACGTCCCTCGCCACCGCGTTCAATTCATCGGCCGTATCGGGCAGTTGCGGCAGTGCCTGGGCCAGCCGCGCACGATCCACGCCGGCGCCGCGCCAGAAGTCGGCATAGGCGATCGTCGCAATGCTGCGTGCGGCGACCTTGCCGCTCGCGGCGCGCCGGTCGGCAGGCCCTTCGGCCGCAGGGTTGAACACGGGATCGCCGAAACCGGTCATCGGCTTGATGCTTTGATCCCTGCGGGCAAAAGCGCGCAGCGATTTCAGGCTGATCACCGACGGCAGCACCGAGACGGCCTGGCGCCGCAGCAGCCAGGCAGCACTGCGGTAGCTCTCGAGCCGGTCCGGGATCGCAGCCTGCGGCTTCTCCGTGACCAGCAGATGAAACGGCAATGCGGTCAGTGCCGCCGACGGCACCACCAGCAGGTTGCGCTTGTCCTTGGTCAGCGCCTCGACCGGGCCGAGCAGCGCGACATAGAGCTCGTTGGCGAGGGCGAGGTCGAACAATCCCGATTTGCCGGAGGCATCGCGCGCCTTGCCGACATCGAGCCCCCTGCGGAAGGCGGTGACTTTCTGCGTGATCGCGTCCGCTTCGAGCGGAATCTCCTTCCAGTCGACGCGCTCGCGCGTGATCGCGACGACATAGCTCCTTCTGTCGACGACGGAATAGACCACCATCGCCTCGTCGGAGGCCAGCAGCGGCTGGATGTCCTTCACGGTCAGCGGCAGCGGGTTGGAAAGCAAGGAATAGTCGGGAAACTCGACCGCGAGCGTCTTCTGCAATCCGTTGCGCGCGCTCGCGATCGCCGCGATCCGCGCGCGGCTGCGCTGCTCGGCCGCGACGTCACGCTGGGCCGATGGCTTCGACACCGCAGCGATGATCGCCTTGTCGAGCGCTTCGGACTCGGCCGCGAGATCCTGATCCTTGCGCACGAGCTCGGCGAGCCGGTCGCTGCCGGCGGCGAGCCGCACCGCGAGCTTGTTCACGGCGGAAGCGGCAGAGGATTGCGAGCCGCGCTGGATCGCACCGAGGGCGTCGTCGAGCGCCTTCTCGCTCGCGAGCAGCGATTGCTGCCGTGCCGCGAACAGGATCGGCAGCACGACACGCAGCTGCGCCCGGTTGGCCGCGAGCGTCTTCTGCGCCAACGGCAAGGCGTCCGCCGTCCGTCCCGTCGCCTGCAGGAAATCGGCGAGATTGCTCGTCGAGGTCGCGACATCAGGGTGATCGGGCCCGAGCGCACGCTCGCGGATCGCCAGCGCGCGGCGATACAGCGGCTCGGCATCGGCATAACGCTGCTGGTGCTGGTAGAGCCCGGCGAGATTGTTGAGCGAGCGCGCGACGTCGGGGTGGTCCGGCCCCAGCACCTTTTCACGGATTGCGAGCGAGCGCTTGATCGGCGCCTCGGCATCGGCGTCGCGATCGAGGTCGCGCTCGACCTGTCCGATGTTGTTCAGGACCGTGGCGACCGCGGGATGCTCGGGACCTGCGGCCTTCTGATAGATCGCGAGCGCACGCCGGAACAGCGGCTCGGCATCGGCAAAGCGCTCCTGCTTCACATAGAGCGTGGCGAGATTGTTGAGGGCCCGGCCGACATCTGGATGCTCGCGCGACAGGCTCTTTTCGCTGACGGCGAGCGCGCGCTTGAACAGCGGCTCGGCTTCAGTGAAGCGGCCCTGCCGCTGATACAGCGCGGCGAGATTGGTCAGTTCGGGCGAGATCAAGGCGGTGTCGAGGCCGAGCGACTTTTCCATCAGCGCGATCGCGCGCTTGTAGACCGGCTCGGCCAGATCGTCGCGGCCCTGCCCGGCATAGACCTGGCCGAGATTGTTGAGCGCCGCAGAGAGCTCGCGCCCGTCATTGCCCTTCTCCAGGCTCGCGACCATGGCCTGCGCCAGGGGCAGCGCTTCCGCATATTTGCCGGCCTGGTTGAGCGCGTTGATTCGCGCCCCCTGTGCGGCGAGGTCGCCCTTTTGGGCGAGGGCCGGGGTAGCCAGCAGGGTGGTGATGGCGAGCGCCAGACCCGCAGTCCATGCCAAACGTCGACGCGTCATGACCCCTCTCGCTGCGTACCCGACAACCGTCACGGTCATGGGTCGCGGCGATCGGTAGCGGCGTTCAAGCGGTTGCGCCCTGGTCCATCCTCGTGCGCGCCTCGCCAGCGAGGCGGACCAGCATCTTGCGCAGGCCCGTGCCATCCGTCACCCGCTCCGGGAAGTCCAGCCGCAGCGCGGCTTGCCCGTCTTGCATGTCGAGGCCTTCAGGGTCACAGCCAGTACAGCGCCAGTCGCCCTCGGCGGCGCCGAGCAGCTTCGTTGCGTAGAGATTCAGGGCATCGCGATGGTCTGCGTTCATGTGCTCGACGGCGCTCGACTCCGCCGCCAGCAAGTCCTCGGCGCCGGTGAGGTCGGTCAGGAATTGCTCGGGCTTGAGGTCGACGATCCGGCCGAAGCCGGCGACCAGATGGGTTCCCGTGGGCCGGATCCGGAAGAAGGAGAAATCCTTAAAGGAAACAAAGCTTTCCGCCGAGGGATGGGCACTGAGATACCGTCGCTGGAGCAGATCCTTGTCGGAATCGGCCTCCTCGGCCCGGCCCGACAGCATGATCCGGGCGCCTTCCAGGGGATCGCCGGCCACGCGCTCGTCCAGCATCAGCGAGACCCTGCAGTCCGCGAGGATGTTCCTGGTATGCACGGCAAGGCGCGAGATCAACAGGATCGGCGAGCCGTCGGGATGACTGGCGAGATTGACCAGGGAACAATAGGGATCGCCGCTGCCGGTCATCAGCGTCGCCAAGGCCCCCTGCCGGGACCGCCTCAGCAGCGATCTGGCGAGCCTTGCGGGGTCGAAATCGGGGGTCGGTTGCATCGGCTTTCTCAGCTCAGGTGGTTGCAAGGTGGGCCTTTTTTCGGGTAAACGGGGGCCCGGTTATGGGTCGAGACGCGGCGAATCTGCCGTGTCTCGTGGAACTTGGTCACACTTCAGCCCAGCTTGCATTGCTCGGTGACAAGGTTCGAACGCCACTTCGGCACCCATGTATGCGGCGCATCACTGGATCGCTCGCCGTTTCAAGCCACGACCCAAACGGAAAGCAGAAAGCAGAGAGGCTCATGCCCACAATCGCTTTGGTCGACGACGACCGCAACATTCTCACATCCGTCTCGATCGCGCTGGAAGCCGAAGGCTACCGTATCATGACCTACACCGACGGTGCCTCCGCACTCGACGGTTTCCGGACCACCCAGCCCGATCTCGCCATCCTCGACATCAAGATGCCGCGCATGGACGGCATGGAGACGCTCCGCCGTCTCAGGCAGAAGTCCGACCTGCCGGTGATCTTCCTCACCTCCAAGGACGAGGAGATCGACGAGCTGTTCGGCCTCAAGATGGGCGCCGACGATTTCATCCGCAAACCGTTTTCGCAGCGTCTGCTGGTCGAGCGCGTCAAGGCGGTGCTGCGCCGCTCGGCGCCGAAGGACCCGACCGTCGCGCCGAAGGAGAACGACGCCAAGGCGCTCGACCGCGGCCTTCTGCGCATGGATCCGGAACGCCATACCTGCACCTGGAAGAACGAGCCGGTGACGCTCACCGTCACCGAATTCCTGATCCTGCAGGCGCTCGCGACCCGGCCCGGCGTGGTGAAGAGCCGCAACGCGCTGATGGACGCCGCCTATGACGACCAGGTCTATGTCGACGACCGCACCATCGACAGCCACATCAAGCGGCTGCGCAAGAAGTTCAAGGTGGTCGACAACGAGTTCGAGATGATCGAGACGCTCTACGGCGTCGGCTACCGTTTCAAGGAAGCCTGAGGCGCACCCTCCAGCGCGATCGAGAGCATCTCCGGTTCTCGTTCCATCGGGACGAGGATCGCTCTAGGATGCGGGGACCTTCGCACGGGCCGTCCTAACGCGGGCGTAAGCATTGCTTGACCGAACGCAGCCTGAGCCTAACCAGAGCGCCGGGGATCTCGCATCCGACGGCGTTCAGGAGCACGTTGCCGACGACAAGCCGCAAGGCTTCCGGCCGCTGAACTGGCTGAAACGCGCCGGGCAGTTCTTCTTCGCGCTGTCCTTCTCGAGCCTCACCCGCCGCATCGTCTCGCTCAACCTCGCCGGCCTCGTCGCGCTGGTGGCGAGCATCCTGTACCTGTCGCAATTCCGTGCCGGCCTGATCGACGCGCGCGCCCAGAGCCTCCTGGTCCAGGCCGAGATCATCGCCGGCGCGATCGCGGCCTCCGCCACGGTGCAGACCAACGCCATCACCATCGATCCCGACCGGCTGCTCGACCTCAAGCCGGGCGAGACCTATGGCGGCTCGGACGAGTATTCGCCGCTGGACTTCCCGATCAATCCGGAGCGCGTCGCGCCGGTGCTGCGCACCCTGATCTCGCCGACCAAGACGCGCGCCCGCATCTACGATCCCAACGGCAGCCTGCTGCTCGACAGCCGCAACCTCGAAAACGTGCTGCGCTTTCCGCTGCCGCCACCGGCCGAGCAACCCGGCATCATCGAGCGCGGCAAGGTCGCGGTGCGCACCTGGCTGAACCGCGGCGACCTGCCGCTCTATCGCGAGCTCGGGCCCGAGAACGGCAATGGCTATGCCGAAGTGGGCGACGCCCTGCAGGGCCAGAAGCGCTCGATGGTGCGGGTCAATGCACGCGGCGAGGTGATCGTCTCGGTCGCGGTCCCCGTGCTGCGCTCGCGCGCCATCCACGGCGCCTTGATGCTGTCGACGCAAGGCGACGACATCGACCAGATGGTCACCGCCGAGCGCCTCGCCATCCTGAAGGTCGGCGGCGTCGCCGCCGCCGTCATGATCATGCTGTCGCTCCTGCTGGCGAGCACGATCGCGGGTCCCGTGCGCCGGCTCGCCGACAGCGCCGAGCGCGTCCGTCGCCGCATCAAGGCCCGCATCGAAATCCCCGATTTCACCCGCCGCCGCGACGAGATCGGCCACCTCTCCGGCGCGCTGCGCGACATGACCAGCGCGCTCTACAGCCGCATCGAGGCGATCGAGATGTTCGCCGCCGACGTTGCCCATGAATTGAAGAACCCGCTGACCTCGCTGCGCTCGGCGGTCGAGACGCTGCCGCTGGCGCGCAACGAGAACAGCCGCGCGCGCCTGCTCGAGGTGATCGAGCACGACGTCAAGCGGCTCGACCGGCTGATCTCGGACATCTCCGACGCCAGCCGTCTCGATGCCGAACTGCAGCGCCAGGATGCGATCCCGGTCGATTTGCGCCGCCTGCTGACCACGCTGGTGTCCGTCGCCAACGAAACCAAGCTCGGCCACGACGTCGCGGTCGAGACACGCTTCGAGGGCCGCAGCCCGACCGACACCTTTGCCGTGAGCGGCCACGATTCCCGGCTCGGGCAGGTCGTCTCCAATCTGCTCTCCAACGCGCAATCCTTCTCCGAACGCGGCAGCAAGGTGCGCCTCACCTGCCGGCGCGTGCGCTCCGAGATCGAGATCGTGGTCGACGACGACGGCCCCGGCATTCGCGAGGACGCGCTGGAGCGCATCTTCGAGCGCTTCTATACCGACCGTCCGCATCAGGGCTTCGGCCAGAATTCCGGCCTCGGCCTGTCGATCTCCAAGCAGATCGTCGACGCTCATGGCGGACGGATCTGGGCAGAGAACCGCCCTGGCCCGCCGGACGCCGACGGCACTCCGACGATTGCCGGCGCGCGCTTCGTGGTGAGGCTGCCGGCGCTATGAGTGACGGCGGGCCCAGCGTTCACGCCTCCGCCGTCAAGGTCGGGACACTCGCCGTGCTGATCCGCGGGCCCTCGGGGTCCGGCAAGTCGCGGCTTGCCTTCGATCTGATCATGGCCGGACGCTCGGGCGTTGTGGAAAGCGCCGTGCTGGTCGGCGATGACCGTGTCCATCTGGCGACACTCGGCCATGAAATTGAGGTCCGCCCCGCGTCTCGCCTGGCCGGCCTGATCGAGATCCGGGGCCTCGGAATCCGCCGCTGCGACTTCGTGGAGCATGCGACCGTCGGTCTCGTGGTCGATCTGGCCGCCGCGGACGCCGAGCGGCTGCCGCCGGCCGAAGCCCTGAAAACCAGCATTTTTGGTGTCGAAATACCGCGAATCCCCGTTGCCCGCGACTATTCGCCCCTTCCTCTGGTTGTTGCGGCCTTGACCACTACCAAGAGTTCATCTTCCGTTAACCCTTCAGGCGATTGTTTGAAGGGAAATGGTAACCATATGAACCCCACTATCGCGACCGAATAGACCGGCGCAGCTCCCCTCATCCATCCGTATAGATTCAGGGAGATACGCAACATCCCCTCTTGCGCGGGGGCTCTGGATGGTCAAAGTGGCGCGTTCGTGCGGTGCACCAAAAGCGCCCGCGAGGAGTTTTCCGATGATTGGTCTAGTACTTGTGACCCACGGGCGCCTTGCCGACGAATTCAAGGCGGCGCTTGAGCATGTCATGGGCCCACAAAAGCAAATCGAAGCGATCACGATCGGCGCCGAGGATGATTCCGATCTCTGCCGAAGCGACATCATCGAGGCGGTCAATCGCGTCGATTCCGGCGACGGCGTTGCGATCCTCACCGACATGTTCGGCGGCACGCCGTCGAACCTGGCAATATCCTGCATGAGCCGGCCCAAGGTCGAAGTGCTCGCGGGCATCAACCTGCCCATGCTGGTGAAGCTCGCCAAGGTGCGCGAGGAGCGACCGCTGCCCGACGCGATCGCGATGGCGCAGGAAGCCGGCCGCAAATACGTCACCATCGCCAGCCGCGTGCTCGCAGGCAAATGAGCGAGGAGGCGCCACAAGCCGCGACCGGCGTGCCCGCGGGCGCGATCTCCAAGGATCTCCTGATCATCAACAAGCGCGGCCTGCACGCGCGCGCCTCGGCGAAATTCGTCCAGGCGGTCGAGCGCTTCGACGCGCAGGTGTGGGTCACGCGCGGCGGCGAGACAGTGGGCGGCACCTCGATCATGGGCCTGATGATGCTCGCCGCGGGTCCCGGCACGACGATCACGGTGGCGGCGGCAGGGACCGACGCCGAAGCCGCGCTCGCGGCGATCACGGAGCTCGTGGAGAGCAAGTTCAACGAGGAGGGGGTCTGAGCCACGCGCTCGGCACCGTCGGGTGGGCAAAGCGAAGCGTGCCCACCGCATCTCATGATCATTGAAAGTTCGTGGGCGCGGCGCTTCGCGCCTTTGCCCACCCTACGGCACTACGGCAGCGCGGCTACTTCCCCGGCGGCGCGATGTAGACGTTCCAGCTCATCGATGGGCCGGCCTTGCCGCTCGTGAAGCGGCGCGTGCTCATCACCATGCGCTCGGCGTTCGGCGCAACCTCCGACACCCATTTCTCGAATGCAGGCAGGCGGCCATCGGTCGGATCGAACACGCCGATGAAGCCGTATCTCTTGACGTCGTCGAGCGACGTCAGACCCGAGCTCCACGGCTCGTTCGGCGTGAACGCTGCGGGGTGATCCGGGCTGTAGAACACCATCGGCTGGATCGACTCCATGGTGCCGGCAACGACCGCCCAGCGCGAGGCAAAGCGCATGTGCCATTCCTGAGTCAGCTTGCGCGCCAGCTCCGAGCGCGCGCCGTAGGTTGCGGTGTTGCCGGCATTGGCCTCCATCTCGCGCGCGGCGATGAGGGGCGAGGCCGCAAGCGTCGCGGCGCTGAGCACGAGCCAGATCGCCGCGATGTTGAACAGCGCGGCGCTCTGCACGCGCAGCGTCGGGATCGCGACCAGCGCGAGCGGGACCAGGAAGAACAGCGAGATGCCCCAATCGGTCTTCATGTAGATGCTGAACACCAGCGCGCCGAGCGGCGGGCCGAACGCGACGATGAGCTGGATGATCCAGACGTTCAGCGCCTGCGAGACATTGACGCCCGCATTGGCGCCGCGCGACCAGGCGCGCGTGACGATGCGCAAGGGCGCCCCCAGCAGCAATTTGACCCAAGGCGGCACCAGCGCCATGGCGAGTGCCGCGAGCGCCACCGACAAGGCCAGCAGCGCGAAATTGTGCAGCACATAGCCCGCGACGAGCTGATGCACCTGGCTCTTGTCCTGCAGGCTGTAGGTGTCGCCGGCATAGGTCAGCGGCACGAAATGCGCATCCGCCAGCCAGACGATGTGCGGGATCATCGCCGCCACCATCGTGGCGATCGCGACCCACGGCGCGGGCGACGACAGGAAGCGCAACCGGTTGGGATGGATCAGCGCGGCGAGCCCGATCGCGCCGATCATGGTCAGCACCCAATATTTGGTCATCAGCGCCAGCGCGCCGGCAAGCCCGAGCAGGATTCCGGATTGCCAGCTCCGCTTCTCGAAGGCGTTGAGATAAGCGAGCACCAGGAGCGGCAGCGTGACGAGCTGGAGCAGGTCCGGGTTGTACTTGAAGCCCTTGAAATTGAAGATCGGGTAGAGCGCGATCATCACCGCGACCAGGAACGCGCGGCGCGCATCGACCACGCGCAAGGCGATCAGCCAGCAGAGCACCATGCCGATGCTCACCGTTGCCATCGCCAGCGCATAGGTCGCCCAATCCGCCGCCGGGAACACCGCGAACCAGAGGCCGGCCACCCAGCCCGACAGCGGCGGGTGCTTGCCATAGCCCCAGAGGAATTTCTGGCCCCAGCCCCAGGCTTCTGCGACGTCCATGTGAACGTCCTGCGCCGCCTTCAGATTGATCAGGATGAAGGTCCAGAGCACCGCATGCAGGAGGGCGAATTGGATCACCAGCCACAGGCGCGCCTCGGGGCGGACCGCGCAGGCAACCAGGAAGGCCCGGAAGCGGTCGTAACTCAAGCGGCTCTTTGCCCGCGTTCTGGAGGAGGGAAGAGAGGTCGTGGACATGGGCCGTGCGTAGCGCGTTTTCGCCCCTCATGGAATCAGCTTGGCGTGAACAAAGGCCCTGAAAATACAGCAATATGGTTGCCGCACGGGGATGTGAGTGGTATCCCGCGCCCATGACGACCGTCCCCATTTCCAACATCCGCAATTTCTCCATCGTCGCCCATATCGACCATGGAAAATCGACGCTGGCCGACCGCCTGATCCAGATGACCGGCGGCCTTTCCGACCGCGAAATGGCGGGCAAGGAGCAGGTGCTCGATTCCATGGACATCGAGCGCGAGCGCGGCATCACCATCAAGGCGCAGACGGTGCGCCTCGCCTACCGCGCCAAGGACGGCAAGGATTACATCTTCAACCTGATGGACACGCCCGGCCATGTCGACTTCGCCTACGAGGTCTCGCGGTCGCTGGCGGCCTGCGAAGGTTCCCTGCTCGTGGTCGACGCCAGCCAGGGCGTCGAGGCGCAGACGCTCGCCAACGTCTATCAGGCGCTCGACAACAATCACGAGATCGTCCCGGTCCTGAACAAGGTCGACCTGCCCGCGGCCGAGCCCGAGAAGGTCAAGCAGCAGATCGAGGACGTCATCGGCATCGACGCCTCGGATGCGGTGATGATCTCGGCCAAGACCGGCCTCGGCGTGCCCGACGTGCTGGAAGCCATCGTCACCCGCCTGCCGCCGCCGAAGGGCGACCGCGACGCCACGCTGAAGGCGCTGCTGGTCGACAGCTGGTACGACGTCTATCTCGGCGTCGTCGTGCTGGTGCGGATCGTCGACGGCAGCATGAAGAAGGGCCAGCGCGTGCGCATGATGGGCACCGGCGCCGCCTATGACGTCGAGCGCGTCGGCTTCTTCACGCCGAAGATGCAGCAGGTCGAGGAGCTCGGCCCCGGCGAGATCGGCTTCATCACCGCCGCGATCAAGGAAGTCGCCGACACCCGCGTCGGCGACACCATCACCGACGACAGGAAGCCGGTCGCCGAGATGCTGCCGGGCTTCAAGCCGGCGATCCCCGTGGTGTTCTGCGGCCTGTTCCCGGTCGACGCCGACGACTTCGAGACGCTGCGCGCCGCGATGGGCAAGCTGCGCCTCAACGACGCCAGCTTCTCCTTCGAGATGGAGACGTCAGCTGCGCTCGGCTTCGGCTTCCGCTGCGGCTTCCTGGGGCTTCTTCACCTCGAGATCATCCAGGAGCGGCTGTCGCGCGAGTTCGATCTCAATCTGATCGCGACCGCGCCGAGCGTCATCTACAGGATGAAGCTCAACGACGGCTCCGAGATCGAGATCCACAATCCCGTCGACATGCCCGACGTGGTCAAGATCGCCGAGATCGACGAGCCCTGGATCGAGGCGACGATCCTGACGCCCGACGAATATCTCGGCAGCGTCCTGAAGCTGTGCCAGGACCGCCGCGGCGCGCAGAAGGAGCTCACTTACGTCGGCTCCCGCGCCATGGTGAAATACGACCTGCCGCTGAACGAAGTGGTGTTCGACTTCTACGACCGCCTGAAGTCGGTCTCCAAGGGCTACGCCTCGTTCGACTATCACCTCACCGACTACAAGCCGGCCGACCTCGTCAAGATGCAGATCCTGGTCAATGCCGAGCCGGTCGATGCGCTCTCGATGCTGGTCCACCGCACTCGCGCCGAAGGGCGCGGCCGCGCCATGGTCGAGAAGATGAAGGAGCTGATCCCGCCGCACATGTTCCAGATCCCGATCCAGGCGGCGATCGGCGGCAAGGTGATCGCGCGCGAGACGGTGCGCGCGCTGCGCAAGGACGTCACCGCAAAATGCTACGGCGGCGACATCACGCGTAAACGCAAGCTTCTGGAGAAGCAGAAGGAAGGCAAGAAGAAGATGCGGCAGTTCGGCAAGGTCGACATCCCGCAGGAGGCCTTCATCGCCGCGCTGAAGGTGGACAGCTGAGGCGACGCTCGGGACGGGCCGGCGCGGTCGCCGAGGCCGGCAAACAGGCGGCAAACAAAAAAGCGCGAAAACAACCCCATGCACAGTAGCCGCCCCCTTGGCGGCACTGTGCTTTTTTCGATTTTACGAAGTCGGCTTGCTCCGTCGGGCAAAACAGGGGTATGGTGGCATCATCGCAGCAGGCCGGATGAGCCAGCACGATCGTCCATCTGCATTTTTTAAAGTACCGATCATTTCATCCATGAACGGAGCTGTCATGCAGCGACGCGAGCTTCTCGCACTGATCGGTGCCGCGGCGGCCTGGTCACCCCTTGCTCGCGCGCAACAGCCAAAGAAAGTCCCCCATATTGTCTTCTTGACCACCGGCTCGATCGAGCAAACCCGCACTTCGGTGGCTGCCTTTCAGCAAGGACTACGCGAACGCGGTTATATCGACGGCGAGAATATCATCGTAGAGCTTCGAGCAGCCGATTCAAAGGTCGAACAACTCCCGGCGTTGGCGAGTGACCTCGTCCGTCTGAATCCTGCTCTTATAGTTGCAGCGAATTCGCTTGCTGCGCGGGCCGTGCAGCAAGCCACCAAATCGATTCCTGTTGTTGTGCCAGTTATGGGCGACCCAATCGAAGACGGACTCGTTGCCAGCATCGCCCGACCAGGAGGTAACATCACCGGACTGACCTTCATCGGCCCGCAGCTTGTTCCCAAGCGGCTCGCGCAATTGAAGGAAGCTTTGCCCAAGGCATCTCGGATAGCAGCGATTTGGCACCCGGCTGCATACGGCAAGTCTACAATTCAAGGCATGATCAGCGGTGCGGAGTCAGCATCAAAAACCGTAGGCGTTCATTTGCAACTCATTGCTGTCCAAGATCCTGACGGGCTGGGCGAGGCGTTTTCCGCGCATGCGGGCGCGCGCGCCGATGCATTCTTCCTATTTCCCAGCCCGATGTTCTTCATTGCACGCAAGCGCATCGTCGAGCTCGCCGCAGAACATCGGCTGCCGCTTTTTGCCATTGGCAAGGAATTTGTTCAACTCGGTGCGCTACTGTCCTACGGAGCGGATATCATCGACTTGAACCGGCTATGCACTGATTACGTCGATAAGATCCTCAAGGGCGCCAAGCCCGGGGATCTGCCGGTCGAGCAACCGACCAAGTATGAACTGTTCATCAACCTCAAGTCTGCAAAGACACTCGGGATCGAAGTTCCTGCTACAATGCTGGCCCGCGCGGACGGGGTGATAGAATGATCGACTGATGCAAGTCGATGCATGCAAGCCCGCGGACGGCCGGTCTTTTCGTCCCGTTCCCGACGTGTTGACCAAGGCCGCGCGAGGTCGGTTTCGGCAAGCGCGATCGGTTCGTAGGGTGGGCAAAGCGAAGCGTGCCCACCACCTGTCGGGGATCACGAAGAGATGGTGGGCACGGCGCTCCGCGCCTTTGCCCACCCTACGAAAGCCGTGCTCGCGTAGGCTCACCTCACGGCATCCTCTTCTTCGCCTCGACGTAGCGTGCAAAATTGTCGAGGATTGCCTGCCAGCCGCCCTGCTGCTGTTCGACCGAGTGCGTGGTCTCGGCGTCGAAGACGACGCGGACGACAACGCCTTTCGCGCCCGGCACGAACTCGACCTCGGCCTTGCGATCGCCGAACGCGTATTCGATCCGCTGGTGTTCGACGATTTTCGTGTAGGTGCCGGCGAAGTCAAAACCCATGCTGCCGTCCTTGGCTTCCATCCGCGACGAGAAGGCGCCACCCTCCCGCAGGTCGACCGTCGCCCTGGTCGTATGCCAGTCGTCGGACGCGGTATTCCAGTTCACGATGTCGGCTGGCGTCGTATAGGCGCGCCAAACCTGATCAATCGGGGCGGCTACGCTGGTTTCGACGGTGATCCTCATTGGCATTGCTCCAGTTGCAATTTGACGGCTCGAATTGACGAAATCACATCACGTGTGCCGGGTCATCTCCGGCACGTCCGAGGCGTGTCCACCCAAGGACGATCGAGGGCGGTCCATGCCGACATGGTGCGGCATCAATGCGCAAAAAAGTCAGGAAAGTCGTATTGCCGCGGGCTCGTTCACCTCGTCCGCTTGCGGGAGAGGCATAGGCCGCCTTTGGCGGCTGTCGTCTCAAAGAACGCCGAGGCAAGGCCTCGGCTAAGGCGCAGCGCCGGGTGAGGGCTTTCTCCACTTGGGGATTGTCCCATTGCGGAAACACCCTCTCCCCAACCCTCTCCCGCAAGCGGGAGAGGGAACGCACCTCCGTTATTGGAACGATCAAGCCTCATTTCATCGCGCTCTCGCGATGCTCGCTAACGATGCGACGAAGTTCGGTGGCTTCGGTTACACCTTCGCTCTTCGGCCGACCGCGAACACCTCGCTTGACCACCCTGCGCGCTCTTCAGATCGGCCTTGTCTTCCCTCGAATGGCCATCGCCCGTTTCAGGGCCTGCTCGGCATCGGCGTGGCGACCTTGATTGTTGTAGAGGCTGGCGAGGTTGTCGAGGACGCCAGCAAGATCCGGATGATCAGGGCCGAAGGTTTTCTCGAAAATGGCCACCGACTGCTTGAACAGCCGCTCGGCCTCGGCGTTGCGTCCCTGACGCCCGTAGAGCGCACCGAGATTGTTCAGCGCTTGCGCGATGTCGGGATGATCAGGGCCGTACGCCTTCTCGGTCACGGCCATCGCCCGCTGCAGCAGCCGCTCGGCATCGGCGTAGCGATGCTGCTGGGTGTAGGTATCGGCCAAATTGTTCATCAGCACCGTGGCTTCGGGATCGTCGGGGCCGAGCGCTTTCTGCAGCACGGCGAGGCCCCGCTCGAACAGCGGCTCGGCCTGATCGTAGCGGCCCTGGCTGCTGTAGACGGCGCCGAGATTGCACAGCGGCAACACGATGGACGGATCGTCGGGTTCGAGCACTTTCTCGTCGATGGCGATCGATCGCTTCAGGAGCGGCTCCGCTTCCGCGTAGCGTCTTTCCGCGCGATAGAGATCGCCGAGATTGTTCAGCACCATTGCGACTTCCGCGTGATCCGGACCGAGCGTCTTCTCGCGGATGGCCAGCGCGCGCTTGTACAGCGGCTCGGCAACGGCGTATTCGCCGAGATTGTGATGGATCGTACCGAGGTCGCTCAGCGGCATCGCGACGCGCGCATCGTCAGGGCCGAACTCCCTTTCGTGAAGGGCCAGAGACTTCTGAGCCAACGGCAAGGCTTCCATGTATTTCCCGGCCCGATAAAGCTCCTTCATCTGCCGCGTCAGCGCGTCCGTCTCGTCCTCTTCGGCATGTGATGGCACGCCGAACGGAAGGATCAAGGCAAGCGCCGTGACTGCAACACGGATCGATGCTTTCAGCGCCTTCATCGCGCCTTCCCTCGTCGCATCCTGCGCTGCTCCTCAGATCGGCCTTGTCTTGCCCCGGATGGCCATCGACCGTTTCAGGACCTGCTGGGCATCGGCATAGCGGCCTTGATACTTGTAGAGACCGGCGAGGTTATCCAGAACGCCGGCGAGATCCGGATGGTTGGGGCCGAGGGTTTTCTCGAAGGTGGCCACCGACCGCTTGAACAGCTGCTCGGCCTCCGCGTTACGGCCCTGACGCCCATAGAGTGCAGCCAGATTGTTCTGCGCCTGCGCGATGTCGGGATGATCGGGGCCGAACGCCTTCTCGGTCACCGCCATCGACCGCTTCAGCAGCCGCTCGGCATCGGCATAGCGATGCCGATTGATATAGGCGTCGGCCAAATTGTTCATCAGCACCGTGGCTTCGGGATCGCCGGGGCCGAGCGCCTTCTGCAGCACGGCGAGGCCTCGCTTGAACAGCGGTATGGCCTGATCGTACCGGCCCTGATGGCTGTAGACCGCGCCGAGATTGCTCAACGCCGGCACGATCGACGGATTATCGCGCTTCTCGCCAATGGCGATCGAGCGCTTGAGTAACGGCTCCGCTTCCGCGTAACGCTCTTCCGCGCGATAGAGATCGCCGAGATTGTTCAGCACCATCGCGACTTCGGCGTGATTCGGACCGAGTGTCTTCTCCCGGATGGCCAGCGCGCGCTTGTACAGCGGTTCGGCAACGGCGTATTGGCCGAGATTGTAATGGATCGTGCCGAGGTCGTTCAGCGGCATCGCGACGTGCGCATCATCAGGGCCGAACTCCTTCTCGCGGAGGGCCAGCGACTTCTGGGCCAGAGGCAGCGCTTCCATGTACTTCCCGGCCCGATAAAGCTCCTTCATCTGCCGGGTCAGCGTGCCCGCCTCGTCCTCGTCGGCATAGGATGGCACGCCGAACGACAGGCTCAAGGCAAGCGCCGTGACTGCAACGCAGATCGATCCTTTCAGAGCCTTCATCACGCGTTCCTTGGTCGCGGTTCTCACCGACATACGCGACGTTGGTGCAGCCGGAAGGCGGAATGGTTCAAAGTCCTCGCCTGGGCGCCCCCGGCCAGGGGGCACAAGACAGATCGGGGTGTTCCCTCCGGCCATGTCTCTGATCCAGGCGTGCTGCCGGCGACGCCTCGCTCGGTATCTGGCCCGTGATCCTGGTGGGACGGCTTACGAGCATTTGGAGCATGCTATAGTCTTGCTATCGCACGGCAGCTTCGAGCGAGGTCACATGCGACGGCGCGGATTCATCGGGCTGATGACGGGAGCAATCGGCTGGCCGCTCATCGCACGCGCCCAGCAGTCTTCCGCAACGCCGCGCGTCGTCCAGTTGGGACCGGTCGAAGTTCCCGCGCAGATCGCAGCAACCAAAAGGCTGCTTGCAGAGCTTGGTTACGTCGAGGGGCGGATTCGACTCGAGTTTCGTCACGCAGCCGGAGATGCCGATGCACTACCGGCGCTCGCGCAGGAGATCGTGCGGGAAGGCCGGGTGGACGTGATCATCGCAATCAGCACTCCTGCCGCTCTCGCGGCCTACAAGGCAACGCGAACCATCCCGATCGTGACCCTTGCTGCCGTCGATCCCGTCGCATCCGGACTGGCCGACAGCCTCGCCCGCCCCGGCCGCAACGTGACCGGCATCGCGGTCTTCTCGGAGGAAACCACTGCAAAGCGGATCGAGCTCATGCGGGAGATCCTGCCCCAGGCCGTGCGCCTCGGAACTGTCACGACAAAGGTGTCGAGCGGTGCACAGAGTCTCACGCCTGTTCTGGAGGCCGGCCGCAAGCTCGGCTTTCAGGTTGAAACCATCAACATCGATGATCCCGCAAGCATCGGGACGATGCTGAGCGCGGACAACCTTGCCCAATTTGACGGTCTTGTTTTCGTTCCGGACGTCGTGCTCAGCGGCCACCAGGCCGAAGTCATCAGGCTGGTGAACCTGAGCGGGAAGCCTGCGATCTTTGCTTCACCCGATTGGGTCGCGAACGGCGCCTTCATGTCGTTCGGCCCCGACTTTGCAGACGCAGGGCGCCGCCTGATTGCGCAGGTTGATCGCGTTCTGCGGGGCGCAAAGCCGGGCGACCTGCCTTTCGAACGACCCACCAAGTTCGACCTCAGGATCAATCTCCGCATCGCCAGGGCGCTGGGTCTCGACCTGCCCGCAACCGTCGTCGCCCGCGCCGACGAAGTGATTGAGTAACCGCAAGATTCTACCCGGGCTCAACCGCCCTGCCCCTCGCCCGGTAAGCCATCATCCCTGCTGCGAAGCATCAACAAGACAAAAAGCACGAAGAAACGCATGAAGGTGATGCAGGCGTGCGTCTGCACGCCCGATCCCTGATCGATCATTGCCCGAGCTGTTGGAGCACAGCAGACCACAACGCGAGCGGCTCCCTGAGCGCTCCGGGTTCGTTCGGCTTTTGGCGAACGGCCGTGTGCACCATGACGAGCTTGGAGGCCGGATCGACCAGGATGACCTGACCGCGAATGCCGAGCAGGGCAAATCGGCGCTGCTCGCCGGGGAGGAGCCACACCTGATAGCCATAGCCGAAATAGCGCGTGGCCACGTGCGGGGCGAGATGGCCGTCGGCCGGCCGCACGGTCGTGGCATCCAGCAGCCACTGCCGGGGGATCAGCTGCCGGCCTTCCCAGGCGCCGTCATGGGCGAGCAACCGGGCGAGGCGCGCATAATCGCGCAAGGTTGCGTTGAAGCAGCAAAAGGCGATCTCCTGCCCGCTGCCGTCGATCACCCAGGAGGCGTCCGCCTCGGTGCCGATGCGGTCCCAGATCCGGTCGTGGAGATAATCGGCAACCGGCGTGCCGGTGGCGGCGCGCAGGACCAGGCCGAGGATCTCGGTTTCAACGCTGGCATAGTGGAATTTGGTGCCTGGCGGTGCAGTTCGGGTGTTGAACTGCGCGACGATGGCGGCGGGATCTTTCGGCGGGCCGGCGAACAGGGCCCGCCCAAGCCGGGCGATGTCGTCGTTCCCGTCGTAGACTTCCGAGAATTCGACGCCCGACGACATGTTCAACAAGGCGCGTATGGACGTGTTGCCAAATTCCGTGCCTGCAAGGCCGGGAACGTAGCTCACGACGACGTCATCGATCGACTTGATCCGTCCCTCCGAGACCGCGATCCCGACCAGCATGGCCACCAGCGTCTTCGCCATGGACTGCGAGACAAAGCGGTGGTGGTCGGTCCGCGCATATTGATAGTGCTCGTACAGGATGGTGTCGTCCCTGGCGATCAGGAGTCCCGTCGCCGGGTTGCGCTTGAGGTAGTCCGCGATGCCGAGCTTTTCGGTACCAAAACTGTAGGTGATCGACGGCTCCGGCGCGCGCTTGAATTGCCAGGCCGTCGTCGCGCGAACGACCCGGCGCGAGGGATAGATCTCGCCGAAATGGCTGTAGCTGCCGACGAGCTTGTCGAGCTCCGGGGCGGCTCCCCGCCTGCCGACCGGATAGCCTTCCGCCGCGCCGTAGAGCTCGGCATCGGGGCCGCTCTCCGAAAAGACCGGCCCCGGCTTGGCGGGCGCGCTTCGGACGTCCTGCGCGCAGGCCGGGGCCGTCCAGACGGCGGAGGCGAAAATGACGGACAAGAAAAGCCTGCGGCACCCGCGTGGCCTGCACAGCGCTCCCCGGATCATTGCACTTGCCTCCTCGCACGTTCGTGTGTGTGTGCGCTTATGAGAACAACATCGCAGGCCAGTGACGCGCGGCATGCTATCACTACGAGCAGACGGTGTCAGCCGGCGGTGGCCACCCGCCTTGCTCTCGCCCCGCAGATAAGTCACCATCCCTCCCGCGCACCATCAACAAGAGCAAAAGCGCTGAGGAAACGCATGAGCAAGCCGTCACGCTTCGACTATGGCTGGGTCGTTGTCGCCGCAGGTGCGCTGATGACCTGCATCGGATTTGGCACGATGCTGTCGCTGGCGGTGTTCTTGCAGCCGATCTCCGAGGCGATGGGCTGGTCGCGCGCCGGCGTGTCGGCGGCCGCGACGTTGGATTTCCTCTGCATGGGATTCGCCGCATTCCTATGGGGCACGCTGTCGGACCGGTTCGGCACCCGCATCGTGGTGCTCTCGGGAAGCGTTCTGCTGGGACTAGGTCTCGTCACCGCGAGCCAGGCCGCAAGCCTGTGGCAATTCCAGCTCTGCTTCGGCGTGCTGATCGGGATCGCCGTGGGCAGCTTCTACGCGCCGATGATGGCGCTCGCGAGCGCCTGGATCGAGAAGAACCGCAGCCTCGCCGTGGCGCTGGTGTCCGCCGGCATGGGCGTGTCGCCCGTGACGGTCGCGCCGGCCGCGAGCTGGCTGATCACGGCCTATGATTGGCGCACCGCGATGCTGATGATCGGCTGTGCTGCCTGGGCGCTGTTGATCCCCGCATGCTTCCTGGTGCGTCCGGCGCCGTCAGCCGCGGGCTCCGCAACGACGGACGCGACGCCGGAGGTCGAGATGAACGCGGCGCAGGCACTGCGCACGCCGCAATTCATCGCGCTCGCAGCGGCGCATTTCGCCTGCTGCGCGGCGCATTCCGGCCCGATCTTCCACATGGTGTCCTATGCGATGGTCTGCGGCATCGCTCCACTCACGGCGGTGACGGTCTATAGCGTCGCCGGCGTCTCAGGCCTCGGGGGACGCCTGCTGCTGGGCGCGCTGGCCGATCGCATCGGCGCGAAACCGGTCCTTGTCGGCGGGCTGTTCGTGCAGGCGATGTGCATCGCGACCTATCTGGCGGTGGCGCAGCTCGGCGAGTTCTACGCGTTGTCAGTCGTGTTCGGCCTCGCCTATGGCGGGGTGATGCCGCTCTATGCGGTGCTGGTCCGCGAATTCTTCGGCGCGCGCATCATGGGCACGGTGTTCGGTGCGGTCTCGGCCTTCGCCAGCCTCGGCATGGCGCTCGGACCCTGGGCCGGCGGGATCGTGTTCGACACGTTCCAGCAATACACCTGGCTGCACGCCGGCTCCTTCGCGATCGGGCTTGCGGCGGTCGCAGTCGCACTGAGCTTCCCGACCCGACGGCCATCGCTCGATCTTGGCCGCGCGACGGCGTGACACCGACCTGTGGCGATTGCCGGATACTGCGTATGACGCTCATATCCCTTGAACAGACCGCTGACACTCTTCCCGCGGATTTTCCCGCGCTGGAGGCCGACGCCAAGGCAGTTGGACACGCGCACATGACCCGTCTGGCTGCGGAGTTCGCAACTGATCGAGCCATGTTTCACGCCATATTCACCTGCCACCTCGATGGCAGATTGGCGGGCATCGGAGCGATCACCAACGAGCCTGCACCGGCGCCGGTGCCGATGTGGCGGATGCGGCGTTTTTACGTGCACCGCGACTACAGAAGACGCAACGTCGCCAGGGCCATCGCGAACGCCTTGCTGCAAGACGCTGCAGGGAAGGTCGCAATCATCACCGTCCACGCAGGAAATGCCGGCGCTGTGCGGTTTTGGGAAGCGATGGGATTCACCGCCGTTGACGGCCAACCCTGGTCTCACCAAGCGCATCTGCCGATCCTTGAGCCTGCCGGCGGCCCGTGAGCGGCTCTGCCAAGCCTTGCCTCGACGAGGAAGCACGACGCGCCGGGCTGGAACCGGTGCGCCTCGAACTGACGAGCGCGTCGCCGACCGCAGTTTCCGAAGAGGCCGACGGAGAGAGCGGTGCGTTCCTACATATCGAGGAAGCGAGTGGTCACGCCACCAGCGCGGCGTCCTCTTCACCGTCGATGCCGCGCTGTGCGGCCAGCAGGCTGATGATCTCCGCATTCGGCCGGGCCTTGCTGAACAGGAAACCCTGGCCCTCATGGCAGCCTTCGGCGCGGAGGCAGCTGAGCTCGGCTTCGGTCTCGACGCCCTCGGCGGTAATGGTGACGCCAAGACCTTTGCCGAGGCTGACGATCGAGCGGATGATCGCCTGGGCCTCGCGGTTGGCGGCGAGATCGCGCACGAAGGACTGGTCGATCTTGATCTTGTCGAACGGGAAGCTGCGCAGATAGCTGAGGCTGGAATAGCCGGTGCCGAAATCGTCCATGGAGATGCGCACGCCGAGCGCGCGCAGCGCATGCAGCGTCGCCAGCACCTGCGCGCTCTTCTCAAGGAGCAGCGTCTCGGTGATCTCGAGCTCGAGCCGCCGCGGCGGCAGGCCGGAATGCTTCAGTGCGTCGGTCACCATCGAGAGCAGATTGCCGCTGCGGAACTGGAGCGGCGACAGGTTGACCGCGACGCGGACGTCGTCGGGCCAGGACGCGGCATCGAGGCAGGCCCGGCGCAGCATCAGCCCGCCGAGCGGATTGATCAGGCCGGTGTCCTCGGCAACCGGAATGAACTCGGCCGGTGACACCATGCCGCGCTCGGCATGCGGCCAGCGCACCAGCGCCTCGAAGCCGGTGATGCGGCCGCTCGTCAGGTCGATCAGCGGCTGGTAGTACGGCCGCAGCACGTCGTTCTGGATCGCGTCGCGCAGCTCGACCTCGATCTTGCGGCGGCTCTGCGCCTTCGCATCGAGCGCGGCCTCGAAGAAGGCGAAGCTGCCGCGCGCGTCCAGCTTGGCGCGCGACAGCGCCATGTCGGCGCTCTTGAGCAGCTTTTCGGAATCCTCGCCGTCGCCCGGCGCCATCGCAATGCCGATCGAGGCGCCGATCACCACGGAATGGCCGTCGAGCAGATAGGGATCGGCAATGGCCGCCAGGAGGCGCTTGGCCAGCATCACCGCGTCCTCGGGACGCGCCAGCCCGCTTTGCACGATCGCGAACTCGTCGGAATTGAGCCGCGCCAGCGCGTCCTCTTCCCGCAAGGTGGAGCGCAGCCGCTTGGCGACGCCGCGCAGGAGCTTGTCGCCGACCGCGTGTCCCAGCGTGTCGTTGACCGCCTTGAAATTGTCGAGCCCCAGCATCAGCAGCGCGACCTTCTCGGCGCTGCGCCGCGTGTGCAGCAGCATCTCGTCGACCTGCTGCCGCAGCAGGCTGCGATTGGGCAGGCCGGTCAGCCCGTCGTGCTGGGCCATGAAGGCGAGCCGCGCCTCAGCACGCTTGCGCTCGGTGATGTCCATCAGCGCGAGCAGCACCGCGGGCCGCTCGGCATAGGTCAGCTCGCGGGAATAGATCGCAAGGTCGATCAGCGCGCCGTCGGCCTTGACATGCTTCCAGGTGCGGCCGGCCTGCTCCTCGCCGGTCTCATCGACGGTCCAGGGCGGCTCGCTGTCGAAGGCCTGCAGGGAGCGGATCTTCAATCGCTCGAACTCGGCCCGGCTATAGCCATAATGCGCGACCGCGGCATCGTTGACGCCGAGGATGCGCTCGTCGTCCAGCGCGCAGACGATCATGGGCACGGGATTGCCGTCGAACAGCAGGCGGAACGAGGCCTCGCGCTGCTTGAGCTCGGTGATGTCGACGCGCAGGCCGACGACGCCACCGTCATCGGTCAAGCGCTCGTCGATCAGGATGACGCGGCCGTCGGACAGCTTCTGCTCGTGGCGCGCGCCGGGCTTGTAGAGCTTTTGCAGGCGCTCGGCGATCCAGGCGTCCTCGTTGCCGACGGCCTCGGGATAGTCGCCGCGTGCGACGCCGATGCGCAGCGTGTCCTCGAGGCGCGCGCCTTCCTCGAACAGATCGGCGGTCTTGCTGTAGATCTCCGCGTACTTCTTGTTCCAGAGGACGTAGCGGCCTTCGGCATCGAGAAACACGATGCCTTGCGGCAGGATATCGATGGCCTGGCGCAGGCGCTCATGGGATTTGCGCGCGTCCGCGATCGCGGCTTCCGCCTCGGCACGGCTGCGCAGGACTTCGTCGCGTTCGGAAAGCGCACGCGAGGCACGCGCGAAACGCGACTTGCGCGCCTTCTGGCCGGCACGGGCAAGCACGCTTTGCTTTCGCTTTCTTGCTTTTCGAGACCCCAAACTCAACTTCACTCGTCCCAGTCGCGCCCAGCGGCCGCAAGCTTTGGGGCAAGTGTCTGAAAAAAAAGTAATCTTGCCCGGACGCGGTCCGCACGCGGCGGCGCTTGCTGCCTGTTTGCGCGGCGTGGCGAGCGGCTGCAGGCGCCATCAGACTGAGTGTGGCGTCGCAATCAATGAGCGATCTGGTGCAAAATTGCGCGCGCGCCTGAATCCGTTCCGAAACCGCGCGCGATTGCATGCCAGCCGCAAGTATTCCCCGCTCAACGCACGAATTTTGGTCAATGCAGGATACGGTTATTGCACCGTTAAGAAGCGGCGGGTCGAGACGCGATTCGGGCGAGCTGCGGTGAGCCGGCGGCGGGCTGAGCGCCTCGTTCTTAACCCTGGTGCAGCATTGGGCTATAAGAGCGTCAGCATGAGTCGCCGCGGCATCACCCTCCTCCTGCTTTCGTTCGTCTGCCTGGGCGCCGGTAGCGCGCTGGCCCAGGACAAGGGCAGCATCACCCCGAAGCCGCTGCCGCCGCTCGCCAATCCAAACGACCCCGATCTCGCCGCGAAGGAACTGTTCGCGCGCAAGCTGCTGCCGTCGAAGGGGCCGACCCATGTCATCGGCTCCTACACCAAGGGCTGCATCGGCGGCGCCGAGCAGATGCCGGTCAACGGCGATCATTGGCAGGTGATGCGGCTGTCGCGGAATCGCAGCTACGGTCATCCCGACATGATCGCGCTGATCAGGCGGCTCGCCGCCAAAGCGCACAAGGACGCGGGCTGGCCCGGCATCCTGGTCGGCGACATCGCGCAGCCGCGCGGCGGGCCGGCGCTGTCGGGCCATGCCAGCCACCAGATCGGTCTCGACGCCGACATCTGGCTGACGCCGATGCCGGACCGCCGGCTCTCGCGCGAGGAGCGCGAGGAAATGTCGGCGGTGATGATGGTTCGCGCGGACCGGCTCGACATCGACCCCAAGGTGTTCACACCAGGCCAGGTGCTGGTGCTGCGCGACGCGGCGCGGGAGCCCGGCGTGCAGCGCATCTTCGTCAACGCCGCAATCAAGAAGGCGCTGTGCCGCGAGGCCAAGGGCGATCGCGCCTGGCTGTCGAAGATCCGCCCCTGGTGGGGCCACGACTACCATTTCCACATTCGCATGCGCTGCCCGGCGGGGGCCGGCGAGTGCGAGGGCCAGCCGTCACAGGCCGAGGACGAAGGCTGCAAGCCCGCCGATCTCGCCTACTGGTTCTCCGACGCGGTGCTGCACCCCAAGCCGCCGCCCGAGCCGCCCAAGCCCAAGCCGCCGATGACGCTCGCGCAGATGCCGGCAGCCTGCAAGGCGGTGCTGCATGCAGGCGACGCGAAGCCATAAGGTAAGCTGCCGCGGAATGCACCGCCGTCGTCCCGGGGCGCGAAGCGAGCCCGGGACCCATAACCACAGGGAGTGGTTGTGGCGCGAAGTGGTCACCCCGAGTCCTCGCCCAACGCAATTCTGTGGTTATGGATCCCGGGCTCGCGCTGCGCGCGCCCCGGGATGACGAACTCAGTTGCCTTTGACGTGGGGCCGCGGCCTGCTATGTTTGCACTGCGATATCCCCGCCGGCCGTAAGCCGTCGCAAGGGACCGTGGAACAGCGCTTCCGCCCGTCGCATCTGCCCGACCCAACGCCAGATTTTGCGCGTGCACCTTGCGCGCGCGAGCTCGCACGGAGCGCATCCCATGTTTCGTCTCTCAGGACTTTTCGCCGCCTTCGTCATTCTCGCCGGCGCGGCCCTCGCGCCCGCCGCGGCCGAGGACAAGACCATCACGGTGTTCGCTGCCGCCTCGATGAAGAACGCGCTGGACGAGATCGACGCCGCCTACACCGCCAGGACCGGCGTCAAGTTCAGCGTCAGCTACGCCGCAAGCTCGGTGCTGGCCAAGCAGATCGAGCAGGGCGCGCCGGCCGACGTGTTCGTCTCGGCCGACACCGACTGGATGGACTACGCGATCTCCAAGAAGACCATCAACGAGCCGACACGCGTCAACCTGCTCGGCAACAGCATCGTGCTGATCGCGCCGAAGGATTCCAAGATCGACAGCGTGACGATCGCGCAAGGCTTCGATCTGGCCAAGCTCGCCGGCGACGGCAGGATCGCGACGGGCGACGTCAGGTCGGTACCGGCAGGGAAATATGCCAAGGCGGCGCTGGAAAAGCTCGGGGCCTGGCAGGCCGTAGAGTCGAAATTCGCCATGGCCGAGAGCGTGCGCGCGGCGCTGACGCTGGTCGCCCGCGGCGAGGCCGTGCTCGGCATCGTCTATTCCACCGACGCCAAGGTCGAGCCGGGCGTGAAGATCGTCGGCACCTTCCCGGCGGATTCGCATCCTGCGATCATTTATTCGGTCGCGGCAACCAGCACCGCCAAGCCGGAGACGAACGACTATCTCGCCTTTCTGCGCTCGACGGCGGCCAAGACCATTTTGGAAAAATACGGCTTCAAGTTCCTGATCAGCCCGACGACCTGATTCTTGCAAACCTGATTTCTGCGACCCGATATGACGACTTGATGTTCGAGATCTCTGCCGCCGAATGGACGGCGATCCTGCTTTCGCTCAGGGTCGCCGTCATCGCCACGCTGGTCGCGACGCCGTTCGGCATCGCGCTGGCGTGGCTGCTCGCGCGACGCGATTTCTGGGGCAAGTCGATACTGGACGCCTTGGTGCACCTGCCGCTGGTGCTGCCGCCTGTGGTCACCGGCTATCTGCTGCTGCTCAGCTTCGGCCGCAAAGGTCTCATTGGCGGCTTTCTTGCCGACCATCTCGGCATCGTCTTCGCGTTCCGCTGGACCGGTGCTGCGCTCGCCTGCGGCGTGATGGCGTTTCCGCTTCTCGTCCGCCCGATGCGGCTGTCGATCGAGGCGATCGACCGCCGGCTCGAGCAGGCCGCGGAGACGCTCGGCGCAGCGCCGTGGAAAGTGTTCTTCACGGTGACGTTGCCGCTGGCGCTGCCGGGCGTGCTCGCCGGCATGGTGCTCGGCTTTGCCAAGGCGATCGGCGAGTTCGGCGCCACCATCACCTTCGTCTCCAACATTCCCGGCGAGACCCAGACGATTTCGTCGGCGATCTATTCGCTGATCCAGACGCCGGACGGCGATGCCGCTGCGGGAAGGCTCGTGATCGTCTCGATCGTGCTCGCGATCGGCGCGCTGATCGCGGCCGAGTGGTTCGCCCGCCGCGCCACGCAGCGGCTGCACGGGAATTGACCATGCTGCGCGTCGACGTCGAAAAACAGCTCGGCGAATTCTCGCTTCACGCATCCTTCAGCAGCGAGGGGCGCGTCATCGGGCTGTTCGGCGCTTCGGGTGCCGGCAAGAGCTCGCTGGTCAACATGATCGCCGGGCTGCTGCGGCCCGATCGCGGCACCATCGCGATCGACGGCGAGATCGTCGACGACACCGCGGCGGGCATTCACGTGCCCACTTACCGCCGCCGCATCGGCTACGTGTTCCAGGATGCGCGGCTGTTTCCGCATCTCAGCGTGGCGCAGAACCTCGACTATGGGCGGCGCATGAACGGACTTGCGCCCGATCCGGCGCAGCACAAGCGCATCATCGAGTTGCTCGACATCGGCGCGCTCAGGGATCGCCGTCCCGGGAAGCTGTCCGGCGGCGAGCGCCAGCGCGTCGCGCTCGGCCGCGCGCTGCTGTCGAAGCCCCGCCTCCTGCTGCTCGACGAGCCGCTCGGCGCGCTGGACGAGGGCCGCAAGCTCGAGATTTTGCCGTATCTGGTGCGGCTGCGCGACGAAGCCAATGTGCCGATGGTCTATGTCAGCCACGACGTCGCCGAGCTGCGCCAGCTCGCGACGCAGATCGTGATGCTGAAGCAGGGGCGGGTCACGTCATTGGGCGGGGTGAAGGTGCTGACGTGAGGGCCCGTGGCCCATCCCTTGCGAGCGTAGCGAAGCAATCCAGAGACTATCCGGGGCGGCAGTCTGGATTGCTTCGTCGCAAGAGCTCCTCGCAATGACGAGTGCTTCGCTGGCTTTGTCCTGCCAACCACCAGACTTCGTAGGGTGGGGAAAAGCGCGCTCTTCGCGCGCCGTGCCCACGTCGTTCCTGCTGGTGGGCACTGCGCAAGGGCGCCTTGGCCCACCCTACGGCAGCGTCAGACTCCCGCCACCGAGGACCACAGCTCGGCGAGCTTCTTCCGCAGCGCCTGGGTGCGTGTCGGCGGCGGCGGCGTCTCGTCATCCTCCGGCAGGCGCAGGCCGACGACGTTGACGCGGCCACCGGAGATGCTGCGGGCGACCAGCACGATCTCGTCCAGCGCGAGCTCGGCGCCCTCCTTCGGCGCGCGATCGAGATGGACGTCGAAGTAATCGGCGAGCGTGAGCTTGCTCTCGTCCTCGCTCACCTTGACGCCGTAGATCTCGGCGAGCTCGGCGAGCGTGTGCTCGCCGGAGACCATGAAGTCGCCGAGCAGATGCGGATCCGGCGCGGTGCTCGGCTGCATGTCGACGAAGAAGCGGTCGAGCGACTCGGCCTTTTCCGGCGGCGCCAGCAGATAGATGTAGTCGCCCGGCGCGATCGGGTCGGCTTCCGTTGGCGTCAGGATGTTCTCGTTGCGGATGACGAGCGTCGGCTTGGACCAGGACGGGATCAGACCGCGGCGGAAATACAGGCTCTTGGGCCGCACCGGATAACCGACCAGCTGCTGCTCGAGCTGGCCGGGCAGATCGAGCTCGACGCGGCGCGGGCCGCGTTCGGCGCGCGGCAGCGCCACGTGCAGCTTGCGGGCAGCCGGCGCCAGCGTCCAGCCTTGCAGCAGGAGCGAGATGATGACGACGACGAAGGCGACGTCGAAATAGAGATAGGCCTTGGACAGGCCGACCAGCATCGGGATCGAGGCCAGGAAGATCGCGACGGCGCCGCGCAGACCAGTCCAGGCGATGAAGATCTTCTCGCGCCAGTTGAAGCGGAACGGCGACAGGCACACGAACACCGCGAGCGGCCGTGCCACCAGCATCAGGACGAGCGCGACGGCGACCGCCGGCAGCACGCTGGCCCCCAGCCGGCTCGGCGAGACCAGAAGGCCGAGCAGCACGAACATCACGATCTGCGCCAGCCAGGTCGCGGCATCGAGGAAGGTCACCACCGAATTATGGGCGCGGGTCGGCCGGTTGCCGATGATGATGCCTGCGAGATAGACGGCGAGGAAGCCGGAAGCGTGCATGATCTGCGAGCCGCCGAAGATCACGAGCGCGCCCGTGGTCACGAAGGGCGCATGTAGTCCCTGCGGCAGGGCGACCTTGTTGAGCGCGATGACGACGAGGCGGCCGCCGAACACGCCGACGACGGCGCCCAGTGCCGCCTCCAGCACGAACTCCATCAGCACGTGGCCGGCCGAGCTCGAGCCGACCGAGATGTATTCCACCAGCATCAAAGTGAGGAAGATCGCGAAGGGATCGTTGGTGCCGGATTCCGCCTCCAGCGTCGCGCCGACGCGCGGGCGCAGACGCAGGCCCTGGGTGTGCACCAGGAGGAACACGGCGGCCGCGTCGGTCGAGGCCACCACGGCGCCCACCAGCAGCGACTCCGCCCAGTTGAGGTCGAGCGTGTATTTGGCGAACGGCGCCGTGACCAGCGCGGTCAGCAGCACGCCGACGGTCGCGAGCACGAGAGACGGGGCGAGCACGGTGCGGATGCTGGCAAAGCGCGTGCGCAGGCCGCCGTCGAACAGGATCAGGGCGAGCGCGACGGAGCCGACCAGATAGGTGGTGCGGACGTCGTCGAATTGGAGCTGACCGGGGCCGGAATCGCCGGCGAGCATGCCGATGACCAGGAAGACGAGCAGCAACGGCGCGCCGAAGCGCAGCGCAAGCAGGCTCGAGAGGATGCCGGCCATGACGAGGACGGCGCCGAGCAATATGGCGAGACTGACGGAGTCGAGGGAAGCCATCCACCTTCCGGGTAAAAAATCGCTGGAATTTCATCCTTATCGTCGGCGGACTCGCGCGCCAACCCATTTTCGCGCTTCGCGGCAATCTGCCCGTATTTTACGGCCTTAACGCGCATCACTTCACGGTGTATCGATGGCCCGGCCGCGCCCTGCCCTCGAATCAATTCCTGCCCGCTTGCCGACGAGACCGATGGACATGGACCTCAAAGACTTCATGGAGTTCGTGCAGACCACCGCACGCAGCGTCGGGGCGGAAATCTCCTCACCCTGGTTCTACCTGCAATTCGGCCTCATCCTGGCAGCGGCCGGCATCGCCTATGCCGCGGAGGCCGGCATTCGCAGCCGTGTCGACCTGACCTCGCTGGCGATGCGCTGGCCGCTGCCGCTGCGACACTTCGTTCGGGTCATGGTCGCCAGCGCCTCGACGGCGGTGTTCACGCTGCTCGTGATCGTCTCGCGCGTGGTGATGTATCACGCGACCTGGCCGAGCCGCTCCTATCTCCTGATGGTCGCAGCCAAGCTGGGTTTCGCCTGGCTGGTGATCCGGCTCGTGACCTCGGTGCTGCGGAACGCCTTCATCGTCAAGCTAGTGTCGATCACGGCCTGGTTCGTCGCCGCGCTCTCGATCGTCGGCCAGCTCGATGCGACGGTCGACCTGCTGGATTCCTTCGCGATCGTACTCGGCGGCCTCAGGCTGACCCCGCTTCTGGTGCTCAAGGCCGGCGCGCTGCTGCTGATCGCGCTCTGGCTCACCAACATCGCCAGCAATTTCGCCGAGAGCCGGATCAACTCGACCACCGACCTGACGCCGTCGGTGCAGGTGCTGCTGGTGAAGATCATCCGCATCGGGCTGCTCACGGTCGCAATCGTGATCGCGCTCGGCGCGGTCGGGATCGACCTGTCGGCACTCGCGGTGTTCTCCGGCGCGGTCGGCGTCGGTATCGGTATCGGCCTGCAGAAGATCGTCGCCAACTTCATCTCGGGGATCATCCTGCTCGCCGACAAATCGGTGAAGCCGGGCGACCTCGTCACCATCGGGGACAATACCGGGCGGATCAGCGCGATGAAGACGCGCTATATTTCCGTCGCCGCCGGCGACGGCCGCGAATTCCTGGTGCCGAACGAGGATCTGGTGACGCAGAAGGTCGTCAACTGGACCTATACCGACAAGAACACGCTGGTGAAGATCGCCTTCGGCACCAATTACGACGCCGACCCGCGCCTGGTCACCAAGCTCGCCGCCGAGACCGCCGCCGCCCATCCGCGCGCCACCAAGGGCAAGGCGCCGAACAGCATTTTGACCGAGTTCGCGGAAGCCGGCATGAAGTTCTCGCTGACCTTCTGGATCGCGGACCCCGACGGCATGGACAACGTCAAGAGCGACGTGATGCTGGCGCTGTGGGACGCCTTCAAGCGCGAGGGCATCCGGGTTCCCTACCCCGTCCGCGAAATCCGCATCCGCGGCGGCGCCCTGCCGGTGGAAACCACCGTAGAAGTCCCGAATTAGGTCACTTTCGCCCCCGAGGCTGGCCCCTCGGCTTGCATGAAGCCTGCCAATCATTAAATTGGGGCCTGAAATCAAGCCTTTCCACCGACATCGAGATCAGCCCGAGAAGACCTGACACGCATGAGCTACGTCGACGCCACCGAGACCTCCCTGCGCAAGACCGGACAGATCAAGCTGCACGGGCCCGCCGCCTTTGCCGGCATGCGCAAGGCGGGCGCGCTGGTGGCCAGGTGCCTGGACGAGCTCACCGACATCGTCGGGCCCGGCGTGCCGACCTCCAGAATCGACGAATTCGTCCGCGACTTCGCCTTCAGCCATGGCGCCTATCCGGCGACGCTGATGTATCGCGGCTACCGCTACTCCACCTGCACCTCGCTCAACCACGTGGTCTGCCACGGCATGCCGGGCGACCGTCCGCTGAAGGAAGGCGACATCGTCAACATCGACGTCACCTTCATCGTCGACGGCTGGTATGGCGATTCCAGCCGGATGTATGCGATCGGCCCGATCGCCCGCAAGGCGGAGCGGCTGATCGAGGTGACCTATGAAGCGATGATGCGCGGCATCGCCGCGGTGAAGCCCGGCGCCACCACCGGCGACATCGGCCATGCCATCCAGAGCTTCGTCGAGCCGCAGGGCATGAGCGTTGTGCGCGATTTCTGCGGCCATGGCCTCGGCCGCATGTTCCACGACGAGCCGAACATCATCCATATCGGCCGGCCCGGCGAGGGCGTGCAGCTCAAGCCCGGCATGTTCTTCACCATCGAGCCGATGATCAATCTCGGCAAGCCGCATGTGAAGATCCTCTCCGACGGCTGGACCGCGGTGACGCGCGACCGCTCGCTGTCTGCGCAATTCGAGCACTCGGTCGGAGTCACCGCGACGGGTGTCGAGATCTTCACGCTGTCGGAGCGGCACGGCGAGAAGCAGATCGGGTGAGCACAACCTCGCTGTATTTCTGCTAAGATCCGAGAACGCGTCGAAGTTCGCAATACTTGGAATTGTCAGGACCATCAAAGGGGAGAAACGTTCTTTCTCCGCCAAAGTAGTGAAGTTTGATTTTCTGTTCACTTCGATCGACAAGAAAACACCCGCCTAGGCCGAAGATAGTCCCGCATACCGACTTTGACTTTAAATCTGACGGAAATGAATTCGATGCCGGCCGGATCGGAATAGAACGCTTGTAGTCTCCTAGGGGAATTGGCAACCATCCCTCGACTGCTTGCACCTTGATGTTCACGATGGCGGTCACACCGTCTTTGATCGTTTGTAAGCCGACATGTCCCTCCCCACTTACCCATCCTGGACATCTAAATCCCCAACGATCGGTCGTAAGGAAGTCTAGCACCTCGTCGTAAGACAGCGGTTTGCCGAAGGCTGCAGACGACGCAAAGAGAACTGCGATGATGCTAGCGAACCCTCGTATCAACATTCTAGCCTCCTTTGGCGAGTTATCGATGAGAGTTTCGGACTCAACATGCGCATAGGAACGATGACCAGCAGTATTGGGTCTCGTGCTGGTCGGTGACGGCCCAATTCCGCAGCCTTGCGCGCGTCATATAACTTGGAAGTAGCCAAGTATCTTTTTCAGAAGTGGCACGATGAAGCTGACTATGGGGGGTATGACGTAAGCCGTAAGAAACTTTCGCATCGTAAGTGCATCGAACGGCCATACAGGCATGTCGTTGATTACAGCGCCAATCTTTCGCAATCGCTCGATCATCTGTTCATCGTCTGCGGTAATGACGCCAGACTGGAAGCGCGAGCGCAGGTCATCTAGTTGGGCCCGCATACGTAACGCTACACCGCTCATGAGTTGAGCCTTACTCTTCATCATAGCATCGCGAAATGGGAGCAGAGGGCCAATGAAAACAAATGGGCCAACAACTGAGTAGGCAATCACAGCTACAACCAGAAATCCCACTCGCGCTTCGTTGGGCGTAAAAAAGTGGCTGACAAGCCAACCTAAGCCGATATTGAGACCGACAAGCGAGATTGCATACTGATTGCGCAGTCCTAACCGACCAATGGGTCGCAAGCCGCCCGCATTGTCCGGATGCAAGGGCAGCATGCGAAGGTCCGAATGGGAAACGACTTCCCATAACAATACTGGTAGAGCGGAACTGCGGATTACGTAGACCGCTGCCACAATAGCGAACAGAAAGTCACAGTACATGCGGATGTAGCCAGCCGCAGAGAGCGGATGGCCGGACTCCCAACTGGTATACGCACCGTCGGCAATCAACCGGTAGACGAAATAGACCGCGATTACTCCGGCAAGCATGCCCACAGCTTGCGCCCCCAGATTGATCCTGCGGAAAATACGATTCCAGCGGGCGACAAGAAACACGGCGCTTCCTTCGGAAGTATTCAGAATGCCGTCCACTTGACGCGATTGAGTGAACGACAAAGGAGCGCATGGTCAGTTGTTGTTAGTATCAGCAGACAGGGAAACGACACCAGATACATAAAAATCGTGCTGACGTCGTAGAAAAAAGGCAAATTCAGTGTAGCCGATCGCGCCGCCATGGGTACGCCGAAGCAAGCGGCTATCAGCAACGGCAAAAAAGTGAAAGTAACAGCCCCTGCGTACAGCGCCACAGGCGTGAAAGCACCAAGTCCACGGCGATCAAGCCACTCAGCGATGGCGTGCAAACCCGAACCTGCTGTCGTATCCAGAGTCTTTGCAATAAGCGAAACTGAAACGGCAGACTCTGGTGAAACGTTAGAGGCATGGTCCATGTTTGCCCTCAAGCAATTCCAGAGGCCAATATATGTCAACGCGGCTTGCCCGCGAGGAAGGATCGCTACCTCAACGAGAGACTAATTATCCAAAGCTTGGCAACATAATTGCTAGTTGTAGCAATGATTTCATACTACTCAATTTCCGATCTTAAGCAATCCAATTCGTCCTCCATCGCAGCTTGCGACAACGCCCACGATCGGGGCGGCCATTGCGCGCTCATCTCCCAGTCTTAGGTCAACCACGGCTAACGTGCGCCGCCCCCCGCTCGGACGCCGGCCGACACGCGACGCGCCATCTCAATTGACGGTTGCAAAAACGCCGGTCCCCGGCAATGCTGGCGGCCGATGCCCGCCAAGCCTGACCACGACAACAGCAAGCCCGAGGACACGCCGCACTATCTCGGCCATCGCGAGCGGCTGCGCGAGCGCTTCTACAGCGCGGGCGCGGATGCGCTGAGCGATTACGAATTGCTGGAGATGGCGCTGTTTCCGGCGCTGCCGCGGCGCGACACCAAGCCGCTCGCCAAGCTGCTGATCAAGACCTTCGGCTCGTTCGCCGAGGTCGTGCATGCGCCGGTGGCGCGCCTGCGCGAGGTCGAGGGGATCGGCGAGTCCGCGATCAACCAGCTCAAGCTGATTGCCGCGGCGGCGCATCGGGTCGCCAAGGGCGAGGTCAACAGCCGCAACGCGCTGTCATCCTGGAACGAGGTGATCGCCTATTGCCGCACCAGCATGGCGTTTGCCGACAAGGAGCAATTTCGCCTGCTGTTCCTGGACAAGCGCAACCAGCTGATCGCCGACGAGGTGCAGCAGACCGGCACGGTCGATCACACTCCGGTCTATCCGCGCGAGGTGATCAAGCGCGCGCTGGAACTATCGGCGACCGCCTTGATCCTGGTGCACAACCACCCTAGCGGCGATCCCTCGCCCTCGCAGGCCGACATCCAGATGACGAAGGCGATCATCGACATCGCAAAACCGCTGGGGATTGCCGTGCATGATCACATCATCGTCGGCAAGAACGGGCATGCGAGTTTGCGCGGGCTGCGGCTGATCTAGAGTCTCAAAATCAGATGACAAGGGAACGATGAGCGACTGGCTGCACAATCTGCCGGTGCCCGTCATGGCGCTGGTGATCTTCGGATTCACCTATCTTATGGCCGCGGCGATCTTCGCAGGCATCGCGCTTGTCGCAACGGAGGAGCGTGCCAAATCGCTCAAAGTGATCTCGCCGGGCATGCTGCCCGTGCTCGGCATCATCTTTGGCCTGTTCGTCGCCTTCACCGCAGCGCAGGTCTGGGGCGACAGCGATCGCGCCAGTGCCGCGGTGAGCCGCGAGGCCAGCGCGCTGCGCAGCGCCGTGCTGCTGGCCGGCGGCCTGCCGGCGGAGCAGGAGACGAAGCTGCGCGGCCTGGTGCGCGACTATGTCGGGCAGGCTGTCGCGGTGGAATGGCCGATGATGGCGCATCAGGAGGCATCGCTGAAAGTGACGCCGCCGGCGCTCGCCGATGCCCTGCAGCTCGTCATCACGATGACGCCGCAAGGCACGGGGCAGGCGAATGTGCAACGCGAGCTCATCGCCGCGCTGGAGCAGGCGCTGGATGCGCGGCGGCAGAGGATCATCGTCAGCCTCGCCGCAGTCAATCCAGTCAAATGGTGGTGCCTGTACCTCCAAGCCGCCTGCGCATTGCTGGTAATCGGCCTCGTTCATTGCGACAACCGGCTGGGATCGGCGATCGCGATGGGCCTGTTCGCGACGGGGGTGGCCACCTCCGTCCTGCTGATTGCCGCACACGACCGGCCATTCGCCGGTCAGGTCTCGATCAAGCCGGAGCCGCTGCTGCAGATCATGCCGGAGGCAGCAGCGAAGACCTAGACGGAGGCGCACTCCCTCTCCCGCTTGCCGGAGAGGGTCGGGGAGAGGATGTTTCCGCAATGGGATAATCCCCAAGAGGAAAACCTCACCCGGCGCGCGGGACGATGCTTCGCATCGCCCGGACGCGCCGACCTCTCCCGCAAGCGGGAGAGGTGAACCGAGACCGCGGCATTGATCAACCTAAAGCCATTCCGCTTGAGTCCAGATCAGAACACCTGGCTTTTGGCGGCCTTCAAGTGGTCTTCTGCGGCCGTGATGCCGGCGAATGCCTTGAGCGTCAGGGCGGTCGGTTGCGGCTTCCATTCGGCAACCATTTTCTCGGCCTTCTCGAGCTCCGGCTTGGACAACATGGAGGCCATCTCGTTGACATTCCTGGCCGGCGCCACCTTCGAGAGCTTGAAATAGGCATACGACAGGGACACGTCCCTCGGCGTGCCCTTTCCCGCAGAATATGCGCGGGACAGGCTGAAGAGGGCGCTGGGGAGGCCCTGGTCGCCTGCCAGCTTCCACCATTTCAGCGCTTCTTCCGAATTCCCTTGCCGGTCATACATGAGAGCGACATCGTGCTGGGCACGCGCGTAACCGGCCTTGGCGGACACAAGCTTGTACTTCAATGCCTGATCCGGATCCGTTGCGACGACGCCCACGCCCTGCCCGTCATAATAACAGCCGAGCTTATAGGCTCCGAGCGGATCGTTGGCCGCGGCCGATTTTTGAAACCACTCGAATGCCTGGCTGCGATCCTGCGGTGTGCCGATGCCGTTATTGTGCATCATGCCGACATGATATTGCGCCTCCGCATCTCCGCGATTGGCCAACGCGACCATCGCATTGAAGGTGCGGGTGTCATTCGCGCTGGCGGGCACCGCGACAAGCAGAAGGCACGAAAAGGCCAGGGCAACGAATTTCATGTCAAAGCCGATCGAGTTTGAACCATTCCGTCTTGGTCGCTCGAGACGGAGAAAAAGTTCGAAATCAGCGATCCTTGGCCTGCCCGGGCGGTCCCGTCAGGGCTCCACCCAGCGCTGCACCGCCTCGGCGGTGTCGGCAGGCGTGGTGTTGAAGCAGATCGCGGCATCGGGCGCCAGGCGGTGAACGAGGTTGAGCACCTTCTCGAACAAGAGCAGGCGCTCCTTCGGCTCGCGCAGGCCGGCGCCGATGACGATGCAGTCGAAGCGCTCATCGCGCAGCGCCGCCACCACGCCGGCTTCGGCTGTGACATCGAGATCGATCAGGCAGCTCGTGACCTCGAAGCCGAGATCGCGCAGGCGCAACAGCTGCGCCTCGATGTAGTCGCGCACGAGCTCCGGCGTCAGCTGCGGGAATGCGCTGTAGTCGGCATTGCCGGGTTCGATGCCGATCGCGAGGACGCGCTTGGCCATGCAGAACACTCCTTGCCGGACCGTCTCGTCTTGCTAACGGAGGGATCGCCGGCCGGTTCCCGGAGCGGTGGAGGCCTCGCCCTGGTTCTACCGAGATTTCCCGCCCAAGCTGTAAGCCATTTCACATGCGCCGCGCCGGCGACCTGCCAGACTTTCGACAGATCACGCTGGAGCCAGGCACCGATCACGACACCTGGCTCACCTTGGTTTGCACGGCAAGTCGATCATTCAATCAATTTGCGGGAGCGGAAGATGATTTCATTCGAGAGTTTCAAGAACGAATACGAGCGGAATTGGGCCGGTCTCGAAATCCGGCCCGGACGCCTCGCCGAGGCGAATGCCATCGCCCGCAAGGCGCTCAACGGCAAGGCGACCTATCAGCAGATCGAGCGGCTGACCGGCGTGCCCTGGTACTTCACCGCGCTCTGCCATTACCGCGAATCCAACTTCGATTTCGACACCTATCTGGGCAACGGCGAAACGCTTCATCGCCCGACGACGATCGTTCCGAAGGGGCGCGGCCCGTTCGCTACCTTCGTGGACGGCGCCGTGGACGCGTTCAGAATCGAGAACTTCATCGGTGCGCGGGATTGGGGCATCGCGCGGATGCTGTTCCGGCTCGAGGCGTTCAACGGCTTCGGGTATCATTCCAAGGGCGTCAATTCGCCCTATCTCTATGGCGGCTCGACCCTGTACGGCCCGCCGGAAGCAAGAGCCGGAAAATTCGTCCGCGACCATGTGTTCGATCCCGGTCACGTCGATGCCCAGCTCGGCACGGCGGTGATCCTGCATGCGATGATGGCGCTGGATTCGTCGATCGCGCTCGACGACGGCCCGCAATTCGCCGGTCGCACCGAGCCCGAGGATGAGGTGGCTTCGACGGTCATGCTGATGCAGCAGGCGCTGAACAAGCTCGGCGCCAATCCGCCGCTCGTCGAGGACGGCATCAGCGGACCGAAGACCAGGGCCGCCGTCTCGCTGTTTCAGCAGCAGAACGGCCTGAGGGATACCGGATTGCTCGACGCCGCCACGGTCGCCGCCATCACGCGCGGGATGCAGCAGCCAGGCCCGGCCGGGCAGAACGGCGACCTCTCGCAGATCCTGAAGCGGCTGGAAGATCTCACACAAGTGCTGCGACCGCCGTCAAGCGGCGGGACGCTGCCAGCGATCGTGCCGAGCAACACATTGCCTGCCACCAACGATCCCGTCAGCCTGTTCGAACGGCTGTTCTCCCTCATCAACAAGACAGCGCCCATGCCCGGACCCGTCGCCCCGATGAGCCCCGCCCCCGTCGATCAGCTGAAACAGGTCGTCGATTTGCTCAGCACCCTGCTCAACAACGGCGGCGGCAAGCCGATGCTCGGCCAGGTCAATGGCGCACTCGGCGAGACCATCGGCAAGCTGCTCGACGGCAAGAAGACCGCGCTCGGCATCGGCGGCTCGCTGATCACCGCCCTGCTCTCCTCGGTGACGGCAAGCCCGAATGCGGGAGGCCTTGCCGGGCTGCTCGGAACCATCGTGTCGGCCGTGCCCGGCCTTGGCCAGTTCGCAATGCCGATCTCGCTCGCGCTCGCCGTCTGGGGCGTGCTCGGCAAGATGGAGAAATGGGCGCAAGGCACCGCGCCGCCGCCGAAGGTGACCACGTGAGGACCCAGGGAGATCGGACTTGGGATGCTACTCCAGGAGCAGGTGCGCTCCCTCCCCCGCTTGCGGGGGAGGGTTGGGGAGAGGGTGTCTCGACAATCGAGAATCCCCAAGAGGAGAAAGCCCTCACCCGGCGCGCGGGACGATGCTTCGCATCGCCCGGAACGCGCCGACCCCTCCCGCTTGCAAGCGGGAGAGGTTATCGAGCCCGCGGCTTGGCCCCGCCTACTGGCGCAACATGATCAGGGGATCGGCGGTGTCGGGGACACGGCGCCACTGGGCGTTGTCGTCGGCCTCGAACTGCCAGGCGTCGCCTGATTTGGACATCAGGATGATCTGGCCGCGCTCGAGTCGCCATTGCGTCGGGTTGAACTGCGCGATCGTGGCGTCGCATCTCGGCTTGAGGAAGACCTGGAAATTGTCCGGGCCCGCTTCGGTGTTGGTCAGCGTCAGCCCGCAGATCGGCTGGCCGTTGCCGCGCACCATCGACCAGTCGCCGATCATCTGGTCCATCGACTTCGCCATCGAGCGCGCGGCGGCGAGGTCCTGCAGGATGTAGACGCCCTCGCCCTGGCGCAGGCCTTCGAAGATGCCGGCCTCGACCTCGGTGAAATCGATCACGGCTTCGCCGGTCGCATCCTGCAGGCGCACGATGTCGAGGCCCTTCACGCTCCAGGCGACGATGTCCTTGGTGAAGGGCAGCGCGGTCTTGCAGGCCGGCTCCAGCTCCAGCTTGTAGCCCTGGCCTGCGGCGTCACCTCTCAGTGTGACGACGCAGGTCTTGCTGCGCTCGGTGGTCGAGAGCTCCCACTGTCCGGGCATCTGCTTCTTCAGGCTCGTCGCATCCTGCGCACGCGCGATGCCGGTCGCGGCCAGAAAGGCCGCGATGGCAAATGCGAGAAGGCGACGTGCGATCATCAGCGCCCCTTGACCGGCGTTTCCGCAACCGGCGTCAGCGGCGCCTTGCCGGCGAACCAGGACTTGAGATTGTCGACCACGAGCTGGTCCATGGCGTTGCGCGTCACCACCGAGGCCGAGCCGATATGCGGCAGCAGCACGACGTTCTGCATGGTCTTGAGCTCGTCGGGCACGTTCGGCTCGGCCGCGAACACGTCGAGGCCGGCGGCGAGAATGGTGCCGGATTTCAGCGCCTGGATCAGCGCGGGCTCGTCGACCACCGAGCCGCGCGCGACGTTGACCAGCACGCCGCGCGGGCCGAGCGCCTTCAGCACTTCGGCATTGATCATCTTTTCGGTCGAGGCACCGCCCGGCACGATCACAACGAGCGTGTCGACAGCTTTCGCCATCTCGATCAAATCAGGGTAGTGCTTGTAGGCGACCTCCTTGGAGGGGTTGCGCGAGTGGTAGACCACCGGCACCAGCGAGGCGTCGAGCCGGCGCGCGATGGCCTGGCCGATCCGGCCCATGCCGACGATGCCGACCTTGCGGTCGCGCAGCGAGCCGACGCTGAGCGGATAGTTCTGGGTCTGCCACAGCCCGGAGCGGACATAGCGGTCGGCCTTGATGAACTCGCGCAAGGTCGAGATCAGAAGGCCCATCGCGACGTCGGCGACCTCCTCGGTCAAGACGTCGGGCGTGTTGGTGACGACGATGTTGTGCTCGGCGGCATATTTGGCGTCGATGTGGTCGTAGCCGACACCGAAGCTCGCCACCATTTCCAGCTTCGGCAGCTGCGACAGCGAATCCTTGTCCGCGCGCACGGTATGGTAGGTCACCGCGACGCCGCGGATCCTGTCGCGGACCGCCGGCGTCAGCCGCTCGAGATCGCCGCGCGTCTCCGCCTTGTGCACGACGAAATGATCGGAAAAGCCGTTCTCGAGGATCGGCCGCACCGGCCCATAGATCAGAAGGTCGATCTTTTCGGACGAAATCGAACCGGCAGCCATCAGTTTTCCTTTCCAAGCGCGCTTTCATGCCAGCGCCGTAAAACGAGGTGGGAAACTAGCGCCAGCACCCCATAGATGACAATCCCGGCCAGCGACAACAGAAGCAGCGCTGCAAACATGCGGGGTATGTTCAAGCGATAGCCGGATTCGGCGATCCTGTAGGCGAGCCCCGAGCCGGCGCCGGCCGTTCCGGCCGCGATCTCGGCCACGACGGCGCCGATCAGCGACAGGCCGCCGGCGATGCGCAGGCCGCCGAGGATATAGGGCAGCGCCGCCGGCAGCTTGAGGAAGCGCAGGGTTTGCGGCTTCGATGCGCCATAGAGCTGGAACAACCCGGCCAAATTGCGGTCCACCGAGTTCAGCCCGAGCGTGGTGTTCGACAGCACCGGGAAGAAAGCGACGATGAAGGCGCAGACGACCACCGCGGTCTGCTGCTCCAGATAGATCAGCAAGAGCGGCGCGATCGCGATCACAGGCGTCACCTGGAGCACGATGGCATAGGGGAACAGCGAATATTCCACCCATTTCGACTGGTTGAACAGCAGCGCCAGCGCGATGCCGCCGATGCTGGCGGTGACAAAACCTTCGAGCGTGGTTGCAAGCGTGGTCGCCAGCGATTGTGACAGCACCGCCCAGTCCTTGATCAGTGTCAGCACGATGACCGAGGGCGCCGGCAGCACGTAAGGCGGGATCTCCTTGATGCGGACCACGAGTTCCCAGGCAAGGAGGCCGGCCGCGAAGACGATGACCGGCAGCACGAAGCGCATCGCGCGTTGCGCGCCAGAGGATTTTGCCGGCACGGGAGCTTGCGCGCTCATAGCGTCGACTGCTCCGAATAGGACGGCGCCAGCGCGGCGGACACGCGTCGGCAATAGTCGGAATAGGCCGCCGAGGTGCGAAACTCCTCAGCCCTCGGCTCGACCGTCTCGATACGGATGTCGGCCTGGATGCGGCCGGGCCGCGACGTCATGACCACGACGCGCTGCGACAGATAGACGGATTCGAACACCGAATGGGTGACGAAGATGACGGTCTTGCGCAGGGACCGCCACAGCGCCAGCAGATCGTTGTTGAGGCGGAAACGCGTGATCTCGTCGAGCGCGGCGAACGGCTCGTCCATCAGGAGGATATCGGGATCGGTGACGAGCGCGCGCGCCAGCGACACCCGCATCTTCATGCCGCCGGAGAGCTCGCGCGGAAAGGCCTCGGCGAAATCGGCAAGGCCGACACTCGCCAGTGCCGCGTCGGCACGCGCGCGCCCTTCCGCCTTCGGCACGCCGCCGAGCTTCAGCGGCAGCCGCACGTTCTCACGGACGTTGGCCCAGGGCATCAGGGTGGGCTCCTGGAACACGAAGCCGATGCCGTGACCCGGCTGCGGCACGCCCTCGTGCCGTGCCACCCGCACCGTGCCCGACGACGGCGCGCTGAGCTCGGCGATCAGCCGCAACACCGTCGATTTGCCGCAGCCGGACGGGCCCAGCAGCGAGATGAACTCGCCCTTGCGAACAGCAAGATCGAGCGGGCCGAGCGCCATCACGCCGTTGTCGTAAGTTTTGGTCACGCCGCGCAGGCTGACGGCGAGAGCGGTCAGACTGGGCTCGACGGCGGGTGGCGTTGAGCTCGCTACCATCGATCGCTGGTCTTTGTGAGGCTCGGTCGCGCCGCGTCTTTCACCTCTCCCCAACGGGGAGAGGTCGGCGCGCAGCGCCGGGTGAGGGGCCTCAGGTCCCACGAGAGAGCGTAACCCCTCACCCGCACCGCATCTGACGATGCGATGCGACCTCTCCCTTCGGGAGAGGTGGGCCCCAGCCGCACCGTCGTGCCTGATCTCAGCATCTACTGCTTGTTCGGGCGCAGCTCGACGCCGACGCCCTTGTTGACGAAGCGCAGCGTATAGGATTTGCGGAAGTCGAGATCCGCCTTCACGACGCCGGCCTTGACCATCTTGTTGAAGAAGGAGGCATAGCGCTCGTCGCTCATCGCACCGATGCCGTTCTTCAAGCTGTCGCCGGAATCGACGATGCCGTGCTCTTTCATCTTGGCGACGGAATAGGCCAAGAGATCGTCGGTCATCTCCGGGTTGAGCTGCTTGATCAGGGCATTGCCGGCGGAATTGTCGCGGTAGATGTAATTGTACCAGCCGATCATGGAGGCATCGACGAAGCGCTGCACGAAGTCGGGCTTCTTCTCGACGATCTCACGGCGGGTCTCGATCAGGGTCGAATAGGTGTTGAAGCCGTAATCGGCGAGCAGCAGCACGTTGGGCTTGAAGCCGGCGGCCTTCTCGACCGCGAAGGGCTCGGAGGTGACGTAACCCTGCATGGCGCTCTTGGGATTGGCGATGAAGGGCTGCGGATTGAAATTATAGGGCCGGACGTTCTTCTCGCTGAAGCCGTATTCGGACTTCAGCCACTGGAAATAGCTGGTCATGCCTTCCTTGGAGACGAACAGCGTCAGCGGCTTGAGATCCTCGATCTTGGCGACCTTGGCGTCGGGCTGCGTCAGCATCACCTGCGGATCCTTCTGGAACACCGCGGCGATGCTGACGACGGGAACGTTGTTGGCGACCGCGTCGAACGACATCAGCGTGTTCGCGGCCATGAAGAAATCGATCTTGCCGGCAATCAGCAGCATCCGGTTGTTCTCGTTGGGACCGCCGGGGACGATGGTGACGTCGAGACCGTATTTCTTGTAGGTGCCGTCGGCGACCGCCTGGAAGAAGCCGCCATGCTCGGCCTCGGCGACCCAGTTGGTGCCGAAGGTGACCTTGTCGAGCGTTTGGGCGCGCGCCGGCGCGAAGGAGGCGACAGCGGCCAACAAGCCTGCAATTAACGCTCGCCGCAGATGAAAGGGGGGCATGATGGCACTCCGTCGACCCTGGCTGGTCCAATCGTCTCTGGTTCAAGTGAATGCAACGCGATAAAACCGCATGACATCAGGGGATGCGAGCCGGCCGGGCCCGCATCCCCTCATAGCGCAAATTACGTGACAAATTCGGGCAAGGAAACCTCGATGACGCCCTCCCGCGACTGGATCGACATCGACTGGGCTCATGCGAGCCCGGGCGAGGTGTCGCGCTGGATCGCGGTGCTGCCGCTGGCGGCAACCGAGCAGCACGGCCCGCATCTGCCACTGACAACGGACGTGCTGATCGCGGACGCCTATCTGGCACGTGTGCGCGAGCTGTTGTCCGCGAGCGTTGCGGCGAGCTTCCTCCCGGTCGAACGGGTCGGGATTTCCACCGAGCATATCGACTATCCGGGCACGCAGACGCTGCCGACCGAAATGGCGCTGAAGAAATGGACTGGGATCGGCGAGGAGGTTGCACGCCGCGGCGTGAGAAAGCTCGTCATCGTCACCAGCCATGGCGGCAATAGCGCGGCCATGATGCTGGTCGCGCAGGACCTTCGCGCGTATCAAAAGCTCTTCGTGGTGACGACGTCGTGGTCGCGGCTCTCGGGCGCGGACACATTGTTCCCGGCCGATGAAGTGCGCCACGGCATTCACGGCGGCGCGGTCGAGACCTCGATCATGCTGGCGCGCTATCGTGATCAGGTGCGCAAGGATGCGATCGCTGATTTTCCCGCGAGCAGCATCGCGATGGAGCAGCAATATCGCTGGCTGTCGACGCAGCGGCCGGCGCCGTTCGCCTGGCAGGCGCAGGATCTCAACGCCAGCGGCGCAGTCGGCAACGCGACGCTGGCTGAGCCAACGAAGGGCGAGCAGTTGCTCGATCAAGGCGCGCGCGCCTTTTGCGAGCTGCTGGGAGAGGTCGATAACTTCGACGTGAACAGGCTCGCCAAGGGGCCGCTCGGCTAGCCTGCATCCACCTGAAACCATTCGGGAAATGACCGGATTCCGGCAGCGCCAGATGCGCTTTCGAACCGGACACGGCATGCCTCCGTCCAACTGGGCACGCGGGCCACAACGGACCGCCTCAACCCGGATGGAGTTTCACATGTCGATCAAGACCAAGATTGCCGCCGCAGCTCTCGCTGCTCTCGCCGTCACCGGCAGCATCGCGTCCACCACCACCTCGGCCGAAGCCAAGCAGCCCGGCTGGGTCTGGGGTGTCGGTGCCGGCATCGCCACCGCCGCCGTCGTCGGCTCCGCGATCGCCGCCAGCAACGATCCCTATTACCACGGCTATCACCGCTGCGGCTGGGTCGCGCAGTACAACGCCTTCGGCCAGTACGTCGGCCGCGTTCGCACCTGCTACTGATCTGAGTACCTGAGGCCGATCTCCACGTGGATCCTGCGTCCGACACGGGCGCCTCATCCACCCCGTGTCGTGCCCCCGACCCCGCCCGGCGTCCCCCCGGGCGGGGTCATTCGTTTTGAGCCCGGCGAATTTGTTGCAGCCGCGTCACACAGCGGTGCGAACTCTTCTCTGCGGCGATGCGCATCAGTTGCTATTGCGAATTAATCGCAATAAGGTTTGCCGCAGGTTCAGGAACTTGGGACGAAGTCGCGACGAATCGAGATCATCTCGGCCGGTCGCCTCAATCGCCGAGGCTTGGTGACAGAATCGTCGCGACCCGTCAGGGATATTGCGGCGGGTGGAACAGATTCGCGTTTGGGGGCGTGCGTTTTGGCGTTGAGAGGTCACAGACATCGGTGCTTGCGAACGGCCGCGGCGATTGCCACGGGCGTGCTGGCTTTTCCGACTGCCGGCCGCGCGGCCGATCTGCCGCTGAAGGCGCCGGCCTTGAGAGCGGTCTATGACTGGACCGGCCTCTATATCGGCGCGCATGCCGGCTACGGCCGCGGCTCGTCGCATTTTGCACTGAACGACGGCACCGCACTCAGCGACAGCGGCGTCTTCAGCGGCATGATCGGCGGCGTGCAGGCGGGCTACAATTACCGCCTCAACTCCGGCTGGCTGGTCGGCGTCGAAGGCGATTTTACGTTTCCCAACTACATCACGTCGAACTCGATCGTCTCGTTCCTGGCGACGCCCGCCAACACCGTCACGCAGCAATGGGACTACACCGCGAGCCTGCGCGGGCGCGTCGGCTACACCAGCGGTCCGTGGCTCGTCTATGCCACCGGCGGCTTTGCCTGGATGGGCGAGCGCTATTTCGACGCGCCGGCCTCCGGCGCCGAAATCCCGAAGATCCTGAACACACGTCCTGGCTGGGTCGCAGGCGCCGGCGTCGAATACGGTTTCGCGCCGCATTGGAGCGCGCGGCTCGAATATCTCTACAGCCGCTTCGATAGTGCCAACGTCGCCTTCTCCACGGGCGCGCAATACACGTCCTCGTCGCTCGACTTCCAGCAGGTCAGGCTCGGCCTCAACCGCAAGGTCGATTGGCCCGGCATGCCGGGCTATAACCCGAAGAGCTCGCTGATCGACACGGAATCGGATCGCTGGGAGATCCACGGCCAGAGCACCTATCTGCCGCAAGGCTATCCATCGTTCCCCGCGCTCTATACCGGACCGAACTCGCTGTCGCCGTCGCGACAGGCCAAGGCGACGTGGAGCAACAGCCTGTTCCTGAACGCGCGGCTGTGGGACGGCGGCGAGGTCTATTACAATCCCGAGCTGCTGCAGGGATTTGGGCTCAACGACACGGTCGGTGCGGCCGGCTTCCCGAACGGCGAAGCGCAGAAATCGAACTTCCCCTACCCGCACTACAACACCTCGCGCCTGTTCGTGCGCCAAACCTTCGGCTTCGGCGGCGAGCAGGAAGAGCTGGCGAGCAGCCAGCTGCAGCTGGGACAGAAGGTCGACGTGTCGCGCCTCACCTTGCAGGCCGGCAAGTTCCCCGTGGTCGACGTGTTCGACGGCAATGCCTATGCCAAGGACACCCGCAGGGATTTCATGAACTGGTCGCTCTGGGCGCCCGGCGCCTTCGACTATTCCGCCGACAAGGTCGGTCTCACCTACGGCGTCACGGCCGAACTCAACCAGAAGCAATGGGCGCTGCGCGGCGGCTATTTCCTGATGGTGTCGGAATCCAATTCGAATCATTTCGACACCAGGGTCGGCGAGCGCGGCCAGTACGTGCTCGAGCTCGAGACGCGCTTCTCGCTGCTCGGCCAGCCCGGCAAGCTCAGGACCATCGGCTGGCTCGACAGCGCCAATATGGGCAGCTTCCGCGAGACACTGAACAATCCCGCGCTCAATCTCGACATCGCGCAGACCCGGCGCGGACGCCTGAAGTACGGCTATGTGCTCAATCTCGAGCAGGCGATCACCGACGATGTCGGGCTGTTCGGCCGCTGGAGCTGGAACGACGGTCGGTTCGAAACGCTGGCCTTCACCGACATTCATCGCAGCCTGTCCGCGGGCTTGTCGATCAAGGGCACGAGATGGGGCCGGCCGGACGACGTGATCGGCGTCGGCGGCGCGATCAACGCGATCTCGCAGGATTATCGCGACTTCCTTGCCGCCGGCGGCCTCGGTGTCCTCGTCGGCGACGGCGCGCTGAACTACCGCAAGGAACGCATCCTCGAAACCTACTACGCCTATGCGGTGAACAAGAACATCACCCTCACCGCCGACTATCAGCTCATCGTCAACCCGGCCTACAACGCCGACCGCGGACCGGTGTCGGTGTTTTCGGGCCGGCTGCACGGGGAGTTCTGAGCTGCGGCTCAGAACAGGAGTGCAACACCCGAGACGAACAGCAGCGCCAGCACGATCTTGCGGAACGCGGCCTCGTCGATCCGGCCGAACAGTTTCAGCCCGAGCCAGGTGCCGGCGAACAGAAACGGCACGCCGAGCGCGAACAGCTTCGCCGTGTCTGATGTGAGCGATCCGTTGGCACCGAGCCAGAACGCCGCCATGGCGAATACCACGACGGCGACCGGCTGGAACGTGGCACGCTGCGCGTCCTTGGGCAGGCCGCGCAAATTACACCAGATGGTGACGACGATGCCGGCAAGGCCCGTCAGCCCGCCAAGCAGGCCGTTGACGAAGCCGACCGTCATGTCAGCGGCCGGCGGCACGACGACCGCGAGTTTGAGCTGCGGCCGGAAGAATGCATAGAGGCTGTAGGCGATCAGGACAGCTCCGACCGCGATGCGAACACTCTTCGGATCGGCCCAGGTCAGGAGCGACACCCCGGCCGGCACACCGATGACTGCACCGACGATGAAGGGCCACAGCCGGTGCCAGTCGAGCGCGCTGCGCAACTTCCAGACCGAATAGCCCTGCACCAGAAGGCCGAAGCCGACGATCAGGCTGGCACTCTGAAGTGGCGTCAGCACGTAAAGCCACAACGATGCCGCGACCAGGCCGAAGGCGAACCCGGAGAGGCCGGCGACGAACGCGCCGGCGAAGGTGGCCAACAGAAAAAGCGGAAGCTCGATTGCGATCCCGTCCATTGCTCGCTCCATAGATCAGCGAGCAGCGCTTGCGTGGGATCACCACTTCACGGGGAGGCTGCGACATCCCCAGGATGCAAGTTTAGGTGAAGCGGCCTCTTTGCACAATGACCTTGTTATGCCGCGCGGATCGCGTCGAGGAATTTTCCGACCTCGGTCTTGAGCCGGCTGCTTTCGCCCGAGAGCGACCTTGCCGATGCGAGCACGTTGGAGGAGGCCGATCCGGTTTGGCTCGCGCCGCGCTGCACGTCGACGATGCTGGCCGAGACCTGCTGGGTGCCGCGCGCGGCCTGCTGCACGTTGCGTGAGATCTCGCGCGTCGCCGCGCCCTGCTCCTCGACCGCCGCGGCGATGGCGGACGCGATCTCGGACATGCGGGAGATGGTGTCGCCGATCGACTTGATGGCGCCGACGGAGTCTTCGGTGGCGGCCTGGATCCCTGCGATCTGCTGGCTGATGTCGCCGGTGGCCTTGGCGGTCTGCTCGGCCAGCGCCTTGACCTCGGAGGCGACGACGGCAAAGCCGCGACCGGCCTCGCCGGCGCGCGCCGCCTCGATGGTGGCATTGAGCGCCAGAAGATTGGTCTGGCCCGCGATCTGGCTGATGAGCTCGACGACGTCGCCGATCCGGCCTGCGGCCCTGGCGAGCTCGCCGACATGCTCGTTGGTCCGCCCCGCCTGCTGCACGGCCTCGCCGGCGATGCGCGCGGAGTCCTGAACCTGGCGGCTGATCTCGTCGACCGACGAGGCCATCTCCTCGGCCGCGGCGGCAACGGTCTGTACGTTGGTGGAGGCCTGCTCGGAGGCGGCAGCGACGGTCGCCGTGACCTTTTCCGATTGCTCAGCCGAGCTCGTCAGCGTTCCCGCGAAGGCTTCCAGCTCGGAGGATGCCGACGAGACGGTGTTGATGACGTCGCCGATCATGGCTTCGAACTCACGCGCGACCTGATCCATGCGCTGGCTGCGCTTCAGCTTCGCTTCCGCTTCGATCGCGGCCGCCTCGTCGGCGGACTTCTTGGCGAGCAGCGAATCCTTGAAATGCTGGAGCGAGCCGGCAACCTGGCCGATCTCGTCGCTGCGGCCCGTCGCGGGAATCTCGACCTCGTGCTGCCCTACGGCGAGCGCTCCAATCACGTCGGCGATCCGCCCGAGCGGCGTCACCACGCGCCTGCGCAGCATGATGGTCACGCCACCGAGCGTGCCGAGCAGGGCCAGCACGGCGATTCCGGCGAGCGCGAGCATCGCCAGCGCGCCGTCGCGCGCGGCGGAGGCACGCTCGGCGGCTTCCGCCAGCGCAGCGTCGCGCACGCCGTAGAACATCTGGATGGCCGGGACGATGACCTTCGCCAGCTCGTCGGCGGTGATGCCGTACTTGCCGTCGCTCTTCGCCGCAGGCATCTCCTTCTCCACGACCGAGGCTGCTTTTCCAAAATAGGATTCCGTCGCGGCCTTCAGCGTCGTGGCGATCCGGGGCGGATTGCCGAGCTGCTCCATACCGGCTTCGATGCGCTCACGGTCGGCTTCGACGCGTCCCTGCATGCGATCCATCAGCGCGAATTCGGCCGCCGCCAGGGGGCGGCGTGCGGACAGCGCCGGCGACAATGTGGCGGCGCGGCTGCCGGCCGAAACGCGCAGATCCTGCGCCGTTCGCGCCAGGCTCAAGAGCGCGGCGAGCGAGGAATCGGCATTGACGACCTGTCCTTCGAGCCGGTTCATGATGGGCTCGATGTTGCTGATAACCTCGGCAACGGCAGGCAGGAAGCCCTTGACCACAGCGCTGTCGCGCGCCGCAAGGGGAACGCTCATTGCGCGATCGGCCGCCGTGTAAACGTCCTTGAGCCGACGGGCGGCGCGATCCAGGATTTCGATCATCGCGGCGCCGTCATCGACCGCCATGAGCGCGCGCCTTGCGGCCTCGAATCCGGCATCGGCCGCTTTCGCCGCCTTCCCGGCAGCTTCGGTCTGCGCCTGCGTTGCCGCGCCTTCCTGGAAGATGGGGGTGATGTAGGGCGCACGAAGGCCAGCGACGTGCTGGCTCACCGTTAGCATCGCACCGAACGCTTCCACCGTCTTGATCGCGTCGGAGCGGTTCGTGAAGATGCGCGTCTGCGGTATCAGCACCTCGGCGCCGAGAATGACTGCAAACACCGTCACCGTCAGCATCGACAGCGCGAAAAGCTTCCCGATCCGCATCCTCAGGTCCCCGAATATTATTTCTGCAAGCGCGAAAACTAGCCGCCGGCCACTAAGGGCTCGTTAAGCAACGATCCGTAGTTCCGCGGGGTGTCGGGTCGTCGCGGGACCCCTTGGCACGCTGTCCGGTTCCCTTTGCCCGACGAATGCGCAGAATCGCCAGCACTTCCGCACCGAATACCTATATCAATGGCTTGCGCCGGCCCCGGTCACACTTGCTTACCTCCGGAACATCAATGCTTTCGCTCGAACTCGTCATCGTCGTCGTCCTGATCGTCATCAACGGCCTGCTCTCGATGTCCGAGCTGGCCGTGGTCTCGTCCCGTCCGGCACGGCTGTCGCTGCTCGCGGCCAAGGGCGTGCGCGGCGCCGAACGGGCGCTGACGCTGGCGGCCGATCCCGGCAAGTTCCTGTCCACGGTCCAGATCGGCATCACGCTGGTCGGCGTGCTCTCCGGCGCGTTCTCCGGCGCCACGCTCGGGCAGCGGCTGACGCAATGGCTGCTCGAGCTCGGTCTGTCCCCCGGCATTGCCGAGATCGTCGGCGTCGGCATCGTGGTCACGCTCATTACCTACGCCACCCTGATCGTCGGCGAGCTGGTGCCGAAGCAGGTGGCGCTGCGCGACCCCGAAAGCATCGCGGTGCGGGTCGCGCCGGCGATGCACGCGCTTGCGAAAATATCGCTGCCGCTGGTCTTTCTGCTCGACATCTCCGGCAAGCTGATCCTCGCGCTGCTCGGCCGCGGCGGCAAGGCCGAGGAGAAGGTCTCGGAGGACGAGATCCATCACCTCGTCAGCGAGGCCGAGAGCGCCGGCGTGCTCGAGCCCGGCGAGAAGGAGATGATCGCCGGCGTGATGCGGCTCGGCGACCGGCCGGTCGGCGCGGTTATGACGCCGCGCACCGAGGTCGACGAGATCGACCTGAACGACGATCCCGCCGCCGTCCAGGAGATCATCGCCAAGAGCCCGCATTCGCGCTTTCCCGTCTCCGACGGCGACCGCGACAAGCCGATCGGCGTGCTCCAGGCCAAGGACCTGCTGGTCGCCTACATGAACGAACGTAACCCGGACCTGCGCGCGCTCGTGCGCGAGGCGCCCGGCATCCCGGTGTCGGCAGATGCGCGCGACGTGCTGACCATCCTGAAAGCGGCGCCCGTTCACGTCGGGCTCGTCTACGACGAATACGGCGCGTTCGAAGGCATGGTGACGGCCGCCGACATCCTCGAGTCGATCGTCGGCGCCTTTCATTCCGAGGAGGGACCGCCCGAGCCGGCCTTCATCAGGCGCGACGACGATTCGCTGCTGATCTCCGGCTGGATGCCGGTCGACGAGTTCGGCGAGCTGCTCGGCATCGAGCTGCCGCCGCATCGCTACAACACGGTCGCAGGCCTCGTGCTGCAACAGTTCAGCATGCTGCCCAATGTCGGCGACGCCTTCGATTTCGGCGGCTGGCACATCGAGGTGGTCGATCTCGACGGGCGGCGGATCGACAAGATCTTGGCCAGCCGGTTGACCGAGGTCGAGACGGGGTAGCAGGTGACGGCGCGCGCCCTCTTCCTTCTCCCCTTGCGGGAGAAGGTGGCGCGAAGCGCCGGATGAGGGGTTGCTTCAGCGAATTCGAATGGAAGTTGGACTCGGGGAGAGATACCCCTCACCCGTCTCGCCGCTACGCGGCGAGCCACCCTCTCCCACAAGGGGCGAGGGAAACATCCTCACCCGAACCGCACCCCGATCCGCTTTTCCTTGCGCCAGACCACGGTGCAGCGCAGATGCCTGCCGTCGGCCTGAACGAACAGGGTGAAATGATCGGGAATGCCGACGGGGCTGGTGACGTCGAGTGCGGCGCCGGTGTCGGAGAGATTGCGGACGGTGCAGTCGATCGCGCCGCCGCCGAACTCGATCGTTCCGGCCTTCAGCACGCGATGTCGGGCTTTGTCGCGTCGCTCGTCCATGGGACAAATCTATACCCAAAGTTGAACCAGAGGTTAAACCCACCCTCCGCTCTCGGCAATTTGACGCCTCTGACCTGCGGCAGCGGCGGCCGGAATGTCACAGCGCGGGCTGGAACGTCTCGGCGCGCGCCATCTGCCAGGCGTCGCGGAACCGTGGGTCTTCCGTGCCTTCGAGCAGTTCGCCCGGACGCAGCGCCGGATAGAGCTGCGCGAAGGACTTCACCTGGGTCGTCGACGTCCGTTGGCTGAAATGGATCGGCCGCAGCTGCTGCGGATGTTCGAGGCCGGCCGCAGCGATCAATTCGGTCAGCGAGTGCAGCGTGGCGTGGTGATAATTGTGCACGCGATCGATCTTGAGCGGCACGTAGAGCGCGCGCGCCCGCGTCGGGTCCTGCGTCGCCACCCCGGTCGGGCAGCGATCGGTGTGGCAGCTCAACGACTGGATGCAGCCGAGCGAGAACATGAAGCCGCGCGCCGAGTTGCAATAGTCGGCGCCGATCGCCATCGCCCGCGCCATGTCGAAGGCGGTGGCGATCTTGCCGGAGGCGCCGATCTTGATGCGGTCGCGCGCATTGATGCCGACCAGCGCATTGTGGACGAAACTGACGCCCTCGCGCATCGGCATGCCCAGATGATCCATGAACTCCAGCGGCGCCGCGCCAGTGCCGCCCTCATTGCCGTCGACGACGATGAAATCCGGATAGATCCCGGTCTGAAGCATCGCCTTGCAGATCGCCAGGAACTCCCAGGGATGGCCGATGCACAGCTTGAAGCCAGCCGGCTTGCCGCCGGAGAGACGGCGCATCTCGGCGATGAACTGCATCATGCCCACAGGCGTGGAGAAGGCGCGATGCGAGGCCGGCGAGATGCAATCCTCGCCCATCGCGACGCCGCGGATCTTGGAGATCTCCTCGGAGACCTTGGCGGCCGGCAGCACGCCGCCATGACCGGGCTTGGCACCCTGGCTGATCTTGAGCTCGACCATCTTGATCTGGTCGTCGCCGGCGACGCGCGCGAACGCTTCGGGATCGAAGCTGCCGTCGAGATGACGGCAGCCGAAATAGCCGGAGCCGATCTCCCAGATGATGTCGCCGCCCATCTCGCGGTGATAGGGGCTGACGCCGCCCTCGCCGGTGTCGTGCGCGAAGCCGCCCTGCCTGGCACCGGCATTCAATGCCCGCACCGCATTCGGGCTGAGCGCGCCGAAGCTCATCGCCGAGATGTTGAACACCGAGGCCGAATAGGGCCTTGCGCAATCCGGTCCACCGATCACGACACGGAATTTCTCCGTGGCATGCGCCTTCGGCGAGACCGAGTGATGCATCCACTCGTAGCCCTCGCGATAGACGTCCTCCTGGGTGCCGAACGGGCGCTTGTCGAGCTCCATCTTGGCGCGCTGATAGACCACCGCGCGGGTGTCGCGCGAGAACGGCATGCCGTCCTTCTCGCTCTCGAAGAAATATTGCCGCATCTCCGGGCGGATCTCTTCGAGCAGGAAGCGGATATGCGCGGAAATCGGATAATTGCGCAGCACCGCGTGGCTCTTCTGCAGGAGATCGCGGACGCCGAGCAGGGTCAGCGCGCCGAAGATCAGGATCGGGATCAGCAGGATGTCGAAGATCTTGCGGTCGGCGATGCCGATGCCGATCAGGAGCGCGGTGACCACCGCGCAGATCGTCAGCACGATGAAGCGGGGAGAGAAGGGCAGCAGCAGGGTTTCCATGATCCCCTCCTCCGCCAGCGGCAGGCGTTTCGGGGATGCATGCGTCTTGGTGTCGTCGGCCACGATTCCGATCCTCTCGCCAGCAGAAGGCGTCACGATACGCCCGCGCCTGTCATACGGATATGACGCCGCCCTTGTTTCAGGCTAGCGAATTCGGTCGAGACAAATCAATCAGCCGGATGGACGGGTTTTGCAGTGCAGCAGAGGGACGGGTTAGGCGGCAAGCGGCCGCAACCAAGCAGTGTCCCGGGCAAGCGCAAGCGCAGACCCCGGACCCAGAATGCAACGCCAAGCGATGCGGAGAGAGAGGCCCCGGCTCTGCAGCGGACCGCCGAAGGGGCGCTGCGCTGCGTCCGGGGCACGATGGCGTGGCGCTTAGCGCTCGACGAAGGCCTTCTCGATCACGAAATGGCCGGGCTTGTTGCCGCTGCCTTCGACGAAGTCGCGGCTCTCGAACATCGCCTTCAGCTCTTCGAGCATCGCCGGGCTGCCGCACATCATGATGCGGTCGGTTGCGATGTCGAGCGGGCCTTGCCCGATGTCGTTGAAGATCTGCTCGGAGCTGATCAGATCGGTGATGCGACCGCGGTTCCGGAACGGCTCGCGGGTCACGGTCGGGTAGTAGATGAGCTTGTCTGCGAGCAGCTCGCCGAACAGCTCATCCTCGCGCAGGGTCGCAACCAGCTTCTCGCCATAGGCGAGCTCGGAGACCTGGCGGCAGCCATGCACCAGCACGATGGACTCGAACTGGTCGTAGACCTCGGGGTCCTTGATCAGGCTGGCGAAGGGCGCAAGGCCGGTGCCGGTCGAGAGCAGCATCAGCCGCTTGCCGGGAAGCAAATTGTCGGTGATCAGCGTGCCGGTCGCCTTGCGGCCGACCAGGATGGTGTCGCCTTCCTTGATCTTCTGCAGGCGCGAGGTCAGCGGACCGTCCTGCACCTTGATCGAGAAGAACTCGAGCTCTTCCTCGTGGTTGGCGCTCGCCATGCTGTAGGCGCGTAGCAGCGGCCGGCCATCGACCTCGAGGCCGATCATGGCGAACTGGCCGTTCTGGAACCGGAAGCCGGTGTCGCGGGTGGCGCGGAAGCTGAACAGTGTGTCGGTCCAGTGCTGGACGGAAAGAACCTTCTCTCGGTAAAACGCGCTCATGATTTTCGATATTCCGAATAGGTGCGGTTTTAGGGCAAAAGCGTTGCCCGGCCCTGAAACGGGGCGGTCACCATTTGCCATGGCGGAGGATTTCGCGTGTGTGATCTACGCCATTGAGACCAATAATCAACCTCGTTTCGGATGCAATTGATGCCGGTCAAACCGGCATTTGCGGCAGAACTGGTCACATGATTAAGGAATCTGCTGCCTGGCGCGCGTGGAGGATAATTTCTTTTCCCTCGCGGGCTTCATTGCAGCACTTAATTTCCGCCGCGCTCGCGGGAATTTCATTAAGAATAGCTCTGATTTTCACCCGGTTTGGCGCCGATGCCCGCATTTTTGCGGCTTTTGGCGCCAGGGACGACGAAACACCATGGCAAGCGGCGAGCGGATCTTCGTTCAGGCGATCGGGCGCTATTGCGCGGCGCGGGGCATCGCGGTCGATGTCCGCTCCGCCGGCTGGCTCATCGCGATGCGCCGGGGGCCGCGGCGGCACTTCGCCTTCGGCTACGACATCGGCCTCAACAGCGCTATCGCCCATCGCCTCGCCAACGACAAATCAGCCACCGCCGAAGCGCTGACGCTGGCGGAGGTGCCCTGCATTCCGCATCGGCTCTTCCTCAACCCGAAGCTGGGCGTGCATGTCGCCGGCGCCGATTGGCGCGAGGGGATGCTGGCGCTGCTCGCCGAAAATCCGCAGGGCGTTGTGGTGAAGCCGAACGAGGGGACATCGGGGCGATCGGTGTTCAAGGTCACGACCGAGGCGGAGCTCGACCACGCGGCCGGCGAGGTCTTTTCGATGAGCACGGGGCTCGTGATCTCGCCCTATGTCGCGATCGAGGAGGAGGTCCGCGTGGTGCTGCTCGATGATGCGCCCCGCGTCGTCTACAGCAAGCAGCGCGGCTCGGACTGGCGGCACAATCTCGATGCCGGCGCAAAGCCGGTGCTGCTGCAGGACGGCGAGGTCCGCGCGGCCTGCGTGAAGCTCGCGATCGATGCCGCGCGCGCCATCGGCATCGTCTTTGCCTCGATCGACGTGGTTCGTGTCGGCGGCGAATGGAAGGTGCTCGAGATCAATTCCGGCGTGATGATGGAGGCGCTGGCCAAGCTGCATCCGGCTCTGGTGCAGGCGACCTATGACGCGGCGCTGGACCGGGTGTTTGATAAAACTTAGCTGCAAGCACGCTGCACCCTCTCCCCTTGTGGGAGAGGGTGGCTCACCGCGTAGCGGTGAGACGGGTGAGGGGTCTCTTTCCGCGCGCGAGCCTCTTGCAACAGGACTCGCGGATGCAACCCCTCATCCGGCGCTTCGCGCCACCTTCTCCCACAAGGGGAGAAGGGAAGTAAGCGCTAATTATTCGCGCTCGCCGAATCGTCCATGGCCTTGAACGCCTCTTCCAGCTGCAGCGAGATCGGCACGTTCAGGCGCTCGCCTGTGGGCAGCCTTGCGGTGAACCATTTGTTGTAGAGCGGGACGAGGTCGCGGTTGGAGCCGAGCTTGCGGAAGGCGCGCTCGACCACGGCGGCGAGTTGCGGCTCGCCCTTCCTGAACATGATGCCGTAGGGATCGTAGGACAGATAGTCGCCGGTGACGCGGAACTTGTCCTGCGCCTTGTGGCGCGCGATCAGGCCGAACAGCAGGATGTCGTCGGTCGCGAACGCGTCGGCCTTGCCGTCGGCGAGCATCTGGTACGATTGCTCGTGGTCGGGCGAGGTGACGATGTTGAGGCCGAGCGAGAACTTCTTGTCGGCCGCATGCATCGCCTGCTCGTTGGTGGTGCCCTTGGTCACCACCACGGTCTTGCCCTTGAGATCGGTGACCGAAGCGACGGTCGAGGCCTTCGGCACCATCAGCTTGGTGCCGGCGACGAACATCAGCGGGGAGAAGGCGACGCGCTTGCCACGCTCGGCATTGGCCGTGGTCGAGCCGCATTCGAGATCGATCTTGTTCTGGAGCACGGCGTCGATGCGGTCGTCCGAGGTGACCTTGACGTAGTCGATCCTGAGATTGGAATCGTCGACCTCGACGCCGATCTCCTCGACGATGGCTTCGCACAGCTCGAGGCTGTAGCCGATCGGCCGTCCCGACTGGTCGAGGAACGAGAACGGCGGTGAGCTCTCGCGATAGCCGAGCCGCACGGTGTGGGCCGACTTGATGGCCGACAGTGTCGGGCTGAGCCCCTCGCTGGCGGTCTGGGCGTGTGCCGACGTCGCGCACGAGGAGGCCGCGAGCAACGACGCGGCGAGCAAGAGGACGCCTGAGGTCAGCGGCCTCGCCAATATCCGGCCCATGGTTCGCTCCTATCCATGGCCGGCCATCGCGGGCACCTCGCCCGGGACCACGTCGTCCGGCACGACGTCGCCGGGGCCAAGCTCGTGCTCGGGGCCGAGCTCGCCCTCCCATTTGGCCACGACCGAGGTCGCAAGCGTGTTACCGATCACGTTGGTGGCGCTGCGGCCCATGTCGAGGAAGGTGTCGATGCCCATGATCATCAGGAGGCCCGCCTCGGGAATGTTGAACTGCGCCAGTGTCGAGGCGATCACGACCAGAGAGGCGCGCGGCACGCCGGCGACGCCCTTCGAGGTGATCATCAGCGTCGCCAGCATCGCGAGCTGGGTGCCGAGCGGCATGTCGATGTGATAGCTCTGCGCGATGAAGACGGCCGCGAAAGTGCAGTACATCATCGTGCCGTCGAGATTGAAGGAATATCCGAGCGGCAGCACGAAGCTCGAGATCCGCGACGAGGCGCCGAAGCGGTTGAGCGCCTCGAGCGTCTTCGGATAGGCCGCCTCCGAGCTCGCGGTCGAGAACGCGATCATCAACGGCTCGCGGACCAGCTTCAAGAGATGGCTGTAGCGCGGACCGATCACGATGAAGCCGACGATGACCAGGATGGTCCACAGGATCGCCAGCGAGAGATAGAAGCCGCCCATGAACACAATGAGCTTCCACAGCACGGCGAGACCGTTCTTGGCCACCGTTGCGGTGATCGCCGCCCACACTGCGAGCGGCGCGAACAGCATGACGTAGGCCGTCACCTTCAGCATGATGTGGCCGACGTCGTCGATCATGGCGAGGATCGGCTTTGAACGTTCGGGCATGGAGCCCATCGCCACCGAGAAGAACACGGCGAAGATCACGATCTGCAGGATCTCGTTCTGCGCCATCGCATCCGCGATCGAGGTCGGAATCAGATGGGTGAGGAATTTCTCGATGGAGAAGGCCGAGACCGGCAGGCCGGTCGATTGACCCGCCTGCGGCAGCGTGCCGGGGAAGTTGGCGCCGGGCTGCAGCAGATTGACCATGATCAGGCCGAGCAGCAGCGAGACGAAGGATGCGCTGACGAACCAGCCCATCGTCTTGGCGAAGATGCGGCCGAGCTTGGAGCCCGAGCCCATATGGGCGATGCCGCCGACCAGGGTCGCGAACACCAGGGGCGCGATGATCATCTTGATCAGGCGCAGGAACATCATGGCGATCAGGTTGATGGAGGAGGCCCAGTCGGCGCGCGTGTCCGGCAGGAAGTTGTAGATCGCCGAGCCCATGACGATGCCCAGCACCATCGCGGCCAGAATGTATTGCGTGAACCTGTTGGACATCGCTTACCCCCAACGTACACCGGCGCTTCATAGTGTCGCAGATATGACAGCGACGCAACACGCTTTGCGTGCACGCGCCATGGCGCGATGTTCCCGTTGCGCAACGCCAGCGCGCGATCTAGCCTTCGTGCAGCGCACAACACATGCGGCTTGCACGTTTTCCTTGCGGCGGCTGCACCAATAATCGTCAAACAAATGAAGAGGGAAACGCCATGAGCGGCAACATCAATCGCCAGATTCTGCTGGTGGAAAAGCCCAGCGGCAAGCTCGCCCCCGAGCATTTCAAGATGATCGAGGGCGCGATGCCGGAACCGAAGGACGGCGAGGCCTTGCTGCGTGTGCGCTACATCTCGCTCGATGCGGCCAACCGCGCCTGGATGCACGGCGCAACCTATCGTTCCGCGGTCGAGGCCAACAGCGTCATGGCCGGCGGCGCCATCGCCGAGGTGGTCAGCTCGAAGGCGGCGGGACTTGCGCCCGGCGATATCGTGTTCGGCGACACCGGTTGGCAGGAATTTGCCGCCGTGCCGGCGAAGCACCTGACCAAAATGCCGAAGCTCGAGCCGATGACGCATTTGCTCAGCGTGTTCGGCGTCGCCGGCCTCACCGCCTATTTCGGCCTGCTGGAGATCGGCAAGCCCAAAGAAGGGGAAACCGTCGTGGTCTCCGCGGCCGCGGGCTCGGTCGGCTCGATCGTCGGACAGATCGCCAGGATCAAGGGATGCCGCGTCGTCGGCATCGCCGGCGGCGCCGACAAGTGCCATTGGCTGACCTCCGAGCTCGGCTTCGATGCCGCCGTGGATTACAAGGACGGCGCATTGTTCAAGGCGCTGCGCGCAGCGGCGCCGAAAGGCATCGACGTCTATTTCGACAATGTCGGCGGCGACATTCTCGAAGCCTGCCTGCCCCAGATGAACAATTACGGCCGCATCGCCTGCTGTGGCGCGATCTCGCAATATGACGGCGCGCCGTCTGCCCATGGGCCGCGCGGCGTGCCCGGCCTGATCGTGGTGAAGCGGCTGACCATGCAGGGCTTCATCGTGATGGACTACATGAAGGACAGCGAGCGCGCGCTCGCCGATCTCCAGGCCTGGGTGAAATCCGGCAAGCTCAAGGTGCAGGAGGACATTCTCGACGGACTTCAGAACACGCCGAAAGCGCTGATCGGATTACTTGCAGGCGAGAACCGCGGCAAGCGCATGGTGAGACTGACGACCTAGTCGCGTCGCGATTGCGGCGACATTATCCACTTGCGGTAGAGGCCAAAGCGGCCAAAGATGCCGCTCGCGAGCTAACCCTCGCGACGATTGCGCTTGCATATCTTTTCAAAAATAGTCGGCATTCCCGACCGGGCAGGAATTCATGCAAATGTTCAACACGTTGAAACATGCATCGACGCGCACCGCGTTGCTGGCGACGGCACTCTTCGCAAGTGCAACAGGAGCGTTCGCGCAGACCGAGGCCGAGAAGAACGCCATCCGGTCCGCATGCCGCTCCGACTACATGGCGCATTGCTCGAGCGTGACGCCCGGCGGAGTGGAGGCGGTTCAATGCCTCGCCAAGAACATGTCGAGCCTGTCGTCGGGGTGCCAGGCTGCCGTTCGCGCGGTCGAGCAGGCCGCCGCGCCGAAGACCGAAGCGGCGCCCGCCAAATCTGAACCGGCCAAGTCTGAGCCCGCAAAGACGGAAGCGGCGCCCGCCGCCGAGCCCGCAGCCAAGCCGGCAGCGGCAGCCGCGCCGAAGGCAGCAGCAGCAAATCAGCCGAGCCCTGCGCAGGTGTCCGCGATCAAGGGCGCCTGCCGCGGCGATTATCCCAAGGTCTGCGCCAGCGTGCCGCCGGGCGGCGCGCCCGCGGTCGAATGCCTGGAGAAGAACAAGGCGAAGGTGTCGGCGGGGTGCGCCAAGGCCATCAATGCGGCTTTCGGTGGCGGAGCGGCCCCGCCTGCCTCCGGTGCTGCACCGGCCGCAGCGGCAGCGCCTGCCGCGGCACCTGCCGTCATCGTGCTGCGGCCCTTGCTGCCGCGCGAAGAGCTGTTCATCGCGCGGTCGGCCTGCGGCGCCGACATCCGCACCCTCTGCGCCGGCGTGGCGCCCGGCGGCGGCCGGATCATCCAATGCATTTCCACCCGGGCGGCATCGCTCTCGCCGGCCTGCAAGGAGGTGCTCGCGCCATTCGCCGCCAGATAAGGCGGACGCAGCACGAAAGATGAATTGCGGCGTACGCGACCGGATGCGCGCACGCTGACACAGATACTTTCTTCAGACGCAGCTTCGATCACGACAAGCCCCGGGAGAACAACATGCGTTCATTGCTGCTCGTTGCTTCTGCGCTCTTCGCTTTCGCCGCCACCATGACCTTCGAGGCCACTGACGCCAATGCGGTGGTGTGCGCCCGCGGCGTGGTTCGCGCCGGCTGCGCCGGCCCGAATGCGGCCGTGGTCGTGCGCAAACCCGTGCCGGTGGTCCGCTGTACCAGGGTTCTGGTGAACGGGGTCTATGTGAAACGCTGCGTCTGACCCCCGGTGGCCAATCCGCCCCGGGTTGGCTATGATTCGCGCCTGACGGTTTCGGATCCGCAAAACGCGCGTCCGGATAACGGGCTTTGGCGTGCCACGCACTGGCGATAATTCCGCTGGCGCTGGACGCCGGAGCACATTAGTCTACCCCTAGATAGTAAGTATACTGTCAATTAGGGAGGCAGACGTTGCGGATCGCCGTGATTGGCGGGGGGCCCGGTGGGCTCTACTTCGCCTATCTCTGGAAGAAGCGTCACCCCGAGGATCAGGTCGACCTGTTCGAACAGAACCCGGCCGACGCGACCTGGGGCTTTGGCGTCGTGTTCTCCGAACAGGCGCTGGAGTTCCTGCGCACCGACGACCCCGAGACGGTCGATGCGATCGCCCCGCACATGGAGAGCTGGGAGAACATCACGCTGAACCTGCATGGCGACAGCGTCGCCATCGACGGCGTCGGCTTCTCCTCGATCGGCCGGCTGGAGCTGCTCAAGTTCCTGCAGCAGCGCGCGTTCGACGTCGGCGTCACCCCGCGCTTCGACACGCAGATCCAGGCGATCGACCAGCTCAACGGCCACGATCTGATCGTCGCCGCCGACGGGCTGAACTCGCTGGTGCGGCGCGCCTATGAGGGCGATTTCGGCACCTCGCTGTCCTACTCATCCAACAAGTTCGTCTGGTACGGCACCTCGAAACGCTTCGACACGCTGTCGCAGACCTTCGTGAAGACCGAGCGCGGCGTCTTCAACGCCCATCACTACCGCTATTCGCCGACCATGAGCACCTTCCTGGTCGAATGCGATCACGCCACCTGGCAGGCCTATGGTTTCGCCTACAAGGACGTCGAGCAGTCCAAGGGCGTCTGCGAGGAGGTGTTCGCCGATACGCTCGGCGGCCATTGCCTCGTCTCCAACAAATCGGTCTGGCGCAATTTTCCCTGGGTCTGGAACGAGCACTGGTCGTTCAAGAACATGGTGCTGCTCGGCGATGCCCTGCATTCCGCGCATTTCTCGATCGGCTCGGGCACGCGGCTCGCGATCGAGGACGCCATCGCCCTCGTCAAGGCGCTGGAATCGGATGCGCATCTTGCGACCGCGCTGCATCGCTATCAGGCCGCGCGCAAGCCCATCGTGCAGAAGCTCGTCAACGCCGCGCGCACCAGTGCATTCTGGTACGAACATTTCGCCGAGCACATGAAGCTTCCCCTAATGGACTTCGCCTACAGCTATATCACCCGCTCCGGCCGGATCGACGATTCCCGGCTGCGCGCAATGTCGCCGGCCTTCATGACCCGCTACGAGGCGGCCAAGAACGGCGGAGACCGCGGCGGAGACAACGGCGGAGATGCGGCATGAGCCATGACATCCGTGACCAGGTGCCGGCGGACAGCGAGGGGGCGCGCGAGATCGGCTTTGCCGTTCCTGACATTTACAATGCCAGCCGCGTGCTGTTCGACAATCTCGGCAAGGGCCGCGGCGACAAGCTCGCGCTCCTGGGCCCTGCAGGCACGCGCACTTACGCCGAGCTCTGCGCGGAGGCCTGCCGCTGGGGCAACGGTCTCGCCTCGCTTGGCCTTGCGCGCGGCGACCGCGTGCTGTTGTTTCTCGACGACACGCCGGCCTACCCCGCCGCCTTCTTCGGCGCGGTGCGCGCCGGCTTCGTGCCGCTGCTGATCAACACGCTGACGCCGCCGGACCTCCTGCAATTCTATCTCGCCGATTCCGGCGCGACTGTCGCGGTGGTGGATGCCGAGTTCGCGGCGCGCTTCGATGCGGAGGCTTGCAAGGAGACGAAGCTGCATACGCTGATCGTCGCCAATGGCGCGGCCGGCGAGCACGCGGCGCCGCGGGCGCTCGCGGCGGCGAGCTGGCTCGCGCAATTCCCTGCTGAGCTGGCGGAAGCGGCAACGCAGCGCGACGAAATGGCGTTCTGGATGTACTCCTCCGGCTCGACCGGACGGCCCAAGGGCATCGTGCACCTGCAGCACGACATGGCCTATAGCGAAGCCGCCTTTGCGCGGAACGTGCTGAAGCTGACGCCTGATGACATCTGCTTCTCGGTGCCGAAGATCTTCTTCGCCTACGGCTTCGGCAATTCCGTCACCTTCCCGTTCTCGGCCGGCGCCGCAACGCTGCTGCTGCCGGGGCAGCCGAAGCCGACGTCGATCTTCGCGGCGATCGAGCAATACAAGCCCACGGTCTTCTTCGGCCTGCCGACGCTGTACACCGCGCTGACCAAGGCCGAAGGGGCGGACAAGACGGATTTCTCGTCGCTGCGCATGGCGCTCTCCGCCGCCGAGGTGCTCTCGGCCGAGGTCTTCAACGGCTGGAAGACGCTCACGGGGCTCGAAATCGTCGAAGGCCTCGGTTCGACCGAGGTGCTGCACATCTATCTCTCCAACCAGCCCGAGCAGAAGAAGCTCGGCGCCGCGGGCCTGCGCGTACCCGGCTACGAGGTCGCGCTGCGCGACAAGGACGGCCGCGACGTCGGCGACAACGAGGAAGGGATTCTCTGGGTCCGCGGCGATTCCAACACGCCGCTGTACTGGAACCGGCCTGACAAGTCCGCGGAGACCATCCGCGAGGGCGGCTGGATCTACACCGGCGACCGCTTTGTGCGGGATGCCGACGGCTTCCACTTCTTCCGCGGCCGCGCCGACGATCTCATCAAGATCTCCGGCCAGTGGGTCTATCCGCTCGAGGTCGAGCTGTGCCTCGCCGATCACCCCGACATCCGCGAATGCGCCGTGTTCGCCGCCGAGCTGCCGGACCGTCGCATGACGCTGAAGGCGGTGGTGGTGATGAACAACCGCGCGGTGAACCAGAGTGATGCGACGCGCAGGCTGCAGGACTATGTGAAAGGCAAGCTGCTGCCCTACAAATATCCGCGCGAGGTGATTTTCATCGACGAGCTGCCGAAGACGGGTACGGGCAAGATCGATCGGCAGGCGTTGCTGCGGATGTGAGGCGACGGCGTTGCCACACTCACCGCAATCGTAGGGTGGGCAAAGCGGAGCGTGCCCACCATTGCAAAATAGGAGAGAAATCGTGGGCACGGCGCAAGCGCGCCTTTGCCCACCCTACGAGATCGCGCGCTGGGCTGGGCCGGGGCGCCCCCTCACCCCGCCTTCCCAAGATGTTCCAGCGCGTCCTCCGCGCGCAGCGGCACTCGTGATGCTTCGTTGTTGAGATCGACCAGCTGCGCCAGCAGGCTCATCAGCGCCTTGCGGTCGGCGGGCTTGAGAGGCTCCAGCATCCGCTCCTGCGCACGCTCCACGGCGGGAATGATCTCGCGCAGGATCGCAGCGCCCGACTTGGTCAGGTAGAGCAGCTTGATCCGCTTGTCCTCGGGTGCCGGCCTGCGCTCGATATAGGCCTTGGCCTGGAGACGTTCGATCACGCTGCCGAGCGTCGAGCGGTCGAAGGCGATCACCGCCGACAGCCGCGTCGCATCGATGCCGGGATGGGTGTGGATCGCGACCAGCGCCGCATATTGCACCGGAGTGAGGTCGAACGCCTTGCACTCCTCCATGAAGATCGAGACCGCGATCTGCTGCATGCGCCGGAACAGATAGCCCGGCGCGGCATAGACCGCGTCGATCGTGATCGGAGGGGGCGGCTTACTCGGCATCGGGCTGCTTCTCCGGTGCGGCATCGGCAAACGCCTGCAGCGCCTTGGCGGCAGCCTCGGCCTCGAGCAGGCGCGGATAGGCGGAGACGTCGACGCCGAAGCGGCGCGCATTGCCGAGCTGCGGCACGAGGCAGAGATCGGCCAGCGACGGCGCATCGCCGAAGCAGAACGGACCCGGCTCGGCCTTGATCAGCGTCTCGCAGGCCGACAGGCCCTCGCGATTGACCCAGGCGGCCCAGTCCTGGACCTTCTCCTCGGGCAGGCCGAGCTCGCGGAGCCGCGCCAGCACTTTCAGGTTCTGCACCGGATGGGTGTCGCAGGCGATCGCCAGCGCGAAGGCGCGCACCTTGGCGCGGCGCAGCGGATCCTTCGGCAGCAGTGGCGGATTGGGATGCGTCTCGTCGAGCCATTCGATGATCGCCACCGATTGCGTCAGCACGCCACCCGCATCGTCCTCCAGCGCCGGCACCAGGCCCTGCGGATTGATGGCGAGATAAGAGGGGGCGCATTGCTCGCCCTTGCGCAAATGATGCGGCAGATGCTCGGCGCCGAGCCCCTTGAGGTTCAGCGCGATGCGCACGCGGTAAGCAGCGCTGGAGCGGAAATAGCCGTGCAGCTTCATGGAGAGCCTCCCTCATTTTCTGTCATTCCGGGGCGACGCGCCAGCGTCGAGCCCGGAATCCATAACCACATTCGGGAGTATGGATTCCGGGCTCGCGCCTTGCGGCGCGCCCCGGAATGACACGATCTTGTGTGTCGTTCGTCAAGTTGACGCTACCTAGATCCTCAGTATACTGTCAATCAACAACGATCGGGAGCCGCAACCATGGAAGCCGTAACCAAGACGCCGGAACGCGAGGCGTTCTACAAGAAGATCGACGGCGAAAACCTCACCGCGCTGTGGACGGTGATGAGTGACCTGATCACGCCGGAGCCGAAGAGCGCCTGCCGGCCGCACCTCTGGAAGTTCGACGTCATCCGCGACTACATGACCGAGGCCGGCAAGCTCATCACCGCCAAAGAGGCCGAGCGGCGCGTGCTGGTGCTGGAGAACCCGGGACTGCGCGGGCAATCCAAGATCACGACCTCGCTCTATGCCGGCGTGCAGATGGTGGTGCCCGGCGACGTCGCGCCCGCGCATCGCCACAGCCAGTCGGCGCTGCGCTTCGTGCTCGAAGGCAAGGGCGCCCACACCGCGGTCGACGGCGAGCGCACCGCGATGGAGCCGGGCGACTTCATCATCACGCCTTCGATGACCTGGCACGATCATTCCAACGAGACCGATCAGCCGATGTTCTGGCTCGACGGCCTCGACATCCCGCTGGTGCAGTTCTTCGACTGCTCCTTTGCCGAAGGCTCGAAGGAAGATCAGCAGAAGATCACGAAGCCCGCGGGCGACAGCTTTGCCCGCTATGGCCACAACCTCTTGCCCGTCGATGTGAAGCGGAGCTCGAAGACCTCACCCATCTTCAGCTATCCCTATGCCTACACGCGCGAGGCGCTGGAGAAGGCCAGGACGAGCCAGGAATGGGACGCCTGCCACGGCCTCAAGCTGAAATTCAGCAACCCCGAGACCGGCGATTTCGCCATGCCGACCATCGGCACCTTCATCCAGCTGCTGCCGAAGGGTTTTGGCACCGCGCGCTATCGTTCGACGGACGCAACGGTGTTCTGCCCGATCGAGGGCCGCGGCCGCAGCCGCATCGGCGATACCGTGTTCGAATGGGGGCCGCGCGATCTGTTCGTGGTGCCGAGCTGGCACTGGGTCACGCACGAGGCGGATGAGGACGCCGTGCTGTTCAGCTTCTCGGACCGGCCGGTGCAGCAGAAGCTGGATCTGTTTCGGGAAGATCGCGGGAACGCGTGACGGTCGCACTGCCAACCACATCGTCATTGCGAGCGAAGCGAAGCAATCCAGAATCCCTCCGCGGGGACAGTCTGGATTGCTTCGTCGCAAAAGCTCCTCGCATGACGGTTGGCTACCTCCAGTGCAACAGTCTCGTAGGGTGGGCAAAGGCGCAACGCGCCGTGCCCACGTCTTCGCGACGCGTGAAGGAATCGTGGGCACGCTTCGCTTTGCCCACCCTACTGCAGCGGTGAATGCCGCTACCGCCAGTGCAACAGCCGCGTCTCCAGCCAGCCGATCACCTTGCCCACTGCGAGGCCGAACACCGACAGGATCACGACGCCCGCGAGCAGCTGATCGGTCTGCATCAGGTTGCCGGCCTGCAGCACGAAGGCGCCGATGCCGTATTGGGCGCCGATCATCTCGGCGCTGACGACCAGCAGCAACGCGACGGAGGCGGTGATGCGGAAGCCGGCGAGGATCGCCGGCAGCGCGCCCGGCCAGATCACCTTGCGCACGATGGTGGCGAAGGGGACGTTGAAGCTCTGCGCCATGCGGATCAGGTTGCGTGGCACGGCATCGACGCCGCTATAGACCGAGATCGCGGTCGAGAAGAACACCCCGAGCGCAATCGTCGCGATCTTCGGCTCCTCGCCGATGCCGAGCCAGAGAATGAGCAGCGGCAGCAGCGCGATCTTCGGGATCGGGAACAGCGCCGAGATGAAGGTGATGCCGACGCTGCGCGCGAGGCGCGACAGGCCGATGGCGAAGCCGACGGCGACGCCGGCCGCCGTTCCCACGAGCCAGCCGACGCCGATCCGCAGCAGCGAGGCCGAAACATGCTGCCAGAGTGCGCCGGAGACCGCGAGCTGATAGATCGCGCGGACAATCGCGGCGGGGGTCGGCAGAAACAGCGCATTGACGAGGCCGGCGCTGCCGGCGGCTTGCCAGATCGCGATGACGAGGCCGAGCGCGATCCAGCCGCCAAACCGGCTCGACGCAGGCACGAAGCCCGCACCACGAAAGCGGACGCGCCGCGTCGGTTCGTTCGTCGGTTCGTTCTTGGCCGTCGTGTCCGTTGCCGCGCGGTCAAGCATGCTGGACCTCGCGCTCGGCATCGATCGCCTCGTTGCGGATCAGCGACCAGATCTGATTCTGCAGCGCCAGCAGTTTTTCGCGCGCCGCCGCTTCGCCGCGCGCCGCGCGCGTCATCGGCACGGTGACGACCTCGCGGATGCGGCCGGGCCGCCGCGACAGCACCACGATGCGGTCGGCGAGCCGCGCCGCCTCTTCGAGATTGTGGGTGACGTAGACCGCGCCCATGCCGCCATCGGCGAGCAGGCGGATGAAATCCTCCATCAAGAGCTCGCGGGTCTGCGAATCCAGCGCCGAGAGCGGCTCGTCCATCAAGAGGATCGCGGGCCTCACCGCGAGCGCGCGCGAGATGCCGACGCGCTGGCGCATGCCGCCGGAGAGCTGCTTGGGATAGGTCTGGCGAAAATCGGTGAGGCCGGTGCGGCGCAGCGCATCCTCGACCAGGGCGCGGCGCTGCGCGGCCGAGAGCTGGGTGTGCAGCAGCGGGAATTCGACGTTCTCCTCGACCGTCGCCCAGGGCAGCAGCGCGAAATCCTGGAACACGAAGGTCAGCGGATTGAGACTATCCGCCGGCGGCGCGCCGCGCAGCTCCGGCGCGCCGGAGGTCGGCTGCAACAGCCCGCCGAGGATCGACAGCAGCGTGCTCTTGCCGCAGCCGGAGGGCCCCACGATCGCCACCACCTCGCCGGCACCGACGATGAAAGAGACGTCGTCGAGCACGGCGAGATCGCCGAAGCGATGGGTGATGTGGTTGGCGATCAGGTCCATGCGATGAGCCCGGGCTCTTCACCCTCCCCTGGAGGGGGAGGGTCGGTTTGCATGCAGCGAAGCGAAATGCAAACCGGGGTGGGGTGACGGTCTATCCGCGACAGCGCTGATGATGCCCGCTCTTGAACTCTCCTCGCGTGGGCGGAGCAAACGACGGACAGACCGCCGCTGTGGCTCACCCCACCCCGCTCGCTCCGGACGATGCTGCGCATCGCCGGTGCGATCGACCCTCCCCCTCCAGGGGAGGGTGGCAGATAGCCGGCGGCGAGAGACTGCATCATCAGCATCAATCCGCCTTCACATAGTCCTTCGCAATGATCGCTTCCGCATCAAAGCCCTTGTCGGCGAAGCCCTGCTCCTGCAGCCATTTGATCTGGTTGTCGACGTTCTTGACGTCGAGCTTGCCCTCGGGATCGATATAGGCGCAGTTGCCGACCACCTGCTCGACCGGCAGGTTGGTGTACTTGGCGATGATCTCCAGCAGCGGTTTTGTCTGCTCGTTGATCGGGGCGACACCGTCCTTCATCGCGGTGAGGATGACGTCGTGATATTCGCGGTCGGCTTTCGCGAGCACGCCGAGGAATTTCGTCACCAGCGCCTTGTTGGCCAGCGTCTTTGGCGAAGCGAATACCGCACCCAGCTGCCACGGCGTCTCGTCGCCGACCCAGCCCAAAAATTTCGCGCCACCCTCGTCCATCAGCTTTCGCGCGGTCGAGATCGGGAGCAAGGCGGCATCGACGGTCTCGCCCTTGAGCGCGGCGGCGGCATTCGACAGCGATTGCAGCGGCACGATCTTCACGTCCGCTAGCTTGAAGCCGTATTTGTCGGCGAGCAGGCCGAGCGAATAGTGGAAGCTCGATCCGACCTGCGTCATCGCCACGCGCTTGCCGGCGAGGTCCTTCGGTGTCTTCAGGCCGCTCGCATAGGCGTTGTTGCTGGCGAAATAGCCGATCAAGGGGTAGCCGGGCTTCTCGCGGCTCATGCCGCCGATCACCTTCAGCACTCCCTTGCCGGCGAGATTGTAGAGCCCGGCGGTGAAGGCGGTGACGCCGAAATCGACGTCGCCCGAGGTGGTGGCGACCGCAATCGGCTGCGCTGCGTCGAAGAACTTCAGCTCGACCTCCAAGCCGGCCTCCCGGAAATAGCCCTTGTCCACCGCGATGAAGACCGGCGCCGACGAAGACAGGCGGAGCACGCCGATCTTGGCTTTCAGCGCATCCTCGGCCCGCGCCGTGCCCATTGCCATGATCGCCATCAGGCCCGCTACCGCGAGCCGCGCAATCCCGATCATCCCGTTTCCTCCGCTTTGTCTTGCAGTGCGTTACAGGCCTTCGGGCACCGCCTGGTCCCCTCCGATGAAGGCGCCCTGTTGTTTCAACGTTTCCTGCAATTTTTCAATGGGGATTTCGCGTGGAATCCGGTTTCCGGACAGCGCCAGCGCGGCGGCGGAACCGGCGGCTTCACCCATCGCGAAACAGGCACCGGAGACCCGCGCGGCCGACTGGCCCTCGTGGGTCATCGAGGCACAGCGGCCGGCGACCAGGAGATTGTCGACGCCTTCAGGAACCAGCATCCGGTAAGGCAGCTCGTTATAGCCGCGCGATTCCGGGATCGGCGGGAAGGTGAAGACGACGTCGCCGGGCACATGGGCCTCGATCGGCCAGCCGTTGACGCCGATGGAATCCGCGAACGAGGCACAGCGAAGCACGTCCTCGCCGCTGAGCTGGTAGCCGCCTTTGATGCGGCGGGTCTCGCGGATGCCGAGCTGTGGCGGCAGGTCGACGATGTAGGAATTCTCAAAACCCGGCACCGCGCTGCGCAGGAATTCGTACGCGGCGAGCGCCTGCTTGCGGCCCTCGATCTCGCCGCGGGTGAGATCGTCGGGCTCGATTCCGTTGATGGCGTGACCATCCTCGCGCGCCACTTGGGTGAAATTCACCCGCCATTCGATGCCGGATTTCTGTGGCCGCACGATCGCGCTTTTCCGCGGAAATCTGTGCGTGCCGGCGGCGATCGCCTTCTCCATCAATTGCGGAATGGTGCGCCAGGCCTCGCCGGCCTTGGCGGGATCGATGCCGTTGAGACGCAGCATCATCGAGGGATAGAGCGGATGGCCATGCTCGTCGCCGATCTCGAACGGCGCGCCGGCCCACTCGGCGAGATCGCCGTCGCCGGAACAGTCGATGAAGATCTCCGCGCGCACCGCCTGGCGCCCGGCCTTGGTCTCCACCAGCATCGCGTCGATGCGGCGCTCATCAGCCATGACGACGCCGGCGCCGAGCGCGTGGAACAGGATACTCACCCCGTGGCTGGCGAGCAGCTCGTCGGCCGCGATCTTGTAGGCGGCGGTGTCGTAGGCCTGGGCATAGACCTTTCCGAGAATCAGATGCGGCGCGTTGAGGCCGTTCAAGCGATCGATCCGCGCCAGCAGCTCCGAGGCCATGCCCTGCACCAGCCGCCGGTGCTCGCCATGGACATTGCCGTGCAGGCCGCAGAAGTTGGTGACGCCGGCCGCGGTGCCCATGCCGCCGAGAAAGCCGTAGCGTTCGATCAGCAACGTCTTCCGCCCGGCGCGCGCCGCTGCGGCTGCCGCCACGATGCCGGCCGGACCGCCGCCGAGCACGACGACTTCATACTCGCCATAGAGCGGTACTTTGCGCGCTGGTTCATCGATCGTCATGGCCGGCATGGCGCGTTCCTTCCCGGAATCTGGTTCGAACTGGATCACGACTTAGCCGGCGGTCCTCATGCCCGCAAGATCGCGGTTGCTCGCCATCGGTGAACCTGAGACAAGTGCGGCCATGAATTCGATCATCGTCAGGTACTGCTTCGCCGCTCTTACTGCCCTCGCGCTCTCGGCCGCTCCCGCCGCAGCCGTGGAGCAAAACTGCCGCTTCATCCCGGCCAAGGCCGACCGCGAGGCCTGCTACAAGCAGCAGGAGGAAGAGCTGGCAGCGAAGCGCAAGCCGGCCGCGCCGGCGGCTGAGAGCACGACGCTCGAAACGCTGCGCCAATTGCGCCAGGACGACGACGCCGTCTACCGCAGCATCAACAATATCTGCCGCGGCTGCTGACGCCTAACCTTTGCCACCGCCCCAGTTCGCCGCCCGTTTCTCTGCGAACGACGCAAGCCCCTCCGCCGCCTCGGCGCTCTGGCGCTTGAGCGAGTGCAATTGCACGAGCCGCGTATACGCCGAATCGTCCACCGCCATGCCGCCGAACGAGCTCTCCAGCGCGAGCCGCTTGGTCTCGGCCATCGCCTCCGGTCCGTTGGCGAGCAGCTGCTCGACCACCTTGGCGCCTGCGGCCTCGAGATCGGCGAGCGGCACCACCTCGTGGACGAGGCCGATGCGGCGGGCATCTTCGGCGACGAAGCGTTCGCCGGTCAGCGCGTAGCGACGGACCTGGCGGACGCCGATGGCATCGCAGAGCTGCGGGATGATGATCGCGGCGGTCAGGCCCCAGCGCACCTCGGTGATCGAGAACAGGGCGTTGTCGGCGGCAATCACGACGTCGCAGGCCGCGATGACGCCGGTACCGCCCCCGAAGCAGCCGCCCTGCACCAGCGCGACGGTGGGAATCGGCAACGTGTTGAGCCGCTGCACGGCTTCGAACGTCGCCCGCGAGGCCGCCTCGTTCGCCTCGCTCGATTGCGGCCGCACGCTTTTGATCCATTTGAGATCGGCACCGGCCTGGAAGTGCTTGCCGTTGCCCCGGAGCACGACGACGCGCAGATTGGGCTTGCTGCCGAGGTCGTCCATGGCCGCGAGCACGCCTGAGATCAGCGCGCCGTCATAGGCATTGTTGACCTCCGGCCGGTTCAACGTGACGGTCGCAACCCCGCGTTCATCGAGGCTCCACAGGACGGGGCTGGCAGTCATCGGCGGTCCTCCGGTTGTTTGCCGCGCACTATGGCCGAGGGCGCGGGCCCTGATCCATATCTTTCCGGCGTAGGGCGGCCGCGTCCATCGCATGGCGGCTTGTGTCATGCTGGCTGCGGGCGACACCACGGGATGGATACGGGATATCAATATGCGCATCTGCATTTTCGGCGCAGGCGCCGTCGGCAGCCACATTGCGGTACGGCTGGCGCGCGCCGGCCATGAGGTCAGTTGCGTGATGCGGGGGGCGCATCTGGAGGCGGCCCGCGCCAATGGCCTCAAGCTGCGCGTCGGCGATTCCGAGGTCGGCGCCAAGGTGAACGCGTCAGGCGATCCGGCCCAGCTCGGCTCGCAGGACGTCGTGATCTCGACCTTGAAGGCGACCGCGCTTCAGGGGCTGGTTTCCAGCATCAAGCCGCTGCTCCAGGACGACACTGCGATCGTGTTTGCGCAGAACGGCATTCCCTGGTGGTACGGCATCGGCCTGCCGCCGCGGCACCCGGCGCCGCCGGACATTTCATTCCTCGATCCCGGCGGGCGCCTGCGCGCCTGCATCCCGAAGGAACGGATCGTCGGCGGCGTGGTCTTCTCATCCAACGAGGTGATCGCGCCCGGCGTGGTGCAGAACCTGACGCCGGACCGCAACCGTCTCCTGATCGGCGAGTGCGACGACCGCAATTGCGAGCGCATCACCAGGCTGCGCGGTGTCTTCAACGACGCGCGGCTGGAATCGCCGCCGGTCGCCGAGATCCGCGAGGCGATCTGGTCAAAGCTGCTGACCAACATGTCGCTGTCGGTGCTGTGCCTGCTCACCGGCCAGACCGCGCGCGGCGTGCGCGACGACCCCGCCTTCACGGAGGTGATTCCGCGCATGCTGAACGAGGCCAACGAGATCGCCCAATACTTCATTCCCGAGGTCAAGCGCGCCAGCCGCAGCGGCCCTGCCCCCAACCACAAACCATCGCTGCTGCAGGATTACGAGCTCGGCCGCGCCATGGAGATCGACGTGCTGGTGAAGGCGCCCCAGGCCTTCGCGCGCACCGCCGGCCTGTCGACGCCGACGCTCGACCTGATCGCCGCACTCGCCATCCAGAAGGCGCGCGACAGGGGGCTTTATTCCGCGTGAGCCTCAGGCGAGCGCGTCGATCCAGGCCGCGAGCGTGTCCAGCACCTCGGTGAGCGCCTCGTCATTGGTACGGCCGGATTTCTTCAGCACCGCGAAGGAATGGTCGCCGCCTGCGACCTCATGCAGCGTCGCCTTCGGGCCGAGCTTCTCGACGACAGGCTTGAGGTAGCTCAGATCGGCAAGCTCATCGCGCGTGCCTTGCAGGAACAGCATGGAGATCGCGATGGCGGCAAGGTGTTCGGCGCGCTCGGATGACGGCTTCTTGGCGGCATGGAGGGGAAAGCCGAGAAAAGCGAGCCCTTTGACATCGGGCAGCGGCGACTTCGACTGCGCCTGCGAGGTCATGCGGCCGCCGAAGGATTTCCCGCCGGCAACGAGCTTCAGCCCGGGACAGAGCCGCGCCGCCTCCGCGACCGCTGCGCGGATGGCGGCGTGCGCGACCGCCGGCTGGTCGGGACGTCCCTTCTTCTCTTCCATGTAGGGGAAATTGAAGCGGAACGTCGCGATGCCGCGTTCGGCAAGGCCGGCTGCAACCTTCTCCATGAAGGAATGCCGCATGTCTGCGCCGGCGCCGTGCGCCAGGACGTAGCAGGCGCGTGCATGGGTCGGCTGCGTCAGGATCGCCGAGACCGTGCCGATGCGCTCGATGTCGAGCTTGAGCTCCTGGGTTTTGATCGCCACAATCAGACATCCCGATAGACGCTGTTACCGGCGCCTTGGTAGCGTCACCGGCGCAGCCTGAAAACACAATAATTGCCGCGGTTCGCTGGCTTACCAAGCCGGAACGCCGCATCAACCGAGGTAATCATGCCCTACCGCTCCTCCTGGATGACCGAAGAGCTCGACGTCTTCCGCGACCAGTTCCGCAAATATCTCGCCAAGGACCTGGCCCCGCATGCAGAGAAATGGCGCGAGCAGAAGATGGTGGATCGTTTCGCCTGGCGCGGGCTCGGCGAGATGGGCGCGCTGCTCGCGAGCGTGCCGGAGGAATATGGCGGCCTCGGCGCGACGTTCGCCTATGACGCCGCCGTGCTCGACGATCTCGAGAGCACGGTGCCGAAGCTGACCACCGGCGTCTCCGTGCACAGCGCCATCGTCGCGCATTACATCCTCAATTACGGCTCGGAGGAGCAGAAGAAACGCTGGCTGCCGAAGATGGCGTCCGGCGAGATGGTCGGCGCCATCGCCATGACCGAGCCCGGCACCGGCTCGGATCTGCAAGCCGTCAAGACCACGGCCAAGAAACAGGGCAATTCCTACGTCATCAACGGGCAGAAGACCTTCATCACCAACGGCCAGGCCGCCGACCTCGTCATCGTGGTCGCGCGCACCGGCGAGCAAGGTGCCAAGGGCATCTCGCTGATCGTGGTCGAGACTGCGGGCGCGGACGGCTACAAGCGCGGGCGCAACCTCGACAAAGATCGGCCTGCACGCCTCCGACACCTCGGAGCTGTTCTTCGACAACGTGACGGTGCCGCCGGAAAACCTGCTCGGCAAGGAGGAGGGCCAGGGTTTCGTCCAGCTGATGCAGCAATTGCCGCAGGAGCGGCTTGCGCTCGCGGTCGGCGCCGTGGCCTCGATGGAGCGCGCGGTCAAGCTCACCACCGACTACACCAAGGAGCGGAAGGCGTTCGGCAAGCCGCTGATGGATTTCCAGAACACCGCCTTCACGCTGGCCGAGCGCAAGACCGAGGCGATGATCGCGCGCGTCTTCGTCGATTGGTGCATCGAGCGCCTGGTCGCAAAAGACCTCGACACCGTGACGGCCTCGATGGCGAAATATTGGTGCTCGGAGAAGCAGGTCGAGACCGCCGACGAATGCCTGCAGCTGTTCGGCGGCTACGGCTACATGCAGGAATACCCGATCTCGCGCATCTTCATCGATTCCCGCATCCAGAAGATCTATGGCGGCACCAACGAGATCATGAAGCTGCTGATCGCCAGATCCTTATAGGTCAGGTCGATGTAGATCACCGCGCGCGCCAGTCGCGCGGCCGGCAGCCGAAGCGCTGCTTGAAGCGGCGGGTGAAGTGGGAGAGGTCCGAGAAGCCCCAGTCGAACGCGATGGCGCCGATCGCCTGGTCCGCCTTCGCAGCATCGCTGAGGTCACGTGCCGCGCCGTCCAACCTACGATCCATGACGTAGTCCGAGAATGTGGTGCCTGCGCGCTCGAACAATTTGTGCACGTAGCGCTCGCTGATGCCGATGGCACGCGCGACGTCCGCAACCGCAAGGCGCTGCTCGGAGAGCCGCTCGTGCACGGCGCGGCGGAGCGCGAGCACGGTCGCGTCGGCAAAGCTGGCGGCCTCGGCCGTCTGCGCACGCGCGCGGCGCGACAGGCTCAGCGCGACAAGATCGAGCAGCACGCCGAACAGCCTGACGGCTTCGCCTTCCGTCATCCGCAGCGCGCCGGCATTCAGCGATCGCGCGGTCTCGACGATGAGATGACCGACGAAGGGATCGTCGGACACACGCTCCACCCTGAAGTCGAAGGATGGCGGCAGCCGATCACGCAGCTCGCGCGAAGGCACCCAGAAGGATGCAACCTGCAGCGTCGGCCCGCGATCATGCAACAAGGTCACTTCCCGGTCGCTGTCGCAGATGCCGACCTGACCGCGCGACAGGCTGACGTCGCAGCCGCCCTGGACCACGCGGCAGCGGCCGGCTAGCTTGAAGTTCAGATAGAAGCAGCTTTCGGTCGACGCAGCGATATCGGCGCGCGAGCGATGCACGGTGTGCTCGGGAAAGACCACGCGGTTGATGGCACCGCTGCCGATCTTGATCGCCTCGACCTTGGCCGGGAAGCGTGAGGTGGTTGCCGATTCCGGCGTCAGGTTCATGAATGCCTGGCAGATCGCTTCGCGATAGTAGGAGAATTGCTCCTCCGGCCGCGTCTCGCCGGTGTCCCAGACCAAACGGCGGGGCCGGCTTTCGGAATTGAGCTGCTCCATCAGTTCGCTCCAGGACCAATCCGGTTCACCGTCGGACAAGCGCGCAACGCGCCAGCGGTTCAGTATGGCGGCAACAACGTCGACCGGCGTTCAGCCGGCAAATCCAGGCAAGGTCATCGCCGCACCGATCTAAGCAGTCTTCCGAGGGAGCCACAACATGTCGACCTTCGTTCTTGTCCATGGCGCCTGGCATACCGGTGCCGAGCTCGAGCCGGTCGCCGCGCCGATCCGCGCAGCCGGCCATCAGGTCCATACCCCCACCATCAAGGGCAACCGTCCGGGCGATGCCAAGACGACCGGGCTGAAGGAAGCGATCCAGTCGATCGCCGACTACCTTGCGGAGAATAATCTGCAGGACGTCATCCTGCTCGGCCATTCCTATGGCGGCATGGTCATCACGGGGGTCGCCGACCTCGCGCCGGAGCGCATCCGCCGCCTGGTCTATTGGAACGCTTTCGTGCCCAACAATGGCGAGTGCCTCAACGACATGGTGCCGCCGCGCTATGTTGGTCTGTTCGACGCCATTGCGGCCGAGCGCGGCGACGGCTCGGTGGTGTTGCCCTTCCCGATCTGGCGCGAGGCGTTCATCAACGATGCCGATCTGGAGACGGCGCAGCGCGCCTATGACGTGCTCAATCCGCATCCGCTCGCGACCTTCACCGACAAGATTGCGCTCAAGAGCAATCCGGCCGAGATGCCGCTGGCCAAATCCTACATCAACTGCACCGAGGATACCGCGCTGCCGCACAGCCATGGCTGGCATCCGCGCCTGTCGGAGAAGCTCGGCCTGTTCCGCCTGGTGCAGGTTGCGGGAAGCCACGAGCTGTGCTTCTCCGATCCGGCGCGGCTCGCCAAGGCAATCATCGAGGCGGGGCGCGACTGACGAGTGGTCGCACTATCCGGTCACCTCATCCGCTTGTCGGCGGCGACGAAGTCGATGAAGGTCCTCACCTTCGCGGACAGATATTTGCGGCTGGGATAGACCGCGAGCAGGCGACCCTCGAAGATGACTTCGTCGGGCAGGACGTGGACGAGACGTCCGCTGGCGATGTCCTCGGTGACCAGCCATTTCGGCAGGAAGGCGAAGCCCATGCTTTCCAGCGCCGCCATGTGCAGCAGCGTTTCGTTGCCGCTGCGCAGCACCGGGTTGAGCTTGACGGTCTCGGGGCCGTGCTCGCCCTGGAAGGAGAAGCTCTCGCCGGGATAAAGCGCATAGTGCAGCAACGCCTGGCCGGAGAGATCGGCGAAGGTCCTTGGGCGGCCCGCGCGTTTGAGGAAGGCGGGAGCGGCAACCAGGTAGAACGGAACGCCGGTGATGGGCCGCGCGATCAGCGCCTCGTCGGGCGCGGCTGTCGCCCGAAGTGCGAGATCGAATCCCTCCTCGACGAGGTTAACCATCCGGCCGCTGAGATCGACGTCGAGGCGCACGTCCGGATAACGGGCCAGATAGTCCGCCAGCACGCCCGCGAAGATCTTGTTAGCCATCCACACCGGCGCGGTCAGCCGCAGCGTGCCGCGCGGCACGACCGTCGCCTTGCTGACGGCGGCTTCGACCTCGTCGAGCGCGTCCAGCATCTGCCTCGCCTGCTCGAAATAGAGCGCGCCGCTCTCGCTCAGGCTGACGCGCCGGCTGGTCCGGTTGAGCAGTCGCGTGCCGAGCCGCTTCTCGAGCTGCATCACGTGCTTGCTTGCCATGGCAGGCGAGATGCGCAGGCGCTGCGCCGCGGTCACAAAGCTCTTCAGCTCCGCGACCAGGCAAAACACCTTCATGCTGACCAGAGTATCCATGAGATCATCAACATCCAGGAAATGAATAATTCCTTTAGCGCAGAATGATCAAATGCGGCGAAACTATCAGATGGTGGCAACCTTCACATTCCGGAGAACCCCATGTCCGCCACCACCATCGAAACCGCCGCTCCCGGCCGGTCCCTTCGCATCGGCCTCTGGGCCGCGCAGGTCGCCCTCTCCGCCGTGTTCGTCTCGGCAGGCTTCGTGAAGCTGACCACGCCCATTCCCCAGCTGGCCGCGATGATGCCGTGGGCCGGTCAGTATTCCGAAACGTTCGTCCGGACGATTGCGCTGGTCGATCTCGCCGGCGGGATCGGCATCCTGCTGCCGGCGCTGACGCGGATCCTGCCGCGGCTGACGGTGCTCGCCGCGCTCGGCTGCGCGGTGCTGCAGGTCATTGCGCTTGTCTTCCACCTCTCGCGCGGCGAAGCCGAGGTAGCGCCGCTCAACACCGTCCTGCTTGCGCTCAGCCTGTTCGTGCTGTGGGGACGAGGCAGCAAGGCGCCGATCGCGCCGCGCCAGTTCTGAGCGGCAGGAACGCCATGATCTCTGCATGGTCCCGCAGAAGCCTGCTCGCTGGCACCGCGGTCCTCACAACCGGCGGCACCGCCGCGGCCAAGGAGGATCGTCTCGCTGAGGGCGTCGTGATCCTGATCGACAGCAACGAGCCCTACGTCATGGGTCACGCGATCAGCTATTCGGCCAATCTCTCCAAGCATTTTGCCGAGAGGGGCGCGCGATTGCTGATCGAGGTCGTGGCCAACGGCAAAGGCATCGACGTCTTCCGGGCGGACAAGACGCCGCTGGTCGAGCCGCTCGCGACGCTGCGCCAGTCGCTGCCCAATCTCACCTTCAGCATGTGCGCCTCGTCCAAGACCATCGCGGAAGCCAAGGAGCAGATCTCCATCCCGCTGATCCCGGGCGCAAGCCTCGTCCCGTTCGGGATCGGGCGCGTCGTCGATCTGCAACTGAAGGGCTGGGCCTATATCCATGCGTGAGGCGGCGCGAGAAGGCATGACGCTGTCGCGTCGATCGATCCTGATGGCCGCGGCAGCCTCTCTCGCCATCCCGCCCGCCGGCCGCGCGCAAGACAGCTGGCCGCCAATGTTCGAGGCCGGACGCAGCCAGTTCACACTGGTTCGGCCGCGCGCCCCGATGCCACAGCTCAGGCTTCAGGACCTGCACGGCCGGGATGCCATCGTGACGGCGAAGCCCGGCCGCATCACGTTGGTGAATTTCTGGGCGACCTGGTGCGCGGCCTGCAAGCTCGATCTGCCGATGCTCGCAAGCCTTGCAGCCTCGCGGCCCGAGCCGCTCGACGTGGTCGCGATCTGCACGGACACCAAAGACCTGCGCAAGATCCGCGCATTTCTCGGCGGCCTCGCCGTGCAGAACCTCGCGTGTTACGCCGATGCCTACGGCGCGGCAGCCGAAGCTTCCAGGGCGATGTTCCCGCTCGTCGGCATGCCCGTCACCTATCTGGTCGGAGCGAGCAGCCGCGTCGAAGGCTACATCACCGGCGCACCCGACTGGCTCTCGCCGGCGGGCGCGCGGCTGCTGCAATTCTATCGCGAGCGGGGCTAGCGATCGTCAATTCGGATGCCACCAGCGCCCGCCGATGACGACACCCTCTGAGACGATCTTGCGATCACCGATCAGGTGCTCGCCGACGACGTCTTCGTAGTCGAACTGGCCTTGCTTCACCGAAATCAGCGTGGCGTCGCCGACGCTGCCGGGCTTGAGGCTGCCGAGCTCGGGACGCCGCAGCGCCATCGCCGCATTCACCGTCGATGCCGCGATCACATCCGGCAGCTCCATGCCCATGCACAGGAACTTCGACATGGTCGTGACCTGGTCATAGGCCGGGCCGTCGATGCAGAGCTGATGGATGTCGGAGGAGATGGTGTCGGGATAGAAACCATTGGCGAGCATGGCACGCGCGGTCTTGAACGCGAACGAGCCCTTGCCGTGGCCGATATCGAACAGCACGCCGCGCTCGCGCGCCTCCAGCACCGCCTTCTTCACGGTGCCTTGCGCCGTCGCCGGGGTGTTGGGGAAAGGGCGGAACGCATGGGTCAGCACGTCGCCGGGACGCAGTCGCGCCAACACGTCTTCATAGCTCGGCGGCGGATGGTCGATATGCGCCATCAGCGGCATGCCGACCTCGTTCGCGACCTCGAGCGCGATGTCGAGCGGCACCGCACCCGAGGTGCCCGAGGAATGCAGGCCCACGCGCACCTTGATGCCGACGATGAGATCGCGGTTGGCATCGGCCACCTCGGCCGCCTCGACCGGATTCATCAATCGCAGCTCCTCGCTCTCGCCGACCATGATCCGGTGCGAGAAGCCGAAGATGCCGGCATGCGAGACGTGCAAATAAGCGAGGATGCGGACCTGGCTCGGCTCGATCACATGCTTGCGGAAGCCGGCGAAATTGCCGGGTCCGGCGCTGCCGGTATCGACCGCCGTGGTGACGCCGGAGAGGCGGCAGAACTCCTCGGCATCGATGCCGAGCGAGGTGCCGCCCCAATAGACATGGGTGTGCAGATCGATCAGCCCCGGCGACACAATGAATTGCGAGACGTCGCGCACCTCGGTGCCCGGATCCGCCTTGAGGGCGCTGCCGATCGCGGCGACCTTGCCGCCGGCAAAGGCGACATCGGTCACGGCGTCGAGCTTCTGGGACGGGTCGATCACCCGCCCCCCGCGCAGGATCAGGTCGAAAGGCATCAATGGTCTCCGGGATGTGGCTGGGTATGGCAGGATTACAGGCAGGAGACCCGGGCAGGTCCCTGCAATTGTCCCTGTTAGCAATTTTCGCGCCCGCTGAGCAAATCGGAGCGCATGCCGGTTACGCTCCCAGCGCTTGCAAACCGCCTGCCGGCGCCTCGCACGTCAATCCTGGGTATCAGGTGTCCACGGCAGCCGGACCTTCTGCCATTCCTCGAAGTCCTCCTGGACGTCCGCGGCGGCGACTTTTGCGGCGCTGTGAAGCCAGTCGTCCTTGCGTCCATCGAGATCGTGCTCGATCTTGGGTCTGGCGCCGCCCGTTCCCGCATGAATCGCGCCGAGATCGAATCCCTTGGCCCAGAGCAGATCGAGTCTCAGCCGCGGATGACTGCGATTGCTGAGCTCGAGCTTGCGCTGATCGGGAGCAATGCGACGAATGATGTAGCCGCCTTTCAACTTGAGATGCGGATCGGGCGCCCGAAACTCTCCTCGGGCGACGTCCAGAAAGCGCGGCTTGCCGTTCATGCCGTGCGCCCAATCCCAGGCGGAGGGTACCAGCGCCTTGGCTTCCCTCACGATCTTGCCGCCATCCCAGGTGGCGATCGCAACGTAGCGCGGCCGGCCAAGGCCGCCGCCGCCTTTCCTGCGCGAAGCGAACCGCTCCAGCTCGGCATGGTCGGGCAGGTTCTTTCTGAGCGCCGAAGCAACCTGCGAAGGCGGCTCCGCATCCGGATAGTCCTCCAGCTCGTGCCAGAAGTCGCGCCGTTCCTCGTCGGAGCAGGCCACGAAGGGCCGCATCCAGCTCTCCTCCTCGTCCAGCAGCGACGGGCGCGGGTTCGCGAGCCCCTCGCGATAGCCATCGAGAATGGCCGCCGCCGCATTGCGATTAGAGGTCCGCGCCTTCGGTGCGAGCCGCGCGCTGGTCGCAAGGCGGACGAGATCGAACGGATAGGGAATGACCGCGGCTTCGTCGAAATCGTTGATGCCCCAGACCAGACGGCCTTCGGCATCGCGCCAGGTCCCATAATTTTCGATGTGGGTGTCGCCGACCGACAGCACGGCGGGCGCATCCTTCAGCTTGGGACAGAGCTTCTCGATGCGACGCGCCCAGCGAAAGAACGTCGCGCGCAGGAACGTGAACGCATCCTTCTGCATCCGCTCGTGCTTGTGGGCGAGGTCCGCGTCAACGACGTCGCATTGCTTGCGCAGCCAGTGCTCGAAAGCCGCATTGTCGCGTTGAAAAGTCATCCGCTGCAAACCACGAATATCGGGCGGGCCGGCGCTGATCCGCGGCGCGCCATCAAATCAATCTTCGGCTGCATCGACAATAGACTGATGCTCTGACGCGAAATGCTACAATCAAATGGGCAGCGGCGCAATTGTCGGCATCTGGACTGACATCGACCGTCGCGCAGCCCTCGGCAGGGCGACAGACGAAGCAGCCGGACAAGGAAATGGCGATCCCGGGAAGACTCGAACTTCCGACCTACGGTTTAGGAAACCGTCGCTCTATCCGGCTGAGCTACGGGACCGCGGAACCCGTGGCTACGGGTTCAATCCGGTCATAGCAGAGCAGGATACGGTTCGCCAGCCGCAAGACGGGCGAGATCCATCGTCAAGCTGAACACGGCGGCAGTACAATCGCGCCCGGACCCCTTCGACGGAGCAGCTCACATGATCGAAAGCATCAGCGCCATCACGCTCGGCACGCATGACATGGGGCGCGCCGTGCACTTCTACCGTTCGCTGGGGTTCGAGCTCCTGTATGGCGGCGAAGCCGCTGCGTTCACGAGCTTTCGCGCCGGCAGCGGCTATCTCAACCTGACTGCGCAGCCGGACGACAAGCGCTGGTCCTGGTGGGGCCGCGTCATCTTCTATGTCGCCGATGTCGACGCCACCTATGAGCAGGCGCTCGCGGCAGGATGGCAGCCGTCGACCACGCCGCGCGATGCCGAATGGGGCGAGCGCTACTTCCATCTCACCGACCCCGACGGCCATGAGCTCAGTTTCGCACGGCCGTTGTCCTGACCGAATAAGTCGCATCTGCTGACGTTCCAACGCGCAACTAGCGCTGTCTCAGCCACCGTGGCAAGCTCGGCGCGGTTTCCTCAAGTTCTAACCAGGGAGGACGACCATGGTAGCTTATGTCGTGCTGGGAAACTTCACTGATCAGGGAGTCCGAAACGTCAAGGACTCGCCGAAGCGGGCCGAAGCCTTCAAGGAGATGGCCAAAACGTTCGGCGTGACTGTGAAAGAGATCGTCTGGACGCAGGGACGATATGACGTTGTGACCGTTCTCGAGGCTCCGGATGAGGCTGCCGCGATGTCACTCAGCCTTAGTCTCAGCGCACTCGGCAATGTCCGCACCGAAACGCTGCGCGCGTTTTCGGCGGCAGATATGACGAAGATCGTCGGCAAGATGCTCTGACGCGCAAGCCCGCGCGAGCGCACTGGACCCGGGATGGCAATCCCGGGCATGGGCGGATCTCACGCCTTGATATTGTTGTCCTTCACGACCTTGCCCCAATAGGCGACCTGCTTGTCGAAGAAGGTCTTGAAGGTGGCGCCGTCCTGGAGCAGCAGCGTCATGTGCTGGGTGTCCTTGAGCTGGGCGGCGGTCGCGGGCTCGCTCAGGATCTCCTTGGATGCCGTCGCCATGGCCGCGACGACGTCGGCAGGCGTACCTGCCGGGGCGAAGATGCCCCACCATGCCAGCGTCTCGAAATCGGGGAAGCCGGCCTCGATCGCGGTGGGCGTGTCCGGCAAGGCCGGCAGCCGCTCGCGGCCGAGCTGCAGGATCGGGCGCAGCATGTTGGTCCCGAGCTGGGCCGCGACCAGCGCCGCCGATCCCGCGATGAGATCGACATGGCCGCCGAGCACGTCGTTCATGGCCGGCCCGCCGCCGCGATAGGGCACGTGCATGATCTCGACGCCGGCCTTGCTGCCGAGCACGGTCATGGCGAGATGGCCGAGCGTGCCGATGCCGACCGAGGCGTATTTCACCGCACCGGGGCTCGCCTTGCAGGCGGCGACCACGTCGGCAAAGCTCTTGTAGGGGCGTCCGGCGCCGGCCGCGATCACGTAGGGCGCGGTGCCGATCAGCAGCACCGGCATCAGCTCGCGCTCGACATCGACCGGCGGCTTGTCGAGGATCGACGGGATCACCGCATGGGAATCGAACGTCACCAGGAAGGTCGAGCCGTCGGCCGGGCTCTTGGCGACCTGCGCCGCGCCGAGCGCACCGGCCGCGCCCGATTTGTTCTCGACCACGACGATGCGACCCAGCTTGGTCTGCAGGTTCGTCTGCAGCAGCCGTGCCATCGCGTCGGTCGATCCGCCAGGCGGAAACGGCACCACCAGCGTTATCTTGCCGGCCTGCGCTGCTGCCGGTGCCATCGCGAGGATGGCCGGTGCGGCCAAGAGCGTGCGTCGTGTGATCGTCATGGTCCCCTCCCTTGTTGTTGCGCCCGGCTTTTTGCTCTGTGGCGCTCGAGCATGATCCGGAAAAGTGTGCAGCGGTTTTCCGAAAAGATCATGCTCAAGAAAATAGGCTAAAGCGCAAGGCGCTTTAGGTCGTGCCGAAGCCTGACCCTGCTTTTCTGTATTCTGGCCGAGGCGGACTGAAGATGTCCAGCACGCGGGCGCCGTCGGGACCGGCACGCATGGTGTGCGGCACGTTCCCTGGCGTGCGCCAGAAATCGCCCTTCTTGACCGGGATTTCCTCATCGCCCTGGACGCGGATGGCGGAGCCGTCGAGCAGCACGCCCCATTGCTCTTCGGGATGATGATGCAGCGTGCCTTGCGCATGCGGCGCCAGTGTCACCACCGACAGCATCGCTTGCTCGCCGGAGAAGATGCGCGTGGTCACGCCGGCGGCGAGCTCGCGGAAGAGGCCGTCGCTGGCGTCGTCGAGATTGTGGAATTCGTCCTTCTGGCTCACGTCATCCTCCCCTTTACACTCCGCAGCTCAGGCCTTGCCGTAAGCACCCTGGTAACGGCCCTCGCGGATCGCCTTCAGCGTCTCCTCCTCGCGCGCGACCTGGACGCGCACCGCTTCCAGCAGGGCGGCCGCGCCGGCCGCGGGAAACGAAACCACGCCGTCCTCGTCGCCGACGACGATGTCGCCGGGCGCGATCACGCTGCCGCCGATCGTCACCGGCACGTTGATCTCGCCGGGGCCGTTCTTGTACGGACCGCGATGGATCACCGCGCGGGCGTAGCAGGGAAAGTCGTCGGCCGCGAAGGCCGCGACGTCGCGGATCGCGCCGTCGATCACATAGCCTTCGGCTTTGCGCCATTGCGCGATGTTCTTCATGATCTCGCCGATCAGCGCGCGCGTCTCGTCGCCGCCGCCGTCGACCACGATGACGTCGCCGGGCCCGACCAGGTCGAGCGCGCGGTGGATGGCGAGATTGTCGCCGGGCCGGGTGCGCACGGTGAAGGCCGTTCCCACCAGCTTGCCGCCGCGATGATACGGCCTCAGCCCGACCGCGCCGGGCAGCCGGCCGAGGTTGTCCGAAATCACCGAGGTCGGCGCGTCCCTGAAACCTTTAATGATATCAGCCGGCGGCTTCGGCACGCTGCTCGCTGCGATGGTGATCGTCATATCAGTCCTTCCGTGTTTGTCTCATTCAGCATGCGCCCGCGCCTTCGAAAGGCCAGATCCGGAAGGCGCGCCACTTCGTCTTCCTGGCGTCGCCAGCCGGGAGTGAGGCGCTCGCAATACGAGTGTAACAGCCTGCCGGCGGGGCGCTGTGACTCCCGCGCCACGTCAAGCACAAAATGTCAGCATCCCAGCCCTGAATTTCCCGGGTTCCATGGGTGACAAGCCGGCCATAAAGAGGCAAAAATCTGGCTCGACTCAGTTCGGGTTGCGTCTTGCAAGGAATACCCTCTTAGAATGTCGGCCGTAGTTACATCGCATCGCGCGGCGCTGCTTCTCGTTGCCGCAGCAGGATTTATTCTGCTGACGCCGGGGCATGCCGAGGCGCAATGGTGGAAACGCGCACCTGTCGATTTCGAGGAATGCGCCGACGCCGCCGAGAAAGCCGCAACCAAGGCTGAGAAGACCGCGGCCCTTGCCGATTGCAACGCCAAGTTTGCCGGCCGCCGCAAGCTGGGCGGCGGCTATTCCTATTACGATTTCCTCCAGGATCGCACCTTCGACATCGCCGGCCCCAATCCGACGCCGGAGGAGCAGAAGAAGATCGACGAAGCCTATACCGCCTATCTCGCCAAGCAGCGCCGCAGCAACGAAGCGGCCCAGGCCACCGCGCGGCAGCAGCGCGAGCAGCAAGAGCAACAGGTGCAGCAGCTCCAGCAGGTCGCGCTGCGGACCGAAGTCGAGCGCGTGCCGGTGCCGGTCGAGCGGCCGAAGGTGCAGCAGGCCGCAGGCGCAAGGCCGAAGGCCGCGCCTTGCACCAAGAGCTCATTCTCCTGCGAATGGCCGCGTCTGTCGGAAAGCTTGAACGACCTGAAGAAGCTGTTCAACCCGACACCGAGCAAGCCCGCGAAGAAGGGCTGAAGCAGCAGCCGTCATTGCGAGATGGTCGTAGTGGGCAAAGGCGCAAAGCGCCGTGCCCACCGTCTGTTTATGATTGAGAGCGTCGGTGGGCACGCTTCGCTTTGCCCACCCTACGAGAGCTGAGTTCACGACAGGCGTCATTGCGAGCGCAGCGAAGCAATCCAGAGTCTCTGCACAGAAAGATACTGGATTGCTTCGCTGCGCTCGCAATGACGCGTGGATGGAGCTCCGGCTTGCAATCCTCAGTTCGGCTGCTTCTTCTTGCCGCGCTTCGAATGGACCACCGGCGCTGCGACCGTCGGCGAAGCACCCAACTGCGACCGGCTCTCCTGCAAACGCCTGTCATAGCCGGGGGAGTTCAAGACCGTCGGCGGCCTGGCGTAGGCGAGCGTCGACATGCCGCAGAGCGCGGCCAGCGCGAGGCCGATCATCAGACAACGCTTCATCACGCCCTCCTCGTCCTCAATTCACACCCCGGATCTGCTGCGGCGTCAGCCGCGGCGGACCGTTGCCGGCCGCCTCGGCTTCCTTGATCAGCGCAACAATGCGGCGCATCAGCGGCACGGCGACATGGTTCTGCTCGGCGAGCGCAATGACCGCGCCTTGCAGATAGTCGATCTCGGTCTTGCGGCCCTGCTTCAGATCCTGCCACATCGAGGAGCGCGCCTCGGGATCGATCTTCATGGTCCGCCCGAGGATCGCGCCGAAGATCGCATCGGGCAGCCGCAGCAAGGCCGGAGACCAGCTCGTCGGGATCGGCGTCGACGATACCGGCACGATGCCGGCGGCCTTCAGTGCGGCCAGCCCTTCCGCCATCTGGTCAGCGAACAATCTTCGCCAGTCACGGTTCGCCAATTGCGCGGCGAGCGGCATGTCGGACAGCGCGCTCAGCGCATTGTTGAGGTTGATGATCAGCTTGCCCCATTGCACGCCGGTGATGTCACGGCTCGCGCGCACACTGAGGCCGGAGACCGAGAGCGCCACGGCCGTGTTCACCGAATCCTCTCCGACGTGAATGTCGCCGGAGGTCGAGCGGTGGAAACGGCCATCGCCCATCGCGATCACGTTGAACGGCACCATGCCGGCGAGCACGGACCGGCCGCCGAGCCGCTCGCGCAGCACTGCGACATTGCCGATGCCGTTCTGGAGCGAGACGATGACGGCATCCTCAGGCGCATGCTGCGCGATCTGGTCGGCGACAGCGGCGGTGTCGGCGCTTTTCACCGTGACCAGCACGATGCCGGCGCTGTGCAAGATCGAAGGGTCTTCCAACAGCGCGAGCTGGCCGGCGCCGAGCTTCGTCTCGGAGCCGTCGAAATCGGTCAGAAGCAGGCCGAACCGCTCGATCTCGGTCTTCACCCGCGGCCGCACCAAGAGCGCGACGCGCCGGCCGGCGGCGGCCAGCTTGCCGCCGACGAAACAGCCGATGGCGCCGGCGCCAGCCACCACGATCGATCGATCCGCAACCACTGGGCTTACTCCCTGAATGACCGGCCTTCGATAGCAGAGGCGAGGCCGGCAACCAATCGCGGCGCATCCGACTTGTAACGGTCATGACTGCCCCATATGTTTTCGCCCCGGGGGCAGCCAGCGGCGAGCGCTCGCCGAACGAGACGCCAAAGGAGAGCACCATGGGTCTACTCGACGTCCTCAACGGCATGCAGAACGGCCCGCGCGGCCCCTCTACGCCGAGCTCAGAGAAATCCTCCGGCGGCATGTCGCCGATGACCATGGCGCTGCTCGGCCTGCTTGCCTGGAAGGCGTTCAAGCATTTCACGACCAGCCAGTCAGGCTCGGCGCCGCAACCGTCACCATCGCCAGCACCGCCGCCGGTGAACGCGGGTGCAGGCGGCGGCGGGCTAAGCGACATTCTCAAGGGCGGCCTCGGCGGCCTGCTCGCGGGCGGCGCGGCCGGCACCGTGCTCAGCGGCGGTCTCGGCGATCTCCTCAACCAGCTGCAGCAGGGCGGCCACGGCGATGCCGCGAATTCCTGGGTCGGCAAGGGCGAGAACAAGCCGATCGCGCCGGGCGATCTCGCCAGCGCACTCGGCGCCGACCAGATCGAGAGCCTGTCCGCCCAGAGCGGCCTGTCGCGCGAGGAACTGCTCAACGGCCTCAGCCAGTATCTGCCGCAAGTGGTCGACCATCTGACGCCGGATGGACGGCTACCGACCGAGAACGAGATCTCGGGCAGAATCTAGTCGGACCTCGATCGATACGCTTTCGGGAAGGGGAGCACAGTCATGAGCATGGGCGGCCTGTTGTGGATCATCGTCGTCGGCTTCATTGCCGGCCTCATCGCGCGCTGGCTGGCGCCGGGGCCGAACAATCCGAGCGGCTTCATCCTCACCACCATCCTCGGCATCGCCGGCGCGTTTCTAGCGACCTTCGTCGGCCAGGCCATCGGCCATTACAGCCCCGACCAGGGCGCCGGCTTCATCACAGCGACGATCGGCGCGGTGGTGGTGTTGTTCATCTGGCACCGGCTGGTGGCGAGTGGCGTGATAAAGGGGTAGCAACCTCAATCGGGAGGGGCGGCACACCGCCTCCACATCGTCATTGCGAGGAGCGCAGCGACGAAGCAATCCAGACTATTTCCGCGGAGGGACTTCTGGATTGCTTCGCTGCGCTCGCAATGACGAGTTCACGTCACCAAATGCATTCCCGCATCCATGCGCACGACCTCGCCGGTCATGTTGCTGGAGGCCGGCATCGCCAGGAAGCAGACGAGCTGGGCGATGTCCTCCGCGGATGATGCGACCTTCAGCGGCACCTTCGCCACGACGCTGTCGCGTACCTGCTTGGCCTGCGCCTCGCCGCGGCCCTTGGTGAACCAGGGCGTGTCGATATAGCCCGGACACACGGTGTTGACGCGGATCAGCGGCGCCAGGGCACGCGACAGCGACAGCGTCATGGTGTTGAGCGCGCCCTTGCTCGCGGCGTACGCAATCGACGAGCCGACGCCGCTGATGCCGGCGACCGACGACACATTCACCACCGCCGAGGGCCGCCCCGAAGCCTTCGCACCGGCCTCGAGCAGGCTGCGCGCCGCGCGCACCATCTGGAACGGGCCGATCGTGTTGACGCCGTAGACCCGCTGGAAATCTTCAGCTGACAAGCCGTCGAGATCGGCATGAGCCACATGCTTGGTGGTGCCCGCATTGTTGACGAGGATATCGAGCCGGTCCCAGCCGCTCGCCGCCGCGACGATCTTGCGGCAATCCTCATCCTTGGAGACGTCGCCCTGTGCGACCAGCACCTCAGCGGCGCCCGCCTTGCGGCAGGTCTCGGCCGTCGCCTCGGCTTCCTTCTGGCTCGACGAATAGTTGATGACGAGCCGCGCCCCGCTGCGGGCGAGAATTTCCGCGGTCGCTGCACCCAGCCCGGATGCGGACCCCGTCACGATTGCGCACAAGCCGTCTTTTGCCATCCGGATTTCCTTCCCCTGTATCTGGTGTGGCGTCCTGTTTAGCGAGTTTGCCGCGCCCTGCAAATCGAGCAAACTCCGCTAAGCGGAATTAGCATTTCCTGGAGCCTGGCCCCATGCCGGCGCCGCAGATGGACCTGCGATCAACGCTTGTCAGGGCCATGGCTTTTTCCGATCATCGGGCGCAAGAAGAGACTGCGCACTGGCCGATCAGACCGGACGCGCCAATGGCAAAATACGGGGAACGCTGTGGCGGAGAGTGACAATATCGTCGTCGAGACCGCGGAGAAAATCTTCGCCGATCTCGCCGATCCGCAGACCATCAACAACGACAAGACGAATGCGTGGCAGGCGCCGCTGTGGCAGGCGCTGAGCGAAGCCGGCCTGCCGCTGTCCTGGGTGGCTGATGATCTCGGCGGCTCGGGCGCGAGCCTCGCCGACGGCTTTGCGCTGATGGGCGCCGCCGGCCGTTTCGCGGTCGCGGTGCCGCTGGCCGAGACCATGCTGGCGGGATGGCTGCTGGCGCAGGCGAAGATCGCTTCGCCCGAGGGCGAGATGACGGTGCTGCCGGCCACGCCAAAGGACCGCATCAGCCTGGATGCCGACGGCGCGCTCTCCGGCCGTGCCCGCGGCGTGCCCTTTGCCAAGACGGCGAAGCATTTCGCGGTGCTGGCGCACGGCAAGGACGGTGTTTCCATTGCGCTGATCGACGCGGCCAAGGCGCGGATCGAGGCCGGACTCAATGTCGGCTACGACCACAGCGACACCGTCACCCTCGACAAGGTCCAGCCGATCACCATCAAGCCGGCGCCGAAGGGCTTTGAGCAGACTCATCTGATGCTGATGGGCGGCGTCGCGCGCAGCCTGCAAATCGCCGGCGCGCTGGAATCGATGCTCGACATTTCCGTGCGCTATTCCAACGAGCGCGTCGCCTTCGAGAAGAAGATCTCGAAATTCCAGGCGGTGCAGCACAATCTCGCCCGCCTCGCCGGCGAATCCGCTGCGTCCCTGGCGGCGGCGACGTCCGCCGCCGATGCCATCGCCAACGCAAAATCGTTCAACGACGAGATCTATCTCGAAGCCGCCTCCGCAAAAATCCGCTGCGCGGAAGCTGCCGAAAAAGGCGGCGGCATCGCGCATCAGGTCCATGGCGCGATCGGCTTCACCATGGAGCACATCCTGCACCGCTATTCGCTGCGGGCGCTGGCTTGGCGCGACGATTTCGGCTCGGAGAGCTACTGGGCGGTCGAGCTCGGCAAGCTCATCGCAAACCGCGGCGCCGACGAATTGTGGCCGCTCGTGGCATCGCGCTGATCGGAGAGAGAAGACATGACCGCTGCCCTGCGTTTCGATCCGATCCGCCTGCCCGAGAAATGCGAGCAATTGCGCAAGGAAGTCCGCGCCTTCCTCGCCGAGGAGATCGCCGCCGGCACCTTCGATCCGCACAAGCCCAACCGCGAAGACACCGACGCGCCGGAATTTTCCCGCCGGGTCGGCGCCAAGGGCTGGCTCGGCATGACCTGGCCGAAAAAGTATGGCGGCCAGGAACGCTCCTTCCTCGAGCGCTACGTGGTGACCGAGGAGATGCGCGTTGCCAACGCGCCGACGCGGCGCTTCTTCGTCGCCGACCGCCAGAGCGGGCCGGTGCTTTTGAAATACGCGCCCGAGCATATCAAGATGGAGATCCTGCCACGGATCTGCCGCGGCGAGATCTGCTTTGCCATCGGCATGAGCGAGCCGAATTCGGGCTCCGACCTGTTCGCGGCGAAGACGCGCGCGACCAGGACCGACGGCGGCTATCTGATCAACGGCACCAAGATCTGGACCTCGTCGGCGCATATCGCCGACTACATGATCGCGATCTTCCGGACCTCGCCGCCGACCAAGGAAAACCGCCGTCATGGCCTGACCCAGTTCCTGGTCAAGATGAAGCAGCCGGGCATCAAGGTGAACCCGATCGGCCAGATCACCGGCCAGTACGAGTTCAACGAGGTCGTCTTCACCGATCACTTCATCCCCGACGACCATGTGCTCGGCGAAGTCGACGGCGCCTGGAAGCAGGCGACGAGCGAGCTCGCCTATGAGCGGTCGGGCCCTGAGCGCTTCCTCGAAACATACTACGTGCTGACCGAGCTGGTCCGCGCGGTCGGCCCCAATCCGGACACGCGCAGCGCCGAGGGTATCGGCCGCCTGGTCGCGCAGCTCCACACCATGCGGCGCATGTCGGTCTCGGTGGCCGGCATGCTCGAAGCCGGCAAGGAGCCGGTGGTGGAGGCGTCCATCGTCAAGGACATCGGCACGGTCTGGGAGCAGCAGCTGCCGCATCGCGTGCGCGATCTCGCCGCCTTCGTCGAGGAGACCGCGACCAACCGCGAGACCCTGGAGCGGCAGCTCGACTTCGCGATCAAGACCGCGCCGAAACTCACCATCCAGGGCGGCACCACCGAAGTGCTGCGCGGCATCATCGCCCGCGGATTGGGTCTGCGCTAATTCAATCGAGGATCATCATGAGCACGTATAAAGATATCGGCGTCGAGAAGGTGGGGCATGTCGGCACTATCGAGATCCGCCGTCCGCCGCTCAACTTCTTCGACATCTCGCTGATCAACCAGATCGCGGACGCGCTCGACGAGTTCGACCGCGACATCGAGATCCGTGCGTCCGTGCTCTCCGCGCAAGGCAAGGCGTTCTGCGCCGGCGCCAATTTCGGCGATCCGGCGCGGCAGGCCCAGGAGGCGCGCGAAGCCGAGAAGAAGGGCGATCCCGCCGACAGTCTCGGCCCGATCAACCATCTCTACATCCAGGCCGTGCGCATCTTCCGCGCCAAGAAGCCGATCGTCGCCGCCGTGCAGGGCGCGGCCATCGGTGGCGGACTCGGGCTTGCAGTGTCGGCCGACTTCCGCGTCACCTGTCCCGAGGCGCGCTTCTCCGCCAATTTCACGAAGCTCGGCTTCCATCCCGGCTTCGGCCTGACCGTGACGCTGCCCGAACTCATCGGCAAGAACAACGCCGAGCTGATGTTCTACACCAGCCGCCGCGTCACCGGCGAGGAAGCCTACAGATGGGGCCTCGCCAACGAGCTGGTGCCGCAGGACCAGGTCAAGGCGGCGGCGATGAAGCTGGCCGGCGAGATCGCCGAATGCTCTCCGCTCGGCCTGCTCTCCACCCGCGCCACGATGCGCAATGGCCTCGCCGACCGCGTGATGGCTGCGACCAATCACGAGCTCGCCGAGCAGACAAGATTGCGCGCGACGGAGGACTTCAAGGAAGGGGTGAAGGCGACTGAAGAACGCCGCGCGGCGAATTTCAAGGGGCGGTAAGCCGGAGCAGTAGCGTGGGCAAAGGCGCAAAGCGCCGTGCCCACCATCGCTTCATTTGTGTGGTGGAATTGGTGGGCACGCTTCGCTTTGCCCACCTACGCATGAGTCGCTCAACTCACGCGGAACGTCACTCCGCCCAGCAGAAACTCATTGCCTGCGACCGCGAGCCCCTTCGCCTTGGCGGTATGCAGCACCTGCGCCACGTCTGTCACCCGAAACTCCAGCGCGCTCATGATCTCGCTGGCGCCCTTGACGAAGCGAAAGGTCGCGTTGGGCAGCTTCAGTTCGGTGCCTTCAGGCGCAACGCCGATGATCCTGCCCCAATGCTCGGCCAGCCCTTGCGGATCCGGGCTCTGCATCTCCACCGCCGTCAGCGCCTCAGTCACATCCTTGCGGATGAACTTTTGCCAGTCCGGTCCGGCCGGAGGATACGGCCCGAGGATATCGTCGCTGCCATCGGTGTGATTGAACTCGATGAAGGCGGCGCGGCAGTCGCGGGGGTGGAGCTGCACGCCGTGATAGGGCGCGTGGTCGATGACGTTGGCGGTGCGCACGCCGTGCGCGTTGGCGTTGCGGCCGCGCTCGTCCGGATCCTCGCAGCAGAAGATCGCCATGTAGCCGCCGCGGCCGCCGGTCTTCTCGATGAAGCGGCCGGCCGTGGTGCCGTCCTTGAACGGCGCGACCACCTCCAGCAGAATCGTGTCGACCGGCAGCAGCGCATTCTCCAGGCCGTATTTGGCGACATTGCCGTCGCGATAGCAGACGGCGAGGCCCATGATCCGGCCGATATCCGTGATGACGGGCTCGAGCTGCGGCGCGACCAGGCAGATCTGACGCAGCCGGATATAGGGCGCCATGGTCATGCGCCCCTGAAGCTCGGCTTGCGCTTCTCGACGAAGGCCTTGGCGGCCTCCTTGTGGTCCTCGGTGTCTCCGCAGCGGGTGTGATGGATCGCCTCGCCGTCGAAGCAATCCTCCAGCGCCAGGTGCTCGGCATTGTTGATGTTGCGCTTGATGAAGCCGAGCGCGATCGACGGGCCCTGCGCCAGCGACAGTGCGAGCTCGTGCGCGGCGGCGTCGATCTCGGCGTCGGGCACGACCTTCGTCACCATGCCGATCGCGTGCGCTTCCCTCGCCGTGAGCACCGGCGACATCAGATAGAGCTCGCGCGCCCGCGCGCTGCCGAGCAACTGGGTCAGGAAGTAGGTGCCGCCGTAGTCGCCGGAGAAGCCGACCTTGGCAAAGGCCGTCGTGATCTTGCAGGATTCGGAGGCGATCCGCAGGTCACAGGACAGCGCCATCGACAGGCCGGCGCCGGCCGCCGCGCCATCGAGCTGCGCCACCACGGGCTTCGGCATCTGATGCAGGATGCGCGAAACCTCCATGCCGCGGCGCAAGTTTGCGAGCTTCTGCTCGAACGGCAGCGGTGCGCGCCCCTGCGCCATCGATTTGACGTCGCCGCCGACGCAGAACGAGCCGCCGGCGCCCTTGAACAGCACCGCCCGCACCTCGGGATCATCCGCCGCGCGCCGCGCCGCCTCAACCAGCCCGGCGACCATCTCGGGGTTGAGCGCATTCTTCCGCTCCGGGCGATTCATGGTGATGGTGAGCAGCCCGCCTTCGAGCTTTTGCAGGACCATGTCGTTCATGCGGACGTCTCCTTGTTATTGTCTAGCCGACCTATCACCAGATCGTCATTGCGAGCGAAGCGAAGCAATCCAGGAATGTTTCCGCAGATGCAGTCTGGATTGCTTCGTCGCAAGAGCTCCTCGCAATGACGGCGTGAAGAAGTCACGCCGTCACTTCTTCACCAGCGGGCAGCGCGACTGCTCCAGCGACTGGAATGCCTCGTTGCCGGGGACGGTGGCGAGCAGCTTGTAATCGTCCCAGCGGCCCTTGGACTCCGACGGCTTCTTCACCTCGAACAGGTACATGTCGTGGACCATGCGGCCGTCCTCGCGGATCTTGCCATCCTTGGCGAAGAAGTCGTTGATCGGCGTCTCCTTCATCAGTTTGATCACCGCCGCGGCGTCGGTGGTGCCGGCCGCCTTCACGGCTTTCAGGTAATGCGTGACGGAGGAATAGACGCCGGCCTGCGCCGAGGTCGGCACCCGCTTGGTGCGCTCCATGAAGCGCTTCGAGAAGGCACGCGTGTCGTCGTTGAGATCCCAGTAGAACGCTTCCGCGAGCAGCAGACCTTGCGCGGTCTCGAGCCCGATCGAGTCGATATCGGTGACGAAGGCGAGCAGCGGCGAGACCTTCTGGCCGCCCTTGGTGATGCCGAACTCCGCCGCCTGCTTGATGGCGTTGATGGTGTCGCCGCCGGCATTCGCGAGCCCGATCACCTTGGCCTTGGAGGCCTGGGCCTGGAGCAGGAAGGACGAGAAATCCGACGTGTTGAGCGGATGGCGGACGGCACCGAGCACCTTGCCGCCGGTCTTGGTCACGACGGCGCTGGTGTCCTTCTCCAGATCCTGGCCGAAGGCGTAGTCGGCGGTGAGGAAGAACCAGCTGTCGAGACCCGACTTCACCGCCGCAAGACCGGTCACATTGGCCTGGCCGTAGGTGTCGAACACGTAGTGGATGGTGTAGGGGCCGCAGGCCTCGTTGGTGAGACGGATCGAGCCCGGCCCGTTGAACATGACGATCTTGTTGCGCGCTTTCGCGATCTCGCCGGCGGCAAGCGCGGTCGCGGAGGCCGCGACGTCGTAGATCATCTCGACGCCCTGGTTGTCGAGCATGTCGCGAGCGATGTTGGCGGAGAGATCGGCCTTGTTGAGATGATCGGCCGCCAGCACCTGGATCTTGCGTCCCAGCACCTCGCCGCCGAAATCCTCGACCGCCATCTTCGCCGCAGTCTCGCTGCCGGGGCCGGTGATGTCCGCATAAAGGCTCGACATGTCGAGAATGCCGCCGATCTTCAGCGGCGGCTTGTCCTGGGCCTGTGCGGCGCTCGCATTGAGGGCAAACGCGGCGGCAAAAATGCCGGACAAAATACTCTTCATCGAAAACGACCTCCCTTATCGCGCCGTGCTCTGATGGCGGCTTGGTTATTGCTCTTCTATTCGCTGTTGCCGCAATCATGCCGCATGCGCAAGAGCGCAGCAAGCGGAGGGGCGAGGCGAATGCGTGATTGCCGCGCGTGTTTTCCGCAAAGCGGAATGGTGAGGTACGACGAAATGTTTCCGCGTCGTCAGTGCGAGCGCAGCGAAGCAATCCAGAAATGCATCCGCGGAAACAGTCTGGATTGCTTCGTCGCGAAGAGCTCCTCGCAATGACGGAGTATGGCGAAACCTCTTCGCACCCAACCACGCTTGAGGTATGGTTGCCGCGCAGCGCAACCTCTCCGGGTCACGTGACGCAACGGCTTCGCCTCATCGTCCTCTTTCTTCTCGTTGCGGCTAACACCGCCTTCGCCGCACCCTGCCAGTTCGAGTCCCAGGGCGAAGGCCGCGTTGCAGCCATTGTCGATGCGCGCAGCATGCGTCTCGACGACGGCCGCGAGATCCGCCTCAGCGGCATCGCGCCGACCGCGACCACGAAGCAGGCGCTGACCTCGCTGCTCGCCGGCCGCGACGTGATGCTGCGGAGCGCTGACGACACGCCCGATCGCTACGGCCGCCAGAGCGCACTGGTCTTCATCGGCGAAAGCGACATCTCGGTGCAGGCCATGCTGCTCGCCCGGGGCGAGGCCGTGGTCTCCGCCGAGATCGTAGACAAAGACTGCGCGGCCGCCCTGATGGCGTCCGAAGCCGCAGCGCGGCGTCAAAAAATGGGCAGCTGGGCTGACCCGTCGGCCATAAAAAACGCGGAAAGTCCGGACGATATTTTGGCGGAGATCGGGCGCTTTGCGGTAATCGAGGGCAAAGTCCTGTCAGTCCGGCAAGCTGGGGCAACGACCTACCTCAACTTCGGACGGAACTGGACACGTGGCTTTGCCGTGACTATTTCAAAGCGCACGCTAGCGGCGTTCGAAAACGCCGGCATGGCCCTTAAGTCCCTGGAAAATCGGCGTATTCGCGTTCGGGGCTGGGTTGAGGGGACGACGGGGCCGCGTATCGATGTGCGTCTCTTGGGACAGGTTGAATTGCTGGGCGCAAACGAGCCTACTGGGGTAAGGCCTTAAACGGCCGGGCACGGGTTAATCGACGTGAATGGGGTGCTAGAACGGCACGGACTGGGTGATTGCCGCCGCCTGCGGGCTGCGCCGGCCGCGCTTTGCCTTGTGCTGGGCGGGCTTCTCGCCGGCTGCGGCGATATGGGCCGGTTCCAGACTGCGGCGACCCCGACGGCCGTCGCGATGCCGAAGCCAAAGCCCGCCGTCGCACAAACCCCGGCCACCGAAAAGGAGCACGAGCGCATCCTGGCGAGCTATGGCGGGACCTATGACGATCCCAAGCTCGAGGCGCTCGTCAGCAAGACCGTCGACCGGCTGGTCGCGGCCTCCGACCGGCCCGACCAGGGCTACAAGGTCACGATCCTCAATTCCGGCGCGGTGAACGCCTTTGCGCTGCCGAACGGCCAGCTCTACGTCACGCGCGGCCTGCTTGCGCTCGCCAGCGACACCTCCGAATTGTCCTCCGTGCTCAGCCACGAGATGGCGCATGTGCTGTCCAAGCACGCCGCAATGCGCGAGGACCAGGCGCGCCAGGCCGCGATCGTCACCCGCGTCGTCACCGACATGAGCAACGATCCCGACCTCACCGCGCTGGCGCTGGCCAAGACCAAGCTCACCATGGCGAGCTTCTCGCGCAAGCAGGAGTTCGAGGCCGACGGCATCGGCGTCGGCATCTCCGCCAAGGCGCATTTCGACCCATACGGCGCCGCGCGCTTCCTGTCCGCGATGGAGCGCAATGCCGAGCTGAAGGCCGGCAAGAGCTCGCTCGATCCACGCGCGCAGGATTTCACCTCGTCGCATCCGGCAACGCCGGAACGCGTGCAGAACGCGCAGAACATTGCCCGCCAATACACGGCGCCTGAAGGCGCCGAGCGCGATCGCGAGAGCTATCTCGCCGCGATCGACAACCTCGTCTACGGCGAAGACCCCAGCGAAGGCTTTGTCCGCGGTCGGCGTTTCCTGCATCCGAAGCTCGGCTTCACCTTCCAGGCGCCGGACAATTTCACGCTCGACAACACCGCACAGGCCGTGATCGGCGTGCGCGAGGGCGGCGCGCAGGCGATGCGCTTCGACGTCGTGCGCGTGCCTGGGGAGCAGTCGCTCGGCGACTACCTCAACTCCGGCTGGATGGAAGGCGTCGAGAAGGCCTCGACCGAGGACCTCACCATCAACGGTTTTCCGGCGGCGTCCGCCACCGCCAAGGGCGACCAGTGGCAGTTCAAGGTCTATGCGCTGCGCTTCGGCAGCGACGTCTATCGCTTCATCTTCGCGGCACGGCAGAAATCGACCGAGAGCGAGCGCAACGCGCGCGAGACCGTCAACTCGTTCCGCCGCCTGACGCTGGAGGAAATCCAGGCCGCGCGCCCGCTGCGCATCAAGGTCATCACGGTGCAACCCGGCGACACCGTGGAATCGCTCTCGCACCGCATGGCCGGCGTCGACCATCCCGCCGAGCGCTTCCGCGTGCTGAACGGCCTCGATCGCACCGCGCAGGTCAAGGTGCGCGATCGCGTCAAGATCGTGGCGGACTAACGCCTCGCTAAGCGCGCGTCGTCCCGGAGAAACGCGGCTTCCCGCGCACTATGATCAGCGCCGCCGCCATCACCTCCAGCGCGATGCAGAGATAGAACGGCAGCGTATAGCCGCCTGAGAGATCGCGCAGGAAACCGACGACGCCGGGGCCGAACGCATAGGTCACCTGGTTGATCGCGGTATTGAGGCTGATCAGCACGCCGAAGGCGGCGGAGTCGAACTCCTGCTGCACGATGAGCGAGGGCAGCGTGATGAGGTTGCCGACCGAAAAGCCGAACACGGCGCAGGCCGCGATCAGTACATAGTCGTTGTGCAGGTTGATGACGGCGAGAAGCGCGGCGGCCTGGCTGAGGAACGACAGCGCGGACGCGAGACGCTGATTGAGGCGGTCGATCACCAGCGAGAACAGCACGCGACCGACCACCGCCATCGCGGTCAGCACCGCGACGGCCACGGCGGCACGCTCGCGCCCGACCACGGGATCGAGGAACGAGATCAGATGCACGATGAAGCCGACCTGGGCGAACAGCACGAGGGCAAAGGCGATCGTCACCGTGAGGAAGCCGACGTCGCGCAGCGCCCAGGCGCGGATCTCCGTCGATGATTGCGGTCTTGCCTTCGCCGTCGCGTGCCAGCCGTGGCGATCGGGCGGGCGGCCGACGAGAAGGAGGATGACCGGCACGAGCAGCACCAGCATGGCGCCGGCGGCGGCGTACATCGCACCGGCAAAGCCGACATGGCCGATCAAGGCCACCAGCAGCGGCACGCCGGCGATGCCGCCGAAGCTGGCGCCGTTGAGTGCGAGACTGATCGCCATGCCGCGCCTCTCGTCGAACCACAGGCTGATCGTGTTGGTGATCATGGCGAGACTGGTGCCGGCCCAGCCGAAGGCGAGCACGGCATCGGCGAGATAGAGCTGCCAGGGCTCGCGCACCGCGCCGATCGCGACTGCGGCCGCCGCCATCGCCAGCGTGCCGGCCAGCAGGCTGAGGCGCGGACCGTATTTCCGCACGGCCTCGCCGACGAAGACGACGAGCAGCGCGCCGAACAGGTAGAAGAACGTGGTGCCGGAGGAGATCAGCGAGGCCGGCCAGCCCCGCGCCCGCTGCAGCTCGGCGACATAGACGCTCTGGCCGTAGAAGCCGAGCCCCCAGCCGAAGGTCGCGAGCAGGAAGCAGACCGCGACGATGCGCCAGCCTTCGTAACGGAGCGAGGATTCGTCGATTGGCGGAATGTGGCGGGGATTGTCGAGCATTTGCGCTGGTCCTTCGTTCCCCCCGCGAGCGCTTGGGCTGAACGCTCGCCTGTTGATGACGAGCATCATGTAACAACGCGGCTCTCGAAAATCACTTCGACCTGGATCGAAGTGTCAACGCTGCTGACAACCTCTTGCCAAACTAGACCGCGTCGGGGAACTCGCCCATGGCTGCCTCCAGCCGCGCCTGGCGGCGCCTCGCCCAGGAGACCAGCGAGAGCACGGCAAGACCCAGCAGCACCGGCGGGAACACCACGAGGTTCACCGCGGACCAGCCGAAATTGGCGAGCAGCTGGCCCGACGAGAACGAGCCGATCGCCATCATGCCGAACACCAGGAAATCGTTGAAGGCCTGCACCTTGTTGCGCTCCTGCGGGCGATGCGTCTCCAGCACCAGCGCGGAGGCGCCGATGAAGGCGAAATTCCAGCCCACGCCGAGCACGATCAGCGTGGCCCAGAAGTGCATCGCCGTGAGCCCGGAGAGACCGATGGTGGCGGCGCCTGCTTCCAGCAGCAGGCCGGCAGCCACGATCTTCGGCGCCCCGAAGCGCGCGATCAGCGCACCCGTGAAGAAGCTCGGCCCATACATCGCGACGATGTGCCATTGAATGCCGAAATTGGAATCGGAGACGCTGAGGCCGCACATCTTCATGGCGAGCGGCGCCGAGGTCATCACCAGGTTCATCATGGGATAGGCGATGACGCCGCACAAAGCGGCCGCGATGAAGCGCGGCTGCGTCACGATGGTGAGCAGTGGCCGGCCGCCGTGCAGACCGGCCGGCGCGGGCTTCGGCATATCGACGCCGGCGACGATGCCCATGGCAACCAGCGCGACGGCCGTCTGCACCAGGAAGCTGAAGGCGAACAGATAAGGCTGCCAGACATCCATGGTCCACTGCACGAGCTGCGGACCGAGCACGCCCGCGAACACGCCGCCCGCCATCACCCAGGACACGGCCTTGGGTCGGTAGGCCGCACTGGCGCCGTCGGCAGCCGCAAAGCGATAGGATTGCGCCACCGCGCCGTAGAGGCCGCCGAGAAAGGTCGCCAGACAAAACAGCGCGAACGAGCCGTGCAGGATCGCGAACGAGCCGAGCAGGCCGGTGAGCGCGCCGAGGCCCGTGCCGATGACGAAGGCGGCACGGCGGCCGAAGCGGCGCGAGATCGCGCCGGTCGGCAGCGTGCCGGCAGCGAGCCCGACCACATACATCGAGATCGGCACGGTCGCGAACGACATGTCCGGCGCGAGCGTGGCACCGACGATCGCGCCGGTGGCGAAGATCACCGCCGAGTTGGCGCCGGTCAGCGCCTGCGCGGCGGCAAGGCGCACCACGTTGGCGCGCACGCGGGCATCGTCGGCGATCTCATTGGCTGCAGTCACGTCCAGCATCGGCATTTCCGCCCAAAGGGCTCTGTTGATTCGCGGCACTATGGAGGGGTGAGAGAGGGCCGGCAACCGGCGCAAACGGGCGCGGGCCATGCCCCTGACGCAATCGCTGCGATGATAGCGATGCGCGCCCTTGACGGCTTGCGCTCGATCAAATCCTATCCGCCGCGATCACTGGGAGTTACGTTATGTCCGTCGACGACAGGCCCACGCTTCAAGCTCCCGACGACGATCCCTGGCTGTGGCTGGAGGAGATCGAGGGCCGACAGGCGCTCGATTTCGTCGAGCGGCAGAACAGCCTGACGCTGCAGGCCTTCGGCGGAGCGGCCTTCGAACGCGGCCGCGACATACTCGCTGGCATCTACGATCGTCCCGACAACATTCCCTATGTCAGCCGGCGCGGCTCCGATCTGCACAATCTCTGGAAGGACGCCAGCAATCCCCGCGGCCTGTGGCGGCGGACCACGTTGGAAGAGTTTCGAAAGCCGCATCCGGCATGGGAAACCATACTTGATATTGATCAGCTTGCGGCGAGCGAAGGCGAGGACTGGCTGCTGAGCCAGATCACCACGATGCCCGGCAGTTCGCGCGCGATCCTCAGCCTGTCGCGCGGCGGCAGCGACGCCGTCACTTTGCGCGAGTTCGATCTCGACACGAGAAGCTTCGTTGCCGGCGGCTTCGCACTGCCGGAAGCCAAGGGCGGCGTCGACTGGCTCGATGCCGACACGCTGCTGCTTTCGAGCGCGCATGGCGAGGGCATGGCGACGACATCGGGCTATGCGCGCACCGTGCGGCTTTGGCGGCGCGGCCAAAGAGTCGAACAGGCTTCGGTGCTGTTCGAGGCCTCGGCGGACGAAATGGCGGCATATTGCTACGTCGATCGCATCACGACGAATCGAACGATATGGTTCGGCCGCATGCTGGATTTCTTCAACTTCAGCGTCTCGATCGGAGATCAGACCGGACCGCTCGCAAGGCTGGATCTGCCGACCGACATAGAATTGCAGGCCCATGGCGACTGGCTCGCGATCAAACCGCGCTCGAACTGGTCCGTGGCCGGACGGACGTACGAGGCGGACGCGGTGCTCGGCATCTCGCTCTCCGCATTCCTCAAAGGCGACCGCGAGTTCGCCATGCTGTTCGAGCCGGCGCCGCGTCGGGCGATCCAGGGCTTCTTCTGGGTGGCAGGCAGGCTGGTCCTTTCGATCCTCGACGAGTTGAGGCCGCGTTTCGAAATCTGCACGCCTTCCGCTGCGACATGGAGCCGCGAGACGCTTTCCGGCCTGCCGGGAATCGGCGTCGTCGACGTCTGGGCGCTCGATCGCCATGCCTCCGAGAGCAACGGCGCCCTGCTCGCCAATGTGCAGGATCCGCTGACGCCGCCCTCGTTGCTGCTGATCGAACGCGGCGTCGCAAGCCCGATCGTGCTGAAGCAGGCGCCGAAGACGTTCACCGCCGACGGGCTCATGGTGACGCAGCACGAGGCGATCTCCATTGACGGCGAGCGAATTCCCTATGTGCAGACCGGCCCCGCCGGCGAGACCGGCGATGCACCGGTCTATATGAGCGCCTATGGCGGCTTCGCGGTTTCGGTGAAGCCGTATTACAACGCGTCGCTCGGCAAGCTGTGGCTGGAGCGCGGCGGCACCACGGTGCAGGCGAATTTGCGCGGCGGCGGCGAGTTCGGCACGCGCTGGCACGATGCCGGACGCCTTGCCGGCAAGAGGCTCTCTCACGACGATTTCGCCGCCGTGGCCGCCGATCTCGTCCGCCGCGGTGTGACGAGCGCAAAGCGTATCGCCGCGCAGGGCGGCTCGAACGGCGGCATCCTCATCACCAACATGCTGGTGCGCTACCCCGAGCGTTTCGGCGCGCTGTTCTGCACCATCCCGCTGATCGACATGCGCCGCTACACAAAGCTGCTCGCGGGCGCGAGCTGGATCGCGGAATATGGCGATCCCGACAAGCCCGACGAATGGGAATGGCTGAAGACCTACTCGGCCTATCACAACGTGAAGGCCGGCCAGGCCTATCCGCCGATTCTGATCGCGACGACGCGGCGCGACGACCGCGTCCACCCCGGCCATGCCCGCAAGATGGCGGCCAAGCTGCAGGCCATGGGCTATGAGGCCTGGTTCTACGAGCCGGCCGCAGGCGGCCACGGCTACGGCAAGGACAACAAGGAGCGCGCGGGTTTCGAGGTGCTGGGCTATCGGTTCTTGAAGGAGAAGATCGGGTGGCGGGATGACGAAGACTGAGACGTCTTGACAAGGTGCTGGCCACGGACAGTTCTTGCCTCTCCCGCTTGCGGGAGAGGCCGACGCGCTCGAAGAGCGCGGCGGGTGAGGGCTTTCTCCCCTAGGGGAGTATCCCGTTGCGGAAGCACCCTCTCCCCGACCCTCTCCCGCAAGCGGGAGAGGGAGCGCACCTCCGGCGTAGCTACCGCGCAAACACCAACGTCAGATTGTTCGCGGGCATCTCGATCGTATCGACGAGACCGAGGCCTGCCGCCTTCGCCAGCTTCTCGACGTCGACGACGTCGCGCACGCCCCATTCGGGATTGCCTTCGCGCAAGGAGGTGTCGAACACCGCGTTGCTGAGCGCGGTGTGCTTGCCGTCGCGCTTGAACGGGCCATAGAGGAACAGCTTGCCGTCGCGGCGCAGATAACGGCCGGCGCCGGCGAACAGGCCTTCGGCCACGGCCCAGGGCGCGATGTGAATGACATTGGCGCAGAACACGGCCGCGAGGCTGGTCGGCCCCTGCCCGCTTTTCATTTCCGGGCACCAATCGGCATCGGTGAGGTCGATGCGCAGGGGTGGGCGGATGTTCGGCAGGCCCGCATGCACGCGCCAGGCTTCGATGCTCTTGAGGTGGCGCTGGTTGAGATCGCTCGGCCACCAGACCAGGCCGGGCGTGTGGCGGGCGAAATGCACCACGTGCTGCCCGGTTCCACTGCCGAGTTCCACGACGTTGCCGGTCGCATCCGCGAGGTGCTTTTCCAGGGCGGCCCAGATCGGTTCGTGATTGCGATGAAAGGCCGGCGCATCGAGCCGGCCATCCGGCTCGACCCGTCCGCCATCCCTGCCAAATTCGACGACATATTCAGCCAAGTGACGTCCCCAAAAATGCGTACCAAAAAAGAAGGCCAGAAGGCCAAAGGTCCGAGAATAATTTGCTAGTCCGCGCCCATCCGCATGAACGAACTATCTTGTCGGTTGCAATGCGGAGGATATTAACCCCATTTTGCCGCATGCATAGTCTTGATTGTCAGGCGATGTCCTTTGTGCTTTTGAACAATTCCGTAAATGAGATCATCGAGATAACGCTCCGGGACGATGCCTTGACCGCCTTTCCTCGCAAGCCCGCTTTGCTTGTTGCCCTGGCCCTCCTCGCCGGCATGGCCACGGCCCCGGCGGGGGCGCAATCCGCCGTGACGGTGGGCCAGAAGCTCGCCTTCGACCGCGGCAAGGGCAATTGCCTGACTTGCCATGTCATCAAAGGCGGCGACCTGCCGGGGACGATCGGACCGGAACTGAAGGACATCAAGTCAAAATACCCTGATCGCAACGAGCTCACCGCGATCATCTTCGACGAGACCAAGCGCAATCCGCAAACCATGATGCCGCCGTTCGGCCGGAACCGGATTTTGACCGAACAGGAAATCGACGCGATCGTTGATTTCCTGCAGACCCTGTAACCGCCGGCGGCCCCCAGGAGACTTAAGATGACCACGACCCCGAGGCCCCACCCGACGCGGCGCCTGATCCTTCAGGGCGTAGCCTCCGTGGCGCTGCTCGGCCTCGGCAATCTGCCGTTCGCGCCCGCGCGCGCCGCGGCGAACGACAAATATCCGGAAGAGGCCTTCAGGCAGAAGAGCGAAGCCGACGCGATCAAGGCGCTCTACGGCAAGACCGCCGAACCGTCGGACAAGGTCAAGCTGGATGCGCCGGAGATCGCCGAGAACGGCGGCGTCGTGCCGATCTCGGTGACGACGACGCTGGAGAAGGTCACCTCGATCTCGTTCTTCGTGGCGGAGAACCCGAGCGCGCTGGCCGCCAGCTACAGGATTCCCGACGGCACCATCCCTGCCGTCGCCAACCGGCTGAAGATGGCCAGGACCACCAAACTGACCGCGATCGTGGAGGCCGACGGCAAGCTCTACAGCGCGACCAAGGAGGTCAAGGTCACCGTCGGCGGTTGCGGCGGCTAAGCGAGGCAGATCGACATGGCATCCAGCATTCGCGTGCGCGCAACATCGAGCGGCGACATCACCGAGGTGCAGGCGCTGATCCAGCACCCCATGGACACCGGCCTCGTCAAGGATTCCAAGGGCGAGTTGATCCCGGCGCATTTCATTCAGCAGCTGAAGTTCGAATGTAACGGCAAGGACGTGTTCGTCGCCGATTGGGGCACCGCCGTTTCCAAGGATCCCTACGTCAAGTTCAGCTTCAGGGGCGCCAAGAAGGGCGACGAGCTCAAGATCTCCTGGACCGACAACAAGGGCGGCTCGGACACGACCACCGCGAAGATCGCGTGATGAGGACCCGCATCCACCTCCTGCTGGGCTCGCTCGGCGCCGCGCTCGTCGCGGTCGCCCTCGCTTCGCCCCGCGTGATCGCTGCCGACAAGGTGGATCCCGTTGCTGATGCCAAGGCGTTCCAGAACTTCTTCTTCCAGAAGTTTCCGAACGTGAAGCACGAGGATTTCGTCAACGGCCCGTATTCCATGAACGAGGACATGAAGCGGCAGTGGCAGGAGAAAGAGGAATTCCCGCCTTACGAGTTCGCGCTCGATGCCGGCAAGGAGATGTTCTCGACCCCGTTCAAGAACGGCAAGACCTATGCCGACTGCTTCCCGAACGGCGGCATCGCCATCCGCCAGAACTATCCGTACTTCGACAGCAAGGAAGGCAAGGTCATCACGCTGGAGCTCGCGCTCAACCGCTGCCGCGAGGCCAACGGCGAGGCGCCCTATTCCTACGTCAAGGACGAGATGGCCTCGCTCACCGCCTACATGGCCTACACCTCCCGCGGCAAGCTGATGGACATCAAGATTCCCGATGACCCTCGCGCGCTCGCGGCGTACGAGAACGGCAAGCGCTATTTCTACACCCGCCGCGGCCAGATGAACTTCTCCTGCGCGAGCTGCCATGTGCAGAGCCCGGGCGAGCGCATCCGCGCCGAGACCCTGGCCCCGGCGCTCGGCATCGTCAACGCGATGCCGATCTACCGCTCGGAATGGAGCGGCATGGGCACGACCAGCCGCCGCTTCGTCACCTGCAACAGCCAGACCCGCGCGGTTCCGCTGGAGCCGCAGGCGGATGAATATCGCGACGTCGAATATTTCCTGTCCTACGTCGCCAACGGCCTGCCGATCTCAGGGCCAGGAGCACGGCCATGAAGCGGTCACTTGCGCTCGCCATGCTGCTCGCCTTAAGCCTTGCGCCATCCGCGCGCGCGGCGAATGAGGCGGACTACAAGGCGGCCTATGCCGCCGCCGAAGCCGCCTCCAAGGAGGCGGCCGGCATGCGCAACCAGTGGACGGTGACCGTATCTGCGCTGGCGGCTGCGAAGAAGGCTGCCGACGGCGGCGATTTCGACCGTGCGGTGGCCGCGGCCAGGGAGGCCGAAGCGCTGGCGAAGGCGTCGATCTTCCAGGCTAGTTCCGAAAAAGAAGCCTGGAAGGCGATGGAAATCCGCTAGACTGCCGCGCGGTGAACGCAGTCCATACGAGAGGCGCGGAGAATTCTTGAATGGCGATCCGCCGCCGCGATTTCCTGAAAGGTGCGGGCCTTGCCGCGGCAACGATCGCCCTGCCGCGGCTGGCCCGCGGCGCTGAGGCTGCCAGCATCTACGACCTCGAACGGTTCGGCACTGCGCGAATCCTGCACATCACCGACACGCATGCGCAGCTCAATCCGGTCTATTTCCGCGAGCCCAGTGTCAATATCGGCATCGGCGAAATGGCGGGACGGCCGCCGCATCTGGTCGGCCGCGCCTTTCTCGAACGCTTCGGCATCCGGCCCGACAGCGCCGATGCCTATGCCTTCACCTGCTTCGAGTTCGAGAAGTCAGCAGGCCGCTTCGGCAAGCTCGGGGGCTTTGCCCATCTGAAGACGCTGGTCGATCGCTTGCGCGCCGATGTCGGCGAGCGGCGTTCGCTGCTCGTCGACGGCGGCGATCTCTGGCAGGGCACGGGGCTGGCCAACCTGATGCAGGGCCGCGACATGGTCGAGGTCGCCAATCTGCTCGGCATCGAGGCGATGACGGGGCATTGGGAATTCACCTATGGCGAGCAGGCGCTGCGCGACAATCTCGAGCGCTTCAAGGGCGAGTTCCTGGCGCAGAACGTGTTCCTGACCGAGGAGGCCGCGTTCAACGACGCCCCCGCCTTCGACAAGGCCACCGGACGCGTATTCAAGCCTTCTGTCATCAAGGAGCTCGGCGGGCATCGCGTCGCGATCGTCGGCCAGGCCTTTCCCTACACTCCGATCGCGCATCCCAAGAGGTTCACGCCGGACTGGAGCTTCGGCATCCGCGAGGAGGAGCTGCAGAAGCATGTCGATGCCTTGCGCGGCACCGACAAGGTCGATGCCGTCGTGCTGCTGTCGCACAACGGCATGGACGTGGACCTCAAGCTCGCAAGCCGGGTCACCGGCATCGACGTCATTCTCGGCGGCCACACCCATGATGCCGTACCGCAGCCTATGCCAGTGAAGAACGCAGGTGGCACGACGCTCGTCACCAATGCCGGCTCCAACGGGAAATTTCTGGGTGTGCTCGATCTCGCGCTCGACAGCGGCAAGGTCAGCGATGTCAGGTATCATCTGCTGCCGGTCTATTCGGAGCTGCTGAAGCCCGATCCGGCGATGGCCGAGCTGATCGGCCGGGTCCGTGCACCGCATGTGGCCGACTGGTCGGAGAAGATCGCGACACCCGACCGTCTGCTCTATCGCCGCGGCAATTTCTCCGGGCCCATGGACGAATTGATCTGCACCGCGCTGCGCACCGAGCTCGATGCCGAGATCGCGCTGTCGCCGGGCTTCCGCTGGGGCGTCACCGCACTGTCAGGCCAGGCGATGACCATGGAGGATCTGCTGGCGGAAACCGCGATCACCTATCCCGAAACCTATGTGCAGGAGATGACGGGGGCCCAGATCAAGGACCTGCTCGAGGACGTCTGCGACAACCTCTTCAATGCCGATCCCTACTACCAGCAGGGCGGCGACATGGTGCGCGCCGGCGGGCTCAGCTACACCTGCACGCCGGACGCTGCGATCGGCAGCCGCATCTCGGAGCTGAAGCTCGGTAGCGGCAAGGCGCTCAGCGCCAGCCACCGCTACAAGGTCGCGGGCTGGGCCTCGGTCAACGGCCAGCAGGGCGCGCCGGTATGGGACGTCGTCGGCAAATATCTGCGCTCGGGCCGGATGCTTCAGGAGCGACTGGGCTCCGGCGTGACGCTGAAGGGGGTCGAGGGCAATCCAGGCATTGCCGGATTGGGATGATGCCGTCGCCGCTCTCGCACCCGCAATAAGAATCTTCTAGATTTGGCTGTTCACGCAGTGAATTGCTTCTCTTTTGGACCCATACCGTAGTAGAATCTTGGAAGTCAGTTCCAAGCCGGGTCCTGCCATGATCTTCCGCCAGCTCTTCGACAGCGTTTCGGGCACCTACAGCTACGTCCTCGCCAGCCGCCCCGGCGGCGAGGCGCTGATTCTCGACCCTGTGCTGGAGAAGGTCGACCGCTACTGCCAATTGCTGCGCGAGCTCGACCTCAAGCTGGTCAAGGCGGTCGACACGCATCTGCATGCCGACCACGTCACCGGCCTCGGCGAGCTGCGCGATCGCACCCATTGCATGACCGTGATGGGCGACCAGACCAAGGCCGACGTCGTCGCCATGCGGGTGGCGGACGGCGACAAGGTGACGATCGAGGGCCTGTCGCTCGACGTGATGTACACGCCGGGCCACACCGACGATTCCTATTCCTATTTGATGGGCGACCGCGTCTTCACCGGCGACACGCTGCTGATCCGCGGCACCGGCCGCACCGATTTCCAGAACGGCTCGGCGCGCGCGCAATACGATTCGATCTTCAACCGTCTTTTGAAGCTGCCGGACGAAACGATGGTGTTTCCGGCCCACGACTACAAGGGCGATACCGTCTCCACCATCGGCGAGGAAAAGCGCTACAATCCGCGGCTCCAGGTGCGCTCGGTCGACGAATATGTCGAGCTGATGGCCAACCTGAAGCTGCCCAATCCGAAGATGATGGACGTGGCGATCCCCGCCAACATGCATGTCGGCCTGCATCAGGAGGAGCTGGAGAAGGAAGGCCGCGCGCTCAGCGCGATCGAGGCGATCCGCAGCCTCGGCCGGCCCGACATCCTGCTCGTGGACTTGCGCGAGACCAATGAGCGGATGAAGCACGGCATGCTCGAAGGCGCGCTGCACACGCCCTATCCCTCTGTGGAGGAAAGCCTCAAGCCCGGCGGCATGCTGCGCGAGGTCGCGGCCGCAACGGGGCGCCGCGTCGTGTTCTTCTGCGCCTTCGGCGAACGCTCGGCGATGGCCGTTGCGGCTGCAAAGGAAGCGGGGCTTCTCAACAGCGCACATATCGCCGGCGGCCTCGATGCCTGGAAGAAGGCAGGCGGGCCGGTGGTGCACTGACGACCTCGTCGCCCCTTGAGATAAATCAGGCGCCGCACATATTTGGCGGTACATTCGGATGCAGCATCACCATCCGGGACCCGCCATGACCAAGACCGCAAAGCCGAGCGAACCACCCAAGATCGCCGAGAACAAGGCCGCGGATAAGAAGGCGAAGAAGCCCTCCTCCCGCCGTGCGAACGATGACGACGATTACGAAGACGGCGACATCGCGACGCCGAAACGCGACCGCTATGGCCCTGACGACGAGCCGTTCTGAGTGGGAACGCCGATTTTGATCGCGCGCTAGCGGGATGGCGCCCCGCCCGCACTACCTGCCATGCGCGTGCGTTCATGGACAAATAACCGCCCTCCCCGATAGTTTGCCGGTCCATCGGGAGTGAAACGGAACTGCAATGGTCGACGTTCTCGCCGCACCGCAGCAAGGCAAGGCGGACAGTGCGCTGCGCACGCTCACCGGCATCTCGATCGCGCATTGGGTCAGCCATTTCCATCTGCTGGTCCTGCCGATGCTGTTCCCGTTCCTGAAGGAGAAGCTCGGCGTCGGCTATGTCGAGCTCGGCTTCTCGCTGACCACGCTTGCCGTCGTCTCCGGCCTGACGCAGGCGCCGACCGGCTATCTCGTCGACCATTTTGGCGCGCGCAAGATCCTGCTTGTAGGGCTGACGCTCGGCGGCTGCGCGCTGATCCTGCTCGGCCTGCACCTCAGCTACGCTGCGCTGATCGCCTGTGCCGTGCTGCTCGGGCTCGCCAACAGCGTCTATCATCCTGCCGACTACGCGATCCTGGCCGAGCACATGGACGAGGCGCGGATGGGCCGCGCCTTCTCGGTCCACACCTTTGCCGGCTATCTCGGCGGCGCGGTGACGCCGGCGATCGTGGCGGCACTGGTCACGGTGTGGGGCGGCGTCGGCGCACTGATCGCCTCCGGCGCGATCGCCATTCTGGTGGCGGTGTTGCTGGTGGCCATGGGCATCCCCGAGGCCGGCGCGCACAAGAAGAAGCCGGGCAGCGAGAGCGCGCCGAAGCAGGCCGTCATCACCCCGGCGCTGATTACGCTGACCGCGCTGTTCATGCTGCTCAGCCTGTCGGTCGCCGGCATCAACAATTTCGGCGTGGTGGCGCTGATGAGCGGCTACGGCACGTCCTATTCGATCGCCAATATCGCCCTGACTGCGTTCCTCGCAGCCAGCGCCGCGGGCGTGCTCGCCGGCGGCTTCCTCGCGGACCGCACCGCGCGTCACGGCTATGTCGCCGCGGCCTGCTTCGCCGCGAATGCGGTCATCGTGCTGCTGATCGCGCTGGTGACGCTGCCGGGCTGGGCCCTGACGGCGACGATGGCGACCGCAGGCTTCCTCTCCGGCGTGATCGCGCCGTCGCGGGACATGCTGGTGCGCAATGCCGCGCCTGCGGGTGCCGCGGGGCGCGCCTTCGGCATCGTCTCCACCGGCTTCAACCTCGGTGGCATCGTCTCACCGCTGCTGTTCGGCTGGATCATGGACCAGAGCGCGCCGCATTGGGTGTTCGGCGCGTCCGTGATCTTCATGCTGGCGACAGTGGTGCTGTCGCCGTTCACCGAGCGGCGGGCGGCGAAGGCGTAGCCAAGGTTCATCTGTCGTCGCCGCGAAGGCCCGGATCGGCGCGCGCTGAAAGCGCGCTTGTCCGGGACGACGAAAACAAGCAAGAAAAAACGGGAAGAAACACCATGAGCAATCCTGATCTCGTGATCCGCGGCGCCAATGTCGCGGACGGAAGCGGCGGCGAGCTGTTCGAGGCCGACGTCGCCATCACCGCTGGCAAGATCAGCGAAGTCGGGAAGGTGTCCGCGAAAGGCCGCGAAGAGATCGACGCGCGCGGCAAGCTCGTGACGCCGGGCTTCGTCGACGTGCACACCCATTACGACGGGCAGGTCACCTGGAGCCAGGACATCACGCCGTCGTCGCAGAACGGCGTCACCACCGCGATCATGGGCAATTGCGGCGTCGGCTTTGCGCCGTGCAAGCCTGCCGACCACACCCGCCTGATCCAGCTGATGGAGGGCGTCGAGGACATTCCTGAGCCGGTGCTGAGTGCCGGCATTCCCTGGGCCTGGGAGAGCTTTCCGGACTACATGAACTGGCTCGGCAAGCGCGATTTCGACATCGACGTCGGCGCGCAGCTGCCGCATGCCGCGCTGCGCGTCTATGTCATGGGCGAGCGCGGCGCACGCCGCGATCCCTCGACGCCTGAGGACAACGCGGCGATGGCGAAGCTCGCGGGCGAGGCCGTGCGCGCGGGCGCGCTCGGCTTCTCGACCTCGCGCACGCTCAACCACCGCACCTCGACCGGCGATTTCACGCCGACCCTGAAGGCCGGCGAGGACGAGCTCACCGCGATTGCCGGCGCGATGCACCGGCAGGGGCGCAGCGTGCTGCAATTCGTGCTCGACCTCTCCACCATCCACGAAGACCTGCCGATGATGCTGCGGGTGGCGGACAGCACAAAATGCCCGATCTCGTTCTCGATCACGCAGAACGACAAGGCGCCAAACCGCTGGCGCCAGACGCTGGACGAGATCAATGCAGCGGCCAGGCGCGGCCTCTCCATCACCGCGCAGATCGCAGCCCGGCCCGTCGGCCTCCTGCTCGGGCTCGAGCTTTCGCGCAATCCGTTCCAGACCCATCCGAGCTACAAGGCGATCGCGCACCTGCCGTTGAAGGAGCGGCTGATGCAGCTGCGTCAAGCCGACATGCGCAAGGCGATCCTGAGCGAGACGGCGACTGCGACCGACGATCCGCTGTTCTTCCGGCCCAACTACGACAAGATGTTTTTGCTCGGCGATCCCCCCGACTACGAGCAGCCGCCGGAGAACGCGCTGGGGCCGCGGGCGCGCCAGCAGGGAAGGCAGCCGGAGGAGCTCGCGTACGAGGCCATGCTGTCGGACGACGGGCGCGGCATGCTCTACGTGCCGTTCCTGAACTATTCCGATGGCAATCTCGATGCGACGCGCGAGATGCTGCTCGATCCGCAATCGGTGCCGGGCCTCTCCGACGGCGGCGCGCATTGCGGCATCATCTGCGATGCCAGCTTTCCGACCTATCTCTTGACGCACTGGACGCGTGACCGCACGCGCGGCGAGAAGCTGTCGATCCCGTTCGTGGTCGCCGCGCAGTCGCGCAAGACCGCGCTCTCGGTCGGCCTCACCGACCGCGGGCTCATTGCTCCCGGCTATAAAGCCGACGTCAACGTGATCGACTACGACCGGCTGCATCTGCATCCGCCGAAGGTGCATTACGACCTGCCGGTCGGCGGTCGGCGGCTGTTGCAGGATGTCGACGGCTATGAGGCGACGATCGTCTCGGGCGTGGTGACGCGGCGGCACGGCGAAGCCACCGGGCGGCGGCCGGGCAAGCTGATTCGTGGCGCGCAGGAGATGGCGAGCTAGCGAGGCGACCGCTTACCCTCCCCTGGAGGGGGAGGGTCGGCTCATATGGAGCGCAGCGACATGTGAGACGGGGTGGGGTGACAGCTCTCCACCGATACGGTGCCCGAGCGGAGAGATCACCCCACCCCGCTCGCGCTTTGCGCGATCGACCCTCCCCCTCCAGGGGAGGGTAAGAAAGAGCGCGCCTCCCCTTACGTCGGCGACACCGCGCCCTTCAGCGTTGTGCCCTGCGCCGCCGCACCGCGGGTCAGCCTGGCCTTCTCCGTGTTCGGCCACAGCAGCAGCAGGCCGATGACGCCGGAGCCAATCATGACCGCCGCGTTGATGGTGAAGCCGGTCAGGTAGCCGTCGAGCATGGTGCCGGCGCGCTGGATCACGGTGCCCATCACGCTCGGCGCGATGATCCCTGAGAGCGTGTAAAGCGCGCCGTAGATCGCGATCACCGCGCCGCGCTGCGAGGCCGGGGTGAACTCGCCGAGCATCGGCGGGCAGACCACGTAGATCGCACCGCACAGGCCGGAGCCGACGACGAGCAGCGCGATCTGCAGGCCGGCGCCCTCGACATGCGCCATCGCGGTGAGGATCAGGCCGCCAATGATCAGCGGCACCGAGCCGAGCACGCCGCGCGAGATGCGCGTAGTGTAGCCGCGCGCCATCATCACCTGCGAGATCCAGCCGGTGAGGATGACGATGGTGGCGCCGAACACCCAGGGCAGGATCGAGATGAAGCCGGCCTGGCTCTGCGAGAAGCCGAGCCCCTTGACGATGAAGGGCGTGAACCAGGTGAGGCCGAGCGACAGCGCCCAATAGGCGCCGAAGGTCGCGATCACGCAGCCGAGGAAGGTGCGCGAGGTCAGCAGCTGCACGTACGGAATCTTCGGCTCGGTGGCGGCCAGGACCTCGGTATCCTCCAGCGGGCCTTCCTTGCCGAGCGCGAGCCAGGCCGCGACCCAGATCAGGCCGACGATTCCGAGCGCACCGAAGGCGTAGTGCCAGGAATGGTTGACGATGATCCAGTTCAGCGCCGGCACCGCGAGGATGACGCCGAAGGCCGAGCCCTGCGACAGGATCGCGGTCGGCAGCGTGCGCTTCTCGTCGGGGAACCATTTGTAGATCGCGTGCGCGGCGACCGAGAAGGCCGGGCCTTCGCCGGCCCCCAGCACGATGCGGCAGATCAGAAGCGTGGTGAAGGATACCGTGCCGACCATCGGGAACTGCGCCACCGCCCAGATCACCGCCAGCGTCAACAGCACCCAGCGCGTCGGCACCTTGTTGACGATGAAGCCAACCACGATGGCCGAGATCGAGAACAGGAAGAAGAACGAGGACCCGAGCAGGCCGAACTGCTCGGCGCTGAGCTTCATGTCGGTCATGATCGGCACGCCGGCGAGACCGACGACGATCTTGTCCGCGAAGTTCACCACCATGAAGAGAAAGAGGAGAAATGTAACGGTCCAGGCGCCCTGTGGCGTCTTGGTCGTTCTAGCCGCCACATTCGGCGTTCCCTGAGCGCTCATCATTCTCCCCGCATGTCTTTTTCGGCACTTTTTTGATTTGGCCGTCTTGGAAGCTAACAGCGGCTTCAGGGCCAACGCAACCCCGGCATTTCCGCATCAGGTGTGCTACGCAGCATTCTTACCTCTCCCCGTCGGGGAGAGGTCGATTTGCGTAGCAAATCGGGTGAGGGGCCTTGGGCTCTCAAGAGACCGTAACCCCTCACCCGCGCCTATGGCGCGACCTCTCCCTATGGGAGAGGTGGAAGAGAAGTGGCAGGCCCGTGCTGAGCATCCGAAACCTCTCAAAGACCTTCTCCTCGGCGGGCGAGCCCGTCCACGTTCTGCGCGGCGTCGACCTTGACCTCGGGGCTGGCGAGCGCGTCGCACTGACCGGTGAATCCGGCAGCGGCAAGAGCACGCTGCTGCACCTGATCGCCGGGCTCGATGCCGCCGACGGCGGCTCGATCCGGCTGGGCGACATCGAGGTCACCAAGCTCTCGGACACAGGACGGGCCAGCTTGCGCCGCGATCGCATCGGCCTGGTTTTTCAGCAATTCAACCTGATCCCGAGCCTCTCCGTCGCGGACAATCTCGCCTTCCAGGCCCGGATTGCCGGCCGGCATGATGCGGCCTGGACCAAGGAGCTTGTCGAGCGGCTCGGACTCGGCAGCCTGCTCAAGCGTTATCCAGAGCAAATATCCGGCGGCCAGCAGCAGCGGGTCGCGATCGGCCGGGCGCTGGCGACAAAGCCCTCGCTGCTGCTGGCGGACGAGCCGACCGGCAATCTCGACGAAGCCACTGCCGAGGAGGTGCTGGCACTGGCGCGCGATCTCGTCTCGCGCACCGGCTGCGGCTTCCTGATGGTGACGCACAGCCTGCATCTCGCCGCCACGCTCGACCGTCATCTCACGTTGCATGCAGGGCGCATTTCATGAGGCGCGCGCTCTGGGTTCTCGCCGTGCTGCTCAGCCATTGGCGGCGCCACAAGATGCAATTCGCGACGCTGCTCATCGGATTGATCGCTGCAACCGCGCTGTGGAGCGGGGTGCAGGCCATCAATCAGCAGGCCCGCAATGCCTATGACCGCGCCGCGGCGACATTCGGCGGCGTGCGCACGGCGATGCTGGCCGCTCCCAATGCGGCGACTTTCCCGCAGGAGCTGTTCGTAAAGCTCCGCCGCGCCAGCTGGCCGGTGTCGCCGATGCTGGAGGGACGTGTCCAGATCAACGGGCATTCGGTGCGGCTACTCGGTATCGAGCCGGTCACGCTGCCGGTCGACGTCGGCAATGCGCCGCGCCTGGGTGCCGCGGATCTCAGCAGCTTCGTTGCTCCGCCCGGCCAGACATTGGTGGCCCGGGAGACGCTGAGGGACTTGGAGCAAGCAGAAGGCGCGGCCCCGGCGATCAGCAGCGGCGCAAAGCTGCCGCCGCTGCGCGTCATGCCGCAACTCGCACCCGGTGTGCTCGTGGTCGATATCGGCGTGGCACAACGGCTGCTGAGCAAGCCCGACCAGGTCTCGCGGCTGCTGATCGGCAAGCCGAAGGGCAAGCCCGCACCGCTCGCGAGCGTCGTCGGCGAGCAGTTGCAGCTGATAGAGCCGAATGCGGAGACGGAGTTGGAGCGTCTCACCGACAGTTTTCATCTCAACCTCACCGCCTTCGGTCTGCTGTCGTTCTTCGTCGGCCTGTTCATCGTCAATTCTGCGGTGGGCCTTGCCTTCGAGCAGCGGCTGCCGATGCTGCGCACCTTGCGCGCCTGTGGCGCCTCGGCGCGACTGGTCAATACGTTGCTGGTGATCGAGCTGGTTGCACTGGCGCTGGCCGCAGGCCTGATCGGGCTCGCTTGCGGCTATTTCATCGCAGCCGCCCTGCTGCCCGATGTCGCGGCCTCGCTGCGCGGGCTCTATGGCGCGCAGATCCCGGGGCAGCTCAGCCTGCGAGGCGAATGGTGGCTCGCCGGCATCGGCATCAGCGTTGCGGGCGCGCTCGTGGCGGCGGCGACGAGCCTGATCAAGGCGATCAGGATGCCGGTGCTGGCGACGGCGCAGCCGGGCGCCTGGCAGCAGCGGCAACGCCGCTGGCTGATCCTGCAGAGCTGTGCGGCCTGCGCCGTGTTCGCCGTCGCGCTGATGCTGCTCCACTACGGGCAATCGCTGATCGCAGGGTTCGGCGTGCTGGCCGCGCTGATGTTCGGTGCGGCACTGATCCTGCCGGCCTTCCTCGACATCATCCTGCTCGTCGGTCAGCGCCTCGCGCGCGGCCCGCTCGCGCTGTGGTTCTGGGCGGACAGCCGGCAGCAGCTTTCCGGATTGTCGCTGGCGCTGATGGCGCTGCTGCTCGCGCTTGCCGTCAATGTCGGGGTCTCCACCATGGTCGAGACCTTCAGCCGCACCTTCATCGGCTGGCTCAACGGGCGGCTCGCCGCCGACGTCTACGTCAGCGCGTCCGACAATGCGCAGGGCGTCGCGATCCGCAACTGGCTGAAGAATCGCGGCGATGTTCAGGCGATCCTCTCGGGCGGACGCGCCGAAGCGCAGGTTCAGGGCCAGCCGGTGGAGCTGCTCGGCCTGCCCGATCACGCGCTCTATCGCGAGCGCTGGCCGCTGCTCGAGACCGCGCCGCGCGCCTGGACTCGGCTGGTGCCGGGCAATGCCGCCTTCATCAGCGAGCAATTGAGCCGCCGGCTGAACGTGCAGATCGGCGACGTCGTCGAGGTGCCGGCGCCGGGCGGGAGCTGGGAGCTCGACATCGTCGGCATCTATGCCGATTACGGCAACCCCAAGGGGCAGCTCACGGTGAACGTCGCCGCACTGCTCCGGCAGTTTCCGCAGACGCCGCAGACGCGGATCGGCCTGATCGTCGCGAGAGAGAATATCCCCGCCCTGATCGCGGCCTTGCAGAAGCAGTTCGGGCTCGACGACCGCAGCGTCGCCGACCAGGCGACGGTGAAGGCGGAATCGATCCGCATCTTCAACCGCACCTTTGCGGTGACGTCGGCGCTGAACGCCTTCACGCTCGGCGTCGCCGGCATCGCCTTGCTCACGAGCCTGCTGACGCTGGCGAACTCCCGACTGCCGCAGCTTGCGCCGCTGTGGGCGATCGGCCTGACGCGGCCGCGGCTTGCCGCGATCGAGCTGACCAAGACGCTCTCGGTCGCGCTGTTCACGGCGCTGCTGGCCGTGCCGCTCGGCCTTCTGGTCGCGTGGTGCCTGATTGCAATCGTGAACGTGAAAGCATTCGGCTGGCGACTGCCGTTCCACGTCTTCCCGTTGCAGCTGGTGGAGCTGGTCGCGGTGGCGCTCTTTGCCTCGCTGCTTGCGGCGCTGCTGCCGATGGTCCGGCTGGCGCGGATGCAGCCGGCGAATCTCGTCAAGGTGTTTGCCAATGAGCGCTGAAGCAATCACGCGACGCGCCTTCGCCGGCGGCATCGCTGCGCTGGCGCTCGCACGCCGCGCGGCCGCGCAGGGCTATGCCGGGCTCGGCGAGACAGCGGACGGCTTTGCGAAGGTGACGCCGGGAAGGACGTTCGACTTTCCGGCCGACCACGGACCGCATCCAGAGTTTCGTATCGAGTGGTGGTATCTCACGGCAAACCTCGTCGACGCGAGCGGTGCTCCTTGCGGCCTGCAATGGACGCTGTTCCGCCAGGCTTCGCAGCCGGGTCCGCAAGGCGAAGGCTGGGCCAATCAGCAGGTGTGGATGGCGCATGCGGCGGTGACGCGCGCCGACACCCACCGCTTCTCTGAGACGTTTTCACGCGGTGGCGTCGGGCAAGCCGGCGTGACGGCAAAACCGTTCGATGCCTGGATCGACGATTGGGAGATGAAGGGTCTCGAGCGCACCGACGATCGCACCTTGGCGCCGCTGAGGCTGAAGGCGTCCAGCACCGATTTCAGCTACGCACTGACGCTCGAGGCCGATCGTCCGGTCGTATTGCAGGGTGATCGCGGCTACAGCCGCAAGTCGGAGCGCGGGCAGGCTTCGTACTACTACAGCCAGCCGTTCTACCGTGCCCGCGGCACGCTCAGCATCGACGACAAGCCGGTCGATGTCTCGGGCCAGGCCTGGATGGACCGGGAATGGAGCAGCCAGCCGCTCGACGGCGACCAGACCGGCTGGGACTGGTTGTCACTGCATCTGTCATCCGGCGACAAGCTGATGCTGTACCGGCTGCGGCAGAAGGACGGTAAGGATTATCCGTTCGGCAATTGGATCAGCGCCAGCGGCGAGACGCAGATGATTGCAGGGAACGACATCCAGATGATGCCGAAGGCGACGGCGGAAGTCGCGGGACGCAAGCTGCCGGTGCAATGGGAGATCGCGATACCGTCGCGATCGTTCGCGATCCTGTGCAAGCCGCTCAATCCCAGAGCCTGGATGGGGACCGGCTTCTCGTACTGGGAAGGGCCAATCAGCTTTGCCGGCACGCATGACGGCGTTGGCTATCTCGAGCTGACCGGCTATTGAAGCGCGGCTTCTCTTCAAGGGGTTTCGCGATGTATCATCTCACCGCGCTCGTCACGCTGCTGGCGATCGCATTTTATTTCTTCACCGCCATCAACGTCTCACGCTCGCGCACCAAGACCGGCGTCAAAGTGCCTGCGATGGCGGGCCATCCGGATTTCGAGCGGGCCTTCCGCATCCAGATGAACACGCTGGAATGGATGCCGATTGTTCTGCCCGCGCTCTGGCTGTTCGCGATCTATGTCAGCGACGCCATCGCGGCGGGGATCGGCGCGATCTGGATCATCGGCCGTATCGTCTATTTCGTCGGCTATTCGCAAGCAGCGGCCAAGCGCGGCACGGGCTTCGCGATCCAGGCGCTCGCCGCCATGGCGCTGTGGGTCGGGGCGCTGGGAGCGGTGGTGTTGCGGTTGGTGAAGTGAAGCCCTGCATCACGCGGGCGCGTGTCCCGGGCACGCTGCAGCACGTCCGGGACACGACAGCGTCACTTCGTCAGCGGACAGCCGCTTTCCTTGGCGGTGAAGAAGGCCTTGTCACCGGGGACGGTGGCGAGCAGCTTGTAATAGTCCCAGGGCTTCTTCGACTCCGAGGGCTTCTTGACCTCGAACAGATACATGTCGTGGACCATGCGGCCGTTCTCGAGCACCTTGCCGCCCTGCGCGAAGTCGTCGTCGACCGGCAGCTCCTTCAGCTTCTTGGCGACGGCATCCGGATCCTTGGTGCCAGCGGCCTTAACCGCCTTCAGGTAGCTCAGCGTCGCCGAATAGGTGCCGGCGTGGATCATGCTCGGCATCCGCCCGGTGCGCTTGAGGAAGCGCTCGCCGAGATGGCGCGTCTTGTCGTTGAGATCCCAGTAATAGCCCTCGGTCAGCACCAGACCTTGCGCGGCCTGCAGGCCGAGGCCGTTGACTTCGGCGAGCGTCATCAGGAGGCCGGCGAGCTTCTGGCCACTGGCGACGATGCCGAATTCGGACGCCTGCTTGATCGAGTTGGTGGTGTCGAGGCCGGCATTGGCGAGGCCGACGATCTTCGCCTTCGAGCTCTGCGCCTGCAGAAGAAAGGAGGAGAAGTCCGACGAGTTGAGCGGCACGCGCACCGAGCCGACCACCTTGCCGCCATTGGCGGTGACGATCTCGCTGGTATCCTTCTCCAGCGCGTAGCCGAAGGCGTAGTCCGCGGTGAGGAAGAACCAGGTGTCGCCGCCGGCCTTGGTCAGCGCGCCGCCGGTGCCGACGCCGAGCGCGCGGGTGTCGTAGGCCCAGTGGAAACCGTAGGGCTGGCAGGCATCGCCTGTCAGCCGCGAGGTCGCGGCGCCGACGACGATGTCGATCTTCTTCTTTTCCTTGGAGAGCTCGTGGATCGCGAGCGCGACCGAGGAGGTCGTCAGCTCCGTGATCATGTCGACATTCTCAACGTCGTACCAGCGCCGCGCGATCGAGCTGGCCAGATCCGGCTTGTTCTGGTGGTCGGCAGTGACGAGCTCGATCTTCTGGCCGAGCACCTCGCCGCCGAAATCCTCGATCGCCATCTTGGCCGCTTCGACCGACCATTTGCCGCCGTAATCGGCATAGACGCCGGACTGGTCGTTGAGGATGCCGATCTTGACGCCTTGCGCGGATGCGGGAACCGCAATCAAGAGGGCCGAGGCCGCTGCGGCCCAAAGTGCTGATTTCATATGTTTATCTCCAGCATTCTTCTGTGAAATCGCGCGGATGATAGTGAAGAACCCCGCGTGCGCCCATCCATTTCATATTCGTCGTTAGTATGGGATTCTGCGCGCTCCGTCGTCCCGGGGCGCGCGTAGCGCGAGCCCGGGACCCATAACCACAGGATCGAGTCGGACGAAGACTCGGAGTTACCGCTTCGCCCAACGCTTTCTCCCTGGGGTTATGGGTCCCCGCCTTCGCGGGGACGACGGCGGAGAGTGAGGATAAGCCTGTGGCCACCACTTGCACTTAAGGGGCCACCACCTCCGGCTTCTTATCGCGCCGTCCTTCCGCGAGGTTCCGCACCACGACGTAGAAGATCGGCGTGAACAGCAGGCCGAACAGGGTGACGCCGATCATGCCGAAGAACACGGCGACGCCGACGGCCTGGCGCATCTCCGAGCCGGAGCCGGTCGAGATCACCAGCGGCAGCACGCCGAGGATGAAGGCGAAGGAGGTCATCAGGATCGGCCGCAAGCGCAAGCGGCAGGCGTCGATGACGGCCTCCAGCCGCGGCTTGCCTTCGTTCTCGATGTCGCGCGCGAACTCGACGATCAGGATCGCGTTCTTCGCCGCCAGTCCCACCAGCACCACGAAGCCGATCTGGGTGAGGATGTTGACGTCCTGGCCCATGATGCGCACCCCGATGGTGGCGGCTAGCAGGCACATCGGAACGATCAGGATCACCGCGAACGGCAGCGTCCAGCTGCCATATTGCGCGGCGAGCACGAGATAGACGAACAGCACGCAGATCGGAAATACGTAGAGCCCGGCATTGCCGCCGGTAATCTGCTGATAGGACAGGTCGGTCCATTCGAAGGTGAAGCCGCTCGGCAAGGTGTCGTTCGCGAGCTGCTTGATGGCGTTGAGCGCGGTGGTCGAGCTGGTGCCCGGCGCCGGCTCGCCCTGGAGCTCGGAGGCTGCGTAGAGATTGTAGCGCGCGACGCGGTCGGGCCCCGAGACGTCCTTGAACTCGACGACGCTGCCGAGCATCACCATATCGCCGGACGCATTGCGCGTGCGTAGGCGCGCAAGATCGCTCGGCTCTTTTCGGTACGGGAAGTCGGCCTGCGCGGTGACGTGATAGGTGCGGCCGAACAGGTTGAAGTCGTTGACATAGGTCGATCCGAAGTAGGTCTGGATCGTCTCGTTGATGTTGGAGATCGGCACGCCCAGCTTCTGCGCCTTGGTGCGGTCGATGTCGACGAAGAGCTGCGGCGTGTTGGCCGTGAACGGCGAGAACACTGCGGGACCGAGCAGCAAGGGCGATTTGCGCGCGGCGGCGACAAGCTCGTCGGTGGCCGCAGCGAGCATTTCAGGCCCGCGGCCCTGGCGGTCCTGGATGCGAATGGCAAAGCCGCCGCCGGTGCCGATACCGGGCACGGCCGGCGGCGGAATCACGATGATGAAGGCACCCTGGATCGCGGACAACCGCTTGCGCAGCTCGCCCGTGATGGCGGTGGCGGACAGGCCCTTCTTCAGCCGCACCTCCGGCTCGTCGAACACAGGGAATAGCGCCGCCGCATTGCCGGCCTGCGTGCGGGTGGCGCCGGAGAAACCGGCAAAGGCAGCGACGCGAACGATGCCCGGCGTATCCAGCGAGATCCGCTCGATCTCGCGCACGACCTCGGTGGTGCGCGCCAGCGACGCCGCGCCCGGCAATTGCACCGATATGATGACGTAGCCGCGATCCTGCGCCGGGATGAAGCCCTGCGGCGTGGTCGCGATCAGCCAGCCGGCGCTGCCGATCAGCACGACGTAGAACAGCAGCATCACCACCGAATGCCGGATCACGAAATTGGCGAGGCCGGCATAGCCATGCGAGAGCCGGTCGAACAAACGGTTGAACACGCCTGTGAACGCATTCCAGCCGCGCGCAATGACATTCCAGCTCGCCGGCGGCCGCTTCTCCTCATGCGGCGTGAGGATCTGCGAGGCCAGCGCGGGCGAGAGCGTCAGCGAGCAGAAGCAGGAGATCGCGGTCGCGACCGCGATGGTGACGGCGAACTGCTGGAAGAATTGCCCGGAAATGCCGCCGAGGAACGCGGTCGGCACGAACACCGCGCATAGCACCAGCGCAATCGAGACCAGCGCGCCGCCGACCTCCTCCATCGTCTTCAGCGCGGCATCGCGACGACTGAGGCCGTGCTCGAGATGGCGCTCGACATTCTCGACCACGACGATGGCGTCATCGACCACGATGCCGACGGCGAGGACGAGGCCGAACAGCGTGAGATTGTTGATGGAGAAGCCGAGCGCCGCCATCACCGCGAAGGTGCCGACCAGCGACACCGGGATCGCGATGATCGGAATGATCGCGGGCCGCCAGCCCTGCAGGAACACCAGCACGACGACGACCACGAGCAGCATGGCCTCGTAGATGGTCTTGATCAGCTCGTGGACGGACTGGGCGATGAACTCGGTCGGATTGTAGCCGATATTGTAGTCGAGGCCCTTGGGAAAGCTCTCCTTGAGCCTCGTCATGGTGTCGGAGATGTTTTTTGCGGTCGCGAGCGCGTTCGAGCCCGGCCGCTGCGTCACCAGCATGGCCACCGCCGACTTGCGCAGCAGGAAGCTGTTGGTGGAATAGGCCAGCGCCCCGAGCTCGATGCGGGCGACGTCGCGCAAGCGAACGACGCGGCCGTCGGAGCCTGCCTTGATCAGGATGTCCTCGAACTGCTTCTGGTCCTTCAACCGCCCGGTGAAGGTGAGGTTGGGCTGGAAGGCGCGGTCGACGATCGGCGGCTCGGCAATCTGGCCACCGGCGATCTGCACGTTCTGGGCGCGGATCGCCGCCAGCACCTCGGCCGAGGTCAGGCCGAGATTGGCGATCCGGTCAGGGTCGAGCCACAGCCGCATCGAATAGTCGCGCGCGCCGAAAATCTGGATGTCGCCGACGCCGTCGATGCGCAAGAGCTGGTCGCGGACCTGCAGCAGGGCGTAGTTCGAGATGTAGAGCTGGTCGAACGTGTCGTCAGGCGACAGCATGAACACGACCATCAGGATGTCGGGCGAGTTCTTGCGCGTGGTGACGCCGTTGCGCTGGACTTCTTCAGGGAGCCGCGGCTGCGCGATGGCGACGCGGTTCTGCACCAGCACTTGCGCCTTGTCGAGATCGGTGCCCAGCTTGAAGGTGACGGTGATGGTGAGCTGGCCGTTCGAGGTGGCCTGGCTGTAGAGGTACAGCATGTCCTCGACGCCGTTGATCTCCTGCTCGATGGGAGCTGCGACCGTGTCGGACACGGTCTGCGCCGAGGCGCCGGGATATTGCGTGGTGACGACGACGGTCGGCGGCACCACTTGCGGATATTCGGAGACCGGCAGCGTCGTGTAGGCGAGCGCGCCGACGATCAGGAGCACGATCGACAGCACCATCGCGAGGATGGGCTGGTTGATGGAGAGACGGCCGAGATTCATGGCTTGCCACCGGCTGGGGCTTGCGCGGTCTGGGGAGCGACCTTGGCGCCGACGCGGGCGCGCTGGATGCCGTTGACGATGACGCGGTCGTCGGCCTTCAGCCCGTCACGGATCACACGCAGGCCGTCGTCGAGTGGTCCGAGCACCACGGGGCGTGCCTCGACCGTGTCGTCAGGCTTGACCACGAAGACGATCTTGCGGGACTGGTCGGTCGCGATCGCAACGTCCGGAATCAGCAGCGCCTCGTAGGGCGCGCTGCCGATCAGGCGGACGCGGCCGAACTGGCCGGGCAGGATCGACAGATCGGTGTTCTTGACCACCGCGCGGCTGCGCAGCGTGCCGGTCGAGACGTCCAGCCGATTGTCGAGGAAATTGACGGTGCCCTCGTGCGACGGCTTGGTCTCGCCGGCGAGAGTCACTTGCACCGGGTTCGCCGTATCGCGCGAGCTTGGCCGCCGCCCCTCGAACCACAGCTTGCTGTATTTGATGAACGTTGCCTCATCCATGTCGAAATAGATGTAGATCGGATCGAGCGCGACGATCGACGTGAGCAGCGTCGAGGTGCCGGTGTCGCTGCCCTGCACGAGATTGCCGGGGCTGACGAGATGGCGGCTGACGCGGCCGGTCAGCGGCGCAGCAACATGCGTGAACTCGATGTTGAGCTTGGCAGCCTTCAGCGCGCCTTCGGCCTGCATCTCGGCGGCGTGCGCGGCCTGCAGGGCCTGGCGGCGCTGGTCGACGACCTGCTCGGAGACTGCGCTGGTCTGCACCAAATTCAGACCACGATCGAGCTCGCGCTTGGCAAGCTCCACTCTTGCCCGTGCGTCGGACAGCTGGCCCTCCGCCTGAGTGGCCACCGCCTCGAACGGGCGCGGATCGATCACGTAGAGCAGATCACCCTGACGCACGATGGCGCCGTCCTGAAACTCGACCGAGTTGACGAAACCGCCGACCCGCGGCCGCACCTGGACCTCCTCCACCGCCTCGAAGCGGCCGGTGAACTCGTCCCAATCGGTGACCGTGCGCTTGACCGGCTGGGCGACCGTCACCGGCGGTGGTGGCGGGGCCGCAGCCTGCGATGCCGGCTTGTCGCAGCCGGACAGGGCGAATGCCGCGGCGAGAAGCCCGGCGATTGCGCTGACCTGAACGAAATCGTGCTTTTTGATTAACTGCCTGCTTCCGTCCGGTCCGCTCATCCCCAGGTCCTCGCATCCAAGCCGCAGGAAATGCAGGGTACGCCTCTACCTGCGGGCGTCACAAGATGGGCAGCAAAGATGAACTCTTCAAGACCGATGCGCGTGCAATGCTTCGAACGATGCCCTGACCGGATGACGGGTTGACAGGGAGAGAGACGATGCCGTGCAAGGCCGTCGAGGCTGGCCAGACCCTGCCGTGAAGGACCGGGCTCTCGGACTTGCGAGCTTTTCCCGAGGCCATCATCGAGATGCCCGCTTCAGGCGGGCGCGTCATGAGAGAGAGCTACTTCCGCAGCCTGGCCTTGGCGCCGGCGACGATCTGCATGGCGACGCCGGCAATCCAGCCGACGAGGACGAGCCAGGTCCAGGCCATGTGCGGATCGAGCCGGAGCACGATCACGGCAACCGAGGCAAAGGCGGTGAGCGTGGCGCACAGCGTGCCGGCGGCGCTCATGAGCTCGGCGGCATCGATCTGGCTGTGCGCATCGTCGAAAGGCATCTGCGGCGTGTCGATGCCGAGATAGAAGCCGATGCCGCCGAGCAGCATCATCAGCAGCAGGAAGCCCTGCGTGGTGAGAGTGGGGATCGCCGAGCCGACATAGGCGCCGACGAACAATCCGCACGCGGCCCCCGCCATGGCAAGACCGACGCGCTCGAACACATGGGCGGTTTTACGAACACGAAAATGCATGGCCAGCCTCCGCGAGGCGTTGAGTGTGAGAGGTTAGGCCAGTTTTGCGGTGGGTGGAAGGCGAGGAGTTTTACGGATGCGTGACGGGGGTGAGAGCGAGCGCAACACACTCAGCAATCGTCCCGGACAAGCGCGCGGAGCGGAGCGCAGATCATCCGGGACGACAGCGGAGCTTATAGCGCCGTCATCGCACCACATTCGCCCTCACCGCGCCCCGAACGTGGTCTTGCCGAACAGCGCCTTCTGCGTCGAGGGCTGCGAGCGCCAATATTGCGGCGGCGCCTCGACCATTCCGCCGAGCTCGGCGGCGGCGTGCCAGCCCCAGCGCGGATCGTAGAGCAGGCCGCGGGCAATCGCGACCATGTCGGCCTTGCCCGATGCGACGATCTCCTCGGCGTGCCTCGGCTCGGTGATGAGGCCGACGGCGATGGTGGGCAGGCCGGTCTCGCGCTTGATCGCCTCTGCAAACTGCACCTGATAACCGGGACCGAGCGGAATTTTCTGCAGCGGCGAGACGCCGCCGGAGGACGCATCGATCCAGTCGACGCCGTGCGCCTTCAGCGCGTTCGCGAATTCGATGGTTTGCGCCAGATCCCAGCCGCCCTCGACCCAGTCGGTCGAGGACACCCGTATGCCGACCGGCTTGTCAGCGGGGAACGCGGCGCGCACCGCGTCGAACACCTCCAGCGGAAAGCGCATGCGGTTCTCGAGGCTGCCGCCATATTCATCGGTGCGCTTGTTGGAGATCGGCGAAAGGAATTGATGAATCAGATAGCCATGCGCGCCATGGACCTCGATAGCGTCGATGCCGAGCCGCGCGGCGCGCTTGGTCGAATCGACGAAGGCCTCGCGGATGCGCTTCAGGCCCACCGCATCCAGTGCCAGCGGGGCGGCCTCGCCCTCCTTGTGCGGCACCGCCGACGGCGCCACCGTCCGCCAGCCGCCCTGCCCTTCCGGAATCAATTGGCCGCCGTCCCAGGGGCGCGCGCTCGAAGCCTTGCGGCCGGCATGGGCGAGCTGCATCGCGATCGCGGTGGAGGAATGCTTGCGCACCGAATTGAGGATCTGATGCAGCGCGGCCTCGCAGGCATCGCTGTAGAGCCCGAGGCACCCCGGCGTGATGCGGCCGATCGCCTCGACATGCGTCGCCTCGATGCAGAACATCGCCGCGCCCGACAGGCTGAGATTGTTGATGTGGGTGAAGTGCCAGTCGGTGGCGACGCCGTCCTCGGCCGAATATTGGCACATCGGCGACACCACGAGGCGGTTCTTCAAGGTCAGGCCGCGCAGCTTGATCGGGGAAAACAGGGCGCTCATGCGGGGAGTTCCGGAGGATGGAGGATGATGATGGGAGTGTAGTGACGGACGCGCGGATTGCTAGTTGCGCGGCGGGAATGGGGGGTACCCACAGCGTGCATTTCCGCAATGCCGGTTTGACGCGAGCCGGACTTCCCATCGTCATTGCGAGCGCAGCGAAGCAATCCAGTCTGCCGCCCCGGAAAGATTCTGGATTGCTTCGCTGCGCTCGCAATGACGGGAGAGAGACTACCCTACTCCGCCAGCGTGAATTGCAGCAGCAGGGTTCGCTGCAGCATCGAGAAATTGTCGTCGGAGATCAGGGTCAGCACCGTCTCCCCCTCGGCCGTGGCGTGGGCGTCGATGCCTTCCATGTTGTCGATCTCGTGGCCGAGATCGGCGGCGAACAGCGCGGGGCCATCGACCAGCGCACCGGGCGCGATTGCTTTCAGCGGGATCGCGCGGATGCGGATGTTGACGCCGGTGAACCAGGAGAATTTGCGTTCGAGGATGAGCAGTTCGCCGGAGGGCAGCAGCACGGCATCGCTGATGTCGTATTTCTCGGTCCGCCGCACGCTGAACTGGCCGGGCGTGGGACCGCCGATCAGGAAGGCGACGAGGTTGCCGTCGGCATCGAGCCCGCGCTCGGAGAAGGCGATCAGGGTGCCGGCGAGCGGCAGGTTCTGGTCTTTGCCCTTGGGCACGACGACCATCGCCTCCAGCCCCTTGTTGGAGGGCAGCTTGCGCAAGGCGGCTGGGACGGCAATCATCTCGCCACGGGCGCGGGTGCCGCCCTTGGCAAAATCGTAGCGCAGGATCTGGTTGACGCGCTCGAGCCCGACATAGACGAGGCTGCCGTCGCGCGCGATCGATTCCGAATCCCACCAGAGGTGCTTTTCCGTGATCGGCCGCCCTTCGGCGCCGAGCAGCGGCGCGGCCTCGACGTCGGCAAGGCCGACCATGTCGCGGCCGGAATAGCGGATGCTGCCGGTGAACCAGCCGCCCTGGTCGGAGATCGCGAGGAAACGCTCGCCCTTGCCGTCGAGGAAGCGGAGGCCTGACAAGCCGCCGAAGCCGCGATAGGGCGAGGTCAGCACCAGGCCGCTGCGATAGTCCAGCGAGCCGAAGCGCGTGCGCGTGCGGTCGCGCGGCTCGAAATTGGGAATGCTGCGCGCGTTGACCTCGACGCTGACGGGCGCCGCGACGGCGTGCTCGACCTGAAGCGGGCGCGGTGGCGGCTCGGTCGCGGCTTGCGCCTGCGCGAACCTGGAGACTGCGAATGTGGAGAATCCCGCCGCGGCGTGCCTGAGAAAGCTGCGGCGGGATGCAATCGTGCTCACGAATGCAATTTGCGTCGCGGGCGACCGGCCGCTTGCGTTGGCGCCGTGTTGGTCTCGCTGAAGAGCTCGGCGAGTTTTTCGGTGATCGCGCCGCCGAGCTCCTCGGCGTCCACGATCGTCACGGCGCGGCGATAATAGCGTGTCACGTCATGGCCGATGCCGATCGCGATCAGCTCGACCGGCGAGCGGGTCTCGATCTCCTCGATGATGTGGCGCAGATGCCGCTCGAGGTAGTTGCCGGGATTGACCGACAGCGTGGAATCGTCGACCGGCGCGCCGTCCGAGATCATCATCAGGATCTTGCGCTGCTCGGGCCGGCCGAGCAGGCGCTTGTGCGCCCAGTCGAGCGCCTCGCCGTCGATGTTCTCCTTCAGCAGCCCCTCGCGCATCATCAGGCCGAGATTTTTCCGCGCACGGCGCCAGGGGGCGTCCGCCGACTTGTAGATGATGTGGCGGAGATCGTTGAGGCGGCCGGGATTGGCCGGCTTGCCGGCGGCAAGCCACGCCTCACGCGATTGCCCGCCCTTCCAGGCGCGCGTGGTAAATCCCAAAATCTCGACCTTGACGCCGCAACGCTCCAGCGTGCGCGCGAGGATGTCGGCGCAGGTCGCCGCGACCGTGATCGGGCGGCCGCGCATCGAGCCGGAATTGTCGAGCAGCAGCGTCACCACGGTGTCGCGGAAGGTCGCCTCCTTCTCGTGCATGAAGGACAGCGGATGATAGGGATCGGTGACGACGCGCGACAGGCGCGCAGGGTCGAGGATGCCCTCTTCGAGGTCGAACTCCCAGGCGCGGTTCTGCTGCGCCATCAGGCGGCGCTGCAGCCGGTTGGCGAGACGGGCGACGATGCCTTGCAGATGTGCGAGCTGCTTGTCGAGATAGGCGCGCAGCCGCTCCAGCTCGTCATGGTCGCAGAGATCCTCGGCGGCGATGACCTCGTCGAATTTCGGCGCGAAGGCGTGATATTCCGGCCCGCGCGGCTCGTTCCTGCCGTGCTGGTTCGGGCGCGTCGCCTCGCCCGGCGTCTCGTCGTCACCAAGCTCGCCGTCGTCGAAGGTGTCGGAGGTCGAGGCCTGCGCGCTTTCCATCGCGCTCTCGCTCATCTCCTCGGATGTTGCCTGCGCCTGGTCGGCGCTCATCTCTTGCGCGGCATCGGAATCGGGCGAGCCCTCGGCGCCGGACTGGTCATTGTCGCCGTCCTGGTTCTCCTCGTTCTCGTCGTTGTCCTCGCTGTCGGCGTTGCGCTCGTCGCCGAGCTCGAGCGCGGACAACAGATCATGCACGGCATCGCCGAACTTGGTCTGATCCTCGAGCACGCCGTCGAGCCGGTCGAGCCGCCTGCCGATCTTGTCTTCGAGGATCGGCCGCCAGAGGTCGACCATCTTCTTGGCCGCCGTCGGCGGCGCCATGCCGGTGAGGCGCTCGCGCACCAGCATCGCCAGCGCGTCCGCCAGCGGCGCGTCGGCGCGGTCGGTGATCTCGTCGAACTTGCCGCGGTGGAAATGGTCGTCGAGCATCGCGGTGAGGTTCTTGGCAACGCCCGCCATGCGGCGCGCGCCGATCGCCTCGACGCGGGCCTGCTCCACCGCCTCGAACACGCCGCGCGCCTGCGGATTGCCGGGCATCAGCTTGCGATGAACCTTGGGATCGTGACAGGCGATCTTGAGCGCGATCGAATCGGCGTGGCCGCGCACGATGGCGGCGTCACGCTTGGTCATCTTGCGCGCCGGCTCCGGAAGCCGCGCCTTGCCGGGCGCCAGGCCCGGCCGCTCGGCGGCGAAGGAGACATCGAGCTCGGGCGATTTCGCGATCGCCTTGAGACAGGAGGCGACCGAGCGCTTGAACGGCTCGGTCGGCGCTTCCTTGTTGTTGCGGAATTTGGAGTTGGATGATGATGTGCTCATAGCGACTTCGTAAACGAATGGCGCGTCACGCCGCCGGGATAGCCGTCGATGGTGCCGAATTCCTGGTACCCGCAAGAACGATAGAAGCCCGGCGCCTGGAAACTCATCGTATCGACATGGGCCCGGATCGCGCCGAGCCGTCTTGCCTCGTCCTCGATCGCCGCGATCAGCTTCGTGCCGTGACCCTTGCCGCGCTGCTTCTGGTCGATCCAGAATACTGGATGAACAGAACCGTGGACCAGAGTTGCCCGACGATGCCGCCGACGATCTTGCGGCCGTCCTTCAGCGAAACCGCGATGCTCCTGACCTTCTGCTTCCCAAACTTCTCGTCGTTGTAAGCGCCGAGACCGGCGAGCACAGCCTTCTTGGTGGTACCAATGGTGCGCTCGACGGTGATGGTTTGCATGGGGTCAGCTGAGCGCCACGTTGACCGCCGATTCCGGCAGCTCCGCATTGAAGCAGCGCTGATAGAACTCGGCGACCAGGGGACGCTCGAGCTCGTCGCACTTGTTGAGGAAGGTGACGCGGAAGGCGAAGCCGATATCGCCGAAGATATCGGAATTTTCCGCCCAGGTGATCACCGTGCGCGGGCTCATCACCGTCGACAGATCGCCATTGGCGAAGGCGTTACGGGTGAGATCGGCAAGGCGCACCATCTTGTTGACGATGTCGCGGCCTTCCTGGGTGCGATAATGCTTGGCCTTGGCCAGCACGATCTCGACTTCCTCGTCGTGGCTGAGATAGTTCAGCGTGGTGACGATCGACCAGCGGTCCATCTGGCCCTGGTTGATCTGCTGGGTGCCGTGATAGAGGCCCGAGGTGTCGCCGAGGCCGACCGTGTTGGCGGTCGCGAACAGGCGGAACGCCGGATGCGGCTTGATCACCTTGTTCTGGTCCAGGAGCGTCAGGCGTCCGGAGACTTCCAGCACGCGCTGGATCACGAACATCACGTCCGGGCGGCCGGCGTCGTATTCGTCGAACACCAGCGCGACGTTGTTCTGCAGCGCCCAGGGCAGGATGCCGTCGCGGAATTCGGTGACCTGCTTGCCGTCGCGGACCACGATGGAGTCCTTGCCGACGAGGTCGATACGGCTGATGTGGCTGTCGAGATTGACGCGCACGCAGGGCCAGTTCAGGCGTGCCGCGACCTGCTCGATATGGGTGGATTTGCCGGTGCCGTGATAGCCGGTCACCATCACGCGGCGGTTGCGGGCAAAGCCGGCGAGAATGGCGAGCGTGGTGGCGCGGTCGAAGCGGTAATCGGAATCGACTTCGGGCACGTGAGGATCGACTTCGGAATAGGCCGGCACTTCGAGATCGCTGTCGATCCCGAACACCTGGCGCACCGACACCTTCATGTCGGGCTGACCGGAAACTTCCTCAACTTTGGACAGGGCGGCGGTCGTCATCAATCCTCCGAGGTCCCGGGCGGTCCCGAAACCGGTTATTCGCACGTTGGCTGCGGCTGGGTGCTGAAAATCAACCTATCAGAGACAACGAGCCGGCAGAAGCCCGCCCACCAATCAAAGTTCCGTTGTCTTTTCATTTAGATAGGCAAGGAGCGCGGTTTTTGGAGGGCTGCCTTGCGAATCACGCCCAAATTCGGGCGGGTCGCGCCGTTCCGTGCGAATGGTTACTTTGGCCGTATGCGGTTACTTATGTAGGGTCCGAAGCTCCCATGCTCCAGCCCTTCAAGAGACGACGTGACGTCCTTTCTCGATCCCCTCATCGCCTTCGTCTCCGCCCATCCGTGGCTGGCCTACCTGACCCTGTTCCTGGCGGCGCTGCTCGAAGCCGTTCCGGTGGTGGGATCGGTGATTCCCGGCTCGACCATCATCCTGGCGCTGAGCGCCCTGGTCCCCGGCGGCGAATTGCAGTTGCCGTGGGTGCTGCTCGCGGCCGCAGCCGGCGCCGTGCTCGGTGACGGGTCGGCCTATTGGATCGGGCATAGGCGGCAGCGGGAAATCCTCAACACCTGGCCGCTGACCAATTATCCGCGCCTGGTCGCCGAGAGCGAGAATTTCTTCCACCGCTTCGGCACCTGGGCCGTGTTCTTCGCCCGCTTCGTGCCGCCGATCCGCGCCTTCGTGCCGGTGACCGCCGGCGCGCTGGGCATGGCGCCCGCGAAATTCTATGCCGTGAACATCCCGGCGATCCTGGCCTGGGCGCCGGCGCATGTGCTGCCCGGCGTGCTGGCCGTGTCGGCGCTGCACGAATATGCCGGGCTGCATCATCACGGACATGTCGGCAAGCACGTTTGGATCTTGACGGTGGTAGCCGTCGCGATCGTGCTGGGCGTAGCCGTGTGGATCTATCGCCGGCGGAATGGTGATGTCGCGGCGAAGACGCCGCAGGCCTAGTTCGGCAGCGGCGGATTGAGCAACACCCAGAGCCGCGAGATTTTACCACCTTCGACTTCGGCTACGTCGGCTCCGGTCACTGCAATAGGGCCTTGCTCGGGTCCGGCATGCCAGGCCAGACGCGCCAAGCCATGATGCCCGACCGCAACCCCATCGGGTACGAACCTGAATGTCGGTCCGAACTGCTTCAGAAGCTCTCCGGCGACGCGCGATATCTCCAGGCGTCCCCGAACGATCTTCGTCGGCTCGTACATGACGGGCTCTTCAACGAACAACTCGGCAATGGCGGTCTGCCGCTTGTCCTCGTCCCGCTCGTTGAACACGCGCTCCAAATTGGCCCGTAGAAGTCGGTCGAAATCGATATCATTGGTGGTCATCTCGCAGCCTTTCTCATCTCGTTGGAGAACATCCTCGAAGCCATCAGCCGAACTTGACCAGGTTCAGCGCCGGAAGCGGACCGCCCGGAAACTGGGTCAGCCTGGCTCCGACCGCGAGCGAACCGAGATCGATGCCAAAGAATCCGAGCCGGCCGATCAGCGCGCCGACACTTGCCTTCGCATCGGCGTCGTCGCCCGAGTAGAACAGCACGCGCTTGCCGCCGTCGCTCGCCGGGTCTGTTGCGAGGAGCTGCGCCAAGAGGTGATTGAACGCCTTCACCACCCGCGCACCTTGCACCAGATCGGCGAAAACTTCGGACGAGGCGCGACCACCGAGCTCCGCCGGCTTGAACAGCGGCGCCTCGATCGGATTGTTGGCGTCAACGACGATGCGCCCGCCGAATGGCGGCAGGCCGGCAAGCGCATCAGGCAGCTTCGACCAGTTGACCGCAACGAAGACGATATCCTTGGCCGCAGCTTCCTCGCGGGTGCCGGCGATCACGAGCGGACCGATCTCGGCCACGGTCGTCCTAAGACTGTCCGGGCCGCGGCTGTTGGACAGGGTCGCGGCGATGCCATTGCGCGCCAGTGCCTGGGCGATTGCGCGGCCAATATTGCCTGCGCCGATGATGCCGATGGTGGACATGGAATGCTCCGAGCTGTTTGGGATCAGGCGAGCTGATCGGTGGCCCAGAGATGACCCAAACATTGCCCTTTGATTAGGAGGATATTGCTCGTAAGATTTTCAACGATCACTTGCAAATGAGCCCATGGAAACACTGGCCAACCTGGAATCATTCATTCGCAGCGCTGAGTGCGGCAGCTTCTCGGAGGCTGGCCGGCGCCTTTTGCTGACTCCGGCAGCCGTCAGCCGCAACGTCGCCATGCTGGAGCGCAATCTCGGCGTCCGATTATTTCATCGTTCGACACGGAGGCTGACGCTCACCGAGGCCGGCGAGACGTTTCGCACAGCCATCGCCGGCCATCTTGAGGGACTGCAGGCCGCGATCGCCGGAGCATCGACCGGACGCGAGGAGCCGGCGGGCGTTCTCAAGATAAGCCTGCCGCCGACATTCGGCACAGCCCATATCCTGCCACTGCTTCCCGGCTTCCTGGCCCGTTACCCGCAGGTCCGCCCTGAGTGGCACTTCGAGAACCGTCAGGTCGATCTGGTCGGTGAAGGCTATGACGCCGCGATCGGAGGTGGGTTCGAATTGTTGCCCGGTCTTGTCAGTCGCACCCTTGCGCCAGCACACATCATCGCCGTGGCGTCTCCAGCCTACATGTCCGGGCGAACATCACCGACCAAGCCGGACGAACTGGCCGCACTGGATGGCATCGTCATGCGCTCGCTGCAGACGGGACGCATCCGGCACTGGTCGATGCGCGATGTCTCGGGGCGGGAAGTTCAAGCCCCGCTATCTGAGTCGATCGTGGTCAACGATCCCGCTGCGATGCGCGAGGCGGCACTGTTGGGCCTGGGCGTTGCCATGCTTGCCACCGCCGACATTCTTCCCGCGCTCGAAAACGGGTCGCTGCTACGCCTGGTGCCACGCTGGTACTGTGACGCAGGCGCAATCTCGATTTACCACGCATCGCGCAAGCTTGTGCCCGCGAAGACGAGAGTCTTCGTGGACTGGGTTGCCGACGCATTCAAGAAAAACAGGCTCGCCGAACGCTTCGCCGGAAGCCTGAGCTAACGGGACCGGTAAAGTATTCTACTCCGCGGCCCCCGCTCGCCGCCCCGGCGCCGGTCCCACATACCTTGCCCGCGGCCTGATCAGCTTGCCGAACTGCAATTGCTCGCTGGCATGGGCGATCCAGCCGACGCTGCGGGCCATCGCGAACAGCGCGAGCTCGCTGCCGGCGGGCAGGCGCAATGCGTGCACCAGCACGGCGAGCGCGTAGTCGATATTGACGAACTCGCCGGTGGCTTCCGCGATCCGCTCCGGCACTTCCCTGGTGAATTTGCGCGGTGCGCCGGCGCGCGACAGCGCGTTGAGCAGTGATTGCGCACGGGGATCGCCGCGCTTGTAGACGCCGTGGCCGAAGCCGGCAAAGCGCTCGCCGAGCGCGACGCGTTCGCGCACAACAGGCGCGACGTCGCGGTCGACCAGCGTCTTGACGAGCTGCGAGGCCAAGACGCCGGCGCCGCCATGCTTCGGCCCCTTCAATGCGGCGAGGCCGGCGATGACGGAGTCATAAAGGTTGAGGCCGGTCGAGGCCGCGCAGCGCGCAGTGAAGGTCGAGGCGTTCAGCTCGTGGTCGGCCAGCAGCACCAGCGCGCGGCGGATCAGATCGGGCGCGTGCTTGTTGTCCGCCGCCCAGGCGCGCGCGACCTGCTGATGCAGCGGCTCGGCCGAGGCTTCCGCATTGAGCATGGTCGCAACCAGCAGGCGGACGATGCGTGCGCCGACCATGGCGCGCCCATCGGGCGCCCGGGTGAAGGCGCGGGGATCGGCGCTCGCCGCCAGCGCCAGCACGGCGATGGCGCGGTCGATCGGCGCCGCCCGGCGCGCGGCCGCTGCGATCGTGCGCATCTCCTCGGACATCTCGGGCTGATTATCCGGATCGAACGGATCGACGTCGGCGACATCCCACAGCAGCGTCGCCGTGTGCTCCAGCGTGTCGTTCTCTGAAAGATCGACGCAATTGACGCCGCGGTAGATCGCGCCCTCCTCGGTGATGGTCGAGATCTCCGTGTCCATCACCGGCAGGTCGGCATCGAAGCTGCGCAGGCCGCGTGGCTCCGGCGACGGCACGCGCCGTTCTTTGAGCGCGCGGACGTCCTCGGCGCGATAGCGGTTCTTGCGCGAGTCCGGCGTCGGCTCGGAGCGGATCAGGCCGCGGCTGACATAGGCGTAGAGGGTGGCCGGGGAGATCGCGAGCTCGGCGGCGGCTTCCCGGGCGGAGAGGTACAGCCCATCGGAATTTTTCATATTGATTTATGTAATCAAGATTGATCAATGTGTCGAGAGGCCTGACCTTATCCTCCGTGAACAGGAGATTTGGGCCATGAACATCCACCTCACCAAGAGCCAGATCGGGCTGGACGGCGTTCCCGCGGCCGAGACCGTGCTGAGCCATGTCGATGGCGAGCGCGGCGAGCTGATCATCGCTGGCGAGCATGTCGGCCGGCTCGCCGCTATCTCGAGCTTCGAGGGCGTCACCGCCCGGCTCTGGAACGGCGCCAACAAGACCACCCTCACCGAAGCCAATGTGCGCTCACACCTGGGCGCGGCGCGCGAGCGCGCCTTCACGCGGCTGCCGGACCTGCTGCCGGCGACGCGCGGCATGGGCGTCATCGACGGGTTCCGGGCGGCCGTCGCCGGACTTCGCGCCGAGCCCGGGCTGGAGCACGAGGCGACGATCGTCGGCGCGTTTCCGGTGATCGCGGGCGCACTGGTGCGGCGCGCGAGGGGGCTCGAACCGGTCGCGCCCGATCCCAACGTGAGCCATGCCGCCGACACGCTGCGCATGCTGCACGGGCGTTCGCCGGCCGCGCGCGAGGTCACGGCATTGGACGCCTATCTCGTCACGGCCAGCGACCACGGCATGAACGCCTCGACCTTCACCGCGCGCGTGGTGGCCTCGACGCAGGCCGATCTGTTCGCCGCCGTCACCGCCGGCTATTGCGCACTGACCGGTCCGCTGCATGGCGGCGCGCCGGAGCCGGTGCTGGAAATGCTGGACGCGATCGGCTCGCGCGAGCGCATCCAGCCCTGGGTGGATGCGGCGCTGGCCCGCGGCGAGCGGATGATGGGTTTCGGTCACCGCGTCTATCGCGTGCGCGATCCGCGCGCCGACGTGCTCAAGACCGCGGTCGAAGCGCTGGCGTCCAATGGCACCGACCTGCCGTTTGCCGGCGAGGTCGAGGCCTATATCCGCAGCGCCCTGCGCAAGAAGAATCCGGACCGGCCGCTGGAGACGAACGTCGAGTTCTTCACCGCGATCCTGCTCGATGCGCTGGCGATCCCGCGGCAGGCGTTCACGCCGATCTTCGCGGTCGCGCGCAGCGCCGGCTGGACCGCACACGCGCGCGAGCAGCAGCGGACGGGGCGGTTGATCAGGCCGAGCTCGTCGTATGTCGGGGCGATGCCGGTGGCGTGAGGTGGCGCGGATCTCTCCGCGAGTCCGGGAATCGTAGGGTGGGCAAAGGCGCACTTGCGCCGTGCCCACCATCTCTCTCGATCGAAAAAAAGCGTGGGCACGCTTCCGCCGTCGCTCTTCGAGCTATGGCGGACAAGTCGCTTTGCCCGCCCTACGACACTGCCGGCCGCGCGAAAACCGGGACGACACCGGAAGGTACCGCGAGTCCTACGCCTCGCGCACGACCGTCTTCAGATAATTGTACGCCTTGATGATCTCGATCAGGCGATCCTCGGTCGAGCGGTCGCCGCCATTGGCGTCGGGGTGGTGCTGCTTCACCAGCGCCTTGTACTTGGTCTTGACGTCGGCGAGCGTGGCGCTGGGGCCGAGGCCCATGACCTGGAGCGCCTTGCGCTCGGCGTTCATCACCTTGCGGGTCTCGGCCTTGGGCTCCGCTTCGGGGCCCTTGCGCCAGCTGGCACGCCCGTTGATCTCGGAGAACATGCTGAAAGGATCGGCCGCCATGTCGATCTCTTCCGCGCCCTTCTTGCCGCCATTGGCGCCCATCTTCCAGGTCGGGCGGTGACCGGTCAGCGCATCCTTCTGGTAGCGCGCAACGGCTTCGGCATTCATGCCGGAGAAGAAATTGTAGTTCTGGTTGTACTCGCGCACGTGGTCGAGACAGAAGTGCCAATACTCGCGCTGGTTCTCGCGGCCCTTCGGCGCGCGGTGCGAGCCCTTGTTGGCGCAGCCCGCCCACTCGCAATTGACCGCGGTGTCGCGCGGCTTCACTTCCGGCTGCTTGCCCCGCGGCTTCACGCGGATGGAGTCGAAGAACTTTGATGAATCGATCGGCATGGCTGACTTTGACTACGCAATGCGAAAACCTTCAAGTCTTGACATTGCAATTCGCTGAGCACCCGGTCGCGACGAGCCTGGACGTCCGGGTATTGACGGGGTGCGACCGCGCACCTTAATGGCACACATGGCTATGAAAGACACTATCAGCAACAAGTTGCAGGAAGCTTTCACGCCCGAAAGCCTGCAAGTCGTCGACGAGTCACATTTGCATGAGGGCCACGCCGGCCATCGGGCGGGCGGCGAGACGCACTTCCGTGTGTATATCGTGTCTGCCGCCTTCAAAGGGAAGAGCCGGGTCGACCGTCATCGCATGATAAATTCGGCGCTCGCCGCGGAACTTGCCGGCAGCGTGCACGCGCTCGCGATCAATGCGCAGGCGCCGGGGGAAGGTTAGAACGACGTCCCGGCCCGTCTCGGCTTGGCCTCTTCCAGCTCGGCCTCGCGCGGCACCGGTGAAATACGGAGCGCGGTGATGCGGTTGCGCTCGCGGCGGAGCACGCGGAAGCGGAAGCCGTGGAAGGTGAAGCTCTGGCCGCGGTCGGGGATCGAGCGCGCCTCGTGAATGACGAGGCCGGCGACCGTGGTTGCCTCTTCATCGGGCAGATGCCAGTCCATGGCGCGGTTGAGGTCGCGGATCGGCACCGAGCCGTCGACCACGACGGAGCCGTCGGGCTGGCGGCGCACGCCGGCCACCACCACGTCATGCTCGTCGGAAATATCGCCGACGATCTCTTCCAGAATGTCTTCCAGCGTCACGAGGCCTTCAACCTCGCCATACTCGTCGACGACGAGCGCGAAATGGGTCTTGCGACGGCGGAACGCCTTGAGCTGCTGGGATATCGGCCGCATCTCCGGCACGAACCAGGGCGGCAGCATGATGGTGGAGACGTCGATGCGCGAGGTCTCGCCCTCCGACGCGCGGATGGCGCGCAACAGATCCTTGGCGTGCAGAATGCCGATGATGTTCTCCGGCTTGTCGCGCCACAGCGGAATGCGGGTGTATTCGGTGGCCAGCACCTCCCGCACCAGCTCCTCCGGCGGCAGGTCGGCATTGATCATCACCATGGCGGTGCGGTGAACCATCACGTCGGACACCGTGAGCTCGCCGAGGCGGAAGACGTTGTGAATGTATTCGGCCTCGCCGCTCTCGATCTTGCCGTGCACGGCGGATTCCTCAACCAGGCCTTCGATCTCCGAATCGGTCAGGATCTCGTGCTGCGAAAACTCCTGGACCCCGATCAGGCGCAGGATCGCGCTCGAGGCCGTGTTGAGGCACCAGCTCAGCGGATAGAACACCAGATAGGAGACATGCAGCGGGTACGCGATCCACTGCGACACCGGCATCGGCTCCCGGATCGCCAGCGTCTTCGGCACCTGCTCGCCGATGATGATGTGCAGCGACGAGAAGACCAGGAAGCCCGCCACGAACGAGGTGAAGTGCAGCGTGGCCTCCGACAATCCGAGCGGGCTGAGGACAGGGCTCAGCAGCGCCGACACGGTCGGCTCACCGATCCAGCCGAGACCGAGGGAAGCCATGGTGATGCCGAGCTGGCAGCAGGCGAGATAGGATTCGATATTCCCCATCATGGTCTGCAGCAGGCGAGCGCCGAAGCGGTTCTGCTCGACCATGGCCTTGACGCGGAAGCCGCGGCTCTTCACCAGCGCAAATTCCGCCGCCACGTAGAACGCGTTGGCAGCGAGCAGGAGGGCCGCAAGCAGAAGATTGATCGAGATCGAACTCATGTTTGCCTCGCGACCGCCCCGGCATTCCCCGCCGTTTCGCGGGCGGCCGATCTGAACGGTCCCGCCATCACTGCGCGAGCTTCTCTTTCAGGAAGTCGCGCACCGGCGCCGGCTCGACATCCTTCGCGATCACCGCGCGGCCCACCGCCTCCAGCAGGATGAAGGTGAGCTTGCCGCGCTTGACCTTCTTGTCCTGTGCCATCAACGCCATCAGCGCGTCGGCATCGGCAAGCCCTTCCTGCGCAAAGCCGGCGATGTCCTGCAGGCGCGTCGGCAGGCCGGCCTCGATGAGGTGACGCTCGACACGTGCGGCATCGGCCGCGCCGATCATGCCGAGCTTCGCGGAGAACTGCGCCGCCAGCGTCATGCCGATGGCGACGCCCTCGCCGTGGAACAGGCGGTCGGAGAAGCCGGTCGCAGCTTCCAGCGCGTGACCGAAGGTGTGACCGAGGTTGAGCAGCGCGCGTTCGCCGGTTTCGCGCTCGTCGCGTGAGACGATTGCGGCCTTGGCGCGGCAGGAGGTCGCGATCGCATGTTCGCGGGCCGAGCCTCCCCTAGAGATGTCGGCATGGTTCTTCTCCAGCCAGGAGAAGAAGGCTTCGTCGCCCAGCACGCCGTATTTGGCGACCTCGGCATAGCCGGCCCGGAACTGGCGCGGCGACAGCGTGTCCAGCACGGCGGTGTCGGCGATGACGAGCACCGGCTGGTGGAAGGCCCCGAGCAAGTTCTTGCCCTGCGGCGAATTGATGCCGGTCTTGCCGCCGACGGATGAATCGACCTGCGCGAGAAGCGAGGTCGGCACCTGCACGAAATCGACGCCGCGGCGCAGGATGGCCGCGGCAAAGCCGGCGAGATCGCCGACCACGCCGCCGCCGAGCGCGATGACGAGATCGTTGCGCTCGATCCGCGCGGCGATCAGGGCCTCACTGACCTTTTCGAGGCCGGCATAGGTTTTCGAGATCTCGCCTTCCTCGACCACGATGCGCGAGGTCGGAATGCCGGCGGCCGCAAGCGATGCTTCGGTCGGCTCGAGCCAGTGTTTTGCCACGGTGCGATCGGTCACGATCGCCGTGCGCATGCCGGGACGCAGCGCGGCGATGCGCTCGCCGAGCGAGGCCAGCACGCCGCGGCCGATGACGATGTCATAGGCGCGATTCTCCAGCGCGACATCGACGTTGATGGGATCGGAATGCTTCAACGGCGCCGTCATCTTAACGCACTCGCAACGTCTTGAGGTGGTGGGGCGGACTGCTCGCCGCAGAGATGAGCACGCAGCGTCTCGATGCACTCCTCGACGATTTTGTCGTGGGGCACGTCGCGCGAGGCGATGGTGAGGTCGGCTTTGCCATAGACCGGCTCACGCTCGGTGAGCAGGCGCGTCACCGTCCCTTCCGGATCGGCGGTCTGGAGCAGCGGACGGTCGGCACGGCGGCGGACGCGGCGCATGATGACGTCGTGGTCCGCCCGAAGCCAGATCGAGACTGCCTTGGCGGCGATGCGGGACCGCGTCTCCTCGCGCATATAGGCGCCGCCGCCGGTTGCCAGCACCACGGGTCCATCGTCGAGCAGCCGCGCGATCACCCGTGTCTCGCCCTCGCGGAAATGCGCTTCGCCATAACGCTCGAAAATTTCCGGTATGGTCATGCCGGCCGCCGCCTCGATCTCCGTGTCGGCGTCGACGAAGGGCAGCTTGAGCCGGGCCGCGAGCCGCCGGCCGATGGTGGATTTGCCCACCCCCATCATGCCGACGAGCACGATCGAGCGCGCGCCGAGCGCCGACAGGATGTCGGCCTCGGGCGAAGCAGGAAGCGGCAACGCGGCGTCGGACATCGTCTCGCTCGACTGGATCTCGCTCGAACTGCCGCCAGATGCGGCATGCATGGGCCACCTATACGACCCCATGGGGGCCCTCGCCAGAGGACTCTTGCCACGAAACGGCGAACATGTTGGATGATTTCATTGGTTAATTTGGCTGCCGAGCCCCTATCCGAGACTCCCGAACGATGCCGAGCCTGTTCCGCTTCCTGACGGTCGTTGCTGTGATCGCCGGCATCGTCTATGGCGTGGTCTTCGCGCTGGCGAACTTCGTCAATCCGAAGCCGCGGGAAATGACGGTGACGATCCCGCCGGACAAATTTCTCAAGAAATAGGAGCTAGCCTCCAGGGCATGCGCAACCCGCCCTCAGACGCCAAGCTCATCGGCCTGTTCCTCGACATGCTCGCAGCGGAACAGGGCGCCGGCCCCAACACGCTCGACGCGTACCGCCGCGACCTCACCGATTTCTCCGAATTTCTGGGCCGGGTCGGCCATACCTTCGTGGATGCCGAGACCCAGACGCTGCGCGACTATCTCGCCGATCTCGACACCCGCGGTTTCAAGTCCACCAGCGTCGCCCGCCGGCTATCGGCGATACGGCACCTCTACCGTTTCCTGCTGAACGAGCGCATCCGCGGTGACGACCCCGCGGCGATCCTGTCAGGCCCGAAGCGCGGCCGCGGCCTGCCAAAAGTGCTGTCGATCGCCGACGTCGACCGCATGCTCCGCCGCGCCAAGGAATTGAGCGAGGCGGAAGATGCCTCGCCCTCCAGGCGGCTGCGGGCGCTGCGGCTCTACTGCCTGCTCGAGGTGCTCTACGCCACGGGCCTGCGCGTCTCCGAGCTGGTGGCACTGCCGCGCTCGGCGGCCAAGCGCGACGCCCGCATGATCGTGGTGCGCGGCAAGGGCAACAAGGAACGGCTGGTGCCGCTCAACGACGCCTCGCGGCAGGCGATGGCGGATTATCTCGCCGCTACGGAAGCAGCAAAGGCCGACAGGAAGAACAGCGTGGCCGCCTCGAAATGGCTGTTCCCCTCGTTCGGCGAAAGCGGACATCTGACGCGCCAGCATTTTGCCCGCGACTTGAAGGAGCTCGCGGTCGCCTCCGGCCTGCAGGCCCGGCTGGTCTCCCCGCACGTGCTGCGCCATGCCTTTGCCAGCCATTTGCTGCACAACGGCGCGGACCTGCGCATCGTGCAGACCCTGCTCGGCCACACCGACATCTCGACGACCCAGATCTATACCCATGTGGTCGAGGAGCGACTCAAGAGCCTGGTGCGCGACCTGCACCCGCTGGCGGAGAAGTGAGGATAAGTGAGAGGTCTTCGTGCCCCGGACGCAGCGCAGCACGTCAGTGATGCGCTGCAGAGCCGGGGCCCAGGCCGCGCTGGGTCCCGGCTCTGCGCAGCAGCGCTATAAAAGCGCTGCAGCGCGTCCGGGACACGAGAGCCCAGCCAGAACGACGAGGAAACCGCCTTGACTTCGGCCAGATCTCCGCAGAAAGAGCCGGGGCCCCACGGCTGATTTGGCCGACTGCATCAGCGCACAAGCCAAACCATTGAAGACGCTACACTTCTTTCCGTCATCCCAACTCGCTTCGCTTCTCGAGCCCCGTCCCCTTATATTGAGTTGATGCAAGACCAGATGCGCAGCTATCTCGACTTCGAAAAGCCCGTCGCCGAGCTCGACTCCAAGGTCGACGAATTGCGCGCGCTCGCCGCCACCGGCACCGACATCAGCGACGAGGTCGGACGGATCGAGGACAAGGCGGCGCAGGCGCTGGCCGACCTCTATGCGAACCTGACGCCGTGGCAGAAGACGCTTGTGGCGCGGCATCCGCAGCGGCCGCATTTCAACGACTTCATCAAGGGCCTGATCACCGAATTCACCCCGCTGGCCGGCGACCGCAAGTTCGGCGAGGACGAGGCGCTGGTCGCCGGCTTCGGCCGCTTCCGCGGCGAGCCGATCTGCGTGATGGGCCAGGAAAAGGGCGATTCCACCGAGAGCCGCATCCGGCACAATTTCGGCATGGCGCGGCCGGAAGGCTATCGCAAATGCGTGCGGCTGATGGAGATGGCCGAGCGCTTCGGCCTGCCGGTGCTGTCGCTGGCCGATTCCGCCGGCGCCTATCCCGGCATCGGCGCCGAGGAGCGGGGACAAGCCGAGGCGATCGCGCGCTCGACCGATGCGTGCCTGGCGCTGACCGTGCCGAACGTCGCGATCATCACCGGCGAGGGCATGTCGGGCGGCGCCATCGCCATCACCACCGCCAACAAGGTCTTGATGCTGGAGCACGCGATCTACAGCGTGATCTCGCCGGAGGCGGCGTCCTCCATTCTCTGGCGCGACGGCACCAAGGCGCAGGAAGCCGCCAACAACATGAAGATCACCGCCCAGGACATGCTCCGCTTTGGCGTGATCGACGCCATCCTGAAGGAGCCGGTCGGCGGCGCCCACCGCGACCCCGCCGCCATGATCGCCACCACGGGCGAGGCCATCGCCAAAGCCTTCGATGAGCTCCGGAACTTTGATGGGGATGCCATCCGCAAGCAGCGGCGGCAGAAATTCCTCGATATCGGCCGGAAACTGGGCTGATTCGGGCCGCTTTCGCACCGCGACGGCGGTGCGCTCCCTCCCCCGCCTGCGGGGGAGGGTTGGGGAGAGGGTGTCTCCGCTCGCGATCCCAATGCGGCGCGAGCCCTCTCCCGGCCTCCCCCGCAAGCGGGGGAGGTGAAGAGCAGCCCCCGGTAACCCCGCATTAACCCTTTTTTTGCCCAAATCGGCGATCTCAGTGACGGTTTGGCTGCAAGGTCCAAGTTACGGCCCAGTTTAAGTCTCTGTTGACCACACCTTTGGGCCAACGCCCTCGTGATCCCCGCTCGGGTTGCGACCACATGACCCAGAGGTTAGAATTTTAATCAATGGCTTCAGGGCATAAGCGCTGGAGCGGGGTCTGACCGGGCCCGTCTCGGCGGGTCGGTTTTCCGGTCGGATTGCGCTTCGGGAGAATTGGGGTTCGCGCTTCAATGCCCGGCACGGTGTGGGGTCCATCTTGATTTCTCGTTCGCTTGCTCGCGCGCTCTTGGCTTCGGTTGCGCTGATGACGGCCGGCGTTCTGCTGTCCGGCTGCGACACCGATCAGGTCTCGCTCGCAACCAATGCCAAGGCCAATCAGCCGGTGCCGCCGAAGCTGATCGCCGCGATGGCCGAGAAGAACATGGACCTGCAATCGCCGATCCTGGTCCGCCTGTTCAAGCAGGAGGCGGAGCTCGAGGTCTGGAAGCAGACCCGCAACGGCCAGTTCGCGCTGCTCAAGACCTATCCGATCTGCCGCTGGTCGGGCGATCTGGGCCCCAAGGTGCGCGAGGGCGACCGCCAGGCGCCGGAGGGATTCTACTCGATCAATCCGGGCCAGATGAATCCTCAATCGGCGTATTACCTCTCGTTCAACACCGGCTATCCGAACGCGTTCGACAAGGCGCTGGGCCGCACCGGCTCGCAGCTGATGGTGCACGGCGACTGCTCTTCGCGCGGCTGCTACGCGATGACGGATGAGCAGATCGCGGAGATCTATTCGCTGGGGCGCGAATCCTTCTTCGGCGGCCAGAAGGCGTTCCAGCTGCAGGCCTATCCGTTCAAGATGACGCCGGTGAACATGGCCAAGCACCGGAACAATCCGAACATGGCGTTCTGGAAGATGATCAAGGAAGGCTATGATCATTTCGAGGTGACGCGGCAGGAGCCGAAGGTCGATTTCTGCGAGAAGAAGTACGTCTTCGACGCGGCGAAACCGGCCGATGCCAAGCGCGATCCGGTGTTCGACGCTTCCGCAAAGTGCCCGGCCTATGTGATCCCCGAGGAGATCGCCAGCGCCGTGCGCGAGAAGCAGGCCAAGGACGAAACCGAATACGCAAGGCTGGTCGCCAAGGGCACGCCGGTGGCGCGGATGAACACCGGCATCGATGGCGGCATGAACAAGATCTTCGCCGCCAAGATTCCGGAAGGCTCGACCGGCCTGTCCGAGGGCGCCGAAGGCACCACGCTGCAGATGCTCGCCATGGCGAAGGCGCCCGGCACCATCCCCGGCCACGTCAATCCGCCCAAGCCGAACCTCGACGCCGTCGCGTCCGCGCCCGCACCGAAGGAAGAGCCTGTCGTCGCCGTCAGCACGCCCGCGACCGGCACCCGCGTCGCCGCGGCCCAACCTGCCGAAAAGTCCGGCGGCTTCTTCTCCAATCTCGGCCGCAAGATGGGGCTCGGCACCGCCGATACCACCGCGACCACCACGCCGGCGCCGCAAGCCACCGCGTCCGTGGCCCCGGCCGCCCAGACCTCCACGACGCCGGCCACGGCCGCCTCGAGACTCAAGGCCGCCGTGACTCGCTTCGTGCCGGGGCAGGACAAGTCCAAGGATTCAGTAAAGGACGCGGCGAAGGACACGCCGAAGCCGGCCGTTGCGGCCGCCAAGCCTGCCGAGCCGCCGAAGCCCGACACCCGCCTCGCCGCAACGCGCCCGGCGCTGAAGCCGTCGGTCTCGGACGGCGCGGGTGACAATGCCCCGATGATGGCCGGCGCCGCGCCGGTGGTGCAGTCGAACTCGTTCGACAGCCGGTTCTCGGCGGTGAAGTAGGCGGGCGGACGCGAACGCGCCTTCCACGAGGCAAACAAGCCTAACAACGTCATCGTCCGCAAAGGCGGTGGTGCCGGCAGCGGCAGTCTTCGTGCCAATCTTGCGCCAAAGTGATCCCCTGATAACCTTCGTGTTCAAGAGGCCGAAATTTTGGACCCTGAGCACGTCAACGGAACTGCAGGGACACCTTGGACGGAGAGTGAAATCTCCGCCGTGGTCGACAGTTATTTTCGGATGCTGACCTCCGAAAGAGAAGGCATCGCATACAGCAAGGCACAGAACCGGCGTCAGTTGATGACGTTCGTTCGTCGGTCCGAAGCATCGATCGAGCGCAAGCTTCAGAACATCTCCGCTGTTCTCGATATGCTCGGAGCCCAGTGGATCAACGGTTACAAGCCGCTGGCGCACTATCAAGACGCCTTAGTGGCCGCGGTCGAGCGCAATATTGGAAAGACACCCGACGTTCTTTACCCGGCTAGCAACGACACTCGACCGCTGATGCTAAACGATGATGCCTTGTTCGTAGCTCCGCCTTCCATCGCAGGTTTCGAAAAGACACTGACCCCTGCAGTCCGGCGGCTCGTGGGAAAGTTCGATCCCGCCGAGCGCGACGCGCGAAACCGGCAGTTGGGGAAAGCTGGAGAGAAGTTCGTGATGGACTTCGAGCGCGACCGTTTACGCCGCTCCGGGCGCGAAGACCTTGCCAATGACGTTCGCTGGGTTTCAGACCTGGATGGCGATGGCTACGGTTACGACATCCGTTCTTTTGAAACCGATGGGCAGGAGCGGCTACTGGAGATCAAGACGACGTGCGGTCACGAACGCACCGCGTTCTGGCTCACGCGCCGCGAAGTGGATGTTGCAGCAGAAAGAAGTGACAGCTACCGAATCCGCCGCGTCTTCCATTTTCGAAACCGGGCACAGATGTTCGAGATAGCTCCGCCGCTCGAACATGCCCTCTGCATGACGCCGAACACATATTCGGCTGAACCCAGATAGCGTGCAGGTTGGCTTTAGGTAATTCTGCCGCCGCGAGAAAACTTCTGATAAATAAAAATTCTCTTTACCCGAACCCCCGAAACACCCTATCCTCCACGCCATCTCATCCCTCCGGAAGGGGCGGGTCGCGATCGTCACGGTTCGTGGGGTGGGTTGCGGTGGACGCGGGCGGCGTTGGCGCCAGAGGCGGTCGCAGGGCGGGTAGTCCCCGTGAGCGATCAGCGGGCGTGGTACGACGGCGCTGCCGTGCCCTTGCGAGGCCGAAAGGCGAAGCAGGGCCAGCGTACGGCAAAATCGTGTGGTCCTGGCGCCCGCAGGCTGGCGTCAAGTCTCCGCGGTGGTGTGGGTGCCCGACCGGGTTGCCCACATCAGCGATCTGGCGAGGCGACGGGGGCAAAAGTGCAACGCTCCCCGGGGAGAGCGCGACATAAGCCGTCAAACCACTGCGCAGGGAAGGCCGGTTATCGGGCTGCACCTGTGTCTCCCCTGTGAGCGTCTACTCTACGCATCATGCACAGGGGCTCGTGGGTGCCAGCCGGTACCCGGCCTTCCCTGCGCCCTTCCGACTCGAAGGGCGTCAGAAGCGAAGCAAAACCCGGACGCGGAAGCGCCGCGGGATCGCGATGGCACGTTCGGTTGTTTGACAATTGAAGAAGCGGACGGGGTGCCGCGCCAGTCTTGGTCAAGCGCCGGGGTATCGCATATGGAGCGATCTCGCTTGTGGCCATCCTTCGAGACGCCCGCCGTTGGCGGGCCCTCAGGATGAGGATCGAGAGCGTTGCACCAGTTTCAACAGGCTCCGATGCTGCTTAGCCTCATCCTGAGGAGACCGCGAAGCGGTCGTCTCGAAGGACGAGGCGCGCGCTCAGCTCGCGCAACGGGCCATATCCCTACGGCGCCAGATAGCGCATCAGCTCCGGATTGCCCCTCACCTCCGCCGCCTCCCCCTGCAGCGCGACTCTTCCGCGGTCGAGCACGTAAGCATAATCGGCGACGCGGAGCGCGAGGTCGAGGTGCTGCTCGACGATGATGACGGCGATGGTCTTGGCGAGCTCGATCAGGCGCTCGGTGATCTCCTCGATGACGCCGATCCAGACGCCTTCGGTGGGCTCGTCCAGCAGCAGCAGCTTGGGATCGCCCAGCATGGCGCGGCCGATCGCGAGCATCTTGCGCTCGCCGCCGGAGAGCGTGCCGGCGGGTTGGTCGAGGCGCTGGCCGAGCTTTGGGAAGATGGCCAGCACGCGGTCGATCGCGGAGGCATCCTTGCTCGCGAGCGAGCCGACCGCGAGATTGTCGCGCACCGACAGGCGCGCGAACACCGAATGCTCCTGCGGCACATAGCCGATGCCGGCGCGCACGCGCTCCTGGGTAGCGCGGCGGCTGATGTCACGGCCGTCGAAGCCGACCTCGCCCTTCCACGCCGGCAGCTCGCCGACGATGGTCTTCATCAGCGTGGTCTTGCCGGCGCCGTTGCGGCCGAGCACGGCGACGCCGCCGCGCCCGGGGATGCCGAGGCTGACGTCGAACAGGACCTGGCTGCGGCCGTAGCCGGCGTCGAGATGCTTGATGTCCAAAAATTCAGGCACGGCGCAGATAGATCTCCTGGACGGATGTGTTGGCCTGGATCTCGGACACCGTGCCTGTTGCCAGCACCCTGCCCTGGTCGAGCACGGTGAGGCGGTCGCAGATGTCGCGGATGAAATCGAGGTCGTGCTCGACGATGACGAGCGAGCAATGCTTTTTGATCGGTTGCAGCAATTCGCCGGTGACGCGACGCTCCTCCAGGCTCATGCCGCCGGTGGGCTCGTCGAGCAGCAGCAGCTTCGGCTTGCCGGCGAGCGCCATCGCGATCTCCAGCCATTGCTGCTGACCGTGCGACAGCGCGGCGGCCGCATCGAAGGCGCGGTCGGCGAGACGGAACTGCCTGAGCATGGTCATGACCTGATCGTGCAACGCGCCGCGTGTGCGCGAGAACACGAGGTCGAACAGCGAGCAGTGCGCCTGCAGCGCGAGGAGGATGTTGTCGTAGAGCGTCAGGGACGGCAGCACGGATGTGATCTGGAATTTCAGGCTCATGCCGGCGCGGGCGCGCTCGGTCGGCGTGAACGCGGTGATATCGGTGTTGACGAAGGACACCTTGCCTTGGGTCGGCACTTCGGCGCCGGCGATGCACTTCATCAGCGTGCTCTTGCCCGAGCCGTTCGGGCCGATCAGGCCGTGAAACTCGTTCTCGCCGATCGTGAGGGCTGCGCCGTCGAGCGCGGTGAGCTTGCCGAAGACCTTCTTGATGCCGGCCGCTTCAAGGAGCATTGTGCTTCTCCTTGATCCGGGAGCCGAAGCTGCCGACCCGTTCGCGCTCGCCAAGGACAAAACTGATCAGGCCGAGCGGCCGGAACAGGATCACGAGCAGGAGCAGCAGGCCGAGGATGATCGGCCAGATGTCGCGGTAATTGTCCGAGAGCCAGAAGCTGACGCCCTCGACGATCACGGTGCCGATGACAGCGCCGATCAGCGTGCCGGAGCCGCCGAACAGGACGTAGAGCACGACCTGGGTCGAAACCACGACGCCGACCATGTTGGGCCAGACGAAACCCTCGTGAAAGGCATAGAGGCTGCCGGCGAGACCGGCGATGGCCCCGCCGATGGTGAAGATGATCGCTTTCAGGTGCTGCGCCTTGTAGCCGAAGAAGGCGATGCGCTGCTCGTTCTCGCGCAGGCCGGCCAGCGCCAGGCCGAACTGCGAGCGCACCAGGAAGCGGCAGAGCAGATAGACCACGACGAGGATGCCGAGCACGAGATAATAGAAGGCCGGCCCTTCCGTGAAGTCGTAAGACCCGAGCGACATCGGCGCGATCGAGGGGATGCCGTTCTGGCCGCCGAGATAATACCAGCCGCGCGCCAGACGATCGGCGGCGTAGGAGCCGGTCAGCGTGCCCAGCGAGACGAAGATCACACTGGAGGGATGCCGTCCCAGCAGCAGGAAGCCGCCGAGCAGCAGCGCGAAGCTCAGGCCGATCAGCGTGCCCGCCGGCAGCACCAGGAAGATGTTGGTGATGCCGAGGTCGCGCGCGAGCAGGGCGACGCCGTAGCCGGCCGAGCCGAAGAACAGGGCCTGGCCGAAGCTCATGATGCCGGCATAGCCCCAGACCAGGTCGAACGACAGCGCGAACAGCGCGAGAATGACCACGCGCGTCGCGAACACCGTGAGATAGTCCTGCAGCACCAGGGGCGCGAACAGCGCCGCGACGAGCACAAGGCCCTCGACGATGGGCAGGATTTTTCGTCCTGCCTCGACGCGGCCATTGGCCTGTTCCGCCGCTGCGCCTTCAGCCATCGCACCGTCCACTTCGTCGTCCGCGTCGGCGACGATGGCCTCTCTTACCACACTCATCGGCTTCAGCATTCCACCTCAGCATTCCTTGGGATCGACGAGACCGTTGCTGCGCCCGACGATCTCGTAATTGCCGCTCTTGGCGACCGCGGTGTACATCTTCATCTTGCAGTGCCGCTTGCCCGGCACCATCTCGGCGGGTCCACCGGGACCTTCGGCGATCTTGGCATGGTCGAGCGCGGCGGCAACGGACTCGCGGTCGATCTTGCCGGCTTCCTTCACCGCCGCTTCCCACAGCTTGAGGCCGCGATAGGTGCCGGTGGCCGCGCTGCCGGCGGCGAACAGGAAGTTGCCCGGGAAGTCCTTCTCATAGGCCGCCTGGATCTTGGCGTCGAACGGGTTCTCCTTGGTCAGCACCTTGAAATAGTCGAGGCAGCTGGCGAGGCCCTCGATTTCGGCAGCCTGGTTGATGTTGAGCGTGTTCTCGTCGTAGTAGACGCAGGCGAGACGTCCGCCGTTCTTGAGGAAGCCGGCTTCATAGAGCTGCTTGAAGAACGGTCCGACGCCGGGCGGGATGACGGTGTTGAAGACGACGTCGACCTTGTTGGAGATGATGCGGTTGACGGTCGCGGAGAAGTCGACCTGGTCGAGCGGGTAATATTCTTCGAACACGACCTCGCCGCCACTCGCCTCGATCACCTTGCGGGCATAGACGTTGAGGGTATGCGGCCAGACGTAGTTGGCGCTGGGCAGCGCGAACTTCTTGCCGCCGTTCTTGATCAGCCAGGGGATGAACTCGTCGCATTGCTGCGCCGGCGTCGGGCCGGTGCAGAACAGGTAGGGCGTGCACTCCTTGCCCTCGTAGAGCTGCGGATAGATGTAGAGCGTCTTGCCGCGCGCCACGATCGGGTCCTTGATCGCGTTGCGCATCGACGAGGTGATGCCGCCCAGCACCATGTCGACCTTGTCGCGCTGGATCAGCTTGCGGACGTTGCCGACGGCGACGGATTCGTTGGATGCGGTGTCCTCGATGTAGAGCTCGAGCGGACGGCCGAGCAGGCCGCCGGCTCCGTTGATCTCCTTGATCACCATTTTCGCGACGTTGGCGTCGGCATTGCCGGCATAGGCGATCGGGCCGGTGAGGTCGGTGGCGATGCCGACCTTGATCGGCGCCTCCGCCGCATTGGCCCAAGGCGCCGGGATCACCCAGCTGCCGACGCCGGTTGCGACCGCGCCCGATGCAAAGGCGAAATTGGAGAGAAAGCGGCGGCGCGAAAGCTGCGTACGATCGAACATGACTAAACCCCTTTTCCAGCGATGAGACCTTGCGGACGGAATTTGATGAAGACGATGGCAAGGACGAAGACGAGGACGTCGGCGACGACGGGCGCCATCACCCAGGGCAGCGCCGCGCTCAGCGTGCCGATGACGCCGGCGCCCGCGACCGGGCCGATGAAGGAGCCGACGCCGCCGACCATGACCGCGACGAAGCCCTGGATCAGGAAGCGCAGGCCGAGATCGGCAAACAGGCTGAACACCGGCACGATCAGCGCACCGGCCAGGCCGGCGAGCGCTGCTCCGAAGGCAAAGGTGGCGCCGTAGATCAGCGGCGTTGAGATGCCCGAGGCACGCGCCAGCGACGGGTTCTCCAGCGTCGCCCGCACGCGCAGGCCGAAGCTGGTGCGCGACAGCAGCAGATAGCAGAGGCCCATCACCAGCAGCGTGATGACGATGATGGTGAAGCGCCAGGCCGAGATGTGCATGGCGCCGATGTCGATCGAGCCGCCGATCGGCTCCGGCACGGTGAGATAGAAGCCGCCGATCAGCCCGCGAACGATCTCGCGGATGATCAGGCCGAGCGCATAGGTGCCGAGCATGGCAACGATCGGCGCGGCGTAGAATCGACGGATGATCAGCGCCTCCAGCACGAAGCCGAGCGCGCCGACCACGAAAGGCGCTGCCACCATGCCCGCCCAGATCGGCAGGCCCTTGGCATAAGCGAGATAGGTGATGTACGCCCCGAGCAGGACGAACTCGCCCTGCGCGAAGTTGAAGATGCCCATCATGCTGGCGATGATCCCGAGCCCCAGCACGATCAGGACGATGATCGCACCGAAGCTCAGGATTTCGAACGCTGCGACGAACGCGTTAGCCATGTGGTGGTGTTCCGTTCGTCTGGACTAGTCCCTCGTTCACATCTTCTTCCAGTCGCCGATCTGCTCGAAGGCATGGGCGGCGCGGTAGATGGTGGATTCCTCGAACATGCGGCCGACCAGCATCAGGCCGACCGGCAGGCCGTCGACCATGCCGCAGGGCAGCGACATCGCGGGATGATGGGTGATGTCGAACGGCGCGGTGTTCGAGATCATCTCGAGCGCGCGAGCAACGTATTCCTCGCGGCTGGCATTGGGCTCCGGCAGCTTGGTCGCCTTCATCGGCGTGGTCGGCATCAGCAGCAGATCGTAATCCCCGAACGCCTTGTCGTAGGCCGCGGTCAGCCGGCGCGAGATGTTGAGCGCCTTGCCGTAGAAGCGTGGACCGAAATTGTTGTTGATGTAGGTGCCGAGCATCATGAACAGCTTCGTGGTCTCGGACAGCGAGTCGGCCTGCCGGCGCCAGCCGCGATGGAAATCCATCAGCGAGGTCGAATAGAGATCGCCGCGGCTGAGGCCGTAGCCATCGCCGAACATCATGGTCTGGGTCAGGCCTTCGGTGCCGATCGGAGTCCAGATCGCTCCGCCCATGAGGTGCATCGGAATCGAGACGGTCTCGACAGTGGCGCCCAGATCCTTGAAGCGCTTTGCGGCCTCGCGCACGCTTTCGTTCACCGCAGACTCGGCGGTCGGCTGCTCGAAACCCTCCTTGAGGATGCCGATCTTCATGCCCTTGACGCCCTGGCCGAGCGCCTTGGTGTATTCCTCGACCTTCGGGGCCTTGATCCTGGGATCGTAGCCGTCATCGCCGGCGAGCACCTCGAGCAGCAGCGCATTGTCGGCGACGGTCGCGGTCATCGGGCCGGTGTGATCGACATAGATCTCGATCGGCATGATGCCGGTGTAGGGAACGAGGCCCCAGGTCGGCTTCATGCCGTAGATGCCGCAGAACGACGACGGCATGCGGATCGAGCCGCCCTGGTCGCCGCCGATCGCCATGTCGACCTCGCCGAGCGCGACCACGACGCCCGAGCCCGACGACGAGCCGCCGGCCGAATAGCCCATCTTGTGCGGATTATGCACCGGCCCGTAGGAGCCGGTGTGACTGCCGCCGGACAGGCAGAAATGCTCGCAATGCACCTTGCCCTTGATCTCGGCGCCGGCATTCAGCATGCGCGTGACGATGGTGGCATCGAAATCGGGCACATAGCCTTCCAGCGTCGACGAGCCGTTGGTCATGGGCACGCCGGCCAACATGATGTTGTCCTTCAGTGCAACGGTCTTGCCCTTGAGCTTGCCGCTGGCGGCGCCCTTCACGGTCGACTTGCGATACCAGGCATTGCGCGGGTTCTCTTCGGCCGAGGGCCGATAGCCCGGCGTGCGCGGATATTTCACCTCGGGCAATTCGTCCGGCATCGCGGCAACGAGATTGTAGGCTTCGATCGAGCCCTGCATGAGACCGCGGAACGAGGCGACGTCATCATCGGTGAGCGAAAGGCCGCACTGCTCGGCGACACTGCGAAGTTGGGCTGGCGTGGGAAGGGCAACTGTCACGGCGCTCTCCTTGAAGGCTTCTTGATCCCTGGCACTGATGGAAGCCTCTCGCCCGCGCCTTGGGGGTGCGGGTCGACCGGCTTCACGGCGTTACTAGAGACGGAAATATTTTCCTTTTCAAGTATTATTTCGCGAGAGCGCTGCGGCGTATCGGCAGCCGTCGCTCAGAGCGTCTTGATGATGTTGAAGTCGAGACCGTCGGCTTCAGCGAGGTACATCGGCATCTCGGCACGGCCGTCGCGAAGCGTCACGGGACCGCGGCCCGCCGAGTAGACGGTGTTCCGCGCGGCCTTCAGCAGCGGACGAAAGGCCAATGATCCGGCACGGTTGGCGACGGATTCCAGGAAGCGCAGCCCCTCATAGTTCGACTGACCGACGGAGCCGACCGGCGGCGCGTTGGCACCGAACATGGAATAATAGGCACCGAGGAATTCGTCATTGGCGCGCGAGACCAGGCCGTTGAAATAGCCGGAGGCGCAGAACAGATTCTCGGTGTTGTCGGCACCGATGCCGAGCAGCACGGTCTCGTCCATCGCACCTGCAAGCCGCAGCGTCGAGGTGGCAAGGCCCGCTTCGGCGAAGGCGCGGTTGAAGGTGATGCTGTCGGTGCCGATCAGCGAGATCAGCACCACATCCGGCTTGGCGGCACGGATCCGCGCCAGATGCGGCTCGTGATTGTCCTCGCCTACGGGTACGAACTCCTCGCCGACGACCTGGCCGCCCGCCTCCTTGATGTAGCGCTTGACCGCGCGATGCGATTGCCAGGGCCAGACGTAGTCGCTGCCGATCAGGTACCAGCGTGCCGCCTTCTTGACGTCCGCGAGCCAATGGATCGCCGGCCGGCTCTGCCAGCGCGGCGTCTCACCGATCGCCATGACGCCCGGCGTGCGCTCGCCGCCTTCATAGACGGGCGTGTAGATGTAGGGGATGCGGTTGCCGGTGACCTTGCGCAGTGCGACGCGGACCGCGCTGATATGCGAGCCCATGATGAGGTCGACCTCGTCGAGTGCAATCGCCTGCTCGGCACGGCGCACCACCTCCTCGATCGGTCCGCCGGAATCGTAGATCGACAGTTCGAGCTCGCGGCCGAGAATGCCGCCGCGCTTGTTGATCTCGGCAACCGCGAGCATCGCGCTGTTGGTTGAGGTCGGGCCCCAGATTCCGGGCGAGCCGGTGAAGGTGAGGAAATTGCCGATGCGCAGCTTGCTGCGCGCGCCGCGCCGCCTCATGAAATGCGCATCGACCGGAGACAGGTCGAAATCCGCCGCCGATGACGACAAATTCCTGAACAGCAAGGACGGCGGCAACGCCGGGCCGCCGTGAGCCGGGAAGTTTACCGTCGCGTGCACGCCAACTCCTGTCTGAGACCAGACTTGAAAGCACATTGAGCAGGCGGCCGCGGCTTCCGCCCTTTTGTTGGGCAATGATCCTATTTTGAAAATATTGAATATTCAAGAATTGAAGTGCATATAGATGCAGCATTGTTTGCAAGACATTCACTCATTTGGGTCAAGACGAAGTCTTAGCCGTGGCAAAACCGTCGAAAGAAAACTCCCCGATCACCGAACATCTCGCCTACCTGCTCGCGCAAGCCAACCGGGAGATCAACCGGCAGCTCGAATTGCGGTTGAGCAAGGAAGGCGTGCCGGTCGAGCAATGGCGCATCCTGAAAGTGCTGTCGGATGGCGAGGGCCATTCGATGGGCGAGCTTGCGGACGCCGTGCTGCTCAACCATCCGACGCTGACCAAGATGATCGACCGCATGGTCTCCGACACGCTGGTCTATCGCGTGCAGGACCCGAACGACCGCCGCAAGGTGCTGATGTTCATCTCCGACCGCGGCAAGGTGCTGTGCAAGAAGCTCAACTCGCTCGCGGTCGACCAGGAGGAGCACATCCTGGAGAGCTACGGCGACAAATCGACGAGCGAATTGAAGCGGCTGCTGGAGAGCTTGATCGATAGCTCGAATTGAGCGCGAGCTACACCCTCAACTGTCATCGCCCGCGGAGGCGGGCGATCCAGTATTCCAGAGACGATTGTGATTGAGCCGAAAGGCGGGGGCGTACTTGATGCCCCGCCTTCGCGGGGCATGACAGCATCACCTATTCACTACGCATACCGCCCGTGGCAGTGCTTGTACTTCTTGCCGGAACCGCACGGGCAGTCCTCGTTGCGGCCGACCTTGCCCCAGCTCGTCGGGTTCTTCGGATCGCGCAGCGCAGCGTCGGTAGCCTGGGTGCCGAGGGTGACGCTGGCGAGGGCCATCTCGTCTTCGCCGGTGTTCGGATCGAACTTGTGCGCCTCCATCGGCGGCAGCACCGGGGCTTCCTGCTCCGGCGGGACGATCTCGACACGCATCAGCTGCGCCGTGACCGCCTCGCGCAAGTGAGCGCTCATCTCCTGGAAGAGATTGAAGGCTTCGGTCTTGTACTCCTGCAAGGGATCGCGCTGGCCGTAACCGCGCAGGCCGATGACCTGGCGCAGATGGTCGAGCATGATCAGGTGCTCGCGCCAGAGATGGTCGAGCGTCTGCAAGAGGATGGTCTTCTCGACGTAACGCATCACGTCGGGACCCCATTGCGCGACCTTCGCCGCCATGTGCTCGTCGGCCTTGGTCTCGATGCGGTTGAGCAGCTCCTCGTCGGCGATGCCCTCTTCCTTGGCCCATTCGTCGACCGGCAGGTCGAGATCGAGCACGCGCTTCAATTCGTCCTTCAGACCCGCGACGTCCCACTGCTCGGCATAGGCATGCTCGGGGACGTGCTTGGCGACGAGGTCGTCGATGAAGGCGTGGCGCATGTCGGCGACCGTCTCGGCGACGCTCTCGTCCTTCATCAGCTCGACGCGCTGATCGAAGATCACCTTGCGCTGGTCGTTCTGGACGTTGTCGAACTTGAGGAGGTTCTTGCGGATGTCGAAGTTGCGCGCCTCGACCTTCTGCTGCGCCTTCTCCAGCGCCTTGTTGATCCAGGGATGGATGATGGCCTCGCCCTCTTGCAGGCCGAGACGCTGCAGCATGCTGTCGAGACGATCCGAGCCGAAGATGCGCATCAGATCGTCTTCCAGCGACAGGAAGAACTTCGAGCGGCCGGGGTCGCCCTGACGGCCGGAACGGCCGCGCAGCTGGTTGTCGATGCGGCGGGATTCGTGGCGCTCGGAGCCGATGATGTAGAGGCCGCCGGGCTTCTTCACGGTCTTGGCGGGCTTGCTTCCCTTGGCCGGCTCGACCTCGACGGTCTCCTCGGCCTTCAGCACGATGTCGCGGAAATGCTCGATGTCGGCCTTGATCTGCTCGATCTTCTTGGCCTTCTCGGCTTCGTCGGTGATGCCGGCCGTTTCCTGCTGGATGCGCATCTCCAGGGAGCCGCCGAGCTTGATGTCGGTGCCGCGGCCGGCCATGTTGGTGGCGATCGTGATCGCGCCGGGCACGCCGGCCTCTGCGACGATATAGGCTTCCTGCTCGTGGAAGCGCGCGTTCAGCACCGCGAACAGCTTGGCCGGCTTGCCGGCGCGGGCGGCGGCATAGAGCTTGTCGAGTGCGCCCTCCTTGCCGAAATCGATCTGCTTGTAGCCGTTCTTCTTGAGGAAATCGGCCAGCACTTCCGACTTCTCGATCGAGGCGGTACCGACCAGCACCGGCTGCAGCCGCGCATTGGCCCGCTCGATCTCGGCGAGGATGGCCTGATATTTTTCCTTGTGGGTGCGATAGACCTCGTCGTCCTCGTCGAGGCGCGCGATCGACAGATTGGTCGGGATCTCCACGACCTCGAGCTTATAGATGTCGAACAATTCGTCCGCTTCGGTCGCGGCGGTGCCGGTCATGCCCGCCAGCTTCTCGTACATGCGGAAGTAGTTCTGGAAGGTGATCGAGGCCAGCGTCTGGTTCTCGGGCTGGACCTGGACGTGCTCCTTGGCTTCCAGCGCCTGGTGCAGGCCTTCCGAATAGCGGCGGCCCGGCATCATGCGGCCGGTGAATTCGTCGATGATGACGACCTCGTTGTCGCGGACGATGTAGTCCTTGTCGCGCGTGAACAGCGTGTGGGCGCGCAGGGCCTGGTTGATGTGGTGCACGACGGAGACGTTCTCGACGTCGTAGAGCGATTCGCCCTTGAGCTGGCCGGCATCGCGCAGCAGCGTCTCGATCTTCTCCATGCCGCCTTCGGTCAGCGTCACCGTGCGCTGCTTCTCGTCGACCTCGTAGTCGGTCTTGTCGAGCTTGGGCAGGAAGCCGTCGATGGTGTTGTAGAAGTCGGAGCGATCGTCGAGCGGACCGGAGATGATCAGCGGCGTGCGCGCTTCGTCGATCAGGATGGAGTCGACTTCGTCGACGATGGCGAAGAAGTGCGGCCGCTGGACCATGTCCTCGAGCCGGTACTTCATGTTGTCGCGGAGATAGTCGAAACCGTATTCGTTGTTGGTGCCGTAGGTGATGTCGCAGGCATAGGCCGCCTTGCGCTCGGCATCGTCGAGGCCGTGCACGATGACGCCGGTGGTCATGCCGAGGAAGCTGTAGATCTGACCCATCCAGCCGGAGTCGCGGCGGGCGAGGTAGTCGTTGACGGTGACGACGTGGACGCCCTTGCCGGCGAGCGCGTTCAGATACACCGCAAGCGTTGCGACCAGCGTCTTGCCTTCGCCGGTCTTCATCTCGGCGATGTCGCCCTCGTGCAGCACCATGCCGCCGATCAGCTGGACGTCGAAATGGCGCTGGCCGAGCGTGCGCTTGGCGGCCTCGCGCACGGTGGCGAAGGCGGGGACCAGCAAGTCGTCGAGCGTCTTGCCGTTCGCGAGCTGCTGCTTGAATTCCGCGGTGCGGGCCTTGAGCGCCTCGTCGGAAAGCTTGGCGAGCTCAGGCTCCAGCGCGTTGATCGCGTTGACGCGGGACTGATATCCCTTCACCCGCCGGTCGTTGGCGGAGCCGAAAAACTTGCGGGCGAGCGCGCCGATCATGCCTAGTTCCTGTGTTCGCGATTTAACCGCGTTGGGCCCAAGAAGTTGTTCCCCGCCTGCCTATCAACTCACCGTGACGCTTCGCGGCGTCAGAGCCCGGACTGCGGGGTCATCCGCCATATGGGTGGGAATTGGGCAAGTCTGGGTTCAACGGCCAAAAACGCAGCAAAATAAACGCCATCGCCATGGTCGCGACCGGGCAGAGATATGGCCCGGTCAGGGCCTTGTCAACGGCGGGCGCATTGCGGCTAATTCATCATTTTGACAGACTTTTCGCGTTGCCAAGCCCCCCTGATTGGGCGAGTGTCCGCCCCGCTCGAGCAGCCCCCTGCTTCAACATAAGGATTTTCCATGACCGCCTCGTTCCCGGTAATCACCGGCCAGCGCTTCCGCAACGCGTCCGCCCTGGCTGGCAGCCTCGCCCTGGCGCTGTCCCTGGCGTTTGCGGGCCCGCTCCGGGCCGCCGATGATCCGGTGCTGGCGAAGGTCAACGGCGCGGAAATCAAGAAGAGCGACGTCACCATGGCCGAGGAGGAGCTCGGGCCGAGCCTCGCCCAGATGGACCCGGCGACCAAGGATGAGAACGTCCTCTCGTTCCTGATCGACATGAAGATCGTCAGCAAGGCTGCCGAAGACAAGAAAATCGCCGACAGCGAGGAGTTCAAGAAGCGCCTCGCCTTCGCCCGCAACCGGCTTCTGATGGACAGCCTGCTCGCCAACGAGGGCAAGGCCGCCACCACGCCGGACGCCATGAAGAAGGTCTATGAGGAGGCTTCCAAGCAGATCACCGGCGAGCAGGAGGTCCGCGCCCGCCACATCCTGGTCGAGACCGAGGACGAGGCCAAGGCGGTAAAGGCCGAGCTCGAGAAGGGCGCCGATTTCGCCGAGCTCGCCAAGAAGAAGTCCAAGGATCCGGGCTCCGCCGACGGCGGCGACCTCGGCTTCTTCACCAAGGAGCAGATGGTGCCGGAATTCTCGGCGGTGGCCTTCTCGCTGGAGCCCGGCAAGATCTCCGACCCTGTGAAGTCGCAGTTCGGCTGGCACATCATCAAGGTCGAGGAAAAGCGCAACCGCAAGGCGCCCGATTTCGAGCAGGTCAAGGCCCAGATCGAGCAGTACGTGACCCGCAAGGCCCAGGCCGAGTATGTCGCCAAGCTGCGCACCGAAGCCAAGGTCGAGCGGCTGGACCAGCCGGCGGCGGATGCCTCCAAGGACGCCAAGCCGTCAGACAGCAAGATGGCGCCGCCGGCGAAGAAGTAAGAATTCGCTGTCACTTCGCGGACGCCAAGAGTATCTAACGTCGCAATGGCCGGGGCTCCCCCGGCCATCTGCATGTCCAGACCCTACCAAGGCGCCCGCGATGTCCTCCTCCGTCTCTCCCCTCGCCCCCAAAACCGTCCCTGATATGCCCGTGATCGCAGGCGTCCGTCTTGCGACGGCCGAAGCCGGCATCCGCTACAAGAACCGCACCGACGTGCTGCTGGCGGTGATGGACAAGGGCACTGCGGTCGCCGGCGTCTTCACCAAGTCGAAATGCCCCTCGGCCCCGGTGGAATGGTGCCGCACCAAGCTGAAGGGCGGCAAGGCGCGCGCACTCGTCGTCAATTCCGGCAATGCCAACGCCTTCACCGGCAAGACCGGCCGCGCCTCGACCGCGCTGACCGCGAAGATCGCGGCGAAGGCGGTCGGCTGCAGCGAGAGCGAGATCTTCCTGGCCTCGACCGGGGTGATCGGCGAGCCGCTGGACGCCACCAAGTTCGACGGCGTGCTCGGCCGTCTCGCCGAAACCGCCGAGCCCGGCGATTATCTCGCCGCGGCCAGGGCGATCATGACCACCGACACCTTCCCGAAGGTCGCGACCGCGACCGTCAAGCTCGGCAAGGCCAAGGTCACCATCAACGGCATGGCCAAGGGCGCCGGCATGATCGCACCCGACATGGCGACGATGCTGTCCTTCATCTTCACCGACGCGCCGATCGCGCCCGCCGCACTGCAGGCCCTGCTCAAGGCCGGCGTCGAGGACACGTTCAATGCGGTGACGATCGACGGCGACACCTCGACCTCCGACACGCTGCTGGCGTTTGCGACCGGCGCTGCCGCCGCGCATGGCGCACCGAAGATCAGCCGCGCCAGCGATCCGCGCCTGAAGACCTTCGTCAAGGCCTTCAACCAGGTGCTCGCCAATCTCGCCGAGCAGGTCGCCCGCGACGGCGAAGGCGCGCGCAAGCTGGTCAAGATCACCGTCGAGGGCGCCAAGACCAAGGCCTCCGCCCGCAAGATCGCGATGTCGATCGCCAACTCGCCGCTGGTGAAGACCGCGATCGCCGGGGAGGACGCCAATTGGGGCCGCGTGGTGATGGCCGTCGGCAAGGCCGGCGAACCCGCCGACCGCGACAAGCTCTCGATCTCCTTCAACGGCATCCGCGTCGCCAAGAGCGGCGCGCGCGATCCGTCCTATGACGAGGCCCAGGTGTCGGAAGCGATGAAGGCGCCGGAAATCGCGATTCTGGTCTCGCTCGGCCTCGGCAAGGGCCGCGACCGCGTCATGACCTGCGACCTCACCAAGGAATATGTGGCGATCAATGGGGATTACAGGTCGTAGGCCTCACGGTGTCATTCCGGGGCTCGCGAAGCGAGAACCCGGAATGCGTCCAAGCAATCACCCCGAGATCCTTGCGTCGGCAACCGCCTTCTTGAACAGCGCGTTCATGGCGTCCGAGATGCCCTGCGTCGGGCTGACCTCAAAATACAGGCCCGGCGAAGCGCAGCTCTCCATGTTCTGTGCGATCTGGCTGTTCGGCGACGGGCCATAGGGGCCGGCATTGAACGGGTCGATCCATTTCATGTACCAGGAGTTGGTCGGCAGCGCGAGATAGGTCGTGTACAACACAGCGATCTTGATGCCGCGATCCTTCATCGTCTTGCAAAGTGCAGGGTTGAGCGGTGACTGGCAGCGCGTGCTGCCCGAGAGCGGTTTCAGGCACCCGGTGTTACTCTCGTCGGCGACGCCATCAGACACGAAGAACAGGTATTTGAGCGGACTGGACGAGGTGCCGCTTCCGGGGGAGCTGATCTGGCCGTTGATCGCAGGAAAGACCGCGGTGAATGGGGTATCCTGATCGTTATTCTCGTTCTGGCCGTTCACCGACATCAAGTCGATGTTGCCGGCCGCCGTTTTGGCGCTGGAGAGAGAGGACGACAACGAAAACAGACTGCGCAGACCGAGCGAGCTTGCAGAGCCGCCGAAATCATAGATCGCCATTCTGAACTGGTTTGAATAGGTCTGAGTGGCGTTTGCCGTATCCATCAAGGACTGCGTGGCGCTCCGAAGTACGTCGATCCGGGTGGTCACGCCAAGCTTCTTGGCCAGGTCGTAATAATTGTTCTTGTCGTTGAGGTCGTGGCAGGCGAAAGCGCACTTATCGGACGTGTTGTTGACCATCTTCTGCACGTCGCTCGGCGTCGCGCCGACACCCATCGACGGAGAATTGTCCAGCAGCAGATAGAAATCGATATAGAGCGGCATGCTGGCCGTCGCCTTCGACGTGCCACTCAAGGTCATCGCGGACTTGCCGATCACGCCGAGAAACATGGTGTTCATAGTTGCGGTGAACGAAACCGTCGCAGTGACGGTCGAGCCGGACTTGATCACGGTCGGCGTGAGGCCCGTCAGCGTGTAGCCGGTCAGATTGGCGCGATTGGCATCGAAGATGTTCTGGGCGTCCGTAACGCCGACCGAAATGGAGCCGTCCGCAGTCATGTTGCCGGCGGCCTTGAAGCCGGGCGAGGCCTTGGCGATCGAGCCGACACTGGCCGCATCGGCGGCAGCCTGAAGCTTGGACCGGGTCAGCGTCGCGCGCGAATAATCGATGGCGCAGCCGATCGCACTGATCACCGGAACGCAGGCGAGAGCAAAAATCACCGCGATATTGCCGCGCCGGTCGTGGACGAACCGGCGGAAGAGAACGGAAAGCGCAGTGCGCATGGGTCGGACCTGGTGTGGTTTAAGCGTTCCCACACTAGGAACCGTGGATTAAATATGACTTATGGAGACCTTGGAAACATGGACCGCAACGAGGTTAACAAACCGTTGCGGACGATCATCAGCGAGTGACGACCACGCATGGCCGATCTCAAACTGACACTGGTGGTGGCCTGCGCGCTCGTCGACGCCGACAAACGCGTCCTGATCGCGCAGCGCCCCGAAGGCAAGGCGCTGGCGGGCCTTTGGGAATTCCCCGGCGGCAAGTGCGAACCGGGCGAGCGGCCGGAGCAGAGCCTGATCCGCGAGCTGCATGAGGAGCTCGGCATCGAAGTCGCCGAGCCGTGCCTCGCGCCGTTGACCTTCGCCAGCTACGCTTATGAGACCTTCCATCTCCTGATGCCGCTCTACATCTGCCGGCGTTGGGAGGGAATGGTCACCGCACGCGAAGGCCAGAACCTTGCCTGGGTCCGCGCCAACAAGCTGCGCGACTACCCGATGCCGCCGGCGGATATTCCGCTGATCCCGCATCTGATCGATTTGCTGATGTGATTGCACTGTACCCCGGACGCAGCGCGAAGCGCTGCAGAGCCGGGGCCCCAGGGCGCAGACCGGGTCCTGGCTCTGCGCAGCAGCGTTAGAACGCTGCAGCGCGTCCGGGACACGCGTCACTCCTTCCCGGCCTTCTTCACCGCCTCCGCCAGGCTCGCTTTCGCCGACCCCGGCTTGAGCGGCTGTTGCTGGCTCGCATGCGGCGCCCAGCCAGAGAGCCAGATGATGTCGAACGTCGCGCGGGTGCGGCCGTCGGCATCGGCAAAGCGCTCGGTGTAAATCTCGGCCATCCGCAACAGCGTCGCGCGCCTGCTAGGTGTGCGGCGCCGCTCGATCAGCACATTGGCCGCGCCCATGCGGCGGAGATCCTGCATCAAGGCGAACGCATTGCCATAGCGCACCACGACACGATCGACGTCAGTCACCGGCAAGGCAAAGCCCGCGCGCTGCAGCAGCGCGCCGATATCGCGGAGGTCCGCAAACGGTGCGACACGCGGCGACACGCCGCCCTCGCATTCGGCTTCCGCCGCCGCAAAGGCCTGCCGCAGCTCGGTGAGGCTGTCGCCGCCGATCATCGCGGCAAGCAGCAGGCCGTCCGGCTTCAGCGCCCGCCGGATCTGCGCCAGCACGCCCGGCAGGTCGTTGACGAATTGCAGCGCCAGCGCCGAGACGAGGAGGTCCAGGCTTTCCGGCGCGAAGGGAAGCTTCTCCGCGCCGGCCGCGTCGAGCGCGATGTGCTCGATGGAAGGAAGCCGCGTGCGCAACGCCACCAGGCCCGCGCCGGGCGTCCAGAGGTCGGCGGGAGCGTGAAACTCCCGCATCACCGCCGCCAACCGGTCTGACATGTCCTCGGCAACGCGATCGAGCAGGAAGCTCACGGGACCCTGCGCCTGCGCACGCCGCTGCCGCGCGTGCAGCAAGGCGCGATCGAACAAAGCAGGCGGGGTTTGAGGGGGTTGGGCCATGCCGCTGGTTACGCCGATCTCCACGGTTCTGGCAATCCGCTGCGTACAACGCTAGCCTCCCCACATGGAAGCTAACACCGTCCCTTCCCGTTCCATCGTCGCACCGCTTCGAGCCGCGTGGACGGCCGGCCGCCACGTGCTGGCGCGGGCGGCGCGGCTGGCGCTCGACATCGCGCTGCCGACACAGTGCGTATCCTGCCACGAGCCGGTCGAGGGCGAAGGCGTTTGCGCTTCGTGCTGGGCGCGGCTGTCGTTCATCGAACGGCCCTATTGCCCGCGGCTCGGCATCCCCTTCGTCTATGACCCCGGCCCCGACATGCTGTCGATGGAGGCGATCGCGAGCCCGCCGGCCTACCAGCGGGCGCGCGCGGCGGTGCGCTACGACGACGTCGCGCGCTCGCTGGTGCATGCGCTGAAATACCAGGACCGCACCGATCTGGCGCCTGCCATGGGCCGCTGGATGGCACGCGCGGGTCGCGAGTTGCTGACCGGCGCCGACATGCTGGTGCCCGTGCCCCTGCATTGGCGGCGGGCCTGGCGGCGCCGCTACAACCAGTCCGGAGCCCTCGCCCGTGTGATCGAGCGGCAGAGCGGGGTCAAGGTAGCAGGCGACGTGCTGCGGCGGGTGCGTGCCACCGAGCAGCAGATCGGCCTGTCGCGGGCCCAGCGCGCCACCAATGTGCAGGGCGCATTCCAGGTATCTCCCGACCGGCAGGCCGAGGTCCAGGGCCGCCGCGTTGTCCTGATCGACGATGTCCTGACGTCAGGGGCGACGCTCGATGCCTGCGCGCGAGCCCTGCTCCGCGCCAAGGCGGCCCAGGTCGACGTGCTGGTCTTTGCCCGGGTTGTCGAGAGCGGCCCCCGTCCCATATAATTCAACGAATTCATGACATGAGAGCGCCAGACGAAATGACTGCTGCTGTCGAGATCTACACCCGGCCGGGCTGCGGCTATTGTTCCGCCGCCAAGTCGCTGCTGACCCGCAAGAAGGCGACCTTCACCGAATTCGACGTCGCCAAGAACCCGTCCTGGCGCCAGGAAATGTACGGCCGCGCCGGCCAAGGTTCGACATTCCCGCAGATCTGGATCGGCGGCACCCATGTCGGCGGCTGCGACGACCTCTATGCGCTCGATCGCGAAGGCAAGCTCGATGGCATGCTCGAAAGCGTGAAGGCTACGTCATGAGCGAGAACCGCACGTTCACGGCCGCCATGGTGCAGATGCGCACCGGCCTGATGCCCGGGCCGAGCCTCGAGCAGGCCACGAAGCTGATCCGGCAGGCTGCGGCCAATGGCGCCGATTACGTGCAGACGCCCGAAGTCAGCAACATGATGCAGCTGAACCGCAAGGCGCTGTTCGAGCATCTCCAGAGCGAAGAGGACGACACCTCGCTAAGGGCCTACCGGGCGCTCGCGGCGGAGCTGAAAATTCACCTCCATGTCGGCTCGCTGGCGCTGCGCTTTTCGCCGGAGAAGGCGGTCAACCGCTCCTTCCTGATCGGGCCCGAGGGCAACGTGCTCGCGAGCTACGACAAGATCCACATGTTCGACATCGAGCTGCCGGACGGCGAGAGCTATCGCGAATCCGCCAATTACCAGCCGGGCGAGACCGCGGTGATCTCGGATCTGCCCTGGGGCCGCGTCGGCTTGACGATCTGCTACGACGTGCGCTTCCCTGCGCTGTACCGCGCGCTGGCCGAAAGCGGCGCCTATTTCATCACCGTGCCGTCGGCCTTCACCCGGAAGACCGGGGAAGCGCATTGGCACGTGCTGCTGCGTGCCCGCGCGATCGAGACCGGCTGCTTCATCTTTGCCGCGGCGCAGGCAGGCCTGCACGAGAACAAGCGCGAGACCTATGGTCACTCCCTGATCATCGACCCCTGGGGCGAGATCCTCGCCGAGGGCGACGTCGAGCCGGGCACCATCATGGCCAAGATCGACCCGGCCAAGGTCGAGACCGCGCGCCGGGCGATTCCCTCGCTCCAGCACGGCCGCCGCTTCGGCGTCTCCGATCCCAAGGCGGGGCCGGACCATTTGCACCTCGTGCGGGGATCGACATGATCCGCTACGCGCTACGCTGCGACCGCGACCATGACTTCGAGAGCTGGTTCCAGAGCTCGTCGGCCTATGATTCGCAGGTGAGGCGGAAGCTCGTGACCTGCCCGATCTGCGGCTCAGCCAAGGTCGGCAAGGCCATCATGGCGCCGCGCATCGTCGGCAAGAAGGGGCGCGGGCGCGCCACGCCGCCGCCGGAGCCCGTGGCTGCGACCACGCCCGAGGCTGCGCCGTCAGGGCCGACCTCGTTGCTGATGGCACAGGAGCGCGAGCTGCGCGCCAAGCTTAAGGAGCTGCGCGATCACATCGTCAAGAACGCCGACAATGTCGGCGAGCGCTTTGCGAACGAAGCCCGGGCCATGCATTACGGCGACAAGGAGCACCGCCCGATCTACGGCGAGGCATCGCCCGAAGAAGCGAAGTCGCTGATCGAGGAAGGCATCGAGGTGTCGCCGCTGCCGACCCTGCCGGAAGACCGCAATTAGGCCCCCACCAGCACCGCCACGCCGATCACGATCAGCGCTATGCCAAGAATCTCGCGCCGCGCGATCGGCTGCTTGAACGAGTAGTAGGCGACGGCTTGTGCGAACAGCACCTCGACCAAAGCGAGCGTTCGGACATTGGCGGCGGCCGTCAGCGCGAATGCCAGGAACCAGAATTGCGAGGCGAGGGCGCCCGTGAAGCCCGCCAGCATCGAGGGCTTCCACAGGCCGAGGATCGCCTGCAGCACTTTTGGAGCGCGCCAGAGCAGATAGATCGTCAGCACCAGCGTCTGCACGAACAGGCCGAGCACCAGCGTGATCGACGCCGCGGTCACGAAGGAGACATCCGGCACATTGATGATGGCGCCGCGAAAGCCGACTGCGGAGAGCGCGAAGGCCGCCGCGGCAACGAGGCCGGTGATGGTCGGCTTCAGCTCGGCAAAGCTCTTCTCGCCGCCGGGGCGGAGCGCGGTGATGACGACGCCGATGGTGGCGATCACGATCGCCAGCACCTTCAGCCAGGTCAGGTGGTCGCCGAGGAAGACGAAGCCGAAGATCGCGGTCTGGATCGCCTCGGTCTTCAGGTAGGCCGTCGTCACGACGAAGGAGCGGTCATTCATCGCGAGCAGCATCAGGCCGGTGGCGACGATCTGGCTGAGCGCGCCCAATAGGAGCCACGGCCAGAACACGGTCGGCGGCGCGCTCAGATGATCGCCAGTCGCGAGCAGCACCAACCCCAAGAACAGCAGCGAGAACGGAAAGCCGAACAGGAAGCGGATATTGGTCGCGCCCCAGGTCCCCAGCGGCTTGGTCAACGACCGCTGCATCGCATTGCGCGCGACCTGCCCGAGCGCGGCAATGATGGTGAAGGGAATCCAGAGGCTGGCGATGGTGAACATGGGATGGCGGGCGCGAGGAAGAGACAGTCAACCTGCCGCTTGCGCTCAAGCAGGTCAATCACGCCCACGTCATAGGAGCGATGCTCGCGCCGACCGATAGCCTCACACCATCGCTTCAGCGACCACCATGTAGTTCACGTCCATGTCGGACGACAGAGACCATTTGTCGGCGAAGGGCGAGTAGACGACGCCGGCCTGCTCGGTGATGACGAGACGGTTGTCGAGCAGGTATTTCGTCAGTTCGTCCGGCGTGACGAACTTGTTCCACTCATGCGTGCCGCGCGGCAGCCAGCGCAGCACGTATTCGGCGCCGACGATGGCGAGCGCAAAACTCTTCCAGTTGCGGTTGAGCGTCGAGACCACCATCAGACCGTTCGGCTTCAGCATCGCGGCGCAGCGCTTCAGGAAGACGCCGACGTCGGTGACGTGCTCGACCACTTCCATCGCCAGCACGATGTCGAAGCGCTCGCGCGGGTCGATCTCCTCAACCGTGGTGCAGCGATAGTCGATCGCCAGATGGCTCTTGTCGGCATGCAGCTTCGCCGCCGCGATGTTGCTCACGGAGGGATCGATGCCGATGACCTGCGCTCCGAGGCGCGACAGCGGCTCGCAGAGCAGGCCGGCGCCGCAGCCGATGTCGAGCACGCGCAGGCCGGCCAGGCAGTTCAGGCTTCGTACATTACGCTCGAACTTGCGGCAGGCGGCGTCGCGGATATAGCCGAGCCGCAGCGGGTTGATCCGGTGCAGCGGCGCCATCTTGCCCTTCGGGTCCCACCACTCCGCCGAGAGCTTTGAGAATTTCGCGATCTCGGCGGCGTCGACGGTCGAGCCCGGCTGGGTGGAGAGGGAAGTATTTTGCTGCATGCTCATGGTTGGGCGCGGTCCTACCGCGTGGTGATCGAACTACGGAAAGCGAGCGGCGAGGCGATGGTCTTGATCGTCTCGATCCCCTCGCCGACGCCGCGAATCGTCACGTCGCCGTAGTTGAGAATACGTCCAAGAATGGTCTGGTCGACGTCGACGCTCTCGACCTTGTCCAGCGCCATCTCGAAGGTTCGGCGCTTGATGAAGCCGGTCTTGTGCACGACCCTGAGATTGGTGACGTCGGTCTCGGTGGTGAAGCGATGGAACCAGCCCTTCACGGTCCAATACAGGCCCGCCAGCGCCGCGAGAGCTGCGGCGGCGAGGCAAAGCAGAACGAGCCAGTCGACGGTCGCCTGTCGCGACAGGATGAGCAGGGCCAGCGCCGCGATCCAGGCCACGATGGCCGGAAAGTAGAAGATCCAGTGCGCATTGGTCGAATACAGCACCCGCTCGCCGGGCTGCAGGATCTCGTCGATGTAACGCGCCATGATCTCGGTTAACCCACTACCCCGCCCCGGCCCCCGCAGGAACCCGCTTGCCCCCGGCCCCGTCGCTCTGTATACGCGCGGTCGGTGTCCGCGAGGCACCCGTCCAGTGCGGGCCACCATACTGATCCTTATGAAGGAATGCACGCGTCGTCATGAGCCGCCTCGTGATGAAATTCGGCGGCACGTCCGTCGCCAACATCGAACGTATCCGCAACGTCGCACGCCATGTGAAGCGTGAGGTCGATGCCGGCCACGAAGTGGCCGTGGTCGTCTCGGCGATGGCCGGCAAGACCAACGAGCTGGTCGCCTGGTGCACCGAGGCCTCACCGATGCACGACGCGCGCGAATATGACGCCGTGGTCGCCTCGGGCGAACAGGTGACGTCCGGTCTTCTTGCTATCGTGCTCCAGGGCATGGGCATCCAGGCCCGCTCCTGGCAGGGTTGGCAGATCCCGATCAAGACCAGCGACGCCCATGCCTCGGCCCGGATCGAGGACATCGACGGCGGCGAGATCATCAAGCGCTTCAGGGAGCGCAAGGAGGTCGCGGTCATCGCCGGCTTCCAGGGCATCAACCCCGAGACGGGTCGCATCACCACGCTCGGCCGCGGCGGCTCCGACACCTCGGCCGTGGCGATCGCCGCTGCCGTCAAGGGCGACCGCTGCGACATCTACACCGACGTCGACGGCGTCTACACCACCGACCCGCGAATCGTGCCGAAGGCCAAGAGGCTCGACAAGATCGCGTTCGAGGACATGCTGGAACTGGCCTCGCAGGGCGCCAAAGTGCTCCAGGTCCGCTCGGTGGAACTCGGCATGGTCCACAACATGCCGATCTTCGTCCGCTCGAGCTTCGACAAGCCCGAGGATATCGACCCGCATGCCAACCAGCCGCCCGGCACCCTGATCTGCGGCGAGGAGGAGATCATGGAAAACCACGTCGTCACCGGCATCGCCTTCTCCAAGGACGAGGCTCAGATCTCGGTGCGCCAGATCGAGGACAAGCCCGGCGTTGCGGCCTCGATTTTCGGCCCGCTGGCCGATGCCAACATCAACGTCGACATGATCGTGCAGAATGTTTCCGAGGACGGCAAGACCACCGACCTCACCTTCACCGTGCCGGCCGCGGACTTCACCCGTGCCAAGGACACGATTACCGCCGCCAAGGCCAAGATCGGCTATGCGCGGCTCGATACCGCCACCGACGTCGCCAAGATCTCGGTAATCGGCAGCGGCATGCGCAGCCATGCCGGCGTCGCCGCCCAGGCGTTCTCGGCGCTCGCCCGACGGAACATCAACATCCGGGCCATTACAACCTCCGAGATCAAATTCTCGGTTTTGATCGATACCGCCTATACCGAGCTTGCGGTGCGCACCCTGCACACGCTCTACGGCCTCGACCAAGCCTAAAGCGCGACCCTCGTCGCGCTTCAGATTGCCGTTTGAGCATGGTCTTTCCGGAAAACCGCTTCGCACTTTTCCGGACCAAGCTTAGGCTAATTTTCTCTTAGCGGTCGCAGCAAACGCGAAGGTATACACACCTTCGCGTTTGGCAGGCGTTTTGCTTGGCAAAACAAGCCTCAATTCGCTATACGGCGGACAGGGTGGGCTGCCGCAGACTGTGTCCCAGTTCAGGCGGCGCTGATTCGGTACAAGCGCTAAATTTCCCGTGGATTTTGGGCTTGTGCCTGCGCCGGACAAACAATTTGATTGTTTTTCTGGAATTTTGGTCCAGCCGCCGGCCGATACCGCCGGGCCCGGCAGACGGAGGAGATTGACGGTTCATGCGGAGCGCGTCGGGAGGTCCCCGCGTCTTGTTGAGACGGCTCCGCGAGACCATGGCGGAGCAGGTCTCGGCCCAGGAGCGGCTGGACAAGATCGTGGTGCTGATCGCCGCCAACATGGTGGCCGAAGTGTGCTCGGTCTACGTGCTGCGCATCGACAACACGCTCGAGCTCTACGCCACCGAAGGTCTGAACCGCGAGGCGGTGCACCACACCGTGCTCAGCGCCCATGAGGGCCTGGTCGGCCTCGTCGCCAGCGAGGCGACGCCGCTCAATTTGAGCGATGCGCAGAGCCACCCGGCCTTCTCGTTCCGCCCCGAGACCGGCGAAGAAATCTATCACTCCTTCCTCGGCGTGCCGATCCTGCGCGCCGGTAACACGCTCGGCGTGCTGGTGGTGCAGAACCGCGCCAAGCGCAATTACGTCGAGGAGGAGCTCGAGGCGCTCCAGACCACCGCGATGGTGCTGGCCGAGCTGATCGCCTCGGGCGAATTGTCCGCGCTGGCCCAGCCGGGCCAGGAACCGGCGGCGCGCCATTCGGCGCAGAAAGTCGGCGCCATCCTGTCGGAGGGCATTGCGCTCGGCCATGTCGTGCTGCACGAGCCGCGCGTCGTCATCAAGGACTACATCGCCGAGGACCTGCCGAAGGAAATCAAGCGGCTCGATACCGCGCTCGCCAAGCTGCGTGCCGATCTCGACCGCATGCTGGAGCGCGGCGACGTCGCCGAAGGCGGCGAGCATCGCGAGGTGCTGGAAGCCTACCGCATGTTCGCCAACGACCAGGGCTGGTCGCACAAGCTGCACGAGGCGGTTGCGACCGGCCTGACCGCGGAAGCCGCGGTCGAGCGCGTGCAGTCCGACACCCGCGCGCGCATGCTGCGCTCGACCGACCCGTATTTGCGCGACCGGCTGCACGACCTGGAAGACCTGGGCTACCGCCTGATGCGGCAGCTGGTCGGCCAGGATCACGCACCCTCGCGCGAACAATTGCCCGACAACGCCATCGTCATCGCCCGTGCGATGGGTCCGGCGGCGCTGCTGGACTACGACCGCAAGCGCCTGCGCGGCATCGTGCTGGAGGAAGGCACCGCCAATTCGCACGTTTCGATCGTGGCGCGGGCGCTGGGCATCCCTGCGGTCGGCGAGGTGCCGAACGCGCCCGGCATCGCCGATCCCGGCGATGCCATCATCGTCGACGGCACGTCCGGCTCGATCTATGTGCGCCCGTCGCAGGAGATCGAAGCCGCCTTCGCCGAGCGCGTGCGCTTCCGCGCCCGCCGCCAGGCACAGTACCTAGCGCTGCGCGACCGGCCCTGCGTCACCAGGGACGGCCAGAAGGTCGAGCTGATGATCAACGCAGGTCTTGCCATCGACCTGCCGCATATCGAGGACACCGGCAGCGCCGGCATCGGCCTGTTCCGCACCGAGCTGCAATTCATGGTCGGCCAGAGCCTGCCGCGCACCAGCGACCAGCTCGCGCTCTATCGCACCGTGCTCGATGCCGCCGGACCTAAGCCCGTCACCTTCCGCACGCTCGATATCGGCGGCGACAAGGCGCTGCCCTATATGGAAGCGGTGATCGAGGAAAATCCCGCGCTCGGCTGGCGCGCGATCCGGCTCGGGCTCGATCGTCCCGGCCTGTTGCGCGGCCAGATCCGCGCGCTGCTGCGGGCCGGCGGCGGCCGCGCGCTGCGCATCATGTTCCCGATGATCTCGGAGGTCGCCGAATTCGACTCGGCCAAGGCGCTGGTCGAGCGCGAGCTGACATATCTGCGCCAGCACGGCCACACGCTGCCTGAACGAATCGACATCGGCACCATGGTCGAGGTGCCCGCGCTGCTCTACCAGCTCGACGAGCTCCTGAAGAAAGTCGACTTCATCTCGGTCGGCTCCAACGACCTGTTCCAGTTCCTGTTCGCGGTCGACCGCGGCAATGCCAAGGTGTCCGAGCGCTTCGACACCATGTCGGCGCCGATCCTGCGCGCGCTGCGCGACATCGCACGCCAGGCCCACGCTGCGCAGAAATCGCTCTCCCTCTGCGGCGAGATGGCGTCGAAGCCGATCGGCGCGCTGGCGCTCATTGCGCTGGGCTACCGCTCGCTCTCGCTCTCGGCGACCGCGCTCGGCCCGGTCAAGGCGATGGTGCTCGACCTCGACGCCAAGAAGGCCGAAGCGATGCTGGGCCCTCTGCTGGATGCACCCGCGGGCAGCGTCTCGATCCGCCAGAAGCTGACGGAATTTGCCGAGGCCGAGGGCCTTGCGTTGTAGCGGGCCGATCGCCCGCTTTCCCGCCGCCCTCGCCCCCTTCCGCCCTTTGAGACTGAACCGATGTCGTCACTTCCCGAAGCCAAACTGGACGTCCTGCTCGCGCATCACGCCTCGCTCGAGGCCGAATCGCTCGGGCAGCTCGCCTCCGAGCGCTACGTGCAGATCACGCGCGAGCTCGCCGAGCTCACGCCGCTGATCGAGGCGGTGAAGGCCTATCGCTCCGCCGTCAAGGAGCTCGCCGACACCGAGGCGCTGATCGCCGATCCCGCCACCGATGCCGAGATGCGGAGCATGGCCGAAGCCGAACGCGACGAGCTCGCGCCGAAAATCGAGGAACTGGTCCAGAAGATCCGCGTCGCGCTCCTGCCCAAGGACGCCATGGACGACCGCAACGTCATGCTGGAAATCCGCGCCGGCACCGGCGGCGACGAGGCTTCGTTGTTCGCCGGCGACCTGTTCCGGATGTACGAGCGCTTCGCCAGCTTGCAGGGCTGGAAGGTCGAGGTGATCTCCGCCAGCGAAGGCACGGTCGGCGGCTACAAGGAAATCATCGCCGAGATCCAGGGCCGCGGCGCATTCTCGAAGCTGAAATTCGAATCCGGCGTGCACCGCGTGCAGCGCGTCCCCGACACCGAGACACAGGGACGCATCCACACCTCGGCGGCAACGGTCGCCGTGCTGCCCGAGGTCGAGGACGTCGACGTCGACATCAAGAACGACGACCTGCGCATCGAGACCATGCGCGCAGGGGGCGCTGGTGGCCAGCACGTCAACAAGACCGAATCGGCGATCCGCATCACCCACATCCCGACCGGCATCGTGGTGATGATGCAGGACAGCCGTTCGCAGCACAAGAACCGCGCCTCCGCCATGAACATCCTCCGCTCGCGCATCTATGACGCCGAGCGGCAACGCGTCGAGGCGGCGCGCTCGGCCGAGCGCAAGGAGAAGGTCGGCTCCGGCGATCGCTCCGAGCGCATCCGCACCTACAATTTTCCGCAAGGGCGCGTCACCGATCATCGCATCAACCTCACGCTCTACAAGCTGCCCCAGGTGATCGCGGGTGAAGCGCTCGGCGAATTGATCGACGCACTGACGACGGAGCACCAGGCCGCACAGCTCGCTGCGCAAGGCGCGGCGGCCTGAGGCGTGAGCAACCTCTTCACCGGGCAATCCATCGAGAGCGCGCGGCGCGCGCTGGCTGCGCAACTGAGATCGGCAGGGCTCGACGAAGCCGAGCTCGACGCACGCATCCTGATCAGTGCGGCACTCGGCCTCGACCTCACCGGCCTGATTGCGCAGGCGGCCCGTCCCCTCACCGCGGCCGAAGCATCGCGGCTCGCGCAACATACGCAGCGCCGCATCGCCGGCGAGCCGGTGGCGCGCATTCTCGGGACGCGCGAATTCTGGGGCCTGCCGTTCCGCCTGTCGGAGGCGACCCTGGTGCCGCGCCCCGATACCGAGACCGTGGTCGAGCTTGCGCTCGAAATTCTTCGCGAACGACAGGCCTCTCACCCGCCGCGTATCGCCGACATCGGCACCGGCTCCGGCGCGATCCTGCTCGCGCTGCTGCACGAAATTCCGGATGCGTTCGGCGTCGGTACCGATCTCAGCCAGAACGCGCTCATAACCGCCAGGGACAATGCCGCCGCGCTCGGCCTCGCCGGCCGTGCCGGCTTCGTCGCCTGCTCCTACGCCACCGCGCTCCGTGGCCCGTTCGACCTCATCGTCTCGAACCCGCCCTATATTCCCTCGGCTGAAATTCCGAAATTGAGCGTCGAGGTGCGCGAGCACGACCCGCATTTGGCGCTCGACGGCGGCAACGACGGATATGATGCCTACCGCACCCTGATCCCGCAGGCGAGCGAGCGCCTCGCCCCCGCCGGCGCCCTGGTCGTCGAGGCCGGACAGGGTCAGGCCCAAAATATTGAAACCTTGATGAGGGCCGCCGCGTTGTCATTGGACAGGCCACCCAAGGCAGACCTGGCGGGCATTCCGCGGGCCGTATCGGCCCGAAAAATGCCCCCATAAAAGCCGGATTGGCCCGCAAAAAGCTCTTGGAATATCCCGTAGGAACGACTACGTTCCGGTCAACACATCGGTGCCGGCCCCGTAGACCTACGGGTGAAAGCCGGGCTCTCGGGCGAGAGCTTTACTGATTTACAGGTTCCAAGCCGCAGGTCCTGTTGAGCGCGATTGGCCAGTGAGCTGCGCTGCTCTCCGACCGCAACGTGAACGAAAGCCTGATATTGCGCCTGAAGACTAACGCAAGAAAGCTGGGCTTGTTTCGGCAGGCGAAATGAATGGGTTCGCTGGCGATGAATGCTGGCGGGTGGGGAACGCGTCTTTGTTGAACGCGACGGTCGACGAACATCGGCAGGGTTGGATCCGCTGGCGTGCGGTGCGCGCGAGTCGTGTGAACCGCTGTCACCAGGTCACTCCTAGCAATCAGTAATGCGTGCAACCTTTAGGGCTGGAATTAAAGGCAGGACATGAGAAACGGTCAAAACAAGCAGCGGATGCGCAACCGCAACAACAATAACAACAACAACCGGCGCGGCCAGAACCCGATGACCCGGGTCTACGAGTCCAATGGGCCCGACATCAAGATTCGCGGCACCGCTTCGCACATCGCCGAAAAGTATCTCCAGCTTGCGCGTGACGCGCGCTCCTCCGGCGATCCCGTTGCAGCCGAGAACTACTACCAGCACGCCGAGCATTATTTCCGCCTGATCGCGGCGGCCCAGGAGCAGTTCCGTCAGAACCAGCAGCCGCGCGGCGATGAGCCCGTCGCCAGCAGCGAGGACGGCGACGACGACGGCGAGAATTTCTCGGCCTTCGGCCAGGAGCCCGGCTTCGTCCCGCAGCCTCAGCAGCAGCCGTTCATGCGCGACCGCGACGGCCAGCGCGATCATCACCAGCGTGATCACCAGCCGCGCGACAATCAGCCCTATCAGCGTGACAATCAGCAGCCGCGCGAGCACCGCGAACGCGATCACCGTTCGCAGCCGCAATATCAGCCGCAGCCGCAACCCGCCAACCAGCCGCAGCCCGTCATCGCCGATGCCGGCGGCGTCGACCGTCTGCCCTCCTTCATCACCGGCGCGCAGCCACAGGTGAACGGCGGTCAGGGCGGCTTCGAGGGCGGCGGTGGCGGCGAGCGCTATCCGCGCCGGCGGCGCCGGCCGCATGGCCCGCGCCCGGAGCGTGAGGCCGCTCCAGTCGCTTCCAGCGACGAAGTCGCCTCGGGCGAGTAAGCTTTTCTGACTTTCCGACTTGAATCGCCCCGGCCTCGCCGGGACGATTTGTTTTTGAGGATGTCGGTCCGCTGAATCGGCGAGAGCCGCGAGGCTGCTAGCCGCGCGTCACCGTCGTCGAGGACGGCACCAGCACGGGCTTGGCGAGCGAGGGAATCAGCCGCGCCCGCTCGCGCTTGGCGGGGATCGCGCGGTAGACCTGCTTGGTCGCCTCCACGATGTGGACGCCGGCAAAGGGCAGCGACAGCGCGGCGCCGGCGCGCTCCCACATCTGGGCCGATTTCAGCACCCAGCCGCCGGCGTAGGGCGGCATGAACAGCGCCTCGCCCCAGGCGGTCGGCGTGAACCAGGTCTGGCGGAACAGCTCGGTGATCTGCGAGCGCGAATAGGGCCGGCCGTGACCGAACGGCGTGCTGTCGGTGCGGGTCCACACCCCGCGCCGGTTCGGAATCACCGCGATGACGCGTCCGGACGGCGACAGCACGCGCCACACCTCGCGCAGCAGCGCGGCCGGATCGTCCGACATCTCCACCGCGTGCACCAGGAGAATGCGGTCGATCGCCGCCTCGGGGAGCGGCAGTGAGAATTCGTCCACCAGCGAGGCCAGCGCCGGCCGTCCCGTCGGCCATTTCAGGACACCTTGGGCCGCCGGCATGAAGGCGAGGCAGCGCTCGGCGTCCTCGCGGAACAACCCCAGATAGGGTGTGGGATAGCCGATGCCGAGGACCCGCTGGCCCTCGGCGTTGGGCCAGCGCTGCCTGATGCCGCGATTGATCATTTGCCGCGCCACGATGCCGAGGCGGCGGGAATAGAACTCGCGGAGGTCGACGACGTCGATGGTCATGACAGCAATGTAACATGCGCGAGGGCGCCGCTGCGCGCGGAATATTGCATTGCCTGCGCAACGTTAACGCCATATTTGTCGGACGGGGCTGAGCGCGATGGAGATGACATGGCCGCCGAAATTCGTACTTTCACCTGTTTAAATGACAATTTCGGTTATCTGATCCACGATGTGGAAACCAAAGCGACGGCCTCGATCGACGCGCCGGAGGCCGGCCCGATCCTCAAGGCCCTGGAGCGCGAGGGCTGGCAGCTCACCGACATCCTGATCACCCATCATCATGGCGATCATGTCGGCGGGGTCGCCGAGCTCAAGCAGAAATACAATTGCCGCGTCGTCGCGCCGCACGACCAGACCACGAAGATCGCAAATGTCGACTTGCGCGTCGCCAATGCCGACGTGGTCAAGATCGGCAATCTGCTGGCGCGTGTCGTCGAGACGCCCGGCCATACGCTCGACCACATCTCCTACGTGTTCGACAACGAGAAGACGGTGTTCGCCGCCGACACGCTGTTCTCGATCGGCTGCGGACGCGTGTTCGAGGGCACCTATCCGATGATGTGGGATTCGCTGCTGAAGCTGCGCGCCCTGCCCGACGACTTCAAGCTCTATTGCGGCCACGAATACACGGCCTCCAACGTCAAGTTCGCGCTCACCATCGAGCCCGACAACGCGGCACTGCAGGCGCGCGCTGCGGAGGTGACGAAGCTCCGCGCCGAGAACCAGCCGACCATTCCTTCCCTGCTCGGTGAGGAGAAGCGCGCCAACGTCTTCCTGCGCGCCGACGAACCGGCGGTCGCGGCCAAGCTGCACATGAAGGGCGCGGATCCCGCTGCGGTGTTCGGCGAGCTGCGCGAGCGCAAGAACAAGTCCTGAAGCACACATCCCGACGAGGATCGATGCCGACCGCAGCCGAGATCATCGCACGCCTCGAGCTCCGCCCGCATCCCGAAGGCGGACATTATCGCGAGACGTTTCGCGACCAGAGCACGGACGCCAACGGGCGTTCGCGCTCGACTCTGATCTACTTCCTGCTCGCGCGCGGCGAGCGTTCGCACTGGCATCGCGTCGATGCAGTGGAGACGTGGCACTATTACGCCGGCAGCCCCTTGACGCTGCGCATTGCCCATGACGGCTGCTCGCAGCACGAGGTGCGGCTCGGCACCGACCTGATCGGCGGTGAGCGGCCGCAGGCGATCGTGCCTGCGCTGGCCTGGCAGATGGCGGAAACCACAGGCGAGTGGACGCTGGTCGGCTGCACCGTGGCGCCCGCTTTCGAGTTCGCGGGCTTCGAGCTCGCGCCGCCCAGCTGGGAGCCGTAGCTTCCAATCAGCGCTTCCGCAGCACCATGTCCTTGGCCGCGATCAGGCCGCCCCCGGCAATGAGGATCGCAGCAAGGGCGATGTTGGCGCTGGCCTTGGCGAAGCCGGCAGCGATGAGAAATCCTGTCGAGAGCAGCGGCGTCGCATAGGAGGCCGCGCCGAGCACGCGGATGTCGCCGCGCTTCATGCCGATGTCCCAGGCGTAGAAGGCGGCACCGACCGGGCCGATGCCGAGCGCGATGACCGAGAGCCATTGCAAGCCCGTCTCCGGCCAGACCGTAGTTTCAAGCAGGCCGTGCATCAGCGCGGCCAATATGGCCGTGGCAAGACAGAAGCCCGCGACCGCATCGGTCGGCACCGCTTTCAACCGGCGCGACAGCACCGAATAGGTCGCCCAGACGAACGCCGCGATGAAGGCTGCGATCAATCCCGGCACAGTTCCCGGGGCAAAGCCGGAGGTGTTGCCGGCGAACAGCAGCACGGTGCCGACGAGGCCGAGCACGGCGCCGATGATGTGGTGCGCCGCCAGCCGCTCGCCCGGCAGGAACGACGAGAACAGCACGATCAACAGCGGCCACAGGTAATTCAAGAGGCCGGCTTCCTCCGGAGGGGCGAAGCGCAGCGCGAGGAAATACAACGCGTGATAGCCGAACAGGCCGCCGACGCCGACGACCCAGACGACGAGCGGCTGCTTAAGGCTTTTCGCCGCCTCGCTCCGCCCGATCCAGGTCAGCAGACCGACGAGACCCCCGATCGCAAACGTCATCGCAGCGAGCTGAAACGCCGGGATCTTTCCGGTCGCCACCGTCATCACTGACAGCAGCGACCACATCAGGATCGCGGTCAAGCCGATCAGCGTGGCAGTGCGGGGAGTCATCGGCCCAATGTTTCCGTCATGGCCGGGCTTGTCCCTGCCATCCACGTTTTTCCGTGGCGACGGCTGTTGTAAGGCCGTGGATGCCCGGGACAAGCCCGGGCATGACGGTGTGGACAATATCGGCCAGCGTGATGCGATCGCATCACACCATGTACTGGCCGCCGTTGACTGACAGCGTCGAGCCGGTGATGGCACCGGCTTCATCCGCGGCGAGGAACACGACGGCGCGCGCGATCTCTTCGGGCTCACCGAGACGGCCGATCGGAATCAGCGGCAGGATCGCCTTCTCCAGCACGTCCTTCGGCACCGCCTGCACCATCTCAGTGTTGATGTAACCGGGGCAGATCGCGTTCACGGTCACGCCGCCCTTGGCGTTCTCCAGTGCCAGGGCCTTGGTGAACCCGATCTCGCCGGCTTTCGCCGCGGAATAATTGACCTGACCGAACTGCCCCTTCTGCCCGTTGATCGAGGAAATGTTGATGATGCGGCCGAACTTGCGCCCGCGCATGCCTTCGATCACCTGACGCGACATGTTGAACAGCGAGCCGAGATTGGTGCCGATCACGGCGTTCCATTGCTCGAGGCTCATCTTGTGGAAGGCGCCGTCCTTGGTGATGCCGGCATTGTTGACCAGCACGTCGACCGGGCCGACCTCGGCCTCGACCTTCTTCACGCCTTCGGCGCAGGCGTCGAAACTGCTGACGTCCCATTTGTAGACGGCAATGCCAGTCTCGGCCTTGAATTTCTCCGCCGCCGCATCGTTGCCGGCATAGCTTGCCGCGACCTTGTAGCCGGCCGCCTTCAGCGCCTTGCTGATCGCAGCTCCGATGCCCCGCGTACCACCCGTCACCAGTGCAACACGTGCCATGTCGTATTCCTTCCCTCTTCCTTGGACTCTTCGGACTTTTCTGACGTGATCGTTTTTAGCTAGGGATTATGCGGTTGGTTTGACGGACATCAAGAACAAAACGCCCGGCATCGAGCCGGGCGTTTCTCTTTAGTCGAGGCTTATCGGGTTGCGAAGAATATTTGATTTGCAACCGCTGCCTTTTTAGTCGCGTGCAACGCACGCGCTGACGTGTGCGGCGCACGCGTCAGCTGCGTGTAAGATCAGTCGCGCGCCACACACATGGCGATACCCATGCCGCCGCCGATGCACAGCGTGGCGAGGCCCTTCTTCGAATCGCGCTTCTGCATTTCGTGCAGCAGCGTCACCAGCACGCGTGCGCCGGATGCGCCGACCGGATGACCGATCGCGATCGCACCGCCGTTGACGTTGACCTTGGAAGTGTCCCAGCCGAGGTCCTTGTTGACGGCGCAGGCCTGTGCCGCGAAGGCTTCATTGGCCTCGATCAGATCGAGATCGCCGACGCTCCAGCCGGCCTTCTTCAGCGCGGCGCGCGAGGCCGGGATCGGGCCCGAGCCCATGATCTTCGGATCGACGCCGGCCTGCGCCCAGGACACGATCCGCGCGAGCGGCTTCTTGCCTTCCTTGGCGGCCTGCTTGGCGGTCATCAGCACCACGGCGGCGGCGCCGTCGTTGATGCCCGAGGCCGAGCCCGCGGTCACCGTGCCGTCCTTCTCGAAGGCGGGCTTGAGCTTGGCCATCGCGTCGATCGTTGCGCCATGGCGCGGATATTCGTCGGCGCTGACGACGACGTCACCCTTGCGGGTCTTGATGGTGACGGGAACGATCTCGTCGTTGAACTTGCCGGCCTTCTGCGCGGCCTCGGCCTTCTGCTGCGAGGCGACCGCGAACTCGTCCTGCTGGGCGCGGGTGATCTGCCATTGCCGCGCGACGTTCTCGGCGGTGTTGCCCATGTGGTAGCCGTTGAAGGCATCCCACAGGCCGTCCTTGATCATGGTGTCGACCAGCTCGAGGCCGCCCATCTTGACGCCGCCGCGCAGATGCTGGGCGTGCGGGGCCATGCTCATGGATTCCTGTCCGCCGGCGACCACGATCTCGGAATCGCCGTTGAGCAGCGCCTGATAGCCGAGCGCAACCGTGCGCAGGCCCGAGCCGCAAAGCTGGTTGACGCCCCAGGCCGGACTCTCCACCGGAATGCCGGCGGCGATCGAAGCCTGGCGGGCCGGGTTCTGCCCCTGGGCGGCAGTCAGGATCTGACCCATGATGACTTCGGAGACCCGGCCGGGCTCGATGCCGGCGCGCTCCAGCGCGGCCTTGATGGCAATGGCGCCGAGGTCATGGGCGGGAAGGGTCGCGAACGCTCCGTTGAAGCTTCCGACCGGGGTGCGGGCGGCGCTGACGATGACGACATCGTCTGACATGGGCATCTCCTGGGGCTTGAGGTTCTTGTGATGGGGGCAGGCGGGGCTGGAAAGCGATCGCCAGTCTCGTCAGCCATCCTGTTAACGTCGTTGAGGCATGTCAATCGGCTGGGCACCGAATTCATACCGCAGCGCATTCAAAATAGCGTTCTTGGCGTTTTCGCAAGCACGATCTTGCTCTGCAATTAACCGTGCCGCACAAAACGGTAGCGTGAGCCCTTTGAAAATGCTTATTTTGTTGCGTTGCGTACTCTTCCCGCCCTGCGGCATTGCCCGACAGGTTCCCGTTCTCCGCGTTTGCAAGTGAGAGCCCATGGCGAAATCAGACCAACCCACCACCATCAAGAAATACGCGAACCGCCGGCTCTATAACACCGGAACGAGCACCTATGTGACGCTGGAAGACCTCGCCGCCATGGTCAAGGACGGCGAAGATTTCCTGGTCTATGACGCCAAGACCGGCGACGACATCACCCGCTCCGTGCTCGCGCAGATCATCTTCGAGCAGGAGAACAAGGCCGGCCAGAACCTCTTGCCGACCACCTTCCTTCGCCAGCTGATCCGCTTCTATGGCGACAGCATGCAGATGGTGGTGCCGAAATATCTGGAGCAGTCGATCGCGACCCTGACCCAGGAGCAAGAGAAGTTCCGCAAGCAGATCGCCAATACGCTGTCCGGCACTCCTTTTGCTCCGTTGGAGGAGCAAGTCCGCCGCAACATGGAGCTGTTCCAGCAGACCTTCTCGATGTTCAAGCCGTTCGCTGCGCCCCGCCCGGCGACTACTCCCGAGCCGGAGCCCGATGCGAATGCCGAGGCGCCGAAGGACAGCAACATCGACGAGCTGCGCCAGCAGATGAAGGAAATGCAGGAGCGCCTCGAGCGGATGTCGAAGAAGGACGAATAGTCTTTCATTCACGCCGGCCCCCTGTATGCGGGAGGGCGAGCCATGTCTGACCGAAGCACCCATTGGGACCATGTCTACGCCACCAAGGGCGAGGCCGAGGTCAGCTGGTATCAGGATAGCCCCGCGACGTCGCTCGCGATGATTCGCGGAGCCGGCTCAGATCGTGACGCGGCCATCATCGACATCGGCGGCGGCGCATCGCGGCTGGTCGATGCGCTGTTGCAGGACGGATATCGCGACGTCGCCGTCCTGGATCTTTCTGCCAATGCGCTCGAGGCGGCGAAGAAGCGCATCGGTCAGGCCGCTTCGACGGTCGACTGGATCGTTGCCGATGCCACGACATGGCGTCCGGCCAGGACCTACGATGTCTGGCACGATCGCGCAGCGTTTCACTTCCTGACGGATCCGCGCGACAGGGCGGCTTACGTGGAGCGCCTGCGGTCGACGATCAAGCCTGGCGGCCACGTCATCATTGCGACGTTTGCACCCGACGGCCCCGAGAAATGCAGCGGCTTGCCGGTGCAGCGCCATGACAGCGCGAGCCTTGCGGCCGAGCTCGGGCCGGACTTCGAGCTGGTCGAGACGCGAAGCGAGACGCATCACACGCCGTGGGGTTCGAGCCAGGCGTTTCAGTTCAGCCGGTTCAAGCGAAGCCTTTAGAAACGGTGTCATGCCCCGGCTTGACCGGGGCATCCAGTACGCCGCGGCTTGTCGGAGAAGCACAACTGTCTCTGGAATACTGGATCGCCCGATCAAGTCGGGCGATGACAGCGGAGTAAAGCCATCTATGCCGCCATCTTCACGGCATGCGCAAAGTCCCAGTAGAGCTTGCGCGCCTTGGTGTAGAACGGGCCCGGCTTCAGCTCGCGCTCGTCGATGCGGATCACGGGCGCGACCTTGGCGAAATTGCCGGTGGAGAAGATCTCGTCGGCGGCCAGGAAGTCGGCGTAGCGCAGCGTCTTCTCGACCACGGTGACGCCGTCGGCACGAAGCAGGCTGATGACGCGCTGGCGCGTGATGCCGTTGAGGAAGGTGCCGTTCGGCACCGGTGTGAACACCACGCCGTCCTTGGCCATGAACACGTTGGAATTGCCGAACTCGGCGACGTTGCCGAGCATGTCGAGCATCAGCGCGTTCTGGAAGCCGCGCGAAGCAGCTTCGGCGAGCGCGCGCGAATTGTTCGGGTAGAGGCAGGCGGCCTTGGCTTCGACCGGCGCGCATTCGGCCGTCGGCCTGCGGAACGGCGATAAGGTGATGGCGTTGCCGATGGGTTTTGGCATCGGCGCTTCATAGATGCACAGGCACCAATTGGTGGTCTCGGGGTCGAACAGCACGCCGCCGCCGCTTCCGTTCTGCGCCCAGTACATCGGACGGATATAGAGCTCGGCATTTGCGGCAAAGCGCGCGATGCCTTCGTTCGCGAGCGTCAGCCAGGCGTCGGCATCGACCACCGGCTTCAGGCCGAAATTGATCGCAGATCGATTGGCGCGGGCGACGTGACGGTCGAGATCGGGCGCAACACCCTCGAATGCGCGCGCGCCGTCGAACACAACGGACCCGAGCCAGGCCGCATGCGTGCGCGGGCCCATGATCGGCACGTTGCCGTCGTGCCATTTGCCCTCGAAGAAGGTCCAGCTCGGCGAGTAGTCGATGGGCTTCTTGATCTCGGCCATGACCGGCCTCCCCTTGCAAAGATGCGGGCACTATTGTCCCAATTTCTAAACGATTTGCTGCGGGGCTAGCCACCCCTCTCTGGAGGAAAGGGTAAGACAGAGCAAACCGGCTATAATGCTGACCACGATATGGAGTGCCCCATGCCGCTCGATCCGCTCGCAAAGCGTCTGTTGACCATGATGGCCGTGGCTGCGCCGCAGGCGCGGAGCCGGCCGAGCGTGGAGGAGCGGCGGCAATCGCTGGCCAAGCTGATGCAGTTCGCCCGCGCCGAGGCGCCGGATGTGACGACCTCCGACGGCATGCTGCCCGGCCCCGGCGGCGAGTTGCCCTATCGCCTCTACACGCCGGCAGGCACTGAAGCGCCCGCACCGGGCTTCGTGTTCTTTCATGGCGGCGGGCTCGTCGCCGGCAGCATTGCCACGCATGAGCGCATCGCGGCGGCGTTGGCGCATGCCACCGGCTGCCGCCTCGTGTCGGTCGACTACCGGCTCGCGCCGGAGCACAGGTTCCCCGCAGCCGTCGAGGACGCCATCGCCGCCACCGAATGGGTGGCGCGCGAGGCGGCATCGCTCGGCATCGACGCTGACCGCCTTGTCATCGGCGGCGATTCTGCCGGCGCCACACTCGCGGCGATCGTCTGCCAGAATGCGGCGCAGACCGCCGGCCTTTCCATCGCCGCCCAGTGCCTGATCTGTCCGGTGCTGGATTTCGAGGAGACCTCGCCTTCGCGCGAGGCCTTTGCCGAGGGCCATCTGATCGATCGCGTCACGATCGAAGCCGATCTTTCCGATTATCTGCCTGACGGCAGGGATACTGCCGATCCCCGCGTCTCTCCGTTGCGCGCGACACGCCTCACGGGCCTGCCGACCGCGATCATCCACACCGCCGAGTACGACCCGATGCGCGATGAGGGCAATGCCTATGCGCGCAAGCTGCTCGCCGCGGGGGTGGCGGTCGAGCATGTCTGCCACGAGGGGATGGTTCACAATTTCCACGCCATGGGCGCAATCCTGCCGCAGTCACAGCTCGTGCTGTCGCAAATCGGCGAGCAGGTGCGGCGGGCGGTGAAGAGGTGAGAGCCCAATCACACGCGCGCGCCGATCACCGCGCGCGCTGCCGCGACATATTCCGGCCAGTGCGTGTCCGCGTAACGCTCCGCCTGCCATGCGCAGGTGAGGTCGGGCGCATGCGCCGCCGCAATCGTGCGCGCGAAGCGCTCCTCCGCAACCGTCACTTCGCCGGGCTCGGCCGTGGGTACAGCCGCCGCAGCAGTCGGAGCAACGGCGAGCCCCGCCAGACCGGTGAGCAGGATGCGGCGTGACGTGTTCATGGCTGTCTCCTCCATTGTTCGGCCAGCACAGTGGCGGGCGAGTGTGTCAGTGCGATCACGGCAGGGTAACCGCACACGTCCACGCCGTCCATCGCCTGCGGATAGCGCTTGACCAAGCGAGCGATCACGTTCCATCTAACAACGGTCTTGCCCCCAAATCGCCACGCGTCGGACCGTCACGTGCCTCTTCGCAGCCAACCCCGTTGTCCGGCATTGCGCGCTGCCGCGGCGGGATTGCTGTGTCTGGCGATCCCGGCTGGCGGCGCCTTCGCCGCCGACGACGAGGAGGACGAGCCCGCAAAGCCGACCGTCCCGAACATCTATCTCGACCTCCGCACCATCTATGCGACGATCCCCGCAGGCACGCTCGCGCTCGGCTTCGGCAATACCTCGCTGTCGGCCGCATTCCAAGCCCTGGCGGCGCAACGAGGCACGACGCTGCCGAACGGACTGCCGGCCGCGAAATCGATTGCGATCGACCTGCCGCTGACCGTCGACGTCAGCGACCGCGTTTCGCTCTACGGCGGCGTATCCGGTACGACGACGGATATCGGCGGCGGCTGGTCGTCCTTCGACATCACGAGCTGGAACATCGGCGTGCAGGCCGATCTCTACCAGCAGAATGGCGGCAAGATCCCGACCATGACGCTGCAATCGACGCTGACGCAGTCGGTGCCGAACGAGCAGGGCATGACGAATTCCTTCAATAACATCCTGGAATTCGACTACGCGCTCGACGAGGACGAGACGCGGGGCTGGCTGGCCGGCGTGCAATATACCTACACCACCGTTGCCAGCCCGTTCGCCAGTATCCGGCCGAACACGATCCTCTATGCAGGCGGCTATTACCAATGGCCGAGCAACTGGAAGTTCACCGGGCGCCTCGGCATCCAGTCGTTCGCCGGTGCCCAGCTCGCGGGCCGGACGCTCGCGGAATCCTTCACCCAGCCGGTCCTGCGGCTCGACCTCGATCGCATGGACGACAACGACAACCGCCTGTTCGGCATCACCGCGCAGATCGCCTGGATGCCGAAGCCGTCGTACCAGCTGACGTTGCGAACGCCGCTCTATGCGGTGCGCAACTGACTGCATTCGCAAGGAATTTTCGCTCGGGCGCGGCGGCAGCGCTTGACCGGCCGTTTCCGCATCGCCGTCAACCGATCATTAATCCTCATTCCGGAACATCGATTGCGTTACATCGCCGCAAAGAAGCTTGCGCGAAACTACGCCGGCTCTTCGGTCGTGTTCGCCTTGGAGGCCGCGAATGTCCCGCTTGGTTTCGGAACGGACGTTCCTTGCTGGGAAGATCTTTTTCAATTTCGGCCAGTCGTCGATCGATTGCGTGGTACGCCGCCTGACCGAGGAGGCCGCGACGCTCGAGATGGAGAGTGGCCTGGGCGTACCCGAGCGCTTCCAGCTCCGGCTCGCGGGGCGCGAGATCCTGACCTGCCGCGTGATCTGGCGATCGGACCGTCAGGCCGGCGTCGCCTTCGAGCAGCCGAACAGCATCGAGCCAGCAGCCGGCGAGGAACGGGAACGCTCGTCCGACGCGTTGATGCGCAGCCAGATGCTGGCGCTGCGCGCCGCACTCGATCATGTGCCGACTGGCATCGTGCTGCTCGATTCTCACCTAAGGGCGCGGCTGATCAACCGGTCGTTTCGTCAGATGTGGCGCCTGCCCGACGAGGTTGCCGACAGCAATCCATCCATTCTCACCCTGCTGCATCACGGGCGCGATACCGGCGCCTATGAGATGCCGGACCCGGACCTCGATGCACTGATAGCGGAGCGCGTCCGTGTGATTGAGTCGGGCGATCCAACCCCAATCGACGTGCGCCGAACCAATGGCGATGTCGTACGCGTTCAGGTCACGCCGCTGCCCGACGGTGGGCGCATGCTGACCTATACGCCCGTAACCGATATCGTGCGCACCTCCGACGAGTTGAAGCTGCTGCGGGATGCGCTGGAGAATGTCCAGGACGGCGTTTTGCTGCTCGATGCCGACCTGCACGCCACCTTCATGAACCGGCGGATGCGGCGGTTCTGGGAGGTCAGCGAAGACGAGGCGGCGAGCCGCCCGGCCTATTCCTCGCTGGTCCGACGTCTGCATCGCGCCAGCGCGCCCAATCTTCCGAACAGCGAGCTCGCGAAGTTTCCGGCGCGGCGTGTCGAGGAGGTCAAGGCCGGCGATCACGTGCGCGACCTGCAGACGCCGGACGGACGCCGCATCCGGGCCCATTGCACCACGATGGCGAATGGCGGGCGCATGCTGACCTATGTCGACATCACCGATCTGACGCAAAAGGCCGCAATGCTGGAGACGCTCGCCACCACCGATCCGCTCACCGGCCTCCACAATCGCCGCCACTTCCTCGACAACCTCGAAGCGGAATGGAGTCGCTTTCAACGCTATTATCGCTCTGTCTCCGTGTTGATGCTCGACATCGATCACTTCAAGTCGGTCAACGATCGTCACGGTCATGCCGTGGGCGATGCGGCGATCAAGGCGGTTGCGGCCGCCTGCCTTGACGGCAAGCGGAAATCGGACATCGTCGGCCGTCTCGGCGGCGAGGAATTTGCCGTGCTGCTGCCCGAAACCAGCCTGTCCAGGGCGAGAACGGTAGCCGAGCGCATCCGCAAGCGCGTGATGAGCACGCAGGTCTTTGCCGACAAGGTGCAGTTCGGTGTCACCGTTAGCATCGGCATTGCCGAGGCCACCGTCAGCATGTCCGGCATCGATGCGCTGATGGTCGCGGCCGATCATGCCCTCTACCAGGCCAAGGCCGAGGGCCGCAACCGCTGCATAGCCTGGATGCCCCCGCCCCCTGCAAACAAGGCGGCGGAGTGACGGCAGCAGTTGCCGTCTACTCGGGCACCGGCACGTCGAACGTGTTGAGCGTGACCGAGACCATGCAGTAGACGCCGACGAGATAGGACAGTTCGGCCGCACCGTGCTCGCCGAATTCCTTCACGGCCGCACGATAAGTCAGCTCGGGCAGCACGCCGCCGCTTACCAGGGCCGAGGCCATGTCGTAGGCGACTGCCTCCTGCTTGGTGAGATCGACCGGCCGCTGGCCGGCGACGATGGTCGCGAGCTTCTCGTCGGAGAGGCCACGCTGCTCGGCGACCAGCACATGGGCATAGAGCTCGTAACCGGAGCGGAAATGCGAGCCGGTGACGAGGATCGCGACCTCGCGCACCGGCGCGGGCAGCAGCGGGTTCGACGCAATCGCCTTGACCAGCTCCCACACCGGCTTGCCGAAGCGCGGCTCGCGGATCCAGGGATCCAGGGCCCGAGCAGCGCGCCGTCCTCGCGCATGTTCACAAAGCCCTTGAAGTGGTCCTTGATGCCGGCCTGCATGTCGTCATAGAGCGGCTTCTGCTCAGCACTCAGGTCTTTCGGATCGAGAATGGGAAGGCGCACGGCGGGATCTCCTCATTGAGAAGAGGCAACCGTCACCCGCAGGAGATCGCAAGGCAAGTGAAGTTGCCGTGACGACCTTGCCCTTTCGCAAATCCCAGGGAGATCTCGGCTATCACGCCGTGGGGCCTGGCACGCTTTGCGGATTGACGACATCGTCGACGTCCAGCGCCAGTGGCTCACCTGTGGTGAGGAACGACGACAGCGCCGCTTCGAACGGCGCCGGATCGAGACCGCGTGCGGCGAGCCAAGCGGGCTCGTAATAGGTCTGACGATAGCGCTCGCCGGAATCGCAGATCAGCGTCACCAGTGATCCCGTGACGTTCGCCTGGCGCATCTCCGAGGCGAGCCGGCACAGCGCCAGGAAGTTGGTGCCGGTGGAGCCGCCGACCGGACGACGCAGCCGGCGCGACAGCACGTTCATCGCCGCGATCGTCGCCGCATCCGGGATCTTCATCATGCGGTCGACCACGCCGGGCACGAAGGACGGCTCGCAGCGGGGACGACCGACGCCTTCGATCAGCGACGGGCGGTCGCAGACACGCGAGCGGTCCTGCGTGCGGAAGCAGTCGAAGAAGGCGGAATGCTCGACATCGGCGACGCACAGCCGCGTCGGATATTGCCGATAGCGTAGATAACGTCCGATGGTGGCCGAGGTGCCGCCGGTGCCGGCGCCCATCACGATCCAGTCCGGCAGCGGGCGCGGCTCGCCCTGCAACTGCGTGAAGATCGATTCGGCGATGTTGTTGTTGCCGCGCCAGTCGGTGGCGCGCTCGGCGAAGGTGAACTGGTCCATGTAATGGCCGTCGAGCCGGGCGGCGAGCGCGGCGGCTTCCGCATAGAGCGCGCGGCCATCGTCGATCAAATGGCAATTGCCGCCATAATGCTCGATCGCGGCGATCTTCTCCGCCGACGTCGTGCGCGGCATCACGGCATAGAAGGGCACGCCGATCATCTCTGCGAAATAGGCCTCCGACACCGCCGTCGATCCCGACGAGGCCTCGACCACGGGCGTGCCTTCGCGGATGTGGCCGTTGCAGAGCGCGTACAGAAACAGCGAGCGCGCGAGGCGATGCTTCAGGCTGCCGGTCGGATGCGTGGACTCATCCTTCAGATAGATGTCGATGCCCGATAGCGCCGGCACGATCAGCCGGATCAGATGCGTGTCGGCGGTGCGGCACTGGTCGGCCTCGATCGCGGCCACGGCCTCGTCGACCCAGCCGCGCCGATAGGCCGGCCCGGCCGGATTGTGCTGGCGGAAGGGGAATGTCTGCATCGCATGAATCTCTCATGACACGGATCGCGCATCAAGTGCGCTGAATAACGCTCCTGCTCGAAACTCCAGCGGCGAGGCTCGCGTGTGGTGCGCTAGGCAAGTGAAGCTTCCGGGACGGCCGAGGTGGCTTGGCAGAACGACTGCGATATGCTGACATTGCCGTGATGCTGGGGGGCTCACGGAATGAAATTTGAAGCCTGGATCGCGACGCTGGGCCTACTCTGCGCAACAGTCGGACCAGCATGTGCGATGCAGTTCGATCGAACGGTCCCCTCCGGAGCGATGGTCAGAATGCATCACTACCGCTCGTGGGGACCGAACTGCGAGGGCAATGGCGGCGTGGTGAGGCTGCTGACCAAGCCGCAGCACGGCAAGCTGACGACGCGCACCGTGGACTCGCGCATCGAGATCAACCGCTTCGCCCGCGGCGGCGGCACGCCGTGCACCGGACGGCCGATCAAGGCCTTTGAGGTCAATTACCGATCGAATCCGGGCTACCACGGCCCGGATAGTTTCACCATCGAGATGATCACCGGCAGGGGCAGCCGCGACGTCGATACCTATTCGATCACCGTCCAATAGCGGCACGCCAGCTCAAAATTCCAGCGGCGCATTGTCGACGACTTCCTTCATCACGAAGAAGGTGCGGGTCTGGCGCACGCCGGGGAGCGCAATCAGCTGCTCGCCGTGGATGCGGTTGAAATCCTCCATGTCGCCGACGCGGATCTTGAGGAAGTAGTCGAAGTCGCCAGCGACGAGGTGGCAGTCGAGCACGAATTTCAGTTTTGCGACGGCCTGCTCGAAGGTGGCAAAGCTCTCCGGCGTCGAGCGGTCGAGCACGACCCCGACCATCACCAGCGTGCCTTTTGCCACTTTCTTCGGCGCGACCATGGCGCGGACAGTGGCGATGAAGCCGTCCTCGAACAGGCGCTGGGTGCGACGATGGCAGGTGGCGGGGCTGATCGCCACCGTTTCGGCCAGCTCGGCGTTGCTGAGCCGACCATTATTCTGAAGCAATCTCAAGATCTTAAGGTCGGTGCGATCGAGCCGGGCAGCCATGAAAGAAGCTTTCATAGATACGTGATGTTCCGGAAGGAATATTAGCAGTATGCACCAATCCTGCAAGAAACTACGCAATATAGGTGCAATATTCGAGAGCACATTTTCCCGACGCGATGCTAGGCAGCTGGCAACACCAACGCCAATCGGGATGATCCATGAAGCTGGACAAATTTCCGCGCTATCCGTTGACCTTCGGCCCGACGCCCATCGAGAAGCTGGAGCGGCTGTCAAAACATCTCGGCGGCAATGTCGAGATCTATGCCAAGCGCGAGGACTGCAATTCCGGTCTCGCCTATGGCGGCAACAAGCTGCGCAAGCTCGAATACATCATTCCCGATGCGATCGCCTCCAATGCCGATACGCTGGTCTCGATCGGCGGCGTGCAATCCAACCACACCCGCATGATCGCGGCCGTCGCGGCCAAGCTCGGCATGAAGTGCCGCCTGGTGCAGGAAGCCTGGGTGCCGCACGAGGACGCGGTCTATGACCGCGTCGGCAACATCATGCTCTCGCGCATCATGGGCGCCGACGTGCGCCTGGTCGACGATGGCTTCGACATCGGCATCCGCAAGAGCTGGGAGCAGGCGATCGAGGAAGTAAAGGCCGCAGGCGGCAAGCCCTACGCCATTCCCGCCGGCGCCTCCGTGCACAAATATGGCGGCCTCGGCTATGTCGGCTTCGCCGAGGAGGTGCGCAAGCAGGAAGCCGAACTCGGCTTCAAGTTCGACTACATCATCGTCTGCACCGTCACCGGCTCCACCCACGCCGGCATGCTGGTCGGGTTTGCGGCGGACGGCCGTGCGCGAAAGGTGATCGGCATCGACGGCTCGTTCACGCCGGCGCAGACGAAAGCACAGGTGCTCTCGATCGCGCAGAACACGGCCAAGCTGGTCGAGCTCGGCAAGGAGATCGTCGCGGACGACGTCGTGCTGATCGAGGATTACGCCTATCCCGCCTATGGCGTGCCGTCGGAAGAGACCAAGGAGGCCATCCGCCTCACCGCGCGCCTCGAAGCCATGATCACCGACCCCGTCTACGAGGGCAAGTCGATGCAGGGCCTGATCGATCTCACGAAGAAGGGCTATTTCGAGAAGGGCGCGAAGATCCTCTACGCCCATCTCGGCGGCGCGCCGGCGCTAAACGGCTACGGCTACGCGTTCCGGAACGGCTAGCTCCTCTGTCGTCCCGGGGCGCGACGAAGTCGCGAGCCCCGGGACCCATAGCCCCAGGAAGATGTTTGGCGAAGACTCGTGGTGACTAGCTTGCCGTAGCCACATCCGCTTGTGGTTATGGATTCCGGGCTCGCCACTTCGTCGCGCCCCGGGATGACGGCGGAGTTTTCGTGGCGCGCCCTACCTCGTCCTCACGATCTGCAGCAGCTCGTCGCCGTAATGCTCGAGCTTCTTGTCGCCGATCCCCGGCACGTTGCGAAGCTCGTCCAGCGTCGTCGGCCAGGCCCGGACGATGCCGTCGATCGTTGCATCGTGCAGCACCACATAGGCCGGCACGCCGCGTTCGCGCGCGACCTCTGAGCGCCAGGCGCGCAGGCGCGCGCGCAATTCAGGGTCGACGTCGCCTTGCGGCGCGCTGGCCGCGGGCGCGAGGTCGCCGCGTCGCGACTTCGTGCGGCTGGCACGAACACGCGTGCCGGGCGCCTCCTCGCGCAGCCAGACCTCGGTCTCGCCGCGCAGCACCCCGCGCGAGGACTCCGTCAGCTTCAGCGCGCCGTAGGCTTCGCTGTCGCTCTGCAAATGGCCCATTGCCACCAATTGCCGCAGCACCGTGCGCCACTGCTTCTCGTTGAGCTCGCGGCCAACGCCGAACACCGACAGCTTGTCGTGACCGAACTGCGTGACCTTCTCGGTCAGGCGTCCGATCAGCACGTCGATCAAATGCATGGCGCCAAAGCGTTGCCCGGTGCGATAGACGCAGGACAACAGCTTCTGCGCCAGCACCTTGCCGTCGCGCATCTTCGGCGGCGTCAGGCAATTGTCGCAATTGCCGCAGCTCTCGCCCATCACGATCTCGCCGAAATAAGCGAGCAGGCGCCGGCGCCGGCAATGCGGCGTCTCGGCGAGGCCGACCAGCGCGTCGAGCTTGCCGATCGAGACCCGCTTGAAATCCTCCGATCCCGCCGACTCGTCGATCATGCGGCGCTGCTGCACGATGTCGGAGAGGCCATAGGCCATCCATGCCGCCGACGGCTTGCCGTCACGGCCGGCGCGCCCGGTCTCCTGGTAATAGGCCTCGATGCTCTTGGGCAGGTCGAGATGGGCCACGAAGCGCACGTCGGGTTTGTCGATGCCCATGCCGAAGGCGATGGTCGCGACGATGACGATGCCGTCCTCGTTGAGGAAGCGGTCCTGGTTGCGCGAGCGAACGCTGCCGTCGAGCCCGGCGTGGTAGGGCAGCGCTGCAATGCCGGCCTCGGCAAGCGCGGCGGCGACCTCCTCGACGCGGTTGCGCGACAGGCAATAGACCACGCCCGCATCGCCCATGTGGCGCTCGCGGATGAATTCCTTCAGCTGCGACACCGCGTTGCGCTTGTCGACGATCTCGTAGCGGATGTTGGGCCGATCGAAGCTGGAGACGAACTGCGGCGCGCCCGTCAGCTGAAGCCGCTCGACGATCTCCTTGCGCGTCAGCTCATCGGCGGTCGCGGTCAGCGCGATGCGCGGCACGTCGGGAAAGCGCTCGGCGATGACGGAAAGGCCGACATATTCAGGCCGGAAGTCGTGGCCCCATTGCGAGACGCAATGCGCCTCGTCGATCGCAAACAACGCCACCTTCGCCTGCGCCAGCAGCGACAGGCAGCGCGGCGTGACCAGCCGTTCCGGTGCGACATAGAGCAGGTCGAGATCGCCGGCGAGCAGGCGGCGTTCGATGTCGGACGCCTCCTGCGGCGTCAGCGACGAGTTCAGCGCGGCGGCATTGACGCCGGCCTCGATCAGGCCTGCGACCTGGTCGCGCATCAAGGCGATCAACGGCGAGACCACGATGCCGCAGCCTTCGCGCAGCAGGGATGGAAGCTGATAGCACAGCGATTTGCCGCCGCCGGTCGGCATCAACACCAGGCAATTACCGCCGTCGGTGACGTGGCGGATGATCTCGCCCTGCGCGCCGCGAAATCCCGGCAGGCCGAACACCGAATGCAGCACCGACAGCGCGTCGCGGCCGTTGGTCGGCGCAGGCAGCGGGGCGTTGGACGGAGCAGACATGGGCGGAGCAGATCAGGCCGTGAGATTCGTCACAAGGCCAGTCGCACGCTGGTGTGGCTGTGGCAAGACTGTTTGCGGGGCAACGCTGCTTGTTCTCCCTCTCCCCGTTCTTACGGGGTGAGGGGCCTCTCTCCGCGCATGAGAATGCCGATGGGCCTGTACCCCCTCACCCGGATCGCAAGAGCGATCCGACCTCTCCCCGCAAGCGGGGAGAGGTGAGAAAGCTACGCCCCGATCCGTCGCAGCGCTTCTGCGACGGTCACGATCGGCATGTTGCGCTTGGCGGCGGCTTCGAGCGCGTGACGCATCAGATGCGGCGTGCAGCCATAGGGGCTCGGCCTGTCGGTGACGTCGTGGCCGTAGAAGATCAGCCAGCCGCCGCTCGCGACCGCCTCGTCGAAATAGCGATCGACCCCCGCCTTGTCGATCTCGCAATCGACCAAAGGCGAGGCGCGCAGAAATTGGAGGTCGATGATGCCGCTATTGACGCCGGGAAGAATGCCGCGCGCGGAACGGAAGGCTTTTGCCAGCTGCGGCTTGCGCCACACCGAGGCGATGCCATAGGGATAGGCGAAATTCTGCAGCGTGATCGAGGCATCGATGCCGTGGAGATGGCTGCGGTTTCGTTCGATCTCGCGCGCCATCGCGGCCTCGTCGAGCGTGGCCGAGCTCTGATGCGAGAAGGTGTGGCAGGCGATCTCGTGCCCGGCGCGGTGGAGCCGGACGATGGCGTCATCCGACAGGCCATGCCAATGCTCCGACGGCTGACCGATCAGGCTGCCGGCGAGGTAATAGGTGCCGCGGCCGCCATGTTGCTCCAGAAGGTCGGCGCCCTCGCCTGCGGCGCTATCGGGGGCGTCGTCGAACGTGAAGCTCACCATCGGCGCGTGCGCAGGCAGCCGGTGCGGCGCGGCGCGGAAATGCCGGGCCAGCCGATTGATCATGCGTCCCTGGAGTGCCGACCACACGACTGCGATTCCCGTGATGCCTTCTTGCTCTACTGAAACATTCGTGCGCTGGTCGAGACAAGCCTAACGCCCGGGTAATCCTAACGCCGAACCAAGACCGCTTCGGCTAGCGCACCGACATCGGCGCGTCGGCGTCCGCGCCGAGATAGCGCAACCAATTGCGGAAGAGCACCGCCGCCGCCTCGCCAGCGCCGATATCGCCGCGCAGGTTCAGCGCGGGCAGCTCGTTGCTGAGCGCCGGATGGCGCTGGTGTGCCGCCTTCCTCTCGAAGCGAGCCAGCTTCTCTTCCGTTGCTGCGTCAAAATAACTCACCGGCAGGTGCGGATAGTTCTCCCGCTCGCGCGCGAGATAGCGACCGATGTCACGCAGATATTCGCGCTGGAGCGACAGCGCGTCATATTCGGGGTGGCCCTGGAAGAACACGAAGCGGCTGGCATATTGGCGAACGAAGACGTCGACGCCGGCCTCCTCCGAGCGGGTCAGCACCTGATAACCGGCCTGCACAAGGTCGCTCTCGGCGATCTCGTTCAGACGTGAATGCGAGACCTTGAGCGGCGCAGGCGCAAACCGCGTCAGTGAATCGTCCGCCACGACGTCGCAATCGAAAATGCCGTGACATTTGGCCGGCAGCCGCTGCCGTTCAATGCCGTCGAGGTGCAGCACCGCGGCATGGGCGGCAAGGCAGGACCAGATCGTCGAACGCGTGTTGGCCTTGGCCCAGTCGATCAGGTTGGTGAGGTCGCGCCAGTACGGCTCCCGGTCGAGCTCGGGCGCGATCGGCTCTGCGCCTGTTACGATCAGCCCGTCGAATTTGCCGCGCTCGAGATCGGAAAGGTTGGAATATTCGCTTTCGACATGCCACTTCGCTTCCGGCGACCGCTTCACGCTGGGAAGCGAGAAGCAGTGGAAACGGATACGCCGCGAGCCTGCTGCGGCCTGAAGCAGCTTCATGAACTGCCGCTCGGTCGCCTTCAACGCGGCATCCGGCATGTTGTTGACGAGGCCGATGGTGAGCTCGGGGCCGACATCGCGCGCGAGCTCGTGCGCGGCCGGCACCAGCGTCGGGCCCGCGATGACCTGATCCTTGTCGATCAAGATCGTCATGGACGGCGCCGCCTACTCCGCAGCCTCGCGGCGCGCCGACGGGCAGGCCTTTTCCAGCGCCTGGTCGATATCCGCGATGATGTCGGAGACATGCTCGATGCCGATCGACAGACGGATGGTCTCCGGCAGCACGCCGGCGGCGCGCTGCTGCTCCGCCGACATCTGGCGATGGGTGGTCGACGCCGGGTGGCAGGCGAGCGATTTGGCATCGCCGATATTGACGAGGCGCGTGATCAGCTTCAGCGCGTCGTAAAACGTCTTGCCGGCCTCCATGCCGCCCTCGATGCCGAAGGTGAACAGCGAGGAGGCGTTGCCATTCAAGTATTTCTGCACCAGGGGAAAATAGGGGCTGTCCGGAAAACCGGTGTAGTTGACCCAGGCCACGCGCGGATCGACGCGGAGGAATTCGGCGACCCTGCGGGCGTTCTCGACATGGCGCTCCATGCGCAGCGCCACGGTCTCGATGCCCTGGAGCAGCAGGAAGGCGTTGAACGGCGACAGCACCGAGCCCATGGTGCGCTGATAGACGCTGCGCGCGCGCTCGATATAGGCGGTCTTGCCGAAGCGCTCGGCATAGACCAGGCCGTGATAGGAGGCGTCGGGCTTGTTGTAGGCCGGGAAGCGGTTGGCGTGCTTGGCCCAGGGGAAGTTTCCGGAATCGACGATGGCGCCGCCGAGCGTAGTGCCGTGACCGCCCAAGAACTTGGTCAGGGAATGCACGGCGATGTCGGCGCCGTAGTCGAACGGCTTGAAGAGGATCGGGGTTGCGACGGTGTTGTCGACGATTAGCGGCACACCATGCGCGTGGGCAATTCTCGCCAGCGCCTCGATGTCGCAGACATTGCCAGCGGGATTACCGATGGTCTCGGCGAACACGGCGCGGGTGTTCTCGTCGATCAGCTTCTCGACCGCCTCGGGCTGGTCGCTCTCGGCGAAACGGCCGGTGATGCCCTGGCGCGGCAGGATGTGGGAGAGCAGCGTGTGCGTGGTGCCGTAGAGCTGCGGCACCGAGACGATGTTGCCGCCGTGATCGGCGACGTTGACGAAGGCGAAATGCAGCGCCGCCTGCCCGGTCGCGACCGCGAGCGCGCCGACGCCGCCTTCGAGCTGCGCGATGCGCTTCTCGAGCACCGCGCTGGTCGGATTGGCGATGCGGCTGTAGCGAAAGCCCTCGGCCTCGAGATTGAACAGGGCTGCGCCATGATCGGCGCTGTCGAAGGCGTAGGCCGCGGTCTGGTAGATCGGAACGGCCACTGCGTGCGTGGTGGCTTCAGGCTCGTAGCCGGCGTGAATAGCGATCGTCTCGTTGCGCATCGTGCCACCTCCGCGTGGGGCGGGCCGCACTTATTGGCCTAGAATGAGGCATGTGCGTTGTCCGCCGTCCCTCTGTTAGAGGCGGGTGGTAAAGCGGACAATAATTCGCCTAGAGATCGAGGAAGTAACCCTAATGCTTGCTCGCGAAATGGCTGGAAACCGGGTTAAAGCCGATTAACGAACGCACGGCGCCACCCTCGCCCACGAGGACGAGGGGCCGCCGTCAGCGCTGCGATAGCTCGCAGCGTCAGCCCATCTGCTCCCACAGCCGATGGGTGAGCGCGCCGACGCGCTTCTCGATCGCAGCTGCGGCGTCGAGGGCGAGATCCTCGCGATAGCGTCCGGCAATCAGCTGCACGCCGATCGGCTTGCCGTCATGCAGCGCCACCGGCACCACCGCGCCGGGCAGGCCCAGCACGTTGATGGCGGAGATGAAGCGGATCTCGCCCCAGAATATCTCGCGCACGCGCTCTGCGCTGACGGCGTCCTCGCGCGGGCCCGGCGTCGGCTTCACCGTGGTCGGCGCCAGCACGATCGGATAGTCCTCGAAGAACAATTGCCAGGCGCGGATGTGACCGTTGCGCGCGGCGGTGGCCTGCATCCAGGCCTTGAGATCGAGCACGTTGGCCTTGGCCTTCATGCCGCCCCAGGACTTGTGAAAATCCTCGGACGTGACCTTCAGCATGGCGGCCTCCTGCATCATCACGGTCTCGTTGGTGATGATGTCGCACCAGGTCTGCCAGACCCCGTTGATGTCGGGCACCTCGACCTCGCTGACGCGATAGCCGGACCGCTCGAGATGATCGGCAGCCTGACGCAGCGCCGCGGCGACAGACGGATCGACGTCCATGTCCTCGGGGATCTTTGCCAGCGCGACCTTGATCGGCCCCTTCGGCCGCTCGCCGACCAACGGCGCCGGTACCCACCAGGGATCGCGCGGATCGCGCCGGCTCATGACCTCCAGCGCGAGGCGGACGTCGGCGACATGGCGTGCGAGCGGCCCCTGCGCCGACATCAGATGCGCCAGCATCGGCCGCTCCGACGTCGCGCTTCCGTTGAAGGCGGGGATGCGGCCCTACGTCGGCTTGATGGTGGCAACGCCGTTGCAATGCGCCGGCCAGCGCAGCGAGCCGCCGATGTCGTTGCCATGGGCGATGGTGCCGATGCCCGCGGCGACCGCCGAGCCCGCGCCGCCCGAGGAGCCGCCGCAGGTGATATCGGGATCCCAGGGGTTGAGCGTCAGCCCGTGCAGGGGATTGTCGGTGAAGCCGCGGAAGGAGAATTCGGGCGTGTTGGTGAGCCCGATGACGATCGCGCCTGATTTCTTCAGGTTGCGCACCACGGGCGCATCCGATGGCGCGATGAGGTCCTTGTTGGCGGGCACGCCGTTGAAATTCGGCCGGCCCTGGTAGTCGACATTTTCCTTGATGGTGATGGGTACGCCGTGCAGGAGACCGAGATCGCCGCCCTTGGCGCGCTGCTTGTCCGCCGCGTGCGCCGCCTTCAGCGCCTCCTCGCCGAGATCGACGACGACCGCATTCAGCCTGGGATTGACGGCGCGCATCCGGTCCAGATGGGCCTCGACGGTCTCCACGGCGGAGATCGCGCCGGCGCGGACCGCGGCCGCGGTCTCGACCGCGGACCATTGCCAGATCGGCCCCTTGGGTCGGCGGACCGCGGCTGGCTTGCGCGGTGCCGCCTTCTTGACTGTCGTCTTCGCGGTTTTCGCAATGGCGCGCTTTCGGGCGGTGCTCGCCTTGCTCGCGGTCCTGCTTACCTGCCTTGAAGCACTTTTCTTCTTGGTCGCCGTCTTCTTCGCCACGTCGCATCTCCAAAAAATTGCGCGGCGGAGGTTATGGAGGTCGCGCGACCGTGTACAGGCGCGTTTCTGCATGGCGCATTGTCGCGACGCTCTGTCGCAATTCGCAGCGTTCTGAGAGAGCTCCTACACCAACGGTGGATTGAGCCGCGCGAAACCCTCCTGGACGCGATAGGGATAGTACGGATAAGGCGGCATCACGAAGCTGACCTCATCGAGCCGCTTGATCTGGTCCGCGCTCAGCGACCAGCCGACGGCGCCGAGATTGTCGCGCAGCTGCGCTTCGTCGCGTGCCCCGATGATCACGGAGGAGACCGTGGGACGCGACAGCAGCCAGGCAATCGCGACCTGCGGCACGGTACGACCGGCCTCAGCGGCAATCGCATCCAGCACGTCAACGACGGCATAGAGGCGCGCATCGTCCACGGGCGGACCGAACTGTGCGGTGGCATGCAGGCGGCTTCCTTGCGGCAGCGGCTGGCCGCGCCGGATCTTTCCGGTGAGCCGGCCCCAGCCCAGCGGGCTCCAGACCAGAGCGCCGACGCCCTGATCGCGCGCGAGCGGCATCAGCTCCCATTCATAGTCGCGCCCGAGCAGCGAGTAATAGACCTGGTGCGCGACATAGCGCGGCCAGCCATGCCGGTCCGCGATGGCGAGCGACTTCATCAGCTGCCAGCCGGCGAAATTCGAGACGCCGATATAGCGTAGCTTGCCGGCGCGCACGAGCGTATCGAGCGTGGACAGCACCTCCTCGATCGGCGTGAACGCGTCGAAGGCGTGGAGCTGAAGCAGGTCGACGTGGTCGGTGCCGAGCCGTCGTAGCGCCGCATCGACCGAGGCCAGCAGCCGCTGCCGCGACGAGCCGGCATCGAGCGGACCGTCGCCAATCGGCAGGCTCATCTTGGTCGAGATCAGCACCTTGTCGCGGCGCCCCTTGATCGCAGCACCGAGGATCTCCTCCGAGGCGCCGTTCGAATAGACATCGGCGCTGTCGAACAGATTGACGCCGGCATCGAGGCAGATGTCGACCAGCCTGCGCGCCTCCTCGATGCCGCTGCGGCCCCAGGCGGAAAACAACGGACCCTGGCCGCCGAACGTGCCGGTGCCGAAACTGAGGACGGGCACTTTGAGCCCGGAAGCGCCGAGGTTGCGGTATTCCATGATCGCTCTCCTATTCCGCCGGGCACGCCGCGACTGCGGTCGCCGTGCGATCAAGCTGGAGGCTCCACAGCGCCAGAACGAGGCCGATGGCGGTGACGCCGGCTGCGACCAGCGGCAGCGCCGAGAGGCCGAGGCCGCGGTCGATGGTGACGCCGCCGGCCCAGGCGCCGAGCGCGTTGCCGAGATTGAACGCGGCGATGTTGAGGCTGGAGGCGAGCGTCCGGCCGCTGGGACCGGCAGCCTCCAATACGCGGAGCTGAAGCGGTGCGACGGTTGCGAAGGCGGCGACGCCGAGCAGCAGGATCAGCACGACGCTGATGATCTTGACCGACAGCAGCGCCGCAAGGCCAAGCAGCACGATGGCAAGCGCGGCCAGTGTGCCGATCAGGGCGCGCGCAAGGCCGCGATCGGCGAGCTTGCCGCCGGCGACATTGCCGATCGCAAGCCCAACGCCGAACACCAGCAGGATCGGCGACACGGCGGCCTCCGAAAAACCGGTGAAGCGCGTCAGGATCGGCTGGATATAGGTGAAGACGACGAACAGTCCGGCGAAGCCGAACACGGTCATGGCAAGACCGAGCAGCACCTGCGGACGGCCGAGCACGGCCACTTCCTCGGCAAGCGAGATCGGCTTGTCGTCGTTGCCGACATGGCCCGGCACGAGCGCAGCGACGACCGCGAATGCGATCAGGCCGATGACAGTCACCGCCCAGAACGCTGCGCGCCAGCCGAGCATCAGGCCGAACCAGGCGCCGAAGGGCACGCCCAGCAGCGTCGCGACCGTCAGGCCGATGAACATGGTGGAGATCGCAGACGCACGCTTGTCCTCAGCGACGAGGCTGGTGGCCACTACCGAGCCCACGCCGAAGAACGTGCCGTGTGCGAGCGAGGTCAGCACGCGCGCGGCCATCAGCCATTCGTAAGTGGGCGCGAGCGCGCAAGCCGCATTGCCGAGCGTGAAGATGGCCATCAGCGCCAGCAGCACGGTTTTCCGCGGCATCCGCCGCGTCGCCAGCGTCAGCACCGGCGCGCCGACGAACACGCCGAGCGCGTAGCCGGAGATGAGCAGGCCCGCGACGGGCACCGAGACGTGCATGTCGGCGGCGACCTGCAGCAGCAGGCCCATGATGATGAATTCGGTGGTGCCGATGCCGAAGGCACCGGCGGTGAGCGCGAGGACGGCGGGAGGCATGCGTTGCTCCAAGGGATGAGACGAGCCACGCAGATAGCGGCGCTGCCGCCAAACCATTAGAATGTCCGCAATCCAATCATTTGTGACGTGAATTCAACATGGCCCGTTTCGACACCAACCGCTCGGCCGAGATGGAGGTCTTCGTCCGCGTCGTGGACCTCGGCGGCTTCACCCAGGCCGCGCGAAAGCTGCGCCTGACGCCATCGGGCGTCAGCAAGCTGATCTCGCGTCTGGAGGCGCGCCTCGGCGCGCGGCTCGTCAACCGCACCACGCGCAAGCTGACGCTGACGGCGGAAGGCCAGGCCTTCTACGAGCGCTCGTTGCGCATTCTCGCCGAGATGGAGGAGGCCGAGCGCGAGGCGGCCTCAGGCGCGGCGCCGCGCGGCCGCCTCACGGTCAATTGCAACATTCCCTTCGGCATGCTGCATGTGATGCCGTTGATCCCGCGCTTTCTGAAGCAGCATCCCGACGTCACGCTCGATCTCGTGCTGACCGATACGGTGATCGACCTGATGCAGGAGCGCGCCGATGTCGCCATCCGCGTCGGTCCGCTGCGCGCCTCGCGTCTGGTCGCGCGAAAGCTCGGCACCAGCCGCATGGTGGTGGTCGGCGCGCCGGATTACCTCGCCCGTTGCGGCACGCCGAAGATTCCGGCCGACCTCGCCGACCACCGCGGCATCGGTTGGACCTTTCCGCGCAGCATCCGCGGCTGGCCGTTCAGGCGTGGCGACCACGCCGAGGAGGCCCTGCCCCCGCCCGTCGCACGCGCCAGCGACGGCGAAGCCGCCCGCCGCCTCTGCCTCGGCGGCGCCGGTCTCGCGCGCCTCGCGCTCTTCCACATCGGCCCCGATATCGAATCCGGCCGCCTCGTCCCGGTGCTGCAAAGCTACAATCCCGGCGACCGCGAAGACATCCACGCCGTCTATGTTGGCCACACCGCGCCACTCCCGGCACGCGTGCGCGCGTTCATCGATTTCCTCGCCGAGCACGTGCGCGTGAGCGACCCCGCATTGAAGCGGGCCGCGGATGGGAAGTGGAAGCTGGTGGGGTGAGGCGCGATGGCGGAGCGAGCGTCAGCCAATCCAGATTGGCGATCATGTTCCGTGTGGCTGGACCGTTGAGGACACGCCGCCGGAGCTTGCGCGAGGGCGCAGAAATCGCGAAAATCCCGGCTGTTTCAGAACTCGCCAGGGGAATTCCACACACATGCAGTTCGATGACGTCATCCTCGGTCGCCGGAGCATCCGCGGCTACAAGCCGGATCCGGTGCCCAAGGAACTGATTGCGGAAATCATTGGATTGGCGATGCGCGCTCCGTCGTCGATGAACACCCAGCCCTGGAATTTCTATGTCATCACCGGCGAACCACTTGATCGGATCCGCGCCGGCAATACCGAACGGATGCTGGCGGGCATCCCGCAGTCGCGCGAGTTCCGCACGGGCCAGGCCTTTGCAGGCAAGCACCGCGACAGGCAGGTCGGCGTCGCCAAGCAATTATTCTCCGCAATGGGAATCGAGCGCGACAACATGGAGAAGCGCCAGGACTGGGTCCTGCGCGGCTTCCGTCAGTTCGACGCGCCCGTCTGCGTGATCATCACCTATGACCGCGTGCTCGACGGTAGCGACGATACGCCCTTCGACTGCGGCGCCGTGGCGACCGCCCTGGTCAATGCCGCGTGGTCCCGCGGGCTCGGCGCCGTGATCAACAGCCAGGGCATCATGCAATCCCCCGTGGTGCGCGAGCACGCAGGGATCGCCGACGATCAGGTCATCATGAAAAGCATCGCGCTGGGCTGGCCGGATGAAACTTTTCCGGCGAATGCCGTGGTGTCGGAGCGGAAGTCCGTCGAGGAAGCGACGGTGTTCGTCGGGTTCGAGACTTAGCGGCGCGGGCCGGAAGGGCTGGAGGCACAGCAGTGATCCGCGCCATGGTCCGACGTGTCCTTGTGCTGGCGGCGGCTTTTGCCGCCGCCTTGACTCCGGTCATGTGTCTTGGCGAAAGCAGCAAGCCGTTGCCGGCGAAGGCGACGCGGGAACTACCTGATGAGCTGCTCTCGCTGCTCGAGCAGAAAAGGATGCCGAAGTATTCACCTATCCTCGTGCGTCTTTTCAAGGAGGAGGCCGAGCTCGAGGTCTGGAAACAGGACACGACCGGCCGTTTCCAGATCCTCAAGTCCTATCCGATCTGCCGGTGGTCGGGCGATCTCGGGCCGAAATTGCACGAGGGCGACCGACAAGCTCCGGAAGGATTCTATACGATTACACCTGAGTTGATGAACCCCAACTCCAACTTCTATCTTTCGATCAACCTCGGCTTCCCCAACACGTTCGACAAGGCGCACAAGCGCAATGGCAGCTTCCTCATGATCCACGGCGACTGCTGGTCGAGCGGTTGCTATGCCATGACCGACGAACAGATCGGCGAAATCTATGCGCTGGCGCGCGACACATTCCTCGGCGGCCGCCCGTCGTTCCAGGTCCAGGCCTATCCGTTCCGCCTGACACCGGCAAATCTGGCGCGGCATCGAAACAGTCCCAATCTCGCGTTCTGGAAAATGCTCAAGGTCGGCAACGATCATTTCGAGACGACGCGAATCGAACCGAAGGTGGATGTGTGCGACCGCCGCTACGTCTTCGATGCGCAAGGTCCACCGAATTCGCCGTCGCCTCCAGTGTTCAACCCTACCGAAAAATGTCCCCCCTTCGCCGTCAATCCGGACATCGCGCGGCGGGCCCTGGAGAAGAGGCGCGCCGACGAGCTCGAATACGCGCGATTGCTTGAAGATGATTTGCCGGCCGCCCCGATATACAGCGGACTGGACGGAGGAATGAACAAGGTGTTCCTCACACGGTTTCCGGGCAGAGTGACGCTCGCGAAAGTCATGCCGTATGCATCCTACCTGCCGCAATTGCCACCGATTCCCTGGATCGACAGGGATGGCTCGTTGACGAGCAGATGGTTTGGCAGCTTGTTGGACCAGCCGCCGGAATGTAATCCAACACGTATCGGCTTCCCGTCAGGTCGGTGCTGAACACTCGTGCGGCGTCCGCGATGGATCATCAGCAGACGATGGCTGGCATCGACATTCCGTCCCAGCGAATGCGGTGGCGTCGGAGCCGAGGTCTGTCGAGAAAGCTACGGTGTTCCTCGGATCTGGGTTGGATGGGTCTGCCGTAATATGATGGGGTAACGCGGATGACGTCGAAAAGGCCCTTTGACGGCTTCGACTTCGAAGGCTTCTGGGACGACTGTCCGTATTCCCTGGAGAACTATGTCGAGCCTCCACCAAGCGACGAGCTGATCGCCTCCATTGAAGAGGAGATGGGCGGGTATCGGCTGCCGGCCACCTATGTCGATCTCGCGCGCCGCCACAACGGCGGTATGGTCAAGCGCAACTGCCACCCGATGAAGGAGCGTACAGGCTGGGCGGAGGACCACGTGGCAATCGAGGGCCTCTACGCCATCGGCCGCACGTCCAAATATTCACTCGGCGGTGAGCTCGGCGCCAAGTTCATGATCGAGGAATGGGGCTACCCGCCGATTGGCATCGGCATCGCCGACACGCCGGCCGGAGGCCACGAGCTGATTATGCTGGACTACCGGACCTGCGGAAAGCGCGGCGAGCCGCAGGTCGTGTACGTCGACCAAGAGGCTGACTACAGCATCGCCGTCATCGCGCCGGACTTCGAGACCTTCATTCGAGGCTTGGTCGAGGAGTCCGAGTACGACACCGCTGATGAGGATCGGGCTGCTGCGATCGCAACCGTCGAGCAGGGAACGTTATCGCCGATCGTGGTGCGAGCTTTGGCCGCCGTCGGCGACCGTCTGCCGCACGGCGAGCGAATGTTGCGCACCTTGGCCCGGCAGATCGTGGACGAGAAAGGCTTCTTTGCCCTGCACGACGACGAGCGCTCGCACCTGATGTATGGGCTGATGTTCTGGCTCTATTCGAGCCTTTGTACGGCCAGATCCTTCGAGGCTTTCGTGGGCCGTCCCGAGACCGGCACCTCCTACGACTCGCCATGTTTCGAGCTGATGATCGCTTTCGACCTCGTCGCCGAACCTTACGGCTTCAACACGCGCGGGTACGCCGAGGGCTTTGTGAGGGACTGGTGGGACTCGTGCGTCGCCCGCGGCGACATCGTCAAGATGGCGGAAGGCTACCGTCTGGCCCCCGAGGCCGAGGCGGCCCTGCTCGGCCGCTTGGCGACGTTTGCTGGCGCGCAAGGCAAATAAGCCGGCGCGATTGATTCGAGCCGGTGGCGGAGGGAGAGAAACCGAGTTCGAACATTCTCCAATCGACTAAACCACGCCCGTCTCAGAAACTTATGAAGTTTCAATAACTTAGATTTTGGCGTCGAAGGGCACTCCGCTTAACTGCCTGCGCCAAGCGAACCGGCCGTCGGAACGAATTCCGGAACTCGCCCAGTTCTGTCGTGGACACGTCCCCTTCTAGGGCGAGCAGACAAGATCGCGCTGCTCGCCGACGGCGGCTTTTGACCCATCTGCGACATTACCCCTCCGGTACTCCTGCCAATCGCATGCCCTCATAAATGCGCTCACGTTTGGCGAGGTAAGCTGGATTATCGGTCGACGGGCTGGCGCGGAAGCGGCGGATGCTGAAATTAGGTTGAAGCGCGAGCCCCGCTTGCGCAGCGGCCCGCGCGTCATCGACTGCTCCAAGCAGTGCTAGGGCAGCGGCGAGCCCAAGATGCGCAAACGGATAATTTCGGTTGGCGTCGATGCTCCTGCGGAGCCAACAGACGGCTTCCCTATCGGCACTAAGTTGCAACTTAGCGAAACCGACATACTGCATCCACATGAAGGCATGAATGTCGCGGGGAGACAGGCGGAGTGCCTCTAAGACATGCGCCTCAGTGTCCCCGCCGCGACCGAGGAAAATCTTGGCTTGACCGATTAACCCGTGCGCATGGGCCAGATTTCGGTCCAACGCCAAAGCGTGTTGTAGTTCGTCAATGCCCTCGGACACGCGGTTCGTGAAAATTTTTGCTGTTCCCAAATGTAAGTGAGCCAAGGCGTGGTTCGGCGCGAGGGTCAGGACATGCATAACGGCCACTTCCGCTATGGTCAGGTACTTTATCCGATTGTCGGTCATGTAGCCGGCACCAACAATGCCATCAACATGCGCTAAGCCCAGACGCGCTTCGATATTGCCGGGATCAAGCGTCAGGGCGCGCTCGAAAAAGTGGCGCGCCTGCAAGATATATTCGGGAGTCAACCCCATATTGAGCTTAGCTCTGCCCTGGAAGTACAACTCCATTGAATTGGGATGCGCCGAACGTTGTGCTCTCACGGCCTCGGCTGCGACGAGCTGCGCATCTAAGGAGTTAGCTAGCCTAGATATGATCTCGTCCTGCATATCGAACAGATCGGTGACGGGTTTGTCAAAGCGGTCCGCCCATAAATGCGTGCCGGTTTCAGCGTCTACCAGCTGCACGTTGACGCGAAGTCGGCTTTCGTGGCGCTGTACGGAGCCTTCTAGCACATACCGGATGTTCAACTCGCGACCGATTTGCTTGAGGTCAGCCGCTTTGCCCTTGTAGGTGAATGCGGTGTGTCGCCCGATCACCAATGAGCCGCTGATCCGCGACAAGTCCGTAGTGAGGCTTTCCGTCACACCATCGACGAAATAGTCGTGCTCTGGGTCGCCGCTGAGGTTGGCGAAGGGCAACACAACGATGGAGAGGCGAGGCGGTGAAAGCGACCTTTGTGCCGTGCCGTCGTTCTGCGCCGCCGAACGTGCCGACGCAGTTTCGGGCCTCTGCCCTTCGTGCACTACGCCAACGAAGCGAAAGCCTTTGCGCGGCAACGTTTTGATTAGGCACTGCTTGTCACCATCGTCACCGATTGCGGCGCGAGCGGCATTCAAGCGGGTCGTCAACGCGGCATCTGAGACTATGCGTCCGTTCCAAACCGCGCTGATGACATCGTCCTTGCTGACGACGCGCTCCCTGTGCCGGATCAAATAGTCTAGTAGATCGAAGACCTGCGGCGTGATGGAAACAGGGATGGTTCCGCGATGTAGCTCGCGACGGTCAGTATCGAATGCGTACTCCTCGAAGAAATAGCGCATCTGACGATCCCTTAGGGCCTTCGATTTTCAGGCTTTAACGCCCTCGAACGCAAAGAATAAGCCGCTGGTAAGGAAAATGTAAGCCGGATGTCAGGCGCGGTGGCTCGTCGTACATCATGTTCGTCCTGTGAAAAGTAAACAGGACACACGGCAATGAGCACAGTCCAAGAGATCACCAAGTTGCAGCACAGAGCAACTATCGACCGGCCGGTCTATAGTCCGCTCGAAGCATATTGGAAGGCATTTCAGGAGTGGCGCAAACGCCGGAGGCTGCAAACGGAATTATGCCGCCTGACGGACCGCGAGCTGATGGATATTGGCACGACGCGAGGCGAGATTGACTACGTCGTGTCGAACAGAGATATCGACCCGCGAGGCATACGAGCCGAATGGGTCCAATGCCTGCCAACAGTGGACGGCCAAATCCACCCACATTGGGACAAGCACCTCTCAGAAACACGCGTCAAACCTCGCTAGTGCAATGCGCGGAAACCATCGCGGTCTGCTACGCAAGCCGTTATGGCTGCTTCTGGCCCGTAGCGGCCCAGCCGAATACTCCTTGGGCCGTCGGCTGTCAGGCGTGGAGCGGAAACTGATCGCGGCGGTACGGACCGCCGATTTTGACCCAAAGCGGCCAAAAGCCCTGAGCGGCTGGCGAGGCTTTGCATTTCGAGCAAAAGCGTGTGAGTTTCTGGCGCATTTCGAACCACTAGCTAGGCCGGGCGCAGAGATGGCCACGCGCAGGGCATTGATCATCGGAGGCTCGGTCGGCGGGTTGTTCGCCGCGCATATGCTCGGCCGGATCGGCTGGCAAGTCGATGTCTTCGAGCGCGCTGACGAGGACCTCGCCGGCCGCGGCGCCGGCATAGGCACACACCCGGCACTACACGAGGTCATGCGCCGGCTCCGGCTTGCCTTCGACGACGCCCTTAGCGTGGCGACCCGCACCTACGTCTGCTGGGATAACTCCGATCGGCTGATCCACGAGGTGCACCTTCAACGTAAGATGAGCGCATGGGCACCCCTTTATCGGACGCTGCGCGATAATCTGCGCGGGCCCAGATATCACCGCGGTATGGAGTGCATCGACGTGCGCTCCGAAGCGGGTAGCGCAACGGCCCACTTCGCCGATGGCAGCGAGGCGCGCGGGGACCTCCTGATCGCCGCGGACGGTTTGCGCTCCGCAGTGCGCGCGCGCCTGCTGCCTGAGCTGCAACCGGCCTACGCCGGCTACGTCGCCTGGCGCGCCCTCATGCGAGAAAGCGAGGCGGCGCGCGCCGCCCGCGACATCCTGGAGAGGGACTTTCTGTTCTGCGTGCCGGGGGGGTCGCTAGCGCTATGCTATGCTGTGCCGGCGCGCGACGGCGACTTGCGCGTCGGCCACCGCGACTACAATTGTGTTTGGTACCGGCCCGCGGACGAGGCCCAGCTGGCGGAGCTGTGCACCGACACTAGTGGAAAATGCCACGGCACCTCGATCCCGCCGCCCCTGATCCGGCCCGAGGTCGTCGCTGACTTTCGCCGATCGGCCCGAGCCGAGTTGGCCTCGCCCATGGCCGACGTCGTCACCCGTGGCGACCAGCCGTTCTTCCAGGCCATCTACGATCTGGCCTCTCCGCGCCTGGTGTTCGGCCGGGTGGCGCTCTTGGGCGATGCCGCCTTCGTTGCGCGCCCGCACGTCGGTGCCGGTGTCACCAAGGCGGCGCTCGATGCGACCTGCCTGGCCACGGCCATCGTCGGACATGGGGGCGACCTAGAGGCCGCGCTGGCCCGCTACGGCAGCGAGCGGCAGCGGTTCGGTGACTGGATCGTCGGACGCGGACGCGACCTCGGCGCTTCGATCGGCATGCGCGTCGGCGGGCGCGCCGGACTTGATCGCGAGGAGCTCGACCGTCGCGCTGCCGCCGCAGTGAGCGCCTACGCCGCCAATGCCGACGAGCTGTCGCGACTTGCCGTCGATGGCAACATCCCGAGCAGTGGGTAAGCGCTGCCGGAGGCGAGCCCCATGATCCCTCGCCAGACCCCTTCATTTTTGTGGCGCGTGCTCGCGGCTGCTTATGGCCCGGAGCCGTCTTTAAGGGCAGCGCAGAGCGCGTCTGCTCTGCCTCCAAAGTCAGACGTCGACTTGTTCAGCTATCGCGAGGGCGTCGTCGACCTCAATGCCTAGATATCGAACGGTGCTCTCGATCTTAGTATGCCCCAGAAGGAGCTGTACAGCTCGCAGGTTGCCGGTTCGTCGATAGATCAAGGTCGCCTTGGTCCGGCGAAGGGAATGCGTGCCGAACAGATGTGGGTCCAATCCAACGTCAGCGAGCCAGCGGGATAGGAGGCGGGCATACTGGCTGGTGGTCATATGTCCACTTAGACTTCGGCCAGTGAACAGGTATTCTCCTGACTTCTTGCCCGTAACCCGCAGGTAATCGTCGATCGCCTGCCGGGTCGATTCAGTCAATTCAAATTTGACTGGCGGCCGGTCTTCTTTTGACGGACGGTCGCGCGGTCGGCCGAATATCCGCCTGGCGCAATGTCATCGACTTTCAAGGCTACGACGTCGCAGCCGCGCAGCTTGCTATCGACGGCGACGTTGAAGAGTGCGAGATCGCGCATTCGGCCTTCGACCTGGAGCTTGGTTCGTATTGACCAGACGTGCTTCGGACGGAGTGGCGGCTTTGCGCCGACATCTTCCCCTTGTTCCAGGGAACGTGCTTCGAGACGGCGGTGATTGTGCTTGGGGTAATGGTCATGTTGACCTCCCCAGCTAGTGAGGCTGGTCATTTTGAGCCCAAAGCCCTTTCCAATCCGGCGTCCGCTTCTGGACGGTTGGAGACGTACTTGCGTCCAATTCGAGCGATGGAAGGACCGATTTTGACCCACAGCGGACTCCAATCCATCGAACTGCCCCTTTGCAAAGCTGGCTGAGCACTTTGGTGTGCTCGCTGGTGAGGTTCAAAAAGCAATCGCGCGGGCCTTCATCCTAGGGAATGGCCGAGCCTGCGGGGGTGGAACGATTTGCCTATTGCCAAGTTTTCCCGACACCCTTCCCCAAAGGGTAGCGGCTGTCTTTCCCCAAGGGCAGCCCAAGGCCCGGCTTCACCGCCCTGAAGCTTGGGCCTTTTTCTTTAGACGGCGCCGTGCGCCCGGTCCAAAATCCTCCCATTGCCCCCAGAAAAGTTGGTCCTTACGCAAAGCCGAACTCCACCCCGAAGTTAAAGAGTAAGTGAATTTTGCTTCGTCCTAACTCGGTATGTATCCTTTGATACCTTGCCCGCCCTTGGCGCCTTGCTAGTATTTCCCCAAAGTGGGGTGGGGCATGGAACGGCTGAAGAAAGCACTAGATCATCTCGAAGTTCCGGACTGTCCGAATTGCCGCATCTCAATGAGGTGGTTTCGCTCGGAGCTACTGCGAGACACTTCGGAACCGCTAGTCGCGCACCTTTTCGTTTGCCCTAACTGCAAGCGGGCTCAACGAACCGACACAAAATTTACGCCGATTCGTGTCCCGCCTGACAAACTTTCGGCCCCGTTCCGCGTCCTGAGGGGTGGACGGTAAGATGGCCTCAGGGGGCGATTTCGAATGTCGCCTGTTCGCCCGTGGCCGACCTTCACCCGAAATGCCCAACGTCCACTATCCGAAGATGACCCGAACAGAACGATGTGAGCGGGCCAAGGCAGCCTTTCACCCGAAGCGGACGTTTGACCGTCGGATGATGGTCGATTGCACAACTCACAGCTTTCGGGCAATGATCTCCACAGGGGTGATCCGGCCATCAGAGATGCCTTCGCTCATATTGCGGACCATTTCAGGCCGTCGCGCGCCCATCAGCGTATGTACGCCGAGCGCTACCGGCCCTGCGGCCACCTGCGCCCGCTGCCGCGCAAAGTATTCAAGCGCAACGTCGCGTCGCTGACGATCTGACATGAGTTCGAACCCCGCAGTGGAAAGCGCGTCACGGTATTGACTAGGTGACGTGACCGCATCCGCATCCGGTGTGCTTGCCCACGGCACCGGGTAGGACAACGCACCGTTGCCCGTTCGCATCACGTCGTAGATGGCGAAGCGTGCGCATGCGCGCAGGACCCGCCCGACCTCTGCGAAGAGCGCGCTCTTGTCAGCGATGTTCATCCCGACATGCAGCATGTAAGCGGCAGAGAAAGACCCGTTTGCGAAGGGCAACGACAGAGCATTACCCTGTTGCAATGACACGCAATCATGGAGCTGAAGCCATTCGGAGAGCACGTTGCCGGCTTCGATGTAGTCGCGCGTGAGATCGATGCCGGTCACATGACACCCATAGCGGGCCGCGATATGGCGCGCGGGTCCGCCAAGACCGCAGCCGATATCGAGTACGCGATCATCCGGGGTGAGGCCGAGCTGCTGTGCCAAATCGGCGGTTGCGGCACGGCCGCCGATATGAAACTCGTCCACCGGCGCGAGGTCCTCTGCCGTCACCGTGCCCTCGGTCTTTCCGATGCGGGCAAGGCCCTCGCGAATGGCGGCGGTCAGATCTCCGCGCGCGTAATGGTCGGCAACAGGCGATCGCATGATCATCGCACCTTGATGCCGGCTTCTTGGATCACCTTTGCCCAACGGGTTGCCTCCACCCTGATGTGTTCAGCACACTCATCCGGCGTGTCTCCGACCGGGCGATAACCGAGCGCGGCCATGCGGTCTTTGATATCAGGCAGAACAACAAGCCTGGCGATCTCGCGCTGGAGCAGCGCGACGATGTCCTTCGGGGTGCCGGCGGGGACGAGCACCGCCGTCCAGATGTCGGCCGCGAAATCAGGATAGCCGGCCTGCGCGATGATCGGCACCCCGGGGAGCGCATCCGCTGGGGTCGTTGACGTGATGGCAAGGGCGCGCAGCGCGCCTTCTCTTACGTGCTGCACTGCAGGAGGCAACGCGCCGAACGAAATCGGCGTATGGCCTGCAAGGGTCGATTGAATCGCCTGGCCTCCGCTGGAGAACGGGACGTGTACCATGTCGAGCTTCAACGAGAGCCGGAACAGCTCGCCCAACAGGTGAGGCGGCGTGCCCGTTCCAGGCGATGCGTAGCTGTATTTACCTGGCGTATCCTTGATGGCGTTGATCAATTCGGTAACGGTCGCCGCCGGAACCGAGGGATGCACCGTTAGAACGGTGGGGGCGGTGGCCGCCAGCGTCACGGCATCGAAGCTTTTCACGGGATCATAAGGCACGCTATCGAACAGCGCCGGATTGGCCGCATAGCTGGGTGCCACCGTTAGGATCGTGTAGCCGTCCGCCGAAGCGCGTGAAGCCTGACCGGTACCGACATTGCCGCCAGCGCCGCCGATGTTCTCGATATAGAATTGCTGGCCGAGTCTGTCCGAGAGGCCCTGGGCGATGAGACGCGCCGCGATATCATTGGGGCCGCCAGCAGCGAACGGCACGATGATCCGCACTGGCTTGACCGGATAGGCGGCCGCTCTGCCGAGACACGGCGACACGACAGCGGCGGCAGTCGCAAAGGATGCGCTCAGGAGCTTTCTGCGGCTCAGGATCATCGGTCCACACCTCCTAATGGCTGTAAGCACTATTTTTCATAGCGCCGGACGGTCCTGCGAGCCATAATATCGCAGAGGGGAAATCCATATGTTTTGGATATGGCTATGGAATTAAGGCACTTGCGCTACTTCATCGCCGTCGCCGAGGAAGGCCACATCACCAGGGCTGCCGAGCGGCTCGGAATGCAACAGCCGCCGTTGAGCCAACAGATCAAGGCGATCGAACGAGAGCTCGACGTGCAGCTGCTTCGTCGCAAGGCTCGCGGCGTGGAACTGACCGACGCGGGCTCGAATTTTCTCGACGATGCTCGCGCCACCCTTGCGCAGCTTGAGAGAGCCGTTGAATCGACGCGGCGCACGGCGCGGGGCGAACTGGGGCGTATATGCGTCGGTGTGACTTCGACGTCATCATTTCATCCGCTTGTTGCGCGTTCGATCCGGGCGTTCAGCAGGACTTGCCCGAAGGTATCACTCACCCTGGAGGAATCGCTGAGCAATGAACTGCTGGACGGTTTGCGCAACGAGCGAATGGATGTTGCGTTCATTCGCACAGCACCCGCTGATGCACATGGACTCGCAATCCAGCGGCTGCTCGACGAACCAATGGTGGTTGCCCTCCCGGCCGATCATCAACTCGCGAAAGTCGCGAGGGATAGCGCGATTCCGCTAAAACGCCTTGCACCCGAGACCTTCATCCTATATGGCCCGCCCGGCACGGGCATGTATGATACTATCATCGCTGCATGCAGCGCCGCAGGCTTCAATCCCAACGTTGGCAATCTAGGTGCATCAACGCAGCACGGGCCTCGTATCGGTTCGACGCTGAGCCTCGTTGCGGCCGGTCTCGGGATTACCTTTGTGCCGTCGTCCCTTCAGCGAATGAACATCGAAGGTGTTGCCTATCGGCGGGTCAGCACGTCCATACCACCAACCGCACGCTTAAGTCTGGCAACGCGCCGCGGCGATCCCTCAGCAACCGTGAGACAGTTTCTTACCCTGGTGAGAAACGCCGCGAAAGTGGTCTAGAGCAACGCGGAACGATATCTGCCACTGGCCTGGAGGCGAAGCTTCGATCCTCAGAGCCCATGTGGGGTTTAGGCCCAACTGCGAAGTTGCGCCGCGTCTGAAAGAGGTCCGCCCCTCGCACCAAAGCGGACCAGATTTGCTCAGCCTGAGTCCTTCGTGTTTTGACCCAACTTGGACATTGCCCTAGCCCAAGAGCAGGCCCTGTGCTCCACTTAGGTGCCGTTGTTGGCTGAACGGGAAGGAGATTTGCATGTGAACCCTGTTGATCAGTATCTTTTAGAACTTTTCAACGGTTTCGCGCACCGCTCCCCGATCTTTGATTCGGCGCTAATTTTCTTGGCCGACCAAGCCGTGTTCAAGGGGGCTCTCGTGACATCGCTTTTGTGGTTGGCTTGGTTCCAGCGTGACCCGGACCAGAAGCTGCGCCGGGAGCTGGTTATTTCAACACTTGCGGCGACAGTCGCGGCACTCTTGCTGACAAAGATCACCAGGTCTGTCGTTCCCTTTCGACTACGGCCGATCCATGATCCCGCGGTCACCTTCACGTTGCCCTATAACGTCACGAGTGATTCTTTGTGGAATTGGAGCTCCTTCCCGAGCGACACCGCCGCTTTTGCTATTGCGTTGTCCGTTGGGGTGCACTTGATATGGCGCCGATGGGGCTGGCTCGTGATCTTGTACGGCCTTGTCGTAATTTGCATGCCGCGCATCTACCTCGGCTATCATTATCCGTCGGACGTTGTGGTCGGCGCCCTTATAGGCACTCTCGCCACTCTCACGGTGTGCCGGAAAGAAATCCGGATACCGCTAAGCCGCAGGCTCATACTTTGGAGCGACGACCATCCAGGTGTGTTTTATTGCGCGTTCTTCCTTTTTACATACGAAATTGCAGCAGTGTTCGAGAACACACGGCAAATTCTAACCGCTGTCTGGAAGATGTCCCACGACGCGCTCTAAATCTCCGTCCGTGTTCGGTGGCCCCGCCCGCGCGCATATTCTCGCCTACGGACGGGGGACTTCACTCCGCGGACCAGCCCGACTTCCGCTGTTGGCCCGTGGCCGACCTTAACCCGAAGCGCCGCAACGTCCGCTATCCGTAGATGACCCGAACAGAACGACCTGAGCGGGCCAAGACAGCCTTTGACCCATGCAGACGTGGGGGATATTCGGCCAAAATCACTTCTTTAGAAGACATTTTAGAGATTGGTGGGAGCTTCCTTCCATGCAGGACCGATCCTCTCAGCGGCGTCGTATTCTTAAGGCCGGGCAAATCTTGTTTGGCTCATCGGCTGTTGATTGCACCGTTCGCGATATCTCCGCGACCGGTGCCCGCATCCAAGCGCACGGCCCGCTTTGGTTCCCAGACAAATTCGTGCTCGCGATAACCTCGGATGGCACTTCGAGACGCTGCCATATTCTTTGGCGAAAGGACGGTCAGATCGGGGTCGTTTTCGACGAGTAAGGTTCGCCTCTAGGAGGGCCATTCCCTTGAGCCGTTCCCCATGCGGGACGACTCAGAGGCTTGATCTGGCTCAAGCGGCGCGCATCACCCCGCCGGAACATTGAGCCATGCCCGACCCCGACAAACAGACCGAGGATAAGGAAACCAGGACGTCCCGGCTGGAGGAGGCGCGGCGCATCATTGAGGAGTACGCCGCCGAGCTCAGGGAGATCATCAGACAGCTTCGCCGCAAGATGAATTAAGACCGCCTCCACTGGCTTGAGCTTGCATATCTTGATGGACCGTCCTTGATGCGGTCCGATGGCTGCGTTGGCAACGACAGCTTTCAAAGTATCTCGGTCGGCGTTGCATCCGACCACGCTCGCAGCTACTGGTAAAGTCAATTCGCGCTGTAGTTGGATTTTTATGCGCGCAGTCGCGATCTTGAGTTGTTTCACGAAGTATTGCCGAAACAGAAGGCTAATAGAATACATCTTAGGTAAGTGGCCCTGTTGCTTCTTGAGACGACAAAGTCAGCGATCGCAATTCCGGCGCTTCGGGAGCGATCAACGGGCTAGTACACACTGGTGGCGAAAATTTTCAAACCGACGGGGGCAACGATGCCCGCTATATTCGATCTGCTTTATCGCGAATACTGCCGCGCCCGTCTCGCTGAAATGCGGAAACAGCTCCTGACTGCCGGACAAGATCCTGAAGGCCTAGAAGCCGATTACGATCGTGCTGATCAGGATAGAGTTGGCAGGACGGACACGCAGCACGAGATTGGTTGCGTCGTGCTAAATTGAAGCGAACTGTCCCAAACCTTTCATTTCGGTTTTGAGGGCTCGCCCGTGACGAAGCATATTTCAAGTCGCGGAGTGACCGCGGTCCTTGTAGTCGCCATATCTGTGGTGACAATCACGCTTGCAGAGACACCGTTGGGAGAGTCCATTGTCGCGGGCATCGCTGCTTCTATTCCGGGCCCGTTCCATCTTGCAACGGCAACGACACTTGCAGGTACAGTGCCTAGCAAACCGCAGCTCGCCCACGCGCCAACAGGTTGCCGGCTTCGATCTGCTCCACTGCAGTGGAAGGTCGACTGGCTTTTGGGGCCGCCTGCGACTCCCGGTGAAATCGTTTGAAGACTCATGCCGTCGGCGAATGTCTGCTCCCGACTTCTTACATCCTGAGTTCTCGCGCCCGAGTCCGCAAGCGCTGTCAGGCTCATGTAAGGATGGAGCCTCTTAGGAATATTGCAGATGATAGTCGGCGTGCCGCGCAAGCACTGATTGCAAACCTTCGTATGTAGACGTGGGGTCTTTTTCTTCGTGCCTTGCTCGCTCTGATCGGTGATATTACCAGAGGCATAGTAGAGGGGCGAGGATGATTACGGCAGCTCGGGAGGCCGTCGACCTGCTAATTCAGGCCACGGGCAGCTGGCAGTTCGATGATGCACTTAACGGATTGCGTGATCGAGAGTGGATGGCACTGCGATTTCTTGCGCGTGCAAACAGGTTCTCGCGGACCCCTTCCGCGTTAGCCCAGTTCGTAGGGACAACTCGGCCCACCGCTTCTCAGACTGTCAAGCGTCTCGAAGACAAGGGCTACCTTCGGCGCCGAAGTTCCGATCAAGACAAGCGCTCGGTGATTCTTGATGTAACCCAGCTAGGAGAAAAAACCCTCTTAAGCGATCCTATCACACAACTGGTCCATGCCATTGCTACGCTTGAACTTGGCGCAAACAAATTCCGCGATTTGCTTCGAGAGATGTTGAAGCAACTCGACGCGCGCGGTGGTCGTCACCATGCAGATACTTGCAGAAAATGCATCTTCTTGACCGAGGCGGACCCCAACCGCGCAAGCAGAATACAGACTCAGTATATGTGCAGATTCTTCCGGGCCAATCTTGCCGACTCCGAAATCGATCTTCTGTGTTTCAACTTCGAACAATAGTAAGCGGCGCCCTCTCAGCCTAGTTATCCCACTTCCGCTTCTGGCCCTTAGCCGAACAACGCTGAAACGTCGGATTGTCGGCTATCGGCAGAGCAGACCGGACCCGGTGTCGTGCTCACTTCGACGGCTGCTTGTGACCCCTTAGCAGACGTTGGCCCTCGGATGATCTACCCCTCTAATTATTGCCTGGGGATGAGGTCACGACCTTGCCCCAGCGAGGTACCTCGTTTGCGACAAATTCGCCGAGAGCCGCCGGTGTCCTCCTTGCGGCATCGGGAATGACAAATCCGATGTCGAGAAGTCGCTTGCGCGTCCCTTCGTCATCCAGTGCTTTGTTCAAGGCGTTGTTTAGCTTGGATTGTATTTCAGGCGTCAAATTCTTGGGGGCGAAGATCGCATTCCAGGTCGAGACGACGAATTGGGGGAGACCGCTTTCCACGGTCGTCGGAATGTTAGGGATGACGTCGGCGCGGTGCGGACTCGCGATGGCGATCGCCTTCAGGGTTCCGCTCTGGATCTGGGAGATGGCGCCGCTCAACGAAATACAACTGAAATCAACTTGGCCGCCCATCAGGTCGTTCATCGCTGGTGCGCCGCCGCGATAAGGGATGCGGCCTGTTTGGATGCCAAGCATTGATTGCAATAGCGTGCAGAAGAGATGGGTAGGCGCTCCGACGCCGACATGAGCTTCATTGACCTTATCGCGCTTTACTCTGAGATACGCGATGAACTCGGCGAGGCTGTTCGCAGGGAAGTCTTTTCGAGTGACGATGACAGCAGGTACTTCGGCTGCGAGACCGATGGGCGCGAAGTCATTGATGGGATCGTATTTTAGGTCCGGATATTGTGCTGGGGCAGCGCCGTGCGTCCCCATGTTACCCATGATGATCGTATACCCATCAGGTGCCGCACGGGCAGCGCGCGTTGCTGCCGTGGTGCCTGCAGCACCGGGCTCGTTGTCAATGATTATGGGCCGGCCCAGCGTCTTTGACATGTGCTCGGCCAGGATGCGAGACAGGGTGTCGTTCGATCCGCCGGCCGCATAGGGAACTATGAGGGTAATCGCTCTCGCCGGATAGTCGGCCCGAGCCGCTCCGGGGAGAAGGGCGAGGCTTGCAAAGAAAAGCGCGAGAAGGCGGCTCATGCGGTATCCTTTCCTCGCTTAAGACTTTCTTTGGTAGGCTAACCTAAGCGCGGTCTTTTAGCTATGAGATGGAAGGGTCGAACCTTATACCTACTGGGGTATGTCATCCCCACATTGGCAATCGCCTAAGAGCGGCTGCGCAGACTAACCCGTGAGAGAACAGACCTGCTCGGCTTCACGGCCATGACTTAGTTCCGATGACAATGCATGTCTGCTATTGGCCCATCTGCGAAGCCGCGCTGGGTCTCACAGAGGTCCGCTTATCGCAGCAGAGCGGACCAGATTTGCTCAACCTGAGTTCTTCGCGTTTTGACCCAGAGCAGACGCGGCGGCCATTATCCGCTCGCACCTATGCCATCATAGCCTCCACAACGCTCACAGCCGAACTAGTCGAGACGACCCGCGTGAGTCTGAAACCACCCTTGCTCAAGAGTGTCTCGTATTCGACCTCTGTTCGCTCCTGACCTCCAACACTGACGAGCATACTCATATCGAGGATTTTGCCCGGATGCGGAGTGTCTCCGAGGGGTAGCACCATTTCAACAAGGAGCAGCCGACCGTCCGCTTTCATTGCCTTGCGAACATTCCCAAGGATAGTCAGGCATCGGTCCTCGTCCCAATCGTGGATGATGTGAAAAAGAATGTAAGCGTTGGCGCCGATGGGAACGCTCTTAAAGAAGTCGCCGGGCTCGATCGTCACCCTGTGGCTCACGCCTCTGGCCTTCAGTAAATTCGGTGCATCCGTCACAACGTGCGGCTGGTCGAACAAGATCCCCCGCGGCCCAGCATGATGGGAGAGGACGGCCGCCAACATGTTGCCGGTCGCACCGCCGACGTCAACAATGGTATCGAAAACGGAAAAATCATAAGCCATGGCGACAGCTGCGGGCTCCTGACTGTTTAGACCGACCATCATCTCGCTAAATAGCGATGCTTCCTCGGGATGATGGGCCAGGTAGTCAAAAAACGCGGCGCCATGCGCCTTTTCAAAGCCGGGGCGGCCCGTCTCAATAGAATAGAGGACCTGATCCCAACCACTTTGTGACGACGGATTGCCGGAAAAAATTACGGATGCTCGTGCCGAGCCGGGCGCGCCGGTCTTCAGCGCAGCGCCTAATGCAGTCAAAGCAAAACGTTGCTCTGTGCGCTCGGTAAGAACGCCCAGGCTCGCCAGGGTACGCATGAGTCTGTGCAATGAAGACGCATGCACCTGCAGGAGTCCGGCAAGTTCTGCCGCGCTTTTCGGTGCGGCAGCTAGTTGATCTGCCAACCCCAACTTGGCCGCTGCGTAAACCGTCCTCGCGACGACGTGGGCGCGCCCCATCTGAATTAATTGAATGTGCGGCGGAACTTCGTCTGGCTTGATGTCTGCCATAATGGCTCCCCCCAAAATGAGCAGCATACAAGACAATCGAGGAGCAGGCCACTTTCCGCTTATGGCCCGTTGCCGACCTGTGCTCGAAGAGCCGAAACGTCTGCCTGCAGGAGACGAGTCGACCAAGGTGAAGCAGCCCCCCAAGGGCAGCTTCTGACCCGAAGCGGGCTTTGAGGCCTAGCCGCTCCCCGCTTCTTTGTGGTTGAATGACCGAGCAAAACGAAGGCGATGCGACATGGACAAGCTCAGCTTTCACGATCCGCTTTTTCGTACCTATGCGATCGCTGCCTCCATCATGGTTCTCAAAGCTCTCATGATGTCGTGGTTGACGGTTGTTCGAATGATGCAAGTAAGAGGCGGATTTCGCTCACCCGAGGACATCAAGAAGACCATCCTCAACCCACATCCAAACTCAGAACAACTAGCACCAAATGAATATGTGGACCGCATCCGGCGAATTCAGCTGAACGATCTCGAAAATTTGCCGTTTTTCCTAGTCGCTGGATTCCTCTTCATCTTGACCGAGCCATCAATAGCGCTCACGCAATGGCTGCTGTACGGTTACGCGGTCTCGCGGCTATTGCATTTTGCCGCATATTTCACGGCAATGACTCACGATACGCGCGCAACACTCTGGACGGTGGGTTCTCTAATTCTAATCTTTATGACTTGCTGGACGCTGATTGTTGCTTTGCGTCAATGATGTCGGCAGCCACTGGGCCCGTCGCATGTAAGTTCGTATCCAACGAGGCATGGGCAGAGGCATCCGCCCGAGGTCCGTTCACCGCTCCTCAACGGACATCCTGCGATAGCATAGCGCGTTGGGCTCCGTTCCTTTGGCACTCTCAAGGGATTGACTGCCAAACTAGTAAGGAACAACCTATTTTACGTCGTCACCCCGCGACCTGCCTTCAATGCTAACACGAGAAGAACATCTTACACGGAGCAAGGAAGCTGCGCTCGCGCTTCTAAGCGCCGGCCGTATGCGCGAGGCGGTTTCTTCGATAATGACGGATATCGTCAAGAGCCGAAGCAGCGCATTGCCTCATGAAATCCATGCATTTGGCATCTGTGCTGCCGCGGCTGGCGACACAAGTGCGGTGCGAGAGTACATCGAAGGCTTTATCTGATATCTGTCGGATCTATGTCTGCCTTTGGCCCGTTGCTACCTATGCTCAGGGCGCGCTTCCGGAAGGTGAGCCGACCAAGGTAGCGCAGGCTGCCGAGGGCAGCCTTTGACCCGAAGCCGACCTTTCGACCTTGCGTTGATGTCGGTATCGGCTCACAATTTTATACTTACAAAAAGGAGAATTACGATGAAAAGGCTTTTCGTCACCATTGCACTCGGCTTCATCCTGTCGGGGACCGCATTTGGTCAGGAGAAGTCGGCTAAAGATGCGATTGTCGGCGCATGGTCCTTAGTGTCTGTTACCAGTGAGATGGACGACGGCAAAAAAGGAGAGCCGTTCGGTCCCTCCCCAAAGGGGATAATCATATTTTCGAACGACGGCCACTTCTCGCTATTTCAATCAAGTGCAGAAATCCCGAAGATTGCGGCCAACGACCGTGCCAAAGCCACGCCCGAAGAAGCTCTGAGTATCGTCGCATCAAGCATCGCGTATTACGGCACCTACTCCATTGACGAGCAGACTAAGGTGATGGTGGTCAACCTTGCCGCCAGTACTTACGCGAACGTTGCGGCTATTCCCAATCAGAAGAGAACCATCACGCTGCTATCCTCCGACGAACTCAAATTCGATAATCCCCGAACGCCGAACGGCATGACGCTTCGAACCGCGTGGAAGCGCGCAGCAGCGCCCTAACAATCGACTTCCGCTTGTGGCCCATCGCCCGTTAGTGCGTCGCGGCGAGATGTCCGGAGTCGGGCGTAAACCGGAAGCGTCCGACCGCTGGTCAAAACCTTTTGACCGCTGGTCAAAACGGCCCTTTTGACCCTGGCTGTGTGAAAAGCCACGAGTCAGCTAGGATTCCTCCGTTTCCTGATGGGGGATACGGATGGGACGCTTCGTTGAAGGCGCGGACAGATCCCAGCTGACGCTCTTGCCGGAATGTCTGGAGGATTGGGTAGACGACGACAACCCGGTCCATGTGATCGATGTGTTTGTCGAGGCGCTCGACCTGCATGGAATGGGATTTGAGGGTGTGATCGCCAAGGAGACGGGCCGGCCTTCCTATCATCCAGCAGTCCTTCTGAAGCTTTACATCTACGGTTATCTCAATCGGGTGCAATCCAGTCGCCGCCTGGAACGTGAGGCGTGCCGCAATATCGAGGTGATGTGGCTGATCGGCCGCCTGGCTCCCGATCATAAGACGATCGCCGATTTCCGGAGGGACAATGGTGCGGCGCTTCGGAGGGTTTGTGCGAAGTTCGTTGCGCTATGCCGGCAAATGGGCCTGTTGCAGACCCCAAGCGTCGCAATCGACGGCAGCAAGTTCAAGGCAGTGAACAATCGCGATCGCAACTTCACGCATGCCAAGATGGCGAGGCGGATGGCGCAGATCGAGGAAAGCGTCGGTCGATATCTGCGTCAACTGGATAGCGCCGATCGGCAGGAGCCATCGGAAGCGATCAGCATCAAGACGACGAGGATCAAGGAAAAGGTTGCTCGGCTGAAGCAGGAGATGAGCCGCCTGGAAGTGCTCGATGCGCAGATGCGCAACACGCCGGATCAACAGATATCGCTGACCGATCCGGATGCCCGTTCGATGGCCACCAGCGGACGCGGATCGGGTGTCGTCGGCTACAATGTCCAGGTCGCGGTGGACACCGAACACCATCTGATTGTTACGCATGAGGTCATAAACGTCGGCAACGACCGTGGGCAGCTTGCTCGGATGTCGAAGCAGGCCAAAGAAGTGCTCGAAGTGGACAAACTCGAGGCGGTCGCCGACCGTGGCTACTTCGACGGAGAGGAGATATTGGCCTGCGAAGAGGCTGGCGTTGCAGTCACGCTGCCCAAGCCGATGACGTCGAACGCCAAGGCGGAGGGTCGGTTCGGCAAACAGGACTTCGCCTACCTGCCTGATGAGGACGTCTACCGTTGCCCGTCCGGCCAGGTGCTGCCCTATCGCTATACCAACATCGAGCATGGAATGACGCTGCGCCGTTACTGGTCGACAGCAGCGTGCCAAGGCTGCGCAATCAAGAGCCAATGTACGCCGTCCAAGGAGCGCCGCATCACACGCTGGGAGCATGAGCATGTGGTCGAGGAGGTCCAGAGACGGCTCGATTCCGACCCCGACGCCATGCGGAGGCGGCGCGAGACGGTCGAGCATCCCTTCGGCACGATCAAGGCCCGTATGGGGGCGACCCACTTCCTGATGAAGCGCCTACGGAACGTCGCCGCCGAAATGGCGCTGCACGTTCTCGCCTATAACCTCACACGGGTGATGAACATCGTCGGCAAACCGCGCCTGATTGCAGCCATCCGCGCCGCCTGAAGCCCGGAAAGTGCGTCCAAAAGCGCAATACCGCGTCGCGATACCTACTTTGGCCGGTCATTGGACGATCCGACGCGAGAACATCGGCCGCCTGCAATGATTGCGACCGCGGTCGCGTGCCGACCTATCTGTTTGCACACAACCAAGACCCATAGCAGAAGGAGTGTGGCATCCCAGATGCAACGAAAGCACATACGGGCCCGGTACGATATGCTAAGTTCGATAGCGTGCGACTTTTCTGTGAGGTTCGCTGGGACGAGAATATGCGCCGACGCGATTTCATTGCTGCATTTGCGAGCGCTACGGTCTGCCCGATTGCGGCGATAGCCCAGCAGCCCAAGAAAGTCGCGCGGATAGGTTTCCTGGTCACGGGGGCTCTTGAGTCTCCGGAGGCGCGGGCAACTCTTAAAGCTTTCTACCAAGGTTTACGCGAACACGGCTATGTCGAGGGTCAGAACGCGATCGTAGAAGTCAGAGCAGCGGACTCGAAGATCGAACGTTTCCAAGCGTTGGCCCGCGAACTTGTCGGTCTCAATCCCGACGTCATCGTGGCCTCCAACTCGGTGGCCGGCCGTGCCGTACAGCGAACAACTACCACTATCCCGATTGTTGTTGCGGTAATGGGCGATCCCGTTGGTGACGGGCTTGTCGCTAGTCTCGCGAGACCCGGTGGTAATACCACGGGACTGACCTTCCTTGGCCCGCAACTAGTTCCTAAGCGTTTCGCTCTACTCAAGGAAGCGCTTCCCATGATTGTCAGGGTCGCAGCGTTGTGGCATCCCGGCGCGTATGGCGCGCGCACCATGAACGACATGATGAATGACGCAGAAAGGGCGGCACAGACCTTGGGCTTGCAGCTTCGTTTGTCCGCCGCGCGGGGGCCGGACGAATTGGATAAGGCGTTCTCCGCGATTGCAGATGAAGGAGCTGACGCCCTCATCGTATTTCCCAGCCCGATGCTTTTCGCCGAACGAAAACGCATTGTTGATTTCGCCGCAAAGCTCCGGCTGCCGCTGATCGCAATGGGCAGGGAGTTTGTGGAATTGGGTGGTCTAATGTCCTATGGAGCGGATATCACCGACTTCTTCCGGTTAAGCGGCGACTATGTGGACAAAATTCTCAAAGGTGCCAAGCCCGCCGACTTGCCGGTTGAGCAACCAACTAAGTTTGAACTGCTCATCAATCTTAAGACCGCGAGACTGCTCGGCATGGAGATTCCAGCTTCGTTGCTCGCTCGCGTCGACCAAGTGATCGAGTGATGTTGCGCTGCATGAGTCCGCAAATGGCCCGTTGCTGCCATGCTCGGTTGCCGGTTGGACCGGAGTTGGCGGTGAACCAGAGGTAGCCAGCCATCGGTTCAGGGTCTCAGGTTGACCCTGAGCAGAAGCTATCAGCATTCTTCGGTATGCGGGAACCTTGCCGTTCGTCAGCTTTCCATGGCCTTGTGAAGCAGCCGTTCGATCTCATCGCGCCATTTCGGATTGCGCGCCTTGAGAGGAGCAAGAATCGCGATGGGGTGAGCGGAAACCTGACGGGCGGCGGTCAGGCATTGTCGGGCCTCGTTCGCCCGCCCGCTCGCGGAAGCGCATATTGCCATGACTTGGAGCGTGAGGTTCGATGCCGGCCGGATCTTCAGGGCCTGCGTCGCAGCTTCGACGGCGCGTTCGATCTCACCCGTGAATAGGTGTGCAAGCGCGAGCAAGTCGAACCAGACGAAATTGTGAGGATCGTGTATATTCAGTCGCAGCCCATGCTTCAGTGCTGACTTCGCCTCCTCGGCCTTGCCAAGATAGAGAGTAGCCATGCCGCAGACGAGATGGGCGAGCGCGAAGCTCGGGCTGAGAGCGATCGCTCGCTCAGCGGCCCGCTCGGCCTGATTCAGCCGGTTCGCGCCGCAGCTTGTGATCGCCAGGCCATAATGGGCGTAAGGGTTCTTCTCGTCGAGGCTGATCGCGGTCAGCGCCGCGCTGAGACCTTCCTGGCAAATGGCCTCGGGCTCCCGGCTCCAACCCCACAGCGCAATCCCGCCCGACACGCGAGCGAGCCAAATGTGCGGATCGGGCGACCGCGGCTCCAGCTTCGCCGCCGCGCGGAAGAGATCGCGCGCCTGCACATGTGTATCCGGCGCGACATGGTGGAAATACCAAATACCGCGCCGTATGAGATCCCAGGCGGTCATATCGCCCGCACACGCGGCGCTCACACGCGACTCTCTCTTGAGCAGCTCCGGTTCGATTGCGCCGACTACGCTGTCGGCAATGTCGTCTTGGATCGCGAAGATGTCGGCAAGGTCGCGCTCGTAGCGCTCCGCCCAGATGTGGCTGCCACTCGCGGCATCGATGAGCTGCGCGGTGATCCGGACGCGCGTTCCAGCCTGGCGGTGGCTTCCTTCTAACACGTAGCGCACGCCGAGCCGGCTCGCGATCTCCCGTACATCGATCTTGCAATCGCGGAAGGCGAAGCTCGACTGGCGCGCGACAACGAAGAACCAGCGAAAGCGTGTCAGTGCCGTGATGATGTCGTCAGCAATGGCGTCGCCAAAAGACTGCTGGTCGTGAGTGCCAGACAGATTTGCGAACGGCAGCACCGCGATCGACGGCTGCTCGCCACACGGATCGCCTGCAGCTTGCCCTGCAGTTGCACTCGCGGGTGGCATAGCACCTTCGTACTGGACCGCGACCGCAGGGCCGGCGAAGCGGTAGCCGCGGCGTGGCAGCGTCTCGATCCAGGTCTCGCCGCCTGCCTCTTCGGCCAGGACCCGACGCAGCGCGGCTATCTGCACCGGGAGATTGCTCTCCTCGACCGAAAGCCCCCTCCACGCCGCAGCTATCAGCGCGTCCTTGGAGACGGGCGCCCCCGCGTGGTGTACGAGCACGCGCAACAAGGCGACAGGCCGGCGTCCGAGCCCAGTTACTTCGGTGCCGCGGAACAAGACCTCCGAATCCGCATCAAGGCGAAACTGCCCAAATCGGTAGTTCGTCGCCATCACCCGCTCGTTTCAAAACCATTTCTGAAACTTTTTAGCGCCATTTCATGACTTCTGGCCGCAAAGCGCTGACCCTGTGCCAACCGCGTTCGCTTAACCAAGGAGCACCGCCGTGAGCAGCATGAAGGATCGTATCCATAAGACCAAGGATCGGCTAGGTGGATTCTTGTGCCTGATCCCGTCCGCCGTGGTGACACAGGCTATCGCCGCAGCGGGTGCGGACTGGCTTGTGATTGATCAGGAGCATGCGCCGACCGGTATGGAGAATCTACATGCGATGATCGCGGCGACTGCCGGCACCGCCTGCTCGCCATGGGTGCGCGTTTCCAAACCCGACGAAGCATTTGTGAAACCCGCGCTCGATGCCGGCGCCGAGGGCATCATGTTTCCGCTAGTGCGGACCGCCGCGGAGGCCGCCGATTGTGTCGCCCTGACGCGCTTTGCGCCGCACGGGCGGCGCGGCTGGGGCCCCTTCATTGCGCACTCGCGCTGGGGTGTCGAGTTGCACGATTATCTGCCCAAGCGCGGGCCCGAGATCGTTTGCGGCCTTCTGATCGAGACCAAGGCCGCCGTCGACAACATCGAGGACATTTGTGAAGTCGAGGGTATCGATTACATGATCATCGCAACGTTTGACCTCTCGACTGAACTCGGCGTGCCAGGCAAGTTTGACGCGCCAATCCTGCTCGACGCAGTCCACCACGTGGAGCAGGCGGTGCTGAAGACTGGCATCGCACTTGGCGCGGCCGCGCTCACGAGGGAACAGACGCAAGGCAATCTTCGTCGCGGCCATCGCATTCTCGTCCATGGGTTCGACGTGCTAATGCTCAAGCAGCACGTGCGGCAGGCGGCCGAATGGGCGCGCGCCTAGAGGACTGTCGCGGTGGCGGACCCAAACAGGCGAACCTCAGCTCGTGGCCCATCGGCGAAGTTGCGCCTCGGCGGTCGGTAGTCCGCTCCTTGAGCCAAAGCGAACCAGATTTGATCAACATGAGTTCTTCGCGTTTTGGACCCCAAGCCGACATTGGTCGGCGAGGGCGCCCAAAATTGAAAAAAGGCCGCTGGCAATATGTCCAGCGGCCTCCGCGCTTAAAGTGGTTTGCCGCCGGGTGGCGCCCGGACTAGAGATCGATGCTAACAGCGATGTTACGGCCCTGTAGTTCGGCAATCTTCAACCCGTCAGCCATCACCTGCGCGAACTCCGGGTCCTTTGCCACGGCCTCCTGCACTTTGCCGTAGACCTCCCAATTGGCGTAGCGCGTCGTAACCAGCAACTCTCCTGCCCAATGGCCAGTGTGGAAACGGGACAGCCGAAGAAATTCGGCGCCGTGTTTTTCGAAGATTTTCTTCGCCCGCCCCACAACCTTGGTCATTTCCTCGGGCTTGTCGGTTTTGAAGCGAGTGAATTGAACGATCGGCATGGGACTACCTCCTTAGCGATGTAAAATGTCCAAGAGGCATGTATCGAGTGACCTTCGGGAGCGAACTCCAATGCAATCTCGATGAAGGTTTGTCTTCATCGATTGATTTTGGTTCATGGTTCGCAAGAGATGATCGAGAGTAAAGGCATTTTGCTGCACTGCATAAGTCCGAAAATGGCCCGTTGCTGCCATGCTCGGTTGCCGGTTGGAAGTCCGGAGTTGGCGGTGAACCAGACGTAGCCAGCCATCGGTTCAAGGTCTCAGGTTGACCCAAGGCAGACATCGGCGCTGTGCTGCACAACACAGTTCTTCCCATACTAAGGTGCGGTCCTTGATTTGAAAGACTGAAGCCATGAGACGACGGGAGTTCATCACGCTTGTTGGAGGCGCGGCAGTGACGTGGCCGCGCGGGGCATGGGCGCAGCAACCTGGAATGGCCGTGGTCGGTTGGCTGCGGAGTGCCCCCTTTGTTGGTGCCGAACAGCACGTGGCCGCATTTCGGCAGGGGTTAAGTGACAAAGGCTTTATCGAAGGCCAAAACGTCACAGTGGAATACCGCTCCGCCGAGGGTCACCACGGCCGACTGGCTTCCTTGGCGACCGAACTAGTGCAACGGAAGGTCAATGCGATCTTTTGCGACAACATAGCCGCGTTAGCTGCGAAGGAGGCGACCGCGTCCATTCCGATTGTTTTTGCAGGTGGAGGTGATGCGGTTAAGGAGGGCCTTGTCGCGAGCCTTAACCGCCCAGGAGGAAATGTCACCGGCGTGAACTTCTTCACCGGCGCCATCGGGACGAAGAGACTGGCGTTGCTACATCAGATCGCACCCAACGCGACGAAAATCGCCGTTCTTCTCCAACCAAACACGCCACAGACGGACGCGGAGCGACAAGAGCTTGAGGCCGCTGCGGAGAGTACGGGACAGCCGCTATTGGTGATGCAAGTAAACGATGTTCAGGAAATCGAGAGCGCGATTACAGCACTCGTGGAGCGCGGCGCAGGAGCGCTCCTCGTAGGCTCCGGTCCCTTCTTGTATTCGAATCGAAATATCATTATTGAGCTGGCCTCTCGCCATGCTCTTCCCTCAAGTTATACGGCAAGGCAGGCTGCTGAAGACGGTGGACTTATCAGCTATGGAACCGATCTGACTGATGCCCTTCGTCAGGGAGGGAATTATGTGGGCCGAGTTCTGAACGGCGAGAAAGCGGCCGACCTGCCGGTAATGCGATCTACCAAGTTTGAGCTGGTGATTAATCTGAAAACGGCCAAGGCGCTCGGGCTCCAAATTTCACCCGATGTACTTGCCCTTGCCGACGAGGTCATCGAGTAGGCGAAAGCCATGACGCGATTGCTCACGTCGGCTCGTGGCCCATCCCTGCCATATCCCACGGCCGAGAATATGTCGGCTGCCAGAGGTAGGCCGGACGTAACTTGAATCGAGCCAAACCGACGCGATTGACCCTACGCGGTCCTCGAATCTAAAGGATTCGTTGTGTTAGATGGTGCGCACCGCAATTTCTGAGATATCATCCGTTTGGGCGGGAAGTCTGGTACTCGAGGCATCTTTACTGTGTGCGGGGCAACAGCAGGAGGTGAGACCATGGCCACCAATGCTTTGTCGGATCTTACGCGGCTGATTAACGGTTATCAGATCTCGCAGGCTATTCACGTGGCGGCCCGGCTTGGCATAGCCGACCACCTTAGTCGCGGGCCCCTAGGCAGCAACGAACTTGCTCAACTCAGCGGATCGCATCCGAGGACACTTTATCGGCTCTTGAGGGCGCTGGCTTCAGTCGGTGTTTTCCATGAGGCCGAGAACAAAACGTTCTCGCTCACGCCGATGAGCGAGTGTCTTCGTTCCGACTCGCCGACTCCACTCGACGGCTGGGCCGCATATGTTGGCCGACCTTATGCCTGGCAGGCCTGGGGCCAACTTGAACACAGCGTCCGCACCGGCGAGAGTGCCTTTCGGCATCTCAACGGTCAGAGCGTATGGGAGTATCGCAGCACCCGCCCGGATGAGAACGCGATCTTCAACCGAGCCATGACGGCCAATTCACGCGGCGCGATCGAAGCTATTATCGCCGCCTACGATTTCAGCAGCTTTCGTCACGTCGCGGATATCGGGGGTGGTGAAGGCCAACTGCTGGCGGGAATTCTCGGAGCAAACAAGGGCCTGCGCGGAACGCTGTTCGATCAGCCGCACGTGGTTGGCAAGGCGGCCGAAGTTCTGAACCAACATGGTGTCGCCGACAGATGCGAAATCGTCGGAGGCAGCTTTTTTGAATCCATCCCGGAAGGGGCTGACGCCTATGTGATGCGGGCGATTATCCACGATTGGGACGATAAGGAAGCGATTTCTATCCTGAAGATATGCCGCCGCGCTATGACCGCTGATGCCAGATTACTCCTCATTGAACGTGTGGTGGACGCGCCGAACGAGGGGCCGATCTCGAAATTCAGCGACCTCAATATGCTCGTCATGCTCGGGGCGCTTGAACGGAGCTACGACGAGTATTCCGCGCTATGTCGAACGGCCGGATTTGAGATGCGCGGCACAGTTCGCGCAGGCTCGCACTTCCAGGTCATCGAGGCAGTTCCAACTTAGACTGAGCCAGTGCGGTCCTATCTTCACGGCCGCAGGGTCTGCATCCGATGCGCTTCCACAACCTGAGGTCTGGTTATGGCTCGAATGCGAAGTTCGGGCGGCGTCCTCAGTTGTCGGCTTATCGGGGTGGCCGGAGGCAATCGGCCGACCTTCCAAACGACGCTCACGACCCGTAGCAAAACTTCGTTGCGACGACTCGCTATAGTCTTGGGTTGCTGTTCATGATCAAATGTGACGTTTCAACCAGTACGCAGTTCGGGGCGAGGTATGAGACGACGGGAACTATTGGTCATTGCCATTCTTGGTGCAGTAAATCTTCCTCGGTCGCTTCGGGCTCAGCCTATAAAGGGAAAGATAGGTTATCTACATCCCGTTACGACAAATCGAAATCACATTACCTTCTCAGTGCTTCAGGCGGAGTGGCGTCGCCTCGGGTACGTTGAAGGGCAGACTGTTTTGACCCGTTCCGGCGAAGGCGAATTGCAACGACTTCCCGAGTTGGTCCGAGATTTGATCGGCAAAGGAGTCGGCGTTCTTATTGCCGTCGGAGCGCAAGCTGTCCGCGCCGCTTCTAGCGTGACCTCAAACATTCCAATAGTGGCTATCGATTTGGAGACTGACCCCATCCAAGCGGGACTAATTCGCAGTGTGGCGAGGCCCGGCGGTAACGTCACCGGGCTATTTCTGGATACGCCTGTCCTTGCCGCCAAGTGGATTCAGCTCATGCGCGAGACGGTTCCAGCTTTGGACCGTGTTGCTTTTGCCTGGCAACCATCTGCGGGGAGAAGCCAGCTAGACGTGGCGCTCCGCGTTGCCGAGAACTTGGGGGTCGAAACGAGTGTCCTGGAATTTAGCGTCAACGACGATTTCGTCAGCCTACTTTCGGCTATCGCAGGACCAAAACGCACCGGGATCATCCAGCTCTCGGGCCCTGGTATTACCCCTGTTGCAGAGAAATTTGTTGCCGCCGCCACGCAGAATAATCTGCCAACACTTTCGTTCCTCGGTGAAGCGGCAAGGCGCGGATTCTTGATGAGTTATGGCCCCAGCCAGAGAGACTATTTTCCTCGTGCGGTTCAACTGGCTGATCGAATATTGCGAGGCGAGAAAGCAGCTGACCTCCCGGTGGAGCGCCCCTCGAGGTTTGAGTTCATTGTGAATTTGAAAACAGCAAGAGCGCTGAATCTGACTGTGCCGCCGAGTCTACTGCTTCGGGCCGACGAGGTTATCGAATAAAGATCCGTTGCTGGGCCCGTAGCGGACATTTGTCGGAGAGCCCGCCAATTGTCTTTTTTGACTCCCTGACGACTTTCCCGCCTCAAAGCAGGCGTGGGTTCGTGGTCGTCTGTCCGTCAGGATCGTGCGGCGCGGTTTGACACTTCGAGCTGTAGGGGGTGATTCGCGTATTTAACGTTATGGCATATGTCGGCCGCTGACCGACCACGCCACGCACCCTGGTTTGCTTCGGATCAATTGCGTCGCAATACCCGCGTCGAATTGGCAGGACGGGAATGATGTCACTGCGGGAGCTCGACCAGGTGCGCCTGTAGATCACGAATCTGCCCCCAGACACTGTGTGCCGAACCCCAGCTGGGCACCCGCCTGACTGTAGGCGCCGATGCCGGAAGGATCGTGGTCGGAAGCGCCGGTGATGAGGCCACGTCCGAGACCCGCCTTCATCGCCACGTCGGACCCTCCGTCTAACAGCCACGGAGCCGTCAACGCTCCGGGCGTCCGAAGGGTCCGGACGATCGCGCACGCGCCCTTGTCTGGGATTTCGGTCGCAGCACGTTCGGGAAAAACAAGCAAATGTCCGCCGCAAATCGGAACCTCGCCATCATTCGCGGGTTCTCGCATGCCGCATCCTGCGGCCAGGAGATTTTCATGAAGAAGCTGATGCTGACGTGCGCGGCCGCTGCGCTGATCTCGACCGGCGCGATGGCGCAGTCCACGGTCGTCACCACAACCACCGGCACCGGCCACGCTGCCGCCGTGCAGATCGAGCCGGAATACCGCACGAACATTCGCACCTACGTCACCGAGCACAAGGTGCGGCCGGTTGAGACCCGCGAGAAGATCGTGGTCGGTCAGCCCGTGCCGCGCGAGGTCGAGCTCGAGGCGGTGCCCGCCGATTGGGGTCCTTCGCTCACCAAATACCGCTACGTCTACTCGGGCGAGCGCGTGATGCTGGTCGATCCGTCGACCCGCACGGTCGTCCAGGAAATCGACTAAGCCTTTGAGGCGGGTCGCCGAAGCGGCCCACCACCCAATCCGACCCGCCGAATTCCTCATTCCTTCCTCGCGAGCGGCCGCCCATGCCGATCATCCGATACTTCGTCTTCGTCGGCGCCCTGCTGCTGGCGCTCCTCTTCGCTGCCGACCTATACCTGCCGGCCCCTGTCGAGCGCGCGGGCCCGTCGGATCCGGACAGGACCATCATCCGGATCGCCTCGGCGAGGAGTCTTCCCGAGAAGATCGTGTTCGACACGCGCCCACGTGTCGATGTGCCGATGATCGCGCAGACCCATCCAATCCCTGAACAACCGCAGCAGCAGGTGCACGAAGCCATGGCCGCCATGCCTGCAGCACCTTCCGTGGAGGTCATGAAAGAAGCGCCGACTCGCGCCTCCGCAGCGGTCCGGCCGCATCCGAAGCGCTCGGCAAAGCTACAGAGAAGGATACCTGACAGACGTCTCGCCTTCGAGCGGGCCGATCCATTTGCAGGCGGATGGTAGTGATCAGTGCGGGGGCGCAAAAGGTGAAGGCCGCCCCTTTTTGGGATGCGGCCTTCGTTGACTTCGATGGGCCGCTCTCACCAGTGTCGATAGTGCCGATGCCAATGGTGCCGAACGACCGGATAGGAGCCGTGGTAATAGGCGTATGCCGGGCGGACGACGCGGCGATAGCGATATCCGTAGGAGACGGGCGCCGTGTAGTAGGTGGTGGTATAGCCGCCACCCCAGCGATACGGCTCATCGTAGTCGTAGGCGTAGGGGCCGCCATAATAGCCGGCACTGTAATAACCCGGGCCACCGTAATAACCGTAACCCGGTCCCCAGCCGTAAGCCGAGGAGGCGAGCCCGCCGATCACGGCACCCGCGACCAGACCACCGGCGATGCCTGGTCCCCATCCGCCTCGCCAGTGAGCTGCGGCCGGAGCCGTCGTTGCCACAGAGGCCAAGCCGAGGGCGCCGACCATCAGCGCCGACATTGCAATCTTCTTCATCGAGCATCCTTTCACGTGTTCGAACGCCCCTCCGACAACGGGAAAAAATGGCAATAGTTTCAGCTGGCCCAGCGGCGAGCGGGCAATGGATGCTCGCGCCGGGGCAGCTTCGCTCGAAGGCATCGAGCTTGGACCACAGCACGATGGCCTGAGCTGGGTTCAGTTCATGGTGCGTCGCGGAAGCGCTCGATGGGCGCATAGCCGCATGTCGTCACGTTAACACTGTTGAATTCGCCGCAAAGCGTTTTCGCAGTAAGCTCATCTCTTCTCGCGTTGGGGGGTTCCCATGTTCGATCCGGCCACGACCGCGCTTCTGCGCGCCGTATTCGACGAGGTCTGCGAAGACGTCTCGCGCTACCAAACCGGCGCACGCGCTCATGTGGCTTCAAGAATCCTGGAAGCGGCTACCAACGGCGACACCTCGCCCGAGAGGCTGAAGCAAGTGGGACGCGAGGCCCTCCAGGACGCGCCGACGACCTGGCGATAGGCGGAGGAAGGCGGGTTTGAACTTCCAGGTCACCGTGCTCAAGATCCTGGTGAGCTATCCCGACGGATTCGCCCTCATGGCGGACCTCAAGCGCGATATGGCGATTCTGGCGACGAGCGGGCGCGACTGGGCCGATCGGACCAAGCGCCTCGCCGCTCGCGTACCCGCTCTCGACATCTTCTCGCAAGGATTGGTCGAGCGCCTGAACGGCGGATGGCGCATCACGGAGAAGGGGCGCGCCGTGCTCGAATTCATGGAAGCGAAGCCCGGCGCGATGCCAACGGACAGCGCTGCGGCCGGAGCGGAGCCCTCCGATGAAGCCCCGGCGTCCCCACCTCTGCTCGCCAGGCGCTCCGGCCGGAGCCAACGTCTGCAGCGCCGCCGCGCGGCACGCGCGTGAGCACGCGCCAAAGCGAGCTGATGCGCGCTACTCCGGTCGACTACGGTGACCGGGAAAGAACGGAAACTTTGCCCAACGCTTCGAGTTGCCAGCGACTGAATTGGTCGCGGGAGCGTGTAGATGGTCGACGAAGTGGTTCTGAAGAACGCCACCGAGACAGCGTGGTCTGTCTACCGGGCGCGCCACCCCGACGTCGACCCGCAGGACAGCAGGCGCTGCCTTCTCGAGCGCCATCTGCAAAGGAGAGCAGAGGAGCGCGAGAGCGACACCGAAGAACTCGCCGGCTTCGGGATTGCGTACCTGCAGCGGTCTTCCAGAGCGGATGTTGGGGACCATTAAGATGCTCGTCGCGCGCGTAGCCCGCGGAAGCACAAGGCCCTCTTGGACGCTCCTCGCAATTTCATTTCTCATCTCCGCGGTAGTCGTGATCGGCTTGCGGGTCGTGTTCGGGGGCTGATCGATGCGGATCGCCCAGCTTGCCCCCTTGGCCGAGAGCGTTCCTCCGAAGCTGTATGGTGGCACGGAGCGGGTGATCGCCTGGCTGGTGGACGAGTTGGTTGAACTCGGGCACGACGTCACCCTGTTCGCAAGCGGCGACTCCGGCACGAAGGCCAAGCTCCAGGCGGTGTGGCCGCGCGCGCTGCGCCTGGGTCGGCGGGGGGTCGACCCGAACGCGGCCTGCTCGCTGCTGATCGAGGCCGTCGCCGGACGTGCGCACGAATTCGACGTCATTCATTCCCACGTCGACTGGCTACCGCTGCCGGTGTTGAGCAGGACCGGCGTGCCGTTTCTGACGACGATGCACGGCCGGCTGGATCTTCCCGGCTTGCCCGACGTGATGGGGGCCTTCGCCGAGGCCCCTTTCGTCTCCATCTCCGACAACCAGCGCCGTCCGCTTCCGGGCGCCAACTGGATCGCGACGATTCAGCATGGTTTGCCAAAGGACCTGTTTCGCCCCTCCTACGAATCCGGGTCATATCTCGCTTTTCTCGGGCGGCTGACCGCGGAGAAGGGGCCTGAAGCCGCGATACGCATCGCACGCGCCGTCCGGATGCCACTCCGGATCGCGGCTAAGATACCCCGGGCCGAGACGGCTTACTTCAAGAAGAAGCTCGAGCCCGAGATCGACGGCGAGGGGATTCAGCTTGTCGGCGAGGTGGACGACATCCGGAAGCAAGCATTCCTCGCCGGGGCCGCCGCCTTGCTGTTTCCGATCGACTGGCCGGAGCCGTTCGGCCTCGTCATGATCGAGGCGATGGCGTGCGGGACGCCCGTGATCGCCTATCGCTCCGGATCGGTGCCGGAAGTCGTGGAGGACGGCGTCACAGGTTTCATCGTCGACGGCGAGGCGGAGGCGATCGAAGCAGTCAAGGAAGCCGTTCGACTGGACAGAAGCAAGGTCCGCGCCCGATTCGAAGAGCGCTTCGCAGCGGACCGCATGGCGCGAGAGTACGAAAGCCGGTATCGCGAGCTGATCGCAAGACGTAGCGCCTGAGTTGGGCGCACGACGAAGCCTTGCCGCCGCTCCATCCAGCGACGGATCGGGAACAAGTGGAACTCCCAGGCGTTGGGGCGCGGCATCAGACTGGATGCTGGCTGTTTGGAGGAGATGATCGATGAAAAGGATTCTTGCCGTCGCCCTGCTTGGCACTGCCCTGATCGGCGGCGCGGCCTTCGCGCAATCCACCCAACCGGCGGATCGCGCCGCGCCGGCTGTAACCACTCACACGACGGACGCGAAGATGGCCTTCAAGGGCAACTGGCGCGCCTCGAAGCTCATGGGTTTGAACGTCTACAACGAGAACAACGAGAAGCTCGGCGACATCAACGAGCTGCTCGTCGACAAGAGCGGCAAGATCAACGCGGTGGTCATCGGAATCGGCGGCTTCCTGGGAATGGGCGAGCACGACATCGCCGTTTCCATGGACAAGCTGAAGTTCGTCGAAGAGCCTGTCCGGACAAGCTCGACCAGCACCACTACCACTACTGCGCGCGACACGACCACCGGCGCGGCTTCGACCAACACCACGACCCGCACCGCCAACGATTGGGTCCCCGACCACGCCGTCATGAGCGGCAACAAGGAGCAGTTGAAGGCGCTCCCGCAGTTCAAGTATTCGGACTACAACTAAGCGGATGTACCGTTCTCGGCATAGAGGGCCTCCATCGGAGGCCCTTTTCCTTTGGGGGCTCGATGACGTCGGCCAAACAAAAACGGCCCGTCCGGGTGCCGGACGGGCCGTTCGCGCGCGAAAGCCAACAGCTTAGTGCATATGAACCAGGAAATAGCCGACGCCGCCAACAACGAGGACGGCAGGAACGGCCCACAGAATCAGTACGGGCATTCTCCAATTGCTGTCAGTAGTTTCGCGGGCCTCTTCGGCCCGCGAATGTCGCTTACTGCTCGGTGCAAACCTTGGTGGTCTTCACGGCGGACTCGGCTTCCGTCTTGGTCTTGTAGACGCCGTCGCCCACGACCGTGGTGGTGGTCGTCGTCGGCTTGGTGTCGACCACGGTGCACTTCTTGGTGGTCGCGTCGCGGACGATGTAGAACTCGGCGGCGCTGGCGGCCTGGGTGCCGAGGGCGAAAGCGGCGAGCGCACCGCACACGATCAGCTTCTTCATGATGTCCTCCTCAGAGTTGGCAAGTAGTCACTGCCAACAAGAATTCGTTGTCGAAGTTCCGGTTGTTCCGTTTCTCGAGCCGTCGTGCCATTTCGCTACAGCAGTGATCCTCCGGCTTCCGGAAGATTCGATCCCCGTTGCCAAGTTTTCCCGAAACGGAACCGAAAGCGACATTTCGGGTTATTCGACGTTCGCATTCGGGAGATTTTACATGAACAAGCGTTTATTCTTGGCAACAACCGCTGCAGTCGCGATCGCGACCTCGGCCTTCGCTCAATCTTCGCCGAGCTCGTCGAGCTCCAATCCCACCGCTACCCAGCGTCAGGATTCATCATCGACCTCGACGCCATCGTCGTCCGCGTCCTCCCCGACGAACAACACCTCGTCCGGATCCTCGCAGATCAGTCCTTCGACGAACTCCGCCCAGACACAGTCTCCGCCGTCGACGGGGCAGACTGCTGCGGGACAGTCCAATTCCGGCAGCGGCACCGCGCAGGCGCCGTCCTCGAATAATTCGACCAACCAGGCTCAGACCAACCAGCCGTCCGGCCAGGCCACGACGCCTTCCAACCAGGCGCAGACCAACTCGCCGTCGAGCACGAACAATCAGACGCAGAGCGCCAACCCGTCGTCCTCAAGCAATCAGGCGCAGTCGCCCTCGGGTAGCGACTCGACCAATACGGCGCAGCAGCCGAACAATCAGCAGAACACGGCGGATCGTTCGTCGAACACCAACGTGAACGCGTCGGTGAACCTCAACGATCAGCAGCGGACCCGCATCAGCGCGTCGATTTCGCACCTGAACGTGCAGCCGCTCACCAACGTGAACTTCTCCTTGTCGGTGGGCACCGTCGTCCCGCGCGACGTCCGCCTGCAGCCGCTGCCGGCCGAGGTCGTCGAGATCGTGCCGCAGTACCGCGGTTACAACTTCGTCCTGGTGAAGGACGAGATCGTCATCGTCGAGCCATCGACCTACAAGATCGTGACAGTCCTGCCCTACTCCGGCCGTTCGACGGCCGGCGCACCGGCGCGGACGGAGCAGCGCAAGGCGACGTTCACTGACCGCGATCGCGAAGTCGTCCGCAAGCACGCCAAGGCGCGTCCGGTCGAGCGCGAGAAGCGGGTGACCACGGGCAGCTCGGTCCGGACCGAAATCCGGACCGGAGAGCGCGTGCCGGAGGGCGTCGAGATCGAGGCGTTCCCGGAAGAGGTGTACCGGGATGCTCCGACCCTGCGCGAGTACCGGTACATCAACCGGGACAGCCGCACCTACATCGTCGAACCCCGTGAGCGTCGCATCATCGAAGAGATCGACTGATCTCGCCAAGGAAGGAGAGCATCCATGAAGACCATCGCACTCGGACTGTTCGCCGCGTCCCTTCTGGGGTCGGCAGCGATCGCCGCCCCGCTCAACCCGACCGCCCTCGGCTCGACCGAGATTTCCTCCAACACGGAGCAAGTCCGGCTCGTCTGCAACGAGTATGGCCGCTGCTACCGGACCCGCGGCCCTCGCTATGTTCAGCGCTACTACAGCGGGGACGACGGGTACGTGGTTCGCCGGAGCTACGGCTACTATGGCGGGCCCGGCTACTACGATCGCGGCTACAGCTACTATGGCGGTGGCCCGAGCATCGGTTTCAGCTTCGGCACCCGAAGCTGGTGAACCAGGCAAAGGGCCGCTCTTCGAGCGGCCCTTTCGCTGGCAATCTTGGGCGAACCAATGTCAGCTCTTGCAAACTGATAGTACAGACAGAGCAATTGCTGGCGCGACTCGAAGCCCACCCCGGTCCCAATGAGCGAATTGAAATTCAGGCGCTGCTCGCCAAGATTGAAACCGCTCTCAAGCTACTGGGGCCGCAGGGCGCTCCTTTGACCAGCGGAGAATAGCGAGACTCACCCCAGGGTTTGAGGCGACGACGATGATGCGATTAGTTGCTAACTTGACGGCGGGTTGTCTAACCCTCGCCTATGCCGGTTACGCCGAGGCCCGCTCCTATCCGATACAGGCCTTCGACGGTGCGTGGCACCTGATCTTCGAGACGCGGTCCGGGTCTTGCGATCCAAGCTACCATTTCGACGTGAACATCTCGAATGGCAACATCTCTCATCCAAACCTTGTCAGATTTCGGGGGCGCGTATCGAGAACTGGCGCAGTGCGCGCTTCAGTAACCGTTCAGGACAAGCATGCCTCGGGCGCCGGCAGATTGGCGCCGACAAGTGGAACGGGATCTTGGAGTGGCTATTCCGGCGCTACCAGGTGCAGCGGTGTCTGGAAGGCGACCAAGGTCTAGGAGAGTTGTTGCTTCCACTGGAAAAGGCCCCTTCGATGCTCCACTTTTCTGCGCGCCGCTCCGCCTCAACCACGAGGGCGCGAAGCCTTTCCAATTCCGATAATTGAGACGTGAGCTGTTCCAGACGGTCATGCAGCACAGCGGCGTCAACCGCGAGACCATGGTGTTCACGCATGTCGTGTAACCCCCAACCAAGCTTTGGAGTAAACTTGGATCGTGGCCCGCCGGTGGACCAATCGGGAAAATGATGCAATCTCGACTGAAATCCGCCGACGTTGTTCCAGCATCAACATATGTGAATCGTATGTTGCCTTGCCCGAATTTAATTGGCGGATTCATCAGGTGCAGCGCGAACATGCAGCTAGGTCAGCGTCGTTACGTGGGGCAGCGCGACCGCAGGGGCGTCACTCTCGCTGAGACCTGGTTCCAAGAGGCACCACCTTTTCCGGCTCAATAAAGTCCGAACTTGAGTTCTGCTGCTTGATCAACAGTTCAAGCTCAAGGGCCTCAATTGCAAGTTCCTCTGCCAAACGTCCGAACAGATCTCGCCTCCCCGCGTCACTCGTCCGCCTGCTCATGAGGGCGAGCTCTGCAGCATCGGCGCGGAGCTTCTCGAACCTTTCCCTGAGATCCTTCATGGCATTTGGCTCAGGTTCCTAACCACCTCGCCACCCGCGGGGGTAGCGACAAGGACAACGACAAGAACACGCCACAGGTTCATCGTTCGTTGCTACTTATCTGGCGACGGCCCGTATCAAGACGAACCCCACGAACGCAGCGGGATCAGTAGAGGTCGCCTGCCGCGCCTCCCATCTCAACCCCGCGCAAGACGCTCGGCGTCCAGGATTCCGGCGTCCAGGATTCCGCCGCTGCCGGCGCGGACGGATATGTTCAGCGACCGTTCACGGAAGCTCAGCTCGCGAGAAAGGCCCCGGCTCCGGGGGCTAAGGGGGCTGTGAGCTGGGTCCAGTTCGGCGTTCACCTGTTGGGGCAGGGGCACCGGGAAAACTTGGCACTCGCGCTTATCGTTCCCCAACGAGGTTTGGCGTTGCTCATTGGCGACGCTTTTCTGACTGTCCCCGCCTGGGTGCGGAAGTTAAAATTTGCCGCAAGAATGCAACGCTCCCACAGCACATCGGTGCTAGGCTACCCCGAGCCGGAGGGATGACAGTTGGCCATCTATCGAATACTTCAAAACTCACCTCTGGGGCCTGAAGAGATTGCACGGCTTTCGAGAGCCTACGAAGAGGCGCTCCGCAGGATCGGCGTGCAGGATCGCAACGACCCTCTGACCGAACTGATCGCCAAGAAGATCATCGAACTCGGTCAGACCGGCCTCAAGGATCCCGCCGAAATCTGCGGCCGGGCCGTCGAGGATTTAGGCCTGCCGAAAGGATAATTTCGGGCAAGCGCAGCACCGCGAGCCGTTTGACCTGGAGCACCCGCATCGGAGGAGGCGGGCCGGCACCTCTACTCTGAAGGATCGTGAGCGCGGTGCACGTAGCGCAGCGCCGTTCTTCTGGGGAACACACGCACGATCGTTCGGGCACACCCATTGGAAATGCGTGCGCTCGAAGGCGGTTCGAACCCAATCGCATTGGCTGAATGCGCTTTATCGACAGTTGGCCGACTGCCAGCATCGATGCCGCCCGACTGCAAAAACATCCTGCAGCGCAGCTACGGAACAATATTACATCCCAGGGATCCGCGGAACGAAACGGTTCGTCAGTCTTTCTCTGCCTTTGGGAGGTGCACATGACTTCTCAGACCATAGAAGGCGCCTGTGCGTTCGCTTGGCGGAGCTACTTGCTGCTTCACAACGGCATCAGCGAGAACGATACTCGACGTTCAGCCCTCTATCGCTACGTCGTTAATCTTCGCGATACCGGCGAAGATGATTTCGATCGCTTGCAAATAGCGGCGGTCGCTTACTTGAAAAAACTCGACGAATTGCATGACGACCGATCTGCGAGACTCGCGGTAGATCAAATTTTGGCCGAACGTCTAGAAGCACGCAGTGCACAACCCGTCACCTTAGCTTCAGGCAAGTAACACTAGAAGAAGGAGCGAGCGGCATGGCAGACAAATCCGCTAACTCAGACCGGTTCGCGCGCGAACCAAAAAGACGCATAACCGCAGCGACAGCAATCGGCATGAATGCCTTGAATCCAATCATGCGCTTTCAGGTCTCAATGCTGAGGATATGGGCCGATAGTATTGAGAGGTTCGCGGGCAATTACAAAAAGGAGTTGGAAGAAACCGCCGTAGAGGAACAGTCAGACAAGGAGCGCGCCGCGTAGATCAACGCCAATGGTCACATGAAGTCCGGCTCGTTCGGCGTGCGTTGCGCGGTGTGCAGGGTCAGAAGCGAACAACTCGGGTTGAGCAACTGGTCCGCTCTCAACGAGCGGACTATCGATCGGCGAAGCGCTAGTTTCGCCGATGGGCCAGCTGGCGACATTCGCAAAATGAAAAAGGCCGCCAACTGAAGCCCTAGTATTGGTTCCCAATTCGTTCGGGCGCTCTCTGTGAGTGCCTGGCGTCAATCTTCTGGTCCGACCTGCTAATCGCAACGCCGAAACCTAGCGTTTCCCAGCAACAGAATGATTCAGGAACCGAATTTACGTTCCGAGCATAAGTACAAAAATGGAAACGGGCGACAAAGAGGCCTCAGCACCGGGCTGACTCGCAGCTGAGGCCTTGTGTCGGCATCACGGTGTCGAGGCGTGATTCCGAGGATCAACTTACAACAATTGCCCTTCGTTCCGGTAGGCCCCAGCTCGCGGGGCAATTGGGGGGCATTGAGCTGGGGCCTGTCGGGTCACCCTTGGGGAAGGGCGTCGGGAAAACTTGGCAATTGCGCGAATGTTCCTGTCCTATTTGCGAGGTGGAATACGTCCGCCCTCCGTTCCAACGCTGGAACAAAGGACGCTATGTGCACTTTGTTACATGGAACAGAGGGGGAAGATGTGGTGACAGAGCTTCCGATCATTCTGGTGATCGAAGACGACGATGCGATCCAAGCTATCGTTGAAGATGCCCTCACTGAGGGAGGGTTTCAGATCGCGACGGTAAAGACGGGCGAGGAAGCCGTGACCCTTCTAAAGGGCGGTCTCATGCCCTACCGAGCTCTAGTCACCGACGTCAACTTGCTAGGGCGTCTCGACGGTTGGGAAGTCGCAAGAGCGGCGAGGGAGATCGATCCGCATTTTCCCGTGGTTTACATGACCGGCGGCGCCGCGGATAAGTGGCCTGTACTTGGTGTCCCAAACAGCATTCTGCTTCAAAAGCCATTTGCGCCAGCGCAAGTCGTTGCGGCTGTTTCCCAACTCTTGAATGCCGGCTCGCAGCAGACGGGTCCCGCCTGAGGTCAGCGATCTGTGCCTGCTTCGGTCCTCCTGATAGAAGATGAAGCCCTTATTCGAATGATGTTGGCCGACATGATCGAAGAGGCAGGTCATTCGGTGGTCGCGGAAGCGGGCGACGTCAAGAGAGGCGCCGCCCTCGCACGCGACGCTGAATTCGATCTCGCGATCTTGGACATCAACATCGGCGGCGACACCATCGAGCCAATCGCGTCGGCAATTGCTGATCGAGGCAAGCCTTTTTTCTTCATCAGTGGGTACGGATCGTCCGGCGTGCCTGATGCCTTTAGGGGCACTGCCGTCGTGAGGAAGCCCTGTTTGCTGGCAGAGCTGCAGTCTGCCATCGATACAGCGCTGTCGCAATTGGGACCGAACTAATAGATTGAAGCTCATCGCTGCGGTTGTGAGGGTTGCTATGATGTCCGCTGTGGGTCTTGGCTGTGTGAAAACGCCAGGGCGCTTGACGACGATAGAATAAGTAATTCGTTCAAGACCGCTTTAGCGGTCAACCTCGCAAGCGCATTCAACTTAGAGAACGAACTGAAGAATGTAATTCTAGCCGGCTTTCGATCTCTCGCGTTTTTACACAGCCAGGGTCACAAGCTGACCATGCGACGCGTCGGCGACAGGTCAGCAAAAGCCGGCCTGGTGAGCCGACTCAGGGGTGTGCGGCCATGCCTGGTAGGCACTGCCGCTCCCCCTCCTTGAATGTTTCCTTTCGAGACTCTGCTGCATCCAGTGGGCCGATCGCTTGGTCGCGGTCGGCCTTTCTTTGTTTCACGGGTCCCTCTGGCTTCCCGAGCAACCGCGGGTAATTCGCACCCCTTGGTCTCGCTAGCCGGAGCACTCCAAAAGTTAGGTTGACAGGGTTGACAAGGTTGACACCGGTTGACAGCGAACCTGCGCGACGCTTCCGACACTTGGGTGTCCTGAGCCAGCCCTTCCTGCGCGCGCGGGCGCGCGCTTAGGCAGTTTTGTGCAACGAAGTGTCGAAAGTGTCGAAACCGTCGGGAAGCCCCACTTTTCTCGAGCTTTTTTAGCCCCGACACTTCCTGGACGCTCGCATTTCCCGACACTTTCAACTGTCGTTCTCGGCCTCCTCACCCTCTAAATCGTCCTCAGCCGAGGCGCTAACCGCGAAGTCACCCACTGCCTTGGTGGCGACGATGTCCTTCCAATAGCGCTCCTCCCCTCGGGACTGCTCGTAGTCGCGCTCCTTCATCGCGCTGGTCAAACTCTTCTTTGTCCACGGCCGCTCCCCGTTCTTCCTGCTCCAAACGACAAACAGGTTATGGAGCTCTGCGTTAGACAAGCGCTGCCCCTCCGCCCGCATGGTGCATTCTTGGAGGAAGCGACCAAGGACGTCGCTGTCGCTGCGATACTCCTCTGTCGTTTCCTTGATCTCCTCGGGGACGAGCAGGCCGTGGTCGATCCAATCGCGAAGGCCATCGAGCAACCGGTTTAAGATGCCGGAAGCCTCCGCCTTTAGCTTTGCCGATAGCTGTCTATCAACCTCCTGCTCGGGAACCGTTATTGCCCAGCGCACCATGATCAGGCGGCGCCACGTGCCCTGAGACGCCTCGCCACCGTCCACCTTCGGCCGGTAGTTGCCCGACATCGTCAACTTGAACTGCGGCTTGAAGCTAAAGAAGCCCTTGTTCAGCTCCCGGGCTTGGATCGTGTCGCCTCCGGTCAGAAGCTTGACGTGGCTCTCCGACAGGCGCGCGTTGCGCGCCGGCTCATCAGTATGGACGAACCTAATTCCCGGAAGGAGCGCGAGATCCGGTGTGGCCTGACCTCCGCTTCGCCCCCTGCCATTGTCCATGAAGGTTTCAACGGCAAGCGAGCACGCGTAGTCGCCGTAAATCGACGCCCACGCCTCCACCAGCGTCGTCTTGCCGTTGCGTCCCTTTCCCCAGAAGAACAGCAGCTTCTGTTCTGACGTATCGCCCGTGAGCCCGAGTCCAGCCCATTGGTGCAGGAAGCGCTGAACTCTTGCCGAGGGCTGCACTTTCTTGAGGAAGGAATCGTACACCGGGCACGTCGCGCTTGCCTCGTACTCGGCATCAATAACCTTCGTAATAAGATCAGCGGGATCATGCTCATAAAAGCTAATCGGATCCTCGTCGCCGCAGTTGCGATTGACCTTAAGCGTCCCATTCTTTGTGTTGATCTTCATGGGATCCGCGTCGAGCCGCGCCTGGTCGACCGCCATCATCGGCTCGGCCTGCTTGCGCAATGCCGTCAAATGCCGATCGTTTTCTGTCTCTCGACCCCAATCCCTCAATTTGTCGGATAACCTGATCTCCCGCTCACATTTGGCACCAGGAGAGCGAACTTCGACCACCGTGTCTTCATCGCTTCCGGACAGCGCACTCGCCTCGCGCTGAATCGATCGCGCCACGTACTGCGCTGCAATTCGCGCCGCGTCCTCCGCGCCATTCATCGTCCATCGGCAGCCGTCCCACTGAAACCACCCCCGCGTCGGTACCGCCATCAGCCGATCCTGCATCCGGCGGGCAAAGCGTTCGGCATTGCCTAGGTCCGTCAGGGGACACTGAGCCAGTTCTCCGTCGAGCTGAATCTGGTGATCCTCATCCAAACCGAGGCGCGCGAGAATAGAGGCGGCAATCTTCGGGGCCGCCGGCGCGAGGTCAGCAACCCGCCCAGCAGGCCGATTTTTGGCTCCGCGCGTCGCGACTGACCTCGGCTCCGCGAGACCGCGCGCAAAGCCTGAAGCAATGGTCGTTTTTGACTTTTGAAGATTTGGCCACTGCCCCGCAACGGCCTCAAGGGAAGAGCGGGCAACTATTTCGTCGAGATGCCCGGAGGCTACAAGTTGCGCCAGCTTTATGGAGCTATGAAACAGCGTCTCATTGCGAGTCCCATCGGCCGCGTTTCGCAAGGCGCTAATCTCATCGGCGAGCGCCTTCAACCCGTAGGCCTCCTTAGACGAAGCACCGGCGGTTTGGGGCGCCCTGTAGTGCCGAACTGGTGCCGCCAAAAAGCCCAGCAGTTCGGCCGGCGCCCAGGCCTCAGCAGCATCCTCCTCGCTTTGCCAAGCATAGCCGAAGCCGTCAGACCGAACTGAAGGAGGAACAATGACGTATCCGCCCTCCCCTCTCACATCGACCCGCTTCAAGATGCCGGCACGATTGCGTGGCATCGCCGCGCCACCTTCGGGCAATCGATAGTACAGATGCAAACCGCCGCGCGGAGTGCGGCAGACCCTTGTCGGCGGCAGCGGGCACCCCAGCGTGGCCTCGAGACGACCGAGGATTTCCACGGCGTCATAGACCTCGCCTGTCTTGCTATCCGTTCCGGCGTCGATATCGACCACGAAGGCGCCTATGGGCGTGCCTGTCGGCACCCCTATCATGGCGTTAGGATACTTTCGCCACCAAGCTTCAATCTGCGCCTTGTCAGTAGTGGCCTTCTTGAGGCCGCCGGACGCTGGGATGGCTTTGCCGGTGACCGGATCCGCGTCTGCCTTGACGAGAGGTTGCTTAGTCTCGGGATGACACGGGAAAACCGGCCAGCCCTTCGCCGCGTTCGCCAGCGCCGCGGCCGCCATGCTGCTGCCGGGCTTCCCGGCCCCTTCCCTTTCCCGACTATTCATCGTGCTTCCTTCCACCTCGAAAACGAGGTCGAAGGAGGCCGTCAATCCAATGATTCGCGCCCGCGGCCTACTTGCCGGTTTTTTGAGGAGGTAGGCCTTTTTGAGCGAGGGCTGGGACGAACTTCCCTTCGTGCAGCTCCATTTCCCTCTTTGCTTTCCTTTGGCGCCTTTCGAGATCGTCCCTGGTTGCGTCGTCCTGGCCACTGGAGTTGAGCATCAGCTCAATGTTCCAATATTCAGCCTTGGCACGGCTATAACCGTGCAGCGCGCTAATCAGCTCTCGCAGTTTATATCCAAGGGCCATCTTGTCTTCGTCATGCTCGCCGGTCGCGAACTCGTAGACCATGTGTACGAAGCAGAAAAACGGCGAGCCTTCTGACGAACTGCCACTTCCCGGGTGATAGGCATCGAATACTTCGAAGGCCTCTCGAATGAACCTGTTCTTCACCGGGCCAAGAAATCGCTCTTCATAATTCTGAGCGCCACCTCGGTCAGCGACCTGACCGTCGCCAAACATCGTTTGTAACTTGCCGACAACCCCCTCCATCTGGTCGGCTATGCGGGAGGATAGTCCAACGAATTCACCGGCACTTCCGTCTTCGTAGGACGGCAGCCATCGAGGCTCGACACCATCGCGATGAAGTTCGGAAGGCGTTCGGAGATGGAAGCGGGACCATTCTCCGAGTGAGACAATCGCCAAATTGGCTTCGCGAAGACGGTCTCGGGCTTGGCCGAGTTCGGCGACGACGTCTTTGACCCTTGGTGCCTGACGAGCCCGATACAGCGCACTATTGAGCGCCTCCGCCAAACTGTGGACTTCCGCACAGGCCAAAAGGCGGGGATCCTGTGCCGCCATCACCTCTCGTGCATCCGCTGGGGCATGCGCCTCCAGCCGGCGTTCGAAGGGCGCCAGTAAAGCTACTGCTCCTTCGAACGCATGTTGCGGGCCCTTCGGCTCGATTTCTGCGTTTGGTCCTGGCGCAAAGTGATGGTTAGACATGTTCGTCCGCAGGCCGTGAATCGGTTTCTGTAAACCTAGCCCAGAACGGGTGAGGTTGACCGCCGGACAACTCGCCGAATCATCTGCAAACAGTGCGGATGATCACAGGATCTCCACACATTCCTTCCGCCGACGACCGAATTGCCGAAATTGCCGAACTTTTGGCGCTCGGCCTCAGCCGGATTCAGGCCCGAAAGGCAAGCGGATTTTCCGACCACACGGGAGATGTTTCACTCGACATCTCGCCCGACCAGAGCGGACATGCCGCGCCTTTGGAATGGAGAATGGCGGATGGCTAGCGGCGGCGTTTTGGCGCAGATTTCGGCCCTTAAGACTGCCCCCGTGGGCACGCTGAAGGCGCGCTGGCGCGAGCTGTTCGGCTCGGAGCCCCCTCCCTACAACCGCCGTTTCCTCGAAAGCCGGTTGGCGTACCGCATCCAGGAGCTGGCGTACGGTGGACTGTCAACCGACACCGTCCGGCGGCTGGAAGCCCTGGCGGCCGACCTGCCAACCAAGGGCAGCAAGCGCGTCCGGCATAAAAATTCGGACCGCCCCGTCAGCGGCACCCGGCTCATCCGGGAGTGGAAGGGCGTCGAGCACCGGGTAACGGTCCGCGACGCCGACTTCGAGTACCAGGGCAGGCCATACAAATCGCTTTCTGCGGTCGCCAGAGCCATCACGGGCACGCGGTGGAATGGCCTGATCTTCTTTGGCCTAAAGAGCCAGCGGGCATCCGCATGAGCAAGCCGATCGTCCGCAAGCTGCGTTGCGCGGTCTATACCCGCAAGTCCAGCGAAGAGGGCCTGGACATGGAATTCAACTCCCTGGAGGCCCAGCGAGAGGCATGCGAGGCCTATGTCGCAAGCCATAAGCAGGAAGGCTGGCTTTTCGTTCCTGATCAATATGACGACGGCGGTTTCTCCGGCGGCACGCTGGAGCGCCCTGCTCTCAAGCGCCTCTTGGCCGACATCGAAGCCGGCAAGGTAGACGTGGTCGTAGTCTACAAGATCGACCGGCTGTCGCGGTCGTTGATGGACTTTTCCAAGCTGGTGGAAGCTTTCGACCGGCGCACGGTGACCTTTGTCTCCGTCACGCAGTCCTTCAATACAACGACCTCCATGGGGCGGCTGACACTGAACATCTTGCTCTCCTTTGCCCAATTCGAACGCGAGGTAACCGGTGAGCGCATCCGCGACAAGTTCGCGGCTTCTCGCAAAAAGGGCATGTGGATGGGCGGCTGGGCGCCGTTCGGCTACGAAGTCAAAGATCGCAAGCTGGTGATCAATGACCAGGACGCGGAGACCATCCGGTGGATCTTCCGCAGGTTCGTGACTTTGGGCTCGGCCACTCTCCTCGCCCGAGAGCTTAAGCAGAAGGACCTCCGAAATCGCTACGGCCAGGCCATCGACAAGGGCGTGCTCTACAAAATGCTGAACAATCGGACCTACATCGGGGACGCGGTTCACAAGGGTACGGCCTATCCCGGCGAGCACAACGCCATCATCGAGCGCAAGCTTTGGGACCAGGTGCACTCCATCCTGCAGGAGAGCCCTCGCAAGCGAGCCGCAAAGCACCGGGCGCAGACCCCTGCCCTGCTCAAGGGGCTGATTTTGGACTCAGTTGGCGTTGCAATGTCTCCCACTCATACTCGCCGTCGGGGAAAGCTGTACCGCTATTACGTCAGCCAACAAACCATCAAAGGCGCGGCTGCATCCAGCGCGGCCTTCCGCGTCCCCGCAGGGGAGATTGAGGAGATCGTCGTGGACCAGATCCGCCGCGTGCTTGCCTCCCCTGAGCTGATCGTGGCGACCTGGAAGAAAATGCGAATCCACGCGCCCGGGACGACCGAGCGATGGGTCCGCGATACCCTCGTCCACTTTGATCAGCTGTGGAGCGAATTATTCCCCGCGGAGCAATCCCGCATCCTCCAGCTCGTTGTGGCTAAGGTCGTCGTCGCGGCTGCAAAGGTCGATCTGCATCTTCGGGTGGACGGCTTCGCGACGCTGGCCGCGGATCTCAAGGCCAGCGGGACGCTCGCGGAGGCCGCATGACAAACAAGCCGAAACAGAATGTGCGGCTCAGCCGCGACGGAAGCGAGCTCGTTGTTAGCATCCCAGTCGACTTCCGGCAGAGCGGCGGCCGGAAGCAAATCGTGGTTCCTGCGGGAGTAGAGGACTGGACTGCTCCTCGATCACGCCCAAGCAACAGTCTGATTGCTGCTCTCGCGAGAGCGCATCGATGGCGCCGGCTCATCGAGATTGGACATTATTCTTCGGCCGCAGAGCTTTCCAAACGTGAGGCAGTTAACGAGTCCTACGTCTGCAGGGTGCTCCGCCTTACCCTGCTCGCTCCGGATCTGGTCCAGTCCATTTTGGACGGTCGGCAAAGCAAAACACTTGAGCTGAAATCGTTGCTGAAACCATTCCCCGCGGACTGGCCCGCACAACGAACTCACTTCCGTTTTTGAAGTGCAGAGAGCAAGATGGGCTCGCAGAGGTGTGGTCACGGCCTCAGCTCACTGCGAAAAGCTTTTTTGACATAATGTGCTGGCTAGCAAACGGAGTTCGAGCGCAAGTTAGGTACAGTTGGGTGGGAACCGAGAACCATCGACTTCAGCATTGAAAAAATCAGAGGAACTTCTGCGTTGCTTTTGTAGCAGGGTTTTGTATTCCGTAAAGAGCCTCACGAGAGGTCGTTGTTGGGACTGGCGTGCATGACGTGGCGTAAGGGGTTCTTTCGAGCTTGGGTTGTTCTCGCGGTCCTGTGGGTAGGCCTCGCTGTTCTAATCTCAAAGCCGCAAACGTACGCGGGCCTATGGCGCGCACCGAAATACGAAATTGAATTGGGCAGCGGTCAGCGGATCACCCTAGACACCTCGATGAGACGCCGTGACCTCGCTGATGTCCTGAATGTGGAGCTGAAGCAGGAAGCCACACGACCTGGCGGAAAGGTCGAGACGACCACCCGCGATGATATTCTCACAGCGATAGACGCCAGATACAGTACTGCAGGTGATCAGGCGCAAGAAGCTTGGCTAGTTACCCTTCTGCCGCCTTTCGGCCTACTGATCCTAGGTGGGGCCATCGGTTGGGTTCTGAGTGGCTTTCGCCGGGCCTAGCCCGCCTCAGAGCACCCGCAGCTCTCTGCACAATGGCACCCTCCATTCAACGGTATGTAGACAACGCCGTCAAAGTCAGACGGCCTTTCATCCTCTTGGCTCACCAACGCCGCTACTACCTTTGCAGCAGAGCCTTCATGCTGAGAGCCAAGCCGATACATGGACGGCTGCGCCTTCAGCGCGTCAAACATCAGGCCTCGTCAATGTCATCTTCGTCGTCAGGCGAGAGGCCGAAGTTGGCCGGGTTTTCCAGCCTATAAGACTTTCCTTCACGCGCTAACGTTCCAACCACACGAACGTATAGATGCTGATGGTGGGCCATGACAGCAGTCTGGTAGTCGCGGTCCAGTAAAGCGAGAGTAATTTTGCGCGACTTTCCTTCTACCGGGGCCAACACAGTAACCATACCGAAGGAGGCCGTCTCCTCTCTTTGCAGCTTAATCACGGGCCCTTTGATCTCGTAGTTCTCAACTCGGTCAAATACTCGAAAGAGCCGTGCAGCTTCTTGAAGGGTTGGAACGATGTCACTGCTTATGAGGGTGCGGGAATGGACCTCATTCGGTGTGGGCCGATTTAGCGCCCACGAGACGGAAAGTTCAACGGAGGCTGGGTCGGCCGCAGCAAAGAGGCCAGCTATGCCCTCGCAAAGATTAGCGCTAACGCCGCTAGCAACGGCCTCTTGAAAGGGACTGAAATCAGCTCCCGTGACTGAGCTTTCCGCTGCGCGGACCGCGAGGTGCACGGACCGCGCCAACGTCTGGACCACTCGCCGCTCAAAGGGCTCCTCAGGAAAGAGGTCCGTGTCGCTGTGTGGTGTCAACTGCGGTGCAACCGGTGACAGAAGGGTGAGCACATAGCTCCCATGTTCCGTCTGACCTAGTTTTGCTTTCCTCATATAGTCACTAGCGGCTTGTGGGCGCCGAGAATGGAAGACGGCTTGGGGTTTCACCGTCGAACATGCTGCCGCATACAGCGTGTCTCTAGCCCGTTCGAACAGCAAGACCCCCTCCTCGATGTCGACAGTGCCATCCGCCGTGCGTGTGGATTGAGACGCCAGTCGGACAATATCAAAACCAGAGTTGTACAAGTCGCGGAGGATTTCGAGCTGTGAGCGATTTTCGACAGCCTCAAGCTCGCGGAGAGCTTCGCGAAATAACAATGTATAGTCGGCTGCACTTCGATCCGCCGGGATGATTATCTCCGCTTTGGGATGTGCGGCGTTGTGCCAGACAGTGAACGGCCGCCCTGATGCTTCTCCAAAGCGCTCCCAGCCGTGGGCTCGCAGATATCCAATGGCGTTGAGATGCCGGATCGCGCCAATGGCAAGCTGGTCCTTTATAGAAGCCCTCATAGCTCGATCCCATCAGCTATCTTGGCCATCATCGTTTGCAAGACTTGTGGGCCGAAAACGTTCATTCTGGATATATGAACTGTCTGAGTCGCGGTGTTAGTGCTCGATGGCATCGACTTCAGGGAAACCCAATACGCGCAGTGCCTAAGCAGGAGAGCGTGCTCGGACTGCATGATCCACTCTTGAACATCGTCAGGGACAAGCACCAGAACCAAAATGCGAGGAATGCAGACCTTTACGTCTCTCAAGGCGTCATAGGTATCCAAGTCCAAAGAGTATGATATGGGATCGCTCGTGGCCATACCGCTCCTCTCGCACTTCGCTTGAATGTCGATTTGCGGTTTGTTCAAAATCTTTCCTTGCACGCGCGAGCGCACAAGGTAGTCAACCTTGTCGTTGTCTAGGGTGACGGCCTCAACTCCGCACCCTGCGGCAGCGCAAATCGCGCTTATGTACGATCCAGAAAATGCGTCCTGCCGATGAGAAATGGCTGCGTAATCTGAAACAGCTAACATGAGCCCCTGCCCGCTCGCCCTTCGGCAGTCTTGATTGAATGTTGGCGGCGTGCAATCCCAAAATGTCGTGTTGCCCCTCCTTGGCCCGAACTATCGCCGGCTACTGCGCCGTACGGCCTATTCGCGCCCGCCTTCATCGGCGCTAACCACGAAGCTCGTTCAAAACCCCATGCAAAACGGAATCCGAGGGATTCCAAAACGAGCGTTGTATAAAATCCAAATGGACGACTGGATTTTTTGGCGGTCTTGCCAGGCAAGTAAGAAACGAATTCTTCTGCTTTTCCGACAACTGAAATGCTTGATTTTCAAGGCATTTATCGTCCGTTAGCCGCTCGGAAAGTACAGAGGCTTGGAGAAAGCAGGGCGATGGAGCAGGCTTCGGCTACAGACCTAATTTGCTGAGTACGGTTCAGCGTCAAAAAGCTCGGGAAATCAGCGACAGTAGAAACTTAGACTGGCAGGGAGAGGGGGTTCGAAAAAGGGGACTGGCGGAGGGAGAGGATCTGGAAGGAAAATTGCTCCAGCACTACCTCCCAGGTTCCGCTTGGCAGGCAGGTAGGCCAGCACTGCCAAGCTTCTCCGCCCGGGATGGAGGCGACAATAGGTTCATCGCCGATACCCTTGCGCGGGCCTTCAGGAATTCGCTGCAGATAGCCGGATCAGGATGGAGGTCACCTCCGAAGCACCGCGGCAGGCCCGTAGAGTGGGCTAGAGACCGAGCTCGGCTCGTCCTGGCCCGCTTGCGGGTGCCGGTCCGGGAATCCTAATAGACAGGCGAGACGGGGGAGACAGACCAGCAAGCTCCGGGCAGTCGCCGCCAGCCCCCCAGAGCGGCCGTCTTTTCCAAAACTAGCATCGGGTCTTGATCTCACGCGGGAGTTGCGTTTGGATATGCCCCTTTCTGGGGGGAAAGAAATGCGTCGGCTGAGTTTTGCCATGCTCTGTGTGGCACTAGGGGGATGTTACGCGACAGGCGCAGATGTGCGCGCCAAGCTGGGCCAAGACTACGTCGGGCAGAATGTTGATGCTCATGCCGTTCGGTGGGGGCCGCCAGCCAGCAGCTTCAAGATGAATAGCGGCGATACTGCATATAGCTGGCAACTGGCGTCTGGGAGTTCATTTTCGGTTTCCCGTGATGGCCAATCGAGCGCATCAGGAAGTTCGCGGGCATACGCTTGCAAGGTCAACGTCGTTGCAGCGCCGAACGGAACGATTAAGAGTCTCGATACCGAGGACAAGGATAAAAGCCTCTATTACGGGCCCATCCCTACTGGTGTCCAGCTTGGCAGCGTTTGCGCTGAGCAACTTGGAATGAAGCAGCAGTAGGGCCGCGCGCCGTGGAGCTAGCGTAGTTTGTCGGTCCCGATGTGGAGCGTCCAAAGTGATTTCCAAGGTAGTTTCGCTTTTCATCATCATGCAACTGTTGCATGCCCCGTCGGCACTCGCAGCCTGCGGAGACAATGGAGGTCCGGGCTACCGAAACCAATCTGGAAAGTGCGTCGGTTGGGAAGCGCTTGCGCGCCAGTGCGGCAACCCGCCCTCAACGAAGTGCACACCTGAACGCGTTGCTGAGGACTCTGGAGAGGCTGCGGCGAAAGGGGCAGCCATTCGAACACTAATGGATCACTCACATGATACGAAGAAGATGCCAACTAATCCTTGAGACACGAAGTCACGGTCTCACATTCCGTGCTGCTGCACTCACAGCTACCATCTCATTGCTTGCCATCCCGGCCCTTGCTGCGATTGATCAGACGATCCGCCCGAGTCACATCGGTCAGACCACAGGCGACTTCGATCAATGGCAGCGGATCCCACTTCAGTCCGGGCAGAGGTTTTTGCGTAGGACATCGCAAATCAAAGTCGCTCTTCGAACGGGGGCCCAAGCATGCAAGGGCTGATCCGCATTCCCGGTGCACCCGCTTCCAACTTCGACACGGGGCCAGGCCTGACCATAGTTGACTTGATCAATACCGGAGACGAGATCAGCGGCTATTCCGAGATTTTGGCCTTAGAAATCCTTTTTACGCGGAGAGCTCTTGGACAATCATATGAAGCGTACGTAGCCGACGTTGGCGACAGATAGCAGTCGCCTCTCAAATACGGATCGCATACCCTGAATGCAGGCGTTCTATTTCATGGGGGCAGGATCGGACTAAGTGGAGGTGACGAATGAGTAATGCGCTCGTCATTCACAAGGCTCACCTGCCGAAGGCCCTTCTCGGGGTTAGAGCGGCTCAGTACGTCCGAATGTCTACTGAGATGCAGCATTATTCAATCCAGAATCAGGCTGCGGTCATCGCCGCCTATGCGCACGCTCACAATCTCACGCTCGTCCGAACATACAAGGACGAGGGTGAAAGTGGACTGCTCATCAAGAACCGCCCCGGTCTACTTCAACTATTGGAGGATGTAGAGAATGGGCAAACCGACTTCGGTCACCTCCTGGTTTATGACGTGAGTCGATGGGGCCGCTTTCAAGATGCAGACGAGAGCGCGCATTACGAGTTCATCTGCAAGCAAGCGGGCGTCAAGGTCTCATATTGCGCTGAGCAATTCGACAATGACGGCACCATGCTTGCGAGCATCGTCAAGAACATCAAAAGAGTAATGGCGGCGGAGTACAGCCGCGAGCTTTCGGTGAAGGTCTATGCCGGCCAATGCCGGTTTGCTCGTCTTGGCTACAAGCCGTGTGGTAACCCTGGATATGGTTTGATGCGGGAGCTTGTTGACGAGAAGGAGCAATCAAAGGGCATTCTGAAGAGGGGGCAGCGCAAGTACCTCGCCACTGATCACATCCGAGTTCGTCCCGGGCCCCCGCGAGAGGTAGCCACGGTCAGGTGGATATTCAATCGTTTCCTTGAGGTGAAATGTGAAACGGTTGTGGCTTAGGAGTTAAACAAGAAGAAAGTCCCGAGCCGTTCGGGGACGCCATGGACGCGGGTGATGATAGCGGCCATTCTTCGGGACGAGAGCTACATCGGGAATCTGATCTTCAATCGGCGATCATGGAAGCTGCGCCAAACTCGCACGTACAACCCTCCTGAACAATGGATTAGGGTTGAGGGTTGTCTTGAGCCCATTGTTGACCGCGAGGTGTTCGGAAAGGTCGCCAAGTTCATTAGCGAGCGACGTGTTGATCTTACTGAAGAAGAAATGATTGTCCGGCTGCGAAGAGCTTTGCTCAAGGAAGGGAAGTTGAGCAAGGGCATCATAGACCGCACACCGGGTTTGCCCTGCGTGGCAACGTGCCAGACACACTTCGGTAGCCTGCGGAACCTATATCGATTGCTCGGCTATACTCCCAGGCGGAACTACGAGTTTTTGGAGTCGAGACCTGTTTGGTCCGAACTCAAGACAAGGCTCGCTTCTCGCATTGAAGCCGCCGCTCGAAAGGCGGGCTTTCGGACGAGCACTGGCGGGTGGACAGATTCGCTTCGCGTGAATGGCTCGATTTGCGTTTCGATTAGAGCTGCACGCTGGACCCCGGGATTGGAGGAGACCCATTCCCCACATTGGACCATTCAATGCGATACGCATGTGCCCGCTGGGTGGATTGCTGCCATAAGGCTAGCAGCGCATAACAAGGACGTGCTTGATTACGTGTTGCTGCCGACCGATGGGAAGGTGAAAAGAACAATTAGATTCTCTGACAGGGCCCGGGAACGCCGCGACATCACCTGCTTCAAAAGCCCTGACGCGCTCGTTCGAGCAATCACCCGGAAGTTAACCAGGCAAGCCCGTGCCTTCCGGCCCAAGTTAGGACCGCTGAACAAACAACCGAAAACAGACCTGCCCAGAACCAAGAACGGCCGCGCGCGGCACTGATTGACCGAAGGTAGAGGAATGCGCCGAGTATTTTTCCATAGTTCCTTCGGAAGTCCCCATTGAGCTTCGCGATTTTAGATAACTCAGTAGATGCTTCGACTTCATCAGCCATGCCGCTGGTTCCTTTGAATCGGTGAGCCAGCGCCCTATAAACCACTGTTTTGCCCGACGGCGCAAGCAATGTTTCGTATTTTGCGAATTTTTCGATCTTCGCGACGCAGCCCTGCTTTCAGCTGCGTTGCCTGGATTGCGCCCCTAGAACTGGATCCAACTAGAGGGACGGGTCTCAGGAGCTTTACGGGGCGTGTCTGTCCTGGATCTCGATAACTTCCGAGAGCAGATCAGCTGTGACTTGCAAGCTGTTCCTCACCTCCTCGAGCCTTCGACTGCATAGCAATGCGGGACGGTGCGATAGCCTCAAGACGAACTCGAACACCCGATCCGAGTTGCGCATGAGCTGCAACAAATGCTCGCCGCTTGGACCGTTCGAGCCCGAAAGCCAATTCTTAGCTGTTCTTTCGTTGGCGCCCGTCCATCGCATCAAGGTCTTATGCGCTTGATGCGAGTTGCCAAGCTCGGACTTCAGGATATCGGCAATCAAGCTGGCATATGTCGACGAGGCCGGCACGTCCTCAGCTGGAAACTTCTTGCCCGTTTTCGGAAACATGTTTCCCCCCGAGCTAAGTTATAGTTTCAAGGACTTGACCATACATTCTTGACGCTAGTGGGGCGATGATGTTGCAAGACACGTCTCATTCAGAGACTGAACTCGAAACCCGGACCGGCAAACCCGCTGCGGAATACGTTCGGATGTCGACCGACCATCAGCAATATTCGACGGCGAACCAGTCACAAGCCATTCGCGAGTACGCTGCTCGTCACGGCTTTCGGATTGAAAAAACCTATGAGGATAGTGGCAAGAGTGGCCTCAATCTCGACGATCGCCAGGCCCTCAAGCAGCTCATCGAGGATGTCCAAAATGGCACGGCCGAATTCGCGACCATCCTGGTCTATGACGTCAGTCGCTGGGGCCGTTTCCAAGATGCCGATGAAAGCGCCTATTACGAATACATTTGCAAGCGAGCGGGTATCTCGGTTCGCTACTGCGCCGAACAGTTTGAGAATGACGGGAGCCCGGTCTCGACAATCGTCAAAGGCGTCAAACGCGCCATGGCTGGTGAGTACAGCCGAGAACTTTCGGTCAAGGTCTTTGCCGGCCAGCGGCGGCTGATCGAGCTTGGCTATCGCCAGGGAGGGCCGGCGGGATATGGGCTACGGCGGCAACTGATTGATCAGAATGGCATCACCAAAGCCGAGTTGGTGCGCGGCGAACACAAGAGCATCCAAACGGATCGGATTGTGCTGATCCCGGGCCCGGAGCAAGAGATCGAGACGATCCGCTTCATTTACGAGGCCTTTGTCGCCCAAGGTAGGAGCGAACGGGAAATTGCGGATTGCCTCAACAGCAAAGGCATCACCACCGATCTTGGTCGGCCTTGGACGAGAGCCACCGTCCATCAAATCCTCATCAATGAAAAGTACATCGGCAACAATGTCTGGAATAGATGCTCGTGCAAGCTCAAGGGCCGGCGGGTCTACAATCCGCCCGAGCGCTGGATCCGTCACGACCAAGCCTTTGAGCCCATCGTTGATGAAGAGACATTCAGATCCGCGCAAGCGATCATTTCCGAACGCTGCAAGCGCTACTCTGACGAGGAACTTCTCGACGTGCTGCGCGGCCTGTTGGAGCAGCACGGCTATCTCTCCGGGATCATTATCGATGAACTTGAGATTGGGCCGTCCAGCAGCGCTTATCGCACCCGCTTTGGAAGTTTGATACGCGCCTACGAACTCATCGGCTTTAGCCCAGACCGGGATTACCGCTACATCGAGATTAATCGCGCGTTGCGGCGAATGTATCCTGACTTCATTGCTGCAACGGTGCGCGGAATCGAGGAAATTGGGGGATCGATCCGCCAGGACGCGAAAACTGATCTCCTCACCGTCAATGACGAATTTACCGCTTCCCTTTGCCTGGTCCGATCCCAGGAAACCATGGCCGGCTCCTACCGCTGGAAGATCCGCTTTGATGCGGGCCTGCGGCCGGACATCACGGTGGCCATCCGGATGAACCAGATGAACAGCGCTGTGCTCGACTATTACTTGTTGCCACGATTCGAAATGGAAGCAGAGCAATTGGCTCTCGCTGAACATAATGGCTTGGCACTCGATGCCTATCGCTTCGACACGCTGGACATGTTGTTCGAACTAGCCGCCCGCTCACAATTGATGGAGGTCAGCTATGGGATCGGCTCAATGCATTGAGATCATTCCGGTTGGGGCCATCGACGTGGTCAATCCGCGGGCCCGCAACCGCCGGATTTTCAAGGAAATTGTGACCAGCGTCGCCGAACTCGGCTTGAAGCGGCCGATCACGGTCAAACGCAAGGGTTGCGAAGGTGACCCCCGTTACGATCTGGTGTGTGGCCAGGGGCGCCTGGAGGCCTATCAAGCGCTCGGACAGAGGGAGATACCGGCTGTCGTGGTCGATGCCTCCGCCGAGGACAGTGCGATCATGAGCCTGGTCGAGAACTGCGCCCGGCGGCAGCACCGCGCCATCGACTTGCTGCACGATATCGAGGGACTGCGTGGCCGCGGCTACGATTTCGACGACATCGCGCGCAAGACCGGCCTCAGCATCGAGTATGTCAAGGGGGTGACCAGCCTGCTGGAAAGCGGCGAGCACCGGCTGTTGCGCGCCGTCGAGGCCGGACAGATGCCGGTCAGCATTGCCGTCATGATCTCGCAAGCACAGGATAGCGACATCCAATCCGTCCTGCAGCAGGCCTACGAGGAACGCCTGCTGCGGGGCCAAAAGCTGCTGGCGGCCAAGAAACTCATTGAGCAGCGACGACGTCGCGGCAAGGGCTATAAGACCGGCCCCCGACGGACCGATGGGGCGCCGCTGAGCTCGAATGCGCTGTTACGGGCCTACCGGCAGGATGTTGACCGCAAGCGGATCCTGATCCGCAAGTCCAACAACACCAAGTCCCGCCTGATCTTCATACTTGAAGCCCTACGCAAACTCCTGGTCGAGCCGGACTTTTTGTCGATCTTGGAGGACGAAAAGCTCGATACTTTGCCCAAGAACCTGGCGCTGCGGCTGCATGGGCAGGCATAAGTCATGGCACGCCGCCCCCATATTTCAGTGCGGATGGGCTTTGAGGAACGGACGGCCACGGTCAGACTGGCCGATATCCAGCCCTTAAAGCTCGTGTCCGAGGAGGTGAAGCGTTCGCCAAAATACCGGCAGATCGCAGCCTCCATTGGCGAGATCGGGCTGGTCGAGCCGCCCGTGGTGGCACGCAGCCGCGACAATTCTGGCAAATTCCTGCTCCTGGACGGCCATTTGCGGTTGGAGGTCTTGCGAGACCGTGGACTGCTCGAGGTCGAATGCCTGGTGTCGACGGAAGATGAGGCCTTCACCTACAACAAGCGCGTCAACCGCATAGCCATTATTCAAGAGCACCGCATGATCCTAAAGGCAATCGAGAACGGGGTGTCGGAGGGACGAATTGCCAAGGCGCTCAACGTCGACGTCGCCAGCATTCGCCGGCGCCGCAAGCTGCTCGACGGCATCTGTACGGAGGCAGTCGATTTGCTCAAAGAGAAGCATTTGACCCTCAACTCCTTCTCTGAGCTGCGCAAGCTCGCGCCCTTGCGGCAGATCGAAGCCGCCGAGCTGATGATCGCAATGAACAACTTTTCCAACAGCTATGTGCGCTCGCTGGTGGCGGCGACACCCCGCAATCAGCTGGCGGCCGGCTACACCCCGCGTACGCCGAAAGGGCTGTCGGATGAGCAATTGTCCTTGATGGAACGGGAATCGGCCTCGCTCGCCCGCGAATTCAAAGTGGCCGAACAGACCTATGGCACCGACCATCTCGATCTGGTTCTGGCGGTTGGCTACGTCTCAAAGCTCTTACGCAACGGAAGGGTGGTCGGCTATCTCGCCAAGCACTTCCAGGAGGTGCTGTTCGAATTCCAACGCATCACCGAATCCGAGGCGAATGCGGCCTAAGCCTTTGGGCCGCAATTGAATCGATTTGGCTTCATTCGCGTATGCGTTGTTATGGAAAAACTCAGTCCCTGGGCCTCGCCTAATCGAGCGTACTTAAGCAGTCTGCCTCCGGCGCCTTCCTTTGGAAACCGGTTTGCATACTTCAACGCATCGGCAGGATGTACTGCTTTACGAGGTCACTTAAACCCGCCACCGCGGGCGCGCCTGCTCCAAATCGGCTGACTCAATGGGGAGCGACGCGTTACGCGCACTCACATCCGTGAGGCACATAAGCGAGCCTTCGATTCACACCTGCTGTCGTGCACTCGGCCGCGAACCTCTTATTCTGACACTGCGATCCGAACCGATCACGTCACCACCAACTTCGGTGGGACAGCCGTCCAGAAAGGACAACCACCATGCGCAAGATCCTCATTGCCACCCTGACCGCAGCCTCGCTGCTCTCCCTCGCCACCGCCGCCAACGCGGGCTATTGGCTGCCGGGCCCCTACGTCCCGACCTGCATCTTCACGATCTACGGCCCGGTCTGCGGCTAAAAATCAAAGCCGCTTTATCGACCTGCGGGGCGCCGGCAACGGCGCCCCGTTCGTTTGCCGTTCAGCCAAGGCACTCACTTCCGTGAAGCACATAAGCGAGCCTTCGATTCACACCTGCTGTCGTGCACTCGGCCGCGAACCTCTTATTCTGACACTGCGATCCGAACCGATCACGTCACCACCAACTTCGGTGGGACAGCCGTCCAGAAAGGAACAACCACCATGCGCAAGATCCTCATTGCCACCCTGACCGCAGCCTCGCTGCTCTCCCTCGCCACCGCCGCCAACGCAGGCTATTGGCTGCCGGGCCCCTACGTCCCGACCTGCATCTTCACGATCTACGGCCCGGTCTGCGGCTAAAAATCAAAGCCGCTTTATCGACCTGCGGGGCGCCGGCAACGGCGCCCCGTTCGTTTGCCGTTCAGCCAAGGCACTCACTTCCGTGAAGCACATAAGCGAGCCTTCGATTCACACCTGCTGTCGTGCACTCGGCCGCGAACCTCTTATTCTGACACTGCGATCCGAACCGATCACGTCACCACCAACTTCGGTGGGACAGCCGTCCAGAAAGGACAACCACCATGCGCAAGATCCTCATTGCCACCCTGACCGCAGCCTCGCTGCTCTCCCTCGCCACCGCCGCCAACGCGGGCTATTGGCTGCCGGGCCCCTACGTGCCGACCTGCATCTTCACGATCTACGGCCCGGTCTGCGGCTAAAAATCAAAGCCGCTTTATCGACCTGCGGGGCGCCGGCAACGGCGCCCCGTTCGTTTGCCGTTCAGCCAAGGCACTCACTTCCGTGAAGCACATAAGCGAGCCTTCGATTCACACCTGCTGTCGTGCACTCGGCCGCGAACCTCTTATTCTGACACTGCGATCCGAACCGATCACGTCACCACCAACTCCGGTGGGACAGCCGTCCAGAAAGGACAACCACCATGCGCAAGATCGTGATTGGCACCGTGGCCACGATCCTTCTGCTCGTCGCGACAGCATCCATTTTGGGCGTAGCGGCGGCATCCGATGACGCACGCAGGAGTTTCACTGCGCCGATGTACTCAAAGACACATAGCCAGGCCGGCGGCATCCTGTGCGCCCCTAAACTTTCGCACCGTTGGCAGATCAACCCCCGCGAGCTGAAAGTACTTGAGATTTGCCGCTAGGCCTGCCCCTACTAACAAAAGTTAGTAGTCGGTACTGACAACTGCAGCCCTCGAATCTCTCATACCTACGGCCTATGGTTAGCTCGCTTGACCGGGGTGCTAAGAATGGAAACACCTGTTGACCAACACGCTCAGATATCTAGCTCGATGACGCATGAAGCCCTGAAACGTTCGGCTGGGCGACTTCGCGACTTTTTCAATCCGGCCGCGGCCCTCGATGCATCTAAACGTAACGAGGTCGAGCGTCTTCGACTAAGCGATCTTGCCGGCCGAACACCCTACTGGCTAGCCGTACTGGCGGATGCCTGCATAATTGTATGGTTCTTTGGCACCCGCGACGCTTCTGCTTCCTCTGTGGGAATGATAGCTTGGACCTTCGGCCTGATTGGCGCTCTAATTTCCTATGCATTCCTATCCCGTTGGCTCGCACGCCTACCGGACGACGCTCCACCAGGGGAAATTAGACGCTATCACTTCATCTGGTGCGCATGGCTAACAATCGTTTCGGCCATATGGCTTTCAGGAAACAAAGTCCTTGCGCATCAACCTGCTCCGTACGGGGTCACCTTTGACTTGGCGCAGCAGACGTTTGTGTATCTGACATTTGTTGGCCAGTTTATCAGCGTAATCTGCTTCTCTCCAAGCGTATTGGCCATCTTCGGAGTGATCGTTGTAGCTAACCTTATTCCTTTCGAGCTTCATATCCTCCAGGACCTACGTCACCACAATCAAGGCCTGAGCCTTCTTAACACTCACATCTTCTTCACAGGCCAATTGGTCATGTTCTTCCTCGTTGGCTGGTTTTTTTCAATTAGCCAAAAGCGCTTCTACATTCGCCAGGTACTGCTACGCCACGAAAGGATTCAATCTGAGCTCGAACGTTCTCGTGCTGAAGCGGAAAGAATTCGCGCAAACAGCTTCATCACCGCAGTAGGCCACGACTTAAAGCAGCCGCTTCAAGCGAGCGCTCTCAGACTGAGGTCCCTAAAGAAAAAAGTCGCCAACATGCCCGATCTACGGGAGACCATCGAAGAGCTGGAACGCCAAAACGTCTCCTTGCACGAAATGGTGGATGCTTCCTTCGATCTGTCCCGATTAAATGCAGGCACGTGGAACGTCGAACCAAGGGAAGCGGTCCTGCCTGCGATCGTATCGATGGTGTTGGACGAATTTCAATATCAGGCAACTCACAAGGGCCTTGCGCTGCATAGCGAGCCTATCCCACCCGTCCTGGTGAAGACCGACCCAGATGCACTTGCCAGAGTTTTGCGTAACCTAGTCGGGAATGCGATAAAGTATACTCCCTCCATGTCGAGAGGCGTCGCTGGCCGGGTTGCACTTTCCTGCCGCCAGGAGGACGCGACAATTGCTATCAGCATAACGGACAACGGCATAGGAATTCCTTCTGACCGCGCCCACGAAGTCTTCGAGCCATACGTCCAGCTTGACAATCCGTCTCGCGATCGAGCGAAAGGCTTTGGTTTAGGATTGTCGATCGTAGACCGATTGATCAAGTTGTTGGACGGACACTCAATCCGTCTGTGCCAGCTCCCTGAAGGGGGCTCTCAATTCACCGTAACGCTTCCATTTGTCGCAAGAATTCCAGCCGAATTGTTAGAGCGCGACAACACTGAGCATGCCCCGAACTTGGCGGGGACGAGGGTTGCGATCATTGAAGACCAATTGTCGGTTAGAGACGCAATCAGCGATCAGCTACGCGATCTAGGCTGCAGCGTATATGAAGGAAGCACCGCCGACGAGGCGATGCAAAGCATGATTGACAGCAACGATGCCGACTCTGGCCCTGACTTCATTTTGGCAGACTACCGTCTCGCGGAAGGGATAGACTCAGGCGCTCATACTGGGATTGACGCCATCAAACGGTTACGACTGCAATTTGCCATTGAGATACCCGCTGTAATCTGCACCGCCGAAACGCAGCCCGAAATCCTCCAAATGATCGCTGTCGAAGGGCTTGAAGTCATATCGAAAGGTCCACGAATGTTCGATGAGTTGCTTAACACGTTGACCCGATTGGATCGACGGTCTGTCCCAAAGAATGCGGCCGCATAGCGCGCAGTCGCTGACGTCGACAATGATGGCGTCTAAAGCTTGATCTCTGCCTTCTTGACTACATCTGCGAGAGCAACACGCGAGTTGATGTTCAAGCGCTTATAGATTGACGTTACGATCTGCCGAACGTTCGCTTCTGTCGTGTTCAACTCGTTCGCGATTTGCTTGTTGCGAAGCCCTTTGCTTACTCCTCGCGCCACATCCCATTGGCGCGGACTGAGATCGACAGTGCGCGAATTTGTTGGTTTTAGGAGAAGTGACACTACCTCATGGGGTATCCAAGCCTCACCTGCAAGGATCCTTTCCAACCCCACGAACATCTGGTCGATATCCGCTCCTTTGAAAATGACCGTCTTAGCCTTCAGCCCTAAGCAGGATCTAACCACATCTGCGGCCGCGGCATCTCGTGGAGATATGCCGGTAAAGACGACCACCGCGGCATCCCGCGCATTATGTTCCTGAAATCTTTCTAACGTTCCAATGCTTTGATTCTCAGAATCCAAATTTAGATCGAGAAAAACGAAGTCGGGATTGTAGTCAGATTCAATCGCATCCGTCGCCTGCTTGAGCGTATTAAGCGTTCTCACGTTTACTGGCACACTGGCCGTCTGTTCAAGATATCGCTTAAGGCCGTCACAAATGATCGGATGGTCATCGACCACTAGTATTTCCATGGTCTGCCTCCGTGCAATAAAGGCAACATGATGGCTCAATTTTTGATTGCAATCAATCGCTCGTTTGCCGCACCGCATCAGCGAACGGGCGCACCTTATGCCAGGAATCGATGCTCGAACGAGCCTCGCATCTGCGGCGGCGACAGCGAGCTAGCCAGCTCTCGAAAGACCAGCCTCTCTGAAACGCCTACGACCATCGATTCGCTCGACGAATTCGTTCGCTTATCCATTGTTATGGAAGAAGTCGGCCTTTGACCGATCCGGCCCCGCTGACCAGCCTGCCCGCAAGCTTTGGAAGCTCGCAACTAAAGCGGCCGAGCCAACTCGAGATATCGGCAGAACGCGTTTGCCAATTGCATCTGGCGAGGCGTTCGGCACTCGACCTCGAACAGGCGCGGACAGGCAACCAAAATACAGATGCACTTCGCACGCGAAGTGGCCACGTTCAGCCGATTTGCGCTGTAGAGAAACTCCATTCCCCGCGGGGCGTCGGCGTGAGACGAGGTGGTCATCGAATAGATCACGATCGGCGCCTCCTGTCCTTGAAACTTGTCGACGGTGCCGATACGCGCACCCGGCAATCGTTCCTGAAGTTCGAAGACCTGGGCGTTATAGGGAGCGATGATCAGGATGTCCTCCAGCCGGATTGTCGCTTGCTGGCCTGAACCGTCGACCCAGCTTGTGTTGCCGGCGAGAATTTCATCGACGAGTTTCTTAATCTCGTCCGCCTCTTCGGGAGACGAATTCTGGCTGCCGACATGCTGGACACCAAGATAGCGCAGGCCCACCCCGTTCACTCGGCTCGATGACCGAATCTCCTGCCGCTCTAGTCCCGCACGCGAACGAAGTCGGCCTTCATAGAAGAGCTCCGACGTGAAGGCGCAGATATCGGGGTGTAAGCGCCATGTCTCCTCAAGGAAAAGCCCGTGGTCAGCCCCGATCGTTGCATGTTCACCTAACACATGATCAAGCGCGGACGTTGCAACGCCATCGGGATGGCTTCCCTGTATCGGCTGCTCAAGCTGCCTTGGATCGCCCAGAAGCACGATGCTCTCAGCCGCCTGCGAAACGGCCAACACGTTTGCCAATGACATCTGCGCCGCTTCGTCCACGAACAGAACATCCACGATTCCTGCCGCGTCCGGACGCGCCCAAAACCAGCTGGTGGCACCGCCGACCTGACAACCATTGCCGAGCCCGTCGACGAAGTCCGCGTTCTTCGTCGTTTGCTGCAGTCCCGGACGAGACGTCGGCTCATCCTTGACCTTCTGGATGCATTGAATGGTCAGACTTTGCTCGGCGGCCGCTTCTAGGGATTTATCGAGTAAGTGACGAATGACCTTATGGCTATTGGCCGTAACACCAACCGTCCGCTGGTCACGCATAAGCGCGCAGATCATACGCGCACCGGCATGAGTTTTGCCGGCCCCCGGGGGCCCCTGCACAGGCAACACGCTCTGATCAAGCGAGAGTGCAGCCCGTATTGCGGTCGCTAGCGGCGGCTCGCCGGCTTGTTCGAACACCTGCCCGGACAGACGTGGAGCGACTTTGAGCAGCAAGTCGCGAGCGGCACGATAGGCACCAGGCCCAATGATCCCGCAGTCCGCGACATACTCACCAATCCGGAACACCGATTCAGCGAGAACCTGATTGTCGATGAACTTATGCGCGAACACGGCCTCGGGATGGAAACTCGCCGTATCCTGGCGCTTCTTGATATCGATCGTTCTGGCCTCATCGGAGATCGCTACGACGCAGCCAAGCTTGTCGCCGCCTACGCTTCTTAGATCATCATCAGCGCGAACATCCGTCTCTTGAACCTCGAAGCTATAGCGGTGAATCGGCGTCTTTGCTGTTCCACCAACGTGGCTGACAAAGGTTAGTCCCGCCAACCCTGCACGCTCATACAAGAGATCCTCGGCCGACAAATCGCTCAACCGAAAATACTCCCACCAAACCGCCTTGTTCTCGCGCCCGAAGAAGTCGATTAGGTGAGCCAGCAGCCAGCGCGCCTGCTGCTCTGGGCTTCGTTCGGCGACGTCGTCCGGAACGTCGCCGGTCAACCGTGCGACAAGTCCGGCGACCCGGCGCTTCCAGTCGCTGAGATCCTGGCTAATTTCGGCAGGCTTGGGCGGCGGCCGATCGATCGTTTTCCCCTGGGCGATTAGCCCGCTCCGCACCTCCTCAAGCCAGTCCCTCAAACCGCGAGTCGAGGCGCAGTCATCCCGATTGTATCCGATAATGGCCGCCTGGTCGCCGGCATCAATCGCATCAGCGTCGGCCAGTTCGAGGCTGGCCTGCACGCGCGCCATGGCGCCGCCCACATCGATCAGCGGAACAGCCCGGTCAAACCGGTACAGCGGCTCGAGCTTCTTGATCGAGTAGCTTTCGACGCTGGCGCGAATGCTCTGCCGGACAATGGCATAGAGGTCCACGAATACGCCGGCGCGAAGCAGGTTGTCGACCTCGTCCTCCCGCGAGGCGTATCGCCCCATCAATCGCTTCAGCGCGGCCGGCTCATAGGGTGCGAAGTGATAGATGTGCAAGCCGGGGTGCTTGGCCAGCCGCTCCGTCACGAAGTCGATGAATCGCTCGAACGCGGCGCGTTCGTGCTGCCGTGTGGTCACCCAGTCGCCGACATAGGCGTCTGTGCCGTCGTCATTGGCATAGAGGTAGCCGAACAGGAACTCGAGCCCGCCGCCGTTCACGAACGGGTCGCCCTCGAAATCGAAAAAGATGTCGCCGGCCGAGGGCTCAGGCAGCCGGAACAGGCCAAATTCCGGTAGCCGCGGCAGCGGCTCGTAGAGCACCTCGCCCGCAATACGCCCCTCCACCTGGACCCTCGCCTGCTCGCGAACCTTCTCGTAGCTTGACGGAGTGCCCCGGTCGGGCCGCCACTGCAGCGGAATGGGCAGCGTCGCCAGTGCTGCCATAGTACCCGCACCTCTCCGGAGCAGCTCCTCGATCTGCGTTTTGGCTATCCCTGCGACAAGCGACAGGTGATCGTCGGCCCGCCGCCTCGAAGCACAGGGCTCGCGCCATCGGCAGACCTCGCAGTGCTCGATCGGGTCGGGATAGAGTCCATCAAGCGGGGGCGCAGCCGCAAAGGTCTCCAGGCTTTGCTTGATGCGTCGGTAGAACGCGGCAAAATCGGCCACACGGTAGGCCTCAGGCAGGTACTCCGTGCCGGGCGTGACAACATGGGCCGCCTCAGGGACCTTATGCTGCGTGACCGCCAATAAATCCGAGTAGAGGCTCAGCTGCAGAACCGTGTTGCCCTTGGTCTCGCGGGCCAACTTGGTGTCGGTGACCTGGTAGGACCAGGCGCCCAAACCGCTCGGTGCCTCGACTCGCCGCAGCACGTCTGCGCGACCGCTCCAATGCCCATTCCGTAACGCCGCCTGAACGATTACCGCATCGCCCCGCACCATCGCTTGCCGCGTCTGGTCAACCGAGACGTGATCGACACCGACGCCGGCGATAACTGTGACGGTCCCGCCCTCCTTGGCCAGATGATCGACGAAACCCTGCTCGTGAGCCTTGCCGCGCTGCACCAGGGCATCGAGGGTCGGGTCATCGCGGAGTTTTGGCTTGGCCAGCTCGCCCTGGGCGACCTTGAGGTCGAGGTGTGTGAGGTAACGACAATTCAGATGCCCAACCAGATCGCTAGCGCTGAAGACAATCGTCGCGCCGTGCTTTTGCATAGCCTGTCCCGAGCCTGCTGCCCCATCCTCGGGGGCTTCCGCCAGCAACGATATCGGCCTTCAGACGAGCGCGAAAGGGAGGATGCGATACGCCGCTGCCGAAATAGACCTGTTTAAGGTCCAATCTACGAGGCCGTGGCGTACTAGCAGCGCTTTTGCAGGACTCGCTGCGCGCCTGACCGCATCAGATAATTAGGGAAGACGCTTTGCCCTTGAGTGGGTCGACAGACTATCGACTCGAGGTCGCGACTTCGACTAACCTGTCATTACCGCAGGGGCTGACAGTAATGAAGCTATTCTTCGGGGCCGGCTATGCTCATCCAATCACACTATGCACAGACGTGCGCGACAATCTTCCGCTCGACCGGAAGTACCACTATCGCGACGGACGAAGTATGGCCGAGGCAGCTAAATGCTGGTGCGCCGCAAGCGGATCTCTTCCAGACTCAATTTCCAAGGCAGTCGGAAGCAACGAACTCACGACTGCCCATTTCGAGTATCCGACAAGGGTCTGGGGCGGCGGCGTCTCCATGACAGACATCATGGCTTTCGTTCCTGACGGCATCGTTGCCGTTGAAGCGAAAGTCGACGAACCTTTTGACGAACTCGTGTCCTCCTGGATCTTTGAGGAAGAGCACAAGAATTCCGAGTCCCCGCCTCACCGGACGGCCGTCGTAGAAAGGTATGCTAACGCGCTGCGACTGAACTCTGCACAGCTCTTGGATATAAGATATCAACTCCTACAACGAACTCTTGCTGCTGCGCTCACAGCACGAGAGAACTCCGCTCCTAAAGCGTGGATGATCGTGCAATCCTTCTCGCCGGCTGGCGCTCAGATCAAATCCCAAAATCGAGAGGACTTCGACCGGTTTGTTAAACTGGTCGGGTCGGCACCCACGATTGAAGATGTTCAGGTTCGCCTTGCCTGGGTATCCGATGCTTTCTCGTAATTCATGGATTCTGTACTGGATTCGTGCGCCTCGTTTTGAAAGCCCACTAAAGGGAGCAGTTACTTCATGCCGGAAGACGTTGTCCTTCCTCGCTTGTACGAGAGAGATATCGATGTACTGCTGCAAGAAGAGCTCATATTTAGCCAAGCCGTCCGCGATATATTTTCGAGTCCTTTGGGTTTAGATGGTCCACTACAGGTCACTGAATGCTCACTATCGGTCGTGGACGGCACAGGCGAGACGGATTTATTAGCGCGTTTCCTGGTTGGCGGCAAAAGCGGCGTTCTTTTGATCGAAAACAAAATCGACGCCGCATTTCAACCAATGCAGCCCGAACGGTATCGAGCTCGAGCGAACGAAATGGCCCGCGGCGGTCAACAGGCATATTGTGTCTTGATCGCGCCCAGCAAGTACAGCGAAGGCAATTCAGCAGCGGCACACTTTGACGGCTGTGTTTCCTACGAGGATGTCGCACACGCCATCGGGTCCCAAGACACCGAGCGAGCAAAACATCGAGCCGCATTGCTGCTTCGAGCGGTGCAACAAGCCAAGAGCTCGTACATAGTGATTCCGGCGCCGGAAGTCACAAACATGTGGCAACGAATATATGAGATCGCCCGAACCGAGTTCCCAGCGCTACAGATGAAGCCCCCGACCGACAAAGGCCGAAATTCTTGGTGGGTGATCTTCAAAGGTGATCTGCCAGCCCGAATCACCATTGACTGGAAAGTAAAGAACGGAGTTATGGATCTGTCGTTCTGGAATGGGGCGCGACACAAGCCTTCACCCGAGTCTCAGAAGCCCCCCGAAGCCTCCTTCCTGATCAGTGGAACGACTACAATATTTCGAGTGCTGGTCGAGAAGCCATCGAAGGATTGGGTTGAGTTAACAGACCAGCAAATTCGTAGAACTTTGGCGGTGGCGCAACGATTACTCAATTTCCACAATACTTATGCCAATGAGTTCGAGCCGCACCATAGCGCAGGTCGTTCAACACTCGATGAGGCTGGCAAGACGTGCTGATCTCAGCAAGATGAAACACCAGAAGTAGGTCAGGAACGGCGGAGCACTCGGGGCGAAGCAACTGTTCGTCTTTCAGGAGCCAGAGCCAGGTTCTGGCTGAGCGCCATACGCAGGTCAGTTGTTATGGAAGAAGTCGGCCGGTGGCCTAGCTGCTTGGTAACACAAACAGATCGAGTTTAGAGCTTCTAATCGGTCGAACCGTGCTGCTTCAAGGCAGCTTCGATGTACTCCGACATGGCGTTCAACCACGCTTGTTCATGCTTCGGCAGAAAGTCGGTTAGCCTAGGCATCTTACCGGCGGCGGTGCGAACCGCCGATTCCTTGCCATCCTTCGTTTCCCTGGCGAAACCACTAATCAACTTCGCAAGGCGCTCGTTATAGGCTCTCCCGATATGCGTCCGATCCCACCAACTAGAAGGACCTGTTTCCAAAAAGCCAGACTTGTCAATCGTTCCTAGATTCAGAGGATTCCCTTCCGGGAAGGCATGCTTAAGGTTCAAAGCTCTCTGCCAATCAGCCGTGACTCCGAGCGCATCAGCTTTAGCCAAAAAGCCCTTCAGTATGGCCGACATCCCCGGATTCCGCTTATCGAGAACCTCGTAGAACTCGTCCTCCCCCATGCTTATAAGCCGGGGCTTGTCCGTTAGCCGAGACTCGGCCGCAGCGCCGCTAATGACAATCTGCTGCTCACCCTTGCCGCTGTCCTCGATGCGAACAACTCCACGTTCGATCAACGCAGTCTTTGCGAGCACTGAGGGCGTAACGAACGTGGTTGAACTGTCCGAGCTCGCGTAAATTGCAAGCTCGACGAGAGCAAACGTAAATCGATGGCCTGCGTGAGTCTGAAGTAATTCAGCCAAGAGTTCCAGATCCTCACGGATACCGTCACCTACCACCGCGATGATCGCTCTTCCTCTTTTAAGATTCCTGGCGATCGCGTCTGCGAACTCTGCTTCGTCTACACCCTCATCCCTCTCCTTGACTATCTCGAACAAGGACTTTGAGGCTAAGTTTGCGGTTGTTCTAGCCTGCTCAACAGCCGATTCAAATTGTTCATAGCTCAGCCGAAAGATTGCGGCCGCGTACTCCATTGCTTGTGCCACAACTGTTCGTCGAGCTTCTGGATTGCGCCACAGTTTCGCTTCAACGAACAGCAAGCCACCATCAGCAGTCGCGAAGACGTTATCCATGGCTCCGGTCTTGCCAGCGCCAAACGCAAGGGGAAGCTCGCGACAAAGCGGCACGACATTCCCGAACCCGGGTTCGATCTGCTCCGTGGGCAGCAGTTCTGGATGATCGAACAACAGCTTTTGTAGCCAGGCTTCGTCATACCTACCCGGATTAAGTTTACCTGAGAGATCCACCCTGCCCAAAGGACGCGCTTGGTCGTTAGCGATGATCAGAGGCGTACCGTCGCGACGGCGCATAGCAACTCTCTCAGTAATGAATGGTTAGGCGATCGCACGGACGCCGCGGCTGAAGCGCGTACGCCCTGATGTGAAGAAGCCGCCGCATCGCGCGCGCTCAGAGCACGATCCACATACTTCGACATATCCGTTCTTCCAATCGGAAATCGATTGTACAGCGAATGGCCAAATAGTTCGGTCAAGCGTGCAGCGCGGCAAGTTGTATATCGAAACGTTGATACGTGCGGCGGTGAGAAGCTCGACCGCCTCAGTGAGTTCAGTCCTGTAGTCCATCGGGTCAATCCATAGGAGCGCTTCATTTGCGAGCGCAAAACCCGTATTTTCCATACCCATAATCGCGACATGGTCAACGAACGGAAAATTGCGAGACAACCAGCGGCAAGTCTGTGCGATAGCAGGAGCAGTCAGCGCGTGAAGAACGATCCTGATTTCAACGCGCTGACGACGGTCTTTAAGCTTAAGAATGCCGAGGAGCGTCTCGTCAAAGGCTCCCCTCGCTTGCACGACATGATCGTGAATGTGGTCGACGGCCGAATAGACCGGTATTGCGGCAATCAGGTTTGGGTGCCGAGTCGAACTCCAAGCATCAACGATCTGAGAGTCCGCGAACGCTCTGCCGTTTGTTAGTACTTGAACCGCGGTATTTGGCAACTGGTCGCGGCATTCGGCCATAACCTCCACAAATCTGCGCCAATTAGTCAACGGCTCGCCACCCGTGAAGGTTAGAGCCGGCAACTCCTTATCGAGGAGTGGCAAACTTTCTGAGATCTCATCTAAGATCCAAGAATCGTCTACACTTTTCGGAGGCTGTGAACACATAAGGCAGTAGTTGTTGCATCTCTCCGTGACCAAGAACGAATTATGCTTCGATCCGTGTCGGTAGAGCGAGCGAAAGCGTTTAGAGGCGTGTTGAATGCCGATAACGTCGCCGGGGACCAGGTAGTCAAAATGCTTTGGCAGCACTATCGAGCGTTCCGTCCCCTCTGCAAGGAGCGGCGCCAGTTCATCGCCAAGTCCAAGCACTGAGCGCCAATTATGTAACAGTGCGCGACCAAGCTCTTCGATTGTTCGAACGACCGCGAAATCGAAGGGGCTTACCGCACTGGATCGGTCTGGTTGATTGAGCCGAACCACGGAACGTTCTCGACTTGGATCTAGACCATAACATTCGATGGCCGTCCCAGATAATTGAAGCTTGGTCACGTAGCCCAACTCCGCAGAATTGCTGCATCCGATGGCGCCTCCAACATCCGAAGAAGCAAGCGCATCACACCCTTTTGTCTCGCGCAGAATGCAGACAGCGGCTTGATGCCAAGCGCATCGCCCTGCGTCGCGTGGTGATAAACCGGGTCAGCGCCACAATGGGGTTCAAATACGCAGCTTGAACATTCCGGAGCACATTGAGTTAGCGACGACGAGATTGTGTCGATGAGACGATCCGACATGATTAAGGAGCGATAGTCGTCCTTGTTGACGTGACCGAGACGAAATGTGTTGTCGCCTGCCTCAGCCAGCATACGACCTTCGTCTGACGCAAAAACGCTGCCATCATAGTTGTAAACGAGCGCACCGATTCCGATACCTGCGGGACTACGAAGGTCAACATAACCGATAGGTCGATCCGACATCATCCTAGAGAGGATCAGCGCTGCATAGAACTCTCTGAACGGTTTGCCCGAGCGATTAATCTCGATGATTCGGCGTAGACCATTCTCGTAGAAAGCGAGCCATTTCTCGATATCGTATCGATGATACTGTTTGGTCTTGATAGCGAAGCCGAAAGGCGAAAGCGGCCTGAGGAAGATGCCGTCCAACTCGAGCTTCAGGTACTCATCGATAATGTCGTCGACACGATCCAAGCTCGCTTCGGTTGTCGTCATTAGCGCTCCGACCCGGTCAGGACCAAGCACTTCTTTGGCTCGCCTCAATCCGTTGACAGCAAGCTCGTAGCTATTCCCACCCGGCCTTGGACGATTCTTGTTGTGCAGATCTGCAGGGCCATCCAATGAAGTTGAAATGAGCACATCGTTTTGTTTGCAAAACGCAAGAATCTCGTCGTCCAGAAGGGCGAGATTCGAGGCGATCACAAAATCAACGGCCTTGTTTGTCGTGCTGGACTTGGCCCGCGCCGCCGAAATGATCGTTTTGATTAGCGGAAAGTTTAAAAGCGGTTCACCGCCTTGGAACTCGATTTTTATCCGTGGCGAATGGCTTTGAAACGCAACATCGAGGGAGCGCTGGGCGGTCTCCTCGCTCATGTCGAAGCGGGAGCGATCTGTGCTTTGCCGAGAGACTTGGCAGTACGGGCAAGAGTGCTCGCAGCGAAGGGTGACTACGAAGATGTGCAGAGGCGTGACTTGACGTAGGAACGACATTCGGCTTCGCAGCCGAAGAGCTAGTAGCTGTCGTTGAGATTGCTGACCTTCGCGAGTAACCAAATGAGCGGCATAGGCACGCTCATAAAGTCCATCTCCTGGCTGGAGCTGCAGATCAACGAGCTTATTGAGCTCAGCCTGGGTCAAACGAACAAAGTCGCCGACCAAGTTCGCGACCAGGTAATCGTTGGACGAGCCGATTCGTTCGAAATTGAATGGCAGCAACGTCAATGCGTCGCCTTGAGCACTGAATGCGTCAGGCGGTAGAAACTTGGCCATACCGGATGCCTAGCTAGCTGCCCTGAGATGAGGCGAGGGAGCCGAAGGCAAGTGCAAGGATCACGTTCCGCACACCCTCCGTCCTCTCGGCTACACGCATTCTCAAGTTTTCATCGGAGACGATTTCAAGGAAACGCTCTTTAAGCTCAAGGGAGGTCAACGAAAGGCGCGAAGTCGATTTTGACGCGAGATGGCAGACAAACCGATCCCCATCTCGTTCAATTTGACACGTGGCAATCCCAACTAAGCGATAAACGGCGGCCTCGAGCGCCCCCAGAGTTTGGACGCTCGAGTCGAAATTGACCGTTACACTTACGGTGGGTGCGCTCGCGTTAGTATCGGCTAGAGGCATGAGACGCATGCGAAGCATGAGACGCATGGGAGGCGTGCGACGAATGTCCAGCCACAACGATCGTTCCATCCGAAGTCGTGGTTGTTACAAAGCCAAGCAGATCCTCGCCCGCCCGCACAAAGGTGTTGGGCGTGAGCTTTGCCGTCGCGCTATGTTCGTTTCGGCCCAACGCACCTGCATCGGACGTGGCTGCCGGTGCCGCTTCGGCGACGGGCATAGCAATGGTTGTGAGAGAAGCAAGAGCCGCGCCGAGTGACAGAATGTTCTTATGATTTTTCATCACGTTCCCCCAATGCGTAAAGCGATAATGAGCTACATCAAGATGGCTTCTTGCGTCCAGATGGAATCGCTAACCACCGGTAGATAATTAGTTGGTCACAACCCGTAATTATACGGGTGTTCCAGGAGACGGAACTGCGGCGGATAACGCAAGCACTCGAATTGCGGCAGCGTGAGCGAAATCGGATACCGCGAGAATTTGCACGGGATCGGAGCAACGGCGATGGAGTTCCGAGCATCGGCACTGGTCACACCGCGAAGCCGTACGCCTAGGCCAAACTAGAAAACTGATCTTCGAGAAGCAGGATAACGCGCTCGATAGACCGCACTGCGCCGCCAGGCACGGTGTCGCGCGACGAAATTTGGGTAGAGACTAAAGTGGTACCGATCCATTCGCTTCAGTCTTTGCTTCCTACCAAGGCTTCGCGCATAACTTGCAAAAAGCAGGAAAGAACAATGCGAGACCGTTTGGTTGCTTCTGCCGGGTTTGCGGCACTACTAATTTTCTCGTCGAATGTAGATGCCCCAGCACAAGCGATCGAACTTCTTCAGTCGCGACCGGGACAGCCTCTACCATCTATGGGCGGTTACGGTCGACTTAACCCCGCGGCGAAAGCCGAGGAACGGGCCAAGTACCAAACGTTTCTCGGTGAGAAGCAAGAGCGCGAGATTGCAGCGCTGAAGCAAGGCGACAAGCCTTCCCCTTACATTGGAATAGGACTTTACAACCCTAGCCAATTTCCGACGTTTGATGCCCCCGCTCTTACCCAAAGGCCATGGATCGTTAGCATCGAGGGTGGCAGCCCGGCGTCCGCGGCTCAGCTTCAGCGCGGAGACATAATCAGAGCAATTGACGGAAAGCAGGTTTCTTCACCAGCAGACGTTACGGGCATCGTGGCATCGAAGGGGATCGGGGCCGAGCTGACGCTAATAGTCGAGAGAGACGCGCGCGACATCAATGTGTCCCTCACGATCGGAAGACGGCCCAGCCTCTCAGGCCTCGAGGACGAGGTCGCGAAGAACGTCTACGACCTCTGCATCTCCGGTGTGATCCAAGGCGAAAGCTCAAGCGCGCCAGAGGCGAGCGCTGCGAAGCAGCTTTGTAAGTTAGCGATCATCCAGGCTCACGAAAAGACGAACGAGCCATTCTTCCAAAAGCTAAAGAATCAATTCTCTTCGTGTGACACCTCCATTTTATCCGACCAAGGCAGGCAACAGGTTTACCGTTCGACGAAGGCGATAGATTTGAGCGACGAGGATCTTGCCACGATCCTTCGCGTCGCAGCGTTCTGTCGCATGAACAAGCAGCCCGATCTGCCTGCATCTTTCGCGATGTGGAACGCGTCTTCGTCCGTTTTGGCGACTTACGGCGCCGAACGCAGAAGAGAAACCTCAAGCTTTGTCGAAGCTCGACTCATGGCCGAGCATTCAAAGCTGAAGAATGAGAGGGAAACGCAACACGTCGCATCGTTGACTAGCGCCGGCTACAAGTCAATTTCGATCCGAGAATTGAAGATCGACGCACGTTCCCTTCACGGCAAGAAGGTCGCTGTCACCGGTTTAATGGTGCTCATCGACAACAACACCGCTGCTCTGCTGCAGAACCAGCAGGATACCAACCCTGTCGGAGTTCTGCTCGGGCAAGCGTCTAGAGAGACCAGAGAGCAAACTATCGGCCGCTGCACCAATTCGCGCGGATGTCCGATCGAGATCAAAGGAACGGTAATAGGCGACCGAAACTCCGCATTGATCGCGGCTGACTAATCGACGTCACTGAACCGGTGCCTCTCACCCGCGCAACGGAAATCAAACGAACAAGGCAAGATTTGCAATGAGATGTTGTGGAAGAACTCAGCCGTTGGCTGACGTAAGCGGCCCACCATCTGGTCGCGAAGCCATGAGGGGCCAGGGCAAGCGCGTTCCTAAAGCATCAGCTCGCGAAGCTCTTTGTCGATCGCCTGCCAGGGCGCGTTGAGATCGATCGTGTAGATCGAGACCGTTCTACCTGCGATCTCATATCGCTGCCGAATGTGGCGATCCACACGAGGATAGATAAGCACTCCGCTTGCCTGGATATGCCCCAAGGGACGTGCGTTCAGAAGATAGCTGCATATCTGGTACAGATTGTCGCTGTGAAACTTCTCGGTGCCAAAATAGGACCCGACACTCCGCTGATAAAACTTGGCGTCAATGATGCGATATTCGCCAGGGCGGACGGCTGAAATGTCGGTCTGCATTCTCGGCAGCAACCGCAACTCCGGATCTGTCACACTGGTTGCCTGCCAGGCGATGTTTTCGGCCTTGACCTTCCAATCGGAACATTCGCGCGCGATGAAGTTAAACAGAAAGGACTGAAACAGGAGCGCCATCTTCGTTTCGTCTCGCGTGAAGTCGCGAAACTTCGTCTCCCCAGTCCCTTCATCCACCAACAAAGACTCAAATACAAGTTTGCATACATTCAGCAAAAATCGATAGAAGAGACTATTAGATGTCACGCGCACGGTTTCGAAATCTCTTTGAGAGAGCCGGACGCGGCGTATGCCATGTAATAGTTGGGCTGTGCGATAGGCCCTGTGGCGGAGCCTCGGATCCAAATCCCGTAGCTCGAGCAACGCGACCAGAGTTGATTTCAGGATGCGATTCGCTGGGGTGTCGACCGTCAGCTCATCGAAACGGCAATGAGCCCGTCCTTGGAAGAACAACGAGCGGCGCAGGCTCTGCGATATGTCGATACGGCCGCGAATTCCGCCAATCTCTTCCTCACGAACATCGTAACTCTGCTCCAAGCCGCGACGAGCCAAATGATGAATGCCATCACAAAGCACAAGAGCAAACAAGTCTGCCAGCTCCGTCGACCGCAAGGAACTGACGTCAACTAAGTTCCCCTGATCTAGTCTGTCCCACGCATAGCAGAGCAAATAGTAAAGATTTGCGATCGGAATCGAGGAGCTCATAGCCTAGACCTTGAGCAACTTCTTTCGCCACTCTTCGGCACGCGCACCCTCGTACCAGTACTCTCGAAGCAGAGGAATGATTTCGAGATCAACTACTTCGTTGTAAGCATCTTCGACATCACCGGCCACGGGGAGATCACAGAAAAAGCTGTGCCCAACGACAAAGCCCGGCCCTAGGTCCCGATCTTCGGCGATCATTTTGTTCAATTCACTGAAGCTCTGCTTCAGATGCGAGAAGAGATCGTCTGACATACCGTTAGACAACATGTGGGATCTGAACTGCTCAGTCTCAAAGCCGGGCATGATTGTGAAGAAATCAAACCGGCGTCGTAGAGCATAGTCGACCAGCGCCAAAGATCGGTCCGCGGTGTTCATGAGGCCGATGATATGAACGTTTCCCGGCACATAGAAGCGCGCATCATCGTCAGTCGAGTACGCCAATTCGACCGCATAGAGCTCTGTTCGCTTATCGGCTTCGATAAGCATCAAGAGCTCACCGAAGACTTTGCTTAGATTGGCGCGATTGATCTCATCGATGACAAAGACGTATGGCCGGGCCGGATCTGCGAGCGCGCGTCGACAGAACCGCATGAAAACACCATCCCGCCGTTCAAATCCACCTTTGCCATCGGGCCGGTAGCCTTGGACAAAATCCTCATAAGCATACGAAGCGTGAAACTGGACTATACCGACGCGATCTGATTCCAGCGCTTGAGTTGCTGCTTGCGCTAATCGCCGAGCCAAGAATGTTTTGCCTACTCCTGGCGGCCCTTGCAAGACAAGGTTCTTTTTCAACTCCAATCGCTGGAGTAATCGCTCGAAGAACTCACGCTCAACGAAAATGTCTTTCAAGAGGTCCGCTAATGATAGCTCCTGGACCGACTGTTGATTAATCGTCTCGACTGTCGAATGAAGCGTACGTTCATATCGAGCGATCATAGTATCCAATCGCTCCGTTAGCTTATTCAATTCCAGTCCGTCAGGAACGGTAAATGAGGCATCTACGAAGGAGTCGCCATAGCGCTCTGCCTCTCTGCCATGCTTCTCGCGCAGCAGTTCTGCCACCGTACTTAATTCAGAAGTATGGTCCCAGCTCTTCTCGGGTGGATTGGTTTCGCTCACGCCCAAGGCGAGGATCAGGACCTTTGCTTCCCGATAATAAAGTAGGACCGGATAGATGCCTTCGCTTACTTTCTGGCCAGGAGCCAAGAAGGCAACCCAAGGCACTCGAGAAAAAACGCCCTGACCGAAGCTAACCTTTACTTGAAGACTGCCATACTCCTTCGGATACTCGCTTGTGCGAAGATCTTGGCCAGCATCCGCTTGAGCTAAGAACCTGGAAACGAGATCGCCGATCAAGTCCTTCGGCACTATCGAGAATCCCAGCTTTCTAAGGATTCGAAATGAAGCTGTATCGTCTCCTCCAGAAAACTCGTTCCTGGGCAGCTCCTTGCCGGTGGCATGTTTGTAAGCAAGTGAAAAAACAAGCTTGGGCGGGTATCGCTGGCCATCGTCTACAAGATCGTATTTCGACGACCTCGCATCCGGCGGCACCCCTCCGTTTTTGAGCTCCTGGATCGCTTGCCGCACGTGGCGTGCGGCGATTGCCGAAGTATCAGCTTGCCAATCCTGCTGCCATAGCTCCCGAAGTGGGCTTCTATAGTAGTCCAACTCCGCCGTTCCATATTCTTGCTCGAGCTTGGCTCTCGTCTTGTGCAGCAGCCTGTCAAGCTCTACTGCCGACATCTTGTTCGCTTCTGAAGGGGATGCGCCCGCAAAGCGCTCGGCAAGCGCTTTGCGATCGCCTGCAGAAAATACCCTCTCGAATTCATCAGGGAATAGAAGATGGAGAATCATGTGCCGGAATTGACGCGCTTGCGCGTCCGGCACGGATTGTAGCCACTCTGCGAATTCCCATGGGCTGTCTAGCAGCAGAGCCTGACGATCATCGCTCAGCTGTCGAAACGAAAGAAGAAAATTCAGACAGAACGTTAGCTCTCTTGGCCGGTGATTGCTGTAACCGGGCCCCGCGCTCCCAATACCGGAGAGAACATCATCGGCCAGCCATTCGCTGGTGGCAGGGTATGGCGACTGTGACCACTCCCAGATGGTTCTGATATTCTCGCGCTTGCGCTCCGGAGAGATGTTGCTGGGACACAACAACAAAAGCCATAGTACTTCTGCTGCCAATTGCTTGATCAGACCGGTGCATCCGCTGAGCTGATCTTGAAGTTTCGCAGAGAAGGGCCGATCAGTTTCGTCAGGATTTTGAGTAAAGACCTGATCCAAAACCTGGAGGTTTGCAGTTGACCAAACCTGATCAGCAGTGAAAATCGAATTTTCCCGTCTTAAAGCGACATCACGCCAGTTCTTCGCGGCACGCAGCAATTTCGGAGCACCTGTTGGATAAAAGCGGCTCACTGCTCCCCCTGATTTTCTGTGCTTGCGAATCAGGCTTTCACTCTAATCGAGAAAGCTTTGCTGAAACACTGCCAGCTCTCCGGCCCGGGACTTGTTGAGCATCGCCCCTATTGCAGCGCCGAAACATACGCGGAGTTTGCGAAGGTTCAAAGAAGTCCCATGAGGCGATCCACCCCTCCGGACTTTCTCAATCGAGGAGAAAAAACCTGCACAGGGGGAGTGGGGCCGGTCCACAGCTCGAAGCCCATTGAGGAAGCGACCAGCCCCACCCTGGATCCGCTCCGCTGTCCCTGCCCAAACCGTTCTGAACTCTTTGCGTACGAACCAGGGAGACTGATCCTAGAATCCCGTTCTAGACTTCTGAACACCCCCTCCCCTGTCAACCGGGCTGTCAACCGCGTCAACCTTGTCAACCTCACTTTTCAGCACCTTCAGCTACCGCGGTGGCGGGGTGCGAATTACCCACGGCCGGTCGGAAAGCCAGAGGGACCCGTGAAACAAAAAAGGCCGACCGCGATGAAGCAATCCACCGGCTGGACAGCAGCGTTAGGGGAGCACACATACACTAAGGGCATGGCGCGTACCAGGCATGGTAGCACACCGCCGAGGCGGCTCTCCCGGCCGGTTCTGTCTCACTAGCCACCTGTCGTGAATGGCGTGGCATGGGCAGCTTGTGACCCTGGCTGCGTAAAAACGCGAACAGTCGAAAGCCGGCTAGAATAACGTTCTTTTGTTCGCCATTTCGCTTGAAATTGCTTGCGAGCATGAGCGCTACATCGGCCTTCACTTGTCCTATCGCATTCGACCGTGGGGCGTTTTCACACAGCCAAGACCCGACGCGGAAGTGTCTGATGAACGCTCACTGTTCTGAAACGAGAACGGCTGGACTTTCATCGCTTCTGTCGGCCGGCGCGGCAAAGGCTGCGGTGAAGATCGTGCTATCTTCGGTCGACGTGGCAAAGATCCGTCCGCCATGCGCCCTTGCAATTTCCTGTGCGATGTAGAGCCCCAGTCCCAGTCCCTTCTGGTTAGGGACAACGTCACCTCGCTGAAACGCGGTGAAAAGATGCGGCAGCGCTTGCGCGGGGATCGGCGGTCCTTTGTTGATCACCTGGATCTCAAACCCCGCGTCGCTGGATCTTGCAACAACTCTGATGGGCTCATCGGGCGCGCCATAGGTAATCGCGTTCCCGATCAGATTGGACAACATCTGACCCAATCGGCCCGCGTCGACGTCTATCGCCGCCGGTGCGTCAACATCCGACAAAATGCGGCGCTCGGAGTGAACGCTTTCGAACTCGGAAACGATCTGCTTGATGATGGGTTCCAAGTGCTGGCGTCTGGAGCTCAGTTGCATCCCGGCGCCCATGCGGAAGCGGGCGAAATCCATGACATTGTCTATCAAGACCGCCATCCGATTCACGCTGCCCTGCAAGAGTGCAATCCAATTCTTGCCTTCCTGATCGACCTTCTTGTTCAGGAGCCGCAAGCCGCCCTGGATCGAGGCAAGCGGATTTCTGAGATCATGGCCGAGGACGGCGATGAATTGCTCACGAAGCTCCGCGTTCTTCCGTTCCGCGGCAAGCTTGCTCTCGGTTAACTCCACCCGTTCGGCTGCGTCGAGATGAGCCGCGATCAGCTCAGCAAACAGCTTGAACATGCCGACGACTTCAGGGGTATTTAGCTTGCGCGGTTTCGGGTCGATCGCGCAGAGCGTCCCGAAGAATGAACCATCGGGAAGAATAATCGGCACCGAGATATAGCTCTGAAAGCCGTACTGGGCCGGAGTGTGGTGATTGCAGTATTCTGCGGCCTCGCTGACATGGTCGATAACCACGGCCTCGCGGCTCTGGCGAATTTCGTGGCAAATCGTGCTCTCGACCTTCAGCTCGTCACCCGGTTTCAGCCCAAAGGCAAGGTCGTCTCGCGATGCACAGGTGATCCATCTGTCCTCGGTGACGCGGGCAACCGCGGTGAACCCCATGCCTGTGGTCCGACTTACCACGTCAAGTATGGTCGGTACGGCGGCAATTCCGCTGATTTTGGCGATGTCGCGTGCGAATTCCATTCGCCCCCCGCAACCGGAACTCTTTATCCCGGTCTGAACGGCCCTTTTAGACTAACTGTAATTACCTGTCTGCATGCGAAAGGAAGCAACCAAGCAACCGCTGTTGGCCCAACGCCGCCGTGGATCGGGGTGACCAGTGAGGGCAGCTTTTGGCCCTTAGCTGGCCTTACGGAGACACCGGCGCTAGGTCTGGCGCGGGTTGGAAATCGGACCTCCCATACACCGTCCCCGAGAAAGCGGATGCAGTCCCCATAATGACTAACATCCATTGATTTGGATCAAGTGGGACAAACGTGTGGCGGCGCCGAGTAACGGCGATCTCCGAGTACCGACGTTACGATGACGCGCGATCGACCATGGATAGAGCAGGCGCTCGTTTGGGCCTTGGCCGCGGCCGGATTGCTCGCCGTACTCTCCATGGCCCTATGAGCCTTGCTGAAAGCAGCGGCGGGAGTGGCGCCCAGTTACTAACATGCGAGAGCCCAGCATAGCAGGGGGGCTTATCCGCCTTGAAACTGCACGCCGGACGACCCGTGACAACAGCTAGGATCTTTGATTTCGTCTCGCGATCTTGCCGAATGTTCGGTGGTGAAGGTTTGTTGCGGAGGACATAGGCGAGCTATCCCGGTGCATTCGCATCGAGATGCTTCCCATGTCCTCAGCGATCATGCTCGGCGGAGCCAGGCCCGTCGCTATCGGACCCTGCACTGCCGATGGGGGACGTGCAGGTCGCGTCTACTTACGGCACCGCTCATCGCGCCGGCAGCCACCCTCACGCTTGAGGCCGGGTATACCTTAGCTGCATCCCACGGTAGGTATCATCGTCGACGCCGCCGCCGTTAACCGACCAGCACCAACGAACTCACGAGATTTACTGAACTTTGGCACTCTTGAGCGTTGTCAGAAGATCCGCGAACCTTTCTCTCATCCGCGCACGGTGCGCCTCATCGTATTCCGCTAGAGCTTCAGCCCTTAGTAGCGTCCGTAGCCGAACGACCCGGCTCTGAACTTTGTACGCATCCTCAAGGGCGATACGACGCCATATCGTCGGGTCGGGGCGCCATTGGGTGACATACGCCCGCCCATCCTGTCCCGCTCCAACTTCACCCCTGAGCCACCTGCGATATGATGACGACAGGCACCAAATCGGCACGTCTTCTAAGGTGTCGAAATAGTCCTCTCCGCTCGCCTCAACTCCAAGCTCATTTTGGGGTGAAGACGGTCGCCCCAGCATCATCCTTGCGATAATTGCGAGTAAATCTGAGCGAAGTCGGTGGTCCTTCTTGGCAGTATGGTCACAAAGCTGCTGGAGCTCGGCCACGTAGTTCTCAATCGCTTCCCTCTCTGGGAGGCTCAAGAGCGAGCTGCGGGGCAAGGTTGGAAGGTTCTGATGAAACTTCCCGTCCTTTTCCGATCGCTGCTCGACCATCTTGACTAAGTCGAGCCGCAAGGCGACCCATCCCGGCAAGGACGGCATCTGAGGTAGTTCCCGCACGTCTGGCAGCACCAGCGGCTCCGGAATGACCATTGAATCCATGCCGTCTTTCCAATGCGTTCAGAATCCAATTCCGCCAGGTTGCCGACCAATCGCGCTTCATTGCGCCGGCACCGGACTTAGCGGTCCAATAGTTTGCGAACTTCTCGGCTTCCAGTTGTGTGCGTTCGTTGGTGAGACCGCGCTCTTTGGCGAATCGAAAATCATCTGAAGCCGGAAACCAGTTCGGAGGCAGGCGGCACCCCCGCGCTTGCTTTTGTTTTCGGCTAGGCTGCACTCGCCTGCTGGTCCGTTCGAGTGCAGCAACGAATTGTACTGCACCCTCGACCGAGCCCCCGCGCTCGAAGTAGGCCTCCAGCTCTTGTGCGATCGGCGTCAGCGCCGGAGGGGAGCTTCCGGCTGTAAAGAGGTCGGCGTCTTCATGATCGGTTATCATGGTCGGCGGCTACGATCGCCTACCCTGCCCGACGGTGCCCCTCAGTCCATTCCACAAGATCCTGCCGCCGATACCGAACGGCGCGTCCGAGCTTAATGAACGAAGGGCCAGTGCCGATCCGCCGCCAGGCCTGCAAAGTTCGAAAGGAGATCGAAAGCAAGCGCGCGGCCTGCTTCTCATTCATCAGGGCAATATCGCCGGGTTCAGCTGCAGTCATCCGAGCCTCCAGAGCGCGATTGTGTACGTCTCAGCGCGAGGAGTAATGGGGTAGGAGTGCCGGAGCCAATCCACTTCACGTCCGGATTGGCCAGTTCGGTACGCGGCGGCGTCCGGATTGGCGAATCCAGTCTTGTCAGCGCACGTCGCCAGCCTCTATCAACGCTTCACGAAGCCGGTCGGAGATGGTCTTCGCGGCGAGCGGCTTGCACTTAGGAAATTGATTCGTCCTAGCCTGATTGACGGCGACCTCGATTTTTCTCGCCGTGTTCAGCACCTGTCCTTCTAAGTTCGGAAACCGTTCCCAGAAGTCCTGTGCAATCGCCAGGATCAGCTTCCGCTGGGCGGAGCCCGTTTCTTTCCTGGCCTGCCAACCCTTGGCCCTGTTCTTCCTTGAAGTCTCGCCGTCAATTGCTAGCTCGTTCAGTTCTCCAGCCGCGGAGTGGAGGTGGTAGACGTACATTGCCCGGAATATATCGCTCAACTCATCATCATTGAATTTCGTGTGCAGACGGGTGATCGCGTGCAAAAGCTCGGCCGCGAGGCGATCTACTGTCAAAGGCTCGGTCGAGTCTTGTGCAATGCCGAACCAGAGGTCTTCGTCGGCCACTATCCCGTACTCGTCAGGATCATATCCCCAGTCGCGCTCGATCGGGATGACCTCCGTTTTATCTGTGGGCAAGTCCTTTGCATCCAAGTGAGCGCGTAGCCGATCAGCAAGAGCCGCTAACGCTTCCTTCCCGTTAGGGCGGAATATCCGCTTATGCAACGTGGGCTTGGTGTCCCGAACATCCATATCCCTCAGGAAACCTCTGCTCCTGTAGCTGACGATCACCTCTCCGTCTTCTTCCAAATAGGAAAGCTCTTTCACCTGCTCGAGGGGAACTGCGTTCTCCTCTTTCTTTGCCATGGCCATCCTCTCGGTGATTCGCGTGATAGGTCGCAATTAAAAGCATGTAGTCGTCGCCAATACAGCAAATTCCCCAATCATCCACTGCGCCCGAATGCGACGAAACGCGTTTAAGGCCCATCAACTGCGGAAATTCAAAAACAGCCTGGCATGGGCTCGCCGACGAATGCACTTTCCCGGACATGCAGTCGAAGGCAGATCATCGCAATCGGGACGATTTGGCAGAAGTGGCAGCCATTTTGGCAGCCGGCCTTCTGCGTGTTCTCGACCGGAAGTCCAGTCGAAATTTGGCCCGTGCGGCTAATTCTCCGCTCGACTGTGACGGGCGGTCTGAGGGTGATGTGGTCCGACAAGTCCAGGAAGTTACCCCGTGAAAGCGTCCGTTTTATCGCAATTGGCGGCCCTAAAAGGCGCCCCCGCCCCCGTTCTCAAGGCCCGCTGGCGCGAACTCTTCGATAGTGAGCCGCCCGCCTATAACCGCCGGTTTTTGGAGAGCCGGCTGGCCTACCGCATTCAGGAATTGGCCTATGGAGGCCTGAGCCGGGAAACCACCGAACGGCTCAAGGCTATGGCTGAGCAATATGCCCATCAGAAGCCGGCGGACCGCAAGGCCCGCCCCCCTCTCCGCCCCGTTTCCGGGACCAAGCTGGTCCGCGAATGGGAGGGTGTGGAGCACTGCGTCACCGTTCGCCACGATGACTTCGAATATCTCGGCCGCCCCTACAAGTCCCTGTCTTCGGTGGCCCGCCAGATCACTGGCACAAATTGGAATGGTTGGGTCTTCTTCGGCTTGAAAAAGTCGGCTGGCAAATGAGCTCCCGCAAAACGCAAAAGGGCCGAGCTTCCTTATTCACTAACTCCCTTGAGAGCGCAGCCCCAGGGCGCCCCGACGTCCGTAAGGTCCGTTGCGCCGTCTATACCCGCAAGTCCAGCGAGGAAGGCCTCGATATGGACTTCAACTCGCTCGACGCTCAGAGGGAGTCTTGTGAGGCTTACATCGTGAGCCAGCGAGCGGAGGGCTGGATAGCGATTTCAGAGCGCTACGATGATGGCGGGTTCTCAGGCGGTACCCTCGAGCGACCTGCCCTTAAGCGGCTTGTCGCTGCGGTCCAAGCCGGCAAGTTAGACGTCATTGTCGTCTACAAGATCGACCGGCTGTCGCGGTCGATGCTCGACTTCCTCAACCTTGTGGAGCTCTTTGAACGGTATGGGGTGACGTTCGTCTCGGTCACCCAATCGTTCAATACCAAAGATGCCATGGGCCGCATGGCCCTCAACATCCTCGTGACTTTTGCCCAATTCGAGCGCGAGCTGATCGGAGAGCGCATTCGCGACAAGGTTGCGGCCTCTCGCAAGCGTGGCAAATGGATGGGCGGGTGGACGCCGCTCGGTTATGAAGTCCGCGACCGCAAGCTGCTCGTCCATGAGGCCGATGCCGAGCGTGTTCGGTCCATTTTTCGGCGCTTCGTACAGCTCAAGTCCGCGACCCTGCTGGCCCGCGAGCTCGTTGCGGCCGACGAACGAACGCGATACGGACAGCTCCTGGACAAGGGGGTGCTGTATAAGATCCTTCACAACCGGGTCTATCTCGGCGAGGCCGTTCATAAGGGCACCTCGTATCCGGGTGAGCACCAAGCGATCATCGATCAGAAGCTCTGGGATCAGGTCCATGCCATCCTCAAGGAGAGCCCGCGCAAGCGCGCCAACAACAGCCGGGCACAATCCCCTGCCCTGCTGAAGGGTCTGTTGTTCGGTCCGGATGATGCAGCGATGTCGCCAACCCACACCCGGAAGTCGGGCAGGCTTTACCGCTATTACATCAGCCAGACCGCGATGAAGCAGGGTAGATCGGACTGTCCTGTCAAGTTGATCCCCGCCGCTGAATTAGAGAAAATCATTATCGATCAGGTCCGGCGGTTGCTGCAGGCCCCTGAAGTCATCGTTCAGACATGGCGTGCTCTCCGCAGGCAATCCGCGGAGGTCAGCGAAGCGGAGGTGCGGAGCGCCCTGCTTGGCTTTGACGATCTTTGGGAGGAGCTGTTTCCGGCAGAACAGGCACGGATCGTCGCATTGCTCGTCGAGCGCATCGACATCCATGCCGAACGAATGGACATTACTTTGAAGATCCAAGGCCTTACATCGCTCTCCTCCGAATTGCAGCCTCAGCCCTTCCAGCAGGCCGCCGAATGAACCGCCCGACCACCCTCACACTCGGCCCTATCGGTCAACCCAAGCTTAGCCGCGACGGCAGAACCATGGTCGTGAGCATCCCGTTTTCATTTCGGCGATCGGGTGGACGCAAGCGCGTGGTCACACCTTCCAATGCTGATGCTTGGGCGCCTGCCAAACCGCAGGTGGACAGCACGCTCATCAAGGCGGTGGTTCGGGCCCATCGCTGGCGCAACATGCTCGAGTCCAACATGTTCAGCACGGTGCGCGACCTCGCCAAGGCGGAGAAGATCAACGAGTCTTATCTTTCCCGCGTGCTTCGGCTGACGTTGCTCTCGCCGACCATCACCGAAGCCATCCTGAATGGCGTGCAGCCCGAAGGCCTCGAGCTAGCGCAGCTGTTTAAATCGATCCCATCCGAGTGGGACAAACAAGAAGCCACATTTCGTTAGCAACAGCATTTAGGCCTACCGGTTCTTGAGGGGACAGGTAGCCACCAAAGTTAGAGGCGCGGAATTCGCTAATCGAATGTTATGGAAATTTTACTCCGTAGATAACAGCTCTGCGACCAAAGCTTACAAGTCCAAGCGCTCAGCCGACTCGCGAGGTACGAAGCTCAATACCCCTGCCCGAAACTCTTATCCTAGCGGCGAACTCTAGGTTCGAACAGGTCCTAGTTAATGCTTAGCTGTAAGCATCGCTGCTATCGCAAGGAGAAGCACGAAGCCAGCGATTAGAAGGAGTATTTTGCGCCTGAGAGAGCGCTCTGTATCAAATCGCTGACCGCAAGTTGGACAGAGTGTTCGCAGACCGAAATAGGTTCTCCCGGAAGGGAGTTTGCCGCCGGCAATAACGGCCAAGACCACTAATAAGATCGTTGGTGGCGCACCGAATAAACCCGCTACGCTTGTCCCAGTCCTGACGTTTCTACGGACGCCCTGCCCTTTTGCTAAAGACGCTCCACAATGATAGCAGCCCGCCATGCCTGAACCTCACTATCTACATCGATAGTATGTTGCATTACCCTTAGCGCTCGACCAAGACAGCGCTGCCCCAGAAACAGTGAAACTAATTGTTGCTGGCCACCTATCCGCACCAACCTGACAATGGCCTCGCACCGTCCAGCCAGATCGACTGGGAAGGAAAGCGTCGAACGTGCAGACGCCTCCCTCCGTTCGAGCCTCTTGAGCCGAGATCGTAAGCTGAGTGCCCTGCGTACATGCCGCATCAGTAGCCCAGCCGCCCAGAAATGAGCGATTACGGGCGATTGCCTGAGGCGATTGCAACGCTTGAGTTGTCATCGGGTCCAAACGGCTGTCGGGCGGCAAGTGATTGACGATCTTAAATTCCCGCAATGCGCTGAGCGCGGTGGGGGTCCAGGAGGACTCAATGGACGCGGTAAACCCCAGGTCCTTCAGCCGACCAATCGCAGGATCGGGCATGGCGGTGTTCAGGACCGTTTGGGCGACGCCGAGGTTGGAATCAGTTGGTGGCTGCGGCGGAGGTTTAACCTCACGGGGTGGATCGAGCGGCGGCGCCACCAAGGGAGCAACTGCCGCCTCTATGGTGCTCTTTTGCGGCTCCTGCGGAAGACGCTCGGCTCGCGGCGGGGCAAGTTGCACCGAACTCCCAACCTGAGGCGTTACCGTGGGTTGCGCAGTTATCTTACCAGGAACACTCACGTTGGGCGGACTGCTGCTTGTGCCGGTCGCGAAATTCGGAGCCGCTGAAGGCGCGCTCGCCGACGATCGGGATGGGGGAGGTGTTGACGTTACCGAGGCGGCCCTCGGGCCACTGCTATTTGCACCGGCGACGATGAATGCAGCGAAGCACGCCACTCCAAACACCCAACGTCGAGCAGCGACGTCACCAAACACCCGCACCTTTTCGTCGGCTTCGGCTTGCTTGAATTCAATCCAGATCGCTCGCGCTCGATTGGTAAGATCGGTCCGCGACCGCCCGATTTCTGCCGCAGCCGTCCTGATAGCGATCAAATCGGCCTTCAACGCAGTCTCAAGATTAATGCGCCTTTGGGCAATGTCGGACTTCACTTGAGCGATATCGCTGGGATTAACCGGCTGACCTGGATTGAAGACAAAGCGTCGCTCAAGATCGGAACGCCATGACAGCAGAAGTCCAGCCGTCGCAGGTCCGAAGCCTGGAATTTGCTCGATGCGTTGCCGTGAGATATCTGCCGCGGTATCAATCCCGTGCGACCGCAACGTCGCTTTCCTCGCACTGCCGACGCTCTTAATTTTCGCGTTTACGAGGCTAAACCGCTCGAGAAAATACTTTAGTTGCAACTCCCGCTGCTTGCGAGATAAATCCGCTAATCGCCGTGCTTCTTCATTGGGGAGATCGTTGTATTCGCGAATTCTCAGCTCGGATTGTCGTCTTGCTTCGTTGAAGCGCGATGCATCTCCCTCCGATCTATAGCGCTGATCTACCTGATCCCAAGCTTGCTTGAGCTGATGCGAGCGAGGCCCATTGGCATGCAGTTGCTTCGGATTTTTAAGCGCAAAGTATGCGGCCGCAGCGAGGGCCCCTACGCCAAGCAAGGGGGGAACATACCCCAGCCTCAGAAGGACCGCCGCCGCAACGCCGCCAAGTGTTGCAGTCAAAAATTGTCCCCAGGAAGCATCGAGCGCACCTTTGTTTTGAACACTCGGTGCGCTCTGAACGGCCGGCATTGCAGAATATAGTGCCGGTGCGGTTCCCGGATCACTCACCCCACGGATCGCAGCGATGAGCTGTCCGAGATCCAGTGGGGTCGTCGGATTGATATTGATCGGGGATGGAAATGCAACGAAGCCCGGAATGGCCTTTTCGAGCGCGCACCATGGGCAGTTTGGTGCCGACGAGAAATAAAAGTGGGCCGCCGACGCGGTGCACTTAACGAGCTGCGTCTCAGCCCGCTGTAAAAGCGAGATCCAGTCAGCCGGCTTAGGTCGGCCGTTATTTGCTCCGCCTGGCCCGAAGCAGGCTTCAAATGCGGTCGCCAGCTCCCGTGGGACATAGGAGAGCGTCGGTGCGAATGGTGGAGGCTCGGTTTGAGTGCGGGACTTATCCGACGAGTACGCAAATCGGTACTCAGCTATCGCCCGCTCTTCAGGCATGTCGCCGCGACCAAGATATCGACCAGAAAATGGATGGCGCCCAAGAAACAGCAAACTGAAGATTGCCACGCCCAATCCAAATGCGTCGTGGTTGGGCGTCCGATTTATATTCTCAAGCGACTTCCCTTGTAACTCTGGAGGTGTGTAGTCCGGTACGCCCACCGAACAATAGAAAATCCTCCCGTCCTTTGAGAACTGAAATGAGTCGCAGTCGATGAGAGTCGCGGTAGCGTCGGCGCCAACCAGAATACCAGAGTGATTTAGATCGCCTACAACGCAGCCGGTCGAATGCACCGCGGCAACCGCTCGTGCGATATTCAAGGCTGTTCGAAGTAACAACCGGTAGTCTGCGTTCGGAAACTCATTCCGCCGACTTGCAGGCGAGTACAACTGGTGAACCGGCTTTTGCTTCCCGATGCGCCGCATCGTGAACCCAGCGAACGTGCCAGCCCCTTCATATAATGGAGAAAGGGGGAATGCCGCGTTGGATACTTGGGTCTGTATCCCACTAGCGACCATAGCGGCGATCTTTTGCTGCCGCTCCCGTGCCTTATCGGGGTGGTAAATTTTAGCTACAAGGTCCGGCTCGCCGACTATCTCGAAGACAGCCCCTTCGCCGCCGCGCCCCAACAGCTTACCCAGTGGGATCGCCTTCCTCTGCTGATCAAATATGCTCTTGAGGCGCGACATTGCGGAATCGACGTGCGAGCAGGAGGGTTTTGTCGTCATCAGTCCTGTCGCAAACCGACGGACTATTCAGATAATTGCAGAGATGTCGCGACAACTTTCGATTCTTCCCGGTCACGCCGGACCTGAAGCCGGAGAACATTTGGTTGAAGAAAGGCGAGAACGCACTGCGCGTTGAGAAATTTAAGACGAGATGCTCAATGCCGTCCGTGAAGACAGCTAACTCAGACACGGAGCCCTCAATATCATTCAATTGAAATGAAGGCTCGGGATCGTCCGTTACAAAGTAGGTCGTCGATGCATATTCCCCGTGAGAGGGCCAGCTACCAACGATCCATTCTTCGGAATCGGTCCTGCGATAGACAGCTGCCCCATCGCCAACATGTAGAACTTTGGCGGCGCCATTCCCAATTATGCAGCCAACTAATGTCGCGGCAAAGTCGCGCGGAGCAAGCTCTGCAGCCCTCGAAGTGATCTCAATACGTCCGCGCATGTCGTCGAGCCAATCGCTCGCGATCTCGCGAGACAGACCTCCCAAGGTTCCACCTTCCTCCAGGTAGCACCTTACGCTTCGGCAAAAGGACCGGACTATAATGCGAGAACCAATAGAGGATCGCGGGGCGGATCCCGCCCCATCGGAACAGACCGCGAGTAGCGCGGATTCATTTTTGCCGCGGACAAATAGGCATGCCCCCGCGTCGTCGCAGCCCCGATGAACCCGAAGATGCGAAGTACCCGTTGCGCTCGCAGAAACCCATGCCCAGTCAGGTCCAGTCATCCCGCCGTGGCCCACCCGTCAGGAGCAGTGGGATTCTGAAGGGGCACTTGATCGCCTGGATTAGACTTGGAGACGGATGAAAGCGAGGCCGAGAGCCACTGGAAGAATTCTTTGAACTGAAGACCCTTCAGTTTCAGAGGCTCGCGAGTCGCAATCCTGCGCAAAGTGCCGAAGTCAGCACCTTCCACGCCCACGGCATAAAACATGAAGGATTTCGCCGCCTCTCCCTCGTGGACTAGCTGAGTAGCCCGGCTTACAGAGTCAGTCGGCGAGCCATCGGTGATCAAAAAGACCCAAGGGCGATAATGCTTGACGCCGGCAGAACGGTAAGTGGCCTTCCTTTCCCTCAGCATGTCGAGGGCGCGCTCAATAGCCTCCCCCATCGGAGTGGCGCCCGCGCTTTCGATCCGTGGCGGATAAAAATTATGAACTGTTGCGAAGTCCGATTGCACTTGGACAGGCCCGAAGGTGATGACTGCCACTTCAACCCTCTTGGCCGCCAGGCTGTCCGCCGACAGTTCATCCCGAAACGCTTGAAGGCCATCGTTGAGTTGCTGGATAGGAGCACCGCTCATTGACCCAGAATTGTCGAGAACGAGGATGACCGGGCAACGATTTTCGGGATTTTCCACGAATTCGGTTGCATTGAACGGCTGTTGTGCAAAATCGGCTTCTGACATGCTTGCCCCTCGGAACTCTCAAAGGAAAAAACGATCTCAATCTAGCGTATCGCGCTTTACAGCTAAAAGAAGTACCCTGGCCTGTTTCTTCGACTAAGTGAGGAGACAGACTTCGTGACGCTCCGCTCACATCGCTACTGCCGTCGAGGGCTAAGCTTCTCCTCTGTGGCTCGGCTCTAATAAGCGAGGACAGCGGGTTTAAAAGCGGCGTTATCCAACGGTCGGCCCCGCATTCGTAAGCGCTGACGGCACTTCGATCTCGCTGGAAATAAGGATGTTATCCTTGAGCAGCTCGCTATCCTCCTCCTCGATTGATAGAGTTACCCCCAGCAGGTTCGCTGCTGTTGGCTCATCGGGCGCCGATTCCACCGATGTCAGCGTGCGGTTTACTGCTCGCGTGCGCGTTTTTAGTTCGTCCACAGATCTCGACGCCGTTCCAAGCTGGTTTGATATCTTCTGAACAATCTTGTCATAGCGGCCAAATTCTGTGCGAACCGCACCCAACACCTGCCATACTTCGCTTGAGCGCTTTTCTATAGCAAGGGTTTTGAAGCCCATCTGCAGGGCGCTTAGGAGCGCGGCAAATGTGGTGGGACTTGCCAGAGTTACTCGATACGTTTTCTGTAGATACTCTAAGAGCCCTGGCTGTCGCAACAGCTCTGCGTACAGACTTTCGGTGGGAATGAACAACAAAGCGAAGTCGGTTGTGCGCGGCGGGTTGATATACTTCTCGCAAATTTCCTTAGCAGACGAACGAATTCGATTTTCCAATTGCTTGCGATAGAGAGCAACTGCTTCAGAGTCTCCAGCTTCGGATGCCGCAACTAAGTTGTCATAGTCCTCGCGGGGAAACTTCGCATCGACAGGGAGAAGAACTGTTCCACCGGCATCTTTTCCGGGCAGCTTGATGGCAAATTCGACACGCTCTCCTGTGTTATCTCGCACGGCAGCATTCTTCACGTACTGCTCGGCGGAAAGGAACTCTTCCAGCAAGAGTTCTAGCTGCACTTCACCATACGTTCCGCGGACCTTAACGTTCGTGAGTACTTTTTGCAGATCGCCGACATTTGCAGCGAGGCGCTTCATCTCTCCAATGCCCTCATGAAGCGATTTCAGTTGTTCGACCACTCGCGTGAAGGATTCTCCGAGCCGGGTTTCAAGAGTTGTTTGTAGTCGTTCGTCAACGGTTTGGCGCATTTCGTCAAGCTTTGCCGAGTTCTCCTGACGTATCGCGTCGAGCCGCGCTTCTACACCGGTCCTTAATCGGTCAGTCGCGAGCTCCTGCTTCTCGACTAGAACATTCAACGCAGAGGTGTTTGCGTTAAGTCGCTCTTTTTGTTGCTCACTTGCCTGGGCGAGTGCGTCAGTCACTGTCAGTTTGAGCCGGTGAAAACTCGAATCGATCTCACCTTTCAGACTTTGGGATGCCGCGCTCTGCTTGACGATCGCGTCATCAAGCTTCGCTTCGATGGTGCTCCTAAGCGCGTCGCGGTGGGTGGAGGCTTCAAGTGCGCTCGTTCTAAGATCGTCGTTCAGCTTTTGAGCGATGACATCTACTCGCTTTTCAAGAGCGCCGATGCCAGTGTCGAGTCTCGCGCCAAATGCGGCGAAGCTTGTCTCTGCGCGACTACCGAGCCCGTTGAAAGAGCTTAAGATAAGCTCTTGAAACTTTATCAGCCCGGAGCTGAGTTCGCTTCGGGCGCGCCCGGAATTGTCGTCGAAGGTACGCCGTAAAACCTCACACTCGCTTCTAATTAACGCGGACAGTACTTCCGGTGTCAAAAAAGGTTGGGAAGCAATTTTTCCGATTTGTATGAAAGCGGCAATAGATGACACCGCGGCGATTAGGGCGAGAACTGCCGCGCCCGCGCTTAAGTACAAAGTTTGATCCATCCCGCCCCCCGGCGACTTACAGCTCAGGTTAACCCACTGCTGGTTGCAATCACAATAGACCGCGCGGGAAAAAGTTGCAGATCGACGAGTTAGCTGAAGCAACCCTCGGGAGGCAGAAACCATCACCGCTTCGGCGTCTAAGTTGCTAGGAGCGTCGAAATTTTGCGCCTGCGTCCCTCTCGCGTCAGCGAGAGGGATACAAACCGCCGCGCAGCCAAGCCGCTGATTTTCGGAGAAATGCCGTACTAGACTGATTTTGCGGGTTCAAAGATTCGGAGAAAATTCGGTTCTCCGGATGCATTCAGGCCCTTGTAAGAGGACCGCTGGGAGTTCTCCGTCCGCGGGAATGCAGGAAAACAGCCGAATTTCTGGCCTGTCTGCAGCGCCAAGTACGACCTGTTTCTGATCGGGTGGCGGAGAGAGTGGGATTCGAACCCACGGTACGGTTTCCCGCACACACGCTTTCCAAGCGTGCGCCTTAAGCCACTCGGCCATCTCTCCGGAGCGCCCTCTCTTGAAGGGGCGCCGACGATTTTGCAAGGGATCGGGGGATAAATCAGGTGATTTTCCGCAACTTATTGTATTTACAGCACAATATGAGGCTCGATACGTGCCGGACGGGCCTGCCGGCTGAACCACGGGCGGCCCTGGCGCGACGATTCACGGCAAGCCGCCAAACACGACCGGGGAGGCCATGACCATCACCAAGACCATCGCCGCCTTGAGCCTGATTTCGGTCCTCGGCTCCGCTCTTGCCACGCCGGCCCTGGCTGAGGTCTGCACCCGGCAGGGCGTCGACGTCAGCTGCGACGACGGCCGGCGCGGGGTGCTTTCGGGCGATTCCATCCTCTGGCCGGACGGCACGCGCTCGAGCTCGACGCCGCATCAGAGCGTGATCATCGGCAACAAGAGCTCCGTGCATGTCGGGCCCGGCGTGTTCGTCGGCCAGGGCAAGGGCGTGGTGCCGCTGGACGATCCGAACGCGCCGAACAAGCGGCAATGCGCGATCCTGGATGGCGTGTCGTATTGCTATTGAGGTTGCCGTTTTCACCTCTCCCCGCTTGTGGGGAGAGGGAGACGAGCTAGTCTAGATCAACCGCACGCCTGAGATCGCCGACTTCAGCCAGCGCAGCGCCTGCGGCGGCTGGGCTGCGAGCGGGGCCACGGCCGCCTTCTCGGTGCGGCACTTCTCGAGCTCGGCGACGAAATCGGCGGACCATTGCTGGATGGTGTGGCCGCGCAGCTTCTTCATCATCGCGTCCCAGCGCATCTTGCGCTCGGTGAGCGGCATGGATGCGGCGATCGCGATCGCGCGGGCCATGCCGTCGATGTCGTGCGGATTGACCAGCAGCGCGGCGTCGAGCTCGTTGGCGGCGCCAGCGAACTTCGACAGCACCAGCACGCCGGGATCGGCGGGGTTTTGCGCGGCGACATATTCCTTGGCGACGAGGTTCATGCCGTCGTGCAGCGGCGTCACCACGCCGATCTGCGCGGTGCGGTAGAGACCCGCGAGCACGGCCTGGCTGAAGCCTTTGTTCAGATAGCGGATCGGCGTCCAATCGACCTCGCCGTGGCGGCCATTGACGTCGGAGACGAGACGCGCGACCTCGTTCTGAAGATTGCCATAGGCCTCGATGCCGCCGCGCGAGGGGTTGGCGATCTGGAGCAGCGAGATGCTGCGCGCAAACTGCGGCTGCTCGGTCCAGAGCCGGTCGAATGCGCTGATGCGGTTGACGAGACCCTTGGAATAATCGAGCCGGTCGACACCGATCGCGAGGCGCTCGCCGTTGAGGCTGCGGCGCAGCCGCGACACGTCCGGATGCGCGGCCGACTTCGTGGCATAGGCCGCGAACTTCTCCGCATCGATGCCGATCGGGAAGACTTCGCAGCGCGTGCGACCGTGCTGCGAGATCACGACACCGTCCTCGATGGTGAGGCCGAGCTCGCCGCCGACATAAGAGAGGAAGTTCTGCCGATCTTCCTCGGTCTGGAAACCGAGCAGATCGTACGCCAGCATCGCCGTGATCAGCTCGCGATGGTTGGGCACGCCCTGGATCACTGCGGCGACGGGCCATGGCGTATGCAGGAAGAAGCCGATGGGATCGTCGACGCGGAGCTCGCGCAGCTCGGCGCCGAGCGCGAGGAAATGATAGTCCTGCACCCAGAACGCAGTCCGGGCCTTGCGGAACCGCATCAAGGCGCGCGCCATGAAGGCGTTCACCTCGCGATAGCTGACATAATCCTCGCGCGAGACGCGAATGAGATCGCTGCGCGAATGCAACGCCGGCCACAGCGCTGAATTGGCGAAGCCTTCGTAATAACCGCCGTAATGCGCCGCCGGCAGATCCAGCGTTGCGATCGCGCCTGTCCCGAGCGCCTCGATCTCGGCGAACGGTTCCTTCTGATGGCCATCACGCACCCGGCCGGAGGAACCGACCCAGATCGCACCAGAATGTTCCACCACGGGAAGCAAAGCCGCCGCAAGGCCGCCCGTCATGGGCTCATTGGGTTTGCCGCGGGCGACGCGATTTGAAACGACGATCAAGTTCACAGGTCGTCCCCTCCTGTTCATTCCGCCCCATTTAACTGCCGTTCATCAATATGGTTCCTGATCATCGTTTCAACCAATTGAAACCAAAATCGGGCGTGCGCGTTGGAACTGGTTTTCCTCACGGAACCCGGGAATATCGCTGCAAAGACAGCGTTTCCGGCCCGATTGCGCAGCATGCATCGCGGCGCGCAATGGCGCCGCGATGAAAGCCTTTATGTCTGCGAGATGGCGCTGCCTTGGTTTCACCTGGGATCGAGCAGGTGCGCCAGGAACGCACGCACATCCGCCGGCGCATCGAAGTGGCCATTCACACCCATGGCGCGGCGGCCGACCGAGAACGCAAGCCCGTCCATGTCGGGCATGATCGCGAACACGGTCTCGTCCGTGACGTCATCACCGATGAATAGCGGACGACGTCCTTTGAACGGCGCGTGCTTCATCAATTCGCGCACGCCGCTCGCCTTGGTGAATCCGGAATGCTTGATCTCGCAGACGAACTTGCCGGGCAGCACCTCGATCGGTGCACTCGGCAGATCGGCCCGGATCAGCGAGACGGATTCGTAGATCGCCTTCTCCGCATGCGGCGCCAGGCGGTAATGCAGCGCGAGCGAATAGCCCTTGTCCTCGAGCAGGATTCCGGGGCTGAGCTTGGCAATGGCGGCCAGCCGGCGCTTCAGCTCCTTGTCGAGCGGCGGCGCGTGCAGGGCATCGGCTTCACTGTCCACCGCCAGCCGCATCTCCGCGCCGTGGCCAGCGACGGCGCGGAATACATCGGGCGCGAAGATCAGGTCGATGTCGTTGAGCGAGCGGCCGCTGACCAGCGCCAGCGCCCCGGAGGTGCGCTCGGTCAGATGCTTCAGTGTTTCCGACAGGCCCGGTGGCACCCACACCTCGCGCGGCGTCGGCATCAGCTCGAGCAGCGTACCGTCGATGTCGAGCAGAATGGCGATTTCATCGAGATGCGGCACCAACGCATGCGGCACTGGCACCGTTTCCGGCGTCTCGTCGTCATCAGGTGTGGTGAGCTTCTGGTCCAACGCCATTTCCGCAAGTTCCGATTTCATCAGTCTACTCCATAAAGGCGAGCGGCCGCGCGATATGTTCGAGCGATTTGCGCTCGGCGGCGACGGCATAGCGCCACGCCACGATCGCGGCCGCGATCATCAGGACGGCGCCCAGCAGATAGCCGGCGAACACGCTGGTGCGCGATCCCGTGTCGATCAGCGCGCCGAACAGCGCCGGCCCGATCACGCCACCGATGCCGGTGCCGACCGCATAGAACACTGCGATCGCCAGCGCGCGAACCTCCAGCGGAAACGTCTCGCTGACGGTGAGATAGGCCGCGCTCGCGGCGGGCGATGCGAAGAAGAAGATCACCATCCAGGCGATGGTCTGCCCCTGCGCGCTCAGCACGCCGATCGAGAACAGATAGCCCGACAGCGCCAGCAGCACGCCCGATGCGCCATAGGTGAACATGATCATGGTGCGGCGGCCGAGCGTATCGAACAGGCGGCCGAGCAGCAGCGGCCCGAGGAAATTGCCGGCCGCGAAGGGCAGCAAGTACCAGCCGACGTGATCGGCGCTGATGCCGTAGAAATCGGTCAGCACCAGCGCGAAGGTGAAGAAGATGGCGTTGTAGAAGAACGCCTGCGCGCTCATCAGCGCGAGGCCGACCAGGGCGCGCTGGCGGTAGACCGAGAACAAGGTGTGGACGACCTCGGCGATCGGCGTGTGATCGCGCATTCTCAGGCGGATCTTCGGGAAGCGACCCTCGCCCGTGTCCTGGCCATGCCCGGTCACCGAGCGTTCGATCTCGTCGACGATGGCGTGGGCCTCGTCGGGACGGCCGTGGATCATCAGCCAGCGCGGGCTCTCCGGAATCCACATCCGCATCAGGAGCACGACGAGGCCGAGGATTGCGCCGATCAGATAAGCGAGGCGCCAGCCGAGATCGGGGCCGATAACAGCGGGATCGAGCAGCACGATGGCGGCGACCGCGCCCATCGCAGCGCCGACCCAGAAGCTGCCGTTGATCACGAGATCGGTCCAGCCGCGATAGCGCGCGGGCACCAGCTCCTGGATCGTCGAGTTGATCGCGGTGTACTCGCCGCCGATGCCGGCACCGGTGAGGAAGCGGAACAGCGCGTAGCTCGCGACATCCCACGACAGCGCGGTTGCGGCCGTTGCCGAAAGATAGAGCGCGAGCGTGATGAAGAACAGCTTCTTGCGGCCGATGCGATCGGTCAGCCAGCCGAAGCCGAGCGCACCGAGCACGGCGCCGGCGAGATAGGCGGAGTTGGCGATGCCGAGATCGAGATTGGAGAAATGCAGCGACGGGCTCTGCTTCAGCGCGCCGGAGAGCGCGCCCGCCAGCGTCACCTCGAGACCGTCGAGAATCCAGGTGATGCCCAGCGCGAGCACGACGCGCGTGTGAAATCCGCTCCACGGCAGCGCATCGAGCCGCGCGGGAATGCTGGTCTCGACGATGCGGTCGGTCGCGGCCGCCGGGACGACGGGTGCATAGTTCAGCGCTGGGCTTTGCTGCAATTCCATCGGGTTGCTGCGTCTGATCAATGGAAGCGACCCCGTTTCACACGACGTGGACGGGGTCGATCCGATCATCGGGGTGCGGCAATCTGCCTGCCACCTGCGACAACGTTCGCGATGAGGCCGGGTTCCCGCGGAACGCCCGGGGGCACCGCTCGTTTCCGCTGGAGCCGCAAGGAGTTGGCGCATGGCTCAGGTCAGAAAGACGACACATTCTCGAAACAGCGGCCCGCGCAAGACGGCCCGCAAGGCAAGCACCCGGCGTAGCGCGGCCGCGCCCAAGAGCACGAAACGCGCCACAAGGCGCTGGTCGCAACGCGTGACAGAGATGAGCGATGCGCTCGACCTCAAGCAAGGGGTGTTCAAGCTCACGAGCGCGAAGAGGATCGCGGCTTCGTTGAAGCGCTCGGCCGAGCACAGCTCGCGACGCAAGACCGGCGCCTATCGCTCGGCGCTGTCGATGCTGACCTTCTACATCAACCGCGCCGGCAAGACGCTGCCGAAGACGCAGCGCACGCGGCTGGAGCGCGCCAAGGTCGAGCTGAAGCGGGCGTTCGGAAGGGAGTGAAATTTGTAGGGTGGGTTAGATTAGGCGAAGCCGTAACCCACCGTTCCATTCCTGGCCGTGACATCAAAGGGTGGATTACGCTTCGCCAATCCCCCCTACGCGTTCTTTCCGCGGTCTTTAGGCCGCCCGGATATTGCCCATGAAGCGGTCGAGCTCGGCGCGGAGACGGGTGCTTTCGCTCGACAGCGTCTTGGCCGAGTTCAGCACCTCTTCCGAGGCCGAGCCGGTTTCGGCGGCGCCGCGGTTGACCTGGCCGATGTCGGTGGCCGCGGTCTGGGTGCCCTGCGCGACGGTCTGGACGCTGCGGGCGATCTCCTGGGTGGCGGCGCCCTGCTGCTCCACCGCGCTCGCGATCGAGGTCGAGATCGACGAGATCTGGCCGATCGTCGCGCCGATCTCCTTGATCGCAGCGACCGATTCGGCGGTCGCGCCCTGCATCCCTGCAATGTGCGAGGAGATCTCGTCGGTCGCCTTCGCGGTCTGGCTCGCCAGCGACTTCACCTCGCTCGCCACGACCGCGAAGCCGCGGCCGGCTTCACCGGCGCGGGCGGCCTCGATGGTGGCGTTGAGCGCAAGCAAATTGGTCTGCTCGGCGATCGCGGTGATCAGCTTGACCACCTCGCCGATCTGCTGGGCGGCATGCGACAGCTTGCCGATACGGCCGTCGGTCTCCTTGGCCTGCATGACGGCTGCCTCCGCGATGCGGCGGGAATCGCGCACCTGGCGGCCGATCTCCTCGACCGAGGCCGAGAGCTCTTCTGTTGCGGTCGCCACCGACTGCATGTTGGAGGAGGCCTGCTCGGAGACGCCGGCGACCTGGCTCGACAGGCTCTGGGTGGTCTCGGCGGTGCGGGTCAGCGTGGAGGCCGCCGATTCCAGCTGCACGGCCGAGGCCGAGACGTTGGAGACGATGGCGCCGACCGCGCTCTCGAAATCGTCGGCAAAGCGGATCAGCTCGGCGCGGCGGCTGGCGGCCTGCTCGCGGTTCTGCACTTCGCTCGCGGCGGCGTCGCGCTCGGCCTTGGCAACAGCCTGGATCTTGAACTCCTCGACCGCGCCGGCCATCTCGCCGATCTCGTCCTTGCGGCCCAAGCCGGGCAGCACGACGTCGAAATTGCCCGAGGCAAGCTCGCGCATCGCCTTGCACATCGCGATCATCGGCCGCGAGATGCCGTTGCCGAGCCACAAGGCCAGCACGATGCCGACAGCCAGCCCGCCGAGCGCCATCATCAGCATCAGCTGCTCGGTCTCTCCGATCGTCGCATTGGCGCTCGCCTCGATGCGTTGCTGGTCGGCGGTGAGATCCGAACGCAGCTCGGCCGAGAGCTTGAGGATGGTTGCCGCAGTCTTGGTCATCTCGCCGTTCAGCTTGACGACGACCTTCACGTTCTCGGTCAGCTTTGCGAACGAGGCGCGGTATTGCTTCAGGAGATCGCCGATCTCCTTGACGCGATCCGTGATCTTCTGGTCGTTCGCGTAGACGGAGACCAGCAATGTCTCGAGGAACTTGATGCGGGCGATCACGCCGTCAGCGGTCTTCGGCTCCGGCTTGGCCACGAAGGCGCTGACCGAGGTGGAGACTGCCAGATATTGCGAGGTAATGTCCTTAGCCGTGGTCTGCACCGAGGCGAGGCCCGCCAGCGCCGCGGTGTCGGCGAGATCGTCGAATTTGAATCGGATCTTGTTGCCGACACTGTTGAGCTCGTCGGCCGCGATCTTGCCGTTCTCGCGCGTCAGCGCGATGATCTCGCTGAAGACTTTCGTAAAGCTCTGGAATTCGGCCTCGAGCTTGCCGACCTGCTCACGGCGGGCCGCGCCGGTCGTCGCAGCCATCGACTTTGCGATCGCGTTCTTCAGATTCCCCTCGGCAGCCTTGGCTGCAGTCTCGTCATCCACGGCGCCGGTCAGGGTATAAGCTCGGGTCAGCCCCTGATAGGCGATCAGCTCGCGATCGACCGTCCGCGCCTGGTCGGCTTCCGCTACGCTGGTGCGGTAGGAGGCCACGGCGCCTGCGATCCGCTCGAAGCCGAAATAGGCGAACGCCATGCTGCCGGCGAGGATGGCGAGCACCGCCACGAAGCCGAGGATGATTTTTGCGCGAAAACGCAGCGTTGGCAGCTTCGATTGGCTCGACTTCGATTGGCTCGACTTGGACTTCACCGACATTCCCCCACCCCATTCCATTCGCGGAAAACCAGGCGCAGCCGGGAAGCAGCCCGCTTCCTGACTCGTGTGCACGGTAACCGGCAAAGGATAAGCTGCGGTAAATTTGTGGCGCCGCAACTGGCAGTTAGGTGGCGTAGGGATTTGTTAAGGCGCGCCTTCCTACGCCGCCCGAATATTTGCCATGAAGCGGTCGAGCTCGGCGCGGAGACGGGTGCTTTCGCTCGACAGCGTCTTGGCCGAGTTCAGCACCTCTTCCGAGGCCGAGCCGGTCTCGGCGGCGCCGCGGTTGACCTGGCCGATGTCGGTGGCCGCGGTCTGGGTGCCCTGGGCGACGGTCTGAACGCTGCGGGCGATCTCCTGGGTGGCGGCGCCCTGCTGCTCCACCGCGCTCGCGATCGAGGTCGAGATCGACGAGATCTGGCCGATCGTCGCGCCGATCTCCTTGATCGCGGCGACCGATTCGGCGGTCGCGCCCTGCATCCCTGCAATGTGCGAGGAGATCTCGTCGGTCGCCTTCGCGGTCTGGCTCGCCAGCGACTTCACCTCGCTCGCCACGACCGCGAAGCCGCGGCCGGCTTCACCGGCGCGGGCGGCCTCGATGGTGGCGTTGAGCGCAAGCAAATTGGTCTGCTCGGCGATCGCGGTGATCAGCTTGACCACCTCGCCGATCTGCTGGGCGGCATGCGACAGCTTGCCGATACGGCCGTCGGTCTCCTTGGCCTGCATGACGGCTGCCTCCGCGATGCGGCGGGAATCGCGCACCTGGCGGCCGATCTCCTCGACCGAGGCCGAGAGCTCTTCGGTCGCGGTCGCGACCGACTGCATGTTGGAGGAGGCCTGCTCGGAGACGCCGGCGACCTGGCTCGACAGGCTCTGGGTGGTCTCGGCGGTGCGGGTCAGCGTGGAGGCCGCCGATTCCAGCTGCACGGCCGAGGCCGAGACGTTGGAGACGATGGCGCCGACCGCGCTCTCGAAATCGTCGGCAAAGCGGATCAGCTCGGCGCGGCGGCTGGCGGCCTGCTCGCGGTTCTGCACTTCGCTCGCGGCGGCGTCGCGTTCGGCCTTGGCAACGGCCTGGATCTTGAATTCCTCGACCGCGCCGGCCATCTCGCCGATCTCGTCCTTGCGGCCCAAGCCGGGCAGCACGACGTCGAAATTGCCGGAGGCGAGCTCGCGCATCGCCTTGCACATCGCGATCATCGGCCGCGAGATGCCGGTGGCGAGCAGCAGGGCGAGGACCGCGCCGAGCAGCGTGCCGCCGACGGCCAGCATCAGCACCAGCTGCTCGGTCTGCCCGATGGTCGCCTCCGACTCCGAATCGAGCCGCTGCTGCTCGGCGACGAGGTCCGCCTTCATGGCGGTGGCTCCTTGCTGGATCGCACCAGCCGAGCCGCTCGTCTCGGTGACGAGGTCATCGACCAGCTTGGCGTTGGCGATGAGCTTCTCCAGCGCTTCGCGATAGGCTCCGAGAATGGTCTTGGCGTCCTTCAGGCCAGCGACGATCTTGTCGTCCATGGAATAGACGGCACCGAGCGAGTTCTCGACGAATTTGAGCCGTGCCAGCGCGCTGGTCGCGATCGCCTGGTCGGACGTCAGCACGAAATTGGTCGCCGCTGCGCTCGCAGTCTGGAACTGGGCGTTGACCTGCTTGGTGCCGAACTCGATCGCCTGCGCCTCGGAATCGGAGGCATTGTTGCCGATGTCGTCGAGCTTGTACTTCAGGAGATTGGCCTGGCGCTGCAGCTGGTTCTGCACCAGCAGCGCACTGTCGCGCTTGGCCTGCAGCACCTTGGCGAAGGTCGCGGAGAAATTGGAGAACTCCTTGGCGAGCTTGTTGAGGCTTTCCTGCCGCGCCGGCTTCTTGGCGCCCTTGACGGCCTGATCGACGGCGTTCTTCAGGCTGGCCTCGGCGTCGAGCGCCGCCTTGGCGTCGTCTTCCTTGCCGGTGACCACGAAATATTTGACGGCCGAACGATAGGCGAGCAGCTCGCGGTCGATGTTGCGGGCGAGATCGGCCTCCGACACGCTGCTGCGGTACGATCCGACCCCGGAGGCGACCCGCTCGAAGCCGAAATAGGAGAAGGCCATGCTGCCGGCGGAGATCACCAGCACGGCGGCGAAGCCGAGGATGATTTTTGCGCGGAACCTGAGGGTCGGAAAAAGTGCACGCTTCGACGGCGACGCGGTACGCCCGGACATTCCCAACCCCCAGCTCATGATCTTTCAGCATTCTGCGGTCCGGAAGCAGCCCGTTCCGAACCATGCGCAAAATTAGGGCAGAATCCTCAAGGGGTGGTAAATCCGTGCGGTCTGCGTCCTGAGTGGAGGCGTTCCTCCCGTGCTGATCCGGGCTGGCGCGCGACGGCTGCCGTGTTGCGGCGACCTGCAAAACGCCTTACTCTCGAATACTTATCAGGCACTTGTCAGGCACTTGGCGTTAGACCAAGCCTCGAGGGAGAAACGGAGTGGGGCAAACCGATTTCCGGTTTGGCGGTGCGTCGGGCGTTGCCGTGGCCAAGTCGAAGGCCGCGAGCGTCGATGGCGCCGTGGCCGAGCTCGCGGCCCAGCTCCCGTCCGACGGGCTGGCGCTGATCCTGGTGTTCCTCTCCCCCAGCTACGACCCCCATCGCTTCATCGCCGAGATCAGCCGGCAGTTCGACGACACACAGGTCTGCGGTTGCACCACCGCAGGCGAGCTTGCCCCCGATGGCTGGGACGAGAACAGCGTCGTGGCGCTGGCGTTCAGCCGTGCCGACTTCTCCGCGGTGGTTCGGCCCATCTTCAACCTCGACAGCTTCCGCGTCGAGGACGGCCGCAGGATCGGCGGCGAGCTCCGGCACGAGCTGTTGCGGGCCACGCCGCAGGTCGAGCGCGGCAGTCCCTTCGGCCTGGTCCTGATCGACGGCCTGTGCCGCCGCGAAGAAGCGGTGATGTCCGCGATCTATGCATCGCTGGACGATATTCCGGTCGTCGGCGGGTCCGCGGGCGACGGGCTGCGCTTCGAGAAGACGTTCGTGTTCTTCGACGGCAAGGCACACAGTAATGCCGCCCTGCTGATCCTGCTCAACACCTCGTTGCCGTTCCGCGTCTTCAAGTGCGACAATTTCGAGCCGCAGGCGCAGAAGATGGTGGTGACCGAGGCGGACATCGAAAACCGCACGGTCCGGGAGCTGAACGCCGAGCCTGCTGCGCAGGAATATTCGCGCGTGGTCGGCATCATGGACGCCAAGCTCGATCCGTTCTCCTTCGCCTCGCATCCGGTCCTGGTCCGCGTCGGCGGCGCCTATTACGCGCGCTCGATCCAGCGCGTCGAGCCGGACGGCTCGCTGCACTTCTTCTGCGCCATCGACGAGGGCATGGTGCTGACCGCGGCGACGTCGCGCAGCCTGGTCGGCGCGGCCCGCGAGACGTTCGCCGACATCCGCGACCAGATCGGAGACGTCTCGCTCTATATCGGCTTCGAGTGCCTGCTCCGCCGGCTCGATGCCGAGCAGCATCAGCTCGCCCGCGACATGTCCGAACTGTACCGGCAGAACCGCGTGGTCGGCTTTCACACCTACGGCGAGCAGTTCGGCTCCATGCATGTGAACCAGACCTTCACGGGGGTTGCGATCGGAAGGCGCCCGTCGTGACGGACATGTGGCAGGGGCCTGATGCGGTCGACCAGCTCAGGCGCGAGGCCGCCAAGCTGAGGAAGATCAATGCGGCGTTGATGTCGCGCGTCGAGCGCTCGATGGACCAGCAGCTCAACGCCTTTTCATTGTTCGAAACCGCCATCGCGCTCGACCACAAGGTTCGCGACCGGACGCACCAATTGCGCGAAGCGCTGCATTCGGTCGAGCGCGCCAATGAGGGGCTCTACCGCGCCAAGCAGCAGGCGGAAGCGGCAAGCTCGCTGAAATCCTCGGTGCTGATCTCGGTCACCCACGATCTGTTGCAACCACTCAACGCGGCGCGCCTGACCCTGTCCGCGCTGACGGAGATGATGGAGTCGCAGGAAGCGGGCGTGCTGATCGACCAGGCGAGCCGCTCGCTGGTGATGCTGGAGGACCTGCTGCGCTCACTGCTGGAGATCGCCAAGCTCGACGCCGGCGCGCTCAAGCCCGACGTGCGCGCGATCGCGCTGGCGCCCCTGTTCGAGCAGCTCCGCAACGAATTCGAGCCGGTCACCGCGCGGCAAGGCCTGTCCTTGCGCATCCGCAGCTCAAAGCTGGCGGTGATGTCGGATGCGATGATGCTGCGGCGGATCCTGCAGAACCTGCTCGCCAATGCCATTCGCTACACCCGCAGCGGCGGCGTCGTGATGGGATGCCGGCCGCGCGGCGGCCAGATCTGCGTCCAGGTCTCCGACACCGGACCCGGCATCGCGCAGGCGCAGCAGGAGGCGATCTTCCGCGAATTCCAGCGTGGCGATGCCACGGCGGCCGACCAGGCCGGCTTCGGGCTCGGCCTCTCCATCGTCCGCCGCTTCGCAAGCGAGCTCGGGCACGAGGTGCGGCTGTCGTCGCAGCTCGGCAGGGGATCGACCTTCACCCTGGAGCTGGAGCCGGCCGACCTCGCTGACGTCGCCGACGAGGTGCAGGAGGTCGCGCCCGCCGCGCGTCACTACGATTACAGCGGACTCGAAGGCGCCAAGATCCTGCTGATCGAGAACGATCCGAACGGCTCGGAGGCGATGGCCGCGCTGCTGGAGGGATGGGGCTGCGACGTCGCGACCACGCGATCGGGCGCGGACGCGCTCGTGCGCCTCAACGAGCTCGGCGGCGCGCCCGATGTCGTGATCGCCGACCTCCATCTCGATCACGGCGAGAGCGGCCTGTCGGCCATCACCGACGTGCGGGAGCATTTGAAGCTCGACACGCCCGCCATGATCATCACCGCCGACTATTCCGAACAGGCGGCGAAGCAGGCGAGCCTCCAGGGGCTCGAAGTGCTGAAGAAGCCGATCAGGCCCGCGGAGATGCGGGCGCTGCTGTCGTTCCTGCTGAGCTGAAGCCGCACTTGGCGCACATCAAAAGTTGAAAACAACCCCATGCACCGTACCGGTAGCATCTTACAGCGTGATATGGCTTTGACGTGTCAATGAATTAGCTGCCGCTGCGACAAGTCCCGCCTGGCAAAAAGCGGGATTCTAATCACTGCCGATCCGGCGGAGCATGCTCGCGCCGTGCCGGAGCCCCCTCGCTGGCCAGCGTCGCGAAATCGATCCGGGACATTTCGACGATGGCCTTGGTGCGGCTGAGCACGTTGAGCTTGCGCAGGATGTCGGAGACGTGGACCTTCACCGTGGTCTCGGAGATATTCAGCTCGAAGGCGATCTGCTTGTTCTGCAGGCCGCGCTTGAGCATTTCGAGCACGCGCAATTGCTGCGGCGTGAGCTCGTGCAGGCGTTTCAGGAGATCCTGCGCGGGGCCGGCGGCGCGTTGCGGGCGGACCAGCCCGCGATAGGCGGCAGGGACACAGACCGCGCCGCGCAGCACCTCGCCGATCGACTGCGCCAGATCCTGCTTGGAGGACGATTTGAGGATGTAGCCGGAGACGCCGAGCGACAAGGCGCCGGACATGATCTGCGGATCCTGATGCCCGGACACGATGACGACCGGAATCTTGGGAAAGGCCTTGCGGATGCGGATGATCCCCGAAAGGCCTGTGGTGCCCGGCATCGACAGATCGAGCAGGATGAGGTCGAGCTCGGCAGCCGCCGCGGCCTGCTCGAGCGCACCGTCGACCGACGTCGCCTGAAGGATCTCGGCGGCCGGCGCCACCAACTGGAGCGCGCCCTCGAGGGCCTCGCGAAACAACGGATGGTCTTCGACGATCAGAAATCGCATCACGTGTGAGCCATTCCTGGTTGATCGGCCAGAGGATCGACGGGGTCGGTGTCGAAACGAGAATGTCCCAGCCGGATCAGACCGGCTTGATCCACATCAAGCGGGACCTTCCGCGTCATTGCGGCCGCCCGCGGTCGGCCCGCGCATAAGGCCGGGCCTTGGGATCCGGCAGGTCCATCTTGCCGATCTCGATGATCGCCTTGTTGCGGCTAAACAGGCCGAGCTTGCGCAGAATTTCGGTGATATGCGCCTTCACCGTGGATTCGGCGAGCTGAAGCTCCTGGCCGATCTGCCGGTTCGGATAGCCGCGCCGCAGCAGCTCGAGCACGCGAAGCTGCTGCGGGGTAAGCTCGCGCAGCTTGACCTCGAGCGCCTTGCTGGCCTCGGCCCGGCGCCGCTGCGGCGTTGCCACGAAATCCTTCGGCACCGATACCGATCCATTCAGCACGCCCTCGATCGATTGCGCCAGCTCGCGCTTCGACAGCGACTTCGGCAGATAACCGGCGGCTCCCAGCTCCAGCGCCTCGCGGACGACGCGCTGGTCCTCCTCGCTCGACACGATGGCGACAGGCAGGCGCGGATGGGCCTCGCGCAAGCGCAGAAAGCCGGAGAAGCCGGTCGCATCCGGCAGCGAGAGATCGAGCAGCGCGAGGTCGATGCCCTCGCCCTGCTCGGCCGTCAGGATATGAAGGGCATCCTCGATCGACACCGCCTCGACAATCCGCGCCTCCGGCAAGGCCAGCCGCACCGCATTGCCGAGCGCCTCGCGAAACAGCGGATGATCGTCGACGATCAGGAAGCTGGTCATGGCGCCTTCACAGGACTGCACCGCCGAATGCTGCACCGTATGGGCATCCGCCGCCGCAGCGGAAGAGGCGGAACCATCCGAAATCCGTCCGGCACCGGGATGGTGCCGGATGGACGCTACCACATCCTCCTGATCGGGTTCGGTCAAGACCGTTCAGTCGTTCGATTCGGTCTGGACCGTCAGCAGGAAGGAATAGATGCTGTCGAACTGGTCATCGGTATAGACCTCCTTCCAGGCCGGCATGCCCTTGTTCGGCCGTCCCTCGTGCACGGTCGTCCAGTACTTCTCGCGCATCTCGTCGCCGTAGCGGTGACGCAGCAGCCGCAGATCGATCTTCCGCTCGCTCTGGATCGCGTCGGGACCGTGGCAATGCGCGCAGGTTCCGTTGAAGATCTCCTTGCCCGCGCCGACGGCCTCAGCGCCTGCCGCGGCCGCGTCGCCCTTGGTCTCGGTCGCCACCACATTGGCGACCTGCACCACACCGGCTCCGGTTCCCGTCCCCGTCGTGACCGCCGGCACCGCACCGAAGCGAACCGGCGCGCCGCTCGGCAAACCGTATTTCGCGGCGAGCTCGCCGATCGTGCCCTGAAGCTGCGGCAGCACGGCATTGACGCGGTCGCGCAGCTCGGTCGAGGTCTTGGCGAAGCCGATGGCGGCATCCCATGACAGGCCTTCGCCCTCGGTGAGCTCGATCTGGTAGCGGCCGTCGTAGCTGGTCTTGTTCAGCCAGCCGGCGACCGGTCCCCAGATGAAGGCGACGTCGGCCTTGCCCTGGTCGAGCGCCTGCATGCCCTCCTCGGGCGACAGCACCGTCACCTTCTGGATGTCGTCGCGGCTCGCGAGCAGGTTTTGCGGCGTGCTGGCGAACTGCACGGCGACACGCTTGCCCTTGAGGCCGTCGATGCCGCCGACCGCCGCGCCCTTGGCAGCCACGAGGGCATAGCCCTCCTTCGCAAAGGCCTCGGAGAAGATCACGGCAGGGCCCATGAAATCCTCGGACCGCGGCAGGCCGATCATGGCGTCGCACTGCTTGCCGAGCAGCGTGACGCGCACGGTGCGCTTGCCGAAATAGGATTTGTACCAGTCGTAGGCGATCGGCCGGCCGAGCGCCTGCGCCAGGGCCTGCCCGATCTCGACATAGAAACCCGGCTTCGACGAGCTGTCGCTGGAGAATGGCAGGTTGGTCGGATCGGCGCAGAGACGGAACGGCTGCGCTTCCTCAGCCTGCAGTGACGAGGCCGGACCGATCAGCGCGGCGGCAGCACATGCCAGCAGACCTGCGATGGCGCGATGTCGGCTCGCACCGGTGGCGGAATGATTCGGACGCATCCTCGTCTCCCTTGCGTTGGCTTTGTTGCGCCGGCGCTTGTTGAGCCAGGCACGGCGACACCAGGCACGCCCGATGCCGCGGCTAAAGTCTGGAGAAAGCGCGCGCGTATCCCGTCACCTCGAGGATACGCGCGCGAGTTGTCACTGGACGGAGAACACGAAGAGCGAACCGCCCTCGGGAGCTGCGGCCGTCATCTTCTTTCCTACCTCGCCCAGGAACGCAGGCAGCGCAGCGGTGCGGCCGACGACGATGGCGACATATTGCTTGCCGTCGACCTGATAGGTCACCGGGCCTGCGCCGATGCCGGAGCCGAGATTCTTGCTCCACAGCACCTTGCCGGACTTCGCATCGATGGCACGGAAGTCGCCATGGATGTTGCCGGCAAACACGAGCCCGCCACCGGTGGTCAGCGTGCCGCCGTTGAAGGGCAGGTCTTCCTTGATCGACCAGACCTTCTTCTGCGCGACCGGATCCCAGGCGACGAGCTCGCCGAGGAAGCCGCCGGGGCCTTCCTTGGTCGGGAATTCGGCGCCGAGATAGAACACGCCGCGCTTGTAGGCGACATCGCTGACCGACCAGTCCATGCAGACGTTGTTGGACGGGATGTAGACGAGGCCGGTCTGCGGGTTGTACGACATCGGTTGCCAGTTCTTGCCGCCGATCAGGTTCGGGCAGATGTCCTTGGCCGGATGGTTCGGCCCGGGACGCTTGTCGGGATCCTCGACCGCGCGCATCGTGGCGACGTCCCACTTCTGGGCCCAGTTGGAGAACACGTATTTCTCCGCCGACAGCACCTTGCCGGTCTCGCGATTGGCGACGAAGAAGAAGCCGTTGCGGTCCGCCTTCATGAGGGCCGGAACGGTGCTGCCGCCGATCTTGAGATCCGCGAGCACGGCTTCGTTGACGCCGTCATAGTCCCAGGCGTCGGCCGGCGTGGTCTGGATGTGCCACTTGATCTTGCCGGTGTTGGGATCGAGCGCGAGCGTCGAAGCCGTGTAGAGGTTGGTCAGCTTGCCGAAATTGCCGTCGCCGGTCGAACGCACCGCCGTGTTCCACGGACCGGGATTGCTGGTGCCCCAATAGACCGTGTCGCTCTTCGGATCGTAGGAGCCGACCAGCCAGGCCGCGCCGCCGCCATGCTGGGCGGAATCGCCCTTCCAGGAATCGCCACCGGGTTCCTCCGGCGAAGGAACGGTGTAGGTCTGCCACACCTGCTTGCCGGTGTTGATGTCGAAGGCCAGCAGCGCGCCGCGCACGCCGTATTCGCCGCCGCCGAAACCGGTGATGACCTTGTCGCGCACGACGAGCGGCGGCGAGGTGATGACCGAGCCCTGCTTGTAGTCGACCACCTTCGCCGTCCACAGCGACTTGCCGGTCGCGGCATCGAGCGCCGTCAGCTTGCCGTCGAGGCGGCCGACGAAGATCTTGCCGTCGGCATAGGATACGCCGCGGCTGTTCACGTCGCAGCAGGCGTATTGCAGCACGTCCTCGGGAATGTCGGGCTCCCAGGTCCATTTGCGCTGCCCCGTCGCCGCATCGAGCGCATAGACGTATTTCGGACCCCACGAGCTCGAAACGTACAGCGTGTTGCCGACGACGATCGGCGAGGATTCGTTCGAACGCAGCGACGCCAGCGAGAAGGAATAAGCGAGCGTCAGCTTGCCGGCGTTCTCGGTGTTGATCTGCTTGAGCGGGCTGAACCGCGTGTTGCCGTAATCGTGGCCGGCAACGCCCATTGATTCGAATCGGATTGCGCCTTGAGCAGGGAGTCGTTGGCGCGAACGCCAGGTGTAACGGCGGCAAGCATCGCTATCATGGAGATGCCGGCCAAGAAGCCCTTCGTTCCAAAGGTCATGTATCCCTCCGCGGTGTTGTTGTGCACGCCTCGTTGGGCGCCTGAGCGCGTTGCGCTCGTGATGGGCAGTTCGCCTGCGAGCCATCGTTCGAAATTACAGCATCGCTTTTTCGCGCTTAGTATAGGCGGAAGGTAGTAGTGCAAATCATTGGCGGCTTTCGCCGCTCATCTCGTTGTCGCGCCTCACGTCCTGCCCTTGTTTTGCAGCTCGAAATGCGCCATCGGATGTGGGCAACATCGCGCCGCAATCCGATTCTCTCCGCGCATCGCGGTGTATCGCATATCCTTGTGGCGCTGGCCTGCGCGCACGCCTCGTCCTTCGAGACGGCGCTTACGCGCCTCCTCAGGATGAGGCTAATCAGCATCGGCGCTTGTTGAACCTGCTGCCGCGCACTCCGCCCTCATCCTGAGGAGCCCGCCCAAAGCGGGCGTCTCGAAGGATGGCTGCAGGAAAAAAACTCGGATCCGACAGCCCTGCCGCCCCTGGGTTACGATGATGGCGCTACCACGCCTGCAAAACTTTCGAAGAAGTTCGCGGCGAGTTTTCGCGACGTCGAGTCGATCAACCGCGAGCCGAGCTGTGCGAGCTTGCCGCCGATCTGCGCATCGGCCTCATAGTGCAGGATGGTGACGTCGGGCGCTTCTTCCTCCAGCCTGACCTTCGCGCCGCCCTTGGCAAAGCCGGCGACGCCGCCGGCGCCTTCGCCGACGATGCGATAGCCGTTCGGCGCATCGATATCGGTCAGCGTCACCTTGCCGCTGAATGTCGCCTTCACCGGGCCGACCTTCAGCACCACCGTCGCCGTCATCTCGGTCGGCGATGCCATCTCGAGCGATTGGCAACCGGGAATGCAGCGGCTGAGAATTTCGGGATCGTTGAGCGCAGCCCACACCGTGGCCTTCGACGCCGGGATCCGTTGACTGTCGTTCATCTGCATCGCTTCCACCCTTGTTGCCGTTGCTTGTACGGCTCCACTAGGAGGGCGCGCGGCCGCGTTCAATCGCCAGGAAGTACTAGTGCTGCTTTTTCGGACCATTCACTCGTTGTCATTCCGGGGCGCGCCTCTTGGCGCGAACCCGGAATCCATTTCCGCGCGGACTCTGCGGCCCGATGGATTCCGGGCTCCCTCGCTCCGCTCGGGCCCCGGAATGACGGAGTGGGCTGTACTGGCCGACGCGGCTTGACGGCGGCACTTCGCTGCACTGCCATAAGCAAAATCAAAGACTTAAGCCGTGACGTCCTACTACCAAGATCGCGATTACAAAGGCGGGGGCGCATGCTCCTATTCGCGCAACGAGCAAGGCACCCGAGGGAGGAAGGACGCACGACCGGACCGAAGTCCAGGGGCAAGGGGCTAGGATGACCACGGCACGCGCGACCAGGTCACGCGCCTATTATGGTGGCAGCCGAGCACGCCATCGCAGAGGCTAGTTGCGACTTTCCGCGTGTCTTTCGCAACGTCGCAGCACGTGACGGCGGCGGCACGAGACATCGTGGCCGAATCGCACATCGGCGACCGTCACCACGATGACCCTTCCATGACCGCGGTCAGCAAAAACCCAGTTGCAAAGTTTCGTTCGCGCTGTCTCTAATTAGAACCAATCAAAATCACTTTGGGAGGACTTCAAGTGTCTACAGTCAAACTGACGGTCAACGGCAAGGCCGTTGCTGTCGATGTCGAGGACCGCACGCTGCTGGTCCAGCTCCTGCGCGATCACCTCAACCTGACCGGCACCCATGTCGGGTGCGACACCAGCCAGTGCGGCGCTTGCGTCGTGCACATGGACGGCCGTGCGGTGAAATCCTGCACCATGCTGGCAGCGCAGGCCGACGGCGCCAACGTCACCACGATCGAGGGCATCGCCAAGGGCGACGAGCTGCACCCGATGCAAGCCGCCTTCCGCGACAATCACGGCCTGCAGTGCGGCTATTGCACGCCGGGCATGATCATGTCGGCGATCGACATCGTGCAGCGCCATGGTGGACAGCTCGACGAGGCGACCGTCCGCACCGAGCTCGAAGGCAATATCTGCCGCTGCACCGGCTATCACAACATCGTCAAGGCCGTGCTGGATGCGGCCGGCCGCATGAAGGTCTCGCAGGCGGCCGAGTAACCGGCGCGCCTCGAAACAAGTACCACCGTCGCAGCTGTCGATGGACAGCGCGGTCAAAGAAACTTCCGGTCGGGAGGACCAGACATGGGTGTTGAAGGCATCGGCGCACGCGTGGTGCGCAAGGAAGACAAGCGTTTCATTACCGGCAAGGGCCGTTACGTCGACGACATCAAGTTGACGGGCATGACCCATGCCTATTTCATCCGCAGCCCGCACGCGCACGCGAAGGTCAAGAAGATCGACTCGTCCGCGGCGCTGAAGATGCCGGGCGTGGTCGCAGTGCTCACCGGACAGCAGCTGGTCGACGACAAGGTCGGCAACCTGATCTGCGGCTGGGCCATCACCTCCAAGGACGGCAGCCCGATGAAAATGGGCGCATGGCCGGCGATGGCGCCGGAGACGGTGCGCTTCGTCGGACAGGCGGTTGCGGTCGTGATCGCCGACAGCAGGAATCTCGCGCGCGACGCGGCGGAAGCCGTCGTGGTCGATTACGAGGAGCTTCCCGCGGTCGCCGACATGCACGCCGCCATCAAGTCCGGCGCGCCGCAGCTTCATCCCGAGGCGCCCGGCAACCAGGTCTATGACTGGGTGATCGGCGACGAGGGCGCGGTGAATGCCGCCTTCTCGAAAGCCGCCAATGTGGTGAAGCTCGACGTGACCAACAACCGGCTCGCGCCGAATGCGATGGAGCCGCGCGCGGCGATCGCCGATTACGACACCGCCGAGGAGCACTTCACTCTCTATACGACGTCGCAGAACCCGCACGTCGCGCGTCTCGTGCTCTCGGCGTTCTACAACATCGCCCCCGAGCACAAGCTGCGCGTGATCGCGCCCGACGTCGGCGGCGGCTTCGGCTCCAAGATCTTCATCTATCCCGAGGAAATGGTGGCGCTATGGGCCTCGAAGAAGGTCGGCCGTCCCGTCAAGTGGACCGGCGACCGCACCGAAGCCTTCCTCACCGACGCGCATGGCCGCGATCACATCACCCATGCCGAGATGGCCTTCGACGCCAACAACAAGATCGTCGGCCTCAAGGTGAAGACCTACGCCAATTTCGGCGCCTACATGTCGCTGTTCTCGTCCTCGGTGCCGACCTATCTCTACGCGACGCTGCTGTCGGGCCAGTACAACATCCCGGCGATCCACGCCGAGGTGATCGGGGTCTACACCAACACGACGCCGGTCGACGCCTACCGCGGCGCGGGCCGGCCCGAGGCGAGCTATCTGATCGAACGACTGATGGAGACGGCGGCGCGGCAGCTGAACGTCGATCCGGCCCAGTTGAGGCGGACCAACTTCATCACCCAGTTCCCGCACCAGACGCCTGTCATCATGGCCTACGACACCGGCGACTTTAACGCTTCCCTCGATACGGCGATGAAGGCGATCGACTATGCCGGCTTCCCTGCGCGCAAGGCCAAGGCGAAGGCGGACGGCAAGCTGCGCGGCATCGGCGTATCCTGCTACATCGAGGCCTGCGGCATCGCGCCGTCGAAGGCGGTCGGCAGCCTGGGCGCCGGCGTGGGCCTATGGGAATCGGCCGAGGTGCGAGTCAACCCGGTCGGCACCATCGAGATCCTCACCGGCTCGCACAGCCACGGTCAGGGCCACGAGACCACCTTCTGCCAGCTCGTCGCGGAGCGCCTGGGGGTTCCGATCAGCCAGGTCTCGATCGTTCATGGCGACACCGACAAGGTGCAGTTCGGCATGGGCACCTATGGCTCGCGCTCGGCGGCCGTGGGCCTCACCGCGATCCTGAAGGCGATGGAGAAGATGGAATCCAAGGCCAAGAAAATCGCGGCGCACGCGCTGGAAGCGTCGGAAGCCGACATCGTCATCGAGAACGGCGAGTTCAAGGTAACAGGCACCGACAAGGCGATTGCCCTGCCGATGGTCGCGCTCGCGGCCTATACGGCGCACAATCTGCCTGACGGGATGGAGCCGGGCCTGAAGGAGAGCGCCTTCTACGATCCGACCAACTTCACCTTCCCGGCCGGCGCCTATATCTGCGAGCTCGAGGTCGATCCCGGCACCGGCAAGACCTCCTTCGTCAACTTCGTCGCGGCCGACGATTTCGGCCGGCTGATCAATCCAATGATCGTCGAAGGCCAGGTCCATGGCGGCCTCGTGCAGGGCATCGGGCAGGCGTTGCTCGAGCATGCTATCTATGATGCCAACGGCCAGCCGGTCACGGCCTCGTTCATGGATTATGCCATGCCGCGCGCCGACGACGTGCCGTCGTTCAACCTGTCCCACACCACGACGCTGTGCCCGGGCAATCCGCTCGGCATCAAGGGGTGCGGTGAGGCCGGCGCGATCGGCGCATCGGCAGCCGTGATCAACGCGATCACGGATGCGATCGGCAAGAACAATCTGGAAATGCCCGCAACCCCCGACCGGGTGTGGCGCACGATCCACGCGGCTTAAGGGAGGACCGAAGATGTACCAGACGACCTATCATCGCGCTTCCTCGGTCGACGAAGCCGCCAGCCTGTTCGCCAAGGGCAGCGAGTCGAAGTTCCTCGCCGGCGGCCAGACGCTGCTTCCGGTCATGAAGCAGCGCCTTGCTAGCCCCTCCGACGTCATCGATCTCGGCAAGATCAAGGAGCTGCAGGGCGTCGAGCTGTCGGGCGACACGCTGACCATCAAGGCCGCGACGACCTATTACGACATCATGACGAATGGCGATGTGAAGAAGGCGATCCCCGCGATTGCCTATCTCACCTCGGTGCTCGGCGATCCCGCCGTGCGGTATCGCGGCACGATCGGCGGCTCGATCGCCAACAATGATCCAGCCGCGGATTTCCCGGCGGCGCTGCTCGCACTCGGCGCCACCGTGAAGACCAACAAGCGGTCGATTGCGGCGGATGACTTCTTCCAGGGCCTGTTCACGACGGCGCTGGAAGATGGCGAGATCATCACCGCCGTGTCGTTCCCGGTGCCGGCGAAGTCAGGCTACGAGAAGATGCGGCATCCGGCGTCGCGCTTCGCGCTGACCGGCGTGTTCGTGGCACAGACCAAGTCGGGCGAGGTTCGGGTGGCCGCCACCGGCGCCTCGCAAACCGGTGTGATGCGGGTGCCGGCGATCGAAGCGGCGCTGAAGGCGAACTGGTCGCCGTCGGCGATCGACGGCGTCAGCATCTCGGCGAACGGATTGCTGGCCGACATCCACGGCACGGCAGAGTATCGCGCCAATCTGATCAAGGTGATGGCACAACGCGCGGTCGCCGCTGCGCGCTGACGGTCCGACTAAAGCGCGATGCGATTAGGATGAATCGTCATCGCGCTTTAGGTTATTGTTTGAGCATGATCTTTTCGGAAAACCGCTACGCACTTTTCCGGATCATGCTCTAGCGTCTCCACGCAAATTTTCCGCGGCGCGCACTTCGGTGCGCGCCGTTTTATTTTGGCCGTGCGGCATGAAAACCGCTTGCCTCGTCGGCGTGAAGGCGGGAAAAGTTAATCGGCCGATTAACTCGCTCAACAGAAGAAACGTCAGAGGCGATTGCCGCATCAGGCGCATGCGCCCGCGACCCGAGGAAACAACAACGTGCTCGACAAACCAGCCCCCACCTCCTCCGTCCGCACTTCCGGCCCGCTCTCGGGCTTCCGCATCGTCGAATTCGCCGGCATCGGGCCCGGCCCGTTCGCCTGCATGATGCTGGCCGACATGGGCGCCGACGTCGTCACGCTCGACCGCGTCGGCGCGAAGAAGAGCATGAAGTCGGTGGCGGGGCGCGGCCGCAAGGTGATCGAGCTCGACCTCAAGGACAAGGCGGCGATCGCGCAAGTGCTGGATCTGCTCGCGAGCGCAGACGCGCTGGTCGAAGGCTTTCGCCCCGGCGTGATGGAGCGGCTCGGCCTCGGGCCGGATGTCGTGCTCGCGCGCAACCCGAAGCTGGTCTATGGCCGCATGACCGGCTGGGGCCAGGAAGGCCCGCTCGCCAACGCCGCCGGCCACGACATCAACTACATCTCCATCACCGGCGCGCTTGCCGCGATCGGCACGAAGGAAGCGCCGGTGCCGCCGCTCAACCTGGTCGGCGATTTCGGCGGCGGCGCGCTCTATCTCGTCGTCGGCGTGCTGGCGGCACTGCTGGAAGCGCAGAGGTCGGGCAAGGGCCAGGTGGTGGACGCGGCGATGTGCGACGGCGCGGCCTCGCTGATGTCGTTCTTCTTCGACATGACCACGATGGGACGATGGACCGAGGCGCGCAACCAGAACTTCCTCGACGGCGGCGCGCATTTCTACGGCGTCTACGAATGCGCCTGCGGGCACTTCGTTTCGATCGGGTCGATCGAGCCGCAATTCTACGCGCTGCTGCGCGAGCACGCCGGCCTCACCGACGCCGATTTCGACGCGCAGATGGATCGCAAGGCCTGGCCGGCGCTGAAGGAGAAGCTGAAGGCCGTGTTCAAGAGCAAGACGCGCGAGGATTGGTGCAAGATCATGGAAGGCACCGACATCTGCTTCGCGCCGGTGCTGACCATGTCGGAGGCGACACAGCATCCGCACATGGTCGCCCGCAACGTCTTCATCGAGCGCCACGGCGTGAAGCAGCCGGCGCCCGCGCCGCGATTCTCACGCACGCCGTCGGCGGCGCGCGAGCCGGAGGCGGCGGAGATCGGCGCGGTGATGAAGGCGTGGACGCGATAGATCTAGCGCCGGCAAAGGTCGCGTAGGGTGGGCAAAGGCGCGAAGCGCCGTGCCCACGTCTTCGCATCAGTTCGGCAGGTAGGTGGGCACGCTTCGCTTTGCCCACCCTACGGCAGTGTGCGTGACGGCGGCGGCCTACGCCGCGTTCCCAACCTTCAACACGCCGCGCCGGATCTGGTCCTCCTCGATCGATTCGAACAGCGCCTTGAAATTGCCCTCGCCGAATCCGTCGTCGCCCTTGCGCTGGATGAACTCGAAGAAGATCGGCCCGATCGCGTTGGCCGAGAAGATCTGCAGCAGCACCTTGGTCTGGCCGCCATCGACCACGCCCTCGCCGTCGATCAGGATTCCGTTCTTCTTGAGCCGTGCAACATCCTCGCCATGCCCTGCCAGGCGCGCGTCGATCCGCTCGAAATAGGTGTCGGGCGGCGACGGCATGAACGGCAAGCCGGCCTCGCGCAGACCCTCGATGGTGCGGTGGATGTCGCGGCAGCCGCAGGCGATGTGCTGGATGCCTTCGCCGCGATAGATATTCAGATATTCCTCGATCTGGCCGGAATCGCCGGCGTCCTCGTTGATCGGAATGCGGATCTTGCCGTCGGGGCTGGTCAGCGCGCGCGAGAACAGGCCGGAGGCGCGGCCCTCGATGTCGAAGAAGCGGATCTGGCGGAAGTTGAACAGCTTTTCGTAGAAGCCGGCCCAGACATTCATGCGGCCGCGATGGACGTTGTGGGTGAGATGGTCGAGATAGAACAGGCCGGCGCCAACCGGCTTGGGATCGCGCGCGCCCAGCCATTCGAATTCGGCATCATAGGCCGAGCCCGTGGCACCGTAACGATCGACCAGATAGAGCAGGCTGCCGCCGATGCCCTTGATCGCGGGGACATCGAGCGTCTTCTGCGCAGACGACACATCGGCGGGCTCGGCGCCGAGCGCGATCGCGCGGTCATAGGCAGCCTTGGCATCGACGACGCGAAACGCCATCGACGGCGCGCAGGGGCCGTGCGCGGCGACGAAATCAGTGCCGTGGGTGCCGGGCTCCTCGTTGACGAGATAATTGATGTCGCCCTGGCGATAGACCGTGATCTTCTTGGTTCTGTGGCGCGCGACAGGCGCATAGCCCATCAGCTTGAACAAAGCGTGCAGCTCTTCCGGATGAGGGTGCGCGTATTCGACGAACTCGAAGCCGTCGGTGCCCATCGGATTGTCGGCACTAATAGTGGCCGGCGGTGCATCGTGCGGAAACGGACCCATGGTGTTCTCCCAAATGGCTGCTGGCACGAACTATCCTTCATGGGGCGCGCAAGGAGCGTGCAAACGGGGCACCAATCGGCTATAATATGCACGATCCGTGCATCAAATGGACAGAACGCGCATGATTTCCGTAGATGCCTTCGACCTCAAGATCCTGGGTGCGCTCCAGGACGACGGCCGCCTCACCAACCAGGAGCTGGCCGAGCTCGCCGGTCTCTCGGCCTCGCAATGCTCGCGGCGTCGGATGCGGTTGGAGGAGGAGAAGGTGATCGCGGGCTATCACGCCGACCTCTCCAGCGAGGCACTGGGCTTCGGCGTGATCGCCTTCATCCAGGTCGGGCTTGCGACACACTCGCCGGACAACTCAAAGCGCTTCCGCGCGCTGGTGAACCGGATCGACGAGATCCAGGAGGCGTATTCGCTGACGGGCGACGCCGACTACGTGCTCAAGGCTGTGCTGCGCGATCTCAAGGGTCTCTCCAACCTCGTCAACGACGTGCTGATGCCGCACCAGAGCGTGGCGCATGTGCGCTCCTCGATCGTGCTGGACCGGCTGAAGGAAAGCTCGAAGCTGCCGCTCAAGGAGATCAAGCCCGGCTGAAATCGAGGGAACTGCGGCATTCGCGCGCAGCGCACGATCTGCGATGATCGCAGCTCCATATGCGGAGATTCAACATGGCGCTCCAGCTGCGACCGAACTGCGAATATTGCGATTGCGATCTGCCGCCGAACGCGACCAATGCGCGGATCTGCTCCTATGAATGCACGTTTTGTGCGGACTGCGTCGAGACCAAGCTGTTCAATGTCTGCCCGAATTGCGGCGGCGGGTTTGCCCCGCGCCCGATCAGGCCGGCGCGGGAATGGCGGCCGGGCGTGTGCACGACCAGGCAGGTGCCGTCCGACAAGCGGGTGCATTTGAAGTACAGCGTGGAGGATGTCGCGGCGCATTGCGCGCGGGTGCGCGACGTGCCGCCGGAGAGGCGGTAGGTCTCTCCACGTCATTGCGAGGAGCCCTTGCGACGAAGCAATCCAGACTGCCCCTGCGGAAAGATTCTGGATTGCTTCGCGGAGCCTGTCATCGGGCCGCGCTTTGCGCGGACCCGGTGGCTCGCAATGACGGAAGTCGTGGCGGCGACCGAGGCTACTCCGCCGCCAAAATCGTCCCCTCGACCTCGCCGAACCCGACGCGATAGCCGTTGCCCTGGCACCAGCCGCGCATCACGAGGCTGTCGCCGTCCTCCAGGAACGAGCGCCTGGCGCCGCCGGGCAACTCGACCGGCTCGGTGCCGTTCCAGCTGATCTCGAGCAGGCTGCCGCGCTGGTTCTTCTCCGGCCCGGAGATGGTGCCGCTCCCGAGGAGATCGCCGACATTCATGGCGCAGCCTGAGGAGGCGTGGTGCATCAGCTGCTGCACCGAGGACCAGTACATGTATTTGAAATTGGTGCGGCTGATGCTGGCCGGCGCATTGATGCCGGCAGCGCGCAAGGACACGTCGAGCTCGACATCGTAGTTCTGGGGCTTGGTCTGCTTGAGATAATCGAGCGGCACCGGCTGCTGCTCCGGCCCGTTCAGGCGGAACGGCTCCAGCGCCTCGCGCGTCACCACCCAGGGACTGATCGAGGTCGCGAACGCCTTGGCCAGGAACGGCCCGAGCGGCACATATTCCCATTGCTGGATGTCGCGCGCGCTCCAGTCGTTGAGCAGCACGAAGCCGAAGATCATCTCCTCGGCCTGGGTCTCGGTGAGCATGCCGCCCATCGGCGACGGCTGGCCGATCACGACGCCCATCTCCAGCTCGAAATCGAGCCGCTTGCACGGTGCAAAGCTCGGCAACTCGACATTCGGCGGCTTCAGCTGCCCGCGCGGCCGCTTCACCCTGGTGCCGGAGACCACGACGGTCGAGGCGCGCCCGTTATAGGCGATCGGCATGTGCAGCCAGTTTGGCTGCAGCGCATTGTCCTTGCCGCGGAACATCACGCCGACATTGGTGGCGTGCTCCTTGGACGAATAGAAATCGGTGTAGCCGGCGACGGCGAACGGAAGGTGCAGTCGGGCCTCGCGCATCGGCACCAGGGCCTGCTTGCGCAGCTCCTCGTTGTCGCGCAGCTCCGGATGATCGGCGCGCAAGAGCTCGCTGATGCGTGCGCGGGTCTTGGTCCAGACCTTCGGCCCCAGCGCCATGAAGGGATTGAGCGAGGGGCCCGAGAACACGCCGAGCGCGCCGACGTCGAGCCGGGAATCCTGCTCGAGCTCCCAGAGATCGAGCACGTAATCGCCGATCGCGACACCGACGCGTGGCGTCGGGTTGGCCGCAGTCGAGAACACGCCATAGGGCAGGTTCTGGATCGGGAAGTCCGAGGCGGGATCGACGGCGATGAAGGAGCGGAGGCTGGGGTCGTTGGGATGGGGCATGGGTTTCCCGTGGCACAGCGGTGACGGTGTCACCCTCCCCTGGAGGGGGAGGGTCGGTTCGCATGAAGCGAAGCGGAATGCGAAACGGGGTGGGGTGATCTCTCCACTCGGGCACCGCCTCAGTGGAGAGTCTGTCACCCCACCCCGCTCGCTGACGCGAGCGACCCTCCCCCTCCAGGGGAGGGTAAGAGACCTTACGGCTTGCTCGGATCGAACCGCTTTTCCAGGCCGTTCCAGCAATCGGCGTAATCGTCCTGCAGCGTCGAGGACTTCGCGGCGTGTGCGGTGACGCGCTGCGGGTAACGGGTCTCGAACATGAAGGCCATGGTGCCGGTCAGCTTCACCGGCTTCAATTCGCCGTTGCTGGCGTGCTCGAAGGCGTCGCGGTCGGGGCCGTGCGGCAGCATGCAATTGTGCAAGGAGATGCCGCCGGGGACGAAGCCCTGCGGCTTGGCGTCGTAGACGCCGTAGATCAGGCCCATGAACTCGCTCATGATATTCATGTGGTACCAAGGCGGCCGGAAGGTGTTTTCGGCGACCATCCAGCGCTCCGGGAAAATAACGAAGTCGATATTCGCCGTGCCGGCGGTCTCCGAGGGCGAGGTCAGCACCGTGAAGATCGAGGGATCGGGATGGTCGAAGCCGATCGCGCCGACGGGAGAGAAGGTGCGCAGATCATACTTGTAGGGCGCGTAATTGCCGTGCCAGGCGACGACGTCGATCGGCGAATGCGGCAACGTCGTCTTGAACAGCGAGCCGCCCCATTTCACGTAGAGCTCGGTCGGCGTGTCCTTGTCCTCGTAGTTTGCCACCGGCGTCAGGAAGTCGCGCGCATTGGCGAGGCAATTGGCGCCGATCGGACCGCGCTCGGGCAGCGTGAAGGCGCCGCCGTAGTTTTCGCAGAGATAGCCGCGCGCCGGGCCGTTCGGAATCTCGACGCGGAACTTGACGCCGCGCGGGATCACCACGATCTCGCCGGGCTCGGCATCGATGCGCCCGAACTCGGTGACGAGGCGAAGATTGCCCTGCTGCAGCACGAACATCAGCTCGCCGTCGGCATCGTAGAAATGCTGGTCCACCATCGACTTGGTGATGAGGTAGACATGCGCGGCCATGCCGGCCTGCGTGTTGACGTCACCCGCCGTCGTCATGGTCTGCACGCCCTGGACGAAGGTGACATCCTCCTTCGGCAGCGGCGTAGGATCCCAGCGCAGCTGAGCGATCGGCAGGTCGTATTCATGGCACGGCGCCGAACGCCATAGGCCGGCATCGACCTTCTCGAACCGGCCGGAATGCTTCACCGAGGGGCGGATGCGGTAGAGCCAGGAGCGCTCATTGCTGCCGCGCGGCGCGGTGAAGGGCGAGCCGGAGAGCTGCTCGGCATAGAGCCCGTAGGCGCAGCGTTGCGGCGAGTTGCGCCCGATCGGCAACGCGCCCGGCAGCGCCTCGGTCTCGAAAGAATTGCCGAAGCCGGACATGTAGCCCGGCGTCACCTGGGCCGAGCTGCGGATGATCTGGTCAGGCGAGGTATTGATGTTCATGACTATCCTCCTCCTTGCAAGGCAGCCCACATTTCCTGGTCGCGCTTGTCGGTCCAGATCACGGGGTCGTCGATTCCGGACGCTTCGTCGTAGGCGCGCGACACGTTGAACGGCAGGCAGTGCTCGTAGATGGCAAAGCTCGAGAATTTCGGATCCATCACCTCGCGCGTCGCCGCCATCGATTCCTTCAACGTGCGGCCCTTCGCGACCGAGATCTCGGCGGCGCCGTAGAGCGAGGTGACGAAGTCGCGTGTCATCGCGATGGCCTCGCGCACCGTAGCGGTGCCCTTCAGCGCATCGCCGCGGCCCGGCGCGATCGCCTTCGGATTGAAGTTGCGGATCTCGTTCAGAGTCATCGGCCATTCGCGCAAATGCGCATCGCCGCAATAGCAGGCCGAGTGATATTCGATGAGGTCGCCGGAGAACATCACCTCCGCATCGGGGACCCAAGCGACGATGTCGCCGGAGGTGTGGCCGGCGCCGAGCTGCATCAGGCGCACCTCGCGCTTGCCGAGGTAAATCGACATCTCGCCTTCGAAGGTCAGTGTCGGCCAGGTCAGGCCGGGAATGCTCTGCGCATCCTGGAACAGGCGCGGGAAGCGGCCGTACTCGGAATCCCAATCCTGCTGGCCGCGCTCCGCGATCAGCCGATAGGTCTCCTGCGAGGCGACGATGCCCTGGGCGTGATAGGCGGAGGCGCCCAGCACGCGCACGGCGTGATAGTGCGACAGCACGACATATTTGATCGGCTTGTCGGTGACCGTGCGCACGCGCTCGATCACCTTGTTCGCCATCGCCGGCGTTGCCTGCGCGTCGAACACGAGGCAGCCATCGTCGCCGACGATCACGGCGGTGTTGGGATCGCCCTCGGCGGTGAAGGCATAGAGATCGGTGCCGATCTCGGAGAAGGTGATCTTCTTCTCGGCGAGATCGCCGGTGGATGCGAAGTTCTTCGCCATCAATTCGTCCTTACCCAGTTATTGTTGTTGCTGTTGTTGCTGCTGACCGTCGATCATGCGGCGCTTGGCCAGTCCGATCGCCTCGCGCAGGACGTCGATGTCGCCGATATGGTTGGCGAGGATCAGCACCAGCGCCGCGTCGAAATCGGCGCTCTGCTCCTCGGTCAGACCGCGATGCGCCTCGACGATGGCGCGGAACGCATCGTCGGGGCGTGCGAAGTTCGAGCTGGTGGACAGCGGCATGCGGAACCTCAATTCAGCCCTTCGGCCCGAGACAATGCCGCTGCGATTGCCTGGCGCGTCGGATGGCGGAAGCGCGCCGCCACGTAGCCATCGGGCCTGAGCAGATAGGCTGCGCCCGGCCCCGCGTCGTAGCGCCTGGCGACGAGGCCGGAGGGATCGCCCAGTCCTTCCTCGCCGCCGATGCGAATGTTCTTCACGCTATCGGGCGCATCAAACCCAACGCCATTGCTGAACGACAGCAAGGTGAAGTCTGTTCCGCCCTTGCGGAAGGCATCGGTCAGATAGCCTCGCTGGGCAACGGGCGCATCGAGCATGGAACAGCCGGGCCGAGGCCCACCGGCCCAGGCATCGGCGTCTGGCGACGACAACGGCGTGTCGTAGCTGCACGGCACGGAGAGCCGGCCACCATTGACCATGCGCTTGCCGAACTCGGTCTCCTTGGCCAGCGACAGCACCGCCTTGCGCAGCCGCGCCTCCTGGTGCGAGTTCGGCGCCATGAAGTCGGTCGAGCGGGTGGATTCGCGGATGTTCTCGTCAGCCGCCATGCTGCGCTCGAGATGGTAGCTCTCCAGCAGGCTCGCGGGCGATTTGCCACGCAGCACGCGGTCGAGCTTCCAGGACAGGTTCTCGGCGTCCTCCAGTCCGGAATTGGCGCCGCGCGCGCCGAAGGGCGAGACCTGGTGCGCCGAATCGCCGGCGAAGACCACGCGGCCATGGATGAAGCGGTCCATCCGCCGGCATTGGAATTTGTAGAGCGAGATCCACTCGAACTCGAACTTGTCGTGGCCGAGCATGCGGGCGATCCGCGGCCGCACGTTTTCCGGCTTCTTCTCGAGAACCGGATCTGCATAGCGGTTGAGCTGGAGGTCGATGCGCCAGACATCGTCGGGCTGCCGGTGCAGCAGCGCCGAACGCCCGGCATGGAACGGCGGATCGAACCAGAACCAGCGCTCGGTCGGGAATTCCGCCGTCATCTTGACGTCGGCGATCAGGAACTGGTCCTCGAACACCTGACCGGCGAATTCCGCACCGACCATCTGCCGCAGCGAGGAGCGCGCGCCGTCGCAAGCGATGACATATTGCGCATGCAGGCGATAGGCGCCCTCCGGCGTCTCGATCGTCAGCGCCACGGAATCGTTGCGCTGCTCGAGCGCCGTCACCTTGTTGCGCCAGCGCAGGTCGATATCAGGCAGATCGTTGATGCGATCGACCAGATAAGCCTCGGCGTAATATTGCTGGAGATTGATGAAGGCCGGCCGCTTGTGCCCGTCTTCCGGCAACAGGTTGAACTGATAGAGTTGCGACTCGCCGTGGAAGATCCGCCCCACACTCCACACCACGCCCTTCTCGACCATGCGGTCGCCGACGCCGAGCCGGTCCCAATATTCCAGCGAGCGTTTCGAGAAACAGATTGCGCGCGAGCCCTCGCCGATGCGGTCGGCATCATCCAGCAGCACGACGCGCTGGCCGCGCTGGGCGAGATCGATCGCCAGCGACAAGCCGACCGGGCCCGCGCCGACGATCACGACCGGATGCTCCGCGGGGCTCGACCCGGGGCGGTCCTGATCGGGGTGACGGCGGTAGCCGAACTGGGTCTTGGCGTGAGGGGTATTGGCCGGCGCCATACACGAACCTCGGCTCTGGTCAGGACAGGATCGATCTGCTAGATAGTCTCACGTGCAACTATTTTGGACCGGAGCCGGCCGGCCGTCAACTGGAATTCGGAGCGCTCTCCTTGGCGAGGACATCCAGCGACATCGCGCTCAAAGCGCGCGCGGCCGACGAGGCTTCAACGCGGCCCAAGCCGCGGCTCGATTTGTTCAAGTTCGTGCCGTTCCGCCTCAACCGGCTCGCGGCGGAGGTCAGTTCCGCGCTGTCGGTCGAATATCAGGAACGCCACGGCCTCGACATTCCGGCCTGGCGCGTCATCGCCACGCTCGGCTTCCGTAACGATGCCTGCAGTGCGCAGTACATTTCCCAGTGTACCCGCACGCACAAATCCACCATCAGCCGCGCGGTCACCACGCTGCTCAATGAGCAACTGATCGAGCGCGTCGAGAACGAAGCCGACCGCCGCGAATTCCGCCTGCAATTGACGAAGAAGGGACGCGCGCTCTACGAGGAGCTGTTCCCGCAATTGCTGCGGCGAGAGGACGAGATCCTCGCCTGCCTCTCGGCGCAGGAGCGCAAGCAGCTCTCGGCACTGCTCGGCAAGATCGAAGCGAGCCTCGATCTGATCCAGACCAGCGAAGAGGCCGACGCCAAGCAGGCGTATTAGGGCGCCCACCATAAGGCGCAGACATCAGCTTTTGGGAGTCCGGTTGAGAAAGCTTGGTAGGACCGCGACGGCAGCGACGTATATAGCGACGCTACTTGTGGCGCTTATCGCAACTCGCGCATACGCCGCTGACATAGGTTATCTGGCTCCCCCCGGAGTCGCGGCAAACGAGTTTCCCTCACCGCGGCGCCCTGTTGCACGGATCGTCAGCCCACGCCGCGCCGCCGAAGAGCGCCGCGACGCCCTCAATGAGGCCGGCCAAATCGCGCGTGTTCTTGAACTGAAACCAGGCATGACAGTCGGCGACATTGGAGCAGGCAGTGGCTACCACACGGTCCGGCTCTCGCACCTCGTCGGACCCGCTGGCTCTGTCGTTGCCCAGGACGTCACGCGGGATTACCTCATCGAACTCGCCAGGCGAACAGAACTTCTGAAGTTGACGAACGTGCAATTCGCGCTCGGCGAACCCCACGACCCGCGTCTGCCCGCTTCCTCGCTGGATGCCGCAATCCTCGTTCACATGTATCACGAGATAGCCCAACCCTATGCCTTCCTCTACAACCTCGCACCCGCCTTGAAGCAGGGTGCGCGGGTCGGAATTGTCGATCTCGAGCTTCCGACGTCGAAGCATGGCACGCCAATTGAGCTCTTGCGCTGCGAAGTGACCGCCGTCGGTTATCGCGAGGTCGCCACATATAAGCTAGCAGGTGACGGAGGATATTTGGCGGTATTCTCTCCGCCGGAGGCAGCGGCTCGAAAATCTCCCCGCGATATTGTTGCTTGTAGGAATCCTGCCGGCGCTCGTTGACACCACACCCCCCGATCTCAGAGGCTGAACGTGTCCGAAGCAAGGGGCAGACCGGAAGTCGCCGGCTGAGACTCAAACCGCGCGCTTTTGACCCAAAGCAGTCCTTCCACTCTCCTTCCTTCAAGAAAGTGCTAAGGTCGCCTTCCGTAGGTGTGGTCTCTTGCAGGGAGCGGCACATGCGACGTCGGGAATTCATCGCCGGAGGAAGCGCAGATGAAACGACGTGAATTCATCAGCATCGTCGGCGGTGCAGCGGTAGGGTTGCCATTTGCCGCGATGGCGCAGCGCCAGATGCCATTGGTTGGCTTCCTGAATAGCGCATCGCCCGAGACCTATCGCTTCAATGCCGACTCTTTTCAAGAAGGTCTGGCAAAAGCTGGCTTTGTTGCGGGGCGCAACGTCCGTATCGAGGAACGCTGGGCTCGGGGTGACTACAGCGTGTTACCCCGCCTTGCGGCTGAACTTGTCGCTATGGGCGTCGCCGCGATTGCTGCCACAGGAGATGTCGCCTCTGCTCGGGCGGCGCAGCTTGCGAGCAACACCGTGCCAGTGGTGTTTACTATCGGCGGAGACCCAGTCCGCCATGGACTCGTCGAAAGCATAAACCGCCCCGGCAGGCACGTCACTGGAATCCTTTTCAATCCGAACGTACTCGGCGCAAAGCGAGTTGAATTGCTCCATGAAATTGCCCCGGATATTTCCCGCATCGCACTGCTGATGAACCCCACGAACCCAAACGCCGAAATCGAAGAAGCTGATGCCGAAGCAGGGGCGAGGAAGCTGAGCCTGCAGACCATCACGTTCAATGCGAGAAACGCGAGCGAAATGGAAGCCGCGCTCGAACAGTTGCTGAGGGCGAAGGCCGAAGCATTGATTACCGCGAGTGATCCGATCCTGCTGGATCGGCGCGAGCAGATTGCTTCCTTCGCACTACGGCACAACGTGCTGGCCATAGGCTTTGTGCAACAGATCGCTGCTGCGGGTGGCCTTCTGAGCTATGGTCCGAGCATCAGTTGGATGTACAGACAAGCAGGCGATTACGTCGGACAAATCCTGAAAGGCTCAAATCCGGCCGAAATGCCCGTCCTGCAGCCGACACGCTACGAACTGGTGATCAATCTGAAGACCGCCAAGACACTTGGCCTCACCGTTTCGCCATTGCTGCTCGCTCGCGCGGACGAAGTGATCGAATAAGATGCTACTTCCGGAATTGGCCCGACTCAGACCTCCGACGATGTTCTTTTCGCGCTGCATTCGGGAGCGTAGCGGACATAAGGCCCGCCGGACCGAGCCACAAGAGCGCTCGCGGCGCTGCCCGGCAAGATCGAAGCGAGCCTCGACCCTGATCCAGAACAGCGAAGAGGCGGATGCGAAGCAGGCGTATTAGCCCAATTTGGCTTCCGGGGCGCCGCAAAGCGGTGAACCCGGAATCTCGCGCTACAACCTCCGGATTCCGGGTTCGCGCTCCGCGCGCCCCGGAATGACGGCTTCGCCGTCACCTCGCAAACGACCGCGTCGGCGGCAGATGCAGCGCCCAGACGTCGACCTTGTCGCTGGCGCGCGGGTAGATCTCGGTCACGATCGGATCATGACCGGGGATGTAGCGATCGGGATGGCCGGCGAGGCGCTCGATCGTTTCCCAGCCTTGCGCCATGTCGCCGACATTGTAGACGATCGGGAACGGGCTCCTGCGCTGCAGATTGGCGTAGTAATGCGCGGCATCGGAGGCGAGCACCACGGGGCCGCGCGCGGTGTCGACCCTCACCACCTGCAAGCCGTCGGAATGGCCGCCGACGCGGTGCACGGTCACGCCGGGAGCGACCTCGCCGTCGCCGGAATAGAAGGTGACGCGCTCGCCATAGACGTGGCGCACCATCAGCGTGACATGCTCGACCGAGAACGGGTGGCGCAGCAGGCCGTTGCACATGCAGCGCCCGGTCGCGTAGGCCATCTCGCGCTCCTGCAGATGGAAGCGCGCATTGGGAAAGCGGTCGAGATTACCGGCGTGGTCGTAATGCAGATGCGTCACGATGACGTCACGAATGGCTGACGCCGCGACGCCGAAACGCTCCAGCGCATCGACCGGATTGAGCGTGAGCTTGCGCGCCCGCGCGCTCGCCTCTTCGGCGTTGAAGCCGGTATCGACCAGGATGTCGCGGCCGTGGCCCCGAATCAGCCAGACGAAATAATCGAGGTCCTGCGCCGCGCTGTCATGCGGGTCGGGCGCGAGGAAGTTCATGTGGGGGGTGCGCGGCGACATCGTCGCATAGCGCAGGGCGTAGATCTCGTAGACGTTTCCCATTAGACGTTTCCCATGGGTCTTGCTTTTTTCGCGTTGGATCTTCTGGAGCGATCGCGCCCACCAAGCCATCGCCGGCAGGAAAGGTCAAACGCGGGGCGTTGCAACGAAGGCGGGGCTGCAATGTGAGACTGATCACGTCTTCATCGCCATGGTTGCCTTAACGTCCGCCGATCGCATCGAGGTACCGAGGACTGTCATGACAACCCGTCTATTTTCGCTCGCGGCACGCCCGTCCGTTGCGGTCAATCATCGGATTAAGGTCGAATCTCCAAGTGGTTGACGCCCCCCGTCCCCGGTTTGATAATGGGGTAAGCGTAAGTTAAGGTCGCCGCGGCGCAAGCTGGAACGGCGCCTTTTTGGCTGGACCGCGCTGATTATGAAAATTCGCTTCTTTGTTCTCCTGTCCTTGCTCATCTCGCTCGTCCCGACTGCCCCCTCGCTTGCGGCCGGTGACCGTTTCGCGCTTGTCATTGGCAACGCCAAATATCCGGACGCGGATGCCCCGCTGAAGGAACCGATCAACGATGCGCGCGCCGTCGCCGACGAGCTCAAGCGCGACGGCTTTTCGGTCGAGCTCGGCGAGAACCTGACCGGCGACGCCATGCGCCGCGCCTTCGACAAGCTCTACGGCAAGATCAAGCCGGGCTCGGTCGCGCTGGTGTTCTTCTCGGGTTTCGGCATCCAGTCCGCGCGCCAGAGCTATCTGCTGCCGGTGGATGCGCAGATCTGGACCGAGTCCGACGTGCGCCGCGACGGCTTCAGCCTCGAGACCGTCCTCGGCGAGCTCAACACCCGCGGCGCCGGCGTCAAGATCGCGCTGATCGACGCGTCCAGGCGCAACCCGTTCGAGCGCCGGTTCCGCAGCTTCTCGGCCGGCCTGACCCCGGTGATCGCACCCAACGGCACGCTGGTGATGTACTCGGCGGCGCTGGCCTCGGTGGTCTCGGACGCCGGCGGCGACCGCAGCCTGTTCGTCCAGGAGCTGCTGAAGGAAATCCGCGTCCCCGACCTGATGGCCGAGGAGACGCTGAACCGCACCAAGATGGGCGTCACCCGCGCCTCGCGCGGCGAGCAGGTGCCGTGGATTTCCTCGTCATTGGCCGAAGATTTTTCGTTCATTCCGGGCGCCGGCGGTTCGCGTCCGGCAACGCCGCCGCCGCCCGCGCCTCCCGCCGCGCCGGCCGTCGTCGCCAACACTCCGCCACCCGCCCCTCCCGCGCCGCCGCCGCCGCCGAAGCCGGCCGAGAGCGCTGCGGCCCCCGCTCCCGCGGCTCCGGCGCCTGCGGCTCCAGTTGCGGCGCCTGCACCGGCGCCCGCGCCTGCTCCCACGCCGAGGCCGCAGATCGAGGCCGCCCTGCCCCCGCCGCCACCGCCGGTGAAGCCGGCTGATCCCGCTCCCGCGCCGAGCACGGACGGCGGGCCCAGTGCCGCCGCGCTGGCCGACGATCCCACGATCAAGAGCCTGACCGCCAAGATTGCCGCCAATCCTGACGACGTGAACGCGCTGTACCGGCGCGGCCAGGTCTATGCCAGCAAGGGCGCCTACAGCCTCGCCATCAAGGATTTCGACGAGACCCTCCGGATCAATTCGAAGGACGTCGAGGCGCTGAACAACCGCTGCTGGACCCGCACCGTGGTCGGCGATCTCCAGGGCGCGCTGAAGGATTGCAACGAGGCGCTGCGGCTGCGGCCGAACTTCGTCGATGCACTGGACAGCCGCGGCCTCGTCAACCTCAAGTCGGGCGCAGTGAAGAATGCGATCGCCGATTTCGACGCGGCCCTGAAGATCAACCCGCGCCTGACCTCCTCGCTCTACGGACGGGGCCTTGCCAAGCAACGCAACGGCTCGGCCCAGGAAGGGGCGCTGGACATCGCCAATGCCAAGGCGATGGACCCGAACATCGTTCAGGAGTTCGCAAGCTACGGAGTGCGTTAGTATTTTTTTGAGTTGGGCCCCGCCCAAGGCTCGAACCTTGAACAGCCCTGGGAAGACCAATGGGCGGATGCCGCAACAGGCCTTTTCGGGGGTGGGTTGCTTGAATTTGAGATCACGCGAGCTGGCTGCGCAGGAGGGACTGGCTATGAGATCGGCTGCAAAAGGGCTTACCGCGATTCTGTCCATCATCACCGTCGGCGTCGCGCTGTCGCTGCCGACCTCGGCCGCCTTTGCGGGCGATGACGGCAACAGCAAGAACGTCACCGAGGACGAGATCGTCCGCGCGCTGGCGCCGGCGCCGAAGAAGCCCCTGACCCGCGGCCTCTCTATCGGTCCGCAGACCGAATCCGCGCCGAACGCCGCGGAGACCAAGCTGCTGCAATCCGTGCGCGGCCGCTCGACGCGCTCGCTGTCGTCGACCGAGCGCGAGGAAATCGCCTCCGTCGCCAAGGACAAGCCGAACATCGATCTCGAGATCACGTTCGACTACAACTCCGCCAATATCAGCGCCAAGTCGATGCCCTCAGTGCAGGCGCTCGGCCGCGCGTTGACCAGCACCGACCTGAAGGGCTCGACCTTCGTGGTCGCGGGCCACACCGACGCCGCCGGCGGCGAAGCCTACAACCAGGATCTCTCGGAGCGTCGCGCGGACGCGATCAAGCGCTATCTGGTCGAGAAGTACAGCATCTCCGCCACCGACCTCGTCACCGTCGGCTACGGCAAGAGCAAGCTCAAGGACGCGAACCAGCCGCTGGCGGAGGTCAACCGCCGCGTGCAGGTCGTCAACATGGAAAACAAGACCACCGCATCGAAGTGAGCACGACGTATCCTTTGCAGTGACAAGTCGTGATGTGGTGTAAGGTCTCGCTTCCAAAGCGCGTCCCGCAGCCTTGCGGGACGCCGCTTCATTTCAGGGAAACGCTCCGTTTGGACCGCGCGCGGATGGCCGTGAGCCAGGTCAGGATGATCCGGCGATGAATTTGACTGAATATCTCAAGCCGGCCGGAACCGTGGCGTTCGTCGTCGTGCTCGGCATCGGCTATTATCTGTTCGAGCATCGCAAGCGTCCCGAGCCGAAGGAGACGCAAAGCGAGGCGCTCGTCATCGTGACGAAGTCGACCAATGCCTGCTTCTCCGATCTGGTGCGGGTGACCGGCTTCTTCGTGCCGCGCCGCGAGGCGGTGGTCGTGGCCGACCAGGAAGGCTCCAGGGTCACCGACCTCCTGGTCACCGAGGGCACGATCGTCGCCGACAACCAGGAGCTGGCGCGCCTGACTGCGCCGCCGCAGATTCCGGGCCAGCCGCAGCGGCCCGGCCCACAAGGCCCGATCTCGCTGAAGGCGCCCGCACCCGGCCTCGTCACCGAGGTCCGCACCATCGTCGGCGCGCCGGCCTCCCCGCAGGCCGGTCCGATGTTCCGCATCGCCGTCAACAACGAGATCGAGCTCGACGCCCAGGTCCCGGCGGTACACATGTCCAAGCTCACCTCCGGCGCCACCGTGCGCATCAGCCGCGACGACGCACCGGATCTGATCGGGCGGGTCCGGCTGGTTGCCCCCGAGATCGACCGCACCACGCAGCTCGGCCGGGTCCGCATCAGCGTCACCAACAATCCGTCGCTCAAGGTCGGCGTGTTCGCGCGCGCCTCGATCGACGCCAAGCGAAGCTGCGGCGTCTCGATCCCCAAGACCGCCATCGATCACCTCACGGTGCAGGTCGTCAAAGGCAACATCGTCGAGACACGCAAGGTGCGGGTCGGATTGTCGTCCGACAGCGCGACGGAAATCCTGGAAGGGCTCGAGGTCGGCGAAATCGTCGTGGCCGACGCCGGCTCTTCGCTCCATGACGGCGACCAGATCAAGACCATGTTCGCCGATGAACTCGATCGCACGCGGGTACGCTGATGGCTCTCAATATCTCGGCATGGTCGATCCGTCATCCGCTGCCGTCGGTCGTCTTCTCGATCATCCTGCTGGTGCTGGGCTGGGTGTCCTTCACCAAGCTCGCGATCACAAGGCTGCCCTCGGCCGACATTCCCGTGATCTCGGTCGCGGTGTCGCAGTTCGGCGCAGCGCCGGCCGAGCTCGAATCCCAGGTCACCAAGACGGTTGAAGACGCCGTCTCCGGCGTCGAGGGCGTCAGGCACATCACCTCCTCGATCACCGACGGCCTGTCGGTCACCACGATCCAATTCGCGCTCGAGACCAACACCGACCGCGCGCTCAACGACGTCAAGGACGCGGTGACGCGCGTGCGCTCCAACCTGCCGCAGAACGTCACCGAGCCGCTGATCCAGCGCGTCGACGTCATCGGCCTGCCGATCGTGACCTATGCCGCGATCTCGCCCGGCAAGACGCCGGAGCAGCTCTCCTATTTCGTCGACGACGTGGTCAAGCGCGCGCTGCAAGGCGTGCGCGGCGTCGCCCAGGTCGAGCGCATCGGCGGTGTCGAGCGCGAGATCCTGGTCTCGCTGGATCCCGATCGCCTGCAGGCGATGGGCCTGACCGCGGTCAATGTCAGCCAGAGCCTGCGCGGCACCAATGTCGACGTCGCCGGCGGCCGCGCCGAGATCGGCAAGAACGACCAGGCGATCCGCACGCTCGCCGGCGCCAAGACGCTGGGCGATCTCGCCGGCACCATGATCCCGCTGTTCGGCGGCGGCGAGGTCCGGCTCGACGATCTCGGCACCGTCACCGACACCATCGCCGACCGCCGCACCTTCGCCCGCTTCAACGGCGAGCCGGTGGTCGCGCTCGGCATCAAGCGCTCCAAGGGCGCCAGCGACGTCAAGGTCGCCGAGGCCGTGCAGAAGCGCATCGACGCGCTGAAAGCCGCCTATCCCGAGGTCGACCTGAAGCTGATCGACACCTCGGTGGAATACACCAAGGGCAATTACCACGCGGCGATCTCGACCTTGTTCGAAGGCGCGATCCTCGCCGTCATCATCGTGCTGCTGTTCCTGCGCGACCTGCGCGCCACCATCATCGCCGCGATCTCGCTGCCGCTGTCGATCTTCCCGGCGTTCTGGGCGATGGACCTGCTCGGCTTCTCGCTGAATCTCGTCAGCTTCCTCGCCATCACGCTCTCGACGGGCATTCTCGTCGACGACGCCATCGTCGAGATCGAGAACATCGTCCGGCACATGAACATGGGCAAGTCGCCCTACCGGGCCGCGCTCGAGGCCGCCGACGAGATCGGCCTCGCCGTCATCGCGATCTCCCTGACCATCATCGCCATCTTCGCACCGGCGAGCTTCATGTCGGGCATTGCCGGACAGTTCTTCAAGCAGTTCGGCATCACCGTCTCGGTGCAGGTGTTCTTCTCGCTGCTCGCCGCGCGCTTCGTCACGCCGGTGCTGGCCGCCTATTTCCTCAAGCACAGTACGCATGAGGAGCCACCGCCCGGCCGCATCCTGCGGTCCTATCATGGCATCGTCGCCTGGTCGGTGCGGCACTATTTCATCACGGTGCTGATCGGCCTCGGCATCTTCGCGGCCTCGATCTGGAGCATCACGCTGCTGCCGCAGGGCTTCCTGCCGGCCCAGGACAGCGCGCGATCCCTGCTTGCGCTCGAGCTGCCGCCGGGCACCCAGCTCGCCTACACCGAGAAGGTCACCGAGGACATCGTCGCGCGCCTGCGCAAGCGGCCCGAGGTCAAGAGCATCTTCGTCGATGGCGGGCGCGTTCCGCCGGGCACCCAGGAAGTCCGGCGCGCCGCCCTGATCATCAATTACACGCCCAAGGACAGCCGCGACATCACCCAGCGCGAGCTCGAATTCTCGATCAGCCAGGAGTTGGAGAACGTTCCCGATATCCGCTTCTGGTTCCTGGACGAGAACGGCCTGCGCGCGATCTCGCTGGTGGTGACCGGCGTCGATCCCAACATCGTCAACAACGTCGCGAGCGAGCTTGCGACGCAGATGAAGCGCATTCCCACCATCGCCAACGTCATCTCCGAGACCTCGCTGGAGCGCCCCGAGCTGCGCATCGAGCCGCGCGCCGATCTCGCCGCACGGCTCGGCGTCTCCACCGAAAGCCTGTCGCAGACCATCCGTGTCGCCACCATCGGCGACGTCGGACCGGCGCTCGCCAAGTTCGACGTCGGCGACCGCCTGGTGCCGATCCGCGTGCAGCTCGAGGATGCCGCCCGCGGCAATCTGAAGACGCTGGAGCAGCTCCGCGTGCCGCTCGGCGAGCGCGGCGAGAAGGGCGGCGTGCCGCTCTCGGTCATCGCCGACGTCAAGCTCGACCAGGGTCCGACCAGCATCGGCCGCTACGATCGTGAACGGCAGGCGACCGTTGCCGCCGACCTCGTCGGCTCCGCCGCGCTCGGCGACGCCACCAAGAAGATCTACGAGCTGCCTGTCATGAAGACCCTGCCGAAGGGCGTGAAGGTCTCGCCCTCGGGCGATGCCGAAAGCCTGAACGAATTGTCGGAGGGTTTTGCGACCGCCATCACGGCGGGGCTGATGATGGTCTACGCGGTGCTGGTGCTGCTGTTCGGCACCTTCCTGCAGCCTATCACCATCCTGTTCTCGCTGCCGCTCTCGATCGGCGGCGCGATCGCGGCCCTGCTCGTCACCGGCAAGCAGCTCACCACGCCGGTTTGGATCGGCATCCTGATGCTGATGGGCATCGTCACCAAGAACGCGATCATGCTGGTGGAATTCGCGATCGAATCGATCCACGCCGGCAAGCCGCGCGAAGAGGCCATGATCGACGCCGGCATGAAGCGCGCCCGCCCGATCGTGATGACCACGATCGCGATGGCCGCGGGCATGATGCCGAGCGCGCTCGCCGTCGGCGCCGGCGGCGAGTTCCGCTCGCCGATGGCGCTTGCGGTGATCGGCGGCCTGATCTTCTCGACCATCCTGTCGCTGGTGTTCGTGCCCGCGATGTTCATGGTGATGGACGATTTCGGCGCCCTGATCTGGCGCTTCGCCAAGCGGCTGATCGTGCACAGCGAGGACGCGGAGGTTGCCTCTCATCAGGAGCCAACACCGGCCCACGCGGCATCGGCACCGAAGAGCGTCGCGCGTCCAGCGGCGGAGTAGGCTTACGAAGCGTGCTCGTAAGCCCTACTCGTTCCGCGCGATCGCGGTCAGCTTGGTCATGTTCCGAAGCAGGATCCGGCCGCGCTGGAGATCGAGGATCGCGTCCTTGCGCCAGGCCTGGAGCTGGCGGTTGACGCTTTCGCGGGCGGCGCCGACGAAGACGCCGAGCTGCTCCTGCGAGATGTGGACCTCGGAGCCGAAATCGGCCGCGAGCGCGCACAGCCGCCGCGCCAGCCGCACCGGCAGCGGCTGTAGCATGGATTCTTCCATGCGCTCGCTCTGCCATCGAATGCGCTGGCACAGCAGCGCGATGATCTTGATCGCGACCTTGGGCTCGCGCTCGAGGAAGCCGAGGAAGTCTTCGCGCCGCAGCACGAACAATTCGCTGGCTTCGCCCGCGGTCGCGTCCGCCGTGCGGTTCTGGCCGTCCAGCACCGCGACCTCGCCGAACAGGTCGCCCGGCCCCATGAAGTTCAGCGTCAGCCGGCTGCCGTCGGAGGCGCCGGTTTCGATGCGGACCTGGCCGCGGCGCACGCCGAACAGCGCGTTCCCGGGATCGCCCTTCTGGAACAGCACCTCGCCGCTGGCCAAATGCTGGGTGTGGCAGAGATTGGACAGCCGCTGGAGCTCGTCCGCGCCGAGATCGGCGAACATCGGGTTCATCTTCAGGATGACCGCAAATTCGGCCTGCTTGCTCATTTCAATGTCCTTGTGAACGTCCTGGTCATCGTTCTCGGCAAATCGCTTGAAACCATCGACTTCAGGATCGCGTAAAACCGCGCCGGAGAAGTGTGTCATAAGTCACATAACTTTGCAGCACCCCCCGACTATTTTTACGCGCTTGGAGCCGCTTCCCGTCCGGGGATAAACTCTGGGCGCAAAGGACGGGTGATCTGCCGGTTCGACGCGGATTGTCCGTCGCTTGGAAAGTCGACATGAGAGCATTGAAATTCGTCGGCGGGGCTTTGGCCGCCGTCATGGTCGTGATCGCACTTCTGCTCGTGGTCGGGATCCCCTCGGGCTTCCTGACCTCGACGATCGCCTCGCGCCTCGAGAGTGCGACCGGCTATCGCCTGTCGATCGACGGCACCACCAAGATCAGCCTGTGGCCGACGCTGAACGTCACGCTGAACGACCTCACGCTGGCCGACCCTAAGGACCGCAGCGGCATCACGCGCCTCACAATCGACCGCGTACAGGCCGACATGTCGCTCGCCAGCATATGGTCAGGCAAGCCTGAGATCAGCGAGTTCGTCGTCACCCATCCCGTGCTCTACCAGCCGCTGCTCCGCGAACGCCTGCCGAATGCAACCGCGCCTTCGAAGCCGCTCGCGCTCGACACCAGCGGCGCCACCATCGAGCGCATCAGGATCACCGACGGCGAAGTCGCATTCTCGCGCCTGCGCGACCGTGTCGAGAGCCGCATCAGCGCAATCAACGCCGACGCCGTCATGGACCGCGACCGCAAGGTCAATATCACCGGCACTGCGCGCGTCGGCGAGCATCCGACCAAGTTCGACATCAAGGCGGCCACACCGGCCTCCTCGGTGCCGGTGGATTTCGCCATCGACATGCCCAGCGTGCTGAAATCCCAGCTCACCGGTCACGCCGAGATGCGGCTCAACGGCAATGTCGTGATGATCAACGGCGTGAACGGCAGGCTCGGCGACGGCGCCTTCAACGGCTGGGCTTCGGTCGACATCGCAAGCAAGCCGCTGGTCAAGGTCGACCTCGACTTCCAGCGGCTGACCATGCCACTGGCGAAATCGCCGGAGGGCGCGTCCGGGCAGCCCTGGAGCAATGCGCCGATCGACGTGTCCGGGCTCAATTACGTCGATGCGCAGGTGCGGATCTCCGCGAGCGAGGCCGTGATCGGCGATGCGCGCATTGCGCCGCTGGCGCTCGATGCCAAGCTCGCGGGCGGCGTGCTGAAGGCCGGCACGGCCAATCTCGGCGCCTATGGCGGCCAGGTCTCGGGCGAGGTGATCCTGGACGCGACCACCGGCGCGCCGAGCTTTGCCATGCATTCCGACCTCGTCGGCGTGCGCGCGCTGCCGCTGCTCCAGAGCCTTGCCGAGTTCGACCGCATCGACGGCAAGCTGCAGGCCAAGCTCGCCTTGCGCAGCGCCGGCAACAGCCAGCGCGCGCTGATGGCAAACATGCAGGGAACGGCCTTCGTCAATTTCCAGGACGGCGCCATCCGCGGCATCAATGTCGCGCAGATGATCCGCTCGCTGACGACGGGCACGCTGTCCGGCTGGCAAGACAACCAGAACAGCAGCCAGAACAGCAACCAGGAGCAGAGCACGGATCTGTCGCAGCTCTCGGCCTCCTTCCGCATCGACAAGGGCCAGGCCGTGACGACCGACCTCAACCTGATCGGGCCGCTGGTGCGCGTCACCGGCGCCGGCACCATCGCCCTCGACACCGAGATGATGGGCTTTCGCGTCGAGCCGAAGCTCGTGATGACGACCGAAGGCCAGGGCCGCGCCAACGAGCCGGTCGGCTTCGGCATTCCCGTGATGATCCAGGGCTCCTGGTCGCAACCGCGGATCTACCCTGACATGGCCGGCATGCTGGACAATCCGGACGCCGCCTATGCCAAGCTGCGCGAGATGGGCAAGGGCCTGTTCGGCCCCGACGGCGCCGGGCTCGGCAACATCCTCGGCAGCCTCGGTCTTGGTGGCACCGCCGCGCCGGGCGGCGGCAATGCAACCGGCAATGCCAATCCGCAAGGTCAGCAACCGGGGCAGAACAATCTGCTCGGCGGCCCGCTCGGGGAGGCGATCGGCAATCTGATTCAGCAGGGACTCTCCAGCGGCGCGGGAAGCGGCACTGGCACCAGCCGCAGCCGCAGCCTGCCGGCAACGCCCTCCACGCCGGCGCCGCAGGCCTCCCCTACGGCTCCCGCCCTGGAGGACCCGCCGGTCGCGCAGCAGGACAGTCAGCCAATGAACGACGTGCTGCGGCAGCTCTTCAATCGATAAGCTCCCTCGTTCGAACGGATCGGGCTGCGACAATCGCCGCCGGTCCACCTGCCCAGGAGTCCAACTGGGGGTAACCACACCGGCCGGTCCGCCGGCTGCGTGACGGCCCTTCGGTCCAAATTGTGGTAGAACGGCTTGGAAGGGCCTGTACGGCCCGTAGCGCGCAGCGTCAGTGGCCGCGCGAGAGGATCGGGATGGCAGGAGCGAACGACAAGACACGATCTCTGCGCGAGGGCCTGTTCGCCAAATACGTCGTCTCCCTCGTCGGCCTCGTCGTGTTCGTCCTCGCAGTCAACGGCGCGATGGAGACCTGGATCTCCTATCGCGCCACACGGACCCAGCTGACCGACGGGCTGGAGGACAAGGCGCAAGGCGCCGCCCGGCGCATCGAGCAGGCGATTTCCGAGCTCGACCGCCAGATCAGCTGGGTGACGCGGGCGAGCCAGGACACGCTGGAGAAGCGCCGCGCCGACTACGCCTCGCTGCTGCACCAGGTCTCGGTCGTCAACCAGCTGTTCCAGCTCAACGGCGACGGCCGCGAGGTGCTGCGCGTCTCCCGGCAATCGACCACGACCGGCGGCAACGCCGACCTCTCCCGCGACATGCGCTTCACCGAGGCCGTCGCCCGCGGCGTCACCTACGCGCCGGCCTGGTTCGCCGACCGGACGCCGTTGATGTCGATCTCGGTGGCGCATTCCGGCTTCAATGCCGGCGTCACCGTGGCCGAGATCGACCTCAGCTTCCTCTCCGACTTCCTGTCCGACGCCCAGGTCGGCAAGGCCGCCTTCGCCTATGTCGTCGATCCGCGCGGCCGGGTGCTGGCGACGTCATCGAAGGGGCCCGAGATCGGCGCGGACCTCTCCAAGCTGCCGCAGGTGGCGGCCGCGATTGCGCCCGGTCACGAAGCCGACACGTCGGGCACCGACTTCAACGGCCATGCGGTGATGAGCGCCGCGAGCCTCGTGCCGAAGCTCGGCTGGAGCGTGCTGTTCGAGCAGCCGACCACGCAGGCCCTGATGCCGATCCGCGACCAGCTGGTGCGCATCGCGCTGCTGATCGGCATGGGCCTGATGGTCGCGATCCTCGCCGGCACGCTGCTCGCCCGCCGCATGATCATCCCGATCACGGCGTTGCGCGACGGCGCGCAACTGCTCGGCGCCGGCGATTTCAGCCACCGCATCGACGTGCACACCTCCGACGAGCTGGAAGACCTCGCCGGGCAGTTCAATCGCATGGCCGACCAGATCCAGGAGACCTATTCGAATCTGGAGACCAAGGTCGAGGAGCGCACCCGCGATCTCGCGCAATCGATCCACGAGCTGAAGGTGCTCGAGGAGGTCGGCCGCGCGGTGGCCTCCTCGCTCGATCTCAACGCGGTGCTCGCGACCATCGCCGCCCGCGCGATCGAGATCACCCATGCCGATGCGGTGCTGATCTACGGCTTCGACGCCGAGGCGCGCCGCTTCAACCTGGTCGAAGCCAACGGCATCGACACATCCGCCGACGGCGCGCATGTCACCATCGCGCAAGGCGGCAACATCCTGAGCGATGCCGCCGACAGCGGCGAGCCGATCGCGCTGGCCGAACTCGGCGATGCCGCCGAGCAGCCGCTGCGCGAGGTCGCGCTCGCGGCGGGCTTCAACTCGGTATTGGTGGTGCCGCTGATCGACCAGCAGGGCACGCTGGGCTCGCTCGTGGTGCTGCGCCGTGCCGCCGGCGCGTTCGCGCCCAGCATCATCGGCCTGATGCGCACCTTCGCCAACCAGGCCGTGCTGGCGATGCGCAATGCGCGCCTGTTCACCGAGGTCGACCACAAGAGCCACGCGCTGGAAGCGGCGAACACGACGGTGCGCGCCCAGGCCGACAAGCTCCGCGAGCAGACCGAGCAGCTCAAGGACTGGAACAAGTCGCTGGAGGAGCGCGTCAGGACCCAGCTCGGCGAGATCGAGCGCATCCGCAAGCTCGAGCGTTTCCTGGCGCCGCAGGTGGCGCAGCTGATCGCCTCCTCCGACAGCCCCGAGGGGCTGCTGACAAGCCAGCGCCGCGAGGTCACGGTCGTGTTCTGCGACCTGCGCGGCTTCACCGCGTTCACGGAAGCGACCGAGCCGGAAGAGGCGATGAACGTGCTGCGCGAATATCACGCCGCACTCGGCCAGCTGATCTTCAAGTACGAGGGCACGCTCGACAAATATGCCGGCGACGGCGTGATGATCCTGTTCAACGCGCCGATCCAGTTCGAGGACCACACCAAGCGCGCGGTGAAGATGGCGGTGGAGATGCGCGACACCATCGGCCCCTTGACCGAGCGCTGGCGCAACCGCGGTCACAGCCTCGGCTTCGGCATCGGCGTCGCGCTCGGCTATGCCACGCTGGGCCAGGTCGGCTTCGAGCAGCGGCTGGAATATGCCGCGATCGGCAGCGTCACCAACCTCGCCTCCCGCCTCTGCAGCGAGGCCAAGCCGAACCAGATCGTGGTCAGCCGCCGCGTCTACGGCATGGTCGAGCCCTGGGTCGAGGCCCGCGCCCTCGACGACCTCCAGCTCAAGGGCTTCAATCACCCCGTGCTGGCGATGGAGATCCTGAGCTGGCGCGAGGAGGTGGAGAATGTGGTGGATGCCGCGGCGGTGCGGCGGAGAGGGTAGCCGAACCAAAAAGTGCGAAAACAACCCCATGCACAGTAGGCAGGGGCTGCGAAATCAATGACTTACGGCAGGCCCTGCGCGAGCCCACGCGATTTGCCCCGTCAGTCGAAAACACCGGCAGATTGGCAGCATCCCCGGACGCCTCCCACGAACCACTTCCCTCCTCCCCGCGACCAACCATCGCCTCAACGGCGAGGTTGTTTCTGGGAGACGACCGGTGACGCTTACCCTGCCTTCGCGTGCCTATGACTTGCAGATGCTGGACCGGCCCGCGGATCGCGCGCGCGATCAGGGCTGGGTGTTTGGGCTGCCGCCGGGTATTGCATCCGAGCAATGGCCGCTCGATCCCGTCACCGGTTATCCCTTGATGCATGGCTTCACGCTGTTGCTGCCGGAGGATTATCGGGTGCATGGCGATGACATCGTCGCATTGTCGTTCTTCGCGACGGCGCCCGATCACAATGACGGCGGCGCGCCCGACGATCCCGAGATTCGCGAGGCGGTGCTGGCACGGCCATCGCATCCGCGCCTGTCGCGCATGACCGACATTCTCGACTATTCCTATGCCGCGCTGCTGCTGACGCGGGCCGAATATGACGGCGCATTCGCCGCGCCGCCGGCGCCGCTTGCGCTGGCAACGGTGGAGCGGCCGCGCTGGCTCGATGTCGGCGGCGCCAGCGCCTTCTTCGAGGCCGCGCCGGCCTACGCCAAGAAGATGTTTGCGGCCCCGCCGCGTGCCGATCTCGGCGAAACGCGCGCGATCGCGCTGTCGCCGCGCGCTGATGATCCCAACGCCGGCAAGGGCCCGCAGGACGAGTACGTGCGCGAAAATCCGCCGACCGGCTATCAGCCTTACTATTACTATGTCGGCGGCAAGCCGGGCCGCGACAATTTCCGCCTGCACGACTGGGCCAGGGATCACGCCCCCAACCATCTCGGCGGCACCATGCGGCCCTGCCAGGCCGTGCCGGAGATGAGCCCGTTCTACATCGAGTTCGAGGAGTATTTCGGCGGCTACAATTTCGGCGGCGGCAACGCGCAGCTGGACTTTAGGGATATGAAGTTCGACTGGGCGTGTGGGTGAGATCGCAGAATTCGCGGAGGAGTCCGGACTTGGCGATGATATGAGCGCTCACGGAGTCACGCCGAGAAACGGATTGACGATCGCAAGCCCGCCGATGCTGCGGCTGTGCTGAAGGTCCCAAGATCACCGCTGTCAAAGAACGCGCTCACCCCTCGTTCGCCTCGTCCCGATCGAATTTGTAGCCGGCGGGCAAGGCCGGCCAGTTGCGCGCCTCCATGTTCTCGATCGCGCGCCGACGCCGCTGCTCCTTGGTCTCGATTTCGATCGTGCCTTTGCGGGCGGCCACGACATCGATTTCGTCGCCCTCCTTGAGGCCGAGTTCATCAACTAGCGCTTTGGGCAGGCGCACTGCCAGGCTGTTGCCCCATTTGGAAACCAGCACCAGCACTCTCCGTGATGTGCATCCCTATCTGCATATCATAGGATGATGGCATTCCAAGCTGGCGTCCCCTCACGCCCCCCGCTTCGGCCCGATCGCCTCGAACCCGGCCTTTTGCTCGTCGCTTAAGTCCGCCTGGAAATCGTCGAGCGCGTCGGCGATTGCGCCGACGGCTTGCAGCATCGCCTGCAGCCGCGTCTTCACGGCGGCGAGGCGGGCCTGCTGGGTTGCGGCGGGCTCGGTCGGGCAGGCGCTGAGCGTCTGCATGGTGCGGAGCGTGGTGTCCTGCAGCACCTCGAAGCGGGCGCGGGCGACCTCGTCGAGGTGGAGCGTGGCGGCGATGTCGGCGGCGGGCCATTGCTGCTGGACGAGCTGCTCGTATTGGCGCTGCGCATTCTCGTCAGCAAGAGGATCGTAGTCCGCCTGGCAGGCCTTGGCCGCCTGCGCGTCCCTGGATGCGTCCTTGCTCGCGGTCCTGTCAGCGTTTTTGGACTGGTAGGACGCCAGCGCGGCGCGCCGTTCATGCGCGAGGGCGTTGAGCCGGGCTTTCTGGTCGTCATTGAGCAGGCCGACGAATTTCGACAGCGGCGCCTCCATGGCGTCGACGGCCTTGATCATGGCCTCGATGCGCTCGCGCATCAGGCCGAGGCGCTCCGCCGCACTCGCAGGGACCTGCGCCGGGCAGGCGGTGCGGATGGTGTCGCGCGCGGCATTCCAGGCGGATGAGAGCTCGTCGAGCGCGGTACGCTGCGCTTCGTTCGGTGCAACGGCGCTCGCGATGCGCTCGACCGGCAGGCCGCCGGTGTCGCTGGCCTCGCATATCGTTTCCGCGGCCGGAATTCGTCGCGCGCGACGGCCTTGCGGCACGGTGTAGGCGGCCAGCTCGGTGGCGGCATAGGGCGTGAACAGCGCGGCATAGATGTCGCCGTAGCCGTAGAGCGAGAGGCTGGTGGTGTCGCCGAAGATGATCGCATTGGTGAGATCGTCATGCGCGAACGGCCAGAACACCGGGCCGACCCAGCCGTAGCTGCCGTCGGGATGACGCCACCAACCCTGCGGACGGCGGCCGCCTTGCCATCCCGCCAGCGCAGCCTGCGCCGTGAGGGCCGCACGCAGCACGTAAGGGTTCGATAGCTGGCCGCGCTCGGCCCCGCGCGGGTCTTGCGACCTCAGCGCAGCGGAGCGGTAGCGGCCACCGCGCACCGCCATGCGGGAATGGCGCAGGCGCGACAGGCCGATCACGTGGCCGACGGCGAAACGCGCAACTCCGAGCGGACCGCCGCGCAAGCCGAACTGCGCCTCAGCCCTACCAGGCAGCAGCACGGCCGCAATCAGCAGGGTCGCACCGGCGAGCGCCAATCCCATGCGTCCCGGCATGATCGCTGACCTAACCACGGGCTTGATCACGTCCCTCGCTCCCGCGTGCGCAATGCGTCGCATCTCAATGACGCGCGAGGGAACCGAATGTTCCAGACGGACACAGGACAATGCGTCGCAACGCTGGCCGGCCAATGCCGGTGCAGTGTCACTCCGCCTTTTGCGGCATCACGAAGGTCTGGCCGGGATAGATCAAGTTGGGGTTGTGAATCTTGTCGCGGTTGGCCTTGAAGATCACCCCGTAGCGGGCGCCGTCGCCGTAAGCGAGCCGGCTGAGCGCCCACAGGCTGTCGCCGCGGGCGATGATCCGGCTGCCGCCGGCCTCGGCCGGTGCGGCGGTGAGCGCCTCCGCGGGCGAGGCCGATGCGACCGCGGTGCCTGCCGGCGCATGCGCGAAAGCCTTGGGTTTCGGCGCGCCGCCCAGTTTCGGCCGGGCCGCTTGCTTGTCGGGCACCGAGGCCAGGCGCGGCGAGGCCGACGGCAGGGCGGCGACGACATCCGATTTGTCGTCGGGCTTCTCGGCCTGCTTGGTCTCCTGCTTCGCGACCGGGGGCGTGCGCACGGGCGGCGGCGCCGCCGCGGCGATGGTCACCGGCATGGTCCGGCCGGATTCGGTGACAGTGCCGTCCGGTGCCTTGGCCCGGAGCGTCAGGTCGTAAGAGCCGGCGGGCAGTTGCGGCGGGGTCATCACGAACTGGCCCGAGGCGTCCGCAACCACGCTATCGAGCGGCTTGCCGTCGCGCAGCAGCTCGACCCTCGCACCCGGCGTGGCGCGGCCGGCAATCACCGCCGCCTCGCCGTGCTCGTCGACGCGGGCGACGTCGAAACGGGGACCGGCGTCCGCAGCCGGCGCCGGCGGCTTGACCGGGACGAGATCGCCGAGCGCGGCCACCTGCTTCTGGGTCTCGGCCAGCGGGCCCGCCTTCGGCTCGGGAGCAGGCGGCGCGCTGCCGGCGAGCTTCGGCTGTTCCGGCTCGAGCCCAGGCTTGGATTCTGGCTTGGACTCTGGCTTGGACTCTGGCTTGGACGTGTCCGGCTTGGACTCCACCTTGGCTTCAAGCTTGGGCTCGACCTTGGCCTCGATCTTGGGCTCGGCCTTGGCCTCCGGCTTGGCAGCGACGGTGACCTTGGTCCCGTCCGGCAACAGGCGGCGCAGCTCGGTCGGGCCGATCACCAGCGCGGTGCCGACCAGCGCGAGCAGACAGAAGGCGATGAAGGCCTTGGATGCGGTGATCATTTGAAAAGGACCTTGGGTGGCAAATCAGCCGAGGCCGGCAAGGTGCGCCGATTTGGCTGCCGCAGCAAGACTGCCGATGGGATTATGCCTCCGTCCAGGCGCGCGGGATGAACCGGCGCGATCATGCGGGTGTCCAAGTATCAAGGCCGCCTCGCGGCATTCTTCAAGGGAATTTTTGCCGTGACCGTATTTTCCCGTGCCGCGCGATCGCTGGCGCTGGTGCTGACGCTGGCCGCTTCACCCGCTTTGGCCGCCTCCGGCCCGCCGCCCGGTTACATCCTCACCGACGATGCCGATCTCGCCTTCACCTCGCCCGACGGCGCCACTAGGCTCGAGCAGTACATGAAGGAGGGCGAGGATTTCGACATCAAGTGGCAGGTCTGGGCGCGGCGCGGCGAGGAGATGCGCGAGCTGAAGCCCGAGCAGGGCTATCCGGCCGGCTTCCGTTTCACGGCCGACTCGCAATGGCTGGTGCGCATGCAGAAGACCGGCTCGGGTGAGCAGGATCTCTTTCTCTACCATGTCGAGAATGGCGCCTTCGTCAACGCGACGAAGACATCGCTCAGCGATCTCGCCTGGGCCTATTTCCACAGCCGGCCCGACACTCGCAAGATGAAGCTCGACTACCACATCTCGGCCAATCTGATGAAGGGCACCGAAGATGGATATCGCTGGCTCGGCGTCGACTGGCCCAACGACCGCTATCTCCTGATCTCGCTGTCGGGCGAAATGGATAAGCATCCGAAGAACGTCGCGGCGAAGGGATTGGCGGATTGGAAATGCCGGTATGACCTCAAGACCGGCAAGTTCGACGTCCCGGCGATGTTCGCCAAAGGCAATGCGGAAGCCTTGAGGTGGGAAATCAAGCGCTGAGGGTGCTGCGGTCTCGCCGCAATCTCCCGCGCGATGGAACCAACCCTCTGATTTCGTTCCGATTCATCTTTCCCTAACCGTCAATGGTAACGGGGTCTTGTCGGTTTTGCAGCATCTTGCATCCCACGGGAGGACTGGGATGGGCGCATCGATCCGATGGACCGCGCGAACGCGCGCGTTGCTCCGCCGTTGGCGCGGGGCGCCGCTGACGTGGCTGATCGCCGGCGGCTTCGTGCTGATGCTTGCGACCGCGATCGGCACCGCGCTCACCGTCGACCGCTTCCGGCAAAACGCCATCGAGAGCGGCCGCGACAGCCTGGAAAACGCCGTCCGCATGCTCGCCCGGCATTTCGACCGCCAGTTCGAGGACTTCGCGGTGCTGCAGAAGAGCATCATCGCCGAGCTCGAGAGCCACGGCATCGAGTCCGCCGAAATCTTCCGCAGCGAGATGGGCACGCTCGCCGTGCACGAGGTGCTGCGCGCGAAAGCCAGCGGCTGGTCCGACGTCGCCGGCGCCAATCTGTTCGATTCCAGGGGCGTGCTGATCAATTCGTCGCGGCAATGGCCGGTCGCCGACATCTCGGTCGCCGACCGCGGCTACTTCAACCGTCTCAAGGACGATCCGGCCGCGCAGGAGGACGTGGAGGTCGTGCCCGGCCGGTTCGGCAGCGGACCGGCGATCGTGTTCGCGCGGCGCGTCTCCGGACCGCACGGCGAGTTCCTCGGGCTGGTCACCCGCGCGATCGCGCCCGAGCAGCTCGAATCCTTCTTCGCCTCGACCGGGCTCGGCGAGGATTCCTCGATCGCGATGCACCACCAGAACGGACAGCTGCTCGCCCGCATTCCGCATGTCGAGGCGCTGATCGGGCAGAACTTCCGCAACGGCACGCCGGAGCAGATGGCGGTGTTCGCGCGCACCTTCGTCACCACCCAGCTCGCAAGCCCGATCGATGGCAAGGACCGCATCGTCGCCTCGCGCCTGCTCGCCGGCGAGCCGCTGGTCGTGGTCGCGACCAAATCGCTGGATGCGACGCTGGCGACCTGGCGCACGCAGACGAAATTCTTCGTCACCATTGCCGTGCTGTCGATCGGCCTCCTGGTGCTCACGCTGTTTCTGATCTTCCGCCAGGTGACGCACCGGCTCTCGCTCGAGAAGCAGCGGCTCGACACCGCGATGAACACGATGACGCAGGGCCTGTTGATGTTCGACCAGGACGAGCGGCTGATCGTCTGCAACCGCCGCTACATCGAGATGTACGGGCTCTCGGCCGCATTGGTGAAGCCCGGCGTCCACTTCCGCGACGTGATCCGGCACCGCCGGGACACCGGCTCGTTCGAGGGCGACGTCGAAGCCTATTGCGACGACATCCTGAGCAATATCGGCCGCACCCAGAGCGCCGTCGTCGAAACCGCCGATGGCCGGCTGATCGAGATCAAGAACCAGCCCGCCGCTGCCGGCGGCTGGCTCGCCACCCATGACGACGTCACCGAGCGCATCCGCGCCGACGAGCGCATCGCCCATCTGGCGCATTACGACGCGCTCACCGATCTGCCCAACCGCGTGCTGCTGCGCGGGCATCTGGAGCGCCGCGTCGCCGAGCTCGCGCAAGGCAAGCCGTTCGCGATCCTCTATATCGACGTCGACGAGTTCAAGGGCGTCAACGATTCGCACGGGCACGAGGTCGGCGACGAATTGCTGCGCCAGGTGGCGAGCCGCCTGCGCGCCTGCGTCAGCGGCAACGACATGGTCGCGCGGCTCGGCGGCGACGAATTCGCCATCGTCAAGGCCGCGACCTCCGATCCGGCCGAGCTGACGGCACTGGCGGAAACCATTCTCAAGGCGTTGCGCGCGCCGGTGGACTGCAAGGGGCAGGAGATTCCGACCGATGCCAGCATCGGCATCGCCATCGCGCCCGATCATGGCGACAATCTCGACGATCTGCTCAAGCGCGCCGATCTGGCGATGTATGCGGCGAAGTCGGAAGGCCGCCGCACCTTCCGCCTGTTCGCCCCCGAATACGACGCCAAGGCGCGGCAGCGCCGCCAGCTCGAGCTCGACCTGCGCCAGGCGCTCGCGCGCGGAGAGTTCGAGGTGCACTACCAGCCGCTGGTCGACCTCACCGCCAATGTCGTCACCGGCTGCGAGGCGTTGCTGCGCTGGCGCCATCCCGAGCGCGGCATGGTTTCGCCGGCGGAGTTCATCCCGGTCGCAGAAGACACCGGCCTGATCGGCGAGATCGGCGAATGGGTGCTGAAGCAGGCCTGCGTTGAGGCCGCCTCGTGGCCCGGCCCGATTCACATCGCGGTCAACGTGTCGCCGCTCCAGTTCCGCTCGCGCACGCTGGCGCTCAAGGTCGCCGCCGCGCTCGCGGAGTCCGGGCTCGCGCCGGGGCGGCTCGAGCTCGAGATCACCGAGACGGTGCTGATCCGCGACGACGCGGAGGCGCTGGCGATCCTGCAGCAATTGCGCGAGCTCGGCGTGCGCATCGCGCTCGACGATTTCGGCACCGGCTATTCGTCGCTGAGCTATCTGCACCGCTTCCCGTTCGACAAGATCAAGATCGATCGCAGCTTCATCAGCGACATCGGTCAGTCCGAAGATTCCTCGCCGATCGTGCAGGCCGTGGTGCACATGGCCGCCGCGCGCCACATGGCGACGACGGCCGAAGGCGTCGAGACCGAAGCGCAAGCCGAGGTGCTGCGCCAGCTCGGATGCAGCCAGATGCAGGGCTGGCTGTTCAGCCCGGCGGTGCCGGCCGCGAAGCTGAAGCAGCTGCTCGCGGCGCAGGCGGTCGCGGCCTAGGGCGGCGGCTCCCTCATCGGAAACGTCCGCAGCCGCTCATCCCCTCACCGCCTGCCTTGAAAATTTAGGATCAAACCTTTCGCCTTGCGGTTATCGCCTCGCTGAGACGGTCGGGAACTCCGGCCGACGGGCCCTAGTCGACATTGCATCACGCGCACCACAGGCGGCTTTTCGCCCGCACTGTCGCGCGCGCGTGCGTGAAACGAGCGAGGTGACATGGCGATCTTGGCGTTCAGAATCTTGGCGTTCAGAATGATCCCTCTCGTCGCGGTTGGGGCCCTGATCGGGCTCGCCGCGGAGGCCCGCGACGACGGGCGCTACGCAAACTCTCCCCTCAAGGGCTGGTTCGAGAGCCTGAAGAGCAAGGGCGGCGGCCCCTGTTGTGCCGATGCCGACGGCACCGCGCTCGACGACGTCGACTGGGAGACGCGGGACGGACATTACCGGGTACGGCTCCTCGGCAACTGGGTCGAGGTGCCCGACGACACGGTCATCACCGAGCCCAACCGCGCCGGGCGCACCATGGTCTGGCCTTATTACGTCAACGGCCGTCCGATGATCCGCTGCTTCATGCCCGGCAGCATGACGTGAACCGGGACGAGCGTCCGCAAGGGCGGGACGCTCACATCGATTGTCGGGCCGCCCGCACTTCGGCGAATTCGGCGTCGGGGTGGCTGACGATGGTGGCGACCCAGATGCCGCTGATGATCAGCGACCAGGCGGTGTTCCAACAGATCCAAAACACGATCCAGCCTCCCTCTTCCTTTTCTCACGCGGCAGAGCGATGCCGCCGTCCCCACGCCAAGCCGCCGCGATGGCGGGCGGCGAGGCGTTATTTTGGTTTGGTCGGCGGCGGCGCCCGGTCGGTTTGGCCGGTGTGGCGCTTTGCCACGACGTCCTCGTCGCGCTCGCCCTCGTGCGGGCGCGGCGGAGGCCTGGGCTGGCCGGCCTGACCGCCATGCTTGCCGCCCATGTCTGGCTTGCCTTCGAGATCGTTTTCGCGGGGCATGCCGGTTCAATGCGTTCGCAGCGCATTGGTTCGCAACGGCATCGACTGTTTCGGCCCTGTGAACGGCCTCATAGAACCGCCGCTCTTTGCAGTGCAGGATGGCGGACGCGGCCCTCGGCCGCGCAGCTTGCACCGACGGATTGGCCTGATGCGAAAACGCCTCATCCTCTGGACGCTCATGACGTCCGCCCTGGTCGCGGTGACCGTGTGGACCATGCTCGGGCCGCCGGACCGCCCGCCGTGGCCGCATTTGCCGTCCCGCACTGCGGCGGTGCGCTGACCCGTCATCCCGCGACCGATGCGATTTCGGCATCGATCGATCCCATCTGGATTTTGGTGCGGCGGCGCGTCTCCCGCTATCCTCGCGGCAAAACGACAACGCCGCGAGCCGGCTTTCAGGAGGAGCCCATGTCGAGATCGATCCGACGCATCGTATCGCGCGTGCCAGGCGCTGCGATCGCCGCAACCCTGTTCGCTTCTCTCGCCCTCGTTTCTGGAGTCCGTGCCGGCATGGCCGAAACCTTCGCCTATGTCGGCAATGCCGACAGCAACGACATCAGCGTGTTCAAGATGAGCGAGAGCGGCGAGATGACGCTCGTGCAGACGGCCGCCTTCAAGGGCGTCGAAAGGCCGGGCTCATCGACACCGCTCGCGATCACGCCCGACCACCGCGTGCTGATCGCCGGAATCCGCTCGCAGCCCTATGTCGCAGTGAGCTTTGCGATCGATCCCAAGACGGGCGAGCTCAGCCATCTCGGCAACGGACCGCTCGCCGACAGCATGGCCTATATCGCCATCGACCGCAGCGGCAAGTTCCTGTTCAGCGCCTCCTATGGCGGCAACAAGGTCGCGCTGAATCCACTGCTTGGCAACGGCGTCGCCGGCGAGCCCAAGCAGGTGATCCCGACCGGGCTGAACGCCCACGCCTTCCTGCCCTCGCCCGACAACCGCTTCGCGTTCGCCACCAATCTCGGCTCCGATCAGGTGCTGGCCTTCGCGTTCGATGCCGCAGCGGGCACGCTGACGCCGAGCGATCCGCCGGCGCACAAGGTGCCGGAGAAATCGGGGCCGCGGCACTTCGTGTTTCACCCCGGCGGCAAGTTCGTCTATCTCCTCCACGAGCTGAACGGCGACGTCGCGGCATTCACCTATGAGGCCAGGAGCGGCGCCTGGGACGAGATCCAGCGCACCACCGCGCTGCCGGACGGGTTTTCCGGAAAACCTTGGGGCGCCGACATCCACATCACGCCGGACGGCCGCTTCCTCTACGCCTCCGAGCGCACCACCAGCACGCTCACCGCCTACAAGGTCGACGGCGCGAGCGGCAAGCTGACCACGATCGGCAGCGTGCCGACCGAGAAGCAGCCGCGCGGCTTCCAGGTCGATCCCGCCGGCCGCTACCTCGCCGCCGTCGGCGAGCTCTCGGGCAGCATGACGGTCTATGCCATCGACCAGGGCAGCGGCGCGCTGGCCAAGCTGAAATCCTACCCCACCGGCAAGAAGCCGAACTGGGTCGAGTTCCTGAACCTGCCGTGAGGCGCCGCCACGGACCTACGTAATCATCCGTAATTTCGCGAGGCCCGGCTTGGCGTCATATCTCGGTCATGGACCGGCAGATTGTCTTCAAATGCCCCCAGACGGGCCTGAACGTGCAGCATCGGCTCACCGACGAGCCGGCTGACCGCACGCACGTATCCGTGTCCTGTCCGGCCTGCACGCGTCTGCATCTGCTCGAGCGGGCCAGCGGCAAGCTGCTGGGTGATCGGCGTCGCTGACGGCCTGAGCCCTTCGGGCGAACCTGTTCTCCAATTCCGCGACTCATCAAAGACTTGCCGCGACTGCCGGCGGCCGCGCTGCGTCCTGTTTTGGGACGACGCGGCCGTAGTGCGGGCGGCAGCCATCTGCTATCGATTGGAGGCACAGCCCCCGTGGAATTTCCGATGCGTCATTTGCCCCGCGCCGTTGCTCGAAGCCTGTATCCCGCAGCCGTCGCCGGCCTGCTCGTCCTCAGCTCCCATCCGGCCGGTGCCGCCGATGACGACGCGCCCAAAGGGCCGGCGGTCACGGTGCTGAAGGTCGCGAAATCCTGCTTCTCCGACATCGTCGAGGCCACCGGCTCGATCATCGCGCGGGAGGAAACCTCGGTGCGGCCCGAGCGTCCCGGCCTGAAGGTCACGGACGTGCTGGCCGAAGCCGGCGATACCACCACCGCCGGCCAGGTGCTGGCACGGCTGGCGCTGCCCGAGGGCGGCACGCTTCAGGTCACCGCCCCCGTGGCGGGGGTGATCGCAACCTCGACCGCGCAGATCGGCAACTTCGCCTCCGCCAAGGGCGAGGCGCTATTCACGATCGTGGCGCGCAGCGAGTACGATCTCGTCGGTCTCGTCGCCACCACCGATGTGCGCAAGCTCGCGGTCAATCAGCAGGCCACCGTCCGGATCGCAGGCGCCGGCGACATCAACGGCAAGGTGCGCCGCATCGGCCCGACCGTCGAGCCGAACATCCAGCAGGGGATGGTCTATATCGGCATCTCCTCGCAGAAGCGGCTCTTGCTGAATGCCAGCGGGCGCGCGCTGATCAAGACCGGGCAAAGCTGCAACGTCGCGGTGCCGCTGACATCGGTGCAATATTCGTCCGCCGGCACCGTCGTGCAGGTGATCCGCCGCAACCGCGTCGAGACCAAGCGTGTCGAGGTCGGATTGATGTCGGGCGGCAATATCGAGGTCCGCGACGGCCTCAACGAAGGCGACGTCGTCGTCGCCCGCGCCGGTGCATTGCTGCGCGAAGGCGATCCCGTGCGTCCGGTGATGGCGAGCGCGGAAGCGGCGAAGTAGCGGCCACGATCGTCATTGCGAGGGGCTCTTGCGACGAAGCAATCCAGGGTCTCTCCGCGGAGGGATTCTGGATTGCTTCGCTGCGCTCGCAATGACGATGCAGGTACAGTGTGCCCAAAAAACTGGGCCCCGGCTCAGCGTCGCATCATTGCATGATGCGTCGCGTCCGGGGCACGAGACGTCGCAAGACCTAAGAAAAACTAACCGCCGGCTTCGCCGAAACGGACGTCTTCGAGCAACGACGACGACACGGTCGGGACCTGGTCGCCTTCGCTGGCGCGGGAGATGGCGACGCGGGTCTTGTTGAAGACGCTCTCGGCGCTGCCGGGCTTGCTGAGATTGTTGAGGAATTCGCTGACCAGCACGCTGTGCTCGCCTTTGCCGTCGTCGACGACCTTGCCGGGCGAGGCGGAGGTGAGGATCAACGCATTGTCGGACGCGCTGATCGGCGCGAGACCGTGGCTGTAGGAGCGGAAGCGGCGCTCGTAAGGATTGCGGCGGGAGGCATCGACCACGACGAGCTTGGCCTTGGCACCCTGCTCCTTCATCATGTCGAGCACGCCGTCGATGGAGACCCCATGGCGGCGGACGTCGCCTTCCTTCCAGATCACGGCATCGACCGGCAGCATGTAGCTTTCGCGGCCGGCCTGCACGCCGTAGCCGCCGAAGAACAGCATGACGACGCTGTCGCGCGTGATCCGGGACTTCAGGCGGGTCACGGCACGGACCATGTCGTCCTTGGTCGCGTCTTCCACCATGTCGACGTCAAAGCCGTTCTTGCGCAGCGACGAGGACAGCGCGCGGGCGTCGTTGATCGACTGCGTCAGTGGCGCGCTGGCGTCGGGATAATGGCCATTGCCGATGACGAGCGCGAGGCGCGAGGTCTGGCCGATCGAGCCGGTGATCTGGTCGGTCGAGACGGCCTTGGCGGCATCGATCGCACGCATGTTGAGAGCAGCATGGGCGCCGATCACCAGCGACACCGTGCCGATGAGGGCTGCGGCGAGGGCGATCGTACGTCTGGAAAGGTCGAGCTGCTTTACATTCATCTCGCTTCGTTTCCTGTGCCAAAGACCGGCCAAGCGCGCGCACACTGTTTGAGTAGCGCGATAGCGTCTTTAGGTTTGAGGGATTGGCCGGGGAAGTGCCCCCGAATTGCGCGCAATTTGCGGCGCCGCACCAAACAAACCCTTAACCGGATATAGGCCGTGGGGCAATAGATTGCCAAAAATTTGAGCTAAGTGTCTGAATATGTTCGTTAATTCTCCTGGCTGGATTCCTGCATCATTGGCTTCCCCGTAGCCTTCCGGAGATCGACCATGCAGCCCTCGTGCCGGCTTTTCCGTGACGTTCATCACATTTGTATTTCCTGCGAATCCGGGTAGCCTTTTCAACGACTTGCAAGGGGGTGGCGCGCAGATGCCAGCGCGCCTGATATCCCCGACCAAGGCCCCCGCGACCAGGTATTTCATGAGCTTTCATTATTTTGCCGGCGCCGCCTGCCGGGCGCTGACGGCGCGGAAGGACGGCCCCTCGCTTTACGAGGTCTGCGATCCCGTATTGTCTGATACGGCCAGCGGCGATCCGCATCTGGCCAAATTCTACAAGACCGCGCTCGGCAATCCCGCGCTGCGGATCCTGCTCCGCCGCGCCGGCCTGCCCGAGCTGCGCGACGAGGGGATGCTGACGCGGCTGCGCGCGGCGCTCACCCGGGCCCGCGACGAGGCCGAGCCCGACTGGGCGGCGGTCGGGCAGCCGATCGCCGATCTCGTCGACGGCATCGCGCTCGACCATCCCAGGCCGCCGCCGGTGCCGTTCAACGCCGCCATGCCGCAGAGCGCGCAGATCGACGGCGTGATCCGCGATTGCGCGCAGCATCTGCTCGGCTCCTACCGCCGCAACGGCTTCCTGCCGACCTATGCCGCCTTCAACCTGATCGGCGATCCCGACGTCCGCGGCCGCGAGCTGATCATGGCGCTCACGGGCCTCAACGCGCGCGGCTACAAGAACTCCTCGCTGCTGTTCAACCTCGCCCGCGTCTTCATCGCGCGCTCGCCCGCGCGCGCCGTGGTCAATCCGCCCTGGAAGGGCATTGCCGAGCCGATGTGGGAGCCGGTGCAGATCCGCCATCGCTCGGCCTATTACGACGCGTTCTTCATCGAGGCCCTGCTCAGCTTCGTCGAGACCGGGCTCGCCTCGGTCGCCGACAAGATCGCGGCGGAGCGCGCGATCGCCGACATGGTCGATTTCTGCGTCAACATCAGCCGCGAGGAGGTCGAAGGCTTGGGCGGCGCGCGCTTCAACGTCATCACCGCCCTGGCGCCGGCACCGCATCCGCGCTTCTCGCGCTACTTCGCGCAGATCAAGCAGGACCTCGGCTTCGGCATCTACGTGCCGGATTGCGACACCACGGCCTGCTCGATCTCCGCGGCGACGCAGGCCGGCTGCCTTGATGCCATCATCGACCAGCCGCTCCTGGACTTCTATGCGGGTTATCAGGTGCGCGCCGGCGTCAACGAGCCCCGCGTGACCGTGCCGCTCAACGACAATATCGACTATGAGGGTGGGGTCGCGACCTGGATCGACAATCTCGCCGGCGAGCGCCCTTACGGCAACGATCTCGATCCGACGCTCAACCTCGACATTCTCGAGGTCAGCTTCCGTAACTTGGCGCGCTGGAAGGTCTTGGAGACTCCGGCGCGGCTCGCCACGGTCCATCGCATCATCGGATTCCAGAAGCGCCTCGCGGCCAGCGGCGCCTTCGCCAATCCGCGCTCGCACATCTATTATCTTCCGGAGCTCTACAGCGCCTATTTCGGCCGCTGTTATGCCGCCTTCCTGGCGCTGCCGCTGGCGGCGCAGGCCGCGATTGATCCCGCCGGCGATTTCGACTTCATCCGCCACCGCGTGCTGTCCTACGTCAAGGGCGAGTTGATGGCGGCCGAGATGAACGTGTTCGACGCCGCGCTGGCGCTGATCGCGCTCGGCCATCTCGGCGCCGACCCGCGCACCTTCGCACCGGCGCTGAACGTGATCGTCGCCGGGCTCGGTGAAGGCGGCCGCCGCGGCCCGTTCCGCGCCTATGAATGGAACAAGATGAAGACGCCGACGAGGATCCTTGTCGGCGGGCCGGAGGTGACGTCGGCATTCGTGCTGATGGGGCTGGCGGTGGCGAAGCGGGCGATGGCGCGGGGGTGATGGTCCTTTTACCCTCCCCTGGAGGGGGAGGGTCGATCGCGCGCAGCGCGAGCGGGGTGGGGTGACGGTCCCTCCGCGACGAACAGTGCCCGAGTGGAGAGATCACCCCACCCCGTCATGCAATCTCGCTTCGCTCGATCGCATGCCGACCCTCCCCCTTCCAGGGGAGGGTAAGCAACGCCGCCACAATGACAGGAAGTTGAAAGCCAATCTGTTCGGCCTGCGCTGGCCGGGCGGCCAAAAGCCGACCACAATTGCGCGGCTTATCGAGATTGTCATCACAACCGGACCGGCATGTTGCGAAAAGTCCTGATTGCGCTGTCCTTGTTCGCCATCCCTTCGCTGGCTGATGCCGCCGACATCACCGGCACGGCAAAGGTTCGCGCCGGCGATGCCGTGGTGATCGGCAACACGCGGATTCGGCTCGGCGGCATCGACGCGCCGGCGGTCGACCAGCTCTGCCTCAACACCAAGACCGAACGCTGGACCTGCGGCGTCGCGGCCCGCGACGAGCTCGCCAAATACAGCGAGGGCAAGAATTGGGTCTGCCACACCCGCGCGATCGACCGGCGCGGCCGCACCGTGGCGCGCTGCGAGGTCGGCGGCGAGGACATCCAGAAATGGCTGGTGCGCAACGGCTGGGCGCTGGCCTACACCCGCATCTCCAAGGACTACGAGCCCGACGAGGCTGCCGCGCGTGAGGCAAAGGCCGGCATGTGGCAGGGTGCCTTCATCGCGCCGTGGGACTGGCGGGAGCGCAACAAGAAGACCGCGATCCTCGGCGCGACCAAGCCGCCGGACGGCGCGCATGCGGTGCTGCTCGCTTCGGCCTCGGGGCCGGTCGCGCCGTCGCCGGATTGCACCATCAAGGGCAATGTGAACAGCGCCGGCGAGTGCATCTATCACCAGCCGACCAGCCGCTGGTACACCCAGATCAAGATGAAGATCAGCAAGGGCACCCGCTGGTTCTGCTCGGTCGAAGAGGCCGAAGCGGCCGGATGCCGGGAGACGAAGCGATAACCCAGCCCTGCGTTTTACGTGCTTTTCTCAAGGCCCTCCGCCACGTAAAACCGTGAATCAGCAACCCACCATCCTGTTCTCTGGCAATAAGGACTGACAGCAATGACCGTTCGCGCGGGCCGGGAGTTTCTGGCCATCCCCGGGCCCACCACGATGCCCGACGAGGTGCTGCGGGCGATGCACCGTCCGGCGATCGACATCTACTCCAAGGAGATGCTGGATCTGACAGAGAGCCTGCTCAGCGACATCTCGAAGCTGTTCGCGACCAAGGGCAAGTCCTACATCTACATCGCCAACGGCCACGGCGCCTGGGAAGCGGCGCTGAGCAACGTGCTGTCGCGCGGCGACAAGGTGCTGGTGCTGGAGAGCGGACGCTTTGCGATCGGCTGGGGCAACGCGGCGGCGCTGATGGGCGCCGAGGTCGAGGTGCTCAAGGGCGACTGGCGCCGCGCGGTGCGGCCGCACGAGGTCGAGGAACGCCTGCGTCGCGACAAGGAGCACAGCATCAAGGCCGTCGTCGTGGTCCAGGTCGACACCGCCTCCGGCGTGCAGAACGACATCGAGGCGATCGGCAAGGCAATCAAGGCGAGCGGCCATCCCGCGCTGTACATGGTCGACACCGTCGCCTCGCTCGGCTGCATGCCGTTCGAGATGGACAAATGGGGCATCGACGTCGCGATGTCCGGCTCGCAGAAGGGCCTGATGACGCCGCCCGGTCTCGGCTTCGTCGCCGCCAATGCGCGCGCGCTCGAGGTGCACAAGAAGGCCGGCATGTCGACGCCCTATTGGAGCTGGAGCGAGCGCGAGGGCACCGAGAATTACCGCAAATATGCCGGCACCGCGCCGGTGCATCTGTTGTTCGCCTTGCGCAAGGCGATCGACATGCTGCACGAGGAAGGCCTCGAGAACGCCTTCCGCCGCCACAGCCTGCTCGGTGAGGCCGCGCGCCGCGCGGTTGCGATGTGGTCGGAAGGCCAGGTGCTCGGCTTCAACGTCGCCGAGGCCAGCGAGCGCTCCAACACCGTGACCACGGTGACCATGAGCAACGGCCATGACCCGGCCGTGCTGCAACGCTATTGCAAGGACAAGTGCGGCGTCGTGCTCGGCACCGGCATCGGTGATCTCTCCGGACAAGCCTTCCGCATCGCCCATATGGGCCATGTGAATGCGCCGATGCTGCTCGGCACGCTCGGGGTGATTGAGGTCGGGCTGAACGCGCTGAAGATCCCGCACGGCAAAGGCGGGCTGGAGGCGGCGGTCGCGTATCTCGGCGACGAGGTGGCGGTGTAGCAAAGCGTGCTCGTGCCCCGGACGCAGCGCAGTATCGTAGGGTGGGCAAGCGAAGCGTGCCCACCACTTCTGTCGTACCGTTGAATCGATGGTGGGCACGGCGCTAAGCGCGCCTTTGCCCACCCTACGATTCCGAGCTAGCGGAAAGACCCACCCTCTCCCGTAAAAGGAGAGCGGAAGATCATCGCTCGACGCGATACGCCTCCACCTGCGCCTTCAGCTCCTCCAGCGGCGCAAGCGGTGCCTTCGAATCGACGCGGTGCTCCCCGCTCGCAAGCCATCTCAGCACCATCGCATCGATCACCGGCGAATGGTGGATGACGTCGCTGTAATTGTCGAGATCGTGCGTGACCGCCTCGAGCGCGCGGAAATCATGCAGGCGGACGTTGGGCAGTTGCGTCAGGCGCCGCGCAATGTGCGCCGTGAGATCGGTGACGATCTTCAGTGTCGCGGGCGAGGCATCGCGCATCGCGACGAATTGCAGGATCGAATAGGGCGGGAAGTAGATGTCGAAGGTCACGTCGGGGTGGCGCGCGATCAGGCCGGCGGCGTCCTGCTCGAAATGCCGGACCATGGCCTCATAGCCATAGCCCTCGCCGAGGAAGCGGCTGCGTACGGGGCTGGTGATATAGGCGAAGGCGGCGAGCGTCTTCTTCGCGTTGTAGTCTCGCGCAACGTCGAAATCCCGCGCCAGGGCGTAGATGTCGTCGATGTCTGCCAGCGCGAACTTGACCGGGAGATAGGGCGACGCAAGGGTCAGCGGCTCCCGCAGCAGCGGGACGGACCGCAGCAGCGCGAACAGGGATTCCTTCGCCATCGCCGCGCTGAACAGATAGGAGGCGACGCCTTTCGCCGTCCGGCGGTAGAGATCGACGGACAAATATGGATCGGCCTCGATATCGGCGGCATCGATGAAGATGAAGTCGTCCATCGCCCAGATCACGCGCCTTGCGCCGCGGTCGATCGCCTGCTCCAGCACGAAAGCCTGCTGGCGCGAATTGGAGCCGGTCATCGCGAGCTTGAGCGAGCGGACGCCGAGCGCGCGATCGATGTCGCTCTGGCGGAAATGGATCGCGAGCGAGGTGCCCATGAAGGCGGTGTCGAATGGCTGGCTGCGGATCAGCCCGGCATTCTGCACGCGCGTGTCCTCCGAGTAGAAGGCCGGGATCAGGCGCGAGGGGCGGAACAATTGCAGGGGATCGACGGCGAACGTAAGCGCTGCGGCGCCAAGCACGCAGGCCGCGCTTGCCAGCAGCAGACGTGTGAGATGGGTGAACGCGCCCTGCATCAGAACCGGAAATAGATGAATTCACTGTGGCTCTGGATGCCCAGGAAGCCGAAGGCGAGCACCAGCGAGGCCGCATAGAGCACCAGGGGCCGCATGCGGCCCGCCCGCAAGGCCTCGCCGACCTTGCGGTTGCCGTGGTCGTATCCCATCAGCGCTTGCGTGTTCGGCGCCAGCCACACCAGCGCCGCGTAGATCGCGACCTGCACCAGTGCTGCAATCTCCTCGCGGCCGAGCACGATGTTGGCGGGATCAGCCATCGCGTGGAGCACCCGCAGTGCCCAGGCGACGCTCTCGGCGCGGAAGAACACCCAGGCGATGACGACGGCGAGGAAGGTCAGCACGGCGCCAAGCACGCGGCCGGGGCGCGCCAGCAGCGGGGGAACGTTCGGCGCCAGCGCGCTGAAAGCGTGGTTGACGCAGAGATAAGCGCCATGCAGCGCGCCCCAAACCACGAACGTCCAGGCCGCACCGTGCCAGAGCCCGCCGAGCAGCATCGTGATCACCAGATTGACGTAGCGGAGCACGCGGCCGCGGCGGTTGCCGCCGAGCGGGATGTAGAGATAATCGCGCAGGAATTGCGACAGCGTCATGTGCCAGCGCCGCCAGAACTCGACGATGCTGGTCGCCTTGTAGGGCGAGTTGAAATTGACCGGCAGGAAGATGCCGAACATCAGCGAGATGCCGATCGCCATGTCGGAATAGCCGGAGAAGTCGAAATAGAGCTGGAACGTGTAGGCGAGCGCGCCAAGCCAGGCCTGATCGAAGCTCGGCGAGCGCGCCTCGAAAGCAAGCGCGACCAGCGGCTGGATGCCGTCGGCAAGACAGGCCTTCTTGAACAGGCCGATCGCGAAGATGATGACGCCGCAGAGAATGAGATGCGCATCCGGATGCTTGGTCTCCTCCTCCTCGAATTGCGGGATCATGTCCTTGTGATGGAGGATGGGCCCGGCGATCAGATGCGGGAAGTAGGTCACGAACAGCGCGTAATGCGGCAGCGCATAGGCCGCGACCTGGCCGCGATAAGCATCGACCAGGAACGCGATCTGGGTGAAGGTGTAGAAGGAGATGCCGACCGGCAGCAGGATGTGGATCGCGACATGCGTGCCGAGCAGCGCGTTGACGTTCTCGGCGACAAAGCCGGCATATTTGAAGATGCCGAGCATGAGGAGATCGCCGGCGACGCCGAGTGCGAGCGAAGCCTTTCGTTGCCGGTGCGTGAGCTCCGCCACGATGAGAAGATGGCCGACGCCGTAGTTGAAAGCGATCGAAAGCAGCAGAAGGGCGACGAACTGCCAGCTGCCGATGGCGTAGAAGGTGATGGAGGCCAGTGCCAGCCAGATCACCGGAGCCAGATTGCTGCGCCGGCCGAGCCGGAAATAGCCGGCGAGCACGACCGGCAGGAACAGCAGGATGAAGGGGTAGGAATTGAACAGCATCGGGCTGGACCGGCGGCGGGGATAGTTTCCCTAAAGCATACAAGGGACGGATCAACAACCCGGTGAGATGGCACGGCCTTTGGAACAGGCGAGCTGGCAATCCACGGAATCGGAACGATATAAGGGAACGCGCCTTCTCCCTCTCCCCGCCTGCGGGGAGAGGGTTGGGGTGAGGGGGAGTCTCCGCAAGGACGGTGAGAGTTGGACTCGCGGAGAGTCCCCCTCACCCGGATTGCATCTTCGATGCAATCCGACCTCTCCCCGCAGGCGGGGAGAGGTGAAGAGGAAGCACTGCGCGAACGAGAGATGATGAGGACCGAGTGACCCAAGCCAAGACGCCTTCGAAGTCCCCCGTCGCCCCGCGCCGGCCGCATGCCTTCACGCGGCACGGCATCACCGTGACCGACGATTATGCCTGGCTGAAGGATGCGAACTGGCAGGAGGTGCTGCGCGATCCCGCCGTGATCGACCCTGACATCCGCAAATATCTCGACGAGGAGAACGCCTATACCGAGAGCCTGCTCGGCCATACCGCGCCGCTGCAGAAGACGCTGGTGCGCGAGATGCGCGGGCGGATCAAGGAGGACGATTCCAGCGTGCCGTCACCCGACGGTCCCTTCGCCTATTTCCGCAGGTTTCGTGAAGGCGGGCAGCACGAGCTGTTCGGCCGCATGCCGCGCGGTGGCGGCGACGGCGAGATCGTGCTCGACGGCGACGCGCTCGCCAAGGACCACACATATTTCAAGTTCGGCGGCAGCCGGCACTCCTACGATCACAAGCTGCAGGCCTGGAGCGCCGACACCAAGGGCTCGGAATATTTTTCGATCCGCGTTCGCGACTGGGCGAGCGGTAAGGATCTCGACGATCTCGTCGAGGAGACCGATGGCGGCGTGGTCTGGGCCGCGGACTGCAAGAGCTTCTTCTATGTGAAGCTCGACGACAATCATCGGCCGATGCAGGTGTGGCGGCACAGGCTCGGCACCCAGCAGGCCGACGACACGCTGGTCTATGAGGAGCAGGATTCCGGCTGGTTCACCCACCTGCATGAGAGCACCAGCGGCCGCTTCTGCGTGATCGCGGGCGGCGATCACGAGACGAGCGAGCAACGGCTGATCGACCTCGCCAATCCCGACGTGCCGCCGCGCCTCGTCGCGGCGCGCGAGGAGGGCGTGCAATATTCGCTCGCAGACCGCGGCGACGACCTGTTCATCCTCACCAATGCCGATGACGCCATCGACTTCAAGATCGTCACCGCGCCGCTTCACGCGCCCGAGCGCAAGAACTGGCGCGATCTGATCCCGTATCGGCCCGGCATCTACATCATCGACCTCGATCTCTATGCCGGCCATCTGGTGCGGCTCGAGCGCGCCCATGCGCTGCCGTCGGTCGTGATCCGCGATCTCGCTGGCGGGGAGGAGCATGCCATCGCGTTCGACGAGGCCGCCTATTCGCTCGACACGATGGGCTCCTACGAGTTCGAGACGACTACACTGCGCTTTGCCTATTCGTCGATGACGACGCCGTCGGAAGTCTATGATTACGACATGACGAAACGGACGCGCGTGCTGCGCAAGCGGCAGGAGATTCCGTCGGGACATAACCCGGCCGACTACGTCACGACGCGCATCATGGCGAAATCGCATGACGGCGCCGAGGTGCCGGTCTCGATCCTCCATCGCCGCGGGCTGAAGCTCGACGGCACAGCGCCGCTCCTGCTCTACGGCTACGGCTCCTACGGCATGGCGATGCCGGCGTCGTTCAGCGCCAACCGCCTGTCGCTGGTCGATCGCGGCTTCGTTTACGCCATCGCGCATATCCGCGGCGGCGCCGACAAGGGCTGGGGCTGGTATCTCGACGGCAAGCGCGAGAAGAAGACGAACTCGTTCGACGATTTCGCCGCCGGCGCCCGCGCGCTGATCGATGCGAAATACACCAGCGCCAAGCGCATCATCGGCCATGGCGGCTCGGCCGGCGGCATGCTGATGGGCGCGGTCGCCAACCGTGCCGGCGAATTGTTCGCCGGCATCGTCGCCGAGGTGCCGTTCGTCGACGTGCTCAACACCATGCTCGACGACACACTGCCGTTGACGCCGCCGGAATGGCCGGAATGGGGCAACCCGATCGAGAGCGAGAAGGATTTCCGCACCATCCTCTCCTACTCGCCCTACGACAACGTCGCGGCGAAGGACTATCCGGCGATCCTGGCGATGGGCGGACTTACTGATCCCCGGGTCACTTACTGGGAGCCCGCCAAGTGGATCGCACGCCTGCGCGCCACCATGACCGGCGGCGGCCCGGTCCTGCTGCGCACCAACATGGGCGCCGGCCACGGCGGCGCGTCGGGCCGCTTCGACCGGCTGGACGAAGTCGCGATCGTCTACGCGTTCGCGCTGTGGGCGGCGGGGATGGCGGAGGCGTGACGTTTATCCCTCTCCCCGCAAGGGGCAGGGCGATTGCATGTGACTTGTGGCGCCGGCCGGCGCGCACGCCTCGTCCTTCGAGACGACCGCTGTGCGGTCTCCTCAGGATGAGGCTAAACAGCATCCGCGCTCGTTGAAGCGGTCGCCACGACCTCGGTCCTCATCCTGAGGGCCCGCCAACGGCGGGCGTCTCGAAGGATGGCCACAGGCAAGATCGAACTATATGCGATAGCCCTGACTGCAGCGGGGAAAGGCGAAGGAACTACCGCCCGTTCTTCTTGCGCCATTCCGCGAAATCGGTGAGCGTCTGGGGATCGGTGGCGGGATAGAGACCGAAAATGCCGCGGCCCTTGCCGACTTCCTCGGTGACGAAATCCTCGAATGCGGTCATCTCGAACGTTTCGTTGGCGATCTCGTCCGCAAGATGCGCGGGGATCACGATGACGCCGTCGGCATCGCCGAGAATGACGTCGCCGGGAAACACCGGCGCATCGCCGCAGCCGATCGGCACGTTGATCTCGATCGCCTGATGCAGCGTCAGATTGGTCGGCGCCGAGGGGCGATGGTGGAAGGCGGGAAAGCCGAGCCTTGAGATCTCGGCGGAGTCGCGAAAGCCGCCATCGGTGACGACGCCGGCGACGCCGCGCTTCATCAGGCGCGTCACCAGGATCGCGCCGGCCGAGGCCGCGCGCGCATCCTTGCGGCTGTCCATCACCAGCACGGCGCCCGGCGGGCACTCCTCGACCGCCTTGCGCTGCGGATGGGAGCGATCCCTGAACACGTCGATAGTGTTGAGGTCCTCTCGCGCCGGCATGTAGCGCAGCGTGAAGGCCTCGCCGACCATGGTCGGCTGGTCCGGGCTCAAGGGGCGGACATCCTGGATCATCTGGATGCGCAGGCCGCGCTTGAACAAGGCGGTGGCGACGGTTGCGGTGGAGACGGATTTGAGTTTTGTGCGGGTGGCTTCGGTGAGTTTGGTCATGATGTACTCGTCATTCCGGGGCGCGCGTAGCGCGAGCCCGGAATCGATCGGGCCGCATACGCTGGGGTGAAATGGTTCCGGGTTCGATGCTTCGCATCGCCCCGGAACGACGGTCAGTAAATCGACGGCTCGCCGATCGGCGCGCCGAAATCGGTCTCCAGGAAGTCGAAATCGCAGCCGTCATTGGCCTGCTTGATGTGCCTGGTGAACATCCAGCCATAGCCGCGTTCGAAGCGGCGCGCGGGCTGCTTCCAGGCGGCGCGGCGTTTTGCGAGCTCGGCTTCGGAGACGTCGAGATTGATGGTGCGCGCGGCGACGTCGAGCGTGATGCGGTCGCCGTTCCGCACCAGCGCCAGCGGACCGCCGATATACGATTCCGGCGAAACGTGCAGGATGCAGGCGCCATAGCTGGTGCCGCTCATGCGCGCATCCGAGATGCGCACCATGTCGCGCACACCCTGCTTCACGAGCTTGGTCGGGATCGGCAGCATGCCCCATTCCGGCATGCCGGGGCCACCTTGCGGCCCGGCATTACGCAAGATGAGGATGTGATCCTCGGTGACGTCGAGGTTGGGATCGTCGACCGCCTTCTTCATCGAGGGATAGTCGTCGAACACCAGCGCCGGCCCGGTGTGCCTGAGGAAGCGCGGCGCGCAGGCGGAGGGTTTTATGACGCAGCCGTCGGGCGCAAGATTGCCCGTGAGCACGGCGAGCGCGCCTTCCTTGTAGATGGGATTGTCGATGCCGCGGATCACGTCGGCATTGTACACCTCGGCGCCCGCGATGTTCTCAGCCACCGTCTTTCCAGTGACGGTGACACACTCGAGATGCAGATGCGGCTTGATCTGGCTCATCAGCGCCGGCAGGCCACCGGCGTAGAAGAAGTCCTCCATCAGGTACGTCTCGCCGCTCGGCCGCACGTTGGCGATGACGGGCACCTTGCGGCTGGCCTTCTCGAAATCGTCGAGGCCGATGTCCTGGCCGGCGCGGCGGGCCTGCGCGATCAGATGGATGATGGCGTTGGTGGAGCAGCCCATCGCCATCGCGACCGCAATGGCATTCTCGAACGCCTTGCGGGTCTGAATCGTCTTCGGCGTCAGATCCTCCCACACCATGTCGACGATGCGGCGGCCGCATTCACTGGCCATGCGGATGTGGTTGGCATCCGCGGCGGGAATCGAGGAAGCGCCGGGCAGCGTCATGCCGATCGCTTCTGCAATCGCGGTCATGGTCGAGGCGGTGCCCATGGTCATGCAGGTGCCGTAGCTGCGGGCGATGCCGGCCTCGATATCGAGCCAGTCCTTGTCGGAGATCTTGCCGGCGCGGCGCTCGTCCCAATACTTCCAGCCGTCGGACCCGGAGCCGAGCGTCTTGCCCTTCCAATTGCCGCGCAGCATCGGGCCTGCCGGCAGATAGATCGCCGGGATGTTCATCGAGGTCGCACCCAGCAGCAGCGCCGGCGTGGTCTTGTCGCAGCCGCCCATCAGCACCACGCCGTCGACCGGATGGCTGCGCAGCAGCTCCTCCGCGTCCATTGCCAGCAGGTTGCGATAGAGCATGGTGGTGGGCTTGAGCAGTGATTCCGACAGCGACAGCGCCGGCAGCTCCAGCGGCAGGCCGCCCGCCATCAGGATGCCGCGCTTGACGTCCTCGACGCGAGACTTGAAGTGCATGTGGCAGGGCTGCGCGTCCGACCAGGTGTTGAGGATCGCGATGATCGGGCGGTCCTTCCACTCCTCCGGCGCGTAGCCCATCTGCATGGCGCGGGAGCGGTGGCCGAACGAGCGCAGATCATCGGGCGCGAACCAACGCGCGCTGCGGAGCTGGTCGGGCGTTTTCTTCTTGTTGGTCATCGCATTCCTTGTCCGTCCGGAGGATTGGCCCTGCTCTTCTCACAGGCGATCCACCCCCGGCAAGGCGCTGGGCTGGCGGATGGCGAACCTCTGCTATGCACTCAGGCGGGCATATTTGGCGGTGCAGCGCAATAAATCGGCAGCACCGGCCGAAGTGCTTGCCGGCAGACGAGAAACCGCGCAACAATTTCGAGTTGATTGGCTTGATTTGCGGTTGGTGGGACTAACTCCGCCGACTCCGGAGGATTTCAGACGTGGCCAACATCCTGATCGTGGATGACGATCCGGCCGTCCAGTTCACCATCCGGCTGCTGCTGGAACGGGCTGGTCATCACGTGACGGTCGCCGGGGATGGCCGCAAGGGGCTGGCGCTGTTCGAGGCGAGCCGGTTCGACCTGCTGTTTCTCGACATCTTCATGCCCGGCATGGACGGACTGGAGACGATGCGTCACATTCGGGTGCTGGCCCCGGCCGTTCCGATCGTCGTCATCTCCGGCCGTTCGAGCACGCCGGATGCCTATGCGGAGCCGGATTTCCTGAAGATGGCGACCAAGCTCGGCGCGGTCGCCAGCCTGCAAAAGCCGTTCCGGCCCGGTACACTGCTCGCCGTGGTCGCAGATTGCCTGAAGGCCCACGAGCCGGAGGGGTCCGATGTCCGCTCCGGCCGCCGATGACAAGGGCACCTCCTCTGCTGCAAGCCAGAAATGGCGCAGCGATACGGCGGGTCCGGCGAAATTCCCCATGAGAGCAGCAACGACGCTGGCCACGCGGCTGGCCATCGCGATGATCCTGCTGGTGGCGGTTACCGTGGCCGCGGTCGGATGGCTCGGCTATCGCAACACCACACAGGCCGTCATTCCGCGGGTGCTGGAGCGGGTCGAAGCCCAATCGCGCCTGCTCGCGACCAACCTTGAATCCTACGTTGCCGGCGTGCGCGGCGATCTGGTCGGCTATCGCGCCGCAGCGGCGATCAACGGCCTGATCCGCGCTCATGTCGGCGGAGGGCTCGATCCCGTGGATGGCGTCTCGGAGCAAACCTGGCGCGAGCGTATCGCGGCACGGCTCGCGGCCGAGATCGAGGCCAAGCCCATCTACGGGCAGTTCAGGATCATCGGCGTCGACAACGACCAGCGCGAACTGGTCCACGTCGATCGCTCCGGACCGAACGGAGCAGTCAGGATCGCCCCGGACGGTGAACTGGAGCGCAAGAGCGACCGAGCCTACTTCCAGGAAGCCATACGGCTCGCGCCCGGCGAAATCTATGTGTCTCCCATCGAGCTCGCCACGCGTCAGGGGGGAACGAGGGCGTCCCACGCGCCGACTTTGCGGGTCGCGATGCCGCTGTTCACAGCCGACGACAAGCCGTTCGGCATCATCGTGGCCAATGTCGACATGCGCCCGGCACTCGACCGGGTCCGTGCGACAACGACCTCCGGCGGAGAGATCCACGTTGTAAACGCGCGCGGCGACTATCTCGTCCATCCCGACCGTATGCGCGAATTCGGCGCAGCGCATGACCGCCCCAACGACTGGCGCAAGGACTTTCCATACTTCGGGGCTCTGACGGGCACGCTGGAAGGATCCACGCGGCTCATGACCGATTCATCGGGCCGGCCGAGCGGGGCAGCGCTGGCGCCGACCCTGCTCGCGGGCAAGGAATGGGTCGCCATCATCGAAACGATCCCTGCGCCCGTGTTCGGCCGCGTGCCGGCCGCCATTCAAAAAACGTCCCTGCTCGTCGGCGTGCTGGCCGTTCTCGCCGCAGCTGCCCTCGCGGTGCTGCTGGCGCGCTCGTTGACCCGCCCGATCGGGCGCCTGACGGAGGCGGTGCAGGCCATCGGCAGCGGACGTCCCGCAGACATCCCCGTCGATGCCAGCGGCGAAACCGGCGTGCTGGCGCGGGCCTTTGCCCGGATGGTGGAGGAGATGCGCGCGAAAACAGCCGCGCTCGAACGCGAGATCGAGGAGCATCGCCGCACCGAGGCGGCGCGAAGCCATCATGCGGCGCGCGAGAGCCTGTTCAGCGCCGCGGTGGAATCGTCCGACGATGCGATCGTGATGCAGACGCTCGATGCCGTCATCACCGGCTGGAATCCGGCCGCCGAACGCCTTTACGGCTATACGGCGGAGGAGGCGATCGGCAAGCCCACGTCGATCATTGTCCCACCCGACCGCCGCGAGCACGGCAAGGACTATCTGCGGCGGATCGCGCGGGGCGAGCCGATCGAACGCTTCGAGACGGTCCGCCTGCGCAAGGACGGCACGCCGGTCGAGATTTCGCTCGGCCTGTCGCCGATCAAGGGACCGGCGGGCGAGGTCATCGGCGCCTCGGGAAGCGCGCGCAGCCTGACCGAGGCGCGACGCGCCGAGCGGGCCCTCCAGAACCAGCTGGAGGAGCGGCGGCAGATCTTCGAGACGTCGCAGGACCTGATCATGGTCATGGACGCGCGAGCCCATGTCGCGCAGATCAGCCCGAGCAGCCAGACCATTCTCGGCTATCGACCGGACGAGATGATCGGCCGCAGCGGCGCCGACTTCATTCATCCCGCTCATCTGGAGCAGTCCCGTGCCGAAATGCGCGCGATGCGCCGCGGCGAGCGCGTCAAGCTCGCCGACACGCGCTGCCTCCACAAGAACGGGCACGAGGTCTGGCTGTCCTGGCTCGGCAGCTGGTCCGAGCCCGCCAAGCGCTTCTTCTTCGTCGGGCGCGACATGACCGAAGCGCGGCTCGCGCAGGAATCGCTGCGCGAGAGCGAGCGGCTCGCCCGCAACATCGTCGAGACCTCGCTCGACGCCTTCGTCCAGACCGACGAGACCGGAAGCATCCTGAACTGGAACTCGCAGGCCGAGCAGCTGTTCGGCTGGCGCCGCGACGAGGTGCTCGGCAAGAGCACGATCGACCTCATCGTCGCCGAGGGCGAACGCGAGAGGGTCAGGGCGGGGCTGAAGCAATTCCTGGCCGAAGAGGACGGCACGACGCTGAACCGCCGCCGCGAGCTGATGTGCCGCCGCCGCGACGGCAAGGAATTCAGGGCCGAGCTGAGCGTCACCGCGCTGAAGCGGCGCGAGGGCCTGCTGTTCAACGTCTTCTACCGCGACCTCACCGACAAGATCGCCGCCGAGGAGCGCATCCGCCACGCCGAGAAGATGGAGGCGGTCGGCCAGCTCACCGGCGGCGTGGCGCATGATTTCAACAACATTCTCACCGTCATCACCGGGACGATCGAGATTCTTGCGGAGGCGGTCGCCAAGGAGCCGCAGCTCGCGGCCATCACCAAGATGATCGACGAGGCCGCCGCGCGCGGCGCCGATCTGACCCAGCACCTCCTTGCCTTCGCCCGCAAGCAGCCGCTCCAGCCGCGCGAGATCGACATCAACTCGCTGATCGTCGACACCGCGAAATTGCTGCGTCCGACGCTGGGCGAGCAGATCCAGATCGAATCGGTGTTCGAGGACGAGAATTGCGTCGCCATCGTCGATCCCAACCAGCTCACCACCGCGATCCTCAACCTGGCGCTGAATGCGCGCGACGCCATGCCCGGCGGCGGCAAGCTGATCGTGGAGACCGGCGCCGCCTATCTCGACGAGGTCTATGCCGGCGCCAACGACGTGCCGCCGGGGCACTACGTGCTGATCGCGGTGAGCGACACCGGCACCGGGATTCCCGCGCACATGCTGCCCAGGGTGTTCGACCCCTTCTTCACCTCGAAAGGACCGGGCAAGGGCACCGGGCTCGGGCTTTCGATGGTCTACGGCTTCATCAAGCAGTCCGCAGGTCACATCAAGATCTACAGCGAGGAGGGCCACGGCACCACGATCAAGATGTATCTGCCGCCCGGCAAGACGCCGACGGCGAGCGGCGAGGGCGTGACGCCGGCGACGATCGAGGGCGGACACGAGACGATCCTGGTCGTCGAGGACGACCGGCTGGTGCGGGACTACGTGCTCGCGCAGCTGCATTCGCTGGGCTACGTCACCCTGCAGGCCGCGGACGCCGCGGAGGCGCTCGCGATCGTCGCCGCCGGCAAGCCGTTCGACCTTCTGTTCACCGACGTCATCATGCCCGGCAAGATGAACGGACGGCAGCTCGCGGACGAGCTGATGAAGACGCGCCCGGATCTCAAGGTGGTCTACACGTCAGGCTATACCGAGAACGCGATCATCCATCACGGCCGGCTGGATTCCGGCGTGATGTTGCTGGCCAAGCCCTATCGCAAATCGGATCTGGCACGGATCATCCGCAAGGCGCTGAGCGGGTGAGAGCCGTAGCCCGGATCGAGCGCAGCGCAATCCGGGAACAAGTGTTGAAGCCTGCACGAGCGCGAACTTAGCGGCGCAGCGAGCTCTCGTAGGGTGGGCAAAGGCGCACTTGCGCCGTGCCCACGATCTCTTCCACTGCGTCACGTGAAGTTCGTGGGCACGCTTCGCTTTGCCTACCCTACGGCATCTCACGTATCACGCTACGACGCGCGCTGGGCCGCGGTCATCACGATGCGGATCAGGTCGGCGGCATTGCGTGCGCCGAGCTTCTTCATGATGTTGGCGCGGTGGTCCTCGATGGTGCGCGGGCTGATGCCGAGCGTGCGGCCGGCCTCCTTGTTGGAGGCACCGGCGGCGAACTGCTCGAGCACCTCGCGCTCCCTGCGCGTCAGCGGCTCGCGGCCGGGGAAATGCAGCGAGCCGAATTTCGGCGACGCGTTCTCCGCCTGCCGGCGTGCATAGGCACCGATCGCCTCGTCGAGGCGGCCGACGATCTCGCTGCCGCGGAACGGCTTCTCGATGAAGTCGAGTGCGCCGCTCTTGATCGCGCCCACCGCCATCGCGATGTCGCCCTGCCCGGAGATCATGAAGATCGGTGCCGGGTAGTCCTCGCCGTGCAGCTCCTTCAGGATGTCGAGACCCGACTTTCCGGGAATATTCACGTCGAGCAGGATTGCAGCCGGTGTGCGGTTTCGCGCGACCGAGAGCAGCGCTGCACCGTCGGCGAAACAGATCACCTCATAGCCCGCCGCCTTCAACACCATCGACAAGGTGTCGCGAACGGCAGGGTCGTCGTCGACCACGAAGATTTCACCGCGAGAGCTTTGTTCGGCCATGTGCCACATCCGGTTGGCATGAAGGACTCGCGTTCCGCGCCATTCGTTATGGCGCTCGGCGCGGATTCGGCCCACCCGTATTTGTACGGGACATGGACTTAACGCACAAGTAGCGGCATGGCGCCTAATTGCGGTGGACGGAGAATATCCATGCTAAATTTGGCCGACACGCCGCCTCCCGTCGCAACGCCCGAAATCGCGAGCCGTGAGCTGATTGCGGCGGACCTTCGTTTGCTGATCGCACAGATCGAGACCAGCATGCGCCGGATCGCCGCAGCCATGGACCAAGAACACGGCAGCGATCCGGAAGGTTCCGCGGATATCGTCGTGCTCGACGACGTCACGCCCCGCTACGCCAGCGCGAGCGCGGCCCTCAATGCCTGCCGGGCGGGCCTCGGCCACGCCCTGCAATGCCTATCGGAATCCGGCAACGCGGCGGGCGGCAGCATCTGACCGCATGGCAGCTCCGCGAGCTAGGCGCGGTGCCGCTCCACGATAGCGTCGGTGGCGACACCACCCCAGGTGTGAATCGCCGGCAGGCCCATCGCGGTCTTGCCGAGATTGGCGAGGCTGATGCGCAGCGCCGCGAGATCCAGCGGCTTCGGCAGGCTCTGGAGCTCGATCCCGACGGAACGGGCGAAGCTGCGGGCGGCACTGCGGCGCTTGCCGTCCATGCCGCTGATGACGATCACGGAGCCGGCGAACTTGGCGCTCGCCATCTCGCGCAGCACGTCGACGCCGTCGCCATCCTCCAGCACGAGGTCGAGCGTCACGCAATCGAAGCGCGCAGCGCGCAGCTTCTCGATCGCGTCCGCAACGGATGGCGCCACGGTGACCTCGTGGCCGGCCTGCTTGGCCGCGACCGTGATCAGGCTGCGCTGCGTGGCGTCGTCGTCGACCACCAGGAGCTGAAGCGCACGCCGTTCAGTGCCGTCGGGCAGGTTTGACGAGATCGGGGAAAGAGAACTTCTGGGCATTGCCGTATCCTGAGATTGAGAGCGTCAATGGATACACGGCTCGCGCTTAGGCCGCGTAAAGCTGCTGCGAGCAATTGACTCCGAAGTCTTCAGCAAATGTGAAGCAAAGTGTCGGAAAGCGTGGCGACAGTGGCGGCGGGATCAGGCCGCGGCGTCGTGACCGCCGGCCGCACCGCGCTTCTTCCGATTCTTGCCGCGCAGGAACTGGATATCCATTTCGGCACCGTTGACACGGACCAACTCGCAGCGACGATAGGCGAGACCCGTGGACGACAGCAGCAGGAAGAACTCTTTCAGGTTCAAGCCCTGGATCGAGCCCTCCACCGTGAGAACGGCGTCGGTGTCGGAGATCGCGTTGAGCTTGCAGTCGCGCCGCCAGGTGCCGTCGATGGCCATGATGCAGACATCATAACCGCGGCTGAAAGTCACGCGCTCGACGCCCTTGCCCTCCTCGGCCATGATTATCGTCCCGCCACCGCCGCCATGCGCGGCGCCGCACCGGCGAGAACCGGCTTGGCCGCTGCCGCGCGCGGATCGTTCGGCTTGTAGAGGCCGCGCCGCTCCGGAATCGGCCGGAACGTGTCGGTCAGCCCGACCACGGTTTCGGCAGCGCCGAGCACCAGGAAGCCGTCGGGCTCGATCTGGCGCGCCAGGCGGTTGAAGATGTTGATCTTGGTGTCCTGATCGAAATAGATCAGCACGTTGCGGCAGAAGATGACGTCGAAGGTGCCGAGCTGGGCGAAATCGTGCAGCAGGTTGAGCTGCCGGTGCTGGATCATCGCCCGCAATTCGGGATTGATCTGCCAGGTCTCGCCGATCTGCTTGAAATATTTCACCAGCATCTGGATCGGCAGGCCGCGCTGCACCTCGAACTGGCTGTAGACGCCGGCCTTGGCCTTCTCCAGCACCTCTTGCGACAGGTCGGTGGCGATGATCTCGACGCGCCAGCCGGTGAGGGCCGCGCCCATCTCCTTCAGACACATCGCCAGCGAATAGGGCTCCTGCCCGGTCGAGCCGGCGGCACACCAGATGCGCACGCTGCGCTTGGCCGCACGCGCCCTGATGATCTCCGGCATGATGTGGTCGCGGAAATGATCGAACGGGACCTTGTCGCGGAAGAAGAAGGTCTCGTTGGTGGTCATGGCTTCGACCACGTCGGTGATCAGCTGGCGCGAGCCGCCTTGCAGCTTCTGCACGAGCTCGGCGATGCCAGAGATCCCGGCCTTGCGGGCCAGCGGCATCAAGCGGCTTTCGATCAGATATTGCTTGTCTGCGGACAGGTCGAGACCGGAATTGTCCTTCAGGAACTTGCGCAGATACTCATACTCGGTCGGGGTCACGGATGGCCTCTTCGAACTGTACTGGAACACTCTGGCCCAAGCACTTTGGGCCAGACACACTCAGACCATGGCTTGTCCGACCGGGATCAAACCAACTTCAGCGAACTTGTCGGCGATGATATCTTTGTCGAAGGGCTTCATGATGTACTCATTGGCGCCGCCGCTGAGCGCCTGAGCGATATGAGCCACGTTGTTCTCGGTGGTGCAGAACACCACCTTCGGCTGATCGCCGCCGGGCAGGCGGCGCATGTGGCCCATGAACTCGAAGCCGTCCATGACCGGCATGTTCCAGTCGAGCAGCACCGCATCGGGCAGCTGCCGCTGACAGATCTCGAGCGCCTTCGAGCCGTCCTCGGCCTCGGTGACCTCGAACTCGAGGCCTTCCAGGATCCGGCGTGCGATCTTGCGCACGACGCTGGAATCATCGACCACCAAACAGGTTTTCATTTTGGTTCTCCGGCTTCGATGCTTTTCGTTGGCTCACGCGGCCATTTGCACTTTGGTTTCGAGCTCGAGGACGCGATCGACGTCGAGCACGACCATGAGCTGGCCGTCGAGGCGGTGGACGCCGCCGGCGAGCTTGGCCATGCGGGGGTCGAGGTTGACGGGGTTCTCCTCCATGCCGGCCTCGGGCAGGCGCAGCACCTCGCCGATCTGGTCGATCAGCAGGCCGTAGGATTCGCCGCGCAGGTCGACGCCGACCGCCATCGGCACCTTGCCGTCTTCGGCCTTGGGCAGGCCGAGGCGGGCACGCATGTCGACCACGGTGACGATGCGGCCGCGCAGATTGAGGACGCCCGCGATCTCGTGCGAGGACAGGGGCACGCGGGTGACGCGCTCGGGCATGAACACGTCCTGGACGCGCGAGATCGGCAGGCCGAACAGCTGGCCGCCGATCATCGCGGTGACGTACTCGACCATGGCGCCTTCAGCGGACTGGGTCTTCTTGCTCATCTCGGTGTCTCCTGATCCCCGTCCGGCTTACGCCGCGGCCCGGCTCAGCTCGGAGGCGCCGGCGGCGCCCGCGGTCTGCTCCTTCAGCGCCGCGATCAGACCGGGCCGGTCGAACTTGGCGACGTAATCGTGGAAGCCGGCCTGCCGGCCGCGCTCGATCGCCGCCGGCGACACCAGCGCCGAGAGGCCGATGATCGGCGTCGCGGCGAGGTTGTTGTCGGAGCGGACGACTTCGGCGAACTCGAACCCGTTCATGTCGGGCATCTCGATGTCGGTCAGGATCACGTCGAAACTCTGGGCGCGCAGGGCGGCGAGGCCTTCCTGCGCGGTCGGCGCGGTGCGGACGCGGTAGCCGGCGGCCTTCAGCACCGGCGCCAGCATGTTGCGGAAGAACGCCGAGTCGTCGACCAGCAGCACCGACTGCGAGTGCAGCGACGGCTTCATCTCCTTGCGGGTGAACCAGTCGGCGAACGCCATCGGCAGGAAGTGGCCGACGTCGATCACCTCGGTGGCCTGGCCCTTGATCACGGCCGAGCCGAGAATGCCGGAGGAGGAGCCGCCGACCTCGATGTTGAGGCGTTCCTCGACGATGTCGATGATCTCGTCGACGACGAGGCCCATGGAGCGGCCGTCGTCGGCGAACACCAGGATCGGCTGGGCGCCCTGGCTGGCAATGGTGACGCCGTCCATGGCGACCAGCGGCATCAGCTGCTCGCGGTACTGCACCATGTAGCGGCCGTTACTGAACTCGATCTTGTCGGCGGGCAGCTCTTCCAGGCGCGTGACGAGGCCAAGCGGGACCGCCTTGGGCTGCGACGAGCCGGCGCGGAACACCAAGAGCGAGGTGGTCTGCTCGCCGGAGCCGATGTGATGGGCGCCGTTCTCGTCGCCCATGTCATGGGCCGAGGAGCCGGCGGCGCCGAGCGCTTTCGCAATGCCGTTGGGATCGATGATCATGATCACCGCGCCATCGCCCAGAATGGTGTTGCCGGAGAACATGTCGATGTGACGCAGCTTGGTCGACATCGGCTTGACCACGATCTCTTCGGTGTGGAACACGCCGTCGACGACGATGCCAAAGGTCTGGCTGCCGACCTGGGTGACCACGATGAAGCCGTTCTCGGGATCGCTGGCGGCGCCGTCGTCGATCTTCAGGAGCTTCTTGAGGTGGATCAGCGGCAAGAGCTTGTTGCGCAACCTGAGGACCGCGGTGTCCTTGATGCGCTCGATGCGGTGCTCGGAGTTGGCGCGGGCCCGCACCAGCTCGACCACCGAGAGCTGCGGAATCGCAAAGCGGTCGCCGGCGGCTTCGACGATCAGCGCCGAGACGATGGCGAGCGTCAGCGGGATCTTGATGGTGACGGAGGAGCCTTCACCCGCGACCGACTTGATGTCGATGGTGCCGCCGATCTGGTCGATATTGGTGCGGACCACGTCCATGCCGACGCCGCGGCCCGAGACCGAGGTGATGGCGGCCGCGGTGGAGAAGCCCGGCGCGAAGATGAACTTGTGGATCTGGGCTTCGCTCATCTTCTCCAGCTCGGCCTCGGTGACGAGACCTGAGGAAAGCGCCTTGGCCTTGATCTTCTCGGTGTTGAGGCCGCGGCCGTTGTCGGCGATGCAGATGATGATGTGGCCGCCCTCGTGATAGGCGGAGAGGCGGATGGTGCCCTGCTCGCCCTTGCCGCTGGCGAGGCGTTCGGCGGGGGTCTCGAGGCCATGATCGGCGGAGTTGCGCACCATGTGGGTGAGCGGGTCCTTGATCAAATCGAGCACCTGGCGGTCGAGCTCGGTGTCGGCGCCGTGCATCTCGAGCTCGATCTGCTTGCCGAGTTCGGATGAGAGGTCGCGGACGATGCGGGGCAGCTTCTGCCAGGCATTGCCGATCGGCTGCATGCGCGTCTTCATGACGCCCTCCTGCAGCTCGGCGGTGACGTTGGAGAGGCGCTGCAAGGGCACCTTGAACTCGGTGTCCTCGTTGCGGCGGGAGATCTCCAGGAGCTGGTTGCGGGTCAGGACCAGCTCGGAGACCATGGTCATCAGGTGCTCCAGCGTATCCACGTTGACACGGATCGACTGGTTGGCGATGCGGTCGCCCTCGACCGCGGTCTCGTCGGCCATCGACTTCTTCGGCGCGGCCTTCTCCTTGGGCGCCTTTGCGGCTTCCTTGGCAACGGCGGCTTCGGCAGCCGGCGCAGGTGCAGCCTTGACCTCAGTCTTGGCCACGGGCGCGGCGACCGGCGCTTCGATCGCGGTCTCGCGGAAGGCGCGCTCGAGCTCGTCGAGCGAGACCTCGCCCGGACGCAGCGGGCGCTCCAGGGTCTGCTCGACCAGCGAGCCCGTGGTCATCTCCTTGGCAGGCGCCGCGGCCGGGGCGTCGGGCGCCAGCGGCGGCGCATCGGCAACGGGGGTGCCGGCCGGCATCGGCTGCGCCGAGCCTGACATGGCGGCCATGCCCTGCTCGACCATGGCCTCCAGCTTGTCGATGAGATCGCGGTCGTTCCCTTCAGGCTCGGCCTCGGTTGCCTCCAGGCCGGCCAAAATCTCCTTGATGCGGTCGATCGAGGACAGGATCACCGTCACCGCCTCGGCGGTGACAGGCATGCCGTCACGGAATTTGCCCATCAGGGTCTCGCCGGCATGCGCCAGCGCTTCCAGCCGCGGCAGGCCGAGAAAGCCGCAGGTGCCCTTGATGGTGTGGACCAGGCGGAAGATGTTATCCAGGATCTTGGCGTTGTTCGGCTCCTGCTCGAACTTCACCAGCTGATTGTCCACGGTGTCCAGGCTCTCGCTGGTCTCCGTCAGAAACTCCCGCAACAGATCATCCATGAGCTACGCCTTACTGACCTGGGCCGCAAACGCGACGTCCGAGCCACCCTCGGCACGGACGGAAGCCCCTATCCTGGATCGTTAGACATCCCCTTTCACAGTCCCGTTAATTTCATCCTCCGTGCTACTACGGATATTGAAGAGAAGTTTGCGGTTCTGCTGCATGCTGCAGCGCTTTTCGGCAAAACCGCCTCCGCGTCGCAACGGCGGGAGCCGCGCGGTCAACGAGCCGATAATTGCGCGACGAGGCGCGTGGGAAAGTCCTGCTCGCAAAGAACGATAGGGCCGGCCCGCAGGCGGTTGGCGCGGGCCGCCCGCAATCGGCGGGGCTCTCGCCGCGCGCGCTCTTGAACGTTTCTTGGGCGTTGCCGCGATTTGCGCGATCCGCGCTCGAGGTAAACGAAGGGTTACCCTGCGGCCGAGCGGCTCGTGCGGCGCTAACCGAGCTGCACCGCCGTGGCAACGTCGGAGCGGGGGCGATGCTCTGCCAGGCAATCGTTGATGGCGGCGAGCAGCGCGTCCGGCGTGAACGGCTTACGCAGACAACGCGCGGCGCCGAGCTCCAGCGCCATCCGCAGGAAGTCGGGCGCGGGCGAGTTCAGATTTGCGAAAGCGTAGCCGGACATCGCAATCAGCGGAATCACCGGCGCCTGCTCGTGGAAAATCCGGATCGATTCGAACCCGCGCATGTGCGGCATGAAGATGTCGATGATCATCAGATCGAATTGCTTGTCCTCGAGGGCACGCAGTCCGGCTTCACCGCCCTCGGCGATCGTCACCCGAAAATTGTTGCGCTGGAGGTAGACCTCGATGGCCATGCACACCATCGGGTCATCGTCGACGACGAGAATATGGCGCAGATCGTCTCGCCCCAATTGAGCTTCCCGTTTCGGCGATTCAACGATTGAACCGTGGGGCACGCCTTTCTCCTTTGGTTTCGATGAGGGATGGAACGAACGTCGTTTGCGGAAGCGGACGAGGCGACGCGAACCGGCGCGATGGCCAGCGCGGATGCAATGCCTTCCAGCTCCTGAGGCCCCCTTGCCGCTAATTCCCGCGTACGCGTTGCAGGACGGCCGCCTCGCCAGCGAATCAGTGTGCGCTTCTTAACTCCGCCGCAAATGAAACAGCCTGTCTGCCCTCTAACGGGTATATGGACGTCACCACAACCTTCAGGTTAGTATTTGCGCGCTGTGCACCTGAGTGACGAAGCCGCCCCGCCCGCCGACCATCGAACCCGCCGGATTGACCTGCATGACCGTGAGCGGGCCCCCGCCCAACCAGCTGCTGCAACTGCTCGACGCGGCAGATTTCGATTTGCTGCGTCCGTATCTCGCGGCGGTCGAAATGGTCAGTAAATCTGTCGTGGGTGATCGGCATTGCGCCGGGACACGTCTACTTCCCGCATGGTGGATCCGTTTCGATCAGGGTGAGCCTGTCCGAAGGACAGACGATCGAAATTGCGATGCTGGGCCGCGACCGCGTCGTGGGGACCAGTGCGGCACTTGCCGACGGCATCTCGCCGATGGACGCGGTTATGCTGTTCCCAGGCCTTGGTGGCGTGACGGGAGCACGATGCGAGCCCTGTATGCCGACGTGCACGCAGCGTCGACGCATCGCCAGGGCCGGACAACTTGTCTCAATTGCCAATATATCCCGACGCGAAGATGATGGAACTTACCCGCACACGACGTCATCCGCGCGCTGCGAATTCGAAGGCGCATGGGAACGGGGAGGCAGCCTTGGAAACGATGATGCGTCCATCCAACGGTTTCCTGTCCGCATTGTCGGCGGACGATTATGAATTGATCCGCCCGCACCTGCGAACGGCGGATCTGCCCCACGAGGCGGTGCTGGTCGAGACCGGCGAGACGCTCAGGCGCGCCTATTTTCCTCACCGCGGCGTCATCTCGCTGGTCGTGGAACTGGCCAAGGGCGAGCATGTGCAAGTCGCCATGATCGGCCGCGACAGCCTGCTCGGGACGCTCGCAATCGTGGGCGATGCGTGTGCGTTGAACACGGCCATCGTGCTGGTGCCCGGCGTCGCCTCGGTGGTGGATCTGGACCGCCTGCGCATGGCCGCCGACCAGAGCAGCACCCTGCGCGCACAGCTCTCGCGCCACGGGCTGGCGGTCTACGCCCAGGTGCAGCAGACCGCGGGCTGCAACGCCGCCCATCCGGTGGAGTCGCGGCTGTCGCGCTGCCTGCTGCACACTCATGATCTGTCGGGCGAGTCGCGTCTGCTGCTGACCCAGGAGACCATGGCCCAGATGATCGGAGCCCGGCGCAACAGCGTGTCGCTGGTCGCCAACTCGCTGCAGCAGGCCAATTTCATCCACTACAGCCGCGGGCACATCCAGATCACCAACCTCGACGGGCTGCGCCAGACGGCATGCGAATGCTACGCCGCCGTGAAGGGCCAGTACGACCGGCTGCTCGGCCCGCACTGAGCGCCGCCCGCTTGGTAAACCGGGCGCTAATGCCGGCCTGCAAACACCGGCCATCCCGCTACCGGAACTGAAATTCGAATGCCGTAGATACGCGACATGCCTCGCGCGGCGACGTGCCGCGCGACAACGAACCGTGATCAAGGCAGGCAAGGCCATGTTTGACGTCACCGTCGCGCCTGCGATGGCGCTCGATGCCGAACCCGCGCGCGAGCCGCGGGCGTACGAAGCGCTGGTGCGCGAGATCGGCGAGGACGGTGCCACTGAAGTGCGCGACGTGTTCTGGAGCGAGACCTGCGCACGCCTGCAATTGTTCCGCACGCTCTCGCCTGCGCAGCACCACGCCAAGATCGCGCGCGAAGCGCATTCGTTGAAGAGCGCGGCCGGAACGTTCGGCTATCTCAGGCTCGCAGCGCTGGCACTGCGGCTGGAGAAAACCGCGGAAAGCCTCGGCGAGGCCGAATTCCACGCGATGCTGGACCTGATGGATGCGGCCTACGCCGCCGCGCATGCGCAGGAGCCGCAAGGCTAGTTCGCTTTTTGGCGCGCCCTCGTCGCGCTACTTCGCGTAAAAGCGCTCCCGAACTACCGGCGCGTGTATTCCCGCCGTACTTCTACGGTTTGCGATTTTCACAGATGGCTAATCATAGCTGGCGATAGTCCCGGAAAACCAGGAGGGTTTTCCATGTTCACCTACGAGACCGCCGACCAGAAGGAGGTTCGTCGCTTCCGCATCGCACAGTTCAACGGCCGGATGGCGACGGTCAGGGCCGGCGAGTCGACCGTGACCGGTTTCGTGCGCTCGGTGCTGGAGCAGGAATCGAGCATGCCTCCCCGCTGGACCATCACGATCATTCCGAGCGCGCCGAAGGAAGAGATCAAACCGCTGCGTCCCGCCCCGCGCGCACGTCCGTTCGCCGAAGACTATTTCTGAGCGCGGATTTCCAAACTATCGAGATGGATCTTCGGCATCTCGTCCGCGCCGCCCGAGGGCGGCGCAACCAGCCCGGATCAGTCGATCGCATGCAAGAGCGCCGCACGGACGAGGTCCGCGGTGTTGCGCGCACCGAGCTTGCGCATCGCCTCGGCGCGATGACTCTCGAAGGTGCGCGGACTGATCTGCATGCGCAGCGCGCCCTGCTTGTTCGAGTAGCCTTCGCTGATCAGCCTCAGCACCTCGCGCTCGCGCTTGGTCAGCCGCTTCTGGCCGGACTGGCCGAGCAGATCGGCGCTCGGTGCGCGCGGCGGCTGCAGCACGCGGGCGGCCCTCGATTCTGCCTCCTCGGTGCTGGACGGGGCTGACAAGCCGCCCTTGTGAGCGCCGGCGAGCTGCTTGACCAGGCCGCAAACGCGCTCGGTCTGTGCCAGCGCGTTCTCCACCACCCGCTGCAGATAGGCACGATCGCCCATGGCGGGGACGAGCTGATCGCTGTGATGCTTGATCTCGCCCATGTAGAGCAGCAGCGCGGTCAGGGGGCCGTTGAGCTCGCGAGCGATCGCAGCCGCCATTTCGTCGGCCGCCTGCGCACGAACGGCGCTCAGACGGACGAAATCGGGCTCTTCAGCTGAAGCAGCGCTTTCGTGCCATTCCGACGGCCGCGAATCGGTGGCCGTATCATTCTGTGACCCCATGTCACTCGTTTACCGGAACCGGGGCGGGTCTGTGGTTAACTTTCTGCTCCGTAAGACTACGGTGATTTGGGCCCTTTTACGCTAAAATGACGGCTTCGGCACAATTTGTGCTTGCGCGACGTCGCACGCGACCATGTAGCGGTTGAGTTTTCTGCCCAGATCCTGGTCTCGGACGAGGAAAAGCTCCTCGTGCGGCCGCCTTGCTCCGACATGCGCCCCCCGGATTTTACGGATTAATTAACGGCGACTTGCTTCTCTAGGGAGGTTGAGAGCGCGCAAATGCCTCCACGCATTGGGCCCGCAAGCCCGCGGGCCACGCTGCGAAAGATTGCGTGCCATGGACGAGATCGATCGGCTGTCGGAATTTCTGCAGAGGCTGACGCCGCTGTCGCGCAGCTGTCTGCTCAGCGAGCTCGAGCGGCTCGAGCTGTGCGGCATCGACATGCCCGGTTCGGCCGACATCCAGGCGCGCTTGCGCGCCGAATTCCGCAAGGACGGATCGACCCAGGCGCGCGCCACCAGCCCGTCGCGCTATTTCTTCGCACCGCTGGAGCTGCTGCTGATCGACGGCGCGCCCGAGCATGCCAACATGGGGCGGATCTCGCGCAACACCCTCACCCCGATCTGGGAGTGGATCTGCCGCGACCTGCTGCCGACCATGGCGCGCGACTACATCAAGGCGATCGGCGACCAGGTCGCCGCCAACAACCCGAAGGAAGTGCAGAAGATCGCCTCGATCTTCCAGACCAAGGTCGTCAAGGTCCTCGAGAGCACGCTCAATTCGCCCGAGAGCGCCGAATCTGCGCGCGCCAAGCTCGGGCAATATACGGCCTCGCCCACCGCTTTCGACGACGTCGTGAAGATGCTGCATGTGTTGCGCGCCGGCGATGCGCTACCGAAGTTCAACGCGAAGCTGCCCGAGAAGATCGCGAAGTTCGACGATGGCCAGGTCGCCCAGATCACCGCGCAGCTCGACGCCTTCAAGAAGGCCCATCCCCAGGCGCTGCCCTTCGCGCTGGCGCTGGCGGCGCGACGACTGAAGACCTCATGGCAATTGGTGCGGCTTGCCACCAGGGCGGCTGCGAGCAAGGCCGCCGCAGACGTCGCCGCCACACCCTATGCCTGCGTCGTGCCGATGGTCCTCGACCGGCTCGACGACAAGCGCCTCGCACTTCGCGTCGCACTCCGGCACAACCGGGTGCTGATCGCCCGCGACCTGCTCGCCGAAATCTATGACACCGAATATGCGCTCAAGGTTCGCATCGACGGCATCGAGCATTGCGAATGGGGCGTCCGCCTCCAGCAATTGATGGACGCGATCGCGGCGCTGGTCTCCGCCGAGGTGAGCCGCTTCCCCTCCAATGTCGGCCACATTCTCGGCTCGCGGCGGCTGCGCAGCCACGACACGATCGGCGGCAAGCTGAGCTATCTGGCCTGGAAGGGACGCGACGCGATGCAGGACGGCGCGGCGGCGTTCCGCAAATTGATCGGGCAGACCTAGATCGGGTCCGGCCGCGAAGGCCACGGTGCACAGCGCGGCTAACGCGGCAGGCACAGGAAGCGATCCATGAATCGCCCTGACAGCACGAACCTGAACCACCAATACATCATTCGCCGCATCGACATAGCTGTAGTCCTCGACAGCCCTCCACCAGCTCGGGGAACCTTTAGCGCGAGTGCAGCAATGCGCGTGTGATGTACTTCACATTCTTGGCCGCTAGCCCGGACCCGTTGTCGCAGAATCGTCACGCGCGGAAGGCCGCGACGCGCGCATCGCGGGAAGGCGCGAGTTGAAAGTCGCCGTCGATTAACGCTGCGCCGGCTTGATCGCCGCCTCGGAGCAACCGCGCGCGTGCATCCCTCGACGCCGTCGAGCGGCAAGTCGCGCGCCGATCGCGCGCGCAGGCATTTCACCTGCAACAACCGGCGCTGCGCGTGTGGTGCTCGGGTATGCGAATTCATTTCGAAGAATCTGTCGACAAATTAGCTCGAATTGCAGGGCTTAACGTTACTCAGATAATTCAAGAACGATGTGAAGCTCTCCTTATTTGAACCCACGCTCCGCGGTTATGAAACCGTCACGGAACGGGAGTGGTGTTGCAATGAACGATGGGATGATTGAGCTCGTCGGACGAAGGCCTGTGACCTTCGGACGACGAAAGGTGACGCCGCGCGCCTGCGTGGCCGACAGCAAGCGTCACTTGCGCGCCTTTCTCAGCGAGATCCTCGAAGATCTCGGCTTCGTCACCTGCGAATGCGCCAGCGCCGACGAGCTGCAGACCGTGCTTGCCAGCGAACTGCCCGACCTGATCCTGCTCGGCGTCGCCGCCGACGGCATCGAGCCGGGACGATTCCTCGAAATCCTGGTGCGCGAGGCATTTGCCGGCAAGGTTCTCGCCGTCGGCGCCCGCGATTCGATCATCGTCAAAGCGGTGCGGCAGGTCGGTGAGGAATACGGCCTTGCGATGCTGCCGCCGCTGACGACGCCCTTTGCCGCGGAGACGCTGCGCGAGCGCGTTGCCATGCTGCTGCCGGAGGAGCCGGCGCCGAGCCCGGCCGTGCATGTCGGCGAGGCCTTGCATGCCGGCTGGCTCGAGCTCTGGTACCAGCCCAAGATCGACGCGCGCACGCTGGTCCGCAACGGCGCCGAGGCCTTGGTGCGGATGCGGCATCCGACCTGGGGCGTGGTGCCGCCAGCCTATTTCATCCCGGAGCCGCACGATCCGCATTTTCGCGCGCTGTCGGAGTTCGTGATCGATCGCGCCATGCAGGACTGGCACTATCTTCTCGAGCAACAAAGTCCGGTCGACCTGTCGATCAATCTTCCCGCCTCCTATCTCAGGGAGCCGCAGGCGGTGCGCGATCTCTGCCGCCGCGTGCCGACACACCCGGCCTTCGGCGGACTGACGGTCGAGATCGACAGCGAGGAGGCGATCCGCGAGCTCGATCTCCTGGGCGAGGTCGCGCGCGAGGTCGGCCTGCATAATATCGGCCTGTCGATCGACAATCTCGGCGCTAACTGGCCCTCGCTGATGGACCTGGACAAGATTCCCTTCGTCAAGCTGAAGGCCGATCGGCAATTCGTCACCGGCAGCGGCGGCGACCGGCTGAAGCGCACGGTGTGCCGTCACATCGTCGAGCTGGCGCAGGGCTTTGGCGCGCGCGCGGTGGCGCAAGGGGTCGAAAGCCGCGCCGATCTCGTCGCCGCGAACGAGCTCGGCTTCGACCTCGTGCAGGGCTTTCTGTTCGGCAAGCCGATGCCGCTGAAGAAGTTTGCACGGAGCGCGCTGACGCGAACCGTGATGGGATGAGCGCGTCGCGCTCCCAGCCCTGGAAGCGCGACGCGAGCTGTCTCGCAACTACGCGGTTACGGCGCGGAGATTTGTCGTCGATCGAATCACGCCAGGCTTGTCCGCCGCGCCGCATTCATCAGGCCGATCGAGGTGGAGCGCGAAACCGCGCGCCTCGGGCGACTCGAGCCCGGCGCGGAGCTGCATGCTCGGAATGACGTAGTCGCCGCCATTCTGACGCCGATAGGGAATCGGTGACGTTGTCGCAAGCGTTCTCATCCGCATCCGCAGGCGTTCGGCCGCCGCGGCGAAAGCGGCGTCGTCGAACCTGTCGGCCTGATAGACCACGAACGGCGGCAGGACGTCATAGCCGGGATAATAGAGAATGCCGTGATTGATCGGAAACAGCAGGTCGTCGATCGGCCCGTTGATGCCGCGGGCGGAATAATGGTCCTGCCAGCCGCCGGCGGTCACGATCAGCATCGCGCGTTTGCCGGCCAAGGTGCCCTCGCCGTAACGGTCACCCCAGCGCTTGTCGCTGTGCTCGCCGACGCCATAGGCGAAGCCGTAGGCGAACACGCGGTCGACCCAGCCCTTGAGGATCGCAGGCATGCTGAACCACCACAGCGGAAATTGCAGGATCAGAACATCCGCCCACAGCAGCTTCTCGATCTCGCCCTTGACGTCGGCGGTCAGCGTGCCCGCTTCGAACGCCTGCTTGGATGCCGCGGCGACCCCGAGACGCGCATCGATCGGCAGCGACGGGAAGTCGCCGCGATCGACCTCGGACCTCCAGCCCTCGGCATAGAGGTCGGAGACCCGCACGTCGTGGCCCTGGGCCTCGAGCTCTCTGATGGCGACATCCCTGAGCGAACCATTCAGCGAGCGCGCTTCGGGATGAGCAAAGACGATCAACACTTTCATGTCAGCACCATTGGATTGATGATTTGCGATCGGCAGATAGCGCCCTGGACCGCGATCCGGTAGAAGCGGCCAATGGATAAGATTGTGCCGGAAAATGGATAGGTCGGAGGTTACGCTCGAGCGCATGCGCAGCTTCGTGCGCGTCGCCGAGCGCGGAAGCCTGTCCGCGGTCGCGCGCGAGCTCGGGATCGGCCAATCCACGGTGACGCGGCACATTCGAGAGCTGGAACAGGCGGTCGGCGTGCCGCTGCTCACCAGGACCACGCGCAGGGTCACCGTGACGGCGGAGGGCCGCAATTACTACGCCGACTGCGTGCATATCCTGCGTCTCGTCGAGCACGCCGGCGACGAGGCGCGCTCGACGCGCGGCGCGCCGGCCGGAACTGTCCGGGTCTCCTGCACCGCGGCGTTCGGCGTGCTCCACGTCAGCCGCTTCATCTTCGCCTTTCAGGACATCTATCCGGACGTGTCGGTCGACCTCAGCCTGACGGACGAGCGGATCGACCTCGTCCGGGAGGGCGTCGATGTCGCACTGCGCTTGGGACCGCTCGCCGAAAGCTCGATGAAGCTGAAGCCGCTTGGCCAGTCGCGGCGGCTGCTCGTGGCCTCACCCGATTATCTCGCCGCGCGGGGCCGGCCCGCGCGCCCGCAGGACCTCGCCCATCACGAGGGCGTGCGGATGTCCAACATCGCAGGCAGTGATGTGCTCGTGCTGCAAGGGCGCCGCGGTGGCCGCCATGCGATCCCCTTCTCGGGGCGGCTGCGCCTGGATCACGGGCTGGCCGCGCGCGAGGCGCTCGCGGCGGGCCGCGGCATTGCGCCGGCGCATCTTTGGCTGGTCAGCGACCTGCTCGCGGACGGCCGCCTCGAACGCGTGCTGCCGGACTATTCGCCGCCGCCCGTTCCGCTGAACATGCTGATCGTGCCGGAGCGGTCCGGCGTTGCGCGCGTGCGCCTCCTGGTCGATTTCCTCGCCGAGCAGATCGCGCGATTGCCCGGGATCGAAAGGCCTCAATCCGGCAGGAGATAGAACAGGCGGTTTGATCTCACGCAAACCGCCGCGCGGCGCTCTGATCTGGTGCCGTGACGGCTGAACGCTTCGCGGTCAGCCATGGAACAACAAAAGTGCGAAAACAACCCCATGCACAGTAGACGGGGGTTGCAAGATCAATGGGTTACGCGGAGGGCTGGATCAGGTGCGGGCCGGACAGGATTTCGGGAGCCAAAAAGCCGAGGAATCTCCCGTCATTTGCTTCGTCGGGCAAAACAGGAGCATAGTGCCAAGATCGCACGAGGTCGCACAGGCAGGGCTCTGGCTCGGGTCTCTTAAAGGCGTCAGCCGCCGGACGGTGCGCGTTTTGTGCACTGTCACCGCAACATCCAGCAACCGCTCAGGCGAATTGAGAATATCGGGACAGCTGAAAGAAGGGTTCTGCTTCGTACGACGGATCGGTGGCAAGGCGAGCAAGCCTTTGCCCGATGGCGGGCGCGAACTTCGCACCATGGCCTGAACACGCCGAGCAGACGATCAGGCGGGACTCCGGCCAGCGATCGATGATGAATTCCTCGCCCGCGTCTAGCAGGCGGTCGGCGGGCGCGGTGTTGGTGTAGAGGCAGACGTCGCGATCGATGATGGGCCCGGCCGCGCCCGGGACGAGGGCGGCCAACGCTTCGCCGATCGGGCGGAGTTCGGCATCGGTGGCGTGCGGACCCCAATCGTCGGGGCCGACCACGGGCCCGTGGTTGTGAGGCGCCGCTTTAACGCCGCGCTGTTCGAAGTCCGGAAAGCCGTAGACCATGTCGTTCGGACCTCGGTCCAGAATGAAGATCGGGAAACGACCGAGCGCCACAGTGTCGGGGCTAGCGGGCGCGAACCAGCCGACCGCCTGTCGGGTTACGTTCAGCAGCGCGGCGAGTTGCGGGAGTGCGCGACCGAGCCATGGGCCCAGCGCCAGAATCGCGCGCTCGGCGAAGAACTCTTGGGTCGCCGTGCGGATCGACACGCCGTCGCGGTGCGGCGTGAAGCTCGCGCGTTCCGGAATCACACGGTCGCGAGCGCGTGCGCGCATCAGTGTCATGACGACCTCAGTGTGCAGGATCGCGCCGCCGTCCTGCACGACGACGTCCCAGTCGCCGGGCAGGTTGAAAGCCGGAAATTCCTTGTTCGCTTGAGCCGCGGTCAACATCGGATCCGGACGCCCTTTCGCGATCGCGGCCGCGCGCGAGGATGCCACCATGGCGGAGCCGGGGCGGCCGGCCTCCAAAATAGGGGTTTCCGTCAGAATCGTTTGACCGCTTTCGGTCTGCAGCCGGATCCAGCCGGCATGAGCCTCGTCGCTCAGGCTGGTGTAGTTGGGGTTTTCGAAATTGAAGCGACGGAAAATGCGACATGAACCATGTGACGAGCCTCGATCCGAACCTGCTACGACAGGGTCGAAGCCGAGCGCATCGACGCCGGCATCCAGCAATGCGCCCAGCGCTGCTCCGCCCATGAGCCCCAGACCGAGCACGGCGACTTCGCATTTTAGCATGAAGGCCTCGCAAGCGATGCTACGATGCGGAGATCATCCTGATGATTTCGCGGGTTGGCAAGGTCTGCGGGAGGGCGATTGCGGCCGGCATCGACACGCCGTATCAGATCGTCTGCAGGCTTGCTCCGCCTCTCCCGCTTGCGGGAGAGCATAGGCCGCCTTCGGCGGCCGTCCTTCAAAAGGACGCCGAGGCGTAGCCTCGGCTATCGCGCTCGCAGAGCGCGGCGGGTGAGCGCTCTCGCCGCGCAGGGACGTCCTCAGTTAATCTCGATAATCCCAGCGCGGAGACACCCTCTCCCCACCCCTCCCCCGCAAGCGTGGGAGGGAGCGCACCTTCCCTTGTCGCGATCAAGCCTACTCGCACCCCGCCTATTGCGCTGGCAAAGGAATACGCCGCAGGACGTCGTCATAGGGTGCGAGGTCGAGATAGGCCGTGACCTCGGCCGCCTTGCCATCCTGCATGCGCATGATCCACGCATAACTGTTCGCGTAAGGCCTGCCGTCACGGGCCACGCCGCTGCCTTCCCAATGCGCGATGACGTGATCACCATCAGCGAAGATTCTCACGGCAGTAGGACGCACTGGTGTCGACAATCGGCTGGCGAACGGGCGGACCGCTCGATCGAGGAACACCTCGCGCCCTCTGAACTCGCCAACGCTTGGACCGGATCCCTTGATGCGCCACACCACGTTTTCGTGCAGCAGGTCATTGAAGAATCTGGTTCCTCCCGCCGCCCATCGATCGAATGCATCGGCGACGACCCGCTTGTTGTCGCCCTGCACCGAACTGGCCTGTCCGCAAGGCGCGGCCGTTGTCAGGCTGGATGCCGTGAAGATGACCGCATAGAAGCACCACGCAAGTACGCGATTGACCATGACTGCCATTGTGTCTCCCTTTCTGGTGCAAGATGTCGTTCTGCCCCGAAGTGATGCACGCGCGGTCGGTCGAGATCGGCGACCTGTTGCTGATCTAGCGGCGCCGCGCGACGCTGGCGCCGCCAAAGATGAGTTGCTCCACCATGGGGCGGCGCAAGAAGCGGCCTGGAAAGATCGGATCTGGCGCGGTCGCCTGGTCGAGGCGCGCCATTTGCTCAGGAGAAAGCGAGATCCCCACCGCGCCGAAATTGTCTTCCGCCTGGTCCAGCGTGCGGGCGCCGATCACCGGCGCGGTGACTGCAGGATTGGCCAGCGTCCATGCGATGGCTACCTGCGAGGACGTTGCGCCGAGCTCCGAGGCGATGGTTCGCACCATTTCGGCCGCGGCGAGCGATCGCTCGTTGAGAAGGCCGGACGACGCGATGATCGAGGCGCGTGTGGTTCCGACGGCTCGTTCCTGAGAATCCCTGAGATCGGTCCGGGTGTACTTGCCGGTGAGCACGCCGCCGCCGAGCGGCGACCAGGGCAGCACGCCCAAGCCGAGGGTCGCTGCCAACGGAATGAGTTCATGTTCGACGGTGCGCTCGACCAGATTGTATTCGATCTGGAGGGCAACGAAGGGCGACCAACCGCGCAGATCTGCCATCGTCTGCAGCTGTGAAATGCGCCAAGCCGGCGTGTTGCAGATGCCGACGTACAAAATCTTTCCGGTGCGCACGAGATCGTCCAGGCCGCGCATCACCTCATCCGGCTGCGTCGTCGCATCCCAAGCGTGGAGGTAAAGCAGGTCGATGCGGTCCGTATCGAGTTGCCGCAGGCTCTGCTCCACGGAACGAACCATGTTGAGCCGGTGGTTGCCGCCGGAATTGGGGTTGCCGGGATCGCGGGCCATGGTGAACTTGGTCGCGAGCACGAGGCGATCGCGCTTGTCCCGTGCGAACTGGCCGACCAAGCGCTCGGAAGCGCCATTGGTGTAGTTCACCGCGGTGTCGATGAAATTGCCGCCGCGGTCGACGTACAGATCGAAGATCCGCCGTGCCTCATCGGCATCGGATCCCCATCCCCATTCGGTCCCGAAGGTCATCGTGCCCAGGGCAAGGGGAGATATGCGCAGGCCGGAGCGGCCAAGCAGGCGGTATTGATCGAGCGACGTCATCAGAGCCTCCTTCGTGTGCTTCGGAGGTAGTCCCCGGTGAGAGGTGGGAGAAGTTGGCCAATGATGACTGGGGTGGTAAGCCTAGCTAACCAATGACCACCGACCTGAACCTCGTCGCCGTTTTCATCGCGGTCGCGGAAGCCAAGAGCTTCCGTGGCGCCGCCGAGCGGCTCGGCGTGACACGATCCGCCGTGAGCCAAGCTGTCCGACGCATGGAAGACCAGTTGGGCGTGGCTCTCGTCCAGCGCACGACGCGCAGCGTCAGTCTCACCGAAGCCGGCGTGCGCTTGCATCAGCGCGTGGCGCCGGCGCTCGCCGAAGTCGAACAGGCGATCAATGGCGCCCGCGACCGTGACGCGCAGCCGACGGGGCAGCTGCGTCTCGCCGTCTCATCGATCGCCGAGCGTTTCATTCGCGGTCCATTGCTGGCCGAATTCACGCACGCCAATCCCGGCGTGCGGGTTGACGTGACCGTGACCGATGACGAATTCGACATCGTGGCCGAGGGCTTTGATGCAGGCGTCCGGCTCGGCGAAGTGATCGAGCAGGACATGATCGCCGTGCCGGTCTCGGGCGATCAGCGCCAGCTGGTCGTGGCCGCTCCGGCCTATCTGGAACGGTTCGGCGCCCCCTCTCATCCGCGCGAGCTTGCGCAGCATTGCTGCATCGGGTGGCGGCCGGCGCCGCACGTCGCTCCCTACCGCTGGGAATTTGCGGAAGGAGGGCGCGAGTTCGACGTCGCGGTGGAGCCGAGGATCACGACCAACGACATGTGGGTCATGGTGCGGACCGCCTGCGCGGGAGGCGGCCTGACATTCGGCATGGAGGAAACGTTTCGATCCTATATCGAACGAGGAGAATTGGTGCCCGTGCTGGAGGAATATTGCCCGTTCTTCCCCGGCTTCTTCCTCTACTTTCCGGATCGGCGGAATCTTCCGCCGAAGCTGCGCGCGCTGATCGATCACGTGCGTTATCGGCCGAGCGGAAAGCGCTAGCGCGGCAGTGAAATGAGGCTCGATCGCCGCAAAGACGAACGTGCGCTCCCTCTCCCGCTTGCGGGAGAGGGTTGGGGAGAGGGTGTTTCGCAATGGGACAATCCCCAAGAGGAGAAAGCCCTCACCCGGCGCTTCGCGCCGACCTCTCCCGCAAGCGGGAGAGGTGAACGAGCCGCGGCAATCCCTCAAGCCCGCTCTAGTTTGCCTTGATGCCGGCCTCGCTGATCAGCTTGCCCCATTTCGTGCTCTCGCTCTCAATGAAGCGGCCGAACTGCTCCGGCGAGGTCGGCGCAGGCTCCGCGCCGAGGGTCCGGATCTTCTCCGCCACGGAAGGATCCTTCAGCGCCTTGGTGAAGGCGTCGTTCAGCCGTCCCATGACATCCGCAGGCGTGCCGGCGGGCGCAACGAGCCCGAACCAGCCGACGGATTCGAAACCCGCAATGCCGCTCTCGGCCAGCGTCGGCACATCGGGCAGGGACGAAAGACGGCGCGCGGAGGAAACGCCGATGGCGTTGAGCTTGCCATCGAGGATCAACTGCCGCGATGCCGGAATATCCAGCACCGCGAAGGGGACATGGCCTGCGAGAACATCGACCGCCGCCGGCGCCGTCCCGCGATACGGGACCAGCTCCATCGCGATTCCGGTCTTCTGCGTGAACAGCGCCGCGGTCAAATGCATCGCCGTCGAATTGCCGCCGTGTCCGATGGACAGCGCGCCCGGCCTCGCCTTGGCAAGCGCGATCGTCTCCGCAGTGTTACGCGCCGGGATATTCGCGGATGCGACCAGCACAAAGGGAATTTCCGCGAGCAGGGTGATGGGCGCGAGATCCTTCAGCGCGAACGGCATCGCGGCGTTGAGGTGTGGATTCACCGTCAGCGCGCCTGCCGGCGCCACGCCGAGCGTGTAGCCGTCCGGCCTCGCCTGCGCGACCGCGGCCATGCCGATGTTGCCGCCGGCGCCGGCGCGGTTCTCGATCACCAGGCTCTGCTTGAGCTCGGCTGTGACCAGCGGCTCGAGCGCGCGGATGACGGTGTCAGCGCTGCCGCCGGGCGGGAAGGTCACGATGATCTTGATCAATTGCTCGGGATAGGCGGCGTGGCTTGCCTTCAGCGGCAACACCGCGAAAGTCGCGGCCGTCAACACGGCCAGGATGCGGCGCCTTGCGACGTGAAACACGTTCTCCTCCTCCATGCGTTCCTGTTTTTGAACTCGGCTTCTCGAAGTTGACCTGGCGAGCTGCGCCGCCAGCCGACCGCTCGGTGTCGTCTTACGCCGCAGCGCCAGTGATACGTGCCAGCAGGCCCAGCGGGTTCTCCGGCGCGGACTGCCCGCGCCAGGCGATGTGCTGGTCGGGCCGCGCCAGCACGAGCTTCTCGGCATAGGCGCCGTTCGCCTCCTCCGGCGCAACGTCGACCAGCGCCAGCGGCACGCCCCGCTGCTTTGCAGCGTCTTGCAGCGGCGTCACATCGATGGCCGGGTCGAACCGCAGCAATGTGTAGCCGGGGCCGAAGGCGTCGTAGAGCGAGCGTCCGTCGCGCAGGAACAGGTGCGGCGCGCGAGCGCCCGGCACGGTGGAGGGCGTGAAGCTGCCCATCGCATAGGGCGGCGGCGTCTCGCCGTCATATGCGATGATCGGCGAGGCATCGTAATAGTAGCCAAAATTGAGGCCGGCGCAGCAATATTGCTGCACGTTGAGATCGTAGGCCGCTCTCGCCAGCGCCGCGCGCGCCGCGTGGCCGCGCGGCGTGTCGTCCTCGATCTCCGAAGGTACGCCGCCGCGCTGCGCCATCATCTTCATCGCATGGTCCATCGCAAAGCGCGACACCTGCTCGGTGATGGGCTGGCGCTCCGCCTCATAGGCATCGAGGATCGCAGCCGGCGCCCAGCCGTTCAGATGCGCCGCCAATTGCCAGCAGAGATCGACGGCATCCGCAATGCCCGCATTCATGCCGTAGCCGGCATAGGGCATCCACAGATGCGCGGCGTCGCCGCAGATGAAGACCCTGCGGTCGCGGAAACGATCGGCCACGAGGCGGCGTCCGACCCAATCCTCCTTGCTGAGCACGCGGTATTCGAAGCGCTCGTCGACGCCGAGGATGGCGCGGATGGCCCAGTCGCGATCGACCGAATCGAACTCGGGCTCGTCGGGCTTCAGGTGGTTGTGGATCAGCCAGCGGTCGTGACCGTCGATCGCAACAACGGTGCCGGAGCGGCGCGGGTTGAGCGCGAGCACCATCCAGGCCGGCTTGTGTGCGCCCATCAACTCCTTCAGTTGCGGGGCCTCGATGAAGGTCGACTGCACGCGCTGGATCACCGGCGTGCCGGACAGGCTGGCACCGATCGCTTTCCGAACGAGGGATCGGCTGCCGTCGCAGCCGATCACGAAGCTGGCTTCGATGCGGAGCGCATGTCCGCTGTCGAGATCGCGCGCCAGCGCGACGACATGGTCATCGTGCTGCTCGATGTCGGTGATTTCGGTGCGCGCCAGGATCTTGATGCGCGGCTGCGCGGCGGCATGGCTGAACAGGATCGGCTCGAGATAGACCTGGTTGATCCGGTGCGGCGGCTCGGGCGTCGGCCACCAGGTGTCGGGGCCGCCGGTCGCGCTATAGCGGCGCGCGCGGGAGGGAATGTCGATGCGGCAAAGCTCGATCCCGGTCGCCGTGGTCCGATAGGAGCAATCGTTGGGAAAGTCCGAAGGAAGTCCCGCATCGCGCAGCCTGGCGGTAATTCCGAGCCGCCGAAAAATCTCCATCGAGCGCGCCGACACGTGATTGCACTTGACGCTGGGCGGATCGCCGGCGTGACGGATCTCCGCGACGACGACGTCGATCCCGCGCGAGGCGAGATCCATCGCCGCAGTCAATCCGACGGGCCCGGCGCCCACCACCAGCACTTGCGCTCTCATGCTCGCTCCAATCCTTGCCGCGGATTCTGTCCGACCGCACGGCATGCATTTTATTGCAGGCCCGCTTATGAGATAAGCCGGAAAGTACTCATCAATTCATGAGCTTTTCCGATGAATGTCACCTTGCGCCAATTGCAGGCCTTCACCGGCGTGTACCGGACGCGCAGCATCACGCGGGCCGCCCGCGAGCTCGGCATTACGCAATCGGCGGCGAGCCTGTTGATCCAGCAGCTCGAGACCCAGCTTGGCGTCAAGCTGTTCGACCGCTCCACGCGTTTGGTGCAGCCGACGCTGGCTGCCGACGAGGCGTTCCACGCCGCCGAACGTATGCTGAGCGATGCGCAAGGCCTCTCGCGCCGCATGCGTGACCTCGCGCAGGCCCGCGCCGGCAGGGTCGCGTTTCTCGCCTCGGCCGGCACCGCATCGGCGCTGCTGCCCATGGTGCTGGCGAAATTCCGCGCCAGCCATCCCGGCATCGAGATCGACATGCGGGATGTTGCCGCCGACGATCTCGTGCCACGGCTGAGCACGACCGATGCCGAGTTCGCGATCGGCAGCGTGGAAGGCGAATTCGCGGACATGACGATCGAGACGCTGACAAGCGGCCGCCTGAGCGCGATCGGCCGCCGCACCGCGGACTTCGCCGCACGTCGGTCCCTCACCTGGGACGAGCTGGCGCAACTGCCGACCATCGCGATGCGCCGGGAGACGCGGATCCGCATGCAGATCGATCAGGCCCTGAGCGCGCAGGGCAAGCGTCTCGATCCGACCTATGAAGTGACCTTGATCAACACCGCCCTCGCCATGACGGCGCAGGGTCTCGGTCTCGCGATCCTTCCCGCGACGATGCTGCCGGCCGACCAGTTCCCGACACTGATCGCAAGACCGCTCGTGCGCCCCGCCCTCACGCGACCCGTGTCGCTGCTGCAGCGCCAGGGCCGAACGCTGTCGCCCGCGGCGCAGGCCTTCGTGGCGACGGCGCGGGCGGTGCTGGCCGGGCGAACGGCACCGGCATCAGGTTGATTTTGCGGAGCTATTTGGAAGGATCGTCGTTGAGCTGGCGGAGAGGGAGGGATTCGAACCCCCGATAGGCTTGCACCTATGCCGCATTTCGAGTGCGGTGCATTCAACCACTCTGCCACCTCTCCTGAAGGCGCCATATAGGAGCTGCGGCCCCTGTGGTTGGGGGCGTTAATAGGCGAGGATGGCGGGCCAGACAAGGCGCGAAAGGGGAAAATCCGCTGCCTGTTTCAGCCCTTGTCGGCCCATTTGTCGTCCGATTGGCCTCTAAGCGCGAAAGGAACCGCCATGGAGCACCTGACCATCAAGGCCAACGGCGCTGATTTCCACGTGGTCCGCGCCGGAAAAGGCAAACCGCTGCTGTTGCTGCATGGCTGGCCGGAATTCTGGCTGACCTGGGAGCCGGTCATATCGAGGCTTTCGGGCCGGTTCACGCTTGTAGCGCCTGACCTGCGCGGCTTCGGCGACAGCGACAAGCCGGATGGCCCTTACGGGCCGGACGGCCACGCGGCCGACATGCTGGCGCTGATGGACGCGCTCGCCATCGACCGATTCGGCGTGGTCGGCCACGATGTCGGCGGCGCGGTCATGCAGCCGCTGGCCCGGCTGGCGCCGGCGCGATTCGCCGGGCTGTTTTTCTTCGATTTCGTCTATCCCGGGATCGGGCCGCGGATGGCGGCGCCCGATCGGCTCAACCACATCTGGTACCAGTCCTTTCACCAGATGCAGATGGCGCCACAGCTCGTTGGTGCGAGCCGGGAGAGCTGCCGGCTCTATATCGGCCATTTCCTCAAGGGCTGGGCGCACCGGAGAGGCGCCTTCGACGACGTGCTGGAGGCCTTCACCGACAATTTCCTGAAGGACGGCAACCTCGCCGGCGGCTTTGCGCATTACCGCGCCTCGCATGAAGGGCGGGTTGCGATGATGAAGGGCGAAGCGCCCAAGCTGCCGCCGATCGCGGTGCCGACCTGCGTGCGCTGGGCCGAGCACGATCCGCTGTTTCCTTATTCGTGGACCGATCGGCTGGGCGACACCTTCAGCGATCTCGACCTCAAGATGTTTCCCGGCGTCGGCCACTTCCCGCATCGGGAAGATCCGGATCGCGCGGCCAGCGAGATTGCGGCGTTCTTTGCGCGGGTGGGGTGGAGTTGAGGCGCAAGAAGGCCGAACTCGGGCAGCGATGGACCTGGTGCGGCGGCCTGCGCGCACGCCTCGTCCTTCGAGACGGCGCTTACGCGCCTCCTCAGGATGAGGCTCATCAGCGTCAGTGCCCGTTGAAGCTGCAGCCACGCACTCCGCCCTCATCCTGAGGAGCCCGCCCAAGGCGGGCGTCTCGAAGGATGGCAGCAGCGAAAACTCTCAAATGCCAATGTTCGGAAAACAAGGTGGGACCGCCAGACGCGGTAAACACTGGCGGTCCCGTGCCGCTCATTGAAATACTGGCCGTGAAGGGCGGCTTCGCCGGCCGAGTGGAAGCGACGGCTAGACCCTAGCGGGCGGCGGGTTTCCCGCAACGCAATCCGTCCCTTAACCTAACCGGTCAAGGTTACCCGGGCGCGGTAAGGCCGGGGGCGGACATGCGGTCAGCATGATCGAGACCGAAACCCCTCACCCGAACGGCATCTCTCGATGCCATTCGACCTCTCCCTTCGGGAGAGGTGGGCAGCGCCGCGTGGCCGATCGACCCTGGCCGCTCAGTCGCCCTTCTTGCTGTCCTTATCCTTTTTCTTCCCGCTCTCCGTGGAATCCCGGTCCTTGCCGTTGCCGTTCTCCTTGCGGCGATTGGTGAAGCGCGCGTTGCCGAGGCCGGTGCCGATGGTGAGCACGCCCCAACGCTGGACATGCTGCATGAACGGCACTTCCGACAGGCCCTGAACGACGCCGTCATTGTGCATCAGGATCGCGGTGTCGTGGTCGCCGATCTGCGGAATGGCCTCGACCAGGCTCGCCGGCAGGTTGAACTTGCTGCTCTCCCAATTGCCGGGCAGGTTCTGCGCGCCCTTCTCGATCGAGCCGTCCGCGTTGATCACGCCGGGACAGGCGATGCCGATGAAGGGTGCGAGCTTGAAGCCTTCGGCCGCGGCGTCCTCGACCAGGCCTTGCAGCATCTTGACCAGCCGCTTCACGGCGGCTTCGCGGCTCGGCTCGTCGTCGGCATGGCGCCACAGTTCGGACTTGAAGACGATCGCCTTGGACAGATCGGGCGCCTTCTTCCAGCGGGTCTCGACGATGCCGCAGCGGATGTTGGTGCCGCCGATATCGACGGCGAGAATGCTGTCATAGGCCTCGAAGATCCAGGACGGCGCGAGGTGCAAGGCTCCGATCAGGCCGGCATCGTCAGGGTCGAAGCGGATCGGCACCAGGTCGACCTTGAAGCCCTCCGATTTCAGGATGATCTCGGCCCGGGCAATGGCGATCTCGCCGAGCCTAGAGGCGCGAAAGCCGCCCCCGACCACGATGCATTCGGTCTTGGCCCAGGCCTTGGTCTTGAGGAATCGCCGCGTGACATAAGCGAGCTCCTGCGCGAAGTCCTCGATCGCGCTGTGCACGACGGCGGTGGCCTCGGTGTCGTCGCCGACCAGAACGGCATCGAGGAGCTTCTTGCTGATCTTGTCGGAGGGCTCGTCGCCGAACGGATCCTCGCCGCTCTTGCGTAAGGGTTTGCGCCATTCTTCGAGGATCTCGCGAAAGGCGCCCTTAGAGGCGCGGTCGCCGAGAAACCCGTCCTCGTCCTTGATCTCGATGTTGAAGCTGTCGACATCGACCGACGGCAGGCGGCTCGCCCCGTGCTGGGCGATGCCCGTCGTCTTGACCAGTTCGTCCGTCGCCATGATAAGCCCTTGCCCGCGTGTCCAATTTGCGAGGACACAACGGGGTGGGAACCCGTTGGTTGCAAGCCGGCGGCAGATTCAGCCCACGCGCTGCAACTCTCGCCAAATCCTTCAAATCCGGGCGGTTTTCGCCTGCTTTTCCTTGACTCTGGGCGGATCGCGGCTATAAGTCCCACAGCCGGCGCGGGGCGTTTCTCGCGCCGCTTGTTTTTGCGTGGGTTTTCAAAGGGATAAAACCCACCCGCGCAAAACGCAGATAAACCCATAGCGACTGACAAAAAGCCGACCCGGACGAAGACGTCCCGAGGCCGGGATTGAACACGGAGAAAGAACGATGTTCGCAGTCATCAAAACCGGCGGCAAGCAATACCGCGTCGTGCCGGATGATGTTCTCGAAGTTGGCAAGATCGAAGGCGAAGTCGGCTCGATCGTGCAGTTGAATGAAGTTCTGGTGGTCGGCGGCGACACGCCGGTGCTGGGCGTTCCGACGGTGGCAGGCGCGTCCGTCGCGGTCGAGGTGCTCGACCACAAGCGCGGCCCCAAGGTCATCGCCTTCAAGAAGCGCCGCCGCAAGAATTCGCGCCGCAAGCGCGGCTACCGCGACGAGATCACCGTGCTGCGCATCAGCGAGATCCTGACCGACGGCGCCAAGCCCACCAAGGGCCCGCGTCCGAAGAAGGAGAAGGTGGCGCCGGCAGCGGAAGCCGCCGAGTAACGGAAATCGATCACGCCAATTCACGAATTGAAGCGTGAGAAATTTTGAAATGATTCCGTCAAGGAATTGACCTAGAACTACGCAGGATTTCGGAGACGAGCCATGGCTCACAAAAAAGCAGGCGGTTCATCGCGCAACGGTCGCGATTCCAAGGGCAAGCGCCTCGGTATCAAGGCGTTCGGCGGCGAGATCGTCACGCCCGGCAACATCATTGCGCGTCAGCGCGGCACCACGTGGCATCCCGGCCTCAATGTCGGCATGGGCACGGATCATACTCTGTTCGCCAAGATCGAGGGCCGCGTTGCGTTCCAGGCCAAAGCCAACGGCCGCACCTTCGTATCGGTGCTTCCGATTGCCGAGGCTGCTGAATAGACGGTGGACAAAAACGGAGTCCGCCGGTCCCGACTGAACCGGCGGAGTCCTGAAGATCCCAACAGATCGAAGGCTCCAAGGGGAGGCGGGAAACCGGCCTCCCCTTTTCGTTGCTCACTTTGAATTAGTGACTTTCACGGAGCCGGACATGTTGCAGGATTTTTCGAGCGTGACCTTGGCCGAGGCGAGACCCAGCGTCGTCGCCACCGAGCGGCTGACCTTGCGGCGGCCGACGCTGGCCGACGTCAGGACCATCGCCCGGCTCGCCAACGACCGCCGTGTCGCCGAGAACACGCGCCGCCTGCCGCATCCCTATTCGCAGGACGACGCCGCCGACTTCATCCGCGCCACCGCCGAGCTCGGAGCTGAGACCGTGTTCCTGATCGAGCACGATAGCGGGCCGGTTGGCATGGTCGGCATCGATTGCTCCAGGCCCGGCAATGCCGAGCTCGGCTATTGGCTCGGCGTCGAGCATTGGGGCCAGGGCTTTGCCACCGAGGCCGCGCGCGGCGCGATCGACTTCTTCTTCGAGGAGTTCGAGGACGAGCATCTCTACGCCGGCGCGCGCGTCACCAATCCGGCCTCGCGCAAGGTGCTGGAGAAGTGCGGCTTCCAATGGAGCGGCGTGCAGCTGCACCGCTTCCTGGCGCTGGGCTCCTCGACGCCCGTCGATTGCTTCCGCCTCTCACGCGGCGTGTGGGCCTCGCTGAAGAGCTGGAGCAGTGCGAGACGGGTGCGGTAGCTTACCCTCCCCTGGAGGGGGAGGGTCGGCTCACATTGAGCGCAGCGAAATGTGAGACGGGGTGGGGTGACAGTCTCTCAGCGGAAGCAGTCCCCGAGTGGAGAGATCACCCCACCCCGCTCGCGCTTCGCGCGATCGACCCTCCCCCTCCAGGGGAGGGTAAGAGTTACGCCGGCGGATTCACTTCGTCGCCGGGACGCCCCAAATCGCGCTCGCGCAGATAGATATAGAACCCGGCGCCGATGATGATGGCGGCGCCGACGAGTGTTGCGACCTGTGGCACGTCGCCGAACACGACGAAGCCGAAGATCACCGCCCAGACGATCATCGAATATTGATAGGGCACCACGACGCTGGCCGGCGCGAGCTTGAGCGAGCGGTTGACGCAGAACAGCGCGGTCACCGAGACGCATCCGGCAAGCGCGAAGATCACGAGGCTGCCAGGGGTCGGCGGCACCCAGTGGAACGCCGACAGCACCGCCCCCAGCGAAAACGTGCCGATGAATTGCGAGGACGCCATCACGATGTCGGGAGTCTTGCGCAGGCTGCGCGTGATCAGCATCAGGGTTGCGAAGGAGAGGCTGCCGCCGAGCGCGATCAGCGCCGGCAGGCTGACCGTCTGCGCCGACGGCCGCAGCGCGATCAAGACGCCGCAGAAGCCGATCAGGATCGCGGTCCAGCGCCGCCAGCCGACCTTCTCGCCCAGAAAGATCGCCGACATTGCGGTGACGAAGATCGGACCTGCGAGATAATAGGTGATGACGTCGGCGAGCGGCAGATAGACGGTTGCGAGAAAGAAGGCCGCGACTTCCAGCGTCGACAACACGACGCGAACCAGCTGCAGGCCCGGCCGCTCCAGATGCAGGAACAGGTCGCGCTGCTTCCAGATCAGGGGCGACAGCAGCAACAGCGCCGCGCAGGCGCGCAGGAACAGGAGTTGCCCCACCGAATAGGTCCCGACCAGGAACTTGCCCATGGCATCGCCAAACGAGAACATGAAGATCGACAGCACCATGAGCCCGATGCCGGCCAGGCGCGCGGAGCGATCGTCATAGGCGGAGACATTCTTGAACAGGGGCATTGCGGTCGTTCGTGGGAAGCGTCATTGCGAGCGAAGCGAAGCAATCCAGACTGTCTCCGCAGCGGCAGTCTGGATTGCTTCGTCGCTTCGCTCCTCGCAATGACAAGGAGAGAGCGCGGAATCATGGCGACCACAGTCGCTTGCGGTCGTTTTAATGACGTGAGCCGCCGGGACAAGCCCGCTACCGCCGAATTGAACGGATTGTCGCACTCTTCGCATCGCGGTAGCGATACAGGGCACATCGACGAAAGAGCCAAGAAGAGAGCCAAGCCATGACCGATTTCGATCCGGCCCGGCATCGCATGATCCCGACGCAACGCTGGTTTGAGGATTTCGTCGTCGGCGAACGCTTCGTGCTGCCGAGCCGCACCCAGACCTCGGCTGTGTTCGCCGCATTCCAGACCGCGAGCGGCGACACCCATCCCGTGCACTATGACGTGGAATATTGCCGCAGCCGCGGCATGCCGCATCTGCTCGCCCACGGCTTCCAGACCCTGATCCACACCGCGCCTGGCGCCGGCCTGTTTCCGTTCCTGGTCGAGGAATCGCTGGTCGGCTTCCTCGAGCAATCGAGCCGCTTTCTGAAACCCGTGTTCGCCGACGACACCCTCTATCCGGCGCTCGAGGTCACCGAGCTGGTGCCGGGGCGCACCACCGGCACGGTGGTGCTTCGCAGCACCGTGTTCAACCAGCGCAAGGAGCTGGTGCTGGAGGGATTGCAGAAATTCCTGATCCGGCGGCGGCCGGCCGGTTAAGCAAGGGGCAGAATCGCCAGAAATTCGGCCGATTCGCAGGGTGTTCGGGTTGCCGGAGGGGGCCGGCTGGCCTACCTATGGCCCATGAAATTCCTCGACGAAGCAAAGGTCTATATCCGCTCCGGTGACGGCGGGAACGGCTGCGTGGCGTTCCGCCGCGAGAAGTTCATCGAATTCGGCGGTCCCTCCGGCGGCAATGGCGGCCGCGGCGGCAATGTCATCATCGAGGTCGCCGACGGCCTGAACACGCTGATCGACTACCGCTACCAGCAGCACTTCAAGGCCCAGAAGGGCGAGAACGGCATGGGCTCGGATCGCCATGGCGCCAACGGCAAGAACATCGTGCTGAAGGTTCCCGTGGGCACGCAGATCTTCGACGAGGACCGCGAGACGCTGATCCACGATTTCACCAAGGTCGGCGAGAAATTCGTGCTGGCCGAGGGCGGCAATGGCGGCTTCGGCAATGCGCATTTCAAATCGTCGACCAACCGCGCCCCGCGCAACGCCAATCCCGGCCAGCCCGGCGAGGAGCGCTGGATCTGGCTGCGGCTGAAACTGATCGCCGATGCCGGCCTGGTCGGCATGCCCAATGCCGGCAAATCGACCTTCCTGTCGAAGGTCAGCGCGGCGCGGCCGAAGATCGCCGACTACCCCTTCACCACGCTGCATCCGCAGCTCGGCGTCGTGAATGCCGACGGACGCGAGTTCGTGCTCGCCGACATTCCCGGCCTGATCGAAGGCGCGCATGAAGGCACCGGCCTCGGCGACCGCTTCCTCGGCCATGTCGAGCGCTGCCGCGTGCTCTTGCACCTGATCGATGCCACCTGCGAGCATGCCGGCAAGGCGTACAAGACGGTACGCAAGGAGCTCGATGCCTATGGCGGCCAGCTCACCGACAAGATCGAGATCGTCGCGCTGAACAAGATCGATGCTGTCGAGCCGGACGAACTGAAGAAGCAGAAGGACCGGCTGAAGCGCGCCGCCAAGAAGACGCCGCTGCTGATTTCCGGCGCCACCGGCCAGGGCGTCAAGGAAGCGTTGCGCGCGCTGGCCGATGTGATCGGCGAGAGCCCGGTGTCTGCGAAGGCGAAGAGCGCGGCCGAAGCGGAGCCGTGGTCGGCCTAAACTCTCTCCCCACCGTCGTCCCCGCGAAGGCGGGGACCCATACCGCGTGATCTATCTTTTGCGAATGGTCGTAGTGCCGACCGACGAATCTTCGCCAAACAACTCCCTGTGGTTATGGGTCCCCGCCTTCGCGGGGACGACAGCGGAGTGTATCGCTGCGAGCGCGCGCATCACCGGCTTGTCTTGGCGCGCGCAATATCGCAGCATCGAACGATCAAGAAACGGCAGGGATAATTCATGGCGCGCGCGAAGAACGTTCTCTGGATCATGTGCGACCAGCTTCGCTATGATTATCTCGGCTGCACCGGCCATCCCACGCTGAAGACGCCCAACATCGACGCCATGGCCAAGCGCGGCGTGCTGTTTACGAAGGCCTATGTGCAATCGCCGATCTGCGGCCCGTCGCGGATGTCGTTCTACACCGGCCGCTACATGCGATCGCACGGCTCGCACTGGAACGGCTGGCCGCTTCGGGTCGGTGAGCCCACGCTCGGTGATCACCTCAAGACAATCGGCGTGCGCAACGTGCTGGTCGGCAAGACCCACATGGCGCCTGACATCGAAGGCATGAAGGCGCTCGGCATTCCCCCGGAATCGATGATCGGCGTGCATGTCGCCGAATGCGGCTTCGAGCCGTATGAGCGCGACGACGGCTTGCACCCGACCGGACGGCCACGGCCCAAATACGACGAATATCTGCGAAAGCACGGCTTTGAAGCCACCAATCCCTGGGAGCACTGGGCCAATTCCGGCGCTGCCGAGGATGGTAGCTTGCAGAACGGCTGGCTGCTGGTGCACGCCGACAAGGCCGCGCGCGTGCCCGATGAGCACTCCGAGACGCCCTACATGACGCGGCGCGCGATGGACTTCATCGGCGAGGCCGAGACCGACGGCCGGCCGTGGTGCCTGCATCTGTCCTACATCAAGCCGCACTGGCCCTATATCGCGCCCGAGCCCTATGCCAGCATGTATTCGACCGATGACATGATCCCGGCGATCCGCTCTATGCGCGAGCGGCAGAATCCGCACCCGGTGTTCGGCGCATATATGGACATGCGCTACTCCCGCAACATGGCGCGCGATGAGGCCCGGGAAAAGGTGATCCCGACCTATATGGGCCTGATCACCCAGATCGACGACCAGATGGGCGTGCTGATGAAATTCTTGGGTGAGCGCGGCCTGCTGGATACCACCATGATCGTGTTCACGTCCGATCACGGCGATTATCTCGGTGATCACTGGATGGGCGAGAAGGATCTGTTCCACGAGCAGTCGGCAAAGATTCCGCTGATCATCATCGATCCCTCGCAGGAGGCCGACGCCACGCGCCGCACACGCTGCGATGCGCTGGTCGAGGGTATCGATCTCGCGCCGACCTTCGTCGATTATTTCGGCGGCAAGGTGCCGGGCCACATTCTCGAAGGACGCTCGCTGCTGCCGTTGTTGCGCGGGCCGACGCCGCCGGATTGGCGCCAGGTCGCTTTCTCCGAATACGACTATTCCATGCAGGACGTGCGGCTGAAGCTGAACCAGCCGATCGAGCGCTGCCGCCTGTTCATGGTGTTCGACGGCCGCTGGAAATACATCCACGCCTCCGGCTTCCGTCCGATGCTGTACGACCTCGAAACCGATCCGGACGAATACGTCGATCGCGGCGACGATCCTGGTTGCGCCGGCATCATCGCGCGGCTGCAGGCCGAGCTGTTCGACTGGGCGCTGCATCCGAACGACCACATCACCACGCCGCGCGAGAAGATCGCCGCCTATGCGGATAATCAGCTGCAGGTGAAGAACGGCGTTTTGATCGGCATTTGGGATGAAGCCGAACTCACGGCGATCAAGGACGGGATAGCGCAGCGCACGAAGATGTAGAACTCCGTCCCTCCCCGTCATTGCGAGCGCAGCGAAGCAATCCAGACTGCCTCCGCGGAGGGACTCTGGATTGCTTCGCTGCGCTCGCAATGACGGGAGGAGAGACCTCAATTCTCGATCTTGTATCCGGTCGCCTTCACGATCGGCTGCCACAGCGCGGTGTTCGCGGCGAGCTCCTTCGTCAATCCCTCCGGCGTCGAGCCGACCGGTATCAACCCGATCGCCATCAGCTTCTCCTTCACCTCGGGCTTGGCGAGCGCCGCGACCGCGGCTGCGCTGAGCTTTTCGGCAAAATCGGGCGGGCTGCCGGCGGGGAGCCACATGCCGTACCAGCCGTCGGCAACGAGATCGATGCCGCTTTCCTTCAGCGTCGGCACATCGGGGACGAACGGCGAGCGCTCTGCGCTTGCAATCGCGAGGATCCTCACGCCGTTAGCACGATGCTGCGTGATCGCATCGGATACCGTGGTGATGCCGAACGGCAGATGGCCGGCGATGAGATCATTCATGACGAGCGCGCTCCCGCGATAGGGCACCCGGGTCACTGAAAGACCAAGGATCTGTTCAAGTCGCCATCCGAGGAAGTGCGGGATGTTGCCGCTGCCTGGTGTCCCATAGGTGGCCTTCGCGACATTTGCCCTCAACCAGGTGACGAGTTCACTAAAACTATCCACCCCGATCGCGGGACTTGCAACGACGGCAAACTCGAAGCGAACGAGTTGCGACACGGGGACGAAATCCCTGGCCGCGTCGAAGCTCGGTTGATTCTCCACCATCGGCAGCAGGTACATGGTCGGACCGGTCGTCACCAAGATTGTATTGCCGTCGGAGCTTGCGCCCTTCACGGCCCTGATTCCGATCAATCCGTCGCCACCGGTACGATTCTCGACGATCATGGTTCGCCCAAGCGGGGCGCTGAATTGCTCGGCAATGAGACGACACAAGGCATCACCGCTGCCGCCTGCCGCGAACGGAAAGATGATGCGCGTCAGCGGACCGGATTGAGCATGTGCGCCACTGGCCTGCGCCAGCAAGGGCAGCGAGAGGCCTCCGGCGATGAAGCTGCGTCGGTCCACGACAATCCTCCCTCGTTATTGATTGTTCGAGGCATAGACTGCCCGAGCCTCGGCCGACAAGGGCGCCGTTAGGCCTATTTACCGGCTCCGCTGCCTTGCGCCGGCCACCGTCCTGCTGCAAAAGCTAGCCGCATCGGCGCCGCCCTTTTCGCTCCGCCGGATCAGCGACAGAGCAATTTGACGACCGCCATGGCCAGCCCCGAACTCAGTCAATTCCGCCGCATCGTCGTCAAGGTCGGCTCCGCGCTGCTGGTCGATTCCGACAAGGGCGAGGTGCGGGCGTCCTGGCTCGCCGCGCTCGCCGACGACATGGCCAGGCTGCACAAGGAAGGCCGCGACGTCCTCGTGGTGTCCTCCGGCTCGATCGCGCTGGGCCGCAGCCGGCTGAAATTGCCGCGCGGCCCGCTGAAGCTGGAAGAGAGCCAGGCCGCCGCTGCCGTCGGCCAGATCGCGCTGGCGCGGATCTGGTCGGAGGTGCTCGGGGCGCACGGGATCGGCGCCGGCCAGATCCTGGTGACGCTGCAGGACACCGAGGAGCGCCGCCGCTATCTCAATGCGCGCTCCACCATCGGCAAGCTGCTGGAATGGCGCGCCATCCCCGTGATCAACGAGAACGACACGGTGGCGACCACCGAGATCCGCTACGGCGACAATGATCGCCTCGCCGCGCGCGTCGCGACCATGGCGAGCGCCGACCTGCTGGTGCTGCTGTCCGACATCGACGGGCTCTACGACGCCCCGCCGAAGAACAACCGGAACGCAAAACTCATTCCCATCGTCGACAGCATCTCCTCGGAGATCGAGGCGGTGGCGGGTGATGCCGAGTCCGAGCTGTCGCGCGGCGGCATGCGGACAAAGGTCGAGGCGGCCAAGATCGCCACGACCGGTGGCACGCATATGCTGATCGCCTCCGGCAAGATCGAGCATCCCTTGCAGGCGATCGCCGATGGCGGCCGCTGCACCTGGTTCCTGACGCCCGCCAACCCCATCACCTCGCGCAAGCGCTGGATCGCGGGGACGCTGGAGCCGAAGGGCACGCTGACCATCGATGCCGGCGCCGTGACAGCACTGCGCGCCGGCGCCAGCCTGCTGCCGGCCGGCGTGATCAAGGTCGAGGGCCAGTTCGCCCGCGGCGATGCCGTGATCGTGCGCGGCCCCGACGGCAGCGAGGTCGGTCGCGGCCTGATCGCCTACGACGCCGAGGTCGCGGAGAGGATCAAGGGCCGCTCCTCCCCCGATGTAATGGCCATCCTCGGCATCAGCGGGCGCTCCGAGATGATCCACCGGGATGATCTGGTGGTGGGCGGCTAAGGGCGAGAAGGGCAGTCTCGAAGGTCAAACCTTTTTGTCGGCCTTCCGCGCAGCCAACCGTTCGCGTCCTCGCGCCTTGATACTTTCGAACCATTCATGGACATCGCCGATCTCCTCCATCGGCGCGCTGTCAAAGCCCTTCTGGATTTCGGCCCTCAGCGCCTCAAGCTTGGCCTTTCGCCGCTCTTCACGCTCTTCGACGGTCGGCATCGCAGGCTCCATGATTGGGCATTGATATTCCGAGATATTTTGGCGTCCGGCAAGCCGAGCGCAGCCGGGCCATTGGCCGACCCGGCGGCGCGAACCGAACCCCTGCCATACCCTTCCTGCCCTTCGCAAAAGCGGGATTTCCGTGCTAGGACACCGCCTTAGCAGAAGGTTGAACTCCCATGGCCGCCCCCCTCAAAGCCGTCGACGGCAATGCCGATCTTCAGGCGCTGATGTCCGAGCTCGGAACCCGTGCCCGCGCCGCCGCGCGCGTGCTGGCGCTGGCGCCGCCGGAACAGAAGAACCGGGCGCTGGAAGCAATGGAGCGGGCGATCCGCGCCAACGCAGCCGCGATCCTCGCCGCCAATGCCGAGGACGTCGCGGAGGCCCGCGCCTCCGGCAATGCCACCTCCTCCTTCATCGACCGCCTGACGCTGACGCCGGCGCGCATCGAGGGCATGGCCGAGGGCATCGGCATCGTGCGCGGCATCGCCGATCCGATCGGTGTCGTCATCGAGAGCTGGCAGCGGCCGAACGGCATGACCATCGAGCGCGTGCGCGTGCCGCTCGGCGTCGTCGGCGTGATCTTCGAGAGCCGGCCGAACGTTGCGGCCGACGCCGGCGTGCTGTGCCTGAAGTCAGGCAATGCCGTAATCCTGCGCGGCGGCTCGGACAGTTTCCGATCGTGCCGCGCGATCCATGACTGCCTGGTGCAGGGCCTGCGCGAAGCTGGCCTGCCGGAAGCTGCGATCACGCTGGTGCCGACGCGCGACCGCGCGGCGGTCGGCATGATGCTGTCGGGCCTGAGCGGCGCCATCGATGTCATCGTGCCGCGCGGGGGGAAAAGCCTCGTCGCGCGCGTCGAGCAGGAAGCGCGCGTGCCTGTGTTCGCGCATCTCGAGGGCGTCAACCACGTCTATGTCGATGCCAGCGCCGACCTCGCCATGGCGAAGTCGATCGTGCTCAATGCCAAGATGCGGCGCACCGGCGTCTGCGGCGCTGCCGAGACGCTGCTGGTCGACCGCGCTGCCGCTGACAAGAACCTTAAGCCGCTGGTCGAGATGCTGCTCGATGCCGGCTGCGAGGTGCGCGGCGACGAGGCCGTGCAGAACACCGATGCGCGCGTCAAGCCGGCGAGCGACGAGGATTGGGACACCGAATATCTCGACGCGATCATCGCGGCGAAGGTGGTGGACGGCGTCGACGGCGCGATCGCGCATATTCAGGACCACGGCTCGCATCACACCGATGCCATCGTGAGCGCGGATGAGGCTGCGGCGCAGAAATTCCTCAGCGAGGTCGATTCCGCGATCGTGCTGCACAACGCCTCGACGCAGTTTGCCGATGGCGGCGAGTTCGGTTTCGGCGCCGAGATCGGGATTGCCACCGGCCGCTTCCACGCGCGCGGCCCGGTCGGCGCCGAGCAATTGACGAGCTTCAAATATCGCGTCCACGGCACCGGGCAGACCCGGCCGTAGACGTCGCGGGGCGCGGGCATTGAGCAACAATCTCGTCGTGCCGCGCTTCGTGGCGCAAGCGGTCCCGGCCTCGACGCCGGGCATGCGCATCGGCCTGCTCGGCGGCTCGTTCAACCCGCCACATCAGGCTCATCGCGCCATCAGCCAGTTCGCACTGAAGCGATTGCAGCTCGATCGCGTCTGGTGGCTGGTCACGCCAGGCAATCCGCTCAAGGAGAACGGCACGCTGCACGAGCTCGGCGAGCGCATGCAGGCCGCGCGCGACGTCGCCGACGATCCGCGCATCGAGGTGAGCTGTCTCGAATCCGTCATTCGCACTCGCTATACTATCGACACGATCAACACCTTGCGCCGCCGCTTTCCTGGCTTGCGCTTTGTCTGGATCATGGGCGCCGACAATCTCGCTCAATTCCATCGTTGGCAGGACTGGCGGCGCATCGCCGCCCAGGTGCCGATGGCGGTGATCGATCGTCCGCCGCAGAGTTTTCGCGCGCTCGGCTCGCCCGCAGCCCAGGCGTTATCGCGCTACCGCCTGCCCGAAAAAAAGGCGGCCCTGCTTGCGGATCGGCCGGCACCGGCCTGGGTGTTCCTGACCGGATTGAAGCTGAACCTGTCCTCGACCGGCCTACGGAACCCGGATGGGAGCTGGAAAGGTACGAAGTGAGACGAAGTGTACGGACATGGTGTGGACTACGGGCTCTCTGGCATATTGAAACCCTTAACCCCACATGATGTAGTGTAACCGGTGGGCGCCGGATTCGGCGTTCGCGATACAGTGAAAGGAATGGTCCCTGACCGCATCTGTATTGTCCAAGCCTGTTTTACCCAAGGTTGCCAAGCCTACGCGTAAAACATCGACCAAAGCTGCGGCCTTGAAGGCGCAACCCGACGCCGACAAGACGCTGAGCCTGATCCTCTCCCGCCTCGAGGACATGAAGGCGGAAGAGACGGTCACAATCGACCTTCGCGGCAAATCGGCGTACTCCGACTACATGATCGTCACCACCGGCCGGGTGAACCGGCACGTCGGCGCGATCGCGGAAAACGTCACCAAGAGCCTCAAGGAAAACGGCATCAAGAACATCCATGTCGAGGGCTTGCCCAATTGCGACTGGGTGCTGATCGATTCCGGCGACGTGATCGTGCACGTGTTCAGACCCGAGGTCCGCGAGTTCTACAACCTCGAGCGGTTGTACACGCAGGGCCCAGGGGCGGCGAAGGCGATCTAGGCTCACTGCCGATTTCGAATCGGCTGACGCGCATGCTAGCGTCGTGCGCGCGCCTGTTGCGCGCGGTCTTGTCAACGCGGCACTGAAATCATGCGTGTTGCTGTCATTGCGGTGGGCCGGCTGAAGCAGGGCCCCGAACGGGAGCTTGCCGACCGCTATTTCGAACGGTTCTGCGACGCCGGCGGCAAGCTCGGATTCCGCGGGCTCAGTGTCTATGAAGTTGCCGAGAGCCGCGCGCGCGATGCCGCAACGCGGATGGCCGAAGAGGCCGCGGCGATCTCGGCGCATATTCCTGACAAGGCGATCCTGGTGGCGCTGGACGAGCGCGGCCAGAATCTCGACTCCACCGTATTCGCACGGCATCTGGGGCGCTGGCGCGACGAAGGCGCCGGACATACTTTCTTCGTGATCGGAGGGGCGGACGGACTTTCGCCCGAATTGCGCCGTAAGGCCAAGCTCGCGATCGCGTTCGGCTCTGCGACCTGGCCGCACCAAATGGTCCGCGTCATGCTTCTGGAACAGCTGTATCGGGCCGCCACCATCCTGGCCGGCCACCCCTATCACCGCGCGTGATGCGCGCCACAACGAGCACCTTTGCCGACACGATGCGAGCGCCGCTCCTCAACCTGCTGCTGATCACGGGCATTGCCGGCGCAAGCCTCGCGCAAGCGAACACAAGCCTCGCGCAAGCTCCGACGCAAGGCCAGACAGTTGCGCCGCCGCCGCAGACCGCGGCGGTCTCGCCCGATGCGATCAAGCAGCGCGAGCAGGAGCTGGAGGCCGCGCGCGCGAGGCAACGAAGCGCGGAAGAAGCGCAGGCCAAGCTCAAGGCCGAGATCACCGCGCTCGGCCAGGACCGCACCCAGCTCAATCAGCAGCTGATCGAAACCGCCGCCAATGTGCGCGCCGTGGAGACCAAGATCGACGAGGCCGAGGCGCGGCTGCGCGCGCTGAACGGCCGCGAGCAACAGATGCGCGCTTCGCTGGATTCGCGCCGCGCCGACATCGTCGAGGTGCTGGCGGCCTTGCAGCGCGCCGGCCGGCGCACGCCGCCGGCGCTGCTGGTGCGGCCCGAAGATGCGCTGCAATCACTGCGCACCGCGATGCTGCTCGGTGCCGTCGTGCCGGAATTGCGCGGCCGCGCCGAAAGAATCGCGGGCGAGCTCGGCGAGCTCGTGGCCTTGCGCAGGACCATCGCCACCGAGCGCGATCAGCTCGCCTCCGACCGTGACAAGGTCAGGAGCGACCAGACCCGGCTCACCGCCCTGATCGAGGAACGGCAGCGCCAGCAGTCCGCACGCGAAAAAGACCTCGACGCCGAAGGCGCGCGCGCGATCGCGCTGTCAAAGCAGGTCGGCGATCTCCAGGGGTTGATCGCCAAGATGGAGCAGGACCTGCAAAGCGCCGCCAAGGCGGCCGAGAAAGCCGCCGAGGCCGCAAGGCAGGCCGAGGCCAAGGCGGCTGCCAGCGCCAAACAGGGCCCGGGCGCGTTCAAGGACAAGTCCCGCACCACCCCGGCGATCGCCTTCGCCTCGGCCAGGGGTCTCCTGCCGTTTCCGGTTAACGGTAACAAGATCAGGGATTTTGGCGGTTCCGACGGGGTCGGCGGCGTCCAGAAGGGCATTTCGCTGGCGACCAAGCCCGGCGCCCAGGTCACGACGCCGTGTGATGGCTGGGTTGTGTATGCCGGCCCATTCCGCAGCTATGGACAACTCTTGATCCTCAATGCCGGGGGCGGGTATCATGTCCTGATCGCCGGGATGGAGCGCATTTCGGTCAACATCGGGCAGTTTGTGCTCACGGGGGAGCCGGTCGCGACGATGGGGTCGACCTCTCAGGTCGCCTCCATTCTCGCCACGAACGCGAGTCAACCTGTGCTGTATGTCGAGTTCCGTAAAGACGGCACTCCAATCGATCCAGGCCCATGGTGGGCCGCAAATGAAGGCGAGAAGGTTCGCGGATGATGCGCAAGACTTCAGTAATCCTCCTCAGCGCCGCCACCGGTGCGGCGCTGACGCTGTTCGTGACCCAGCCGCGCGCGGTGTTCATGGGCTCCAGCGCGCGAGCCGCCACCGCGGACACCTATCGCCAGCTCAACCTCTTCGGCGACGTCTTCGAGCGCGTGCGCTCCGATTACGTCGAGAAGCCCGATGACACCAAGCTGATCGAATCCGCCATCAGCGGCATGCTCACCGGCCTCGATCCGCATTCGAGCTACATGGACGCCAAGAGCTTCCGCGACATGCAGGTGCAGACCCGCGGCGAGTTCGGCGGCCTCGGCATCGAGGTCACGATGGAAGACGGCCTGATCAAGGTGGTCTCGCCGATCGACGACACGCCCGCTTCGCGCGCCGGCATCATGGCCAACGACATCATCACCAATCTCGACGACGAGGCGGTGCAGGGCCTGACCCTGAATCAGGCGGTCGAGAAGATGCGCGGCCCCGTCAACACCAAGATCAAGCTCAAGATCATCCGCAAGGGCCAGGACAATCCGCTCGACGTGACGCTGGTGCGCGACAACATCCGCGTCCGCTCGGTGCGCGCGCGCGTCGAGCAGGATGACATCGGCTATATCCGCATCACCACCTTCAACGAGCAGACCACCGAAGGCCTGAAGCGCGAGGTCGGTAACCTCACGAACCAGATCGGCGGCGACAAGCTCAAGGGCTTCATCATCGACCTCCGCAACAATCCGGGCGGCCTGCTCGAGGAAGCGGTCACCGTCTCGGACTCCTTCCTCGAGAAGGGCGAGATCGTCTCGACCCGCGGCCGCAATGCCGAGGAGACCCAGCGCCGCACCGCGCATGCGGGCGACCTGACCAAGGGCAAGCCTGTCATCGTGCTGGTCAATGGCGGCTCGGCTTCGGCGTCGGAAATCGTCGCCGGCGCGCTCCAGGACCACAAGCGCGCGACGATCGTCGGCACGCGCTCGTTCGGCAAGGGCTCGGTGCAGACCATCATTCCGCTCGGCTCGGGCAACGGCGCGCTGCGGCTGACCACGGCGCGCTATTACACGCCGTCGGGCAAGTCGATCCAGGCCAAGGGCATCGTGCCCGACATCGAAGTGCTGCAGGACGTGCCTGACGAGCTGAAGTCGCGCACCGACACCAAGGGCGAGGCTTCGCTGCGCGGCCATCTGAAGAACGACGGCGACGAGAAGACCGGCTCGCAGTCCTATGTCCCGCCGGACGCCAAGGACGACAAGGCGCTCAAGCTCGCCGGCGACCTGCTCCACGGCATCAAGAACAGCGCCTCCGCCGCGCCGACCCCGGGCAACGACAACAAGGCCACGACCGACAAGCCCAAAGCGGCGAATTAAGTCGGCGTCACGCGCGATCCCACGAAAGGGCGGCTTCCTGAAGCCGCCCTTTTTGCTTGGAACTCCCGTCGTCCCCGGCCTCTCCCGGCCTGCCGCCGCTTGACCGCGGCGTGGTATCGTCGGCACGAGTGATTCGGGATCGCGCATGACTGAGACGGCCGACGATCTGAGCGCCCCGCTCGGACAGGACAAGCCGCGCCGGAAACGCCGGCTGCGGCTGCCGTTCACCGCCCTGCAGCTGGTGGCCGTCCTGCTCGGCCTGTTCCTGATTAGCTTTGCCGGCTTCGCCATCTTCAACAAGGATCCGTTCGGCGGCGAGCCGATGGCCAGGCTCGCGATCCGCGCTCCCACTGCCACGGACGAGAAGCCGGCCGCGTCCGGCCACGGCGCGGAGAGCAAGCCGGACGCCAAGCACGAGACCAAGGAAGCGCCGAAGCAGGCCGCGCCCGGCGAGCAGAAGACCATCACCATGATCGACGGCTCCACCGGCGCCCGCCACGACGTGGTGATCGGCGCAGGCGATGCTGCCGACAAGGGCGAGGCGGCATCCGGCCCGCCGCCCGTCATGGCCGGGATCAATCCGAAGCTGCTGGAGAAATCACGCTACGGCATGATCCCGGTGGTGGCCGACGGGCTGAGGCCGTTCACCGTCTATGCGGCCGATGCCGACCGTGCCAAGGCTGCCAAGATGCCTGTGGTCGCGATCGTGATCGGCGGCCTCGGCGTCGGCGCCGCAAAAACCACCGATGCCATCATGAAGCTGCCGCCGGCGGTGACGCTGGCCTTCACGCCCTACGGATCCGATCCCGGCAAGCTCGCCGAGCGGGCGCGGACGCAGCGCCACGAGATCTTCCTCCAGATCCCGATGGAGCCCTACGACTTCCCGGACAACGATCCGGGGCCGCAGACGCTGCTGACCTCGCTCAGCCCCGACCAGAACATGGACCGCCTGTACTGGCACCTCAGCCGGATGCAGGGCTATGCCGGCCTCACCAATTTCATGGGCGCCCGCTTCATCGCGACCGAGCCGGCGATGCAGCCGATCATCCGCGAGGCGGCCAAGCGCGGCCTCGGCTTCTTCGACGACGGCTCCTCGCCCCGCAGCATCGCGCCCCAGGCGGCGGCCAACCAGGCCGTGCCGTTCGGCAAGGGCGATATCGCCATCGATGCGGTGCCGACGGCGACCGAGATCGACCGCGCCCTCAACAAGCTGGAATCGACGGCGCGCGAGCGCGGCATCGCCGTCGGCACGGCCTCCGCCCTGCCCGTCTCGATCGAGCGCATCAGCGCCTGGACCAAGACCTTGGGCGACCGAGGTATCCTTTTGGTGCCATTGACAACCGCGATGCTGAAATCAAAATCCAGCTAAATCAACGAATTGGTTCGGCACGGGTCTCGCGGGGCCGGCATGCCTTCCAAAAATGCAGGCAAGAGGTCTGGCGGAATGGCGCGTTACGAGGATCTGCCCTACCGGACCTGTGTCGGTGTGATGCTGATCAATCCAAAGGGACTGGTGTTCATCGGCCGCCGCGCCGGCGGCATCGAGCATGTCGACGACACCCATGTCTGGCAGATGCCGCAAGGCGGGGTCGATCCCGGCGAGGACACCTGGGAGGCGGCCAAGCGCGAGCTCTACGAGGAGACCAGCGTGCGCTCGGTCGAGCGGCTCGGCGAAGTCCCGGACTGGCTCACTTACGACATCCCGCGCACGGTCGCCGGGCGCGCCTGGAAAGGCCGCTACCGCGGCCAGCGCCAGAAATGGTACGCGGTGCGCTTCACCGGCAAGGACAGCGAGATCAATGTCGCGAATCCCGGCGGCGGCGGCCACAAGGCGGAATTCGTGAGCTGGCGCTGGGAGTCGATGAAGAATCTCCCTGAGCTGATCATCCCGTTCAAGCGCCCGGTCTATGAGCGCGTGGTGCAGGAATTTTCTGCGCTGGCGGAGGGGTAGCGAGCTTCATCCCAGCACTCCGCTCACCCCCGCGAAGAAGGGGGTCCAAACTCTCAGGCAGAAGTTGTGCGGAGGGTAGCGGCCACGGCCTTTCATCCGTCCGCTGCCTGTGGTTATGGATTCCGGGCTCGCGCTCCGCGCGCCCCGGAATGACAAGATGAACAATGAAAAACCCTACCGCCCGAACGTCGGCATCGCGCTGTTCAATCCGGACGGCCATGTGCTGATCGGCCATCGCTTCAAGGGCGACGGGCCCGAGATCATCCTGCCGGGGCTCGACTGGCAGATGCCGCAGGGCGGTGTCGACGAGGGCGAGAATTTGCGCGATGCGGCGCTGCGCGAGCTCTGGGAGGAGACCAACGTCGTCAGCGCCGACTATCTCGGCGAGACCGACTGGTTCACCTATGAATTCCCGCCTTACGATGGACCGCAAACGCATCGCCTCGCAAAGTTTCGCGGCCAGCGCCAGAAATGGTTCGCGCTGCGCTTCACCGGCCGCGACGACGAGATCGATCCGCTGACGCCGCGCAACGGACAGCCTGCCGAGTTCGATGCCTGGCGCTGGGAGCGCCTCGACCGTGTCGCCGACCTCGTGGTGCCGTTCCGCCGCGAGGTCTACCGCGCCGTGGCGCGAGAGTTTGCGCACCTCGCGAGCTGAACTTTCGAAAACAACCCCATGCACAGTAGAGATGGAGTTGAAATCGTTAGGTTATTTTGCCGGCTTGGACGCATAAAGGGGCGCCTCTGCCAGCGCACCAGCCGGGGCCTCATCGCTAATTGATCGGGCCGACCGTGAATGGGCCGATGGCGATGACGTGGCAGTCGCTGTCGCGCTTGGCGCAGTCGGCGAGCGCGGAATTGACGGCGGTCTGCTCGTCGGCGGCTTTGAGGCCGAGGCCGGCGCGGCCGGACGTGCCGACGGCGACGGCGTTCCAGCCCGTGGCGTCACCGAGCTTGCGGACGACCTCGCCGCGCGCTTCGGCCACGATCGAGGAATTGGAGGCGGCGTTGAAGAAGCCGGTGATCCTGAACAGGGTCGGGATCGGCACGACGAAATTATCGTCAACCGCAACGACCATGCAGGGCACGCCGGCGATTGCGCCGCACGATTCCAGCGAGCGCTTCGCCGCGTCGTCGGCTGATGATGCGCCCAGCACCATGAAATATTGCCCGCCCGGACTGAGTGCCACCGAGCGGGACTTCGCCGCCGGCACGAACATGTTCTCGAGCCGGACTTTTTGCGGCTCGCGTACGATCGGAAAATCCTTCGAGGCGAACGGCCGCTCGATCATCGCATCATGCCTGACATAGGGCGGGGGCGGCATCGGCGGCTTGCCGTGCGTGTAAACGATCGTGTTGCCGACGGCGTAGAGCTCGCAGCGCCGGGGCGATTGCGCGGCATCGGCGCGCTTCTGGCACTGTTCGAGTGCCATGTTGCGCGCGGCTTCCTCGCTTGCCTGGTTCAGCGCTGAGCCGGTGAAGCCGCCGACATTGAGCGCGAAGGCCTTGTAGTCGCCGGAGCTCGCATAATCGCCAGCGAGGAAGCTGCGCACGCGCTCGTTGATGAAGGGTACGCTGTCGGCAGCAAGCTTGCCTGTCATCGGCGATGCCGATGGTGACGGCGCAGGCATCGGCGCCATCGCGGCGCCGGCGTTAGACGGAGCCATCGGAGCCATCGGCGCCTTTGCCATTTGGGTCGGCATCGGGCTCGGCGTTGCCGCCGCCGCAGCCGGCGTTGGGCTCGGCGCCGCATTGGCCGTCACGGCCGGCGCCGCGGCACTCGCAGTCTGCTTGAGCTTGGTGTTGTAGAGAAAGCCGGTGACGACGATGGCGACGATCGAGACGACGGCGACCACCAGCGGCCACATCCACACCGGGGCCGCGGCCACCTTGGAAGCCGCCGTCTTCAGCTGCGGCTTGGCATAGCTGCCGTCCTCGCGCCGCATCGCCACCAGATAGGCGTGCACCGGCGTCGGGATGTTCTTGACCTCCTGCGCGCCGATATCGGCGAACTGCACCGACAGCTTGTTGGCGACCTGCTCATGCACCGCGCGGGAGACGCAGATGCCGCCGACCTCGGCGAGGCCCTCCAGGCGCGCGGCGATGTTGACGCCGTCGCCCAACAGATCGCCGTCGCGTTCGACGACGTCGCCGATGGTGATGCCGATGCGGAACGACATCTGCCGGCTCGGCGGATAGGCCATGTTGCGGGTTCGCAAGCTTTCCTGGATGTCGATCGCACAGCGCACCGCATCCACCGCGCTCGGAAACTCCGCGAGCACGGCATCGCCCGCCGTGTTGAAGATGCGTCCGCCGGCCTTGGCGATGAAATCGTCGACGACCTCGCGATAGGAGGCGAGACGCCGCAGCGTTTCCTCTTCGTCTTCCGCGACCAGCCTCGAATACCCGGCAATATCGGCTGCGAAAATCGCTGCGATCTTGCGTTTCATCTGCCACCGGCCCCCGGAACAAATCCGCGGGGCGCAGAATGCCGCCATCTCCGGCGCGGTGCAACAAAGTTTCAGCGCCCGCCACGGTCGTGACGAGCGCTGAACTTGTTCAGGAATTCCTTTGCAGGAATGTCTTACCCGAGCCCCGGAGCGGTGCCCCGGGGCTTAGTGCATAGCCGTGGAGTTGAGCTGGTGCTGGATGCTCTTGAAGTGATCCAGTCGCTCGATGGCCTGATCGAGCTCGCCGCCTTCATGCTCCTTCAGATTCTCTTCCATCTCCGCGATCGTCTCGGCGAACTGGGCGCGGTCCAGCTCGTCCAGCGAGGTCGCGACGTCGGCGAGCACGGTCAGGCCCCTCTCGGACACCTCGGCGAGGCCGCCGAGCACGATGACCTTCTCGTGCCTGCCACCGCTGGTGATGGTGAGGATGCCGGGCCGGATCGCAGCCACGACCGGCGCATGCCCTGCCAGCACGCCGAAGTCACCCTCGACGCCGGGAATGTCGACCTGATCGACCTCGCCCGAGAAGGCGAGCTTTTCCGGAGAGACGAGATCGAAATGGAAGGTGGCCATGAGAAACCTGCGAGTAGCGAGTGGCGAATAGCGAGTGGCGGTCGGGAGCAGCTTGTATTCGCTACTCCCTTCGCCGTTCGCCTCTTAGGCAGCTTCCGCCGCCAGCTTCTTGCCCTTCTCGACGGCTTCTTCGATGGTGCCGACCATGTAGAAGGCCGCTTCCGGCAGGTGGTCGTACTTGCCGTCCACCAGGCCCTTGAAGCCCTTGATGGTGTCGGCGAGGTCGACGAACTTGCCGGGCGAACCCGTGAAGATTTCGGCGACGTGGAACGGCTGCGACAGGAAGCGCTCGATCTTGCGGGCGCGGGCCACCGTCAGCTTGTCCTCTTCCGAAAGCTCGTCCATGCCGAGAATGGCGATGATGTCCTGGAGCGACTTGTAGCGCTGCAGCACCTGCTGGACCTGACGGGCGACGGCGTAGTGCTCCTCGCCGACGACGAGCGGGGAGAGCATGCGCGAGGTCGAGTCGAGCGGGTCCACCGCCGGATAGATGCCCTTTTCCGAGATCGCGCGCGACAGCACCGTGGTGGCGTCCAAGTGCGCGAACGAGGTCGCGGGCGCCGGGTCGGTCAAGTCGTCGGCCGGCACGTAGATCGCCTGCACCGAGGTGATCGAACCCTTCTGCGTCGTGGTGATGCGCTCCTGCAGCGCGCCCATGTCGGTGGCGAGCGTCGGCTGATAACCCACCGCCGAGGGAATGCGGCCGAGCAGCGCCGACACTTCCGACCCCGCTTGCGTGAAGCGGAAGATGTTGTCGACGAAGAACAGCACGTCCTGGCCCTGGTCGCGGAAGTGCTCGGCGACAGTCAGGCCGGTCAGGCCGACGCGGGCGCGGGCGCCCGGCGGCTCGTTCATCTGACCGAACACGAGAGCGCACTTCGACTTCACGCTCGGATCCGGATTGTGCGGATCGGCGTTGACCTTGGACTCGATGAACTCGTGATAGAGGTCGTTGCCCTCGCGGGTACGCTCGCCGACGCCGGCGAACACGGAGTAACCACCGTGCGCCTTCGCGACGTTGTTGATCAGCTCCTGAATCAGCACGGTCTTGCCGACGCCGGCGCCGCCGAACAGGCCGATCTTGCCGCCCTTCGCATACGGAGCGAGCAGATCGACGACCTTGATGCCGGTGACGAGAATTTCGGCTTCGGTCGACTGGTCGGTATAGGTCGGCGCTTCCTGGTGGATGGCGCGGATGCCTTCCGACTTGATCGGGCCGGCCTCGTCGATCGGCTCGCCGATGACGTTCATGATGCGGCCGAGCGTACCGTCACCCACGGGAACCGAGATCGGCTGACCGGTGTCGGTCACTTCCTGGCCGCGCACCAGACCTTCGGTGGCGTCCATCGCGATGGTGCGGACGGTCGATTCGCCGAGATGCTGCGCGACTTCCAGCACCAGGCGGTTGTTGCCGTTCTTGGTCTCCAGCGAGTTGAGAATGGCCGGCAGGTGGCCTTCGAACTGCACGTCGACGACGGCGCCCATGACCTGGGTAACGCGACCGATCTGTGTGGCTGCTGTAGCCATTTACTGTCTCCTTCGATCCGAATTTCGTGTCCGGTCAGACTGCTTCTGCGCCGGAGATGATTTCGATGAGTTCCTTGGTGATCTGAGCCTGACGCGTGCGGTTGTAGACCAGCGTCTGCTTGCGGATCATTTCGCCGGCGTTGCGGGTGGCGTTGTCCATCGCCGACATCTGCGCGCCGTAGAACGAAGCGTTGTTCTCGAGCAGGGCGCGGAAGATCTGCACCGCGAGATTGCGCGGCAACAGGCGCGTGAGGATCTCGTCCTCCTCCGGCTCATATTCGTAGGAGGTCGCGCTGGCGTTCGCACCGCCTTCCTCGACGACCAGCGGGATGATCTGCTGGGCGGTCGGGACCTGTGCGATCACCGACTTGAACTGCGAGTAGAACAGCGTGCAGACGTCGAACTCGCCGTTGTCGAACCGCGCCAGCACCTTCTTGGCGATGTCCTCGGCGTTGACGAAGCCGAGCTGACGCACGCTGCGCAGGTCGAGATGCTCGACGATCTGCTTGTCGAACAGGCGGCGGAGCTGCTCGTAGCCCTTACGGCCGACGCAGAAGAATTTCACTTCCTTGCCCTGCGCAGCCAGCGCCAGAGCGCGTTCGCGGGCGAGACGCACGATAGAGGAGTTGAAAGCGCCGGACAGGCCGCGCTCGCCGGTGCAGACCAACAGCAGGTGAACCTGATCGCGGCCGGTGCCGGCCAGCAGCGCCGGCGCGCCGGGCGAGCCCGCCGCGGCGCTGGCGATGTTGGAGATCACCGCGCTCATCTTTTCGGCATAGGGACGCGCGGCTTCCGCCGCGGTCTGCGCGCGGCGCAGCTTGGAGGCCGCGACCATCTGCATCGCCTTGGTGATCTTTTGCGTCGCCTTGGTGGAGGCGATGCGGACGCGCATGTCTTTAAGTGACGCCATTCTTCGTTCACCCCGGCGGTTCGACTGAAGCGTCGGACCGCTAGCCTGTCCCTACCGCAATGCCCGGCCGGGCGCCGGGCATGCTTCTTATTGATTTGCCTCTCGCGAAGCGGTCATGGCCGGACGATCCGGCCATACTTGCTGTTAAGCGAAGCTCTTCGCAAAGCCTTCGACCACCGACTTCAGCTTGCCGGCGGTGTCGTCGGAGAGGTCGCGGCTGTCGCGGATCGAGTTGAGGATGTCGGCGTGCTTGCCGCGCAGCAGCGAGAGCAGGCCGTCCTCGAACGCGCGCACCTTGTTGAGCGGGAGCGGATCGAGATAGCCGTTGGTGCCGGCCCAGATCACGCAGACCTGCTCTTCCATCTTCAGCGGCGAGAACTGCGGCTGCTTCAGGAGCTCGGTGAGGCGCGAACCGCGGTTGAGCAGGCGCTGGGTCGAGGCGTCGAGGTCGGAGCCGAACTGCGCGAACGCCGCCATTTCGCGGTACTGCGCGAGCTCACCCTTGATCTTGCCGGCGACCTTCTTGGTGGCCTTGGTCTGCGCGGACGAACCCACGCGCGACACCGACAGACCGACGTTCACGGCAGGACGGATGCCCTGGAAGAACAGGTCGGTTTCCAGGAAGATCTGGCCGTCGGTGATCGAGATGACGTTGGTCGGGATGTAGGCCGACACGTCGTTGGCCTGGGTTTCGATGACCGGCAGCGCCGTCAGCGAGCCCGAGCCCTGGTCCTTGTTCAGCTTCGCCGCGCGCTCGAGCAGGCGGGAGTGCAGATAGAACACGTCGCCCGGATAGGCTTCGCGGCCCGGCGGGCGGCGCAGCAGCAGCGACATCTGGCGGTAGGCGACGGCCTGCTTGGACAGGTCGTCATAGATGATGACCGCGTGCATGCCGTTGTCGCGGAAGTACTCGCCCATGGTGCAGCCGGTGAAGGGCGCGATGTACTGCATCGGCGCCGGATCCGAGGCGGTGGCGGCGACGACGATCGAATATTCGAGCGCGCCCTGCTCTTCCAGCACCTTCACGAACTGCGCGACGGTCGAACGCTTCTGACCGACCGCGACGTAGACGCAGTACAGCTTGATGTTCTCGTCCGGCTGCGCGTTGAGCGGCTTCTGGTTCAGGATGGTGTCGAGCGCGATCGCGGTCTTGCCGGTCTGACGGTCGCCGATGATCAGCTCGCGCTGGCCGCGGCCGATCGGGATCAGGGCGTCGATCGCCTTGAGGCCGGTCGCCATCGGCTCGTTCACCGACTTGCGCGGAATGATGCCGGGCGCCTTGACGTCGACGCGCATGCGCTTGTCGGCCTGGATCGGGCCCTTGCCGTCGATCGGATTGCCGAGCGCGTCGACGACGCGGCCGAGCAGACCCTTGCCGACCGGCGCGTCCACGATGGCGCGGGTGCGCTTGACGGTCTGGCCTTCCTTGATTTCGCGGTCGGCACCGAAAATAACGACACCGACGTTGTCGGTCTCGAGGTTCAGCGCCATGCCGCGGGTGCCGTTCTCGAACTCGACCATTTCGCCGGCCTGGACGTTGTCCAGACCGTAGACGCGGGCGATACCGTCGCCGACGGACAGCACCTGTCCGACTTCGGAGACTTCAGCTTCCTGGCCGAAATTCTTGATCTGGTCCTTGAGGATCGCGGAAATTTCCGCGGCGCGGATGTCCATCAGCCTGCCTCTTTCATCGCGTGCTTGATCGAATTGAGTTTGGTGCGAAGCGAACCATCCACCATGCGGCTGCCCAGCTTGACGACGAGGCCACCGATGATCGAGGGATCAATCTTCACGTTCAGCGCGACATCCTTGCCGGTCACCGATTTCAGGGCGACCTTGAGGGCATCGAGATTCTTGTCCGAGAGCGCTTCCGCCACGGTGACGTCGGCCGTCGTCTCGCCCTTGAACTTGGCGACGAGCGCGCGGTAGGCGCGGATGACGTCGGCCACCGCGAACAGGCGGCGGTTGGCCGTCAGCACTTTCAGGAAGTTGGCGGCGATGCCGGCGATGCCCGCCTTGTCCAGCACGGCCGAGAGGGCCCTGGACTGGGCATCGGCCGCGAACACCGGGCTACGGACGAGGCGCTTCAGATCGGCGCTCTCGTTCAGCAGGGCCTCGAATTTGTCGAGATCGGCTTTGACCGCGTCGACCAAATTCTGGTCGCGGGCCAGTTCAAACAAGGCCGTTGCATAACGGCCGGACACACCGGAAACGGACGTATCTTCTGCAGCCACAGACGCGCTCTTTTTGCTGTCAAACTCGCAAGGGAAAAACCGTCGCCACGAAGCGGCGCCTAGCGATCCAAGCCCTTGGAATTCAAGCGGGACTTCGATTTTCGACCAGCACGGGAGGTGCCGGGCTCGTTAAAATCGCGGCTTTGCTAACATAGCAGGCGCGCAGGTGCAACATGACGCCAAATTAAAGGCATGAGGTTCTGTCGCCAGTTCGTCGCAGCCGCGCGACACATCGCGCGCCGAGGGGCGGCCGAGGCGGCGGCGTCCCAGCTCACGGAAATTGGCGCCGGCTTTGCCGCCGCGCCCTCCATTGGTTCCTGCCCCTAGCGCATAGCCGCCATGAACACGGATCGCTGAGGCGTGAATCCGCCCTAGCGAGTTCCACGCGCCGAATACTTATCGAATTCTAAACGCTGGCGGCGATGACTTCGCTCTACAGTATTTGTAAGTAATCGGCAGGTTAATAAATCGTTAAAGCCGAAGATTTCGGAACATCGGCCGAATATCGCGCGACGGTAACAAGATATTTCATGACGACACATACCGGAATTACTGCCCAATTCACGCCTCATTAGGAATCGAAACGCCAACCCGCTCACAAACTGATGGGGGCTCCACTTGCCACAAATGTGGCAATACTAGCTTAGGGACCATTAAATGCTGTCTTTGAAGACGCTGGGCTTTGTGACCCGGCCGCGCACGGCGATTGCTTTCGTCGCCGCAACTCTGATCGTCGGTGGAACTGCCACCGAAGCTTCCGCCAAATCCCGGCATCACCGGCATCACCACCGCCACCACGCCCAGACCGAGGCCAATGCGACCTCCGATTGGCGCAATGCCAATGCGTCGATGACGCCGACCTCCGGCACCGGCCACAGCTTCTCCGGCGTGGCCTCCTATTACGGCAACGAGTCCGGCAGCCGGACCGCCTCGGGCCAGCGCTTCAACCAGAACGCCATGACCGCGGCGCACCGTTCGCTGCCGTTCGGCACCAAGCTGCGCGTCACCCACCGCGGCCAGAGCGTGATCGTCACCATCAACGACCGCGGCCCGTTCATTCGCGGCCGTGTCCTCGACCTCTCCACGGGTGCAGCCCGCGCCATCGGCCTCACCGGTGCCGGCGTCGGCCGCGTCACCGCGGAGGTCGTCTCCTAAAGGCGCGACGAGCCGCCTACCCGCGCACTTTTCATCAGTTTGATGCGCGCATGAAAACAAGCCCGCGGTCTTGGGGGACCGCGGGCTTTTTTACGTCCCGTCATTGCCAGCGCAGCGAAGCAATCCAGAATCTTCCCGCGGAAAGACTCTGGATTGCTTCGTCGCAAGGGCTCCTCGCAATGACGTGGAGAGAGTGGGGAATAGCCACTACAAAAAGCTCTGCGGATCGACGTCCACTTCGAGCTTCAGATTGCCTGTCGGCTTCGGGCAGACCGCGAGCCAGCTGCGCAAATAGTCCGACAGGTCGAAACCGCGCGCCGATTTCACCAGGATGCGGAAGCGGTAGCGGCCCTTGATGACGGCGAGCGGCGCTTCGGCGGGGCCGAGCACGACGACGCGCTCGTCGCGCGGCGCGAGCGCGACGAGCTTGTGGCCAAAGCCTTTGGCGCCCGGGCGGTCGCCGGCGGAGATGATCAGGCTGGCGAGCCGGCCGAACGGCGGATAGAGCGTCTTCTCGCGCAGCTCGATCTCGCTGTCGTAGAAGGCCTCGCGGTCGCAGGCGATCAAGGCCCGCATCACGGGATGATCGGGCTGGTGGGTCTGCAGATAGCCGACGCCGCGGCCCTGCTCGCGGCCGGCGCGGCCGATCACCTGGTTGAGCAATTGCCAGGTCCGCTCCGCCGCGCGCGGATCGCCGTTGGAGAGGCCAAGATCGGCATCGACCACGCCGACCAGATTGAGCCGCGGGAAGTTGTGCCCCTTGGCGACGAGCTGCGTGCCGATGATGATGTCGACGCGGCCCTCTGCGATCTCGGCAAGCTCGCTTCGCATCGTCTCGATCGAGGTGATGAGATCGCTCGACAGCACCATGGTGCGCGCGTCCGGGAACAGCGCGGCCGCCTCCTCCTGCAGGCGCTCGACGCCGGGGCCGACCGCAACCAGCGATTCCTCGGCCGAGCAGTTCGGGCAGATATGCGGGCGCGGCATCGAGAAGCCGCAATGGTGGCAGACCAGGCGCTGGCGAAAGCGGTGATCGACCAGCCAGGCGTCGCAGATGGTGCAGGCGAAGCGATGGCCGCAGGCGCGGCACAAGGTCAGCGGCGCATAACCGCGGCGATTGAGGAAGAGCAGCGCCTGCTCGCGCCGTTCGATCGCGGTTCGGATCTCGCCGGCAAGTCGCGGCGAGATGAAGCGACCACGCGCGGGCGGCTCGCGGCGCAGGTCGATGGCCTCGATATGCGGCATGTGCTGGCCGCCGAAGCGCGAGGGCAGCGCGATGCGCTGATAGCGGTTCTTGCGCGCATTGACCTCGGATTCCACCGACGGCGTGGCGGAGGCCAGCACGACCGGAATTTTCGCGATATGCCCGCGCACCACCGCCATGTCGCGGGCATGGTAATGCACGCCGTCGTCCTGCTTGTAGGCCTGGTCGTGCTCCTCATCGACGACGATGAGGCCGAGATTGGCGTAAGGGAGAAACAGCGCCGAGCGCGCCCCGACCACGACCGGCGCCGAGCCTTCGGAGATCGCGGCCCAATTGCGCGCGCGGGTGCGCGGCGTCAGCTCCGAATGCCATTCGATCGGCCGCACGCCAAAGCGCTGCGCGAAACGGTCGAGGAACTGGCCGGTGAGCGCGATCTCCGGCATCAGGATCAGCGCCTGCTTGCCGCGGCGGACCACCTCGGCGACGGCTTCGAAATAGACCTCGGTCTTGCCTGAGCCGGTGACGCCGTCGAGCAGCGCGACATGGAAGGTGCCGTTGGCCGCAAGCGCGCGCATCGCATCCACACCGGCACGCTGGAGCGGCGAGAAGTCCGGCCGGCCGAATTCCGGATCGGGCGCCGGCGGCGGAGGCGGCGGCGGCATCGGCTCCACCGTGAGCGTACCTTCATCGACGAGGCCGTCGATCACGCCCGAGGAGACACCGGCCTCCCTGGCCGCCTCGGACTTGCCGTGCAGCAGCCGGTCCGACAGCACCGCGATGACGCGCGCCCGCGCCGGCGTCAGACGCTTCGGCGGATCGCCGGTCAGGCGCACGCCGGCGCGCACCCGCTCCGGGCCGAGATTTTCGCCCATGCGCAGGCACATGCGCAGCACCATGCCGCGCGGGCTCAGCGTGTAATTGGCGACCCAGTCCACCACCGAGCGCAGCTCCGGCTTGAGCGGCGGGACGTCGAGTTTCTCGCTGACCTCCTTGAGGCGGTTGTGCAGGCGCGGATCGGGATTGGCATTCTCGCCCCAGACCACGGCCAGCACCTCGCGCGGACCGAGCGGCACACCGACGAGATCGCCCGCCTTCAGCTCCATGCCGCGCGGCACCTTGTAGGAATAGGTCTGGTCGAGCGCGACCGGCACCAGCACGTCGACCATGCGGGTGGCGGGGGCGGTGTTGCTGCGCGACGATTGGTCCATGAGCTGAGAATCGGAACCTTGAGGCCTTGAGGCTAGCGCCGCGCGGCGGCCTTAGCGAACAGTAAACTGGTGTGATGCGATATACTGTGCGGAATCACCACGTCCAGAGCGCATGAGCAAAGCGGCCGCCCCACACATCGAGCTCGCCAGCGCCGATCCCTCGATCGCGCAGGAGATGGCGCGCTGGCTTTCGCATCTCGGCGCCGAGCGGCGGCTGTCGCCGAAGACGCTGGAGGCCTATGGCCGCGATCTGCGGCAGTGCCTGGATTTCCTCAGCAATCATTGGGGCGAGCGCGTCACGCTCAAGCGCTTCGCCGCGCTGGAGGCGACCGACCTGCGCGCCTTCATGGCGATGCGCCGGGCCGACGACATTGCCGGCCGCAGCCTGATGCGTGCGCTGGCGGGCCTGCGCTCGTTCGGACGTTTCCTGGAGCGCGAGGGCAAGGGCAAGGTCGGCGCATTGTCGGCGATCCGCGCGCCGAAGGTGGCGAAGAGCTTGCCAAAACCCCTGCCGATGGCATCCGCCAAGCGTCTTGCCGATGCCGACGAGCGTGCCGGCGAGGAACGGGAGACCTGGATCCTGGCGCGCGATGCCGCGGTGATGGCGCTCTTGTACGGATCGGGGCTGCGCATCTCCGAAGCGCTCTCCCTGAAGCGCCGCGAGGTGCCGCGTCCCGGCGAGGGCGACGTGCTGGTCGTGACCGGCAAGGGCAACAAGACTCGCATGGTGCCGGTGCTGCAAAACGTGCTGGAGCTGGTGCAGGAATACGTTTCGATGTGCCCCTATCCGCTGCCGGCGGAAGGGCCGATCTTCGTCGGCGCACGCGGCGGTCCCTTGAGCCCGCGCATCATCCAGCTCGCGATGGAGCGGCTGCGCGGTGCGCTCGGGCTGCCGGACAGCGCCACGCCGCACGCGCTGCGTCATTCCTTCGCCACGCACCTGCTCTCGCGCGGCGGGGACTTGCGCGCCATCCAGGAATTGCTCGGGCATTCCTCGCTGTCGACGACGCAGGTCTATACTGGCATCGATTCCGAGCGGCTGCTGGAGGTCTATGCCAGCGCGCATCCGCGGCGCTGAGGCACGGCCGTGCGCACCGCACCGCAACGGCAGACAGGCCGTCGACGACCGGTGGAATAGAGCGGATTTCGGTTTACGCGCGTAGGTGGATGGTGCAAAAGACCAATAGGCGGCATGTGCGACCCGCGACTATCGTCTACGGCGTGTGGAAAATGAACAAGACCTCTCCGGGAATGACTGTGGCGGTGCTGGCCGGAATCGCCGTGCTGATGCCGACCAGCGCCTATGCCTATCTGGATCCGGGGAGCGGCGCCTTCGCCGTACAGGCGCTGCTTGCCGGCATTGCCGGCGGCCTGATCGCCATTCGAGCGTACGGAAAGCGGGTGATGGATTTCTTCCGGCGCTCGAAATCGTCGCCGGACGTCGCCACCAGCAGATCCATACTGGACCGCGATGCGTGATCCCGGATCGTTCCGCGATCCCTCAGGCTACGTCTTCACCCATGCTGGCCGAGTTTTTCGCGCGGTCGACGACGAAGCATATCGCAACTTCCTGCTGCTGAAATCGTCGGGCGCCTACGACGCGCTGATGGAAAGAGGATGGATCGTCGCCGCGGAGGAGGCAAGCTCCGACGAGGCGACGCAGACTCTGATCCATGCCGAATCGGATCGACTGAAAGTTCTGGAGCATCCGCGCGTCCCGTTCATCTCCTATCCATATGAATGGCCGTTCGAGTTGCTCAAGCGCGCCGCCCTGCTCCACCTCGATGTCCATCTGCTCGCGCTCGATTTCGGACTGACGCTGTCGGATGCGACCGCGTACAATATTCAGTTCATCGGAATCCGGCCGGTCTTCATCGACATTTCCTCATTCGTGCCGTACCGGGACGGCGACTATTGGGACGGCCACCGGCAGTTCGTCGAGCAGTTCGCGAACCCCTTGCTGATGCGCGCGCTGCTCGGCGTCGCCCACAACGCCTGGTACCGGGGCGCGCTGGAAGGCATTCCGACCGCCGACATGGCCGCGCTGATCGGATGGCCCAAACGGTGGCTCTCCCCGGACGTCCTGACCAACATCACGCTTCCGGACCGTTTTCAGCGACGGGCACGCCGCGAGCCGGATCAGCCCTCACGTCAGCCAAAGCCGCTGCCCAAAGCCGCGCTTCAGATGATGTTGCGCCGGTTGCGGCGCTGGATCTCCAATCTCGCGCCGAAAGACGTCGGACCGACCGAATGGCAGCAATATGAGCGCGGCAATCTTTCGTATTCCGACACCGAGGAAAGCAGGAAGGAGAAATTCGTCAGTTGCTTCGCGCAGAACAATACGCTGGCCTGCGCGTGGGACATCGGTTGCAACACCGGTCGGTATTCGCAAGCGCTTTTGCAAAACCGGGTCCGGTCCGTGATCGGGTTCGACGCCGATCTCAACGCGCTCGACGTTGCGGTGGCGCGTGCAACCGCGGACAATCTGGACTTTCTCCCGCTGTTCAGCGATGCCGCAAATCCAAGCCCCGGTCAGGGCTGGGCGGAAACCGAGCGTTCGGGGCTGCATTCGCGCAGCCGCGCGGACGCCGTCATCGCGCTCGCGATCGTGCACCATCTCGCGATCGGCCGGAACATTCCGCTGCCGTCGGTGCTGGATTGGCTCGTCGGACTGGCACCCCGCGGCGTGATCGAGTTCGTTCCGAAGTCCGACCCGATGATCCAGCGCATGCTGCGATTGAGGCGCGACATCTTCGATGGCTATGACGGCGAGCAATTCGAGCGCGCCTTGACCCGCCATGCAGCGATCGTGCGGCGGCTCGAGCTCACCCCGGGCGGCCGCACGCTGTACGAATTCGCAAGACAGGCCGGTGGAGACTGAAATGCCGCTACGATCCGATGACAGATTCGTCCTGCTCCGCGCGGTCGCGACGGCTGTGCTTCTGTCCACGATGGCCCTCCTCAATTTTTACGCAGCGAACATGAGCGCGCTGGCTGGTCCGTCGCGCGTGTTGCAATACGCGGCCGGCATCATGGCGATCGCGGCGGTTCTCTCGGTGTGTCTCGCCTTGCTGCTGCGCAAGGTCCCGCCATGGCGCATCGTTCTGGCGGTCGGGCTGACGGTCTTCGTCTTCTTCGCTTATCGCGTCGAGTTGGTCGAGTACGAGATGAAGGGCCGCTTCGGCGACTGGGCCGCGATCGCCTGGACCGTGATGGCCATCGCCACCGGCATCGGTGCCCTGATTGTCATCCGCCGACCTGCGCTCGTGACAATCGCACTGGTGGCGTCGTTGGCGTTTGCCGCCCTGCCCGTCACCCGCATCGCGACCGCGCTTGTGAAGGAGCAGCGCGCGCCGCGCCCGGTCCCGGGCGCCGGTGAGCCGGCGATGAAGCTCACGATGTCTCCCAACATCTATTGGATCGTGCTCGATGCCTATCCGAGGCAGGACGTCCTCAAGGAAGATTTTTCATTCGACAACAGCGGCTTCCTCGCCTCGCTCGGCGCGAAGGACTTTACGGTATTTCGCAATGCCCGCTCGAATTTTCCGGCGACGGCCAATTCGATATCGAGCACGGCCAACGCCGACTACACCGTCGAGGGCGAAGGCAAGGACCTCAAGGCTTTCCCGCTGGAGCGGCTATATCCGCTCGTTCGAGGCAAGAACCGGACGGTGGCCCGGCTCACCTCGGCCGGATACAGCTATGTCCATTTTGAAAACGGCTATGACAACCTGACCAAATGCGCGTTCGACGGGCCGCGTTGCCTGCGCGGGAATGTCGGGCTGGACGAGATGGACGTCGCCATTCTCTCCAACACACCGATCATCGACTTGATCATCGGTCGGCGGCAGTCGCCGTTTGCGTGGGGCGGCGTCGATGACCTGACCCGTCTGTTGAATGAGGTCCAGGCGACTCCATCGCCGTTCTTCCTGTACGCACACATCCTGGTCCCGCATATCCCGTTCCGCTTCACGGCGGACTGCGGTTTCCGCTCGGCCGCCCCGGACCTGCAGCGCTGGGACCCGGCGAGCCGCCCGGCCTTCCTCGACCAGCTCCGCTGCACCAACTCTCAGACGCTGACGCTCGTCGACAAGATTGTCACGTCAGATCCCAAGGCGCTGATCATCCTGCAGTCGGATCATGGCACGGACTTCCGCGGCCAGACCAAGCGCTCGCCATCTACCTGGTCGGACGCCGATCTCCACGAGCGCTTCGGCGTTCTGAACGCAATTCGGCTGCCGAAGCAATGCCGCGCGGCCGCTCCAGACGACATCACCTTGATCGACACCTTTCCGCTGGTCTTTGCCTGCCTGACCGGCGGCGCGTTTGAACCGCGTCAACCGCGCTTCTTTGTCACCCCGTATGACGACATGCCCGACTTCGGGGATGCGGTCGAGTTTCCGGCTGAGCGGGTACGGTGAACGACCGATGTGTCGCGGCGCGGCCTGCCCCACGGGCGCAGCCGGCAGACTGACACACTCTCGTCATAGCGCGCGTGCCTCTTGCGCAGGCCGCGCGGTTCGGTCAATCGTTGCGGAACCGACCAAGAGGGGAATCATGAGCGCACATGAAAGCATGGAGCATGCCGAGCACGCCGAACACGCGTCCGGCTCGAACAAGAAGATCGCCCTTCTGATCGCCGTGCTGGCGCTTTTCCTTGCGATCTCGGAGACGCTCGGCAAGGGGGCCCAGACCGAATCGATCAGCAAGAACGTCGAGGCGGCCAATCTCTGGGCGTTCTTCCAGGCCAAGAGCATCCGCCGCACCGTGGTGGTGACCGCGGCCGAGCAGGGCAAGCTGACGCTGGCCGCCGCGGACGAGGCGCAGAAGCCCGCCGTGCAGAAGCAGATCGAGGATTGGACCAAGACCGCGCAGCGCTACCGCTCCGAGCCCGAGACCGGCGAAGGCACCGAGCAGCTTGCGGAGAAGGCCAAGCACGCCGAGCACGACCGCGACGAGGCGACCGCGAAATACCACCATTTCGAGCTGGCCTCGGCCGCCTTCCAGATCGGCATCGTGCTGGCCTCGGCCACCATCATCACCGGCATGTTCGCGCTCGCCTATGTCGGCGGCGTGCTGACGATCGCCGGCCTGATCATGACCGCACTCGGCCTGTGGTGGCCGCATCTGCTGCATTTGCATTGAGGGGAGCGTGTGGCGCGCGCCCGAAACCACACAGACAGTGTCATGCCCCGGCTTGACCGGGGCATCCAGTACGCCGCGGCTTCTCGGTTCAATCACTGACGTCTCTGGAATACTGGATCGCCCGGTCAAGCCGGGCGATGACAGCGAGCGTGTGGTGAACAGCTAGCGCGCCTGGTGCACGCTCTTCCTGAAACGCTGGATCATACGCAACGTGCGGGACGACCAGCCCTCGCCGTCGCCGGCGATCAATTCGCGGATGCGGCGCTTGATCGGGTCGACCAGCGCGGCGGCCTTGGCGCGGATCTTCAGCACCAGCCCGTAGATCCGCTCGAACCAGCGCATCTCCAGAAGCTTGGCGCGCGTGACGTCGAACACGAAGGCGGTGACGCCGACGCCGATGAGCTTCGCGAACACGATCGTGAAGACGGCGCTGGTCCAGTATTCGTGCGCGAGCAGCCACAGGCCGACCAGCTTGAGCGGAAACAGCGGGACGATTGGCACCGCGAACACGATCAGCGTCATGGCCGGCGACAGCGCATCGACGCGATCGGTCAGCCATTGCTTGAAGCGCGCAAGCGGGATGGCTGCGACGACCTTGGCAACGATCGGCTCGAGATGGTCCCACAGCCAGGCTTCGATCAGGAAGACGATCGCAAGCAGGACCCAGACCGGTTGAAGAAGGCGGCGCAGCATGTGTTTCCCGCCCGATTTGGCGCTGGGCGCTTCGCTACATATGGATGGCGCGCTTGCCGACCGCAAGCGCGGCTTCCTTGACGGCCTCCGAGCGGGTCGGATGGGCATGGCAGGTGCGCGCGAGATCTTCCGCACTGCCGCCAAATTCCATGAGAACACACGCTTCATGGATCATTTCGCCGGCTTCGCGGCCGATAATGTGCACGCCGAGCACGCGATCGGTCTTCGCATCTGCGAGAATCTTCACAAAGCCGTCGGTGGTCTGGTTGACCTTGGAGCGGCCGTTGGCGGTAAACGGAAACTTCCCGACCGTATAAGCCGTGCCCGCCTGCTTCAGTTCCTCCTCGGTCTTGCCGACGGAGGACACTTCCGGCGTGGTATACACGACGCCCGGGATCACGTCGTAATTCACGTGGCCGGCCTGGCCGGCGATGATCTCGGCGACCGCGACGCCCTCGTCCTCGGCCTTGTGCGCGAGCATGGGGCCTGCGACGACGTCGCCGATGGCATAGACGCCCTTCAGGCTGGTGGCGAAATGCGGATCGATCTGCACTCGGCCGCGCGCGTCCAGCGCGACGCCGGCTTCCTTGAGGCCGAGACCGTCGGTGTAGGGCACGCGGCCGATGCAGACCAGCACGACGTCGGCTTCGATGGTCTCGGCGGCACCGCCGGAAGCCGGTTCGATTTTCGCGAGCAATGCCTTGCTGTTCACCTCGACGCCGGTCACCTTCGAGCCCAGCTTGAATGCAAATCCCTGCTTTTCAAGGATGCGCTGGAATTGCTTGGCGATCTCACCGTCCATGCCGGGCAGGATGCGGTCGAGAAATTCGACCACCATGACTTCGGATCCGAGCCGGCGCCACACGGAGCCGAGTTCGAGCCCGATCACGCCGGCGCCAATGACCAGCAATCGGCCTGGCACCTTCTCCAGCGACAGCGCGCCGGTCGAGGACACGATGCGCTTCTCGTCGATCTCGATGCCCTTCAGGCGCGCGATGTCGGAGCCGGTGGCGATCACGATGTTCTTGGTCTCGACCACCTGCGACTTGCCGTCGGCGGAGACCTCGACCTTGCCGGTGCCCAGGATCTTGCCGGTGCCCTTGAGCACGTCGATCTTGTTCTTCTTCATCAGGAACTCGACGCCCTTGACGTTGCCGTCGATGCCCTGCTGCTTGAAGTTCATCATCGACGGCAGATCGAGCTTCGGCGCGGAAACGCTCACGCCCATCTTGGCGAAGGAATGCCCGGCTTCCTCGAACATCTCGGAGGCGTGCAGCAGCGCCTTCGACGGCATGCAGCCGACGTTGAGGCAGGTGCCGCCGAGGGTTGCGTTCTTTTCGACCACGGCGACTTTCATGCCGAGCTGGGCCGCGCGCACCGCGCAGACATAACCGCCCGGTCCGGTGCCGATGACGACGAGATCGTAGGTAGCCATGAGAGAAAGTCCCGTAAGGTTAGGCGTGATGAGGATGAGTCCGCGCGGCGCCTCAGCGTCCGCCGGACACATCGAGAATGGCTGAGGTGACGTAGGAGGCCTCGTCCGAGATCAGCCAGACGATGGCATTGGCGATTTCGTCGGCGGTGCCGACGCGCTTCATCGGCACCAGATGGGCCAGACGATGGGCGCGGTCGGGCTCGCCACCGGCGGCGTGGATTTCGGTGTCGATCAGGCCGGGACGGATCGCAGCGACGCGAATGCCCTCGCCCGCGACCTCATAACCGAGGCCGACGGTGAAGGAATCGACCGCGCCCTTGGACGCGGCGTAGTCGACATAGGTGTTGGGTGCGCCGAGACGGGCCGCGACCGAGGACAGGTTGACGATGACGCCGCCCTTGCCGCCGTGCTTGGTCGACATCCGCTTCACCGCCTCGCGCGCGCAGAGGATGGAGCCGGTGACGTTGACGGCCATCACGCGCTGGATGCGCTCGGCCGACATCTCGTCGACGCGCACGCCGCTCTTGCCGACGATGCCGCCATTGTTGACGAGCGCGCCGAGCGTGCCGAACTTGTCGGCCTCCTTGAACAAATTGAGGATGTCGCTTTCCTCGGCGACGTCGCACTTCACAGCGATGGCCTTGCCATTGCTGGCCGCGATCTGCGCGACCACCTCGTCGGCCGCATTCTTGTTGCTGGCATAGCCGACCACGACGCGGAAGCCGCGCGCGGCCGCCGCAAGCGCGGTCGCACGACCGATGCCGCGGCTGCCGCCGGTGATGACAACGACTTTATCCGTCACGCGCGCCTCCATGGTTCGACACGCGCCGTCGCATCAGTCGCGACGGCGCTCGCAACGCATCAGCGATCAGAGATCGAGCACCAGGCGCGCCGGATCTTCCAGGCTCTCCTTGACGCGAACCAGGAAGGTGACGGCTTCCTTGCCGTCGATCACGCGGTGATCGTAGGACAGCGCCAGATACATCATCGGGCGCACCTCGATCTTGCCGCCGACGACCATCGGCCGCTCCTGGATCTTGTGCATGCCGAGAATGCCCGACTGCGGCGCGTTCAGGATCGGGGTCGACATCAGCGAGCCGTAGATGCCGCCGTTGGTGATGGTGAAGGTGCCGCCCTGCATTTCGTCGATCTTGAGCTGGCCGTCACGGGCGCGGCGGCCGAAATCGGCGATGCCCTTCTCGATGTCGGAGATCGACTTGTGGTCGCAGTCGCGCACGACGGGCACGACCAGGCCCTTGTCGGTGCCGACGGCGACGCCGATGTGATAGTAGTTCTTGTAGATCAGGTCGCTGCCGTCGATCTCGGCGTTGACCGCCGGGATGTCCTTCAGCGCCTGCACGACGGCCTTGGTGAAGAAGCCCATGAAGCCGAGCTTGGCGCCGTGCTTCTTCTCGAACGCGTCCTTGTAGTGCGCGCGCAGCGCCATGACGTTGGTCATGTCGACCTCGTTGAAGGTCGTGAGCATGGCCGCGGTGTTCTGCACGTCCTTGAGGCGGCGCGCGATGGTCTGGCGCAGGCGGGTCATCTTGACGCGCTCTTCGCGGGCGGCGTCATCGGCCGGCGACGGGCTGCGGACCTGAACGGCGGCGGCGGGCTGGTTGACCGGGGTCGGCGCCGAGGCGGCACGCTCGATCGCGGCCAGCATGTCGCCCTTGGTGACGCGGCCGTCCTTGCCGGAGCCGGGAACGGTCGAGGCGTCGATGCCGGTCTCGGCAGAGAGCTTACGCACGGACGGCGCGAGCGGCGCGTCGGCCGGCGGTGCCTTCGCGGCAGCGGGCGCCGGCGCGGGAGCAGCGGCGGCAGCCGCGGGCGCAGCAGCCTTGGCCGGCGCGGCGGCGGGCTTGGCCGCGCCGGCACCGTCGGTGATCTGACCGAGCAGCGCGCCCACGGCAACGGTTGCACCATCGGCAGCGATGATCTCGCTCAGCGTGCCGGCGGACGGCGCGGGGACTTCGATGGTGACCTTGTCGGTCTCGAGCTCCACCAAGGGCTCGTCAACGGCGACGGGGTCGCCGGCCTTCTTGAACCAGCGGCCGATGGTGGCCTCGGTGACGGATTCGCCGAGCGTCGGCACACGAATTTCAGTCATGGTCTCTTCCTTAAGGGATCGCCGGTAGCGGTCATGAATTTTACAGGTGTCATCGCCCGCGAAGGCGGGCGATCCAGTACGCCGTGACGACCGTAATGACCACAGGCGGCGCGGAGTACTGGATGCCCCGCCTTCGCGGGGCATGACGACGTGTTAAAACCTTCTCAGCTCAGTGCTTCGTCCAGGAACGCCTTCAGCTGAGCCTGATGCTTGGACATCAAACCCGTTGCGGTCGCGGCGGAGGCAGCGCGGCCGACATAACGCGGACGCCGGCTCACGCCGTTCACCTGGTTCAGCACCCATTCCAGATAGGGCTCGATGAAGTGCCAGGCACCCATGTTGCGGGGCTCTTCCTGGCACCACACCATCTCGGCCTTCTTGAAGCGCGACAGCTCGGCCACCAGCGCCTTCAGCGGCACCGGATAGAGCTGCTCGACGCGCATCAAATAGATGTCGTCGATGCCGCGCTTCTCGCGCTCCTCGTAGAGGTCGTAATAGACCTTGCCGGAGCACAGCACGATGCGGCGGATCTTCTCGTCGGGGACGAGCTTGATCGCCTCGTTCGGCAGCATCTGGGCGTCATCATAGAGGATGCGGTGGAAGGTCGTGCCCTTCGCCAGCTCTTCGAGACGCGACACCGCCCGCTTGTGACGCAGCAGCGACTTCGGCGTCATCATGATCAGCGGCTTGCGGATCTCGCGATGCAGCTGCCGGCGCAGCACGTGGAAGTAGTTCGCCGGCGTGGTCGGGTAGACCACCTGCATGTTGTCTTCCGCGCACATCTGCAAGTACCGCTCGAGGCGCGCCGAGGAGTGCTCCGGACCCTGGCCCTCATAGCCGTGCGGCAAGAGGCAGACGAGGCCGGACATGCGCAGCCATTTGCGCTCGCCCGAGGAGATGAACTGGTCGAACACGACCTGCGCGCCGTTGGCGAAGTCGCCGAACTGGGCTTCCCACAGCGTCAGCGTGTTCGGCTCGGCGAGCGAATAGCCGTATTCGAAGCCGAGCACGGCTTCTTCCGACAGCAGCGAGTTAATGACCTCGTAGTGGCCCTGCTCGTGACCGAGATGGTTGAACGGCGTGTAACGGCTTTCGTCTTCCTGGTCGATCAGGACCGAATGGCGCTGCGAGAAGGTGCCGCGCTCCGAATCCTGTCCGGACAGACGGACGTGATGGTTTTCGTTGAGCAGCGAGCAGAACGCCAGCGCCTCGCCGGTCGCCCAGTCGATGCCGGCGCCGGTGTCGATGGCCTTCGAGCGGTTGTCGAGGAAACGCTGGATGGTGCGGTGAACGCGGAAGCCGTCCGGGACCTTGGTGATCTTGCGGCCGATATCCTTCAGCGTGGCGATGTCGACGCCGGTGACGCCGCGCCGCGCATCCTCTTCCTGGTCGGCGATCTTGAAGCCGGACCACTTGCCGTCGAGCCAGTCGGCCTTGTTCGGCTTGTAGGAGGTGCCGGCCTCGAACTCGGCGTCGAGCCGGGCGCGCCAGTCCGCCTTCAGCTTGTCGACCTCGCCCTCGGTGACGACGCCTTCTGCGATCAGGCGCTTGGAGTAGAGCGTGAGCGTCGAGGGATGGGCCGCGATCCGCTTGTACATCACCGGCTGGGTGAAGGCCGGCTCATCGCCCTCATTGTGGCCGTAGCGGCGGTAGCACCACATGTCGATGACGACGGGCTTGTGGAACTTCTGCCGGAATTCGGTCGCGACCTTGGCTGCGAACACGACGGCTTCCGGATCGTCGCCGTTCACGTGGAAGATCGGCGCGTCGATCATCTTCGCCACATCAGACGGATAGGGCGAGGAGCGCGAGTAGCGCGGATAGGTGGTGAAGCCGATCTGGTTGTTGACGATGAAGTGCACGGAGCCGCCGGTGCGGTAGCCCTTCAGGTCGGACAGGCCGAAGCACTCCGCGACCACACCCTGGCCGGCGAACGCGGCGTCGCCGTGCATCAGAAGCGGCATCACGGAGATGCGCATGTCCGGGGGATCACCGTGCTGGTCCTGCTTGGCGCGGACCTTGCCGAGCACCACGGGATCGACGATCTCGAGATGCGAGGGGTTGGCGGTCAGCGACAGATGGATGCGGTTGCCGTCGAACTCGCGGTCCGAGGAGGCGCCGAGGTGGTACTTGACGTCGCCCGAGCCTTCGACCGCGTCGGGGTTGGCCGACCCGCCCTTGAACTCGTGGAACAGTGCGCGATGGGCCTTGCCCAACACCTGCGTCAGCACGTTGAGGCGGCCGCGATGCGGCATGCCGAGCACGATTTCCTTCACGCCGAGATTGCCGCCGCGCTTGATGATCTGCTCGAGCGCGGGGATCAGGGCTTCGCCGCCGTCGAGGCCGAAGCGCTTGGTGCCGGTGAACTTGGTGTCGCAGAACTTTTCGAAGCCTTCGGCTTCGATCAGCTTCTGCAGGATGGCCCTGCGGCCTTCACGCGTGAACGAGATCTCCTTGTCGGGTCCCTCGATGCGCTCCTGAATCCAAGCCTTCTGCGCGGCGTTGCTGATATGCATGAACTCGACGCCGAGCGTCTGGCAGTAGGTGCGCTCGCAGATCGCGGTGATCTCGCGCAACGTGCCGTATTCGAGACCGAGCACGTGATCGAGGAAGATCTTGCGGTCGAAATCGGCCTCGGTGAAGCCGTAGGTGCGCGGATCGAGCTCTTCGCGGTTGCGCTGGGCTTCGATCCCGAGCGGATCGAGCTTGGCGTGGAAGTGGCCGCGCATGCGGTAGGAGCGGATCAGCATCAGGGCGCGGACGGAGTCGCGCGTGGCCTGAAGCACGTCAGCGGAGGAGATGTCGGCGCCCTTGGTCTGCGCCTTGGCGGCGATCTTGGCACCGACCGCCTTCTCGACTTCGGCCCAGTTGCCGTCGAGGGCGGAGGTCAGGTCATCCTTCGGGGTCAGCGGCCAGTTGTCGCGCTCCCAGGACGGGCCTTCCGCGTTCTTGCTGATGTCAGCAGGCGCGTCGTTCAGGCTCTTGAAGAACTCCTGCCACTCGGCGTCGACCGAGGACGGGTCATTCTGGTAGCGGGCGTAGATTTCGTCGATGTAGGTGGCGTTGGTGCCCTGCAAAAAGGATGACAGGGCAAAGGCTGCGTTCGCGTCCTGGCGAGACATACTTGAGTTCCTGGCGATTTCGGTTCGCGCATAACAAACGGCGCTGGCGCCGAGCTCCCCGACAGGGCTCGACGCGACAGGCACCCTTTACCCTATTTGCTGCGAAACTTCGCCCGGAAAAGCACGAAGAAGTGAATTAGCCTTTCAACTTTTCGGCAAGCGTGTGGCCGAGGCGGGCGGGCGACGGAGACACTGTAATCCCTGCGGATTTCATCGCCTCGGTCTTGGAACCGGCATCGCCCTTGCCGCCCGAGATGATGGCGCCGGCATGGCCCATGCGGCGGCCGGGAGGGGCGGTGACGCCGGCGATGAAGCCGACCATCGGCTTCTTGCGGCCGCGCTTGGCCTCGTCCTTGAGGAACTGGGCGGCGTCCTCCTCGGCGGAACCGCCGATCTCGCCGATCATGATGATCGATTCCGTCTTGGGATCGGCCAGCAGCATCTCCAGCACGTCGATGAACTCGGTGCCCTTGACCGGATCGCCGCCGATGCCGACCGCGGTGGTCTGGCCGAGGCCTTCCTGGGAGGTCTGGAACACGGCTTCATAGGTCAGCGTGCCCGAGCGGGAGACGATGCCGACCGAGCCGGTCTTGAAGATGTTGGCGGGCATGATGCCGATCTTGCACTCGCCGGCGGTCATGACGCCCGGGCAGTTCGGCCCGATCAGGCGCGACTTGGAGCCGAGCAGCGAGCGCTTGACGCGCACCATGTCCACGACCGGAATGCCCTCGGTGATGCAGACGATCAGCGGGACCTCGGCGTCGATCGCTTCGCAGATCGCGTCCGCCGCGCCCGGCGGCGGCACGTAGATCACCGACGCGTCGGCGCCGGTCTTCTCGCGCGCCTCGCGCACGGTGTCGAACACCGGCAGGCCCAGATGCGTCGAGCCGCCTTTGCCCGGCGAGGTGCCGCCGACCATCTTGGTGCCATAGGCGATCGCGGCCTCGGAATGGAAGGTGCCGTTCTTGCCGGTGAAGCCCTGGCAGATGACCTTGGTGTTCTTGTCGATCAGGATGGACATGAGGTCTGCTTTCGCGAAACTAACAGAGTGAGAGGGTCAGTGGATGCGGCGGTAGACGCCGGTGAGGACGTCGGACCAGCCTTCCGCGTCCGGCGAGAACTGAATCTTCAACGAGTAGGAATCCTCATTGATGATCTCGTAGACGTGGCGCGCATTGCCGCGGAGCGAGCCGCGCACCAGCGTCAGGGTCTTGCCGACCCACCCGCCTGAGGCGGGCGAAGGCGGCGTGTAGCCGAGCGAGTCGTACCAGAACAATTTGTAGGTCCGGTCGTCGCGGTCGAAGGTGAAGATGCCGTGGGTGGCGAAGATCTGCTTGCCGTCGCGCATCTGGACCGAGTCCTGGATCAGATAAAATCCGTTGAGGTCCATGCGCGCGACGACGTGAGAGGTGGCCGGCCCGCCCGCGTTCCAGCGCGACGGGAAGACCATCTCCTCACCATCCCATTCGCCGGCGAACGCGGCGAGGCGCGTGTGCTCGGGGAGCGGAGATGATGCGGCGAGATGGTCCTGGGTCATGGCGTTAGCCTCCCTTGACGGCCTTCACGATCTTCTGCGCGGCGTCGTCGAGATTGTCGGCGGGCACCACGTTCAGTCCGGATTCACGGATGATCTTCTTGCCAAGCTCGACGTTGGTGCCTTCGAGGCGGACCACGAGCGGCACGCTGAGGCCGACCTCACGAACCGCAGCGGTGACGCCCTCAGCGATCACGTCGCACTTCATGATGCCGCCGAAGATGTTGACCAGAATGCCCTTCACGTTGGGATCGGCAGTGATGATCTTGAAGGCGGCCGCGACCTTCTCCTTGCTGGCGCTGCCGCCGACGTCGAGGAAGTTCGCCGGCGCCATGCCGTAGAGCTTGATGATGTCCATCGTCGCCATGGCGAGGCCGGCGCCGTTGACCATGCAGCCGATGTTGCCGTCGAGCGTGACGTAGTTGAGGTCGTACTTGGACGCCTCGATTTCCTTGGCGTCTTCCTCGGTCTCGTCGCGCAGCGCGAGCACCTCGGGATGACGGAACAGCGCGTTGTCGTCGAACGACACCTTGGCGTCGAGCACGCGGAGCTGGCCCTGCTTGGTCACGACCAGCGGGTTGATCTCCAGCATCGACATGTCCTTGGCGACGAAGGCGGCGTAGAGCTGCGCGGTGAGCTTCTCGGCCTGCTTGGCGAGATCGCCGGAGAGGTTCAGCGCCTTGGCAACCGTGCGGCCGTGGTGGCCCATGATGCCGGTGGCGGGATCGACCGAGAAGGTGACGATCTTCTCAGGCGTGTTGTGCGCGACGTCCTCGATGTTGACGCCGCCCTCGGTCGAGACGACGAAGGAGACGCGCGAGGTCTCGCGGTCGACCAGGATCGAGAGGTAGAATTCCTTGTCGATGTCCGAGCCGTCCTCGATGTAGAGGCGGTTGACCTGCTTGCCGGCAGGGCCGGTCTGCACGGTCACCAGGGTTGCGCCCAGCATCTGCTTGGCGAACTCGGAGACTTCAGCGGCCGACTTGGCGATGCGGACGCCGCCCTTGTCGCCGGCGCTAGCTTCCTTGAACTTGCCCTTGCCGCGGCCGCCGGCATGGATCTGGCTCTTCACCACCCAGACCGGGCCGGGCAGCGCCTTGGCCGCAGCTTCGGCGTCGCTCGCTTTAAGGACCGGGACGCCCTTGGAGATCGGCACGCCGAACTCGTTCAGCAGCGCTTTGGCCTGATATTCATGGATATTCATATGGTCGCTCCCTGAACCCGCGGGCGGTGACCTCATGGGCCCACCTCAGTCTTGTGGCTGGCATACCATATACCACAGGAACTGCAACCCGGATTCTTTGACTTCGAGATCTCTGGACTAGGGAACCCGCCCCGGCAGTGGGTCCCGGAAGTGAAACCGCCGAAGACCGGGTTTCGATCTTCGGCGGGATGTCGTTTGCGCCTTAGCGGCCGAGAAGATCGGGTGCGATCTTCTTGCAGGCATCCACCAAGCCCTGCACGGCGCCGACCGACTTGTCGAAGGCTTCGCGGTCCTTGCCGGCGAGCTCGATCTCCACCACGCGTTCGACGCCCTTGGAGCCGATCACGACGGGCACGCCGACATACATGTCCTTCACGCTGTACTCGCCGTTGAGATAGGCGGCGCAGGGCAGCACGCGCTTCTTGTCCTTCAGATAGCTCTCGGCCATCGCGATCGCGGAGGCCGCCGGCGCGTAGAAGGCCGAGCCGGTCTTCAGCAAATTGACGATCTCGGCGCCGCCGTTGCGGGTGCGGTCGACGATCTCGTCGAGGCGCGCCTGCGAGGTCCAGCCCATCTTGACGAGGTCGGGCAGCGGGATGCCGGCGACGGTGGAGTACTTCACCAGCGGCACCATGGTGTCGCCGTGGCCGCCGAGCACGAAGGCGGTGACGTCCTCGACCGAGACGTTGAACTCGTCGGCAAGGAAGTAGCGGAAGCGCGCCGAATCCAGCACGCCGGCCATGCCGACGACCTTCTTGTGCGGCAGGCCGGAAGCCTTCTGCAGCGCCCAGACCATGGCGTCGAGCGGGTTGGTGATGCAGATGACGAAGGCATCGGGGGCGTACTTCTTGATGCCGGCACCGACCTGCTCCATGACCTTGAGGTTGATGGAGAGGAGGTCGTCGCGGCTCATGCCGGGCTTGCGCGGCACGCCGGCGGTGACGATGCAGACCTTGGCGTTGTCGAGCGCTTCATAGGAGTTCGCGCCGGTGTAGTGGGCGTCGAAGCCGTCGACCGGCGAGGACTGCGCGATGTCGAGCGCCTTGCCCTGCGGCACGCCTTCGGCGATGTCGAACATCACGACGTCGCCCAGTTCTTTCAGGCCGATGAGGTGAGCCAGCGTTCCGCCGATCTGACCGGAGCCAATCAAAGCAATCTTGTCGCGCGCCATGTGAACCTGTCCTTTAGACACGTAAGGAGGGGAAAACTGAGACGGGTGGTTATCCCTTTCGCCTCCCCCGTTCAAGTCGCCCAATGCCCAATTGTCGGGCTTGCCGCGATTCCGGCCAACACACCGAAGCCGTCATTCCGGGGCGCGACGAAGTCGCGAGCCCGGAATCCATCGGTGGGGCGGAGCGCGCTGAGAAATGGATTCCGGGCTCGCGCTCCGCGCGCCCCGGAATGACGGCGGGAATAGGACTTAAGTCTCCACCAGGCCCTTGGTCGAGCCGCTGGCGGTGGAATCCTTGCGGCCGTGAGGCAGCGCCAGATAGGATTCCGAGCTCATTTCGATCAGGCGCGAGGCGGTCCGCTTGAACTCCATGGCCTCAACACCCTCGGTAGCGAGGTAAAGCGAGATCGGGTTGGCGTCGGCCGAGGCCATCAGCTTCACGGCGTTGTCATAGAGCGTATCGATCAGCGTGATGAAGCGCTTGGCGGCGTTGCGCTGGGAGGAGTCCATCACTGGAATATGGTCGACCAGGATGGTGTGATAGTCGTGCGCCAGCCTGAGGTAGTCGGATGCACCTAACGGCTGCTCGCAGAGGTCTGCGAAGGAGAACCGCGCCACGCCATGCGCCGAGCATGGCACGTGCAGGATGCGCCCCTTGATCGAAATGTCGCGCGGCTTGCATTTGGCATTGCCGGTCATCTTCACCCAGGCGCGGTTGAGCGCGGCGTCGGCATCGCCGTCGGCCGGCGTCAGCCACATCCGCACGCCCTGAAGTTTTTCGAGCCGGAAGTCGGTGCGCGCATCGAGCCGCGCGACGTCCATGTGGTCGGTGATCTGCTTGATGAAGGGCAGGAACAGCGAGCGGTTGAGGCCGCCCTTGTAGAGATCGTCGGGCGCGACGTTGGAGGTCGCAACCACGACGGTGCCGAGCTCGAACAGTTTCGCGAACAGGCGGCCCAGGATCATCGCGTCCGCGATGTCGGTGACGTGGAATTCGTCGAAGCAGAGCAGCCAGCTCTCCTCAAAGATCGCATTGGCGGTCAGCGCGATGACGTCGCCATCGGCGATCTCGCCGCGCGCGATGCTCTGGCGGTAGTCGTAGATGCGCTCGTGCACGTCCGCCATGAACTCGTGGAAATGCGCGCGGCGCTTGTGCTCGACCGATGAGTGCTGGAAGAACAGGTCCATCAGCATGGTCTTGCCGCGGCCGACCTCGCCATGGATGTAGAGCCCGCGCGGTGCCTCGTCCTTGTCACCAGAGCTGAACAGGCGGCTGAGCAGGCCTTGCTTGCGGGCGGGCTTGTAGGTCGAAAGCCGCAGGTCCAGCGCCGCATAGGCCTCGGCGACCTCGGCCTGCGCGGCATCGGGCTCGATCGCGCCGGACGCGATCTCGGCCTGGTAGGCCTCGCGGAATGAGGAGTTTTCGGTGGAGAGCATGGCCCTTTACGGCCAGAGACCGGCGGAAATTGCAAGCCGTGAATTGGTGGACGGGCTATGCGGTTTCGTGTCCCGGACGCGCTGCAGCGTGCAACGCTGCTGCGCAGAGCCGGGACCCACTGTCTCGTTCATCACCACATTTACGTTCATCGCGGAGCACTGGGCCCCGGCTCTGCGGCCGGGGCACGAGAGCGGTGCTATTCACACAGCTCATAGGCGTCCTCGACCACATACGGGCCACCGCCGGTGGAGGCGCGCGAGGAGAACAGCACGAAGCGTTCCGCCATGAACGCCTTGCTCGGGAAGTAGCCGCGGATCGAGAGATAGTCGGCGACGTCGCGGTCGGAAGCGTCGTGCAGCCGCGCGAGCGTGACGTGGGGGATGAACTTGCGTCCCTCGGGGTCGAGGCCGATCCGCTGCATCATGCGCTCGAGCTCGGCCTGCAATTCCATCAGCGGCTTGCTCGGCGCGATGGTGGCGACCACTGCGCGCGGCTTGCGGCCGCCGAAGCTGGTGAGGCCCTGCACCTTCACCTCGAACGGCTTGCGGTCGACGCGAAACAGCATCGATGCGATCTCGTTGGCGGAAGCGCCGTCGATGTCGCCGATGAAGCGCAGGGTGACGTGATAATTTTCGGGATCGATCCAGCGGGCGCCGGGGAGGCCGCCCCTCAAGTTGGAAAGCGACTGGCCGATCTCGGCCGGAATTTCCAGACCCGTGAACAAACGCGGCATCGTTTCGCACTCCCGATGCTTGGGTACAGTTCTCGAAGCGCGAGAACCATATCCAAATAAGAGCCGGCGACGAATCACCGGTACCCTGATTCCTATCGCAGTTGTGTGACTCTGCGAAGCATTGCGCGCCTCACCCCGGTAAAACCCTGGGAATTAGGGTTAGCGTTGCCTGGTTTTCAACGCCGTTGCTCAGCGATCGTGCCAATGAATGCCTCCACCGTGGGCATGATCCTGCCGACGATGATGTCGACGCCCTCAGCGGTCGGATGAATGCCGTCGGCCTGGTTGAGCTTGGCGTCGGCCGCGACGCCCTCGAGGAAGATCGGATAGAGCGGCACGTCGAATGTCTTCGCCAGATCCGGATAAATCGAATTGAAGCGCGCGGCGTATTCGGCGCCGTAATTCGGCGGCGCCAGCATGCCGCAGAGCATGACTGAAATCTTTCGCGCCTTGAGCCGCTGGACGATGTCGGTCAGCGCCGCGCGCGCCACGTCGGGATCGATGCCGCGCAGCGCGTCATTGGCGCCGAGCTCGACGATGACGCCGTCAGTTCCATCGGGCACCGACCAGTCGAGCCGGTCGCGGCCGCCCGAGGTGGTGTCGCCGGACACCCCGGCATTGGTCATGTCGATCTCTATGCCTTTGGCCTGTAAGGCTTTTTGAAGCTTTTGGGGGAACGCCTCCTGGGCCGGAAGGCCGAAGCCGGCGCTCAGGGAATCGCCGAGGACGACAAGCTTGACCGGTTTTGTCGCGCCTGCCCAAGCCGGGTTCGCCATCGTCATGAAGGCGAGCATCAACACGGCTATGTGCATGAACAATCCGTAACGCCTCTCGACCCCGCGTGCGGAGTTGCCATATGACCGGACCATGGACACTCGCATCGACCTCTCTTCGCTCGCCGCTACTGCCGCGGACACCATCGCCATCTCCAACGTCAATCTGTCATTGGGCACGGGCGCGGCACGCGTTCACATCCTCAAGGATATCAGCCTGCGCGTCGCCTCGGGCGAGACGATCGGCCTGATCGGCCCGTCAGGCTCGGGCAAATCCACGCTGCTGATGGTGATGGCGGGGCTGGAGCGTCCTGACAGCGGAGAGGTGGTGGTGAATGGCACGCCTTTCAATGCCCTCGACGAGGACGCGCTGGCGCGCTTCCGCGGCCGCCAGGTCGGCATCGTCTTCCAGTCCTTCCACCTGATCCCGACCATGACGGCGCTGGAGAACGTCGCGGTGCCGCTCGAGCTCGCCGGCAATCCCGACGCCGCCAAGCGCGCGGCAGAGGAGCTGCAATCGGTCGGGCTCGGCGACCGCCTGCATCATTATCCGACGCAGCTCTCCGGCGGCGAGCAGCAGCGCGTCGCGCTTGCCCGCGCGCTGGCACCCGATCCCGCGATCCTCGTCGCTGACGAGCCGACCGGCAATCTCGACGAAGCGACCGGAAAGCAGATCGTCGATCTGCTGTTCACCAAACATGCCGAGCGCGGCATGACCTTGGTGCTGGTGACGCACGATTCCTCGCTCGCACACCGCTGCGACCGCGTCATCCGCCTGCGCTCCGGGCGCATCGACACGCAGTCTGCGCCGGCATGAGCGCCGTGGCCGAACCGTTCGCGAAGCCGAACGCCGTCGCGCTGTCGCTGCGCTACGCCTTGCGCGAATTGCGCGGTGGCCTGCGCGGCTTCTACGTCTTCATCGCCTGCATCGCGCTCGGCGTGATGGCGATTGCCGGCGTCGGCTCGGTGTCCGCCAGCCTGAGCGATGGTCTCGCGCGCGAGGGCCGCACGCTGCTCGGCGGCGACGTCTCGTTCGTGCTGTTCCAGCGCGAGGCCAAGCCGGAAGAGGTCGCGTTCCTGCGCTCGCGCGGCACGCTGTCGACCGCCGCGACCCTGCGCGGCATGGCGCGTTCGGCTGACGGCAAGCTGGCGCTGGTCGAGATGAAGGCGGTCGATAGCACCTATCCGATGCTGGGACAGCTGACGCTGGCGCCGCCCCTGCCGATGGCCGATCTGCTCGCCGAGCGCGACGGCGCGTTCGGCGCCGCCGCCGATCCGACGCTGCTGGCGCGACTTTCTCTCAAGACCGGCGACCGCGTCACCATCGGCGCGGCGACCTTCCAGATCCGCTCGACGGTCGAGGCCGAGCCCGACAAGCTCGCGGGCGGCATCGGCTTCGGGCCGCGCTTTTTGATCAGCGAGGCGGCCTTGCGCGCCACCGGCCTGATCCAGCCCGGCAGCCTGGTGCGCTGGGTCTACCGGGTCAAGCTGCCAGAGGCTGCGAACAACGAGCGCGCCACCGAAGCCTTCATCGCGGATGCGCGCAGCGCCGCGCCGCAAGCCGGCTGGGAGATCCGCAGCCGGTCCAATGCCTCGCCGCAGCTCGAACGCAATATCAGCCGCTTCACGCAGTTCCTGACCCTGGTCGGCCTTGCCGCGCTGCTGGTCGGCGGCGTCGGGGTCGCCAATGCCGTCAAGAGCCACATCGACCGCAAGCTCGAGGTGATCGCCGCCTTCAAGGCCGTCGGCGCCACCGGCCGGGACGTGTTCGGCATCTATTTGGCGCAAGTGGTCCTGCTGGCGGCGATCGGATCCGTGATCGGCCTTGCGCTCGGCGCCGCGATGCCCTTTGCCATCGTCGGCCTGTTCGGCAAGCTGCTGCCGCTGCCGGTGGTGCCGGCCGTGCATGCCGACGAGCTCGCGCTGTCCTTCGTCTACGGCCTCCTCACTGCGCTTGCCTTCGGCCTGTGGCCGCTCGGGCGCGTGCACGACGTGCCGGTGGCCGCGCTGTTCCGCGACACCATCAGCTCCGAATGGCACCGGCCGCGTGCGGGCTATCTCGTGTTCATGGGGGTCGTGATCGCACTGCTCGTCGCGGTCGTGATCGGCCTGTCGTTCGACAAGCGCATCGCCGCGGTGTTCGTGGCCTCCTCCGTCGTCGTGTTCGCCTTGCTGCGCGGCATCGCCGCCCTGCTGATGACGATCGCACGACGCCTGCCGCGGACGCGGCTGCCGATGCTGCGGCTGGCGATCGCCAACATCCACCGGCCGGGCGCGCTGACGCCTTCAGTCGTGCTGTCGCTGGGACTCGGGCTCGCCGTGCTCGTCACCATCACCCAGATCGACGGCAATCTGCGCCGGCAGTTCCTGGCCGCGCTCCCCGACCAGGCACCGTCGTTCTTCTTCATCGACATTCCGAGCGCGCAGGCCGAGCAGTTCGACGCCTATCTGCACCGGATCGCCCCCGGCGCCCGGATCGAGGACGTGCCGATGCTGCGCGGGCGCATCGTCGCCGCGCGCGGGGTGCGCGCCGAGGAGCTCAAGCCCACAACCGATTCCGAATGGGTGCTGCAGAGCGACCGCGGGCTGACCTACACCGCCGAGCTGCCCAAGGGCTCCAAGGTGGTCGAGGGCGAGTGGTGGCGCGCCGATTATTCCGGCCCGCCGCTGGTCTCGATGGAGAAGAAGATCGCCGACGGGCTCGGCCTCAAGCTCGGCGACGAGGTGGTGGTCAACGTGCTCGGCCGCGACATCCCGGCAAAGATCAGCAATTTGCGCACGATCGACTGGCAGGGGCTCGGCATCAATTTCGTCCTGGTGTTCTCGCCCAACGCCTTCAAGGGCGCGCCGCACACCCACATCGCGACGCTGACGGAAGCGGGCGGAAATGCGGCGGGCGACGGCAAGATCATCAAGGAGATCGCCGACGCCTATCCGATGGTGACGAGCGTGCGCGTGCGCGAGGTGATGGAGACGGTCGGCTCGGTCGTGACCAATCTGGCCCTGGCGATCCGCGGCGCCAGCGCCGTGACCCTGATCTCGGCGATCCTGGTGCTGGGCGGGGCGCTCGCCGCCGGCCACCGCCACCGGGTCTATGATGCGGTGATCCTGAAGACCCTGGGCGCGACGCGGCTGCGGCTGCTCGGCGCCTATGCTCTCGAATACCTCCTGATCGGCCTTGCCACCGCGGTATTCGGGGTGATCGCCGGCAGCATCGCGGCGTGGATGATCGTCACGCGGCTGATGACGCTGAGCTTCGTCTGGCAGGCCGGCAGCGCCGCCGGCGTGGTCGCGGCCGCGCTGGTCGTCACCGTCGGGCTCGGCCTTGCCGGCACGCTGCTGGCATTGAACAAAAAGCCCGCGACGGTGTTGCGAAATTTGTGACAAATTGAAGCGGCGGATCGAGCCGGAATCGCCCCGGTTTCCGCGATTAACCACGCTGCTCGTCAGCTCCACGTCAGGATTACCGCCAAGGGCGACATTCGGCCGCGCGTGGAAGGTTGCAGCGAATGTGTTAGTTTCCCACATATCGAATGGGTTCGGGGCCCCGATTGTGAGCCAAAATTTAGTCGGCTGGCAGCGGTCTCCGAGATAGAATTTGACGAACCGGCGGCATGGCGACCCTCATGCCGGACCGGACCAACCAACGGGAATTCGACCATGTCGGACCTAGACCGTAACTACGCTTCTCCTTTCGGCAGGGCCGCCGGGCGTGTCGACGCCGCGACGGTCGATGCCGGCCTGCGCGCCTATATGCTGCGCATCTACAACTACATGAGCATTGGCCTGGCCATCACCGGCCTTGCCGCGCTCGGCGTCTACATGGCCGCCGTGACCGACGTCCCGACGGCGGACGCCGTCCGCGTCGGCAAGCTGTTCCTGACGCCGTTCGGCTACGCCATGTTCGTCAGCCCCCTGAAGTGGCTGTTCATGCTCGCGCCGCTCGCGATGGTGTTCGTGATCTCGGCGGGCATCAACCGCCTGGCCCCCTCGACCGCCCAGATCCTGTTCTGGGTGTTCTCGGCGCTGATGGGCATCTCGCTGTCGTCGATCTTCCTGGTGTTCACCCACACCTCGATCGTGCGGGTGTTCTTCATCACCGCGGCCACCTTCGGTGCGCTGAGCCTCTACGGCTACACCACCAAGCGTGACCTGACCGGGATGGGCTCGTTCCTGTTCATGGGCCTGATCGGCATCATCATCGCCAGCCTGGTGAACCTGTTCCTGGCCAGCTCGATGCTGCAGTTCATCGTCTCGGTGGTCGGCGTGCTGGTGTTCTCGGGCCTCACCGCGTGGGACACCCAGCGGCTCAAGAACGATTACATCTACGGCTATGCCTCGGCCGGCGGTGACATCGCAGAGCGTGCGGCCATCACCGGCGCACTGTCGCTGTACCTGAACTTCATCAACCTGTTCACGCTGCTGCTGCAGCTCCTCGGCCAGCGCGAGTAAACTCCGAGGCGAGAGAACGGACACGAACCCCGGCCGAGAGGCCGGGGTTTTTGTTTGGGGGGTCGCGGGGGCGGCCACAAACACCGTCATTGCGAGCGCAGCGAAGCAATCCAGAGTCCCTCCGCGGATGCATTTCTGGATTGCTTCGCTGCGCTCGCAATGACGCTGCGGAGGCGGCGTAGCCCCCTTCCAGCAGTCGGACGAAGGCTCTATCCTTCCCGCCATGTCCGCACCCGATATCAGGCCCACCACCGAGGCCGACCTTCCCGCCATCACCGCCATCTACCAGCAGGCCGTCCGCGAGGGCACGGCGACGTTCGAGCTGGAGCCGCCTGACCTTACGGAGATGACGCGCCGCTATCGCGCGCTGATCGACGGCGGCTATCCCTACTTCGTCGCCATGCTGGACGGACGCGTGGCCGGCTATGCCTATGCCGGCGCTTACCGGCCGCGGCCGGCCTACCGCTTCACGGTGGAGAACTCGATCTATCTGGATCCCTCCTTCCACCGCCGCGGCGTCGGCTCGCTGTTGCTGGAACGGCTGATCGCCGAATGCGAGACGCGCGGCTTCCGCCAGATGATCGCGGTGATCGGCGATTCCGCCAATGCCGGATCGATCGGCGTGCACACAAGGTGCGGCTTCAAGATGATCGGTACGCATCCCAGCGTCGGGCTGAAATTCGGCCGCTGGCTGGACACGGTGATGATGCAGCGCGACCTCGGCGAGGGCGCGCGCACGGTGCCGGGGAATTAAGCTCGGTTTCGTTAGGGTGGGCAAAGCGCAAGCGTGCCCACCGTTCGCGGCGATCGAGATAGAACGTGGGCACGGCGCGGTGCGCCTTTGCCCACCCTACGGCAGCGTTCGTGCCGCTACACCACCGCCAGCTTGCGATCGATCACCAGCAGCACGCGCTCGAGCTCGTGGCCGCGGCGCAGGATCAGGCCGGTCGCCGAGATCACGCTGTACATGCCTTGCTTGCGCGCGAGGCGCGGGTCCTTCTCGATGCGGTAGATCGGCACTTCCGAGGCACGGCGATAGACCGAGAACACGGCGCGGTCCTTCAGGAAGTCGATGGCATAGTCGCGCCACTCGCCGTCGGCGACCATGCGACCGTAGAGATTGAGAATCCGGTGCAGCTCGAGCCGGTTGAAGGTCACCCGGTTCGGCGGCGCATGCGCCGCGGCGGGACGCGCCGCCGCGCGCTGCTCGCTCGGCTCGGCATCCTCCGACGTCAGACTCATGGGAAGCGCCTCCTCATCGCACGGCTATGACCCGGGTCCGCGAAGACCGTCCCCGGAACCGCGTTCATGACACTTGCATGATTGCGCCAACCGTTCCGCGCCGCAAGGGGCTCAACCGGTCGAATCGACAGTGCGTCTGGGCACACGCAAGGGTGGAACTCCGTCGCGGCAAACCGTCACGGGATCGTTAGCAGGAATCATAGTATCGCCGCTTTTCCGCCAACCGCCCGCCGCCCTGCATTGCGAAAAGACTGGTGTGCGTTGACCCGGTCCTTTCGGTTCCGGATTCCTCAGCCCCCAGCCCCCCGGGGTCGAACAGGATCGGGTCTGTACGCACGACAAGGAGGGCCAACGCAAGTTGGTCCTTTTTTGTTTGTGCCGCGATGTTTCCGGCCACTGTCATTCCGGGGCGCGCCTCTTGGCGCGAACCCGGAATCCATTGCTCAGCTTGCACAATGGATCGATGGATTCTCAGGTGCGCAATTGCGCAGCATAGCTCGCGCTTCGCGCCCCGGAATGGCGAAGCATCAATTGCTGAGACGTTCTGCTTGCTTCAATGCAGCGACGTGTACGCCGCACCCAACATCGGGCCCGGTCGCTCGCGGCTGCCGTCCTGGACGTAGACCACTGCGCCGTCGACGCCGTCGCGCGTGAGATTTTCGATCGGCACCGTCCAGCTCTCCGGACGGCCGGTCCAGTCGCCGACCTTGAGCAGGTTGCGCACCACGTTGTGATAGGTGACCTGCTGTCCGCGATTCTCGCCGCGGGTGATCGCGATCGGCACCGACTTGGCGATCGAGCAGATCCAGACCTCGCCATGCGAGACCGTGGGCTCCTTGCTCGCGGCCACCGACACGTTGATCTGCTTGCCCGAGAGCGACATCGTCACCGGCACGCTCATCACGCCGTTGCCCTTGTCGGTCTTGCCGATCGCGTTCTCGATGCCGGCGCGATCGCTGCCGATGACATGCGTGGAGCCGTTGACCACGACCTGTGGCGTGTAGACCTCGCGGTCGCCGCGCATGCGCGAATAGGCGCGCTGCCGTGCAGAGAAACGCGAATCCGCCAGCGTGTCCTTCCAGCCGAGATAGTCCCAATAATCGATCGGCATGCTCAGCGCGATGACCGAGGGATCCTTGGAGAGATCGCCGATGATCTGGTCGGCGGGCGGGCAGGAGGAGCAGCCCTGCGAGGTGAACAATTCGACGACGGCGCGGGGATCAGCCTCGGCAGGACGAATGACGGCGATGATCGCACATATGCCGAGAGCTCCCGACCAGAGGGCACCGGACCAACGTGGAATCAGATGGGAAGCCGTCATTGTCGTCATGTCGAACGCCGCACACCGTTGCTCTCAGGGGGAAATCTTATCGCCGGATGGTCACCGTAGTCTTACGGGGCGCGGTACATTCATCCATCCGGGCCACCGTCCAAGGGGAGGTATTCCGCCGGGCGGGCCCATCTGAAGCGTACCGCAAACGCGCGAAGGCGGCCTTTGATAGGCCGCCTTCGTTAAGGCTTCTACTCACTTCGCAGTGAGCCATCGTTCACAAATCCGCGCTTACGCCGCGAGCTTGCGCAGCACGTAGTGCAGGATGCCGCCGTTGCGGTAGTAGTCGAGCTCGTCCAGCGTATCGATGCGGCAGAGCAGCGAAACGCGCTGCAGCGAACCGTCGCCGGAGACGATCTCCGCGGTCAGCTTCTGGCGCGGCTTGAGGTCGCCGACGAGGCCACGCAGCGTGACCTTCTCGTCGCCCTTGAGGCCCAGCGACGACCAGGAGGTGCCTTCCTCGAAGGTCAGCGGCAGCACGCCCATGCCGACCAGGTTGGAGCGGTGGATGCGCTCGAAGCTCTGGCAGATCACGGCGCGCACGCCGAGCAGGCGCGTGCCCTTGGCGGCCCAGTCCCGCGAGGAGCCGTTGCCGTATTCGGCGCCGGCGAACACCACCAGCGGCACCTTCTCTTCCTGGTACTTCATCGCGGCGTCGTAGATCGACATCTGCTCGCCGTCGGGCCAGTGCTTGGTCAGGCCGCCCTCGGGGATGTTGCCATCGGCGCCCTTCAGCATGAAGTTCTTGATGCGGATGTTGGCGAAGGTGCCGCGCATCATCACTTCATGGTTGCCGCGGCGCGTGCCGTACTGGTTGAAGTCGGCCGGACGCACCTGGTGCTCGCTGAGATATTTCCCGGCGGGCGAGGTGAGCTTGATCGAGCCGGCCGGCGAGATGTGGTCGGTCGTGATCTTGTCGCCGAACATGGCGAGGATACGCGCCTCGACGATGTCGGTGACCGGCTCCGGCTCCTTCTTCATGCCATCGAAGTAAGGCGGGTTCTGCACATAGGTCGACGACATGTTCCAGCGATAGGTCTCGCTTTCGACCGTCTTGATCTTGCGCCAGTTGGTGTCGCCCTTGAACACGTCGGCGTACTTCTTCTTGAAGATCGACGCGGTCACGAACTTCTTCATGAAGGCGTTGATCTCCTTGGTCGTCGGCCAGATGTCCTTCAGGTACACCGGCTTGCCGTCCTTGCCCTCGCCGAGCGGCTCGGTGGCGAGATTCTTGGTGACGCTGCCGGCGAGCGCATAGGCGACCACCAGCGGCGGCGAGGCCAGGTAGTTCGCCTGCACGTCCGGCGAGACGCGGCCTTCGAAGTTGCGATTGCCGGAGAGCACGGCGGCCGCGACGACGCCGTTGTCGTTGATCGACTTCGAGATCTCCTCGGGCAGCGGACCGGAATTGCCGATGCAAGTGGTGCAGCCGAAGCCGACCAGATTGAAGCCGACCTTGTCGAGATCGGGCTGCAGACCGGAATTGGCGAGATATTCCGCGACGACCTGGCTGCCCGGGGCGAGCGAGGTCTTCACCCACGGCTTGGCCTTGAGGCCCTTGGCGGCCGCATTGCGCGCGAGCAGGCCGGCGCCGATCAGAACGCTCGGGTTCGACGTGTTGGTGCAGGAGGTGATCGCGGCGATCACGACGTCGCCATGGCCGATATCGAAGTTCTTGCCTTCGACCGGGAAGCGCTTGGCCGGCTCCTCGGCCTTCTTGTACTCGCTGGCGAGCGCGAGCGAGAAGCCGTCCGCGACGGTGGGCAGCGCGATGCGGCCTTCGGGACGCTTCGGACCGGCCATCGACGGCACGACGTCGCCGAGATCCAGGGTCAGCGTCTCCGTGAACACGGGGTCGGGCGACTTGGCGGTGCGGAACAGGCCCTGCGCCTTGGCATAGGCCTGGACCAGCGCAACGCGAGCGGAGGCACGGCCGGAGGTCTTGAGGTAATCGAGCGCGGCGGCATCGACCGGGAAGAAGCCGCAGGTCGCGCCGTATTCGGGCGCCATGTTGGCGATCGTCGCCTTGTCGGCGACCGAGAGGTGGTCGAGGCCGGGGCCGAAGAACTCGACGAACTTGCCGACCACGCCAAGCTTGCGCAGCATCTGCGTCACCGTGAGCACGAGGTCGGTCGCGGTGACGCCTTCCTTCAGCGCGCCCTTCAGCTTGAAGCCGACGACATTGGGCAGCAGCATCGACAGCGGCTGGCCGAGCATGCAGGCTTCCGCCTCGATGCCACCGACGCCCCAGCCGAGCACGGCAAGACCGTTGACCATGGTGGTGTGCGAATCCGTGCCGACCAGCGAATCGGGATAGGCGACCTCGAAGGTGCCGGTCTTCTTGCCGACCGTCATCTTCTCCTTCTTGGTCCAGACCGTCTGGGCCAGATATTCGAGGTTGACCTGGTGGCAGATGCCGGTGCCGGGCGGCACGACGGAGAAGTTCGAGAACGCCTTCTGGCCCCACTTCAGGAACTCGTAGCGCTCCTGGTTCTGCTTGTATTCCTCGGTGACGTTCTTGCCGAAGGCCTTGTTGTCGCCGAAGAAGTTCACGATCACGGAGTGGTCGATGACGAGATCGACCGGCACCAGCGGATTGATCTTCTCGGCATCGCCGCCGAGCTTCTGCATCGCGTTGCGCATCGCAGCGAGGTCGACCACCGCGGGCACGCCGGTGAAGTCCTGCATCAAGACGCGCGCCGGGCGGAAGGCGATCTCATGCTCCAGCGACTTCTTGCGCAGCCATTTCGACACCGCGACGATGTCTTCCTTCTTGACCGAGCGGCCGTCCTCGTTGCGCAGCAAATTCTCGAGCAGGACCTTCATCGAATAGGGAAGTTTGGAAATTCCCTTCAGACCATTCTTCTCGGCGGTAGGCAGGCTGTAATAGACATAGGTCTTGGCGCCGACCTTGAGGGTCTTTTTGCATTTGAAGCTGTCGAGCGAGGTCATGTAGGAGATCCCAATTGTTAGTTATACCCGGCAGGGTATTTTAACACCGTCAGCGTATCAGGCTGGGCCGCTTGCAGGGGCAGGTTGAGTTGCTGCATCAAGTAGTTCCGGGCTTATAGAAGCTTTCTAACCGCGCCGCCACAGCCACTATCGTGCTGCAGCAATCCGCGAGCCAAAAATTCCCATGCGCTACCCCAAGATTTCCTGAGGCCCGGCTGTGAGCGGATTGAACCAGGGCGACATGCAGCTGTCCGGTCACGGACTGAGATGCGTGCGCGGCGGACGCGAGGTGTTCGCCGGGCTCGATTTCGCGGCCGTCTCGGGCGAGGCCGTCGCGGTCGTCGGCCGCAATGGATCGGGCAAGACCTCGCTGCTGCGGCTGATCGCGGGCCTGCTCGTTCCCGCCGGCGGGACGATCGCGCTGGACGGGGGCGACGGCGAGCTGACCCTGGCGGAGCAGTGCCACTATCTCGGCCATCGCGATGCCCTGAAGCCGGCGCTGAGCGTTGCCGAAAACCTGACGTTTTGGGCTGATTTTCTTGGAGGCGAGCGTTTCGATGCGGCTGACAGCCTCGCCAAGGTCGGGCTCGACCACGCCACCCATTTGCCCGCCGGATTCCTGTCCGCGGGACAGCGCCGCCGGCTCTCGCTGGCCCGGCTGCTGACCGTCCGCCGCCCGGTCTGGCTTTTGGACGAGCCGACCAATGCGCTGGATGTGGCCGGTCAGGACATGTTTTCCGGATTGATGCGCGAGCACCTGGCTGGCGGCGGCATGATCGTCGCGGCGACGCATGCCCCGCTCGGCGTCGATTCGCGAGAGCTGCGGATCGGGGGGACGGCGTGATGCCGATGCACCCTCAGCTTTCCGAGCGGCTGGGCGCCGTGCTCTCAGCGTGGACGCAGCCGTCGCCGCGGGCTCTCTTGCCTCTCCCGCTTGCGGGAGAGGTCGGCATAGGCGGCCCTTGGCCGCCGTCCCTTGAAAACGCCGATGCTTTGCATCGGCTATGGCGCCGGGTGAGGGTTCTCTCCTCCGGGGGAATCTTCGTTGTCGAGACACGCTCTCCCCAACCCTCCCCCGCAGGCGGGGGAGGGAGCGCACCGCGCTTTGGGCGCGATGGGAGGATCCCATGACCGCCCTCGCCGCCCTGATCCGCCGGGACATCCGCATCGCGCTCCGCGTCGGCGGCGGAGCCTTGATTGGCGTCTTGTTCTTCCTGACCGTGGTGGTGCTGATGCCGTTCGCGGTCGGGCCGGATCTGGCGCTGCTGTCGCGGCTGGGCCCGGCCATTCTCTGGCTCGGCGCGCTGCTGGCGAGCCTGCTGACCCTGGACCGGCTGTTCATGGCCGACCATGAGGACGGCTCGCTGGACCTGATCACGATGAGCCGGACGCCGTTGGAACTCGCCTGCGCCGCCAAGGCGCTGGCGCATTGGCTCGCCGCCGGCCTGCCGCTGATTGTCGCAACCCCCGTGCTCGGCCTGTTGCTCAACCTCGACATGGTCGCCACGGCGGCGGTGGCGCTGACGCTGCTGGCGGGCACCCCGGCGCTGACCTTCACCGGCATGATCGGCGCAGCGCTCGCGGTGACGCTGCATCGCGGCGGGCTGTTGATGGCCGTCCTGGTGCTGCCGCTGTCGATTCCCGTGCTGATTTTCGGCGTTGCGGCCTCTCAGGCGGTGATCGTCGGTCCCATGACCTTCGGCGCGCCGTTCTCGATCTTGTGCGCGCTGTCGCTGGTCAGCCTCGTGATCGGCCCGTTCGCGGCGGCGGCGAGCCTGCGCCATGGTCTCGATTGAGATGGGTCGGACCAACCTTGACCCCGATCAACTTTCGCCACGGACTTTCGTGCTGATTGCCTGAGCGGCCCCCGGTGATTATCAGGATACCATGACGCTGATCGACCTCGCCAACCCCACGCGGTTCCTCGCGCTGACAGCGCGGGTGTTGCCGTGGCTGGCGGCCGCGACAATCATCCTGCTCACGATCGGTCTTTATCAGGCCGCCTACGCGCCGGACGACTATCAGCAGGGCGCGACCGTGAAGATCATGTTCATCCACGTGCCCAATGCCTGGCTGTCGATGTTCGTGTGGGGCGTGATGAGCATCGCATCATTGGGCACGCTGGTGTGGCGGCATCCGCTCGCCGACGTCGCCGCCAAGGCCGCAGCGCCCATCGGCGCTTCCTTCACCTTCCTCGCGCTGCTCACGGGCTCGCTCTGGGGCCGGCCGATGTGGGGCACCTATTGGGAATGGGACGCGCGGCTGACCTCGGTGCTGATCCTGTTCCTGATGTATCTCGGCCTGATGGCGCTGTGGCGCGCGGTCGACGATCCCTCGCGCGCGGCGCGCGCCGCTGCGGTGCTGACGCTGGTCGGCGCGATCAACCTGCCGATCATCAAGTTCTCGGTCGATTGGTGGAACACGCTGCACCAGCCCGCGTCGGTGATGCGCATGGGCGGCTCGGCGCTGGACAAATCGTTCCTGATTCCGCTGCTGGTGATGGCGATCGCCTTCACGCTGCTGTTCGTCACGCTACACCTGGCCGCGATGCGCAACGAGATCTTGCGCCGCCGTGTCCGCTCGCTGCAGATGATGCAGGCCAGTCGCGTAGCGTTTTCGAGCGAGGTGGCCGCCGGCTCGCGTGAAGACAATGCGTCGAAAGAAGCTGGGGCTGCATGACGATGTCGCTCGGTCCCTACGCCTCCTTCATCGTGACCTCTTATGCCGCTGCCGCCCTCGTGATCGTGATCCTGATCGGCTGGGTCATGCTCGATTATCGCAGCCAGACGCAGCGCCTGCGCGAGCTGGAGCAGCGCGGCATCACCCGTCGTTCGGGCCGCAGCGCGACGGAGCCGCGATGAGCGATCAACCTGCCTCCGCTCCGCCGCAGCGGCGCACCTTCCTGGTGGTGCTGCCGCTGATCGCCTTCATCGGCCTTGCGCTTCTGTTCTGGTTCCGGCTCGGCAGCGGCGATCCCTCGCGGATTCCCTCCGCGCTGATCGGCCGCCCCGCGCCGCAGACCGTGCTGCCGCCGATCGAGGGGTTGCAGGGCAACGGCACGCAGGTGCCGGGGCTCGATCCCGCCGCCTTCAAGGGCAAGGTCAGCCTCGTCAATGTCTGGGCGTCCTGGTGCGTGCCGTGCCACGACGAAGCGCCGCTCCTGACCGAGCTCGCCAAGGACAAGCGCTTCCAGCTCGTCGGCATCAACTACAAGGACGCCGCCGACAATGCGCGGCGCTTCCTCGGCCGCTACGGCAACCCGTTCGGCCATGTCGGCGTGGACGCCAACGGCCGCGCCTCGATCGAATGGGGCGTCTACGGCGTGCCGGAGACGTTCGTCGTCGGGCGCGAGGGCACCATCGTCTACAAGCTGGTCGGGCCGATCACGCCGGACAATCTGCGGACGGTGTTGATGCCGCAGATGGAGAAGGCGCTGAAGGCGGGGTCTTAGCCAAGACCGTCATTGCGAGGAGCCCGCGACAAAATTGCGAAGCAATTTTGCGCTGGTGCGACGAAGCAATCCAGAGTCCCTCCGCAGAGGCATTCTGGATTGCTTCGCGTCGCTCGCAATGACGAGCGGAGAGACCGTCACCCCTTGCTCACATCCCCCGCCTCGGCCTCGCTTCTCTCCAGCGAGACCGGCGCGAGGTGATAGCGCTTGGTCAGCGGCATCTGGGCGATGGCGAAGATCATCGTGATCGGGGTGACGCCGAACACCTTGAAGTTCACCCAGAAATCCGTGCTCTGGGTGCGCCAGACGATCTCGTTCAGCACCGCCATGCCGGCGAAGAACAGCGCCCAGCGCAAGGTGAGGATGCGCCAGCCCTGCGGGGTCAGGTTGAACACCTGATCGAACATCACGGCGATGAAGGAGCGGCCGAACAACAGGCCGCCGCCGAGGATCGCGGCGAACAGGCCGTAGATGATGGTCGGCTTGACCTTGATGAAGGTCTCATCATGCAGCACCAGCGTCAGGGTGCCGAACACCAGCACGATCACGCCCGTGACGATCGCCATGATCGGGATGTGGCGCGTCACCATGTAGGAGGCGGCCATCGCCGCCACGATCGCGACCATGAAGGCGCCGGTCGCGGCGAACAGATTGAATTTCGCGTTGACGAAAAAGAATACGAGCAGCGGACCGAGCTCGGTCGCGAGCTTGAACAGCGGATGCGGCTGGGTCTTGTCCATTCTCTCTTCCGTCTCTCCCATCCTTCGAGACGACCGCTTCGCGGTCTCCTCAGGATGAGGACCTATTATGTGGCACGACCTCATCCTGAGGAGCCGCGCAAGCGGCGTCTCGAAGGATGAAGCTATTCAATTCCGGCGATGGCGCGGGCGAAGTCGCGCGCGGTGAAGGGCGCGAGATCGTCGACGCCTTCGCCGACGCCGATGAAGTGCACCGGCAGCTTGAATTTCTCGGCGAGCGCCACCAGGATGCCGCCGCGCGCGGTGCCGTCGAGCTTGGTCATCACGAGGCCGGTGACCCCGGCGGTGCGATGGAAGGCCTCGACCTGCGACAGCGCATTCTGGCCGACGGTCGCATCCAGCACCAGCAGCACGGCATGCGGCGCAGTGTCATCCACCTTGCGGATCACGCGCACGACTTTCTCGAGCTCGTTCATCAGCTCGGCCTTGTTCTGTAAGCGGCCGGCAGTGTCAATCAGCAGCACGTCGATGCCCTGCTCCTTCGCCGCGGTGAGCGCGTTGAAGGCAAGGCTCGCCGAATCCGAGCCCTGCGCGCCCGCGATGACCGGCGTCTTGGTCCGCTCGCCCCAGACCTTGAGCTGCTCGATGGCCGCGGCGCGAAACGTATCGCCGGCGGCCAGCATCACCTTGCGGCCTTCGGAGGCGAATTTCTGCGAGAGCTTTCCGATGGTGGTGGTCTTGCCGGAGCCGTTGACGCCGACGACGAGAATGACGAACGGTTTTTTGGCCGCATCGATCACGAGCGGCTTTGCCACCGGCGACAGCACCTTCTCGACCTCGGCCGCGACGACGTCCTTGACCTCGTCCGCCGAGATCGCCTTGTCGTAGCGCCCCGTGCCGACCGCGTCCGCGATCCGCACCGCGACTGACGTGCCGAGGTCGGCGCGCAGCAGCACGTCCTCGATGTCGTCGAGCATGGCGCGGTCGAGCTTGCGCTTGGTGACGAGGTCGGCGACCGCGGTCCCGAGCGAGGACGAGGTGCGCTTCAGCCCGTTGGACAGGCGGCGCCACCAGCTCAGCTTGGGGGGATCTGACGTGGTATCGTTCATGATGGCGTGTTAGCCGTTCCGGCCCGTAAACGAAAGCCTTGACCGAAAGTCCTGCAATTGCTCGATGTTCCCCAATTGACCGCCGATGAGATCCTGGCCCGCGTGCTCCATCGCGACGGGCTGATGCTGGTCATCGACAAGCCGGCCGGCCTGCCGGTGCATCGCGGCCCCAAGGGTGGCCCCAATCTGGAGGATTCCTTCGACGCGCTGCGTTTCGGCCTGCCGCGGCCGCCGGTGCTGGCCCACCGGCTGGACAAGGACACCTCGGGTTGCCTCGTGCTCGGCCGCCACCGCAAGGCGACGGCATCGCTGGGCCTTTTGTTCAAGCACGGCAAGATCGGCAAGACCTACTGGACCGTGGTCGAAGGCGGCCCTGCCGAAGACGAGGGCATCATCGACATGCCGCTCGGCCGGCTCAATGCCGAACGCGGCTGGTGGCAGAAGCCGGATCCCGACGGCCAGAAGGCCATCACCAACTGGAAGGTGTTGGGTCGGGGCGACGGTTTCGCCTGGCTTGCCATGGAACCCGTGACCGGCCGCACCCATCAATTGCGCGTGCATTCGTCGGCGACCGGATGGCCGATCTTCGGCGACAACATTTACGGCAACGGCCCGCGCTTCGGCGAGCCGCGCCTGCACCTGCATTCGCGCGAGATCGTGGTGCCGATCTCCCGGAACAAGGAGCCGATCCGCGTGGTGGCGCCGGCCCCGCTCCACATGCATGAGAAGCTCCGGGCCTGCGGGTGGAATGGGGAATAGGTGTCGACCCTCATGGTGAGGAGGCGCGCTAGCGCCGCCTCGAACCATGAAAGGCCCGCATCTCGCCCGCGGCCATCCTTCGAGACGCCCGCTTTGCGGGCTCCTCAGGATGAGGAGCGGAGCCGTGCCCGGCTACCGCGCCATGGTTTACGAAACGTTCAGGGCTCACCTCTAATGATAACGGTTGCTTAGAAAAAGCTTCCGTAACCGCTCAGGACGAGCCGCGCGTGATGACCAAGGCCGGGCTATCGATCATCGACGAGGTCGAATCCGCACTTCGGATCGGCTCGCCGGAAAAGGGCCTGGCGACGGCCCGCCGCGTCACCGAGCTGTTCCTCTCCTCCGCCGGCAATTTCGACGACGAGCAGATCGCGCTGTTCGACGACGTGCTCGAGCGCCTGATCGGCACGATCGAGCTGCGCGCCATCGCCGATGTGGCAGCACGCGTCGCCCTGGCCGAGATCAGCGCGCAGCTGGCGCCGATCGCGCAGGCGCCGCCGTCGGTGATCCGCCGCCTCGCCAACAATGACGAGATCCGCATCGCCGGCCCCGTGCTGCAGGAATCCGCGCGGCTCGACGACGGCGAGCTGGTGAAGATCGCATCGAGCAAGGGCGAGCCGCATCTGCTCGCGGTCGCCGGCCGCTGGTGGCTGAAGGAGATCGTCACCGACGCGCTGCTGGCGCGCCGCTATCCCAGCGTCAGCCGGCGGCTCGCCGCCAATCCCGGCGCGCGCGTCTCCGGAAAAGGGTTTGCCATCATCGTCGGCCAGGCCGAAAGCGATCCGGAGCTCGCGGTCGGCGTCGGGGTCCGCGTCGATTTGCCGTCGGAGCTGCGCCGCCAATTGCTGCGCTCGGCGACCGATGCCGTGCGCACCCGCCTGTTGTCGCGCGCTCCGCCGCATCTGTTCGAGGAGATCCAGAGCGCCATCGCCGCCGTCACCGTCGGCGTCGAGCGCGAGATGTCGGGTGTCCGCGATTTCGAGGGTGCCAAGCGCGCGATCGGGTATCTCAAGGCCACCGGCCAGCTCGACGAGGCGACATTGTTCGGATTCGCCAGACAGCGGCGCTATGAGGAGACGGTGGCGGCCCTGGCGGCATTGTCCGGATCGACCGTCGAGGTGATTCGTCCGCTGATGCAGAGTCTCCGCGAGGACGGCCTGCTGGTGCCGTGCAAGGCCGCGCAGCTCAGCTGGGAGACGACCATGGCCGTGCTCGAATGCCGTTTCGCGACAGGCGCAATGAAGCCGGCGGACATCGCCAGGGCGCAGGGACACTACGCGAGAATGACGGCGGAGAATGCCAAGCGGACGCTGCGGTTCTGGCAGGTAAGGGCGTCGTAGGTTTTCCCTCTCCCCTTGCGGGAGAGGGTGGCTCGCCGCGATAGCGGCGAGACGGGTGAGGGGTCTCTCTCCGCGCATGACCTCTCAATGTGAGTGCGCGGATACAACCCCTCATCCGGCGCTTCGCGCCACCTTCTCCCGCAAGGGGAGAAGGGAAGAGACAACGGCTTATGTGGTGAGCCGCTCGCCGTCAACGCCGGCAATCAATCGTGGCACGATGCTTCCGACCTGCTCGCCCGCAATCGCCACCGGCAGATAATGCTCCGTGCGGCCCTGCTCCGCGCTCTCGATCAGCACCTCGCGCGTTGCGCCGATCTCGGCTTGCAGCCGTTGTCGCAGCGCCGCCTCCCCCGCCGCACGCAACCGCTTCGCGCGTGCCTTGATCTCAGGCCCCGCCACCTGTGGCATCCGTGCGGCCGGCGTGCCGGGCCGCGGCGAATAGGGGAAGACGTGCAGGAAGGTCAGGCCGCATTCTTCGACGAGGTCGAGCGAGCGCGAGAACATCTCCTCGGTCTCGGTCGGGAAGCCTGCGATGATGTCGGCGCCGAAGACGACATCGGGGCGCAGACGGCGCACCTGCGCGCAGAATGCAATCGCATCCTGCCGCGAATGCCGCCGCTTCATGCGCTTCAGGATCATGTCGTCGCCTGACTGCAGCGACAGATGCAGATGCGGCATCAGCCGCGCATCCTCGGCGATGGCATCGAGCAGGTCGTCATCCGCCTCGATCGAATCGATCGAGGAGACGCGCAGGCGCTTCAGCTCGGGCACATGGCGCAGGATCTGCTTGGTCAGCATGCCGAGCTTCGGCGCACCGGGCAGGTCGGTGCCGTAGCTGGTGAGATCGACGCCGGTCAGCACGATCTCGGCATGGCCGCGCTCGACCAGCGTGCGCACCTGATCGACCACCGCGCCCATCGGCACCGAGCGCGAATTGCCGCGCCCGAACGGGATGACGCAGAAGGTGCAGCGATGGTCGCAGCCGTTCTGCACCTGCACGAACACGCGCGGCAGGCCGCTCGCAAAACCATCGACGAGATGCGGCGCCATTTCCTTGACGGCCATGATGTCGCTGACGGCGATCTTCTCGCCGGCGCCGAGATCGAACGCATCGCGTGTCTTCCGCCACGCTTCGCCACGCATCTTGTCGTCATTGCCGACGACACGATCGACCTCGGCCATGTCGGCAAACATCGCAGCCTGGATCTGCGCCGCGCAGCCGGTGACCACGATGCGCGCCTCGGGGCGCTCGCGCTTCAGCTTGCGGATCGATTGGCGCGCCTGCGCCACCGCCTCGTTGGTGACGGCGCAGCTGTTGATGACAATTGTGTCGGAAAGCCCCGCGGCTTCCGCTTTGCCGCGAATCACCTCGGCCTCGAAGGCGTTGAGGCGGCAGCCGAAGGTGACGATGTCGACGGCCATCAGGCGACCGGCGCGAACAGCGCCGGATCGAAGGTGCCCTCATATTCGAAGGTCGCCGTGCCAGTCATCAGCACGTGATCGTCGCGCTCGCGCCATTCGATGCCGAGCTTGCCGCCGGGCAATGTGATCTCGACCTTGCGCTCGGCGCGCTTCAGCCGCGCCGCGGCGACGGCCGTGGCACAGGCCGCCGACCCGCAGGCCTTGGTCAGGCCGGCACCGCGCTCCCAGGTGCGGATCGTGATGTGCTCGCGATCGACGATATGAGCGAGCGTGATGTTGGCGCGCTCGGGGAAGATCGGATGGTTTTCCAAGAGCGGACCGAAGCGGCCGAGATCGTAGGCGTTGACGTCGTCGACCCAGAACACGGCGTGCGGATTTCCCATGCTCACCACTGAAGGCGAATGCAGGATCGGATGGTCGATCGGCCCGATCTGCAATTCGATGTAGCGGGTGTCGCGAAACTCTTCCGCCAGCGGAATGTCCTGCCAGCCGAATTTCGGCGCGCCCATGTCAACAGTGTAGAGATCGGGCGCCGGGCCCTGCCAGGCATTGAGCAGGCCAGCAGCCGTCTCGAACGTTGCCGTGGTCTGGCCGGTCTTCTCGAAGACGCGGCGCACGACGCAGCGCATGCCGTTGCCGCAGGCGCCGGCCTCCGAGCCGTCATTGTTGTAGATGCTGATGAAGGCCTCGGTGCCGTCGAGCCGCGGCCTCGAGAGCACCATGAGCTGGTCGTAAGCCACGCCGCCCTGCGCGGACGCCACGGCGCGGGCGTCGTCGGGGGTGACCTTGGCCGTCGAATCGCGCAAGTCGACAACGACGATCTCGTTGCCGATGCCGTTCATCTTGGCAAATGCGTGGTTGGCCAGCGCGCTCATGAAAATTCCCGAATTTCGCCTGCCTTATATGGCGATCCTTGCCGGCTTGGCCAGTAATTTGCCACCCGGGTCGGGACATGAGCCATGACGCATCTGTCATGGGACGAATTCGGCGCTCGCGTGTTAGAACGGCGCGGTTCGCGCGAACCGGGACGCGCGGCCGGGTTAAGGCCTTGGTGGGTAAGGCCTTGATGAATTCAGGCCCCGACGAAGCGGGGCCTTGGGGAGAACAGAATGACTAGTTTCCGTCGCCTCGCTTTGGCTGCGCTGATCCCGGCTGCGGCCTTGTCGCTTGGGCTGTCAGGGGCTCTGGCGCAGACGCCGAGCCCCGCACCGGCGGCATCGGCAAGTCCCTCGCCGGCCCCGTCGGCTTCGCCCGCTCCGGCTGCAAGTGCCTCGCCCGCCCCAGCGGCAACACCCTCGCCTGCGGCGAGCGCCTCACCCGCTCCTGCAGCATCGCCAGCACCCGCCGCCAGCGCCTCGCCCAGCCCGCCCCCGGCCGCCGCCGCGACGCCTGCCCCGGTTCAGACCGCCGATCCCTTCGGCCTCGAGACCACGCTCGAATCCAAGAAGGTCGTCATGGTCAAGGGCACCGCCAATTGGGACTCGGCCTTCGACACGCTGATCGATGCCTTCAAGGCGCTGAACGCGCTGCTCGACAAGCAAGGCATCAAGCCGTCAGGCAATTCGATGATCGTCTACACCTCGACCGACGACACCGGCTTCACCTTCCTCGCCGAGATCCCGGTCGAGCAGGACCCGAAGAACCTGCCCAAGGACATGAGCGTGGGCAGATCGCCTGAAGGCAAGGCGCTGAAATTCGTCCATCGCGGCTCCTACGACAACATGGACAACACCTATGAGGCGATCACCAACCACCTCGACGACAAGAGGCTGGAAGCCAAGGACACCTTCATCGAGGAGTACCTCACCGATCCGCTCAAGACCGCTGAGGACAAGCTCGTGATCAACGTTTTCGTACCGCTGAAGTGAGACTGATGAAAAAGCCTGCCCTACTCGCCGCCGTTCTTGCCACCACGCTGCTGGCCATGCCGGCGCGCGCCGACGATTTTCCCTCCGCGATCTCGGTGAGCGGCGAAGCCTCGGTGTCCGCGGCGCCCGATCTCGCGCAAATCGATGCCGGCGTCGCCAGCGACGCCAAGACCGCGAAGGAAGCCTCCGATGCCAACAACGCGGCGATGGGCAAGGTGCTGCTGGCGCTGAAGAGCGCAGGCATCGCCGAGAAGGATTACCAGACCTCGCGGCTGTCGCTGCAGCCGCAATACGGCCAGAATAAATCCACCGGGGCATCGCCCGTGGTCGGCTTCCGCGCGAGCAACCGTGTCACCGTGAAGATCCGCGACGTGACCAAGGTGGCCGGCATCATCGACACGCTGGTCAGCGCCGGCGCCAACGACATCGGCAACATCTCCTTCGAGGTGACGCAGGCATCGAAGCTGCTCGACGATGCGCGCGAGCAGGCGGTGACCGACGCGCGCCGCAAGGCCGAGATCTACGCCAAGGCCACCGGCGTTACGTTGGGCGCGCCGCTCAGCGTCACCGAGGGCGGCGGCCCGGTGCCGCTGTTCAAGGGCCGCATGGCGACAGCTCCGATGGCGGCGCCTGCGGCCGTTGCACCGGGCGAGGAAACGCTGACGGTGACGGTGAATGTGAGCTGGGCGATCAAGGCGGGGCAGTAGCCTCTTTCGTAAGAGGCACGGCGCAAAACCTGATCAATCATTCACGCTGATATCAGTAAAAAGGAACCCCGCCGGCGTCTTGGTAAAGACGAAGATGAGTTCGCCGCAGAAGACGAAGTAACTGTCGTTCTTATAGTCATCGCGATCGTAGACGGCCTTGCCGCGCTGGATACACGCGCGATTTTTCGCGGTGAACGAGGTCCGATAGGTCTTGGCGGCAAATTGCGCGGCGTCGCGAATTGCGTTGTCGTTCATGAACGGTAATCGTGTCATAGCGGCGACGGCGGCGGGATCGTTTGCCTTCAGCGCCGCGCGAAACTTCTCGATGAAGCCATCGAATTCCTTCTGCAAGGCAGGAGAAGCAACGGCATTCTTCGCCTGGGCGACGGCTGGAGCAAGGCTCACGAGAGCGGTTGCAAGCGCAATTCTCAGCAAAAATCCCACAGGCCGGCTCCATCCATTGATCGATCAAGGTCTTCCGACCGAAAGAAATCCATGGTGTTTTGTTGCGTCATGGGCCTTCTGGTTCAACGGCGCAGCGCCGCACGAACTTGTCGCCATGGGAGCAAAGCGGAGATTGCTTTCGTCGCATCACGCCGCCGGGGTTATGGATACACGACCTAAATCTCCACCACCTGCCCCGGCATCATCGCCACGAACCGCTCCTGCGGGATCTTCGCCGCATCCAGCGCGTCCACCAGCGCTTTCGCCGGCGCGTCGATCGCTTCGTCCGTCAGCTGGAACGTGCCGTGATGATGCCCGAGCGCTTGCTCGGCGCCGCAATCGGCCAGCGCCTTCACGGCATCTTCCGGGTTCATGTGCTGGTCGCGCATGAACCAGCGCGGCTCGTAGGCGCCGATCGGGAGGATCGCCAGGCGCAGCTTGCCGTGCTTCTCGGCGACGCGGCGGAAATGCCGGCCGTCGCCGTAACCGGAATCGCAAACCACGTAGATCTTCCCGGCCGGCGTCTCCAGGACAAAGCTCGCCCAAAGCGCCTTGTTGCGGTCGAACAGGCCGCGCGCGGTCCAGTGCCGGGTCGGCACCAGATGCACCGCGACGCCTTCGCCGAGCTCGACCCGGTCGTGCCAGTCGAACGCTTCCGCCTTGATGGTGGGATCGGTGCTGCGCATCGTGACGTCGTTGCCGAGCGGGGTGACCACGCGCGGCGCGAAATTCTTGGTGAGCCGCGACAGCGTCGCGATGTCGAGATGGTCGTAGTGGCCGTGCGAAACCAGCACGACGTCGATCTTCGGCAGCTTCTCGAAGGCGATGCCTGGGTCGTTGTGCCGCTTCGGCCCGGCCCAGGCGACCGGCGAGACTCGCTCCGACCAGACCGGATCGACTAGGATGTTGAGGCCGCCGACCTGGATCAGCCAGCTGGCGTGGCCGACGAAGGAGAGCCGCACCTTATCGCCATCGACACGCGCCGGCGGGGTGTCGGCATGGGGGCTGGGCACCCAATCCGGCCAGGTCGCCCGCCGCCGCTTGCCGCTGAACTGCCAGCGCAGCACCTCGCGCAGCGATTTCGGCGGCGATCCGTCCGGATCGAAGAAGGTCAGGCCGTCGAAATGGTCGGAGGCGGGACCGTCATAGGTTTTCATGCGGGACATCCAGAGCGAGGGGACGCCGACCAGCGCGCCGGCTCCGGCAAGCAATCCGAAAAGGCGGCGGCGGGTGATCGGCACGGCGGGCTTCTAGGAATGGTCGGAAGGGTAAGACATCACCGCCTATATGGGCGGGGCTGGCGGAAAAGGAACCCGCGACAAAAGGATCACGTTTTCAAAACCTTGCCTTACCAAGGGCGAGCCGGCACCCTAACTTTCCTTGACTTTTGAGCGGGAGCGGCGTTTAACCCCGCCACTTTCTCGGAAAGGCTTTCTTTTCGACCCGCCGACCGGCCTTAGGACCGGAGGTCAACGCCCGACAGCGCTGTGCGCCCTCGGGCGCAAAGGTGTTTGGACTTACTTCTCCCTCGCCCCGCTCTTGCGGGGAGAGGGTCGGGGTGAGGGGCTCTCTCCGCGCATGGTGCGCGTCGATGGTCCCGTACCCCCTCACCCGCCGCGAAGAGCGCGGCGACCTCTCCCCGCAGGCGGGGAGAGGTAAAAGAGGACAACGGCATTGTTCGACAATCTGTCGGAACGGCTTGGTGGCATTCTCGATCGTCTGACGGGGCGCGGTGCGCTGACCGAAAAGGACGTCGACGCCGCGATGCGCGAGGTGCGCCGCGCACTGCTGGAGGCCGACGTCGCGCTCGAAGTGGTGCGCAGCTTCACCGAGCGCGTGCGCGAGCAGGCGATCGGCGCCACCGTCGTCAAGTCGGTCACCCCCGGCCAGATGGTGGTCAAGATCGTCCATGACGAGCTGATCAACACGCTCGGTAGCGAAGGTCAGACCATCGACGTCAATTCCGTGCCGCCGGTGCCGATCATGATGGTCGGCCTGCAAGGCTCCGGTAAGACCACCACCACCGCAAAGCTCGCCCGCCGCCTGGTCCAGCGCGACAAGCGCAAGGTGCTGATGGCCTCGCTCGACGTCTACCGTCCGGCGGCGATGGAGCAGCTGGCCGTGCTCGGCCGCGACCTCGACATTCCGACGCTGCCGATCGTGGCCGGCCAGCAGCCGCCGCAAATTGCAAAACGCGCGCTGGAAGCCGGCAAGCTCGGCGGCTACGACATCGTGCTGCTCGACACCGCCGGCCGCACCACGCTCGACGAAGAGATGATGGCGGAAGCGGCTGCGATCAAAGCGGCGGCCAACCCGCACGAAGTGCTGCTGGTCGCCGACAGCCTCACCGGCCAGGACGCAGTGAATCTGGCGCGCTCGTTCGATCAGCGCGTCGGTCTCACCGGCATCGTGCTCACACGCGTTGACGGCGACGGCCGCGGCGGCGCCGCGCTGTCGATGCGCGCGGTCACCGGCAAGCCGATCAAGCTGATCGGCACCGGTGAGAAGACCGACGCGCTGGAAGATTTCCACCCCGACCGTATCGCCGGCCGCATCCTCGGCATGGGCGACGTGGTCTCGTTGGTCGAGCGCGCCGCCGCCAACATCGACGCTGAGAAGGCCGCGCGCACTGCCGAGCGCATGCGCAAGGGCCAGTTCGACCTCAACGACATGCGCGAGCAGCTGCTGCAGATGGCCAATATGGGCGGCATCAGCGGACTGATGGGCATGATGCCCGGCATCTCCAAGATGAAGAACCAGATCGCGGCGGCCGGCATCGACGACAAGATTCTGAAGCGCCAGGTCGCGATCATCGATTCCATGACGCGCGATGAACGCCGTCATCCGGACCTTCTGAAAGCCAGCCGCAAGAAGCGCATCGCGGCCGGCAGCGGCCAGAGCGTCGAACACGTCAACAAGCTTTTGAAGATGCACCGGAACATGGCCGATATGATGAAGGCCATGGGTTCGGGCAAGCGCGGCCCGCTCGCCGGCATCGCGCAGGCGATGGGCTTCGGCGGCGGCATGAAGATGCCCTCGCCCGAAGAGATGAAGGCGCTGCAGGAGAAGATGCAAGGCGCGGGCGGCGGACAAGGCCTGACCAATCTGCCGAAGGATCTGCCGCCTGGTCTTCGCCAGGGCCTGCCGAATGTGCCGGGGCTCACGGGCCTCAGCAACAAGCCGACCCTGCCCGGGCTCGGCGGCTTCCCCGGACTGGGGAAGAAGAAGTGACTTCGCCCGTCATTGCGAGCGCAGCGAAGCAATCCAGACTTTCTCCGCGGATGCTTCCTGGATTGCTTCGCTGCGCTCGCAATGACGAACCAAACCGACCTTTGAATTAACAACTACTCAGGAGACCAACATGTCCGTCGTTATCCGCCTCGCCCGTGCAGGCACCAAGAAGCGTCCCGTCTATCACGTCGTCGTCGCCGATTCGCGTTTTCCCCGCGATGGCCGCTTCATCGAGCGTCTCGGCTATTTCAATCCGCTGCTGCCGAAGGACAACGAGACCCGCCTCAAGCTCGACATGGACAAGGTGAAGGCCTGGCTCGCCAAGGGCGCGCAGCCGTCCGATCGCGTCGCGCGTTTCCTCGACGCCGCCGGCGTCGCGAAGCGCGAAGCGCGCAACAACCCGCAGAAGGCCGTGCCGCGCAAGGAGCGCAAGGCGCAGGCCGAAGCCGCCGCCAAGGCGTAAGGCTGGATCATGTCGGCGCTGGTCTGCGTCGCGCGGATCGGCGCCGCGCATGGTGTGCGCGGTGCGGTCAAGCTGTGGACCTTCACCGAGGATCCATTCGCCGTTCGCCGCTACGGTCCGCTGTCGACCAAGGACGGCAGGCGCCAGTTCGAGATCGCGCAGGTGCGCGAGGCCCGGGATCATCTGGTCGCGACATTCAAGGGTGTCGCGACCCGCGATGAGGCCGAGCGCCTCAACGGCATCGAGCTCTATGTCGCGCGCGACAAACTGCCCGCGACGGACGAGGACGAATATTACCACACCGATCTGATCGGGCTCGCCGCCGTCACCATTGATGGCGACGCGCTCGGCCGCGTGCTCGCGATCCACAATTTCGGCGCCGGCGACATCATCGAGATCGCGCCGCTCAAGGGCCCGACCATGCTGCTGCCGTTCTCCAACGCGGTGGTGCCGGAGGTCGACCTCAAGGGCGGCCGCGTCGTGATCGCGCTGCCGCAGGAGATCGAGGGCGAGGAGCCTGGCAATACTCCCTCCGCGAGTCGTCCCCGCGAAGGCGGGGACCCATAACCACGACGCGTAGTTTTTGGCTAAGCTGGCAGTTCCAGCCATCGCAACACGGGTTGCGGTGGTTATGGGACCCGGGCTCGCGCTTCGCGCGCCCCGGGACGACGAGATCGGGATGCAATGACCAACCCCTCACCCTGGCGCGCGACGGTGCTGACGCTGTTTCCGGAGATGTTCCCGGGGCCGCTCGGCGTGAGCCTCGCCGGCCGGGCGCTCGCGTCCGGGCTCTGGCAGATCGAGGCGCGCGACATCCGGGCCTCCGCGACCGACCGCCACCGCAGCGTCGACGACACGCCGGCCGGCGGCGGGCCGGGCATGGTGCTGCGGGCGGACGTTTTGGCGGCGGCGATCGATGCCGCCGAGATCGGGCAGGACCCCTCAAAAGCGCGGCCACGCCTCCTCATGAGCCCCCGGGGTCGGCCATTGACCCAGGCCCGCGTCACCGAGCTCGTCCGGAGCCCCGGCCCCCTGATCGTCTGCGGGCGGTTCGAGGGGGTGGACCAGCGGGTGATCGACGCCCGGGGCCTGGAGGAGGTCTCGATCGGCGATTACGTGCTGTCCGGGGGCGAAATCGCAGCCATGGCCCTGATCGACGCCTGCGTCCGGCTGCTGCCGGGGGTGATGGGCAAGGAAGCCTCGGGAACCGAGGAAAGCTTTTCGGACGGCCTGCTGGAGTACCCCCAATACACCCGCCCGCAGCTGTTCGAGGGGGTTCCGATCCCTGCCATCCTCACCTCCGGCGACCACGCCAAGGTGGCGGCGTGGCGGCGGACCGAGTCCGAGGCCCTGACGGCCGCCCGGCGTCCGGATTTGTGGGAAAAGGCCACGAATCGGGGGAGCGGCCAAAAAACGCCAAAAAACAAGACAGACGGGTGACAAACGCTCCGGCTTGCCTTATAGGAGCGGCCAAATCCGCAATGGCTGGATAGACGAATTTCACGCAGCCCCCGTTTCTTAAAGGCTGGGCGCGCCGATGGAGATTTACCCATGAACCTGATCAAGCAGCTCGAGCAGGAGCAATTCGACAAGCTGTCCGCCGGCAAGGACATCCCGGAATTCGCCCCCGGCGACACCGTGATCGTCAACGTGAAGGTCGTCGAAGGCGACCGCACCCGCGTGCAGGCCTATGAGGGCGTCTGCATCGGCCGTTCCGGCGGTGGCCTCAACGAGAGCTTCACCGTGCGCAAGATCTCCTATGGCGAGGGCGTCGAGCGCGTGTTCCCGCTGCTCTCCCCCATGATCGACTCGATCAAGGTGGTGCGCCGCGGCAAGGTGCGTCGCGCCAAGCTCTATTATCTCCGCAACCTTCGCGGCAAGTCGGCCCGCATCGTCGAGAAGCAGGATCGCGCTGCTGCTGTCGGCGAGTAAGTTTCGCCACCAGGCAAGTCTTTCGAAAGCGCGGAGCTCGGCTCCGCGCTTTTTGTTTTGGGCTCCGGGCGCCCTTCCCGACCTCGTCATTGCGAGCGCAGCGAAGCAATCCAGAATCTTTCCGCGGAGACAGTCTGGATTGCTTCGTCGCAAGGGCTCCTCGCAATGACGATGCAGCTAACTCTCGCGCTTTAACTTCCGCGTGCTATATAGCTTCTAGAATGTTTCCAGATCCGACCAGCTTCGCCCGCATCCAGCGCATCGTCATCGACGATCGCTCGCGGCTGCCTGGCCGGTTCTTCGGACGCTTCGCGACCTCGGCAACGTCAGAGCTTAGCCGCGCAGCCTAAAAAGCTGCGCTGACGATTTTGTTGCCCGCGCGCTCTGCCGCGCTCATCGCTGACACACATTCTTCGGAGCTCGAGCTCATGTCCAAGCCGACCACCCTGTACGACAAGATCTGGAACGACCATCTGGTGCACGAAGCCGAAGACGGCACCTGCCTGCTCTACATCGACCGCCATCTGGTGCACGAGGTGACCTCGCCGCAGGCATTCGAAGGCCTGCGCGCCACGGGGCGCAAGGTTCATGCGCCCGAGAAGACGCTCGCCGTCGTCGATCACAACGTGCCGACCACCGACCGCACCAAGCCGAATCCCGATCCCGAAAGCATCGAGCAGATCAAGGCGCTGGCCGAGAACGCCAAGGAATTCGGCATCGAATATTACAACGAGTTCGACAAGCGCCAGGGCATCGTCCACGTCATCGGCCCCGAGCAGGGCTTTACGCTGCCCGGCACCACCATCGTCTGCGGTGACAGCCACACCTCGACGCATGGCGCGTTCGGCGCGCTCGCGCACGGCATCGGCACCAGCGAGGTCGAGCACGTGCTCGCGACGCAGACGCTGATCCAGAAGAAGGCGAAGAACATGCGCGTCACCGTCGACGGCAAACTGCCGGAGGGCGTGACGGGCAAGGACATCATTCTGGCCATCATCGGCGAGATCGGCACCGCCGGCGGCACCGGCTACGTGCTGGAATACGCCGGCGAAGCGATTCGCGCGCTCTCGATGGAAGGCCGCATGACGGTCTGCAACATGTCGATCGAAGGCGGCGCCCGCGCCGGCCTGGTTGCGCCCGACCAGAAGGCATTCGACTTCCTGCGCGGCCGCGCCAAGGCGCCGAAGGGCGCGGACTGGGACGCGGCGATGCGCTATTGGGAGAAGCTGCGCTCCGACGACGGCGCGCATTTCGACCACGAGCTGCGCCTCGATGCGGCAAAGCTGCCGCCGATCGTGACCTGGGGCACCAGCCCTGAGGACGTCATCTCGGTCACCGGCATCGTGCCCGATCCCGACAAGATCGCGGACGAGGCCAAGCGCATCTCCAAGCATCGCGCGCTGAAGTACATGGGCCTGACCGCAGGCACGAAGATCACCGACATCAAGCTCGACCGCGTCTTCATCGGCTCCTGCACCAACGGCCGCATCGAGGATTTGCGTGCGGCAGCGAAGATCGCGGAAGGCAAGACCGTGTCGGCGAACGTCAACGCCATGGTCGTGCCGGGCTCCGGCATCGTGAAGGAGCAGGCCGAGGCCGAGGGTCTCGACAAGATCTTCATCAAGGCCGGCTTCGAATGGCGCGAGCCGGGCTGCTCGATGTGCCTTGCCATGAACCCGGACAAGCTGAAGCCGGAAGAGCGCTGCGCCTCGACCTCGAATCGCAACTTCGAGGGCCGCCAGGGTTTCAAGGGCCGCACCCATCTGGTGTCGCCGGCGATGGCGGCGGCGGCAGCGATCGCAGGTCACTTCGTCGACGTCAGGGACTGGCGCTAAGCTACTTCCTGCAATTGTAGCGATCGCGGCAAAGCGTCGTTAATCGGCGGCGCCGACAGTGTCCTCGCGACGGTTTCGCGAGGACACTTCATGGCCAACAAGCCGGAATATGTCGATCTCATCAGCGAAGCGACGCGCCAGCACCGCCGGCGCGCGGCGCCATTGCGCATCGTCGCCAAGCCGGAGGTCGAGGAGACCTCCAAGCTCAGCCGCTGGCCACCGGCGATGTTCAAGCAATGGAAGCTCGAGAACCTGATGCGGTGGAAGGCTTCGTCGTGGAAGCTGAAGGATTGGCTCTAACAAGTCTCTCCGTCATGGCCGGGCGTGTCCCGGCCATGACGCTGCTCGAATAGCTCACATCACCAGTAATACCGATACGGATAGTGCCAGCGGGGCCAGCGACAGACGCGGCGCGGGCCGTAATAGGTCCAGATGATCCGGCAGCGGCGCGGATAGTGGTAGTAGGGATAATAGCCGCCGTAATAGTAGCGCCGGTGGAAGTGGCGATAGCCGTAATGGGGGCGATAGCCCCAGTGCCGGTGATGGCCGCCGTAGTGACGGAATCCGCCGTAACGAATGCCGCCGCCGTGAAAGGCCGGCGCGGCGCGGAAGCCGCCGCCATGAAAGCCACCGCCGCGGAAGCCGCCGACATGTCCGCCGCCACCGCGAAAGCCTCCGCCGTGAAAATGCCCGCCGCCACCATGTCCGCCGTGCCCGCCATGGCGAACCTGCGTGACGAGATCGTCGGTTGCGGCCTTCGTTACCGGCGACGTCGCCGGATTGATCAAGGTGAGCGCTTCAGCGCGACGCGCGCTGCCGGCCGACAGCATCAGCGTCGCGGCGGCCGCAAGCCCAAGCAGGCGCATCGGGCTGGCCCGACGACCCAATATCATCAGCATGAAATCCTCCCTGAACCCGGACGGCAGAGCTGCGACGTCTCGGCCGCGCCATTGCTGTTCAATTGCAGTCGCTCCAGGGATTAAGTTGCGGACAGCGATGTGAATGCGCCATGAATGAACGACACGCGGCGCCGCGATGCGACGCCGTGCCTCGCACGATCACAAAGCCGGCGGTCCAAGGCGGCGCCTTACCAGAAGGGCCCGTAGCTGAAGACGAACGGCGCCGGCACGCCGTAGGGATAGGGACGATAGTAGACAGGGCGCGCGTAGTAGCGCGGATCGCGGCGTACGGCAGGCCGCGCCATGTCATATGTCCGCGCGTGTCGTCGCACATCGAAAACCGCGATCCCTGCCGACGCCTCCGGGATCGTCGCCCTGGGCGCGGCGGACGCGCAAGGCAGTCCGGCGGCAAGCGCGGCGGCAATTGCCAATGCGATCCATCTCGCCATCATGGCCCTCACGAGGCGACCGCGAAGCTCGCTGGCGCGGGCATCGACGGTCAGCCCCGGCGCCAGTAGCAGCTCACGCGCGGCACGATCACCGTACCGCTCGGCCGGTACTCCTGCACATAGGTGGCGTTGCAGACGCGGACCGCGTCGGGGCCGGGATTGTAGCGGGGATAGACGCCATCCGGGCTGTAATAGGGCGTGACGCGCAGACGCGCTGGAGGCCGCTTGCGCGGCGGGGGGACATCGTCCGGCGAGACCAATTGGGCCATCCGGAGTCCGGAACTGGCTGTCTGCGCCTCGGCACCGACGCAAAACTGCGAAAACAACCCCATGCACAGTAGAGTCAGCGCTGTTTTCGCTCGCATTTTTCCGCCCACCTGAAACGTCCCATTGACCGCCCCACGCTCCCCGTTTTGGCGGCGCCCGTCAACCTCGCCGCTTATAAAGCCAGATGCATCGCCACGGAACCCGCGGTATGAGGGGCACATGTGGACGGAATTGAAAGCGCCTTCGCTCGCCGAGATGGAAGCGATGACTCACGACGTGTTCGAGCGCCTGCCGGCGGACTTTCGCAAGCTCTGCGAGGGCGTGATCGTCCGCGTCGACGACTTCCCGACCGAGGAGGTCCTTGACGAGATGGAATGCGAGAGCGAGTTCGACCTGCTCGGCCTGTTCCAGGGCGTCGGCCTGCCCCAGCAGAGCCTTGGCGACGTGGCGCGGCTGCCCAACATGGTCTGGCTCTACCGCCGCCCGATCCTGGACTATTGGGCCGAGCACGACGAAAGCCTCGGCCACATCGTCCGCCACGTCCTGATCCACGAGATCGGCCACCATTTTGGTCTGTCGGACGACGATATGGCGGCCATTGAGGCCAAGGCGGAGTAGGAAGCGTCGCGGGAGGTGCGCTCCCTCCCCGCTTGCGGGGGAGGGCTGGGGAGAGGGTGCCTCCGCAGTGGGACTCCCCCTAGAGGAGAAAGCCCCCACCCGCCGCGCTTCGCGCGTCGACCTCCCCCGCAAGCGGGAGAGGTGAAGTCCCAATGCCGCACCAGCCTCAGACCCTCAGGCAGACGAGACCTGCCGATTTCGGCCTAGGATTCCCGGTCCGATCGCGATAAATAGCCGGTTCCCTGAACCACGTGCGGGAAAGCGCAACCATGGACAAGTTCACCACGCTGGAAGGCGTCGCGGCGCCGCTGAAGATCATCAATGTCGACACCGACATGATCATTCCGAAGCAGTACCTCAAGACCATCAAGCGCACCGGCCTTGGCAAGGGGCTCTTCTCCGAGCAGCGCTACAAGGATGATGGCAGCGAGAACCCGGACTTCGTGCTCAACCAGCCGGCCTATCGCAATGCGAAGGTGCTGGTCGCCGGCGACAATTTCGGCTGCGGCTCGAGCCGCGAGCATGCGCCCTGGGCGCTGCTCGACTTCGGCATCCGCTGCGTGATCTCGACCTCGTTCGGCGACATCTTCTACAACAATTGCTTCAAGAACGGCATTCTGCCGATCCGCGTGTCTCAGGAAGACCTCGACAAGCTGTTCGACGACGCCGAGCGCGGCGCCAATGCGACGCTGACGATCGACCTGCCGAACCAGGAGATCCGCGGCCCCGACGGCGGCAAGGTCAAGTTCGAGATCGATCCGTTCCGCAAGCACTGCCTGATCAACGGCCTCGACGACATCGGCCTCACCATGGAGAAGAAGGCCTCGATCGACTCCTATGAGGACAAGCTCAAGCGCGAGCGCGCCTGGGCCTGATTGCAGACTATGGTTCGAGCCCCGGTGCTGTCTGCGCCGGGGCTTTTTGTTTGCTCCGATTGTCCCGTATAGATTTGCCCATGCTGCCCGAGATCGTCACCTTCTGGCACGGCCCGATGGATGCGCTACGCCAGACCTGTCTGCGCTCGCAATTGGCTGCCGGGCACAAGGTCACGGTCTACAGCTTCGATCCCATTCCCGGCCTCCCCGCCGGCGCTGCGAATGCCGAGGCCGAGGCGATCCTGCCGCACGCGTTCTCCGAACGCTTGCGCCCGCCGCAGCCGGACGGCAGCTGGCGCGACTGGACCATTTTGCAGTTCAGCGACTTCTTCCGCATGAAGCTGATGGCGAAGGGCCTCGGCCTCTGGCTCGACGCCGACGTGCTGCTCCTGAAGCCGGTCGAGATCGATCCGGCAAAGCCCTACTTCGCCTGGGAGCGGCCGCGCCAGCTCGGCAATTCCGTGCTCTACCTGCCGCCCGCGCACGGCATCGTCGCCGCCTTCGAGGAGCTGATGGAGCAGGAGGAGCTGACGCCGAACTGGCTGTCGCTGCGCCATCGCATCACCTTCATGATGCGTCGCCTGCGCGGCGGCTCGAACCGGCTCTCGGATATTCGCGTCGCGATCTACGGGCCCGCGGCGCTCACAGCGCTGGCGCGGCGTACCGGTGAATTGCAGAACGCATTGCCGAAGCAGTCGTTCTACGCCGTGCATGCCGAGCCAAGACTGTTCTTCGATCCCTCGAGCTATCTCGGTCTCGTCACCGACCCCAGCATCATCGGCCTGCACATCTCGCCGAAGGGCCGCGGCGGCGAGAATCCGATTCCCGGTAGCCTGTATGCGTGGGCGGCGGAGCGATTCGCTTAGCGCTCTCCGTGTCCCGGACGCGGTGCAGCGTGCAACGCTGCTCCGCAGAGCCGGGACCCAGCAAGCGGCGCGATGGGCCCCGGCTCAGCGGCGCACCACTACGTGCTGCGCCGCGTCCGGGGCACGAGACCGGATTAATGCCCCATCCTGTTTGATCCAGCGCAACGCGCTTCTGCATCATTGTGCTTATCTCGCTCCAATTCCGCTCGTCCGAATGGAGCTTGCCATGAGCACCGCAACCAGGCCCTATCCCATCGTCCAGGATCTCATCGAGTCCTTCGCGAACTGGCTGAAGCACCGCCGCGAGATCAACGAGATGCGGCAGCTCGACCGCGCCGATTTCGACCGGATCGCCAATGATCTCAGGATCGCGCCCGACGATCTGGAGGAGCTGGTCCGTCACGGCCGCCACGCCGCCGACGAATTGCCGAAGATGCTCGAGCAGCTCGGCATCAGCACTGAGGCGCTCGGCCGCGCGCAGCCGCTGCTGCTCCGCGACCTCGAACGGGTCTGCTCGCTCTGCAATCAAAAGGGACAGTGCGACCGCGATCTCGCCGAGGGCACCGCCGCGGAGAATTACCACGGCTATTGCGCCAACGCCTCGACGCTGGAGACGCTCGAGCGCGCCGAACACGCGCCGCGGTGAGGCATTGCGCTACTCGATCCACTTCGGCGCGTAAGCCATCCCTTCGCTTTGCGCCGTATCGTGATTGATCCAGATTTCGGCGTTCTCGACGCGTAGCAGCTCGACCACCTTGGCCATCGACGCAACCGTCGCCTGCGGGTCGGCATTGAACGACGGTACACGCATGCGCCGGAGGTTCTCTCGGTTATGCGCGACGTCGCCGCTCAGCAGCACGGCGCCGCGCCGCGGCAGCTTCACCATCAGCGAGCAATGCCCAAGCGTATGGCCGGGCGTGAAGATCATGCGCACTGCGCCGTCGCCGAAGATGTCGTGATCACCATCGACGATCTCGTAAGGCCGCTCCTTCAACATCCTGTAGTGCTGAAGCGAGTAGCCGAATTCGTCAGGCTCAGGCCCGAACATGGCCTCGAATTCGGCCCGCTGAGCGATCCATCTTGCATTTTCGAACAGATCGACATTCCCGATATGATCGAAATGCGCGTGGGAAAGGAGGATCGTGCGGATATCGCGCGGCCGCACCCCGATTTCATCCAATTGGCCCGCGATGGGACGACGCACGATGCCCCGTATGCCATGCGCGATGATGCGCCCTTCCGGATGCTTCGCCAGCTCATCCTCAATGCCCGTATCCCAGATCAGCCACTCACCACGGTGACCGATGAGATAGGCATTGCAGCTCAACGTCATGGGAACGCCTACGTTGATGCCGGGAGAATAGATCGAACCGTCTTCGACCTCCGCGATGCCTCCGTCGAGGATGTAGATCCTGTCGATTGTCGCCATTTGAGAACTCTTCAAGCCGCCGATTCGATACGCCGCTTCGCCTCGCGCATGTCACGCCCGGGCGGCATGCCGAACAATCGGCAATATTCCCGCGTGAACTGCGTGACGCTTTCGTAGCCGACCCGATGCGAGGCGGTCGCGATGCTTGCGCCGTCGGCCAGCATGGTGCGGCGCGCCTCGATCAGACGAAGCTGCTTCTGAAACTGAAGCGGGGTCAGCGACGTGACGCTGCGAAAGTGCAGGTGAAATGCCGACTGGCTCATCCCCGCAGCCTTGGCGAGCCGGTCGACACGCAAAGGCTTGGCATAGTCGGCGCGGATGATCGCAACCGCACGGCCGATCCGCTGCGCATGGCTGTCGGCAATACCAAGCGCCCTGATGGCGCCACCGTGCCGACCGGCCAACAGCCAATAATGCAGCTCCCGCAGCACTTGGCTCTGGAGGATCGAGGCGGATGAGGGCCGATCGATCAGGCGCAACAGCCGCATCGCCGCGTCGGTCACATCCCGCTCCGTCGGCTCGACCCGCAGCGGCTGCGACGGGACATAAGGCGCCGCTCCCATCTCGACGACCAGCCCCTCAATGACAATGGGATCGAGCTCGACGACGAGCGACAAATAGGGCACCACGACTGTGGCGTGCGTAATCTGGCTGACCGTCGGCACGTCGCTCGCGATCACCAGCGAATCGCCCGCACCCAGGTCGAAGGACGTGGCGCCGACCGCAACACGCTTGGCGCCTTGCAGCACCAAAGCGACCAGAGGCTTGGAGATCGCAAACTGGAGCGCGCTCGGCGCGGTCTCACGAATGATCGAGATGCCGGCGAAAGGCGTGGACGCAAGGCCTTTGTCGTCGGCGTGGGCTGCGGAATAGCGGCTGGCGATCTGGAGCAGCGTTTCGGTCACGCGCCCAATCTAGGCCGAGCCGGGCACGCCGGCAATTGCCGACGGGCGATCAGGCAAGGAGACGGGAGTTCTGGGCAAGTCGGCCGCCGGCCACATTCTGGAGGGTTGGGCAAGACGATCAGAGGATCCGGCAACATCCGACGCTCGATCACAGGCAGAAGGGCCCCGCCGAAACTCCACGAGGAACCTGCAATGCCCACCATTTCTCTCGTCACCGGCGCCAGCCGGGGCCTTGGCCGCAATACCGCAATCGCCATCGCGCATCACGGCGGCGACGTCATCGTGACCTATCGCAGCGCCGCCGCCGCCGCCCGCGAGGTCGTCACCGCGATCGAGGCGCTCGGCCGAAAAGCGGTCGCGCTCCAGCTCGACGTCACCTCCGTATCGACCTTTCCAACGTTCGCCGCAAGAGTCGGGTCGGCGCTGGCGGAGCATTGGCACACCGAGAGGTTCGATCATCTCGTCAACAATGCCGGCCAGGGCGAAATGGCCGCCATGACCGAGACGACGGAGCAGCAGTTCGACGCGCTCTTCGGCACGCATGTCAAAGGGCCGTTCTTTCTGACGCAGGCCTTGCTGCCGCTGCTTGGCGACAATGGCCGGATCATCAACTTCTCGAGCGGGCTGACGCGCGTGTCTTTCCCCGGCTTCTCGGCCTATGCCGCCGCCAAGGGCGCCATCGAGGTCCTGACCGTCTACATGGCAAGAGAATTCGGCGAGCGCGGCATCACCGCCAACGTCGTTGCGCCGGGCGCAATCGAGACCGACTTCCTCGGCGGCGCCGTCCGCGACATGCCGGATTTGAACAAGCAGTTCGCGCAAATGACCGCGCTTGGCCGCGTCGGGCTGCCCGACGACATCGGGCCGATGGTCGCGAGCCTGCTCGGTCCGGAGAACCGCTGGGTCACAGCACAGCGGATCGAGGTGTCCGGCGGACAGACGATCTGATCGAAGCGGCACTTGCGCACTTCGTCGCGAGGCGATGGAGTGCGCGAGCCCTCAGCCCTTCCGCATCACCGCGATCGCATCCGCGATCTTGCCACCGCTATCGTCACCGAGAAAGACCCGACCATCTGCCGGACCGCTGATGCCAGCGTACGGCAGAGCTTTCAACTCGTGCGCATCGCCGGGTGGCAACGGGCGTAAATAGTATGACTGTTTGCGCGGCGAGGATGCGGGAAAGCTCACCGCAATTATCCGTGCTTGATCTCGACTATTAGCTCTGTTTGGATCGTTACCGTTCCGCAATTCGCATTTCGGATAATCATGGCGAATGAAACAGATGATTCCCGTCGTTCATTGGGTGCTCGTTCAACAGAGGACACCGTGACTGCCCACCGCAAGGGCATCGGGAATCGGCTATTGGCGGCGCTGCCGCCGGCGGATCTCGCTTTGCTGACGCCCCACTTCCAGAAGGTCTCGTTCGAACCCGATGCCGTCCTGGTGCGATCGGGTGACGAGCTCGACCCGGTCTATTTTCCCCATAGCGGCGCGATCGCCTTCATGCTCGACATGCCGGACGGGCAAACGGTCGCGACCACCTTGATGGGACGGGAAGGCGCTTTGGCCTCGTTCTCCGTGCTCGGCCCGTCGCCTTCATCCGTGACCGCGATCGCCCGCATAGCCGGCACTGCATCGGTGATCTCCGCCGCTAAATTTCGCGCGGCCCATGCGCAAAGCGCAGCCATCAGGCATGTCGTGCAGGTCCACGCCCGCGCCGTGTTATTGCAGCTCCAGCACGTCGCCGCTTGCAACGCGCTGCATCGGGTGGATGGCCGCATGGCGCGGTGGCTCTTGCAGCTTCACGACCGCGTTCCCGAGGACCTGCTTCCGGTGACGCAGGAGGCGCTGGCGCAATTGGTTGGGGTACGGCGGACGACGGTGACTTTGACGATGAGCAAGCTACGCGAGGCCGGCGCCATCCCGTCCGACCGGCGCGGGTTTGTCGAAATCCATCGGGCGCGGCTCGAGAGGGTCGCATGCGATTGCTATGCGCTCATGCAGCGTACCATCGATCGGATGTATTGCCAGGAATTGGCGGCGCCGCAGCCTGCCGATACGCCTTTCCGGCAAAGCGCCATCGCCGCCTCCCACGGAGCAGGCGGTGAATTCAAAGCCGTTTCACGGGCGGGACGATAGAGAGCGAAACCTGCTTGGCGCGCGGAAAAGCAAATCTCGCGCCTCAGCCCTTCGCCATCGCCGCGATCGCGTCCGCAATCGCAATCGTGCGCCGGGCCATGTCGGCGTGCAGGCGCTCCACCATCGCGCCGTCGAGACGGATCGCGCCGCGCGAGGCGTTCTCAGGCAGTTCGAACGCCGCGATGATTTTCCGCGCGCGGGCGACTTCCTCCTCCGGCGGGGTGAAGATGGCGTTGCAGGCGTCGATCTGGGAGGGGTGGATCAGGGTCTTGCCGTCGAAGCCGAGGTCGCGGCCTTGCGCGCATTCGGTGGCGAAACCGTCGGAATTGGCGATGTCGCTGTAGGGGCCGTCGAGGATCTCGAGGCCGTGGGCGCGCGTCGCCAGGATGCAATGGGTGATCATCGGGATCATCGCGGCGCGGCCCGGCAGCATCCTGATCCGCGTCTCGCGCGAGATGTCGTTCGGGCCGAACACGAAGCCCGAGAGGCGGCTCGATGGATCGCGGCCGGCGGCGGCCAGTTCCTCGGCATGCAGCACGGCGCGCGCGGTCTCGATCATGGCCCAGACCTTGACGGTCGGCGCGGCGCCGAGCTCGGCCAGCTTGCGGCCGATGACCTCGAGATCTTCGACGCTCGAGACTTTTGGAACCAGGATGCCGTCCGGCGAAGCCTTGGCGGCCATGGCGACGTCATCTGCCCACCAGGGCGAGTCGAGGCCGTTGGTCCGGATCAGGATCTCGCGCCTGGCGAAGCCCTTGGCGGCGATCGCCGCCGCAATGCCGTCGCGCGCCGCCGCCTTGGCCTCAGGGGCGACGGAATCCTCGAGGTCGAGGATCAGGCCGTCGGCGGGGAGATTGCGCGCCTTTTCCAGCGCACGCGGGTTAGAGCCGGGCATGAACAGATGGCTGCGGCGCGGGCGGGTCATGCTGGCGTTCCTTCCTGGTCTGTCGTCCGACCCCCAGGCGATAGCACTTGGCCTGCCCATTCGAAAGGCTTGTCGGCTCTGGCGGTATGTGATTAGGCATGGGCCATGACGACATTCCCGAAGCAATTGCTGGAAGGCTACAAGGCCTTCGCCACCCAGCGGCTGCCGACCGAGCAGAACCGCTACCGCGAACTCTCGGTCAAAGGGCAGTCGCCTGAGACCATGGTGATCGGCTGCTGCGACTCCCGGGTCTCCCCCGAAGTGATCTTCGACGCGGGGCCGGGCGAGCTCTTCGTCGTCCGCAACATCGCCAATCTGGTGCCGACTTATCAGCCCGACGAAAGCGCGCACGGCGTCTCGGCAGCGCTGGAGTTTGCGGTGACGGTGCTGAAGGTGAAGCACATCGTGGTGCTCGGCCACGCGCAATGCGGCGGCATCCGCGCCTTCGTCGACAAGATCGAGCCGCTGACGCCCGGCGACTTCATCGGCAAATGGATGCAGATGTTCATCAAGCCGGGCGAGGTGGTCGAGCAGCGCGAGCACGAGACCATGGCGCAATTCGTCGAGCGCATCGAGAAGGCCGCCGTGTTCCGCAGCCTGGAAAACCTGATGACCTTCCCGTTCGTGCGCAAGGCCGTGGAGAGCGGCCAGATGCAGACCCACGGCGCCTATTTCGGCGTGGCGGAGGGATCGCTGTTCGTGCTGGACAAGGCGGCCAAGGAATTCAGGAACGCGCGCGCGGCATAGCCGCTCGCCGGTGGGCAGAGCGGCTTGGCCGCAAGGCGCACGCTTGCCCTCCTTGCGAAATAGCGCATATCGGGGACCTGCAAATCGTGCGTGATGAATGGCGGACAGGCGCCTGGTTCGCTAGAGTGCTCTCAATTCGCCACTCGCCGTTTGCTGTTTCATGCTGATCCTTGCCATCGATACTGCGCTCGAAGCCTGCGCGGCCGCCGTTCTCGATACCGACGCCGGCGAGCTGCTCGCCCGGGAATCGCAGCTCATGAAGCGTGGCCATGCCGAGGCGCTGATGCCGATGATCGCGCGCGTGATGCAGAGGGCCAGCCTCGCCTTCACCTCGCTCGACCGCATCGCCGTCACCGTCGGGCCCGGCAGCTTCACCGGCCTGCGCGTCGGCATCTCGGCGGCGCGGGGCCTTGCGCTGGCGGCGAAACGGCCGGCGGTCGGGCTGACGACGCTGTCGGCCTATGCCGCTGGTGTCGTCGGCCAGAGCGGAACGGCACCGGTGATCTCCGCGATCGATGCGCGGCACGATCACGTCTATTTCCAGATCGTCGCCGGCGACGGCAGCCAGCTGGTGCGCCCCTGTGTCGCCGCGATCGACGCAGCGATCGCGGCCTCGCAATTCGGCGCGCCGCATCTGGTCGGCAATGCCGCCAATATCCTCGCCGATCGTTGGCCGAAGGATGGACCGCAACCCGTTGCGGTCGACGCGCAGCCCGCGCCCGACATCAGCTGGATCGCCTGGCTCGGCGCGGCGGCCAATCCCGACACCAATCCGGCGCGGCCGTTCTATCTGAAAGCGCCCGACGCCAAGCCGGCGGCACAGACGCCGCGCGCAGCACAAGCCGCGACCTCATGATGGGATGGCTGTCGGAGTGGTGGCGCGGCGGCACGGCCGCCGTCGAGCCCGCGACCATGCGCGATGCCGCGCGGCTCGCGCAGCTGCACGGCGCCGCCTTCGCGCATGGCTGGGGCGAAGGCGAGTTCGAGAGCATGATGAGCGAGCGCAACACGCTGGTGCATCGCTTGCGTCTCGGCCGCAAGACGGTCGGCTTTGCGGTGTCGCGGATCGGCGCGGACGAGGCGGAAATTCTCTCGGTTGCGGTGGACGGGGCTTATCGCGGCCGCGGCCTCTCCCGTACGCTGCTGATGACCCATCTCGGCCACCTCGCCGGGCGCGGCGTGCGCACGATATTTCTGGAAGTGGAGGAAAATAACCAGCCGGCGCGGCGGCTTTACGATCGAGCTGGATTCGTGGTGGTCGGGCGCCGCGATCGCTACTATAAGCAGCCCAACGGGGAACAATTGAACGCCCTTCTGATGCGACGCGACTTGGCGTAACATCGGTGGCAGAAAGCGCCCGCCAGGCAGACAACGCTATGACCACACTGAAACATTCTCCTGCATCCAAGGCGTCCGATATCGAGGCGCGCTGCGCCGCCACGGGCATGCGCATGACCGAGCAGCGCCGCGTCATCGCCCGCGTGCTGGCCGAAGCGATCGATCATCCCGACGTCGAGGAACTGTACCGGCGCTGCGTTGCGGTCGACGACAAGATCTCGATCTCGACGGTCTACCGCACCGTGAAACTGTTCGAGGACGCCGGCATCATCGAGCGCCACGATTTCCGCGAAGGCCGCGCGCGCTACGAGCAGATGCGCGACAGCCATCACGACCACCTCATCAATCTGCGCGACGGCAAGGTGATCGAGTTCACCTCCGAAGAGATCGAGAAGCTCCAGGCCGAGATCGCCCGCAAGCTCGGCTATCGTCTGGTCGATCACCGGCTCGAGCTCTATTGCGTCCCGCTCGACGACGACAAGCCGACGTCTTGATTGGCATGACCTTGTCGGAAAACCGCTTCACACTATTCCGGGTCATGCCTTAGTGCCCATCGATCTCATTATCTTCGATTGCGACGGCGTGCTCGTGGACAGCGAGGTGATCTCCTGTCGCGCGCACGCTGACGTGCTGACCCGGCACGGCTATCCGATCACATCGGAGCAGGTGTTCGCGCGCTTCCTTGGCCGCTCGACAAAACAGGCCAATCTCGAGATCGAAACCGAGCTCGGCCGCAAGCTGCCCGAGGCCTATCACGGTGATCTCCAGGACGAGCTTTTTCGTTCGTTCGAAGCCGACCTGGAAGCGATCCGCGGCATCCATGATGTGCTGGATGTCGTCAGCCAGCGCGTCTGCGTCGCCTCCAGCGGCTCGCATCCGCGCATGCAGGTGAGTCTCGGAAGCACGGGGCTTTATGAGCGTCTCGCGCCAAATATCTTCTCGGCCTCGCAGGTCAAGAACGGCAAGCCAGCACCTGACCTGTTCCTGTTCGCGGCGAGCCAAATGGGCGTCCCGCCCGAGCGCTGCGTCGTGATCGAGGACAGCCTGGCCGGCATCGCCGGCGCGCGGGCGGCCGGTATGAAAGTGTTCGGCTTTTACGGGGGCAGCCATTGCGGGAGCGGCCATGCCGAGACCCTGCGCCAAGCCGGCGCCGACTTAACTTTTGCCGACATGCATCAGTTGCCGGACCTGGTTCGGCGGGTCGAGGCGGACGCTCTGGCGGGTTGATTGTTGTCCCGGACCGTCATTCCGGGGCACGCGCGACGCGCGTGAACCCGGAATCTCGCAGTAAAACCTCTGGATTCCGGGTTCGCGCTGGCGCGCGCCCCGGAATGACGGGCCGAAAGAGGCCGCATTCGCTGGATTTTCGGCCCTTCAGCCTATATCTGAGGGCCGTCCTCCACCTCCATTTCGGGTTCCATGACGCCGCCGCGCAAGCTGCACATCAAATCATATGGCTGCCAGATGAACGTCTACGATGCCCAGCGCATGGTGGACACGCTGGCCCCGGAAGGATTCGTGGAGACGGCGAGCGCAGAGGATGCCGACCTCGTCATCCTCAACACCTGCCATATCCGCGAGAAGGCCTCGGAGAAGGTCTATTCCGAGCTCGGCCGCCTGCGCGTGGCCAAGGACGAGGCCGCGCGTGCGGGCCGCGCGATGAAAATCGCGGTTGCCGGCTGTGTGGCGCAGGCCGAGGGCGAGGAGATCGTGCGCCGCGCGCCTGTCGTCGACGTCGTGGTGGGTCCGCAGAGCTATCATCATCTGCCGGAGCTGTTGAAGCGGGCCGAGGGCGAAGGCCGCGCGATCGAGACCGAGTTTCCGGCCGCCGACAAGTTCGGCTTCCTGGCCCAGCCGAAGCCGGACGCGATCCGCGCGCGCGGCATTTCCGCCTTCGTCACGGTGCAGGAAGGCTGCGACAAGTTCTGCACCTTCTGCGTGGTGCCCTATACGCGCGGCGCCGAAGTCTCGCGCCCGGTGGCGAAGATCGTCGACGATGTGAAGCGCCTTGCCGACAACGGCGTGCGCGAGCTCACGCTGATCGGGCAGAACGTCAACGCCTATCACGGCGAGGGGCCGGACGGAAAAACCTGGCCGCTCGGCCGGCTGCTCGCACATCTGGCGGCGATTCCCGGCATCGCGCGGCTGCGCTATTCGACCAGCCATCCCCGCGACGTCGACGACAGCCTGATTGCAGCCCACCGCGACCTCGGCGCCTTGATGCCGTTCGTGCACCTGCCGGTGCAGTCGGGCTCGGACCGCATTTTGGCGGCCATGAACCGCAAACATACCGCCGATGATTACCGGCAGGTCATCGACCGTTTCCGGTCTGCACGCCAAGACATTGCTTTTTCATCGGATTTCATCGTCGGCTTCCCCGGGGAGAGCGAGCAAGATTTTCTCGCCACCCTCGCGCTTGTCACGCAAATCGGTTACGCTGCGGCCTATTCGTTCAAATACTCCGCCCGGCCGGGAACGCCGGCCGCGGACATGCAGGAGACGGTGTCCCCCGCCGAGATGGACCAGCGATTGGAGCGGCTCCAGGAACTGATCGACAGCCAGCAATCGGCCTTCAACAAGGCCGCGATTGGCTCAACGGTCGACGTGCTGTTCGAGCGTCCGGCGCGCAAGCAGGGCCAGATCGTGGGCCGCACCGCCTACCTGCAGCCCGCCCATGTGATGGCCCCGCCCGACATCATCGGACAGATTCTGCCGGTCAGAATCGACAGCCTCGAGCGCTACAGTTTTCTCGGCGAGCTCGTGACGCCGCGCAAGGCGCGCGAGCCCGCTTTATCGCAAGCCAGTGGAGCCTGAACCCTTGCCCAAAAGCGCATCGGATTCGTCTTCGTTCGCTCCCAGCCGCAAATTTGACCGCGACATGCAAGTTCCGCCCGAGACCCAGGTCGTCATCGACCTCGACGACAACCGCGCCGCTTCCGCGCTGGTCGGCCCTTACGGTCAGAATCTCGCGCAGATCGAGCGGAGGCTCGGCGTGGTCGTCGATTCCAAGGGCAACCACATCACCATCGGCGGCACCCGCGACGGCTGCGACGCCGCGCGCCGCGTGGTGGAGATGCTCTACGCGCAGGCCGTGAAGGGACAGGACCTCGACCAGGGCGAGGTCGAAGGCGCGATCCGCGCCGTGATCGCGCAGGGCTCGCTGTTCGAGTTCGACGCCAAGTCAGCCAAGTCCACCTTCGACAGCATCAATTTGCGCAAGCGCCCGGTGCGTGCGCGTACCGCCGCGCAGGACTCCTACATCCGCGCGCTGAAGCGCCACGAGCTGGTGTTCGGCATCGGCCCCGCCGGCACCGGCAAGACCTGGCTCGCCGTCGCGCACGCCGCGCAGCTGTTCGAGCGCAAGGAGGTCGACAAGATCATCCTGTCGCGTCCGGCGGTGGAAGCCGGCGAGCGGCTCGGCTTTTTGCCTGGCGATCTCCGCGAGAAGGTCGATCCGTATCTGCGCCCGATCTACGATGCGCTCTACGACCTCATGGATGCGCGGATCGTCGAGCGCGCGCTGCAGACCGGCGAGATCGAGATCGCGCCGCTCGCCTTCATGCGCGGCCGCACGCTGACCAACGCCGCCATCATCCTGGACGAGGCCCAGAACACCACGTCGATGCAGATGAAGATGTTCCTGACGCGTTTGGGCGAGAACAGCCGCATGATCGTGACGGGCGATCCCTCGCAGATCGACCTGCCGAACGGCCAGACCTCGGGCCTGGCCGAGGCGACCCGCCTCTTGAGCGGCGTCGAGGGCATCGCCCAGGTTCATTTCAAGGCCGAGGACGTGATCCGCCACGAGCTGGTGGCGCGGATCGTCGCCGCCTACGAAGGGCCGCCGCAGCGGCCGGCCACCGGTCAGTCCTGACGAGGCAACACCGGACCCAAGAGGGCGCAAGCTCGGCGCCTTTCGTCCGAGACAACACAATGTCCCATTCCAACCTTCCCATGACCGAGGTCCTCGTCGTCGCCGATTGCTGGCAGCGCGAGCCCGATTCCGAAGCCGTGATCCAGCGCGCGGTGGCGGCTGCCGCCGAGAGCGTCGACGAGGACGTTGCCGACGCGGAAGTGGCCGTGATGCTGACCGATGATGCCGGCATCCGCACGCTCAACAGCAACTGGCGCGGCATCGACAAGCCGACCAACGTGCTATCGTTTCCCGCGCTGCAGCCGGAGGGCGCCTGGAAGCCGGGCGATGCGCCGCGCATGCTCGGCGACATCGCGATCGCCTACGAGACCATGCGGCGCGAGGCCGACGAGGAACACAAGCCGTTCGACCATCATTTGAGCCACCTCGCCGTGCACGGCTTCCTGCACCTGATCGGCTACGACCACGAGAACGAGAGCGACGCCGAGGAGATGGAAGCGCTCGAAACGGAGATCCTCGCTCATCTCGGCATCCCCGATCCCTATGCCGACCGCCCGGGGACGCACTGAGATGCCGGATTCCGAGCCTACCCACGACAATCCGCGCACCACGGCCAATCTGCCGGCCGTGGTGACGCCGGGCGAGGTGCTGCGCCCGACCGCCGACAGCTGGCTGCTGCGCGCCATCCGCACGCTGTTCGGCTGGAAGGCGGGGTCGGTGCGCGATGACCTCCAGGTCGTGCTCGACGCCTCGACGCCCGACGACACCGGTTTCTCCGCGGTCGAGCGCACCATGCTGCGCAACATCCTCGGCCTGCACGAGCGCCGCATCGCCGACGTCATGGTGCATCGCGCCGACATCATCGCGGTGAAGCGCGACATCCCGCTCGGCGAATTGATGGACCGCTTCGAAAGCGCCGGCCATTCCCGCCTCGTCGTCTTCGACGAGACGCTCGACGATCCCGTCGGCATCGTTCACATCCGCGACCTGCTCGCTTTCATGACCGCGCGTGCCCGCGTGTCGGAAGCCACCAAGACCAAGCGCAAGAAGCCGCTGCCGGCCGGGCTCGACTTGCGCGCGGTGGATCTCGCGCTGCCGCTTCACGAGGCGCACATCATCCGCAAGCTGCTCTACGTACCGCCGTCGATGCGGGCGATCGACCTGCTCGCGCAGATGCAGGCCTCGCGCATCCATCTGGCGCTGGTGGTCGACGAATATGGCGGCAGCGACGGGCTGGTCTCGATCGAGGACATCGTCGAGCAGATCGTCGGCGAGATCGACGACGAGCACGACAGCGACGAGCCGCCCTCGATCGTGCGCCTCCCCGACAACGCCTTCATCGCCGACGCCCGCGCCAGCCTCGACGACGTCCGCTCGGTGATCGGCGAAGACTTCGTCACCGGCGAGGCCGGCGAGGAGGTGGAGACGCTGGGCGGCTATCTCGTCAGCTTCGTTGGGCGCCTGCCGGTGCGCGGCGAGGTGATCTCGGGCCCCGGCAATTACGAGGTCGAGGTGCTCGATGCCGATCCGCGCCGTGTCAAGCGGCTGCGCATCGGGACGCGGAAGGAGCGCCCGGCGCCCCGCACCCAGCGCGAAAGCCGGCGCCGTGAAGCCGCGCCGGAGAGCGGACAAGCGCCGGCCAGCGACACGCCCACGCCGCCGCCGAGCGACGGGACCGGCCCGCAGTGAGCCCTTCGCAGCGCCTTCGGCAAATTGCGCTGGCCATCATCCTCACCTGGGGATGGCGGCGCGCCATCGTCGCCATGGCGGCCGGCGCGCTGTCGGTGCTGGCACTGGCGCCGTTCAACCTCTTTCCGGTGCTGTTCGTCACCTTCCCGGTGCTGGTCTGGCTGATCGACGGCGCCGGGGCCGGCCGCTATGGCGGCGTGCCCGCGGCGGCTTTGACCGGCTACTGGTTCGGGCTCGGCTATTTCGTGCCCGGCCTCTACTGGATCGGCTATGCCTTCTTCGTCGAAGCCGACATATTCGCCTGGCTGACGCCGTTCGCGGTGCTGGGCCTGCCGGCCTATCTTGCGATCTTCACGGCAATCGGCTTTGCGCTGGCGCGGCTGCTTTGGAGCAAGAACGCCACGCGCGTGCTGGCGCTCGCGGCGAGCCTCACCATCAGCGAATGGCTGCGCGGTCATGCGCTGACCGGCTTTCCCTGGAACGCGTTCGGCTATGCCCTCTCCGAGCCATTGCCGCTGGCGCAGACGGCCTCGCTGATCGGCCTGTGGGGCATGACGTTCCTGACGGTCGCGATCTTCGCGAGCCCGGCGACGCTGATCGACCGCACGCCCGATCGGCGCCTGCAATGGCGGGTGCCGGCCGCGGGCCTCGCGCTCCTGCTTGTCATGAGCATCTTCGGGGCGATCCGCTTGTCGCTGCATCCGACCACGATGGTGGTGGGCGCCAAGCTGCGCCTGATGCAGCCCAACCTGCAGCAGGACGCGAAATTCAACTACGCTGCCAAGCCGGAGGTAATGAAGAAGTACCTCGCGCTGTCGGACCGCGCCTCCGGGCCGCAATCGACCGGCGTGCGCGATGCCACCATCCTGATCTGGCCGGAATCCGCCTTTCCGTTCTTCCTGACGCGCGAAGCCGACGTGATGGCGCAAATCGCCGATCTCTTGCCGAAGGGCACGGTGCTGATCACGGGATCGGTCCGTGCGCCTGACCTGCCGCGGGGCACGCCGATCACGCGCGCCTACAACTCGATCTACGTGATCGATCACGACGGCAGCGTGCTCGCCGTGTACGACAAGCTGCACCTGGTCCCGTTCGGAGAATTTCTTCCCTACCAGTCGTTGATGGAGAAGCTCGGTTTCGAGCAACTGACGCGTGTGCGCGGCGGCTTCATTCCAGGGACCGTGCGGCATGCGCTCCCCGTTGCCGGCGCGCCGCCGGCGCTGCCGCTGATCTGTTACGAGGCGATCTTTCCCGACGAAGTGGCCGCACGCAACGAACGTCCGGGCTGGATCGTGAACCTCACCAATGACGGCTGGTTCGGCATCTCGACCGGTCCCTACCAGCACCTGGAGCAGTCGCGGATGCGCGCGATCGAGCTCGGATTGCCGCTGGTCCGCTCGGCCAATACCGGCATCTCCGCAGTAATCGATCCGGTCGGCCGCACGGTGGCGAGCCTCGGTCTCGGCATCGAGGGCATTCTGGATGCAAATCTGCCGACGGCGATCCCACCGACCGTTTATGCACGGGTGGGTGATGTGCCCGCAGCGATGCTCGTCGCGGTGGCCGTGCTGTTGGCGGTCCGCCGACGAATAGGCAAACGCCAGCCCTGATCGCGCCGCCGCCGCAGCGGCCGGAATCCTTTGACAACCGTAGTCCCACGGTTGACAGACTGCACGCGGGCTCCCCATTCTGCACCGGCTGCAAAAGACAGTGGTGCGTTGCTAAATTTCTCCGCAATGTTTCCCAATAACAGGGTTTGATTTTGCGATGTTGCACCCGAGGCATGCTTGATCATTGCGCCGAAGGTGGTGTTTGGAGGGCTGAGGAAATGTCGAAAGCGCCCAACCCTGTTGACAAATATGTCGGCAGTCGCGTGCGCATGCGCCGCATCATGTTGGGCATGAGCCAGGAAAAGCTCGGTGAAGCTTTGGGCCTGACTTTCCAGCAGATTCAGAAATACGAGAAGGGCACCAACCGGGTCGGCGCGAGCCGCATCCAGCAGATCGCGGAGATTCTGCAGGTGCCGGTATCCTTCCTGTTCGAGGGCGGCCCGAGCGGCGTGCCGGGTCCGGATGGCTTCAGCGAGGGCGCCTCGCCCTCTTACGTCTCGGACTTTCTCGCCACCTCCGAAGGGCTCGCCTTGACCAAGGCGTTCACGCGAATCACGGATTCGAAGATGCGCCGCTCGATCGTCGATCTGGTCGAGCAGATCGCGGCCCGCGAAGGCCCCGACAAGCGCTGAATCGCCATCTCCACGGCGATTTGAGACTGCATCAAATCTGGCCTATGTCGTCATTTACGACCGCGCTTTGATGCGCGTCCGCTGCGATGATGCGATTCAAAGGCACAGATGCGCCCATGACCGACTCCAATTGGTTCGATTCACAAACTATTCTCGATGGCATCCGCCGCTGGGTGGAGATCGAGACACCGACGGAAGCACCTGAACAGGTCAACAAGCTGGTCTCCGTGGTCGCGGAGCAATACTGCGACCTGCCCGTCACGCTCGAGCGCATCGCCGGCACGGACGGCTGCGGAGACCATCTCATGGCGCGCACGAATTGGGGGCAGGAGCAGCCGGGCATCCTGGTGCTGAGCCACCTCGATACCGTCCATCCCATGGGCTTCATCGAGCGCCTGCCGTTCAAGGTCGAAGGCGACGTCGCGTTCGGCCCGGGCATCTACGACATGAAGGGCGGCGCCTACATCGCCCATCACGCCTTCCGCGCGCTTTGCGCGACGGGCGATCGCTCGCCGCTCGGCATCACGCATCTGTTCACCTCCGACGAGGAGATCGGCAGCCCGACGTCGCGCGCGCTGATCGAAAAGGAAGGGCGCAAGGCCAAATATGTGCTGGTGACCGAGCCGGCGCGCGACGGCGGCAAGATCGTGACCGGACGCAAGGGCGTCGGTCGCTTCCGGGTTTTCATCAAGGGCGTGCCCGCGCATGCCGGCTCGCGACCCGAAGACGGCCGCAGCGCCGTCCGCGAGCTCGGCAACGTCATCCTGGCGCTGGAAGGGATGAACGATCTGGCGCGCGGCGTCACCGTCAATGTCGGCGTGGTGCGCGGCGGCACGCGTCCCAACGTCACGCCCGAGGATGCCTATGCGGAAGTCGATCTGCGCGTGGTGAGCCTCAAGGACGCGGACGAGTTCGTCGGCAAGATCCTCGGACTGCGATCGAAGACCGACGGCGTCACCGTCACGGTCACCGGCGAGCTCAACCGGCCGCCTTACGAGAAGAGCAATGCAGGCGCCTCGCTGTACGAGCATGCCAAGACGCTCGCCGGCGAAATCGGCTTCGAGCTGATCGACACCCATACCGGCGGCGGCTCGGACGGCAACTTCACCGCGCCGCACACCGCGACTCTCGACGGGCTCGGCGTCGACGGCAAGGGCGCGCACACCCATTACGAGCAGCTCTATGTCTCCTCACTGGCACCACGCGCGCGGCTGCTCCATCGCCTTTATCAGACGCTGCGATGAGCGAACGCAAGTCAACCCCCGATCGCGACGACAGCGAGCGCGCCTTCTTCGGGCGCCGCAAGGGCCACAAGCTCAGGCAACACCAGGCCGGGTTGATCGAGCAGCTGCTGCCGCATCTTGCGCTCGATATCGAGGGTGAGGCGCCGGCGGACGCCCGCGACATCTTCGATCCCGCAGCCGACGACATCAGGCTCGAGATCGGCTTCGGCGGCGGCGAGCATCTCGCGGCCGAGGCGCAAAACTTTCCCGCCACCGGCTTCATCGGCTGCGAGCCCTATGTCAACGGCATGGCCAAGATCCTCGCGCAGATCGAGGCGGCCAACATCGGCAATATCCGCCTGTTCGCGGGCGATGCCGCCGAGCTGCTCGCCTGGCTGCCCCGGGAGTCGCTGTCGCGGATCGATTTGATCCATCCCGATCCCTGGCCGAAGCGGCGACACTGGAAGCGGCGCTTCGTCCAGGACCGCACCATCGCGGCAATGGCGCGCGTGCTCAGGCCGAATGGTGAATTCCGTTTCGTCTGCGACATCGACGATTACTGCGCCTGGACGCTGTCGCATCTTGCGCGCTCGCCTGATTTCGTCTGGCTCGCCGAACGCGCCGACGATTTCCGGCAGCCATGGCCGGGCTACACCATGACGCGCTACGGTCGAAAGGCCGCGCGCGAAGGGCGCAAGGCGGCGTATTTGCGGTTCAGGCGGGTCGATTAGCCGTCATTGCGAGGAGCCCGCGATAAATTGCAAAGCAATTTGCGCTGGCGAACGAAGCAATCCCGAGTGCCTGCTCGGAGAGATTTCTGGATTGCTTCGCTGCGCTCGCAATGACGACGCGCGGAACTAAATCGTCTGCCGGTTGCGCCAGAAATTCACGACGCGCTCGGCGGTCGTCGGCATCAGGCGCGTGAAGTTCACGCGCGCGGTCTCGATGTCGGCATCGGCCGGCGTGCGGTTCGAGCCGTACCAGAGCAGGATGAGCGCGCGCACCGTGGGCCAGCCGAGGTTCAGCACGCGGCCCAGGATCAGCAGCGGATCGTAGCGGTCGCCCGCGATCAGGCGGTCGAGGATCTGGAGGCGAACGCCCGACATCGCCGACAGCGCGGCGACCGATTCCTCGTATTTGTGCGCCTTGGCGAAACCGAGCAGCGCGCTCTCGCCGAGATGGCCCTCGCGATTCAAGGTCAGCACCGTGCGTTGTGCCGCGGAGAAATCGCGGCGCGGGCCCGGCGGCAGCGCGGCCTCCTCGATCGCGGCCATCGCGCGCTTGATCTCGACCTGGCGCACCGGATTGACCACGGTGGAGAGACGACGGCGGATGACGTCGAGCGTCCCGTCCAGCAGCAGCTTCAGATTCTCGCCGGAAAGGTCGTTGCGCTGACCGATCTTGAGCGTCAGCACGCCGTCCTGCGCCGCGCGCTTGATCATCTCGGAATAGCTGCCTGGCGAGAACACCGCACCGGCATTGGCGGCGGCACGCCGCACCACGTCGCGATCGCCGCGCTCGACCAGCACGTCGGTGACGGCGGGTGACAAAGCGGGACGCTCCGTCATCGCCAGCAGATGGCCCTGGCCCTTCAAGCGCGCGATCTCGACCAGAGCCGCCTCGTCGAGCACGGGCGAGCGGCGCAGCACGGGGCCGGCCACCATGATCTCGTTCTCGCGCGCGAGCTGATTGACGAGGTGCGGCGGCGCGTTGTTCAGGCGCGAGAAGCGCTCGGCCAGATCAGCGCGGGAGGCGAGCTCGGCATGGGGGACGAGATCGATCAGGAGATTGTCGAAGAGATCGATCAGCTCGGGGCGGAGCTTGTCCGCGTCCCGGAAGAACAATTGAGAGATGGCACGCGCGATCTCGCCGCGGCGGCGCGGATCGCCGCGCTTGACGATATCGTCCAGTCCAGGAATGAGCGACGTGGCAACGGTCATGAAAACGCAACTCGAACGGGGCACGCCGCGGGTGCGCCCTTGGTTCAAGCCGCCCCACAATCGGGAAATCTAGGCCTGCTTGATGAAGGAAGCGTTGCGCAGGGCCTGCAGACGGGCGCAAAAAGGCCCCGTTCCCGCTGCAATGGGCCTTGTCCGTGGGTTAAGAAAGCGCTATATCAGCGCCAATTCATCTTCTCATACGATCCGCGTAGTGAGAGTGGGCCCGAAAGGACCCGCTCTTTTTTATTACCTGAACGCGGCTCGGCGGGAGATGCGCCCGACGCGTTGTCGGGAAAGTTCCGAAGCGGGCTTTGAAGTCGTAACCAAGCCTTAACCATCGAGCGCCCTGACCCTGGACATGACCGAACCGAACCTTGGTTCCACGGATGCCGAATTGCTGGCCGAGCCGCGGCTCGTGGTCGAGCCCGGCGTCGCGGCACGGGTGTCCGCAGTGGCAGGTCCCGTGCTCCAGGGCATGGGCTACCGCCTGGTCCGGATCCGCATTTCCGGGGAAGCTGGCTGCACCGTGCAGATCATGGCCGAGCGGCCCGACGGCTCGATGCAGATTGAGGATTGCGAGGCGATCTCGCGGGCCCTGTCGCCCGTGCTCGACGTCGCCGATCCCATCGACCGCGCCTATCGGCTGGAGATCTCCTCGCCGGGCATCGACCGTCCGCTGGTGCGCCGCTCCGATTTCGAGCGCTATTGCGGGCATCTGGTGAAGATCGAGATGGCGGTCGCCCATGACGGGCGGAAGCGTTTCCGCGGCACGCTCGGCGCGGTCGAGGGCGACCGCGTGCATCTGCATCGCGACGATGCCAAGGCTGGCGACGATGCCGACGTTCTCCTGACCATGGAGGATATCGGCGATGCGCGGCTGGTGCTGACCGACGAGCTGATCGCCGAATCCATGCGCCGCGGCAAGGCCGAGGCGCGCGAGATGCGGCGCAATCTCGGTCTCGAGCCGCCGCAGGCACCGCACGCCAAGATCAGCGAGAAGACCACCAAGAACACCAAGCCGAAGAAGAAGCCGGCCCCGACCAACACGAAGAAACATCGCCTTGCCGCCGAACGCGCGCGGCGCGGCGAGATCGAGCCTGACCAAGGAGACTAGCCATGGCAGTCAGCGCCAACCGACTTGAATTGCTTCAGATCGCGGACGCCGTCGCGCGCGAAAAGTCGATCGACCGCGGCATCGTCATCGCGGCGATGGAGGACGCCATCGCCAAGGCGGCGCGCGCCCGTTACGGCAGCGAGACTGACGTTCACGCCGAGATCGACCCGAAGAAGGGCGAGCTGCGGCTGTCGCGCCACATGCTGGTGGTCGACAAGGTCGAGAATCACTCCAACCAGATCTCGCTGGTGGACGCGCAGCGCGCCAATCCGGGCGCGCAAGTAGGCGACACCATCGCCGACACCCTGCCGCCGCTGGAATATGGCCGCATCGCCGCGCAATCGGCCAAGCAGGTGATCGTGCAGAAGGTGCGCGAGGCCGAGCGCGACCGGCAGTACCAGGAATTCAAGGACCGCATCGGCGACATCGTCAACGGCGTCGTCAAGCGCGTCGAATATGGCAGCGTGATCGTCGATCTCGGCCGCGGTGAAGCCATCATCCGCCGCGACGAGATGCTGCCGCGCGAAGTCTTCCGCAACGGCGACCGCGTCCGCGCCTATATCTTCGACGTCCGCCGCGAAACGAGAGGCCCGCAGATCTTCCTCTCCCGCACCCATCCGCAGTTCATGGCAAAGCTGTTCGCGCAGGAAGTGCCGGAGATCTATGACGGCATCGTCGAGATCAAGGCGGTGGCCCGCGATCCGGGCTCGCGCGCGAAAATCGGCGTGATTTCCCGCGATTCCTCGGTCGATCCGGTCGGCGCCTGCGTCGGCATGCGCGGCTCGCGCGTGCAGGCCGTGGTGAACGAATTGCAGGGCGAGAAGATCGACATCATTCCCTGGTCGCCCGACATCGCGACCTTCGTGGTCAACGCGCTGGCGCCGGCGGAAGTCTCCAAGGTCGTCATCGACGAGGACCGCGAGCGCATCGAGGTCGTGGTGCCCGACACCAACAACCAGCTCTCGCTGGCGATCGGCCGTCGCGGCCAGAACGTGCGTCTGGCCTCGCAGCTCACCGGCTGGGACATCGACATCCTGACCGAGCAGGAGGAATCGGAGCGCCGCCAGGCCGACTTCGAGAACTCCACCCGCGTCTTCATGGAATCGCTCAACGTCGACGAGGTAGTCGGCCAGCTCCTGGCGTCCGAAGGCTTCACCTCGGTCGAGGAGCTCGCGATGGTGGACGTCAAGGAGCTCGCCGGCATCGAGGGCTTCGACGAGGAGACCGCGCAGGAGCTGCAGAACCGCGCCCGCGAATATCTGGAGCAGCAGGAAGCCGAGCTCGAGGCGAGGCGCAAGGAGCTTGGCGTCGAGGACGCGCTCAAGGACGTGCCCGGCGTCACCTCGAAGATGCTGGTGAAGTTCGGCGAGAACGACATCAAGACCGTCGAGGACCTCGCCGGCTGCGCCACCGACGATCTGGTCGGCTGGACCGAGCGCAAGGAAGGCAGCGAGCCGACCAAGCACGCCGGTGCGCTCGACGGCATCGACATCTCCCGTGACGACGCCGAAGCGATGATCATGCAGGCCCGCGTCAAGGCCGGCTGGATCACCGAGGCCGATCTCGCCAAGCCGGCCGAGGAGGCCGAGGCGACCGAAGATCAGCCGGCTTAAGGGCAAAGGAGAATGTCGCCCGGATGCTTGCAGATTCCGACCTCGAACTTGACCATGGCCCGCGGACCGAAAGGTCCGCGACCATGCGCATGTGCGCGGTCAGCCGCGAGGTCCGGCCGATCGACGAGCTGATCCGCTTCGTCGCATCGCCTGACGGACAAATAGTTCCCGATCTCAAGCGCAAGCTGCCCGGACGCGGGATGTGGCTCACCGCCTCACGCAAGACGGTTGCGGAAGCGGTGCGGCGTCACCAATTCAGCAAAGCCTTCAAGCGCGAGCTGCGCATCCCTCAGACGCTTCCCGCCGACATCGAGGCGCTCCTGGTCCGGAGCGTGACCGAAGCCCTTGGGATCGCCGCCAAGGCGGGCCAGGTCGTGGCCGGCTTCGGCAAGGTCGAGAGCGCCCTTCGGGAAGGGACGGTCGAGGTCCTGATCCATGCCAGCGACGGGGCCGCGGACGGAATCCGCAAATTGGACATGCTGGCGCGCCAGAATGCCGGGAATCGCGGTGCTAAGGCGCAGATTCCCGTCGTTACCGCTCTGAAATCGTTAGAATTGGATTTGGCACTGACCCGGTCAAATGTGATACATGCTGCCCTGCTCGCGGGCCCGGCGAGCAAGTCATTCCTGTCACGTAGCCAGATCCTGGTCCGATACCGGATGGCGGACGACGACAAGACTGCCGAAAAACCCGGCCAGGATTTCTGAGAGACAACGACGACCCAATTGGATGGTGCGGCAACGCACAACACTGATAAATCAGGATTAGGACTGCTGAATGGTTGATACCAAGACCCCTGGCGACAAGAAGCTGAGCGTTCCGAGCAAGACGCTATCGCTCAAGCCGCGCGTCGAAACGGGCACCGTGCGCCAGAGCTTCAGCCATGGCCGCAGCAAGCAGGTCGTGGTCGAGAAGCGCGGCAAGCGCCGCATTGGCGACGGACCCGAGCCGCACGCGCCTGAGGTGACGGCAAAGCCCGCGCCGGCCGCCCCCGCAGCGCCGTCCCGTCCCGCTCCGCCCCCGCCCCGCAACGCCGGTTCCGGCGTGGTGCTGCGCACCCTTACCGAGGACGAGCGTTCGGCCCGTGCCAGCGCGCTGGCGGACGCCAAGCTGCGCGAGGTCGAGGAACGCCGCCAGGCCGAGGAAGAGGCCCAGCGCCGCTCCGCCCGTGAGGCCGCCGAGCGCGCCGAGCGCGAAGCCGCCGAATCCCGCCGCAAGGCCGAGGAAGAGCGCCACCGTCACGAGGACGAAGCCAAGCGCAAGGCTGAGACCGAGGCCAAGAAGCGTTTCGGCGAGGGTGAGCAGCCATCCGCCGCGCGCCCCGCGACCGCAACACCGGCCGCCGGCGCTCCGCGCCCCGGTGCGCCTGCGTCCCGGCCTGGAACCACCACCACAGCGCGTCCGGGAACCACGACGGCGCGTCCCGCAACGACGACCGCGCAGCGTCCGGGTGGACCGGCTGGCCGCGGCCCCGCCGTTGCGGCCGAGGCTGACGACGACGAGGCACCGCGCCAGATCCGCCGCGGCCCCGGCGGCGCCGCGCGTCCCGTGGTAGCCCCCAAGCCCACCCACAAGCCCGGCCCGCAGAAGGAGCGCGGGCGCCTGACCGTCGTCACCGCGCTCAATGCCGACGAAGTCCGCGAGCGCTCGATCGCCTCGTTCCGCCGGCGCACCCAGCGCCTGAAGGGTCACGCCTCGAATGAGCCGAAGGAAAAGCTCATCCGTGAAGTGGTCATTCCGGAAGCGATCACCATCCAGGAGCTCGCCAACCGCATGGCCGAGCGCGCGGTCGATGTCATCCGCATGCTGATGAAGCAGGGCGCGATGCACAAGATCACCGACGTGATCGATGCCGACACCGCCCAGCTGATCGCCGAAGAGCTCGGCCACACCGTCAAGCGCGTTGCCGCGTCCGACGTCGAGGAAGGTCTGTTCGACGCTACCGACGATTCGACCGATACCGAGACCCGTTCGCCCGTGGTGACCGTCATGGGTCACGTCGACCACGGCAAGACGTCGCTGCTCGACGCGCTCCGTCACGCCAACGTGGTCTCCGGCGAAGCCGGCGGCATCACCCAGCACATCGGCGCCTATCAGGTGACATCGCCTGAAACCGGCAAGAAGATCACCTTTATCGACACGCCCGGCCACGCCGCGTTCACCGCGATGCGCGCCCGCGGCGCCAAGGTCACCGACATCGTCGTGCTGGTGGTCGCGGCCGATGATGGCGTGATGCCGCAGACGGTCGAAGCCATCAATCACGCCAAGGCGGCAGGCGTGCCGATCATCGTTGCCATCAACAAGATCGACAAGCCCGATGCCAAGCCCGAGCGCGTGCGCACCGAGCTGCTCCAGCACGAGGTGCAGGTGGAATCCTTCGGCGGCGAAGTCGTCGACGTCGAGGTGTCCGCCAAGAACAAGACCAATCTCGACAAGCTGCTCGAGATGATCGCGCTGCAGGCCGAAATCCTCGACCTGAAGACCAATTCGGAGCGTCCCGCCGAAGGCACCGTGATCGAGGCCAAGCTCGATCGCGGCCGTGGTCCGGTCGCCACCGTTCTGGTCCAGCGCGGCACGCTCCGCGTCGGCGACATCATCGTCGCAGGCGCCGAGATGGGCCGCGTCCGCGCGCTGATCTCCGATCAGGGCGAGACCGTGCAGGAGGCCGGTCCCTCGGTGCCGGTCGAAGTGCTCGGCTTCAACGGCCCGCCCGAGGCCGGCGATCGTCTCGCGGTGGTCGAGAACGAAGCCCGCGCCCGCCAGGTCACCAGCTACCGCGCGCACCAGAAGCGCGAGAACGCGGCAGCCTCGATCTCCGGCATGCGCGGCTCGCTCGAGCAGATGATGTCGCAATTGAAGACGGCGGGCCGCAAGGAATTCCCGCTGATCGTCAAGGCCGACGTGCAGGGTTCGCTGGAAGCCATCCTCGGCTCGCTGGAGAAGCTCGGCACCGACGAAGTCGCCGCCCGCATCCTGCATGCCGGCGTCGGCGGCATCTCGGAATCCGACGTGACGCTGGCCGAAGGCTTCAACGCCGCGATCATCGGCTTCTCGGTTCGTGCCAACAAGGAGGCCGCTGCGGCCGCCAAGCGCAACGGCATCGAGATCCGCTACTACAACATCATCTACGACCTCGTGGACGACGTGAAGAAGGCGATGAGCGGCCTGCTCGCGCCGACCTTGCGCGAAACCATGCTGGGCAATGCCGAGATCCTGGAGATCTTCAACATCTCCAAGGTCGGCAAGGTCGCCGGCTGCCGCGTCACCGACGGTACCGTGGAACGCGGCGCCAATGTGCGCCTGATCCGCGACAACGTCGTCGTGCACGAAGGCAAGCTGTCGACGCTGAAGCGCTTCAAGGACGAAGTGAAGGAAGTCCAGTCCGGCCAGGAATGCGGCATGGCCTTCGAGAATTATCACGACATGCGTGCCGGTGACGTGATCGAGTGTTATCGCGTGGAGACGATCCAGCGCTCCCTGTAAGTCCAAATCTTACCGAAGCGTTCGGATCTTTTTGAACAGAGATTGCGGGAGTGCGATGGCCGGATTTTTCCGGCCATCCACCCCTCTTCGTTTCAACAGGACACATGACAATGCCCGTGTCGCGGATGCGGGCATGACGAGGTGATTTTCGAAAAAATGCCACGGCATCATCAGAAGAAGAGTTCCGCGCCCGGCGGCTCGCAGCGTCAGCTGCGCGTCGGCGAGCAGGTTCGCCACGCGATGGCCGATATTCTGGCGCAAGGCAATGTGCATGATGCTGATCTGGAAGGTCACATCATCACCGTGCCGGAGGTGCGGATGTCGCCCGACCTGAAGCTCGCGACCGTCTATGTGATGCCGCTCGGTGGCCGCGACACCGAGATCGTGATCGCTGCGCTCGAACGCAACAAGAAGTTCCTGCGCGGCGAGGTCGCGCGGCGCGTTAACCTGAAATTTGCACCTGACATTCGCTTCCGCGTCGATGAACGATTCGACGAAGCGGAACGGATCGAGAAGCTTTTGCGAACGCCTGCGGTGCAGAAGGATTTGGAACAGGATCCGCATTCGGATCGGGAAGAAGAGCAATGACCATGGACCCGGCTCACGGCACGATCGGCGGCGACGACACCGACCAGCGCGACGTGCAGAACAATAATTTCGCGGAGAATTCGCAGCCGCATCAGGAGCCGCGCCGCGTCAACAACGATCCGCGCGCCAAGCAGCAGAAGGGCAACCAGGTCCGCCGCGACCGCCGCGACGTCCATGGCTGGGTCGTGCTCGACAAGCCGATCGGCATGACCTCGACCCAGGCGGTCGCCGTGCTCAAGCGGCTGTTCAACGCCAAGCGCGCCGGACACGCCGGCACGCTCGATCCGCTCGCCTCGGGGGGCTTGCCGATCGCGCTCGGTGAGGCCACCAAGACCGTCCCCTTCGTGATGGACGGCCGCAAGCGCTACCGCTTCACGGTCTGCTGGGGCGAGGAGCGCGACACCGACGACATCGAGGGCCGGGTGACCGCGACCTCGGACCAGCGCCCGAGTCGGCAGGCCATCCTGGCCCTGCTGCCCCGCTTCACCGGGGTGATCGAGCAGGTCCCGCCGCGCTATTCGGCGATCAAGGTCCAGGGCGAGCGCGCCTATGACCTCGCCCGCGACGGCGAGGTCGTGGAGCTGGCGCCCCGCCCGGTCGAGATTCACCATTTAACCCTTGTAGATCAACCGGATAACGACCGGGCCGTGTTCGAGGCCGAATGCGGCAAGGGCACCTATGTGCGGGCGCTGGCCCGCGATATGGGCCGGATTCTCGGCACTTACGGCCATATCTGCGCGCTGCGGCGGACCCTGGTCGGCCCATTTGGCGAAAACGACATGATTCCGCTGGATCAGTTGGAGGCTTTGTGCGATAGAGCCGCGTCCGGCGAGGGCAGCCTCGCCGACGCGCTTTTGCCCGTTGAGACCGCGCTGGACGACATCCCGGCACTGGCCGTCACTCGGGCTGATGCGGCAAGGCTCCATCGGGGCCAGGCCGTTTTGTTGCGCGGACGGGATGCGCCCACTTGTAGCGGCACAGTCTATGTCACGGTGGCAGGCCGTCTTTTGGCGCTTGCCGAAGTTGGCAATGGCGAAATCATCCCCAAGCGTGTGTTCAACCTGACCGGCCTGACTGCCAGCCCCGGTCGCAACGAGAGAAATTGACGATGTCGATTGCCGCAGAACGCAAAGCGGAAGTCATCAAGACGAATGCCACCAAGGCCGGCGACACCGGCTCGCCCGAGGTTCAGGTCGCGATCCTGTCGGAACGCATCAACAACCTCACCAACCATTTCAAGACCCACGTGAAGGACAACCATTCGCGTCGCGGCCTCTTGAAGCTGGTCTCGACCCGCCGCTCGCTCCTCGACTATCTCAAGAAGAAGGACGAGGCACGCTACAAGGCGCTGCTCGAGAAGCACAATATTCGTCGTTAAGAGTTCCTGCGCGCGCCACCGGCGCGCGTTTTCGCACGTGGTTTCGAACGAAAGCGCTTATTTCAAGCTTTTTGATCGAGGTTGCGCGCACATCGGACGCAAGCCGTTGAGGGCGAGCATCCGGGCATGAAGGGCGAGGACCGCGGTTCGGTGTTCGCATTCGTGCCGACTGACAGTCCAGCAGCAATCCGGCGGCTGGGCACAACGGGCAAGGCGCCCGTATGACCCGAAAGGATGGACGCCATCCGACATCCAAAAACCATGGCAGGATCGCAGGACGCTGATCATCCGCTCCGATCAGCGTCCCGCAATCTTGCGCATGGTTTTTGTTTTTCGAGAGCCGTCCCTTCTTTCGAGAACCCATGAAAGAAGACCTCTATGTTCAATAAGCATTCAGTCGAGATCGACTGGGGCGGACGCCCACTCAAGCTCGAAACCGGCAAGATCGCCCGCCAGGCCGACGGTGCCGTCGTCGCCACCTATGGCGAGACCGTGGTGCTCGCCACCGTGGTCGCGGCGAAGGCGCCGCGCGAAGGCGTCGACTTCCTGCCGCTGACCGTCGACTACCAGGAAAAGGCCTACGCCGCGGGCCGCATTCCCGGCGGCTATTTCAAGCGCGAAGGCCGTCCGACCGAGAAGGAGACGCTGGTCTCCCGCCTGATCGACCGACCGATCCGCCCGCTGTTCGTCGATGGCTGGCGCAACGAGACCCAGGTGATCGTCACCGTGCTGTCGCACGATATGGAGAACGATCCCGACATCGTGGCGATGGTCGCGGCCTCCGCCGCGCTGACGCTGTCCGGCGCCCCCTTCAAGGGCCCGATCGGCGCGGCCCGCGTCGGCTTCGCCAATGACGAATTCATTCTCAACCCGACGCTCGACGAGATGGTCGACACCCAGCTCGACCTCGTCGTCGCCGGCACCGCCGACGCCGTGCTGATGGTGGAATCGGAAGCCAAGGAACTGAACGAAGACATCATGCTCGGCGCCGTGATGTTCGGTCACCGCCACTTCCAGCCGGTGATCAACGCCATCATCGATCTCGCCGAGAAGGCTGCCAAGGAGCCGCGCGAAGTCACCGTCATCGACAATGCCGCGCTCGAGAAGGAAATGCTCGGCCTGGTCGAGCAGGAGCTGCGCGCCGCCTACGCCATTCCGATCAAGCAGGAGCGTTATGCCGCCGTCGGCGTCGCCAAGGAAAAGGTGATGGCCCACTACTTCCCGGAAGGCCAGGAGCCGAAATACGACAAGCTCCGTGTCGCCGGCGTGTTCAAGGAGCTGGAAGCCAAGATCGTCCGCTGGAACATCCTCGACACCGGCAAGCGTATCGACGGCCGCGACAGCAAGACCGTCCGCAACATCGTCGCCGAAGTCGGCGTGCTGCCCCGCGCCCACGGCTCGGCGCTGTTCACCCGCGGCGAGACCCAGGCGATGGTCGTGACCACGCTCGGCACCGGCGAGGACGAGCAGTACATCGACGCACTGTCCGGGACGTACAAGGAAACGTTCCTGCTGCATTACAACTTCCCGCCCTATTCGGTCGGCGAGACCGGCCGCCTCGGCGGCACCAAGCGCCGCGAGATCGGCCACGGCAAGCTGGCCTGGCGCGCGATTCGTCCGGTGCTGCCGCCGCACCATGAATTCCCCTACACCACGCGCGTGGTGTCGGAGATCACCGAGTCCAACGGCTCGTCCTCGATGGCTTCGGTCTGCGGCGCCTCGCTGGCGCTGATGGATGCGGGCGTGCCGCTGAAGCGGCCGACCGCGGGCATCGCGATGGGCCTGATCCTCGAGGACAAGCGCTTTGCGGTTCTCTCGGACATCCTCGGCGACGAGGACCATCTCGGCGACATGGACTTCAAGGTCGCCGGCACGGAAGCGGGCATCACCTCGCTCCAGATGGACATCAAGATCGAGGGCATCACCGAAGAGATCATGAAGGTGGCGCTGGCCCAGGCCAAGGACGGCCGCATCCATATCCTCGGCGAGATGGCCAAGGCCCTCACCGCGGCCCGCGCCGAGCTCGGCGAATACGCGCCGCGCATCGAGACCTTCAAGATCGCCACCGACAAGATCCGCGAAGTGATCGGCACCGGCGGCAAGGTGATCCGCGAGATCGTCGAGAAGACCGGCGCCAAGGTCAACATCGAGGACGACGGCACCGTGAAGGTCGCCTCCTCTGACGGCGAGGCGATGAAGGCCGCGATCAAGTGGATCAAGTCGATCGCGTCCGATCCGGAAGTCGGCCAGATCTACGACGGCACGGTCGTCAAGGTGATGGAGTTCGGCGCCTTCGTGAACTTCTTCGGCTCCAAGGACGGCCTCGTCCACATCAGCCAGCTCGCGGCCAGCCGCGTGCAGAAGACCTCCGACGTCGTCAAGGAAGGCGACAAGGTCAAGGTCAAGCTGCTCGGCTTCGACGATCGCGGCAAGACCCGCCTGTCGATGAAAGTGGTCGACCAGACCACCGGCGAGGACCTCGAGGGCAAGGACAAGGCCGAAGGCGAGAAGGCCCCGCGCGAAGCGGCCGGCGAGTAAGGCCTCTCGCGACAAAGCAAAAAACGAAGGGCGGCCGAAAGGCCGCCCTTTTTGTTGGTGGCCTCGATCCGTCAGCGCGCTGCTCTTCACCTCTCCCCAGCGGGGAGAGGTCGATTTGCGAAGCAAATCGGGTGAGGGGGTTTGGTCCCACGAGAGAGTAGAACCCCTCACCCGGCGCTGCGCGCCGACCTCTCCCTATGGGAGAGGTGTCACACTCACGCCGCGATATCGAAGCGGTCGAGGTTCATCACCTTGGTCCAGGCCTTGGCGAAGTCCTTGACGAACTTCTCCTTGGCGTCCGAGGTCGCATAGACCTCGGCGAAGGCACGGAGCTGCGAATGCGCGCCGAAGATGAGATCGGCGCGGGTGCCGGTCCACTTCACCGCATTGGTCTTGCGGTCGCGTGCCTCGTAGGTGCCGTCGGCAGCCGGCGTCCACTGCGCGCTCATGTCGAGCAGGTTGACGAAGAAGTCGTTGCTCAGCGTTCCCACCTTGGTGGTGAACACGCCGTGCTTCGAGCCGTTGGCGTTGGCGCCGAGCACACGCAGGCCGCCGACCAGCACCGTCATCTCGGGGCCGGTGAGCCTGAGCAGCTGCGCGCGATCGACGAGAGCTTCCTCCTGCTGCATGAACTGATGCCGCTTGCCGATGTAGTTGCGGAAACCATCGGCGCGCGGCTCCAGCGGCGCGAACGAGGCCGCGTCCGTCTGCTCCTGGGAGGCATCCATGCGGCCCGGCGTGAAGCCGACCTTGACGTCGACGCCGGCATCCTTGGCGGCCTTTTCGACCGCGGCGGTGCCGCCGAGCACGATGAGATCCGCGAGCGAGACCTTCTTCGCGCCTGACGAAGCGTTGAAGTCCTTCTGGATCGCTTCGAGCTTGCCGAGCACCTTGGCGAGCTGGGCCGGGTCGTTCGCCTCCCAGTCCTTCTGCGGAGCAAGACGGATGCGCGCGCCGTTGGCGCCACCGCGCTTGTCCGAGCCGCGGAACGTCGAGGCCGACGCCCAGGCGGTCGAGACCAGCTCGGGGACCGAAAGACCCGAAGCCAGGATCTTGCTCTTCAGCGAAGCGATGTCCTGCTCACCGACCACCTCGTGGTTCAAGGCCGGAATCGGATCCTGCCAGATCAGCGTCTCCTTCGGCACCAGCGGGCCGAGATAGCGCTGGATCGGACCCATGTCGCGGTGGGTGAGCTTGAACCAGGCGCGGGCGAAGGCGTCCGCGAACTGATCCGGGTTCTCCAGGAAGCGCCGCGAGATCTTCTCGTAGGCGGGATCGAAGCGCAGCGAGAGGTCGGTCGTCAGCATCGTCGGCCGATGCTTCTTCGACTTGTCGAAGGCGTCAGGAATGACGGCGTCGGCGCCCTTCGCCGTCCACTGGTTCGCACCGCCCGGGCTCTTCGTCAGCTCCCATTCGTACTTGAACAGGTTCTCGAAGAAGTTGTTGCTCCACTTCGTCGGCGTCGTCGTCCAGGTCACCTCGAGACCGCTGGTGATGGAATCGCCAGCGAGGCCCGATGCGTGCTTGCTCTTCCAGCCGAGGCCCTGATCTTCCAGCGCGCCGGCTTCCGGCTCCGGGCCGACCAGCGATGGATCGCCCGCGCCATGGGTCTTGCCGAAGGTGTGGCCGCCGGCGATCAGCGCGACGGTTTCCTCGTCGTTCATCGCCATGCGGAAGAAGGTCTCGCGGATGTCCTTGGCCGCGGCGACCGGATCCGGCTTGCCGTTCGGGCCTTCCGGATTGACGTAGATGAGGCCCATCTGCACGGCGCCGAGCGGCTCGGCGAGCTGGCGTTCGCCGCTGTAGCGCTCATCGCCGAGCCAGGTGCCTTCCGGACCCCAATAGAGCTCTTCCGGCTCCCAGACGTCGGCGCGGCCGCCGGCGAAACCAAAGGTCTTGAAGCCCATCGATTCCAGCGCGACGTTGCCGGCGAGCACCATCAGATCGGCCCAGGAAATCTTGCGGCCGTATTTCTGCTTGATCGGCCACAGCAGACGGCGGGCCTTGTCGAGGTTGGCGTTGTCGGGCCAGCTGTTGAGCGGAGCGAAACGCTGCTGACCGGCGCCGGCGCCGCCGCGGCCGTCAGTGATGCGGTAGGTGCCCGCGCTGTGCCAGGCCATGCGGATCATCAGGCCGCCGTAATGACCGAAGTCGGCGGGCCACCATTCCTGCGAATCCGTCATCAGGGCCGTGAGGTCCTTGATGACCGCGTTCAGGTCGAGTGACTTGAACTCCTTGGCGTAGTCGAATTCCTTGCCCATCGGGTCGGACAGATCGGAATTCTTGTGCAGCACCTCGATGTTGAGCTGCGTCGGCCACCAGTCGCGGTTCACGCGCGTGGGTTTTCCGCCCGAAAACGGGCACTTCGAAGTGTCGTCCATGAATACCTCCTCTGGCGGCGTCGAACTCGCGCCCTTGAACCAGGTAGAACCACTCTAAGCGCCGCGTCCTATCAGGGGAAGTTGACTTTAGTGATCGCTGCGATAGGATTTTCTGATGATCAATCTGACGCTGCGCCAGCTCCGCTATTTCGATGCGCTGGCCCGTCACGGCCATTTCGGACGCGCGGCCGAGTCCTGCTCGATCTCGCAGCCGGCCTTGTCGATGCAGATCAAGGAACTCGAGGAGGCGCTGGGCGGCCTGCTGCTGGAGCGCAGCGCGCGGCAGGTCGCGCTGACCCGGTTCGGCGAGGAACTGGCGCAACGGGTCCGCGACATCCTGCGCTCGGTCGACGAGCTCGGCGATTTCGCGCGGGCCTCACAGGACCGCTTCGCCGGCCGCCTGCGCATCGGCATGATTCCGACCATCGCGCCTTACCTACTTCCCAAGATCACCAAGAATCTCACGCGCATGCATCCGGAGCTCGACATCCGCGTGCGCGAGACGATGACGCCGCGGCTGATCCAGGAACTGGTGGAGGGCCGGCTCGACACCGCCATCGTGGCGCTGCCGGTGTCGGAGCCTTCGCTCACCGAGGTCGCGCTGTTCGAGGAGAAGTTTCTGCTGGTGCGGCCGGGCGCCGATGAAGGCACACCGGTGCCGTCGCGCGAGATGATGCGCGAGATGCGGCTTCTGCTGCTCGAGGAGGGGCACTGCTTCCGCGACCAGGCACTCTCCTTCTGCAACATGCAGTCCGCACCGCCGCGCGAGATGCTGGATGCGAACTCGCTGTCGACGCTGGTGCAGATGGTCAGCGCCGGCATCGGCGTCACCCTGATCCCGGAGATGGCGGTGCCTGTCGAGACGCGCTCCGCCTCGGTCTCGCTGGCACGCTTTCGCGACCCCGAGCCGTCGCGCACCATCGGCATGGTCTGGCGCAAGACCAGCCCGCTGGCGCGGCAGCTGCTGCAGATTTCCGAGGTGGTGTGCCTGTCGGCCGGCAAGGTGCGCGCACGGCAATCCCTGCGCAGCCAGAAGGCTTGACCGGCGGATGTCGCATCCGATCATCCGCCCCGCTCGCCCGGAGGAGTACGACGAGATCGGCCGCGTCTGGATGGAGAGCTGGGTCTCGACCGGGCTCGCCGAAGCCAGCGACTTCCTGCTGGCGAACTTGCGTGCGCGCATCAGGCGCGAGATTGCGGACGGCTGGAGCCTGTTCGTCGCCGATGACCGTGGCACGATCGCTGCGATGCTGGCGCTGCATCTGCCCAAGCTCTATCTCGACATGCTGTTCGTCGCGCCGGCCTATCAAGGCCAATCGCTCGGCCGGCAATTGCTCGCCTTCACGCGCACGCAAATGCCCGACGAGATGCATCTGCGCTGTGTGCGCGAGAACGAAAAGGCCTGGCGCTGGTACGAGCGCGAAGGCTTTGTGTTCGAGAAGGAAGAGATCGAGCCGTCGAACGGGTTCGTGATGAAGTACTATCGGTGGAATCGAAGGACCATCGACGCGTAGCGCGCCGAGACCCTCACCTTGCGGCTGTCATCGGCTCGCTCTAAGACTTATCTCAAGTCCTGATCGGACATCTCCAAGCCGTGATCCCCGCCCGCCGATTCCATGTTTCGCATCTGTTTGACCGCGCTCTCCCTGTTTGGCCTCGTCAGTGTCGCCGCGGCGCAGCCTGCACCGCCATCGGTTGCGCCAACGACGCGCCCAGCCAAGGGCGCAACTCCGAAAGGCACACCGAATCCCAAGCAGGCGGGCGCTGCAGACGCTGGCCCATGCGAGATCGGTCTCCTGGCCGCGGCGGCCAATCGTTTCGGCGTTCAGCAGGTCGGCTTCACCATGTTCGGCAACGAGTACACACCCGTGCCGGTCGACAGCTGGGGGCTGGACGATCTCATCCTGTCGCGGCTTCGTGCCGCCGCAGCCGGAAAGTCGGTCAGGCGAATTGCGTATTCGCCCGCTGCTTTTGCGCATGCCGTGGAATCGGGATCGCCGATGCTGCGTCGGAACCCGGAACGACAGGAGTTCGTGCAGCAGAGCGCTGCCACCACCAAGTGCCAACGCTATGTCCTGGTCGAGCGATACCAGAACCGCTTCAGCAATACCAACCAGTCCGTCGAAGGCTTTGGCATCGTCAAATGGGGCAACCCGATCAAGCGCCGCACGTTCCTGTACGCGTTGACCTACATCACCGTGTACGACGGGCAGTCATTCGAGGCCATCAAAAAGGGCCCCGCAAGCCTTGATGACGAGCCGATGATGTCCCGCCTGATCGGGATCAACCCGATCAGTGGTCCCAACAAGGAGATGGACGAGGCGGCCTTTCCATCGGCTCCCGCCGAGGTGGCGGCCAACGCAAAGCTGCGGGACGGTGTCCGTGCCTTATTGACGACAAGCCTCGACCGGACATTACCAGGACTGCTCCAGCAATGAGGTCCGCGCCATGATCAAGCTCTACTGGTCGCCCCGCTCGCGCTCGTTCACGACGCTCTGGCTGATGGAGGAGAGCGGCCTGCCCTATGAGCGCGTGCTGACCGACATCACGACCGGCGCGCAGAAGGCGCCGGATTATTTGAAGATCAATCCGATGGGCAAGGTGCCGGCGCTGACCGACGGCGATGCTGCGCTCGCCGAAGCCGCGGCCATCTGCGCCTATATCGGCGACCGCTATCCCGAGACGAAGCTCGCGCCCGCCGTGACCGATCCACGCCGCGCGCGCTATCTGCAATGGCTGTTCTTCTCACCGGGCTGCATCGAGCCGGCCATCATCCAGATCTTCACCAAGATCGAGATCCCGACCTCGACCGCGGCCTGGGGCAGCGCGACGCAGGTGTTCGACGTGCTGGACGCCGCGCTCGCCAAGGGGCCGTGGATTCTCGGCGAGGAATTTTCCGCCGCCGACGTGGTGATCGGCTCGGGCCTGAACTTCGCGGTACGCCGGTTCAAGATGGTACCGTCGCGCCCGGCCTTCGACGCTTATCTCGCGCGCTGCACGGCGCGGCCGGCGTTTCAGCGCGCGGAGACAATCGCGGCGGGATAAGCAGGCTCTCGTAGGGTGGGCAAAGCGAAGCGTGCCCACCGTTTGATCGCGATTTGTCGAGAGATGGTGGGCACGTCGCTTGCGCTCCTTTGCCCACCCTACGGCAGGGTCGCCTATTCCGCCTTCAAATCATCCGGCCGCGGCATCAGTACGACGTTGTAGCCGGAATCCACATAATGAATCTCGCCGGTCACGCCGCCCGAGAGATCCGACAACAGATACAGCGCCGAGCCGCCGAGCTCGTCGAGCGTGACGCCGCGGCGGAGCGGCGCGTGCTTCTGCATGTAGGCGAACATGGCGCGCGCTTCGCCGATGCCGGAGCCGGCGAGGGTGCGGATGGGGCCGGCGGAGATCGCATTGACGCGGATGCCGCGCGGTCCGAAATCGGCGGCGAGATAGCGCACGGAAGCTTCCAGCGCCGCCTTGGCGACGCCCATCACGTTGTAGTTCGGCATCGCGCGCTCCGAGGCACCGAAGGTCAGCGTGATCATGCTGCCGCCTTCCGTCATCAGCTCGGCGGCGCGCTTTGCGACCTCCGTGAACGAGAAGCACGAGATCACCATGGTGCGCGAAAAGTTCTCGCGGCTGGTGTCGGCGTAGCGGCCCTTCAGCTCGTTCTTGTCGGCAAAGCCGATGGCGTGGATGACGAAGTCGAGCTTGCCCCATTTTTCGCGGAGCACCGCGAAAGTGGCGTCGACGCTGGCGATGTCCTCGACGTCGCAAGGCAGCACCAGATCGACGCCGAGCTGCTCCGCCAGCGGCTTGACGCGCTTGCCGAGCGCCTCGCCCTGGAAGGTGAAGGCAAGCTCGGCGCCATGGGCATGCAGCGTCCGCGCCATGCCCCAGGCGATGGAATGATCATTGGCGATGCCCATGATCAGACCGCGCTTGCCTTTCATCAACGAAGTCATGTGGTGGATTCCATGAGTCGGAAAGATCTGGCTTCAACTTCGATTGTTCCACCAAACAGGCAGACAACAAGGATTTCTGTATCGGCCGTATATTCCATGCGCAACAGATCGATATTCCCGCTGGATCGATTCTTCAGAAGTCGCCCGATATCGCCGCTCATGACGAAACGGGAAACGTTCGTTCCAATGCAGAGGTATCGGCGTCGCGGCGCGTGCACGTCAGCGTCCGGATACAGATCGACGATAAGGGTGAATTCCTGCTCGCCCTCGGCAAACCCCGAAATTCGAAGGTCAACGAGAACCCCGTCGTGCCAGTTGATCTCGTCTGGTCCTTCCGCCGGAGTCGGCAAGGTAGAACTCACACGTCCAGCCGGCTGAACACCAGCGTGGCGTTGGTGCCGCCGAAGCCGAACGAGTTCGACAGCACGGTGCCGATCTTGACGTTGTCGATGCGCTTGCGCACGATCGGCATGTCGGCGAACACGGGATCGAGCTCCTGGATGTGCGCGCTCTCGCAGATGAAGCCGTTGTTCATCATCAGCAGCGAATAGATCGCCTCCTGCACGCCGGTGGCGCCGAGCGAGTGGCCGGTCAGCGCCTTGGTCGCCGAGATCGGCGGGCACTTCTCGCCGACGCCGAACACATTTCGGATCGCCTCGATCTCCGGCGGGTCGCCGGCCGGCGTCGAGGTCGCGTGCGGGTTGATGTAGTCGACCTTGGTCTTCACCGTCGACATCGCCATGCGCATGCAGCGCTCGGCGCCTTCGCCCGACGGCGCCACCATGTCGTGGCCGTCCGAGGTCGCGCCATAGCCGACGACCTCGCCATAGATGCGCGCGCCGCGCGCCTTGGCATGCTCGAGCTCTTCCAGCACCAGGACGCCGGCGCCGCCGGCGATGACGAAGCCGTCGCGATTGAGATCGTAGGGCCGCGAGGCCGTGGCCGGCGTGTCGTTGTACTTCGAGGACATCGCGCCCATGGCGTCGAACAGCACCGACAGCGACCAGTCCAGCTCCTCGCAGCCGCCGGCGAAGATGACGTCCTGCTTGCCGATCTGGATGGTCTCATAGGCATTGCCGACGCAATGGTTCGAGGTCGCGCAGGCCGAGGAGATCGAATAGTTCACGCCCTTGATCTTGAACCAGGTCGCAAGCGTCGCAGACGCCGTCGAGGACATCGCCTTCGGCACCGCAAACGGGCCGACGCGCTTCGGGCCCTTGGAGCGGGTGATGTCGGCGGCTTCGACGATGGTGCGCGCCGAGGGGCCGCCGGAGCCCATGATGATGCCGGTGCGGATGTTGGAGACTTCGTCAGGCGACAGGCCGGAATCCTGGATCGCCTGCTCCATCGCGATGTGATTCCACGCCGCGCCCTGGCCGAGGAAGCGCATCGCGCGGCGGTCGACCACCGTCGAAGGATCGAGCGTCGGCTCGCCTTGCACCTGCGAACGGAAGCCGAGCTCGGCATATTTCTCAGCCCGCGAAATGCCCGACTTCGCCTCGTGAAGGCTCGCAAGCACTTCCTGGGTGTTGTTTCCGATCGACGAGACGATGCCCATCCCGGTGACCACAACCCGCCTCATGACAGCCTCGCCTCAATCGTTGTCTTCGTGGTGATGCGCTCAGCCCAGGCTCGTGCCCTGCTTGAACAGGCCGACCTTCAGATCCTTGGCGCGATAGATAATCTGGTCATCGACCGAAAGCCACCCGTCGGCGATGCCGAGCACGAGCTTCGAACGCATCACGCGTTTGATATCGACGTTGTACACAACCTTGCGCGCTTCCGGCAGCACCTGACCGCTGAACTTGAGCTCGCTCAGGCCAAGGGCCCGGCCGCGGCCTTCACCCCCGCTCCAGCCGAGGTAAAAGCCGACCATCTGCCACAGCGCATCGAGGCCGAGGCAGCCGGGCATGACGGGATCGTTCTTGAAGTGGCAGCCGAAGAACCAGAGATCGGACTTCACTTCGAGCTCAGCGCGCACCAGGCCCTTGCCGAACTCACCGCCATTGTCGTTGATGTCAGAGATGCGGTCGAACATCAGCATCGGCGGCAGCGGCAGCTGGGCATTGCCCGGGCCGAACATCTCGCCGCGGGCACAGGCCAGCAGATCCTCGTAGTCGTAACCGTTGCGCCTGTTCAGCATTCACGAGCCTCTGTTCAAATCCCGATTGAGCGGCGTATCTTGGCGAAAATGGGCCCCGCCTCGATCGGAGAGCAACACCAATTGCCACCGCCGGCCGCGACCTGCGCAAGCTTCGGATGGACTGCCGACCGGGCTTCCATGCCCGGTTGCGCCAAAATCGGCTAAGCGGAACCGCGCGCTCTCTAACACAGGCCATTTCGGGTGGCAAAGCGCATCCATGAAGGTAAAATGACGCGATCCCCAGGCGGTTCCAAGCCTGATTAGAACAGCTCTAGTTGCGAGAAACTTGCATCTGCATCTTTCTGTTCTTATATTACAGAGAGATATTGTTCACGCGTGCCCGAAATCTTGGAAATGAACGAGAATACCGCGTCCCAACACGACGACGACCATGCCGCGGCCCTCTTGTCCGGCCGCCAGCCGGCCCTGACCGGCTGTCCCTGGCACGACGTCAACGAAATGCTGCAGTCCGCGGGGTTGCGGCCGACGCGCCAGCGCATGGCGCTGGGCTGGCTACTGTTCGGAAAGGGCGCACGCCACCTCACGGCTGAAATGCTGTACGAGGAAGCGACGCTCGCCAAGGTCCCGGTGTCGCTGGCGACCGTCTACAACACGCTGAACCAGCTCACCGATGCCGGCCTGCTCCGTCAGGTCAGCGTCGACGGCACCAAGACCTATTTCGACACCAACGTCACCACTCACCACCACTATTATCTCGAGAACAGCCACGAACTGGTCGACATCGAGGATCCGCATCTGGCGCTGTCCAAGATGCCCGAGGTGCCCGAGGGCTACGAGATCTCCCGCATCGACATGGTCGTGCGCCTGCGCAAGAAGCGCTGAGCTAATCCGAGATTGCTGATGCGATCGTCATGGCCGGGCTTGTCCCGGCCATTGTCATTTTGCCCGTCATTCCATCCCGGGATGACGCCGATCGGCGTCAATTCACCTGCTCGTCCGAATAGACGCCCCAGAGGCGCTCCTGCTGGATCCAGCCGTCGAAGCCATTGCCGATGACGCGGCACCAGCCTGCGGCGCATTTCTTGACCTGGGTGACGACGCCGGCCTGCAGCTTGGCCGCAACCGCGCTGTCGGGATCGGGCCGGTCGTAGATCGGGGCGAGATCGTCCTTGTGCTTCATGGTGACGACCGCGGTGCGGCGGCCTGACAGCAGCGAGTGGTAGACCCAGCCCTCGGCGCCTTCGGAATCGCGCACCCGGCGCCAATTCTCGAACTCGGCGGTAATTTCGACCGGCAGGCCGGCGCGGGTGTAGACCCAGGCGACGTCATTGTCCTTGGTCGGGCCGGCGCGGACGTTCACGTGATCCGATTTGAGGCTGACATAGCGCGGCACCGGCAGGCCGCTGGCGGTCTGCGGAGTATTGTCCTTCGCCGCATGCGAGGGGCCGACCGAGGCGCTCAACCAGGTGCAAACGAGCGCCATCACCGCACAAAAACGCCCCAACGCCATCAACCCGTCTCCTTCGAAGACCCGGCAGACCGGGCCCTCACCCCAAATTCCAAAAACCCTGCCGCGCCTGCCCCTTGTCCCCGCCCCACGCGGGTTCCAAGCCCTAAGCCGTGGTTCTTGTCTTGGCCCGGCCTTCTGCTAGAGAGAACGGGCACTTGAGCAACCAATTGGCCCCGATTTTCCGGCCGGAAATGTCGGGTGAGCTTGGAGGAAACGCCGGGGACGGACACGGCAAGGGCAGTGTCGAACAACCGGGTTAATGAGGCCTCAACGACCGGCCTTTGGCGACAGAGGCGGCCTGCGATGTCTCATGAGAGCAGGACATGTCGGTGAAGAAAAAGCCCCTCGTCGTGGTGACGCGCAAGCTGCCGGATTCGATCGAGACGCGGATGCGCGAGCTGTTCGACGCGCGGATCAATCTCGACGACACGCCGATGTCGCCCGAGCAGATCGCGGAAGCCGCCCGCACCGCCGACGTGCTGGTTCCGACCGTGACCGACCATATCAGTGCCGAGGTCGTGAATCAGCCCGACTGCAAGCTCCGCCTGATCGCCAATTTCGGCAACGGCGTCGACAATATCGACGTCACAGCCGCCCATGCCCGCGGCATCACCGTCACCAACACGCCGAAGGTCCTGACCGAAGACACCGCCGACATGACCATGGCGCTGATCCTGGCGGTGCCCCGGCGAATGATCGAAGGCGCCTCGATCCTGACCGACGGCAAGCCCTGGGCCGGCTGGTCGCCGACCTGGATGCTCGGCCACCGCATCGGGGGCAAACGCCTCGGCATCATCGGCATGGGCCGCATCGGCCAGGCGGTGGCGCGCCGCGCCCGGGCCTTCGGCCTGCAGATCCACTATCACAACCGCCGTCCCGTCGCCCCCGTGATCGCCGAGGAGCTTGGCGCGACGTATTGGGAAAGCCTCGACCAGATGCTGGCGCGGATGGACATCATCTCGGTGAACTGTCCGCACACGCCGGCGACCTATCACCTGCTCTCGGCGCGGCGGCTGAAGCTGATCCGCAAGGACGCCTATATCGTCAACACTGCGCGCGGCGAGGTCACCGACGAGGACACGCTGATCAAGCTGATCGAGGGCGGCGAGATCGGCGGCGCCGGCCTCGACGTCTACGAGCACGAACCCGCGGTGAATCCAAAACTGGTGCGGCTCGCCAAGGCCGGCAAGGTGACGCTGCTGCCGCATATGGGCTCGGCCACGATCGAAGGCCGCGTCGAGATGGGCGAGAAGGTGATCATCAACATCCGCACCTTCCTCGACGCCCACAAGCCGCCGGACCGCGTGCTGCCGAGCATGCTGTAAGGCGTAACGGCCGCAATCAGGTGCGATGGGCGCTGAGATCGGTGATCACAGGCCCATCGCCATTGAGCGGATTGGCGGGATCGCGCGCATAGCGCAGCGTCTCGAAACGCATCGCGCGCGCGTCGATCATCAGGAGGCGGCCGACCAGGCCGTCACCAAAGCCGACGATCTCGCGGATTGCTTCGAGTGCCATCATCGAGCCGAGCACGCCGGCGAGCGCGCCCATGACGCCGGCTTCCGCACAGGCGGGCACGGTGCCGGGCGGCGGCGCTTCGGGAAACAGGCAGCGATAGGTCGGGTTGAACTCGCCCTGCTCGTTCGTCTCGTGGGCACGGATGGTGGTGAGCGAGCCGTCGAAGGTGCCGAGCGCCGCGGTGATCAGCGGCCGCTTGGCGAAGAAGCAGGCGTCGGAGACGAGATAACGCGTCGAGAAATTGTCGGAGCCGTCGAGCACGAGATCGTAATCGCCGATCAGGCCGAGCGCATTGTCGGCGTTGAGCCAGGTGGCGTGACCGACGAAGCGGACGTGTGGATTGAGCGCCGCGATCCGCTCGGCCGCGCTCTCGACCTTGTGCCGGCCGATGTCGGGCGTCGTGTGGATCACCTGGCGCTGCAGGTTGGACAGCGACACCACGTCGTCGTCGACAACGCCGAGCGTGCCGACGCCGGCGGCGGCCAGATACATCAAAGCGGGCGCGCCGAGCCCGCCGGCGCCGATCACCAGCACCGAGGCCCGCTTCAGCGCGGCCTGGCCGGGACCGCCGACATCACGCAACACGATGTGGCGGGCATAGCGTTCGAGTTCGTCCGGGCTCAGCATCGTCGTACGCCTCTCCTACCAAGCGCTCGCTTTCGATCCTCATGGTGAGGAGCGCGGAACGCGCGTCTCGAACCATGAAGGCCCCGATCTCACCTGGGGCCATCCTTCGAGACGCGGCCTTGAGGCCGCTCCTCAGGATGAGGACCTGTGTACACGGCTCGACCTTGGGCCTGAACCACCGCTAAGTTGTTCGCGACCAACGAGATGTGCTTCAATGGCATGCTTTTCAATGTCTTGACGTTCAATGGGCTGGCTGGATTTGTCATGAGATCGATGCTTGCGGCAACCTTGGTGTTTGCAGCCGCCACGGGCGCGCATGCCCAGATGACCACGTCGCAAGTCGCCGGCACCAAGCCGAAAACGGTCCAGACCGTCCCGATCCAGCCTCCCGCAATGCAGACGCCGTCGGCGACCGCCGATGCCATGGCAAAGGCGGAGCGGCTGGCGCTCCAGTCCGACCTCGCCTGGGTCGGCCAGTATAACGGCGCCATCACCGGCGACGTCAGCGAGCGCATGGTCAACGCCATCAAGGAATACCAGAAGACCAAGGGCGGCAAGCCGACTGGCGTGCTCAATCCGCAGGAGCGCGCCGCGCTCGCCGAGACGGCGCGAAAGAAGCAGGGGAGCGTCGGCTGGAAGATCGTGACGGAGCCGACCAGCGGCGCCCGGCTCGGCATTCCCGGCAAGCTGGTGCCGCAGCAGGCAAGCGACGCCAATGGCTCGAAATGGACCTCGCCGACAGGGACGGTGCAGGTGGTTCTCAGCCGCCGCAAGGAGGCGAACCCGACCTCTGCAAAGCTCGCCGAGCTCGAGAAGGAGCCGTCCGGGCGCAAGGTCGATTACACCGTGGTGAAGCCCGACTTCTTCGTGCTGTCGGGCTTGCAGGGCCTGAAGAAATTCTACGTCCGCGGCACCTTTAGGGGCGACGAGGTCCGCACCATGACGATCCTCTACGACCAGGCGACAGAGAATACTGTCGAGCCGGTCGTGATCGCGATGTCGAGCGCGTTCAACGCGTTTCCGTCGGGACCACTGGCCGGGCCGCCGCCGCGCAAGACCGTCGAATACGGCACCGGCATCGTCGTCAGCGAGGACGGCGCGATTGTCACCGACCGCCTCGTCACCGACGGCTGCCTTGCGATCACGATCGCGGGCCATGGCAGCGCCGACCGTCTCGCCGAGGACAAGGAGCATGATCTGGCGCTGCTGCACATCTACGGCGCGCGCGGGTTGCGACCGCTCAGCCTCGCCGGCGGGGCCGTGAAGACCAATGTCGATGTCGTCGGCATCGCCGATCCGCAAAGCCAGGGCGGCGCGGCCGGCGTGTCGAGCCTCAAGGCCGCGCTGGCGCCGGTGACGGGCAGCAATTCCGCGCTCTCGCCGCCGCCGGCGGTTGGCTTCTCCGGCAGCCCGGCCGTCGACGCCGACGGCAGGTTCGCCGGCATCGCGCTGCTGAAGCCGGCCATGGTCGCAGGGCCTGCGACATCGGTACCGGCGTCACAGGCTTTGATGGTCTCGGCAGAGGCGGTGCGCGGATTCCTGAAGGCGAACGGGGTCGCGGCGAATGGCGCGTCGGCGGACGCCAAGGCTTCCGTCGTGCGCGTCATCTGCGTGCGGAAGTAGGCCGCGCGAGCGCACTACTCTCGCGTGTCCCGGACGCGATGCGGCATGCAATGCCGCTCCGCTGAGCCGGGACCCATATCAGCAACAGTCGCGCTTGTTGCCCTCTGGGCCCCGGCTCTGCAGTGCATCGCTTTCGCGCTGCGCTTTGTCCGGGGCACGGTTGCCCATGCGCTTACGTACGACTACGGAGCCGGTAGTGGTACGGATTCGCTGGAATTCGCGATTCCGCCATCATCCTTACCGTTGATTCGGACCTCCGCGATCCCCTTTGGATCGGGCCGGCACGTCCTGAGCGAGAAGCGCTCAGCATCCAGAAGCGATGCACGTTCGCGTGGCGTATCCCTGACCCAGCACTCCAAAGGATTGATCTTCAATGCATACGATCGTACTGGCCACCCAAAAGGGCGGCAGCGGCAAGAGCACGCTCGCCATCGGCCTCGCGCTGGCCGCCAAGCAGGCCGGCTTCACCGTCCGCCTGATCGAGACCGACCCGCAGGGCACCCTCTCCAACTGGCAGCGCCGCCGCTCTACCGACGATCTCGTCGTCGAGCCGATCTATCACGCAGCCGATATCGCGCCGCGCCTGAAGATGCTGGCCGATAGCGGCCTCCAGCTCGCGATCGTCGACACCGCGGCCGGCCTCAGCGCCGCCACCACCGCCGCGATCCGCCATTCCGACCTCTGCCTGATCCCGGCCCGTCCCAGCGTCGCCGACATCGAGGCGACCGTCTCGACGCTCAGCGTCGCCCGCGCCTGGAAGCGGCCCTACAGCTTCGTGCTGAACCAGACGCCGATCCGCGGCCAGCGCATCGACAACGCCGCGACCGCGCTCGCCGAGGAAGCCGCGCTCGACCTTGCTGAGGTGCTCGCGCGTCCGCTGATCGTGATGCGCAACGATCACCAGGACGCACTCGCCAGCGGCCTTGCCGTGAGCGAATTCGCGCCGAACGGCAAATCGGCGGACGAGATCCGCGGCCTCTGGCGCTGGATCGAGACTCGGCTCGAGCTTGAAGCCACCACCGATGTCCTGATCGACCAGGTCATCTCGGCTGCCCACGGCATGCTGCACGTCGCCAGCGAGCTTGCGGCGGACGAGACCACGACACTGGCGTCCTGAGCGGGGCGATCGCTCGGGCGACAATCGGGCGCTTCGCCATCCGCTGAAAGAGCCCAAGCGACGAAGCAGTCCGGCCACGGCCGGATTGCTTCGCCTCGCGCTCTGAGGGAAGCTCTCTCCACGCGTCATTGCGAGCGCAGCGAAGCAATCCAGATTGTCGCCGCGGAGGGATTCTGGATTGCTTCGCTGCGCTCGCAATGTCGGCGTGGTGGGATCGTCGTCTTGCAGAGACTCACAGCCTTTTGGCTGCGATTGATATCACTTCTGACATTTCGGGCACCAGAAGGTCGAGCGGCCGTTCTGCACGAACCGCTTGATCGTGCCGCCGCAGCGCGGCGTCGTGCATGTTTCGCCTTCGCGGTCGTAGACCTTGAACGAGTGCTGGAAATAGCCGAGCTCACCCGTGGTCTGGCGGTGATCGCGCAAGCTGGAGCCGCCGGCCTTGATCGCGTCGTTCAGCACGGTGTGGATCGCACCGACCAGTCTCTTGGCATGATCCGTCGGCTCGCCCCCGGCAACGCCCTTACGTTGTCCGGCCTTGGTCGACAGCGTCGCAGCAATGCGCCGCGGCGACAGATGCGAGCGGTGCAGCGCCTCGCAGACATAGATGTTTCCGAGCCCGGCCACCACGCGCTGGTCGAGCAGCGCGGCCTTCAGGCTGGTGGTCTTGCCGTGGCAAGAGCGCGCCAGCATCGCCGCGTCGAATTCATTGCCGAGCGGCTCGGGGCCGAGGCCGCGCAGCAGCGGCTCGTCTTCGAGCGCGTTGCGCGCGATCACTTTCATGTAGCCGAAGCGGCGCGGATCGTTGAAGACGATGTCGGCGCCTGAGGACATCCGAAACAGCACGTGATCGTGCGCGGAGTCCTTGGCCTTCGGATAGTGAAACTCGCCGGGCTGAGCCTCGTCGTCCGGCTTGATGACGCGGAACGAGCCCGACATGCCCAGATGCATCAAGAGCACGTCGCCGGAGGCGAGATCGGCCATGAGATATTTTGCCCGGCGCCCGAGCCCCGTGACGACCTGCCCCTTGAGCCGGGCCACGAAATCGGGCTGGAACGGAAAGCGTAAATCCGGCCGGCGGGCCTCCGCATTGAGGATTTTCGCACCCTCCATCACGGGCTGAAGGCCGCGGCGGACGGTCTCGACTTCGGGCAATTCAGGCATGGTCAGGCATTCACCTTATGAGGGCGGTGTGATAGCGCCATTGCGGCGGGCAGGCTATGGTCCGCCCTGTGGAGTAGAGTAATGGATCGGCCGGGCGAAACCACGCATTTTGGCTTCAGGGACGTTCCCCTCGGGGACAAGCAGACGCTGGTGAACGATGTGTTTCACAGCGTGGCGTCGCGCTATGACCTGATGAACGACCTGATGTCCGGTGGCCTGCACCGGGTCTGGAAGGACATCATGATCACCGCGCTGGATCCGCCCAGGAGCGACCGGGCGTTCGCGCTGCTCGACGTCGCCGGCGGCACCGGCGACATCTCGTTCCGTGCCGCCAAGGCAGCCGGCCCCGGCTTCCACGCCACGGTGTGCGACATCAATTCGGACATGCTGGCTGTGGGGCGGGAGCGCGCCGCCAAGCGCCATCTCGACACCCAGGTCGCTTTCGTCGAAGGCAATGCCGAATCGCTCGGGTTTGCCGATCGCAGCTTCGACGGCTATACGATCGCATTCGGCATCCGCAACGTGCCACGGATCGATCTTGCGCTGCGCGAGGCCTATCGCGTGCTGAGGCCCGGCAGCCGCTTCCTGTGCCTGGAATTCTCCACCGTCGAGATGCCGGGGCTGGACAAGCTCTATGATCTGTTCTCGTTCAAGGTGATCCCGCCGCTCGGGCGCATGGTCACGGGCGACGCCGAATCGTATCAATATCTCGTCGAGTCCATCCGCAAGTTTCCAAAGCCCGCCGCCTTCGCCGACATGATCCGCGAGGCCGGCTTTGCCCGCGTCAGCTGGCAGACGCTCTCCGGCGGCATCGTCGCACTGCATTCGGGCTGGCGTTTGTGATCTCTGCCGTCACCCACATTGCGCGCCTGATCCGCGCCGCGCTCGTGTTTGCGCGCGAAGGCGTGTTCGGCGCGGTCGATCCGAGCCTGGTGCCGCCGCCGGGACAGCTCGCGCTGAAGCTGGCGCGCCTCATTGAGCGCCGCGGCGCCAAGCACGGCCCGCGGATCTCGCGCGCGCTGACGCGGATGGGCCCGGCCTATCTCAAGCTCGGCCAATTCCTGGCCACGCGTCCCGACGTGGTCGGCGTCATCATGGCGCGCGATCTCGAAAGCCTGCAGGACCGCCTGCCGCCGTTCCCGCAGGAGGAAGCCAAGGCCACGATCGCGATCTCGTTGGAGCGGCCGCTGACGGACGTCTTCGTGAGCTTCGGCCCGCCGGTCGCGGCGGCCTCGATCGCGCAGGTGCATCGCGGCGAGGTGTTGCGCGACGGCATCCGCAGACCCGTCGCGATCAAGGTGCTGAGGCCCAACGTCGCGGCACGCTTCCGCCGCGATCTCTCGGATTTCTTCTTCGTCGCGCACAAGGCCGAGGCCTATTCGGCCGAGGCGCGGCGCCTGCGCCTGATCGAGGTCATCAACACCATGTCGCGCTCGGTCGCGATGGAGATGGACCTGCGGTTAGAGGCTGCCGCGCTGTCGGAGATGGCGGAGAACACGCGCGACGATCCCGATTTCCGCGTGCCCGCCGTCGACTGGGACCGCACCACGCATAACGTGCTGACGATGGAGTGGATCGACGGCATCGCGCTGAACGATCACAAGCGCCTCGCGGAGGCGCAGGTCGATCTGCCCGATCTCGGCCGCAAGGTGATCCAGAGCTTCCTGCGCCACGCGCTGCGCGACGGCTTCTTCCACGCCGACATGCATCCCGGCAATCTGTTCCTGGATGAGGCCGGCCGCCTCGTCGCGGTCGATTTCGGCATCATGGGCCGGCTCGGCATGAAAGAGCGGCGCTTCCTCGCCGAGATCCTGCTCGGCTTCATCACCCGCGATTATCGCCGCGTCGCCGAGGTGCATTTCGAGGCCGGCTATGTGCCCGCGCACCATTCGGTCGAGAATTTTGCGCAAGCCATCCGCGCCATCGGCGAGCCGATCCACAATCGCACCGCCGAGGAGATCTCGATGGCGCGGTTGCTCACGCTGCTGCTCGAGGTCACCGGCCTGTTCGACATGACGACGCGGCCCGAGCTGATCCTGCTGCAGAAGACCATGGTGGTGGTCGAGGGCGTGGCGCGCGGCTTCGATCCCAAGCTCGACATCTGGAGGGTTGCCGACCCCGTGGTTCGCGAATGGATCGAGCGCAATCTCGGGCCGATCGGCCGGGTGCAGGGCGCACTTGCCGGGACCGGCGACATCGCGCGCGTCTTGATGCGCATGCCGGAGATCGCCGAGCGGTCGGTGAAGGTTCTCGAGCAGCTCGAGACCATGACGCGGGAGGGCATCAGGCTGTCGCCCGAGAGTATCGCGGCCATGGGGCGCAGCGAGGGCCGCAAGAACCGCTGGCGCACCGTGGCGCTCTGGATCATCGCCGCGACCTTCATCGGGATTCTGATCGCCGTCCGGAATCTATGATTGCACTGCAATCACGCGGATGATAGCATCGCTATCATTCCCTGACGGAGGGCGTCATGGCAAGCCTGACCATCCGCAAGCTCGACGACGCCGTCAAAACCTATCTGCGGCTGCGTTCGGCCAAGAACCACAGGTCGGTCGAGGAGGAGGTCCGGGTCATCCTGCGGGAGCTGATCGAGGGCCGCGAGGAGCCGCTGACGCCGTTTGCGGTGCCGCCGGCCGCGTCCGCCGCCCCCACGCCTCAGCGCACCGGCGCCCTTCCCGAGGCCAGCGTCACCCTGATCATCGGCGGCGGGATCGCGGCTTATAAATCGCTCGACCTGATCCGAAGGTTGAAGGAGCGCCGCATCGAGGTGCGCTGCGTGCTGACCAAGGCGGCGCAGCAATTCGTGACGCCGCTGGCCGCGAGCGCACTCTCGCATGAGCGCGTCTACACGGATTTGTTCGACCCGCAGAGCGAGTTCGACGCCGGCCATATTCGCCTCGCGCGCGATTGCGACCTGATCGTGGTGGCGCCGGCCACCGCCGACCTGCTGGCGAAGATGGCGAACGGTCATGCCGACGATCTCGCCAGCGCCATCCTGCTTGCGACCAACCGCAAGGTGCTGCTGGCGCCGGCGATGAATCCGCTGATGTGGAGCAACGCGGCGACGCGCCGCAACGTCGCCCAGCTCCAGCGCGACGGCGTGGTGCTGATCGGCCCGAACGCGGGCGAGATGGCCGAAGCCGGCGAAGCCGGAACGGGCCGCATGTCGGAAGCCATCGAGATCGCCAATGCCGCCGAACGGCTGCTGCGGCCGCCGATGCCGAAGCCGCTCGCCGGCAAGCGCGTGCTGATCACCGCAGGTCCCACTCACGAGGCGATCGACCCGGTGCGCTACATCGCCAACCGCTCCTCCGGCAAGCAGGGCTTTGCCATTGCCGCCGCCGCGCAGGCCGCGGGCGCCGAGGTTACTCTGGTGAGCGGTCCGGTCGACCTCGACGATCCCCCGGGCGTGACAGTGAAACACGTCGAATCGGCGCGGCAGATGCTGGAGCAGGTCGAGGCCGCGCTTCCCACCGACGTCGCGATCTTCGCCGCCGCGGTCGCCGATTGGCGCGTCGCCAATGAGGGCGAGCAGAAGCTGAAGAAGACGGCAGCCGGCATGCCGCCGCTTCAGCTCGTCGAGAACCCCGACATCCTCGCCACGATCTCCAAGCTCACCGACAAGCGCCCGAGGCTCGTGATCGGCTTTGCCGCCGAGACCGAGCACCTCATCGACAACGCCAAGGCAAAATTCGCGCGCAAGGGCTGCGACTGGATCGTCGCCAACGACGTCTCGCCCGCCACCGGGGTGATGGGCGGCGACCGCAACACGGTCCACCTGCTCAGCCGCAAGAACGGCGCGCAGGACGGCGAGATTGCAGTTGATTCCTGGCCGGCGATGACCAAGGAACAGGTCGCCATCGAACTGGTCGCGCAGATCGCGAAAAGCGTGACCGGCAAATCCCTGGAGTCGGCATCTTGAGCACGAAGGTTACCGTCGAGCTGCAACGCCTCGCCCACGCTGAAGGGCTGCCGCTGCCGGCCTATCAGACCAGCGAGGCCGCCGGCCTCGATCTGATGGCCGCGGTGCCGGACAACGAGCCCATGACGCTCGCACCAGGCCAATACGCTCTGGTGCCGACCGGCCTCGCGATCGCCTTGCCGCCCGGGCACGAGGCACAGGTGCGGCCGCGTTCGGGGCTGGCGGCCAAGCACGGAGTCACCGTGCTGAATTCGCCGGGCACGATCGATGCGGACTACCGCGGCGAGATCAAGGTGATCTTGATCAATCACGGCACCACGCCCTTCGTGATCAAGCGCGGCGAACGCATCGCCCAGATGGTGATCGCGCCGGTGCTGCAGGCCGCGCTGGTTCCCGTCGCCACCTTGTCCGCGACCGATCGCGGCGCCGGCGGCTTCGGCTCGACCGGGCGCTAGCTTTCTTGCCTCTCCCGCTTGCGGGTGAGGGCTCTATCCTCTTGGGGATGTCCCGTTGCGGAGACACCCTCTCCCCAGCCCTCCCCCGCAAGGGGGGAGGGAGCGCACCGCCATCGTGGCAGGCAATCCGCATGACACGGTAACGCACGGCAATCCCAGCCGAATCATCCGCAGAATCACGTGAGCCGGAACAACGCGCGGGGCACTTTTTTGGGACCCGCCTTTGCGTTCACGATCTGGACTCTTACCGGCGGAGTCGCGGTGAGGGTATTGTCTTTTGATTCGCGCGCGACGGGGGTCGCCGCGCGTCAATTCGTGCGGTCTTGGGGCAACTATGTCAGGCGTGATCGTGTCGATGCGTCGGACGCTGCTGTCGTGCACATCGCTGGCGCGCAACGGCTTGGTGGGAGGCGCTCTCGCAGCGCTGCTGCCGGCTGCGCCGGCAAAGGCCGCCGACCTCATCGACACCCTTTCCCTCGTGATGGATTTGAACCGGCAGGAACTCGCGGTGCTCGCCACCGCGCTGGCCCTGCTCGGCTTTTCGGTGGTGGCCGCGATCCTGTTGATGCGCACGCGGGTGCGCACGGCGACGAACGAGGCGCGGCTGCGCGCCCGGATCGGGGAACTTCAGCTCCAGGCCGACCGCTTCGGCGCGCTGCTGTTCGCCGAGCCGCAGATCCTGATCTCGTGGCCGGCCGGCGACAACCGCGCGCAGATTTCCGGCGACATCGCGTTGGTGCTGCCGCGCGATTCCTCGCCGCAGCGCGTGCTGGCGTTCGGAACCTGGCTGCCGCCGGAACCGGCGCTGCAGATGGACCATGCGGTCGACGCATTGCGCGAGCGCGGCGACGGGTTCCAGCTGACGCTGACCACCGCGCAAGGCCATATGCTGGAAGCGATCGGGCGCGCCATCGGCGGCCAGGCCATCGTCCGCATTCGCGAGCTGTCCGGACTGCGCCGCGATCTCGCCGAGACCCATCTGCGTTACAAGGCACTCTCCGACGAGACCGAGATGCTTCGCGGCTTTGCCGCGGCCGCGCCGTGGCCGATCTGGGCAAAGGGGGAGAACGGCGCGCTGACCTACGCCAACCCGGCCTATGTGCGCGCCACCGAGGCGACCAGCGCCATCGATGCCCAGGAGCGCAAGCTCGAGCTGCTCGACAGCGCCGACCGCACCGCGATGGAGCGAGGGCTGAAGGACGCCGCCAATTTCACCTCGCGGCTGCCGATCGTGGTCGGCGGCGAGCGGCGCATCTACGACGTGCGCGCCGTCAATGTCGGCAGCGGCAGCGTCGGCGTCGCCATCGATGCCAGCGAGGCGGATGCGCTGAGCTCGGCGCTGGTGCGCATGGCGGAGGCGCACCGCCGCACGCTCGACCAGCTCTCCTCCGGCGTTGCCGTGTTCGACGGCCAGCGGCGCCTTGCCTTCTACAACGATTCCTATCGCCGGCTGTGGGATCTCGATCGCAACTTCCTCGACGCCCATCCGGACGATTCCAGCGTGCTCGACCAGCTCCGCGCCGCGCGCAAGCTGCCGGAGCAGCCGGATTTCCGCGCCTGGAAAGCCAAGCTGCACGAGGCCTATCGCGCGGTCGAGACGGCCAAGGACACCTGGTTCCTGCCCGACGGCCGCGCGCTCTCGGTCGTCACCACGCCGAACCCCGAGGGCGGTGTGACCTATCTGTTCGACGACGTCACCGAAAGCCTCGACCTCGCCCGCCGCTTCGACGGCCTGATCCGCGTCCAGCGCGAGACGCTGGACAGTCTCGCCGAAGGCGTCGCGGTGTTCGGCAGCAACGGCAAGGCGCAGCTGTTCAATCCGGCCTTCGTCCGGATGTGGAAGCTGTCGAGCGATGCCATGCGCGACGAGCCGCACATCCAGACCGTGGAAGGCTGGTGCCATCAGCTGTTCGACGATCCGCAAGTCTGGCGCCAGATCCGCGAGGCCATCACCTCGATCGAGAACCGCGCGGACGTGCCGCTGAAGCTGGAACGCAAGGACGGCAGCGTGCTCGACGGCATGATCCGGCCGCTGCCCGACGGCGCCACCATGCTGACGTTCCAGGACATCACCGACACCGAGAATGTCGAGCGCGCGCTGCGCGAGCGCAACGAGGCGCTGGAGGCGGCCGACCAGATGAAGGTGGATTTCGTCCACCACGTCTCCTACGAGCTGCGCTCGCCGCTCACCACCATCATCGGCTTTGCGCATTTCCTCAGCGATCCCTCGACCGGACCGCTGACGCCGAAGCAGGCCGAATATCTCGACTACGTCACCAAATCGACCAACGCGCTGCTCGCGCTCACCAACAACATCCTCGATCTCGCCACCATCGACGCCGGCGCGATGAAGCTGGAACTCGGGCAGGTCGATGTCAGCAAGGCCATCGAGCTTGCCGCCGAGGGCATCCAGGACCGGCTCGCCACCGACCGCATCCGCCTCAAGGTCGAGATCGCGCCCGATGTCGGCAGCTTCGTCGGCGACGAGAAGCGCGTGGTGCAGGTGCTCTATAACCTCCTCGCCAACGCCGTCGGGTTTTCTCCACAGGATTCCACCGTCGGCATCAGCGCCCGGCGCACCGACCGCAGCGTGGTCTTCACCGTGACAGATTCGGGCCCTGGAATACCTGCCGACATGAAGGACAAGGTGTTCAACTGGTTCGAAAGCCGCTCGCAGGGCTCGCGTCATCGCGGCGCCGGGCTCGGCCTGTCGCTGGTGCGCTCCTTCGTCGAGCTGCATGGCGGCAAGGTGCGGGTGGATTCGATCGTCGGCCGCGGCACGGTCGTGATCTGCGACTTCCCGACCGACCAGGCGGCGCACCGCGACGCCGCCGAATGACGGAAACAACCACATTCGCCGTCGCGCTTCACAACGAGACGGCCACGGCGCAATTGATGGCCGACCTCGCGCTGCTGATCGGTCCCGGGGACGTCATCACCCTCACCGGCGATCTCGGCGCCGGCAAGACTGCGGCGGCGCGCAGCCTGATCCGCTATCTCGCCGGCGATGACGCGCTGGAAGTGCCGAGCCCGACCTTCACGCTGGTGCAGGGCTACGAGCTGCCGCCCTTCCCGGTGCTGCATGCCGATCTCTACCGTGTCGAGGACGAGAGCGAGCTCGAGGAGATCGGGCTGTCGCCGCTGCCCGATGCCACGCTGGTGCTGATCGAATGGCCCGAGCGCGCCCCGTCGGCAATGCCCGAGGACCGCATCGACATCGCGCTGACGCACCGGCCGGCGCTGGGCGCGAACGCACGTGCCGCCGACATCACCGGCCATGGCAAGGGCGCCGCGCAAGTCGCGCGGCTGAAGGCGCTGCGCGAATTCCTCGACGCATCCGGTTACATCGATGCGATGCGCAAGCGCATGGCCGGCGACGCCTCGACGCGCTCCTATGCGCGGCTCGTGCGCGATGAGGAAATCGTCATCCTCATGAACTTTCCGCAGCGCCCCGATGGCGCCGCGCTCTACGACGGAAAATCCTACAGCGCCGCGGTGCATCTGGCCGAGAACGTGAAGCCTTTCGTCGCCATCGATGAAGGTCTGCGCGCGCAGGGAATCTCGGCGCCGGCCATCCACCATTCCGATCTCGACCATGGCTTCCTGATCACCGAGGATTTCGGCAGCGAGGGCGTGATCGAGGGCGATCCGCCGCGACCGATTCTCGAGCGCTACGAAGCCGCGACCGACGTGCTGGCGATGCTGCACGGCAAGGCGCTGCCGGAGACACTGCCGCTGCACGGGCAGACCTACGCGATTCCCGTCTTCGACGTCGAGGCGCTGCTGATCGAAATCGGATTGATGCCGGAATGGTATCTGCCTGATCGCAACGCGCCGCTGAGCGAGGCGACGCGCGCGGAATTTTTTGCGATGTGGCGCGAATTGCTGAAGGGGCCGTTGGCGGCGCCGAAGACGTGGATCATCCGCGACTATCACTCGCCCAATCTGATCTGGCTCGGGCAGCACAGCGGCATCGAACGCGTCGGCGTGATCGATTTCCAGGACACCGTGCTGGGGCCGCAATCCTACGACGTGGTGTCGCTGCTCCAGGACGCCCGCATCGACGTGCCCGAGAGCATCGAGCTGACGCTGCTGTCGCGCTACATCAAGGCGCGGCGGGCGCAAGATTCGAGCTTCGACGCCGCCGGCTTCGCCGAGCTCTACGCGATCATGTCGGCGCAGCGGAACACGCGCCTGCTCGGCACCTTCGCCCGGCTCAACCGCCGCGACGGCAAGCCGCATTATCTGCGCCACCAGCCGCGGATCTGGACCTATCTCCAGCGTTCGCTGGCCCATCCCGCGCTCGCCCATCTGCGCGACTGGTATCTCGCCAACGTGCCGCCGCCAGGCTGATTCAGGACCGATTTACCGGCCGTTAGCCAAGATGTCGCTACTCTGGCGCCGAGGCAGCCGGAAATTACGGGGCTGGAGCGGGGCAGATGGCAGCGAAAGCGGATCAGCGCGGAAATAGCCGGGTTATTTTCGAGCGCGGGTTTTCGGCCCAGATGATGGGAATCGACGGCACCTGGCGGCGCGACTGCACCATGGAGGACGTCTCCGAGACCGGCGCCAAGCTGACCATCGACGGCTCGGTCGAAGGCCTGCATTTGAAGGAATTCTTTCTCCTGCTGTCGTCCACGGGGCTCGCGTACCGGCGTTGCGAACTGGCCTGGGTCAATGGCGACCAGATCGGCGTCAATTTCCTGAAAGTGGGCGACAAGAAGAAGAAGGTCCGTTCCACAGCCGTTGGGGCGTGACGGCAACACCCGTCGTACAACCGTCACGGCGGGTGGTTAAGGCGGTCGAGATGCGGTGCGGCAGATCGAGCCTCGTGTTAGGATTGCTGCGAACGCGAAAGGTCTGAGAAGGCGAAGGATGTCCGTCAAACCGACCAAAGCCATGGTGCTCGCCGCAGGATTTGGCCTGCGCATGCGCCCCCTGACGGACAGGATGCCGAAGCCGATGGTGCCGGTCGCGGGCCAGCCCCTGCTCGACCACGTGCTCGACAAGCTCGGCCAGGCCGGCGTGACTGAGGCGGTGGTCAACGTGCATTACCTGCCGGACCAGATCATCGACCACGTCGCATCGCGTCAGCTTCCGCATGTCACTATCTCGGACGAACGCGACCAGGTGCTCGGCACCGGCGGCGGCGTCGTCAAGGCGCTGCCGCTGCTCGGCGATGCGCCGTTCTTCCATGTCAATTCCGACACGCTGTGGATCGACGGCGTGCGCTCGAACCTGACGCGGCTCGCCGAAAACTTCGATCCTGATCGCATGGACATCCTGCTCCTGATGGCGCCGACCGCGACCAGCATCGGCTATGGCGGCCGCGGCGATTACGGCATGCTGCCGGACGGCGCCTTGCGCAAGCGCAAGGAGAAGGAGGTCGTTCCGTTCGTCTATGCCGGCGCGGCGATCATGTCGCCGGCGATCTTTGCCGACGCGCCCAAGGGCGAATTCTCGCTGACGAAAATGTTCGATCGCGCCAACGAGCAGGAACGGCTGTTCGGCCTGCGCCTCGACGGCGTCTGGATGCATGTCGGCACGCCCGATGCCGTGCACGCCGCGGAAGAGGCGTTTTTGGAGAGCGTGGCGTAGGGGCGCTCCAGGCACGGTGCCGTAGGGTGGGCAAAGGCGCCCTTGCGCCGTGCCCACCATCTCTGTCGACCGCAAAAAATGCGTGGGCACGCTTCGCTTTGCCCACCCTACGAGACCTGTGCTGGTCGCACGAACAGCGGGGACTACTCGCCCATACCCATGACCATTTGACCCCGTCTCCCTATATTGCCTGATCCTTCGAATCAGGCAGCCCATGCGCGTTTTCAGCGTTCCCATCTCAGTTCCGTTCCTGCGCACGGTCGTCACGGCCCTGCTCGATGGGCGGCTGGTCGAGGGGTTCGAGGCGCGCAAGGAACCGGCGCGGCTGGCGGACGCCACGCTGTATCTGCCGACGCGGCGCGCGATGCGCGTCGTCCGCGAGATCTTCCTCAACGAGATGAAGGCGGATGCCGTGGTGCTGCCGCGCATCGTCGCGCTCGGCGATATCGACGAGGACGAGCTCGCTTTCGCGGGCGAGAGCGAACAGTTTTCCGGGACCGCGCCGCTCGACATTCCGCCGCGCCTGGGCGAGCTCGAACGGCGGCTGACGCTGGCGCAGCTCGTCGCCGCCTGGGCCAAGGGCCCGGTGCTGGCGCCGCTGGTGGTCGGCGGCCCCGCCTCGACGCTGGCGCTGGCTTCCGATCTCGCGCGCCTGATCGACGACATGGTGACGCGCGGCGTCGACTGGAGCGCGCTCGATGGGCTGGTGCCTGACAACCTCGACCGCTACTGGCAGCACTCGCTCGAATTCCTGCGCATCGCCCGCATCGCCTGGCCCGCTCATCTCGCCGAGATCAAGCGGATCGAGCCCGCGGCGCGGCGCGACCAACTGATCGAAGCGGAAGCCAAACGGCTGACCGCGCATCCGCATGGCCCCGTGATCGCGGCCGGCTCGACCGGATCGATGCCGGCCACGGCAAAATTCCTGCGCGCGGTCGCATTGCTGCCGCATGGCGCCGTGGTGCTGCCGGGCCTCGACACCGATCTCGACGACGACGCCTGGCGCAGCATCGGCGGCGTGCGCGACTCGCTTGGCAAGTTCGCGGAGCATCCGGCGTCGAACCATCCGCAATATGCGATGCATGCGCTGCTCGATCGCTTTGGCATCAAGCGCAGCGACGTCGAGATTCTCCACCCGCCAGCCGAGGGCGGCCGCGACATCCTTGCATCGGAATCGATGCGGCCGTCCGCCAAGACCGAGGTCTGGCACGACCGGCTGAAGCAGCCTGATGTCGCCGCGAAGATCGCGGGCGGCATGCAGAACCTCGCGGTGGTCGAAGCGCCCAATCCCGAGATGGAAGCGCTCGCCATCGCCATCGCGATGCGCGAGGCGCGCCATCTCGACAAATCCGCGGCGCTGGTGACGCCCGACCGCGCGCTGGCGCGGCGGGTGATGGCGGCGCTGACGCGATGGGATCTCGCCTTCGACGATTCCGGCGGCGACGTGCTGATGGAAACCTCCGCCGGCTCGTTTGCGCGCCTCGCGGCAGAGGCGGCGACCAAGGGCCTGGAGCCGCCGACGCTGCTGGCGATGCTGAAGCATCCACTGTGCCGGCTCGGCCGCGCGCCGGGCGCGTGGAAGATGGCAATCGAGAGCCTGGAGCTCGCGGTGCTGCGCGGCACGCGGCCGCCTGCGGGCACGGCCGGCCTCCTGCGCGAATTCAACCGCTTCCGCGAGGAGCTGGCGAAGCTGTGGCGCAGCGAGGTCTCCGCGCTGCATCGCGCCGAGCCGCGGGCGCGCCTGAAAGCCGAGGATCTCGATCGCATCCAGGCTCTGGTCGATGCCCTGCAAAAAGCCTTGGCGCCGATCGAGAGCCTGCCGCCCGCGAGGCCCTACGACTTCGCCGAGCTCGCGCATCGGCATCGCGAGATCATGATCGAGCTGTCGCGCGACGAGCAGGGCATCCCGCTCGCCTTCGAGGATCGCGATGGTCTTGCGCTCGCCGGCGCGTTCGACGATCTCCTGCGCGGCGGCACAACCAGCGGATTGCTGGTGCAGCTAGCGGACTACGCGGACGTCTTCCAGACCGCGTTCGGCGATCGCGCGGTGCGGCGGCGCGACAGGCCGGGCGCACGCTTGCAGATCTACGGCCCCCTGGAATCGCGCCTGATGCAGGCCGACCGCGTCATCATCGGCGGCCTGATCGAAGGTGTCTGGCCGCCGGCGCCGCGCATCGATCCCTGGCTCAGCCGGCCGATGCGGCACGAGCTCGGCCTCGATCTGCCGGAACGCCGTATCGGCCTCTCCGCCCATGACTTCGCGCAATTGCTCGGTGGCGACGAGGTGATCCTCACCCACGCCGCCAAGGCCGGCGGCGCGCCGGCGGTGGCCTCGCGCTTCCTGCATCGGCTGGAGGCGGTGGCCGGCGACGAGCTCTGGAAGGCGGCCATTCGCGGCGGTGAGACATACGTGCAGTTCGCTGCGGCGCTCGACCAGCCCGCCGAGGTGAAACCGATCAAGCAGCCCGAGCCCCGGCCGCCGCGCGCGACACGGCCGCTCAAGATGTCCGTCACCGAGATCGAAGATTGGCTGCGCGATCCCTACACGATCTACGCCAAACGTATCTTGCGGCTCGATGCGCTCGATCCCGTCGACATGCCGCTCTCGGCCGCCGATCGCGGTTCGGCGATTCACGATGCCATCGGCGAATTCACGGAAAGCTATGCGACGCGTCTGCCGGACGATCCCGCGCGGATGCTGCGCGCGATCGGCGAGAAGCATTTTGCGCCGCTGATGGAGCGGCCCGAGGCAAGGGCGCTGTGGTGGCCGCGCTTCCAGCGCATCGCGCGCTGGTTCGGCGAATGGGAGACGGCGCGGCGCGAGGCGATCGAGGCGATCGTCGCGGAGACCCGTGGCGAGATCTCGATCATGCTTGATCCTCAGCGCAGCTTCCGCCTCTCGGCGCGCGCCGACCGCATCGAGCGCCGCCAGGGCGGCTTCTATGCCATCCTCGACTACAAGACCGGTCAGCCGCCAACCGGCAAGCAGGTCCGCATGGGCCTGTCGCCGCAGCTGACGCTGGAAGCTGCGATCCTGCGCGAGGGCGGCTTCCCTGATATCGACGCCGGCGCCTCCGTGAGCCAGCTCGTCTATGTCCGCCTCAGCGGCAACAACCCGCCGGGCGAGGAGCGCATCCTCGAGCTCAAGTTCAAGCCGGGCGACGAGCCGCAGCCGCCGGACACCGCGGCCGCAGAAGCGCGAGCCAAGCTGGAAGCGCTGATCCGCGCCTTCGAGGACGAGAACCAGCCCTATACCTCGCTGAACCTGCCGATGTGGGCGAACCGCTACGGCACCTATGACGACCTTGCCCGGATCAAGGAATGGTCCGCGGCCGGCGGATTGGGGATCGAGGAATGGTGAAGGCGCCGCGTCCCATCCCTGACGAGGTGCGCGCGCGGCAGGCGCGTGCCTCCGATCCGACTGCATCGGCCTTCGTCTCGGCCAATGCGGGCTCGGGCAAGACGCATGTGCTGGTGCAGCGCGTGATCCGCCTCTTGCTGTCGGGCGTGCCGCCGGAAAAAATCCTCTGCATCACCTTCACCAAGGCCGCCGCCGCCAACATGGCCGAGCGCGTGTTCACCACGCTCGGTCATTGGGTGACGCTGGACGATGATGCGCTCAAGAAGGCGATTATCGCAGTTGGCATTCCGCACCCCAACGCAAAGCTGTGCCGTGAAGCGCGAAAGCTGTTCGCCTGCGCGCTGGAGACGCCGGGCGGGCTGAAGGTGCAGACCATCCACGCGCTGTGCACCCGCCTGCTCCAGCAATTTCCGTTCGAGGCCAACGTTCCCGCGCGCTTTGCCGTGATCGACGAGCGCGACCAGACCGACATGATGGAGCGCGCCAATCTGAAGGTGCTGCTGGAGGCCGCGCGTGATCCTGACAGCGTCACCGGCCGCGCGCTGCTGACGGCGATGGCGAGCGCCGCCGATGTCACCTTCAAGGAGGTCGTGCGCGAGGCGTGCCTCAGCCGCGATCATTTCATGGCCTGGACCGACGAGGCCGGCAACGCGGAAGCCGCTGCCGCGCAGATGGCTTCGGTGCTGGGCGTCGACACGAGCGATCGGATCGAGGCCGTCGAGACGGAGATTCTCGATGGCCCGTTCCTGCCGCGCGCGCGCTGGGACGACATTGCCTTCGCGCTGGAGGACGGCAGCAAATCCGACAATGACCAGGCAGCGCGGCTGCGCGCCGCCAAGGTGTTTTCCGGCAGCGACCAGGTCGATGCCTATCTGTCCGTGTTTCTCACCGACGACAAGCTGCCGCGCAAGGCGGTGCTGACCAAGAAGTTCTGCGATCACAATCCGTCCGTGGCCCGCCTGTTCGAAGCCGAGGCGCAGCGCCTTGCAGGGCTGATCGAGAAGCGTCGCGCCGTGACGGTTCGCGACCGCACCGCGGCCCTGCTGCATATCGCGACCGCGGCCGCCGCGAATTACCGCCGCGAGAAGCAGGAGCGCGGCCTGCTCGACTACGACGACCTCATCGACAAGACGCTGGCGATGCTGGACCGCATCGCCTCGGGCTGGGTGCATTACAAGCTCGACCGCGGCGTCGATCACGTGTTGATCGACGAAGCCCAGGATACCAGCCCGCGGCAATGGGACATCGTCGCGCACATCATTTCCGAGTTCACCGCCGGCGAAGGCGCGCGCGAGGGGCTGAACCGCACCATCTTCGCCGTCGGCGACGAGAAGCAGTCGATCTTCTCGTTCCAGGGCGCGGCTCCCCACGAGTTCGACGCACGACGGCGCGAGCTGCATCGCAAGTTCACAGCGGCCGGGCTGAAATTCGATCCGGTCGCCTTCACCTATTCGTTCCGCTCGGGTGCGACAATCCTGCATTCGGTCGACCACGTCTTCCGCGATCCCGCGATCTACAAGAGCATCCACTCGGTGGAGATCGGCCATCCCCTGCACAACGCGCTCAGCGATGCCGGCCCGAGCGTGATCGAGCTGTGGGACCTTGCGGAGGCCGACGATCGGCAGGAGATCGAGGGCTGGCGCGCGCCGTTCGACGGCGTCGCCGTGACCAGCCCCGAGGTCAAGCTTTCCCGACGCATCCAGGCCGAGATCAAGCGGCTGGTCGAAGGTGGCACGCTGACAGGGCACGAGGGCGAGCGTCGTCCCCTGCGCTATGGCGACATGCTGATCCTGGTGCGCCGGCGCGGCAATGCATTCGACGCCGTGATCCAGGCACTGAAGCACGCCGGCATTCCGGTCGCCGGTGCCGACCGACTCAAGCTCACCGAGCACATCGCCATCATCGACCTGATGAACCTTGCCGACGCGCTGCTGCTGCCGCAGGACGATCTTGCGCTCGCGGTGGCGCTGAAGAGCCCGCTGTTCGGTCTCGATGACGACGATTTGTTCACGCTTGCCCACGACCGCAAGGGCTCGCTGCGCCGCGCGCTCGGCGAGCATGCGGCCACAAGCGAGACATTCGCCACGGCGCTGCGACGCCTCGAAGCCTGCGAGATCCGCGCCCGAGACGAGACGCCGTTCGCGTTCTACGCCTGGCTGCTGGGCGGCGACGGCGGACGCGCCCGCATCCTGCGTCGGCTCGGCCACGAGGCCAATGACGCGCTCGACGAATTCCTGGAGCTCGCGCTGAACTACGAGCGCAAGGCGCCGGCCTCGCTGCAGGGCTTCATGGCCTGGCTGCGCTCGGCCGACACCGAGGTGAAGCGCGACATGGAGATCTCGCGCGACGAGGTGCGGGTGATGACCGTGCACGGCGCCAAGGGCCTGGAGGCCTCGGTCGTGTTCATGGTCGACACCACGTCCTCGCCCGCGGACTCGCAGCGGCTGCGGCTGATCCATGTGCCGCGCGGCAATGGCGGCGAGGTCGTGGTCTGGGCCGGCCGCAAAGCTGATGATCCCAAACCCGTCGCCGAGGCGCGCAAGGCAATGCTGGAGGAGACCGAGGACGAATATCGCCGCCTGCTCTATGTCGCGATGACGCGCGCGGCCGACCGGCTGATCGTCGGCGGCTGCATGCCCGGCAATATGAAGACGGTGCGCAAGCTGAGCTGGTACGACCTCGTCGACACCGGGCTCAAAGGCTCGGGCCTGGACAAGCAGGTGATCGAGACGCCGCTCGGCAAGGTGACCCGGTTCGCACGCCCGGAGGATGCCGCGGCGCTGGGCGCGCCGGCGACCTCGGTGCACCAGACCATCGCGCTGCCGGACTGGCTGCGGACACCGGCGCCGCGCGAGACCATCGACGAGGATTCCGTGCGCCCCTCGGGCCAGTCTGCCGAGGAGGGCCGCAGCGTCCGACCGGGCGAATCGGTGCAGTCGCGCGCGCTGGCGCTGCAACGCGGCACGCTTGTTCACCGTTTGCTGCAATCGCTGCCCGAGATCGCCAGCGAGCGCCGGCGCGAGGCCGCGCTCGCCTTCATGGCGCGCAACGCCTCGGACTGGCCGGAGCCCGACCGCATCGCACTGGCCGACAAGGTGCTCGCTTTGATCACGGACCCGCGCTTTGCGCCGGTCTTTGCCGCCGGCAGCCGGGCGGAGGTGGCCATTGCCGGCCGGCTGGAGCGGCCGGGCCGCACCCCGGCCCTGATATCGGGGCAGATCGACCGGCTGGTCGTGCGCCCCGAGGAGGTCCTGATCGTCGACTTCAAGACCAACCAGAGCCCACCCAAGAGCGCCGGCGAGGCGCCCGCCGCCTATGTCCGCCAGCTGGCGCTGTACCGGGCGGTGCTGTCGCAGCTTTATCCCCAAAAGCCGGTTAGGGCCGTCCTGCTCTGGACCGAGGCCCTTGAATACATGGAGATTTCGGCCCCCGCGCTGGACGCGGCGCTGGCATCCCTTCATCTCGGTGTGAGCGTCCTTGACCCGGCAAGGGGCCGTTCATAGGTTGACCGCATGATCCCGGGCGCGATTCCAGGTCGCGCCGATTCTCTTTCAACCGAGTGAGGTAATCCCAATGGCCGTTAGCAAGGTTTCCGACGCCGATTTCGAAGCCGAAGTGCTCAAGGCGAACGGCCCCGTGGTCGTCGATTTCTGGGCCGAATGGTGCGGCCCCTGCCGCATGATTGCACCCGCGCTCGACGAGATCGCCGGCGCGATGGGCGACAAGGTCAAGATCGTCAAGCTCAATGTCGACGAGAGCCCGAAGACCGCCTCCAAGTACGGCGTGATGTCGATCCCGACCCTGATGATCTTCAAGGGCGGCGAGATGGCCTCGCGCCAGGTCGGCGCTGCGCCCAAGGCGAAGCTGCAGCAGTGGATCACCTCTGCGGTCTGATCCACTGGCGCAGGATTATTGGCGCAAGATTATTTTCGACAACGGCCGGCGAAAGCCGGCCGTTTTGCGTTGATGGGACGTGTTCAGCGTATGACGAGTCCCGCCCTTGCCTGCTCCTCCCCGTAAGCGCGACCGCAAGCCCACGTCTCTCGTGGCGATGGAGGCGCGTTCGGTCGACGCGATCCCGCGCGGCAAGGAGTGGCAGTACGAGCCGAAATGGGACGGCTTTCGCTGCCTGCTGGCGCGCAACGGCAGCAACGTCGATCTGCGCTCCAAATCCGGCGAGGACCTCGCGCGCTATTTCCCGGAAGTCGTCGCCGCGGCCTTGGAGCTGAAGGCCGACCGCTTCACGCTCGACGGCGAGATCGTCGTGCCGCACGGCAAGAGCTTTTCCTTCGACGCGCTGCTGCAACGCATTCATCCGGCGGCAAGCCGCGTGAAGAAGCTCTCGCAGGAGACACCGGCGCTCTACCTCATCTTCGATCTGCTCGCGACATCCAGAGAGAAAGGTCTGGCCGAGAAGACGCTGCGCGAGCGCCGGCCGGCGCTGGAAGTCTTTGCGAAAGCCAATCTCAGGGGCAGCCTCTTCCGTCTCTCGCCGACGACGATGAGCTACGCCACGGCAAACAAATGGCTGGCGCAATCCGGCGGCGGCTCGGACGGCGTCATCGCCAAGCGGATCGACCTGCCCTACCAGGGCGGAAATCGCGATGGCATGCAGAAGATCAAGAAATTTCGCAGCGCCGATTGCGTGGTCGGCGGCTTCCGCTATGCCACCAACAAGATCGCCGGCCGGAACGTCGTCGGCTCGCTGCTGCTCGGGCTCTACGACGATGACGGCCTGCTGCACCATGTCGGCTTCACTTCGGCGATCAAGGCTGAGGCGAAGCCTTCTCTGACCGATCGGCTCGAAGCGCTGATCGGCGAGCCCGGCTTCACCGGCAACGCGCCGGGCGGGCCGAGCCGCTGGTCGACCGAGCGTTCGGCAAAGTGGTGTCCGCTGAAGCCGAAGCTGGTGATCGAGGTCTGCTACGACCATCTCAGCGGCGAGCGTTTTCGCCACGGCACCTCGATCCTGCGCTGGCGTCCCGACAAGGCGCCGCGGCAATGCACCTTCGAGCAGCTGAAGCAGAAGGCGGCCGATCCGATGAAGCTGTTGAAGTGACGTGGTCTCGTGCCCCGGACGTAGCGCAGCGCCTCTTCAGCGATGCGCTGCAGAGCCGGGGCCCATGTTGCGGCATTCTGGGTCTCGGCTCTGCGGCTCATCGCTTGCGCGATGCGCCTTGTCCGGGACACGAGAGGTTCTACTTGATCCACCCCGTCGCCAGCGCGTTCGCCAGCTCCGGCTGACCGTTGCGCCGCGCCAGCGCGGCCATGACCTCGTGATCGTAGGCGACGTGCCGGAAGGTCACCTGCCAGGCACCATCGATGCGTTCGAGGATCGCATAGCGCGCGTGCGGCGTGCCGGCTTCGACGACATGCGGGACCGGATGCTTGTCGCGATAGCCGGGGCTGCCGACGCTGCCGGGATTGACGATCAGCCGGCCGTCGCGCAGGCGCACCGCGCGGGCGAGATGGGTGTGGGCGCACAGGATCAGCGATTGCGTGATGCCTTGCGCGAGCTGCTCGATGCGGTCGAGCGGCGACAGCGCCACCGCGCCGTCGGGATGGACGGTGTCGAGCCAGTACACCTCATCGCTGCCGGGCGTCGCATGGCAAAGGAACACCTGCTCGCGGAAGACCCGCGTCATCGGCTGCGCGCGCAGCCAATCGAGGTGGGCGGCATCGAGCTGCGCATGAGCCGGACGATCCCACGAGCCCATCTTCTCCGGCGAACGGTCGAGCAAGTAACGGTCGTGATTGCCGAGCACGTGCACGGCGTCGAGCGGCATCAGGATCTCGATGGTGCGGCGCGCATCGAGCGGGCCACTCAGCATGTCGCCGAGATTGACGATGTCGGCGATGCCGAGCGCGCGGATGTCGGCGAGCACGGCCTCAAGCGCGAGGTAGTTTCCGTGGATGTCGGCAATCGCGGCAAAGCGCATTGGCATTTCTCACTCTCGTGCCCCGGACGCAGTGCAGCACGCAGTGGTGCGCTGCAGAGCCGGGGCCCATGTTGCGGCATTTCTGGGTCCCGGCTCGCGCTTCGCGCGTCCGGGACACGAGAATTCATGCAGGAGGCGTGCCGTTGATCGCCAGCACGTGGCCGGCGAGATACAGCGAACCGGTGATCAGGATGCGCGGCGGCAGCTCGTAGGCGAGCTGCGCCAGGGCGCGCAAAGCGGCTTCGACGCCAGGGGCGGGCTCGACGCGCATGCCGAGGCTGCGCGCGGCATCGGCGAGACGGTCGACCGGCATCGCATTCTCGATGTCGGGGATCGGCACTGCGATGATGTGACGGGTGAGGCCGGCGAAATTGGCGAGGAAGCCCTGCGCATCCTTGTTGGCCATCATGCCGGCGATGATCACCAGCGGCCGCGACACCCGCTCCTCGAGATCGCCGACCGCCGCCGCTGCCACGCGGCCACCTTCGGCATTGTGGCCGCCATCGAGCCAGATCTCCGAGCCCTGCGGACCCCAGGACAGCAGCTCGCCCGAGGTGAGGCGCTGCATCCGCGCCGGCCATTCGGCACTGAGGATGCCGGCCTCGAACGCGGCGTGGTTGACCTTCAGGTCCGGAAGCGCGCGCAGCGTCGCGATCGCGAGCCCGGCATTGGCGAATTGGTGGCGGCCGAACAGACGCGGTGCCGGCAGGTCCATCAAGCCGCGGTCGTCGGAATAGACCAGACGTCCGCGCTCGACATTGACGTGCCAGCTCTCGTTGGCGGCAAACAGCGGCGCACGCATGCGCCTCGCCTGCGCTTCGATCACGGCCATCGCCTCCGGCATCTGCTCGGCGCAAATCACGGGCACGCCGCGCTTGATGATCGCGGCCTTCTCGCCGGCAATCGAGGCCAGCGTCTCGCCGAGGAAATCCATGTGATCCATGCTGACGGGCGTGATCACGCAGGCCGCAGGCTGATCGACCACATTGGTCGAATCGAGCCGGCCGCCGAGGCCGACTTCGAGCAGCACGATTTCGGCCGGGTTCTGCGCGAACAGCTGGAAGGCGGCCGCCGTCTTCAACTCGAACAAGGTCGCGGCCTCACCGGCATTGACGCGTTCGACTTCTTCCAGCGCGGCACGCAGCTCGTCGTCACCGACGAGCACACCGCCGCCGACGCGGCCAAGGCGAAAACATTCGTTGATGCGGACGAGATAGGGCGAGGTATAGGCGTGGACGCGCAAGCCTGAAGCCTCCAGCGTCGCGCGCAGATAGGCGAGCGTCGAGCCCTTGCCGTTGGTGCCGGCGATGTGGATCACCGGCGGCAGCTTGCGTTCGGGGTGGCCGAGCCGCTCGAGCAGGCGGTGCATCCGCTCCAGGCCGAGATCGATGCGCTTCTGATGCAGGGCCGACAGCCGCCCGATCACTTCGTCGAGCGGTGTCTTTGCACGGTCAGGGGAAGCGTTCACGCGTGCGGCGCAGCCGGCGCCGTCTCGGCGGCCGATACGATCTGCGCCGGGCTTGCGACCGGCTGCACGGACTTCGATGCACCTTCCTGCGCCGGCGCCTTGGTCAAGAGGCGGCAGAGCCGCGCCAGCGTCGGGCGCAGCTCGTGGCGATGAACGACCATGTCGACCATGCCGTGCTCCTTGAGGTACTCGGCGCGCTGGAAACCTTCAGGCAGCTTCTCGCGGATGGTCTGCTCGATCACGCGCGCGCCGGCAAAACCGATCAGCGCGCCGGGCTCGGCGATCTGCACGTCGCCGAGCATCGCATAGGACGCGGTGACCCCGCCGGTGGTCGGATTGGTCAGCACGACGATGTAGGGCAGCTTTGCCTCGCGCAGCATCTGCACCGCAACGGTGGTGCGCGGCATCTGCATCAAGGACAAAATGCCTTCCTGCATGCGCGCGCCGCCGCTCGCCGCGAACACGATGAACGGGGACCTCTTCTCGACCGCGAGCTCCATCCCGCGCACGATGGCTTCGCCCGCGGCCATGCCGAGCGAGCCGCCCATGAAGTCGAAATCCTGCACGGCGACGACGACGGCGGCGCCTTCGAGCTTGCCATAGCCGACCTTGACCGCGTCGTTCAGATTGGTCCGCGCCCGCGCATCCTTGATGCGGTCGACATATTTCTTCTCGTCGCGGAACTTGAGCGGGTCAGGCGTGACCTCGGGCAGTGCGACGTCGAACCAGGTCTCGTTGTCGAAGATCGACTTGAGACGCGCCACCGCGCCCATGCGCATGTGGTAGTTCGAGCCGGGGATGACGAACTGGTTGGCCTCGACGTCCTTGTAGAACACGAGCTGTCCGGAATCCGGGCACTTGATCCACAGGTTCTCCGGCGTCTCCCGCCGCAGCATGTTGCGGATCTTCGGCCGGACCACATTGGTAAGCCAGTTCATGGTTTGCTCCGATGTGCGATCCCGCTGGGAATCGCCTGAAGGATATATGGCGGCCGGACATCTGCCCGGCAAGCCGCCGTGTCGCCCGTCCCAACAGCGGAATTATGGCCTATTCCGCCGCCTGCTGTGCGCCCTTGACGCCCTGGGCCAGGGCGGCCGTCAGCTCGGCGACGGCGTTAACGGTTTTGGCGGTCGCCCGCCCCTCGGCATCGAGGCTGTTCTTGAGCGCATCGACCAGCGCGGTACCGACCACCGAACCATCCGCCTTCTCGGCAATGGCGCGCGCTGCCTCCGGCGTGCGGATGCCGAAACCGACGCAGATCGGCAGCCTGGTATGCCGCTTGATGCGCGCGACAGCTTCGCCGACGGCATTGGCGTCCGCCGCTGCTGCACCGGTGATGCCGGCGATCGAGACGTAATAGACAAAGCCTGATGTGTTCGCGAGCACCGCGGGCAGGCGCTTGTCGTCGGTGGTCGGGGTCGCCAGGCGAATGAAGTTCAGCCCCGCCTTCAGCGCGGGAATGCAGAGCTCGTCGTCTTCCTCCGGCGGCAGATCGACGATGATCAGGCCGTCGACGCCGGCCGTCTTGGCATCGGCCAGAAACTTGTCGACGCCGTAGATGTAGATCGGATTGTAATAGCCCATCAGCACCAGCGGCGTGACATTGTCGTCCTTGCGGAAGTCGCGCACCAGCTCCAGCGTCTTCTTCAAGGTCATGCCGATCTTGAGCGCACGCAGGCCTGCAGCCTGGATCGAGGGACCATCCGCCATCGGATCGGTGAAGGGAATGCCGAGTTCGATGACGTCGGCGCCGGACTTCGGCAGCGCCTTGACGATCTCGAGCGATGTCGCCGGATCGGGATCGCCGGCCATCACATAGGTGACAAAGGCCGCGCGGCCTTGGCTTTTCAGATCGGCGAAACGGGTATCGATACGCGTGGTCATAGTGCGGCGGCCGCTGTGCTATACCTCTCCCCACCGGGGAGAGGTCGGCTGCGAAGCAGCCGGGTGAGGGGGATGGAGCGATTCAAGTCGAGAGCGCGACGGCTCCGCGAGTCACAGACGAGCGCGGAAGCAAAGCTTTGGCAGGCGCTGCGCAACCGGCAGCTCGCCCGCTGGAAGTTTCGCCGCCAGCATCCGGTGGACCGGTTTGTGGTCGATTTCGTGACGCTGGACGGTAAGCTCATCATAGAGGTTGACGGCGTCACGCATTCCAGCCCGTCCCAGATCGAACGTGACGAAGCCAGAACCAAGGTGCTCGAGTCCTGTGGTTTCCTGGTCTTGCGCGTTTCGAACACCGATGTGTACGAGAATCTCGAGGGCGTCCTGGAGCTTATCGAGACCTCACTGAGGTTCGAGTAAGCGGAGAGGCCCCTCACCCGGCTGCTTCGCAGCCGACCTCTCCCCGACGGGGAGAGGTGAAGAGAGTGCGACACACTCCTCACTTGTTCTTGCCCCTCAGGATGTCGCCGACCTGCGGGACGTCCTTGTCGCCGCGGCCGGAGAGATTGACGACCATCAGGTGATCCCTGGGCCGCTTCGGCGCGAGCTCCATCACCTTGGCAATGGCATGCGCGGGCTCGAGCGCGGGGATGATGCCTTCGAGCTTGGACAGCAGCTGGAACGCGGCGAGCGCCTCGTCGTCGGTTGCGGAGAGATAATTCACGCGGCCGACCTCGTGCAGCCAGGAATGCTCGGGGCCGATGCCGGGATAATCGAGACCCGCCGAGATCGAATGCGCGTCCTGGATCTGGCCGTCGGCGTCCATCAAGAGATAGGTGCGGTTGCCGTGGAGAACGCCGGGACGGCCGCCCGCGATCGAGGCGGCATGCAGCTGGGTGAGGCCATGGCCGGCAGCTTCGACGCCGAAGATTTCGACCGCGGGATCGTCGAGGAACGGATGGAACAGGCCCATCGCGTTGGAGCCACCGCCGATGCAGGCGACCAGCGAATCCGGCAGGCGGCCCTCGATCTCCTGCATCTGCGCCTTGGTCTCGTCGCCGATGACCGACTGGAAATCGCGCACAAGCGTCGGATAGGGATGCGGGCCCGCCACCGTGCCGATGCAATAGAACGTGTTGTGCACGTTGGTGACCCAGTCGCGCAGCGCCTCGTTCATGGCGTCCTTGAGCGTGCGCGTGCCCGACTGCACCGGCATCACCTTCGCGCCCAGCATCTCCATGCGGATGACGTTGGGCTGCTGCCGCTCGACGTCGACGGCGCCCATATAGACCACGCATTCGAGGCCGAAGCGCGCGCACAGCGTCGCGGTGGCGACGCCATGCTGACCCGCGCCGGTCTCGGCGATGATGCGCTTCTTGCCCATGCGCCGCGCCAGCATGATCTGGCCGAGCACGTTGTTCACCTTGTGCGAGCCGGTGTGGTTGAGCTCTTCACGCTTGAGGTAGATCTTGGCGCCGCCGAGATGTGAGGTGAGGCGCTCGGCGAAATAGAGCGGCGAGGGCCGGCCGACATAGTTCTTGAGATAGCCGTTCATCTCGGCCTGAAACGCCGGATCAGCCTTGGCCGCGGTGTAGGCCTTCTCCAGATCGAGGATCAGCGGCATCAGCGTTTCGGCGACGAAGCGTCCGCCGAAAATGCCGAAATGGCCGCGCTCGTCCGGGCCGCTGCGGTAGGAGTTTGGCTTGGCGATGTTCATCGGACGCTCAACTCTTGACTTGCATCTTTGCTTGCGCGCGCGGCGCGGATGAAGGCCTTGATCATCTCCGGGTCTTTCACGCCGGGGGCGCTCTCGACACCGGAGGACACGTCGACGCCGCCGGCGCGGGTGACGCGAAGGGCCTCAGCGAGATTGTCGGCGTGCAGCCCGCCCGAGACCATGTAGGGCAGTTTCAGATCGAGGTTTTCGAGCAGGTGCCAGTCGAACGGTTCCCCGAGACCGCCGGGCCGCGTCGCATCCTTCGGCGCGCGCGCGTCGAACAGGATGCGGTCGGCGACGGCGGCGTAACCGGGCAGCACCGCGAGATCGGCTGAGGTTGCGACCGGCACCGCCTTCATGACCGGGCGGCCGAAGCGGTGCTTGATGTCGCGCAGCCGCGCGACGCTCTCCTTGCCGTGGAGCTGGAAAATGTCCGGCGACAGCGCGTCCATGATGTTGTCGAGCGTTGCGTCATCGGCATCGACCGTGAGCGCCACCTTGAGCGCACGCCGCTGCACCTGACGGCCAAGATCGCGGCCGAGCTCCAGGGACAGGTGCCGCGGCGACGGCGGGAAGAACACGAACCCGACCATGTCGGCGCCGGCGCCGAGCGCCGTTTCGAGCGTCTCGGGCGTGGACAGGCCGCAGATCTTGACGAGCAGGGACATGGTCTCAAAGCGGGTAGAGGCCGCAGGTCCGCGGCCGGAAAACGGGGCTTTTCGGTCGGGGCCGCTTCTACAACGTCGCGCGCTGCTTGTCTCGCCCGACGGGCCCGTACAGGCCCATCCCGGAGGGAACGGGAAGGCGCTGGGACGCCGGCTTCGCCGCGGTCGCCTGGGCCCGCAGATCGGCCAGTTCGGCCCTGGCAATCCGGGCCTCCGCGTCATTCCGGCGCGCCGCGCGCCGCCAGCGCCGCTGGCCGAACCAGACGGCGGAGCCGCCCGCGACGACGCCCAGGGCCGCCGCCAGGATCAGCAGCAGGAACAGCGGCAGGGTAATCGACAGCGATGGGTCGTCGGCAATGAAGGGGTCGAAGGAGACGGTGACGAAATGCCGGTTGGCGACGGCGAACGCCACCAGGATCAGGCCCAGCGGAATCACGATCAGCGCGGTCAGGAACTTTCGCATCTCGCTTCGCTCGCCTTGAATCAAGCTTGCGGCCGCATCCTGTGCGACCGCGAAAAACCCTCAAGCGCGCTCACATCGCGCTTCAGTCTGCGCCGCCGGGATCCGGATGGTCGCGGTTCAGCCGCTCGCGCATTTCCTTGCCGGTCTTGAAGAACGGAACGCTCTTCTGATCGACGGGCACATGGGCGCCGGTGCGTGGATTGCGCCCTGCGCGCGCAGGGCGATGCTTGACCGAGAAGGCACCGAAGCCGCGCAGCTCGACGCGATCTCCGCGTGCAAGCGCCGCTACGATCTCTTCGAGAATCGCATTCACAATGTTCTCGACATCCCGCTGGTACAGATGCGGGTTGTGCTCGGCGATACGCTGAACAAGTTCGGATTTGATCATCGAGAGATAGGACCCGGAAGCATGCGGATGACCATTTCCGTGAAAATACCGTGATCTGTCAAGACGCTAAATCAAGGTTGGGCGTCGTGAAAATACGTGACAAATGCCGAAAAAGCAGGCTGCGCCGGCACGCGCCGGACGGGAAAAAGCTCTGGAACTCGCCTGCCGACGGTCAGTTGGACGCAGCCGGCTGCCACAAGGCCAGCATGCCATCCATTCCGAGCCGATCCACCGCCTGTGCGACGCCGGTTTGCCCGATCTGGTGCGCGATCGACCCCAAACCGAGCGCTTCTAGCGTCAATGCGGCCGCGGTCTTCAGGAACGGCAGGTCGCCGAAGCGCGGCTGGAGCTTGTAATCGCGCACGGGAAGCCCCTTCTTGACGCCCTTCTGCTCGACCAGCCAGGTCACGGCCGTCTTCTCGTCGCCGATCTGGTCGATCAGCTTGAGATCGATCGCCTGGCGCCCGGTGAAGACGCGGCCGTCGGCAACTTTTTCGAGCTGCGTGTCATCCATGCCACGCCGCTCCTTCACCATTCCCTTGAACCAGGCATAGGAATCCTTCACCAGCGCATCGAGCGCGGCGCGCGCCTCGGGACTGGTCGGCTCAAAACCGTTGGGCGCTGCCTTCAGCGGCGAGGACTTCACCTCCTCGACCTTCACGCCGATGGTCTTCAGGAGCTCGGTCACGTTGGGGTACTGGAACAGCACGCCGATCGACCCGACCAGCGAGCTCTGTTGGGCGACGATGTGGTCGCTTGCAATCGCCGTGATGTAGCCTCCGGAGGCAGCCAGGCCCTCCACCACCACGACCAGCGGCTTTTTCGCCTTGAGACGGACGAGCGAGTCATAGAGCTGCTCGGACCCGGCCGTGGTGCCGCCGGGCGAGTTGATGTGAACGATGACGGCGGCGGCCTGCGAATTCTCGAGCCGCTCCAGCGCCTGCGTGCGATCGGAATCGCTGCGGATCAATCCCTCGATATGGACGCGCGCGATCGAGCCGGCCGATGCGAAGGTGCCGCGTGCACCGGGTGTCGCAATCAGTGCGAAGCTTGCAATCGCCGCGATCGCGATCAGCGCCGCGATGACGCGCCAGAACGTCAGCTTGCGGCGAATCCTGCGGCGATCGACGATGATGTCCGAATCGAGCGACATCGGAATATCTCCAAATGAAAGATCAGGCGCGTTGTGCCGTCACGGCGTGACCATCGGCCTATCTGGATACATCAATTGCGGCGCAATTTGAAGAAAACAAGGCCTCGTGGGGGACGCGCAGGTCGCCGCAAACGCAGTCGTCATCCCCGCCTAGTGCGCAATTGCGCACGGGGGCGGGATCCATAACCCCAGGGAGGAGTCGTCGCGCGAGCTGGCAACTCCGGGTCTTCGTCAAACTCCTCCCTGGGGTTATGGGTCCCGGGATCGCGCTTCGCGCGCCCCGGGACGACAGTCGCGTATGCCGCAACAAAAAAGCCCCGGCTTGCGCCGGGGCCTTGATGCAGCAAAACGGACGTTTCGCTTACTTGCTGTCGCGGTTCTTGAGCGCGGTGCCGAGGATGTCACCGAGCGTCGCACCCGAATCCGAGGAGCCGTACTGCGCGATGGCTTCCTTTTCTTCGGCGACTTCGAGCGCCTTGATCGACACCTGGACCTTGCGGGCCTTCTTGTCGAACTGGATCACGCGGGCATCGACCTTCTCACCGACGGCGAAGCGTTCGGCGCGCTGGTCGTTGCGGTCACGGGCGAGCTCCGAGCGCTTGATGAAGGTGGTGAAGTCGGTACCGGCGATCTTCACCTCGATACCGCTCTCCTTCACTTCGAGCACTTCGCAGGTCACGACCGCGCCCTTCTTGACATCGCCCGGCTCGGCGAAGGGGTCGCCTTCGAGCTGCTTGATGCCGAGCGAGATGCGCTCCTTCTCGACGTCCACATCGAGCACCACGGCCTTCACCATGTCGCCCTTCTTGTAGTTGTCGATCACCTGCTCGCCCGGAAGCTTCCAGTCGAGATCGGAGAGGTGGACCATGCCGTCGACGTCGCCCTCGAGACCCAGGAACAGACCGAACTCGGTCTTGTTCTTGACCTCGCCCTCGACAACCGAACCGGTCGGATGCTTCTCGACGAAGACCTCCCAGGGGTTGCGCATGGTCTGCTTGAGGCCGAGCGAGATGCGGCGCTTGACGGAATCGACTTCCAGCACCTGCACGTCGACTTCCTGCGAGGTCGACACGATCTTGCCGGGGTGCATGTTCTTCTTGGTCCACGACATCTCGGAGACGTGGATCAGGCCTTCGATGCCCGGCTCGAGCTCGACGAACGCACCGTAATCGGTGATGTTGGTGACGCGGCCGGTGAAGCGGGCACCCAGCGGGTACTTGGCTTCGATGCCCTGCCACGGATCGTCCAGCAGCTGCTTCATGCCCAGCGAGATGCGGTGCGTCTCGTGGTTGATCTTGATGATCTTGACCTTCACGGTCTGGCCGATCGAGAGCACCTCGGTCGGATGGTTGACGCGGCGCCACGCGATGTCGGTGACGTGCAGGAGGCCGTCAATGCCGCCGAGGTCGACGAACGCACCGTAGTCGGTGATGTTCTTGACCACGCCGTCGATGACCTGACCCTCTTCGAGGTTCTGCACCAGCTCCTGGCGCTGCTCGGCGCGGGTCTCTTCGAGCACCGTGCGGCGGGACACCACGATGTTGCCGCGGCGTCGGTCCATCTTGAGAATCTGGAACGGCTGCGAGTTGTTCATCAGCGGCGCAACGTCGCGGATCGGACGGATGTCGACCTGCGAGCGCGGCAGGAAGGCCACGGCTCCGTCGAGGTCGACGGTGAAGCCGCCCTTGACCTGGTTGAAGATGACGCCGTTGACCTTCTCGTTGTTCTGGAACGCCTTCTCCAGCTTGCCCCAGCTCTCTTCGCGGCGCGCCTTGTCGCGCGACAGCACGGCTTCGCCGAGGGCGTTCTCGATACGATCGAGGAACACTTCCACCTCGTCGCCGACCTTGAGGTCAGAGTCACGGCCGGGGCCGGAAAATTCGCGCAGCGCAACGCGGCCCTCGGTCTTCAGGCCGACGTCGATGACGGCCATGTCCTTTTCAATTGCAACCACCTTGCCCTTGACGACGGAGCTTTCCTGCAGGTTGCCGCCTGCGAAGGACTCGTCGAGCATCGCGGCGAAATCGTCGCGCGACGGGCTATAGGTATCAGCAGAAGTCGAAGCCATTTGTTCTCCAGTTGCGGATGTCTTGCCGGCCGTCGGGTTCATGGGCGCATCGCGCGCGCAGTGTCGGAAGGTCCGCAAGACCTTCGAGCGACCGCTCGTTGCCCCGGCCTTGCGACCAGAACAGCGGAAGCGGGCCGGCTGAGGCCCGCGCGTTCGATACGTTGAAAGCTTTGTCCGGAACCTGGATCGCGCCGGTCCCGAAACCGGGACGAAGCGTATCGACCTCAAAGAGCGGGAGCGGGCACTTCCTCCAATGACGGCGGCGGCTTAACCCCGCGACCGGCCCGCTCGGACAGCCTCGATAATGTCGATGGCGGCCCGGACGCCGCCTTCTATATCCAGTTGGGAGTTATCTAGCAAGTAAGCATCCGGGGCCGGTTTTAAAGGCGCAATCGGCCGGTTCTTGTCGCGTTCGTCGCGCTGGAGGATGTCGGCGAGCACGGCCGCCTCGTCCGCATCCTCGCCCCGCGCCCTGGCCTCCATGGTGCGGCGGCGGGCGCGGACCTTGGGGTCGGCGACCACGAAGATCTTCACGTCGGCGTGGGGGCAGATCACGGTTCCAATATCCCGGCCGTCGAGCACGGCGCCCGGCGGATCGGCGGCGAATTGCCGCTGGAAATTCACCAGAACCTCGCGAACCCGAGGGATTGCCGAGACGATCGAGGCGCCCTCGCCGGCCTTCTGGGTCTTCAGCGCAGGATTGCCGAACTTTTCGGGATCGAGCTCCAATGCGGCCTGCACCGCAGCCGCCTCGTCGTTGAGATCGTGCCCTGACTGCATCAGGGCATAGGCCACCGCACGATAGATCACGCCGGTATCGAGATGACGATAGCCGTAATGGTGGGCGAGACGCTTGCCGAGCGTCCCCTTGCCCGAGGCCGCGGGCCCGTCGATGGCGATGATCATGAGAACTCGGCCCCTAACGAACCCATCATCGGAATGAAATCCGGAAAGCTGGTGGCGATGAAGGCGGTGTCGTCGACGGTCACGGGCTGATCGGAGGCGCACCCCATCACCAGCGCGGACATCGCGATGCGGTGGTCCATGTGGGTGGCGACAGTGCCGCCGCCCGGGACGTGGCCGCGGCCCTCGACGATCAGATCGTCGCCGGAGACCTCGACCTTGACACCGTTGACGCGGAGCATGGCGGCGGTCGCCTCCAGGCGATCGGATTCCTTGACGCGCAGCTCCTGCAGGCCGCGCATGATCGTGGTGCCTTCGGCGAACGACGCCGCCACCGCCAGCACCAGATATTCGTCGATCATCGACGGCGCGCGCTCCGGCGGCACCTCGACGCCGCGCAGTTTCGAGGCGCGCACGCGCAATTGCGCCATCGGCTCGCCGGCATCGCCCCGCACTTCGCTCTCCTCGATGGAGGCGCCCATTTCGCGCAGCGTGGTGAACAGGCCGGTGCGCAGCGGATTGGTCATGACATCGGACAGCACGACATCGGAGCCCTCGACGATCAGCGCCGCGACGATCGGGAAGGCGGCCGACGAGGGATCGGCGGGCACCACGACATTGGCGCCGCGCAGCTCGGGCTGGCCGACCAGCGTGATGCGGCGGCCGTGCTGGCCTTCCTGGACCGAGGTGATGTCGGCACCGAAATGCCTCAGCATCAGCTCGGTGTGGTCGCGGCTGGCCTCGCTCTCGATGACAGTGGTGACGCCCGGGGCAGCCAGGCCCGCCAGCAGCACGGCCGATTTGATCTGGGCCGAGGCGACCGGGGTCTTGTAGGTGATCGGCAGCGGATCGCCCGCGCCCTGGAGGGTCAGCGGCAGGCGCCCGCCCTCGCTGCCCGCGGTGACCTTGGCACCCATCTTTTCCAATGGATCGAGGATCCGGCGCATGGGACGGCTGCGCAGCGAGGCATCGCCGTCGAACACCGCCGAAATCGGGCAGCCGGCCACGGCGCCCATGACCAGCCGGCAGCCGGTGCCGGAATTGCCGAAATCCAGCGGCGCATTGGGCGGGGCGAAGCCTCCGACCCCGACGCCGTTGACCCTCCAGGCGAAATCGCCGGTGCGCTCGACCCTGGCACCCAGCGCCTGCATCGATTTGGCGGTGTTGAGGACGTCCTCGCCCTCGAGCAGGCCCGAAATTCTGGTCTCGCCGACCGCGAGCGCGCCCAGGATCAGGGCGCGGTGGGAGATCGACTTGTCGCCGGGCACCCGTACTTTCCCGGTCAGGGGCCCGCTGGCGCGAGACTGGAGCGGTCTCGGTTGGTCGGAATGGGTCAAGATTGTGTCCTTGAATAGGCCCGATGGGCTGGCGCGCAGGTATCACATGGTCCGCGCCCCGTCACGGGCATGTCGTTCTCCCGTAATGCGCTATTGACAGCGGGCCGCCAACTAGCCAAGTGAAGCACCGCTTTTCAGACATTCCCAGGATTCCTGCCGTGGCCAAGTCCGAACTCGGAACCAAACGTATTTGCCCGACCACGGGCAAGAAGTTCTATGACCTCAACAAGAATCCGGTGATCTCGCCCTATACCGGCGAAGTGGTGCCGATCGCCCCGGTTGCTCCTGCGCGCGCGCCCCGTGGGGCCGAGGCCCGCAACATGGCACAGGACAACGCGCCGGAGCCGGCAGAGGCCGAGGAATTGGTCTCGCTCGAGGAGGCCGATGCCGAGGAGAACACCGGCAAGGTCAAGGCCGTCGTGCCCGAATCGGAGGACGATATCGAGGTCGACGAGACCCTCGACGACGATGATGACGACGATTCGACCTTCATTGCCGACGAGGAAGAGGGCGATGAGGACGTGACCGACATCATTGGTGATGTCGGAGGTGATGAAGAGACTTGAGATCAGCCCTGATCTGTGAAAAAGGGTGCACCGCGCGAGTCGGAAAGGCTCGCCGGTCCGGGGTGATCGACCAGGTTCACCCCGTCTAAGGTTAAGGGGCCATAGCTCAGCTGGGAGAGCGCTTGCATGGCATGCAAGAGGTCGGCGGTTCGATCCCGCCTGGCTCCACCAGCCTTCGCTCGCTTCGCGAGCTACGGCTCGGCAAGCCAGCCCCGCTCCATCGTAGCGAAGTGAGCGAAGGCTACCGCGGCGTAGCCCGAAGGGCGAATCCGGGCCCCATCAGATAGAACGCGGGTGTAAGCTCCCCCTCGACGACTGGGGAGTGTGCCGTGAAATACGTCTACATTCTGAGAGCCTCGATTCCCTTCACTTTTATGTCGGGATCACCGACGACCTGCGAACCAGACTGGCAAAGCACAATGCTGGCGAGGTGCCCCACACCTCGAAATACGGGCCTTGGCGTCTCAAGACTTACGTCGCATTCAGCAACGAGAAGCAGGCCGTCGCATTCGAGAAGTACTTGAAGTCAGCGTCCGGTCGCGCCTTCGCCAAGAAGCGGCTCTAACCCCTACTCCCCGATCACCGCATTCAGCCGATCCCTCAGCGCGACGATCTCGTCTTTCATCGCCACCAGCTCCGACACCGAGCAGTCCGATGCCGCCAGGATCGAGTGCGGCACGGCGCGCGCCTTTTCCTTCAGTGCATGGCCCTGCGGCGTCAGGGCGATCAGCACCTGGCGTTCGTCCTCGCGCGAGCGGGTGCGCTTGACGAGATGGGCGGCCTCGAGCCGCTTGAGCAGCGGCGTCAGCGTGCCCGAATCCAGGAACAGCTTCTCGCCGATGTCCTTCACCGGCACGTCGTCGCGCTCCCACAGCACCAGCATGACCAGATATTGCGGATAGGTCAGGCCGAGCCGATCGAGCAGCGGCTTGTAGACGCGGTTGAAGGCGTGCGTGGCGGAATAGACCGCGAAGCAGATCTGGTTGTCGAGGCGAAGCGGGTCGACCGCCGTTGATTTCCGGGCCATGACGAATCTCGTGCGTTTCTCCCATTCTGGGCCCGGCCGGCGGCGCATTCAATTGCGAACAATTAAATGTGAGACGCGCCGATTTAGATTGCGCGCAATCTAATTGCCTGCGATAAAGCTCACACCCCAACCTGGAAAGACCCGAGGAGACGAAAATGTCCGTGAACGTCCTCTACAAGACCAGCGCCAAGGCCACCGGCGGCCGCGACGGCCATGCTGCGACCCTCGACGGCGCGCTCGACGTCAAACTCACCACGCCGAAGGAGCTCGGCGGTGGCGGCGGCGCCGGCAACAATCCCGAGCAGCTGTTCGCGGCCGGCTATGCTGCCTGCTTCATCGGCGCGATGAAGTTCGTGGCTTCGCAGGGCGGCCCGAAGGTTCCGGCCGATGCCTCCGTCACCTCGACCGTCGGCATCGGCCCGCGCTCGGAAGGCGGCTTCGGCCTCGACATCGATCTTGCCGTCTCGCTGCCGGGCCTTGCCCGCGCGGAGGCCGAGGCGCTGGTCGCCAGGGCCCACCAGGTGTGCCCGTACTCCAATGCCACGCGCGGCAATGTCGACGTTCGCCTGACGGTCGTCTGATCGGCAGAACGGATTGGCTGGCCCGGGATCCCCCTCGGGCCGGCCGCTTCCGACTGAATTTGCCACCGCGCGGCATGGCAGCGCAGCCGCGCATGCGGCCCTACGCGAGGGCCCATTGCTGGCGCAAACAAACCTCGCTAGGCCTGTGCTCGAACGACCGACACAGGAGAAGCGAAGGCATGAGTTCTGAAGCCGCAACGGGTGCCATGAGCGGACTGCGCGTCATCGATCTCACGCGTGTGCTCGGCGGTCCCTACTGCACCCAGATCCTCGCCGACCACGGCGCCGACGTGATCAAGGTCGAGCCGCCCGCGGGCGACGAGGTGCGCGAATGGGGCCCTCCGTTCCACGAGGAGGATGCGGCCTATTTCGTCGGCATCAACCGCAACAAGCGCTCGATCGGCCTCGACCTCGCCTCCGAAGGCGGGCGTGTCGTGCTGCTGAAGATGCTGGAAACGGCCGACGTCCTGATCGAGAATTTCAAGCCGGGCACGCTGGAGAAATGGGGCATCGGCAACGACGTCCTCAGCAAGAAATATCCGCGCCTCGTGCATTGCCGCATCTGCGGCTTCGGCGCCGACGGCCCGCGCGGCGGCAATCCCGGCTATGACGCCATCATCCAGGCCATGACCGGCATGATCGCGGCGACCGGCTCGCCCGAGAGCGGGCCGATGCGGATCGGCGTGCCGCTGGTCGACATCACCACCGGCCTCTATGCGGCGATCGGCATCCTGATGGCGCTGTCGGAGCGGCAGCGTTCGGGCAAGGGCCAGTTCCTGGAGACGACGTTGTACGAGACCGGCCTTGCCATCATGCATCCGCACACCGCGAATTATTTCATGCATGGCAAGCCGCCCTCGCTCACCGGCAACGAGCACCCGAACCTCGTGCCCTACGCGATCTTCCCGACCAAGACCGACAACATCTTCATCGGCGTCGGCAATGACGGCACCTTCCGCAAGCTCGCCAAGGAGATCGGCAAGCCCGAGCTCGGCACCGATCCGCGCTTTGCCCGCAACAAGGACCGCATCGCCAATCGCGAGGCGCTGCGCGCCGAGCTCGCCGCCGTGTTCAGCCAGCACGAGGCCGAGCCGCTGTGCAACCGCCTGCTCGCGGCGGGCCTGCCTGCGGGGCCTGTGCAGAAGATCGACCAGGCGCTGACCAACCCGCACACGATCGCGCGCGGCGATATCATCGAGAAGGACTGGTACAAGGGCGTCGCCTCACCGATCCGGCTCGACCGCAGCAAGCCCAGCCTGCGCCGCGTGCCGCCGAAATTCAGCCAGCACGCGGCCGAGGTGCTGGGCGAGTTCGGCTACTCCAAGGCCGAGATCGACGCGATGGTCGAAAAAGGCACGGTCTGCGGTCCCGAGCGCAAGCGCTAAGGGCCTCACCCTTCCCATCAACCAATGCCGCACTGCGGCGCGCGCACGCATGTGCAGCGCGAACGGCGTTGGCTGACCGCTCCGTGTTCGCCTATTTGACGACTTCCCATTTGGCGGCGCTTGCTGCTTTCGTTTCTCCCGCTTACACAGTCATGTGAACGTCATATGGCGCTGCTAGCGCAAGCGCTTCTTAGTGACGGGCAAGGGAGGTTTTCTTGATGGCTCTTCGACATTTTGGCGCGGCTGCGGCTGTCGCGCTCGCGGTTGGTCTCGGCGCCTCGCCGGCACTTGCCGTGACCGAAATCCAGTGGTGGCACGCGATGACCGGCGCCAACAACGACGTCATCGTCAAGCTCGCCAACGACTTCAACGCCACGCAGAGCGACTACAAGGTGATCCCGACCTACAAGGGCAACTACGCCGATACGATGAACGCCGGCATCGCCGCGTTCCGCGCCGGCAACGCGCCGCACATCATGCAGGTGTTCGAGGTCGGCACCGCCACCATGATGGCCGCGACCGGCGCCGTGAAGCCGGTCTACAAGCTGATGGCCGAGACCGGCGAGAAGTTCGATCCGAAGGCCTATCTGCCCGCGATCACCGGCTACTACTCGACCTCGAAAGGCGAGATGCTGTCCTTCCCCTTCAACTCGTCGTCGACCGTGATGTGGGTCAACCTCGACGAGCTGAAGAAGGCCAATGTCGAGATCCCGAAGACCTGGCCTGAAGTGTTCGACGCCGCCAAGAAGCTGAAGGCGGCCGGCCATGCCACCTGCGGCTTCTCCAACTCCTGGGTCACCTGGGTCAATCTCGAGCAGCTGTCCGCCTGGCACAACGTGCCGCTGTCGACCAAGGCCAACGGCCTCGACGGCTTCGACACCGTGCTCTCCTTCAACGGGCCGCTCCAGGTCAAGCATCTCGAGAACCTGGTCGAGCTCCAGAAGGACAAGACCTACGACTATGCCGGCCGCACCAACACCGGCGAAGGCCGCTTCACGTCGGGCGAATGCCCGCTCTACCTGACCTCGTCGGCGTTCTTCGGCAACGTCAAGGCGCAGGCCAAGTTCGCCTTCACCGCCGTGCCGATGCCCTATTATCCGGACGCCAAGGGCGCGCCGCAGAACTCGATCATCGGCGGTGCCTCGCTCTGGGTGATGGGCGGCAAGCCGGCGGACGATTACAAGGGCGTCGCGAAGTTCCTCACCTTCCTCTCGGACACCGATCGCCAGGTCTACATCCACAAGGCCTCCGGCTATCTGCCGATCACCAAGGCGGCCTATGATAAGGCCAAGGCCGAGGGCTTCTACAAGGACCAGCCCTATCTCGAGACGCCGCTGCTCGAGCTGACCAACAAGGAGCCGACCGAGAATTCGCGCGGCCTGCGCCTCGGCAACATGGTGCAGCTCCGTGACGTCTGGGCGGAGGAGATCGAGCAGGCACTGGCGGGGAAGAAGACCGCCAAGCAGGCGCTGGACGCCGCCGTCGAGCGCGGCAACACCATGCTGCGCCAGTTCGAAAAGACCGCCGTGAAGTAAGGCGACCAGCGGCAGGCCGGTCAGCCGGCCTGCCGCTTCTCTGGGGCATCATGCAAAAGCAAGCCATTTTCCAGTCGAAGCTGTTGCCCTATGCGCTGGTTGCGCCGCAGCTCGCGATCGTCCTGATTTTCTTCTACTGGCCGGCCTTGCAGGCGGTGATCCAGTCCTTCCTGCTCCAGGACGCCTTCGGCCTCTCGACCAGCTTCGTCTGGTTCGAGAATTATCTCGAGCTGTTCAGGGAGCGCGCCTATTTCGAGGCGATCCTGCGCACCTTCTTCTTCTCGTTCGCGATCGCGGTGTCGTCGCTGTCGTTCGCGCTGCTGCTCGCCGTGATGGCGGACAAGCCGCTGCGCGGCTCGATGCTCTACCGCACGCTGCTGATCTGGCCCTATGCGGTGGCGCCGCCCGTCGTCGGCGTGCTCTGGATCTTCATGCTGCATCCCTCGCTCGGCGTGCTCTCGCGCTACCTGCGCACTCTGGGCATCGACTGGAATCCGCTGCTCGACGGCGACCAGGCCGCATCGCTGATCATCCTGGCCGCCGCCTGGAAGCAGATCTCCTACAACTTCCTGTTCTTCCTCGCCGGCCTGCAGAGCATCCCCAGAAGCGTGCTCGAGGCCGCCGCGATCGACGGCGCGCGCCCGATGCGCAGGTTCTGGACCGTGACCTTCCCGCTGCTGTCGCCGACCATCTTCTTCCTCCTGGTCGTCAACATCGTCTACGCCTTCTTCGACACGTTCGGCATCATCGACACCATGACCCGCGGCGGCCCCGGCAAGTCGACCGAGACGCTGGTCTACAAGGTCTATTCCGACGGCCTGCTCGGCGGCAATCTCGGCAGCTCGGCGGCGCAGTCGGTGATCCTGATGATCATGGTGATCGTGCTCACGGGCATCCAGTTCCGCTTCGTCGAACGCAAGGTGACCTACTGATGGTCGAGGAAGAGGGCTTTCGGCGCTACGTCGCCCACATCATCCTGTGGATCGGAATCGCGATCGTCGCCTTCCCGGTCTACATCGCAATCGTCGCCTCGACCCAGGACAACGCCGTGATCGCGAACGGGCAGATGTCGCTGCTGCCCGGCGGCCACTTCTTCGAGACCTACTACCAGACCATCTTCGTCGGCACGAGCGGCTCGACCCGCGAGCCGGTCGGCAACATGATGCTGAACTCGCTGGTGATGGCGCTGCTGATCGCGGTGGGCAAGATCGCGATCTCGATCATCTCGGCCTATGCGATCGTGTATTTCCGCTTCCCGTTCCGGATGCCGATCTTCTGGCTCATCTTCATCACCCTGATGCTGCCGGTCGAGGTCCGCATCTATCCGACCTACAAGATCGTCGCCGATTTGCACATGCTCGACAGCTATGCCGGCCTGTCGCTGCCGCTGATCGCATCGGCCACCGCGACGCTGCTGTTCCGGCAGTTCTTCATGACCGTGCCGGACGAGCTGTTGGAGGCCTCGCGCATCGACGGCGCCGGCCCCTTGCGCTTCTTCTGGGATACGCTGCTGCCGCTGTCGCGCACCAACATGGCGGCGCTGTTCGTGATCCTGTTCATCCTCGGCTGGAATCAATATCTCTGGCCGCTCTTGATCACCACGCGCGACGACATGCAGACCATCCAGATCGGCATCCGCAAGATGATCACCACCACCGACGCGCTGACCGAATGGCCGATCGTGATGGCAACCGCCGTGCTGGCCATGCTGCCGCCGGTGTTCGTCGTCGTCGCCATGCAGAAATTGTTCGTGCGCGGCCTGGTCGAGACGGAGAAGTAGAGACTTATGGCCAACGTCACCCTGCGCAGCGTCCGCAAAACCTATCCCGGCGGCTTCGAGGCCATCAAGGGCGTCGACGTCGATGTCGGCGACGGACAGTTCTGCGTGCTGGTCGGCCCCTCCGGCTGCGGCAAGTCCACGCTGCTGCGCATGGTCGCGGGGCTGGAGACGGTCACCGGCGGTGAGATCGACATCGGCGGCCGCGTCGTCAACCAGATCGAACCCGCCGATCGCGACATCGCGATGGTGTTCCAGAACTACGCGCTCTATCCGCATATGAGCGTCTACAACAACATGGCCTATGGCCTGCGCAACCGCGGCATGGCCGAGGCCGAGATCAAGACCCGCGTCGAGGAAGCCGCGCGCGTGCTCGAGCTCTCCGCCATGCTGGAGCGCAAGCCGCGCCAGCTCTCCGGCGGCCAGCGCCAGCGCGTCGCCATGGGCCGCGCCATCGTGCGCCAGCCGAAGGTGTTCCTGTTCGACGAGCCGCTCTCCAACCTCGACGCCAAGCTGCGCATCGCGATGCGGGTCGAGATCCGCAAGTTGCAGCGCCGGCTCAACACCACGTCGATCTACGTCACCCATGACCAGCTCGAGGCTATGACGCTCGCCGACATCCTCGTCGTGATGAACGGCGGCCAGGTCGAGCAGGTCGGCAATCCGCTGGCGATCTACGAGAAGCCGGCGACGACCTTCGTCGCCTCCTTCATCGGCGCGCCGCCGATGAACCTGATGTCGACGCGGCCCGAGGAGATCCGCTCGCAGCTCGCCGGCAGCACTGCTGCCGATGCCGGCATCCTCGGCATCCGCCCGGAGGACTTTGTCATCACCGACGAAACGCCGGCCGGCGGCGTCGCCCTGCCGCTCACCGTGGAAGCGATCGAGCGCGTCGGCGCCGAAACCTTCGTCTACGGTTCCCGCGAACAGGAGGACCAGCGCGTCGCCGCCACGCCCGGCGAGCTGCCGCCCGGCGAGGTCATCGTCCGCATTCCCGGAACCCAGGCCCCCGCCATCGGCGCGAGAATCCGCGTCGCGGCGGTGCGGGCGAAGCTGCATCTGTTCAGCGGCGACGGTCGGAAGCGGATCGAGGCCTGAGGGGATCCGAAGAGCCAGACAACAAAAGTGCGAAAACAACCCCATGCACAGTAGGAGGGGGTTTGTTTTTGCTGGGATAAATCGCCTCGAAATTGGTCATGCCGGCCATGACGAACCGGAGACATCCGGCGAGTGGGGAAAATCGCCCATCCACAGCGATCCCCGCTACCTGCTTGAACCCACAGGGGAACATGCCCATATTGCTGATCAAGGGGTGCCGTTCGCGGGCCCTGATGCACCAAAGTCGCTTCGAGAGGACTTTGTAAACTATGTCTCGTGTTCCAACGCTCTCCAGTCCTTTCCTGCTGGGCTTCGACGAGATCGAGCGCGTGCTCGATCGGGTCGTCAAAGGCGCCGACGGTTATCCTCCCTACAATATCGAGAGGTGCGACCGCACGGACGGCCAGCCCGAGCGTTTGCGCATCACGCTGGCGGTCGCCGGATTTACGCGCGACCAACTCGATGTAACCATTGAGGAAAACCAGCTCGTGATCCGCGGGCGGCAGCAGGACGACAAGTCCCGGCAGTACATCCATCGCGGCATCGCCGCGCGCCACTTCCAGCGCACCTTCGTGCTGGCGGAGGGGATGCTGGTGCTGGGTGCGGATCTGAAGAACGGGCTGTTGTCGATCGATCTGGCCCGGCCTGAACCGGAGCGGATCGTTAAGACAATCGCTATCAATGAGCACGAATAATGGAACGAGTAGCGGACTCGACCGCTTAGTGTTCCAGAGGAGTCGAGACCATGAGTGAAGGTCACGTTGCGTTCGAATACGAAGCCAAGAACGTCTCTCCTGAGACGCTGGCAACCCTGGGCGAAGGCCATATCGCCTATGTGAAGCAGATCCGTTCCGAGGACGTGCCGGACCTGTTCCCCGAGGCGCCCAAGATCGCGCCTGGCCTCAAGCTGTTCGCCCTCCATGCCGCCGACGGCACGCCGATCATGCTGACCGACAGCCGCGAAGCCGCGGTCGCCAACGCCTGGAGCAACGAGCTGCAAGCGGTGAGCGTGCACTAAAGCACGCGCGTCGCACGAATAGGGTTTTGGCGGGCATGCCTTCGCAAGAAGGCGTGCCCGTTTTCATTTGAGAGGCGATGTCCCTGCCCGGGTGGGGGCACTGGCTATCGCATATGACTTGTGGCGGCGGTTTGCGCGCACGCCTCGTCCTTCGAGACGGCGCTGACGCGCCTCCTCAGGATGAGGCTCATCAGCGTCAGCGCCCGTTGAAACTGCTGCCGCGCACCCCGCCCTCATCCTGAGGAGCCCGCCTCAGGCGGGCGTCTCGAAGGATGGCCGCAGGGGAAAACTCTCAACTCCGATAGCCCTGGCGTGCGGGGGCGGCCTTCATGCGCGCACGAGACCTCATCAATCCGTGATTTGACAGTTCCTGCATCTTTGTCAAATCTGACAAAATGCAGGCCAAGGCCCCTCCCCAGGACCGGATCCTCGACGCTGCCTTGCGCGTGTTCCGGCGCCACGGCTTCCGCCGCTCCTCGATCGAGCAGGCGGCTGAGGAAGCCGGACTGACGCGGCAGGCGCTCTATCATCACTTCGCCTCCAAGGAGGCGCTGTTTCGCGCCGTGCTCGAGCGGATCTACGAGCAGGGGCTCGCTGCCGAAATCGCGGCAGCGAAGGCGGCGGAAGAGGCCGGCCTCGAGCTTGCCGACATCCTGGTCGCCGAAATCGGCGCGCGGATGCAGTCGCTGCTCGCTTCGCTCAAGGACTCGCCCCACACCGAGGAGCTGTTTTCCGAGCACCTCGCGCAGGCGCGCGACCTCTACCAGAGCTATTCCAACCGTTTTGCCGACGAGATCGCAACCACGATCGCGCGGGTGTGCCGCAAGCGAAAGCTTAACCTCGAAAGCGGCGTCAGCGTGCGCGAGCTCGCGCGCTGCGTCGAGATGGCGATCCACGGCACCAAATCCGCGTTCCCTTCCATGCAGCCGGTCGACGCATTCCTGAAACAGCTGGAGACCATGCTGCGCATGCTGATCGCCGGCGCGATGGCGCCGTCCGCAAAGAAGTCCCACCGCAAACCGGGAGTTCGAAAATGACCACCACGACCATCAATGGACGGCCCCTGGTGCTGCCCGACGATCCGGATGCGCTCTTGATCGACGTGATCCGCGACGGCGGCCTCACCGGCACCAAACTCGTCTGCGGCTCCGGCGTCTGCGGCGCCTGCACCGTGCTGCTCGAGGGCACGCCGGTCGTGAGCTGCCTGTTGCCGGCGCAGGCGGCCGCCGACAAATCGCTGACGACCATCGAGGGCGTCGGAGCGGCCGGATTGCATCCGGTGCAGAAGGCGTTCATGGCGCACGACGCCCTGCAATGCGGCTTCTGCACGCCCGGCTTCGTCGTCGATGCCACCGCCTTCCATGACAGCTGGCGCGCGACCAGGGGCGCGGCGACACCCTCGCGCGAGGAGATCGCCGCCGCGCTATCGGGACATCTCTGCCGCTGCGGCGCCTATGAAGGCATTTTTCGCGCGGTGGCGGAGGCTTGTTCAGGCCGCTTCGACGGCAACGATCCCATCGCGCCGCGGCTGGAAGCCCGCGACAAGGTGACGGGACTGGCCCGCTACACGGTCGACATCCGCCATGACGGCCAGCTCGAAGGCGTCATCCTGCGCGCGCACGTCGCGCATGCGAGGATCACCGGGCTTGATCTGGCGCCGGCGCGTACTATTCCCGGTGTTGCCGCGGTGGTTCCGCTGCTCGACGACGACAACATGGTCCGCTTCGTCGGCGCGCCGATTGCAGCCGTCGCGGCCAGGGATCGCGGCACCGCACTGAAGGCAATTGCCGCGATCAGCTTCAAGCCCGAGCCTTTGCCCGCGGTGATCGGGCTCGATGCAGCGCGACGCGACGATGCGCCCGTCGTGTTCGAAAAGAAGGACCGCAAGCGTGCCGGCAACGTGTCCGAGGGCGCCGGCGGCGCTCCGGTGTCGTGGAACGGCAATGTGCGCGGGCCTTCGGCGCCGTTCTCGCAAAAAGCCAAGCGGGCCAGGAGCTGGCTCGACGAGGCGCGCCAGCAACGCAATCCGCTGCTGATAGAGGAGACCTTCCGCGTCTCGACGCAACAGCACGCAAGCCTCGAACCACATGCCGCGGTGGCCAGGTTCGATGGCGATCAGCTCATTATGCACATCTCGACCCAGGCCATTCACGAGAGCATGGAGAAGATCGCCAAGCGTTATGGCCTTCCGCACGACAAGGTGCGTGTGATCGCCGATCATGTCGGCGGCGGGTTCGGCTCCAAGGGCAGCGTCGGGCTGGAGACCATCGCCGCAATCGAGCTTGCGCGCGCCGCGAAGGCGCCGGTGCGTGTCGCCTTCGATCGTGAAGAAGAGCTTTCCGTCGCCGGCTATCGTCCGGCCGCCGAGCTGAAGCTGTCCTTGCTGCCTTCGGCGGAAGGCCGCCTCAAGGCGCTGTCGCTCACCGCCCATGCCGATACCGGCGCCGCCGTGAACTCGCTGATCGCCGGCCTGGCGCGGCTGATCTATCCGGCCGAAGCAAAAGAGCTCGTCGACTTCGACGTGCTCAGCAATTTGCCGCCCGGCGCGCCGTTCCGCGGCCCCGGCGGTCCACCGATGTCGTTTGCGCTGGAGCAGGCGGTCGACGAAGCGGCGCTGCGCATGAAGGTCGATCCGATTCAATTGCGCAGGCTCTGGGACCCCGATCCCAACCGCCAGCGACTGTACGACTGGGCCGCCGGCCTCGACGTCTGGAAGAACCGCAAGCCGGCCGCCTCGCAAACCGGCCGCTACCGGCGCGGCGTCGGCGTCGCCACCGGCTACTGGCTCTATCTCTGGCAGACCGGCTCCTCGGTCGAACTCGCGATCAAGGGCGGACGCATCGTCGCAAGCTGCGCGGTACAGGATATCGGCACGGGCACGCGCAGCGTGATCGCGAACACCGTCGCGAAGGCGTTCGATCTCGAGCCGCAGGATGTGGACGTTCGCATCGGCCGCTCCAACCTGCCGCCCGGACCGGGCTCCGGCGGCAGCCGTGTCACCGCTTCGGTGGTGCCGCCGACCTTGCTCGCCATCGACAAGCTGAAAGCGGAAATCAAGCGCACCGCGTCTCGCACACCTGCTCCGGGCTCGAACGCGCCATGGCGCGAGATGATCGCGGCTTCTCCTGATATCGCCGTGTCGGCGAGACGCCAGGAGGACGGCAGGCCGCCGCCCGGCGTCAGGCCCGCTCTGCACGAGGCGGGCATCATGGGCCGGGTGTTCGGTTGGGTGCTGCGTCTGATGAACCACATGGTGGTCGGCGCCGGCGTGCCGAGCTCGGTCCAGGTGATGGAGGTCGAGGTCGATACCTGGCTCGGCCATGTGCGCGTGCTCAACGCCTATACGGGCCTCGCGATCGGCAAGCTCGCTGCGCCGACGCTGGCGCGAAGCCAGGCCGCAGGCGCGGTGATCCAGGGCATCGGCTACGCACTCTATGAGTCGCGGGAGACCGATCCTTCGAGCGGCCACATCCTGAGCGGCAGCATGGAGGATTACCGCATTCCGGGGATTGCCGACATGCCGAAACTGGAAGTGCATTTCGACGAGGCCGGTTTCGAGCATGTGCCGGGCGGCAGCGTCGGCATCGGCGAAGTCGCCACCGTGCCGACCTCGCCCGCGATCGCCAACGCCATCCGCGATGCGATCGGCGTGAGACTGACCGAAATTCCGTTCCGGCCCGATCGTCTGGTGGCCGCGCTGAAAGGGAGGGATGCAGCATGAGTGTCGCCGTCATGACCGCCAAGCCCACTGCCAAGCCCACGACGGAATTCCGCGCCGGAGGCACCGACTTCAGCGAACGCCGCCGCAGCGGCGTGTCGCAGGGAATGCTGATCGATATCTCGGCCACCGGCGACAAGACGATCACCTGGGACGCCGACGGAGCAGCCCGGATCGGCGCGCTGACCACCATCGCCACGATCGCGACCGACGCGCGCATCGCCGCCGCCTATCCCGGTATTGCGGCGAGCGCGCAAGGGCTCGCCACGCCACAGGTGCGCCAGGTTGCAACGCTCGGCGGCAATCTCGCGCAGCGTTCGCGCTGTTGGTATTTCCGCCGGGCCGACATCGATTGCCTGAAGAAAAGCGGCAGCACCTGCCCTGCCCGGTCCGGCAATCACCTCTATGGCGTTGCCTTCGACCTCGGCGACTGCGTCGCGCCGCATCCCTCGACCATGGCGGCGGCTCTGCTCGCCTATGATGCGACCATCACCACGGACCGGCGCAGCGGATTGACGATTGCCGGCCTGCTCGGCGACGGCTCGGTCTCGCACGCCGATCATACACTCGCAGCAGGCGAGATGATCAAGAGCATTGCGCTTCCTGCTCCGCTCGAGGGCGAGCGCGCTTCCTACAAGCGCGCGATCAGCCGGACCTATGCGGAATGGCCGCTGGTGGAGCTCTGCGCCCGCGTCGTGATCGCCGGCGGCAAGTTCCAGCTCGTGCGCCTCGCTGCCGGCGGCGTCGCGCCCGTGCCGCTTCGCCTCACCGCGGTGGAAGTCGCGCTCAGTGGCAAGACTGCCAATGCGACATCGATCGCGGAAGCAGCGAAAGCGGCGAGCTCGGGCGCCAAACCATTGCCGATGACGGCCTACAAGCTCGATCTTCTGCAAGGGTTGGTGCGCGACGTGCTGGAGCGGCTCTCGGATTAGAGCGGAATGGCTTTAGGTCGAATCGATTGCCGCGGACTCGGTGCAACCTCTCCCCGTTGCGGGAGAGGTCGGCGCGTCCGGGCGATGCGAAGCATCGTCCCGCGCGCCGGGTGAGGGCTTCCTCCTCTTGGGGATTGTCCCATTGCGGAAGCACCCTCTCCCCAACCCTCTCCCGCAAGCGGGAGAGGGAGCGCACCTTCGTCGTTGGGCGATCAAGCCTCAATTCATCACGCTCTAACCGCCGGAGCGACCTGCCAGCCGCGCTCGGATATCCGGCTTCAGCACCTTGCCGACCTTGGAGCGCGGCAGATCGTGCCAGACTTCGATCTGCTTCGGTGTCTTGACGCTGCCGATCCGCTGCTTGACGAAGGCCGCCAGCGCCGTCGCATCGACGCTCTGGCCGGCACGGGGCTGCACCACGGCGACGATCCGCTCACCCCATTTGTCGTCCGGAAGCCCGATCACGGCGCAATCCTGGACCGCCTCATGCGCCCGCAGCGCGTTCTCGACCTCGATCGAGCAGACGTTGAACCCGCCGGTGATGATCATGTCCTTGGCGCGGTCGACGATATAGAGGTAACCCTCGTCGTCGACGTAGCCGATGTCGCCAGTGTGGTGCCAGCCATGCGCGGAGGCCTCCGCCGTGGCCTCGGGGTTTTTGTAGTAGCCTTGCATCACCAGCGAGCCGCGGACCACGATCTCGCCGCGTGAACCGGTCGGCAGCAAGTTGCCGTCGCCATCCATGATGCCGGCCTGCACCAACGGGCTGATTCGCCCCGCCGAGGCGAGGCGCTCCATCGCGATCGTGCCATCAGCATTGTAATGCTCGCCAGGTGCCATCATCGAAATCATCATCGGCGCTTCCGTCTGACCGAACAGCTGCGCCATCGGCCCGATGCGCCGGAGCGCCTCTGCAAGCCGTGCGGCCGAGATCGGTGCCGCGCCGTACCAGAAGCATTGCAGAGACCCGAGCTTCGCGGAGTCGAGCCTGGGATGATCGAGCAGCATGTAGATCAATGTCGGCGGCAGGAAGGTGTGCGTGACATGGTAGCGCTCGATCAAATCGAGGAATTCGGCGATGTCGGGGTGATGCATGATCACGATGCGACCGCCGAGCGCCATGATCGGAAAACACAGCACGCCGGCCGCATGGGTCAACGGCGCGAGCGCGAGATAGACCGGACGACCCCTGAAGGGATAGCCCATCAGCGTCAGTGCCGTCATGGCCTCGATGTTGCGGCCCGACAGCATGACTCCCTTCGGCTTTCCGGTGGTGCCGCCCGTGCCGGGAATCATCGCGAGATCGTCGACCGTCTCGCGTTGATATGGGTCGGTGGGGAGGCCAGCGAGCCAGCCGTCGAACGAGGGCGCGAAGGGCAACTCGGCATCGAGGCAGACGAGGGCGCGCAGCTTCGGCAGCTCTGCACGCACCGCCTCGACCATCGGCGCGAAGCTCGAATGAAACAGCAGCAGGCTGCAGTCGAATTGGTCGAGGATGAGCCGGTTTTCGGCCGCCTCGTTGCGCGGATTGATGGGGCACCAAACCGAGCCCGCGCGGGAGATGCCAAACACGCATGCGAACGCGACCGGATCGTTGCCGGACAGGATTGCGACCTTCTCGCCAGCAGCAATACCCGATCGCGCGAGCCCGCGCGCGACGCGGTAGCTCAGCAACTGCACCTCGCGATAGCTGAGATCGCGCCCGTCCATGGTCAGGCACGGCGCATCGGCGCCGAGCGAGGCACCTTTGTCGAGGTAATCGATAAAGCGCATGATCAATCCCCGAAACGGCTGGCGGGTGGCGCGCGACCGCGCCACCCGCGATCCTGCTCAGTCGTGCACGGTGAGGATCGGTCTGCTGACCAGCCCGAAGCTCCGCAGCTGGCCGAGGAGCTCGTGGTGACCGAACGCCTGGCAGCCCGAGGCGAAGCCCACGCGCTTGGGCGGCTGCTGCAGCAGGTGCGCCGCGGCATAGGCCTGCAGCAAGCCGGTCTGCTTGTAATTGCTGTTGCCGTTGATGACGCAGTGCGCGCGCCCCAACGGGCCGGAGGCATGCACCGAATCCAGCGACTTGTTGACGCGCGGGTTCTCCCGCGGCGGCATGGTGTTCATCACGCCGGCGGCAGTCTGCGCCAACGCGGCATAGCGGTCGTCGGGGCTCATGTCCTTGGTCGCATCCAGCGCGGCGGCGACGATCTGCGGCACGCCCAGCATCAGCGCGCGGTTGAACACGCCGCCCAGCACCTTCACGTTGGCAACGCGCGGATCGCGCTTGAACCACACCGGGTGCGAGGTGCCGCCCCAGGGCAGCGCCAGCGCCAGCTCATGCTGGCCGGGGATGGCGAGGTTGTAGAGACCGGCGTCGGGCTGATGCTCGACATACTTGTTCTGTTCCAAATAGTAGGCTTTTGCCATCGCGGCGTTGACCAGGATGGTCTGGGTCGAGGCGATGGTCGGGCTGCCGCCCCAGAACACGGCGATATCCAGCGTGTCGAGGCCGGGCGTCTCCAGGCACAGCTGCGCGGCGATCTCGCCGGTGGTGTACATCTGCGCGATGCCCGGCGCGAGCAGCAGGCCGGCATTGGCGAACTTGGTGCCCCACTCCTGCTCGAGCGTGATCAACCAGTCCTGCTCGCCTGTCGTGTCGGTGTAGTGGCATCGGGAAGCCCAACACGCCTGCACCACCTCGCCTCCGAACCTGGCGAAGGGACCCACGGTGTTGAGCACCACCGAGGCGCCGTTGAACAACTCGGTCAGTGCGCTCACGGTGTGCGGCACTTCCACCACCTCGTAGTCGGCGGTCTCGATGCCGGCCACGTTCGCCTTCATTGCGGCGTTGAGCTTCTCCGCGCTGCGGCCGGCGGCGATGAACGGGATGTTGTACTCACGCAGATATTCGCAGACCAGGCGGCCGGTGTAGCCGGACGCGCCATAGACGATGACGGGCTTCTTCGCGCTCATTGCGTTCCTCCGAAATGTTTGTTGTCAGGTTCTGCTACATGCCCATGCCGCCATCGACCGGCAGTCCGATGCCGGTGATGAAGCGCGCCTCGTTCGAGCACAGGAACACCGCAGCATTGGCGATGTCGCCGACCTCCGCGAGCTTGCCGAGAGGCGTCTGCTCCACCACCGAGCCGACCGCGGCGTTGACGTCGGGCGCGAGACCGATCTTCACGATGTCGTTGGCCAGCTGCAGGCCCATGTCGGTCGGGATCAAGCCGGGATAGATGCAGTTGACGCGCACGCCATAACCGAGCTTACCGGCTTCCATCGCAGCGACCCGTGTCATGCGATCGACCGCAGATTTGGTGCCGGAATAGACCGCGATGCTCGGGAAGGCGATCGTCGCCGCGACGGAAGCGATGTTGACGACCGCGCCGCCTTTGCCCGCCGCTCCGCCCGGCCGCATCGCGCGGAAGGCGTGCTTCATGCCGAGCACGGTGCCGACGATGTTGACGTCGCACATCCGCCGCGCATCCTCGGCTCTGATCTCGCTGACCAGCGACGTGATCTCGATGCCGGCATTGTTGATGAGGATGTCGTAGCCGCCGAGGGTGGCATTCGTCGCAGCAGTCGCTTTCTCCCACTGCGCATCGTCGGTGACATCGAGATGCACGAAGCCGGTCTTCACACCGAGCCTGGCGATCTGACCGGCGCTGTCCTTGCCGACGTCATCGAGAATGTCGCCGATCATGACCGCCGCACCGGAGCGTGCCAGTGCCTCTGCAATGGCGGCTCCTATCCCGCGGGCTCCGCCGGTGACCAGGGCTTTGCGGCCATCAAGACTCTTCTCACTCATCGCACGTCCTCCCTTTGCTTGGACTGATCTGTTGAATTGATCTGTTCGCTGATGATCGTGCGTGCTGCGGCTGGCAGCACGGTGCCGGCGCGGTTACGCAACGGCATGCGAGTCCGTTCCGGCGGCGCAGCGCCGGTGGGTGCATTTCCTCCATTTGCTGGCGTCTTGACGACTGTCCAAATTTCTTAGCGCGCACACTCCTCCCGGGACTTGACAGTTGTCAAGGTAAAAATTTGACAGTTGTCAAAGAGGATGGTCTGTAGACGATGACCGACGATATGATCGTGGTGACCAAGAGACGGGAGACAGCGCGACGATGGCGCGGCAAGCGACAGGGGCGGCGAAGCGAGAGGCCGTGGCGGAGATCGTGCGGGACGACAAGTTCAACGCGCGGCGCATCGAGCTCGCCGAGGCCGCGCTCGAGACGCTTGGAGAGCTTGGCTTCGCCCGGACCAGCCTGCGCGAGATCGCGCAGAACTCGGCGTTCACGCACGGCGTGTTTCACTATTATTTCAGCGACAAGCTCGACCTGATCTGCTGCTGCGTTCGCCACTACAAGGCGAAGTGCGTGACGCGCTATGACGAGGTCGTCGCGACCGCAACGAGCCGCGACGAATTGACGGAGGGCTTCCTCGCCAAGCTCGCAGCAACGCTGCAGAACGAAGCCCGCATGCACCGGCTTTGGTACGATTTGCGCTCGCAGGCGATGTTCGAGGCGGCGTTTCGCAAGGATGTGCTCGAGATCGACAAGAGCCTGGAAGCGATGATCTGGCGCATTGCCTCTCGCTATGCCGAGTTCGGCGGCAAGCGGCCGGCGTCGTCGCCAGGCGCGCTCTATGCGCTGTTCGACGGTCTATTCCAGAGTGCGCTGCTCAAGCACCTCGCGGGTGACAAGACGGCGGTTCCCGAACTGCTCGACGAAGTCCGGCGCCTGCTGCCGACGGTCTGCTGAAGCGCACGAGCGGCGCCCGAGAAGGCGTCGCCGCTCGAGACCTGCACGTTGAGCCATCCAAATTGATCGTCCGACTCGAAACTGCTTAGATGCGGCATGCCGCCGAAAGTGGAGCGTCTCGCCAAGCAGCAATTGTGGTTTCCGGCCGGGCGCTATTTCCTGCGCACCATCAAGCGCGATGACGCCTCGCAGCGCTGGGCGGACTGGTTGTCCGACCCCTGGACGGTGCATGTCCTCAACACGTCACCGCGCGCGATGACCAAGGCTGATATCGCCGACTACATCAAATCCTTCGATCAGCGCGAACGGCTGCTGCTCGGGATATTCGAGCGCGGCAGCCGCATGCATGTCGGCTTCATTCGCCTCGACATCAACGCAGCGGCGAGCGAGGCGCTCGTCAGCGCCGTCATCGGCAAGAAGGAGCACCGTAACGGCGGAGCAACGGTGAACACCTTCATTCCGCTGCTCAGATTCGTGTTCGACGATCTCAAGTTGAGCCGCATCCGCGCGTTCGTGCTGGAGCGCAACCAGACGACCATTCAATATCTGTCGAAGCTCGGATGGACGCTCGAGCCAGAACCCGACAATCCCGTGCGATCGCACACGGATGGATCGCTTCTGGTGTTGCGTCGGATGAGCTGGGACAGGCCAGGTTTCCAGGCCTGGTTGAAGAGCCCGATCGGGCAGCGGATCGTGAATCGCATGGAAGCGGCGCGAGGTTAGAGTCCCCGGCCGCTCCCTTTGTCTGCTTACGCGATCAATCAGTACTTCGCGACGACGGGTGATCCGCCGAACCGATAGTTGATGCCTACCTTCACGATATCGATGTCCTGACGAATATCGATCAACGCGGTGGTGGCGGCGACTGGATTGGCGAACCCCACGCGCTTGCTGTCGAAGCCGTAGTGAGTGTACTCGATCAAGGCCGACCAGTTCGGGGCGAAGGCCCACTCGACACCGGCACCTGCCACCCAGCCGACACGATCGGTGCTGGCGCTTGAATTACAGGGCTCAAAAACGAGGAATCCCACACCGGGACAAACGAAGCCGCCAATCGTCGTGAAATTGTTCAGATTGTACCGGTCATGCGCAAACCCGACGCCGCCCTTGCCATAAACGAGGAAGCGATCCCATGTGTAGCCGATCCGACCCGTGACGCTGGCGACCCAGTCGGTGCGGCTCGATAGAGTGGCGGGCGCGCCGGTCTTTCCGGCGAAGAAGGGATCGTTGGCGGTGCCGTGAAGATCGGTGGCCGTGAAATCGCCGGCAATCCCGAGCACCCAGTTGCTGGCAAATTGGTAATCGCAACCTACCTGTACGCCTCCTACAATTCCGACGTCTCCGTTCACCCCAATGCGATCACCAGGGACATTGCCTATGGTCATTGCCGGCGCGATGAGCGCCCCCGTTCCGATGCCGGGATCCGTGAAGCCCGTTCGGCTCGCACCGCCGCCGACATGACCCCCGACATAGCAGCCGGTCCAACTGAAAGGCACGGCCGCCGCAACCGGCGCTTTCGTGTAGGGACGAGCTCCCAGATCGGCACCTTGAGCAGAGCCTGCGACAATCAGAGCCGACGTCGCCAGCAGCAGTCGTTCCATTCGTCACCCCCAAAGCAATCAGCGATAGAAATCTCCAGCCAAGGTACATCGGCCGGCCTCCGCGCGCTGTATTCGGGCAGCAACACTCCGATACATTTGGTAATTGGGTATTGGTCAAAAGTGAACGCAAGGCGCCGCCTCTCGGCGTCTTAAGCCGGAAAACGGCGCGTAAGGCGGAGCACGATCGCATCGCGCGGTCGAGTTCAGGTCACGTAACATTCGCGTTTCAGCGTGCGTTTGGAATCAGCGCCCGGATGATCTCCGGCTTCCAGGTTTGGCGCGCGCTGTCGAAGGCCGCGAAATCGTGGTCGAACTGCCAATAGGCCCAGGCCCAGCCGAGCCGCTCCGCACTTCGCGCCATGAACGACAGATATCGCGTTCGGGCTTCGGCGGGAGCGGCCTCGTACACGCCGAATTCGCCGAGATAGACCGGGCGCTTTTCCCGTTCGGACCAGGATTTGACCTTCTCGAAATCGGCGCGCGCCTTCTGCTCGTCCTCCGGCGTGCCCCAATCGAGCGGGCCGATCCGCGAGAACGTCGGCGACCACGGTGCGCCCTGATGGGTGAAACGGAGCGGCGCGTAATAGTGAAACGTGACGATGAGGTTTCGGTCGTCTGACGGCAGGACGAGGTCCTCGACGGGCATCTCGTCGACGTTGAGGACCGCAGCGATCACCAACCGCCGGGGGTTGGTGGCGCGGATGATGCCGAGACACTCGTTCAGAAGGGCGTTCCAGGCGGCGGACGTCATCTGCCCGCCCGGCTCATTGAGCACCTCGAAGACAAGCCTCGGATATTTCCCGGCATAACGCGCGGCGATCTGCGTCCAGAATGCTTTCAGCTTCTCGGCGCAGCCGGAGACGTCGCGCTGACAGACATGGGTATCGTGCTCGTCCAGGATGGGGATGAGATTCCGGGCGAGCACCTCCTCGATGACGGCATCGAGCCGCCTCAAGACCACTTCGTCCAGCGCATTCTCCGGGTTCATGAACTTGAAGCCGAAGAAATTGATCCGAACGTGCGAGAACCCGGCGCGCCTGATCGCAGTGAGATTGTCCAGACGAAATGGCGCGTTCCGGCCTCCCTCCCAGATGCCGTCGTAGCCAAGGATGTTGATGCCGCGTCCCAATTTTAGGGGAGCGGATTTGGCCTGCCCGGCTGCCTCTGCCGGGGAGCAGATCGCAAGCACCGATAGCGCCAAGGCGAGACCGAAAGCTGCCGCCCAGCGGGCGCAGATGGCGTTCATCCTGCCTGCTCCATCATTGCTGCAAGCCTTGCTGCGGCACCGGCCGACAGACTGCGAAGAAGAATGCAACGAGCAGCACCGAGGTGAACATCGTGGAGCGAAGGAACATCGTCTCGGTGAAATTCGATTGAAAGCTGAGGACGACGAATCCGATCACGAGAGCGCAGTGGCGACGATCGATCGACCGGGTGGCGATCAAGTACAGGACCTTTTCCGAGAACAGATAGACGCTCGCGACGAACAGCACGTATCCCAGGAAACCCGTCTCCATCGCCACCGCAATGTAGCCGCTATGGTAATTGTCGAGCACCCAGCCGTGGTTCTGGTTGAAATAGTCGTAAATCGCAGGGCGCGTCCAGAATCCGTTGATGCCGAAGCCCAGCAGCGGCGCGTCGTTGAAATGGCTGATGGCGTACTGCCAGATGAACGTCCGCTCGGTCAAGTTGATGGTCGATTCGCCGAGATGGATGGAATCGTACCCGGTGACGTAGAAATACAGGATCAGGAGTGCAGCCAGGATGCACATGATGACCGGCAGCACCGCGTAGATCCTCATGCAGCGGATCGACCACATCGAGGTCACGAGCAGTGCGCCCGCGGCAATCGCGACGGCGCCGGCACCACGGGATTCCGAGGCGATGACGCATGTCGATGCCAGGAGAAACGTCAGGAGGAAGACGATCCAGCCCTGGCCCGTCATCTTCTGATAGAAGGCAAAGAACATCAGATAGGCGCTGATGAAGCCGAGCGTCTGCTTCGATTCGTAGATTCCCTGCCACTGGCCGCTGTGCATCCAGCTCTGATCGACGCCGATCTCGGGCACGAAGACCGCACACAGGGCCGAGGCGGCGACCAAGATGAAGAGCCCCAGCGCCGTCGCTCCGACGATCTCGTCGATGTCGATCCGCGTGATGAGGCAGTACGCACCGAAGGTCGTCACCACGAGGGCCGCGCTCTTCATGATCGCCGCAGTGGCGAGGCCGCTCCAGAGCACGGAAACAGCGGCGAGAGCATAGAATGCGACCAGCGCGATGAAATCGGGATTGGGCTGCACGCGCAGGCAGGGACGCACGAAGGCACTGGCGTAGATCAAGATGACCCACATCAGGAGCGCAACGACCTGTTGCACAAAGCTCCATTCTGCGGGAAGCAGCGCGGGGTGGAGGACACCCATCGACGCGATCACATTGACCGTGATCGAGCAGCGCATCACGTTTCCGGCCAGCTTTTCCACGCCGACGCTGGGCGCTTGCCAGATCGCGCTTTCGTCCTCCTGGGAATCGTCGGTGTGCAGGCTGGTCACGAGCTGACCGCTCTCACCGGCCCCGGGCATCACCACGCATATCGTACGACGCCCTTGCCGGCGTAGCTGCGCGTGACGTTCGAGAACTCACCTTCAAACGTTGCAGCCGCGGACCAACCGTTCAGCCATGCCTTCTCCGCCGACGCGCTGACGAGCACGGCATCGGCGGCCTGTGCGGCGCCATTGACCACGAAGCTCGAGCCGGGCAGCGCCTGGAAGGTTGCTCCGATCGAGCGATCAGGGTTGAAATCATGCGCCCAGGCAAGACGGCCGCGCAGCGTGGCAATGCCGTCGGCCATGCCGAAGGACTTGTCCGTGCGCAGGCCGAGTTCGCTGCGGCTGGCGGTGACAATCTTCGAAGCGTAGCTGAGCGCAAAGGTGTCATTGCCGGTGATCGCCCGCTCCGTATAGGCCGGCAGGTCGAACGCCGTGAACTGGGCCGCGGCATAAGGCGTGATGCCGACGCCGCCGATCCAGGGCGCGACGAAGCGATATCCACCTTCGAGCCGGCCGGAATAGGCGTTGGCCTTGAAGCGCGCCTGGAGATGGTCGGCACCGGCGATGATGACCGTGCGATCGGTAGTAATGTCCTGCCAGCCATAGGCGAGCGCGCCCGTGACATAGGCCGCGCCTGCATTGTGCCGCACGAACGCGCCGGCCTGGAACAGGTCGGAGCGGCCGGTGCCGCCATTGGCCACCGAGAAGCTGGTGCCCCCGCCGGCGAGCGCGAAGCCCGCAACGGTATGCGGCGAGAGCCAGTAGTCGGCGCCGGCGACTGCGCCGGCGATGCGGCTGGTTGCATTATTCGAGCCGATTTGCGCGTTGCCGTCGGTGGTCTGCGAGCCACCAAAGCCTGCGGCCCATGCGCTCCAGCGGGATTCGAAGGTCTGCGCGGGCGGCGCCTTGCGGGAGATCGCCGCGTAGGCGTCACGCTCGGCACCGCTGCGCTTGCGGCCACCGGCTGACGCCGGCGCATCGCCAGCGTATCCCGTCACACCGGCTGACGCGTGAGGATCGCCGCGCCCGGCCAGGAACGGGTCGGTCAGCGTGCCCATGAACTGGCTCATGGCGTTGAAAGTCGTCTGCTGCGAGCCGGTCGCAGTCTCGCCCGAGGCCTGCGTCAGGGCGTTCATCAGCGGCGCACCGGCCATTGCGAACAGGGCATTGAAGCCCGCCGGCAGCGCCGCGCCTGTTATCAATGGCGCGTCGATCCCCGCCGCAACGTTCCGCACATTGACGCTGGCATTGCTGGGGAGCGAATACGACAGCAGGCCGGGATCGAGCGTCAGCAGCACGTCGTTGCCGACATAGCTCAGCCGGGCGTTGCGCGCGAAGCTGTTTGCGGTCAGGAAATCCACCCCCGTGAAGGTGCCGCTCACGTTGCCTGCGCTCGCGATCGTGTAGGTCGTCGTCGTCGTAAGGCGCGCCAGCGGATCCGCCACCACCTTGCCGCCGAGGCCGGCCGTGCCGGTGACGTTGAGCCGGTCGGCGCTGTGACCGGCGGCGTCCACGTCCACCATGAACCTGCCGCTCGCGCCCTGAACGAAATCGCCGGTCAGCGTCGTGGTGCCGACCGCGCCGACCCCAAGCGGAGCCAGCATGCCGCCGTTGCTCAGCAGATTGCCGGCGCCGAGATCCACCATCGCGCCGCTGTTGAACACGCTGCCGGACAGGTTGTTGAAGGCGTTGCTGCCGCCGCCGAGCACGACATTGCCGCTGACGATACCGGAATTGTTCACGGTGTCGTTGCCAGTGCTCGCCAGAACTGCATCGAGACCGCCCATGATTCTGGCCGTCGCATCGATGCTCACGGTATTGGTTGCGCCGCCGTCCAGCCGGATGCCCGCGAGCGCGCCCGACACGACGCCGCCGCTGGCCGTGACCTCGAGATTGCCTCCCCCGCTCGCATAGATGGCGTTGCCCGACCCGGACGAAACCGTGCCGGTGCTGTTCACGGTGACATTGCCGGGCGCGTAAGCGCGGATGCCGTCGGCAAATGCGCTGATGGTCCCGCGGCTGGTGACGGAGGTCACTCCAGCAACCGTTTCGGCGTGAATTCCTTCGCCTGCGGAGGAGACGATGTCGCCGGCACTGTCCACAGTCGTAAAGTATCCGAACAGGTTCGTCATGCCCGCAAAGATACCGTAGGTGGACCCGCTTACGTTTCCACGGCTGGTGATTCCCACGGCCTGCTGCCCGATGATGTACATCCCGGCGCCGTTGCTCACGGCGATGTTGCCGATGCTGTTCACGCCGACGCCGCCGCCGGTCGCCGCGATGCCGGTGTCATGGGCGACGAGATCGCCGCGGCTGGTGATGCTGACGCTGTCCGCCGCCGCGACGAAGATGGCGTTGCGTCCAGCCGAGATATTGCCGTTCTGCGTGACCGTCGCAGAACCGCTCGAGGTACTCACAAAGATGCCGTCGAGAGTGGCGGCGACGTTACCGCGTTGCGAAACCGCGATGTGGCCGAAGATGGAGAACGCAAGGATGCCTGCGGTAGCTGCGATGTTTCCCGTGCTGTTGACGGTAACGTCAAAGTCGGCGGTTGCCTCGATGCCCCCAAGGGCCGCGTTGATGTTGCCGACGGTAGTGACGTTTACGGTGTTGGAGAGGGTCAGCGCGGAAACCCCATAGGTCGTCCTCGACGTTATGTCGCCAGTGTGCGCAATGACGACGGGGCCGTTGGACAAAGCGGTCTGTACCCACGCATGAATGCCGTCACTATACGCGTCGATCGTGCCGCTACTGGTGATGCTGATGTCGGTGATACCGCCGGCGAACCCACCGACCGTCGTGAAGTAGATGCCGGCGCCGCCGGCCGAGCTGATGTTGCCGGCGTGATTGATGGTCACGCTGCCGTTGACTGTGCCGGTAATTGCGTCGGTGATTCCGGTCGCGTGGATGGCATACGGCCCGAGGTCGCTGTTGATGGTGACGTTGCCGTTGCCCTTGTTGAAGGAAATCGCGGCGACGCCGGAGCCCGGCGCGATGTCGGTCGTCAGCGCATTGACGTTGAGCGTGCCGACCACGCCTGGGTTGAAATCGGCCGCACCGATCCCGGCCGATTGATCGCCGCTACAGGTGGCGGTGTCGCCGACAACCGTGCAGCTGCCCGGTCCGGCCAGCGCCGGCCCCGGCTGCGTCAGCCACAATGCACCGCTTGCCACCGTGCCGAGGAGCGCCATCCGCAAGCGCCGGCGCCCATGGAGCCGTTCTTCCGCCGCCGCGCCGATGCGCAACGGCGCCCTTCCATTCCGCATCACGTCCACTCAGTCCAAATGGTCTCGAGCGACTCTTAGCGGACCTTGACGCCGGCCAATGTGCCGTGCGTCTCAGGCGGGAAGATTTTCATACCGTCTACCTTGGAGATCACCGGGGCGTGGCGACACGGCCCAACGCGCGATCCAGGAGCCCGAGCGGATCGGACCCTCGACAGGCTGGAAGAAGGCGACGTTACGCCGCCGTTGCCGGCGGCAGCGCCAGCACGGAATAGATCGCCTGGGCGTCGCGCGAGGCGCGGAGCTTCTTGGCGATGTCCTGGTCGCGCAGCAGGCGGGCGATGCGGGCCAGCGCCTTGAGGTGGTCGGCGCCGGCCCCTTCCGGGGCCAGCAGCAGGAAGACGAGATCGACCGGCTGGCCGTCCATCGCCTCGAAATCGATCGGGCGATCGAGGCGTGCGAACAGGCCGAAAATCTTTTCCAGCTTGGGCAGCTTGCCGTGGGGAATGGCGACGCCATAGCCGACCGCGGTGGTGCCGAGCTTCTCCCGCTGTAGCAGCACCTCGAAGATCGCGCGCTCGTTCTGCCCGGTCAGCTCGGCGGCCTTGGCAGCGAGCTCCTGCAGGGCCTGCTTCTTGCTGTTGACTTTCAATGCCGGGAGAATCGCCTCGGGCGCGACCAGATCGGTAATCGGCATGGAAGCTTTCCGAGGTGAATTAAACCGTCAGGTTCCGATTTGGCTGGCTTGATAGACCAAGCCCGGCCGGCGTCAATAACATGAAGCAGGAGGGGGACTTAGCCCAAGCCCTACCAAGTCCAGATGTGGGGGGCTTCTACTCCAACGCAATCCCGGTGCCAACTCCCGCGTGCGGCTTTGCCCCTGTCATTGTTAAGGGCCGGGATGGTACGGGTGCCGGCCCACGGGCCTAGCCGCCGGCCTGGCCGTCCACCTTGGCTCCCGGCGGGTCGATCCAGCCCACATTGCCGTCCGCCCTGCGGTAAATGATGTTCACCCGGCCGGACGAGCCATGCTGGAATACCAGGCAGGGTGCCCCGCTGAGGTCGAGTTCCATGACGGCTTCGCTGACCGAGAGCCGCTTTAGCGACGTGGTTTGCTCGGCGATGATGACGGGGCTGTAGCCGGCGACTTCGTCCTCGCCCTCTCCGGGCGCTTCCAGCACATAACTGGTGGCGTCGAGCGCAGCCATCGCCTCGGAGGCGGCATGGGCCTTGCGCGCGGAACGGTCCTTGAGCCGGTTCTTGTAGCGTCGCAGCCGCCTCTCGATCATCAGCAGCGCCTGGTCGGCACTGGCATAGGCATCCGGTGCGTTCGAATCGGCCTCCAGCGTGATTCCCGAATCGAGATGCAGGGCGCAATCGGTGCGAAAGCCGAAGCCGTCCTTGCTCAGCGTGATGTGGCCGGAATAATTGCCGTCGAAATATTTGCGCAGCACCTCGTCGGTGCGGTCGGCAACGCGGCCGCGCAGGGCCTCGCCGACGCTGATGCTCTTGCCCGAGATTCTGAGAGTCATGTGATGCCTCGCTTGGTTGGTGCCCAGCTTGGATCGGTCTCGATGGGGCATCGAGAGTAGCGCGATTTGGCGCCAGCGCAATCAGGCCGGTTCGGGATTGCGGGAGCGATCGGACAAGGCGGTAGAGAGGACGTTACCAAGAGCACTCTGCTTGTCGCGGCGGCGTTGCACCGAGGAGGGTATGCGCATGGCTTCGCGGTACTTCGCGACCGTGCGGCGGGCAATATCAATGCCCGAGGCGCGCAAGCGTTCCACGATGGTGTCGTCCGACAGGATCGCGGAGGGCTCCTCCGAATCGATCAGCTGCTTGATGTGGTGACGCACCGCTTCCGCCGAATGCGCCTCGCCGCCGTCGGCCGAGGCGATCGAGGCCGTGAAGAAATATTTCAGCTCGAACGTGCCGCGGTTGGTCGCCATGTATTTGTTGGCGGTGACGCGCGACACCGTGGATTCATGCATCTGGATGGCGTCGGCGACGGCCTTCAGATTGAGGGGGCGCAAATGCGCGACGCCATGGGTGAAGAACCCGTCCTGCTGGCGCACGATCTCGGTCGCCACTTTCAGGATAGTGCGGGCGCGCTGGTCGAGCGCGCGCACCAGCCAGGTCGCGTTCTGCAGCGCGTCGGTGAAATAGGACTTGTCGCCGTCCTTGCCGATCTTCTTCGACAGCTCGGAATAATAGGTCTGGTTCACCAGCACGCGCGGCAGGGTGTCGCTGTTGAGCTCGACATGCCAGCCGCCGTCGGGACCCGGACGGACATAGACATCGGGCACCATGGTCTGCAGGCGCGCCGAGCCGAACTTCATCCCAGGCTTGGGATTGAGGCGGCGGATCTCGCCGATCATGTCGGCGATGTCCTCGTCGTCGACGCCGCAGATCTTGCGCAGAGCCGCGATGTCGCGCTTGGCGAGCAGATCGAGATGCTCGACCAGCGCCTGCATCGCGGGGTCGTAGCGGTCGAGCTCGCGGAGCTGGATCGCCAGGCATTCGCTGAGAGAGCGCGCGCAGACGCCGGGCGGATCGAACTTTTGCAGCACGGCGAGGACGTTTTCGACCTCGGCCTGCGACGCGCCAAGACGCTCGGCGGCCTGGCCGAGATCAGGCGGTAGATAGCCGGCTTCGTCGACGAGGTCGATCAGGTACTGGCCGATCATGCGCTGCGCGGGCGCGGTGAAGGCCACCGAGAGCTGCTCGGCGAGATGGTCCGACAACGTTGTCTCGGCCGCGACAAAAGCCTCGAGATTGTAGTCTTCGTCACCGGAGGCGCCGCCGCCCCATTCGGTATAGGTGGTCGGCGCCGCATCCTGGGCATTGCGCGCCGCAGCCTCGGCCGGCTCCTCGGAGAAGACGTTGTCGAGGCCGGTGTCCAGGGTCTGCTCGATCTCGGCGCGGGTGCCGAGATCCTTGCTCATCCATTCTTCCTGGCCCGGCTCGAAACCCTCGGCACTGCCGCTGAAGCCATCCTCGCCCTGGCCATCGCCTTGGCCACCCTCGGAATCGCCGTAACTGCCGGCCTCGGCCGGGGCTTCTGCGGGGGCCTCGTCACTGGCCCGCTCCAGCAGAGGGTTTCGCTCGAGCTCCTCTTCGACGAAGGTCGTGAGATCGAGATTGGACAATTGCAGCAGCTTGATCGCCTGCATCAGCTGCGGCGTCATGACCAGCGACTGCGATTGCCGGAACTCTAATCTCTGCGTAAGCGCCATGAAGCAAGAACCGTTCCCAAAAATGGTCCGATTTTTGCTTATCCTAGTCCGAGCCCGATGTACACGTCTTGACGAAACGCAAAAACGGGCTAGAGGCGGAATTCCTCGCCAAGGTAAAGGCGGCGCACGTCCGGATCAGCCACGATCTCATCCGGAGTTCCCTCGGTCAAGATTTCCCCGGCATAGACGATATAGGCACGGTCGGTGAGGCCGAGCGTCTCGCGGACATTGTGGTCGGTGATGAGCACGCCGATGCCGCGATTGGTGAGATGGCGGACGAGATCCTGGATGTCGCCGACTGCGATCGGGTCGATGCCGGCGAAGGGCTCGTCGAGCAGCATGTAGTTCGGCCGTGTCGCCAGCGCGCGCGCGATCTCGACGCGGCGGCGCTCACCGCCCGACAGCGCGATCGACGGTGATTTCCTGAGGCGCGTGATGTTGAACTCGTCGAGCAGCGAGTCGAGCTGCTGCTCGCGCTTCTTGCGCGAGGGCTCGACCACTTCGAGCACGGCGCGGATGTTCTGCTCGACGGTGAGGCCGCGGAAGATCGAGGCCTCCTGCGGCAGATAGCCGATGCCGAGCCGCGCGCGCTGATACATCGGGAGTTTCGTGACGTCGTGGCCGTCGAGCTCGATCGCGCCGCGATCGGCCTTGATCAGGCCGGTGATCATGTAGAAGACGGTGGTCTTGCCGGCGCCGTTCGGGCCGAGCAGGCCGACGGCTTCGCCGCGGCGCACATAGATGCTGACGCCGCGCACCACCTGGCGGCTGCCGAAGGCTTTTTCCACGCTATGCACAGCCAGGAAGCCGGGCCGCTTCAGCAGCTGCGGCCCTCCGGCACCGTTGGGCCTGGCGGCAGTCCGGACCGGATGAACCGCCTGTGGGCGCGGCTCGGCCGGATAGTCGGCCTCGTAGTCACCCTGGAACTGGTCGGCCGCGCGCGGCTGGTCGCGGCCAATCGGTGGGGCGTCCCTAACAGGACTAGGCACGAGTCCGCTGACGCTGTCACCGAGCGCGGTGATGTCCTGACGCGCAAATCCTGGCCGGCCGCGCTTGGCGGGGCGCCGACGGAACATGCTGAAGAGATCGACCATCCCCGCCTTCTAGCCTTTCGCGATCATCACGCGATCTGCCGTGCCGGCCTCGATTCGCCGGCGCACCATGAATGAAGGGATGTCTCATGCCCAGTGAAACACGCCCGAAAAGCGGCAGACCCCGCTTCAAAAGCCCTGCGCGCTAGATACAGGCTCGCCCGCCAAGCTTCAACCTCGGATCGGGAGCACCCGATCCAAGTTGTTGAATTCACTTTTGTTTAGTTGCGCCCGGCAATTGCAGAGGCGGCGGCGCGCCGGGTTTGGCGCCCTGGCCGCAATCATTACTGCCGCCCTGCGGCAGCAATGCCTGCACCCGTCCGTTGTCGGCTTCCACGCGGGACACGCCGGTGGTCATGTCGACCATCAGACGATCACCGCGCAGCACGTTCTTGCACTGAGTCAGGACCACCTGGCCGCCCGCGCCGCCGAGCATGGTGATGAGATTGGTCTTGGTGTCGAACACCGCGGTCTCGCCCGTCACGACCTGGTCTTTCTGGGTGACCACGACATTGCCGCGCGCCTCGAGCCGCTTGATCGAGGAGCTGCCGCCCGGACCCGGCTGCGCCGACTGCATCGGCGCCGATTTCGCGCCTTTCGCTGCGGGCTGCGGCGCGGCCGGCTTGTCGCCGCCGCCCGATTCGTAAAACACCACAAGCGTCTTCGAGGTCATGGTGGTGTCGCCCTGCACGACCTTCACATTGCCGGCGAAGGTGGCCTCCTTCTTCTTGTCGCGCATCTCGAGCGAGGCGGCTTCGATCTGGATCGGCTGATCGCGGTTCTGCGAAAAGCCCTGCATCGCATTGGGCACGCCCTGCATCGTGCTCTGCGCAAGCGCCGCACCCGTGACCAGCAGGGCGAGGCCGATTGCGAGCGCGGCCTTGCTGACAACAGCGTCACGCGGAAAACAGGTCATCATGAAAATCACTTCGAATTGGCAGATTTGTTCTGAGGCGTGCGTGTCTTCGTCGGCGCAGGCTCGGGCGGTGCAGGCTGAACAGCGGCGGGCTCATCCAGCTTGTCCAGATGCATCACCACATTGCCCTCGAAGCGGATGACGTCGCCGCCTTCGGTAATGCGCAGGCGATCCGCGCTCAGCGTGCCGTTGGTCAGCTTGACGTCGACGCGCTCGTCCGAGGAGACCGTGCCCTTGCCCATGTCGACGAAGGCCGAGTTCAGGCGCGCCTCGTAGCCGGTCGAGGTGCGCAGCAAGATGTCCTTGCGCAGATCGAGCTGCTGCTGCTTGTTGTCGAAGCGGCCGGTGCGGGCGTCGAGGAACAGGGTCGATTGATCCTCCATCAACACTTTCGCGCGCAAGTCCTTGAGATCGACATGGTCGGGATCGGTGATGTCCTGCGTCGCGGTCTTGGCCCAGAGCTCGTAGGGCCGCTGATCGGGCGTGTAACCGGCGAGGTGCGGCGATTCCATCGTGATCTTGGTGCCCGACACCACCAGATTTCCGCTATCGACCGGCAGCTTCGGTATCAGCATGCGGAACGGGTTGAAGATCGAGACGCCGACGATGGCGGCCATGGACAGCAGCACCGCACCCGGCACCGCGATGCGCAGAATCCGCACCAGGCGGCTGTGGCGCGCCGCGCTGGCGAACTTCGCCGCGAGCGCGGCGTCGTAGGTGGGATTCTGGGCCGAATTCACCTGGGTTCCTGCTTGCCTGGCTCCTGACGAGGAGCTCGCCGTGTCCGGTCGAGGGGGCACCCCATTCTATCCGGCGCCGCCCAAATATGCAGCCGGCGACAGGCCGTTACGAAAGTGTCCGAAACGGGGCGGCAAGGCCCGGCCAATCGCCGCGCCGGGCGTTCAGGAATGCGCGAAAATGTCCTCTTCCGCCCAGCCCTGGAGGTCGAGCAGGGCGCGGGTCGGCAGGAAGTCGAAACAGGCCTGCGCCAGCTGGCTGCGGCCTTCCCGCACCAGCATGGCATCCAGCCGCTCGCGCAAGGCATGCAGATGCAGCACGTCGGAGGCGGCATAGGCGAGCTGCGGCTCGGTCAGGCTGTCGGAACCCCAGTCGCTGGACTGCTGCTGCTTGGAGAGGTCGATGTTGAGCACCTCGCGGACGAGGTCCTTGAGGCCGTGGCGGTCGGTGTAGGTGCGGGTCAGGCGGGAGGCAATCTTGGTGCAATAAATCGGCCCGGTCATGACGCCGAAGGTCTGGTACAGCACCGCGACGTCGAACCGCGCGAAGTGGAAGATCTTCGTGACCGCCGGATTGGTAAGCAGCGCCTTCAGGTTCGGCGCGTCGGTGTGGCCCTTGGGGATCTGCACCACGTCGGCGCTGCCATCGCCGGGCGAGAGCTGCACCACGCAGAGCCGGTCGCGGTGCGGGTTCAGCCCCATGGTCTCGGTGTCGATCGCCACCGCTCCGGTGTAGCGGGACAGGTCGGGCAGGTCGCCGCGGTGCAGGCGTACGGTCATGAAAACCTCGGGTCGAATCGGTGCGTCGATATCATAGGCTAGTCGAATGGATCGCGATGTAGCCAGTCGCAGCAGGTCACGCAAGCGGCGGCCGCGACCTTGCGGGCCGGTCAGATCGCGGCGAGCATGATGCAGACCATCGCCGCGACGGCGATGCGGCTGGGACCGTCCCGGAAAGCGTACAGGATCGGATCGTCCGGCATCTCGCGGCGATGCGCCATCATCAGGGCACGGCCGAACCAGTACAGCAGCAGCGGCGTGAGCAGCCACAGCATCCAGGGCCGGCTGTAGAGCGGCGTCACCGCCGAGGACGAGACGTAGAGCGAGAACACGGTCACCGCGTTCATGGCGCTCGCCGCCGCCATCGCGGCGATGACGTTAAGGTCGGTAACGCGATAGTCGCGGTTGGCGGGATCGGCGAGGCCCGCGCTCTCGCGCATGCTGAGCTCGCTGAAGCGCTTGATCAGGGCGAGCGAGGTGAACACGAACAGCGAGAAGATCAACAGCCATTCCGACAGCACCACGCCGACACCGACGGCGCCGGCGACGATGCGAAGCGTGTAGAGGCCGGCGAGCGTGACGATGTCGACCAGCATCTTGCGCTTGAGCGCGAGCGAATAGGCGATCGTGGTGACGAGATAGAGGCCGAGCACGCCGAGGAACAGCGGCGAGATGCAGAGGCTGGCGGCGAGCGCGAACAACCACAATGCGGGAACGGCCGACAGCGCCGACGAGATCGGCAAGTCGCCGGCCGCGAGCGCGCGGTGGCGCTTGGTCGGATGCTGCCGATCGGCAGCGAGATCGAGCAGATCGTTCATCAGATAGGCGCCCGAGGCGCAGGCCGAGAACGCCAGGAACGCGAGCAGCGCGTAGCCCAGCGCCGAAAGGCTCAGCTGATGCGCCGTGAGCGCGGGCACGAACACCAGCGTGTTCTTGGCGTATTGATGGACCCGCAGCGCCTTCACCCAGGTGGCGAGGTCAGCTCTGCGGACCTCGCGATTTTCGATGCGCGCAATGGAGGCACGATCGAACGGCACGCTGCCCGCGGCGAGATCGGCCGACGTGACGACGCCATCGAAGCCGAGATGCGCTGCGATCGCCGCGGCGTGAGCGGCGAGCCGATCCGCGACGAGATAGATCTTCGCCCCGCGCGCCCGTGCCGCCAGCGCCCGGTTCATCACATCGGAATCATAGGGCAGATGGGCGTAATCGATCTCCGCCCGCGCCAGGATCTTCGTGAGCGCCGCCATCCCGGCCCGTCCGCCCGCGCCGAAGCGCGCCAGCAGGCGGCCGGGGCTGGAGAACAGCGCCTCCAACAGCAGCTCGGACCGCAACAGGGCGCCTTCGAGGTCGATGACGAGGGTCCGGGCCGCCGACGGCTCGGACACGCCAGGATCATACTGGGAGGCACGCTGCTCCATCGGAAAACGCTCTGACTTGCCGCGACATGACCGGCAATTCGGCCGGGGAGCAGGAAATGGACGGCCAACCCTATGGGAACATTCGCTAAAGGCGGCTTAATTCGGTTGGAGAGGTGGGGACGGCTTCCGCCCCAGGCGCTGTTGCCCGGATCCCACAATCCGCCGCGAGCTTCCTGTCCCGGCAGAACTTTTGCTTTCCGCGCCGTGGACATCGTCCCCGCCCACCCTATCTGCCAATTTCCCTCCCCGGGGCTCCCCACCGTGAATCAGATGCCATGACCGAACAAACGCTCGCTGCGCCGATCGACGACCAGCGCCCGCGCGGATTCTCGCGCTACCAGGCGCTCCTCATCGCGCTGCTGGCGCTGACGCAGTTCACGATCATCCTCGATTTCATCATCATGTCGCCGCTCGGCGCCATCCTGATGCCGTCGCTCAACATCACGGCGGGGCAGTTCGGCGTCGCGGTGTCGGCCTACGCGTTCAGCGCGGGAGTGTCGGGCATCCTCGCCGCCGGCTTTGCCGATCGCTTCGATCGCAAGCGCCTCTTGCTGTTCTTCTATGTCGGCTTCGCGCTGGGCACGCTGCTGTGCGCGGTGGCGCCGAACTACCATGTGCTGCTGATCGGCCGGATCGTGACCGGATTGTTCGGCGGCGTGATCGGCGCGGTCGTGCTCGCCATCATCACCGACCTGTTTCCGCTGCAGATGCGCGGCCGCGTGATGGGAATCATCCAGACCGCGTTCGCCGCCAGCCAGGTGCTCGGCATTCCCGCCGGCCTGTTTCTCGCCAATCACTGGAGCTGGCATGTCTGCTTCGTCGCGATCGTCGTGCTGTCGATCGTGACGATCGCGATCATCGCCTTCGCCATGGAGCCGGTCGACGCGCATCTGAAGCTGAAGCAGGACAGAAACCCGTTCCATCATCTGGTCGCGACGATCAGTGAACCGCACTACACCCTGGCCTTCGCCGTCACGACGCTGCTGGCGACGGGCGGGTACATGCTGATGCCGTTCTCCAGCGCCTACACGGTGCATAATCTCGGCATCGACATCACGCATCTGCCGACGATCTATCTCGTCTCCGGCCTGTTCAGCATCGTCACCGGGCCGCTGGTCGGCCGCGCCAGCGACGCCTTCGGCAAATATCCGACCTTCGTGTTCGGCTGCGCCATGACCGTCCTCATGGTGCTGATCTACACCCATCTCGGCCACGTCTCGCTCGTCACGGCGATCATCGTCAACGTGCTGATGTTCGTCGGCATCTTCTCGCGCATGATCCCGTCGCAGGCGCTGATGTCGGCGATTCCCGATGCGAGCCAGCGCGGCTCGTTCAGCGCGGTCAGCGCTTCGCTGCAGCAGCTCTCCGGCGGACTCGGCTCGGTGCTCGCGGCTGCGATCATCGCGCAAGGCGCGGACGGCGCCCTGCTCCATTTTGACCGGATCGGCTACGTCGTCGTGACCACGACGATCGTCACGCTGGTGATGATGTATTTCGTGCAGAAGGCGGTGGCGGAGCGGACGGGGAAAAGGATGGTGTGAAGGGGGAGAGGACCGATCTGGGCTTCCATCGGGACCTCTACCGCGTTCGCTGTGCTCACCGGCTGGAAGACGCGAGGAGCAAGTGAACGTCGGATCGATGCAGTGTTTCAGGCCGCTCTGCCATCTCCGGAGCTTGCAAGCCTAGCCAGCAGGTCGCTTGCGACGCGTAGATCCCTCGTCTGGAAACCTTCGGTAAATTCGTCGTAGATCGGCAGCAATAGCTTGCGAGCATCATCCCTTCGCGACCGGGCGCACCAGAGCTTCGCGAGATCATTCGCTGCGCGCAAACGCCATGACAACGCACCGATATCCCGGGCAAGCTCGATCGATTCCATGAGGCTTGCCTCAGCTTCACTTGTCCGACCCTTGGCCTCGAGAATGGACGCATGGACGCGAATGACTTCCGGAAGGCACCAGCCTTCGTTCCGCGCTCGGGCAGTATTTATTGCGGTCAGGATTATTGATTCGGCTTCGCCGAGCCGTCCACCACGGGCAAGCGCATCTGCCAGAACACTGAGGTAGTACGGAATCCGCACGAGGTAATTGACATTGCGGAACTCCTCGATCGCTTCCTTAAGGGAATCAATCGTGTCCGACGAAGCGCCGCCTTTCTCGTACGCTAAAGCAGCGCGATAGAAACTGGCAATCGGCCGTCTCGTGGTTAGTCCCTGCCTCTCGACATGTTCGGCGAGCAATTCGACGTATTGATCACATTCCTCGTAACGCCCGCACCAATAGAAAACCGGACATGAGTATGTGAGCGCGTTATTCAGCGAGAGGTGATGGTGGCCCGGACGGGCACGCTCAAAGGCGGCGGCCGCCGTACGGCTGGCAGAGTCTGGCAAGCCCCTCAACCACAAGACCTGAGATAGCGCGCATTCCAACAGAATGACGATGTCGGCCAAGTACCGAACGCTATACGAACGGTTAAAATACCGTATATCGCGCTGCTGGAGGGCTTCGAGCCGCTGCTGGGCGTCTTGAAGACGACCGAGAAAAAGGTCTGCTATGCCTAAGTGAACTTCGCCCTCGGGAAGGATCGAAGGATCATCCGCTGCGGCTACCGAGGCGAATGTCTTGATTGTGCGTATTCCAGCGTCGTACTCACCCGTAAAGAGTTCAAATGCCGCAATCAACATCAGGCAACGATGCCGATAGTCGGTGTCACCAATCCGATTGGCGATCTCTGATGCTCGTCGCAAGGCAGCCATGGCCGCGGGCTTCAGGCCACGCGTGATCATCGTCGAGGCGCCGAGCCACAGCTTGAACTTCATCTCGAAGGTCGTCCCGGCGAGTCCCGCGGCATCGAGTTCCTCGACCGCCCGTGAAACATGGACGTGGCATTCCTGGATCAGCGAAAAATGATTCCAGAGCAGAAGGCCTGCGACGGTCAGTCGAATTCGCAGCGACCGATTTGCCTCGTCCCGACCGACCCAGGCCAGCGCAACACGCAGATCGTCGACAACGTGGCGGTAGGCGGCGCCCCATTCGTGGGCTGGACGCTGCGACCACTCGCTTGCCGCCTGCTCCAGCACCGCACATACATATTCCGCATGACGGCTGCGGACCGCCTGATCCTCACCGCTGACCCGCAGGCGCTCCGCGCAATAGGCGCGTGTTGTTTCCAAGAGGCGGTAGGTGACCAGGTCGGCATTCGTATCCATCGCCAGCAGCGACTTCGCGGCAAGCTTGGCGAGTGTATCCATTCCCTCAGCGCGCCTTCCGTTCGACACGGCGGCTGCCCCATCGACACTAAAGACCCCCGCGAACACGGAGATTTCACACAGCAATGCGGCCTCACGCTCGGAAAGGAGGCTGTAGCTCCAGTCGAGTGTCGCCAGGAGCGACTGCTGTCTCTGAGGCGCGCCAGGTGGGCCGAGATTGAGGAGGCGGAAACTCTCGTCCAGCATGTGCAGGATGCGTGCCGGCGAGAAGGCGGCCGTTTGTGTTGCGGCGAGCTCGATGGCAAGCGCGTTGCCATCAAGCCGACGGCAGATTTCCGCCACCGCCGGGGCGTCGGCATCAGTTAGCCGATATCCCGACCGCTCGGTTGCGCGCGTGGCAAACAACTCGACCGCGGGAAACTTGCAAGCCTCGTCCGCCGCGGGACTTTCACTGGGATCGCATTCTAGTCCGCGGATCCGATGTATCCGCTCCGCGCCGCTCAGCCCGAGCGGCTCGCGACTCGTTGTGAGAATGCGCACACCATCGAGGTGGCGCGCAAGCCGATCAACTGCAATAGCTACGGAAGGAAGTAGGTGCTCGCAATTGTCGAACAGGAGGACCTTTTGCTGCAGCTTCAAAGCATGCAGGACGCTCGACAGCGGGTCCCCGCCCGTTACGCCAAGCCCGAGCGCGTAGGCGATCGCCGCAGGCACGAACTGCGGGTCGCTGATTTTCGCAAGGTCCACGAACGTGGCGCCGTGGGCGCGCCGACGAGCCGCCTCGTGAGCTGCCGCTACAGCGACCGTCGTTTTGCCGACACCGCCGGTCCCCACAACCGATACGATCTTCGATGCATTCATATCGTGCAGGATTGCATCAATGACAGCCGTCCTGCCGAAGATGCGCGCTGTTGCCGTCGGGAGACCTTGACCACCCGTTGCCGCTCCAGCCGAGATCCCTTCTTCGGCTGCATGGACCTGCGCGATGAATCGATAGCCACGCCCGGTTACAGTCGCGATGTACTTCGCCGACTCGGGCCCATCGCCGAGTGCCCGTCGCAGGGCATTCATGTTGACCTTGAGATTTGCTTCTTCGACAATTGTGTTCGGCCAGACCCGCGCGAACAGCTCCTGCTTGGTCACGATTTCGCCTGGCCGCTCGACCAGTGCCGTCAAGATGTCTAGCGCGCGGCCCCCGATCCGGACTGGTACTTCGCCGTTGAGCAGCAATTGGCGTTCGGGAAGAAGGAGAAACGGCCCAAAGCCGAAAGATCGTGCAGTTCGTTCTATGCGGCCCCCCGTCACGAACAGCTCCTTCTAAGGAGATCGGAACAAGTACAGCATGCCAGAAAAAAACGGCGGTCCTCAACGATTCTTGGATCGAGGTTTCTGGATCGATTTTCGCAATATTGTTGCGCAGAAGCCGCCGATGGGCCGATCGCCCGCGGACCTCGGCTCTCCGTCTTCGAGGGAGCATTCAAAGGGAAAAGATGGTGCCCAGGAAAGGATTGCCTTGGCCATGCCCAATCTTATTGAAACCATTGACGATTTTCAATAGCCCCTACCGAATGTTACACAGTGGTGTGCATTAAAGCGGGGCTGAGCCGTCTCCCGGGAATTGCCTGGGCGAAGTCACCGTCAGCCGTACCAATGTGCCGAGCGGTAGCAGCCCGTCGCGGGCGGTGAATTCAAGAAGGGCATTCGATGGGCCGCGCCCAGAAAGAACGAGTTCGTTTGGCGTATTTTGTCGAATTCGGCTTTGACCGGCGCACCCGCCCCGCCCAGAGCGAGATGGTGATCTGCGCAGATTTGGATGACGACCGAGAAAACATCCATCTGAGCCGAGGGGATTCGGATGTTCCCTAGCTTGGGCGAGAACTCGTTTACGATTTCGTCCTCTAAGCGGTAAAGCTCGCGTACCGACTCTCCCAGTCGGGATTGAGACGATACTTGGGCGTGAAAGACCGGGTGGCCCGGCTTGGCCTCGTCCAGATCGAAGTGCACACCATAGATGTGCTCAAGGCGGGAATTCCTCCGACGAAAGTACCCCATCTCTGTGCCGAACGACTTTGTCTTCATAGGCCCGGCTCCTAACTGAACGTCGCTAAATGAGAGCCACCCTTTGAGAGCGATAAAGAGAGTCGGCTGACCACCCGGCGCTTCCGGAAGATTGAAGACGATTGGCCGGATAGTGAACGTGGCATCGTTTGGTGATGCTGCATCGCCGGCATCCGGTTGGAAAATGTCGTTTGGATTCCCAGGACGAATGGCGCCAGATTGATACATCCTGCTTATAGACGCCGTGAGATTTGTCCATCCGGTCGTAACACGCCTTAACGCGTGCACTTCAGCTCTATTCATTTCCTCAAAGCCCTAAAAGCGGCGCCCACTCTTCATAAAAATCCTTCTCGACTCGGCACAACTGCGCCCCTTGCGGGACCCAACTCGTAGTTGGCACCGAGCAGTCTTCACGCATGCAAACTGGCCGTTGAGTAAAGGGGCACCAAAAGCCCCCATTTTTTCCACCGCATCGCGAACACGAGTGATCGGAAAGCGGGCGCTGAATGTGCTCTTCAATCACGCGCCGGTTAAATTCTGCGAACGACTGCGATTGCTGGACATTGACCCCGGCGCTTAGCTGCTCGATTATTTCGTCAACAGCATCACGCCAGAAGAATTTTGAGAACTGTCCAAATGGACCTTCATAGGCTGCCGCCTTAAAGAGTTCTGAAAGCTCCGCACTCTCATCATCCGCAGTAGCGCAATATGCCGTTAGTGCTTTTGTTGAGAGGATCGGCCCTGGATATTTCAAAATTGCATTACAAAGGACGTGGCCGAGTACATAGACAAGAAGACGACGCTTATCTTCCACAGACGGATCGGCCGGTCCCGAAAACTCCTTTATGCGCTCAAGTATCGAGGAGTTTGCCGCGCCCAGACGAGCCATATAGAGCGCGAATTGGTTTTCCAACTCCGGCCTGTGCAATAGGCTTGCGAGCACCGCCGCCAGACTCACTTTGTTCTTCTGTATTAGAGCGTCATCTGACTTCAGGGCCGCCCACATTCCCGCGAATCCGTGGAAGGTTGATGCAATGAAGCTCGCCCCCTCGTCATCCGTGTTCGGAACGCGCAATTCGAAGAGGCTCGGCTCCTTCGGCAGGGCGTCGATGTTGCCACGGGAGAAGTCTCCGACAGGAACCAACTTTTGCTGGCACCTCGCTACGACGGTCAGGCCAAAAAGACCACGCACCTTGCTGGTCAAATCGTAGTCCGTAGCAACGAGCACGGTGCTTGGGCTGATAAGCGAGTCAAGTTTCTGGATCGGATCGCCATCGTCAATTGACGGCAACCAGACATCCACCTCGACATCGGTGCCTTCTAATTGCTTTCTTACAGCCGCTTGGAGCGCGTCGAGAACCTCTTGCTTGTCATCGACCAGCAGGATTCTCGGCATTGCCGCCTGTTTGATAGCCATCTCTAACTCTCACTAAGAGGCAACCTGATTTGAATGCACGTCGAATAATCCGAGGGGGCGGCGATAACCTCTGCCTTTCCACCAAAAGCCTCCGCACCGCGCCGGACTAAAGCGAGGCCTAGACCCATGCCCGAGCCCAATGGATCACGATCGGAATTCGTCGTGGTGGTGAAGAGCGGATCAAACACGCGCTCATGCAGAGCGCTGGGGATACCAATACCTGTGTCTAGAACTTCTAGGATGTGCCATCGGTCAGTGTTCCGGGCCCGAAAGCAAATCTTACCTGCCTTGCGGCCTGCCTTAGCTGTGACTGCCTTTAGCGCATTGGTGTAGAGATTCAGAGCAAGACCGTTGTACAGGGCTGGCGGCACCATAGGCGCCTCCAAGTCTGCTTCGGCCTCAATTTCCACTTCGATGTTTCGATCTTCCGCATAGCGTCCGAAGATGCGTTTCACTTGTGCAAGTCTCGGCTTAGCGGGATAGGGCTTGGCAGGTCGCGCCTTGGCGCCCTGAATATACCCAGAGGAATAGGTAACAAATTCTCGGAGGTTTTTTATGTGAGTTGCGAAGCTAGCAGCAGCTCCCGCCAATTTTGGGTGCTGCTTAGAAATGATCAGAAGCTCTTTATGCGTCGCCTCTAGCTCGTGCAGCGCCGATCCGAATTCATGCGTCATAAAGCCCGCCACAACGCCGAGCAGGCTCATCACTTCGAGTTGCTGTTCCCGCTCATACGCTGCTTGCTGATGCTGCGCTGCTAGCGTTTGCGTTTCAGCTAGGGCATTAACGATGCGGGACTTCTGAGCGGCAGTTATGAGGGGGTTCGCTTCGATCTCAGCAATTGCGGATCGCGTTTCGCGACGGATGGTTGCCAGCATCTCGCGATGCTTTGCTTTCTCCTGCTCTTGTTGACTGCGCCTATCACAGAATGCCATCGCCTCGACTGCACCACGGACCATTCGGCGCAGCTCGTTGAAGGCCTCGTTCTCGACAAAACCCTCCCGGTCGGCTGAGGCCACCAACCCAGTCCGCCCCCGGCTCAATGTCTGGCTATGACGCGCATCCACTTGCACGAAACCCACGAGCTGAGCTGACTGAGGTAGACGCAACATCCAGTTCTCAGCGGTGGACGACTTAACTTGAGCCGCCATGGGGAAATATTTCAGGGCGAGAGGAGAGCGAGGCTCTCGTCGCCTTCGCGCCACGTCCGCCTGGAGCTGCAACCAATCATCTGACGGCGATCCGTATGGCTGAACGCGAAAGCTGCGATCGAAGACAGCGACCCCGCCGTTTTCAATCACCCAACGCTGGGCTACCCGGCCATCCACCGACAGGCCTCTAAACGTTCCCCCACGCCGTGGAAACCATCGTAGGTCCGAGTAAACGTCCCCAACGTGATTCTCGATTGTATCCTCAACCTGAAAATATGGCTCCTCACTCCCCCGCTTATAAACCCGGAGACGAAGCTTTCTTCCTCGAACGCTTAGTTGTGCTCTGAAAACAAAGTGGTTCAAAATTTCGAGGGCAACATCGCCTTCGTCCTCGTCGGCATCGTCCCGGCCGATCTTCAGGCTGAAGCCAGGATCGATCTGTCCACCGCGTGAGCCTTCCCGCTCACTGTGTTCGCGGAGCAATGAACGTAGCGGCGTGAGGATGCTTAGCGAGCCGGTACGGACGCGCTTCAAGTCTAGACGCTCGGCTTCTTCCCGAAGCTGGCTAATCGTGAGCGTCGTACCCGACTGAGCGTCGTCTCCCGCTTCTTCGAGTCGATAGGGCACACGAACTTTGCCCAAGTCTTCGTGCTGATCGAACTGCGGCCAGTCGAAGTCGGCAATGAGTTTGGTTCGCCGCCTGAACTGCGAGTCGAAAGAAACGCTTTCTAACTGCAACTTGCGGCCCAGGAAGCGGACGGCGAAACGGCCAATGCCTTTCTCTCCGGTGATTAGGCGCCCAAATTTGGCGCTCACGTTGACGCCTTCCTTCGAGCTCGTCCCTATTCTCATCCACGACGTGGCAAAACGCGTAAGGGTCATGCCGCCGCCGTTGTCGGCAATCGTGATCGAATGACCGGGCTCGTAGTCAATGCTGCAGACGGTGGCGTCCGCATCGTAGGCATTCTTGATTAGTTCGATTACTGCGACCTCGGGCTGCTTAACCAGCCGCTCGCCCAGTTCTCGTAAGATTCTGCTCTCGATTGTGAACGACAGCGTTCCCCGATCTAGTTCGGCCTGCTTAGCCATAACTAGCACCGCACTCTGCTGAAGCTCGATCGGATCGAATCTTGTGCTGCAACCAATGGCACCCCCGCGCCGCCACCTGCAATCTAGCGACGCCGACTTTACGGATCAAGGACTTACGCCATATTAGCCCGTCTTTGCCCTCGATGAGCTGGGAACAGTAAGCGGATTGAGGTGCTGGGTTAGCATTTCGGGCCTCACGGCCGACTTACCCCCGACGAAGCTTAGCGGCAATTCAGGAGCGTTCGGGTCAGGCCGCTTAGCCCCCCTGCTCTTTGTCTCAAAGACAGCGCTGTGAATCTGCTCCACCGGGGGAAGGCGCGGCTTCTTCCCTTCGAACCAATCCGCGATGCTGACGATCTGAAGTCGCGGCGTCCGACCATGGACCACATCAGCGAAACCCGCTGACGTGGCTTCGCGAAGCATTGATGGCGTAGGACGCTCCAAGCATACGAAGAGTCCCATTTCGGCCTTCTCGCGCTCAATGACGCCGCGAAGCTCTCTAACATGCGCAGGCCCGGTATGGCCCGCTTTAGCCGAGATAATCATTCTGCCATAGGCACGGCCTGGACCATTTGGAAAGAATAGCTCCCCATCGATCCCGCGATCTGCCCCCTTCTTAACTTCGTTGATTCGATGTGCTCCTAGCAGGTAATTGGCCCACCATTGGAATTGGAAGGGATTGGAATTCGCCAAACGAGCGGCGGAAGCGTAATCAGCGGGAATACCTTCGGCGCTAGGCACATTGGACTTTCCGAATGCATCCTTCAATCGCCCTTCGATCACATGGATGGCGTGAATAGACACGTCGATCCCGATCCAGTTGCGCTTAGCAGCCTGCGCCGCATGCACCGTAGTCCCGCACCCGCAGAAGGGATCAAGGACGATTTGGCCCGGCTTGGTTGAAGCACGGATTATTCGGTCGAGAAGCGCGACGGGCTTTTGCGTTGGATATCCAAGGCGCTCTTGACCGACGTTGTGAACCGGCTTGATGTCCAGCACCAAATCTTGAAGGGGCATTCCGGGCAGTTCGTCAACGTAGCGCTTACGCTGTGGCATGCCCCCCTGCTTCTGTGGCCAGTGAATCCTTCCTGCCGCATCGAGCCTATCAAGCTCACCATGAGGCACCGCCCAGTGACGGCCCTTTGCGCTTACGGATATGCCTCTCCAAGGCTTACCGCTCTCGCCATTTCGGGTCCCGGCGCCGGTTAGGTCTGCACGTCGCCACTTCCGCCCGTCAGGGTCTTCATGCACGAAGAACGAATTGATGTACTCCTGATCGTAGGACTGATGAACATCCTCCCACGTGAATTCGTCAGAAGCGCTATAGAATAGAATGACATCGTGGATCGGTCCCCAGCGCTTGGCCGAGTTATGTGCGCTCGTTCGCTTCCAAATGATCTCACTTCGGAATTTGTCCGGCCCAAAGATGCCATCGAGCAGGATCTTCAGATAATGGCTGGCGGTCGGGTCGCAATGCAAATAAAGAGAGCCAGTCGGCTTGAGAACACGACGAAGCTCCACGAGCCGCTGTGCCATCATCACCAAATAGGCCATCATATCGCTCTCACCGAGAGCTGATCTCAAAGCAGAGACAAACGTGGCGGTAGGCCCGCCGACGCTGGTCATGATTTCATGATATGCGGCCTCGGCTTCTCCGGTATGCCATGACCAGAAATCCAAGAATGCGCCAACCTGTGCAGAAGTAACGTCTTCAACCGGACTCTTGAATAGGACATTGTACCGCGCCTGACTATTGAACGGCGGGTCCAAATAGACGAGGTCCACGCTCTCGTCTTTGATTTGCTGACGTAGTATTTCGAGATTATCCCCGAAGAATAATTTGTTTGGCGAAGTAGCCGCAACGCGTACTGAACTCTTAGCCATAGGCCCCACTCCACAATGGGCCCATGAATGCGGTTAAGAAGCCAACAAGCGCTTTTACTTTCGCGTAACGACGATTAATTTTGTCAGGTAGGGTTAACCAAGTCTTTCATCCCGGCCAGTGGACTATGAAAGCCATTATGATCTTTCGCGTTTTCATCTTCAGCCTGATAGCCCTGTGCAGCTCAATCGGCGCCTTGGCCGATCCAATAATTCATACCGAGATTGTCATTCGGGACGGTGACACCATTCAGGTTCGGGGGACGACATACAGGTTGGTCGGCTATGACACGCCGGAAATCGCATCGCGCTGGAGGAGCGTAGGGCCCGACGAGAGGGCGGTAGCGCTGATCGCAAAGGAACGATTTGGGGAGCTGCTCCGTAGCGGTTCATTGGACCTCCGACCCGTGCCCTGTTCGTGCTCCCAAGCGAAGATCGCAAAGGGCTTATGTAATCACCGACGCAAGTGCGCCATTCTCTTGCTCGATGGAGCAAACATTGGTGAAAGACTTATCGCCGAAGAACTCGCAGTACCCTTTGTGTGTGGCACGGAGAGGTGTCCGAGGATGCCGGACTGGCCGAAAATAATCGAGGCTCAATCACGATGAGAGGAGAGGCGTATTCGCCCGGCGATTCTCATCATTCGGCCTGCTAGGTTGTTGCCCGGCCGGAATTGCGTTTTGGGTAGCTCATCTCAGAACTGACCTCGTGGCGGCAGCTTGCCGCTTTCCCCCCGCACCCCTTACCCAACTTCTGAAGCATCCTTCATCACACAATCCCGCGCTCCGGCACGCACTGCGCTCGCAGCGCTTCCGTGATGGGCGGGCGCGTTGAAGACGCTTCGCCCTGAGTCGATTTGACTCACTTCCTGCCCGTTGGCGAGCGAATCCCACGTCAATAACAATGGTGTCAACGGACGTTGGCTAAGTTGTTCATAGGCGAGAGTGAAGCATGAAGGTGAAGCAACGGTTTGTCGCTTACTACCGAGTGTCTACCCGCAAGCAGGGAGCTTCAGGCCTAGGCCTGGAGGCACAGAGGACCGCTGTAGGAAACTATCTCGGCGACCGCACAGCGAAGGTGGTGGCTGAGTTCACCGAGATCGAGAGTGGGAAGCGCAGTGACAGACCGGCCCTCGACCAAGCACTCACCGCGGCTCGGGTGCACCAAGCAGCCTTGGTGGTCGCCAAGGTGGATCGACTCACCCGTTCGGTGGGCTTCCTGTCGAGGCTCCTGGAGGCAGGTGTTGATGTGAGGTTCGCAGACCTCCCCACCATTGAGGGACCCACCGGGCGCTTCATGCTCCAACAGATGGCAGCCGTCGCGGAGCTAGAGGCGGGTCTGATCTCCTCTCGCACCAGAGCTGCACTCCAAGCGGCGAAGGCAAGGGGGCAGCAGCTCGGAGGCAACCGAGGAGCCACCTTGTCCAGCAAGGCGAGAGCTAAGGGCCGGGACACACAGGTCGGGCTCGCTCAGCGACGAGCCAATGACCTCGCACCTCTGTTGGATGAACTGCGCTGTGAAGGCAACAGCACACCCACCGATATAGCTAGGGCACTAACAGCACGGGGAGTACCTACAGCACGAGGGAGCACCACTTGGTCAGCCCTTCAGGTCATGCGCATACAGTCGCGACTCGGCAGAAAGCGTTCGGATCGCGCAGTTTCTGGAGCGCAGTCCTGATATTGTTTGTTTGCCGATGCGACCCCATATTCGTGTCGTCCATACTTGGTGCATTACAATGGAATTGAAAAAACTGACCATCGCCGAAGCACTCACAGTCGTTAGCGAATGGGCCGCGAGAGCAGCACAGTGCAGGGGGAGTTCAAACGCTCCCGACTTAGAGCCTCTGCGCTATCTTCTCGATACGCGGCGCCCCTCCATTCTAGGCGTTGATTTGGAGCTGTTGGCGCATAAAGGGCAGGCGTTGGTGGGCTTTCGACTCACCCAATCGGAAAGCATCGGCGATCAGAAGACTCGCTATGTGCTGCCCATCCACTTCGCGATTATGCGGGCGTTCGAGGTCATACCGGGCATTCGGTTGAGACTGGACGGAGATTCACATCAGGGAGATAGAGCAAAACGCAAGGTCCAGAGGCGGGAAGAAAAGCTGATCTATCCGATGAACATCTACCTGCCGGAGGCTCTGGCTCAAAAGATGGGAATCAAAGGCCAATCGCGCTTGGACCGCATCCTATTCAACGCGCCACCGGATGCGAGACTCCACCCTAAACGGACCGGACACCACCGAGTTTTTATTCCATCCGAATCGGTGTTGCTCGAGTTTCGTGGCGAACCGCTGCAAACCCAAGAGACTTGGCTTAGGCTCGCGAAGCTAGCTCTCGACAACGGGCAACATGATGGATTGCGCAGCCTCCCGGATGTTTTGCAATCGCTCTTTGTTACTGCGGAGAGGTGGCACCGCGACGAACTGGACGGTCGCCTCGATGGCGATCCGCGGTGGGATCATGCCAGCGCCGGCTGAAAGGTTGCGGCGGCGGTCGCTCGTCAAGCGCCGAATAGCTCTGGAGAGCGACAGAGCGGCAACACATTGCGTCGTTCCCGGCTGCGGTCGACTAACCATGAAGGCTGCCCAGGAGGGGCTGGCTCCCAATCACTGCCGCAAGCACGTTGAGCACCGGGCGCGGCACGGCAGCTATTGGCTCAACACCTACACGGCTGCTGAACTAAAGCCGTATCTGACCGCCGCCAACGCTTACGTCCGCCTTTTGGCAGCAAAGGATAAGTTCATCGCCGCAGCTATAGCCGGCCTCCGAACGACATTGGACGAAGCTGGGCCGGTCGAGATCGCAACTAGGCTGAAGGGCATGTCGGCTGCCAAACGGGCGAAGATAGCGCTGGCGAGGTTACGTGTCGCGCAGGTCGAGCCCGAACGCATTCTCTGTATCGTCTTGGCGGTCACCGCCCTTGCGGAATCCAATGGACACCGGCCACGGGAGTTTCGGACGGTTCAATTTGCAAAAGCCGTGCATCGACTAGCGAGCGGCACAGGATGGGTGAGTTCAAAAAAGCGGGCCTATCCTAGATCGACTGGACAGGTTTTACGCGTCATGGGTCGCTTGCTGGAGAAGCCTTGCGAGCTTGTCTTGGAACGGCACCTCCCGGGCGTCTTGGCCTATCGGCAGCGCTTTGGCCGCCAACCGAAGCTGTCTTAGGCCCTTCCTGAGAATTTCGCGCAACGACCTCGCTTGCGAGACATCAGGTGGCCATTCGACGGTACGTGCATGTTCGATGTTTTAGCGGATCACTTTAAGCACGGAACCCTATGCCCTCCCTATCGCAGCCCATGATGTTTGATCCCCAGCTTCGCGCGAAGAGCGCGGAGCTTCAGGGTTCGGTTCGAAGGCTGGCAGAGACGTTGTTAGCCCACGAGGCCGCGAGAGGCTCTCGTAAGCGAGCGCGAAAGGATGCGGACACCGCGAAATTCTACGTGGCCGTGGAGGCACTGGCCTGCAATCTCATTCTGCTAGAGTCTACAGGGAGTAAGTCTAAGCTTGCTGTGCCCAGGTCACATGCCGTTATCTGGCAAGGGGACGCGAAGTCAAACCCAGTGTTTGGTCAACACTTTCTCGATGCCATCGATCTCATGTCCGCAACGGGTCTCATCGCGGAGGGACGGCGCGGCTATAGGATCTCCGCTAGGTCGAAAATGCCGTCGCTTGTCGAACCGCGAGGGCGCCTTGCAGACCATCTTCCCCTGTGTCCACCTGCATGGCGCGAGATCCACCAGATTGACGAGCCTGTGGTGGTCATTCTGAAGGAAGGAAAAGACGAGGACGGGAACGCCGCGGTTATCAGTCATCGCGAGACTGCTCAGTCTAAAAAGTTCGGGAAGCAAGTCCGAGCCATAAATAAATTCTTGCGCGAGGCTGACATTGAAATCGCGGGCCAAGACAAGTCCGGTCCCTCTTTAGGAAAGGACGGTCATGTCATCGCACCCTATCGTCGCTCGCTGAGGCGCATCTTCAACAACGGTACATGGCAGCACGGAGGCCGTCTCGCAGGCGCCGCCTTTTGGCTCTGGATGGAGCGGACAGAACGCAAGCGCATCCGTATCGACGGCCAACGCGTGGCGGAGGTCGATTATGGACAACTTTTCCCGCGCCTCGCCTATGTGCGGGCCGGAGCGCCTCAGCCTGAGGGCGACCTCTATGATATTTTCGGTAACCGCACCGGCCGCGATGGCTGCAAGAAGCTAATGAACGCGCTACTGTTCTCGCGGGGGCCGCTGAAGAATTGGCCCGAAGACACGCACCGACACTTTCCGGACGGCACCAATCTCCGAACGGCAATCGAGATGCTCTCCGCGAAGCACGCTCCCATCGCTCATCTGTTTGGGAAGGGCCTTGGCTTCCAACTGATGCGCATCGAAAGCGACATGCTGATCGAGGTTCTCACGGAGTTATCGGCTGCGGGAGTCACCGCCCTGCCCCTTCACGACGCGGTGCTCGTCGCGAAATCCCACATGGGAGTGGCGCAGGAAGCGATGGGGGCCGTGTTTCGACGCTGGAGCCGCTCGCCCTGCGCGATTGTCTCAGTGAAAATTCATCAATAATCGCAATAACATAACTCTTATGCCTCCGCTAATGGAGGAGGAAGCTAGAGGGGGAAACTCGGAGTTTAGAGGTTAGAGGTCGATCTCGGGTCCTCTAAGGGATGCCCTCAAGTTGGGAGGGTGACACCACCCCTCCTTAGAGTGATCCCAACATGCGGGCTCTAAGGATCACCCCCAGCCCTGAAGGGTCACCTCTGCTCGGGTGAGCGACCGCCACGTCCCCATGGGGGCGCCTTCTAGTCCCCATCCTTTGAGGTACATCAAGCATGCCTTATTGCGCACCCCTTCTGAATAGAGGGAGGCGAGATCACCATGCGCAAGCACAACTGGCTTCTGTTGGCGTGGGACTTTTGGGCGCTCCTCCTTGCTGCCCTCTTCCTCTATGTTTTGCTCATTGCATGACTCCCGGCCTCCCGCGCTGCCGCGCGACGTGGGTCAGGTGTTCAAAGTGACCGCCCACGCTGACACCGGACGAGATAGAGGGACTAAGCCCGCCCCTTCCGCTGGGGGACAAGCAATCGGTCAGGGGTCGTCTTGAGGGCCTTCGCCAAGCGGGCCAGGACGATGATGGTGCAGTTGCGAGTGCCCCGCTCCACCTGACTGACGTAGGTCCGGTCTAGCCCCGCCTCTAGGGCCAAATCCTCTTGGGACAGGCCGAGCCCCTTACGGGCCTTCCGCACAGCCTCCGCCACCACATCAACGATCCCGGTCTCGTCATCCATCCCCGAGAGCAGGCCATCATGATGACTCTAGGTCTACGGACTATGAGTCCCATTTTCTCGTTGAGACATGATGACTATCGTCTACAATCGGCTCTCCACTGATAATGAGGAACGCAAGAATGACCAGCACGGAGGGCACCGCCCCGAAGCTGCGTGACGACGACCCCATCAAGGTTCTCTTCGATATGGCCAGCTACTGGGCCACCATCTGGAGCGTCGTTGCGCTCTGCCTTTGGCTCGAACATCAGGTTCTCAGGCGGCTGGATATCGAATCCGGCGGCTTCCAAGTTGCCATCCTTCTTGTGAGCACACCGGCCATTTTCTTAGCGACGGTCACTCGCATTCAGAAGAACCCCAAAGCGCGGCTGATTTTGGAGCGAGCCCGTTACGTCGTGGTCTTGGTCGCTGCGGCCTTGCTCGGGGCCTATCTTCACGCGAACCACAAAGACGATTCGTATGAGAATGCCTTGCGCGATGGCGCTGTGCTGGCTTGTTTGAAACTTGCGGCCTGCAAAGCGGCAGCAATCGAGTATGCCAACAATCGCTAGGAGGTTAAGTCGATATCGGCTTCGGGCACAAACCGGACTATCCCCGCTCACTGTAACAGGGCCACTCGTGACCCCAGCGGACATCCAGCCGACCCCGCAGAACTGTGAATGGGCATGACCGCCGATGGCGGATATTGCGTTGGGGAATGATCCGCAACCGACTTGCAGGTATTCTCACGACCGCTGGCCTAGTGACTGGGACCGCGCAGTGCTCTCGGCATCGTGCTGCCTTGCCGCTCGCCCTTGGCGGCCTTGGTGCGGGTGCCAGCGCTTTTGCCGTGCTTGAAGCAATTGTCGACTATCGAACACCATTGTTGATTGCGAGCGCGGTATTGGTCGGCATTGCTTGGTGTGTATACTTCGGACGGCGCGGTGCCATCGGTACAGCGGTCGTCCTATTCGTTGCGACCGTACTCGTCGGGACAGCGGCAGCATGGGGCCATCTGGAACGCCCACTTTTGAAGGTCATCAGGAAAGCCCGGTAATGGAATTACAATCGACTCTGACCTGTCCCATCTGCGGCCACAAAACCAAAGAGACCATGCCGACGGACGCCTGCCAGTTCTTCTACGACTGTAAGGGCTGCGGCATTAGGTTGAAGCCCAAAGCAGGTGACTGTTGCGTGTTTTGCTCCTACGGCACCGTGCCATGCCCCCCCATTCAAGAGAATGGCAAGGGCGCGTGCTGCGGCTAGGACATCCCCAGTAGAGCTGGGATAGCTTTCGTCGCCTTTTGGCCCCTTGGCCGAACAATGCTTGGACGACCGTATTGTCGGCTATTGGCGGCAGAACCGTTTAGCCTCCTCAATCGCTGCAGAAGGGCGAACAGTTCGGCATTCGTTGCGTGAACCATGCCCCTCTAATCAACATAGGTTAATCTCGGATTCACCTCCTCCACGATTTTTGGAACAGAATTTGCTGTTCGAAATTATCCCGCATCACCGGCCGGGGCTCTGACCGTAGGCGTCGGTGGCTGAGAGACACGGCGCGCTCCCGCCTGCGTTGGGAGTGCCGGATGGCCCTTTATTACTTCGACTTCCGCGATGGGGGAAACATCATCCTCGATGAGGAAGGGTTGGACTTGCGCGACATGGTGGCAGTGCAAAGAGAGGCGGCCCGCGCTCTGACGGGACTTGCATCGGACAGCATGGCAAGTTTCAAGGGGTCGCAAATCCATCAAATGGCAATCGCCGTGCGCGATGAAAGCGGCCCTGTGATGGAAGTCGAGTTCGCCTTTAAGATCATCCGCAAGCAGTAAGGCCGCCTAGTTGGCGGCGTCTTCGCCAATGTCGCCTGTGGCCCTTAGCGGACCTTTGCTTCCCCGAAGGGTTTGTCAGCTATCGGTTACTTATGCGACTTCGATCGCCGGAAACCGAGCGATGGCATTCGCCTTCGCCTTAATGGTCACGTCGCCGTAACCCTCCGAGACATTGCGTGGCGCATGCCCTTGAATGGCGTCCAGCACGCGCGTCTCAACGCCCTGCTCTATGCCGACGGTCTTGAACCGATGGCGCCAGCCGTGGCTCGGATCGACGTTCTTATCCTTCACCACCTCGCGCACAAACTCATTCACCTTGTTCCGGGCCGTCTTCACTGCATTACGCACTCCAAGCTCACCGACCTTGGGTTCAATGAACAGATAGCCGCCCTTCGACGTCTCGAAGAACGCCAAGAAGCCCTCCTCCATGATTTGGCGATGGAGTACGACGTCACGCGCTTCATCCGTCTTCACGGGCCCCGCTTCGGGCGTCACGTGCAGCACCCAGAGCTTGCCTTCGCGCCGCAAGTCCTCCTTGCGAATCTGGATCATCTCGCCCACGCGGGCGCCCGTGAAGGCACACAGCCACGGCACCCACCTCTTAGCCGCCGCGAGCTTCGGGGCTTCCCGGCCGGGCACGAACTCGCGAGCGTGCTTCAGGATGGCGATGGCCTCCGAATCATAGAACCCCTTAGACCGGAGCTTGCGCGACTTGCCGACCTTGATGGTGATCCCTTCGGCCGGATTGCTAAGCAGCCGACGATTGACCACCGCCCAGCCAAACACCGTCTTCAGGCCCGCGAGGTCACTATCCTTCACGGTCTTTGGGCTAACGCCGCTCTGCACGCGATAATCCTTGAAGCGGACTATGTCCTCCGGTGTCACCCGGCTCGCAGTGTCGTGCTTGAGGAACGTCACAAGGCGCGCCATTGAATTGCGATAGCTCTCATAGGTGCTCTGCTTGCGACCGGCCTGCTTGGCTTCCTTCCACCAGTCCTCGACCAGCCCGGTGAGAGAATTCTTTGAGGCGCCCCGCTTTGGGTTCTCCTTCAGTGGCCCTTCAGGCGCCTGCCAATCCGGGAAGCGGGCGGCCTTGAGGTCAGGCGCATAGTCCCCTCCCGCATTGCGCTGGCGGCTCATGAAAGCGTCCCGCAACGCCATCCAAAAAGCGACCAGCAACATGGCGCGCCTTTCGCTGTCCACGCGGCGAATGCCCTTGGTCAACAAGAGGCGATCCACGATAGGACCAAGCGGCTTTTCCAAGTGCTTGGGGTCGCCATCCTTGCCGACCTTCTCCCACATCGCCACGACGGCCGCCCATTGAGCTTCCTGCTCGTCCTGGCTGTCGGTGTCTGGCGCCCAGCCAACTCCGGGCGTGTGCACCATGGCGACACTCCGGGCGCGGCTCTCGCTGTCCGCCCAAACGCGATAGAGTTCGCCCGCCAAGGCCGTCGTCTGTCGGTGGCTCAAATGCACAGGGGCATCATTGCGGAGCGCCGCCCAGACGGATTCCAGATAGGCCGCCGCGAGCGCCTGACGGGTCTTGATCTCGCTGGGGTCCGTGGTGCGAAGGGAGAACCGCACTGCCTGAGCGCCCTCGCGAAGCGTCACGAAAACGAAACTGTCACCGAGCGGAATCGCCAGTTCGAAACCGACTGCTTTGCGTCGGACATCAGCCGGAATGCGCTGCACGAAAAGAGGAAAGCGAGACCCGTCCCGGCGCATCGGCCGAACAACCCTGAACAGCAATGTTACACCCCATTGTTACACAGTCGGGGCCAACGCAACACTCTGAAAGGGCTTATCTATCTGGATTTGTTTGCGATCCAGAATCGTATGGTGCCCAGGAAAGGACTCGAACCTTCACGGCCGTTAAGCCACTGGCACCTGAAGCCAGCGCGTCTACCAATTCCACCACCTGGGCATGCCGTTTGGGGCACGGAGGCGGTTACTACGGTTCGGTGACGCCGTTGTCAATTCATGCGTGAGGCCGGGCTCGGGATGCCGATTGCGCATCGCAAACCGGCCCGATACAAGCCTGACACGACACACTCTTTTCCGCAGGAACGGCTCCCATGGCATCGAATCTGGACACGCTCGTCACGGTTTTCGGCGGATCGGGGTTTTTGGGCCGCAGCGTCGTCCGCGCCCTGTGCAAGCGGGATTACCGGGTCCGGGTCGCGGTGCGGCGGCCGGAACTCGCTGGATACCTCCAGCCGCTCGGCCGGGTCGGGCAGGTCCACAATGTGCAGGCGAATCTGCGCTATCCGGCCTCGGTCGAGGCGGCGCTGCGTGATTCGCATGTCGTGATCAACCTCGTCGGCGTCCTCACCGAGGGCGGCGCGCAGACGTTTGACGCCGTCCAGGCCAAGGGCGCCGAGACCGTCGCCAAGGCGGCGGCCGCGGCCGGGGCCCAGCTGGTGCATGTCTCGGCGATCGGGGCCGATGCGCAATCGCCCTCGCGCTATGCCAGGGCCAAGGCGGCCGGCGAAGCCGCGGTCCTGGCCGCGGTTCCCGCCGCCACGATCTTCCGCCCCTCCGTGATGTTCGGCCCCGAGGACCAGTTCACCAACCGCTTTGCCGCACTGGCCCGGATGTCGCCGGTGCTGCCGCTGATCGGCGGCGAGACCAAGATGCAGCCGGTCTATGTCGGCGACGTCGCCAGCGCGATCGCGGATGCCGCCGACGGCAAGGCCAAGGCGGGCGCGACCTACGAGCTCGGCGGGCCGGAGGTGCTGAGCATGCGCGAGATCATCGAGGCGATCCTCGAAATCACCGACCGCAAGCGGATGCTGGTGCCGCTGTCGTTCGGCCTCGCCCGCTTCCAGGCCAACTTCCTGCAATTCGCACCGGGCGCGTTCAAGCTGACCCCGGACCAGGTCACGCTGCTCGAGCGCGACAATGTCGTGTCCGATGCGGCGAAGGCCGCCGGGCTGACGCTGGAAGGCCTCGGCATCACGCCCGATTCGCTGGAAGCGATCGCCCCGCAATATCTCTGGCGCTTCCGCGCGGCCGGTCAGTTCCAGCGCATGAGCGTGTGAGTTTCACCTCTCCCGCTTGCGGGAGAGGTCGCCGCGAAGCGGCGGGTGAGGGCAACGGCCTCAAAACTTCAGCTTCTTGAACACCGCTTCCGGCAACGTCTTGATGATCAACATCACGAGGCGCCATTTGGCGCTGACGTAGACGATATCGGTCTTGTTCTCGACGGCGCGAAGGATCGCATCGCCGACGACGGGAGCCTCGACGGTGAGCGGGCCGATCAGCTTCATGCCTTCGGTCATCCTGGTGCGGACGAAGCCGGGCTTGACCGTGACGACGTGGACGCCGCCCCGGCTGGCGCGGGCGCGCAGGCCGGACAGGAAGGCGGAGAAGCCGGCCTTCGCCGAGCCATAGACATAGTTCGAGGCGCGGCCGCGATCGCCGGCAACCGAGGACACGCCGACCAGCGTGCCGCTGCCGCGGCTCAAGAACTTTTCCGCGAACAGGCCAAGGATCAGCGCCGGGCCCTCGTAGTTGGAGCGCATGATCGCGGTGGCGTGGGCGAGATCGCTCTCGGCCTGTTGCTGCACCCCGAGCAGGCCGACGATCGAGATGACGACATCGGGCAGCGCGGGAAGGCCGGCGACGAAGCCTTCGAACGAGGCGGTGTCGAGCACGTCGAAGGTGTGGAGGCCGACCTCGACATTGTAGCGCGCGCGCAGATCGGCGGCGTCAGGCTCCAGCGCGGCGAGGTCGCGGCCGGCGAGCCCCACATCGTATCCCGCTTTGGCGAAGGCGCGCGCCGCGGCGCGGCCGATGTCGGATGAGCCACCCAGGACCAGTACAGACTTGCGCGACGTCACGGCCTAGACCTCATCAAACAGACGTTGTGAAAGCTTGGAGCGGATGTTGCCGGCAGGATCGAGCGATTTGCGGATCGCGTTGAAGCGCGACAGCGCGAGATAGCCGGCATTGAGCGTCTCGCGCGACTGGCGCGCATCCTTGGCGAGATAAAGCCGCCCGCCTGCCGCGACGACGAGACCATCGATCTCGTCGAGAAAATTCAGGATGTCGCCCCGCACCGGGAAATCCAGCGCCAGCGTGTAGCCGGGCAGCGGAAACGACAGGATGCCGTCGCCCTGGCCGAGCTTCTTCAGCACCGCGAGGAAGGAGGCATCGCCGCGCCGCGCGACGCGATCGAGGATCTCGCCGAGCACGTCGCGCGCGCCGTTTTCCGGGATCACACATTGATGCTGCAGGAAGCCGCGCTTGCCGTAGATGCGATTCCAGTCGGCAATGCTGTCGAGCGGGAAGAAATAAGGATAGAGCGAGACCACATGGCTGCGGCCGGCGCGGCGCGCGCCCATGCGGTAATACAGCTCGTTGAAGGCACGGATGCTGAAGCGGTTCAGCGTCATCGAGGGCAAATCGATGGGGACGCCGAGACCGGGATCCTTGCCGGCGGGAAACGCGGCGGCACCGGCGGGAAGCTCGTCCTTGCCGGCGTGCTCGCCGAGATAGACCAGCGAGCGGCCAAGATCCTTGCCGCGCGCGGCACAATCGATCCAGGCCACCGAATAGGTCGCGGCATCGCCTGCATCGAGCGCGCGCATCGCCGCATCGAGATCGGATGCCGAGATCACGCGCTCGCGGATCCATCCCGTTTCGGCCTTGCGCAACCGCATCGTCGCCTCGAGGATGATTCCGGTCAGACCCATGCCGCCGATTGTGGCAAAGAACGCATCGGAGTTCTGCTCGCGCGAGGCCTCGATGGTCTCGCCCTCGCCCGTGCGCAGCAGAATGCTCTCGACGTAACGGCCGAAGCCGCCTTCACAATGATGGTTCTTGCCGTGCACGTCGGCGGCGATGGCGCCGCCGATCGACACGAAGCGCGTGCCGGGCAGCACGAAGGGCAGAAAACCGCGCGGGCCGAAAGTGTCGATCAGATCCGAGAGCAGCACGCCGGCCTCGAGGCGGATGCGTCCACTCGCCGGATCGAACCATCTGATGCGGTCGAAGCCCGTCATCGCGACGGTCCTGGCGACCCCGATCGCGGCATCGCCATAGGCGCGGCCATTGCCGCGCGCCACGGTGCCGGACACCATGGCTTCAGCAACGGCCTCGAACGACCGCGGCCGCAGCACGTCGCTATCGACGACCGGGAAACGGCCCCAGCCGCTGACGAGGGTCATGGTTCAGCTCCTGTGCCGGGCGCACCGCCCTGCATTGCGAAACTGAGTACCGGTCAAAAGCTTATATTGCGTTGAAGGCGCGGCAGGGGCGTAGATGGGGTAACGGGCCTACCGTCCCAACGCCAGCGCGATCAGGCCGAGGGTGCCGACGATGACGCGCCACCAGGCGAACAGCACGAAGCCGTGGCGGGTGACGTAGGTCAGGAACGTCTTCACCACGATGATCGCGGTGATGAACGAGACCACGAAGCCGATCGCGACGATGTTCATGTGATCCATCGTCATCTCGGCGCGGTTCTTGTAGAAATCGTAGGCGAACGCGCCGATCATGGTGGGGATGGCGAGGAAGAACGAGAACTCCGCCGCCGCGCGCTTGTCGGCGCCCAAGAGCATCGCAGCGACGATGCTGGCGCCGGAGCGCGACACGCCCGGGATCATCGCCACGCATTGCGCGATGCCGATATAGAGATACATCAAGAGCGGAAACTTGGTGGCGTCGTGCTCGCGCGGCTTGAGATCGAGCTTGTCGACCCAGAGCAGGATGGCGCCGCCGACGATCAGCGTGAAGCAGACGACCCACGGATTGAACAGCAGGGTCTTGATGTATTTGCCGGCGACGAGACCGACGATCACGGCCGGCAGGAACGCCACCAGCACGCCGATCACGAAGCGGCGCGCATAGGCATCGCCCGTGAACAGGCCGATCACGACATCCCAGAGCTTCCTGAAGTAGAGCCCCACGATCGCGAGGATCGCGCCCAGCTGGATCAGGACCGTAAACGAATCCCAGAACGCACCTTCGCCGAGATGGAAGAAGCGCTCCGCGAGCAGGAGGTGGCCGGTCGAGGATACGGGAAGGAACTCGGTCACACCCTCGATGATGCCGAGGATCACTGCCCGTATTGCGTCTGACATATTTACGGTCCATTTCGGCTGGAAAAGCGGGGCTCTTCTCGCCTATTCGCCCCCATGCCGCAATCGCAAAATGCGACATCACGCCCTTGCTTCGCGGTTTTGAAGGGCTAGTGTGGCGCCGCACAAACATTGATGGATTCTTAAGCACCATCAAATAGTCAAAGGCTTCATGTTTACGCTGTTTCATCATCCGTTCTGCCCGCATTCGCGCTTCATCCGCCTGATCGTGGGTGAATACGGGCTCGACCTGAAGCTGGTCGAGGAGCGCAGCTGGGAGCGGCGCGAGGCGTTTCTGCTGCTGAATGCGGCCGGCACCACGCCTGTGCTGGTGGACGAGGAACAGCCGCCGATCCCGGGCGCGGCCATCATCGCCGAATATGTCGACGAGGCCTATGGCGCGGGGATGGGCGTCAAGCGCCTGATGCCGGAGACCACCTTCGAGCGCGTCGAGGTGCGCCGGCTGATGGCCTGGTTCAACGAAAAGTTCTTCGAGGAGGTCTCGCACCCGCTCGTCACCGAGCGGATCTACAAGCGCTTCATGAGCGAGGAGAACGGCGGCGGCCCGCCTTCGGCGGACGTGATGCGCGCAGCGAAAGCCAATGTGCGCTATCATCTGGCCTATATCGGCTGGCTGGCGCAGACGCGCAATTTCCTCGCCGGCGACCGGCTCACCTACGCGGATCTCGCCGCCGCGGCGCATCTCTCGGCGATCGACTATCTGGGCGACGTGCCATGGAGCGAGGACGACGCAGCAAAGGCGTGGTACGCGCGGGTGAAATCCCGCCCGTCGTTCCGTCCGCTGCTAAGCGAATGGCTGGCCGGCGTGCCGGCGTCGCGGACCTATGTGGACCTGGATTTCTGAGCTCCGACCCGACTGAGCTGAAGGCGGCGCTGGCGCGCGAAGCGCACGCGCTCGGCTTCGACTGCATCGGCGTCACCGCGCCGGGCACGATCGATGCGGCCGGAAAATACTTCCTCGAATTCATCGCCTCGGGCGGCCATGGCGACATGGATTGGCTGGCGAACCAACCGGAGCGCCGCGTCGATCCGCGCGGGCTGTGGGCCGACGTGCGCAGCGTGATCATGCTCGGCGTCAATTACGGTCCCGACTCCGATCCGCTCGCGATCCTGAAGCAGCGCACGCGCGCGGCGATCTCGGTCTATGCGCAAGGTGACGACTATCATGACATCATCAAGAAGCGGCTGAAGGCGCTGGCGCGCTGGCTGGTGGCGACCGCGCCGTCGGACGTGAAGGTGTTCGTTGACACTGCGGCGGTGATGGAAAAGCCGCTGGCGCAGACCGCGGGCCTTGGCTGGCAGGGCAAGCACACCAACCTCGTCTCGCGCGAGTTCGGCTCGTGGCTGTTTCTCGGTGCGATCTACACCACGCTCGATCTGCCGCACGATGCCGCCGAGATCGATCATTGCGGCTCGTGCCGGGCCTGTCTCGACATCTGCCCGACCGCGGCCTTTCCCGCGCCCTACAAGCTCGATGCGCGGCGCTGCATCTCGTATCTCACGATCGAGAACAAGGGCGCGATCCCGCGCGAGTTTCGCAAGGCTATCGGCAATCGCATCTATGGCTGCGACGATTGCCTCGCGGCATGCCCGTGGAACAAGTTTGCGCAGGAGGGTCGCGAGGCCAAGCTCGCCGCGCGCGACGCATTGCGCGCGCCTGATCTCGCCGAGTTGGCACGGCTCGACGATGCCGCGTTTCGTGCGCTGTTCACGAAGTCGCCGGTGAAGCGCATCGGCCGCGACCGGTTCTTGCGGAATGTGCTGATTGCGATCGGCAACTCAGGCGAGGCGGCGCTGGCGGACGAGGCGCGGCGGTTACTCGATGACTCAAGCCCACTGGTACGCGGGGCGGCGGTGTGGGCGCTGGGGCAGTTGGTGTCACGAGAAGAGTTTGAGGCGATGCGATCTGCTGCTGCGCGCAAGGAGCACGACGATAGCGTGCGTGAGGAGTGGCGAGCTGCGTCCTAATTCTCTGCTGTCATTCCCCGCGAAAGCGGGGGATCCAGTACGCCGCGGCCTGTCGATTCAACCACAACCGCCGCGGCGTACTGGATCGCCCGGTCAGGCCGGGCGATGACACCTTTTGTATGGTGAGCACACACGCCCTCACCACCCTTGATTTCCCCGCGCGTTCCCGCAATCTCGCGCGTCATGACAAACATGCCTTTCTTCACCCGGGAGGGTGACACATTCCATCCGACGGAAGTCGCCAACGGTCCATGGGATCCGAAATCGCTGCACGGGCGCGTCATCATCGGCCTGCTCGGCTTCGTCATCGAGGAGCGCCATTCCGGGCCCGAATTCGTGCCGGCGCGGCTCACGGTCGACATGTTCCGGCTGCCGACCATCGACAAGCCGATCGAGGTGAGGACGCGCCTGGTGCGCGATGGACTGCGCATCCGCGTGGTCGAGGCGGAGTTTCTTTCCGGCGGCGTCAGCATGGCGCGCGCCTCGTGCCAGCTGCTGCGCAAGACGCAGAATCCCGATGGCAATGTGTGGTCGCCGCCGAACTGGGATGCGCCGAAACCATCCGACATTCCCAAGCCGACCGATCCCCGGCTCGGCATGAACGGCAAATGGGCGACGCGCCCCATCGTCGGCCATATGGGCTCGCTGGGGCCGCGCCGGCTGTGGATGAGCGAGGTGCGCGAGCTCGTCGCCGGCGCCGCGATGACACCGTTCGTCCATGTCGCCACCGGCGCCGATTTTGCCAGCCCGTTTGCCAATGCCGGCGACCAGGGGCTCGGCTACATCAACAGCGACGTCACGATCTATCTGCACCGCCTGCCGGTGACGGAGTGGATCGGCTTCGAGGTGGTGAACCACCACGCCACCGACGGCGTCGCGATCGGCGAATGCTGGCTCCATGACGAAGCGGGCCCGATCGGCACCGCGACGGTGGCCGCGCTGGCGCAGCGCAAACCGATGGCGAATCCGTCGAAGCGTTAGCTCACTGCCGTTATTCCGGGGCGTGACGAAGTCACGAGCCCGGAATCCATCGGACGGCAGAGTTGGTGGAGGAATGGATTCCGGGTTCGCGCTACGCGCGCCCCGGAATGACGGCTAGATGCCGCTGCATCTCCGGCCGCGCCTTGAGCTCGGCGCCCTGCTTTGCAACGATCTTCGCGATCCGCTCCGGCGCAAATCTCAAGTCGACAAACGCCGGCGCGGTGTTGGCGAGTTCATGATAGCTCGCGATCCTGCCGTCCTTCAGCGTCATGATCGCAACGCCCTCGAACATCGCGCGCGCGCCGTTCGCTTCCGGCAATGTCGATTTGTAGCTGAAGGTGTAGCGCGCATAGAGCGTGGTGCCGTCGGTGACGGGGTCATGCATGTCCCAGCGGAAATCCGTCGCCGTGCGATAGAACCAGTCGTCGATCATCGCGGCGATCTTCGCGCGGCCGGCGAAGGCGCCGTAGAAGACGTCGTGATAGACGCCGTCCTCGGTGAACAGCTCGGCGAAGGCTTTGCCGTTGCGTTGCTCGACCGCGTCGCAGAACGCGCGCAGCATGACGGTGGTGGTCGTCATTGACGTTTCTCCCTTCCCGTTTCTGTCATGCCCCGCGAAGGCGGGGCATCCAGTACGCCGCGGCTTCTCGGCTTAAGCACGATGGCCTCTGGAATACTGGATTGCCCGCCTTCGCGGGCAATGACAGCGAGCACTGCAACTTCACCCGATCTCCGCCACCGCGGCAAGAATGCGCGCAATGTCCTGCGGGCGTGACAGGCGGTGATCGCCGTCCTGGATCAGTGTCAGCACGACGTCGTCGGCCGGCAGGCGATGGGTGAGCGCGAACGCATGCTGCCACGGCACATCGGGATCCTTCGCGCCCTGCAGGATGCGGACGGGGCAGCCGAGATCGATGGCGCTGCCGAGCACGAGGTGGTTGCGCCCCTCCTCGATCAGGTTCCGCGTGATCGGATAGGGCGTGCCGTCGCCGTACTCCGACGGGCGCAGCCAGAAGCCCCTGGTCTCGATCTCCTTCTTCACCGCGGGCGAGAAATTCTTCCACATCAGCTCTTCGGTGAAATCGGGCGCCGGCGCGATCAGCACGAGCCCTGCGAGCGACGCTTTGCCGGCACGCTTCTTGATCTCGCGGGCGAGCAGCAGCGCCATCCAGCCGCCCATGGAGGAGCCGATCAGGATTTGCGGGCCGTCGCAAAAGCGCTCGAACACCGCAATACTGTCCTCGAGCCAGCTGCCGATGGTTCCGTCGGCGAAATCGCCGCTGGATTCGCCGTGACCGGAATAGTCGAACCGGACCACAGCACGGCCGCGCTCGTGGGCCCAGGCATCCAGCGCCACGGCCTTGCCACCCTGCATGTCCGACTTGAAGCCGCCCAGCCAGACCAGGCCGGGGCCTTTTCCGGGACGGCGGCGCACCGCGATCCGGCGTGCGGACGGCCCTTCGTCCACATCGATGAACTCAAGCGCGGCATCGGGAATTGCGTCGGTCATGGAACGTTTACTCTGGCTGTGCGGTTTGAGCTGTCCGGACCTGTTCCGAAGACGACCGGCATCGCTATTGGTCCTTTGGGACGCTTGCGGAACAGAGGCAAGGTGTCTATGTCGGTCAGCGTGCCGAGGGCCGTGACCAAAATGCCTCGCATTTGAGGGTTTTTCGCGCCTCGTACCAGCGACTTGCTTGCCCGCAAACGCATCTTCCTTCAAAATAGCCGCTTCTTTCACAACTTTGGAGAACCACCCATTCGCCGTCCTAATAAAGCTCCGCCCGCTGCCAGCAAAGACGGGCCGCGCATCAATGATGATATCCGCAATGCGCAGATCCAGCTGATCGACCAGACCGGTGACAACAAGGGCACGGTCGAAACGGTCGTCGCCATCCGGATGGCCCAGGAAGCTGGCATGGATCTGGTCGAGATTTCGCCGAATACCAGCCCTCCCGTCTGCAAGATCATGGACTACGGGAAGTACAAGTATTCCGCCCAGAAGAAAGCCGCGGAAGCCCGCAAGCGGCAGAAGACCGTCGAGATCAAGGAGATCAAGCTCCGTCCGATGATCGACGATCACGATTACGACGTGAAGATGCGCGCGATGCAGCGGTTCTTCGAAGAGGGCGACAAGGTGAAGATCACGCTGCGCTATCGTGGCCGCGAAATGGCGCACCAGGAGATCGGCACCAAGCTGCTCGACAAGATCAAGACCGATGTCGCCGAGCTCGCCAAGGTCGAGCAGGACGCGCGGTTCGAAGGTCGCCAGGTCGTCATGGTGCTGGCGCCGCGCTGACGCGCAACGCTTTGGGACTTGAGAATGCAACGGCCCGTCCGGATCCCCGGCGGGCCGTTTGTGTATCAGGTCCGCGTCGCCTGCCAGGTGCCGCTGCACTGGTCGCCCAAAATGATGCCCTTCCACGACCCGGCGCCGTTCACGCGGGCGAGCCGGCCGCCCCCGCTGGCGTGGGAGGCGCCGACCGAGACCTGGACGGCGACAGCGCCGGAGCGGTTGACCCGGCCCGAGACCCGGCCGCCGCCGGCGGAGGAGACGCGGGTGCCTGTCACGGTGAAGGGAACGCTGTAGCCCGAGCTGCAATTGCCGCGGGTGGTGGCGAAGGTGACGTTCCAGATGCCGTCATAGCGGCCGGCGCGGGCATCGGCGGCCTGAGGCAGCGCAGCCGCGGCGAGCACGGCGAACAGCGCCAGACGGCGCGGACGGGCGAAATCGGCCAGTGAAATCAAAAGTTGCGGGAAATGAGCCATTTTGGACCTGCTTCAGGCGAGAAGGCTTGGACATGAGGGTAGCAGCGTCCAATAGTCGGCGGGGTGGTTTTGGCGGTTCATCGTTGCCAATTGGCCTGTGCTCTGTCATAAGCCCAGCCTTCATCGCCCGGCTGATTTACGGGCTGCCGTGGCGGTGTCTCGTGCGGGTTTCGCGCTTGTTCGCAAAACCTGAGCACAATCAACGCTCTAACGAGCATTATTGACGGTCCAGCCGCCTTCGCGGGCGGATCTCTGTGGCCATTAGGAGAGCCAAATGCCCAAGCTGAAGACCAAATCGGGCGCTAAAAAGCGCTTCAAGGTGACTGCCACCGGCAAAGTGATGCACGCCCAGCGCGGCAAGCGTCACGGCATGATCAAGCGGACGAAGAAGCAGATCCGTCAGCTCCGCGGCACCCGCGTGCTGTTCAAGACCGACGGCGACAACGTCAAGAAGTACTTCTTGCCGAACGCCTGATCGCGTCCACGATCATTGCCATCCGTGCCGCGTCCGCGCGGCGATCCGATAACCAAAGTCATCTCTGAAGGATTTCGTCATGTCTCGCGTCAAACGCGGTGTGACCGCCCACGCCAAGCACAAGAAAGTCTACAAGGCCGCCAAGGGCTTCTACGGCCGCCGCAAGAACACCATCCGCGCCGCCAAGCCGGCCGTGGAGAAGGCCCAGCAATACGCCTTCCGCGACCGCAAGCGTCGCAAGCGGACCTTCCGCGCGCTCTGGATCCAGCGCCTCAACGCTGCCGTCCGTCCGTTCGGCCTGACCTACAGCCGATTTATCGACGGCCTTGCCAAGTCGGGCATCACCGTGGACCGCAAGGTGCTGTCGGATCTCGCGATCCGCGAGCCTGCCGCGTTCCAGGCGATCGCCGAGAAGGCCAAAGCCGCGCTGGCGGCGTAAGCCGCCCACTGCGCAACTTGCGCAGCATTGAGCTTGTGATGGCCCGGGCAGAGGCGCGTCTCGCGCTGATCGCCCCGGCCGTCATCTCTCGCGCAAAGCACAACTTCTCCGACGTGGATGCCCGGCGAATCTAACGCGAAGACGCGCTTCGCGCTTTTGGGCCGGGCGTGACGGGCTAGGATCATCGGCTCAGCATCCTGGCCAAAAGGGATTGCCATGACCGATCTTGCCCAGCTCCAAGCCCAGATCATCGCCGACATCGCCGCGGCTGCCGACGAGGCTGCGTTAGAGGCCGTGCGCGTTGCAGCCCTCGGCAAGAAGGGCTCGATCTCGGCGCTGCTCGCCACGCTCGGCAAGATGTCGCCGGACGAGCGCAAGACGCAAGGCGCGGCGATCAACCAGGCCAAGGACGAAGTCAGCCAGGCGCTTGCGGCGCGGCGCGACGTGCTGAAGTCGGCCGCGCTCGATGCGCGGCTGGCGTCCGAGACCGTCGACGTCACCCTGCCGCTGCGCGATGCGCCGGCTGATGCCGGCCGCATCCACCCGCTGAGCCAGGTCTGGGACGAGCTCACCACCATCTTCGCCGACATGGGATTCTCGGTGGCCGAAGGCCCTGATATCGAGACCGACGACTACAACTTCACCAAGCTGAATTTTCCGGAAGGCCATCCGGCGCGCGAGATGCACGACACGTTCTTCTTCCATCCGAAGGAGGACGGCTCGCGCATGCTGCTGCGGACCCACACCTCGCCGGTGCAGGTGCGCACCATGCTGAGCCAGAAGCCGCCGATCCGCGTGATCTGCCCGGGCCGCACCTACCGCATCGATTCGGACGCGACCCACACGCCGCAATTCCATCAGGTCGAGGGCCTCGTCATCGACAAGCACTCGCATCTCGGCCACCTCAAATGGATCCTGCACGAGTTCTGCAAGGCGTTCTTCGAGGTCGACCACATCAACATGCGCTTCCGGCCCTCGTTCTTCCCGTTCACCGAGCCGTCGCTCGAAGTCGACATCCAGTGCCGCCGCGACAAGGGCGAGATCCGCTTCGGCGAGGGCGAGGATTGGCTCGAGATCCTCGGCTGCGGCATGGTGCATCCGAACGTGCTGCGCGCCTGCGGCATCGATCCCGACGAGTACCAGGGCTTTGCCTGGGGCATGGGCATCGACCGCATCGCCATGCTGAAATACGGCATCGCCGACCTGCGCCAGCTGTTCGACAGCGACGTCCGCTGGCTGTCCCACTACGGCTTCAAGCCGCTCGAAGTACCAACGCTTGCCGGAGGGCTGAGCACGTGAAATTCACCCTCTCCTGGCTGAAGGATCATCTCGAGACCGACGAGCCTTTGGACAAGCTCGCCGACAAGCTCACCATGATCGGGCTCGAGGTCGAGAACATCGAGGACAAGGCGAAGGCGCTGAAGCCGTTCACCATTGCGAAGGTGATCTCGGCCGAGCAGCATCCGAATGCGGATCGCCTGCGCGTCTGCATGGTCGACACCGGCGACGGTGGTGCGCCGGTGCAGGTCGTGTGCGGCGCGCCGAATGCGCGTACGGGCCTCGTCAGCGTGTTCTCACCGCCCGGCACCTACATTCCCGGCAAGGACATCACGCTGGGCGTCGGCACCATCCGCGGCGTCGAGAGCCGCGGCATGCTGTGCTCGGCGGCCGAGCTGCAGATCTCCAACGACCATGACGGCATCATGGAATTGCCGGCGGACGCGCCGATCGGCGCGGCTTACGCCGAATGGGCCGGGCTCGGCGATCCCGTGATCGAGATCAACCTGACGCCGAACCGGCAGGACTGCACCGGCGTGCATGGCATCGCGCGCGATCTCGCCGCCGCCGACATGGGCAGGTTCAAGGACCCTACGATCAAGCCGATCAAGGGCGAATTCCCCTGCCCCGTGAAGGTCACGGTCGAGGATGCCACGCTCTGTCCGGGTTTTGCGCTCCGCCTCGTGCGCGGCGTCAAGAACGGACCGTCGCCGGAATGGCTGCAGAAGCGGCTGACCGCGATCGGGCTGCGTCCGATCAACGCGCTGGTCGACATCACCAACTTCATGACCTACGACCGTGCGCGCCCGCTGCACGTGTTCGACGCCAGGAAGGTGAAGGGCAATCTCGTCGTGCGCCGCGCGCGCGAGGGCGAGAGCCTGCTGGCGCTCGACGGCCGCACCTACAATCTTGATTCCTCGATCTGCGTGATCGCCGACGAGCACGGCGTCGAATCGCTCGCCGGCATCATGGGCGGCGAAGCCTCGGGCTGCGACGAGAACACCACGGACGTGCTGATCGAGTCGGCGCTGTGGAACGAGATCAACATCGCCCAGACCGGCCGCAAGCTCGGCATCAATTCGGATGCGCGCTACCGCTTCGAGCGCGGCGTCGATCCGGCCTTCATGGTGCCCGGCGTCGAGCTCGCGACCAAGCTGGTGATGGAGATGTGCGGCGGCACGCCGTCCGAAACAGTCGTGGTCGGCAAAGTCTTCGCCGACGACCGCGTGATCGACTTCCCGGTCACGGAGGTGAAGCGCCTCTCCGGCATCGAGGTGCCGCAGGTCGAGATGAAGCGCATCCTGACCCATCTCGGCTTCATGATGGCGGGTCCCGGCCCGGTGGTGAAGGTCGCGGTGCCCTCGTGGCGCTCCGACGTGCACGGCAAGGCCGACATCGTCGAGGAGATCGTCCGCATCTTCGGCGTCGACAAGGTGCCGATGACGCCGTTCGAGCGCGGCGACGAGCCGCGCAAACCCGTGCTGACCCCGCTGCAGCTGCGCACCCGCCGCGCGCGGCGCGCGCTCGCAAGCCGCGGCATGGTCGAAGCCGTGACCTGGTCGTTCATCGCAAAACCTGCCGCCGAATTGTTCGGCGGCGGACAGCGTGAGCTCGAAGTGGCGAACCCGATCGCCTCGGATCTCTCCGACATGCGCCCGACCCTGCTCGCCGGCCTGATCGCGGCGGCGCAGGCCAATGCCGATCGCGGCTTCGGCGATGTCGCGCTGTTCGAGGTCGGCCAGGTGTTCAAGGGCGATCGCCCGCAGGACCAGTTCATGGCGGCGAGTGGCGTGCGCCGCGGCCTTGCTTCGTCTGAAGGTCTCGGACGGCACTGGTCCGGTTCGGCGCAGGCCGACGTGTTCGACGCCAAGGCCGATGCGCTGGCGGTGCTGGCGGCCGCCGGCGCGCCGATGCAGGCGCTGCAGATCGTGGCGGGTGGTCCCGGCTGGCTGCATCCGGGCCGCTCCGGCACGATCCAGATCGGGCCGCAGAACGTGCTCGGATATTTCGGCGAAGTGCACCCCAGAGCGCTCGAGGCACTCGGCGCCGACGGGCCGCTTGTCGTGTTCGAGGTGATCCTCGACCGCATCCCCGAGGCCAAGAAGAAGCCGACGCGCGCCAAGCCCGTGATCGAGCTCTCGGCGTTCCAGCCGGTGTCGCGCGACTTCGCGTTCATTGTCGACCGCGGCGTCAAGGCCGGCGACATCGTTCGCGCCGCGCAAGGCGTCGACAAGAAGCTGATCACGGGCGTCAACGTCTTCGACGTCTACGAGGGCAAGGGCATCGATGACGGCAAGCAGTCGATCGCGATCGCGGTCACGCTTCAGCCCCGCGAGAAGACCCTGACCGATCAGGAGATCGAGGCCGTCGGCGCCAAGATCGTGGCCGAGGTGACGAAGAAGACCGGCGGCACTCTGCGAGCATGAAGCCGAAAAGTGTGAAGCGGTTTTCGGACAACGTCATGCTTGGGAGTCATAGAGCATGACCTTCGCTGATTTCCTTCCGAAGGACTTCAGCCTCACGATCGCGGCGGCGCTCTGCGCCGTCGCTTTCGTTTCGGGCACCGCGCGCGGCTTCTCCGGCTTCGGCGCGGCGCTGATCTTCATGCCACTGGCAAGCAGCTTCGCGGCGCCGCGGCTCGTTGCAGCCCTGCTGCTCGTCATCGACTTCGTCGCGGCCGCGCCGCTGCTGCCCGAGGCCTGGCGGAAGGCCGATCGCAAGGCCACCGCGGTCATCGTGCTGGGCGCGCTGATCGGCGTACCCATCGGCACTTATTTCCTCAGCGTGCTCGAACCCGTCACCACGCGCTGGATCATCTCCTGCTTCGTCGCGGCGCTGTTGCTGCTACTGCTGTCGGGGTGGCGCTATCGCGGCAAGGACCACGCCTGGCTGTCGGTCGGCATCGGCGGCCTCTCCGGCTTCTGCAGCGGTCTCGCGCAGACCGGCGGCCCGCCGATCGTCGGCTACTGGCTCGGCCGCCCGATCGCGCCGATCGTCGCGCGCGCCAACATCGTGCTGTTCTTCGGCGCGTCGGATTTCTTCTCGATGGTCAGCTACGCAACCACCGGCCTGATCAGCCGCGAATCGCTGGTGCTGTCGCTGATCGTCGGCCCCGTCTACGCCCTCGGCGTCGCCTTCGGCGCCTCGCTGTTCGGGCGCGCGAGCGAGAAAGTGTTTCGCGGCATCTGCTACGCGCTGATTGCGATGGCCGTGATCTTTGGGCTGCCGGCGTTGGACGGCGTGTTGCGGTAACTACTGCCTCGGCACGCGCCGCTTCTTGGTCGACTGCGTCGGCACATCTGCAGGCTCGTCCTTGAGCGCGCCGATCTTGCGCAGGGCTGCATCCGCGGCGCGTTCGCCGCTGTCCCAGGCGCCATCGACGGTGCCCCAAAGCGTCTCGTGCGTGGCTTCGCCGGCGAGGAAGACATTGCCGATCGGCTCGGTCAGAATCTTTCGCGAGAGCTGGCCGCCGGGCGCAGACGCCGACATTGCGCCCATCACGTAGGGCGAGGCATTCCAGCGCGTGGCGCTGGTCTTCTGCACGGCGGAAGCAGCCTCGCTGCCGAACAGCTTTGCGATCCACTCCTTGGCAAAGGCCACCATCGCCTTCTCGCCCTGCTCCGAGAGATCGCGGCCGAACGAGCCGCCGACATCGATCGAGCACAGCGAGGAGCCGCCGATATTGGCGAACATCAACGCCGTGCGGGTCGAATTGCTCTGCTCGATGAGGATGTCGTCGCGCGAGAGGCCGAGCGGATTGCCCGGCAGCTGCAGCACGATGCGATCGTAGCTGCCGAGGCTGAGCTTCGATGCCGCATCCAGCGTTCGCTTGGGAATGTCGGGGGCGAACTTGATGGCGCCCGATGTCAGCACGTTGGTCGAGACCGTGACGATGGCGGCGCGCGCGGTGATCTTGCCGGCCTGCGTCTCGACGCTGACGTCGCGGTTGCTCCAGGCGATGCGGCTCGCCGGTGTCGCCAGCGCCACCGGCGCCTGCTCGGCGAGCCTGGCGATCAGCGTGCCGAGGCCCTGGCGGCAGGCGATCGCTGCGTTGCGGTCCTGCGCGCGTCCCTTGTCGATCGCGGACAGCTCCTTCAGGTCCTTGCCGGCGAAGCTCGCGCCCAGCATGAACTCGGCCGCGCCGGCCCAGTCGCCGAGATCCTTCGGCAGCACGGCGGCACAGGAGGTATCGAGCTTGCCCCGCGCGGCCTCGTCGATGGCACGGTTGGCGCGCACCAGGGCGGCCAGGAACTGCTCGGTCTCGCCTGCGCGGGCGTTGCGGCGGCCGATGCGCATCTTCTGGCCCGAGGGCGCCGGCAGCACGTCCAGCCCGGCACTGCGCGCCAGCCGGATCATCGGGTTGGTGTCGGGATTGTGCATCCAGCGCGCGCCGCGGTCGAACGGGGTGTCGAAGGTCGTGCTGTCGGTGATGCAGCGGCCGCCGACTTGCGATGCTGCTTCCACCACGATGACCTTGCGGGCCGTTGCCATGATACGCCGCGCCGCGGCAATTCCCGCAGCCCCCGCACCGATCACCACGATGTCGGCCTCGCGCGGCAGGGGCGCGGCGGATGCGCGCAGCACCGGCATCGCCGCAAGAACCGCGGACGCCGAAAGGAAGCCGCGGCGCGTGATTGTCATGTCATGGTTTCCGGGGACTTGCGGCGAACGGGAACAGCCCGCGAACCTTGCCGTATCTGATGTTGCGCAGCAACCATCATGGTGAATCAATCATGCTTGATCTCACAGAGCGATGAACCGAATTGCAACACGTTTCGACCATGATAGAGAAGGGAAAAAGACGGCCGGAAAAGGCCGTGGGGGGAGTTCGAGATGGGGACGGTCCTGGATTCTGTCGGCAAGCTGATTGCCGCGTACCTCTCAAAGGAGGTGCCGGGCTATGAGCCGTTCACGCCGAGCGACCCGGAGCATCTGCGCGGCGTCATCGCGCCCGGCGACGTGCTGCTGGTCGAGGGCAACAACCGCATCTCCGGCATCATCAAATATTTGACGCAGTCGACCTGGTCGCATGCCGCGCTCTATGTCGGTCCGATCGAGGGGGCAGAGGAGCCCAACGGCGAGCCGCATGTTCTGATCGAGGCCAATATCGGCGAAGGCGTCACCTCGGCACCGCTGTCGAAATATTTCCCCTATCACACCCGCCTCTGCCGCCCGGTCGGGCTGTCCTATGAGGACCGCACCACGGTCTGCCGCTATGCGATCAACCGCATCGGCTTCGGCTACGACACCAAGAACATCGTCGACCTCATGCGCTATCTGTTCCCGCTGCCGATACCGCAGCGCTGGCGCCGGCGCATGATCGCGATCGGCTCGGGCGACCCGACCAAGATCATCTGTTCGGCGCTGATCGCGCAGGCCTTCGACGCCGTGCGCTACCCGATCCTGCCGAAGATCACCAAGGCTGGCAGCCGCGCCGCGCGGCGCGAAATCCTGCACATCCGCGATTCCTCGCTCTACATGCCCCGCGACTTCGACATCTCGCCCTATTTCGAGGTGGTCAAGCCCACCATCGTCAATGGATTCGACTACACCGCCCTGCACTGGGCCGACAAGCAAAAGCCGCTCGAGGAGGTGGCGGGCACTTTCAGTGTGTTTCCAGAAACGCTCCGTGCGCCGCCGCTCGTTCCTGAGGCGATTGACGAAGAAACGCCGACTGAGATTTCTGAAGAAGTGAGCGCGCAAGCCAGCGTGGTTTTCTCCGAGCACTTTGTGCTGCTCAGCGAGCTCGCGGTTTACCGCGCGCAGACGCGGGAGTTGGCGGCTTAGGTTCGCGTCTCGTAGGGTGGGCAAAGGCGCGAAGCGCCGTGCCCACGTTCTCACGCGATCACTAACGGATGGTGGGCACGCTCCGCTTAGCCCACCCTACGAGACTTCTCTACCGTCATTGCGAGGAGCTCTTGCGACGAAGCAATCCAGACTGCCTCCGCGCTAAAAGTCTGGATTGCTTCGCTGCGCTCGCAATGACGGCGGAGAGCGCGAGGGTTACCGCTCCGCCCGTCCGATCACCGCCATCAACTCCGCGATCTTGGCGCGCTGGTCGGCCTTGTCGCCGCTCGCGATGGCGTGCTCGACGCAATGGGCGACGTGATCCTTCAGGACCTCTTCCTCGACCCGGCGCAGCGCGGCGCGCACCGCCGCGATTTGCGTCACGATGTCGATGCAGTAGCGGTCTTGCTCTACCATTTTCGAGAGACCACGAACCTGGCCCTCGATCCGGCCGAGACGTTTTCCGACGGATACCTTGATGTCCTTGCGCATGGCGTCTATATACCCCTACTGGGTATAGGTTTCAAGACCAGGCGCAAAGGCCGGAACATGGCAATGAACAACAACGAGCACGAGCATCGTCACAGCGCGGAAACGCCTGCCGGGTGCGGCTGTTCCACGAAAGCTGCAGCGCCGGCGGCCAAGCCCGAGGCTCCCTCGTGCTGCGGCGGCCACGGCGATCATACCGGCCATGGCCATCATCACGCCCACGATCATGGCAACGCCGCAACTAAGGTCAAAGACCCCGTCTGCGGCATGAGCGTCGATCCCGCGACCTCGAAGCATCGCTTCGAACATCATGGCGAGACCTTCCATTTCTGCTCGGCCGGCTGCCGCACCAAGTTCGCCGCCGATCCCGCCAAGTATCTTGCCAAGTATCTTGCCAAGGACAAGGCGCCCGAACCGGAGATGCCCGCGGGCACGATCTACACCTGTCCGATGCACCCGCAGATCCGCCAGGTCGGGCCGGGCACGTGCCCGATCTGCGGCATGGCGCTGGAGCCTGAGGTCGCAAGCCTGGAGACCGGCCCCAATCCGGAGCTCGCCGACATGACGCGGCGGTTCTGGATCGGCGGCGTGCTGTCGCTGCCGCCGGTGGTGCTGGAGATGGGCGGCCATCTCGCAAGCCCCCACAGCTGGATCGATCCGACCCTGTCGAACTGGATCCAGCTCGTCTTCGCCACACCGGTGGTGCTGTGGGCCGGCTGGCCGTTCTTCGTCCGCGGCTGGCAATCGCTGCTGACGCGCAATCTCAACATGTTCACGCTGATCGCGATGGGCACGGGCGTTGCCTATGTCTACAGCGTGCTCGGTACGGTCACACCGCAGATCTTCCCCGCCACCTTCCGCGGCCATGAGGGCGCGGTCGCGGTCTATTTCGAAGCGGCCGCGGTCATCACCGTGCTGGTGCTGCTCGGCCAGGTGCTCGAGCTGCGCGCCCGCGACGCGACCTCGGGCGCGATCAAGGCGCTGCTCCAGCTCGCCCCGAAGACCGCGCGCCGCGTCGATGCCGACGGAAGCGAACATGAGGTCGAGATCGACACGCTGCACGCCGGCGATCGCCTGCGCGTCCGCCCCGGCGAGAAGGTGCCGGTCGACGGCGTTATCCTCGAAGGCCGCTCGTCGCTCGACGAATCGCTGGTGACGGGCGAGTCCATGCCGGTCACCAAGGAGCAAGGTGCAAAAGTCATCGCCGGCACGCTGAACCAGTCCGGCAGCTTCATCATGCGCGCCGACAAGGTCGGGCGCGAGACGCTGCTGTCGCAGATCGTGCAGATGGTCGCGGACGCACAGCGCTCGCGCGCGCCGATCCAGCGCCTGGCCGACCAGGTCGCCGGCTGGTTCGTGCCATCAGTGATCGTCGTCGCCGTCGCCGCCTTTGCCGCCTGGGCCTGGTTCGGACCGGAGCCGCGGCTCGCCTTCGGCCTCGTCGCGGCGGTCAGCGTGCTGATCATCGCCTGCCCCTGCGCGCTGGGCCTGGCCACCCCGATGTCGATCATGGTCGGCGTCGGCCGCGGCGCGCAAGCCGGCGTCCTGATCAAGAACGCCGAGGCGCTGGAGCGGATGGAGAAGATCGACACGCTCGTAGTCGACAAGACGGGCACGCTGACCGAGGGCAAGCCCAAGGTAGTCTCTATCGTGCCGGCGTCCGGCTTTGCGGAGGATGACATCCTGCGCATTGCGGCCACCGTCGAGCGCGCCAGCGAGCATCCGCTGGCCGACGCCATCGTGCGCGCGGCCAAGGAGAAGCAGCTCAATCTCGGGCAAGTCGAGCAGTTCGATTCGCCGACCGGCAAGGGGGCGACCGGCAAGGTCGACGGCCAGACCGTCGTGCTCGGCAATGCCAGATATCTGTCGTCGATCGGCATCGATACCGAATCGCTCGACGCCGCAGCCGAACGGCTGCGCGGCGACGGCGCCACCGTGATCAACATGGCGGTCGACGGCCGGCTGGCCGGCCTGTTCGCGATCGCCGATCCGGTCAAGGCCTCGACGCCGGAGGCGCTGAAGGCGCTCGCGGGCGAAGGCATCAAGGTGATCATGCTGACCGGCGACAACCGCACCACCGCCGAGGCCGTGGCGCGCCGGCTCGGCATCGCCGAGGTCGAAGCGGAGGTGCTGCCGGACCAGAAGAGCGCGGTGGTGACAAAACTGCAGAAGGCCGGCCGCAGCGTCGCGATGGCCGGCGACGGCGTCAACGACGCGCCTGCGCTGGCGGCGGCCGAGGTCGGCATCGCCATGGGCACCGGCACCGACGTTGCGATGGAGAGCGCCGGCGTGACGCTGCTCAAAGGCGACCTCGTCGGCATCGTCCGCGCGCGAAAACTGTCCCAGGCGACGATGAGCAACATCCGGCAGAACCTGTTCTTCGCCTTCATCTACAACGCCGCCGGGATTCCGATCGCGGCCGGCGTTCTCTATCCGGCGTTCGGTCTGCTGCTCTCCCCGATCATCGCCGCGGCGGCGATGGCGCTGTCCTCGGTGAGCGTCGTCGGCAACGCGCTACGGCTGCGTGCGACGCGGCTGTGACCGCTTTGGCTGCGAGGTCGGTGCGCTCCCTCGCCCCGCTTGCGGGGAGAGGGTTGGGGTGAGGGGGAGTCTCCACAGGGACGGTGACAATTGGATTCGCGGAGAGTCCCCCTCACCCGGAATTCAAGCTACGCTTGAATTCCGACCTCTCCCCGCAAGCGGGGCGAGGTGAGAGAGAGCGGCGCCCGCGGAGGACCTGATGCAGCGGATTACGATCACGATCGAGGACGATCTCCTGGCGGAGATCGATGCCGCAGCTGAAGCGCGCGGTTACCAGAACCGCTCCGAGATCATCCGCGACCTCGCGCGCGCCGGCCTGCAGCAGAGCGCCGAGGATACCGCGCAGACCGGCCAATGCGTCGCCGGCCTCGTCTACGTCTATGACCACGCGGCGCGCGATCTGTCGAAACGGCTAGTGCAGGAATTCCACGGCCATCACGACCTCGCGCTGGCGACGCTGCACGTCCATCTCGACGACAACAATTGCATGGAGATGACGGCGCTGCGCGGCGCGGCCGCCGAGGTCAGGCATTTCGCCGACCACATCATCGCCGAGCGCGGCGTGCGCTACGGCCGCGTGGTGATGATCCCGACGGGCGACGGCAAGTCGGCGAAGGCGCGCAGGCACGGGCACCGGCATGAGTAGGCTACTCTAGGAGAGAGAGTAGCGGCTCTTACCCTCCCCTGGAGGGGGAGGGTCGGCACGTGATCGAGCAGAGCGAGATCGCGTGACGGGGTGGGGTGATCTCTCCACTCGGGCACTGTTCATCGCGGAGGGACCGTCACCCCACCCCGCTCGCGCTGCGCGCGATCGACCCTCCCCCTCCAGGGGAGGGTAAGCAAGAAATCGCGCCACCTTCGAGCTGCCACCCGCCCTTGCCGAAGCCGCATTGGGTGTCTACCTCTCGCAGGTCGTTTACCTCCGAGGGTCCCCCATGCTGGATGCCGCCATCAAGGCGCTGTCGCAAATGATCTCGCCGCCGATGCGCTCGATCCTGTGGCGGTCGATCGGGCTTGCGCTGGTGCTGATCACCGTGCTGGCGATCGGCTTGCAGCGGCTGCTCAGCTGGTTTGCGACCTCCGGCGAGGTGTGGCTGGAAGGCCTGCTCGGGCCGGGCTGGCATTCCTCGCTCGAGGTTCTCTCCTGGATCGTCTCAATCGCGGCGGGCCTCGGTGTGGTGTTCGGCGGCATCTTCCTGATGCCTGCGATCACCTCGCTGGTGGCGAGCCTGTTCGTCGACGACGTCGCCGAGATCGTCGAACGCGAGCATTATCCCGCCGAGCGGCCGGGTGCCGCGCTGCCGTTCAGCCAGGCGATGCTCGAGGGCATCAAGACCGCGCTGCTGACGATCCTGGTCTATCTGATCGCTCTGCCGCTGGTGCTGTTCGCCGGCGCCGGTTTCCTGATCTTCTTTATCGCCGCGGCGTGGCTGCTCGGCCGCGAATATTTCGAGCTCGCCGCGATGCGCTTTCGCCCGCCGGAGGAAGCCAAGGCGATGCGGCGCGACAATGCCGCGACCATCTTCACCGCCGGTCTGTTCATCGCCGCCTTCGTCTCGATCCCGATCGTCAATCTGGCGACGCCGATCTTCGGCATGGCCTTCATGGTCCACATGCACAAGCGCCTGTCAGGCCCGCGGCCCGAGCTGATCGAGCCGGCGCGGCAGGTGCGATAAATGCACCCGGCGCGGCGCTGTCTCAGACCGTCTTCTCCGGCCAGCGACAGAGATCGTTGATCAGGCAGACCTCGCAGCGCGGCTTGCGGGCAAGGCAGGTATAGCGGCCGTGCAGGATCAGCCAATGATGCGCGTGCAGCATGAACTCGGCCGGGATTACCTTTTCGAGACCGAGCTCGACCTCGAGCGGTGTCTTGCCCGGCGCAAGTCCGGTGCGGTTGCCGACGCGGAAGACGTGCGTGTCGACCGCCATGGTGTGCTCGCCGAAGGCCATGTTGAGCACGACGTTGGCGGTCTTGCGTCCTGCACCGGGCAATGACTCGATCTCGGCGCGCGTGCGCGGCACCTCGCCGCCGAAATCGCTGAGCAGCTTGGCCGACAGCGCGATCACGTTCTTTGCCTTGGTGCGGTAGAGGCCGATGGTCTTGATGTAGTCGCGCAAGCGCTCCTCGCCGAGATCGAGCATCTTCTGCGGCGTATCGGCGACCTCGAACAACGCCCGCGTCGCCTTGTTGACGCCGGCATCGGTCGCCTGCGCCGACAGCACCACGGCGACCAGCAGCGTGAACGGATTGACGTGCTCGAGCTCGCCCTTCGGCTCCGGATTGGCCTTGCGGAAACGACTGAAGACCTCGTGGACCTCGGCGGGAGTCCAGGGTCTGGTGGCTTTGAGCGATTTCTTTGCGGGCGCTTTCGGCTTGGTCGCAACCGGCTTTGCCTTTTTCTTCGGAACTGCCGCTTTGCGCGGGACCGGCTTGCGGGTGATTTTCGCCATGATCGGGATATACTGATGGACGATGAGCACAGGCAACGAAATTGCGCGGCCGCGATCTGAAAGCGAGGACGAGCCTCAGATCTTCTCCGCGCTGCTGACGCCGCACCGCTCCCTGAACCGCACCGGCTTTCTCGCCGTGATGCTGTTCCTGAGCGCCGTCAGCTTCGTCACGGGCGTCGCTTTCCTGATGATGGGCGCCTGGCCGGTGTTCGGCTTGTTCGGTCTCGACGTGCTCGTGATCTGGTGGGCCTTCAAGGTCAATTTTCGCGCGGCACGGGCCAGCGAGGAGATCGTGGTGACGCCGACGGAATTGCGGGTGCGACGCGTCAGCCATCGCGGCCAGGTTGCCGAATGGACCTTCAATCCGCTCTGGGTCAGGCTCGACCAGGAGGTCGACGAGGAATACGGCATCGAGCACCTCTATCTGATCTCCCGCGGCCGCCGCCTGCGCATCGCAGGCTTTCTCGGGCCGGAAGAAAAAGCGAGCTTTTACAATGCCTTGGTTGGGGCCCTGAACGCCGCGCGGCGTGGCCCGACCTATAATCCGGTGACCTGAGCACAGTCGGAAATCGGGTGGTTTCGCGCCGCCCCCTTCCCTACATTTCCAGTCATGATGACCCTTGCGATACATGACCAGCGCCTGACCAAGCCGGGCACCCAGAACGCCGCGTTGCGCGACTATGATTCGGTGCGGCGGGCGATCGCGTTCATCTCGGCGAACTGGCGCGCGCAGCCGACCATCGAGGCGATGGCGGATGCCGCCGGCGTGACGCCCGATGAGCTGCACCATCTATTCCGCCGCTGGGCTTCGATTACGCCGAAGGCTTTCATGCAGGCGCTCACCCTCGACCACGCCAAGAACCTGCTCAGGGATTCCGCCAGCATCCTCGACGCGGCGCTCGACTCCGGCCTGTCGGGGCCGGGCCGGCTGCACGATCTCTTCGTGACGCATGAAGCGATGTCGCCAGGCGAATGGAAGAACGGCGGCGCGGGGCTCACCCTGCGCTACGGCTTCCATCCCTCGCCGTTCGGTACCGCGATCGTGATCGCCACCGACCGCGGCTTGTCGGGCCTCGCTTTCGCCGATCACGGCGAGGAGAAGATCGCGCTCGCCGACATGACGCGGCGCTGGCCGAACGCCACCTATGTGGAAGATCACGACGGTACCGCGCCGATCGCAGCGCGCATCTTCGATCCAAAATTGTGGCGGCCGGATCAGCCGCTGCGCGTGGTGCTGATCGGCACCGATTTCGAAGTGCGGGTGTGGGAGACGCTCTTGAGAATTCCGATGGGGCGCGCGGTGTCCTATTCCGACATCGCCTGCAACATCAACAATCCGAAGGCCTCGCGCGCCGTCGGCGCGGCCGTCGGCAAGAACCCGGTCTCCTTCGTCGTGCCCTGCCACCGCGCGCTCGGCAAGAGCGGCACGCTGACCGGCTATCATTGGGGCATCACCCGCAAGCAGGCCATGCTGGGCTGGGAAGCCGGGCAGCTGGGGCTGCAGTAGGCGTAACAAGCACACTGCCGTAGGGTGGGCAAAGGCGCATAGCGCCGTGCCCACCATTCTTTCGCGATCATAGATAGATGGTGGGCACGCTTCGCTTTGCCCACCCTACGACAGCGTGTCTGCCGCGACGCTTAACCCGCCAGATCCAGCTTCGAGGCCACCGTCGAATCCGCATTCAGCCGGTAGATGATCGGCACACCTGTCGCGAGCTCGCGCTTCAAAATGCCTTCGGGTGAGAGCTTTTCCAGCACCATGATTAGCGCGCGCAGCGAGTTGCCGTGGGCGGCAACCAGCGTGCGCTTGCCGTTGAGCACGCCGGGCAGGATCTCCTGCACGTAATACGGCAGCGCGCGCGCGAGCGTGTCCTTCAGGCTTTCGCCGCCGGGCGGCGGCACATCGTAGGAGCGGCGCCAGACATGGACTTGCTCCTCGCCCCATTTCTTGCGGGCGTCGTCCTTGTTGAGACCGGAGAGATCGCCGTAGTCGCGCTCGTTGAGCGCGAGGTCCTTCGAGGTCGGCAGCCCCTCCTGGCCAAGCTCGGCAAGAATGAGATCGAGCGTGTGCTGCGCGCGCGTCAGCACCGAGGTGAAGGCGACGTCGAACACCAGGCCCTGTGCCTTCAGCTTGCGGCCGGCTTCCTTGGCTTCGTTCACGCCGAGCTCGGTGAGGTCGGGGTCCTTCCATCCCGTGAACAGGTTCTTCAGATTCCATTCGCTCTGGCCGTGGCGCACGAGCACGAGAAGACGTTCGCTCATCAACTGCTTTCCGTGTTGTTCAGTTTAGATGTCGGATAGGCCGAGCACGTCGGCCATGGAGTAGTGCCCCGGCTTCTTGCCATGCGCCCATAGTGCCGCCTTCAGCGCGCCATGTGCGAACAGCATGCGGTCCTCGGCCTGATGCGACAGCGTCAGGCGCTCGAACGCGCCGAGGAAGGTCACGCTGTGATCGCCGGCGACGGTGCCGCCGCGCAAGGAGGCAAAACCGATATGGCCCGGCTTGCGCGCGCCGGTGATGCCGTCACGCCCACGCTCGGAATGGTCATCGAGGCTGACGCCGCGGCCACTGGCTGCGGCCTGGCCCAGCATCAGCGCCGTGCCCGAGGGCGCATCGACCTTCATGCGGTGATGGGTCTCGACGATCTCGATGTCAAAGCTCTGGTCGAGCGCCTTGGCGACGCGCTTGACCACGGCGGCAAGCAGGTTGACGCCCAGGCTCATATTGCCCGACTGCACCACGACGGCGCGGTTGGTGACGCTCTTGATCACCGCATTGTCGGAGCCGGACAGCCCGGTGGTGCCGATGACGTGCACGAGGCCGCGTTCGGCGGCGATCGCGACATTGGCGATGGTCGCCGCCGGCACGGTGAAATCGAGGATGCCGTCGGCGTCCTTGGACATCGCCCAGAGATCGGCGGAAAGCTTGATGCCATTGGCCGGCAGGCCGGCGAGCACGCCGGCATCCTTGCCGAGCAGGTCGGAGCCCGGCGCCTCCAGCGCGCCGGCCAGCACCGCACCCTTGCTCTCGGCAATTGCCCGCACCAGCGCCCGGCCCATCCGGCCGCCGGCTCCCGCAACAATCAACCGCATGTCGGACATGGTGTGATCCTCTTCGGAGCCGTTGTAGCGGGGGGAGGCAGTTCCGGCAACCGAGGGGGATCTGGGGCGGTGACGCGCTCTTACCCTCCCCTGGAGGGGGAGGGTCGATCGCGCGCAGCGCGAGCGGGGTGGGGTGACGGTCCCTCCGCGACGAACAGTGCCCGCGTGGAGAGATCACCCCACCCCGCTGCGCATTCCGCTTCGCTCCATGCTCAGCGACCCTCCCCCTCCAGGGGAGGGTAAGAAAGAGCCTCAGCCGTCCTGCGGCTGCGGGCCGTCATAGCCCTCGATGACGATGAGGTCGGCGATCGAGTGCGGCTGGCGCACCTTGATGTTGGCCTGGTATTCCGGCGAGTTGTAGCAGGCGAGCGCTGTCTCGTAGTCCGGGAATTCGATCACGACGTTGCGGTTGCGGCTCGCACCTTCGACGGCGGTGAACTTGCCGGCGCGGACGACGAAACGGCCGCCCCATTTCTTGAAGATCGGGCCGTTGGCGATCGCGTAGGGCTTGTAGCCCTCGTCATTGCTGACGTCGACACGCCCGATCCAGTAACCCTTTGCCATTGTTCTTCTCCCTGTTGTTGGTGGGTTAACCGAGCGCCTGCGCGATCTCGGCGTGGATGGCTTCGGCTGTTGCCTTGGGATCGACAGCCTCGATCACGGGTCGCGCAACGACGAGATAGTCAGCACCCGCAGCGATCGCGCGCCCGGGGGTCATGATGCGTTTTTGATCGCCAGCGGCCGTGCCGGCGGGCCGGATGCCTGGGGTGACGAGACTCGTCTGGTGCCCCACGACCTTGCGCAGATTGCCGACCTCCTCCGGCGCGCAGACAATGCCGGCAACGCCAAGCGCCTGCGCTTGGGCCGCCCGCGCTTCAACCAGTTCGGAAACGTGGAGTCGATAGCCCGCCGCATGCAGGTCGTCGTCGTTGTAGGAGGTCAGCACAGTGACGGCGAGAATTTTCAACCCGGAGCCCGCGCAACCTTCGACCGCCGCCTTCATCGTCTGCGGATAGGCATGGACGGTCAGAAAGGTAGCGCCGAGCCTGGTGATGCTCTGAACACCCTGCATCACGGTATTGCCGATGTCGTGCAGCTTGAGATCGAGAAAGACCTTCTTGCCGCTGTCGGCAAGCTTGGCGACGAGGGGCAGCCCGCCGGCGTAAGCGAGGCGATAACCGATCTTGTAGAAGGTGACGCTGTCGCCGAGCCTTGCGACCATCGCCTCCGCGGCATCCACGCTGGGCAGATCGAGGCCTACGATCAGGCGGTCCTTTGGGGCGATTTCGGCTGGCGTCATGTCATCTCACATCATGCGTTGGGAAACGTCGATCAACTGCGCGACCAGCTCCTTCAGCGCGGCGATATCGCCCTCGTTCTTCAGCCTGTCCATATCGTCATAGGCCTGGTCGGCAAAGGCGAGCGTGAGCTGGCTCGCAATCACATTGGCGTGGCAGGAGGAGAGGATCAGCCGCAGCGCCTGCAGCGCGCGGGCGGCACCTAACCGGCTCTGGGACGCGCCGGCAAGCGCGAAGACGCGGTTGCGGAACACCTCGCCGCGCGCCTCGTGCAGCTCGTGCACGCGGCTGACCCAGTCGATCGCGTTCTTCAGCAGCGGCGGCACCGAGGCGTTGTATTCGGGCGAGACGATCAGGACGCCGTGATGCGCGCCGATCATGCGCTTCAGATTGATCGCGTGCTTGGGCACGCCGGATTTGGCCTGGAGATCGCCGTCGTAGATCGGCAGCGGAAAATCGGCGAGCGAGATGCGGATGACGTCGACGCCGGCCTGCGCGAATTCGTAGGCCGCCACCGCCGCCAGCTTCGCATTGTGCGAGCCGGTGCGCAGCGAGCCGGGAATGATCAGGATCTTGGGAGCTGGCATCCAATCCCACGCGTTCGGCGAAACGAGCCCGCCGCGCAAAGGAGGAGCCGGCGGAATTAATGCTTGCGATACACCCAGACGCGGGCCGGCGGAAGGTTCATCCAGATCCGTTCCGAGGCCTCTGTGGACACGCCGGGCAGCGATTTCGGGATCGGCGGCACCACCGCATAGGTGAACTGGATGAACGGCGCACCAGGTGCGAGAGCGGTGAAGGCATCGCGGACGAGCCGCAGCCGCGTCAGCATCGGTTTTGTGACGAGCGGCAGGCCGGACACGACCGCACTGGCCGGCGCGCTCAAGACATTCCAGAGCGTATCGCGCAGGCGATAGGCATCGCCCTGCACCACCTTGGCTTGCGGGTAGCGGTCGCGCAGCAGCGCGCAGAAGCCGGGATTGTATTCGACGAGAACGAGACGCTTCTGGTCGACGCCCCGCTCGATCAGCGCGGAGGTGATGGCGCCGGTGCCGGGTCCGAGCTCGACCACCGGTGCGTCGGAATCGGGATCGACATAATGCGCCATGGTCCGCGCCAGCAGCTTGCCGGACGGCATCACCGCGCCCATGTGCAGGGGCTTTTCGATCCACGACCTGAGAAAGCGCACCTCGTCGTCAAGACGAGGCTTCTTCAACGCACGCGCGGACGATGGCAATGGCATGTCGGGACCGGACGGAACCGCGGGACCGCGGCGTGTCAGAAAATGGTCATAAAGACGTATAGGCCGGAGGCGATACGGTCAAGACGAGTCAATTCGCCCGATTGCCGAAGAAATCCTTGACCTTGGCGAAGAAACCCTCGGCTTCCGGCTGGGTGTTGCCGGAGGAGAGCTTTTCGAACTCGGCCAGCAATTCCTGCTGCTTCTTGGTCAGGTTCTGCGGGGTCTCGACCATGACCTGAACGTACATGTCGCCCATCTGGCGCGACCGCAGCACCGGCATGCCCTTTGATGCAATGCGGAATCGGCGTCCCGACTGGGTGCCGGCGGGCACCTTCACCTTGGTCTTGCCCTTCTCGATGGTCGGCACCTCGAATTCGCCGCCGAGCGCGGCGGTCACCATCGAGATCGGCACGCGACAATGCAGGTCGGCGCCGTCGCGCTGGAAGAACTGGTGCTGGGCCAGCGACAGGAAGATGTAGAGATCGCCGGGCGGCCCGCCGCGGACGCCGGCCTCGCCCTCGCCGGCGAGCCTGATCCGTGTGCCGTCCTCGACGCCTTGCGGAATGTTGACCGAGAGCGTCCGCTCGCGGGTCACCCGCCCTTGTCCCGAGCAGGACGGGCAGGCGTCCTCGATCATCTGGCCGCGGCCCTGACAGCCCGGGCAGGTCCGCTCCAGCGTGAAGAAGCCCTGCGACTGCCGCACGCGGCCGGCGCCGCCGCAGGTCGAGCAGGTCTTCGGCTTGGTGCCGGCCTTGGCGCCGATGCCAGAGCAGGCCTCGCAGGTGACCGAGACCGGAATCTCGATCTGCGCGGTCTTGCCGCCAAAAGCTTCCTCGAGGGTGATTTCCATGTTGTAGCGCAGATCCGCGCCGCGCTCGCGGCCGCCGCGGCCGCGCTGTCCGGCCATGCCGAACAGATCCTCGAAGATGTCAGAGAAAGAGGAGGCGAAGCCCGCACCGAAACCGGCGCCGCCGCCGAAGCCGCCGCCCTGCTCGAACGCGGCGTGGCCGTAGCGATCATAGGCGGCGCGCTTGTCCTTGTCCTTCAGGACCTCGTAAGCCTCGTTGATTTCCTTGAATTTGACTTCGCTGGTCTCATCCCCCGGATTGCGGTCGGGATGGAATTTCATTGCGAGCTTGCGGAACGACGATTTCAGCTTGCCTTCGTCGGCGTCGCGTTCGACTTCGAGGGTCTCGTAATAGCAGCGCTTGGTGGACGTGGACATGTGGGACTCGGTCTATCCAATCGCGATTCAAGTTGGAGCAAAACGACGTCGCCAAGCGACGATATAGGCAGCCTTCCGCCTTGCGGCAGAGGGCACCGTGCCTGCGTTCAGCATAACGGTCGGGAATTGATTGATCGTAACGGGCGCCTCGCCCCGTCCCGACACGACGGCCTCCCCCGCGAGGGAGGAGGCCGGTAGCGTGTGTGGGGTCCAAGCCGTCCGCATCGTCACCCTCTCGGGGCTTAAGCGGACTTCTTGTTGTTCTTGTCGTCGTCGACCTCGGTGAATTCCGCGTCGACGACGTCGTCCTTGGCCGCGTCCTTCTTGGCATCGGCCTCGGCCTGCTGCTTGTACATGGCCTCGCCGAGCTTCATCGAAGCCTGCGCCAGCGTCTGGGTCTTGGCCTTGATCGCCTCGGCATCGTCGCCCTTCAGCGCTTCCTTGAGGTCGCTGACGGCATCCTCGATGGCGCGGCGCTCGCTCTCGGCAACCTTCGAGCCGTGCTCGGCCAAGGCCTTCTCGGTCGAATGCACCAGACCATCCGCCTCGTTCTTGGCGGTGACGGCCTCGCGGCGCTTCTTGTCCGCCTCGGCATTGGCCTCGGCATCCTTGACCATCTTCTCGATGTCGGCTTCCGACAGGCCGCCGGAGGCCTGGATGCGGATCTGCTGCTCCTTGCCGGTGGCCTTGTCCTTGGCCGAGACGTTGACGATGCCGTTGGCGTCGATGTCGAAGGTCACCTCGATCTGCGGCATGCCGCGCGGGGCCGGCGGAATGCCCATCAGGTCGAACTGGCCGAGCATCTTGTTGTCGGCCGCCATTTCACGCTCGCCCTGGAAGACGCGGATGGTGACGGCATTCTGATTGTCTTCAGCCGTCGAGAACACCTGGCTCTTCTTGGTCGGGATCGTGGTGTTGCGGTCGATGATGCGGGTGAACACGCCGCCCAGCGTCTCGATGCCCAGCGACAGCGGGGTCACGTCGAGCAGCAGCACGTCCTTGACGTCGCCCTGGAGCACGCCGGCCTGGATCGCGGCACCGATCGCCACGACTTCGTCCGGGTTGACGCCCTTGTGCGGCTCCTTGCCGAACAGCTGCTTCACGACTTCCTGGACCTTCGGCATGCGCGACATGCCGCCGACCAGCACGACCTCGCCGATCTCACCGGCGGTGACGCCGGCGTCCTTCAGCGCCTTGCGGCAGGGCTCGACGGTCTTCTGGATGAGGTCGTCGACCAGCGCCTCGAACTTGGCGCGGGTGAGCTTCATCGTCAGATGCTTCGGGCCGGTCTGGTCCGCGGTGATGAAGGGCAGGTTGATCTCGGTCTGCGTCGTCGAGGACAGCTCGATCTTGGCCTTTTCAGCGGCTTCCTTCAGACGCTGCAGGGCGAGCTTGTCGTTGCGCAGGTTGATGCCCTGCTCCTTCTGGAATTCGTCGGCGAGATAGCCGACCAGGCGCATGTCGAAATCTTCGCCGCCGAGGAAGGTGTCGCCGTTGGTCGACTTCACCTCGAACACGCCGTCGCCGATTTCGAGAATGGAGATATCGAACGTGCCGCCGCCGAGGTCGTACACCGCGATGGTGCCGGCCTTGGTCTTGTCGAGGCCATAGGCGAGCGCGGCCGCGGTCGGCTCGTTGATGATGCGAAGCACTTCAAGGCCCGCGATCTTGCCGGCGTCCTTGGTCGCCTGGCGCTGGGCGTCGTTGAAGTAGGCGGGAACGGTGATGACGGCCTGCTCGACCTTCTGGCCGAGATGGGCTTCCGCAGTCTCCTTCATCTTCTGCAAGATGAACGCCGAGACCTGCGAGGGCGAGTAGGTCTGGCCGTCGGCCTCGACCCAGGCGTCGCCGTTGGAAGCCTTCACGATCTTGTAGGGAACGAGCTTCTTGTCCTTCTCGACCATCGGGTCGTCGTAGCGGCGGCCGATGAGGCGCTTCACTGCGAAGAAGGTGCGCTCGGGATTGGTGACGGCCTGGCGCTTGGCCGGCTGGCCGACGAGGCGCTCACCGTCATCCGTGACGGCGACGATCGAAGGCGTCGTGCGCATGCCTTCGGAATTCTCGATGACTTTGGCGTTCTTGCCATCCATCACGGCAACGCACGAATTCGTGGTGCCGAGGTCGATCCCAATGACCTTTCCCATGGTCCTGATATCCTTCTTTTTGCGGCAGGTTGGCTGGGCCCAAGAGGCACCCGAACCGAAACCCCCTAAGATCAAACATCCGCGATATTGCGATGATTGAGGCTCATATAGGAGGGGGGGAGGGGCCCGCAAGGACCGAAGCTACGTTTCTGCCGCTAAAACATTGGGTTTTGGAAGGTGATATCCGGGCTCAACCGCCCTTGCGGGTGAGGAAATATTAACAGGTTCGGGCCTCGGCAAGCCCCTGCACCCGCGGGCCCGGGTCGCCCTGTTACCGCAAGCCCAAACCCGGTAAAAGGCGGACCGGCCGGGCAGCCGCGAGCGCTGCTTCGCGCGACAAAGCGGCCCGGTGGCCAACCATCGAACGGCCTCAATGTGAACCAATCAGAGTGCCCATGAAGCTGATCCGCCCCCTCGCCGCGCTCGCCCTCCTCGCCGCTTCCGCGCTTCCGGCCTGCGCCGCCGACGCCGTGTTTCCGCCCGGCTTGCGTCTCGGCATGGTGCCGCTGATCGGCCTCAGCACGGCCAAGACCTTTCCGGGCTTCGAGAGCGAGGACGGCAGCGTCAAGGTGCTGGTCACCGAGCTGCCGCCGGCGGCCTATGGCGAGGTCGTGAGCGCCTTCAATTCCAATCCCGGCGGGACTGGCGGCGTCAAGCAGGACAAGGTCGAGACCCCCGCGGGTCTTGCCTATTTCACCACCGAAAGCGGCAAGGCCGGCGATACGCCGGTGAAGCGCTATTCGATGATCGTGCCGGGCGCCGGCTTCTCCGGCTATGTCGCGGTGCAGATCCCGGAGAATGCGACCAAGATCTACACGGACGAGGCGGTGCGACAGATGTTCGCGAGCGCCACCACGCGCAGGCAGGTGTCGGCCGAAGAGCAGCTCGCACTGCTGCCGTTCAAGATCACCGATCTCGCCGACTTCAAGGATGTCCGGACGCTGGCGCCGGGCTCCAGCATCATCCTGGCCGACGGTGACGAGAGCGCCGGCTACGAGTCAAAGCCGTTCATCATCCTCGGCCTGATCGGCGCCACACCGCAAGCCGCAGACGACCGCGCCCGCTTCGCCCAGGAGGCAGCGCGCCAGATTCCCGGCGTGCGCGAGTCGCGCATCACCATGTCCGAGCCGATCCGCATCAACGGCCAGCAGGGTTTCGAGACCCGGATCGACGGCGTCAGCGGCAAGGACAAGACCCCGGTTACCGTGGTGCAGTGGATCCGTTTCTCCACCGGCGGCACCTCGCTGCGCATCATCGCCAGCGCCCCGCGCGACCAGTGGCAAGCCGCCTTCACCCGCTTCCGCGCCGTGCGCGACGGGATTCAGCCGAAGGGGTGAGGCTCGGGGCTTCAGCACATTCAGTGCCATCCCCGCCTAGTGCGCAATTGCGCACGGGGGCGGGGATCCATACCGCGTCACCTCACGGTTGCAGTCGGATACAGTACCAACGAAGAGTTTTCGCCACACGTCTCCCTGTGGTTATGGATCCCGGGCTCGCGCTTTGCGCGCGCCGGGATGACGATGATGTTGGGGCGATCAGCCCAACCGCTCATCAAAGCCGGCTGCATTTTCGGGCTTCTGTTCGTACACGAACGGAACTAGGCTTCCTCCCGTTGGATCATCCTGGAGGGAGGCATACATGCTGGTTCGGCGACAAGTCTTGGCAATGCTTGGAACGACGGCGCTGGCGACGCTGGCGCCAACCGCGCTGCTCGCGGCGGCATCGATCAAGCCGGACGATGCATCCGCGCTGCTCGTGATCGACGTGCAGAACTGCTTCCTGCCCGGCGGCAGCCTCGCGGTGAAGGAAGGCGAGCAGGTGGTGCCGGTCATCAACAAGATCTCGAAGGCATTTGCGAACGTGGTGCTGACGCAGGACTGGCACACGCCGGGCCACGTTTCGTTTGCGTCGGTTCATGCCGGCAAGAAGCCGTTCGAAACGGTCGATCTTCCCTACGGCAAGCAGGTGCTGTGGCCGGACCATTGCGTGCAGGGCACCGACGGCGCGGCGCTGTCGAAGGACCTCTCGATCCCGCACGCCGAGCTCATCATCCGCAAGGGTTTTCACAAGGACGTCGACAGCTATTCGGCCTTCCTCGAAGCCGACGGCAAGACCTCGACGGGGCTCGCCGGCTACCTGAAGGGCCGCAAGATCAAGCGCGTCTTCGTCGCTGGCCTCGCGACGGACTTCTGCGTCGCCTGGACCGCGCTCGACGCACGCAAGGCGGGCTTCGAGGTCTATGTGGTGGAAGACGCCTGCCGCGGCATCGACACGCAGGGCTCGCTGGCAAAGGCCTGGGCCGATATGGCCAAGGCCGGCGTGAAGCGGATTCAGTCTGCGGATATCGCGGTGAGCGCGTAAGCAGCGCGCAACACTGGAAGACCCGCATCCTGAGGAGCGCGCTTCTTCGCGCGCGTCTCGAAGGATGAAGGCCGAGCTGCCAGAGCCGGGCCTGCATGGTTCGAGACGCCGCGCAAGGGCGCGGCTCCTCACCATGAGGGTCTGAGACTCAGTTCGCCGCGCCGCTCTGCTCGTTGTTGTTGTTCGCCGCAGACGCAGCCTTTGCGCCGCCCTTGGCGACGCCGACCAGCGCCGGGCGCAGCACGCGATCGCCGATGGTGTAGCCGGCCTGCATGATCTGCACCACGGTGGCCGACGGCACCGACGCATCGGGCACTTCGTACATCGCCTGGTGGAAGTTCGGGTCGAACTTCTGGCCCAAGGGATCGAGCTTCTTCACGCCGTGCTTTTCCAGCGCGTTGAGCAGCGAGCGTTCGGTGAGCTCGACGCCCTCGATCAGCGCGATCAGGCCGGGATCGGCCGCAGCACGCGCTTCGGCCGGAACGGCATCGAGCGCACGCTGGAGATTGTCGGCGATATCGAGCACGTCGCGGGCGAAGCCGGTGATGCCGTAGAGGCGGGCGTCGGCCACCTCCTTGCTGGTGCGCCTGCGCAAGTTCTCCATCTCGGCCAGCGTCCGCAGCATGCGGTCGCGCGCCTCGGCGGCTTCCTTCTGCAACGTCTCGACCGCGCCGGGCTCGGGATCGTCGGGCATGATGTAGGGTTTCGACACCACGGGCTCGCCGGTCGCTGCAGTCGTGTCTTCGGGTTGCCGGTCTTGCTCGGTCATCGGCTCTGGTCTCGAACTCGTTTCAGGGATGTTGGCCCGGATATCGTGCTTAAGCCCACGAAAATCAAGCGCCCGTGATCGGCGGAAAGGCCGGTCAGCCCCCCAAATCAGCCCCCTAAGAGGCGGCTGACGATGCGGGCGGCGTAGTCCACGGTCGGGATCACGCGGGCATAATTCAGCCGCGTCGGGCCGATCACACCGAGAACGCCGACGATGTGGCCGGCGGCATCCCGATAGGGCGAGATGATGGTGGAGGACCCCGACAGCGAGAACAGCTTGTTCTCACTGCCGATGAAGATGCGCACGCCTTCGGCGGTCTCGGCCCGGCCGAGCAGGTCGATCACGCCGCGCTTGGTCTCGAGATCGTCGAATAACAGCCGCACCCGCTCCAGATCCTCCAGCGCATGCAGGTCTTCGAGCAGATTGGCATGCCCGCGGACGATGAGCTGGCGGTCCTCGTTCTCGCCGCCGGACCAGCTGGCGATGCCGGCCGAGATCACTTTCTGTGTCAGCTGATCGAGCTCGGCTCGGGCCTCGCCGAGTGCGGTCTCGAGCTCGAGCCGCGCCTCGGCCAGGGTGCGGCCGCGGATCCGCGCATTGAGGAAATTGCCGGCCTCGGTCAGCGCCGAGGAGGGAACTCCGGGCGGCAGCGTCAGCACGCGGTTTTCGACCTGGCCGTCCTCGCCGACCAGGATGACAAGCGCTTTTTCCGGTTCCAGGCGGACGAATTCGATGTGCTTCAGCCGGGCATTGGATTTTGGCGTCAGCACGACGGCGGCGGCCCGGGTCAGGCCGGAGAGCCGCATCAAGGCCTGGTCCAGCGCCGCCTCGACCGATTGCGCCTCGCCGACGGAGGAGAGCTGGCTCTGGATCGACTGCCGCTCGGCCTCATTGAGATCGCCGACCTGCATCAGGGCGTCGACGAAGAAGCGCAGGCCCAGTTCCGTCGGCAGCCGGCCGGCGGAGGTGTGCGGGGCATAGATCAGGCCGAGCTGTTCCAAATCGGCCATGACGTTGCGGACGGAGGCCGGCGACAGCGGCATGGCGATCAGGCGGGAAATATTGCGCGAGCCGACCGGCTCACCGGTCGCGAGATAGCTTTCGACAATTTGACGAAAGATGTCGCGGGAACGCTCGTTGAGCTGGGCAAGGCCTGCGCGCGGCGCGATCAGATGGATCGGATCGTGATGGGCCACAGACGGTAACTCCTCTCAGATACTTATAATTTGTCCATCCGGGCCGCTTCTGACAAGCGTGGCGTTTGCGGGCTCGACGTCAGGGGGTGAATAAGCCCTTGCCGCCCACCCCCGCCCCACCTACAAGCACCGCGAACAGCCTTTTCCCGTGAGTTTTGGAGATTTCCCATGCGGCCAAGCCGCCGTGCGCCCGACGAATTGCGCCCCGTGACGCTGGAGCGCGGCGTGGTCAAATATGCGGAAGGCTCGTGCCTGGTGAAATTCGGCGACACCCATGTGCTGGTCACCGCCACGCTGGAGGAGCGCCTGCCGCCGTGGCTGAAGGGCCAGGGCCGCGGCTGGGTCACCGCCGAATACGGCATGCTGCCGCGCGCGACCTCCGAACGCACCCGCCGCGAGGCCTCCGCCGGCAAGCAGAGCGGCCGAACCGTCGAGATCCAGCGGCTGATCGGCCGCTCGCTTCGCACCATCGTCGATCTCGAAGCGCTCGGCGAGCGCCAGATCACGGTCGATTGCGACGTGCTCCAGGCCGACGGCGGCACCCGCACGGCCTCGATCACCGGCGCCTGGGTCGCACTTGCCGATTGCCTCAACTGGATGAAGGCGCGCAACATGGTGAAGACCAACGTGCTGCGCGACAACGTCGCCGCGATCTCCTGCGGCATCTACAACGGCACGCCGGTGCTCGATCTCGACTATGCCGAGGATTCGGAAGCCGAGACCGACGCGAATTTCGTCATGACCGGCGACGGCCGCATCATCGAGGTGCAGGGCACCGCGGAACGCGAGCCGTTTACGCAGGACGAGTTCCTGAAGCTGATCGCCCTGGCGCAGAAGGGCATCGCGCGCCTGGTGGACTTGCAGAAACTGGCCGTGGCGTAGTCAATAGGCCCATGCACCGCCGAATCACCGACAAGCTCGTCATCGCCACCCACAATCCCGGCAAGCTCGCCGAGATGAGGGAGCTGCTCGCGCCGTACGGGATCGAGGCGGTGTCGGCCGGCGAGCTCGGCCTGGACGAGCCCGAGGAGACCGGCAACGATTTCCGCAGCAACGCCGCGATCAAGGCGATCGCCGCAGCGCAGGCGACCAAGCTTCCCTCCTTCGCCGACGATTCCGGCATCGTCGTCGACGCGCTCGACGGCGCGCCAGGAATCTACAGCGCGCGCTGGGCCGGTCCATCCAAGGATTTCAACGCGGCGATGACGCAGATCGAGCGCCTGCTGCAGGAGCGCGGCGCCACCACGCCGGACAAGCGCAAGGCACACTTCGTCTCCGCGCTTTGCGTCGCCTGGCCCGACGATCATCGCGAGGATGTCGAGGCGCGCGTCGACGGCACGCTGGTCTGGCCGCCGCGCGGCACCGCCGGCTTCGGTTACGATCCGATGTTCCTGCCGGACGGCTACGATCGCACTTTCGGCGAGATGGAAAGCATCGAAAAACACGGCCTGCCGCCGCTTGGCCTAGGCCTGTCGCATCGCGCCCGCGCCTTCGTGAAACTGGCGGAGATCTGCCTTGAGCCGCGCTAGAGCGTTTTCGAGCGAAGTGGATACCGGTTCGCGCCAGGAAAACGCGTCAAAACAAGAATCCGAAGCCTTCGGCGTCTACGTGCACTGGCCGTTCTGCCTGTCGAAGTGTCCCTATTGCGACTTCAACAGCCACGTCCGCCACGCCGCGATCGACGAGGCGAGGTTTGCGTCCGCCTTCGCGCGCGAGATCGCAACGACTGCCGAGCGCGCGCCCGGCCGCGAGGTCACCTCGATCTTCCTCGGCGGCGGCACGCCCTCGCTGATGCAGCCCGCCACGGTTGGCGCGGTGTTAGATGCGATCGGCAAGCACTGGACCGTCGCAGGCGACGTCGAGGTGACGCTGGAAGCGAATCCGACCAGCGTCGAAGCCACGCGCTTTGCCGGCTATCGCAGCGCCGGCGTCAACCGCGTCTCGCTCGGCGTGCAGGCACTCGACGACGCCTCGCTGAAGGCGCTCGGCCGCATGCACAGCGCGCGCGAGGCGCTCGATGCCGTCGCCATCGCGCGCCGCGCGTTCGACCGCTATTCGTTCGACCTGATCTACGCCCGGCCCGACCAGACGCCGGCGATGTGGGCCGACGAGCTCAGGCACGCGATCGATGAAGCGGCAGAGCATCTGTCGCTCTATCAATTGACGATCGAGGAAGGCACGCCGTTCTTCGGCCTGCACCAGGCCGGCAAGCTGAAGACGCCGGACGAAGCGGTCGCACGCGCGCTCTACGACGTCACGCAGGAGACCTGCGACAAGCTCGGCCTGCCCGCCTACGAGATCTCCAATCACGCCCGGCGCGGCGCCGAGTGCCGGCACAATCTGGTGTATTGGCGCGGCGAGGAATATGCCGGCATCGGGCCCGGCGCACATGGCCGCCTCGACATCGACGGGATCAGGCACGCCACCGCCACCGAGAAGCGTCCCGAGGCGTGGCTGATGCGGGTCGAGACCAACGGCGACGGCGTCGTCAGCGACGAGCTCCTCAACAGCGAGGAGCGCGCCGACGAATTCCTGCTGATGGGTTTGCGTCTCGCCGAAGGCATCGATCCCGAGCGCTACAGGGCCCTCGCCGGCCGCCCGCTCGACCCCCGCCGCATCGCGCTCTTGCGCGAGGAAGGCGCGATCACCGTGGATGGCACGGGACGCCTGCGCGTGACCAGCAGCGGTTTTCCGGTGCTGGATGCGGTGGTCGCGGATCTGGCGGCGTAACGAACTCTCGTAGGGTGGGTTAGCGAAGCGTAACCCACCATGCTCCCATTCGCCGGACGAAGTTGGTGGGTTACGCTTCGCTAACCCACCCTACCCGTCGTCCTACTACGCCCCAAAGCTCTTCGGCGATCCCGCCACCGCAGCACCGCCGCCTTGCGTCACCTTCATCACGGCAAGCCCACGTTCATTCGTGCCATCCGCGCGGAAGCGGAACAGGCCGTCGATGCCGGCAAAGCCGGAGGGATTGGTGAGCACGTCGGAGGAGAAGCGCTGGCCGCCTTGGGTGCGCGCCAGCGCGGCGACGAGCGCGACCGCATCATAGGCGAGCGTTGCGGTGCGGATCGGCTCCGCGCCGTATTTGGTGCGGTAGCGACCGGAGAAGGCGCGGAAGCCGGCCGGGTCGGGCGCGGCGTAAAGGCCGCCCTGGAGCGCGGCGCTGGCATAGACGCGCGGATTGTCCCACAGGCCGGTACCGAGCAGCTGGATGTTGCGCAGGTTCGCGCCCGCGGCCGTCATCGCATCCGCCACTGACACGACCGCATCGCCGTCATCGGCAATGAACAGCGCGTCCGCGCTGCCGAGCTGCTGCGCCACGGTGCGCGCGGGGGTGGCACGATCGGCGCCATATTTCTCGAACGCGACGATGCGCCCGCCCCGCCGCGGCACCGCCGCCTTCACCGCGGCCTCGACGACATTGCCATAGGCGTTGTCGGGTACCAGCACGGCGAAGGAGCGCTTTCCGATGCCGGCGGAATATTCGACGATGCGGTTGACGTCGGACTCCGGCAGGAACGACAACAGATAGACGCCGCGGCCGGCGATGCTGGAATCCGTCGAGAACGCGATCACCGGGATGCCGCGCGTGCGCGCGACCTGCGCCACCGCCGGCACCGATTGCGCAAACAGCGGCCCGAGGATGATCTCGGCGCCCTCGTCGACCGCCTGCTGCGCGCCGGCTTGCGCGCCTTGCGGGCTGCCATTGTCGTCCTTGATCAGGAGCTGGATGTTCGGGTTCTGGAACTCGGCCAGCGCCATCTCGGAGGCATTGCGCATCGATTGCGCGGCGAGCCCGGCGTTACCGGCAGCGGAGAGCGGCAGGATCAGACCGACCTTCACGCCGCCGGTGCCGGCGGTCGTCGCCTGCTGCTGGGGACCTGCCGGCTGGGCCGGCGGTGCGGAGCTCGAGAACGGGTTGGAGAATTGGCTGAGACTTTGCTGCACGCCGGCGCAGGCCGACAGCACGGGCGCGCCGAGCAACAGGCCGAGCGCAGTCCGCCGGGTCGCCCCTGGCGATCGGGACCCCGGAACGGGAGACTTTGGATGACGCGGGCCGACCATGGCAGCTTCTCTTCTGACCGGCCGTGCGCCAGCCGATCACGACATTGCTTTCCGCGACACAGGCCGCGGATTCAGGCAGTGTGTCGGCAAATAGTTAACCAAACCAAAAGGATAACAACCGCTTAACGCGGCCGCCGTCCCGTCCCGGCAGCTCTTTACCGTCACTCATTCACTCATCAAGGCGGCGTTTCCGTCGCGAATATGGCGCGAGGGCCTTCACTCCCTCCCGACGTGATCTTCGACCGATCACATTCCCGTCCGTTCCTCGCCCCTCACCTCGGCACGATCTTTTTCGGCGAGCCGGTTCCCAGCCCCACCGATCGTGCCTAAGTTGACTTCATTATGCGCGCAAAGCCGGCCCCGATAAATACGCCTGAAGCTCAAGACGCCGCCTCGCGCGGTTTCTCCATCGATGCCCATCGGCTCGCGGCGCCGAAGGCGGCGCCAGGCCTCCATCTGGTCGCGACCCCGATCGGCAATCTCGGCGACATCACCGTGCGGGCGCTGCAGACGCTCGCCGGCGTCGACGTCATCGCCTGCGAGGACACCCGCATCACGCGCCGCCTGACCGAGCGCTATGCGATCACGGCACAGCTCAAGCCCTATCACGAGCACAATGCGGAGGCCGCGCGTCCAAAAATCCTCGAAGCCCTCGGACAGGGCGGCTCGGTCGCGCTGGTGTCGGACGCCGGCACGCCGCTGATCTCCGATCCCGGCTTCAAGCTGGTGCGCGAGGTCTGCGCCGCCGGCCATGCGGTGTATGCGCTGCCCGGCCCGTCCTCGGTACTAGCGGCGTTGTCGGTCGCAGCCCTGCCGACCGACCGGTTCTTCTTCGAAGGCTTTTTGCCGGCGAAATCCGCGGCGCGAAAGTCGCGCCTCGCCGAGCTCGCCCGCATCGACGCGACGCTGGTGATGTTCGAATCCGGCAACCGCGTGCAGGACACGCTCGCCGATCTCGCCGAGATCATGGGGGCGCGCGAGGCCGCGATCTGCCGCGAGCTGACCAAGCTGCATGAGGAGATTTCGCGCGCACCATTGAGCGAACTGGCGCGCGAGGCCGATACGCTGGAGACGCGCGGCGAATTCGTGCTGGTGATCGCGCCGCCCGCGGCCGACGCCGAGGTCCTGACATTGGACGCACTCGACGGTCTGTTGCGCGAGCAGCTTGCCGCGCACAGCGTTAAAGATGCCGTGGCGCATGCGGTCGCGCTCTCGGGCCGGCCGCGCCGCGAGGTCTATGCCCGCGCGCTCGAGCTCGCAAAGGATTCGCGGGGCGGCGATGGCGAAGACTGAGACTCCTGCGGAGCCAAAGGTCGCCTCGCCGGAGCGCGTGGCGGCGTTCCAGACGGGGATTTCCGCGGAGAGCCGCGCCGCCGCCTACCTGATGGCCAAGGGCTACCGCATTCTCGCCAAACGTTACCGCACGCCGCATGGCGAGATCGACATCGTGGCGCGGCGCCGCAACCTGATCGCCTTCGTCGAGGTCAAGGCACGCGCCACGCTGGACGATGCCGCCTTTGCCGTGACGCCGCGCCAGCAGCAGCGCATCATCGACGCCGCCCAAGGCTGGCTCGCAGCGCATCCCGAGCATGCCGAATTCGAATTGCGATTCGACGCCATGCTGATTGCGCCGCGCTCGCTTCCGCGCCATGTGTTGGCGGCATTCGACGCCTCGACCTGAAAGGCAGCCCATGAAACTGAACGTCGCCGTCCAGATGGACCCCATCGCCCGCATCAACATCAAGGGCGATTCCACCTTCGCGCTGCTCTTGGAGGCGCAGAAGCGCGGCCATGGCCTGTCCTATTACACGCCCGACAAGCTCTCGATGGTCGGCGAGGAGCTGGTCGCACCGGTTCAGCTCCTGACCGTGCGCGACGAGCCCGGCGACCATTTCACCCTCGGCGAGCCCAAGCGCGAGGCTCTGAACGGCTTCGACGTGGTGCTGCTCCGCCAGGATCCGCCGTTCGACCTCGCCTACATCACCTCGACGCATTTCCTCGAGCGCATCCATCCGAAGACGCTGGTGGTCAACGATCCCGCCTCGGTGCGCAACGCGCCGGAAAAACTGTTCGTGATGAATTTTCCGCAGCTGATGCCGCCGACGCTGATCTCGCGCGACCTGGATGAGATCAACGCGTTCCGCGACAGGCACGGCGCCGTCGTCATGAAGCCGCTGCACGGCCATGGCGGCGCGGCGGTGTTCCGCGTGATGCCGCAGGACATGAATTTCGGCTCGCTGTTCGACATGTTCTCGGTGACGTTCAGGGAGCCCTGGGTGATCCAGCAATTCATCCCCGAGGTGAAGCACGGCGACAAGCGCATCATCCTGGTCGACGGCGAGTTCGCCGGCGCGGTGAACCGCGTGCCGGCGGCCGACGACCTCCGCTCCAACATGGTGCGCGGCGGCGCGGCGCAGGAGACCGAGCTCACGCCGCGCGAGCGCGAGATCTGCGCCACCGTCGGCCCGGCGCTGCGCGAGCGCGGCCTGTTGTTCGTCGGCATCGACGTCATCAACGGCAATCTCACCGAGATCAACGTGACCTCGCCGACCGGCATCCGCGCCATCGCTCGGCTCGGCGGCCCCGATGTCGCGGCGAAGATCTGGGACGCGATCGAAGCGAAGCGGAAGAAGTAGAGCTCTGCGCGTAGCCCGGATAGAGCGTTAGCGAAATCCGGGACGCCCACCACTCGCACCGGCCCCGGATTACGCTTGCGCTCCATCCAGGCTACGGACGATGCTCGCGGCCACCTCGCGCGCTAACGACGTATTCACCATGACGCCCCCGCGCCTCGCGCAAACGCGTGCTCCGACATGCGTGAAACTACGGGGCCGTTGGCCGGCTCAATAACGCCGCGTTCACCATCTGCCGAAAACCAGCATCGCGGCCAGCGATCACGTTCGGCCTCGCAACACCCCTTATACTTTTGCTGCCTACTCATCGACGCGGGGGAACACGCCAGGTGCGGTTCGAGTGCCCCGCGTAAGAGTAGAAGCGTATGAATACCGCACGCATTGTCGTTCTCGTCATCGCTCTCGGCGCCGGCGGCGTCGCTGCATATCTGGCGAGCGGCTACCAGAATCCGCCCGCGGCCACCCTGCCCGTCGCCGAGAAGCTGCCGACGGTCGAGGTCCTCATCGCCAAGAACGACATCCAGCTCGGCCAGGCTGTGAAGCCCGAGGACCTGCAATGGCAGGCCTGGCCCGCGGCGACCGCCAGCAGTGCTTTCATCCGCCGCGACAGCAGGCCGCAAGCCCCGACTCAGATCGCAGGCTCGATCGCGCGCGTGCCGCTGATGCAGGGCGAGCCGATCCGCGAGCAGAAGCTGGTCAAGGCCGAAGGCTCCGGCTTCATGGCCGCGATCCTGCCGTCCGGGATGCGCGCCGTCTCCACCGAGATTTCAGCCGAAACCGGCGCCGGCGGCTTCATCCTGCCGAACGACCGCGTCGACATCGTCCTGACCCGCCGGCTGAAGAATCCGGACGGCGGCAACAGCAACGGCCCGACCGGCGGCAACGACCTCATCCTGTCGGAGGTCATTCTCACCAACATCCGCGTGCTCGCGATCGACCAGGCCCCGAAGGAAAAGGAGGGCCAGAACGCGGTCGTCGGCAAGACCGTCACGCTCGAGCTCCGGCCCGACCAGATCGCCACGCTTTCGGCCGCACGGCAGGGCGGCACTCTGACACTCGCACTGCGCAGCATCGTCGATGCCAACGCAGTCGACGGCACGCCCGAGGACCAGGCGATCAAGCGCCCGGGCGGCGTGAACGTGATCCGTTACGGCGTCCAGGCACGGCAACTGACGTCGCAGAAGTGATGGGGACAGCATGAACTACGGGGGTGATCGGACGGGCCTGCGCATTCGGGGGAAGCGCGCGGGCTCGGTCCTGACGGGGACGATCTTGATGCTGGGGCTGCTCGCGGCTCACGGCGTCGTCAGTGCCGCGGAGGCGCCGGTCGGCGACCAGGCGCCGCTGCAGGCGTCGGATCTCAGCGTATCGTCGGTCGGGACGGTCGCACCGGCGCGGTCGCGCTTTCTGTCGCTCGGCATCGGCAAGTCCGTCGTCATCGACCTGCCGCGCGAGGTCAAGGACGTGCTGGTCGCCGATCCCAAGATCGCCAATGCGGTGATCCGCTCGGCGCAGCGCGCCTATATCATCGGTGGCCAGGTCGGCCAGACCAACGTCGTGTTCTTCGCTGCGGACGGCCAGCAGGTCGCCTCCTATGACATCGCGGTGAAGCGCGACCTCAACGGCATGCGTGCGGCGCTGCGGCAGTCCCTGCCCGGCGTCCAGATCGAAGGCGTCGGCGACAGCGTGATGCTGACCGGCTCGGTGTCGAGCCCGGTCGAGGCCCAGCAGGCCGGCGACGTCGCCGCAAAGCTCGTCGGCGGTTCGGACAAGGTCGTCAACAACATCGTCGTACGCGGCCGCGATCAGGTCATGCTCAAGGTCGTGGTCGGCGAAGTCCGCCGCGACATCGTCAAGCAGCTCGGTGTCGATCTCAGCGCCAGCCTGAACGCCGGCACCGCCGTGGTGAATTTCAACAATTCCAACCCGTTCTCGGTCTCCGGCGGGCCGATCGTCGGCAGCAATGGGCTCGGCGTCACCGGGCTCGCCAAGGGCGTCGCCACCGTCAACGCGACGATGCGGGCGATGGAGAGCGCCGGTGTCATGCGCACGCTGGCCGAGCCGAGCCTGACCGCGATCTCGGGCGAATCCGCCACTTTCGTCGCCGGCGGTGAATTTCCGATTCCCGGAGGCTATGCCTGCGATCCGGTCACACACGTCTGCACCACCCAGGTCACCTACAAGAAGTTCGGCATCTCCCTGAACTTCACCCCGGTCGTGCTCAGCGAAGGCCGCATCAGCCTGCGCGTGATGACCGAGGTCTCGGAGCTGTCGAACACCAACTCGATCACGTTGACGCAGGCCGTGTCCGGGAACTCGACCAACTCGATCACCATTCCTTCGGTGCAGACCCGCCGCGCCGAAACGACGCTGGAAATTCCGTCGGGCGGCTCGATGGCGATGGCCGGCCTGATCCAGCAGCAGACCAAGCAGGCGATCAACGGACTGCCTGGCGTCGACCAGGTGCCGATCATCGGCGCGCTGTTCCGCAGCCAGGACTTCGTCAACAACGAGACCGAGCTGATGGTGATCGTGACGCCCTATGTGGTGCGCGCGGTGGCCCAGAAGGAATTGTCGCGGCCCGACGACGGCTTCGCGCCGGCCTCGGACGCGCAGAGGGCGCTGCTCGGCCGGGTCAACCGCCTCTACGGCGTCGCGAGCCGCGTCGATCCGGTCGCCGGCACGCCCGGTGATTTCGGCTTCATCATCGACTGAGACGAACGGTTTGGGGACCGGACAAGACACGGGGCAAGAGGGGATCAGGCGATGACGAAGACGAGAGCCGATCGACGTCGCAGCGTAAGCATCGCGCTGGCACTGACGGGGTTGTCCGTCATGCTGGGCGCCTGCAACACCACCGAGATCGTCACCCAGACGGTGCCGACCGATTATCGCCAGCGCCACCCGATCGCGGTGCAGGAAGGCAAGAAGTCGATCGTGATCTTCGTCGGCAAGAGCCGAGGCGGCCTCTCGGCTGCGCAGCATGCGGACGTCGCGGGCATCGCGCGGGACTGGGTGCGCGAAGGCAGCGGCTCCGTCGTCGTCGACGTGCCCGTCGACACCGCCAATTCGCGCGCGGCTGCCGCGAGCTATCAGGAGATCCGTTCGGTGCTCACGTCCGGCGGCGTGCCGTCGCGCGCCATCGTCCAGCGGCCCTATCGCCCTGACGATCCCGGGCTGCTGCCGACCATCCGCCTCAGCTATTCGAAGATCACCGCGGTCGCCGGCCCCTGCGGGCTGTGGCCGGAAGACGTCGGCCCCAACATCCTCGATCCCGGCTACACCGAGAACCGGCCCTATTTCAATCTGGGCTGCGCCAGCCAGCGCAATCTCGCGGCGATGATCGACAACCCGGCCGACCTCGAGCAACCGCGCGCCGAGACGCCTGCCTATACCGCACGGCGCGACATCGCGTTCGAGCGCTATCGCAAGGGCACGACGACGACAACCACCTATCCCGAATCCGACAAGGCCAAACTCAGCGACACCGGCAGATGACAGCCATCCACGACGAAGACGCGGACGATCCGCAGCATCCCGAGGAACATATCGCGCCGGTTCCTCGCATTTCGGTGCAAGCCTTTTGCGAGACCGAGCAGACGCTCAACGCGGTGACGGCGGCTGGCCAGGACCGCCGGCTCGCCAAGGCCCACCTCAGCGCCAAGGACGGCGGCCTTGCCGCGGCGATCGAAGCCTATGAATCGATGCCGACGCCGAACGTGATCGTCATCGAGTCCGACGGCACGCGCGACATCCTCGAGGGACTGGACGATCTCGCCGGCGTCTGCGATCCCGGCACCCGCGTCGTCGTGATCGGCAGCCCCAGCGACACCGCGCCCTATCGCGAGCTGGTGCGCCGCGGCGTCAACGACTACGTGGTCGGACCGGTCGAGACGCTCGACGTGGTCCGCTCGATCTGCAGCCTGTTCTCGGCCTCCGAGGCCATCATCACCGGCCGCGTCATCGCGGTGGTCGGCGCCAAGGGCGGCGTCGGCGCGTCCACGGTTGCGCATAATCTGGCCTGGACCATCGCCCGCGACCTCTCGCTCGATTCCGTCGTGATCGATCTCGACCTCGCCTTCGGCACCGCCGGCCTCGACTACAACCAGGATCCGGTGCAAGGCATCGCCAATGCGGTGCTGTCGCAGGACCGGCCGGACACGGCGCTGATGGAGCGCCTCCTCGCCAAATGCACCGATCGCCTCAGCCTGTTGGCGGCGCCCGCCACGCTCGACCGCGTCTACGATTTCGGTGCCGAAGCCTTTGACGCGGTGTTCGACACGCTGCGCATGACGACGCCCTGCATCGTGCTCGACGTTCCCCATCAATGGTCCGGCTGGACCCGCCGCGCGCTGGTGAACGCCGACGACATCGTGATCGTGGCCGAGCCCGATCTCGCCAACCTGCGCAACACCAAGAACATGCTGAGCGTCCTGAAGGCGGCGCGACCGAACGACCGGCCGCCGCTGTATTGCATCAATCAGGTCGGCATGCCCAAGCGCGCGGAGATCGAGGTCAAGGCCTTCGCCAAGACCATGGAGAGCCAGCCGATCGCGGTGATCCCATTCGATTCGAAACTGTTCTCGACCGCGGCCAATAATGGCCAGATGATCGCGGAGGTCTCCAGGAGCCACCGCACCACCGTTCTGTTCCAGAACATGGCGAACCGCCTCGCCGGCCGCGGCGAGGTGAAGAAGCCGAAGCGCTCGCTGCTCGAACCGCTGCTGAAGAAGCTGAAGGGCAAGTCAGGACGCGTCTCGGCCCCGCATCGCAAGGCGTCGTAGGCGTCACAGCAGAAGGGGCGGATTACCTGTCCGCCCGCTGCTGCTTCTTCGCCAGCAGCTGCTTGAGCGCCGCGACCTTGGCCGCGGCCTGGTCCGGCGGCAAATCTGCCTTCACGAGGATTTCGGCCTCGGCCTCGCGACCCTGCAATCCCAGCACGAGCGCCAGATTGGCGCGGACCCGCGCATCGTTCTGATTGCGCTGATAGGCGCGGCCGAGCACCTGTTCGGCCTTCGACAGGTTGTTTTGCAACATATAGGACAGGCCGAGATTGGACAGCACGGTCGGCTCGTTCGGCACGATCTTCAACGCCGCGGCGTAATATTGCTGCGCTTCCTCGTTGCGGCCGAGCTGATCGAGCACAGCGCCCTGCGCCGACAGGATGCGCCAATCGGGATCCTCAGGGCTATGCGCCCGGCCGAGGACGTCGAAGGCCTGCTGGAAATTGCCGTTGTCGGCGAGCGCGCGGCCATAGCCGGCGAGCAGCGACTTGTTGCCGGGATGAGCGAGCACGGCCTGCTCGAGCACCGCGACCGCCTGCGCACGCTGGCCGCTGTCGCGCAGCGCCTTGCCGTATTCGATGGCAATTGCGGGATCGCCGGGCTTGGCGCGATAGCGCTCGCGAAGTGCGTCCATCTCCGGCCTGGCGTCGGCCCTGGTGTCAGACTTGGCGCCGTCCTTGGCGGCGGACTCCTTCTTGCCGCCGAGCGCGCCGGTGACGTCCTCGATGCCGGTGGTCTGACAGCCGCCGAGGGCAAGGATCAGGACGGCAGAACACAGATATCTCGCCGGGGGAAAAGCGAGGGACGAACGCTTGGACATACTCTGATCACTCGGCAACTGATCAGAGATGCTTACCGATTAACGCTAAAGTCCCGTTAAGGAGGCGGACCTGTCGAGGTTCAGTCGACGAATTCGGCACCGAATTCGCAGCCGATGCGCCAGCGCAGGCGGCATTGGCGGGAATAATCGGGCGCGAAGATGATGGTGAATTGCGGCGGCACTTCCAAAAATTCCGCCACCACTTTCACGCCGCCATCCGAAATGTCCGTGATCGTGCAATCCCGCGGCAGCGAGCCCGCGCCAAAATGGATTTTGGCGAGGCGGCTGCACACCCGACGTTCGCTTCTCCGGCGATTTGCAAGCATTTGAACTCTTCACCCGTTAGACCACGGCCCATCCCGCAGGCCTAGCAGTAGCGGACATTCGTTGGAATGTGCTGAGGAGAGCGACTTGCATTCGAGACGTAGTCTCCGCGGCGCGTTTACGCCCGGTTAGGATTTGACCGGGCGCCAGCGGATTGTTCTCGTATTGTTCTTGCGGAGACGGCCGTGCTCTGCTACCCCTAATTGCAGGACAGGGCAGGCTGGTTCGGCATGGTTCAGCGGGTTTCTACCGTCGCCTTTGAGGGGATCGAGGCCCGCGCGGTCGACGTGCAGGTGCAGGTCGCGCCCGGCCTGCCGGCCTTCGCCATCGTCGGCCTGCCGGACAAGGCGGTGTCGGAGGCGCGCGAGCGGGTGCGCTCGGCGCTGATCGCCTCGGGGCTGGCGCTGCCGGCACGGCGGATCATCGTCAATCTGGCCCCGGCCGACCTGCCCAAGGAGGGGAGCCATTACGACCTCCCGATCGCGCTCGGGCTGATGGCGGCGATCGGTGCGATCCCGCCGGATGCGCTGACCGGATTCACCGTGCTCGGCGAGCTCGGCCTCGACGGCTCGATCGCGCCCGTGGCCGGCGTCCTTCCCGCCGCGTTCGGCGCCAATATGCGCGAGGAGGGGCTGATCTGCCCGGCGTCCTGCGGCTCCGAAGCGGCGTGGGCGAGCCCGGACATCCAGATCATTGCGGCGAGTTCGCTGATCCAGATCGCCAACCATTTCAAGGGCACGCAGGTGCTGTCGCGGCCGACGCCGAAGGTGCACGAGCCCGCCGCCTCGACACTCGACCTGCGCGACATCAAGGGCCAGGAAAGCGCCAAGCGCGCGTTGGAGATCGCGGCCGCCGGCGGACATCATCTGCTCATGATCGGCGCGCCGGGCGCGGGCAAATCGATGCTGGCGGCGCGCCTGCCCTCGATCCTGCCGCCGCTGTCGCCAAGCGAGCTGCTCGAGGTCTCGATGATCGCCTCCGTCGCCGGCGAGATCGAAGGCGGCGCGCTGACGGCACGGCGCCCGTTCCGCTCGCCGCATCATTCCGCCAGCATGGCCGCCCTCACCGGCGGCGGCGCGCGCGCCAAGCCCGGCGAGATCTCGCTGGCGCATCAAGGCGTGCTGTTCCTCGACGAATTGCCGGAGTTCGATCCGCGCGTGCTGGATTCGCTGCGCCAGCCGCTGGAGAACGGCGAGGTCGCGGTGTCGCGGGCCAATCACCGCGTCACCTACCCTGCCCGCTTCATGCTGGTCGCGGCGATGAATCCCTGCCGCTGCGGCAATGCGTTCGAGCCCGGCTATGCCTGCAAGCGCGGCCGCATCGACCGCTGCTCCGCCGATTACCAGGCGCGCATCTCCGGTCCCCTGATGGACCGCATCGATCTGCGCATCGAAGTGCCGGCGGTGACCGCCGCCGACCTGATCCTGCCGCCACCGGCGGAAGGATCGGCCGAGGTCGCCGCCCGCGTGGCGGCGGCGCGCGACATCCAGCTGGCGCGCTATGCGGATGCAGGCCTGCCCCATGTCCGCACCAATGCCGAGGCCCCCGCTTCCGTGCTGGAGGAGATCGCAAAGCCGGACGCGCAGGGTCAGAAACTGCTGCGCGACGCCGCCGAGACGATGCGGCTGTCGGCGCGCGGCTATCACCGCGTGCTGCGCGTGGCGCGCACGCTGGCCGACCTCGATCATGCCGACAAGATCGGCCGGCTGCACCTGGCCGAAGCGCTGTCCTACCGCGCACTCGCGGAGGATGTGCGCCAGCTGGCGTAAGCCCGCCCTCGCATCAACCCGGCGGTAACGACTTTCCTTTACGCTCTGCAAACCATAAGGCCCGACGCGTTTCGACTGTGAGTTTCCCTGGGCCCGGCGAGTAGAGCGTCATGTTGCGTTTCAAGTTCCTGGCCTCGGCTGTTCCCCTGTTGGCGGCTGCGGTCTTCGCCCGCGCCGAGATCGGTTCGGTGTCGCATCCCTGCATCGCGCTGGGCGACACATCGGTCGAGCTCACCTCGCTGTTCTGGACCGCCGGCGTGCATGTCGCCTTCACCGACGATCCCGCGCGGGCCACGGTGCGGGTGCAGATCACCGACGATGCCGACGCGGCGGATTTTGCCGTGGTCGACGACGGCCTCGGCTCCGAGCCGGACTCCTGCCAGGCTGGTCCCTCGACGCGCCTCGTCTCGATCGCAGCGCAGCCGGTCGACGGCGGCCAGGTGGTCTATCTCTCCAGCGAAGGACCGGCGGATTATCGCATCTTTGTGCGCTCGAAGACGTTCTCGCCCCGCGAGGCGGCAGCGCTGATCGTCGGCGCGCGCGGCGGCCATGGCCGCTTCCAGGCGGCTTCGCTTTAAATCTTTTGAGCATGATCTCCGCGCAAACGCGTTCCGCGTTTGTCGCGAGGGAAAACCGCTACACACTTTTCGCTAACGCGGCCCTTCGGGTCCGGATCATGCTCTGACCCGTTAACACCTCGTCAACCCTGTTCGGAGGCATCGCCACAGCCGCAAGCTGTTCGCAAGGTCGGCGGGCCATCGTCGCACGCGGCGGCGGGGTTTCAGGCAAGGGTCGGTTGCGAAGGGTCGGTTGTGATGGGTCGGACGTTCCGGATCAAGGTGCGCATGCGTCGCTTCAGGCGGCAGCATCCGAGGCTCGCCTTCGCGATCCGCTCCTTCATGATCTTCTCGGCGACGTTCGGCGGCGCCTATGGCTTCGTGTCCGGCAGCCGGTCCGAGAATTCCGGCTACGATCCCCACACCTTTGCGATCGGCGCCAGCTTCCTGTTCGCGCTCGCCTGTCTCGGCCTTGCAACGCTGAGCATGCGCCTGCGCTTCGTCAATAAGCGGCTGCGGACGCTCGCCGCCCACAACGAAGCGTTGATCGACCGCAATTGGGAGCTGAAGGAGGCGGAAGAACGCGCCCGCAGCCTGTTCGAGCAGCAGGGCGACCTCATCGTGCTGCGCGCTACCGATGGCCGCATCACCTTCGCCAACGAGGCCTATTGCGCGCTCGCAGGACAGGCGCGCAGCGCGCTGGTCGGCACACGGTTCGATTTCGACGTGCTGGAGCAGGGCGACAGCGCCCGCGAGAGCAACGGCACGCGCATCCACGACCAGAAGATCGCAACGCCGCTCGGCGCGCGCTGGATCGCCTGGCGCGAGGGCTATGTCCGCCTCGATGCCGGCCAGCCCGCCGAATTGCAGAGCGTGGGACGTGACGTCACCGACCGCACCGAGACCGAGCGTGCATTGTCCGATGCGCGCGACCAGGCCGACGCCGCCAACCGCGCCAAGTCGCGCTTCCTGGCGATGGCCTCGCACGAAATCCGCACGCCCCTGAACGGCATCATCGGCATGGGCGGCCTGTTGCTCGACACAAATCTGACGCCGGAGCAGGTGACTTATGCCAGGGCGGTGAAGACCTCGGGCGAAGCCTTGATGGCGCTGATCGAGGAGTTGCTCGACTATTCCAAGATCGAGGCCGGCAAGCTCGACCTCGATCAACGTCCCTTCGCGCTCTCGACCCTGGTCGAGGAGATCACCGAGCTGCTCGCGCCGCGCGCGCAGGCGAAGTCGCTCGAGATCGCCGCCTATGTCGACGAGCGCCTGCCGCTGGAAGTGGTCGGCGACGCCGCGCGGCTGCGCCAGGTGCTGCTGAACCTCGCCGGCAACGCCATCAAGTTCACGAGCAGCGGCGGTGTGGCGCTGATCGTCGAGCCCGGCATCTGGCCGAACGAGATCAGCTTCCTGGTCCGCGACACCGGCATCGGCATCGCAGCCGAAGCCCAGCAGCGCATCTTCCGCGAATTCGAGCAGGCCGACGAGCGCGTCGCCCGCACCTATGGCGGCACCGGGCTCGGCCTTGCCATCAGCGAGCGCATCGTCAAGCGCATGGGCGGCCGGATCACGCTCACGAGCGAGCCGGGCAAAGGCTCGACCTTCGAGGTCGCAGCGCCGCTTCCGCCCTCGCAAGGCGGCGCGGGACAGACCGCATTTCCGAGCCCCGACCTCACCGGCAAGTCGATGCTGCTCGTCGCCGACGGCATCGAAGCTTCGCTCATCGCGCGGCGCCTCGAGCGCTGGGGCGGCCAGACCTGCCTGGTTGCGGATGCGGCGGTCGCCGAAGCGCTGCTGCCGGAACGCTTCTGGCACGCGGTGCTGATCGATCGTGCGCTCGGTCCTGCCGTGGCCGACCACCTCGGTGAAGCCGCCCGCGCGCATGCCTTGCAGCGCCTCGTGCTGCTGACGTCGAGCTCGCGGCACGAGAAGCTGTCGCCGGCCTTCACCGGCTTTCTGGTGAAGCCGCTGCGCGCAGCCTCGCTCGCCGCGCGTCTCGCTCTGACCCCGGAGGTCGCCTCGCCCGATCTCGCGCCGGAGCCGCCGGCGGCGTCCGCCGGCCCCGCGCCGGCGAAAGGCCTGTCGATCCTCGTCGCCGAGGACAACGAGATCAACGCCTTGCTGATGCGCTCGCTGCTGGCCAAGCTCGGCCACCGCGTCGTCATCGCCGTCCATGGCGAGGCCGCGCTGGAATCCTGGCTCGCGGCCTCATCCGCCGGCACGCCCTACGATCTCGTGCTGATGGACATCCAGATGCCGCAGCTCGACGGCATCGAGGCGACAAAGCGCATCCGCGCGCATGAGGCCGCTCTTGGCGCTCAGCACACGCCGATCCTGGCGCTCACCGCCAACACGCTGGTGGAGGATCGTTATGCCTGCTTCGAGGCGGGCATGAACGGATTTCTAATCAAGCCGCTCGACCGCGAGAAGCTCGAGGAGGCGCTCGCGGGCCTCGCCGCGTCCCGGCACCTGACAGTTCCGGATCTCACGGGAACCTGATCTCGTCCGGCGATCGTAATTGAAATCGCGCGCGTTGCGCGTCACGATCCTCAAGGGGGGGCATTTGCAACTGAGGATTTTGCGCATGAACGTGCTTTGCCGCCTCGCCCTCATTGTCCTCCTCGCCGGAAGCGTTCAGCACGCTGCCGCCGATACACCTGATGTCATCTCGTCGCTCAAGCAGGGCGGTTACGTCCTGATCTTCCGGCACACCGCGACCGACGACAGCCAGAAGGACGTCTATCCCTTCAAGTTCGACGACATGAGCGCCCAGCGTCAGCTCAGCGAGAAGGGCAGGGAGGCGGCGCGCCAGATCGGGATGGCGATCAGGGACCTCGCGATCCCGATCGGCGATATCTACACCAGCCGGCTGAACCGCGCGGTCGAGGCCGGCAAGCTGATCTCGGGCCGCGAGGTCAAGCCGGTCGATGCCCTGACCGACAGCAGCAACGCCAGCGCATCGGGAATGGCAAACCCGACCGGCGCCAATGCCAAGGCCGGGCAGGCCGTGCGTCAGCTCGTCGATGCGCCGCCGAAGGCGGGCACCAACACGGTCCTAATCACCCACAAGACCAACATCGCCGACGCCTTCGGCAAGGAGGCCGGCGACGTCCAGGAAGGCGAGGCCTTCGTCTACAAGGCCGGCAGCTCGGGCCCCGCCACCTTAGCCGGGCGCATCAAGCTTGCGGATTGGATCGCGAAAGCGGGCAGGTGAGGGACCGGGAAGCGGCCAGGACTGCCGCTCCACCACGATGTCGTGCTACGGACGTCGTGTGGCGAACGAGTGAAGAGCTGGCGAACACGTGAGAACATCGGAAGACCGTTCATTCCTCATCCTGCTCGGCGCGATCTCCGTTGCGTTCGCCTGGGTGCTCTGGCCGTTCTCCGGTGCCGTGTTGTGGGCCACGCTGCTGGCCATCATCTTCGCCCCGTTCTATCGACGGGTCCTGAAGTCCTTGCCCGGGAAGCACAGCCTTGCCGCACTCATCACCGTCGTCGTGGTGGTCGTCATGGTCCTCATCCCCGTAGCGATCGTCATCGCTTCGCTCATCGACCAGGGCGGAGAGCTGTATCAGCGCATTCAGAGCGGGGAGATCAGCCTCGCTCATCCCCTGCAGCAGCTGAAATCCGCGCTTCCCAACTGGGCTGCGTCCCTGTTGGATCGCCTGGCCGGCATCGATTTTTCATCCCTGAGGGAACGCCTGTCGGGTCTGGTCGTCCCTGCCGGGCAACAACTGGCCGGACATGCGATCAACATCGGTCAGGTGACGCTGGAGTTCGTCGCAAGCCTGCTCGTGATGCTGTATTTGCTGTTCTTCCTGCTGCGCGACGGTGACGAGCTCAATGCCCGCATTCGCGACGCGCTGCCGCTGCGCCCGAGCCATACCGCCGAAATCCTCGATGCCTTCACGCTGGCGGTTCGTGGAACCATCAAAGGAATCGTTCTCGTCGCTCTAATCCAGGGAGCACTTGGCGGGCTCATCTTCTGGCTGCTCGGCCTGACGGCGCCGCTGCTCGCCGGCGCGCTCATGGCGCTGGTCTCGCTGCTGCCCGTGCTCGGCTCCGCCCTGGTCTGGGTTCCGGCTGCACTCTACCTGCTCGTGGCAGGCGCAGTCACGAAGGGGCTCATCCTGCTCGCTTTCGGCACCTTCGTGATCGGGCTTGCGGACAATTTTCTCCGCCCGATCCTGGTCGGCCAGTCGATCCAGATGCCAAGCTATGTCGTGCTGCTTGCCACCCTGGGCGGCCTCGCCTCGTTCGGTGCGAACGGCTTCGTCATCGGCCCGCTCGTCGCTGCGATGTTTCTGACGACGTGGCACATCTTCGTCGTCGCGAAGGTGCAACAGGGAGCCCGGAAATGACCGTCATATCGGGCCTGGCGCGGGCGATCCGGCCGACGCGGAATGTCAAGCAGCCGAGGCAGTGAAGCGCGGCGCCGAGAGCTTGTCGGGTGTCGTCTGGCCTCCGCGGAAGACGGTATTTGCCTGCGCGGCGCGCTTGCAGTGCGGGCATACGAAGAGATGCGCGATAACCGGGGTCGGCTCGTCGGCGAGCAGTTCCGAGCGGAACCACTTCATCTCCACATGGCAATCCGGGCAGATCGGAGCTTCCAGCTGCTCCGCAGCGCTCCTGAGACGATCAACCATGGTGTGCCCCCGCCGTTTTCCAAGGAATAGCGGAATACCCATTATTGGTCTGCAACAAAAGACACCATGCTCGAACGGGCATGGCAGCGCACCGGGGGCGATTACAGACGCCTGAGCGCCACGCTCTCCACCGTGTGGTCGGCGCCCTTCTTGAGGATCAGCGTCGCACGCGGCCGGGTCGGCAGGATGTTGTCCTCGAGATTGGCGAGGTTGGTGCGCTCCCAGATCGCGATCGCGGTGGCAGTGGCTTCCTCGTCCGACAATAGCGCGTAGCGGTTGAAATAGGACTTGGGATTGGTGAATGCGGTGTCGCGCAGCGCCAGGAAGCGCTTGATGTACCATTGCCGCAGGGCCGCTTCGTCGGCGTCGATATAGACCGAGAAATCGAAGAAGTCGGAGACGACGGGCACGGCCTTGCCGTCGCGCGGCAGCTTGCCGGTCTGCAGCACGTTGACGCCTTCGACGATCAGGATGTCGGGCTGGTCGATCTCGGCCCATTGGTTCGGCACGATGTCGTAGGTCAGATGCGAATAGACCGGCGCGCGCACGTGGCCGCGGCCGGACTTGATGTCGGAGAGGAAGCTGAGCAGCAGCGGCAGGTCGTAGCTCTCCGGGAAACCCTTCTTCTGCATGATGCCCTGACGCTCGAGCACCGCGTTGGGATAGAGAAATCCGTCCGTCGTGATCAGCTCGACCTTCGGCCGCGGCGACCAGCGTGCCAAGAGCGCCTGGAGCACGCGTGCCGTGGTGGATTTGCCGACCGCCACCGAGCCGGCGACGCCGATGATGTAGGGCACCTTGCGATCCCGGATGTTGAGGAACTGGCGCTCGGCGTAATACAGCCGCTGCATCGCGTCGACGTAGATCGACAACAGGCGCGACAGCGGCAGATAAATGTCCTCGACCTCCTGCAGGTCGAGGCGGTCGTGCAGCGAGCGCAGCCGGTCGAACTCGCCCGGCTCCAGCGTCATCGGCGTATCGTCGCGCAGCCGCGCCCATTGCTCGCGCGTATAGACGCGGTAGGGATTGTACTGCTGTTCGGGTGCGCGGATATCCATGACGCCGCCTTTCCGTTGCGATCTATTCGCCTTGCCTAGCCGCCCTTGCGCGACGTCTTTTCTTCTAGCCCCGACATCGAGGTCCGCTTGTCCAGCGCCGCCTCGACCTCTTCCAGCTTTATGCCGCGTGCCTTCAGCAGCACAAGGAAATGATAGAGCAGGTCGGCACTTTCAGCGATCAGATGCGCGCGATCGTTTTCGACTGCAGCGATTACGGTTTCGACTGCTTCCTCGCCGAACTTCTTGGCGCAATGCTCGGGACCTTTGTCGAGCAGCTTGCGGGTATAGGACGCTTCGCCGCCGGACGCCGCGCGGGCGTCGATGGTTTCGGCCAGATCATGGATCGTGAAACGCGGCATCGAACTCACTCAAAAACACGCTTGGCAACAGGTCTGGCCACCGCGGCCATCGCCATCCGCCAATGTAGCATCGTTACGAACCGGAGTCGTCAGGCATCCAGGCGCATCGGCAGCCCACGCCGCGCCATGTGCTCCTTGGCTTCGCGAATGGTGAATTCCCCGAAATGGAAGATAGAGGCGGCCAGCACGGCCGTGGCGTGCCCGTCGCGGATACCGTCGACGAGATGGTCGAGATTGCCGACGCCGCCCGAGGCGATCACGGGAACGGGAACGCTGTCGGCGATCGCGCGGGTCAGCGGAATGTCGAATCCCTGCCGGGTGCCGTCGCGGTCCATCGAGGTGAGAAGGATTTCACCGGCGCCGAGCGAAACCACTTCCTGGGCATATTCGATGGCGTCGATGCCGGTCGAGTTGCGTCCGCCATGGGTGAAGATCTCCCAGCGGTCGCCGCCCGGACGCTTGACGCGCTTGGCGTCGATCGCGACAACCACGCACTGCTCGCCGAATTTCTCGGCAGCTTCCTTGACGAATTCGCGCCGCGACACCGCGGCGCTATTGATCGAGACCTTGTCGGCGCCGGCGCGCAGCAGCGTCTTGATGTCGTTGACCTCGCGCACGCCCCCGCCGACGGTAACAGGCATGAAGCAGGCCTCCGCCGTGCGCCGGACCACGTCCAGCATGATACCGCGGTTCTCGTGGGTCGCGGTGATGTCGAGAAAGGTGAGCTCGTCGGCACCGGCGGCGTCATAGGCGATCGCGGCTTCGACGGGATCGCCGGCATCGCGCAGATCGACGAAGTTGACGCCCTTGACGACGCGGCCGTCCTTGACGTCGAGGCAGGGGATCACGCGCACCTTGAACATGGGTCAGCTCCTGCGCGCGTCGCGGATCAAGGTGAGGGCCGCAGCCGGATCGAGCCGGCCGTCGTAGAGAGCACGGCCCGCGATCGCGCCGGCCAGCTTTTTCGCGCGCGGCGTCAGCATGGCTTTCACATCCTCGATCGAGGCGAGGCCGCCGGAGGCGATCACGGGAATCGAGATGGCATCGGCCAGCGCAATCGTCGCCTCTAGGTTCAAGCCCTTGAGCAGGCCGTCGCGCGCGATGTCGGTGAAGATGATGGCGGCAACGCCGGCATCCTCAAACCGCTTTGCGATCTCGAGCACCGTGACCTGCGACGTCTCGGCCCAGCCTTCGACCGCGACCTTGCCGTCGCGCGCATCGAGGCCGACCGCGACGCGGCCGGGAAATGTCTTCGCCGCAGACTTCACCAGCTCCGGATCGCGCACCGCGGCGGTGCCGATGATGACGCGGGTGATGCCCTTGTCGAGCCAGGCTTCGACGGTCTTGAGATCGCGAATGCCGCCGCCGAGCTGCACCGGAATCTTGATCGTCTTCAGCATCGCCTCGACCGCCCCAGCATTCACCGGCTTGCCGGCGAAGGCACCGTCGAGGTCGACGACGTGGAGATATTCAAAGCCCTGCGCGGCAAAGCTCTGCGCCTGCGCGGCGGGATTGAGGTTGAACACGGTCGCGCGCGCCATGTCGCCTTGCTCGAGGCGCACGCACTGGCCGTTTTTGAGGTCGATCGCGGGAAAGAGAATCATATCGTACCTGCTCTCGTCCCCGTCATGGGACGGACTTGTCTGCTAAGCACTCCGTCATTGCGAGCGCAGCGAAGCAATCCAGACTGCCGCCGCGGAAAGACGCTGGATTGCTTCGCTGCGCTCGCAATGACGAGGTCAGAACGGTGGAAACCATCACGGTTTCCATCGCAAAAAGTTCGAGATCAGGGCCAAACCGAAGCGCTGGCTCTTCTCGGGGTGAAACTGCGTGCCGATGGCGGTGTCCTTCGCGACGATCGCGGTGACGGGCCCGCCGTAATCGGCGCGCGCGAGCACGTCCGCCTCGCTGGCGGGATTGAGGTGGTAGGAGTGCACGAAATAAGCGTGCTGGCCCTTCGGGCCGAGCGGCAGCTTGTCCAGCACCGGATGTTCCCTGAGCACCTCGAGCGTATTCCAGCCCATGTGCGGGATCTTCAGGTTTTCATCGCGCGGCGTGATCTTCTCGACGTCGCCTCCGATCCAGTTCAGGCCTTCGGTGATGACGTGTTCCTTGCCGCGGCTCGCCATTAACTGCATGCCGACACAGATGCCGAAGAACGGCCGCGCCTTGACGCGCACCGCTTCGGTGATCGCCTCGACCATGCCGTTGACGGCGTCGAGCCCACGCCGGCAATCGGCGAAGGCGCCGACGCCGGGCAGCACCAGGCGGTCAGCTTCGTAAGCCTGGTCGGGATCGCTGGTGACGAAGACCTTTTGCGGGCTCTCCAGGCTGCGCGCGGCGCGCTCGAAGGCTTTCGCGGCGGAGTGCAGATTGCCGGAACCGTAATCGATGATGGCGACGCTCATCTTGACCCTCCCGGTTCTGGAAACAACCCAATGATGCCGCCGGCCGGAATCGGCGGCGGGTTCGAGAATGGCTGACCCGGCACATTCCGGGTCGGCGGCGGGCCGCCGCGATCGATGGTCCATTGATCGCCAGCGATGCCGTTCTTCTCGCTCCAGCGCTCGAAGAAGCGGCGCTCCGCGGTATCGCCGTCGTCGCCGACCACGATGTCGAGCTGCCGCCACTTGCCGCGCGACAAGGTCCAGCGGCGCAGGCTCGAGGCCTCAAAGCCCATCAGTACCGCGACGATGAGATCGGCGAAGAAGATCGAAGAGCGCCCGACGCCGAGGCTCGACAGCCCCGCGTTGAACGCGGCCACGAAGATCAGATAGCCGATCAGCGCCAACCACAGCCGATTCCACAACAGCCAGAACGGACCGAAGATCATCGCCCAGAAATGGAAGCCGTCGCGCACGAACACGAACCTGTCGGTCGCGCGCAGATCGGCTCCGGCGGGTGAGGGAGCGTGAACTGTGTAGACAGGCATGGTGATGCCCCGTTCTCGAAATTCAGTGATGCCGCCAGCAGCGTTCGCCGCAAGACGGAGATGTCAGCCGCCGAGCGAGCCCTTGGTGGAGGGGATTTCGCCCGCCGCCTTCGGATCGATCGCCACGGCGGTGCGCAGCGCCCGCGCCAGACCCTTGAAGCAGGACTCGGCGATATGATGGCTGTTATCGCCATATAGGGTTTCGACGTGGAGAGTCACGCCGGCGTTGATGGCAAAAGCCTGGAACCACTCGCGCACCAGCTCGGTGTCGAACTCGCCGATCTTGGCGCGGGGGAAGTCGGCCTTGAACACCAGGAACGGGCGGCCCGAGATGTCGATGACCACGCGCGTCAGCGTCTCGTCCATGGGCATGTGCACGCCGGCATAGCGGGTGATGCCCGCCATGTTGCCGAGCGCCTGCTTGACCGCCTGGCCAAGCGCGATGCCGGTGTCTTCGGTGGTATGGTGATAATCAATGTGCAGATCGCCCACCGCCTTGACCGTGAGGTCGATGCGGGAATGGCGGGCGAGGAGATCGAGCATATGGTCGAAAAAGCCGATGCCGGTCGCGATATTGGCCACGCCGGTGCCATCGAGGTTCACGGAGACCTCGATGTCGGTTTCCTTGGTCTTGCGCTTGATCGTCGCGGTGCGCATTGAAAGCTGGCTTTCATCCTAGCTTGGAGCCGAAAACGCCAGTCTCTTAACAGCCAAATGACGCCTTCGCTACTGCGGGAACGCTCAAGCATGGCACCACTTCCGCCTATGGTGAGCGGAATCTAGGGCCGGAACGGCCCGTTGTGCCCCAGCCCCGGACCGCCTAAATCAGGCCGGACAACGAGGTATTTCATGCAGGACTCCCAGAACAGCTCGCCGGGCTGGCACGGCACCACGATTCTAACGGTCCGCAAGGGCGGCACGGTGGTGGTCGGCGGCGACGGCCAGGTCTCGATCGGCCAGACCGTGATCAAGTCCAACGCCAAGAAGGTCCGCAAGCTCGGCAAGGGCGACGTGATCGGCGGCTTTGCCGGTGCCACGGCCGACGCCTTCACCCTGTTCGAGCGGCTGGAATCCAAGCTCGAGCAATATCCGGGGCAGCTGACCCGGGCGGCCGTGGAGCTCGCCAAGGACTGGCGCACCGACCGCTATTTGCGGCGGCTGGAAGCGATGATGATCGTGGCCGACAAGGACGTCTCCCTGGTGCTGACAGGCACCGGCGACGTGCTCGAACCCGAGGCCGGCGTGATGGCGATCGGCTCCGGCGGCAATTACGCGCTGGCGGCCGCCCGGGCCCTGCTCGACACCGACAAGGACGCCGAGACCATCGTCCGCCGCTCGCTCGACATCGCCGCGGACATCTGTGTCTACACCAACCGGAATCTGACCATTGAGAGCCTGGCAAGCGGCTAGGCGATGGCGTCCACCTACGCCTTCCGCCCGATGACCGTGGCCGACCTGCCCCTGATCCGGCGATGGCTGGGCGAGGCGCATGTGAGGGAGTGGTGGGGCGATCCGGACGAGCAGTTTTCGCTCGTCAGCGGCGATCTCGATGAGCCGGCAATGGACCAGTTCATCGTATTGGCCGGCGACAGGCCCTTCGGCTATCTTCAATGCTACCGCCTGACCGCCTGGAATACGGGCTTCGGGCCGCAACCGGAGGGCACGCGTGGCATCGACCAGTTCATCGGCGAAAGCGACATGATCGCGCGCGGCCATGGTTCGGCGTTGACGCGCCAATTCGTCGACGAACGGTTTCGGCAGGGGCTGCCGCGCATGGTCACCGATCCGGACCCGCTCAACGCGCGCGCGATACGCGCTTACGAGAAAGCGGGATTCGTCCGCGATCGCATGGTCGAGACGCCGGACGGTCCGGCATTGCTGATGGTGCGCGAACCGTGACGCTGGTGCAGGCCCGCGAGAGCAAGGTCGCTGTCCCGCCGCTCGCCTGGGTCGGCATCGCGCTGTTGCTGCTCGCGCTGCAGGCCGCGATCCTGCTTGCGATGGGCCGCGTGCCGATCTGTACCTGCGGCACCATCAAGCTGTGGCACGGCGTGGTGAACAGCTCGGAGAATTCCCAGCAGATCGCGGACTGGTACACGTTCTCACACGTCCTGCACGGCTTCCTGTTCTACGGCCTGACCTGGCTGCTGTTGGCACGATTGCCGTTTCTGCGTCTCTCCTGGCCGGCACGGCTGATCATCGCGATACTGATCGAAGGCGCCTGGGAGATCGTCGAGAACTCGCCCTTCATCATCGAGCGATACCGCGCCGGCACCATCTCGCTGGATTATTACGGCGACAGCATCCTCAATTCGGTCTCGGACAATCTGGCCATGATCCTCGGGTTCCTGGCCGCGCGCGCGCTGCCTGTCACCGCGACCGTGCTGCTGGGGCTGGCCTTCGAGATCGTGCTGGCGCTCCACATTCGCGACAATCTGACGCTCAATATCCTGATGCTGATCCATCCGATCGAGGCCGTGAAGCAATGGCAATCCGGCCCGCCGATCATCTGACCCAAAATGCGGCTTGTCCTTGGCCGCCTCCCGCCCTAGCTAATCAGACATGACAGACTTCTCCCCCCGCGAAATCGTTTCCGAACTCGACCGTTTCATCGTCGGCCAGGGCGACGCCAAGCGCGCCGTCTCGATCGCGCTGCGCAATCGCTGGCGCCGGCAACAGCTGACCGGCTCCCTGCGCGAGGAGGTGCTGCCGAAGAACATCTTGATGATCGGCCCCACCGGCGTCGGCAAGACGGAAATCGCGCGGCGCCTCGCCAAGCTCGCGAATGCGCCGTTCCTGAAGGTGGAAGCGACCAAGTTCACTGAGGTCGGCTATGTCGGCCGCGACGTCGAGCAGATCATCCGCGATCTCGTCGAGGTCGCCATCGCGCAGGTGCGCGAGAGGAAGCGCAAGGACGTGCAGGCGCGGGCCCAGCTCGCCGCCGAGGAGCGTGTGCTCGACGCGCTGGTCGGCGCCAATGCGAGCTCGGCGACGAGGGAATCCTTCCGCAAGAAGCTGCGCGCCGGCGAATTGAACGACAAGGAAATCGAGATCGAGACGCAGTCGTCCGGCGGCGGCATGCCGATGTTCGAGATCCCGGGCATGCCGGGCGCCCAGATGGGCGCGATCTCGATCGGCGACATCTTCGGCAAGCTGGGCGGCCGCAGCAAGACGCGGCGGCTCACGGTGGAAGGCTCGCACGAAATTCTCGTCAACGAGGAATCCGACAAGCTGCTGGACACCGAGCAGCTGACGCTGGAGGCGATCAGCGCGGTCGAGAACAACGGCATCGTGTTCCTCGACGAGATCGACAAGATCTGCGCCCGCGATGGCCGCGTCGGCGGCGACGTCTCCCGCGAGGGCGTGCAGCGCGACTTGCTGCCGCTGATCGAAGGCACCACGGTCTCGACCAAGCATGGCGCGGTCAAGACCGACCACATCCTGTTCATCGCCTCCGGCGCCTTCCACGTCGCCAAGCCGTCCGACCTGTTGCCGGAATTGCAGGGCCGCCTGCCGATCCGCGTCGAATTGCAGGCGCTGACCCGCGACGACATGCGCCGCATCCTGACCGAGCCCGAGGCCTCGCTGATCAAGCAATATGTCGCCCTGATGCAGACGGAGGGCGTGACGCTCGACATCGCCGACAGCGCCATCGATGCGCTGGCCGACATTGCGGTTGCCGTCAATTCAACGGTCGAGAACATCGGCGCCCGGCGGCTGCAGACCGTGATGGAGCGGGTGCTGGACGAGATCTCCTTCACCGCCCCCGACCGCAACGGCGAGACCGTCCGGCTCGACGCGGATTACGTGCAAAAGCACATCGGCGATCTCGCCAAGAACGCGGATCTGAGCCGGTTCATTTTGTAATTTGGAGCGGTCACGCTATTGATGCGGCGTGACCGTACCCATCCTGCAAAATCCCTGGCGGCTCCTGCTCGCGATCAACGCGGCAATCATCGTTGGCGTGCTCATTCACAAGATCCAGCTGCCGCCTTATGTCCCCTACATCCATCTCCTGGTCGATTATCATTTCGGCTTCATCAAGCGCGCGCTGATCGGGGCGATCGTCGCGCTGTTCACGGCGAAAGTGCCGGTGTGGCTGGTGTTCGCGCTCGGCGGGACGACGTGGCTTGCAACGCTGGGCCTCTATGCCAGGCTCTTCCAGAACACGTTCGGCTTCTCCGCGAAAACACTGCCGCTGTTCGTCTTCACCGCGGGCTCGCCGTTCTTCCTGAAGAACTTCATGCACACGCTCGGCCATTTCGACATCTATGGCTGCGCGCTGGCGATCATCCTGCTGCTGATGCCGGCGGGCTCGCTGCTCTTCGTGGCGACGGCTGCTTTGTTCTCGATCATTCTCGTGCTGATCCATCACATTCATCTCTTGATGTATGTGCCGACGATCATCACCATCGTCGTGATCCGGCACTACCTCGCTTGCGGCTGTAGTCGCAGCAATGTCTTGTTCGGCGTGATCGCCCTTGCCGCCGTCTCGGCGCTGTTCTTCGCCGCGCAGTTTATGGGAACGATGCCGATCCCCGAAGCGGACTTCATCGCCTATCTGAAGAGCCGGATGGCCGATCCGGCGCGCACCGACCTCTTGCAATTCGCCTACATCTGGTACCAGCCGCTGGCCAAAGAGGTTGCGGACACCTGGGGCCGCCTGCCGCACAACATCCTCGGCGTGCCCGTGTTCGCGCTTCTGATCTGGCTGCACACGCCGCTATGGCGTTTCTTCGCGAGCCTGATCAGTGCGCTCGAGAGCGAGCGGCACAAGCGGCTCGTCATCGCAGCACTGGCCGGCATCAGCGTCGCCTATCTCGTGATGTTCGCGATGGTGTTCGACTATTCGCGCTGGATCTCGAACTGGGCGGTCTGCATGTTCCTGATCCTGCATGCCGTGAAGATGCTGCCGACCAAGCAGGAGGCTGCGCTGATTCCGACCGAGGATCGGAAGACCAACATCTTCGGTCTGATCGTCACCTTGATCCCGCGCGTCGGAATCGTGCGGCCGTTCTAGGACCGCGCCCGCCTGATCCGCACATACAGCGCGCCCTCGCCGCCATGGCCGATCGCGGCTTCCTCGAAGCCGACGACGAAGGCGCGGAATTCGGGCAGGCTGAGCCATTCCGGTACCTGGCGGCGGAGCACACCGCTTTCGCCGCCGCTGCGTCCCTTGCCGGTGATGACGAGCACGAAAGTGAGGCCGTCCTGATGCGCGCGGTGCAGGAAGCCGGCCAGCGCGCGATGGGCACGCATCTGGGTCATGCCGTGCAGGTCGAGCCGCGCGTCGATCTCGCTGCGGCCGCGCGACAGCTTTATCCGCTCGCGCTTGCCGAGCGGCGCAAGCGGCGGAATCGACGGCTTTGCGGCGCGCGGCGCCGGTGCAGCGGCAACCGGCCTTGCCGGTAGCGAAGTCCTGGTCACCTGGGTCCCGGGCGAAGGCTCGGCGCGCGGGGCATGCGCCTTGGCGGCGCGATGCTTCCGCAGCGGCTTGACATGCTTTGCAACGAGATCCCACAGCTCGCGCTCTTCCTCGCTCAGCGCGCGACGGCGCGGCGAGGGGCGAGGCTCCAGCACGGGCGGACGGGACGGTCGTTTCATTGCGGGCGATGAGGACGATTCTTCGCCGGACGACGCGGCTCAGGGGCAGGCTCGATCGCGGGACGCGGCACCGGCAGCGGAACGGGGCCGGCGACGGCGACAGTTTCGCTCTTGCCTTGCGCCGCCGCGGCGACAGGCGTGCCGGTCTTTGCCGGATCGGTCTGCGGAAACAGCTTTGCGATCTTCTCCGAGGGCCTGGGGTCCGGGATCGGCAGCTTCGCGGCGCGCGGGGCGGGATCGAGACTCTTCGGCACCAGCATCACGAAATGCATGGGGTGGCGCAGCCGGCCGGAGACGCGGCCGGCATCCGCGCCGGCGCCGAAAAACAGATCGGCACGTGCGGGACCGATGATGGCCGAGCCGGTGTCCTGCGCAATCATCAGCCGGTGGAACGGCGTCTTGGCGCGCTCGGACTCGATCGGCAGGTCGCCCTCGATGAAGAACGGCGTGCCGTAGACATGAAGCGATTTGTCGACCGCGATCGAACGTCCCGCCGTCAAGGGAATGCCTTGCGCGCCGACGGCCTCCTCCTTGTCGGAGAGGTTGACCTCGCGGAAGAAGATGTAGGCGCGGTTCGCGCGGCGCAGCTCCTTGGCGCCTTCAGGATTCTGCGTCATCCATTCCCTGATCTTCTGCATCGACATCTCTTCCCTCGGAATGATGCCGCGCTCGATCAGGATGCGACCGACCGCCGTGTAAGGATAGCCGTTATAGGCGTCGTAATTGAGCCGAACCGAGCTACCGTCCTCGAACTTGATCCGCGCCGAGCCCTGGATCTGCGCGAACAACAGATCGGTCGGATCCTTCAGCCAGGCGATCTCGAGCCCGCGGCCGGCGATCTTGCCATCCTCGATCTCGCCGCGGTCGTAATAGGGCACCAGCTTGCGGCGGCCGATCTTGCGATAGACCGGGCCCTTGTTGGGCAGGCTGACCGAATCCTGCTTGTAGCCGCGCACGAACAGGTTCGAGGGACGGCGATAGACCGGCACGTTGTAGACATCGGTCTGTGTCCGCGATCCCTCCAGCACCGGCTCGTAATAGCCGGTCACGAAGCCGTCGGGCTCGCCGAGCCGCGAGATCCGCAGCGGCGTGAAATTCTCCTCGAAGAAGGTCTTCGCTTTGCCGTCGTCGGTGAGATCGAGCGTCTTGGCGGCCCGGCAGGGCTCACCCAGCGAAGCACCCAAAGCCTTCGGTTCAGCCTTGGGCTCGGCCGCGCCGTTCTGCGCATTGATCGGTTTGCAGCTGGCGCGGAAGGTCTTGTACGCCGCGAGATGATTGTCGTCGCCCCACCCCTTCACGTCCGCCCAGGCCAGCGGCAGATATTGCGCGCCGGGAATTTCGAACGGCAGGGAGAGCTGCGGATAGGGCAAGGCCCGCGGCGGAGCGGCAGGCGTTCGCGGCAGATGATGGTAGTGACTACGGTGGTGACGCCGCGCCGCCTCGGCACCGAGCGAAAACGACGACAGCACGACGGCGCCGGCGCAAAGCGCCGTCGCGCTGTTCTTCAGGAAAGTCTTAATTCGCGCTTCCGGTGCCAACCAGCTTCCAGTTCGGATCGCGAGAGGAGGTGTCGCGGGCGAAGGTCCAGATATCGGTGATGTCGGCGACCGTCTCGGCGCTGCCATCGACGATGTTGCCGGTCTTGTCGCGGGTGACCGAGATCATCTGCGAGACGAAGCGCACGGTCAGCTGCGCGTTGCGGTCGCGCAGCTCGGCGCCGACGAGCTCGGCCTTGTCGATTGAGACGAAGCGCGTCTCGGTCTTCTGCTCGTTCCTCTCGCGTTCCTTGATCGCGGCGTCGAAGCTGTCATAGACGTCCGACGACAACAGATCGCGCAGCGCGCGGCGGTCGCCATTGGCGAAAGCCAGCACGATCATCTCGTAGGCGCCGCGCGCGCCCGAGAGGAAATGGCGCGGGTCGAAGCTGGAGTCTTTCTCGACGATGGAATCGAGACCCTGCGCCAGCGCAGTGCCCGGCTCGGCCAGCCCCTTCCAGCGATCGGCCGGTGCGGTCGGCTCGGCCGTCGGCGCCAGCGGCGCCTGGTCGATCACCTTGCCCGGCACGGTCACGACGTTGTTGTCCTGGGCACCTCCCAGCGCATTGCGGGCGGCGGTGCGATCGAACGGCGGCCGCTCATTGCCCGTGCGCTGCCCCAGCACGCTACGCAGCCGCAAGAAGATGAAGACGGCCAGCGCCAGGAATATGATGGTGTAGATGTCCACGTCGTATCCGCTTTCTGGTCTTTTCAGGGCTCGTTGCCGGGAAAATCAATCCGGCCAGTAGACCGTTCCTTTCGGAAACGGCAAGTCTACATCACCATATTAGGTCCGCGTCAGGTCCGTGGGATGTAGGCACGAAATCTTGCCCGGCCAATGGCGCCTTTTGGCACAGCGCCAAGTGTAGCGCGTTTTATGCTTAAGGGGAAACCCGATCCTGGCCGGAAATCGCGCATCTTCAATCGTTTAAGGCGAAATTTCGCGGAAAAGGCAGGATGAGCGTCCAAGGCGCGAGCGCGGGCCGAATTCCAGGTCCGGGACCGTTCGTCCTTGTGGAACGAGCCGGCCCTATGTTAGCCAACCGCCGCGAAATTCAGCCCCAATCGGGTAAGGAGACACTTTCATGACCAACGGTAACGGCACCCCTCCCGAGGCGGCCCAGGCTCCCCAGCTCAACGTGCTGGCGCAATATACCAAGGACCTCTCGTTCGAAAATCCCAACGCGCCCGGCTCGCTCCAGCAGCAGAGCCAGCCGCCGCAGATCAACATCCAGATCAACGTCAGCGCCAACAATCTCAGCGAACAGGAATTCGAGGTGACGTTGTCGGTCGAGGGCAAGGCCGAGACCGCAGGTAAAGTGATGTTCTCGTTCGAGCTCGCCTATGCCGGCGTGTTCCGGATCGTCAACGTGCCCAAGGAGAACCTGCATCCGCTGGTCATGATCGAGTGCCCGCGCCTCTTGTTCCCGTTCGCACGCGAGATCATCGCCACCGCGGTGCGCGACGGCGGGTTCCCACCGCTGATGCTGGATCCGGTCGACTTCGTCGGTCTGTACCGCCAGAACATGGAGCGACAAATGGCCGCTCAGGGTCAAGCCGGTCAGGCCTGAGCGGCGACCGCCACGGCTGGAGCGGGCAGGTACTCGTTCCAGATCGCCTTGTCGCCCATGGTCGCGATGAAGGCCCGATGGGCCTCGCGCTCGGCTTCAGAAATCCGCGGCGCGAGCGGCACCAGACGTTGCCGCCGCGGCGCATCGCCCGCGCTGTTGACCCTGATCTCCTCGGTGTCCGAGGCCAGCAGCAGCTGCGACTGCCGCGCTCCAACCAGATCGACATAGACCTCGGCGAGCAGCTCGGCGTCCAGCAGCGCGCCGTGCTTGGTGCGGTGTGAATTGTCGATCGAATAGCGCGAGCAGAGATCGTCGAGCCGGTTGGACACGCCGGGATGCTTGCGACGCGCCAGCAGCAGCGTATCGACCAGGCGCTCGCGCGGGATCGCAGCGCGCCCGATGCGGTCGAGCTCGGCGTTGATGAAGCCGATATCGAACGAGGCGTTGTGGATCACCAGCGGGGCGTCGCCAATGAACGCGAGAAAGTCGTCGGCGACCTCGTGGAACAACGGCTTCGTCGTCAGGAATTCGGCCGACAATCCGTGCACCGCAAACGCTTCCGCCGGCATGTCCCGCTCAGGGTTGATGTAGACGTGATACGTCTGTCCGGTCGGCATGCGGTTGAAGATCTCGACGCAGCCGATCTCGACCAGTCGATCGCCACGCAGCGGATCGAGGCCGGTGGTTTCAGTGTCGAGGACGATTTCGCGCATGTCTTTAAGAAGCCGTGTGAGGTGGCGAATCAGATGCGCCGCTGCGGCATCTTAACGACCTCGGCCAGGATGTGCGCGATTTGGGCGCGCACCGGGTCAAGGCCGTGTGAGGTATCCACCACGAAATCGGCGCGCTTGCGCTTCTCGGCATCCGGCATCTGCTTGGCGATGATGGCATCGAGCTTGGCCTCGTCCATCGTGCCGCGCGCCAGCACCCGCTGGCGCTGAAGTTCCGGCGAGGTCGAGACCACGACCACGGCATCGACCCGCTTCTCGCCGCCGGTCTCGAACAGCAGCGGGATGTCCAGCACGACGACCGGCACCTTGGCTGCCTCGGCATCGGCAAAGAATTTCTGCCGGGAAGCGCCGAGCATGGGATGAACGATCTGCTCGAGCTGCTTGATGGCGGCGGGATCGTGCACGACGCGCGCCGACAGCTTTTGCCGGTCGACCTTGCCGTTCGCGGTGGTGCCGGGGAAGGCAGCCTCGATTGCGGGGGCAGCTTCGCCCTCATAAAGCTGATGCACGGCGGCATCGGCGTCGTAGACAGGAACCCCGGCCTCCGCGAACAATTTCGCGGTAGTGGATTTGCCCATCCCGATCGAGCCGGTCAGTCCGAGAATCCGCATCAGCACCCAGCCTTCTGTCGCATCTACACCGCAATTAGCTGCTCGCTCCGCAGATACGCAAGCAGCGGCAGCAGCGGTAGGCCGAGAATGGTGAAATGGTCGCCCTCGATGCGCTCGAACAGATGGATGCCCAGGCCCTCGAGCTGATAGGCACCGACGCTTCTGGTCACGGCCTCGCCGGCGGCGTCGAGATAGGCCGAAAGCTCGGCTTCGCTCATGGGCCGCATGGTCATGCGCGCCACGGAAACGTCCTCGAAGACGATCCTGCCATCCTGCGCCACGGCGACGGCTGAATTCAGCTCGTGCGTCTGACCGGCGAGATCGCGCAATTGCGCCAGCGCCTGGGCGCGGCCGGCCGGTTTGTTGAAGAGACGGTTCCCGAGGGCCAGCGTCTGGTCGGCGCCGATCACAAAGTGTCCGGGATGACCGGCAGAGACCGCCTTGGCCTTCTCGCGCGCCAGCAACAGGCCGATCTCGCGCGGGTCCGAAAGTTTTGACGCGGCCTGAATGCCGCGCTCGTCGATATCAGCGGTGACAGCTACGAATTCGAGCCCGGCATTGACCAGCAGCATTTTGCGCGCGCTGCTTTGCGAGGCCAGGATCAACGGACTTTTGCCGCGCCACAAACTCATCGGCGACACTTACTCGGACGGCCGGTTGCGCTGGCGGTCGCTATACAGCTTCATGATCGCCGCCGCGGTTTCCTCGATGGAGCGGCGCGTGACGTCCAGCAGCGGCCAGTCGTGCTTGGCGCTCAGCTTGCGTGCGAACGCGACCTCCTCGGTGACCGATTGCTTGTCGGTGTAGGTGTCACTGCCGGACTCGGCGCCCATGGAAAGCAGGCGATTCTGACGGATCTGAATCAGGCGTTCCGGCGTCGCGTGCAGGCTGACGACCAGCGGCCGCGTCAGCGTCTCCAATTGCGAGGGCACGGGGATGCCCGGCACCAGGGGCACGTTGGCGGTGCGGATACCGCGATTGGCGAGATAGATCGAGGTCGGTGTCTTCGAGGTCCGGGACACGCCGACCAGGACCACATCGGCCTCGTCGAGACCTTCGACGTGCTGACCGTCGTCATGGATCATCGTGTAGTTCAGTGCGTCGATGCGCTTGAAATATTCCGCGTTGAGCACGTGCTGGGCGCCGACACGGCCGGTGGTCGCAGCGCCCAGATAGGCTTCGAACAGCTGCATCACCGGCCCGATGATCGAGAGGCTCGGAACATTGATCTGCTTGCACTTGTCCTCGAGTCTGGCGACCAGATCCTTCTCGAGCAGCGTGAACAGCACGATCCCCGGTGCTTCCTCGATCTCGTCGAGCACGCGGTCGAGCTGCTTCTGGCTGCGCACCAGCGGATAGACGTGCTCGACCGGCGTCACGTTGGCGTATTGGGCCGCGACCGCGCGCGCCACGGTGATGAGCGTTTCACCCGTGGAGTCCGAGACCAGGTGGAGATGGAAATAATTGTTCGAGGTCGGCACAAAAACCCTTTGAATTTCGTTGGGGTGGTTTGTGGATTTCTGTGGAGCTTAACCTCTCGGAAAGGGATGCGCGACACCAGGGGCGGGACAAGCGGCGATTTTCTTCACACTGCTGCCGATCAGGACAAGTCCGGCGCCCCGCCGAGAGGGAAACGGGATTGCGCGGACAAGTCCCTTGATAAGCTGCCGATACAAACGCGCAAGCCTTTGAAGCCGACTGACTTATCGGAAGTCGACAAAGGCTGTCCGGAATATGTGGATGGATGTGAACAAGCGCGCGCGAACGCGCGGACGGAATTGCGTGAGTCCAATCCACGGTCACATAGACTCAAACCTTAAGAATCTAAGATTCTAGATTTGAGGAAGGCGCTACGGACGGATATGTGTGCGGGGTAAGACCTTAACGAGTTCTTACTATCCCCAGCGCTCCCGAGCTGGACAGCAACCCGGACCGTCGAAAATGTTCGAAGACGTCTATCTCTGGATCAAGGCGCTGCACGTGATCGCCGTCATCTCCTGGATGGCCGGCATGCTCTATTTGCCGCGGCTGTTCGTCTATCACTGCGAGGCCGAAATCGGCTCGAAGCAGTCCGAGACGTTCAAGGTCATGGAACGCCGGCTGCTCAAGGCGATCATCAACCCCGCGATGATGGTCACCTGGCTCGCCGGGCTCTATCTCGCCTGGTCCGGACATTGGTTCTCGTTCGGCTGGCTGCACGTAAAACTGGCACTGGTCCTGGTGCTATCGGCGGTCCACGGCTTTTTTTCCCGCTGGGTCAAGGATTTTGCCGCTGATAAGCGTCCACGGAGCCAGAAATTCTATCGGATTATCAATGAGGTGCCGACCGTCCTGATGATTTTCATCGTCGTCATGGTGATCGTGAAGCCGTTCTAGGCATACCCCGCGGCGATTAGCTCAGCGCTTCGGCTTGCGGAGCGTTGAGCGATTTTCTATATTGGCGATATCCCACCCAACGCAGGCGGATGTGGTTGTGTCCGAGCCTTCCAGAGGCCGGACACCGCATCAGGTTTGAAGCCTCACCGGCGCTTAACCTTGCCAGACCTGCGGACCTTACCTGCACCTGCTCGCGTCCGCATTTCAGAGCCACCTCGCACCCCCCTCTTTTTCAGGTTACCCCACAGGACCACCCCAATGCGGGAAATCAAACTCCAGGACCTCAAGTCGAAAACCCCGGCCGAGCTGGTCTCGTTCGCGGAAGAGAACGGGGTCGAAAACGCCAGCACCATGCGCAAGCAGGAGCTGCTGTTCGCCATCCTCAAGCAGCTCTCGCTGGCCGAGACCGATATCGTCGGCGAGGGCGTCGTCGAGGTGCTCTCCGACGGCTTCGGCTTCCTCCGCTCGCCCGATGCGAATTATCTGCCGGGTCCGGACGATATCTACGTTTCGCCCTCGCAGATCCGCCGTTTCGGCCTGCGCACCGGCGACACCATCGAAGGTCATATCCGCAGCCCGAAAGAGGGCGAGCGCTACTTCGCGCTGCTGAAGGTCAACACGCTCAATTTCGAGGACCCGGAAAAGGCCAAGCACAAGGTCAATTTCGATAACCTCACGCCGCTGTTTCCGAATCAGCGTTTCCGCATGGAGATCGACGATCCGACGCGGAAAGACCTGTCTGCACGCGTGATCGACATCGTTGCGCCCATCGGCAAGGGCCAGCGCGCCTTGATCGTGGCGCCGCCGCGGACCGGTAAGACCGTGCTGATGCAGAACATCGCGCACTCGATCACCCACAACCATCCCGAATGCTATCTGATCGTGCTCTTGATCGACGAGCGTCCCGAAGAAGTCACGGACATGCAGCGCTCTGTGAAGGGCGAGGTGGTGTCCTCGACCTTCGACGAGCCGGCGGTGCGCCACGTTCAGGTCGCGGAGATGGTGATCGAGAAGGCAAAACGCCTGGTCGAGCACGGCCGCGACGTCGTGATCCTGCTCGATTCGATCACGCGCCTCGGCCGCGCCTACAACACCGTGGTGCCGTCATCCGGCAAGGTGCTGACCGGCGGTGTCGACGCCAACGCGCTGCAGCGTCCGAAGCGCTTCTTCGGCGCGGCCCGCAACATCGAGGAGGGCGGCTCGCTGACCATCATCGCGACGGCGCTGGTCGATACCGGCAGCCGCATGGACGAAGTCATCTTCGAAGAGTTCAAGGGCACCGGTAACTCCGAGCTGATCCTGGACCGCAAGGTCTCGGACAAGCGCACCTTCCCGGCGATCGATATCTCGCGCTCCGGCACCCGCAAGGAGGAGCTCATCACCGATCCGCAGGTGCTCAAGAAGATGTACGTGCTCCGCCGCATCCTCAATCCGATGGGTACGATGGACGCGATCGACTTCCTGCTCGACAAGCTGCGCTCGACCAAGAGCAATTCGGAGTTCTTCGACTCCATGAACACCTGAGTTGCACTGCAGCAAGATCAGAGGGCGCCTTCGGGCGCCCTTTTTGTTGCGGCTTTGCTGCAGCATAGTGCAGCATGAATGGTATCAGCCACCGGAGCTCGGGCATCTTTTAATCTATTGACATCTTACAATAATACTTGAATTTCCGCCGGCCTGTCTCCTGCGCGGGGGCGCATTCTTGCAGCAAAAATGCTGCGAGATTATTGCGATGCAGCATAAGTTGTTGCGAGATCTGGTGCGGCAAAATCCAGCCACTGGCCAGGCTGAAAACGGATGTTTGCCTTTTCACCGGCAGCCGCACAAATAGGCCATGCATCCGCGAGACCAGACCATCTTTGCGCTGTCATCCGGCCGGGCGCCCAGCGCGATCGCGGTGGTGCGCGTCTCCGGCGCGCAAGCCGGCCTGGCGTTGACGACGCTTGCGGGCCGGCTGCCGGCGCCGCGACAGGCGAGCCGCCGGCTGCTCCGGGACGGCGCGGGCCAGCCGATCGACGATGCGGTCGTGCTCTGGTTTCCGGGACCGGCCAGCGCGACGGGCGAGGACATTGCCGAATTTCACGTCCATGGCGGCCGGGCGGTGCTGGCGGCGCTCTTCGCAACGATTTCCGATATCCCGAACACGCGCACGGCGGAGCCCGGTGAGTTCACCCGGCGCGCCTTCGAGAATGGCAAACTCGACCTGACCGAGGCCGAGGGCCTCGACGACCTCATTCACGCCGACACCGACCGCCAGCGCCGTCAGGCGCTACGCCAGCTGCAGGGCCTGCTCGGCGACCGCGCGCGCGACTGGCGCGAGCGCATTATCGAGGCCTCCGCGCTAATCGAGGCCGGCATCGATTTTTCCGATGAAGGCGACGTGCCCGCGGAGCTGAGGGCGCCGGCAGTGAAAGCGATCAAGGCGCTTCACGACGAAATCGCAAAAGTGCTTGCGGCACAGGGACATTCCGAACGGCTGCGCGATGGCCTGGTGGTTGCGATCGCGGGCGAGCCGAATGTCGGCAAGTCGACGCTGATCAACCAGCTGGTGCGCCGCGAGGTCGCGATCGTCTCGCCGCATGCCGGCACCACGCGCGACGTGATCGAGGTGCAGCTCGATCTCGATGGCTATCCGGTTACGGTCATCGACACCGCCGGCATCCGCGAGACCGATGATCCCGTGGAGCAGGAAGGCGTGCGCCGGGCCCGCGCGCGAGCCGAGGACGCCGATCTGGTGTTGTGGTTGGTGGAGGGCGGGCAAGCCCTCGATCTCGACACAATGCGCTCGCGCTGGACATCCGCGGACGGTGGTGCTTCGTCCAGCGGCTCGGTCTGGATCGTGCGCAACAAGATCGATCTCGGCGGGGGCGGTGGAGCGGGGCCAAGCGGCGAGTTCGGGATCTCGGCAAGCCGGGGCGACGGCATCCCCGAGCTGGTCGACGCGCTGGTGAGATTCGCTTCCGAGTTCTTCGGGACCACCGAGGGCGCCATGGTGACCCGGGCCCGCCAGCGAGACTTGTTGAGCCGGGCCTCAGACAGCTTGCGCCGAAGTCTGGACCTTGTAGAAGACGGCGAGGAGCTCGCGGCCGAAGAGCTGCGAGCAGCGGCCTATGCCTTGGGCCGGCTCTTGGGCCGCGTGGACGTTGAGGACGTCCTTGGCGCCATCTTTCAGAAATTCTGCATCGGAAAGTAGCGCTAGTACTTGATTCTAGAACTAGCGCTTGTTCCATTTCTTCTGTTTCACGTGAAACATGGGCGCTCCTCGCTTTGATTACGTGAAACGCCGCTCTCTCCCCGTCATTGCGAGGAGCCCTCGCGACGAAGCAATCCAGACTGCCTGCTCCGCGAGACTGGATTGCTTCCCTGCGTTCGCAATGACGGATTATGACGCGGTACGTGGCGCCCCCCGACCAGCGGCTACGGCGGCGCGGTGAGGGCACGTGACAGGATGTCTGGTCGTGCATCGCTCGGCCCAGGAGCGCCCGTATTTGTTTCACGTGAAACACCAGATGGATCAATGCACCTCCTACTGTGCATGGGGTTGTTTTCGCGGAAATGGTTCCGACTTGGGGCTTGCGCCTGTTTCACGTGAAACGCCGCTCCCGAGTTTCCACTTCCGGCTTTCCCAGCTCTGAGCTAGAAGTCCGTCCATGCGAACAGAGCGAGAGAGTTTCGACGTCATCGTCATTGGCGGCGGCCACGCCGGCTGTGAAGCCGCGGCTGCCGCTGCCCGGATGGGTGCGGCGACCGCTCTGGTGACGCACCGTTTCTCCACGGTCGGCGCGATGTCCTGCAACCCCGCCATCGGCGGGCTCGGTAAAGGCCATCTGGTCCGCGAGGTCGATGCGCTCGACGGTCTGATGGGCCGTGTCGGCGATGCCGGCGGCATCCAGTTTCGCGTTCTCAATCGCCGTAAGGGCCCCGCTGTGCGTGGCCCCCGAGCCCAGGCTGATCGCAAGCTCTATGCGGCGGCCATGCAGGCCGCGATCCAGGAGACAGAAGGCCTCACCGTCATCGAGGGCGAAGCCGACGAGCTGATCGTGGTCGATAACCGGGTGACCGGCCTGCGTCTGGCCGATGGCCGGGAGCTTCGGGCAGGGGCGGTTGTCGTCACCACCGGTACCTTTCTCCGTGGGCTGATTCATCTCGGTGAGAAGAACTGGCCCGCCGGCCGGGTCGGCGAGGCGCCTGCGTTGGGCCTTTCCAGCTCTTTCGAGCGCGCCGGCTTTATCCTCGGACGTCTCAAGACCGGCACTCCGCCGCGTCTCGACGGTACCACGATCGACTGGTCGGCGGTCGAGATGCAGCCCGGCGACGAGCCGCCGGAGCCGTTTTCGGTGATGACCGAGCGGATTACGACGCCGCAGATCCAGTGCGGGATCACCCGGACCACTCCGGCGACCCATGAGGTGATCCGGGCCAATGTCCATCGCTCCCCGATGTACTCCGGCCAGATCAAGAGCTTCGGGCCGCGTTATTGCCCCTCGATCGAGGACAAGATCGTCCGCTTCGGCGATCGCGACGGCCACCAGATCTTCCTGGAGCCGGAAGGGCTCGACGATAGCACCGTCTATCCCAACGGCATCTCGACCTCGCTGCCGGAGGAGGTTCAGCTCGCGATCCTTGCCAGCATTCCCGGCCTGGAGCGGGTGAAGATGGTCCGCCCCGGCTATGCCATCGAGTACGATCACATCGATCCCCGCGAGCTCGATCCGACCCTGCAGACCAAGCGTCTGCGCGGGCTGTTTCTGGCCGGGCAGATCAACGGCACCACCGGATATGAGGAAGCCGCCGGGCAGGGCATTGTTGCCGGCCTGAACGCGGCGCTTTCCGCCAGCGGGGCCGCGCTCACCGTGTTCGATCGTGCCGACGGCTATCTCGGTGTGATGATCGACGACCTCGTCACCCGCGGGATCAGCGAGCCCTATCGGATGTTCACCTCGCGCGCCGAGTACCGGCTGACCCTGCGGGCCGACAATGCCGATCAGCGCCTGACCGAGAAGGGCATCGCGCTGGGATGCGTCGGCAGCGCCAGAACCCGGCATCATCGCGCCAAGATGGATGCGTTGAACGCCGCCAGGACGCTCTCGAAGTCCCTGACCATCACCCCGAACGAGGCGATCAAGCACGGGCTGTCGCTGAACCGGGATGGCCAGCGCCGTTCGGCTTTCGAGCTGATGGCCTATCCGGAGATCGGCTGGAGCCAGGTCCGCGCGATCTGGCCGGAGCTGTCGGCCGTCGATCCCGTCATCGCGACCCATCTCGAGATCGACGCCAAGTATGACGTCTATCTGGAGCGCCAGAGCGCCGACGTCGAAGCCTTCCGCCGCGACGAGGGCATGGTGCTGGCGGACGTCGATTACCAGCTCGTTCCCGGTCTCTCCAATGAAGTGCGTGCCAAGCTGGAGAAGGCACGACCCTTCACCGTCGGCCAGGCCGGCCGCATCGACGGTATGACGCCGGCGGCGCTCGGCATTCTCGCGGCCTATCTGCGCCGCGAGGCACGAAAGACTTCCAAAGCAATCGCATAAAGCCAATCGCATAGGCGTTTCACGTGAAACAGCGCGGATCGGGCGGGGATCGACCGCCAACGCGACGACCCGGAGCGGGCGAGGGCGCTGGGCGCCGAATGGAGGCGGGATCGGTCAGCCCAACGGCCAGCAAGGCCGTTGCCAACGACAAGGCGCTCGATTCCATCATCGCCGCCGACAAGACCGCGGCCCTCAAGCTCGCGCCCGTTTCACGTGAAACCGAGGAGCGACTTGATCGCTACATCGCGCTGCTGCGGGAGTGGCAGGCCAAGACCAATCTCGTCGCGCCCTCGACCTTGCCGCAGCTCTGGACCCGGCACATCGCCGACTCGCTTCAGCTGGTCGATCTTGCGCCGGCCGCAAAACGCTGGGCCGATCTGGGCAGCGGTGGCGGATTTCCCGGGGTCGTGCTCGCCTGCGCCATGACCGGCACACCTGGCGCGAGCGTCCATCTCGTCGAGCGAATCGCCAAGAAGGCCGCCTTTTTACGCGAAGCGATCCGCGTCACCACATCTCCGGGAGTCGTACATCTCGCCGAGATCGGGGATAATGTGGATAGAATCACCGGCCCCGTCGATTGCGTCACCGCGCGTGCACTGGCTCCGCTACACCAACTCATCGGCTTTGCGGAGCCGCTGATGCGCCAGGGCGCAAAGGCGTTATTTCTCAAGGGTCAAGATGTAGAGGCTGAATTGACCGAAGCCGCTAAATATTGGAATATTCGGCCGCAGCTCCACCAAAGCCGCACGGGCGACGGGTGGATCGTGGAGCTCAATGCCGCCGAACGGCGCGGCTGAGGGGTGAGTGGGGAATCGCGATGAGCGTGATTGACGAACCGCAGCAAGAACAGACGGCCCAAAAGACCGATGAGGTCCCCCATGGCCATCCGCGCATTCTCGCGCTGGCGAATCAAAAGGGCGGCGTGGGAAAGACAACCACAGCGATCAACCTCGGCACGGCGCTCGCTGCGATCGGCGAGCGCGTTTTGATCGTCGATCTCGATCCGCAGGGCAACGCCTCGACCGGCCTCGGCATCGATCGCCGCAACCGCTCCTGCTCGACCTATGACGTGCTGATCGGTGAAGCGCCTCTGCGCGAAGCCGTGGTCTCGACCGCGGTGCCCCGGCTGCACATCGCACCCTCGACCATGGACCTCTCCGGCCTCGAGCTCGAGCTCGGCACCACGCCCGGTCGCGCCTTCAAGTTGCGCGACGCGATCGGCGCGCTCAACAACAACGTCTCGCCTGACGCCGACTACACCTACGTGCTGATCGACTGCCCCCCCTCGCTCAACCTGCTCACGGTCAACGCGATGGCGGCGTCGGATGCGATCCTGGTGCCGCTGCAGTGCGAGTTCTTCGCGCTCGAAGGTCTGTCGCAACTATTGCAGACCGTCGAGCAGGTGCGCTCGACGCTCAATCCGAACCTGTCGATCCACGGCATCGTGCTGACCATGTTCGACTCGCGCAACAACCTGTCGAACCAGGTCGTCGCCGACGTCCGCCAGTTCATGGGCGAGAAGGTCTACAAGACCATGATCCCGCGCAACGTGCGCATCTCGGAAGCGCCGTCCTATGGCAAGCCGGTGCTGGTCTATGATCTCAAATGCGTCGGCAGCGAAGCCTATTTGCGGCTTGCCACCGAAGTGATCCAGCGCGAGCGCGAGCTGCGCACGACGCATTGACGCTCCCGTAGGGTGGGCAAAGGCGTTTTCCGTGCCCACCGTCTTCCGCACACAATCGGTGGGCACGCTTCGCTTTGCCCACCCTACGATAATTCAGTTCTGGAGTGCTGCACCGTGAATCCAAGGGAGCTGGCGATGGCCGATGAAGCGCGTTCGCGACTGGGCCGGGGTCTTGCAAGTCTGATCGGTGACGTCGGCGGCGAGGCCCAGCATGTCGATCGTCCGCGCGCGCAGCGCAAGGTGCCGATCGAATTCATCAAGGCCAATCCGCGCAACCCGCGTCGCACGTTTTCGGACACCGAGCTGAAGGAGCTCTCCGACTCCATCAAGCAGCATGGCGTGATCCAGCCGATCGTGGTGCGGCCCGTGAAGGGCGCGCAGGATCGCTACGAGATCATCGCCGGCGAACGACGCTGGCGCGCCTCGCAAATGGCCGGCCTGCACGAAGTGCCGATCGTGCCGGTCGACATCAGCGACAGCGACGCGCTGGAATTCGCGATCGTCGAGAACGTCCAGCGCGAGGACCTCAACCCGATGGAGGAGGCGCAGGGCTATCACGCGCTCGCCAACGAGTTCAAACGCAGCCAGGACGACATTGCCAAGGTCGTCGGCAAGAGCCGCAGCCACGTCGCCAACATGATGCGGCTGACCAAGCTGCCGGCGGAGGTGCAGGCCTTCATCGCGACCGGCGAGCTGACGGCCGGCCACGCCCGCGCGTTGATCGGCGTGCCCGATCCGCTCGCCGCCGCCAGGCGCATCGTCGAGGAAGGTCTCAACGTCCGCCAGGCCGAGGCGCTCGCGCACGAAGAGGGCGTGCCAGAGCGCAAGCCGCAGAAGGCGCGCGCCAGCGGGGGCAAGGAAAAGGACCCCGACACGATCGATCTGGAGAAGCGCGTCAGCGACGCGCTCGGCCTCAAGGTCACCGTCAACCACCGCGATCCCGGCGGCTCCGTGCAGATCAACTACCGCAACCTCGATCAGCTCGACGAGGTGATGAAGCGGCTGGCGAAGGGCGCGCTGTAGACCGAATCCTCGGGCGTCGTTCCCGCGTTCGAGGACGTCAGGGCGTGCGTGGGTGCGCAACTATTTCCACATCGTCATTGCGAGCGCAGCGAAGCAATCCAGAATCTTTCCGCCGAGGGACTCTGGATTGCTTCGCTGCGCTCGCAATGACGGGTGGAGACAGCTGCGCTCGCAATGACGTGGCGAGAGAGCTGGGGCCTATCCCCGCCGTTTCGCGTTCGCGGCGATCGCCATCAGCGCGCGCTGGGCGATGGCGGCGGCGAGGGCGGACTGCTTGCGGGTGTCGAGCGCGGCGGTCGCGAGCTGCTCGATCACAGCGGCGAGCCGCGCCGGGCTGAAATTGCGCAGCGCGGTTTCGACTGCAGGCTTTCGAGAAAAATGCAGGCGCGGATAGCCGCCCTCGAGCACCGCGGAGGCAGGCTGGCCGTCGGCGATGGCGAGCGCGGATTTGTGCAGCCACGCGGCCTGGCGCTGGGCGGCCGAGATGATCACGCCGGGGTAGGTCCCGGCGATCATCGCCTTGGCAAACTCGGTCTCGACGATGTCGGGCCGCCCGGCGAAGGCGCCGTCGACGATCGGATCGAGCTTCAGCTCGGAGGCATCGGCGACCACGGCCATGACGTCATCCAGCGTGACCTCACCCTTGCCGTGGGCGTAGAGCGTCAGCTTGCGCAGCTCGTTGCGCGAGGCCTGGCGGTCGCCGCCGAGGAACGACATCAGCGCCGCGCGGGCGTCCTGCGCGATGCGCAAATTCGCGATGCGCAGCTCGTCGTCCATCAGTTTGGCAAGATCGCGCTCGGTGTCGGGATAACAGCCGATCGCGACCGCCGTCTTGGCCTTCTCGCAGGTCTTGCGCAGCGGCGATTCCGGGCGGAGCTCGCCGGCCTCGATCACGATGCGGCAATCCTTCACATTCATCTCGGCCAGCGTCTCGATGCCGCTGGCAAAGCTGCGCGAGCCGGCGCGAACGCGGATGGCGCGGCGGCCGCCGAACAGCGGCACCGTCATCGCCTCGTCGACGAGGCGCGACGGCTCGGCGGAGAGCTCGTCGCCGTCGAGCTTGACCAGCGAGAACGGGTCGTTGGGATCGTCGACGCTGGACGCGATCAGCGCATCGGCGCGCTCGCGCACCAGACCGGCATCAGGACCGTAGAGCAGGATGATCGGACGGCCCGCATCAGGGCGGGCGAGGAAGGCGTCGATCTCTTTTCCACGCAGTGCGACCATTGGGGCTAACCGTCGTTCCGGGCGCGCGTGGCGCGAACTACGGTGCGCAATTGCGCACCAGAGAATCCAGAGGTTTGGGATCGAGATTCCGGGCTCACGCTTCGCGTGCCCCGGAACGACGGGAGCGAACTACGTGCCCGCAGTGAAGAACGAGGCGAGCCGGGTCGTGATGTTCTCGGCGATCTCGTTGGCGGCGCGATCCTCGGCATCGCGTACGGCGCGGGTGCGCGAGAAGCGCTGATAGGAGCCGGGCATGTCATAGGACACGCGCGAGAACGTCGAGCCGTTCATCACCGACCGGCCGGTCACGACGTCGATCAGATTGTACTGGGCGTCGATGCCGAGATTTTCGCTGGTCGGCAGTCCGGTCATGGAGCTGACGATCAGCGAGGAGCGGCTGGTGGTGAAGCGGATGTCGAGCCGGTGGGTCGGCGGCATGCCCGTCGCGGTGCCGTAAAGCTTGAAGGCCAGCGCGTTGCGGATCTCGACGCCGACGCGGGCCTCGCGGGAGGCATTGGACTTGTTGATCGGGGGCAGCTCGACCCCCATCAGCTTCTCGCGCAGGCCTGGGGTGCCGTCGCTGCGCTCGGCATACATCGGCTGGAAGCAGCCGGCCGTCAGCGCCGCCAGCGCGGCGACTGCCAGCAAGCGGGCTGCGATACGGATCCTAGCCGACAACATTCACGATCCTCTTGGGGACGATGATCACCTTGCGGACGGGCTTGCCGTCCAGGGCCAGCTTTACCGCATCGAGGGCCAAAACGGCAGCCTCGATTTCCGGATTTTGGGCCGCTGTTGCAACTGTGACCTCACCCCGCTTCTTGCCGTTGACCTGGACCACCAGGGTCACGCTGTCTTCAACCAGCAAATCGCGTTCGATTTGGGGCCAATCGGCCTCCGAAACCAGCCCCTTTCGGCCAAGACCATTCTTGAAAAGCACCTGCCAGCACTCCTCGGCCAGATGCGGCATCATCGGCGAGAACAGCTGGACCAGGATCTGGCTGGCCTCCTGGATCGCCCAGGCGAGATCAGGGGCGGGCTGGCCGGGCCGCTGGAGCACCTCCGAGAATGCATTGGTGAATTCGCGGATATGGGCCAGGCAAACGTTGAAATGCAACCGCTCGATGCCGGTGGTGACCTTGTCCAGCGCGCCGTGGGCGGCCTTGCGCAAAGCGGTGGCGTCCGGGCCGAAGCTGGCCGGCCGGGCCGCGGGCGCCGCCTTGCCGAGTTCGACGGCATCGTTCACCAGCCGCCACAGCCGCTGCACGAAGCGCGAGGCGCCCTGGACGCGCTCGTCGCTCCAGATCACGTCGCGGTCGGGCGGGGAGTCCGACAGCATGAACCAGCGGGCGACGTCGGCGCCGTAGGTCTCGATGATGTCGTCGGGGTCGACCGTGTTCTTCTTCGACTTGGACATCTTCTCGATCGGGCCGATCGCGATGTCTTCGCCCGTCGTCAGCAGCGTGGCGCGCCGTCCGTTGCCGCCGACCTCGACCTTCACCTCGGCCGGCTGCACATAGGTGCCGTCGGCCTTCTGGTAGGTCTCGTGCACCACCATGCCTTGCGTGAACATCCCGGCGAACGGCTCGTCCAGCGCGATGTGCCCCGTCGCCTTCATCGCGCGGGTGAAGAAGCGGCTGTAGAGCAGATGCAGGATCGCGTGCTCGACGCCGCCGATATATTGGTCGACCGGCAGCATCCGGTTGGCGACATCCGGCGTCGTCGGCGAAGCCTCGTTCCAGGGATCGGTGAAGCGCGCGAAGTACCAGGACGAATCCACGAAGGTGTCCATGGTGTCGGTTTCGCGTTGGGCCTTGCCTCCGCATTGCGGGCAGGTGACGTGCTTCCAGGTCGGATGATGATCGAGCGCGTTGCCCGGTCTGTCGAAGGTCGCATCGTCGGGCAGCTTCACGGGCAGGTCGGCATCCGGCACCGGCACCACGTCGCACTTCGGACAGTGAATGATCGGAATCGGGCAGCCCCAATAGCGCTGGCGTGAAATGCCCCAGTCGCGCAGGCGGAAATTGACCTGACGCTCGCCGACCGGCGCGTTGCCGCGCAGCTCCGTCTCGAGACGCTTCGCCACCTCTTCCTTCGCCTGCTCGATGGTCATGCCGTCGAGGAAGCGCGAATTGATCATGCGGCCGTCACCGTCATAGGCGGTGTCGGTGATGACGAAGCTCTTCGGGTCCTGGCCTTCCGGGCATACGACGGGCGTGTTGCCGAGATTGTACTTGTTGACGAAGTCGAGGTCGCGCTGGTCGTGCGCGGGGCAGCCGAAGATGGCGCCGGTGCCGTATTCCATCAGCACGAAGTTGGCGACATAGACCGGCAGCTTCCAGGAGGGATCGAACGGGTGCACCGCGCGGATGCCGGTATCAAAACCCTGCTTCTCCGCGGTGTCGATGATCTCCTGCGCGGTGCCGATCTTCTTGATCTCGGCGATGAACTCGGCAAGCTTCGGGTTCTTGGCCGCTGCTGCCTGCGCCAGCGGATGATCCGCCGAGATCGCCATGAACTTGGCGCCGAACAGCGTGTCGGGGCGCGTCGTGAAGATCTTCAGCTCGCTCTCGCCCGCCGGCGTCGTTGCCGCATCCAGCGCGAAGCGGATCAGGAGGCCCTCCGAGCGGCCGATCCAGTTGCGCTGCATCAGCCGCACCTTGTCGGGCCAGCGGTCCAGCCCGTCGAGCGCCGACAGCAGCTCCTGCGAGTACTTCGTGATCTTGAAGACCCACTGGTTCATCTCGCGCTGCTCGACCACGGCGCCCGAACGCCAGCCGCGGCCGTCGATCACCTGCTCGTTGGCGAGCACGGTCATGTCGACGGGATCCCAGTTCACCTTGCGCTTCTCGCGCTCGGCAAGGCCGGCGCGCAGGAAGTCCAGAAACATCTTCTGCTGGTGCTTGTAATAGGAGGGATCGCAGGTCGCGATCTCCCTGGACCAGTCCAGCGACAGCCCGATCGAGCGGAGCTGCTTCTTCATCGCGGCGATGTTGTCGTAGGTCCAGGCCTTCGGCGCCACCTTGCGCTCGATCGCGGCGTTCTCGGCCGGCAGGCCGAAAGCGTCCCAACCCATCGGGTGCAGCACGTTGAACCCCTTGGCGCGCATGAAGCGGGCCAGCACGTCGCCGAGCGTGTAGTTCCGGACATGGCCGATATGGATGCGCCCGGACGGGTAGGGGAACATCTCGAGCACGTAATATTTCGGCCGCGGATCGTCGTTCTTGGAGACGAAGATCGCCTGCTCGTCCCAGAGGCGTTGCCAGCGCGGTTCGGCATCGCGGGCGTTATAGCGTTCGGAGGTCATGGAATCGTTGGGTTTTCGTGGGTTCGGCCGTCAAGACGGCGGACTAGGCCATAGAAGACCTCGGGGGGTCAATGGGTTGCCGCGTTTTGGAACTTTGACCACGCCTCCGCATAACTACGAGGGCCCGCGTTGGGGTGTGATTAAGGGGTCAATGCCAATTTGCGGCTCGACAAGGCCGCGTACCGCAAATGGATTCCAGCTTCGACGATCCCGATTACGACTATGCCGCGTCCATTGCTGGGCGGGCGATGCGGAGCATGGCCGAACAGCGGGTTGCGCCGACCCCGGCCAATTTTGCGGTCTGGTACCAATATTTCGCAGGCGGCCACGACGATCTGCGCAACGCAATCGATCTCCTGATCGATCACAATCGCCCGTTCGACGCCCAAACCAATCAGGATCTGTTCGAGACCTACGTCGCGCCCCAGGTGAGTGCCGTCGTGGTCGACACGTCCGAGCGGCTGCAGGCGCTGATGGGGACGGCGAAGGAGTTTCTGGCGACAGCGATCGCTGACAATCATTCGCAGATGCAGGTCATCAGCCAGGTGGCCGACCAGGGCAAGGCCGGCGTCGATCCAAAGCTGCTGGTCGCCCAGCTCATGAACGAGCTGGCGCGGGCCGCCACGCGGGCGACGCGGCTGGAGGCAGGCTTTGCGGAAAAGACCCGCGAGCTCGACGTGATCCGCGATTCGCTGTCGCGATCCGAGCAGCGCGCCCGGACCGACACGCTGACGGGGCTGGCGAACCGGCGGGCGCTCGATGAATTCCTGCGCAAGGCGCAGACGACGGCGGAATGGGGCGAGCCGCTCAGCGTGCTGCTGCTCGACATCGATCACTTCAAGTCCTTCAACGACAATTTCGGCCACGGTGTCGGCGACCAGGTGCTGCGCCTGATGGCCAAGGTGCTGCGCGAGAAGGTTCGCGCGCAGGATCTGCCGGCCCGCTATGGCGGCGAGGAGCTGATCGCGGTGCTGCCGGACGCCGATCTGGCCGCCTGCGCCGAGATCGCCGAACGCATCAGGCGCGCAATCGCCGAAGCCACCATCACGCGTCGTTCGACCGGCGAGATCCTGCCCGGCATCAGCGTGTCGATCGGCGTGGCGCAATACCGGGTCGGCGAGACGATCGCGGATCTGATCGAGCGTTGCGACCGCGCGCTCTATCTCGCCAAGGGCGGCGGTCGTAATCGTGTGGTGACGGAGAGCGAGCTCGAGCGGGCCGGGGCTGCGGGGTAAAGCACGATCAGGACAAGTGCGAAGCGGTTTTCCGGAAGGATCATGCGTAGACAACAAAAGGCGCGATGAATCTCGCCGCGATTTTTAGGCGCTCGCCACCATCATCATGCCGGCCGCGCTGGTCTCGATCGCCTGCACGCCGTGCTCGACGACGTTGTTGCGGCCGCGGTGCTTGGCGGCGTAGAGCGCGGCGTCGGCGGCTTCGATCAGGTCGCCTGGGCGCAGGGTCTCGTTCGGCTTGGTCGCAGCGACGCCGATCGAGACGGTGACGATCATGTGGTGCGAGGTGATGTGCGGCAGACAGAGCCTCAGCACGGCCGAACGCACCTGCTCGCCGATCTCGACGGCGCGCGTCACGTCGGTGTTCGGCAGCAGCAGGCAGAACTCCTCGCCGCCGTAACGGGCCGCGAAGCCCATCGTGTCGGCGGCGATGCCGGACAGCGATTCGCCGAGCCGCGTCAGGCAGGAATCGCCTTCGAGATGGCCGTAGGTGTCGTTGAACAGCTTGAAATGGTCGACGTCGATCATCAGAAGCGCGAGCTCGCTGCCATATTGCTGCGCGCGCATCCATTCGAAATCCAGCCGGCTCTGGAAACCGCGGCGATTGGCGAGGCCGGACAGCATGTCGATCGAAGCCATCACCGTCAGGCGGTCGTTGCTTGCGATCAGCTCGCGCTCGCGCTGGCTCAGCTGCGCGGCCATCGCGTTGAACGCGCGGGCCAGCGGCACGAACTCGGCGGGCAGGCGATTGCGCGCGGCGCGGGCCGAGAGATCGCCCTCGCCGAGACGCTTGGCCATGTCGGCGAGCATCTCGATTGGCTTGATCACGAGCTTTTCGGCGGCGATCAGCGCGCCGAGCAGGACGAACATGAGCACGAAGGCGAGCTGCAGATAGGCGGTGCGGATGTCGCGGCTGACCGCTGCGGACACCTTGTCCTCGTCGATGCTGGCGATCAGACGGGCATTGGTGCCGGCGATGCGGATATAGCTGACCGCGCGGCGGGAGCCGTCGGCGGCGAGGAAGGACAGCGAACCCTCATCCTGATCGGAGCGCAGCGCCTTGTCGGCGATCGCGGACATCAGCGGCATGTGGTCGAGCGGACGGCCGACCGCGCTGTGCTGATCGGCCGGCGCCGCCAGCACGGTGCCCGCGCTGTCGACCAGCACCGCGGTGATGCCGGCGCGACCGCCCAGATTGTTCATGACCTTCGACATCCAGTCGAGATTGACGGTGGCGAGCACGACGGCATCGGCCACACCGCTGAAGGCGGACACCGGATAAACCGCCATCACCGTCGGCGTGGGCACCGGCCGCGACATGATGAAGTCGCTCAGCACGAAGCGGCCGGTTTCCTGGGCCTGCTGGAAGTACGGCCGGTCGCTGAGATCGAGGCCGACATACATGTTGTTGGTGGCGCATTGGATGCGGCCGTCCTGGCCGGCGATCAGAAGCGTGCGGATCCAGGGGAGGCTCGACGGCAGGCTCGCCCGCAGCACGTCGCAGCTCTTGGTGATTCCGCCGGCGGAGGCGCGGATGAAGGCCTCCGATTTCAGGATGGTCTCGACCGACGAGATCACCTCGCGCTGTGCATCGGCGCTGTGCCTTGCCACAATGGTGAATTCAGCCGCAGCCTGCGCGATCTGCCGCGCGCGCGTGTCTTCGAGGGACCGGATGCGCTCGATCATCAGGGGCGTCACGAGAATCACCGCGAGCAACGCAAGCCGCGCCCGGATTCCGAGAACCTGCTTGAGTTTCGCGCGCTTGCGGTTGAGACTGACGCTTGCCATTTTCGCTACCCACCCCGCGGGCTAAGGTAAAGCGAAGGGTTCAAAAACTGTTTCTTGAACTCGGTAAAATTGGACCTAACGCGGGTTCGGTCACAGCCAAGAGACGTCATGACAGAAGCCAACGCCGCGCCGGTAACCGGCGATTCACCAAATGCGCTCGCCACAGTCGAAGCCGAAATTGCACGCGCCTGCAGGGACGCGCAGCGTGACCGCGCCTCGGTCACGCTGATCGCCGTGTCCAAGACTTTCGCGGCGGACGCAATTACTCCGGTTATCGCCGCCGGACAGCGCGTATTTGGCGAGAATCGGGTGCAGGAAGCCAAAGCCAAGTGGCCGGCATTAACGTCTGCTTACCCCGGTATCGCGCTGCATCTGATCGGGCCGCTGCAATCCAACAAGGCGAAAGAGGCGGTCGCGCTGTTCGACGCCATCCATTCGGTCGACCGTCCGAGCATTTGCCAAGCGTTAGCCAAGGAAATCGAATCCCAGAACAAGCACCCGCAGCTGTTCGTCCAGATCAACACCGGCGAGGAGCCGCAGAAGGCCGGCGTTGCGCCTGGCGAGGCCGATGCCTTCATTGCGAGCTGCCGCGACACCTACGGGCTGACGATCTCCGGGTTGATGTGCATCCCGCCGGTCGACGAGCCCCCTGCCGCGCACTTTGCGCTCACCGCCAAGATCGCCGCGCGCAATGGCTTGACGAATCTCTCGATGGGCATGAGCGCCGATTTCGCGACCGCGATCATGTTGGGCGCCACCCATGTGCGCGTCGGGAGCGCGATCTTCGGGCATCGGTGATAGCCGTAAGCCGGGTCAGGGAGCCATACACGTCCTCGATTTCGTCATTGCGAGCGAAGCGACTTGTCCGCCGAAGCCTTGGCGAAGGCGGAAGCAATCCAGAGTCCCTCCGCAGAAAGATTCTGGATTGCTTCGTCGCAAGGGCTCCTCGCAATGACGGCGGCGTGCCTCACCCGATGATGATCTTTGTTCGCGGGCCCAGGCGCCGCAGCAATTGCAGCATCGCGGATTTCGTCATGGAAACGCAGCCGGCGGTCGGGCCGAAATTGTCGCGGGCGAGGTGCAGGAACACCGCGCTGCCGCGGCCGGCGATGCGGGGGCGCGTGTTGTGGTCGATCTCGATGATGAAGTCGTAGAGATGATCGCCGCGCTCGAGGCGGTCGCCGCCCTGCCCCTCGCCGAGCCGGATGCTCTGGTTGTAATGGCGATCCCGCGGATCCTCGCACCAGGCGTCCTCGCCGGTGATGATCCGGGCCGGCAGGAATGTCCGGGGACGGCTGTGCCGGTCGCCCCGCCACCACAATTGCCTGGGCCGGAAGCTGCCTCTGGGGGTGCCGCCATCGCCCTCGCGCTTGTTGGCGAGGATGCCGCCTCGCCCCAGCGCAACCGGAATGGTCAGCGCTCCCATCGTCAGCCAACCCCGCCGCGGATTACCGGCAGCAGGCTTAACGCGGATCGCCGACAGCGGACCGGCGCTTCGATTCCTGGTGTAACCGACTGAAGCTGCTTTATTTTTCATGTGAACGCGCAATGTCGAATTCATTACAGGACATTCATCAAAACGGCCTGCTATTCTGAGTTAGAGTGCTTCTGGCTTGTGAATCGGTAACAGCCCACTACTTCAACACGAACAACAATAATAACGGCGACCTTAAACTTCCCTCGCGGCTGGGTGCGGCATGGATGCGCGCCGAGCCGGACCCTAAAAGGATGACCCCCCATGGCCAATGCCCGCAAGATCCTGATCGTGGATGACGATACCGATCTGCGCGATACGTTGGTGGAGCAATTATCGCTACACGAAGAATTCGAGGCCTCCGCCGTCGATACCGGCGCCAAGGGCGCCAGCGCCGCGAAGGCCAACTCCCCCGATCTGGTCCTGATGGATGTCGGCCTGCCCGACACCGATGGCCGCGAGGTCGTCCGCTCCCTGCGCAAGGGCGGCTTCAAGGCCCCGATCATCATGCTGACCGGGCACGACACCGATTCCGACACGATCTTGGGCCTGGAATCCGGCGCCAACGACTATGTGGCAAAGCCCTTCCGCTTCGCCGTGCTGCTGGCCCGCATCCGCGCCCAGCTCCGCCAGCACGAAGCCAGCGAGGACGCGGTGTTCTCGGTTGGCCCCTACTCCTTCCGTCCCGGCTCGAAGATGCTGACCGCGGCCAATGCCCGCAAGGTGCGGCTCACCGAGAAGGAAACCGCCATCCTCCGCTTCCTCTATCGGGCCGGCCAGATGCCGGTGTCGCGCGAGACCCTGCTCCAGGAGGTCTGGGGCTACAATTCCGGCGTCACCACCCACACGCTGGAAACCCACATCTACCGCCTGCGCCAGAAGATCGAGAAGGACGCGGCCAACCCGGAGATCCTGGTCACGGAAGCCGGTGGCTACAAGCTGGTGCCGTGATACGCTTCGACGGCCTGCGAATCGTTTTAGATCGCATGCCTTCGAGCCTCGGACCTGAATGTCAATCGACGATGATGTAGCGCTTCTCGAGCGTGTCCCGACACTGCGCCTGTTGGGAGACGCCTCGTTGCGCATGCTGGCGATCGGCTCCGAGCAGCGTGACTTCGTACGCGGCGACGTGCTGTTCAATCTCGGCGACGACGCCGATGCCGGTTTCGTGGTCCAGCGCGGCGCCTTCCGGGTCGAGGACGGCGCCGGCGCCGAAATGATCGCCGGCCCCGGTGCGCTGATCGGCGAGCTCGCGCTGGTGGTGCCGATGAAGCGGCCGTCGAGCGCGATCGCGCTGGAGCATTCCTCCGTCATCCGCGTCGCACGCAGCCTGTTCCAGCGCGTGCTCGAAAGCGATCCCGCCGCGGCGGTGCGCCTGCGCGACGAATTCGCGGTGCGCTCCAGCCAGATCGCGAGCGATATCCTGATGGCGGGTGCGAAGCTGACGAGCTGAGCTCTCTCCGCTCGTCATTCCGGGGCGCGACGAAGTCGCGAGCCCGGAATCCATTCATCCACCGTCTGTGTTGCAAGATGGATTCCGGGCTCGCGCTGCGCGCGCCCCGGAATGACAGGCGGGGCTAAACCTCCAGCGTCACCGTCACGGGGACATGGTCCGACGGACGCTCCCAGCTGCGGGCATCGCGCAGAATCCTGAAATCCTGCACCGCGTCCTTCAGCGCGCGCGAGACCCAGATATGGTCGAGCCTGCGGCCGCGATCGCCGACGGTCCAGTCGGCGGAGCGATAGCTCCACCACGTATAGACCTTCTCCGACATCGGAATGCGATCGCGCGCGACGTCGATCCATTCGCCGGCTTCGAGCGCCGCCTTCAGCTTCTCGGTTTCGATGGGCGTGTGCGAGACGACTTTCAGCAGCTGCTTGTGCGACCACACGTCGTTCTCGTGCGGGGCGACGTTGAGATCGCCGACCAGGATGTGGCGATCCTCACCGCGCGGATGCAGCGGCTCGCACGCCTTCAACTCGTCGAGGAAGCGGAGCTTGTGATCGAACTTCTCGTTCACAAGGGGATCGGGAACGTCGCCGCCCGCGGGCACGTAGAAATTATGCAGCACCAGCGGTCTTGCGATGCCCGCCTTGTCGCCGAACGACACCGAGATGTGGCGCGAATCCACCTTGTCGCAGAAGGTGCGGATGTCCTTTGATTCGAACGGGATCTTCGAGACGATGGCGACGCCGTGATAGCCCTTCTGCCCGTTCAGCGCGACGTGCTCGTAGCCGAGCCGCTTGAAGCGCTTCAGCGGAAAGGCATCGTCGATGCACTTGGTCTCCTGCAGGCAGAGCACCTCCGGCCGCGCGCTCTTGAGAAACTTCGCGACCAAATCGATGCGCAGCCGCACCGAATTGATGTTCCAGGTTGTCAGGGAAAGACGCATGGGGAATGCGTCTTAGCATGGATCGGCTTGGGCGAAATGCTTGTCCACAGGGACGGTGCCGTAGGGTGGGCAAAGCGAAAGCGTGCCCACCATATCTACCCCAAGGAGGAAAGGTCGTGGGCACGGCGCTTCGCGCCTTTGCCCACCCTACGGCAGCGGAGCGCTCAACCCGGCGACGGCGTGCTGTAATTGGTGAAATCGATCTTGAACATGTTGGGGTCGAGCCTCTTGCTCGAATCCAGATTGTAGACCGCGATCGTGGTGTCGTAGCCCTGCGGATCGGTGACGGTCCACTGCTTGAGCTGGCCGTCCTTGGCGCCGAACATCAGCAGGAGGCGGCTGGTGCCGACCAGGGCCTGCTTCTCCTCGATGGTGACGCTGACGAAGACGTCGTCCGCCGAGACGTTGACGACGTTGGTGTCCTTCATCAAGTCGATGCGATCGGAGAGCAGGAAACGCAGCGGCGTCTGCGACAGCGGATAGACGTCCTGGGTCGCGAGCTTGCGGTCGCGCACCACGAGCGAGGATCCGTCGGCGACGATGTCGATCGGGCTCGGCGCGTCATATTCGAAGCGCACCTTGCCGGGTTTCTGGATGTAGAAATCGCCCTGCGTCTTGCTGCCGTCGGGGCCGACCTGGACAAAATTCCCGACCAATGTCTGCAGCGACGACAGATAGGCGCTGACCTTGGCCGCCTGCGCCTTCTGGTTGGCGTCGAACGTCTGGAAGATGCTGCTCGGCACGTTGCGCCGCGGATCCGGGATCACCGGATTGGGCGGCGCCTGCGTCGCGCCGGTGACGGCCGGCCCGCCGGCGGACGCGCCACCGTCACGCCCCTTCGGCGCGGGTTTCGGCACCGGCACGGTCTGCGCGAACGACGCGGCGGTCACCATCGCGGCGGTGACGAGAAGCACGCCGGCCATGCGCGCGCTTCGTGCGGCGATGGTGGCAGTGAATCGAATGTCCGGATGTCTGATCAACGCGTCGTCCTGTATGGCTGGGCGCCCTTTTACCGTGATTTCGGGCAAAAGCAGATATCGAATTTGCGTGAAATGATGTTCAGAGGCTCCTCGCCTCACATATGGCTGTCTTCTTCCTCGACCAGAATCTCGCGCTTGCCGGCATGGTTGGCGGGACCGACGATGCCCTCCAGTTCCATGCGCTCCATCAACGATGCGGCGCGGTTATAGCCGATCTGCAGACGACGCTGGATGTAGCTGGTCGAGGCCTTGCGGTCGCGCTTGACGATCGCAACCGCCTGCTGGAAGAGATCGCCGCCGCCATCGCCGCCCATGCCGGTGGCGTCGAACACGGCACCGTCCTCGTCCTCGGTCGGCTCTTCGGCGGTGACGGCTTCGAGATATTCCGGCTGTCCCTGCGTCTTGAGGTGACGCACCACCTTCTCGACCTCCTCGTCGGAGGCGAAAGGTCCGTGCACGCGGCTGATCCGGCCACCGCCCGCCATGTAGAGCATGTCGCCCTGGCCGAGCAGCTGCTCGGCGCCCATCTCGCCCAGAATGGTGCGGCTGTCGATCTTGGACGTGACCTGGAAGGCGATGCGGGTCGGGAAGTTCGCCTTGATGGTGCCGGTGATGACGTCGACCGACGGACGCTGCGTCGCCAGGATCACGTGCAGGCCTGCGGCGCGTGCCATCTGCGCGAGACGCTGCACCGCGCCTTCGATGTCCTTGCCGGCGACCATCATCAGGTCGGCCATTTCGTCGACGATGATGACGATGTAGGGCAGCGGGTCGAGCGAGAGCTTCTCTTCCTCGTAGATCGCCTTGCCGGTTTCTTTGTCGAAGCCGGTGTGCACGGTCCGCGTCGGCTCCTCGCCCTTGGCCTTCAATTCGAGCAGGCGCGTGTTGTAGCCGTCAATGTTGCGCACACCGAGCTTGGCCATGTTCTTGTAGCGCTCCTCCATCTCGCGCACGGCCCATTTCAGCGCGACCACCGCCTTCTTCGGGTCGGTCACGACAGGCGTGAGCAGATGGGGAATGCCGTCATAGACGGAGAGCTCGAGCATCTTCGGATCGACCATGATCAGGCGGCACTGATCGGGGCGCAGCCTGTAGACGAGGCTGAGGATCATGGTGTTGATCGCGACCGACTTGCCCGAACCGGTGGTGCCGGCGATCAGCATATGCGGCGTGCGCGCGAGGTCGATGATGACAGGGTCGCCGCCGATGGTCTTGCCGAGGCAGAGCGGCAGCTTTGCCACCGTATCGGTCGCCTCCTTCGCCACCAGCAATTCGCGCAGGTAAACCTTTTCGCGATGCGCGTTCGGCAATTCGATGCCGATGGCGTTGCGGCCGGGCACGACCGCGACGCGCGCCGAGAGCGCGCTCATCGAGCGGGCGATGTCGTCGGCAAGGCCGATCACGCGCGAGGACTTGATGCCGGGCGCCGGTTCCAGCTCGTACAGCGTGACAACAGGGCCGGGATTGGCCTTCACGATCTCGCCGCGCACGCCGAAATCCTGCAATACGCCTTCGAGCGAACGGGAATTGTTCTCCAGCTCGGCTTTGCTGAGCGGCTGGCGATCGCCGGCCTTTGGCGCGGCCAGCATGGAGACGGAGGGAAGATCGAACTTGTCGGAGGATTTCTTGGAAGCGGCCTTCGGCGCAGCCTTCTTCTTTGTTGCGCGCGCGGCGGGCTCCTCCTCTTCCTCCTCCTCGTCTTCCACGTCCTCTTCGTGCTCGTCCTCGTCGTCCTCGTCGTGAGACTGCGGCGAGATAGACGGCGCTGAGCGGCCGCCGCCGAGATTGGGCTCCTGGCGGCTGAAGGCGACAGCCTTGGTCTTCGGACCGCTCGAGACCAGCGAGCGATAGGCAGCGCCTAGCAGCCAGATCAGCCGCGCCTTGGTGCTCATCAGCGCATGGAATAGCCAGCCCAGCGAGACCGAGCCGCGATCGCTCTCCTCGTCTTGGTCGAGCGGCTTGTCGTCTTCCTCGATCTCCGCGAGCTCGTCGTCATGCTCGCGTGCGCCGAGGCCGCAGGCGATCAGGAAAGTCGCGGTCATCGCGGCGAACAGGATCGTGCCCAGCACGATGCGATAGATCATGCCGGCCGGCCCGAAGATCACCGCAGGCGCGCGCACCAGGGCATCGCCGACCACGCCGCCGAGGCCGGTCGGCAGCGGCCAGGCGCCGCCGTGCTGAAAGCAACTGACGAAGCCTGCCGCGATCACCGTGCAGAGAACCCAGGAGCCGAGCCGCAACGCCTCTCGATCGAACGGGCGATGCGTCATCATGCGCCAGCCCCAGACCGCAACGGTCAGCACCAGCATGATCGCGCCGAGCCCCAGGATCTGCATCGCGAGATCGGCGCCGATCGCACCGGCATAGCCGAGGATGTTGCGGATCGGCCGCGAGGTCGCGTGGCTGAGGCTGGGATCCTGCACCGACCACGTCATCAGCGCCGCGGCGGCGACGCCCGCCAGCGCGATCAGGCCGAGGCCGGTGAGCTCGCGCACGCGCCGCGCCAGCCCCTCGCGGATCGAGGGCGGCAGATGGCCGACCAGAGGAATGACACGTTCGATTGCCGACATGCTCACGGGCCCCGCCTAACCCAGAGTCTCGACCAGCCGGTGCAGCGCCTGCGCCGTGGTCTCGCCGTCCTGCACCAGCGCAAGGCGGATATAGCCTGCGCCGGGATTGAATCCGTCAGGCTGCCGTCGCGCCAGGAAGCTGCCGGGCACCACGCGCACGCCGGCTTCCCTGAACAGCTTGAGCGTCACCGACACGTCGTCGCCGATCTCGGAGGTGTTGAGCCAGACGCAGAAGCCGGCATCGGGCCGGCGATAGCCGTAACGATTGCCGATGATCTGGTCGGCGAGATCGAACTTGATCCGGTACAGCCGCCGATTCTCCTCGACATGCGCCTCGTCGCCATAGGCGACAGTCGCGACATGCTGGAGCGGCACCGGCACCTGGGGTGCTGCGATGTTGCGCAGCTCGAGGAACATGCCGATGAATTTCTTGTCGCCGGCGGCGAAGCCGACGCGCAGGCCCGGCAGGTTGGAGCGCTTGGACAGCGACTGGAATGCAACCACGCGCGTGAAGTCGGGACCGGCGCATTCCAGTGCGCTGCCGGGAGCCTCGCGGGTGTAGATCTCGGAATAGCACTCGTCGCTGAGGATCACGAAGCCATAGCGGTCGGCGAGCTGCTTCAAGCGCTTGAAATAATCGGGCTTCGCGACCGAGCCCTGCGGATTGGCGGGCGAAGCCAGGTAGAACGCCACCGTGCGCGCCAGCGTCGCTTCGTCGATGGCGTCGAGATCGGGCAGGAAGCCGTTCTCGACGGTCGTCGGCAGATGGATCGGCTCGCAAGCGGCCGCAAGAGCGCCTGCGCCGTAGACCGGATAGAACGGGTTCGGCATCAGGATCGCGGGCTTGCCCGGACGCGGGCCGACATAGCGGGCGGCCGCGATCGCGGCGAGGAACAGCCCCTCGCGGCTGCCATTGAGGACGAGAATCTCGGTTTTGGGGTCGAGCGACCGCGGCAGCTTGAAGCGCGATGACAGCCAGGCGCCGGCGGCGTTGCGGAACGGCTCGGTGCCCTGGTTCATCGGGTAACGGCCGAAATCGGCGATGTGCTTGGCCAGCACCGGCCCGACGAAATCGGGCACGGGATGCTGGGGCTCGCCGACCGCAAGCGAAATCAAAGGCTTGCCCGGCTGGTGCGGGGCCAAGAGCTCATTCAGCCGGACGAAGGGCGAGCGTTCGGAATCGGAGCTTCCACTGGCCTGCGGCGCACGGGATGAAGCGGTCATGACCATTCTGGGCGCCAGTACTCTTGGAACGGCCGGTCGCACCAAGGCGCCGGCGGGAAGCGGTTCAGTTCACCATAGATAGGGCGAGGTTAAGACGCGATTAACCATCGGCCGCCGCCCGCGTCCAGAGCGGGAATAATCGGGCCGGACAACAACAGGATGGGAGCGACCGGGCGGGCTGGTTCCCCCACCTCTCCCGCTTGGCTTGCGGGAGAGGGAGCGCACCGTCATGGCGGCTTCAGCGCCCCGGCAGCTTCTCGAACGTCTTCATGCCCTCGGGGATCGTGTGGAATTCCTGCATGTCGCAGGTGTAGATCGCCATCTGCGGCTGGAACTGCGCCGGCTCGTCGAGCGTGCCGACCTTCAGGATCGCGGCGGGCAGCCCCGGAACCTTGGTCACGAGATGCGTGCCGCACTCGGCGCAGAATTCGCGCGTGACGGGGCGTTCGAGGTCCTTGCGCCGGAACTGCTTGGGTTGACCGGTGATGTAGGTGAAGCCGGCCGCCGGCATCGCGATGAAGGTGTTGGGCGCGCCGCCCGAGATGTACTGGCATTCGCGGCAATGACACTGCGCCTGCATCATCGCATCGCCCTCGGCCACGTAGCGCACCTCGCCGCAATAGCATCCGCCTTCCAAACGCATGACGACCTCCCGTTTGTTATCTTTGTGGTCGATATTTCTGCGCCGCCCGCGCGGAATGGCAATCCTTTTCTTCAACGCCCCGGTCAAAAGAAAGGGGCTCCAGCTTGCGCCGGAGCCCCTCAACGGTCAGGGCATTGCCGGGTATGTGCCCGAACCGTAGTTGTGGACGCGGTCTCCGAAGAGACCGCGCCCGGGAGGAGAGGGTTACATGTTGTAGGCGCGCTCGGTGTGCTCGGTGATGTCGAGCCCTTCACGCTCGCTCTCGACATTGGCGCGGAGGCCAACGATCACATCGACGACCTTGTAGAGGATCGCCGAACCGACGCCCGACCACACCAGCGTGGTGGCGACAGCCTTGAGCTGAGCGAGCACCTGAACCGCGAAGTCGTAGTCGGCGACCTTCGGCGGGATCGCGGTGTAGTCGATGATGCCGGCGCCGCCGAGGGCGGGGTTGACGAGAATGCCGGTGCCGATGGCGCCGACGATGCCGCCGATGCAGTGCACGCCGAACACGTCGAGCGAGTCATCGTAGCCGAGCGCGTTCTTCACGACGGTGCAGAAGAACAGGCAGACCACGCCGACCACGAGGCCGAGGACGATCGCGCCCATGACGCCGGCGAAGCCAGCGGCAGGCGTGACGGCCACGAGGCCCGCGACGGCGCCGGAGATGACGCCGAGCACCGAGGGATGGCCCTTGATGATCCACTCCGCGAACATCCACGACAGCGCAGCGGCCGCGGTGGCGACGAAGGAGTTGGTCATGGCGAGCGCAGCGCCACCGCTGGCCTCGAGGTTGGAGCCGGCGTTGAAGCCGAACCAGCCGACCCAGAGCAGCGAGGCGCCGATCATCGACATGGTCAGCGAGTGCGGAGCCATCAGCTCCTTGCCGTAGCCGACGCGCTTGCCGATCAGGAGAGCGCCGACGAGGCCTGCGATGCCGGCGTTGATGTGCACCACGGTGCCGCCCGCGAAGTCGATGGCGCCCATCTTGAAGATCCAGCCGGCGTCGGCGTTGATCTCGTCGAGCTTGGCCTGTGCCGCGGTCTTCGCCGCCGCATCACCCGCCGCAGCGAGCGCCTTGGCAGCGTCCTGGATCATGTCCGGGCCGGGCCAGTACCAGACCATGTGCGCGATCGGGAAGTAGATCAGCGTGACCCAGAGCGGAATGAAGAGCGCGATCGCCGAGAACTTCATGCGCTCGGCGAAGGCGCCGACGATGAGGGCGGGCGTGATCGCCGCGAAGGTCATCTGGAAGCACATGTAGATGAGCTCCGAGATGTTGGCGTCGACCGAGAAGGTCGCGGCCTTCGAATCGGTGGTGACGCCCATCATGAAGGCCTTGGAGAAGCCGCCGATGAAGTCGGAGCCGCCGGTGAAGGCGAGGCTGTAGCCGTACACGGCCCAGATCACGGTGACGACGCAGACGGTGTAGAACACCTGCATCAGGACCGAGAGCATGTTCTTGGAACGGACGAGACCGCCGTAGAACAGTGCGAGGCCGGGGATCGTCATCAACAGCACGAGCACTGTCGATGTCAGCATCCAGGCGTTGTCTCCCTTGTTGACCGTTGGCTCGGCGTAGGCTGCGGTCGCAGCGAACAGGCCGACTGCGAGAGCCGCCAATCCCGCGCCATGGGGACGCTTGAACGTCATATTATTTACTCCTGCTTGGATAAGGTTGAGCGCGAAATCAGAGGGCCGCGGCATCGGCCTCGCCGGTGCGGATGCGCACGGCGTGGTCGAGGTTGATGACGAAGATCTTGCCGTCGCCGATCTGTCCGGTTTTCGCGGCGGACGTGATGGCGTCGATGGTCTTGTCGACCTGGTCGGAGGCGACAGCGACCTCGATCTTGATCTTGGGCAGGAAGCTCACGGCATATTCAGCGCCGCGATAGATTTCCGTATGGCCCTTCTGGCGGCCATACCCCTTGACTTCCGTCACCGTGAGACCGTGAACGCCGATGGCGGTCAGGGCGTCACGGACTTCTTCAAGCTTGAATGGCTTGATGATCGCCATAACAATTTTCATGGGTCCTATCCCCGCTTGGGCCCGGTCCGGACGTGGCCGGGCGTTCTCGACTGGTTCGCCACGAGGGAGAAGTTTCACTACGCGGGCACAGCCGGGACCCCTAGAATCAAATGCCGTGCCAGATCAGGCGTGTTGCCTAACGGACTATGAAGACGGGCGTTTTCGCGTTTGACGGGTGCTGCAATGTAGTGCGCTATTACGTCGCGCTTAAAAGGTGATCACACCTGCTCAAAATGAGGGCAGGACAGCCTCCCGACACAATGTTGCTCACGTGTCGGGCAGCAGGAAGGTAATTACGTAGTAGCAGCGCCTATTGCAGGGCTTCACCGTGCTGCGAAATATCCAGTCCCTCGAGCTCGTGCTCACGGGATACGCGCAACGGCACGAACAGGCCGACCAGCTTGAGCAGGATGAAGCTGACGCCCGCCGACCAGACGAAGGTCACGGCGACGCCGTAAAACTGGATCAGGAGCTGCTGCGGATGGCCCTCCAGCAGGCCAGCGGTGCCGCCGATGGCGCTGGTGGCGAACACGCCGCCGAGCAGGGTCCCGGTCAGGCCGCCGATGCCGTGGACACCGAAGACGTCGAGCGAATCGTCGTAGTCGAAGCGGTGCTTCAGCCAGGTACAGGCCCAGTAGCAGACCGCACCGGCAATGATGCCGATGACGATGCCGTGCCATGGCGCGACGAAGCCGGAGGCCGGCGTGATGGTGCCGAGACCTGCGACCGCGCCGGAGATCATGCCGAGCACCGAGGGCTTGCGCCGCGTCGACCACTCGATCGCGCCCCAGGTCAGCGCGCCCGCGCAGGCGGCAAGATGGGTCGCGATGATCGCCATCACTGCGCGCGAATTGGCCGCGCCCGCCGAGCCGCCGTTGAAGCCGAACCAGCCGACCCACAACAGGCCGGTGCCCATCACCGCGAGCGACAGATCGAACGGCGAGAGATTCTCGGTGCCGTAGCCGTGACGGCGTCCCATCACCTTGGCCGCAACGAGGCCGCCGGTGCCGGCCGACAGATGCACGACGAGACCGCCGGCGAAATCGAGAACGCCCATGCTGTTGAGGAAGCCGCCGCCCCACACCCAGTGCGCCAGCGGAATGTAGACGAAGATGAACCAGGCGACGGAAAACAGGAGATACGCCGAGAACCGCATGCGGTCGGCGACCGAGCCTGCGACCAGCGCCACCGTGATGATGGCAAATGTCATCTGGTACAGCATGAACAGCGCTTCCGGGATCGTCTTGGCCGCAGGGTTGACGCTGTCCAAGGTCATGCCGGCGAGAAACCAGCGATCGAGCGTGCCGATCCAGGGGCCGTCGCCGACGAAGCACAGCGAATAGCCGAACGCCACCCAGAGAATGGAGATCAGCGTCACCGCGGCGAGGCTCTGCGCCATGGTGGCGAGCACGTTCTTCTTGCGCACCATGCCGGAATAGAACAGCGCGAGCCCGGGGATCGTCATCATCAGCACCAGCGCGGTCGCGACGATCATCCAGGCCGTGTCGGCGGTGTTGATCTCATTGGCCGCCGCGTGCGCCGGCGAAGCTACGACGGACACAAATCCGATTGGCGCAGCCATAGCAGCTGCGCGGCGCAACAATCCCGCCATGTCATTCCCCCCGGCATCAATTGGCGTCGCACGCTGTGGCGTCGTTGCCCGGTGCGATCGAAGCAGTCGTGTCAGAGCGTTTTCGAGCGAAGTGGATACCGGTTCGCGTGAAGAAAACGCGTCAAAACAAAAAGTCAGAGCGCGTCGCTGTCGGTCTCGCCGGTGCGGATGCGCAGCGCGTGGTCGATCGGCGTGACGAAGATCTTGCCGTCGCCGATCTGCCCGGTGCGCGCCGTCGCGGTGATCACGGCGACCGCCTTGTCGGCGACGTCGGAGGCGACCGCGATCTCGATGCGCAGCTTCGGCAGGAAGTTCACGACATATTCGGCGCCGCGATAGATCTCGGTGTGGCCCTTCTGCCGGCCATAGCCCTTCACTTCGGTCACGGTCATGCCGTGCACGCCGATTGCCGTCAGGGCCTGGCGGACCTCATCGAGCTTGAAGGGTTTGATGATCGCGACGACGAGTTTCATGGTCTGGCCTATTCCCCGGGATGCGCCGCGCCGTATGTCCCCGGCGCTGCGTCAATCTGGCATCTTTCCGGGCAAATGGCACAAAAAAGTTGCAGATTGAAGCGGAAAAACGTTTGGCCAAGGGTGGTCATGTGAACGGCCGCCTCTGTACAGGGCAGCTGTTCATCCTTCACAATGCATTTTTGGCATGGATGCGGTGAACCCAGGCGTCCCGGCCGGTACATACGTAAGTTCGAGGGGGACGTTCCATGGCGAGTTGGTTCTACGCATCCGAGGGCAAGCAGCAGGGGCCCTTTCCGGAAGGGCAATTCCGCGATCTCGTCGCCCAGGGCGTGGTGCGTCCGGACACGCTGGTGTGGACCGAGGGCATGGCCGGCTGGCAGAAGGCCGCCGAAATTCCCGGCCTGATTGGTGGCGGCGCGCCGCCGATGGTCCCAGGCGGCGGGCCCCCGATGATGGGTGGCGGTGGTTATGGCGGCGCAGTGCGCGGCGGATCACTCGGCGTCGATTTCGGCATCTGGGACTTCACCTGGCGCACGCTCGTGCTCGCGATCGGCTCGTGCTTCATTATCCCGGTGCCGTGGCTGTTCGTCTGGTACACGAAATGGATCGTGCCCTGCATCAAGGTCCCCGGGCGCCCCAATCTCAGCTTCACCGGCAGCGCGATGACGCTGGTGCCCTGGTTTTTCGGCTTCATCGTTCTGGCGATCGCGCTCGGCTTCGTCGGCAGCCAATTGCTGAGCAATCTGCTGTTCATCGTCCAGATCGTGCTCTACTGGCTGCTGATCAAATGGATGATCGCGAACCTCGCCTCCAACGGGCAGCCGCTGGGCTTGAGCTTCACCGGTTCGGTCTGGGCCTATGTCGGCTGGAATCTGCTGTTCGCGATTTCCATCATCACCATCATCGGCTGGGCCTGGGTGGCCGCGGCCCAGATGCGCTGGTTCTGCCGCAGCATCGAGGGTACGCGGCGCGAGATCGTTTTCAAGGGCTCGGGTCTCGACATTCTCTGGCGCGGCATCGTGGCTGCGATCCTGTGCAGCCTCATCATCCCGATCCCGTGGGTGTATCGCTGGATCATGAACTGGTTCGCCTCGCAGACCGAGCTCGCGCCGCGCGGCTCGCAGGCAGCCATGTGACGCCGCTGGCTTTCGCTAGCGAGCAGACGAGATGTCGAATCGCATCTGGTTTCACGCATCCGGCGGCAAGCAGAATGGTCCGTTTCCGGAGGCGCAATTTCGCGACCTCATCGCCCAGGGCGCAGTGACCGCCGATACGCTGGTCTGGGCTGAAGGGATGGCGGGCTGGCAGAAGGCCGGCGAGGTGCCGGGGCTCATTCCCGGCGCCGCGCCGTCGTCCTTGCCGGTCGATGGCGGTTCGGGCGGTGCCAGCGGTGGTCCGCTATCGGTGGACCTTCCCGTCTGGTCGTTCCTGGGATGGTGGATTCTGCTGATCCTAGGTAGTCTCCTTGTGATCCCGTCGCCCTGGACCGGGACAGGCTATTATCGCTGGCTCTTCCCGCGCATGCACGTTCCGCGGCGGCCGAACCTTGCCTTTACCGGCCAGGTTGGAGACCTCTGGTACGTCTTCATCGGGATGGCGCTGGCGGCCTATTTGGGCCATATCGACAGCACCCTTCAGATCCTGACGCTACCGATTCAGGCGATCTTGTCCTGGGTGCTCATACGCTGGGTGGTCGCCAATATCAGCTCGAACGGTCAGATGCTGCCGATGACGTTCACCGGCAGCGTCTGGAGTTTCCTTGGCTGGCAGATCCTCATGATCCTCGCCGTGTTCACGATCGTCGGCTGGGCCTGGGTCCTGGCCGCGTGGACGCGGTGGATCTGCCGTCACGTCAGCGGAACGCGGCGCGAGATGATCTTCGCCGCCAGCGGTCTTCAGCTGCTTTGGCGCACCCTCGCGCTTTTTCTCGGATGCCTTTTCATCATTCCGATCCCGTGGCTGCTGCGCTGGTATTTTGCCTGGGGCACGACACAGTTCGTGCTCGTCGAGCGCACGAGGGCAACGATCTAAGACTTCCGCTCGCGCACGGAGCCTTCCTGCGCGACGGAGGCGACCAGGGTGCCGTCCGGCTTGAAGATCGAGCCGCGGGTCAGGCCGCGGCCGGATTGCGCGCTCGGCGAATCCTGCGCATAGAGCAGCCATTCGTCGGCACGGAACGGGCGGTGAAACCACATCGCGTGGTCGAGACTCGCCGGCATCATGCGCTTGTCGAACAGCGTGCGGCCATAGCGCGCCATGATCGCATCGAGCAGCGAGAAGTCCGAGGCATAGGCGAGCGCGCACATGTGCAGCGCCGGATCGTCAGGCAGCTTCGCGGCGGTCCTGATCCAGACGTGGATGCGGCCGTCGTCGATCTTCTGGCCGAAATAGCGGCCGAGCTCGACCGGACGCAGCTCGATCGGCCGATCGGATTCGTAGTAGCGGCGGATGAAGTCCGGCATCTCCTTGAACATCGGCTGCTTCGCCACCTCCTCCGCCGTCAGCTTTTCCGGCGGCGGCACATCAGGCATCTTGTCCTGGTGGTCGAACGCAGTCTCCTCCTCGGCGTGGAAGGACACCATGATCGAGAAGATCGCGTTGCCGTGCTGGATCGCGGTGACGCGGCGGGTCGAGTAGCTCTTGCCGTCGCGCAGACGCTCGACCTGGTAGATGATCGGGATCTGCGGATCGCCCGGCAGGATGAAGTAACAATGCAGCGAATGCGGCAGCCGGCCCTCGACGGTGCGGCAGGCCGCGACCATCGCCTGCCCGATCACCTGGCCGCCGAACACCCGCTGCCAGCTCGTCTTCGGGCTGTTGCCGCGGAACAGGTTCACCTCGAGCTGCTCGAGGTCGAGGATCGCGATCAGGTCGATCAGGCCTTTGGACATGAACACAGCTCTCTGAAGTCGTCATTCCGGGCTCGCGACTTTGTCGCGCCCCGGAATGACACAATGGGGCTAGCCGCCCTCGTTTCACCGCACTGTTTCGCCCAGCTCAAGTCTGCTAGCAAGACCGAGAATTGACCGGGAAGCTTGGTATGTCGGTACAGGGTAGCATTGTCATTGGTGGCGGCGCGTTTGCCGGCCTCGCGCTGGCCTTGGCGCTGCGTCAGGGGCTCGGGCCCGAGATCCCCGTCGTCGTCGCCGATCCCGCGCTCGGCACGCGGCCGAGCCGCGACCCACGCGCCACCGCGATCGTCGCCGCCTGCCGCCGCCTGTTCGAGACCATCGGCGCCTGGGGCGACGTCCGGGGCGAGGCCCAGCCGATCCTCGACATGGTCGTCACCGATTCCAAACTGGAGGACGCCACCCGTCCGGTGTTCCTGAACTTTGCCGGCGACGTCGCGCCGGGCGAGCCCTTCGCGCATATGGTCGAGAACCGTCGGCTGATCGATGCGCTGGTGGTGCGTGCGGAGGCCGAAGGCATCGATCTCCGCGCCACCCCGGTCGCGTCTTACGATGCGCGCTCCGACGGCATCGAGGTGACGCTCGGCGACGGCAGCGTGATCGCGGCGAGCCTCTTGGTCGCCGCCGATGGCGCGCGCTCGAAATTGCGCGAGCGCGCCGGCATCGCCACCCATGGCTGGGAGTACGACCAATCCGGCATCGTCGTCACCGTCGGCCATGAGCGCGATCATGAGGGCCGCGCCGAAGAACACTTTCTGCCGGCCGGTCCCTTCGCGATCCTGCCGCTCACCGGCAAACGCTCCTCGCTGGTGTGGACCGAGCGCCGCACGGAGGCCGCGCGCATCATCGCCCTCAGCGACGAGGAATTCCATGCGGAGCTCGAGCAGCGCTTCGGCCTGCATCTCGGGGAGGTCAAGGTGCTCGACAAGCCGCGGGCCTTTCCGCTGTCTTATTTCGTCGCGCGCTCCTTCATCGCCGAGCGCCTTGCGCTGGTCGGCGATGCCGCCCATGTCATCCATCCGATCGCGGGTCAGGGCCTCAACATGGGCCTGAAGGACGTCGCCGCGCTGGCCGAAGTGGTGGTCGATGCCGCGCGGCTGGGTATGGATATCGGCGGGGCGGACGTGCTCGAACGCTACCAGCGCTGGCGCCGCTTCGACACGATGGCGATGGGCGTCGCCACCAACTCGCTGAATTTCCTGTTCTCCAACCAGTCGACGCTGTTGCGCACGGTGCGCGACATCGGCCTCGGCCTCGTCGACCGCGCCCCGCCGCTGAAGAACCTCTTCATCCGCCAGGCCGCCGGCCTCACCGGCGAGGTGCCGCGGCTGTTGAAGGGCGAGGCGTTGTAGCCGCAACCTCTCCTGTCATCCCGGGGCGCGCGTAGCGCGAGCCCGGGATCCATAGCCACAGGATGTAGTTTGGCGAAGACCCGGAGTTACCAGCTCGCGTCATAACCACTCCCTGTGGTTATGGGTCCCGGGCTCGCCTCGCGCCCCGGGACGACAGCGAGAGTGTTGCTGGCCGTCGTGCGATACGGCCATCCCCTCAATCGATCTTGCGCGCCTCTTCCGGCAGCATGATCGGGATGCCGTCCCGGATCGGATAAGCGAGCTTGGCGCTGCGCGAGATCAGCTCCTGCTTTGCGGAATCGAATTCCAGCGGGCCCTTGGTCAGCGGGCAGACCAGGATCTCCAGCAGTTTTGGATCGACGCTGGGTTCGGGACGTTCGGTGGGCGCGTTCATGGGAGTCTCCGGCACTCGCCTGCCTTTACCATAGAAATTCGCACCCGCCATCACGGCCTCAGGTTGTTGTTTACGCATGATCTTTCCGGAGAACCGCTTCGCACTTTTCCGGATCATGCTTTAGGCGCAGACCATCGCCAGGAGCTCGTCGAGCATGGCCTGCAGCCGCGCGGCCGTGATTGACGGGCCCGACAGGGCGAAACCGAGAAATGTCCAGTACAGGATCTGCGCGCGGGCCACCGCCGTTGCCGGGGCCTGCCCACGCTTTTGCAGCAGCTCTTCGATGTAGTCGAGCCTGCGGCGGTCGATTGCGCGCACCGCCCCTTGCGCGCTCGCATCGAACGCCGCCCAATTGCGCACGGCGCGCTCGAGGTCGAGCCGCGCGCCGAAGGATCTCCGCAGCAGCATCCTGAGCGGCTCGTCGCTGGCCGCTTCGACGTCGGCGATGATCTGCTCGGCCGCGATCTCGCGCCAGCGCTTCAGCACCGCGGCGTGAAACGCGGCCAGATCGGCGAAATGCCAATAGAAGCTGCCGCGCGACACCCCCATGGCCTTGGCGAGCGGATCGGCCTTCAGCGCCGTGAAGCCGCTTCTGGCCAGTGCCTTGAGGCCCTGGCTGGTCCAGTCGTCGGCGGAGAGCTGTTGGTTCATGTCACTTCCAGGAATCGTACCATACATTAGTGTATTGACAGGCGACTGGCCAGGCGCTATCGATCCATACATCAGTGTATGGAGGCGTTGATGCGTGATCTGCTGCTCCAGTGCGCCGGCGTCGTGACCATCGCCTCGGCCCTCATCCACGGCTACCTCGGCGAGGCCAAGGTCTTCGCCCGCGTGCGCATCGAGCCGGAGCGGCTCCGCACCCTGATCCGGCTGGTGTGGCAGACCTCGACCGTAGCCTGGATCGGCGGTGGCATGCTGCTGATTGCGGTGCCGTGGATGCAATCGGAGCCGGCTCGCCACTGGATCGTCGCCACCATGGCCTGTGTGCTCGGCCTTTCCGCCCTCGCCAACGCCTGGGCGACGCGCGGCCGGCATTTCGGGTGGATGGCGCTCAGTGCGGTCGTCGTGATGTCGGTTGCCGGGTACTAGCTGCGCTTCCACCGATGAGGCGTAAGGCCGCAGCGGTGGCGCAAGATCCGCATTCTCCGCAGGAAGCCCTCACATTGTGGCTCATGTTAGAACCAGTCTAAACTCTACAATAGAACTTATCTAAAGCGGACCAAGCCCCTCATTGTTGACTTCACCCCCCTCTTTGCTTCCTTCGGTGTGCTCCGCGGCTCCGCGCAGCGCCCACGACAGAGAGGAGAAGTTCGTGAAGGTCATTCGAGTTGTTGCCATTGCACTGACGGTCGGGATTGGCGCGGGATCGACGGCCATGGCCGACGGTTTCAAGAATTGCACCAAGCTCGACAAGGCGTCGTGGAAGCCCGCCAGCGAAGCCGAAGCCAAGGCCAAGGCACTGGGCTATGAGGTGCGGCGCTCCAAGGTCGAAGGCTCCTGCTACGAGGTCTACGGCGTCAAGGAAGGCAAGCTCTACGAGCTGTTCTACAGCCCCGAAGATCTCAGCCTGAAGCACACGATCGCCAAGTAGGTTGCTATAGGTCGGCTGCGCGACGCGTTCTGCGCAAAGCAGGGCTCGAGGATGGTCTTTGCTTGATTGAAGAAGCGATGCCAGAAGCTCGCGGGGTGTCCGACCGGACCCCCGCCGAGCGAGCCGCGCCGCGGACGATCGCTGTCTGGGACCTGCCGCTGCGCCTCTGGCACTGGGCTCTCGCGGCCGGCGTTCTGGCCGCGTGGTTCACGCCGACCGTCTATGACGGCCTTCACCGCATGGTCGGCTATACCGTGCTGGGGCTTCTCGCGTTTCGCCTGGTCTGGGGCGTCTGGGGAAGCCGCTATTCGCGCTTCCGCATGGTCGGCGTCCGGCTGCGCGCCTCGCCCCGCTATCTCTGGAATCTGCGCCGCGGCATCACCGGCCGCTACATCGGGCTCAATCCCGCCGGCACGCTGATGCTGGTCGCGCTGCTGGCCTCGCTCGCCGTTTCGACCATCACGGGAGCGATGTCGGTGACCGTCACGTTCTTCGGCGTGTGGTGGGTCGAAGACGCTCACCATTATTCATCGGATGCCGTCATCGTTCTGGTCGTGCTCCACGTCGTTGGCGTGATGCTGATGGGAATCCTGCAGCGCGAGAACCTGATCCGCGCAATGATCACCGGACGCAAGCGCATCCGCGGCCACCTTTAGAGCATGAGCCGGAAACGCGCATAGCGGTTTCCCCGCGCGACAAGCGCGAAGCGCGTTAGCCCGACAGATCAAATTTTACGGACGACGTTAGCATGCCGCTAAGCGTGCAATCAGGCGCGGCACAAAATTAACGCGAATGGCGATTAGCCGGTCCAGCATCGACAATATCGACGATGAGGCGAGACTGGATGTTCCGCGTTTTCTCCTGCCTTACGACCGAGCACGATTGGCGGCTCGTCGTACTCGCTGCCCTGGTCTGCTTCGTTGCCAGCATCGTCGCGGTCAGCATCTTTCACCGCGCGATCGCGACGCGCGCGAGAACCCGGTGGATCTGGATCGCCATTGCCGGCGCGGCCATCGGATACGGCATCTGGGCCACGCATTTCGTCGCGATGCTCGCCTACGAGCCCGGCGTCACGACGGGCTACGGCATCGTGTTGACCGCGTCCTCTCTCGCAGCGGCAATGCTGCTGACCTCAGTCGGCTTCGGCGTCGCGGTCGTCACGTCCGGCCGCTGGCGCGCGGCGGCTGGCGGCATCATCATCGGCGGCGGCATTGCCAGCATGCACTATATCGGGATGTGGGCTCTTGAAGTGCCGGGCCGAGTCTCCTGGTCCGTCGACCTCGTCCTCCTCTCCATCGTTCTGGGCATGTGCCTCGGCTACGCTGCGCTGGCGGTCGCGCTCACCCGCCAGGGTTATCGGGGCACGCTCGCCGCGGCCGTCCTGCTGACGCTCGCCATCGTCTCGCATCACTTCACGGCCATGGGCGCCGTGCAGATCACACCGGATCCGGCGCGCGCGACCGATACGCTTTCGCTTTCTCCGGCCTTCCTCGCGCTCGCCATCGCCGGTGTCGCATTGTCCGTGCTGGGGATGAGCCTGATCGGCGTGCTTGCCGATCGTCGTCTGGCGACCAGAACCGCCAGGTTCGAGGAGATCATCAGCCAGCTTTCCATCGCACGGCAGCAGCTCGAAGGGTCGCAGAACGACCTCAAGGAACAGAAGCTGAGGCTGGACACGGCCATCAACCACATGGTCGAGGGCCTTTGCATGTTCGACGCCGAGAAGCGGCTCGTCATCTGCAACGAGCGTTACGCCCGGCTGTACCGGCTGCCGTCGGAATTGCTGCGCGCGGGAACTCCGCACCGCGATATCATCAGACATCGCGTCACCAGCGGCATACTCGAAGGCGAGGCCAGCGATTTCGCCGCCGAACGGCAGATCGCCAAGCTCGATGCACTGCCGATCCATGCCGTGTCGAGCCGCATCGACGCGTTCGCCGATGGCCGGCTGATCTGCGTGACGCGGCAGCCGATGGCCGGCGGCGGCTGGGTGGCCACGCACCTGGATGTCACCGAGCAACGCCGGTCCGAAGCCAAGATCACCTACATGGCGCAACATGATGCGCTGACGGAGCTGCCGAACCGCGTGCTGCTCAAGGCGCGTCTGGAGCCCGCTCTTGCCGATACGCGTGGCGGAAACCTCCATTTGGCGGTTCTCTTGCTCGATCTCGACCGCTTCAAGGAGGTCAACGACACGCTCGGACATCCGGCGGGTGACCTGCTGCTGCGTTCGGTCGCCACGCGCTTGCTGGATTGCGTCAGGGAGACGACGTTCGTCGCCCGATTGGGCGGCGACGAATTCGCAATCGTCGATTACGTGACCAATCCGGCCGCGGACGCGGCCTCTCTCGCCGAGGCGATCCATGCCGCGCTCAGCGCGCCGTTCGATCTCGGCGATCATCAGGTCATCGTGGGCACCAGCATCGGCATCGCCCTTGCACCCCAGGACGGCGCCGATTCCGACACGATCCTCAGGAGCGCGGATCTGGCCCTCTACTCGGCGAAGAGCGCCGGACGTGGCGCATTCCGCTTCTTCGAGCCGGAGCTGGACCAGCTCCTGCGTGCGCGCCGCAACCTGGAGCGGGATCTGCGGAAGGCGCTTGCGAGAAGCGAATTCGAGCTCCACTACCAGCCGTTCGTCAATTTGAACAGCGGCGAGACCTGTGGCTTCGAGGCGTTGCTGCGTTGGCATCACCCCGAGCGCGGTCTTGTCTCGCCAGGCGAATTCATTCCGGTCGCGGAGGAAACCGGCTTGATCCTGCCGCTGGGGGAATGGGTCTTGAGAACCGCCTGCGCCGAAGCGGCAAAATGGCGTTCCGACCTGAAGATCGCGGTCAACCTGTCTCCAGCGCAATTCAGGAGCAGGGAGCTCGTGTCGACGATCGTGGGCGCATTGGCGGCTTCGGGGATTGCGTCAGACCGGCTCGAGCTCGAGGTCACCGAAACCGTCATCATGCACGACAGCGGGACCGTATTCGCAGCACTCAGCCAGCTGCGCGAGCTCGGGGTGCGGATTGCCCTCGACGATTTCGGCACCGGCTATTCGTCGCTCAGCTTTCTGCAGAAGTTTCCGTTCGACAAGATCAAGATCGATCGCAGCTTCGTCAGCGAGCTGTCCAGTCCGATGGAGGAGCCTCATCGGATCGCGCGGGCCGTGGTCCAATTCGCCACGAGCCTCGGCAAGACGTCCACCGCCGAAGGCGTCGAAACCGCCGAGCAACTGGACATCCTGCGCCAAGAGGGCTGCGTCGAGGCGCAGGGCTTCTATCTCAGCCCGCCGATGCGGGCCTCGACGATCGCGCGGCTGGTGGACCGAAAGGCCGAGGCGGGCGAGTTTGCCGCTTAGGCGGGCGGGACCTTCACTGCAGCGGCGGATCGCCGCTGGTGCGCTTCTTGGCGAGGTCCATCTCGGTGACGGCGATCAGGATCTCGGCGCGGGTCTTCAGGTCGGGCGCCTCCAGCATCGCCTGCTTCTCCGCGGGGCCATAGGGCGACATCATCGCCAGCGCGTTGACCAGCGCCTCGTTGGGCGCGCTCTCGACGCCTTCCCAGTCGACCTTGAGATTGTTGGCCTTCAGGAAGTCCGCCAGCACCGCCAGCAGCGCCTCGCGGTCGACATCCTCCTCGCCCATGCGCGCGGTGAAGTCGTCGACGAAGGCGAAGAAGTCCACCTTGCACTGCCGATAGGGGGTGAGCACCTCGAGCTCCTCGACCACCTTGAAGCGCGAAACGCCGGTGAGCTCGAGGATGTACCGGCCGTCGCCGGATTCGGCGAGCTGGGTGATGCGGCCGACGCAGCCGACGCGGAACAGCGCCGGCTTGTCGGAATCCTTCCGTGAATGCGCAACGTCGGGCTGGATCATGCCGATCAGGCGATGCCCGTCGCGGAAGGAATCGTCGACCATCGCGAGGTAGCGCGGCTCGAAGATGTTGAGCGGCATCTGGCCGCGGGGCAGCAGCAGCGCGCCCGGCAGCGGAAAGACCGGGATGATCTCCGGGAGGTCGGCGGGCCCGCGATATTCGATGTTGATCGGCATCTGCCCGGTCCCACTGGCGTTGCTAGCGCATGATCCGGAAAAGTGTGGAGCGGTTTTCCGGATCATGCTCAAAAAAGGCCGTTACGAAAACAGGATCGTCGACAAACGTTTGCGGCCTTCGACGGTTGCATCATCCGTGCCGCCCCAGGCCTCGAAGAACTGCACCAGCTGCTTGCGGGCGCCGTCGTCGTTCCATTTGCGGTCGCGCTTGACGATCTCGAGCAGCTGCTCGGTCGCCGCCGCGCGGTTGCCTTGGGCGTTGAGAGCGGTGGCAAGGTCGAAACGGGCCTGATGATCGAGCGGATTTGCGGCGACTTTCTGTTCCAGCTCGGCGACCGGTCCGAGCGATTTCGCCTGCTCGGCGAGATCGATCGCGGTCTGCACGGCCTTCACGGCCGGGTCGTTGCGCTTGGATTCCGGCACCATGGCCAGCGTCTGCTTGGCCTGCTCCATCGCGCCGGAGACGGCGTAGCACTTCGCGAGGCCCGCAAGCGCCGCGATGTTGGTCGAATCATGCTGCAGCGCCTCGGCATAGATCTGCGCGGCCGCCGCCGCGTCGCCCTCGGCGAGCACCGCGTCGGCCTCCTGCACGATCTCGGCGACGTTGACCTCGCCCGGCGCGGTGACGCCCTTGGTCAGCCGCTCGATGAAGGCGTTGACCTGGCTCTCCGGCACCGCGCCCATGAAGCCGTCGGCCGGCTGGCCGTTGACGAAGGCGATCACGGCCGGGATCGACTGGATGCCCATCTGGCCCGGGATCGCCGGATGGTGGTCGATGTTCATCTTGACCAGCTTGACCTTGCCCTTGGCCGCCTTCACCGCCTTCTCCAGGACGGGGGTGAGCTGCTTGCAGGGGCCGCACCATTCCGCCCAGAAATCGATCAGCACGGGCTGGCGCTTCGATTCCTCGATGACATCCTTCACGAAGGTCTGGGTGGTGGTGTCCTTGATCAGGTCGGCCGCAGCCGGGCCCGCCGCTCCGTTACCCTGGTCGATGATCGTCACGGGATTCCCTCGTCATGTCTGGAATGGCGGCTCTTTAGCACGCCGCCGCGTCATATGCTTGTGGTCGGCTCCTAAATTGGGCCGAATGGGCCGAATTTCAATCCAGGCCGCGCAATTCCCCGGTTCCGGGACGTTTCCGGTCGATTCGGCCAGCTTCGGGGCCCACATAGGGCCTCAAATGCGAATTGATGTCGCCGGTAGCTGTTGCATTCCCCTCCCGCTTTTGGCATACGACAGCCGTTGCCGGCGCGTCACGCGACCGACACAGGATGCGGGTGTAGCTCAGTGGTAGAGCACGACCTTGCCAAGGTCGGGGTCGAGGGTTCGAGCCCCTTCGCCCGCTCCAATTTTCTCCAAAGCATCCAGCCGAACCGGATCGGGCCGCGGTTTTCCGCGCGACTGGCGGCTGTTTCGAGTCCCACATGACAATTCTGGTCACCGGCAGCGCGGGTCACCTTGGGGAAGCGATTCTGCGAACCCTCCGCGGGCGCGGCTCATCCGCCCGCGGGCTCGATCTCAAGCCCTCCCCCTTCACCGACGCCGTCGGCTCGATCGTCGATCCCGCCTTCGTACGGGAGCAGATGAACGGCGTCACCGCCGTGATCCACACCGCGACGCTGCACAAGCCGCATGTGGCGACCCATTCCAAGCAGGACTTTGTCGACACCAACGTGTCAGGCACGCTGAACCTGCTCGAAGCGGCAGTCGCGGCCGGCGTGAAGAGTTTTGTCTTCACCAGCACCACCAGCGCGTTCGGCTCGCAGCTGCTGCCCGAGGCGGGACAGGCCGCGGTGTGGGTCACCGAGGAGCTGCCCTCGGTGCCGAAGAACATCTACGGAACGACCAAGCTGATGGCCGAGAACCTCTGCGAGTTGTTCTTTCGCGAGCGCGCCCTGCCCGTCGTTACCTTGCGGACCTCGCGCTTCTTTCCGGAGGACGACGACGATCCGGCGATGCGGTCGGCCTACGCGCTGGAGAACGCGCAGGCCAATGAGCTGCTCTATCGCCGGCTGGATATCGCGGACGCGGTGAGCGCGCATCTGCTGGCCGTCGAGCGCGCGCCCGGCATTGGCTTCGCCCGCTACATCGTCTCGGCGACGAGCCCGTTCGAGCAACGTCATCTCGGATCGCTGGCGCGCGATGCCGCCGCTGTCGTGCGCGAGCTCTATCCGGAGTGTGCGCAGCTCTATGCAGCGCGCGGCTGGCGACTCTTCCCCGCGATCGACAGGGTCTATGTCAACGAGCGCGCGCGGCGGGAGCTCGGCTGGCGGCCCGAATTCGACTTCGCGCATGTGCTGCGCGGCCTGCGCGATGGTCGCGATGTCCGCAGCACGCTGGCACGCGAGGTCGGATCGAAAGGCTATCACGACACGCTGTTTGACGACGGACCCTACCCCGTCGCCTCGTAAGCGCCGCAATTGCTATTTTGCTCGACGCTTCAAATGACTGTCCGGCGCCACCGGGTGCGGATCAACTTGCGTCGTTTCTACGGTGCATGGGGTTGTTTTCGCACTTTTGTATGTCCACCCCGGCGGAGCGCCTGACGACGATGCGCGTGCGCGCTTGATTCCGCGTTGCAGCGGGAACGCGGTCGTCGCAGCGTTCATCCGTTCATTCACATTCCGTCTCAATTTTTGATGGGCGCAGCCGCGCTGCATCCGGCGCGCTTCTCACGATGGGCAGATGTGCTAACCTTTTTGCGTCTGTCGTCCCGACGGGCTCAAAACTTCGCCTCTCGACTAGCAAAACAAAATAACGCGCAGCCCTCACGGCTGCCTTAGGGGAGTGATGCGATGATATCGATGTTCCATCGATCCGTGTTGGCGCTTGCGGCCGTGGCCCTTCTCGCGGGGACCGGTGCCGGCAACGCGCAACAACAGGACAAGAACAAGCCGCTGAAGAAATACGAATCCGGCACCAAGGAATTCTGGACCCATCCGCCGGACGATTGGTTCCTCGGCGACGAGACCGAGGCGCAGAAGGGACTCGCGCCGCCTTCGGGCCCGCCGACCGGCGCCTCCGACGCCGAACTCGCAAACATCGTCAAGAAGATCAAACTGCCGTCGGGTTTCAAAATCGAGGTCTACGCCTCGGGCGTGCTGGCCGCGCGGCAGATGGCCTGGGGTGACAAGGGCACGTTGTTCGTCGGCTCGTTCGGTCTCGGCAACGTCTATGCCATCAAGGACAACAACGGAAAGAAGGAGGTCAAGACCGTCCTCAAGGGCCTGAACATGCCCACCGGTCTCGCCTTCAAGGATGGCGCGCTCTATGTCATCGCGGTCGACAAGCTGATCCGCTACGACGATGCCGAAAACAAGCTCGACAATCTCGGCGAAGGCAAGGTCGTCTATGACGACATGCCGTCCTATGCCGCGCATGGCTGGAAGTACATCGCGGTCGACAAGGAAGGCTGGTTCTTCCTGCCGTTCGGACCGCCCTTCAACATCGGCATTCCGCCGACCAGCGTGTCGCAGATCCGGCGCGTCGATCCCAAGACCGGCAACGCCGAAATCTGGGCGCTCGGCGTCCGCAACTCGGTCGGCGCCGACGTCGACCCGCGCACCGGCAAGCTCTGGTTCACCGAGAATGCCCGCGACTGGATCAGCGATGATCTGCCCTCGGACAAGCTGAACATGATCAACAGGATCGGCGAGCATTTCGGCTATCCCTATTGCCATCAGGGCAATCTTCCCGACGACAAGTTCGCGATGGGCCACAAATGCTCCGAGTTCACGCCGCCCGTGCTGAATCTCGGTGCCCATGTCGCGCCGCTCGGCATGAAGTTCTACACCGGCGACCAATTCCCCGCCGACTACAAGAACAACATCCTGATCGCCGAGCACGGCTCCTGGAATCGCCACAAGTACCAGGGCGCGCGCATCGTGCGCGTGATCGTCGGGCCCGACGGCAAAAACCCGAAGCAGGAGATCTTCGCTTCTGGCTGGCTCGAGGGCGACCAGGGCTATCTCGGCCGTCCCAACGACATCATCCTTGCCAAGGACGGATCGATCCTCGTTGCCGACGATTGGGCCGGCGCGATCTATCGCATCAGCTACAGCAAGAAGTAGCGACCTGAGAGAGGCTGCGACCGGGTAACGGCCGCAGCCTCTTTCATTTTGAAGCCTCACGCTGTCGTTCCGGACTGCGCGCCACTTGCGCGCAAGTCCGGAACCCATAACCACGAACGTGGATTATGGATTCGGGCGCGCGCCAAGTGACGCGCCCTGGAATGACGCAGTACAGAACGGATCTCCAATCATGCGCCGTCAGTTCTCTTGGTCCGCAATCGGCGCGCTATCGCTCGCATTGATCGCCTTCATCCCAGCCGAGGCCGCTGACAATGCCGCGATCAAGGAGAAGGCCGCCGCCTGCGCCGGCTGCCACGGTGAAAACGGCATCTCGCAGACCGAGAACATCCCCTCGCTCGCCGGCCAGCCCGATCAATTCCTGCAATGGCAGCTCGTGTTCTTCCGCGCCGGCTCGCGCAAGAACGATCAGATGCAGCCGATCGTCGAAGAGATCACCAACGAGGACATCCGCAATTTCGGTGCCTACTTCGCCTCGCTGACGCCGCCGAAGGGAGCCGAGGACGGGGATCCCGACCTGTCGAAAAAGGGCGCGCAGGTTGCGACCGGCCGGCGCTGCGCTTCATGCCATACGGACAGCTATGCCGGCACCAAGGCGGTGGCGCGGCTCGCCGGCCAGCGCGAGGAATATCTCGTCAAGGCGCTGCATGACTACAAAGCCGGCCAGCGTGTCGGCGGCGGCGTCGCCGCGATGGCCGACGTCGCCTATCACATGAGCGACGAGGAGATCACCGCCGTCTCGCACTATCTCGCGCATTTGAAATAGCTCGGAGCTGTTTCGGAAAACAATGCTCGTCGCGTCCCGGGACGACGGCGGTGTATGACGCCCTACCCCGCCCGCTGCCTCTCATACGCCTTCAGATGCGTATACGCGATGCGCAGCTTCGGCACCGGCACCTTGGCGGCGTCGGCGCGCGCGATGAGGTCGCCGATGACGTGATCGGCTTCGACAGGCAGGCCCGCCTTGATGTCGCGGAACATCGACGCCGTCAGCGGCGAGCCCTCGGTGGTGAGATTGCCTTTGACGCGCTCGAAGAACGGCCCGCCCGGCGGGTAGCCCGATGCAGCAGCGACCGAGCTGGTCTCATCCAGCATGCCGAGCAGGAAATCCCGGCCGCCGGGCGCGGCGAGGATATTGCCGACGGACGTCCGCATCAGGCTGGTGCTTGCCGCGAGCGAAGACAGGAACACCCACTTCTCCCACATGTCCTGCATGATGTTCTGGCTGGCGCTGGCGCCATTGATGCCGCTCCTGAAGGCCTCGTCGATCGCCTTCACCCGGTCCGACATCGCGCCGTCGCGCTCGCCGTAAGTGATCGACTGCATCGGCTGGAGCTGCACCACCTCGCGCTTTTCGTTCAACGTCGCCGCGATGGCACAGAGGCCGCCGAGCACGCGCTCCTTGCCGAACCTGGCATCCAGCGTGTCGAGATGCTTCATGCCGTTGAGCATCGGGATGATCGCGGTGTTGGGCCCCACCGCCGGGGCGAACGAGTTGATGGCATCGTCGAGGTCGAACGCCTTGCAACTGAGCAGCACGACGTCGAACTTGTCCTTGATCGCGTCGGCCTGAACCGTCGGCGGGTTCTTCAAGGTCACATCGCCGTTCGGGCTCTTGATGACGAGGCCGGCGCTCGCGAGCTCGCCGGCGCGGCGCGGCCGGACCAGGAAGGTGACGCCGCGGCCGGCCTGCAACAGCCTGCCACCAAAATAGCCGCCGATGGCGCCGGCGCCGACCACGAGGATACGCATGAGACAAGCTCCGTTATTGTCGTTCTTCGGACAATGGCGAATGGCGAATAGGGACTAGCGAATAGGATAGCAGATGACGAAACGCGAGTAACGTTTCCACTACTCGCCATTCCCTACTCGCCCTTCACCATCTCCTCGACCTCGCGCAGCTGCTCCTTGCCGAAGAACATTTCATTGCCGACGAAGAAGGTCGGCGAGCCGAAGGCGCCGCGGGCGACCGCCTCCTCGGTATTCTTGATCAGTCTGCCCTTGACCTCGGGTTCCTGGCTGCGGGCAAACAACTTTTGCGCATCGAGGCCGGATGAGGTCAGCGCCTTCGCCGCGATCTCGGGATCGTCCATCTTCTTCGGCTCGCGCCACATGTGGTGGAAGGCGGCCTCGACATATTTTTCGAAGACTCCCTCGAGCTGCGCCGCGATCGCCGCGCGCATCAAATTCAGCGTGTTGACGGGAAAGTGCGGATTCCAGACATAGGGCTGGACATGGAAGCGCTTGATGAAGCGCTCGGTCTCGATCTGCTGGAACTCGCGCTTGTTCTTGATGCCGGCGAGCGTCTCGGCCGGCGACTTGTTGTTGGTCGACTTGAAGATGCCGCCGAGCAGGATCGGCACATATTCGAACTTGACGCCGATCCGCTGTTCGATGGCCGGTATCGCCAGATGGCTGAGATAGGCGTTGGGGCTACCGAAATCGAACAGGAATTGCGGGGCGGTGCGGGTCAAGATCATTCTCCCTGGCCTGGCTTTTTGAGTTGGCTTTTCCTCATTGTGGCGCAGGGCGCGCCACAGGTCCATCGTTTAATGACGGTCATAATACTTTGACGGTCAGATCAGGCGCGGGATCGCCCGCTTGCGCCACACCAGGTGGTAATAGCCCATCTGCAGAATCAACATGGCGCAGAACACGATGGGATAGGCAGCCCACACGCCGGTCAGGCCGACGGCATGGCTGAGGATGATTGCGGCCGGCAGCTCGATTGCGGCAATCGCGAAGATCGACAGCAGCATCGGCGTCAACGCGACGCCGGCGCCGCGCATCGCGCCCGAGAACACGGTGGCGAGCCCGAACGGCACCGAGCTCCACAAGGCGATGTTGAGCAATCCCTTCGCCAGGTCCAGCACGGCGCCGTCGGTGATGAAGATGCCGAGCACCGCGCGCGGCGCAAGGTAGATCAGCGCCACCAGCCCGCCGGTCAGGACGATGTTGAACGCAAGGCCCATCCGCACGATGCCGTCGACCCGGGCCCGGTCGCCGCCGCCGACGGCCTGGGCGCCGAGGATCGAGACCGCGATCGAGATCGACATCGCCGTGAACTGCGCATAGCCCATCACCTGGTTGACGGCGCCATAGGCCGCGGTGGCATTCGAGCCGAAGCCGTTGACGAGGCCGAGCAGCACAAGCTCGGCAATCGCCATCACCACCATGCCGATCGCGCTCGGCAGGCCGATGCCGAGAATTTTGCCGAACACGGCGCCGCTCAGCCGCAGGTGACGCAGCAGCGTCGCGTCCGGCGCGAGCGCGTGCTTTTTCCGCAGCAGATAGACGGCGAGTACGATCAGCGTCAGCGCGTTGGCGGTCGTAGCCGCCCAGGCAGGACTGGTGATGCCGACCGGCGGCAATCCGAACGTGCCGTGGATCAGCATCGGCGTCAGGATCAGGCCGATCGCCGTCGACAAGGCCAGCGCCAGCAGCGGCGTCAGTCCGTCGCCGACCCCGCGGATCATCGCCGTCATCAGCAGGAAGACGAAGCCGAGCGGCATGGTCAACAGCATGATGCGCGCATAGGCGCTGGCCTCATCGAGAATGTCCGCGGGCGTCGCGAGCATCACCATCAAGTGCCGGCTGAAGAGCCCGCCGACGAGTGCAATCGCGATCGAGAGCAGCAGGCCGGCGGCGAGCGTGGTGCCGACGATGATCTTGATCTGGCCATGCTCGCCGGCGCCGAAGGCCTGGCCGATCAGCACGGTGGCGCCGGTGCTCAGGCCCATGACGAAGGCGAACAGGAAGAACATCACCGGGAAGAACGCCGAGACCGCGGCGAGCGCGTCGACGCCGATCATCTGGCCGAGATAGACGTTGCTGACGGTGCCGAACAGCGATTGCAGGGCGTTGCCCAGCATCAGGGGGACGAGGAAGCGGAGGAATGTGGTCCAGAGCGGTTTTGCGGCAGACATGGCATTGGCCTTTCATCAGGGCGTGCGAAGCCGTTGCCGCGCAATGCGCGGCTCGGCCGTCGATGGGGTTGTGAAGAGCGATGCGCGGTTTAAGCGCGGTCGCTGTAGGCGAGCTTGACGATGTGGTCGCGGATATCGGCCGGCCAGTCGGCGATCAGCCCGGTGAAGCGCCGCCGGTCGCCTGCGAACAGCGCGCGCGAAGCTTCCTCGAACTGCGGCAGGTTGCCGGCCATGGTCGACATGAAGTGGTAGGCCGCATCGCGCGCCTGACGCTCACGGTCCTTGTCGCCGCTGGCGCGCCTCGCCTCGTCGACGAGCTTGCGCAGCGCGACCGAAGCACCGCCGGCCTGCGCGTTGAGCCACTCCCAGTGCCGCGGCAGCAAGGTCACCTCGCGCGCGACCACGCCGAGCTTCGGCCGGCCGCGTCCGCGCGGCTCTGCGGGCGCTTCCGTCGCCTCAGCCGACGGCGGGGCAAGCTTCGCAAGCCGGGCCAGCACCTCGCGGTCGTCACCGCGCAGGTCGAAATCGATCGACCGGCCCGTGCCGTCGTCGAAGATGATGATCGGCTGGTCCAGCGGCTGCGTGGCCCGTTTGACGGCAAGCGCGACATCGCCCGCCGTGCCGGAGGCCAGCCGGCGCTGGCCGGCGAAAGCTGTGTAGGTCCCTTGCATTGGAATCATTACCATATTGACCGAGCTGCCGGTTTAATACCCGGGTAAATTCGCCGCGTCAATATACCCGGGTGAAAATATCTGCAGCGACGGCTCGACAATGTGTTCCCGGGCTGGCACCAACGGCGCGGGACCACGCCCACGTCCAAGTTTAAGCCTAAGTCCAAGCCTTGAGGACCCCGCGATGCTGACCGTTCACCACCTCAACAACTCCCGCTCGCAGCGCGTGCTGTGGCTGCTCGAGGAGCTGGGCGTGCCTTACGAGATCGTGCGCTATCAGCGCCAGCCGGACATGCGTGCGCCGAAGGAGCTGCACGCCATCCACCCGCTCGGCAAGTCGCCCGTCATCACCGACAACGGCAACACCATCGCCGAGTCCGGCGCGATCATCGAATATCTCATCGCGACCTATGGCAACGGACGGCTGATCCCCCCGGCGAACACGCCGGAGCGGTTGCGCTACACCTATTGGCTGCACTATGCGGAAGGATCCGCGATGCAGCCTCTGCTGTTGAAGCTGCTGTTCACGCTGATGCCGAAGCGCGCGCCGGCGCTGCTGCGCCCGCTGGTGCGCAAGGTCTGCAACCAGGCGCTGACCGCGCTGGTCAATCCGCAGATCAAGCAGCACATGGATTATTGGGAAGGCGAGCTTGCGAAGAGCGAGTGGTTCGCCGGCAGCGAGTTCACCGCGGCCGACATCCAGATGAGCTTTCCGCTCGAAGCCGCCCAAGCCCGCGGCGGGCTCGAGCAGGGCCATCCCAAGGCGATGGCGTTCCTGGAGCGCATCCACGCCCGGCCTGCGTACAACCGCGCGCTTGAGAAGGGCGGGCCGTATCAGGTCGGGCGGTAAAGTCCCTCACCCCGTCATTCCGGAAGCAGTTACTGCCCCGCCGCCTCCGCGCCGCGCGTGCGCAGATCGGCTGCGCCGAGTGGCCCGTTTGGCGTCACCAGAATCGAGTTGGCCGATGTCTGCCCCATCGGCTCGACGACGAGGTGCCCCATCGCCTTCAGCTCGAGCAGCACGCCCTCGGGAAAGCCGCGCTCGAGGCGCACTTCATCCGGCAGCCATTGATGGTGCAGCCGCGGCGTTGCCACGGCGGCCGCAACATCCATCTTGTAGTCGAGCACGTTCACGATCACCTGGAGCACGGTGGAGATGATGCGGCTGCCGCCGGGCGAGCCCGTCACCAGCACCGGCTTGCCGTCCTTCAGCACGATGGTCGGTGACATCGACGACAGCGGCCGCTTACCGGGTCCGGGCAAATTCGCTTCGAAGCCGACGAGTCCATAGGCATTGGAGGCGCCGACTGCCGCGGTGAAATCGTCAAGCTCGTTGTTCAGCAGCACGCCGGTGCCGTCGGCGACCAGGCCGACGCCGTAGCTGAAGTTCAGCGTGTAAGTGTTGCTGACGGCGTTGCCACGCGCATCGACGACGGAAAAATGCGTGGTGTTGCTGCCCTCACGCGGCGTGGCAGAAGCGGCCACGAGCTCCTTCGAGGGCGTAGCGCGTTCGGGGGAAATACCCGCGCGCAGCTTGGCGGCGTAGTCCTTCGCAATGAGGGTCTCGATCGGCGCGTTGACGAAGGCGGGATCGCCGAGATGGCGGGCGCGGTCGGCATAGGCGCGCTTCATGGCTTCGATCAAGAGATGCAGCGACGCCGCCGATCCCTGCTTCAGATCGGCAATAGGAAAGCCTTCGAGGATGTTGAGCGTCTCCATCAGCACGACGCCGCCGGACGAAGGCAGCGGCATCGAGACGATGTCATAGCCGCGATAGCTGCCGCGCACCGGCGTGCGGACGACCGGCTGATAGGCCTTGAGGTCGGCCGGCGTCATGATGCCGCCGGCATCGGTCACGGCCTTCGCGAGTTTATCGGCGACCGGCCCCTCGTAGAATCCGCGCGGCCCCTGCGCGGCGACGGCTGCCAGCGTTTCGGCGAGATCGCCCTGCACCAGCCGATCGCCTTCGCCCAGCGGCGTGCCATCCGGACGCGAGAATAGCTTGGCCGAGGAAGGCCAGCGCGCCAGCCGCGGGTGCCAGCTCGGCAGCGTATCGGCCATGTCGTCGCTGACGATGAAGCCGTCGCGTGCGAGCGCGATCGCGGGCGCCAGCAGTTGCGCCAGCGTGAACTGACCCGAGCCGTATTTGTCGAGCGCGAGGGCGAAGCCCGCGACGGTGCCGGGCACGCCGATGCCGAGCGCGGAATCCCGTGACTTCGTCGTGTCAGGCTTGCCGTCGGCGCCGAGGAAGATCTGCGGCGTGGTCGCGGCCGGCGCGGTCTCGCGATAGTCGAGCGTGATGTCTTCATTGCGGTCGGCGGAATGGATCACCATGAAGCCGCCGCCGCCGATATTGCCGGCGCGCGGATAGGTCACCGCCATCGCAAAGCCGGTGGCGACCGCGGCGTCGATCGCATTGCCGCCGCGCCGCAGGATGTCGGCGCCGATCTGCGCGGAGATCTTCTCCTGCGCCACCACCATGCCGTGCTCGGCGGCGACGGCCCGCACCGCATCGCGTGCCGGCGGGACATAGCCCGACCGCGCGTCCTGAGCGGCCGCCGGCGTGAGAGCGAACGCCAGACTGGCGACGATCGCGAAAAAGGTTCGCCGTGTTGTATATGACGACATCATCGAAATTACCGTCGCACGCTCGACCCGGTTCACAGCTGTCTCGGTAATGCTATACGGTTTGCGCCGAGAGAGACAAAACTGTTCGTGATGAGGACTGCGTCATGACGACGATCGCCCCGGATCTGCGTATGGCTGGCGCGCCGCGGTCCTACCCGCCGCGCGCTGCCGTCGTCAGCTGGATCTTCTTCGATTGGGCTGCGCAGCCCTATTTCACGCTGATCACGACCTTCGTGTTCGCGCCCTATTTCGCGACCAGCGTGGCACCAAATCCCGCCACCGGGCAGTCGCTGTGGGGCTTTGCGATGGCTGCGGCGGGCCTTGCGATCGCGCTGCTGTCGCCGGTGCTGGGAGCGATCGCCGACGCCGCCGGCCGCAGGAAACCGTGGATCGCGGGGTTCGGTGCGGTTCTGGTGCTGGCGTCCTGCACGCTGTGGATCGGCAAGCCGGGCGATGCCGCCGTCATTCCCCCGCTGCTCACTGCGGTGGCGCTCGCCAGCATCGGTGCAGAATTCGCCACCGTCTTCAACAATGCGATGATGCCGACCCTGGTGCCACCGGAGCGGATCGGCCGGCTCTCCGGCACCGGCTGGGCCACGGGCTACATCGGCGGCATCGTCAGCCTGATTATCGTGCTCGGCTTCCTCGCTGCCAATCCCGAGACCGGCCGCACGCTGCTCGGCTTCACGCCGTTGTTCGGGCTCGATCCCGTCACGCATCAGGGCGACCGTGCCGCCGGCCCGCTGACCGCGCTGTGGTTCATCATCTTCGTGACGCCGATGTTCCTGTTCACGCCGGATTACCCGGCGAAGCGGCCGTTGCGCGAGGCGCTACGCGAGGGTCTGTCGGAACTGAAGCAGTCGATCGAGAGTCTGCCGAGGCAGAAATCGCTCGCGGCATTCCTGCTCGCCAACATGATCTACACCGATGGTCTGGTGTCGCTGTTCGCCTTCGGCGGCATCTATGCCGCCGGCACCTTCGGCTGGCATACGATCCAGATCGGGACGTTCGGCATCATGCTCGCGATTGCCGGCGCGTTGGGCGCCTGGCTCGGCGGCAAGCTGGATGATCGTCTCGGGCCGAAGCGCGTCATCGCCGGCAGCCTGCTGGTCCTGCTGCTGTCGGTGGCCGCGATTCTTCTGGTCGACAAGGACAGTGTCCTGTTCGTCAAGACGGCGCCGCCGCAAGCAGGCGCTCCCCTGTTCTCGAGTGCGGCCGAGCGCGCCTATCTCGTGCTGGGCTGCCTGATCGGTGCAGCTGGCGGCCCGCTCCAGGCCGCTTCCCGCACGTTGCTGATCCACCTCGCACCGAAGGACCGCATCGCGCAGTATTTCGGCCTGTTCGCGCTGACCGGGAAGGTGACGTCCTTCATCGGCCCGCTCCTGATCGGCATGGTCACCGCGCTGACCGCCAGCCAGAAGGCCGGCATGGCCGTGCTGGTCGTGTTCTTCGTCGCGGGTCTCGGGCTGTTGATGCGGGTGCGGGATTAGCCACACTACGCGATCTCACCCCCTGTCATTGCGAGGAGCGAAGCGACGAAGCAATCCAGACTTCCTCTGCGGAAAGATTCTAGATTGCTTCGCGGAGCCTGTCATCGGGCCGCGCTTCGCGCGGACCCGTTGGCTCGCAATGACGAGATCGACAGGATCGTCGTAGCTCTTGCAGCCCGCTCGGCAGATCGTGTCAATGCCTGAAGTGCCGCGTTCCCGTGAACACCATGGCGATGCCGTGCTCGTCGGCGGCCTTGATCACCTCGTCGTCGCGCATGGAGCCGCCAGGCTGCACCACGGCGGTGGCGCCGGCTTCGATGCAGGCGAGCATCCCGTCGGCGAACGGGAAGAACGCATCCGAGGCGACCACCGAACCCTTGGTGAGCGGCTCGGCGAGCTTCAGCTCGCTAGCAGCATCCTGCGCCTTGCGCGCCGCGATCCGCGCGGAATCCACCCGGCTCATCTGGCCCGCGCCGATACCGACGGTGGCGAGATCCTTGGCATAGATGATGGTGTTGGACTTGACGTGCTTTGCGACCCGGAACGCGAACTTCAGGTCGCGCATCTCTGCGTCGGTCGGCGCGCGCTTGGTCACCACCTTGAACGTCATGTCGTCGACGACCGCGTTGTCACGGCTCTGCACCAGCAGACCGCCGGCCACCGTCTTGGCGGTCAGGCCCTGCGCTCGCGGATCGGGCAGGCTGCCGGCAAGCAGCAGGCGGAGGTTCTTCTTGCCGCCGATGATGGCGATCGCTTCGTCGCTGGCATCGGGCGCGATGATGACCTCGGTGAAGATCTTGGTGATCTCGCGCGCGGTGTCGGCATCGAGCGGACGGTTCATCGCGATGATGCCGCCGAACGCGGACGTCGAATCGCAGGCCAGCGCGCGGCGATAGGCCTCGACGAGGTTCGGTCCTTCGGCGACGCCACAGGGATTGGCGTGCTTGACGATGACGCAGGCCGCGGTGCGCTTGGCGTCGAACTCGCCGATGCATTCATAGGCCGCATCGGTGTCGTTGATGTTGTTGTAGGAGAGCTCCTTGCCCTGGAGCTGCCGCGCGGTGGAGACGCCCGGGCGCCTGTCCGGGGTCGCATAGAATGCGGCACTCTGGTGCGGATTCTCGCCGTAGCGCAGCGACTGGATCAGCCGGCCGCCGAAAGCGCGGAAGTCGGGCGCGTCGATCTCGAGCTGACGGTTGAACCAGTTGGAGATTGCGGCGTCATAGGCCGCGGTGCGCGCATAGGCCTTTGCGGCCAGCCGACGGCGCAAGCCCAGCGTGGTCGCACCCTTGTTGGCGGCGAGCTCGTCGAGCACGGCCTGATAGTCCTGCGCCTCGACCACGACGGCGACGTCGTCATGGTTCTTCGCAGCGGCGCGGATCATCGCGGGGCCGCCGATGTCGATGTTCTCGATGCAATCCTCGAAGCCCGCGCCTTTGTCGACGGTCGCTTCGAACGGATAGAGATTGACGACGAGCAGGTCGATCGGCGCGATGCCGTGCGCCTTCATCGCCTCCGCATGGTCCTTGTTGTCGCGGATCGCGAGCAGGCCGCCATGCACCTTCGGATGCAGCGTCTTGACGCGGCCGTCCATCATCTCGGGAAAGCCGGTCAGCTCGGAGACGTCCTTCACCTTGAGGCCGGCCGCGGCGATCGCTTTGGCGGTGCCGCCGGTCGAGACCAGCTCGACATCGTGCGCGGCAAGCGCCTTGGCGAACTCGATCAGGCCGGTCTTGTCGGAGACGGAAAGGAGAGCGCGGGTGACGCGGCGGGGATGATCAGTCATGAGCAAGATCCTCTGTTCAGGGAGTGTCTATGCCCAGGCGCGCGGCGGATACGTCCCGCGCTTCCCGATGGTGCTCCATCCAAGGTCGCCAGTCGCGCGAGCGAGCGCTCGATAGCAGCTTTTGGCCTCGCTCTCAACGGGTAGATGGGGCCGGATCGCGCCTGTTTACAACGGAAGTTCCGGCTCGCGCCGGGCGTTGCGGCGGGCATTGGTTACCGCGGGCGAGGCGGTGGAGCGGACAAAGCTCCAGCGGATCGAGGGGGCCTGGCGGGCGTTCTGACGGATCACGATCTGGGCGGTGCGGCGCGGGCCGTCATTGCCGGCCAGGAATACGCTGTCCTCGAGATCGACCTTGTCGTCCAATGCCTCGAAGGTCCAGACGTCGCGGTTCGGCAGCACCAGCATGACGCCGCGCGCATCCGACAGCCGGCTCGCCTTCACCGCCGGATGCAGATGGAAGCGCAGCGCGAAATCGGCATCGGCGCCTTTGAAGCGTCCGCCCTGCGGCGGCGACAGCGTGTCCTCGCCGTCGATGCGCGCCCCGTCATTGGCGATCATCAGCACGCGGCGGTGGATCGCGCCGAACTTGCCGAGATAGCCGTCATGCGAGGTCGTGAGCAGCGTGCCGTTCTGCACGACCTCGCGATAGCTCTCGACCTCGACCGGGCCGCTGGTGACGGGCGCGCCGTGCAGGAGCCGCTTCATCGCCGACATCTCGACGAACTGGCATGACGACGTCTCGTGATAGGTCAGCGTCGAATGCGCCGCCGTGCTGCGCGCGAAGGGCCGCCAATTGTCGCGGCCCGTGGTCGGCATGCCGCAATTGGTGACGATGCGGCTGATGCCGGAGGACAGCTCGAACGACAGACAGCCGGCATGGGCGTCGTGGCTGACGCCCGCCGGCGGCGGCGGGCCGGTGTCGATGATGACGGTGGTCTGGCCGGCATCGAGGCGCTGAAAGCCGGTATGCGGCATGTTCGCCATCGGCGCGCCGTGGGTGTCGTCATAGGCGAGCAGCGTCGCGAGCAGGTCCGAAGACGTCGCGCTCATGCCGTTGAACAGGGCGAAATTGCCGTCGCCGTGCCGGAAAAAGCGCAGCATCGGCATCATGCGGTCGATCGCATTGAGCAGCGCCGGCGGCGGCGCGATGTTGCGCGCAGCAAAAGTCTGCCGCAGCGGCAAGAGGTCGATCAGGAGTTCGATCAGCGCGCCCGGATTACGCGAGATGTGGCCGCCATCGGGAAGGATCTGCCGCTGCAATTCGTCGGACAGCTTCTTCGAGGCGGTGCGGATATGACGTGTCTGGTTGGCGAGGCACAGGGACGCATAGCACAGCGCGATCAGCACCTGCAGCTTCGGCACCCCGTCCGGAATGTCGACCATGGTGTAGCGCAGGAAGCGGATCTCGCGCGCGAGGGCGCGCAAGTAGCGGCGGTAGAACTTGTTGTCGGTCTCGTTCAGCACCAGCGGCGCCTGCGACAGCAGCGAGATCACGCGCCGCGCCAGCACATCGGCGCGGCGTGCGACGGGACGGCGCTTGTTGGCGGGGTTGCCGATCCAGTCCTCGATGAGTGCGCGCGCATTCGCCCGCGTCAGCGCCGTGTCGGCGGCGCGCAAATGCCGCAGCCAGCCGAAGCCGAGCAGCGCAACCTCCCAATCCTCGGACGGCGGCTCGAGATCGAAGATCGAGCGGCCGTGGCAATTGACGATCTTGCCGGCGAAGACGAAGCGGCCGGCATAGATCTCGGCGGCTCGGGTCGCGTCCGCGGTGCGCAGGTCATGCGGAGCGATGATCAGCCGGTCGGTGCGGCCGGGCCAGACCCGCGACAGCGCAACGGAACCGCCGCTCGCGCGCGCGAGCATGTTCCGCGCGAAGCGGTTCATGACCAGCGTCGAGATACGTCTGCGTTGAGCGACCGACACGCCTTGCCTTGATGGGGGAGAGGATCAGTGACGAATCCTTATTAATCCCAAAATCGGACGTCTGACACCACCTTGAACGGCGCGAATCAGCGTCGTGGTCGCAAAATCCAGTGCAAAATCAGGATTTAACGAGCCGGGCCGCGAAAAATCCGTCGAGCCCGCCGAGCCTGGGATCGGCGTTCGGGAGATGGCAGGGCAGGGTACGCAGATCGCCGTCCCGGTTGAGGATTTCGCCGAGGTCCGCAACCTCCGAGGCCATGATTGGGGCGCGGCGAAGCGCGGGCTCGGCGGCGAGCAGCGCCGCCACCGCCTGCTCGCCCTCCTCGGGTTCCAGTGAACAGGTGCAATAGACCAGTGTCCCGCCCGGCTTGAGCAGCGAGACGGATTTCTTCAGCAGCCGCTGCTGGAGCGCGGCCAGGGGGGCGATGTCGGATTCCTGCCGCAGCCATGCGACGTCGGGATGCCGGCGGATCGTGCCGGTGGAGGTGCAGGGCGCATCGATCAGAATACCGTCGAATGCCTCGGCCGGGCCGGCCCATTCGACGGCGTCAGCGACGACGGTCTCGGCCTGCAGCGACAGCCGCGTCAGGTTTTCGCGCAAACGCGCCACCCGCGCGGGCGAGCGGTCGATCGCCGTCACATGCGCGCCTGATAGCGCCAGCTGCGCGGTCTTGCCGCCGGGGGCGGCGCAGAGATCGGCAATGGACTTGCCCTTGACGTCGCCGAACAGCCGCGCCGGTAGCGCGGCGGCGGCGTCCTGCACCCACCATTGTCCTTCGGCGAAGCCGGGCAGCATGGTCACCGCACCGTGCAGCAGCATCCGCACCGTTCCCGTCGGCAGCGTCTCGCCATGCAGGCGGCTCGCCCATTGCGCGGGATCCGATTTCACCGTGAGATCGAGCGAAGGCTCGTGGCCGAGCGCGGATGCCATGTCGCGTGCGGTCGCCTCGCCATAATGCGCGCTCCAGCGCGCGAGCAGCCATGGCGGCAGATCCAGCGATTGCGTCGCGACCTCCTCGACCAGCGCCTTGCCCTCGCGCGCGCAGCGGCGCAGCACGGCATTGACGAGGCCGGCATAGCGCGCGGCGCGGCGGTCGGATTGCACGAGGCGAACGGAGAGGTCGACCGCGGCGTGATCCGGCACGTCCATCCAAAGGATTTGCGCGGCTCCGATCAGAAGTGCGCTCTGCGCCCGCGGCGCTTCGGAGGGGATGCCCTTGTCGAGCAGGCGGGACAGCACATGGCCGAGCGTGCCGAGCCGGCGCAGCACGGTGGCGACCAGGCGCCGCATCAGCGCGCGGTCGCGGTCGGCCAGCGTCTTCAGTCCGGGATGGGCACCGCCGCCGTCGAGCTGGTCGTCGAGCGTGCGGTGCTTGTGCAGCACGCCGTCGACGATGTCGGCGGCAATCCGTCGCGCCGCAAGGCCGGGCACTTCGGACGGAGGGACGAAACGTTGAGATGGCATGCGGAAGCAAGGTTCTGAACGAGCGGCAGTTCCGCCGCAATGGGCGCATGCCTTGAGAACTCGATCTCTGACACGCGAATATGCCAAATGTAAGAATCGCTTGCGGGTTTTTCAGCGCTCCGAGCCGATTTCAGGAATGCGTTATTGGGCATCGCGTTACGCCCGGTCCTGCGCTAGAACGCGCGGCGATGAGTGACCCCGTTCCCGATCGCAAGCCGCTGTCGCCGGCCGCCCAGCGTGCGCTGGCCGAGGCCGAGGCGCGCCGGCAGGCTGCGGCCGCCCAGGCCAAGAACGAGGCCGAGGTCAAGGCGAAGGAGTTGCAGGGTCCGCAGGGGCCCGAGCCCACCCGCTACGGCGATTGGGAGCGCAAGGGCATCGCTTCCGACTTCTGAACTTGCGGTCGGATAACGCCGGCATGGCTCGTCCCGGTCGTCACAGGTAATTGTGCTCTCGCAAGTAGCGGATGATGCGTTCGCAGGCCGCCTCGCTCGACAGCTCCGAGGTGTCGAGGGTGATGTCCGGTGCCAGCGGCGCTTCGTAGGGATGATCGATGCCGGTGAATGCCGGCAGCTCGCCCGCCCGGGCCTTGCGATAGAGCCCCTTGGGATCGCGGCGCTCGCATTCGGCAAGCGGCGTCGCGACGTGGATCTCGATGAACTCACCCGCCTCGAGCCGCTGGCGGGCCAGCTCGCGCTCACTGCGAAACGGCGAGATCAGCGCCACCAGCGCGATCAAGCCGGCATCGACGAACAGTGCCGCGATCTCCGCGACGCGCCTGACGTTCTCCGTTCTCTCCGCATTGGAAAAGCCGAGGTCGCGGTTGATGCCGTGACGAAGATTGTCGCCATCGAGCAACGCGGCATGGCGCCCGAGCTCGGCAAGCCGGCTGTCGACGAGATTGGCGATGGTCGATTTGCCGGCGCCGCTCAGCCCCGTGAACCAGAGCACGCAGGGCCGTTGCTGCTTCAGCCGGGCTCGCACGGATTTGTCGACCGCAAGCCGCTGCCAATGAACGTTGGTGGCGTGGCGGAGCGACATGTCGATCATTCCAGCCGCGGCGGTGCGATGGCTGATCGGGTCGATCAGGATGAAGCTGCCCATGTCGCGGTTGTCGCGATAGGCCTCGAACACCAGCGGCCGGTCGAGATCGAGATGGACATAGCCGATCTCGTTGACGTCGAGCGTGGTGGCGCCTTCCCGCGCCCTGGTGTCGATGGCGACCCGGTGCTTGAGCGTCGTGATCACCGCGCCGGTCGAGGCGGCGCCGCACCGGAGCAGATAGCGCCGGCCGGCGACCATGGCTTCGTCATCGAACCAGACGAGATGGGCCGCGAGCTGGTCCGACACCGGCGCGGCAGATCCGGCGGTCAGCACGTCGCCGCGACTGACGTCGATCTCGTCGGCGAGCGTGAGGGTGATGGACTCGCCCGGCCCTGCGTGATTGTGTTCGCCGGCGGGCGTGAGAATGCGTGCGATGCGGGTCTGGTGTCCCGACGGCTGCGCGCGGACTGCATCGCCCACCGCGATCGTCCCGCTCGCGATCCGTCCGCAGAAGCCGCGAAAATCCGCATGCGGCCGGCTCACCCATTGCACCGGCAGCCGGAACGGCTGCTGCGAGGCGTCCCCGGCCGCGTCCACGGATTCCAGATAGGCCGTAATGGTCGGCCCCGTGTACCAGGGCATGCGCGTGCTCGCGGCGACGATGTTGTCGCCGTCGGGCGCCACGACCGGGATGCACTGGACCTGGGAGATCCCGAGCTGGCCGGCCAAAGTCAGGTATTCGGCGGTGATGGAAGCGAAGCGATCACCGTCGAATCCGATCAGGTCCATCTTGTTCACGGCGAGCACGACGTGGCGGATGCCGAGCAGCGACAGGATGTGGCTGTGGCGCCGCGTCTGCGTGATCACGCCCTTGCGCGCGTCGACCAGCACCACGGCGAGGTCGGCATTGGAGGCACCGGTCGCCATGTTGCGGGTATATTGCGCATGTCCCGGCGTGTCGGCGACGATGAAGCGGCGCAGCTTCGTGGCGAAGAAGCGGTAGGCCACGTCGATGGTGATGCCCTGCTCGCGCTCGGCCTGCAACCCGTCGACCAGCAGCGCGAAGTCGAGGTCGCCGCCGGTGGTTCCGGCGGTCTTGCTCTCCGAGGCGAGCGCGTCGAGCTGGTCGTCGAGCAGCGTCTTCGAATCGTAGAGCAGCCGGCCGACCAGCGTGCTCTTGCCGTCGTCGACGCTGCCGCAGGTGACGAAACGCAGAGTCGGCCGATCGTCATGCTCGAGCCGCGGCGCATCGGTCGCGGCGATCGTCGGTGCCTCGTGATAGGACATCAGAAATAACCTTCCGCCTTCTTGCGCTCCATCGATGCGGGACTGTCCCGGTCGATCATGCGTCCCTGTCGTTCGGAGGTGCGCGATGCCATCATCTCCTGCACGATCTCGGGCAGCGTTGCCGCCGTTGAGCTCGTTGCGCCGGTGAGGGGATAGCAGCCGAGGGTGCGAAACCTGACGGAGCGCCATTGCGGCTCTTCGCCAGGCTGGAGCGGCATCCGGTCGTCGTCCACCATGATCAACGCGCCGTCGCGCTCGACCACGGGGCGCGAAGCTGCGAGATAGAGCGGAACGATCGGGATGTCCTCGAGCAGGATGTAGTCCCACACGTCGATCTCGGTCCAGTTCGACAGTGGAAACACCCGCATGCTCTCGCCGGGCGCGAGCCTCGTGTTGTACAGGCCCCACAGCTCCGGCCGCTGGTTCTTCGGATCCCAGCGATGCGCAGCGCTGCGGTGCGAGAACACGCGCTCCTTGGCGCGCGACTTCTCCTCGTCGCGCCGCGCGCCTCCGATCGCGGCGTCGAAGCCGTGGAGGTCCAGCGCCTGTCGCAGCGCTTGCGTCTTCATGACGTCGGTGTAGCGGGCCGAGCCGTGGGTGAAAGGGTCGATGCCCTGGCTCAATCCGTCAGCGTTGGTATGGACGATCAGGTCGAGGCCGAGCTCGCGCGCGCGTCGGTCCCGAAACGCGATCATCTCGCGAAACTTCCACGTCGTATCGACATGCAGCAGCGGAAACGGCGGCTTGCCGGGATCAAAGGCCTTCATCGCCAGATGCAGCAGCACCGACGAATCCTTCCCGATCGAATACAGCATGACCGGCTTGCGGAACTCGGCCGCCGTCTCTCGCAGGATGTGGATGCTTTCCGCCTCCAGCCGTCGGAGATGGCTTGTGACGTGAAGCTGCTTGCCGCCGGCCCTTTCAGGGAGGGCGGATCTGGCGGTCGTGGAGATGTCCAGCATGCTCATCAAGCGGCCGCAGCAAACCAATCGCCGAACAGTCGCGCCGACATCGCCGTATTCAGGCCGAGATCGCGAGCGCAGGCCGCAACGGAGGTGCGATAGGATTCATTGACCCCACAGCGCTCGAGAGTTTCGAGCTGAGCTTCGCTGAGAGAGGCCGTCGCGCGGCGCTGGTAGCGATAGGCGCTGTCGGAGGTGTGCAGATTGGGCACCTTGTAGATCGCCGCTTCGCTCGGGAAGATGACGCGCGCGTTGTTCGCCTCCATTTGTCCGGGCTCCCGCCACGACGTCACGGCATTCTCGGTAAAGCTGCCGGACAGTCCGAGGCGGTCGAACAAGACGCGCACGGACGACAAAGCCTCCTTGCTCACCTCGTAGACGTAGTGAGTGACGGGAACGCCCTGCCGCTCGGCGTAGCTAGAGATCCGAGCCGCGCTGAGCGCTGCGACCACATAGTGCCGCAGCAACACGTCTGCTGGCGCGCGCGAGATCAGCTTGTCGAGCCACGACGCCAGCGAACTCGCCGGCTCCCGATCAAGCATGATGAGATGGAGCCGGTGCCGCGGATAGCCCGCTTCGATCAAGAGCTGCAACGGATTGAACAGGCTCTCGGCAAGCACGTAGGGCCCGATCGTTTCCTTGCTGAAGATGTGCGGCTCGTCGGTGGCTGATGGAACGATCCAGGGCGTCAGCGGGCGGCCGACGAGCGTGTCGCGCAAGATCGCCTTCAGCGGCTGGTAATATGACGGCATCCCCGTCATGCCGAACAGATTGCTCAGAGCCGTCGAGCCGACACGAGCCTTGCCGCATGCAAAATAAAGCATCGGGAAGTCTTGCGCCGGGCGATGCCGGAAATTCTCCGCAAGGCACCCGGTGACCTCGCGCATCAAGCTCTCAAGCGTGACGGTCCTGGTCTGGAATTCGCCGACCGGCGAAAGCGGCAAAGTATCGAGGGAGCCGTGCTGTTGCCGAATCAGATCGGCGATTCGTTGGAGCGAATCGGGGAAAGTCCCGTCGATGTTCATATGGGGGAGCTCACTCTAGTGGTTCCGCAAACGAGGTTGCTTGCGGCATCACATGCAGGCTATAGTTGTGGGATGGCTGTCGTCAAACCCGGAGAATCCCGGGGTGCCGCCCACGCCCGCGAGCACTGCGAATGCTCGCCGACGTTTTGCGGATCAGGCCGCGCGCACGGTCTTGAGGAACTTCTCGAGCTCTGTCTTCAAGAGGCTGCTTTCGCTCGACAGCGAGCGCGCCGATGCCAGCACCTGTCCCGATGCCGCGCCGGTGGCGCTGGCGCCTTGACTGACCTGCGCGATCTTATTCGTAACTTCGACGGTGCCCTTGGCGGCTTCGCTGACGTTGCGCGCAATCTCGGCCGTCGCCGCGCCCTGCTCCTCGATGGTCGCAGCGATCGTCGTCGAGATGTCCGAGATGCGGGCGATGGTTGCGCCGATCTCCTTGATCGCGCCGACGGAATCCTCGGTCGCCGCCTGCATGCCGGCGATCTGTGCGCTGATCTCCTCGGTCGCACGCGCGGTTTGTGCTGCGAGCGCCTTGACCTCGCTGGCGACGACCGCGAAGCCGCGGCCGGATTCGCCCGCCCGCGCCGCCTCGATCGTTGCGTTCAGGGCCAGGAGATTGGTCTGTTCGGCTATCGCGGTGATCAGCTTGACGACGTCGCCAATGCGGCCCGCAGCCTTGAGCAGCTCATTGATCCTGACGTCGGTGCGCTCGGCCTGCTTGACCGCGTCGCTAGCGATGCGGCTGGAATCGTGCACTTGGCGGCCGATCTCGACGACCGACGTGCTCATTTCCTCGGCTGCGGACGCCACGGCTCCGACGTTGGTGGAGGCTTCTTCCGAAGCGGCGGCGACCATTCCCGAGAGCTGCTGGGTCTGTTCCGCCGTGCCGGACAGTGTGCCGGCGGCGGATTCGAGTTGGTGGGAGGCCGCCGACACGGAGTCGATGATACCGCCAACCGCAGTTTCGAATGCGCTCGCGAGCCGCGTCATCTCCTGCTTGCGCTGAGCGGCCGCGGCGATTTCCTGATTCTTCGTCTCGGCTTCCATCTGCTCGATGCGGATCAGATTTTCCTTGAAGGTCTGGGCGGCGCGAGCGTTGTCGCCGACTTCATCGCCGCGGCCCGTGTAGGGAATCTCGATCGCCTTGTTGCCGCCCGCGAGTTGCAGCAGCACGTCGCCGATGCGACGGACCGGCCTGGCGATACTCATCACGGAAAACACCGCGGACCCGACCAACGTCAGAACGACGAATACACCGACGATCAATGCGAAATTGGCGACCCGGTCCAGCTCGGTGAGCATCTCGCCCTTGCGGCGCGCGGCGAATTCGTTGGCGACGCCGACGAGGTCGTCGATGCGTTTGCTGACTTCCAGAGCGGCCGGACGCATGTGCTCTGCGAGAATGCTTGCCTTCGCCGATTCCGCTGCAATCCTGGCACCACCGGCAGGAGCGGCAATGAGGGCCTTTTGCGCCCCCGCCAGCTCGATGCCACTGGTCAGATACGCTTCGACGAATTTTTTGGTCTCACGGTAGGCGTCCTGGGTGACCTTCCGGGTCGCCCGCTCGGTCGCGGCATCGATTTCCGACCCGGCCTCGCCCCCTCGGGTGCGGAGAAGCTCGAGGAGCCTGTCGACCTCTCCGGCTGTCGGCGCCGAGCCGAGTTCGAGAGCGGCGAGCTGCGCCCGTGCCATCGCCGTCTGCGCTGCCTGCGCATTGCCCTTGTTGAGGTAGTTGATCGTGACCAGGCGATTGGATTCGGCGATCGAACGGTTACCGAGCATCTGGTTGATCAGCATGCCGCCGACCAATACGACACTTATGCCCGTCACGATGCCGAGCTTGGTTCCGATGCGAAACCTGAATGTCCCCACCTCTGCCTCCTTGGATCGTCACCCTACAGCAATCGTATTCGCAACCAAAGATTGAAAATTGGGTAACATTCGATAGTGACCGTAGAAGTACGGCCGATTAGCCCGTGCAACTACAGGGGGTCACCGCCGGAGAGCGCTTGGAACAGCGATAGCGACGCAGTCGGCATTGAAGTGCGTGGAAGGCACGCGCTTGCGAGGTTGCCCGACTCAGCTCTAGCGTGGAACGATGCGTTCCCCCGGTCGTATCAATCCTCATCGGTCGTCGTTCAGCGGTTCTCCGTTCCGCCGCCAATTCTCGGGCCTGCTGCCATGGATGTTCGTGGTCGGCGTGGCGGTGGCGATCGTGATCACCTTTCGTCACGGAACAAACTGGCCGCAGCCGCATGCGACTGACGACCAGGGGCAGAATGCCGAAATTATCCTACAGCAGACCGGCAATGCCGACCTCCGTCCGGTCGAGGTCATCCGCACCGTCGATGGCGACACTTTTCTCGCGCGCCTGCGCCACCGTGACGGCCGCGGTCTCGTTGCGCGGGTTCGGCTGCGCGGCATCGATGCGCCTGAATTGAAGGCGTCCTGCCAGGAGGAGCTGGACAAGGCCGAAGCTGCGACCCGCGCATTGCGCGATCTGCTGGGCCAGGGCGGCGTCACGATCGGCAATCTCGGCGCCGACAAGTACGGGCGCGTCCTCGCCGATGTTGCGACCAGACGGACCGCCGACGTCGCGGCCGCGCTGCTCGCGGGCGGCTACGTGCGCAGCTACAATGGCGGCCATCGCGACGGCTGGTGCGCGCGGGGCTGGCGCTTCTGGTAGCAAAAAGCCGCGTCGAGCGACGCGGCTTTGACGGTCTTCTCGCGAGCTCCTCGATCAGCGCGTCACGACCACCGTCGTGCCGACGGAGACGCGGCCATAGAGATCGGTGATGTCGTCGTTGAGCATGCGGATGCAGCCATAGGAGACGAAGCCGCCGATCGAGCCCGGCACGTTGGTGCCGTGGATCGCATATTCACCGCCGGCGAGCGTCATCGCCGCAACGCCCATCGGGTTGCGCGGCGAGCCGCCCGGAATGACGTCGGGCATGTTCGGCTTGTCGCGCTTCACCTCGGCGGGCGGCGCCCAGGCCGGATTGAGATATTTGCCGTCGATCCGCGTCGTGCCGGCCCACTGCTTGCCGGCCTTGCCGACGCCGACCGGATAGCGCACGGCCTGGCCGTTGCCGAGGATGAGATAAAGCCGCCGCTCGCTGGTTTTGACCACGATGGTGCCCGGCGAATAGTCGGCCAGGTGTGACCCCACCATTTCCGGCCGCGCCTGCGCCGTCGTCGACGTCAAGGCCCCTGCCGCGATGGTGGCGGCCAGCGCCACCGCAATCCTCATCGACATCGATGCTTCCCCTTAACCCCAAACGGATCGTCCAAAATGACGCAGAACCCGGCAATCGCCGCCGCACTAAGCCCTCGTCGATGCTCATTCTTAACCGCGCCCGTTAACCCAATGGTTTCCACGCGCGGCTGCCGAGGGCCGGCCAGCAGGGGGAACAAAGGAAATGTTCGAAATAAAGTAAATGACCTGAAAACAACACTCGGCGGGAAAGATACCGGCGCACCACCGCGCCCGCTGACAAGAGCGTGAGGGTGTGAATGGCTGTTGTCTTTTGGGGGCTGACGCGAAAACTAGTCTCGTGTCCCGGACGCGCTGCAGCGTGAAACGCTGCTGCGCAGAGCCGGGACCCAGCAAGCCACACGCTTTGTCGTTAGATGGGCCCCGGCTCAGCAGCTCACCGCTGAAGAAGCGCTGCGCTGCGTCCGGGCCACGAGCTTGCCTTACGCTGACTTCTTGTTCTGCCGGTTCTTGACGAGATCGTCGACGACGGCGGGATCGGCGAGTGTCGAGGTGTCGCCGAGGCTCCCCGGCTCGTCCTCGGCGATCTTGCGCAGGATGCGGCGCATGATCTTGCCGGAGCGGGTTTTTGGCAGGCCCGGGGCGAACTGGATCTGGTCGGGCGAGGCGATCGGACCGATCTCCTTGCGCACCCAGGTCACGAGCTCCTTGCGCAGCTCGTCGGTCGGCTGCACGCCGGCCATCAGGGTGACATAGGCGTAGATGCCCTGACCCTTGATGTCGTGCGGGAAGCCGACGACGGCCGCTTCCGACACCTTCTCATGCGCCACCAGCGCGCTTTCGACTTCGGCGGTGCCCATGCGGTGGCCGGAGACGTTGATGACGTCGTCGACGCGGCCGGTGATCCAGTAATAGCCGTCGGCGTCGCGCCGGCAGCCGTCGCCCGTAAAATACTTGCCCTTGTAGGTCGAGAAATAGGTCTGCTCGAAGCGAGCGTGATCGCCATAGACCGTGCGCATCTGGCCCGGCCAGGACCGCGTCAGGCAGAGGTTGCCGGTGGTCTCGCCTTCCAGCACCTTGCCGTCGGCATCGACGATTTCGGGCATCACGCCGAAGAACGGTTGCGTTGCCGAGCCCGGCTTCAGCTTGGTGGCGCCCGGCAGCGGCGTGATCAGGATGCCGCCGGTCTCGGTCTGCCACCACGTATCGACGATCGGGCAGCGGTCGTCGCCGACGACGCGGTGATACCATTCCCAGGCTTCGGGATTGATGGGCTCGCCGACCGAGCCGAGCAGGCGGAGCGAGGCGCGCGAGGTCTTCTTCACCGGCTCATCGCCGCTCTGCATCAGCGCGCGGATCGCGGTCGGCGCGGTGTAGAAGATGTTGACCTTGTGCTTGTCGATGACGTTCCAGAACCGCGAATTATCCGGATAATTCGGCACGCCCTCGAACATCAGCGTCGTCGCCCCGTTCGCCAGCGGTCCGTAGAGAATGTAGCTGTGGCCGGTGACCCAGCCGACGTCGGCGGTGCACCAGTAGATGTCGCCGTCGTGATAGTCGAAGACGTATTGATGCGTCATCGAGGCAAACACGAGATAGCCGCCGGAGGTGTGCAGCACGCCCTTGGGCTGGCCGGTCGAGCCCGACGTGTAGAGGATGAACAGCGGGTCCTCGGCGTGCATGTGCTCGACCGGGCATTCCGTGGTCACCATCGCCGCGGCCTCGTGGTACCAGAGGTCGCGCGTCGGGTTCATGTCCACCTTGGCGCCGGTGCGCTTGACCACGACGACCCAGTCGACGCCGTCGGCTTTACTGAGCGCGGCATCGACATTGGCCTTCAGCGGCACCTTCTTGCCGCCGCGCAGGCCTTCGTCCGCGGTGATGATGACCTTGGACTGGCAATCGTTGATGCGCTGAGCAAGGCTGTCGGGCGAGAAGCCCGCGAACACCACGGAGTGGATCGCGCCGATCCGCGCGCAGGCCAACATCGCATAGGCGGCCTCGGGGATCATCGGCAGGTAGATGGTGACGCGGTCGCCCTTCTTGACGTTGCGGGTGCGCAGGATGTTGGCCATCCGGCAGACCTCGTCGTGCAGCTCCTTGTACGTGATGTGGCGGGACTGCGAGGGATCGTCGCCTTCCCAGATGATCGCGGTCTGGTGGGCGCGCGTGTGGAGATGCCGGTCGATGCAGTTATGGGCGACGTTGAGGATTCCGTCCTCGAACCATTTGATCGAGATGTTGCCGGGCGCGAAGGAGACGTTCTCGATCTCCGTCGGCGCCTTCATCCAGTCGATGCGCTTGGCCTGCTCCGCCCAGAAGCCGTTCGGGTCCGAGATCGAGCGGGCGTACATCTCCTTGTACTTGGCCTGGTCGACCCAGGCGCGCTTCGCCCACTCCGCGGGGACGTCGTAGATCTTCTCGGACATGCTTCCCTCCACATGCGGCAAGCTCAGGCAATGCCGACAGCATCGTTTGACGGATTATGCGTCGGGCTAACCGGACCCGACAAGGAGCACAAGCTGGACCTTCGGCGGGCAGCAAGCCATGCGGAGGATCAAGGTCCGGAAGGCTCGCTGTCGCAATTCTGAAACAGGCCGACAGGCGCCTTTCGGCTCTTGGCCCAAACCGCCAGAAGGGACGCCGCAGAGCCCTATGCGCTGGTCGGAGGTATTTAGAAACCTCATCACACTGATTCGGGACTCGCAATAGCGTTCGGAACCCCCTAAATGGCCAACCCGGGTCCAAAGAGACCCTTCGGAACAAAAATCAGAACAGCGGCATTGATCGATAACAGACAGGGCTAAGGCGTAAGACCATGATGGATCAGCAGAATCTCGGGACGATGCGGCCCGCTTCAGCCGATCCTGCAGCCATTGCCCTGGCCAAGGCCCTCGGACAATGGCCGAAACCGACCGGTTTCAGGCGCCCGAGCCCGAAGAAGACCTACGACACGGCGCCTGCGGCGACGGTCGAGGCCCTCGCCAAGGAGCTGGGCTTGCGGCTCGGCGACCAGAACGAGCTGACCATCCGCCGTATCAAGCGCGGCAAGGGCTATTCCTTCGTCCGTCCCAACGGCGCGCATATCCGCGACGCCCGCACCATCCGCCGGCTGCACGCCATGGCGGTGCCGCCGGCCTATCGCGAGGTGCGCTACTCCGCCGATCCCAACTCGCACCTTCAGGCGGTGGGCCGCGATGCCGCGGGCCGGCTGCAATATCGCTATCACGCCGATTGGGAGAAGGTCCGCGAGCAGCGCAAGGCGCATCGCCTGGCAAAGCTCGTCGGCGCGCTGCCGAAAATCCGGCGCAAGGTCTCGGCGTTCCTGTCCGGTGACGAGCCAACACGCGAGTTCGCGCTCTCGGCCGTGATCGAGCTGATCGCGCGTACCGCGATCCGTCCCGGCAATGAATCCTACGCCCGCCTCAACGGCACCCGCGGCGCCACCACGCTGCTGAAGTCCAACGTCACGCTGGAAGACGATTGCTTCGTGCTGACCTTCAAGGCCAAGGGCGGCAAGGCGGTGCGCAAGGAGTGCGACGCCGCCAAGCTGGTGCGCGCCATCGGCATTTTGCAGAGCGTTCCCGGCAAGCGCATGTTCCAGTATCGCGATGCCTACGGCATCGTGCGCGCGGTCAACACCACCCAGGTGAACGCGTTTCTGCGCGAGATCGCCGGCATCAAGATTTCGCTGAAGGATTTCCGTACGCTGATGGCGTCCGCCGTCGTGGTGGAATCGCTGTCGCGGATCACGCCGGCGAGCAGCCAGCGCGGCCGCAAGAAGCAGGTGCTGGACGCGATCCGCGCCGCCGCCGACCAGCTCTCCAACACGCCGGCGATCTGCCGCAAGAGCTACGTCCACGATACCATCGTCACCGCCTTCGAGGAGGGCATCCTCGAGCGCTTCGCCGCGACCATGAAGGGCCAGCGCTCGCAGGCGAGGCGTGAACAGCTGCTGGCGCAGGTGGTGGCGACCGCAGCGGTGTAACGGCGCGCCGCACTCTCGTAGGGTGGGCAAAGCGAAGCGTGCCCACCATTTGCTCATGGTGAAAGGTGGTGGGCACGGCGCGAAGGGCGCGCCTTTGCCCACCCTACCGAGCGCTACTTCTTTTCTGACACACCCTTGTCCGGACCGGGATCGCCGCCCGCGGCTGCGATCGTGAGCCGCTCCAGATAGTGTGCCCATCCCGTCGCATGCGCGGCGGCCTGCGCTTCGTTCGGCAGGCCGCTATGGGTCATGCGCAGCAGCGTGCCGCCGTCCTGCTCGATCAGGTCGATCTCGATCAGGCTCGAGCCGGGCGGAACTTCCTGGCCGCCCTCCCAGCCGAACGTGTAGGCCAGACGATGCACCGGCACGACCTCGCGGAAGACACCGCGGGCGACACCGCCGCGCGGGCTGACGCCCTTGAGCAAATAGAGCCCGCCGGGATACGGCTCGGTGGTCGCATCCGAGCCCATCCAGCTCAGGATCTTTTCGGGGTCGGTGAGATAGGCGAAGACGGTGGCGCGCGGGGCCGCGATCTGGGTCTCGCGTCGCACTATGAACGGCTCGGGCATCGGCGATCATCCCTGGTCTGACGATGGGACATGGCGGCGGCCCGGCGCTCCGTCAAGGATTGCCCGTGACAAAGACGGCCCGGCTTCGTCATCATCGGGCCATGCACCTCTCTTCGACCCTCGCCTGGCTCCTCGATGCCGCCTCGGATTGTCCCGGGGCCGACCGCCTGCTCGCGGAACTCGGCGCGCATCTGGTCGCCGACGGCGTGCCGCTCGCGGCAGGCGCCTTGACGCTGGCGGTGCCGCATCCCCTGATCGCGAAACGGACCTGGCTGTGGCGTGCCGATAGCGGCCAGGTGATCGAAGCGCTCGGCTTCGCGCCCGGCGGCCTCGCGCCCGATCCCCCCGACGACGCCGGCCGTCGCTGGCTGCGCGACAGCGCGCGCGGGCAGGTGCATGAAGATGTCGCCGGACGGCCCGATGGGCCGCTGCTCGGCTGGATCGGGCCGCGTCCGTTCACGGCGGATGAGATCGAGCACCTACGTCAGGCCGCGCGCTTCGCCGCGACGCCGCTTGCCGTGCTCGCCGCGCGCGCCACCTTGCGGGCGACGCTCGATGCTTACCTCGGCACGCGCAGCGCGGAGCGGGTGCTCGCGGCGCCTCTGCGCCGCGATCTCGGCGAGACCATCCAGGCCGCGCTGCTCTATGCGGATTTGCGCAATTTCACGAGCCTGTCGGAGACCACACCGCCGGCCGACGTCATCGCGGCGCTCGACGCCTGGTTCGATCGCATCGCCGGCGCGGTTCACGCCTTCGGCGGCGAGGTGCTGAAATTCATCGGCGACGGCGTGCTGGCGATCTTTCCGGTGCTCGAGGCGTCGCCGCGCCGGCCTGTGACGCTGCTCTGCGTGCTGCAGGCGCAGCCGAGGCCGGGATGGCGTATCTCAACAAGGAGCGCCGCGCGCAAGGATTGCCGCCGCTGTCGTTTGGCGCCGCGCTCCATCTCGGCGAGATGCTCTGGGGCAATATTGGCGCCGCCAACCGGCTCGACTTCACCGCGATCGGCCCCGCGGTCAATCTCGCCAGCCGCCTGGAGGGATTGTGCAAGCCGCTGGGCCGGACCGTGCTGGTCTCGGGCGCACTCGCCGCCGAAACGGAGATGCCGCTCGTTGCGCTCGGGACGCATGCGCTGCGCGGCATTGCCGCGCCGTGCGAGGTGTTTGCGTTACCGGATCTGTAGGGTGGGCAAAGGCGCGCTCTACGCGCGCCGTGCCCGCCATTCCACCGCGAGCTTTCATCCTGAATGGTGGGCACGCTGCGCTTTGCCCACCCTACAGATCCAGGGCAAGATGCGACTAAACCCCGCCCATCTTGCAGACGAGCTTCCATTCCTCCGCCGTCACCGGCTGCACCGAGAGGCGCGAATATTTCACCAGCGCCATGTCCGCGAGCTTCTTGTCGGCCTTGATTGCGGCCATCGTCACCGGCGTCTTCAGGGGCTTGTCGGCCTTGATGTCGACGCAGACGAATTTACCGGTCTTGTCGGTTGGATCGGGATAGGCCTCCTTGATGATCTCGGCGATGCCGACGATCTCCTTGCCCTCGTTGGAATGATAGAAGAACGCCTTGTCGCCCTTCTTCATGTTCACGAGGTTTTGGCGCGCGGTGAAATTGCGCACGCCGGTCCAGGCCTCGCCCTTGGCGCCCTTCGCAACCTGCTGCTCCCAGGACCACACCGACGGTTCGGATTTCACGAGCCAGTACGCCATGCTTATTCCTCTGCCTTGAAGGGGCGCGTCATCAGCCCCGAGATCGCGGCATCGATCGTGCTCCGGCCGCTCAGGATGGATGCGACCGCCTCCGATACCGGCAACTCGATGTTTTGCGAAGCCGCGAGCTCGATCAGCACGGGGGCGGTGAACTCGCCCTCGGCGAGCTTGCCGGCGGGAGGCTGCTCGCCGCGCCCGAGCGCGAGGCCGAGGGCGAAGTTGCGCGATTGCGGGCTCGAGCAGGTCAGAATGAGATCACCCAGGCCAGAGAGGCCGGTGAGCGTCTCCCTGCGTGCGCCGAGCGCGCGGCCGAGGCGCGTCAGCTCGGCAAAGCCGCGGGTCGTGAGCGCCGCCTGCGCGGAGGCGCCGAGCTTGCGTCCGACCGCGATGCCGACCGCGATCGCCAGCACGTTCTTGGCGGCGCCGCCGATCTCGACGCCGCGGATGTCGGTGGAGTGATAGGGGCGGAATGTCGGCGAGCCCAGCGCCTGCACCAGGCTGCTGGCCAGCGCCTCATCGCTTGCCGCCAGGGTCACTGCCGTCGGCAGGCCACGTGCGACGTCGTCGGCAAAGCTCGGCCCCGACAGGATCGCCGGCTGCGCGTGCGGCGCGGCCTCGGCGATCACGTCGGTCATGAACTTGTGGGTGCCGTGCTCGATGCCCTTGGCGCAGGCGACGATCGGCATTGGCTTCGTGATGTGCGAGGCCAGCATGTTGACCGCGCCGCGCAAATGTTGCGCCGGTGTTGCGATCAGCAGCATGTCCGCACGCGCGGCAAGCGACAGATCGCTCGTGACGACGATCTCAGGCGCGATCCGCACGCCGGGCAGCCGCGGATTGTCGCGCGTCGATGCGATCCGCGCGGCATGCTCGGCATTGCGTGCCCACAGCGTCACGTTTCGCCCGGCTCGCGCCGCCACCGTCGCCAGCGCCGTGCCCCAGGCGCCCGCGCCGATTACTGCGACGGATTGCGGCGCGGTCATCGCTAATATCCCGCCCGCGTCTTGCCGTAGCCGGCGGGCGCCGTTGCGTTGGCGTCGAGCAGCCAGCGTGCGCGCGGCTGCGCGTCCATCGTGTCGGTCAGGCCGAGCGCGAGGCGCTCGGCGCCGGCCCAGGCGATCATGGCGCCGTTGTCGGTGCAAAGCGCGGGCGGCGGCATGATCAGCTGCGTCCCGGCCTGCCTTGCGACATCATCAAGGGCGCCGCGGATCGCCTGATTGGCGGCGACGCCGCCGGCGGCGACCAGCGCGCGCGGTGCGCCGAACTGCTCGCTGAAAAGCCTGAGGCCGACGCTCAGCCGGTCGGCCGTCGAATCCAGCACGGCGGCCTGGAAGCTCGCGCAGAGATCGCTGATGTCCTGCGGCGTGAGCTCGGTCAGCCGGCTCGCTTCGGTGCGCACCGCCGTCTTCAGTCCCGACAGCGAGAAATTGGCATCCGGGCGTCCCTGCATCGGCCGCGGAAACGCAAAGCGCGTGGCATCGCCGCCTGCCGCCGCGCGCTCGACCTGCGGGCCGCCGGGATAGGGCAGGCCCAGCATCTTCGCGACCTTGTCGAAGGCCTCGCCGATGGCGTCGTCGACCGTGGTGCCGAGCCGCACATATTGGCCGACGCCGGTGACCGCGACGATCTGGGTATGGCCGCCGGAGGCGAGGAAGAGGCAATAGGGAAATTCGATACCGTCGGTGAGGCGCGGCGTCAGCGCATGCGCTTCGAGATGGTTCACGGCAACCAGCGGCGTGTCGTGCACCATCGCGATCGCCTTCGCGGTGGTGAGCCCGACGATGACGCCACCGATCAGCCCTGGCCCCGCGGCCGCCGCGACGCCGTCGAGCTGGGCATAATCGATGCCGGCCTCGTCCATGGCACGGTCGATGATCCCGTCGAGCACGTCGACATGTGCGCGCGCGGCGATCTCCGGCACCACGCCGCCGAAGCGGGCATGCTCCTCGATCTGCGACCGCACGATGTTGGACAGGATCTTGCCGCTGCCGTCGGCCGCGCGTTCGATCACGGCCGCAGCGGTCTCGTCGCAGGTGGTTTCGATGCCCAGCACCAGCATTGGCGAATTGTTATCCAATTTGCGCCCTTGCGCTCATCCGTAAAGCAGAGTTCTGGTACGTCCGGTAGCATCCCGGGGTCGGCTTGCGCAATCGTCACGCGCAGCCGTTCTGGTCAATGCGTCACCGCCAAATGGTCCGGGAACACCAGCGATGTCCATTCTCGTCACACGGCCGCATCCCGACAACGAGGCGACGGCGGACAATCTGCGCGCGCGCGGGCATGCGGTGCTGCTTGCGCCGGCGCTCAAGCTCGAGCCGGTCGCCTTCCAAGGCGAGAGTGACGTTTCTTACGATGCCGTTCTCGTCACCTCGGCCAACGCGATCCGCGCCCTGGTGCTGCAATTGCCGGACCTCGGTCTGTTGCAGCTGCCTTTGTTCGCGGTCGGCGAGCATACGGCTGCTGCGGCGCGCGAGGCCGGTTTTGCCGAGGTGATCGTCGCCGGCGGCGATGCCGCGTCCTTGCGCGACAAGGTGATGCAGAGCGCGCGCGACAAGGTGCTGAAGAAAAAGAGCACGCTGCTGTATCTCGCCGGCGGGGATCTGTCGCGCGACCTCGGCGGCGAGCTCGGTGCGGAAGGTTTCCGCGTGGTGACGCGGACGACCTATCGCATGGCGCCGGTGAAGCATTTGCCGCGCGAGGTCTGCGAAGGCTTTGCCGCCCATGGGATCGAGGCGGTGCTGCACTACTCCCGGCGTAGCGCGCGTGCGTTCCTCGATGCGGCGCGGGACGAAGGTGTTGAAATTTCGGCGCTGGCGATTCCGCATTGCTGCCTGTCCGAGACCGTTGCGGGCGTGCTGCGCGAGGCCGGCGCGTCGCAGGTTCTGGTGGCCGCAACGCCGGACGAAACTGCCTTATTCGACTCCTTGGAGCGTGCGTTGCGCACCCGTTTGGCGTAAAGGTCGGGCCGAATCCGACGCAATCTGATCCACCCTGGTATGGAAGTGTGAGGAACCGTCACGATGGCCGACGACAAGCCTGAAGACGCTGGATTGGCGCCCGATCCGGGTCGTGCCAAGCGCACCCCGCCCACCATCGACCTCGAGGCGACGGAAGTCTCGACCCAGCCGCAGCAGGTCGCCGGCGAGCCCGAGCCGGCCGAGCATGTCGCGCAGGAGCAGGCCAGGGTGGAAGAGCCCGGCTCGGAAGAGCTCAAGGCCGAGCCTCAGCCCGAATCGGCAGAGCAGCAGGCGTCCGCGGCGGCGCCCGTATCGGCGCCGATCTCCCCCTGGGTCGTTGCACCGTTCTCCGGCGCGGTCGCAGCTGCGGTCGTGATCGCGGTCGGCTGGATGCTGGGCTGGCCGGCGGTACAGGCCCCGCCGGCCGCGCCGCAGGTCACCAGTGCGACCGTCGATGCGCTGAGCGGACGCGTTGCCGCGGTCGAAGCCAAGGCCGTCAAGCTCGCGGCCGATCCGGCCCAAGTGGCGCGAATCGATGCGTTGGAGAAAGCGGCGAGCGCCCTGCGCGGTGACATCGCCAATTTGCGCGCGCAGTTCGACAAGACGGCGAGCGCGCTGAACGATACGAAATCCGCGCCGCCGACTGCCGCGCCCGATCTTACCGCGCTCACCGACCGCATCGCTCAGCTCGAGCGCGCCAGCAAGACCGAGCGGGCCGAGCTCGCGCAGCAGGGCGAGAAGATCGCCGAGGCCAAGACGATGGACGACAAGCCGCTCCGTTATGTGGTGGCGGCGTCGCTGCTCGACGTTGCCGTTCGCCACGGCGATCCCTATCAATCGCAATTGGCCGCGGCGCGGTCGCTGACGGCCAAACCCGACATGCTCAAGCCGCTCGAGGCGTTTGCATCGTCCGGCATCCCGACATCGGCTGCGCTGAGCCGCGAGCTCCTCAACATCGTGCCGAAGCTGTCGCCGCCGGCTGAAGCTCCGTCGAGCGAGGCCGGCATTGTCGAGCGTCTCCAGGCCGGCGCCTCAAAGCTCGTGCGGATCGAGCGCACCGACGGCGTCGGCAACGATCGCGGCGCCATCGTGTCGCGCGTGACGGCGGCGGCGCTCCGCAGCGATTTCGCCGAGGCGCGGCGCGAGCTGAAGACGCTGCCCGTGGCAGATCGCGCCGCGGCACAGGCCTGGCTCGACAAGGCCGACGCCCGCGACGCCGCGCTCGCCGCGTCCCGCAAATTCGCCGACGATGCCATGGCGGATCTCGCCAAATCTACTCAATAAGATTCGCGCAACAATCGGCGCGTATAGGGATCGACCATGCTTCGCATCGTCCTCTTTCTCGTCTTGATCGCACTGGCGGCGGCCGGCGCGGCCTGGGTTGCCGACCAGCCCGGCGATCTCGTCCTGACCGCGGGCAGCTTCCGCATCTCGACGACGCTGCCGAGGTTCGTGTTCCTGCTCGGGCTCTTTGCCGCTTCCGTCGTGCTGGTCTGGAGCGTCCTGACGATGGTCTGGCGCATGCCAGGGCGCCTGCGCCGCCGGCGTCATGACAAGCGCCATGCCCGCGGCCGTCACGCCATCACCCATGGCCTGCTCGCGATCGGCCATGGCGATCCCGCGCTCGCGCGCCGGCACGCCGAGGCGGCACGGCGGCATGCACCGAACGATCCGCTCGCGCTGCTGCTGCACGCGCAGTCGGCGCAGCTCGAAGGCAATCGCGACGAGGCGCAGCGCGTCTTCCGCGTCATGGCCGAGCGCGAGGATACGCGGCTTCTCGGCCTGCGCGGCCTGTTCATCGAGGCGCAGCGCGCCGATGATGCGGTCGGCGCCGTGATGATCGCGGAGGAGGCGATCAAGCTGTCGCCGTCCGCGACCTGGGCCTCGCACGCGGTGCTCGGCTTCCGCTGCGCGCGCGGCGACTGGAGCGGCGCGCTCGCGATCCTCGATTCGAATCTCTCCGCGGGCCTGATCGACAAGCAGACCTATCGCCGGCAGCGCGGCGTGCTGCTCACCGCGCGTGCGCTGGAGCTGGAAACGATGGACCGCGACGTCGCGCGGGAGAGCGCGATGGAAGCGGTCAAGCTCGCCCCGACCCTGGTGCCGGCGGCCGTGCTCGCGGCAAAATTCGAGAGCGAGGCGCATCAGGTGCGCCGCGCCATGAAGATGGTGGAAGCCGCCTGGCTCGCCAATCCGCATCCCGATCTTGCGGAAGCCTATGCGCATGTGAAGCTCGGCGATACCGCATGGCACCGCTTGCAGCGGGTGGAGACTCTCGCCGCGAAGACCCCCGCCGACAAGCCCGGTTATGTCGAAGGGCAGCTCGCCATCGCGCGCGCTGCGATCGAGGCCTCGGAGTTCGCCCGCGCGCGCGAGGTGCTCGCGCCTTATCTCAAGGATCCGACCCAGCGCGTCGCGCTGCTGATGGCCGAGCTCGAGCGCACCGAGCATGGTGACGGCGGCCGAGCCCGCGCCTGGACCTTGCGCGCGGTGCGCGCCCGCCTCGATCCCGCCTGGACCGCGGACGGCTATGTCAGCGACCGCTGGCGTCCGGTCTCCCCGGTCACCGGCCGCCTCGATGCGTTCCAATGGCAGACGCCGGTCGCGAGCCTGCCCTCGGACAGGGGCCCCACGCTCGAATCCTCGGCCTTCGAGGAAGCCATGCTGGCCGCTCCGCCGCCGAAGCGGGTGACTGCGGTTCCCAGCGAGGCCTCGGTGGAACCGCCGGAGGTGGCCCCGGTGCCGGCACCGGCCGCGCAGGACAATTCACCCCCTCCGGCCAAGGAGGCCGCGAAGGAGGTTGTCAAGGAAGCTGCCAAGGAAGCTCCCAAGGAAACCGCGGAGCAAGCTGCGAAGGAAACTGCGGAGGTCGACGAGCCGGCCGTCACACCCGCTGAGCCGGCGAATCCGGCTCCACCGCCCGCCGAATCATCGCCTCCGGCGGCAACGCCCGTCTTCCGGACCCGGGCCGACCTCAGTAAGCCCGCCTCGGCGCCGATCCAGACCGTCATTCCGATCGTCCGTGCACCCGACGATCCCGGGATCGACGACGAGGGCCCAAGCGATGAATTTACGGAACAAATCGGCACGCCCAAAGCCCACGCAAAGGCGCAGGCGGGCGGCTGGCGCGGATTCTGGTCCCGCTGGGGCGCGTGAGCCGCATTTCGCCCCCGGCTTGTCCTTGCCAATTCGGGCCATGCCCGATATCAGGAGCGCGCGTATCGGGGCCGGCATTGCTTCGGTCTCGGCAGGTTCGCCGCAATAGCTCAGTCGGTAGAGCACGTCATTCGTAATGACGGGGTCGGGGGTTCGAATCCCTCTTGCGGCACCAGCGCCCGATTCGGATCCCGCAATCTTGCTGTCATGCCTGGGCTTGGGCATCCACGTCTTCGCCTGATCCAGACACGCAAATGGCCGGGACAAGCCCGGCCATGACGCAAGAGTTTGGATTGATCGCGCTTACTGCGACACCGTCTGCACCACGCTCGCGATCGGGCGTGTGTTGGTGCCCGCGGTCGGCACCTTCATGTCCTTCATCAGCGCCTCGTCGTATTCCGGCAGCGTCTGGAGGCTCGCCTTGGCCTTCATCTGCACGACCTTGTAGCCACCGGCCTTCAGCCGCGCGAGCAGCGTTGGCAGGGCGAGGCCCGTGTTCTTCTGGAAGTCGTGCATCAGGATGATGCCCTTGCCGAGCTTGTCCAGCCTCGTCATCACGGTCTCGACGATCTTCTCCGGCGTCGCGCCCTTCCTGAAGTCGAAGGAGTCGATTTCGGTCGAGAACATCGCGACGTTGCGGGTGCCGAAATAGCTCACCATCGCGGGATTGTGCTGCAGCTGCGGAAAGCGGAAGAACGGCGCCGGATTGGTGCCGAGCGCGAATTTCACCGCGCTGAAGCCCTTCTCGACCTCGTCCTTGACTTGGCTCTCGGTCAACTTCTTGCTGTTCAGATTGACATGCGACCAGGTGTGCGTGCCGACCGTGTGGCCCTGGGCCAGCACCTGCTTCAGGATCTCCGGATGGTAGGTCGCGTGCTTGCCGACGGAGAAGAACAGGCCCTTGGTGCATTCGTCCGCGAGCGCCTTCAGCACCGTAGGCGTGTTGACCGGCCACGGTCCGTCGTCGAAGGTCAGCACGACCTCCTTCTCGGTCAGGAAGTCGAACTGCTTGAAATGCTCGAAGCCGAAGCCGGGGCCGCCCGTCGTGTCGATCTCGACGACGCGGGACACACCCAGCGCGTTCGGATTGGCGCAGACCTGTTTCGGCTGCATCGGCATGACCGGCGCAGGTGCCGGAGCGGCTGGCTTGGCCGCGACGGTCGCGGTGGTCTCGACGTCGTCCTTCGCGGCGAGCTTCGCCTGTGCCGGCAATGGGTCGGCGACACGGGCGGCAACTGTCTTCGGAGCGCCCTGGTCGGCGCGCGTGGAGTAATAAAACCAACCGCCGGCGGCGATCACGACCGCCGCAACTACACTGGCCAGCATCAGGCCCAACGCATTACGCATCGCTAATCTTTCCAATTACGCAACCAAACCGGCGGAATTTCCCGCGCGACGAGCCATTAATGCGAACCAAGAGTTAACGTGACACCAACACGACAGCGGTTGCGGTGGAATTTCAGTAGGGTGCGCCAAAGTGACCGAGATCACAGAGAGTGGGTCTCCCGTGACTGTCATCACAGTGGAAACGGTTTTGCCGGAGCATCGTAGCTCCCATCGATAACGGGCCCGCTGAGGCGGTGCCAATGGGAGCTTCAAATGATCAAGTCGTTTACCAGCAAGATCCGCGACACCAGCTTGGCTCTGGGCTTTGCCGCCCTCGTCTCGATCGCTTCGACGAGCGCGAGCTTCGCCTTCACGGCTGAGGCGCAGCAGATGTGCACGGGCGATGCCTTCCGTCTCTGCTCGGCGGAGATCCCCAACATCCCGAAGATCACGGCGTGCATGATCAAGCATCGCTCGGACCTCAGCGCCGGCTGCCGCGCGGTGATGGACAAGGACCTCGCCAAGGGCGCCTCGCGCAAGGTCGCTGACGCCCGGGACAGCCAGTAAGAGCGCACGCAACAACGATCGTCGCGCTGGTCAGCTCCCCCTCGCGATGTGCCCCGGTGTCACGCCGGGGCCACGCGGTGGCTTGCCTCCAACCCGGCAATAAAGCCGTTGCAGCCTCCGGATCGTCGCACTAGCTTCGCCCGCACTTTCTTCCGGGTAGAGGCATTACGCGATGACCAGATTTCTTTTCATTCTTCCTTTGCTCTTGTGCGCATCGGCAGCATCAGCGCAACAGCAGCCCGGCCATGATGCCTGCGCGCGCGATGTCAGCCGCTTCTGCCGCGCCGTGATGAACAATGGCGACGGCGCCGTGCTCGCCTGCCTGAAGCAGAACCGCACCCGGCTCAGCAAGGGCTGCGACAAGGTGCTGACGGATCACGGGCAGTAAACACATCCTCGTCATTCCGGGGCGCGCCGTAAGGCGCGAGCCCGGAATCCATTTCTCCACGCTCATGCTGCTCGATGGATTCCGGGTTCGCGCTTCGCGCGCCCCGGAATGACCAGAGTTACGTACTGCTCCCGGCCGCGACCACCGGCAGCACCTCGCTGTTGGCGCGGTCCGGCGTCTCGTCCTTCCAGCGCACCGAGCCGAATGGACGCTCCAGCATGCGGCGGATCCGCACCGGCTCGGGGCCGATGTGGAAATCGATCGCCTGCTGATGCAGCGCGCGTTCGGACTGGGTCGAACGGTTGCGCTGACGCAAATAGTCGAGCCAAGTCGGGCAGTGATAGCGCTCCGTCCACAGCTCGGGGTCGGCGATATCGCGCGCGATCGACCAGCCATAGGCGCCGTTGCGCTGGCGGGAGAGCTGCACGTCCTGCATGACGTTGTGGAACGCGCGCGCATTCTCTTGCGCGACCCGGTATTCGATCTCGACCACCAGCGGTCCGCTGCGTCCGGTCAGCGACAGCTTCACCTCGGGATCGGCCAGCACGTCCGCATCCTCGTTGCGCGCGCCGACGCGTGGCATCGCTAGCCAGATGCCGAGCAGCGGCGAGACCAGCATCAGGCCTGCCGCGGTCAGCAGCGCGATCTCGACGCCGGCATAATCGGTGAGATGACCCCAGCCCCAGGCGCCGATCGCAATGCCGCCGGAGATCGAGGCCTGGAACGCGGCGAGCGAGCGGCCCGCGACCCAGCGCGGCGCCGAGAGCTGCACGCCGATGTTGAACAGCGCGATCGCAGCCATCCAGACCGCGCCGGCCAGGACCAGCGCGGTTGCCGTCAGCACCGGCTCCGTGCTCAAAGCGAGGGCGGCCATGGCGAAGGCCATCGAGATGGTGCAGGCGCGGATCGCGGCCTCGCCGCTCATGCGCTTGCGCAATTCGTGGATATTGAGCGCGCCGATCACTGCGCCCATGCCGAAGGCGCCCAGCATGATGCCGTAGGTCTGTGCGCCGCCATGCAGGAGGTCGCGCGCGACCAGCGGCATCAGCGCCATCACCGCGCCGCCGATCAGGCCCATCACCAGCGTGCGCAACAACACGATCTTGATCGGCGGCGAATTCGTGATGTAACGCACGCCCGAGACCATGGCGCGGTTGAGCTTTTCCCGCGGCAGGCGCGACGGCTCGTTGCTGCGGCGCCAGAGCAGCAGCACCACAAGCAGCGGCAGATAGAGAATCGCATTGCAGGCGAACGCGGCCACCGCGCCGAGTGCAGCGACGATGACGCCGCCGACCGCCGGACCGAAGCTGCGCGCGATGTTGTAGCTGATGCCGTTGAGCGCCACCGCGGACGCCAATGCCTCGGGCGGCACCTGTTCGCTGACCGAGGACTGCCAAGCCGGGCCGAACAGCGCATTGCCGCTGCCGACGACGAAGCAGAAGGCGAGCAGCAATTCGGGGGTGATCAGGTTGAAGCCGGCCAGCACGGTGAGCGCGCTCGCGCCGATCAACGCGACCGACAGCGAAATCACGCTGACGATGCGACGGTCATACATGTCGGCGATGGCGCCGGCGGGCATCGAGATCAGCATGATCGGCAGCATCAAGGCGGTCTGCACCAGGGCCACCTTGTCTGCCGACGCCGCCATCTGCGTCATCGCCCAGGCCGCGCCCACGCCCTGGATCAGGAGGCCGAGATTGGAGAGCAGGCTGGCGAGCCAGATCCGCCGGAACACGGTGTACCGCAGGGGCGCAGTGATGCCGTCGGCGGCCATTTTCGGGCGGTTCGGCTGCTCGGTCATATCCCCTTCCATGTCGGATGGCAGAAGTGGTCGTGGTGATTCCGGCCAATTCAGTGATGCCCGCGAAAGTCCTTCGCTGTCCAGTGCTTAGGCCGCTATAAGCAGTGCAAAGAGGCGGGCTGCCGGGAGGAACAGATGAAGCTGTCGCGACGGACGATTTTGCAAGGGGCTGCGAGCGTGCCTTTCGCACTTGCGAGCTTGCGGACGGACGCGCTTGCCCAGACCGCGCCCGCCGCCGCGGCGGGCACCGAGCTGCCGCCGATTCTGTTCGTCCACGGCAATGGCGATTACGGCGCGCTCTGGATGACCACCTTGTGGCGGATGGAGTCGAATGGCGTCGCACGCGATCGCATGATGGCGATCAATTTCACCGACCCCCTGGCGCGCAACGACGACAAGGTCGAGCAGGCGGGCCGCTCCTCGACCGAGGACCAGCGCCGTGAGCTTGCTGCCGCCATCGCTGAACTGAAGCGCCGCACCGGCGCGCCTCGCGTGGCGCTGGTCGGCAGCTCGCGCGGCGGCAACGCCATCCGCAACGTCATCAGGAACGGCGGCGCCGGCGATGTCAGCCATGCCGTGCTGTGCGGCACGCCCAATCACGGCGTGTTCGCGACCGACGACCAGCCCAACAACGAGTTCAACGGCCGCGGCACGTTCCTGCGCAGCCTGAACGAGGGCGAGAGCGAGGTGACGCCGGGCGTTGCTTTCCTCACGCTGCGCAGCGATGGCATGGACAAATATGCGCAGAGCGACGGCCGCTTCATCGGCAAGCCCGGCACGCCGACCAATGTCACCGCCGAAGGGCCGGAGCTGAAGGGCGCCACCAATCTCGTGCTCGGCGCGCTCGACCATCGCGAGGTGGCTTTCCACCCGCGCGCGTTCCGGGAGATCTACAAGTTCATCGCCGGCCGTGAGCCTGCGCGCATCGCGATCGCGCCGGAGGCCAGTGTGACATTGAGCGGCCTGGTCACCGGCACGCCCGGCGGCGCGCCGACCAATCGCCCGGTCGCGGGTGCAACCGTCGATGTCTTCCGTGTCGATCCTGATACCGGTGAGCGCAAAGCCGGTGCGCTGCACAGCTCGAAGACGGGCTCCGATGGCCGCTGGGGGCCGGCGCAGGTCGATCCCGCCTGGTCGCTCGAATTCGTGCTGACCTCGCCGGATGCGCCGACGACGCACATTTATCGCTCGCCCTTCCCGCGCTCGTCCGAGGTCGTGCATCTGCGGCCTGCGCGCCCGCTCGGGCCGGCCGACAAGGAGGCCGGCGCCGTCGTGATCATGTCGCGTCCGCGCGGCTATTTCGGCCTGCCGCGCGACGTGGTGCTGCTTGACGGCAAGGAGCCGGCCGACGTCAAGCCGGGCGTGCCCACGGATGCGGCAGCAACCCTGCGGCTTCCCGCCAGCGAGGTTGGCCGTAACATCGTCGCCCAATTCGGCGAAGAACGAATTGTGGCACGCGCCTGGCCTGCGTCCGAGAACCGGATTGCCATTGCCGAGCTGACTTACTAGCTATTTACCTGCGTCCCACCCTGCGGGAGAGAGCCATGAACATCGCCAGCGTGCGTCGGCCCATCATCCCTCCGGCTCCCCCGCGTGCGCCTGACGATATGTCGTTCTTCGGCCGGCTCGCGGTTATCAGGCAGAACATGATCGCGACCTGGGGACAGCGCGCCTATGAGGAAGAGGTCATCCCGGGCCGCTTCTTCTTTCGCAACAGCTTCATCCTGAACCAGCCGGACGCGATCCGGCACGTCCTGCTCAGCAATTACGAGAACTACACGCGCACGCCGGCCGGCATCCGCATGCTGCGCCCCGTGCTCGGCGACGGCCTTCTGATCGCGGAAGGTCATTCCTGGACCTTCCAGCGCCGCACACTCGCGCCGGCCTTCACGCCGCGCGCGACCGCGAACCTCGTTCCGCATATGACGGCGGTGCTCGACGAGACCATCGCCAGGCTGGACGCGAAAACCGGGGAGCCGGTCGACCTGCGCCAGATCATGCAGCGCATGACGCTGGAGATCGCCGGGCGCACGATGTTCTCGTTCGGCATGGACCAGCACGGCGCGACGCTGCGCGACTTCATCATGGAATATGCCGCGCGGTTGGGACGTCCCTATTTCCTCGACATGGTGCTGCCGGTGTCCTGGCCGAGCCCGATGGATTTTGCCCGCGCCCGTTTCCGCAAGCGCTGGACCGAGTTCGTGGCCATGCTGATCGCCGAGCGGCGTAAGGCCGGCAAGAAGGACGGCGCGCCACCGCGCGACCTGTTCGATCTCATGGACGAGGCACGCGATCCCGAAACGGGCAAGGGCTTCTCGGACGAGCAGCTCGTCGACGAGGTCGCGACCATGATCCTCGCCGGCCACGAGACCACGGCAACGGCGCTGTTCTGGGCGCTCTACCTGCTCGCGCTCGATCCTGAAACGCAGGAGGAGGTGGCGTCCGAGACCCGCGGCGAGCATCTCGACAGCATGGCCGACATCGATCGCCAGAAATTCACCCGCGCGGTGATCGACGAGACGATGCGGCTCTATCCGCCGGCCTTCCTGGTCGCGCGTGCCGCGCGCGACAAGGACAACGCGGCGGGCGTCGAGATCGGCAAGGGCGACATCATCATGATCGCGCCCTGGCTGTTGCACCGGCACGAGAAGCTGTGGGATCAGCCGAACGCCTTCATTCCAAAGCGCTTCATGTCGAAGGAGGCACCGGACCGTTTTGCTTACCTGCCGTTCGGCGCGGGTCCGCGCGTCTGCATCGGCGCGCCGTTCGCCCAGGCCGAATCCGTGCTGGCGCTGGCGCGGTTGATCGGCGCATTTCGTGTCGAGCTCGCCGACCCCGCGACCGCCGTGATCCCGCTTGGCGTCGTCACCACCCAGCCGGACCACTCACCCATGTTCCGCATCACGCGTCGGTGACAGGCGCGCGTCTGGCCGTTGGCGTGACCCACCCTAGATAGAGTTTCGCCATGAGCGACATCCAGGCCCAGTTCTCCGTTCTGAAGCAGACCGCCGATCCAGAGGTGGTCGATGCGATCGCGCAGCTGATCGCCAATGGTCATGATCGCGATCTCAACCGTATCAATGTGCTCGATTTTGCCGATCGTACCGGGCTCGATCAGGAGAAGGTCATTTCCGGATTCCTGCATGCCTCACGGCTCGGCCTGTTCGACATGAGCTGGAACGTGCTGTGTCCGGGCTGCGGTGGTGTCTTGGGCGCGCATGCAACGTTGAAATCGCTGAAGCACGAGGACTACAACTGCGCTCTCTGTGCGGCCGGATACGAGGCGTCCGTCGACGAGATGGTCGAAGTCGCCTTCACCGTCAGTCCGCGGGTCCGCCGCATCGGGGCTCACGATCCCGACACGCTGCCGATCTGGGAATATGTGCGACAGATGTTCTGGAGCTCGGGTGTCGACATCAACGAGGAATCGTTTTCACGCCTGATCAACGAAGTGACGCTTGAAGCGCTCGAACTGCCTGCGGGAGAAAAGGCGATCCTCTCGCTGAACCTGCCCAGCCAGTTCATCATCGTTTTCGAGCCGGTCACCCATTCCGCCCACTTCCTGGATGTCCAGGGTGAGCCGACCAGCGAACGCCAGCAGCTTTCGATCATGTTCAACAAGCTGGAGGCGCCCACGGGGACCACCGTGATGCGTCCCGGACCGCTGCGTCTCACGCTCGAGAACCAATCAGGCAATCGCGTGTTGCCGTCGGTCTGGATTGCCGCCGACGCGTTGCATGAGATGATCGGCAAGCGCAAGCCGATCCTGACCGCCAAGCGGATGCTTTCCAATCAGACCTTCCGTGACGTCTTCAAGGCCGACAATCTCAACGTCGACCAGCGGCTGAAGATCACGTCCCTGACGTTCCTGTTCACCGACCTGAAGGGCTCGACGGCCTTGTACGAGCGCGTCGGCGATCTCAGTGCCTTCGATCTCGTGCGAGCGCATTTCCGTGCGCTGCTGGAGATCATCGCGGCCGAGAAGGGCGCGGTGGTGAAGACGATCGGCGATGCCGTCATGGCGACCTTCGTCAGGCCCGAGCACGCCATCACCGCGGGACTGCACATGCGTGCAGCCATGGACGAATTGAACAAGCAACGCGGCGCCAACGATCTCATTCTCAAGATCGGCATCCATGAAGGCCCCTGCCTTGCGGTGATGCTCAACGAGCGGCAGGATTATTTCGGCCAGACCGTCAACATCGCCGCCCGCGTGCAGAGCCTGTCGACCGCGCAGGAGATCCACATCACCGGCCCGGTGCTCGACGTGCCGGCGGTTGCCGAAATCCTTCAACAGCGCGAGATCAAGCCGATTCAGAAACAGGCCGCGCTCCGCGGCATCGCCGACAAGATGGTGGTGTACGAGATACCGTGAGACCAGCGGAATTTGCCACCATCTCCGTCATTGCGAGGAGCTCGCGACAAAATTGCGAAGCAATTTTGCGCTGATGCGACGAAGCAATCCAGGCTGTCTCCGCGGAAAGAGTTCTGGATTGCTTCGCTGCGCTCGCAATGACGCTGTAGACGCAGATGGGTGATACATCCTCCATCGTCGTGGCCGGGTCGGCCCATGTCATGAGGCCTAAGGCCCCTCCCAGATTGCCGAAACGTAATGCGCGCGCGGAACTGACGCACGTTGCGGCGGTTGAGTTTCCCGCTCATATAATGCTGGTAACGGCCGCGCTCCTTGCGGCGTCATCGATCTCGGTAGGACCTATGCTCGACGGCTTGCGTCAATTCATCGCCGACATTGTCGGCCCCCAAGCCCAGGACCGCGCCTTCGGCGACAGCGATTATCGGCTGGCCGCGACCGCGCTGCTGGTCCATGTGGTCTCGCTGGACGGCCAGCCCAGCGCGGCCGAGCAGCGCAAGCTGCACAGCCTGATCGAAAGCCATTTCGGGCTCGACCGTGGCACCGCTGACCGTCTGATCGCGGATGCCATCCAGGTCGAGGGTGAGGCCGTCGACCTCTATCACTTCACCAGCGTCATCATGCGCTCGCTCGACGAAGCGGGCCGCAAGCGGATCGTGCAGATGATGTGGGAGCTGGTCTATGCCGACGGAGAGGTCAGCGAGTTCGAGGACAATGTGGTCTGGCGCGCGTCCGATCTGCTCGGCATTTCCCAGCGCGACCGCATCGAGCTGAAGCACGCCGTTGCGGAGCGTGCCGGTGGCCAGGTCAAGGATCGCGCTGTCGGACCTGTCCCCGGCGGATTGCCTGGCCTGCGCGCCACATGACGAAACTTTAATGTAAGCCGGGCGGCCCCGCTTTTGCGGATTCGGCTGCAAATACCGGTCTTTGCTGATCCCCTGTCGCCTTCTCAAGCAGCCATGCTGCCTGCGCCGCTTGCATGGCGCGCACGGCCTATGCTCTCGTTCAGCCATTGCCGGGGCCACAGACTTCAATTCAAGAGACTTCGATCGTGACTGAGCGGGTAACGTTGATCACCGGTGCCTCGGCGGGCATCGGGATGGAGCTGGCGCGTGTGTTTGCCGCCAATGGACATCGCCTCGCATTGACCGCGAGACGGGTGGATCGGCTCGAAGCGCTCGCGAGCGAGCTCACCGCCAGGGGCGGCAAGAAGCCGATCGTGATCGCCTGCGACCTCGAGGACGCGGATGCCGGCGAGAGGATCGCCGCAGCACTTGCCGCCGAGGGCGTCGAGCTCGATCATCTCGTCAACAATGCCGGCTTCGGCGTGTTCGGCGATGCCATCGAGCGCGATCACGACACGCAGCTTGGCATCGTCGACGTCAACGTCCGGGCCCTGACGGATCTGTCGCTGCGCTTCGCCGATCAACTCGTCCGGAACAAGGGCGGTCTTCTCAACGTCGGCTCGGTTGCAGGCTTCCTGCCCGGCCCCGGCATGGCCGTCTACTACGCGTCCAAGGCCTATGTGATCTCCTTCACCGAAGCATTGCGGGCGGAGCTCGCGCCACGCGGCGTCCGCGTCACCGTGCTCTGCCCGGGCCCGGTGCCCACGGAATTCCAGGCCCGCGCTGGTGTTGGCTCGCAACATGATACGGCCATGCTCAACGTTTCTGCCGCCGAAGTTGCGCGGGAGGCGTATCGCGGCCTGATGGCCAACAAACGGGCAGTGCTGCCGGGTTTTGGCATCAAGATTGTGCCGTTCGCGCTGCGCTTCTTTCCGCGCGGCTTCATCCTGGCCGCCACCAGCCGGTTCCAGAGGCAGCGGCGCTGAACAACGCCGCCCGCGTCCGTAGTGGCCCGGAGCTTGCTTCAAGCACGCGGCGTGTGTGCGCAAACTCACACGATGTTAACTATCGCTTAGCTATGCTGGCGGTCTGAACCGATAGCACTCGCAGAGGCCATGTCGTTCCGGACGGACAGGTTTAGAGGCGCAGAGGTGGTCGCCTTCCCACAGAGGGCGCCGCGCGCCGCCGCCGCTGAAACCCGGCTGCCGGTTCTGATCGTCCTGCATCAGGAGTGCTCGACGCCCGGCCGCGTCGGCAATGCGCTGCGCGCGCTCGGCCATCGCCTCGACATCCGCCGTCCCCGCTTCGGCGATCCCCTGCCCGAGACGCTCGATCAGCACGCCGGCGCCGTGATCTTCGGCGGCCCGATGAGCGCCAACGATCCCGACGATTACATCCGTCGCGAGATCGACTGGATCGAAATTCCGCTCCGCGAACAGCGGCCGTTGCTCGGCATTTGCCTCGGTGCGCAGATGTTGGCGATGCAGCTCGGGGCCCGTGTCGCGCCGCATGCGCAGGCGCTGACGCAGATCGGCTACTATCCGATCAGGCCGACCGCCGCAGGCCGCGCGCTCTGCCCGCATTGGCCGGCGCAGGTCTATCATTGGCATCGCGAGGGCTTTGAGCTGCCGCTCGGTGCCGACTTGCTCGCCGAAGGCGATGATTTCCCGGTGCAGGCGTTCCGCGCCGGCAATGCTTTCGGTGTGCAGTTCCACCCCGATGTGACCTTCGCGATGATGTGCCGCTGGACAACGCGCGGCTACGACGGCTTCAGCGCGCCTGGGGCGCGGCAGCGGCATCATCATTTCGCGGATCGTGCCGTCTACGATGTCGCCGAACGCGCCTGGCTCGATCATTTCATCGACGGCTGGCTGGAGCGCCGGCCGGTGCTGGCGCAAGCCGCCGAGTGATCGCGCCTTCGCGCAAGTCCTTGCCTCTTCCCTGGATATGCTAGGCTCTCTGCAAACGATCGCGCACCAATGCGTGCCGGCAAGCAAGGGAGAGCGCCGTGGCCTACGAACACATTCTCTATGAGGTGAGCGACAAGATCGCGACCATCACGCTCAATCGCCCCGATCGAATGAATGCATGGACGCCGATCATGGAGCGCGACGTGCGCCACGCGATGGAGGCGTCGAACGCCGACGACAATGTCCGCGTCATCGTCCTCACCGGCGCGGGCCGCGCCTTCTGCGCCGGCGCCGACATGGATGCGCTGAAGGGCCTCGATCCCAACGACGTCAGGCGTGCCTCGAATCTGCCGCCGTTCGACATGAATCGCCGGCCGGACTGGCAGGCGCGGTACGGCTACTATCCTTCGATCAAGAAGCCGGTCATCGCGATGCTGAATGGCGCCACGGCCGGCATCGGGCTCGTGCATGCGCTCTATTGCGACCTGCGCTTTGCCGCCGACAACACCGTGTTCACCACCGCCTTCGCGCGGCGCGGCCTGATCGCCGAGCACGGCATCAGCTGGATGCTGCCGCGCATCGTCGGCCACGCCAATGCGCTGGATCTGTTGCTCTCGGCGCGGCGCGTCTCCAGCGATGAGGCGTTGCGGATGGGCTTGGTCAACCGGCTGTGTTCGCCGGAGAAGCTGCGCGAGGAAACCTATGCTTACGCGCGCGATCTCGCCGATTTCGTTTCGCCGAGCGCGATGGCCGTGATCAAGCGCCAGCTCTACGAGGTGCCGTTCCAGACGCTGGCCGAGGCGACGATCGAGGCCAACCGCGAGATGATGGTGGCGTTGAACGGGAGCGATTTCCGCGAGGGTGTAGCGAGCTTCATCGAGAAGCGGCCGCCGAGGTTTACGGGGAGGTAGGGGGAGCAGTCTGGAAAGTCCGTCTTCGCCCTTTGGGCTACGCCGGACACCACGCTTCGTCCTTCGGGCTTGGACGTGGCTGCGCCACGCGTAGCCCGAAGGGCGAAGCGTGGTGGAGCCAGGCGGGATCGAACCGCCGACCTCGTCATTGCGAACGACGCGCTCTCCCAGCTGAGCTATGGCCCCTTTGCTGGCCGCTCTGGTGAACGCGGCCGACAACCGGGCGCCATTTAAGTCCCCGCCAAGGTCAAGTCAAGGACGCGTGTAACCGGGTTTTAGCCATCCGGGCGCCGACTTCCCTTGTTTGGGCCGGGGGGAACCGATATCTAGCAAACGGGGCGTCAATCCCGACCGAGCCAGAGTTTTCAAAAGCCAGAGGCCTCAAAAGCCATGCGTGCCGTTCTCGACATCGTCATCATCGTGCTCGATCTCTACGTCTGGCTGCTGATCGCCTCCGCGATCCTGTCCTGGCTGATCGCCTTCAACGTGGTCAACACCCGCAACCAGTTCGTCTCGGCAGTGGCGGAGTTCCTGTACCGGATCACCGAGCCCCTGCTTGCGCCGATTCGCAATTTTCTGCCCAGTCTCGGTGGTCTCGACATCTCGCCGATCATCCTGATCCTGATCATCATGTTCATCGAGCGGGTGATTCTGTACTACATCTACCCGAACGTGATCTAAGCGGGCGGGAGCGCCTTGGTTGCCAACAAGGAGCCTTGGCGCTACTCGGCCGCAGGGATCAGCATTGCGCTGCGGGTGACGCCGCGCGGCGGCCGCGACGACATCGACGGGATCGAGCAACTTTCGGATGGCCGCAGCGTGCTCAAGGTGCGGGTGCGCGCCATCGCCGATGGCGGCGAGGCCAACAAGGCCGTTCTGCTGCTGCTGGCGAAATCACTCGACGTGCCCAAGGCCAGCGTGAAATTGCTATCCGGAGCCACGTCGCGGCTGAAGCAGATCGCGGTCGACGGCGATCCGGCGCGGCTCGGCGAAGCCCTGCGCCAGCTTGTATCGGCCAAATCGAAGGACTGAGGGAACTGACATGACCGCTGAGATCATCGATGGAAAAGTCATTGCGGCAGAACTCCGTGGCCGCGTCACTGAGGAGGTCGCTCGCGTCAAGCGCGAGCACAACCTGGTACCGGGCCTTGCAGTGGTCCTGGTCGGCAATGACCCCGCCAGCGAGGTCTATGTCCGCTCAAAACACACCCAGACTCAGGCCGCGGGCATGGCCTCGTTCGAGCACAAGCTGCCGGCCGACGTCTCGCAGGCAGATCTGCTGGCGCTGGTCGCAAAGCTCAACCGCGATCCCGCCGTGCACGGCATTCTCGTGCAATTGCCGTTGCCGAAGGGATTGAACACCGAGGCCGTCATCAACGCCATCGATCCCGGCAAGGACGTCGACGGGCTGCATCCGAACAATGCTGGCCGGCTCGCCGGCGGCTTCGATGCGCTGTCGCCCTGCACGCCGCTCGGCTGCATTATCTTGACCAAGAGCGTGCATGCCTCGCTGGAGGGCATGAACGCGATCGTCATCGGCCGCTCGAACCTGGTCGGCCGCCCGCTTGTGCAATTGCTGCTGAACGAGAACGCCACGGTGACGATCGCGCATTCGCGCTCGCGCGATCTGCCCGGCCTCGTGAAGAAAGCGGACCTCGTCTATGCCGCGGTTGGAAGACCAGAGATGGTGCGCGGCGACTGGCTGAAGCCGGGCGCGACCGTGATCGATGTCGGCATCAACCGCATTCCGAAGGAGGATGGCAAGACGCGCCTCGTCGGCGACGTCGCCTATCAGGAAGCGCTTGCCGTTGCCGGCGCGATCACGCCGGTGCCGGGCGGTGTCGGCCAGATGACGGTGGCGTGCCTCCTGGTGAACACGCTGCGCGCGGCGTGCGCCATCGCAGGGCTGCCGAAGCCGGCGGTGTAAGCAAGCTCTCGCGTCCCGGACGCGGCGCGGCATAAAATGACGCGACGCTGAGCCGGGACCCATGGCGCCACCGTACTGGGCCCCGGCTCAGCAGCGCATCGTTTCACGCTGCGCTGCGTCCGGGGCACGGAAGCCTAGCCCTTCTTCTTCTTCTCGCGCTCGATGCCTTCGAGGATCAGCTTGTGCGCCTCCTCCGGGCCGCCCCAGCGCAGGATCTTCACCCACTTGCCCTTCTCGAGATCCTTGTAGTGCTCGAAGAAGTGCTGGATCTGCTGCAGCGTGATGTCGGGCAGGTCGGAGTACGATTTCACCTTGTCATAGCGCTGCGTCAGCTTGGACGACGGCACCGCCAGGATCTTCTCGTCGCCGCCGGCTTCGTCTTCCATGAACAGCACCCCGACCGGGCGCACGCTCATGACGGCGCCGGGGATGATGGCGCGGGTGTTGATGATCAGCACGTCGCAAGGGTCGCCGTCATCCGACAACGTGTGCGGGATGAAACCGTAATTACCGGGGTAACGCATCGGCGTATAGAGGAAGCGGTCGACCACCAGCGTGCCGGCCTCCTTGTCCATCTCGTACTTGATCGGTTCGCCGCCCACGGGGACCTCGATGATGACGTTGACATCGTGGGGGACGTTTTTTCCGATCGAGACCGCATCGATACGCATTCAAGGCTCCGTTGTTGCCGAGGATAAATCGCGCCCGGCAGCGATTTTGGCGCTGTCATACGCGGGCTTGGCCCGCTGATCCATCGCGTTTTTGTGAAATAATGAATCCTGCGATCACCGGCTCGAGCGGCCGGCGGTATCGACGGATGGGAACGCTGCCCGGTTAGGGTTTCAGCAGCTCAATTGGTCCAAGCGAAGGCAACCTTGTCGAGCGCCTTCGGCCCGAACCGCTCCGACGAGCGTGCCACCATGCGGCCACCCAAGGCCCGGTAGAACTCGGTGGCGGGGTCGTTGTCCGAGAGCGCCCACACCACCATGCTCTTCAGGCCGCTCTGCATGAGGTCGCGGCGGGCGGCGGCGAACAGGCGGCGGCCGAAGCCGAGGCCCTGAAATTCGGGCCGCAGATACAGCTCGTAGATCTCGCCGTCGAAATGCAGGCTGCGGGCCCGGTTGCGACCGTAATTGGCGTAGCCTGCGATCTTGTCGCCGAACACCAGCACGCTGACGCGGCTGCCTTTGCGGATCGCGCTGTCCCACCACTGCGGACCGCGGCGGTTGATCAGCTTCTCCAGCTCGGCCCCGGGAATGATGCCCTGATAGGCCGAACGCCAGGCTTCGTCATGGGTCGACGCCACCGCAGTTGCATCTGCGGCTTTGGCCGGCCGGACCTCGATCAGGGTTGTGCTCATGGACGCGATCAAACCAAGTCGCCGCGTCGGCGGCAAGACCTATCGTTAATTATCGGTTAACCTGTGGACTTTCTGCATCAGTATTTCAGCCATGTTGTGCCGAAAAAGGACAAGCCGCCATGTCAAACGCCAACCGCAGGGCCGGCGTCGGTGCAAAACTACGTCGCGGCAACGAGGGGACGGCAATGGCACCGCAGAAAGTCGGCCGATAATGATTCGTTCCTACTAATCTGGCTGTCGCTGTTCGCGCTCGCTCTCGGCAATTCATGCGGCTCCTCAACATCATCGCGCTCCTGCCTCTGCTGGCTTTGCTGACTGCGCCGCCTCTGTGTGCGCAGGTCAGGTTTGGTCCATCGGGAGAGGAGGGCGCGCCGTTGCGCCGGCAGGACTGGCGCGTGCCCACGCCGGATACCGACCTTGCCGCGCATGCCGTGCTGTTTCGCCCCTCCGGCCCAGGTCCGTTCCGGCTCGCGGTGATCGCCCACGCCTCGACGCAGAACACGTTGCGTCGGGCGCAAATGCCGCAGCCGGAATACCGTCCGCTTGCCGCCTATCTCGTCGCGCGCGGCTTTGCCGTGCTGGTGCCGGAGCGGCCCGGCCATGGTGCAACCGGCGGCCGCTACCTCGAGGATCAGGGCGGTTGCGACGAAGCCGATTACGCACGCTCGGGCCGCGCAACGGCCGACGCAATCTCGCGGGCGCTGGTTCATCTGCAAAAGCAGGATTTCATCCGCAAGGATGGCGCGATCGTGATCGGCCATTCCGCCGGCGGATGGGGTGCGCTGGCGCTCGCCAATGCCGATCCAAAGGTGATTTCCGCCATCACAATGTTTGCTCCGGGACGCGGCGGCCATGCCAATGATGAGCCGAACAGAATCTGCGCGCCGCATACGCTGCTCGCCGCGGCAGCGGAGTTCGGCAAGACCGCCCGCATTCCCGTCACCTGGCTTGTTGCGCGCAATGACAGCTATTTCGCGCCTGCATTCTCGCACAAACTCGTCGATGCGTTTCGCGGCACTGGCGGCAAGGCCGAGTTTCGCCCGCTGCCGGCCGTCGGCAGCGAAGGCCATTGGCTGATCGAAACCGAAGCCGGCGTCAAAGCCGCCGGCAGCGAGCTCGCGCGCGTGCTGAACCCGCCCAAGCCTGTGGCGACCAAGAAGCCATGACGCTGTATTTCCTGGTCAAATTTGTTCACGTGCTCGGCGCCATCGTCATTCTCGGCACCGGGACCGGCATCGCCTTCTTCATGCTGATGGCGCATCGCACGCAGGATCCGGAGTTCATCGCCCGTACCGCTTCGGTCGTCGTCATCGCGGACGCGATCTTCACGCTGTCGGCCGTGATCCTCCAGCCGGTCAGCGGCGGCGTGCTGATGATGCTGTCGGCGACGTCGGTCGCGGAGCGCTGGCTGCTGGCCTCACTCGCGCTCTATGCGATTGCCGGGTTGTTCTGGGTGCCGGTGGTGTTCATGCAGATCGAGATGCGCGACCTCGCGCGCAAGGCTGCTGCGCAGCGCAGTGCGCTGCCACAGCGCTATTTCGTGCTGTTCCGCCGCTGGTTCGCGTTCGGCTTCCCCGGCTTCGGGGCGACGATGGCCATCCTGTGGCTGATGATCGCGAAACCGTTTTGAGACACGTGATGAAGCAGCGCACCATTCTCGTGCTCGGCGCCTCCGGCCTGATCGGCCGCTTCGTCACCGACGATCTGCGCACGCGGGGCTTTCGCGTCGTCGGCGTGGCGCGGAGCCTGTCGCCGGCGCAGAGGATGAGCGCGCTGGACATCGAGCTGCCGATCCTCATCCTCAACGCGGACGCGCTGATGCGTTTCCTCAGCGAGCATGCGGTGGACGTCGTCGTGAACTGCCTCGGCGTGCTCCAGGATGGCCCCGGCAGCAACACGAGCGCGGTGCATCGCGATTTCGTCGCGCGGCTGCTTCATGCGATCGGCGGCTGCGGCCGCGCAATCCGACTGGTGCACATCTCGATCCCCGGCGCCGCGGAGGCGGATCGCACCGCCTTCGCCACGACCAAGCGCGAGGCCGAGCGCCTGATCGGGGCTAGCGGCATTCCCCATGCCATCCTGCGGCCCGGCTTCGTGGTCGCACCCTCAGCCTATGGCGGCAGCGCCATGCTCCGCACGCTTGCTGCCTTTCCGATCGATTTGCCGGCCAAGGAAATGGCAACGCCATTCCAGCCCGTGGCGATCGAGGATATTTCTGTGACCATCGCCTGGCTCGCGGCATGCGACATCGACGGTGCCTCGTTAAGGGCGGTGAGCTGGGACCTGATGGCGGCCGAACCGGTCACCATGGCCGGCGTCATCAAGCCGTTTCGCCTTGCATTCGGCACGGCCGGCTGGCCGCGCATCGCGATGCCGCGCCTCATGCTCGATCTCGGCGCGAAACTCGGTGATATCGCCAGCCATCTCGGCTGGATGCCGCCGATGCGCTCCACCGCCATTGCCGAGCTCCGTCGCGGCGTGACGGGCGATCCGTCAGCGTGGATCGCCGCGACGGGCATCGCGCCGAAGACGCTGCCTGAGACGATCGGACGCCATCCTGCCAGCATCCAGGACAAATGGTTCGCGCGCCTGTTTCTGGTCAAGGCACTGATCTTCGCAAGCCTGGTCGCGTTCTGGGTCGTCTCCGGTTTCATCGCCTTGTTCGTGTCCTATCCTGCCGCCGCCGGCATCTTGAGCGCGCACAATTTTCCGCCCGCGCTGGTCGATCCCATCACCATCGGAACCAGCCTGATGGACATGAGCATCGGCGTATTGATCGCCTTCCGCCGCACCGCGGCGGTCGGGCTCGTCACGGGAATCGTCGCCTCGCTCGGGTATATGGTGGGCGCGGCGATCCTGACGCCCGACCTGTGGATCGAACCGCTCGGCGCGCTGGTGAAAACCGGGCCGGCGATCGTGCTGATGCTCGTTGCGTTGCTCATCCTGGATAATCGATAGCGTTCTCGAGCGAAGTGGATTCCGGTTCGCATGAAGAAAACGCGTCAAAAAGAGAGTCTGATGCCAAAATGGCCCGACGATGACGTTATCCTGTTCGACGACATCTGCATCTTCTGCTCGCGCTGGGTGCGGTTCGTTGCGGCGCGCGATGAGGCGAGGCGCTTTCGCTTCACGCCGATCCAGTCGGACTATGGGGCGCGGTTGGCGCGCACGTTCGGTATCGACCCCGATGATCCCGATACCAATGCGGTGATCCATGGCGGCGAAGTGTTCATGAAGTCGGATGCTGCGCTGACGGTGCTGTCGCAGCTCCCCGGCTGGGGCTGGGTGCGTGGGCTGTTCGCCGTGCCGAAGCCGCTGCGGGACCTCGTGTACAGCCTCGTCGCGCGCAACCGCTATCGCATCTTCGGCAAGTACGATGCCTGCTTCGTGCCCGACGCGGATTTGCGGGCGCGGGTGATCGAATAATTCGTCATTGCGAGCGCAGCGAAGCAATCCAGAATCTCTCCGCGGTGGCAGTCTGGATTGCTTCGCTACGCTCGCAATGACGGAAGTGTGGAGCTACGACTTGCCCAGAGTCGCGAGCACTTCCCCCGCCGCCCGCTCGCCACTGTCCCGCGCGCCATGCGCCGTCGTGAAGAACGTTGGGGACGTCGCTTCCCCCGCAAAAAATAATCGCCCATCCACCGGCGCGGCCAGCACAGCGCGATCTCCGGCATGCCCCGGCAGCGCATGCGAATACGACCCCCGCGCAAAGGGATCGCGAGCCCAGCGGGACTCGCAGAGCGGCTTCAGCTTGCGCCGGATATCGTTGCCGAGGAAACCCGCGATCTCGTTGATAGCTTGCGCGGCGATGGCGCCGTCACCGGCATCTTCCAGTTCGCGGGCAAAGCTGCCGCCGAAAAAGCCCTCGATGCAGGGCTGGCCGAACGGGCGGATGTGGTAGGTGCCCATGTCGGTGCGCATGGTGGCGCCGCGCAGGTTGCCCTCCTTCGGGAAAGCCTCGGCGTCGTCGAGCCCCAGCGTCACCTTGTCGTCGACGCCGAGCGGCAGGCCGGCCGCTGCGTTCACCTTTGCGGGGAGCGGCGGTGAGAAGCGGATCGCTTCATCGGCGATCAGATTGGTCGGCACGGTGACGATCACCTTGTCCGCGGTCAGCGTGCCCTGGGACGTCTCGATGCGGATGCGCTTGTCCGAGTGATCGATCAGCGTGACGTTGCAGTTCAGCGCCACCGGGCAGGGCGCACCATAGGCCGCAATCAGCGCGCCATAGCCGCGGCGAACGCGCCAATTGAAGTTCGTATCCTCATAAGCGTCCCAGTCCAGCGTCGACATATCCTTCAGCTCGCAGCCGTTGATATAGGTCGAGATCGCGTCGATCATCGGATTCCAGCGATTGCCAGGCTCCAAATGCGAGCTCGTGGGCTCGTCCTTGCCCGTTTGCGCGGCCTTCCACACGCGCTGGTAAAAGGCGTCCATCGCACGCATGAAATCGTCGCGCTCGCTTTCCGGAAAGGCGTTGCCATAGGCACGCTCGCGCCAGGGCGGCAGGTCCTTGTTCAGCTCGAAACCGAGCTGTCGCGCGATCGGCACGAAGGAGTTCTTGTCCGCCGAATGCAGCCAGCCGCAGCCGACGTCGAAGGTCACCTCGGGCGAGGCTTGCACCGTCCAGGCCCGGCCGCCGAGCCGGTCACGGGCCTCCAGCACGATGACGGAGAGGCCGGAGCCGTGCAACGCATGGGCTGCGCCGAGACCGGCGGCACCAGCGCCGATGATCGCAACGTCGACGGAGGAGGGGAGAGAGGTCATGGACGGGCTCTAGCACGTTCGCCGGGTGTGCTGAAGCCGCCACAAGTCGGCTGTCATCACCCGCGCAGGCGGGTGATCCAGTATTCCAGAGGCAGTCGTTATAGAGCCGAGAAGCCGCGGCGTACTGGATGCCCCGGTCAAGCCGGGGCATGACAGTCGTTGGGTTTCGTAGGGTGGGCAAAGGCGCCCTTGCGCCGTGCCCACCATTGCCTATGGGGATCTCGATTGGTGGGCACGCTTGCGCTTTGCCCACCCTACGGCACTGGATTCCCCGCCTTCGCGGGGAATGACAGTTGGAGCGGCGGCCTTACGCCACCGCTTCCTTGGCCTTTTCCGCGCGCTTGCGCTCGTTCGGGTCGAGGTGCTTCTTGCGCAGACGGATCGACTTGGGGGTGACCTCGACCAGCTCGTCGTCCTCGATATAGGCGAGCGCCTTTTCCAGCGTCATGCGGATCGGCGGGGTCAGGCGCACCGCTTCGTCCTTCGAGGTCGTGCGGATGTTGGTGAGCTGCTTGCCCTTGAGCACGTTGATCTCGAGATCGTTGTCGCGGGTGTGCTCGCCGACGATCATGCCGCGATAGACCTTCCAGCCCGGCTCGATCATCATCGGGCCGCGGTCTTCCAGCTTGAACATGGCATAGGCCACCGCCTCGCCCTGGTCGTTGGAGATCAAGACGCCGTTGCGGCGGCCCTGGATCTCGCCCTTGTACGGGGCATAGCCGTGGAACAGGCGGTTCATGATCGCCGTGCCGCGGGTGTCGGTGAGCAGTTCGCCCTGGTAGCCGATCAGGCCGCGGGTCGGCGCGTAGAACACCAGGCGCTGGCGGTTGCCGCCCGAGGGCTTCATCTCGATCAGCTCGGATTTACGCTCGCTCATCTTCTGCACGACGACGCCGGAATGCTCCTCGTCGACGTCGATCACGACCTCCTCGATCGGCTCCATGGTGGCGCCGGTCGCTTCGTCCTTCTGGTAGACGACGCGCGGACGCGACACCGAGAGCTCAAAACCCTCGCGGCGCATGGTCTCGATCAGGATTGCGAGCTGGAGTTCGCCACGGCCCGACACTTCCATCGCGTCCTTGTCGGCGGATTCGACGACGCGCAGCGCGACATTGCCCTCGGCCTCGCGGAGCAGACGGTCGCGGATCATGCGGCTCGTCACCTTGTCGCCTTCGGTGCCGGCGAGCGGGGAGTTGTTGACGATGAACGACATCGACACGGTCGGCGGGTCGATCGGCTGCGCCGGCAGCGGCACCTCGACGGTCGGATCGCAGAAGGTGTCGGCGACGGTGCCCTTGGTCAGGCCCGCAATCGCAACGATGTCGCCGGCTTCGGCTTCGTCGAGCGGGGTGCGCTCGAGGCCGCGGAACGCCAGGATCTTGGTGATGCGCCCGGACTCGACCAGCTTGCCGTCGGCATGCAGCACCTTGACCTGCTGGTTCGGCTTGAGCACGCCCGATGAGATGCGGCCGGTGATGATGCGGCCGAGATAGGGGTTGGCCTCGAGAATGGTGCCGATCATCCGGAACGGACCTTCCTCGACCTTCGGCGGGGCGACGTGGCGCAGGATCAGGTCGAACAGCGGCTCCATGCCCTTGTCCTGTGGACCTTCGGGGCTGTCCGCCATCCAGCCCTGCTTGGCCGACCCGTAGAGGATCGGGAAATCGAGCTGCTCCTCGCTGGCATCGAGCGCAGCGAACAGGTCGAACACCTCGTTGATGACTTCGGTCGGGCGCGCGTCGGGGCGGTCGACCTTGTTGATGACGACGATCGGCTTGAGGCCGACCTTGAGCGCCTTGGAGACCACGAATTTGGTCTGCGGCAGCGGGCCTTCGGCGGCGTCGACCAGCACCAGGGCGCCGTCCACCATGTTCAGGATGCGCTCGACCTCACCGCCGAAATCGGCGTGGCCAGGGGTGTCGACGATGTTGATGCGGGTGTCCTTCCACTGCACCGAGGCCGCCTTGGCCAGGATGGTGATGCCGCGCTCGCGCTCCAGATCGTTGGAGTCCATGGCGCGATCGGTCACCTTCTGGTTCTCGCGGAACGTGCCGGACTGCTGCAGGAGTTTGTCGACCAGGGTCGTCTTGCCGTGGTCGACGTGGGCGATGATGGCGACGTTACGAAGATTCATGAGTGAGCTTCTTTGCGGTCGAACAATGGGTTAAGCGCGATCTCGCCGGTCGGACCGGGACCTCTTCTCGAAACAACGCTGGAAGACTGGAAACGGGGCGCTTTGCGCCCAAAAAGGAAGCCCGGCCATCGGACCGGGCGCCCTGCGCGTTGCGGCGCAATATATGCAAAAACGGCCAAAAAACAATGTGTTCTTTGGCCGTTGGTTGACTGAATTTTGTCCGGGAATCCCCGGGGCTTAGGGCTGGTTCGGGGGATGGGCGGGGGCCTTGCGCCCCTTGATCGCCGCCCAGATCATGGCGACCCCGCCGATGCCGATGACTAGTCCCAAAAAGACCAGCGACGCGATGTCGGAGGGGATCTTGCCGTCCTCGACCACCGACATTCCGCCGAACAGCAGTGCGCAGAGGCCCGGTAGCAGCATGAAGATCCCGGCGATCGCCATCAGGGCGGTGAGGCAGCCGCCGCGCTGTTGCGGGGCCTGCGGAGGCACTGCAGGTGGGTTGGCGCTGGAATCGCTCATGATTTCTTTCTCGCGGCCCCAATCAGCAACACGCCGGCGAATGCCGCCAGTAGTGCAAGGACGAGGACGGGGATGAAACGGCTATCGACGTGGAACGACGAGTCGGCGACGAAAATCAAGGCGCAGATGCCCGGCAACAGCAGAATCACCCCGAACATCACCATGAGCGCGGTGGCGCATCCGCTTCGCGACGGTGGAGGTGACGACGTCTCGCTCAACGAGGCATCTCCTCGCTCTGCCTGGCGTCTCGATAAGTGTGGCCGGCCAGCGCGGCACGGATGCCGTCGATCTGCCCGTTGCGGTAGAACAGATTGTAGGTGTCGAACGGAATGATCGCGCCTTGCTCGGTCACGAAATGGATGCAGCTGCGCTTGACGTTGCCGACGCAGAAATTGAAGCGGTCGAGAAACTGCACGATGGTGACGCGGAAGACGTTCTCGTAGGTGAGCCCGTCCGGCACCTGAAAGCTCGGCAGGCAGCACAACAATTCGCAGACGCGCTCGGACGTGTTGAGGGGGCCTGAGGACAGCGAGAACAGGTCGATGAACTTTTCCCGCAGCATCGGATATTTTTCCGGGCTGATGGTGTTGGGCATCACCGCCACCAGCTGCTCCTGCGGGATCAGCGACGTCAGCGGCAGCACCTTCTCGCCGTTGCGCAGGCCATAGCCTATCGAGATGCTCTCGGGGTTGCAGGGCAGCGGGATCATGTCCTTGTCGCCGAACACGCCGGTTTCGACGACGCGCTTGCGGATCTCCGACAGCATGATGCGGTCGGTATTCTTGTCGAAACTCTCGTTGCGGCCGGCATCCTGGACCGGCTGAAGGGTCACGCCGCGCACGCATGTCCAGGTCAGTGCGTGGCGCACGATGTCGCCGATCTCGGCATCGTTGACGCCGCGCTTGATGGTCGCGACCAGCGTGGTCGAGATGCCGTAATGCTCGAGATTCTCCAGCGCCTGCTGGCGGATTTTTCGCAAGTCGGCGCCGCGGAGGTTGATCAGCGCATCGCGCTGCAGCGAATCGAACTGGAGGTAGACCTCCAGCCCGCGCCTGTTCTCGGCAAGCCGTGCCACGAAATCCTTCTCGCGGGCGATGCGCAGGCCGTTGGTGTTGATCATGACATGGCGAATCGGGCGGGCGCGTACCGCGTCCAGGATCTCGAAGAAGTCAGGATGCAGCGTCGGCTCGCCGCCGGAAATCTGCACGAGATCGGGCTCGCCTTCGCTCGCAACCAGCGCGTCGAGCATCTTCTCGACCGTCGCGAGCGGCGTGAATTTCGTTCGTGCCGGCGAGGATTCGGCGAAGCAGACCGGGCAGGTGAGATTGCAGTGCTCGGTGATCTCGATCAGCGCCAGGCAGGAATGCTGCTCGTGGTCGGGACAGAGGCCGCAATCATAGGGGCAGCCGAATTGGGTGCGCTCCTGGAATTGCAGCGGCCGGTCGCCCGGCTTGATGAAATCCTTGCACAGCCGCCAATAGGCGGCATCCGTCGACACCAGCGTCGATTGCACGCCGTGCTCCCGGCAGCGCTTTTCGTACCAGACCTCGTTGTCCTGGATCTGGATCTTGGTCGGCACCAGCTTCAGGCAGGTCTCGCACAGGGATTGGGTCTGGCCCCAGAAGATGTAGGGACGCGACTTACGCAACGGCGCGTTCATGCACGGGTCTCGCTTTGGGTGCCGTCGCCAGCATGAAAGCGGCGTAGAGCAGGATCGACAGCGACAGCAGGTGAAACAGGGTCAGGGGCCCGACCAGCGTGCCATAGGGCTTGAGGAATTCCCATAGGAAGCGTTGCGCTCCGTAATAGGCGAGCACCAGGTAGAAACCATTGGTGATCGCGAACGCGTTCCGGTTCAAAACCGCCAGCGCATAGACGAGCGCGAACAGAGCCATGGCCGCGCTCTCGTAGAGCTGCACGGGATGGCGGCGAACGCCATCGCCGAAATCATGGCCGAAGGGCAGGGCCGTCGGCGTGCCATAGGTGAAATCGTCGAGACCCGCGAGGTAACAGCCGATCCGGCCGATCGCGATGCCGAGCGCCAGCGGCAACGCGAACCGCGCGCCGGTTCGCACCGTGATCCCTGCGGACCATTTGTAGAGCTCGATTGCCACGATGCCGCCGGCCAGCGCGCCCTCGACCGAGCGCGCAATGCCGTTTTGCCCTGACAGCCACAGATTGGCGGAGCCGAACAGATAGGCGCCAAGGCCTGCGCCAAACACCAGCGCGGCGACATAGGGCAGCACGAAGGATTGCGCCGGAAACTGCAAGCCCCGTCGCGACAGCCAATAGACGGCGGCCGCCGCCGCCAGCCAGGCCAGGATGTCGAAGAGAGTGTGAAGGAAAGCCCCGCTCATGCGGGGGCAGTATAGCACGACCGCGGTTAGAACGGCGCGCCGCGCATTATCGCGCCACAAGGGAGAAGCAAGAAGCTACCCGGCCTCCCGCTCCTCGGTCGGATAAACCCCGCGCAGCACCTCCTCGAAATGCATCTTCACGGCATCGTTGCACAGGCAGGCGCGCAGCCTCAGGCCGTCGCGGCTGCGGACCAGGATCGAGCCGCGCCTCGTGTCGAGCACGCCTTCGGCCTTGAACGACTGAAGCACGCGGCTGGCATAGGAGCGGCCCACCCCGAGCAGCGTCGCGAGCTGTTCATGGGTCAGCGGCACGCTGGTCTCGTCGCCGGTCCGCTCCATCGCAGCCAAAATCCATTTGGCGGTGCGCTGCTCGATCGAATGGATCGCGTTGCAGGCGGTCGACTGGAAGATCTGGGCCAGCATGCAATCGGCATAGCGGGCGAAGACGTTGCGCAGTGATGCCGAGCGCAGCTTGGCTGCTTCCAGCTTGGCGACGTGAATGCGCGCAAACGGTCCGCCGAATTTCACGCAGATCCGGGTATAGGCCGGCAGAAACCCCTCGCTGACGATGCCGCCGACCGCGCCTTCGCGGCCGACCAGAATGGTTTCGACGTCGCGGCCGTCCTCGTTGGGGACGAGGAAAGTCGCGAGCGACGGGCCGCAGGGGAAGTGGACGACCTGCACGTCATCGCCGGGATTGTAGAGCAAGTGGCCTGCTGCAGACTCCTCGACGGTCACGTGCGGTGCCAGGAGGCCGTAATCGACCTGGCTCAAGCGCCGCAGCAGATTGTTGGCCGGCCGGCTCTCAACCTCGGTGACCTTGCCGATACGCGCATCCATCCTGAACTCCTACCCTTCAATTCACCTTAGCGAGTTCCATCCGTTTCCTGTGTGCACAAGTGGACAGACCAGAGAACGACGATGTGGTGAGTTTCGTTCCGGGAACCCTCCGATGCGCTGGGCGCAGGCATCGTGTCGCGGCAGTCCTGATCCAAAAACCCCCAAACCAAGATGCGATCATGGCACCCGCACCCTCCAATGGCACAGGCTTGCCGGCCGATGTTCTAATCGTCGAGGACGATCCGATCATCGCGATCGATTTCGAGGATCGCCTGCTCGGATTTGGTGTGGCTGCCGTGCGGACCGTGGGTTCGGTGACGCAGGCGCTAAACGCCATCGCGAAACGGACACCCGATTTCGCGCTGCTCGATGTCGAGCTGATCCGGGAGACGAGCTTTGCGATCGCCGAGCGGCTGATCGCGCTGAAGATTCCGTTCGTCTTCGTCACCGGCTACGGCGCCGAAGCGCGTATTCCGTCCGAATTGGCGGGCCGGCCGCGGCTGCAGAAGCCGTGCTCCAGCGAGGCGCTGGAAGCGGCGCTTCAGGCGCGCGCCGCCGATTAGCGGTCAGCTCTGCTTCGGGTCGAGCGTGGTCGACCACAGCGCGACGTCGGCGCGGTCGCGCAGGGTCACCGTCATCTGGCCGGAGGCGCCGTCGATCTTGACGTGGCCGAAGAACTGCATGCCCGCTGACGGCGGCAGGTTCTGGCTGTCTTTGCCCGGCGCCTTGACGAAGCGCACCTCGGGGCCAAAGGTGTTGTCGAGCGCGTTCGGACCGAACGTGCCGGCATGCAGCGGGCCCGAGACGAATTCCCAGAACGGCTCGAACTCCTGGAATTGCGCCTTGTTCGGATCGTAATAGTGCGCGGCGGCGTAATGCACGTCTGCCGTCAGCCACACCGTGTTGCTGATCGGCGCCATCTTGATGAAGCACAGGATGTCGGCGAGCTCGAGCTCGCGGCCGCGCACCGGGCCGTCGCCCTGCGCAACGGCTTCCGAGCCGCCGTTCGGCGTGTCCGAGACGATCAGGCTGATCGGCATGTCGGACGCGATCACCTTCCAAGTCGCGCGCGAGTTCAGCAGGCCGCGCTTGAGCCAGGCAATCTGGTCCGGGCCGAGGAAATAGCTGGCAGGGCCATAGGCGGTTTCGAGATTGGCGCCGTTCGGCCCGCGATAGCTGCGCTCGTCGAGCACGAACACGTCGAGATGCGGGCCGTAGGAGATCTGGCGATAGACGCGACCGGGCTCGGTGATGCTCTCCCGCAGCGGGTACATCTCGTGGAAGGCGCGGCCTGCGCGGGCCGCGAGCAGCGAGATGTCGCGCACTTTGTAGGCGGCCGGCAAGTCTTTCGACAGCGACCAGTTGTTGGTGACCTCGTGGTCGTCCCACTGCACGAAGATCGGCACCTCGGCATTGAAGGCGCGGAGATTGTCGTCGGTGAGATTGTATTTGTGCGCCGCGCGGAACTCGTCCAGCGTCTCGGCGACCTTGGCCTTCTCCGGGATGGTGAGGTTCTTCCAGATCTTGCCGTCGGCGAGCTTCACCTCGGGTTGGATCGGGCCATCGGCATAGATCGTGTCACCCGAATGCAGGAAGAAGTCCGGCCGGTGCTTGCGCATGGTTGAGAAGGTGAACATGCCGCCGTCGTCGGGATTGATGCCCCAGCCCTGCCCTGCGACGTCGCCGCTCCAGACGAAGCTGACGTCGCGGCGGTCGGCGGGCGCGGTGCGGAAGCGGCCGGTCACCGGCTCGCCCTCGATCGCGCTGTGGGAGAAATCGCGAAAGCGGACGCGGTAAAAGATGTCCTGGCCGGCCGGACAATTTTCGACCAGCAGCTTCGCGGTGAAGTCGCTCTCGGGCAGCGCCGCGATCGGCGGCAGCGCGCGGGCATCCTTGAACGACTCGGTGGTCGCCACCTCGACCAGCATCTGCGATGGACGGTCGGCGCGCGCCCACACCACGCCGCCGTCCACGGTGACGTCGCCCGATTGCACGCCGTGGGTGACCACCGGCCGGTCGGCCGCGCGGGAAAGATATGGCATCGCCATCGTGCCGAGTGCACCCGCGCCGGTGGCGAGGAAGCGGCGGCGGGAGAACCTAATGTTCATGAAGATGGCTCCGAACCCGAGCTTGCAGGAAGGCACCTCATTCCGGGGTTCGCGCGTTACGCGCCCGGGACGACGGGGCAAGCTATATTGAGACAATGTGACGCAGCAATAACGCGCAAGCGCAGGCTCAGGCGTTGCCGGCGGCCCGGAATTGCGCGCCGGCGCGCTGCAGGTTCTGCGGCAGGCTCATCAGCAGGGCCTTGCGGTCGGCGACCGCCGAATGAAACTGGTCGAGGGCAATGTTGAAGGCGGTGAGCGCGCCTTCCTCGATCGCGCCGTGATCGTAACAGCGCAGCGTATCGCGCAGGATGTCGTCGGCTTCGGTCTGCATCTGGTCGAGCTCTTCGGTGGTCTCGCACTTGCGCGCGGCCGCGATCATGTCCAACAGCCGATCACGCAGATGGTTGTTGTTGTCGCGCTCGTCCTTCTTCAGATAGCCCGCAAACCACGCGCCGATCGAGCCCATGGCGGACAGCGCCATCAAGCCCCACCAGATGTAATCGCTGTATTTGTCGAGGAAGGTCTTCTCCTCGCCGTCGACGAAGGCGGCTGCACCGGGATGCACCGGGATCACGGCGTCCTTGTCGGTATCGGGCGTTTCGATCTTTGCCGCCAGCGGGAATTCCGTCACCAATTGCTGCCGCACGGCGAACAGCTGGCGCGTGAACGCCGCGATGGTGGTCTCGGACACGCCTTTGCGCGCCACGATGTGATGCGAAAAGCTGATGGTCTTGACCTCGTCCTCGGGTCGGGCGGGCGAGCCGCCATAGGTGCCGGCAGGGATCTCCGAGGCTTCGTAGACCGGGTGGTTCTGTGCGATTGCGTCCGCCGAATCGATCTCGAGGAAGGTCGGCGTGCCGCCTTCCTTGATAGATGCCGCGATCGCGTCGGCCGTGATCTTGCTGTTGACCGGGCCGGCCGCGAGATAGACGTCGGCCTTCTGCGCCTTGATCGCGTCGGCAACCTCGTTCGCTGGGAATTGCACGATCTCGACCTTGGCGGAATCGACGCCGTATTGCTGCAGGATCACCTTGAGGAGGTTGACGTTGGCTTGGGTGCGGCCGACGACGCCGATGCGATGGCCGGCGAGCTGCGCGATCTTGGTGATCTTCGCGCCCTTCTTCTTGCCCTTGGCGGGCACGGACCACAGCACCACGACGTTCTTGCGCAGGGTCGCGACCGCCTGTGCGTTCTTCGGCACCTCGAGGTCGCCGCGCACGATGGCGAGGTCGACCTTGCCGTCCGCGAGCGCACTGGCGCTGGCGATGGCACTGTCGGTCTGGATCGGGCGCAGCCGCACCTGGCTCTTGTGTTGCGCGAAGCCTTGCGTCAGCGTCTGCACGACCTTGACGTCGTCGCTGTTGGCAGGGCCGACCGCGATCCTCAGCGTCACCGGTCGCATCGCGAAATAGTAGCCGCCGGCTAGCGCGCCGATGATCGCGAGCACCAGGGCCAGAGACACGAGGGCCGTCTTCCGCGCCGCGGATCGCGGCGAAGGCGGAGGGGGCGCTTCGGCCAGGTCCAATCCCCCGGTCATAGATCTCCCAAACAGGCGCTTCAGGCTCAGTTTCATCTTGGCCGGCGATTTACGCCCGCAATTGTAGCAAATTTCTTGTCCGGCGGGGTTACATCTCCGTCATGGTTAGCGGATCGAGGAAATCCCCGTGTGAACCCGGGCGTCAGCGCGGTGCTAGGGTAAAGTTCCCCTGAAGGACGGAGATGGTCATGTCAGAACGGCTCTCGGCAGAGGCGCGCAGGCAGGCGCTGGGCGGACTACCCGGCTGGACCGACGTCCAAGGCCGCGACGCCATCGGGAAAACCTTTGTCTTCAAGGATTTCAACGAGGCGTTCGGCTTCATGAGCCGCGCCGCGCTGGTCGCCGAGAAGATGGACCATCACCCCGAATGGCGTAACGTCTACAAGACCGTGGAGGTGGTGCTGTCGACCCATGATGCCGGCGGCGTCACGGCGCGCGACATCGAGCTCGCCAAGGCGATGAACGCCATCGCCAAGCCGACGGCTTAGCTGACACCTAGCTGACATCTTGCAGCGCCCGGCCGCATCCCCATCTTGTGATCAGCAGGGCATGCGGCGATCCGCCGCCCCTTGCTGAACGGGGAGTTGCAGCATGGCTGCCGAGCACAGTGTTGGCTTTGAGCCGGCCGATCGGCTTGCGGAAGATCGCGAGAGCGTGCGCCGCCGCTTCTGGCGCAAGCTGAAGCGCGTCGCCGCACAACTGCCGTTCGCCGAGGATCTGCTTGCGGCCTATTACTGCGCGTTCGACCGGCAGACGCCGCGCCACGTCCAGGCCTCGCTGTTAGGCGCGATCGCCTATTTCATCCTGCCGTTCGACTTCGTCGCCGACGTCATGCCGATGCTCGGCTTCGCCGATGACGCCGCCGTGCTCGCCACCGCCATCCGCATGGTTGCCGGCCACATCACGAACGAGCACCGCGAAGCCGCCCGCGCCGCGCTGAAGCGCGGGGTGAGCGAGGCGGACGTGGAAGCGGCGTAGTCAAGGCGGATTCAACCACACGTTCCGCTGTCATGCCCCGGCTTGACCGGGGCATCCAGTACGCTGCGGCCTCTCGATTCAATCACTGACGTCACGGAGTACTGGATCGCCCGGTCGAGCCGGGCGATGACAGTGAGTGTGTGGCTGCTGCTGCCGCGAGCATCGTCATTGCGAGCGAAGCGAAGCAATCCAGACTCTTTCCGCGGAGGGATTCTGGATTGCTTCGTCGCTCCGCTCCTCGCAATGACGGCCGCTATTTCTTCTCCGCCCGCGCCTTCTCCGCGTCCCACGCCTGGAATTGCCTGAACAGCGTCTCCTTGTCCGCATCAGACACGGTTGCTGCCGCAGGGCTCTGCTTCAAGAACGCCTCGAAGCGCTGCCGTGTCACCGGCTCGATGCCGTGCTTGTCGAGCCATTGCTGCGCCACCGGCAATCTGTTCCAGCCGGAAAGCGGCGCCGCCAGCGAGACCTCCTTCCACTTGGGATGGAAGGGCGGGTTCTGCAGTGCCGTGAATTTCGTGAAGAACGCGTCCACGAACAGTGCGAGCTTGCGATAACGCTCGGTGTTGGGCGCCCAATTGTAGGCCGCGAGCACCGCGGGCACCGCGATCGTGTCGACGCTCTCACCCTCCTTGATGAGATTCGGGTAGTCCTTGGCGGTCAGGGTTGCCGGCAGATAGTCGCTCTGCAGCGGCTTTGCATAGTCCACCTTCGCGAGATGGAAGCGGCCGTCATTGCCGAAGGTCGAGACCGATTTGTACGGCTTGCCTCCGACCACGATGACGGCATCGATCTGCCCGGCCTTCAGCTTCTCCATCGCGATGCGTTGCTCGACATAGACGAAGTTCGCCTTGATCCCGAGCCGCTCGAACACCGTCAGTGCGGTGACGAAGGTCCCGCCATTGGGCAGATCGACGCTGACCTTCTTGCCCTCGAGGTCCTTCAGCGTTGCGATCGATTTCGGCGCGATGACCTGCATCTCTTCATTGTAGAGCTTGGTCACGTAAGTGAACTGTTTCTTGATGTCCTTGGCGAAGCCCTTGCGCTCGAGATAGTCGAGCGTGTCTGCGCGCACGATGCCGAGATCGACGCCCTGCAGGAACAGGATGTCGGCGACGCTCTGCACCGAGCCGCGGCCGACGATCGGCAGCACGCGGATCTTGTTGCCGTCGTCGAGCACCGAGGCGAGGTCGGCGCCGAACTGCACATAAGTCCCGCCGATCGTGCCCGTGATCAGCGTGACGGTGTTGGCGTTCAGCGCCTGCTTGGTCGAGTTCGAGCCGAACTGGAAGATGGCCTTCAGGCTGTCCGAGACCTTGGCCGGATCATATTCGGCCTGCTCGGCGTGGGCGGCGAAGGCACAGATGGTCGTGATGGCGGCAAGCGCCATTTTCAAAGTATTACGCATGATGTCCCCTCTGAATTGGCCTAATTCGAGAATTGGGCGAGGCGCTGGCGCGCTTCCGCCGATCCGAGACTGGCAGCCTTTTGATACCAGTCGCGCGCGGCGGTCGCGTCAGCGGCGATGCGCCGCGAGTCGCTGGTGCCAAGCACGGCCGGGTCATAACTCTGCGCCAGCAGAAACGCAGCCGTGGCATCCTGTGCATTGGCCGCGCGTTCAAGCAGCAGGCGGGCAGCAACAATATCGCCGACGCCCAACAGGCTCTTCGCGCGCGTCATCAGCGCGGCCAGCGTGTCAGCATCGAGCGTCTTCGCGGGCGCAGGCGGTGCGGGCGGCGCCGCGACGGGCGCGGGCGCTGGTTGGGTTTGTTCTTGGGCTTGCAGCGCGGTCTGATAGGCGGTCGCGATTGCCTCTCGGCTCGGTGTGGCAGGTGCAGAGAGAGCCTGCATGTCGGCGCTCGCCAGCCTCGTGTCGCTCACGCGAGCCGCATCCTTGGGCGGGATCTGCGGTGTGGTCGGTGCGCTGGCCGACGCCATAGCTGGGTCCGCCATGATGCGGACCCAGCTATCGGCATGAGTGGCGAAGAGGCCGCGCAAGTCGGACTGAAACAGTGTGACCAGAACTGCCAGAGTGGATGCCGCCAGAACGGCCGCGAGCACACTTGGGACCATTCTGGAGCGCAATGTCACCGGTGCATATTCGCTCGGGTCCGGCGCACCGAGCGGATCGGACAGAAACAGTGGAATTGGATCGTCCTGCGCGAGCTCGGCGCGCTTGGCGCGTGCACGGATATAGGACGCGATGGGCGGATGTGATGCCGATCGATCGGAATCGTGCGCGTGCGATTCCTTCGACAGACGGTAGGCCGTCGTCTCCATGGTGTGATGCTCCCCTTTACTGACGCAACGCAGGGGCAGTCCCGGCTTCAGTCTTCTTGTTGTTGTCCAGAGGTCCCCGCTAACTGGAACCGGTAAATCGCCGTCCGATTCAGCCCAAAAAACGACGGCGGTTTGCGCGAATCTGGAAATATTTGGGTTTGATTACGGCGGCGCGGCGGAATGCACCGCAATTTTGCTCGCGATGGTTGAGAGGATTTTACGATGCGGCGGCAGGCGCAGCTTTGCGATGTCGCGGTCGTCGACGCTGCCCGTCTCGCCCGCCGCTGTCATTCCCCGCGACCCGGCTACGCCAAGGCTTCGCCGAGGTTTCGGTCTTGGGCACGCCGAAGCTTGAGCGTAGGCGGCAAGCGGGGAATCCAGTACACCGCGGCGTCTCGGCTAGATCACTAACGTCTCTGGAATAATGGATCGCCCGGTCGAGCCGGGCGATGACAGCTGTGGATGTTGAAACAGCGTCGCGATGACATCGCGATCACGGATGCAGGATCACCTTGCCCATAGCCTGACGGCCCGCGAGCACCTTCAACGCATCCGCGGTCTGGGCCAGCGGGAAGGTGCGGTCGACATGCGATGAGATCTTGCCTTCCGCGGTCCACTTCACCAGCTTCTCGAGATTGGCGCGATTTTTCGCCGGGTTGAGCCGCGTCCAGGCGCCCCAGAACACGCCGCGGATGTCGCAGCCCTTCAGCAGCGCGAGGTTCAGCGGCATCTTGGGAATGTCGCCGGCCGCAAAGCCGATGACGAGGAAGCGGCCTTCCCATGCGATCGAGCGCAGCGCCTGTTCGGCGTAAGCACCACCCACCGGATCGAAGATGATGTCGACGCCCTTGCCATTGGTGAGCTTGCGCAGGCCTTCCTTCAGATCTTCCTTGGCGTAGTTCAGCGTCAGCTCGGCGCCATGCGCTTTGGCGAATTCGAGCTTCTCGTCCGACGAGGCGCAGGCGATCACCTTCAAGCCCATCAGCTTGCCGAGCTCGCAGGCCGCAAGGCCGGTGCCGCCAGCTGCACCCAGCACGGCGAGCGTCTCGCCCGGCTTGGGGCTGGCGCGATCCTCCAGCGCGTGCAGCGCGGTGCCGTAGATGATGATGATGCCGGCCGCGCGGTCGTAGTCGAGACTGTCGGGGATCTTCACGATCGATGCCGCCGGCAGCGCGATCTTCTCGCGGGCGCCGTTGTGGCCGCAGGAGGCGACGACGCGGTCGCCGACCTTGAGGTCAGTGACGCCGGCGCCGATGCTCTCGATCACCCCGGCAACTTCCGCCGCCGGCGAGAACGGGAATGGCGGCTTGATCTGGTACTTGCCCTGGATCATCAGGATGTCGAAGAAATTCAGCGCCGCCGCCTTGATCGCGATGACGGCTTCGCCGGGCCCTGCCACCGGATCCGGCACCTCAGTCAGAACGAGGTCGTCGGGCTGGCAATATTGCGAGCAGAGGATGGCTTTCATGGCGGCACCTTGAGAGCGTTTCGAGTGGAATTATAGTTGGGTCGTTTCTGCCGGATTTACTGCGGCCGGACAATCCGGATTCTTTGTCTCGGACCACGCGACGGCCTAACCTCCCGTCATTGCGAGCGCAGCGAAGCAATCCAGAGTCCGCACCGCGGAAATAGTCTGGATTGCTTCGCTGCGCTCGCAATGACGAAATTCGCGGAGAAAGGATTCAAACGATGTTTGAAACAAGCCTGCTCGAGACCAAGCGCATCCTCATCACCGGCGGCGGCTCGGGCCTGGGCGCCGCGATGGGCCGCCGCTTCCTCGCGCTCGGCGCCGAGCTCGTGATCTGCGGCCGCAAGCTCGATCGCCTCGAGGCAACGGCGCGCGAGATGCGCGAAGAGACCGGCGGCAGGGTCACCGCGATCGCCTGCGATATCCGCGACGGTGCGGCCGTCGACAACATGATGGATGCGATCTGGCGCGAGGCGCCGCTCGACATTCTCGTCAACAATGCCGCTGCCACCTTCATCGCACAAAGCGAGCATCTCTCCTTCCGCGCCGCGGATGCGATCCTGGCGCCGACGCTGCACGGCGCGATGTATTGCACGCTCGCCGCCGGCCGGCGCTGGATCGAGGCCAAGCATGCCGGCGTCGTGCTGTCGATCCTGTCGACCTCCACCATCACCGGCCGCGCCTTCACGGTTCCCTCGGCAATGGCGAAGTCGGCGCTGCTGGCGATGACCAGGAGCCTTGCGGTGGAATGGGGCCCGAAGCGCATCCGCACCGTCGCGATCGCGCCGGGCCCGTTTCCGACCGCAGGGGCCACCGGGCAGCTCCGTCCCGAAGGCCGCGACGAGGGCTGGTCCTCGCGCAACCCGCTTGGGCGCACCGGCGAGCACAGCGAGCTGGCCGATCTCGCCAGCTTTCTGGTCTCGGACCGTGCCGCCTACATCAATGGCGAGATGGTGGTGATCGACGGCGGCGCGCATTTGCGCAGTTCCGGTGCCGAGGATCTGCTCGGCTGGACCGAGGCGCAATGGGCCGCTCAACGCGCCGCCAGATCCAAGGCGTAACCGCCGCCGATACCGCTAACTGCCTTCCCAAATTGGACTTTCCCGGCTATCCCTGGCCGGGGACAACGCGCGCTCGGGCCATCTTCCAGTCACAATATTGAGGGAACCACTGCGGCATGTGGCGGGTGCTGATTTTAGCTTTGACGACTGGCGTGGCGGCCGGGGGAATCGCCGTTTCTGCGCGGGCGCAGACGGCGCAACCGGCGCCCAAGTCCGGTTCTGCTCCGAAAGAGGCGACCCCCAAGCCGGCGGCGCCGCCGGCCAACACCAACGCAAAGGCGACCCCGAAGCCCGAGAGCAAACCGGCGGCCCCGGCTGCGGCAGTTGCGGGGGGCGCGGAGCCGACCCTGATCGGGCAGTTCGGCACCTGGGGCGCCTATTCGGCGACGCCGAACGGCAAGAAGGTCTGCTTCGCGCTGGCCAAGCCGTCGTCGTCGAAAACCAACCCGCCGAACCGGCCGCGCGATCCCGCCTATGCCTTCGTCTCGACCCGGCCGGCCGAGAAGGTCAACAACGAAGTCTCGGTCATGATCGGCTATGCGCTGAAGCCCGGCTCGGAATCGACCGTCGAGGTCGGCGGCGCCTCCTTCGCCATGTACACGCAGGGCGACGGGCTCTGGATCAAGAACGCGGCCGAGGAGGAGCGGATGGTCGAAGCCATGCGCAAATCCGCCGATCTCGTCGTCAAGGGCGTCTCGGCCAAGGGCACCGAGACGACCGACACGTTTTCGCTGAAGGGCCTCGCCCAGGCGCTCGACAAGATCGCGCAGGACTGCAGGCGTTAAGACTGCGGGCGTTAAGTCTGCTGGCGATAAGGTCGCAATCGGCGGTTCCGGTTGCTATATAGGGGTATCCCAAAGGTGCTGCCGTCATGGCCGGGCTTGTCCCGGCCATCCACGCGCTGGTTCCGGCGGGGAGAACGTGGATGCCCGGGACAAGCCCGGGCATGACGAGACAGCAGCAATCTCAGGCAACCGATGACCGAGCCGCACAACGCCATCCTGGTGGAGAAGACTCCGCTCGAAACCTATGTGCCGCCGGCAAAACCGTCGCTGATCGGCCTGTCGCGCGCCGAGCTTGCCGATCGCCTCGGCGAGATCGGCGTCGCACCGGCCCAGCGCAAGATGCGGGTGCAGCAGCTGTGGCACTGGATCTATTTCCGCGGCGCCCAGAGCTTCGATGACATGACCTCGATCTCGAAGGGCATCCGCGCCGATCTCGCCCAGCATTTCACCGTGGACCGGCCCGAGGTCGTGGCCGAGCAGATCTCCAACGATGGCACCCGCAAATGGCTGCTGCGTCTGCCGAGCGGCGACAATGTTCAAAAGGCGCACGAAGTCGAATGCGTCTACATCCCCGAGACCGACCGCGGCACGCTGTGCGTCTCCTCGCAGGTGGGGTGCACGCTGAACTGCGCCTTCTGCCACACCGGCACCCAGCGCCTGGTGCGCAATCTCACCGCCGGCGAGATCGTAGGCCAGGTGATGGTCGCGCGCGATCGCCTCAACGACTGGGCCGATCGCGAGGACGGCACGCGCCGCGTCACCAACATCGTGATGATGGGCATGGGCGAGCCGCTCTACAATTTCGACGCGGTGCGCGATGCGCTTCTGATCGTCGGCGACAACGAAGGCATCGGCATCTCCCGCCGCCGCATCACGCTGTCGACCTCGGGCGTGGTGCCGAACATCGTGCGCGCCGGCGAGGAGATCGGCGTCATGCTCGCGATCTCGCTGCACGCGGTGCGCGACGAGCTGCGCAACGAGCTGGTGCCGCTCAACCGCAAATATCCGATCAAGGAGCTGCTGCAGGCCTGCCGCGACTATCCCGGCGCCTCCAACGCGCGCCGCATCACCTTCGAATATGTCATGCTCAAGGGCGTCAACGATTCGCTCGACGATGCCAAGCTGCTGGTGAAGATGCTCAAGGGCATTCCGGCCAAGATCAATCTGATCCCGTTCAATCCCTGGCCCGGCACCGCCTATGAATGCTCGGACTGGGACCAGATCGAAAGGTTCTCCGAATACATCTTCAACGCCGGCTATTCCTCGCCCGTGCGCACCCCGCGCGGCCGCGACATCCTCGCCGCCTGCGGCCAGCTCAAGTCGGAGACCGAAAAGCTCTCGGCGCGCGAACGCCAGGCGCTGCGCGCCATGGCGATGACGGATTGAGTTGTTCATGCCGTCGCTCTCGCATTCCTGTCATTGCGAGCGCAGCGAAGCAATCCAGACTGTCTCCGCGGCGGCAGTCTGGATTGCTTCGTCGCTGCGCTCCTCGCAATGACGACTGAGTTGGCATTTTCGTCATGTCCCTGATCGGCCGCCTCGTCGTCATCTTCATCGGCTTTCTCGCCGCCTGTTTCGTCGGCGGCATGATCGTCGTCGTCGCGCTGCTGTTTCCGGAATTCGCCGATCTCGGCGCCGGTCCGGTCGATCAGGGCACGATCGACATCCTGCTCGGCTTCGGCTTCATCTTCGTCTCCGGCTTCGCGCTGGTGCCGGCGGCGGTGATCGTCGCGATCACCGAAGCGCTCTACATCCGCAGTGCGATCGCCTATGCCGTCGGCGGGGGCCTCGTCGGGCTCGCCTGCTATCTCGGCCTTATTCCCTTCCACGCCGACACGCTGCAGTTCGAGGGCATCGTGCGGCGTCACCTGGAAATCATGACGGGTGCCGGCATCGTTGCCGGCGTGGTCTACTGGCTGATCGCCGGCCGCAATGCCGGCGCCTGGCGCATCCCGCCGCCCCCGCGCAAACCGCCGCCGCCATTGCCGTCGAATTCGCGGCCGGATTGAGACGCCGTCATTGCGAGGAGCGAAGCGACGAAGCAATCCAGGGTCCTCTGCGGAAAGATTCTGGATTGCTTCGCTTCTGCCTTCGCTCTTCGAGCTACGGCGGACAAGTCGCTCGCAATGACGGATTCCGGGGTTTCCATCCCCTTCCCACTCCGCTAAACCGCGCGCCATGAACCGGACTGGACTCTTCATTGCCCTGGCGCTGTGGCTCGTCATCGGCGTCGCCTTCGGCCTTTATCCCGAGCTCGACCTCAAGCTCGCTTCGCTGTTCTTCGACCCCGAGACCAGGACTTTTCCGCTCAAGCTGAACGAGTGGGCCGGCTTTGCGCGCGATGCGGCGATGTGGATCGCCTGGGCGTTCGCCCTTCCCTCGATCGTCGCGCTCGTGGTCAAGATGGTCCGGCCCGACCGGCCGCTGATGGTGCCCGGGCGCACGATCATTTTCCTGCTGGTCACGCTGATCATGTCGGCCGGCATTTTGACCAACCTGACGTTCAAGACTTATTGGGGCCGCCCGCGCCCGGTGGTGGTGACCGAGTTCGCGGGCGACCAGCAATTCGTGCCGTGGTGGGATCCGCGCGGCGGCTGCGGGCGCAATTGCTCGTTCTTCTCCGGCGAAGGGGCAACGGCATTCTGGACGCTGGCGCCGGCCGCGCTGGCGCCGCCGGCGTGGCGGCCGCTCGCCTATGCTGCCGCCGTGGTGTTCGGTGCCGTCACCAGCACCCTGCGCATGGCCTTCGGCGGGCACTTCTTTACCGATGTCTCGATCGCCGGCCTCGTCACCTTCGTCGTGATCTGGTTCGCCTACGCGCTGATTTACCGCTGGCCGCGGACGCGGTTCTCGGACGAGGCGGTGGATGCCGCCTTGACCCGGCTGAACATGCCCGCCTACCGGCTCCGCCAGCGCCTGTTCGGCCGCAAGACCGGCCCCGAACCCTCGGTTTGAGCCATTAAAGGGGTGCCGAGCCCCGCGAAATTTGATATTCGCGCGGTCAAACCCGCCTGTCACCTCAGCTTGAGACCCGATTGGAAGCCCCATGACCACGATCCTGAAAAGCCTGCCCAAGGGTGAGAAAGTCGGCATCGCTTTTTCGGGCGGCCTCGACACCTCTGCGGCGCTGCTCTGGATGAAGCAGAAGGGCGCGCGCTGCTACGCCTACACCGCCAATCTCGGCCAGCCCGACGAGGCCGACTACAACGAGATCCCGCGCAAGGCGATGGAGTTCGGCGCCGAGAAGGCGCGCCTGGTCGACTGCCGCACGCAGCTGGTCCATGAAGGCATCGCCGCGATCCAGTCCGGCGCCTTCCATATCTCGACCGGCGGCATCACCTATTTCAACACCACGCCGCTCGGCCGCGCCGTGACCGGCACGATGCTGGTCGCGGCCATGAAGGAGGACGGCGTCAACATCTGGGGCGACGGCTCGACCTTCAAGGGTAACGACATCGAGCGCTTCTACCGCTACGGCCTGCTCACCAATCCCGGCCTGAAGATCTACAAGCCCTGGCTCGACCAGCAGTTCATCGACGAGCTCGGCGGCCGCGCCGAGATGTCGGCGTTCATGACCGCGCAGGGCTTCGCCTACAAGATGAGCGCCGAAAAGGCGTATTCGACCGACAGCAATCTGCTCGGCGCCACGCACGAGGCCAAGGATCTCGAAAGCCTCGACAGCGGCATCAAGATCGTCAACCCGATCATGGGCGTGCCGTTCTGGCGCGACGATTGCGCCGTCAAGGCCGAGAAGGTTGTGGTGCGCTTCGAGGAAGGTCAGCCGACGGCTCTCAACGGCCAGACCTTCTCCGATCCAGTCGCGCTGTTCCTCGAAGCCAATGCGATCGGCGGCCGCCACGGCCTCGGCATGAGCGACCAGATCGAGAACCGCATCATCGAGGCCAAGAGCCGCGGCATCTATGAGGCGCCCGGCATGGCGCTGCTGCACATCGCCTATGAGCGCCTCGTCACCGGCATCCACAACGAGGACACGATCGAGCAGTACCGCATCAGCGGCATGCGCCTGGGCCGCCTGCTCTATCAGGGCCGCTGGTTCGATTCGCAGGCCCTGATGCTGCGCGAAACCGCGCAGCGCTGGGTTGCCCGCGCCGTCACCGGCGAGGTGACGCTGGAGCTGCGCCGCGGCAACGATTATTCGATCCTCAACACCGAGAGCCCCAACCTCACCTATGCGCCGGAGCGGCTCAGCATGGAGAAGGTCGAGGACGCCGCCTTCACGCCGGCCGACCGCATCGGCCAGCTCACCATGCGCAACCTCGACATCGCCGACACCCGCACCAAGCTCGGTCTCTATTCGAAGACCGGCCTGTTGTCGGGCACTGAAGGCTCGCAGATATTCCGGCTCGAGAGCGACAAGGGCTGACGCTCTCGCTGTCGTAGGCTGGGCAAAGCGAAAGCGTGCCCACCATCTTTCCGCAACCGAGATAGTGGTGGGCACGGCGCTCTCGCGCCTTTGCCACCCTACGATTACTGACGTCCCGTAGCCCGGATCGAGCGAAGCGAAATCCGGGGCCGCTGCCAAGCCGATGAGATTCCCGGATTGCGCTTCGATCGATCCGGGCTACGGGCTTAATGACGGTGTCATGCTCGATCGCTAGCTTCCTGTGTCCATCGGAACGGAATTGCGGAGCATCAAACATGGTCACGAGATCGGCACTCGCCTCTCTCATCGTCCTTTGCTGGACATCGTCGCTGCAGGCGCAGACGATCTATCCGATCGATCGTGCCGAGATCCTCACTGGAGCCAAATTCGACTTCAAGGTCGAGCTTCCCGGTCTGGTCGATCCCGCCAAGTTGAAGGTGACGGTGAACGGCGCGGATTATGCGGCCGCGTTCGGCCGTTCCGGGAGCTTCATCGAGCGCGAGGACGGCAAGGAGCAGTCGGCCCTGATCCTGCGCGACGTCACGCTGACCAAGCCCGGCAGCATCGTGGTCGACGTGAACGACGGCACGCGCCAGCGCAGCGTCACATGGACGGTCTACGACACCGGCGCGCGCAAGGCGAAGAACGTCATCCTGTTCATCGGCGACGGCATGTCGCCGGCGCATCGGGTCGCCGCGCGAATCCTGTCCAAGGGGATTTCGGAAGGCAAGAGCCGCGGCAAGCTCGCCATCGACGACATGCCGCATATGGCGCTGGTGGCAACCGCCGGCTCGGACTCGATCATCACGGATTCCGCCAACTCGGCGAGCGCCTATGCGACCGGGCACAAGAGCGCCGTCAATGCCCTCGGCGTCTATGCCGACCGCACCGCAAGCCCGCTCGACGATCCCAAGGTCGAAACCATCACGAGCCTTGCCAAAAGGCAGCTCGGCATGGCGATCGGTATCGTCACCAATACCGAGATCGAAGACGCGACGCCGGCGGCGATGGTCGCGCACACCCGTCGGCGCGCCGCCTATGACGACATCGTCGAGCAGTTCTTCGCGGCGAAGCCGGATGTGATGATGGGCGGCGGCAGCGCGAATTTTCTGCCGAAGTCGGCTACCGGCTCCAAGCGCAAGGACGAGACCGACTACATCGCGAAGTTTCGCGATGCCGGCTATCAGATGGCGACCACCGCGGGCGAGCTCAGCGCCGCTGCCGCAAAACAGGAGACGAGCCGGCTGCTCGGCCTGTTCGCCACCGGCAACATGGACGGTGTGCTCGACCGCAAATTCCTGAAGGGCGGCGGCGTCAGGAAATTCCCCGAGCAGCCAGACCTGACCGAGCAGGTGCAGGCGGCGCTGAAGATCCTCGCGAAGAACGAGAGCGGCTTTTTCCTGATGGTCGAATCCGGAATGATCGACAAATACGCGCATTTGCTCGACATGGAGCGCGCCGTCTACGACACGATCATGCTCGACAACGCCGTGCGTCAGACGCGCGAATGGGCGCGCGCACGCGGCGACGATACTCTCATCCTGGTGCTGGCCGATCATAATCATCCCAACAGCCTCGTCGGCACGGTGAATGACGACATGGGCACGACGCCCAACGTGCCCTTGCGCGAGCGCGTCGGAGTCTACGATCAGGCCGGATTTCCCAACTATCCCGCGCCGGATGCGGAAGGTTATCCGTCACGCGTCGACGTGAGCCGGCGGCTTGCCATCTTCTCGGCGAGCCTGCCCGACCACTACGAGACGTTCCGTCCGAAGCTCGACAATCCCAACGAGCCGACCGTCAAGGCCGGCGACGACGGCACCTACAAGGCCAACGACAAATACAAGGAGGTCCCGGGCGCGGTGCTGCGCCCCGGCAATCTGTCGGCGCTGGTCGGCGCCAGCGTGCATTCGGGCGAGGACGTCATCCTGACCGCGACCGGACCGGGCAGCGAGCGCGTGCACGGCTCGATGGACAATACCGACGTGTTCCGTGTCATGGCCGATGCGCTGGGATTGGCTGCGCGACAATGATGACGGGTCGACTGCCAATCTGGGCACAACTACATGCCTGCCGCACGCGAGCGCGGCAGGGCGGCCGCCCTGGTTCGCTCACGCTCTATGAATTTACGACGAGTGAGGCGGCGTGAAGACCAGCTTCACAAAGCTGCGGAAGAGCAGGATCTGTCGCTCCAGCCGCTTCGGGTCGTTGAGCGTCTTCGACATGATGATTGCGCCGTCGACCACGCACGAGATCATCTCCGCGAGATCGTCAAGGTCCATCGGCTCGCGGGGCGGATAGACGGCGGCGATCCCGTCGAGAATTTCGCGGAAGTGCGCATTCCAGCTCCGGACCGATTGCGCGGTCAGATTGCGAACATCGCGGTCGAACAAGCGCTCCTGATAGCAGATGCTGGCGATCAGGCAGCCGGGATGGCCGTTCGGCAGATCGGCCATGACTTCGGCGAGCAGTTTCAGCGAGATCAGGAACGACTGCAGCGGGTCGTCGGAGAGCTCACGTCCGCGCCTGAAGATCTCGTCGAACAGGCGATCATTCGTATCCACGTAGCGGCGCAGCATCTCCCGTGCGAGCGCGTTCTTGTCCTTGAAGTGATAGAAGAAGCCGCTCTTGGTCAGTCCGGCCTCGGCAATGACCTCCTCGATCGAGGTGGCGCCGAAGCCCTTTGCGAGCACCGCCGCTTCCGCGATTTCGAGAATGCGCTCGCGCGTCGCATCGCCCTTTCCCATCGATGTCTCCAGAACTGTACCGACGGTGCGGAAATTGGCCCTTGGGACCAAGCACCTCTCCGAGTGACTCGTGCAAATCTTTGATTTGTCTACGCTTGCCGGTGGAAGTTCAGCCGCACCACGGGGCTTCTAGAGCGACGCGACATTATGCGGCACCAAATGCCGCGACCGAACACGGGCATGGCGCGACCGAATGAAGAGAGCGGGCCCGTCCAAATGATGGAGCGATCAATGGCCAGATACAGGCATGGTCTGCCGCAGCGCGGCGGCGGCATTTTCCTGACCGACGGCGGCATGGAAACAACCCTTATCTTTCACCACGGGCTGGAGCTGCCCCACTTTGCGGCATTCGTGCTGCTCGACAGCGCGGATGGCCGCGCGCACTTGAGGCAGTACTACGAAGCCTATCTGCGTATCGCGCGGCAGCATGGGCTCGGCTTCGTGCTCGACAGTCCGACTTGGCGCGCCAACCCTGATTGGGGCGCCAAGCTCGGCTATGATGCGGCCAGGCTCGAGGCCATCAACATGCGCGCCATCCGCTTCCTCGACGAATTGCGCGGTGCTTGGGAGGCCCCCGGCACGCCTTGCGTCATCAACGGCGCGATCGGTCCGCGAGGCGACGGCTACAAGGCCGGCAACATGGACGCGGCGGAGGCGGAAGCCTACCACTTGGGCCAGATCGCGGCCTTTGCCGAGGCCGGCGCCGACATGGTGACTGCATTCACGCTGAACAGCATCAACGAAGCCGTGGGCGTGGTCCGTGCAGCCCAGAGACAGAACATTCCGGTCGCGATCTCTTTCACGGTCGAAACCGATGGCCGCCTCGTCCGGGGAGAGTCGCTGCGCGAGGCGATCGAGGCGGTCGACGACGCAACGGAGCGGGCTTGCGAATACTTCCTGATCAATTGCGCACACCCAACGCACTTCGAGAGTGCACTCGCTACAGGCGAGGCTTGGGTCCAGCGCATCCACGGCATTAGAGCCAATGCATCGGTCAAGAGCCACGCCGAGCTCGATGAATCGGAGGCGCTAGACAGTGGTGATCCCGCAGATCTCGGCCGCCGCTACCATTTGCTCAGGCGCGCATTCCCCGGCATGCGCATTCTCGGCGGCTGTTGCGGCACTGATCACCGGCATGTTGCCGCGGTTTGTGAGGCATGTCTGCCGTCGGAAGCAATGACGGCGTGATAAGAAAAATGGCCGGGATTGCTCCCGGCCATTTTCTTTTTGCGAAGGTCCTACTGGCGCGGCGGAGGCGCCGCATTGGCCTGGCCGCCGTTGAGCAACGGCGTGATACGTCGGACGGTGACGCGCCGGTTGATCAGGCTCGGCCCCTGCGTCTGCTCCTTCAGGTATTGCTCGCCATAGCCCTGCGACGTCAGGTTTTCCGCGGGCACATTGAACTGCTGCGTCAGCAATTCGGCTGCGGCCTGCGCGCGGCGGTCCGACAGCGACAGATTGTCGACCTCGTTGCCGACCGCATCGGTGTGGCCCTCGATCAGGAACACCTCCTGCGGGTTGGCCTGGAGCGCCTGGTTGATGCCGTCGGCGATCACTTGAAGCCGCGCCGCCTGGTCCGGCGGAATGGTCCACGATCCCGTCTCGAAGTTGATCGTGTTGACGTCGATGCTCGGCATCTGCATGCGAACATTCGGGCTGTAGCGGATCTCGTCGAGCGAGTAGCGCCGATCGATCCGCTGCACCGGCGGAGCCCGCATCGTTTCGTAGATCACCTGCGGCGGCGCCTCCTGGGCGTCGACGATGTAGCGATCGTAGGGAATGCTGACCACCGGCGGCGGCACGTCGACGTAGAAGCCGCCGACCGCCCGCGGATCGCGGTAGGTGTTGTCGATGATCACGATCTCGCGTCCGCGCGGGTCCCTGCGGATACGACGGAGCAGCGAGCCGTCCGGCCCGACCACGGTGATCACCTCGCTGCCATCGGGACGGATCACGACGGTGCGGGTTTCGCCGCCGACGGTGTCGGTGCGGATGTCGCGGGCGCCGTAGCGGAAGCGATAGAGATCGTTGCCGCGGACATAGGCCTGGCCGCCCGGATCGCGGATGATGATGCGGTCCGGCTCGGTGTAGACGGTGCGGCCGCCTTCGACGACCTCGCGTCGCTGGCTATGGAGATCGGCGATGGTGGCGCCGATCACGGCGCCGGCCACCACGCCGGCACCGATCGCGAGCGGCGTCAGGTCACGCTGTTGCGGACGCGGCGGCGGCGGCAAGGGCGCTGCGACCGTCGGCGCGGCGCGGAACGCGGGCGCGACCGTCGGCGGTCTGTATTGTGCCCTGTCGGGCGGCGGCGCTGCGGCGGGCGTGCCGGGGACCACGGTCGGAGCCGCGGCGCCGGCGGGAGGTGCCGGCGGCCGGGCAGGGGCACCCGCCTGCGGGGGCGCAGCCGGAGTCCCGGCGGCGGGCGCGCCGGCAGGAGGCGTTCCACCCTGTTGTCCCGGGGCTGGCGTCGCCGTCGGAGCCGGGGTGGCGCCGGGTGCGGGCGTTGCCGACCCCGGTCGTCCGGCCGGCGGCGGCGGAGTGCTGCCGGGCGCCGGCGTGGCCGTTGGCGCGGGCGTGGCGCCCGGGGCCGGTGATCCCTGAGGGGGTGGCGGCGCGCCAGGACGTACGCCGGGCGGAGGTGCGCCGGGGCGACCAGCCGGCGGTGCGCCGGGCGTGCTGCCCGGAGCCGGCGTTGCGGTCGGTGCGGGTGTCGCCGTCGGAGCCGGCGTTGCTGCCGGCGCGGGCGCGCCGGGGCGTGCCGTGGGCGCAGCTGTCGGAGCAGGCGGTGTTGCCGTCGGCGCAGGCGCGGGCGTCGGCCGGGCCGGCGGAGCCGCTGCCGGAGGCGGCGGCGGAGGGGGCGGGGTCGGGCGAGCCGCAGGCGGCGGCGTGGTCGGGGCCTGCTGCTGCGGCGCCGCCGCGGGAGGCGGCGGGGGAGCCGGGCGTGCGGCAGGCGGCGGCGCCGGCGGTGTGGGAGCGGGCCGCGCGGCAGGGGGAGGCGGAGGCGGCGGTGTCGGGGCGTGCTGCTGCGGCGCCGCGGCCGGAGGCGGCGAAGGCTGCTTCGGAGCAGCAGGCGGCGGCGGGGGCGGCGGAGGTGCCGGACGGGCCGCAGGGGGAGGCGGAGGCGGTGGCGGCGCTGCCGGGCGCGGCGGGGCAGCTGCCGGCGGGGGCGCTGCAGGCGGGTGGGGCGGTGCTGCCGCGGGCGGCGGAGCCGCGGGGCGCGCGGGTGCTGCAGGCGGCGCGGCTGCGGGCGGTCCCTTCGGCGGCTGCTTCGGTTTTCCGTCAGGGCCCGTGTCTTGCGGCTGGGCCTGCGCGACCACGAGCGGCGCGGCGTCTTGCGCATGCGATGCGGTGTTGGCCAATTGCATCGCGGTCAGAGCCGTCGTCGCAAGCAGCACGAAACGAAGGTTGGTCATGGTGGTGAACTTCCCCGGAAGGTTCTTTGTCGAAGTGTCGTGATGAACGGCTACGCGTTAGGCCGCATTGTGGCGGGCGATGCAACCGCGGCTCGATTTATTTCTGCACGCAAATCATCTCACTATGGCAACGTTCATTGCGCATTCAGAAGCTGGTTGCAATCGCCTTGCACTCGTTGGCCCTTTCACACGTGATCCCGCGGCGGAATTGCATCCGTCGCAGGATTGGGCGTAAGCGGTCCATGCGGGCCGCGCGATGGAATCTCTTCAGGCATGCGGCCCGGCAATTCGTCGGGCCGCGGCGGCGAGCCGGGCTCGCGCACCGGCGGCGTGATTTCGGGCTGCGGATTGCCGGGCGGGATTCCGGGCGGTGGCTCAGTTGGCGTAGCGGGCGTCGAGGGCGGAATCTCGGGCGGTTCGATCGGCATCGGCACCATCGGGATCGTTGTGCAGAGAACAACAACGACGGCGCAGCGCCGATGTTCCGCGCCACCCGCTTCGAAGCCCGGTTTATTCCGGCGTGTGGCAGACCGCCTCGATATTGTGGCCGTCGGGATCGAGCACGAAGGCGCCGTAATAGTTCGCGTGATAATGCGGGCGGATGCCGGGCGGACCGTTGTCGCGGCCGCCGGCCGCCATCGCCGTCTTGTAGAATGCATCGACCGTGGCGCGGTCCTTGGCGCGAATGGCGACATGCACCGGCTTGTTCATCGCGCCCTCGCCGCCGATCCAGAAATCGGGCTTGCCCTCGGCGCCGAAGCCCGCGGCCGCAGCGTGACCGGTCTGCTCGGCCGTGACTTCCATGATCAGGCTGTAGCCGAGCGGCGCCAGCGCCTTCACGTAGAACGCTTTGGCGCGCTCATAGTCGGAGACGGAGAAACCCAGATGGTCGATCATCGCTAACCTCCCTTGTTCGTCCCTGTCAGCGGGACAGAAACGTATTGCTTCGTGTCTTCCGCACGATCGTAAAGCCGCGCCCGACCATGTCGGCAATACAATCCTGCTGCCATTCGTTTTGTGACAGATGCTCGATCACCACCGCCCGCGGCCACAGCGATTGTGGCGCGTCGCGGAAGAAGCCGATCAGCACGCGGTCCTCGAAGCCCTCGACGTCGATCTTGAGCGAATCGACCTGCCCGACGCCGGCCTCCTCCAGAATGCGCATCAAGCGCAGCGACGGCACCTTGATCGCCTCGGCACTGGCCGTGCCGGTGACGACGTGGGTGGCGCCGAGATTGCCGCCGCCGCTCTCGATCATCAGCTCGCCGTCGCTGTCGCCCGCGGCGGCCTGGACCAGGCGAACCTGCGGCGTCTTCGATGCGGCGTGGTTGAAGGAGAGCCGTGCGAAGGTCAGCGGATGCGGCTCGATCGCCACCACTTTTCCTGATGGCCCGACCTGCCGTGCCATCACCAGTGCGAACGTGCCGACATTGGCGCCGACATCGACGAACACCCCGCCCGCGGGGGTGTGCTGGCGCAGGAAGTCGAGCTCGTCGAGATTGTAGTCCGGATTGAACAGCGCGCCGCGCTCGGTCGCGCTGCCCTGGTGATGGAGGCGGAACGAGGCGCCCTGGTATTGCACGTCGACAGGGCCGCTGCGCAGCAGGTTGACCAGCCGCGACATCCAGGGCCGGAACGCGCCGCGCTTCAGCCCGGATCGTTGAGCGAGGCGGATGATTGCGGCCTGCGCCGCATTGGGCGCGAACGCGCCGAACGGCGCGGACGAAGGGGCATTGTCGGACGTCAAGCAGCAGATCCTCGTTGCAGGCGCATGCATAGCCGGTTTTGCGGGGGACTCCAACGCTCGATCATCGGTGTCGTCCCGGGGCGCGAAGCGAACCTGGGACCCATAACCCCAGGGAGGAGTGTGATGCGACCCGCTCACTCCGAGTCTTCGTCAAACTTCCTTCCTGTGGGTATCGGTCCCGGATCTGCGCGCTTGGGGCGCGCTTGTCCGGGACGACGGAGAGAGCCTCACGCCGCCTTCCTTGGCGCCTTGCGCTGCCGCAAGAATCGCCCGAGCAGCCGGCGCCGGCCCTTGCGCGGAATCAGGTCGATATCGCTGACGAGCTTGGCGCCGCCCTTGCGCCGCTCCAGCACGATCTTGCGGCTGTGGAAAGCCTCCAGCTCGGCGCGGTGCGCGACGCTGACGATGGTCGCCTTGGGCAACGCGTCGGTGACCATCTTCATCATCTTGTCCTGGCTCTTCTCGTCGAGCGCGGAGGTCGCCTCATCGAGCACGACGATATCGGGGTTGTGCAGCAGCAGCCGCGCAAAGGCGAGGCGCTGCTTCTCGCCGCCCGACAAGGTCTGGTCCCATGGTCCTTCCTCCTCGATCTTCTCCTTGAGATGATCGAGGCCGACCTTGTGCAGGGCTTCGCCGATTTCGTCCAAGGTCCAGTGGTCGGCCGCGCCGGGATAGGCGACCGCCCGCCGCAACGAGCCGGAGGGCACATAGGGCCGCTGCGGCAGCATGAACAGTCGGCGATCGGCATGGAAATTCACGCTGCCGCCGCCCCAGGGCCATAGGCCGGCGATGGCGCGCACCAGCGTGCTCTTGCCGGTGCCGGATTCGCCGGCGACCAGGAGCCGCTCGCCGGGCTCGATCACCACCTCGGTCTCGCCGACCACCGCGGTGCCGTCGTCGAGCGTGACCGAGAGATCCTTCAGCTCCAGCATGGCCTCGCTGCTGGTCTCGCCGCGCTTGATGCGGCCGAGGCCATCGCCCTGCTCGGCGCGCTCGAGGCCGTCGAGCGACATCATCAATGAGGCGATGCGGCGCGCGCAGGCGTTCCAGTCGGCGAGCCGCGGATAATTGTCGACCAGCCAGCCGAACGCGCTCTGCACGATGGTGAAGGCGGATGCGGCCTGCATCACCTGCCCCAGCGTCATGGAGCCGTCGAGGAATTTTGGCGCGCAGAGCAGAAGCGGCACGACCGGCGCAACGAGGCTCGATCCTTGCGACACCAGCGTGGTGCGCATGTGCTGGCCGGCGAGCCGCGCCCATTGCCGCAGCACGTTCGTGAAGTTGCGATCGAGGCCGTCGCGCTCCTCCTCTTCGCCGCCGAGCAGTGCGATGCTTTCGCCGTTCTCGCGTACGCGTGTCAGGGTGTAGCGGAAATCGGCCTCGGCCTGGTTCTTATCCTCCGAGACTTGCACGAAGCGCCGGCCGATCACCGTGATCGATCCGGATGCGATCGCGGCGTAGAGCATCGCGGCGATCACGAGGAAGCCGGGAATGGTCACCGACGAGCCGCCGAGCGTGACGGTGAGCGCGCCGCCGATGGTCCAGAGCACGACGATGAAGGTCGCGGCCGACAGCAGCGCGGAGGTGACGCCGGCAATGAAATCGACCGGCGCGTCGGTGGCAATGCGAAGATCCTCCGCGATCCGGTATTCCGGATTCCCGTGATCGCCGCCGACGAGGTTGAGCTGGTAGTAGCGCCCGTTCTTGAGCCACCGTGTCAGCACGCTCGCGGTCAGCCAGGCGCGCCAGCGCCGCTGGATGCCCATGCGCGCGAACACCTGCACGACTGCGAGCACGATGCTGCCGATCGCGAGCGGGAAGAACATTGCGGTGAGATGGAAGACACTCGCCGCATCGCGCTTCTCGATGGCGTCGAAGATCGCACGATTCCAGACATTGATGCCGTATTGGAAGCCGACGGTCAGCACGATCAGCAGGACGAGACCGATCGAGAACGGCCAGGCGAGGCGGTCGCCGTTGCGGCCCCAGAAACCGCGGGCGCTGATCCAGAACCGCGTCAGCAGATAATCCTTGCGGACCTGCTCGGCTTCCTCCGGCGACAGTTCAGGGTCGGGTTCGACCAGCTCGGGCGGCGGCGGTGTCACGTCGTCGCCGTTCTCGCCTTGGATATCGATGATGGGCGGCTTCTTGCCCTGTTCGCGCGTCGCGGCCGGTTTGTGCATGAGCGGACAACGCGAAGGGAACTCAGCCGGTTCCCGTGAGGTTCCGCGGGCCCCTATTCGGCGGCGCCGTCCCTGACGCGCCTGATCCGGGCTGCCCGATGCAGAACGCGCGACAATTCCTCGATCGAATAGGGCTTTTGCACGAGATCGAAGCCGGCAACGCCCTCTTGCGACAGGGCCTGGCTGTAGCCGGTGGTCAGCACGACCGGCACGCCGATGCTGCGGTCGCGGATCGCTTGCGCCAGATCGAGCCCGGTCATCCCGGGCATCACCACGTCCGAGAACACGACGTCGAAGCGGTCGGCGTCCACGACGAGCTCGGCGAGCGCATCGGTCGCGTTGTCGATCAGAGTGATGCTGTAGCCGAGCTCGGTGAGGCCGTCGGCGGCGAAATTCGCCAGCTCGATATTGTCCTCGACCACCAGGACCGACATGCCGCTGCCGGCCACCGCCGGCGCCGTGTTGGGCGCCTGGCGCTGCGGCAGCAGGTCCGGCGGCACGCGCGGTAGATAGAGCGAGAAGGTGCTGCCGCGCCCCACCTCGCTCGTGACAGTCACTTCGCCGCCGGACTGTCGGGCGAAGCCGAACACCTGGGACAGGCCGAGGCCGGTGCCGTGGCCGACCTGCTTGGTGGTGAAGAACGGCTCGAAGATGCGCCCGAGCCGCGCGGCGGGAATGCCGACACCGGTGTCGCTGACGGTTACGCGGACGAAGCCGTGGCCTGCCATGCCCGGGCCAGTCGATGCCAGCGTGTCCGGAACGGCCGTCGTGGCCTCGACCTTGAAGACGATTCGCCCCTGGCCCTGCATGGCATCGCGCGCATTGGTCGCCATGTTGATCAGCGCCGTCTCGAACTGGCTGGCATCGGCATTGACGAGGCACGGCTCCGCCGGCAGCTGCATGACGATCTCGATCGCGGGGCCCAGCAGCGTGGCGAGCATGTCGTGCAGCGACTGCACCCGCGCGCCGACGTCGAACACCTCCGGCTTGAGGGTCTGGCGCCGCGCGAAGGCGAGCAGCTGCGAGGTCAGCTTGGCCGCGCGCGCCACCGAATCCGCGATGGCCGTGATGTAGCGCTGTCGCCGCTCCTCCGTCAGCTGCGGGCGGTTCAGGAGGTCGACGGAAGCGCGGATCACCGTCAGGAGATTGTTGAAGTCGTGCGCGACGCCGCCGGTGAGCTGGCCGAGCGCTTCCAGGCGCTGGCTGTGCTTCAGCGCCTCCTCGGCCTCGCGCCGCTTTGCAGCCTCCGCCTGGAGGTGCTGGGTGCGCCGCAGAGCGAGCGCCAGCAGCAGGAACAGCAGCGCGGTGGCGGGAATGCCGAACACCAGATGCTGGCCGATGGTGGCGAGCCAGCGGGCGCGGATCGCCGAGGTCTCGAGTCCGGCGCTGACATAGATCGGATATTCGGCGACGCGCCGGTAGGCGATGCGCCGCTCGATTCCGTCCGAGGGCCAGGCGACGGTGATCAGGCCGTGCTGGGGCTGGGCCGCGATTTTCTGGCCCACCGGTCCGGTCGGATCGAGCCGAAGCTCGTGGTCGAGCCGGGGAAAATGCGTGAGCATCGCGCCGTCGGTGCGGCCCATCGCAAGGAAGCTGCCGGGATCGGACCCGATTCTGGCGTAGAAGCTCTCGAAATATTCCGGCAGCACCGAAGCCTGGATCACGCCGATGAAGCGGCCGTCGTCGGACTCGCGGCGGCGGCTGACCCCGAAGAAGCGGGCGCCCTGATAGGGCGGCCGTGGCGTCAGGGCCGTGCCGATGAACGTGCCGATGCTCTGGTCGACATGGGCATAGAAGTAATCGCGGTCGGCAAAGCTCAGGTCCGGCGGCGGCGAGACGAGGCTGTTGACCAGCGCCTTCCCGTTCGCATCGAAGATCCAGGCCGATTTGAGCTGCGGCAGCGAATCGCTCAGCCGCTTCAGCCGGCGATGCAACGTCGGCTCCCGGGCGCGGATGACGTCGTCGGGCAGGCCGCGCACGACCTCGTTGAGCTCGGCGAGGCTGCGATCGATGGTCTCGAACACCTTGAGCGCGTGCTCATGGGCGACATCGACCGTGCGCTCGATCTCGCGGTCGGCGGTATCCTTGGTCGATGTGTAGGAGATCGCAGCGGCGACGGCGAACAGCGCAATCGGCAGCGCCAGGGATGCCGCCATCATCCACTGCAACAGCCTCAGCGAGTTGCGTTGCGCCCTCTGCACAGTCGCTCCGTCCCTGACGGGAGCTTAACTGAATCCCGCGTGAGGAAGGAAGCAGCTTGTGCTGGAACCGCTGGTTGTGAGCCGGAAACTTGCGCGCCCAGCGGGTCGGAGAAAATTCTGCTCGAATTGACGGCAAATGCAGGACACCCCGGCCGGTTTGGCCGGGGCGCAAAGGGGGGACTTCGCCTCAGATTTGCCGTTCGACCATCTTGAGCTTGAGCTCGGCGATGGCTTCGGCCGGGTTGAGGCCCTTCGGGCAGGCCTTGGCGCAGTTCATGATGGTGTGGCAGCGGTAGAGCCGGAACGGATCCTCGAGATTGTCGAGCCGCTCGCCAGTCGCCTCATCCCGCGAATCCGACACCCAGCGGTTGGCCTGGAGCAGCGCGGCGGGGCCGAGATAGCGCTCGCTGTTCCACCAATAGCTCGGGCAGGAGGTCGAGCAGCAGGCGCAGAGGATGCACTCGTAGAGACCGTCGAGCTTCTCGCGGTCCTCGTGGCTCTGGCGCCATTCCTTCTGCGGCGTCGGCGAGGTGGTCTTCAGCCAGGGCTCGACCGAGGCGTACTGCGCGTAGAAATTGGTGAGGTCAGGGACGAGGTCCTTCACCACCGGCTGGTGCGGCAGCGGGTTGATCTTCACCGCGCCGTCCTTCACGTCGTGCATCGACTTGGTGCAGGCCAGCGTGTTCTGGCCGTCGATGTTCATCGCGCAGGAGCCGCAGACGCCTTCGCGGCAGGAGCGGCGGAAGGTCAGCGACGGGTCGATGTGGTTCTTGATCCAGATCAGGCCGTCCAGCACCATCGGACCGCAATCATTGGTGTCGACATAATAGGTGTCGACGCTCGGATTCTTGCCGTCATCCGGATTCCAGCGATAGACCTTGAACTCGCGGAGCTCGGTCGCGCCCGCAGGCTTCGGCCAGGTCTTGCCGCCTGATATCTTGGAGTTCTTCGGAAGTGCGAATTCAACCATTCGATTAAGGCCTTCGCTGTTCGATCAATACAAGCGCGACGTTTAGTAAACGCGAGCTTTGGGCGGGATGTACTGAACGTCGTTGGTCATGGTGTAGTTGTGAACCGGGCGATACTCGATCCTGACCTTGCCGGCATCGTCCAGCCAGGCCAGCGTGTGCTTCATCCAGTTCTTGTCGTCGCGCTCCGAGAAGTCCTCGCGGGCATGGGCGCCGCGGCTCTCGGTGCGGTTGGCGGCCGAGTTCATCGTCACCACCGCCTGCGAGATCAGGTTGTCGAATTCCAGCGTCTCGACGAGGTCCGAATTCCACACCAGCGAGCGGTCGGACACGGCGATGTCGGTGATGCCGCTGTGGACCTTCGCGATCAGGTTCTGGCCTTCGCTCAGCACCTCGCCGGTGCGGAACACCGCGCAATTGTTCTGCATCACGTGCTGCATGCCTTCGCGCAGCTTTGCGGTCGGCGTGCCGCCCGAGGCGTAGCGGTAATGGTCGAGACGGCCGAGCGCCATCTCGGCCGAGTTCGCCGGCAGCTCGGGCTGCTCGGCGTTGGGCGTGAGCTTTTCCGCGAGGCGCAGCGCGGCGGCGCGGCCGAACACGACGAGGTCGATCAGCGAGTTGGAGCCGAGGCGGTTGGCGCCGTGCACGGAGACGCAGGCGGCTTCGCCGATCGCCATCAGGCCGGGGATCACCGCGTTGTCGTCGCCGTCCTTCTTGGTCAGCACCTCGCCGTGATAGTTCGTGGGGATGCCGCCCATGTTGTAATGCACGGTCGGCACGATCGGGATCGGCTCGCGCGTCACGTCGACATTGGCGAAGATCTTGGCCGATTCCGAGATGCCCGGCAGGCGCTCGGCGAGCACGGCCGGATCGAGATGGTCGAGATGCAGGAAGATATGGTCCTTCTTCTTGCCGACGCCCCGTCCTTCGCGGATCTCGATGGTCATCGCGCGCGAGACCACGTCGCGCGAGGCGAGGTCCTTGGCCGACGGCGCGTAGCGCTCCATGAAGCGCTCGCCCTCGGAGTTGACGAGATAGCCGCCTTCGCCGCGCGCACCCTCGGTGACGAGACAGCCCGAGCCGTAGATGCCGGTCGGATGGAACTGGACGAACTCCATGTCCTGCATCGGCAGGCCGGCGCGCAGCACCATGCCGCCGCCGTCGCCGGTGCAGGTGTGCGCCGAGGTGCAGGAGGCATAGGCGCGGCCGTAGCCGCCGGTCGCCAGGATCGTGGTCTGGGCGCGGAAGCGATGCAGCGTGCCGTCGTCGAGCTTGAGCGCGATGACGCCGCGGCAGGTGCCCTGGTCGTCCATGATCAGGTCGATGGCGAAGAACTCGATGAAGAACTCGGCCGCGTGGCGCAGCGACTGACCGTACATCGTGTGCAGCATGGCGTGGCCGGTGCGGTCGGCGGCGGCGCAGGTGCGCTGCGCCTGGCTCTTGCCGAACTCGGTGGTCATGCCGCCGAACGGACGCTGGTAGATCTTGCCGTCCTCGGTGCGCGAGAACGGCACGCCCCAATGCTCGAGCTCGTAGACCGCGTCGGGCGCGTTGCGCACCATGTATTCGATTGCATCCTGGTCACCGAGCCAGTCCGACCCCTTCACGGTGTCGTACATGTGCCAGCGCCAGTCGTCCTTGTGCATGTTGCCGAGCGAAGCGGAGATGCCGCCCTGCGCCGCGACCGTGTGTGACCGGGTCGGAAACACTTTCGTAATGCAGGCGGTGCGGAGGCCGGCCTCGCTGCAGCCGACGACCGCGCGCAGGCCCGCGCCGCCGGCGCCGACCACGACGACGTCATAGGTGTGGTCTTCGATCGGATAGGCTTTTCCGTTGGTGGCGGGAGCGCCGTTGCCCTTGCCATTCGTCTCAGCGGCCATGGGTTACACTCCGGAAGAAAGCTTCAGGATCGCATAGGTCGAGGCGAGCGCCACGGCGACCGAGAAGAAATTGTTGAGCATGATCGCGGTGAGCTTCAGCTTCTCGTTATGGACGTAGTCCTCGATCACCACCTGCATGCCGATCTTCATGTGCCAGGCGCTGGCGAAGATGAAGAGGAGCAGGATCACCGCAACGGGAATGGAGCTCAGGGTCTGCGCCGCGTAGACCTGGTTGCGGCCGAGCAGCATCATGATGATCACCAGCGCGGGGATCATCAGCAGCGTCATGGCAACGCCGGTGATGCGCTGGCGCCAGAAATCGGTCGTGCCGGAATGCGCGGCGCCGAGATTGCGGACGCGCCCGAGCGGCGTGCGCATCGAGGGACGCTTCGGAGAGCCGTGGGATTCGTCAAAGCTCATCGGCCGCCTCCGTTCGCATAGGCGATGATCCAGATCAGCACCGTCAGCGCGATGCCGCCGATCAGGGCGCCCCAGGTCAGCGCTTCGCGCTCATTGGCCTTGAAGCCGTAGCCGAGATCCCAGACGAAATGCCGGATGCCGCTGAGCATATGGTGCATCAGGGCCCAGGTGTAGCCGAACACGATCAGCCGGCCGATGATGCTGCCGGAGAAGGCCTGGACATGGGCATAGGCGGCCGGGCCGGAGGCCGCGGCAACCAGCCACCAGACCAGCAGCAGGGTTCCGACATAGAGGGCGATACCGGTGGCACGATGGACGATGGACAGGGCCATCGTCAGCGTCCAGCGATAGGTTTGGATGTGCGGCGAAAGCGGTCGTTCGATCCGTGCGGTCATGGGCGGCTTTTGATGTTTGTTGCGGCCCAGCATGGGGCGCGCGGGGATCGCGAGAGGTCGGCTCTATTTACGGAGTCGATTTGGCCTGCGCAATCACCAAATCGCCATAAACGGAACCTGGGTTCAGCTCTATGGCCTTGATGAACCAAGGCCAATCAAGGTCTTGGTATACCAGCATATCGGTCCGCCAACGAACGTGTGAATATAAGTTCACTTTTTGATTCCGAGCGTATGGCGCATTGAAATCACTATTGGAACGCCTCTAAGCCGCCTCGGGCCCCGTGATCGCAACTCGCGAGGGGCATCGCCGAGGGTGAACCAGCCCGGCTGCCGCCCCATCGCGGTGCTCGCCGCGCGCCACGGTTCCTGCAGCGCGGGCGGATATGCGCAGCCTGCATTCCACCCCAGCCGGGCCCCGCGACGCGTCGACCGCCGAAATCGGATCGCCTACAGCTGCCGATGCGGCCGGCTCCGAACGTGCGTATCGGGCGGGCAGACCGGGCGCCGGGCAGGTCTGAGGTGATTGCAGGTCTTGATATCAGGGACATTGTCGAGCTCGCGCTGTTGCTGATCGCAACCGGCGCGCTCTCGGGATTTCTGGCCGGCGTGTTCGGCATCGGCGGCGGCGCGATTCTCGTGCCGGTGTTCTACGAATGCTTCCGCATCGCCGGCGTGCCGCTGGAGGTGCGGATGCCGCTCTGTGTCGGCACTTCGCTCGCCGTGATCATCCCCACCTCGATCCGCTCGTTCCAGGCGCATTACAAGCGCGACGCCGTCGACATGGCGATCCTGCGGGTCTGGTGGCTGCCGATCCTGATCGGCGTCATCGCCGGCAGCGTGGTCGCGCGCTTCGCGCCGGAGCGGCTGTTCAAGATCGTATTCGTCGCCGTCGCCTGGTCAGCCGCGGTCCGGCTGATCTTCGCCCGCGAGATCTGGAAGCTCGGCGATGATCTGCCGAAGGGCGGATTGATGCGCGTCTACGGCTTCTGTGTCGGCATCCTCTCGACCCTGATGGGCATCGGCGGCGGCCTGTTCTCGAACCTGCTGATGACCTTCTACAGCCGTCCCATTCATCAGGCGGTCGCGACCTCCTCGGCGCTCGCGGTGCTGATCTCCATCCCCGGCGCGCTCGGCTACATCTATGCCGGCCGGCCTGCTGCCGCGAACTATCCGGCCGTCGCAGCGCTGCAAGTGCCATTCGCGCTCGGCTACGTCTCGCTGATCGGCGCCGTGCTGGTGATGCCGATGAGCCTCGTCACCGCGCCGCTGGGCGTGAGAGCAGCGCATGCGATGTCGAAGCGCGCGCTGGAGATGGCGTTCGGGTGCTATCTGTTGATCGTCGGCAGCCGGTTTGTGCTGAGCTTGGTCGGCGGGCTGTAAGGGGTTGGGGCGCGCGCCCCACACACTCAGTGTCATTCCCCGCGAAGGCGGGGAATCCAGTATTCCAGAGGCGACAGTGATTGAACGAGAGGTCGCGGCGTACTGGATGCCCCGCCTTCGCGGGGCATGACAGCGAGCGGGGGGCGCGCCTAAAGCTCGCGCCCCTCACTTCCTCGCGTAGATATCCTTGTACGTCTCGCGCAAGACATTCTTCTGCACCTTGCCCATCGTGTTGCGCGGCAGCTCGTCGACCACGAACACCCGCTTCGGCATCTTGAATTTCGCGAGGCGCCCTTCGAGGCCCTTCAGCACGGCTGCTTCATCGATGCTCGCGCCGGGCTGGCGCACCAGCACCGCGGTGACGCCCTCGCCGAAATCGGCATGCGGCACGCCGATCACGGCGGACTCCACCACGCCGGGCATGGCGTCGATCTCGCTCTCGATTTCCTTCGGGTACACGTTGAAGCCGCCCGAGATCACGAGATCCTTGCCGCGGCCGAGGATGTGCACGTAACCCTTCGCATCGATCTTGCCGAGGTCGCCGGTGATGAAGAAGCCATCAGGCCGGAACTCGGCCTTGGTCTTCTCCGGCATGCGCCAATAGCCCTTGAAGACGTTCGGCCCCTTCACCTCGATCATGCCGATTTCGTCGCGCGGCAGCTCTTTCCCCGTCTCGGGATCAGTGACGCGCACAGAGACGCCCGGCAGCGGGAAGCCGACCGCGCCGGGCACGCGCTCGCCGTCATAGGGATTCGACGTGTTCATGTTGGTTTCGGTCATGCCGTAGCGCTCGAGCACGGCATGTCCGGTGCGCGCCGACCATTCGCGATGGGTCTCGGCCAAGAGCGGCGCCGAGCCCGAGATGAACAGCCGCATGTGCTTGGTCGTCTCATGCGACAGCGCGGGGTTCTGCAGCAGGCGGGTGTAGAAGGTCGGCACACCCATCAGCACCGTCGCGCGTGCCATCAGCTTGATGATCAGGTCCGGATCGAGCTTCGGCAGGAAGATCATCGAGGCGCGCGCGAACAGCGTCACGTTGGTCGCCACGAACAGGCCGTGGGTGTGGTAGATCGGCAGCGCGTGGATCAGGACGTCCCTATCGGTGAAGCGCCAATAGTCGACGAGCGAAAGCGAGTTGGACGCCAGATTGTCATGCGTCAGCATGGCGCCCTTGGAGCGGCCGGTGGTGCCCGAGGTGTAGAGGATCGCGGCGAGATCGTCGTTTTCACGCGGCACTGTCGTGAACTCGCGGCTCGCTCTGTCGGCGGCTTCCGTCAGCGAGCCCTTGCCGTCAGCCCCGAGCGTCTCGACCTTCGCGTTCACCTTGGCGGCGATCGGGGCGAGCCCTTCCGCCTTGGCGGGATCGCAGACCACGAGCGACGGCTCGGCATCGCCGATGAAGTAGTCGAGCTCGTTGAGCGTATAGGCCGTGTTCAGCGGCAGATAGACCGCGCCGGCGCGCACCGTGCCGAGATAGAGCACGATGTTGGCGACCGACTTCTCCACCTGCACCGCGACGCGGTCGCCGGGCTTCACGCCGCGGGCGACCAGCACGTTCGCCATCTGGCCCGCGCGCGCGATCAGATCGCCATAGCTGATATGGGCGCCGTCATGCGTCTCGATCGCGAGCCGCTTCTGATCGGCGAGGCCCTCGAACAGGCGGGAAAACAGGTTGGCGTTGGCAGCTTGGTTCATGCAACATTCCTCGCCGGCACAGGCCGGTCAAAACCGAGGGCTGGATTAGCAAAAACCGCCCCGATGAAGCAACGGAGACAGTTTGCATGTCAAAAAGCGGGAAACGCGTGGCCTGGGTCGGGCGGTGGCAGCGGGATCGGGGAGGCCGGCGCCGAGGCGCTAGCGGCCGACGGCTGGACGGTAGTGGTGTCCGGCCGGCGCAAGGATGCGCTGGAGGCCGTGGTGGCGAACATCACTGGGGAAGGTGGGGCGGCCGAGGCCATTGCACTCGACGTCTCCAGCGCGGCCGCAGCCCAGAAGGCAGCCGACCAGATCGTCGCAAAGCACGGCCGCATCGACCTCCTCGTCAACAATGCCGGCATCAATGTTCCCAAGCGCAGCTGGAAGGACATGGAGCTGGAAGGCTGGGACAGACTGGTCCAGGTCAATCTCAACGGCGTGCTCTATTGCATGCGCGCGGTGCTGCCGACGATGCGCAAGCAGCAAGACGGCGCAATCATCAACGTCTCGTCCTGGGCCGGCCGCCACGTCTCGAAGATGCCGGGCCCGGCCTACACCACTACCAAACATGCGGTGCTGGCGCTGACGCATTCCTTCAACATGGACGAATGCGTCAACGGCCTGCGCGCCTGCTGCCTGATGCCGGGCGAGGTGGCGACGCCGATCCTGAAGCTGCGTCCGGTGGTGCCGAGCGAAGCGGAGCAGGCGAAGATGCTGCAATCGGAAGACCTCGGCCGCACCATCGCCTTCATCGCGGGCATGCCGGCCAGAGTCTGCATCAACGAAGTGCTGATCAGCCCGACGCATAATCGCGGATTCATCCAGACCCCGAACAACAGGGATTGAGGCGAGGCGGAGCCGCAAACTCGTCATTGCGAGCGAAGCGAAGCAATCCAGAAATGTGCCCGCGGAGACAGTCTGGATTGCTTCGTCGCAAGGGCTCCTCGCAATGACGGCGGATGGGCCCCCACGAACATCCCCGCCGATAGTTTCACCCATCACAAAGAATTTTTCCTCGAAACCGCACCACAAACCCTCCCGTAGTTCGGTCCAACGACGGCACTGCTGCATCACCCCTCGACTGTCACAGGCGCCGTTGTTGCCCCAACTCAACGCCGGCCATCGCCGGTCTCAATTCAATCGGGAGACTTTCTCATGTCGAAGCGCATTGCCTATCTCGCTGCCGCCGCCTTCAGCGCCCTGGCCATCACTGCGACCGTCGTCGCGCCCGCAAGCGCCGAGGAAAAGACCGTCATGGTCGGCGGCGCCGCGATGTTCCCCTCGAAGAACATCGTCCAGAACGCGGTCAACTCCAAGGACCACACCACGCTGGTGGCGGCGGTGAAGGCCGCGGGCCTCGTGCCGACGCTCGAAAGCAAGGGCCCGTTCACCGTGTTCGCGCCGACCAACGCCGCCTTCGGCAAGCTGCCGGCCGGCACCGTCGACAGCCTCGTCAAGCCCGAGAACAAGGCGACGCTGACCAAGATCCTCACCTACCATGTCGTGCCCGGCAAGCTCGAAGCCTCCGACCTCACCGACGGCAAGAAGCTGAAGACGGCGGAAGGCGAGGAGCTGACGGTGAAGAAGATGGACGGCAAGGTCTGGATCGTCGACGCCAAGGGCGGCACCTCCATGGTGACGATCTCCAACGTCAACCAGTCCAACGGCGTGATCCATGTGGTCGACACCGTGCTGATGCCGGCCTCGTAACACCGCGCGATCCTGTTTCATCCCCGAACAGGATGGTCTCAGACCGCGAGCCGGGGATACCCGGCTCGCTTTTTTGTGACCACAATAGCCTCGCGGCATCGATTCGATGGCGGGCGGGATGTAACGAAAGCCGAAACACCGGCGTATAATTGCTGTCACACGACCTCAGAATGGAACCCGCCATGGCGAGCCTCACAGTCACCGACGAGCAGGTCACGGCTATCAAGTCCAAAGTGATCCAGCCGACCTGGGTGCGGGTCATGCACTGGGTCAACGCTTTCGCCATGATCCTGATGATCCTGTCGGGCTGGCAGATCTACAACGCCTCGCCGCTGTTCGACTTCCGCTTTCCGCGCGAGTACACGCTCGGCGGCTGGCTCGGTGGCGGCCTGCTCTGGCACTTTGCGGCGATGTGGCTCTTGATGATCAACGGCCTCGCCTATCTCATCACCGGCTTCGCCACCGGCCGCTTCCGCAAGAAACTGCTGCCGATCACGCCGTCGGGCGTGCTCCACGACGTCAGGGCTGCCCTGACCTTCAAGCTCGGCCATGACGATCTCACCGTCTACAATTACGTGCAGCGCCTGCTCTATGCCGGCATCATCGTGGTCGGCGTGCTGATCGTGCTCTCAGGCCTCGGCATGTGGAAGCCGGTGCAGCTCTATTATCTCGTGATGTTGTTCGGCGACTATCCGACCGCGCGCTACGTGCACTTCTTCTGCATGGCCGCGATCTGCGCCTTCCTCGTCGTTCACGTCCTGCTCGCGCTGCTGGTGCCGAAGAGCCTGCGCGCGATGATCATTGGCCGCTGATTAGGAGAATTATCATGGCCAAGCGTCCGTTTCTGATCCCCGGCGTCGACAAACGATTGCTGATCAAGGACTCCATCAAGACCATGCCCGACGTCACCCGCCGCCGCTTCATCGCCGGCGGCGCCAGCCTGGGCGCGCTGACGCTGCTGACAGGCTGCGACGTCGTCGACTCGTCCTCGGCCGAGGAGATGCTGAAGAGCGTCTCGAAGTTCAACGACGCGGTGCAGGCCTTCATCTTCAATCCCGACGCGCTGGCGCCGACCTTCCCCGAGAGCGCGATCACAAAACCGTTCCCGTTCAACGCCTATTACGATCTCGACGACGCGCCCGAGGTCTCGGCCGCGGACTGGAAGCTCGAGGTGCGCGGCCTCGTCGACAACAAGAAGTCCTGGACGCTGGAGGAGCTCTACAAGCTGCCGCAGGTGACGCAGATCACGCGACACATCTGTGTGGAGGGCTGGAGCGCGATCGGCAGCTGGACCGGCACGCCCTTGCGCGATTTCCTGAAACTGGTCGGCGCCGACACGCGCGCGAAATATGTCTGGTTCCAGTGCGCCGACAAGGACGGCTACAACTCGCCGCTGGACATGCGCGGCGCGCTGCATCCGCAGACGCAGATGACGTTCAAATACGCAAACGAGATCCTGCCGCGCGCCTACGGCTTCCCGATGAAGATCCGCGTGCCGACCAAGCTCGGCTTCAAGAACCCGAAATACGTGGTCTCGATGGAAGTCACCAACGACTACAAGGGCGGCTATTGGGAAGACCAGGGGTATAATTCGTTCAGTGGGAGTTGAGGCGAACTCCACTGCCGTAGGGCGGATTAGCGAAGCGTAATCCGCCATGCGTCCGCGCTTGCCGAACGAAGTTGGTGGATTACGCTTCGCTAATCCACCCTACGGCACCGTCTATTTGGCTGGGCCCACCTTGCGCTGGCACAGCGCCGCTACCGCCCCCAGCGCCAGCAGCGCCGCCGACACATTCAGCGCGTAGCTCAAGCTCCCCAGCGCATCGGTGATCGCGCCGACCACGATCGGCCCGAGCGTCTGGCCGACGCCGAACGAGATGGTCATCGCCGCGATGGCGGTCGGCCACACAGGCGGCGCATAGTTGAAGCGGACGAAGGCGGTGGTCGAGCCGACCACGGCGAAGAAGGCGACGCCGAATACAACCGCGGAGACCGCGAGCCAAGCCGGCGAATGCCCGAGCATCGGCAGGGCTGCGCCCAGCGCGTTGGTGCCGAGGATGATGGCGGTGGCAAGTCCGCCGCGATCGAGCGCCAGCACGGCGCGCCAGGCCCAGGGCGTCACGAAGGCGGACAGGCCGATCAGGCTCCAGAACGCCGCCTGCGCCGCGGCTCCGCCGCCGCCGTCGCGCACATAGGCGATCATGAAGGTCATGTAGGCGATGTAGCCCGCGCCGAACAGGAAATAGGCGGCGAGATAAATCAGCACGGGCAGGATCGCGAACGCGGTGTGGCCGCCTTCCGAGAAGCGCGCGCCGCTCTCGATGCGGATCAGGAACAGCGGCACGGTCATCGCGACCGACAGCAGCGTCAGCGCCCACCAGACGATCCACCACGAGCCCGGCCCGAAATATTGCAGCGTGAACGGAGCGATCAGCCCCGAGGACAGAATGCCGATGCCGGGCCCGGCATAGAACAGGCTCAGCAGGAAATTGGCCCGCTCCGGACGCGACTGGGCGATGGTGGCGGCAAGCGCGCCGCCGGCGACGAAGCCGGCCGCCGCGCCCAGGCCCAGCACGAGGCGCGCCAGGCTCAGTGCCACGAAATTGCCGGTCAGTGCGCAGGTCGCGAGCGCGGCGACGCAGGCGAGGGTTCCGCCGCGGATCGCGGCGGCCCAGCCGACGCGCTGGATCAGGCGGGAGGCCACCAGCGCGCCGACGAGATAGCCGACGGCGTTGATCGTGTTCATGAAACCGGCCGCCGAGTAGGACCAGCCGAGGTCCTCCCGCATATCCGGCAGCACCAGCGCATAGGCAAAGCGGCCGATGCCGAGCCCGACCGTCGCTGCCAGCGACAGGGTCAGGATCAGCCGCGCGGGATGCGCGTCGGGCAGGGGGCGATCAGGCGCGTGCAAGGGGTACTCCGGCCTGCCCAGTGTGGCAGGCCCCGCCCCCCTTGCACAGCCGCACCCCGGCAATGGTGTCTTGCCAAGCGTGCAACGCCGCTCTAGCACTCCGGCCGACCTGTCATTCCGGGGCGCACGCGAAGCGGGCGAGCCCGGAATCCATAACCCCGGCTGGTGGTTATGGATTCCGGGCCCGCGCATCCAAGTCGGCTGTTGCCGACTTGGACAACCAAGATGCCGAACTCGGGTAAACCCGAGGTCGGCGGCGCGTCCCGGAATGACGAGAGAGGATCAAGAAGGACACGACCATGGCGACCCACAAATTGCTGCTGCTCCCCGGCGACGGTATCGGCCCCGAGGTGATGGGCGAGGTGAAGCGGCTGATCGACTGGCTCAATGCGGCCGGGATCGCCAAGTTCGAGACCGACACCGGCCTCGTCGGCGGCTCCGCCTATGACGCGCACAAGGTCTCGATCTCCGAGGGCGACATGGCCAAGGCCAAGGACGCCGACGCTGTGATTTTTGGTGCGGTCGGCGGCCCGAAGTGGGATGCCGTGCCTTACGAGGTGCGCCCGGAAGCCGGCCTCTTGCGCCTGCGCAAGGATCTCGCTTTGTTCGCCAACCTCCGCCCGGCCGTGTGCTACCCGGCGCTGGCGGATGCCTCGAGCCTGAAGCGCGAGGCGGTCGAGGGCCTCGACATCGTCATCGTGCGCGAGCTCACCGGCGGCGTCTATTTCGGCGAGCCGAAGACCATCACCGATCTCGGCAACGGCCAGAAGCGCGCCATCGATACCCAGGTCTACGACACCTATGAGATCGAGCGCATCGGCCGCGTCGCCTTCGAGCTTGCCAGAAAGCGCAAGAACAAGGTGACGTCGATGGAGAAGCGCAACGTCATGAAGTCGGGCGTGCTCTGGAACGAGGTCATGACCCAGGTCCACAAGCGCGAATATCCCGACGTCACGCTCGAGCATCAGCTCGCCGATTCCGGCGGCATGATGCTGGTGAAGTGGCCGAAGCAGTTCGACGTCATCGTCACCGACAATCTGTTCGGCGACATGCTGTCCGACATCGCGGCGATGCTCACCGGCTCGCTCGGCATGCTGCCCTCGGCCTCGCTCGGCGAGGTCGACGTCAAGACCAAGAAGCGCAAGGCGCTGTACGAGCCCGTGCACGGCTCGGCCCCCGACATCGCCGGCAAGGGCCTCGCCAATCCCATCGCGATGATCTCGTCCTTCGGCATGGCGCTGCGCTATTCCTTCGACATGGGCGATCTCGCCGACAAGGTCGACCAGGCGATCGCCGCCGTGCTCGCCAGCGGCCTGCGCACCGCCGACATCAAGTCGGAAGGTACCACGTCCGCCTCGACCACGCAGATGGGCGAAGCGATCCTGAAGGAATTGCAGAAGCTGCACGCGTAAGCGGAAAGCACAGAAACGTAGGGTGGGTTAGCCATGCGGCCTGCGCGAAGCGCAGACTGCAAGGCGTAACCCACCTCTTCTGTTCTCCGCGGAAACCAGAGTGGTGGGTTACGCTGCGCTAACCCATCCTACGCACCTGTTCTCGGAGCCCGCTCATGGATGCCTCACCCCGCCCCAAGATCGCGGAAACCATCATCCATGAGACGGTGCGCTTGCGCGAGGCGCAGATCGGGCGGCGCTGCGAGGTGCTCGCGGGCACGCGCATCGAATATGCTTCGCTCGGCGACTACTCCTATCTCGGCGAGAATTGCGACGTCGCCGACGCCGTGATCGGCAAGTTCACGGCGATCGCCAATTCGGTGCGGATCGGTGCGCCGAACCATCCGATGGGCCGTCCCTCGCAGCACCGCTTCACCTATGTCCCCGAATATTACGAGGCGGGCGCGACGCGCGACCGCGACTTCTTCGCAGGTAGGCGCGGCGACCGGGTGATCGTCGGCAACGATGTCTGGATCGGCCACGCCGCCATCCTGCTGCCGGGCGTGAGCGTCGGCGACGGCGCGGTGATCGCCGCGGGCGCGGTCGTCAGCCGCGATGTCGCGCCCTACACCATTGTCGGCGGCGTTCCCGCCCGTCCCATCCGCAAGCGCTTTGACGGGTCCGTTGCCGCAAGCCTGCGCCGCATTGCCTGGTGGGATTGGCCGGATGAGCTGATCTTCGAGGTCCTCGGCGATTTCCGCTCGGAAGCGATCGAGGAGTTTTGCAGGCGCTACGATCCGGCTGCGAAAGCGTAGCCTCAAGCCGTCATTGCGAGGAGCGAAGCGACGAAGCAATCCGGAATCTGCCCGCAGAGAGTTCTGGATTGCTTCGCTGCGCTCGCAATGACGAGGGAGAGGCAGGTGTGCCCTACGGCATCTCGCCAAAACAAAAATGGCCGGACTTCGGCCCGGCCATTTTGACTTCAAGTCGACCCGCCTCAGTACAGCGGGAAGTTCTGCGGATAGCCGCCGACATCCTGCGGCGGCGAGAGCGGCTGGCGGTCGATCGGACGGTTGAGGTTCTCGCGGGCGAAGGACGGATAGCCCACGGCCGGCGGGAAGGCGTAGTCGGTGAACTTGCGGTCGCCCGGATTGACCTCGGTGCCGCCGTCGAGCCAGGAGCGCTTGCTCACATAGATGCGGGTGCGGCCCTGCTGGTAGACCGCGTTGGGGCCGCTCGGGCCGTAATAGGGCCGGCCGCGCTCGTCATAGCGCTGCTTGGTCCTGGTCTCGGCGGAAGCCGGGGTCGCGAACGCGATGGCAATCGCGGCGCCCGCCGCAAGCAATGTCGCCAGTTTGTTCGCGGCAGAAAATTTCAAGCTCATCACGTCCCCTTCAGGCGGCAGGCCGCCAGTCGATTTCACCCCATACTAGCCCGGCCAGGGCGGATGCAACTAGGTCAATTGGGTCACACCAGCGCGGAATAATCGTGCGCGCCGGCAAAAGTTGCATGCAAACCAGCCACTTGAGCTTGATGCAGAATCCTTGATGCAGGTCAAAGCGCTCCGCGCAATTGCGCGTTCGCGGCGCCGAGCAGCCAGTCCGGCGAGCCCTGCGGGGCACAGCCGCGGCGCCTGAGCTCGGCATGGGCGAACAATTCGGCCAGCTTCGGCTCGTTGCCCGAGGCCAGCAGCGTGAGCCGGTTCAGCGTGCAGGCGATCGCCGCGCGGCGGGCGGGCAAGCTGTCGCCCTGGCAAGAGAAGCCGGAGATCTGCAAGCCTGGCTCCTCATAGCGCTTGAGATAGCCGAGGCAGGCCCGCGTCCCCTCCGCCGCGCCGACCGGTCGGAACAGGGCAACGGGGCCTAATTTGGTGTCGATCAGGCCGGCCTGCTCGAGCGGGGCATCCGCACCCAAACCCATCTGAGCGGCCAAGCCTGCGGCTGCCGGCCGCGTCACGTCGAATTCGGCGCCCTGGCGGTAGATTTCGAGCTCGGCCACCGGCTTGTCCGCCGCGTCGGTCCAGCGCAGCACGTCCCTGCGGCCGCCTTCGGGATGCCGAAAGATGGTGTAAGAGGCTGTTTTCTCTGATGAATCGATCCGACTGACGGCGAAGCGCGGATGCGAGCGGTCTGCCGTAGTCCAGCTTGGCTTGTCCGCGGGACCGTCACCGCGCAGGTCAGGCAGCTGTCCCAGGCCTGCGAGGGCGAGGATGGCAAACAGGGCGAGCGCCCCCACATACACGACCAGATGCGCGAGCGTGCCGACCACCTCATCGGCGATAGCCAAAAGCCTCAGCTGGATCTGGGTAGGGCTAACGGCCGTGCTGGCCTCAGGCGACTGCATCCACGTCCCTAAGGCATGGTCTTGACGTTGTCTTGAGGCCGGTTCTCGCATAGAAGCGCTGCTCTTCCTGTTTAAGCGTCAGCTTCGGGAACGGGCTTTTTCATCGGAGAGTGAACGATGGGTTACAAAGTCGCAGTCGTCGGCGCGACCGGCAATGTCGGTCGGGAAATGCTCAACATCCTGGATGAGCGCAAATTCCCCGCGGACGAGGTCGTGGCCCTGGCGTCGCGCCGCAGCGTCGGCGTCGAGGTCTCCTATGGCGACCGCACCCTGAAGGTCAAAGCGCTCGAGCATTACGACTTCTCCGACGTCGACATCTGCCTGATGTCGGCGGGCGGGTCGGTGTCGAAGGAATGGTCGCCGAAGATCGGCGCCGCCGGCGCCGTGGTGATCGACAATTCCTCGGCCTGGCGCATGGACCCGGACGTGCCGCTGATCGTGCCCGAGGTGAATGCGGCCGCGACCGAAGGCTTCAAGAAGAAGAACATCATCGCCAACCCGAACTGCTCGACCGCGCAGCTCGTGGTCGCGCTCAAGCCGCTGCACGAGAAGGCGACGATCAAGCGCGTCGTGGTCTCGACCTATCAATCGGTGTCGGGCGCCGGCAAGGACGCGATGGACGAATTGTTCTCCCAGACCAAGGCCGTCTACACCAATGACGAGCTGGTCGCGAAGAAATTCCCCAAGCGCATCGCCTTCAACGTCATTCCCCACATCGACGTCTTCATGGAGGACGGATACACCAAGGAAGAGTGGAAGATGATGGCGGAGACCAAGAAGATCCTGGATCCCAAGATCAAGCTCTCCGCCACCTGCGTGCGCGTGCCTGTGTTCGTCGGCCATTCCGAGGCCGTCAACATCGAGTTCGAGAATCCGATCACCGCCGATGAAGCGCGCAACATCCTGCGCGTGGCGCCGGGCTGCCTCGTCATCGACAAGCAGGAGCCCGGCGGCTACGCCACGCCGTATGAAGCGGCCGGCGAGGACGCGACTTACATCAGCCGCATCCGCGAGGACGCGACGGTGGAGAACGGCCTCGTGCTCTGGTGCGTGTCCGACAACTTACGCAAAGGCGCTGCCCTCAACGCGATCCAGATCGCGGAAGTGCTGATCAACCGCAAGCTGATCACCGCGAAGCAGAAGGCAGCGTAAGGGGCTTACATCGGCCGGACTTCGACCACGTCAGGCACGAAGTGCTTGAGCAGGTTCTGGATGCCGTGCTGGAGCGTCGCCGTCGATGACGGGCAGCCGGAGCAGGCGCCCTTCATGTTGAGATAGACGACGCCGTCCTTGAAGCCGCGGAAGGTGATGTCGCCGCCGTCATTGGCGACCGCCGGCCGCACCCGGGTCTCGATCAGGTCCTTGATCATGTCCACGGTCTCGGCGTCGGCTTCGTCGAAGAACTCGTCCTCGTCGTCGAGATCGGACTCGCTTGTGGCCGTGCCGTCGGCCAGCAGCGGCGCGCCCGACATGTAGTGCTCCATGATGGCACCGAGGATTGCGGGCTTGAGCTGCTGCCATTCACCGCTCGCTTTGGTCACGGTGATGAAGTCCGATCCGTAGAACACGCCGGTGACGCCGGGCACCTCGAACAGCTTTTCGGCCAGCGGCGAACGCACGGCTGATTCGCGGCTCGAAAATTCCATGGGGTTGCCGTCGGTCACGACGCGGCCGGGAATGAACTTCAGCGTGGCGGGATTGGGGGTCGCTTCGGTTTGAATGAACATGATTTTCTCCAGACGTCGCCGGTTCAAGGCCGGCGCGTGCTCTATCCCCTAGCAGATGGCGACGGCGAACGCACGGTCAAGGGGAGGCAGGATATTAGCTCATAAAAATCAGAGGGTTGGCCCGACCTCTCCTGGAGGGGGAGGGTCGATCGCGCGCAGCGCGAGCGGGGTGGGGTGATCTCTCCCCACGGGCAGCGTTCGAGGTGGAGAGACTGTCACCCCACCCCGTCTCATGTCTCGCTTCGCTCGACACGAGCCGACCCTCCCCCTCCAGGGGAGGGTAAGAGCAGCGCAGCTACGACAGCGAATCCACGCTTTGGTCGCTGAGGGCGCCCGAGATGATCGTGACCGGCACCGGGAACGTGCCGAGCGCATGGGCGAGCAGCGAAACCAAAGGACCGGGTCCTTCCGCGCCGGGATTGGCGGCGAGCACCAGCATGGCGATATCGGGGTCCTCGTCGATGACAGCGAGCAGCTGCTCCAACGCTTCGCCTTCGCGGATCACCCGTTCCGGCGTGATGGCGGCGATGCCGTTGGCGCGCCCGGCGGCGCGGTCGAGCGCGGCTTCGGCGGCTTCCTGCGCCTCGGCGCGCATGATGTCGGCCACTCCGAGCCATTCCTGGCTCTGCTGTTCCGGCTCGATGATGCGCAGCATGACCACGCCGCCGCCGGCGCGGATCGCCCAGCGGCTGGCGTAATAGACGGCGCGATCCCATTCGGCGCTGTCGTCGACGATGACGAGGCATTTGGGCTTGTGACCCGGCTCGTAGCAAAGTCGCTTGCTGGTCATGCATGTCCCGGATTGTGCACGGCAAGCATGCTGCCACACTCCCGCAACGTTTGGGAGAGGAGAAGCGGCCGGCGCCGTGGCGCCAGCCGGTCTTGCAATGGCGGCTCTAGCGCCGGCGGATGAAGCCGACGATGTCCTTGGAGAGCTTCATGGTCTCGTCGGCGATCGCGCGCGCCCGGTCGGATCCCTCGTTCAGGATCGCGTCGATATGGCCGGGATCGGCGACGAGGCGCTTCATCTCGCCGGCGATCGGCGCGAGTTTTGTCACGCACAGCTCCGCCAGCGCGTTCTTGAAGCTGGAGAACTGGCCGTTGCCGAATTCACGCAGCACGTCCGCCTTCGACCGGCCGGACAGCGCGGCGAAGATGCCGACGAGATTGTCGGCCTCGGGCCGCGCTTCCAGGCCCTTTTCTTCCGTCGGCAGCGGCTCCGGATCGGTCTTCGCCTTGCGGATCTTCTGCGCGATGGTGTCGGCGTCGTCGGTGAGATTGATGCGCGAATTGTCGGAGGCATCCGACTTCGACATCTTCTTGGTGCCGTCGCGCAGGCTCATCACGCGCGTCGCCGGACCCGTGATCAAGGGTTCCGGCAGCGGGAAGAACAGGCCGTCATTGGTGCCCTGCGCGCGGATGGAGTCACCAAAGTCGTTGTTGAACTTCTGCGCGATGTCGCGGGAGAGCTCGAGATGCTGCTTCTGGTCCTCGCCCACGGGAACGTGGGTGGCGCGATAGAGCAGGATGTCGGCGGCCATCAGCACGGGATAGTCGAACAGGCCCACGGAGGCGTTCTCGCGGTCCTTGCCGGCCTTCTCCTTGAACTGGGTCATGCGGCCGAGCCAGCCCATGCGCGCGACGCAGTTGAAGATCCAGGCGAGCTCGGCGTGGCCCGAGACCTGGCTCTGGTTGAACACGATGTGCTTCTTGGGATCGATGCCGGCCGCGATGAACGCCGCGGTCACCTCGCGGGTGTTGCGCGCGAGCTCGACCGGTCCGCCCCAGACGTCCACCCCTTGCGTGATCGCGTGCATGTCGACGACGCAATAGATGCAATTGTGGGTTTCCTGCATCTTCACGAAGTTGACGATCGCGCCGAGGTAATTGCCGAGGTGCAGATTGCCCGTCGGCTGGACGCCGGAAAAGACCCGTTCAACGAATGGCATGGTCAGCCTTCCCATAGGTATTCGGCCGTCGTTTCCAACAGCGGCGCTGCCCCGTCAAGGGTCTTTCGCGCGGGCCGTGGGTCAGCCGGGTCGTTTCAGCGCGTTAACCGCCTCGCGCCAGGAGGCGGCACCGAGGATCTGCAGCAGCAGGCCGTAGACCGCGATCCCGGCCGCGATCTGCACACCCAGCACGACGAAGCGGATCAGGCCATGCGCCTCCGCAGGCATCAGATCCGCGGACAGCCAGAGCAGGGCGCCCATCGCGGCCGCGGCGAGCACGATCCGCGGCAGCCGTCTTCGCGCGGCATCGTCCGCCGAGAAGCCGAACTCGCGCGTGCCCTTTCGGAGCAACGAGAGCGCGCTGCTCCAGGCGCCCGCCGCGATGCTCGCCGCGATCCCGCTCGCGCCGAAGAGATGGCCCAGCAGTACCGCGAGGGCGACCGCGACCACAAAGCCTTTGGCGGTGGCCATGAGCGGCGTCATCGTGTCGCTGCGGGCATAGAACGCCGGCGACAGCGCCTTGATCAGCACATGGGCCGGCAAGCCCAGCGCCAGCCACATCAGCGCGCGCGCGGTGGCCGTGCTGTCCTCCGCACCGAACGCGCCATGCTCGAACAACAGCCGCACGATCGGCTCGGCGAGCACGATCAGGCCGAGCGTCGCCGGCAGCGCCAGCCCGGTCGCAAGCTCCAGCGCACGGGATTCGGCGTGCGCCACCGCGTCGCGATCGGAGCTAGCCACCGCGCGCGTCAGCTCCGGCACCAGCACCGTACCCATGGCGACGCCGACGATGCCGAGCGGCAACTCGATCAAGCGATTGGCGAAATAGAGCCACGACACCGCGGACGGCGTCGCGGACGCGACGATCGCGCCTGCCACCATCAGCCATTGCGGCCCCGAGCTTGCGATCATGCCGGGGATCGCCTTGGCGAAAAAGCCGCGCATCTCCTTGTCGAAACTGGCGCGCAGCGGCGTCGCGAGGCGCGCGCTTCGCTGCGACAGCAGCATCATCAGTTGCAGCAGGCCGGCAAGACCAACGGTCGCAGCCAGGATCCACGCGGCGAAGCCGGCCTCTGCCCGCCCGACGAGCAACATCGCGATCGCGGCGATCAGCGCAATGTTGAACAGCAGCGGCGCGAATGCCGTGAGCGCGAAGCGTCCCTGCGCGTTGAGCAGTCCCATCAGCACGGTGACGGGACCGGCGAAGGCGAGGTAAGGCAGCATCAGCCGCGCGTTCTGAACCGCGAGATCGAGCGTGCCGCTGCCGAGGAATCCCGGCGCGATGACCGTCATGATCAGCGGCATCAACAATGCGATCAGGAGCGAGATCGCGACCAGCGCTGCGCTGACCGTGCCGAGCACGCGCCCGGCGAACGCCGCGGCTTCCGCCACCCCGTCGCGGTCCCGCACCCGCAACCAGGCCGGGATCAGCGCCGCGTTCAGCGCACCCTCGCTGAGCAGCCGCCGCACCACGTTGACGAGCTGAAACGCCGCCAGAAACGCGTCCGCCACGGCGCCGGTGCCGAGCAGCGCCGCAATCAGGGAATCGCGGGCAAAACCCAGGAGGCGCGAGGCCAGCGTTCCCGTCGAGACGGTCAGGAAGGAGCGGATCATGCTCTCGAAAATACCGTTGCTTGCCCGCCAAGGCCCGGTCGTGATAGGCCGCGAGCTTGGATTTCAGGCCGACAGGAAGCGGATTTCCGTAAGGTCCGCAATCCGGCAAACAGGATCAAGGTGAATGGCTGACGTGAAATATGACGTTCTCGGCATCGGCAACGCGCTGTTCGACGTGCTGGTTCGGACCGACGAGGCCTTTCTGGCCAAGCATGGCATGACCAAGGGCAGCATGTCGCTGATTGACGAGGCGCGGGCGGCGGCCATCTACAAGGACATGGGGCCGGCCACCGAAGTCTCGGGCGGCTCGGCCGCCAACACCATCGTCGGCATCGGCAGCCTGGGGGCACGCGCCGCCTATGTCGGCAAGGTCAAGGACGACCAGATCGGCAAGCTCTACGTTCACGACATCCGCTCAGCCGGCGTCGCCTTCAACACGCCCGCCGCCAAGGACGGCCCCGCCACCGGCTGCTCCTACATCCTGGTCACCGGCGACGGCGAGCGCACCATGAACACCTATCTCGGCGCGGCGCAGGACCTGTCGCCCGCCGACATCGATCCGGACGAGATTGCTGCTGCCGGCATCGTTTATCTCGAAGGCTATCTCTGGGACCCCAAGAACGCCAAGGAGGCCTTCGTCAAGGCGGCCAAGATCGCCCATGACGCCAAGCGCAAGGTGGCGCTGACGCTGTCGGATTCCTTCTGCGTCGATCGCTATCGCGACGAGTTTCTCTCGTTGATGCGGGGCGGCACCGTCGACATCGTGTTCGCCAACGAGTCCGAGCTGCACTCGCTCTACATGACCTCGGACTTCGACACCGCGCTGAAGCAGCTGCGCAACGACGTCAATCTCGGAATCGTCACTCGCAGCGAGAAGGGCTGCATGGTGGTGTCGTCGGAAGACGCGGTCGCAGCGCCGGCCTTCCCGGTCGAGAAGGTGGTCGACACCACCGGCGCCGGCGATCTCTTCGCTGCCGGTTTCCTCTACGGCCTCGCGCGCAACTTCGGCTACAAGCAGTGCGGCGAGCTCGGCGCGCTCGCCGCTGCCGAAGTCATCCAGCACATCGGCGCCCGCCCGCTCGTGTCGCTTAAGGAGCTGGCGGAGCAGCGCGGGTTGACGGGGTAGAGCAAGGCTCTCTCCCCGTCATTGCGAGGAGCGCAGCGACGAAGCAATCCAGAGTCTCTCCATGGCGGCAGACTGGATTGCTTCGCGGAGCCTGTCATCGGGCCGCGCTTCGCGCGGACCCGGTGGCTCGCAATGACGATGGTGATGCAGATGCGCGCCTTGGACTCTGCTGTCTGCATGGCGTTCCTCGGGTTTGATTATTGTTTGAAGTAATCGACTGCCTTCCCGCGCGGCAAGCGCATCCATGCAGCTGCGCCGGTCGCGATGTCGTGACTTGACCGCCTTGGTCCCAGGCACGACGACAGCGGGACTGAACGGCGACGCTCTCTCACAATCTGCGGTGGATTGCCGGACGTCGCCTCACCTCGGAAGGGCTCGAGGCGATATAGTTTCGGCAGCTTGAAACATTTCGTGAGCTGCCGCGTTCAGCACCCGGCCCGGCTCATGGGCTGATTAAGATTTGATGCAATGTCGCCGCCCGCGCATGGGCGGCGAGGGGGGGACCTCAGATGATATCGACCTGGAGCGAATGGAAGCGCTATCCCCGTGCCGGACGGGGCGAGAACCTGGAGGCGCCGATTTCGCCCGGGATTTACGAGGTCCGCATTGCCGGCACCGGCGCGCTCTATTCTTTCGGCGCGGTCGACAATCTGGCGCAAGCGCTGGCGCTGCTGCCGGTCGGCTCGAAGTCGTGGTTCGGCCGTCGCGACACCTCCCACGTTCCCGATCTCGAATACCGGACCTGCGCGACGTCCTCCAAGGCCGACGCCAAGGCGGCCGCCGAGCGCATGATCGGCCGGCGCGAGACCTATATGAGCGGCGCGGCGTAACCTCGCGGCTCCGAGTTTAATTCCCATCAGATGTGCGTTGCGGGGCGGTGCATTGCGCGCCGCCTGTCCCTATATTCCGGGCCAATCCGATCGCCCGCAGGGAGAACGCCATGACCCCGACCGCCGCCGCCCGCGCCACTCAATCCACCGCCACCCTGCGCGACCGGTTGAAGGACCCCTCGCTGCTGAAGGAGGCCTGCTATATCGACGGCGCCTGGGTCGGTACGCCGGTCTTCGCCGTCAACAATCCCGCCACGGGCGTCGAGCTGGCAAAGGTGCCGCAGCTTGGTGCTGACGACACCACCAGAGCGGTCGAAGCCGCAGCGCGTGCCTTTCCGGGCTGGGCCAAGCACACGGCCAAGCAGCGTTCCAACATCCTGCGCAAATGGTTCGAGCTGATCACCGCCAATCGCGAGGATCTCGCGCTGATCCTCACCTCCGAGCAGGGCAAGCCGCTCACCGAGGCGCTCGGCGAGGTCGATATCGGCGCCGCCTATATCGAGTTCTTTGCGGAAGAAGCCCGCCGCGTCTATGGCGAGACCATTCCGAGCCAGCGGCCCGATGCGCGCCTGCTCGCCATCAAGCAGCCGATCGGCGTCTGCGGCGCGATCACGCCGTGGAATTTCCCGAACTCGATGATCACGCGAAAGGTCTCGCCGGCGCTGGCCGCCGGCTGCACCGTGGTGCTGAAGCCCGCCAACGAGACGCCGCTGTCGGCGCTGGCGCTCGCCGTGCTCGCCGAGAGGGCCGGCATCCCCAAGGGGGTGCTCAACATCATCACGGGTGACGCACCGCCGATCGGCAAGGTGCTGTGCGAGCATCCGGCGGTGCGCTTTGTCGGCTTCACCGGCTCGACCGCGGTCGGCAAGATCCTCTATCAGCAGGCCTCGGTCGGCGTGAAGCGGCTCGGCCTCGAGCTCGGCGGCAACGCCCCCTTCATCGTGTTCGATGACGCCGACATCGAGGCTGCCGTCGAAGGCGCGATCGTCTCGAAGTATCGCAACATGGGCCAGACCTGCGTCTGCGCCAACCGCATCTACGCCCAGGACAAGATCTACGACGAGTTCGTGCAGAAGCTGTCGAAGAAGGTCGCGGCGATGAAGATCGGCGACGGCACCGAGAGCGGCGTCACGCAGGGCCCGCTGATCAACATGAAGGCGGTCGACAAGGTCGAGCGCCACATTGCGGATGCCGTCAAGCGCGGCGCCAAGGTCGTCACCGGCGGCAAGCGCAGCGAGCTCGGCCGCTCCTTCTTCGAGCCGACCGTGCTCGCCGACGTCAAGCCGGACTCGCTGGTGTCGCAGGAGGAGACCTTCGGCCCGCTCGCACCCGTCATCCGCTTCAAGGACGAGGCCGACGTGATCGCGATGTGCAACGCCTCGCCGTTCGGTCTCGCCTCGTACTTCTACTCCCGGGATCTCGGCCGCGTCTGGCGCGTCGCCGAAGCGCTGGAGTCGGGCATGGTCGGCGTCAACACCGGCCTGATCACCACCGAGGTCGCGCCCTTCGGCGGCGTCAAGGAAAGCGGCCTGGGCCGCGAAGGCTCGCGTCACGGCATGGAAGAATATGTCGAGATCAAATACGTGATGATGGCGGGGGTCTAAGCCACCATCATCTCTCCACGTCATTGCGAGCGCAGCGAAGCAATCCAGAATCCCTCCGCAGAGGCAGCCTGGATTGCTTCGTCGCATCAGCGCAAAATTGCTTCGCAATTTTGTCGCGAGCTCCTCGCAATGACGGAGCTGACGTCGTAGCCCGGACCGGCGATTTGCGTTCGCCGGCGCGAATGGCATCAGCGGCAGACGTAGGCGCCGTTCACATAGACACGGACGCATGCTGCGCCGGCAGCTGCCGCACCCACCGCCGCTCCCCCCACGACCGCGCGTCGCGTGGTTCGACGTGCGACGCCGGCAACGCTCACTGGGGTTGCCGGCCGGCCGACCCTGGCTTCAGCGCTGGGAACGCCGAACGCGATGACGGTGTCGTTTGACCAGTCGGTCGAGCCGAAAATTCCGCAGCCCAGGACGGCTGCAAAAAGTAACGTTCGCTTGGTGCCTACCAGGGTCATGGCGATCTCCCTCGTTTGTTGTATCAAGCCGAGGTGATCAGCTTTCTCTAATCGTTGGCTCCCGGCTTGATCTGGATCAATGGAGGCGAGATCGCAGCCCCAGAGCCCTTCGGTCGGCGCAAAGCGTCAAAGGCGTGTCCATACTTTGCTGTTGTCCTGCCGCGAAGCGCGCCAATCCAGACATGCATCCGTCAGCAAACCGCGCCTAAATCCTCAGCTCCGCTCCGGTCACGCGCCGATACGCTTCCAGATATCGCTTGCTGGTCGCGTCAACCACGCTGGCCGGCAGCGGCGGCGGCGGGGCGTCGCCGTTCCAGCGGCCGGCGCGGCGCTCGACGTCGAGATAGTCGCGCAGGGGTTGCTTGTCGAAGCTCGCCTGCGGCTGGCCGGGCTTGTAGGCGTCCACGGCCCAGAAGCGCGAAGAATCCGGCGTCATGACTTCGTCGATCAGGATGATGCGGCCGTCCTTGTCGCGGCCGAACTCGAACTTGGTGTCGGCGATGATGATGCCCTGCTCGCGGGCGAGCTCCTCGCCGAGCGTGTAGATCGCCCGCGTCATGCTCTCCAGCGTGTAGGCGACCTCGTCGCCGACCACCGCGCGCATCTTCGCGATGGTGATGTTCTCGTCATGGCCGCTCTCGGCCTTGGTCGCCGGGCTGAAGATCGCCGGCTCCAGCTTCTCGCTCTCGACGAGGCCCGTCTTCAGCTTCTCGCCGGCGAGCGTGCCGCTGGCGGCGTATTCCTTCCAGGCGGAGCCCGAGAGGTAGCCGCGGATCACGCATTCGATCGGAAACACGGTGGTCCGCTTGCACAGCATGGCGCGGCCGAGGATCTCGGCGCGGTGCGGCTGCAACGCCGGCACGGCCGCGACGATCTCGTCGGTGTCGGCGCTGATCATGTGATGCGGCACTACGCCTTCGAGCTCGTTGAACCAGAACGCGCTGATCTGCGTCAGCACTGCGCCCTTCATCGGGATGGTCTCGCCCATCACGACGTCGAAGGCGCTGATGCGGTCGGTGGTGACGAGCAGCAGGCGGTCGTCGTCGACGGCGTAGATATCGCGCACCTTGCCGCGTCCGATCTTGGATAGAGGCAGGTCGCTGGAGAGCATGGTGGTCATCGGCAAAGCCTTCGCGCAGGACATCCGGCCGCGTCTGACGGCGCGACCGGAGACCGGATTAGCCTATTCCGGCAGCGGAATGAACTCATGTTCCTGCGGAACTGCCGCGAAGCGGCCGGTTTTCCAGTCCTGCTTGGCCTGCTCGATCCGCTCCTTGCTGGAGGAGACGAAATTCCACCAGATGTGGCGCGGGCCTTCCAGTGCATCGCCGCCGAGAAACATCATCCGCGTCGCCTTCAGCGCCTTCACGGTGATGCGGTCGCCGGGCCGGAAGATCAGGAGGCGCGGTCCCTCATAGCGCTCGTTCGCGATCTCGACCTCGCCGTCGACCAAATAGATCGCGCGCTCCTCGTGATCGGGGTCGAGCGGCACGCTCGCGCCCGCGACCGCCGTGACCTCGGTGTAGAACCAGGGCGAGACCATCGACACCGGCGAGGCGATGCCGAAGGCGGAGCCCGCGATCACCCGCGCGGTGAAGTCGCGCTCGGAGATCATCGGCAGGTCGCCCGCCGCGTAATGCTGGAACGATGGCGCGATCTCTTCGGAGCCCGCCGGCAGCGCGATCCAGCTTTGCAGGCCGAGCATCTTCTGGCCCGAGGCGCGCTGCGCATCCGGCGTGCGCTCGGAATGTGCGATGCCGCGCCCCGCCGTCATCAGGTTCATCGCGCCGGGCGCGATCTCCTGGACGTTGCCCTCGCTGTCGCGATGCATGATCGCGCCGTCGAACAGATAGGTGACGGTGGCAAGCCCGATATGCGGATGCGGCCGCACGTCCATGCCTTTGCCGGAGACGAACTGCACCGGGCCGAAATGGTCGAAGAAGATGAAGGGCCCGACCATCTGCCGCTTGCCGTGCGGCAACGCGCGGCGCACCGCGAACCCATCACCGAGGTCGCGCGTGCGCGGCACGATGACGAGATCGAGCGCATCGCAGGACATGGGATCGCCGAGCACGGGATCGTTCGAGGGCTGCCAGCTCATGGTGGACTCCTTTTAGCTTTGTTGAGCGCGATCGTAGCAGGATTTCGCATCGCCGTCGCGACAAAGGCCGAACCACATACTCCCCTGTCATGCCCCGGCTTGACCGGGGCATCCAGTACGCCGCAGCCCGTCGATTCAATCACTGGCGTCTCGGTGTACTGGATCGCCCGGTCAAGCCGGGCGATGACAGCGGTGGGCGCCGCTAACCCTTGCGTACGGATGGTCCTTGAAAAAACGAGCGCAACGAACGATGTTCGGCTGCCTTCAACCGCACCGTCGCATCACCCGATGACACTTGCCACAACCGAGCTCGCCTTCCGCGCTGCCAGCGTCGCGCTGCTGCTGGTGCTGGCGGCATCATTGCTCTCCGAGTTCCGCAATGTGCTGGCAGCCCGGCTCGGTGCGGCCTTCGCGCTCGGCTCGGCGGCGCATGCCGCGAGCTATTCCATCGGCGTGTCGTCGCTCGTTCCGGTCTGGCACGCGCCGCTGATTGCACTGTCGACCGGCAATATCGTCGTATTCTGGCTGTTCACACGCGCGCTGTTCGACGATGCCTTTCGCCTGCGCTGGTGGCACGGTTTGATCTGGGCTGCCGTGACCGCCTTCAGCTTCGTCGGGTGTCTCTGGATCGCGCCCGGCGGCAACGCGCGGTTCTCCGTGACTGTAGTGAACCTGATCGTGCTCGGTTTCATCGCGCTTGCAGTGGCGCAGACGATCCGATCATGGTCCGCCGATCTGGTCGAGCGTCGCCGCCGCGTGCGCGTCTTCATCGTCTGCGCTGCCGCGCTCTATGGCGGGTTGAATGCGGTGCTCCAGATCCTCGTTGCCTTCAGCGTGGGCGATGTCGCCAACACGATCAATACAGGCGTGCTCGCCTGCATCGTTGCAGCGATTGCCTATACGATGATGCGCGTCGATGGCGCCGACCTGTTTCCGATTGCGCCAGAGCCCGCACTCCCGGTCGCGCTGGTCCAGCCCGCGGCCGAGGACTCCGACCAGAAACTCGTCGATGCCCTGATGCGCCTGATGGCGGACGAGCGGATCTATCGCCAGGAGAACATCACCATCGGCGTGCTGGCGGGCCGGCTGAAGATTCCCGAATACCGGCTGCGCCGGCTGATCAACCAGCGGCTCGGCTATCGCAACTTCAATGTGTTCCTGAACAACCATCGGATCGAGGAAGCCAAGGCCGCGCTCGCCGATCCCGCCCAGGCCGAGGTCCCCGTCATCACCATCGCCATGGACGCCGGTTTCCAGTCACTGGGGCCGTTCAACCGGGCGTTCAAAGCGGTGACGGGCGTGACCCCGACGGAGTACCGGCGGCTGAAGACAAGTGCGGCCTAATTCCAAGCCATTCTAATCACACCGAAATTCTGGAATCGGCGAGGTCAGTTCGGTTTCAACAAGGCCATTTTCCAAATCCGGCGAGCGCACCTCCGGCTGCTCCGGCTTCCTCCAGCATGCGTCCCAGCCGGAGAAAGCCCGTGACCCGCCGCAAGATCCTCCTTCTCACCACCGCCATCGCCGCAGCCGGCCTCGCACTCGGCGCGGCCCGGGCCCGCGACGTGCCGAAGGTCGCCACCGGCTTCGTCGCCGACATCCTGTGCGCCGAGACGTTCGTCTCCGGCCTCGATCCCAGCCGCAACTTCGCCGAGACCACCGACGCCATGCCCGGAGCGAGCCTGATCGGCTGGGCGATGGAGTACAGGGTCGATTCCGTCCGCAAGGATGTCACGGTGACGTTGTTTGGCCTCGGCCGCAGCCGTGCCGTCTATCGCGAGGGCCTCGGCTGCACGCTCGATCACGGCACTGGCATTGCCGCCGTCGCGCCGCCGCCTGGCGACAAACGGCCCGCCTTGCTGCCCGAGATCGCCGGCCCCGCGATCGTGTCGCCGCAAAACCCCTCGCTCGCCGCCGCGCTCGACCGGGCCTTCGCCGAGCCCGCGCAGCCGCCTCACCGCCGCACCCGCGCCATCGTCGTGATGAAGGCCGGCCGCGTCGTCGCCGAGCGCTACGCCGACGGCATCGGCCCCGAGACGCCGCTGCTCGGCTTCTCCATGACGAAATCGGTGATCTCGGCGTTGATCGGCGTGCTGGTGCGCCAGGGCAAGCTGAAGCTCGACGCTCCCGCGCCGGTCGCGGCCTGGAAAGATCCCGATGATCCCCGCCATGCCATCACCGTCGATCAGCTGCTGCGTCACACCGCGGGCCTTGCGCTCGGCAGCTCGCTACAGGCTTCGCTCGGCTCCGCCTTCGAGCCCGTCAACCGGATGAAATTCGCCGAGAAGGACATGGCCGCCTATGCCGAGACCATCCCGCTTCGGACCGCGCCCGGCACCGCGTGGAATTATCACGACGGCAACGTCCTCATCCTCTCGCATCTGATCCGCGATGCGGCCGGTGGCACACCGGAAGACGCGCTGCGCTTTGCGCGCCGCGAATTGTTCGCCCCGCTCGGCATGCGCCATGTCGTGCTCCAGCTCGACGGCGCCGGCACGATCGAAGGGTCGAGCGAGATGCTCGCCTCCGCGCGCGACTGGGCGCGCTTCGGCCAGCTCTATCTCAATGACGGCGTCGCCGGCGGCAAACGCATCTTGCCGGAAGGGTGGGTGGACTATTCGGCGACGGCCACGCCGAATGCCTGGGTCGGCATCGGCGCCGGCTTCTGGACCAACCAGGGCGACAGCTTTGGCGCAAACTTCCGCGTGGAGCATGGCTGGCCGCGCGATGCCTTCTTCGCCAAGGGCACGATCGGGCAATACGCCATCGTGATCCCGTCGGAGCAGCTGGTGATCGTGCGGATGGGCCGCTCGCCGAACGCGCCGCCGCAAGCCGACGGCGTATTCGATCTCGTGCGGGACGTGGTCGCGGCAACGCGCGAGAAGGGGAAGCTGGCGGGAGTGGATTAGCTCAACCTCTCCCCGCTTGCGGGGAGAGGTCGGATCGCTCTTGCGATCCGGGTGAGGGGGTACAGGTCCCTCGACGATCTCACGTGTGGAGAGAGGCCCCTCACCCCAACCCTCTCCCCGTAAGAACGGGGAGAGGGAGAAGAGAGAGAGCCCTACCTTCCCAATTCCGTCGCCTGCGCCACGCGGTCGAACCGCTCCAAGGTCATGATCGCATCCGCAAACTTCTCCGCGCGGGCGTTCAGCACGGGGCGCGCCAGCGTCAGGAATTTCTGCTGCATCGCCTGCGTGTCCGGGAATGAGGTCGGCTCGCCCGACGGGTCGGCATAGAGCCGCTCGTGCACGCCGTCATCCGTCGTGATGCTCACGCGCGCGCCAAAGGGATGGGTGCGGCCGATCTCGAGCCGATCGTCCTGCACCACGTCGAACTTGTCGGCGAGCGCGTCGATCGCGGCATCACCGAGCCGGTTGTAATCGTCCCAGCCGAACGAGCCCTGGTCGAGCGCGAGCGCGCCGGTGAAGAACATCGAGAACTGGCCGCCGACGATCGAGCGCGGATGGCGCTTGGTGGCGGCATCGCCGGTCAGCGTGATGCCGTTGCGGTGCAGGCCGATCTCGACACGCTTGACCTGGTCCGGGGTCAGATTGTGCTCGCGCCGCATCGCGATCAGCGCATCGATCGCGGCATGGGTATAGCGGCAACTCGGATACGGCTTCACGCCGATCTTCATCGTCTCATAGGTCTTGCCGAGCTCGGCGACCGCCTTGTCCGGATGCGCATCGTCGGTGTAGCCGGCGAGCAGGCCGTGCTTGCCCTCGACCGACTCGGTCGCGCCGACGAAATCGTTGCGCGCCAGCGTCGCGGCGATCACGCCGTTCATCGCGGCGGCACCGACCTGGTAGCGCTTGTTCCAGGCGCCGTTGACCAGAAATTGCAGCGAGCCTGCGGCCTGGCTGCCGGAGACACCGAACGCGGCGATCAGCTGCTTCTCGGACAGGCCGAACAGCTTTCCGGCCGCCGCGGCGGCGCCATAGGTGCCGGCGGTCGCTGTGGGGTGGAAGCCGCGTGCATAATGCGAGGTCGGGTCGAGTGCGTTGCCGAGCCGGCAGCAGACCTCGTAACCGGCAACGATCGCCGTCAGCACGTCGCGGCCCGACGCGCCGACCATCTCGCCGACGGCGAAGGCGGCCGGCACCACCGGTGCGCTCGGATGCAGCGAGGAATCGGCGTGGGTGTCGTCGAAATCGAGCGAATGGCCGAGCGCGCCGTTGAGCAGCGCCGCGACCGCCGGCGTCCAGGTCTTGGTATCGCCGAACACGGTGGACTCGCCCTTGGTGTCCAGCGCCAGCGCCTCCAGCATCTTCAGCATCGACGGGGTCGATTCCGCCTCGCGCCGCGCTCGGATTGCGCTGCCGAGAAAGTCCAGCGTCAACACTTTGGCGCGCTCCAGCACCTCGGTGGGAATATCCTGGTATTTCAGATTGAAGACATAGGCGGCGAGCGTTGCGGTTTCGTGAGCCATCGTGTTTCCTCGTTTTGGCGCGCAAGTTAGGCGGGTCGATTTGGCCTTTCAAGCGGCCTTGCGGGGGCGGGGATCAGCCATGCTTTTGGCTTGGCGCAAAGGATCGGGATATTCCGTATGACGCGCGCAAGGCAGCTGTTCGACCGGGTTCGAGCGCGGCGGACGCAATTGGGGCTGGCGATCCGGGTCACGGTCGCCGCGACCGCGGCCTATGCGATCGCCACCGCGCTGCATCTGCTGTTGCCGCTCTGGGCGGTGCTGACCTCACTGATCGTGACCCAGATGAGCGTCGGCCGCTCGCTGAAGGCGACGCGCGACTACATGCTCGGCACCATCGGCGGCGCGATCTATGGCGGCGCCATCGCCATCCTGATTCCCTATTCCAGCGAGGCGGGCCTGCTCGGCCTGCTGGTCCTCTCCGTCGCCCCGCTCGCCTTCATCGCCGCGATCAATCCGAGTCTCAGCGCCGCCACGGTCACCGCCGTGATCGTGCTCCTGGTTCCGACCCTGCATCATGCCGATCCCCTGACCTCGGCGATCGATCGGGTCAGCGAGGTCGGCGTCGGCGCCGTCACGGGATTGCTGGTCTCGTTCCTGGTGCTGCCGTCGCGCGCAGTACGGCAGATCCGCGCCAGCGCGGCGGTTCTGCTCGAGCTGATCGCCGATGCCTTCACCGAGCTGCTGGCAGGCCTCACGCGCGGCCGCGACAACGACGCGCTGCACCGGATCCAGGACGGCATCGGCTCCGCGATGGTCAACCTAAATGCGATCGGCTCCGAGGCCGAGCGCGAGCGCGCCGCGCGGCTGTCGAGCGGCCCGGACACCGGTCCGTTGTTGCGAACCATCCTGCGGCTGCGCCACGACGTCGTGATGATCGGCCGCGCCACGGTGGTGCCGCTGCCGGTCGAGGTGCAGCTGCGGCTGGCTGCGCCGCTGACGGAAGTCTCGACCGTGATCGCGCGCTTCCTGCGCGCGGCCGCTAGCGCCTTGCGCGAAGGCGCCGGCGCGCCGCCGATCCATCCCGTGCACGTCGCGCTCCAGCACTACGCCGAGGCGGTCGCGTCCGTCCGTCAGGACGGCCTGATCCGCGGCCACGCAAGCGACACCGCTGAGCGCTTCTTCGCGCTCGGCTTCTCCTTGGAGCAGATGCACCAAAATCTCTGCGACCTCGACCGCGTCGTCGGCGAATGGTCGGAAACCGCAACCGACAAGTCAGTTCGGGTGGCGGAGTGAGTCGAACGCATCCTCGTAGACTCGTTTCGACCGCGATGCATACGTCGCGCGATTCAGCCGTGATCGCTGCCTGCGTCTTCTGACGCTGCACGCCAGGTTCCATCGGGTCATGTTGCTGACGCAATCTCTGTCTTAACCGGTAAACACGACGTGAGGACCACGCCGGTTCACACAACGGTTCCGTAGCCAGGGGTTGGCTCGAATCCGCAAAACGATTGGCGCAAGTTGATGAACGCTGCTGCGTTCGCTTGACCAGTTTTGCGGTTCTGGAACCGGACAATCTAAAAAATAACAGGACTTATGATGCTCTTCCGCTCGAGCGCCGCAATTTGCGGCGCCCTGGTTACGCTTGCCTTTTCCGTTTCAGTTGCTCGAAGTGAAACGCGTGGGGATCACTCAAGTGCCGTCGTCGATGCCGCTTCCGGTAATGCGATCGTTGGCGCGGCGTCCACCTACAATCCGTTCAAGCCCGGCAAGGAGGAGGGAGGTCCGAAGACAGCCTCCGGCGAGCGTTATGATCCCTCTGCCTGGACGGCTGCCATCAAGACGAGCCTGCGTCGGAAATTTGGTGGGGTCGAATTTGGCGCGAGGCCGAAATATGCCCTCGTCGAGGCTGTCGGCAAGAAGGTCATCGTCAAGATAAATGACGTGGGACCGCTCAGACCCGGCCGCATCATCGACCTCAATGAGCGGGCGATGCGCCATTTCGATCCGAGCATGGACCGCGGTGTCATTCCTGACGTGAGAGTCAGTCCGCTCGCGGGAGACAATTGGACCCCGGGGCCGGTGGGCTGAACGCGGACGTGTTCATCAATCTCGGCCCGCACAGTTCAGCGGGCCGGCGCCACGATCCGTCCCATCATGTTGCGGACCACGAGCTTGTGGAAGGGCATGATCAGCGCGAGATAGGTCCGGCCGAGCAGGTTGTGCGTGCGCACCAGCGTGGTCGAGGTCACCTGCCGGCTCGCGGCATTGCCTGAAACGTCGACCACGATGCGGAAATCGAGGTGCAAATCATCGAAGCCCGCCACCAGCCGCTCGGGCGTTTCGTCGACCACCGGAAACAGGCCGATCATGCCGCCCGGCGCCGGGGCGCCTTCGCCTGATGTCTTCAGTCCGAACGGCGTCACCAGAATGTTGCGCAGGCGCAGCAGCGCGTCGATCCAGCGCGGTCCGTGCAGCACCATCCTGGTGCAGGCTTCGCGGGCATTCACCGCCGCGGCGCCGATGTCCACGCGGAATGCGTCGATGAACTGCGCGCCGGCGAGCAGCGCATCGGCATCGACCTCAGGCGCGACTTCGCGGACCGTCCCGATCATTCCGCCAGTTTGCGCGCCAGCATCCGGAAGCGCAAGATCAACAGCCCGGCATAGACGAACGTGCCGACCGAGAATCCGATCCAGACGCCGACCGCGCCGAGCCCTGTGTGGAACGCCAGCATCCAGCCGATGGGAAAGGCGACGCCCCAATAGCCGATCGCGGCGAATAGCAGCGTCATCCTTGTGTCATTGATGCCGCGCAGTGCGCCGCCCATGATGGTCTGCAGGCCGTCGGCGATGAAGAAGCTGGCCCCGACCAGCAGCAGCGTTGCCGTCAGCTCGACCGTTGCCGCGCTTTCGCTGCCGCTGCCGAAAAACAGCCGGCCGAGCTGATAGCGACCGATCACGATGGCGATCGTCAGCGCGGAGACCAGCGCGACGCCGAGCACGGCTGCGACGAGCCCTGCGCGCTTCACCGCCTCCGGATCCTTGCGGCCGTAGGCGTGACCGACCCGCACCGTCGCCGCCATGCCGATGCCGAGCGGCACCATGAACAGCACGGCGGTGACCTGGAGCGCGATCTGATGCGCGGCAATCGCGGCGGTCGAGATCAGTCCCATCAGCAGCGCCGCCGAGGAGAACAGACCATATTCCAGCAGCAGGGAAAACGAGATCGGCGCACCGATCGCGATCAGCTGGCGCATCAACGGCCAATCGATCCGCCACAGGCGGGCGAGCGGATGATAGTCCGCGAACGGTTTTCGCCATGCGGCAATAGCGAGTGCGGCGATGAAGGTGCCGAGATTGACCAGCGTGGTCGCAAGCCCCGCGCCGAACAGGCCGAGCTCCGGCAGGCCGAACAGGCCGTGGATCAGCGCGTAGACCAGCGCGGCGTTGACCGGGATCGCCGCCAGTGTGATCCACAGCGGCGCCTGCGGCCGGCTCACCGCGCTCATCATGCCGCGCAGCGCGATGAATCCGAGCGCCGGCGCGATGCCCCAGGCGAGGCCGTTCAAATAGTGCTGCGCCAGCGCGGCGGCTCGCGGCATTTGACCCAGCGCGAGCAAAATCTGCTCGCCATAGAGCGGCGAGGCCATCATCGGCAGCGAGATCAGCAGCGCGGCCCACAGACCGACGCGCAACGAGCGGCGAATGCGCCTGGCGTCGCCGGCGCCGAACGCCTGCGCCGCCAGCGGCGACACTGCCGAGGTCAATCCGAGCCCGAACGTGAAGCTGACGAAATAGACCGTATGGGCCAGCGCCGCCGCGGCCACCGCCTCCTCGCCGAGTCGGCCGATCATCGCGAGATCGGTGGTGATCATCGCGATCTGCCCGAGCTGGGTCAGCATCATCGGCACGGCGAGGCGCAGCGTCTCGACGAATTCTTCGGCAAGATGATTCGGCGGCACGCCGGCATGCGGCTGCGCATGATGTTGGACGGTGTCGAGCATGGCGCTCAATAGCACAGCCGCGCGACGAAAACATGGCTCGTGTCCCGGACGCGCGAAGCGCGAGCCGGGACCCAGAAGCCGCGAGCGTGGCGCGTAGTCGCATGGGCCCCGGCTCAGCAGCGCATCGCTGAAGAAGCGCTGCGCTGCGTCCGGGGCACGAAACCGATGTACGATGCGAGAGGCTTACCTCTTCCCCTCTCCCCTTGTGGGAGAGGGTGGCTCGCCGCGAAGCGGCGAGACGGGTGAGGGGTTTTATCCACGAGTCCAACTCTCACCGGAATTTGTGGAGGCATACCCCTCATCCGGCGCTTCGCGCCACCTTCTCCCACAAGGGGAGAAGGAAGAACGCCTCAGCCCTTCCGCTCCGGCACGCGCTTGATCTTCGCACCCAGCGCGTTCAGCCGTTCCTCGATGCGCTCATAGCCGCGCTCGATCTGGTCGGCATTGTTGATGGTCGAGGTGCCCTCGGCGCAGACGGCCGCGAGCAGCATCGCCATGCCGGCGCGGATGTCGGGCGAGGTCATCGTCGCGCCGTGCAGGCGGCTGGGGCCGGCGATGATGGCGCGGTGCGGATCGCACAGCACGATGCGCGCGCCCATCGCGATCAGCTTGTCGACGAAGAACATCCTGGATTCGAACATCTTCTCGAACATCAGGATCACGCCCTCGCATTGCGTGGCGGTGACGATCGCGATCGACATCAGGTCGGCCGGGAAGGCCGGCCAGGGCTGGTCCTCGAGCTTGGGCACATGGCCGCCGAAATCGTCCTGGATCTTCAATGTCTGGTTGGAGGGCACGATGAGGTCGTCGCCCTCGATGCGGCAGACGATGCCGAGCCGCTCGAAGCCCATGCGGATCGAGCGCAGATGCTCGACGCCCGCGCGCGTGATGCGCAAGGGCGAGCGCGTCACGGCGGCGAGCCCGATCAGCGAGCCGACCTCGATATGGTCGGGCTGGATCCGGTAGGTGGCTCCGCCGAGCGTCGCTGGTCCATGGATGATCATGGTGTTGGTGCCGATGCCTTCGATCCTGGCGCCGAGCGCGACCAGGAAATTGGCGAGGTCCTGCACATGCGGCTCGGAGGCCGCGTTGCGCAAATAGGTGGTGCCGTCGGCGGCGACCGCCGCGACCAGCGCGTTCTCGGTCGCGGTGACGCTCGGCTCGTCCAGGAATACGTCCGCGCCCGCAAGCTTGGGCGCGCGGAATTCGAGCCGGTCGGTCGCGGTGACCTTTGCGCCGAGCTGCTCCAGCGCGAGCACATGTGTGTCCAGACGCCGGCGGCCGATGACGTCGCCGCCCGGCGGCGGCAGCATCACCTCGCCGCAGCGGGCGAGCAGGGGCCCGGCGAGCAGGATCGAGGCGCGGATGCGCACGCACAGCTCGGGGTCGAGATCGGCGGCACGGATGCTCTTGGCGTGGATGTGGAGCGTGTTGCGCGCGGACCATTCCGCCGACGCGCCGACCGAGCGGACCAGCTCGACCAGCGTCTCGGTGTCACGGATCCGCGGCACGTTCTCCAGCACGACCGGATGTTCGGTCAGCAGTGCGGCGGCGATGATCGGCAGCGCCGAATTCTTGTTGCCGGACGGCTCGATCGAGCCCGAGAGCCGGTGACCGCCCTCGACGATGTATTGGATGGGCGCCACGAGGTTCTCGCTGTCCTGTTGGGTGGGCTGTTTCGGGCGGAAACTACAGAGATTTGACCGCGGGAGCAATTGTGCTGGCTGGGACCCGCACCCGTCAAAGCGCCCCTCAAAACAGCCCGATGATATTCCCGATCACGTAGAGGATCGCGATCAGGATCAGGGCCCCCATCATGAAGAAGGAGATTTCGATGGCGATGGCGCCGGTGCCGAGTGTGGCGGCGACCGCGGCGAGGAGCCACTCCTCCCGGAAGATCAGGGAGAGCACCGAGAGCAGGATGGCGAGCAGGCCGAGCGAGATTGCCGTGACCGATGCGGTTTCACTCCAGCTTCGTCCGGCCGATTTCTCGACCTTCGGAGCCTGATACTCCACGCCCTTCACCTTCGCGACGATGCGGTCCTTGATGCGGTGTCCGGTGTCGACGATCACCTTGTCCGCCGGCGGCGGCGGAAACACGATCGGCACGACCCAATGCGGCAGCACAGCCGCCATCAGTGCCAGCACGCCGACGATGCTGCCGATGATGCCGAGGCGGCGTGAGGGCGCAGCGGAGCTGGTCGTAGCAGAGGCGGTCATGGCGCGACACTTCCCGGCCGGAATGGGCCTTGCGGGTTCATGCCATTTCGTCGCGATGGCGGGTGGGGAGGTTCAGGAGCGGCCTAGAGTGCAGTGGGGCTCGTAGCCAGGACGGCGGTGCGCTCCCTCCCCCGCTTGCGGGCAGGGCAATCGCATTTGAGAGCCCTTCCCCGCGGCCATCCTTCGAGACGCCCGCTTGAGGCGGGCTCCTCAGGATGAGGACGGAGTGCGTGGCTACGGTTCAAGAGGCACTGACGCTGATGAGCCTCATCCTGAGGAGGCGCGCCAGCGCCGTCTCGAAGGACGAGGCGTGCGCACCGGCCGCCGCGAGAAGTCATATGCGATAGCCCTGCGCTTGCGGGGGAGGGCGGGGGAGAGGGTGTCTCCGCAATGGGACAATCCCCTAGAGGAGAAAGCCCTCACCCGCCACGCTCTGCGAGCGTGTCGACCTCTCTCGCAAGCGGGAGAGGTGCAGCGAGTGCTTGGCTGGCACCGAGAGCTACGAGCTTGGGAGGCGATCAAATATCGATCGTCGCGCTCAGCGAATGTTCCTGGATGAAATCGCGGCGCGGCTCGACCACGTCGCCCATCAGCTTGGTGAAGATGTCGTCGGCCTCGTCGACCTCCTTGACCTTCACCTGCAGCAGCGAGCGCGCCTCGGTGTCCAGCGTCGTTTCCCAGAGCTGCTCCGGATTCATCTCGCCGAGGCCTTTGTAGCGTTGCAGGGTGATGCCCTTGCGGCCCGCGTCGGTCACGGCCTCGAACAGATCGACCGGACCGTGGACCATGTGCTCTGTATCCTTGCGCCGCAGCTTGCCGGAGCGGGCATAGACGTCCTGGAGCCTGGTCGTGTACTCGTCGAGCTTGCGGGCCTCGGCGGAGCCGAGCAGCGCGTCGTCGATGACGGCGGCTTCCTTGACGCCACGCACGGTGCGCTCGAACAGGAAACCCTGGCCCTCGACGAATTGTCCGACCCAGCCGCGCTCGACCTCCTCGGCCTGGTTGTCCAGCCGGCTCGCGATGTATTGCGCAGCGGCCGCCGCCTTCTCGGGATCGCCGTAGATTTCCTTGTTCAGCACGCCGGTGATGGCGGCCTGCTCGACCACCTTGCGGTTATAGCGGCTGTGCAGGTTGCGCAGGATGCTGCGGACTACGCGGGCGTCGTCGACCAGCGCGCGCAGATCGCGCCCGGAGCGGTCGCCGCCGGTGCCGGGGATGTACACGCAGTCGTCGAGGCCGGCGTCGATCAGATAATCTTCCAGCGCGCGCTCGTCCTTCAGGTATTGCTCGGACTTGCCGCGTGAGACCTTATAGAGCGGCGGCTGGGCGATGTAGAGATAGCCGCCGTCGATGATGTCGCGCATCTGCCGGTAGAAGAACGTCAGCAGCAGCGTGCGGATGTGGGCGCCGTCGACGTCGGCGTCCGTCATCACGATGATCTTGTGATAGCGCAGCTTCTCGACCGAGAACTCGTCGCTGATGCCGGTGCCGAGCGCGGTGATCAGCGTGCCGATCTGCTCGCTCGACAGCATCTTGTCGGGACGCACACGCTCGACGTTGAGGATCTTGCCGCGGAGCGGCAAGACGGCCTGGAACTCGCGGTTGCGGCCCTGCTTGGCGCTGCCGCCTGCGGAGTCGCCCTCGACGATGAAGAGCTCGGACTTGGCCGGATCCTTTTCCTGGCAGTCGGCGAGCTTGCCCGGCAGCGAGGAGACCGAGAGCGGGCTCTTGCGCGTCAGCTCGCGCGCTTTTCGTGCAGCTTCACGGGCCGCCGCGGCCTGGATCACCTTGCCGACGATCATCTTGGCTTCGCTCGGGTGCTCCTCGAACCAGGCCTGGAGCGCCTCGTTGAGGACGTTCTCGACCACGGGGCGCACTTCCGAGGACACCAGCTTGTCCTTGGTCTGCGACGAGAATTTCGGGTCCGGCACCTTCACCGAGAGCACGGCGGTGAGACCTTCGCGGCAATCGTCGCCGGTCAGCGCGATCTTTTCCTTCTTGGCATTGGCCTCGGCATAGCCGTTGACCTGGCGCGTCAGCGCGCCGCGGAAGCCGGCCAGATGGGTGCCGCCGTCACGCTGCGGGATGTTGTTGGTGAAGCACAGCACGTTCTCGTGGTAGCTGTCGTTCCACCACAGCGCCGCCTCGACGCCGATGCCGTTGGCTTCCGAGCGCACCATGATCGGGGCGGGCACCAGCGCCTTCTTGTTGCGGTCGAGATATTTGACGAACTCCTCGACGCCGCCGGAATAGTGCATCTCCTCGCGCTTCTCGACCGCGTGGCGCATGTCGGAGAGCGCAATGTTGACGCCGGAATTGAGGAAGGCGAGCTCGCGCAGCCGATGCTCGAGGGTAGCGAAATCATATTCGATGTTCTTGAAGGTCTCGGTCGAGGCCAGGAACGTCACTTCGGTGCCGCGCTTGCCCGGGGCGTCGCCGACGACCTTCAGCGGCGCCACGGCATCGCCGTGGGCGAACTCGATGTAATGCTCCTTGTTGTCGCGCCAGATGCGCAAGCCGAGCTTGCTCGACAGCGCGTTGACGACGGAGACGCCGACTCCGTGCAGGCCGCCGGAAACCTTGTAGGAGTTCTGGTCGAACTTACCGCCGGCGTGCAGCTGGGTCATGATGACCTCGGCCGCCGAGATGCCTTCGCCCTTGTGGATGTCGACGGGAATGCCGCGGCCGTCGTCGCGCACGGTGACGGAATTGTCGGCATTGAGGATCACGTCGACACGCGTGGCATGGCCGGCGAGCGCCTCGTCGATGGCGTTGTCGACGACCTCATAGACCATGTGGTGCAGGCCCGAGCCGTCGTCGGTATCGCCGATATACATGCCAGGGCGCTTGCGGACGGCGTCGAGACCCTTGAGCACGCGGATCGATTCCGCGCCGTAATCGCTCGCGTTGGAGGGCTCGTTTTCGGCAGCGTGCTGCCGAGCAGGTTCTGTCATGAGAGGCCTTCGAGATGTCGCCCGAATCAGCGGCGCAAAAGGCGCTGATTTGCGAGCTATTTGTGCCATGAAAGACCGCTTGCGCCTAGCGCAAAGTATCTCCCGGCAACCCTTTGAGCAGATAGGGTTTTTCGGCAAGTTTTCAAGGCTTTTGCCGGGCGATTCCGGGCGCTGCAAAAAGCCCGATTCGTGGGCGGTTTTCGGCCGTGGAAGGCGTGGTTTTTGCGGTGACATGGATGCCTGTTCCGAAGGCGCCGTGCTGCCCCGGAACGGGCGATCGGGTTCAGTAGATCTGGTCCGGCTTCTTATCCTCGTCCCCCAAACTGAGGGACCAGGCCTCGCCGGCGGCCACGGTGATGGTGTCGGTGTGCACCCGATGGCCCGACACCAGCAGCGCGTAGGAGTATGTGCCGGGCGGCAGATCCAGCGTTTGCGGATGGTTGACGCCGCCCGCGATCTCGATGGTCTGGCCGTTGATCGCGAGCGAGGCCACATCAGGTACGAGATAACCGAAGATCAGCCGCGCGTGTCCTGCGATCGGCAGGAAGTTGGCCTTGGCCGCAACCTCGGTATTTCGTTGCACGAGGTCGATTGTGGTCTCGCTTTTGACGCGGTCGAGCGTCAGCGTGCCCGGCCCCTTCGGGGAGGCGAAGACGAGCCGCGCGTGATCGGCGGCGACCATCGCGCCATCAGGCCTCTCCTGCCAGCCGCGCTTTCCGAGTTCTGTGCGGTAGAACGCCAGGACTTCGCTGAGCTCTGCGGGTACATGGGCTTTGAGCTCGCGTCGGAACGGGACATCGATGCCGGACGCGCGCATGGTGCTGAAGCTGGAGTGACTGGCTCGCGTCGGCACGGGCATGTCGGCGCGGGGATCTGCTGCGGTCAGGGGCTCCTGAGAGCAGCCTGCAAGAAGCGCGAGGCCGCACACCAACAGCCGCCACCGTGCCGGGACCTTCGCCCCGTGCCTTGCCGTCGTCATGCCCACTCTCCAGGAATACCGCGATCTCTGCGCGATGCAGCGGCTGCGACACGGTCGCCGCCGCCTTCTCGACGACTAGTCGCCCCACGAACCGGACGGGTTCAACGAGGCCCATACACCCGCGAACATGAGATCAGTACATCTGCAGCGGCAGCACGTCGCCGCTCGGGCCCACCAGCAGGCCCCAGGCCTCGCCGGCGACAACGGTGAGGGTCTCGGTGCGGGCCGGGCGTCCGGGCAGGCGTAGCGCGTATTGGTACTTGCCCGGCGGCAAGTCGAGCATCGGGCCTTTCGGTGATTGCGGGCCGCCGGCGCCGGCTGCGATCTTGACGGTTTGCTTGTTGATCGTGAGCGAGGCTTCCTTGTCGCCCATGTTGCCCATCATCACCCGGGCCTGTCCGGCCTTCGGCATGATGTCGGCCTTCGCCGCGGCATCCGCATTCTTCTGCGCCAGATTGACAATGGTCTCGCCCTTGGCGCGGCCGAGCTTGAGCACGGCCGGGCCTTGCGGCGAGGTGAAGTCGATCTGCGCGCGTTCCGCGGACGCGGCCGCGCCGCCGGTCTTTTCCTGCCAGCCGAGCTTTGCAAGCTCCGCACGGTAGAAGGCGAGGACCTCGTCGAGCGAAGCGGGGATGCTGGCCTCCAGCTCGCGGCGGAACGGCGTCTCGCTGCCCGGCATCTTCGAGGTGGCGAGCGATTTCGACGAGCGCTGCGTCGGCACCGGCAGCGGGGATTCGGGATCCGGCTTCAGCGGATCGGCGGATTTGGCCTGCACCTCCGGGACGGCCGCCGGCCTGGCCGCGGCCATCACCAGGCCCGATCCGCTGGCGCTCACATTCACCTTCGGTCCCATCTGCATCACGGTCATCGAGATCGACTTGCCGCCCTTGGAAAATTCCATCACCGCCATGTTGGGTTGGTTGATGACGGAAGGCTGCTCCTTCCAGCCGGTGGGCTTGAGCGATGCGCGATAAAACGCGGTGAGCGCCTTGACGCTCGAGGTGGAGGAGAATTCGAGATGGCCGTCGCCGCCTTCGAATTTCACGCCTTCGGCGCTCTCGGGCAGCGGCACTGGCGTGTTGCTGTCGGCGAGCGCACGGAGCGGCGCATCGGACAGGGAGGTGGCCTGCGCCTTGCGCCTCGCCTCGTCAGCGGCGATGAGCTGCTGAGCCGCACCAAGCGCATCGCCGAGGAACTTCGCGTCGGCCTCCTTCTTCGCCTTGGCGCGGGCGGCGAGCGCGGAGTCCTTCACCTGCGCGGTGAGGCTGACCATGGTGAAATCATATTTGCGGCCGAGCCGCAGCACGCCGGTTTCATCGGTGTTGGAGATCTTGATCGCCACCTCGTCGCCGGGTGCGAGCGGCGCGCTGCCGTCCTCCTGCCAGCCGCGTGCGGCGAGCTCGCGCTGGTAGAAGGCGAGCACGGCGGGCAGCTCGGCCATCGCGGCGGCCGAGATCTCGCGCTTGTTGGAGCTGGCGCTGCCGAGGCTCCGCGCGGATTTGGTCGGCTTGGGCCGCGGTAGGCCGGCCATCTCGCTGTCGGCCTCGAGCACCTCCGGCAGCGCGAACGGCGCGACCCGGATTTCGACATTGGTGCGGCCATCGTCACGGCGGGTCAGCGTCAGCATCACCGGCTTCTGCTTGGAGAAGCCGGTCTCCTGGTTATCAGGGTGCGCGTAATACGCGCGCAGACCGTTGGGGATGGTCTCATCCAGATTGCTGGTCCAGCGCGCGGCGGTCTCCGCCGTGAGCTTCTGCCAGCCGATCGCAGCCATCTCGCGGCCAAAGAAATCCGACGTCGCATCGAGCGCGGTGGGCGCGATGCAGCCGAGATAAGGCCTCGTGCCATCGAACATGATGTCGGTCGCGCCGTCAGGGAACGGCACGTTGCCGTAGATCCGGTCGGAGGCGTAGGTGACCATGGATTGATCCGGGCGGCCGACGCCTTGCGTGAAATGAACCGACAGGCCCTGACGTCCCTTCTTGAAATTCAGCGTCGTGCTCTTTTCGTCGAGCGGCCGCAGATAGGGCACCCAGCCGTCGGCGCCGAGGAGCTTTTTCAACGCCGGCGCCGTCACCGCTTCCGACGTCGGCATGCGATATTCGAGGCGCCAGGATTCGGACCGTGCGGTGTCCTCCACCGCACCCTCGAGCTTGGGCAGCGCGTGGACATCGACGATACCGCTGTCCGCGGCAGCCGCGATCGAGCAGCTCGCTACCAGGACGAGGCCGCAGGCCAACAGCCGCCATCGTGCCGGGACTTGCGTCCCGCGCGGGATCATCGACATCGTCAAGCTCCTGGATGGCGCGGGGTCGTCATGCCCGCGCATTTGCAGGCGACGCCCCCATCGGCGCGGCCTCAGACCAGAAGTCGCGGCAGGAACCGGCCAGGTTCAACAGCCATGGCCGAACAGCGGCTCAGTACAGCTGCAGCGGTGGCCACGCCTCGCCGTCGCGCCCGATCGTGAGCTCCCAGGTATCGCCGGCTGCGACCGTGAGCATGCTCGTTCTGGCCGGATGGCCCGGCACGCTCAGTCCGTAGCTGTATGTGCCGGGCACAAGGTCCAGCGCGACGGCGTTGGCGCCGGCGGGGCGCGGGATGGTCCGCTGGTTGATCGTGAGCACGGCTTCGTTCTCGCCGATATTGCTGAACACCAGCTTGGCCTTGCCGGGTTCAGGCAGGACGTTGGCGCGGGTCGCGGCCTGCGAATTCTTCTGCACGAGCTGCACCGCGGTGCTGCCCTCCTTGCGGTCGAGCTCCAGCGCTGCCGGCCCGATCGGGGAGACGAAGGCGAGGCGCGCGTGATCGGCGCCGACCACCGCGTCATCCTGCTGCTCCTGCCAGCCGAGCTTTCCAAGCTCGGTCCGATAGAACGCGAGCACCTCACTGAGCGCCGCGGGCACGCGGGCCTCTAACCTGGTCCGGAGCGGCGCCTCGATGCCAGGCATCACGGTGGTGTGGATCCCACGATAGCTATAGCGGGTCGGCGCGGGCAGCCTGGCCGCGGGATCCAGCGTCAGCGCGGCCGGGAACAGCGGCGGCAGGTTCGACACGAAGGCGCCGGCGCTTGCCGCGAGCAGGCAGCTTGCGAGGAGAGCAAGGCCGCACGCAATGAGTTGCCATCGTGCCGGAGCTTGCGCCCCACGCCCCACCGTCGCCATGCTCATGCTCCAAGGATATCGCGCCAGTTGTGAAATCCTGCGCGATGGCCGCCTCTTGCAGCCACAAGCAGCTAGTCGTGGCCGCAAACAAGCGGGTTCAATGCGGCGGCCTAGCTGCGGGCCGAGACTCGTCCGCTCTCGACGTCAAACACTTCGCCCCCTGCGCCGATCTCGGCGAAGGCCGCAGGATCCGCACCGGTCAGCCACACCTGCGCGCCGAGCTTCTTCAGCTCATCGAACAGCGCCGCCCGGCGGTTCGGATCGAGATGCGCAACCACCTCGTCGAGCAGCAGCAGCGGCACGATGCCGGTCATCTCGGCGACCAGGCTCGCATGCGCCAGCACGAGGCCGATCAGGAGCGCCTTCTGTTCGCCGGTCGAGGCATCGCGCGCCGGCATGCTCTTCGGCGCATAGAGGACCGCGAGGTCGGTGAGGTGCGGGCCGTCGGTGGTGCGGCCGGCGATGGCATCGCGCGGGCGGTTGTCGCGCAGGATCTGGCGGTAGCGGTCCTCGACCGAGGTCGCGGTCTCCGTCAGCAGCGCGTTCTCCATCCAGCCGTCGAGCGCGATTTGCGCCGACGGAAATGCGGAGGCTTGCGCGCGCGCGTTGAGCATGCCGGTCAGCCTTGCCGCGGTCTGGCCGCGCGTGGCCGCCACCGCGACTGCGAGCTCGGCGGTCTCGCGCTCGATCGCGTCGCACCAATGGTCGTCGTAATTGCGCGTCTCCAAGAGGCGGTTGCGCGAGCGCAACGAACGCTCGAGCGCGTTGATCCGGCTGGAATGCTCGCTGTCGATGGCGAGCACGAGGCGGTCGAAGAAGCGCCGGCGCTCGGAGGCCGCGCCCATGAACAGCCCGTCCATCGCCGGCGTCAGCCACACCATGCGGATGTGATCGCCGAAGGCGCTGGCCGAACCCACCGGCTCGCGGTCGATGCGGCAGCGCCGGCTCACGGCAGCGTCCGGGCGCGGCGCATCGATGCCGGTGCCGAGCGTGGCGAGCCCCAGCGCGCCCTCGACCTGCGCCGACACCGCCCAGGAGCCGTCGCCCTGGTTGTCGGCGACATCCTCCAGTGTCGCGCGGCGCAGGCCGCGGCCCGGCGACAGGAACGAGATCGCCTCGATGCAATTGGTCTTGCCCGCCCCGTTCGGCCCGACCAGTGCCACCAGGTCAGCCGCCGTCTCGAGCCCCGCCGCCCGATAATTGCGGAAATGCGTCAGCGTCAGGCGATGAATGCGGGAGGGGGTCATGAGTTCTTTGTCATGGACGCGCTTCTTCCCCTCTCCCCTTGTGGGAGAGGGTGGCGCCTCACGAAGTGAGGCGACGGGTGAGGGGTATCTTACCGCCCGGCAAGCTTTGCAAGGATATCCTCCAACACAGAGGTGGGCTGCTGAAGTACGTCGTTGTTCCAATAGCGCAATGTCCAAAACCCTTCGGCAGCAAGCGTCGCCTCGCGCGCCGCATCTCGCTGCGATTCCGCGTGTTGGCTACCATCGATCTCGATCACGAGGCGCTTCTCGAAGCAGACAAAGTCAAGGATGAAATTCTTGAACGGGACCTGCCGGCGGAACTTGAACGCGGACAGCCGGCGATCCCTCAGCAAGCGCCACATCGCAGCTTCAGCATCCGTCGGCTCATGTCGCATGTTCTTCGCGAACTGGCGGAGACGCTTGGCGACTGGCCGATGGGACGGCTCCTGCGGCACGAACCCCTCACCCGACCGAGTGTGTATCCGTCAGCGGAGATGCCCTCTCCCACAAGGGGAGAGGGCACAGCAACCTGCATCGCGCTTGTTCCGACGGAGAAGGCTGTCGCTTCACCCTCTCCCCCTGTGGGAGAGGGTGGCTTCGCGCAGCGAAGCCGGGTGAGGGGTTGTCTCCACACGGAAAGTGTCGCGCGAGGAAGACCACCCCCTCACACCCGCATCGGCATCAGCACATACAGCGCGCTCTTGTCGTCGCGGTCCTGCACCAGCGTCGGCGAGCCGGGGTCGGCGAGGCGAAGCGTTGCGACGTCGCCTTCGATCTGGGCGGCGATGTCGAGCAGATAGCGGGAGTTGAAGCCGATATCGAGGGCGTCGGAGGCGTATTCGACCTCGAGCTCTTCGGTCGCGCTGCCGGAATCCGGGTTGGTCACCGACAGCACCAGCTTGCCCGCCGACAGCGACAGCTTGACCGCGCGGCCGCGCTCGCTCGAAATCGTCGAGACGCGGTCGACCGCGTTCTCGAAATCCTTCTTGTCGACCACGAGCTCCTTGTCGTTGTTCTGCGGGATGACGCGGCCGTAATCGGGGAAGGTGCCGTCGATCAGTTTCGAGGTCAGCACGACGTTGCCGATGGTGAAGCGGATCTTGGCCTGCGACAGCTCGATCGTCATCTCGGCCTCGGTGTCCTCGATCAGGCGCTGCACCTCGCCGACCGTCTTGCGCGGCACGATCACGCCGGGCATGCCCTCGGCGCCCTTGGGCTGCACCAGGTCGAGCTGGGCGAGGCGGTGGCCGTCGGTGGCGACACCGCGCAGGGTGGCGGCCTTTGCCGTGCCGGCGGCATGCAGATAGATGCCGTTGAGGTAATAGCGCGTCTCTTCGGTCGAGATCGCGAACTGCGTGCGGTCGATCAGCCGCTTGACGTCCTTGGCGGCGAGCGAGAACGAGTGCGACATGTCGCCGGCCGCCAGATCCGGGAAATCGTTCTCCGGCAGCGTCTGCAGCGTGAAGCGGGAGCGGCCGGCGCGGATTGCCAGCACCGCGCGGTCGCCGTCGGCCTCCAGCACGATCTGCGAGCCGTCCGGCAGCTTGCGCACGATGTCGTAGAACATGTGCGCCGGCACCGTGGTGGAGCCCGCGGTCGCGGTTTCCGCCGGCAGCGTCTCGGTCACCTCGAGGTCGAGGTCGGTCGCCTTCAGCGACAATTTCGCGTTCTCGGCGCGCACCAGCACGTTGCCGAGGATCGGGATCGTGTTGCGGCGCTCGACCACGCGGTGGACATGGCCCAGCGACTTCAGCAATTGCGCGCGTTCGACCGTAACCTTCATTGCACTACTCGCCCGATCCCCAAGGAAAACACAGCGTTGAGAAGGCCGGGCGGCGGGACGCGCGCCACGGCATCGAAGACCCCGCAAGGCCGGATCATTCCTGCCGATATGACCAAAGCCGCCTGGGTCGCGCAAGGTGCCGCGGATGCCCCGGCGATTCAAGGGATGGGGGCCAGTTCCCCACGATTTACCGCCCCAAAACGAAGACCGCCGCCCAGGCAAGCCGGGGCGGCGGGAGCAGGGCGGGAGCCCTAGGCCTTTATTCCTGAAGCTGGCGCTTCAGCGATTCCACTTCCTCGGACAAAGCGGTGTCCTTGGAGACCAGCGCCTCGATCTTGCGCACGGCGTGCAGCACGGTGGTGTGGTCGCGTCCGCCGAAGCGGCGGCCGATCTCGGGCAGCGAACGCAGGGTCAGCGTCTTGGCGAGATACATCGCCACCTGGCGCGGGCGCACCACGTTGGCGGTGCGGCGCGAGGAGAGCAGGTCGGAGCGGCTGACATTATATTGCCGTGCCACCACGCGCTGGATGTCCTCGATCTTGATCCGCTTGGGCTCCTGCGGCCGCACCAGGTCGCGCACCTCGTGCTCGGCCATCTCCAGCGTCACCGGCCGGTTGTTGAGCTTGGAATGCGCGAGCAGGCGGTTGATCGCGCCTTCGAGGTCGCGGCCGTTATGGGTGATGGTGCGCGCCAGATAGTGCAGCACCTCCTCGGGCACCTCGAACGTCGCATGATGGGCGCGGGCCGCCGCGACGCGCGATTTCAGGATGCCGTGGCGCAGCTCCTCGCCGAGCGAGCCCATCTCGACCACGAGCCCGCCAGCGAGCCGCGAGCGCACGCGGTCATCGAGGCTTTCGAGATCGGACGGCGGACGGTCGGCCGCGATCACGACCTGGCGGCCGGCGTCGATCAGCGCGTTCAGCGTGTGGCAGAACTCGGCCTGCGTCGACTTGCCCTGCAGGAACTGGAGGTCATCGATCACCAGCACGTCGATGCCGCGCAGCGCTTCCTTGAAAGCCAGCGCCGTCTGCGTCTTCAGCGCGGCGACGAAGCCGTACATGAATTTTTCCGCCGTGAGATACAGCACCTTGCGCTCGTTGCCGGAATTGCCGGCCCAGGTCACCGCCTGCAACAGATGCGTCTTGCCGAGGCCGACGCCGGCATGGATGTAGAGTGGGTTGAACATCACGGGGTCGCCGCGACGTCCTTCGGCGACCTGGCGCGCGGCCGCATGGGCCAGCGTGTTGGAGCGGCCGACGACGAAGCTCGCGAAGGTCAGGCGCGGATCGAGCGGCGAGCCGCCGAGCGCGTCGTGATTGGCCGAGACCGGTGCGGTCGCGGTCGAGCGCAATTCCGGTGTCGGCGCGCGGCGCGCCTCGACCGGCGCGGGCGCCTCCTTCGGCTGCGCCGTCGGACGCACGGCGGACCGCACCGTGAGGTCGATGCGATGCACTTCCGGCATCTCGGCCTGCCAGCACGACAGCACGCGCTCGGCATAATGGGCCTGGATCCAGCTCTTCAGGAACCGCGTCGGCACCGACAGCCGCACACTCTCGTCCTGCACGCCTTCCAGATCCATGCGTGCAAACCAGCTCGTGTAGACGTCCTCGCCAACGCTCGAGCGCAACCGACCCTTCACGCGTGACCAGCGATCCTGTTCCATTGTCATCGTCAGAAAACTTCTCTTGAGAGATATAGTTGCGTTGTGAGCGCCATGCAGGGTTCTT